>CAVYVK010000005.1:0-2118896 GCA_963771935.1 uncultured Planctomycetaceae bacterium | reverse complement strand
TCCCGCATGTGCTGGACGTTGCCGGCCAGGTGGGCGTAGTGCTGGCTCACCATGCTGGTGTCCACGTGCCCCATCAGTTCGGCGACATGGGCGATGCCGACGCCGTTGACCAGGGCCTGCGTGGCGAAGCTGTGCCGCATCGTGTAGCTGATGACGCCGGCCAGGTGCGGCAGCTTCTCGCGGAGGCTGCGGAACCGGCAGCGGACGCCGTTGCGGGTAAAGCCCCGCTTGCTCCGCGGCCCGCGGAACAGCGGCCCTTCCGGGTATTTCTCCACCAGCTTGCGGGTCAGCTCCACCATCGCCGGCGTCAGGTAGATCATCCGCGGCCGGCCGGTCCGCTTGGCCGTCTTGTGTTCCTTGAAGATCCACACGCCGAGGTCGAGGTTGACGTGGGCGGCCGTCACCTTCCGCACCTCGCCCGGCCGGGCGCCGGTTTCCTCATGGCGAAGACGAACTCGCGGAAGGCTGGTCCTTGATCGTCGCGCAGAATTTCCTGCCGCTCCTCGGGCGTCAGCACGCGGTCGCGGTGCCGCTGCGGCGGCTTCTTCACCGCCTTGATCGGGTTGGGCTGCAGCACGCCCTCGGCGTCGGCCCAGTTGAAGGCCCGCTTCACGGCGACGATGGCGTTGCGGCGGGAGCCGTTCCAGCCGGGATGGGCGTCCAGCCAGCGGGTGACGTGCAGCGGCTTCAGGTCCTTGGCCAGCAGCGTGCCGTACAGCTCGCAGAAATCCTGCAGGAAATCCTTGTAGCCGCGGTAGGTGTCGGCTGCGTGGTGCTTCTGGGAGTAGTCGAGGAACAGGTCGCAGACCTGGCAGACCTTGAGCGTCGGCCGCCTTCGGCAGCTGGCCGGGTCGGTCGGCCATCAGGCGGTAATACGCCTGCTCGATCTCCTCCGGAGGCCGGGGCGGCGGATCGCCGCGTTTGCGTTTGCGGGGCGGGGGCACGTCTTCGGGGTGCTTGCCGAGCAGGTGCTGGTGCCGCCGATCTCGACGTACCAGGCGTTCTTGGCGGCACGATACCAGGGATGATGCGGACGCATGAGCAGTTCTCCCGTTTCCACGGGTAAGCCGAGAGGCTTGCTCTTTCGGCCAGCCGCCGAACCTCCGGCGGTGGCCTCTTGCGTCTTTCAGGTACTACCCGGCGAGACACGCCGGGGTTTCCTATCCAGTTTCCTACCCGAGCCTCGGGAGGAAAAACAAGGGCCGACGCAACTTGTTGTCACGCCAGCCCTTGCGATGTCGGGGCGAGAGGATTCGAACCTCCGACCTCCTGAACCCCATTCAGGCGCGCTAGCCAAACTGCGCCACGCCCCGAGTCTTCCTGACCGCCCGCAATTTCCGCCGTTCCGTCCAGAGGGGAGCCTTTCAGCCCCGAACGCTCACCATATCCTACGCGGTTTCTTCCGGTTTTCAATGCCTTTGCCGACCTTCGCACCGTCCGAGAGAGCGGCGCCGGCGCCCGTTGTTCGGCCGATGGCAGCCCTGTTCCCGCGCCAGCGGCTGCGGTAGGATCACGACATGGAAGAGCAACCGACGAACAACCCCCCCGAACTCGCGGCCCGGATCGCGCGTCTGGTGGAAGAGCGGGGCTGGAACCAGGAAGAGTTCGGCGCATTGCCCGCGTCAACCGACACACCGCCCGGCAGATCCTCCTCCGAGTCGGCGGACGCAGTCTGCGCAACTCCACCATTCTCGCCTGCGCCCGAGCGCTGGGTCTGTCGGTCAACGACCTGCGCAGCCTGCCCCTGGAGAAGCTGCTGCCGCTCATGCGCGACGCCCAGCCGGCCGACGGCGAGGCTGGGGTGCGGCGCCTCTACGAACAGGCGACGCAGCCGGAGCTGGTCGCCTGGCTGGAACGCAACCCCGACCGGGCGCGCCGCCTCTCGGCCGAGGAACGCCACGAGCTGCTCGCCCTACAAGGCTCGGCCGGGCCGCTCCGCGCCTTCGGCGTCGAGGGCTTCGTTCAGAGGCTGGAGAGGCGGCGCCGGATCGTGGAACGAATTCACGCCATCGCCGGTACGGAATATCTCGATTTGCTGGAGCAGTTCGTGGACCTCCTCCACGACAAGGTGCAGCCGGGCCGCGACCGGCCGTGAAATCGTCTTGACTGCACGCGGCGGGGAGCTAGGGTACAAGCATGTCGCCGAACGCCGCATCCGCGGAGGCGCCGACCGTCCTCCGTCCCTCTTGCCCGCCCCCGGCCGCACCGCTGCGGCGGCCGAACCGCACCTTCCGCGCCCTCCGCCACCGCAACTACCGCCTCTATTTCTGCGGACAACTGGTGTCGCTCATCGGCAGCTGGGTCCAGACGACGGCCCTGACCTGGCTGGCCTGGGACTGCACCGACCAGGCGCTGTGGGCGGGCCTGATCGTGGCCGCCCAGGTGCTGCCGATGCTCCTGCTGGGGCCGTGGGGCGGCGCCCTGGCCGACCGCCTGGCCAAGCGGCCGCTCATCATGGCTACCCAGGCCGGCCTGCTGGCCCAGGCCCTCGGACTGGCCGCCGTCGTCGCCTGCGGCTCGCTCACCCCCTGGTACATGCTCGTCTTCGCCGCCGCGTCCGGCGTCGTCAACGCCCTGGACGTGCCAGCCCGCCTGGCCTTCGTCGTGGACATGGTCGGCCGCGACGACCTGCATAACGCCGTCGCCCTCAACTCGCTGATGTTCAACGGCGCCCGCGTCGTCGGCCCCGCCCTCGGCGCCCTGCTGCTTTTTCTGGCCGGCCCGGCCCTCTGCTTCCTCCTCAACGCCCTCAGTTTCCTCGCCGTGCTGGCGGCCCTGGCGCTGATGGACGTCAACGGCGACGCGCCGCCGGCCCACCGTGCGCGGCCGGGCTTGATGGACGGTTTCCGGTTCGTGCGAAAGCGGCGCGATCTGCGCCTCGTGCTCGTACTGACGGGGGCGGTGGGGCTGTTCGCCTGGCCGATCCTGGTGCTCTTGACGGCGGTGGCCGGCCGTTGCCTCGGCGCCAACGCCAACGGCTACGGCTACGGAATGCTGCTCTGCTCGTTCGGCGTCGGCGCGGTGCCCTCGACCCTGCTGGCGGCGTCGTGCGACTCGGCGGCGCTGCGGCGCTGGTTCCTCGCCGCCGGCGTGGCCCTGGCCGCGGCGGGGCTGCTGGGGCTGGCCGGCGCGCAAAGCCTGCCGCCGGCCATGCTGTGTTGCGCCCTTATGGGAGCGGGATTGATTCTGTTCGGTGCCACCAGTCAGACCATCACCCAACTCAGCGCCGACGAACACAACCGCGGCCGCGTCCTGGCGATCTGGTCGATGATCGTTTGCATCACGGCGCCGGTGGGCGGCCTCGCCGCCGGCTGGGCGGCCGACCGGCTCAGCGTGCCGGTGGTGCTGGCGGCCCTGTCCGCCGGCGTGGCGATCTCGGCGGGATTGGTGTTTCTGACGGGGTGGGTAGGGCGGCGCAAACGCCCCGTTTATCGGTCTTCAGGAAAGTAATGCACGGGTGGATACGGTGTGCCACGGCTGTGTCAGCCGTGTTGGGCGGCCCAAACACGGCTGACACAGCCGTGGCACACCGCGCATTACTTTCCTGACGAGCTATAGCCGCGACGCGGAGCGGAGCGCTTGATCGGAGCGCTCCGCTCCGCGTCGCGGCTAAACGGCGCAGCCTTATCGGTCACGCGGACAGCGCCACCGACTCGAAGAACCCCAGCGCCGCCCAGCGCCGAAACCAGTCGTGCAGGTTCGCCGCCAGATGATCCAGGTCGGCGCCCGGCGACCGCGCCGCTTCCTCGATCGCCTCCCCCACGGACCTCCCCGCGACCAGAGCGTTCAATAGCCGATATTCGGGGGCGGACAACGGGTAATGGTGAACGACGTAGTGCCGTCGCGCCAGCGCCAG
Source organism: uncultured Planctomycetaceae bacterium (assembly GCA_963771935.1). Lineage (GTDB taxonomy): Bacteria > Planctomycetota > Planctomycetia > Gemmatales > Gemmataceae > UBA4732. The sequence goes on along the minus strand of CAVYVK010000005.1, from coordinate 2,115,040 downwards.
GTACGTCTCGGCCGGCGGCGGCAATGATGGGCTTTTCTCCGCCCGCACCTCGGCGTAATAGTCCTGGACGGGGAAGCGCAGGGCCAGCAGCCGCAGACAGGGGACCGCCGTGAGCCGGGCCTCCGCCCAGCGCTCCGGCGGCACGGCCCGCACCTTCGCCTCGTCGAGTAGGGGCCGGGTTACCCCACTCCTACCGCCTTCCACGCCCGGCCCGTCGAAGACCTCGCTGAACACCCACTCGAACGCGGCCAGATCGGCCAGGAACTCCGGCCAGCTCACCTCCGGCTCGCCCTCCTCGCGCGGCGGGCGGGTCTCCGTCAGGAAGTGCGGGAAGTTCGCGCCCAGGCGGCAGAGCGTGTAGCTGCGCGACGGATAATGCTGGAGATAGGCGGCCGCGAATGCGTCAAAAGTTTCCTCGCCCAGGGCGTGGGCCGTCGCCGGGTACTCCTCGCGCAGGCATTCCAGCAGCCGGGCGTAGTAGGCGCTGCCGTAGATCGCCAACCGCTCCGCGGCCGTCAGCGCTTTCGACCGGGTGACGACTTCCTCCACCGCGCCGGCGTCGATCGCGGCGCGGGCCTCCGGGGACTGCATTCCCGCGACGACGCCGTCCGGGTGCATGACGGCGGCCTGCATCCAGCGCTGGATTCGGTCAAGGGTGGGCGTCGGCTTGTTCGTCGGGTTCATGGCGAAGCCGGAGATTTCTCAGGCGCGTTTCAGGGAGCCGTCGTCGCGCAGGAATCGGCCGACGACGCCATGAGGAACGACACGGGGTTGGAAACCGCGCCCGGTGCGGCGACGGGAGCCGCCGACGGCGCCGACGGCGCCGGCGATAGGCGCTCGCTCATGTAGCTCTTCGCCTTGAGCACCTCCGCGTGGACCACCGGGAACTCCGGGATCTTCGCGTCCCATTCCAGGAGCGTCGAGGCTCCGCCCGTCAGCTTATGCGCCAGGCGGTACAGTTCCCACACCGGGTCGATCACCTCCCCGTCGTGCGTGTCGATGCGGTGCGTGCCGCAGTCGGTGTGACCGGCCAGGTGGAACTGCACCACGCGCCCGTGCGGCACGTTGCGGACGTACTCCTCCGGGTCGAAGTCGTGGTTGACCGCCGAGACGAACACGTTGTTGACGTCGAGGAGCAAGCCGCAGTCGGTCCCCTCCGCCAGACGCGTCAAAAACTCCCACTCCGGCATCGTCGAGTCGGTGAAGCCGACGTAGGTGCTGGGGTTCTCCAGCACCAGCGGACGCTCCAGGAACTCCTGCACGGTCTTGACGCGGCTCTGGACGTGGGCCAGCGTCTCCTCGTTGAGCGGCACGGGCAGCAGGTCGTGGGCGTTGAGGCCGGCCACGCCGGTCCAGCACAGATGGTCGGACACCCAGCGGGCGTTGACGGCCTGGGCCAGATTTTTGAGCTTTTGCAGATAGTCGAAGTTGAGGGGGTCGGTGCTGCCGATGGACAGCGAGACGCCGTGCAGGACGACGGGGTAGCGTTCAGCCACCTGCTCCAGGACGTAGCGCGGCCGGCCGCCGGAGTCCATGAAGTTTTCGGAGATGGCCTCGAACCAGTCCACTTGCGGCTGTTGGCGCAGGATGTGGGAGAAGTGGACGGTGCGCAGGCCGACGCCCAGTCCGAGGTTGGCGTAGCCGAGGCGGGGGGAAAGCATGGTTCCGGTTCCGGCGGACAGGGCGGGAGAGAACGGACCCCGGCGAACGCCGCACGTTCGCCGGGGAAACGCTTTGGACGGGGCCGCCATTACTTGGCCGGCGGCGCCTCGCCGATCTTCTTGTCGGGGAAGGCCTTCTTCATGTCGGCCTCGAAGTTCGCGCGGGCCTTGGTCCAGATCTTCGCGTCCTTGATCGGGACGTGGCAGCCGCCCATGCCCTTGCACTTGTTCTCGCCCGGCTTGGCGACGTCGTTGTTGCAGCCGCCGAGGCCGGCGCAGTCGTTGTCGCCGGCGCAGGTGTGGGCCTTGGCCGTGGCGCAGTCGCCCTGGCCGGCGCAGGCGTTCTTGCTGCCCGCGCCCTTGCCCTTGCAGGTGTTCAGGCCGCGACAGATGTTCGGCTCCTGGGCCATCAACGGCTTCTCCTTGTCCTTCGCCTTGGGCTCGTCCTTGGCGACGACGAGGCCGGCGCCGGCCAGCATCCCGCCGAGGGCGGCCGCGGCCAACTTGCCGAACGAACGACGATTCAGGTCCTGCGAATCCATGATTTCCCCTTGTAAAGAGATGGGATGGACGGCCGACGCCTCGGAACGCGACCGGCGCCCGGGCGATCCGGCTCCTGGCCATTCACGGCATTGTAGGCGCTTTGAGCGAACTCAACCACAAAAATGCGGAGGAAGTTTCGGGAAGGAACGACGGATCTCTATGGTCGAAATCCTCCAGGGTGGTCCGGGCCGCGCCAACGAAGCGGGCTCCGGCGGGGTTATCCCTGGTAGGGCCCCGCGGAGCGGGGCGCCTACCAGCCCCCGTGCGGACGCGGTAGAATCGAGGGGTTTCCCCTCCCGGCCGCGCCCGTGTGGACGCCGCCGGCGCGAGGGCCGAGGATCCTGTGCGTGGCCTCTCCAGGCGATTCCCCTGACCGGCCGGTCGAGGAGGAGCGGCTCATCCGCGCCGCCCAGAAGGGCGATCGGCCCGCCTTCGCCGCGCTAGTCGAATCCTACTGGGATCGCCTGTATCGCTGGCTGGTTCGCCTGACGCGCGATCGTCACACGGCCGAGGGCCTGGCGCAGGAGACCTTCCTCAAGGCGTTCAGCGGGTTGGCCGGCTTCCGGGCGGGCACGAACTTCACGGCCTGGCTGTTTCGCATCGCCCACAACAACTTCGCCAACCAGCGCCACGCCACGGCCCGCGGTGGGGAAGCCTTGCCCGAGGACGTGGCGGACGACTGCGCCGGACCCGCTGAGGAGGCCGAGAGCCGCGAGGCGCTGCGAGACCTGGCCCGCGCCCTGGGCCGACTGCCGCCGGAATACCGGGCGGCGCTGTTGCTCCGCGCCGAGCAGGGACTGTCGTTCCGCGAGATCGCCGAGGTGCTGGACCTGACCGAGGAGACGGCCCGCTGGCGCGTCTTCAAGGCGCGCCAGAAGTTGCTGGCGCTGCTCGCCCCTCGCCAGGAACAGGAGAAGCCATGAACTGTGACGTCGCCCGGCGCCGCCTCCTCGCCGAGGAACATCCCGACCGGCCGACCGACGACGACGTGCGCCGCCACCTCGCCGCCTGTGCGTCCTGCCGCGCCCTGGGCCGGCGGCTCACCCTGGTCGAACGACAGATCCCGCGCCTGCCCGTGCCGGCGTCGTCGGCCCGATCGGCGTTCGTGCGGCGCTTCCTGCGGACGGGCGGGCCGGTGGTCCTGCACGTGCCGCGGCCGTGGCCGACGCCGGTCAAGGAACGCGGTCTGCAAAAGCTGTCGCTGGCCGTCGCCATCGCCGCCGTCCTGGCCGTGTTCACGCTCGGCTGGTGGTCGTGGCCGCGTGTCCTGGCGCCGACGCCGCATCCAGATCCTTCGTGGATCGTTCAAATCCACAAGGAGCGCGACGGCATTCGCGCCCTGGTCGAGCCGCGCGAGCGCGTGGAACGGCTGACCGCCCTGACGGTGAAGCTGCGCGGTCAGGCGCGGGCGCTGACGCGCGACGGCGACGCGGAGAACCTCGGCCGCCTGGCGAAGGTGTACCGCGAGTTGATCGGGGGCGATCTGATGGATCACGCTCGCGCCTTGCCGCCGGCGCAGGCGCGATCGCGCTGGTCGGCGCCCGCCAGGAATTGATCGACGCGGAGAGCGAGTTCCGGCGGGCGGCCAACGACGCTTCCCTGGCCGGCGCCTCCACAACAGGCCCGTTGCAGGCGCTCGCCGACGCCGCCCGCGACGGCCAACGGAACATCCAGGCGCTGCTGCCGGCGGCGTGACGGTTCGCGGCGCCACCTCCCCCTCTTGGAAGTCGATTCCAAACCCTTCCTTACCAGCCCCGAGCGCGAGCGAGGGGGTCGGCGCCGACCCCCTCGCTCGCGCTCGGGGCTGGTCGTGCAAACCGCTTCATTGCCTCAAATCCCGCAAAACAAGGTTTACGGCGGCGGGCCGCCCCTACCGTCCGCCGACTTTGACCCGGCGGAACAGATTGCGCGGTCGGGGGAGAAATACGCTTCTCGCCGCTTCCTCCCGGTACACGCCGGCTTCCTCTCATGCCGAAGTAGAGGGTTGTAAAGGCTCTCCTGCGACCCGGCAAAGCGGCTGAAGAAGGCCGTTCCCTCTCCTGCCAGGCCTCGCACGGTTTCCGGTAATGGAACAGTCCGCCCGTAATTCCTTGCCCAACACGAGGCCGTCATGTGGACCCCTGCCATTCTGTCCGCTGCCCTGGCGCTGGGGCAGCCGGGAGTGGACCTCCCGAACGCCGTCCTGCTTCCGCCGCCGATGCGAGCGCCCGCCGCGGCCGCGCCCGACGACCCGGCGGTCTTGCCGTCGGCGTTGAACTTCGCGGCGCCCGAACCGCCGCCCCCGGACCAACCCCCCGCCCCCATCAACATCACAGCCCCCCTGCTGCCGCTCCCCGCCGCGCCGGCCGCGCCCGCCGCCGCGCCCGCCGCCGCGGCCGCCGCCCCCCCGCCGCGCTGGTTTCTCATGAAGGAGCTGCAAGGCACCTACCTCGGCAGCGAACTCGACGGCAATAACATCGCCATCTACGGCTGGATCGAAGGCTCCGGCACCGCCAGCTCCGCCGGCATCTCCAACGAGCCGATGGCCTGGAACGACCGCGCCAATCGCGTGCTGCTCCAGCAGATGTTCATCCGCATGGAGCGCACCGTCGTCACCACCGGCACCACCATGCCGACCTGGGGCTTCCGCACCGACTGGCTCATCGGCTCCGACTACCGCTTCACGCTGCCCCGTGGCATCTGGAACAGCCAGCTCGTCAACAGCGACCCGACGCAGAACCTCTACGGCGTCGATCCCGTCGAGTTCTACGGCGAGGTGTACATCCCCAACGTCCAGCAGGGCCTCGACGTCAAGGTCGGCCGCTTCTACGCCCCCTGGGGCGAGGAGAGCATCGAGGCCGTCAGCACGCCGCTGGTGTCGCGGTCCTACACCTTCAACAGCGGCCCGCCCTTCACGAACACCGGCGTCATCGCCACGCTGACCATCGACCCGGTCTGGACCGTGGCCGGCGGCCTCGTGGACGGCAACGACATCGACTTCGACGACGGTCAGGAGCCGCGCTTCGTCGGCTACGTCAAGTGGACGCAGCCGGAGGGCGGTCGCAACACGGTGACCCTGGCCGCCGGACTGGGCCGCGGCAAATTCAACGACAGCGCCCCGTTGCTGGCCCCGGAAGTCGCGGCGGGAGACACGATCACCACCTCCGGCATCGGCGGCGAGACGGCCGGACGCAACAACATCAACGACGTCGATCTGCTCTACACCCACACGTTCAATCCGGTGCTGAGCTTCGCCTCGGAAACGCTTTACGGGTGGCAGACCAGCATCCCGCTCAGTAGCGGCATTCTGGTCAGCGACACGGCGCCGGTCGGCGACGGCACGGCTCACTGGGCGTCCACGGCCGAGTACCTGTTCTACACCGTGTCGTCGCGGACCACGGCCACGCTGCGGGCGGAGGCTGTTCGACGACTACGAAGGGTCGCGCACCGGCTTCAAGGGAATCTACACGGAGGTGACGGGCGGCCTGGCGGTCAAGCTGCGGCCGGGCCTCATCTTCCGCCCCGAGCTGCGCTACGACTGGAACGGCCAATCCCGGGCGTTCAACCCCGGCGTCGATCCCCAGCACGACCTGTTCACCGCCGCCTGCGACGTGATCGTGCGGTGGTGAGTCCGAACGAAATAGCCACGAAGCCATTGGGAAGGCATGGTGCCTTCCTAATCAACCCCGAACCGGGAGCCGGCGCCGCGGTCCTGACTCTCCCCTACGGAAGGCGGCGGGAAGGATCCCACTCAGTCGCCAAGGACAGGAGTATCCTAGGATGGTGATGCGCAAACTCTTTTATGGTCTGGTCGGCGTGGCAATGCTGCCGCTGCCGTTGATGGCCAAGGACGAGCCGACCAAGGTGCCGCCGGGCACGCCCGTGACGATCACGGTGCAGCCGGCCGCGCCGGCCACCCCGACCGTGTCGCTCCAGCTGGACGACCGGCACGGCCACGTCACGCCGCTGCGCGTCGGCTTCACGCATACGGGCGGCGGCCTGATCGGCGTCGCCACGCCGGACACCGATACGATCGTCGTCACGTTCACGGGCGTGGTCGTGGCCGGCGCCCACCCGTGCAAGGACTCGTTGGCTCAGATGAACTTCTGCCTGGATCAGGTCCTGGAAGTGAGTTGGGATTCCAAGGACGTCAAGGCCTGCAAGGTGACGATGGACGGCCAGGTCATCGGCGCCCTGCGCAGCGAGTGCAAGGGCGGCGGCTCGGCCGAAGAGTCCGCCGGCGTCTTCACGCTGTCCGGCGACGGCCTGGAAACCCTGTCGCTGTCCGTGCCGCCGCACTCCGTCGCCGGCGACAACCTCGCCGTCAACTGCCACGGCGGCCCGGTGAGCGCCAGCATCAAGGCGGGCAAGTACGTCCTGCACGGCAACTGGACGATCGCGGCCTCGCACCCGCACGGCCTGCTGCCGGACAAGGCGGCCTCGGCCGACTTCGACCCGGCGGCCCTCGATCCGCTCTGGATCAGCTACTGGGAGCCGTTCCACGGCATCGGCAAGACCACCTTCGGTCTGCAGATGACCCTCAAGATTGCCGACGATACGGCCAACCTGCCGGCCGAGCCGGTCAAGGAGCCGACGCCGGACAAGCCGAAATGAAGTGAGGAGTGAGGAGTGAGGAGTGGGGAGAAAAGACAAGCCGGCGGGGCTTGCTTTCCTCCCCACTCCTCACTCCTCACTCCTCACTCCTCACTTGATGAACAGCATCTCCCGGTACGTCGGCAGCGGCCACAGGTCGTCGGCGACCACCGTCTCCAGCTTGTCGCCGAGCGTCCGCACGGCCGCCATCGCCGGCAGGATCTTGTCGCGCGTAGTGCTTGGCGTGGTCGAGCGGCTCGCCGTCGGCGTGGTGGCCCAGGGCGTGGTCCAGGTCGGCCGTCGCCTTCTGGAACTCGGTGATCGTGCGCCGTCAGCGATCTTGCAGCAGGTCGGCCTGCGCCGCGTTCTCGACGCCGGCCGCCTTCGTCGCGTTCACCGCCGTCGCCACCTCGGTCTGGTAGCGCAGCGCCGCCGGCAGGATCATCGTCCGGGCCATGAACGCCGTCAGCTTGCCCTCGATCGTCACCGTCTTGACGTAGTTCTCGGCCAGGATCGCCAGCCGGCTCTGCAGCTCGCGCTCGCTGTAGACCTTGTACTTGGTGAACAGCTCGACGCTGTCCTTGCGCACGATCACCGGCAGGCAATCCACGGTGTTGCGCAGGTTGGGCAGGCCGCGCTTCTCGGCCTCCTTGTGCCATTCCGCGCGTGTAGTTGTCGCCGTTGAAGACGACCTTCTTGCTCTCCTTGATGATGCCCGGCAGCAGCTCCTGCATGGCCTTGTTGAGGTCCTTGCCGGCCGCCTTCGGCCTTCTCCAGGTTGGTGGCGATGAAGTCCAGCGACTCGGCCACGATGGTGTTGAGCACGGTGTTGGGGCCGGCGATCGACTGCGAGCCGCCGACGGCGCGGAACTCGAACTTGTTGCCGGTGAAGGCGAAGGGGCTGGTGCGGTTGCGGTCGCCGGCGTCCTTGGGCAGCTTGGGCAGCACGCTGACGCCGATCTCCATGAAGCCGCCCTGCTTGGTGGACTTCGCCGCCGCCCTTCTCCAGCTGGTCCATCACGTCCTGGAGCTGGTCGCCGAGGAAGATGGAGATGATGGCCGGCGGCGCCTCGTTGGCCCCGAGGCGGTGGTCGTTGGCCGCCCCGCACACCGACACGCGCAGCAGCTCGGGGTACTTGGCGACGGCCCGGATGACGGCCACGCAGAAGACGAGGAACTGGGCGTTGTCGTGCGGCGTGTCGCCGGGGTTGAGCAGGTTCTCGCCGGTGTCGGTGGACATCGACCAGTTGTTGTGCTTGCCCGAGCCGTTGATGCCGGCGAACGGCTTCTCGTGGAACAGCGCCACCAGGCCGTACTTCGGGGCGGTGCGGCGCATGACCTCCATCGTCAGCATGCTGGTGGTCGGTGGCGAGGTTGGAGTCCTCGAAGATCGGCGCGATCTCGTACTGGCTGGGGGCGACCTCGTTGTGCCGGGTCTTGACCGGCACGCCCAGCTTGAACAGCTCCGCCTCGAAGTCGGCCATGCAGGCGATGACGCGCTCGGGGATGGCGCCGAAGTACTGGTCCTCCAGCTCCTGGCCCTTGGGCGGCGGGGCGCCGAAGAGGGTGCGGCCGGCGTTGATCAGGTCGGGCCGCGCGTAGTAGAAGTTCTTGTCGATCAGGAAGTATTCCTGCTCCGGGCCGACGGTGGTGAAGACCTTGCTGGGCGTCGGTGTTGCCGAACAGCCGCAGGATGCGCAGGGCCTGCGTGGACAGCGCCTCCATCGAGCGCAGCAGCGGCGTCTTCTTGTCGAGCGCCTCGCCGGTCCAGCTGACAGGAAGGCGGTCGGGATGACGAGGGTGGCGCCGTTGGGGCCTTCCAAGATGTAGGCGGGGCTGGTCGGGTCCCAGGCGGTGTAGCCGCGGGCCTCGAAGGTGGCGCGGATGCCGCCGGACGGGAACGACGAGGCGTCCGGCTCGCCGCGTGACCAGCTCCTTGCCGCTGAACTCGATGATGGCCTTGCCGTCGCTGGACGGCTGCAGGAAGCTGTCGTGCTTCTCGGCGGTCAGGCCGGTCATCGGCTGGAACATGGTGCGTGAAGTGGGTGGCGCCCTTCTCGATGGCCCAGTCCTTCATGGCGGTGGCGACGGCGTCGGCGATGGCCGGGTCGAGCGGCGCCCCCTGCTTGATGGTCTTCTGCAGGGCCTTGAAGATCGGCTTGGGCAGCCGCTCGCGCTGCACCGCCTCGTTGAACACGTTGACCCCGAAGAGGTCCTTGACGTGTTCCTTCTTGAAGTCCACGTACTCGAGCGGGTACTCGGTCGTGACGACGGCCCGCACGGCTTGCTGACGGATCGATGCACTCATCTGCGATTCCTCGGTCTTGCTTGGCCGGGGAGAGGGTCCGGCCGACTTCCGGTCGATGGTTAATGGGAGAGAGCGAGCTTCGTCGGTCCTGGGCGTCCGGCCGTTCTCGGCATGGTGGGCGGCTCGCGGAGCGAGCCGCCCACCATCAGATGTCGATAATACAACGCGAACTCATACGGATGCGGGCGCAGGCGCATGGCTTCGACTTCCTTTTCGCGTTTGTACCAGATCCAGGTGCTGATGACGTCGTCCGTGAACACGTCGCCCTGGAGGAGAAACTCCTGGTCCTTCTCCAGGCAGGCCAGCGCCTCGTCCAGCGACGCGGGCGTTTTGGGCACCTTGGCCAGCTCTTCCGGTTCCAGGTCGTAAATGTCCTTGTCGAGCGGCTCGCCGGGCCGCGTCTTGTTCTTGATGCCGTCGAGCATGGCCATGAGGATGGCGGCGAAGGCGAGGTACGGGTTGCTGGAGCCGTCCGGCAGGCGGTACTCCAGCCGCTTGGCCTTGTGGCTGGGGGAGTAGACCGGGATGCGGATGGCGGCGGAGCGGTTGCGGCGGCTGTAGGCGAGGTTGACTGGCGCCTCGTAGCCGGGCACCAGGCGCTTGTAGCTGTTGGTGGTCGGGTTGGTGAAGGCGCACAGGGCCGGTGCGTGGCGGAGCAGGCCGCCGATGGCGTACAGGGCCGTCTCCGTGAGGCCGGCGTAGCCGGAGCCGGCGAAGAGGTTCTTCCCGTCCTTCCACAGCGATGTGTGGACGTGCATACCCGATCCGTTGTCGAGGAAGATCGGCTTGGGCATGAAGGTGGCCGTCTTCCCGTGCTTGCGGGCGACGTTCTTCACAATGTATTTGTACTTGAGTACGTTGTCCGCCATTTCGACGAGCGGGGCGTAGCGCATGTCGATCTCGCCTTGGCCGCCGGACGCCACCTCGTGATGCTGGGCCTCGACCTTGAGGCCGCACTCGATCATGGTGAGCATCATTTCGGAGCGCAAATCGTTGAGGGCGTCGGACGGCGGGCAGGGGAAGTGGCCTTCCTTGTAGCGGAGCTTGTAGCCGAGGTTGGGCTTCTCGTCGCGGCCGGTGTTCCAGGCGCCTTCGACGCTGTCGAGGAAGTAGTAGCCGGAGTGCTGCGTCTGGTCGTAGCGAACGTCGTCGAAGATGAAGAACTCGACTTCGGGTCCGAAAAAGGCGGTGTCGGCGACGCCGCTGGAGCTTGAGGTAGTTGGCGGCCTTGCGGGCGACGTTGCGGGGGTCGCGCGGTGTACTCCTCGCCGGTCAGCGGGTCGTGGATGTTGCAGATCATCGTCAGCGTTTTGTCCTTGCAAAACGGGTCGATGAACGCGGTGTCGGGGGCCGGCTTGACGAGCATGTCCGACTCATTGATGGCGACCCAGCCGCGGATGCTGGAGCCGTCGAAGCCTTTGCCCTCCTCGAAGGTCTGTTCGTCCAGTTCCTCGGCGGGGATGGTGAAGTGCTGCCACAGACCGGGAAAGTCCATGAAGCGCAGATCGACCGCGCGGACTTCCTTTTCCCGGATCAGGGCCAGGACTTCTTTCGGCGTCACGGGTGCAAGACCTCCAGGGGAAGGACGGCTTTACCCGTTATAGCGATGCGGGATGCGGTTGGGAATGGGAGAACGGATCCGCCGGGCGCGTGAATGGATTCTGGAAGTGTGGGGGACCGCCTTGGGGGCGCCATGCTTTCGCGGCCGGCGCCCAACAGGACGTCGGCCTTCACGACTGCCGGCCCGTCGGTCGTCTCCAATCCCATATCATTCCTCCAGGCGTCGGCGACGGATCCCTGCGCGACGGCCTCCCTGTGAGCGCGGCGGCGCAGTCCCAACTTGCGGAGGGTCTGCTATGGAGACTTTGAAGCGGTGCTACCGGGGCTGGATTCACGTGCTGCGCTACGGCCAGCCGGTGCTCCTGCTGGCGTTGCGCGTGCTGATCGGCGTGGGGTTCATGTCGGCGGGGTGGGGAAAGCTCTCCAACATCTCCGACACCGCCGGCTACTTCGCCGACCTGGGGATTCCCCTGCCGACCCTCAACGCCTACCTCGCCGGGTCCGCGGAAACGTTCGGAGGCCTCTTCCTGATCTTGGGGGCGGCCTCGCGGATCATGAGCCTCCCGCTGATCGGAACGATGATCGTCGCACTGGCCACCCAACATAAGGACGTGTTCGACGACATGTGGACCGATAAGGTCGCCTTCATCCAGGCCTTCGTCAAGTCCGCCCCGTTCCCGTACCTGATGACGGCGCTGCTGGTCCTGTTGTTCGGCCCCGGTCTCTTCTCCATGGACGGCCTGCTCAAACGATTTGTCTTCGACCCGAAACGTCCGTATGGACCGCCGCGGGCGGCCGCCGACCGCGCCATTCACTCACTGCCCCAGGACGAGCGAGTTAGAGGCTCCGGTGCGTCTGGATTTTCGCCCTGATTCCGGACCGGGCCGCCGGTCGGCCCGGCGTTTCGACCCTTGGAGAGAGTTCATGAAAGAACCGACCCTGAATCGACGCGACCTCACCCGTCTGGCCCTTGCCGCGCTCGGCGGTCTCGTGTCCGGCGCCGTCATCGGCTGCGGCCCCGGGACCACCAGCGGCAAGCCGCCCGACAAGCCCGTGGCCGACGACAAGTTGAAAGACCAGCCTGCGGCCGCTGAGACGCCGCTCCTCTTGCACGAACCCGCACGTCTGCCGCGGCATCAACACCTGCACGAACAAGGGCAAGAAGGGCACGACCAATTCCTGCGCCGGCCAGGGCCATTGCGCTACGGCGGCGGCCCACTCCTGTCAGGGCATGAACGACTGCAAGCACCAGGGCGGCTGCGACGGCAAGAAAAGCCCCGGCGAGAACGATTGCAAGGGCAAGGGCAACTGCGAGGTGCCGCTGACCAAGAAGACCTGGCCCCTCGCCCGCGCCCGCTTCGAGGAGTTGATGAAGAAGGCCGACAAGAAATTCGGCGACGCCCCCGCGAGTTAAGAAAGGGACTGCATAACCAGCCCGAAGCGCGAGCGAGGGGTTGGACGAACCCCTCGCTCGCGCTTTGGGCTGGTAGGGAAACTTAGCGCGGGTCAGCACCTCTTTTGGCTTCACGGATATGCGACCTCATAAAAGCCGCCCTGGCAGGGGCGGCTTTAATCGTCCCTAGGGAGGCGGGATACGAGCGGGAATGGCAGGGCGGAAGGCGTGGAAAATGCAAATCGACTTTCCGCCCTCGCTCCTGCAACCGAACCCCGTCGAGACCGCTCATGACCGGATCGAAAGCGCCGCCGGAAGTTGACGACAGCCCCTCGAAATGGTCGCGTCGCCTGCCGGGCTTCGTGCTGGCCCTGATCGGACTGGGCGTAGCGACCTACCTCGCCCTCTTCCAGATTGGCGTTCTCTCCGTGGTGTGGGAACCGTTCTTCGGAAACGGGAGCAGACTGCTTCTCAAGCAGTCGGCCGTGGCCCATCTCCTGCCCATTCCCGACGCCGCCCTTGGGGCGGCCGCCTATCTCCTCGAAGCGATCACCGGCGCCGTCGGCGGCCGCGACCGCTGGCGGACGGCGCCGTGGCTCGTCCTCTTCTTCGGCTTCATCGCTTTTGCGCTGGGAATTACCGGGGTTCTGCTGGTCGTCCTCCAGCCGACGCTGTTCGGAGCGTTCTGCACGCTCTGCCTGGTTTCGGCCGCCTGCTCGATCTCGACCGCGTTCGCCGCGGCTCCGGAAGTGCTGGCGTCCGTGCATCTTCTCCGAAAGACGGCGGCCTCCGGGGGTTCGGTGTGGCGAACGCTCTGGGGGTGGGATGGAGGCTGCTAGCGCCCGGCCGGTATGTCATTTGCTCATTTCACTGGCCGGACGACCGCTGATTGCCACAGCAAAGGAGACGGACACGATGACTGCTAACAGGACGCCTGAAGTCGTTGTTATCACCGGGGCGTCGGCAGGCGTCGGCCGGGCGATTGTCTGCGCCTTCGCCCGTCGAGGCGCTCATATCGGTTTGCTGGCGCGGGGCCGGGCCGGACTGGAAGGCGCCCGGCGGGACGTCGAGCGGCTGGGCGGCAAAGCGCTGGTGCTGCCGACGGACACGGCGAACGCCGATCAGGTGGAAGCGGCGGCGGAAGCCGTCGAGAAGGAGTTCGGGCCGATCGACGTCTGGGTCAACGACGCCATGTGTTCGGTCTTCTCCCCGGTCAAGGAGATGACGCCCGCCGACTACAAGCGCGTCACGGAGGTGACCTATCTTGGCTACGTCCACGGCACGCTCGCCGCCCTCAAGCGCATGGCGCCGCGCAACCGCGGCGCCATCCTCCAGGTCGGCTCGGCGCTGGCCTACCGCGGCATTCCGCTGCAATCGGCCTACTGCGCCGCCAAGCACGCCATCCAGGGATTTTGCGACTCTTTGCGATCCGAATTGATCCACGATCACAGCAGCGTCAAGCTCACCATGATCCAGATGCCGGCGCTCAACACGCCGCAGTTCGACTGGGTCAAGAGCCGCCTGCCGCGCAAGGCGCAGCCGGTGCCGCCCATCTACCAGCCCGAAGTCGCGGCCGAAGCCATCTACTATGCTGCCCATCACTACCGCCGCGAGTGGTACGTCGGCGGGTCTACCTGCGTCGCCATCGTGGGCAACAAGATCGCCCCCGGCCTCGGCGACTGGTATCTGGGCCAGCAAGGCTACGACGCCCAGCAGTATGACGGCAAGAGAGATCCGAACCAGCCGAATAACATCTACGCGCCGGTCGATGACGATGTGGACCACGGCGCCCACGGCGACTTCGACGACCGGGCGAGCGACCACAGCTTTCAGGTCTGGGCGGACCAGGGCCGCGACTGGATTCTCCTCGCCGGCGCGGCGGGGGCATTCTGCGAAGCATGCACGCACGGTCTGAGGAAGGCGTGGCGCGGCGGCCTGGCCGGCCTGGCGCTGGGAACCCTGGCCACGGTCGGACTGGCGGCGCTGGCTCACCGGAAAGGTTCGGACGCCTCGTCGCGGCCGCTTTCGAGGAGCGAAGGTCGTCAAGCGGCGAGCGGGGGGCGTCAGCCCCCTGATGCGCCATCGCATCGCCGACATCATGCCTCATCAGGGGGCTGACGCCCCCCGCTCGCCAGGGTTTTCATTGTCGCATCGCGCTGCTTTGCAAGGTCAGGAGGCCATTCCGTGACGACAGGTTCCGATCTCGCCCCAGGCGCGCCGGGTTCTTCACCGCACTGGGCGCCCGCTGAAAAGACCGGCGTGGGCACGGCGCTCAGCCCGAACAGTCCCGTCTGGTTCACGCTCAGTCAGGGTATCTTGACCGAAGTTTTTTACCCCTTTGTCGATACGGCTTGCATCCGAGACATGGGTCTGCTCGTCGCCGACGGGAAGGACTTCTTCTCGGAAGAGCGGCGCGACGCGAAGTCCGAAGTGAGCCGCCTGGCCCCCGGCGTGCCGGCCTTCCGCCTGGTCAACACCTGCAAGCAAGGGCGCTATCGCATCGAAAAGACGGTCCTCTCCGACCCGCGCCGCGCCGCCCTCCTCCAGCAAATCCACTTTACCCCTCTCCAGGGACGGTTAAGCGACTATTCCGTTTACGTGCTGCTGGCGCCGCACCTGGGCAACCAGGGGGCCGACAACACCGCCTGGATCGGCGACTACAAGGGCATGCCGATGCTGTTCGCCCGGCGCGACGGCTTCAGCCTGGCCCTGGCTTGCTCTCAACCGTGGCGTGGCGCTTCGGCCGGGTTCGTCGGCGTCTCGGACGGCTGGCAGGACGTGTCGCGTCACAAGAAAATGGAATGGCGCTATGGGCGAGCCGAGAACGGCGACGTGGCCCTGACCGGCGAGGTGGACCTCGCGGCGACCGACGGCCGTTTCGTACTGGCCCTGGGCTTCGGCCGGGATGAATGGGACGCGGGACACCAGGCGCGGGCCGCCCTACTCCAGGGGTTCCCGGCCGCCCGCGAGGAGTACGTGCGCCCGTGGTCCGAGTGGTTGAAGGAGGTTCTGCCGCTGGATCAATCCGACGATCCGGCCGTTCACCTGTACCACGTCAGCGCGGCCTTAATGCGCACGCACGAATCCAAGGCATTCAAGGGCGGCATCATCGCCAGTCTGGCGACCCCGTGGGGCTTCGCCCACGGCGACGGCGATCGCGGCTACCATCTGATTTGGCCGCGCGACATGATCGAGACGGTCACCGCCCTCCTGGCCGCCCGTCGGCATGAGGACGCCCGGCGCGTGCTGTTCTACTTCTGCGTCACGCAGGACGCCGACGGGCGCTGGCCGCAGAACATGGAGGTGAGCGGCAAGCCGTTCTGGAACGGCATCCAGCTGGACGAGACGGCCTTCGTCATTCTGATGGTGGAGCTGGCCCGGCGCGAGAAGGCCCTGGCGAAAGACGGCGTGGATTTCCTCTGGCCGATGGTGCGCCGGGCGGTCGGCTACCTGGTCCGCCGCGGCCCGGTCACGCCGATGGACCGCTGGGAGGAGGAATCCGGCTATTTCGCCTCCACGATAGCGGTTTTGATCCCTGCCCTGCTCGTCGCCGCCGACCTGGCCGACGACCACGGCGAAAAGGAGATGGGCCAATACCTGCGCGAGACGGCCGACGCCTGGAACGACCTCATCGAAAGCCTGATCTACGTGACAGGCACGGACCTGGCCTGCAAGGCGGGCGTGGACGGCTACTATGTCCGTTTCGCCAGGCCGGACCAGATGAGTGAGTCGGCGCCGGCGGCCGGCTTCGTGGACCTCAAGAACCATCTACCGGGACAGGGACGCGTCGCAGTCGCCGACCTCGTCAGCCCGGACGCCCTGACTCTGGTGCGCTACGGCCTGCGCGCCGCCGACGACCCGCGCATCGTCAACACGGTTCGCGTCATCGATCTGCTATGCAAGGTGGACACGCCGCGGGGGCCGTGCTGGCATCGCTACAACAAGGACGGTTACGGGGAGCATACGGACGGGGCGCCGTTCGACGGCACGGGCGTCGGCCGCGTCTGGCCGCTCTTGACCGGCGAGCGCGCCCACTATGAGCTGGCGGCGGGGCGGAAGGCGGAGGCGAACAAGCTCCGGCGCGCCATGGAGGCGTTCGCCAACGCCAGCGGTCTGCTGCCGGAACAGATCTGGGACTCACCGGACATTCCGGAGCGGGATTTGTTCTTCGGCCGGCCGTCGGGGTCGGCCACGCCCCTCGTCTGGGCGCACGGCGAGTACGTCAAGCTGCGCCGTTCCCTCCACGATGGCCGTGTGTTCGACATGCCGCACCAGTCGGCCGAGCGCTACCTTAAGAAAAAGACCCATTCGCCCCGCGTCGTGTGGCGCTTCGAGCAGCCGTGCCGCGCCCTGCCGGCGGGCAAAACGCTGCGTCTGGAAGTCATGGCCCCGGCGGTCGTCCACTGGAGCAGCGACGGCTGGAAGACGACGCAGGACACGCCGACGAAGGACAGCCATCTCGGCGTCCACGTGGCCGACCTGCCGACGGAGAAGCTGGCCGGCGGCGACGTGGCCTTCACCTTCCACTGGTCCGAGGCCGACCGCTGGGAGGGGAAAGATTTTCGCGTGGCGGTGACGGCGGGCGTGGAACGACCCGCGCCGTCCGCCGCCCGCGCCGTCGAACGGCGAGAAAAAGTCCGAGTCGGGGAAGAAAGCGAAGGGAAAGAAGAAGCAACGGCGGTGAGACACCCATATGGCGAGCGGGGGGCGTCAGCCCCCTGATGCTTCCGGTCGCTCGCTGGCACCATGCGGAATCAGGGGGCTGACGCCCCCCGCTCGCCAATTTGAAGGAGAGAAAAGCGATGGCGAAAACCGTGGCCGATCACCTGATCGAGCGACTGGCCGACTGGGGCGTGAAGACGATCTTCGGCTTCCCCGGCGACGGCATCAACGGCATCTTCGAGGCGCTGCGGACGCACCAGGACACGATCCGCTTCATCCAGGTGCGGCACGAGGAGGCGGCGGCCTTCGCCGCCTGCGGCCACGCCAAGTACACCGGCGAATTGGGCGTCTGCCTGGCCACCTCGGGTCCGGGCGGCATCCACCTGCTCAACGGCCTGTACGACGCCAAGTGCGACGGCCAGCCGGTGCTGGCCATCACCGGCCACACCTTCTCCGACCTGATCAACACCAACTACCAGCAGGACGTGGACCTCAGCAAGCTGTTCATGGACGTGGCCGTCTACAGCGAGCGCATCATGGGGCCGGCCCACCTGCACAACGTCGTCGATGAGGCCATCCGCACCGCCCTGGCCCGCCGCGGCGTCGCCCACCTCTGCATCCCCAAGGACATCCAGGAGCTGACGGCGTCGGCGTCGCGCCGCTCCGGCGACAACGTCGCCCACCACAGCCAGGGAGGCTACGCCGCCAACCCGACGATGCCGGCCGCCGCCCTGCTGCAAGATGCCGCCGACGTCATCAACGCCGGGTCCAAGGTCGCCATCCTGGCCGGCCGCGGCGCCTTGAGCTGCGCCAAGGAAATCCTGCAGCTGGCCGAGAAGGTCGGCGGCCCGGTCGTCAAGCCGCTGCTCGGCAAGGCGGTCCTTCCCGACGACAGCCCCTACACGACCGGCGGCATCGGCCTGCTCGGCACGGCTCCGTCGCAGGACGCCATGAAGGGCTGCGACACGCTGATCATCGCCGGCAGCAGCTTCCCGTACATGGAGTTCTATCCCAAACCGGGCAGGCCCGCATCGTCCAGATCGACTCCGATCCGGATCGCATCGGTCTGCGCTGCCCCGTCGAGGTCGGCCTGGCCGGCGACTGCAAGCGCGTCCTGGAGGCGCTGCTGCCGCTGATCCAGCCGAAGAAGGACCGGAGCTTCCTGGAGACGGCCCAGAAGGGCATGAAGGAGTGGAACGAGCTGATGGAGAAGCGCGCCACCGAACATGGACAAGCCGCTCAAGCCGCAGGTGGTGGCGCACGCCGTCAACAAGTTCCTGGCCGACGACGCCATCATCGCGTGCGACTGCGGCACGGTGACGAGCTGGGCGGCCCGCTACCTCCAGATGCGCGAGAAGATGCTGTTCACGGCCTCCGGCCTGCTGGCGACGATGGGCAACGGCGTGCCGTACGCCGTGGCCGCGGCGACCGCCTTCCCCGGCCGGCAGGTGGTGGCGATGGTCGGCGACGGCGGCTTCACCATGATGATGATGGAGATGGCCACGCTGGTCAAATACAAGCTCCCGGTCAAGATCATCGTCTTCAAGAACAACACCCTGGGGCAGATCAAATGGGAGCAGATGGTGTTCGAGGGCAACCCGCGAGTTTGGCGTGGACCTGCAGCCGATCGACTTCGCGGCCTACGCCCGGGCCTGCGGCGCCGGCGGCTTCACCGTGGACGACCCCGAGAACGTCGAGTCGGTGCTGCGCGAGGCGTTCGCCCATCCGGGGCCGGCGCTGGTGCAGGCCGTGGTCGACCCCAACGAGCCGGCGCTGCCCGGCCACATCACGATGAAGCAGGCGTTGGCACTTCGCCGAGTCGCTGATCCGCGGCGAGAAGTACCGCATTCCGATCATCAAGGACGTGCTTCAAAACAGAGCATCCGGGAAGTCGTGTGAGGCGCAGCCGGTTAGCCGCGACGCGCAGCGGAGCGCTCGACCGAGGCGCTCCGCTGCGCATCGCGGCTAACCGATCGTGGACAGGATGAGGTGTAGCATGACCGTTTCCAGCCGCGCGCGGACGCCCCGCTGACGGAGCCATTGAGGTCGCCGTTTACAAGATCCCCACCGACTCCCCCGAGGCGGACGGCACCATCGCCTGGGACAGCACCACGATGGTCGCGGTCCACGCCCACGCGGGCGGCAAGGTCGGCTTCGGCTACACCTACGCCGCCGCGGCGGTCGGCCGTCTGATTGAGGAAGCGCTGGCGCCAGTAGTTCAGGGTCGCGACGCCTTGGCCGTGCCCGCGGCCTGGGCGGCGATGGTGCATCGCCGTCCGCAACATCGGCCGGCCGGGCGTGGCGTCGATGGCGATCTCGGCCGTGGATTCCGCCCTGTGGGACCTCAAAGCGCAAGCTGCTCGATCTGCCACTGGTTACGCTCCTCGGCGCGGCCCGCGACGCCGTGCCGGTCTACGGCAGCGGCGGCTTCACCTCCTACTCCAACACACGTCTGCAGGAGCAGCTGGCCGGCTGGGTGGCGCAGGGAATCCCCTGCGTGAAGATGAAGATCGGCACGCACCCCGGCGACGACCTCGACCGCGTGCGCGCCGCCCGATAGGCCATTGGCGATAAAGCAGATCTCTTTGTGGACGCCAACGGCGCGTACACCCGCAAGCAGGCGTTGGCCTTCGCCGACGCTTTCGCCGACCTCGGCGTGACGTGGTTCGAGGAGCCGGTGTCCGCCGACGACCTGGAGGGACTGCGTCTGATCCGCGACCGCGGCCCGGCCGGCATGGACGTCGCCGCCGGCGAATACGGCTTCGACCTGTACTATTTCCGCCGGATGCTCGAAGCCGGGGCCGTGGACGTGCTGCAGGCCGACGCCACGCGCTGCGGCGGCATCACCGGCTTTCTGCAGGTCGCCCCCTTGTGCCAGGCCCGCAACCTGCTGCTGTCGGCCCATTGCGCCCCGTCGCTGCACGCCCATCCCTGCTGCGCGGTACTGCCGATGCGGAACATCGAGTATTTCCACGACCACGTTCGCATCGAGCACATGCTGTTCGACGGCGCCCTGACGCCGGACAAGGGCGCCCTGAAACCGGACCTGTCGCGGCCCGGCATGGGACTGGAATTGAAGCGCGCCGACGCCGCCCGGTACGCCGTGTGATCTGGTAGCAGAGCGCAGACGTTCGCACCGCTTCGCTCCGGCTAACGGAGGATGAGCCATGATTTCTTTACACCGTCATGAGGGAGCAGAACGAGCAACAACGCTTCGAGCGCCAGCGCGGCGACGACGCGCGGACGGCCATCCCGACCGGCGACGTGAAGGCGCTGGAGTCCGAGCTGCGTCGGAAGGTGCGCGGCGAAGTCCGCTTCGACGCCGGCAGCCGGGCGCTGTACGCCACCGACGGCTCCAACTATCGCCAGGTGCCGATCGGCGTCGTCGTCCCGCGCACGAAGGAGGACGTGATCGAAACCGTGGCGCGCCGCCCGTCGCTTCGGCGCCCCGTCCTGTCGCGCGGCGGCGGCACCAGTCTCGCCGGCCAGTGCTGCAACGTCGCCGTCGTCATGGACTTCTCCAAGTACCTGCACGACGTCCTCCACATCGACGCGGACCAGCAAGCTCGGCACGGTCGAGCCGGGCTGCGTGCTCGACGACCTGCGCGACACGGCCAAGAAGCAGGGCCTGACCTTCGGCCCCGACCCGGCCACGCACACGCACAGCACCCTCGGCGGCATGCTCGGCAACGATTCCTGCGGCTCGCACTCGCTGCTGTGTGCCAAGCACGGCCTCGGCCTGCGCACCGCCGACAACACGCACGAGCTGGAAGTCCTCACCTACGACGGCCTGCGCCTCCGCGTCGGCGCGACGCCGCCCGACGAGTTGGAGCGGATCATCCGCGCCGGCGGCCCGCGCGGCGAGCTGTACGCCAAGCTCAAGGCGTTCCGCGACAAGTACGCCGACGAGATCCGCCGGCGGATTCCCAAAATCTCGGAGCTGCCGCGGCGCGTCTCCGGCTACAACATCGACTCGCTGCTGCCGGAGAACGGCTTCCACGTCGCCCGCGCCCTCGTCGGCTCGGAATGCACGCTGGTGACGATCCTCGAAGCGACGATGATCCTGATCCACGAACCCGAAGGCGCGATCGCTGCTCGCTGCTCGGCTACCCCGACGTCTACGAGGCCGGCGACCACCTGATGGAGATCCTGGCGTTCAAGCCGACCGCCCTGGAAGGGTTGGACCACCTGCTTTACAAGTTCGTCAAGGACAAGGGCGACAAGGACGCCGACCTCGCCCTGCTGCCGCCGGGCAAGGGCTTCCTGATGGTCGAGTTCGGCGGCGACAGCAAGCAGGACTCCGACGACCAGGCCCGGCGCTGCATGGAAGCGCTGAAGAAGGCCGGCAATCCGCCGCACGATGAAGCTGCTCGACGACCCGCAAGCAGGAAAAGATGATCTGGAAGGTGCGCGAGGGCGGCCTTGGCTCGACCGCCTGGGTGCCCGGCCAGCCCGACACGCTGGCCCGGCTGGGAAGACTCGGCCGTGCCGCCGCCAAAGGTCGGCCCCTACCTGCGCGACCTGCGCAAGCTCTTCGACAAGTACGGCTACCATCCCTCGCTCTACGGCCACTTCGGCCAGGGCTGCATCCACTGCCGCGTCGGCTTCGACCTGTACACGGCCGAGGGGATCGAGACGTTCAAGACGTTCATGGACGAGGCGGCCGACCTCGTGGTCCGCTACGGCGGCTCGCTGTCCGGCGAACACGGCGACGGCCAGGCGCGCGGCGAGTACCTGCCGAAGATGTTCGGCGACGTGCTCTACCAGGCGTTCCGCGAGTTCAAGTCCATCTGGGACCCGCAATGGAAGATGAACCCCGGCAAGAAGATCGACGCCTACGGCGTGGCCGAGAACCTGCGCGTCGGCGCCGACTACAACCCGCCGCAGCCGGACACCCACTTCCACTTCGCCAACGACCGCCATTCCTTCTCGCGGGCGGCCCTGCGCTGCGTCGGCGTCGGCGAGTGCCGGCGCGAGGGCGGTCAGACCATGTGCCCCAGCTACATGGTCACGCGGGAGGAGAAGGACTGCACGCGCGGCCGGGCCCATCTGCTGTTCGAGATGATGAACGGCGAGGTGCTGACCGACGGCTGGAAGAGCGAGGCGGTCAAGGACGCGCTCGACCTGTGCCTGGCCTGCAAGGGCTGCAAGGACGACTGCCCGGTCAACGTGGACATGGCCACCTACAAGGCCGAATTCCTGTCGCATTACTACGAAGGCCGGCTGCGGCCGCGGCACGCCTATTCGATGGGCTGGATCAACCGCTGGGCGCGAGCTGGCGTCGCTGGCGCCGGACCTGGCCAACTTCTTCGGCCAGACGCCGGGCCTGAGCGCGATCGCCAAGTGGCTCGGCGGCATCGACCCGCGGCGGCGGATGCCGGCCTTCGCCCGGCAGACGTTCAAGGATTGGTTCCGCCGGCGGACGCCGCCGCAACCGTCCGAACGCCCGCCGGTGATCCTCTGGCCCGACACCTTCAACAACCACTTCACGCCCGAGATCGCCAAGGCCGCCGTCGAGGTGCTGGAGGCCGCGGGCCGGCAGGTGTGGGTCCCGGAGGCGAACTTCTGCTGCGGCCGGCCGCTGTACGACTTCGGCATGCTCGACCACGGCCAAGAGCCTGCTGCGCGACATCCTCGACGACGCTGCGGCCGCAGATCCAGGCCGGCATTCCCATCGTCGGCCTGGAGCCGAGCTGCGTGGCCGTCTTCCGCGACGAGCTGACCGACCTGTTCCCCAACGACGAGGACGCCCAGCGGCTGAGCAAGCAGACCTTCCTGCTGAGCGAGTTCCTGAATCAGCGAAGTCGAAGGACTACCGGCCGCCGCGGCTGCGAGCGCAAGGCGCTGGTCCACGGCCACTGCCATCACAAGTCGGTCATGGGCATGGAGGACGAGAAGGACGCTGCTGAAAAAGATCGGCCTCGACTTCGACGTGCCGGAGGACGGCTGCTGCGGCATGGCCGGCTCGTTCGGCTTCGAGCGCGGCGGCCACTACGACGTCTCCGTGGCCTGCGGCGAGCGGGTGCTGCTGCCGGCCGTGCGCAAGGAAGATCGGCGACACGCTCATCATCGCCGACGGCTTCAGCTGCCAGCAGCAGATCGAGCAGACGACGAATCGCCAGGCGATGCACCTCGCGGAAGTGATCCGGATGGCGCTGCACGAGGGGCCGTCGGGTCCGAAGCACGGCCTGCCGGAGGCGTGGACGGGCCGCGACGGGATAGGGCTGCAAGAGGCCACGGCGGCGGTGGTCCTCACGGCCGGGGCCGTGGGCGCCGGCCTGATCGCCTGGGACCTGATTCGGAGGGCGACGCGATGAAATCCAAGCTGCTGGACGACCACGACGTCAAGACGTTCGCCCTGGTTTTCGACACGGGCGACGAGGTCGCGGCCGGGTTGCTGGCCTTCGCGCAGGAGCACAACCTCGGCGCGGCCCACTTCACGGCCATCGGCGCCTTCAGCGACGTGACGCTGGGCTATTTCGACTGGAACGTCAAGGACTACAAGCGCAATCCCGCTGCGCGAACAGGTCGAGGTGCTGTCGCTGATCGGCGACGTGGCCTGGGACGAACTGACGGGGCCGAAGGTCCACGCCCATGTCGTGGTCGGCCGCTCCGACGGCACGACGCGCGGCGGCCACCTGCTGGAGGCGCACGTGCGCCCGACCCTGGAGGTGATTCTCGTCGAATCGCCGGCCCACCTGCGGAAGAAGTACGACCCGGAATCGAAGCTGGCGCTGATAAGCCTGTGAGCGGGAGGCATGGGGTGATCCGGTCGCCCCGGATTTCCCTTGCCCTGCGCGCCCCGGTGCGATGGAATCAGGTATCGACCTTCCATCCCACCGCCGAGGCGCTTCCATGGATAACAGCCATCCCACCCCGCACCGCCGCGATTTCCTTCAACTGATCGGCCTGGGCACGGTCTCGCTGCTAGCCGAGTCCGGCTTCGTCGCCGGCCCGTTTGCGGCGGAGGAGGTCGGTCAGCTCGTGCCGCTCGACAAGAAGCTGGCGCCGGCCTGGGTGCGCGCCCTGACCGCCCGCGGCGAGCCGGAGGTCTATCGCGGCGGCGAAACCGCCCTGATCGGCATGCCGGTCGGCGGCCTTGCGCCGGCCAACTCTATCTCGGCGGCGACGGCAAGCTCTGGCACTGGGACATTTTCAACCAGGTCATCGGCACCGGCGACGCCCACTACGCCCACCCACCCAGGCCGGACGAGCCGCTCGATCAGGGCTTCGCCGTCCGCGTGGAGTCCGACGGCAAGGCGGAGGAGCGCACGCTCGACCGGATCGACTTCCCCGACGTTTCCTTCCGAGGCGAGTACCCGATCGGCAAAGTCGAATATCGCGCCGACGGCTTTCCGGTGAGCGTGACGCTGGAGGCGTTTTCTCCATTCATTCCCCTTAACGTCGCCGATTCCACGCTGCCCGCCACAGTGCTGCAATTCACTGTCAAGAACACGGGCAAGGCGGCGGCCGACGTGCAGCTGGCCGGCTGGATGCAGAACGCCGTCGGGCCGCACGCCGACGTCGCCGGCGCCCGGCTTCGCAACCGAGTCCGTTCCGGCAAGACGCACCTGTTCCTCGAATGCGCCGCCGAGGCGGGGCCGTCGGACCAGGAAAGCAAGCCGCCGGTCGTCTTCGCCGACTTCGAGGGCAAGGACTACGGCGACTGGAAAGTCACCGGCGAGGCCTTCGGCGTGGGGCCGGTCCACGGCACGCTGCCCGGCCAGCAGCCGGTGTCCGGCTTCGAGGGCAAGGGGCTAGTCAACAGCTGGGCCGGCGGCGACGACAAGATGGGCACGCTGACCTCGCCGGAATTCACGATCGAACAC
Organism: uncultured Planctomycetaceae bacterium; assembly: GCA_963771935.1. Taxonomy (GTDB): domain Bacteria; phylum Planctomycetota; class Planctomycetia; order Gemmatales; family Gemmataceae; genus UBA4732. Next base: position 2,090,512 of record CAVYVK010000005.1, on the reverse strand, counting down.
CGCTACGTCAGCTTCCTGATCGGCGGCGGCGCCAAGCCCGGCAAGGCGTGCATCAACCTGCTGGTGGACGGTAAGGTCGTCCGCACCGCCACCGGCAAGGACAATGAGATGCTGGAATGGCGCAACTGGGACGTGCGCGACTTGGCCGGCAAAAAAGCGCATATTGAGATCGTCGATCATGCAACCGGCGGCTGGGGCCACATCAACATCGACCAGATCGAGTTCCGCGACGTGCCGCGCGGGCCGGCGCTGGCGGAGCGGCCGGACTTCGGCACGATGGGCCTGGCCCTGCTCGGCCGGCTGGACGACGACTCCGCGGCCGCCGCGCTGCCGGAAGCCGACCACCCGCCGGGCCTGTTCGACGAGCACGCCGCCGGCGGCGACGACGCCTCGGCCCCGCTCGACGGTCGGCTGCGCGGGAGCCTGCGCCGGAGGTGGAAGCTGGCGCCGGGCCAGGAGACGACGGCCGTGTTCGTCGTGACGTGGCGCTTCCCCAACCTGCACCTGCCGGGCTTCGCCAGGCCGGTCGGCCGGTGGTACGCCACGCGCTTCGCCGACGCGGCCGCCGTCGCCGAATACGTCGCGGAGCATTTCGACCGGCTGGCGAAGCAAACGCGGCTGTGGCGCGACGTGTGGTACGACTCGACCTTGCCGTACTGGCTGCTGGACCGGCTGTTCACGAACGCGTCAATCCTGGCGACATCGACGTCTCACCGCTTCGCCAACGGCCGGTTCTACGGCTGGGAGGGCGTCGGCTGCTGCGTCGGGACTTGCACCCACGTCTGGCACTACGCTCACGCTGCGGCCCGGCTCTTCCCGGAGCTGGAGCGGTCGGCCCGCGAGATGCAGGACTTCGGCACGGCCTGGGAGGACTCCGGCCTGGTCCGCTTCCGCGGCGAGACGGCCGGCGATACCTACGCCACCGATGGCCAGTGCGGCGTGGTGCTGCGTTGTTATCGCGAGCATCAGATGTCCGCCGACGATGCCTTCCTCAAGCGCAACTGGCCGAAGATCAAGAAGGCGATGGAGTACCTCATCAGTCACGACACGGACCACGACGGCGTTCTGAAGGACGCCCAGCCGAACACGCTGGACACGGCCTATTACGGACCCAATTCGGCGATGACATCGCTTTATCTCGCCGCGCTGCGGGCGGCGGAGGAGATGGCGCATGAGATCGGCGACGACGAGTTTGCGAAGAAGGTGCGGCCGATCTTCGAGAGCGGCAGCGCGAAAGTGCCGGCGGACCTGTGGAACGGCGAATATTTCTACCACAAACCGGACCCGAAACACCCGGAGGCGCTGAAGATCGGCGACGGCTGTTTCATCGATCAGGTGTTCGGCCAGAGCTGGGCGTTCCAGGTCGGGCTGGGCCGCATCCTGCCGGAGGAGAAGACGCGGCAGGCGCTGAAATCGCTGTGGAAATACAACTGGACGCCGGACGTGGGGCCGTACCGGAAGGTGTACCCGAACGGCCGGTGGTACGCGATGCCGGGCGAGGGCGGCCTCATCATGTGTACATGGCCGAAGGGCGGCCGCGTGGGAACGGACGGCAAGGTATATGCCGGCTTCGCGGGCTATTTCAACGAGTGCATGAACGGCTTCGAGTACCAGGCGGCCGGCCACATGATCTGGGAGGGCCTGCTGACGGAGGGGCTGTCGGTCTGCCGGTCGCTGCATGAGCGCCATAACGCCTCGCGCCGCAATCCGTGGAACGAGGTGGAGTGCGGCGACCACTACGCCCGGTCGATGGCGAGCTACGGAGTCTACCTGGCGGCGTGCGGCTTCGAGTATCACGGACCGAAGGGCCATCTCGGCTTCGCGCCGCGGCTGGGGCCGGACGACTTCCGCTCCGCATTCACGGCGGCGGAGGGCTGGGGGACGATCGCGCAGAAGCGCGAGAACGGGACGCAACGGCAGACGATCGAGGTGCGCTGGGGCAAGCTGCGGCTGGCGTCGCTGGCGTTCGCCGTAGCGGAGGGGTTGAAGGCGACGAAGGTGAGCGTCAAGGTCGGCGATAAGGCGGTGGAGGCGGAACACGCGGCGGACGGCGAACGGGTGCGGATCACGCTGGCCAGGCCGGTGACGCTGGCGGAGGGAGAGCACATGGAGGTGTTGATCGTTTAGCCGCGACCCGAAGGGGAGCGCGTCGCCCCCGCGCTCCGCTGCGCGTCGCGGCTATAGCTCGTCAGGAAAGTAATGCGCGGTGTGCCACGGCTGTGTCAGCCGTGTTTGGGCCGCCCAACACGGCTGACACAGCCGTGGCACACCGTATCCACCCGTGCATTACTTTCCTGAAGACCGATAAACGAGGAACTGCGCGTGCGGTTCTTCATTCCTTCCAGGTCGTCACCGTGTTGCTCCGCAGCGCCTGGTTGGCCAGGTGCGCCGCGGCCGCCGCCCGGACGCCGGCCTCCACCGGCGCCTTCGGCGCCTTGCCGGTCCGCACGCTCTCCACCCAGTTCGTCAAATGCAGCAATTCACCGTCCGGTTTGTCGTAGAAATCCTTGCCGCGCTTCTTGTCCGTGCCGAGGATCATCTCCTCGAAGTCGCCCTTGCCGCGCTCGGGGAAGATCTGCCAGCCGCCCCGGTCGATGTTCAGCGTGGCGTCCGTCCCCATGAACTCGATCATGGCGCCGTAGCGGGCGTTGGCGAACGTCGCCTCGAAATAGACCTGCAGGTCGTTGGGGTACGTCCACAGCGTCTGGGCAGTGTCCGGCGTCTGCCAGATTCCCTTGCTGAGCGGGTTGGCGCCGATCGCGGTCGCCTGCAAGGGGTGGTCGAGGTCGAGCAGCCAGTGGGCCACGTCGATCCAGTGGACGCCCAGGTCGGTGAAGACGCCGCCGCCGAAGTCCCAGAACCAGCGCCAATTGCGAAAGCGATACTCGTCAAAGGGCTGATCAGGGGCGTCGCCGAGGAACGCCTTCCAGTCCACCGTCTTGGGGTCGATGCTGAGCGGCTTCTTCTGAACGCGGTCCTGGTTGCGGTTCCAGGTCAAGTGGACCTTGTAGATTTTGCCGATGCGGCCCTTCTGAATCAGCTCGCGGGCCTTGGCGATGTGCGGCATGGAGCGCTGCTGCATTCCGACTTGCACGATCCGCTTCGACTTGCTTTGCGCCTCCAGGATCGTCTTGCCCTCTTCCGGCTTGTGCGTCAGCGGCTTCTCGACGTAGACGTCCTTGTCGGCGGCCAGCGCGTCCACGGCCATCGGAACGTGCCAGTGGTCCGGCGCGCCGATCAGCACGGCGTCAATGTCCTTGCGGTCGAGGAGTTCCTGGTAGACCTTGGTGGCGAAGGCCTTGGGGTCGGCGAGCTTTTTGCCCTCGTCGAGATGGGCGTCGTAGATGTCGCAGACGGCGGCGATACGGACGTTGGGGATGGTCGCCAGCGGCTTCATGAGGGTGCGGCAGCGTCCGCCGGTGCCGATGCAGCCGACGTTTAGCGTCTCGTTGGCGGAGCGCGAGGCCAAGACGGCGGGGGCGCCGATCGCGGTTAGCGCGGCCGTCGCGGCGGAGGATTTCAGGAAGGAACGGCGGGAGAGAGGCATTGGCGGGAACTCCGGGGTGAGACTTCGGGGACGGATGGATCGTACCCCGGCCGCGCCGGCGCTGTCAATCACCTGCGCCATGGCGGACTACTATGGTGGCCGACTCGCTCCGCGAGTCGGCGGCCACTCGCGGAGCGAGTGGCCCACCATCCTCACCCACCCGGCAGCCACGGCCCGGCGAACAGGCTCAGCAGCAGCAGCACCAGCACGGCCAGCGTGACGCCGATGTAGAGCCGGTCGCGCTGCCGGGCGAAGACGTACACGGAGAACGCCACCCGGGCCACGGGCGTGGCGATGAGCAGCAGCGCGCCTAGCTGGATCAGGCCGCGGCCCAGCCCCTGGCTCGGCCGGCCGGTGAACGCGAACCGCACCACGCCGCCGACGCTATTCATGTCGGCCGGATGGTCCTTCTGGTCCAGCGGGAACGATTCGTAAGCCGGCCGCTTCTGGTCCCACCGCTCGGCCAGGTAGACGGCGCCGCCCACCGCCGTCACGAGCGCCGCCAGCAGCACGCCGGCCCGCAGCAGGTTGCCCATCGTCTGCTCGACGCGGGTGTCGTCGGAATTGGGATCGTGGCCGGACATGTCACATCTTCCCCCCCGACAGCCCTTTGTAAATCATCTCAATCGCCAGGGCCGTGATGACCAGGGCGAAGACGATCCGCAATGTCTTTACTGGGGCGTGCGTCAGGATGCGGGCGCCGAGCAGCGAGCCGGGCAGCACGCCGAGCAGGACGGGCAGCGCCAGGCCCGGATCGATGTAGCCGCGGGCCAGGTAGACTCCGGCGCTGGCGGCGGCGGTGACGCCGATCATGAAGTTGCTGGTGGTCGTGGACACCTTGAACGGCAGCCGCATGGCCTGGTCCAGCGCCAGCACCTTCAGAGCGCCGGAGCCGATGCCGAGAAGGCCGGACAGCACGCCGGCCAGGAACATCAGGACGAACCCGGCCGGGACGCCGTGGACGTGGTACGACTGCGGTCCCTTCGGCGTGGGGAAGCTGCCGTCCAGTTTCAGGCGCACGGCCAATGGGTCCGGTTTGTCCGCGAGCGGCTGTTCGCTGCGCGGCCGGCTCGACAGGTAGGCCGAGACGATCAGCACCACGCCGAAAATGACGGCGATGACGTTGGGCCAGACGATCAGGGCCAGAAACGCCCCCGCCAGGGCGCCGACCGTGGTGGCGATCTCCAGCAACATGCCGATGCGGATGTTGGAATAGCCTTCCTTGACGTAGGCGGCGGCGGCGCCGGACGAGGTGGCGATGACGGAGACGAGCGAGGCGCCGATGGCGTACTTGATGTCCACGCCGAAGGCCAGCACCAGCATGGGCACGATGACGACGCCGCCGCCCAGGCCGGTCAGGGCGCCAAGCAGACCGGCCGTGAATGCTCCGAGCCAGATGAGGCCGGTGAAGAGCAGCAAATTGTCCATTCCCTGAACACCCCTCAGACCGGAACGGCATGGCGTCTGCTGAGGTATTAGACGAGAACGCCGCACAGGCGGCGAGGCGTCCAGGGCCTATTTTTGCCGTTTCTCGGGACGAACCGGCCTCTGAAGCGGAACGGCGTCAAGAGGTCGGGGACGCCTTGCTTGGTTCGGCCGATTTGGCGGCGTCAGGCTTGCCGCCGGTCGCGGGTTGCTGGATCCGCGCCAGCTCGCCCATTTCCGTCGCGCCGCCGGGGACGTGGGGGGAGCCGTCGGCGACGGGCGCCTGCGGCGGAGGAATGGTTTGATTGCCGAGGTCATCGCGGTCGCGGTGTTCCTCGGTTCGGTCGCGGGTGGTGTTGTTCATGGATGCGCCTCCTGATCGGGAATGCCTGATCTCAGGAGGATGGAAGGAGCGAACGCCGTGCCGGCCGACCGGCCCGAAGCGCCAGCGAGGGGTTGGCCGAAATCCCTCTCTGGCGCTTCGGGCTGGTAAAGAAGGCGCCGTTCAGCTCGCGAACACCTTGTCCATGCGCTGCGACAGGTCCTTCAGCGCGTCGGCGTCCTTCGACTGGGCGCCCGGCTGCTCGGAAATGCCCCATCCGCTATAGCCGATGTCGTCCAGCGCCTTCATGATGGCCGGCCAGTTGTTGTCGCCCTCGAAGAAGCGAACGCTGAACTTCTTGAGGGCGCTGTACTCCTTGATGTGCAGTTTGAGGATGCGTTTGCCGAGCTTCGGGATCCACTCCTCCGGCTTGCCGTAGCGGAGGACGTTGCCGATGTCGAAGTGCCAGCCGACCATCGGGCTGTCGATGGCGGCGAGGAAGTCCAGCGCCTGTTCCGGCTTGGTGATGAAGTCGTTCCAGACGTTTTCGATGGCGAGCTTCACGTCGAGGTCGTGGGCCAGCGGCAGGATTTTCTTGATCTCGATGACGGAGCGGTGGAAGCAGTCGTCGTAGGACACCTCCTTGTTGACGATGCCAGGCACCAGCAGCACCGACGTGGCGCCGTAGCGCTTGGCGTCCTTGAGCGCCACTTCGACGCCCTCGCGGGCTTCCTGGCGGACGTTCTCGTCGGGATGGGACAGCGGCTTGCCCCAGTGGGTGCTGCAGCAGACGCTGGCCGGCTTCAGGCCGCTCGCGTCGAAGGCCTTGAGTACCTCGTCCTGGTTCATGTGGCTCATCGGCTCGACGCCCTCGAAGCCGGCGGCCTTCAGCGCCTGAAATTGCTCCAAAACCGATCCCTTGTACGTCAGCGTGCCGTACATCATGGCTTTGTGGATGTTGCGCTTGCCGGTCGGTTCGTCGGCTGCGGCCAGGCCGCCCAGCGCGGCCGCCGCCACGGCGCCGCCGCCGATTCGCAGGAAGTCGCGACGGTGCAGTTGCTCGGTCATGGGTTCCCCCTCGTGAAGCGAGCCGGCGGCCGAACCGCCGGGCGTGGTGATCGTGTCTCCCGGAGTGTGGATTCTATCGCATCGCAGGACGGCCGCAACCCGCACGGCGGACGGATCCTGCCGGGAACAGGGGGAATGGTTTCGATGACGCGGACAAATCGGAAAAAAAATGATTGACAATTCGGAAAGGACTGTTTACCTTCTACCCATCTTCGGCCTCTTCTCTGTTCCGGCCCCGCCGCTTCGCACCCGCGGACGGCGGGGTTTTTCCATTTCCCCTCGCTTCCACGCCGCGCGGATCGCCAATCTCCCGCGACGAACTTGACCCCTTCGGGTACAATGCCTTTGCCTTTCGTGGGGTTCCCCACGGCGCCCGGAAGCCCAGTGGCCTGCCTCCAAGGAGTTCTGTCATGCTTTCCGCTGAATGCGCGCGCGAATTGCGCACCGCCTGGCTGCCGAACCTGACCAACGCCGGCCTCGATCGGATCATCGAGCTGCTGGAAAAGGGAAGTCCGTTCCTCATCCACGGCTGTTTCACGAAGGCCGCTCCGATGGGCTGCCTGGCGTCGCACGCCGCCTGGCATCATCCCCGCACCGCCCATCTCACCCAGGACGCCGGGATCACCTGGCTACACCACGTCGCCGGACTCAATCCCGCCACGTCGTCGGTGCTGCGCGAGTGGGACGGCCGCGGCGCCAACGACCTCGACCTGCGGGCCGAGCTGCTGAGTCTCTTCCGCACGGAGCGCCAGGCGCGACCGACGCGCACGGCGGCCGCTCCGCGCGAAGCGGTCCCGGTCGGCGTTTGAGGGTTCCATCCCCATGCTGCCGCGCATCCTCGAACCCGAGGTGATGGACTCCGCCGAGGAAGCCCGCGATTACGATGCGATGGACCATGCCACGGTCAACCGCGTCTTCGTCGCGGACTTCCTCGCCGTCTGGGACGGGACCAATCCGGTCCTCGACGTCGGCGCCGGGACCGCCCAGATCCCGATCGAGCTATGCCGCCAAAGCACATCGGCCATCGTCACCTGCGTCGATCTGGCCGAACACATGCTGGCGGTCGGCCGCGACAACGTGGAGCGGGCCGGCCTGCACGACCGCATCCGCCTGGAGCGCTGCGACGCCAAGCGGCTGCCGCACACGACCGGCGCCTTCGGGGCCGTGATCTCCAACAGCATCGTACATCACATCCCCGAGCCGGCCGAGGCGTTGGCGGAGATGGTGCGCGCGACGGCGCCGGGCGGCGTCCTGCTCGTGCGCGACCTGCTGCGGCCCGACGACGAGACGGCGCTGCGCCGCCTCGTTGAGCAGTACGCCGGCGGCGCCAACGCCCATCAGCAGAAGATGTTCGCCGATTCGCTGCACGCCGCCTTGACGCTTTCCGAGATCCGCAACCTCGTCGGTGCGCTCGGCTTCGATCCTTCCGAAGTCCGCCAGACGACGGATCGGCACTGGACGTGGCAAACGAAAAAGGTGCTTGGTAGTTCGTGGATAGTGGACGGCGGTTCGTAATTTTGGCGTCGCCTTCGCGCTCCCCTTTGCGGATGGCCAGGGCGGCCGCACCTGCGAGAGGCGCTCCCCTTTTTGGGCAGGGAGGTGCGCACTGGTGCGCGAACCGGAACGCTTCTTCCGTGGCGTAGGCGGCTCGCCTGCCACAAGCGCAGGCGAGCCGCCTACGCCACGACTGCGGCGAGCGGCCGGCCTACTTGGCATGGATGTTGCTTCCGTATCTTTTCGCTACCGGAGGCGGTTCCGGAATGCTTCCCGGACGCGCAAGGGTTTGCGATCCAATGGTTGGTCCGCGGCCCCCACCAGGGAAATCAACCTTCAGCCGCAAAAGAGGGAGTAGATCCATGGCGAACAATCCCGGCTCCATGCACGACAAGAGCAAGGACCTGGCCTCCAGCGTTGGCCAAGCCGCGTCGGACGTCAAGAACAAGGCGCAGGATCTCGGTTCCGCCGCCATGCGGCAGGCCAAGGACACGGCGACGAGCCTGGCCGACAAGGCCAAGGACGCCGCCTCCAACGTCGGCCAGCGCGTGAGCGACGCCGCCAGCTACGTCGGCCAGCGGGCCGACGACGCCACGTCCGCCGCCGGCGGCGGCCTGAAATCGCTGGCCAGCCAAGTGCGTCAGAACGCCCCGCATGAGGGGATGCTCGGCTCGGCCGCCAGCGGCGTCGCCAACGCCCTGGACCGCACCGGCGATTATCTCCACGATCAGGGTCTCAGCGGCATCGGCGGCGACATCACGAACTTGATCCGGCGGAACCCCATTCCGGCCCTGCTGGTCGGCGTCGCCGTCGGCTTCCTTCTCGCCCGGGTCACGTCCAGGAGCTGATCATGGCCGACCGTTTGCAGACGACGGAAATCGGCTCCGAACCGACGGTGACGTCGCTGCTTAGCGGCATCGTCAACGACGCGCAGGAGCTGATCAAGCAGCAGCTGGAGCTGTTCAAACACGAACTCAAAGACGACATGAAAAAGGCCCAGGAGGGATTGCCCTCCTTGGGCCTGGGCGTGGCCCTGGCGGTCGCGGCGATTTTCCTGCTTGGCGTGACGATCGCCACGCTGCTCAGCTGGGCGTTTCCGAACGCCCTGCCTTACTGGGCCAGCTTCCTCATCGTCACGGTCGTCTTCGGCGTGGTGGGCTGCGTCCTGCTTTACTTCGCCAAGAAAAACCTGGAGTCGCTGCCCATGAGCCACGAGGCCATGAAAGCGACCGAGGAGAACGTCGAATGGCTAACGAAACCGAAGTAATCCGAGAGAAAATGGAGGCGACGCGCACCGACCTGTCCGACAAGATCGAGCAGCTGGAAAAGTCGGTCGTCGATACCGTCCAGGAAGCCACTTCCACCGTGGCCGAGGCGGTCCAGGGCGCCAAGGACGTGGTCGAGTCCGTGAAGGACACGATGGAAGGCGCCATGGGTACCGTGAAGGACACGGTGGAAAGCGTTCAAGGAACGATGGAGAACGTCACAGGCGCCGTGGGCGACGCCGTTGAAAACGTCAAGGAGGGGTTCGTGGGGGCCGCCGAAGCAGTCCGAGATACGTTCGACCTGCCCAGGCAGGTGGACCGTCATCCCTGGTTGATGATGGGTGGGGCGGTGGCGGTTGGCTTCACCGCGGGTAAGCTGCTGGGCCACGCCCCCCGAGTGGCCCGCTATGTCGGCCGGGCCGCCGAAACAGGCGGCCGCATGGCCGGATCAGCCCTGTCCGCGGCCGGCTCGGCGGCGTCCACCGCTGGAAGCTGGTTGGGTTCGCTGGAGCACATGTTCGGCCCCGAACTCGGCCGGGTCAAGGAACTGGCCCTCGGGACGCTGCTCGGCGTGGTCCGCGATGCGGCGGTGCAGGCCGCCCCCGAATCGATGTCTCATCAGATACGGGAGATCATCGACAGCGTTACGTCCAAGATAGGCGGCAGGCCCGCCGAAGGCCCCGTCCTCGGGCCGCGCCCGTCCGAGGAGGAGATGGCGGACGGGCCGAACCGCCGCTTCTGAGCGGCGCGCGTCAGAGCCGCGACCGTGAGGGAGCGGAGGAGGCGCCAAAACTTCCCCCGCTCCCTCACGGTCGCGGCTCTGTTCGTTAAAACACTTCCGCCGCCCCATGCGCCTTGAGCAATAGCTGAAGTCGCGGATCCATTTCATCCGGTTCCGGGAACAGCTGCCGGAAGGCGTCGCCGTGGTCCGACAGGTCCACGCCGGCCGCCAGACAACGCGGCAGCACCCAGGCGAACAGCACGGCGTCCAGCGCGTCCGGGGCGCCCGCCTCGACCGGCCAACCCGCCAGCCGCCGGTCGGCCGCCAGCACGTTGCGCCGCCACAGCTCGTTCGGCGCCGGCTGCAGCTGCGTCGAGCAGAACGCCCAGCGCGTCCTCGTCGGGGCCGTCGGGGTGCGGCCAGGGGCTGGCCGTCATCTGGCCGGGCCGGGCCGGTCGGGCCTTCCAGCCGCGCTTCCACGCGAGGTAGTCCGTGTGCAGGATCGGCCCCAGGGCCGTCAGCACCGGGTCGGGCGGCGCGGCGCTGAAACCCTCGGACAGCACGCCCAGCACCATCAGCCCCGGCGCCGAATCCATGCCCGGCGGCACGCTCGGCCAGGAGACGCACCAGGTCGGCGCCGTAGGCGTCGATGCAGGAGCGGTTGGCGCCGTGCAGCAGCAGCACCGCCGGTCCCTCGCGCCGCAACCGACTCCAGGATCGGCTGCATCGCCGTGGCGTCCTTCAGGTCTCCCGGCACGTCCAGCTCGGTCCATCGCGCCCCGGACAGGGCCAGGGCGGCGGTTCGCGCCAGCACCGGCGCCAACGACCCCTGGAAGAAAACGGCCTGGCCCAGCGACAGCGGCCGTCAGGGTCTCGCGCGCCGACGGCCGACGCCGAGCGCGGCTGGAGGCCGACGTTCTCCAGTTGACTTTTCAGGTGCGCATAGGCGGCGTCCAGGTCGAGCAGCGGCGTCGCCGCGCCTTCGCCGTCGTGCGTCTACGGCCGTCACCGCCGCGCGCTGCGGGGGCGCGGCGCCGTCGGCCAGGAACGGCCGCAGCACGGCCACCTCGGCCAGCAGCGCGTTGACCTCCTGCTGCGCCTGGCGGGCGCGGGCCACCACCGCCTCGGCCGTCGCCTCCGCCATCTTCCCTTTCTGCGCCTCCTCGTCGGCCAGCCGCTGCCGCGCCGCCTCGATCTCCGCCTCGACGCCGCTCTTTTTCGCCCTTAATTCCTCCACCTCATCGCCGAGCTGCGTTTTCAGCTTTTCCAGCTCCAGGCGGTGCTCCTCGCCGATCTGGTGCTTGTACTGCTCGATAGCCTCCTGCACCTTGGGGTCGGCGCGCAGCAGCGGCACGCATTCCTCCAGCCGCTTGCCGGTCTGCAGCGCCTCGTCGAGCAGGGTTTGCAGCCGGCGGCGGTGCAGCGGCGGGATGCGAGCGGCGTGATCGACCGAGCCGAGCCGGCCGATCAGATCGTCGTAGAGTTCCTGGCTCACGCCCAGGCGCTGGAGGTTTTCGAGGACCTGCCGCGTGGAGGCGAGGTCGATGAAGGAGTCGGGCCGCGGCAGCGGCCAGACGAACCAGCGGATGGTCTGGCCCATGCTGACGAGGACCGGCTGGAGGGCGTTGCGGTTGGGCCAGGCGCCGAGCGGCTCGGCCAGTCGCTCCGGGTCGCAGCGGAAGCGGCCGTCGGCCTCGGCCGGCTCCAGGCGCACCGGCCCAACCATGACGCCGTCGGCGAACTCCAGCAGCAGGTCGCGGCCGTCCAGCCGATAGAACGACTCCAGGCCCCGCTCCAGGAGGAATTGCCGGGCCTCGTCCGGGCGGTGGGAAGGGCAGTCGATGCGGAGCAGCTCGGCCGGCACGTCGGGGCGGAGGCGGAAGGCGCGGTACTTGGCGCCGCGATTGCGCTCGTTGAAGTTCGGGTCTTCCTCGACGTCCCAGAAGCCGAGATCGCGGAAGCGCACGGGGAGATGCGGGAACAGGGAGCGCGGCACATAGATGGAGCCTTGCGGCGGGAACATGCTGAAATCGGCCTTGAGCAGCCGGCCCTCGTGGCCGGCCGCCATGACGTAGGCGAAGGTGTAATCCGTCGTGGCGATTTCCGCGCAGAAGCCAAGGACGATGCGGGGGACCATGCGATACCTCAACAATAGGAAGACCTAGCCGTCTATCCTCGAACAAGGAGTGTCCGCTATCCTAGCAGAGGTGAGGAGCGTCCGCAAACGGCGGGAAGGCCGGGCCGCGTCTCCATTCGTCGTATAAGTCCTCTATGTCCCCTAGGACTTCGGGGACCAAACGGAGAGGCGCCGACCGATGCCGCGCATGCGCTGTCCGGGGTGCCAACGCATCCTGCAGGTCGAGGAATCGAGCCGGGGCGACACGGTTTGCTGTCCCCTGTGCCGGCGCCTGTTCGGCGTGGCGCGGCGTCCCGAGGACGACGAACCGCTGGACGCGGCGACGCCTTATCAGCTCAAGAACGAACCGGACGCGCCGCGGCCCGTGCCGCCGCCCGGCGAAGAGGAAGACGAAGAGGACGACGACCGGCCGCCGATCCGGCGGAGTCGGAAGCGCGGACGGAGGAAAGGCGGGGCGGAGCTGCCGGACTTTCTGGCGCAATGGAACCTGGCCAAGATCCTGCTGGTGGGAAGCGTCGGCCTATGGTTCGTGCTGCTGGGCCTGGCGCTCATGCAAAACGGATCCTCGATTGGGTTGTTCGCGGCGGGCTTTGTCCTGGTCCTCTTCGCGCACGTCTGGGCCAGCCTCGCCGCCTCCGAGGAGGGCGGCTCGGGCTGCCTGATGCTGTTGTCGCCGTGGTATTATCTGATGACCCTCTTTGAACTCGAAGACCGCCGGCCGCTGTTCTTATTTGGGGTCGGGATTGTCTATTTGCTGACCGGCCTGGCGTTGCTGAGCATCTTCTACGTCCATTAGGTGCAGTTTTTCTACCAGCCCCGAGCGCCAGCGAGGGGTTCGGTCCAACCTCCTCGCTGGCGCTCGGGGCTGGTAGTAGGGATGAATTTGAAACGGATTTGCTCCGTCGAAATCCTCAGATTGCTTGTCCGAGCCGCGCACGCGGCTCGGACGGAAAACGTACCGGCGCGACAGGTTTTCGACAGAGCAAGACCCGACCGGAAATCCGGCTCGGCGGAGAGGGCCGTCTCAGGCGCAGGTCGGGTTCTCCTCGTCCGCGTCGGGCAGCAGGTAGGCCATCGTCCCCTCGGCGGCCGGCCGTGGGCACGACCACACCAGGAAAAACAGCGCCTGCCGCGCCCAACGCTGCGCCGGGTGCGGCCGGACGAATCCGGCCCCCTTGGAGGCGGTCAGCGCCGCCTGCGTCGCCTGGAGCGCCAGCGTGTTGGCCTGTATTCGCAGATCGCTCGCGTCCGCCGGGGAGACCGTCTCGTCGGCCAGGGCGTAGAGACGCCGCCTCAGCCCCTGCCGCGCCGACTCGAAACGATCGGCGATCGGCCGCAGGTCCGACCGGACGGCCGCCTCATGGTGGAGATGATCGACTGCGGCGCCCGCCAGTCCCAGCGCCAGGCACGACGTTTCCAGCCCGCCCGCCGCGGCGCCCAGCACGCGCGGCGACGGCCCCGCCATCACGTCGGCTGGCTCGACGACCACTTGCCGGCAGCGCACCTGCGTCGTCTGCGATCCGCGCAGGGCGCAAAGGTCCATCGGCGCCTCGACCTCCAGGCCGGGACGGTCGCGCGGCAGCAGCATGAGAATCTGCATTCCGTCCGGCAGCGTCGCGCCCACGACCAGAGCGTCGGCCCGCGCCGCGCCGGTCACCCAGGGGATGACGCCGTCGAGGACGTAGCCGGCCCCGCGCGGCACGGCGGAGAGGGCGGGCGCCTGGTGCTGGCGCGAGGTCGTCAGTTGCGACAGTCCGACCGTAAGGAAGATTTCATCCCGCGCCAGGCGCGGCAGCAGGTCGATCCGCACTTCCGGCCGGGCGTGCGTGAGGATGCGGCGGACGGCCGCCTCGCGCTGGCTGAGAATGAACGTCGTCGTCAGACAGGCGCCGGCGAGCTGTTCGGCGCCGCGCAGGCGATCCGCCGCCGACAGCTCGCGTCCGCCGAAGGCCGCCGGCACGCTCCAGGCCGGGACGCCGGCCTCCCGCACCAGCGCCCACGACGCCGACGGGAAATCCACCTCCGCGTCGGCCCGGTCGGCCAGGGCGGCCAGCGCCTGCAAGGTCGTCTCCGCAATCCGCCCGTCGTCCGTCGTGGAATCCATCGCCGTCCGCCTCCAGGACCTCGATTTGGTTAGTGTAGAAGTTGCGGCGCCGACTACCGCGCTTGCATCGGCTGCTCGTCCCCATTTAGGATGAAGGAATGGGCCGGCTTCTCCAACAAGGGCAAACGTCATGACGCAGCAGCGGACCCTCTGGGAATACCTGGAGCAAGGCCGAAGCAAGGAGGAGTACCGCGAACAGGCCGATCGGCGGCGGTCGCGGCAGGAGACCATCAAGCGGCTGCGGGCCGGCGGACACTGGCTGACGCTGCTTCGCGTCGCCCGCACCATCCCCCAACCGTTCACGCTCAACGACGTTTCCGTGGCCGTCTGGAAGACCGACCCGGAGTTCTTCGGCATGAAGGGCTATCCGTATCCGGATAATCACAAGGTCCACTACATCCTCTATGGTACAAGGGGCTTGATCGCCAAGGGACTCGTGCAGCGGGTCCGGCAGGGCCTCTTTCGCATTCCCGACGGGGTCGATCCGGAGAAGCTGCTCATCTCCGAAGACCCTACCAGCCCCGAGCGCGAGCGAGGGGTTTGATCGCCCCCCTCGCTCGCGCTCGGGGCTGGTTTAGAAATCGTTGTTGAGCGCGCTTTATCGCATCTCAAACCGCAGCAACCGGCACGGGATCTTCCCATTGAAGAGCGGGATTTGCTTCGCCGGACGCAGCCCGATCGCGTCCGCCAGAATCGGACTGCCGGTGAAGACGAACGCGGTCCAGCCGGCGCACCGTTGGGCGAACACCTCACCGAGCGTACGATAGAGACCTCGCAGCTCCCGCTCCTCGCCGATGCGCTCGCCGTAGGGCGGATTGCATAGAATCACGCCCGGCGGCCCCTCCGGCGGCCGAAAGTCGCGTACGTCGCGCTTGTCGAAGCGCAGCAGATGGCCGATGCCGGCGGCGCGGGCGTTGTCGATCGCGAACGCCACGGCGTCGCCGCGCACGTCCGCCCCCACGATCGTCGCCGGCAGCGTTCGGCCGACGCCGCGCCGCGCCTCGTCGCGCAGGGCCGTCCACAGCCGCACGTCGTAGTCCATCCAGCCCTGGAAGCCGAAACGCTTGCGCGTCAGGCCCGGCGGCCGCCGCAACGCCATCCACGCCGCCTCGATCGGCAGCACGCCGGAGCCGCACATCGGATCGACAAAGGGCGTATCGTGCCGCCAGCCGGTCATCAAGACGAGGGCGGCGGCCAGCGCCTCGTTGAGTGGCGCCTTGGTCAGCACGGGACGATAGCCGCGCTTGTGCAACGACTCGCCGGAGCTTTCGAGGCTCAGCACGGCCCGGTCGCGGTAGACGTGCAGGTTGAGGCCGACCATCGGCTCGTCCACGTCCACGCTCGGCCGCCGGCCGCACTTCTCGACGAACTGGTCGCAGATCGCGTCCTTGACGCGCAAAGCCGCATATTTAGAATGCGTGATGTGCGAATCGCGGACGTTGCAGTCCACGGCCAGCGTGTGTTCCGGCGTCATCCAGCGCGACCAGTCCAGCGACCGCACGGCGTCGTACAGCTCGTCCGGCGAGGCCACGGTCGCTTCGAGGATCGGCCGCAGCACGCGGATCGCCGTCCGCAGCCACAGGTTGGCCCGGTACAGCAGCGCCAGGTCGCCGGAGAAGTGGGCGCCGCCGCGCCCCGCCTCCACGTCGGCCGCGCCGAGGGCGCGCAACTCGTCGGCCAAGACCGGCTCGACGCCGCGGGCGGCGGTGGCGAAATAGGTTTCCGTGTTCACGCCGTCCTCGCCTTTTTCCGAATCACCACCCATTCACCTGCCGCAGCGCCTCGTACAATGCAATCCCCACCGCCGTGGCCAGGTTGAGGCTGCGCACCTTGCCGGCCGGCATCGGGATGGTCACCGATCGGTCGGCGTAGTGCTGGCGCACCTCCGGCGGCAGGCCGAACGTCTCGCCGCCGAACAGAAGACAATTGCCATCCTGATAGCGCGCCTGCGTGTACGGCGTCTCCGCGTGGGCGGTGAAGCAAAACACGCGGCGGCCGGCGTTATCCGCCTCGAAGGCGGCGAGCGTGTCGTGGCGGCGCAGATCCACGTCCTTCCAGTAATCGAGGCCGGCGCGGCGGAGGGAGCGGTCGTCGAGTCGGAAGCCGAGGCGGCCGATCAGGTGCAGCACGGTCCCGGTGGCGGCGCAGAGACGGGCGACGTTGCCGGTGTTCGGCGGGATTTCCGGCTCCCAGAGTGCGACGTGCAGCATGACGCAGCCCTGCGGCTGGGATGGTTTTGGCGGCCGCCTATCCGGCTCAATCGTCCGGCATGAGGAACCAGTCGCGGCGCGGCGCCAGGGTGGTTTTTGGAGGGAGCATGGCGTCGTTGGGATCGGTGCTGAGCTGCTCGATCGCCCAGCCGCAGGCGTCGTGGATGGGGTCGTCGACCGGCTGGTGATCCGGACAGTACCGGCGCAAGTGCGGCATGGCACCTCCACGGCCTTCGTGCGACCGAGGGCGATGGCGGCCATCCGCCGGACCCGAGGGTCTTCCGGCGGAATGGAAGCGGCGTCGTCGAGCCGCGCCAGCAAGGTGGTCGTGAGGCCGGCGTCTGGCTTTCCTTCATGAATCCAGCCGAGCGACCAGGCCGCCGCGGCCCGCGCCTCCCACAGCCCCTGGTCGCCGCGTCGGGGTAGGTATTGCAGCAGCACCGGGTCGGCCGCGGCGAACCTCTGATTCCCCAGGAACTGGATCAGCTGCGAGAGCTGGTGGTTGACGGTCGAGAGAGGAACGACCTCCGCGGGGAAGGGATTTTTCCCCGCGAGGGTCTGCCGGCGCTTCTCCGCAACGTAGTCCAGCACGGCTTGCCGCGTGTCCGGGTCGGCCAGCTTCCGCAGCCCCCACGCGGCGGTCACGGCGACCTCCGGGCGGTCGGTCGGCAACAGCTCCACCAGTCGCTTCGCCGCCGGCTTGTAATCGAGCTGGGTCAACAGGATCGCCGCCTGTTCCTGCCTCCGCCATTGCTGTGCATTTCCCGCCAGCATCCGCATTCCTTCCTCGATAACGCGGTCCCGCAACTCCTTATTTCCCGCCAGCTCCCGCAGGCAGCGACGCGCCTTCCCGCGCACGTCGGGATCGGCGTCGTCGAGCCGGTCGGCCAGGAGCGGGACGCGGGCCTCGCTCGGTCGGCGGTACAACACGTCCACCGCGTAGGACCGAAGGTTGGCGTCCGGACGGGCGAGCAGCCGCTCCACGGCGGGCGCGAGGAGATCCGGGTCGATTTCGAGAAGGCGGGCGACAGCGGGGGCGGCGACCGCCGGTTCCTCGTCGTCGGCCAGGCGTTGCAGGAGATGGATCGCGTCGTCGCTCCGATGGCGCCGCAGCAGGGCGGCGGCGGCCAGTCGGCCGACGAGGCCGCGCGGCGAGACATCGGCGGCCAGTCGCTCCGCGTCCTTCTCCAGACCCTCGCTTCGCAGCGATCCCAGGGCGCGGGCGGCCTCCAGCCGGATCGGCCCGGCCGTCTGTTCCGACAAGACCATCTCGCGCAGCCGATCGGCGGCCTGGTCCTCGCCCACCGCGGCTAGTCCCTGGATGGCCAGGGCGAGATTGCGTTGCGGCGTCGCCGGGTCGCGGAGCCGTTCGAGCCAGGCGGCGCGGGCCGGCCGATAGTCCCAGCGCGCCAGGGCCGGTTCGACGAGGTCGCGCATCTCGCGGCCGTCCTCCTGGGCGCGGCGGAACAGCACCGGGGCGGCGTCCCGCGCGTCCAGGGCGATGAGCGCCTGCGCGGCCGCCAGGCGCACGGCGGGCTGCGGGTCCGGCTGGTCCAGCGCTCGGGAGAGAGGGGCGATGAACATGCCGAGATCCGTGGCGCCGGGTCGGTTCGGGATGGAGGCGGACGCCGCCAGCAGCGGCCCTGGCGCCATCGGCGAGGCCAATAGTCCCAAGGCACTGGCGCACGAACCAAGGCGAGGCGTGGCGCCGCGCTCTCGGCCAGCAGGACGGCGTCGGCCGCCTGCCGGCGCACGTCCGCCTCCGGCCGGTCGAGCGCCTTCAGCCACAGCGCCTTCGCCTTCTCCGGGAAGATTTGCACCAGGTGCGGGGCGGGAAGCTCCGGATCCTGGTACATCGGCGAGTCGATGACCTCGTCGAACGCCCCACGGCAGACGGGGAGGCAGAGCGACAGCCCGGCGACGGCGCAAAGGAATCGTAGGGTCCGCATGAGATTCACCCTTCATCCACCCGAAAGAGCTGCCACGTCCGCAACCACAGGAAGGCGAGCAGGGCGACGCAGGCGGCGCCGACGATCCACCAGTTGAGGGGCAGAAGCTCGTAGCCGGAGAATCCCGGCGTTTCGGAGGCTTGCAGCGCGGCGGCCACCGGGTCGGCGAGCAGGACGGCGGCGACGGTTTCACGGCCGAATGGGGCGCCGCGGCCCAGCCACACCAGGAGCGGCGCCACGCAAATCGCCAGGATCGCCGCGTAGGAAGCGGTCATGGCCGCGGCCGTCGAACGGAAGAGCGTGCTGGCCGAGGCGCTGAGCAGCACCAGGAACACGGCCGTCAGCACCAGGCACGCCGCCACGCGCTCAACCTGGCCGACCAGGGCGGGCTTGATCGTCATCATCACGACGTAGCCCGGCAGGGTGGCGAACAAGAGGAGCAGCAGCGGCCAGGCGACGCTCACCAGCTTGCCGCGCAGGACGGCGCCGGACGACAGCGGCGTCATGCGCAGCAGCCGCCACGTCCCGCTTTCCCGTTCGGAGCTGACCAGGCCGGCCGCGAGACTGGGGGCGAACAGGATCAGCAGGGCGACCTGGAGCAGCACCAGGCCGCCGCCGATGATTTCCACGCCCCAGCCCAGCGCGCCCGTCACGGCGATCACGCTGATGGCCAGCGACAGGATGGCGCTGAAGGCGATGAGCCGGAGCGTCCAGTGCGAGCGGCCGAAGCGGCGCGACCGGAACTCCTTCACCATGACCGGGTTGACCCAGAGGCTCATGCTGCCCGAGCGACGTTGCGGATCCACCAGATAGAGAAGGCGACGGCCGATCCGTTGCCCGAACGATCGATCCTCCGTCATGACGCCGGCCGGCCGCGCCGGTCGAGGAGCTTGTGGTTGAGCCGCGTCACCGTCGCCCAGGCGCAGGCCGCGCTGCCGGCCAGGGCCAGGATCACGTACCCCACGACGGCCCCGCCGCCGACGGAGAAGCCGAACGAGCCGACGTCGCCCTGTCGCAGGACCTCCATGACGGCGGGGATCGGCGACAGGCAGCGGAGCAGGGAGGCCAGTCGCGTCAGCGAGTCGGAGCCGCCGCGGAGAAGCGCATAGGGGACCAGCGGCAGCACGACGACCGCGAGGACGAGGGCGTAGGTGGTGCGGAGGGCGCCGTCGGTGGAATGGGCGCGGCTGCTGACTAGCAATCCGAGTGTGGACGTTTGCACGGCCGCGACGGCGAGGACGACGTACAGCAGGGTGATGCCGTTGCGCGTACCGACGCCGCCGAGGGCGTAGCAGGCCGCCGCGGCGGGCAGCGTCATGGCCAGCAGGACGGCCGTGAAGCCGAGAACGCCGCCGAGCTTGCCCAGGTAGATCGACGCCGGCCGCATCGGCGAATTGAGCAGCAGGGCCAGCGTCCCCTTGATCTTTTCGCGCACCAGCGACGTGGCCGGGAAGGCCGGCGCCAGGAGGAGGACGCCCGCCAAGAGGCCGTAGCCGAACAGGCGAATCACTTCCTGCGCAGGGCGCCGGTGAGGTCGGAATGTTCGCCGGTCGGCCAGCGGACGAGGACCAGCAGCGCGCAGGCCAGGGCCAGGCCGAACTGCAAGGCCAACGCCTTGCGCGTGCGGAGCAATTCGAGCAGTTCACGGCGGATGATCGGGTTCATGGTTGAAAACGTCCGACTGTCCTATCAGCCCCGAGCGCGAGCGAGGGGTTTCGGTCAACCCCCTCGCTCGCGCTCGGGGCTGATAGGAATCGCTTCTAAACGGATCGCATGGGTTGAAACGTATCGTTTTTCTCCTCGGACGATCGGGCAAGACTCATAAACGCCTCTTCCAGGTCCGTCTGCACCTCGCGGAACTGCGTCACACCCAGCCCCGCCGCGATAAGGGCCGTCAGCAGGCCCGCCAGCTCCTCCTCGCGCCGGGCGGTGCGAAAGCGCACCACCGCCTCCGCCGCCGACGTTTCGACCTCCGCCCCCGGCTCGACGTGGCGACGCACCACCTCCGCCGCGCGGTCGATGTCGTCGGCCCGCGTCAACAAAACCTCGATCGGCCGCTGCGGCTGGAGCTGGCGCGAAATCTCCTCCGGCGTGCCCAGGGCGCGCAGCCGGCCGCGCGTGATGATGGCGACGCGGTGACAGATCCGCGCCAGCTCCGGCAGGACGTGGCTGGTGACGAGGAACGTCTTGCCGCAGGCCGCCAGGTCGAGAAGCAGCTGGCGCATCTCGATGCGCGCCTGCGGGTCGAGGCCGTTGGCCGGCTCGTCGAGGATCAGCACCTCTGGGTCGTGCAGCAGCGTTCGGGCGATCGCCACGCGCTGCTTCATGCCGTGGCTGAGCGTTTCGACGTACAGGTCGCGGAAGGAGCCTGCCCCCGCCAGCTCCAGCACCGCGCCGATCCGCCGCGCCCGGTCCCGCCGCCGCAGGCCGAACGCCGCCCCGAAAAAGTCGAGGTACTCGCCGACGCGCATGTTGTCATACGAACCAAACGTATCGGGCATGTAGCCGACCAGCCGCTTGATCTTGCGGGCCTGCTGGACGCAATCGGCCCCGGCGATCGTCGCCGAGCCGCTCGTCGGCCGGGCCAGGCCGACGAGGATCTTGATCGTCGTCGTCTTGCCGGCGCCGTTCGGCCCCACGAAGCCGAGGATCTGACCGCGCCCCACCGTCAGCGTCAGGCGGTCCAGCGCGACGACGCCGCCGTATTTCTTCGTCAGATCTTTGGTTTCGACGACCGCTTGACCCGGACTCATGCCATTCTCCCGTCGTGAACCGCGGCGCGTGGGGCGGTTAGCCGCGACGCGCAGCGGAGCGCTCCGCTGCGCGTCGCGGCTAACCGCTTTCACTTGTCCGTCACAACCGATCCTTGAACTTCAACTTCCAGATACTCGATGGTCCACTTCTCATCCGCCGAACCGCCGGCCGCCGCCTTGCCGCCGGCCTGGGGGCGCCGGTCAGCGACACGTTCAGATGCAGACCGCCGTCCTCGTCCAGGCGGAGCAACCGCGCGTCGGCCACGTCGATGCGGATGGGGTCGAGCGGGCCGTTCACGCTGCGAAGCTCGACGAGGCTTCCGTCGGCCCAGCCGGCGATCACGACCCGCCGCGACGGGGCGTTGATCTTCGCGGACGCCCGGATGCGCTCGACCCGGAACGGCAGCACCGAGGCGGGTAGCTGGAAGCGCAGGTGCATGTCGGCGTCGCCGGTCCCCTCCACGGTCGGCCGCGTCAGACCGTCGCCGAGGATGCGCCGGTACGGGACGAGCGGCCCCGGAATGACGACGCGCCGCCCCGCATCGGGACGCTCCAGCCGCAGCGGCACGGCCAGCAGCGCGTCGCCGACGGCCCGCGCGTCGGCGATCGGCGTGAAGTGCAGGTCGATCGGCTTCGCCCAGGCCAGCAGCACGTCGGAACCTTCCGGCCGGCCGGTCGGCGGCGGGATCAAGTATTTTCGGTACACCTCTTGTCGCCGTTGCTGCCGGTCGCTCAGCACGGCGCCGGTCAGGTACTGGTCTTTCGGCAGCGCGTCGCCGCCGCTGGCGCGGAAGGCGCCGATCCGGGGCGAGGTGGACGGCGAGACCGCGGCCGTTGGGCGGCGCCAGGACCGCGTCGGAAAGCTCGTGAAACGGGCCGGCCGACAGACGGCCCTCCAGGCCGTCCGGCCCGAAGCGGCCGACGGCCGCGATCGGCTCGGGTGTGGCCGCCACGGCATGGAACGAGGCGAAGCGCAAGCCGGCCGGCAGCGACAGGTCCTCCCAGTGCCAGGCGTCGAGGTCGGTCTGAATGAAACGGTGCGTCTGACCCTCGGCGCCGTGTGCGTCCGGCACGTAGAAGCCGCCTCCCCCGGCCGCCCCTTCCACCAGGCCGGAATCGGGCTGGTAGACCGCCATCAGCCCGTGGACCGCCGCCTCGCCCGTGTCGGGAACGGCGTCCACGATCTGGACCGCGGCCACGGTGGACGGCGCCGACCGCCGCGACGCCTCCCCGAAGCCGACGAACACCGCGGCCGCCCCGACCGCCGCCGCCGGGCCGATCCAACCCAGCAGCTCCCGCCGCCGCAACCGCCGCAGGACGAAGCCGATCAGCAGCGCCGTCAGCAGAAAACCGCCGAAGATCATCGCCACGGTCCAGGGACCGACGACCGAATAGCCGACCTCCTGGGCCAGCATCGGCTGCACGTCGTCGAGTTGAAAGGCGGCTTCCTGGCGCGGCGGCTGCACCTCCTCGGCGACGTCCGTGAGCGGGTCCGTCGGGACGGGCCGGCCTTTCTTCCACTGATACCAGCCGCGCGGGCCGAGCGTCGTGAAAATCACCTTTCCGCGCCCCACTGGCCGGGTGAACCAGAGCGGCCAGCCGTTGATGGTGTGTTTGGGCCGCTCCTGTCGCGGCAGCAGCACCCGCGCGAACTCGACCGGCTGCTCCTCGTTCATCGAAAGCGGCGCCGGTTGCCACCCTCGATTGTTCCCACCGCGCTCCCCCGGTGCGAGCGGGGCGGCGGTGAGGGACTGCGTCTCGATCTGGAACGACGTCAGGCCGACGTGGTCCACGACCTCGAAATCGAGGGCGTCGCCGAGCAGGGCGGCGACCGTGTTCGGATGGACGCGGTCGAGCATCACCCACGCCCGGCCGCCCTGCTCCAGCCAGCGGCGCAGCGCCCGCATTCCGGCGGGGTCGTCCGCCAGGCGGTCGGAGGCGACGATCAGGTGATCGACGCCGTCGAAGGCCTCCTCCGTGGGCGGCATCGGGCCGGGCGGGATGCGGCTGACCCGGTCGGGGTCGGCCAGGTGGACGACCTGGCGGAACAGCTGGGCGAGTCGGTAGGCCTCGTCGTTGGTCGGCTCCGGTTGCGGCAGCTGGCCGAACGGGATCTTTGAATAGGATGACTCGTTGAAGAGGATGGAGGTGGACGGTTCCGGGACGCGGTAGAGCACGGGCTTCGAGGGGACGCGCTCGTCGCCGTGGGCAAGGATGGGCCGGTCGGCGCCGTCGGTGCGGTCGTAGAGCAGCCACTGGACGGCGGCGCCGTCGGCGGGAGGCTTCACCCCGGCCGGGCCGGCGAGCATCCACGTCGAAACGGTCGAATGGGCGGGGAGCCACACGTCGCGGCCGTACTGCACCTCGGGCTGACTCTCGAAGAACACGAGGACGCGGGCGGTTCGGTCCCCGTCGCCGCGGTTGGCCACGGTTACGTCGAACGTGCCCCAGTTCTCCGTGGCGGACGCGCAGGCCGCCGGGCATGACGCCGCCCATGACCAGCGGCGGCGCATCCTGGGCCGGCGCCTGGGGGCGACAGCAGCGCCGCGGCCAGGGCCGCCGCGAGGCGCCATCGGATCGCCCCTATCCGGGGGGCTGAAGTCGATGAAAAATCGGTTCGCCTGTCGGTGCGTAGCATGGGAACATCGAGACTCAGGGGGTGTCGAGGAGCGCCGGCCGCTGGATGGTGACGTTACACCAGGACGCGGTGCAACGCAAGCGTTTGCCGCTGCGGCCTACTGAAGTCCAGCACACCCCTCGGAGCCGCGACCGTAAGGGAGCGGGGTTCTGGCACCAGGACCTCACCCCGCTCCCTTACAGTCGCGGCTCCGAGGGGGCGGTCGGAATTTCGTCGGAGAAGTCGTCTCGGCGCTGGTTTTGGCATTTCGCCGCCGTTATAATTCAACACTCGAAACGGATCGGAGCAGCAACCGGGATACGGTGGGACCACGCAGCACCCTGCATTCGTTCCCCCCTTGCCCGGAGTCCCAGGGAGAAGCCGACAATGCCGAGTCCCTTTCCTGGCATGGACCCCTACCTGGAGGACGAGGCCCTTTGGCCGACGTTCCACCATCAGCTCGTCATGTGCCTGTACCAGATCCTGCTGCCCGGACTGGTGGACCGCTACCGCGCCCGCGTCGCCCAGCGCCATTACGTCACGGAACAGGCCCTGTTCACCTCGGTGGTGCGCGAGGAGCACCACGAGGATTTCATCGAGATCCGGCAGCGCTGCGACGGCCGAATCGTCACCTTGCTGGAAGTGGTCAGCCCCACCAACAAGACGACCGGCGCGGGCCGCGCCGCCTACCTTGACAAGCGCCGCGAGGGCAAAAACGCCAACGCCAACCTCGTCGAAATCGACCTCGTGTTGCAGGGCCAGCCGACCCTCGACTACTCGCGCGACGGCCTGCCCGATTGGGACTACGCCGTCACCGTGACGCGCTCGACGCAGGCCGAGCGCTACGAGATTTACACGGCCACGCTGCAAAAGCGGCTGCCGCGTTTCCGCCTGCCGCTGGCCTCCGACGACCGCGACACCGTCCTCGACCTTTTCACCGCCTTCACGCGCTGTTACGACCAGGGCGGCTTCGCCTCCAAGATCGACTACAAGCGCGACCCCGCCGCGCCGCTGCAGGAAGAGGATCGCCGCTGGCTGAATGAGGTCCTGAAGCAACATCGACTCAATCCGTAATTCACCGCGGAGAGCGCAGAGAAAAGAAAAAATCAAGCGCCAAGATCGCGCACGTCTCGGAACAAATGGTTTTCTTTTCTCTGCGTTCTCTGCGTTCTCCGCGGTGAATCGCTTGGACGAATCCATGGCCGAAGCGCGTCCCCCGTCTCGGTGTTGCTGGTCGCGGCCGTCTT
Organism: uncultured Planctomycetaceae bacterium; assembly: GCA_963771935.1. GTDB lineage: Bacteria > Planctomycetota > Planctomycetia > Gemmatales > Gemmataceae > UBA4732. The sequence continues at coordinate 2,065,653 of CAVYVK010000005.1, read as the reverse complement.
CAGCCGCCATGCGGACATCCTGTCCTGGGCGCGGGACCGGCTGGAAGAGGATTACGGCCCCGTCGAACGGGTCAGCGCGCCCTTCGTCTTCGACCAGACCGATTACTACGCCGAAGCCATGGGGACCGACCTGCGCAAACAATTCCTCGCCTTCCGGGATCTCGTCGCGCCGGATCGCCTGGCCGACGTCAAGCGGCGCGCCAACGCCCTGGAGCGCGAGTTGGCCGAGTCCGGCCGCTACCCGGAGGCTCGGCCGGTCAATATCGATCCGGGTTATCTGAATCTCGGCAAGTTCCTGCTCGCCACCACGAAGGACCAGGCCCATCGCGTTTACCTGGGCCAGGGGATCTACGCCGAGGTCACGCTGCGCTTCCAGGCCGGCGCCTTCACGCCGTGGCCGTGGACCTACGCCGACTACCGTCAGCCGGCCGTCCTCGATTTTCTGCGCGACGCCCGCGCTTCTACCACGACCGGCTGCGCCGCGCGGTCGGCCGCGGTCCCGTGACCGCCCATTGCCAGGGAGCCAGCCACGAGCCGCCACAGCCCAACCAGAGACGCCTCCGCCGAGATAGTGGGCGACTCGCTCCGCGAGTCGCCGTCCACTCCGATGAATTACATTTCCGATCTGGTCCGGCGCATGCTGCTCGGCGCGACCGTGGCCCTGCTCACCGCCCGGATGCTGGCCCCCGGCGAAGACCCCGGAATGCTGCTGTCCACGTCGGGACCGACGAACCTGGTGCTGCCCCTGTTATGGTTCCTGGCCGCCGTCGGACTGGCCGGCTGGCGGCTGGGATCGCGCCGCGGCGACTGGCGCGGCGGCGCGGTCGAGGCGGGGCTGCTGCTCGCCGTCCTGCTCGGCTTCGTCGCCGCGGAACTGGCCGGCTACAAGCACCCCGCCCGCATCATCGCCTGGGACGGGCTGACGCTGTTCCTCGCCGTCTGCCTGGTGCGCCAGCTCGCCGTCTCGTCGAGCGACCGCCAGGCGCTGTTCGCCGTCTTCCTGGCCGGGGCCGGGGCGCTGTCGGCGCAGGCCGTCTACCAGGCCGCCATCCGCTCCCCGGCGTCGGCCGCCTTCGCCCAGCCGGCGCCGTTCGCCGCCTGGCTGGCCCTGTTTCTGCCGGGCCTGCTCGCGGCGGCCTACGTCTGCCGTCCCCGCCGCGCCGCCGCCTGGCAATCGGCGCTCGCCGCAGCGTTCGGCCTTCTCGGCGTGATCGCGTTCGTCGCCGCCGTCGTCTCGGCCTTCCAGGCGCCGGATGTCGTTCCGCCGCTGCCGGACCTGTGGAGCGCGACGGGCAAGATGATCCTGGCTCATCCGCTCGGCGTCGGCCCCGGCAACTTCTCGCGCGCCTTCCCGCTCTACCAGGGGCCGGGCGGCGGGGCGGTCGTGGCGTCCCCTCATAACTTCCTCCTGGAAATCGCCGCGACCGGCGGCGTCGTAACGTTGCTGGCCGTGCTAGCCGCCCTCGGGGCGTTTTTCGTGAAGGCGGCGCGCTGGCTCCGCCAGCCGGCGCAGGGCGCCGACGCCGCGGTCGAACCGGGACCGAACGAGTCCACGCGCTGGGAGTTTTACATCGGCGGCATGTGCGGCCTCGTGCTCGGCTTCATCATCCGCCAGACCACCGGCGACCGCACCGGCGACGACATTTTGAGGGAAGGGTTCATCGCCTGCGTCCGCTGTCTCGTCTGGCTGACCGCCTTCGTGCTGTTCGAGCGCGTCCCCTGGTCCGGCCGCGTCCGGCTCGGGGCGCTGACCGCCGGCGCCGCGGCGCTGCTGCTGATGCTGATGGTGAGTCCGGGCGCCGGTCTGCCGTCGGTGAGCGCGCCGCTGTGGGCGGTCGTTGCGCTCGCCCTCAATGAACTGCCGGCGCGTGACTACCCGCGCATCAACCGGCTGGCCCTCACGCGCATCCTGCCGTTCTTCGCAACGGTCCTGGTCGCTTTGCTCTATTTCCTGGACATTTTCGTGCCCGTCACCAGCTGCTCCGCCCGACTCCAGACGGCCGTGAGAGACAGCCGGGGCTACCTCAGCGACGCGATGCAAAAGGACCCCAACGTCCTCAACGATCAAAAGCTGCCTGCTTTCCTCCAGGCCAGCCCGCTCGGCTTGGCAGCCCAGGACGACCCCGAAGACGCCCGCGTGCCGGTGATGCAGTCACGGTGGGCCGGCGAGCTGTGGACCCTCCGCCCGCTGGTCGATCCGCAGTTCCGTCCGGAACTGCAACTACCCTCCTTCGCGGTCGGCTACGCTCAGAAGGCTCAAAAGCTCGACCCCCAGGGACGCGATGGTTACTACGCCGAGTACCAATTTTTGATGGAAGTGGGGCGCACCCTGGAGGGCTTTCATCGTCTGCCCGCGACGGCGGCCGGAATCGGGCCGGGATACCGTCTTTTCTTCTCGAACGCTCGCTGGCCCCATCCGCTCGGACGAGGCGCCATCGAAAGACTCGTCGAGCAAAAAGACGCCCACGAGCCGGCATTTCAGTTCATGGGAGCAGCGGACGTGCTGGAACGATATTTGCCGCACGACCCCAACGACGCCGTGCTGCGCTTCCGGCTGGCGGAAGCGCGGTACAAGGCGTGGGAAGACGACCGTTGCCGGGAGCAGGCGGCGGAGGCGCTGCGCCTCGGTGCGGCGGTGCCCCGACCGCCGCTGACCGACGAACAGCGGCAAAAGCTCAACGTCTGGAAGGATTTGCCGACGACGAAATGACGACTGGTTGAGAAGTCGTTTCCCGACCGGGCGAGCGGCGGGGTTTATCCCCGCCGTGGGGCGAAAACCGCCGGGATAAACCCGGCGGCTCGCCTGGGTTTTGCTTCTCACGCATTCAAGTCGATCCAGCGCTGAAGACAGCGGACGTCCGGCCGCAAGATCAGGGACGATTCGACCTCGTACTGGGCGGTCTCGCCGTTGGTCGGGTGCGCATCGCCGCCGCGGAGCGCCGGAGGGTTCTCGGCGAAGCAGCGGCACAGGGGGAGCCGAGCCGGGATGGGTTGCATGAAACCGTCCTCCGTGCGAGGGGATCAAGAATAAGGAAAGCGTCGGTTCCGGCGACTCATGTGGAATCGCAAGAGGGTACACCGCCGAAACCGACGCAATTCCTGGGCCGGCGATGCATTCTACGCAGGAACAAGACGGAGAAGCGTCCTTCGGGACGCCTGTTCAGGTTTTTTCGGCCGATCGGAGAGAACCCTTGCCGCCTGGGCGATCCGGGTCAGCCCGGCAAGAAACCGGGATAAGGAGGATGGAGGATGGCGCTATGGATTTTTAAGCAGGAGCCGAACTGTTACAGTTTCGCCGACCTGCGGCGCGACGGGCGGACGGTCTGGGACGGCGTCGGCAATCCGTTGGCCCGGAAGTATTTGCGCCAGGTCAAGCGCGGCGATCGCGTGCTGTTTTATCACACCGGCAAGGAGAAAGCGGTGGTCGGCGTGATGCGGGCGATCGCGGACGCGCGGCCCGCTCCGACCGCCGACGATCCCGGAGCGGTGGTCGTGGAAATGGAGCCGGTGGCGCGCTGGCGCGGCCGGTACTGTTGGCGGAAATCAAGAAGGACCCAGAACTTGCGGCATGGGATTTGATACGTCTCCCCCGGCTGTCCGTGATGCCGGCGACGGAGGCTCAGTGGCGCCGGGTCGAGGAGTTAGGCGAGACGGCGGGGTGAAGGGGGCCGCCGACCAACCGCCCATCTGGCGACGTATCCGGCGGTCGAGTATAATGCCGGGATGTTGCCAGGGAGGGTGATCCCCTATGTCTGTTTGGAGGGACGTACACCATGGCGCGTAGAAGCGCCGAATCTGGCTGTAATGGCAAAGTGGCCAGCGCCCGACGTTCCGACCGTTTTCTCGACGGTCTAAAAGATGTAACCAGCGTCACCTTCGTTTCCCACGTCCACCCCGACCCCGACAGTCTCGCCAGCATGATGGGTCTGGCCCACCTGATCCAGGTCTGCTTGGGCAAGCCCACCCGCCTCACCCGCGACGGTCTCATCAGCCGGGCTGAGAACCGAGCGATGGTCGATCTTCTCGACCTCGATCTGGTTCCCATCGAAAAAGCGGAGCTGCAGGAAGGGGAAGTCCTCGTCATGGTGGACAGCCAGCCGAACACCGGCCGGCACAACCTGCCCGAGGACGCCCCGCTCTACGCCGTCATCGACCACCACGACACGCCCGGCGAGCTGGATGGCGTCCCCTTCGAGGATGTCCGCCGCAGTCTCGGGGCGACCTGTTCCTTGGTGACGAGCTACCTGATGGAGCAGAACATCGCGGTGCCGCCGGACCTGGCGACCGGCCTGCTTTACGGCATCGAAACGGAACTGAGCGGTTATCCGCGCGAGGCCAGTCCGCTGGACGACGGCGCCTTGCTCTACCTCTATCCGCTGGCCGATAAGGACTTGCTTGCTCGCATCCGCAACGCGCGACTCCCGCAGAGCCATTTCGAGTGCATCCTCCAGGCGCTCGCAGAATTCGTTCATCTACGACCGGCTGATTATCAGCTGGGCGAACGAATTGCCCCAGCCGGAGCTGGCGGCGGAGGTGGCGGACTTCCTGATCCGTTTCGAGGAAATCGACTGGGCGGTGTGCGCCGGCGTCTGCGAGGACAAGCTGGTTCTGTCGGCGCGGGCGGCGGTGGCGGACGCCCATGCGGGCGAGCTGCTCAAGCAGGTAGTGGGCGAGCTGGGTCGGGCGGGCGGCCACGACCGCCGGGCCGGCGGCACGATCCCGCTGCCGAGCACGTCCGCCAGCGCCGTGGAGCAGATGCAGGCCGAATTGCGGCGCCGGCTGCTCAGGGCTTTGCGCATCGACGAGTGCCGCGGCCAGCGCCTGGTGTCGCGGCGTGAGATATTGCAGAGCTTGCAGGGGTGAAAAGCGGAGGAACCATGCACAAGCGCCTTCTTGTGGGTTCCCTCGGCCGCGCATTGAGCACGCTTGCTCCCTCCGGGGAGGTGCAAGTCCTCGGGGCCGCTTACCCGGCGCGAACCGCCGGGGAAACCATTGAGGCCGGTCGGGACATCCTGGTTACGGGGTTCGACCCTTCGGGTCTGCTCGTGCGGGAGGCGACCCCGGCCGAGGTGGCCGACGCACCAGAACCTCCCTTCCGCGACCGCGGCCGCGTCATGCTCCGGGAGCGGCCCCCGCTGACCTTCGGACAGTTTCTGCTGACCTTCGGACAGGTGGTTTCGGTCCTTGGGTGCATCGGTTCGGTCTTTGGGTGCTTAGGTGCGTTCGTGCCCTCGGTGCTGTTCAGCCGCTCTGAGCCGGGTTTGCTCTTTTCGATTCTGGCGTTCCTCGGCAGCGCCGCCGGGTTCTTTTACAGCGCGGCGATGTTCGTGGTGTTCAGCCGGGTCAAACGCCTGCCGGCGGAGTAGCGGTGCGCCCTGTCTTACTGACCCCTGACTTCTGGAGGGGACTGGCATGCCCAGCTGTCCCAAGTGCGGCGCCGCGGTGGAAGGGCCGATCGGTTTCCGCGCCGTGTGCCCTTCCTGTCACGCCTACCTCCATTGCTGCGTGAACTGCCGGCTCTACAGCCCCAGCGCGCACAACCACTGCCTCAGCGCGACCACGGAGTATGTCCGCGACGTGGAGGCGGGCAATTTCTGCGAGGAATTCGATCCGGCGACGACGAAAAAGAAGGACGCCGGACCGTCGATGGGGAAGAGCAAGTTCGATCAGCTGTTCGGCGACTGACGGCATCGGGGTTGCGGATGCGGTGCGCTACAAGCCGGCCAGGAATTGCTTGAGTGGGTCGAAGGCAGGACTGTTCCAGGGCCAGTAGCCGCTCTTGGCGGCCTCGCCCAGCCGCTTGTCGGGCTCGACCTGCGAGGCGAGCCAGGCGTGGACGCGGGCTTTGGACAGGTTGTTCGGCTGGCGGCCGGCCTTTTGCTGCACACACTGGAAATAGTCGTCTACGCAGGGCGTGGCAGCGTCCGGTTGCGCTGCGTCCAGGCACAGGTCTTCGAGCATTCCCGGGCGGGCATTGTCTGGCAACGGAAAGACTCCCACGCCGCGGCGTTCCCGCCGCGATTTGACCGGGGCCGCTCGGCAGAGGCAATCCCCTTGCGGCCAACAACCCCAGGATGCTTTGAAACGCTCGTGCAGCGTCAATGTCCGCATCGCGGGTTATGCCGACCGCGCGGACCTGATTCCTCCCAGGGCGGGCCAGGAAATCCGTGAGATCGGAAGGCAAGTTGCCCTTGCCGCCGTACTGCTCGACCTGCACATCGCTGACGCCAAGACGGGCAAGCAAGGCTTCAAAGAAGAACACTTCGTCTTGCCCCTCGCCGATTAGCAAACGCGGTTTGGTGAAGGGTGTGGGCCGGGCGGCCGCGGGCATCAACGCACCTCGTGGAACATTTCCAGGGCGTACTTCATCATGTCCCGGTCGTATCGCACCACCTTGATCTCGCCGTCGATCCGGTCCAGGCGGTGCAGCGCGAAGTCGTATGGCTCAGAGGATGCGAACGCCTCATAGGCGGCGTTGATACACTCATAGCTGTGCGTCGTGGCGAACACCTGAACGTCGTTTTGCCGGGCGGCGTGCGCGATGGCTTGCCAGACCTGCTTCTGGACCGAGTAGTGCAGGCCGTTCTCGATCTCGTCGATGAGTGCGACGCCGCCGCGGGCGTTGGCGATCGCCAACAGGATTGACAGGAGGCGACCGATGCCTTCGCCCATGTAGGGCACTGGTATCATGCGACCCATGCCAAGGTCGCCGTGGATAATTGGTTGACCACCGGAAACCAACACGGCCAGTCGCTTTAGCCGTGGCTCCAGAATGCGTATGGCAGCCGTCGCCTCTTCTTGTCTCCCCACTTCCTCTAGATTGCTGAACCGTGTGGCGTCGGCTTGGACAGACTTGCGAGTGCGCGTGAAAATGAAATTCACAGTAAGTCGTGGGCCGATGTCAGCGATTTGGATTTGGCCGTTCGGCTGCGTCGGAAACGAGGACCGCGAAACGCCCTCGCCTCCCAAGGAATCCTTGTAGTCCAGCACCAGTTCCCTAGGAAGCCCCGCGGTGGACGAGGAAGCCTGCGCGCCTAATGATAGACCGTCTTCATTCGCCGCGCCGACTATCCGGGCCGCCGCCGGCATTTCCAACCGGAGCGCGAGTTGCGCCAGCCGCCCGAGGCATCCTCGCCGGTCAATTCGATGGGGTGGTCGATCTGCTTGCCCGCGAATAGCCAACCCCAAAAATCGGCTGCATCTTGATCCGCTTGCGGCACGCCGCGCACGATGTTGACGAGGGTCGGCAGGGAAGGATTGTTCGGCCCGCTGAACAGAAACAGCGCCTCCAGCAGCGCCGTCTTGCCCGTATTGTTCTTCCCGGCGATCAGGTTCACGCGCTCCAGTCCGCCGATGGTGAAATCCCGGAAACAGCGATAGTTTTTGACCGTGAAAGATCGCAGCATGGCCCACCCGTCCTCTCGATCCGTCCTCCGGCTCGGCTCCCAACATATCCCCCATGATAGACGCTTGGCGGGTGCCGTTGCCGGCAAATCCGCCTGTCCCCGCCGGGAACACCGAAGGTAGAATGAGGATAGAGAAGGCGCAGCGCTTCGGATGGCGCCGCCGTTTCGCCCACCCTTCCAGCCGGGATCCCTCTCATGGCCCTGACCGCCGCGCAAATCGACCAGCAGCGCAAGCAAGCCGAGGAGCTGCTGTTTTCCGGCCCGCAAACGCTGGGCTTCGCCAAGGGGCTGTTCTTCGGCCGCTTCAACGCCCCGCTCCTGTTCCCGTATCCGACGCTGAGCCGAGAACAGCACGAGGAGACGGCTCGCGCCGTGGCCGAGGTGCGCCGCTACTGCGACGAACACATCGACGCCGCCGCCATCGACCGCAACGCCGAGATCCCGCCGGACGTCGTCGCCGGCCTGGCCCGGCTGGGCGTCCTCGGCATGACCGCTCCCAAGGATTACGGCGGCCGCGGCTTTTCGCAGCTGCAATACACGCAGCGTCATGGAAGTGATCGGCGGCCACGACGCCGGCGTCGCCGTCTTCGTCAACGCCCACCACAGCATCGGCATCCGCGGCCTGCTCCTGTTCGGCACGGAGGAGCAGAAACGGCGCTGGCTGCCGCCGCTGGTCCGCGGCGAACAGCTCGGCGCGTTCGCCCTGACCGAGCCGGAGGCCGGCTCCGACGCCAGCAACGTCCAGACCACGGCCACGCCGACGCCGGACGGCCAAGCCTACCTCCTCAACGGGACGAAGCGCTACATCACCAACGGCGCCATCGCCCAGGTGCTGACCGTGATGGCGCGGACGCCCGGCGCCGGATCGGATCGGAAGAAGGAAATCACCGCGTTCCTGGTCACGCCGGACATGCCGGGCTTCGAGGTGGTGGAGGCGCGGATGCCGAAGATGGGCATCCGCGGCACGGCCACCGCCCGCCTAGCCTTCCACGACATGCGCGTGCCGAAGGAAAACATCCTCGGCCAGGTCGGCAAGGGCCTGCAAGGTGGCGCTGACCGTGCTGGACTTCGGCCGGACCACCTTCGGCGCGAGCTGCACCGGGGCGGCGAAGACCTGTCTGCGAGCGATGGCGACGCACGCCAAGCAGCGCGTGCAGTTCCAGCAGCCGATCGCCGACTTTGAATTGGTCAAGAAGAAGATCGCGTATGCGGCGGCCCACGTCTTCGCGCTGGAGGCGACGGTGGCCGAGTGCGCCGGCTTCATCGACCGCGGCTTCGAGGACTACATGCTCGAAACCGCGATGCTCAAGGTGTGGTCCACCGAGGCGCTGTGGCAGATCGTCAACGACACGGTGCAAATCTTCGGCGGCCAGGCGTACTTCACCGACGAGCCGTATGAGCGGATGCTGCGCGATGCGCGGATCAACCAGATCGGCGAAGGGGCGAATGACGTGCTGCGGGCGTTCATCGCGATGGTCGGGATCAAGCCGGTGGCCGACCAGTTCCTCAAGGTCAAGGACGCCCTGTCGCACCCGATCACGGGCATCGGTACGCTGCTGGGCTTCGGCGGACGGCAGATCCAGGAGCGGCTGACGGCGCCGGAGGTTCCGGTGCAGGCCCGCGACTTGCACAAGCAGGCCCGCGAGCTGGGGCGGCGGGTGCGCGACTTCAGCCTGGCAGTGCAACGGATGCTGATGCGGCACCGCGAGGCGATCCTGTTCCGGCAGTACGTGCAGGAGCGGCTGGCGGACGCGGCGTGCGAGCTGTACGCGTCGAGTTGCACGCTGAGCCGGCTGGACCACCTGCTGACGGTCGGCAACGGCAACGCGGAGGAGACGGCGCGTGACGTGACGGCGGGGCGGTATTATCTACGGCTGGCGGATCGGCGCGTCAGGCAGCTGCTGGCGGCGCTGGACGACAACGACGACGCGGACACGACGGCGACGGCGGACGCAATGCTGGCGCGGTATTGATCCCCTACCAGCCCCGAGCGCGAGGGGGGTTGTTATGAGGAAAATGGCGTCGCTTCAGCGATTTACCAAACGGTGAGAAGACGCCATTTTTCACTTTGCGCCCCTGCCGATCCGTGCCAGGGCCGCCTTGGCCTCGCGCGTCAGGGGCGACTCGCCGCCGGCGGCAAGCGTCTCCAGCACTTGCCGGCCTTCCGCCGTGCCGCCGCGCTCTAGCACTTCCACCGCACGCGGCTCTCGAAGCTCTTCGTCGGACGGCGGCCACGGATGAAGACGCATCGCCCGCAACAATTCCCTGATCCGCCGCTCCGCCTCGGGCGACGGCTTTCCGGCCAGGGCGTCAAGCAGGCCGTCTCGCGCCGCTTGGCCTGTTCCGGCCAAATCCTTCGACGCCCGTTCGCGCGCCTCGAAATCATCGCTGTCAAGGTCCGCGATGAGACGGTGGATCTCCTTGGCTTCCGCCCCCGACGCCGGCTTCAGATGCGCCTTGAGGAAATCGACCGCCCCCGGCGCCGCGGTTAAGGCCCAGACCGCCCGGTAAGCGCGCGAGGCGTCGCCGTCCGCCAAATCGGACCAGAGATGATCCAGGTCTTTCATGGCCGGTTCCGGAGGCGCCAAGTCCCACACCAGGGCCGTGGTGTCCATGCCCCCGGAAATCAAAGTGCGGCCGTCCGGGGTGAAGGCCAAATACGGCGAACCGCCCACGCCGCCGGCCAGAGACAGCCGCTCTTGGCCGCTTGCGACTTCCCAGAGGCGAATCGACGGATCGTTGTAGCTTGAAGTCGCCAGGATTCGGCTGTCCGGCGAAAAAGCGAAATACTCGATCTCCGGATGCTCGATCTTGCTTAATTCGACGCCGGTGGCCGGGGCCCACAGCCGGACGCGACCGTCCTCAGCCGTGGCCAGAATGCGGCCGTCCGGCGAGAAGGTCGCGCGGGTCGTGTAGATGTCGCCGAATTGCACCGTCTCCCGGCCGCTCGCCATGTCCCAAAGCTGGATCGTGGCGCCTTCCTTGGGGCGATGGTTTTCTACTTCAAACCTATTCGTCACGGCCAACGTCTTGCCGTCCGGCGACAAACTTACGAAATCCAGACGCTTCCCGGCCCCCTTGAACTCGTGCAGCCCCTTGCCCGTTGTCGCGTCCCGCAAGGACAGGGCGCCGTCCGGCCGCGCCACGGCGATCATGCCGCCGTCGAGCAGGAAGCCGCGGAAGTCGCCCTCCAGATGCGGCGTCGGCAGTTCCCGGCCGCTCGCCGTCTCCCACGTCCAGACCGCGGCTTGGTTCGCCCTGCCGCCGCCGGCCGTCAGGCGGGCACCGTCCGGCGAAAAGGCGACCATCCACTCCGGCGCGCCGCAGCCCAAGGTATGAAGGCAACGCCCCGTCGCCCGGTCCCAGAGCCGAACCGTGCGGTCCTCGCTGGCAGTGGCGATGGTCCGGCCGTCCGGCGAGACGGCGACGCCCCAAATGTGCAGCTCGTGTTCGTCGGTCGCCGCCATGCGCTTGCCGGTGGCCGGATCCCACAGGAACACCGTACCGTCAAAACATGCCGCGGCCAGCGTCTTGCCGTCGGGCGAGAAAAGAACTTTCGCGATGTAGTTCAAGCTTTTTGGCCCTTGAAGCCGCAGCCGCTCCTCGCCCGTGTCCGGATCCCACAGCGAGATCGGCTCCTCGCACGCCCCTGCCGAGGCAAGGGTCTTGCCGTCCGGCGAGAAAGCGACGCACTGGACCGCCTTTTCGTGCCCCTTGAGTTGCCTCACTTCCACGCCGGTCGCGGGGGCCCACAGGCCGACGGTCCCATCGTTGTAACTCACGGCCAGGAGCTTGCCGTCCGGCCGGAAGGCAAGATCGTGGACCCTGCTCTTGTGTCCCTGAAGTTTTCGCAGCTCCTTTCCCGCGTCCACGTCCCATACGGACGGTTCGACGTCTATTCCGGCCCACGCTAGCATCTTGCCGTCGGGTGACAACGCAACGGCCGTCTTGGTCGTACCCGATTCGAGGCGCTTTGATTCCTTTCCCGTCGATGCATCCCAAATGCCTATGCCATCATAGGTGCCCGGCCGCCAGCCATTTGCCGTCCGGACTGTAGGCAAGGCCGTGGAAACTCGATCGGTTGTTGATTGCATCGGGGCCGGCCTGGATCGAAAGCCGGGCTTCGCCTTTCGCCACGTCCCAGCAGACCAACTCCGTGGGAAGATCTTTGAGGGTCGTTGGCGAGCGTGCGAAGGAGCCGGCCGCGGCCAGGGTCTTGCCGTCGGGGGAGAACGCCAGTGATGTGATGCTGGCCTTGTTTTCTCGTTGAAAGACGGCGACCTGCTTGCCCGTGGCGGCGTCCCACAAACGGATGGTCCCGCCGTAGCCCGCCGTGGCCAAGGTCTTGCCGTCCGGCGAATACGCGGCCGCGTTGATGCTGTCGCCGTGGCGGAATCGAATCGTCCCCAGCCGCATCAAGGCGCCGGGCGGAAGCGGGTCGCCGTAACGGTCGGCGCGGGCCGGCTTCAATTCTTCCGCGGGCGTTGCGCCGCCGACGCCGACGACAAGGGCCAGCGAGAAAATGAGGACCATGCGGGTCGTCGAAGCATGGGAGCCGTGGCCGGCGGTGCAAGCGGTCGTTTGGCGCATGACGATCTCCGTGGGTGGGCGGTCGTCGTCTTCCCTATATGAAACCCCCTGCCGCGGCGGGGGTGGCGAACAAAACTCTTCGGCCGCCTCTTATCAAGGCGACGGCGATTTCGCCAGCGCGATCTCCAGCCCCTGCCCCTCGATCTTCACCGTCTGCCGGTGCGGCAGCCCGTCCGCCGACGCCGCCCAGCGCACCGTCAGCGTCTCCGCCCCGATGTAGTCGCGGCGCCCCTCGACGGACTTCCTCAATTCCGCACCGTCCGTACCCAGATAGAGAGTGATCCGGTCCTCGATGTTCAGGTCGGCGGTCTTGCGCAGGTCGTTGACGTGCCGCACCACCTCGCGGGCCATGCCGGCCAGGGCCAGCTCTTCCGTGATGCGAACGTCCACCATCGCCTCCACGTCGCCGTCGGCCGCGCCGGCCCAGCCGTCCGGCGCCTTCTTCTCCACCCACAAGTCGTCTTTCTCGACCGGCACGGGGCCGTTCGGCGTCTGCACCTCGGCGGGGATGGTCACGCGCCCCGTGGCGTCCGGCCGCAGCGCCGCTTCCAGGGCGGCCTTCACTTCCGGCAGGCGGTTGCCGTACTTCTGGCCGAGCGTTTTCAGGTTCGGCTTGGCGACGGTGTGCAGCAGCGGCCCCTCGCCGTTTTCGCACGCCGTGACCTTGCGGACGTTCAGCTCGTCGCGCAGCAGATCCGGGAAGCGCTCGACGGCCCGCCGCACCGGCTCGCCGCCGGCCGCGACCAGCTCCGCCAGCGGCTGACGCACCTTGCGCTTGCCGGCGTTGCGGGCGGCCAAGCCGAGCGAAACCAGCTGTAAAAGAGCGTCTATATCCTCGGAAAGCCGTTCGTCGATCAGCGCCTCGTCGGGCCGCGGGAAGGCGCACAGGTGGACACTCTCCGGCTCGCCGGCCGTCTTGAGGTTCTGGTACATCGTCTCCGACAGGAACGGCATGACCGGGGCGAACAGCTTCGCCAGCGTCGTCAGCACCGCGTAGAGCGTCTGGTAGGCGGCTAGCTTGTCGGCACCCTGTTCGCCCTTCCAGAAGCGGCGCTTGCTGCGGCGGACGTACCAGTTGCTTAGCTTGGCGTCCACGAACCGCTCCGCCTCCAGGCAGAACGTCATCAGGTCATAGTTCTCGAACGCCTGCCGTGCGACCTGAATCAGCTTTTGCAAGATCCGACAAAATCCAGCGGTCGAGGTCCGGCCGTTCCTTGACCGGAACGGGCGGCGCGGACAGGTCGAAGCCGCCGGCCGCTTGCCGGGCGTTGTCGCAGAAGAAGGCGTAGGTGTTCCACAGCTTGATCGTGAACTTGCTGCGCAGCTCGTCGGCGGGGTGGTAGCCGAAATTGATGTTGGCGGACGGGTTGGCCCGGCAGAACATCCAGCGCATCAGGTCGGCGCCCATCTTGTCGGCGGCCTCATCGAACAGGATGGAGTTGCCCTTCGACTTGTGCATCTCCTCGCCGTGTTCGTCGCGCACCAGGCCATGGCCCAGCAGCGTCTTGAACGGCGACTGATGCACCAGCATCGTGCTCATCGCCAGCATGGCGTAGAACCAGTTGCGGAACTGGCCGGGGAACGCCTCCGTCACGAAGTCGGCCGGGAACCATTTTTCCCAGTATGAGCGATCTGTGTTGTACTTCATGGTCGAGAACGGCACGATGCCCGCGTCCAGCCACGGGTTGCCCACGTCGGGGACGCGGGCCATGAGGTTGCCGGTCTTCGGGTTGCGGACCTTGACCTGATCGATCCAGGGCCGGTGCGGACTGTGGCCCTCGAACGTCGGCCAGCCTTCGACGGCCCGTTGCTTCAACTCCTCGCGCGAGCCGATGACCTCGAAGTCGCCGCTTACTTCATCCACCCAGATCGGCAGGGCGAGTCCCCAGAAGCGCTTCTTGGAGATCATCCAGTCGCCCATGTTGCTGAGCCAGTCCAGCTCGCGGGCCTGGCCGTTGATCGCCTCCGGAAGCCAGCGGCTCTGGCGCACCACCTCCTTGATCTCGTCGCGCCACGACATGGCGATGAACCACTCGTCCACCAGGCGGAACAGCAGTTCCGTCTTGCAGCGCCAGCAGTGCGGGTAGCTGTGCGGGTACTTCTCCACTTCCAGCAGGACGCCCTTCTGCTTGAGGTTCGCCAGGATCGCGTCAGTAGTCGCGGGATCGACGGCCGACTTGGCGGTCAATTCGCCAAAACCGGGGAGGAAGCATCCGAAATCATCCAGCGGCGCGACCGGCGGCAGCCCCTCGGCCTTGCTGAGCTGGAAGTCCTCCTTGCCGCAACCCGGAGCGATGTGGACGATGCCCGTGCCCTCCGCCTCGCCGACGTCCTTCCAGGCGACGACGCGGTGAACGTCCTTCGCCGACTTCTCCGGCGCCCATTTCTGGCGACGCACCACGGCGGCCATCTCCCCCGGATAACCGGCCGGGCTGGCCTGCGCCGGCAATTCGTCGAACGGCCCGTCATAGGCCCAGCCGACCATCTCCGAACCTTTCACCTCGCCGACAATCTCGTAACCGCCCTTCTCCTTGAAGATCTGTTCCAGCGTCTTCAGCTTGGGTACGTCCTTGACCCACTCCTTGCGCTTGAACTGCTCCTCCAGCCGGTGCGCCGTGAAAGCGCCTTTGGCGAGGTAATAAGATCTGATCCTTGTGCGATACTTTGAGATAGGTCAGGTCCGGATTGACGGCGGCGGCGACGTTGCTGCTGAGCGTCCACGGCGTCGTCGTCCAGACGAGCAGGTTCTCGCCGGGTCGGCCGCGCAGCGGGAAGCGCACGAACACCGCCCGATGCGCCACCAGCTGATAGCCCTCCGCCATCTCCATCTGACTCAGGCCGACCGAGCAGCGCGGGCACCACGGCATGGCGTCGTAGCCGCGGTAGATCAGGCCGCGCTCGTGGCACCGCTTCAAAAAGCTCCAAATCGTATAGTTGTTCTCCTCCGACATCGTGAAGTAGCTGCGCCGCTCGCCCGGCGGCTTGGCCCAGTCCTCGTCGCGGTCCCAGTCCATCCAGTAGCCGAGGCGGATCGACTGTTCGGTCTGGATCTTTGCGTACTTGTCCACGCGGGCTTTGCAGTCCTGCACGAAGCGGTCGATGCTGGCGAACGGGTCGCCGGGGACGAGGTTTTCGATGTCGCGCTTAGACTTGAGTTCGAGCTGCTTTTCCACCTCGACCTCGACCCACAGCCCCTGGCAATCGAAGCCGTTCTGGTAGCGCTGCTCGCAACCGTTCATGGCGTGGTAGCGCTGGAAGGCGTCCTTGTAGGTTCGGCCCCAGGCGTGGTGAACGCCCATCGGGTTGTTGGCGGTGATGGGACCGTCGAGAAACGACCAGCGCGGGCCGCCGCGATTCTTCGCGCGCAGCTGGTCGAAGGCGCTGGATTTTGTCCCAGAAGGCAAGAACGGCCCGCTCCTGGGCCGGGAAATCGACCTGCGTGTCCACTTTCTCGAACGGCATGACGGACCCTCTCGACTCAGAATAATTCTTTATCCTATCAGAGCTTAGCCGGGGACGCCGCGCAGCTCACGCAGCTTGGCCCCCACGTCCGGGGCGCGCATCAGCGTCTCGCCGACCAGCACGGCCCGCACGCCGGCCGCCTGCAACCGCTCCACGTCCGCCCGCGTCCGCACGCCGCTCTCGCTGACCAGGCAGACGCCGGCCGGCATCCGCGCCGCCAGCTCCAGCGTGTGTTCCAGCCGCGTCTCGAAGGTGCGCAGGTCGCGATTGTTGACGCCGACGAGCCGGGCGCCAGCGGCCAGCACGCGCGGCAGGTTGTCGCGGTCGTACAACTCCACCAGCGCTTGCAGCCCCAGCTCGGCGGCCTGGCGCAGCAGGCGCGCCAACGTCTCGTCGTCCAGAACCTCCGCGATCAGCAGCACGGCGTCGGCGCCGGCCGCCCGCGCCTCCAGAAGCTGAAGACGATCCAGGATGAAATCTTTCCGCAATATCGGTAGATCAACCGCCGCCCGCACGGACTCCAGATCGGCGAGGTCGCCCTGGAAGAATGGGCCGTCGGTCAGGACGCTGACGCAGGCGGCGCCGTGTCGTTCGTAGAGGCGGGCGACGGCCGCCGGGTCGAAGTCGGCCTTCATCACGCCGGCCGACGGCGACGCTTTCTTGACCTCCGCGATGACCTGCACGCCCGGCCCATGCTCCAGAGCGCCGCGGAAGTCGCGCGGCGGCGAAGCGGCGCCGGCCCGGCGCTCCAGCTCAGCGGCCGAAGCATGGGCGCGGAGCTGCTCGATCTCCTGGCGCTTGGAGACGATGATACGGTCGAGGATGGTGGTCACGGAATCGCTCCGGCCCGGCGAGCGGCCGGCGTGAGCCGGCTGATGCGATCGTCAATCAGCCGGCTCACGCCGGCCGCTCGCCAAAATCAAGGAGTAGACTCACCCATCGGGTTGTTCTATCCGGCGCCGGCGGCGAGCGGTAGGATAGCGACCATGCACAGCGACGACCGGCTAACCGAGCTTCCTCCGCCGCCGGCATCCTCGCCCGCCGAATCGTCTCCTGTGACGATCCGCGTCGTCGCTTTCGCTCTGTGCGTCGATACGCTCTGGCCGATTGTGGCGACGTCTTTCCTGATGGCGGCCGGACTGGTCCTCCCCCCTCCGCCGCCCCGACCCTTGAAGAACTACAGGCCCTGACGCGCTGCAGCTCCTTGCCGGCGTCCTCGCGTTCCCCCTGCAAATCGGCTCGATCCTCTGGTTGCTGCGGCCGATTGGGGGCGTGCGCCTAGAGCAAATCGGCCTCACGTTCCGCCGATTCGGCTGGAATTGTCTGTGGGGGGCCGTGGGCTGGCTGATCCTGACGCCGATCTGTTTGATCGTGCAGATGACCGTGATCGCCCTTTACGGATCGGCGGCGACATCCAACGTGGAGGAACACCCCTTCGTCCAAATGGCCCAGCAAGGACTGACGCCGCTGGAGTGGTTCCTGCTCATCTTCACCGCCGTCGTGTCGGCGCCGGTGATGGAAGAAATACTGTTCCGCGGCGCTCTGCAATCGTGGCTGGAAGAGCGGTCCTGGGCGCCGCACATCGTGATGGGCCTCGCCTTCCTTACCACCGTGGCCATGAAGGGCGGCGACATTTACAACGCTTGGCCGCAGGGCGGCGCGACGCTTTTGCTGCACCTCACGCCCGTCCTGTTCATCGTCGGGTTGAGCGTCGTCTACCTGGCGGTTCGGCTGCTCAGCCGCGCCCGCGGAGCGTCGGCGATCTTCGCGGCCTCGGCGCTGTTCGCCTCCGTGCATTCCTTCGCCTGGCCGTCGCCGGTGGCGCTGTTCCTTTTGGCGCTGGGCCTCGGCTGGCTGGCCCACCGTACGCGCAGCCTCGCCGGGCCGATCGTCCTTCACAGCCTGTTCAACGCGGTCAGCTGCGTGTTGCTCTTCTTCCCGCAGTCCGGCGTCAGTCCGTGAACGGCAGGGCGGACACCACCGCCGGCCGACGTTCCCCGCCCGCCTCCACCTCGACCGCCGTGCCCGGCTCCTGGTTGCCGCGCCGGATATAGGCCAGGGCGATCGGTCCCAGGCGCGGCGACGGCACGCTCGACGTGGCCCGGCCGATCTCCTTACCGTCGCGGTAGACCAGGCTGCCGTGGGGCGCCGGCCCTCCGGTCAGCTTCAGGCCGAGCAGCGTGCGGTTGACCTGGCCGCGGTCGCGGGCCATGACGATCGGCTCCTGGCCGAGATAGCACCCTTTTGTATAGCTGACGGCCTGCGCCGCCCGGCCGACCTCCGGCGCGAACGTGGTTTCGTCCACGTCCGGGCCGAACGCCGGCGTCCCTGCTTCGATCCGCAATATCTCAAAAGCCTCACGGCCGGCCGGCGTCGCGCCGGCCTCCGCCAGCCGATTCCACAGTACTTCGGGCCACGTCGCGCCGGCCGGCGTCAGCCGCTCCCACACGGCTTCCGTCAGGGCGGCCGCCGGCCCGAACACGTCGAAGCCGGGAAGGCTCAGCAGGTCGTGACGGCAGATCGCAAAAGGCGTCAATGGCACGAAGAAATATTGCAGCTCCTTCATCTCTTTGAGCTGCGGCAGGGCGGCCCCGGCCGTGCGTTCCAGCACGGCGGCCGACTGCGGACCCGCGATGTGCAGCTGAAAGATGTCGTGGGTGCGGTCCTGGAACTCGACCTGTTCGCTGATGCGATAGCGGTCGAGGTGCTGGAGCGTCGCCTCGGCCGTTCCCGGCGGCAGGTTGAGCCAGTACGTCGATTCGCCGCGCGGCGTCTTCGCGTGGAAGACCAGGCCGTACGCCACGACGCGCGCCTTGGCGGTCAGCGCGAACGCCTCGCGACCCTCGCCAGGCGGCAGATTCAGCACGTCCTGGCTGGTCAGGTTGTGCAGGAAGCGGGCGGCCTCGGGGCCTCTCAATTCGAGCTTGCCGCGGTGCGACTGGTCGAAGACGACGCAACCCGCCCGCGCCTGCTCATACTCCCGAACGGGATCGCCGAAGTGGGCCGGAACGGCCCAGCCGCCTTCGTCCGTGAAGGTCGCGCCGGCGTGCGCCGCCGCCTGGTGGAGCGGGGTGGGGTGTGCCATGACGGACGCCTCCTCAAAAGGATCGTCCATGAATTGCTTCGGTTAGCCGCGACGCGCAGCGGAGCGCTTTGCATCGAGCATCGAGCGCTCCGCTGCGCGTCGCGGCTAACCAGGAACTAACGATTCATTCTATGCAATGGCGCGTCAACCGACGGCCGGCAAAGCCGGTTCGCGGAGGCGGAGGTAGGGCAGCAGCGCGGCCACGCCGTCCTTCCGATCGACCAGGGCGGCGGCGCCGGCGAACGTGGCGAAAGCGGTGTGGTACGGCGTCGGGTCGGCCGCGACGAGGACGATCGGCATCGACGGAGTTTCGCGGGTCAATTTGTCGCAGGTGAGCCAGCCGCTCTCCTCGGGCAGGTCGGCCTGGAGCACGATGAGCTGCGGCTCAAGCATCCGCGCCAGGCGCCGCACCTCCGGCCCCTGGTGCGCCGTATAAACGTCCCAGCCCTGGCGGCGGAACGTGCGCAGGACCTGGGCCGCGTAGGCGGGGTCGGCATGGGCCAGGATCAGGCAGGGGCGGTCCCCGGCGAAGTCATCCACCACGGCGTTCATGGGCAACTCCTTCTTCGGCTCCGAGGCGATCTCCAGCGGCGTCCGGCCGGATTTCGCTTCCTATCCCTGGGAAGACGGTCCTCGCTACCAAATAGTTCGCTCACTCCTGGCCATTCTTTTATGCGCCGGCAATCTTTGCCGTGGAGGCGGTTCCTACCGCAGGCGCGCGACGACGGACGGATTCTCCTTGCCGGACCCGATGCGGCAGGCTACAAACACGCCACGGAAGCGGAAAAATCCCAGGCGGCCGGGACAAGGTGGGAAACGACGGCCGTCTTCGACACCTTTGACGGAGAGCGACCTCAACATGGCAAGCAAAACCATTCCATCCAAGAAGACGAAACAGTCGGCGGCGTCTCACGCGCCCGTTACGTCCCGGATACACGAGGTCATTGAGGCCGGCGAGGGCCTGCTTCGCCTGGCGCCGACCTGGGTGCCGCGCTCGTTCCTCATGCCGGGCCGGCGCATCAAGCTGGCCCCGCAGGACGTTTACGCCCTCGGCGCCCACCGCGGCGGCATCGACGAACGCTGGTTCGGCTCGACGACCTCGGCCGCCAACGAAGGCGCCCCGCCGGACGAGGGCCTCAGCTACGTCGTCTACGAGGGCAAGCGAGCCTTCACCCTGCGCGACGCCGTGGCCGCCGAGGGGCCGCGACTGGTCGGCCCGGCCATCTGGGACCGCTATCAGCGCTGGCCCGTCTACAGCAAGTTCTTCGACAACCTCGGGCCGATCCCGCATCACATGCACCAAAGCGACGCGCAGGCCGCGCTCGTAGGTCAACAGGGTAAACCGGAGTCGTACTATTTTCCACCTCAGTTGAACGCCGTCGGCAACAACTTCCCCTACACCTTCTTCGGCCTGGAACCCGGCACGACGAAGGAGGACGTCCGCCGCTGCCTGGAGCGCTGGAACGAGGGCGACAACGGCATCCTCAACTACAGCAAGGCCTATCGCCTGCAACCGGGCACGGGCTGGCTGGTGCCGCCGTGCGTGCTGCACGCTCCGGGATCGCTCGTCACCTACGAGCCGCAATGGGGCTCCGACGTGTTCGGCATGTACCAGTCGCTGGTCGAGGGCCGACCGGTGCCGTGGGACCTGCTCGTCAAGGACGTGCCGCCGGACAAGCACCACGACCTCGACTACCTCGTCGAGCAGCTCGACTGGGAAGGCAACGTCAATCCCTCCTTCAAGGATAGCCATTACCTGGAACCGATTCCCGTGGCCGACACGGCCTCGGAAGGCTACGTGGACCGCTGGGTCGTCTACGGCAAGATGGGCGGCAAGCAGCTGTTCACGGCCAAGGAGCTGACGGTGCATCCCGGCGCCCGCGTGACGGTCAAGGACAACGGCGCGTACGGCCTCATCGCCGTTCAGGGGACGGGCAAGATCGGCAAACTTGCGCTGCAGACGCCGGCCATGATCCGCTACGGCGAGCTGACGGAGGACGAGGTGTTCGTCTCCGACGAGGCGGCGCGGCAGGGCGTGGCGTTCGAAAACACGGGAATCGAGCCGCTGGTGACGCTGCGCTATTTCGGGCCGGACGCGAACCCGGACGCGCCGGCGGTCGGGGACTATAAGAAGAGGAAGTAAACAAAGCGGCGAGCCGGGGGCTGACGCCCCCGGAGGATCGTTCCCACGATTGACGTTGCCTTCCCAGTCGAGCTGCTCGACGAGGTAATGGTACCTTGTCTCCGGGGGCTGACGCCCCCGGCTCGCCAACCACTGAAACAGGGCCACCCCATGAAAAAGCTCTCCATCGGCAGCTGGGCCTACATCTTCAACCAGGACAAGCCGACCACGGACTTTCACGTCATCCTGCACAAGCTGCAGGACCTCGGCTACGACGGCGTCGAGTTGGGCAGCTTCGGCGCCCATCCGACGCCGTTCTCCCATCCCACCAAGGCGGATCGGCAACGGCTGAAAAAAGAAGTCGCCGACCATGGCCTGGCCTTCTCCGGCATCGCCGTGGACCTGTGGGGCTTCAAGAAACCGGGGCCGTCCATCCTCGACGAGAACCCGGCGCCGTACATGGCCGCCTTCCTCGGCTTCACCGTCTTCGGCGCCGACCTCGGCATCAAGACCATCCGCGTGGACGCCGTCGAGCCGCCGGATTTCTTCCGCACCTCGGGCATGGACCCCAAGGTCGGCATGGACCGTGCCGTCGCCGTCTGGGACAAGTGCAGCAAGATCGCCGCCGATTACGGCATGAACCTGACGTGGGAGTTCGAGCCGGGCTTCCTGTTCAACAAGCCGTCGGAGGTGCTGGCGATCGTGGACGCCGTGCGGGCCAAGGGCAACCCGAACTTCGGCGTCATGTACGACACCTGCCACGCCCACATGTGCGCGGCCATCGGCGCCAACCAGGCCGGAGCGAAGGAAACGCTGCCCGGCGGCGCCCTGGAGCTGCTCGACAAGCTCAAGGGCAAGATCACCCACGTCCACCTGATCGACTCCGACGGCAGCCTCAACGAACACAACACTAGCACGCACAACCCCTTCGGGACCGGCAAACTCGACTTCGACAAGCTGCTGCCGGCGCTGAACAAGGCCGGCGTGCCGAACGATTGGTGGGTCGTGGACCTGTGCTTCTGGCCGGACGCCTGGAGCGTGACGGCCGACTCCAAACGCTTCCTCGACAAGATGCGGAAACAGTACGCGGGCTGAAACCCTGTGGGGCCTCTATGGGTCTTATAGGCCACTTTACGACCTATAAGACCCATAGGAAGATTCTCTTTTCTCCTCAAAGGACGTCAGCATGGCCAAACCTCTCAACGTCGGCATGATCGGCTACGGCTTCATGGGCCGGGCGCACTCCAACGCCTACTGCCAGGTCAACCACTTCTTCGACCTGCAATATCGGCCGGTCCTCAAGGCCGTCTGCGCCCGCAGCGCCGACAAGGCCAAGGCGTTCGCCGACCAGCTGGGGCTACGAGTCCGTCGAGACCGACTGGCGCAAGCTGATCGAGCGCAAGGACATCGACCTCATCGACATCTGCACGCCCAACAACACGCACGCCGAGATCGCCACCGCCGCCGCCAGGGCCGGCAAGATGATCCTGTGCGAGAAGCCGCTGGCCATGAACGGGCCGGAGGGGCTGAAGATGGTCGAGGCGGTCGAGAAGGCCGGCGTGGCCGAACATGGTCTGGTACAACTACCGCCGCGTGCCGGCCGTCACCCTGGCCAAGCAGCTGATCGACGAGGGCCGGCTCGGCAAGATCTTCCACTACCGGGCCAAGTTCCTCCAGGACTGGACGATCAACCCCGAGCTGCCGCAGGGCGGCGCGGCCCTGTGGCGGCTGGACGTGGCCGCGGCCGGCAGCGGCGTCACCGGCGACCTGCTCGCCCACTGCATCGACACCGCCCTCTGGCTCAACGGCCGCATCGACAGCGCTCAGCGCCATGACCGAAACCTTCGTCAAGGAGCGCAAGCACAACCTGACCGGCAAGGTCGAGAAGGTCGGCATCGACGACGCCTGCGCCTTCATGGGCCGCTTCCAGAACGGCTCGCTGGCGCCTGTTCGAATCGACCCGCTACGCCCGCGGCCACAAGGCGCTCTACACCTTCGAGATCAACGGCGAGCACGCCTCGATCTTCTGGGACCTGCACGACCTGCATCGGCTGCAATACTTCGACCACCGCGACCAGGGGATCGTCCGCGGCTGGCGGTCGATCCACGTCACGCGACGGCGACCACCCGTACATGGGCAAGTGGTGGGTGCCGGGCTTGCAGATCGGCTACGAACACAGCTTCACCCATCAGGTGGCCGACTTCCTGGACGGCCTGGCGAAAGGCAAGCCGGCCATGCCCGACTTCCGCGACGCCTACCGGACGCAGGTGGTGCTGGACGCGATCCTGGATTCGGCGAAGGGAGGCAACTGGGCCAAGGTGAAGGAGGCGTAAGCGAACCGCCAAGGCGCCAAGAACGCCAAGAATACCAATGATTTCTTGGCGTTCTTGGCGCCTTGGCGGTTCGTCGGTTTGTCGCTGACATCGCCTTTTGCCTTGACATTAGTGCTTGTCGTCTTTACTGTTGAAGCACTCCACGACGATCCAGCCGGTCTGACCGGCGCGTTCACCAGGAGATGGACCCGTGACCAAGAAAGAGATCGTCAAACAGATTTCGGATCGCATCCACCTCACGCAGCTGAAGACGAAAGAAATCGTCCAGCAAACGTTCGACGCCATTGTGGAAACGCTGATCGAAGTCGGCCGCATCGAGCTGCGCAACTTCGGCGTCTTCGAGGTCAAGCGGCGCAAGGCCCGCAAGGCCCGCAATCCGCGCACTGGCGACAAGGTCGATGTGCCGCCCAAGAACGTCGTCACGTTCAAGCCCGGCAAGGAGATGGAAGAGCGCGTCCGGCAGATGACCAACGTGCCCGACCTGGCCGACGAAGAGGAAGAAGGGGTCACGGCCGAGGTCGGCAACGGCCAGGGCGACCACGCCGAGAAGAAGCCCCGCGCCGCGCGCTCGCGCCGGACCTCCTGACCGTTATTTCCGGCGCGACCCGTCTCAAGTTTTCCTTCCCTCCCGTCGATACAAGCGTTAGGCTCCGTCCCACCCGCGGGGGCCGCAGCGCCCCCGCACCCGTCGCCTCCGGCGGCGCCCCCTTCGGGCGGCCGGCGCCCGGGAGGGTGCGCTTGCGCGTCGGCCGTCGTGGCCGGAACCGCCCTTCTTCTATCGGGAGCCAGGGAGGCTTGTCATGCGGCGTCTCGTGATCGCCCTCGCGGCGGGCGGCCTGTTGCTCGGCAGCAGCGGCTGCTTCGTCAACGAATACTCCTCCGACCCCAACCGGCGCGTCGTCGAGCTGCTCAACCAGTCCGAGGGCCTGCGCGCGATCGCGGACGAATGGGAGCGCTTTTGGTTCCTCGATCACCCGTCCCACCTGAGCTATGACCGGGTGGACGGCAGCCTGGAGTAAACAGAGAGAGTATGGCGTTTGTAGTGATCGGTCTTCCGCCCCGGAGGGGCGGCGGTGAATAGCCAGGGGTGAAACCCCTGGAGAGACGACCGGCCTCCCGCACAGTCCTAGCCCCGGAGGGGCGGCGGCGCCGTCCCGGTTCGGAGAATCCGCCGCCCCTCCGGGGCTTCCTCGACCGAGGAATGCCGCCTCTCGACCAGGGGTTTCACCCCTGGCTATTCACCGCCGCCCCTCCGGGGCTAAGGACCGATTGCTTTCAGCAGCCGGGCGCACTCGGCGTCCTTCTCCGCGTCGCGCCGCAGGATCGTCACGACCTGCGGCCGCGTCTCCGGCGGCAGCTTTCCGTCCAGAAAGGCCTGGCCGACGCGCCGGGCGGTTTCGGGACGAAGCAGGAAGATCGAAAGCGCGGCCACGGCGGAAGTGCGCAATTTCGGATCCTTGTAATCCAGTAATCCCATCAGCCATTCGACCGACTTGGGCCCGGCAAGGCGCCGCCCGCCGCCAGCACCTCCGCCCCCGCCTGTTTGACGGCCGCGTCCTCGTTCGGGTGGGCCGTCAGGTAGTCCACCATCGGCGCCAGCGACAGCGGCGGATCCAGCTCGTAGTTTTCGTAGGAGCGGATCATGGCGGCCCGCTCTTCGGCCTTCAGGTGCGGATTTTCGAGGACGCGCGGAATGGCTTCGGCGGCCGGCCGCGTCCGCATCATCGTGAACGCTTGCACCACCTTTTCCGTCTCCTTGTCCACGCCGGACTCGCCAAGGGAGATCAGACGATCGATGCCCGGTTGGCCGAGATTCTCGATGGCGCGGACCAAACCGTCGCTCAGATAGCGATCGCGGCCGTCGTCGTTGGCCCAGGTGTTCACGAGGTTGTCCGGCGCGCCGTCGGCGGCGACGCGGCTCATGGCCAGGGCGGCGGAGCGCCGCACTTCCGGGGCCGCGTCGAGCAGGGCGCGTAGCAGGATCGTGTGAACGTCTTCATTGCCCTTGGCGGCGTTCAGTCCGAGAGCGTCGGCGGAAAGGCGGCGAACGTCCGCACTGGCGTCGTGTTCCAGCGCGAACAGGACCGCGGCCTGCACGTCGTCGTCCCACATCGATTCCAGGGCGCCGAGCGCCGCGACACGCGCCACGTCCGGCTGATCGGCGTCCTTGAAGAGTTTGAGTATCGCCGGACGATTCTTTTCGCCGCGACGGGCCAGCTCCTGCCGGGCGTGGTCGCGGTCGCTGCCGTCGTCGCTGGCCAGCGCCTTGACCAGATCGTCGTCGCTGAGCTTGGCGATCTTGGCCCACGAATCCATGCCGCGCGGCGGCAGGGCGGGCTGGTCCTTCGTGCCGGCCCAGGTGAGGCGGTAGATGCGGCCGTGGATCACGTCGCGGGTATCGACGATGTAGACGGCGCCGTCCGGCCCGAGGACCGGCTGGCCCGGCTTGAACTGGTCATCGCTGCTCTTCAAAAGATCGAATTGCGCCGTCACCGCGAACGTCGCCCCTTTGCGCTCCACTTTGTAGGCGTGGGCGACGTGGAGACCGTCCGAGGCGAAGATCAACCCGCGGTAGTTCTCAGGCAACCGCGTGTCGTCGTATACTAGCACCCCATAGGAAAAACCGTCGGTGGTCGTCAGCATCGGCGGCAGCCTGCCGGGAAGGCCTCCGTCGATCGTCGCCCGGAACGGATCGATCTGACCCCCACGAATCGGAGAGGTTCGCCAGCCGAAATCGGCCCCTTCCACGACGTGCATGAGTCGGCGGCGGGCGAACTTGCCGCCCATCGTCGGGAAGTAGCCGCTGTCGGTGTGGAACAGGTTGCCGGCCGCGTCGAAGGACACGGGGCCGTCTGGACTGATGAAGCCGATGGCGTAAGTCTCCATTTGCGAGCCGTCGGGTCGGCAACGGAATACGGCCCCGGAGTGCAGCACCGTCGCCCGGCTGCCGTCGGAGCCTTCGACGAAGTTGTCCGCCTCGGCGGCCCCGATGTAAAGCCGGCCGTCCGGGCCGGCGGCCGCGCCGCACACGTCGGGGTACCCGAACCCCTGCGCGACCACTTCCTTGATGTCGTAGGCGCCTTCCCCCTTGCTCTGCTTGTAGCGCCGCACCGTCCCCTGGCCGCAGACGTAAAGCCAGCCGTCATGGACGAGGACGGCGTTCAGAGTTTCGTCCTCCAGGACGACCTGGGATTGGTCGTAAACGCCCTTGCCCTTCGTGTCGCTCAGCGTCTTGATTGCGTCGTGAGGGCCGCTCGTCCACTTCAATCCGACGTGCTTGCTCCCGTCCTTGTAATGGTAAGTCGTTTCCCCCAGAACGTCCTTCTTGCCGTCGGATCGCCGTTCCAGCACGTAGGGCGTGCCGTCGTCAGCGAAGGTCATCGCCAGCGGAGCGCCGAGAGCCGGTCCTTCCGCCACAATCTCCACCTTGATCCCCTCCGGCGTCGTATAGCCCTTGAGCCGCGGGTCGTTGGCGCCCTGGTCGATCATCTTGACCCAATCGGGGGCGGGTAGGTCGTCGGCCGCGTGGGCGGGGGAAACGGCGAACACGGCCAGCAGGACGGCCACTCGACAGAGGGACGCTTTCACGCGGACTTCTCCTGGCGGGACGGGCGAAGGGCTTTCCGCTACTGTACCGCAAACCGACGGGGTGGGGTAGAATAACGCCCGCCCCATCCCTTCCGAGGAGACGAATCATGGTCCGAACGTGCTGCGTCGCCATCGCGGCCTTCACCGCCGCGCTGACGCTGGCCGCCGGTCCCGCCCCTGACGAGGATAAACTCCCCGACGCCGCCCGCACCGCCCTGGAGAAGGCGGACCAGATCGACGTGCTGTCGCTCGATCCGACCGCCGACGAAACCGACAAGGACGCCTTCCACAAGTACAAGGTGCTGGGCCGCGCGACGGTCAAGGACACCGACGCTCGCAAGGACATCGCCGCCGCCGTGGAGAAGGGCGTCGCCGAGGGCGGCCCCGTCGCCCGGTGTTTTGAGCCGCGCCACGGCCTCCACGTCGTCTACAACGACACGACCTACGACTTCCTCATCTGCTACCAGTGCTCCCAGATCCGGATCTTCAGGGGGCCCCCGGAGCCGGAGACGGTCGCCACGTCGGGCGCCTCGAAAGCGGCCCTCGACAAGGCGCTCAAGAGCGCCGATGCGCCGAAGTAAGAGGACGCGAAAACGCGAGAGAGCGCCTCCCTTTGCAAACCCCGCCGCTCTGCTCTATCGTGGTCTCGTACCCCGAAGCATCCGACGCGGAGTCCCGTTCATGCCAGCTGTGCCGCTCACCCAGGTCGCCGTCCATCTCCGCCCGGAGGACAACGTCGCCGTCGCCGCCCGGACGCTGCCGCCCGGCCTGGAGATCACGTTCAACGGCGCCACGTTCACACCCGACCGGCGTATCGGCCTCGGTCACAAGATCGCCGTCCGCCCCATCCCGAAAGGCGAAGTCGTCCGCAAGTACGGCCAGATCATCGGATTCGCCAGTTCGGACATCCCTCTTGGCGGACATGTCCACGTCCACAACGTCTCCGCCGACGCCTTTGAGCGCGACTACGCCTTCTGCCGCGACTGCCCGGCGCCGCCAATTCCTCCGGGGGCTGACGCCCCCGGCTCGCCCCCGGTGCGCCATTTCATGGGCTACGATCGCGGCGACGGACGCTACGGCACCCGCAACTACATCGCGATCATCAGCACCGTCAACTGCTCCGCCTCCACCAGCAAGTACGTTTCCGAGCGCTTCCGCCAGACCGATCTGCTCAAGCAGTACCCCAACGCGGACGGCGTCGTCGCCGTCACGCACAAGGCCGGCTGCGCCATGCAGTACGATGGCCCCGACCACAACCAACTCGACCGCACCCTGGCCGGCTTCGCCAAGCATCCGAACGTCGCCGCCTACATCCTCATCGGCCTGGGCTGCGAGACGGGACAGGCGATCCATTTAGTCGAGAATCAGGGATTGATCCAGCTCAACGGTTCGCGCAAAAAGCCGGTTGTCATCACCATCCAGGAATGCGGCGGCATCCGCAAGACGGTGGAGGCCGGCGTCCGGGCGGTGGCGGACCTGCTGCCGCAGGTCAACGACGTGCGGCGGTCGCGGCTGTCGGCCGACAAGATCGTGCTGGGCACGAACTGCGGCGGCTCCGACGGCAACAGCGGCGTCACGGCCAACCCCGCCCTCGGCGTCGCTTCCGATCTGATCGTGCAGCAGGGCGGAACCAGCATTCTCGGCGAAACGTCGGAGATTTACGGGGCGGAACATCTCCTGACGCGGCGGGCGGTCAGCCGGGCCGTCGGCGAGAAGCTGGTCGAGCGCATCAAGTGGTGGGAGTGGTACGCCGGCATTTTCGGGGCGGAGATCAACAACAACCCATCGGTCGGCAACAAGGAGGGCGGCCTGACGACGATCTACGAGAAGTCGCTCGGCGCCATCGCCAAGGGCGGCAGCACCGCCCTGATGGACGTGGTGTATTACGCGGAGCCGGTGCGGACCAAGGGCTTCGTGGTGATGGACACGCCGGGTTACGACCCGGTGAGCATGACCGGCATCGTGGCGGGCGGCGCCAACGTGCTGGTGTTCACGACCGGCCGCGGCTCGGTGTTCGGCTGCAAGCCGGCGCCGTCGATCAAGGTGGCGACCAATACGCCGATGTATGAACACATGATCGACGACATGGACATCGACGCCGGCGTGATCCTGAACGGCACGCCGGTGGAGGAGGTCGGCCGGCGCATCTTCGAGGAGATCCTGGCCGTGGCGAGCGGCAAGAAGACCAAGAGCGAGATCAACGGCGTCGGCGAGGAAGAGTTCGCGCCATGGGCCATTGGGCCGACGCTGTGAGAAGAGAGGAATTCACCACAAAGACACAAAGAACACAAAGGAAAGCAAAGAAGACGGAAACAAGGGCCCGAGCGTCACGTTCCCGAACCTTTGGCTTTTCTTCTCTTGTCTTTGTGTTCTTTGTGTCTTTGTGGTGAAATAGTGGCCGTTCCGCGGCGAAGATACCATTGACTGTCCGCCCCCTGTGTCGCATCGGAGACGCGTCATGTCGCAGTTGAAAAACGTCGTCGATCCGTTCGGCGAAGTCAACGTCTACCCCGCCGGCGGCGGCCGCGTCCGCGTCGTCGCCACCATCCTCATGGAGCCGCACAAGGAAGGCGCCCAGACCGGCATCGCCCTGGACGGCTCCGGCTCCATGGCCAAGCTCTACGGCGTCGAGGACGGCAGCCGCGTGCTGTCGCCCATCTTCGGCGGCCCCAAGAAGCTCCACAACGACATCACGCCCGTCGCCCAGCAGCTCTGCGCCTACCTGGCGAAGAAGATCGACGCCGACGGCGGCACCACCTGCATCTACTGGGCCGTCGGCCCCGGCGGCGGCCAGATCGAGCAGGTCGGCGATCTCACCGCCGAGCAGGCCGAAAAGCACGTCTTCGGGCCGCCGCGCGATTTCGGCACCGGCACCCAGCTCCTGCCGGCCGTCAAATACTTCGTCGAGCGCTTCGCCGACGCCCCATGGGGCTTTTATGTCTTCATCACCGACGGCGAGCTGCACGACCTCGACGCCGTGATGGACTACAGCAAGCGCCTGGCCCGCGAGGTCGCGGCCGGTCGGCGCAATCCGCTCAAGTTCGTCCTCATCGGCATCGGGACCAGCGTCAACGAGGCCCAGATGACCGAGCTAGACGACCTCGACGCCGGCGTGGACGTGGACCTGTGGGACCACAAACTGGCGGCCGAGATGCGCGTCCTCCAGGACATCTTCGCCGAGGTTGTGGATAAGAACGCCCGCGTTTCCGACAACGGCCGCATCCTCGACCCCAACGGCCGGGTCGTCAAGGACTACTCCGACGCGGGCCTTCCCGCCTACCTGGAGTTCGAGATGCCGACCGGCGTCAGCTACTTCACGCTCGACGTGAACGGCCAGCGCATCAACCAGCCGCTGGCCGACGGCGTCTCGATCGCGCCGCCGATCCCCGTGGCACCGGCTCCGCCGGTCCAGAATATCCCGCCCGCTCCGCCGATTCCTGCGGTCCCGAAGTGGCAAGCGCCTACGCCTCCGCCGATCCCGCCCGCCCCGGCGATGCACACGCCTCCTACGCCCCCAGCGCCGGCTGCTCCGCCGGTCCCGACGGCGCAGCCGGCGGTTACGGGCGAGGACGACGACGCCCTGTGGCGCGGCATCGACCTGGAATTCAACAAGGAAAGCGCCAAGGCGGAAGATGAGATAACCGAAGTGGAACTGGAAGAGCAGAAGGACGAGGAATCGACCTGAAAACAGAGCCGCGACCGTAAGGGAGCGGGGTGAAGTGCAAGAACCTCACCCCGCTCCCTTACGGTCGCGGCTCTGAATCCGCTGTGCCCTACACTCCGTCGAAATCCTTCTCCTTGGCGATGGCTCGCAGCTTGCTCATCGCGCGGGCGTTGAGCTGGCGGACGCGCTCCTTGGTGATGCCGAACTTGCGGCCGATCTCCTCCAGGGTCATGTTCTTGCCGTTCTCGTCCATGCCGGCCCGCATGCGGATGATCTCCCGCTCGCGCGGCTCCAGGTACTCCAGCAGCCGGTTGACGCTGTGCGTCGCCCGCTCCTGCGTGGCCAGCATCTCGTGCTCGTCGCTGCGGCTGTCCGGGGCCGCGTCGAACATTTCCTCGTGGCCGGTGACGAAGCGCTCGCGGCGGTGCTTCTCCTCCGGGATGCTGCGGGCGAAGTTCTTCATGATCGCCCAGCTGGCGTACGTGCTGAACTTGAAGCCGCGGAAGTAGTCGAACTTCTCCACCGCCCGCATCAGCGACATGTTGCCGTCGGACAGCAGCTCGAAGAAGTTCTCGGCCTGGCCGGAGTGCTTCTTGGCGATGTTCACCACCAGCCGCATGTTGGCCTGGATGAGCATCTCCTTGACCGCGTTGGCCTCGGTTTGCAGGTCCTCGATCTCCTTGAGCGTCTGGATGCGGACGCGCGACGGGTCGATCTCGATCTCGTCGCCCCCTTCCTTGCGCATCTCGTCCCGCAGCTTGGCCGCCTTGTGCTTGAGGTAGTTCATCTTGCGGAACTGGTGCTGCTCCTGGTCCTTGGTCAGCAGCGGATATTCGTAGCAGGAGGCCAGCTCCGGCGGCACGTCCTTGGGGGCGTGCATGGAGTGGCGCTTGGCCTCGTAGGCCTCGGCATCCGGGCATGGGCGCGAGGATGACGGCCTCCAGCGCCGGGTCGTCGAACGCGGGGCTGGCGATGTAGTCGAGGGGCTGCTCCAGCAGGCGCCGGGCCCGCACCTCGTTGATGACGCGGTACATCGAGGTCCGCGTGCGTTGAAACTGTCTGGCGAGTGTATCCACGGTAATCCCCCGACGGAAAGAGTTATAGATGATCTGCTTGGATTCCGCGTTGAGCGGGCCGGTCAGGTTCGGAAACAGGGCCTGGTCGGGGTGCTCGCGGTCGAAGTTCTTGATCGTGTAGCGGATGGCCTCCACGGAGCGGCCGAGACGGCGGGCGATGCGCCGGCTGACCTCGGTGAGCGTGCCGCCGCGAATGCGCGACAGCCGCTTGGCGCGCCGCAGCACGTCCTCGCGCTCGGCGTCGGTCATCTGCGAAAATCGGCCGCCGCGCTCCACGCGGACGGTGTTGGTCAACAGGAAATCTTCAATCACGGATTGCTTGAACCCCAGCTGGCGTTTGCCGTGGACCAGGACGATTCTGCCGTCCAGGCCGAACTTGCGCCAGCGGCGCACGGTCTTGGTCGATACGTTCAGTCGTTTGCTCAGTTCCTCCAACGTGATGACGGGGTTGTCCAGCAGGCGGATCATCTCATGGAGATCGCCTGCCAGATCGGCGCCGTCGATCAGCAAGTCGCCCGTGGGCGTCGGGGCGGTAGCCGGTGACTCGGAAACAGACGAACGGATACGGATAGCGTTTGCCCGGCTCGATCTCGGAAAGGAGCCGTCGGGCCTGCTCGGCCTGCTCCAGTCGCCGGGCCGACGGGGCGAACCGCACCTGTTGATCCGTCAACTGTTTCAGGGCTGGATTTTTGAAGCCAGTCACAGCCACGCTCCTTTCGACCAGGGTTCCACCCTTGCCGACGTCTCGCTCTCCTCGCCTCCCTCTGTAGACCCGGAAGACGCGACGGGTCTGTCCCGCCGACACCTTCCTTATGCGGCGCGCCGCAAGCTCTGAGAGAAAGAGGAAAGTTCGCGCACCGCGTCGGCCGATCCTTCGGATACAGCACACTCTTAGAGACGCCGGGCCGGTCGTCGGTTCGGGCAATTCCGCCGCCCGCACCGCTTTTCCTTTCCTTACCGACCCGTGGGCCGTTCCATTCCCGTATGGACAGGAGCTTCGAGGGAGGGTAAAGACATTCCTGCGGTCGCCGCCCTTGTACTTCGCCGATCCGCCGGGCGGCTTTTCGACCGACTCCTTTTGGGTCGGCGTTCTATGGGTGTTGCAAAATCCGGACCACCTCTCCCCTACTAGACGCTCCGGGGAGCTTTTCCTTTCATTCGTTTCCTCAAGTCGCCACTCTTATTACCTTTATGGCGAACGATCGGGCGGGATTCGTCGTCGGAATTCCGCGTCGTCTCTTACGCCGTGGCATGATCTCCTGTATAGTTTTACAGGAAATCTGTTCAAAATTGCAAGGATGGCAGGCCAGTTTGCAGCCATGACCGTCGGACGGGCAACCCATCTCGACCGCCCGATCCTCGCTCTCCTTTCACCCTACCCTGTAAATACCGCTGGCGACGCCGTTCGTTACACAGAATAGACGCGCCAGGCCAGCTTTGCTACGAAATCCGCCCCTGCTACGCAATCGTGCGCGTCCGACCCGGCCTGTTACGAAATGGACAGCCGGGCGGCGGTTTGTCGCTTCCCACTCAGCTGATGGATCACTTCGGGGGCTTGGCCCGCGCCAACCGATCTTTGGCCGTCTCGCCATCCAGTTCGAGAAAGACGATGTCCGTGACTGCTTCCCGTTCGCACTTCTGGCCTGATACGGCTTGATTTGGTCGATTGCGCGTCGCGCTCTCGCGTTTATTCCCTTTACTTACTGAGTCCAGCACGGCCAATGCCACCCGTGGGAGCCGCGACCGTGAGGGAGCGGTAGGAGCTTCCTGCACCGTCCTCCGCTCCCTTACGGTCGCGGCTCCGACGCGCAGATCTTTCGCCACGCTGGACTCAGTAAGGTTCCCGTCCGGTTCGGCGCACTTTTGTGGATATAGAGACGTGCAGCATTCCAGGGCGGCAATCTCCGAGACTTCTGGTGAATCGTTGCCGCAACCTCGGTTTGGGAGCAAACAGCGATGATCGGTTTTGAAATGACGGGCAGGAGCAATCATGGCTTCTACTGGCACAGCAGCGCCTGGACCGAGGGCAGTTTGCTGTTCGCCGAGCTGGCCGTGAGCGCGCGTAAGCTGCCCTTCGCGGGGTGGCAAGGAATGCTGGCGAGCGCTGCGGCAAATGCTTCCGTCGGGACCGCTGCCGGCAGAGAAGTCAGCGCCATCAAGAACTTTTTCGGCCGATTCAAAGCGATCATGGTATATGACGCGGCCAATCTTGGTATCCGCGCCGACCTGGTCGTCTGGGGAGGCCCGAAGACGTACCTGACCCACTCCTTCGATCCGAGCCAGTCGAGCGACCAGGCCGCCGCGGAGTTCCTGTGGAAGGTGGAACGTGCGGAGCTGGGCGAGCAGGTGGTGATCCATCTCTGCCGCTGTCTCCAGGACTACCGACTCGACGAAATTACGACGAAGGGATATAACACCGACCCGGCGCTCTACGTGAAACTCGAACTGTAGGAAGCGAATAAGAGGATGCGGCGGCCGCTCCGGGGCGAAAGAAAAATCGCCGCCTTTTGACCCCGGCATCTTGCGGCCGTCCGGGCGCGGGGATACAATCCTTTTCACATTCGTTAATGGCATCGCCAGGAAAGCATTCCGCTTGACGGGGCACCGGCGGGCCTTCCTCTTGATCCTTCCGCCCCGGCAGCCGGGTATCCGCGACCCAGGATCTCCCATGAGCGCCGTTTTCACCGCCCTGACGGCAGACTGTCCCTGGTTATCCGCGCTTCTGGCGGGAACCGTCTTCCTGCTTTCGGGCGTGCTCAAGCTCATCTACTGGACGCGATTCCGCGATACCCTAGCCGCGATGGGGCTTTTCCCGGTCTCCGCGGCGCGGGCTGTCGGATGGATCTTGCCTCCCCTAGAGACGGCCCTCGGCGCCGCCGTGGTTGCGCAATGGCAGCTGGCGCTGACCGGGCCGGCCCTCCTGGGTTTGCTGGTCAGTTTCATCCTCGCTCTGGCCGTATACCGTTTGCGCGGGGGAAAGAGTTGGTCTGCGGCTGCTTCGCCGATTTCGAGCGCAAGACGCCGACCGTCCCCCTTATCGTGCGGAACGTGGTGCTATTGGTCCTCGCGGTCCCGCTGCTGTTCGGCCCACGGGAGGCGGCGGGTCGAGGGCCAGGGGAGTGGCTGCTGGCGGGGTCGGCGGTGGTCGGCCTGATGCTGGTTTGGATACTGCTGGGACGACTGACGGAGGCGGTCACGCTGCTGCGTTCGACCGCGCGTGACAACAACTAACGGAGTCGCCGATGGACTGGAGCGCGGCCTTCTACGTGTCCTACGGGGTCCTGTGGGTGGTGGTCCTCCTCCAGGTGGCCCTGATTCTGGCCCTGGCGCGCCTGGTCGGACAACTCATGAGCCGGCGCTTCCCTACGTCGGGCGCCCGCGTCATCGACCCCGGTCCCGACATAGGGATGACGGTGGAGAGCTGGGAGGGGACCGATCTGGCGGGAAATCCCCTGCGTCTTCAGTTCCCCCGCCCGCGCCGCTCTTCCTGCTCTACGTGGCGCCGCACTGCACCGCCTGCGCGCGTCTGCTGCCGTCGGCGCGGCACTTCTTCAAGGAGATATCGTCCGCCGCCGACGCGGTCTGGGTGATGACGCAGGGCGTCACGCCCGAGGCGCTGCGGGCCTATGCGCGAGAGAAAGGGCTGGAGGCCTACCCCGGTCTATCCGAAGAGGCCCTGCCGCCGAGCTGGCGCGTGGGAAGCGCGCCCTTCGGCCTCTGGGTCGGGGCCGACGGCAAGGTGAAGGCCAAGGGCATGGTCGATCGCCGCGAACACCTGGAAAGCCTGCTGCTCGCGGCGGAGATCGGCCACCCCTCCATCCAGAGCTACGTTACGGCCCTGGCCGAGGAAGAAGAACAAAAGCGGCAACGAGAAGCGTCCGGGGCGCCTCGGTGACACGCACCTTGGCCCACGGGAGCTGAAAGGAGCAAACGAATGAACCAACTGACGCGCTGGCTCGACGGGTTGGTCGAGCGGCTCTGCAACTGGCTGAACGACGCCGTGTCGGGCAGGCGGCGGCTGGCGATCCTGGGCGACGGCTTGGCCGGGATCCCGAGCGGAACTCCCTTGCCGGTGGACCGCCGCGTCGGCCCGATCGTCCATGAAATGCACGACAACAGATACGATATGGCCAACCCTTCCAGTGCCAAGAAAGGCACCCACCCGAGCGAAAGCGCCTGCGGCTTTTGGGCCTACTGCCACCTGGGGGGGAAGTTGTGCGTACGGTGCGATGGTGCGAATGACTTGGCGGGGACGTATTCGCTCGATCTCCAAATGGCCGGGCAAAAGCTATGCCCATCGGGTAAAGATGGAGGGACCGCCTGGTTCGGGTGCTGCAAAGACCCGCAAGGGAGGGGGAAGCTCATCGCCTTCCTGGACTGCTGTGGGCTCCACATCATCCCCTGCACGTTCGGCCACCATTGCAGCAACTGGCCGGAAGCCAAAAACTGGTGCGTGTTTGGCCCCCCCCGAACCGAGTGGTATGACGACAATAAGGGGGGCGGCGGCAGGGACCACCCGTATTATGGCGCTGATCAGGAGGAGGAGTACTACTGCACGGTGGTCATCAACATGGACGGCGACGCCTCGTGCAATTGAGGGGTGTGCGGGATCTGAACACGGGATCGCTAACCCTGGCCTGGGCGGCGGCCGTCGCCTCCGGCCCGGCGACCGCGGCAGCAAAAAGGAACACACGAATGAACCGACTGACGCGCTGGCTCGATGGGGTGGTCGAGCGGCTCTGCAACTGGCTGAACGACGCCGTGTCGGGCAGGCGGCGGCTGGCGCTCCTGGGCGACGGCCTAGCCGGGGGCCCGAGCGGGACCCCCTTGCCGGTGGACCGCCGCGTCGGCCCGATCGTCCACGAAATGCACATGAACGGGGGTGAAATGGGTAATGCGGCCCATACCAAGTCCGGATCTTCTTCGGTCGAATCGAGTTGCGGCTTCTGGGCTTATTGCTACATGCATGGGCAGCCCTGCGTCTGGTGCGACGGCAAAAACGGCCTGTCGCCTGGCAACCCCTACAAGGACTTCTCACGCGCCGGCAGCGACCTTTGCCCCAAAGGCTACCACGCGGGGACGGCGTGGTACGGGTGCTGCAAAGATCCGACCGGGACAGGGAAGCTCGTCGCCTTCATGGACTGCTGCACGTCCAGCACCCTCATCTTCCCTTTCAACACCTGCAAGTTCAAGATGCCGTGTTCCAACTGGCCGGAAGCGAAGAACTGGTGCGTCACGGGGAAGGTGCTGGGCGTCCTCAGTGGCGTCGCCGGGATGCCTCCCTCGGCCGAGGTGAATGTCATGGAGACGGAGCATTACTACTGCACCGCCGTCATCGACATGCAGAGCGACGGCCAATGCAACTGAGGAGGGTGCGCCTCTCGATTTTGGAGGCGTCGTCGGCAAGTGCTGAAGCACGGGCCTACAGGCCGAAGCCCCGTAAACGGGGCTGAAATCCCGGGCAGCCCGGTTTACCGGGCTTCCGCCTATAGGCCCGCCGTTCACGGCGGGCCGGGCCAAGTCCAAAATCGAGAGGCGCACCCACTGAGGAGGCGCGGGGGCATGGACACGTTCTCTTTGGCGATGGGCGGGGCGGCGGCGGCCGCGGCCGGCCTGGCGACCTGGTGGTCTCCCTGAGGGGCCGGGATGCTCACCAGCATCCTGCCCCCCGTGGTCCACGGGGCCCCTCGGCGTTCGGCGCGCCATCTCTGGCTCTGGCTGGCGGCCCTGCACTCCGTGGGCACGATCCTTTCGGCCGCGACGATCGGCGTGCTCCTCAGCGCGGCCGCCTGGGGGGTGAATCGGCTGGGCTGGCCGCCGGCGCCCTGGGCGCGGTGGCTCGCCGTCGGCGTCGCCCTGGTGTACCTGCCTCGCGCGATGGGCTGGACCTTCTTCCCCCCGCTGCTCCAGAGCACCCGGCAGGTGCCGCGAAGATGGGCTTACGATTATCCGCGCTGGGGCACGGCCCTGCTCTTCGGCCTGGGGCTGGGCAGCGGGCTGTACACCCGCGTCATCGTGCCCACCTTTTACCTGCTGTTCATCTGGCCCTTCCTGGGTGAGAGTTTCGTCTGGCCGGTTGCGTTCTGGGGCCTTTATGGACTGGCCCGTTCCGGCCATGTCTGGTGGCTGGCGTGGACCGCCCCTCCCGGTGATCCGCTCCCGGCCGCCAGTCGATTGACCTTCGCGCTGTTGAGCCGTTCGCGTTGGATGTATCGGATCAACGCCGTGCTGTTGGCCGCCGCGGCAGCCTGGCTCACGGTTGGGGGGATCTTCCCATGAAAGTCGCCGCCCTGATTCATCGCCGGGCCGGCGCCGGGATAAAAGCGTTCCTGGCGTGGATCGATCCCTTCGCGGGCCGAGTGGAGCATGTCCTTCCCGTTCCGGATTCGCCGAACCTGGGGATCTTCCCGCGGCAGGATTGCGCGTTGATTGCTTACCGGGCGTGGGAGGCGGGGAAGCCCCCGCAGGATCGGCTGGACGTCTATCGGCTTTCCGACTGGACCTTTCGCGCCCGGCTGCCGATGGATTTCCGGGCCCATTTCAACAGCACGCCCTCTTGGTCCACGTATGTGCAGGCTCCGGACGGGCGGCAAATCTACGTGTACAAGGCGCGCACGCTCGGCCATCACCTGGCGGATGACTGGCTTTGCGGTCTCGACCTGGAAACGCTGACGTTCGCTCCCTGGAGTTTCAAGGTCCCCGAATGCGTCGCCGGCTGGTCCGCGGCCGGCGGCCGCGCCCACGCGCAAATGCTGTTCGTCGCCGACGGGCTGCAAGTGGGTCGGCTTCCGGAGGCCGATTTCGAGCAGAAAATCGGCTTCTGGCTCGGGCCGGAAGAGGGCATGGGCCCTGTGATTCCCCTGGGGCCGCGTCCGCGGCTGCACAGCGACCTGGGCCACGCCCGGGCGATCCTCTCGGCCCCCCGGAGGCCCTTGAGCGTGGTCGTGTGCAACGACGGGGCCGCCCACCTCATTGACCCCGTGGCGTTCCGCTACTTGCAACGGCAGCAAGTGAGCTTCGCGCCGGGCCACGCCATGCCGATCTTCGCCGCCCAGATCGATCCGCAAGGCCGGCTGCTGTACGTGGGGCCCTCGGAGGCCGAAGCCCGGAGTCAGGGTCTGATCCAACGGGTGGTGATCCACGACCTGGAAGCGGGCCGGCGACAGCTGGAGTGGGCGCTGGACGAGCCGTTCGCCCACATGGCGCTGAGCGCGGACGGCCGTTTCTTGTGCGGGGCCGGCGCGACCTCGAACGCCTTGTACGTACTCGACACCCGCAACGGCCGCCCCGAGGCCGTGACGCCGCTGGACGGCGCGCCGGTTTTTCTACTCCTCGCGGATTGAAAACGACCCGTCGATGGTCCCCCGGCGCGGCATTTCGCGAAAACAGTTGGTCCGCCCTTCTCCTCAATTACGCATCCCAAGGTAGAAGGCCACAGCACAGGGAGCCGATCCGGAATCGCCCGGAGGCGGTCCTCGGGCTCCGAAATTTACCCTCTACGGAGATCGATCATGGCGGACAACATTCCCATCTCCCCGGCGGTCGGCGGCGTGTCCGTCGCCCAGGACTCCTTGCTGCCGGCGGACATCATCGTTTCGACCACTGCAGCGCGCGTGTCGGGCGCCATCCGCAAGATCACCGGCTCGGTCGTCAGCCACGCCTCCGTGTACATCGGCAATGGTGAGTTGATCGAGGCGATCGGCGAGGGCGTGATCCGGCGGACGCTGGACATTGCGATCGCCCAGGCCACCCTGGCGGTCGCTCTCCGGCGCAGGGGCATAACGGATGGGGCGGCCGATCAGGTCGTCCGCTTCGCCGAGTCCAACGTGGGCAAGAAGTACGACTACGCCGGCCTCGCGGGCGCCGGCGCCAAGTCGCACCCAGGCGTGGCGTGCCTGATTTCCCCGCTGGGGTGCTACGCCGCCCTCCACGGGGCCTTCAGCAGCAGCAATAAGTTCTACTGCTCCGAGCTCGTGCTGGAAGCCTTCCGCCAGGCGGACCTGCCCATCATCGACGATCGCTCCGACACGAGCGTCCCGGACGACATCGTGCAGGCCTTTTACAGTCACCAGCTCGATTTCGTCGGCCATCTGGTCGGCTGAGTGCGGACAGCGGCCCGTGCGGTGCGGGGTGGGGCCAGTCATCTCTCCGCAGCGCTCCGGGTCGCTGTCCTTCACGCAACCCGTAACGGTCGCTCGGAAACCGTGACGCCGCAAAAGTCGAAAAACTGTGAAGCTGGCGAAGATGGGCGGCTGCCCGTCTTCCCTATATATCCATTTAAGGGAGTTTTTGTGCAAAACCTTGGTAGAGGAATGAGAGCGCCAGTCATTTATAACTGGCTGTTCTTGTCAAGGACTCGTCTTGGCCAGTTCGTCATTCCACCATTGGTACTCTGGCATAGATGGATTCGGCTTGAATTGGGCGAGCGTCTGAATGTCCTGCAAGACCTTCTGCAACACGGGCTGCCTCGGCGCAGCAGAAGCCGCCCATGCCTTGACCAGTTGGGGACAGGACGCCACCGTCAGTCCTGCCTGCTGAGCGACCCGAATCGCTTTCCGATCATCGGTTGCGACCACCCACCCCCGTCGCTCGGCAAGCGCCAGGCACATCGCCTCACCGTCCGAGCGGAACACGGCGGCATAGTGGATATAGCGGTCCAACTCCTGCTTGGTCTTCGGGGAGCAAACGGTCAGCACCTCGGAGGAGATCAGGCCCGATAGGTCGGCGGGGACCTTCACAAACTTCCCCACCTGCGCCGGGTCGTGTTGCCGAACGTACTGGACCTCGCCTTGCACACCGGAGGGCAATTGCCATGAGAAGGCACTGGCTTGGAGGACGGCTTCCGCGTGTCCCGAAGCTAGCAGGTCAAACATGCAGCAAGCGTCGATGGCTGCCGAAGGCATGACGAGTCCTTGTCGGATCAGGGGGTCGCACGGAGAAGGGATTTGGCGAAGTCCAGCCGCCACGCGCTTTTCTCGCCCGTGGACTCCATCTCCCCCCGGCTGGTCAGGGTCGCCGCCACGATCTCGCGGGCCTCCACGACATCGCACCGCAGGTAGTCGGCGAGGTCGCTGTCGCCGATCTCGCCCCGCTCGTAGGCCGCGACGGCGAGGTACTTGTAGCGCTCGGGGAAGGGCAGGTCGTTTACCGGCTGCTGCTGCAAGCCCAGCAGTTCCGCCGCCTCGCGGGGCGAGAACTTCGACTCCTTCAAGAACTGCGCGCTTCCCTTTTGGATCAGGCCCAGCTGCTCCAGCCGCAGGGCCATCGCCTCCACTGAGACGAAATAGAAGTGGCTGAGCCGCCGCAGTTCGGCCACGCGGAAGTCGCCGGTCGTCGTCACGATGTCGTGGAACCGCTGCCGCACGGAACTCGTCGGCATCAGGAAACTGAGGGCGAACGACTCCGCGAACCGCTCGTTGGCCGGCTTGCGACCGGGCACGGTCAGGTAGTCGATCCCCGGCCAGTAGCGATCCACGATCAAGTGGCCGTATTCGTGCAGCATCGAGACGCGCCGGCGCTCAGGCGGGTGCTTGCGGTTGACGAGGATGCAGCAGCCGAGGTCCGCCGTGTAGGCGTACATCCCGGCGATGGGCGAGGGCAGGTTCCAGTAGAAGATGCGCAGGCCGACGTCCCATTCCAGCGTGTTGCGGAGGTAATACACCGGCTGATCGCCCAGCCCGAGCCGCTGCCGTTCGTTTTGGGCCACGCTCTCCGCCAGTTCCGCAGAATCGATGTGGGGGTTGAGCGCGACCTCCGGCGGGTAGTTGATGCGCAAGGGCGCGTTCATCAGCTTTTCCAAGTCGCGGTAGTCCTCGGCGAGCCGCTGAAGCTCGTCGATGGCGGCGTTGAGGGCCCCTCGGTCGGCCTCCTTCATTTTCTCGGCGGCGGCGCGAAGGTGCGGCTGGAGGTCCACGACCGGCGCCGTCGGGCGCACCAATTCATTGACCTTGCGGCCCAAAAAGGAGGCGAGCTTGACGATCTCCTCCGACTTGGCGAGACGGTCGCCCTTCTCGACGGCGATGTAGGTGGGGCGGCTGCAACCCAGGAGGTCGGCGACCTCCTCCTGCGTCCTGCCGCGGGCTTTCCGGGCCTCGGCGATGCGCTGGCCCAGAATACGAGGGTCGAGCGTGTCAGGCGGAGGCATGGGTTGCTCCTTGCGTCTGCGGTTGGGGGGCGGCGAGGAGCCGCGCCCACGCGATTCCTTTCCGGCGTCCGTCCGCGGCGACAGTCATCCCATTCGTCTCGGTAACGCGCGAGCAGCGGAGGTCCCCAAGACGGTGCCACAGCCTGTTCTGGGTGGGTCATGCACCGCATTGAGCATTATCGTCTGTATTTTACAAAGTCAACGAAATATACTTTATTCGTTAAGATTTGTCAAGAAGCCCACTGCGATGCCGCGGAGTTCGATCTCGGAGAAGAAAAGGAGGAAAAAAGACGACGCGTGATTGCAGAGAAGTTCTGCCGGACGCAGGACAGCACGCATCTGCGGTACAAGCGCACCGCATTGATATACGTAGACTCCAGGGCTATATCGGAGAGGGAGGGGGCGGGGCCGAAGACCTCGGAGGTGATGCGGGTGCATGGCCACGCTCTTGGCAGACGATGCAGCTGCAGGTGTTCGCCGGGATGTAATGACGCAAGCCATGTAGTTTGCCGTAGGCGTCCCGGTCAAACCGCTGGAACACCTTCTGAGACTCTGTTCCTGAAGTCCTACGCCGCCCGTTTTCGGGGTCGCGGCTTGAACCGGAATCGTTGGCTCCGCGCCCGTCGCCCCGGGCGTAGCCGGCGGAGCATGTGATGAATCGCCGCCAACCGCACCACCGTTTCACTGGACTCGGTCGTGTGTTCGTAGTCCTTGCTCAGGCACCGATACCGCCCCAGCCAGGCGAAGGTTCGCTCCACCACCCAACGCACCTTCAAAGGCTTAAACCGCGTCTCGCCCTGCGGCCGGCTCACGACCTCCAGTCGGTACGGCCGCCGATGCAGCCGCAGCCACGCGTACAACCCGTGGTTGTGATACTTGTTGTCCGCGAACACCACCTTCAGCCGCGGCAAGTCCCGGCCCGGCGCCTGGGCGAACACCTCCGGGGCCGCCCGGCCGTCGTCCACGTTGGCGGCCGTCACCACCACGGCGATCAGCAACCCCAACGTGTCCACCAGGATATGGCGTTTGCGGCCGTGGACCTTCTTGCCGCCGTCGGTGCCGCACTCCTGGCCGCCCTCGGCCGTCTTGACCGACTGGCTGTCGATGGCGGCGGCGCTGGGGGTCGGCTCCCGGCCGGCTCGGACCCGGACCCGCTCGCGCAGGGCGTCGAGGATCCTTTGCCAGGTGCCGTCGGCGTCGAACCACTGGAAGTAGTTGTAGACGGTCTTCCA
Source organism: uncultured Planctomycetaceae bacterium (assembly GCA_963771935.1). GTDB lineage: Bacteria > Planctomycetota > Planctomycetia > Gemmatales > Gemmataceae > UBA4732. The sequence continues at coordinate 2,022,950 of CAVYVK010000005.1, read as the reverse complement.
GGGCGGGAAGTCGTGGGGCAAGGCGCGCCAGGTGCAGCCCTCGCGGGTGCGGTAGAACAGGGCGTCGAGGATCCGGCGCATATCGACCTGGCGCGGGCGGCCCCCCGGCCAGGCCGCGGGAATCAAAGGCTCGATGACGGCCCACCGCGCGTCGGTGAGGTCGCTCGGATAGGGTCTGGCTTTCGGTTTGCGCTTCATACCCTATTCTACGGGCCTCACCCACTTCTGGAACAGAGTCTGAAACTGCCGCTCCTCATGGCCGCCTGGCTTCGCGCCGGTGTCAAAATACCTTCGCACAACGTAGGCCGCGACATCCGCCAGCTGTAAACCACTCACCCTGGCGCTTGAAGCAAAAAAAGGCACGTCGATAACGTGTGTTACCGCGCCGAAGGAGTGTCCTCTCTCACGAAACGCCCTAAATAGCTTGGCGATCATGCTTTCCGTCGATGGATCCTGATCGAGCATCAAAAGGCCGTAGTCGATGGAGCGTCGATGGCTCTTTTGGAGCTTCCATGTGTCCTTTTTTCGTAAGAACGTGTCGAACCGGGCTACAACCTGAGTGAACGCCTGCGGTAAGGGTTCGCAGTGTCCCGTCCCCACGGAAGGATGAGCTTTGTACACGCCTTCACCGAACAGGCGGATGTGTTCGTGTCCCGCGATGACATCGATTGTGTCTTCAAGGAGTTGCGAGCGCTCACGGCGGGCAAGGTGGACGTACGGGTCGGTTTCGCGGTACCGCTTCCGACGCTCCTCATGTTTTTTCGAGTCCTTCTCGGCCTTCAGCTTCCCGTCCCGTAAGGCCCGGACCTGAGAACGACGGTCAGTCCACGACAATCCTTCAAACCCGGCTATGTCATCTTGTTCTTGATAGCTCACCGCGAACTGCTTGACGTGGATCTCGAAGCGTTCGGGGTCTTCTTCTGGGAAGCAGTACCTGTTTTTGAGTACCTGAATGCGCTTGTCGAGGCTGAACCATGTACTTTCGCGCATGCATAATCCGACCAGGACGTAGTGTTTGGTGTTCACGTCCTTCAGATCAGGTGTTCCAGACGCGTCGAGGTAGAGGAGAAACATGAGGAAAAAATGGAGGCCCGGGAGGGGTTTAGCCCCAACGTGCCGAAGCACTCCCAGGCCTTGAATGCGGTCACATTTCCAGACAACAAAATCTTACCCGCCATATTCCTGATCGTCAAGGGCACTTGCCGTTATTCAGTAAACGGGGCAAACGGGCTCCTTTATCTTTTCGCGCCAGGCGCGGCGTACAATTCCCATAGAGCCGCCGCACCGGCACGACGCCGTTCCGGCGCCTCGTCCCTTTCCAGGAGAATTCAGCATGAGCACGTCCACGCCGACCGAGCGCGACCAGCAGAGCTTCGCCGAAACCGCCCTCCGGCTCGGCGGCAAGACGGAGGAGGAAGCGCGCCGCACCGGCGCCCTGGACAAGGCCGACGAGCAGGTCGAAAGCCTCTTCAAGGAAAAGTACCAGACCGCCAACAGCCCCGTTCACAAGGCCGTCTGGGACGCCAAGGTCCCCCTCGACCTCTTCGCACCGCCGCCCCTGGCGCCGTCGCACCCATCCGACCAAGACGATGGAGGCGTCGCTGGCCGTGGTGCGACGACACCGCGAGGCCGGCACGCTGCTGGACGAGAAGGGCAAGATCTCGCCGACCGTGCTGCGCGAGCTGGGCGACGCCGGCTACTGGGGCCTGCTCATCGACCCGAAGTACGGCGGGTCAGGGCGCCCGTTCGCGCGCTTCACCCACTTCCTGACGCGCATGGCGACGTTCGACGCCATGATCGCCGGCCTGGCGTCCATCCACGGCTGCATCGGCGCCGTGGACCCCGTGCGCACCTTCGGCACGCCGGAGCAAAAGGAGCGCTTTCTTCCGAAATTGGCCAGCGGCCAGGCCCTGTCCGGCTTCGCCCTGACCGAGCCGGCGGCTGGGTCCGACCTGACCGCCCTGCGCACCACGGCCGTCCTCGACGGCGACGACTACGTCCTCAACGGCGAGAAGCTGTTCATCACCAACGTCGTCCCCGGCCGGACGGCCGGCGTCGTGGTGCTGATCGACGGCAAGCCGGCCGTGCTGGTGGTCGATCTGCCGCCGGAGGAGAACGAGCATTTCCGCGTCAAGACCTACGGTTTGTACGCCTTGCGGCAGGCCTACAACAACGGCCTGATTTTCAAGGACTTCCGCGTCCCGAAGGGCAACCTGCTGAAGCCGCCGGTCGGCGACGGCCTGACGATCGCCTACCACGGCCTGAACCTCGGCCGGCTGTCGCTGTGCGCCGGGGCGGCCGGCAGCATGCGGGTGATGCTGGCCAACCTGCTGCCGTGGGCCGAGTTCCGCCGCACCTACGGCCAGCCGATCGCCCACCGCGAGCTGGTCAAGCGGCGCATCGCTCGGCTGGCCGGCCTGATCGCCGGCGCCGACGCCCTCGTCGGCATGGGGTTCGTGGCTGATCGACGAGGGCTACCGCGGCGAGATGGAGTGCATCATCGCCAAGATTTTCGGCAGCGAGGCCATGAAGGAAGCGGCCGTCGAGCTGTTCATGAAGACGCACGGCGGCCGGTCGTTCCTCAAGGGCCACCTCTTCGGCGACAACGTCTACGACTTCCTGGCGCCGTGCATCTACGAGGGCGAGGGCGAAGTGCTGGGCATGGCGTTCTTCAAGTCGCTGGTGAAGGAGCACGGCAAGAAGTTCTTCGAGCCGATCGCCAAATCGGCCCAGAAGCACAAGCTGACGAAGCCGAACCCGTTCAACCCGGTCCACGCCTGGAAGCTGCGGAAGGAACTGGCGCCCTACGCTCGCTGGAAGATCGGACAGTGGTTCGAGGCGCGCGACCGCCAGAGCGTGCCGGGCATGGACAAACGGCTGGCCGACCACCTGCATTTCGCCGTCGGCCTCTTCGCCCGGCTGCGGGCCGAGACGACGGCCGCGATGGAGAAGCACCAGCTGAAGCTGGCCGACCGTCAATGCCGGATCGCCGAACTCTCTCAACGCATCCAGGACGCGACGACGATCCTGGCGACGGCGTTATGGGGCCACCGTCAGAAGGATGAGGCGGTCGTGGCGTCGGCCGACATTCTGTGCCAGGACCTGCGGCGCAAGCTGACCGGCGAACGGCCGAGCGACCGCTACTTCCGCGACGTGGGCAAGCTGGCGGACATGATCCTGTCGGGCGGCTTTGAGGCGATCGCCGGCGTGCCGCGGCAGGAAATCCTGATGAAGTACGAGAACAAGTGACAGCGGCGCCTCGGTCGGGACGGCGCGGGCGGATTCAAAGTCTGTTCCCGAAGGGTGAGGGTTTCTCCGTTCTCCTCTACCCTTCCGGAACAGACTAGACCATGTGCAATCTACGATATCGTTTTTTCTTTCCGGAGAGGAGGCCGGTGGCGGCGTCCATGCTTACCTCTCAGGGCTTGGCGGCGGCGGCGCGTTTGTCGAGGAAGTCGAGGGCGGCCTTGGCTTCCTGGGTCTGGCGGACTTCCGGCGCCCCCCGGCGAGGTCTTCGAGGACGGCCTGCGCCTCGGGCGTGCCGATGCGCTCCAGCACCCAGATGGCGCGCAGACGCGCAGCGTGTCGGGGTCGATGACGACCCAGCTCTCGGGCGGCTTCAGCAGCGGCCGAATGCGGGAGCGCACTTCCGCCGAGGTCGTTACATCCAGCGCCTTGCGGAGCGCGGCGTCTGCCCGGAGCCCGAAGTCGGCTAATTGCTTGGAGGCGGCCTCGCGGCGGTCGAAGTCGTCGGCATCGAGATCGGCGATTAGGCGCGCCAATTCGGCGGCAGGAACCCTTGGAACGGTTCGCAGTCGCTCGCGCAGCCATTTCGGTGCGGCTTCGGCGGCCCCTGTCAGGGTCTGCACGGCCTTATAGGCTTGCTTGGCGTCGTCTGACGCCAGGTCCACCCACAGAGGAGCAAAGTCGGCGCTTTCGAGCGGGGGCGCGGGGCGATCCGGCTCGGGGCGTTCCAGGGGGAAGCAGGCGACGGAGCTTTTCCACTCTCCGGGGTTGAAACGGTCATTATCGATGAAGAGCGCCGCGGCGACCTTCTTGCAATCCGGCGACATCGTGACATAGTTGACCTTCGCGTCAAAATCCCAGCGGTGCAGTTCCTGGCCGGACAGGGCCTCCCACAGGCGAACCGTCTTGTCCACCCCGCCGGACAGGATGAGACGCCCGTCCGAGGAATAGGCGACGGACCAAACATCCTCCCAGTGGCCTTTGAGGGCGAGGCTGTCGCCCGGTCGTCAGGTCCCACAACGGGATCGCGTGATACTCCAGGTTTTTGGGGTCGAAAGGAGACGTCTGAGCAAAGGAGCCTTGGAGTACGCGATCGGGGACGGCGGCCGCCAGCATCCGGCCGTCGCAGGAGACCGCCAGGGCGCAGGCCGTTCTGCCGGGGCAAGGCAGTTCTCGCGCCTTGTCCGGCGATTCAAGGCTAAAAATATGAATTTTACCCGTGAAATGCGCGACCGCCAGCTCCTTGCCGTCGGAGCGGAAGGTTGCTCGCCCCATGGAAAGTAGTGGAACGTAAATGTTGAAATAATTCTCGAGGGGGAAAACACGACGTTTCTTTCCGCTCGCGAGGTCGAACAAGACCACCTCACTGTGGACGGGTTGGTTCCACTCCGCCTCCACCGCGAGCAGGCGATTGTCCGGCGAGAAAGCGACCGGAAGGGAGACGCCACATTCGCTTTGATCACTCGCCGATCCTTGTTGGGCGCCAACATCCAGCCGGCGGATCGTTTTGCCCGTTGCGGGGGCCCACTCCTCCACCTCGCGTCCGCCCGCCGCGGAAGCGATGCTTTTGCCGTCGTTCGAATAGAGGGCGGCGTTGCCGTAGCAGCCGCGCAAGTTCCGTTGCTTATGGATGGCGACCACGCTTCCGTCCTGGACGTCCAGGATGCGATCAACGCCGTCCGGGCCGGCCGCCAGCAATCGGTCGCCGGAGGGATTGAACGCGACGCTGAGTATCGGCCCCTGTTCCGCCGGCGTCGTCCAGCCGCCGTGGGACGAACGGACTGGCGCGCTCGTCGCCGCAGGCGGGTCATTGCCCGCTGATATACAACCGGCGGCGATGACCGCCAAGATGAGGCCGGCGACAATGCCAGAATACATAAGCTTCATAATCCGCCCTCCTCCATGTGGCTTTCGGACTGGAACGCTTCGAGGCGCCGGTCGGCGTTCCTCGGGCGCGGAATCATTCTCTCCCCTCAATCCGTGCGAACCGTCGCGCCTCCGGCCGCGATAGGCCTTCCACCGCTGGCGCGGCCCTCGGACCCGGCCCGCCGCCCTGTCGAGCGGGACAGACCGCGATTGCCAGATCATTTTGTGGTGTATGTCTGTTTCTGGAACGCGTCATTCAAGAGATCCCCGCCTGTCAGGAGGGGCACGGGGAGCGTTATGTTCGTATTCCAACCGGCTTTCCCCGGTGGGGTTACGCCGGCGACGGTGCTCGGCGTCCACGAAGTCAGTATGTTGCCATTGTTATCCTTCCCCGTCTGCGCGATGGCGCCGCTGGCGTCCCAGGACCAGTCGGCGGAGGCCTCACGGAATAAGTCCATGTCATACCCCTTTTGGGTCGTGGAGGCGGCTACGTTGAGCGTGAACTGGATCTTGTAAAAAAATGCCTCGCCACCTGGGTGTTTTTGTCATAGACGGTGATCGCGACCGCTCGCGGGTTGTCGCTGGCGCCGATGACGGTGGGATTGCCGGCCCCGACGTTGGCCAGGTAGACGCTGCCAGGCAGGTAGGTCGGTGGGTTGGGATCCAGGTTAAGGTCGTACCAGGGGCTGTCGTTCTTCCTTCCGAATGCCACGTCAAGGAAGCGCTGGGGTGGAACGCTCATCAGGCTGGACCTGATGCGGGTGTTTGCAAACAGCGATGTCATGTCGATGACGACAGCCACCTGCTGGAAGCCCACCTGGATGTGGTCCACGCCTTCGTCCTTGTTCGGTCCAGGCCCGACGAGGGTGACTTCCGCCTCCCATTTCAAAGCAGGCGTGTTGGGGCTGTTCCCGATGGCCTGCTCGGTTCCCATTTGTACGGGCGCGGGGGGATCGATTGGCAATTGCTTATTCCCAGCCGTTTCTAATTCGCCCTTGTACCCCTGGCCGTTGGCATTTTTGTCCTTGAACGATGCGTTTGGGGCAAACGACGTGGGCGTGTCCTTCACGATGACCTGCACCACGACGAGCGGCAACGCCTTCGTCGTGGTGTCCGAGAGCGTGACGAGGAGATTGCCGGAGGCTGGCTTGGAGTTCTTGAACTGGACGACCGCCTGCGTCATGTCGTCGGATGGCTCCACCCTGGCGACGTCCGTTAAGTCCCCATCGACCTTCCACGACTTCACCGTGGCGTTGCCGATGTCCTGGACCTTGTACGTGTATTCGGAGTTCCCAGGCACGTCGGCCGGCCCGATGACCTGCACATCGGCGGCCAGCATGTTCACGCTGGACACCGTCGCCTCAACGAGCGCCCCGGCCGCGTCGTAGAACAGCGTCTGGACCGCGAACACCCCGGCGCTCTGGTACGTGTGGTCCGCCGGCACCTCGTACAGGCTGCCGTTCTCTTGCAGGCTGACCGTCGAAGGGGTGCTGCCGTCGTCCCAGTTCACCACGGCGTAGCTCGGCGTCTCCCCGCCGCCGGCCAGCGGACCCGCCAGCACCGCCAGCGGGTCGCCCGTCGGCAGCGGCTCGCCCACCGTCGCCGCCTCCGACCCCGCGTAGCCCGTGTCTAGGAGCGCCGCCACCGTCACCACCTTCGTGGCCGTGATCGCGTTGCCGTACGGGTCGCTCACCGATACCGTCACCTGATAGGTGCCGGCCGCGTGGTAGGTGTGCCAGCCGATCACGGTGTAGGGCGAGGCGTCCTCGCCGGACACGTACCCCGGCGCCGTGGCGCCCCCCGGGCCGGTGTCGCCCCAGTTGATCGTAGTGGTGAAGTCCTCCGGACCCTGCCACGCCAGGTCCGTGAACGACGGCACGTTCAGCGTCGCCGTCTGTCCGGCCAAAATGTCGCCCACCTGCACCAGGCCCGTCACCGTCGCCGTCGTGCCGTCGGCGTCGCTGATCGTGACCGTGACGGTGAACGTGCCGTCAAAGGCGTAGGCGTGGCCGCCCACGACCGTGAACACGCCGTCGCTCCCCTCGACCGCGCCCTGGCTGATCTGGCCGTCGCCCCAGGCGATCATCGCGGTGTAGCTCGCCGCCGCGTCGTAGGGGTTGGCGTCGCTGAACGTCGTCAGCGTGAAGAGGGACGCCGACCCCTTGAGCGTCCCGTCCGCGAAGCCGCTCGTCGCCGTCAGCGGCGCCACGCTGATGGTCGCCGTCGCCGTACTCGTCGCCGTGCCGCCGGCCGGGTCGGTCACGGTCACTTGCACCGGGAACGATCCGGGATGCAGGTAGACGTGGTCGCCGCTGACCGTGTACGCGCCGTTGGAACCATCCACCTCGCCCTGGCTCGTCTGGCCGTCGCCCCAGGCGATCGTCGCCGTGTAGTCCGTCGCCTGCCGGTTCAGGTCGGGGTCGGTGAAGGAGGCGACGGTGAAGGTCTGATCGCCCGCGCCTTCCTCCTGACCGATCGCGTCGCCCTGGATCGTCATCGTCGAGTCGTTGACGAACCAGTCGAAGGTCTGGCTGGCCGCCAAGCCGTTGCCGTCGGCCGCCGTCACCGTGACGACGTAGGGCGCGCTTTGGATGGCATCGTCGGCGACGGTCCCGGTGATGACGCCCAGATCCGGGTCGATGTCCAGCCCATCCGGCAGGCCCGTGGCGCTGTAGCTCAGCCATGCGCCGTCGGCGTCGGCGGCGTTCACGGCCACGGGGACGGAATCCCCGACGACGTTGGCCTGCGCGCCGGATCGGTCAGCGTCGGCGTCGTCTCGTCCGCCCCGCTCACGTCCCAGGTGAACACCTGGTCGGTGCTGTACGTGCCGTCGCTCGCCGTGACATCCACCGTGTACGGCCCATTGATGGCGTCGCCCGTGGCGACCGTGCCGGAGATCAGGCCGGTCGCGGCGTCGATGCTCAATCCGTCCGGCAGTCCGTCGGCGCTGTAGCTCGGCGTCCCGGCCGGGTCGCTCGCCGTCAGCTGCAACGAGACCACGTCGCCCTCGGCGTTGGTCGGGTCGGCCGGGGCGGTCAGCGACACCATCGGGTTGACGTTCCAGGTGAACGTCTGGCTGCTGGCCGCCGTGCCGTTGCTGGCGGCCACCGTGATCGTGTACGGCCCCAGCGCGGCGTCGCCGGGGTCGATCACGCCGCTGACGACGCCGGTCGTCGGGTCGATGCTCAGGCCGTCCGGAAGGCCGCCGGCGCTATAGCTCAGCGTGCCGCTGCCGGTCATAGCCACTATCGGGAGAGAAATCGTATCCCCCTCCGTCGAGGTTTGGGCGCCGGGGTCCGTCACGCCCACGGCCGTCACCGTCCACGGAAACGTCTGGCTGGTCGTGTTCGCGCCGTCGCTGGCCGTCACGGTCACGTCGTAAGGGCCGCCCTGGTCGGCCGTCGCCCCGATGCTCCCGGAGATCACGCCGGTCGCGCCGTCGATGCTTAACCTCGGAGGAAGGCCGGAAGCGCCGAACTGCACCGCGTCGCCGTCCGCGTCGTCGCCCTGCAAGGCCAGCGCCACGGCCTGGCCGTCGGCGCCGCTCTGCGGGCCGGGGTCCGTCAGAGAGACGTGCGTCACCGTCCAGTCGAACGTCTCGCTGACGCTGGACGATCCGTCCCAGGCCGTCACCGAGACGATGTAGGGGCTGTTCGCGTCCGCCCCCGCGGCGACCACGCCGGAGATCACGCCGCTGGCGGAGTCGATGCCTAGCCCCGCCGGCAGGCCGCTTTCGCTGTAGGACAGCGTAGCACCGCTCAGGTCGCCGGCCAAGACCGCCAGCGAGACGGAGTCGCCGACGCCGTTGGACTGGTCGCTCAGCGGGTCGAGCGACACGTCCGCGTTGACGTTCCAGGGGAATGAGACGCCGCCGCTGTTGGTCCCGTCCGTGGCGGTGACGGTCACGGAATAGGGTCCGCCCGCGTCGGCCGTGTTGGCGATCGTGCCCGCGACGAGGCCGGTGTTGGCGTCGATGGCCAAGCCCGGCGGCAGGCCGTCGGCGGCGTAGGCGAGCGTCCCCGTGCCGTGGTAGTCGGCGGCCAGAGACAGAGACACGGCGTCGCCATCGAGGTTGGTCTGGTCGCCGGGCTGCGGAAGGGAGACGATCCCCACCGTCCACGGGAAGGTCACGCTGCTGCTGGACGTGCCGTCGGAGGCCGTCACCGTCACGGCGTAGGGCGACTGGCTCGCGGCCCCAGCGGCGACGACGCCGGCGATGACGCCGGTGGTCGAACTGATGCCGAGGCCGGCGGGCAGGCCGGAGGCGCTGAAAGTCAGGCCGGAGGCGCCCACGGTGCTGTCGGCCGTCAGGGGCAGCGACACGGCGTCCCCCTCGGCGTCGGCCTGCGGGCCGGGGTTGGCCAGGGCCACGCGCGGCGTCACCGTCCACACGAACGACTGGCTCACGCTGTTAGACCCGTCGGTCGCCGTCACCGTGACCTGATAAGGGCTGCTGACGTGGTCCGCGATCCCCAACGTCCCCGAAATCAGCCCGGTGGCGCCGTCGAGGCCCAGCCCAGCGGGCAGGCCGGAGGCGCTGAAGGTCGGCGCGCCGTTGTTGTCGGTCGCCGCCAGCTGCAACGAGACGGCGGACCCCTCCACGCCGTCCTGGCCGCCCGGGTTCGTCAGGGCCAGAGGCGCGACGGTCCAGTCGAACGGCTGGCTCTCGCTGTACGTGCCGTCCGTGGCCGTGACGGTCACGGCGTAGGGACTGCCGGCGTCCGCCGTGGCGGAAACCGTGCCCGAGATGACGCCGGTGGTCGCGTCGATGCCGAGGCCCGGCGGCAGGCCGGCAGCGCCGTAGCTCAGCGCCAGCCCGTCCGCGTCGGCGGCGGCGATCGGCAGCGACACCGCGTCGCCGTCGAGGTTGCTCTGGTCGCCGGGGCTCGTCACACTGACGGCGCTCACCGTCCACTGGATGGTCTGGCTGGAACTGGCGATGCCGTCGGAGGCCGTGACCGTCACGGTGTACGGCGTCGTGCTGGCCGCGGAATTCAGGATGGTGCCGCTGATGGTCCCGCTTCCGGGGTCGATGCTCAGCCCAGCGGGGAGGTTCGAGGCCGTGTAGGTGAGGGCGTCGTTGTCGGCGTCCGTGGCGGACAGGGGGAGGGAGACGACGTCGCCGGCCGCGTTGGCCGGGTCGCCGGGCGAGGTCAGGACCGGCGGCTGGTCGCCCGTCGTCACGGTCCAGTCGAAGGTCGTGCTGGCGGTCACGTCCTGGTCCGCGGCCGTGACCGTCACGACGTAGGGGCTGGACTGGGCGGCGCTCGGGTCGATCGTGCCGGTGACATCGCCGCCGAGGCTGTCGATGCTGAGGCCGGGCGGCAGGTTGTCGGCGTCGTAGATGAGTTGGTCGCCGTCGGGCTGCGTGGCGCTGGCCTGGAGCGAAATCGTGTCGCCGGCCAGGTTGGTCTGGTCCGGGATGGACGACAGCACGGGCGGACGCACCGTGTCCGTCACGTTCCAGGAGAAGGTCTGCGAGGTGCTGGCGCCCAGGGCGTCGGCCACGATGACGGTGGGCGTGTAGGCGCCGTCGAACGCCTCGGCGGCGTTGTAATCGATGGTCCCCGTGATGACGCCGGTCGTATGGCCGATGGACAGGCCGGGGGGCAGGCCAACCGCGTCGTAAGTCAGCGGGTAAGGGTCCGGGTTCACGGTCGAGCTGGGGCTGCCGTCGCCGACGCCGGCGCTGATCGGGAGGTAAACGCTGTCGCCTTCGGCGTTGTCCTGCGAGGGGATGGAGGTGATGCCCGGCGAGACTGGCTCGGTCCATTGGAAGGCCGGGCCGCTCCAGGTGAGGGGGCTGCTCGTGCCGCTCCCGCTGCCGCTGCCATAGCCGCTTCCGCTGCCGCTGCCGCTGCCATAGCCGCTTCCGCTATCGGAGCCGTAGCCGCTGCTGGAGCCGCCCGAATCGCTAGAGGCGAACGACGGCTGCGCGGTGGTTTGGGAGGCCGCCACCTGGAGGGGCCGGATGGCGCCCCGTGCGGAGGCCGCCCCGCCCCCGCCGACGGCCGGCTGAATACCGGCCAGGCTGTCCGCAGCCTCGTTCTCTTGATGGGAGGCGTCCCAGAACGCCAGCATCTGCGCCAACGGATCGTCGATGCCGGAGGGTGCATTCGCCGGAGCGGCTGCGGGTTGGCTCGCCGGACCATCGACCCCGGCTGGGGCCGGCGCGGCGGCGGATGGCGCCACGATGGGCACGGCGGGACGGTACGGCCTCGCCGGTGCAATCCGCGCGTGCTCCTCCTGGGTCGCACTCAGGAGGGAGATCGGATCGTCTCTCGTTTGGGAGAAGGCCGCCGGGACGTCCGCGTCCAGGAACGGGGGTGACATCACGCCCATCAGGTTGTTGGGGAGGTCGCGGGCTTCGAGCAGTTCCAGCATCGGCTTAAAGCTCGCCGGCTTACGAATCGCTTTAGAGACATGGGGGGCGGGCTTTTGTGGCCTTCTTGCGCGACGCCATGGGGCGATCTCCGGTTGCGGACTCGGTGAAGGGATGGTGAGAGAAAGTTATCCGATCCGCCGATTGGGGGCAAGGCAATTCCGAAAAAACTTAGAATCAGAGAAACAAAAGGGGATTCCGAGAACGTGGTTGCATCGCCGGCCGGGTCGGGGTAATCTGGAGGCGTGAACACCTCACCGCATCCCCTGTTCCCGCACTCCGCCACGCGCCGCCGGTTCCTGCTCCAGGCCGGCGGCGGTTGCGGGGCGCTGGTCTTTTTGTGGTTATTGACCGCGGCCGCCCCCACGGACGACAAAAAAGACCCGCCTCCGCTGAAATTGTCGGACGATGAAAAGACGCTCCTCGATTTGACCAACGCTGAGCGCGCCAAGGAGAAGCTGCCGCCGCTGACCGCCAATCCGTTGCTGTTCCAGGCCGCGCGCGCCATGCCGCCAACATGGCGAAAAAAGGCGAGATGAAACACGTCCTCGACGGCAAGGGCGTCGAGCAGAGGCTCGACGACCTCCGCTACGACTTCCACAAGTGCGGCGAGAACATCGGCTGGAGCGACGGCGCCTCGCTGTCGGAGATCATGAAGGGCTGGATGGACTCCAAGGCGCACCGCGAACATATCCTTTCCCCGGACTTCACGGAGATCGGCGTCGGAATCGCGCGCGGCGACAAGGGCGACGTTTACTACACGCAGGACTTCGGCGTGCCGTTCCCGAAATAGGGCCGCTCGGAGCGAACGGCCTACCGCGGCCGACCCGTCAGGCGGTTCAGGCCGTCCACGATCAGGTCGGCGCATTCCATCACCGACCAACGCGAGATATTGAGGAGCAAATCGTAGTGGCGCGCGTCGGTCGGATCCTTCAGGAAATGGTCCTTGATGAAGGCGTTGCGTTCGTGGTCGGTGGCGGCCACCCACTTAGCCGCGTCGTGTTTCGACAGGCCGCGCTGGCGCATCACCAGCGCCACGCGATCCTCCACCGGCGCGATCAGGCGGACGCGCAGCGTCGTGGAGGACGGCAGCAGGTGCGCGGCGCCGCGGCCGACGATCACGCAGCAGCCGTGCGCCCCCAGCGACAGCAGCGTCTGAATCAAGTGGTGGGCGTAGGCGGTCTCGCCGATGGGCTCCTTCAGCGCGAACGCCTCCATGCACTCCGTCAGCCAGTGCTGTCGCCTTTCGTCCAGGCTCTCCAGCAGACTCACGCGCAGATGGTGTTCCGTGGCGATCCGTTCGAGCAGCTCGTGGTCGTAAACCGGCCAATCGAGGCGGCGGCCCACCTCCCGAGCGACGGAAGAACCGGACGCTCCCGCCTCGCGGGCCAACGTGACGGTGAAGGTTGGGGTCGCAGAGACGGCCTCGGCCTGGCGCCGCGTCTTCCAGTGCTGCTGCACCAGCGCGACGCCTCCGACGGCGTGCTCCAGAGAATTGGACGCGTCCATTTCAGTGATTTCCCTCATGAAATAGGCGAAAAGGGCGACGTCACGAGCGGCGACGCCTTTCGACCACCGCGGCGCACCGCCGACGCGGCGCGCCCCGCTCCGCCGGGTTACAGGGGCATTCCAGCAGCTTTCGTGCCGGACGTCTGCTCGACGAGAGTTCGGGCGAGGCCGGCCGCCTCCCGGCGCTCCGGCGCCGAGGCGCCGACCGGGGCGAACTTGGCCAGGTCGCAGCGCTCCAGGAAGTCGCGCAGCAACGCCTGCGGCTCGTCCGCCAGCCGGCCGCTTCGCCGCACCGTCTCCAGAAACTCCGCCGTCGTCTGCCGCGTCGCCGGCAGGCCGAACCGATCCGCCAGGTATCGACGGACAATGTCGGACAGCGCCGTGTGATACGCCGCCGAATCCGCCGTCGAGTCGAGTCGGCCCAACTCCTGCAAGGCCCACCGCTCCGGCGGCGGCCGGCGCGGGCGGCGCGGCCGCAGGCCGATCCAGCAGCCGACCGCCGCCAGGACCAGCACCGCCGTAGCCGCCCCCGCCCACGCCAACCACGGCGTCGGCGCCGGCGGTGGCAACAGCTCCGCCGGCGGCGCCTCCCGCGGCGATTTCAGCACGTCCACCCACTCGGCCTTTTGCCAGGCGGCGCCGGGACCGTCACGGAAACGCACCGACACGTCCGGCAGCGCGGCCGAGCCGGGCTTGGTCTGCCGCAGCAGGATCGTCGCCGTCCACGTCAACCGATCGCCGTCCAGCCGACACCACTCATTGCGTGAGGCTTCCCAGGAGTTGAGGGAGTCCGATAGTTCCGGCGCCTCGACCTGGAGCAGCGGTTCGCCGGCGACCGTCAGCGTCAGCCGGACCAGGGCGGCGCCGGGTTGCGCCTCCGCATCCTCGACGTGGACCATCAGCCGGGCCGTCATGTCGCCGCGCTTCTGCTCCGGCAACGCCGCGCCGGGCGGCGGCGCAAGAAGGAACACGGAGGGAGGAAGAAGGAACAGGAGCCAGGTCGTCGGTTGATTCATCCTACCTCCTTCCTCCTTCATCCTTTCCGGCGCCGGCGTTCGCGCAGCCGGAAAAAGCGGATCAGGGCGTCGAGGTGGTCGCCCTCCGTCGACACCTCGATCAGGTCGGTCCCGGACGAGCGGGCCAGCTGGCGGACGGCCTCGCGCCGCCGCACGGCGGCGGCGGCGTAGGCGTCGCGCACCCGCCGGCTCGACGTATCCACCAGCAGCCGTTCGCCGGTCTCCGCGTCCTCGACGTGCAGCAGGCCGACGGCCGGCAGCTCCTCCTCGCGCGGGTCGGTGACGCGAACGGCGATCAGGTCGTGCCGGCGGGCGGAGCGCTTGAACGACATTTCGTAGCCTTCGTCGAGGAAATCGCTGAACAGAAAGACGATGGCCCGGCGCCGCTGGACGCGGTTGAGGAAGTCGAGGCCCTCGCGGAGCGAGGTGCCGGTGCGGCGCGGCTGGTGGAACAGCACGTCGCGGATGAGGCGGAGGACGTGGCGCGAGCCCTTGCGCGGCGGCACGAAACGCTCGATGCGGTCGGTGAACTGGACGAGGCCGACGCGGTCGTTGTTGCTGACGGCGCTGAAGGCCAGCACGGCGGCCAGCTCGGCGGCGACCTCGCGCTTCTGCTGCGCCCGCGTGCCGAACAGGTGGCTGCCGCTGCAATCGACGGCCAGCAGCACGGTCAATTCGCGCTCCTCGATGAAGCGCTTGATGAACGGATGGCCCATGCGGGCGGTGACGTTCCAGTCGATGGTGCGCACGTCGTCGCCGGGCTGGTACTCGCGCACCTCCTCGAAGGCGACGCCGGCGCCCTTGAAGACGCTGTGGTACTCGCCGCCGAGCAGGTCCTCGACGGCGCGGCGCGCCTTCAGTTGCAGACGGCGGATCTGGCGCAGCACCTCGCGCGGCAGCATGGCAATCGGCTCACGGCGGGCGACTCCTTCAGAATACCGCAAGCGCCGCCCTTCGCAATGCCGCCGCCGGACAATGGCCTATTCCCTTCCTACAATGCCCCTCGCGTCGATCGACCCCTGCTGAGTCTCCTTCTCATGGAAGCGTCCCCGCCATTGCTGGGCGTGGCCGTGGAGCCGCCGCGGGACCGGCCGGAAGCGGCGCCGTTGGCCGTGGAGGCGACGGCCCCGATCGTGAAGGCCGCGCCGCCCTGGCCGCGCTCCGCGCAGGGGGCGACGGTGGGCCTTCTGATACTGGCCCTCGGTCTGCTCGGCTGGCACGCGGCGACCGCCATGCGCTGGGGCGCCCGGCCGACCGACGCGGTCGCCGATCCGACCCCTCGCATCGACCTGAACCGCGCCGACCGCGCCCAGCTCCTGCAGTTGCCCCACGTCGGCGAAGTCACGGCGGAACACATCGAGGAATACCGCCAATCTCACAACGGCTTCCGGAGCGTGGACGAGCTGCGTCAGGTGCGCGGCGTCGGTCCCGCCCTGCTGGAACAACTCCGGCCGCTGGTCGAGGTCCAGCCGTATGAGGCGCCGGAGGACGGCGGCGATTCTCCTCCGCCCGTCCCCTCCGCACCGAAGGCTCGTCCGGTCGCGGCGCCGAAAGCCGACAAGCCCGCGGCTCGGCCTCCCTCGGCCGTCCGGAAGAAGGGCGACGGCCCGGCCGAGCCGATCGACGTCAACACCGCCTCGGCCGAGGAATTGGAGCGACTGCCGCACGTCGGCCCCACCCTCTCCGCCCGGATCATCCAGGCCCGCGAGCAACGGCCATTTCAGTCCGTGGAGGAACTGCGCCACGTCAAGGGCATCGGCGTGAAGATCCTGGACGAACTGCGGCCGTTCGTGAAGGTGAACTGACCGCCCACTGTCGCTCCCGTCTTTACCGACGGCCTGGCCCACGCTATGATTCGCTGAGGAGGCGACGGCCATGAGTATCCAGATGGAAGCGGTGTACGAGGACGGAGTTTTCCGCCCCTTGCAGCCGGTCCCGCTGGCCGAGAATCAGCGTGTGACCGTCACCATCGACGCGGCAGGCGCCGAGTCCACGCCTGCCGCCGACGCCGCTCATTTCGTCCTGTCACCGGAGCGCTGGCAAGCGTTCTGCGACGCCCTGGACGCGCCGCCCCGAGACGTGCCGGCCCTCCGAAAGCTACTCACCGGAGTAAGCCACTTCGATTCTATAGGAGATGAGCCGGCGGTCATCCTCCAGAATGACCGGCCCGTCGCCGTCATGCCCCCGGTCGCCGGCGCCGACCTGGAAACCCTGGCCCTGACCCTGAATCCACAGTTTCTCGCCATCCTGGAGCGCTCCCGGACTCGGCAGGCCGACGTGGGGGCGTTTCCGCGGAGGAAATGCGGCGCCGTCTTGGCGTCGGAGCCTCGGCGCCACGCCAAGTGAAAGACATCGGCCGCAATGCGGCTCCCAAACGTCGCTAATCGTCAAACGGCCCGCATTTCGCTGTCGTCCGGCCCTATAATGAGAACAGGTGCCTGCACAAACGTATCCCTTCCCATAACCAGGACGGACATGGCCGCGACGTTTCAACTGACCAGCAAGTTCCAGCCCGCCGGCGACCAGCCCAAGGCCATCGCCCAGCTTGTCGAAGGCTTCCGCGACGGCCGTCCCTGTCAGACCCTCCTCGGCGCGACGGGCACCGGCAAGACGTTTACGGCGAGCAACGTCATCGCCCAACTCGGCAAACCGACGCTGGTGCTAGCCCACAACAAGACGTTGGCCGCCCAGCTCTACAAGGAGTTCCGCGGCTTCTTCCCGCGCAACGCCGTCCATTACTTCGTCAGCTATTATGACTACTACCAGCCCGAAGCCTACATCCCGCAGCGCGACATCTACATCGAAAAAGACGCGCTCATCAACGAGAACATCGACCGCCTGCGCCTGGCTGCCACCGCCGCCCTGGTCAGCCGTCCCGATGTCATCATCGTCGCCAGCGTCTCCTGCATCTACGGCCTCGGCTCGCCCAGCGACTACAAGCGCATGATGATCTTTTTGCCGAAAGGCCAGGTCGTCAACCGCGACGCGCTGCTGCTGCGCCTCGTCGATATTCAATATGAGAGAAACGATGTCGCCTTCACGCGCGGCAAGTTCCGGGTGCGCGGCGACGTGTTGGAGGTGTGGCCGGCGTCGGAGGAGTTCGCCCTGCGCATCGAGTTGTTCGGCGACGAGGTGGACGCGCTGGCCATCATCAACCCGACCAGCGGCGAGACGCTGCGGCAACTCGACGAGCTGTACATCTACCCGGCCAAGCACTTCGTCACGCCGGAGGAGCGCATCAAGGAGGCCGTCGCGGGCATCGGCAAGGAACTGGAAGAACGCCTGGAGCAGTTTCGCCAGGAGGGCAAGCTGCTGGAGGCGCAACGGCTGGCGGCGCGGACGCGCTTCGACATGGAGATGATTCAGGAGGTCGGCCACTGTCCCGGCATCGAGAACTACGCCCGCTGGTTCAGCGGGCGTAAGTCCGGCGATCCTCCGTACACGCTCATCGACTTCTTCCCCGAAGACTTCCTGATGATCGTGGACGAGTCGCACGCCACGCTGCCGCAGGTGCGCGGCATGTTCGCCGGCGACCACAGCCGCAAGCTCACCCTCGTCGAACACGGCTTCCGCCTGCCCAGCGCTCTGGACAACCGACCTTTCCGATTCGACGAGTGGGAGAAGCGCGTCAAGACGGCGTTGTTCATGTCGGCGACGCCCGGCCCCTACGAGCTGGAGCGTTGCGGCGGCGAGGTGGTCGAGCAGGTGATCCGGCCGACGGGGCTGGTCGATCCGCTGGTCCACATCAAGCCGGCGCGCGGCCAGGTGCCGGACCTGGTGGAGGAGATCAAGAAGCGGGCGGCCGTGAAGGAGCGGGTGCTGGCGACGACGCTGACGAAGCGGATGGCGGAGGACCTGAGCAACTACTTCCGCGAGGCGGGGCTGCGCGGCAAATGGCTGCACTCGGAGCTGGACGCGATCGAGCGGGTGCAGGTGTTGCGGGAGCTGCGCGAGGGGGCGTTCGACGTGCTGGTCGGCGTCAACCTGTTGCGCGAGGGCCTCGATTTGCCGGAGGTGTCGCTGGTGGCGATCCTCGACGCCGACAAAGAAGGATTTTTGCGGTCGGGCACGTCGTTGATCCAGACGATCGGCCGGGCGGCGCGCAACGTCAACGCGGAGGTGATCCTGTACGCCGACCGGGTGACGGAGTCGATGCAGCGGGCGGTGGGCGAGACGGCGCGGCGGCGCGAGCTGCAGCTGCGGTACAACGCCGAGCACGGCATCACGCCGGAGACGGTCAAGACGGCGATCAGCATGGGCATCGAGGACGAGATCGCGGCGCACAAGTTCGTGCAGGAGGCCGCAGGTCTGCAGGCGGACGGCTACGTGACGGAGGAGTACCTGGAGGAGCTGCACGGCGAGATGCTGGCGGCGGCGGCGAACCTTCAGTTCGAGCGGGCGGCGGAGCTGCGCGACCGGATTGCGCAGCTGAAGGGACAGCCGTCGGCGACGCCGCAGCAGACGCCGAAACCGCGGCGACGCAGGCGCACCCAGTAGGCGTCCGAGCTGTGCATTACGTATCAGGGCGAGGAAAGGCGTTTTACCATTTCGATAAGCAGGGCGAGAACGCGATTCAGTTCAAAACTCGCATGATCCACTTGCCTCAGCACGGGCCGAAGGTCTGTCTCGATCTGCCCCCTCAGAATGACGATCTTGGACTCGGACAGGTCAACGGGGCCGTTGCCAGGCACGGCCAGCTTCTGGCCGACGAGACGCAAGACTTCCTCGTCGAGATGATTCAGGATTCCCCGTCGCACGGCGCTGTCGATGTCAAAAAAGTCGCGGATAGCGGGGACAGGTTCTCTTCTCGTCAGCGCCGTGCGCACCTTCTCGGCGTACGCCTCACGCAGGGAAAGTACCCGCACCTTTACCGGGCGGAATACAGGCTCGTTATTGTGGGGGTCGAGAAGCAGGGTGCGCGCATAGCGTTCTTCAGGCGGCAAGATGGTCGGCTCCCGCAGGGAGATCTCTACCTTGAGGCGTTCGGCCTCGCCAGTCACGACCGAGCCGTATGAAAAATATACTTCGTAGTGCTTGTGGTGGTATTTCACTTGAAGCGGATCGCCCGCCTGAAAGCACTTGTGTCGTTTCGGGAGGCCGGCGAGATGCTCCCTCACTGAGGCTCCCGCCCTGCGGCGAACTCCTGTGGATGCATCAACGCTCATCGAAATGGCGAAGTCCAGATCCTCACTCAGGCGAAAGAACTCTGCATGCACCTTGCTCAGGCAAGTGCCTCCCTTGAAGACCAGATCCGCTTCAAAGAGAGCTGCCATGTCATGGAGCAGCACCGAGCAGTAGTAGTCCTTTTCGATGAGCCTCGCGCTGAAGCCCCTCATGGCTTCGGCCGCCGCTAACGCGGCTCGAAACCGATCTGGATTGTCGTGAAGCATGGGGTCTGGCATCTCACGCCTCGCCGTTGACCACCACTCCCCAGCGCTTGCTGGTCGTTCCTCGTTTACTGCGAGCGGGTATCCAGGGGATGAAGCTTGTCGAGGCGTGTATAGCCCTTTGGAGTTTACGCAGCAAGTGATTCGAGACGCCGGTCATTTCCAGCAGAGCGCCTATGCGCCGCAGCGTTCCCTGGTTTCCGTACCGTAACGTTACCTGAACGAGGTCGGCGGCCAAGGCCTCATCGGCAAGCAACTCGCGACGAATCCAGCCGTAGGCCTGCGGGAGGGTGTTGAAGCGGGACCAGTCATAAACCGCGTCCATGAGGGAGCGCGCCCTGGAAGCGTACACCACATCCAACCCGTCTGGAGTCCTCACCACCTCCGTAGCCCCAAGTCGGCTGTCTGTCACTTTGATGAGGGTGAGGGCCACCGAACCGATCTCCCGGTCGCCGGAGATTCGGTTGTTGTAGGCGTATACGCGATTTGGGACTTGCTCCGCCCAGCCGTATCGGTGGAACGTGCTAAGCCCCGAAATCTGATAGCTGCCGCCTTGGTCGCCAATGAGCGTCGTCAAGGCCAGAAACTCGCCGGGGCTCCATTTCCCGCCTAGCGGTAGTCGGGCTGGGACAAGATACAAACCGCGTCTGATTCGGGCAATAAGCCCCTTCCGGGCCAGTCGGCTGAGCAGCTTGCGTTCTTGCTCAGCAGTCCAGCCGAAAGTCCTGGATAGGTCGCCCGTTTCGACGGATCGTTTGCTGAGATCCTGGAGGTAGGCCAGGGCTTGCATTTCGAGTTTCCCTACGGCGCTCGGCATTTGTATTCTATTTTGTTAAAATGCCTTATCAGTTCTTTTTAGCAAAAGAAACACATGAATGGACTTAAGATTCTAGTGCGTAAGTATAGCTGCCTTATGTACTTCTGTATTGAATAGCCGTCTGTTGTCTGTGGCACACAACGCTTGACCGATCCGACGTTCGTTGTAGAATGAACACAACGAAAAGCAAGGCGTCCCCATGCCAAGACCATTCGGAGAGATCGTTCGAGCACGCCGAAAGGCCATCGGCCTTACTCTGCGCGAATTCTGCCGCCGAACCAGCCTGGATCCGAGCAACGTCAGCCGTCTGGAGCGCGAGCTTGTAGGGCCGCCTCAAGCTCAAGACGCGCTCGAATCCTATAGGAAGGCGCTGAAACTAGAGCTAGGTACGAAGGAATGCGACGAATTCTACGAATCAGCCATCGCTAAACTCGCCGAAAAGCTGCCCAAGGTTCCCGTGACGGGACAACGCCATGCCATCTGGGTGACCGCACTGAACCTCGAAACCTGGGCAGCTTCTCTGGACGCCCGTTCCACGCTGCCACGGCTACTGCGCCGTCTGGTCTATGCCGCCGGCCCGTCCATTGTACGCCTTGAGTTCCCTGCCGGGGAACAAATCCAGCGCCCAGGATGGGATGGTATCGTGGAAGCGACGAGCGGCGACGTATTCGTCCCGGAAGGGACGAGCGGCTGGGAACTCAGCGTGGATGACGACCCGCAGGTGAACGCCGGAAAGAACCTCGACAAGCGCACCAAGAACTCGCTCGGCCTGGACAAAAGCCGGACCACTTTCATATACGTCACCCCTCGGAAATGGCAAAAGAAAGCGGAATGGTGCGCCAGGAAAAACAAGCTCGGGGTCTGGAGGGAAGTCCGGGCGTATGACTCCGCCGACCTGGAAGAGTGGCTCGAACGCAGCCCCGCTGTTGACGTTTGGCTTGCCGAGATCCTCGGACTGCGACCCCAGGGAGTCAGCAGCCTCGACGAACACTGGGCGAATCTCGAAGCGGCAACGGGCCTCAAGCCTGAGGCCTTCCTTACCTCGCGCGCGAATCAAATCGAAGAGCTGAAGGAGCGGCTGAAAGGACCTCCGGCCGCCCTGCCAATCGAGGCTCGGTCGCCCGCCGAAGTGATCGACTTTGTCGCGGCCGTAAGCCGTGGAAGTTCGGAATGCGACGCACTCTCCGCCCGCGCTTTGATCGTCGAACAAAGAGGCGCCTGGAAAGCCATCGCGGCTTCGGGCAGTAAACTCCTCCTCATCGTTCATCCGTCCTTGCCGGCCGAACCTGAACTCGTGGCCGAGGCGGTGCGCCAGGGACATCATGTACTGCTGAGTTCCAACCAACAAGCTCGTGAGGGCGCGACCAGCATACGTTTGCCAAGAGTCTACCGCCACGACCTCGAACAAGCCCTGATCTCGTCGGGTTTCGACCGGCAGAGAGCCACGAGATACGCGCGGGAATCGGGCGGAAGCTTGACGGTGCTGAAGCGTTTGCTCGCACGTTTTCCCGGCACGACGCAGCCGGAATGGAGCCGAATGCCCGATGCCGCGAATCTGGCGCCTCTTCTCTTGGCAGGCGGCTGGGCGGAGGCGTCGGAAGGGGACCGATCCGTCCTAGCAAAACTCGCGAATCAGCCGTACAGCGAAGTTTTGGCTGTAGCCGAGCGGTGGTTGAACACCTCCGACTCGCCGGTGATGCGCGTGCTGTCGCGTTGGAGCCTCGTCTCTCGCGACGACTCGTGGCATCTTCTGGCCCCGAGCGTCGGCGCCGACCATCTGCGACGGATTGAAGAAGTTGCCCTGGAAGTGCTGGGCGAGGACGATCCCGCCTACGAACTGCCGCCCGACAAGCGTTGGATGGCCAGCCTCCACAAAAAGGTTCTCACCCACTCGCAAACCCTGCGCACCGGCCTCGCGGAAACCCTCGCATTGCTTGCGGCGAAGCCTGAGCGCGTCCTCGGCGCCGTCAACCTTCCTGGTCGCGTCGATTACATCGTGCGCACGCTCTTGAAGGGCAAGAACTGGAGGCGCTGGGCCTCGCTGTCGCACCAACTTCCTGTCCTGGCAGAGGCGGCGCCCGAGGCATTTCTGGAGGCGGCGGATCACGACCTTGGGACCAAAGAACCGGCGCTGGTGAAGCTTTTTGAGCAGGAGGGTCAGGCATTCCTATCCTCTAGCCCACATCCTGGACTGCTGTGGGCTTTGGAGGGGCTCGCCTGGGAACCGACCTACTTGCGGAAGGTCAGCGAAATCCTGGCACGCCTGGCGGAACTGGACCCCGCTGAGCTGGATCCCAAGGGCAGGCTGGGAAACCGCCCGATGCGCAGCCTGGAAGAAATCTTCGTGCCTTGGCACCCGCAGACGACAGGAACCGTCGAGGAACGGGTCAAGGTACTCAAGATCCTGGCAGGCCGCGAGCGAAACGTGGGATGGCGCTTGCTCGTCAGCCTCCTACCCGACCAGCGCCTCACTTCTTCCCCCACTCATCGTCCGTCGTGGCGAGACTGGACGCTGGGTTGGTCGGAGGGAGTGACGGACGCTGAATACTGGCACCAAACCGCCGCCTGTGCCCATCTCCTAGTGGAGCGGATGGGTAGCGATCTCTCACGCTGGAAGCAGCTCATCGGAGAGTTTGACAATCTCCCCGAGCCGGTCCAGAAGGAGTTCCTGGATCGGATAGGAGCTTGCGAACCGAATAACCTTGACGCGAGTGTTCGGCGCGAGATCACCGAGGCGCTGCGGGAGAAAGTGAACTGGCATCGCCAGTACACCGAAGCGAACTGGTCTCTTTCGCCAGAGATCTTGGACGAACTCGAAAAGCTTCAGCGCCGGTTCGAGCCGGAGGACGCGGTGGCTCGCAACGCCTGGCTGTTCAGCCCACGGGTCTATGAACTCATTGATCGGCGGAACATAGACGTTGCTGAGGAACAACGGCAAGTGTCAGAACTGCACAGGAAGGAAATCCATAACGTGGTTGCTGAGAGCGGTTTCAACGGCGTCCTAGCCCTAGCGGAAGCAGCGGAAGACCCGGCGGCAGTAGGCCTCGCGCTGGGAAAGGATGGGCCCGCCGCGAATGAGCCGGAAGTACTGCCCGGCCTTCTTGCATGCGGTAACGAAAAGCTCTCCAACTTCGCGGAGGGCTACGCCTGGGCCCGCATTCGTGCCGCGGGCTTGGATTGGCTTGCGCAGAGCAAGAACGCGGGCTGGCCGACTAAGATAATTGGCCGCTTTTGTGTCCGTCTTGAATTTGAGCGAAGAACCTGGGAGTTCGCCGCCCGAATGGGAGCCGATGTCGAGCAGTACTACTGGCGGCACGTCCACGGGTTCTGCCACGGCACGGGCGAGGATTCAGTGGCTTTCGCCGCATCGATGCTTCTCAGCCATCAACGGCCATTTCAGGCGTGCGAGGTTCTGGCCATGGCGCTATTCCAAAAGTGTGCGCTCCAGCCGGAACTTCTGATGGACGCGCTCCAAGCCGGGCTTCCTATCCCAGGCGCGAGCGAGGCACGATATGCCATCCACCAACTCTTCATGGAACTGCAAAACGGAATGAAGGGGGAGGACACAAGGATCGATCCAAACAGACTTGCGAGCCTGGAGTGGGGTTATCTCGGCTTGCTCGACGACCGCCCGGCTTCTCCCAAGACGCTCCACGCGATGCTCCGAAATCACCCGGAGTTCTTTGTGCAACTCCTGGGTCTAGTGTTTCGATCAAAGCACGAGCCCAAGGAGGCCGCCCGCGAACTCTCGAGCGAGGAGAGGGCCAGAGGGCACAACGCATACCAGCTGCTGATGCAGTGGCGCGAGGCCCCGGGCAGCAGAGACGACGGCACGGTGGACGAAGAATCGTTGCTGAGCTGGATACGCAAGGCGCGTGAACTGGCCGCGGAGCAGGGGCGGCTTGAGGTGTGCGATTCACGAATCGGAGAGGTGTTTGGCCATTCGCGCCAAACCGAACCCGACGGAAGTTGGCCCTGTATCCCTATCAGGGATGTGATCGAGGAGATACCTACGGAGGAGCTACTCCGCGGCTTCCAGATCGGGATCTTCAATAGTAGGGGCATGCATGGAAGGCTACCCACGGAAGGGGGTAAGCAGGAATGGGCGCTGGCGCAGAGATACTATGGCTACGCGGAAGCGTGCAAAATCGAGTGGGATAAGACTGCGGCAGCCCTGCGGCAGATGGCTCAGCGTTATGAGGAGGATGCCCGCCGTGAGGACGCCAAGGCCGAACTCGACCTCTGAAAACGACGCCATCCCTGGCGTCACCGACGATCCGGTCATTCGGCTGCTCCTCAGCGGCGAGGCGCGCATCCTCCACGAAGCCGAGGAGAAGTGCCTGGATTCGGCGATGCCCGAAATCCTTGAACTGCTGGCCGGTCCTTTGAGCCGTGAAGAACTGGTCAGGCATCCCCTCTTGCAACTGCTCCGCGCGCACGGCAGCCGCGGCTGGGAGGACTCGATCCTCTGAACCTCAAGACGCCGAATCATGCGGGATGCAACAGTCGAGTCGCCGAAACCTTCCTCCGTCGCCGTGAAGCCTGGCCGGCCCCAACTTCACTCGTAGAACGATTCCTCACAGGGACGATGACAACGGGAGGATGGGACGACCCCGCCCGGTTGTTGTTCCTCCCCGACCTGGGGGCCGGCCGATGTCCGAAACCGAGACGAAACTGCTCCAGCTGCTCAAAGACCGCTCCTTCCAGCGCGGCACGTTTCGCCTCGCGTCCGGCGCAACCAGCGACTACTACATCGACGGCAAGATGACCGAAGTCTTCTCCGAAGCCGCCTACCTCATCGGCGAAGTCCTCTACGAACACACCCGCGACCTCGACCTCCACGCCATCGGCGGCCTGGAAGTCGGTGCCGTGCCCCTGACCGCCGCCGCCGTCATCAGTTATCATCTGCACGGCCGACCGATGGAAGGGTTCTGGGTCCGCGACAAGACCAAGACGCACGGCACCAAGAAGATGATCGAGGGCAACCTCAAACGCGGTTCGCGCGTCGTGGTCCTCGACGACGTCATCACCACGGGCGGTTCGGCGCTAAAAGCCATCGAGGAAGTCAAGAATTGGGGGTGCGAGGTCGTGCGCGTCGTCTGCCTGGTGGATCGGTTGGGCGGCGCCGACAAGGCGTTTCGGGAGGCCGGCGCCGACTCGTACCGGGCCGTCTTTACGATCCGTGATTTCGGCGTGTGATGGATGGATGCGCCGACGCCGCCCCGCTCGCCTTCCTGCTTTGCCCCGATTGCGCCTGCGCCATCCGCAGTAGAAAAACCCCTTCGTCTGCCGTATAATCCGCCCCACGAACAGAGAGCGGGCGGCGCCTCCGCCCCGTCCTGTCCCTGGGGAGGTGATCGGCACGATGCTCCAGTCCGTTCGATCCTGGCTCGCGCCCTTCGCGCTGCTACTGGCCGCCGCGCCGCTGGCCGCCCAGCAGCCGGCCGAGCTGCCGCCCGTCCACGTCCCCGTCAAGCCGGTCGATCGCCGAGAACTCGACCACGTCGAGGCGCTCAAGGCGTTCGCCCGCGGCGTCTCCGCGGAACACGATCAGCGCCTCATCGAAGCCGTTCAGGCCTACGAGGAAGCCGTTCGCCTCGATCCCGACGCCGCCGCCCCGCTGCGCGCCTGGCGCCGCTGTACGTCGCGCTGGACCGCACCGACGACGCGCTGGACGCCTGCCGCAAGGCGCTGGAACTCGACCCCGACGATGCGAATACGGCCTTTTTCTACGCCCGCCAGCTCCGCGCCGCCGACAAGCTGCCGGAAGCCGTCGCCGTCTTCGCCCGCACGGCGGCGCTGCCCGGACTGAAGGAAAAGCCGGAGCTGCGCCTGCAAATCTGCATCGACCTGGGCGCCGCGTGTGAGACGGCCGGCGATCTGAAACGCGCCGAAGCGGCCTTCCGCGATGCGGTCGCCGTCCTTGACAAGCCGGACGTGCTGATGGAACAGGAGCCGCTCACCCGTGCGGAGATCGACGGCCAGGCGGCCGAGGTCTACGAACGGTTGGGAAGGCTCTGTCTCAAGGCCGGCGCCGCCGACCGGGCCGCGGCCGACTTCGAGCAGGCCCGCAAAAAGGACCCAGCCGCGCCGCCCGCCTCGCCTACGACGTGGCCCAGGTCTATGCCGGTCAGGGCAAGACGCGCGAGGCGCTGGAACGGCTCGACGAGTACCTGCAAACGCAGCCGCTCGGCGTCGAGGGCTATGAACTCAAGATCGCGCTCCAGCGCAAGCTCCGTCCCGACGCCGACGTCGTGACGGACCTGGAAGCGGCCAGCGGACACGACCCGCAGAACCCCGCCCTCAAGACGCTCCTGGCCCGCGAGTACCACAAGGCCAGCCGCAACGGCGACGCCGAGCGCGTTTACGTCGAGCTGGTCAAGGACGCCCCCTCCGCGGAGGTCTACCATCACCTTTTCGATCTCTACAAGGAGGACGCGCACGGCGGCGTGGGCCGTATTCTAGATACGTTCGATACGGCCGTGGATGCGGGATCGGAGAAGGTAGATCGGCCCGGCGACGCGGCGGCAGCTGCACGAGCGCGGGCCATGCTCCAGGTGATGCGCGGCGACGGCGATCTGGTCCGCAAGATGCTCGACGCGGCCCGGCTGCGGCTGACCGGACGACCGGGGTTGGCGTTTGCGACGCGCGTGCTGCTGGCGTCCCTGGCGGCGCGCACCAGCCAGCTCGCCACGGCCGAGGAGCTGTACCGCAGCTGCCTCGGCCCGGACGGCGCCGTCGTCCGCGGGGACGAGCAGGAGGTCTATTTCGGCCTGCTCCGCGTGCTTATGCTGCGCATAAATATGAAGACGTGGTGACGGTCGCCACGCGCGGACTGAAGAACGAGAACACGCACCTGGCGCCGCTGTACGAGGACCTGGCCCTGGCCGAGATGGCGCTGGGCAAGGACGCCGAGGCGCTGGCGGCGGCCGACGAGGTGGTGCGCAAGGCCGGCGACGCCGACAGCCGGCTGCACTACCGCCTGTTCCGGGCGGAGGTGCTGTCGGAGGCCGGCAAGCACGCCGAGGCGGAGGTGGAGTGTTTGGCGCTGCTGAAGGAGTATAATACGCCGGGGGACGTGCGCGAGGTCCGCATGGTGCTGTCGATGGCCTACACGTCGGCGCACCGGCCGGAGAAGTCGGAGGAGCAGCTCCTGCTGGTGCTGAAAGCCGACCCGAACGACGCGGCGGCCAACAACGACCTGGGCTACCAGTGGGCCGACCGCAGCAAGAACCTCGACGAGGCGGAGCGCATGATCCGCAAGGCGGTGGACCTGGACCGCCAGCAGCGCACCCAGGGCGACGCGCTGGTCCTCGACGGCGATCAGGACAACGCCTCGTACGTGGACAGCCTCGGCTGGGTGCTGTTCCGGCGGAGCGAGCTGGCCGAGGCGCGGCGCGAGCTGGAGCGAGCCGTGTCGCTGCAAGGCGGTTCCGATTCGCCGGAGGTCTGGGACCACCTGGGCGACGTGTATTTCCGCTCTCAAATGCCGGCGAAGGCGGGCGACGCCTGGCGCAAGGCGGTCCAGTTGTACGAGACCGTCCGCCGCCGGCCCGACGACCGACGGCCCGAGATCGAAGAGAAACTTCGGCAATTGAAACCATAACAGTCCGCTGCCCTTACTCCCTAGTCCGTAGCGGCAAGCCAACTTGTCTTCGCTACGGGCTACGGACTACGGACTACGGACTACGGACTACCAACAAGAGGAGACGCCATGTCCGGCCATACCCACTGGGCGACGATCAAGCACAAGAAGGGGGCCATCGACGCCAAGCGCGGCAAGCTGTGGAGCAAGCTGAGCCGGGCCATCATCATCGCGGCCCGGCACGGCGGCGGCGACCCGAACATGAACCTGAAGCTGCGCTACGCCATCGACAAGGCCCGCGAAGTGTCGATGCCCAAGGACAACATCGACCGCGCCATCAAGCGCGGCACCGGCGAAGTCGAGGGGCTGACCTTCGAGGAGATCACCTACGAGGGCTTCGGCCCGGCCGGCGTGGCCGTGCTGGTCGAAGTGCTGACCGACAACCGCAACCGCACCAACGGCGAGGTGCGCAAGATATTCGAGCGCAGCGGCGGCAACATGGGTTCCGCGGGCAGCGTCGGCTACCTGTTCGAGCGCAAGGGCGTCTTCCGCGTCCCGGCCGAAGGACTGGACGAGGACGCGATGATGGAGAAGGCGCTGGACGCCGGCGCCGACGACCTGCAGCGGACGGGGGCGACCTTCGAGATCGTCTGCGATCCCAAGGCGTTCAACAAGGTGCAGGAGGCGCTGAAGGCGGCCGGCCTCAATGTGACGGAATCGGAGCTGGCGGAAGTGCCCAAGGCGCCGGTGGACGCCGACGTGGAAGCGGCCCGCAAGGTGCTGCGCCTGCTGGAGGCGCTCGACGACCACGACGACGTGCAGAACGTCTACTGCAACCTGAACATGACGCCGGCGCTGATGGCGGAGATGGAGAAGGAGTAGGTGTAATGGGTTTGGTCGGCGGCCCCAGCCGCCGAACGCCCGATGTACCGGAGAACACGGCCATGACGAAGATCACTCTCGACGAGACCTTGGCAAAAAAGCTGCACGAACTCGGCGACACGGCGGAACTCTGCGACCCGTCCGGTAAGGTGGTGGGGCGATTCGAGCCGGTTTTCGACTCGACGGAGTGGGAAATCCTCGGGCCAGAAATCACTGAAGAGGAGTTGGAACGACGGGCGAACTCCAACGAGAAGCGCTATACGACTGCGGAAGTGCTGGCTCACCTGGAGAAGCTCGATGATGCGCGTTGAATGGATCCAGTCCGCCTTGGACGACCTGACAGCTCTCTGGACGCGGGCCAGCCGGGCAGGCCGGCGAGCGATTACAGCTGCCGCCAACGAAATCGACCAGCGGCTCCGAAGGAACGCCCGTTCCGAAGGAGAATCGAGGTCGGGTCGGAAACGCATTCTCTTTGTCGAACCGCTGGCCGTCACCTTTCAGGTCGAGGTGGACGGTCACGGTACTGAGCATCCGCGAGTCGCGGCGCCGAACGCCATAACTCAACCGGCCAGGCTTTTCCCCCTCGCCCCCAGCAGCCCCGCCAGGAAATGCACCGCGTCGCCCTGCTCCCGCGCCGCCTCCGCCAGCGTGCGGTAGTCGCCGACCTGCTGCGCCAACTCCGCCACGCCGGGGCACGTCAACCGCCGGCCGTCCGCCTTCGCCAGATGTTTGCGGGCCACGGCCAGCGCCTCCTTCGGCCGCTCCAGCCGCAGCAGCAGGTTCACCAGCACCTCCGCCGAAAACGTCCCCTCGCCCGCCGCCTCTGCCTTCTCCGCCTGCTCCCGGAAATACGCCAGACCACCCTCCACGTCGTCGCCGGCCAGGATCGACAAATACCGATCATGCGACTCGTACAAGTCCTCGAAGGGCGGTTCGTTGCGGCCGCGGAAGCGCAGCGACAGCCGTTTGCCGTAGGCGCATAGTTCGCGGGCCAACCCCAGCTCGTCGCACGGCACCAGGTGGACGGCCATCTGCACGACGGAACTGAGGTGCGACGTGTCGATGTGGTAGCCGTCGTCCTCGAACAGCCAGTCGCGGCCCTCCATGAGCTTGAGTACCGTGCCGGGCGCCGGCTGAGGGAGATCGGCCTCCGCGGGTCGGCGGCCCTCATGGCGCTCGATGTCCGCCGCCAGCCGGGCGCACAACTCCGCGTACAGCGCCGCACCAGCCGCTGCAGACAGTACTGGCGATCCTCCGCCGAGAG
This sequence comes from uncultured Planctomycetaceae bacterium, assembly GCA_963771935.1. Lineage (GTDB taxonomy): Bacteria > Planctomycetota > Planctomycetia > Gemmatales > Gemmataceae > UBA4732. The sequence goes on along the minus strand of CAVYVK010000005.1, from coordinate 1,992,996 downwards.
CGGCAATTCCTGGCCGCCCAGGTTCGTGATGGCGCTACAGATGCCGAAACGGTCGAGGACCCAGTCGAAGCCCTTCCGCGGATGAACACCCTCGTAAAAGGCGATTTGTACGAGCGGCTGCAGGTCCTCGCCCTCGGCCGGTGCGTGGGCCTCCAGGGCCTCCCGCATCGGCCCCGGCTCGCCCAGCATCCGGTAATACGCCCAGGCCTGCGGCAGCTGTCCGTCCCGAACGTACAGGCCGCCGACCAGTCGGCCGGCCTCGCGGATGGCGTCCTCGTAGGGAACGTGGACGGACTTCGGCAGGTCCTTGGCCGGCCCCGTCGGCACGGGCGAGACGCCCAGCTCGTGGCGCTTCTTCATGAGCAGCGCATAAAAGAGGGCGTGATAATCTTTATCCTGACGCAGGCGGTCGCAGAGGCGGTGGACGGCGGCGTCCGGCCCTTCGGCGGTCAGGGTGCGTTCGATGTCGTCGAGAACGGCGGGGTCCATGATTCGGCCTTCCGGTCGGCGGGAGGGAGGGCGGGTTGCGTACTCGTATCCTACCACCCCGCCGCGCCGTCGGCGAGCGGCCTCACCTGTCCTGTCCCGGCCAGGCCGCTATCCACATTTCCGCCTCCTGGCGGGCGAATCTCGCTTCCATCACGTCCGCGACGGCGATCTTGCCCTCGCCCAACTTCCGTTCCGCGACCGCTTCCAGGTCCAGTCCGCGCCGCCAGTGGCGCTCCAGTGCGGCCGCCTTTTCCTTCGGCCCCGAGGCGGCGGCGTATTCGGCCTCCAGCAAAAGCAGCGACGCCTCCAGCGGCAACTCGACCGTGAGTTGCCCCGCCTGGAACTCCTGATCGATGTCCCGGTTGGCGTCGCGGGCGGCTCGCAACCGCTCCCGGAGCAAATCGCGGAGGTCCGCCCGGGACGCTTTCTCCTTCGCCCTGGCCCAGTCGGCGTCGTCGGCCGTATCGTCGTCCACGGCGGGGCGATTCCGGCCGCCCGGCTTCTCCGCCCCTTGCCGAGCCTGGCGCCAGGCGATCTCGGCCGCCAGGCGAAGACAGCGGCATGTCTCCAGATCAGACGCCGCCAACTTCCCGACCTGAAGTTTGACCGCAGCCCCTTCTTCGATCCGCCGGAGCGTTTTCCAACGCCTCTCCAGAAGCGGCGTCGGGTCGGCGTCCCTGTCCCGCGAGACGAGGTTTGCGTCGAGGTCTCGCAGCGTCCATTCGAGGACCACTTCCGGCGTGACTTTGCCATCCCGGAATTCCTGGAGGGTGGCTCGCAGCCCCTCTCGCGCTGCCTGCCGAAGTTCCTGCGCCAGTTGGTGCGGATCCGCCTGGATGGCTTCCCACTCTTCCCGGGCCAGTCTCTGCTGCTGAGCCAGCGCCACGTCCGCGTCCGTCGGGTGCCCGTCCCCTTCCGGCGTCAACTCGATGAAAGTCGGTTTCTTGCCTCCGTGACCTCGGTGCGCGAGCCAGTCCCGTTCCGCCTGGAGGCGCCGCAGCGCGCCTCCGCCGCGTCGGCGACGTCGATCTTACCCGCCTGGATTTTCACCTCGGCGATCCTCTCCGCCTCGCAGGCCACTCGCCAATTCCTTTCGTAGAGGGGGGCGGGGTCGGCGTCCTCGTCGCGCAAAGCGAGTTCCGCTTCCAGCACCCGCGGCGACCAGGCGAGGAAAGTTTCGGGAAGGATCTTGCCGGCCTGGAACTCCTTAAAGGTCGCCAGCAACCCCGCGCGGGCCGTGTCCGCCAGCGCCCGGCGCGCTCGGCGGTCGTCCGGTGCGTCGCCTCGAATTTCGCCTTGGCGACCGTCTTCAGGGCGTCGAACGGGTCCACGTCGTCCGTCCCGCCGGCGAGGGCGGGCGACACGGTGAGGAAGGCCGGCAGAAGGAGGGAAGAGGCGAGGCGCGTGAATCCGGACATGGCGATTCCTCTAGGGTGCGCCTCTCGATTTTGGACCTGGCCCGGCCCGCCTTAAACCGGGCTGCCTGGGATTTCAGCCCCGTTTACGGGGCTTCGGCCTGTAGGCCCGTGCTTCAGCACGGGCCGGCTTGCCGACGACGCCTCCACAATCGAGAGGAGCGCCCTTCCTCTATTCCCGGCGATAAGCGTGTTGCGACAGGCCGATCCAGCGTATACCATTAGGACGCGGAAGACAAGCACCCATCTCCCTCCAAAGGATTCCCCTCATGTCGCCTTTTCCGAAACCGGGGACGACCGCCTTGTTTCTTGCCGCCCTGTTCGCCGCGCCCGTCGCCGCCGCGGGGCCTCCGGCCCCGGCGAACCCGGTCGAGGACTTCCGCGCGGCGCTGCTTCAACCGCTCGGTCCCGGCGGGGCGAACGACCGTAAGGCCGACCTCCTGAAGCGCCTCGACGCTCTCGGCTCGCCGGGCCAGCTGGCGGAGGCGCTGGGCCTGGATTTCTGGCAGGACGAAGGGAACGCCCGGCCGATTATGCAACAGCAGGAAGAGGCGATGCGCGTCGATCAAGAGGTTCACGCCGTTCTCGTCGAGAGATTTGTGAAACGCATCCGCAAAGCGTCCTCGGCCGACGACGCCGGGACGAGGGCGGCCGCCGTCACCCTAATTGGTTCGGCGGCCGCCGCCGAGCGCGCCCTCCGGGAGAACGGCCGGTTCAATGGTCCCGGGTTCGTGAAGCCCGGCCCGGCGCCCGTAGGTCCGTTCGCCGGCCTGGCGCCCGACCTGATCCAACGGACGAAAGACGACGACACGGCCGTGCGACAGGCGGCCGTGCGCACTCGTCGAAGTGGGAGCGGACGCCGAAAAAGCGGAAGAAGCGATAGGCGGCCTGCTCCAGGGCGACGGCAAGGACAAGGATCCGTCCGTCCGCCGTGCCGCCGCCGCGGCCCTGGGAGGTTTGCTTGAGGAAGCGGAGCGGAAGAACGCACGGACGCTCGGTCTCGTTCCGGAAGAGGAAACCGGCTTCCTTCAACTCGAAATTCGGACGGTCCCCATTGTCGTCCAGGGACTTGGCGACGGCGATGCGGAGGTGCAACGTCTCTGCCTGGCGGCGCTGCGGCAAGCGCCGAACGCCCTGAACGACCTCGCGGCCTACCCGTGGGTTTCCCCTGGGCCCTCGGACTTCCCTGGTAGGGACGCGACGGTTCTCGTCAAACAGGTCCAGGATAAAGGCCGGATGTTGCGTTCTCTGGCGGACGCCCTGAACAAGGCGCTGCCGGACGCGACCAACGCCCTGAAGGGCGAACCGGGGGCGGCCGTGGCGGCCAGTGAGGTGCTGGAAGCCGCCGTCGAAGCCCGCGGCCGGATGCGGCGGTGGCAGGCCGCCCTGCCGCCGGAGCCGGGCGCCGACAAGCCGTCCGCCGATCCGCTGCCCGCCCTGCTCGCCGCGCGGGAGCCGTTGGCGAAAAACCTGTCGGCCAAGGAGGTTCGCGTTCGGCTCGCTGCCGTATACGTGCTGGAGGCGTTCGGCCCGGAGGCGGCGCCCGCCTCCAAGACGCTGGCCGAGGCGCTGACAACGGACGCCGATTCGTTCGTGCGCTGGGGGGCCGCGCGGGCGCTGGGGAAAATGGCGCCCAACCAGCCGGACGACGCCGTCCCGGCGCTGGCCAAGGCGCTGGAGGACAAAAACGAGGACGTGCGCCTGACCGCGGCCGTGGCGCTGCGCCGCTTCGGGCCTGCCGCGAAAGGGGCCGTCGGCGCCCTGGCCGCGGCGGTGAAACGCGACGACGGAGTGCGCCTGGAGGCGCTGCAAGCTCTTGCCGACGTCGGGACGACGGACGCATCGGCCGCGACGGAAGCGGCCGCGGCGCTGGCCGACCCGGACGCCGTGGTTCGTGTCGCGGCGGCCCACGCCCTCGCCCACCTGGGACCGCTCAACGATGCGTCCCGCGCGGCCTTGCGGACGGCGCTCCTGGACGCGGACGAAGCCGTCCGCGGCGCGGCCGCCGCGGCGCTGCTGTCCGGCAAGTGACCCGGGCCGTCGCACCCCTTACGGTTCTTCCGCGATCGGGTCCGGCGGCCCGCCGCCGTATTGCGGTCGCACGCCGTCCGCTTCCTATAATGGGGGGATGACTCGCGACCGCTTTGATGACGCCACGGCAGTGAGGCCACGGACATGACCATCGACCCTCAAGTGCTGCGGGCCGAACAGCACCTCGAAATCGGCCGGGCGCTCCAGAGCCACGCCGCCGCGCTGATCAACAACTGGTCGCGCCGCGCCGCCCAGGAACAGCCGCACGCGGATCGCCTTCACGAACAGATCCTGCGCGACCAGCTTCCCCAGTTCCTTCAGGCGCTGGGCCGCTGCCTCGCCGAGTCCACCACCGCCGACACCGGCCCTCACTGTCTTCCCGCCGCGGAGCATGGCGAGCAGCGCTGGGAGGCCGGCTGGTCGCTCACCGAAGTGGTGCGCGACTACCGAATCCTTCGCCTCGTCCTCTTCGAGGATCTGGAGACGCTGCTGCAACAACCGCTCGTCCGCCACGAGGTGCAGGCCATCGGTCTGGCCCTGGACGAGGCCATCGCCGCCAGCGTCGCCGCCTACGTCCGCCACCGCGACGCCGGCTATCAGGCGCTCGAACAGGACCTGCGCAAGCAGGCCGAGGAGCTGCGCGAAGTCGATCGCCGCAAGAACGAGTTTTTGGCCGTCCTCGCCCACGAGATGCGCAACCCGATGGCGCCCATTCTGCACGCCGTCGAGGTGCTGAAGCTGCTCGGCCCGGCGGACGTCAACGTCGCGCAGGCCCGTGACATCGTCGAGCGGCAGGTTCGGCAGATGGTCCGGCTGGTGGACGACCTGGCCGACCTGACGCGGATCGCCCAGGGCAAGATCGAGCTGCGACGGACGAGCTTCGACCTGGCGGCGGCGGCGGCCGAGGCCATCCAGACGACGGCCCCGCTCCTGGAAGCGCAGGAACATCAGCTGGCGGTGTCGCTGCCGACGGAGCCGCTCCGCATGGAGGGCGACCAGGCCCGCATCGTCCAGGTCATCGTCAACCTGCTCAACAACGCCGCCAAGTACACGGATCGGGGCGGTCGCTTACGGCTGACGGCCGCCCGCGAGGGCGGCGAGGTGGTGCTGACGGTCGGCGACAACGGGGTCGGCATCGAGCCGGAGATGCTGGGCCGCGTCTTCGACCTGTTCATGCAAATCGACCGCTCCCGGCCGCTCTCGCGCGGCGGACTGGGCATCGGTCTGACGCTGGTGCGGCAGCTGGTGGAGCTGCACGGCGGCCGCGTCGCGGTCCACAGCGACGGCGCCGGACGCGGCAGCGAGTTCACGGTGCGTCTGCCGGCCGCGGCGCCGCCGGCGGACCACCCTACACCGGCCGACTCGGATCCGCCCGTTTCTACTCCTTTGGACATCCTCATCATCGAAGACAACGCCGACGCGCACGCCACGCTGCAACTGCTGCTGACGTTGCTGGGCCATCATGTCGGGGCGGTTTCCGACGGCGCGCATGGGGTCGAGACGGCGCTCGCCGGACGGCCGAACGTGGCGCTGGTGGACCTGGGTTTGCCGGGGCTGGACGGACTGGAGGTGGCGCGGCGACTGCGGGCCGGCCTGGGGGCGTCGGTGCTGCTGGTCGCGCTGACGGGCCACGCCTCGGAGGACGATCGCCGCGACGCCCTGGAGGCCGGCTTCGACGCCCACCTGGCCAAACCCGTGAATCTGGACTCGCTCAAGGAGCTGTTGGCCGAGGCGGCGCGGCGAAATAAGTCGCCATGAGGGCCGCGTCCTCTCACGGGCGCCGCCAGGAAGGCGAGATGAATCGTCCTCAATCGACCAGTCCGTCCAGTTCGCGCCGCAGCCGTTTCAGCACGCGACTCTTCGCCAGCAATACCGAATTCAGCGACAACCCCAGCTCCGCCGCCACATCCGCCGCCGCCGCGCCTTCCAGCGCGTGCCGCACGAAAGCCTGCCACGTCGCCGGGGCGAAGTCGCTCCGCACCCGCCGCATCAGCGACGCCGCCACGTGCCGATCGTGTTCGCGGTCCCACTCGCGGCTCAGGGCGCCGTCGGGCGATTCCAGCTCGTCGAGCCGCCGCAGGAAGTCGCTGTCGCCGGTGGCCGTGGGCCGGGACTGCCGGCCGCGAAAGAAGTCGCGCACCCGGTGGGCGAGGATGGTGCGCAGCCACGCCCGGAACGCCCCTTCGCCCCGCCGCTCGAACCCCGCGACCTCGCGGAACACCACCAGCAGCACGTCCTGCGTCAAATCGTCGGCGTCGGCGTCGGGGACGCCGAAACGGGCGAGCCACGTCCGCAACAGCGGCTGATAGAGGTCGTGCAGCCGCCGCCAGTCGTCGTCGGTCGGCTTACCGCCGAGGCGCTCCAGCAGGCTGACGGAGGTTTCCATGAGCAGCGCGTCCGTTTGTCAGGGATGGTCCTTGGCCGCGGGCGGATCGGGCAGCCGCCACAGGCGAACGGTCTGGTCAAGGCTGCCGCTGACGAAATACGGGCCTGTGGGAACCAGGGCAAAGGCCATCACCGCGTCCTCATGACCCCGGAATGTTTCCAACACCGCTCCCGTGTCCGCATCGGCCAGACACAGTTCCTTGCCATTGGTCATCAGGAAACGCCGCCCATCCGGCAAGAAGGCGACCTTGCCCCCCGTCAAGTTGTCGAACACCCGCACCAGTTTGCCGTTGAAGAAGAACTTCTCCCCGCCCTCGCCAAATGCCTCCGTCAAGTTGTCGAACACCCGCACCAGTTTGCCGGTGGCCGCGTCCCAGAGCCGGACGCGTTGGTCGGTGCCGTCCGCACCGGTCGTCAGCAGGCGTTTGCCGTCGGGAGAGAGGGACACATCGGCCACGCGCCCCCCCGGCCAGTCGAAAGTGCGAACCACCTTATCGGCTTCGAGATCGAGGACAGCCAACCGCGCCCGCCCGGCGACGACCGCTTCCTTGCCCCCCGGCAGGAATGCCACTGCTTGCCACTCCGTGGCTACCCCGGGGGCGGCGCCGATCTGCCCAACCTCTTTGCCCGACGCGGCATCCCAAACGCGAATGGTGCGATCCCAGCTCATGGTCAGCAGCCGCTTGCCGTCCGGGAAGAAGGCGACGGCGGTAACGACTCCCGTGTCGCCAACGGGCGGGATCCCGTGAAACCCGCAGAGCGTATGCAGCAGATTGCCGCTGGCCACGTCCCAAACGTAGGCGCACTGGTCGGCCGAGCCGGCGACGAGGAGTTTCCCGTCCGGCGAAAAGGCCAAAGCCGTCACGTGGCTGGTTGGTCCCTTCAAACGGTGGAGTTCCTTGCCCGTTCCCCTATCAACGAGGCGCACATCCAGATCCCTACCGACGGCCCAGCCGGTCTGGGCAAGCCAGACGCCGCCGCCGGCCGCGATGAGCCGGCCGTCCGGTGAGACGGCGACGGCGTGAACCGCCATGCCGTTGGTGCGATAGGTCCGGTCTCCATCGATGTTCTCCGTCGGCGTGGATTTCGCCACACGCTCGATCTTCGCCAGCACCGTCTCACCGCGCGTCAGCGTCGCCTTGTCGATGTTCAGCTTCAACCCCGCGCCAGCGTCCTTCAACTCCAGCTCGTACTCGCCCGACCAGAGCGTGATGCTCCTGTCCGTCTTCGTGTCGATGACGCGGACTTCCTTGCCGTTCTGCTTGATGACCACTTCCACGTCGTCGCTCACGGTGGTGATGACCAGCTGGCCCTTATCGGTTTCCACGCGGTAGACGGCCACGGCGGCCGCGGCCAGGCCGGCGAACAGCACGGCCGCGGCGACGGCGAGCGGCCATCGGCGGCGGCGCGACCGGAAGACCCCTTGGCCCGTGAACGGCGTCAGCGCCGCCGCGACCTCGGCCGGCGTCTGGTATCGGTGCGCCGGATCCTTCGTCATCATCTTCGCCAGCACCACCGCCAGTTCGGGCGGCACGTCGAGGCGCAGGGAGCGGATCGGCGCCGGCGGCTGGGTGCGGTGGGCGTCGAGCTTGCGCAGCGTCGAATCGCCGGGGAACGGCACGCGGCCGGCCAGCATGTGGTAGAGCGTGCAGCCGAGGCTGTACACGTCGGAGCGGATGTCGGCGACGTGGGCGTCCTCGGCCTGTTCCGGGGCGATGTAGTCCGGCGTGCCGACCACCATGTTCACGCCGGTCAGGCGCGAGGCGTCCTCTGGTCCCGCCGCCAGCGCGGCCAGGCCGAAGTCGAGGACCTTCACGCCGCCGCCGGTGGTCAGCATGATGTTATGCGGCTTGACGTCACGGTGAACCAACCCATGTTCATGGGCGTGCTGCAAGCCCAGCGCGGCGTCGCGCCAGCCGACAGGTCTCGGCGACCGGCAGCGGGCCGGTTCGCTCCAGATGCTCGGCCAGGCTGACGCCCTCGACGTATTCCATGACGAGGAAATGCGTCGCCCCCGCCTGGTCGGCGTCATGGGCGGTCACGATGTTCGGGTGGTGCAGACAGGCAGCGGCCTGGACCTCGCGGCGGAAGCGCTCCGCCGCTCCCGGCCTGGCCAGGTGTTCCGGCCGGATCACCTTGAGGGCGACTTGCCGGCCCATCACGCTATGTTCGGCCAGCCACACGGCGCCCATGCCGCCCGCCCCGAGCTGCCGGAGCAGTCGATAGCGCGCGTGTCCGGCCAGCTCCACCGGGGCCGACGGCGCCGCCGGATCGGTGGGCGACCACAGGATCGTTCCCGCGTCAATGGCCGGCGCCGGCGTGTCCTCCGAGACCGTCGGCCGGGCGTGGGCGCTGCGCAACAGACTCAACCAGCGTGTCGGACGGCGCCCCCGCCGCGCGGGCCTGGCAGGACGGGCAGTCCGTCAAGTGAGTCTCGACGGAAGCCCAGGAGGCGCCGTCGAGCGCGCCCAGCGTGAAGGCTTGCAGCTGTGCATCGGCGGGGTGAACGTCGGTTCCTGGCATCGAACGTCTCCACAGGAGGACAGGGAGGGGCGTCCTTCAGGAAGTGCAGGGCGCGGCCGATCCTGTCAGGAAACGGGATAGGGATTTATTATGGGGAAACTCACCCAGCGCTCCGCGCAAAAAAAGGCGGGGCGGCGCCGCCCCGCTTCTCCAAAGCCTGCAAGACCCGCTCACGCCGACCGCCGGCCGCCGAGGAGGCCGGAGCGGAACAGGAAGTACAGCAGCGTCAGCGCGCTCGTGAGCGTCGCCGCCACGTAGGTCCATGCCGCCGCGCTCAGCACCTTCTTGATCTGAGCGTCCTCCTCGTAGGAAACCAGTCCGGCGTCCAGGAGCGCCGCCCGCGCCCTCCGGCTGGCGTCGAACTCCACCGGTAGATTCACCAGCTGGAACGCCACCGTCGTCGAGAAGGCGATGATGCCGACGTAGATCAGCGGCAGCAGTGAGAAGACGAAGCCTGCCAGAAGGATCACCCAGGCGAGGTTGCTGCCGAGGCTGGCCACCGGCACCAGGAAGTTCCGCACCACCAGCATCGGGTCGTGCCGCGCGTCCTGCATGGCGTGTCCGCACTCGTGCGCCGCCACTCCCAACGCCGCCAGCGAACGGCCGTCGTACACGTCCGGGCTTAGCCGCAGCAGCTTCTGGCCGGGGACGTAATGGTCCGAAAGGAACCCCTCCGCCGGCTCGATCGACACGCCCCGAATCCCCGCGTGGTGCAACAGCGCATTGGCCGCCTGCGCACCGGAAAGGCCTCCATCGGAAGGAATCTGACTGGCCTCGTGAAACGCGCTCCGAACTCGGTATTGCGCCCATATCGCCAGCAGCATCGCCGGCGCCAGAAACACGAAATAGATGGGATCAAAAGCAAGCCACATGGTCGTCTCCTCTTTCCGAATCGTCGCTTCTCTGGGACCGCGCAACGGCTTGTCGGAAGCCCGACCGTAAGGGAGCGGAGAGAAAACCGCTCCCTTACGGTCGGGCTTCCGACGATCTTATGCTCGCGCGAATCCTCTCCTCCTTGTTATTCTACGCAAGGTAGGGGAGCATTTGCTGTGCCGCGCCGGTTCGGCTGAAACTCCAGGAACGTGCGGTGCGACGAGCTTATCTCCTTCCCTTCGGCCGTACAATAAGTGAGCAGGCCGCGTTGCAACGATAGGATGGGAAAACGGCGCCGAAGAAGAGAGTTGCTCGACCCAAATCCTTGTCTCCATTTCAGTAGGGCGTGGGTTGTAGCGACCGTCTCCATCCGTATAACAACCATTCCCGGACCTGGCCCACGAGGCGTCCCCGGTCCTGGGTCTGTCGCCTCCCCGCCGTCCCTTCGGAATCGGAAAGAGGTTCGGCTTGCGCCGGAGGATCCGACCCTGCCGATCGTGTCAGGCAAAGAGCCTGTCTCCCTAGCCGATACGGAATTTTGGCCCAGATATGCTACAGTCAATCCTTCGCATCGGTTAACATTTAGTCAAGATGCGTGGAGTTGGCTGTTTCGGAAGTCTGAGCGGGAGAGCGAAGGTATGAGGCGGGACCTCCGCGGTTCGCGCATGTTGATTACCGGCGCGTCGAGCGGCATCGGCCGATCGCTGGCAGAGCAGGCGGCCCGGGCCGGGCGCGTGTGATGGCGACGGCTCGATCCGCCGATCCGCTGAACGAGCTGGTCGGCCGGCTCGGCGCCGAGGGGGCGGAGGTTGTGGCGACGCCCGCCGACCTGACCTCCGACGCCGACCGCCGGCGCCTGGTTGAAGCCGCGACCGAGCGTTTCGACGGCCTCGACGTGCTCATCAACAACGCGGGCGTCGCCAGCGCCGGCCACTTCGCCGATGGCACGGAGGCGGTCCTGCGCCAGGTGATGGAAGTGAACTTCTTCGCCCCGGCGGAACTGATGCGGCTGGCTGTGCCGGTCCTGACTCGCGGCCGACGGCCGGCGATCGTCAACGTCGCCTCGATGTGCGGCCGGCGCGGGATGCCCGCCTGGACGGAGTATTCGGCCAGCAAATCCGCGCTGTGCGGCCTGACCGAGGCGCTGCGGGCCGAGTTTGCGCGGTTCGACGTGGACGTGCTGCTGGTCGTGCCGGGCATGACGCGCAGCGACCTGGCCGGCCACATGCTCCGCAACGAGGCGCGGATGCAATTCCGCTTCGACCGGGGGATGCCGGTGGAGCGTGTGGCGCGCGACGTGCTGAATGCTCTGCGTCACAACCGGGCCGAGACGGTGCTGGGATCCGACGCCCGCTGGATGTTGCGGTTCAACCGCTTCTTCCCCCGCTGGCTGGACCGGCTCATCGCCCGACGAGTGCGACGGCTGTACGCTACACGAGTGGTTAGTGGTTAGTGGTTAGAAAAGAAACCCTTGCTGTCTTTTCTATCCACTAACCACTAACCACTTAAGGGAACGACTTGATGTGCGGGATCGCTGGAATCCTTGATCTGTCGGGCAAGCGTCGGCCGGCGCCGGCGGGGGCGATCCGCGCGATGGCCGACGCCATCATCCACCGGGGGCCGGACGAGGACGGCTACCTCGAACGGCCCGGCCTGGCCTTCGCATCGCGCCGTCTCAGCATCGTTGGCCTCTCCGACGGCCGGCAGCCGGTCTTCAACGAGGACCGCAGCGTCGCCGTCGTCTACAACGGAGAGTTGTTCGACTATCCGGAGATGAAGGCGGAGTTGGAAAGTCGCGGTCATCGCTTTTACACCCACTGCGACACCGAAATCATTCCGCACCGCTGGGAAGACCACCAGGAAGGGATGTTCGAGCATCTGCGCGGCCAGTTCGCCGTCGCCCTGTGGGACGAGAAGCGGCGCCGCGTCGTGCTGGGCCGCGATCGCATCGGCATTTGTCCCTTGTACTGGACGCGGCAGGCGGGGCAGGACGGCGAATGGCTGCTGTTCGCCTCGGAAATCAAGGCGCTTCTCGCCTCCGGCATGGTCGAAGCACGGCCCGACCCGCTCGGCATCAACCACTTGTTCACGTTTCTTGGCCTGCCCGGCCCCGTCACCTGCTTCCAGGGCGTGCAGGCGCTGACGCCGGGACACTACCTGACGATCCAGCTCGGCGACGGCGAACCGGCCCGCGTCAGCGATCAGACCTATTGGCGGCTGGATTTCCCCGATTGGGGGCACGAATACGCTGGGAGCAGCCTCAAGGCGCTGGCCGACGAGTTCGAGGCGTTGCTGCTGGACGCCGTGAAACGGCGGCTGCGGGCCGACGTGCCGGTGGTGTCGTACATCAGCGGCGGCGTCGATTCCAGCGTCGTCGTGGCCATGTCGAGCCGGGTGCGCGGCTCGCCGATCCCATCGTTCACCATCAGCATTGAGGACCGCAAGCTCAACGAGGTGGACCAGGCTCAGGTGACGGCGCGGCACGTCGGCACGCAGCCCATTATCGTGCGCGTCGGGCCGAACGAGGTCGTGAACACCTATCCGCAGCTGATCCGGGCGGCGGAAGGGCCGGTCGTGGACACGTCCTGCACGGCCCTGCTGTTGCTGGCTCAGGAGGTACACGCCCACAGCTACAAGGTGGCGCTGACCGGCGAGGGAGCCGACGAATGGCTGGGCGGCTATTCGTGGCACAAGGTCAACCGGCTGCTGGGCTTTCTCGACCCCATCCCCGGCCTGCGGCTGAGCGCAGTTCGTGCGGCGGATGCTGATGCAGATGTTGAAAGCGCCGCCGCTCACGACGGAGTACATGGACCGGGCGGATCGGGCGGTCGGCGGCCATAACGGCTGGCACGACTTCTACACGCTGATGAGCTTGAACAAAGGCCGCTTTTACAGCCCGTGGATGCGGGAGGCGACAAAGGACCACGTCCCTTATGAGGATCTCGGCCTCGATCCGGAGCGGATGCGGCGCTGGCACCCGTTCAACCGCGAGCTGTGCCTGGGCGGCCGGTGCCACTTGCCCGGCCTGTTGCTCAACGCCAAGGGCGACCGCGTGGCCATGAACAGCTCGGTCGAGACGCGCTATCCGTTCCTCGACGAGGCGGTGGTGGCGTTTTTGTCGAAGGTCGATCCGCGCTGGAAGCTGCGCGGTTTCCGCGAGAAGTTCCTGCTGCGGAAGGTGGCCGAGCGCTGGCTGCCGCGCGAGGTGGCGTGGCGCCGCAAGGGCATGTTCCGCGCCCCGTTCGACAGCTTCCATCTCGACTCAGGCGCCGCCGTTCGTCGGCCAGCTCCTGAGCGAGGAATCGTTGCGCAAGACGGGCTATTTCGATCCGAAAGCAGTAGAATACTGGCGGCGCAGATTATCGCAAATTGCGGGCCGGCGGCCTGGCCCGGAGTTCGGTGGAAATGGGTCTGGTCGCGGTGACGGCGACGCAGATGTGGCACCAGACGTTCATCGGCGGCGGGTTGGCGGACCTGCCGTTGCATCCAGTGAGGAGTGAGGAGGGGGGAGTGAGGAGAAAAGGGCCGAACGGGGCGGCGCTGACCAACGGCACGCCCCCTCCTCACTTCCCCCTCCTCACTCCTCACTCCTGAGAGGGCGGCCCGATATGGCGTCGTATACGCTGACGACCTTGTGGTACGAACGGGCGCGCTACCTGCCCGGCGTGTTGGCCGTCGCCTTCAGCTCGCTGCTGATCGCGCTGCAGTGCGGCCTGCTGCTGGGACTGTTCGCCATCACGTCGATCCCGATCGACCACACGCACGCCGACATTTGGATGGCGGCGCCCAAGGTGCTGAGCGTCGATCTGGGCGAGCCGATCAGCGAGGGGCTGTTCGCCCGCTTGCAGAACCAGCCGGAGGTGGAGCGAACCGAATTCTTCTTGGACGGCTTCAGTTACTGGACCAAGCCGGGCGGAGGCCGCGAGCTGTGCATGATTATCGGCTCCAACCTGCGCGAGGACTCGCTGGGCCGCGTGGACGAGCTGGACCCCGACCTGCGCTCCAAGCTGTCGGAGCCGGGGTCGGTCGTGGTGGACGAGTCGGACCTGGATCGGCTGGGCGTCGCGCATCTAGCGAAGAACGGCATCGGCGCCACGGCCGAGATCGCGGGGCCGAAGGGAGCGCGAGCCGTCCGGATCGTCGGCCTGACGCACGGGCTGAAGAGCCTGGCCGGGCCGTACGTCTTCTGCTCGCTCGCCACGGCCGAGGAGCATCTGTCCGTGCTGGACGACCAGACGACCTACATCCTGGCCCAGTGCCGCAACCCCGCCGAGGCCCCGGCCGTGGTGCAACGGCTGCGCGAGAAATATCCGGATCAATCGACTTTTACGAGCGATGAATTCTCGTTTCGCTCGCGGATGCACTGGCTGACGAAGACGAAGGCCGGCATCGCGCTGGGCTACGCCGCCGCCCTGGGTCTGCTGGTCGGGGCCGTGGTGACGTACCAAACGCTGTCGGCGGCGACCAAGGCGTCGCTGCGCGAGTACGCGGTTTTGCGGGCGCTGGGCATCCCGCGCTGGCGGATGGCGCTGGCGGTGATGTCGCAGTCGTTCTGGGTGGGTCTGATCGGCGTCGGCCTGTCGCTGCCGGCGGTGTACGGCCTGGCCTTCATCGCCGACCGTTTGGGGCTGCACGTCGAGCTGCCGTGGTGGCTGCTGCTGACGGCGGCCAGCGTGACGCTGGTGATGGCGCTGCTGTCGGGTCTGCTCGCCCTGCGAACGCTCCGCCAGGTGGAACCGGCGATGCTGTTGCGGTGAACTGAGTGTTCAGTGTTCAGTGTTCAGTGTTCAGCAGGACGCCTTGCTGAACACTGAACACTGATCTCCAATGAAGGAGCCGCTGCGATGAATGCCGATCAAACGTCGGAGCCGACCCTTCTCGGCAGGCATTTGACGCGCGCCTTCGGGCAGGGCGAGATGAAGACGACGGCGCTCAACGACGTCTCCATCACGCTGGAGCGCGGCCACGTCGCCCTCCTCATGGGCCCTTCCGGCAGCGGCAAATCGACCTTGCTGGCCGTGCTGTCCGGCCTGCTTCATCCCGACGGCGGCCAAGTCCTGTCGCTGGGACATGACATCTGGAAAATGTCCGAGGCCGAGCGCGAGCGGTTCCGCCTGAAACACTGCGGCTTCATCTTTCAGGGCTACAACCTGTTCGCCGCACTCAGCGCCCGCCAGCAGCTGGAGATGGTGGTCCGCTGGGGCGAGGGCGCCTCGACGAGGGACTCGCGCCGTCGGGCCGACGAGATGCTCACGCTGCTCGGCCTCGCCAAGAAATCCCACCTGCGCCCCTCGGAATTGTCCGGCGGCGAGAAGCAGCGCGTGGCCATCGGCCGGGCGCTGATCAAGGAGCCGGAGTTCTGCTTCGCCGACGAGCCGACCAGCGCGCTGGACTGGGCGCACGGCGAACAGGTGATCGAGCTGCTGCGCAACGCCGCCCACGAGCGCGGCTCGACGGTGCTGATCGTGGCCCACGACGCCCGCATCATCCCCTATGTGGATCGCGTATACAATCTGGAAGACGGCTGCCTGCACGAAAGCGAGGACGAGGGGCGGCCGCACGACCACGCGGACGGCCGCAACGGCGAACTCGCCCCCCGCTACCCCAGCGTTCACTGAGGAGACCCCGCGATGACCCCTCCCCGCATCGACTCGCCGCCGTCGCGGCCGCGCCTCCGCCTGAGCGTCTGGCTGGTCGGCGTCCTGCTGGCCTCGTCGGCCGGCCTCACGGTCTGGCGCTGTACTCCCGCGCCGACTCGCCGTCCGCGTCCTCCGCCGCCGCGACGGCAGCGGCCGGCCCACTCGGACCTGCACTACAACTTCCTCGGCTATGCCGACCTGGAACAGGGCGTCACGCCGCTCTACCCGCTGCGGCCCGGCCGCGTCGCCCAGGTGTCCGTCGCACGACGGCGATTCGCTTGAGGAGGGCGCGACGCTGTTCACAATGGACAACGGGATCGCGGCGGACGACGTCGATGCGGCCAAGGCGGACCTGAGCGACGCGCAAGCTGCTGCTGGAGCAGGCGAACAAGCTGGGGCCGCAACACCAGGCGCAGATCGACGCCGAGAAGCAGGCTGTGGCCGCCCGCAAGCCGAGGCGGCCGCCGCCCACGCCAAGGCCGACGAGGTCAGGCGGCTGAACCGGAGCGAAACGCAGGCCGCCAGCGACGAGGCCGCCCGCGCCGCCGAGGAGCAGGCCAAGGCCGCCGACGCTGCCGCCGCGGGCGAACAGGGCAAGCTGGATCTGTTGCAGCTGGACGATCCGACGATCGGCGTGCGGCGGGCGGAGAACGCGGTGGCCGCCAAGCAGGCGCAGCTGCGCAAGGCGCAGGACGGTCTGCGGGAATGCACCGTCCGGGCGCCGGTCAAGGGCGTGGTGGAGCGCATGCAAGTCAGCAAGGGCGAAACTCTGGGGCCGAACCCGCAGAAGCCGGCCGTGATGTTCGCGGCGGACGGCCCGCGCATCGTCCGGGCCGAGGTGGAGCAGGAATGGGCCGATCACGTCGCCGTCGGCATGACGGTCACGGTGCAGGACTTCTCCGGCCACCGGCCCCACCTGGCACGGTCAGGTGACGCGGCTGTCCGACTGGTACACGCACCGGCGCTCGATCCTGATGGAGCCGCTCCAGTTCAACGACGTGCGCACGCTGGAATCCATCATCACGCTCGACCCGGACCAGCCGCCGCTGCGCATCGGTCAGCGCGTCCGCGCCACAATGGTAGGTGGGAGCTGAGGCGACCAGACCCTCGGAGCCGCGACCGTCAGGGAGCGGGGGATGGTGCAACGACCACCCCGCTCCCTGACGGTCGCGGCTCTGAAACCGCCCCTTGTATCCCTTCCCCTGCCTCTGCCATAATCACAGAAATGTCATCCGCCGTCGAACCCGTCCTGCCGAAACCGACGCCGTTCTGGCGCAAGGCGCTCGTCCAACCGGCTGCTCGTCGCCGGCGGCGCCCTGGTCGGACTGCTGGTCCTGCTGGCCGCAGCCGCGCCTCTCCTCGCCCCGCACGCCGATGGCATCAGCAGTTCAAGGACGGCATCGACCTGGACGGGATGCCGGTGCCGCCCTCCCTCCGCTTCCCGCTCGGAACGGACAGCCTTGGCCGCGACGTGCTAAGCCGCGTCCTCTACGGCTCGCAAATCTCGCTAACGGTCGGCGTGGCGGCCGTGCTGATCGCCGTGCTGATCGGCGTGGCCGTCGGCCTGTACGCCGGCTATTACGGCGGCTGGGTGGACGTGGTGCTGATGCGCTTCACCGACGTGATGATGGCCGTGCCCGCTCTGCTGCTGGCCATGGCGATGGCGGGGCTGATCCAGCAGGCGCGAACCATTCAGCTCGTCAACCTCAAGTCGGAAGGGGACTTCATGTTCCAGCTGGAGATCGGCTTCCGGTTGCAGCGCGGCCTGTTCAGCATCCTGCTTCGTCATCGGCGTCGTCAGCTGGACGGGCATCGCCCGCGTGGTGCGCGGCCAGGTGCTGGCCCTGAAGGAGCGGGCCTTCGTCGAGGCGGCCCGCGCCATCGGCTGCTCCCACACGCGCATCCTGTGGCGGCACATCCTGCCCAACGTGCTGCCGGCCATCATCGTGCTGTCGGCCATGAGTACGGCCGGCGCCATCGCCCTGGAGGCGGGCCTCGGCTATCTCGGCGTCGGCGTGCCGTCGCCGGCCCCGTCGTGGGGCACCATGATCTCCGACGGCCAGCCGTACTTCACCGTCGCCCCGTTGCTGGTGCTGGCGCCCGGAATCGCCATCGTGCTGGCCGTCCTCGGCTTCAACCTGCTCGGCCAGGGTCTCCAGGACGTACTCGACCCCTACCACAAGAGGAGAGCGTGACGTGCCGCGCCGTTTCCCCCATGCCGGAGCTGATCTGTCGCCGTGGCCTTCGGCTGCCTGGCGGGCTGCGAAGGCGACGTTACGCCGCCGCCGCCGACGACCGGCTGGGTCGCCGGGACGGTGCGCATGGCCATTCGCGGCGACTTCAAGAGCCTCGACCCCGCCCTCGCCAACGACACCGGCAGCGTTCCCATCGTCCGCATGATCTTCCAGCCGCTGCTCGAATACGACGACGGCGTCCGGCTCGTCCCGCTCGTCGCCGAGGCCATGCCGCAACTGTCGGACGACGGCAAGACGTACACTTTCCACATCCGCAAAGGCGTCCGCTTCTCGAACGGCCGCGAGTTGGCGGCCGACGACTTCGTCTATTCCTGGACGCGCGTTCTCGACCCGGCGACGGTGTCGCCGGGCGCCAGCTACATCTCCGACCGGATCGCCGGGGCGCAGGAGTACATCGACTGGCGCGAGGCCGAGACGAAGCGGGACGGCGGCAAGCCGTTGAGCGCGGACGAGGAGAAGGCGCCGCGCACCGAGACCGTGTCGGGGCTGAACGCCCCCGACGCCCACACGCTGGAAGTGACGCTGGTTAAACCGAACCCGACGTTCCTGTACGTCGCCGCCATGACCTTTCTCGCCCCCGTGCCGCGCGAGGTCATCGACAACGAGGAGGTCCCGGAGAAGGACCGCAACGACCCGGCCGCCGCCAAGAAGGACCGCAACAACGCGTTCGCCATCCATCCCGTCGGGACGGGGCCGTTCGTCTTCAAGGAATGGCGCCGCAGTCTGCGCCTGCGGCTGGAGCGCGACCCCAACTACTGGGATCGTGACCACGCGCCGGCGGTGCAGGCGCTGGAGGTGAAGTTCGGCCTGGACGACCTGACCAAGCAGATGATGTTCGAGCGCGGCGAGCTGGACCTGATGGACCGCATCCCCTCCGCGTCCTACGTCCGGCTGAAGCACGACCCGCGCTGGCAGCCGTACTTTGAAAAACTGGTCTTCAACGGTGCGTTTTATCTCTGGCTCAACTGCGGCATGGAACCGTTCACCGGGGAGAAGGGCAGGCTGGTGCGCCAGGCGTTCTGTTACGCCGTCAACAAGGACCGCATCGTGCAGATCGCCAACGACCGCTACGTCGCCGCCAAGGGCGTGGTGCCGCCGCAGATGCCGGGATACAAGTCGCAGGTGGTCGGATATACTTACGATCCCGAAAAGGCGAAAGAACTGCTGAAGGAGGCGGGCTGCCCCGACGGTCTGCCGGACGCGTTGACCCTGTGGACGTCGAACGAGAGCAGCGACGGCGAGCGCATCGCGGAGGTGATCCAGCAGGACCTAAAGGCGATCGGCGTCAAGAACGTGGCCATCAACGCCGTCAACTTCGACGTGCTCCAGGCGGCGTCGGGAAAACCCAACACCGCGCCCTTCTCCTTTTCCGGCTGGTATCAGGACTACCCCGACCCCAGCGATTTCCTCGACCAGCTCTTTTCCAGTCACTCCATCACCGATTCGGATTGCAACAACCTCTCCTTTTTCCACGCCGACAAATCCGATGCCTTGATGGAGGCCGCCGATCAGGAGCGCGACCCGGCCAAGCGCATGGAGCTGTACGCGGAGGCGGAGAAGGTCATCGTGGACGAGTACGCCCCGGTCGTGCCGCTGCTCGACTCGCAGGAAATCTGGCTGCGCCAGCCGTGGGTGCGGGGATTTCACATTCACCCGGTCTGGTTGATCCGTTACGAGAACCTGTCGATCACCCCGCCATGACCCGACGCATCCGTCGCATCCTGAATCGGCTGCTGCAAAGCATTATCACGCTGCTCGGCGTGTCGCTGCTGGTGTTCCTCATCACGCACGCCATCCCGGCCGACCCGGTGGCGGCCGTGGCGGGGCCGAAGGCGGACGCGGCGACGCGCGAACGCATCCGCCAGGAACTCGGCCTAAACGACCCGCTCTGGGAGCAGTACGGCCGCTACCTGGGGGACGTGCTGCACGGCGACCTCGGTCAATCGTTCGTCACCGGCGAGCGCGTGACCGACGCCATCCTGCTCCGCTTTCCCAGCACGCTGCTGCTGTCGCTGGGCGGCGTGGCCATCTGGCTGATCGTCGGAGTACCGCTCGGCGTGCTGACGGCGAAGTACCGCGATAAGCCGATCGACTGGCTCACGCTGGTCGCTGGCCATGATCAGCATTTCGCTGCCGACGTTCTGGCTGGGCCGGCTGTTGCAGTACCAATTCGCCTACCGCAACGGCGTTCTGCCCGTGGCGGGCTTTTACGAGTGGCAGAGTCTGGTCCTTCCCTGCCTCACGCTCGGCGTGGTCGGGGCCGGCTACTACGCCCGGCTCGTCCACAGCAACATGGTGGAAGTGCTCAATCAGGATTACATCCGGGCCGCCCGCGCCCGCGGCCTGTCGGAGCGGGTGGTGCTGTTAAGCACGCCCTGCGCAACGCCCTGATTCCGGTGCTGACGGTGCTCGGCCTCGACATCGCCGGTTTGCTGGCCGGCGTCGTGTTCACCGAGAGCATTTTCGCCCTGCCCGGCCTGGGGGCGCTGGCCCTGCAGGCGGTGCTGACGCTGGACGTACCGATGATTATGGGGACCGTGATGTTCGCGGCGGTGCTGGTCGTGGGCGCCAACATCATCGTGGATCTGGTGTATCGGCTGGTGGACCCGCGGATTCAATAGACCCGGTTAGCCGCGACGCGCCAGCGGAGCGCTCTTCCAGCGCTCCGCTGGCGCGTCGCGGCTAACCGTCGATGATGATTTATGGCGCTCCTCAACGTCCAAAACCTGTCCGTCCGCTTCGCCCAGGGGCGCCAATCATTCTACGCCGTGGACCATGCTTCCTTCACGCTGGACGAGGGCCGCACCCTGGCCCTGGTCGGCGAGAGTGGTTGCGGCAAGACCAGCATCGCCCTGGCCCTGCTGCGCCTGGTCCCGCCGGGAGCGACGATCTCCGCCGACTCCATCGGCCTCCGTGGCCGCGATCTGACGCGGCTCACGGAGCGCGAGATGTGCGCCGTCCGCGGCAAGGACGCGGCGATGGTCTTTCAGGATCCGCTCACCGCGCTGAATCCCGTCTACAGCGTCGGCGAACAGATCGCCGAGGGACTGCGACTGCACGAGAAGCTCGGCCGGCGCGAGGCCTGGGAGCGGGCCGTCGAGGCCATGCGCGAGGTCGGCATCCCCGACCCGGCGGTGCGCGCCCGCGAGTACCCGCACCAGCTCAGCGGCGGCCTGCGCCAGCGCGTCACCCTCGCCCAGGCCGTCGCCTGCCGGCCCGCCCTGCTCATCGCCGACGAACCGACCACCGCGCTGGACGTCAGCCTCCAGGCCCAGATCATCGACCTGCTGCTCAAGCTGCAAGCCGACCTCCGGCTGTCCATCCTCCTCATCACCCACGATCTCGGCGTCGTCGCGGAGATGGCCCACGACGTGGCCGTCATGTATGCCGGCCAAATCGTGGAATATACGGACGTGAAAAGTTTGTTCGCCCGGCCGCTGCACCCCTACACACGCGGCCTACTCCGATCAGTCCCCGGCGCTGTCCCGGACGAGGGCGCTCCAGGCGAGCGGCGGCTGCACTCCCTCGAAGGGACGGTGCCCGACCTGGCGCCGTTGCCGCCCGGCTGCCGCTTCGCGCCGCGCTGCCCCTACGCCATCGAGCCGTGCCACAAGCCCCAGGAGCTGCGCGAGGCCGAGCCGGGCCGGCTCGTGCGCGTGCTGCCGCGCCCTGGAGACGCTGCCATGACCGCGCTTCTGGAAGTCCGTCATCTGGTCAAGCACTTCGGCGCCGTCCGCGCAGTCGATGACGTGAGTTTCACGATCGGAGAAGGCGAAACCTTCGCGCTGGTCGGCGAGAGCGGCTGCGGCAAGACCACGACCGGCCGCTGTCTGCTGCACCTGATGAAACCGACGGCCGGCCTGATTCTTTTCGAGGGGCAGGACGTGTCGCGGCTGCGCGGCCGGGCGCTGCACCGTTCAAGCGGCGCGTACAGATCGTCTTTCAGGATCCGTTTTCGTCGCTCAACCCGCGCTTCACCGTCGGCCGCACCATCGCCGAGCCGTTGACCATTCACCGCATGTGCCCGCGGTCGGACGTTCCCAAACGGGTCGCGGAGCTGCTGGAAATGGTCGGTCTGCGGCCGGACTACGCCCACCGCTACCCGCACGAGTTCAGCGGCGGCCAGCGGCAGCGCGTCGGCATCGCCCGCGCCCTGGCCCTCAACCCGCGCCTCATCGTGGCCGACGAGCCGGTTTCGGCCCTGGACGTGAGCGTGCAGGCCCAGATCGTCAACCTCATGATGGATCTGCAAAAGCGGTTAGGAGTGGCCTACCTGTTCATCTCGCACAACCTGCCGGTGGTGCGGCACATCGCCCATCGCACGGCCGTGATGTACCTCGGCAAGATCGTCGAGAGCGGGCCGACGGCCGACGTGTTCGCCCGGCCGCGCCATCCCGTACACCCAGGCCCTTCTGTCGGCGGCGCCCGTGGCCGATCCGAACCGGCCGCGCGGCCGCATTCTGCTCACCGGCGAACCGCCCAGTCCGCGGCAAATCCCGTCGGGCTGCCGCTTCCACCCGCGCTGTCCGCACGTGCTGCGAGCAGTGCAAGCGGCAGGAGCCGCCGTTGCTGTCTCAGGGCGGCGGCTGCGAGGCGGCGTGCTGGCTGCTGGAACCGGAAAAAGAAGATTCACCACAAAGACAGGAAGGAATTGCCCATTCATAACTTCGTTTAGCCGCGACCCGGAGAGAAGCGCGTTCGAGGAAGCGCTCCCCTCCAGGTCGCGGCTAAACGGCGTCCTAGCTCGGCTTGGTCGGGTCCTTGTCCGAGGTATCGACGGTGGTTTCCTGCGTCTGGTCGAGCTTGACCGGCGTGGTCTGGCCGCCGATCTCGATGCTGAGCGTGCCGCCGAGCTTCAGGTTCATCGTGGTCCGGGCGACGCGGCCCTTGTCGGGGTCGTAGTAGACGTTGCCCTTGGCGTCCGTGCTGGTCAGGTCGGCGCTCTTGATCTTGAACGGCAGGCCGTTGGCCTGCGTCGTGTCGGCCGGCGGCGTGTAGGTCAGCTTCGTCGTCACGCCGATCGCGTCCCACTTCTTCTCGGCGTCGTCCTTGCCGGCGGTGTTGGGGCCGTCGAAGGTGTAGGTGAAGAGGTTTTCGTACTTGCCGATCGGCCCCATGTCGAGGGTGCTCTTGGCGTCCCAGTGGTCGCCCTTGGCGACTTCCTTATTGGGCAGGGCGGCGAAGGTCGGCGTGGCCATCTGCATGAGAGCCTGGTCGCTGAGGATTTGGTCCAGCAGCGGCTTCATCGGCTGGTTGGCCGACGTCAGCTTGTCGAGGAAGGCCTGGCGGCCCTCGATCTTGGTGACGCTGGCCTGGGTGTCCTTGGGCATGTTGACGGTCAGCTTGAACTCGGTGTCCTTGAGGGCGGTGAAGAAGTCGCTCAGCGCGTTCTTGGGGTTGTCGGTCTTGGTCGAGTCGTAGGTGATCTTGCTGCCGCCGAGGTCGATGTCCATCTTCACGCCGACGATCTTCTGGCTGACGATCCAGTTGTCGCCGGTCTGCTCGGTCGGCGTCCAGCTGAAGTAGAAGGTCTGCGTCTGCGTCTGGGTGACGTCGTTGTTGAGGACCTGCATGGTCTGGTGCGTGGTGGTGGTCATCGTCTGGTAGAAGGTCTGGCCCTTCGTGAACTTCCAGACGAGCGCGACTTTCGCCCCAGGAGCCTCGGCCGGCGCCGGAGGCGTGGTCGGCGCGGGCGGGGCCGGCGGCTTGGGCGGATCGTCGGCCCGCACCAGGAAGGCCGCGAGACAGAGAAGGGGCAGAGCGGCAATCATGCGGCGCTGCAGCATCAGGGAACCTCCAGGAGAGGGGCCAGCCATAGACGCGAGCGCGTCCTGCGGGGGTAGAATAACTTCTCTTTTGTACCGCTTCCGCCGGCCGATACAAGACAAACCTGGAAAAAACAGTTGACGACGGGTGCGCCTCCGGATTTTGGAGGCCGTGTGGTCGGTTCGGCCCGTGCTGAAGCACGGGCCTACAAGCCGAAGCCCGGTGAACCGGGCTATAATCCCTGGCAGCCCCGTTCACGGGGCTTCGACCTGTAGGCCCGCCGTGAACGGCGGGCCGGGCCTCCGAGGACGCCGCCGATGGATCTGATGACGACGCTGCCCGGTTCGCTGATGGAAGGCTTTCTGCCGCGCCGGCTGGGACCTGGCCAAGATCGACCGCCTCGCCGCCCTGCCGCCGGAGCAGGCCGTCGCCCGCCGGCCGTGGTGGCATCCCGCAGTTCGAGCCGGTCGCCTGCGGCTCCTTCGACGACTTCGACACCTGCATGGGCCACGAGATCGCCCGCGAGATGCAGCTCGCCCGCCAGGCCGGTCGGCCGATCGCCTTCATCCTGCCGGTCGGGCCGATGGGCATGTATCGCTGGACGGTCTATTTCCTCAAGGAATGGGGCGTGCCGTGCGACCACGTCCACGGCTTCAACATGGACGAATGGTCCGACGCGCGAGGGCAACACGCTGCCGCCCGGCCAGCCCGGCGGCTTCCAGCACGCGATGGAGCAGGCGTTCTACGGGCCGCTCGGCAAGCGACACCGTGCCGCCGAAGCAGCGGCATTTCGCCCTGAAGACGCGAGCTGCCGACCTACGCCGCGCAGATCGCCGATCTGAAAAAGCAAGGGGCGAAGCTGGTGACGGTCTTCGGCATCGGCCGGGTCTGCCACATCGCCTTCTGGGAGCCGCACTTCGCCGCGGAGTTTGCCGAACGAGGCCGAGTGGAAGCGGCAGACGCACCGGCTCGGCGCCCGGCTGCATCCGCTGACGGTGGAGCAGAACGCGCTGACGAGCTTCCGCAGCCGGACGACGCTGGTGCCGGCCTTCGCCAACACGATCGGCCCGGCCCTGTTCCTGGCGGCCGACCGCATCATCGGCGGCGCCGACGGCCTGTTCGGCCGCGGGATGCAGTGGCAGGGACTGTCGCTGCGCATGACCCTGCAGCCATGAGCCGACGCCGTGGATCCCCAGCACCTACATGCCGACGCTGCCGGGGCGGCTGTTCTATGTCCGCGAGCTGGCGGAAGCCCTGACGGCGGATTGTCATTGAATGAAGGTTTGCCGAGTTCATCGGCCCCCGCTATTTCGCCCGCGCCCCCGCCAGGCCGCCGACCCACGAGCCGGCGCGCGCCTGATGCACGCGAGCCGCCCCCGTCCCTTCCTCCCCGGCCTTCTTCCGCCGGGCGCCCCACGTCGCCAGGAAGAACTCGTTGGTGAACACCGCCAGCAGCAGAAAGAACCAAAGCAGATGGGGAATCTCCGTCGCATCGCCGTGCGCCCGAACGCTCGGCGCCTTCGCCCCCTCGGCCGTCGCGTCCACGAACGTCAGCTTCGCCGACGGCAGCAGCTCGCGCAGCTGGTCCGCCTTCAGCATCGTGAAGTCCGACTCCTCCGGCGACAAGTTCACCGCGAACGCCGCGCTGCCCGCCTGACCCTGGCCAAGGGATCGGCTCTTCACGTTCAGCGTGTAGTAGCCGCGCTCCGACGTGTCCGTGAAAGAGGCCAGCAGGCGCGGGCCGTTGCGCTCGAACTGCACCGGGACCGGGTCGCCGCCGCTTGGCTTCTTGACCTCGGCCTGCACGTCGCCCCACGAGCCGTTGACCACGAACTCCGCCGCGCCGTCGGCCAACACCACCGCCGGGGCGTCCACCGGAGGCCGACGCGCCACGTGGTTGGCCAGCTGCATGACCAGCGGCGTGAAATCCTTCCGCGTCGGCAGGTTCGTCCAGCGCGTGTGGGCCGGGAACGCCGACAGGATCACGTCGCCGTCGCCGAGCCGGCTCTCCACCAGGGCCGGCGCCCCGCCCGAGAACCACACCAGCGGCCAGGCGTCTCGGGGCGCTGACGCGACCCCGCTCGCCGGCAGCGCGATTTTGAACCATTTGTAGACCCGGAAAGACGACAAGGGCCGGGAATCTGGGTCGGGGTCGTCGAACGCCGTCAGGGCGGCGTGGCCGAAGTCGATCTTGCCCAGCTGCTCGAACGTATCGACCTTGTCCGGATCGCCCTGCGCCGCTTCCAGACGGGCGGCCGTCAGCCGCTCTCCCTGCGGGCCGGGCACGGGAAAGAACTGGTCGTTGTACACCTGCGGGTTGACGCGATCGCCGGGGAAGATCAGCAGACCGCCGCCGCCGGCTGTGAAGGTCCGCAGCGCCTCGAACTGCGGCGCTTGCAGCCCGCCGCAATTGGCCAGCACCACCAGCCCGGCGTCCTTCAGCGCGTCGGGCGTCAGGGCGGCTTCCGGGATCGTCTCCACCTCGAACGGGTCCGGCGAATCGTAGCCGGTCTTGCCGTTGGAGCTGAGCGCGTCGTGCAGATATTTCGCCTCATCCACGTCTACAATCGGCTGTCCCGGCGGCTGACCGTTCACCAGCACGACCTTGACGCGCGGCGCCACGTTGAGCGTGAACCAGTAGCGGTCGTCGTCCGGGAAGCGGTCGGGCGTGGTGCTGGACACCTCGAAGCGGCCGCTGAGGGCGCCCGCCTCCCGCGGCACGTAGGGGATGCGGCGCACGGCCGTCTCGCCCGGCTTGAGGGTCAGCGAGGTGCGCGACACCTCCTTTTCCTCGATGAAGACGCTGAGCGTGAGGTCGGCGGTTTCCGTTTTCGAGTAGTTGACGACGCGCGGTTGGAGGTAGTAGAGCAGGCCGGCCACGGCCCGGCCCCGCCGCGGCGCGTCGCCGATCACGGCCCGGTTGGAGAGGTCGTCGGTCGCGCCCACATCGACGACGACGATCGGCGTCTTGTCGGGGATAAGGCCCTCCAGCCCCTGGTTTTTGACCTCGCGCCAGCCGCTGGCCTGGCAGTCGGTGAACAGGTAGACGACCGGGTTGGCGCGTTTCGGGGCGTCGGGGCCGAAGACGTGCTGGAGGGCGGCGAACAGGTTGCCGCGCGATGAAGTCGTTTTCAGGTCGTCGATCTCTTCTTCCACGTTCTTGGCGTCGCGGATGAAGCGGCTGAAGCGCTTGCGCGGCCGGGCGCCGACTTCGACCAGCGTGAGGGTGTCTTCGGGGCCGAGGTCCTTGGCGACGCCGAGGGCGGCGGATTTGGCCCGGTCGAAGGCGGAGCGGCCTCCGCTGCGGGCGTTCATGCTGGCGGAGCAATCGACCAGCAGCACGACGTCATGACGGCCGCCGCCGAACGCCGCGGGGGTGAACGCGAACAGCAGGTGGGCGGCCATCAGCACGACGAACACGATGAACAGCGTGCGCAGCGCGGCGAGCAGCGCTTCGAGGAACTGCATCCGCCGTCGCTGCTGGATGTAGCTGTCGAAGAGGAAACGGTACGTACTCAGCTCGACGGTTTTGAGGCGATGGAGCGTGAGCAGGTGCAGCAGGACCGGGACGGCGGCCAGCGGCAAGAGCCACAACAAGGCGGGAAAGAGGAACGGCATGGGTTGGCCGGCGGGTTCGGGGTGGGACGGCGGCGCCTATGGGGGCGGTTCGATTGTACCGCATTCGCGGCGAGATACAACGGGTGGGGCGGCGCTAGAGTCGCCCATCGGAGCCGCGACCGTAAGAGAGCGGTTTCGTCCCAACCGCTCCCTTACGGTCGCGGCTCCGACGGATGTCATTGGCCGTGCCGGGGTCGCGCGGTATTATTATAGTCCAACGAACAGACCTGACGGCTTCTCATTCCAGACGACAAAAGACCGCGAGAGGGGCAACTCGGTCCCTTGCCCCACCATGGAGAACCGTTGATGTCCCCTCGAAACGGCGGCAGGCCGGACAATGCGGCGACGCCTGCGAACGAATCGACGGAGCCGCACGTCGGCAGTCCTTCCGCCGACGACCCGTCCGCCACGCGCTATACCCAACCGCCGGCCGGCGACCCCCTTTCACCGAACGATCCTTCCGGTGCGGCGACGGAACCGCTCCCCCCGTCCGATCCGTGGGCGAGAGTGGGGCTGCCGAAAGACGCCTCCTTCGCCTCCCGCTACGAGTTTCTGGGAGAAGTGGCTCGCGGCGGCATGGGCGTCGTCTACCGCGCCCACCACAAGCGCCTCGATCGACAGGTTGCGATCAAAATCATGCTGCCGGGAGGGGAAAACGATCGGTTCCTCCGCGAAGCCCGGCTCCTGGCCAAGATCAAATCGCCCTACGTCGTCGCCGTGCATGATTACGAGGTGCTGTCCAACGGCTTCCCGGTGCTCGTCCTGGAGTGGGTGGAAGGCAGCGACCTGCGCAAGCTCCTCCACGCGCGGGGGAGCGATGCGGGAACCCGAAATCCTGCCGTGGATGCGGCACACCTGCGAGGGGATGTTGGCCGCCGCCGCGCAAGGGATCATCCATCGCGACCTCAAGCCGTCCAACCTGCTCATTGACGCCCAGGGATGCGCTCGGGTGGCGGATTTCGGCCTGGCCCGCGGGCCGGGGACGATGGGCGAACTGACGCAAACCGGCGGAATGATGGGCACGCCGTTCTACATGGCGCCCGAGCAGGCCGAAGACCCGCACGGCGTCGATACGCGCACCGACATCTACAGTTTCGGCGCCACCTTCTACCACACCCTGACCGGCCGGCCCCCGTTCGACGGAGGGACGAACTTCTCCATCCTCTACAAGCACAAGACGGAGCCGCTGATTTCGCCGCGCGCCCTCAGCCCCGAACTATCCGAGCGCACGGCCGACCTCCTGGAGCGCTGCCTGGCGAAGGCGCCCGCCGACCGCTTCTCCTCCTTTTCGGAGGTCCTTACCCAGTTGCAGCCGAGCAGCGGCGCGTCCTCGCCCTGGGCGGCTTCGGACGACCCGGAGTTGACCGTCTATCTGGCACGCTATCGGAGCCGCCGGGAGGCGTACCTCCAGGAGAAAACGGCCTGGAATGCGGAACTGGACGTGTATACGTTCCCGCGCGGCCAGACGCTGCGGATCGTGCGCGGGGACATTGTCGCGCAACCTGTTCAGGTGATCGTCAGTTCGGATAACTGGTATCTGACGATGGAATATGGAGTTTCCGCGGCGATCCGGCGCGGGAGGGGAAGGCATCGCCGCGGAGGCCGAATGCCAGGCCCTGTACGCCCCGGCCGTGCGGCGGTGACTTCAGGAGGGAAGCTTCAGGCCCGACTTGTCTTTCACGGGGTGACGGTTGGGTTTGTTCAAGATGAGATCATCCGACCGAGTCGGGACCTCATCGCTCAGATCATGGCCAGCTGTTTCTACCATGCGGATTCTCATGAAGTGCAGTCGATCGCTTTTCCCTTGATTGGGACTGGCGTGCAGCGGTTTCCCTGCGACGTCTGTCTGGACACCGAGTTTCACTTCCTCGCCTGGACGTTTTTGCGCGGCCTGACGTCGGTGCGGGACGCGCGCATCGTGCTGTTTGGTTGAGGGGCCGGCCACACCAGAGTAGCGACTTATTCGGACGCGCGCCCTCACGCCGCCTTCAGCACCAGGCACGTGTTGCTGCCGCCGAAGCCGAACGAGTTCGACACCGCCGTCCGCACCACCGCCGGACGCGCCTCGTTGGCGACGTGGCACAGCGCGCATTCCGGGTCGGGATCGTCCAGATTAATGGTCGGCGGCAGCGCCTGGCGCTCCATCGCCGCCACGCAGGCCAGCGCCTCCACGGCCGCCGCCGCCGTCAGCAGGTGGCCCGTCATGCTCTTGGTCGAGCTGACCGGCACGCGCCGGATCGCGTCGCCGAACACCGCCGTCAGCACCCGCGTTTCGGCCACGTCGCCGACCGGCGTGCTGGTGGCGTGGGCGTTGACGTAATCGACCTCGTCGGGTCGCACGCCTGCGTCGGCCAGCGCCTGGCGCACGGCCGCGATGGCTGGCTCCGGGTCGGGGCTGGGGATCACCATGTTATGAGCGTCGCTGCTGGCGCCGAAGCCGGCCGTCTCGGCGTAGACGCGCGCCCTGCGCCGGCGGGCCGACTCCGCCCGCTCCAGCACGAACATCGCTCCGCCCTCCGCCATCACGAAGCCGTCCCGGCCGCGGTCGAACGGCCGCGACGCCGCCTGCGGCTCGGCATTCCGCCGCGACAGCGCCCGCAAGTTACCGAAGCAGGCCAGCGACATCGGCGTCACGGCCATGTCGCACGCCCCGGCCAGGCACACGTCCACCCAGCCCAGTTCCAGCCACTGCCGCGCCTGCATCAGCGCGTAATTGCCGCTGGCGCACGCCGCCGACACCGTCAGGCACGGCCCCGACAGCCCCAGCAGCCGCAACGTCCGGCGCAGCATCGACTCGGAATGGCGGTGCGCCTCCCACAGCTTCGTGCCGCCGGCCAGGGCGTCCGCCTCCCACATCTCCAGCCACTCGGCGCCGGAGCCCACGACCAGGCCGATGCGAACCTCGTGACGGCGCTCCCACCAGCCCGAATCGCGCAGGGCCGAGTCGCAGCACCAGCGCAGCAGCTGCTCCAGGCGGTGCCGCTGGGCGAACTCGGCGGGGTCTTGTCCCGGCGGCAGCGGGACTTCCGTCACGCAACCGGCGATCTGGCTGGGGTGGTCGTCCACCGGAAACGCGGTCACGCGGCCCACGGCCGATTGGCCGGCCATCAAGTGGTCCGCAAACTCCGCGTAGGTGTTTCCCAGCGGCGTAGCCGTCCCCACGCCGGTGATCCAGGCCGCGGTTGGATGACTCACCGTTTGGCCTCCGCTTCAATCCGAGCCGCGACCGTAAGGGAGCGGTCCGGGCCTGGCGCCGTCCTCCGCTCCCTTACGGTCGCGGCTCGGAAACCGCTCGATTTCGACGCGGCCGCCCGCCTCCAGCGGCAGTACGAAGCCGGCGCGGCAGACATCCTTCTCCTGCGCCAAAGCGTCCAGCGCCCCTGGAGGACGAACAGGTCGAGGGAGGGCGCCGTTTCTTCGGCGAGCCGGGTTGCGTGAGCGCCCGGAGCCGCGGCGCCGGCGATGCGCAGCCGTATCCCGGAGCCGGTCGAGGAGCGCGGCGGCGTCAGCGCCAAGGCCAGCGCGGCGCAGACCGTCCCAGGGGCAGGCGCACCGGCGCGATCCGGCGGCAAGTCAGGATCGAGGGCCGTCAGGACCGCCCAGACGCCGGGCACACGGCGGGCGTCGATCATCGCCGCGGCCGCGGCCAGGATCTCGGCGGCGCATCCGGGTCCGCCGCAAACGCCGTAGTTGGGTCCGTGGATCTTGAACACCTGGCTGACGGCGCCGGACGGGGAGTGTAGCGAGCGGTGGGGCGGCAGATGCGGCGACGCGCCCCAGGCGCCTTCGTTCTGGTAGCGCTGCAGGCCGGCGGCGACGGCCGATCGGCCCATGAAGTGCGGCGCCGCCAGGACGGCCCAGGCATGAAAGGAGGCGAAGTCCAGTCCGTAGCGGTGGGCGGCCTGGGCGACGGCGGCGACGGCGGCGACGGTCTGCTCGTCGGCCTGTTTCAGGGCGCCCACCGGCAACGGCGCGTCAAAGCCGGGGCCAGGTTGGCGGCGCAGCTCCGCGAGGGTCTCCAACGGCACGCGCACCCACGCATGGGCGGCCACGTCGCAGGCCACGGCGCGCGGCGGTGGATGTTGTGGCGCCTTCAAACGACACGGATCCTTTCCGTTGCCATTCCGTCCCTGGAACCCGTCCCCCTGCGCCGGTCCCCGTCGGAGATCGCTATGCCGGCGAGAGCAGGCATGATGGGTCGGCCGTGTGGGATGAACGAATTCAACCAAGTGGTACTGCAAACCCGTGGGGCTGTCAACACGGGTTCGGCGCGCCTTCTCGTTCGGGTGCAGGGCCGTTGCGAGTTTGATCTTGGCCAGGAGGGGATAAAAGAGTAGGGGCTGGGAAGGAACTCACTGGCACGGAGGTCCGTCCATGTCCCCCCTGTCCCTGACCGAATCCCTGGCCGACCTGCCCGACCCACGCAGCCGCCATGGCCAACGCTTCCCACTGCTGCCCATCCTCTCGCTGGTCACCCTCGGCCTGCTCCTGGGCCGCAAGAGTCTCGACGCCATCGCACGGCTCGGCCCAGACTATGGCCCGCAACTGCTGCTCGCGCTCGGATTCCCCCGCGGCCACAACCCCGTCAAGTCCACCCTGTCCCGCCTGCTCCGCCGGCTGGATCCCCAGGCCATCGAGCAGCGCCTGGCGCGCTGGGTCGGCTCGCGCCTGCCCCCCGACGCTGACGTGGTCTCCCTGGACGGCAAGACGGCGCGGGGCAGCCGACGAGGCGACCTTCCTGGCCAGCACCTCGTTTCCGCCTACGCCCCCCGGATCGAAGCCGTCCTGGGTCAACTCCGCGTGGACGCCAAGACCAACGAGCACAAGGCCGCCCTGCAACTGCTGGGCATCCTCCCTCGGAAGGACAAGGTCGTCACCGGCGACGCCGCCTTCTGCCAACGCGACGTGGCGGCGAAAATCGTCGCGGCCGGCGGCGACTACGTGTTCACCGTCAAGGCGAACCAGCCGGGCCTGGAGGTGGACATCGCAGCGGGGTTTGCCTTCGAGACCGCGGCGAAATCGATCGCCGCGGCTTTTTCCCCCCGCGTTGCCCACGTCGCTGCCGGGGAAGACGGCGACGACGGTGGACAAGGGCCACGGCCGCTTGGAACGCCGGACCTTGCGTGTGACATCGATCCTGACTCTGCATCAGAAGTGGCCGGGGTTGAAGCAGGGCTTCGAGGTGACTCGGGAGCGGACGGAGAAGGGCAAGACGACGGTGGAAGTCGTGTACGGCATCACGAGCCTGGGTGCGGAGGAAGCGGACGCGGATCGTCTGTTGGGCCTGGTGCGGGAACACTGGCGCATCGAGAACTGCTTGCACTGGGTTCGGGACAGGACGCTGGGAGAGGACGCCTGCCGGGTGCGCAGCGGCGGCGGTCCGCAGGTGCTGGCGGCGCTGCGGAACGTGGTGGTGCATCTGTTGTCGGGGCAGGCGTCGGCCAGCGCGACGGGCGAAAGTCGCGCGGCGGTCTGTAACCGGCTGGCGGCGCGTCCGGGCGAAGCCCTCGAAGTTCTCGGCTTTCCGCCACTTGAATAACGCAACGGCCCTGCGTTCGGGTGGGCCTCTCGATAGGGGAGTCCGTCCGGCCCGCCGTCAACGGCGGGGCTACAGGCCGAAGCCCCGTCAACGGGGCTGCAAGCGTTCCGCCCCGTTGACGGGGCTTTTGCGTTTAGGCCCGCCGTTCACGGCGGGCCGGAACCCGTCGAGGTCCAAAATCCAGAGGGACACCTTCTCGTTCCCAGGCTCCGCCTGGGAACGAGGACCAACCCGCCCGATCGCGGCAACGCGGCGCCGGGCAATGTTTTGGCGCCGTCGTTTCTCACTTTCCTCCTTCGGGCGAATCGATTCGTGCGCTTGCGTCCTTTTTCCCGTGCGGACCGATTTTGCCGGTCCTCCCGTGCTTGCGGAAGGCGCCGGCCGGCCGGTTTCGCTGCTCCCCCACGCCCCTCGCCGCTCGCCCCTCCTCACTTCGCTTTGCAAAGCGCCCGAAATCCCGCTAATCTGGAAGTACCCCCCGGTTAGCCGCGACGCGCAGCGGAGCGCCTCCTCCCCGCGCTCCCCTTCGGGTCGCGGCTAACCGAAGGGATTCCGGCCCCTCGTGAGCCGTCCGACTTCGACAGGAACCCTCCTCATGCCGCGCACCCTCCGACCCTTCCTGACGGTCCTGGCCGTTTTCTTCTTCGTATCCACCGCCGTCGCCCAGGAGCCGATCCGTCTGGCCCGCACGCCGGACGTCTCCCCCGACGGCAAACTTGTCGCCTTCAGCTACCTCGGCGACATCTGGATCGTCGATGCCGTCGGCGGCACGGCCCGCCAGGTGACGAGCAACCCGGCCCACGACCTCGGCCCCGTCTTCAGCCCGGATGGCCGCTCGATCGCCTTCAGCTCCAACCGCTATGGCAGCTACAACGTCTTCATCATGCCCGTCCAGGGCGGCTCGCCGCGGCGGCTGACGTTCGACTCCGACAACGACCTCGCCACCGGATGGTCGCCCGACGGCAAGCGCATTCTGTTCGCCTCGACCCGCGGCATCGCCTTCCCCCCGAACTTCGAGCTGTACACCGTGCCGGTCGAGGGCGGCATGGCGCACCGCGTCAGCGCCGACGAGGGCAAGGAGGGCGTTTTTTCGCCGGACGGCACGCACATCGCCTACACGCGCGGCCCCGGCGCCTGGTATCGCAAGGGTTACCGCGGCTCGGCCAACGACGACGTCTGGGTCTGCGACGCCGACGGCTCGCACAACCGCCAGCTGACCAACTTCGACGGCCAGGATGCCTCGCCCATGTGGAGCGCCGACGGAAAATGGATCTACTATGTCAGTGAATTCTACGGCGCCCCGGCCAACATCGTCCGCATGCCGTCCACGCCCGTTGGACGCGGGGACGCCTCCACCGTGACCGCCACGCCGCCGCAGCAGATCACCTTTCACAAGGACGACGCCGTGCGCCGCGCCCGCATCAGCCGCAACGGCGAGTGGATCGTCTACGAGTGCGGCTTCGACCTGTGGATGATTTCGACGAAAGACGGGTCGGCCCCGCGCAAACTGGCCATTGAGGCCGAAGCCGACGACAAGGTCAATCCCGAACGTCCGGAAACCTTCACGAGCCACGCCACCGAGTTCCTCGTGGCACCCGACGAGAAGCACGCCGTCTTCGCGGTCCACGGCAAGCTGTTCCTGACGCCGATCTCCGGGTCCGCCCGGGCGGTGCAGCTGACGGACGGCCCGTCGATGGACCACGGCGCCGCCTGGGCGCCGGACGGCAACCGCATCCTGTTCGTCTCGGATCGCGGCGGCCATGAGGACGTCTACGCCATCGACTCGGCCGAAACCGACCACCCCCGACTCGTCGAGGCCCACAAATTCAAGCTCACCCGACTGACCAACACGCCCGACCCGGAGTTCGGCGTCAACTACTCGCCGGACGGCAAGCGCGTCTCGTTCCTGCGCGACGGCCGCTTGTGGACGATGAACCCGGACGGCTCCGACCAAAAGGCCGTCGTCGATCAGCCGCAGGTCTTCGACTACGACTGGTCGCCGGACTCCAAGTGGATCGTCTACGCCCGCCGCGACGGCGCATCGGCCAGCGAGCTGTACATCATCCCCGCCGGCGGGGCGACGGCGCAGGATCCGGCGCGGAACGTGACGCGCTACGCCACCTACAACGGCGACGTGAGCTGGTGCCTGGATGGTAAGAAGATCGTTTTTATCGGCGAGCGGCGCGGCAAGAGCAACCTGCTGGTGTTGAACCTACAGAAGCCGTTGGCGCCGGGCGCGACGCCCCCGTCCGGCTCGGCGGTGGACATCGATTGGGACGACATCCACCTGCGGACGGAATCGGTCTCGACGCTGCCGGTCGATGAGGTCACGATCTCGCCGGACGGCACGAAGGTGGCCTTCCGATCCGGCGGCGACCTGTGGACGGCGGCCACGAACGGCGGCCAGACGACGCGGCTGACGACGGGCGGCCAGACGCCGCGGATGATCCAGTGGTCGCACAAGAAGCTGCCCTTCGGCGGTTACGCCGAGCTGATCTACTTCCTCGACGGCCAGGGCACGCTGCGCGACGCGCGCGGCGCCGCGGAACGACTCGGACGGCAAGCCCGATTTGACGACGGCGCTCGTGCCGTTCAAGGTGAAGCTGACTGTCCGCACGGACGAGGAATACACCGAGATGTTCGACCAGACGTGGCGCTACCTGTCGGAGAACTTCTACGACGTGAAGTTCCACGGCCACGACTGGGACGCGGTACGGGCGAAGTATCGGCCGCTGGTGAAGTACGTGGCGATGAAAGAGGACTTGTACTTCCTGTTGTATCTGATGATGGGCGAGCTGAACGCATCGCACCTCGGCGTCGGCGGTCCCACGACGGCGCCGGAGGAGCAGACGGCGGAGCTGGGCCTGGCGTGGGACGAGTCGTACCGCGGCAAGGGGCTGCGGATTCTGGACGTGCTGAAGCGCGGCCCGGCGGACAAGCGCGGCCTGAGCGTGAAGCCGGGCGAGTACGTCCTGGCGATCGACGGCGTGGAGGCGACGGAGGCGACGGACCTGAGCCGGCTCCTGAACGGCAAGGTGGGCGAGCGGGTCGAATTGCAAGTGGCGACCGACCCGAACGCCGACCCGAAGGCCCGGAGGCGCGTGGAGGTGCAGGCGATCTCCCGCAACGACCGGCTCACGGAAGGCGGCGTCGCCGAGGGGCGCGATCGCTGATGTACGACCGCTGGGTCGAGAACAAC
Source organism: uncultured Planctomycetaceae bacterium (assembly GCA_963771935.1). GTDB lineage: Bacteria > Planctomycetota > Planctomycetia > Gemmatales > Gemmataceae > UBA4732. The sequence goes on along the minus strand of CAVYVK010000005.1, from coordinate 1,957,264 downwards.
GCGCGGAAGGTGGCCGAGCTGAGCGGCGGCAAACTGGGCTACATCCACATTCCGAGCATGGACGACGAGGGGCTGGAGCGCTTTTTGCGGTCGCTCTACTCGGATAATTTCGACAAGGAGGCGATCGTGCTGGACGTGCGCTACAACGGCGGCGGCACGACGCACGATCAGGTGCTGAGCTACCTGATGGGCCACGGCCACACGGTCTTCCGGGAGCGGGACGGGCGGGAGGGCACGGTGGTGGAGCCGAGCGATCGCAAATGGAACAAACCGCTAGTGCTGCTCATCAACAACCGCTCGTATAGCGACGCGGAGGTGTTCCCGAGCGCGTTCCGCACGCTGGGCCTGGGCAAGCTGGTGGGTCAGCCGACGGGCGGCTACGTGATCGGCACGGGCGAGGTGCAGCTGATCGACGGCTCGCGGCTGCGCATTCCGCGCATCGGCGTGTACACGCCGACGGGCGTGGACATGGATAAGGAGGGCGTGCGTCCAGACGTGCTGGTGGAACCGCAGCCGGACCAGCTGGCCAAGGGCGAGGACGTGCAGCTGGAGAAGGCGGTGCAGGTCTTGCAGGGGGAAGTGGCGGATTGGAAGAAGGCCCATCCCGCGGTGGCGGCGGTGGGGCCGGACGCGCCGACGCCGGCCCCGCTCGGCCCGACGGCGGCGCCGGCCGCGCCGATGTTCATGCCGATGGCGAAGTGAGGGCGGCGCGGACAAGCGAAGGAGACGGAAGTGCGAACGGTCATCACCGGCGGCGCGGGTTTCATCGGTTCCCACCTGTGCGATCGTTTTCTCGCGCGGGGCCATGACGTCGTCTGCGTGGACAACCTCATCACCGGCTCGCGGGACAATATCGAACACCTTCGCGCCGACCCGCGCTTCACGTTTCTTCACCACGACATTTCCCAGCGGCTCGAAATCGCCGGCTCGGTGGACCACGTGCTGCACTTCGCGTCGCCGGCCAGCCCGATCGATTACCTGAACTTCCCCATCCAGACCCTCAAGGTCGGTTCGCTGGGAACGCACAATACGCTCGGCTTGGCCAAGGCGAAAAACGCGCGCTTCCTCCTGGCCAGCACCAGCGAGGTCTACGGCGACCCGGAGCGCCACCCGCAGCGCGAAGACTACTGGGGGAACGTCAACAGCATAGGCGTGCGCGGCTGCTACGACGAAGCGAAGCGATTCTCCGAGGCGATCGTCATGGCCTACCACCGGGCGCACGCAGTCGATACTCGGATCGTTCGGATATTTAATACCTACGGTCCCGCGCATGCGCCTGGACGATGGCCGCGTGCTGCCGAATTTCATGGGGCAAGCCCTGCGCGGCGAAGCGCTGACCGTCTACGGCGACGGTTCCCAGACGCGCAGCTTTTGCTACGTGGACGATCTCGTGGAGGGCGTCGAGAAGCTGCTGTTCGCCGACTTCCACGAGCCGGTCAACCTCGGCAATCCCGACGAGGTGACCATCCTTGAGTTCGCTCAGGAAATAATCGCGATGACCGGAGGCGGCGGAAGGATCGAGTATCGGCCGCTGCCGCAGGACGATCCCCGCGTGCGGAAGCCCGACATCGGCCGCGCCCGCCAGCTTCTTGGCTGGGAGCCGCGCATCGGCCGAAAGGAAGGGCTGAGGCGCACCCTGGATTATTTCGAGTCGAAAATCGCGGCCGCCGCGGCGAATGAATCAGAGCCGCGACCGTGAGGGAGCGGAGAAGAAGACCGCTCCCTCACGGTCGCGGCTCTGACGGAGTCGCCATTTCCCTTCGACATTTTCCTTGCCTCAATCCGCCCGTCTGACCATAATCAACTCGTGACAGGTCTTCCCATTGCCACCCCAGGCAGGCGTCGCTGTCGCGCCGCCTGCCTCTCGATCCTTGGACCTGCGTGCCGTCAGGGATGATGTTCGCCGGTTGCCCTTTTCGATGAGGATTGCTTCATGGTCCCAACCATCTCGCCGCCCCTTGATCCGGTCGATCCCATCGAGGCGTGGCAGCCGTGGGAGCCGACCGCCAAGGGCCCTTGGAACCTCAAATGGGCCGGCCATCTCTATCGCCGAGCCGCCTTCGGCGCCAGTCCCGCCGAGATGACGGAGGCCGTGTCGCGCGGCCTGCCCGCCACGCTCGACCTTCTCTTCACGGGGACGCCCGACGCCGACGCGATCGAAACCACCCTCGAAGCCGTCGGCGCCCGCACCGCCGACCGCGCCAACCCCTTCGAGCTGCGGGCCTGGTGGCTGTACGCCATGCTCAACGGCCGCCGGCCCGTCCAGGAAAAGATGACGCTGTTCTGGCACAACCACTTCGCCACCAGCATCGCCAAGGTGCAGCGGACGACGTGGATGTTCAACCAGAACCGCCTGATTCGTCAGCACGCCCTGGGCAAGTTCGGCCCGTTCCTGCACGACATTAGCCGGGACGCGGCCATGATCGTCTGGCTGGACAACAACAGCAACGTCAAGGCGCACCCCAACGAGAACTACGCGCGCGAGGTGATGGAGCTGTTCAGCCTCGGCGTCGGCCACTACACCGAGAAGGACATCCGCGAGGCCGCCCGCGCCTTCACCGGCTGGCACACCAACGGCGGCGAATTCGACTTCAACGCCCGCTTCCACGACGACGGCGAAAAGACGGTCCTCGGCCAGACCGGTCCCTGGAACGGCGACGACGTTCTCGACATCCTGCTCAAGCGGGCCGACTGCGCCGAGTTCCTGGTGCGCAAGCTCTACCGCACTTTCGTCAGCGAATTGCAGGAGCCGTCCGCCGCGCTGCTCACCCCCCTGGCGGAGTCGTTCCGCAAGACGGATTACGACATCGCGGACCTCGTCCGTCGTATGCTCTCATCGCGCCATTTCTTTTCCGCCCATGCCTATCGTCAAAGGATCAAAAGCCCCGTCGAGTACGTCCTCGGCGCGGTGCGGACGGTGTACGACGGCCAGCCGCCGCCGCAGCGGCTGGTGGGTTGGCTGGAAGAGATGGGGCAGCAGCTGTTCGCCCCGCCCAACGTCAAAGGCTGGCCCGGCGGCCAGTCGTGGCTGAACACGTCCACCGTGCTGGCCCGCGTCAACTTCGCCCAGGCCCTCGTCATGAACGGCATCTTGAGCCTGCCGTCGCGCGGCGAGGAGCAGTTCACCCCGCAGTTCGAGCCGCCGGCGGTCCCCGGCCAGCCGGAGGTGAAAATGCCCGAAGAACCGCCGCCGCCGGAGAAAGAGGACGTGGCCCGGCTGATCCACCAGGCCAAGGCGACCAAGCCCGACGAGGTGGTGAACGTCCTGATCGACGCCTTGCTGCCCGGCGGCGTCGGCGATGCGGCCCGGTCGAAGCTGACGGCCTTCGTCGCCGACGGCAAGCCGACGGGCGACAAGCTCGATCGCCGCGCCCGCGAAGCCGCCCATGCGATTTTGTCCATGCCGGAGTACCAGTTGGCGTAAATCCAACCGCGAATCATACGAATAACACGAAAGAAACGGGTGATTCCGATTCGTGTGAATCGTGGTTGACTCTTCGTTCCAGGAAGCGAGAACCCCCATGCTCAGCCGACGCCAGTTCCTGACGAACTCCCTCAAGGGCGCCTCGCTCTTGACGCTCAGTTCCGTCGTCCCGCAGTTCATCGCCCGCACGGCGATGGCCGCCGAACCCGGCAAGGACAACATCCTCGTCGTCGTCGAAATGAACGGCGGCAACGACGGCCTCAACACCGTCATCCCCTATGGCGATGATCTCTATCCCAAATTCCGGGACAGCCTGCGCCAGACCAAGGACCAGGTCGTCAAGATCAACGACCACATCGGCCTCAATTCCGGGATGCGCAGCTTCGACCGCCTCCTGCAGCGCGGCGAGCTGGCCGTCGTCCAGGGCGTCGGCTACCCGAACCCGGAGCGGTCGCATTTCGAGTCGATGGACACCTGGCAGTCGGCCGACCCGCAGCGCAAGATCACCACCGGCTGGCTCGGCCGCAGCGCCAACGAACTGAACAACACCACCGGCGGGGTCCCGATCATGCACGTCGGCCCCAGCCGCCTGCCGCTGGCCCTCCTGGGCGCGACCGGCGGCGCGATCAGCGTCAACAACCAGATGGCGTACCGTCTGGACCTGGGCGGCGGCGACCCGGATCGGCAGAAGGCCCGCCGCAAGCTGCTCGAAGACCTCGCCCAGCCGGCGAAGGACGACGCGCCCGGCCTGGCCGACTTCGTCTACCGCCGGGAGGTGCAAACGCTGACCACGCTGGACCGTCTCCACGAAGTGCTCAAAAACACCAACGCCGGCCAGTTCCCCGGCTTCGGCCCCGACGGCCGACCCTACGGCCCCAACGCCCTGCCGCAGAAGCTGCAGCTCATCGCCCAGCTCATCCAGAAGGGCTTCGGCACCCGCGTCTTCTACGTCATGCGCGACGGCTTCGACACGCACTCCGATCAGGTGCAGCAGCATCGCAACCTGCTGGGCGAGGTGGCCGACGGAATCACGACCTTCTTCGAGACGCTGCGCCAGACCGGCCACGACAAGCGCGTGCGGCTGATGACGTTCTCGGAGTTCGGCCGTCGCACCCAGGAGAACGCCAGCAAGGGCACCGACCACGGCGCCGCTTCCTGTTTGTTCGTGGCCGGCCCCGGCGTCAAGGGCGGCCCGGTCGGCGATCACCCGCGTCTGGACGACCTCGACGCCGGCGACCTCAAGTTCCACATCGACTTCCGCCAAGTGTACGCCACGCTGCTCGACCACTGGCTCGGCTGCGACAGCCGGAGCGTCCTCGGCGGCAAGTACGAGGCGCTGGACGCGCTGAAGGGTTAGGCGCTGGATTCCCTGCATCGCATGGACCAGCCCGAAGCGCGAGCGAGGGGTTCCTCTCCACCCCTCGCTCGCGCTTCGGGCTGGTGTGGCCTTTTCAGGAGGGCTTCTCCCATGTCCCCACGTCGCCGTCGCGCTTTCACGCTGTTTCAGCTGCTCACCGTTCTCGCCATCCTGGGCATCGGCTTCGCGCTGTTTCTGCCGGCCCTGGCCAAGGCGCGGATGGCGGCGGCGCGGGTCCAGTCGCAGAACAACCTCAAGCAGATCGGCCTGGCCTGCCACGCCTATTACGACGTCAACATGTCCTTCCCGCCCGGCTGCGACGCCCAGCACTTCTCGGCGGCGACCCGCATCCTGCCCTTCATCGAGCAGGGCAACATCTACAACATGATCGATCTCAAAAAGTCGGTGGACGACAAGGCCAACGCCCAGGCCCGCGCCGTCGTCATCAAGACGTTCCTCAACCCGCTCGATCCCGTGATGAAGGTCAAGGATGGCGACGGCCCGACGAACTACCTCTTCAACGCCGGCTCCAAGCCGAACCTCGCGGACAACGACGGCGTCTTCTACCTCGACTCGAAGATCACCTTCGCCGACATCACCGACGGCACGAGCAACACACTGTTCACCGGCGAGACGCTCAAGGGCGACGGCGGGACGAAGGCGGAGGACGTGCGGCGGCAGTACGTCCTGCTGAAGAAGGACGCGCTGAAGGGGATCAAGGACGACGCCGGCGCCCAGGAGTGGAAGGACGACAAGGACATCACGGGGGACCGCTGCGCCAGCTGGATGGACGGCCGTTTCCTCCAGGGCACGTTCACCGGCACGCGGTCGTTGAATGACGTGCGGCCGGACGTGAGCTGCGGCGGCGCCGGCGGTCTATCCGGGCTGCGCGGCCCGACCAACGGCGTCAACGTGGGCTTTGCGGACGGCAGCGTGCGCTTCATCAGTCAGTCGGCGAAGCCGGGAATCTGGAAGCTGCTGACCAGCCGCAACGACGGCCAGCCGCTTCCTCCCGATTTTTGAGACTCCGAAAGAGGATAATCCAGGAGGTTCCCATGCGCTCTTCACGGCGATCGGCCTTTTCCGCGTTCGACCTGTTGGCGATCCTGATCCTGTTGCTGCTCCTGCTCGCCTTCCTGTTCCTGGCGGTCCAGAGAGTGCGAGTGGCGGCGGCCCGGATCTCCTCCTCAAACAACCTCAAGCAAATGGCGCTGGCGCTCCACAGCTACAACGACGCCAACGGCCAGCTGCCGCCCGGCGTGGACGCCAACAACTTCTCGGCCGCCTCCAAGCTGCTGCCGTACATGGAGCAGGCGCACGTCTATAACAGCATCAACTTCAACAAGCCCATCACCGATCCCGTCAACGCCGCGGCGCGAAAAACAGCGATTCCGACGTTCCTCAGCCCGCGCGACCCGATTAAGAGCGTCCGGGACGACTCAGGCGCGACCAATTACCTCTTCAACGACTTCCTGTTTTACCTCAACTCCAAGTCCAGGATCCCCGCCAGCTTCCCGGACGGCACGAGCCAAACCATCGTCATCGGCGAGACGCTGAAGGGCGACGGCAAGGAGAAGGCGGAGGACGTGCGGCGGCAGTACGTGCTGCTCGACAAGGACGCCTTCCGACGACTCAAAGTGGACACGGGCGTGTCCTACTGGAAGGACGGCAAGGACATCGCGGGGGACCGCTGCGCCAGCTGGATGGACGGCCGCTTCCTCCAGGGCACGTTCAACGGCAAGCTCAAGCCCAACGACGAGCGGCCCGACGTCCGCTGCGGCGACGAGGGCGGAGTCTCCACATTGAGAAGCCTCGACGATCAAATCTTGCTCGGCCTGGGCGACGGCAGCGTCCGCGCCATTTCCGCCAAAGGCATCACGTTCACGACCTGGAGCAACGCCCTGGACCCAGCCGACGGCAATCCGCTCGGCCCGGACTGGTGAGATCCGCCAAGGAGCCATCCCATGCACCAGACACGGCGACCCGCCTTCACGCTGTTCCAGCTGCTCGTGCTGCTGGGGAGCCTGGCGTTCGGCTTTTCGCTGTTCATGCCGGCCATCGCCAAGGCGCGGGCCGACGCCAAGCGGGCCGAGCAGCTCAACAACCTCAAACAGATCGTCCTCTCGATGCACAACTACAACGACTCCAACGGCCAGCTGCCGCCCGGCGTGGACGCCAACAACTTCTCCGCCGCCTCCAAGCTGCTGCCGTACCTCGAATACGGGCAGGTCTACCAGAAGATCAACTACACCAAGCCGATCACCGATCCCGTCAACGCCGAGGCGCGGAAGACGGTCATCCCGACGTTCCTCAGCCCGCGCGATCCGCTGAAAAAGGTCCGCGACGACAGCGGCGCAACCAACTACCTCTTCAATGACTTCGTCTTTTTCCGCGACTCCAAGTCCAGTATCCCCGCCAGCTTCCCGGACGGTCTTAGCAACACGATCGCCGTTGGCGAAACGCTGAAAGGCGACGGAAGCGAGAAAGCGGAGGACGTAAGGAGGCAATACGTGCTGCTGAAAAAGGACGCGCTGAAGGGCGTGAAGCCGGACGCCGGCGTGTCCTACTGGAAGGAGGGCAAGGACATCGCGGGGGACCGCTGCGCCAGCTGGATGGACGGCCGCTTCCTGCAGGGCACGTTCAACGGCAAGCTCAAGCCCAACGACGAGCGGCCCGATGTGAGCTGCGGGGGCGAGGGCGGCGTCTCCACCCTGCGCAGCCTCGACGACCACATCGCTCTCGGCCTCGGCGACGGCAGCGCCCGCTTCATCGACGCCAAGAAGCTCACCTTTGAGACGTGGACCTACGCCCTTTGCCCGAATGACGGCCAGGTTCTCGGCCGGATTGGTAAGCGCATACCGGCGGGCGGACGCCGCGCCGCCCGCCGCTTCCTTCAATTGGCGACTTCCTTCAGCAATAGCTCGATCTCGCCGTCGAGCACCTCCGCCGACGGCGCTCCGAGATGCGTGAAGCGCACCACGCCCTTCGCGTCGAGCAGGGCGATGGTCGGGAACCCCTCAACGTCCCACTCGGCGCAGATCGGTCCCCCCTGACCGTCCCAGAAGGCGCGGCCGGGGAATTTGCCGTCTTTCTGAACCTGTTTTAGAGTGCCGATGTCCGCGTCCGTATCGACGCCGATTAGGGCGAAGGGCCGGTTCTCGTAACGCTGCACGAGCGACCGCTCGTGGGGATACATCGCCCGGCAGCTCGGTCACCAGTTGCCAAAGAAGTCGAGCATCACCACCTTGCCCTGGTAGTCACGGAGCTGGAAGGCGACGCCGTCCGCGTCCGTCCCTCGCGTCGGCGGCGCCGGGGCGCCGACTCGTATGCTGTCCGAGGGGGGCGCGGAGAATTGGTTGCACCCGGCCAGGAACAACGCCGCCAGGATCGTCAGCCCGATTCGCTTGGGGTCCCGCATGGCAAGTCTCCTTCCCGTCATGATAGCGGCTTTGGGCCGCATCAGGCGAGCGGATGGTAATCAAAACAATCGCCGCTGCCGTCCGGGATCGGCGAGCAGCCGGGCGAGCCGCCGCTGCGGCGCTGACGGGGCGGTCGGATAATTCCGGCGGCGCCAGCCAGACGCCCTGCTGATAGAAGGCGGAGCGAAATTCACCGGAAAGATGCTCCGCCTCAAAGCAGACCAGCGTGATGCGGAAGCGCGTCACGCCGTGCCGCAGCGTAATCAGCTCCGGCCCGAGACGGGCGCGCAAGCCAGTCAGCTCGGGCAACAGGCGCATGGCCGCCTCGTCGGGGGACTCGCCCGGCGCCAGCGGCCCGTGCGGGAACTCCCACAACGACGCCCACCGTCCTTGCGCCGGCCGCTGTGACAGCAGCACCCGACCGCCGCGCCGCACGACCACGGCGGCCTCCTGTACGGAGACGACCTCCGGCGCGGCCGTTCGGGCGGGAATGGTTTCCTGCAGGCCGAGGCGGCGCGCGACGCAATCCGCGGACAGCGGACAGTCGGCGCAGCGCGGCGCGGCGGGCGTGCAGACCAAGGCCCCAGTTCCATCAGCGCCTGGTTGAAATCGCCGGCCCGCCGCGCCGGCAGCAGCGCCTCGGCCGCCGCCCAAAGCCAGCGCTGTTCCGGCCCGCGCGAGGGGTCGCCGGTTCGGCCGAACAGCCGGGCGAGCACGCGCCGGCTGTTGGCCTCCAGGATCGGCAGGCGCCGGTCGAAGGCCTGCGACAGCACGGCGTTCCGCGTGTAGCGCCCCAGACCGGGCAACCCCGCGAGGACGTCGGGGTCGTCGGGGAAACGGCCGCCGTGCGACGCGGCCAGCAGCCGCGCGGTCTTCAGCAGGTCGCGCGCCGCCGGTAATAGCCAAGGCCCTCCCACAGACGCAACACGTCCTGTTCCTCGGCCGCGGCCAGGGCGGCGAGCGTCGGGAAAACCTGGAGAAAACGCTCGAAATAGGGGACGACCGTCGCCGCCTGCGTCTGCTGCAACATCACCTCGCTGACCCAGATGCGATACGGGTCGCGGTCGCGCCGCCAGGGCAGGTCGCGGCGATGACGGATGAACCAATCGAGGAGGCGGCGCGACAGCCGGGGCGCAGGACGGCGGCCGCGCCAACCGGGTCGTCGGTCGGCGCGGCAGCGCGATTTGGAGGCGGTGAGTCGGTCGGCAGGCGTCGGCGCGGCACAGTTCGGTCTCGGTGTCGGATCAACCGCGCGGCCGCTTCATGTACTGCTCCAGGATCGACTTCGCCGCGCTGGACGTGTTGCCGGTCGGCTTGGGCTTGTCCTTGTCCTTGTCGGCGGGCTTGTTCGGATCCTCGGCGCCGGGGGGCGGCACGACCATGTCCATGACGGTGCTGCCTTCGGGGACGACGCCTTCCGCGCTGGAAGAAGGCCCGTCGTCGTCCTGGAGCGACAGCAGCATCGCGGCGATGTCGTCGTCTTCGGAGTTGGCGGAGGCGACCGGCTTTTTCGCGGCCGCGGCGTCCTTCTTGGCCACGGTGACCGGGGCGCGGGACGGCGGCGCCGGCGTCTTGGGGGATTTGGTGGGGGCGGCGGCCGCCGGCTTGGCGCCGACGGCCTTGGTCGGCGGTTTGGGGGTGGCCGCCTTCGCCGCGGCCGGCTCCGCGACCAGATGAACCTCGAACAGCAGGGGGCCGATCTTCAGCCGGTCGTTGTGGTGCAGCTCGACCTCGTCCTTGACCGGCTGATCGTTGAGAAAAGTGCCGTTGGTGCTGCCGAAATCGCGGATGAAGGCTTTGCCCTCTCGTTGGAGAAGGGCGCAGTGGCGTTTGCTAATCATCGGGCTGGCCGGCCGAAGGTGGCACTGAGGATCGCGTCCGACCACAAATTGGGACAGGGTGATGGGCAGCACGTGGCCTTCCATCTTGCCCGTCGCTTTGACCACGAGACTCAACTTCATGAGACGCCCTCGTTCCTCTCGTCGGTGTCCGGCCGGGCGGTCTGGGGCGACCTGTGCCCCGTCCCCCTCTCGGTGGAGAGGGAGTTGCCGTGCGGCGCTCGAACATCGTCCCGCGGGCGACTCAGGACCGCCGCCGCTCCCATGGCCCGGCAATTGTGGTCTTCGGCGCGGGCCGTTTTCAGGTGGGCGGCCTGCTCCGATGAATGGATTATTGTCTCTTCCCCAGCGCCCCTGGGAGGCTTTTCGGCTGCATACACCGCGCCTTCCGCCGTAGCTTCAATGCGGCCACAGCTATAATGCCGTGGAGAACGGGAAACGCTGGGGGAGATGTTATTGTAAATCCGAGGCACGGCGTATGCAACCGAAAAGCCCGTGGATGAGCCGCCTTTTTTTCCTGGCGGCCTGGGCGGTGCCTCTGGGGTGCGGCGCGCCGCCTCCGCCCCCAAAGATCGACTCTCCGTACCAGGGCGTCGTCGTCCGCGTGGCCTGCCCCGACGCGGCGACGGCCGCGCTGGTCGCCGCCTCCGCTCCGGGCTGGGCGAGTCGCTTCCAGGCCCGCGTCGAGACAGCGACTTATGACCCCCGCCAAGGGCCGGAAGGCGCCGGCGCCGCCGACGTATGGGTGATCCGCCCCGCCGAGACGCCGCGCTGGGCCGCGGCGGGACGGCTGACCCCGGCGCCGCGAGAACTGACCTCCGTTGACGCGGGAAGCGGCTGGACGGGGTTGTTGCCGCTCTACCGTGACAAGCTGCTGGCCTGGGACCGCACCGTCTACGCGCTGCCGGTGCGCGGCGAGGCGCCGATTTGTTTCTACCGAAGCGACCTCCTCGGCGACGCCGGCCGCCGCGCCGCTTACGAGGCGAAGTACGGCCGCAAGCTCGGCCCCCCACGGACGTGGGACGAGTTCGCCGACATCGCGGAGTTCTTTCAGGGTGGACCCTCCGGCCTGGCGCATAGCCTGCCGCCGTTGCCGCAGGACGACGGTGCGCTGGAGCGCGAGTTCTACGCCGTCGCCGCCTGCTACGCCCGGCGCGCCGTCTCCGCGGACGAGCCGGACGGCCCGGAGCGATCCGACGAGCTTTTCGGCTTCTATTACGACCTGAAAACAGGCCGGCCGCGGATCGACGGCCCCGGCTTCGTACGGGCCTTGGCGCTGCTGCGGCGGTTGCGGAAATGCCGGCCGGAAGAGGCGTCGCCGTCGCCGGCTGACGCCTTCCGGATCGGTCAGGCGGTGCTTTGCTTGGCGGACGCCTCCCGGCTGACGGAGTTCCAGACGGAGGAGGGAACGAAGGTCCGCGACCGCTTCGGCGTGTGCCGGACGCCGGCGGCGTCCTGTTATTACTCCGCAGGTGGGACCGAATGCATCCCGGCGCCCGACGGCAATTATGTGCCCTATCTCGGTTCGGGCGCGTGGCTGGGCGTCGTGCCGAAGGCGGCGCCGCACCCTGAACGCCGCCTTCTCGCTGCTAGCCGAGCTGAGCGGCCGCGAGGCGAGCAGTCAGATGGTCATCGGCGCCCGTTTCGGCGGCGACCCAATCCGATCGGAACAGCTGGAGGAGCGGACCAGCTGGTCCGGTTTCGAGTTGACGCCGGAGGTGGTCAAGGAATTGCGGGAGGCGCTGCAACAGACGTTGCTGCATCGCGGCGTCGAGAACCCGGCCCTGCCGCTGCGCACGCCGGACGCAAGCGACCACCGAGCCGTCCTTGACGCGGCGCTGCGGACGGCCCTGAATTCACCCGAAGTCGATCCGAAAAATGTTCTGGAAGATGTGGCCCGCCGTTGGGAGGAAATCGACCGGACGAAGGGAGCGGCGCACCTCGCCAATTACCGGGTCAGCGTCGGCTTGCTGCCGGAGTGAGCGGACAATCCCGTCTGCCGCCTCGCTCCCCCGGGGGTGGAGCGGGGAGAACCACCAGCGGTTTCTCCGATCGGGGCCAGCTTGTGTGACAGGGCCAGGGTCGCCACGGCGAACCCGTGCCCGATCCACAGGACCACGAGCCACATCGGCAGGATAACGCCCAGAGTCGGGGGCTGGCCGACCCAGACGGCGCTAATCGTGAACCAGCAGACGATGGACGTCGTACTGACTAAGGCGGTGTTGGTGGATACTCGGGTTTGGAATCGATCGAAATCCTCATGGCTGGCCTCGAACAGTTGCGAGGCGTTGACGGCCGCGTAGAGCGCGCCGCCGAGGACGGCGACCACGAACGAAGCGCCCCAACTGAGCCAGAGGTCCGTCGCCGTGAATGCCGCGCGACCGAGGAGACCCAGTAGATGACGCCGCCGAGAATGCCGATCGCGATGCCCGGGACGTTGTTCAGCGGATGCCGCCAGTGCGTTGGCTTCGGCAACTCGAGGTCATACGCCCCGCGGAAGTTGCGGAACACGGATGGGAAGATCAGCCCGGTTCGGTGGACGTATTCGAGATAGGGCCGGCCCAGCAGTCTCTTCAGGCGGAGGTCGTACAGTTCCGTGCCGATCCAGTTGTAGCAATTGCCTGCAATCCCCAATACCAACAGGTCCGCCGTCATCCGCGGAAACGCGAGGAACATGGGGAAGAACGCAGCATGGACGGGGAAGCGACTATAGCGGCGGAAACCGGTCTTCCACGTCTCCAGGGGCGGCGACTTGCGCCCGAGCGACCGGTTGATGAGCGCCGTTGAGCCGAATGCGAGGCCGGCATCGTACTCAAAGAGATGAATCTCGAAGTACCACAACCAGCTCCCGCAGAGGATCGAAGCCATGACCCAGTAACTGGATCCGGTGAGTTCCCAGACGACGTAATTGACAGGCCGCCACAGGCAGGCGGCGACGAGCACATAGAGGACGTTGATGAACGACTGCGGCCCACGCCAGGTCAGCGGGTCGAGGTTCGCCAACCAACGCACCACCTTCTTCGCCAGCAGGGTCGCGAGCACGGAGTGCTGGACGCCGAATCCGGCGACCAGGGCGCCATCCCAGAAAAGGTCGAAGACCATGATTCATCTCCTCAGAAAACGACCCGTCCAGGCCCTTGCGGCTCAGCCGAAGGGGACGGGTCGGGAAGGCCAGCCTGATGGGTCAGGGGCGAGATGGTGACGAGCCAGGGCGGCACCGGGCGGCGGGCGGCGACCACCCCGCACGCCGGCCCTGGCCGGGCGTTCCGTGTCCTGCTCAACAGGGGACGGAATCGAACAGGCTCTCAACGAAGGGGTCCAGGCGCTTCAGGCGCCGGTTCGGCAGGTCGTAGTTGAGGTCCGCGCAGAACGCCGCCGCCGCCGGGCCGTCGCCCGCCTGAATGAGCTGGGTCGCGCACACCACTAGATCCGCGATGCCCCGCCGCAGACGCTCGAAGTCGAGAGACAGACGCCGATCCGCGTCGATCCGGATCGCACCGCGGCCGCGAAGATAATTCAGACTGAGCAGGGCGGAGATCGAGTCCGCGCGGCGGGTGAGGCCGCGACTAATGTAGCGCAGTGCCTCGGCCCAGAAGAAGCGTTGGTGGTCGCGCCAGGCGGCTTCGTCGGGCAGGAGGCGGGAGGCGTAGCCGGACGTGAACAGCCATGTGGCGTCGGCCCGCAACTCTTCGAGAATGGGATAAATGAACCCTTCCAGGCCGGGGTATCCGGCCAATCGCAGAGGCGCCGGGCCGCTGAAATGGCCCAGCTCATGTCCGCCCGTGATCGACGCCACCGCCCGTTCCTGTTCGGCGTCGTTCTTGGCCTGGAGCGGGGCGACCTCGGCCGGGGCGGCCCACCGCGCCGACAAGGGGAGCGTGACGTACTGGAAGCGGCGGCGGTTGTGGTCGGTGTAGAAGGCCGTCCATTTGCGGCCCTTGGGCGGAGTGCCCTGGTCTTCGGGGTGGAAGGTGGCGACGTGTTCGCCCCGCGCCGCCTCCCCTGCCAGCCGGACTGTGTGGAACGCGTGGTAGCACAATGGCGGAATCGCACGTCCCAAGATTGGAGGGGCCTCGGGGCGGATCGGCGGCGGCAAGCGACGGTTGACTTCCTCGATCGACGGCAGCAACGCGATCGTCTCATCGCCGCGCGGGTCGGCGTCCAGAATCCAGCCGGCGTAGCGCCGGCCTTCACGGCGGGGCGCGCGGCGTTGGAGCGCGGCTTCGTTGCACAGCCAACCGATGTCGAACACGCAGTCGGCCCCGCCCGGGGGCTGCTCGATGAACGCGTCGGCGACGAGGCGGGTCAGCTCGTCCGCCTTGGTCTCATCGTCGGTCAGCAGCCACTCCTGCCGGAGGCCGGCCACCTCCCGGTTGGTGGGGCAGGGGTCTTCACGCCGGATCCGGTCGAGGTGGGCGGCCGCCTGGCGTCGGAGGATTCGCTCACAGGCTGGGTTGACCGAGATGCCCTTTGGCTCGGTCTGATGGGCGAAGAGTTCCTCCACCACGTTCATCAACGGCGTCAGTGAGGGATGGACCCAAACACGGCCCCTACCGGGGGCGAACTCCCCCCGGGGCCGTAGCATCGGTGCAGACATGACAGTCCTCCACAACCCCGCGGGGCGCGGACGCCCGGGGGAAACAGGGAAATGGTCCTTGGCGTGGAGGATGGGTTGGCTCACCACGACAGAGACCAGCGTGACGCTCCGTCCGCTTGCACGAAGTGAGGAGACGTGGTAAAAGGAACACGGGTTGGCTCACCACGACGTACGCAAGTACTCGGGGCGAACCACGTGTGGCGTCCGTCACGTAACAGGCGACGGATGCCACATTTCTATTCCTTTCAACGCCCCCGCCAGCGGCACGGCGTTCGCATCGACGCCGAGGAACTTCGACGGGCCAACATTCCTTGGCCGTCATGCAATCCTTTGTCACAAGCTCCCTGCACTATGTCGCCGTCGCAACGGCGAGACGGCCGCTCCGTTTTACGCAACTGCTGTATTTATAAAAGGTTAATCGCAAGGACCGACGGGAAGAGGGCCGCGCGCGGCCGAGTTTTTTTCTGACAGGCCGCGGGGGAGATGTACCTGCGGGAAAGAAGAGCCGTGCGAGACTGACGGCGCCGGACCAATGGGGTGCGACAACCCGGCGCCGCAAACGCAACAGGGAATCGCCGTGAGGAATCTCCTCAAGATTAGCGAAGACGCCGTCCTCAACCGCCTTGCCCATCCTGGCGCCCGCTATTGTCGGGGAGGACGGGTTTGCGGTACTTGGCAAGGAGGCGTTCGATGAGACGCAGGTCTTCGACTCGTTCGGGGTCGCCGTCGGCGAACTCTCGGGCGCCGTCGAGCTGTTCGAGCGGTACGCTATCCGGCCGCCACGCCAGGATGGCATCCAGCAGGGCGCCTGTCTGGGACCGCGGATTATTATCTTCTTTTGGCATCTTGTTTGTCACCATATCGTTCTTGAGGACGACGAACGCCGAGTCGTCGCGGCGTTTCTCGGCGGCCGCCTTCCGGCTCCAGGCCGCGTGACCTACGGGTGATTGAGACTCTGTTCCTGAAGTCCTACGCCGCCCGTTTTCGGGGTCGCGGCTTGAACCGGAATCGTTGGCTCCGCGCCCGTCGCCCCGGGCGTAGCCGGCGGAGCATGTGATGAATCGCCGCCAACCGCACCACCGTTTCACTGGACTCGGTCGTGTGTTCGTAGTCCTTGCTCAGGCACCGATACCGCCCCAGCCAGGCGAAGGTTCGCTCCACCACCCAACGCACCTTCAAAGGCTTAAACCGCGTCTCGCCCTGCGGCCGGCTCACGACCTCCAGTCGGTACGGCCGCCGATGCAGCCGCAGCCACGCGTACAACCCGTGGTTGTGATACTTGTTGTCCGCGAACACCACCTTCAGCCGCGGCAAGTCCCGGCCCGGCGCCTGGGCGAACACCTCCGGGGCCGCCCGGCCGTCGTCCACGTTGGCGGCCGTCACCACCACGGCGATCAGCAACCCCAACGTGTCCACCAGGATATGGCGTTTGCGGCCGTGGACCTTCTTGCCGCCGTCGGTGCCGCACTCCTGGCCGCCCTCGGCCGTCTTGACCGACTGGCTGTTGATGGCGGCGGCGCTGGGGGTCGGCTCCCGGCCGGCTCGGACCCGGACCCGCTCGCGCAGGGCGTCGAGGATCCTTTGCCAGGTGCCGTCGGCGTCGAACCACTGGAAGTAGTTGTAGACGGTCTTCCAGGGCGGGAAGTCGTGGGGCAAGGCGCGCCAGGTGCAGCCCTCGCGGGTGCGGTAGAACAGGGCGTCGAGGATCCGGCGCATATCGACCTGGCGCGGGCGGCCCCCCGGCCAGGCCGCGGGAATCAAAGGCTCGATGACGGCCCACCGCGCGTCGGTGAGGTCGCTCGGATAGGGTCTGGCTTTCGGTTTGCGCTTCATACCCTATTCTACGGGCCTCACCCACTTCTGGAACAGAGTCTAAGCAGTCGTCCTTCCTCCACGCGAGGCGGGTGATGGGATAGTCCGGAAACCCGACTTTCCGAATCGGGGAACCAGCTTCATGCAGGCGGGCTGAAAGGATACGTCCGTGCTATCCAGATGTTGCGAGGCGGGCTAGGCGTAGTGAAACGGGTCGGCTTCGAGGGCCGACCCGTTGATGAAGGCATCAGGTTTTTCTTATTGGCATTCCCCCCCCCTTCCTACCATTCTACGCTACCGATCGAGCGTCATTGCTTTTTCACCATTCCTTAAAGCCTCTGGCGAAACGTGGCCGTTTGCCTAAGTCGTTTCTGACAATCGGACGCCCAGGGCTTCCGGATACTTCCGAAGGAGGAATTGGATATTGGCCACGATCCAGAGTGCGACGTAGTTGACCGCCAGCTTGTCGAAGCGGGTCGCCAACGCCCGACACCACTTGAACCAGCCGATCGCGCGTTCGATGATGTTGCGTCGGCGGTAACTGGCCTTGTCGAAATCCTCCTGGCGCGGCTGATTGCTCCGCGTCGGGATCACCGGCTCGATGTGCCGCCGCCGCAGCCAGCCGCGGACGCGGTCGAAGCTGTAGGCCTTATCGCCCGCCTCCCGCTCCGGCCAGGTCGGCCGGCCGGCCCGGCGCGGCCGCCGCGCCCGACGGTTGACTTCCTCGAAGCCCTGGGTCTCGTGACGCTGGCCTTCGGTCACCCACACGGCCAGGATGACGCCGTTGCTGTCGCAGATTAGGTGGGTCTTCGTGCCGAAGCCGCCCTGCGAACGCCCCAGCGCATGGCCCTCGGGTTCCGTGCATTGCGTCGTCGCGGGGCCGCCCAGCTCCGGCCGCGGGTCGGGATTTTTTTTCCGCCCCGGCGGCGGCCTGGTGGGCGCGGATGACGGTGGCATCGACGCACCACAGGTCGTGCGCGATGAGGCCGTTGTCGTCCAGCCGGAGCAGCAGGGCGTCAAGGATTTTGGCCCAGGTGCCGTCGGCGCGCCAGCGGTTGAAGCGGTCGTAGACCGTCTGCCAGGGGCCGTAGCGCTCGGGGGTGTCGGGCCAGGGGGCGCCGGTGTGCAGGTGCCAGAGGATGCCGTTGACCAGCGGCCGGTGATCGCCCCAGGGATGTCCGGCCCGGCCGTGGTGGAAGCGGTCGGGGAAGAAGGGCGCGATCCGCTCCCACTGGGCGTCAATGAGGTCGTAGCGGTACATGGGTAGCCTCCTTCGGGAAACCGCCCCACTCGCGAGATGGGACCAACAACAGGAAGAAAAGCAACCGGCATACCGGATTGTCAGAAACGACCTAGTTCGCCTAGTCTTCCCAAAGGTCGTGTCAGATGTTGTCAGCTTCTTTGCCACCGGGTGGCGTGTTGGACTTCCGGTACTTGGCCAGGAGTCGTTCGATGAGACGGACATCCTCCACTTTTTCGGGGTCGCTGTCGGCGAATTTCCTGGCGCCCTCGATCTGCTCAAGGGGGACCCCATTGGGTCGCCACGCCAGGATCGCGTCGAGCAACCCCGCCGTCTCTTTGATCGTTTCTTCCACTTCGGCAGAACCCTCCTTCAGTAACTCTGGACTCCCGTCGGGCGATGACGGGTCAGGAGTTAGACCACCCCCTGTTTGTGTGACATCAGGGATTCTCTTCGTGCCCAATACCATCCTCATCGCCGGCTCCGTCCGTGTCGCCGGAGTCCGCCGGGAGGCCGCTGCGGGCGTGACGGTCGATGCGGCCCTCGATGGGGTCGCCGATCTCCTCGATGCGACGGGGTGAGATGATGGGGGCGGCGGGGTTCGTCGCTTCGTCTGGGTTGATGGCGCCGGTGATGATGATGTCCTGCCCGATGGGCTGTTGTTTCGGGTCGCCGGCCTCGTCGATCTTGGCCGGTTCGTGGATGATGCGTTCACTACTCATGGGATTGCCTCCGCTGATGCTAGAGATGGATTCGGCGGTTGGGCCCGCCGGGTTGCCACCGATCTCGGTGATTGTGTTCTCGATCTTGTCGGCTTTGTCATTCAGGTTAGGCCGACCGTCTCGATGGAAAGAAGAAGGCATACGTGTTGCTCCGGTTCCGGGTTTCGTTGGTTGGTTTCCAAACTCGTCTTACCTTATGGGCCGATCGACCCAGCGCCGAGGCGGTCCTTCGGACGGAAGCATTTGCCGGGGAAACGCTTACGAATTCTTTGAAAAAAAGAGGTTTCCGAGATTTTGTTCGCGACTGTCGCCTTTTTCTCTGGGCGCCGTCGAATCGCCAGGGGACGGCAGCTCCGGTAGGGCTGGGGAGAGTCGGCAATCGACGAGCCGCCCGAAGCAGGAGCGACAATCCTAGCGCTGAGAAAATCTATCGAGGCTCGTTTTTTCGATAAGAATCATAAGAGATGACGCGCAAACCACTTGGGGAGATTCAGGCGACGGGGCAGCAATTCGCACCCCCATAGAGTAGGTGAGTTTGACATACGACACGGCATCCCAGTACAGGAGAAAGAGACGTGGAGTACACGTGTTCTCATGCCGACAACGGGGGCGGCCGTACGATGACGGCCATCATCGACGACCGATTCGCCGTTACGTCGGGAAGCCAATTCGCGGTCTATATTGAGGACTACATCCGGAAGGAGGCGGCCGCCGCTGACGGAGACGAGATCCGATGGCTGCTCGATCCCGCCGTACGCAGTCGTCGTGACTGGCACACCCTGGGCTTACGGTACATGGAACGTCAGCGGATAGCGGAGTGGTCCCGTTGACCACGGACCACGAAACGAGATGAAGGGAAGGGCCCCGCGGCCAACTTGGCCGCAGGCCCCGTTTTGTTTCGCCTTCGGCTCGGGATTCGGCGGTGAGAGGTCAGTCGGTCATGGGCACGTTGAGCTGCCGGCCGATCTCGCGCAGGATGGGCCGGTCGAGGCCGGCCGCGTCGGCGACTGTGGATGGGCCGCGTCCGTCCCAATCCAGCCGCGCAGATGCAGGAACATCGCCGCGGAGTGCTTGTACGCGGGGACCGGCGGCCGGAAGGCGAGGAAGCCGAGGTACTGCAGCACGTCGTTGAGTTCATAAAACGCCGGGTCGCCGGCGGCCCACAAGGCGTCGCGCCGCGCGAACAGGTCCGGGGCGAACGTGCTCAGGCCGAGCAAGTAGTCGCTGCCGTACATCACCATGTCGATGGCCAGGTCGTTGCCGGTGTAGACGCGGAAGTCCGGCCGCACACGGTCGCGCAGGATCAGACGCCGCCATTCCAGGTCGCCGATGGAGCGAGGAATGCTTGGCGCCGATGCACTGCGGCACGCCGAGCAGCCCGCGATAGACTTCCAGCGAATAGATCTTGCCGAACGGGGCGAACATCGGCCCCAGCTCGAAGGCGATGAAGCGGTCGCAGTGCCTTCCGAGATCGGCATGGGCGGCAATGAGCCGCTCGTCCGGCAGGCTCGTCAGGCCGTGCGACGGGAAGACGACGGGGACGCCGCCGTGCCGGCGGACGGCGTCGATCTGGCGGAGGTAGGCGTCGCGGTCGAAGGCGTCGCCCGGCCGGTCGCCGACGAAGGCGCCGCCGACGAACGGACGGCCGCCCAGAATGGTGCGCGTCCGGGCCAGCACTTCGAGGCGCTGGCTGTCGTCGAGCAGATGGACGTAGCCGGTGTCCATGTTGACGGCCGGCGTCAGGCCGGCGTCGGCAGTGCGCACGACGTGAGCGGCGAAAGAGGTCCAATCGACGGTCCCGTCGGCGGCGAACGGCAGCAGTATGGCGGAGATGCCTTCGATCTTGCGTCGCGGGCGGAGCAGGGTAAGGGGGTCGATGGGATCGTCGGTCATGGCGCCTCCCGATGTGCGGATGGGCCGTGCAACAACCCCTTGATCGAGGGAAAAAAGCGGGGCGGGCCAAGACGTACCGGAATGACTTCCGGCCCCGGATCAGGGACGACTTCGTGCGTCTTCCTGTCGCCGTAAGTCGCGGGACGGACGGGCTTTGTCGCTCGTTTCGTCCCTTCGGCAGCCTGGCAGCCACGGCGTCCCGGATTGCTCCGGTCGCCAGCGGCCCATGGCTTTGCGTCGCCAGCTTTCGCTGGGTTTGCCCTTTCGAGGATGAAAGGCGTTGTGATCCGGCGCGACGCCTGGGTCCGCCCCCGATGGCCGTCACCAAGACTGACGACCTCGTTTGCTGCACAACTCTAGGATGCGTTTCAACCTCAAGCAAATCGGCCCCGACAAAAAGCCTGGCGACTATTTACTCTCTTCCTTCTCCTTGGCCTTGCGCGCTTCGTACTCCTTGATGTATTTTTCCGGGTTGTCGTTGAACGCGTTGCGGCAGCCGGTGCAGCAGAAATAATAGGTCTTGCCCTTGTAGACGGTGCTCATCGTGCCGTGGCCGCCGCTGACGACGCACTCCGGGCCGTCATCGATGGCGGCGAACGATCCGCCGTCCTTCGTGGCGCCGACCTGGTAAACCTGGGTGAACGTCGTGTGGTCGGCCGGCTTCACTTCGTAGCGGAACAGGTAGCGGTCGGCGTGCAGCAGGCTGACGACCAGCCGCTGCGTCTCGCCGGTCTTGTCGTCGCTGCGGTCCACCGTCAGCCGGCGGTCTTCCAGCGCGCCCTTGAAGACCAAATCCTCCTTGGCGGAGGTGTGAAGAGTGAGCTGGTAGCGGTCGTCGTCGGGCAGGTAACGCAGCTCGGCGGCGGTGAAATACTTGCCCTTGTCGAAGGTCGCTTGCAGCCAGGCGTCGTCGCCCTTGAACTGCCACTGCCAGGCGATGGTTTCCTGCCAGAAGCCCTTCTGCTTCTCCTCGCGCGTGCCGAATGGCTCGCCGGAAGCGTGCCAGGAGCCGATCAGGTCGTTGAAGGCGTGCAACGCCTCCCTCGGCGAGCGCTTGGGGGCGCCGTCGTCCGCAACGGCGGCAGGCGCGAGGACGGCCAGTAGGAACGAACCCAGCAGGAGTGGACGGCTCATGGACGGCCCTTTCTTGGAACGGGGACAGACCATCGCTTGACATGACGATTGTACCACCGACGCATAACCGACGCCCCCTTGATTCCGGGGCCGCTGCGTGGGACCATGATTCGCATCCCGCGGGATGACGGACGTTCCGCGACGGCGTTCCTCCCTTTCGGAGATTCCCTATGCGTGGCATCGCATTGATGGCGATTCCTTCCGTGCTGGCCGCCGCCCTCATCGGTCGCGCCGCCGACACGCCTCCGGCCAAGCCCTACGAGGACGCCGTGAAACGGCTCGACGCCTTTATCCAGCACGAGGTGGAAGCCAAGAACCTGCCCGCCCTGTCGATCGCCCTGGTGGACGACCAGACCATCGTCTGGGCGCGCGGCTACAGCTTCGCCGATCCGAAGGCGAAGACGCCGGCCACGTCCGACACCGTCTACCGCGTCGGCTCCGTGTCCAAGCTGTTCACCGACCTGGCCGTGATGCAGCTCGTGGAGCGCGGCGCCCTCGACCTCGACGCCCCGATCACGCACGTCCTGCCCGACTTCAAGCCGATCAACACGTTCGACAAGGAGATCACTCTACGTCAACTGATGTGCCATCGGGCCGGCCTGGTGCGCGAGCCGCCGATCGGCAACTACTTCGACCCCGACGAGCCGTCGCTGGAACGCACCGTGAAAAGCCTCAACGGGACCGAGTTGGTTTACGCCCCCGAAAGCCATCTCAAATACAGCAACGCCGGCCTCGCCGTGGTCGGCTTCGCGCTGGAACAGACCCAGGGACAGGCGTACCCGCGCTACGTTTACCGCACGATTCTCGACCCGCTGGGCATGAAGCACAGTAGCCTGGAGGCCGACCCCGCGGTGACGAAGGACCTGGCCAAAGCGGTGATGTGGACCTACGACGGTCGTGAGTTCCCGGCGCCGACGTTCACGCTCGGCGAGAACCCGGCCGGCGGCCTCTACACCACGGTCAACGACCTGTCGCGCTTCCTGAGCATGTTATTCGCCGGCGGCAAGGCGGGCGACAACATCCTCGTCAAGCCGGAGACGCTGGAACAGATGTGGAAGCCGCAATACGCCAAGCCCGGCGACGAGCGCGCCTTCGGCCTCGGCTTCATGGTGAGCAAGCTGGACGGACACCGTCGCGTCGGCCACGGCGGAGCGGTCTACGGCTTCGCCACGGAATTGGACGCCCTGCCCGATGACAAGCTCGGCGTCGTAGTCGTGACCTCGCGCGACTGCGCCAACGGCGTCACCTCGCACATTGCCGATGTCGCATTGCGGCAAATGCTGGCGGTCAAGCAGGGCAAACCTCTGCCGACGATCGACGAGACGACGGCGCCGAAGCCGGAGGACGCCCGCAAGCTGGCCGGCAAATACAAATCCGGCGACAAGACAATCGAATTGACGGAGCGCTACGGGCGGCTGTACGCCTTCCCCGGCGCCGGCGGCTTTCGCGTCGAATTGCGAGCGCTGGGCGACGACTTGATCGTGGACGATCGGCTGGCGTACGGCCAGAAGGTCGAGCGCGACGGCGACAAGCTCCAGGTCAACAAGGACATATATGAGAACGGTCCCAACCGAGAAGCCGGCGCCGGCGCCGGAGAAGTACGCCGGCCTGATCGGCGAATACGGCTGGGACCACAACACGCTGGTCATCCTCGAAAAGGACGGCAAATTGTGGGCGCTGATCGAATGGTTCTTCTTCTACCCGCTGGAGGAGGAAAAGCCGGACGTATACAAGTTCCCGGAGTCCGGCCTCTATTTGGGAGAGAAAATCGTTTTCACGCGGGGCAAGGACGGCCGGGCGATGCGGGCGGAGACGGCCGGCGTGCCGTTCGAGCGGCGGCCGATCCAGGGCGAGGACGGCCGGACGTTCAAGGTCGTGCCGGTTCGGCCGGTGGAGGAGGTGCGGAAGGCGATCGCCGGCGCGAAGCCGCCGGAGGGGAAGGGCGAATTCGGCAAGCCGGAGCTGGTGGAATTGATTTCGCTGGACGACACGATCAAGCTCGACATCCGCTACGCCACGAACAACAACTTCCTCGGCGCCCCGCTCTACACCTCGGCCAAGGCGTACATGCAGAAGCCGGCGGCGGAGGCGCTGGCGCGCGTAAACAAGAAGCTGGCGGAGCAGGGGTACGGTCTACTAGTGTTCGACGCCTATCGGCCCTGGTCGGTGACGAAGCTGTTCTGGGAGGCGACGCCGGAGTACGACCACATCTTCGTGGCGGACCCGTCGCAGGGTTCGCGCCACAACCGCGGCTGCGCCGTGGACCTGACGCTGTACGACCGCAAGACCGGCAAGCCGTTGGAGATGACCGGCGGCTACGACGAGTTCTCGGTTCGCTCCAACGCCGATTACGCGGGAGGTACGTCGCTGCAGCGGTGGGACCGGGAACTGTTGCGGCGCGCGATGGAGGGGGAGGGGTTCACGGTTTACGAATGGGAGTGGTGGCATTTCGATTACAAGGACTGGAAAAAGTATCCGATTGGAACGGCGACGTTCGAGGAGATCGCCGCGGGCAAGCCCTGACGCCGCGGGGCCTTCTTTCCATTCGGGCGGGCACCGGCTACCATGTCGGCGTCGCCCCACTCTCCCGGAGCCGACGCCATGATTCGACTGGGCATCGTCGATTTCGACACCTCGCACGTCGTCGAATTCACCAAGCGCATCAATCACAAGGGCATCGACAAGGACCAGTGGGTGGACGGCGCCGAGGTGACGCTCGGCTGTCCCGGCGAGTCGCAGCTCGCGCCGAGCGCATTCCCGGTTTCAAAAAAGAGATGGAAAAACTCGGCGTTCCGCTCGTGGACAAGCCGGCCGACCTGATCGGCAAGGTGGACGGCGTCTTGGTCGAGTCGCTGGAGGGCGGCGCCCATCTGGAGCGGGCCAAGCCGTTCCTGGAGGCCGGACTGCCGTGCTACGTGGACAAGCCGTTCGCCTGCTCCGTGGCCGACGCTCGCAAGATGGTTGAGCTGGCCGACAAGCACAAGATCCCGATCTTCAGCGCCTCGTCGCTGCGCTATGCGCCGGAACTGGTCGCGTTCGTCGCCGACGACAGCCACGGCAAAATCCTCGGCGCCGTGGCCTACGGCCCCTCGCCGCTGTCGGAAAAGGACGGCCTCAATCCCGGCATGTTCCATTACGGCATCCACGCCGTGGAGATCCTGTACACGCTGATGGGAACGGGCTGCCAGCGCCTCACCTGCACGCACGAGAAAGACGTGGACGTGGCGACCGGCCAATGGTCCGACGGCCGCGTCGCCACGGTGCGCGGCATCCGCTCCGGCAAGGCGGACTACGGCTGCATCGTCTTCGCCGAGAAGGGCGTCTATCCCCTCGCGCTCAGCACGAAGTATATCTACCGGGAGCTGTGCAAGCAGATTGTGGATATGTTTACGTCGAAAAAAGCGCCGCTCGACCCGGCCGTCACGGTCGAGATCGTCGCGTTCATCGAGGCGGCGCTCCGCAGCGGCAATAACCACGGGACGGGAGAGAAAATCCAGTGAGGAGTGAGGAGTGAGGAGTGAGGAGAAAAGACAGGCCGGTCAGATTTGCTTCTCTCCTCACTCCTCACTCCTCACTACGGAGCCGCCTGCTTTTGCAGCTTGTCGAACTCCTCGGCCAGCGATCCGGCGTGCGACAGATACGGCTGCGCCTCCTGCACGGCCCGCAGCGCCTCGGTTCGGTTGCCTTCCTGCAACGCCTGTTGGCCGACGGTCAGCATCCAGCGCAGCCGCTGGCTGGTTTCCGCGTCGGCCCCCGTCCGCGACAGTAGGTCGCGCACCAGCGGGAACGCGGCCGACCACTTGCCAAGATCGAGCTGGGCCTGCACCAGCAGCTCCTCCATCGGCGCCACCGACGCTTTCATCTCCGGCCGTTTCTGCCACCGCGCCAGGATTTCGCCGAGCAGCTGCACGCGCCGCACGTCCTGCTTCGCCGACGCCATCGTCCGGTCCCACTCCTGCACCAGCGGCAGGCTGTTCGACCGCGCGACGATCTCCACGAGCGCCTGCCACGCCTTCTCCTGGACGCGGGCGTCCTCGCTCGCCGTCACGCTGCGCCACAGCGGCGCCAGCTGCGCCGGGCCGCCGCACTCGCCCAGCGCCGTCGCCGCCCGGCTGCGCACGCCGGGGTCGGCGTCGTGCTGCAATACCACCTCCACTTTGTCCAGTACCTGCTTTTGCTGCTCCTCCGACAGGCCGCCGCCGTCGCGGCCGATGTGCGCCAGGGCGCCGACCAGGCTGAAGCGCACCGTCGGGCTGGTATCGTCCAGGCCGGCCGTCACTTCCTTCAAGACGGCCGCGTCGGCCGACCGCTCCAGCGCCTGGGCGGCCGTCTCGCGCACCGCCTGCGAATGATGGTGCAGCAGCCCGGCCAGCACCGGCGTCGCGTTCAGCGCGCCGAACGACTCCAGACCGTCGGCCGCCTCCACCACCACTTCCAGAGCGGAATCGTCCACCGCCTTTTGCAGCACCGGGATCACCTCGTCGCGCCGCGCCTGGGCGTCCGGCCCATCCTCGCGCCTGCTGCGCCAGCGCCGCGCCGCCGCCGCCCGCACCGGCGGCCGACCCTGTTCCACCAACGTCTTGAGCCGCTGGAACACCTCCGGGTCGTGGACGCGCCCCAGGCCCAGCACCGCCGCCCGCTGAACGTCCACCGAACCGTCGTGGCTCAGCCGAAACAGCACCTGCACCAGGACCTTTTGCTGCGCGGCGTCCGCGTTGGGCAGCAGCTCCAGCGCCCAGTGGCCGGCCAGGCGCGGCCCATCGGGTCGTCCTGCTCCAGCGTCATCTGAATGTAGGCCGGTCGATCCGCCGGCGGCAGGCGGCTATACACCTGCTGTTGTAAGCGCAGCACCTGCATCCGCGACCGCTCCAGATCGCCCTCCAGGCGCCGCACCCGGCTCGTCTGGCAGGCCAGCCGCATTTCCAGCCACTGCTCGTTGCTCAGTTCCTTGTGCCGGTCCCACCACTCCCGCCACCGCGCCGGATCCACGCCGAAATTCTGTCCCGCCAGCTCCGCCAGCGCGTCGGCGGCGCAGCTCTGCAGCGCCTCGTTGTCGCCGTCCAGCTGCGCCAGCAGCGCGGGGACCGCATCCTTGCGACCGCTGCGCCCCAACACCCACAACGCCGCCTGGCGCACCGGCAGCTCCTGTCTGGCGTCATCCGCGATCTTTTTCAGGTGTTTTGTCAGGTCAAGGTGCGGCAGTACGGCGAGGGCTTCCGCCGCCGCCTGACGAACGGCCGGCCGTGTGGAGCGCAGCGCCGCCAGCAGCTCCTCCGCGAATCGGCCGTCCTGGCACAGGCGCACGGCGCCGGCCAGGGCGGTGAACACTTCCTCGTCCTCGGTCTGTTCCAGGGCCTGGCGCACGGCGTTTTCCGCGTCGTCGGTGGAGCATTGCACCAGGAGCAGTGCGGCCTGGCTCTGGCCGGCCGGGTCGCGGCGGTCGTGCAGCGTTTCCTGGAGGCGGGCCGGGCCTTCCGCCGGCGAAGGTGCGGGGTCGGCGCCCGGCGTCATCAGCCCCAGGGCGAGCAGGATGGCGGGCATGGTGTGCATGGCAGGATTCCTCCGACGACCGAGTTCCGCAAAAGCGGGGGGACCATAACGGACGCCGGAGGAGGCGTCAACCCGCATCCTCATCTTCGGAATGATGAACGAGGAATGATGAATGATGAACGGTTTGAATTCATCATTCATCATTCCTCGTTCATCATTCAACCTGACTGCTCTCGCTTCCATCCGCCGCCTCCGTTTATAAGGAAGGCGCTTCGACCCCGCGCCGGAGGAACAAGGGAATGTTCCGTAAACTCGACCACCGCGCCGGACACTACGGCCTCCTGCTCATCGCCTGGGCGACGCTGTGCCTCCCCAATCTCGGCGGCCCTAGCTTGTGGGATATTGACGAGGGAAATAATTCGGAAGCGGCCCGCGAGATGTGGCGGGCCGACAACTGGATCGTGCCGACGTGCAACTACCGGATGCGCGAGGACAAGCCGGCCCTACTCTACTGGCTGCAAGCGGCCGGCTACGCGGTGTTCGGGGTCGGCGAGTTCGCGGCCCGACTGCCGTCGGCGCTGGCGGCGCTGGCCGCGATGCTGGCGACCTACGAACTCGGCCGACACATGTTCAACCCGTCGTCCGGCCTGCTGGCCGGGTTGCTGCTCGGCACGGCCGTGCTGTTCTGCGCCGCTGCCCACTTCGCCAACCCGGATTCCCTGCTCAACGCCTGCAGCCTGTTCGCCCTGTTTTTCTTCTGGCGCAACTACACCGCGGGCCGCCGCGGCTGGTCCCCGTGGTCGGCGGCCGCCGCTGGGTTCGGCGTGCTGGCCAAGGGGCCG
The DNA here is from genome assembly GCA_963771935.1 of uncultured Planctomycetaceae bacterium. Classification (GTDB taxonomy): domain Bacteria; phylum Planctomycetota; class Planctomycetia; order Gemmatales; family Gemmataceae; genus UBA4732. The sequence continues at coordinate 1,929,496 of CAVYVK010000005.1, read as the reverse complement.
GTCGGCCTGGCCCTGCCGGCGGCGACGGCGTTCCTCTTCCTGCTTTGGCGGTGGGAGCTGCGGCGGCTGTGGAGTCCGCGGCTGTTGACGGGGTTGCTGGTGTTCGTCCTGGTCGCGGCGCCCTGGTACGTCTGGGTGACGGTGGAAACCAAGGCGGCCTGGACGGTCGGCTTCTGGATGCACCATAACGTCAACCGCTTCACCGGCTCCCTGGAGGGCCACGCCGGGCCGTTCTATTACTACGCTGTGGCCTTGCTCGTCGGCTGCGCCCCGTGGTGCGTGTTCTTCGGCCCAACCGCATGGTACGCGCTGCGGCGCCTCTGGCGGGAGAAGACGACCACGGCCGCGTCCAGCGCCGACGACGACCAGCCGGCGGTGCAGTTTCTTCTTTGCTGGATGGCGGTCTATTTTCTCTTCTTTTCCGTATCGACCACGAAGCTGCCGAACTACATTCTGCCGCTCTACCCCGCCGCCGCGCTGCTGACGGGGCGCTTCCTGGACCAATGGCGCCGAGGTGAGGCGAAACCGCCGGCCTGGCTGATCGGGGCCGGCCTGGCCTGTTTGGCGCTGATCGGCGTCGGGGCGGCGCTCGGCCTCCTGGCGGCGGGCGGCATGGCGTCCGTGCCGGGACTGCGGCTGCATCCGTTTCCGGGCCTGGAGTGGTACGCCGGACTTGGCGTTCCGCTCCTGCTGGGCGCGGCGGTCGCGGCGTGGCTGCTGCGGTGGTCGAATCGAACCGGGGCGTTGGTCGCGGTCGTGGCGTCGTCGCTGCTGTTCACGGCGTCGATGGCCGGCTGGGCGCCGGCGCCGTCGAGGCGTGGAAGGCGCCGAAGGCGCTGGCGCGGGCGCTGCCGCCGGACCAGACGCGCCGCGACGTGCGGGTGGCGACCTTCGCCTATTATCAGCCTAGCCTTATCTTCTACTGTCAGCGCGAAGTGCCCTGTTTGAACTCGGAACAGGAGGCATTGGACTTCCTGCGCGGCCCGCTGCCGTCGTACCTGTTTCTACCGGCGGCGGAATTGCCGGCCCTTGAGGCGAAGGCGCAGCGGCGCTACCGGCCGCTCACGCAGCGGCATGACCTGTACGACAATTGCGATGTGGTAGTGGTGACGAATGAGAAGGGTGGTTAGTGGATGGTGGATGGTGGTTAGAAAAGGCAGGCAAGTGTTTCTTTTCTAACCACTAACCACCATCCACCCTCCACCCTCCACCCTCCACCATCCACCCGGCTGCTCTTGACACCCCGCACGGAATTTGTGACAAGCCGCACGCTCGGTAGGAGAATTACGGTCCCGGCGTTCGCCGGGGCGAGCCGGGTCGCGTCAGCGCCCGGAGTCTGGGGGATGTCATGGCAGGAAGCACGGCTCCGACGGCGGTCGATCATGCGGGCGCGGGCCCCTCGTTGCGGGGTCTGTGGCAGGCGCCGGCTTTCGTGCTGGGCGTCGGCGCCCTCGCGGCGGCGGTGCTGCTGCGGCCGCTTTTCGGGGCGGGCGAGGCGGCGTCGCCGCTCAAGCGCGACCTGGCCGAGGCGCGGCGGCTGCTTGAACACGACGGCGACGCGGAGCAGGCGGCGAAACTGGCCCAGCACGTTCTGGATGCGAAGGACCAGCATCCGGAGCTGGCCGGCCAGGCGGACCTGCTTCTCGGCACGGCCCGGATGCGGCAGGCGACCGGCGCGACAGCAGATCAGGCGGCGCCGCTGTGGGCCGAGGCGCGGAAACGGCTGGAAGCGGCGGAAAAGGAGACGATCCCCGAAAGCGAAAAAGCCAGGCTGCAATTCCGCCTGGGCGTGGTCGGCTTCTACACGCGCGACGACACAGCCCCCTTGCCGCAGCGCCTGGCGGAGCTGGATCACGTCATCACCCAGATCACGACCACGATCGACCAGGCCGACGATCCCGTTTTGGGGTACACGGTGCTGACCCAGGCGTATCTGCAATACACCCCGCCGAACCTGGCGAACGCCCTGGCGACCAACCTCAAGCTGCGCAACCTGCCGCAGGCCAAGGAAGAGGTGCTGGTCCCGGCCCGGTTGCTGGGCGGCGAGCTGGAGCTGCGCATGGGCCATTTCGAGGAGGCCCGCCGCGTTCTGGACAACCTCGGCCCGCAGGCGACGCCGGAGTTGCAAGCGAAAGCCAGACGGCTGCGCGCCGAAAGTTTCCAGGCCCAGTCCCGCTGGACCGACGCCGCCGACCTGTGGCAGAAGACGCTGGCGGACGGCAAGCAGACCGGCGAGGCGCTCTACAACCTCGGCCTGTGCGCCCGGCGCCAGGACCAGAACGTCGATGCGGCCGGCTACTGGGAGAAGTGCGTGCAGGCCGGCGGCGACGAGGGGCGGGCGGCCGCTCTGGCCCTGGCCGAGATGCGCCTCAAGGGGCCGAATCCCGAAACCGCCCTGGAGATGTTCACGCGGGTCGTGGACGGCGTCAAGCCCGGCGACGACTGGCCCGGCCAGCTGACCGATCGGGCGTCGGTAGTGAAGCTGTTCCAGGAAGCGGGCAAAACGTACTTGGATAATCATCAATTCGAGCTGGCGGTGCGGCTGGCGGCGCCGTTCGCGCTCGTGGCGGCGCCGGGCGAAGCGGACGTGTTGCGGGGCAAGGCGTCGGCGGAGTGGGCACGCGCCCGCCGCGACGAGGCCAAGCAGGCGGCGGCCGACGCCAAGCAAGCCGCCGAGGACCAGGCGCGGCAACTGTTCCTCCAGGCGGCCGCGGCCTACGCCGCCGCGGCCGAGGCCGCTCCGAACGACCCCGTGCCCGGCGAGTACCTCTGGCACAGCGCCGCGCTGCACGTGGGAGGGTCGCGATCTGCAGCAGGCGTCCGCCCGGATCGACGCGGTGCTGAAAATCGAGCCGACCGACGAGCAGCGCAAGCAGGACTGGTACGTGCAGCGGAAGGGCGAGGCCTGGTATCTGATGGGCGAGGTGCGTCGCGCCTTGAAGGACGACGCCGGCGCCGCCACGGCCTACCGCGAGTGCATCAAGTACATGACATCCTTCGCCTACCGGGCGCGCCACCAACTGGCGCTGGCAGCCCAGGCGCGCGGCGACCTCGACGAGGCGCAGGAAGACCTGGAGCTGAACCTGAAGCTGCTTCGCAACGCCGACCCCGACCCGGAGGCGGAAGAACAATCGCGTTTCGCACTCGGCAATCTCTATTATAAACGCGGCAAGTTTTTGCAGGTGGTGGAGGAGCTGGGCGCGGCGGTGAAGCGCTTCCCGGCCGACCCCGACGGGACGCGGGCGCAATACTACCTGGCGGACTCCTACCGCCGGTTGGCCGATCAGGAGATGACCGACGCCAACGCGGCCGACGCAACCCTCAGCCCCGAAACGCGGAAGCACCACCTGGACATGCACAAGGTCTACCTGGCGAACGCGACGGACCAGTTCCTCAAGTTGGCGGAGCTGATGGACTCGCCCCAGGGGAAAGGTCTGCTGACGCTGGAAGAGCAGGTACAAGTGCCGTTCCTGGCCGCCGACTGTCAGTTCGACATGGGCGACTACGACACCGCCCGGAAGTCGTATCAGGTCTTGGCCGAGCGCTACCACGATCGGCTGGAGGGGCTGAACGCGCTGGGCGGAATGGTGCGCTGCTATTCGGCGCTGGGCGACACGGCCAACGTGCAGCAACGCCTGGCCGAGATCGACGCCCTGCTGCCGAAGATGCCCAAACAGGTGCGCGATCAGTGGTCGGATTGGCTCACGACGGCGCGAAAGCCGATCAGCACGCCGTAAGACGGATTCACCACAGAGTCACAGAGAACACAGAGGAAAGACAAGAATTGCATTTCTCTGTGTTCTCTGTGTTCTCTGTGACTCTGTGGTGAATCCATTTTTATAGATGGCTAATAACGCGATCCGCGAAGTCCGAGCTGGAGGCGCCCGCCTTCTCGCCGTAGCCGGCGAACTGGCGGGCGATGTCGTAGGTGACGTACAGCTTGCCGCCGGGACCGCGGCGGGCCGTCTCTTCGCCCTCGGCGAACGTGGCCTCCACGGCCTTGTTGACGAGGTTCGCCGCTTCGTCCCAGCCGAGATGCTCCAGCAGCAGCACGCCGGACAGCAGCACGGCGCCGGGGTTGGCCCGGTTCAGGCCGGTGTACTTCGGAGCGGTGCCGTGCGTCGCCTCGAACATGGCCGCCCGGTCGCCGATGTTGGCTCCCGCCGCCAGGCCGATGCCGCCCACCATCGCCGCCGCCGCGTCGGACAGGTAGTCGCCGTTCAAGTTCGGCGTGGCGATCACGCTGTACTCGTCGGGCCGCAGCTGGACCTGCTGGAACATGCTGTCGGCGATGCGGTCCTTGATGACGACCGTACCAGGGGGCTGACGCCCCCCGCTCGCCGTCAGCTCGTCCTCGCGGACGACCCGGCCGCGGAACTCGTCGTGCGCCACTTCGTAGCCCCAGTCCTTGAACGCCCCCTCCGTGAACTTCATGATGTTGCCCTTGTGCATCAACGTCACGCTGGGCAGCTTCTTGTCCAGGGCGAATCGGATCGCCATGCGGATCAGTCGCTTGCTCCCCTCCGGGCTCATCGGCTTGATTCCAATTCCTGACGATGCCGGTACATTATATCCCATTTCCTTGAGCAGGGCGATGAAGCGTTTGGCCTTGTCGCTGCCGCTCTTGGCCTCGATGCCGCAGTACACGTCCTCGGTGTTCTCGCGGAAGATCACCATGTTCACCTTGTCAGCCCGCTTGTTGGGCGCCTCGACGCCCTTGAAGTAGCGCACCGGCCGGACGCAGGCGTACAGGTCGAAGCGCAGCCGCAGGTAGACGTTGATGCTGCGGAAGCCGCCGCCGATCGGCGTGGTGAGCGGCCCCTTGAGGCCAAGACTGTAATACTCGAACGCCTTGAGGGTGTCGTCGGGGAGGTAGAGCTTGCGCTGCTCGTCCTCGCTGAGGGCGCCGATTTGTTCATCTTTGACCTGCGGGAAGTACATCTCGCGGGCCACGTCGCCGGCATGGACGTCGAACCAGTGGATGCGGCGTTTGCCGCCGTGGACCTTCGCCACGGCGGCGTCGAGGACGCGGACGGCGCAGGTGGTGATGCCGGGCGCCGCCCCGACGTCACGGCCGATGCCGTCGCCGCGGAGGAGGCAGACGATGGGGTCGTCGGGGATGTTCCAGCGGCCGTCGGCGCCGGTGGTGACGCGGGTTCCGGAGGTGGGAGGGGTGAGTTTTTCGTAGGTCGGCGCCGTCATGTGCGGGATCCTGGAGAGACGTAATCACGTTGCCACGCCGGCCGCGGCGCGGCCGACGTGACGATTGCAGCAGAGGCGGGCGCGACTGTCAAGCGCCGGTAGACGCGATAGAATGGGGAGGTCGAGCGACTTCTCATTTTCCTTACGACCATCTAGGAGGCGAGACATGAATGACATCGCCACGAAAACTGACTACACGCCGGAAGACCTGCTGACGATGCCGGACGGTTACCGCTATGAACTGGTCGATGGAACTCTGGTGGAGCGTCACATGGGATGGCTGGCAGGTGTGATTGGCACGGAGCTTCTCCTCCGCATCGGGAATTTCAACCACCAGCACCAGCTCGGCTGGGTCAACCAGGGAGGCGATGGCTCCTACCAACCGATTCCCGGCAAAGGCGTGGTTCGGAAGCCGGACGTCTCTTTTGTACGGTTTGGTCGATTCCCCGGTGAAAAGCCGCCGACAGGCCATGCCCACCTCGCTCCCGACCTCGCCGTGGAAGTTGCCTCTCCCAATGACCTCTACGAGGAAGTCGATCGGAAAATCGAGGAATACATCGGCGCCGGCGTCCGTCTCGTTTGGGTCGTCAGCCCGCAGAACCACACGATCCGCGTCTATCGCCTCAACGGCTCCAGCGCCAGTCTGCGCGAGAACGATGAACTGGACGGCGAGGACGTGCTTCCCGGCTTCCGCTGCCCCGTGCGCGAACTGTTCCCCCAGCCGCGTACCATCTCAGCCGACGACCGCGACCCACAGGCCTCTTGACCGTACCGTCGCACCTAAATTTCGTAGGAGAGGGTGCCGACGAAAGGATGAAATCACGGCGGGCGGTCAGACGTGAAAGGGCTGGTTCACGCCTGACCGCCCGCCGGATGTGCGGCGATCACGCCGCCCTGGACGGTGATCTGGCGCGGCTGGACCGCCTCGACCTTCGGCATATGGACGGTCAGTACGCCGTTCTTGCACTCCGCCGAGATGCGGCCGGCCTCGATCGACTCGTGAATCGTAAAGGCGCGGTAGAAGTCGCCTTCCTCGTACTCCTGCAGCAGCAGGTTCTTGTCCTGCGACCTCGGCTGGACGCGGCCGTGCAGCAGAAGCTCGCCGTTTTCGTAGCGAAGGTTCACGTCCTCGGGCCGGGCACCGGGAACCTCCGCGAAGAGCGTCAACTCCTTGTCATTCTCGAGGATGTCCACGAGCGGCGTGAAGTAGACGCCGCCGCGCGTCGCTTCGGGGTGCGCCAGGTCGGCGCGGTCTTTCGTGGAAACGTTTGCCATGGGATTTCCTCCTCTTGTGTTCGTTCGTCGCCTTGAGCGGGCCGTTTACTCCGCCTTGATCTCGATTTTGCGCGGCCGGGCCGATTCGTGCTTGGTCAGTTTGATCCGAAGCACGCCGTTCTCCAGACGGGCCTCCACCTTGTCGGGGTCCACGGGAAACGGCAGCGTCAGCGTCCGGTTGAACTGGCCGAAATCCCGCTCCTGGCGGTGCCAGACGCCCTTGTCCGCGCTCGCCTGCTTGCGCACGCCCTTGAGGGTCAGCTGGTTGCCGCCCGTGACGTAGATTTCCAGATCCTCGAGATCCTGGCCGGGCAGCTCCGCCTCGACGTAGGCCGTGTCGCCTTCCTCCCACACATTCATCGGCGGAAAGGCCCGCACGCCGAAAAGGGATTGGCCGCCGCCGTCGCCCCAGCGGTCGAACAGTCGATTCATCTCGCCCTGGAACGCCTGCAGCTGGTTCCACACCGGGTCGAGCGTCTGCCAGCGGTTTTGTCGTGCCATGTCGTCTCCTTTTCCGATTGGATAAGATGTCCTGACGGCCGCGCGCCTTGCGCGGCGCCGTCGGGTGGTTTGGTCGAAGTCGGGTTCGTTCGATGTTGCGTGCGCGGCGATTGGGACCGCGAAGAAACAATTAGCAACCGACGTGCCAAGCACCCCGAATCCATCAGTGCAACCGTATGGATGTCGCAAATGACGATCTGTAAATGACTTGAGAAGGAGAGCTGGCGTTCATCGGAAGAACGTCGCTCCTGCCGGGGTCCGTCAATATGGCAGTCGGGAGAATCGCGAAAGCAGTTCGCCTCGGCTCGTCTCTATTCTTCTGGGCGAGGCGCCGGTGAGGAATGCGGATATGACGTTTCGCGGTCGGTTGGATTCTCTGGTTCGCCGTCTTCGGCGTACAGTCGCTTCGCCGGCCGACGCCGCCTCGGATGCTTCGCTGTTGGAGCGCTTCGTGGCCAGCCGGGACGAGGCCGCCTTCGAGGTGCTGCTCTGGCGGCATGGGCCGATGGTGCTGGGCGTGTGCCGGCGGATGCTCCGCTGCGCCCAGGACGCCGAGGACGCTTTTCAAGCCGCCTTCCTGCTCCTGGCCCGCAAGGCCGCGTCCATCCGCCGCCGCGAGGCCGTGGCCGGCTGGCTCTACCGAACGGCCTGCCGCGTCGCTCTGCGCGCCCGCGAGGCGGCGCGGAGACATCCGGCAGCCATGCCGCTGAGCGCGGAGCCGACGGCGCCGGACGCCGAGCCAGATCTCGTCTGGCGCGATCTGCGGCCGGTACTGGACGAGGAGGTCCGCCGCCTACCGGACAAATACCGGCTCCCCATTATACTCTGTTACTTCCGGGGCCGGACCCATGCGGAGGCGGCGCGGGAGCTGGGCTGTCCGCGCGGAACGGTGGGAGTGCGGCTTCAGCGGGCGCGGGAACTGCTGCGCGGCCGACTGACGCGGCGGGCCTGGCGCTGACGACGGCGGCGCTGGGTGGGCTGGCGGCGCGGACGGCGTCGGCCGCGGCCCCGGCGGCGCTCGTCCATCCGACGTTGAAGGCGGCGCTGCTATTCGCGGCGGGCAACGCGGTCGCGGCGGCCGCATCCGCACGAGCCGTGGCCTTAACCCAAGGAGTGCTGAAAACCATGTTCCTCTCTAAACTGAAAGTGACTGCGGCGGTTGTACTGCTGGTCGCGGCGGCCGGAACGGGCGCCGGCTTGCTGGCGTCCCACGCGGCGGCGCGGTCGGATGGCCCGACCGCGGCGGCCGGATCGGCCGACGCTCCCGTCCTGATCGATGTCCCGGCCGAGCAGGATGGGTTGCTCGTACTGGTCGGCACGGACATCAAGCGCGGCGAGACCGTGTCGCCCAGGGACCGGGTGAAGGTCCAGGTCGGGTTCCTCGCCGTCGAGTTGGGAGATAAAAGCGATCCGAAGCTCAAGGACGTGGCCGTCGAGAAATGGTGGACCGGACTCGACCACGACGGCAAGAAAGTCTATGCGCGCTGGAAGGACGGCGACGCTCTGCCGGCCGACCGGCTCTTCGTGGTCCGAGAGGAGCAGGAATATCGGAAATTGCACGTCGGCGACGCCATCGAGGAAGGACAGTTGCTGGCGATCGTGGATGAGACCATCGCCCTACACGACCTGGCCAACAAGGTCGCCAAGCTGGACGAGGCCGAGCAGGAGTATCAGGAGGCGATCAAAACGAAGGGAGAAGCGGAGCGGCGCTCCACGGAATCTAAACGGCTGTATGAGTTGCACACCGGCGTCATCTCGCTGGACGCCTACTACGCCGACATTCTTAACGCCGAGCGCTACGCAGCGGAGGAGAAGGCCAAGGACGCGGCCCTCTCGGTGGCGACCGAGGAGGTGCGCACCTCGCTCAGTCTCTTGAAGAAGCACGAGATCCGCAGCATGGACCGAGGCGTCGTGAAAGCGATCCTGAAGCGGCGCGGCGAGGCGATCCACAATCTGGAAGCCGTCGTCCGCCTGGAGGTCCGGGACGATCCGACCCCAGCGGCGGAGCCGCCTGTTCGCCCTTGAGCATGACTGGATGGTAGGCGCCCCTTCCCTGGCCGAGGGCGCCGGAGACCCATCACGCCGCCCGCTTGTCCTTCCGCACTGGAGGCTCGTGTTTCCAGCGCCGGTGCAGCCAGAAGTACTGTTCCGGCGTGCGCCGCGCCAGCCGTTCCAGCGCCGCCGTGAAGCGCTGCGTGATCGCCCGCACTGCGTCCGGCCGGCCGGCGTACTCCTCCGGCAGGATCACCTCCTCCGCGACGATCTGATACCGCATCGGCTCGCCGACGCGCGGCACGCCGATCACCACCATCGGCGCGTTGAACTCCAGCGCCAGAAGCGCCACCGCCTTGTGCGTGGAGGCCGGCCGGCCGAAGAAGTCCACGAACTGACCGCGCCGGCCGGCGTCCTGGTCGCCCAGCGTCGCGATCACGCCGCCGGACGCCAGCACGCCCTGAATCCGCTCGAAATCGCCGTCCTTGTACAGGATTCGTTGGCCCGTCCGCTGGCGGAAGCGGTAGAGAAGGAAATCATTCAGATAGGGATTGTCCAGTTGACGGGCGATGGCGTAGGTGGTGAAGCCGAGCAGGCCGAGGACGTAGCCGCCCAGCTCCCAGTTGCCGAGGTGGCCCGTCACGAACAGGAGCGGCCGGCCGCACAGCAACCCCTCGACGACCGCTTGGCCGTTCTCCATCATCACGTAGCGGCGCCACGTGTCGGGATTGAGCTTCCGCGGCAGGTGGGCGATTTCCACGAAAATCGAGCAGAAATGGCGGTATGTCGCCCGCACCATTCGGTCGCGCTCACGGTCGTCGTATTGGCCGGGAAAGGCGCGTTTGAGGTTGTCGTCGGCGACGAGGCGATGGCGGCGGTCAAGGTGATAAGCGAGCCACGCCAGGACGCCGGCCAGGCGCCGTGCCGCGGGCAGCGTCAACATCTGCACCACGCATAGCATGAGGCGCACGGCGAGGTAGACGGCGTAGTCGGCGACGGCGGAACGCGGTTTGGACATGCGGCCACTCCTTTGGCCCCACCCGCCCGAAGCGCAAGCGAAGGGTGCGGTTCAAACCCTCGCTTGCGCTTCCGGCTGGTGGAGAAGTTCGACGGTTCTCCCCGTGCGCGCCGAACGGTACACCGCCTCGATCACCTCGACCGAACGCCGTCCCTCGCGGCCGTCCACCATCGGCTTGCCGCCGGTGCGGACGGCCTGGACGAAATCGGCCAGCTGACGGGCGTGGCCCTGGTGCGAGATCGCGGACGGGTCGCTGGCGCCGCCCGACGCCCCCACCTTGCGGGCGAAGCGCTCCTTGACCGCTCGGTCCTCCGCCGTCTCCGGCGTGAAGTCCCAGCGCAGCACGTCCTCCTGCTCCACCACGGCCGTGCCGCGGTCGCCGTGGACCGCGATCGTCTTGGGCAAGCCGGGATAAACGCTCGTCGCCGCCTGGATGACGCCCAGCGCGCCGTTGGCGAAGCGCAGACAGGCCGTGGCCGTGTCTTCCACCTCGATCCGCTCGTGGGCCAGCGTGGCGGTGAAGCCGGTGACGTGCGTCGCCGGTCCCATCAACCATAATAAGAGATCGACGTTGTGAATGGCCTGGTTCATGAGGGCGCCGCCGCCGTCGAGGGCCTGCGTGCCCTTCCAGCCGCCCTGGTCGTAGTACGACTGCGGCCGCTGCCATTTGCAGGTCGTCTCGGCCAGCGTCAGCCGGCCGAACCTGCCCGCGTCCACGGCCGCCTTGAGCGCCCGGCTGGAGTCGGCGAAGCGCGACGGAAAGATGGTGCAGAGCTTCACGCCGTTCCGGTCGCACGCCTCGATGATGCGGTCGCAACGCTCGGCCGTGATCTCCAGCGGCTTCTCGACGACGACGTGCCTGCCGGCGCTCGCGGCGGCGACGGCCGGTTCCAGGTGAGCGCCGCTTGGCGTGGTCACGATGACGGCGTGGACATCCGGCCGGGTCAGGGCAGCCGACAGGTCCGTATAGGTCGGGCAATCGAGGCTGAGATCGGCGGCGAGCTTGCGAGCGTTGTCGGGGTTGCGGCTGACCAGAGCGGCGATGCGGGCGCCGGGAATCTCCGCCACGGCGCGGGCGTGGAAGCGGGCGATCATGCCGACGCCAACGATCGCAAAGCCGAAATCGTTCGTCACGGCGATCCCTTCCGCTTCACGTCCCCGGCGCCGTCTTGAACAGGACGATCGCCCGCCAGATGTATTGCAAGCCACTCAGCACCGTGGCGATCACGGTGGCGTAAACCAGGCCGAGACACGCCCAATCCGGGACGGCGGACGGGCCGGCCGGCTCGGGCGCAGCATTAACATGCTAAAGATGGCGATGAGGGCCGCGAATTGCAACACCGTCTTGAGCTTGCCGAACCAGTCGGCGCCGAATTTCGACCCCGCCGTCTCCATGAAGCTGCGCAGGCTGGTGATGATAAGCTCGCGCAGCACGATCACCGCGGCCATCCACGGCAGCAGCCAACCGCCCTTTTCGCCTTCGGGAAGGAGGAATATGAAGGCGCCGCAGTTCAGCACCTTGTCGGCCAGCGGGTCGAGGTTGCGGCCGAGCGCCGTGCCCAGCTTCCAGCGGCGGGCCAGATAACCGTCCAGCCAGTCGGTGACGGCCGCCGCGAGAAAGACGACGAGACAGGCCGGCCATTGCTGGAAGGAGATGAAGACGAACAACACGGCGGCCATGCCGAAACGGCTGAACGTGAGCTGATTCGGCCAGGTTCCACCACGGCACGGTGCGGTGGGTCAATGCGACCATAATATCGCACCCCCGAGGCCGACCCCGCCGTGAACGGCGGGGCTACAGGCCAAAGCCCCGTGAACGGGGCTGAAGGCGTTGCAGCCCCGTTTACGGGGCTTCGGCTTGTAGGCCCGTGCTTCAGCACGGGCCGGACAGGCTCGCCGTCTGAGTGTACTCATCGCACCTTGATCGCCCGCGCCATCAAGTCATAGCCGTCGGCCCCAGTGACGCGGGCGCGCACCAGATCGCCCGGCCGCAGTCCCTTGCCCTTGAGCCGCACCGTGCAGTCGATGTCCGGGGCGTCGGCGTGGCCGCGGGCCGCGAAACAGCCGGGAACCTCTGCGTCCGGCCCGTCCACGATCGCCTCGCACTCCTTGCCGACCTGAGCCTGGGCGTGGGCGAAGGCGATTCCCTGCTGGATCTCCATCAGCCGATTTCGCCGCTCCGCTTTCACCTCTTCGGGAACTTGATCCGGCAGCCGGGCGGCTGGCGTCCCCGGCTCCAGGGAGTACGGGAAGACGCCGACCCGCTCGAACCGCGCCGCGCGCACGAACTCGGCCAGCTCCGCGAACTCCGCGTCCGTCTCGCCGGGGAAGCCGACGATGAACGTCGTCCGCAGCGTCAGGTCCGGCATCGCCTTCCGCAGCCGGCCGAGCAGGTCTTCCGTGGCGGCCCGATCGACCTTGCGCGACATGCGGCGCAACATCTGGTCGTTGATATGCTGAAGCGGCATATCGAGATACGGAATGATCTTCTTCGCCGTCGCCATCGTCTCGATCAGCTCGTCGGTAAAGTGGATCGGGTAGGCGTAGAGGACGCGGATCCACTCCAGGCCGTCGATGCGGTCCAGCTCGCGCAGCAGCTCCGCCAGCCGCACCTTGCCGTACAGGTCGAGGCCGTAGTACGTCGTGTCCTGGGCCACCACGATCAGCTCGCGCACGCCGTCGGCCGCCAGCTCGCGGGCCTCGCGCAGCACCTCTTCCATCGGTTTGGTGACGTGCTTGCCGCGCATCCCCGGAATGGCGCAAAACGTACAAAGCCGATCGCATCCTTCGGATATCTTCAAATAAGCGTAATGCCGCAGCGTGATGCGCAGCCGTTCGGTGTCCGGCAGCGCCTTCACCGGGGCGGGGCGGAAGAGGCTCCGCTGCTCGTCGCCCCGGTTTTTGTAGACCGCCCGGTTGACGACCTGCGCGATCTCCTCGCGTCCGAAGACGCCGACGATGTGATCGACTTCCGGCACTTCTTGGAGCAGGTCGTCCTTCTTGCGCTCGGCCAGGCAGCCGGCCACGACGACGGCGCCGACGCGGCCCTGGCGCTTCAGCTCCAGCATCTCCCGGATGACGCCGAGCGACTCCTGGCGGGCCGGCTCGATGAAGCCGCAGGTGTTGACGACGACCACGTCGGCGCCGTCGGCGTCGGGCGTCAGGGAGTAGCCGTCCTGGGCCAGCTTGCCGAGCATCCGCTCGGAGTCCACGAGATTTTTCGGGCAGCCGAGGCTGACGAAGGCAAAGGTTGGTTTCGTCATTGCGATCCTTTAGCCGCTCCCGGTGCGGCGGATTCAATCGGTTCCAAGGTTTCCATCAGCATGAGAGATACGTCGTGCCACCGTGCTCCGTTCCCGGAATCCCCTGCTGGGTTGGTGTAGACCCGGACGGATGTTCGTCCCACAAGGATCATCTCCGGATGGCGGATTTCATAAGACGAGCCGCTTGCCATTTTGATGCGGAAGGGCCGAAACGGCTCCGCCTCTACATACTCACCGACTTTGCGGAACGTCATCATCGGTCAGAACTCCGAAAACACGCGGCTTCCTTCTCACAATCGCTTAGGCTCTGACGAAAGCAAAAGGAGGGACCGCCTGCGATTTTCCCTTCGGTACGCTCACGGCTTACCTTCCTGAGTTGTGGTCGCGTCCAGCGGTTCAACGGATTCCATCAGCAGCAGCGAAACTTCATGCTCGCGCTGCGTGGATTGCTCGGGATCATCACTCATGAACGTATAAACATGAGCAGTCGAGCGACCGACGCCGATCATTTCGGGATGGCGAATCTCGAAGGTTCGTCCACTCGCCATGCTGATCCGAAAAGGGCAAAATGGCTCAGCGCCGACGTATCGGACCAAACGTTGAAACGAAATCATGGTCCCTCTGGGTTCTTGGTTACAAACGCCGGCGCCTTGACGAAGGCGAGACGTCGTTCCGGCTTGTCGTTCTCGTTCATGGCCATGTCAATGTACTGGAGTCTCAAGGTGGGAAATGGATTCGGTCAGCATAAGCGATACGCTTTCCCACTCGTCGGGAATGTCCGGCAAGTCGCCGGCGGCCTTGAAGATCAGGAGGCTGCTCCTCAAGACCTTGATCATTTCCGGATGGCGAATGTCGAACGATCGGCCGCTTGTTAAGTGGATGCGAAAGGCCCGGAACGGCTCGGCCTTGACGTGACCGAGGACGGTCTGAGGCGTCGTCATCATTCCGTTCCTTTCGATCACGAAGGCGACAGACCATAACGCCATGTATCCGGGTCCGTCCAGTCGGCGGCGATCAAAACGTCATCATATCGGGGCCGGTTCGACTGGGAAAGATGGGAAAAACCGGATCGCCTCAACGGCTCCATTCTCAACGCTCAACCCGCGCCAATCCGCCTTGACCCCGCCTCCCTCCTCCGGCTAAGCAGGTCCGCCGCTCGCGCGGTGGGCCGGCCCGTGCCGCGGCCCCGCTCTGTCCCCGACCGAGGCCATCTCATGCGACCCGTCCCCGCCATATCGGCCCTGCTGCTCACGGCGTCCGTTTTCGCCGTTCCCGTCCGCGCCGGCGACCTCCGCAATTACGACGACGCCGCCCTCCACGCTGTCCAGTTCGTGGACGATGCGGAAGGCTGGGCGGTCGGCGACGACGGCGTCATCTGGCACACCATCGACGCCGGCAAGGCCTGGGAGCGCGTCCCCAGCGGCGTTCGCGCCTCGCTGCGCTCGGTCTGCTTCGTCAATCCCTATTTCGGCTGGATCGCCGGCCGCGAGGAGCTTCCCGACGGCGGCAGCAACGGCGTACTGCTCTGCACGCAGGACGGCGGCGTCACCTGGCGGCGCGTGCTAGTCAACGCGCTGCCAGGCCTCAACGCCGTGCGCTTCGCGGACGACAAGACCGGCTACCTGGCCGGCGATGGCTCCGAACACTACCCGAGCGGCTTGTTCGTCACCACGGACGCCGGCCACAGCTGGAAGCCCGTACCGGGTCCGCGCGCCGCGTCGTGGTTGGCCGCCGATTGCTCCGGCGACGGCGACGCCGCACTGGCCGGCGCCTGGAACCGCCTCGGGACGGTTCGCGGCGGTAAGGCCCATGTCGTCGATATGGACTCCCTCGGCGGTCGCAATCTATGCGGCCTACGGTTGCACGGCAAAACCGGCGTCGCCGTCGGCCAAGGAGGGCTGGTGCTGACGACCGACGCGGCCGGATCGAGCTGGAGCTTCGCCGAACTGGGCCTGCCCAAAAACGTCGCCTACGATTGGGACTTCCATGCGGTGGCCGGCGCCGGCAAGCAGGTACTGGGTGGTCGGCCGGCCCGGCTCGGCCGTGCTGCACAGCGCGGACGACGGCGCCCACTGGGAGGTCCAACCGACCGGCCAGCCGCTGCCGCTGGACGGCGTCTTCTTCGCCGATGAGCGCCGCGGCTGGGCGGTCGGAGAACTGGGATCGATTTTGGCGACCTCCGATGGAGGCAAGACGTGGAAGCCGCAGCGGCGCGGCGGCCAGCGCGCGGCGGCGCTGTTCGTCCACGCCCGTCCCGCCGGCACGCCTCTGGACGCCGTCGCCCTGGTCGGCGGCCAGGAGGGCTACCTCACGGCCGCCCTGCGCGTCACCGGACCCGATCCGGCGTCGGCGGCGCTGGCCCGATCCGCCGACGGCCCGCGCTTCGCCGCCGCCGTGCGCCGAGCAGGCGGGGCGGCGGCCGAGACGCTTTGGCAGTTCCCCGTCGCTTCGCACCTGACCGGCGTTGGACGCGACGATCTGCTGCCGGCCTGGAACCAGCTGCACGACGGCAAGGCGCCGGAACAGATGCTGCGCCAGGCCGTGCTGGCCCTGCGCGTCTGGCGGCCGGACGTGGTCGTCACCGACGCGGCCGACGCCGCCGGCGCGGACGGCCTGGTCTCGGAAGTCGTGAAGCAGGCCTTTCAGGACGCCGCGGATCCAAAGATGTTTCCCGAACAAATGTCCGTGTTAGGACTGGAGCCGTGGAAGGCGGGCAAGCTGTACGGCCGTTGTGACGGCAACGCCGAAGGGCCGGTGGTGTTCGACCTGACGGCGGTGAGCTGCGCCGCTGGAGGCGACGCTGCGCGAGTTCGCGGAGATCGCCGCCGCCGGCCTGGGCGACGAGGCGCCGGCGATCCCGGCGAAGCGTCGTTCCGGTTGATCGCCGCCAACATGCCGGGCGCCGAGGACCATCACGACCTGATGCAGGGCGTGGAGCTGGCCCACGGCGGGTTCGCCCGGCGGCAGTCGGCGGAGGGCGAGCCGTCGCCCGAGACGATCCAGGCGATCCGCCGGCGGGCGGAGCTGCGGGCCATCGCCGAGACGCCGATCGGCGGACTGACCGACCCCGAACGGCTGCTCAGCCAGGTCGGGCCGATGACGGCCGACATGCCGGACGAGCAGGCCGGCCGCGCCGTCTTCGCGGTCGCCCGGCACTTCGCCCAATCGGGACAGTGGGACCTGGCCCGCGAGACGTTCCTGATGATGGTGCAGCGCTACCCCGCCCACCCGCGCACGCCAGACGCCCTCCGCTGGCTGATCCAGCACAACTGCAGCGGCGAGGCCCGACGCCGCAGCGAGTTGGGGCAGTTCGTCGCGGCCGGCCAGGTGCAATTCGGTCTGCCGAAGTCCGAACCGGCCGTGATGCCGCCGGCCGACGCGGGAAACGATAAAAAGGACAAGAAGACGCCCAAAATGCCTCAGTTTGAAGCGACCGAAAGCCTCCGGCTCGGCAACATCGCCGGGGCCGAGACGGTGCGCAAATGGCAGCAGGGCGGCCTGGACATGGAGCCGCTGCTGGCGGGTTTCGGCCCGGTGTTCGCGGACGATCCGACGGTGCAGTTCCCGCTTCAGGCGGCGCGCCGCAACCTCGGCCAACTCGACGCGGCCGATAAGTGGTACGCCGATTTCGCAGCCCGCCAGCCCGATGGCCCGTGGCGCAACGCCGCGGCTGCGGAGTTGTGGTTGTCGCGGCGCGTCGGCGCGCCTCCCAAGGCGGTCGCGTACTGCCGCCTCACGGATGAACGGCCGTATCTCGACGGCAAGCTGGACGACGCCTGCTGGCAGACCGCCGCGCCGATGCCGCTCCGCGACGCGGTCGGAAGCTCGGCCGGCGACTTCAAGACCGAGGCCCGGATCGCCAACGATCGCGACTTCCTCTACGTCGCCGTTCGCTGCACGCACCCGGCCGATCGGCGCGAGCCGCTGGCGGCGCCGCGGACGCACGACGCCGATCTGAGAGGCCACGACCGCGTCAGCATCCTGCTCGACGTGGATCGGGATTATGCGACGTACTTCCACTTCGAGGTCGATCAGCGCGGCTGCGTGGCCGACGACTGCTGGGGCGATCGGACGTGGGACCCGCGCTGGTTCGTGGCCGTCCACAAGGAAGATACGGAATGGGTGGTGGAGGCGGCGATCCCGCTGGCGGCGCTGACGGGCGACGGCGTGACGCCAGGCCGGGCGTGGTGCTGCAACGTGATCCGCACCGTTCCGGGCCGCGGCGTGCAGGCGTGGTCGCTGCCGGCCGAGGCGCCGGAGGAGACGGTGCGGCCGGAGGGCATGGGCCTGCTAATCTTCACACAGGACGGCAAGCCGACGGCGAACGCGGCCCCGGCGGCGCCGTGAGCCGACCGCGGATTTCCCCGTCGAGGACGGGACGGCCAAAACTGCTCTCCCCCTTTTCCGTCGGAATCCGCCATACTGAAGGGGATGTTCGACGAAAGGAACCCTCGACGCATGGACAGTCCGACCCTGTCGGCGACCGCCGTCGCCGAGACGCCAGCCCCGAAGCCGACCGTACCTGCCGCCCGCCGCGGTCCTCGCGCCTCTTTCCTGCTGCTCGCCGCGCTGGCGACCGCCGGCCTCCTTTGGCTCTCCTACTTCCCCGTGAATTGCGGCTGGCTCGCCTGGTTCGCCCTGGTCCCGCTGCTGGCCTTGGTGCGCACCACCGCCCGGCCGCGCATCGTTTACCTGACCGCCTGGCTCGGCGGCCTGGCGTTCTACGTCCCCGCCCTGCAATGGATGCGCGTCGCCGACCCCCGCATGTACTTCACCTGGATCGGACTGGCGATCTACTGCTCGTTGTATTTTCCTATCGCCCTCCTTATTGTCCGTTTTATCGACCGCCGCACGCGCTTGCCGTTGGTCCTGACCTTGCCGGTCGTGTGGACCGCCCTGGAGTTCTTCCGCTCCGAGTTTTGCACCGGCTTCTCATGGTATCTCGTCGGCCATACGCAGCATGATTTCTTGCCGATCATTCAGATCGCCGACCTCGCCGGCGCCTATGGCGTCAGTTTCCTCGTCGTCGCCGTCAACGCCGTGCTGTTCGAGGCGCTGTACCGATGGAATTGGTTCTGGACGCGGTTCGCCGGGCCGGACGCGCCGCGCCCGGAGGCCGGCCGTGCTGCTGATCCAGGCCGGGGCCGTGACGGCGGCGCTGCTGG
The DNA here is from genome assembly GCA_963771935.1 of uncultured Planctomycetaceae bacterium. Classification (GTDB taxonomy): domain Bacteria; phylum Planctomycetota; class Planctomycetia; order Gemmatales; family Gemmataceae; genus UBA4732. Next base: position 1,911,080 of record CAVYVK010000005.1, on the reverse strand, counting down.
CCGCGGTCGGCTACGGTGAATGGCGGCTGAGCCAGGACGCCTTCACGCCGGGGCCGACCGTCGCCCTGGTGCAGGGCAGCGTACCGCAGCAGATCCGCAACAACTTGGTGCAGCTCATGGCGAGCCACTTTCTCGCCCTGTGCGACCTGGCGGCGCAGCAGGAACCCAAGCCCGATCTGATCGTCTGGCCGGAAACCAGCTTTCCTGACGGCTGGTACGACACTGCTGCCGACGCCCCGAAACCTGCTCCGGACGGCTGGGCCGACGACGTGCGGAAATGCCGATCCCAGTTCACGGATATCGTCCACCCCTGGGGGACTAATATCCTCCTCGGCCTCGATTCCGGCGTCTTCGAGGCCGACGGCCGCACGCACCTCTACAACTCCGCCCTGCTCCTCGACCCCGAGGGCCGGGCGCTCGGCCGCTACGATAAGATCCATTGCGTCCCGTTCGGGGAGTATGTGCCGCTCCGCGAGTGGTTGCCGTGGATGCGGCTGTTCGCCCCGTATGACTTCGACTACAGCGTGACGCCTGGCCGCAATGCGACACGTTTTCCGCTGGAGCAGGGTCCGAACAGGCGCTTCTCGTTCGGCGTCGCCATTTGTTATGAAGACACCGACCCCGACCGAACGCGGCCCTACGCCGGAGGCGACGGCGGGCCGCCGGTCGATTTCCTGCTCAACATCGTCCAACGACGGTTGGTTCGACGGCACGAGCGAACACGACGAACACCTGGCCATCTGTCGTTTCCGCGCGGTCGAGTGCCGCCGCAGCGTCGCGCGGGCCGTCAACATGGGCGTGTCCGCTCTGATCGACCCCGACGGCCGCGTGCTGGCGCCGCGGCCGGTCGCGGGCACGGAATGGGACCGGGCCGCCGTCCGCACTACCCTCATGACCCGCCTTTCCGGCGTCCACGACGATGGCGACCTCCGCGCCGGCCTCGATCTGTTCCCCACCGATCACGAAGCCGCCGTGTATCGGGTGTCTCCCGGCGAGACGTTGCCGGCTGGGCGATGGGCGGAATACAAGAAGACGCCCTGCATTCTTCTGGCGGACGTGCCCATCGATCACCGCCACAGCCTCTACGCCCGGTGGGGCGACTGGCTGGCCTGGGGATGTTGGGTGCTGCTTGGTGGGGGAGTTGTTCTGGCGTTCACGAAGACACGGGCGAGACAGGATGTGTAAACGCTTGGAGTTCGATTTGGAGGCGAGAAGGCGACCCCGACTGAATGGGGGACCCGTGTGGCAGCTGTCTGCGCTCCCGCTTCTGCTCAAGAGCGCCGGGGTTGCCGCGGTTTGGAGTCGCCGGACGTGCCCCGCGCCAGCTTCTCCGCTTCGGTCTCGCTGGCGATTCCGCTACGGATGAGCGTATGGTAGCCCGGCCGGGACAACTCCATCGCGTCCCATTCGCTCTGCTCGCAGACAGCGTTCATCCCGCTCGGCTGTTGGTGGATGGTCATCGCAAAGACGACCCACGTTGGGGGTTTTTCCTCGGTGGTCATTAATCCCCTCCTCGTCCGTTGCGAAACTCCGGGCGCCAGCGTTGATTATAGCATACGAAAAGGTTCCGTGCATGCGAGAGACGGGAAATGGATGACGCACATGCCCCTCCGAATCGCTTTGTCCCTGATGCTGGCCATCGGCCTGACGGCCCCTGCGGCGCCCGCTGCGGAGTTGAAATCGCAGACGCCTGCCCTTACTCCCGCCTTGCGAGATCGCCTGAATCGGTTGGCCCTGCGGCTTCCAGGCGATACCCTCGGCACGAATGAGGTCCATGCGGTCGAGGAACTGTCGGAGCGGGTGTTCTCCTGCGATGACCTGGCGCCGGAAGACGAAGCCCGCCGCGCCGCCGCTGCCCACGAACGGATCCTCGGCGGCCGCCCGTCCGTTGTCACGCCCGACGCCGCCCAGCGCGTTTTCGACCGGCTGGTCAAGGAGTTGCCGCCCCACTTGAAGCCGGCGCCTTCCATTACCACCTCACCGTCCTCGACCGGCCGGGGCGCGAGGCCTTTACCACCGGCGGCGGCCAGGTCTACGTCACGCGCCCGGAGCTGGACGCTTGGCTTGCCGACGCGAACCGCGGCGAGGCGGTGCTCGCCTTCGTTCTGGCCGACGAGATCAGCCACGACGCCCTCGGTCACACCCGCCGCGGCTGGCAGTGGCAAGACCGCGTGAACGAGGCCGCCGGGTTCCTGCCGTTGCCGCCGGTGCAAAGGTTCCTGGCCGATGCACTCGGGGCCGGCGACGAACCGGGGCGTTTCGTCTACACGCGCGCCGAGCGCGAGGAGGCGGATGTCTTCGCACTGCACCTGTGCCGCAACGCCGGCTTCGATCTGGACGCCGCGCTGGATTCCGTTCGGCTCGCCGCGCGCGGACATTTAGACGATAAAGACGAGGGGCAAACGGCGGATAGGAATGGAACGCTGTCCCGGTTGAAGCGGCTGCTGATGGAGCGCGACGGGCTGTTCGACGACGAGACGACGCACGGCCTGTTCGTGTACGACCGTGCTTCCGGCCGCCTGGCCCGCTGCGGCCCGCGGCAGGTCGGGCCGGGCGAGAGGCCGATCGTCTTCGTCCACGGCCTGCGCGGCACGCTGTACGCCTTCGACGCCTACCTGGCCGACTACGGGAAACGGCCGGAGCTGGCCGGCCGGCCGCTTCTGGTCTTCCACTATCCCAACAACGAAAGCCTGTCGCGCTGCGGCGAGTTCCTAGTCCGCGAGATGCGGCGCTGCGTCGCCGACCCGGACAAAGCGGTCTTCGTCTGCCACAGCGCCGGCGGCCTGGTCGTCCGCTGGTACACCGAGGTGCGCGGCGCCGGCTTCGATCGCACGATCTTCCTCGCCACGCCGCACGCCGGCACGAGTCTGGCCGATCTCAAGGTCTTCGTGGACGTTCTCCGTTTCTTCCTCAACCTTCCGCACGGCCTCGACTTCGCCCTGGCCGACGAGTTCAGCGAGGGCCACGGCGCCGTCGCCCTCGACCTGGAGACGGACGGCCTCTTCCTGCGCTATCTCGGCCGCGGAAAACCTCCGACGGCGAAATACCAGATATTTTATGGCCAGATATTCGACTTCTTTCAGGGGTTGCAATATCAGGTGGAGTTCGGGCTGGCGATGCCGACTGTCGGAGACGCGGTCGGCGACTTCATCCCCTTCCCGGATTGCCAGACACGGGTGCGGCGGGCGATCGGCGGGATGACGCTGCCGGACGAGATCGCGCACGGCGACCTTGCGGTTTCCGCGACGAGCGCCTGCCTGCCCGGCGTCGAGAAAACGACGGGCCTCCGCCTGAGACACGAGGATTTCCGCACCGATCCGGGCGTGATCCACCGCGTGCTGGAAGCGATCCTCGAACGCTGACCTGGCCGTGTCTGTCGCGGCTCAAACTTTTGCCGCCTCGCGCAACCGCCCCATCGCCGCCGCCACGCCGTCGCGGTGCGCCGAACACCGCCGACCCCGCCACCAGCACCCGCGCCCCCGCCGCAACCACCTGCGGCGCCGTCTCCGCGTCGATGCCGCCGTCCACCTCCAGCTCGATGTCCTTCTTCGAGTGCGTCGATCATCTGCCGCACGCGGCGGATTTTGCCGAGCGTGTTGGCGATGAAGTGCTGGCCTCCGAAACCGGGATTCACCGTCATCACCAATATCAGATCGATATCCGGCAGAATCTCCGCCAACGTCACCGCCGACGTGGCCGGGTTGATCGTCACGCCCGACCCGCTTGCCCAGCTTCTTGACGTGATGGACCGTGCGGTGCAGGTTGACCGCGTTCTCGACGTGGACGATCATGCCGTCGGCCCCGGCGTCCGCGAACGCCTCCAGAAAGCGATCCGGCTCCTCCACCATGAGATGCACTTCCAGCGGCAGCCGCGTCACCGGCCGCAGCGACTTCACCACGCACGGACCCATCGTCAGGTTCGGCACGAAATGGCCGTCCATGACGTCCACGTGGATGCGGTCGGCGCCGGCCGCCTCCGCCTCGCGGACCTGCTCGCCCAGGCGGGCGAAGTCGGCGGCCAGGATCGACGGGGCCAGTTTCACGACGGGGCTGCTCACGGTTTCATCCTCCCGTTGGGGTGGCGTCAGGGGTCGGCGTCGAGCCGGGCCGACGCCGGCGGTCCACGAACCAGGCCAGAAGGCCGTTCGCCGGCTGCACCCGCTGCGACGGCAGCCGGCTGCGGGTCGGGCGGCCCTTCCAGAACCTCGGCCAGCCGATCCGCCTTGTCGGCGCCGGCCACGACGAACAGCACCTCATAGAGCGGCTATTCAGGAGCGGATAAGTCATCGTCAGGCGGTTGGCCGCGAACTTCGGCACGTGATTGACGACGACCCAGCGCGTCGTCTCGTCCAGCGCCGTCGTGTCCGGGAACAGCGACGCGGTGTGGCCGTCCGGGCCCATGCCGAGGAGGACCAGGTCGAACGCCGGCGGCGGCGCGCCCGCGTCCACGCCGAAGGTGCGGGCGATGACGGCCTGGTAATCGCGGGCCGCGGCGTCGAGGTCGGGCCGCTCCGCCTGCATGCGGTGGACGCGGTCGGGAGGGATGGGCAACCGCGACAGCATCGCCTCCTGGGCCATGTGATAATTCGAGTCCTTGTCGTCCGGAGGGACGCAGCGCTCGTCGCCCCAGAACACCTCGACGCGGCCCCAGTCCACCTGCGAGCGCAGCGCACGGCCCGGCCAGCAGTTCGTAGAGCCGTTTGGGGGTCGAGCCGCCGGACAGCGCGACGATGAAGCGGCCGCGCGCGGCGATGGCCTGGGCGGCGCGACGAACGAACTCCTCGGCGGCCGCCCGGCTGACCGCCTCGGCGTCGGGAAAGACGCGAATGATGGGTGCGCTCATGAACGTGGCTCCTCCCGGAATGATGAACGATGAATGATGAACGATGAATGGTTTAAATTCGATCGTTCATCGTTCATCATTCATCGTTTCGATCACAGTAAACTCTGCGCCATCCCCTGCGCCACCGTCATGCTCTCACGGAACGCCGGGTCGCGCTCGCGGTCGGACAGCTGCCGGCCGATCAGCTCGGCGGCCGACAGCGGCGGCACGGTCGTGGTGCGCGGCGCCGCATCGACCCCCTCCAGTCGGATGGCCAGCCGCCGGCCGCCCTCGTCGGGGACAAGGTTCATCGCGACCGGCTTGCCTTCCAGCGTGCAGGTCATGCGGACGCGCCGCACCTCCGGCGGCCCCTCGCCCAGCCGCCGCACCCGCACGAACCGCGGGCCGTGCGGCGTGGAAAAGACCCACGCCATTTCGACGCTGTCGCGCACCTTGCCGGCGTGCAGCCGCCAGCCGAGGCGGCGCGACAGCCAGGCGCACAACTCCCACGCCTGGATGACCGCGTGCGGCCCGTGCTCCACCACCACCTCGCTCACCGACTCGGCCGCGCCCGGCGCCGAGGCCGGGTCGAGCGCCTGCATTCAGCAGCCGCCGCCAGTACTTCAGCCGCCGCCAGTTCAGGTCGGACGCCACACGCCAGCGGCCGCCGCGCACCTCCCGCTCGATCCGGTCCAGCCACGACGCCGTCGCCGCCATGCCGCGCACCGGGTTCTCCCAGCCGAGGCTGTCGTACATGATCTGCTGCGCGTTTTCGGAGAGGTCATAGAGCAAAGGGCCGGCCAGCGGCGGCGGCTGCGGGGCCGCCCACCACAGGTTCGTCGGCAGATCGCCGATCAGCAGTGCCCGCACGGCGAACGGCAGCCGTTCCACCGCCGCCCCGGCCGCGTGCAGCGTCACCTGCTCGGCGCAGGCGTGCGCGCGGCCGCCGGCGATGTGAATCGGCCGCACCGTCACGCGGGCCGTCACGTCGCACTCCTCCGCGCGACGGCTCGCCCACCACCAGGATCACCCGCGCCGGGTGGACCGCCTCCACCTCGGGGACCTGGGCGTTGATCTGGATGGCCTGCTCCAGGCTGTTGCAGAAGATCACCAGGTTGGCCATGCGCGCCCGCTGCACCGGCGCGGCCCCCGGCCCCTGCAGCGCCTTCATCTGCCGGGCCAGCGTCCGCTCCACGTCGCGCAGCGGCACCAGATAATCCGGGTCCGAAGTGAGCACGTCGGCGGTCATAGCGTCCTCCACTGCCGGCCGTCCGGCTCGATGATCCGGTCGGCCTCGATGGGGCCCCACGTGCCGCACTGGTACTCCGGGAATGTCGCGCGCCCGGTGCGTTTCCCAGTGGTCGAGGATCGGCATCACGAACCGCCACGCCGACTCCACCGCGTCGCGCCGCATGAACAGCGTCGCGTCGCCGGCCATCACGTCCAGCAGCAGCCGCTCGTAGGCCTCCGGCGTCTGGCCGCCGAAGCTCGACGTATAATTGAACTCCATTTTCACCGGATAGATGCGCACCTTCGGCCCCGGCAGCTTGGAGGCGATGCGCATCGACAGCCCCTCCTCCGGCTGCACGCGCAGCGACAGCACGGTCGGCTCCAGCGGCACCTCGGGATGGTCGTTGAACAGGACGTGCGGCACGTCCTTGAACTGGATGGCCACCTCGCTGGCCCGCTTGGGCAGCCGCTTGCCGGTGCGCAGGTAGAACGGCACGCCGGCCCAGCGCCAGTTGTCGATGAACATCTTCATGGCCACGAACGTTTCCGTCGTCGAGTTGACCGACGCGGACGGCAGCGGCTTCTTCATCATGGCGAAGGCGTCGCGCACCTCCTTGCGGTAGCCGGGCACGCGCTTGCCGTCGCACGTCGCCCTCGATGTACTGGCCGCGCACGACGTTCTTTTCCACGTCCTGCGGCGTCATCGGCCGCAGGCAGTTGAGGACGCCGACCTTGGCGTCGCGCACCACGTCCGGCCCCAGCGACCACGGCGGCTCCATCGCCACGATGCAGAGCACCTGGAGCATGTGGTTTTGCACCATGTCGCGCAGGGCGCCGACGCCCTCGAAGTAGCCGGCCCGCGTGGCGATCATCTCGCCGGTGTCGGGGTCGTACTGGGCCAGGCCTTCCTCCTCGGCCACGGTGATCTGGACGTGGTCGATGTACTTGCCGTTCCAGAGCGGCTCGAAGATGCTGTTGGCGAAGCGCAGCACCAACAGGTTCTGCACCGTCTCCTTGCCGAGGTAATGGTCGATACGATAAGTCTGGCTCTCGGCAAAGGCCTTGGAGACGGAGCCGATGACTTCGCGGGCGCTGTCGAGGTCGCGGCCGATGGGCTTCTCGACGATGACGCGGGTGAAGGCGGTTTGCTCGTCGGGGTCGTTGACGAGGCCGGCGTCCTTGAGGCGGCCGACGCACAGGTCCACGAGGGTCGGCGGCACGGCGAGGTAGTAGACGCGGCTGCCGGGGATGCCGAACTGCTGGTCGATGGCCTCCATGCGGGCCTTGAGGCGGACGTAGGCGCCGGCGTCGTTGAAGCTGCCGGGCACGAAGAAGAGGGCGCGGGCGAAGTCGGCCCAGTGGCCCTCGTCGAGGTCCTGGCGCGAGAAGCGGTTGATGCCGTCGCGGGCGCGGTTGCGGATCCACTCGTCGGGGTCGCCCTTGACTTCGCCCTCGGCGGGCAGGCCGAAGCCGACGACGGCGAAGTGCGACGGCAGCACGCCGTCCACGTTGAGGTTGTAGACGGCCGGCAGCAGCTTGCGCCAGGACAGATCGCCGGGCGCGCCGAAGATGACGAGCTGGCACGGCTGCGGCAGCATGGCGCGCGTCGCCGCCTCCGTCAGCTCGCGGGGCGTGGCGCCGGCGTCGAGTTCGATGGCCATCGCATCTCCTCTGCGTGGATTCTCATCTGGTTAGCCGCGACGCGCAGCGGAGCGCTGGAGCGAGCGCTCCGCTGCGCGTCGCGGCTAACCGTGTTATGGCACGATCAATGCCCGCCGAACTTGCGCCGCATCGCCTGCACCACTTTCCAGGCGAAGTCCTCCTCGTGGCGCGAGGTGAAGCGCGAGTAGAGCGAGGCGCTGAGCACCGGGCAGGGCACGCTCTCGTCGATGGCGGCCAGGAGCGTCCAGCGGCCCTCGCCGGAGTCGGGCACGCCGTGCTTCGCTTGACCGTCTTCGTCTCGATCGGCAGCTCCTTGTTTTCCAGGAACGCCTCGGCGGTCAGGTCGAGCAGCCACGAGGCGATGACGCTGCCGCGCCGCCAGTTCTCGCAGACCGCCTGGAGGTCGAAGTCGTACTGGTAGTGTTCCGGCTCGCGCAGCGGCGTGACCTCGGCGCTTTCGGCAGTGCGGCCCTTCTTGCCGACGTTGGCGTGGTTGAGGATGTTCAGACCCTCGGCGTAGGCGGCCATGATGCCGTATTCCATGCCGTTGTGGACCATCTTGACGAAGTGGCCGGCGCCGGACGGCCCGCAGTGCAGGTAGCTGTCGGCCGACGTGCCCGTGGCCGTCACCTCCGAACCTGGACCGCGTGCCAGTGCTCGCCCTTGTCCGTCTGGCCCCCGTCACCTTCTTGAGCCTTGGTCGGCGGCGTCTCGCCCTGGCCGGGGGCGATGGCCTTGAAGATCGGGTCGAGGCGCTTCGACGGCCGCCTCGTCGCCGCCGATCATCAGGCAGTAGCCGCGCTCCAGACCCCAGACGCCGCCCGAGGTGCCGACGTCGAGGTAGTCAATGCCCTTGGCTTTCAGCTCCTTGCTGCGGCGGATGTCGTCGATGTAGTAGCTGTTGCCGCCGTCGATCAGGGCGTCGCCCTTCTGGAGCAGAGCCGGCGTAGTCGCCGACGAGCTTATCGACGATGCCGGCGGGCACCATCAGCCAGACGGCGCGCGGCGGCGTCAGCTTGGAGACCAGGTCCTGCCGGACGAAGTGGCGCCGACGGCGCTGGCCTTGGCCTCTTCCTGTACCCGGCGGAGGGTTTCCTGCACCACCTTGGGATCGCGGTCGAGGACCACGACCTGGTGTCCGGCCCTGGCCAGCCGCACCACCATGTTCTGCCCCATGCGGCCCAGACCGACCATACCCAGTTGCACGGCTCACGCTCCTTTGCCAGGTTCCACGGTGCGGCCAGGCGCGGCCGCGCCGCGCCGCCTCTCTTCGATCAACGCGAACTGGTCGTCGCCGACCAGCACCCTGTCCGCCATCCCAAGAAACAACCCCGTACCGACGACGCCGGGGATCGCCCGGATGCGGGCCTCCAGCTCGGCCGGCGTCCTCGATGGGTCCAGACGCCACAGTCGAGAATGATAGTTGCCGTTGTCCGACATAAACGGCTTGCCGTCCAACTCGTACAGGACCGGCCGCAGGCCAAGGTCCGTCAGCCAGGCGCGGCACAGCGGCAGTGCGAACGGCACGACCTCGATCGGCAGTTTGCCGCGCGTGCCGAGAACGGGCGTCGTCTTGCCGGGGCCGACGAGGATGACGAGCATCCGCGAGGCGGCGGCGACGATCTTCTCACGCACGAGGGCGCGGCCGTATCCCTTGATGAGGTTGAGATCCGGATCGATTTCGTCGGCCCCGTCCACCGTGAGGCTGAGCGGCATTCCCTCTTCGAGGGAGATGAGCGGGATGCCGAGGCTTTCGGCCAGCTCCGCCGACTGGCGCGAGGTCGGTACGCCGCGGACGCGCAGGCCGGCGCGAACGCGGGCGCCGACGAGCTTGATGAATTCGGTGGAGGCGCGGCCGGACCCCAGCCCGATGGCGCTTCCGTCGGCGACGAATTCCAGGGCGCGTTCGTAGATCGTCATGGCGGTCCAGGGAGTCAGGGGTCGGGAACCGGCCTATCGGTAATAACATGCGAGGATTGGTTTATCCAGCGCCGATAGGGTGGGCAATGGGAAAGTGCATTCTCGAGCATGGAACACATGGCACGCATGGGCCCCATCCGACCTATACGACCTTGCGGCTCGGTGAGGGGAAAAGCTCCCCGCGAATGTCCCACCTATCCTGATCCTTGGCTTCCGCATTCAGAAAAGCCCTCTTGAGTCTGCCCCCAGGAGCCGTCATGAAGAAAACCCCTGTCGTTCGCCTGGTCCTGCTGGCCATCGTGGTCATCGCCGGGACCGTCGCCGCCTGGCCCTTCCGCGACCGACTTGGCCCTCTTTTCGATTGGATCCACGACCTCGGCGTCTGGGGACTGGTCGTGCTGGCCGCGGCGTATGTTCCGTCCGCGCTCTTCGCCTTTCCGCCCGCCCTCCTGCTCACCATCGCCGCCGGCGCGCTCGACGCGGACAACGTCGTGGCCGCGGTCGCGGCCATTTCCCTCGGCAGCACCGTCGCCGCGACGGGCGCGTTCCTGCTGGGCCGCACCCTCGCCCGCGGCTGGGTCGAGACGCAGGCGGCCCATCGGCCTATTTTCAAGGCGCTCGACGCGGCCGTGGCCGAGGGCGGTTTCAAGATCGTTTTGCTCACCCGATTGTCGCCATTGCTGCCGTACTTTCTCCTTAACTATGCCTATGGTCTCACCCGCGTACGGCTTCGTGACTTCGTGCTGGCGTCGTGGATCGGCATGTTGCCCGGCACCGTGCTCTACGTCTACATCGGGGCGACGGTCGGCGGTGCGGCCGCGCTGGCCGGCGGCAAGGCGCCCGATACGGGCCTGGCGGGGCGGGTGTTCTGGTGGATCGGGCTAGCGGCCACGGCGCTTGTCACCTATCTGGTGACGCGGCAAGCGCGGAAGGCGCTGCACAAGGCCTTGCAATCGGCGAACCACGCACAGCCGCCCGCGCCGGAGGAGGAGCATATGCCCGAGCGCCGGGTCGTTTCCCCACCGGATGATTGGAATCGGATGCTGCGGGACGCCGTCCACCCGTCCGACTGGATCAACCCCGATCCGCCGCCGCGCTACAACCTGCTAGTCGTCGGCGGTGGGTCCGCCGGGCTGGTCGCGGCCGCCGGCGCGGCCGGACTCGGCGCCCGCGTCGCCCTGGTCGAGCGCGACCTGCTCGGCGGCGACTGCCTCATCACCGGCTGCGTGCCGTCCAAGGCGCTGCTGCGCTCCGCTCGCGCCGCCGCCGAGGCGCGGGCCGCCGGGCGGTTCGGCGTGCGGAAGGGGAACGCATCCGTCGATTTTCCGGTGGTCATGGAGCGAATGAGACGGCTGCGAACGGAGTTGAGCGACAACGACTCCGCCGCCCGCTTCCGAGGACTGGGCGTCGATGTGTATCTGGGGGACGGCCGCTTTACCGGGTCGGATACATTCGAGATCGGCGGCAAGACCTTATGGTTTCGTCGGGCGGCGATCGCGACCGGGGCGCGGCCCGCCCGGCCGGACCTGCCGGGACTGGAGGAAAGCGGTTATCTGACGAGTGAGAACGTGTTCAACCTCACGGAACTGCCGCGACGCCTGGCCGTCGTCGGCGCGGGGCCGATCGGCTGTGAGTTGGCGCAGGCGTTCGCCCGTTTCGGCAGTGAAGTAATCCTGATCGGGAACCATCCCACGGTCCTGCCGCGCGAGGACGCCGACGCCGCGAACCTGGCCGCGCGGCGCTGGAACGGGACGGCGTGAAGCTGCTGCTCGGCGTCCGAGTGGTGCGAGCCGAGAAGAGCGGCGGCGACCGCGTGCTTCACCTGGAGGACGGCAGGGAGGTGCGCGCCGACGCGATCCTTGTCGGCGTCGGCCGGGCGCCGAACGTGGAGAGTCTCGGCCTGGAGGCGGCCGGCGTCGAATACGATCTCAAAAAGGGTATAACGGTGGACGACCGCCTCCGCACCACCAACCCGCGCATCTACGCCGCCGGCGACGTTTGCTCCCGCTTCCAGTTCACGCACGCGGCCGACGCCATGGCGCGGATCGTCCTGCAAAACGCCCTGTTTTTCGGCCGCGCGAAGGTCAGCGCACTCATCATTCCCTGGTGTACGTACACCGACCCCGAAGTCGCCCACGTCGGGCTTTACGAACACGAGGCGCGAGAAAAAGGCGTTGCGGTCCAAACCTTCGTGCAGCCGATGGGGGAAGTGGACCGCGCCGTGCTGGACGGCGATACGGACGGCTTCGTCAAGGTCCACGTTCGCAAGGGGACGGATCGCATCGTCGGCGTCACGATCGTCGGCCGCCACGCCGGCGAAATGATTGGCGAGGCGGCCTTGACGATGGTCGCCGGCGGCCGTCTGGGCTTGCTCGGCCGGACCATCCACCCGTACCCGACGCAGTCCGAGGCGCTGCGCAAGGTCGCCGACGCCTTCAACCGCACGCGGTTGACGCCGTTCGTGAAGGGATTGTTTGCGAGATGGTTTCGCTGGACGCGATGACGCCGTCGTCGGAGCCGCGACCGTCAGGGAGCGGGAGGAGGTGCAGGACTCCTCCCGCTCCCTGACGGTCGCGGCTCCGATCTTACACGCTAACCGTCTCCGTTTTCTTTTTGTCGCCGGCCTTGCGGGCCGCGATCTCGTCGCGGAAGAGGGCGCGCACCTTGCGGCGGATGATGAAGTCTACCAGCCGCGGCAGGAACCGGCTCACCAGCACCAGCAAGCGGCCCTGCAACGTCAGCGTCACGTCGTTCCGCCCGCGCGCAGCGACGCCAACATCGCTTCCGCCGCCTTTTCCGATGTCATTCCGCGTAAATGGTCGAATTGCAAGAGGGCCTTCTGCTCGATCATGTTCCGCGAGAAGTTCGTCTGCGTTAGGCCGGGGCAGACCACCAGCACATCGACGCCGTCCTTATCCAACTCGGCCCGCAGCGCCTCGCTGAAAGCCTGCACCGCGAACTTGCTGGCCGAGTATTCGCTCCGCGCCGGCAGGCCGCGCTTGCCGGCGATCGACGAGACGTTCACGACGGCGGGCGTCACGCCCTGACGCAGCAGCGGCAGGCAGACACGGGTCATTTCCGCCGTGCCGAAGAAATTCACCTCCATGATCGACCGTAAACGTTCAGGAGATACGTCCGCGAAGTGGCCGGTCGCTCCGACGCCGGCGTTGTTCACCAGCACGTCCAAGCCGCCGAAATGCCGCAGCGCTGCCTCGGCCATGCGCCGCCGGTCGTCCGGCGAAGTCACGTCCGCCTGAACGGTTTCCAGCACGCCGCCGTTGGTGCGGGCTTCGTGGGCCAGCTCCTCAAGCAGCGGCGCCGACCGCGCCGCCGCCAGGACCTTCATGCCGCGCCGCGCCGCGGCCAGCGCCAGCGCCCGGCCAATGCCCTGCGAAGCGCCCGTGATAAGAATGCGCAACCCGTCGAGCTTGCGACGCCGACCCATGACTCCGCCCCCGTTCCGCCGTGACAGAAGAGATGGAAGGGTGAGCCGTCGGCTCACCCCTCCTCCATTCTGCGCGGCAACGATCGGGAGGCACAATCGCGGAAAGGCGGGGAAGGTACGGTCCCTGCGGAGGAGGGATCGGATGTAGCGAATCTGCGGAAAGAGCACGCCGCTATCTGTCGGCCTGGATCCGTTTCAAGGCGTCGGCGGCGGCGTGGGCCACCCCTTCCAGCTTGTCGAGGGCGGCTTCCTGAAGGGCCGGCACGGCCGTCTTCGCGTCGGGGCCGATGAGGCCGAGCGCCTCGGCGGCCTGCTGACGGACTTCGCCGCTTGGTCCTTCAGCGCCTCGGCCAGGGCGGGCACGGCCGATTTGGCGTCGCGGCCGAGTTTGCCCAACACCATCGCCGCGTTGAGGCGGACCTCGGATTCCTTGTCCTTCAAGGCCGACTGCACGGCCGGCACGGCGTCCGGCCCGATCAGTCGCAGCGACCACACGGCGTAGATGCGCACATCGTCGTCCTTGTCCTCCAGCGCCTTGGTCAGCACCGGCAGACCGACCGCACCCAGCTTGCCAATGGTCTGGGCGGCGTAGGGCCGCACGAAGGCGTCTTGCAGCGCGGCGGTCAGCGCCGGCAGCGCCTCCCTGGCGTCCGGCCCCATGCGGCCGAGGGCCTGGGCGGCGTGTGGTCCGGAATCCGGATCCTTGAGAGCGTCGGCCAGGGCCGGGAGCGCCGACTTCGCGTCGGCGCCGAATTGGCCCAGGGCGTCGGCGCTTACAGACCTTACTTCCTCGTCTTTATCCTTCAGGGCGTCGATCAGGACCGGTATGGATCCCTTCGCCTCGGCACCCATATTCTTCAAGGCGAACGCCGCATAAGCGCGCACCCTCGGTTCCTTGTCGCTTTTCAGCGCCGTTGTGAGGGCGGGGATCGCTTCCCTGGCGCCGGGGCCGAGGTTCGCCAGGGCGTCGGCGGCCTTGAGGCGAACGTCCAGGTTGTCGTCTTGCAGCTGTTTGACGAGGCTGGCGACCGTGTCGTCTGAGGCGGCGGGAGCGAGCAAGATCAAGGCAAGAATTGCGACGGATCGCATAAGGGTGTTCTCTATCCAAGGTGAGCGGCGCGGCGTCATTTCTGCAAGGACTGCCCGATGCCCTTCCAAGTGATCTGCGCCGCGGCCTTGCCGACCTCCAGCATCTGACTGAAGACTTTGCGGATCTTGCCGGCGTCCTTCTCCGCCCGCAGGCAGCGCAGCAATGCGACTCCGTGCGCCTCGTCCAGCTTCTGCATCACGGCCGGCAGCAGGAACTCGTCCACGCCGTACACCTTTCCGGCTGCGGCGCACACGGGAAGGACAACCGGCTTGAGGTCGCCTAACTGCTCCTCGATGGCGGTCACGGCCTGGCGGATGCCCTCCTCCTTCGGCCGTTTGCCGCGCCGCCAGTCGTAGGGCGGCGCCCATTCCATCGCCGGCGACAGCAGGTCGATGTGCGTCGCCACGACGAGGATCGGCGGCTTCTTGAGATCGGGGTGCGACGCGAACCACGAATGGACGGCCTTGAACATTTCCACGTCGGCCTGTCGCGCCGGGTTGCGAGCGTGGACCACCAGAAGCAACAGGTCGGACCCCTGAGCCGCCTCCCGCGTGGCCCGGATCTGATCGGCCCGCGGCCCCTCGTGGCCGTAGCCGACCGTGTCTTGCAGCACCAGCTTCGTTGGCACGTCCGGCGGCTTGAACTCGTAGCGCGTGATCTCGTCGGTGGCCGGCAATACGTCCGTCCGCGCCCGCTGCTCGCCGAGCAGGGCGTTGACCATGCTCGACTTGCCCGCCTTGACCTGGCCCATCAGCGTGATCGTGACCTGGCGCACCTGATCGGCGGCGTTGCCATCGGCGCCGTCCGCCTTCGCGCCGCCGGCCGCCTCCACCAGCTGCCGATAGCGCGTGGCGCCGACCGAGAGCCGGCCGCTGTTCAACTCGACCAGATACGTCCCGAGTCGCTGCAGGAAGGTCGTGTAGAACCACAGATAGCAAATTCTCCTGTAGCATCTGCAACGGCGTCGTCAGTCCGAGCTGCGTGGCCGCGTAGCGCAGGCCGGTGTTGACCGGAGAAATCAGAGCGGAAACGACCCAGTAGACGTTGCTGGCCGAGTTGTACCAACTCACGGCCTTGCGTGCGGACTTCCAGTTGCTGATCGTCAACAGGTGACCGCCCGGCAGGTACTTGTCCACCATCTCGGCCATGTCGTGAGACACCAGCTCGACGACGGCGAGGACTTCCGGCACGGTCAGACTGCCGTAAGGATCCTTGGCCTTGGGGTGGTAGAAGGCGGCCATCTCCAGGCCCATTTCTTGGGCGACGGCCAGGTAATGTTTGGGATCGATGAGCTGGTCGGGGTCGATGTCCTTGGCCCCCTGCGCCCGCGCCTGGACCAGCTTCCAGGCCTGCTGGTCGCGCTCGGTCCAGTGGACGTTCGGCTCGAAGTTGACCGGCCGCAACAGCGTCTTGTTGCGCTGCCAGAACCAGGCCAGGAACCAACCGACCGCCATGGACACGGTCATCGGGACCCAAATCCAGGCGCCCCACCAGAACTCCTTCCACAGGGCGTAGCCGCCGTAGGCGGTCAGGATCAGGACGGGCACGACCATCAGCGCGAGCACGGTGTAAATGCGCCATCGGCTCATTGGGGCGTGTCTCCGGTTTCGGCGAGCCGGGTCGCGTAAGCGCCCGGAGATGGTTTCAGCAACTGCACGGCACTCCGGCGCATTACGCGACCCGGCTCGCCAGGTCAACCGTCGGCCGGCGCTTCCGTCGCGGGCTTGGCCCTCGGCCCGAACGTGCCCTTCCACAGCTGTTCCGCCTGGCTCAGCTGGTCTTTGTAGTAGCGCTTCAGATCCTCGGTCTGCGGCACATGACCCTGATGAACCCGACGGTAATAGTAGCAGAAGGCCTTGCCCAGGGCGTAGGTGGTGGCCCACGCCAGCGCGGCGCCGGCCACGGCCCCGGCCACGGAGCCGACGAACGGGATCAGCTTGAGCAGCTCCACCACCGTCATGCGCGTCGCCTGACGGGCCAACGCGCCCAGGCCCGCGCCGCTGGCGATCTCCAGAAAGCCCTTGGCGTCCATCGGCTGGCCGTAATGTTTGGCCAGATGATAGATCATGCGCGACTGGACGCTGGACAGCATCACCAGATCCAGCACGGGAATCGGCACGGCGCCGGCCGATGCGGCCAAACCGCTGTAAGCGATGATGTGCGGCATGGCCTCCCGCGCGTAGAGGTCTTGCAGCTCGTGCGTCGCCTCGTCGAGAGTCCGCAGCGTCTGACCGACCGCGGCCGGCAAAACCTCCAGAAGCTCCTGGCGCAGCCGCGGCCCGCCGTATTCGGGGTCGTTGAAACCTTCCTCGGGCGGCGTCAGATCCACCATCGCCACGCGATCCGCCAGCTTACCGAAGCGGCGGCGCTGTTCCTCGGCGCTCCGCAGCAGGTCCTCCGGCACCGGCGGCGTCGTCGGCTCGGTCGGTTTCCCTTCGGCGTCGAACGGATACGGCATCGGGTGCTGCTGCTGCGGGTAGGCCTCGTGCAACGTCGTCTGGACGAGAATGATGGGCCGGCGCGGCTGGGCGTTGTGCAGCGTCTGAAGGTGCTTGAAGACGTTCTCCTGGGCGTGGTCCATCACCTTGACGACGACGACGACGACGTGGGCCTCGTTGTTGAACTTGGCGAGATCCTCGGCGGGGTCGTAGCCCGGCTCGTCGAGGCCGCGCGTGTCGAGGAACGTCGCCAGCGGCGCCTCCGGCGTGGGAAACTGGTAGAGGCTGGAAAAGCGCGTGCAGGGCTGGAAGCCCTTGCCGATTTCGGCACGGTCGGCGCCGGTCAGGTACTTGACGATGGAGGTCTTGCCGCTCTGGGTTTTGCCGAACAGCCAGAAAACCGGAACCGGCAGCCGCTCCCGGAGCTGCTCGAGGTGCTTCTGGATGCGGTCGCTCCGCTTCGACACGGTGAACAGATGCTTGATCGACTCAAACATGACGCCCCTCGTTCGCGAAGCCCCAACGATCGGTGGATGTCCTGCACGCGCCATGCCGACGCTCTCTTCATTGTATAGTCCCCCACTTCTCTTGTTCGCGGTCGAGAGGCCGGGATTTAGGGGGATTGGCGGATCGAGGTAGCAGGCCGGCCCGTGCTGAAGGCCTGAAGCACGGGCCTACACGCCGAAGCCCCGTGAACGGGGCTGAAATCTCTGGCAGCCCGGTTTACCGGGCTTCGGCGTGTAGGCCCGCCGTTAACGGCGGGCCGGCCCAGGGCAGTTCGGTTATTGAGGCTGCGGGAGATCGAGAAGGTCCAGCGCCTCCTCGGGGTGGGCGTTGAGCCGGCGGATGGCCGCGGCGTGGCTGGACGCGTCCACGCCCGCCAACAGGTGGAGGACGGCGTTGCGAACCGCCGCCAGTACCTGCGGGGCCGAACCCTTGCGCACCCGGCAGGCGTCCTCCCCCAGCGTCACGTCGCGCACGTGGTGCAACGCATTCCCGATCCCCCGTGCTCGCGCACCCGGCCCGACCAACGCGAAGCGTCCGCCTCCTCCGGCTGGAGGCTGGTCCTGGCGTACTCCACCTCCCCCGTCGTTTTCCCCGGGATCGTCCGCTCCCGCGTTATTTCAATGCCCTGCGCCAGACCCGGCCCCTTCGGGTGCAGCGTCAGGATCGAGGTCGTCCGCACGATCCGCTTCTCCACCCGTCCGTGCCCCTTCTCCACACGGGTGGGTGCCCGCTCCGGCCCCGGCCCCGGCAGCGGCTCCGGGGGAAAAAGCCGCCGCGACGCTTCGCGCGCCGGCCTCGAAGCCGAAGCCGGCAGCGATGTCTCTCTCCAGCCCCCGTTGATTGCCCTTAACCGTGAACAGGTAGTCGCCGCCTGGCTCGGTGATCTTCTCGCACAGGTCGCGCTGGCAGAACAGGGCATCGCCGAGGACGACACGTCCCTGGACCGGCAGCATGCCCAGCAACTCCCGAGCGGCCTGGTGCTCGTTGGTCTTGGCATCGACGCGGATCGGAGCGAGGACAGCCTGGTGCTCGTGGGCATAGGCGGCGACCAGGGGATGGCCGGGCGCCTCGCCGTCGCGGCTGCCAGGCAACGTCTTGCCGTCGAGGGAGACGGACTGCTTGTCGCTGTCCGGGGTGGGCGCCGGGGTGCGAGAGGCGACCCAGCGGGAGAGGGCGGCCTCGAACGCAGCGGCATCGAGCCGGCTGAGCCGTTCGGACAGGCAAGAGGGGGCAGGGGTCTTGCCGCGGAGGAATCCCAAGGCGTAGGCCAACGCGACGCCGTGGTCACGGCCAAACGGGGCGATGGCGGCGAAGGAACGCGCCCCGCACAGGATGGCGGCGCAGGCGGCCGCCAGCAACGCCGTCAGGGGAAAGCGTTGGCCGTACGGGCTGCGCGGTCGGGGATGCGGGCGAGGTGGGCAAGCAAACTGCCGGGGGCATAGCCTTCCATGCGCGGGCCTCCGCGAGAAATGGGCTTGCCTCCTCATCTCGAATCTCCCCCGACCATGCAAGCTGAATCTTTTAATAGCCCTGCCCTACTGCCAGGCCGGGCTTGACGATCCGCGGGAACGCCGCTATGTTCCGCCGCTCTTTTGCGTATTGACAGGAAACCATCCTGCGCCCGCGGACAAGGATGACGTCCATGCGCCGTTGCCTGGCGGGGATGCTTGCGCTGGCGGCCTTCGCGCCGATGGGGTGTTTCACGGCGCCCCGGATCGCTCCGTCAGTCGCTTCGAGGCGCAGCTGCCGTTCACCAGCTTCGCCGGCGATGACATCGTGCAGCTGGACGTCTATTGGGTGGAACGGCCGGCCGGCGACGCCTGCATCAACCGCGAGGTCTGGGAATTCGGCGACGAACAGGTGTTGCAGGACCGCAAAAGTGTTCTGGCCGACAACGGCCTCCGCGCCTGCGTCCTGGGCGACACGCCGCCGGACGGACTTCAGGCGCTGTTGCGCTCCGAGCGGAGCTGCCCTCACCCGCGGCGGCTGCGCTTTCACGCCGGCAAACCGGAGGCGGTCGTCCTCGGCCCGTCGGAGGCGGAGATGCGCTTCCAGCTGCGCCAGGACGGCCGGACGGCCGACGTCGATCTGAAACAGGCGCAAACCATTTTGCAGGTGACGACGCGCTTCACCGACGATGGGCGGCTGGCCCTGCACTTCACGCCGGCGATCCGGCACGGAGAGCTGGAGGCGACGCCTCGGCCGGTGCAGGATCCCCTCCGGTACGCTCCGCTGGGAGAAGCAAACGGAGCAGCCCACGGAAATGTACCGCGGCCTGGGTTGGGACCTGACCGTGGCGCCGAACACGTACATCGCCGTGGGCGCGCTGCCCGATCGGGACGGCACGCTTGGCCCCGCGGCGATGTGCAGCGACGGCCCGCCGCGCACGCAGAGGCTGCTGGTGCTGCTGCCGGGGCGGGCCTTGCCGGAAGACATGCCGACCGAAGCGCCGGACGGCAAATCGCCGCCGCTGGCGTCGCAGGCCGGGCGCATCCAGGTCCGGGGCGCGGCGCCCTGAAGCCGCGCTGGTCGTACCAATGACCCGTTCCCCGTTTAGCCGCGACCCGAAGGGGAGCGCTCCTCCCGCGCTCCCCTTCGGGTCGCGGCTAAACGGTTTTCCCCCCTTCCTCCGCCGTATGGATCAAATCCCTCCGATTTGACAAGACCGCGCCTCCGGCCTACTGTTTTTTCAGCAACAGCACGGCCGAACGCGGCGCCTCCCCGGCGCCGACCCCTCCCTCCCCGGCCGCGCGAAACGGACAGAGACGGCCGCCTTTCCCTGTCAGGCGTCCCCTTTGTAGACGATCCGCGAAGCCTGGAACGTGCGCCGGCGGTCCCCCGCCGCGCCGTACGTCGCCCTGCGCTTCTTGCGCGACGACTCGCCCGTCGCCCCCTCACCGGGGCGCCGCTAGAATGGCTTCGCAGGATTCACCCCTCGTCCTCGGCGGACGGCCGAGTATTCCTTCCACTTCCGAGAGTGGGGAAGGGACGCAACCCTGGCGCGCGTGGCCGCACGGACGCTTTGACCGCGCCGCCTTCGGAGCTTCCTATGAGTGGATTCCTTCGCAGGGAGAAGGGACGTTTCCAGAATTCATCGCGCACTCGGAACAACCGATCCGTATTATCGCTGGAACAGCTCGAAGACCGCACCACCCCAAGCGTGGTGTCGCCCAATGTGATCGCCGTGAATCCCGGCGCGCTGCAGCCGGCGGCCGGGTCGGGTCTGCCCGCCGGCTTCAGTCCCGCGCAGATCCGCCAAGCCTACGGCTTCAACCAGATCACGTTCGAGAACGGCGCCGTCGTGGGCGACGGCCGCGGCCAGACCATCGCCATCGTGGACGCCTATGACCAGCCGAACATCGCCGGCGATCTCGCGGCCTTCGACGCGACCTACGGCCTGCCCGCCCCCCCCAGCTTCACCAAGGTGAACCAGGCCGGCGGGACCGGCCTGCCGGCCGCCAACGCGAACTGGGCCTGGAAATCAGCCTCGACGTGGAGTGGGCGCACGCCATCGCGCCGGGCGCCAGCATCCTGCTCGTCGAGGCGAACAGCTCCGGCGGTTCGGACCTGCTGGCGGCGGAGAACTTCGCCCGCAATCAGCCGGGCGTGTCGGTGGTGTCGATGAGCTGGGCCGGCAGCGAGTTCACCGGCGAATCGACCTACGACAGCTACTTCACCACGCCGGCCGGCCACACTGGCGTCACGTTCGTGGCGGCCTCCGGCGACACCGGCTCGGCGGGGGCGCCCGATTGGCCCTCCGTCTCGCCGAACGTTCTGGCGGTCGGCGGGACGCAGCTGAGTCTCAGCGCTTCGGGCGCCTACCTCGGCGAAACCGCCTGGAGCGGCAGCAGCGGCGGCCTCAGCGTCAATGAGCCCCAGCCGGCCTATCAGAGAGGCGTCGTCACCCAAAGCGTAACCCAACGCGCCGTCCCCGACGTTTCCTACGACGCCTCGACCGCGTCGCCCTACGCCGTCTACGACACCTCCGAAGGCGGCTGGCTGATGGTCGGCGGCACCAGCGCCGGGGCGCCGCAATGGTCCGCTCTGGTCGCCATCGCCGATCAGGGACGGGCCTTGGCCGGCGAAGGCGCGCTCGACGGCGCTTCGCAAACGCTCCCGCTGCTGTACCAGCTGCCGGCCGGCGACTTCCACGACGTGGTCAGCGGCAGCAACGGCGCCGACTCGGCCGGCGCCGGCTACGATCTCGTCACCGGGCGCGGTTCGCCCATCGCCAACCTGATCGTGGCGGGGCTGGTCGGCTCGACCTCCACCTCGAATGGGTCGTCCGCCGACGCCGCCTCTCCGTCCCTGGTGTTCACGACGGAAACGGATCATTCGCTTTGGGGGCTGAATCCGAGCGACGACCAGTGGGTCGAGCTGTCCCCGACCGGCACGATCCTGGCGATCAGCGCGAGCAAGGACGCCTCCGGCCGCAACGAGGTGTTCGCCCTGGCGTCCGACCATTCGCTGTGGATTCATACCGTGGCGGGCTGGGCGGAGCTGTCGCCGGCCGGAACGATCAACGCTCTTTCGGCCTCTCCAAACGATGTTGTCTTCGCCCTGGCGTCCGATTCCTCCCTGTGGAGCCACGCCGCGTCGGGCTGGACGGAACTGTCTCCCGCCGGGACGATCCTCTCCGTCAGCGGCGGCGCCGACGCCTCCCGCGGGGCGGAGGCCTTCGCCGTCGCCTCGGACCATTCCCTCTGGCAATTCGATCGTGACGCCTGGCAGCTGCTGTCGCCGGCCGGGACCATCGATTCGGTCAGCGCCGAGGCCGGCAGCGCGTTCGTGGTCGCCAGCGACGGGTCGATGTGGCAGCACGCGGCCGGGGGCTGGACGGAACTATCTCCGGCGGGGACCATCCTGTCGGTCAGCACCGGCACGGACTCCGCGGGCAACGCGGCGGCGTTCGCGCTGGCCTCCGACCATTCGCTCTGGCGCTACACCGCGGCGCTGGGCTGGCAGCGGATCTCGTCCGCCGGGACCGTGGCCTCCATCACCAACGACCAGGGACCGGACCTCTTCATCCTGGCCGTGAACGACGTCCTGTGGGAGTTCGACGGCAGCGCCTGGAGCGAAGTCGTTCTGTAAGAACGGACAAGATCCTGCCAGCGCGAAGCGCCAGCGAGGGGTTCCTCTCAACCCCTCGCTGGCGCTTTGCGCTGGTAACGCCGCAAGGGTCTCACGCCAGGATGTCCTTCACCACCACTCCCGATACGTCCGTCAGCCGGAAGTCGCGGCCGCTGTAGCGGAACGTCAGCTTCTCGTGGTCGATGCCGAGGCAGTGCAGGATGGTCGCGTGCAGGTCGTGGACGTGGACCGGCTTGTCCACTGCCGCGTAGCCGAATTCGTCGGTGGAACCGTGGACCATGCCGCCCTTGATCCCGCCGCCGGCCAGCCACATCGAAAAACCCTTGGCGTTGTGGTCGCGGCCCTTGCCGCCCTCCGACGTCGGCGTCCGGCCGAACTCGCCGCCCCAAATCACCAGCGTCTCGTTCAGCAGGCCGGTTCGCTTCAGGTCCGTCAAGAGCGCGGCGATGGCCTGGTCCGTCAGCTTCGCGTGATTGCGGTGGTTCAGGATGTCGGCGTGGTCGTCCCACGGCTGGCCGTTGCCGAAGTAGATCTGCGTGATCCGCACGCCGCGCTCGGCCAATCGTCGGGCCATCAGGCAGGCGTTGGCGAACTCTCCCTCGCCGTAGGTCTTGCGCGTCTCGGCCGTCTCCTTGGTCAGGTCGAACGCCTCCTGCGCCTCGAACTGCATCCGAAACGCGATCTCCAGGGAGGCGATCCGCGATTCCAGCTGATCGTCGCCGCCGCGCGCCTGGAGATGCGCCTCGTTCATCTGCTGCAACAGGTCGAGCTGCCGACGCTCGACCGGCCGCGGCACGTTGCGGTTGGTGATGTCCTGAATGAGCTGTTTGGGGTCCGTGTTGGAGTTGTTGATGTGCGTGCCCTGGTAGACGCCGGGCAGGAAGCTGTTGCTCCACAGCTGCGGGCCGACGACCGGCTGGCCCGGACACAGCACCACGAAGCCGGGCAGGTTCTGATTCTCGGAGCCGAGGCCGTAGGTCAGCCACGAGCCGAGGCTGGGCCGCGTCGGCTGCGTCTCGCCGGAGTTCATCATCAAGAGCGACGGCTCGTGGTTGGGCGTGTTGGTGTGCATCGAGCGGATGACGCAGACGTCGTCGATGACCTTGCCGACGTTGGGGAACAGCTCGCTGACCTCGATGCCGCTCTGGCCCTGCTTGCTGAACGCAAACGGCGACGGCAGCAGGCCGCCGCCCTTGGCGCGGTCGGTGGGCAGGGCGGCGCCTTCGGGACGCTGGCCTTTGTACTTATCGAGAGCGGGTTTGGGGTCGAAGGTATCGACCTGCGAGGGGCCGCCGTTCATGAACAGGAAGATGACGCGCTTCGCCCGCGCCTTGAACATCGGCGGCTTGGGGGCGAGTGGGTTGGACGTCTTCGGGGCGTCGTCGGCCCTCACGAGGCCTTCGCCGGCCAGCATCGTGGCCAGGCCGAGCGCGCCGAAGCCGCCGCCGATGCGGCAGAGCATTTGGCGGCGGTTCATCCCTTGCGGTTGGAAAAACATGGTCGGAACCCCCCGGTTTGGTGAGACAATCATTCTATCACAGGACGAAGGAATTGTCGCCCTATTGTAGAATGGCGAATTATCCGGCCCGCACGTCACTTTTCGTCGATCTCCGCCAGCGCCGGGAACGGCGTCCCCTGGACGTACTCCAGAAACGCCCCGCCGCCGGTCGAGACGTGCGTCATCTTCTCCGCCAAGCCGAACTCCTCCACCGCCTCCGCCGTCTCGCCGCCGCCCACGATCGTCACGCCCTTCGACGCCGCCATCGCTTCGGCCACGGCCCGCGTCCCCCGGCTGTACGGCTCGTCCTCGAACTTGCCCAGCGGGCCGTTCCACACCACCGTCGCCGCCTTGCGAACCGCGTCGGTGTATTCGGCGCTCGTCTTGGGGCCGATGTCCACGCCGATCCAGCCGTCGGGGATTTCGCCCTCCACGACACGGGCCGTCCGCGGGGCGTCGATCTTCTCGACGACGAGGTGATCGACCGGCAGCACGATCTTGCCCTTGCCCAGCTCCAGCAGCTCGCGGGCCACGTCGAGCTTGTCGGCCTCCAGCCGGGAGCCGCCGACGTTCTTGCCCTGCGCCTTGAGGAAAGTGTACGTCATCGCCCCGCCGATCAGCACGCGATCGACGTGCGCCAGCAGGCTCTTGATGAAGAGGATCTTGTCCGACACCTTGCCGCCGCCGAGGATGCCGAGCAGCGGCCGCGGCGGATTGCTCAATAGACGATCCAGAATGTCCAACTCCTTGGCCACCAGCAGCCCGACGACGCGCGGCTTGCCCTTCATGGCGGCCGGCAGGGCGAGCATCGAAGCGTCCTTGCGGTGGCAGGTGCCGAAGGCGTCGTTGACGTAGGCGTCGCCCAGCTTGGCCAACTCGGCGCCGAGCGCCTTGTCTTTCGCCTGTTCGCCGGGGTGGAAACGCAAGTTCTCCAGCACCAGCACCTCGCCAGGCTTCAGCGCTTGCGCTGCGGCGGTGGCGGGCGGGCCGACCACCTCGTCCACCTTGCGCACAGGCCGATCGAGCAGCTCGCCCAGGCGTACGGCGACTTTATCCATCTTGTAAGGGGCGTCTGCTTTCGGATCTCCGGTCGGCCGGCCGAGGTGGCTCATCACGACCAGCGCGGCGCCGCGGTCGAGCAGCGTCTTCAGCGTCGGCAGGGCGGCGCGGATGCGGCGGTCGTTGGTGACGTTGCCGGCCTTGTCCAGCGGCACGTTGAAATCGACGCGGACCAGCACGCGCTTGCCGTGCAGGCCCTGCGGCAGATCGGCGAGAGTTTTTTTCGGCATGAGATGATTCCAACAACAGCGATGACTACGCCAGGGCCGCGAGGCGCTCCCGGATGCGCTCCTGGGCATAGCGGAGGAACTCTTCCAGGTCGCTGCCGGCGAAAGTTGTAATCGCGTTCACAAGCCGCGATTGGCCTCTTGCACTGCTTCGAGGATCTCTATCGAACCCAGTTCGTGGGCGCGCTCCTCCCCGTGTTGGAGGGCAAGGTGCAGGCAGCGGCCGGAAATGTCCCGCGCCGCCGACTCGTCGCCAGCGCGATAGCGGGCCAGAGCGTCAGCGAAAAAATCGGCGTCGCAGGCGGGCAGCTTCGCCAGATGGCGCCGGTAGATTTCCAGAGAGGTTTCCATTCGCGGGACCTCCCAAAGGGCAAGATTGGGCGACGGGCGGACGGCCGTGCATCGGCACAACTCCGGGGCCGATGGCCTTCGACGAACTGGCAGCGCCCGCCTTGTCGGCCGCACGTCAGGTCCAGGCAATCACCCCCACGAGCCGGGGACATAGATGCAGGCGGCCATTCCATTGTACCTTCGCGCCTCCGTTCGACGGCATGGATTTCGCGCTCACTGCACCCTGCCCACCATGTAGCGCAGCAGGTCCACGCAGCGGTTGGAGTAGCCCCATTCGTTGTCGTACCAGCTGACGAGCTTGAAGAACCGGCTGTTCAGCTCGATGCCGGAGCCGGCGTCGAAGATGCTTGAATGGGCGTCGTGGATGAAGTCCGACGACACGATCTCGTCGCCGGTGTAGGCCAGGATGTTCTTGAGGTACGTCTCGCTGGCCCGCTTCATCGCGGCGCAGATCTCCTTGTAGCTCGTCTCCTTGACTGTCCGCACGGTCAGGTCCACCACCGACACCGTCGGCGTCGGCACGCGGAACGACATGCCGGTCAGCTTGCCCTTGAGTTCGGGGATGGCCAGCGCCGCCGCCTTGGCCGCCCCGGTGCTGCTCGGAATGATGTTGATGGCCGCGCCGCGTCCGCCCTTCCAATCCTTCTTCGACGGGCCGTCCACCGTCTTCTGCGTCGCCGTGTAGCTGTGGATCGTCGTCATCAACCCTTCTTCGACACCGAACCCTTCCTTGAGAAGGACGTGGACGACCGGCACGAGGCAATTCGTGGTGCAGCTGGCGTTGGAAATGATGGTGTGCTTGTTGTGGTCGTACTTCTCGTGGTTGACGCCCATGACGATGGTGATGTCTTCGCCCTTGGCCGGGGCGGAGATAATGACCTTCTTGGCGCCGGCCGTCAGGTGGCCCTTCGCCTTCTCTGCCTCGGTGAACAGGCCGGTCGATTCGATCACGTACTCGACGCCGAGCTGCTTCCACGGCAAGGCGGCGGTGCCTTCCTTCACGGCGAGGCACTTGATCTTGTGGCCGTTGACGACCAGCGTGTCGTCCTCGGCGGCGCCCGACGACTTCTCGCTGGCGACCGTGCCGTGGAACCGGCCCTGCGTCGAGTCGTACTTGAGCAGGTAGGCCAGGTTGTCGGCCGGGACGAGGTCGTTGACGGCCACGACGTCGAGGGACTTGCCGAGCAGACCCTGCTCGACCAGAGCGCGGAAGACGAGGCGGCCGATGCGGCCGAAACCGTTGATGCCCACTTTCACCATCGTTCCAACTCCTTCGTGGTAGGGGCCGGGTCACCCCGCCCCTACTATCAGCCATTCCAGTCGGCCGCGCCTCGAATAGCCGGCGTCGCTGGCGATCTCTAGGTTATAACCTATGGCCGAATCGGCTTGCCGGCGAGCGGCCGACGACTCCCAACTCAAACCGAGAACGATCATGGCCGAGACGATCCGGGTGGCGGTGACGGGGGCGGCGGGTCAGGTGGCCTACGCCATGCTGGCGCGGCTGGCGTCGGGCGAGGTGTTCGGCCCCGACCGCAAGGTGGTCCTGCAACTCTTGGAGATCCCGCAGGCGATGTCGGCGCTGGAAGGCGTCGTCATGGAACTGGACGACGGCTCCTTCCCGAACCTCCAGGACGTTGTGATCTCCGACGACCCGAGCAAAGCGTTCAAGGATTGCAATTGGGCGCTGCTGGTCGGCTCGTTTCCGCGCAAGCAGGGCATGGAGCGCAAGGAGCTTCTCGGCATCAACGGCAAGATCTTCGTCGGCCAGGGCCAAGCGCTGGCGGCCAACGCGGCCAAGGACGTGCGCGTCCTCGTCGTCGGCAACCCGTGCAACACCAACTGCCTTGTCGGCTATCGTAACGGCAAGGGTATCCCGGCCGAGCGCTGGACGGCGATGACGCGCCTGGACCACAACCGCGCCCGCACGGCTCTGGCGAAGAAGGCGGGCGCCGCCAACGCCGACGTAACCTGCGTCACCATCTGGGGCAACCACAGCAACACGCAGTATCCCGATTTCACCAACGCGAAGATCAAGGGCAAACCGGCGACCCAGGTGATCTCGGATCGGAATTGGTTGGAGAACACTTTCGTGCCGCAGGTGCAGACGCGCGGGGCGGCGGTCATCAAGGTGCGCGGCCAGAGTTCGGCCTTGTCGGCGGCGAACGGCGCGATTGACCACGTGAAAAGTCTGCTGACGCCGACGCCGGCCGGCGACTGGGTGAGCGCGGCGGTGGTGTCGAAGGGCGAGTACGGCGTGCCGGCGGGACTGGTGTTCAGCTATCCGTGTCGCAGCGACGGCAAGGGCAACCTGACCGTGGTGGAAGGGTTGCCGCTGGACGCCTTCGGCAAGCAGAAGTTCCAGACGACGTTGCAGGAGCTGCTGGAGGAGAAGGACGCGGTGGCGTCACTGCTGCCCTCGTAAGTCGCGGTTTCGGTTTCCTCGCGTCTACCGATTCCCACGGCCCGATCCCACCTCTCACGCTAGGCAAGCTGGGAAAGCGGAATTGAAAATTCCGCCCCGATATCGTTATCCTACACCCACGACGCCCCCACCGAAGACGCCATGACGGTGCGGGAATTGCCCCTCCGGGCGCTGACGCGACCCGGCTCGCCGCACCCGGCGTCTGCCTTATGGAGAACCGGGCCCATGGGCCGACCGATTCGCACGTTCACCGTCCTGCCGCACCTGCCGGAACGCTTGCAGGCCCTGCAGAAGCTGGCCTACAACCTGTGGTGGTGCTGGAACCACGAGGCCGTCGCGCTGTTCCGCCGCATCGACGGCGACGCCTTCGAGGCCTCGACCACAGCCCGGTCAAGCTGCTCGGCGTCGTCGAGTCAGGACGCGGCTCGAAGAACTGCTCCACGACGACGGCTTCCTCGCCCACATGGACCGCGTCGAGGAAGCGTTCGACAACTACATGGCCGCCGCCACCTGGTATCAGGAAACCTACGGCGGCGCGAGCGGCCAGCGCCAGGCACCGACGGCGACGGACGCGCATCCGGCGGCGCGCCGCCGGACTTCCGCATCGCCTACTTCAGCGCCGAGTTCGGCATGCACGAGAGCGTGCCGGTCTACTCCGGCGGCCTCGGCGTGCTGAGCCGGCGACCATCTCAAGAGCGCCAGCGA
This sequence comes from uncultured Planctomycetaceae bacterium, assembly GCA_963771935.1. Lineage (GTDB taxonomy): Bacteria > Planctomycetota > Planctomycetia > Gemmatales > Gemmataceae > UBA4732. The sequence goes on along the minus strand of CAVYVK010000005.1, from coordinate 1,882,613 downwards.
CCTCGGCCTGCCGCTCGTCGGCGTCGGCCTGATGTACCGCGAAGGCTACTTCCGCCAGTACCTCAACGTGGACGGCTGGCAGCAGGAACGCTATCCCGAAAACGACTTCTTCAACCTGCCGCTCATCCCCGAGACCAAGCACGACGGCACGCCGCTGCTGGTCAGCGTGCCGTTCCCCGGCCGCGAGGTGCAGGTCCGCGTCTGGCGCATCCAGGTCGGCCGCGTGCCGCTCTACCTGCTCGACACCAACATCCCGCAGAACACGCCGGAAGACCGCACGATCACCGCCCGCCTCTACGGCGGCGACATCGACATGCGCATCCGCCAGGAGATGGTCCTCGGCATCGGCGGCATCCGCGCGCTGCGGGCGCTGGGCAAGCCGCCGACCGTCTGCCACATGAACGAGGGCCACTCGCGCCTTTTGCGGCCTGGAGCGCATCCGCGCCCTGATGGAGGAGACCGGCGTCGATTTCGCCGCGGCCCGCGAGGCGGTCGCCGCCGGCACCTGCTTCACCACGCACACGCCGGTCCCGGCCGGCAACGACGTCTTCTCGCCGCAGCTGGTCGAGCATTATTTCGCGCCGTATCCTGCCGCAGCTGAAGATCGACCGCGACGAGTTCCTCGGCCTGGGCCGGCAAAACCCCAGCGACCACAACGAGCCGTTCGGCATGACGGTGCTGGCCATTCGGCTGGCCAACATCACCAACGGCGTCAGCAAGCTGCACGGCAGCGTCTCGCGCAAGATGTGGAAGAACATCTGGCCGGAGCTGCCCGACGCCGAGGTGCCGATCATCGTCGATCACCAACGGCGTCCACACCCACAGCTGGGTGTCGCCCGACATGAGCCAGCTCTACGACCGCTACCTCGGCGTGCAGTGGGACGGCCGGCCGACCGATCACAACGTCTGGAAGCGCGTCGAGACACATCCCCGACGCCGAGCTGTGGCGGACGCACGAACGGCGCCGCGAACGGCTGGTGGCCTTCGCCCGCGCCCGGCTGCAAGCAGCAGCTGAAGCGCCGCGGCGCGCCGCCGGCCGAGATCGCCCGCGCCGACGAGGTGCTCGATCCCGAGGCGCTGACGATCGGCTTCGCCCGCCGTTTCGCCACCTACAAGCGCGGCACGCTGATCTTCCGCAACCTCGACCGGCTGGCGGCCATCATCAACGACAAGGATCGGCCGGTGCAGATCCTCTTCGCCGGCAAGGCCCATCCCAAGCGACCACGGCGGCAAGGAGCTGATCGCCGAGATCCTGCACGTTCGCCCGCCGGCCGGAGTTCCGCCGCCGCATCGTCTTCATCGAAGACTACGACATGAACGTCGCCCGCTACCTGGTGCAGGGCGTGGACGTGTGGCTGAACAACCCGCGCCGGCCGCTGGAGGCGTCGGGCACCAGCGGCATGAAGGTCGGCCTGCAACGGCGGCCTCAACCTGAGCATCCTCGACGGCTGGTGGTGCGAGGGCTACGACGGCGACAACGGCTGGGCCATCGGCGCCGGCGAGGAGTACACCGACCTGACCTACCAGGACGACGTCGAGAGCCGGGCCATTTACGACCTGCTGGAACAGGAGATCGTGCCGCTGTTTTACACGCGCGGCTCGCGACGGCCTGCCGCGCGGCTGGCTGCGGATGATGAAGCGGTCGATCACGACGCTGTGCCCGGTGTTCAACACCGGCCGCATGGTGGCGGAGTACATGACGAGGTGCTACCTGCCGTCGGCGCAGCGCTTACCTGCGGCTGACGGGCGACAACCTGAAGCAGGCGGCCGACCTGGCGGCAGTGGCGGCGGCGACTGGCGCGCGGCTGGCGGCAGGTGCGCGTGGTAGGCGTCGAGGCCAACGGCGCCGACCCGATGCACGTCGGCGACCGACCTGCAGGTGAAGGTCGCGCGTCGAACCTGGGCGGCTTCAAGCCGGACGACGTGGAGGTGCAGCTGTTCCACGGCCTGGTCGATTCGCTGGGCGAGATCCCGCAGCCGCAGCACGGTGCCGATGTCGCACAACGGCGCACCGCAGAGCGGCTCGACGTGGGTGTTCACGGGAGCGATCCCGTGCCAGCGCGAGCGGCCAGCACGGCTACGCGGTGCGCGTGCTGCCGCGGCACGGCGACCTGGCCAACCCGTTCGAGCCGGGGCTGGTGACGTGGGGGTAAGCAGGGTGGATGGTGGTTGGTGGTTGGAGAAGACGGTGGATTTGGCTTCGACCACCAACCATTTTCCGGATCAGGAGAGGCGGCCATGAAGCTGAAGGTCATCCTGCATAAAGAAGCCGAAGGCGGCTATTCCGTCGCCGTCCCGGCCCTTCCCGGCTGCTACTCTCAGGGAGAAACCGTCGAAGAGTCGATGGCGAACATTCGGGAAGCGGCCGAGGGACATCTCGAAGCGCTGAATGAGCGGCAACCCTTCGTCCCCGAGGACCGATCCGCCGATGACGTCGTGCGGGAGATGGATCTTTGAAGCACATTTCCGGGAAGGACATGTGCAAGGTTCTCGAACGCCGAGGGTGGCGGTTCGTCCGCATCCGAAGCAGTCATCACACCTATGCCAGCCCGGACGGTCGCGTTCAGGTGACCGTACCGGTTCACGCGAACAAGACCCTGAAGGCGGGGCCTAGCGTGGCGTCATGCGAGACGCCGGTCTGAGCGACGCCGACCTGTAGCCTCCACCGGGGTTCGGATCCATCGTCTGGCGCCCTCCACTCTTCCGAGCGGCCCGAAGCCCACCAGCGGGTATCCCGGCACGCGCGCCTGATAGCCCTGATAGACGTCGCCGAGGTAGAAAACCATCCTCCGGTCCTTCAGCCAGCTGCCGATTGCCACGTATACCGTGAGCAGCGTCATCATCATCAGCCGGTCGAGCGTGGCCGTCGGCGTCAGCCAGATCTGGCCGAGGAAAGCCAGATAAACGGGATGCCGTAACAAGCGATAGGCGCCGCGCTCCTCGAAGCGGCGCCGCGGCGCGGGCCGGCCGCGGAACCACGCCCAGAACGGCGTCCATCCGGTCTGCCAGCCGTAGCCGGTCAGCCCCAGCGCGTACAGCAGCGCGGCCCAGCTCAGCAAGTACGCGCCGCACACCACCCACCGCGGCCAACCCTCCAGGTCCCACATCACGATCGGCGTTCGCCGCCACGCCAGGATCAGCAGCAGCAAACTCAGGCACGTCGTCAGGCAAAAGAGGCAGCCGTGCAGGGCGGACGGCAGGAGACGTTCCAGCCGGCGGCGCACTGGCGTCGCCAGCAGCAGACTGTGCGAGGCGCCGAATTGCAGCACCAGCAGCCCGTCCCCAAGCAGCCGCCACGGCGAACCAGTTGCGGGCGGCGGAGCCAAACCTTGCAGGAACGGGAAGAGAAACCAGACGGTCACGGCCAGAGCGGCATGGGCGGACAGCGCCAGCGTTGCGCCGGAAATGCGAGTCAGCACGTCGGTTTCTCCGCGACGAAGATTCCGTAGCGCATCGCGCCGGTGCGGTATGCGCTCAGCAGCGTCGAGAAGTGGTCGAGGAAGCGCGTCATTGATCGGCCGGCCAGCGGGGCGAGCCAGGCGACGCGACTGCGGCGAACCCGGTCGAGACAGATCTCCCAGGTGCGCGAAACGCGCGTCGTCAGGTCGTCGAAGCTGCGCATCCGGAGGCCCGCGTCGATCAGCCAGCCGCGGTAATCGTCGGCCGTGCCCAGCGACGGGCAGAGGAAATGCTCGCAGACCGCGGCGGCGAGACCGTCGGGGTCAGGGCCGTCGCCGGCCAGCCAGGCGCACAGGGCGACCCGTCCGCCGGGCCGCAGCCAGTCGGCCGCCCGGCGGAAGAAGGCCGGCTTGTCGAAGAAGTGCTCGCTGCACTCGACGTTCCAGACCACGTCGAAGCTCGCGGCCGGGAAGGCGACCCGTTCGGCGTCGCCGCACAGGAAGCGCGTCCGGCCGGCCGTGCCCTGCCATGCCGCCGACATCCGCGCCCAGGGCGCTGGACGGGGCTGAGCGTCAGGCCGGTCACGCGACAGCCATATCGCTTGACCAACTCGATGGAACTGCCGCCCATGCCGCAGCCCACATCGAGGACGTCTTCGCCGGCGGCGATCGACGCGGCGGCGGCGAGACGGTCGATGAGCTGGCGCTGGGCCTGGAGCGGCGGCGCGTCAGCGTCCCAAACGCCGTGATGGATGTGCGGTCCCCACAGGAGCCGGTAGAACGGCGTCGCCAGGTCGTAATGAAGGCGGATCTCACGCTTCGTCACGTGGGGGCAGGCGATCATGGCCGTCTCCCGTGCGTCGTTGGGCCGCGAACGCCGCGGCCATCCTCCGTGAATAGAACCGTCTTCCCTTTGTAACGGACAACCGCAGGGAGGACCAGACGACGCGGAAAACCGGAACGAAGCGCTAATCGCTCGGGTGGATCTCCTTACGGATCGCCGCGAGCGCTCGCACCAGTTGACGATCCTCGAAGTCCGGTTCGGCGGACACGTGCCCCGTGGGGAAGATGGCGGCTCGGCGTTCCAGCGCGGTGCGCAACGCTTTGCGCTCCTCGCCGGAGAGGTCCACGCGCAGGCCGGCGTCGGGGATGACGCCCCACTCGTCGTCCGGCCGTCCGGCGCGGCGATGCGGTCGATCTTCTTGCCGCTCGGCCGAAGGAACAACGCGGTCGTCATCATCATCGTGCGGTCATCGCCCACCTGGCGACCGTTCTGGGCGCTGCATCGTCCCGCCGTGCGCTCGCCTGCCATACGGGCGCGATCGTGGTCTTGCAGGCAGGCGGCGACGATTTCGGCCCCGCTCGCCGTCTCGCCGTTCACCAGGCACACCAGGGCGAAGTTGCGCCGACACCCGCGCGGCCGGACGGACACCTCCTCCTTCGGCCGATTCCGTGGCAGGATAGCCGTTATGAGGCCATCGTCGAGGAACTGCTCAGAGACGTCCACGGCGGGGGAGAGGAGACCGCCAGGGTTGAAACGCAGGTCCAGGATGAGGCCTTGCATTCCCTCCGCGTTCAACCGCTCCAGCACGCGGGCCAGGCCTTCCGCCGAGTCCTCCCCGAAGAGGGCAATGCGGATGTAGGCGATCCGGCGTTTCTGATCGAGCCAGTAATCCCAGTCGTCGTCCGCGGCGCGCCGGAACCCCATCACCGTCTCCGGCGTCGCAGGGCCGCGCTTCATGTGGAACTCCAACAGGCCATCAACCTCCGCGCACCGTACCCACAGACGGACCTCCGTTCCGGTTCGTCCCTTGATCCTTTCTTCGACCTCCTCCACGTCCATTCCAGCGACATCCTTCACCTGGAGACGGCGGAGCGGATCGTTGGAGGCGGCTCCCTCATCCTGCGTCACCCCTGTTAGAACGTCGCCCGCGCGCACGCCGGCCTGATAGGCGGGGCCGCCCTTGATCGGCGTGACGACCGTGATCTTTCGCGTGGCGCGGTCGAGGCGCAGCTCCAGGCCGACGCTCTGTGGATTGGATACACAGCCGATGCGGAAGTTCGACTCGTTTCGCCAGGAGGCATGTAGGTCCACCTCCTTCACCACGCCGGCCATCACCCGGTCGAGGTCGGCGTCCGCGTGGAAGACCCCGCGCCGCTCCCACACGGCGGCCGCCGACCATAACAGGTCGCTCAACTCAGCGTCCCCCATGCCGCGGACCTCCCGCAGGTCGTGGGCGATCTCGCGCGGCATCAGCCGCTGGTCCGGCGGGAAGAGGGCGTTGACGGCCCGTTCGACGACCTCGGCGCGCGACGGTTGGCCGACGCACTCGTCTTGCAGAATCGCGGCGGCGTCCATCACCTGTCGGGCGAACGCCTGCGCTCCCGGACAGCGCCCCCGGATGGCCGCCAGAACGGCCTTCGCCCGCCAGCGCACCTCTGAGTCGTTGCCAGCGGCGGTCGCCGCTCGCAAAGCCGGCATCACCGGCCAGTCCCTCTCCGTCAGTTCCCGCGACGCCGTTTCGCGCTGGTCGAAGTCGTCGCTGCCGAGGCGGTGGATGAGTTCCTCGACCGACGGGGGCGGCGGGTCGGCCGCGCTCCGGGTCGGTAATAGCAACCCCGTCCACGCTGCAAGTCCCGTCAGGATCAACCGGTGCCGCCAGGACGAAGCCATCTCCCACCTCCAGGATAACGTGGTTGGATGCCGGAACGGCCGTCCCGGGCGCAACCTCCGTCATAGTGCGGTTTCCGTCGATCCCGGTTGCGGCGGTGCGAGAGAAATCGTCTCGGGCGGGGAGGGAGAGGAGCATGTAGGTGAAGTGAGAGGCGCACCGACCGTCGGCCGCGCCCTCGCCTGGGGGGCGTGCCAAAGCGCAAAAAAAGTGGAGTTAGCGCAGTCCGACCCTTGACGGAGTTTCCGCGGACGGATAGCATTAATTGATGATGAAGTGTCGGTAGGGGCTTGACTTCCGTCGGATCTCTCCCGCCGGAAACCGCGTCCCACCCAACGAGACTTCACCCTGGAGCGAAAGGGGGGATAGTCACCTTCCCCCGCGTGTTGTACGTGTGACCGTCAAGCGACGTACACGCGTTCCTTCCAGTCTCCCTTCGACCTCTTGACAAGAGGAAGGATAGTCGGCGATGCTTGTACTGTCCAGAAAAAAAAACGAAAGTATCGTCATCAACAATGACATCGTCGTCACCGTGGTGGAGATCCGCGGTGACAAGGTGCGGCTGGGCATCGTCGCTCCCAAGGAGGTGCCGGTGCATCGCCAGGAAGTCTTCGACGCCATCCACGGTAAGGAACCGGCCGCCGAGCCGGCGCCCCAGGCTCAGGTGATCGTCAACAAGCCGGTCGCCTGACGCCGTTCGAGCTTTGCCGGGCGAGCGGCCGGCGTAAGCCGGCTGATCCGCCTCATCAGCCGGCTTACGCCGGCCGCTCGCCATTACTCCACGCCGATCCCGTACTTGCGCATCTTGGCCAGCAGCGTCTCCCGGTGAATCCCCAGCAGTTCGGCGGCCCCCTTCTTTTCTCCGCCCGCGCGTTCGAGCGCCCGGCGAATCGCCCACGCTTCCAGCTCTTCCAGCTTGAGCGGCAGCTCGTCCACGGAATCGGCCGCTCCCTCGTCCAGGTGGAGATCGGCTGCGTCGATCCGGCCATTGCGGCTCAGGGCCGCCGCTCTCTCCACGACATAACGCAGCTGGCGCACGTTGCCCGGCCAGGAAAACGACCGCAGACGCTCCAGCGCCGCCTCCGTCAGCTCCACGGAGCGCGGATCGCTCCGATGCAGGTTGGCGAGGAAGTGCCGGACCAGGGCCGGCACGTCGTCGGCGTGGTCCCGCAGCGGCGGCGCCTGGATCGCAACCGTGAGCCGATAAAACAGATCCTGGCGGAAGCGTCCGATCCGCACTTCCTTCGCCAGGTCGCGGTTGGTGGCGGCCAGCACTCGCACGTCCACGGTGAAATCCGCGACGGCCTTCATCGGCCGGAACTTGCGCGTCTCCAGGACGCGGAGGAGCATCGCCTGCATTTCCAGGGACAACTCGCCGACCTCGTCGAGGAAGAGCGTGCCGCCGTCGGCCTGCTCGAAGAAGCCGGGATGAGCCTTTTCGCCTCCGGTATAGGCGCCGGGGGCATGGCCGAAGAACTCGGCGACGACCGTGCTGGGGTTGAGCGAAGCACAGTTGACGGTCACCATCGGGCCGACGCGGCGACGGCTGGCTCGGTGCAAACCGAGGGCGACAAGCTCCTTGCCGACGCCGGTTTCGCCGGTGATGAGGATGCTGCCGGGGTGGTCGGCCAGGCGGGCGATCTGATCGCGGAGCTGGCGGACGGCGGGACTGTCGCCGACCAGGGCGTCGTCGCCGCCGGGCGAGCCGAGGCGGAGGCGAAAGTTGTCGGCCTCAAGGGCGCGGCGGCCGAGCACGCCGCGAAGGCGGCCGGCCAGGCAGCCGGCCAGCACTTCGCAGAACCGCAGCTCGCGCTCGCTGAAGCTTCGGTCGCGGCGATAGGCGTGCAGGGCGCCGAGCGGCGGCGGTGCGTCCAGACCGGGGCTGGGGTCGGCGTTGCGCTCACGGAGCGGCACGCACAGCGCGTCGCGGACGCCGGTCAGGCTTTCGCCGGTCAATTCGGCGTCGGCCGGCCGTTCCAGCCAGACGGGCGCCCCGTTGGCGAGCGCCTTCTGGGTCATCCGGCTGCTCAGGCGGCCGTCCACTCGCTCCCGCTCCGGCAGGACCATCAACAGGTCGTCGGCGTCGAGACCGCGATAGCCCACGAAGTCGGCGTGCGTCTGACGGTGAAGGGTTTCCAGGGCCAGGCGAATGAGGCCGTGCGGCCCCGCCTCGGTGAGGGAACCGGAAAGGAAGCGGTACAGGACGGTCAGCTCGTCGGGATGGAGGATCGTCTGGGCGTCCGGGTCGGTTCCCTCGTCCTCGACCGCGCTTTCCTCGGAGGAAGGCGGCCGGCGCTGGGGGGACTCACGGATGACCGTGTTCGGCGTTTCGTCCATTGTCACGCTCTCCCCCAGGCGTGGAGGCAGCAGGCCGGCCGTGAAGCGGAAGCGGATCTCGCCGAAACCGATCTCCGCCCCCGAGGCCAGCTCCACTTCGCCGCGCACGCGGCGGCCATTGACGAGGACGCCGTTGCGCGAGTCCAGGTCGCGGAGGAGCCAGCGCCCTTGTTCGGCGAAGATGCAGGCGTGCGATTTGGAGGCGCATCGATCGCTGAGAACGATGGTGTTGTCGAGGCCGCGGCCGAGGGCGACGGGTTGATCGGGGTGCAGGGTGCAATCGGCGGGGATCGCCGAGCCGCTCTCGAGGGTCAACCGCGCGAACATGCCTTCTCTCCCGGCGGCGAATCCAGAGGGGAGAAAGAATCGTACCCGATTCATGCGCCGTTCGTCCAGCAAGAAATCGGCAAGTTATAGAGTCCACTCATCGGAGCCGCGACCGTAAGGGAGCGGGGGAAGTGCAGGATCCTCCCCCGCTCCCTTACGGTCGCGGCTCCGACAACCGCACTCAGTAAGCAAGACGTTCAGGCGGCCGGCCGTTCCGCCGCGAGAAGATAGCCGTAGGCGCGCAGTCCGCCGAACCACCACGGCCACGCCAGCCGCCCATCCGGCCGGAGACTGACCGGCCGCGCCTCGCGGAGGCGAAAGCCGGCGCCGGCCAGCAGACGCACCGCCTCGCCGCGCGTGAACAGGTGCAGCGTCAGCCCGGCCACGCCCTGATGGACCGGCATGACGCGGTCTCCGCCGTCGGCGCGGCCGATAAGTCGCTCCCAGACATCGCGCAGCAGCCACGCCCGCCCCGGCCCGTTCCACACGTTGAACCATCGGTTGTGGACGTGCAGCACGAAACGACCGCCCGGTTTCAACAGGCGGAAGGCGTGGCCGATGACGCGGCGGCGGTTGGCCGCGCCCATCACCATGCCCAGCGTGCTGAACAGACAGGCGGCGTAGTCGAAGCCGCCGTCGCGCAGACCGTCCAGCTCGGCGAGGTTGGCGTGCAGGAGGTGGACGCGGACGCCGGCGGCGTCGGCCTTGTCGCGGGCCACGGCCAGCATGGCTTGCGAGAGATCGACGCCGAGAACGGGATAGCCGCGGCGGGCGAATCGGATCAGCAATCGGCCCGTGCCGCAGCCGAGGTCGAGCAGCCAACCGGGCCGCGGACAATGTTCCTCCACGAAGTGCGCATCCACGTCCGGCAGCGATACGCCGGCCAACCCGGCGTCGTAGTTCCGAGCGACGGACGGGTCGTGGAGGTAGTCCCACAAGCCGCGGTTGACGCCGGGCGGCATTTGCCAGTCGGGCGGCGGAGGAGGGGACATCGGGCTTCTTTCACGGACAGGATCAATACTTCGCCGTGGTTTCCACCTGCCGCTTCAGGCCGAGTTTCTGCACCACGTCGGCGACGCCGTCGAGCATCATCTTCAGCTCGCTGACGACGGCCACGAATTGCCACCCTTCTTCGATCCGGTGACGCGCTTCCTCGGCGTTCATGCAATGCACCCCCGGCGCCACGCCGTGCTTGCGGCAGGTCGTCAGGACGTGCTTCATCGCCTCGGCGGTGGCCTCGCCGCTGGGCGGCTTGCCGTCCTTGCTCCTCATGCTGGCCGCCAGGTCGTTGGGGCCGACGAAAATGGCGTCGATGCCGGGCACGGAGAAGATGGCGTCGGCGTTTTCGACGGCCTGGATGTGTTCGCACTGGAGGACGACCAGCACCTCGTCGTTGGCGTGGGCGAAGTAATCGACGGCGGAGGTCTGGAAATTGAGCGCGTGGACGCTGCCGCCGACGCTGCGGTTGCCGATCGGCGGGTACTTGGCGGCGGCGACGCAGGCCTCGGCTTCCTCGCGGCTGTTGACCATCGGCACGACAATGCCGTGGGCGCCGTTGTCCAGCACGCGCTTGATGTGGTCGTGCCGGCCCGACGGTACGCGCGCCAGGGCGACGCAGCCGGCGTCGGCGATGGACGCGAACATGTGCGTGGCCGTCTCCCAATCGACGAGGCTGTGTTCCACGTCCACGGTGAGCCAGGCGAAGCCGCTGCGAGCGAGGAAGCGCGACGCGGTGATGCTGCCTAGCGACAGCCACGTGCCGACGGATGGGCGGCCGGCCTTCAACGCTTGTTTGACCGGATTCGGTCGCATTAGAGGCTCTCTTCGTAGATTTCGAGCCTGGGGCGACGGCAGGGAGATTATACGATTCGTCGCAGGGAGATCAGCGCTTCACGGCGAGCGCCTGCACCAGCGCCGCCGCCGCGGCCCGTGGGTCGGCCGCCCGACAGATCGCCTCGCTGACGGCCGCCCGCCGCGCCCCCGCCGCCGCCGCGGCGCCTACGGTGTCGAGGTTGACGCCGCCGATCGCGAACGCCGGAAGCGTCGTCTCGGCCGCCGCCGCGCGCACGAAATCCAGACCCGCCAGCTCGCCAAATTGCTTCGTCCGCGAGGGGAACGTCGGCCCGACGCCGAGATAGCTCGCCCCGTCCAGCACCGCTTGACGCACCTGTTCGATGTCATGCGTGCTGACGCCGATCAGCGCGTTCGGTCCCAGGATGCGCCGCGCCTCCAGCACCGGCAGGTCGTCCTGTCCGAGGTGGACGCCGTCGGCCTCGACTAGCCGCGCAATGTCCGGCCGGTCGTTGACGATGAACAAGACGCCGGCCTCGCACGTCCAGCGGCGGACCTCGCGCGCCCGTTCCAGCAATTCCCGGTCGGACAAGTCTTTCTCCCGCAGCTGGATCATGCCCGCGCCACCGGCCGCCGCCTCGCGGATCGTCCCTTCCGGCGACCCCGTGCAATGCGCCGCCGTCAGCAGCACGCACAGCCGCACGTCCGCCAGCCGCTCCTGCGCCACGGCGCCCAGTCCCGCCGACCGCTCCAGGGTGTAGGTCCGGTAGCGGAGCTGCTCCAGCGCCCGGCCGAGGTCGGGACCGATCGTTTTGCCGTACTCCTCCAGGCTGCGCAACGCCTCCTGCAAGCGCTTCCAGTTCGCCCGCGCCACGGCGGTCAGCGACGCCCTTTCTCCCTCCGCTTCGGTGGATATGCTGGCGCCCACGTCCCGTTGCGTCTCGCGCGCCTCCAGCAAATGGTCCACAGGCAACCCGGCGAGAGCGGTCGTCAGATTGTGCCGCAGCTGCTTCAATTCTCCGCAGAGGAAGGCGTCGTCCAGCACAAAGCGGCAGTAGTCCTCGACGACGCGCAGCCCCTCACGGGCGCGGTTGGCGCAGGCGTCCAGAATGCGCAGATTGTCGATCCGATTTGTTGCGTCAAGAGGCGCCGCCTCTTCCTCCACCGGAATCGACGGCCCCGGTTCGGGCAGCACCGCCGCCTCCAGCCGGTCCATGCGCAGGCCCATCGCCTCCAGCCGCCCGCGCAGCTCCGCATCGGCCCGCAACAGCGCGATCAGCAGGAGATCGCCGGACACGGCGGCTTCGCCCGCGATCTGGAGGCGCGCCCAGCCAGTCGCCTCGGACAAGGCGACGCGCGTTGCCCGCTGAAACGGGACGGAAGGGTCGGCGGGATCGTCCGGCGGCATCGGGCGGTCGCGGGTGTACGCCTCCCAGTCGAGGCCCGCTTGCACGGCCAGCGCGGCGGGACGGCCCTCGTCCTCGGCGAGCAGACCGTGCAGCCAGTGGGCGGGCCGGAGGTCGTCGGCGCCGGAAGCGCGGGCGAGGCGGCGGGCGTGGTCCAGCGCCCGTTCGACTGCGGGGGTGAGGTCGGCTTTCATGGGAGACGGCAACCCGTTGGGTAGGGCTCTGTTGGTCGTATAGGCCCGTATAAGACCTATAGGGCCCGATACGACCTATACGACCAACAGAGGCCACTACCACCCGTTGAGGAAGGGCGCGGCGTCAGGGCGCCTTGTTCTCCAGCCTGGCCAGCAGCACCTTGGACATCCCAGCCCCCTTCGCCTGATCCTGCACGAAGACCATATCGCCCGACGGCACATCATCGGCGACCACCAGCAGCAACTCCGTATGTCCGCTCGACCGCACGAAGCGGCCCAGCACCGCCCCGAGCTGGTCCGCCGGCGTTTCTTTCGGGTCGTCTTCGACTTTGTAGACCGTGCGACCGTTCTCGCGGGCGGCCGTCACCTTGATCATCTGGTTCTTCACCTGATCGCGCGTAACGACGGCCGGCCCGTTCACCCCGGCCTCGGCCGCCTCCAACCGCTTTTCCAGAACCGAATAGGTGAAAATCAGAATGAAGAAGACCAGCAGCACCATCGCCACGTCGATGATCGGCGTCATGTCGATGTGCGTCTCGTCGTCCTCGTGGCTCGGCAGCGGCTCCAGGGCGACGGCGTCGGCGAAGGTCGGGTGGTTCTCGAAGCGCGTCCAGTCGCGGTCGTTGGGTCCGCGGACCTCGTCCGTCGGCCCCCACTCGCCCTCTCCCAGGCCCTCGAACACCTGCTCCAGCGACAGATCCTCACGGACCTGCGGCGAGCCTTCTTCACGCACTTTCCAGGTCATGGCTTTTTGTCACTCACGCCGGTGTACAAGGCGCCGATCTCGGAGTGGTACGGGTTCTTGGACAGTTCGACCGTGAGGCGGCGCACGTCGCCGGTCTTCACGTCGGGGTTAGCGTCGATCGTCACGTCGATTGTCACGTCCTTGTCCTTGCGCCCGGCCAGGAGCGTTTGCAGGTGGGTCAGCAATTCCGCCTGCGTATGGAGGTTGCTGTCCCCGTCCTTAGCCGAGGCGCCGCCGGCACCGCAGGAATAGATGGGCGTGCGGTCGGTCATTCGCCCTCCAGGTCGATGCCAATCCAGGCGGAATTGATCGCTTCGGCGACGCCGTTCTCGGCGAACGGCGTCCGGACAGGCGGTCCGCCGCTGACGTCGTTCGTGATCAGCATGAAAAAGATCAGCAAGACGAGGCTGACGTCGATGAGCGGGATCATATCGACCTCGTTGTCTTCGAGGTCCGACCGCTTCTTCCAGACGATGCCCGGCTCGACCGGCTCCATCGGCTCAACGGCACTCGGCGGTTCCGGCTCGGCGGCCGGCTTCGGGACGTAGACGCTGAAGTCCATGAAGTCGCCGAGGCGGCGCCAGTCGGCCGTGCCGGACGGCCGCAGCATGTCGTCCTCCAGCAGCCGGCCCTGCTGCACCCAGTCGGCGACGGCGTCGAAGGGGACCTCGCGGTAGACCGTGTTGGCCTCGATGATCCAGACGTCGTAGAAACGGCGTTTTTCTGCCATGAGAGATCTACCTTGCGGACTATCTCCGTGCGATTCCGGCCTGTTCGACCGCGACGGGCGCCGTCGCGGCCGCGCCCTTGGCAGGCGGCGCCTTGACGTTTTGCAGCAGGAACAGCAGCCGGTGGGCGGCGCTCTTCATGCGCAGCTCGAAGCGGTTGACCCACGCCTTGAAGAGGACGTGGGCGAAGACGAGGGGGATGGCGGTGACGAGGCCCAGCGCTGTGGCGAACAGGGCGAGGCCAATGTCGCCGGCCTTGCCGGCGACGCCGCCGCCGCCTTTCTGAATGTCCGTGAAGGTGCCGATCATGCTGATGACGGTTCCGAACAGGCCGACCATGGTGGCGATCTTGGCGATGGCCAGGATGGGCGGCAGCAGGAAGTTGAGGTCGGGCAGGATCTCCAGCTCGATGGCGTTGGCCATGGCCCGCCGGACGGCGGCGAGGCCCTGCTTGTGCGCCTCCAGGCCGGCGACATAGAGCCGGCGCGGGATGATCTCGGTGCGGCCCTTGCAGTAGCGCAGCGCCCCTTCGGGGCCTTCTTTTTCGAGGCGCTGCTGGAAGGCCGGCAGGAACTCCTCCATCTTGACGCCGCCGTTGTAGTTGAGCAGCAGCCGCCAGAAGACGAGCGTCAGCCCGGCCAGCGACATCAAAAACATGGGGAAGGCGAAGTACCAGTCGTGCGTGACGAACGTGACGAAGGCGTCCATGTGCGGTTCCCGGGTCGAGAGAGTTCGCCGACGGAGCGGAGACGGTAAGCCGAGGGGAGAATTCCCTATCTACCGTTTTACAGCGGCCCGAACGGCTCCGCCAGTGGAAAGGCGAACGCTGGGTGCGCCTGTGGAATTATGCGGCCGCATCCCCCGCCGTCAACGGCGGGGCTACAGGCCGAAGCCCCGTGAACGGGGCTGCCCGGGTTTTAGCCCGGTTGACCGGGCTTCGGCCTGTAGGCCCGTGCTTCAGCACGGGACGGCCTTGGCGCCAATGTCTTGTCGCCTATCGGCCCGACTCTATAATACATCCTTCTTCCACATCCCCCGGCGCAGGCCGGGAGACAAGGCCCTGGATCGAGCGGAAAGTGGGCCGCAAGAAGCGGCGGATGCGGGCGCGCATTCGCCATCGCAAGTAAGCCAACGGCAACCAAGCCGGAGTCCATCCATGATTGTGCCCGCCACGAGCGTGGACACCCTCACCATGGCCGAATTGCTGGACCAGCTGGGCGGCATCCCTCCCGAGCGCAGTCTTTGCTCGGCCGGCGCCCGGCGCTGCCACCGACCAGGACGTAATTCGCCTTCGGGATCGCTACGGCAGGCTCTGCGAACTGGTCGAAGGGGTTCTGGTGGAGAAGCCCGTGGGTCAGTACGAATCACGCATGGCCGCGGTGCTGATCTATTTCTTTGAAGCGTTTTTGGTCGAGCACGACCTTGGCGTCATTTACGCCCCGGACGGACCGTTTCGGTTGCTTCCCAGCCTCATCCGCCTTCCGGACGTGGCCTACGTGTCCTGGGATCAGTTTCCCAACCGCGAACTGCCGGCCGAATCGATACTGGAACTCGCCCCTGATCTCGCCGTGGAAGTGCTGAGCGCCAGCAACACGAGACGTGAAATGAGCCGCAAGATCGGCGAATATTTCCGCGCCGGCGTCCGTCTGGTCTGGTTGATCGACCCGGCGACCCATACCGCGACCGTCTACACGCGCCCCGGCGGCGAACCCTTGTGGCCGAGGACGGATCGCTGGACGGCGGGGCCGTTCTGCCGGGCTTCTCGCTTTCCCTGCAACAGCTGTTCACGCGGGCCGGCCGGCGGCGCGGCCGCTGAAGCGTCATCCCTCTTCCGCCGCCCAGTCGCACGGCTTCAAGTACACCTCATACAGCTCCGCCTCGCGCGTGCCCGGCTCGGGGTGATAGTCGTAGCGCCAGCGCACCACCGGCGGCAGCGACATCAGGATCGACTCGGTGCGGCCACCCGTCCGTAGGCCGAACAGCGTGCCGCGGTCGTAAACCAGGTTGAACTCGACGTAACGGCCGCGGCGAAACTCCTGAAAAACTCTTTCGCGCTCCGTATACGGCTCATTGCGCCGCCGCTCCGCGATCGGCAGATAGGCCGGCAGCAAGGCGTCGCCGCAGTCGCGCACGAAGGCGAACAGCCGCTCCATGTCGCCCTCCAGATAGTCGAAGAAGAGACCGCCCACGCCGCGGGGTTCGTTGCGGTGCGGCAGGAAGAAATACTCGTCGCACCACTTCTTGAAGCGCTGGTAGTCGATTAGCGGCTCATGGCGGACGCAGGCGTCGCGCAGTGTGCGGTGGAAGTGGATCACGTCCTCGCGGAAGGGATAATACGGGCGTCAGGTCCGCGCCGCCGCCGAACCAGCGGCGCTCGCCCTTGGTCAGGTAGCGGAAGTTGGCGTGGACGGTGGGGACCATCGGGCTGCGCGGGTGCAGCACCAGCGACAGGCCGCAGGCCGTGAAGTCGCGGCCCTCGCCGGGAACCTGTTTGGCGAAATCCTCACTCATCTGACCATGGACTTCGGAGAAGTTAACGCCGGCCTTCTCGAAGACCGCGCCGTCGCTCAGCACGCGCGAACGGCCGCCGCCGCCGCCCTCGCGCTGCCAGGCGTCCTCGCGGAACCGGCCGCCGTCCAGCACTTCCAGGGCCGAAACTATGCGGTCTTGCAGATCGCGGAAGTAGGCGGCGGCCCGTGGGCCGAATGGTTCGCTCGGCATGGCTGACAGTTTCCCCCGCTGCGGACGGCGGCCGCACCCTCCCGCATTGTATGATGCGGCGCGTCTCGGCGAGCGGCCGGCGTGAGCCGGCTGATTGACCGATCCATCAGCCGGCTCACGCCGGCCGCTCGCCGAGGCGATCAACCTCGTCTTGTTCTTTTCCGCGTGAAAATCTAAGGTGTCCCCGTTCACGGCGGTCCCCCGCCAGGAGGGCGGGGGTGCCAGGCCGGCCCGCACCGCGCCTCGCTCCGCCGTGATCCCGCGGGCGATCGGTTCACCGGAACGACCTTCCCCTTCAGCCACAGCAACGACGAACCCGCCGCCGACGGGCCTGACCGCTCGCCTCCCCCACCCGTTCGCCTCGACCCATGGCGCAAGGATGCTCCCCATGGCCCGCAAAGGCCTCTGTCTGCTGCTGGCCGCCGCGCTGCTGCTCGCCGCGCCCCTCCGCGTCGGCGCCGCCCCCGACGACGATCAAAAGAAGATCGTTAATCTCCTCGCCGTTCAGAAGGCGCTCCAGGAAGGCCGCGACGCCCTCAAGCGCGGCGACTTCCAGGCGGCCGTCACCGTCCTCGAAGCCCGCATCGCCTACATCGACGGCAACAAGGCGTATCTCGACGCCCTCCGCGACGCCTATCTCGGCTACATCCGCGAGCTGCAAAAGAACAATCGCGGCGCCGAGGCGTCAACCTACGTTCGCCGTCTGGAGTGTTGCGATCCCGGCGCCCTTCTCGAACTCCACGCCGCGGCGCACAACGCCGCCGCCGCGCCGCCGACGGCCGTGCAGCCGGCGGCCAAGACAACCGACATAGCGGCGGCAGCGCCCGCTCCTCCGACCGACGATCGCGCCAAGGCGAAGGGCCTGCTCGACCAGGCGGACAGGGCGTTCACGGCCCGGCACTACGCCGAGGCGGGCCGGCTCTACGAGCAGTGCAGCCAGGCCGACTCGTCCGCCGTCGCCGACGCCAAAGAACGCTGGGCCTATTGCAAGATCTACGCAGTGGTCGAGGCTTACAAGAACGCTCCTGCCGGCGCCCCGGCGCCGGCTGAGTGGGAGCGCGACGTGCGTCTGGCGCTGAGCATGGCGCCGGACAACAAGGCGCTCGGCGTCTTCGCCGGCGACCTGCTCGAACAAGCTCCAGGACCGCCGCGGCCCGACCGTCCGCGCCGCGCCCGAGGACGGGCCGGCCGACGTCGAAATCCGGCACACGCCGCGCCAGGCCGGGCAGGCCTGGGCCGTCGCCGAGACCGCCAACTTCCGCATCTTCCATAACCAGAGCCGTGAGGTCGCTGAAAAGGCGGCGCGCATGGCCGAGGCGGCGCGGGCGGCGGCGGCGAAGAAGTGGTTCGGCGAGCCGGCGCCGGCGTGGAACGCCCGCTGCGACATTTACCTGCACGCCACCGCACAGGACTACAGCCTGGCCACGAAAATGCCGCCCGGCTTGGCCGGTCATTCGACCTTCGGCCGCAAGGGCGATCAGGTCGTCTCGCGGCGCATCGACCTGCACTGCGACGACCCCAACGTTTTCATCGGCGTCCTGCCGCACGAGACGACGCACGTGGTGCTGGCGGATCGCTTCGGCCGGCCGTTGCCGCACTGGGCCGACGAGGGCATGGCCGTGCTGTCCGAGCCGCGCGACCGCATCGACCTGCATCTGCACAACCTGCCGCAGCACCGCGCCAACGGCGAGCTGTTCCCGGTGGCCGAGCTGATGCGGATGGACGACTACCCGGACAAGAGCCGCATCGGCGCCTTCTACGCCGAGAGCGTGTCGCTCGTCGAGTTCCTGTCCAAGGAGAAGGGCTATCCGACGTTCGCGCTGTTCATGCGCGACGCGCTGCAGGGGGGCTTCGAGGTGGCCTTGCAGAAGTATTACGACATTCGCGGGTTTGACGATCTGCAACAGCGCTGGCAGCACTACGCCCTGGGCGTGGCGGAGCGGAACCAGTGAAAGATCAGTCGGGGCCGCGACCGTGAGGGAGCGGTTTTGGGCGAAACCCCTCCCTCACGGTCGCGGCCCCGACTGATCCTCAGCGCAATTTGGGCCGGCGACCGCCGGCGACGGCGAGGGTTTCGACGCCGACCTCCTGGGCGTAGGCGCATTCGCCGGCCATCGGGCAGGCCGAGCAGTTGCGGCTCCTCTTCCCAGCAATACTTGTCGGCCAGGCAGCTCATCATGTCCGTGAACTGCGACCCTTTGGCCTTGGGGACCAGATGCTCCAGGCTGGCGCGGGCGGCCTCGGCGTCGTCCTGGTGCGCCGTCCACCAGGCCGAGCCGGCGGGCGCAGCGCAGCGTCGGCGCGTCGATCGGAATGGCGTGGCCGCCCAGCGAGCGCTGGATCACCCAGGCAGTGACGTATTCGTTGGCCGCCTGATAGCCCGCCAGCTGCTTGGCCGCCAGTTTCAGGCCCTTCTTCAGGATCTGCTTGTCCAGGTCGAAGGAGAACTCGGTCTCGAACACCTCGTGCAGGAACGCCGACAGCCGTTCGGCGCGGGCGGCGGCGTTGGGCAGGCTCGCCGAACGCCTCTTCCAGCTCCCGGTGGGAGCTGACGCGGACCTCGTTCCAGTCGAAGAAGCGCTCGACGAGGTTGCGGAAGGCCTCGCTCGGCTTGGGCCTCGCGAGGCGCCCGCGCGGCACAGGGCGTAGATGAACTCGTTCAGCACCGGACGCGGCTCCGACTCCGATTCCGCCTCCACGGCCTTGCGGGCGGCCTGGAACAGGTGCGTCAGAAGCCGTTGTTTGTTGATCGTGGTCGCCATGGGTCGTTACATCACTCCTTTAGGGGATGGCGAAACTGGTGGTGGTGATCGTGGATGGTGGATAGTGAAGACAAAGAGCCAATCTCCTTCTTCACTATCCACCATCCACGATCCACCAACCACCCTCACGCTTCGTCTGCGTCGTCGTCCGCCGTTCCCTCGGCGTCCTCCGGCGCGGGCGTGTCTTCTTCCGCCTCTTCCGTCTCGGTCGGTGCGGGTGCGGCGCCCTGGGCGAGGGCCTCGTTAATGAGCCGCGTCATCTCGATGCTATGCTTGACGCCCTGGTCGAGAACGAACGTCACGACCGGCGTGAAGCGCGTCTGCAGGCGCTTGGCCAACTTCGACTGCACGAAGCCGGCCGCGTGGCGCAGGCCGCGCAGCGTCAGCTTCTGCTCCCCTTCCGTGCCCATGATCGAGACGTATACCTTAGCGTGCTGCAAATCGCCGGACACCTCGGCGCGCGTCACCGTCACCCTCTTGACGCGCGGGTCGTGCAGCTCGTACAGGATCGTCTCGCTGGCCACCTCGCGAACCGCCTCGGCGACGCGGGCCAGCCGGTAGGGTTTCATGTTGGTCCGTCGTTCCTTGGAGGCGTCCAGGCGAGCGGCGAGGCTCTATGCCTGCCGTTGGGGCGAAAGCCGCCGGAATCAACCCGGCGGCTCGCCTGGCTAGCGAGGCGATCCCGATAGGCCTTCAGAAAGCGTGCGCTGCACCTGCTCGATGCGGTACGCCTCGATCACGTCGTCCACCTTGATGTCGTCGTAGCCGGCGATCTTGATGCCGCACTCGAAGCCCTCGCGGACCTCGCTGCACGTCCTCCTTGAAGCGCTTCAGCGATTCCAGGCCGGCGGTGCGATCCGCCGGCGGATAGATCACCACGCCGCTGCGGATCAGGCGGACCTTGGCCGAGCGCTCGATGACGCCCTGCGTGACGTAGCAGCCGGCGATGGTGCCGACGCGGCTGATCTTGAACGTCTCGCGGACCACGGCCCGGCCGAGGTGGATGATCTCCTCGCGCGGCTTGAGCTTGCCTTCCAGGGCCGCCCGCATGTCGTCGGTCAGGTTGTAGATGATGTTGTACTGGCGGATCTGGATGCCGCGCTCCTCGGCCAGGGCGCGGGCCCGGTCGTCGGGCACCACGTTGAAGCCGACGATGATGCGTGTCCTCCGGCGAGGTCAGGGCCAGCTGCACGTCGCTTTCGGTGATGCCGCCGATGGCCGCGTGCAGGATGCGGACGCGGACCTCCTCGTGCTGCAGCTTTTCCAGTTCCTTGCGGATGGCCTCGATCGAGCCGCGGAAGTCGGCCTTGAGGATGACCTTCAGCTCGGTCGATCTTGATCTCGGCCAGGTCTTCCAGGCGTGATCGGCTTGCGCGGCGTCAGGGCGGCCACCTGCTGCCGGTCCTTGCGCTTGCTCGGCGATCTCGCGCGCCATCGGCCAGGTCGGGCACGACCAGGAACGGATCGTCGGCGTTGGGCACCTCGTCCAGGCCGGTGATGCGCACCGGCACGCTCGGGCCCGGCTTCCTCGATCGGCCGGCCCAGGTCGTCGTACATGGCGCGGACGCGGCCGTAGGCGGCGCCGCACAGGATCACGTCGCCCCGGTGCAGCGTGCCGTCGCGGACCAGCAGCGTGGCGCAGACGCCCTCGCCCTCGCTCAGCTTCGCTTCCAGGCAGGTGCCGCGCGGCCGGCTTGTTCGGGTTGGCCTTCAGCTCCTTCAGCTCGGCCACGACGCGACAGCTGGTCGAGCAGCTCGTCGATGCCCTTGCCGGTGGCGGCGCTGGTCTCGACGAACGGCGTGTCGCCGCCCATGTTGTCGGGCAGCACGTCCGAGGCCGTAGAGCTGCTGCTCGGTCTTGTTGATGTTGGCGTTGGGCAGGTCGACCTTGTTGATGGCGACGACGATGCGACACGCCGGCGGCCTTGGCGTGGCTGATGGCCTCCTCGGTCTGCGGCATGACGCCGTCGTCGGCGGCCACGACGATGACGGCGATGTCGGTGACGTTGGCGCCGCGGGCGCGCATCTTGGTGAACGCCTCGTGGCCGGGCGTGTCGAGGAAGGTGATCGGCTGGCCGCCGTGCTCGACGCGCCAGGCGCGGATCACCTGCGTGATGCCGCCGGCCTCGGTGGCGGCCACGTTGCTCTGGCGGATCTTGTCCAGCAGCGAGGTCTTGCCGTGATCGACGTGGCCCATGATGGTGACGATCGGCGCCCGCGGCACGAGGTCTTCGGGGTCGTCCGGCTTCTTGGCCTCGGCCATGCAGCTGCTTCCTCGGCGTCGGCCGGCCTCTTGATTTCCAGCTCGCAGCCGACTTCCAGGGCCATGGTCTCGGCCAGGTCGGGCTCGAGGCTGGAGTTGATGGTGATCGTGCTGGCAGCGCCGTGGCTCATCAGCTTGCATGAGCAGCGTCGCCCTTGCGCTTGCCGATGGCCTCGGAGAGCGAGCGCACGGTGATCGGCACCTCGATCGGCACCTTGCCCTTGCGCGGCTGGGTCGGGCCGAGGACCTTCTTCTTCTGCTTCTTGACGCGGACGCGCGGCATCGTCGTCGGTCAGCAGACCGACGCGGCCGCTGCGGATGTCGTTCTCGGCCTTGGACTTGCGTTCCGCCTGCCGGATGTTGCGCTGATTGTGGCGGGCGTCGCTGCCGACGACGCGGCCGGGCCGCGGCGCCGCTGGCGCCGCCCTTCTTCTTGTCGCCGCCCTCCTCATCGTCGACGATCTCCTCGGGGACGCCGGCGCGCCGGAGGACGCGGGACGACCGGCTGCTGCTGGCTGGTTGATGGCGCGCTGGATCTCCTCGAAGGTGCGGGCCGGGCCTTCGCGGTTGAGCAGCTCGGGCGGAATTTCGGCGATTTTCGCGGCCGGCCGGAGGCCGGCGGCGGTTCCTTGGCCTTCTCCGGCGGCCTGGGCGTCCTGGGCGGCGGCGGCACGGCGACGCGGTAACCGCCAGGCGCGGGAGCGGCACGGCCCGCGCCGGGAATGCGGCTGCGGTCGCGGTCGGCGGGTCGGCGCGCGCCCGGTTCGCCCGGACGCGGCGGCGTTGCCGCCCCAGGTCGCGCATCGGCGGGCGGCAGCGGGCCGGCGGAAGAGCGGGAGGCCGAACCGTCGAGCGGGGCGACAGGCGGCGGGACGGACGACGGTTCCGGCGTCCGCGGCGCAACCGGTTCGGCGGCGGTGGGCTGCGCCGGAGGGCGCCGGGGCCCTTTCGGGCGGCGCTTCGCGGCGGCCTTGGCCGTCACCGGCGATACGGTCTGCGGAGGACGGACGGTCGGCGCGGCGGGCGGCTCGGAGGTGCGTACGGGCGTCGGCGGTTCCGGGGCGTCGGCGGTCGGAGCGATCGGCGGGGCGGTGGATGCGGCAGGAATCGGTGTCTCCGGGACAGGAACGTCGGCCGCCGGCTGCGCGGTCGTCGGGGTGGACGGCCTCCGGTTGCCGGGCGACGGGACGCGAGGTAATAACAGGGGGACGGGCGGAAGTCAGGTTCGGTACGTTCCTGGGCGGCAAGACAGTCGGAACGACCGGCTGAGGCACGGTCGCGCCCGAACCCTTGCGCACCAGGGCCACGATGGCGTCGCGCTGCTCGGGCGTCAACGTGCTGAGCTGGTTCTTCACGTCGATGCCGTGCTTGCGGCACAGATCGAGCAACGCCTTGCTCTCCATGTCCAGTTCGTGCGCCAGATGATAAATGCGAACCTTCTCGTTTTGCAAGCGGAATCTCCCCTGTGATGACTCTTCGACCGCCGATTCGCCCACCTGGGCGGGATCTACCGACCACTCTCTATTCTAACCGACCGGCCAGCTGAGAAAAGGGAATCTTTCCGACGAACCGCTGGCGAGCGGCCGGCGTGAGCCGGCTGATGGACTCCATCAGCCGGCTCACGCCGGCCGCTCGCCGAAATCGGTCTCCGATTACGGTTCCTCGAGCCGGCGTCTCCTCGGTCGGCTTCTCCTCGTCGGCGGGCGGCCGGCGCCTCGCCGAAGAGCTCGGCCGCGCTGACGTGCGGCTCTTCGGCCGGCTTCTCCGTCGCCCCCGGCCCGAACAACTGCTCCGCCGTCAACTTCGGCTCCGCGGGTTGTTCCCCCGCGTCCATGGCAACGGTTTCGCCAAAAATCTGCTCCGCGCTCGGCGCCGGCTCTTCCGGGGCCGAGACCGTCACGTCCGGGCCAAGCAGATCGATGGCGCGTTGCTGCGGCGTCGATCGAGGCGCCGGGGCCGGGGCGTTGGCCCGCTCGACCTCCTCGGCGGCCTTGGCCGCGCGCGTCTCCTCCTCCACCCGCACCGCCGCTTCCTCGGCGAAGGCGATGAAGTCGTCGGCGATCTCCTCCGATCACGCCGGCCAGCTCGCCCAGCTCGGCCGGCTCCACGAACGTCAGGTCGTCGTAGGACAGGAAGCCCTCCTCGATGAGCGCCTCCACCATCTCAGGCGTCACGCCGGGGACCTGCGAGAACCAGCCCTCGGCCCGCTCGATGCCCTCGTTCAGCTCGTCGTGCGTCATGATCTCGATGTCCCAGCCGACGAGCTTCGACGCCAGCCGGACGTTCTGGCCGCGCCGGCCGATGGCCAGCGACAGCTGGTCCTCCTTCACCAGCACGATGGCCCGTCCCAGCCGCGGATAGAGGAACACCTCCTCGATCTGGGCCGGCTGCAAGGCCGTTGGGAATCAGCACCTGGAGCGCGTCGTTCCAGCGCACGATGTCGATGCGCTCGCCGCCCAGCTCGTCCACGATGTTCTTGATCCGGCTGCCGCGGACGCCGACGCAGGCGCCGACGCAGTCGACCTTCATGTCGATGCTGCTGACCGCCACCTTGGTGCGATAGCCGGCCTCGCGGGCCACGGCCTTGATCTCGATGGTGCGGTCGCCGATTTCCGGGATCTCGTTCTCGAACAGCCGCCGCACGAAATCGGGGTGCGTCCGCGACAGGATGATGCGGACGCGATGGCCGACGCGCTTGCACTTCGAGGATGACTGCCTTGACGCGCTCGCCGACGTGGTGCGTCTCGCCGGGGATCTGTTCGCCGCGCGGCAGCAGCGCCTCGGTCTTGCCGAGGCTGACGGTGGCGGCGCCGCCCTCGAAGCGGCTGACGGTGCCGTTGACGAGGTCGCCCTTCTTGGCCTCGTACTCGTTGAAGACGGCGTTGCTTTCCTCTTCGCGGAAGCCCTGGATGATGGACCTGCTTGGCGGCCTGGGCGGGGATGCGGCCGAGGTCTTCGGGGGCGAGCGCCTTTTCGCCCTTCATGGCCTGCATGTCGCCGGATTGGCGATCGATGGTGACGACGATGCCGTCCTCGTCGTCGTAGCACTTCTGAATGGCGAGGCGCACCGCCTTCTCGATGTTGGAGAAGATGACCTCTTTGGGAATGTTTCGTTCGCGGCGCGACGAAATCCACGCCCTTCAACAGCTCGCCGCCGTTCATGCTGCGCCCTCACGTTGATTGCTTCTTGTACCAGCCCCGAGCGCAAGCGAGGGGATTTCGACTCACCCCCTCGCTTGCGCTCGGGGCTGGTAGAAGCGCCGCCAACAAAAAAAGTGGGACGAGGCCCACTTGCGACGCCCCCGCCGGCCCCAAGGCCCGCGGAAGCCGTCATCGGCGTCAGCCGTTCGACCGGCCGGAGGCCAGAAGCCTGCCGGTAAGCCCGATCGAACAGGTGCGCCTGGACCAGGACGAACTCCACCCCCACCGACGCCCCCTCGGCGCCGGCGCCGGCCCGTCCATCCGGGCCGTCACCGTCCATGCACCGTACCGCAGCGTTGCGAGACGGAATGGACCGAATCGCTCCACGACGCGGACTTCAGCTGACCCCACCGGCGTCACCCGCACGTGTTCGGGTCGCACGCCCAGTTCCACCTCGCGGCCGGCGAAGGGCCGCCACTCGTCCCGCTGCTCATCCAGCGCAATCGCGCCGTCGCCGTCGGCCAGAACCAGTCGGCCGTCCTCTTCGAGGAGCCGTCCTTGCAGAAAGTTCATGGGCGGCCAGCCGATGAAGGCCGCGGCCGCCCGGTTGGCCGGACGGTCGTACAGCACTTCGGGCCGGTTCGCTTGCTGAATCTCTCCCCGGTCCATCAGCACGACGCGATCACCGAGCGTCAGAGCCTCTTCCTGATCGTGCGTGACATACACCATTGTCGCCCGCAGACGGCGATGGAGCAAGTGCAACTCGCGCCGCATTTCCAGACGAAGGCGCGCATCGAGATTACTGAGCGGCTCGTCGAACAGAAAAACGGCCGGCTCGCGCACCAGCGCCCGGCCGAGCGCCGCCCGCTGCTGCTGCCCACCCGACAACTCTTGCGGCCGCCGGTTGAGCAGATCCGTCAGCTGCAACAACCGCGCCGCCCGTTCAACGCGCTCGCGCCGTTCCGCCCGGTTCGCCCACCACCCTTGCCGGAGGACGAGGCCGAAGCCGAGGTTGCCGCGAACGTTCAGGTGGGGATAGAGGGTGGGCCGCTGAAAGACCATCGCCACGTCGCGCCGGTGCGGCGGTTCGCCGTTGACGACGCGGCCGCCGATGCGGACGGTCCCGCCGGTCGGCGTTTCCAGGCCGGCGATCATGCGCAGCGTCGTCGTCTTGCCGCAACCGGACGGGCCGACCAGTACGATCAACTCGCCGTCGGCGATGGTCAGGCTCAGGTCGTGGACCGCGCGGACGCCGTTGGGGTAGGTTTTGCCGACCCGCTCCAGAACGACTTCCGCCATCCGTTCGATCCCCTTATGGGATCAAATTACGAAGGATCCGGCGGCGCGTCAAGAAGCCCCCCAGTCAACGGCGGATCGGCGACGGCAGACCGCCCCGCCGTCAACGGCGGGGCTACACGCAAAAGCCCCGTCAACGGGGCTGAAAAGGATGGCAGCCCCATTCACGGGGCTTCGGCTTGTAGGCCCGTGGTTCACCACGGGCCGTACTTCATGCCTCTTCGGCTTCCGATTCCGTGATTCGTTCCAACCGCTCAAACACGCGGCCGGCGGCGTGGTGCTGCTTCTGGTCCCGGATATACGCCTTCACCCATTCGAGGTCGCGCGTTCCGAAACTCACCACGCCATAGCCGTTCTGCCACTGGAGCCGTCCGGGACCGAACACCTGATTGACCTCGTGGGACGACCCGCCTTTCAGCCGTCCGATGAATTCACTGATGAGCAGGGTCGGCGGTACGCTCAACGCCGTATGCACGTGGTTTTCCGTCCCGCCCACATCGTGGAAGTACACGCCGGGCAGGGACAGGGACCGAGCCCGAATCGAACCGTATACCGCGGCCTCCACTTCAGCGCTCAGCAGCGGTTGGCTAAATTTGGTGTGCCAGACGATGTGAAGGTTGATTTCCGCGTAGTAGTTATGTGACATGCGCAACCCAACGCTGCCGAGCCAGGAACCCGGCGGCGATTGTCCCACCGGAGCAGGCGCCTGTCCAGCCTCGGCCGGAAAATCGGAGTATGGCCCGGGGTGAAATCCCGATAATGCGTTGACGGCGGAGCCGGGGTGATGTACGGCCCGGCGCGTAAACGCTGGGCCTACAGGCCGAAGCCCCGTGAACAGGGCTGTCGGACGATTGCAGCCCTGTTCACGGGGCTTTTGCGTGTAGCCCCGCCGTTGACGGGCGGGGCGGACTCAGTCCAGGCACAGCGCACCCCCACACCCCACATCGTGGAGCGGATGTTGGGCGTCATTCCGAAGCGGTTGGCGGAACGGCAGAACCTTGGGAGGGCAGTCCAATCCCCACCGCGCAGCACTCGCCAACCTCCCCCAAATTCGCCGCTTTTCGCGCCTTGAGGATCTGTTATGTCATCTGGGAAGTAGGGACCGCCGTGCCAGTCCTGGCACCACTCCATGACGTTGCCGTGCATATCGTACAGACCCCAGGCGTTCGGCGGAAAGCTCCCAACCGGCGTCGACTTCCAGCGGGACACTCCCTTCTTGCCGCCGCTAGGATCGTAATTGGCAAGATCCGTGGAGATGGCGGCGCCGAAATGGAATGGCGTTGATGTGCCGGCCCGGCAGGCGTATTCCCACTCCGCCTCGGTCGGCAGGCGGTAGGGCACGCCGTCCATCCGGCCCATCGCCTGACAGAAAGCCAAGGCGTCGTCCCAGGAAATCTTCTCGACCGGCAGATGGTCGCCCTTGAAGCGGCTGGGGTTGTCGTCCGTCACCGCCTGCCACTGAACCTGCGTGACTGGGTGGATACCCAGCCAGAATCCCTTCGTCAGCGTGACCGTGTGCTGGGTCTCGTACTGGAGACGATCCGGTTCGTTCGGCGGGCTACCCATCAGGAACGTGCCGGGCGGAATCCAGGCGAACTTCATGCCGAGCGAGTTGGTGTACAACTCGCCGGCCTTGCGTTGCGGCTTGGCGGGAGTCGGCGGGGCCGCGGGTTTTTCCAGGGCCGAACGAAACTCGCCAGCGTTCGCATTCTGCTTGCCGAGCGCGTCGAACCCTTGAGCCAGGGCGTCGAGCTTGTGCAGAGCGGCGCGGCAGCGCTCGTCCGTCTTCAGGGCCACGTCGAGGATCTTCGTTGCGGCCTCCGGCAATCCCTCCAGCGCTGCCACCTGCTCGGTCAGCCCCGCCAGGTCGCCGCCCAGCACGTCAAGCATTTCCGCCACACGCTCCAGGTCCGCCGCCGTCGCGGCCGGAAGTTGGTCCTCGTCGATTTCCAGATTGTCCTTGGCGGTTTCGTGAACGCAGTCGAGCGCTTGACCGATCAGATCGACGACGGCCGATCCGCCCGGCGCCAGGGCGCCGACGACCAGCTTGGCGGCGAACTTGACCGGCGTGCCGAAACGCTTGACCAGGGCGAGGGCCTTGTCCTTCCAGCTCATGAGGGCACTCCACGGGAAGCGCGGGGATTCCGTGTCCTTATTCGTCGGCCACGAGCCGTCCTTTCGAGTTGGCGTATCGAAAAAACCAAACTACCGCGGCGTTTCCGTGAATGCAAGCAACCGATTCCTGGAGTCGTATAGTGCGTATAGGTCGTATAGGGCGGTATAGGTCCGTATACGACCTATAGAGACCCGACCACTCCCGCGGCGCGGCGTCCGCTCACTTCGGCTTGCCCTTCCGGTCGAGGTTCTCGTTCAGCTCGACCGGGTCGAGATCCACCTTGGCGCCATCGTTCGGCACTTTGATCTTCGCCGACCACAGGATGGCGTTGACAACCAGACGGCGGAAGTTCTCATTGCCCCAGTTGTCGTGGTAGTGGGCGCCGGTGAAGCCGAACGATCGGCCGCCGTCGGGACGGTCGAACGCCCAGGCCAGGATTTCCTTGCGGCCGGGATGCTCCTTCGCGGCCGGCGTGCCGCGCACGCTGTCCGGCGGCGTCGCCTCCAGAATCGGCGTGATCCCCTTCATGTCGGGGGCAAAGCGGATATTGAAATACCACTCATCCTTAATAGAGAACGGCTTGACGCCGCGCGTGATCGGGTGGTCCGGCAGCGACTTGAAGTCGGCCGTCCACACGGGATTGATCGAGTAGCCGGTTTCGTAGTAGCCGCCCAGCCAGCTCAGCACGGGGTCGGCCTTGGCCTTGGGGTACTCGACGGCGTAGTGCAGGTTGACGAAGCCGACCTTGGCGTCGATCAGTTTCTGGATCGTCTCCTGGTGTTCCGGCGTGTTGATGAGAGGATGGTGGTCGCCGCCGTCCATGTAGAAGACGACGGACTTGGCGTCCTTGAAGGTTTCTTCCGGGTTTTTGGGCCAGTCGTCGCGGGCCATGACCACGGCGACGCCGGGGTTTTCCTGGAGCAGCTTCATCAGGAGTGGCGCAGCCGGCGAAGAACTCGTGTTCGCGCGGCCCGTGGCTCTTGTGGCCGGCCACCAGCACGATCTTGCTCAGCGACGGGTCGGTCGGCTGCTTCTCCAGCGGCACGCCCGACTGGTCGTAGGGATCGACATCGGCGACGGCGGCCAGCGCCGCGACGGCCAATCCCGCGGCGGCGGCCAGCGCCGCGCCCCATGCCATGCGTTTCAGGTTCATGCGGTTCTCCCTGTGGAATATCTACCGGCCGCCCCCTCACCCTACTCTCTCCCCCCACGTGGGGGAGAGAGTAGGGTGAGGGGGCGGCCGGCGTGCTGGCATCATACAACGGCAGGGTGGTGATCGGCGAGTAGCTGTCTGGAAAACCGTCATGAGCGATCCACAAAGACCTGTCCCCGCAGCCGACCTGCTGGTGCGGCGGCTCGCCGAGCACGGCGTCCGCCTCGTGTTCGGCTACCCCGGAGGCCAGCTAACGCCGATTTACGACGCCTTGTATCGGCAAAGCACGATCCGCCACGTCCTGGCCCGGCACGAGCAGGCGGCGGCGTTCATGGCCGACGGCTGCGCCCGCGCCACGGGGGCGCCCGGCGTCTGCCTGGCGGTGTGCGGCCCCGGCGTCTTCAACGCCGCCACGCCGCTGTCGGCCGCCTTCACCGACTCGATCCCGCTGCTGCTCGTCAGCGGCCAGGTCCCGACGGCCGGCCGCGGCCTCCGCTCCGGCTATTACCACGAGAACGACCAGCTCGCCGCCTGCGCCACGCTGACGAAATACCGCGGCCGGGCGGATTCCGTGGAGACGCTGGTCCCGACGCTCGACCACTGCTGGGCGGAGCTGACGTGCGGCCGGCCGGGTCCGGTGCTGCTGGAGATCCCGCTCGACGTGCTGCGAACCGAGACGACGGTCGATCCCTGGCCGGCTCTGCCTCCGCCCCCGCCGCCCCTGGTGCCGACGCCGACGGATGTGGAAGCGCTGGCGCGTCTCGTCGCCGAATGGCGTCGGCCGCTGATCCTGGCCGGCGGCGGAGTTGTCTCCGCCGGCGCGGAGCCGGCGCTGCGCCAGGTCGCCGAGCGGCTGGGAGCGCCGGTCGTTCACACGGCGATGGGCAAATGCGCCCTGCCCGCCGACCACCCGCTGGCGGCCGGAATGCCCTGGCGCCGGGCCACCTCCGATCTGACCAACATGGACGACTTTTTCTCCCCGCTTTTCACCGAGGCCGACGGCCTGCTCGTCGTCGGCTGTCGCTTCACGCAACTGGCCACCGGGAGCTGGAGCCTGCGCCTGCCGCCGTCCGTCGCGCAGATCGACGTGGACCCCGATGAGATTGGCCGGCATTACGCCGTAACGCAGGGCGTGGCGGCCGACGCGCGGCTTTCCCTGGAGGCGCTGCGGGCACTGCTGCCGACGCCGGATCGGACGCCCTGGGCGCCGTCGCAGCCCAGGGGCGAACCGTGGCGGCTGCCGGGCGTGGACATCGTCGGCCCCATGCGGCGCGTGCTTCCGCCGGACGCCATCGTGTCGGCCGACGCGACGCGCCTCGCCTATATCCTGATGGCGGAGTTTCCTCGGACACGGACGCGCACCTTCCTGCATCCGGCGGGGGCCGTGGCGATGGGTTACGGCCTGCCCGCGGCGCTGGGCGCGAAGGCGGCGTTGCCGAATCGGACGGTCGTGGCGGTGGCGGGCGACGGCGGGTTCCTGATGAGCGGCATGGAGCTGGCGACGGCCATGCAGGAGCAGCTGCCGGTGGTGGTGGTGCTGGTCAACGACAACAGCCTGACGCTTGATCCGCGCCACGCAAGAGCGGCGCTACGGCGGCCGATTCATCGGCGTCGATCTGCGCAACCCGGATTTCGGAGGCGCTGGCGCGGTCCTTCGGCGCCCGCTATGACCGCGCGGACTCCGACGAAGCGTTCGAGACGGCGTTGGGAGAAGCGCTGCACGCGGATCGGCCGACCGTGGTGGAGGTGCGGCCGGCCGACGCGCGGAAATGAAACGGCGAGCGGCCGGCGTGAGCCGGCTGATGATGGGGATTCATCAGCCGGCTCACGCCGGCCGCTCGCCGGGTTACGGATGTCACTCGACGATCGGCTGCACCGCCTCGTTGAGGGGCGGCCATTCCTTGTCGATGCCTTCCTCCTCGATCTGGCGCAGCTGGGCGTCGGTGATGTCGAACTGCTTGGCGACGTGCTGGATCGACTGCGGCACGGTCATCAGGCCGAGATCCTGCGTGGCGACCAGGGCGTGGAAAATCTCTTGTTTCTGCTGTGTGGTCAAGCGTTTGGCGCCATGGGTCACTCCTGGAGAATCAAAGGTTGGTCGCGCCGTCGCTCGGATCGGGATCTACGACGGTGCGCGGTGGAGGCAACGTGTCTCTGGCGGCAAGCCACGCGGGTTGTCACGCGGGAGGGCGAGACGCGACGGCCGGAGACGGGAACCAGCGGATGTTAAGCGGAAAGGCGGCTTCTTCCACCGGGCGAAGCCGCCTCTTCTCGTTTCCTCTAGTATACGCAGGACGCCCCCAATCGTATTGCGAAATCTCAGGATTTTTCCCAAAGGCCCGCGGCGCCGGCCGGCGTCTTCGAGGGGCCGCTGTCAGGAGCCGTTCCCATGACCGCGCAACGCCATTTCCGAGCCGTTTTCTTCTCACTCGCCATCCTGGCGCTGGTCCTGACGGCCGCGCCGGGCAGCCGCGCCGAAGATGCGCCGGCCGACCCGGTGAAGGATCGCGTGGACGCCGTCCAAAAGCGCGTCAACGCCGAGTTCGACGACCTGCTCGCGCTTTACAAACATCTGCACACCAACCCCGAGCTGTCGCTGCACGAGGTCAACACGGCCGAGCGCATGGCGAAGGAGCTGAAGGCATTGGGCTTCGAGGTGACAGAGAAGGTCGGCGGCACGGGCGTGGTCGGCGTGTTCAAGAACGGCGATGGCCCGACGGTGCTGGTGCGCACCGACATGGACGCCCTGCCGGTGGTGGAGGCGACCGGCCTGCCCTACGCCAGCAAGGTGAAGGTGCGCGACGCCAACGACAACGAGGTCGGCGTGATGCACGCCTGCGGCCATGACATGCACATGACTTGCTGGGTCGGCACGGCGCGGGTGCTGGCCGCGCTGAAGGACCACTGGCACGGCACGCTGGTGTTCATCGGCCAGCCGGCCGAGGAAGTCGGCCTGGGGGCGAAGGCGATGCTCAACGACGGCCTGTTCAAGCGCTTCCCGAAGCCGGATTACTGCCTGGCCCTGCACTGCGACGCCACCCGGCCGTACAACACGATCGGCTTCACCGATGGCCTGGCGCTGGCCAACGTCGATTCGGTGGACATTTTGGTAAAGGGAAAAGGCGGCCACGGCGCCGCGCCGCAAACGACGGTCGATCCGATCGTCCTGTCGGCCCGGATCATCCTCGATCTGCAAACGCTGGTCAGCCGGGAGACGAACCCGACCGACCCGGCCGTGGTGACGGTCGGCTCGATCCACGGCGGCAGCAAGCACAACATCATCCCCAGCGAGGTGAAGATGCAGCTGACGGTGCGCACCACCAAGGACTCGGTGCGCAAGCACCTGCTGGAGGGCATCGTGCGCATCGCCAAGGCGGCGGCGGAAGGGGCTGGCGCGCCGGAGCCGGTCGTCACGTTCGACGAGCAGGGCTTCACGCCGGCCCTGGTGCAACGACTCGAAGCTGACGCAGAAGACGGTGGCGCTGTTCAAGGACGTGCTTGGGGCGGACAAGGTGCACGAGCGCGGCCCGGTGATGGGCGGCGAGGACTTCAGCCGTTACGGCAAGGAGGGCGTGCCGATCTTCCTGTTCTTGCTGGGCACCGTGCCGCCGGATCGGGTGGCGGAGGCGGCCAAGGAGAGACGAAGACGCTGCCGTCGCTGCATTCGGACCAGTATCACCCGATCCCGGAACCGAGCATCAAGACCGGCGTGCTGGCGATGAGCATGGCGGTGATGAATTTGATGCAGAAGCCGTGAGCGGCTCACCGGCCGGGTGCGCCGCTCCCGACCTTCGCGGGCCGCACTGGCGCGGCCCTGACGCTCATCCGCGCCGACCGGCCGCAATAGCATGGCCGGGTCGGCGGCGGGGTCGCCCCCGCCGCCTCCCACAGATCCGGACGCGCCCGATTAAGGCATCCGGCTCGTCGGACTACGGATTCACTACGCACGGCGGCACCCACCCGCGGCGGCGTGGGCAAGACGAAGCGCGCGAGCACGGAGGTCATCCGCGCCCACGACCACGACCCGCGACCCGCCCCGGCGTGCCAGCCACTTCCGCCAGAGCATCTGGACCCGCTTCCGGAAGCACCACAGGCTGCGGCTGTTGCCAATCACGCCCCCGTAGTACCCGAAGTGACCGCGCAGCTTCTGCCGCAGCGCCCGGTATTGCTCCGCCAGCGGCAAGTGACGGTTCAGCCGGCACCAGACGGCGATCCGCTTGACCGCCCGCCGGAACCGACTGCCGGCCGTCTTCCGCTTCACCACCCAGGGCCCCGCTTCGACCGGCTCCAGAAATGCGTGAACCCCAGGAAGTCGAACGACCCCGGCTGAGGCCGCCACTGGCCGTCCGGCGTGGCGGGAACGCTGGCCAGGCCGTACAAACGGCAGCAACCGCGTCTTGTCCGGATGGATCGTCAGACCGTACTTGCCGAACCGCTTCGGCAGCACGTCCAGCACGCGGCGGGCGTCCTCCTCACAGGCGAAGCCCATGACGAAGTCGTCCGCGTAACGCACCAGGAAGGCACGGCCCTTGAGGCGAGGCTTCACCACCTGCGCGAACCACACGTCCAGCACGTAGTGCAGGTAGACGTTGGCCAGCAGCGGTGAGATCACGCCCCCTTGAGGCGTCCCCGCCTCGGGATACGTGAGTTCCCCTCCTTCGAGAACCCCCGCCTTCAACCACTTGTCGATCAGACGAAGCAACACCCCGTCACGTACCCGTTGCTGTAAGAAGCGTCCGCAGATGAGCATGATCCAGAGTGTCGAAAAACTTCCGGATGTCCACCTCCACCAACCAACAGCCGCCCAGGCCCATCGACTTGCTGCCACAAGGCTTGCAACGCCTGGTGTGCCGACCGCCCCGGCCGGAAGCCGTACGAACAGTGCAGAAAGTCCTGCTCGTAGATCGGCTCCAACGCCATGACGACCGCCCGCTGCAGGACCTTGTCCTCCAGCGTCGGGATGCCGAGCGGACGGGTTTCGGTCCCCGTCCCTTTCGGAATGCGCACCCGCCGCACCGGCGGCGCCCGGTACGTGCCGGACTTGGCACGGTCGAGCAGCGACTCCAGGTTGTCCGAGAGGCACCGCCCGTAGTCCTCGGCCGTTTGTCCGTCCACGCCCGGGGCCCCGTCCTTGCGGGTCCGGTTGTAAGCCTCGACCAGCCAGATCAGGTCCAGGTGGTGGTTGAGCGAGGTGAATCCCATCTGCGGAGACTGCTTCGCCAGCTCCGCTATCCGTTGTTGTTTCGTGGACACGGGATCCGGTTCCGATGCACCGGCCATGTTTCCCTCCAACGGTTCCGTAGTCCGGCGCCCCCTTCCCTCCCCCGGGTCCCCGACGGCGGCGGTTCCCCGGCTTCCGCGGTACTATGGGGCGCTCCGATTCCCTGCGAACCGTCACGGCGGGCTTCCTTGTCGCTTCGCCCGCCGTTACCACGCGGTTGCGTCCGTCTTCGTCTCTCCCTACCGGCCCGACGCCGGCCGGAGGGCCAGGGGTTGTTGCGGTCCGCCCCCAGGCCGTGGTTCCGGTGGAGTCGCAGGGCGTCCCCAGTTCCTGGGGAACCCTGATGCGCCTATGCCGTGTTCTCCGACCCCGGCGGGACCGAACCGCCAGGCCTTGCGGCGGTGCCGACGCGGCCCCCGGAATGGCGAAACCGAAGGCTACCCGCGGGTGAGGCGATCTCGGGGCTCAATGGCACGGCCTGAACGCTCGCTGTCTACGCTTCGACGACGGACCTTACGGTCCCCCTACGCAAGACTCGCTTCCGGCTGCCGGCCCGGCTCTACCGGGTGGGATTGGTTACCCACAGGGTTCCTACGAAAGGTTTCCGGGATGTTTCCTTTACATCTCTTCCCCCTTTCCCAAGCTTCGCTGGACGCTACGCCATTGCGCCAAGGGTTCTCTCCCCCCTTTTTCTTCCTTTCCGCAGGGGAACGCCGGGGGACGGACGGACGTTGGGCCATGGGGCGCCTCGATGTTCCGGGAACGTGGGCGGACGAGTGTATCATGCGGCGGAGGCGTCTGGGCAGAGCAATTGGGATGGGCGATGTCTGCGAATGAGCGCCGCTGGATGCCCGTCCCCCCTTTCCACGGGAGCGGGGGTCGGTCCTGCGACCAGGGGTCCGCTCACCCGCTATCGGCCGGCCGGGCAGGGGGATAAACTGAAGGAGAGGATCGCACAGGCGAAGATTCGGAGGCGATGATGACGCGGCGTGAGTGGAAGCACCTGGCGCCCAACCCGAAGTCTGCTTACAAGCAGCTGTTCGTGAAGGGGACGCGGATTCGGGCCGAGGTTCTGTACGGCAGGATGGTGGACGGCGACCCGCCGGACCCGACGACGCCGGAACAGATTGCCGCGGACATGAACCTGCCGGTGGAGGCGGTGCGCGAGGCGATCGCGTACTGCGAGGAGTGCCCCGAGGACATTGAGCGCGACCACGCGGCGGAGGAGGCCTTGATGAAGACCACCGGCATGAGGGACGAGAACGGCAATTACACCGGCCAGTACAAGAGCCTGCCTCCCGAGGAGCGTGCGCGGCTGGGATTATGAAACGGTGCCCGGACGATGACATGGCGGTCCAAAAATGGGCCGGGTCGCGCCGGGGTGAAATCTATGGCGCGACCCGGCCCATTTTTCCGACCGCACCCTTTACAGAGTTCCGCTGCACTCCGGCGAGCGCAACTCAAACTCAGCTGTGCGCAGGCCTTTTTCAACCAGGTCTTTGACTGCATCCGACCGAGTGGCATTCGGATCGTTCATGGCGCACTTGTGGGCGTCGATGCGCTCCACCAGATCCGGCGAAGCCTTGAAGGCCACGACCATCTGTTGCACCGTTCCTTCTCGACCTTTTCCACGATTTCCTGGATCGGTTTCAGGGGGTCCGCGGTGAATGCTTCTTTCAGGTCCTTGCGTTTTTTCACATCCGTGTTGGCGAACGCACGGAGGAACTCTTCCCGCGTCTTCTGCTGCTGTTCCGGTGCCAGTTCGTCCAACTTATTCACGACCTTCGGATCGCCCAGGATCGGCATGACTTGCCTTGCCACGCTCAGCGGCGCGGTCGGCCGTTTGTAGTCGCCGCGGTTCCGCACCTTGATCGTGATGCCGGGGACGATCTTTTGAAACTCGGCGTCTTCCAGCGCCTTTCTCACCCGATTGATGTCTGGATACTGCTTTCCTTTTTGGCCCTCCACCGTCCAGTTGAGTTGCCTGGCGACCCACTTGAGTACCGCCTTTTCGTCGCCAGGATCCTCCGGGTAGAGGTTTTGCAGCTTGCTGATGACGTCCCCAAGCTCACGCGCCGCCAAGTCGCCGCGCTGCTGGTTCTCGTCCAGGGACATGCAAAGGGCGCTCACGTCATCACATCTGACCACGCGGGCTTCGATCTTTTTCCAACCCAGCTGCCTTGCCGCCTGTAGGCGGCGCGACCCGGCGATCACCTCGAACATGCTGGGGTTGTTTGGCGCAGGCCGAACGAGGATGGGGTGCTCCAGCCCCCGCACCTTCATCGACTCGGCCAGCTCCGTAACATCGCCCGTCGCCGTCCTGACGTTCGTCAGGCCTGCCGTCAGCGCGTCAATCGGGATCTTTCGGCTCCTGTCTTCGTACTCCGGTTGAGGGGTGTTGCTTTCCCGCAGCGTCTTCGTCGCCATGGCATCCTCGTTTGTTGTGGACCCTGATGCTCCCTGCCCGCGTAATTGCGGACCTTAGGGTTAGGGGATAGCGTAATCCCCGATCCACCCACTGTCAAGAAAAATCCCGTAAACCCGGTTTACAGCGTAAACCACGACTCCCGACCGAGGCTCTCCTCTCCCTGCTGGTCATTCGCCATGCAATCAGCGTCCGCTGCTTGAGTGCCGTCATCGGTCAGCAAAAGAGACATAGTAGATTAAGTAAAATTGAAATACCTTTTTCGGCATCCTCGCCTCACTCATCCGCAAAATCCCGCAGCCGCCGCCCCAGGACGACGGCTACGTGTTCGATCAGATCGCTCAACGGTTCGATCCTCCCAGCCTCCAGATCAGCGACAGTCTCCCGCGGCACGCCGACTTTCTCGGCCAGCGCCGCGGGGGTCAGCCCTGCCTCAAGACGCATGGCCCGAATCCGTCCGCCGATGCGGCGGGCGCGCTCGGCCGCCCGGTCGGCCAGATGGGCGCGGAATTCCGGGTCGGCGACACAGCGGATGCGGTCCCAGGGGATCTCCACGACGGCGGCGCCCGACGGCACTTCGAGGACGTCGCCCGTCTCGCCGATCCGCATTTTCGCCCAGTCCGGCGGCGCAAGGTCGCGGCGCCGTTGGCCGTGCCGAGAGGCCCGGTGAGGGCGCGGTTCACCGCCGGCAGGACCGACTCCACGGCGACGAGGAAATGATCGCCGTTCTCGAACGTCGCGTCGAGCATCCCCCCACGGTCCATAAAGCGGGCGGACGTGAACCTCATGGCCGACCGGTCCCAGTTCTTCGTCATTTTCTCTCCCCTCAGGGGTTCAACCGTCGCCACGCCGCCATGAGGACTGCCACGTTCGCACGGAGGTATCGGCGCGCCGCCCGCGGCAGGGCCTCTCCGGCAATCACGGCCAGGTCGGGCAAGCTCGCCATGCTCGCCCGATCGTCGCCGTCCCAGTAGACGTGGTGGTGCGGGTTGTCGTCGTTGGCATAGACGTAGACCCGGAACTTGCCGTTGTCGAGAATCTTGGGCATCGACCGGCCTCCCGCCCTGCGTCCATGATAACCGGGACAGGCGAAGACGACAAAGCGGCTTACCCGAGAACCGGCTACAATGGGAGCGTTCCCACAGCGGAGATGCTCATGCCGTTTCCCCTCTTCCAGGTGGACGCCTTCACCGACCGCCCCTTCGCCGGCAACCCGGCCGCCGTCTGTCTGCTGACCGAACCGGCCGACGCCGCCTGGATGCAGCGCGTCGCCGCCGAGATGAACCTGTCCGAGACGGCGTTCCTGCACCCCGACGGCGACGCCTACCGCCTCCGCTGGTTCACGCCGGCCGTCGAGGTCGAGCTGTGCGGTCATGCCACTTTGGCCAGCGCTCATATCCTGTGGGAGCAAGGACGGCTCCGCCCCGAGGCGCCGGCGCGGTTCCAGACGCGCAGCGGCCTGCTGACGGCGGTGCGCCGCGGCGACGCCGTCGAACTCGACTTCCCGGCCAACCCGGCCGAGCCGTGCGCGGCGCCGGACGGACTGGCGGACGCCCTAGGTGCGGCGCCGCGGTTCGTTGGTCGGAGCCGATTCGATTACCTCGTGGAGTTGGAGAACGAGGCGGCGGTGCGGGCGACGAGGCCGGACTTCGCCCGGCTGGCCGCGCTGCCGGTGCGCGGCGTGATCGTGACGGCGGCGTCGGCCGCGGTGGGGTTCGATTTCATCTCGCGCTTCTTCTGCCCGGCGGTGGGCGTGAACGAGGATCCCGTCACCGGCTCGTCGCACTGCACGCTCGGGCCGTTCTGGCGCACACGGCTCGGCAAGGACGAGATGACGGCGTTTCAGGCGTCGGCCCGCGGCGGCCTGATCGGAGTGCGCGTGGAGGGGGCGCGGGTTC
The DNA here is from genome assembly GCA_963771935.1 of uncultured Planctomycetaceae bacterium. Classification (GTDB taxonomy): domain Bacteria; phylum Planctomycetota; class Planctomycetia; order Gemmatales; family Gemmataceae; genus UBA4732. Next base: position 1,844,019 of record CAVYVK010000005.1, on the reverse strand, counting down.
GGCTGTCGGGCAAGGCGGTGACGGTCCTACGCGGCGAGCTGCTGGCGTGAAGCACAGGGCTGTACCGCGCCAGTCGTCAAGGCGCCGCACGTGACAGCGTTCGCACCGCATAGTCGGTCCCCGGAATGCGCTCCCAGCCGCGCCCTAGGCCCGGACCCGGATTGCCGACGACGGCCGTCGCCCCCGTCCGGCGGAATGCGTCCAGGACCTCGTCTTGCCGCATAGGGTCCGCCGCCCAGAAGGCGTCGGCGTCGGCCGTCCGCACCTCCGCCGTGATGTGGACTCGCGCCGCCCGTGCCCAGGCGCAGTCGAAGGAGCTGCCGATGTGGGCCACGCGGTCGCCGGGACGAACGCCGCGGCGCTCCAACTCGCGGGCCGTCCGTCCAGGCACGTCGGTCGCGCCCCGCATCGCGGCGCCGGCCTCCTGAACCCCCAACCAGAGCATCGGCGCCGCGACGAGGACGACGACCACGGCCCAGGCCCAGCGGTCGGATTCCTCTCGCCGCGCCGCGGGGATGCGGACGCCCCGGAGCAGGGCCAGGCCGAGCAGCACGACGAAACCCGCCAGGTAGCGCGGTTCCACGACCACGAGCGCATACAGGCCGCAGGCCGCGAGGGCCGGCAGCAGCAGCGAATAGTCGGAGGCCAGGCCGCGCAACCGCGCCGCCAGCCGCGCGGAACGTCCCGCCGACGGCCAGCCAGGCCCAATGTGCAGGACGGCCAGCGCCGCCGTCAGCGGCGCCAGGTGCGACAGGAAGATGTAGTAGTATCCCAGCAGCGCCGCCGCGACCGCCTCCAGCTGTCGCCGCGCATCGAAGCGCCACCTCAGGCCGTCGCACCAGGCCGGCGGATCGTTCCACAAGGGGTAGGTCCCGGCGGCCGGCCCGGTGAACTCGTAGGCGGGGATCGCACAGGGCAGCCGCGACGGCGGGTGGGCCGGCAAGCCCAGGCGCGGGTCGTCGGTCAGCCAGCCGTGGTCGGGGACGCCATTGACAATCCAGAGATAATTGAGGCGGGAAACATCGCCGAGCGTGAGACGGCCGGCCTTGGCGGACATGGCCGCGACGAAACTGCCGAAGACGATTAGCAGGACGGCCGCGGCCGCCGTGACGTGGACGGCCGCCTTGCGGAACGAGCCGGTGCGGAAAGCCGACGCCGCCAGGAAGACCAGGCCCACCGGAAGGAGGACGGCCTTGGCGAGACAGCCCAGCCCGAGGAGCAGGCCGAACGTCAGCGACCGCACCGGCGTGGTCCCCGCCCGGCCGATGCGGATCGTCTCGGCCGCGAGCAGGTAGACGAACGCGGAAACCAGCAGGTCCGGCGAAACGTACGCGACCGAGGTGAGGACGCACGACGATCCGAGGAACAGCGCATAGCCGATCAGCAGGGAAACGCCGCGCGGCAGGGAGGAAGTTTCTTCGACGGCGCCGACCCGCGCCGACCGCTGGAGCGTCAACTCGCGGAGGAGGCGCTCGAACGCGGCCAGGGCGCCGAGGAAGACGGCGAAATTCACGAGCTTGACGGCGGCGTTCTCCCAGGCGGGGAGCGGATGCAGGACCAGGGCGCCAGCGAGGAGCCAGGAATAAAGCGGACTCCAGTAGGTGCTGACGGCGTTGTGCCAGTCGGCGCGGAGATAGGCGTCGGCGATGTCGAGGTACGAGACGCCGTCCGGGTTGAGGAGGAAGCGCCCGTTCCAGGCTTGCAGAGCGGCCAGCGCCACGGCGAACACGCGGAGGAGCAGCCGGAGTCGGGCCAGGGCGAAGGAACGGTGCGGCGAGGCGAAAACGCGGAAGCGGGGCGCAACGATGGCGGACATGCGGCCTCCTTGCACTCTCTCAAGGCTGTCGTTCGAGAAGGAGCCCTTCCTTCCCCGGACTATTCAACCGGAAACGGCGGGATTTGGCGAGAGCAAGATGGGCGGGAGGGGTGGGCGACTGGAAGCGCTTGTTGTTCCCGCGCACGGGCGACCTCAGTCGCCATTCAGCAGCTCCGCCCAGGAGGACACGTCGATCAGCCGCTCCCCCAGGACTTCCAGCCGCCGCAGATCGGCGACGGATTCCAGTTCCCGACTTTGCTTCCGCGTCGGCGCCCGGCCGAACTTGCGCCGGCCCAGACGCAACAGCAGCGCCCGCGCCTCCTCGAGCCGCCCTTGCTCGCGCCCTTGCTCGCGCCCTTCCGCCCGGATTTCATCCCAGAACGGCGATGTCTGCATGTTCCACCTCCGCAATCCATGTTCCCAGGCCGGACGGCAGCGCGCCAGTTGCGCGAATGTCCACACCAGTAAACCGAGCAGCCGCCGATCGGTCGGGTCGGCCAGCCGCCCCTCCGCCGCCCGCCGCCACGCCTCGATTATAGCCGCTTCCGACCCGCCCCGCATCAGCGGCGCCCAGCCCAGCTGCCACGGCGAGATTGCTCCCGCCGCCACACCGGCCGTCAGCTCCTCCGCCTCCTCGTCGGCCAGGTCGCGGCCTGAAACCGCCAGTTCCAGTCGGCATTCGGGGATCGTGCGGGGCCGCAGCGTCAATTGTCGGGCGCGACTGCGCCCCGTCAGGTTCAGGACAACGCCGCCCACACTAGAGAGTGGAACGGCCTGTTCGTCGCCCGGCTCCGCCCAGAGGCGGGCTTCGTAGGCCAGCAGGCGCGTCAGGACGTCCGGCCGCGCCTCCGCCTCCAGCTCCACGCAGACGCCCTCGAAGCCGCCCGGCACCCGGATCGCGGCCACGAGGTCGTTGGTCAGGTCGTTCTGGTCGGGCAGGGCCAGGCGTCGGGCGTCGATCCAGGCGTGAAACTCCAGAGAGGGGTGGTGCAGCAGCCAGCGGAGGAAACCGGCCGAGTCGCGCTTGACCAGAAGGCGGCCGGCCTTGTCGTAGTCGTTCATGCCGATGGACTATACTCCGGCCGCCGCTCATGGGCCATTCGGAAGATGTCACCGGCTGATCCGCAGCTGCGGCAACGCCCGTTGCAGCTCGCGCACCCCCGCATCGGTCACGCCGGTGCGCGAGAGCGACAGGTCCTTCAGCCCGCGCAAACCCGCCAGGAACGCCAGCCCCCGGTCGGTGATGGCGGGTCCGCCGACCGACAGCTTTTGCAAGTCGTGCAGGTTCCGCAGCTGCGCCAGCCCCTCGTCCGTCACTTGCGTGCCGTTCACGTCCAGGTCTTGCAGATGCGACAGCTCCGCCAGCCGTTGGGCGCCGGCGTCGGTGACGGTCGAGTCGTGGAGGTAGACGGCCCGCAGGGCCGGCAACGCCCGCAACGACGCCAGGCCGGCGTCGGTGACGCGCGTGGAACAGAGGTCCAGCGTGCCGAGTTCCTTCAGCCCGGCGAGCCGCGACAGGTCGGCGTCGGTGAATCCCGTGTTATAGAGGTTCAACTCCTTGAGCTTCGGCAACGCCGTCACCGCATCCAGGATTTCGCGGGTGACGGCGACGTTGTGAAGGTCAACGACGAGGACGGGCTGGTCCGGGTCCGCCGAGTCGGGCGTGACTTTTCCCCTGGCTTTTTTGATGACAGCGACGGCCCGCGCCTGAAGGGTCGTGGGCGCGGGCGATGGAACGAACCCCGCCACGGGCGGCGGCTTCACGGGGTCGCCCATGCAGCCGCTCAGGGGCAGCAGACCGAGCGCCAGGGGAAGAAGACGGGGCCGCATGGGTTCGCCCTCCGCGATCCGTTCAGGTCCAGGCCCGTCGCCGCCGCGGCGAGGGCGTCCCGAACGGGAGGCAGGACGATAGCCCGGCGCGGCCGGGGAAGCAAGGCGAGGCGAACGGCGGCGCGGGTTGGGCCTCTCGATAGGGGAGTCCGTCCGGCCCGCCGTCAACGGCGGGGCTACAGGCCGAAGCCCCGTCAACGGGGCTGCAAGCGTTCCGCCCCGTTGACGGGGCTTTTGCGTTTAGGCCCGCCGTTCACGGCGGGCCGGACCCCGTCGAGGTCCAAAATCCAGAGGGACACCCGCGGCGCGCGACCCGGATTGACGCGGCGCCGGGAATCGGCTATCGCCCGCAGCGCGGCCGACGTGTTGGTCTTTACATCCGGCGGGGGATGCGTTGAAATCGCCCCCTCGGAAGGGGCCGCAGGCCGCGGCTGGAGAGAAGGGCAGCGCATGGAGGCGACCCGCTTTCTCATCGTACTCGCCGATGACTACGGCATCGGCCCGGAGACCTCGCGCGGCATCCTCGAACTCGCGGCGCGCGGCGTCGTCACCGGGACGGTGCTGATGGTCAATTCGCCGTACGCCGCCGATGCGGTGCGCGCGTGGCGACAGGCCGGCTCGACGCCGGAGCTTGGCTGGCACCCGTGCCTGACGATGGACCCGCCCGCGGCCGGGGTCGGGCGCGTGCCGAGCCTGGTCGGTCCCGACGGCTGTATGTGGCCGCTCGGCAAGTTCCTGGCCCGGCTGCTGACCGGTCTCATCCGCTCCGAGGACATTCACCGCGAACTTACCGCTCAGTACGATCGCTTCGTCGAGCTGGTGGGTCGGACGCCTTCGGTCGTCAACGCCCACCAGCACGTCGCGCTGTTCCCGCCGGTCGGCAGTCTGCTGCGCCGGCTGCTCGAAGGAATCCGGCCGCTGCCCTACGTGCGGCGAGTGGCGGAGCCGACGGTCATGCTGGCGCATTTCCGGGCGCGCGGCTCAAGCGAACCGTGCTGTCGGCGTTGGGCCGATGGCAGGCCCGCGCCTGGGGCCGGGCGGGGTTCCCGGCCGCCGACTGGCTGGCCGGTGTGACGGACCCGAAATGGGTGCAAGACCCGGCGTTCTTCACCCGCTGGCTGGCGCGCATCCCGGGGCGGGTCGTCGAGCTGGGCTGTCACCCGGGACGGCCGGACGCCACCCTGGCCGGCCGCGACGGCGAGGGCGACGGCCCGCAGCAGCGGCGCGAGGACGAACACGGCCTGCTGGCCGACCCGTCCTTCGACGAGGTCTGCCGCCGGGCCGGCTTCCGGCGCGTCGCCCCGTCGGAATGGGCCGGCCGAGCCGCTCGCCGCCGCGCCGGCTGACGCTCAAGGGAGAGCCAAAGTGGGAAACAGGGGCCCCGACCTATGACATCGAACGGGTTGCACCGGGCCGCGAGGCGCGCCTCGTGGGTCCAAACGGCCGTCGCCGTCTGGGCCGTTCTGCTGGCGGGGATCGCCGTCCGCACGCTCGCCCAGCCGAACGCGCACGACTGCTGGAAGCCGTTCTACGAGCCGGCCGGCCGCAACTGGCTGCACGGCGTCGATCTGTACCAGGACACCTTCGCCACCTGCCGTTACAGCCCGCTGGTCAACGCGATGTTCGCGCCGCTGGCCCTGGCGCCGAGCGCCATCGGCGGCCTGCTTTGGCGGGCGATCAACGCGGCCGCCTTCCTGGGCGGCCTGTTCTGGTGGCTGCGCGTCTACGCCCCCTCCACCTGGACGCGGACGCACTGGGCCTGGGCCTTCCTGCTCGTCGTCCCGCTGTCGATCTCCACGATCAACGCGGCCCAGGCCAACCCTCTGCTGACGGGGCTGCTGCTGGCCGGCACGGCCGCCGCCGGCCGCGAGCGCTGGAGCTGGGCGGCCGCCTTCGTCGCCGGCGCCTGTCTTCTCAAGATATACCCGATCGCTATTGCCCTGCTTCTTATCGTGGCGTTCCCGCGGCGGTTCCTGCCGCGGTTCCTGGTCGCGCTGGCCGTGGGATTGGCGCTGCCGTTCCTGCTGCAGGAGCCGGGATGGGTGGCCCGGCAGTACGGCAACTGGTGGGTCAGCCTGTGGATCGACGACCGGACGATGTGGCCGTTCGATAAGTGCTACCGCGACGTGTGGATGCTGATCCGCTTCTACAAGCTGCCGGTCAGTCGCCACGCTTACGTCGTGATCCAGCTCGCCCTCGCGGCGGCGACGGCAGTGGTGTGTGTGGCGGCGCGCCTGTGGGCGAAGCTGTCGCGGGCGGACGTGGCCAACGCGGCCCTGGGACTGGCGGCCTGCTGGATGACGGTGTGCGGCCCGACCACGGAGGGCGGCGGCTATATCCTCGTGGCGCCGACGTTGGCCTGGGCGTTCCTGGAGAGCTGGCGTCGGCCCTGGTCGTGGTGGGTCCGCGGCCTGCTGCTGGCGAGCGGCGCCTCGTTCACGGTCGGGGCGGCGGTGACCATGATGGCCAACGCCGGCTCTCTGATGGCCTACGGCTGGCACCCGATCGGCGGGCTGCTGCTGCTGGCGGCGCTGCTGGGCGAGAACGTCCGCCGTATCGTCGCGCCGGCGGCGAAGGGCGTGGAGGCGGTTCCGGCCACGGCGGCGCGGGCGGCGTAGCAAGAGGCGAAGACAGTTCTCGGACACGGAGCGTCCGGCCCGGTGGCTTCACGGAAGAGGCAAATGACCCCAACCAAGCCCCTGCTCAGCGTCGTTTCGCCCGTTTACGAGGAGGAGGAAGTGCTGCCGCGCTTCCACCACGTGCTGGGCGAGATCCTGGACGGGCTGGCCGACGACTACGACGCCGAGATCCTCTTCGTGGACGACGGCTCCCGCGACGGCACGCTGGCGCTGTTGCGGCGGCTGGCCCAAGGCGACCCGCGCGTGCGTTACTACTCCTTCAGCCGCAACTTCGGCCATCAAGCCGCCATCACGGCCGGCCTCGAACGCGCCCGCGGCGACGTCGTCGTCACCCTCGATTCCGACTTGCAGCATCCGCCGTCTCTTATTCCCGCCCTCCTGCAAAAGTGGAAGGAAGGCGCCGACGTGGTCGTTACGCTGCGCGAGGACCGCCCCGCCGCCGGCGTCGTCAAACGGCTCTCGTCCTGGTTCTTTTTCCACCTGATGCGTCTGCTGAGTGAGCGGCAGGTTTGCGAAGCCGTGTCGGATTACCAGCTCCTGTCGCGCAAAGCTCTCGACGGCCTGCTGCGTCTCGGCGAGACGCACCGCTACCTGCGCGGCATGGTCAACTGGCTCGGTTTCCCGACGGCCTCGGTGCCCTTCCGCGTGGCGCCGCGCGAGGCCGGCGCGTCGAAGTTCACCTTCGGCCGGTTGTCCGGCTTCGCCACGGACGCCCTGTTGTCGTTCTCGAAAATCCCCCTGCGCCTGCCGTTTTTCCTCGGCGCCGCCGTGATGCTGATCGGCCTGGGCTACGCCGCCTGGGGACTGGCCGGGGTCGTGCTGATGCGGGGTCCACTGGAGCCGGGCTGGATCACGCTGCTGGCCACGCTGCACCTGATCGGCGGCAGCATTCTCTGCTCCCTGAGCCTGGTCGGCGAGTACGTCGGTCGCATTTACGAGCAGGTCAAGGGCCGGCCGCTGTATCTGCTCAAGGAGAGTTCCCACGACGCGGAATCGGGCAAGGCCGGCGCCGCCCGCCGTCGGGGTGAGGCGTCGGCGGCGTGACGGGACATGCGGAGGAACGAAGCGTGCAAGCCTCGTTTGCGAACGGCCGGCCGTCGCGGTGGGAGTGGATCGCCGTCACGGCGTTCGCGGTCGTTGCCGTACTGTACGGCGCCTGGTGGTGCAGAAGTCGGCGCTGTTGGATCGGCCGATGGGCGACCTCGGCGTCTACCTGCGGGCCGCCTGGGCGGTGCGGGCCGACCCCAACAACCTCTATGACTGCACCGACCAGAACGGCTGGCACTACAGCTATCCGCCGCTGTTCGCCATCCTCATGGAGCCGCTCGGCGAGGCGCCGCAGCCGGTCGGCGCCGACCCCACGCCCTTCGCCGTCGCCGTCGCCATTTTCTATCTCATCAATATCCTTTGTCTGCTGCTGGCCGTTCACGTCCTGGCGTCGGCGCTGGAGTCGGCGTCGCCGGACCCGGCCGCGCGCTCCGGTCGCTGCTGGAGCAGCCGCCGACGGCTGTGGCTGCGCCTATGGCCGATCCTGGTCTGCCTGCCGCCGATCGGCCATACGCTGATGCGCGGCCAGTCCAACCTGATCCTGCTGCTGCTGTTATGCTGCGCGATGGCCGCGCTGATCCACTGCCGGCGCCTGCTGGCCGGGGCGTCGCTGGCGGGCCTGGCCTGTATCAAGATATTTCCGGCCTATTTACTGCTCTACCCACTGTGGCGGCGGGATTGGCGGGTCGTCGCGGGCTGGGTCGTCGGCCTGGCCGCCGGCCTCTTACTGATTCCGTCCCTGGTGCTGGGGCCGGCTCAAACAATCGGCTGTTACGAGAAGCTGGTCGTGGTGCTGATCGGCCCGGCGCTGCACCTGAACCATGACGACTCGCGGGCCAAGGAACTCCTCGAAGCGACGGCGACGGACAGCCAGTCGTTCCTGGTCGTGATGCACAACACGATGCACCTCGATACCGATCGGCTGCACCGCGTCCCGACGGCGGCGCCGGCGGTGCGCATGGCGCATTTCGTGCTGGCCGGCCTGTTCACGGCGCTGACGCTGGCGGCGGCGAGCCGGCGGCGCGTGGAGGACGGCACAGGGATTGTGCTATTTCTCGGATCGCTGACGCTCATCATGCTGGTCTCCAGCCCGGTCTGTCACACCCATTATTTCGCGCTGTCGCTGCCGCTGGTCATGGCTCTGACGGCGCGGGAGTGGGAGCGGAACGGCGATATGCGCTTTCGGTCGGGCGTGTGGGCGCTGATGGCGGTGCAGTTCGTCGGCAACACGCTGCCGCTGGTTGTGGGGCTGGAAGTGCTGAAGGACGCCGGTCTGGCGCTGTATACAGCTCTGGCCCTGTGGGCGACGGCGTGCGTGTCGCTGTGGCGCGGGAGCGCGGCGCCCTCGGCGAAGCAGGGGGAGGGGTTGGCGAGGGCGGCGTGAGGAAGCGACCGCTGTTCATTACGGAGCCGGGCTAGACTCCGCCCCCTTGCTGAATGCACGCCTGCAATGCCGCCAGAATCCCGCCTATGTTGTCGATGTAGAGTCGCCCCTGGTCGATGGTCACCGCCGTTTGGACCAGGCGTAGGAACTGCCAATTTTCCCCTGTCGTTACGCACCCGTAGATGGCTGGCAACGGCTGCCCCGCACGCTCATTGTACACTTGGGACGCCACCATCTGAGCCACGCATTGCCCCAGCCCCGCGTCGATGTCGTTCTTCTTGGCCTCCACGACGGTGAGCAGCGGCGCCCGCAGCCGCGGGACCGGATCGGACAGCGCCAGGATGAAGTCGCACTCCCCGAGCAGGCGGCGCGCCGGGTCCACGTCCAGGCGCTGGCTGGACAGGATGGCGACCCGCTCGCCCGACAGCTCTCGGATCGCCAGCAGAATGGGGGCCACAATGAACTCGCTGCGAGCCTTCTCGCTGATCAGGGCCAGCCGCATGCCGCGGGCGAGGAGGTCTTGCAACCAACCCGGAACGGCGAGTGGCCGCAGATCCGGAAATAGCACACCGGGGCGGGCGGCGACTCCCAGCTCCGCCTCCGCGGTTTCCAGCGTGAAGTCCGGATAGGCCATTCCAGTCGCTCCCTCGTCCGATTCCCCTACTGAATCCGGCACGGCCAATGACGCGCATCGGAGCCGCGCCGGAATCCGTAACACGGATACTAAGGCGTCGTTGAGTCGCCGTCAACCACCTTGCCGCTTCGCCTCCCGGCCGTTCCGGTGCTACAATCCTACTCTCCCTCCCGCCCGTGGAGACCAGCCGATCATGCTCACCATTTCCGCCGCTCAGCGCCATCGTCCTGACGCACGCCCGTCCCCTGCCGCCCGAAACCGCCGCGCTCGGCCTCGCCCTTCTCGGCGCCGTCCTCGCGGAGGACGTGCCCAGCGACATCGACATGCCTCCCTACGACAAGTCGATGATGGACGGCTACGCCGTGCGCTCCGCCGACCTGGCCGGCGGCCGCGGCGAGCTGGTCGTCGTCGAAGAAGTCATGGCCGGCCAGACGCCGCGCCTGCCGGTCGGCGAAAAGCAGGCCACGCGCATCATGACCGGCGCCCCGATGCCCGCCGGCGCCGACGCCGTCGTCATGGTCGAGCGGACGCGCACCACCGACGACGGCCGCGTCCACATCGACGATCCCGCAGTGCAGCCCGGCCGCAACATCGTGACGCAGGGCCGCGAGATGCGCCGCGGCGACGTGGTGCTGCGGGCCGGCGCCGTGCTGCGGCCGCAGGAAATCGGCCTGCTCGCCACGGTCGGCCGGACGACGGCGGCCGTGATCCCGTCGCCGCGCGTGGCGGTGCTATCGACCGGCGATGAGGTGGTCGAACCGCCGGAGACGCCGGGGCCGGGGCAGATCCGCAACAGCAACGGCCCCATGCTGCTGGCCCAGTCCGCCCGCGCCGGCGGCCGGCCGCACTACCTCGGCATCGCGCGCGATCGGCTCGACAGCCTGCGGCCGCTGGTCGCCGAGGGGCTGCAAGCCGACGTGCTGCTGCTGTCGGGCGGCGTCTCGGCCGGCAAGCTCGACCTGACGCCCGGCGTGCTGCAAGAGGCCGGCGTCGTCGCTCATTTCCACAAAGTGGAGATGAAACCGGGCAAACCTGTCCTCTTCGGCACGCGCGAGCGCGACGACGGCCGGCCGCCGACGCTGGTGTTCGGCCTGCCGGGCAACCCGGTCAGCTCGTTTGTCTGCTTCGAGCTGTTCGTGCGGCCGGCGCTGCGGCGGCTGCGCGGCCTGCCGGATTCCGACCCGACCGTATCTGCGGTGCTGGCGGAGGATTTCGCCTACCGCACCGATCGGCCGACGTATCACCCCGCCCGGCTGGAGGTCGGCGACGGCGGCTGGCGCGTGCGGGCCGTGCCGTGGTTCGGCTCGGCCGACCTGCGCGGGTTGCTGGAGATGGACGCGCTGGTGGTGTTCCCGGCCGGCGACCATCGGCACAAGGCGGGGACGCGATTCCCGGTGCTGCGGCTGGAGGATTGAGTAGCATATCTCGGAGGTTCGGGAGAATCGCCCCCCACGGGAGACGCACCATGATCGTGAAGTCGCAGGGATGGGCGGCCGCGCTGGCCGTCGTGCTGCTGGCCGCACTGTCGGCCCTGGCCGCTGAACCGGACAAGAAAGATCCGCAGACCCCTCAGTACAAAGGGACGTGGAGTACGGGACGCACGGCGTCGGCAATCGGCTCGACCTGTATCTGCCGCCGAAGGCCGACGCTCCGACGCCGCTGGTGATCTGGATTCATGGCGGCGGCTGGGAGGCCGGCAACAAGGAGAATCCGCCCGGACTCGGCCTGCTCAAGAAAGGCTACGCCCTGGCCTCCCTCAACTACCGGCTCAGTCAGGAGGCCAAGTTCCCCGCCCAGATCGAAGACTGCAAGGCCGCGATCCGCTTCCTGCGGGCCAACGCCAAGAAGTACAACCTCGATCCCGACCACTTCGGCGTCTGGGGCGCCTCGGCCGGCGGCCACCTCGTCGCCCTGCTCGGCACGACCGGCTCGTCAAGGAGCTGGAAGGCGACGGCCCCAACAAGGACGTTTCCAGTGCGGTGCAGGCCGTGGTCGATTGGTTCGGCCCGACCGACATGCTGCAAATGAAGGCCGCAGGCCGACCTCAAGCCGGCCTTCGACGCCGACTCGGCCGACAGCCCGGTGGGACGACTCTTCGGCGGGCCGGTTCAGGACCACAAGGAACTGGCGGAAAAAGCCAACCCCATCCATTTCATCACCAAGGACGCGGCGCCGTTCCTGATCTTTCACGGCGACAAGGACAACATCGTCCCGGTGGCGCAGAGCAAGATCCTGGACGAGGCGCTGAAGGCGGCCAAGGTGGAATCCACGCTGGTGGTGATCGAAGACGCCGGCCACGGCGGGCCAGGATTCGGCTCACCGGAGAACCTGCAAAAGATCCAGGATTTCTTCGACAAACACCTTAAGCCGAAGGATGAGGCCAAGTAACCCCTGGCGAGCGGCCGGCGTGAGCCGGCTGATGAGACGGACCAATCAGCCGGCTCACGCCGGCCGCTCGCCAGGTCGCACGTCACGAAAATCCCGCCGTTCCGTCCTTGACAGCCTCTCCCGTCTCCGCTCAATTAGATAATGATTCATTCCTTTATTGCGTCATGAACCCGTCCGCCCTTCAACCCGTAGAGAGTGCAGGGGGAACGTGCATCGACCCGACACCCTGATCAGCCGGCCCGACGAGGAACTGATGGCCCGGTTCCGGGCCGGCGAAACGGCGGCGTTCGCCGCCCTGGTGAAACGCTACGAGCGCGAGTTGTACGGCTACCTCCGCCGCTACCTCGGCGACGGCAGCCTGGCCGAGGACGTGTTCCAGAACACGTTCCTTCAGGTGTACCTCAAGAGCGGCCAGTACGAGCTTGGTCGGCGCGTCCGGCCGTGGCTGTACACCATCGCCACCCACCAGGCGGTGGACGCGCTGCGGCGCACCGGCCGTCGCCAGGCCGTCAGCCTGGAGCTGGCCCGCGAAACCACCCCCGACGGCGAGGCCGACAATCTGGCCGCCTCCCTGGAGGGCCGCGATCCGTGTCCCTTCGAGGCGGCGGCCGGTTCGGGAGCAGGCCGAGCGCGTCCGCGCGGCCGTGGCCCGGCTGCCGGACTTTCTCCGCCAGGTGTTGCTGTTGGCCTACTACCAGGGGCTGAAATACCGCGAGGTCGCCGAGGTGATGGACATCCCGGTCGGCACGGTCAAGTCGCGGTTGCACGCCGCCCTGGGTAAGCTCCAGGAATTCGATGGCGCCGGCCCCTGTTTCTGAAGCGTGAGATGAACGACGACACCCTGCTCGGTTATCTTCTGGACGCCCTGGACCGCGACGCCCGCCGGGCCGTCGAGGCGCACCTCCGCACCCACCCCGAGGTCCACGCCCGGCTGGCGCAGCTGGGCCGTCTCGTCGAGCCGCTGGCCGCCGACGCCGACGCGCCGGAGCCGCCGACCGGCCTCGCCGAATCCACCCTCGCCCACATCGCCGGATCGTCCTGGCGCCGGCTGCCGGCCGCGCCGCCGCCGCGTCGATCCGGGGCGTTTCCGAGGTGGTCCCTGCGCCGCGCCGATCTCGTCACGGCCGCCCTCGTTCTGGTTCTCGCGGCCGGGCTGGGCCTGACCTGGCTGGCGCGGCAATGGCGCGACTACCGCGTCCTGGCCTGCCAGAACAACCTGCACCGGCTCTGGACGGCCCTGCAAATCTACGCCGACGAGCATCCTGCGGACGGCGGTGCCTTCCCGCGCGTCGAGCCTACCGGGCCGCGCAGCTTCGCCGGCGTCTTCGTGCCCGCCCTGACCGACGCCGGCGCCTCGGACCCGACGTCACCACGGTTTGCCCGGCCCAAGGCGGATCGGCGCCGCCGCCCTGTTCCCTCGCGGAACTCGATGCGCTGGCGCAACCAACCCTGCGAGTATCGCGCCCGCGTGCGCGAACTCGGCGGCGACTACGCCTATACGCTCGGCTACCGCCGCGGCGACGACGTGGTCGGCCTGAGCCGCGACTGCGGCGATCTGCTGCCGATCCTGGCCGATCGGCCGCGCCCGGCGGCGCCGGCAACAGCCCCAACCACGGCGGCGACGGCCAGAACGTCCTCTATATCGGCGGTTCGGTTCGCTGGTGCGCCGAGCCAAACGTCGGCGTCGATCGGGACGATATTTATCGGAACGTTCAGCTGCAGGTCTTAACCGGCCAGCACGAGTTCGACACCGTGCTCGGCGCCAGCGACGCTTCGCCGTGCCCGAATCCGTGAGAAGCTCCAACGTTGGGCGAGCGGCGGGGTTTATCCCCGCCGTTTGGGGAGAAAAACCGCCGGGATAAACCCGGCGGCTCGCCTCGGCGCTCGCCCTTGGGTCCGTGCCTTCTCTACTTGCCGTTCTCCGCCTTCACATCGTAGATCAGGTCCTGCGCCGGCATCGTCAGCGCCCGCGCCGGTTTGCCGTGCGGCAGAACCACGACCTCCGCCGAGGCCTTGTTGAGCAGCAACGGCGCCGCCCGCAACGTCGAAGCGGCGTTCAACCCCGCGATCACGACCATCGAATACCGCCGATTCAATGGGTTCTCCGCCGCCGCCAGCACGGCGCTGTCGGCGTGCGCGTACCACTCGCCGCGGACCTCGAACGACTGCGGCCCAAACGACACCGGAAGCTCCGGGGCGAACCGAGCCGTCAGCGTATTGCTGCCGGGCCGGCCGATCAGCAGCAGGTGGTGCGTCTTCAGGTCGTCGTCCGTCGACTTCGCGATCCGTCTTGATCGGCACGGTGATGTTGCAAAAGCTGGCCCGGATCGCCTGCTGCAACGCCTCCGCCGCCTCGTGGTTGACGTTCGCCTCGTCAGCCGTGCCGTAGACGATCAGCGTCTCTTCCGGCTCCTCCTTGAACGTCAAGGTGGTGAAGGCGCCGCCGTCGGCCTTGGCCGCAAGGTTGTACTTGTCCACCACCACGCGCAACGGCGTTCCATGCGCCTTGACGACGACCTTGCCGTCGGGAGCGCTCGTCGCCGTCACGCGCTGGACGACCTCGCCGTCTTTCGTCTCGACGGCCACATCGATCGGCCGGTCGCAGGCGCAGCCCTCGACGTGCAGATCGAGCGTCAACCGGGAGTCGCCGCCGTCAGCCGACGCAACCGTCACTTTGCCTAGCTTGTAACGCGGCAATCCCGGCTTCACAGTCCAGCAGTCCAGTAGGTTCTTGGCCGCTTCCGCATCGACGCCCGGCACGGCGAGGACCGCCTTCTTGAAATCGTCCACGCTCGTCGGCTTGCCGCCGTGTTCAGCGCCGAACTGCTCCATCAGGACGGCGAATTTCTCCGCGCCCAGGAAGTTGCGGAGGTCGTTCAGCAGCAGCACGCCCTTGCCCGACGCCACGCGATACCAATCGTCTTGCCGCAGGTCCGAGCGCGTGTCGTTCAGCGTCGCCTCTGGATGCGCCTGCGCCGAGATTGTATTCGGCCCGCGCGGCGTACAGCGCCACCGCCAGCGCGTCGCGGTCCTTCGGCGTCAGTTTGCTCTTCGACCGCTTGCGGTACGCGTTCTCCAGCGCCACGATCCGTTCGTAATCGCGGAAGGCCGACGCCAGCCAGGCGTCGGCGTCGGTCTTCGGGATCAGCGTCCCGTGCCAGGCCGCCGTGGTTTCCGGTGTTTTCCGCTCCTTTTTAGAGCCTTCCGAAAGCGTATCATTCGCCGGATCGTGCAGGTCCACGGGAGCGGCGCCGGCCAGCTTCGTCTCCGCCGGCGCGTTGGCGTTCAGCACCACCCACGGATTGCCGACCAGCGGCTCGATCTCCGGGAAGTTCTCTCGCTCCTGTTGCGTCGGCTGCCACGTCCGCCCCAGCGGCGGGCCGAACAGCGCCCACGTCTTCAGCTCCTTGGCCATGTCCGACGTGGTGAACTTGGCGTCCACCGAGTGGAAGGCGGCGATGGGCGGCGTCGTGAACGCCAACTTGCCGAAGTTCGCGTCGATCTTGCCCTTGTACTTGTCGTACAATTCCAGCCATTTGCGATCGCGATCCGACGGATGGAAGACCGCGTTGCCCGGCCGGCCGGATTGCACGTCGTCGATCGTCTCCAGCCGCACTTCCAGATCCTTGGTGTTGTTGCAGCCCCAGTAGAAGCCTTCCGTGCCGCCGAACCACTCGTTCTTCGAGCTGCGGTACAGCTTGCTCTTGTGCGTGCCCAGCTCGAACATGGCGATCTCGTTCGTCTTCATGTCGGCCAGCAGCCATTCGTTGGTGTACAGGCCGTTGTTCTGCTCCTTGAGGATCGCCACCGCCTTGTCGATGGTGTCGGCGTATTGGAGCGCCTTGCGGATGCGCGACGCCTCGGCCAGCCCGGAGGTGTCGAAGCGCGTCTGGGCGATGGTCGTCTCGGCGACGAGGATGCCGGCGTCGTTGAGGTAGTAGTCGAGGCCGCTCTGGATGCCGCCGGGATAGCTCTGCATCAAGACGCGATGGCCCTTGGCCGGCTTTTCACGTCGAGCCAGACGTTGAAGAAGCTGGTCGCGTAGAGCAGGTACATGGTGATGTGGCCGAAGACGATCTTGCCGTCGGCGGTGGCGGGGCCGGTGGCGGCGAAGGCGCTGCAGCGCTCCGGCTTGGGCTGCACCGGAGCCTTCCGTTCTGCCTCGATGCAGCGCAGGCACTCCAGGCCGGTCGGCGTCGGCGGCGAGGGCCTCGTCGAGGGTCATCGATCTCGGCCCAGGCGTTGAGGGCGACGATGTCGACGAGGTCGATCGGCCGGCCGTCGAAACGGGCGCCGGCCGCGCTGGCGCCGTCGGCGATCCCCTTCATCTCCTCCAGGTACTCCTGGTCGAAGCGGCGGAGGAACAGGGCGTTGACGAGGGTGCGGGTGGCCTTCCAGCCGTCGGCGGGCGCCTTGGGACTTTGCCGCTCGGCGAGGCAGCGGATATGCGCCGCGATCTCCGGCGCCAGCAGCCGGCCGTGCTGCACGCCGCGCTCATACGGCTCGCCCTCGATGTGCAGAACGATCCAGCCGGCCTGCGGATAGCGGTAGGCGGGGCCGTAGCGCTGCACCGCGCGGGGATCGGGCTTGAAGTCCGGCGGCGAGCCGGGGGCGTCAGCCCCCGGAGCGGCCCGCACCACGACGGGAGACAGGGGCAGAGGAAGGACAGCAGGAGGACGGGCAGGCGTCGCATAAAGAGCATCCTTTCCGGTGAAGGAAGACCGGCGAGGGAACCGTTACGGGAGAGATGATTTCATTATGCGGAGAGCGGGCCGGAGGACAAAGCAAAAAATGGGGGCGCGAGAAGCGCGACTGTCAGCGATCCGTCGTCTCTCCCGCGTCGGCGGCCGGCAGGTACACGTCGAAGCACGTCCCTTCGCCGACGGTGCTGACGCACTCGATCCAACCGCGGTGCTGCTCCACGACCTGCTGAACGATGGTCAGCCCCAGGCCGTGACCCTCGCCCGGCGGCTTGGTCGTGAAGGCCGGCTCGAACAGACGCGACCGCACGGCCGGCGGCATGCCGTCGCCGGTGTCCGCCACGCGCAGCCGCACGAACGCGCCGATCCGACGGAGCGGCTGCAGAAGCGTCCGGTTCGCGTCCAAAACTTCCACGGCCGTCTCCACCCACAGCCGGCCGCCGCGCGGCATGGCGTCTCGCGCGTTCAGGCACAGGTTCAGCACCAGCTGGGCCAGCTGCGAGGAAACGGCCTCCACGGGAGGAAGGGAAGGCAGGAGATGAACGAGGAGCTGGATGCGGCGGTCGATGGTTCGCCGCAGCAGACGAGTCATTTGTTCGACGACGGCGTTCAAATCGACCGGCTCGAGGTCGCGCGATTCCTTGCGCAGTAACGCCAGCAAGTTCTGGCTCAGCGCGGCCGCCTGGGTCGCCGCCTGCTCGATGACGGCGAGCATTTCCTGGTGGGGGCCTTCCGGCGAAACCTCGTCGCGCACCAGATCCAGGTGGCCGAGGACAGCCGTCAGCAGGTTGTTGAAATCGTGCGCCACGCCGCCGGCCAGCCGGCCGACCAGTTCCAGCTGCGCCGAGCGGCGGCGATCGTCTTCGCGCGCCTCGTCCTCCATCACGTCGCGGAAGACGCCGAGGACGCCGCAAACGACGCCGTGATCGTCGCGCACCGGCGTGCGCATCGTCCGCACGGTGCGCATCTCGTTCCCGCGCGGCCGCCGTTCCTCGCGCTCGACCCGCTCGCCATTCAGGGCCAGCCGGTGGCCGGCCGCGTCGCTTTCCGAGAAAAGCGAGGGCCAAAGATCGGAAGCGGTGCGGCCGATGATCTCTTCCTCCGCCCGGCCCACCCAGCGCGCGAAACCGCGGTTGACGGCGAGGTAGCGGCCCCGCCGGTCGGCGAGGAACACGCAGTCTGCCGTGGCGTCGGCCAGGGCCCGGAACGCCGCTTCTCCGATCCCCATGATCGTTGAACCTCCACCGTGTCGATTCCGTTCAGCCGGGACTCATCCCTTCCGATCCGGACGAAACCGTATCCGGGAACGACGGGTCGGCGCGGACGGCGGAACGCCGCCCGCGCCTGGTCGTGCGAATCGGGAAATGCTTTCCGATATCCGGCGCCCGTTGGACGCTGGAACGACGCGATTCACACGCCGACAACGGTATCCCTCGCCAGGACGGGACGGGCGCGCCGGCCGCGGAGCATGGTCGCGCACAACAGCCGGGCCAGCGGCGGCGCGGCGCTCTCCGGGTCGAGCGGCCCCGTGCGATCCCGGCCGGCTTCCACCTGCGGCAGGGTCGTGCGGATCCACTGAACCAGATGCGGATCGCCGCTGCCGGTGCGCAGGACGCGCCGCACGATCGGCACCAGGCTGGCTTCCATCGCCTCACGGTCCCGGCGCGGGGAAGCGCCGCCATCCATGCGGTCGGCCAGCGCTTGCAGGGAGGAATGCGGAAAACTCATGACTTCCATCTCTTTCTGGTTGAACGCTCCGGCCGTCGGGCCTGGGGAGCGTGGAGTGTCCAAGCGAAACGCGCCTCCGACGGAATCGGTCAGGGCGGCGGAGACGGCGAATTCACGCCGTAGGACTGGGTCGTGTAGAAGATGGCCTCGTTGGATTGCACGCCCCAGGCGTCGGTCGCCTGGGCGTAGGCTTCGCCTTCGTCGTCTGTTTTGCCGTCCAGCTCGACCGTGAAGGAGAAGCTGCCGTTGGCCCCTACCGTGGTCGATTGCCCCTGCAGGCCCTTGAGGCCGCTGAAGTTCACCACCTCGCCCTGGTAGCCTTCCTGGACCTGGCCCGAGAATGTCTCGACGTTGCCCAACCCTGAGACGCCGGTGAACTGGGTGATCGTCGTCCCCGGGTCGGCGACGGTGACCTGGGCGATGTTCGAGTCGCCGTCCGCGGTGGCGACGTAGGCGGTCCCCTGCCCCGACGCCGTCAGGGTCTCCCTGAAATTTCCGTTGGAGTCGGTCGTCGTCGATCCACCCACCACGCCGCTAAAGAGCACGGTCAGACCGCCGAGGGGCGAAGCGTTCGTCACCTGCCCCACAAACGTCACTTGCGTGGTGCTCGCCATCGTGTAGACCCCCACACAGAGGTCCGAGGGGCAGTTGCGCGGTTCAAGCTCTTCGAGGCTCGGGCGGAAGGAGGAGCCCCTGGCCGGAGGAGATTTCGGGCGCGAAGGGGAGGAGAAACCAAACATGCGAAGCCCACCTTTTCAGGCGCCATCGGGGGAAACCGCCTGGGCGCGCCCACCCGCGCGATCCGAAACTCGCCCGAACTGCATGGGGAAACCGGATCGCTGGGATGGATGCGGACGCAACCGTGCGCCGCTGTGCGGAGTCGATGTTGTTGTTAATCGAAAAAACGGGCAGTTACTGGACACTATTTTTTGAAATTTTCTCAAGTTTTTTTTCGGCGAAGCCGACAGGAGGGGGCTGCGAACCGACGCCAGCGACCATACGCCGCTCGCAAGAAGTGATCCAGTGAGGGTTTGCGGCTACGCTGGGTCTGGCAAAGGGTCTTTTCGCCCCGGAGGGGCGGCGGTGCATAGCCAACGCCGTGTGCAAGTTTTCTTGGGGCGGGAGGCGGTTCCCCCTAAGATCAACAGCTACTACCCTGTTGATTGGAGGAACCGCCTTGACCCCACAGGATCTCCTGCTCGAGGTATTCTGCCTCGTGGACGACCAGCTGCGAAGCCTGAATTTACCCCGCCTGCGGCGACGCGGGCCGCAACCCGCCCTCGACGACAGCGAGGTCCTCGCCATGGCACTCGTCGGCGAATTCTGGAAACTGGACACCGACAAGGACCTCTTCCGCTTCTTCCGCCTCTACCATCGCCGCGAGTTCCCCGCCCTGAGCCGGATCACCCGCACCACCTTCACGCGCCAGGCCGCCAACCTCTGGCACGTCAAACAGCTGGTCCAACGCCGGTTGGCCGAACGCCTGGCCGAGGGCGACTCGGTCTGGCTAGTGGACCGCATGCAGCTGCCGGCCTGCCCGTTCGCCCGCGCCACCTTCTGCCGCCGCTTCCGCGGCGAGGCCGACTACGGCTACGATCACCTGGCCAAGCGGACCTTCTACGGCTTCCGGCTGCACCTGCGGACCACACGCGCCGGCGTCATCCTGGCCTGCGAACTGACCCCAGCGCGGGCGTCGGACGCTTCGGCGGTGTTCGATCTGGCCCCGCCGGCCGGCAGCACCGGCGTGGGCGACCGGGCCGACTGGTCCCCCAAAGTGCGCGAGGAGTTGGCGGCCCAAGGCGTGCGGCTGCTGGCGCCGTACTACCAGAAGAGCAAGGGCCCCGACCCGGCGCGGTCGGGGCGGTTGGCGTCGGTGCGCTACCGGATCGAGGCGGTCAACGGGCAGTTGACGGAGCGCTACGCCATCAAACGGACCTGGGCCAAAGACCTCTGGCGCCTGTGTCATCGCGTCCTCCGCAAGGTACTCAGGCACACGGTCATGGCCTGGCTGGCCGTGCGGGAGCGGATGGCTCCGCTGTCGTTCGATCGGCTCCAGGCCGCCTAGAAACTTGCACACGGCGTTGGCTATTCACTACCGCCCCACCGGGGCTAAGACCCCTTGCCAAACAAAGCCTAAGCCCGCAGGACGACAGGGGATGAGCATGGCGGAGCAGGATTCGGCGCAGGGCGATGCGCTGTGGTGGGCGGAGCCGCCCCTCAAGGAACGCTTGCAGCACGACCCCATCGCGGTCCTGGCGGAGCGAGGCGTCCACCTGCCCGCCGGCCTTCCCCTGCCGGTCGTTCAGAGCGTCGTTCGCGTCACCTTCCTGCTGTGGATCGAGGGCAAGGTTCTCCCGGTCGAGAAGTTCCGCATCGATCCGTTCGACGAGGGTCTTCTTTTCGGCCGAGGTTTGTGGGAATCCACGCGGACGATCGGAGGCGTCCCGTGGCTCTGGCCGGAGCACCTGGATCGACTGCGGCGCACCGCCGCCTTGCTCGACATCGAAGTGGCGCCGGAGCGTTTGCCGGACGGCGGGCAGGTTCGCGCGTTCGTGGCGCGCTCACCGAACAGGACGTGGTCGTGCGGCTCAACGTGACCGCCGGGAGGCCTGGCAAGGCTCCCGGCCTGGTTTGGATGAGCGCCGCGCTGCCGCCGGTCCCCCACGCCTCGGTTCGTCTGCAAAGCCGGCGAACCCCGGTCCTCAAAGAACAGCCCTACCTGGCCTGGAAGACCTTCCAGTACGCCGAACGGTTGCGGACGGGACGACAGGCCGTTCAGGCCGGCTTCGATTCCGCCTTGATGCTCGACCCCAACGACAACGTTCTCGAAGCGGCCCACGCCAACCTCTTCGTTCGCCTGCCGGAAGGGTGGGCGACCCCGGCCGTGGAAGGCGAGCTGTTCTTGCCCGGCACCGTGCGGCGGCATCTGCTGGAAAAAGCCCCCGTGCCGATCACGGAGCAAACGATTCCCTACGCCGCGCTCGCCCAGGTCCGCGAGGCGTTCGTTACCAACAGCAACGTCGGAATCGTGCCCGTCACCCAAATCGACCAGTTCACCTTTCCCGTCGGCCCCGATACGTTGAGCCTGATCCGTTGGATTCTGCCGGACGCTGGCGCGACTCCAGCCAGGCCGCAGGGACGCCTGAATTGAACCATCTCGCATAATCGGCAAATCATCCCTGACGAGAACGAGTTCCCCACTCTCCGCCGTTTGCCCGTCGGCATTTTCCGAGTTAATCTTCACGGAGAGTCGGCGATTAGGCGGGCCATTTCCCCCAGTGCGCCTCCAGTCGTCACTCTCAAGTCGATGCAAACGCTTGCCGTTCCAAGCCTTGCCGACATTCTCCCCAGGCAACGACGCCTCCAGGCGAAGGAAAAAGCGATGTCGTGGTCGGTCCTCCCTCCCCTTCGGAAGTGGTTCACTAACTTGAAATTCTGGGACGAGTACCAGCCCGGCGTCGTCCGCAGGGACCAACGCCGACGCCGAGTTCGCTTGCACCTGGAGACCCTCGAAGACCGCTGCGTGCCCTCCGCCACGGTCAGCGGCACGGTGTTTGAGGATTTCAGCGCCAACGGCGTGCAAAGCCTCAACGCAACCATCCCCAACGCCGCCCAGGGGACGGTCGGCGTCGCCAGCGACACTGGCGTGGCCGGCGTGACGGTCACCGCCTATAGCGTGGCGGGGGGCGTCGTCGCCACGGCGATCACTGGCGCCAACGGCGCCTACACGCTCACCGACGGCGCCGGGACCGCGACGACTTCCTTCCGCATCGAATTCACGAACCTGCCGGCCGGCTTCACCGACGGCCCCGTGGGCGCCGATTCCGGCTCGTCGGTCCAGTTCGTCACCGGCTCGGCGAACAACGTCGATCTGGGACTTCTGCGGGCAAGCGACTACGTCGCGTCGTCCGACCCCACCCTTTACTCGCAGATTTACCACACCGGCGACCCGAACCTGCCTGGGACGATCACCCTCGGCAACGGGCAGACCTATACCCCCAGCGCGGATCCCAACGCCCCGGCCCTGGTCAGCTTCAGTTACTCCGACGGCACGGCGACCTCGGACACGACCCTGACGGACTACCAGACTCCCGGCACGCATACGATAAGCGTCCCCGTCAGCGCCATCGGCTCGACCTGGGGACTGGCGTTCGACCCCGGCGCGCAGCAGCTCTACGCCGCCGCGTACACCAAGCGCTTCGCCGCCTACGGGCCGGGCGCGGGAACATGTCCAACGGCGATCCCGGCGCCATCTACATGATTAACCCCACCACCGGGGCCGTCTCGCTGTTCGCTTCCATCCCAGGCATGACGAATTTCCGCAACCTCACCGGGCAGGGAGACACGCCCTACACGGACAACAGCTTCTACGAAACGGACAACGGCAGCGACCCGACCAATCCCAACCTCGGCTGGCAATCCGTCGGCACGACCTCGCTGGGCGGCATGGACATCAACGCCGCCGGCACCCAGCTGTACGTGATGGACCTCCAGCACCGCACGCTGGACGTCCTGGGCGTCAACCCCGACGGGACCTGGAACGGCACGCTCACCACCGTCGCGGTCCCGATCCCGGCCGACGCCTCAGCGGCGGCGAACATGCGCCCGTTCGCGGTCCACTACTACAACGGCTTGGTCTACATTGGGGAGGTGGATTCGGCCCAATCGACGCAGAACGCCTCCCAGCTGCGGGGCTACGTGTTCACGTTCAACCCCGCCGCCGGCGCCTTCAACCCCAATCCGGTCCTGGAGTTTTCGCTCGACTACGCGCGCGGGTCCAGCTACGGCGGGTCGGACGACTACCTCCCCTGGTCCGCCACCTACCTGAACATCAACGGGACCCAGAGCGGCAACGGTCCCACCAAGTATCCGCAGCCGATGCTGACCGGCATCGCCTTCGACGCCGCCGGCAACATGACGCTGGGCGTCCGCGACCGGAACGGCGATCAGACGACGCGCTTCCTTGAATCGGACCCGGGGCACGACCCCAACACACAGGAGGGCATCTCCGCCGGCGCCACCCTCCGTGCGGCGCCAAACGCGACGCAGACGGCGTGGACGCTGGAGAGCGACGGCAGCTCCGGCGGCGTGACGACGGGCGGGGCCGGCATCGGCTTCGGGCCGGGCGGCGGCATGTATTACTATCAGGACAACTACGACAACAGCGACACGGTGCGCAACCAAAATGGCAACGGGCACAACGACGTCACGCTCGGCGGCGTGGAGCAGATTCCAGGTTTCCCCGATGTGGTCGTCACGTCCTTCGACCCGGACCCGAACTCCGGAAGCGCGCCCGGCCAATCCGCCTCATTCCGCACCGGCGGCATCCGCTGGTTCGATGACGGCACGGGCGCCCAAGCCAACGCCGGCACGGACGCCAAGGCGTACATGCTCTACAGCATCGACGCGCCCGGCACCTTCGGCAAGGCCGACGGCATCGGCAACGTGGTCGCTCAGACGTTCCCGCCCCCCTTGGAGATCGGCAATCGCGTTTGGGAGTGACCTCAACGGCAACGGCATCCAGGATCCCGGCGAGCCGATCCTGCCCAACGTGACCGTCACCCTGTTCGATGTCACCGCCGGTGTGATCGTGGGCACGACGACGACCGACAGCAACGGCGACTACGTCTTCAACAACGGCAACGTAGCCGGCGGTCTTCAGCCCAACCACTCCTATGAAGTTCGCATTGCCACTGCCCAGGCTAACCTTGCGGGGCTGGTCCTGACATCCGCCGACCAGGGCGCCGATCCTCTCATCAACTCCAAGGCCGTTTTGGCCGGCGGCAACGCCGTGATCGCACTCACGACCGGCGCGCCCGGACAGATCAATCACACCTTCGACGCGGGCTTCGAGCCGGTCGCCCAGGTTTCGGGCGTGGTGTTCGACAACAGCGTGGAGGACGACGGCGTCTTCCACGCCGCCACCGACCCCGGCCTCAACGGGGTGACGGTGACGCTGACCGGCACGGACGACCTGGGCAACCCGGTCAGCCTCACCACGACCACGAGGACCATCAAGGGGCAGGCCGGCTCCTACGACTTCGCCGGCCTGAATCCGAGCAACGCCGCCGGCTACACGATCACGCAGACGGGGGTGGGCATCCCAGCGGGCGACCTGACGGGCAAGGTCAGCCCCAACGGCAGCCTCGGCGGCAGCCAGATCCTCAACCAGGACTCGGCGGTCGTGGTCGCGGCCGGGGACGACGGGGTCAACTACGATTTCAGCGTCGTCAAGCCGGCGCAGGTTTCGGGGGTGGTGTTCGACAACAGCGTGGAGGACGACGGCGTCTTCCACGCGGCCACCGACCCCGGCCTCAACGGCGTCACCGTCACGCTCACTGGTATGGACGACCTGGGCAATCCGGTGAATCTGAGTACGACGACCACAACCATCGCGGGCCAAGCCGGCTCCTACGACTTCACCGGCCTGCGGCCGAGCAACGGCGCCGGCTACACGGTCAGCAAGACGGGCGCGGGCGTGCCGGCCGGCTTCATCGACGGCAAGCCCAACGCGCCGGGCAGCCTGGGCGGCCAGCAGCCCAATCAGACGGCCGACCAAGTCACGGCCGTCCCCGTCGCCGCCGGCGCCGACGGCCTCAACTACAACTTCGACGAGATCCGAGCGCCCGCCTCCTTGTCGGGCACGGTTTTCAGCGACTATAACAATGACGGCGTCGAGAACGGCCCCGATCAGGGCATCGCCGGCGTGACGATCACGCTGACCGGGACCGACATCTACGGCCGGCCCGTCAACCTGACGACCACCACGGCCGTGGACGGCTCCTACGCTTTCACCGGGCTGGCGCCGGGCAGCTATACCGTCACCGAGACGCAACCCGGCAATTACGTCGATGGCAAGGACATCCTCGGATCGGCGGGAGGCGCCAACGCGGTCAAGAACCAGTTTGAGAGCATCGTCCTGGATCCCGGCGAGGTCGGAACCGGCTACAACTTCGGCGAAACCTTCGGTGGGTTGCCCGGCGGAGTAGTTCCTCCGTTCGTCGCTCCGACAGGGCCTGAAGTCGATCCAACCTTCGTCAGCAAGGCGCAACTGCTCGGCTCGGGCATGGACGGCGTCTTGGCCGGCGACGTTGCGTACGTCAACGCGCTGTACCAGCAGGTGCTCGGCCGGCCCGCCGACATCGACGGGTTGAATACCTGGGTGTTCCAACTCGACTCCGGCGTCTCTCGCGAACAGGTGGCGGACGAGATTCGGCGCTCCCCCGAGCACCGTGGCTTGCAGGTCGATCAGTTCTACGAGACCTTCTTGCACCGGGCGGCCGACCCGACAGGCAGGGCCGCCTGGGTCAACTTCTTCCTGAGCGGGGCGAGCGAGACGGAGGTGGCGGAGGGCTTCGTGACGTCGGCCGAGTACCAGGCGAGCCACCTGAGCGACGCCGCGTTCGTGACCGGCCTGTACCAGGACGCCTTGAATCGGGCGCCGGACGCAACCGGGCTGGGGGCGTGGGAGGCGGCCCTGAGCAGTGGGGAGAGTCGGGAGGAAGTCGCCCAGGCGTTCCTCACCTCCACGGAGTCGTCGCAGGACGTGCTCAACCGCCTGTATGCTCAGTTCCTCGGCCGCGGCGTGGACAGCGTGGGCGAACAGGCGTTTCTGCCGCTCTTGCAGAGCGGCGGCCAAGCGACCACGCTGGTCGCCGACAGTATTCTCAGCTCGAACGAGTTCTTCAACCGATTCCTTTTCGAGAACGGATGAAAAGAGGATTCACCACAAAGACACAAAGAACACAAAGATAAAGACAAAGAAGACCGAAGAGAAGGTTCCGCGGTGCGCCTGACTGGAACCCTTTATTTTTGTCTTCTTTGTGTTCTTTGTGTCTTTGTGGTGAATCTTCTTTCCGGCCTTACTCGGCGGAGAAGTTGTTGAGGAAGTCCTCGAAGTCCTTTTGCTGCTGGTGTTCCACGTCCTGCAGCTTCTTGATGTCGGCCTGGACTTTCTCGATTTGGGTTTCCTGCTGGTCGAACTTGTCCAGGTAACGCTTGTAGGCCGCCGCCGTCGGAGGCATCTCCTTCAGGTTGGCGCGGAGGCGCACTTGATCGTCGGTGATGTCCTTCAGCTGACGCTCCAGCTCCGCCCGGTCGCGTTGCGTCTTGCCCAGAGCGAAACGCAGGTCCAGCGCCTGCCTGAGGCCTTCCTTGACCTTCTGGCTCGAAATCGTGCTGTTGAGGAAGAAGCGCATCTGGTCGTCGTTGCTGTTGGTCAGCTGCACCTGCTGGTTGAGGATCTTCTCCTCGGTGACGACCTGCGTGGCCGTCTTGCCGGCCGGGATCTTGACCTCGAAGCGGTACACGTCGGAAGCCGTCTCGGCCGGCTTCGTGGTGTCGTCGGTGAGGTGGAAATCGTTGCGGACGGGATGCTCGACCAGGACCAGGCGCTCGGCGTCGTTGCGGTTGACGATCGTGTAAGTCTTCGTCTCGCGGATCTTGGTCTGGCTGTGCAGGACGCCCTTGACGATCTTCACCTGCACGAGCCGGCCGTTGTCCGACGAGGGGACCGGGTTGACTTCGACGCCGAGGTCCACGGCGTAGGAGATCAGACGCTCCTCGTTAGGCTCCATGTCGAGGATGCGGGCGTCCCCGGCGTAATTGGAGCCTTCAAAGACCGTAATAGCGACCTTGCATCAGGTGCAGACCGGAGGTGTTCTTGAACTTGAGTCCGAGCAGGGGGAACTTGGCCTGCGTGCGCTCGTTGTAGATGCTGCAGCGCACGCCCTCCACGTCCTTGTTCACGATGGGCAAAAGCGCCGCCTTCTGCCTGGGCAGCGTGACCGGCTTGTCGATGGCGTACTGGAAGAAGTCGCCGAGTTTGGTGGCCGTCGCCATCGTCGAGACCCCCGCGCCGCCCAGGTCCATCCTCTCGGCCAGCTGCTGACCGAGCTGCTTGGCCTCACCCTTTTCCCCAGCCATTCTTCCACCGTAAGATAAACCTAAGTCGGAGGTAGGGACGCCGGTGACGGCGGTGGGTTCGGATGGCTTGGCCGGCTGCTCGAGCGCCGCCTCGCCCCGAAGTCTTTTCAGGTCGTCGTTGTAGGTGACGGGCCGGAGGGAGGCGAACAGTTCGGGCACGACGGTCGGACGCGGCACATAAAGAGGAGTATACAGGTCCATCTGGAAGCTGATGGGCCGGCCGGAGACGAGGGCCATTCTTACGTCTTTCCAGTCCTCGTCGGTGGCGTTCTCGACCACGGCCCAGCCCTGCAGGAACGGCTTATCTTCCTTCTCCTTGCCCAGCACGAGGCGATAGCTCGTCTTCCAGATCGGGTTCTCGATCACGTAACCGACGCGAACGTTGCGCTTGCCTTCGCCGACGAAGCTGAGGCTGACCGCCTTCTTCTGCGTGTCGTGGGAGAGCGTGAGCGTCTCCAGCGCCTTTCGCACCTCGTTGTCCATGACGGGGTTGAGGAAGCGCACCCGCTGCAGCTCCGACAGCCGGACGCTCCTCATGCCGTCGGCGCACCACAGGTTGAGCTGCTCGACGTTGACGAGCGTGTCCTTGCCGGCGGGCTGCTGCTGCGTCTCGACGCCGACGATGGCGCCGGTCAGCGTGCCGGGCTGGGAGGCGTTGGCCTGCTGCAGGACGACCTCGACCTTCTCGCCGCGGGCCTGATTCAGGATTTGCCCGAAGGTCGGGTTGGCCGACAGGTTCACCGCGAAGCTCTGCAGCGTCTTCTCCACCGGGGCGTTGCTGTCGTAGCTGACGGCGGCGACGTGCCCTCCGTCGAGGTCGCGCAGCACCATGCTCTTGATGAGGTCGTTGATGTCCTGCGTGGGGAAGGACAGGTCCACGCGGGCGTCGCCCTCGACCTGGCCCTCGCGCTGGAAGTAGCCCACGCCCGAGCTGAACAGCACCACCTGGCCGATCGGCAGTTGCACCGACGTTTCGGCAGGGGCGGGCGCGACGGAATCAGGAGGCGAGTCTTTGGTCTTGGGCGGATCGGCCGGAGTCTTGGCGAGGTAGGCGGTCAGGCCGACGACGGCGGCCAGGCCCGTGACGACGGCGAGCAGGAAGGCGCGGCGCATGAGCGGTCCTTTCCATTGCCAAAGGGAGGGGAATTGCCAACCCAGAGAACAATATAGAGACGGGTGGAGGAGGCCCGCGGTTTGGTGCGGCGACGGGCTGACGGTGTACATTAAGGGAGAGGCCGCCGGCCGCTGCGTGCGCCGGCCGAAGCATGAGGAGGGTTGTCATGAGCGGGCTGAGCCATGCGTTCAAGGAGTGGGCCGTCGTCTGCAAGGCGCTGGCGCAAGGCCGGCAGAGCATCGTCCTGCGCAAGGGCGGAATCGCGGAGAAGACGGACGAGTTTCAGGTGGAACACACACGCTTCTGGCTGTACCCGACCTATCTCCACCAGCAGCGCGACGGCGTGACGGCCGACGCCCTGCCGCTGCTGGAACAGGCGGAGCAGGAACGGCCGCCCCAGGGCGTCGTCCGTCTGACGCACTTTGCGGAGGCGAGCGGGGGGATGTACCGGCTGCACAACCTGGCGGCGGCCCTGCTGCTGGGCGGGATGCATTGCCTGTCGGCCGCCACGGTGAAGCGCGCTTCGAGTACAAGCGGCCGGGGTTGTTCGTCCTGCCGGTGCGCGTCTACCGGGTGGCGCAGACGTTCGATCTGCCGGAGACGGCGTACTACGCCGGCTGTCGCAGCTGGGTCGAGCTGGAGCGCGAGCTGCCGACGGACGGGGCGGCGCCAGTGCTGTCGGACGAGGCATTTCTCGAAGTGCGGAATCGGCTGGATCGGCTGTTGCGGCCGACGGCGATGGCGTGAGAGCGAGAGCTATTTCCTGGACCGTGGCGCGGAGGTAGAATGCGCGTATGACGCCAGAACAATTCGACGAAACGCTGCGCTCGTATGTCAAACGCCGGCCGTTCTTTCCATTCGTCGTGGAACTCAACGACGGCCGCCGCATCCTCATTGAGGACTCTCACGTCGGGTTTGGGGGCGGAGTGGCGGGCTTCCTGAGCGATGAAGAAGGACTGGTCGGGTTCTCCCACGATGAAGTCCGGGCCATGCACTTTGCAACCCCCGAAACCGCATGAGCGACGCTGCGTTTCGATTATCCCTGGTGTTGTTCTTCCTCCCGCTCGTCTCCGTCCCTACGCAGGCGGAGCCGCTGGCCCCCGCCATCGACGCCGTGGTCAAAAAATCCCTCGACGCCTGGAGCGTCCCCGGCGTCGCCGTCGCCGTCGTGCGCGACGGCGAGGTGATTTACCTCAAAGGCCACGGCGTCAAGAGTCTTGACGCCGACGGCCCCGTCACGCCCGACACCCTCTTCCCCATCGGCTCCTGCACCAAGGCGTTCACCACCACCGCGATGGCGGTCCTTGTGGACGAGGGCAATATGGGCTGGGACGACCCCGTCCGCAAGCACCTTTCCTATTTCCATCTAGGCGACCCCCTCGCGGATCGGGAAGTCACGTTACGAGACCTGGTTTGTCATCGTACCGGCCTGGCGCCGCATGACCTGCTCTGGTATCGCTCGCCGTGGTCGCCGGAGGAGGTCGTCCGCCGGGCGGGGTTGCTTCCGCTCGATCGGCCGTTCCGCACGACCTTCCAGTATCAGTCCACGATGTTCACGGCCGCGGGCCTGGCGGTCGGCTCGGCGTCCGGCCAACCGTGGCAGGACTTCGTGCGGAAGCGGCTGTTCGACCCGCTGGGCATGACGGCCTCCTGCTTCACAACGACGGCGGCGGCGAAGTCGGCCGATCGGGCCGTCGGCCACCGGCTCAATCGCCTCGGCCGCCCGGAAGTCGTCGATTACTACCCCGAAGAAGTCCCCGATCCGGCCGGCTCCATTCACTCCACGGCCCGAGACCTGGCTCAATGGGCGATATTTCAGCTCGGCGACGGGCGCTGGGGCGGTCGGCGGATCGTCTCCGCGGCCAACCTCGCCGAGACGCACACGCCGCAAATGGTCATTCGGCTGGAGGGGATCGAGCGCGATTTGCACCCCGAGACGGTCCAGATGAGCTACGGCATGGGCTGGGTGCTGGAGGACTATCGCGGCGTCGGCCTCTGCTCCCACGCCGGCGCCATCGACGGCTTCCGCGCCCATATCACCCTCATCCCGGAAAAGAAGATCGGCATCGTCCTGCTCGACAACCTCCAGGCCACGCGCATGAATCTACCGCTGAGCAACGCGCTGGTGGACCTGCTGCTCGGTCTGCCGCGCAAGGACTGGAATGGTCTGTTGCGCCGAGGCGGTGCGGAAGGACGAGGCGGCCGCGGCGGATCGGGCGCAGGAGCGCGAGTCCCGCCGCGCTCACGACACGACGCCGTCGCGCGATCTTGCCGCCTATACCGGCGATTACGAGAATCCCGCTTATGGCACGGATGCGCGTGACTCTGGAGAAGGGAGGCGCTGGTCTGGACGTGGAACCGCTTCACCACGCCGCTGGAGCACTACCAATATGACACGTTCACGGCGCCGCTGGAGATCCTCCAGGCGCCGCAAATCACTTTTTCCCTCAACGCCGAAGGCGCCGTCGATGCCATGAAAGTGTCCGAGCCGATGAACGTCGAGTTCCGCCGCAAGTGAACCCGCGGCGCCGGACGGCCGATACTACGGGGTGGGCCGGGTCCTCTTCCCCCGACCCCCTCGCTTTTCCCTTCGACGGAGCGCACCGCGCCGCGTATGGACGACGTCGTTTGCCTGCCCACCCTGGACGGATTGCGCGCCCACGTCCTCCACGTCCTCTGCGAACACGACCGACTCGACCCCGGCCAAACGCCGTTGCAGGAGGCAGTGGTCACGCGGTCGGGCCGGCCGTGCGGCCTGTTCTTCCAGGTGCAGGGGCCGCGCCGCGTCAAGGCCTACGCTGTGTGGGCCGGCGAGGAAGGACGGCTCCTGTTTTACGACTCGACCGGCCAGCGCTTCGGCCAGGCGCGGCTGAGCGAGGCGCCCGATCCGCTGCGGCTGGCGGGATAGTGGGCCACTTTCCCCGGCCCCATGCTTCCCTACGATAAACGCGTTCAGGCCGTGCGTCGTTCCAGGAGGCGTTTCCGTCATGTCCGCGTTCCGCTGCGTGGAAGGCCGCGACGCCGGGCCGTCCGCGCTCGGTATTCTGGCCCCTCCCGGCCGCCGCACCTTCCTCATCCTGCGCCCGCGGGCGCTGCCCTGGGATCTGGTGCTGCTCCAGCCTGCCCATTTATCGGTCTTTCATGAGATGGACCGCAACGAGGCGGCGGCGGCGGCCGGGGAAGTCGCCCGCGCCCTGGAGACCTGGGCGGCCGGCGGGCCGGGCCGCGTCGAGACGACTGACGCGCCGCAAGGCCCCGGCGTCTGGGTCCGCGTTCACGCCGGGTCGTTCGCATTGCTGCTCTGCCGGCGCACGCCCGGCCAGCCGTACCAGGCCCTGCGCTTCGCCGACGGCGAATCCGCCCGCACCGCCGCCGACGAGATCGCGCCGATCCTGCACCCCCCGCCCGGCGCCCAGCAGGAGCTTTATTTCAACACGCGCCACTTCCTGCGCTGAACCGAGGCATCCTGGCCATGCCCTACACGCCGATCCTCGCCACCCTCGGGTACGTCCTTTCGCCGGACGGCCGCCAGGTGCTGCTCGTTCACCGCAACCGCCGGCCGAGCGATCCCCACTTCGGCAAGTACAACGGCCTGGGCGGCAAACTGGAGGCCGGCGAGGACGTGGTCGCCTGCATTCGCCGCGAAATCCGCGAGGAAAGCGGCCTGGAATGTGAGGCGTTGACGCTGTGCGGGACCATCAGCTGGCCCGGCTTCGGCAAGCAGGGCGAGGACTGGTTCGGCTTCGTCTTCCGCGTGGACCACTGGAGCGGCGCGCCGCGCACCGAAAACCCGGAAGGCGATCTGGCTTGGGTGGATATCGACCGCGTGCTGGATTTGCCGCTCTGGGAGGGCGACCGGCACTTCTTGCCGCTGGTCTTCGGCGCGGCGGCCGGCAGTTCCACGGCGTCATGCCTTACCGCGACGGTCGGCCGATGTCGTGGAAGTATAGCCTGCTGTAAGGAATTGTCCCTGAATGACTTCGTTTAGCCGCGACCCGAAGGGGAGCGCGCCGAACAAGCGCTCCCCTTCGGGTCGCCGCTAAACGGGTTACACAGCCCACATCGGCGTTGATCTTTTCTCCCCGATCCGGTAGATCGCCTTTCACCTCTCTGTCCGGCCCCGCGACGACCGCTCTTATCCCCCCTTCAGGGGCGTATGCGATGAGACGCCGTTCGTTTCTCGTGGTGCTGGCCCTCGTCGTGTTTCTCATCGGAGGCGCCGCCCTCGCTCTCTTTCTGGTCGTCGGCTACGAGCCGGACGTCTACTCGCGGGCCGCGGCCCCGCAGGGCGAGGCGCGTCTCCACGAAAGCGAGAAGTTTCTTGACGAATTCAGCCACTTGTACAACAACGCCGTCGGCGCCGACCGGGACTGGTACGTCCAGTTCAGCGACGAGCAGATCAACAGTTACCTCGAAGAGGGCTTTATCAAGCAGGGTCTAGCCTCGCGCGTCCTGCCCGACGGCGTCAGCCGCCCGCACATCATCTTCGAGCCGGGCAAGGCCGAGTTGGCGTTTCGCTACGGCGGCGCCTGGAACACGGTCGTCACCATCGACCTGCGCATCTGGCTGGCCCGCGAGGAGCCGAACGCCGTCGCCCTGGAGCTGGAGGGTCTGCGGGCCGGCGCGCTGCCGATCTCCGGCCAGTGGCTCCAGGAGGAGTTCGCCAAGGCGGGGCGGGAAAGCGGCGGCGGCATGGACGTGTCATGGTATCGCCTCAACGGGCACCCCGTCGCCCTGCTGCGCTTCCAGGCCGACCAGGCGCACCCCACCCTGCTGTTGCAGGACGTCCACGTCGATCAAGGCGCGCTTACCATTCGCGGACGGTCCCCGGAGTCCGCCATGCACGCCTTCCTGATGCGCTTTCCCGACGGCATTCTCAAGCCAATTTCCGATTAACACCCGCTGTCAACTCTCCTTTTCAGCATTCCCCGTGAACCGGCCTCGCCAGGCCCGCCCGCCGCGCGCTCGAGCCGGAACATGCCACGCAAGCGGGCGCCCGCCAGGGATACGACGACCCGGTTCGGTTCGTGCGTTTCCCAGTCGAATGTGCCGCCGTCCCAGCGCGTCACGCTGCCCCGGCCGCCGCTGACGGGGCCTTCGTGATCCAGGTAGAAGAGACGGTGGTCGAAGGATTGCTCGGCGTCCAGAATCGTTCCCTCTTCCGGCGGCGCGGAGAGCCGCCAGGTCAGAAGCACGCTTTGATGCTCCAGGAGGAAGTCCCAGTGGAGGACCGGGTGATCGTGCTGGAGGACAGCGAATCGTGGCATGACGGCTTGCGGGAGTGGGGCAATGTCGGCGGCCGGGGAATATACGTCCCTTGCGGAGGACGCGCCAGCAGAAAAGGGGAGAGTTTCGTGCCCTCCCCCCCCGTCTGGTCCGCGCCATCCATCCCAACCGTTACATCCCGAAGGAGGGAAGTCGGAAAACGCGACAGCGACGCGGTGCGGCGCTTGCGGCGCCTCCGGGAGTCGGCTAGGTTTCGATTGTCGGTGCTACGTTTCGGGAGCCATCGAGGCGGCGACTGGGCGGCGCTTGCGTTGAGCAGCCGCCTCGCGCTGGGAGTCGCCGCCTCTTTATCCAGGCCCACAGGCCCGTGAACTTCGGTTCGCGGGCCTGTGGCTTTTCTATTCCGCCCTTCTCACGCCGCCACCTGCAACGACAGGGCCGTACTCAGCGGCTTGAACGCCTTGAGGATCAGGAACCGTCCCATCAGGCGTTCCAGCACCGGCATCGGCAGCCAGCGAAAGAGGTACGGCGTTTCCGACCGGCGCAGGCAGCGTTTGTGGATACGATGCTCGATGAAGCGGCCAAAGAGGCGGCGCAGGGCGCGACGGCTGAACCCGCCTCGATCCGACGCCGAACGCCGGAACCACTCCCGCAAGGGAAAGCAGCGACGCTTCCAGTAATCCACGTCATGGCGTGCCGGCGTCACGACCAGCACCTTGCCGCCCGGCTTGAGGACGCGGTACACTTCCGCGACCAGCGCGGCCGGGTCCGGGGCGACGTGCAGCACGTGGTTGACGCAGACCACGTCGATCGACGCCGGTTCCAGCGGCAGCTGGGATGGGTCCGAGGCGAAGAAGCGGCCGCGCAGGCCGCGCAGCTCGAAATTGCGCTGCACCACGGCCGCTGCGTCCGACGAGACGCAGCACGCCGTCACCACGGCGCCGCAGCGGGCGAACTGCACCCAGTCGGCGCCGAGGCCGTCGCCCAGTCCGAGGAGCGATTCGCCGCTGTGCTTGCCGAATTCGAGCAGGCGCGGCAGCCATCGGCCGTGGCGGCCGTAGCGCACGCCCTCGGCCTCCAGATACCATTGCAGACTGAAGGGTTCGACCGGATCGTGCGGCGTCCGGCCGGGTTGCATGGCTTCGGCGGCGAAGAGGCGGGCCGCGAAGGCGTCGCCGCGCGGTGGGACCGTGGGGACCGCCGGCGCTCCCGGAAGGTGGGACGGCAACCAGCCTTCCCAGAGATGCAATTTCCTGGGGTAGACTTCCGCCATGCCTTGCCTTTCTTGGTCCTTTTTCGGGCCTGCCGGAGCCGTTCCATAGTCGAACGATTTTCGGGCGTCAAGGCCGGGTGGACGGCGGAAGGCCGGCCCGCCAGGGCCGTTCGATTATTGACGACGCGGCGTCCCCAGCAAGTCCAGGGCTTCTTTGGGTCGGGCGGCGAGCCGATCCGTGGCTGCGGCGCGGCTCTCCGCTTCCACTCCGGCCAGCAGGTGGATGGCCGCGTTGCGCCAGGCCGCGAGTACTTGAGGCCGTCCCCTTGCGCACCCGGCAGGCGTCCTCCCCCAACGTCACGTCCCGTACCCAATGCAGGCTGTTTTCGATCCGCCCGTGCTCGCGCACCAGCCCCAGCAGCCGCGCCGCATCCGCCCGCTCTGGCCGCAGGCTGGTGATGCCGTAGGCCACCTCCACCGTCGTCTTGCCCTTCTCCGTTCGCTGCCGCACCAGCTCAAACCCCTTCGCCAGTCCCGGCCAGAGGTGGTGCAACGTCAGGATCGTGGTCGTCCGCAGCGTGCGCTTTTCGATCCGGCCGTGCCCCTTGTCCACCGTCGTGGCCGACCGTCCCGGCGGCGGAGGCGGGGCCTCGGGGGAAAAGGCCGCGGCCACCGACCGCGCCGCGGCCTCGAAGCCGAAGCCGGCCGCCACGTCCGTACCCAGCCCCGGCTGGTTGTCCTTGACGACGAACAGGTAATCGCCGCCCTCGCCCACCACCTTCTCGGCCAGGTCGCGTTGGCAGAACATGGCGTCGCCCGTCACGACCCGGCCCGCCAGCGGCAGGATGCCCAGCAGGCGCAGGGCGGCCTTGTGTTCATTGGTCTTGCCGTCCACCCGCATCTGGGCCAGGACCGCCTCCCTCTGGGGGGCGTAGGCGGCCAGCAGGTGTTGGCCGGGCAACTCGCCGTCGCGGCTGCCCCGCACTGCCTTGCCGTCGAGGGCGAGTTGGGCGATCCCCTCTTTGGGCAGACGCGAGCCGACCCAGCGGGCCAGGCCGTCCTCCACGGCCTGGGCGTCCGTGTCGCGCAGGATCTCGGACAGGGTGGACTTGGCGGGCGTCTTGCCGCGGCGGAGAGCAACAGGGCGTGGGCCAGGGGCGGGCCGTAGTTGCGGCCCAACCGCGCGATGGCGGACAGGCTGCGCTTCCCCATCAATAGATCCAGCACGATCAGGCCGAGGACCGCCCCCAGCGGGTGGACGCGACCGTGGCGGCTGCGAGGGTCTGGGATGTCGGCGAGGACGTCGGCAAGCGCCAGCGCGGCCATGGCAAGCCTCCGGGAGAACGAGGCGACTGCGCCGCCCTTACCCAAAACCCGACACCCCGCCAATACCAAACGACAAACGGCCCTGGATTGACCTTGCCCAGGTGCGCCTCTCGATTTTGGACCTGGCCCGGCCCGCCGTGAACGGCGGGCCTACACGCCGAAGCCCGGTAAACCGGGCTGAAATCTCTGGCAGCCCGGTTTACCGGGCTTCGGCGTGTAGGCCCGTGCTTCAGCACGGGCCTTGCCGACGCCGCCTCCAAAATCGGGAGGGGTGCCCCCCTGCCCCGGCGCCCAATTCCTCTATCCTTCCGCCGGACTTTTCGGTAACGTGCTGCGTCTCTCCGCGCCCCCTCCAGGGTGCGCCGGAGCCGGTCCCGCTTCGGAAGGGATTCTGAAAGGTGGGCGGCATGAATATGCCTCGATCCGCGACCCTCGTTGGCGCCTGTCTGCTCCTGTTCGGATGCAGCTCCGGGACCGCGAATTACCGCTCCCAGATGGCGGACACGCCGGCGCGGCCCGTCGCCCGTCCCAGGGCCGACGTCCCACCGGCCCCCGATCTGCGCATCCCGGCCAGCGCCGTCGCCTCGGCCCCGGACATCCCGCTGGTGCCGGTGCCGCCCGTGCCCCTCGGACATGGCGCCCCATCGCAACCGCCGGCCGACGGCCCCCGGCCCAACCTCGCCGCGACCCAGCCGCCCGTCCTGCCGCCCGTTCCCGCACCGTCGTCCGGGACTCCGGGCGCTAACGCGACCCGGCTCGCCAGCGCCAACGCGCCGGCCGCGCCGCCGTCCACCGACGTGGCGCCGAAGGCCGCCTCGCTGCGCGAGCTGCAACAGCAGGCCGCCTCGTGGTACGCCGGCGTCGATTCCTACATCGTCCGCATGACCCGCCGTGAAGTGGTCAGCGGCACGGCCAAGCCGGAAGAAGTACTGATGCTCTCGTTCCGCAAGGCGCCGTGGAGCGTCCACCTCAAATGGGTCGGCAAGGCCGGCCAGGGCCGCGAGGTCCTCTACGTCAAGGGCCAGCTGGAGAACAAGCTCCACACCCGCCTGGCCGCCGGCGACGTGCCGTTCACGCCGGCCGGGATGCAGATGGATCTCGACGTGAACAGTCCCCTGGTGCGCTCGGCCAGCCGGCATTCCATCACCGACGCGGGCCTCGGCTCCTGCATCGACCGTCTCGGCGCCCTCCTCGACGCCCAGGAACACGGCGACCGCAGCCGCGGCGTCCTGACCGACCTCGGAATGCAGACACGGCCGGAGTACAAGGGCCGGCCCGTGCGGGGCGTGGAGCTGACCCTGCCGCCGGGCGCCGAGGCGGAGCTGCCCAGGGGCGGCAAGCGGCTCTACTTCTTCGACCCCGATCTGCACGTGCCCATGCTGATCCTCACCTTCGACGACAAGAATCAGGAAGTCGAATACTA
The DNA here is from genome assembly GCA_963771935.1 of uncultured Planctomycetaceae bacterium. GTDB lineage: Bacteria > Planctomycetota > Planctomycetia > Gemmatales > Gemmataceae > UBA4732. The sequence goes on along the minus strand of CAVYVK010000005.1, from coordinate 1,806,626 downwards.
CCACTACGACCGACTGATCGCCCCGGCCGCGCTCGACGCCGACGATTTCAACCCGGAGAAGCTATGGGGCGGTTCCAAGATGGCCGGGAAATAAAGAGCCGCCGCGCCCGCCCTGTCATAATGGCAGCACCATCGGCCGGCTCTGGCAGCCGGCCCTCCATTTTTCGCCGTCCTCTTGATTTTCCTCCGCGCCCATGTTCTACTTGCTTAAAGGCTTAGGTCGCACTACCGGCCGAAGCGCACCAGCGGTACGCCCTTTGCAACCTATGGGTCGAATCCATCCTCGGTTCGACGCGGCCCCGCCGCAGGCTGCCTCCCCCGCGAACCCGCAACGGCCAGAGAGGTCGCGGCAATGAACGCAACCAAGGAACCCAAGGGTCGTCAGGATTTCAGTATCCTGATTACGGACGACGATGATCGGTGCCGGGAAGCGCTGCGCGACATCATGGAGCCGGAAGGCTTCCGCACCCTGTTGGCGTCGTCCGGCGAAGAGGCGCTGGACATCGTCCGCGACATCGGCGTGCATCTGGTGCTGCTCGACATGCACATGCCGACGCTGACGGGGCTGGAGACGTTGCAGCTGGCCCGCCAGATCAACGCCCTGCTGCCGGCCATCTTGATGACGGGCGACTCCAGCCAGAGCCTCATGCGCCAGGCCATCCAGGCCCATGTTTATACGGTCATCCCCAAGCCGGTCGCCAAGAACGTCGTGTTGTATACCGTGGTCCGGGCGCTGGAACATTGCTACGGCATCCACCGCCGCGGGACGACGGAGGACAAAGAGGTTTCCCCCGAAGGAGCATCTGGGCATGAAGGTCGTACCCCTGAATGACAAGATCGTGGTCAAGCGTTTGGAGGCCGACGAGAAGACGGCCGGCGGCATTCTGCTGCCGGACACGGCCAAGGAAAAACCCCGCCAGGGCAAGGTCGTCAGCCTCGGCGAAGGCAAACGGCTGGAGAACGGCAAGCGCGCGGCCTTCCAGGTTCGCGAAGGCGACCGGGTGCTGTTCACGTCCTACGCCGGCAACGAGGTGACCGTCGGCGCGGACGAGCTGCTCATCATGACCGAGGACGACATCCTCGCCGTGGTGGAGTGATCCGCCGTCGAACATCGATCGTTCCCTGGCGAGCGGGGTCGCGTCAGCGCCCCGAGGGCGCAAAGACTCGGGGCGCTGACGCGACCCCGCTCGCCAGGTTTTTAAAAAAGTTTCTCATTATCAGTCACACTTCGCCGCGTTTTGCAGTCCTGTCTCCAGGGAACCTGCGCGCTGCACTCGATGCACGGGGGTACAGCGGCAGGGCTGCGCCAAGCAGAGGCAGCGCGGCATGCCGGACTTCAAGCGGCGACGGGGAGAATCGGCCAAGGCGTGGAGCGCCCGCCTGGGCAAAGTGAACAGGACCATCCTATCCGCACGCCAGCTGGACGAGTTGACGTTGCACCGCGTTCAGGCCGGCCGGGCGCTGCGGCGCGAGGCTCGCGGCCGCCGCAAGGCGGCGTCTCTGGCCGAGGAAGCCGGCGACGGCCTGGATTCGGAAACCCTTCGCCGTTGCAAGGAGGCGGTTCGCGCCCTGTCGGTCGAGGACCGCCGGCGCCTGCTTCGATGGGTCGAGACGACCTTCGACGACTGAATGCTTCGCGCCGCCTCCCCGGTCGGGGGAGAAACGCAAAAGCCCGCGGGACCAATCCCACGGGCTTTGCTTGTTCCTCGACGGGCCGCGACCCGGTCGGAAGTTACTTGATCGTGCCGTTGAACCCGGCCTTGCGCAGCTTCGCCAGCACATCCGTCTTGTCCAGATCCTTGCCCACGATCGTCGCCGAGGTGTTGTCTGCGGCGAACGACACCTTGTTGTCCGGGAACAGCCCCGTGATCGCCGCCTTGCACTTGTCGCAGCAGATGTGCGTTTTGGTCACAGTGACTTCGTCGGCCTTTCCGGAGGCGGGCGCCAGGTCGAACTTGACTTCCTTGCCGTCGTCGGCGGCAGCGCCGCTGAACCCGCCGTTGGCCAGGGCCTTGAGGGCGGCCGTGGTCGTCGTGTCATCCTTGGTCGTGAAGGTGATGTCGCCGTGCGGCGCGGCGGCGGCGTCGCTGACACCGTCCACCTTGGCGAGGATGCCGGTGATGGCCTTGACGCAGTTCTTGCAGCAGATGTGCGAATCCTTGACCTCGACCTTGCCCGCCTGAGCGGTCCCGACCCCCCACGCGGCGGCGGCGATCAGGGCCGCGGCCGCCAGAACCCATCGGCGCATATCCATTCTCCTTGTGTGTTCGGAACGTGAACCAACGCCAAGGGATAGATTACGCGGCGACGGCGGAAATGCAAGCGGGAACGCCGTCCAAGAGGGCGAGCGGCGCGGCGTCAGCCCGCCGTGGAAGATCCCACGGCGGGCTGACGCCGCGCCGCTCGCCAAAACCAGTCGCTTATTTCAGGTTCGCCGGCGGCGCCCCGACGAAGGTGCATTCCAGCACCCAGCCGCCGGATGCGGAACGGCAGGCGTCCACTCGCACTCGGACGGTCGTTCCGCCGTCGGCGCCGTCGTGGAAGCGCAGTCCGATCCGCCGGCCCGTCGCCAGCGGCCAAGGCCCGTTGAGGTTGAGGTTGCGGATGCGCCGCTCGACGATCCCGCCTCCGGGCAGCTTCCCCCGGAAATGCACGTCGGCGACGAAGGGCGCCTCCGCGACCTCCGCTTCGGGCGGCTGCGTGAGGGCCTGCAGCTCCTCGTCGCTGAGCGGGCTGACGAAGGCGCAGCCCAGGATCCAGGCGCCGGCGCCCTCGGCTCGGATGTTCATCACGCGGACCAGGAGCGTGGACGGCGAATCGGAGTCGGTCCCCGGCAGCTCGATGGCCAGCCCGGCGCCGCGCTCGAAGCGCCGGTTCAGCACCAGGCACAGGCCGCTCGTGGATACGTTCCGGACCCGCGCCAGCCACTTCTGTCCGCCGCGCTTCCAGTCGGAAGGCGGCTGGCAGGAAGCCGGCACGTCACACGGGAACCGTTCGGAGACGCGACACTCTCCCTGGGCCGGGGCGCGCCCGACTCCTCGGCCGCCAACGCTGCTGTCATCCGTTCCCCTTCGATCGCGTGGCCAGACGATGATTCGAGCGCGCACCAACGCGCTCCGCGCAACCTTAGAACACGGATCGGCCCCGGTCAAAGGCGCGGCCGGCGTCAGCCCGCTTGGGACGCGGCCAAGAGAAGCTCCACTGCTTCGCGGCCGGTCATACCGACGCGGACGCCGAGCGCCAGGGCCTGGGGCGTCGCCTCCACGATGGGGGCGTCGAACAGGTCTTCGGGGTTGACGAGCGGCTTCTGCGGCGTGCCGCGGGCGATGGCCACGGCCTGGCCGAACTCGGCCGCCGTCTTGACGTCGTAGATGCCGCAGCCGACCAGGCCGGCCTCGGTCAGGATGGTGCAATACTGCCCCTGCCGCCAGCGGTTGCTGATGCCGATGGCGCAGCCGTTGCGGAACTGGATCGGGCGGGCGATCGTACGAGGAAGGGGATCGTTCATGGAGCCTTCGGGGTTCGTGTCCCCCGGTTAGCCGCGACCCGGAGGGGAGCGCGTGACCCACGCGCTCCCCTCCGGGTCGCGGCTAACCGGGGAGATGGCTGGACAATTCCTTTAGTTCAGGTCCGTCGCCGCCGGCCGATGCCAGCACCGCACACGGTCCATCAGCCGGGCGTACCATTCGGCGTCGCTCATCTTGAAGCTGGTCGGGCCGCACGGGCAGGCCGGTTCGCAGACCGGCTCGCACACCGGCACGCACCGCGTCACCTTCTTCGTGTAGCAGAACGGCTCCAGCGAGCAGGTCGTTTCCGGGACCATCGTGCAATGCTCCTCCGCAACCATCCGGCAGGTGGTATAGGGGACGCAGCAGGTCCGTTGCTCCTCGACCATCCGGCAGCGGCGGCACTTCACCACTTCCGTCTTCTCTTCCGGGACCATCCGGCATGTAGTGTAGGGGATGCACTCCACCTTCTGCTCGGGAACCATATAGCAGCGGGTCTTCTTAACCATCATGCAGTGCTGCTCCGCGACCATGTGACAGGTCGTGTAGGGGATGCACTCCACCTTCTGCTCGGGAACCATATAGCAGCGCGTCCTCTTGACCATGTAGCAGTGCTGCTCGGAGATCATGTGGCAGGTGGTGTAGGGAATGCACTCCACCTTCTGCTCCGGCACGGTGTAGCAGCGGCGGCAAGTGATCGAGTAGCAGTGATCTTCCGGGACCATGTGGCAGGTGGTGTAGGGGATGCACTCCACCTTCTGCTCCGGAACCATGATGGTCCGGCACTGCTTGACCGACATGCAATGATCTTCCGAGATCATGCGGCAGGTGGTGTAGCAGTGCTGCCGCATGACCGTGTACGGCTCCAGGTGGCAGACGGTGTAGCAACCCGTATGGAGCTGTTCGTGGGTGACGTAATGGCAGCAGCGGATGGTGCGGACTTCTTCGTGCGGGACCCAGACCTTGCGGCACTCGTAATGGCCGGGGCACTGGACCTCGCAAGTGACCGTTTCGCCGGGGCAGTAGTGGCTGGTGCAGGTGCAGGGGTCGAACACGCAATGGCCGGGCAGCCGGCAGCACTTGTGCTGAATCGGGCCGGGGCAGTAAGTCTGCTCCGTCTCATAGCAGCCCGTGCAGACCTTGACGCATTTTTCCTCGTACACCGGCTCACAGGTGCAGGTCTTGTAGCAATACTGCCGCTGCTCCGAAACGGTGCGGCAGCAGGTTTCGGGGACCTGGCAGGTGTGCTGCTCGTAGATCGGCTTGCAGGTGGTGTAGTGGACCGGCACTTCGTATTCCTGCACTACCGGATGACAGACGGTGTAGCAGCGCTGGGCGACGTGCTGCTCGTAGACCGGCCGGCAGGTCGTGTAGTGGACCGGGACCTGATATTCCTGGATCATCGGGTGGCAGACCGTATAGCAGCGCTGCATCACGTGCTGTTCGTAGACCGGGCGGCAGGTGCAGTAGCTGACCGGCACTTCGTATTCCTGCACCACCGGATGACAAACGGTGTAGCAGCGCTGGGCGATGTGCTGTTCGTAGACCGGCCGGTAGGTGCAATACGGCACGGGGACGCAGTATTCCTGCGTGACCGGATGACAGACCGTGTAGCAGCGCTGGGCGACGTGCTGCTCGTACACCGGATGGCAGACGGTGTAATGGCGGCAAACGTCATAATCCTCGTAGACCGGCTTGCAGACGGTGTAGTGCCGTTCGCAGACGTGCTGCTCGTAGACCGGCTTGTAGCAGACGGAGCGGCACGGCTTCATGACTGTGTGATAGACCTCGCGGTAGCCGACGCAGGGCTGCTCCTCCTCGACGGTGCGGTAGCAGACGCGGTATTGCACGGTCGGCATACAGCACTGATCGGATTCGCAACACGGCGTGGGATAGGCGCACGCCCCGCAGTGGGCGGCCGACGCCGGGCTCGCCAGCGCCGCCAGGCCGAGCAGGGCCGCGGCCAGCGGAAACGCGACTTTCAGCCTCATTTCGGAACTCCTCGCTTACGGTTGTGTGGGCGACCCGGCCCCGCCGAGGGTTGGGCGGCGGAGAACCACGGTAAATGTGCCCGATGAACCCGGCGGGGCAAAATGGACCATGATCGAAAGACGGGGGGTTGAGGGAAAAGGCGCCGGTTCGACCGGAGCTTACGGCAGGGGTGGAGTTTTCGGACGGATCGGCGCCGTGTTCGCGTGATCCGCCGGAGTCGTCTTTTCCGGGCCAGTCTCCTCTGGTATAAGCCGCACCCTCGGAACGGGATCGCCCCGCGCAGAGGAGGCCGATATGGACCAGCCGCCGTCGGACGCACCGATCGGCCCTTCGCCGCAGGAACCCGACGGCGATGTCACGCCGTTGCGTCTCGTCCTGCAACCGACCGGGGCCGTCATTGAGGTTCGCCGTCCCGACGTGGTCGTCGGCCGTCACAGCGGCGCCGACGTGCGCCTGTCGCTGCCGGACGTGAGCCGGCGGCATTGCCGGTTGTTCCACGCCGAGGGGCGGTGGGAAGTAGCGGACCTCAACAGCCTCAACGGCGTCTGGGTCAACCAGCAGGCGGTCGATCACGCCGTCTTGCAGCAAGGGGACACGCTGCGGCTGGGCGGCTTCACGTTCATGATCGATCTTTCCAAGCCGATTCCGGCGACCGACGAGGGCAACGACGGCGTCTTGCGCAGCATCTTCAGCGCTCTGCCGCCGCCGGACGAGGAAGAGCGGCGACGGGCGTCGTGATCGTGGGCCAATCGCTCCGCGAGTCACCCACGATCTGGCGGCGTCCGACGGCCGCCGTTATGATGACGGCATGGCTACCGGCGCCGTTCTCGACCGTGAGGAATACATCGAGCAGGCCTATTTTTTCCGGGTGTTGCGCGACCGTCTCGCCGCCGGCATGGCCACGCAAGACGTGCTGGAACGCATCGACCAGGAAATCCTTTCCACCACCCGCCTGCCCTACGCCGTCCAGTTCCTGTCGGCGGAGCTGAAGCACACCGGCCAGCTCTCGTCCGGGTTCGCCCGGCTGCCGCACTACTTCACGTCGTTCCAGGCGTTCGTCGTGGCCGGCGCCGAGGAAGAAGCGCGCCGTTTCCCGATGGATTCCGCGCTGCTGGTGTTGCAGCGGGAGGCGGAACACAAGGCGAGCCAGCCGCCGCGGCCGGGCCTGTTCGTCTACCAATTCGAGGTGTTGTCGCGCAACCGCCTCGGCTATGACGGCGGCCTACAGGCGATGGCGGCCGACCCCCTCTACGACGGCGACTGGTCCGCCTTCATCGGCGATCTGCGTTCGCAGGTCGGCCTGGTGGACTTCGCCGACATCCTGTTTTTACGTTCGGAAATGTATGTGAAGGAGCGCCGGCGGCAGGAGCCGGATTATCAGCCGCCCCTACCGCCGCTGTTCGGCGAGAAGGAGGGCAAGATCGCCCGCGCCCATCGCGGCCGGGATCCGTTGTACCTGTTCGCCGCGCTGCAACGGCAGCTCAACTACCCCGAAGCGCCGCGGCCCAAGCCGCCCGACGACATGGGAAACAAGGTCCAGGTGTTGGAAGCGCGGCTGCGGGAAATGGACAAGCGGCTGAAACTGCTGGAAAGCGAAGTGCGCGGACAGATCGACCTGAGCGAGTTTGGCAAGCCGGACATACTCTCCGACTAAGCGGAGGAATAAAAGCATCGAACCGCCAAGACGCCGAGAACGCCAAGAAAACAATTCTTGTATTTCTTGGCGTTCTCGGCGTCTTGGCGGTTCGTTCTGCTTACGCCGACGGACGGCGGCAGCGGAAGGCGTGCAGCACTTCGTAGAGGTCCGGCGTGACGGCCACCTCGTCGTCGAGGAAGTCTTGCAGCCACAGGTAGTTGTTGCGGTGGGCCTGGGTCAGCAGCGGCAGCAGGTCGCTCAGGCTGACGTGGACGGTCGGCTCCTGCGGTCCCGTTTCTTCATGCGCCAGCGGGTAGACGCGGAGATGGGCAGCCATACGCATTACCTCCCTGCGACGAGAAGTCCATTCGGGGTGCGATTCGTTGGCCGGCGCGGGCGCGGCCGGTCGGTTCTCCCTCTTCATCGGCCGCGGGCCGACGACGACTTCGGCCATTCTCCGCCCCCGCCGGCGATTCCGTTCCGGCGCGCCGGTCTGGTGCGCACGACCGGCCGCCCCTATGATACATTCCGCGCCCGCGGAAGGACTGTGGACTCACCCATTCCCCCGATCCGTCATGCCAACCTCGTTCGCGGTCCTCGGCGACGGTGCCTGGGGCACGGCCGTCGCCCTGCTCTTGGCCCAGGATCCGCGTCATCGCGTCGTCCTGTGGAGCGCCCGCGAGGACAACGCCCGCATCCTCCGCGAGCGGCGCGAGAACGTCCGCCTGCTGCCCGGCGTGGCGATCCCCGACGCGATCGAGCTGACCACCGACGTCGTCCGCGCCACGGCCGGCGCCGACCTGTGGGTGGCCGCCGTGCCCACGGTCTACCTGCGCGAGACGCTGCGGCGCGAACGGCCGCGGCTGCGACCGGGGCCGCCGGTCCTGAGCCTGGCGAAGGGTCTGGAAATGGGGACGTTCCTGCGGCCGACGGAGATCGTGTCCGAAATCCTCGGCGTGGACCGGACGGCGGTGCTGAGTGGGCCGAGCCACGCGGAGGAAGTCAGTCGCGGCCTGCCCACGTCGGTCGTGGTCGCCAGTCGCGACGGGGAACTGGCGCGATGGGTGCAGACGCATTTCAGCACGGATCGCTTCCGCGTTTACACCAATCCCGATCCGGTAGGCGTGGAATTGGCCGGCGCGCTGAAGAACGTGATCGGCGTGGCGGCCGGCGTCAGCGACGGCCTGGGCTTCGGCGACAACGCCAAGTCGGCGCTGCTGTCGCGCGGCCTGGTGGAGATGACACGCTTCGGGACGGCCCTGGGGGCGGACGCGCGGACCTTTGCCGGCTTGGCGGGGCTGGGCGACCTCATCACGACCTGCGTGAGCCGGCACGGCCGCAACCGCGGCTTCGGCGAGCGCGTCGGCCGCGGCGAGAGGCCGGCCGATGTCCGAGCCGATATGGTGAAGGTGGCCGAGGGGGTCTACACGGCCCGCAGCGTCCACGAGCGGGCGGTGCGGATGGGCGTGGAGATGCCGATCACGGCGGAAGTCTACCGCGTACTGTATGAGGGCAAAGATCCGCGAACGGCCGTGAACGACCTCATGCTGCGATCGCCCAGGGACGAGGAGGAATCCCATGGAATCGTCCAGGAATAACGCCGTTTAGCCGCGACCCGAAGGGGAGCGCGGGGGGCGACGCGCTCCCCTTCGGGTCGCGGCTAAACAGAAAGCTTGTCGCGCCCCGAGGCGCCCGGTTACAATCACCCAATCCGCGGACGCACAAAAAGGAACTCCGGCGATGCAGTACGTCTATTTTACGAAATCGCTGAAGGAGCTGGACGTGAAGGGCGTCGCCGCCTTCTGCAAGGAAGTCGGCGTGGACGGCGCCGATCTGACAGTGCGGCGCGGCTATCCGGTGTCGCCCGACAACGCGGCGACGGCCCTGCCGGAAGCCGTGAAGGCCCTCAAGGACGCCGGCCTGGTCCTCGGCCTGGTCAGCATCGACACGGACGTGAACGACCCGGAATCGAAGACGGCCCGGTCGGTGTTCGACGCCTGCGCCAAGGTCGAGGCGCCGGCCGTGAAGATCGGCTATTTCGCCTACAAGCCGCCGTTCGACGACGCCCTCAAGGACGCTCGCTCACGGCTGGAAGGGTTCGCCAAGCTGGCGGAGAGGACCAAGGTGCGCGTCTGCTATCACACCCACTCCGGGGCCAACCTCGGCAACAACTGCGCCGGACTGCGGATGCTATTGCAGGACCTCGACCCGCACCACGTCGGCGCCTACGTGGACACCGGCCACACGGCCGTCAACGGCGGGCCGATCCGCATGGAGCTGGACATGGTGCGGTCGTGGCTGGCGATGCTGGCCATCAAGGATATGCTTTGGGAGAAAAGCGAATCGAAGGGCTGGCAGGTTCGCGTCGTGCCGGCCGGCGACGGCATCGTGCGCTGGAACGACGTGGCCCAGGCGGTGAAGGACCGCAAGTTCAACGGCACGATCAGCCTGCACGGCGAGTACGAAACCAAGGACCTGGACGAGCGCAAGGCGCTGGCGAAGCGCGAGCTGGAGTTCCTGAAGAAGCTGCTGAGTTGACTACGAAGGACCGGCGAGCGGCCGGCGTGAGCCGGCTGATGCAGCCTCATCAGCCGGCTCACGCCGGCCGCTCGCCCACCAACATGAGACCAACCATCATGACCCACCCCACCCGACGCGATTTCACGAAGGCCGGCGCCGCCGGCGTCCTCACCGCCCTGTCGGCCAGCCGCGTCCTCGGCGCCAACGGCCGCATCCGCCTCGGCTTCATCGGCCTGGGCAACCGCGGCGACCAGGTGCTCGACGCCTTCCTGCGCCCACAAGGACGCCGAGATTGTCGCCTTGTGCGACCTCTATCAACCCTATCTCGACTTCGCCGCCAAGAAGATCGGCGGCTCTCCGAGAATGACGAAGGATTACCACGAAATCCTCTCCATGAAGGACGTGGACGCCGTCGTCATCTGCACGCCGGACCACTGGCACGCGTTGCAGACGATCCACGCCTGCCAGGCCGGCAAGGACGTCTACGTCGAGAAGCCGCTGTCGCTGTGCGTTGCGGAGGGCCGGGCCATGGTGGAGGCGGCCCGCAAGGCACAAGGCGGTCACGCAGGTCGGTCTGATGCGGCGGTCGTCGGCGTTCTGCCGCGACGCCTGCGAGTTCGTCCGCAAGGGCGGCATCGGCCAGGTGACAGTCGCCCGCGCTTTCACATCCAGAACGAATGGCCCAAGGGCATCGGCAACCCGCCCAACGAGGAGCCGCCGAAAGACTTCGACTGGGACGCATGGCTCGGGCCGGCCCCCAAGGTCCCCTACAACAAGAACCGCACCTTCTACCGCTTCCGCTGGTTCTACGACTATTCCGGCGGGCAATTGACGAATTTCGGCGTCCACTATCTCGACCTGATCCACTGGGCGCTCGGCCAGGACGCGCCGCTGGCGGTGACGGCCATCGGCGGCAAGTACGCCGTGCAGGACAACCGCGAAGTCCCGGACACGCTGGAAGTGCTGTGGCAGTACCCCGGCAACACGCTGGCGACGTTCTCGCAGTTCAACTGCAACGCCGCCCCGGCCGGGATCAACAGCGGCGAGGTCGAGTTGCGCGGCACGAAGGGGACGGTCTACATCCAGAGCAACGGCTGGGAGGTCGTGCCCGACGTGCTGACGGACCACGAGTTCCCGGCCCGCACGCCGATCGACCGCGGCGTGGAGCGCGGCTGGCGCGAGGGGGCCAAGGCGGTGATCGAGCCTCGCAAGGTGACGGGCGGCAAGCAGGACACGGCCGACCACGCCCGCAACTTCCTCGACTGCGTCGTGTCGCGGCAGCCGTGCAACGCCGACATCGAGATCGGCCACCGCGACACCACGGCCGCGCTGATCGCCGAGGTCGCCTTGAAGACCAAAACCTACCTGGAATGGGACGCCAAGGCGGAGAAGTTCACCAACCACGAAGCGGCGAACGAGCGCCTCCGTTACAACTACCGACCGCCGTACCAGTTCCCGGCGTGAGCCGGGTTGTTCTCTTTCCGGGTCTTCCATGACATCTTCTCCGCCGGCCCGCCGGACGCCGCTGCGGTCCCTCGCCGCGGCGGCGTCCTATCCACTCCTCGTCGCCCCGTTCTGGCGGAGGAGCGGGTTCCACCGCGCCGGCCGTCTGGCGATGCTCGCGGTCTACGCCTATCTCGCCGTGCTGATCGCGATGCTGGTGCTGGAAGACCGCTTCCTCTACCACCCCACGACTGCCGCCGAGGTCTGGCTGCCGCCGCCGCAGGGCGCGAACATTGAGGACGTAACCCTGACCAGCGCCGACGGCACGGCCATCCACGGATGGTGGGGCGCTCCCGACGGCTGGTCGCCGGAACGCGGGGCCATGCTGTACTGCCACGGCAACGGCGGCAACGTGAGCGAGCGGGGCCACGAGACGCCCCTGTGGCAAGCCTACCTCAAGACCGGCATTCTCATCTTCGACTATCCAGGATATGGTAAAAGCGGCAGCAGGCCGACCGAGGCAGGCTGCTACGCCGCCGCCGACGCGGCCTACGACTGGCTGACGCGAGAGAAGGGGGTCGCCGGTGAACGCGTCCTGCTCATGGGCCGATCGCTGGGATGCGCCATGGCGATCGACCTGGCCTCGCGCCGGCCGTGCCGGGCGCTGATCCTTTGTAGCGCCTTCACGTCGTTTCCAGAGCTGGCGCAGGAGAAATATCCCTTTTTCCCCGGCCGCTGGCTGGTCCACAATCGCTTTGACAACCTGCGCAAAATATTGACCTGCCGCTGCCCCGTCTTCATCGCCCACGGCACGGCCGACGCTGTGGTCCCCTTCCATCATGGCGAACAGCTCTTCGCCGCCGCCCCGCAACCGAAGCGCTTCCACGCCATGCCGGGCCTCGGCCACAACGACGCGCCGGACGGCGCGTTTTACGAAGAGGTGCGTGCGTTCTTGAAGGAAACGGAGAAAACCGAGCCGCGACCGTGAAGGGAGCGACTAATCGCCGGTTTCGCCCGCGAACAGTCCGAGATAGCTGGTGTAGCGCGACTCCGCGATCCGGCGCCGGGCCACGGCGCGCTTGACGGCGCAACGGTCCTCGTGGGTGTGCGTGCAGTCGGGGAAGCCGCACCGCGCCACGAAGGGCCGAAATTCCGCGAAAAAGCCCTCCACTTCCTCCGGAATCACGTCCCACAGGCCGAACTGCCGGATTCCCGGCGTGTCCACCACCCAGCCGCCGAAGTCCAGGCGGATCAGCTCGGCCGTCGTCGTCGTGTGGCGGCCCTTCTGGTTGACGCCGCTCACCTCGCGCACGCGCAGCCCTAACTCCGGCTGGATCGCGTTCAAAAGCGACGACTTGCCCACGCCGCTTTGTCCGGAAAACACCGTCTCCCGGTCGCGCAGCCGCTGCCGCAGCCGTTCCATGCCCGCCCCCGTCGCCGCGCTCGTCAGGAACGTCTCCACGCCTAGCTGGCTGTACAGGCCGACCAGGGGCTGATAGTCCGCCGGATCGACGAGGTCCACTTTGTTGAGGCAGAGGATGGGACGGACGCCGCCCTGCTCGGCGCTGGCGAGGTAACGGTCGATCAGGTGCGGCTTCAAGTCCGGCTCGACGAGCGACACGACGAACACCACCTGATCGACGTTGGCGACCTGGACGTGTTCCCGACCGCGCAAGGCGCGCGTCAAAATGCCGTGCCGGGGTTCAACCCGCTCAATCACGCCCTCGACCGTCGCCCCCTCCACTTCGGCCTCGCCTCCGGGGGCTGACGCCCCCGGCTCGGCGGACGGCGACGGCAGAAACCAGACGCGGTCGCCGGTCGTCACGATGCTGCGCTCGTCGGTGGCGAGCGTTCGCAGTACCCGCCGCACCACGCAGCGGAACGACCGGCCGTCCTCCGTCTGCACGACGCTGTACAGCCCATGCACCCGCAGCACGCGGCCCGGCACGGCGGTCGTCGCGTCCACGGCCGGCATCGACGACGCTTCGCCAGTGGGCGATTCGTCCTGGATGATGGTACGGCGACGGGAGAGATCGCCCTTGGCGCGAATGCGCTCGTCGGAGGGCGGCGTCGCCTGCTCCTCGAAGCCGTGCTCCTGAAAGCCGCGCGTCCACTGCCGCTGGCGCGGCGGCTTGGACCGATTCTTGCGCAGATCGACGCGGACTTTTTTCTTTTTCGCCATGACGCACCGCCGACGGCCGGGGTGATACGACGCCTCCCTATTGTACCCGACGCCGTTGTGTTCGCCGCTCGTGCGGTTGTCGGAGGCTTGAGGTCGCAGACGGCCTCAGTCGCCCAGGCCAATTTCCAGGGCGTCGGCGGTGGTCAGTTGGCCCCAGCTTAGGCCGTCCTGGAAGAGCCATATCCCGTCGCCGGGGTTTTCGGCAGCCACGTCGCCGTGGGAATCCACCGCGACCTGAGAGGCGTCGCGGCTGGTCAGCTGTTGCCAGCCTGTGGCGTCCTCGAAGCGCCACACCCCAGCGCCGGCGATCTCGACGGCCACGATACCGTTGCCCGCGATGCTAATCTGGGAGGCGTCGGTCGGCGTGAGTCGTTCCCAGCCGGTGGCGTCTTCGTAGCGCCACACGCCCGCGCCGGAAATCTCGACGGCCACATCTCCATCGGCGTCCAGCGCCACCTGGGAGGCGTCCGCGGCGGTGAGCTGCTTCCACCCGTCGGCGTCTTCGTAGCGCCACACGCCGGCGCCGGGAAGCTCGACGGCCACGATGCCGTTGCCCGCGATGCTAATCTGGGAGGCGTCGGTCGGCGTGAGTCGTTCCCAGCCGGTGGCGTCTTCGTAGCGCCACACGCCCGCGCCGGGAAGCTCGACGGCCACGATGCCGTTGCCCGCGATGCCGACCTGCGAGGCGTCGGTTCGCGTGAGCTGCTGCCAACCCGTGGCGTCCTCGTAGCGCCACACGCCGTAGCCGGGAAGTTCGGCGACGACGTCGCCGCGGGCGTCCACCGCCACGCGGGAGGCGTTGGCCGGTGTCAGTTGCTGCCAACCCGTGGCGGAGTCGTAGCGCCACACCCCAGCGCCGGAGATTTCGCTGACCAGATAAGTGGGGACGTCCACCGTCTCCGTCGCCGCACCCGAGGTGCTGGCCTGGAGGTAGCCGTCGCCGCTATAGGCGGCGGTGATGGTGTGGGCGCCCACGCCGAGCCGAGGTGGTGAGCTTGGCGTAGGACATGCCGACGGAAGTCTGAGTGAGTGTGACCGTGCCAAGCGCTTTGCCGCTGTCGTAAAACGTCACCGTCCCGGTTGGGGCGCCCGAAACGGCTCCGGAGACCTCGGCCGTGAAAGTCAACGGCTGGCCGTAGTTCGCCGCGGCCGCCGAGGCGGTCAGGGTCGTGTCGCTCTGCGCGGGCGCCACGGTCCCGGTGTCCGGCCCGGAGGTGCTGCCCTGGAAGACGCCGCCGGTCTCGCTGTAGACGGCTGTGATCGTGTGGCTGCCCACGCCCAGCGTCGAGATGGAGAAGGAGGCGGAGGCCTGCGTGGAGGACGTGGCCTTCAGCTGGACCGTTCCCAGCACCGAGCCGTTGTCCTTAAACGTCACCAGCCCGGTGATGGGGGTGGGCGCGTCGGGGGCGGAGACGTAGGCCGTAAACGTCACCGACTGGCCGTAGCTCACCGGGCCGGACGCCGAGGCCTGCAGGGTGGTTTGGGTTGGCAAAACCCCCGGGGCATAAGTGACCGAGTCCGACGGGCTGACGCCGGTTGTGCCCAAATTGTCGGCGTCCATCCAGGAATGGAGATCGTTGGAGACGTAGCCGGTGATCTGCTCGGCGTAGCCCGTCGTGGAGTTGGCGTCGCTCATGACGCCGTAGATGTAGGACGGCTGGCCGTTGTTGTAGGTGAAAAGCGGGCTGCCGGTCTGCGCTGGTTCCTCCTGGATGTTGTTCTGGGAGAAGTCAAGGTACGCGAATTCAAAGACGCCACCGGGTCCGACGAAAGGGGCGCCGTACTGGGGGGCGTACTGCTCATAGTGGCCACCGCTCACGGACGCGATCGGTCCATACTGCTGGAACATCTCCCAGCCGTCGGTCAACGGCTCTGGATATCCAATCGTGTTCAGACTTGTGCCCGCCGCCAGGCTGCCGTCGGTGGAACCGAGGTCAAACGAGCCCGTTAGGTAGCCGATGTTCGTGTTCAAGGTGAGTAGGCCGAAGTCGCCGATCCCTGCACCGGCTTCGCCGATGTCGCCGTCCCTGTAGTTCATGGTGTCGTAGAAGGCCGGCTCCACTCGAGCCAGTTTGGTCTCGGCGGAGGGGCCGTAGCTGGTGCTGCTCGTCGTGCCGGCGAACACGGCAATCTGAGTCGCCCAGCCGCCATACGCTGGATCATAGATCATGGTGCCGGCGGTGAGGACGTGGTCGGGGTCCACCATTGCGCCGGTGCCATCGATCTTTTGGCCGTCGGGAAAGACGCTCACGACCGCGACGATGGCAGAGGCGGGGTACGTCGGGGCGCCCGTGATCTGCGTCATGGACGGGACACAGCGTTCTTCAAGCGCCTCTAGGTGCAACCGGGCGCCCCGCGGCGCGGCCGGACGGGGGGCGGGGCGGAACATTCGGCGCAGCGCGTTCAGCATGGCGTTCATCGCGGACCTTCCTTCCAGGCGTTTGCGGTGGACCTTCACTCGGACTGGGGCCGAAACCCCGTGGATGTGTTTGCCGTGGAAGGATACGGACAGCTCGCCGAAACCTGACGCGAAAAAAACGAAGTTCCGAAAAAAAGCGACCACCGGCCGACAGGAAGCTCCTGTCGGCCGGTGGTCGTAAACATCCGCACCACGGCCCGCCTCACGGCTTCTTCGCGTCCACGTCTCTCCAGAAGTCCGCCGTCGGCTTGCCGTTGATCGTCTCCAGCGACTTGATGGAGCGAAGGATCGCGGCGTCGCGCTCCGGCTCGAAGTCGCACTGGAGTTCCTTGAGCGGCATCCCCTTCAGCGGAGACAGAATCCGTCGCATTCGTGTCGTTGCACCATAGGACCGTCAGCGGCATCCCTTGCAGCGGGGATAGGTCCAATATCTTCGTGCCGTAGCACACCAGGGTCGTCAGCGGCATCCCTTTCAGCGGCGACAGGTCCGATATTTTCGTGTTGACGCACTCCAGGCATGTCAGCTTCGCCCCTTTCAAGGGCGACAGGTCGGACACCGCGGTATTGCTACACTCGAGCGTCACAAGGGGCATTCCTTTCAGCGGCGACAAGTCGGAAACCTTGGTGGTGTAGCAGTACAGCATGGTCAGCGGCATGCCGTGCAGCGGGGACAGGTCGGAAACCGCTGTACCGCCGCAATAGAGTCGGTCGAGTCGAGCTTCCGTCAACGGCGACAGGTCGGAAACCTGCGTGGACGTGCAAGTCAGTCCTATCAGCTTCATTCCCTTCAGCGGCGACAGGTCCGCCACTCTGGTGAAGCCGCAGTCCAGCCACATCAGCGGGGTTCCCCTCAGCGGCGACAGGTCCGCCACCTTGGAGCGTGAGCAGTTCACGCGGGTCAGGAGCTTCATGCCCTTCAGCGGCGATAGGTTCTCCACCTGCGTGTCGCCGCAGTCCAGTTCCGTCAGCGGCATCCCTTTGAGCGGCGACAGGTCCGAAAGACGGCCCGTGCGGAGACCACTTCCCCGGCACGTCAGGCTCTTTAGCTCCGGCAACGCCCGCACCGGCGAAATGTCCGTCACGTCGTCGGTCACGATCGCCAAACCCGTCAGCTGGCCGTCCGTCTGGAAGGTGGGGTCCACGTTGCCGTCGAAGCCGGGGTTGAGTTCCTTCAGCTTGGCGGCCACCGCCTCGACCTGCTTCGGGGGCGGCAGGGCGGCGACACGCCGCACCCAGGCGTCATCGACCTTCGCCGGCGCCGGGGGCGCGTCGTCTGATCCGGAGACGACCTTGGGATCGTGCGCACCCTTCCGGCAGCACGATCTTGATCTCTTCCGGTTTCCCGTCCTTGCTCGTGTACCGGATGATGATGACCGTCGCCACGGCCGCCAGCGCCAGGAACCCGGCTGCCACGATCACCCGCGCCCACGGTCGCCGCTTCCGGCCACCGGACGCGGTCGCCGGCAGCGGGGCCGGATAAGCTTCCGTCGCCTGGGCACGGTCGATGGCCTGGAGCAACTGAATCACCTCACCGGCCGACTGCGGCCGACGCGCCGGGTACTTTTCCAGCAGCCGCATCACCAGGTCGGATAGCTCCGCCGGCGCGTCGGGGTTGAGGTCGCCGCACGGACTTCGGATGTTCGAGCGCCAGGGCCATCAAGATCGCCATCGGCGTGTCACCGATGAACGGCGCCTGGCCGGTGCAGAGCTTGTACAGCACGCAGCCAAGGCTGAACAGGTCGCCGCGCGCATCGACCTTCTCGCCGCGCGCCTGCTCCGGGGCCATGTAGGCGGGCGTGCCCACGATCGACCCGGAGTGCGTCAGCTGCACGTCGCCGTCGCTGGCCCGGGCCAGACCGAAGTCCAGCACCTTCACCCGCGTTCGGCCGCCCGGCAGCGTCTCCAGCCACAGGTTGGCCGGCTTCACGTCGCGGTGGATCAGGCCGTGTTCGTGCGCCGCCGCCAGCCCCTCCGCCGTCTCCCGGCCGATCCGCAACACCTCCGCCAGCGGCAGCCGACCCTCGCGCTTCAGCCGGGCGTCCAGGCTCTCGCCCTGCAGCAGGGGCATCGCCAGGAATGGCACGCCCTTCTCCTCGCCGACCTGGTGGACGGCGACGACGTGGTCGTGGGTGATGGACGCGGTCAGCTGCGCCTCGCGCAGGAAGCGCTGCCGGGCGCGGGGGTTGGCCGCCAGGGCCGGCCTCATCGCCTTCAGGGCGACGCGCCGCCGCAGCCGCGCGTCTTCGGCCAGGAAGACGACGCCCATGCCGCCCGACCCCAGCACCTTCAGCACGCGGTAGTCGCCCAGCCGGCCCATCTCATCCGCTTGCTGCGGCGGGGCCAGCAGGGAGCGCGCGTCTTCGTCGGCGTCCGCCGCGGGGCCGGCGGGAGGGGCCGTCGCCTCGCCGTCGGCCGGCGGGGTCGCGTCCCGTCCGGTCGGCAGACTGTCGAGGAGGCCGCGCAGGTTGTGCGCCAGGCGATCGAGGAGGGCGTTCTTCGGTTGCGGCCGCCGGGCCTGGGTGCGGAAGTCCGCCACGAAGTCGTCCTCAGCACGGATCGTCGGCAACAGCCGCCGGCAGCCGGGGCACGACGTCAGGTGCGTCTCGACGGCGGCGGCCGCGGCTTCGGACGTGCGGCCCAGCAGGTAATCCTGAAGGCTCGCGGCGCCGGGACAGGCGGACACGGTGTTCATGGCGGACTCCAGGATGAAGGAGAAGGGGCCGGATGCGCGTGCGCGAATATCCCGCTGGGAACAGATACGGACGCGGACGCAAAACCTGACGCGAAAACAGAAGAGCCTCCACGTCCGGCTCACGCGCCGGACGGGAAATCGTCAATCCCTCAGACCGTCCAGCTCCTGCCGCAACCGCCGCAGAACGCGCGACTTGGCGGCGTAAGCGGCGTCGATCGTCAGACCCAGCTCCGCCGCGACCGTCGCCCCGGACTTGCCCTCGACGACCAGCGCCCAGCACGCCTTCCAGATCTTCTCCTCGAAATCGCTTTGCATGAGCTGCATCGCCCGTCCGACCAGATGCTGGCGGTATTCCGCCTCCCATACTGCCGCCGCCTCGTCCGGCACGGCCGCGTCCTCCAGCGCCGCCGGCCCGTCGTTCCTCGGGGCCGCGGCCTGCTTCCGCAGGGCGTCGCGCCAACGGTTCTCGGCCACGGTGCGCAGGCCAGGAGCGGAAGCTCCCCTTGCCGGGCTGGTACTGGAACTGCGGCAATTTTTGCACGAGCGTCACGAACACGTCCTGCACGAGATCGGCGGCGTCCTGGCCGGCCAGCCCCATGCGGCAGGCCCAGAAATAGAGGAGGGGAGTATACAGATCGATGAAGCGCCGCCAGGCCGCCTGCTCGCCGGGCCGGCGCAGACGCAAGAGCAAACTGGAGGAAGTGGATTCCACGAGGGCGCATCCCCGACGACCGATGAACCTTGTTCGTGCGTCCGTAGAGTGTACCCGTCGGGATGTACGAGGGGAACGATAATCCGAGGAAAATATCCGATTCGGTTACTCGCCGATGATCTTCACCAGCACGCGCTTCGGCCGATTGCCGTCGAACTCGCCGTAGAAGATGTGTTCCCACGGCCCGAAGTCGAGCTGGCCCGCCGTGATCGCCAGCACCACCTGCCGGCCGAGGATCTGCCGCTTCAGGTGGGCGTCGGCGTTGGCCTCGCCGGTGCGGTTGTGGTGATAGTGTTCCGGCGAGCGGTCGAACGGCGCCAGCTGCTCCAGCCAGCGCTGAAAGTCCTCGAGCAGTCCCGGCTCGTCCACGCTGATGAACACCGACGACGTGATGTGCATGGAGCTGACGAGGCACAGGCCTTCCCGCACGCCGCTCTTGCGGAGGCACTCCTGCACGTCGGCCGTGATGTTCACAAAACCCATCCGTGAAGGGTAGGTGATGGCGAGGTAGTCGGTTTGCGATTTCATGGCGGCGCTCCGGGACCGGGGACGGCGGGAGAGGGGTCGCCGTCATTGTATGGTGGGGCGGCCGCTCCGCGGGCGCCTGAGAATGGCGCCCGCGGAGCGGCCGCCCCACCATCGGTCAGGTATGGACCGCGTCGAACAGCACCAGACCGAGCGGCCCGTACACCAGCACCGGCGCCCACGCGGCCAGGGCCGGCGGCAGCAGCTCGCTGTCGCCGAGCATCTTGCAGGCGTACAGACTGGCGAAATAGACGGCGCACAGCACCAGGCACATGCCGGCGCTGATGATGACGTTGCGGTTCTGGTCGCGGAGGATCACGCCCAGGCCCATCACCACCAGCACCAGGCCCAGGATCGGCCGCGTCATCCGCGTGTGGAACAGCACCGCCATCCCCGCCTGCCGGCCCGACTCCGGGTTCTCCAGCTCCTGATAGATCCGCCACGTCGAGGCCAGCAGATACCAGTTGGCGTTGCGCGTCAGCGAATCGAAATCGA
Organism: uncultured Planctomycetaceae bacterium; assembly: GCA_963771935.1. GTDB lineage: Bacteria > Planctomycetota > Planctomycetia > Gemmatales > Gemmataceae > UBA4732. The sequence continues at coordinate 1,786,504 of CAVYVK010000005.1, read as the reverse complement.
CCGCCTTGGTGTGCAGAAAATAACGGCCCGAGTAGTCGATCACGTCCAGCACCTTGCCCTCGCCGAACGATTGTAGCCCAGTCGGCCGGGCGTTGGTCAGCTCCCAGCCGCCCGTGTACTGCCCCGGGCCGGGGGGACGTACACGGCCTCCTGCGCCGTAATGACGAGCATGTTCCCGGCCAGCGAGTCGGGGATCACGCACTCGAAGTTCGTCACCGTCTGCTTGCGGCGATTGGCCTCTTTTCCGCCGATGTGGATCCCGTTGGGTTCATAACACTTCCCCGTGATGCTCAGGTCCTTGTCGCCGCCGGGGTCGTCCTTGTCGAAGGTCAGCTGGTCGGCGACCTGCGGGATCACGAGCTCCTGGTTGAGGACGGCCAGGCTCAGCATGACGGCCGCGCACCCCAGCACCGGCAACACGATGCGCCGCGTCGAGACGCCGGCCGACAGCAGCGGAAACTGCTCGTTGCAGCGCTGCATCCACGCCATGGTGAACATCGCCGCCAGCAGCACGATCGGCTCGCACAGCTGGTCGAAAATCTTCGTCAGGCGGAAGCCGTAGTAGGCGGAGACGTGCTGGAGGACGCCGAGAAACGTCTTGTGGTGGTGCGTGAAGTCGTCGAGGTTCGTGAACAGGTCCACGACCACGTACAGGCTCAGCAGGCTCGTCAGGCAGACGAAATAGGACTTGAAAAAGCCGGCAATCAGCTGCCGGTCCATGAGCTTAATCATGCTTGGCCCGTCCGTGGGATGAGCAGCAGTCGCCCCAACCAGCCTGAAGCGCCAGCGAGGGGCGACGTCCAACCCCTCGCTTTCGCTTCAGGCTGGTTGGATACGGGCCCTCTTTACTCCACCGCCCCGTCCGCGCTTCCGGCGCGGCCCCGTGGGAACGGTGCATGGCGTCTCATGTCGCAGACCGCGCCGATACTGCAGCACGTATTGATTGACATAGTCGTTGGCGGAGGTGCCGACCCACGTCGCCGAAACCGTGGGCCTGCAGCTCGGCGTAGGCCTCGTCCGGCGTCCAGTTCTGGTACTCCATGCGGTAGACGGCGGCCATGACGCCGGTGCGGTGCAACCCGGCCTTGCAGTGGATCAGCACCGGATAGACGTCGTCCTGGTCCATCAGGTCGAGGAACTCGTCCACGGCCTCCGGCCGTGCCGCCGGCACACGGCGGCGCGAGATCAGGTCGGGCTTGATGAGGACGTAGCGGACGCCCAGCTGCTCGGCACAATCACTTTCCTTGATCGTGCCCCAGTTCCAGAAGCTGCGGCAGACGTCGGGGTCGGGGAAATCGTCCTGCAAATTGACGACGGTACGGATCTTGAAACGGGCGACGGCGTCGGCGATGCCGTCGGCGGTCATTTCGCCGGAGCGGTAGAGGCGGCCCGGCTCGACCTCGCGCAGCCGTTTGTTGAAGGCGTAGACGTTCCGGTATTCGACGATCGGCCAGACGATCACCAGCAGGGCGACGACCGCGGAAAGGGCCAGGGTGCGGACGCGCGGCATGACTGTTGCTCCTCCGTGCCGGCGGCGTCGCCCGGCGCGGGCCGTGGTTCTGAATCGGGGCGGGATTCTGGCAACTTTCCCGAAAAAGCACAAGGCGAGTCCCGGACCTGTTGCAACCTTCGCCCCGATGTCCGACAATACCAGGGCCGATCGCGCTTGCCCGGTTCCCCCCGCCTTCGCTCGGCGCCGGCGCCCGTCGCGCATCGGCCTGCAAGAGCAACCCTCATGACGACCGTGCTGTTGCTCGTGGTCCAGGGACGGCCCGCCGGGAAACGCCTCCCTTTTCCCAACGGGGTTTACTACATCGGCCGCGGGGCCGAATGCCAGGTCCGCCCCGACAGCGAATGGGTCAGCCGCCAGCATTGCCTGCTCCGCGTGGGCGACGACGGGGCCTTTCTCCGCGACCTCGGCAGCCGCAACGGCACCCTGGTCAACGGCGAACTCGTCACCGGCGAACGTCGTCTGGCGGATGGGGATCGCATCCAGGTCGGCCCCCTGGCGTTCGAGGTGCTCCTCAACCCGGTCGAAACGGTGAGGGAGGCGGCCGTCGATACCACTCCCATGCCCCCGAAGCTGCCCGAGCGCCCGACGCCCCAGGCGCCGACGAGGCCGTCCGACCGGCCGGCCCCCCCGTCCTGAGGGGACGATCAATTCCACACGGCCAGCAGATCTCTTTCGAGGAGGGAAGGCCGCAGCACCTCCCGGGCCTGCTGGTACGCCCATTCGTAGAGGGCTTGCTGTTGGAGTCGGTGCGCCTCTGGGACGGGCGGCAAACAGACGATCGGACACAGGCAAAAAGCGTTGGGGGAAGGGGAAGGGTCGCCGGCCGGTCGCGCCGGCGTCGTGGGAAAGAGGCGTTTGGAGAACATGGCGCGTTCCTCGTCTCGCGCGGGGTTGCAATGCCGCCGGACGGGGCCGGCGCTTATAGGAACCATCGTCCCTGGAGTCGGCGGCGGCACGGCCGGACCCGCGGCGCGACGGCGAGAAAGTGCGTTCGGTCGCCGCAAATTCGTTGCAATGGGCGCGCACCGCCGTCTATAATTCGAAAGATTTTCGCCGCCGGGAGAAGCGCTCTCCCGGGGCGAGGCCCCGGAGGAGGATCCGGAGGCGAAGGGAGTCACCACGAGAAGGAGTCCGCGATGTCCAGCACGATGATGATGGAACGTACAGGGATGGGGATGCCGGGCATGGGAGTCGCCGGCATGGGCGTCCCGACGATGGGAGGCCCGACGATGCCGCCGGCGTCGTCCGGCTACGTCATGGTGCCGCGCTGCACGGTCAAGATGGAGAAGTGCAATGGCGGCATGAAGATCGGCTGCACCTGCGACGACCCGATGGCGTGCAGCATGATGCAGAACCTTTGCACCATGCTGGCCGGCGGCATGTGCTCCTGCTGCATGATCCTCAACGGCGTGACCGTCTGCACCTGCTGCCTGACGATGGGCCTGTGCAAGTGCGAGCTGACGGACAAGGGCTGCTCGATCACCTGCACCAGCGGCGACCAGAAGTGCTGCGAGATGATCCAGTCCTGCTGCGACTGCCTGGCCACGCTGATGGGCGCCGGCTGCACCTGCTGCGTGATGATGAACAACACGCCGCTGGCCTGCGGCGTCGTCGAGACCGGCGCGGCCAAGGCCAAGCGCTGATCGGGAGGGTGGTTCGATCCTCTCCCGGACCCCTCCGGCGGCCCCCGACGCGAGTCGGGGGCCGTTTGATTTACACGACCGGCCCGGCCGGGTACAATCAACGACATGACCCCGCCTGTTTTGCACGACTTCTCATTGGATAGGATGGTGCGTGCCGTGGAGAAGGTGCGCGAACGCCTGCTGCGCGCGACGGCGGCCCTGGATCAGGCCGGCGTCCCCTACGCCGTCATCGGAGGAAACGCCGTCGCCGCCTGGGTGACACGGGTCGATGAGGCCGCCGTTCGGTACACGCAGGACGTTGACATCCTGCTCCGCCGCGCCGAGCTGCCCGCGGCAAAGGCCGCGCTGGAGAAGGCCGGTTTCGTCTATCGCCACGCCGCCGGGATCGACATGTTCCTCGACGGATCGGACGCGAAGGCCCGCGACGCCGTGCATGTGCTCTTTGAGAGGGAAAAAGTACGCCCGGAATACGTCCTGCCCACGCCGGACGTGGCGGAATCCGAGGTCGCCGTTTCCTATCGGGTGCTGAACGCTCGAAGCCTTGGTGCGGATGAAACTCACTTCGTTCCGTCGAAAAGACCAAGTGCATATCCAGGATCTGCTCGACGTGGGCCTGATCGACGCTTCCTGGTTGTCCCGCTTTCCGCCGGAGCTGGCGGCGCGGTTGAAGGAAATCCTCGACACGCCGGAAGGTTGACCCGTTTATCCGCCTGGCGCCAGCGGCGCCAGCCTCGGTCTCAAGGCGCCGCCCTCCGCCGCCGTTGACTCCCGCCCCGCGCCGGGTCATGCTGAAGATGGTCCGCCCCATCTCCGTGAGGGTTGTCTCGATGCGCCGTCTCTTCCCCTGGGTCGCCGTCGCCGTGGCCGTCTTCGCCGTCTGGGGCGTCTCCCGCGGCGACAATCCGACGACCGACGTGACCGACCCCAAATTGCCCAACATCCCTGGGCCGTTCCACCCCTACAACATCACCGGCGCAGTCCAAGGGCCATTACCACAGCCGCATCTCGGAGTACGGCCTGGAACCGATGGTGATGATCTTCACGCGACAAGTCGATTTTAGCGATCCGTTGAAGGACTTGCTCAGGCGGATCGACGCCGTGGCCGACAAGAACCCCGGCGCCCGCCTCCATACCTTCGTCGTGGTGGAAAGCGACGACCTGCCGGAAGTGGTCGGCGCCGACGACAAGAGCGACGACCTGCGCCTCGACCTGGACAAGCGACTGACGCAGGAGTCCGACGCGCTGAAGCTGCCGCACGTCGATATCGACCTGGCCGGCAAGTCGGACGTGGAGAAGTTCAAACTGGACGACGCCGGCTTCGCGTTCTTCCTGTTCCAGCGCGGCAAGGTGACGGCCAGCCGCGTCCTCGCCAAGACGGACCCCCTGAGCGCCGCCGACGTCAAGGCGATCCTGGCCCTGAACGTCGCGCCGTTCGGCCCTCAGAACACCGCGTTGATCGTGACGCGGGAAACCGCTTTGAGCGATCCGCTGAAGGACTTGCTCCGGCGCATCGACGACGCGGCCGAGAAGAACCCGACCGCCCGTCTGCACCCGATCCTGGTGCTGCTGAGCGACGACCCGATGCGCAACGAGCTGGCGGCCAAGTTGGAGGAGGAGGCGAAGGGCCTGATGCTGAAACACGTCGAGGCAGTCGCCGCCGGCCCTTCCGACCTGGCGAAGTACCACGTGGAGGACGACGGTTTCGCCTTTTTCCTGACGCAGCGCGGCCGGACGACGGCCGGACTGGCGTTGAAGAAGGGCGAGAACCTCAGCGCCGACAAGATCGCCGCCGTCATGAAGCTGCTGGCGGAGAAGGCAGGCGCCGACAAGTAGTGACGTCAGTCGGGCGGCGTTTCCGGCAGCAGCGGCGAGGGCTGGCCCCAGCCGCCGGTGAACACGAACGAGCGCAGCAGCTTTCGGATCGGCGGCGCCAGTTCGCGCTGCGCAATTCCTCGGACAGCACGGCCGGGTCGCCGGGATAGCCGATCGCGGCGGCGGCGACCGGCTCCCATCCCTCCGGCACGGCGAACGCGGTGCGGATTTTGTCCGGCACGATGCCGGCCATCTGATGGACGACGAGGCCCTCGTCCGTGGCCTGCACGGTGAGGTTGGCCATCGCCAGGCCGACATCGTGGAAGGCGTGGCGGTTCGGTTGGTCGTTGCGGTCGAAGGCGAGGTGGGCGAAGCTCAGCATCAGCACGGGGGCCGCCTTCGCCCAACCCTGGTTGAACTCGATGAGACAGCCGAGCACGCGCTCGTAATCTTCCGGCCGGTCGCGCGTGGCGACGACGAAGGCCCACGGCTGCTCGTTGAACGACGACGGCGCCCAGCGGGCCGCCTCCAGCAGCGAGCGCAGCTTGGCCGGCTCGACGGCACGGTCGGCGAAGGCCCGCGGGCTCCAGCGCCGCTTCAGAAGATCGTGAATGGGGTGATCGTTCCGCGCCGTCCTCGTCATCGCTCTCCTCCGCTTCCCTGCTGCAAGGCCTCCGCCGTCCTGCGCAGCTCCAGCGCCTTCCGTTCATCCTGGGCGGCCAGCGCCCGGTAGGCCCGCGCCCGGCCCTGATACTCGTCGGCCGCCTTCGGATCGTTTTCGATGGCGCGGGTGAACGCCTCGATCGCCTTGACGTATTCGCCCTGTTTGAGGTGCAGCTCGCCGATCAGCAAGCTCACGTCGGCCGCGGCGTCCGGCAGATGGGCCGGCTCGGAATCGTCGGCCGACGACGCGCGGCGCCCGTCCGTGTATTGCGGCGGGCTTTCCCCCACGCGCCGCACCTCCCGCGGGTACATCGCGCCCGGTTCGGGGTCGCCGACCGCTTTCACCTTCACGTCGTGCGTCCAGTCGTCCTCGGGGTCGAAGTGGTAGCGCAGGCGGCGGCCGACGCGCAGGTTCAGCTCGCCGATGGTGGAGGCCGGGAGAAGCTCTTTGCCCTCGCGGTGGCGCCCCGCTCCCAGGTAAAAGGAATAGAGTTGGTCGTCTTTTCGGTCGAACGCCGCGAGGGCGGCCTCGTGCAGGTCCTGGAGGGTCTGGTCGCCGCGGACCTCGAGGGTGCGCGTCACGTCGGGGTGGCGTTCCAGGAAATCCTCGCTGACGGGGCCTTCGGCGAGGACCACTTCGAGGGTGTAGAGGCGCACGCCGCCCTTGAGGGCGTGGCGGCCGGAATTGCCGGCCGAGTGTTGGGGCTTGGTCACGGTGCTGCTCCTTGGGGGCCCGTTGCGGACTGATCCGTCCCGCCTTTCAGGGTAGCGGACGGACGAGCGCCCCGCCACAAGGATTGGTCCTATGGGTCTCATAGGGCCCATAGGCCCCATAGAACCCCATCACCGCCGGACGTTCTGCAATCGCGTCTCGGCCTCTTCCCACGCCGCGTCGCGGTAGCGGCCCAGGCCGGCCAGCGCCTCCGACGCCGCCTTCAGCTTCGCGTCCTGGTCTGCGGCCGGCCGCGTCAGCGTCGCCACCCAGCCGTCGATCTGCTTCTCCCGCTCCGGCGTCAGCACGTCGTGCCGGCCGACCATCACGCGCAGCAGCGTCGCCGGCTTCGGCTCGATCCGCATCGGCAAGAGCGCGTCGGTGTAGTCGCGCGGCAAAATGTAGAGGACGCGCGTTCCCTCCTCGCCGAACCATGCGGAGCGCCACGTCTTGACCATCGCGCGGGCCTCCTTGTCGTACAGCCCCTGCTCGGTCAGCATCTTCGTCATTACATCGCCCAGCTGGTCGAGCGTCGCGGCCTGGTCCGGCAGCCGCACCTCCGCGCGCAGGACGCCATCCGTGGCATGGTCAGGGAGGAACGGCTCGAAGCGCACGCCGTCCGGGTAGACCTGCACGAGCAGCATGACGCCGGGCTTTCGTCCCTTCCAATCGACGGTGAACCGGCGGTCGCCCCAGGCCCGAACCTTCAGCGGCATGTCGAAGTCGCCCACGCCGCGGTAGAACAGGAACTTCTCCTGCTCCGCCTTCATGCCCCCGCTGTCCTTGTCGTAGAAGGAGACGCGCAGCGGGGCGGCGTCCGTTTCGCGGGCAGCGTAGTAGCGGCTCTCTTTCGTCTCCTGAGGCAGCTTCAAGGATTCGCCGGGCCGGACCTCGATCCCGTCCCAGGCCAGCTTGCTGTCGGTCCCATCCCAGGCCAGCGGGCGGTCGTCCGCCGTGCGGTTCGCCTGCGGGTACCACTCCGTCAGCGTCCCCTTCGGGAAAGCGACGTGGACCGACGCGGTCAGCGGCCGGTCGGTGTAGAAGTACAGTACGGGCGTCTCCAGGCTGATGAGCCCGCCGTGCGGCCCCTCCTTGGATCGGCTGCTCCGGTAGCCATGGACGAAGTCGGGCAGGTCGTTGTCGTAGGGATAGAATTTCAGGTTTTTCCCATCGGACCCCGAGAACGTGCTGAAGGTGCCCCATTCGTGGACCGTCAGCCCGGCGCGGGGTCGTCCTTCGATCCGGGATCGGCGGCGAGACACGTGGCCAGGACCGCCAGTACGGCGACCGGCGCGGCGAGCACCCACCCTTTCGAGAATCGCATGATCGTCTCCTTCGGCGGAAGGCCGAATGCTGGAACAGGTCGAACCCTGTCGTCAGCGTATTCGCCTCCCGCCCGAAGGGAAAATTGTTTCGCGTTGAAAGTATAATCGGGAACGTTGTATTCGGAGCGACCGCTCAGATGCGGAGGAAGATGCCGCGCCGGTACATCCAAAACAGGATCAGCCAGTACACGGTCAGAAGCACGACCCCCAGCGCGAACGGTTGATACGCCGGGTCCAACAAGTTGAGCAAGCCGGACCCGTAATGGGTCTTGAACGAACTGGTGATGAACTCCTTGACGATATGGCCGTCCGCCAGGCAGTAGGCCGCGATGGAGTTCATGCCAACGACGCGCAGCGGGAACGACCAGCCGCGGTAGTCCATCAGGTCGATGACGATGTAAAACGCGGCCAGCAGGAAGAAGCACCAGCCGCCGCTGAACAGCACCCACGACGGCGTCCAGATGCGCTTGACGATCGGGCAGACGCCGAACTGGTCGAGGAGGACGCCGGCCGTCAGACAGGCCGCGCCCGCGACGACCATGCGGCCGGCCTTGCTCCAGCCCGAGCCGCCGCCCTTGATCCAGCCGCCGGCGATCAGGCCGAGGATCATCGTGCCTAGCGTCGGGATGAAGCTCAGCGTGGCGTAACCTCCCCCGTTGAAGGAAAACCAGCCCTGCGGCGGGAAGAGGTTCAAAAACCAGCGGTCGAACGCCCAGGCCAGGTTGGAGTTCTTGTTCCAGTGGGCGGCGAAACCGGCGAAGTTGTGCAGCTGCGCCCATTCCGGCGCGACGCCGACCGCCGCGTAGTCAAACCCCGTCCCCGGCGCCGGGTAGAGGGCGAAGGCGGCCCAGTAGCCGGCCAGGACCACGACCAGCGCCAGCCACTGCCATTTCGGCTTCGTAAAGCCCAGAAGGAACAGCGGGACGTAGCCCAGACCGATCTGCGATAGCGTATCCTCGAAGGTGAAATAGGTGTGCGGCCGGCCGATGGAGCGGAGGAAGATCCCCAGCGCGACCAGCACCAGGGCGCGCCAGACGGCGTGGGCGGTCATCCAGCCGGGGCGCTGGCCGCGGCCGAGCCGGCTGGCGATCGAGAACGGCAGCGCCACGCCGACGAGGAACGAGAACGACGGCTGGATGAGGTCGTGCAGCGAACAGCCGGTCCATTCGGCGTGGGTCTGGTGGAAGGCGGCGAACTTCCAGGCGGCCCGACCTTGCGACTCCGGGCCCTTGGCGGCGACGGCGGCGAGGCTCAGCACCTCCGCCATCATGAGGAACATGACGAGTCCGCGATAGGCGTCGATGGAGGCGACGCGATTCGGGGGGAGGGTCGTGGTTGGTTTCATGCGCGCTCCGGCGGCGGGTTGGGCAGGGGGCATGTTACCCGACAGAGGCGCGGGAGGAAAGATGGGCGCCGGGACGGTGGGCATGATATGCTGAAGGGTCGGAGCGATTCGACGGTATCCGACTTTGGAGACGCGCTATGCCCCTTTTGGATCACTTCCACCCGCCGTTGAGCCAGCATCGCCAGTGGGAGAGCTTCCACAGTGCGTGGGCCGAGGCGCTGGCCTGGCGCCTGAACCGGGCCCTGCTGCCGGCCCGCTACTTCGCCGAGGTTCATGTCAAGGTCGGTTCGCGCGTCGAAATCGACGTGGGGACGTTCCAGGGCAACGGCGCCGCGGGGGCGAGCGATGGCGGAGGCGGCGTCGCGGTCTGGTCCCCGCCGCGTCCGGTGCTCGACCAGCCGCTCACGTTCACGCATCCCGACGTGTTCGAGGTCCAGGTGCTAAACGACGCCCAGGGGCCGCATGTCGTGGCCGCCATCGAGCTGGTCAGCCCCGCCAACAAGGATCGGGCGGCGCACCGGCGCATGTTCGCCGTCAAGTGCGCCAGTTACCTCCAGCAGAACATCGGACTGCTCATCGTGGACGTCGTCACCGAGCGCTCGGGAAACCTTCACGCGGACCTGCTCCGCTTGATAGAGATGACCGTGGCGACGCCCGGCCAGGACGCCGCCGACCTGTACGCCGCAGCCTACCATACGATCACGGATGGGGAAGCGCTGCGCCTGCAGGCCTGGATGGAAGCCCTCGCCGTGGGGGCGCGTCTACCGACGCTGCCGCTCTGGATCGGCGCCGACCAAAGCCTGCCGATCGACCTGGAGCAGACCTACGCCGCCGCCTGCGCCGCGAGGCGGATTGCCTGACTCCTGGTGGTTCCCGTTGATCGTCGAAAAAGGAAAATGGAGGAAGTATAGGAAAATGGCTTCAACTCTTCCTCAAAGGACTTCTTTCAACCGCGACCGGAACGCCGCAAAGCTCGCCATTTTGATCCGATCGATATCTATGTTCCCGCCTTGAATCCTCTCGCAGAGGCTCTCCCGGACATCCGCGCCGCCGAGAATCTCGGCTAGTTCCTTCTTCAGGGCATTCGGTGAATCATCGTTGCCCGAGCGGTCCTCCAAGGCCTCGCAGCCTCGGTATGGGTTCCGCTTGAGGGCGCAAAGGATCCACGCCTCCGACTTCGGCTTCGGGATCATCGGCACCCCTCTGGCGAATTCCTCCTCGTCAAAGCCGTCCAGCACCGACTGGCGCTTCTCTTCCCACAGCCCACGGCCAGCAGAAGCAGTGCCATCCGAGTCCCGAAAAAGAACGGCTACCACTTCCTCTTGCCGTTCGGCCTCCATTTCTCTGGCAATGCGTGCCAGGATACGCGCGTGATTGAAGAAATACCGCGTCTCCTTTTTCTGCTTTTTGCCCGGCAACCGAAGCGCTTTCTTGACAGCCTTCAGCTCTGCGGATCGCTGGGCTAAGTGGTGTTCCGAAACGATACCGCAGCTGCCAACCTCCAGCACCGAGTAATCCAACTCGGCTTCGACGACCCGGTCAGCGATCAGGGCCATTGGGCCTTGGACGAAAGCCTCGCCTTCGCATACTGGCGCGGCACCGGCGCCGGCGCCCAAGTCCGTGGGCCCTTCCCCGCTAAACAGCAGGTACATGTCAGCCCCCGGCCCTCAGGGCCATAATTTCCTCCTCGAGAGCCGCGAGATTCGTGTCCACGAAAGCCTCCCCCGGTCCCATTACAGTGAGCTTCTCGGCAACCGAAGGGATCCTGAAGAACGGGATTGACTGCGTATGGCCCCCCTTGGTCTTATACAAGTACATGACCCCGGTTTTCGCCGCCTCGTCATCTAGGTAGTTAAGGATCATCGGACTGTGCGTCGTCACCATGACCTGCTGGCGAGCCATGGTCAGGGCGTCGATCACGAACTCCACAAGCTCCGGGTTGATCCCATTCTCGATCTCGTCGAACAGCAGGAACTCATGTTCCGAGGCTAACTCGGCCAAAATGGCGATCTGCCGCAGCATCCCGTCATTGACGTGGCGGGCCTCGGTCCACAGCTTCACGTTGCCGAATCGCTCAGACACCTGAAGCTGCTTCCACCCTGCCTTGCCGGATTTCGCGTAGACATGGTCAAGATGCTTGTACGCCTTCTTCAACCGCTTCGCCAGGCCGACTCGTCCGCTCCGTCCAAGCTCGAAAACGAAGGCGGACAGGTGCCGCCCACCATGCCCAAGCGACCCGTCCGCGCTTCGCGTCCGTTGTCGCAAGCGTTCCGGCGTCAACATGTCGAGCGACTCAGTTTTCAGGAAAAAGTCCTTGAACCGTTGCAGAGACTCCGGAAGCACATCTTCGCGCAGCTGCGACAGGATGGACCCCTCATAAGTAAACGGAATCTTGCCGGCGGCGCGCTGCCGGCTCGTTGTTTTCGCCCCTTCTTTGATCGAGTAACTCGCGGATTGAACATCCACTTCTGCGTCGGCAACCTTCAGGTTTTCCGTCGTACACTGGTAGCGGTAGGGGTTGTAGGCCCCACTCCACACCATCTCGCGGTCCTGTTGATCGACCACGACGACCCGAAAACTTACCGTCTTATTTGTCGTGAGACGCGAGAGAACCTCATTGGTGTGCCAGTGGCGCGCTTCCAGCCAACCTCGTAGGTCGCCGCGGACCTGTTGCGCGATGAAGTCGATGAACTGAAGAACGGTCGATTTGCCCACGCCGTTCAGGCCGATCAGGCAGGTGAACTTGGCCAGGCCGAGGCGAAAATCGACCAGCGACTTGAAGTTTTGGGCTCGTATGGATCGGATTCGCATGGTTCGCCTAAGCCTCCGGCAGTTCTACTTGGCGGGCTGGCCGGACAATGCCGGCCCCTTGCTGCGGTCGCTCTCGCGCCCGGCTCGCCGCCGACCCAACGCTTTGTACTGCGCGGAGTTTCCTCTATCAATCGCCGTCGTCCTTGTCCGCCTTGCCGTGCGGCATAACGAACGCCGCCCGCACCGGCGCCGGCGCCGCCGAGTTCGGCCCCTTCACCGATCTCCAAATGACCTCGTTGAACGCCAGGTCGTCCACCTTGTCCTCCTCGTCGAAGTCGAACTCCTCCGACTGCTTCGCGCCCCACGCCGACGCCGTGCTCGTCTCCTTCAGGTCGGTCTGCGCCTCGATGTGTTCATACGGCGCCAGATCCGGCTTCGCCTGGAACGCGTTCGCCATCGGCCGGGCCGCCGCGTCGAACTGGCTCATCGGCTTCAGCCCCAGGATCAGCTCGATCGTCCGCAACAGGCTGCTCGTCGAATACATCGTCGAATCCACCATGTTGCGCTTGGTGTACGCGCTGATGACGAGCGCGGGGAGCGGTGGGCGTCCACGTGGTCGGGGCCGTTCTGGGCGTCGTCTTCCAGGACGAAAATCGCCGTGTCCTTCCAGAACTTGCTCTTGCTGACCGCCTCGACCACCATGCCCAACGCCAGGTCGTTGTCGGCGACCATCGCCCGCGGCGTCGGCTTGCCGACCTTCGCGCCGGCCGTGTGATCGTTGGGCAGGCGGAGAATGCTGAGCTGCGGCAGGCCGCCGTCCTTCTCGAAGCGGTGCAGCTCGTCGATGAAACGCGCCGCCCGCTTCACGTCGGGATAGTCGAGGTCCCAGCCGTGAAAGTCGGGGTCGATGTGGCCCACCAGCGCCTTGACGCGCGGCACGGCCGGGTCGCCCGGCTTCTTGGCATTGTCCACGAACTCGCCGTAGCTGCGGTAGCTGACGCCGGCCTCGGCGCAGCGGTCCCAGATGTAACCGGCCGACGGCCGGGCGATGGGGTCGTAGTTGCCCTCCGACGGGTACTCGGCCAGCTTCTTCAGCGGACTGCCGCGGTAGTTGAGCGGCCAGACCTTCTCCACGAAGTCGGTGGCGTAGGCGCCCATCGACCACTGATGGCCGTCGGCCGACACCTCGCCGTCCACGTAGAAGTTGTCCAGCAGCACGAACTGCCGCGCCAGTTTGTGATAATTCGGAGTGACCTTTTCGCCGAACAGGCACAGATCCGTGTCCCCGTTGCCCTCCTTCATGTCGCCGAGGATCTGATCGTAGGTGCGGTTCTCCTTGATGATGTAGATGCAATGCCGAATGGGGCTGGCGTCGCCGACCTTGCGCGGGATGGGGTTGTCGTCCGGGAAGGCGCCGGTCGGCGCCTGGTCGGGGCGGAGCGGACTGCACGCATAGGCCTGTTTCGTGTAGTCGGCCAGCTTCTCCGGGTCCGGCAGATCGATGGCGCTCAAATCCCCCTGAAGCAGACCGGCGATGTACTGATAGGTGGACCCAAGCCCTTTGGCCTCTTCGGGGCCGGGGCCTTGCGGGTTGGCGCGCGACGACAGGCCCTTGCCCTCGGCGACGTAGAGGCGCTGGTCGGCCGGGTCGTAGCGAACCGAGGTGGGATACCAGCCGGTCGGGATGAAGCCGAGCGGCTCGGATCGGCCGGGGGCCGCGACATTGAAGACGGCGAGGTTGCTGGCGTCGGCGTTGGCGACGAACAGCATCCGGCCGTCGGGCGTGAGGGCGAGGCTGTTGGGCGTGTTGCCCGACGGAGCGTCGGGGTAGAGGGCGCAGCGGAGCGTTTCGAGGGGCTTGCCGTCGTGCGCCACGTCCAGGACGCTGACCTTCGACGAGTTGGAGCAAGCCACGAAGAGCTTCTTGCCGTCCGGCGCCAGGGCCATCTCGGTGGGGTGCGACTCGGTCGGCCACGTGGCGACGACGTGGGCCTGGTCGGGGTCAATGACGGCGACGGCGGCCTTGCCCCACAGGCTGACGAACAGCCGGCCGGATTGCGGATCGGGCAAACAGGCGTAGGGGAACCCGCCTTTGTCGAGGGCGACGGTGCGGCGTTTGGCCGGGTCGTCGAGGGGGACGACGGCCACGGCATCCCCCCAAGCGCCGGTCGCGAAGAGGGTACGGCCGGCCGCGTCCACGGCCACGCCGCTGACGACGAACTTGTCGGCGACCGGGGCGACGGGGATTTCCCGATGATCGGAGAGCAGTCCCTTGTCGAAGGCGAAGGCGTGGACCACCTCGAACTCGCCGCCGCTGGCGAAGAGCGTTTTGCCGTCGGGCGCAAAACAGATCCCGTAAAACGTCTGCGGCAGGCTGACGCGGCTGACGATGCGCGGCCTGTCCTTGCGCAATTCCACAATAACGATCTCGTGTTCGCCATATCCGGCGTGAAGGACGGCGGCCCACGGCCCCTTGGGATGGAGGGCGATGTTGACGGGGAAGTCGCCGAGGGGAAGGTGCTTGCCGGCCGGGCGGAGCGACCACTGGTTGGGCAGCTGCACCAGACCGTCCAGTCGGACGCCCGGCAGGACGCGCGGCGGCGGGGTCGGCGTTGGGGGACGGCGGGACGGTTCGGGCGCCGGTTGCAGGGCGACGGCCAGGACGCCGCAGGCGCCCAGGAGCGCGGCGGCCGCACAGAACGAGCGGAGCATCGGTTGTGTCCTTCCGGTTGAGGCGAAGCCGTGCGTCGGGGCGTGGAGATGATTATTCGGATCGAGAGGGCGGAAGGACAGGGAGAAAGGAGGGATCGTTTTTCCCTTCTTCCAGAATTCACGTTTCAAGTAGATGTTGCTCCGTCGGAATCCTCGTTCCCAAGCTCTGCTTGGGAACGCCGGTCGGCGAAGCTCCGCTTCGCGTCCCGTCGAGGAACCGGACGCGAAGCAGAAGCTCTCGCACCCGTGCGTTCCCAAGCGGAGCTTGGGAACGAGGGTCTTCCCCTTTCCATTCCGTAGAATGTCCCTTTCCCCAGACCCCGCAAGAGGAGGAAGACCGTGGCAGCGCAGGAGAAAGTCGCGTTCATCACCGGAGCGAACAAGGGGATCGGACTCGAAACCGCCCGTGGACTTGGCGAGCTGGGCATCACGGTCGTGCTGGCCAGCCGCGACGAGGCGAAGGGCCGCGCCGCCGCCGACGCGCTCCGATCCGAGGGCGTCAAGGGCGTCGAGGCCGTGCGGTTCGACGTCACCCGTCCCGAGGACCACCGGGAAATCTCCCGGCGTCTGGAAGCGCGTTACGGCAAGCTCGACATCCTGGTCAATAACGCGGGCGTCATGCTGGAGGACGCCGAGTTCGGGGCCGCGGGCGGGTTCAACACGACGCCCACGGTGACGCTGGAGATTCTCCGGCAGACTTTCGAGACGAATTTCTTCGCGGTCGTCGCGCTCACGCAGGCCCTCCTGCCGCTGATCCGCAAGGCGCCGGCCGGTCGGATCGTGAACCTGTCCAGCATCCTCGGCTCGCTCACGCTTCACTCCGACCCGTCCTCGGGCATCTACGACAAGAAGGCCTTCGCCTACGACGCGTCGAAGACGGCCCTCAACGCCTTCACCGTCCACCTGGCCCAGGAGCTTCGTGGGACGAAGATCAAGGTGAACTCGGCCCATCCCGGCTGGGTGAAGACGGACATGGGCGGCTCGGCGGCGCCGATGGAAGTCGCCGAGGGCGGCAAGACGAGCGTGCAGCTGGCGACGCTGCCCGACGACGGCCCGACCGGCGGCTACTTCCACCTGGGGCAGCCGATTCCCTGGTGAGCGGCTGGTTCGTGTCGATCGGGCGACTAGGCTTTGTTTGGCACAGGGTCTCAGCCCCGGAGGGGCGGCGGTGAATAGCCAGGGGTGAAACCCCTGGGGCGACGACCGGCCCATCGGTCGTTTCATCAGCCCCGGAGGGGCGGTGGTAAGGCGGTCGCCCTCACCGCCGCCCCTCCGGGGCTGAATCGCCCAAGGAGCGCCGCCTCTTCCCAGGGGTTTCACCCCTGGCTATGCACCGCCGCCCCTCCGGGGCGGAAATCCAATGGTCTAACGGGGCCTAGACTTCGCTTCGTTCGTAGCAGGCCCGGTGAATCGGCTTCCCCTGTTTGCGAAATTTGCGCTCGAAATTGGTGAGATAATCGAGGTCGTGGCGCGGGTCGCCCGGTTCCGGCAGGGGCATAGGCCGCAGCGCGGGTTGCTCGGCAAGCAGTCCAGTCGCCATGAGGAAGTAGTCTTCCACGTCGCTGACGAAGTGCAGTCGGCCGCCCGGCCGCAACACCCGGCTGCATTCGGCCGCAAACGCCGGCGTGAACAGCCGGCGCTTGTGGTGTCGTTTCTTCCACCACGGATCGGGAAAGTAGACGTGCAGCGCCTGGAGCGATCCCGCGGTCACGCGGTCGCGCAGGAAGAGCCGGCCGTCGCCGCAGGCCACGCGCACGTTGCCCAGGCCGCGCTTGGCCAGGCGCGTGGCGGTGAAGAGCTGGTACTTGCGGACGATCTCGACGCCGACGAAGCTCACGTCAGGCCGCGCCTGTCCGGCGGTGAGCAGGAACAGGCCCTTGCCGCAGCCGATCTCGATTTCGACGGGCCGGTCGGCGCCGAACACGACCGGCCCGTCGAACGGGGCCGACGGGTCGGGCAGCTCCAGCAGGTAGGGCGCCAACTCCTCCGGCGACAGACGGGGACCGCGGCGCACGCTCACGCCTCCCCACACTCGGCGTCCGCCGCGCCGGCCTGCTTCGACATGGGCACGCCGATGATGTCGCCGTGGAAAACCATCACCGAACCGACGAAGGCCTGGACGTTGAAAATGGTCTTGCGCCGGTGGAGCTTCACGCCTTTGGCCACCAGCACGAGACGGTCGCCGGGCCGCACTACGCCGCGAAAGCGCACGTTCTCCATGCCGCCGAAGCCGATGAAGTCGCCCTGCAACAGTCCCGCCTTGGAACAGTAAATCGAGCAAAGCTGCGCCGCCGCCTCGCACATCAGCACGCCGGGCATGAGCGGATAGCCGGGCATGTGGCCGCGCACCCAGAACTCGTCGGCCGCCACGTCCTTGTAGCCGATGATCAGATGCTTGTCGGGGTCGAGGTGGACGATGGCCGTGAGCTGCTCCATCTCGAAGCGCTGCGGGTTGTAACGGTGGATCTCCTCCCGGTCGGCCACGACCTGATCGAAGTTCACTTGCGACATCTCAAATAGCGCACTAGGAGGCATGACCCGCTCCATGGGGGTTGACGACGGATGGGGCGCCGTTTGGCCGCGACCCGGAGGGAGACGCGTCCGCGGCCGCCCGTGGAAAGTGTAGCAAAAGCCCAGGAGAAAGTCTCACACTGGCGTCCTCCCCGCGGACGTGATAGCCTACACCGCGAACCCGCAGGATCAGCGAGGAGGGCGCGGACCCATGACCCATCGACCCCGGCCGCCGGTGCGGAGCGTCCCGCGCCACGCCGCCGTCCTGCTGGTCCTGGCGCTGTCCGCCTTCGCCGGCTGCTCCGGCGACCCGGCCGTGCCGGAGGTCGTCTGGGGCAAACAGGGCGTCCAGGACGGCGACCTGTCCCGCCCGCGCACCATCGCCATCGACTCCCACGACCGCCTCTACATCGTCGATTTCACCGCCCGCATCCAGGTCTACGACCGTGACGGCCGCTATCTCGGCAAGACGTGGACCACGCCCGATTACCGCAACGGCCGGCCCAGCGGCCTCAGCATCGACCGCGACGACAACCTCATCTGCTCCGACTCGCACTATCACACCATCCGCATCTACTCGCCGGAGGGTAAGGAGCTGCGCGTCCTCGGCGGCCAGGGCGGCAGTGGTCCCGGACAATTGGGATACGTCAGCGACGTGGTGCAGGACGCCGACCGCTATTACTACGTCGCCGAGTTCGGCGAGAACCACCGCATCACCAAGCTCGATCCCGACGGTAAGTTCGTCAAGTGCTGGGGGTCCGAAGGCTCGGCGCCGGGACAGCTCTCGCGCGCCGCGCCTGGCGCTCAGCCCCAAGGACGGCTATCTCTACGTGGCCGACGCCGTGAACAACCGCATCCAGGTCTTCACCCGCGACGGCGAACTGGTGCGCCTCTGGGGCGAGCCGGGGGCCGGGCCGGGGCAGATGAAGTACCCTTACGATCTGGCATTCGACAAAAACGGCGACCTGTACGTCGTCGAGTTCGGCAACGACCGCATCCAGAAGTTCACGGCGGAAGGGAAGCCGCTCGGCATGTGGGGCGGTTCGGGCCGCGAGCCGGGCCGGCTCAATCGGCCGTGGGCGTTGGCGGTGGATAGTTGGGGAAGCATTCACGTCGTGGACACGGAGAACCACCGGGTGCAGCGCGTCGCGCCCTGGTAACGGGAAGGCCCCATGCAGACCGCCCTGGATTACCTCGCCGGCCACTGGCTGGCGTTCGGATTCATCGGCGCGGCCCTCGTCGCGTTCCTGCTAGTGTTTCTGAAGCGCCGCCGCCTGGGCCGCTGGTTCCGGATCGCCGCGCTGGCCTGCGCCGGCCTGGCGCTGCCGGGGCCGGCGCCCTCGCGCTGGCATGGCTCCAGGCCGCCGCGCCCGTCTCTCTCGGCTGGGGTCTGTGGCTGCTTGCTGTCGGCGCGACGGTGCTGTTCGTCCTGGTGGTGCTGTTGCTCCTGACCGGCGCATGGTCGAAGTGGGCGGCGCTGGCAGCCGGCGCCGTCGCTCTGCTCGGCTTCGGAGGATGGGCGCTCGATCCGACCGGGGCCGCTCTCGCCGACGGCTTCGCCACGCTATCCACGGTGAAGTTTGTCCACCCGTGGCGGCTGTTCTTGCTCCTGCTGGCGCCGCTGCCGCTGCTGATCGCCTGGCGGCCGCTGTTCCATTTCGAGTCGATGCGACCTTGGATCGCCGGGGCGCTGCGAACCCTCGGTGTCGTCCTGCTGGTCCTCGCCCTGGCCGAGCCGATGGTCCGGCAGGCCGGCGAGCATGTCACGGTCCTATTCGTCGTCGATCGTTCGCTAAGCGTGCCGACGGATTTCGACAAAAATGGAGTGGACCTGAGACAAAAGCGCATCCTGCGCTTCTCAACGAGGCCGTCGCCCGCCGCAACGACCTGGGCCATCCGCGCGACCGGGTCGGCCTGATCGTCTTCGGCAAGCAGCCGCGGCTGGAGCTGCCGCCCAGCGACGCCCCGCGCTTCAACCTCACCGAGCTGCCGGCCGCGCGCGACGGCGAGTACACCGACATCGGAGCGGCCATCACGATGGCCCTCGCCTCCTTCCCCGAAGACACCGCCAAGCGCATCGTCCTCTTGAGCGACGGCAACGAGAACCGCGGCGACGCCGAGGAGCAGGCCCGCATGGCCCGATCAATGGGCGTGCAGATCGACGTTGTGCCGCTGGCGGCCGGACAGCGGAACGAAGAGGAAGTGCTGGTCGAGCGCGTCCAGGCGCCGCCGCTCACCGAGCAGGGGGCGAAGGTGCCCATCCGCGTCCTGATCCGCAGCTACAACCCCCGCCGCGTCGGCGGTACGTTGACCCTCCGCAAGATCACCGAGAATGGGACCACGACGGTCGGCGAGCTGAAGGTCGGCGAATGGGACGACGACAAGAAGCAGTACAAGGTCGCGCCGCTGGAGTACGGCCTCAATCCGTTCTCCTTCCCGCAGCCGGGTGCCCAGGAGCAGGGGTCGTACACCTACGAGGCGGAGTTTCAGCCGGAATGGTACGAGGACGCTTCCGGGCGCACCACGACGGCAAGCCGCCCGGCGACCGACCGGAGAACAACAAGGCGTCGGCCCACGTCGTCGCCCG
Source organism: uncultured Planctomycetaceae bacterium (assembly GCA_963771935.1). Taxonomy (GTDB): domain Bacteria; phylum Planctomycetota; class Planctomycetia; order Gemmatales; family Gemmataceae; genus UBA4732. Next base: position 1,766,930 of record CAVYVK010000005.1, on the reverse strand, counting down.
CGGCCGGCGCCGCATCCTCATCCTGGAGGGCAAGGAGGGCGAACAGAAGCGGCTCGAAGCCGCGCTGACCGCGGCCGGCGAATCCAAGTTCCTGGTCGCGCGCAAGCCGATCGGCGTCCTCAACAACTACAAGACCAACGGCGAGCTGGGCACGTTCCTGAGCAACTTCGACTGCGTCATTTTGGCCGACGTGCCGGAGGAACTGGTCACCGACGACCAGCAAAAAATGCTCCGCAGCAACACCGAGGACCAGGGCTGCGGCCTCATCATGGTCGGCGGTCCGGACAGTTTCGGGGCCGGCGGCTGGCAGGACACGCCGGTCGAGAAGGCCTTGCCGGTCGATTGCGACATCAAGTCGCTCAAGGTGCAGGGCAAGGGCGGCCTGGTGCTCATCATGCACGGCTGCGAGATGCAGGACGGCAACGTCTGGGAAAAGAAGATCGCCAAACTCGCCGCCCAGCGCCTGGGGCCGGCCGACGAGATCGGCGTCATCGATGGTCTGGAGCAGTGGCACATCCCCTTGCAGGAGATCGGCGGCAAGCGCGACCAGCTGCTGGCCCAGCTCGACAAGCTGCAGTCGGGCGACATGCCGACCTTCGACAACGCGCTGAGCATGGCGCTGCAGGCGCTGAACAAGGACGACAACGGCCCCGACCCGCTGGCGACCAAGCACGTCATCATCATCAGCGACGGCGACCCGCAGGTCACGATGCCGCCGAGGGGGCCGCTGCCGGCGATGAAAGCGAGCCACATCATCATCACGACGGTCGGCGTGGCGACGCACGGCGGCATCGAGAACAACCATATGCAGGCCATCGCCGACGCCTGTCCGCCAAAAGAGGGGGAAAAAGGCCATTTCTACAACGTCACCAACCCCAACCAGCTGCCGGCCATTTACATCCAGGAGGCGCGGCAGGTCAGCCAGTCGTTCATCGACAAGAAAGACTTCCAGCCGTTCGTGGCGTTCCGTCGCGGCCCGACGGAGGGGTTGCCCGATCCGGTGCGAGACCTGCACGGCTACGTCCGCACGACGCCCAAGCCGTCGGCGCTGGTGGAGGTCTCCATGCGCACGCCGAAGTTCGCCGACCAGGAGTTCCCGCTGCTGGCCTACTGGCATTTCGGCCTGGGCAAGTCCGTGGCGTTCACTAGCGACTCCGGCGAGCCGCGCCACTGGGCGAGCGACTGGCAGGGTCCGGGCGGCATGTACGATCGGTTCTGGCAGCAGGTGGTGGACTGGTCGCTGCGGCCGACCGAAAGCTCGCGCCTGCGGATGCTCACGGAGTATCGCGACGGGAAAATTCATATTACCGTGGACGCTCAAACGGAGAAGGGCGAGCCGGACACGGAGCTGACGGTGCGCGGCGGCGTGACGCCGCCCAACCCCGGGGCCGGCGGCGCGCCGAGAAGAGGCAGCTGCGTTTCGTGCAGTCCAACAGCGGCCGGTATGAGGCGACGGTGAGCGCCGAGGACTCCGGCTCCTACTTCGTCAACGCCCAGGCGGTCCACAAGGACGGCGCGGTGGACGGCGTGCGCTCCGGCGTGACGCTGCCGTATTCGCCAGAGTTCTCGGAGCCGGAGACGAACGCGCCGCTTCTGGAGAAGCTGCGCGATTACGGGCGGCGCCAGCTACGCCGACGCCGACGCGGCGCTGGCGAAGGCGGCGTCGGACGGCGAGGTGTTCCGTCCGACCGGCCTGGTGGATCGGAGCTTGCAGCCGGTCTGGCAGTGGCTGCTACTGCTGGCGGCGCTGCTGCTCTTTTTGGACGTGGCGGTGCGGCGGGTGTCGCTTGACGTGCCGAAGGCCCGCGCCGCGGCGTGGCGGACGTGGGCGCGGCTGCGCGGCATCCCGCTTCCGCCGGACCAGCCGGAGGTTTTGGAGCGGTTGCAGGGCGGAAGGGCGCAGCCGGATCGCGGTCGGGCGGCGCGGCGCTTCGAGGCGACCGGCGAACACGGCCCAGCCCCGGCCGGCGCGGACACGACCGGCCCGCCGCCGGCGCCGGGAGGCCGGCCGGCGGCGCGTCCCGATTCGCCGGCGCCGGAAGGGCCGGAAGCGCCGCCTGCGGACGCCCTGGAGGCGCTGCGGCGGGCCAAGCGACGGGCGAGGGGCGAAGATCCAGACAAACAAAGGTAACTTCGGTTAGCCGCGACGCGCAGCGGAGCGCTCCTCCCCGCGCTCCCCTTCGCGTCGCGGCTAACCGCGCAACGAGACCGTTCCATGACGCAAGCAACCGAAATGCAGCAACGGACCCAGGACTTTCGCCAGGCCTACGGCAAGGTCCACCGCGAGATTGGCAAGGTGATCGTCGGCCATTCCGACATCGTTCACGGCATCCTGACGTGCTTGTTCGTCGGCGGCCACGCGCTGCTCGAAGGCGTGCCCGGCCTCGGCAAGACGCTGCTGGTGCGGACGCTGAGCCAGGTGCTCGACCTGAAATTCAACCGCGTCCAGTTCACGCCCGACCTGATGCCGTCGGACATCATCGGCACCAACATCATCAATGAGGACGCCAGCGGCCAGCGCGTCTTCAGCTTCCAGTCCGGGCCGATCTTCGCCCAGATCGTGCTGGCCGACGAGATCAACCGGGCCACGCCCAAGACCCAATCCGCCCTGTTGGAGGCGATGCAGGAACACAGCGTCACGGTCGGCGGCGTGATTCACAAGTTGGAGGAGCCGTTCTTCGTCATGGCGACGCAGAACCCGATTGAGCAGGAGGGGACGTATCCGCTGCCGGAGGCCCAGCTCGACCGCTTCTTCTTCAAGCTGATCGTGAACTACTCCGGCCGCGAGGAGATGGCGACGATTCTCGACCGCACGACGCGCGGCGAATGGCCGAAGGCCGAGAAGGTGATGGACGGGGCGGAAATCCAGCGGTGGCAGCAGCTGGTGCGCGAGGTGCTGATCGCGCCGCCGGTGCAGGACTACGCCATCCGGCTGGTGCTGGCGACGCACCCCGGCGGCCCGTTCGCGGTGGAAGAGACGAACAAGTTCATCCGCGTCGGCGCCAGCCCGCGCAGCGCGCAGGCGATCGTGCTGGCGTCCAAGGTGCGGGCGTTGCTGGAGGGGCGGTACAATGTCAGCTTCGAGGACGTGCGCAAGGTGTACCTGCCGGCGCTGCGCCACCGGATTCTGCTGAACTTCGAGGCGCAGGCGGAAAACATCCCGGCCGACGCGGTGCTGCAAAACGTGCTGAAAGAAGTGACGGAGAAGGCGTAAAGAGGATTCACCACAAAGACACAAAGAACACAAAGGAAAACAAAGAAAAGAGAGAGTTCGACATGAGCCGCGACCCCGCTTTGATGGAGCGAGCCAATCAGCTGTCGAATGAAGTCATCGGTGCGGCGATCGAGGTGCATCGTTGCCTTGGGCCGGGCTTGCTGGAATCGGCGTATGAGGCGTGCCTTTGCCACGAACGGGGGGACCGCGGCATCCCCTTCCAGCGGCAGGTTCCGCTTCCCGTGATGTACAAGGGCCGAGCCATCGACGCGGCCTACCAGATCGACGTAAAGGTGGGCGGCCTCCTGATTCTGGAACTGAAAGCTGTGGAGAAGCTCGAACCCATCCACCAGGCCCAGCTGATGACATATCTGCGGCTCTCCGACCTGTGGTTGGGCCTGCTGCTGAATTTCAATGTGACCATCCTGAAAAACGGGATCAAGCGCATCGTAAATGGTTAAATGTCTTCTCTTTGTCTTTCCTTTGTGTTCTTTGTGTCTTTGTGGTGAATCCTCTTATGGCCGAACCCCTGCTGGACCCGAAGTTCCTCACCCGGCTGGAGCAGCTGGAGTTGGTGTCGCGCAAGATCTTCCTGGGCCGCATGAAGGGCGAGCGGCGCAGCAAGAAGAAAGGCCAGAGCGTCGAGTTCGCCGACTACAAGAACTACGTCGTCGGCGACGACCTTCGCTTCCTCGACTGGAACCTCTACGCCCGTCTCGACCGTCTCTTCCTCCGCCTCTTCATGGAGGAAGAAGACCTCCATTTCTCACATTCTCATCGACAACAGCCTGTCGATGGACTTCGGAACGCCGACCAAGCTGCACTACGCCAAGCAGGTGGCCGCCGCTTTGGCCTTCATCGGCCTGGTCAACCTCGACCGCGTCGTCATCGAAGCGTTTAACGACCGCCTGACGCAGTCGATGCCGGCGGCCCGCGGCCGGCGCAGCTTCTGGCGCGTGCTGGATTTCCTCGGCAAGCTGGAGCCGGCCGGTTCGAGCGACCTGACCCAGGCGCTGCGCACCTTCAGCATCAAGTGCAGCGGCAAGGGCGTCCTCCTCATCCTCAGCGACTTCATGGACAAGGGCGGCTATGAGGACGCCCTCCGCTACGTCATCGCCCGCCAGATGGATATTTACGCGATCCAAATTTTGTCGCAAGAGGAAATCGAGCCGGACGTGACCGGCGACCTCCGGCTGACCGACGCCGAGGACGACGACTCGGCCGAAGTGACGGTCAGCCCCGCGCTGTTGCGGCGCTATAAACAGAACCTCGACGCCTACCGAGCGGCCCTGCACGCCTTCTGCACTCGCCGCGGCGTCGCGTGCCTGTTTACCAGCAATCAAGTGCCGTTCGACCGTTTGGTGCTAACCTACCTGCGGCAGCGCGGATTGGTGCGATGACACAGTGGAGACGACCATGAACCCCCGCCGACCCGCTCCGCTGCTCACGCCGCCTCCCGCACGCAAGGGGATCTGGTTCCCGCTGGTCCTCGGCTTCCTTCTGCTCCTGGCCGTGCCCGGTATGGTCTTCCTCGCCCTCAGCCTCTTCGGCAAAGAGAACGTCGTCAACGGCTGGATGAAGGACCACCTCGGCCTGACGTACCACATCCCCGTCCCCTGGTGGGCTGCCCTCATCCTCCTGTTGACGCCTTTCCTGATCCTGCTCCTCTACTTCCTCAAGATGAAGCGCCGGCCGCTCCAGGTGCCGAGTACATATCTGTGGAAAAAGAGCATTGAGGACCTGCACGTCAACAGCCTGTTCCAGTGGTTGCGCGACAACGTGCTGCTGTTGGTGCAGCTGCTCATCGTCCTCCTCCTCATCTACGGCGTCCTGGCCTTGCAGGCCTACGCCGCCCAGGGCAGCGGCAAGCACTACATCCTGCTCATCGACAGCTCGGCCAGCATGGCCGTCGCCGACGCCGACGGCGGCACGCGCCTGGAAGCGGCCAAGAAAGAGGCCCTCCAGACGATCGACTCCCACGGCGAGGGCGACGTCGGCATGGTCATCGAGTTCAATTCCGTCGCCGAGGTCCGCCAGAAGTACACCACCGACATCGAGGCCTTACGCCGGGCCGTCAGCGCGGTCCAGCAGACCAGCCGGGCGACGCACGTGGAAGAGGCGCTCAACCTGGCCGACAGCCTCGCCAATCCGACCAAGTCCACCGCCAACCAGGCCGTCATCCCGGAGGGCGCCGACCCCACCAAGGCGCGGACCTACGTGGACGTCCAGCTGGAGAGCGTGCCGGCCGAGGTCCACCTGTTCTCCGACGGCCGTTTCGCCGACGTGGCCGACTTCGCGGCCGGCAACCTCGACATTCGCTATCACCGCTGCGGGACCGAGGGCCAGTCCGACAATGTCGCCATCGTCGCCTTCAACGCCCAGCGCGACGACAAGAGCGCCGGCAGCCTCCGGGTCTTTCTCCGCGTCCTCAACTTCCGCGGCGAAGGCGTCCACACGCAGATCAAGCTCGACGAAATGGACTGGACCAAGGACAACCAGCTCCAAGTCGTCGATTCGCACATCAAGCCGATCGACCTCGGCCCGTTGACCGTGGCGAGCCGGCGAGGGACCGCCGACGCGGACCCCCGGCGAGGCGGACGTCACCTTCGAGATCTCCGACGTCGGCGACGGCTCCAACCGCGTCCTCCGCGCCAGCCTCGTCGATAACCAGGACGTTTTCCCAGCCGACGACACGGCCTGGTTGGCGGCCGGCGCCGTCCGCAAGGCCCACGTGCTGATCGTCACCGACGGAAACGAGGTCCTGCAAAAATTCTTCGGCCTGGAAGCGACAAAAAAGGTCGCCGTCGTCACCATTATCGCAACGGCGGACTTGAAGGACCAGACGAAATATCTTCGGCCGGCCCAGGTGGGGGCGTTCGATCTGGTGGTGTTCGATCGCTGCCAGCCGGACGGCGCGGAAGCCATGCCCCTGTCGAACACCTACTTCATCGACGACGTGCCGCCGCCGTGGAAAAAGACGGACATGCCGGAGCTGAAAGACGCGCGCATCCGCAATCCGACCAGCAAGCATCCCGCTGATGGAAGGGTTGTCGGGGCTGGACGAGATCATCGCCTTTGACGCCTTCCGCTTCGAGCTGGACCCGGACAAGAACCCCGGCGTGCCGCCGCGCGTCCCCAAGCTGCTCGAAATCCAGGGCGGAGCGGCCATCCTCTTCGCGCTTCCGCGGAAGGGTACACTGATCTGGTGCAGACGTTCCCGCTCGTCAACGACAAGGGCGAGTGGACGACGGACTGGATGAAGCGGTACAGCTTTCCAAAGTTCCTGCGCAACGTGGTGTACCAGCTGGGCAACGTCAGCGACGCAGCGGCCGAGGGGACGCCGCAGCCCGGTCAGATCAAGTCGATTCGGCCGGAGGCAGCCGGGACGGGCGACGTTCCGGCGGCGGCAGGCCCCGCGCGGTGCGAGTTTGGGACGAGGCGCGCCTGGCCTGGCGAGACGCGGCGCCCGGCCCGTCCAAGGATTTCCTCTATAAAGATACGGAAGACATCGGCGTTTATCTGGCGACGTGGGTGCCGGACGGTCGGCGCAGCTTCGCCGTCAATCTGCTGGACGAGAACGAGAGCGACGTCCGGCCGCGCGACGCGGTCAAGGTCGGCGCCGAGGTGCTGCAGGCGACCGCGTCGCCGCACCACGGCGAGCCGATCGACCTGTGGCCGTTCGCCGCGCTGGCGGCGCTGCTGCTGTTGTTGGTCGAGTGGGCGCTCTACTACTTCCGCGTCTTCGGCTGAGCGCGTCCCGGCGAGCGGGGGGCGTCAGCCCCCTGATGACGAAACACGATCGGCGCCGGCGGGTATCATCAGGGGGACTGACGCCCCCCGCTCGCCGCGTCCACTTTTCCGCAAGGAGCGTACCCATGCGCACGTCTTTTCTGCGGTGGCTGCCCGCCGCCCTGCTGCCGTTGCTCGTCGCCGGCTGTCTGCCCAACGCGACGTGGCTGCCGGATTCGAGCGGCTTCGTCTACACCGGCGGCAAGAACAAGGATGCGCTCTTCCTCTACGACCTGGCGAAGAAGGCGCCGCGCGTCCTGGTCGAGAAGGGCGCCGGCCCCGCCTGGCCGGCCGTCAGCCCCGACGGCAAACGCATCGCCGTCGCCCTCCGCTCCAAAGACGGGGCCAACGTCGCCCTCGAAGTAATCGTCTTTGATCGCGACGGCAAGGAACTTCAGCGCTCCGAGAAGATGAACTGGGCGAAGCACGAGGGCTCCGATCAGGTGGCGACGCAGGCGTTCTGGGTCCCCGGCCATGACAAGCTGTTGCTGTCCAGCGACGGCGTGACGGGGTTCTACGACCTCAAGACGAGAAGCTTCACGACCTTCGACGTGGCCGTCTGCACCTTCGGCGCCACGCCCATCCGGCCTGACGGCAAGGGGTTCCTGGCGATCCGGCAGGGCGAAACCGTCCCCATTTTCATGGACTGGGACGGCAAGGAGAAGGAAATCCAACCGACGCCGAAGGACGTTCTCACGCCCCAGGGCGTCGAAGACCCGCTCGGCGGCATGATTTCCTTCCCCATGATGTACGCCTCGCGCTGGGACGGCTCGACGGCCGTGGTCAGCTGGAATGACGAGCGCGTCAAGATCGACGCCGACAAGCTCACAGCCTCACTGGAGCACTTCAAGCCGACGCTTAGCGCGGACAAGAAAGTCATTCAAGAGGAAGTCCGCCTGTCCGGCGGCGGCGCGATCCGGGCCGTCGAATTGACGAAGCGCTACAAGGCGGAGGGGCAAGGCCAGAACGAACCGTTCTTCGGCAGCTACCGCGTCGAGGTGGTCAAGCCGGGGGCGAAGGAGCCGAAGGCTCCTCATGGACCGCGCCGGCTTCTTCCTGATCGACCCGTCGCCCGACGGCAAGAAGGCCGTGGTCCAGTGCTCGAAGTCGCTGGACGTGATTTTCAAGACCTCCAACGCGAACGAGGACATGCTTTTTGTGATCGACGGTGACGGCGACGTGACGGACACGATCGACCTATCGAAGTAGCGAACCCACACCCCGCTTCATCTCGCAGGGAGAACGTTTGGTGGCGCCAACAGCGGAATCGAGCGGCGCGAAGACGCCGGCCAGTCCCCTCCAGGAAATGGAGGTCCTCTGGATCACGGCCGGCCTCGGCTGCGACGGCGACACCATCGCCATGACCGCGGCGACCCAGCCCGCCATTGAGGACCTGATCCTCGGCGCCTTGCCGGGCGTGCCGAAGGTGCGTCTGCACAACCCGGTCCTGGCGTATGCGAACGGCGACGACTTCCTGCAACCCTTCCACCTGGCGGCCGAGGGCCAGCTCAGCCCCTTCCTCCTCGTGGTGGAAGGGTCGATCCCCGACGAGACGAACAAGCGCGAAGGCTACTGGGCGGCGCTGGGGACGGATCGGGCCACGGGTCAACCCATCCTCACGTGCGAATGGATCGATCGGCTGGCGCCGCGGGCGTGGGCGGTGATCGCGGCCGGCACCTGCGCCGCCTACGGCGGCATTCATGCGATGGCCGGCAATCCTACGGGCTGCATGGGCCTGCCCGACTACCTCGGCGCGGGCTGGAAATCGGCGGCGGGCGTGCCGATCGTCTGCGTGCCGGGCTGCCCGGTGCAGCCGGATAATTTTACGGAAACTCTCCTTTATCTCCTCTATCAGGTCGCGGGCCTGGCGCCCATGATCCCGCTCGACGAGCGGCTGCGGCCGACGTGGCTGTTCGGCCAGACCGTCCATGAGGGCTGCGACCGAGCCGGCTATTACGAACAGGGCGATTTCGCCAGTGAATACGGATCGCCCAAGTGCATCGTGAAGCTGGGCTGCTGGGGTCCGGTGGTGCAGTGCAACGTCGGCAAGCGCGGCTGGATGGGCGGCGTCGGCGGCTGTCCCAACGTCGGCGGCGTCTGCATCGGCTGCACCATGCCGGGCTTCCCGGACAAGTTCATGCCCTTCATGGACGAGCCGCCCGGGGCGAAGCTGTCGTCGGCGGCCATCGGCGTGTATGGCAAGACCATTCGGGCGCTGCGGCAATTCACCCAGGCCTCGCTCAACAAGGAGCCGGCCTGGCGCGTCCGTCCCGGCAAGTGAACGGTCGGCGAGACGGGGCGCTTGCGTCGTCCCTTAAAGTCATAGGGGACGACGCGCCCGCGTCCGCGGAGCCGTTGCACCCGGCCCCAATCTTTCGTATCATGGATGGTTTCCCGCCCTGCGAAGGCGCGCGGCTGCCCTGCGCCTTCCTGCGTACCGGCGGCGAGTGTAGGGGACGGCGTATGTTTGAAGGCATTCAGCGCAGCCTCTCCGAGGCCCTGAAAAAGCTGCGCGGCCGCGGCCGCATCACCGAAGCCAACGTCCGCGAAGGCCATGCAGGAAGTCCGCAAGGCCCTCCTCGAAGCCGACGTCAACTTCACCGTCGTCCAAGACTTCATCGCCAAGCGTCACGCAGCGTCGCCATCGGCCAGGAGGTGCTGCGCACCCTCGACCCCAGCGAGCAGATCGTCAAGATCGTCTACGACGAGCTGGTCCAGCTGATGGGGCCGGTCGATCCGAACATCCCCTTCGCCAAGGATCGGCCGACCGTCCTCATGCTCTGCGGCCTGCAGGGCCAGGGCAAGACGACCACGGCCGGCAAGCTCGCCGCTGATGCTGCACGAACGCGGCCGCAAGCCGCTGCTGGTCGCCGCCGACTTGCAGCGGCCCGCCGCCGTCGAGCAGCTCAAGGTCCTCGGCGAGCAGATCAACGTGCCGGTCTACAGCGAGGCGCCGCCGGCCACGCCGGTGGACGTCTGCCGCCACGCCGTGGCCCACGCCAAGACCGCCCTGCTCGATACCGTCATCCTCGACACGGCCGGCCGGCTCCACATCGCCGAAATGCCGATGGACGAGCTGAAGCAGATCGACCGGCTGGTGCGGCCCGACAGGTCTACCTGGTCTGCGACGCCATGACCGGCCAGGACGCCGTCAACAGCGCCAAGGCGTTCAACGACGCCCTGGAACTCAACGGCGTCATCCTGACCAAGATGGACGGCGACGCCCGCGGCGGCGCGGCGCTGTCGATCAAGGCGGTGACCGAGGTGCCGATCAAGTTCATCGGCGTCGGCGAGAAGCTGGACAAGCTGGAGCAGTTTCGTCCGGAGGGCATGGCCCAGCGCATCCTCGGCCAGGGCGACATCATGGGCCTGATCGAGAAGGTCGCCAGCGTCCAGGCCCAGCTGTCAGCCAGGAGGAGATCGAGAAGCAGCAAAAGAAGCTCCAGGAGGGCGATTTCACGCTCGACGACTTCCGCAAGCAGTTCGAGCAGATGAAGAAGATGGGGCCGATGAAGGAGATCATGGCGTCGATGCCCGGCATGGGCGACATGATCCCCGAGGGCGAGGACCCCGAAGACGCCTTCCGCCGCATCCAGGGCATGATCGACTCGATGACGAAGGAGGAGCGGCGCAACCCCGACGTCATCGACATCAGCCGCCGCCGCCGCATCGCCGCCGGCAGCGGCGTCGAGCCGCACGACATCAAGCAGTTCCTGGGGCAGTTCGAGCAGGTGCGCGACCTGATGCGGCAAGATGGCCAAGATGAGCATCTGGGAGCGCATCAAGATGGTGACGGGCATGGGCAAGGCCGGCGCGTTCCAGCCCGGCGCCAAGATGATGAAGACGAAGGGCGACACCGGCCATCGCAAGTCGCCGAAGGAACGGGCGAAGGAACGGAAGAAGAAGCGGAAGAAACGATGAAGCGATTGAACGATGAATGATGAACGTTGAAGACAGACAGCGGCGGTCTTTTCCGTAGTTCATTCACTAACGTTCATCATTCCTCAATCATCATTGGAGGATCGCTGTGGCTGTTCGCATTCGCATGAAAATGACTCGGGCGCAAGCACCGCCCCTATTATCCGCATCGTGGCCATCGACCATCGCCAGCCGCGCGACGGCCGGGTCATCGAGGAGCTGGGCACCTACGACCCGATGGTCAAGAACACCGACGAGCGCGTCAGGCTGCGGCCGGACCGCATCAAGTACTGGATGAGCGTCGGCGCCCTGCCGTCGGAGAACGTGGACGTGCTGCTGAAGAAGTACATGGCCAAGTTCGAGCAGCAGGCGACGGAGGCCGCGGCGCAGCCGGCGGCGGCACCGGAGCCGGCGCCGACCGCGTGAAAAAACTCGAACCAGCCCGAAGTGCAAGCGAGGGGTTGGCGGAAGATCCTCGCTTGCGCTTCGGGCTGGTTGGGAAACGTGCGTTTCGACGTGCTGACCCTGTTTCCGGACATTTTTCAGGGGTATTTGACGCAGAGCCTGCTGAAGCTGGCCATCCAGAACGGGCTGGTGCAAATCCACCTCTGGAACATCCGCGACTGGGCGACGGACAAGCACCACAAGGTGGACGATCGGCCGTTCGGCGGCGGCCCCGGCATGGTCCTCATGCCCGAACCGGTGTTCGCCGCGGTCGAGGCGGTGCGGGAGAAGGACGCCGAGCCGGGCGAGCTGGTGATGCTGACGCCGGCCGGCGAACGGCTGACGCAGCCGCTGGTGCGCGAGCTGGCGGGCCGCAAACGGCTGCTGCTGCTGTGCGGCCGCTACGAGGGCTTTGACGAGCGCATCCGGCTGGGGCTGCAGCCGCGCGAGGTTTCGATCGGCGACTTCGTCTGCAACGGCGGCGAAGTGCCGGCGATGGTGGTGATCGACACGGTGATCCGCTACGTGCCCGGCGTGCTGGGCGACCCGGAGAGCGTGACCGAGGAGTCGCACAGCGACCCCGGACGGCTGGAATATCCGCAATACACCCGGCCCCGCGTCTTCCGCGGCATGGCCGTGCCCGAGGTGCTGCTGAGCGGCGACCACGCGGCCGTCGCCCGCTGGCGGCGGGAACAATCGCTGGCCCGCAGCGCCGCCGCGGGGTGGGTTCAAGCAGACAAGACGACGAACGAAACGAAGGAAGGTGATAGTCATGAAGAATCGACTGATGAGCCTGGTGGAGGGCGCGGCCCTTAAAAAAGACCCGCCGCAGTTCGAGATCGGCGACACGGTGGACGTCCACCAGCGCATTCTGGAAGGCCAGAAGGAGCGCGTGCAGGTCTTCAGCGGCGTGGTGATCTCGCCGCAAGGGCGACGGCATGCGCGAGATGTTCACGGTGCGCCGCATCGTGCAGGGCGAAGGCGTGGAGCGGCAGTTCCCGCTGCACTCGCCGAAGATCGCCAAGATCGAGGTGAAGCGCACCGGCGTGACGCGCCGGGCCAAGCTGTACTACCTGCGCGACCGCGTCGGCAAGGCGACCCGGCTGCGCGAGCGCAAGCCGAAGGTGAGCGGCTCCAACGGCGCGGCCAAGGCGGACGGGGCGGCCAAGACCGAGGCGCCGGCCAAGCAGCCGACGGCCTGACGCACGAGGGCGCGGCCGGTGACGCAATCTCCCGCGCGAAAACCGTGGTGGCGGCGCTGGTTCGGGACGCGCTCCGAACGCGCCGCCGCGCGCTTCCTGCGCCGGCTCGGCTGCCGCATCCTGGCCCGCAACTACGTCCTGTCCGCACGGCGAGCTGGACCTGGTCGTGGAGCAGGCCGGCTGCATCGTCTTCGTCGAGGTCCGCTCGACCGGCGGCGACGACCCGGAACGGCCGGCCCTATCGGTGGACGCCGCGAAGCAGCGCCGGTTGACTCGGCTGGCGCTCGACTATCTCCGGCGACACCGGCTGCTGAACCATCCGGCCCGGTTTGACGTGCTTATCGTGACGTGGCCGGCGGATCGCCGAGAGCCGCGCATCGACCATTATCCGAACGCATTCGAGGCGGTGGGGCGGGGGCAGATGTACTCCTGAGCGCAATGATGACCGAGGAGAATGTAAGCCCGAACCCGTCCTCGCCGCGACGCGACGACCGCCTTCGCCGACCTCTCCCGGAACGGACGAGCGGGTCTGCGCGTCTGTCCGATGAGGCCAAGGCGTATCTGAATGCTGTCGTGCCGCGCCTGGACGCGGAGCGGTACGAAATATCCTGGGACGAATTCGACTGTATCGCCAAGCTGTCACGCTTTGAATGGTCCAAGTTTGGTTTCGTGGACTATACGTTTGTTTTTGAGGAATTCGACAGACTCGACGCGCGGTCTTTATGGGACTTTTCCCGCACCGCTTTCGAGTACGCGGCCCGGCGCGGCGGCTGGTCCCTACCGGGCCTACAGGGGGCGAAGATCTGCCTGCCGGTCGCTCTGATCGCCGCCGACGAAGGCGCTGTGGACGCCGTACACAACATGAGCGCCCCGAAACACTACGCCAAACTCGAATTCCCTTGCGTGTACGAGTTGCGAACCGGCGACCTGCATTACTTTCAACAGACCCCGCTTTGGGGAGCGTTCTACTACGCAGGACTGCGGGAACTGGCGACGCGGATGCTGGACCTTTGAGGCTGCCGAGTACTGCGACGACGGGTGAAAAGGAAAGGCGCGCCGTGAAGTCCGTCGATGAACAAATGGAGTTGATCCGCCGCGGCGCCGAGCAGATCACGACCCGCGACGAGCTGCGGAAGAAGCTCGAAGCGCAGCGTCCACACCGGCACGCCGCTGCGCGTCAAGTACGGCATCGATCCCACCGGCATCGACGTTCATCTCGGCCACACCGTCCCGCTGCGCAAGCTGCGCCTGTTCCAGGAACTGGGCCACCAGGCGGTCCTCATCATCGGCAATTACACCGCCCTGGTCGGCGACCCCAGCGGCCGCGACCAGACCCGCGCCCGCCTCACCCCGGAGCAGGTCGAGGCCAACGCCCGCGATTACCTCACCCAGGTCAGCAAGGTCATCGACATCGCACCGCACTGAGGTCACGCGAGAACGGCGACTGGTTCGGCAAGTTCACCTTCCTCGACGTGATGGAACTGACCAGCAAGATCACCGTGCAGCGGATGCTGGAGCGCGACGACTTCACCAAGCGCTTCAAGGCCGAGCCGTCGGTGCCGATCTACCTGCACGAGTGCCTGTATCCGCTGATGCAGGGGCAGGACAGCGTCGAGATCAGGGCCGACGTGGAGCTGGGCGGCAGCGAGCAGCTGTTCAACCTGATGGTCGGCCGCGACCTTCAGGAGGACGCCGGGCAGGAGCCGCAGGTCTGTCTGACGCTGCCGATCCTGCGCGGCCTGGACGGCGAGCGCAAGATGGGCAAAAGCCTCGGCAACTACGTCGGCGTCGGCGAGCCGGCCAAGGAGCAGTTCGCCAAGACGATGAGCATTCCGGACGATCTGATGCAGGACTGGTTCACGCTGCTGACCGACCGTCCGAAGGAAGAGGTCGAGCGACCTGGTCGGGCGACCCGATGGAGGCGAAGAAATCGCTGGGCCGCGACATCGTCGCCTTCTACCACGGCGCGGACGCGGCGGCCCAGGCTCAGGCGGAGTGGGAAAAACAGTTCTCACAGCAGCAAGATCCGACCGAAATCCCCGAAGTAATGGTAGGCGGCGGCGAACCTGACGGACGGTAAGATGAACAGTCGCGAAGCTGCTGGTGCTGCTGAACCTGGCCAAGAGCAACAACGAGGCCCGCCGGCACGTCCAGGGCGGCGGCGTCACCATCGGCCCCGACCGCGAGAAGATCGACGGACCCCAAGCAGGCCGTGACCCGTGACGGACGGCTGGTCGTGCGGTTTGGGCGCGAAACATCGTTCGGGTGCGGTTGACATGAGTGCGAGACCTCCCGTGACCGCGACGCTCCTGGACTGGCCGACCGCCCCCGCCGGCTTACAGCCGGCCGCGGACGAAGTCCACGTCTGGGCCGCCGCCCTGGACCGCCCCGCCGCCGAGGTCGCCGAGCTGTCCCGCTCCCTCTCCGAGGCGGAGCGCGAGCGGGCCGCGCGGTTCCGCCATCAGCCGTCGCGGGACGAGTTCATCGTCGCCCGCGCCGTGCTGCGCGTCCTGCTGGCCGAATGCCTGGGCGTGCGGCCGCGGGAGGTGCGGTTTTGCGCAGACGGCGCGGGGCAAGCCGCGGCTGGCCGTCGGAGCCGGCGCCGCTCTGCTTCAACGTGTCGCACTCGCACGGCATGGCCCTGTTCGCCGTGACCGGCCGGTGCGAGGTCGGCGTGGACCTGGAGCGCGGTGCGGCCGTTCTCCGACGAAATGGGCCTGGCGGATCGGTTCTTCACCGCGAGCGAAGCGGCGGCGCTGCGAGTCCTGGACGCGGCGGGCCGGCTGGAGACGTTCTTCCGCCTGTGGACGCGCAAGGAGGCGTATCTCAAGGCGCACGGCCTGGGCCTGTCTTACGGCCTGGAGCGCGTGGAAGTGAGCCACGCCGCGCACGACCCGGCCCACATCGTCCACATCGACGGCGACCGCGAGGCGGCGGCGCGCTGGTCGCTGCGGACATTGGCGCCGGCCCCCGGCTACGTCGGGGCGCTGGCGCTGCGGCGCACGATTACCGCCTCTACTGCTGGCGCTGGCAGGACGCCTGACGATCCGGCGTTTCGCGCCACGCCCGGGAGGTCTCGGCCATGCCGCTGTGGGTCCACTGTCCCCAATGCGACCAGCACTATCAGTTCCCGGAAGGGTCGGCCGGCAAGCAGGTCGGCTGCCCCAAGTGTCACCGCGTCCTGACTGTCAGCGCCCCGCCGCCCAGCCGGCGCCGATGCCGATCCCACCCGCGCCGCGCTTGCCGCAGCCCGTGCCCTTGCAGGAGGGGCCGCTGTGGGCGATGCCGGTGGCGCAGGGGTGCCAGCCGGCCGTGCCGCGAAGGCCGCCCTCCCCCGAGACCCTGGACCCCAACCTCCCGGCCATGGCCGGCGATAACCCGACGGCCTATCACCATCCGGCCTGCGGCGGCAGCACCACGTTCCCCCCGGATGTCGCCGCTCGAATCAGCGGCGACCCGTTCGGCTTCATCCCGGCCACCTATTGCGCCGCCTGCCGGCGTTACGTCGGCCTGCGCTCGGTGGTCTGGCAGGGGACGCGCGAAACCCTCGCCGCGTATCGGGGCCGCCTTCGCCGACAAATGCACCCCGGAAAGATTCTCTTGCGCGTCCTCGGCGGTCCCCTGATCGGCGCCTTGCTCGGGGTCGCCATCGGCTTCCTGGCGAACCCCGACGCTCGGTGGCTGGGCGTCCTTGAAGGCGTGGCGATCGGTCTGCCCCTCGGTTATTTCGTCACCGGGATCGTGTTTCAGGTCGCCTGGTCGATGGCGCGGAAGAAGGCGAGCGGCGCGGCGTGAGCTTGCCGTGGGATCTTCCACGGCGGGCTGACGCCGCGCCGCTCGCCATCGGCGAACCCTTCCTCTCGTGCGGGAATGCCCCATGCCGTTCACGTTCACCTGCCCCAACTGCGACGCCAAGTTGAAGGCCACCGAGGCGTTGGTCGGCAAAACCATCAAGTGCCCGCGCTGCTCCCGGCCGGTGCGGGTCGAGCAGCCGGCCCCGGCCTCGACGATGCCGCGGCTCGAGATTCCGCCGGCCGAGGAGGAGCGGCCCGAGCTGGAGGACGTGGGCGTCGAGGGACCGACCCGGGCCGCACGGCGGGCGGGGGAGGCCGATGAGCTGCCGGAAATGGAAGAGGAAATCGAGGAAGGGGAGGAAATCGAGGAGGCCGAGATCGACGAAGCGATGCCGGCCGACGACTACGACGACTACGACCGGCCGCGCCGAAGGCCGCGACGGCCCGGCCGCGTCACGGCGGACGACCGGCAGACGGCGATGTTCATCTACCTGCTCGGCATCTTCACCGGCTTCGTCGGGCCGCTCATTTTGTGGATGATGAAGCGCGACGAGTCGAAGTTCATCAACCACCACGGCAAGGAGGTGCTTAACTTTTGCCTCACCCTGCTCATCCCCCTCCTCACGCTGGTCATGGTGGGATGTCCGCTCGTCTTCCTCACGTGGGGCCTGGCCGGCTTCATCGTCGTGCCGCTCTTTCTGGCCGTCAACGTCTACGCCCTGGTGATGATGATTATCGGCGCGATGAAAGCCAACCAGGGCCAGTGGTGGGAGTTCCCCCTCTCGATTCGGATGATCCAATGAGCCGGCGAGCGGCCGGCGTAAGCCGGCTGATGAGGTGGATCAGCCGGCTTACGCCGGCCGCTCGCCTTGACACGCGCCGCCGCATCGCTATCCTCCCTTCCCGGTAAGGGAACCCCGCAGGACGGAGGCACCCTCATGGCGCCTGTCCGCCTGCCGACGGCCGGACGCCTGCTTCTGGCCCTCGCTCTCCTCGCCGCCGGCTGCTCCGGCATCGCCGTCCACAAGGCGGCCAAATCCTCCAGCCTCCTCGGCGCCGGCAAGGCCAGCGCCCTGGTCGGCGACGACCTTTCGCCCCGCTCCCTCCAGACGCTGCGCCGCCTCGACCTGGAAGAGGTCTATCGCAGGAAGCCCGCGGACGCCGCCGCCCAACTCCACGCCCTCGCCCTTCAGGATCCGCAGCCCGAGTTCCTCTTCGTCCTCGCGGAGCTGAGTTATCTCCAGGGCAAACGGGCCGAGCGCTGGGACTGCGCCGGGTCCGTCGGCCACTACTACCTCTGCGCCGGCTACGCCTACCACTACCTCTTCGCTTGCGCCGACAGTGGGCCAACCGCTCCGCGGTCGGCCGGCGACTCACGGAGCGAGTCGCCCACCATCGACGCCCCGCTCGCCCCGGCCGACCCGTTCGACCCGCGCTTCCGCCTGGCCTGCGACCTCTACAACGCCGGCCTGTCCAAGTGCATCGCCGCCGCCCAGCGCGTCGGCCGGCTCGACCCGCGCCACGAGCTGCGCCTGCCCACCGCCGACGGCGGCGCCTTCACCCTGTCCGTCGTCCACGCCGGCTTCCCGTGGAAACCCGAGGAGTTCGGCCCGCTCCTGCCCTGCGACGACTACGAAGTCGAGGGCCTGGCCAACCGTCCACCACGACTACGGCCTCGGCGTGCCACTCATCGCGCGTCCGCGCCGCCGACGCCCCGGCGCCGAAATACAAATACCTATCCCAAAAACGTCAGCTTTCCCGTCACCGCCTTCTTCCGCTTCGACGGCGGCCTGGCCGAGCTGGGCGAGCGCCGCACCGGCCGGCTGGAGCTGTACAACCCGCTCACCATCCAGGCCATCGAGGTGCGCGGCCGATCCGTGCCGCTGGAAACCGACCTGACCACGCCCCTGGCCTATTTCCTCTCCGATACGAATCTGAGCGAACGCAGGCTACGTCGGCTTCCTGCGCCCGACTCGCTGAAGAGCCGCTATGGCATCCACATGCTGGAGCCGTACCAGCCGGGCAAGATCCCGGTCCTGCTGGTCCACGGCCTCCTGTCGTCGCCGTTGACCTGGATGCCGGTCTTCAACGACCTGCGGGCCGACCCCGAGCTGCGGCAGCACTTCCAGTTCTGGTTCTACTTCTACCCGACCGGCGACCCGTACATCGCCACGGCCGCCGACCTGCGGCGCAACCTCGAAGCGCTGCGGGCCGACCTCGACCCCGACCACAAGGACGCCGCCCTGGACCGGATGGTGCTGGTCGGCCACAGCATGGGCGGCCTCATCTCGAAGCTGATGACGGTGGACAGCGGCGACGACTTCTGGCAGCTGGTGAGCGATCGGCCGTTCGGCGACCTGACGCTGCGGCCCGATGCGCGCGACGAGCTGCGGCGGATCTTCTTCTTCCAGCGGGAACCGTGCGTCCAGCGGGTGATCTTCCTGGGCACGCCGCACCACGGGTCGCGGCTCAGCCCGTCGCCGGCTGGCCGGCTGGCCGACGAGCTGGTGCGGCTGCCGCAGGGGCTGATGAGCGCGGTCCAGGACGCGGCGGCCGAGAACCCGGGCCAAGCGACGGTGCGGCAGCTTCGGAAGCATCCCGACGAGCGTGGACCTGCTGGCGCCGGGATGCGCCGGCCCTGGAGCTGCTGGCGTCGCGGCCGCACCCGACCGGCGTGCATTACCACTCGATTATCGGCGTGACCACGTCGCGGACGGTCTGGGAGCGCCTGCTGGGCGGCGACGAGCCGGGCGACGGCGTTGTGCCTTACTCCAGCGCCCACCTCGACGACGCCGAATCCGAGCTGATCGTGCCGGCCGACCACTTCCACGTCCACCAGCACCCGCTGTCCGTGCTGGAAATCCGCCGCATTCTGCTGGAACATGTGCGCAGGGGACGGGCCTTGAATGGAGCGCGTCGGCGACGCGCTCCCCTTCGGGTCGCGGCTAAACGACAAACTGCTCCAAATACCGCTTGCTCTGCCGCAGCGCCCGCTGCCGGTCGGTCAGCGATCCCTCAAAGGCCCGGTCCTCCACCTCGATGCAGACCGGCCCGCGGTAGCCGGCGTCGGTCAGCGCCGAGAACAGCGGCCCCCACTGCACGTCGCCCAGCCCCGGCAGCTTCGCCGTGTGCCAGCCCAGCCCCAGGGCACCCACCGCGTATAACTTGTCTGCGTCGATCCGCGCGTCCTTGGCGTGGAAGTGGACGATGCGGCGGCCGAACTCGCGGATGCAGTGGACGTAGTCGATGTGCTGCCAGACGAGGTGCGACGGGTCGAAGTTCAGGCCCAGATGGGAGCTGGGCAGCGTCTCGAACAGCGCCCGCCAGATTTCCGGCGTCGTCGCCAGGTTCTTGCCGCCCGGCCATTCGTCCTTCGAGAACAGCATCGGGCAGTTTTCGATCCCGACGTGTACCCGCAGTTCTTCGGCATGGCGCAAGAGGTCCGGCCAAACTGTCCGCACCATCGGCCAGTTCGCTTCCACCGACCGCGTCGGATCGCGGCCGATGAACGTGTTCACCACCGACACGCCCAGCCGCGCCGCCGCTCCCATCACCTTCTTCAAATGTTCCGCCACGACGCGCCGATGCTCTGGGTCGGGGTCGAGCGGGTTGGGATAATAACCCAGGCCGGAAAGCGCGACGCCGTAGCGATCCAGCAGCCCGCGCACCCGGCCGGCGTCGTCGTCGCTGAACTGCGTCACGTCCAGGTGCGTCACGCCGGCGTAACGGCGGTCGGCCCCGCCCGGCGGCCAGCACATCAGCTCCACGCAGGCGAACCCTTCGTCCCGCGCAAAGCCGAACACCTGTTCCAGATTGAGATCGCCCAGAATGGCGCTGACAAAGCCGAGCTGCATGGGAGAGATCCTGTTGCCAAAGGATTGGCCGGCGAGCGGCCGGCGTGAGCCGGCTGGTGGGCGCAACACCGGCGACAATGTTCTACACCGGCCGGCTCACGCCGGCCGCTCGCCCGCGGCCGGCGCAAGGCGAGCGGGGCGCGTCAACGCCCCGGTGGAAGGCGCCCGTGCGGAACCCGCCACCGGGGCGTTGACGCGCCCCGCTCGCCGCAGCCCTGGATTGCTTCTCAGCTGCCGCCGAACAACTCAACGAAGTCGTAGTTCACGCCGGCGTTCCCGGCCGACAGATTGATCTGGCTCAGCGTGTTGCCCGAAAGGCTCGCGCCGTCCAGGGCGCCGTTCACCGTCCCCACCTGGTCGTCAATGCTGGTGAAACCGGGCGCCAGCGAGGCGCTGACCGTGTACATGCCCGGCGGCAGGTTGGCGAAGCTGTAGGAGCCGTCGGCGGCCGTCACGGCCGTCGCCGTCACCGTCTGGCCCTGCGCGTTGGTGTACGTCAGCGTCACGGTCACCTCGGCCAGCCCCGCGCCTGTGATCCCGTTGAAGACGAAGCCGGAAAGGTTGGCCTGGACCACGGGCGGGGAGATCGAGACCGTCGGGCTGAGCGAGCCGGTGAAGTTCGAGCCGCCGCCGCCGCGGGCGCCGCCGGTCACGAAGGTGGTGAACGCCTCGGGCGTGCCGGCGTGGTCGGAGTTCTGGTAGGCGCTCGCATGATTGTCATCGACCGGCTTGACGTTCAGGGCGTTGTAATCGGCGCCGAAGCTCTTGTACACCGCGGTCGCCCACTGCCAGTTGACGCTGACGCCGGCCGTGTCGCTCTGGATTTGACCCTGCCACGTCACCGGGTTGATCCCGCCGGGCAGGCCGTTCGGCGGCGTGTAGGCGACGCCGGACAGGAAGCCGTTGCCGCTGAACTGCATCGGCAGGGTCGTGACCCAGCTGTTCGTGGCCGCGTCGAACGTCGTGGAGGCCGTGGTCGCGGTCGGCGAGAACGTGACGGTCGCGTCCGGTACGGCCAGCGTGACGGGCGCGCCGTTGGCCGTGAAGGAGATCGTTTGATTCGTGAAATGGAGCGTGACGGGGCCGGCGCCCAGACCGTTCGCCTTGAGGACGCTGCTGAACCAGAGGGTGTCGCCCGCCGGGACGGCCGTGCCGTTGAAGTTCGACTGGATCGCCGTCCAGCCGGCGGAGGCGGCGAGTTCGCCGAAGTTGTACCCCGTGCCGTCGCCGTTCAGCACGATGCCTGCCACCGAGCCGAGCGATGCGGCGCCGCCGTCCGTCCCGGCCGTCGCCTGGCCGCTCAGATAACCGGACGGCTGCGTCGCCTGAATCGCATAGGCGCCCAGCGCCAGATTGGCGAAGCTGTAGGAGCCGTCGGCGCCCGCGGTCTGCGTCAGGTTGACGTTCTGATTGAGGTCGTTTTTCCCCGTCAGCCGCACCACGGCGGCAGCCACGCCGGCCTCGCCCGCGTCCATGACGCCGTTATTGTTGGCGTCGTTGAAGACGACGCCGCTCAGCGTCGAGAGCAGGTTTCGATCTTCGAGTGCTTCCAGCATGGGCCGCACGCGGTGGTCGTTGAGGCGGGCGGAGGGACGACGAAAGAACGGATTCATTGCATGTGCTCCTGAGATGAGGGCGGCCGCTGGGCGCAGGCCCGCAGCGAGGCGCCGACGTTTCATGGGGGGCGTGAAAGGAGGGAGGAACGGGGACGCGGCGAGGTCGCCAGCGCCGGAGGAGAAACGGGGACGCACGACGGGGTGAGGGGAACAAAGCGTCGCTGCAAATGTAGGTCGCCGCTGCCGCCTTGTCAAATCGCCGCGGCGGGCGGGCGATTGCCGGCGGCGGCGACGCGGCCTATGGTTGGGCAGACGAAAGAAGCGAGGACGCACGTGGAAACCCAGTCGGAGCAATACCGGAGCTTCCCCGACCTGCCGCACTTCCCGCTAGGCGACGGCCTGGCGCTGGTCTACTCTCCCGCGACCAGCTCGGCGCACGTCCTTTCCGCTCAGCACGCCGCGCTGCTGCAAAGCTGCCGGACGTTCGCCGCGCTGGAGGAGCACGCGGCGCGCGTGGCCCGCGAGCACCGCCTGAACCTCGAACAGGCGCGGGCGGTTCACGCGGCCCTGGCGGCCCTCGCACGGGCCGGACTGCTGGCGTCGCGATCCGAACTGGCCGCCCGGTGTCGCCGCCGCTTCGACCTGCCGGAGCCGCCGCCGCGGATCGCGGTCGTGGGGATTCCGACGCGCGGCCGGGCGGGGCTGCGCCGCTGCCTGGAAAGTCACCTGGAGAGCGGCCGGCGGCACGGCCGGGCGGCAGAGTACGTGGTCATCGACGACTCGCCGGACCCGGAAACACGCCGATCCGTTCGAGAGATGCTCCGCGAGCTGGGGGGACGGTTCGCGGCGGACGTGTGCTACGCCGGATCGGAGGAGAAGGAAGCCTACGTCCGGAAGCTGGCCGCCGCCGGCGCGTCCGAGGAGGCGGCCCGCTTCGCCCTGCTCAACCCGGAGGGTTTCCCGATCACGACGGGCGGGAGCCGCAACGCCCTGCTGCTGCACGCGGTGGGGGAACTGCTGCTCCAGGTCGATGACGACACGCTCTGCCGCGTGGCGCCGGCGCCCGAGGTCCGGCCCGGGCTGGCGTTGTCGTCTCGCCACGATCCCACCGAGTTCTGGTTCCCCGCCGGCGAGCCGAGCGCGGCCGGGGAAGACGACCTGCTGGCCGTCCACGAGCGGCTGCTGGGGCGGGGTCTGGCCGATTGCGCGGCTGAAGCCGATCCCGATCCGGGGGAGGCGGGGGCCGAGTTCTTCCGCCGGCTCGACCGAGGCGAGGGCCGTGTGCTGGTTACGGCCGCCGGGGCGGCCGGTCATTCCGGGATGGGTTCTTCACTCTATTTTCTATCCCTGGAGGGCGAATCCCGCGCCCGGCTGCTCGCCTCCGAGGAGACGTACCGCCGCGCCCTTGCCCATCATCAGGTGGTGCGCACGGCGACGCGGCCGACCGTCTGCGACGGGTCGTACTGCATGGCCCTGAACCTGGGCCTGGACCACCGCCGGCCGCTGCCGCCGTTTCCGCCCGTGCAGCGCAACCAGGACGGCGTCTTCGCCGCCCTGCTTCGGACCTGCCGCGACGACGGCTTCTTCGGCTTCCTGCCGGGCGGCGTGGTCCACGCGCCGCCGGATCGCCCCCTCGCACCTTCCCATGGGGAGAGGGGCAGAGGCGAGGGGACCGACGACCTCGCGCGGAGCGCCGCCGGTCTCCGCAGCGGCCAGATCCTTCAGGCCCTCGTCCGCTCCCTGCCCGCCCCCGCCGGCCTGCCGGTCGTGGGCCGCACGCTGGCGGAGTGGGCCGCATGGTCCCTGAACGACTTCGAGGAGTGGCTGCGTCTCTGCGTCTGGCCGGCGATGAGCCGGCAGGTAGGGCGCCTGGCCGATCAGCTACAGCGGTTCGGCGGCCAGCCGGACTACTGGGCCGACGACGTGCGCCGCGTGCTGGCGGTGTTCCGCGAGGCGCTGCCGCGGAAAGAATATGTGATCCCCACCGACCTGAACGCCTGTTTTGGTCCCGAGGCCGCCCGCGAGCGCTTCCGGCGGCTGGTGCTGCAATTCGCCCGGCTGCTGCAGGCGTGGCCGGACATCGTCGAGGCGGCGCGCGACCTGCGGGCGCAAGGCGTCCGCCTGGCGGTTCGGCCGTGAGACCTGGGAGGCCGGGCGGGGTTTCAACTTCGGGGCGATTCCCCCTTTTTCTTCTTGCAACCCTGGTCGCCGCCGTCGAATAATGATATTGGCCGTTCCTGGCCGGCGCCCGACCGAACGAAGCGAGGTGCGATCATGCGGCGAAACCTTCGACGATCTGCCCTTGGCCTGGCGTGCGCCGGCCTTCTGCTGGCCGCGGCCCCCGCGTTCGCTCAGAACAGCTCGTTCGGGAGCAGCGGCGGATTCAACAGCACCAGCATCGGCGGCTCCTCCGGAAGCAGCGGCGGCGCTTTCGGCGGCAGTTCCTCGTCCGGCATGGGCGGCAACTCCGCCTTCGGCGGCAGCGGCAGTTCCGGCTTCGGCGGTACGTCGGGCGGCAACTCCGCCTTCGGCGGCACGTCCGGCACGGGCACAACCACCGGCCGCGGCGGCACGACCCAGGTCGGCTCCACCAGCTTCCTCGGCCCCTCCTACGGCAACCCCCTGGCCCTGGGCCTCAGCACCGGGACCGGGACGACCACTTCCAGCACCGCCTTCGGCACGGCGCTTTACAATCTCAACACGAGCCGAACGGGCACGGCGACCGTCTCCACTTCTTCCTCGAACCAGAACAGCCAGTTCGGCGCCGGCTACAACGTCCGCCGTTTGCCGGGCTACGCCACGACGCTGAAGATCAAGGACCTTCCGCCGCCGCCCACCGGGGCGCAAGTACGAACCGACTTGCAGACGATGATCGCTCGGTCGCCGGATGTCGATCCGCGCGACTCCGTGCGCGTCGTCATCGACGGATCGGCCGTCGTGCTTCAGGGCCAGGTCGTGGACGACGACGAGCGCCGGCTGATCGAAAACATGGTTCGCCTCACTCCCAACGTCTATCAGGTCCGCAACGAGCTGACGACGAAACAGTGAGGAGTGAGGAGTGAGGAGTGAGGAGTGAGGAGAAAAGACAAGCCGGTCTTTTCTCCTCACTCCTCACTCCTCACTCCTCACTCCTCACTCGATTTGCTGTTGCCAAATCTCCAACCAGAAGCTATAGCCCTCCCCCTCCCGACGGGTGTTGCGTATCGCGGGGGTGGAGGCGCGGTGGGCGTCGCGGGGGCGGCGCGCGCCGGGCAAGGGGGAACGAAATGCCGGTTAGTCCGTTGCTCAGCCAGGTCCTGGACGACGAGGCTTTGACGCGCGGGTTGGGGGACGCCGAGGCGCGCGTGCTGGTCGAATGGCTCGTCGAGGAAGTGGAACGCCTGGAGAGGTCGGGAAGCGACGCCGGGCCGGAGGTCCGTCTGCTCTGCCGCCGGGCGCGGGCCGTCTCCCGCTTCGTCCTGCTGTGGTGCGGCCGACGCGACCGCGGCGCCGCCGTCCAACTCGCCGCCGTCGAACGCTTCGCCTGGCCGCTTCCCGACGACATCGACGCCGACGCCTGCGATCTCATGCAGCAAATCCTCGGCTGGGAGGCCGAAAGTCCCCGCCGCCTGTGAAAAGTTGCCAGATTCTCACCCAAAACGGCGTACTGTTCTTGCGAGGTAAGACGCAATGCCCTATGGTGAATGAACCGTGGCGTCCGGCGATGCTTTTTTCCGACGCCGTCCCCATTCTCTCAATCGAGGGTGAGACGTGACCCCCGGCCCGGACCCGCAAGTCAACCTCCAGGTAGTCGAACAAGAACGCCGACGGCTCGGCCAACGCCTCGAAGAGGTTTCACGCCTCTGCGAGGCCGACGTGCCGCCGGTCGTGTTCTACGGCGAGATGCTCAAGCGTCTCCTGGAGTCGCTGGCCGCCCCGGCCGGCGCCGTCTGGACGCGCACCCCGCAGGGCAACCTCCAGATCCAGTATCAGGTCAATCTCCAGCAGATCGGCCTGGACCAGTCCGACGAGGTCCGCCAGGCGCACGGCGAATTGCTGCGCCTGGCCGTCGCCCAGGGCAAGCCGATGGACGTGCCGCCGCGCAGCGGCGTCGGCACGCCCGAAGAAGGCAAACCCTCCGCCGGCAACACCACCGACTTCCTCCTCCTCATCGTCCCCATCCTGCTCAACGAGCAGGTGACCGGCCTCATCGAGGTCTGGCAGCAGCCCAACCGGCCGGTCGCCGCCGTGCCCGGCTTCAAGCAGTACATGCACCTCATGGCCGATCTGGCCGCGCGCTACCAGCGCGCCGAGATGCTCCGCCAGATGACCGGCCAGGAACAGCTCTGGACCCAGCTGGAAGCCTTCACCCGCCAGGTCCACGGCAGTCTCAAACCGCAGGAAGTCGCTTACGAAGTGGCCAACAACGGCCGGCGCCTGATCGAATGCGATCGCGTCAGTGTCGCCGTCCGCTACGGCGGCCGCGTCTCCATTGAGGCCGTCAGCGGCGCCGACGTCGTCGAGAAGCGCTCCAACGCCGTGCGCCTCATGCGCCGGCTCTGTCATCGCGTCCTGCTCTGGGGCGAGAAGCTCATCTTCAACGGCACGCGCGACGACAGCTTGCCGCCCAAGGTGCTCAAGGCGCTGGACGACTACCTGGCGGAAAGCCCCAGTAAGCTGCTGGCCGTGGCGCCGCTCAAGGACGAGCGCGAGAAGGAGATGAAGAGCAAGAAGCCGCCGCGGGCCGCCCTGGTGATGGAGTGCTTCGAGCCGCCCACCGAGCCGCAACAGCACTTGGCCCGTCTCGACGTGGTCGCCAAGCACGCCACCAGCGCCCTCTACAACGCCGTCGAGCATCGCCGCATCCCGTTCCGCTGGGTGTGGATGCCGCTGGCCCGCGCCGAGGAAGGCGTCGGCGGCGTCACCAGCGCCATCGTGCTGGCCTGCTGCGTCGCCGTGACCCTTGTCATCTCCATCCTGTGCCTGGTCCCCTATCCGCTCAAGGTGGAATCCAACGGCCACCTACTGCCGCAAACGCGCTGCTACGTCTACGCCCCGATGGCCGGCCGCGTCCGGGAGTTCCTGGTCGCGCCCAAGGAGACGTTCGGCGAGGGCCGCAGCCTGGTCGAGATGTACGACTTCCCGGACCTGGGACAGAAGATCATCACGCTGCGTCAGGACATCGAGAACCTCCGGCGGCAAATCGATGCGAACGATCCGGAGAGCAAGCAGGACAAGAACCTGGACGCGACGCAGCGCGCCACCAATGAAAAGGACATGCAGAACGCCAAATCGCAGCTCGAAGGCAAGACGAAGGCGCTGGAGGCGCTGCTCAAGAGCGTGGACGCCGAACGCAGTCAGGACAAGGCCGGCATCTTCTACCTCAAGGCGCCGGCCTTCACCGACGAGCAGGCCATGCGGCTCACCCGCAAGGAGTGGACGGTCCTCAACAACAACTTCGAGGAGGAGCTGAAAAACGTCACGGTCAAGCCGTCGGACAAGATCCTGTGGCTGGGCGCCAAGGGCGGGCCGTGGGAGATCGAGCTGAAGATCCCGCAAAAGCACCTCGGCCACGTCCTGGAGGCGTTCCACGGCGACCACAACAAGGAGTTGGACGTCGAGTTCCTGTTGCGCAGCGACCCGTCCCGCAAGTTCATGGGCAAGCTGAAGCTGGACAAGATCGGCAGCGAGGCGCTGTCGAACAAGGAGGACAAGGACGAAGCCGAGCCGTCGGTGCTGGCCTACGTCCGCATCGACAATAACGGCGTGGACGACCCCAAGCACAAGATTGACGAGGGGAGTCTGCTTCCGCAGGAGCTGCTGTTGCCCGGCGTCGAGGTCCACGGCAAAATCTGCTGCGACGACCACCCGATGGGCTACTCGCTCTTCTACGGCGTCTTCGAATTCCTCTACGAGAAGGTCGTTTTCTTCTTCTGAGAAATGGGCGAGCGGGGGGCGTCAGCCCCCTGATTCTTGGTTCGGTCAGCGACAGCATGAAGAATCAGGGGGCTGACGCCCCCCGCTCGCCGTGATTCATACCCGGAGATCGACTCATGTTCCGTTGGCTGGCCCTCTGTTTGGTGCTGTGCGCGGGGGCCTTCGCCCTGGTGGCGCTGGCGACCGGCAAGTTCCTTCCGCAGACTTCGCACCCGGACGAACTGAAGCCTTCTCCGATGGACACCGTCCTTCCCGAGGGCAGTATCCAGCCCGTGGCGGCGGACGCAGGGGCCGACCGAGGCGGGGCCATCGTCCTGTCCAACGCCCGGCTGGCGCCCATCGAGCGGGAAGACGCGCCCAGCCAGCACGATGGCACCATTCTGTTCGTCGGCACCGACGCCCCGGCCGACCCGAAGGCCCCGGCCGGGAGTTGCCGCCGATGCGCGTGGCCTTCCTGACGATCCTGATCGAGAAAGACGACCCGGCCGTCGATCCGAGCCACGAAAACGAGTGGCTCTATCTGATCCAGCGACCGGACTCGTCGCATTTCATGGAGGCGGTTCGCCGGGCGGATTTGGCGGCGAGGCAAAGGAAGGCGCAGGCGGACAAGAAACCGGCCCCGACGGTCCTCGAAGGCGTCTACCGCCGCTGGCACGACGGCGACTCGCTCCAGGCAGGCAAGGTCAAGGTCGCGTTCGAGGAGAAACGCTTTCACGAATTGAAAGAAGGCGACTGGGTGGAGCCGGATGAGCTTCTGGCCCTGGTGAATCCGACGGTCCAGGTCAACGACCTGGCCGACAAGGTCGCCAAACTCGAACAGGCGGAACAAGACTACCTGGAAGCGGGCAAGACGAAAGGAGAGGCGGAGCGGCGCGCCAAGGAGTCCTTACGGCTGTATCAGTTGCATACCGGCGTCATCTCGGAGGACGCCTACTATGCCGACGTTCTCAACGCCGAGCGCTATGCCTATGAGGAGAAGGCCAAGGACTCGGCCCGCTCGGTGGCCGTCGAGGAGGTGAGCGCCTCGCTCACGAGTCTCAAGCTGCACGAAGTCCGCGCGACGATCCCCGGCGTCATCAAGACGATCTACAAGCACCCCGGCGAGTCGGTGAAGAGCCTCGACCCGATCCTGCAAATTCAGAACCCCCTCAAGCTGCGGGCCGAGGCGCTGGCGGGCGTGCAGGACGCGCAGGACCTCTCCAAGGGCATGACGGCGATCGTCCAGCCGACGCACATGGTCCGACCGCTGGCCCAGCTGTTCTGCAGCCAGGCCGAAGTGACGTGCGTGGCCGTCAGCGGCCGGCCCGGCGCCGACGGCCGGCGGCTGATCGTCACCGGCAGCGAGGACGGCACGGTGCGCTTCTGGGACGCCGCGGTCGCCCAGCCGGGGGCGAAGAACTCGCAGCTGGCGACGCTCGACGAACACGCGGCCGTCCTGGCCCTGGCCTGCACCGGCCCGAAGGCCGCCGCCAACCTGGTCCTGACCGGCGACCGTGACGGCGTCGGCCGGATCATCGACCTCGACCACCTGCTGCCGCAGGCGAACGCCCCCTCGTCGGCGCCGCTCACGCTGGCCGTGCGCCACCAGGGGCCGATCACCTGCGTCGCCTTCAGCCCCGACGGCACGGTGTGCGCCACCGGCGGCGAGGACCGCGCTATTCGCCTCTGGAAGGTCGCCGACGGCCGACTGCTCCTGACGCTGGCCGCCGCCCACAAGGCCGCCGTCACGTCGCTGCAGTTCGCCCAGCCCGACGGCGAGGCGCTGCAACTCGTCTCCGCCGGCGGCGACAACACGCTGCGACTCTGGAAGCTCGCCAACTTCGACAACCTGGACGCCGACGGGGCGAAGTCGGCCCCGACGGCCGTGCCGAACGTCGTGCTGCCGTACCGCAGCGGCGACGTGGCCAAGCCCGGCGTCAGCGCCGACGGCAAGCACCTGCTCTTCGACCACGGCAACGAGCTGCGCGTGCTGTCGCTGGAGACGCGGGCCTTGGAGGGCGTCATCCAGGCGCCGGGGTCGTCCGTCAACTTCACCACGATGGCCCTGTTCGCGCCGGACGGCGCCACGATCCTGACCAACTCGGCGTCGGACGGCCGGCTGCAGCTGTGGCGGACGCCGGTTCGGCTAGGCGGCGACGACCTGGGCCGCGCCCTGGAGCTGCGCCAGTTCGTCTCGAACAACAATGGCACGGCCACGTGCGGCGCCTTCGACACGGATGACAAGCCGGCCTTCGTCGTCACCGGCTCGCGCGACGGCTACGTCTACGTCTGGGAGATGCCGAAGGCCGAGGAGGTGCAGCAAAAGCCGCGCGAGGCCACGCTGTCGCTAGTCGAGCCGTCACTGGAGGCCGGCGCCCGCCAGGTGCGCGTCTGGGCCGACCTGCCCAAGATGAAAGACCGGGAGGAGTGGCTCAACAGCAACCTGACGCCTGGCGGAGCGGCGACGCTGGTGATCCCGCCGGCCGGCGCGACGAAGTGACGTCCTACTACCAGCCCCGAGCGCGAGCGAGGGGTTTCGGTCACAACCCTCTCGCTCGCGCTCGGGGCTGGTTCGCAAGCATCGCCGATTCAAGGTAAAGGGCCAATGGAAGACACCGCCCCCGCCAGTGAACTGGAACGACGCAAGCAGCTGAGGCTCCGCCTGCGCCGCGACCTGTCCATCGAGCCGCACAAGTACGAAGGGCGCACCTATTTCGTCATCAAAGATCCGATCAGTCTGCGTTACTACCGCCTCAAGGAGAACGAGCATTACTCTGCTCCAGTTCATGGACGGCGGCCACACGCTGGAGGACGCGCAGAAGGCCTACGAGGCCCAGTATCGGCCCGACCGGCTGAAGCTGGAGGACGTGGAGGGCTTCGCCCAGCAGCTCATCAACGGCGGCCTCGCCCAGAACGACTCGCCGCGCGCCGGCAAGCAGCTCTTCGAGCAGCGCAAGAAGAAGCGCCGCCAGGAGTGGATGCAGACCTTCACCAACATCCTCTACATCAAGATCCCGATCATCGACCCCGACCGCATCCTCGGGCGCATGGTCCCCTGGCTCGGCTGGATCTTCACGCCGCTGTTCCTGATGGCCAGCATCGTCCTCATGGGTCAGCGCCATCGGCCTGGTGGCCGTCAACTTCAACGAAGTTCCTCGACAAGCTGCCGGACTACCACGAGTTCTTCAGTTTCCAGACTGTCGTCTACCTGTGGGGCGCCCTGGCGGTGGTCAAGGTGATCCACGAGTTCGGCCACGGCCTCAGCTGCAAGAAGTTCGGCGGCGAGGTCCACGAGATGGGCTTTTTGCTCCTCTGCCTGTCGCCGGCCCTCTACTGCAACGTGTCCGACGCCTGGACGCTGCCGAACAAGTGGCACCGCATCATCATCAGCGCGGCCGGCATTTACGTCGAGCTGGTCATCGCCGCCATCGCGACGTGGGTGTGGTGGTACACGCCGACGCCAGCCGTTCATCCACAACCTCGCGCTGGCCCTGATGGTGGTGTGCAGCGTCAGTACGGTGGTGTTCAACGCCAACCCGCTGATGCGCTACGACGGCTACTATGTCCTGGCCGACTGGCTGGAGATCCCCAACCTCCGCGAACGCGTCCAACCGCTTCCTGTCACGAACCTGGTGCTGGAGCATTGCCTGGGCGATCGAGGTGCAGCCGGAGGGCTACATGGCCCTGTGGCGGCGGGTGCTGTTCGTGTTCTACGCGATCACGAGTTACATCTACAAATGGGTGGTGACGTTCGGCATCATCTGGTTCTTCAGCGGCGTTCCTCAAGCCGTACAAGCTGGAAGTGGTGGGCCAGATGCTGGCGGTCGCGGCCGTGGCCTCGATGCTGTGCTGGCCGATTTACCGCCTGGGCAAAAACATCTACAAGCGTGGGAGGCTCCCGGACATGAAACGATGGCGCGTCGTCGTGACCGGCCTGGCGTTGACGGCCGTCGTGCTGTTTTTGGCATTGGTTCCGCTGCCGCTGAACAAGGTGCGCGGCAAGGGGCTGGTGGAGGCGCAGCCGGACGCCTCGGTCAAGGTGTTCATCCGCTATCCCGGCGTGCTGGAGAAGCTGAACGTCCACACCGGCCAGAAGGTGGAGCAGGGCGAGGAGCTGGCCGTTTTCCGCAACATCGAGCTGGAGCAGAAGCTGGCCGAGGCGGAGACGGACGAGACGGCCTACGCCCGTTCGGTGCTGGTCGAGGAGCAGACCCGCGAAACGATGCCGGCAGGGCAGGCCCGCGACGACCTGACGCAGCAGCTGGCCGAGGATGCGGGCGAGCGCGACTCGGCCGCCGCCACGCGGAAGGTGCTGGAGAAGATCCGGCGCGAGGAGCTGGTGTTGCTGGCGCCGCGCTCCGGCGTGATCGGCGAGGCGCCGACGATCGACGACGTCGGCAAGTATCTACGAGCGCAGCGAGGACCAGCCGTTCTGCACCATCGACGAGCCGGGCAAGGTGCCGCGTCTGCCTGCCGCTGCCGACGGACGAATTCAACCGTCTCAAGGACAACCTGGAGCGGAACTCTCCGGCTTCCAACGAGGCGCGGCGGCTGCTGCAGCGCGGCGTGACGGCCCACTACCACGGGACGCGGCTGGCCGACGTGTTCGCGGACCTGGAGCATCAGGTCCCCGGCCTGCACCTCAAGGGCGACGCGGCGGCAGGGGCGCCCGACGACCTGCCGATTACGTTCGATTCGGATCGGCAACGGCTGTCGGTGGTGCTGGATCGGATGTTCGAGCCGGTCGGCCTGGGCTACGTGGTGCAGTCGAAGAACGGCGCGCCGGACGACGGCTGGCTCCTGGTGCGGGCGGGCCAGGAGCGCGGCTATGCGGAGGGGGTGCAGCCGCTGGCCGACCTGGGCGCGACGATCTGCGTGGAGGGCCGGGTGTTCCGCGACTTCAAGGGCAAGGTGGAGCCGCTGCCGGAGTCGGAGGCCCACATCATTCCGTTTCCGCTGACGAGCAAGGCCGGCGGTCCCGTCGCGGTCAAGGCGGCGGCGAACCCCAAGACCGGCACCCTGGAGGCCCAAACGCAGCAGTATTTGGTCTACATCACCATCGTCAATCCCGACGACGCGGTGCGGCCCGGCAACCTGGCGGAAGTGAAGATCAACTGCCAGCCGGAGACGTGCCTGCAATGGACCTGGCGCTGGGTGAACACGACGTTCGATTTGCGGCTGCTGTAGAAATTCCGGTTAGCCGCGACGCGCAGCGAGAGCGCTTCGTACCAGCGCTCTCGCTGCGCGTCGCGGCTAACCGTGATATTCATTGTCACTTCCCCTTCATCGCGTCCGCATAGCGGTCGGCGGCGTCCTTCCAGTTGACCACGTCCCACCACGCATCGACGTACTTGCCGCGGTCCTGGTGGTACTTCAGATAGTAGGCGTGTTCCCACACATCCACGCCGAGGATCGGCGCCGCGCCGCTGGTGATGAGCGGCGTGTCCTGGTTGGCGCTGCTGACGACTTCGAGCTTGCCGTCCTTGAGGACGAGCCAGGCCCAGCCGCTGCCGAAGCGGCCGAGGGCCGACGCCTTCATCTTGGCCTTGAACTTGCCGAAGTCGCCGAACGCGGCGGTGACGGCCTTATCGAGGTCGCCGCTCGGCTCGCCGCCGCCGCCCTTGTCCTTGGGCGCCATCCAGACCCAGAACAGCGAGTGGTTGAGGTGGCCGCCGCCGTTGTTGATGACCTTTTGCTGGATGTCCTTGGGCAGCTTGTCCACGTTCTTGAGGACTTCCACGACGTCCATCTTGAGGAAGTCGGGGTGGTCCTTGAGGGCGTCGTTGAGGTTCTTGACGTAGGCGGCGTGGTGCTTGTCGTGGTGGATCGTCATCGTCTCCTTGTCGATGGACGGCTCCAGGGCGTCATACGGGTAGGGCAGCGGGGGCAGGGTGAATCCCTCGGCGTCGGCCTTGGCCGATTCACGGGCCACGGCGTAGAGCGGGGACAGGGCCATCGCGGCGAGGCCGGCGCCGGCCGAGCGCAGCATCTGGCGACGATTGAGGTGCGTCATGGCGTTCTCCTTGTCGGGACGGAGGCGCCGGCGGGGGCACACCCCGCCGCCGGCGCCTCCTCGCCAGTCAGCACGATACCACTTGCGGCGCCGATGTCCATCAGGAACCGGGAGATTCGTCGCGGAGATTCGGCGTCCTGCACCGCCCGCGCTGGACGCAGGGCGTCGGCGCTGCGATAATTAATGGTTTGCTTTCATCCCTCATCGCCGAGACGTCTCATGTCCATCGTCCCCCCGGAACGCTCTGGGAACTCCACCGAAGCCCTTCCGGCCTCGCGCCCGCTTGCGGACCTGGCCGCGCCGTCGCCTTCCACGGAAGGCGGCACCGTGCTGCAAGCGACGCCGTCGCGGGCCGCCCTCGCCACCGGCCCCGCGTTGGTCGAGGTCCCCGGCTACGAGATTCTCGGTGAGCTGGGCCGCGGCGGCATGGGCGCCGTCCTCAAGGGTCACGATTCCACGCTTTGCCGCGACCTCGCCGTCAAGGTCCTGCTGGAGCGCTGCCAGGACGACCCCCAGGCGGTCGGACGCTTCGTGGAGGAGGCGCAGATCGGCGGCCGGCTGCAGCACCCCGGTGTCGTGCCGGTCTATGCGCTGGGCCGGCTGACCGACGGCCGACCCTACTTCACCATGAAGCTGATCGAGGGCCGCACCCTGGCCGCCCTTCTCCAGGAGCGAACCGACCCCTCCCGCGACCGGTCGCGCTTCCTGAAGGTGTTCGAGCAAGTCTGTCAGACGACGGCTTACGCCCACAGCCGGGGCGTGATCCACCGCGACCTGAAGCCGCTCAACATCATGGTGGGGGCGTTCGGCGAGGTGCAGGTAATGGATTGGGGACTCGCCAAGGCGCTGGCCCAAAAGGAAGAAGACGGAGGGGTTAAGAAGGAATCCATCAAGGCCGCCCCTTCCGGCTCCTCCCTCGCCGCCACGGCTTCCTCCTTCCAGGAGACGCAGGCGGGGGCGGTGTTGGGGACGCCGGCGTACATGGCGCCGGAGCAGGCCCGCGGCGAGCCTGTGGACGCACGCTGCGACGTGTTCGGGCTAGGTGCGATTCTGTGCGTGATCCTGACGGGGCAACCGCCGTACTCCAACGGGAGCGCCGCGGAGACCGTGGGACAGGCGCGGCGCGGGGATCTCGCCGAGGCGTTCGCCCGGCTGGATGCGAGCGGCGCCGACGCCGAGTTGGTGGGGCTGGCGAAGGCGTGCCTGGCGGCTGACCCGAACGGGCGGCCGCGGGACGCCGGGGCCGTGGCGGAAGCGGTGACGGCCCACCTGGCCGGGGTGCAGGAGCGGCTGCATCAGGCGGAGTTGGCCAAGGCGGCGGCCCAGGCGAAGGCGGTCGAGGAACGGAAGCGGCGGCGGCTGACGCTGGTGCTGGCGGCGACGGTGCTGCTGGCGGTGTGCGGGGCCGGGGCGGCGGCGCTGTGGTATCAGCAGGACCGGGCCGCCCGAACCGCGGAGGGCGTCCGGCTGGCGGCGGAACACGCGCGGAAAGCGGCGGCCACGGAGTGCGACGTGACGGCGGCGCTGGAAGAGGCGACGGCCTTCGGCAAGCAGGCGAAGGGGCTGCACGACGACCCGGCGAGGTGGGAGGCGGCGCTGGTGGAGGCGCGGTCGGCGGTCATGCGGGCGGACGGCGTGTTGAACAACGGCGAGGACGATACGGGCCGCTTCGGAGTCACGTGGACGCCGAGCGGGCGGAGCTGGAGGCGGCGGATCGGGACCGGCGCATGATCGCCCGGTTGGAAGAGGCCCGCTTCCAGGAGGCCGCCGCCGGCAAGGAAGGGGTCTTCGACAACGTGGGGGCGGCGGCCCTGTATGCGGCGGCGTTCCGCGAGGATGGCCTGGACCTGGCTTCCCTGGAGGCGGAGCAAGCCGCGGAGCGGATCAACGGTCGGGCCATTCGGGACGAGTTGCTTGCCGCGCTGGCGGATTGGTCCAACCGCGCCCCGAACAAGGACGAAAGGCAAAGGCTTCGCCGCGTTCTGCAAGCGGCGGACCCCGACCCCGGCTCGTTTCGGAATCGCTGGAACGAGGCCATGGCGCAACGGGATTGGGACACGCTCGAAGTGCTGGCCATCAACCCCGAAATGAAGGACCAGCCGCCGGCGCGACTGGTGATTATGGCTTCGGGATTGTGCCGCGCGGGCTGTCCAGCGGACGCGGTGAACCTCCTGTCACAAGCGAATGAATGGCATCCTGGCGACTTCTGGATCATTTTCGAGCTGGCCTACGCGCACTCGGAAACCAAGCCGCCCGCCGTGGACGAGGCGATTCGGTATTACACCAGCGCCCTCACGTTGCGTCCGGGCGCCCTCGCCGCCCACAACAACCTCGGCAACTCCCTCCGGGCCAAGGGCCAGCTGGACGAGGCGATCGCGGAGTTCCGCCAGGCCCTCCAAATCCAGCCCGAATACGCCTACGCCCACAACAATCTCGGCCTCGCCCTCCGGGACAAGCATCAGTTGGACGAGGCGATCGCGGAGTTCCGCAAGGCCCTCCAAATCCAGCCCGGCTATGCCCATGCCCACAACAACCTCGGCATCGCTCTCCACGACAGGCGCCAACCGGACGAGGCGATCGCGGAATACCGCAAGGCCCTCCAAATCCAGCCCGAATACGCCGAGGCCCACAGCAACCTCGGCAACGCCCTCCAGAACAAGGGCCAGCTGGACGAGGCGATCGCGGAGTTCCAGAACCCTCCAAATCCAGCCCAATCTCGCGCAGACCCACAACAACCTCGGCTTCGCGCTTCAGAAAAAGGGCCAGTGGGACGAGGCGATCACGGAGTACCGCCAGGCCCTCCAAATCCAGCCCGGCTATGCCATTGCCCACGACAACCTCGGCTTCGCCCTCCGGGCCAAGGGCCAGCTGGATGAGGCGATCGCGGAGTACCACCAGGCCCTCCAAATCCAGCCCGATTTCGCGCTGGCACGCTGCAACCTCGGCATCGCCCTCTACGACAAGAACCAACCGGACGAGGCGATCACGGAGTACCGCAAGGCGATCGAGCTAAACCCCGATTACACCGAGGCCCACTACAACCTCGGCTTCGCCCTCTACGCCAGGCGCCAGCCGGACGAGGCGATCGCCGAGTACCGCAA
Organism: uncultured Planctomycetaceae bacterium; assembly: GCA_963771935.1. Taxonomy (GTDB): domain Bacteria; phylum Planctomycetota; class Planctomycetia; order Gemmatales; family Gemmataceae; genus UBA4732. Next base: position 1,730,150 of record CAVYVK010000005.1, on the reverse strand, counting down.
GGCCCTCCAAATCCAGCCCAATCTCGCGCTGGTCCACAACAACCTCGGCGTCGCGCTCCAGAACAAAGGCCAGTGGGACGAGGCGATCGCGGAGTACCGCCAGGCTCTCCACGTCCAGCCCGACCTCGCGCTGGCCCGCAACAACCTGGGCGTCACTCTCGATTTGGCCGAGCGCGATGCCCTTTTGCCGGCCATTCTCCACGGCGAGGCGGAGCCTGCGGACGCCGTCCAGATGGTTCGTTTCGCGGATTTCTGCCAGCGTTATAAGATGTTTAATACGGCCGCGTCTCGCTTCTACGCCGAGGCTTTCGCTGCCGAGCCGGGGCTGGCGGAAGACCTGTCCTCCGGCGCCCGCTATAACGCCGCCTGCGCCGCCGCGCGAGCCGGCTGTGGACAGGGCAAGGACGCGGCGACAACCGACGCCAAGGAGCGCGGCCGGTGGCGCAATCAGGCGCTGGGCTGGCTGCGGGACGATCTAGCGCTATGGAAGAAGGAGGCGAATGGCGTCAACCCGAAGAGCCGGGTCGCGGCGACCCAGGTGCTCCAGCATTGGAAAGAAGATTCCGACCTGGCCGGCGTGCGCGACGCCGACGGCTTGGCCAAGCTGCCAGGGGACGAACGGGAAGCCTGGAGCAAGCTCTGGGCCGACGTGGACGCGGCGCTGAAGAAGAACGAGGTCAAATGACCGCCCTTGCCGCCGCCCGCGGCGTCTGCAATAGTAAAAAACCGCCGATCTTCCCGAACCTGATCGCCGCCATGACGACTCCGCGCCAACCCCGTCCGAAACGCCGCTTCCGCTTCATCATAATTGCGGTCTTTATTATACTGATCGTACTCGATTCGTACCGGCGTCCGGCGGATCAGGTGACTGGGGCGACGTACATCGGGGCCGTGCGCGTCTATCAGTGGCTCGGCCGGCCGATCATCAAGCCGTTTTGCACCTGCCGCTACCTCCCCAGCTGCTCCGAGTATTCGGTCGAGGCGGTGCGGACGCACGGCATTCGCTACGGCCTCTACCTGACGGTGAGGCGCGTCTTTTCCTGTAACGGCACAGTGCCCCTGGGAACGTGGGATCCCGTGCCAGGCCCGGACGAGGCGAAGTGACGCCGGCCTTCCGTCATCGGCCGAAGCGGACCAGTTCCATCCCTCCCGCCGCGATGATCCAGCAGACGACCAGCGCCGCCGCCGAAACGATCAGTCCCACGGCGGAGACCGCCCAGCCGCCGCGCCGGGCCATGGCGCAGCCCACCAGGCCGATCACCAGGCCTGCCAGGCTCACGACCAGCCCCGCCGGCGTCCACCAGCAGAGCGCCAGGCCAAGCACGCCAAGAATCACGGAAACAGCGCCGATGCCGCGCGTTCGAGCGGGCGCCTGATAGGGTGACATGATCTTCTCCCTGATACGAACCTGGGTGAACCGACGAGATAAAGGGGCAAAGGGCGTGCCAGAGAGACGGCCGATCGGATCCCCCTTGCCCGCCACGTCCCTCCGCGTCTATTCTTTGGTAGACGCCATTACTGCGATAAAGGGTTCCGACTCCTCCGACGAGGGCCGTCCTCATCATGTCCGCGAGCGCGACAGCCTATCTCGTGGTCCGACGCGACGACGGCTTCGGCGATGTCGTTCCCGCTCACGCCGGGGCAGACCTGCACGCTCGGCCGGGCCGCCACCAACCGCATCGTCCTCAAGGACGACCTGTGCAGCCGGGAACACGCCGAAGTCAGCGCCGACGAAGGCCGCTGGCGCGTCCGCGACCTGAACAGCCTCAACGGCACCCGGGTCAACGGCGATCGCCGTCGAGGGCGAATCGCGAGCTGGTCGCCCAACGACGAGGTGCAGCTCGGCCGCACGCGTCTTCGTCTTCGTCGAGGACATGAGCCAGCTGCCCGATCTGCCGCCTCCGGACGAGCGGCCCGAAGGCGTCTCCATCAAGAAACGCCTGGGCCAGACGCGCTTCCTGACGCCGGCCGCCGGCCGTGGCCGCCGACGACTCGACGACCACGGCCGGGCCGCCGCCGCGCCACGCTCTCAGCCGCGACCTGTCGCTGCTCTACCGGCTGGCCCTCGACATGGGCTCGGCCGCGGACTACGAGGAGCTGTGCCGGCATCGTGCTCGACGCCCTGCTGGAGGCGATCCCCGCGGAGGTCGGCGCCATCCTGACCGTGGCCGACGGCGAGCCTCCCCGCAACGCGCCGGCGCCGATTCAGCGGAACCCAGGCGGCGGCCGTCAAGTCATTGCGCGGGGCCGAGCTGGAAGTGACGGCCCACCGTCACCGCGACCCGAGCATCCGTTCCTACAGCCGCGTGTCGGAGTACGTCAGCAACGAGGTGCTGGCCAGCCGCGAGGCGATCCTGGCGGAGGACGTGGCCCGCGACCGCCACCTGCGCAACCGCGAGAGCCTGTCCGAGACTGGGCGCCACCAGCCTGATCTGCGCCCCGGTGCATGCATCGGCGAGCGCGTGCTCGGCCTGATCCACCTCTACTGCACCGACCCGCACAAGGCGCTGGACGCCGAGGACCTGGAGTTCGCCGTCGCCGTCGCCAAGCAGCTCGGCAACGCCGTCCACCAGTTGCGGCTGCAAGCAGTCGCTGACGGCCGAGAACCGCTCGCTGCGCGACCAGCTGCACGTCGAGAGCGAGCTGGTCGGCGAGAGCCAGGCCATCAAGGACATCGAAGCGCAGATCGGCCGCGTGGCCGGCACCAACGCCACCTGCCTGATTCGCGGCGAAAGCGGCTCCGGCAAGGAGCTGGTGGCCCGGGCCATCCATTACTCCAGCCCGCGCAAGGAAGGCCCGTTCGTCTGCCTCAACTGCGCCGCCCTGACCGAGACGCTGCTGGAAAGCGAGCTGTTCGGCCACGAAAAAGGCTCGTTCACCGGGGCGACGGAGAAGAAGGTCGGCAAGTTCGAGGCGGCCAACCACGGCACGATCTTCCTCGACGAGATCGGCGAGATGAGCGTCGGCACGCAGGCCAAGCTGCTGCGCGTGCTGGAGGGCCATCCGTTCGAGCGCGTCGGCGGCAGCACGCCGATCAAGGTGGACGTGCGCGTGGTGGCGGCGACGAATCAGCCGCTGGAGCAGGCGGTGCGGGCGGGCACGTTCCGCCGCGACCTGTTCTTCCGCTTGCAGGTGGTCGAGATCCGCGTGCCGCCGCTGCGCGAGCGTCGCGAGCGACGTGCCGATTCTGGCCGAGCATTTCCTGAAGCGCTTCGTGCGCGAGACGGGCCGCAAGATCCGCGGCTTCACGCCGGCGGCGCTGCAGAAGATGGAGGAGTACCACTGGCCCGGCAACGTCCGCGAGCTGCGCAACGTGGTCGAGCGGGCCGTGGCGCTGGGCCTGGGTCCGACGCTGGACGTGGGTGACATCTGGCTGTCATCGCTGGAGACGGCGGCGCCGTCGCTCGGCGCAGGGGCCGCCGGCGTACCAGCCGCTGCCGCTGGAGGAGGTCGAGAAGCAGCACATCCTGCGGACGCTGACGCACACCGACTGGAACAAGAGCCAGGCGGCGGCGATCCTGCAACATCGAACGCTCGACGCTGGACCGGAAGATCAAGGGATACGGATTGAAGCGATGACCCGGAAAAAAACGGCCGGCCGCGAAAGAGGGCCCTTCGCGGTCGGCCGGATTCGGTTCGCCTCACCGGGAGTTGCGCAGGGCGGCGATCACATCCGCCTGTTTGGCGGTGATCCGCTCCAGGAGATCGTCCGTCCGCCGATGCAGGGAACTCATCTGATCCACCACGGCGGCCGGCGCCTTGGGCAGCGCGTCCACCTGCGCCTGCAGGGCGTTCATCTCATTCTGCATGGCGCCCGCCTGCGGCGGCTGCAGCTCGTGCCGTTGCGCCGCCTGCTCCAGTCCCGTCAGCCGCTGATCCAGCGCCTGCACCTGCTTCAAGAGTGCGCCGTACTGCTTTTGCTGCGCCTGGCCGAGCCGAGGCGCCGGCGCCAGCATGTCGGACGGCGGAAGAAGCGGCGTCTGCTGGACGCGGCTGAGCCGCGTCTGTTGCATGGCGATCATCTGCATCTGCATCAGGTGCAGCTGCTGCCCCTGCTGGAGGGCGAACCACAGCGGCTGCGACGGCTGCATCATGGACATTTGCGATGTCTGCATTCCCATGGAACAGGACGACGTTTGCGACATCGAGGATGTCATGCTGCTCATTTGCCGTCCCTGGCCCTGCGTCATTTGCGACATGCCGGTCTGGCCGGGGTTGGAATGATGCTGGCACTGGGCCAGCGCCGCCGACGGGGGAAGGGCCAGAAGCCCGGTCAACAGCACGGCGGCGATCCGCCCCTTCGGAGAAACCATGAAGACCTCCTGCGATGGGATGGGCGGCCGGCAGGCCCGGCGGCTTGACGTGCCCCTTGTGAACGCCATTCAGGGGACCGCAGCGGCCTGCGAATTATTCCACGCTAACCCCGCGCGCCCTGCTCGTCAAGCATTTGAATGTTTTTATCCGTGACGCGGAGAAGGAGTCGCGCGTCGGAGCCGCGACCGTGAGGGAGCGGGGTGAGGTTCTTGCACTTCCCCCCGCTCCCTCACGGTCGCGGCTCCGACGACTCTCTTTGAGAGTGCGAAACTCCGCAGGGAAACATGCTTTCCGTACCAATCGTTTCGGAACGCCGTTGCAGCAACTCGCGATACCACGCCTCCGTCCGCGCCGCCCGGCCGGGAAGGGCCGTCGTGCCCCAGATCAGCGACAGGGTGCGTCGCGTGGCGGCCCCGGTCTTGGTGCACTGAGCGTCCTTGACGGCGTTGGCGCAGGGACCGTCCGCGTCGAACAGGCACAGCAGGCCGCCCAGGTCGATCGACTGACCCGAGGCGTTGAAAACGTAGGACGCCCCGGCCGGAGCGAGGCCCACTCGCAACGGCGGCCGGGCGCGGTCGAGATCCACCACGCTGATCGGCAGGCCGCTGTGCAGCGACGCGACGTTGCACGCATCCACCGCCGCGTTGATCGGCGCCAGCAGCCCCTCGCGCACGGCCTTGACGAGATACTCCGACGCCGGCTTGCTGCGACCCGTCGGCTTGAAACCGCCGTGACGAAGCAGCGCCCGCACGGCCTCGCGCACGGCGTCGTCGCTCCGCAGCGGGGCGGCGGCGTCCGGCGCCAGCAGGGCCGGCCCCTCCGCCCAGGCAGGCATTTCGCCGAGCGGCCGAGGGAACGTCGTGACGAAGCGCGCAAATCCAGCAGCGGGTGGGGGTCGAGAGTGAGCATTCCGTCGTTATACCGCGGCCGGCCGGCGGGAGGAGGTGAAAGGGAGGCCGGAGCAAGACGCGCCGCGCAAAAAAAGTGTCCCGCCCTCGGCGAGTCCGGCGTCGCCCATCACCGAACGCCGCCTCAGGCGGGACATTCATAATTGTAAACATGTTCACCAATCTGTCAACGGTCCTTTAGGGCCGGGCGCCGGGTGCGCTCTCGATTTTGGACTTGGCCCGGCCCGCCGTTTACGGCGGGCCTACAGGCTGAAGCCCGGTAAACCGGGCTGCCCGGGATTTCAGCCCCGTTTACGAGGCTTCGGCCGTAGGCCCGTGCTTCAGCACGGGCCGGCTTGCTTGCCGACGACGCCTCCAAAATCGAGAGGGGCGCCCGGGCGCCAGCCGGTTGGGATTGTTCTGGAGTCCAGCCCTGCGGCCCGACGATATAAGAGACGAGCCGCCGGAGCGCGGTTCGTCCATCCCACCCCGCCGACGGCCCCGGCCGCGGCCGCGGAGACGCACCATGGGCAAAAAGGCGGGACGGACGCTGCCTTTGACGACGCCGCGCCGGCTGATCGGCGACCTGCTCCACTTTTCCCGTTGCGTCCCCACCGTCCCGGTCCAGCGGCGCATGAACGTCGCCGATCTGGTGGAGGTGCGGGCCCGTTCGCCCCGCCGTATCAGCTGGTGCGCCATCTTCACCAAGGCCCTGGCCCGGGCGGCCGTCCAGGCGCCGGAGCTGCGCCGCGCCTACCTCGCCTTCCCCTGGGCGCGCCTCTACGAGCATCCCTTCAGCATCGCCACCATCACAGTCGAACGCCTCTACCAGGGCGAAAACGCCGTCTTCTTCGCCCACCTGACCGCCCCCGAAAACAAGACGCTGCTCGCCCTCGACGAACGCCTTCGCCAATACAAGACGGATCCGATCGAAAGTCTCGTTCTTTTCCGCCGCGCCCTGAAGATCGGCCGCCTGCCCGGCTGGCTGCGGCGGCCGGGCTGGTGGTACGTCCTCAACGGCCGCGGCCGCTGGCGCTCCGTCGTCGCCGGTACGTTCGGCGTCAGCGTCTACTCCGGGCTGGGGGCCGAATCGCTCCACCCGCTCTCTCCGCTGACGACCACGTTGAATTACGGCGTCATCCAGGGCGACGGCGGCGTGACCGTGCGCCTCACCTACGACCACCGCGTCATGGACGGCCCGACGGTGGCGCGGGCGCTGGCCCTGGTGGAGGACGTGCTGCACCGGGACATCCTTCCCGAACTGCGCGACGGCGGAGCGGGCCGCGCCGCGTGATTCACCGATGCGGATACGTCGGGTGCCATGCTTTCGCGGATCGTTTCTGTTTAGGAATCACAGGAAGGACCACCGCGAAAGCATGAGTCCTGTCGGCGGACTTCATGCTTTCGCGGGGTCGCCGCGCGGGTTTCCGGTCTCGAATGGATCCGCGAAAGCATGGCACACGCCGCGCCGCGTGATTCACCGCCGCAGGACACTTCCGCAACGCCTCCGCCTCCCGCTCGCGCAGCCGGACCACGATGCGCAGCTGTTCGAGGTACTGTTCCAGCGTCTTGCCGCCGAGGTTCACCTTCTTCGCCTCGAAGAACGCCCGCACCCGCCGCTCCCCTTCCGGCGACGCCAAACCGGCCACGGCCTCGCACACGCGCCGCACGCCGTTCGGCGGCCAAGTGCGATTGATCGCCTCCCAATTCTCCTCGACGAACGCCCACGCTTTTTCGCGGCCGTCCACGCTCATCAACAGCGCCCGCACGACGAACGGCGCGTCCTGCGTCCGCACGTCGCCGTCCAGCGTGCGGGCCAGCGTCCGGTCGATCAGTTCCGGCCGCCGGAACCCGGCCAGGGCCAGCAGGTAGCGCTGCTCCTCCTGCGGCGTTCGCGCCGTGCGGAAGCGCTGCTCGAACTCCGCATAGCGGGCCTCGTCGCCGGCGTGCGCGAGGATGGAAACGACTGCCGCGAACACGTTGGCGTCCAGCGGGTGAGTGGGCGAAGAGATTCCGCCGCACGCGCCTGGACGTTCACGTCGTCGCCGAGTGTGCCGAGGGCGCGGAGCAGGTCGCCGCGGAGCTGGCCGGTCAACTCGGACTCGCCCGGCTTGCGGCCGCCAGCCTAGCTCCGATGCGGCCGGCGTCAGCCGGTCGCGCACCAGCGCCGCCAGTCGCGGCCGGTCCACCGCGTCGGCGATGCGGTTGAGCGTGTGGAAGGAGCCGACGATCACCGACCAGACGTTCTTGTCGCGCTCGCCGCGGAAATGGCTGGTGAGATCCAGATACTCGGTGAGCGGCGTGAGGTCGGCCAGCACGGAGGCCCAGGCGTCGTTGACGAGGTTGAAGCGCTCGATGGCCTCCAGGCGGCTGAGGTCGGCGAGCAGTGCGGCCAGCAGGTCCGGCGCGTAGCGGACGCGGTAGAAGCCGTGGCCGCCCGCGTTGACCAGCACCGCGTTCGCCCGGCCCATCTCGTATGTGTCGGCCGTGCCGCCGCTGAGGAGCGTCTGCTCCGGCCGGTCGCCGTCCCCGAGGAACCGCAGCTGCACCGGCGTCCGCCACACGGGTTCCTCCGCCTGGCCCCGCTCCTCGCCGAGATAGAGGAAGCGCCGCTGCCGCAGCACCAGCCGATTCTCGGCCGTCCTCCGCACGTCGATCAGCGGATAGCCGGGGTGGAAGATCCAGCCGTCCATGACCTCGGGGATCGGCAGCTCCGACGCCTCGCCGAGGGCGCGCCACAGGTCGGCCGTCTCGGTGCTGCCGAAGGCGTGGCGGTCGAGATAGCGGCGAACGCCATCGCGGAAGACGGCCGGGCCGATGTACTGCTCCAGCATCCGCAGCACGGAAGCGCCCTTTTCGTAGGTCAAAACGTCGAACATGGCGTCGGCGTCCTTCGGCGCCTCGACGGCGAACTCGATCGGCCGCGTGCTGCGCAGGCCGTCCACCGACAGGGCCGACGAGCGCGACGCGCCGAACGTCGTCCAGCGCTTCCACTCCGGCTTCCAGGCGTCCACGGCCAGCATCTCCATGAAGGTGGCGAACGCCTCGTTCAGCCACAGGCCGTTCCACCAGCTCATCGTCACCAGGTCGCCGAACCACATGTGTGCGTTCTCATGAGCGACCACGTCGGCGACGCGCTCGCGCTCGGCGTGGGTGGCCGTCGCTTCATCGACGAGCAGGGCCGTCTCGCGGAAGGTGATGGCGCCGAAGTTCTCCATCGCCCCGGCCGCGAAGTCGGGGATCGAAGATCAGATCGAGCTTGTCGCCCGGATATTTCCGGCCGTAATACTCCTCATAATAGCCGAGCGAGAAGGCGCCGATGTCGCGGCCGAAGCGCGTCAGCCCCTGCTTGCCCGGCACGCACCAGACGCGCAGCGGCGTCTTGCCGACCATCACGGCCTCCGTCGCCTCCAACTCGCCGACGATATAAGCTACTAGATAAGTGGACATTGGGATGGTGTCGGCGAAGCGGACGATCTTCTTGCCGTTTTCGGCGCGTTCCTCGGCGACGGCGGTGTTGGAGACGACGCGCGAGGGCCGGATCGACGACGAGGGTGGAGGAGAAGACGGCCTTGAAGGCCGGCTCGTCCCAGCAGGGGAAGGCGCGGCGGGCGTCGGTGGCCTCGAACTGCGTGGCCGCCAGCCAGCGCCATTCGCCCTCCCGATTCCTGTTTTGCTGCGGTAGAAGCCGCGCAGCTTGTCGTTGAGCGTCGCCGGTGAACGCCAGCTTCAACCGCCATTTTCCCTTCATCAGCGCCGGACGGGAAATGCAGCCGGCAGCGCTCGGTCTCTTCTTCCAGCGTCACGTCCGCGGCCAGCCGGTTGCGCCATTCGCCTTCGATCACCGCCTCGGCGACGTGCAATTCCGTGGCGTTGAGGACCACTTCCTCGACGGGTTCCTGCACCGTCACGGCGATCTCGACGCGGCCGGCGAAGGTCGCGGCGGCGAGGTCCGGCTCCAGGCGGAGGTCGTAGCGGGATGGGACGACGGTGCATGGCAGACGGTAGCGGTCCATGACGAAAGCTCTCCGGGGATGCGGACGCGATCCGAATACGGACGGTGCCCTCATTCTATGAACGGGGTGTTCCCCGGACCTTGCACCTGCCGAACCTATGACGGCGATCGTGAACGCGGCCCGCCTCCTTGTCGCCGTCCCCGGCGGCAGCGGATAGAATTGCGGCTCAGACCCCGAGACCGGCGCACGGGGGACGGCCCTCCGGCCCGCGCCGGCGCAACCCCTCACGGCGGATCGGCGGCATGAAACGGACTATACGGATCGTTCTCTGTCTGCTGGCGCTCCCCTGGCTCGTCTCCCTCGCGCCGGCCCGGGACGCACCGGCCAAAAGCGACGACTCCGGCAAAGGATCCTTCTCCGAAACGACGCATACCATCACGGTCGGCGGCGCCAAGCTGGAGTACAAGGCGACGGCCGGGACGTTGCCGCTCAAGGACGACGACGGCAAGACGACGGCCAACGTCTTCTTCGTGGCGTACACGAAGACCGGCGTGGACGATCTGTCGCGGCGGCCGATCACCTTCGCCTTCAACGGCGGCCCCGGCTCGTCGTCGGTGTGGCTGCACCTCGGCGCCTTCGGCCCGAAGCGCGTGGTCCTCGGCGACGAGGGCGACGCTCCGCCGCCGCCGTACCGCCTGGTGGACAACGAGGACACGCTGCTCGACCTGACTGACCTCGTGTTCATCGACCCGGTCAGCACCGGCTACAGCCGATCGCCGGAGCCGAAGGAGGAGAAGCAGTTCCACGGCGTGGAGGAGGACGTCCACTCGGTCGGCGACTTCATCCGGCTCTACACGACGAAGTTCAACCGCTGGGAGTCGCCGAAGTTCCTGGCCGGCGAGAGCTACGGCACCACCCGCGCGGCCGGCCTGGCCGGCTACCTCCAGGACCGCCACGGCATCTACCTCAACGGCATCGTCCTCATCTCCTCCGTGCTGAACTTCGAGACGCTCAGCTTCGCCCCTGGAAACGATCTTCCTTATATCTTGTTCCTGCCCACCTACACGGCGGCGGCGGCGTACCACAAGAAGCTGTCGCCCGATCTGCGGGCCGATCTGCCGAAGACGCTGGATGAGGTGAAGAAGTTCGCCGTCGGCGAGTACGCCTCCGCCCTGATGAAGGGCGACGCCCTGCCGGACGACCAGCGGAAGGAAATCCAGCAGAAGCTGGCCCGCTACACCGGACTGTCCGAGGACTTCGTCGCCCGCAACAACCTACGCATCGACCAATCGCGATTCTGCAAGGAGCTATTGCGGGATGAACACAAGGTCACGGGGCGCTACGACAGCCGCATCACGGGGCCGGACGAGGACGCCGCCTCGGATCGGCCGGGCTACGATCCGAGTTACACCGCCGTGCAAGGCGCCTTCACTGCCGCTTTCAACGAATACGTCCGCAACGAGCTGAAGTACGACAATGACATGACCTACGAAATCCTCACCGGCAAGGTGCAGCCGTGGGACTTCGGCGATGCGAAAAATCGTTATTTGAACGTGGCCCCGACATTGCAGAAGGCGCTGACGCAGAACCGCGACCTGCGCGTGTTCGTGGCCAATGGCCGGCTCGACCTGGCGACGCCGTTTCTGGCCACGGAGTACACGTTCAACCATCTGGGTCTGGAACCGGGGTTGCGCGACCACGTCACGATGGGCTATTACGACGCCGGCCACATGATGTACGTCCGGCCGTCGGAACACATGAAGCTAAAGAAGGATTTGGCGGCGTTCTACCGATCCGCCCTGCCGAAATGAAGGATGGCTACTGGGACAACAGCGGCGGGGGCATTACGCTTCGCCTCTGGATGCGGCGAGGAGCGCCGCTTGATACTGCGGCGGAACGTCTTCCCAAGCGGCCATGTAGGCCGCTTCCAGGGGGACGCGGACATAATTTTCCTTGGTAAGGAACAACGGCATCTCGGGAATCGGTCGTCCGACGGCGAAGTGTGCGACGAACGCCTGGACGACGGCGCCGCCGACATAGGCCGCGGCCGTCAACGGATTCTCGCCGCCCAGTACATAGTCTTCGGCCCCGATCTCGTTCAGGATGGCCCCGTGAATGCCGTTGGGGTCGCGCGGGCCGGGAGGATGAACATCGACCAGCAGAAGATGAACGCTGGCGTCGAGAGCGGCCACTGCCTTGTCCAAGAACGACCGGAGGGCGTGCCGGCTCGATTTGTTTCCGGGCGAAAGGACCTCGATCATGGCCACGATGCGGTCGTCGCTTGTGTGGCGGACCACGACGGTTCGTTGCAGGCGCGCGTAAGAATCTCGCGCAATCGTCGCGCGGGCGTGGACGACTGGGGGCGATTCGGTCAGCGTCGCGGTCCCGGACAGGAGGCCTTCGGATTCCGTATTCGCACCGGCCGTCTGGAGCGTCAGGACGTCGGGCACGCCGAGGTCGCCGCCGACTTGCTCGGCCATGACGTAGTACCCCGTGGGAAGGATTCCGCGCTTCAGGGCGCGCTTGATCTCCAGAACCCAGGAGTAATGAAGATCATGGAAGGTCCTGTCGCTGACCCGCGTCCAGTCGTGTACCGGCATAGGGTTGCTCCCTTTACGCGGGAAAGTGCGGCGAGGGGGAATTCCTGAAATCACGCGGCCTGCGGCGGATAGTCCCGCGTCAGTTCCGCAAGCACCCGTTCGATCTCGGTCGATTGCGCCGGCTGCTGCATTCGCAGCGTTTCCAGGGCCTGCCGCCCTTGCGCGATCTCACCGCCGCACCATAAACAGGAGGCCGCACTGATACGACTGCGCAGGGCCAACGCCGCTTCGCCGGCTTCGTCGTAATCGTGCGCCAGTACCAGCTCCAGATGCGCCGCCGCCAGGAAATGACGGCGTGCCGTTTCCTGGTCGCCGGCCATTTCCGCGAACGTCGCCCGCTGGATTTCGCGCGATTTCACGGTTACAAGCATGTCGCTCACTGGAGAAGCGGCTGTCGGCATGGGTTCTTCCCTCTATCCGCGAAACACCAGTCGTCCCGTATACGTCTCAAATTCGCTAACGCAAAGGTAACAGCCGCGTTCACTCCGTTCAAGCAAGCGCGGCTGCTTCTGCTCCCACGCGGCATCGAGGTCGCGGCGACGAGATCGGCCGGCAATCTCCAAATGATGACGGGCGGCGTCCACCAGATAATCGGCCGCGCTGCCCCGCCGTGCCACATCAATCAGTTCGTGACCGCCCGCCACGTACAGGCCGAGGGCCGCGACGGCAATCCCCGTGAGGGCAACGTATCGCAACGACTCTTACGCCCGCATTCATTGAGATGGTATAATTCAACCATGAAATCCACCCAAACAGCCCCCGTTCTCGACCGCCTGATGGACCCTCTGAGTGAGTGCCTGACCGCGGAGTCGGCCCGGCGCCTGCTTGCCTTGAAGGCCGATTCGACTCTGCAAGCCCGCGTGGACTACCTGGCCGGGCGCTGCAACGAAGGTTTGCTCACTCCCGCGGAGGAGACCGAGTACGGCAAGTACGTTTCCTTCGGCGCCTTCGTCGCCATCCTCAAGTCCAAGGCTCGCCAACTCCTCGCCCGTTCCCCAGGTGAATGATGGATGCCGCCCTTCGGACGTTCGTCTGGGAGCGGGCGGGTGGGCGCTGTGAATACTGTCAGCTGCACCAGGACGACGCCGACTTTTTGTTGTTTCACGTCGAACACGTTATCGCCAGGCAGCACGGAGGCGCCGACCATCCGGACAACCTCTGTTTGGCCTGTTCGGAATGCAATTGGGCGAAGGGTCCGAACTTGGCCGGCCTCCTCGGAGGCAAACTCTATCCGCTATTCCATCCTCGCAAACAGCAGTGGAAACGCCACTTCCGCTGGGAGCAAACAATTCTCGTCGGCAAGACGTCGTCCGGCAAGGCCACGGTGCAGGTTTTGAACATCAACGAATCCTCGCGGGTGATGTTGCGGGAGAATCTGCGGTTGGAAGGCCTCTTCCCACCCGACACATAGCAACCCATTCTGGCTGCGCACGGGTAGGCTCCTACCTTTCCGCTTCCGGCAGCGCCCCCGGCCCGTGCAGCCGGCCGGGCGGCTGGCCGACCAGCACCGCGCACATGCCGCCGCGCTGGGCGACGTTCACCACCTGCTTCTGCGACGCCCGGCCGACGATCGCCAGGCCGTACTTGCTCGGCGCGAACCCCATCACCACATGGAACGGTTCGCCCCGCACTGAGCCGTCCGGCCCCGCCACCGGGAACAGCGACACCGGGATGCTCGCCAGCTGCTGCACCACCCACCGCTCCGCGTCCGTCACCGCCCGATTCACCGCCGCGTCCCACTCGGATTCGCTCAGCAGCGGCCCGATTAGCACGCCCTGGCCGCCGTAGGCGCGGTTCGGTTTCAGCACCAGCGCTTCCCGCTCCCGTCGCACGAACTCCAGCAAGTCCCCCGTCCGGCCGTCCGGCAGCAGCGTCGAACGGTCGGACGCCAGCCGGGTCCACAGAATGTGCCGCCGAAAAACCTGGCGCTCGTCGGCGCTGAAATACTTCTGCGTCGAGCTGCGGGTCGGTCAGCACTTCCCAGCAACTTTTCTGATCCAGTTCCGCCGCAATGGAGGATATGACGCGGTTCTGCCGGAACAGCGTCCGCATCGGCGCCACGTCCACGCCCTTCTTTTCCAGGTCGATCAGGTCGGCCACGGCGTAATCCCGATAAGCAAGATCCACGGCATCGCCGTTGTAGTAGACCTCGTCGTCGCGCAGCGTCAGTTCGGCGGGGTCGGCGTGCATCAGCTTGAGGCCGTAGTGGTCGTGGTAGAAGCGGGCCAGGTCCTCCTGCTCGTCGGGGCCGCTGCCGGCGTACTTCGGCTCGACGAAGCAGATGTTGCGGGCCGGACGGCCGACGGCCTCCAAGTGATCCTGGACCTCGTGCATGAGCAATTCGCGGATGTCCTGGCCGACCTCCAGCCGCAGGTCGGGGTCATGCTCGCGCAGGGCCGGCAGCAGCACGTCGGCGATGATCGCCTCGCAGGTCGGCGTCAGGTGCAGGCCGCCGATGCCGCTCAGGTTCGGCTCGACGAAGCGCAGGGAGTCCTTCCACATCGGGCTGGTGAAATCGATCACGGCGTCGAGCCGGCCGAAGACCGGGTTGGCGTCGCGGTGGCCCGGCCCCCAGCACTTCCACAGCCACTCCTCCTCTTCCGGCAGGATGCGCAGCAGCTCGCGCACGGCGAAGTCCTGGAAATACAGCTCCGGCAGCCGTTTCAGCGCATTCTGGATAGTGAGAGTCACGAAGTGAATATAGGAGCGTTGGTCCGGCAGGACGGCGAGCGGACAGGCAAGTACGCGGATGACGTCGGTCTTGCCGTCGCGGAGGTAGGCCAGGTGGCGGCGGGCGGCCTCGCGCTCGATGCGCTGGAGGATGCCGAGCATCTCCGGCTCGGGGATCCTGTGCAGCGCGCGGCGGATGCGGCCGGCGAGGTGCATTCCGCTCAGACCGAGTTCTTCGGCGGGGGTCAACATGGGAGGCCCCGGAGATTGGGGGAGGAGGGCTTCTTCCTGAATCGTATTGCGGAAGCCGGCCGTGAGGCAACGGCTCCTGTGATAGGGCCGGTCCTACGGCGTCGGCTCGCCCATCCGGAACCCTAGCGTGTCCTCGCACCACGCAGCGACGGCTAGCAGATCGGCCTCGCCCCACGGCCGGCCCACCAGCTGCAACCCCAGCGGCAATCCTTCGGGACTACGGGCGCAGGGGAAACAGACCGTCGGCAGACCGGTGTAGCTCCACGGCGAGTTGAACGCTGGATCGCCGGTCGTGGCGGCGTCGGGAGCCGGTCCCGGCGCGGCCGGCGTCAGCAGCACGTCCACGCCGGCGAAGCACGCCTCCATTTCCTTCTTGAGCCGTCGCTGATGTTCCTTGGTCCGGGCGTATTCGGTCGCAGGACACACAAGCCCTTCTTCCACCAGGCTGCGGATGTTGGGGTCGTAGTCCTCGGGATGGCGCCGCAGGCGGGCTTCGTGGAACTTCGCCGACTCGACGGCCATGACGATGCGATGCCGCGCCAGAACGTCGGTGAACGCCGCTGGCAGGCCGACGTCGGAAACGACCGCGCCGGCAGCGCGGAGCTGGTCGCACGCCCGGTCCATCGCCTCCCGAGTCACAGCTTCGGCCCGACTCTCGAAGAGGCCGCGCAGCCGGCCCAGCCGCGGCTGCTTGCAACCCTGTTTTATGCGCTCCGTGTAGTCCGGTACGGGCAGCGTCGGCCGCGGACGGGTCGAGCGGATCGGGGCCGGCGATGACTTGCAGCAGAATGGCGAGGTCGCGGACGCAGCGGGCCATTGGGCCGGGGTGGTCCATCGACGCGGCCAGCGGCACGACGCCGGCCAGGCCGACGCGGCCGTAAGTCGGCTTGAGGCCGGCGACGCCGCAGTAGGCGGCCGGCCGCGTGATCGAGCCGCCCGTCTGCGATCCGACGGCGCCCAGGCACATGCCGCACGCCAGCGCCGCCGCCGAGCCGCTGCTGCTGCCGCCCGGCGTCCGATCCGCACCCCACGGATTGCGCGTCGGCGGCGGATCGAAGCTGGCGTACTGCGTCGTCACCGTCTTGCCGACGAACACCGCCCCCGCCTGGCGCAGCTTGCGCACCGCGGTCGCGTCCTTGCGAGCGACGCTGTTCTTCCACAGCCTAGAGCCGGCCGCGGTCGGCCAATCGAACACGTCGAAGATGTCTTTGATCCCGATAGGGACGCCGTGCAGGGGGCCGCGCCAGCCGCCGGTGCGGATCTCTTCCATGCGCCGTTCGGCCTCCTGCCGCGCCCCGTCGCGATCCACGAACACCCAGGCGCGGATGCGCTCCTCCAGACGGTCGATGCGGTCGAGGCAAGCGTCGAGGAGGTCGAGGGGGGTGACGCGGCCGGCGCGGAGATCGTCGGCCGCCGCGTGGAGAGTGGAAGTCATCGGCGAGGCCCTTGCGGGAGTGCGGATCGTTGTGCCGTTGTATCCGGCGGGTTTGGAGTTGGCGAGACGCATCCCCCGCCGTCAACGGCGGGCCTACAGGCCGAAGCCCCGTGAACGGGGCTGCCCGGGATTTCAGCCCCGTTTACGGGGCTTCGGCCTGTAGGCCCGTGCTTCAGGGCCGGCCCTTCCAGAGGCACACCCGCGGCGCTCGCCAACCCCTTTCTGCTCGGCTTGACTCATCCCTTCCCGCCGGGATACCTTCCCTTCTCCAGACCAAAGGCGAAAGGAAATGTTATGTCGTCGAAAAAACCGCTGTACGACCCTCACCCCGGCCTGGGGATGGAGGAGGCGTGGATCGCCCGGATGCAGGAGAAGACCGGAAAGTCGCTGGAGCAGTGGCTGCGACTGCTGCGGGCGTCCGGCCCGGCGGCGGAAAAGGAACGCCGTCAGTGGCTGAAGGCGGAACACGGCGTCGGCACGAATTACGCCCTGCTCATCGCCGAGCATTCCGTCGGCAAGAATCGCAAGACGGATTACGAAGATCCGAACGTCCTGGTGGAGGCTATGTTCGCGGACAAGGAAGGGCTGCGGCCGGTCTACGACCGTCTGCTGCGGCTGAGCAAGTCTCTCGGCAAGGACGTGAAGGCGTGCCCGTGCAAGACGATCGTGCCGCTGTACCGCCGCCACGTCTTCGCGCAGCTGAAGCCCTCGACGAAGACGCGGGTGGACCTCGGCTTGGCGCTGAAGGAAGAGCCGGCGTCGGGCCGACTGATCGACACCGGCGGCCGGGCCAAGGGCGACCGGATCACCCACCGCATCGCCCTCGCGTCGCCGGCGGAAATCGACGGCGAGGTGAAATGCTGGCTGCAAAAGGCGTATGAGTTGGATGCGTGAGGGCGTGGGGAAAATGGCCGCACGCTGCCGCGCGAGTCAGAATCCGTGGTATGAAGTACGCATTATAGCAGTGACGGAGCGGCGGCGGCGCGGTTGAAACGAAACGCGACCCGGAAGAGGGCTTTAGGAGCAAAGCCCTCTTCCGGGTCGCCGCTAACAATTCAACACGTTATCAGTTCCCGCCCGGCTCGACGGCCAGGATGGCGGCGGTGGGCCGCGACGTGTCGAGGGCGGGCGGGGCCGGCAGCGTCTTGTGCGCCAGGTCCGGCGGCGGCGGGGCGACGACGGCCGTGGCCGTGTCCAGACGCAGCGGATTGGCCGTCTGCGCCGAAGCCGTGTTGCCCGGCATGTCCACGGCCTCGACCTTCAGGTACAGCCGGTGCGGCGCCGTGGCCGGCGGCTGCCACTCGTACGAGCCGCTGTTCTCCACGCCCGCCGCGATCGGCGTCCACGGCCCCTCCGACTGCTCGGCGAAGGACAGCGTGATCGGCTTGGGACCGAGGTTCTTGTCCTTGGCCGACCAGTGGATCTCCACGGTCGGCTCCTTGCCCACGTGGTTGATTTCCACGCTGGAGATCTGCACCGTCGGCTTCGTCACGTCCACCATCACCCACACCTGCGGCTGCTCGCCGGGCGCCGGGGCGTCCTCCTTGCCGACGCCGGAGCCGTTGCGGGCCAGCAGCGTGAAGCCGTACAGCCCCTCTTCCTTGACCTCGACCGTGAACGAGTGGTTCGTTTGCGCCTCGATCTCGCCCTTCTTCCAAGTGTGCGCATCCTGCGTGCACCACAGCTCCACGCCGGAGACGCCGGACGCCCCCACGTCCTTCAGCTCGAAGTTGAGCGTGACGCGCTTGCTGTTGACCATGCGGATGGACGGCGCGGCCGGGTCGCTCGCGGCCTGATCCACCTCCAGGTTGGAGCGTGCGGCGGCCGACTTGGCGGATTCGAGGTTGGTTTTGTCGCCGGGCGTAGTGACCAGGGTGGCGTCCACGAGCTGCGAATCCACGACGATGTCGGACGGGCTGGGCGTCGGCGCCGGCGGCGGCAGCTTGGCGACGTCCATCTTCGGCGCCGACGCGGGCTTCTGCGCCGTCGTGGTGTTCGGCTTCGCCGCGGCCGACGTGTTACTTTGGAGGTCGGCGAACTGATCCGGCGGCCGGCTCCAGGTGGCGTAGCTCGGCGCCACGGTAGCCTGTCCCTGCTTCGCCGTCGGGAAGGGCGCCAGCGGCCCCTGATCGTCCGCGACGCATCCCCCCACCGCAACCAGAACTAAAAATGCAGTAGCCGTCCGGCCCATGATCTTCCTCCTGTTCCCTTCGAGTAACGCCCCCTCAGGCGCTGCCGAACCGGGGCGAATCCCCTGGCCGGCTTGGTTGTCAGCGTTTCCCCGGGCGGCCCCTCGCCGCCGTGGAAAGGCGGCGGCCAGCGCCGACGCCCGCATCCCCCACGGTCGTTCGCAGAAGTGAGTGATTTCGGAAGGGGGGATAGCGATTCGCCGTCCGTCGGTCAAGGCCAGTTGCGGCAATAGGCGGCCGGATCTTGAAGAATTCTTCGCCGCGCCGGATTTTCGTCGGCCGGTTTCTCCTTGCTCCGCGGGAGGCCGGGGGCTACGATCCATCTTGCCTTCCCAGTTTCCCGCCCCCGCCGACGCTGGCGTTGTTTCGCCTGGTGCTGCTGAACGCGAACGAGTTCGCGTGTAAGGATTGAGAGATTTCACCGCTCTTGGGTCTCGACGACACGCGGCCGACCTACTTCCACGGCGGCCGCGGCCTGCGGCGGACGGACGTGTCGGGGCGGCTGGTTCAGGAAGTGACGGCGTGAGACGCGGGCGGCGCCCCTTTTTGATGTTCTCGCTCCCTCCTGGGTGAATCCGCGCGTGGCAACCAAACGGTGGAAAGGACCGGATGTTTTGGTGGTTGGGTGGATTCCCTTCCACGTCAATCCGCCGCCCGCTCCGGGCTTCCCGCCCGGCCTCGGGACAACCCTCCTGTTCTGGTCGGGGAACCCGGCTCCACCGATTGCGTTCGCCGCTTACGCCGGATTCGCCAACTGGCTCCATCCGAAGAACCCGATCGGAACGAAGGAATACCGAGCAGCGATTTACCTGCAAGGAGTGGCGGCCGAGTTCTCCGATGACGGGTCGCCGCCGCGGGCGGATCGAACCGCGAACGGGTCGTTTATCGGATACACCCCATTGCGGTTGTTTGTCGGAGGGGTGAATGTGGCCGCAGGGTTGCCCCAGGTCGCGCAGTACAAGAAGGGAACCGGCCCGCGCTACTCGCCGACCACCACGGCGGACCCGGCCGGTAACTGGGTCGAACTCCGCTACCGGGCCGAGTTCAAGTTGTCCTGGCTGCCGAACCTGATCTCTCGGGTACTTACCGGAGCATGGGCTCCGTACGCCTGGTGCGAGATCGCCTATCGGTTCGACAAGACCGGACAGGTTGACGTTCGCGTGGACGGGAGCGCGATCCCAAGCCAGCGGCTGTACGTCAACTGGACGACGCCGGCGAGCAACCCGGCTGGCGGGATCCTACCGGAGTACGATATGCTCGCGGCGAATCCCGCCCCGGTCTCCGGCTTCCTCCAGACCATGGGCTGGGGCTGCCAGCCCGCTCCCGGTGCGTCCCAGTTGACGTGGCGCGGGCAGGCTTCGTCGTGGTAAGATGCTTGTGGGCTTTACCGCGTAGAGAGTGGCGCACATGGACCCTGGATTTGAAATCGGCGACGGGAACCGCCCGCCCTCGACGGAGTCCGCCGTCGCCCGCCTCGTGGCGTGGCTGCTGAGCCGAGTCGGTCTGAATCCCGGCGGCGGGCGCGTATTTGCGGATCGCCTGTCCGCCGCCTTCCGATCCGGACTTTCGGTGAATCACCCCGCGGACGGCCCGTGGTTCGCCGCGCTCGACGCGATCGATCCGGACGACAACCAGGCGGCCGCCCTGGTGCGGTTATCCCACCGACTCCCCGAGACGCCCCGAGAAATACAGCGGGGAATGGTCGATGTCGAGGAGCGGAATCGGGAATTGTTCGCCGAATCGGCGTCAACCATCGCGCCCGAGGACGCCGATCTGTTGCTGACCTATTCCTTTTCGCCGCTGCTCTCCCTCGACCAGAACCTGGAGTTGTTCCGTGAGTTCGCCGCGAATGAACTCGGCCGGCTCCGGGCGAGAGAGGCTAACAAGCACTGACCCGTTCCCTGCGGCTGACCGATGTGTCGTACCGGGTGGTTCAGGAAGCGATCGCGTAAAACCGATCCGATGGAGCTGCGTCATGAAGTACACCCTTCTGGGCCGCACCGGCGTGACGGTGTCGCGGCTCTGCCTGGGCTGCATGAGCTACGGCAGTCCGGCCTGGCGGTCGTGGGTCCTCGACGAGGCCGCCTCGCGCCCCTTCTTTCGCCGGGCGGTCGAGCTGGGCATCAACTTCTTCGACACCGCCGACATGTACTCGGTCGGCGCCAGCGAGGAAGTGACCGGCCGGGCGCTCAAGGAGTTCGCCCGCCTCGAAGAGTGCGTCGTCGCCACCAAGGTCTTCAACCCGATGTCGGACAGGCCCAACATGGGCGGCCTGTCGCGCAAGCACGTCGTTCAAGGCTGCGAGGCCAGTCTGCGCCGCCTCGGAATGGAGACGATCGACCTCTACCAAGTCCACCGTTTCGACCCGGACACGCCGATCGACGAGATGCTGGCGGCGCTGGACCTGCTGGTGCGGCAGGGCAAGGTGCGCTATATCGGGGCCAGCTCGACGGCGGCGTGGAAGTTCGCGCAGGCGCTGAGCCTGTCGGAGCGGCGCGGCTGGGCGCGGTTCGTCACGATGCAGAACCATTACAACCTCCTCTACCGCGAGGAGGAGCGCGAGATGCTGCCGCTGTGCCAGGCGGAGGACGTGGCGGTGATTCCGTGGTCGCCGCTGGCGCGTGGGCTGCTGGCCGGCACGCGGCGATCGCCGACCGACGCCCAATCGACGCGGCGGGCCGAGTCCGACGACTTCGCCCGCAAGCTGTACGACCAGCCGAGCGACCAGGACGTGATCGACGCGGTGCGGGACGTGGCGAAGGGCCGCGGCGTACCACCGGCGCGGGTGGCGCTGGCGTGGCTGCTGTCGCGGCCGGCCGTCGCCGCCCCGATCATCGGCGCGACCAAGCTGCCGCACCTCGACGACGCGGTCGCCGCCCTCGACCTGGAGTTGAGCGCGGACGAGATCGGGCGGCTCGAAGCGCCCTACCGCCCGCATCCGGTGCGCGGCTTTCAGTGACCCGGAAAACACAGTGAGGAGTGAGGAGGGGGGAGTGAGGAGAAAAGACAAGTCGGCGGGACCGTTCTTTTCTCCTCACTCCCCCCTCCTCACTCCCCCCTCCTCACTCCTCACTCCACAGCGTCACGCCGGGCTGACGGCCACTTCCACGTCGCCGCCCTCCGTGGCCGGAATGCCCTTGGGCAGCTTGACGACCAGCACGGAACAGGAGGCGTCGCGCAGCACGCGCTCGGCGACGCTGCCCATCAGCAGCCGTTCCAGGCCGGTGCGGCCGTGCGTGCCGATGACGATCAGGTCCATGGCGGCGTCGCGGCCGTAGCGCACGATCTCCGCGGCCGGGTCGCCTTCGAGGAAGACGTGGCGCACCGGGATGCCGGGATCGACGGGCCGGATCTGTTCGAGCTGGCTCTGCCAATAGCGGCGGTCGGCGTCCTCGTCCCCTTCCGAACCGGGCGTGATCATGTCGGGCGTGTAAACGAACAACACGGTGAGACTGGCCCGGTGATTCTCCGCCAACGCGATGGCGTGGAAGTACGCCTGGTTGGAGTATGACGAGAAATCGGTCGGGTACAGAATCTTCTCGATGCGGATCACGAGAACATCTCCTTATTTCCATTCGTCCCCGACGCATCGGCCGGGGGAAAGGGAGAGGGACGGGATCGCCAGCACGCCGCGACCGGGCCGACTCCGCCGGCACGAGGAATTGACCCAGACCTTGCTATCTTATCAATCCGTGCCGCGCACCAAATGGTGCGCGGCCGCATCCGTCGATCCCGGCGACGACGGGCACATGAATGGATTCCGGCGGCGTGCGGGGGGCGGCCTTGGGGGTGCCATGCTTTCGCGGCCCGGCAACGACTCCCTTCCTTCCCCCCGGACTTCACGAACCGCGAAAGCATGACGGCGTCCCCGACCGCACCATGCTTTCGCGGCCCGTGAAGTCCGGGGAGGATTAACGAGTCGCGGAAGGCCGCGAAAGCATGGCACCCAACCGCTTGCCCGCCCACTCCGAATCGGCGCACGCACCGCGACGACCGCCTGATCGGGAGCCTCTCTACCATGAATTGTCGTGTGGTCCTCGTCCGCCCCCAGTTCGCCGCCAACGTCGGCTCGGCGGCCCGCGTCGTGCGCAACATGGGCGCGTCGGAGCTGGTGCTGGTGGCGCCGGCGGCCGACCCGCACGACCCGGAGGCGCGACGCCTGGCCGCTCACGGCGAGCCGGTGCTCGACCGCTGCCGCGTCGTCGCCGACCTGGGCGAGGCGGCGGCCGACTGCGTCTTCGTCGCCGCCACGTCGGCCCGCGTCGGCGGCCTGATGCGCCGGCAGACCGTAGGAACGCCGGAGGAGGTGCTGGCCCGCCTGGCCGAGGCGATGACGAGGGGGCCGACGGCGATCGTCTTCGGTCCCGAAGCCGATGGCCTGACGACCGCCGAGGCGTCGCGCTGCCACTATCTCATCCACATCCCGGCCGATCCCGGCTATCCCGTGCTGAATCTCGCCCAGGCCGTCGCGGTGTGTCTCTATGAGCTGCGGCGGCAGTGGCTGCGGCGGCGGGACGGCCCGACCGTCCGCGAGGCGCCGGTCCCGTTCGCCGAGCAGGAGCGGATGTTCGCCCATCTGCGGCAGGCGTTGGAGCAAATCCATTTCTTGTGGGACGACAAGGCGGACGCCCTGATGCACGCCCTGCGCCACCTGATCGGCCGGGCGGGGCCGACGGCGATGGAGGTGGGCGTCCTGGAGGGTCTGGCCCGGCAGATTCGCTGGTACGTCGCCCAGCACTTGCCGGGACGAGAGAACGGCAAGAACGGCTGAGTCCTGTTCGGTCGTTCCGACATTCATTAGACTGTCTTTCGATCCCGCCGGTACGAAAGGATCCGCATCATGGCGACTCCGATTCCCTCACTCCCCGCCCGCTGCCTGGCCGAGGTCATTGGCACGTTCCTGCTGGTCTTTTTCGGCTGTGGGGCGGTTCACGTGGCGATCCTGATCGGCGCCCTGGCCGGCTTGTGGCAGGTGGCCGTCGTCTGGGGGATCGCGATCATGACGGCGATCTACATCGTCGGCGGCGTCAGCGGAGCGCACATCAACCCCGCCGTCACCGTGTCGCTGGCCGTGTGGGGCCGCTTCGCCTGGCGCGACGTGACGGCCTACGTCGCGGCCCAGCTGGTCGGGGCCTTCGCCGCCGCCGCCGTGCTGTTCCTCCTGTTCAACCCATTCCTGGCCGATAAGGAGCGCGTCAAGGGCGTCGTCCGCGGCCAGCCCGGCAGCGAGATAACGGCGATGTGTTATGGAGAGTATTTTCCCGATCCGGGACGGATGGCCGGCGGGACGGAAGCGTACAAGCGCGAGGAGCACCTTCGGCTCAACGGTTTGGTTTCCGAGCCGGCGGCGTGCGTGGCCGAGGTGCTGGGGACGTTGATCCTCGCCCTGGTCATTTTCGCCGTCACCGACCCGCGCAACCCGGCCGCCCCGCGCCGCACCTCGCTCCCGTCTTCATCGGCCTGACCGTGTCGATCCTCATCGCCGTCCTCGCCCCGCTGACGCAGGCGTGCTTCAACCCGGCGCGCGACTTCGGTCCCCGCATCTTCGCCGCCCTAGCCGGCTGGGGTGAAATCGCCCTGCCGGGGCCGCGTCCGCTGGGGACGTTCCTGGTCTACCTCGCCTCTCCCGTCGTCGGGGCCGTCCTCGGCGGCGGCGTCTACCGCAGCCTCCTCCAGCCAGCGATGCCCGTCGCGGCGGAAGAAAAGGATAAGACGACATGAAGACGCGTTTCATCGTTATATCTCTCGTCCTGATTCCAGCGTCGTTGCCGTTCGCCTTCCCCGCCGCGGTCGCGCCTGCGCCCGATCCTGACGCCCCTTACACGGCGAAGCAAAGCGATCCCGTGACCTACGCGGTGGACTTCGCGGCCGTGGTGACGCCGCCCAACCATGCCGGGGTGCTGAAAGTCTGGCTGCCGTTGCCGCAGACCGACTCGGCCCAGACGGTGCAGGATGGGGAGTTAAGCACATTTCCCATGCAGGTCGAGCCGAAGATTGGCACGGAGACGACGTTCGGCAATAAATTCGCCTATTTCGAGTTCATCAAGCCGGAAGGGGCGCAAATGGTGCGCCACAAGTTCAAGGTGACGACGCACGAGCTGCACTGGAACCTCGACGCGGACAAGGTCGTGCGTCCCGATCACTGGCCGGATGCGTTCGCGCCGTACCTGCGCAGCGATCAGAGCGTCGTGCTGAACGACAACCTGCGCAAGGCACTGAACCAGGCCGCCCCGGATGCGCACGGCTCGGCGAAGGACCTGGAAGCCGCCATGACCTGGGTGGACGACCATTTCACGTACGACCATACCAAAGCGTCGCTTGCGGGCCAGCTCGGAAAACGCCCTGGCGATGCAGGGCGGCCACTGCAGCGACTACCACGGCCTGTGCGCCGCCTTCGGCCGCGCCCTCGGATTCCCCACGCGAGTGACCTACGGCATCAACCCGTTCCCGAAGAATTCGCCGTCGCATTGCAAGATGGAAGCGTTTCTGCCGCCCTACGGTTGGGTCAGCTTCGACGTGGCCGAGACGCAGAACCTGATCAGCGCGATCAAAAAAGACGCCAAACTCGACGACGCGAAAAAGGCCGACCTGATCCGGGCGGCGATGGAGCGGCTGCGTCACGGCTTCCGCGACAACACGTGGTTCATGCAGACCAAGGGGACCGATTACGACCTCGCGCCGCCGGCCGCCCGGCGCGTCGCCGTGGTGCGCACCATCTACGCCGAGGCGGACGGCGTGGCGCTGCCCGACCCCGACCCCGCCAACCCCAAGGCGACCGGCTTCGCCTGGATGACCCTGCACAAGTACACGCCGGATCGAACTGTCCCGTACCCGTTCAAGGATTGGAGCAGTCTCAAATAACCTCCTGTCTCCTGTTGTGCCCTCGTTCGCCTCTCGTTCCCAAGCTCTGCTTGGGAACGCATGGCCGCGAAGCTCCGCTTCGAGTCCGGTCCCTCAACGGGACGCGAAACGGAGTTTCGCCGACGCCGTTCCCAAGCAGAGCTTGGGAACGAGAGTGTTGCTCTGACCCCTGACCCCTATTCCTGGAGCATCATCATGAAGCGTCTGCGTTTCATCCTCATCGGCGGTTTCCTCGGCGCGGGCAAGACGACGACGCTGGCCCGCCTCGCCCGGCACTACGCCGCTCAGGGCCGGCGCGTCGGCCTGGTGACCAACGACCAGGCCCAGGACCTCGTGGACACGAACAGCCTGCGGGCGCAGGGCTTCGCCACCGAGGAGGTGGCCGGCGCCTGCTTCTGCTGCCGCTTCGACGACCTCGTCGGCAAGGTCGGTCAGCTCCAGGCCGGCGAACGGCCCGACGTCATCCTGGCCGAGCCGGT
Organism: uncultured Planctomycetaceae bacterium; assembly: GCA_963771935.1. Lineage (GTDB taxonomy): Bacteria > Planctomycetota > Planctomycetia > Gemmatales > Gemmataceae > UBA4732. The sequence goes on along the minus strand of CAVYVK010000005.1, from coordinate 1,704,507 downwards.
CGGCAGCTGCACCGATCTCGTCGCCACCGTCGTCCAGCCTCTCCGTGACCTGTACGGCGACCGCTTCGAGGTCGCCCCCTACGCCGTGCTGTTCAAGCCCGATCAGGGGCTGCGCATCCTTCGCAACGAATCCGGCTCCGGCTTCTCGCCGAAAGCCGCCTACATCTTCCGCAAGCAGCTCGAAGAGGCCGACGCGATCGTCCTCAACCGCATCGACGAGCTGACGCCGGAGGCGCGGAATGAGTTGGCCGAATTGACGACGAAAGAATATCCGGGAACGCCGGTACTACAGATGTCCGCCAAGACGGGCCAGGGCTTCGAGGCGCTGACCGAGTTGCTCGACCAGCAAGGCGCCTTCGGCCGGAAGATCCTGGACATCGACTACGACGTCTACGCCGAGGGCGAAGCCGAGATGGGCTGGTTGAACGCGGCGGCGGTGGTTCGCGCAGCACAACCCTTCGACCTCGACGCCCTGCTGATGCGGCTGGTGGCGCGGCTGAGCGAGGCGTTCGGCCGCATGGGCGCGGAGCCGGGGCACCTCAAGGTCATCGGCCTGCACGACGGCTCTTTCGGCGTCGCCAATCTGGTCAGCAGCGGCGCGAAGCCGGAGTTGTCGCTGCCGTCGCGCGGCCGGGTCGCCGAGGCGGAGGTCATCGTCAACGCCCGCGTCGCCGTCGACCCCGCGCGGATCGAGGAGGAGGTGCGCCGGGCGCTGGAGGAGGTCGGCCGCGAATACGGGGCGACGGCGGAGGTTCGCTCGCTGCAAAGCTTCCGCCCCGGCCGGCCGCAGCCGACGCACCGCTACGCCACGGCGAAATGACACCCGCCCCTGGGCTGCGCCTCTCGATTTTGGACTTGGCCCGGCCCGCCGTGAACGGCGGGCCTACAGGCCGAAGCCCGGTCAACCGGGCTGCCCGGGATTTCAGCCCCGTTTACGGGGCTTCGGCCTGTAGGCCCGTGCTTCAGCACGGGCCGGCTTGCCGACGACGCCTCCAATATCGAGAGGCACACCCCCGCCCCTGGTTCCCACGCTCCGCGTGGGAACGCACGTCGGGACGCTCTGCGTCCCGGAAGATAGGGGCAGGCGACGAACCTCACTGGACGCGACGCAGAGCGTCGCACCCTTGCGTTCCCACGCAGAGCGTGGGAATGAGGGGCCGATGAGGGGCCGACGAAGGTTCGCACTTCTCATGTCCCCACCGGACTTCGCCGGGTGCGTTCCTACAATCCACAGGGGAGCCATTCCCCGCTCCTGAATCGTTCCTTCACGCCGCCTATCCGCAACCCGAGCGCCGTCATGGTGAATAACAACAACAAGCTCAAAGTGTTCAGCGGCCGGGCCAACATCGCGCTGGCCGAGAAGATCGCCCGCTGCCTCGGCGACACCCTCGGCAAGATCACGCTGGACAACTTCCCCGACGGCGAAACCTAGGTCCGCATCGACGAGGACGTGCGCGGCCGCGACATCTTCATCGTGCAGCCGACCTGCCCGCCGGTCAACGAAACCTGATGGAGCTGCTGATCATCCTCGACGCGCTTCAAGCGGGCCAGCGCCGCGCGCATCACGGCCGTGCTGCCCTATTACGGCTACGCCCGCCAGGACCGCAAGGACCAGGGCCGCGTGCCGATCACCGCCAAGCTGGTCGCCAACCTGCTGACCTCGGCCGGCGCCGACCGCGTGCTGGCCCTCGACCTGCACGCCGCCCAGATCCAGGGCTTCTTCGACATCCCCGTCGATCACCTCTACGCCGCGCCCGGTCATCAGCGAATACGTCCGCGGCCTGAACATCCCGCCGCGCGAACTTCGTGGTGCTCAGTCCCGACGAGGGCAGCATCAAGAAGGCGCTGATGTACCAGAAGAAGCTCGGCGGCGCGATCGCCATCGTGGACAAGCGCCGCTCCAGCGCCACGGAGACCGAAGCAGGCCAACCTGATCGGCGCCTCGCTGGAGGGCAAGGTGGTCGTCGATCTTCGACGACATGATTTCGACGGCCAGCAGCGTGGTCGGGGCGGCCAACGTGGCGAAGCATCAACGGCGCCCGCGAGGTCTACGCCTGCGCCACGCACGCCGTCCTGTGCGGCAACGCGATCGAGCGGCTGCGCGATGCGCCGATCGAGCAGATCGTCGTCACCGACAGCATCCCGCTGCCGCCGGAGAAGCAGCTGCCGAACATCGTCGTGCTGAGCGTGGCGCCGCTGCTGGCCGACGCCATCAAGCGCATCCACCACAATCGATCGGTGAGCGAGCTGTTCCGGTAGTCCAAGGCGAGCGGCGGGGTTCATCCCTGCCGGAGGTCGAAAGCCGCCGGGATGAACCCCTAGGTATCTACACAAGCGCGGGCGTTGCCTTCGCCCCGGAGGGGCGACGGTGCATAGCCAGGGGTGAAACCCCTGGCAGGCCAGGACGTGCCGCGCCCCGATTCAGCCCCGGAGGGGCGGCGGTGCCTCGCCTACCGCCGCCCCTCCGGGGCTTCCTCGACCCAGGGACGCCGCCTCGCTCCAGGGGTTTCACCCCTGGCTATGCACCCCCGCCCCTCCGGGGCTTAAGACGGAGCAGCCGCAGGCCGACTTGTGTCGATACCAATGGGATAAACCCGGCGGCTCGCCTTCCATGAGCTACTGGCCCGAGGCGACGATCTCCGCCAATGCCGCGTCGATTAGGGGGTATTGGAAGGCGTAGCCGAGGGCCAGCGCCCGTTTCGGCAGCACGCGCTGGCCGCTCGTTATCACGCCGGCCGACTCGCCCAGCATCAACCGCAGGGCGAAGCCGGGCGTCGGCAGAAACGCCGGCCGGTGCAGGGCCTTGCCCAGCGCCCGCGAGAAGTCGGCGTTGGTCACGGGGTTCGGGGCCGTGCCGTTGATCGGGCCGACCGCCGCCGTGTCGTCCAACGCCCGCAACAGCAGGCCGGTCATGTCCTCGTGGTGAATCCAGCTCATCCACTGCCGGCCGCCGGCGATCGGGACCGCCGACGCCCATCCGGAACGGCGTCAGCAGCTTGGCCAGCGCGCCGCCGCGCCGGTCCAGCACGATGCCCGTCCGTATCAGCACGCAGCGGACGCCGGACGACTCGACCGGTCGCGCCGCCTGCTCCCAGCGCACGCACAGGTCGGCGAGGAAGTCGGAACCGGCCGGGCTGTCCTCGGTCAGCCCCTCGTCGCCGTGCGGCCCATAATAGCCGATGGCCGATCCGCTGACGAGCGTTTTCGTCCGACCGTCGTCGCGCTTGAGACTTCCGTGTCAGCGCGGCGACGACGTTCCGCGTCGCCTCGATACGGCTGTCGTACGAGCAGGGTCTTGAAAGCGGCGTTCCAGCGGCGGCCGAACTGATTTTCGCCGGCCAAATTGATAACGGCATCGCAGTCGGCGGCGGCGTCCTGCCACGGGCCGGGCCGCATCGGGTCGCCCTCGACGATCCGGGCGTCCGTGCCGAACTGCTTCTCGGCGGCGGAGGGTCGCCGCGTCAGGACGACAGGCTGATCGCCGCGCGCCGCAGTCGCGGGACCAGCCGACTTCCGATCTGGCCAGTGCCGCCGGTGATGAAGACTTGCATGGTCCGTGGCCCTTGCTTCGCGCTGCGGGCTACTCCTCCCGCGTGGCGTAGAACCCCGCCTCGCGCTCGTTCATGACGGAGGTGCCGGCGATGTGTTTGCCGTCGCCGCTGAAAAGGAATCCCTGGAAGGTCTGCTCGGCCCGTGGAAACTGCACGGTGAAATGAATGGAGTAGTCGGGCATTCCGACCTTGCCGCGGATGTCGTATTTCGCCCCGTCCTTATCGGAATAGTAGGCGCCGGAGACGGAGCCGTCGTCCACCTTGAGGACCAGCTCGCCGGAGCGGCGGCCGTCGTCGTAGAGCTTGAACTTGCCGTTGAAATATTTGGGATCGAATTTATCGCCGATGACGACCTTGTCCGGCTTGGCCGGCGCCGCCTCGGCCAGCGGCTTGACCAGCATGAACAGCTTCGCCTTGCCGACCGGCTCGACCCAAGTCTTGTCGCCGTTCTGGACGAAGCGCAGATCGCCGCCCAGCGCCTCCGGCACCACCTGCCCCATGTCGAGGCTGAAGTGGAAGCCGGGAAACAGCGCCAGGTTCTGGCCGCTGCCGCGCACGGTGCGCTCCTCGCCCTCCTTGTAGGTGACGAAGCGGTCGATGTAGAGCGTCGGCACGGTGTGTTCCGCATCGGTCTTCTGGCCGGCCGCATGGACCAGCAGCTTGGCGTTGCGGCCGTCGTTGGTTTTGACGATCAGCATTGTGCCGTCCACGCCCTTGAGGGTGCGATCGTTGTTGAGCAGGTCGTCGGACGTGATTTGCTTCATCTCCTTGGCGGCGTCGGAGGCGGCGGCCTTTATCAGGAGCGGATTGGTGTAGTCATCGAAGGCGTCGGCGCGGCGCAGGCGGCCAGGGCCAGACAGGCAATGGCGGCCAACAGGGAGCGCGGAAGGGTGCGAAGAAGCGTCATGCGGGGTCTCCTGATGGGGTGAGGACAACGCCCGGCGAGCGGGGTCGCGTCAGCGCCCCGAGTCTTCGCTAACTCGGGGCGCTCACGCGACCCCGCTCGCCGGTACAACTCTTCGTCGTCCGCCGCCCCGCTGTGGTTCCTACTTTTTCGTGTAGCTCAGCGCCAGCAGCGCGAAACCGGTGGCGAGGTTGTCGTCGGCCTCGCCGAACGCCCGGTCGCCCTTGTTGATCCAACCGCCGTTGGCCTGCTGCCGCAACTTCAGCGCCTCGAACAATTCCTGGCGCCAGTCGTGCTTCTTGCCCTGGGCGTCCTCGAACGTATCGTCGCCCAGCGCGGCCATCGCCTTGCCGAAGGTGTGGAAGTAATAGAACAGGCCCGCTTGCTTCAAACCGGGGTTCTCGTCCAGCGTGTAGTGGGCGCGAATCCACTTGATCGCCCCCTGCACGCGCGGATCGTCCTTCTTGACGCCGGCGTACAGAAAGCTCTTCAGCCCGCCGTAGGTCATCGCCCCCAGCGAGCGCAGACCGCCGGCCGCCGTCTGATGCTCCTTGTCGTCGGGGTCGGGCTTGTAGACGAAGCCGCCCTTGTCGTCGGCGGTCGCCTTGGCCGCGAACGGCTGGTCCTGGCTCTCGCCGGGCAGGTTCTGGCAGCGGCTGACGAAGCGCAGCGCCCGCTGGATGGCCGGGTCGTCTTTCGGCACGCCGGCCTGGATCAGCGAGTCGATGAAGTACTGCGTGTTGGACAGGTCCGGCTTCTCCTTGCCGTTATAGCCCACGCCGCCGGAGTTCGGGTCCTTGGGGTCGGCCGTGTCGTCCTGCAAGCCCTTGAGGAACTTCGTCCCGTTCTTGAGGACGGCGTCGTACTGGCCGTTCTTGTTCGCCTCCTGAAACGCCATCAGGGCCACGCTGGTCGTGTAGTTGGCCAGGCCCTTGCTGTAGACGCCGCCGTCCGGCTTGATGTTCTTCTCCAGATACGCCAGACCCTTGGCGACGACGGGGTCGTCGTCGCTGTAGCCGTTGCGAATCAGGGCGGAGACGACGAGGGCGGTCACGCCGGGGCCGGCGACGCGCGGCGAGAAGCTGCCGTCCTCGCCCTGGTGCATTTTGAGGAAGGCGTAGCCTTTGTCGAGCACCGTTTGCACGTCCTTGGCATCGGGGCCGACGGCGAAAACCGGCGGCGCCAGCACGACGACGGCGACGAGGGCCGCGAGGAACGTCGAGACGGCGAAGCAGCTGCGTTTTGTCACGGAAGCATCTCCTTGGGAATGGGGGCCAATCCTTCCGCGCTGAGCAAAGGCCGTGCCGCGATCCATCATGGGGCGGGCCGGCGGACGCCGCGCAGCAGGTCGCGGATCTCCAGCGCGTCGGTCACGCGGCCGGGGACGCGCTCCGGCGGAGCCTTCGGCGTGCGGTAAAGCAACAGCTGGCCGTTCACGGCCTGGATGAACCATCGGCCGTCGCGGCCGAGATAGGCGACCAGCTCGGGGTGGAACGTCTGGCGCAGGGCTGCTTCGTCGGGGCCGGTCAGCTTGCAGCGTTGGGCGAACTCGCCGGCGTCCTCCAGCTCGACGCCGCCGTGAGTGAAAACGCCCATGAGTTTATCGAAAAATGTCCGGGGCGTGAGGAGGAAATCCGGCGCCCCTGAGCGCCGTCGAACACCAGGATGGCGGAGTGGGTATGGGTATGGGCGCTGATGACCACCCCCAACCGTATACTGATACTCGAAGAAGAGAATATCGCAGTCGCCGACGCGGCCTTGCATGGCGTGGTAGGCCTTCTGGCCGTAGCCGTGGCTGAACAGCCGGAACGGGGCGACGGCCCGGAGGCTCGCCACCGTGAGGTTGGGTATGAAGGCGAAGCCCATCGGCTCGGCGATGGCGGCCATCTTTTTCGTCCGCATTCGCCCGACCCGGATCCCGACGGCGATCAGCGGAATCACGCCGGCGATGATGAGAAGGATGATGCCGAAGGGAAGCGCATCCTCGGAAACCAGGAGCAGGGCCACGCCGGCGACGAGAAACACGACCGTGAGGACGGCCATCACGACGGCGGTGGTGACCGTCATGTCGAACGGGCTGATGGGCGGTTGGTCGCAGATCGGGCAGGCGCTGCGGAAGTCCGGCGGCCACACGTTCGGCGCGAACGTCGGCGTCCAGCGATGTCCCTTTCGACAGCAGAGTCGTTCCGCCACGACCGCATCTCCTGAAACGTGCGCCGCGCCGATTCTTTAGTCAGGCGCGGTCAAAAAGTCGTAGGATTTCCCTTGCCTTCTGCATCGGGACGACCAGCGCCGCGCAGCATGTCACGGACCTGCAGCGCGTTGGCCACCAGGCCGGGGCGACTGTCCGGCGGGATCTTGGGCGAGCGGTACAGGAGCAGCTGGCCGTTCGCTGCCTGGATAAACCATTGGCCGTCGCACTCGAGATACTGGACCAACGCCGGGTGAAACGTCTTGCGCAGGGCGGTCTCGTCGGGGCCGCTGAGGACGCAGCGCTGGGCGAACTCCCCGGCGCCCTCCAGGGCGACGGTGCCGGGCTTGAAGAAGCCGACCTGCTTGTCGAAGAACGCCTTGGGCGTGAGCAGAAAGTCCGGCACGCCGGCCGCCCCGTCAGAGAAAAACACGGCGGTTTGGGAGATGGTCTGGAGGTTCCTGCCGCTCCCAGTGAGATAAAGATAATCTAAGACGAGTACTTCGCAGTCGCCGACGTGGCCCTGCATGGCGTCGCTGACCCGGCCTGGCTGCGTGAACAGCTGGAACGGAGCGACGGCCTGGATGTCCGGCAGCCGCAGTAATGGGACGAAGGCGAAGCCCATCTTTTCGGCGACTTCAACGATGTTTTTAGTCCTTTTACTGGCGACTTCAACGATGTTTTTATAGCTTTTACGGGCGAACCAGAATGTCAGTCCGAGGAGGACCGGGACGCTGATAGCGACGGCAGTGACCCCTAGGCCAAAAATACGGACTCCCTTGTCAACAAGGAAAAGTAGGGCCAGTCCAGCGGCGACTAAAAGTGATGTAGTGAAGGCGATCAAGACCACAAACCAATTCCACCGATGACCGTTCTTGCACTTGAGCGCCATGACCGTTCTCCGGAGCGAACCGCCGGCGCCCAAACGGCGCCCGTTCGCGGTCAAGGAATCGCCACGCCTACAGGGTAATCACTCGGCCGCTCCGCGACAACGGCTCATCCGGGAATCGGTCGCAGCCGCCGCAGCCGGTCGCGCGGGACGTGCAGCTCGCCCAGCGCCGGATGGATCAACGTCGCTTGCTTGTCGTCGATCGCCTTGAGAACGCCGTCTAGCACGTCCGGCTCCGGATCGAGACCGGAGTCGATCCAGAGACGGACAAGGGCGCCTGGCGAGCCGGGTCGCGTAAGCGGCCGGAGTTTCGCATCGCGCCGTAACCAGCAGCCGCGCACGTCGGCCCACGGCAGTGAGCGCTTGCCGAAATGCGCCCGGATCTCCACGGATCGCCGGTCGATGTGCAGGCCGTCGCCGAACAGCTGATCGCCGTCCGCCAGCCAGACCTCTTCCTGGGTCGGATCGCCCGCCGGCCGATGGGCCTCGTCGGCGGCGCGAGACAGCGAAAACTCGGCGAATTCCACCCGGCCGCGCACGGCGTCCGATTTCGCCTCCCCGGAGCAAGTCGAGCGCAACCTGCCGCAGCGTCCCGCCCGGCCCCTGCCGCAGGTTCGACCACAGCACCGCATCGTCGCACAAAACGGAGAGCGAATCGCGGGCAAAGCGCACGGTCAGCCGATGCCATCCCGGCGAGCGGACGACGCGGCGACCGTCGCCGTCCAAGCCGGCTGGCTCGACTTCGTAAGCGTCGCCGGCGCCTGGCGACGGTCACGCGCAGCGTGCCGCGGTTCGCCGTCGCCCTGGAATCGCAGGTCCATCGACCAGCGGCCGCCGGCCGCGTCGCGGTCCCGGAAGTTGACGCCGACGCGGCCGGCGGCCGGCGGCTCGGGCGGCGCGATAGGCCAGGCTTTGACCCGCCGCCGTGAGCGCGGCGGCCGGCGGGTCGCCGTCCACGATCGGTTTGCCGGAAACCGTCCATGCCTGAAGGCCGTCGCTGAAATCGTCCTCGAAGATGCTCTGCCATCCGGGCGGCTGCCGCAGCGCGACGGCGGCGGAACGCGGCACGTCCACGCGCCCGGCCCAGGCGGTGCGCAGCGACAGCACAGTCGCCGTCCGCCGTCAGGAGCAATCGGCCGGTGATCTGCTGGCCGTCCGGCAGCAGCACGCGGCGGACGAAGCCGGCGCGGAACGGCTCGGCTGTGGCGTGGCGACAAAGCGGATCGAAGCGATGGACTCAGTGGCAGACGGCTGCGCCTGGCCGTTCGGCGTGAAGCGCAAACGGCCGGCGTCGTCCACCGCGACGGCGCCCGGCGTGGCGCGGCCGTCGGCGTCCACGGCTTCCTCGGCACGCACGGCGCCGACGCGACGCCGATCAGCCCGCCAGCAAGGCGCCAGCCGCCGCAGAGATGAGGCGCCGCAAAGTCCGTTCAGGAGTCATGCGGCCATTGTACACGGCAAGCTGCGGGCGGCGGGGGAACTTGGGTCGGCTGCGCGACCGAGGCGCAGCCGCAACTTGGCCTCCATTTGCGAATAGCGTTTTGGTAGAGTCGCGCCGCTTCGGACGCCGGAATGGCCGTCGCGGGTTTCGTGGAGGGAGACGCGGGACCGGCGGCCGCGGCTACAGGAGGTCGGGCGTGGCCCCGCGCTGGCGCATCCGTCATAAACTGCTGCTCGGCGTCTGCCTCGTCTGCGGCGCCCTGGCCCTGCTCCTGGCCGGCACGCTCCGCGGCCTGTGGTCGTACTACCTCACCATGAACAGCATCCGCAGCAAGCAGGCGGAGTTGAAGGTCGTCCAAGGCTTTCTCAAAGAGATATACGATCTCAAAATATTCAAGACCTCGCCGCAAGCGGGCGGCGACAACTTCTTCGACTGTTTCCGCGGCCTGCCGGACAAGGCCGGAGACGCCAAGGTGCAGCTCGAAAAATACGAGGACGCAGCTGCAAGAGACCCTCGACGCAGGGCGCGACCCGAGCAACGGCGAGCACCAGCTCCTCGCCGTCGAGGCGCTGAAAAAGGACTTCGTCCGCCTCGACGACGCCGTGCGGGAGGCCAACAAGCCGCATGCATGGACTTCGGGGGCGACACCGACGTGGCGGCGGACCTCCGCAAGAAGGTCGGCGGCCAGATCGACGCGCTGCGTGCGCGACGCGGACGACCTGTACACCAAGATCAACGACGACATCGACGCAGCGACATCAACGAGTCGCGCGAACATTATCAGGTCACGCTCTGGATCGTCGCTGCCGGCCAGCGTGGTCGGCCTGCTCATCATGACCGGGCCTGATGTGGTCGTTCTACGGCTGGGTCATCAACCCCATCCGCGACCTGCAAACCGGCGTCGCGCCGCGTGGCCGGCGGCGATTTCACGCGCCGCATCGAGGTCAAGAGCGGCGACGAGATGGAGGACCTGGCGGCCGCGTTCAACGACATGATGCAGCGGCTGCGCGACCTGTACGACAACCTGGCCCAGCAGGTCAACGAGCGCAGCCGGCAGCTGGTGCGTTCGGAGCGGCTGGCCAGCGTCGGCTTTCTGGCGGCCGGGCGTGGCCCACGAGATCAACAACCCGCTGGCGTCGATCATGTTCAGCAGCGAGGCGCTGGAGGCGCGGCTGGCCGGCCTGGTGGAACAGCTGCGGCGGGCCGGCCGGCAGAGCGACGATGCGGAGGTCTTTACGCGCTATCTCCGCATGATCCAGGAGGAGGCGTTTCGCTGCAAGAACATCACGGAGCGGCTGCTGGCGTTCAGCCGGACCGGCGAGCGGCGCCGCGAGCCGACCGACCTGGGCAAGCTGGTCCAGTCGGTGCTGGACGTGACGCAGCATTTGCAGAACGTCCGAGGGCAAGACGATCGCCTTCGAGGGCGGCGTCGGCAAGGTGTTCGCGGCGGTCAACCGCGAGGAGATCAAGTCGGTGGTGCTGAACCTGGTGGTCAACGCTTTGGACAGCATGGACGAGGGCGGCCGGCTGACGATCCGCCTCGTGCAGCGCGTGGGCACGGCGGAGCTGCACTTCACCGACACCGGCTGCGGCATGACGCAGGAAGTGCTGGAGAACATCTTCGAGCCGTTCTTCACGCGCAGCCGAACCGGCAAGGGCACGGGCCTGGGTCTGACGATCAGCCACAGCATCATCAGCCAGCACGGCGGCGAGATCGAGGCGACGCAGCGCCGGCCCCAACCAGGGCAGCACGTTCATCGTGCGGCTGCCGTTGCAGGCGGCGGAGGAGGAAGCGGCCGCGCCCGGCGCTGGCGGCGTGACGAAGTGGTTTGCTAACCAGGCCGAGCGGCTGAGCGAGTGGATCGGCGACGACCTCTCGTTCAGCGCTCGAGGCTGGTCAGCAGTCGGACCCGGAAGAGAATGGTGGCCATGACAGATAGCACTCTCACCCGGCCCGGAGGCCGGGATCGCTTGGAACCCCACAAGAGCCTGCGCGTCCTGTTCGTGGACGACGAACGGCCGTTGCAGGAATTGATGCGATCGGAGTTGCCGCGCCTCGGCCACGAGGTGACGGTCTGCCCCGACGGCAAAAGCGCCATCAAGGCTCTGGAAAAGAGCATGTTCGACGCGGCCATTCTCGACCTGCGGATGCCGGGCATGAGCGGCATCGAGGTGCTGGAGCAGCTCAAGAAGATGGCGCCGGACGTCGAGGCGGTGGTGATGACCGGCCACGCCAGCATGGAGACGGCCGTGCAGGCGGTGCGGCTGGGGGCGTTCGACTACATCACCAAGCCGTGCAAGCTGGCCGAGATCGAGGCCGTGTTGTGCAAGGTGGCGGAGCGGCGCGAGCTGAAGCACAAGAACCTGGCCCTGCAAAGCCGCGTCAAGGCGGCGGAGGGGCCGACGGTCCTGGTGGGCAAGTCGCCGGCGATGACGGCCGTCCACCGCATGATCGCCACGGTGGCGCCGACCGAATCGACGGTGCTGATCCTTGGCGAGACGGGCACCGGCAAGGAGCTGGCGGCGCGGGCGCTGTGGCAGCAGAGCAAGCGCAAGGACATGCCGTTCGTGCCGGTCAACTGCGGAGCGCTGTCGGAGAACCTGGTGGAGAGCGAGCTGTTCGGCCACCGCAAGGACTCGTTCACCGGGGCCGACCGCGACCACAAGGGCCTCTTTGAGGTGGCCAACGGCGGCACGCTGTTCCTGGACGAGCTGGGCGAGCTGAACAAGAACATCCAGGTGAAGCTGCTGCGCTTCCTGGAGTCGGGCGAGATCCGCCGCGTCGGCGACACGGAGCCGTTCCGCGTGGACGTGCGCGTGCTGTGCGCCACCAACCGCGACCTGCGCCAGATGATCCAGGAGGACGCTTTCCGCGAGGACCTGTTCTTCCGAATCAACACTTTTGAGATCCGCTTACCGCCGATGCGCGAACGGCGTTCCGACATCCCGGAGCTGGCGCGGCACCTGTTGGCGCGGGCGGCGCGACGGCCGGTCGGAGCAGGTGGCGGAGCTGCTCAGCCCGGAGGCGGTGGACGTGCTGCTGGAGCACGAGTGGCCGGGCAACGTCCGCGAGCTGGCGAACGTGATGGAGTACGCCTACATCATCGCCGGCGGCGGCCTGCATCACGCCGGACCACCTGCCGCACACGATCCGCAGCCGCGATCCGGTGACGCTGCCGATGTCTACGGACGCGCCGGCTGACCGGGCGCGGTCGGTCCCGCGGCCTCCGCGCCGGCGCGGACGCTGAGCGAGATCGAGATGGAGCACGTGCTGCGGGTGCTGGAGAAGCACGGCGGCAGCAAGACCGCCGCCGCCGCGGAGCTGGGGATCAGCCTCAAGACGATGTACAACAAGCTGAATAAGCTACAAGAGGAGCGCAAATCGGCCGGGTGAGCCGAGGGCGCTCGCAGGGCGCGGCCGTGTCAGCCGAAGAGGACAAAAAGCGTCCGCGAAGGCGGCGATGGTGGGTGTGGCCCGCCTTCGCCGCCGTTCTCGTTTGCCTGACGGCGGCCGTCCTGTTCCACGTCTTCACGCGCGACGCGCCGCTCAGCCGGCTGAAGCAGCAAATCCGCGACGAGCTTCCCGTCGGCTCGACGCGTGCTCAGGTTGAGGCGTGGGCAAAGGAAAGGCTGAATGGACAGTTGCCGGCAGTCAGCGGGGATCCGCCTCCGGACGGCTTCGGGCGGCCGACGTGGCTGGACTTGGCCGGCGTGCCGCCGGAGCAGCGGGGAACCGTGCTGTGCATCGACGTCCCCTGCGACTGGTACATGGTCCGCGGCGAGATTGCGCCGAACCAACTGTTCGTCTTCTTTCCGCTGAACGGCGCAAGGCGAAGTGGCGGGCCAATACTTTCTTACCTTGGAAGAGTTGGCGGACATTGAAAGGCATCGAACCGCGCTGGCGCCGCAGTGAGGCGGTGGAGCGGTTGCGGAATCGGCTCCGGAAGCAGGCCCGCCCGGCTCAGAGGACGCCCTGCTTTCGCGGCGCCCCTTCAGAGGGCAAAGGGTGGAAGAGGTCCGCGAACGCTTCAACCTCGGCCCGCGTCGGAATGCCGGCCTGCGCCCCGGCGTGCCTGGCCTTGAGGGCCGCCGCGGCGCTGGCGAAGCGCACCCGATCCGATCGGTCGAGGCCGCGCGCCAGCGCCGCGGCGTAGGCCCCATGGAACACGTCGCCGCAGCCGGTGGTATCGACGACCGGCACGCGGAACGCCGGCTGATGCACCGGACTCGTCCCGTCCGCGCCGAGATGCCAGCATCCTTCCTCGCCGCAGGTGACGACAACGGCGCTGCGGCCCTCCGCCCATAAATGCCGGGCCGCGGCCGTCGGATCGTCCGTCCCGGTGCGCCGGGCCGCGAAGGCCCGCGACACGATCAGATGATCGACCAATTCCAGCAGCGTTTCAAAGCCCGGTTGCTCATCACGTTCCAAATCGGCGACCACGGCGAGGCCCGCCTCCCGTGCGATCCGCGCCGCCCGCGTCATTCCCTCGACGCCGTAGTGATCGACGAACAGCACGCGGGCCGACCGAATCACCTCTGCCGGCGGCGCCTCCGGGTCGGCCCCAGTCGAGCCGGTCAGGTCGAAAAAGATGGTGCGGGTATGGCGGCCCTCATCGACGATGATGGTGGAGCGGATCGGCCGCGCCCCCGGCCGGCGGACGATGGGCGACGTATCGACGCCGTCGCGGTGGAAGCAGTCCTCGACGAAGCGGGAGTCTTCGTCGTCGCCGAGGACGCCGGCGAAGGCGCAGCGGGCGCCGAGCCGAGCGGCGGCGACGAGGGCCGTGCCGGTCAGTCCGCCGCCCTGCCGCTCACGGCGCCGGATGCGCACCTTGGCGTCGGGCGGCGGATAGGCGGGGACGTAGAGAAGGTCGTCCACCGCAACGCAGCCGAGGCCTAGCACGTCCCAGAGGAAACCGTCCGCGTCGGGGTGCATGGAAGCGATTTAGGGATAAAAAGGATAAACATACTAGCCCCGAGCGCAAGCGAGGGGGTTTGATCAAACCCCCTCGCTTGCGCTCGGGGCTGGTTCGCCGCAGCGATCACACCAATTCCCGTATCGGATCATTGCCCGGCTCGACCAGATACTGCGGCTTGCCGCTGGGGTCGAAGATGTGCGCCTCGCTCAGGTTGATGCCGAGCCGCGTGTAGAGCGTGGCGAACACTTCCGGGAACGTGATCGGCCGCCTGACCGCGTACTCCGCCAGCCGGTTCGTCTCGCCGATCACCTGGCCGGTCTTCATGCCGCCGCCGGCCAACAGGCGCAGCTGACCTGCGGCCAGTGGTCGCGGCCGGCGTCCTTGTTCACCTTCGGCGTCCGGCCGAACTCGCCCCAGACCACGACCGACACGTCCTTGTCCAGGCCGCGCGCGTGCAGGTCGCTCACCAGGGCCGCGACGCCCTGATCCAGGAGCGGCATGTCCTGGCGGCCCATGACGAAGTTCTTGCCGTCGGGGCCGTGCCAGTCCCAACGGCTGAAGTTCATCGTCACCACCCGCGCCCCGGCCTCCACCAGCCGACGGGCCAGGCAAAACGTCCGCTGCATCCGCGGGGCGCCGTCGCGGATGAACGTCGGGTCGTCCACGCCGTACCTTTCCAGGTTTTTCGGATCTTCTTTCGTCAAATCCAGCGCGTTGCGCAGCTTCGACGACGTGAGGATGCCGACGGCCTGCTTGGAGTACTCGTCCATGCCGTCCAGAACGCCGCTGTGGTCCACGTCGCGGTTGATGGCGTCGAAGGCGGAGCGCAGGGCCATGCGGTCGCCGAGCTGCTCCAGCGTCACGCCTCTGAGCGTCAGGTTGTCGGCCTGCAACTTCTGGCCCGTTCCGCCGGTCAGACGGAACGGCGCATGCGCCAGGCCGAGGAAGCCGCCCGTGCCGGGATAGCCCCAGGTGCCGTTGCCGGTCGGGTACATGAGCGAGACGTGCGGCGGGAGGGCCGGGTCGGCCGGGCCTTGCACCTTCGACACCCACGCGCCCATCGCCGGCCAGAAGTCTTCCGTGCGGCGGTCCATGTGCCGGCCGGTCATGCACTGGTACGAGGTCGTGGCCGCCGTCGTTGCCGACCATCGTGCGGATGAAGACGAACTTGTCCGCCATCTGGGCGATGCGCGGGAAGTGTTCGCAGATGCGGATGCCGGGTACGTTGGTGTCGATCGGCTTGAACTCGCCGCGGATGTCCACCGGGGCGTCCGGTTTGAGGTCCCACATGTCGATGTGGGGCGGCCCGCCGGGCAGGTAGACGTTGATGATCGCCTTGTGCGACGAGCCGACGCCGGACTGGGCCTCGGCCGCGAGCAGGTTCGGCAGCGCCAGGGCGCCGCCGACCAGCGTGCCGCCGACGGTGAGGAAGTCGCGGCGGCTGAGGCCGTCGCAGAAGCCGCCCTTTTTGTGCGAGCGGCCGAAGATCGTCAGCATGAAAGCTCCCCTTCTTACTGACGGACGTCCCCGGCCCCGCGTGCGCGGCGCCGGAGACAGGTGGTGGGAAATCGTCCTCTAGCTCCTATTGTTTTCATTTTGCCGGGTCCAAGGCAAGTCTATTCCGAACATTATCGGCGAAGGCGAGCGGCCGGCGTGAGCCGGCTGATCGGTCGCATCAGCCGACTCACGCCGGCCGCTCGCCGATTTCAAGCTACATATCCGCCGGACCCTCCACGCCGCCGGTGAACTCCTCGTCGTTGGCCCGGTGTTCGAGGAGCACCTGGGCCTGGTAGCCGCCGCGGCTCCAGAAATAAATGATCAGGATCAGGTAGCCCAGCGCCATGCACGCCGGCACGGCCGCGGTCCAGCTCAGCGCCATTTTGCCGCCGTGCAGCTGGGCGTCCTTGACCGGCCCCGTGTCGCGGTTGGCGTAGCACCGGGCCGGCTGCTTGGCCTCGTTGCTTCCCGATTCCGGGGTGACCGTTGGCGCCGTACAGGGCACGGGGGTGAAGCCGCCCTGCCACCAGTTGGCGAGCTTCTTTAGCTCCGGGTACTTGTCGAGGTCCTCCTTCTTGTCCTTCAGGATTCTGGATGTCCGTGGCGAGCTTCTTCCCGTCGCCGTTGTCCTTGCCCGGGTCGCCCAGGAGCGTGCCGACCTTGGTGTTGTCCAGTCCGCTGATTTCGGGCAGGAAAAGGTAGGAGTCCTTCGTGGCCGCGGAGTAGCGCGCGTAGGCGGCGTTGGAGCTGGATTCCAGGCTCTGCTTGGCAAAATAGTCCTGCTCGTAGCCGATGATGGGGTTGCCGAGCAGGCCGACCGACAACATGCCGATGCCGCCGACGACGCCCAGCGTCAGGGCGCCGCCCTTGGGGAAACGCTCCGACACCACGCCGAGCATCGTCGGCCAGAAGAAGGTCTTGCCGCAGCCGTATACCGTGGCCGCCAGCAGCAAGAACCACAGCACGTTCAGCGACGACCCCAGGCTGTCGAAGACCTGTCCGAGCAGCAGCAGGCCGATGCAGCCAAGCACGGCCGCGCAGAACAGCAAGCCCAGCGGCGAAATCTTGTGGACAATGGGTCCGGCGAGAAGCGCAGGATGAACATCAGGCCCGAGGTCCAGATGAACAGCATAAGACCGTAGTTGCCGCTGGTCAGGATGGTCCCGGTGATGTTGGTGATCCAGCTGTCGGTGCCCAGCTCGACGTAGCCGACCATCGCATGAAGCAGGATCAAGAACAGCAGGATCGGGGAGGCGAATTCCAGCAGCATGACGCCCATCGAGACGCCCGCCCGCCGCGCCTCGGAGTGTGGGAAGCTGCGGCCGAACATCATGCCGCCGTAGATCAGCACCGGGATGAGGAAGGTGCCCCATCGAGTACTCCCACGGGATGTGGCCGACGGCGTCGCCGAGGTAGTTAAACCCGAGGGCGATCAGAGCGCCGAGGATGAGACCTCCGGGCCAGCCGGC
This sequence comes from uncultured Planctomycetaceae bacterium, assembly GCA_963771935.1. Taxonomy (GTDB): domain Bacteria; phylum Planctomycetota; class Planctomycetia; order Gemmatales; family Gemmataceae; genus UBA4732. Next base: position 1,687,646 of record CAVYVK010000005.1, on the reverse strand, counting down.
GTGGAGGATGTTGAGCCAGTGCGTCTTGGCGCGAGGGAACAGCGTGGCCGTCAGCGGGTTGATGACGGACTCGCAGGCGCCGTTGGCCAGAGAGAAAATGAAGCTGCCCAGGTAGAGGCACCAGTAAGCCGCTTCCTTGTTGCCGCCGACGGCAAAGTACACGGGCGTGGCCGCCAGGGTGACGACGGCCGACAGGACGTGGAGCGCGAAGGCGATGGCCATGACGCGGCCGTAACCCCACTTATCCACCACGAAGCTGAGGGGGATGATCGCGATGGGGAAGCCCCACAGGCCGGCCCCGGTGATCTGGCCCAGCTCGAACTGCGTGAAGCCGTACTGCTGCCCCCAGGCGCCGAGGAGACTGCCGCGGACGGCGAAGCCGATGCCGCCGGCGATCAGCGTCAGGAAGCTGGCGTAGAAGAGGAACATGTGGCCGCGCGACGGCGTCGCGCCGACGGCGGTATCGTCCGGCGCCTCGCCGACCGGCGGCGCGGCCGGCGGCGGTGCGGCCCCAATGTCTTGAGGCCCAGGCCCGCGGCCGGGCTGGATTTCGTCACCTCTTGGATCCATGATTGCAACGCTCCCTTGGTGTGGTGATGGAGACCCCGTGCCGGGTGAAATCGGGACTCAGGCGCATCCTATCATCGGGGCAACGGGTTGGATCGTATCAGGCGGTTCCCGGATGTCCAGAAAAAATCGCCGCCGGCGCCGAATCGGCGGCGATATCCGGTGACGAGTTTGCCGAAACCGCCGGCGGCATCTCCACTGGTCGTATAAGTCCTATAGGCCCGTATAGGACTTATACGACCAACCATCCTCTTGCCCTCGGCGACCTGCAAGTCGGCCAGTTCTACGCGAATTGACCACTTTTCCGGCGAGCGGCAAAGGACGCCCCTCCCGATTTTGGAGGCGGCGTCGGCAAGCAAAGGCCCGTGCTGAAGCACGGGCCTACACGCCGAAGCCCGGTAAACCGGGCTGCCAGAGATTTCAGCCCCGTTTACCGGGCTTCGGCGTGTAGGCCCGCCGTTCACGGCGGGCCGGGCCAGGTCCAAAATCGAGAGGCGCACCCGCGGCAAAGGATCGCTGGACTCCGATCCGTTCGACCTGCTATGAGGCGGCTGGATGCGGCCCGGTCGGCGGGCCGCCGTTCTTCCGACACGCCACCATGAGGCCGCCGAGATGATGCTCGACCGAACGGGCGCGGCACGGGCCGCCGCCCTCCTGGCGTTGCTCGGCGCCGCCGCGGCCGCCCCGGCCGCCGTGCCGGCCTGGCTGCCGCGCTACGACGTCGTCATGGACGTGGACGTGGCCGGCCACAAGGTCGCCGTGCAAATGCGGGCGACCTGGACCAATCCCTGCCCGACGCCCACCGACAAGCTCGTCTTCAACGCCCATTCCCATTACGTCGTTCCCGACTCCCAGGTCGGCCTCATGGCCAAGACGCTCGAAATCCTCCGCGTCAACCCCGGCGAGGAACTGGGCGAGAAGGAACCGGCTTGTGAGGTCCATAAAGTCACTCTTGTCGGGCCAGCATCGGCGAGCGGCCGGCGTGAGCCGGCTGATGACGTGCCCTTTCGCTACGAGGGCGACACCAATACCACCCTTGTCGTGCCGCTGCCCCGTCCGGTCCAGCCAGGGCGAATCCGTCACCGTCGTCCTCGACGTCACGATGCACCTGCCGCAGAAGCAGGGCCGCTGGGGCCAGTGGCGCGGCGTCACCTTCCTGAGCAACTGGCTGCCGGTCTTCGCCTTCTACGGCGATCCGCCCGACCCGCGCCCCGGCGAAGAAGACCAACCGCGTCCGGTCGGCCAGCTCTGGCAGCCGACGCCGTTCATCGCCTGGCATCAGCCGTTCTTCAACGAGGCCGGCGTCTACCACGTCACCGTCACCGTGCCGGCCGACCAGCAGTCGCCTGCACCGGGACCGTCGCCAGCGACACGCCGCTCGACGACGGCCGCCGCCGGCTCGACATCCACGCCGACGGCGTGCGCGACTTCGCCTTCCTGTGCAGCGCCGAGTACCACGAGTTCGCCACCGTCCTGGAGCCGCGCGTCGGCGTCTCCCACCCGATCCGCATCCACGTCCTGGCCTTGCCGCAGCACGAACACTACGCCAAGGAGACGCTGCGCATCGCCTGCGACGCCCTGACCACGTACAGCAAGTGGTTCGGGCCGTACCCCTACGACGACTTCACCGTCGCCGAGTCGTACTTCGGCTGGAACGGCAACGAGTGCGGCATGCTCGTCATGATCGACGAGCGCGTCTTCGGCATGCCGCACGTGGCCGGCGGCTTCGTCGATTACCTCATCTCGCACGAGACCTGCCACCAGTGGTGGTACAACGTCGTCGGCGTCAACGGCTACTCCGAGACCTTCATGGACGAGGGCCTCGCCACCTATTTCAGCAAGCGCCTGATGAACCAGACGTGCGGCCCCGACAGCAACATGATGACCTACCCGCCGGGCCTGGAATGGCTGCCCAACGTCCGCCGCGAGGACTATCACTCCTACGGCATGTACGGCACGATCGGCCGCGGCGAGAACGGGCCGATCATCCAGGACATGGACGAAGTTCGGCCACTCATCAATCTTTTCAGCATGGCTTACGACAAAGGCTCGCGCAGTCATGGGCATGATCGAGGAGCGCATGGGCGAGGCCGCGTTTCTCGACTGCATGCGCGGCATCTACGGCCGCTACCAGTACCGCATCCTGCGCGTGGCCGACTTCCGCCGCGAGCTGGAGGCCTACACCGGCTACTCGTGGTACGAGTTCTTCCGCGACTGGCTCTACGGCCCAGGCCTGACCGACTGGGCCGTGGAGGACGTGACCGTACAGCCGTCGCCGCTCTGCTGTAAACCCGAACTCTGTTGCTGGCTGCAAGCGGCGCCGCGACCTGCGCCGCCGAGCCGAACCAGCTCGGCGACGCGGACGGCAAGATGCGCGTCGTGGTGATGCTGCGCCAAAAGGGCGAGGTCAACGAGCAGACGACGCTCGGCTTCGCGCATGCCCGGCTGCGAGGGCTATCCGATCCGCTCCCGATCCTGCCGCAGGCCGGCCCGTACCACATCGACGACCCGCCGGCCGTCCGATCGAGGTGCAGTCCCGACGGCCGCGTCCGCGTCGAGGTGCTGCTGCCCGAGGAGCCGACGCAGATCGCCGTCGATCCCGATCAGGTCCTCATCGACAACGACCCGGCGAACAACTTCTGGAAGCCGCCGGTGCGCTTCCGCTTCGCCCCGATCTACACGTTCCTCGAAGAGACGGACTTAACCAACTATTACGATCGCTGGAACGTCATCGCCGGCCCGTGGATGTACGGCTCGACCTACGACGACCCTTGGTACACGCGCTCGACGATGGTCGGGCTTCCGGGCCGGCCGCCTACCGCACGCAGGATTTCGACGGCGGCGCCTACGCAGCCTACCGCACCGACTACCGCGATCGTGGTCGTCGGCGCCGACGCCTTGTGGGACCACGTCCTCGACCCCAACATCCAGGTCGGCCTCAACGCCGAGCACCGGCTGACCTCGACGGAAGGCGGCGACGAGGACGCCGTGCGCGGCGTGGCGTTCGCCCGCTACATCTTCATGCAGCAGCGACAGTCTGTACCTGCAGCCGTCGCATTACCTCGAGACGTTCACGGCGTACCAGCAGAATTTCTTCCCGCTGCCCGAAGGCGACCGTGCCGGGCGGCGAGCGTTTCGACCAGACGACGACGGCCGGCCTGCACTACCGGCTCGACTACTTGACGCCCTACTGGGACCCGGAAGGGGGCTTTCTGCTGGATCTGCTGTATCGAGGGCGGGGCGGCCGACCTGCAAAATTGCAAGGCCTGAACGAGGCGTCCGCCCAGTTCTCGACGGTCCACTACGCTGCCGGACCTGACGCCGGCGTTGACGCCTTTTCCGCGGCTCCAGGAGACGGCGCGGCCGGCGCTGGAGTGGCTGGCCGACACGCGGCTGGCGGTGCGGGCCTACGGGGCGACGGGTCTGCCGACCAAGGGCGAGTTCTTCACGATGGGCGGCGACGACCTGTTTCGCGGCTTCGACCAGTCGGATCGGCAGGGCAGCACGGTTTGGGTGGGCAGCGTGGAGTGGCGGGTGCCGCTGGTGAAGGGACTGACCTGGGACGCTTGCGATCACGTCGTCGGTTTGCGCAACATCTACGGGGCGGCCTTCTACGACGTGGGCGACGCTTACCTGAACGGCCACGAGGTCGGCTCGGTGGCGCACGCGGTCGGCGGCGGGCTGCGGCTGGACGTGACGTGGTTCGGCTTCGTGGAGCGGACGATGCTGCGCTTCGACGTGGCCCAGACGATCAACGCCAGCTCGCCGACGCAGTTCCTCTTTGGCGTGGGGATGCCGTTCTGAGCGTCGGTTTCGGAAGAGAGGAAATCACGGCTGTGTCAGCCGTGATTCGGCGACTCCTTCAACTCCTTCCACCGCTCCCGAAACGACCGCGCCGCCGGCGCCGGGAAGTCGCGCGCCGCCGTCCAGCCCGCCGCCGGCCCCGGCAGTCGCCGCAGCCAGCCGTCGCGCGCCAGCGGCCGCAGCACCAGCCGCGCCGCCCGCAGCGCCAGCCGATACAGCCACGGCCGGCGCAGCACCGCCGCCGACAGGGCGATACGCCAGCCGTCTCCAGCGGACTTTTCCGCGCCTGGCCGTGCGTCTGCAATTCGCGCAAGCCGATGAGCATGTGCGGAATGTTGATCTTCACCGGGCACGCCGCCTGGCACGCCCCGCACAGCGAAGACGCGTGCGGCAGATGCGGGTTCTCGGCGACGCTGTCGTACAGCGGCGTCAGGATGCTGCCGATCGGCCCGGAATAGACGCCGCCGTAGGCGTGGCCGCCGATGCGGCGATAGACCGGGCAGGCGTTGAGGCACGCCCCGCAGCGGATGCACTGCAAGCTCTCGCGGAACGGCGTCGCCAGCACGCGCGATCGGCCGTTGTCCAGCAGGACCAGATGAAACTCGTCCGGCCCGTCCTGCTCGCCGGGCCGGCGCGGCCCGGTGATGAAGCGTCGTGTAAACCGACAGCGTTTGCCCCGTCGCCGCCCGCGCCAGCAGCTTCAGGAACACCGGCAGATCGATCAGGCGCGGGATGACCTTCTCGATGCCCATCAGGGCGACGTGGACGCGCGGGCAGGTCGTCGTCAGCCGGCCGTTGCCCTCGTTGGAGACCAGGACGATGGTGCCGGTCTCGGCCACGGCGAAGTTGGCGCCGCTGATGCCCAGGTCGGCCTGCGCGAACTTCTCGCGCAGCAGCCGGCGGCCGGCCTGCGCCAGCGATCGTCGGATCGTCGGGCAGCGCCTCGCCGGAGTGTTGCGGACAGGATGCGGGCGATGCTCTCGCGCGTGTGGTGGACGGCCGGGGCGACCAGGTGCGACGGCCGTTCGCCGGCCAGCTGAATGATGAACTCGCCGAAGTCCGTTTCCGTCACTTCCATGCCGGCCGCTTCCAGGGCCGGATTGAGATGCACCTCCTCCGTGGTCATCGACTTGGATTTGACGATGCGTTGACACTTCGCTTGTCGGGCGATGTCGACGACGATGCGCCGGGCGTCCTCCGCCGTCGGCCGCCCAGTGGACGTGGCCGCCGAGCGCGCTGGACGGACGCTTCCAGCTGTTCGAGATAGCGGTCGAGGTGGGCGAGCGTGTGTTCCTTGATGCGCTTGGCGTGATCGCGGAGGGCGGCGCTGTCGGCCAGGGCGGCGTAGCCGCGGCGGTTGCCGGCCATCAGCGTGTCGGTCAGGCGGACCAGGGCGGCCTGCAACGGCGGGTCGGCCAGCGCCTGTCCGGCGGCGTTCAGGAAGTCGTGGTGTTCGTGCCGGGCATAGTCGGTCATGAAGGGTCTCTTTCGGTGCAGATCGGCCGTTGGCGCGGCCGGCCCTTGTAGGGGAAGACGGCCCACAGAAACGCCCCGATTCCCAGGCCGATCGCGCCGCCGACCCAGATCGGCGTCGCGGGGTCGAGGCGCTGGGCGGCGGCGTAATACGCTGCTCCACGCGGCCCCGACCGCCGCCCCGGTACGGTCGGGACGAAGACCCACCGCAGGCCGCGCACGGGACGAGGCGGGTCCGCTTTCTCCAGTGGCGTCGGCCGCTTCCGACCGCTTCGGCCCGCGCTCGTCGGGATATTCATCCATGAAGATCTCCTCTCTACGTCTTCTCCAGCACTTCCGCCAGGTGCATCGTCCGCACCGCCACGCCGCGGCGGCGCAGGCAGCCGGCGATGTTCATCAGGCAGCCGGCGTCCGTCGCCGTCACCACGTCCACGCCCGCCTTCTCGATGAACGCCGCCTTGTCGTCGACCATCGCCCCGCTGATCTCCGGATAGCGCACCGAGAACGAGCCGCCGAAGCCGCAGCACTCGTCCGCCCGCTCCAGCGGCACATACTCCAGGCCGCGCACGCGCCGCAGCAGCCGCTCCGGCTCCGTCAGCAGGCCGAGGCCGCGCAGGTGGCAGGCCATGTGATACGTCGCCCGGCCGTCGAACCGCGCCCCCACGTCCTCGACGCCCAGCACGTTGACCAGGAAATCGGACAGCTCGTGCGTCCGCCGCGCCAGGTCCTCCGCCCGTGCCGCCAGACCGGGTCGTCGTGGAACAATTCCGGATATTCCAGCTTCACCATGGCGGCGCACGAGCCCGACGGCGCCACCACCATTTCCGGACCCGGAAAAGGTGCGAATGGTGTGCCGGGCCAGGTCGCGGGCCTCGTCCTGGTAGCCGCTGTTGAAGTGCGGCTGGCCGCAGCAGGTCTGCGCCGCGGGAAGCCGACCTCGACGCCGAGCCGGCGCAGCAGCCGCACCGTCGCCACGCCCACGTCGGGGAACAGGGCGTCGCCCAGGCAGGTCACCAGTAACGAGACTTTCATCATCGCTCATAGCAGCCGGCGGCTCTGCTGCTCCAGGCCGGCGTGCAGGAAGCGCACCGCGCGCTCGGCCATGTGGTTGAAATATTGCCAGGAGTGGCCGCCGGCCCGTGTTTCGAGATCGCATTCATGCGTCACGCCGAGGGCGCTCAGCTTCTCGTGCAGCCGATCGGTGCCGCGATACCACGGATCGTCGGGGTCGCTGCAGAAGAAGAGGTGCGGCGGAAAGCGGCTGGGGTGGACGTGCATCGGCGCCGTGTCCTGGCGGCACTGCTCCTTGCTGTCGTACATGTCGTCGATGCGGCGTGCCGTGGCCGTACAGCTCGTGGTACTCGATGGCCGGCGCGATCCCGGCGACGACGGGGAACAGGTCGGGGCGCTTGAACGCCAGCCGCAGCGCCCCCTGGCCGCCCATGCTGACGCCGAGCAGCCCCACGGCCGGCGGCGCCAGGCCCCAGCGCTCCTGGAAGAACGGCAGCACGTTCTGGAGCAGGTGTTGTTCCGGCGACAATACGGGGTCGAATTCGGGGCAGACGCGGTCGGCCCACCAGCAGCGCTGGCCGTGCGGACAGACGCAGGCCAGATGTGCAGCTCGTCGAAGAGGCGGGTGAAGGCGGGGCGGTCGCGCAGCGTCTTGAGGCCGACGCCGTGCAGGTGCAGCACGCCGAAGCGCGGCCGGCCTTCGCCGGGCGGGTCGTACACGTCGGCCGGCTTGCCGGCGATTTCCACGGTGGACCAGACGCCGTTCATGCGAACTTTCTAGGCGCGACGCCACCGCCAAACGTCGGAGACGAGAACAGTTCGATCATCTTCTTTGACCATGAAGTTGACGGCGAGCGGCGGAACGATCAGGATGCGCATCGGCGGGAGGCGCGATTCGCCGCGTCTGCGGGTCGCGCCGCAACTGGGCGTCGATCTCGTCCGCGGCCGCGGCGACTGCCGCGCGGTCGGCGGCTTCATTCCATAACTGGGCGAGTTGCTGCTCGGCCGCCGGCTTCCAGAGAACCGTATAGGTCATTTGCGGCCCAACCGCTGCCAGATTTCGACCAAAGGCCGTCCCCCCGGCTCATCCATGTGCCGCCGGATCTCCTCCTCCGTATAGGGACACTGGTCGGATGAGTTCAGCAGTTGTTTGTAAAGGGCCTCCGGCAAGAAACGCCCGACCGTCCGGCCCGATTCGTCGCAGAATTCCACCTGCCCGTCCAGGCCGTTGAGTTGGGATCGCAGGGTTTCATCAACGGTTACTCTTGTCATGAACGCAACCTCCGGCGGAAAGACTTCCCACGATGCATTCTACCATGCCGACCTCCGGACGCATACCGCATCACCATCACTCTGCGGCCCGATCGCGACGCGGCATTTCGCCGCGCCATTGATCCCTCAGCCCGGTAGGATATCTACAATTGCGTTCGGGTCGGGAGCGCGGCGGAAGAGGAAGTGAACTATGGAGATCGGCACGATGGGCAAAGTGGTCGCGGCCGTCAAGATCGAGAACCTGGCCGACCAGCTCAAGGCGCGGGACGGGCTTTTGAGCGCCGAGCAGGTGCGACACGTGGAGGTCGCCGACGCCCTGGCGGACACGGAGGCGACCATGCTGTCCGTGCCCAAACGGCTCATCCAGCAACTGGGCCTTCAGCGTCACCGCACCCGCACCGCCAAGACCAGCGCCGGCGTCTTCTCCTTCGGCGTCTACGAACCGGTGCGGCTGACGGTGATGGACCGCGACTGCGTGGTCGAGTTCCTCGAGATCACCGACGATTGCCCCGTTCTGATCGGGCAGATTCCGTTGGAGGCGCTCGATCTGGTCGTGGACCCGGCCGGGCGGCGGCTGATCGGCAACCCGGAACACGACGGGGAACACGTGATCGAGGTGTACTGATCACGCCAGCTGCGTCGTCCGCCTTGTTGCATTCACGGACTCGACCGCATAGAATTAATGGATGTTTTGTGTCTCTGTAGCGCGATTCTGTTCGGCGTAGGGCTGGCCATGCCGCTGCGGCAGCGCGTGATTTGGGGCGAACACAACCCTTTTGCGGACCCCCGGCTCGTCCGGCTGGACGCCTTCATCCGCGACATCCTCTTGTTTCGACGTTTGCCGCCCGGCGTCTCCGGTGGGTCGGTGTTCGAGAACCGCGACCTCGATTTGCCGCCACGCCCCTACGGTTACTACAAGGAATATGACCTGACCCAGGCGGGGCCGGGAGGCCGAGGCAAGCTACGCCTGGTCCTGGGCGACGGCGGCGAAGTCTTCGTCACCGGCAACCATTACGACGACTTCCGGCAGGTGGTGAACATGCCGGGGTGAAGTGAACGGTCGCAAGCCGGCCGCCACCGGAGCAACGCCGTGACTCCAAATCGGGATCCTGACTCTCCTGACCGTTCACACGAGTCGCAAGTCATCCACGGCTACGTCCTGGAGAGCCTCATCGGCCGCGGCGGCTTCGGCGAGGTCTGGCGCGCCCGCGCCCCCGGCGGCGTCCTCGTCGCCGTCAAGATCATTCGCCGCGCCGCCGACCACGAGGAGCGCATCCGCGAAGAACGCGCCCTCGAAGTCGTCAAGCAGCTGCACCACCACTTCCTGGTCTCGCCCAAGCAGTTCTTTTCGGATGAAGAGAAGCTGCTCATCGTCACGGACCTTGCCGAATGCAGCCTGGGCGACAAGATGCGCGAGGCGCAAAGCCGGCCGGGATGGGCTGCCGATCGAGGAGTTGATCCCACTGTTCCGGGAGGCGGCCGAGGCGCTGGACTACTTGCACGGCAAGGGCGTCCTGCACCGTGACGTGAAGCCGGACAATATCCTGCTCCTGAAGGGCCACGCCTGCCTGGCGGACTTCGGCCTGGCACGGTCGCATGAGCAAAAGACCATCTCGGTGAGCGGCTCAGGCACGTTCGCCTACATGGCGCCGGAAGTGTGGGGCGGGCACGCCAACGCGATGAGCGACCAGTACAGCCTCGCGTACTCCTATGCGGAGATGCGCCTGGGCGCCGGCCATTCGGCCACACCGACTTCGCCAGCCTCATGTTCGACCACATGCAGAACGAACCGGATCTCGGAGCGCTGCCGACCGCTGAGAAAGCGATCCTCCAAAGGGCATTGGCGAAAGCCACTGAGGATCGCTTTCCGAGCTGCGTGGCTTTCGCCCAGGCGCTGGCGGCTCTCGTTCCAACGGAAGAAACCAAAGCAACGGAGATGATGCCCATGGTTCAGCCTCAAAACCCAGACTGGCGGGGGAATCAGAATCAGGAGCCCGCAGCCAAGAAGAGGAGCCGCCACACGCAGATCTTATGGGTCGGCACCCTCGCCTTCGCCGTCGGCATGGCCGTGGTCGCGATCATCGTGGCCATGGCAAACGGGAGGAATGGCGGATCGCCAGCGGACCCAGCGGCAACGCAGGAAGCGGTGAGCCGGGGGGAGTTTGATGCTCTGAAGGGTATCGTAGCGCACCAGGGAGACGAGGCATACAGCGGTGTGCCGCTCGGCGCCATGATCCCCTACTTTGGCGCCGGTAAGGAGGCGCCGAAGGGCTATGTTTGGGCGGACGGCCAGACGAGTTGGCCGGACGAAGACTGGGTTCCGGCCAAGCTTCGGGACCGGAGCGGCGAGAACAAGGGTAAGGTTCCGAACATGAGTGAACAGCTTGTCGGCGGCGCCAAGGATGAGGCTGGCGTGGGCGGCGTTTTCAAGGACGGCCAGATCACGGTGCAGCAGTTCAAGGTCGGTAGCAGCGCATTCAGCGTTCCTGTGACGTCAGTCCGCATGGCTGACCACGGTTTCATCTTCAACTGGCAGAATTCTGATGGCTGGCGCCAGGAAATTAAAACGGGAGAGGCGGACAAGCCCATTCCGCCATCTCGCTTAGACGTGGGACCTGGCTTCGCGATGAGGTTTGACCCTGTCCGGGCGACCTACGACAAGCCGCAGGGTACGGTCACTGGCGATCAGACCGTTAAGGACGTCAAATCCGAGCCGTTAGACAGTGCCGCAACCAACCCTCGCCACCTGATGTGCCGCTGGATCATTCGGGTTAAGTGACGCTGGCTTTCTGCGAAACCAATGCCATGACCCACGGGTAACGTCTCATGGGGCCGTAGCTGATTGGCTTCCAAGAATAGGCGCCACGTTCACTCCCTTGCTGACCATGACTATGCGGGTCGCAGCAGACGCCCAGGTCGTCCTACCGTCCCAACCGAAGGTCGTGACGCCGAAACTGGCTGACAGGGCCGCACCCTGCTTCACCGATCATCTGACACTGGTAGCGGGCCGGTAGCGGGCAAACCCGCGCTCACACCGCCGCCAGCCGTGTCTTCCGCTGAGCCGCCCGGAACGTCGCCACGCACCCCGAATTGAACGCCAGTGTGTCGTTCTCCACGCCGTCGGAGAAGATCACGCCGCCCTCCGGCATCTGAGACTCGAACACCAATTCCTCTCCCGATTCCAGCAATCCCGCCGCCAGCTCCACGTCCGACGCCTTGCTGCGGAACGGCTCACGCACCACGAACACCAGCCGCGCGTCGTCCCACGCCAGCCGCATCCGTGGCAACTCAGGGGCCGCGTCATGCAGCAGGAGCCGCGTCACCGCCGCCGCCATGTTCTGCGTCGAGCTGAACCAGCCCGTCGAGCCGGCCCCCGTTATCACCAGCGCCCCGCTCGACGACTGCTTCTCCGTGCGGCCGCGCCACGTCAGACTGTAGCGCGACGACAGGTGCGTCCGCTGGCCGAGGTAGAAGTCGTTGAACGCCAGCAGCCGTTGGCCGTCGTTGAGACGGACTTCGGCCATCGTGATCGTGTGATACCGCGACTTCTCTTCCAGAACGCGGCCGACGGCGGCGCGGGCCTTGTCGGCCGTGAACGGCAGCAGTACGCCGTCGATGCGGGCCGGGTCCGGGTTGACGGCGACGATCGGCTGGCCGTCGAGGTACTTGGCCGTGTTGACCACCAGGCCGTCGCGGCCGATGGTCACCACGAGGTCCCGCTGCGTGAACAGAAAGTTGGGCAGGAAGCCGCGCTCGATGAACTGGATCTTCGGCAGCAGCCCGTCCAGCTGCCGACGCAGCCGTCCCAGCGCCTCCATGTATACCGTATGTTCGCGGTCGTATTCGGCGAAATTGAGGCCCATATGTTCGAGGTAGAACTTGGCCTGCTCACGGGTGTTGAAGCGCTCCACCAGCTCTTCCAACCGCGTCTTCAGCGTCACGACGACGAGTTTATCGAACATGGGACGCATCCTCCAAAAAAGAAACGCACCACAGAGTCACAGAGAACACAGAGAAACCAATTCAAATTCTTCTCTCTGTGTTCTCTGTGACTCTGTGGTGAATTTCATTTCGCCTTGCCGTTCTTGTGCAGCAGCGTTTCCAGCAGGTCCGGCGAGATGTTGAGGGTGCCGACCTTGGCCGCGTTGGCCGCGATCTCCTGGAAGGCCATCGCCACCAGCAGCCGCGGGTCGGCCGAGCCGGACGCCAAGACCTGCAGCGATTTCGGATCCAGCGCCGCCAGCGGTTTGAGCGTCGCCTCGACCGCGTAGGCCTGGGCGTCGGCCCGCGTCTTGCTGTTCTCGGCCTCGGCGCCGACCAGCTGGCGCCGCTCCTCCTCCAGCGCGATCTGGCCGGCCAGCCGCGTCTCCTCGATCTCGCGCTGCTTCGTCTGCACGGCCACTTCCGTGTTCAGCTCGTTCTCGCGGATCGTGCGCTCCTGCTCGACGGCGTTGTTGCGCCGCGAATAGATGGCGTCGTCGGCCTCGCGCAGCAGCCGTTCCCGCGCCTCCGCCTCCAGCGCCTTCGACGTTTCCGGCGCCGGCTTGATCGCCAGGATCGAGAAGCTCAACAGCTCCACGCCGAGGGCGGCCAGCGCCGGCGATTCCATTAGGGCCGTGCGCGACGCGCTGGGCGATGGCGTCGGCCTCGACCAGCGCCGCCCGCAGCGGCCGGCCCTGGATCTCCGCCCGCATGGCGTTCTGGGCCGCGTGCGTCACCCGCAGCGGCAGCTTGTCGGGGTCGTCCGAACGGTGGGCGCCGTCGGGCCGGATGCTGTAGTCGAGCAGGGCCGCCAGCCGCATCGGGTCGGCGACGCGGTACGTCAAGTGGCCCTGCACTGTGACGGCCTGGAAGTCGGCCGTCGTCTCGTTGAAAATGAAGGGGGCGTCGGCGGCCCCGACCGGCACGGCGACCAGCGTTGTCATTGGGGAGAAGTAGATGAACGACAGACCCACGCCCTCGCGCTGCACATGGCCGTTGACGTACTGCATCACGAAGGTCGTCGGCGACGCCTTGAAGTAACGGACGCCCAGCATGGCTGCCTCCCGCCCCGAAAGGCCTTGACTTGAGGGGTTGTCCCGCCTCCAATGGAAGTCTACGGGCAAATATGCGTCAAGTAAACACTATGGTGGAAAATATGCGATCCGACCGGAAATCAGAAGCGGCGCGGCCGGCAGAGCTGCGCTATTGCTACGAATGGCCGCGGCCGGGCGTGACGGTGGACATCGCCCTGTTCACCGTGGCCGGGGCGCTGAACGACCTTCGGTTGCAGGTGCTGCTGATCGAGCGCGACGAGCCGCCGTGGCGCTGCATGTGGGCGCTGCCGGGCGGCTTTGTGCGCGAAAATGAGGACCTGGACGCGGCGGCGCTGCGCGAGCTGCACGAGGAAACGGGCATCCCGGAGGCGCGGCTGGAGCAGGTGGAGGCGGTCGGCACGCCGGGCCGCGACACGCGCGGCCACGTCATCACGGTTGTTTACGTCGGCCTGGCGCCGGCCGGCCGTCATCAGCTGGCGCCGCGCGGCGATGCGCGGGCGGCGCGGTGGTTCGACCTCGGGGAGTCGGCGCCGCTGCCGCCCTTGGCCTTCGACCACGCCGAGTTGTTGCAGCGGGCGCTGCGCCACCTGCGCCGCCGACTGGGCGAGGCGCCGGTCTGCTTCGACCTGCTGCCGGAGACGTTTGCGCTCTCGGAAATGCAGGCGCTGACGGAGGCGATCCTCGGCCGGCCGTTGGACCGCCGCAACTTCCGACGCAAGGTGCTGGAGGCGGGTTTCGTGGCGCCGGCGGAGGGGATGCGCAGCCGGGGCGGACACCGGCCGGCGCAGCTGTTCCGCTTCGTACCGGAGGCGTTCGCCCGGCGCGAGCGGCCGCTGCCGTTCTGACGACCGGCACGCCGCGTGCAAGAGGTATTCACGGGCACCTCGGAGAAGGGACGCGGACTTATGGGAGAAAAGCGATGGCTGAAAAGAAGAAATGGGTGCGCGACGTGACGACGGACTCCACGCACCCGCCGCAGGATCTATTCACGAAAGACGCCGAGACCATCGCGCGGGCGATGGCGAGCAAGAAGGTCAGCCCCAAGGGGATCGGCTCCGGGATTCGGATGATCCAGTACTTCATCAACCGCGCCGGCGAGAACCTGCCGGCGGGGCGGAAGAAGGAGTTGGAGAAGGCCAAGACGATTCTTCAGGAGAAGTTACGGAAGCAAAAGGAAGCGAAGCATCGGTCCTGACGCCGGCGAGAGCGGCGCCCTTGCCGGCCCCGTCCGGCGGAGTAAAAGGACCGAGGGCGCCCCGGACGGAGACCGGCCATGTTCAAGAAAATCCTGCTGCCCGTGGACCTGACCGACAAGCACAAGCCGGCCCTCGACATGGCGGCGCGGCTGGCCGCGCAGAGCGGCGGCACGGTGACGCTGTTGCACGTCGTTGAGATCATTCCTGGCCTGCCGATGGATGAGGAGGGGACGTTCTACGGCCGGCTGGAGCGCCTGGCGCGGAGCCAGCTGCAACAGCTCGGCAAGCGGTTGGAGGAGGGCAAGATCCCGTGGCAAGTCGAAGTCCGCTTCGGCAAGCGGGCCGCGGAAACCGTCCGCTTCGCGGCGGAGACGGGGGCCGACCTGATTGTCGTGACCGCCCCGCCCGTCGATTCCGCCAACCCGGCCGCTGCGCTGCATAGCATGAGTTACGCGATCGGAATGTTCGCCCAATGTCCGGTGCTGGTGGTGAAGTCGAGCGCCGTCCCGACTCATTTCACCACGGACGTGGCGACGTTCGGACTGTTGGGATTGACGTCCAGCGTCCGCGTACTGGGGATGACTGCAAGGTCCATGTCTTCCATGGGAATCGCGCCCAGCAGGGCCTCGTCGCCCAGCACCAGCGCCCCGCCGAAGCCGACGCGATTCTTGAAGCGAATCTCGACCGGGCCGACGTAGGGAACGACCTTCTTTCCGCCGTCGGCCAGGGTCGCCTCCTTGCGAGCGACTTCTTCCAAGCCGAGCTGGATTTGCACATGCGCGGGGATGCACAGGTGGACCGACTCCGAATCGGCGAGGGCGTCCACCTCGACGGCCTGCAAGTCGGCCCGTCGGGGATTCTTCAGCGTGATTTTCGCTCTCACCAATCCCATAATGGCGTTCTCACGAATCTTCCCAGTCCGGGGGTATCTCGGGAAGGTCCGGCGGCGGCAGCTCACCCGGTCGGGCGACGACGATTATTCCGCCCGACGGTGTCGGCAGTTCCACCCACGGGTCGAGCATGATGTCCGATTCATCTAGGTCGTTTCTGACAATCCGGTATGCCGGTTGCTTTTCTTCCTGTTGTTGGTCCCATCTCGCGAGTGGGGCGGTTTCCCGAAGGAGGCTACCCATGTACCGCTACGACCTCATTGACGCCCAGTGGGAGCGGATCGCGCCCTTCTTCCCCGACCGCTTCCACCACGGCCGGGCCGGACATCCCTGGGGCGATCACCGGCCGCTGGTCAACGGCATCCTCTGGCACCTGCACACCGGCGCCCCCTGGCCCGACACCCCCGAGCGCTACGGCCCCTGGCAGACGGTCTACGACCGCTTCAACCGCTGGCGCGCCGACGGCACCTGGGCCAAAATCCTTGACGCCCTGCTGCTCCGGCTGGACGACAACGGCCTCATCGCGCGCGACCTGTGGTGCGTCGATGCCACCGTCATCCGCGCCCACCAGGCCGCCGCCGGGGCGGAAAAAAAATCCCGACCCGCGGCCGGAGCTGGGCGGCCCCGCGACGACGCAATGCACGGAACCCGAGGGCCATGCGCTGGGGCGTTCGCAGGGCGGCTTCGGCACGAAGACCCACCTAATCTGCGACAGCAACGGCGTCATCCTGGCCGTGTGGGTGACCGAAGGCCAGCGTCACGAGACCCAGGGCTTCGAGGAAGTCAACCGTCGGGCGCGGCGGCCGCGCCGGGCCGGCCGGCCGACCTGGCCGGAGCGGGAGGCGGGCGATAAGGCCTACAGCTTCGACCGCGTCCGCGGCTGGCTGCGGCGGCGGCACATCGAGCCGGTGATCCCGACGCGGAGCAATCAGCCGCGCCAGGAGGATTTCGACAAGGCCAGTTACCGCCGACGCAACATCATCGAACGCGCGATCGGCTGGTTCAAGTGGTGTCGGGCGTTGGCGACCCGCTTCGACAAGCTGGCGGTCAACTACGTCGCACTCTGGATCGTGGCCAATATCCAATTCCTCCTTCGGAAGTATCCGGAAGCCCTGGGCGTCCGATTGTCAGAAACGACTTAGCTGAGCCGGTGATATTTCCGGCAGAACGTCGTCCACCCGTATCACCTGCACTACGATCGGCGCCTCGGGTTCCTCTTGCGGATTGCTCATCACACCCTCCTCCCGGATCGGGGCCCTCAACCTTTCGCCATTTTACCCGACCCGGGCTGCCCTCGCCAATCGCCGTCAAGGCCCCGAGTCGATCCACATCGGCGACCCCCACGCCAGGTTTTTGTCCTTCTGCGTCACGCGCACATAGTAGTAGTGCTTGCCCGCCGCCGGATTCGGGTCGGTCCACGATCCCTTATATTCCTTGCCGTCCGCCTTCAGCACGGCCGCCACCTTGCTGTCGCGCAGCACCGCCACCTCTTCCAGGTCGTCCGTGCCGATGACGTGGACGTCCAGCTTTGGCGCCCCGACCGCCTGGAACGCATCGCCCATCACATGCTCGCCGCTGCGCACGTCCAGGATGATGTTGTCCGTGGCGCCGTAGCAGTGACGCTTGCGGAGGGCGTCGATAATGCCGGCTCGGTCGTGCTTCTCCGCCAGGGCGATGCTGTAGGAAATGTGCGTGGACCAGTGATCGCTCGACGCCTCGAAGCCGAACTTGTAGCCCATGTCGAAGGCGTTGTTGATGAAGCCCTTTGGCTCCCAACCTCCGATGGCGGCCGGCTTTATGTTGCCCTTGGGATCGTAGCCGGCCCGCGGTGCGCCCTCGTATTCGTAGGAGTCGCGGTCGCCCTGGTAGACCTCGACGATCGGCTCCAGGTCGGGGTTGTTGTCGCGCCAGTCGGTGCCCATGCCGGTGGCGCTGGTGTGGCTGGCGCAGATGCCGTTCAGCTCCTTCAGGTATCGGTAAAGCATCTTGGTGTCGTCCGGGTTGATGCCGGCCACCGGCTTCGCGCCGTCGGCCGCCAGGCGCGGCAGCGTCAGGACGCCGCGGTGGTCGAACATCACGTTGCGATGGCCGTGCGGGTACGACACGCTCCGTTCGTAGCTGAACAACGGCGTGAAGCGGTCGGCGACGAAGTAGGCGTCGTCGTCCTTCTGCGTCAGCCACCACGGGTACTCGCGGCCGGCCCCGTTGTCGTGGTCGGTGTTGGCGATCCAGTCGAACGCCGCCGCGTCAATCGTGTAGCGGTATTGGTCTTCCATCGAGCCGTCCGGGCCGCCGTCCCACGAAAGGTCCGTGTGGCGGTGGAAGTCGCCGCGCAGCAGCTGGTACTTCTTGCCGTTGGCCTCGATGCGGTAGTCACGGATGCGCTTCACCGCCTCCTTCTCGGCCTTGCCCTCGTCGGCGTCCTTCTTGCCCGGGTCGCGCGGCTGCAGCTTCGGCTCGACCGGATCGCCGGGCAGGTCCAGATAGCTGACATAAACCATGTTCTGGACCTTGTTCGGCGTCGTATAGCGGCCGTCGGTGTTGTGGACGATGACGACGCCGCCGGAGGCGTGCGGCAGCACCACGGCCGTCTCGTCGAGTAGGCCGTCGGAGTGGGCGACCTCGATGGGATCGGTCCAGTGGTCGCCGTCCAGCCGGCGGGCGAAGGTCAACCAGTACGATCCGGGATGGGTGCTGTAGCGCGTGCCGAACTTCTGGCGGTAGGTCAGCCACAGCCGGCCCTTGCCGTCCAGGCCGAGCGACGGGTTGCTCCAGCGCGGGCCTTTTCGTAATTGATCGGCTTCCCCCACCCCGGCTTGGGCGGATTGTCGGCGAGCCGAGGCAACTCGGCGACCGGCTCCATCAGCTTGCCGTCCTCCAGGCAGACCACGCTGCACGGCCCGCGCGTTGTAGAGCGGATTGCCGCCGTCCTGGAGGGCGCCGAAGTCCTTGCCCCAGTTTGGCGGGCCTTCCTCATAGGCGATCCACAAACGGCGTTTGGCGTCGTAGCAGGCGGAGGGGCGGGCCTCGAAGCGGGACGATGTCGCAATTGGCCCGCGCCCAACCCCGCCGCCTCCTCCTTCCACAGCGATGTCGTAGTCGCCGTCGTAGTAATCCCAGGCACACACAGACGCCGCCAGACTTGGATGCCAGCTGTTACCCCGGCTGGGAGGGATATACCCTCCGGCGTACGCATCGGGTGTCTTCCCGGGTTCTGGATCCTCAAGAGGCTCAAAACAGAATCTGGCTTTTGCCGTCAGTAAACCATGCCTGAAAGGCATACCTAATGCCGCCCCGCTCGTCCGTGCAAGCGCATGGGCTAAGGTTGGCCGCCACCTGGTCATCGTGCGTCCATTTTCGCTCCTCTTCCACCTTGACCGAGTCCTTGGCATTAGCCGCGAACTTCGCCGTGATGACGCGGGCGAAAATGTCGAACCGTCCGTTGCGGTGAGCGCTGTAGAGCACCAAGACGCCGCCCTTGCCGCCGACCGCAATCGCGCACCCTTTCAAATCCTCGTTCCCCTCCGTCACCGCGATCGGATCGCTCCATTTCCCCTCGCGGTAATACTTGACGAACAGCTGGTCGGCGAACTCCGGCGTGTCGAACGCCTTGAAGTTGTCCGGCTGCTCCTTAAGGTTCGCCGCCTCGATGCGGCGGTTCTCATGGCGGTCCTTGTAAGCGATGTACGCTACCCAAAGCGTACCGTCGGGTCCGTAGGCGACGGCGGGGAAGTCATCTTCCGTCTTATCCTCCGCCAGCGGCTCGGCCGTCGTCACCAGACGCACCACGGCGGCGCCGTCCCAGAGGGGGACCGTCTTGCCGGCCAGCACGTCCTTCAGAGCGACCTCCGCCTTGGCCTTGTCCTTGTCCGGCGGTTCCACGGTCAGCATGGCGTCGGGCGCCACGTCGGCCAGGTGCAGCACGACGCCGACCGTGGCGATGCCCTCCTGACGCGTCACGGCCGGCTGGCCCTTCGGCGCCATGAGGGCGTGGCGCGACGACGCCTCCCAACCGTCCGGCTCCTTCAGCTTGTCGCCGTCGCGGAAACGATAGCCCTCCCGATGGACCACGTTCGCCCCGGTAACAGTCGCCCGGCTCGACCACGAGGTCGGCGCGTCGTCCTTGAGGCCCATTTCGATGAGTACGGCGGTCGGCGGTTTGTCCGCCTTGCCCTTGCTGGCCCAGTCGAGCAGCAGCAGGCTGGGTTTGGGCGGCGCGAACGACATGGCCGCGGCGGCGACCAGGCCGGCGACGGCGGCGACGAGAAGGACCCATTTGCGTCCGGACATGGCAATGCTCCTGAACCGGAATACGCGGAGGGAAACGGCGAATAAAGTAGGGGCGGGGCGTCAGCGCCCCTATTACGATCGCGGTATCGAGCAATGTCAAATGAATTCCTGCTGTTGGCGAGCGGCGCGGTGCGCGTAGATTAACAGCCTCTCCTTCGCCGGCCGCGCGATTTTTCGGGAATCGGTGGGAATAAATCGCCCCGGTCGGGGTTCATGCAAGAGGGAAATGCGTCATGGGCACGCCCGGCAGTCAGCGGATGGTGCAGCGGCTGGTGGACGACAACTACGACGCCCTTTTCCGCTACGCCTATCGGCTGTCCGGCGCCGCCGCCGACGCCGAGGACCTGACGCAGGAGGCCTTTTGCAAGGCCCAGGCCCGCTTCGCCCAGCTGCGCGACCCGAACCGCGCCCGGCCCTGGCTGTTCAGCATCCTCCGCAACGCCTACCTGCACCGCCTCCGGGCGGATCGCAACGCGCGTTGCGTCTCCCTCGACGAGGTGGGCGACGTGCCCGAGCCGTCGGCCGAGCCGCTGCCCGACGTGGACCCCGAGCAACTGCAGCAGGCGCTGAACGAGCTGTCTGAGGTTTACCGGACGCCGTTAATATTGTATTATTTCGACGAGTTCAGTTACCGCGAGATCGCCGAGCAGATGGATCTGCCGATCGGAACGGTGATGTCCAAGCTGGCCCGCGCCAAGGCGTGGCTTCGCGCCCGCCTGTTGCCGACGGCGGCGGCCGGCCCCGTCCGGAGGGCGACCGATGGATTGTAAAACCGCCCGGCTCCTTCTTGACTACTCCCGTCCGCACCCCGCCGAGCTTGATGCGGCGGAAACCGCGGCGCTCGAAGAGCATC
Organism: uncultured Planctomycetaceae bacterium; assembly: GCA_963771935.1. GTDB lineage: Bacteria > Planctomycetota > Planctomycetia > Gemmatales > Gemmataceae > UBA4732. The sequence continues at coordinate 1,667,254 of CAVYVK010000005.1, read as the reverse complement.
TCGCCGCCTGCGAACCCTGCGACCAGACGGCCCACGCCGAACGCCGGGCCGACGAGGCCGTCGGCAAGGCCATGCGCCAGATCGACGTGCCCGATCAGCTCCGTGCCCGCATCCTGAGCCGTCTGAAAGAGGAGCGCGGCGCCGCGCGGCGCCGCTGGGTCGTCTACGGCCTCCGCGGCGCCATCGCCGCCGCCGCCGTGCTGCTGCTGGCGCTGGGACTGTGGCATTGGTACGGAACACGGCCGGCCTTCCCCGCCGAGCAGCTGGTGATCGACGCGAACAACCGCGTCATCGGTACGACGAGCGCGCAGGACGTGGAGGCGGCGCTGAAGAACCAGGGCATGGCGATGGAGGCGCCGGCCGACCTCAATTACAGCCGTCTGCGCTGGTTGTTCCTGACCAACGTGCAGGGCCGCCAGACGCCGTTGCTCATCTTCAACAAGACCAGCGAGGACGGGCCCGTCCGCAGAACGCGCTGGTGTTTCTCCTCTCCGAAGACCAGTTCGATTTGAACGCCCTGTCGCCGGACGCGCACAAGATGAACATGAACGCCTACGAATACAAGTGCGCCACGGCGGTCCTTCATCCCAACGGCGGCAAACGATCCGGCTACGTCGTCTACTACACCGGCGAGGACTGGGACTGGCTGAAACGGCCCCTATCGCAGCCGGTGGTCGCCAACGGCAATTGACCGATGGGGAGGACAAATTGTCATGACTCCCGTCGCCACGGCCCCGACGGCTCCTCCGCGCCCGATGACGGCGTCCGAATTCTTTGCATGGGTGCATCGACCGGAGAACCGCAACCGCTTCTTCGAGTTGGATCGAGGGGAGGTGGTGGAGATGCCGCCGCCAGGGAAACATCACGGATTCGTCTGCGCGAATATCGCCCGGATTCTCGGCAATTTCGCGGTCCAGCGCCGCAAGGGCTATGTCTGCACCAACGACGCCGGTGTTCTGGTCGAGCAGGATCCCGACACGGTTCGAGGGCCGGACGTCACCTTTTACGAGGATGACCAGACCACCCATGACATGGAACGTCAGTACGCCGCCCGGCCGCCTCTGCTGGCCGTCGAAGTGCAGTCCCCCAACGACCGCATCAACCGCACCATCCGCCGCATCACGCAGATGCTTCATGGCGGCGTCGCCGTGGTCTGGCTGGTGGACCCCGAAGGCCGGGACGTCAGCGTCTACCGGCCGGGACAGGATCCCCTCTTGGTGGTGGAAGGACAGGAGCTGAGCGGCGATCCGCCTCTGCCCGACTTCCGCTGCCGCATCGCCGACTTCTTCACCCTGCCGGGAGCGTAACCTCCCCGGATTGCCTGCCAAATTGCCTCTATTAACGGCCGCCCCCGCCAATTCCACGTATTTTGTCGCGGGTTATCCGTGTGCCGCCATCGGGCGAATGAACATAAGTTCCCTTCCTACAAACCCTTAGTGATTCCCTCGCCAATCGACTGAGCAATTGGCATCTCACTTGCTCTTAACCCCTATCCGCGTCCTGTCCTCATATCGGCCGAATTGGCCAGTACGGCGGAACCTATTCGGGACGCGGCCATGCCGGCTTCGGCCGGGGAGGGGCGTCGATGGATCTCAATCGCTTTACCGAAAAGGCCCAGGAAGCCGTGGCGTCGGCCCGGCAGTTGGCCGTGCAGTTCGGCCAGCAGCAGATCGACGTGGAGCACGTTTTCCTCGCCTTGCTGGAACAGCAGGATGGTCTGGCGGCGAAGGTGCTGGTCAAGGCCGGCGCCCCCTCGACCGTCTTCAGGAGCGCGTCCGTCGTCAGCTCGAAAAGCTGCCGCGCGTCAGCGACGTGTCGGCCGACAAGGTCTACATCACGCCGCGGCTGGAACGGCTGTTCCGGCGGGCCGAGGAAGAGGCCAAGCGCCTGCAAGACGAATTCGTGTCCGCCGACGCGCTGGTCCTCGCCCTGAGCGGCGACGAGGGGGCGACGCACGCCATCTTGCGCGAGTTCGGACTGACCCGTGAGAAACTATTGGAGGCCGTGAAAGCCGTGCGAGGAAACCAGCGCGTCACGTCGCAGAACCCGGAAGGGACGTTCCAGGCCCTGGAGAAGTACGGCCGCGACCTGACGCAGCTGCGCGGGAGAACAAGCTCGACCCGGTCATCGGCCGCGACGACGAGATTCGCCGCGTCATGCAGGTGCTGTCGCGCCGCACCAAGAACAACCCCGTCCTCATTGGTGAACCGGGCGTCGGCAAGACGGCCATCGTCGAGGGCCTGGCCCAGCGCATCGTCAAGGAGGACGTTCCGGAGGGATTGAAGGGCAAGCGCGTCGTCGCCCTGGACATGGGCGCCCTGATCGCCGGCGCCAAGTACCGCGGCGAGTTCGAGGAGCGGCTCAAGGCGGTGCTGAAGGAAGTCACCGAATCGCACGGCGAGATCATCCTGTTCATCGACGAATTGCACACCGTCGTCGGCGCGGGCAAGGCCGAGGGCGCGATGGACGCCGGCAACCTGCTCAAGCCGATGCTGGCGCGCGGCGAGCTACACTGCATCGGCGCCACGACGCTGGACGAGTACCGCCAGCACATCGAGAAGGACGCGGCCCTCGAACGGCGCTTCCAGCCGGTGCTGGTCGATCAGCCGTCGGTGGAGGACACGATATCGATCCTGCGCGGCCTGCGCGAGCGCTACCAGAACCACCACAAGGTGACGATCAAGGACGCGGCCCTGGTGGCGGCGGCGGTGCTGTCGAATCGCTACATCGCGGATCGCTTTTTGCCGGACAAGGCCATCGACCTCGTGGACGAGGCGGCCGCCAAGCTGCGCACCGAGATCGACTCGATGCCGACGGAGCTGGACATGATCCATCGGCAAATCCTGCAGCTGGAGATCGAGCAGGAATCGCTGAAGAAGGAAAAAGACGCGGCGTTGAAGGAACGGCTGGCCCGGCTGAACAAGGAGCTGGACGAGGCCAAGCGCAAGAAGGCGGCGCTGGAGGAGCAGTGGCGCACGGAGAAGGCCGGCGTCTCGCGCCTCGGCGAGCTGCGCAAGAAGATCGAAGATGCGCGGCTGGAGCTGGAACAGGCCACCGCCTCGGCCAACTACGCCCGCGCCGCGGAATTGCAATACGGCGTCCTGCCGGCCCTGGAGCGCGAGGCGAAGACGGAGGAGGAGCGGCTGGCGGCCGGCCAGGGCAAGCCGTCGCTCATCAAGAACGAGGTGGACGAGGAGGACATCGCCGCCGTCGTGAGCCGGTGGACGGGCATCCCGGTGTCGCGGCTGCTGGAAGGCGAGACGCAGAAGCTCTTGACCCTTTCGGACGAGCTGCACAAGCGCGTCATCGGCCAGGACGAAGCCGTGGACGCCGTGGCCGACGCCGTGGTGCGGGCGCGGTCGGGGTTGAAGGACCCCAATCGGCCGATCGGCTCGTTCCTGTTCCTGGGGCCGACCGGCGTGGGCAAGACGGAGCTGGCGCGGGCCTTGGCCGAGGTGCTGTTCGACGACGAGCGGGCCATGGTCCGCATCGACATGTCGGAATATCAGGAGAAACACACGGTGGCCCGGCTGGTCGGCGCCCCGCCCGGCTACGTCGGCTACGAGGAGGGCGGCCAGCTCACGGAAGCGGTGCGGCGCCGGCCGTACTGCGTCATCCTCTTCGACGAGATCGAGAAGGCGCACCCCGACGTGTTCAACGCCCTGTTGCAGGTGCTGGACGACGGCCGGCTGACCGACGGCCAGGGGCGGACGGTGGACTTCCGCAACACGCTGGTCGTCATGACCTCGAACATCGGCAGCGTGCGCATCTTGCAATATCAGGGATCGTACATCGGCGAGGTATACGACCGGATGAAGGCGGCGGTGCTGGACGAATTGCGACGGCACTTTCGGCCGGAGTTCCTCAACCGCGTGGACGAGATCATCGTCTTCCACGCCTTGAGCCAGGAACAACTGGTGCGGATCGTGGAGATCCAGCTGGGCCGGCTGCGTCAGCGGCTGGCGGAGCGGCGGATCACACTGGAGCTGACGGACGCGGCGCGGGAACACCTGGCGCGGGTCGGCTACGATCCCGCCTACGGAGCGCGGCCGCTGAAGCGGACGATCCAGAAGGAGATCGAAACGGTGCTGGGGCGGATGCTGCTGCAAGGCAAAATCCGCGACGGCCAGACGGTGCTGGTGGATTACGACGAGGGTAAGGGGCTGACGTTTTTGCCGCAGACCGCGCATGAGGCGGCGGCGGTGTGAAGGAAAGGCTTCCCAGAGCTTGCAGAGTTGTGGCCGACGGTGTAAGGTAAAGCGGCTTTACTTCTTTTAGATAAAGCGGCTTTACCTTACGGAAGCGATGATGAAACCTTGGAAGTTTTACGGCAGGAAAGACCAGCTGACCATCCTGGAGGAAATGCTTAGCCGGCGTCGCTGGTTCTTCGCCAAGGTGACGGGTCGGCGGCGCATCGGCAAGACCGCCCTCATCCAACGAGCGATGGAGGCCGTCGGTTCCGACAAGCCCGTGTTCTACGTTCAGGTTCCCGACTCCGAGGCGGTCGGGGTGATCTCGGCGGTGAACGACGCCTTGGACACCTTCCAAGTACCGGCGGATCGTTACCCCCGGCCGAAGGACTTGGCCCAGCTGGCCAAATTACTGGAGGCGATGGCAGAGGGCGGCTACGTCCTGGTCCTTGATGAATTCCAGTACTTCAACAGGAAAGGATACGAGGAATTCTGCTCGTACTTGCAAGCGGCGGTGGACCGACTGGCCGCCAAGGCCGCACGGGTTCCGGGCGGGCTGATCGTCCTCGGATCGATCCATACCGAGATGATGGCCCTGCTCGAAGACCGCACGGCCCCGTTGTATAACCGGATCACCGACGCCATCGAACTCACGCATTGGGACGTGGGTTCTCTCCTTGCCGTCCTCCGGGACCACGCCGACCCGTCGCCGCAACGGCTGTTGTTCCTGTGGAATCTCTTTGAAGGGGTGCCGAAGTTCTACCGGGATTGCTACGAGCAGGGGGTGTTGGCGGCTGACCGTCCGACGCTCCTGCGCAGGATCTTTTTCGAGAGTTCGTCGCCGCTCCGCTCGGAAGCCGAGAATTGGTTCCTTCGGGAATTGCGGGGGCGGTACGACGTGGTTCTCAAATTCGTCGCCCGCAACCCGGGCCGTATGCACAACGAGCTAGTCCAGGCGATACGGGAGGCGAGCGGCAACCCGGACACGCAAATTGGGGGATACCTTAAAGTCCTGATCGAGCGGTTCCGGTTGATCGAGAAGAAACTGCCGGTATTCGCCAGGCCCGAGGCCAAGCGCAGCCGGTACTATCTAACCGACAATTTCCTCCGCTCCTGGTTGGCGGCGCTGGCGAACCCCGCGTCGGCGATCTCCTTCCGTCCGGTGGGGCAACTCGTCCGAGAGGCCGATCAGCGTTTGGAGGACGTGGAGGGCGGGGCGTTGGAAAAGCTAGCCGGGCAGCTATACGAGGAGCGAAGTCGCAAAGGGTTGGGCGATTTTCCCCTCAGCCAGCGAGTCCAGGGCTACTGGGACCGGGCCGATACCGAGATCGATCTCGTCGCGGTGAACGAAACCGATCGGGTCATCCGGTTCGGTTCCTGCAAACGGTCGCCGTCGAAGCTGCTGTCGGACGTGAACAATTTCAAGGGCCATGTCCGCCGGTTCCTGGAAACGACGCCGCGATACCAGGCGTGGAAAACCCAATATGTAGGGATCGCGCCCGAGTTGAACGCGGGGCAACGCGCCGTCCTTGCCCGTCACGACGTCATGCCCCAGGACCTGAACGACTTGACGGCGGACCTTGAGTAACCGCCGCACGGGTCATGGCAACAGGGGTCGGGGGCGACCGGACGGGCCGCCGGCGCCGGTGTGAGAAGGGCGAGCCGGGAGCGTGAGCGACCGGAGTTGGTTTCAGGGACTGGAATGACAGGGGACATCTCCAATTGCGGACCCGCAATTGGAGATGTCCCCTTACGTCTCGCTTCTCTTCTCTCGTGACCGCTTCCTTCCCTCAGCCCCTTCCTTCCAAGGGCGGCCGCCGTTACCGGAGCGCCGCGCGCGGTTAACCGATTATCTGGTGCGGCGCTGCTCCTCTCCGTTCCTTGCCAGCGACCCGCGACAGGCGAACCGTGACAAGCTCGCCCGTGGGCGCTAGGATGAATGCGGGGAACACACCACCCCGGAGATACTCATGCCTGCCACCGAATCACATCGGACGCCGGAGGAACTCGGCCGCCTTGGCGCCGAGGCCTTCGACCGCCACGTCAGGCCGACGCTCCGGCCGGAAGACGACGGTAAGTTCGTCGCCATCGACCTCGCGACCGGCGACCATGAACTCGACGAGGACGACTACGCCGCGGTCATGCGGCTTCGCGCCCGTCGTCCGTCAGCCGACGTCTGGCTGGCGCGGGTCGGCGAGCCGGCGGCGTACCGGATGAGGCGCCGCGCATGATTCGGGGCACGGTGAACTGCGCGGCTCGAGGTGGTCGTTTGGCTGCGAGCGCGTGGGCCGGGCGGGGCCGAACGGGACGTGGACGCGGCGATCGACACGGGGTTCACCGCATCGTTGACGCTGCCGGCCGCCGTGGCGGCCGCGCTCGGTCTGGTCCGCCAATCGGGAAGCGCGGCGGCGCCGGCGACGGGTCGGTCAGGCGCCTCGACGTCTACGCCGCGGAGGTGGGGTGGGACGGCGCCAGGCGCCCGTGCTGGCGTCGGCCGTCGGCGACGAGGTCCTCGTTGGGATGCGGCTGCTGGCTGGGCATGAATTGCGTGTCGCGGTCGTGCCGGGCGGCCCGGTCGAGATTGGCCCGATCCCTTGAAGAACGCTTTGATAGAGCGCCGCCAGGTCGGCGGACGTGCAGCCCTGGAAGAACGCGCACGGCAGGCCGGGATTTGCTTGCAGGGCGGGTGGAAATGGGTAGAATTATTAGGCGCGGCGCTACAGAATCCCTGGTTCGGCTCTTTTCGGAGGTTAGCGATGTCAGCACCAGCTTCGGGCAAGTGCAGCGTTTGCGCCGGCAGCGGGCGGATGCCCGACGGTAAGGCGTGCTTCAAGTGCAAGGGCAACGGCCAGTGCATCCACTGCCAGGGGACCGGCTACGCCGGCGGGTGGTCAGGGCCCAAGACGGCGGCATGCACCTCGTGCAAGCGGTGAAAGACGACCGAGCCGCCAGGCCAATTGCCGGCTCGGCAGGTAACCGTTGGGGAATTAAGCGTGTCGCTTTCATGAGGCGGTTTGTGGGCGCTCAGGTTCCACCCAGGAGAACAGCAATGTCAATTTATGACAACCCGATTCTGGACAGAATAGATGAAGAGGAATGCAAAGAAAGGGTCGCGCAGTGGCTAAACCGTTACCAGAGTCCAGATGTGCTTGAGGATAAGATGTCCTTCCTGCACGGGGACTGGAAGGAGCTGAACAAACAGTATGATGAAGCCGACACCAGATTCCAGGTCTACATCCAGGATCTCCGGTTGCTACAGGTGGTGCATAAAAAGCTGATAGAGCCTTCTTCCGCGGTGTTTGACGAACCACAGGAGAAGGCTCGTATTCTGGCAATGCCAACGGCAGAACGGTCAGCACGTTGGCAGAAGTTCCAACTCAAGATATATGCCAAGCAGGGCCAGGGACTGGTCGAGGATTTGGTGCAGCGCCTGAGCTACTGGCGGGCTCGGCGGCAACAACTCTTTGAGGCGATCAACATGGCGGTAGAACACATGAAACGGTATCCCCCGAGCCCCGCCTGGGCCCCGGACAAGAAACACCTTTTCATTCCTGCAAGTGGTGACCGGCCTGCACAGTGGAGGAAGGTGCCGTTATCTGGGCCTGGTTTGCCCCAGGAGTGGGACTTCGAGGAGTGAGATACGTCGCTATACCTGCTACGAGAGAACCTGAAGCGGAAAAGGGGGCATTCAAGATAGCTTATGCCGAACCATCCGCTGCAGCCGACGGCGGGGGCATGGCGCCTTATTAGGGCTTGGCGTCTCAGCGGCCCCCGCCGCGGCTGAGCGTGGTCGTTCGGCACGCACCTCGGGGGTGTACTATGTCCTCGTCCTCAGGCAAGCGAGCCTGAATGTCAGCGTCAGCCGGCGCATCCTCTCGCGGCACCAGCAGGAGCGCGATGTGCAAAGGCACAGGCGTCAACGACCGTCTCGTCTCCAGGCCGCCCTGCTCATCCTGTGATGGCAATGGGATGTGTCCCTTCTGTCGCGGCACAGGCGAGCGCGGAGGCCAGAAATGCACCGCCTGTTACGGCGGCTGGTGAGAAGAGGTGAGAACTCCTATGCGATGTCCGCTGTGTCCAACAAAACTCAAGATGGGAGTAGACGGCTTGGTCAAGTGCAGGCGCTTTCATCGATTCCGGCTCGTGATGGACGACAAGGGAAATCGAGAACTGGTGCTTGCAGTCGATCCCAAGGACTCTGACGACTCTCAGGTCGGAGATCGGTTTCCTGTTGTGGACAACAGCGAGACCTTCGGAAAATGAGCCGTGCCGAAAAACGGAAAGGGGACATCGTGAGTTACGGCCCCGTAAGTCACGATGTCCCTTTCCTCGTACTAACGCCGGCGCCGCGTTAGCCGGCCGCTTAGCGGTGATTTTCAAGCCAGCGAGCAGGGTTGCGTAAGCACCCCGGGAAGAGAAAAGGGGATATAGGAGATTAGTCTTGGAGGGTAAAAAGCGAACATCGTAGATTCGTCTTGTGGCGATCTACGATGTCGCCGTTTTTGCCCTGGGCGCGTTGGTCTGTGGGGCGGACGGCTGGTATGATGCAGGAAAGGAGGCCGCCATGATCGAACTCACCGAACAGCAAGTGCAAGCGCTGGAAAACGCCGAAGTCGCCCCGCCTCGCGTCGTCAATCCCCGGACCCAGGAGACGTTCGTCCTGCTCCGCGTCGAGGAATACGAGCGCCTCAAGGATGAGGAGTACGACGACAGCCCTTGGACCAGGGAAGAGCTCCAAGCCCTGGCCTGGGAGAGGATCAAGCACGAGGACTGGGATGAGTACGACGATCTGCCGGAGAAGCCATGAAACGGGGCGACGTGGTCCTTGTCCGCTTTCCGCACCCCTCCGGCCAGCGCGGCAAGAAGCGGCCTGCCGTGGTGGTCCAGTCGGACGCCTACGCCGCCGTCAGCACGGTTGTCGTTGCGGAAGTTACGAAAAACCTGACGATGAAGAACGACCCTGCCTGTCTGTTCATCGACGTGAGCACGCCCGAAGGCAAATGCCACGGGGCTACTCATCGATTCGGTCGTTTCCAGCTTGGTGCTCGACACCGTTTACACCGACACCGTTGCCCAGGTGCTCGGAAGGCTTTCGCCTTCCTTGCTGCAGAGGCTTGACGATTGCTTGAAAGCGGGACTGGGGCTGCCGTGAGCGCCGCCGAACCATCGGCTCGTTGGGGCGTGCTCTCCGACCACGCCCCACCCGGCCGACCGCAGGTCTCCTCTTCACACGACGGGAGACCTGCGGTCGGGCCGGCCGCACGGTCAAGCGACCGTCCCGCAACAGAGGGAAAAAGCCGGGCACGAACTCAAGGGGTATCCAGGATTTCCTGCCAGCCGGCCGCCGTGGGGGTCCGGCGTGCCATCCGCATGAGCCGGTCCAGGTCCGTGATGTTCTGCAGACCGGCCCTCACGGATGCGTCGGGCGGCCCGAACTGGTCTTCGCCCTGGACCAGGATAATCTCCCGGATGCCCTTCTCCTGCCCCTCGTCCAGGATCATCAGGTAGGCGTCGGATTCGTCCATCGCTCGTACTCCTCGAACGATGCGTACCGCCGCGTCACGCCGCCGGCGGGCCGAACACGCGATCAGGCGATGTGCAGGAAGCGGCAGGTGTCTTCGTAGCTGGCTTCCAGATCGACCGTGACGCCCAAATCGACGTCCAACCACAGGGGCAGCGACGGCAGCGGTTGGCCGATCGTCATCGGATAGAACCAAAAGTCCAGGAGCGGCCGGCGGCGGTCCCGCTTGCGCCGCGCACCGTCGCCGCGTAAAGCGCCGGCGGCTCCGCGCCGAGCATCGGGTCGCTCTTCCCGACCAGCTCCAGCAGGTCGGCATAGAGGTTGAATTGCCGAATCGTAACGACATCGACAAGGGCGACGCAGACGTCGCGCTGAAGCAGCGCGGCCACCTTGGCGACGAAGGCCCGCCGGCTCTCGGGACGATCCTTGTTGGACGGGCTGACGATTTCGATGGCCGCCACGAGACGCCGGCCGTGGCGGGCGTCGTAAACCCGCACTTCGTACTCGTCCTGGTCGGGCAGCTCCGCTTCCAGCGTCAGAGTCGGTTTCGGAGGCGCCCACGCCGCGACGGCGACGCCGCCGCTTGCCGTGTGCCCCTTTTCGTCGTCCTCCGGCGTGTCCCGTTCGTGGGCCGACACGTCGATCTCGAAGGCCGTTCCCAAATGCACCCCCGGCGCGGCCACGTACCCTTTCGGCAGGATGGGGAAGAGGTGCTGGACGATCATCATGGGCCATCCGCCATGAAGCTCGTCCCACGAATGCTTGCTCTCGACCGGTGGACGAAAATGATCGCGCAGCGGCATGGGGGGCTCCTTTCACCCGGATTGTAACCGTTCGCGGAAAACAATCCAAGGTTGGGGAGTGGCGGGGTGGTCCTCGACCTCGTCGCCGCGCCCTCCCACCTGGCCGGCATATTCCCTCACCGGCGTCCATAATCCTCTTCTCCCCTCTCCATCCGGCATGGTACAATCGGGTCTTGTGCGCACCGCACGCGGAGCCTCCGCCCATGCCCTTCGACGACCCCGCCTGTTTCCGCCTCGACCGCGTCCCGGTTCGGCCCATCCACTGGCTGTGGCGGCCGTACCTGGCCTGCGGCAAGCTGGCCCTTCTCGACGGCGACCCCGGCGCCGGCAAGTCGCTGTTCACCGCCGACCTCGCCGCCCGCCTGACCCGCGGCGGGCGGATGCCCGACGGAACCTGGCGCCGCCGGAAGGCGAACGTCCTCTTCCTCAACGCCGAGGACGCCCTCGACGACACCCTGCGGCCGCGCCTCGACGCCGCCGGCGCCGACCTCGGCCGCGTCTTCTGCCTCGGCGGCGTGCAGGTCGGAATCGCCGACGGCGCCGAGATGTCGTTCCCCGGCTGCTTCGAGGCGCTGCGCCGGGCCGTCGTCGCGCACGAAATCGGGCTGGTCGTCATCGACCCCATGATGGCGTTTTTCAAGCCGGAAGTGGCGGCGAACAGCGACCAGGTGATGCGCGTGGCCCTCGCGCCCCTGGCCGCGCTGGCCGCGCGGTCGATCGCGTCGGTGCTGCTGGTGCGTCAGCTGACCAAGCGCGGCGGCCGCAAGGCGCTTTACCGCGGCGGCGGTTCGGTCGGCATCATCGGTGCCATCCGCACCGCCCTCTTCCTCGGCCGCTGCCCGCGCGAGCCGGATCGGCGCATCCTGGCCATGACCAAGAGCAACATCGGCCCGACGGCCCCGGCGTTGGCCTGCCGACTCGTGGAGGAGGCCGGCCGACCGCGGGTGCAATGGCTGGGCGTGTGCGACGCGACGGCCGACGAACTGTGCCGGCCGGCCTCCCCCGGCGGGGGGCCGGAGCGGGCCACGGCGGACGAATGGCTGCTGGCGGCCCTGGCGGGTGGGCCGCGCCCGGCGAAGGAGCTTCACGAAGCGGCCCGGGCGGCCGGGTATTGCACCCGGACGCTGGAGCGGGCCAAGCGGCGCCTCGGCGTCGTCGCCCGGCGGGTGCGGCAGGGCGGCCGGGCCTTCTGGCAGTGGTCCGATCCGGCCGAGCCGCACGGCGCCGGACGACGCCGGTGAGGGTAAGGCCGACAGACCCCCGCCGCGCACGGTGTCGGTCTTACAACGGCGAGCGTGGCTCGGCATTTGCACCAATAAGGAAAGGGCGTGCAAATCCGCCACTTTGGCGGTCCCTGCGGCGAGGAATTGCCGGATCGACGCGCCCCTTGACCGGTAAGAGTAGAATTCCGATAGGGCAACCCCCTATTCCCTTGATGAGGTCGTCACCGATGACACAAGAAAATGACTCGGCGGTCGTGGTTCTCCCCATCCTGCCGCTCAAAAATACCGTTCTGTTCCCGCAACTGTTCATTCCCCTGGCGGTCGGCCGGGCCCAGTCCCTGGCGGCCGTCGAGGCGGCCTTGGCGACGGAGGAAAAGACCTTCGTGGTCGTCGCCCAGCGCGACGCCTCGGTCGAGCAGCCCGGCTTGGACGACCTCTACACGGTTGGCACTCAGGCCGTCGTTAAGAAGTTCGCCCGCGGCGACGACGGCGTCCAGATGATCGTCCAGGGCGTCGAGCGCGTGACGATCCTCCGCGCCGAGGAGACCGAGCCGTATCTCAAGGCCCGAATCCGGCCGTTGGCGTGGCCGGAAGACACAGGTACGGAAGTCGAGGCGCTGCAAGGCGCCGTGCTGGAGCTGGCGGCCAAGGCGCTGTCACTGGTGCAGCTGCCGACGCCGATCGACATCCGCCAACTGGCGGCCCAGGCCGGCGATCCGCTGCGGCTGACCTACCTCATCGCGTCGATGCTCAGCCTCGACTCCGCCAAGGAGCAGGCGCTGCTGGAGGCGCCCACCCGCACCGAGGCGCTGCGGCTGATCCACGGCTATCTGTCGCACGAGGTGCAGGTGCTGGAGCTGCGCAAGAAGATCAGCAGCTCGGTCGAGACGGAGATGACCAAGCAGCAGCGCGAACACATGCTGCGCCAGCAGATGCAGGCCATTCAGGAGGAATTGGGTGAAAAAAGCCCCGAAAAGGCGGAAGTGGACGAGCTGCGCCGGCGGCTGGCCGAGGCCGACCTGCCGGACGAGGTGCGCAAGGAGGCCGAACGCGAGCTGACGCGGCTGGAGCGGATGCCGGCCGCGGCGCCCGACTTCCAGGTGACGCGGACCTACCTGGAGCTGGTGCTGGAGCTGCCGTGGAAAAAGTCCACCGAAGACGTACTCGATCTGAAAAAGGCCCGCGAGGTGCTGGACGAGGACCACTTCGACCTGGCCGAGGTGAAGGAACGCATCCTGGAAGACCTGGCGGTGCTGAAGCTGAATCCGAAGGCCAAGGCGCCGATCCTCTGCTTCGTCGGCCCTCCCGGCGTCGGCAAAACGTCGCTGGGCCAGTCGATCGCCCGCGCCCTGGGCCGCAAGTTCGAGCGGATGAGCCTGGGCGGGCTGCACGACGAGGCGGAGCTGCGCGGCCATCGGCGCACCTACATCGGCGCCATGCCCGGCCGCATTCTCCAGGCGTTGCGGCGGGCCGGCGTCAACAACCCGGTGCTGATGCTCGACGAGGTGGACAAGCTCGGAAGCGATTACCGCGGCGACCCGGCCAGCGCGCTTTTGGAGATCCTCGACCCGGCTCAGCACGATACGTTCCGCGACAACTACCTCGATCTGCCCTTCGACCTGTCGAAGGTGCTGTTCATCACGACGGCCAACGCGCTGGACACGATCCCGCGGCCGCTCCTGGACCGCATGGAGATCCTGCGCCTTTCCGGCTATAGCGAGGAGGAAAAGGTCGAAATCGCGGTGCGCTACCTGCTGCCGCGCCGGCTGACGGAGTCGGGCCTGACCGCGGAGCAGCTGACTATTGAGCCGGACGTGCTGCGGCGCATCATCAGCCGCTACACCCGCGAGGCCGGCGTCCGCGATCTGGAGCGGTCCCTGGGCCGCATCGCCCGCAAGGTCGCCCGGCGCTTCGCCGAGGGCAAGACCGAGCCGGTGCGCGTGACCCTTGAGAACCTGACCGATCTGCTGGGGCCGGAGAAGGTGCGTCCGGAGCGGTCGCGGAAGCGGCTGGAGCCGGGCGTGTCCACGGGCCTGGCGTGGACGGAGGCGGGCGGCGACGTGCTGTACATCGAGGCCACCCTTTTGCCGGGCGCCCGCGGTCTGCGGCTGACCGGCCAGCTCGGCGACGTGATGCGCGAATCGGCGCGGGCGGCCCAGTCGTTCGTGTGGTCGCACGCCGAGGCGCTGGGCATCGACCCGGAGGTGTTCCGCCATAACGGCGTCCACGTCCACGTTCCGGCCGGGGCGACGCCCAAGGACGGCCCATCGGCCGGCGTGGCGATGGTCGCGGCGCTCACGTCGCTCTACACGGGCGTGGCGCTCCGCAGCGACACGGCCATGACCGGCGAGGTGACGCTGACCGGCCTCGTGCTGCCGGTAGGCGGCGTCAAGGAGAAGGTGCTGGCGGCGCGGCGGGCCGGGATGCGGCAAGTGGTCCTGCCCAAGGACAACGAGCAGGACCTGCGGGAGTTGCCGGACGGGGTGCGCGAGGAGATGCACTTCGTCTTCGCCGAGCGCGTCGAGGACGTGCTGGAGGCGGCGCTGCCCGGCGTCGCCCGCCGGCTGGAGGCGGCGTCGCTGAACTGACGGCGTCGTTTAGCCGCGACCCGGAGGGGAGCGCGGGGACGACGCGCTCCCCTCCGGGTCGCGGCTAAACGACGTATCCACTCATTCGCATGAGGAGGCATTCCACCCATGTCCAGTGAAGACTACGTCTGGCGCCCTGAGCAGGCCGGGCCGCCGCTCCCTCCTTCCACGCCGCCGGGCCGCCGTCGTGGCTCGCCGTGGCTGGCGATCCTGCTATTCGTTGTCGTGATCGGGGCGGCCGTGGCGGCCGGGTTCCTCATCCGCCACTGGATCGGCATGTGGGGTACTTCCCCCGCCGACGCGACCCCGCGGGCCGTCACGCCGCGCGGCGACCTGATGGACCTCGAAAAAACGACCATCAGCATCTACCAGAACGCCAAGCCGTCCGTGGTCCACGTCACGGCCCTGACGGAACAGCCCGACGCCTTCGGCCTGAACATGCAGGAGGTGCCGGCGGACACCGGCACCGGCTTCATCTGGAGAGCGGACGGCTACATCGTCACGAACTACCACGTCGTTCAGAACGCCGTCGAGGGCGGCGGCGGGGTGCAGGTGACGCTCGCCGACCAGACCAGCGCGATCGACGCCGCGGTGGTCGGCTATTACCCCGACAAGGACATCGCCGTCCTGAGAATCACGCCTCCGCTCGGCAAGACGCTGACGCCGATCCCGCTGGGCAAGTCCGCCGACCTCCAGGTGGGCCAGAGCGTCTTCGCCATCGGCAATCCGTTCGGCCTGGACCTGACGCTGACCACGGGCGTCGTCAGCGCGACCGGCCGAGAGATCCAGTCGGTGACGAAGCATCCGATGAAAAACGTGATCCAGACGGACGCGGCGATCAACCCCGGCAACAGCGGCGGCCCGCTGCTGGACATCGCCGGTCGGCTGATCGGCATGAACACGGCGATCTACAGTCCATCGGGTACGTCGGCGGGCATCGGCTTCGCCATCCCGGCGGACGAGATCAACCGCGTCGCGCCGGCGCTCATCAAGCACGACGAGCAAACGCACCAACCTCTGATGCCGCACCCCGGCCTGGGGGCGTCCTACGTTCCGGATCGGCTGATGCGGAACAACAACTTCCCCGGCGTGATGATCGCCAGCGTGACGCCGAACGGCCCGGCCGCCAAGGCGGGCTTGCAGTCGTACTCGGCGCGCCGGCGGCGGCTCGGCGACATCATCACGGCCGTGGACGGCAAGCCGGTGCAGACGATTGAGGACCTGGAGGCGGCCCTGGACGAGCACAACGTCGGCGACACGGTGACGCTGTCGATCCTGCGCGGCGGCCCGGACGGGCAGAAGATGGACGTGAAGGTGACGCTGCAAGGCGAGACGCCGCCGCAGTGAACCACGGAAACCACGGAAGACACGGAAAAAGGCAAGAAAAGTAATGTCGCTGCTCTTATTTTTTCCGTGTCTTCCGTGGTTTCCGTGGTTTGTTTCATTCTTCCTCCGCCGGCTGGCCGCACAACAGATGCAACACTGCCATGCGCACCGCCAGCCCGTTCGTCACCTGTTCCAGGATGGCGCTGTGCGGCCCGTCGGCCACCTCCGGCGTCAGCTCCACGCCGCGGTTGATCGGCCCCGGCGCCAGCAAGAGGATGTCCGGCTTGGCGCGCCGCAGCCGCGTCCCGTCCACGCCGAACAGCCGGAAATACTCCTGGATCGACGGGAACAGTCCGCCCCGCTGCCGCTCGAACTGGATGCGCAAGACGTTCACCACATCGCAGCGCGGCAGCACGTCGTCCAGGTGGTAGGCCGTCTCGACGCCGAGCCGCTCGATCGTCGGCGGCACCAGCGTCGGCGGGCCGCAAACGATCACCTTGGCCCCCAGCTTCAAGAGGCCGTGGATGTTGCTCCGGGCGACGCGGCTGTGGGCGATGTCGCCGACCAGGCCGACCGTCAGCCCCTCAATCCTCCCTTTGAGCCTCCGAATGGTGAAAATATCGAGCAGGCCTTGCGTGGGATGTTCGTGGGCGCCGTCGCCGGCGTTGACGACGCCGCAGTGGAGGTGCTGGGCCAGGAGGTGCGGCGCCCCGGCACGGAATGGCGCACCACGACCACGTCGATGCCCATCGCCTCGATGTTCTTGGCCGTATCGACGAACGTCTCGCCCTTGCTGACGCTGGAGCCGCTCGGCGTGAAGTCGTGGGTGTCGGCCCCGAGCCGCTTGGCCGCGAAGGCGAAGCTGGCCCGCGTCCGCGTGGACGGCTCGAAGAACAGGTTGACGACGACCTTGCCCTTGAGGTCGCTGCGTTTCTTGCGTTTGCGGCGTGCCGTCTCGACGAAGCCTTCCGCGGCGTCGAGAATGGTTTCGATCTCCGCGCGGCTGAGTTCCTCCAGGCCGAGCAGGTGCCGCCGCGTCCAGGTCATCGGTTTCGTCTCATGCACGGCCAATTGCACGCTCACGTCCGCCTCCTGCGCAGGATTGGTCGGCGCCGGCCTCCCCTACCGCAGTCGCCGACCGTCCTCCGAAGGATACCCGGACGGCGGGGGACAGTCCAGGGATTCGGGGTCAGCGTCTCAATCGAAAAGGCCCACCCGCCGAACCCGATGTCTCCTTGTCCCCATCCCCTTCTCCCGTTACCTTGAGAACATCCGCGCATCACGGGACGGACCCCGGCCGCGCCCTTTCTTGCATTTTTCACGCGGCGGCAATCCGGCGCCCCGAATCCCTCGTCTGTTAGGGTGACGGTATGACCAGACCTGCCACGATTGTGTGTGCCGATCCGACAACCGAGGTCGCGCCGAACGGTTCGCCCGGAGAGGTGTTGCTGCGCACCTTCAACGCCCTCCGCGACGAGCTGGTCAGCACGCTCTGGTTCATGCTGCGAAACCCGGACGACGCCCAGGACGTGGCTCAGGAAGTGTTCCTGCGCTGCTGGCGCACCCAGGACGGCATCCCGGCTGTGCAGAACCTGCGGGCCTGGATCTTTCGCGTGGGACTCAACGCCGCCAAGGATGTCCAGCGCAGCGCCTGGCGGCGGCGCGTCAAACCGCTGGTGGGGGCCGACGCCATGCCGATTGTGGACGCCGTTCCGCCGACGCGCGGCCTGGAGGACCAGGAAACGGTGCAGCAGCTTCGTCAGGCGCTCTTGCACCTGCGGCCCGAGGAGCAGGAAGTCTTTCTGCTCCGCCAGAACGGCGAGTTGACCTACGAACAGATCGCCGAGATCAAGGAGCGCCCCGTGGGGACCGTCAAGACGCAGATGCGCAGCGCCCTCCAGAAGCTCCGTAAGGTGCTCTGGTCTGAGCCGGGATCGCGTGGCGAAGTCCATGACGCCGAAAGGCGATGAGGCCCCCTATGCTATGCCCATCGTGCCAAGCCCAGATGCTCGAACACCTGTACGACCTGCTCGATCCCGCCGAGCGGCAGGCGATGCAGGAACATCTGGACGCCTGCGCGGCCTGCCGCGCGCAGCTGGAGAAGGCCCGCGGCCAGCAGAACCTGCTCGCCGCCGCGGCCCGCATGGAATTCGCCGCCGTTCACTTCGTCGCTCCGGCTCCCCGAAGAAACCGCGCCCGCCGTCGTGCCGATGCGAGCGCCGGCCCGGAAGAAGGCGCTGCCGTGGCGGCGCTGGGCGGCGGCCGCGGCCGTTCTGGCGGCTATCGGCGGCCTGGCCGTCCCCGGCTGGCAGACGCAACAGAAGTACGCCAACGCCGGTCGCATCGTGGAACAACAGCAGGCGCAGGAAGACGCCGCCCGGCAGCGGATGAAGGACGCGCTGGCGCGATCGCCAGGACGTGGAGCAGGGCGAGCAGAAAAAGATCGAGGAAATCCGCGAGGCCGGCCAGGCGGCGCAGCTGAAGGTGGCCGTCGTCGGCCAGGCGACGGCCGTGGCCGGGGCGCCGGCGACCTACGAAATCCAGACCACCAACCTCGACGGCCAGCCCGTCGCCGCCAAGGTCACGGCCCAGGTGGCCGACGCGAACCGTCAGCCGGTCGGCGCGGCCATCCCGGTCGTCAAGGCCGCCGACGGCAAGTATCAGCTCACCCTGCCGCCCGACCTGCCCGTGAAGCCCGACAGCCGGCTCAGCCTCGTCGTTTCGGCCTGTCGCGAGGAAACCGGCGTCCAGGCCCAGGTCAGCGGCGAGTTCGACCTCGCCGCCCCGGTCTACGTCACCCATCTCGACACCGACAAGCCGATGTATCAGCCCGGCGAGATCGTTCATTACCGCTCGCTGACGCTGGACCGCTTCAGCTTGAAGCCGGCCGAGGAAGACCTGCGCCTGAGCTACGATCTCGTCACGCCGACGGGCGTGCGCCGCACCCTGATGCAAGGGGCCGACGAGCTGTGCGACGAGGACCGGCGCCGCGGTGCTGGGGCCGGACAAGAAGCCGATCCGCGGCGTCGGCGCCGGCGAATTCGTTCTCGACCCCAACACGCCCGGCGGCGAATACACCCTGCTCTGCCGCGACGACGCGAATCGCTTCCCGGAGCAGAGTCGCAAGTTCATCGTCAATAACTATCCCAAACAACTGCTGAACAAGCAGCTCGATTTCAGCCGCTCGACCTACGGCCCCGGCGACGAGGTTTCGGCCCGCTGCAAGGCCGTGAAGGTCGCCGACGGCCAGCCGCTGGGCAACCAGCCGGTCGAGGCGACGGTCCTGATCGACGGCCAGAAGTACGGCGCCGACCCGGCGAGCGGGGTCGCGTCAGCGCCGGCGAGCGGGGTTACGTCAGCGCCGGCGAGCGGGGTCGCGTCAGCGCCCCGAGGGTTTGCGTCAGCGCCCCGAGGCCAGCCGCTGCGCTTCCAGACCGACGATCAGGGGACGGTGGTGGTGCGCTTCCGGTTGCCGGCGACGATCGAGCGCGGTGAAGCATCGCTGGGGGTCAATTTCGCCAGCGTCCCCGAGACGATCAGCCGGCCGCTGCCGATCGTGCTGAAGAAGCTGAACGTCGAGTTCTTCCCGGAAGGCGGCGATCTGGCGGCCGACCTGCCCAACCGCGTCTACTTCCAGGTGCGTACAACGCTGGGCAAGCCGGCCGACCTCAAGGGCCGGCTGCTGGAGGACGGCCAGCCGCTGCCGGTCACGACCGAGACGGTTCACGACGACCAGGAGCCGGGCGTCAACCAGGGCATGGGCCGCTTCGAGTTCACGCCGAAGTCCGGCAAGACGTATGCGCTTCAAATCGATTCACCGGCGGGGATCACGGAGCCAGTCGCCTTGCCCAAGGCGATCGACGCCGGCGTGGCGCTGAGCGTGCCGGACGGCGTGGCCGACGCCGACAAGCCGATCCGAGTGGTGGTCCACGGCAAGACGGAACGCACCCTGATGGTCGGCCTGTACTGTCGCGGCCGGCTGTTGCAATCGGTGCGGCTCAAGAAGGGCGAAACCGAGGCGGTGCTGAACCCGGAGGCCGGCGCGGGCGGCGTCTGCCGCGTGACCGTGTTCGAGGAGACGACCGGGCCGGCCGGGTCGCGGGAGCGCCCGCAGACCCGCGAGCTGAAGCCGGTCGCGGAACGGCTGATCTACCGCCGGCCGGCGGAGCAGCTGACCGTTCATCTTCATCCCGACCGATCCTCCTACGTCCCCGGACAGCGGGCGACTCTGGCGGTGGACGCGGAGAACGAGAAGGGCGAGCCAGCCCCGGCTGTGGTGATGCTGGCCGTGGTGGACAAGAGCGTGCTGACCCTGGCCGATGAGAAGACGTATCGGTCGATGCCGACGCACTTCCTGCTGACCAGCGAGGTGCGCCGGGCGGAGGACCTGGAGTACGCCGACTTCCTGCTGGGCCCGCAGGACAAGGCGAAGGACGCGCTCGACCTGCTCTTGGGCGTGCAGGGCTGGCGCCGCTTCGCGGAGCAGGATCCGGCCAAGTTCCGCGAGAAGAACATCGACAAAGAAGAGGCCGAACGTCTGCTGGTGATGAGCGGCCAGTCCACGCCGCGCAAGGCCGACCTGGGCGAGGAAGAGATCAAAAAGACCCGCGATGACGCCGAAGCCGAGGCGGCTGCCCTCAAGGAGCAGTACGAGCAGGCGTCCGCCGAGGCCGACGCGGCGCAGTCCGACCCCGTCGCCGCGACGGCCGTCGCCGAGCGGGCGTCCTACGAGGACACGCTGGAACAGGTGCGCCGGATCGGGGCGCCGCTGGTCGGAGCGATGCTGCTGGTCGCCGCGCTGTTCTTCCTCGTGCTGGGTCTGCGGAACCGGCGGCGGCAGGCGCTGCCCTGGTACGCCGCCGCGGCCGCCAGTATGGCGCTGATGATCGGGGCGATCCAGGTCTACCGAACCGGCGCGACGAAGCCCGCGGCGCCCGCCGAGGAGGAACTCGCCAGGGTGGAGAACGCGCCGGCCCCGGAGTGGCCGGACGCTAACGCGGCGATGGACGATGGGGAACTGGCGAAGGACGCGGCCCCGGACGCCGATCAGGCCAGCGCTTTGGCCGAGCGCCTGGACGCTCCCCATGCCGCCGCAACCAAGCCGACGTTTGCTCCTCCCGGCGCGCCTCCCGCCCCTCTCGGGGCCGCCGCCGGAGGGTCGGGCGCGGCCGGATCCGGCGCGAAAATGCCCGCCCCTACCGACCGGCCCGAAGGGAAGCCCGGCGTCGATTTCGGTCTCACGGACGGACTGCGCGGTCAGGCGCAGAATGGGCAGGTCGATCGGGACATTCTCGCCCGGCCAGAGGAGCAGGAGAAGCGACTCCGCGAACAGGAAGGGCCTTGCAGAAAAAGGCGGACGGCCTCGCCCTGGCGACCGACGACGCCAAGCAGGAAGCGAAGGACAAGGACCGGAAGGACTTGGCCGAGCGCGGATGGAAGCCCGACGCGCCCTCTGGGCGAAGAACAATAACGCCCTCAACCTTCAGCGGAATCTGCTCAACAAGGGCGGGAACGAAGGGCTGAACATCGCTCCGAGCATGGTGGTGCGCGAGTACGCCCACGTCCACGACGAGGCCGCCGCGTCGGGGCCGCGCTCCGACTTCGCCGAGACGCTGTGCTGGCGGCCGGTCCTGGTGCTGCCGGACGGCAAGGCCGAAGTTTCCTTCGACCTGTCCGACTCGGTGACGACCTTCCAGGCGACGGCCTTCGCCCACACGGCCGACGGCCGACTCGGCGCCGCCGGGGGCGTGCTGGAGTCGCGCCTGCCGTTCACGCTTCAGCCCGCGACGCCGCTGGAAGTGACGGCCTCCGACACGATCGACGTGCCCGTGACCGTTTCCAACAACACGGCCGACAAGCGCGACGTGCAGCTGAAGCTGACGACGCACGACAACCTCAAGCTGCTCGACGACGGCAGGAGCGGGGTCTCCCCGCCCTTGCTTGCGGGCGGGGAGACCCCGCCCCTACTCGCTGTGGACGGCGGCAAGACGGCCCGACCGATCTACCGCTTCCAGCCGACGACCGAGGAGGGTGAGGCCGTCCTCGGATTCGCCGGACGGGCCGATCCGCTCGCGGCCGACGCCGTGACGACGCGGTTCCGCATTGTCCCGGAAGGCTTTCCCGTCGCCGAGTCGCGCAGCGACCTGCTGGAAGGTTCGGCGTCGCAGGTCGTCGAGCTGCCCGACACGTGGGTGAAAGGTACTCTGAAATGTCGGGTGCGGGTCTACCCCTCGACGCTGGCCGACTTGCAATCGGGTCTGGAGTCGCTGCTGCGCGAGCCGAACGGCTGCTTCGAGCAGACCTCGACGAGCAACTACCCCAACCTGCTGATTCTCGACTACTTGAAGGAGAGCAATCAGGCCAAGCCCGAGGTGGAGCGGCGCGCCCGCGAGCTTTTGGCCCGCGGCTACCAGAAGCTGACCTCGTTCGAGTGCATGAACCCGGCCAAGAACGACCGCGAGGGCTACGAGTGGTTCGGCGGCACGGCCCCGCCGCACGAAGCCCTGACCGCCTACGGCCTCCTAGAGTTCCGCGACATGGCCCGCGTCCAGGACGTGGACCCGGCGATGCTGAAGCGGACGCAGGACTACCTGCTGTCGCGCCGCGACGGCAAGGGCGGCTTCCAGCGCAACCCGCGCGCCCTGGACTCATTCGGCCGCGCCCCCGACGACGTGACCAACGCCTACATCGTTTGGGCCTTGACCGAGAGCGGCAAGGATGACGACCTGACCACCGAGTTGAACGCCCTGGCCGGCCAGGCGAAGACCTCAAAGGATCCCTACTTCCTCGCGCTGGTCGCCAACAGCCTCATCAACCGGGCGCGGACGGACGAGGCGACGGCGCTGCTGAAGACCGTGGCCGGCGCCCAGAAGGAAGACGGACGTCTCGACGCCGAGAAGACGAGCATCACGGGATCGGGCGGCCGCGACTTGCAGATCGAGACGACGGCGCTGGCGGTGCTGGGCTGGCTGAAGGCCAACCCCGGCGCGTTCGCCGACAGTCTGCGTAAAGCCGTGACGTGGATCGGCAAGCAGCGCGGCGGCTACGGCGGCTTCGGCTCGACGCAATCCACGATCCTGGCGCTGAAGGCGCTGATCGCCTACACCCGCGCCAACAAACGGACGGCCGAGGGCGGCGAATTGCGGCTCTACGTCGGCGACAAGGAGGCGGCGAGTCTGGCCTTCCCGGCCGGGGCGTCGGACGCGCTGACGCTGGAACTGAAGGACGCCGAGACGGTGTTGCACCCCGGCAAGAACGACGTGCGGATCGAGGTGACGGGCAAGAACACTTTCCCGTACACGCTGGCCTGGTCGTATCAGACGCTCAAGCCGGTCGCGGCGGCGGACTGTCCGGTGCGATTGCAAACGGCGCTGTCAGAGACGAAGGTGCGCGAAGGTGATCTGGTTCGTCTGAAGGTCACGCTGAACAACGTGAGCGGCAAGGGGCAGAGCATGGCGACGGCGGTGATCGGCCTGCCGGGCGGTCTGACGCTGCCGGAGGATCTCAAGCAGCTCAAGCAGCACTGCCGGCAGCCGGAGGACGGGTCGCGTCCGCTGGTGAGCGCCTTCGAGATCCGCGGCCGGGAGCTGGTGCTGTACTGGCGCGACCTCGCGCCGGACCAGACGATCGAGGTCCCGATCGACCTGATCGCCCGCGTTCCCGGCGAGTACAGCGGCCCCGCCAGCCGCGGCTACCTCTATTACAACGCCGACCACAAGGATTGGGTCGATCCGCTGCGGGTGACGATCGCCGCCAAGGCGGAGTGATGAAGGGGATTAGGATGAATGGAACGGATGCGACGGCATGGGACGGCGCCACGGCTTCACTTCGCCCGCGGCGCCTCCGTCGCCACGATTTCGCGGACATACGCCTGATAGCGGGCATCCATCTTGGAAAAGCGCCCAAACGCCTCCACGAAATCGTCCAAACGCCGATCCGGCGTCCGTCGCGCTCGAATCACGTCCAGGTATCGCCGCAGGTCTCCCGACCGCTCTTCCATCAGCAGGCGGAACAGCGCCCAGCTCTGAGCGTAGCCCAACCCCACGCCGCTGGTGCGCAGCCAGTCGTCCGAGGCGACGAGATCCCTGAGCGACAGCAGCGGCCCGTTGCCGCGCACCTGCGTCGCCAGTGCCGCCGTCCGCATCGGGTTCGGCCGGCCGACCCCCTGCCAACCGCCGTTGGCCGTCGATTCGCAGTAGCACGCCAGCCCCTCCGCCAGCCACGCCGGTACGTCGCCGTCGCGTTCCAGCAGGCCGCCGTTGAACGAGAGTTGATGCGCCGCCTCGTGCATGGCCGTACCGATATCCGTGTCGTCGCGCCACTCGTGGATGGCCCGGCGGAACGCCCCCAGCGCCAGGTCGCGCTGCACCGAGGGCGGATACGTTCGCGCGGTCGCCTCGCCCCGCGCCTTCGCCTCCAGGAAGGCGCGGTTGCGGGCGTAATCGTAGACCACGAGCCGGTTGCTGTCCCGGTCGTAGAGGCCCGTGATCGCGGACGGCATCCGCCGGCCGAGGTAGGCCTCGAACCCCTCCTGCGAATCGAACGCGGCCACCATCATGCGTCCCGCCGGCGGCCGAACCCGGAAACCCTTGGCCTTAAAGTGGCCAAAGAAGAGCGCATAAAGTGTCTCACAGTCGGAGAGCCGGCTTTGCAGGGTTTCGTCTTCGACGTCGCCGATCGTGAGGAAGTGTTCGCTGTCGCGCCGTTTCATCGGCGGCAGGCCGTGTTCACGTCCGAGCCGCCGCATGTCGTCGGCGAATTCCCGGCCGTTGTAGTCGTCGGCGCCGATGAGCTGGAAGCCGCTGCAGAAGACGTGGCAGCCGGGCCGGTCGTCGTCGTCGATCAGAGCGATGCGTACCAATTCGCCGGCGTGCGAGGCCACGTCCCAGACGTACTCGTGCGGCCGGCCGTTCTCCGGCGGCAGGAGGCGCGGCGCCGGTCGCAAGCCGTCGGCGGTGCGGACGCGCCTGGGAACGTATTCCCGCTCGGCCGCTTCAAGGATCACGTCGAGGGCCGGCCCCGGTTCACAGCCCGCCGGGCGCACGGCTGCCGCGGTGAAGGTCACGGCGGCGACGCCGGATGGAACGACGAAGGTCTGGTACAGCAGCGCTTTGCCGCCTTGTCGGTCGCGGTCGGCGCTGGTGACGCCGAAGCAGCGGCTCGGCCCGCAAGCGAAGGCGGTGGTGATTTGGAAGCCGTGCCCCTGCCAGGCGTCGAGACGGCCGGCGCGGAACGACAGGTCGTCGGGCGAGCCAGGTTGTGTAAGCGCCGGGAGGGCGGCCAAAAGGACGAGAGGCAGGTGCATCGCGGATTCCTTGCGAAGAGCGCTCGGGCTGGAGTCTCTCGCAAGTATGGGACACGGCCGGCCTCTAGGACGTGGATTCCGAACCAGCCCCGAGCGCGAGCGAGGGGTTCGGTCAACCCCTCGCTCGCGCTCGGGGCTGGTAGAGCAGGCTCATCCCTTCAAGTCAAATTTGCGGTACTCGATCCGGTCGCGCGGGAAGACGCCGAGGCCCAACTCGCCGGCCAGCACGACATGCTCCGGCTGCCGCATGTTCAGCTCCTCCGTGACGCGCCCCGCGGTCATGTTCTGGGCCGCCGCGCACAGCGTCATACCGCCGAGCAGGTTGGCGCCAAAAGGGGCGACAGCGGTAACTGGATCGGTGGCAGGCGTTTGGTTGAGCAGGCCCATCCGCGCAACCGGCGCCCAGCCGTACTCGGCCCGCACCTGGTCGATGATTTCCCAGCCGACGTGATCCATCGCCACGGGGTCGGTGGCGAAAAAGAGGCTGTTGCGGCGCCACGTCGCCCAGGTCTTGTTGGTGCTCTTCGGCCCGCCCTCGTAGGCGCCGATCAGCCCATCGAGGATGTGCAAAGTCGCCTTTTGCCGCAGGACCGTCTGCGAGACGGCCAGCGGGATGAACGTGTTGCACTGGTTCGGCCCCATGGGGCGGAACGTGCTGTCCGGCTCATAGACGATGTCGGTGAGATGGCTGCGGCTGACGTTGTTGTTCATGCCGTGCGACATGTTCTTGAGCGCCAGGGTGACGCCAGCCGAGCGGTGGTCCTTCAGCACCGGCAGCGTCACGATCTTGTCCACCAGCCGCGTGGCGATCAGCGACAGGTGCGAGCGGTAGCGGCGCTCGTCGTTCTTGTGCTGCGGCCCGCAGAAGCCCATCACCGTAAAGACATCCGGGTCGTAGCCGGTGACGCGCCGCTGGGCCTCGACCGACAGGCGCTCGCCGTCGCGGCCGTCGTCGAAGCCGGTCACGTCCACCTGCGTGTCGCTGTAGCGCACCGCCGACGCCGCCCAGCGCACGCCCGGCAACTCGCGCCCCACCAAATCCGCATAGCCGGCGTCGATGAACTCCTCGGCGTAACGCTCGAACACGACGATGTCTTGCGGCCGGACGCCGACGGCCTGCAAGCGCCGGACGACCTCGACGACGAGGGCATGACTGGAGATGGAGCCGACGGCGTTGGGGACGTGGCCGCGCTCGCCCGGCTTGGCCGCCCGTCCGACGGGATTGACCTTGACGCCGACGACGTCGCCCTTCTGGAAGAAACGGCCCCAGCAGGCCCGAACGTCGCCCACGTCGGCGCCGGTCAATTCGCCCATGCCCTTGTCGAGCATCGCGGCGACGGCCGCCTGGTTGACGACGTTCTCCGTCGAGACGGCGTCGGGCCGTTGCACCTCGATGACGCGGCCGGGAAACGGTCCCGGCATGGCGTATTCGGGCCGAACGACTTCCTTCGTGGTCCCGCTGAATCGGGGCAGGAGAAAGCGGTCGGCGAGGAGGGCGATCGGGACGCCGGACGCGAGTCCGGCCGCGCCGGCCAGAAAGACGCGCCGCGAAATGTGCGAGGACATGGGTGCGGTTCCGTGAGTTATGGCTACCACCCGATGATAAAGCGCGGCGCGGCCGGACGCCAGAGCTACCCGTTTTTCCGCGCGAAATCCGCCATGAACGACGCCAGCGCCTGGCATGCCTCGGGGCTGACGGCGTTGTAAGTCGAGGCGCGGACGCCGCCGACGGAGCGATGTCCCGCCAGCCCGATCATGCCCGCCGCCTGCGCCTCCGCCAGGAACTGTTTCTCCTGCGCCTCGCTCGGCAATCGGAACGTGATGTTCATGTGCGAGCGCGACTCCGGCGCCGCGTGGCCGCGGTAGAAGCCGCCGCTGCGGTCGATGGCGTCGTAGACCCGCTGCGCCTTGCCGGCGTTGCGCTCTGCCATCCCGGTCAGGCCGCCGGCCTTCTCGATCCATTGCAGCACCAGGCCGAGGACGTACACGCCGAACGTCGGCGGCGTGTTGTAGAGCGAGTTGTTCTTGACGTGCGTGCCGTAGCGCAGCATCGTCGGCACGTTTTTGTTGGCCTTGCTCAACCACGATTCACGGATCAGCACGGCCGTCACGCCGGCCGGGCCGAGGTTCTTCTGCGCCCGGCGTAGATCAGCGCGAACCGCGAAGCGTCGAACGGCCGCGACAGGATGTCGCTGCTCATGTCGCCGACCAGCGGCCGATCGCCCACGTCGGGGAAGTCGCGCCACTGGATTCCCTGGATCGTCTCGTTCGACGTGAGATGGACGTAAGCGGCATCGGCCCCAATGCGGATCTCGTCGGGGCGTGGAACGCGACGGTAGCTTTCGTCCTTGGTGGAAGCCACCACGCGCGCCTTGCCGAGGGCCAACGCCTCCACAAAGGCCTTCTCGGCCCACGCCCCCGTCATGAGAAAGTCGGCGGCGCCGCCGGGCGGCAGGAAGTTCATCGGGACCATCGCAAACTGTGTCGAGGCCCCGCCCTGGACGAAGATCACGCGGTAGCCGTCGCCGACGCCGAGCAGCCGCTTGAATGCGGCCTCCGCACCGGTGTTGATCGCCTCGTACTCCTTGGAACGGTGGCTCATCTCCATGATCGACATGCCGCCCTTGTAGTCGCGCAGCTCGGCCTGCACCTGTTCCAGGACCGGCGGCGGCAGCATGGCGGGGCCGGCGTTGAAATTGTAGACTTTCTGCATCACTTATCTCCCTGCGGCGTCGCGCCCTCGTTGTCGGCAAAGATTAATGTATAACACGACGGGGCCGACTTCCCGCCGGGGCGGGCGGCGCGTTGGTAACGGAGGTTCGGGTCATGCCGGTTGCGCACATTACACTGGCCGTTCGGGACGTTCGGAGGGCCGGCCGCTTCTTCACCGACGCGCTCGGCTGGAGGCCGCTCGACCGCCCGAACAACATTCCCATGCCGGCGGCGTGGCTGGAGATCGCTCCGGGCCAGGAGCTGCATCTGGTGGAAGTTCCGGATTATCAGCCGTCCCCGTTCGACCGCGAGTACGGCCGGCACATCGCGATCGCGTTCCCTCAACAGGAATTCGCCGCCCTCAAACAGCGATTGGAGCGACACGGCGCCCGGCTGGTCGCCCCGCTGCGGGAAACGCCGTTCGAGCGCTTCTTCTTCGTCGATCCGGACGGCTACGTCTTCGAGGTGGTCCCGGAGCGGCATTGAGGCGGATTCAAGTCCCGGCGCGTACCGCCCGAAAGGATTAAGGGGTCTCGCCGCCGGGAGATGCAATCCGTGGACGACCTTTGCGTCGAATCGGTCGATTTATCGCCTCCCATTCCTCCGAGTGAAGCAATCGGCCTGGATTTCCCGCTGGAGGTACGATTGCTCCCACGCTTCGAGCGCCCATTGCAGGCGTCGGTGCGCTCCGCGCCGCTGCTGACCAACCCGCCCTGGGTGCGGTCGCTGGGCAAGCTGGCGATGGAAGTGACGACGCAGGGCTGGCGCTTCCCGACGCCGCTGGACCAGGCGCCGGCGAACGCCCGGCGTGAGCCGGCGGATGAGACGGATCAGCCGGCTCACGCCGGGCGTTCGCCTTCCGAGTCGCGGCGCACGCGCCCAAGCCGCCGAGTCAGACGGTGCTGTTCAAGGACCGCCTGCTTTATCTGCTCCAGCCGCCGCTGGAAGCCATCTTCGCCGGCAAACAGGTCAAGCTGCCGTTCGATCCGTATCCTTACCAGATCCAGGGTATCGCTTTTCTGATGCCGCGCCACGCCGCGCTCCTGGCCGACGAGATGGGCCTGGGCAAGACCATCCAGGTGATCGTGTCGCTGCGCCTGCTGTTCCATGCCGGCCTGATCCGCCGCGCCCTGGTGGTCTGTCCCAAGCCGCTGGTGGTCAACTGGGCGCGCGAGCTGCGCACCTGGGCCGAGGACTTGCCCTTCGAGGTGATCGGCGGCGACACCGAGACGCGCCGGGCCACGTGGCGCGTGTCCAATTGCCCGCTCAAGCTGGTCAACTACGAGCTGCTGACGCGCGACGCCGCCGAGATCGCCGACGAGCAGGTGCATTTCGATTTGGTCGTTCTGGACGAGGCGCAGCGCATCAAGAGCCGCGACTCGAAGACGGCCCAGGCGGCGCGGGCCGTTCACCGCGACCGCAGCTGGGCCATGACCGGCACGCCGATCGAGAATCGCATTGACGATCTGGTGAACATCTTTGAGTTCGTCGATCCCGGCCGCATCCCGCCGGAGACGCCGGCCAAGATGCTGCCGGAGCTGACGCGCGACTGCATCCTGCGCCGCACCAAGGAAGAGGCGGCCCCCGACATGCCGCCGCGTATCTACCGCGACGCCTACCCTGAGCTGACGCCGGAGCAGCGCGACGCCTACACCCTGGCCGAGACGGAGGGCGTCGTCCACCTCAACGAACTGGGCGATACGCTCACAGTGCAGCACGTCTTCGAGCTGGTGATGCGCCTGAAACAGATCTGCAATTTCGACCCGCGCACCGGCAAGAGCGCGAAGCTGGAGCAACTCCACGCGGACCTGGCGGAGGTGGCGGACAGCGGCCGCAAGGCCATCATCTTCTCGCAATGGGTAGGGCCGCTGGAGACGCTGGCCCAGGCGCTCCGGGAGTTCAACCCGCTCTTGTACCACGGCAAGGTGGCGCACCGGGACCGCGAGCCGATCCTCAACCTGTTCAAGCGCGATCCGCGGCGGCACATCCTGCTGATGAGCTACGGCACGGGCAGCGTGGGGCTGAACCTGCAATTCACCAACTATGTGTTTTTGTTCGACCGTTGGTGGAACCCGGCCGTCGAGGACCAGGCGATCAACCGCGCCCACCGCCTCGGCCAGAAGGAGCCAGTGTTCATCACGCGCTTCGTGACACCCAACACAATCGAGGGGCGGATTGCGGAGGTGCCTGGAGAAGAAAAGGGAGCTGTTCAACGAGCTGATCGGCCAGAACGGCCCGCCGCCGTCGCTGGGGCTGTCGGAGGAGGACGTGTTCGGGTTGTTCGACATCCGCGCGCGGCCGCGGCGGGCGGCGTGACGGCGAAGGAACTTCACGTTGCCCTCTCAGCGGCCGACGCCGGCCAGCGTGCGGGTGCTGGGACGATCCGCAGCCGTGGGCGAGCGGAAGCGGTCGCCCGGCAGCGTAACCACGGCCACCGTTCGGCCGGTCATGTCAAAAAACTCGACGCTGTAGCCGTCCTCCTTGCCCGGTACGACGTGGTGCTCGACCACCGTGCCTACATCGCCGGCGCACAATGCCTCCTCCGGCAGATCGACGGTGAGAATCACGTCCTGGTACATCTTGAAGTTCATAGCGTCACTCCAGATACATCGTAAGGAGCCGCGGATAGTCCGTACCCGCATCGACCTGCCAAACGCTGCGGAAAACGGCGGGACGGGCGCTCACGCCGGGCAAAGGGGCCACGATCTCGTAACGCATCCCGTACTCCGTCTCCACCTGACGCACCACCTCGGCCGTAAGGTGGGAGATGCGAATGTCCGCTTCCAGCCGCTGCCACGCGTCCGCCGAGTAACCCATCGAAAGCAGAAGCTTGGCTTTCGATCCGCCTCGCCGATGAGGCGCGTTCAGCAGGTAGGTGCGAAGCTTGTCCTCCGCAATTATAGCCCTCCCGGCATTCGGCAGCTTCATCGGGCACCCTCCTCCACGATCCGGATCTCTTCCTCCGTCAGCCCGTACAGGTCGTACACCAGCCGGTCGATCCGCCGATCCGTCGCGCTGATCTGGCCTTGGAGGACGATCCGGTCGTGCGGCGCCTTCGCCACCGCACCGGTTGCCGCCTGACTGGCAAGTCCCACTTCGCTGCCCGCTCACGCGCACTTGCCTGATTGGGAAGCGTTGGACTGTGCCGCTGCCCTTCCATGTCGCCAGTCTGGACCTTCGATCCGGAAACGCAGTTTCAAAACCGCTTTTTTACTTGCATTCTAGGAGTCTACCGGTGAACATTACTCCACGGCTCGTTGGAGGCCCGCGCCTCTGGCCCGCTGGCGTGTTGAATGGCTCGCGTCAAGGCAAGGGCGGAATGCCGTCCCTTTGGAGGAAAGGTCGTACGATGGAAGCTGGTGACGCCAGGCAACCGGTACGGGGTAGCGGACGCAAGCGCAAGCCGCCTAGAGTGACCGGCCTTCGCGGCGAGAAGGTGATTCCGTTCGGCTGGTACGGAGGCAAGTTCTCCCACCTCGGGTGGCTGCTGCCCCTACTGCCCGAGTGCCATCACTACTGTGAGCCATTTGCGGGTTCCGGTGCAGTGCTATTGAACCGCCCACCGTCGCCGGTTGAAACGTATAACGATCTGGACGGCGAGGTCGTAAACTTCTTCCGTGTCTTGCGGGACGAAAAGGACCGCCTCATCGAGGCCATTGGGTTGACGCCCTTCTCCCGGGAGGAGTTCGCTGTCGCATGCAATCTCGATCCGACGCTGCCGCCGCTGGAGCGAGCCCGACGCTTTTACGTGCGTGCCCGCCAAGTTAGAACAGGCCTCGCTCAGACTGCGACGCTAGGGCGGTGGGCAAACTGCATGAACACCAGCCGCGCGGGTATGAGTGGCGTAGTCAGCCGTTGGCTCGGCGGGGTCGAGGCCCTGCCAGGCATCGCGGAACGCCTGCTGCGCGTGCAAATCGAAAATCGGCCAGCAGTCCAGATGATTCCTCTTTACGACTCCCCGCAAACGCTTTTTTACTGCGATCCGCCATACGTCCATGAAACGCGCGGCGACTCAAGGGCGTATGGCTACGAGATGACCAATCAGCAGCACACCGAACTCTCCAGGATCTTGAACGCAGCCAGAGGAACAGTTGCTGTCTCGAACTACGACTGCGAGCTGATGGACCGCTTGTACCCGCCCCCGAAATGGCACAAGACGACCAGCGGCGCCAGGACCAATCACGCCACCAAGGGGACTCGGATCGAAGTCCTTTGGACCAATTACGAGCCACAAACGCTCCCGGGAAAGTCCAATGGCGACAGAGACCTGTTCGGACATTCTTGAGAATGCCTATCGTTTCGCGGAAGGGCATCTAACGAAACCCCTCGTGGCTGACGTGGAACTCGCTAGGCGGGTCGCGAGCGTGGCTCTCTGCCCCAGCAACCGAGCCGGTGCGCGCTTTCTCCTGGCTGCAACGCTGGCCAAGATTCATAAACCGGCTGTGGACATCCGCAAGCCCTTTATCCAGGCCTACGCCGACACGGAGAAGGCCGACGCCTACGGCGGGCGCCACTACGACGAGGCGTATGTCGCTAGTTTCATAACCAAGCACAAGCTACCCTGTAGCTCCACGACTGCGTTTCTCACACCCGCGTTTCGCACAAAGAACATCGTCCTGGATCCGTCCCAAATGCTCCGCGGGCGTCCGCCCGGGCTCTATATCGCGATCTTGGAGATCCTAGATATGATTCAAGGGCGCAAAACATCTGCAAACTCCGTTTTACGAGAACTGGTTCGTCTACTTGTCGTTGAGCGCGATGAACGTAAAGCGCAACTTGAGACCCTCAAAGAAGGGCTACGCGAACAGTCGGACGATCTGGCGCTGTCGTCCGAGGACACGGTGCGCCTGATCGAGCAACACCTTGCGCTCAAGTACTCAGCGCGGCTGCCTGTGTTGGTTGTTGCGGCCGCCTACACAGCAGTCGCACAGCACCTCGGGGAAAAAGTTCTGCGGCTCAACGCTCATACGGCCGCGGATAGCCAGACCGGGGCGCTCGGTGACGTAGAGATCACCCTGCTGGGTGATGACAAGGTGGTGACCACGTACGAAATGAAAGACAAGGCAATAACTGTAGCAGACATAGATATTGCGATCGGGAAAATCGCTGAGGGCGCGGATGTGCAGAACTACCTATTCATCACGACGGCGCCTGTTGAAGCAGCCGTCCGGGAATACGCGGCTCAGCAATACAAGGAGCTAGGCGGCGTCGAGATAGCCGTGCTTGACTGCATAGGGTTTCTCCGTCATTTCCTGCATCTTTTCCACCGGCTCCGGAAGGCTTTTTTGGACGCCTACCAAGAACTGGTCCTGTCCCAGCCGGAAAGCGCCGTGAACCAAGCGCTGAAGGAGGCATTTCTGGCGCTCCGTAAGGCGGCTCAGGCCGCAGAATAGTCGCCGAACTCCTTGAAGTTGGTGAGAATGGACAGCGGCATCTGGGACGACCAGGCGTAGCGCCGCAGCTGGAAGGCCGGGCCGGGGTCGTCCTTGACGTTGACGGAAGGTTTCTTGGCTTCCAGGTAGAACTTCGGTGCGCCGCCGATGCGGAAGGAGTAATCCGGCGCCTTGGTCGCGCCGCCGATCTTGATGGCCGCCTCGTGAACGACGTCCTTGTAGGCCTCGGCGTTGCCCTGCTCGTTGTCCATGTCCCAGCCGAGGCACGCAAAGAGCGGGTTGACGAACTGCTGGCGCAGCTCCGCCTCCTTGAAGTGGGAGGACTCATAAGCCTCGGCGTTGCGGTCGAAGACCTCGACGAGATCGAGAACCTTTTGGGGAGCGCTCACGGCGTCGGCGCCTCGATGGGGGATGAACCGCCGTCAAGCAGCGGCAGGGGGCGAGAATGATTCTGCTCCGCCGGCGTCGGTTTTTCAAGGACGTTCCGCGCGTCCCCGAAACGTCGGGGCGTCACATGGGGAAGCGTCAGTCCACTGAGGCCGGGGCGGCGACGTGACGACCGCTCAGCGCGAGGCGTTGGCCCTCATTTCTTCGGGTACTTGAGACGACGGCTGATTTCTTCCAGGTCCTTCTGTTGCTCAGCCGTTGCATTCTGCAGCAGATCGGCTATGCGCTCCCGCATGGCCGCCGATGGGTCGTTGTCGAGAGCCTTCCCCAGGTCCTCGGCAGCCGCGGCGGCGTCGGCGCCCTCCAGGCGCAGCTCAGCCCGGTCGATCAGGGCCTGCGGGTTATTGGGGCTTTTTGCAACCTGCGCATCCATTTCGTCCAACTTGGTCTTTAGCAGCGGGTAGACGGTGAGGTTCTCCGTCGTCTGTGAAATCACCACGCCCTCCGCGAAGACGAGGTTGCCGAAAGGTTCCCGTCCCTCATTGCGACCCGTGGGGACGTGCGGCCGGGCGTGGCCGACGATTCGCCCCTTGGCCACGTCGATGGCGCACACTTCGGGTTCCTTGCTCGACTCCGTTTCACGCAGCGGCAGGTAGTAAACGCCGCCGGCCGCCGCGCCCCGGCCGGAGAGGACGCCGGTGTTCAGCGACCAGGCCTGCTTGCCGTCGGACAGGTTGAAGGCACGGCAGGCCTTTTTGCCGACGACGAGGGCGCGGCCGGCGAAGACGCCGGCGAGGTAGAGGTCATCGTCGTCTCGCCGCTCCTCCCAGCGCAGGGCGCCGGTCTTCAGGTCAAGGCAAGTGAGTGGTCCGTCATCCGGCTCGGCGAATACCACGGCGCCGTTGCTCACCATCGGAGCACCGCTCCTCCACCCGATTTCCGGCGGCGCAGGAGGGGCGAAGAGGGGGTTCCCCAGGACAGGCACGGCAGTGACGGCTTGTCGCTGGTGGTAGCGGTGGACCCAGGCGATGCTTCGCGTCAGCAGGTCCACGCCGACGACGCAACCGGCGTGCGTCGGGCAGACGAGAACGCCGTCGCCGTAGGCGAGCGGGGCGGCGTGGATGCGCCGCGGAAAGGCGGCCGCCGACAGCTCGGCCGGGACCGTCCCCAGCGGCAGGACGTAGACTACCCGTGGCTTCCTCCCCGTCCCCTTGACCTCTCCGGGAACGTTCTCGAGGCAGAGGAGGCGCAGGTTCCGATCTTTCTCAGCGAGAACGAACAGCCGGCCGTCCAGTGGGAGCGGCGGGCCAAGAAAGATGTTGTCGGCCAACTCGCTTTTCGGGTCCGTAAAGGCCTCTTTCGGCCAGACGGTCTTGCATCCGGCGGAAAGGTCGTATGCCATGAGGCCGTTATGCCGGATTGCATGGTAAAGATCAAACGACCAGCCGAAGACCTTGGGGTTTGTCTGCGGGTTGGCGTCAGGGGCTGGTACGGCCAGATCCTCGACAGCGTAGACGAAGTCGCCGTCGATGCTGAGCGTGCCGATGACCGTATTCTCAAAGACGATGCCTGGCCGCTGACCCTTGTCGATGTAGGCCTGGGTCCACTGTTTCAGAACGTTTTCCCGGCTCAAGTCGCTCATCATCCAATCGAAGCTGCCGTCGGTGGGGGACAGCCCGATCAACTTCCCACTGGCCAGATCCCGAACCGCGATGCCGGAGTGGGTAACGCAGACAACCACGGGATGCTTCTTGCCGTCCTTCCTGAAGGTGACGGAGACGGCAACGGGGAACTGCGATGGCAACAACGGCTGATTGACTTGCTTGAGGCGGTCGGAGGCTTTCTTAAACAGGTCAAGGATCTTGCGCCGAAAGTCGTCATTATTAGGTGATATGTCGTCGCCGATGGGGACGGTCGTTGACCCCTCCCACTCCCGCCAGAGGAACGGCATCCCACCGTCGCCCTCCCCCGACCGGCCGAGATCGCCGCCGAACATCGGCCAATCCGCGCTCGCCTCGATCGGCTTGCTCAGCTCCTTTTGCACCTCGTCGCGGCTGAGCTTCCGGTCGCCGATCATGAGTTCCTTGTCGCCCATCCGGTCGAGCAGTTGCTTCGCCGCAACGTCGGCGAGGGCCTTGTCGCCGACCCGATGGAACGCGTCCGCCGCCCGGAGCAGGCTCTCCGGCGCCCACTGGGCCGCGTCCCGCAGTTCCAGCAGCCGCTGATACGACAGGGCGGCCAGGCGGTAGCGGCCGACGGCGTGGTGCATCCCCGCCAGCGCCTCCAATGCTTCCGGGCCGGCGTCGGTGGAGAGAAACCGCCGGACGACCGACGCCATTTTTTCGTCGTCTTTATCCTTGATTGCCTCCTTCAGCGCCTCGGCGGCGCGCGGCCCTATCAGTTCTCGGTACTCCTTGCGTCCTTCCGGCGGCAGCGAGGCCAGCAGTCGCTGGGCCTCGGCGCGGGCACTGATCGTCCGCGGCTGCTTGTCGCCGCCGATCACGGCTGTCGGATCGCCGTCCAGGTCGAGGAGCTGTTGCAGCACGCGGGCGGCCCGGTCCCATTCCTGGTCGTGAATGTATTCCGCGGCCGCCTCCAGCTTGACGGACAGGCGCGAATCGGTCGCCAGGACGAAGTCGGCCTCGTCGATGCGTCCGGCCGGTTCGGCGACCGGCGGAGTCGGCGGCGGCACGACGATCGGACCCCGCTGGGCCAGAGTGACGGGGATCGGCCAGGCCAGCAGCACGGCGAAGAGGACGACGGCGGCGCGGCGGACGGAGTTCATGTCGGCTCCTCCGGGCGAGGGCGTGGACGTCTCGACGCCGGCATTGTCGCACCGCCGGCCCACGAATGCCAGGGGCAAGGGCCGATCGTCAAACGGTTATCTCGCTTCTTCAAATCGTCTATCAGGGAATTCGTGAAAACCCGGCGGATTCTTTGTTGACGCCCGGAAAAGTTCCGTTAAGCTGGGTTGTGGAAGTGGTGATGCGTTGGCATCACCCCTGAAGAGGCGGCGGCCCATGGACGCGGAGGTTCGCCGGCCTCAAACTTCCCGACGACGATTGCGCTCAGAACACCCCCAGTACAAGGAGAAGTGACAGTGCTGTTGCTTTCTCTAGAAACATGCCTCCATTCATCGGACTTGCTCGCCGCGGACTCGCAACCGACTGATTTCGCCTGCCTGCCTTCCAAACAGGATCTGAATTTACTTCCTTATAGCAGAGCGTCTCGTCGAGGCCGAGCGGTGGATGATTCCATCACTCCCCAAAGGGACCGCGCTCGCCGTGACTCGCTGGCAGTATTCGAGCCAACTGCGGCGAATACGTCCAAAGAAGACCTGCCGCCGGGGACTGACGTCGCCTGGCGGTCTTTTCCTGTTTTCGTCCGGCGGCGTAAGGACAGGAATTCCTTCCGCCCTGTTTGATGGATGGATCAGCCGTCCGCCGCGGAAGCAGGGAAGCCGTCTGCTTTCCCTGTCTGGGGCCTCCGTTGAGGAGGTTTTCTGCGGAAAGCAACCGCCTGGGTGCAACCCACGGTCACGGAGTGCGCGCCGAGCGGCGCGCCTCCTTGAGGCTCGTCCAAAAACCAGTTCCCTGTTTAGCCGCGACCCGAAGGGGAGCGCGTCGCCGACGCGCTCCCCTTCGGGTCGCGGCTAAGCGAAGCAATTCATGGACGATTCCTTAGCGAACGTGCCGTCGGCGCGGGAAACGGATTGGGATCCTTCCCTCCTGAGTAGACGCGAGCC
Source organism: uncultured Planctomycetaceae bacterium (assembly GCA_963771935.1). Lineage (GTDB taxonomy): Bacteria > Planctomycetota > Planctomycetia > Gemmatales > Gemmataceae > UBA4732. The sequence continues at coordinate 1,630,062 of CAVYVK010000005.1, read as the reverse complement.
GGAATGAGCCATTCCCTGCTTGTCACCGAATATTCCCTATCAACGCCATGCCGACTGAGATCCCGACGCCCCGGGCTCCTGTAGAGTCTTCTAAACCGCTCGAGGCCAGGCCCTTGCGGGACAAAACGATCCACGAGCTGTTTGAGGAGCAGGCAGCCGCGACGCCCGACGCCGTCGCGGTGCTATTCGAGGACCAGGAGCTGCGCTATGCCCAGCTGAACGAGCGGGCGAATCGCCTTGCCCACCACCTTATCCGGCGGGGCGCCGCTCCGGGAAACCTTATCGGTCTGTGCATGGAGCGCTCCCCCGAGGTGGTCGTCGGTTTGCTTGGGATCCTCAAGGCCGGCGGCGCCTATGTCCCGCTCGACCCCGCCTACCCCGACGAACGCCTCGCCTTCATGCTCCGCGACACGGCCGCCCCGCTGGTCCTGGCCCACCGGCCGACGGCCGGCCGGCTGGCGCCGTTCGTCCGCCAGACCCGAATTCTATGCCTGGACGCGGACGCCGCCGCCGTAACGGCCGAACCTGCCGCCGACCCGGACGTCGGCGCGACCGCGGACGACCTTGCTTACGTGATGTACACGTCCGGATCCACCGGCGCCCCCAAGGGCGTTCTCGTCGGTCATCGGGCCGTGCTCCGCCTGGTCCGCGACACGGACTACTGCCATTTTGGTCCTGGGGAGGTCTTCCTCCACCTGGCCCCACTCGCCTTCGACGCCTCGACCTTCGAGATTCGGGCCCCTTGCTCAACGGGGGCCGCCTGGCGATCCTGCCCCCCGTCCCACCGACCCCTGACGAGGTGGACGCGGCCATCCGCCGCCACGGCGTCACGACCCTGTGGCTCACCGCCGGCCTCTTCCACCTCGTCGTCGAGCATCGCGTCGAGGCCCTGGCGGCGCTCCGCCAACTCGTGGCCGGCGGCGACGTGCTGTCGCCGCCGCACGTCGGCCGGGCGCTCGAAGCGATGCGGGACGGCGTGCTGATCAACGGGTACGGTCCCACGGAGAGCACCACCTTCGCCTGCTGTCACCGGATGCCGAAAGGCTACCGGCCGGGGCCGACCATCCCGATCGGCCGGCCGATCGCGAACACGACCGTTCACGTCCTGGATGAGCGGCTTCAACCGGCGCCGGCCGGCACGCCGGGCGAGCTGTTCATTGGCGGCGACGGCCTGGCGCCGGCTACCTCAACAACCCGGAGCTGACGCAAGCGAAGTTCGTTGCCAACCCTTTCAGCGACGATCCCGCTTCACGACTGTACCGAACCGGGGATCGGGTGCGGCGTCTCGCCGATGGAAACCTCGAGTTTCTGGGCCGTTTCGACGACCAGGTCAAGATCCTGGGGCGCCGGATCGAGCCGGGCGAGATCGAAGCGGCGCTGCGGCAGCACCCCACGGTGCGCCAAACGGCGGTGGTTGCTCGGGCGCAGCTGCGCGGCGAGAAGCAGCTTGTGGCCTACGTCGTTCCCGCGAGCTTGGGCGGCTTCTCGGCGGACGAGTTGAAGCGGCATCTCGCCGAACGCTTGCCGCACTACATGGTTCCCGCCCACATCGTGCGAATGGACCGATTGCCTTTGAATCCGAACGGCAAGGTGGACCGTTCGGCTCTGCCCGCGCCGGATCGACGGAGGCCGGTGGAGGTCACGGCAGGCTCACCCGTCTCGGAACTGGAGGAGAAGATAGCCGCGCTTTGGGGCAGGATCCTCAGCTGCGGCGTGGGACTTGATGAGAGCTTCTTCGACCTGGGCGGAGCCTCGTTGCAATTGATCGAGGTCCACGCGGAATTGACCCGGATGCTCGGCCGGCAACTCTCCGTCACGGACATGTTCGAGCACGCGACCGTCCGGTCTCTCGCCGGGCGGCTGGCCGGGGACGGGACCGTCGATCCGGCGCTTGCCAGGCGCAGGACCGTGCGAAACGACAGAAGGAAGCCTTCGCGCGACAGAAACGGTCAAAGGAGACCGGACCATGAGCGAAACCCCTACGAACGGCACTGGCGACGCGGTGGCCGTCATCGGCATGGCCGGCCGCTGGCCGCGCGCCCGAAACGTCGCCGAGTTCTGGCGGAACGTCCGGGACGGCGTCGAGTGCATCTCGCGCTTCTCGACGGAGGAGCTGGAGATCCCGGACGCGGCCGCGCTTGCCAGCAAGCCGGATTACGTGATGGCGCGATCCGTCGTCGAGGGGGTCGATCAGTTCGACGCCGCCTTCTTTGGGATCCTGCCCAAAGAGGCCGAACTCATGGATCCGCAGCACCGCGTTTTTCTCGAATGCTGCTGGGAAGCGCTCGAAGACGCGGGCCACGATCCGCAAACCTACACCGGCGCGATCGGCGTGTTCGCCGGGTGCAGCACCAACACGTACTTTTTGAGAAATCTGTGCGTCGATCGTGATTTCATTGAGGGCTACGTCGGCGCCTATCCCCTGGGCGGCTACCCGACGATGCTGGGAGCGATCGCCGACTCCCTGGCGACGCGCGTGTCGTACAAGCTGAACCTCCGCGGGCCGAGCTTGACGATTCAAACCGCCTGCTCGACCTCCCTCGTCGCCGTCTGCCAGGCCTGCCAGGGCCTGCTCAACTACCAATGCGACATGGCCCTGGCCGGCGGCGTCTCGATTACATTTCCTCAAAAAAGAGGTTATCTATACCAGGAGGGCGGGATAGGTTCGGCGGACGGGCGCTGCCGTCCGTTCGACGCCGACGCCCGAGGGGCCGTTTTCGGAAGCGGGGCGGGCGTCGTCCTGCTGAAGCGGCTGGAGGACGCCCTTGCCGACGGCGACCACGTCTACGCGGTCGTCAAGGGGTTCGCCGTCAACAACGACGGCACCGGGAAGGCGGGCTACACCGCACCGAGCGTGGACGGCCAGGCGAACGTCGTCGCCACGGCCCAAGCCCTTGCCGATGTGGATCCCGAATCGATCACCTACCTCGAAGCGCACGGCACGGCGACGCCGCTGGGCGACCCCATCGAATTCGCCGCGTTGACGCGGGCCTTCCGCGCACGAACCGAGGCCAAGGATTTCTGCGCCCTAGGCTCCGTCAAGGCGAACGTCGGCCACCTGGAAGCGGCCGCGGGGGTGACCGGCCTTATCAACGCGGTGCAGGCTCTGGTTCACGAGGAGCTGCCGCCGGCGATCGGCTTCGAGGCGCCCAACCCGAACATTGACCTTGCGAACAGCCCGTTCTACGTCAATACGCGCCTATCTCCCTGGAAGCGAGGAGAGCAGCCCCGCCGCGCCGGCGTCAGCTCGTTCGGCGTGGGGGGGACCAACGCCCACGTGGTGCTGGAAGAAGCGCCGCCGAGCCGGCGGCCGGAGTCCTCGCGCCGGCCAGCTGATCGTTCTGTCCGCGCGGTCGGGGCCGGCGCTCGACGAGGCCGCCCGCAATCTGGCCGGGCGCCTGAAGGCCCACCCCGACGCCGACCTGGGTTCCGTCGCTTACACGCTGCAAGCAGGCCGTCGCGCGTTCGAGCATCGCCGCACGGTCGCTTGCGCCGACGTCGAGGACGCTGTCCGCGCGCTCGAGAGCCAGGACCGGAACCGTGTGCTCACTCGCGTGCAGCAAGGCCGCGGCGCGTCGGTCGTCTTCATGTTTCCCGGTCAAGGCTCCCAGCACCGGAACATGGGGGCGGGGCTGTATCGAACCGACGTGGCCTTCCGCGCCGACATCGATTCCTGTGCGGAAATCCTTGCGCAACACCTGCAACTTGACCTGCGCGCGGCGCTGTACCCAGACGAGGGGGAAGCCCGGGACCTGACGGAAACCTGGCTGACGCAACCGGCGCTCTTCGTCGTTGAGTACGCGCTGGCCAGACTGTGGATGCGCTGGGGAGTGCGCCCGCAGGCCATGATCGGACACAGCGTGGGCGAGTTCGTCGCGGCCTGCCTGGCCGGCGTGTTCTCGCCGGAGGACGCGCTGGCCATCGTCGCCACGCGGGCGCGGCTGATGCAACAACTGCCGCCCGGCGCCATGCTCTCGGTTCGGCTGGGCGAAGATGAGGCGAAGCCCCTGCTGAATGGGGAACTGTCCCTGGCCGCGGCGAACGGCCCCCGTCTGAGCGTGGTCGCCGGGCCGGTCGCGGCGATCCAGGCGTTCGAGCGGAAGATGACCGAACGTGGCGTCCCGGCGCGGCGGCTGGCCACGAGCCACGCCTTTCATTCGCGGATGATGGACCCCATCATCGAACCGTTTACGGATTACCTGAGACGGTTTCGTTTCAATGCACCCACGATGCCGTACGTCTCCGGCGTGAGCGGGACGTGGGTCACGGCGGAAGAGGCGCAAGAATCCCGCGTACTGGGCGCGTCACTTTCGGGAGCCGGTTCGCTTCTCGCAGGGCGTCCGGCTGCTGCACGACCTGCCGGAAAGGCTCTTCCTGGAAGTCGGGCCGGGGCGCGTCCTCTGCACGCTCGCACGCCAGCACCACGTCGGCTCGACCGATACGGCCGCCGTCGCCTCGCTGCCGGATGCGGCCGGCGAACCGTCCGAATGGCTGGCGCTGCTCCACGCCGCCGGCGTGCTATGGTTGCATGGCGCGGCCCTGGACTGGGCCGCGATGCACGGCCCAGGGACGCGGCGTTGCTCGTTGCCCACCTATCCGTTTGAACGTAAGCGCTACTGGATCGACCCACCTGTCGCCGGAGCAGGCGCCGAGGAGCGTTCGGCTGACCTCAGCGCGACCCCAGCCGAGGCTTTGAAGGCAAGGAGCCAACCGGAGATGACCATGCCCGAGCCAAAACCCGTCGCCGACGCGCCCGCCCGTACCGCACGGTTGCGCGCGGCCCTCATCGACGTCTTCCAGGAGCTTTCCGGGTTGAGCCTCGCCGAGTGCGATTCCTCGGCCACTTTCCTGGAAATGGGCTTCGATTCGCTCTTCCTGACGCAGGTCACTCAGGCGCTGCAAACCAAATTCGGCCTGCGCATCACGTTCCGGCAGCTGCTCGATCGAGAATCGACCCTGGACGCCCTGGCCGCGTACCTGGACGCCAAGCTGCCCGCCGAACTGGCCGCCCTGGCCGCCCCGGCGCCGTCGGCCGCAGTCCCGAGCGCCGCGGAACAGCCGAGCGCTCCCCCATCGCCGCCGGACAGACCGTGATCGAATCCGTCGTCCGCGAGCAGCTGCAAGCCATGTCGCAGCTGATGGCGAAGCAGCTGGAGATGCTGCGCGGGGCCGGCGCCGCCGTCGCCCCGGCCGCCGCGCTTCCCAAGGCGGACCCCGTTCCCGCGCCGGCCGCGCCGGCCGCCGCGACACCGACGACGCTACAGGAGTTCAAGCCTTATGGGCGGTACAAACCGATCCAGCGCGGGCCGGTCGGTGGTCTCACCGAACGCCAGGCCCGGCATCTCGACGACCTCATCCGCCGCTACGCCGCGCGGACGGCCCGGTGCAAGGAATTGACGCAGCGCCGCCGCCCGATTCTGGCCGACCCGCGCGTGGCTTCCGGCTTCCGCTCCCAGTGGAAGGAGATGGTCTATCCCATCGTGACCGTGCGGTCGCGCGGCTCGCGGCTGTGGGACCTGGACGGAAACGAATACATCGACCTGCTCAACGGCTACGGCCCGATTCTCTTCGGCCACGCCCCGGCCTTCGTCACGGAGGCCGTCGCCGCACAGATGAAGGAAGGCTTTGAGACCGGCCCGCAGACGCCCCTCGCCGGGGAGGTCGCCGAGCTGGTGTGCGAACTGACGGGCAACGAGCGCGTCACCTTCTGCAACACCGGGTCGGAGGCCGTCATGGCCGCGATGCGCGTGGCCCGCACCGTGACCGGGCGCATGAAGATCGTGATGTTCACCGGCGACTACCACGGAACGTTCGACGAGGTCCTCGTCAAGGGACTGAACAAGGGAGCCGCGACGCACTCGCTGCCGATCGCGCCGGGCATTCCCAAAGAGATGGCCGCCAACGTCGTCGTCCTCGACTATGCGACTCCCGAATCGCTGGATTACGTCCGTCGGCACGCGGGCGAACTGGCCGCCGTCCTCGTGGAGCCGGTGCAGAGCCGTCACCCGGCCCTGCAACCCATCGACTTCCTGCGCGAGGTCCGCAAGATCACCGACGCCTCCGAGACGGCGCTGATCTTCGACGAGGTCGTGACGGGGTTCCGGACGCATCCGGGAGGCGTGCAGGCGCTGTTCGGCGTTCGGGCCGACCTGGTCACCTACGGCAAGGTGGTCGGCGGAGGGATGCCGATCGGCGTCCTGGCCGGTCGCGCCCGCTTCATGGACGCGCTGGACGGCGGCATGTGGCGATACGGCGATCCGTCTTATCCTGAGACGGGGGTGACGTTCTTCGCCGGCACCTTCGTCCGCCATCCCCTGGCGCTGGCCGCCGCGTCGGCCGTCCTGAAGCGTCTGAAGCAAGAGGGGCCGCAACTGCAGCGTTCGCTGAACGAAACGACGACGACGCTGGTTCAGACCTTGAATGCCTGCTTCGAGGAGAACGGCGTCCCTTCCCGGATCGAGCATTTCGCGTCCTGGTTCTATTTCGGTTTTCCCTCCGACCAGCCGTATGGAAGTCTCCTGTACTACCATCTGCGCGAAAAGGGGATCCACATTCAGGAAGGCTTCCCCTGCTTCCTCACCACGGCCCATTCCCAGGCCGACATCAAGGCCGTGATCCGCGCCTTCCGGGAGAGCACCGCGGAGATGCGGGAGGCCGGCTTCCTGCCCGAGCCGATCGCCACGGAAGCCCATAGTGAGGCCCTCGCTCCGCGATTGGCCGACGACTCGCGGAGCGAGTCGCCCACCATGCCGGCGCCCGACGCGGCGCTTCCAAAGGAAGTTCCCCTTACCGAATCGCAGATGGAGGTCTGGCTCTCCGCGCGCCTGAGCGACGAGGCCTCGTGTGCGTTCAACGAGTCTTTCACGCTGGAGATGCGCGGCGGCTTGAACGAGGCGGCCCTGCGAAAGGCCCTGCAAATCCTCGTCGATCGCCACGACGCCTTGCGGAGCACGCTTCGACCCGCGCCGGAATTGCCTCCGCGTCCTCGACGCCGTGCCCCTCGACGTGCCGCTGACGGACCTGTCGCCCCAGGCGTCCGACGAGCGCGCCGCCGAGCTTGGGCGAATCATCCACGACGACGCCGGCCGGCCCTTCGACCTCGAGGCCGGCCCTCTCGTCCGGGTCCAGCTCATCAAGCTGGAGCCGGACCTGCACACGCTTCTCTTCACGACGCACCACATCGTTTGCGACGGTTGGTCCACGAACGTCCTGCTCGGCGAGCTGGGCCAACTTTACAGCGCGCACTGCGCCGGCACGGCCTGCCAGCTGCCGGCCCCCATGCCCTTCCGCGAATACGCCCAGACGCAGGCCCGATGGAAGCAAACCCCCGAGCGCGCGGCCGTGGAGTCGTGGTGGGCGGAGAAGTTCGCCGTCCCGGTTTCGCCGCTTGAATTTCCGACGGATCGGCCGCGGGCTTCGGTGAAGTCGTTCCACGGCGACACGGTTCGGCGTACGATCGGCGCCGCCGCCTACCAGCGGATCAAGCGGTTCGGCGCAGCACGGCTGCACCCTGTTTGCGACGCTGCTGGCCGGGTTCAAGGCCTTGCTGCACCGCCTCACGGGCCAGGAGGATATTGTCGTGGGCGTCCCGGCCGCCGGGCAATCGCTGGTGGACGCCGAATCGCTGGTCGGCCATTGCGTGAACTTCCTCCCCCTGCGCACCTCCTTCGAGGGGGATCCGTCGGTTGCGACCCTGCTCACGCAGGTCCGGGGCGTACTGCTGGACGCCTACGATCACCAGAACTATACGTACGGGAGCCTCGTCCAGAAACTCGGACTGCGGCGCGACCCGAGCCGGCTCCCCCTCGTCGAAGTGCAATTCAACCTGGAGCGGGTGGGGACCGGGCTGGACTTTTCCGGGTTGACGGTGCAGGTCGATCCGTGCCCCAAGCGCTTCGTAAACTTCGATCTCTTCCTGAACGTGGTGGAGTCGGACGAGGGCCTCGTCCTCGATTGCGACTACAACCGCGATCTGTTGGATCCCTCGACCGTCGAACGGTGGCTCCGGCATCTGGAGACGCTGCTCGAAGGGCTGGCCGCCGACCCACGCCAGTCGGTTTCCGCGCTCCCCCTGCTCGCCGACCCCGAGCGTCGGCGCATCCTCGTGGAATGGAACGACACGCGGGCGGACTATCCACGCGATAAGTGCGTCCACGAGTTGATCGGCGAGCAGGCCGCGCGCACGCCGCAAGCCGTGGCCGTCGTCTGCGGGGATCGGCGGCTTACCTACGCGCAGCTCGACGGCGCCGCGAACCGTCTCGCCCATTTCCTCCGCAAGCGTGGGGTAGGCGCGGAGGATCGGGTGGCGGTCTGTCTGGACCGTTCGCCGGAGATGCTCCTCGGCGTGCTGAGCGTCCTGAAGGCCGGGGCGGCCTACGTGCCGCTGGACCCCGAGTTCCCGCGGGAGCGCATCACGGCGGTGATCGAGGACGCCCATCCCTCGGTGTTACTGTCACAAGAGGGCGTCGCGTCCCGCCTGGGGCTGACGGGGGCGCGGATCGTCCTTCTCGATTCCGCATGGCCCGAGGTGATGCGCGAGAGCGACCGGACTCCCGCCGGCGGAATGACGCCTTCGGACCTCGCTTACGTCATCTATACCTCCGGATCGACGGGAAAGCCCAAGGGGGTGGAGTCGCCACATCGGGGCGTGGTCAACTTGCTTTGCTCGATGGCGCGCCGGCCCGGTCTCGCCGCCGAGGACGTCCTGCTCGCCGTGACGACGCTGGCGTTCGACATCGCGGCGCTGGAACTGTTTCTGCCGCTCTGCGTCGGCGCACGGGTGGTTCTGGCGACGCGAGAGGCGGCGGGCGACGGCAACCAGCTCCTTGCCTTGATGGCGGAATCCGGTGCGACGGTGATGCAGGCGACGCCGGCGACCTGGCGGTTGCTCCTTGAGGCCGGCTGGAACGGCCCGACGAACCTCAAGGTCCATCTGCGGCGGCGAGGCGCTGCCGCGCGACCTCGCGGATGAATTGCTCGCTCGATCCCCTTCCGTATGGAACATGTACGGCCCGACCGAGACGACGATCTGGTCCGCCGCGTCGCCGGTCGCGCCTGGCCCTGGAGCGGTTACGATCGGGCCGCCGATCGCGAACACCGAGTTCTACGTCCTCGACAAGCACGGACAGCCGGTCCCTATCGGCGTGGCGGGCGAGCTGCACATCGGCGGGGAGGGCGTGGCGCGGAGCTACTGGAACCAACCGCGGCTCACCGCCGAGAAGTTCATCGCGGACCCCTTCCGCGGCGACCCGGCCTCCCGGCTGTACAAGACCGGCGACCTCGTCCGCTGCCGACCGGACGGGACGCTGGAATTCCTCGGCCGGCTCGACACCCAGGTCAAGGTGCATGGCTTCCGTATTGAGACTTCCGAGGTGGAATACGTCCTCAAGCAGTATCCCGGCGTGCACGAATGCGTCGTCACGGCCCGCGAGGACTCGCCCGGCGACAAGCGGCTGGTCGCGTACCTCGTCGCGCCGGCGGCCCCCGCAGCCGGCGAGCTGCGGCGCTTCCTGTCGGCCAAGTTGCCTTCGTACATGGTCCCTTCCGCGTTCGTTCCCCTGGACGCGCTGCCGCACACCCCGAATGGGAAGATCGACCGGAAGGCCCTGCCCCGTCCGGACGCCAACGGGACGGGACGCAACCACGACGCCGTCGCGCCGCGGAACCCGCGCGAGCAGACGCTGGCCGATATTTGCGCGGACGTGCTGAAGGTGGAGGGAATCGCGGTCCACGACAGTCTTTTTGACCTGGGAGCGGATTCCCTCCAGGTCTTCCAGATCGTCGCCCGGGCGATGGACGCCGGCCTGAAGGTCACCCCGAAGCAGGTCCTGTCGGAACGAACCATCGCCGCCATCTGCGAGAGCCATCGACCGGATGGGACGCGCGGCCGTGCGAGCCGAAGGGCCTCAGCTTGCCGCCGTCTCACGGGATCGGTATCGCGTGCAGCGATCCCGGCTGCACGCATCGGACGAAGCGAATGGATCGGTATCGTCCCAATGATCGCTCACCAAAAAAAACATCCGGATCGCCAGGACGCAGGGGGTGCCGACCCCTGGGCGGACGACGTTTTCGTTTTCCCGACGTCGGTCGGCCAGCACGGCTTCTGGTATCTCGACCAGTTCCAACCGGGGAACCCCGCGTACAACATCGCGGTGCGATTCCGGTTGCAGGGCCGGCTCCGCGCCGAGGAGCTGGAGCGGGCGCTGAACGAGATCGTGAGGCGCCACGAATCGCTGCGAACCGTCTTCGCGGTCGTGGACGGAGTCCCTGTGCAGGTGGTTTCGCCCCGGCTCTCCATCCGGCTGCAACGGGACGACCTGCGAGGCGGCCCTGAAAAGGACCGTCGCCAACGGGCCGGGGCCGTCGCGGCCGAAGAGGCGCACCTTCCCTTCGATCTCACGAAGGGGCCGCTGATCCGCGCCCGACTGCTCCGCCTGGACGACGAAGAGCATACCCTGCTCGTGACCATTCATCACATCGTCTCGGACGGCTGGTCCATCGGCGTTCTTACGAAGGAGCTGGGTGCCCTGTACGACGCCTACTGTCGCGGCCTCGACTCGCCGCTTCCCGAGCTGGCGCTCCAGTGCGGCGATTTCGCCGTCTGGCAGGAGCAGTGGCTCCAGAGCCAGGCCTGAACGACCAGATCAACTACTGGACCCGACGGCTTGCCAATCTCCCGCTGCTTGAGATTCCCCCGGATCGGCCGCGCGGGCCTGTCCAGACATTCAAGGGCGACATCGAATCCATCCTTCTGCCGCGGGAACTCACCGACGGTCTCGATTCCCTGAGCAACCGGGAAAAGGCCACGCCGTTCATGCTGATGCTGGCGGCGTTCCAGCTGCTTCTTCAGCGTTGCACCGGCCGGAACGACGTCTTCGTCGGAACGGTGCTCGCCGGTCGATCGCGCGTCGAGCTGGAACCGCTGATCGGCCTCTTCATCAACCCACTGGTGCTCCGCACGGACCTGTCCGGCGATCCGCCCTTCCTCGAATTGCTCAGCCGCGTCCGGGAGACGGTTCTCCAGGTGTTCGCCAACCAGGACGTGCCGTTCGAGCGCATCGTGGACGCGGTGCAGCCGAAGCGCGATCCGAGCCGCCACCCGGTGTTCCAGATCAACTTCCTTTACCAGCGGGATTTTGTTCATCCGTTCCATGCCGCGGGTCTAACGCTCACGGCCATTCCGTCCGCGTCGCCGGGAGCGATCTATGACCTGAACTTCTTCCTGGTCGAGCGGGCGGAAGGCTGGCGAGCCTCCTTCGAGTACAACACCGACCTGTATCAGCTCTCCACCATCCGCCGCCTCCTAGGGCAATTCCAAAGCCTCCTGGAAGGGATCGCGGCCAATCCGGCCTGCCGCATCTCGGAACTGCCGCTGACGACCTCGGCGGTGGAACGTGAAATCCTGAGCCTGCCAGCGAGTCAATCCGCCCCGCCAACCGTCCCAGCGCCTTCCTCCGCGGGTTTGACCCCAAGCTCGTATGTGGCCCCGCGCGATCCTGTCGAAGCGCGAGTAGCGGAATTATGGGAGCGGCTTCTCGGGGGAAATCGGATCAGCGTCACGGCGGACTTCTTCGACGTGGGCGGCCATTCGCTTCTCGCGGCGCGGCTCCTCGCCCAGGTCGAGAAGGTCTTCCGGAAGAAACTGTCGCTCGCCTCCCTGCTGCAGGCCCCGACGATCGAAGCGATGGCGGCCCGACTTCACATGCCGAAATCAAGGGTCGGGTCCGGCCGGGCGCAGGGCGCATCACGCCAACGGGTCCGGCCTTCTTGAGGGCGAGTGGGACGACCCGGCCGAGCAGAATCTTTGCGATGCGGCGCGAAGGCTCCCGGCCGCCTTTGCTTCTCGTCGATGCGGGACCGTTTCACCGGTCGCTCGTCCGCCGATTGGGAAGCGATCAGCCCGTGTTCGGCGTGGCGTTGCCGGAGTTGTCGGTCTTGCCGGAGCGATTCACGGTGAAGGACATCGCCGCCAACCTCGTCGAGGCGGTTTCGCGTCCGAAGTGGAGGGCCCCTATCATCTCGCGGGCTGGAGCCACGCCGGTCTGATCGCCTATGAAATGGCCCGGCAGCTCCGTGCGCACGGCAAGCACGTCGCCCTCCTGATGCTCTTCGACACCAACAGCCCGGCCTATCTGCGCGGTTTCAAGGGGTGGTGGAACGCTCCGATCCGGCTCTATTTCTTGTTCGAGAAATGGTTCTACTATCTCAAGAAAACACGCAACATGCCGTTGCACGGCGCGTGGCGGTATTTCCGGGAGCAGACGCAGAAGTTCCAGCTGCGCGCCCGAGGGACGCAGCCGAGACTAGAGCATCGCTCCGCGGAAGGACCCGCAGGAGCAGCCGCTTACGCTGTCGTGGCAGATGCAGTATCTCGCCGCGGCGAACTACGAGCCTGAGCCTTGCGACTGGCCGTTGGTCCTCTTCCGCAGCGTAGTTCTTCAGACCGGATGGTTTCGCGACCCACAGCTCGGGTGGGGAAAACTGGCTCGCGGCGGGTTGCAGGTGCGTGAGATGCCCGGCGAACATGATGCAATGTTTGTTGAGCCGGACGTCCAACGGCTTGCCTCGATCGTGAACGAATGTCTCCAGGGGGCGACGTCCATCGTCCCCAGTCCCCCGCCGTCACTGGCAACCGGCAACGGGCGACTGGAAACTTCGGCGGGCGGGCAGCAACGATGAGACCACTTGAGATCGCCCTGTGTGTGGCGAACGCGCCGCTCCTGGCCTGGCGCCTTTCGGGCCGGTCGATGCCGGGCTGGGCGCGGCCCTGCCCGCGTTGGCGTTGCTTCTCATGGTTCTTCAGATCGTGCTCGAGGGGGCTCGGTGGCCGATAGGCCCGGCCTATTTGGCGACCGTCTACTTGTTTTTCACGTGTTGCTGGCCGCGGGTGTTCATACCGGCGCCCGGTCGTTGGACCGCCGTATGTGGAATCCTCTTGCTGATCGCGGCCGCGGCGATGGGGTCGGTGCTTCCGATTTTTGAACTCCCGAAACCGACCGGGGCCTATCCCATCGGTACGGCGACTCGGCGCCTGATCGATTCCTCTCGGCAGGAGACGCAGAGCGGCCGCCCCGGTGAGCACCGTGAGCTGATGATTCAGATTTGGTATCCCGCGGAACGGTCGGGGCCAGGGCAGCCGTACCGCACACGGGCCGAGACGACGTTCACGAAGGAGCATCTCGCCCTGGCGAGGACGCACGCCGCCGCGGGTGTGCCTGTGGCGGTCGCGCAGCCGCGCTATCCGGTCGTGATTTTTTCCCCTTCCTGGACCGGGCGGCGCAACCAAAACACCGTGCAGGCTGAGGAACTCGCCAGCCACGGCTTCGTGGTCGTCGGGATCGACCATCCCTACGGCACAGACTTGACCATCTTTCCCGACGGCCGCACGGCCCACACGACGCTCGGCGAGTTTATGGACGGCTCGACCGACGAGACGTTCGCGGCGGGCGAGCGGGTCGTGGAGGAGCAGTTGAAAATTCGCGTCGCCGACGTTCGGTTCGTGCTCGACGAACTCGAACGGCTGGACCGATCCGACCCGGACGGCCTGCTGACAGGCCGGATCGACGCCTCGAACGTGGGCGTCTTCGGCCATTCGTTCGGCGGGGCCGTGGCGGCGGAGGCGTGCCGAGACGACCCGCGCTGCAAGGCGGCGGTCGATTTCGATGGATCGATCTTCGGCGAAGCCATGACGCAAGGCGTCGGCAAGCCGTTCATGGTCCTCGCCGACGACCTTCACATTCCGACGGCCGCCGAATTGGCCGCGGCGACTCCTTCGGCTCGCCGGGAAATGGCTTTCGACGCGGAGAACCTTCGTGCATGCGTCGGGGCCTGTCGGAGGGGGGAGGATTCCTGGGCTGCATCCGCGGGACGCATCACATGAATTTCTGCGACAGCCCGCTGTACTCGCCGGTGAAGCAGCTGACGCACGCCGGCCCCATTCGACCCGAGCGCACGATGGAGATCATTAACGCCTATCTCGTGTCCTTCTTTGAGGCCAACTTGAACGGCAAGGACGAACCCCTCCTGGAACGCGCCGTCGTCGCCCTACCCCGAGGTGGAAATCGAACGCTTCTCCAAGGGAGAAGCCCTGCCACGACCAACCTCCGAAAAGGAGCCCCCATGAGCGTGCAGACCCAAGAAACGACGGACGTTGCCCCGCCCCCCGCAGTGCTGGACGGCGAAGCGCATTGGTTCCGGGACAACTTCAACCGCGCCTCGTTTCAGTTCGCGCACCACCTGGCCGGCCACCCCCTGTTTGAGCTGCCCCGTCTGTTGGAGCTGTCCAAGACCCTGCCCGACGCTGACGTGTATTACGACGCCGGCGACGTCCGGGTGGGCCAGCGCTGGGACCAGGTTCCGCAGACCCAGCTGTCGGTCGATCAGCTGATCGAGCGCATCGAAAACGCCGGGGCTTGGATCCTGCTGAAGAAGACCAACCAGGATCCGCGCTACGCAGCCGTCCTCGATCAACTGTTGTCGGAGGCCAGGACGCTCGTCGGGCCGCGGTTCCCGAAACAAATAAGGATGAAGACCGCCGTTATCCTTATCACGTCCCCGAAGCGGATCACGAGCTATCACATGGACCCAGATTGCAACTTCCTGTGTCAGCTGCGGGGAGAGAAGGTCATGCACGTCTTCGACCGATACGACCGAGAAGTCCTACCCGAAGAAGAACTCGAACGGTTCTGGACGGTGGACAAGAATGCGGCGCTCTACAAGGAGCGGTTTCAGGACCGCGCAAGGAGCTATCCGCTCAAACCGGGCGTCGGAGTTCACATCCCGGTCAACGCCCCCCACTGGGTGCAGAACGCCGACAACGTCTCCGTTACCCTGGCCCCGTCGTTCCAGTATCTCGAATCGGAACTCGGGAACATCTATCGGTGGAACTACTACCTCCGCAAGGCCGGCCTCCGGCCCCTGCCGCCAGGCCGGTCCAACGTCAGGGACGCCCTGAAAGGCTGGACGATGAGCGCCGCCATCCACGCTCGCAATGTCGTCAAGAGCTTGGTCCGGCGGAAAAACTAGCCCCGGAAATCGAGCATCGGCGTAAGGCGCCCAATGACATCGTGGTTCGGTCGGGAAACTGAGAGAGGAAGACATGGCGGCGAACAACAAGGTCAGAATCCTGTATATCCTTGGGGCCGCGCGGAGCGGGAGCACACTCCTCAACCGCCTGCTGGGCCATGTGAACGGCTTTTTTTCCATGGGAGAGGTGAAAGCGATCTGGGAGATGGTCTGCGGAGAGGGTGTACTGTGCGAGTGCAGGATCCCCTTGAAGAGTTGCCCGTTCTGGACGGCCGTGTTCCGCCGCGCCTTGGGGGGCATGGAAAACATCGACCCCCGGATGGACCAATTGCGCACCTCCAAGTTTCGCCTGCGGTGGCTGCCTCTGCTGTTGTGCCCGCGTATCAGCCGCAAGTTTCACGAGGAGGTCCGGTACTACTCTCGGGTCGTGAGCGCGATTTGCCGCGCAGCGCAGGAAGTGTCGGGCTGCCGGGTGCTCATCGACTCCTCCAAGTTTAACCAGGACTGCCTCGTACTCAACCGCATTCAGGACTTCGACCTGCACGTGGTCCACCTCGTGCGGGACAGCAGGGCGGTGGCGCACTCGTGGCTGAGAAAGAAACAACGGCCTCAGTTCTACTTGCGGCCGGAGTTCATGCCCCAACTCGGCGTCAAGGCCAGCGCCCGCGAATGGCTGCTCACCAACGCCTTGAGCGAGAGCCTGCGCCCATGCCTCAAGCATTACACGCGAATATACTACGAGGACTTGGTGGCCGACCCTCGGTCAACCTTAACGCGGATTTGCTCAGCCATCGGGGAGCCCAAGCCGGCGCTCGAATTTCTGGAAGGCCAGACGGCTCACCTGGGTAAGGGGCACACGGTCGCGGGTAATCCAATGCGGTTCCAGGAGGGACCGGTGCAGATCAAGCCCGACATGGAATGGATCGAGAGACTGAGCAAGGACCAGAAGGCGGTCGTGACCAGAATCACCTGGCCCCTATTGCTGTATTACGGCTATTTCCGGCGGGACGGGACGCGCGGAGACCAGGGCGACGTTTCCCTGGCGAAGGAACGATGTATGGCCGAAAGGAGATCAATCGCCTTGTCGGAGGGTCAACATCGAGGATGAAGGTTCGTCGTCCCGTTTCCCCTTTCCTCCCATCATTTCGCGAGCCTGCAGCATTCAGGGCCTTCTCGGAATGACTTCCCATGTTCCGGCGAGATGACCCGGAGTACTGGGTCAGGGAGTACAGTGGGGCCTATTCTCGGGATGACCGGTGAGCAAGGCCCCAGGCGGATCCATAGCGGCGTCGCAAGGGATGGGTTCTTTACCGTACATGTCGGTCGTCCGTTTGCGCATCCGGGAGGTGTGAGATGATCGCGCTCTGCGACCAGGGCTGTCTGAATCTTGACCCCGACACGTTCCGCGAGTCGCTCGACCGGGAGCCTTTCGGGTTCACCCACAACCTCAACGAACTCGACCTATTCGAGCCTGACTCCCTCCTGGGCCTGGCCGAGAAATACGACGACCACCCCCGCGATCACTACGTGGCCGCCGGGGCGCCGGCGCCGGGGGCGGTGTTTTACTCCGTGCCGTACGCCGGCTTTTCCCCCCGCGAAGCCCTCGACCGTCTCGACTCCGTGGGCTGTCGCGTCCTGCTGAAGCGCCCCGAGAAGCACGACCCGCGGTTCCGCAAGCTGCTCGACGCGCTCTTCCGGCAGGTCGTGGACCTGCGCGGCGGGCTTGGCCGGGAACGGGTCGTGCGGCTGGAGTCGGCGGTCTTGGTCAGCTCCGCCGCCACGATCACGCCTTTCCACTTCGACCCGGAGGTCAATTTCTTCGCGCAGATCGAAGGCGAGAAGATCTATCACGTCTTCTCGCCTTCCGCCCTCACCGAATCGGAACTGGAGCGCTTCTACATCCGAGGCGTCGTGAACATCGGCCAAGTAGCGCTCAAGGGCCGCGACGCCGGGCGCGAGCACGTCTTCACCCTCGGCCCAGGGAAGGGCCTGCACCAGCCGCAGAACGCGCCCCACTGGGTTGAAACCCGTCAATCGCGGTCGGTCTCGTACGCGTTCGTGTTTGAAACCAACGCCACGCGCGCCAGGGGCCGCGTGCGAGCCTTCAATTACTATCTCCGCAAACTCCGCCTCAATCCCACCCCTCCCGGCGCGCGTCGCCGGCTCGACGGCTTTAAGGCCGGCGCTATGCGCACGGTCATCCCCGTCCGCAAGGCTCATCGTAAAAGCCCTGGAAACGATTCTTGAGATCATCTGATGCTTACCCGGTCGAGATCGAGCGAAACCCACCGATAGCGGCATGTCGGCCCCGGTGAGTCTCGCGGACTCGACCCATCCTACCAGGGCCCCTCGAAAACCAGGTCGCTTGATCCTGCATTCAGGGTCGCTGTCCGTGCCTCACCGCTACAATTACGGTAGTCGCCCACTCTCATGAACCAAAATGAGAAGCGGACGCGCGTTGCCTCACACCCGCCTTGCCGTTCTTCTGGGGCATGGGTCGTATGGTTTCGTTTCTTGAAAACTGCGGAGTCGGCTCACTAGAAGTGATCGTGGAGCGGGAAGGCGCGGGGGGCGCGACGATCCACCGCTTCCCCGGCCGGCCGTTCCTCCTGATCGGACGCGACCCGCGCAACGATCTGCACCTCGACGACGACCGGGGCAGTAAGCGCCACGCCTACTTACAAGCCGTCGGCGGCCGCCTGTACTGCGCCGACCTCGGCAGCCGCACCGGGGTGCATTGGCCGTCCGGGCCGCAGGCGTCGGGTTGGGTGGATTGGGAGGAACCACTGAGGATCGGCGGCGCCGTGATTCGCGTGGCACGCCCGCGGCTCGACGGAGGAGTCGAGGCGTTTCCTTCCGCGGACGACCTGGCGGCGTCACACGTGGCCCCAAGAGCGGTCTTTGAAGTGAGCGGGGGAGCCGTTGGGACGGTGACATGGGCCATGAATCGGCCCGTGGCCCTTGTGGGGGGGGCGGCCGGGTGCAAGGTGCGCCTGCCGGACCCCCGCGTCTCACGCTTCCACTGCAGCCTGGTGCGGGGGCCGCTCGGCGTGTGCGTGGTCGATCTGATGAGCCGGATCGGGACGCAGGTCGGCGACCGATCCGTTCCGTGGGCTTGCCTGCAAGACGGGGACCGCCTCCAGGTAGGCCTCACGTGTTCCGCCTCCGGTATGAATCGCCCGACGGTCGGGACGACCGGCGACTGGCGCCTCGGTCGGCGCCCGCCGACCGGGCGTCCTGGCGACCTCGGCGACCATCGATCGCGCACTACTGCTCCCGGTCATCAACGAATTCAACCAGATGCAACAGCAGATGCTCGACCAGTTTCATCAGACCATGATGATGATGGCCGAGATGTTCACCACGCTGCACAAGGAACAGGCGGCGCTGGTGCGGGAGGAGTTGGAGCACCTGCGGCGACTCACGCGCGAGCTGAATACGCTGCAGGCGGAGCAGACGCGGCAATCCGTCGCGGGCCGGCGCCTGCCGCCACTGCTGGAAGGGCCGGCCGTGGCGGAGTCGGCGGCCGTCGAGGAGGGCCGCCCCCAGCCGCAGGATGCTTCCGAGAGGGAGGAAGCACGCCCGGAGCCGGCGATCGCAGCGAAGGAGGCCGCCCCGGAAAAGGCGCCCGACTCGTCCACGGAGGCGCCGCCGAAACCGGCCGCCGCCGACGTCCACGCCTGGTTGGCGCGCCGGATCGACCAGCTGCAGGCGGAACGGCAGGGAAGGTGGCAAAAACTCATGCGGCTCGTCACGGGGCGTTAGCCGTCGCTCACTTGGTTTCGCCCTCCGCGAACCATTTCTCGTCGTAATCCGGGTGCTCCCGTTCCAGCGGATGCAGGTTCGTTTTCTGGAAGCCCAACTCCTTGGCCTTCAGCCACGCCTTCTCGGCCTCGTTCGACTGGCCCGCGGCCCTTTTGGCCTCCGCGAGGTGGAAATAGAAGACGGCGGTCGGGTTCTGGTCCGCCGCGTCGGAGAACGATTGGGCCGCCTCGTCCGCGCGCCCCAGCTTCAAGAGGACCATGCCGCGGGTGTCCAGGACCGAAGGATTCGGCCCGGTGATCGCCAACCGCCGATCCGATAATTCCAGGGCCTGCGCCGCCTTGGCCGGCTGGAACGCGAGCAGCCAGGCCAGGTTGTTGAGGGCGAGCGGGTTGCGCGGGTTCCGCGTCAGGACTTCGCGATAGAGCTTTTCGGCCTCGGCGTCCTGGGCCTCCGCGTCCCGCAAATCCGCCAGAGAAACCAGGAGGTTCGTCGCCGTGGGGTTCGCCGTGATCGCGTCCTGCAGCATCCGCTCCACCCGGCGGAAGTGCTGGGGCGTCGGACGGCCGACCCGGAGCGCGGCCACGACCGTCGCGGCCGCCGTCTCGGGCTTGCACTTCGCCCAGACCCCCTCGGCGACGTCGAGCGCCTCCGTCAAGCGGTCCTGGCGGGCCAGGAAGGCCGCCAGCACCAGCGTCCGCTCCGGCTGTTCCACCTCGACGGCCTTCACGTATTCCCGATACTTCTTCTCAGCTTCGACCGGCCGCCTCAGCTCTTCGAGGAGGGACGCCGCGTCGCCCAGCACGGCGGCGTTCTTCTTCTCCTTGAACGTCTTCTCCGCGAAGTCCTCCACCAGCCGGGCGGCGGCCTCGCCCTGACCTTGCGCGGACAGCACCCGCGCCTTGACGCCGACGGTTCGGGCGCTGTCCGGCTCCAAGGTTTCCAGGCGCTGAAGCCAGGCGGCCGCCTCTTTCCCTTCCTGGCGACGCAGGAGCGCCTGGATGTAGTAGGCCAGGACCATCGCGTTCGCGCCGCCCTTGGCGCTTACCAGGACGAGGAAGTGCTCGTTGGCGTGGCCCCAGTCGCGATCGGCCTCATAAAGGCGCGCCAGCAGGAACTCCTCATTGGGCGTCGGCCGCAGCCGGGTGAACGACTCCTCCAGGGTTTGAATCGACTCTTTCCGCCCGCCCGGCCGCAAGGCCAGCACAATGGCCCGGGCGCGCTGGTCCTCCGGCGCGTTCCGCTCCTGGAGGTTCTGGTCGAGCAGGCCCAGCGCGTCTTTCGACTGCTTGTAGTCTCCGCTGGCGGCCAGGGCCAGGGCCAGGGTTCGCCGCGCCCAGAGGACAGGCTCGGCGTCGGTCTGTCCCGGGGCGTCGATGATTTGATGCAAGAGGGGCGTGGCCTTGGCCACGTCCCCGCCGCGCAGGTAGAAGGCGACCGCGGCGCGCAGGTCGGCGACATCCGGCTTCGCCTTGAGCAAGGCGAGGAACTGTTCCTCCGCCTTGTCGCGCTGTCCCAGCGCCTCGTTTCCGACGGCCAGCACCATTCCCGCCTTGTCCGGGGGCAGGACCTTGCCGGCCTCGGCCAGCTCGGCCGCCGCCTTGTCTTTTTCGCCCGTTCCCGCCAGAAGGAGCACCAGGGCCGCCCGCGGTTCCGGGGCGGAGAGATCGAGCTGGATGGCGCGGCGGAAAGCGGCTTCGGCCGACGCGTGCTCTTCCATCGCCTCATACAGCTGGCCGAGCCAGAGGGAATCGCGGTAATCCTTGGAGTCCTTCGCGGCCTCCGCGGCCGGCTTGAGCAGCTCCAGGGTCCGCTCTTTTGGGTCCCGACTCAGCAAAGAAACTTGCGCGGCGAGCCGCCCCAGGTCGTCGCCGGAGTCGAGCTTCCGCAACGCCTCCCGGGCCTCGTCGTATCGCCGGCGGGAGGCCAGAAGCTGCACCGTTTGCCGAATCACTGCCGGCCGTCGCTCCCCCAGGTCGATCGCTTGCTGGTATTTGGCGACGGCGGAGTCCACGTCGCCCTCCAACTCATCCAGCTCCCCCTCGAGCAGCAACGGGCGCGACCAACCGGGCCGGCGCTTGACGATCTCGGCGAGGAGTCCGTGGGCGTCCTTCAGGCCCGTCTTATCGCCTTGCTCGGCCTGAAAAAGCAACAACGAGACTTCACAGGTGCGCCACCATACGCCGTCCGCCCCCTCGACGCCGCGGACGTCGTCCACCATTCCCTGGAGCGTCTCCACGTTGTGGTTCAGACCTTCCTTGCCCCCGGCCTTGAGGCCCCGTCGAAAGGATTGCACCGACAGGTCGAACAATCGCAACCGGACTTCCAAATCATCCTTGGATCGGTCCCGCGCCTGGCGGCACGCGAGGACGGCCCGTTCGAGATCCCCGATCCGAACGTAAGCCTCTGTCAGCCCGGCGAACAGGCGCTCCTGATCGGCCGCGTCGAACGCATCGGTCTTTTCCTCCAGACCGCCAAGTCCCTTGACGGCCTCCTCGTGGGGGAGGGCGGTGAACCGGGCCGCGCGGGCCAGGCGCAGATCGGTCGTATCGCCCACCTCGGTTTCCGCACGGTCCAGAATCGCTTGCGACGTTTGCGGTGGCTTCCAGTCTTTTCGCCCCTTTCCGAAGTCGGCCAGGTCGGCCTGCACGAGTCGGTAGCGCATCTCTTTCGGCTCGTCGGCGATGGCGTCGTTCAGCCCTTTCCAGGCGTCCTCGAAATGTCCCTCGGCCGCCAGGAGGTTGACCTTGGCCAGGCGGAAATCCATCGTCTTGCGAACGTCCGCATCCGCCTTGTCGAGCAAGGCGTCCGCCTCGGCCCAGTTGCGCTGGTCGGCCGGCGCACGCAGGTTGCGGACGATCAGCAGACGAACGGCCGCCAGACGCGCCTCTGGAGCGCGGGCCGCCAGTTGACGGTACTCGGCCAGCGCGTCGTCGAACTTGCCGGCCGCGAGCAGGGCGGACGCCTGGCCCAGCCGGCCCGGCAACCAGGACGGATCCTCTTCGGCCGCGCGGCGGAACGCGGCGAGCTGCTGCTCGGGGTTCTCTAGCCGCTGGTAACAGAGGCCCAGGAGTCGGTCGGTTTGTCGGGCCAGCTCCGGCGAGGCCCCCAGGTCTTGGCGCCGGTTTTCCAGCAATGCGGCGGCCGCGGCGAACTTGCCGTCCACGAAATCCAGGCGCGCCTGGAGGAAATCGGCGCCGGGACTGGGGCCGGCCGCGTTCAGCTTCTCCAGCAGGTTCCGCGCCTCGTCGGGCTTCCCGGCGTCGATGTACAGCGTGGCCAGGTTCCATACGTCGTCGCCGCTGGCGGATTGCGCTCCGAGCAGGCCCGCGCTGCCTGCAGCCGATCGAGCGCCTGGGACGGGTGCGCCTGACGCATCTCCACGGCGGCCATTTCCAGGAGCAACCGCATTTCCTGCGGGTGCGACGCCAGGCCTTTTTCCAGATCCCGCCGCGCGCCCTCCAGGTCGCCCGTCTCCAGCTTCAGGTCGGTGGAGGCCAGAAGCACTTCCACCTCATCCGGCGCGATCTTCGAGGCGGCTTCCACGTCCCGAATCGCGTCGGGGAAAAGGCCGACTTCGCGCAGATAGCGGCTGCGGGCCAGCAGCGCCGCGGAGGAGTTCGGGCAGGCGGCCACCATGTCTTTCAGCACGTCTTCGGGCTTCGTGTAGTGCGTCACGCCGTCGGCGGTCGAATCGTCCTTGCCGTCGGCGTCTTGAACGGCCAGGGCGCCGCGCGGCGCAGCAGCGACGCCAGGCGTACGTACGTTTCCACCCGTTGGGGGCCGTCCTTGATCGCCTTTTCGTAGTCCGCTCGCGCCTGGGGGAAGTGGGCGTCGGCCTCCTCGCACCGGCCCAGCAGGTATTCCAGTCCCGGGTCGTGGGGGGAGGGACCGTTCAAGAGACGAGTCAGATGCTCCCGGGCGTCGAGCGTGCGCCCGATGCTCACCGCCAGCTCCGCCAGGCGCCGGCGGACGTCGTCGCGGCCCGGTTCGAGGCGAACGGCCTTCTCCAGGACGAGAAAGGCGCGCTGCTTCAGCAAGGGAGTATTGGCCTGTTCCTCCAAGACGAGGCCGAGCTTGGCGACGGCGTCGGGGTCGTCCGGATGGAAGCCGAGGTAGCGCTTCAGGTAGTCGGCGGCCTGGGCGAGGGAAGCGGCGTTCGCGGGGGCGTCGCCGGCCTTCTTGGCCTCCTCGGCATGCGTCCGAGCCTCATCGGCGCGTGCGAGCAGGACGCCGGCGTTGCGAGCCACCTGAAAACCGTGCAGGAAATGGAGGCCGACGGCGAGGAGCGCGACGGCGACGAGGAGGACGGCCAACCGGCCGAGCCGCAAGGTTCTGCGCATGGAGCAAGCCTCGAAAGCGGGACCCGCGGTCCCTGAAGAGGGAGATGTACGTCGCCATGGTCGGGGGCGAGGTTAGGCGATGGGGCCGGCGGCCGTGGGACGGTTCAGGAATCCAGTTTCTTCATGCGGAGGGGTAGGCGGCGATCCAAGGAGAAAGGGCGGGCCCTGGAAGGCCCGCCCCGGGTCAACGGGAGTCGCGCGCGACTTCAGGCGGCGAGGACCGCCTGGCGACGCTTCCTCCGCATCCAGCAGCCCAAACCGAGAAGCGGCAAGCCGCTGAGGGCCAGCACCGCGCTGGACGGGACCGGTGTGGTCACGGCCGTATCTCCGGTGCCGCCGCCGATGATGATCTGATTGGCCTGTCCCGTGATCGTGAAGTCCATCTCATTTGTCAGCGAGTACGTGCCGAGAGCCCCGAACGAGGTGGAGTCGGAACCGGATGGATTCGTCTCGGTAAGCGTTAGAGGGTCGGTCGCTGTCACAGCGCCGCCGGTTACGCCGAACAGAGCATCGCTCGTGTTCACATAGCTCGTGAACACCTCGGTGACGCTGCCGCTGGCGACGTCCAGGTCGCTCGAACTGCTCAGGACGGCGTTGGCGTCCTGGGGAATCGTGTAATCCGTCGCGGACACTCGGACGTCCAGGTCATGCACCGCGTTGGGATCCCACAAACCTGAGGTCTCGAGAAACACCTCGGATTGGCCTAGCGTGGCGCCGTTCACCAGGTTGCCAGGCGTGTTCGTGATGGCGTAGGTCGCCGAGAACGAGAAGTTGCTGTTCGAGTAGGTCGCGATCAGCTCGTTGGGGTTCAGGTAAGTCATTTTCGCAAGCGTCCACGAATTTCCGTTGTCCGTCGAAACCTCCACCTCAAACTCGAAGGTGGCGAAGGCCCGGTTCGGCGTGGCGAACAGCATGGTCACGGCCAGGACGGCCGTGGCGCAGAAGATCTTGACGAATCGTGCCATGGAAGCACACTCCGTGTTGGTGGCTGATTAGTCGCTCGACTTCTCCTTTAGCGCCGAAATTGGCCTGGAGAAGTCGATGCCAAGTCGTTGCCTCTTATACGACTTCCGAGGGGCCAGCCAGCCCCTCCCCCGACAGTTGTACGTCAGACCGCGTCTAGCTAACGCCGTTCCGCTCCGTTGCTGTGGGATAGCGGGGAAGCGTCCGGCGAACACCCAACTGCACGGACGCTTGGCAGACGATCCTCTACAGAAAGGCGAGGGGGGCGAAAGAGGTGTGATGGGAATGGGGGCGATTGGCGCGCGACGGCCTGGAGAAAGAGGACGCCGGCGAGGGTCGCCCCGTCGATCCTAGGCCGAGATGAAACGGAGGGAAACGGGCTGAAGCCGCCGGCGGAAGGCCCCGAACTCGCCGCCCCCATCGAGCCGGCGCCGAAATGGAAGCCGGCGGACGAAGAGGCGTACAGGGCCTGAAGAACCTTCGCGTCTTGGCGGCGGGGTTCGATGCTGAAACTCGACTCGCCCGGCCCCACCTCGGCGGAGGCGGCTTGCGGACCTCCGTTATCCGTAAAGGAGTCGGCGTGCGGGCGACCGACCAGGACGGCCGACGAATCGAAACCGGCCCGCGCATGGCCGCCCCAACCCATCAGCGGGGCGGCGACCAGCCAGGTCAGCGGCAACAGGATTCGAGTGGACCAGGAACGCACGGTGCGTTTCACCCTGAGGGCCAAACCAGCACTGTGGCTTCCTGCCGGGAGTTACGGAGCCATCCTGGGATGACGGGGCGGGCCTTCGTGAAGGCCCGCCCCCGAAAAGGCGACGGTTAGGCGGCGACGGGAACCTTGCGGGTCTTCCGACGACGCAGCCAGAGGCCCAGGCCGAGCAGCGGCAAGCCGCTGAGGGCCAGCACGGCGGTGGACGGGGCGGGAGTCACCACCTGGACGTTGCCGCCGGTAAGCGTGAGGCTTCCACCCGCAGAGAGCGTGAAAGATTCCACGAAGGTGAGCGAGTAAGGCCCGCTCGTGGTGAAACCAAGGGCGGACCCATTCGCAGAAATGCTTTTGCTCGAACCGCTCGCCGAAAAGTTAAGGTCGAGCCCAGAACTCGCGAATGCGCCGTCATTTCCGATCCCGTTGGGGAGACTGGTTGTCGTTGCGAACAGATTGTTTTCCGCATCCGCGTAGCTGACGACGGAGCCACTGACTGTGCCAGACACCAATGAACCGGAAACCGTGTCCAACACCGTCAGGGGTGAAGGGCTCGACGGAGTTGTGAAATCTTGGGCGCTGACCGCGACGTTCAGAACCTGCGTCGTACTGCTGTTGTTGGTTATGGTGAATGTGCCTTCCTGAGCGAGTGCATTCGCGGATGATCCTGGAGAGTTGCTGGATCCCACCGCAATGAAGACGCTGAAGGTGTTTCCGGTGGCGCCGACGTTTCCCGAGTAGGTCACTCCTGCATTGCCTGTCGCGTCCGAAACCACGCCGCTGCCAACGACACTGCCCTCAAGGGCGCCCCCGGTAGTGGTTTCCCACAGTGCCAATTCAAAGCTGGCCCGCGCCCTGTTTGGGAGCGCGAGTAGCGCGACCGCCGCGAGGACGGCCGTCGTGCAGAGCATCTTGACGAAACGTGCCATGAAAGCACACTCCTGTTTTCAGATGGTTGAGCGATCCCCTTGGGATCGCCAATTCACTCCCCACGCCGCCCTTGCTTTCGGGGCCACAAGCATGGAAGAGTTATCAAGCGGACAGACTTGCCGCGAGGCGTCTCCCTGGGTTCCGAATCCGTGTCGGCAAATCGCGGGTTGCCAGTCTGGTTCTCAGGCTGCAACCGCGGAACATGGATTCGCCGTGCGTTCAAGCGCACGAAGAGTCAGGAGACGACCATCTGAAGGCGAGGGGGTCGGAAGAGGCGTGATGGGAATGGGGGCGATTGGTGCACGACGGCCTGGAGAAAGAGGACGCCGGCGAGGGTCGCCCCGTCGATCCTAGGCCGAGATGAAACGGAGGGAAACGGGCTGAAGCCGCCGACGGAAGGCCCCGAACTCGCCGCCCCCGTCGAGCCGGCGCCGAAATGGAAGCCGGCGGACGAAGGAGCGTACAGGCCTCAAGAACCTTCGCGTCTTGGACGAGGAGATCGACGCTGGAACTCAACTCGCCCGACATCGCCGCCGAACCCATCTCAGCAGAGGCGGCTTGCGGACCTCCGTTGTCTGTAAAGAAGTCGGCGTGCGGGCGACCGACCAGGGCGGCCGGCGTATCGAAATCGGCCCGCGCGTGGCCGCCCCAGCCCATCAGCGGGGCGGCGAACAGCCAGGTCAGCGGCAACAGGATTCGGAGGGAGATACGCAAGGATGCCACGCCTTCGGGGCCATTCGAGTAGGAATCACTTTCCCGCTCAGTGTAAGGCCCCACGGACACGATTGCAAGGGAATTCCAGAAAAAAACCAAACGGCCGCGGGACCGCCTATCGTCAAGACCGTTCGGGGCCAGTCGCCACGCCGAAGCGCGGCAGCGAATCGGCCGACGAATGTACGTCGTGGACCACTTCGATCGCCCGCACGAAGGAGCGGCCTTCGCTCATCAAGCTGTCCAGTCGGCCGCGGCTGGCCGAGATGCCGTGATAAGTGCGGAGGCCGCTCAATGCACTCAGAGGCAGCTGTTCCTGCTCCACGTCGAATTCCCACGGGTGGAAGTAAAGCATCGCCGTCGGCGGCCCGGTCGTGGCATGGTTTGAGACCATGCCGCAACGGTGGACCTGGGCGATCGCTGTTTTCATCAGGAACAGCGGGAACAGCCGGAACGTCCCGCCGCCGCCCATCGGTAGGACGAAACCCATCAGGCGCAGCGTCGCCGGCGGCAGCTCCAGGATTTCGCGCTCGCGGCCCCGCGCCCAGAACGGATGCCGCGGCCCCCCCGGCACACCGTAGCGGTCGTGCCGCACCGGGTAGATCGACGAGTCGTAAAGGAACCCTTCCTCGGCCAGCACGTCCAGCGCCCACGCCGTCTGCCGCACGATGCTGAAGGTCGGCGCCCGGTAGCCGACCACCGCCGTGCCGGTCAGGTCTTCCAGGGCCCCCTTGCTGCGACGGAGATCCTCCCGGAACGTCTCCGGGGTGAAGTGATGGACGCGCCGATGGTCCCAGCCGTGACTCGCCGTTTCGTGCCCCGCCCGGTGGATGTCGCGGATCAGATCCGGGTCGTGTTCCGCGATCTGACCCACGATGAAGAAGGTGGCGCGGACGCCGGAGCGCGCCAGCCGTTCGAGAATCCACCGCGTCGAGACGCCCAACCGCTGGCGGCAGTGAGCCCTGTACTCGGGGGAGACCGTCAGCCCGGCCGCCGCCTCGATGCGGTAGTGCTCTTCCACGTCGAAGCTGAGGATGACTCGGGGTTCCGCCGCGGCGCGGAGATGGGGGATTGGTAGGCGTCGTGATGGACGAAGCGGGAGCCGGCGACGCGGGCCATGGGAGGGGATCTCGCAACTAGGGGTTTCCCAACGACTTCGTTGAGGCTTGCCATTCGGAAACGGGGCGCCGACGCCCGAGTTTCCGAAGTACCGGGGGGAGTCGCAGTGCGGTTCGCCGCCGGGGAGGGACGGCGAGCGCGGTCACGGGATGCCGCGGACGATCGAGGGTCCGATCCACCGGGTCAGGCGAACCGGGAGCCGCTGCCAGATGTGGATCAGCCGCTGGTAGCGCGGGTTCTCCGGCCGAGGGTCGTTCCCCCCGCCCTCACGGCGGTAGTATTGCCACACGGCCGGCGCCGGCTTGGCGCCCCACTGCTTCTTGAAGCGGAAGGTGTTGCCGTCGATGGTGGAGCGGCCGAAATCGAAAACCGCCTGACCGCGCTCCACGGCCCGCTCCAGCATTTTCCAGTACAGGAGCATGTTGGCGCAGGTGTGGTTGTACTGGCGCAGCGAGGACGCGCTGGGGACTTCCGTGACGCCGGGGCCGTGCAGCAGCAGGGCGGCGGCGACGGGCGTGCGGTCGGCGCGCACGACCACCAGCTCCGCGTCCGAGGGGAACTGGCGGAGGGCGGCGGCGAAGAGGCCGACGCCGTAGACCGGCGTGCCCAGGTCGCGCATGTTCTGGCTGAAGACGGAGTAAAACTCCGGCAGAAGGTCCTCGCCGCCGCGAACCACGGTCAAGCCGCTTTTCTCTCCTTTGCGCACCTGATTTCGCACCTTACCCGGCAACCCCTCCCACAGCGGCCCAGGGAACGAAGGCAGCTCCAGGCGCATGTGGACCTTGGAGGCCAGGGCGACGGTCAGCGCCGGGTGCTCGACCTTCTGTTCATGGCGGAGTTCGAGGTAGCGCACCCCCAGCGCGTCCGCCAGCTGCACCGCACGGTCGATCAGCCGGTCCCGCGCCGCGCCGTCGTCGGCCAGGACGCCGTTGCTGTTCAGGTAGGGGAGGCTGACCAGGAAGCGCCCGAACAGCAGACTGCGAACGAAGGCCAACGGCAGGAAGCCGCACGTCCGGTCGCCGTCCAGGGCCTCCAGGGCGTACACGTCGTGGTGGAAGGCGTGGGCCAAGACGTTCAGCCAGGCGGGATCGCGGCTGAGCGGCGCCGGCCGGCCGGCCAGGGCGTAGGCGCGGAGGCGGGGCAGGTGGGCGGCCAGGTCTCGTCCACGATGGACGCGGACGGACGCCGCGCGCGGGGCGGCAGGCGATTGCAGTGAAAGCATGGGTGCAGACTCAAAGGGTGGGGGAGGAATGAGACGGCGCCGGTGCGTGCGCTTGCTAGAGAGCGATTTCCCGTGCGGTACTTCCCGATGCGAACCTGGGTTCGTTCTGGTCCAATGCGGATTTCAGCTGCGCGGCCAGCGCTCGGACCAGCGGCTCTTGCAAGATGCTGTTGTGGTTGCCGGGGACCTCTTGATCTCGACTCCGCCGTGGG
This sequence comes from uncultured Planctomycetaceae bacterium, assembly GCA_963771935.1. GTDB lineage: Bacteria > Planctomycetota > Planctomycetia > Gemmatales > Gemmataceae > UBA4732. Next base: position 1,601,070 of record CAVYVK010000005.1, on the reverse strand, counting down.
CGAATTTACCCCATCCAAGGTCGGCCTCATGCGAATGGAGCAGGGGCCGAGCGCGGGCCCGGAGGAGGGTGATGCGGCCGGAGTATGGTTTGGGCGTGTATTGTTGGAAGGCTTGCAGGTTGGACTCCATCAGTTCTCGGTAGCTGCTGGAAGCGTGGCCGATGTCGAAGAGGTCCTCCAACTCCTGTCCCTTGGAGGACACCGACGAATAAATGGCCCCGCGCCCCTTGCGCATCGCGCGTATCTGCCTGCGGATCCGGGTGACCAGATCCCGGGGATGGGTCTGCAGGATGTCGTCGATGATCCAGTAGGGTAGGTTGCACAGGAAGCCGAAGGCGTTCCGAAGGAGATGCCAGGAGGCGCCGTTCCCAAGCCGGATCGCCCCCGTGTCGATGACGGCTACCAGATCGACTTCACGCCCTTGGGCGGAGAGTTGTTGGGCCATCTCATACGCGAGCATCCCGGCGAACGAGTAGCCGGCCAGACGGTAGGGCCCCTCCGGCTGAAAAGCGCACAGTTCTTCCACGCAGCGCGCGGCGATGGCCTCCATGGAAGCGAGGGGCTTCGTCGTCCCGTCCTGACAACACAGTTGGATCCCGTACACGGGTTGGTCCGGCCCCAGGTGTCGCGCCACTTGGCGGCAGTACATGACCTCCCCGACGAGGGAAGGCAGAAAGAAGAGAGGAGGTTTGGACCCTTGCGTCTGGATGCCGACGATCTCCGTCGTGTACCCGAAATCGACGGGCTTGTGGAGTTCTCTCGCCAGGTCATCGATAGTCGCCCCGTTGAACAGCGTGGCGAGAGGCAGTCTCCTCCCAAACGTCTTCTCGATTTCAGCGAACAGGCGGACAGCCAGCAGGGAGTGGCCGCCCAGGTCGAAGAAGTTCTCGTGGACGCCGACCTCCTTTATTCCCAACACGGCACCCCAGATTTCCGCCAGCGACTTCTCCGTCGGCGTGCGCGGGGCCACGGAAATTCGGCCCACGTCGGAGCGTCCCGCCTCCGGCGCCGGCAGCGCCTTGCGGTCCACCTTGCCGTTCGGCGTCAGCGGTAGGGCGTCCAGAGGCACGAACGCAGCTGGGACCATGTAGTCCGGCAGGCGCGCCCGCAGGTGCTCGCGCAGCGCGGCCGCTGACGGGGCCGCACCTTGGGCGACGACGTAGGCCGCCAGCCGGCCCTCCCCGTCCGGGCCGCGATGCACGACCGCCACGGCCTGGCGCACCGCGGGATGGCGCTCCAGCACGGCCTCGATCTCGCCCAGCTCGATGCGGAAGCCGCGGATTTTCACCTGGTTGTCGAGACGGCCCAGGAACTCGATGCGGCCGTCCGGAAGATACCGGGCGCGGTCGCCAGTGCGGTACATGCGGGCGCCGGGTTCGTCGGCGAACACGTCGGCCGTGAAGCGCTCGGCGGTCAATTCCGGACGATTCAGATAGCCGCAGGCGACGCCATCGCCACCGAGGTACAGTTCTCCGGCCACGCCGGGCGGAGCGGCCTGGCCGTGCGCGTCGAGGATGTATGTCCGCGTGTTGGCGATCGGCCGGCCGATGGTGACGCGGCCCTGAACCACCGTCTCGATGCGCTCGCAGGTGGACCAGATCGTCGTCTCGGTGGGGCCGTAGACGTTCCACAGCGAGCCGCAGCGGGCGAGCAGCGCCTCGGCCAGGGCCGGCGGCAGCGCCTCGCCGCCGCACAAGACCTTCAGCCGGCCGTCGCCGCGCCAGCCGGAGTCGATCAGCATTCGCCACGTCGCCGGCGTCGCCTGCATCACCGTGGCCTGGGAGCGGTCCATTAACTCCGCCAGGCGCGGGCCGTCGGTTGCGACCTTGCGGCTGGCCAGGACGACGCGGCCGCCCACCGTCAGCGGCAGGAACAATTCCAGCGCCGCGATGTCGAACGACAGCGTCGTTATGGCGACCAGCACGTCGCCGGCCGCGACGCCCGGCTGCCGGGCCATCGCGGTCAGCAGGTTGACCACGGCCCGGTGTGGGACGATCACGCCCTTGGGCCGCCCCGTCGAGCCGGACGTGTAGAGCACGTAGGCCGGATCTTCCGGGCCTGCCTTCAAATCCGCCGGTCCCACACGGGCGGCGTCCCCCAGCGCGGCGTCGTCCACGAGGACAACCCGCGCGCTGCTGGGCGGCAGGCGGTCGAGAAGCGCGGCCTGCGTCAGCACCCCCGCCGGGCGCAATCGGAAACCATGTCGGCCAGCCGCTCGCGCGGGAAGTCCGGGTCGAGGGGGACGTAGGCGCCGCCGGTCTTCAGCACGGCCAGCAGGGCCGCGACCATGTCGGGGGAGCGCTCCAGAAAGATCCCGACCAGCTTCCCCGGCCCCACGCCCAGGCCGCGCAGGTAGTGAGCCATCCGGTCGGCCCGCGCGTTCAGTTCCCCGTAGGTCAACCGCCGGTCGCCGAAGACGACTGCCGCGTCCCCTGGCGTCCGCGCCGCCTGGGCCTCGATCAACTCATGCACGCAGGCGCTTCGGGGATACTCCGTCTGGGTTTTGTTCCATTCCACCAGCGAACGCTGACGCACTTCGGAGGTCAGCACGGGCAGGCCGGTCAGGCGCCCCTCCGGGTCGGCCGCAACGGCCTGGAGCAGGGCCCGAAAAGCCTCCATGAAGCACCGGATCATGTCGGCATCGAACAGGTCGGTGCAGTATTCGACCTCCGCCCAGATGTCGTCCTCCACGTCGGTCAGCCACACGGTCAGATCGAATTTGGCGATGCCGGGATGGGCCGCGACGTGCGACGTGGCAAGGCCTCTCCAGGTCCATGTATTGCATTTGCACGTGGCGATCCTTCCACACCAACATGGTCTGGAAGATCGGCGCGCGGGACAGGTCGCGCGGCGGGTTGAGCGCCTCGACGACCATGTTGAACGGGATCCCCCGGTGGGCGTTGACGTCCAGAATCCCCTTCCGGACGCGCCCCAGCAGCTCCCGGAAGGTGGGGTTGCCGGAGAGGTCCGTACGCAGGGCCTGGAAATCGATCAGGAAGCCGAACAGGGAGAGCAGCTCCGGCCGATCCCGGTTGGCGATCGGGATGCCGAGCACGACGTCTTCGTGTCCGGAGTATCGGGAGAGCAGGACGTTGAAGGCGGCCGTCAGCACCGTGAAGAGGCTGACCTCTTCCCGACGGCTGAGGCGGTGGAGGCCCTCGGTGACATCCGGGCCGAGGGGATAGATGCGTTTTTCTCCCTCGTAAGTAAACCGCTCGGGCCGCGGGCCTTTCGTCGGCAGTTCGAGCGCGGCTGGGCGCCGCGGAGGTAGTCCGTCCAGAAGGCGAGTTCCTTGGTGTACGTCCCCTCCTCAACCTGCCGTCGCTTCCAGGCGGCGAAGTCCGGGTAATGGAGAGGCACGGGCCCAGGTCGAGAGATTCTCCCCGGCACATGGCTCGGTAGGCCGCAGTCAGTTCGCGGTAAAGGATGGGCAGGGACCACCCATCGCAAACCATGTGATGCATGGTCAGGATGAAGACATGGTCCTCCGGGCCGCACCGCACGAGCGCGGCGCGAATCCCCGGCGCCAGAGCCAGGTCGAACGGCCGCCGCGGCTCCTCGACGAGCAGGCGTTTCACCTCGGACTCGCGTTCCTCCGGCGCCAGGCTCGTCAAATCAATCAGCGCGATTCCGATCCTCCAACGCTCCTGAACCACCTGCACCGGCCTCCCGTCGTGAACCTGGATGAGCGTCCGGAGCATCTCGTGCCGGGCGACGACGGTGTTCAGCGCGGCTTCCAGGAAATTCGTATGGAGCGACCCGAGCAGGCGGGCGGCTTCGGCCTCGTTGTAGGCCCGCAAGTCCGGGTTCAGCTGTTGCAGGAACCAAAGCCTTTCCTGGGCCGGGGAGAGCGGGCAAGGGCGCGACCTGTCTCGGGGCGGAATCGCGTCTCCGCGGACGGCGGCCCTTCGCCTGGCGTGGAGGGCTTCTTCGAGGGCGGCTCGCCCGGCTGCGGGAACGCCGTCGCGGGACAGTCGCTCGCTCACCAGCACGGCTTGCTGGGCCGCCGTCGGATTCGTGAAGAACTCGTTCACGGACAGTTCCACCGCGAAGCGCTGGTGGAGGCGGCCCACGGTCTCGATCGCCAGCAGCGAGTGTCCGCCCAGTCCGAAGAAGTTATCGTGAACGCCGACCCTCTCGGCGCTCAGGACCTCGGCCCACGTTTCCGCGATCATCTCTTCCACGGGCGTACGCGGCGCCTCGAACTCCGCAGGTCCGCTATGGGACTGGCCGTTCGCGGCGACGCCGTTGCCGCCCGCGCCGCGCGGGCTGGAGAAGCTCCTTGAAGCATTCGGCCAGGCGCAGCCTCTGAACCTTCCCGGAAGGCCCCTTGGGAAGTTCGACGACGATGTGGATCTTGCTGGGGGTCTTAAAGCGCCCCAGCCGGCTCTCACAGCAGTCCAGGAGCTCCTGTTCCGTCAGCCGGGCGCCCGGCCGCGCGACGGCGAAGGCGACGATGTCTTCGCCGAAATAATGGTCCGCCACCCCCACCGCGGCGGCTTCCAGGACGCTGGGATGGGCCTCCAGGGCCTCGTCGATTTGCCGGGGGGCGATGTTCATCCCGCCCTTGATAATCAGCTCCTTGGCCCGGCCGACGACGAAGAAATAGCCGTCCTCGTCCACAAGAGCCAGGTCGCCGGTGCGCAGCCAGCCGTCCGGGCCGAGCGCGGCGGCGGTTTCTTCCGGGCCTTTGTAATAGCCGTTCATGACGCTCAGCCCGCGCAGGACGATCTCCCCCGGCTCGCCGCGGACGGCTTCCTTGCCGTCGGGGCCGACGACCTTGGCTTCAAACCCGAAGGGAAGGCCCGGCGTGCCGATCTTGTCCTTTCCCGGAGGCAACGGGTTGGAAAAGATGTTGCCGCAGCACTCGGTGGACCCCATCGCCTCGATGAGCAGCAGCTTGAACTTGTCCTCGAAGGCCCGGTGCAGAGACGGGGCCAGCGGCGCGGACGAGGAGCGCATGAATCGGATGCGCCTCGAGCGCCTCGTCCATTCCCTCCGCGCGGGTCGATCCAGTCCAGGAGCTGGGTGATGATGGTGGGAACGAGGGCGGACCAGGTGCAGCGGTATTCGGTGATCCAGTCCCAAAACGAACGGACCAGGAACCGGCGAGGCATGACCACGGAGCCGCCGGTCAGCAACGTGGGAACCAGAGTCACGGTTTCGGCGTTGATGTGATACAGCGGCAGCACGCACAGGCTTCGGTCCCGCTCGGTGAGTTCATGGGCGCTGACCGAATTCCACCCGCCTTCGAGAACCTTGTTGTGAGAGAACACCGCGCCCTTGGGCCGACCCGTGCTGCCGGACGTGTAGATCAGAAGAGCGTCGTCGTCCGGCCGGACCTCGGGGAGCGGCCGCTCCGGGGGCGCCGGTTCCTTCCAGCAGGGGCCTTCGTCCACGTCGGCCCGTATCACTTCTATTTCCCGTCCGACCTGGCCGCGGATCTCCATCATGACCGCGTGATAGTCGTCGGAGACGAAAACCACCTTGGCGTCGCAGTGGTTCAACGTATAGGCCAGGTGGGAGCCGCCCGCACGGACGTTGAGAGGCACGGTCACGAAGCCCCCGTACATCGTGCCCAGGAACAGCTCCGCCGTGAACAGCCCATTGTCCATCATGAAGGAGACTTTATCTCCCTTGGACAATCCTAAATCCAGAAGCCTTTGGACGAGCCGTTCCGCCCGCCGGCGCAGCTCGGCGAAGGTCGCTTTCGCCCTTGGTTTCCGGGCTGAAGAGGAAGTTCGCCTCGGGCCGCGCCTCGGCCATCCGAGTGATCACGCCGCGCAGGGTGTCTGGTTCACGTTGCGTCATCGTTGACTTTCCACGTCGTTGGTGCGCCCTGACTTCGTTGTTCAACCCGCACAAACGGCGACCGAGCTTTCCGGGCCGGTCGGCCCGGCAGGCGCGGCCGCTTCCGCGCAGACCCAGGCCCAACTGCAAGCCAGTCCCTCGGCGAGGCGGGTGGCCGGCGCCCAGCCGAGCCGGCGGAGCTTGGCGGTGTCGGCCGCGGTGTGCTGCTGGTCGCCGGGCCGGGCGGGTTCGTGCCGCAGGCGCGGCCGGCGGCCCGTCGTCTGTTCGAGCAGGCGCAGCACGTCCAGGACGGAGGCCGTCTCGCCGCCGCCGACGTTGAACACCTCGCCCGGCGGCGCCTCCAGCGCGACGACGGCGGCCTCGACGGCGTCGGCGACGTAGGTGTTGCCGCGTTCCTGCCGGCCGTCGCCGTACACCGTGATCGGCCGGTCGTGAAGCAGGGCGTCCATGAAACGGTAGTATCCCATGTCGGGGCGTTGGCGCGGCCCGTAGACCGAGAAGTAGCGAAGGATGACCACCGGCAACCGGAAAGCGTCGGCGTAGGCCCGGCACAGGTGCTCCGCGGCCAGCTTGGTCACGCCGTAGGGCGATACGGGGCTGGTCGGCAAGGTTTCGTCGCCTGCGGCGAACCGGCCGTAGACGGAGGAAGTCGAGACATGGACCAGCCGCCGCAGCCGGGGCGCCTGCCGCAGGGCGTCGAGCAGCCGCTGCGTGGCGAACACGTTGCACGAGTTGTAGCCGTCGAAATCGGACCAGCTCTTGACCAGGCCGGGCATGGCAGCGAGATGGAACACGGCCTCCGCGTCGGCGACGACCGCGTCGAGCGGGTCGGAACGCAGGTCGAGGCAATGAAAGCGGAACCCCGGCCGACCCCGCAGGCCGGCGAGGTTCCGTTCCTTGACGGCGCGGGGGTAGTAGGGAACGAAGGCGTCCAGGCCGACGACCTCGTGCCCCAGGGCCAGGAGCCGCTCGCACAGGTGCGAGCCGATGAAGCCCGCCGCCCCGGTCACGACGCATTGCATAGGGCCGCCTCGTAGGGTGTCAAAAAGGTCGTTAAGAAGCGGTTTGCAAAACCAGCCCCGAGCGCGAGCGAGGGATCCGGCGCCGAACCCCTCGCTCGCGCTCGGGGCTGGTAGGAGAGGTTTTGAAACCGCTTTCTAAACGCGCCCGAGTAAGTGGTCATAGAGGACGCGCAGCTTGTCCATGCGGACGGCGAAGCTATAGTCGGCTTCGACAGTGCGGCGTCCGGCCCGGGCCAGGCGGCCGCGCAGCTCGGCGTCGCGGAGGACGCGGCCGAGCGCCTCGGTCAGCTCCTCGACGGAGCCGGGTTCGACGAGCAAGCCGTTCTCCTCGTGTCGGACCAGTCGGGGCACGCCGGCGATGCGCGTGGCGACGACCGCCGTCTCCAGGGCCATCGCTTCCAGCAGCACGTTCGGAAGCCCCTCGCGCAGGCTGCTGAGGGCGAAAACGTCCATCGCCTCGTACCACTCCGGCAGGTCGGAACGGTAGCCGAGCAGGCGCACGCTGTCGCCGAGACCCAGCTCGGCGATTCGGGCCTCCAGCCGCGGCCGCTCGTCCCCTTCCCCGACGACGACCAGATCGACGGCGAGGCCGCCGCGCCGGAGCTGCATGGACCGCACGGATCAGGGCGTCGAACCCCTTTTCCGCCGACAGCCGGCCGGCGGCCCCGACGAGCAGACGGTCGGGCCGCAGCCCCAGCCAGCGCTTGGCGTCGGCGACCGGCCGGCGGCGGCGGTAGTCGTCCAGATCGACGCCGTTCTCCAGCAGCTCGCAGCGGCGGGCCGGGACGCCGCAACTGCGGCTGAGACGGTACAGATCCTCCGAGACGTAGATCACCTTCTCGTAATGGCGCAAGCTGAGGCGGTCCAGCCAGTAGTACAGCGGCGTGCGGGCCGTGTGGTGGACCCAGCCGTGGACCGTGGTGACCAGCCGCATGGGCCAGAAGCAGCGGAGGAGCAAGCCGAGGGCGTTCGTCTTGTAATCGTGGCCGTGCCAGACGGCGACGCGCTCGCGCCGGCACAGCTTCAGCAGCCGCGGGACCACGCCGACGTCGAGGGGGCCGTTGTCGTCCACGGCCGCGAGCGGCGCCGCGCTCCTCCGCCCTGGCCCGCAGGTGGTCGAAGCCGGGGTCGGCCGGGTCGCGCAGGTACGCGCAGATCATCCGATAGCCGGCGTCCTTGAGGAAGCGCGGCGAGTTCAGGATCGTCTTGTCCGGCCCGCCGCCCGAGCCGCGGAGGACGCGGGCGTCGAGGACGACCGGCGCGGCGCCACGGCGAGCGGCCGGCGTGAGCCGGCCGATCTCAGGAGCAAGGGGCGGCATCGGGAAGCGCCTCCAGGGCCAGTCGCTCGAATTTCCGTGCTTTTTCCGACCACGATTCGTCCGCCAGGCGGCGTCGGGCCAGCCGCTGGTCGTCGGGCAGACCGTCCCGCAGGCGGGCGCGAACCGCGGCGGAGAAGGCCTCCGGCGAGGCGCACAGGTCCAGGCAGTCGGCCCAGTCGCGGACGGCGGGCAGGTCGCGCACCACGACCGGCTTGCCAGTCGCCAGGTACTCTTTCAGCTTCAACGGCTGCATCGCGCCGCGTCACCGGCAGATCGGCGTAGGGCATGACCAGCACGTCCGCCTCACGGGCGAGGCCCGGCAGGCGCCCGAACGGCTGCACCGGCAGCCGGACGATGCGCGGCGTGCGGACCAGCGCCGGGTCCGACCCCTCTTCCGGCCCGACCAGCACGACCGTGCCCCGGTCGAGGTCCGCCCCGAGGCGCCGGACGAAGGCGGCGTCCATGCGCCGGTCGATCACGCCAAAGAAGACGACGAGAGGACGCTCCAAAGCCGCCAGTTCGGGAATCGCCTCTTCCGGCGCCGGGTTTTGCCAGAAATCGAGATCGACGCCGTGCGTCAGGAGATGCGACGCGCGGCCCATGCGGGCGATGCGCGCTTGCAGGTTTTCGCTGACGGCCACGATGACGTCGGCCCGGGCGACGACTTCTTCTTCCATCCGCTGCAACGGTTTCTGGTCGAGGCCCGGCCACTGGCCGAAGTCGTCTACGCAGTAGTACACCCAGCGGCGGACGGGCAGCGGCCCCATGAGGTCGGCGACGATGGGCAGGGTCGTCACGGCGACGGGCGGCGCCGGCAGGGAGGCGACGACCGGATCGAGCCGCCGCAACAGGAGCCGGCGGTTGAGCCGGCGGTCGAAGCCGGAACGAAACCAGGGCCACATGCGCGGATTGAGGATGCGGGGGCCGCAGGAAGGCGAGCGGGGGGCGTAAGCCCCCTGATGCGACCGCGTCGGCCGAAGCCACTGGCCGATCTTGCCGAGGCCGCGCCGCAGGGTGATCCCGTCGAGCCGGGGCGGTCTCATGCCGATGGTGTTGACCCAAGTAACTGGATGCCGTTCGAGCAGCCGGCGGGTGAGGTGCTGGCAGCTGGAGGGATGGCGGCCCCAATCGTCGGCGAAGATCAGCAGGGGATGCGGCGCCAGGGTCGGCTTCGCACCTTCGCAGGGGGAGAATTCAACCGGCCCCATCGCCGCGGCCCCCATATGTCGTAGGGTAATAACGTCGCCCGATCGTCCCGCAAGCATTCCCGAGAAGAGACTGCACCCGATGGACCAGCCCGCCCGACAAGACATTGCCGTCGAACTGCAGGTCACGGCCGACGCCCCGGAGCGGCGCCGCGAACCCGTCGCCTGCGGCGTCCCTTGGCCGCGAGGCGTATTGCACGATCTCGAAAGTTTGCACCTATCGGATGAGCAGGGCCGGCGTCTGCCGCTCCAAGCGCGGGCGCTGGACCGTTGGCCGGACGGGTCGGTGCGCTGGTCCCTTCTCGACTGGCAGGCCGACGTCCGCGGCGCCGCGGCCTATCGGCTGACTGTCGCGCCGGAGGCGAGCCGGGGGCGTCAGCCCCCGGAGGCGCATCCGCGCCTGCGGACGGAAACCCCACCCGGCGAGATACTCATCGACACGGGGGCAGCACGGTTCCACCTGCGCGCCGCCGGACGCTTTCCGCTGGACTCCGTGCTGGCGGGGGGCGCCGAAGCGGTGGACGCCGCACGGACGCGATTCGCCATCGAGGATAAAAGCGGTCTTGTTTACGAGCCGTTGGTTCATCGGCTGGAGGTCGAGGAGACGGGGACGTTGCGGGCGGCGGTGGTGGTCGAGGGCGATCTGGCCCGATCGGGCGGCGAACCGCTGCTGCAATTCATCGCCCGCCTGCATTTCTTCGCCGGCTCGGCGGCGGTGCGTTTCATGTTGACCCTGCGTAACCCGCGAAAGGCCGAACACCCCGGCGGCCTGTGGGATCTGGGCAACGGCGGCTCCGTTTACCTGCGCGACGCCGCGCTCACGCTCGCTCTGCCGTCGGGAGAAGGGTCGTCCTCGATTCGCTGTTCGCCGGAAGTCGGCGCCGCCCCTGGGCCGGTGGGTTCCCCTTTAGAACTGTACCAGGACTCGAGTGGTGGTGACAAGTGGCAAATCCATAATCATTTCAACCGCAGCCATGTCGTCCCTCATACCTTCCGCGGCTACCGGCTGCGTCAGGGCGGCGCCGAGCAATCGGGCTCCGCGCGACCCCGACCGTGGCGCTGACGCGCGGAAACCGGACCTTGGCCATCGCAATGGAAGCCTTCTGGCAGAATTTCCCCAAGGCGGTGGAGGCGACGGCCGATTCGTTGACGCTGCGACTCTTCCCGCGCCAGTCGGCCGACGTCCACGAAATCCAGGGCGGCGAGCAGAAGACGCACGATTTCACCGTGGCGTTCGGCCCGGAATCCGTCACGGACGAGCCTTTGGCGTGGGCTAGGCGGCCGGCCCAGGCCCAGGCCGCGCCGGCCTGGTACGCAGCGGCCGGCGTCGTGCCGTACCTCACGCCGCGCGCCGACGACCCACACGCCGACTATCTGCGCCTGGTGGACGCGGCGGTGGAGGGCGGCGACACATTTGAGCGGAAGCGCGAGGTCGTCGATGAATACGGCTGGCGGCACTTCGGCGATATTTACGGAGATCACGAGGCGGTTCTCGTTCCCAAGCCGCCCCTCGTTCCCAAACTGGAGTTTGGGAACGAGGGGCGGCTTGGGAACGAGAACCAGGAACCGTTGACCTCGCACTACAACAACCAGTACGACGCCGTGGCTGGCCTCGGCTATCAGTTTTTGCGGAGCGGCGACCTCCGCTGGCGGCGGCTGATGCGCGAGTTGGCCGCCCACGTCATTGACATCGACATCTACCACACCGACCGCGACAAGTCGGCGTACAACCACGGCCTGTTCTGGCACACCTTTCACTACGTGGACGCCGACACCGGGACGCACCGCTCCTACCCGAAGGCCGCGAAGGTGTGCGGAGGCGGCCCGGCCGACGAACACAACTACACGGCCGGCCTGACGCTCCACTACTTCCTGACCGGCGACGCCCTGGCGCGGAAAACGGCGATCGGCCTGGCCCGGTGGGTGATCGACATGGACGACGGCTGCCAGACGGTCTTCCGCTGGCTGGCGAACGGCGCGACCGGCCTGGCGAGTTCCAGCCGGACGCCGTCGTACCACGGCCCCGGCCGCGGCCCCGCGAATTCAGTCCTGGCCCTGCTGGACGGCCATCGGCTGACCCGCGAGGACCGATACCTCGCCAAGGCCGAGGAGCTGATCCGCCGCGTCATCCACCCGGCCGACGACGTGCCGGCCCGCAATCTTCTCGACGCCGAGAACCGCTGGTTCTACACGATGTTCCTGCAGGCGCTGGGCCGCTATCTCGATTACAAGGCGGAACTCGGCCAACTCGATTTCATGGCCGCCTACGCTCGCGCCAGCCTGCTGCATTACGCCCGGTGGATGGCCGAGCATGAGTATCCGTACCTTGAAAAGCCGGAGATCCTGGAATACCCGACCGAAACCTGGGCGGCGCAGGACATGCGAAAGAGCGAGATCTTCGACTACGCGATCCGGCACACGACCGGCGCCGAGCGTCAGCGATTCCGGGAGCGGGCCGAATTCTTCTTCCGCTCTTCCACCACGACGTTGAGCGAGATGCCGACGCGGACGTTGTGTCGTCCGGTGGTGTTGTTACTGTCGTACGGATTTCAGCGGGCGTACTTCCATCGGCATCCGGACGAGGGCGCCCCGCTCCTTCCGAGGCGGCGGACTTCGGACGGCCGGAGGTCTTCGTGCCCCAGAAAACGCGGGCGAAGAAGCGCCTCATCCTGCTCGCCGGGGCGTTCGCCGCCCTCTTCGCCCTGGGCATTATCTGTACAGCAGTTCACTATTTTGCGCCTTAATCTGCTTCACACTGCATCCGCCAGACACGTGAGAACACACCGGTGAGGAACCACGGCGCCTACGCGGCAGGGCGAATGGGACCGTAGGACGCCGTAACTCCTTTCCTTACAAGAGATTCTTGTAATAGCCCCACGGCCTGGCGGTCAGAAACAGGGCCGTCGGAGGAAGCAAAACAGGGTCGTCGGCCGCCCGATAGTTGCTTTATCGTTGTCATAAAGATGTCGTATCAAGCACCAATGGATGCGCTTTCAAGTCTCGCATGCGATCGCTCCCGCCGATTCGCCATTACTTCTCAAGCCTGACGACCAGAATCGAGCCAGGCAGCCGGAGCCACATGAAGAGACGCTCCACCCAGTGCAGAGCCGGCCATAGCGTCCGTGGGAAATAGTAGTTGAGTTGGCCCACTCGGTGAACGCTCAGGTAGTCCGCTCTGCGGAACGCCCGTGTATGACGCCTTATTTGTCCGGGCGTGTTGGCTCGGTAGAAAGTCTTATAGTTCTCGTATCTGTCCGCCCCGCGCCGTCCCCGTAGCCAGTCCAGGTACGCGTCCTTGAGCTTTAACTTGCCGGCTGCCAGCGAGACCACGGAGAACAAGTGTCTGGCGTCAACCGTAAAGCCCCAGAAGACGCCGCCTGGCACCAAACATCCGTGGAGCTTCCGCCAAAAGAGCGCCGGCTGCTCGACGTGTTCCAGGACGAACGCCGAGTAGGCGACGTGCACCGAATCGGGCTCCAGCGGAGCCTCTTCAAACGTGCAGGGATGAACCTCCGTGAAATAGACCGGGGACGGTATCTCCATGTCCGGCTCGATCCCGATGAACCGGTTCGCTTGTTCCGCTAGGGAGCGTTGCAGGTCTCCGTCCCCGTCGAAGCCATGACCGCAGCCGATGTCGAGAACCGTGGCGCCCTTTTCGGGGAACGTCTGCACGCTGCTGCGGACCAGATCTTGAAAGACGGCCTTTCTGGATTCGCCCCCCTGGTATCGTGCCAACGCCTTAGACAACTCCCTCGCGGGAGAGGTTGCCTCGACGCGATCCGGATAGAGTTGCATGGCCCTTTCTCACACGCCGAATTCCTACAGGGGGCGTAGCGGTGCGACGGTTGCCTCCGCCGCTTCACGCCGCGAATGAAGCACGCGCGCGGGCACTCCGGCCGCCACCACCGCATCGGGCAACGGCTTCGTGACGACGGCGCCCGCGCCGACTACGACATCGCGTCCCACGTCGGCCATCACGACGGCCGCGCTGCCGATCCACGCCCCGGCGCCGATCCGCACAGGCGTCACGGCGCCAGCCTGTTCGCGGATCGGCCGCAACGGGTCGTCAATGCCGTGGATCCTCGCGCCACTTGTCACGTGGACGCCGGCGGCCAGGAGGGCGTCGCGCTCGATGTGGGCCAGGCCGATGTGGCAGCGCGGGCCGATGTAGACGTTGGGGCCGATGCGGGCGCCCGCCTTCGAGAACAGCACACCGAAGCCGATGACCGCCGTCGGATGGCACTCAGCCAGCGTCCAAGCCAGGAACGCACGGCGCAGGTATTGGCCGGCGAGGCCGGGCAGCAGGGACAACACCTCGCTCGACCCCTCCAAGGCGCGGTCGGGACCGACCAACAGTACCCACAGCTTATGCCATAGCAGGAACGGACTGACGGCGACGAGTGCCGCGAGTCGGGCTACCGCCTTCGCGATTTCGCGCGGCCCCCGGCGCGGCGCGGGCGCCGCGGCGGCAGGGGCGGACGCCTGGTTGACAACCCCATTAGCCATCGCTTTTCCCGTCCCGTCCGGCCAAGCGTCGGTAGAGTCGTCCGTAGGCGTCAATCGTCCGGGACAGCTGATACCGCTCTTCGACCCGGGCGCGGCCGGCTTCTCCCATCCGGGCTGCGGCGGGGTCGTCGAGGAGACGGAGGAAGGCGGCCGCAGCAGCAGCGGCGTCTCCGCGCGGGACGAGCAGCCCCTCGACGCCGTCGCGAACGATCTCCGGGTTGCCGCCGACGGCGGTGACCACGACTGGCAGCCGCGACGCCATCGCCTCCAGCAGCGTCAGCGACGCCGCTTCGCTCACCGAGGTCAGCGCGAACACGTCAACCGCCCGCAGGATGTCCGCCACGTCAGAACGGACGCCGAGGAAGCGCACGCGGCCCCCGATTCCGAGACGATCGACAAGCGACTCCAGTTCCCCTCGGAGCGGCCCGTCGCCGACGAGCAGCAGGTCCACGTCTGACCGCACGGCCGCCGCCTGGGCGAAGGCGTGCAGCAGCATGGCGTGGTCCTTGACCGGGTGGAAGCGGGCCACCATCGTGACGTAGCGGCGATCGGGTTCCAGGCCGAGGCGGCGGCGAAGCGCGGCCCGGTCATCGGCGGGGCCGTAGCGAGACAGGTCGATGCCGTTCTCGATCACCTCGACGCGCCGCGCCGGAAAGCCGTCCACGCAATGGAGGCTGTCGGTGCTGAAGGCGCAGCAGGCGTTGACAGCATCCGCAAGGCGGTGCAACACGACGCGATTGGCCATGAAGCGGAGGCGCGAGACGACATCCGGGAAATGCCGGCCGTGTTCGGTGAAAATCAGGCGCGGCGGCCGGGGCAAGAGCAGCGCCTTGGCCAGGGCCGCGTAGAAGAACGGCGTGTACTGGTGGGCGTGGACCACATCAACCGAGCGGGCACGGAGTTCGCGGGCCAGCCGCCCGGCGACGCGCCAGTCGCGGCCGGGCCGGCGACCCAGACAGACGACCTCGACCCCCTCCGCCTGCAGCCGTTCGCCGAGCGCCCCGACGGCATCGAGGCAGAAGATCGTCGGGGCAATGCATCCGGCCAGACGGTGAACCGTTTCCGCGACCAGCATTTCGGCGCCAGCTACCTGCATCACGTGCAGGACGAAGCCGACGCGGAGTACACCCCGCAGTGCAGCGCTGGACGCGCCGGGGCGGTTTACGGATGCGAGGGGTTGGACAGCTGCGGGCATTCCTGCGTCCTCTCAGTGGTCTTTGCTTGCTCTGGGGCGGCGGATTTGGGCCGCCTCGCGGCGGGCAGCAGCTTCCAGCAGGCTTGGACGCCTAGCACTGCCAACATCAGCATCATCGGCAGCACGGGGAAGTTGTAGCGCAGCTCCGCATGCACCAGGGAATGGAAGGCCCAGAGGCCCACGACCCAGAGGGCGCACAGCTGCGCCAGCGGATCGCGCCGCCGCAGCACGAAACCGGCCAGCCCGAGAGGCAAGAAGACGACGGCCGCCAGGCCGGTCTTCCAGTTCGGCAGCCAGGAATGCGCGGGCAGGTACATCCAAAAGCGGATCGCCTTTCGCACGCATAACAACGCTTCACCTCTCGGATTCCGCCGGACCTCTGCGTCGGCTAAGGCCTTCCAGAAACGGTACTGCACCGGCGCCGAAAGTCCCTCCTCCCCCTTTTCCAGTTCGTTGAATTCCGGTATGGCGCGGAGATCATGCATCACCGGATCGTCGCCCGCCAGATACGTCCCCTGGAAAAGAATCTTTCCTCCCTCCGTTGTGAAGGGGATGAATTCTCTCTCCATTGCCCAATTGCGAATGGGCCAGGGGGCGTATAGGACCAGCAATCCAAGCAGATATAGCCCGACCGCCGTCCACCGCGCCTTGCCCATGCGCAGCCACAGGAACACGCCGAGGCCCACCACGACGGGAAGGAACGGCGCCCGCGCGAGGAGCAGCAGCCCGGCGACGGCCCCGCACGCCAAGGCGCCCAAGCGCGGCTTTGCCTTTAGGGTCCAGGCGGCGAGCAGCAGCAGAAGGGCCGACAGAAGGCCCAGGAACGGTTCGGCGTAGTAATAGCCAAAAACGATCGCGTGGGGGAAGTAAAGCACCCAGGCGAGAACGGCCGCCGTCGCCGCCCATCGGTTCGCGCCGAGGGCGTGGAACGCACACACCAGCACCGCGGCCGACAGGGCGAAGAACGCCGCATTCAACACCAGAACAGACTCGGCCATAGGCGCGATGCAGTAGCAGAGGCCAAAAACGAATGGTACGACCGGACCTTTCCACAGCGACGGGCTGGAGAAAAGCGTCGCCAAACTGCGGCCGTTCGTTTGCATCTGCGCGACCAACCAGCCCCAGCCGTCCAGGTCGAGGGGCGTGGTGCGGCCCTGCTGCACAGCCCATGCGTTCCAGCCAGCCCAGACGGCGGCGATCACGGCCGTGACGAGGGCCAGGGGAAGCGCGGAACGGTGCGTCGGCTTCGGCCCCGGAGTCGGCTGACCCATCAGGCGTCCTCCCCTTTGGTCTCCTGTTTGCGGACTTCCCGAACGATGAAGGCCGGCCGACCCTTGCACTCCAGGAAAATGCGGCGGATGTACTCGCCGATGATCCCCAGGCTGATGAGCTGGATGGCACCCATGAACAGCACCACGATCATCGTGCTGGCCCAGCCGCGCGGGGTCGCCTGGTTGTAGAGGGCGTCGATGAAAGCCCAGACGGACATGACGACAGCCAACCCTGCGGAGGCGAAGCCGAGGTAGGTCACCAGATGCAGCGGGTAGCCGCTGAAACTGACCAGGCCGTCCACGGCCAGCCGCACCAGGGCGCGGAGCGTGTACTTCGGCTTACCGGCCTCCCGGGCCGCGCCGCTCGTAGCGCAAGCCGATCTGCCGGAAGCCGACGAAGGTGCGCAACCCGCGCACGAATCGCAGCTGTTCCGGCAGGTGTTTCATGACATCGACCACCTTGCGGTCCATCAGGCAGAAGTCGCCGCTGTCCAGGGGGATGTCGATGTCGCTAATCGGCGCAGAAGCCGGTAGAATGCGAAATAGCCGGCCCGCTTGAAGATGTTCTCCTTGCGCCGGGTGCGAACGGCGTAGACTACTTCATGGCCCTCGCGCCACAGCCGGACGAACTGGTCGAGGACCTCGGGCGGGTCCTGGAGATCGCCGTCCATGATGACGACGCCGCGGCCGGCGGCTTGCCGCAGGCCGGCACTGACGGCCGCCTGATGCCCAAAATTACGGCTCAGGTGGACGATCACGACGTGAGGATCCTGCGCCTGAAGGGCGTCGAGCAGGGCGGGGGTCGCGTCCTTGCTGCCGTCGTTGACGAACACGAGTTCGTACGGCGATCCGATGGCTTGCAGCGCCTCGGTGAGCCGCCGGTACATTTCCCCGAGGTTCTCTTCCTCGTTGTAAAACGGCACGACCACGCTCAGCTCTGGCGCGGCGGTCGAGTCTTGGGAGCGGGCCTCGGCCTCCGCGTCGGGGCACGTGTGGTAGGAAAGGACGGCGCCGTTGCTCGGATTCATGGTCGGACTCGCACGGAGGGAGGGAAGGCCGCGACTCCAGGGGCGCGGCAGTGTTCTGAATAGGGCCGGGATGCTTCGGATCAACAGGGTGCGGTGGTCGGGACATCCAGAGGGTCGGTCTTTGGGGACGAGGACGGAACCTCGGTCGCCGAGGGCGCGTTGGCTGTGACGGGCGCGGCTCGCAGAACCAGGGGCAGCTGCGCGCCGAACAGGAGCATCAGGTATGGCAACTCGAAGTTCTCAAGGGACAAGAAGGAGGCGCCCACGCAAAACACGATCATCGCCCCTTCCACACCGCACGCCGCCGAATGAGCCTGCCAGCCATCGGGGTCGGTGCGCTTCTTCGTCGCCAGCCGCGCCGTGCGGGTGCTGAACCAGAAGATCACGAGCGCCGCCAAATAGAGGACGAGGGCGACCAGCCCGCTGTCGGCGGACGTCTGGAGGTATTGCGAATGGATGGTCCGGCCATCCATATCGGCGCCGTACTGATGGGAGATCAAGTTGGAATTGCGGATTCCGACGCCGAAGATGGGGTTTTCCTTGGTAATCTGCCAGGCGGCGGCCCAACTGGCTCGGCGTTCGTTCGCGCTGGCGTCGATCTCCGTGTTGTCTAGGGTGAAAAACCGCGCGCGGATCTCCTTGCCGGCAAGAATGGGGATCAGGACGGTGATGCCGACCAGGACGAGCGCCAGCTGAATCTTGCGGCGACTGCGAAGCATGTAGAACGGCACGGCGGCGATTAGCGACACCATCGCCCCGCGCGAGTAGGACATCAGGACCGCGTGCAGCAGGAGCGGGATCAGGGCCAGGAAAACCCAACGGAACCGCTTCCGCACGCCCTCGAAGGCGAAGTAGCACAAGGGCACGCCCATGGCGAGCATGAGGCCCGCCCCGTTGTTGTCGAGACCGCCGTATCCCATGTGGTAGATGTAGGTGTACTGCCCCTGAAAAAAGTAGATGTAGTTGACCTCGTAAGCAATGTATCCGAGGGTTCCGGCGGTGAGCAGATACACAACCCAGACCTGTCGCACCGTCCGGACGACCCGCGCCGCGACCCAGAACATCACGAACAGCTTGAGGTACTCGATGAAGTAGGGGTAGGCGACGTCCCGGTTCCGGGCGGTGAAATAGGTCAGCGCCACCCACGCGCCGAAGACGAGGACGGCCCAGTGAGCCGCCGACAGCCGCCAACCGCCCTCGGGGTCGGGCGGGGCTTTCTTCGACCGGACGTTGAACGCCAACCCGATCATGGCCGCGATCGCCACGTAGAACGACCAGGCGACGCCGGCGGGCAACGACCACGCCCAGATGAACTGCGGCCGCAGCACAGCGTACAAGTAGTAGACGGCCACCCCATAGAAGGGGCCGATCGTCAGCGACCCGCCGACGCCGATCAGCGTCACCACGATCATGAAAAACAACTGCTTCATGCCGACCGCCTCTGCCGTAGCATGGATTCCAGCCCCGCCGCCGCCGACCGGGCAGCGGCCTGCCACGTGTGATGTTCCGTCACCCAGCGCCGGGCGGCGTCTCCCAAAAGGCGGCGGAGGTCGGCATCCGCCCACAGTGACGTCAATTCTCGCACCCACTGGCCCGGGGAATCGGCCCGCCGAAGCGACGTTTCCCCGCTGCCTCGAAGGCCCCCACAGGCCCGCGCGGTGCAGACGACGGCTTTGCCCATCGCGGCCGCCTCCAGCAGCTTGTTCTTGATGCCGCCGCCGCTCACAAACGGCAGCACCACGACCTGATGCGTCGCGATCTCCTCGCGGAGGTCGGGCAAATTGGGAATGATTCCGACGCCCGCCACGTTCCCCAGCTCTTGCACTCGCGGCGTCGGTTGGAAGCCGTAGATGGTAAACCGCGCGTCCGGGCAGGCCCGCCGCGCGGCGGGCCAGACGCGGCGGCAAAACCACTCCAGCGCCTGGATGTTGGGACCGAAGTCGAGCCGTCCCCAGAAGACGCAGGTGTTAGGCTCTTGGGGACGTTCCCACGGGGCGAAGTGGTCGGCGTCCACGCCGTTGGGAAGCACATCGACGCCGCAGACGCCTGCAACCCATTGCATGGCCCGCCGATCCGCCTCCGACACGACCCAGACCCTGTCCAGCAAGGCCCCATAGGCCCGTTCGTACAGACCCTTGACCGCTGCCTCCTTGACGTTCGCCCAGGTGGACGGCCGCAACGGGTGGACCTGCGACAGATGATGCCAGGCCCACTCGTCGGCCGCGTACCAGACGCGCAACGGACCATGTACTCCGGCCAGGTAAGGGAGCACGTTCAGCCCCACGACCACGACGGCGTCCGCCTCACAGGCCCGTGCGGCGTCCGCCACGGCGCGGATGCGGGATGGGTCGATTCCCCAGTAGGATCGGAATCGCTCCTGCATACCGGTCATGGAGAGTGGGCCTGAACCGTCGCCGTCCGTCGTCCCGCTGTCGCCGATGCAAACCTTGGAGCGCAGCGACAAGCCCGCGACCGCTGCGTCGGCCGGTCGCGCGACGGTCGCCAGGGACACGTCATGTCCCAGCGCGGCCAGCGCCTGCATCATATGGAAGCAGTGGACGTCGTGGCCGCTCGAACGCGGCCAGGCCAGAACTTCCTTAACGAACAGGAATCGCATGGGCGGAACTTCCCTGCGGGGAAGAAGCTGGTCGCATTACGCGCCAGGTTTCAAAGGCGCTTCGCATGAGGGACATCCCCAACCGCGGCCCCGCGCGGAAGGGCCCGAACCGACGCGCGAGCGCGTCGTACAGTCCCTGCACGACGGCGTCCGCTGTGTCCGCCTGGCCCGCCTCGCGCTCCAGGGCGTAGCGGTTATAAGTGTACTTGAGATACTCCCAAAGGGAGTGAAGGAGGCGGCGGCCGCGGCGGTGCGTGGTCGCGTGCTTGGAAAGCAGCAGGTAGAGGTTGCGCGCGTCGTAGTAGCGCTGCCAGCGGCCCCCCGTCCGCTTGAAGGTGCTAGAACCCTTGTGCCATACCAGGGCCTCGCCGAGGATGCCGCAGCGGAACCGGGCCCGGCGGGCCCGGAGACAGAAGTCGGACTCCTCGTGGATCAGGAAGAAACGCTCGTCGATAAGACCGATGCGGCAGAAGACGTCGGCGCGGACCATCATGCAGCAGCCGTTGACGATGTCCACGTCGGTGATCGTCGGCACGGCTGTCGTCGTCAGATCCACCGGCTTGCGCTGGAAGAAGCCGGGCCGGGCCGGGCCGTTGAACATGCAGCCGTCGGTCTGCACCTCGTGCGGCGGGTCCATAAAGCGGATGACCGGGCCGAGGACGCCGTAGGCCGGATAAGCGGCAGCCGCGGCGGTCAGCCGCGCGACAAAGTCGGGGGCGACGACGGTGTCGTTGTTGAGCAGGACGACCAGGTCGGCGCCGCGTTCCAGGGCGTATCGGACGCCGACGTTGTTGCCGCCGGCCCAGCCGCCGTTGACGGGGTTGCGGACGACGGGACACCAGGGAAAATCGCGCCGCAGCGCCGGCGACGGGTCCTCAGCCGACGCATTGTCCACGACGACCGTGGCCGGCCGGCCGGCCGCTTCGAGAGAGCGGAGGCAGCGGGACGTATCGGGGAGGCCGTTGTAGTTGATCAGGACGGTACAGATGGTTGGGTGCATGCCGTGGCCGACTTCACATTCTTCAAGCTAGAACGGGACGCTCATCGACGAACGGAGGCTCGTAGGATTCCATATCCTCGTTCATCTACTGGCCCCATGCTTAGGTGGTGGGTCGCCTGCAGCCTATCCTTCAGTAGTTGTAGCGTCCCTGGACGCACGTTATCGTGGTATTCGACCGCGATCCGATCAAAGCGGCTCACGGTTTCACGGTCACTGTCGCGGAATACCTCGTATTCCGCCCCTTCGATATCCACTTTGAGCAATGCAACGCGGTCCACGCCCGCTAACTCAAGGAGCCCCTGCAGCGGCAGGGTGGGGACAGGACGGCACTGGCCGGAGTCCGGTTTGGCCGAAAGTCTGTGGTCCAAAGACCGAGCACCGTCGGCGATCATGTAGCCTTGCCCGGCGCTTGCTCCGAGCGCTATGCGATAAGGCGTCGCAGATCGTACGCGCGCCTCGTTTAGGTTGGCTTGCAGGAGTACGAAATTCTCGGGAAACGGTTCCAGCGCCAATACCCTACAGTGAGGATTCCGCTTGGCCAGCCAAATGGTGAACAGGCCGACGTTCGCCCCAACATCAACGATGACATCACGGTCTGCCGGTTGATAAAAGCCGTCGCTCGTGTACACCTCTTCGTGCCACAGTTCGAGGATCGTTTCAATGAACCCACCCCGACCTGACGGATGAAGTAAACGAGCGCCATTCCGTAAGGCCGCCACGTCGCAAGGTTGCCTGCTCCGCAGGGATCGCACCAGGCTTCGGCCATTCCGGAAATTACTCAGGAGGAACCAGTAGCGCTGTAGCAAGCGCCAGCGCCAACCAAGTCCTTCCGCCAGGTTCCACATGCTTAGATGCCTTTTCGTCATTGCGACGGGCCCTCGGAGAAGGCACTGTGTACGATGAAGGTGCGGGGCTGTCGCGCCCCTTCGAGCGAGCGGAGGCAACGGAGCGTGTCGAGAAGGCCGTTGCAGTCAACCAAGACCATGAAGGACTTCAACAGGGATACCCCTACTTGAGAGCAAAACAGGCAGCGACCGCATCACGAACGAGCTAGAACAGGGCGGAGCCCGTCCGACAAATGCGACCAATGAGTATCGGCGTCGGATCCAACATGCCCTTGCCTGGCCGCCGACGGGGACGAAGGATCGAGCCGACCGCGAAGCCAGCCGACCAGGCCCGCAGGCAGCAAGGCGATCAGCGCGCGGTACAGCACTTCCAGGTCAGACGGGTGGCCCTTCCAGTAGTCCCACAACAAGCGGCGGGCTGCGTCGAACTGGCGGCGGTAGTACACGAGCAGGATGTCATTCCGGTAGGCGTCCCACAGCTTGTCCCGGCGAAGGCCGGCCTGAATCAAGCGATCCGCGTGCAGAGCGATCATGACGGCGCGTGCCTGCTTTCCTCCCATCACTTTTCGGTAGACGTTCCTGGTGAACTGGCCGGCGTGCTGTCGGTAGAAGCACAGCGGGTCGGCGACCTGCGCGAAGCGACCGCGCCGCAGCAAGCGCATCCAAAGCTCGATGTCCTCGCCGTTGCCCATCCCCTCGCGGAAGTTTCCGACGGCCGCAAGGGCGTCGCGCCGGACCATGACGGCGGAAGGGGGAAAAAATGAGTGGTACCAGAGCACCAGAAGAAACTCGTCGTCGGAAACCTCAGGCGGAGGATATGGACCGAAACCGTAGAAGCCCGGTGCCTGAACGCACTGGGTGAAGCAGGCGACCGCACTCGGTTCGGATCGCAGGGCCTTTTCCTGTTCCTCCACCTTCCGGGGAGCCCAGGCGTCGTCGGCGTCGAGGAACGCGATGAACTCGCCGGAGGCCTGGGTGCAGCCGAGGTTGCGGGCCGCGGCGAGTCCGCGGTTGGGCGTCCGCGTAATTCGGAGGGGAGGCCCGGACCATCCCCCTGGGGCGCGAACCGGTACGCGCAACCCGTCGTCGATGAGGTGAATCTCACGAACTGGAACCGTCTGGTTGCGAACCGACTCCAGCACCTCGGAAAGGTATTCTTCGCCGTTGTAACAGGGAATAACGACGCTGGTCGAAGGAGTCATGGCAGACGGCTCGGCGGTGGACGGATGCTTTTATGGGACATATGGCGGGGGCGTACCATCCCGGACCCGCGGGTTCAGCGGCGGACCAGGTTTAGCGCTCGGCGCATGGGTCTGGTGGTCCGGGAAACGCAACTCAGGAGGCGCCCCGGCCAGCCGAGGCGGTCGTAGTCGTACAGGAGCTTGTAGGCGAACAGGTTTCCCTTCAGGCCTAGCCCCTTGATCCACGGGCTGCGGGCAGCGTACCGCCGTTCCCGGACCACCGAAACCATGTCCACCAGCGACTGCTTCACGACCTCCTTGGTGAAGCGGCCGGCGGTCTGCCGTCCAGCCTCCAGATACTGCTGATACCGCGGCCCGCCAACCCGAACCACCTCGATGGCAGACCGAACCGCGTCGGCGGCGGCATGGACGTTGCGATCCGGCGCCCAGCATCCGTTGGCCGGGGTCGCGTACGGGTGGGGAAAGGCGGCGGTGCCGGCGAAGCCCGCCACCAGGCAGCCGCACGCCATAGCCTCCAGCGCGGGCAGCGGGCAGCCTTCCAGATCCTGCGCGGCGAAGAATAGGCTGTTTTCGCGGAATATCTGGGCGACCCGGGACTCCGGCAGCCCGTCAATCTCGACCCACGGCACGTCCGGGTGGGTCTGCTTGACCAGCTCGCGAACCGCCCGGCCTTCATCCGGCAGTTTGCGGGGCATGTAGCAGACGGCTAGATTCCGGCGCCCCTCGACCTCGCGCAGCTCGAATGAGGAGCGGACGACCCAGTGAGGCACGAGGAAAACCCGCTGCTCATTGATGCCGAGGTGGTCCCGGCAGAGGGCGGCGACATACGGGGCGTTGGCGACCGCGAACTCGACCGAGCGGGCGATCATCCAGCGCGGGGGGCTGTAGCGGAGCCCGTAGAACCCGTTCTGATTGTTCAGCGCGATGCGGCAGTTCCAGCGACGGCAGACGGGCAGGGCCTTCTCCAGAACGACCTCCGGGATGAGGAGCACGTCGTCTGGCTTCAGGAACGCAGCCGCCTCCTCGAAGACGAACGGGGCTAGAGGGACCGGCGCGCCGTAGAAGACGTTATCGTCGAAAGGCGGCCTAGGCGCGAAATACTGCCGGTCCCGGAGCAGGAACGTATCCACACCCAGTTCGGCAAGCAGCGCGGCCGCGAGGCGGATCTGCTTGTTGCCCCCGGAGGGCTTGTTCCACGTCGGGTAGTAGTAGAACCAGCCCATCACATCAATCCCCTTCGTCCCGAAGTGCCATTTGCCACGAGGCTCACACCGAATTCAGTAATTGGCGACATCATTAGGTTGCCGTTGAGGACCGGTTTCATCCGACGAATCAGATGCGGTTCAGGCTGTAGCTGCGGCATCGAAACGGCATGGCTTTTCTCCGAAACTCCGAAAGCGACGCCCACCGAACCAACTTGTCACTTGAGGAACGGCTGCCACTGCGTCCCACGCTTCGGTGAGACGAATTCCGCCAAGGGCGTCTCGGCCTTCTCAACCACTGTCACAAAGGGGTAAAAGTGTACCGAGCTGACGATGGATTGAAACGGGGTCGCCTTGCAAACAATGCGTTTTTCATCATCGTGTATATTGTTTAGCGCCGGGGGAGATTGGTTCAGGTTGTGGATAAAACCACTCATGTAAGAAGCAAAGCCGGCGAATGCGCCGTGTACATCTTCACACAGATATACTCCGCCTCCTCGCAGATGAGGAAGGAGTTCCTCCAAGGTTGCAATCTGCTGATGGGCTTGGTGCCCGCCATCGTCTATGACCACATCGATGGCGGGCGCCTGCTCCTTGACTCGCCGCCAAAACGCGCGATCCGCCTGATCGCCGACGAACACTTTCACCGAGTCGCCCTCATATGCCTTGCACGCCGGTTCTATGTCCACGCCGTAGACGCGGCAGCGCGGCCCGAAATAGTGTTTCCACATGTCGAGGCTCCCTCCGCTGTAGATTCCGATTTCGAGGACATGAACCGCACGCCCGCGGAACTTGCTGAAATGGCGGTGATAGATGTCTAGGTAGTGCGTCCATTTCCACACTCCTCTCCCCTCCTTGTGCGCATCGAGGTATTCACGAAGCGGGTTGGGTGGAGCAGGACAAGGGGTGTCGCTCATGCACGGTTTCCACGACTGATTGCGCTGGTAGCCCTCCCAGATCGTGCGCCACTGCCGAGCCGAGAAACCCGGCGCCATGCGCTGAACGAATTGCTTGATAGTCTTGAACACGCCTGTGTCATCTCCCTTTAGTCGAGCGAGCGCATGAATTCTTCAAATCGCCGATCCATTACGGCACGGGCCCACTGGGTATCCTGTACGCCGAGCAGTCGCTTGATCCGTGGGACCGCTTGCCAGCGCCAACGCCAAGGCAACGTCTCAAGGAGGCCGTGCCGGAGTCTGGCGTTGGGCGACCGACAGGGCGGAGTGCCGACTTTATGGGTCGCGGCTTGCCCCCTTTCTTCAAGATGGGACGGCACTCGTGCCATTCGGCTAGCCCCGCCACAAGAAGCGCCCGAGCCGGCCGCCTATTCTGTGTAGGAGCCTTACCGCAGTGCTCGGTTGTGTCAGTTCTTGCAGGAGGCTAGTCCGAACAAGCGTTAACTCACTGTACTTGTCAGGCACGCCGATCGAGTCAATCAGGCGCTGATGCACTGCCCGATCGACGTACAGAAGAAGATTGTGCTGGTAGTATACAGCCACGTCCGGATTCTTCCAGATCGCCTGGCGGAAGGGGTCGAGCTGCAGATAGCCGTGCCGGGCGAACCACTCCTTCCAGTACCAGGGCCACTGCTCATTGACGTGATGTACTCCTCCTTGACCCGGAACGGCGGCAGAAAAGACCACGGCGGGTGCCAGCGCGACTAGGCCGGCCACGAAGTCGGGGGCCGCCCGATGAGGCAAGTGCTCCGCCACCTCTAGCGATAATGCGACGTCAAAGCGCCGGCCCAGGCGCAGAGGCCGTGTCAAGTCGTGTCGCGTGAAGCGCTCGCGGGGAATGACGAGTTGCTCGTCGCTCACGTGCTTCCCGTCGATGCCTTGGTAATCGTTGACCCCCAAGCCGCCGAAGGCAGCGAGCCATTCTCCTTGGCCGCAGCCAACGTCCACGACGCTCGCAGGGCGGAGCAGTTCCATCACCAACGGGGCGCAGACGCGTGCTGAACTTGCCGATCCGCAATTGACCGTTTGGTAAAAGGCCGGGCTGTATAGGCTTCTTAGGTCTGCTCCCATATGCCATTTCCTCGAGTGCTGGATGAGGCGGGGTACAGCGCGACAGGCCAACCGGCCGCATTCTCTCGCGGCGGCAACGCCCTAGTCGGCGTCACTGGCGGTGACCTCCCATTCGGCCGGCCAGAAGACGTCGCCACAGAAGCTCGGCGGCAAGCGGCCGGTCCCGAAGACATCGCCCGGCGTGATCTCCAGCTCGATCGCGTGATCAATGATATCCAGGTTGTGGCCCCTGCTGCCAAAGTACAAGTCGATGGGGTACTTTCCGGGCATCAGTGGGATCTTCCGCAAGATGCAGGAGACGCTGCCCTTCCCCATCGGCCGCTCGGTCGGCGGCGAGGGGGTGACCAAGTTGTTGATCCCGAACACCGGGCCGTACGATTGATTCTTGATAACCAGGCCCAGCGTGACGTCATCGAACGACTCGGCGGATTTGAATTCGACCGTGACCCGCACGTCCGACATCATGGGGATGGGAGGCGGAGATCCGCAGGCCTCCTGTTCGATGGAGACCCGGGTCATGTGAGGAACGGACCCGCTCTTCGACCGGGATGGGCTGTCAGCGACACGTCCGACCCGGCGCCGCCGGACAGGCCCGCGTGATACAGTTTGATGACCTCGTCCGGGTCGCCGTCCATCCGGACGCGCCCCCTTGCAGCAAGATGCACCGGGAGCAAAGATTCTGGATCGCCGGCATGTTGTGGCTCACGAACAGGACCGTGCGCCCGGCGCCGGAGACGCTTCGCATCCGGCTAATGCAACGATCCTGGAACTGGGCGTCTCCCACCGCCAGCACTTCATCGACGACCAGAATCTCCGGCTCCAGGTGGGCCGCCACGGCGAATGCGAGCCGCACGTACATGCCGCTGCTGTAGCGCTTCACCGGCGTGTCCAGAAAGCTGCTCGATTCCACTAAAGGCGACGATCTCCTCAAACTTGCGGTCGATCTCACCCCGACTCATCCCCAGGATCGCGCCGTTGAGATAGATGTTCTCCCGGCCGGTCAACTCGGGGTGGAAGCCGGTGCCCACTTCCAGCAGGCTGCCCATCCGCCCGCGCACCACCGCCCGCCCCCAGGTCGGCTCCGCAATCCGGCTCAGAACCTTCAGCAGGGTCGATTTGCCCGCCCCGTTGCGGCCGATGACCCCCACCACCTCGCCGGGCTGCACCTCGAACGACACATCCTTCAGCGCCAGAATTCGTCCGCTCCGTCGCCGCCCCGACCTTGACCTGTCAGGCCGCGCCACAGCGCCGACGCGCCGTCCACGATCGACTCGGTCAAATTGCGCTCGCGCCCGCGCCCGCGTGCCGATGCGGTACTGCTTAGACAGGTTCTCGACCCGAATCGCTGGCTTCATTTCCCGCCTTCACCTCTGGGCCGTTCGTTTGTTGTCCGTGGGCTTCCATCGCGCTCAATCGCCATCCCCGGAGAGTTGCCGGCGGGACGGCGGAGCGGGCGCCGTCATGGCTCGGCCTTCCAGTAGGTCTGCAACCCCCTTGCCCGGTCCAAATCGATCCAGGAGCCGTAAGGCGCCCGGCGATCCGCGGGGGAATCGCCCGTGGCCAACTCGAAACAGACCCCAAAGGGGTAGCGGCGATGCACAACCTTGCCGCCGTCCTTGCCGCGCGAGTCGTAATCCCCCACCGCCACAATGTCAAAACGGGTGAAGACCTTCTTTTTTGGGTCGTACTGCAGCCGACCGGAGAGGCGCGGAGCGTAGGCTCGGCTGGCCTCTTTCAGGTCGGCCTTGTCGGCCAGAAGTGCATCGCCGTCGAGCCGCAACCGGATCGCATCGGGCGTCACTTCCTGGACCGTCAGCTTCAAGTCTCCGGAGCGGAGTTGGCCGCGCTCCCAAATCCCTGCCAGGCCGGCAGCGTTATTCGCCAGGTGGAAACGGAAGATCCGGTTGCGGACGGCAATGGGGACGGGGACGACGTCTCCCATTTTCGGATCGTCCGGGACTAACGACCGCCATTCGGCTTCGGTCAGCCAGAGGAAGTCGCGGTTCGGTTCTGCCGGGGCCCAGTTCCCTCCGCCAAGGTCCATCTTCGGGGGAGCGAACAACTCGCCCTTGGCGTCCCGATCCAGGATTCGCTGAAAGACCCGGACGATCAGCCCCCCCGGCGGCGGTTGCAAGGGTCCCGCTTGGGGTCAGTAGGTTCACGCTTTTCCGCGAGCACGTCCTGCGGCTTCCGCTCGGCCTCGGGCAGCCTATCGAAGGCGGCCAGCCCGTCCGCCACGTTGTTCGCCAAGATCTTTCCGCCGGCGGTGCAGACGACGAACTCCGGCCCCACCAGCTTCTTCACGAACTCATCGTCGGACTCGCGCCCACAGGCAAGCAGATGGTTGTGAGCGAACGGGACGCATCTTTCGGTGATCAGGCGTCGGATCTGGGCGTTGGCGAAGGCGAGCCCACGGCCCGCAAGGTCGCCGTTTCAGGTACAACCACAGGGTTCGCCGTTGGGAAGCCAGGCGAAGATCGGCTTCCCCTCCTTGGCCGCCTTCTGACGAGCTTCCCACGCGTCGGTCATCCACGGGATTTCCGACCAGGGCGCCTCGCCGGGATGCGGCTTGATCATCGTTTGCAGTTTGCCGAACTGCTCCGGCGAAATCGGTTGGGCGGCTTGCTCGACGGCCGTCTCCTGTGCGGGCGCTGGTTGCGCCGCGGCCTGCGTCACGGAGACCCCCATCGCGGCGATGGCGACGGCAAGCCTTGCGAGCGTCTTTTGGCGGTTCGTCAGCATGGAACGTCAACTCCTTTCACGGGCTTCATTCTCGGCACGCCTCCGTCTCAAATCACGTCGGCGAAGCTGCGTTCCACGCGGCGGAAGTACAAGCAGCCGATCAGCAGCAGCGCCAGGCCCACTGCCGACGACACGGCCAGGGCGTACCAATCCAGGTCGCCGCCCCGCACCGCTTGGCGGAAGTTCAGCAGCAGTCCGTAGGCCGGGTTCAGCGGCAGCAGCAGCTGAGCGTTCGGCCCAATGTCTTTGGGTTGCAGGTAGATGCACGGCGTCGCGAACATCCACAGCTGCACGGCGAACGTCAGGACGTAGCGGAAGTCGCGGTGCGCCACGATCAGGGCGGCCAGCAGCGTCCCCACGCCCACCGCCGTCGCCGTCAGCAGCAGCATGATGAGCGGCGCCAGCACGATATGCCAACCGGGGACGACGCCGAACCAGACCATCATTCCCGCCAGCATCGCCAGGCCGATCACGAAATCGAAGAGCGACGCTCCGACCGACCCGATCGGTATGATCAGCCGCGGGAAGTAGATCTTGCTCACCAACCGCTCGTTCGTGACGACGCTATTGCCGGCAGTGCTGACGGCGTTGGCGAAAAACGTCCACGGCAGAATCGCCGCGAACACGAACAGAGGGTAATCCTTCATGCCGTCGGCGACTCCGCCCATCCGGCCCAGGAAGAAGGCGAAGACGACCATCGTCGCCAGCGGCTGCAGCACGGCCCAGGCGGCGCCGAGCACCGTCTGCTTGTACCGCACCTTCACGTTGCGCCAGGTCAGGAAGAACAACAGCTCCCGGAACCGCCACAGCTCGCGCAGATTCACCAGCTGCCAGCCGGGCCGGCGCTCGATCACCGTCTCCGGCAGGTCGCCCTCGATCGGCGATTCCGCGGCGGAGATCCGGACGGCTGGATTGGCTTCTTCGGGGAGGGCTTCAGCGATGGAACCCACGAGGTGATCTCTCCTGGCTCGGTCCTATGCGCCGCGTTCGGCGGGTCGGCGCGCACTCCGTGACCGTGGGTTGGGCTACCCAGAGGAGCCGCGGAGGAGCCGCGCCGGACGGCGCCACTCCGTGACCGTGGGTTGCACCCAGGCGGTCGCTTCCCGCGGAAAAGCCTCCCTCTGGGGAGGACCAGTACGGAAAGCAGGCGGCTTCCTTGTCCGCAGGAGACGGCTGATACGCCTTTCAGCCGGGAGGGTGGGATGCACGGGCTTGCCGGAAGGCTTCACCCCGCAACGCCGGGCATCCTGCCGAAAACCACCTGGTATTCCCAGGCGTCGGCGGATACCTCTGCTGGGCCTGTCGCTGCGGAAGAAGAGGGCAAACCCAATTCTTCGCTCGCGCCATTTTTTGCTTCACCTAGCTTAACAGCGATTTTCCGCGCGTCAACCACGAATCCGCCGGATTTCGCGTATTTCGCTGATGAGGACTTGGAGAAGGACGCTAGCGAATCGCATGCCACGGTTTTCTGGACCGTGGCCCGAGACGCCACAAGACCGCCGCAGCCCAGAGCCTGGCTCCTTGGGTCCGTCCAGCGAAGCATCGCTCACCCCAAAAAATCCAAGGGACGAGACGCCATCGCAGCGCCGCCCTCGTTTTACCGGGAAGGCCGCTTGCCGCAATTAGCGCTCCGACGTTGCCCGCATTGCGCTCCCGCAACCGTCAAGGCTCCTAAACGCGCAAAAATCATTCCGCCCGACTTGACAGCTTCTCCGGGGCAACCTATTGATAGATCGGACGCCGAGATCATTGGTCGTTTGACTCGCAGTTGGACGACAGTGGGCGTCGGAGACCATGCCCTCGCGGTGACCCCCTCACCGGCCCTTGCGGCGATGCATTCGCTGGCTCTTACTGTCGCTTGGGTTCGTAGGCATTCGGCAAGGGCGCCTGTCGTAATCAAGGCAATGGGAGCTGTGGGGCTATTGAAGACGCACCAGCGTTTGCGAGCGGTCGCGCCGTAGGCGTTCACCGCCCGACCTTTCCCGTCCGTTCGGCACGAATGTTCGGCCAATACGTACGTCGCGGCCAGCAGCCCTTTCCGCTGGCACCGCTGGCCGAATTGCAGCCATCGTAGACTGCTCCCGATCGTCGCGCGGAATCGCCGCGCGGCAAAGGATCGGACGCCGAACCCCGTCACACACACTAAAGAGTTGCGACCTTCTGGAGGTCGCCACAGCGAGAAATGACGTTGCGGTAGCTGGCGCGTCCAGGCGCGTGGCTGCCCAGCGTCTTCATCGCCCAGGGCCAATTCACCCAAGAGAATCACCATGTTCTTCGGAATCTTCGGGAAGGGTCGCGGCAACGGCAACAAGAGGGTTTCACGGCGAACGCCGGCTCGTCGGGCGCGAACCGTTTCTCTGAACCTGGAACGGTTGGAAGAGCGTCTGCAGCCGTCCGTTTCCGCGTTCCTCCTGCAGACCGACCACTCCCTCCTTGCGCAGACGTCCGCGGGACAGACCATGCTCTCTCCGGCCGGCACCATTCTTTCCATCAGCGCCGCCACCGATTCCACGGGTCAGGCGGACGTCTTCGCCGTCACGTCGGATCGCCGCCTGTGGGAACACACGGCCGCCGGCTGGGTGCAGCTCTCCACCGGCTCCTTCCAGCAGATCAGCGCGGCGCGGAACGCGGCCGGCAACACGGTGGTTTTCGCCGTCCTCACGAACAATTCGCTGTGGGAGTACAGCTCGCAGTTCAACGGCGGCTGGGCGATGCTCTCGCCCGCCGGGACCATCCTGTCGGTCAGCGCCGTCACCGATTCCGCCGGTCACGACGACGCCTTCGCCGTCACGACCAACCACAATCTCTGGGAACACAGCCCGAACAACGGCTGGGTGCAGCTCTCGACCGGCTCCTTCCAGCAGGTCAGCGCCGGCCTGAACGGGTCGGGCCAGGCCGTCGTCTACGGCGTGCTCGGCGCCGGGTCCGGCGGCTACGCCAACTCGCTGTGGGAATACGACCCGGCCTTTGCCGGCGGCTTGCGGATGCTGTCCGGGCCGGGCACGATCCTCAGCGTCAGCGCCGGAGGCGCCGACGAGGTCTACGCGATCACTTCCGACCATCGCCTGTGGGACTACCAGATGGGGAACTGGTCGATGTTGTCCACGGGGGACTTCACATCGATCAGCGGCACGGAGGCGCCGGCGTCCGGACACAGCGAGGTCTACGCGGTGCTGGCGGACACCTCCTGGTGGATGTATGCATCCAGCTGGTCCGAGTTGAGCAGTACCGGGGCGCTGGCCAGCGCAGGCGTCACCGTGTCGGCGAACCTGACGGCGACGATCACGGGCCTGCCCGCCTCGGGCGACGTTCCCGAGGGGACGAAGCTGACGCTGGGGGCGTCGGTCGGCGGTGGCGTCGGGGCCGACACCTACAGCTGGACCGTGACGCTGGGAGGAGCCACCGTCGCTTCGGGCGCCGGCTCGTCGCTGGCGTTCACGCCGACCAGCACCGGCACGTACCAGGCGACGCTGACCGTGACCGACGCCGCCAACGACAAGGCGTCGGCCAATGGCTCCGTGGTCGTGGACCTAGCGCCCACCGTGTCGCTGGGCGGGCCCTACTCCGGCCAGGCCGGCTCGGCCGTCACCCTCACGGCCAGCGCCAGCAACCCCAATTCGGGAGAGGCCGCCGGCTTCACCTACGCCTGGAACTTCGGCGACGGCAAGACCGGCAGCGGAACCTCGGCCACGATCAGTCACGCTTACGCCGCGGCCGGCACGTACACGGCGACCGTGACCGCCACCGACAGCGTGGGCGAGCAAGCCACCGCCACCGTCACCGTCACCGTGTCTTCCACCCTCTCCGTCTCGATCACGGGGCTGCCGTCGTCGGGCGACATCTCCAAGGGGACGAAGCTGACGCTGGGGGCCCTCGGTCGGCGGCGGCGTCGGGGCCGACACATACAGCTGGGTGGTCACGTTGGGCGGTACGACGGTGGCGAGCGGCGCCGGCTCGTCGCTGGCGTTCACGCCGACCAGCACCGGCACGTACCAGGCGACGCTGACCGTGACCGACGCCGCCAACAACAAGGCGTCGGCCAATGGCTCCGTGGTCGTGGACCTCGCGCCCACCGTGTCGCTGGGCGGGCCCTACTCCGGCCAGGCCGGCTCGGCCGTCACCCTCACGGCCAGCGCCAGCAACCCCAATTCGGGAGAGGCCGCCGGCTTCACCTACGCCTGGAACTTCGGCGACGGCAAGACCGGCAGCGGAACCTCGGCCACGATCAGCCACGCCTACGCCGCGGCCGGCACGTACACGGCGACCGTGACCGCCACCGACAGCGTGGGCGAGCAAGCCACCACCACCGCCACCGTCACCGTGTCGGCCGACCTGACGGCGACGATCACCGGCCTGCCGTCGTCGGGCGACATCTCCAAGGGGACGAAGCTGACGCTGGGGTCGTCGGTCGGCGGCGGCGTCGGGGCCGATACCTACAGCTGGGTGGTCACGTTGGGCGGTACGACGGTCGCCAGCGGCGCCGGCTCGTCGCTGGCGTTCACGCCGACCAGCACCGGCACGTACCAGGCGACGCTGACCGTGACCGACGCCGCCAACGACAAGGCGTCGGCCAATGGCTCCGTGGTCGTGGACCTAGCGCCCACCGTGTCGCTGGGCGGGCCCTACTCCGGCCAGGCCGGCTCGGCCGTCACCCTCACGGCCAGCGCCAGCAACCCCAATTCGGGAGAGGCCGCCGGCTTCACCTACGCCTGGAACTTCGGCGACGGCAAGACCGGCAGCGGAACCTCGGCCACGATCAGTCACGCTTACGCCGCGGCCGGCACGTACACGGCGACCGTGACCGCCACCGACAGCGTGGGCGAGCAAGCCACCGCCACCGTCACCGTCACCGTGTCTTCCACCCTCTCCGTCTCGATCACGGGGCTGCCGTCGTCGGGCGACATCTCCAAGGGGACGAAGCTGACGCTGGGGTCCTCGGTCGGCGGCGGCGTCGGGGCCGACACATACAGCTGGGTGGTCACGTTGGGCGGTACGACGGTGGCGAGCGGCGCCGGCTCGTCGCTGGCGTTCACGCCGACCAGCACCGGCACGTACCAGGCGACGCTGACCGTGACCGACGCCGCCAACAACAAGGCGTCGGCCAATGGCTCCGTGGTCGTGGACCTCGCGCCCACCGTGTCGCTGGGCGGGCCTACTCCGGCCAGGCCGGCTCGGCCGTCACCCTCACGGCCAGCGCCAGCAACCCCAATTCGGGAGAGGCCGCCGGCTTCACCTACGCCTGGAACTTCGGCGACGGCAAGACCGGCAGCGGAACCTCGGCCACGATCAGCCACGCCTACGCCGCGGCCGGCACGTACACGGCGACCGTGACCGCCACCGACAGCGTGGGCGAGCAAGCAACCGCCACCGCCACCGTTACCGTGTCGGCCGACCTGACGGCGACGATCACGGGGCTGCCGTCGTCGGCCTATAGCCCCGAGGGGACGAAGCTGACGCTGGGGCCCTCGGTCGGCGGCGGCGTCGGGGCCGACGCCTACAGCTGGATCGTGACGCTGGCAGGGACCACTGTCGCTTCGGGCGCCGGCTCGTCGCTGGCGTTCACGCCGACCAGCACCGGCACATACCAGGCGACGCTGACCGTGACCGACGCCGCCAACGACAAGGCGTCGGCCAGCGGCTCCGTGGTCGTGGACCTGGCGCCCACCGTGTCCCTGGGCGGACCCTACTCCGGCCAGGCCGGCGCGGCCGTCGCCCTCACGGCCAGCGCCAGCAACCCCAACGCGGCAGAGGCCGCCGGCTTCACCTACGCCTGGAATTTCGGCGACGGCAAGACCGGCAGCGGGGCCTCCGCGACCGACAGCCACGCCTACGCCGCGGCCGGCACGTACACGGCGACCGTGACCGTCACCGACAGCGTGGGCGAACAAGCCACCGCCACCGCGACCGTCACCGTCACCAGCACGGGGGCGTACCTTGGCCCCTACATCACGACGCCGTACCTGAACATCCCCAACTTCGGCGCCGACCCGACCATCGTCAGCGTCGAGAGCGGTAACTGGTCCAATCCGGCAACCTGGTCGCTGGACCGCGTGCCCCAAGCCGGAGACATCGTGGACATCAACCCAGGCACCACGGTCACCTATGACGTCAATGACGTCACCGACTCCGCCCCGCTGAACACCGTGGAGGTCCAGCCCACGGCCACGCTCACGTTCAGCACCACCGTCAGCACGCAACTGAACGTGGTGAACCTGGTGGTACTGCAGGGCGGCGAACTGGACATCGGCACCCAGGCGAACCCCATCCCCTCTAACCTGACGGCCACGGTGGTCTGGGTCAACCAGTCTCTCAACACGACCCTCGACCCCGAGCAGTACGGCAACGGGCTGATCGTGCTGGGCACGATGAACACCTACGGGGCGGTCAAAGTCCCCTACGTCACCCTGTCCCAGAACGCGAATGCGGGCGACACGGTGCTGTACCTAGCCACTCCCGCCACCGGCTGGCAAGTCGGCGACAAATTGCAGCTGCCCGACACGCGCCAGCTGGATGCCGGCTACATCAATGGCAACTACACGATCGAGTACGAGTCGATGACGATTCAGAGCATCTCCGCCGACGGCTTGACCATCACCCTGACCGCCCCGCTCCAGTACGACCACCTCGGCGCCTACGACATCAACGGGGTTCTCCAGTATCTGCCGCAGGTCGTGGACATGACGCGCAACGTCTCGATCCACTCCCAGAGCGCGACCGGCACGCGCGGCTACGCGCTGTTCACCGACCGCGCCAACGTGAACATCAACTACACCAGCTTCACCGGCATGGGCCGGACCACGGACACCGAGTTCGACAATTCAAACTACTCACAGCTCTTCGACAACACCACCTTCGACGCCAACGGCAACGTGACCCACGTGGGCACCGACGAGCAGAACCGCAATGCGATCACGTTCCTCGACCTGTTCGGGCCTACCAGCCCCCAGGCGAACGGCTACCAGTTCACGTTCAACGGCAACGTCGTGACGTGCCCACTGACTCCCATGCCGTTCATCTGGGGCGTCACCGTCGTCAACAGCTACTACGGGCTGATCCAGGACAACGACGTAGTGAACTGGGCCGGCTCGGGGGTCATGGTGGACGGCCTGTCGAGCTACAACGACTTCAACGGCAACTTCGTCATGCGAATCAACGGCACGGGCCAGCGCGGAAGCGGGGACCAGGGACTCGCGGGCGACGGCTTCTGGTTCGGCGACCCGAACAACTACGTCACGAACAACATTGTCACCGATCTGCAAGTGCAAGGCCCCTACGGCTACGGATTCGAGTTCTACGCCATCGCCGGGGCGGGCGAAATCGGCGAGGGGTTCGTGAACATCCCCGCTTACCAGGGTGCCGACCCGTCTCAGCCGGGCCAGTCGCAATCGGTGGACATGAACCTCATGCCGATCCTGGCGTTCAGTGGGGACACGGTGTACGGGGTCGCGCCCATCGGCATGAGCTACTGGTGGGTCAACTACGACCCGAACAATCCGCAGCTGCCGGTTCTCCCCAGCGGTGGAACCATCAAGGACTTCGTCGCCTGGAACCTCGCGAGCACGGGCATCTACGGCTACCAGGAGGATAACGTTACCATCGACGGCTTCGTGTGCCTCGGGGACGCCACCATGCTGGCCGCGGGGACCGGCGACACGTGCGGCATGCAGTTCCAGGACTACTTCGTCGGCGGCCTCACGATCCAGAACTGCAACATCCAGGACGAGGGCTGCGGCATCGACTCTCCAGACACCACCGGGGGGACGATCACCATCCAGAACAGTTACATTGCGTGCCAGATCGGATTCTTCGATGGTGCTCTGTGGAATGTGTCGGAAGCGGCCGAAGTCGTCCCGCCGCGTAAGATCGTTATCAACAACGTCCAGTTCGTGCAGCCGCCTGCTCTCTCGACATTCACGGCGATCGACATGGACTGGTTCGACGCCAACCAGCTGGCGACCGGCACCTGTGCGGTGACGACGTTGGACCAAGTGTTCGTGGAGAACTACAACGGCGTGTCTGGGGACGACTTCCAGGTGTTCTACACGCAGCAGGCCGCGAACTTCGTTGTACCGCAAACCGTGACGAACAGCGACGGCACGCATCGCATATTGGGCGCTCCTGTCGCGGGGCTGACCAACGCGCAGGCCTGGGCTCAATACGGCGTCGCCGTGGCAGGCGAGGTGGCACCGTCCGACGCCGCCACGATGAGCAACATCGATGGCCTCGTCGTGCCGGATTAGACCGTCCCATATGGTGGCAAACGGGGGTGGGACGCGAAGGTCGCGTCCCGCCCCGCATTATTACATCGCACCGTGTTGCGGCTGGCCGGATCGGATCAACCGCCCCCACGCCCACAGCCCCAGCCCCGCGCTCGACATCTCGACCAACACGTCCGTGAAGCTAGGAAATCGCGTCGGGAGCAGGAGTTGTCCAGCCTCGAAGAGGACCGCCAGGACGCCCGCCGCCGCGACGGCCGCCCAGGCGCGCGCGACGGCCGGCCGACGGAACGGGGCCAGCAGGGCGCCCAGCACCGCGAACTGCACTACCTTGTCCGCCGTCCCCTGCGCCGCCTCAAGATAGGACGATTGCAGGTAGTCGGCGAAGGGAAGCCAGGAGATCTCGCGCCACCTGGCCCAAGACGTGTTATCGAAGGGAAAGTCGAAGGGAAACCAGTTCAAATACAACAGAGCGGCGACCCACGCCGCCGCCGCCAGACGTCGCAGCGCAGACCTCTGGGCTGACCGACCGACGCACCAGCCGCCCAGCACCGCGAGGCCGTTCGTCGCCATGTCGGTGGCGTCGCAGGAATGCGTGACCACGAACAGCCGCACGAACTCGGCGCCGGCCGCCGCGCCCACCCCGAGGCCCAGCACCTCCCACGCCGCCTGACCACCGCCCAACCGCCAGCGCGGCACGCGCGCCGCCAGCAAACCCAGCGGCAGGAACCATGCGGCGCCTTCCAGAGCCTTCTTGACGCCGGCCCGCGGATCGACGGCCCAGTAGGCGAACGGGACCGGCCTTACCAGGCCGGCCTTGTACTTGTGGTACAACTCGACCGGACTCAGGGTCAGGTTCGGGGGAAAGACCTGGACAAGCGCCAGCACGACGAGGTAGGCGATCAGCAGCCGGGCGGCCGTCCCGTCCCCTTCCGTCCCGGCCCAGGCGGCCCTCGCGCCCCGGGTCAACCGCCGGCCGGCGGCGACCCACAGCACGATCCCGAGAACCGCCCCGGTCGATTCCGCCACGACGTCATTGAGCGACGAGTCCCGCGGCGGGAAGTACAGCTGCAGAAACTCCAGCAGGGCGCTGAACGCCGCCCACAGGCAGGCCGTCGGGACGGCCCACCAGTCCGCGGCACGGCCGCGATCCGCACATAGGGCCGCCAAGCCGAGGAAGCCCAGCGGGACGAACAGCAGGATGTTCGCCGCCCAGTCCGACCTGGACTCGACGCGCACAGGCTGCGAGCAGACTTCGTCCCAACGTCTCCACGCTTCCTTCCAGGGGAGCGGCCGAAAGTCCAGAGGTACAAGGCTTCCATACAGGGCGAAGGCGGCGAAAGCCGCCGTCAGCCAGGCGTAGTGCCTGGCCGCCGGCGCCGGCAAGGGCGGCCTCACGTTGGGCCTCCCCGGCCCACCAGGGCGGCGGGCCGGGCGGAATCTCCATCAGGACAAAGCCCCAGCAACGGCTCAAACGGCCTCAAACACGCGCCCCAATTGTGGTTTGCCTCGACGTAACGCCGGCCTTCGGCGCCCAACCGCCGGCGCTCTTCCGGCCGATCCAGCAACCGCACCACGCCCTCGATCCATTCGTCCGTGGACCGGGCGCACAGGGCCGGAACGGTCGGGCCGCGCCGCAACCCCGCCAGGGCCTGCGGAGACGCCGCCGTCGCTTTGCCCATCGCCATCGCCTCCAGCACCTTGTTCTGAAGGCCGCGCGCGATTCGCAGTGGGTTCACGGCCACTGCGGCTGCGGCCAGGTAGGGGCGGACGTCCGGCACCTGGCCGACAACCTCGACGCCGGGAACGGCGCCGAGGCACGGACCGCGGCGACGGGCCGACGGCCAACGAGACGCAGCCGTGCGTCGGGCCGGCGGCGGTGGATCTCGGGCCACGCCTCCCGGCAGAACCAGCAGGCGGCGTCCACGTTCGGGCGATAGTCGAGCGCGCCGACGAACACGCAGCCGGTTTCGACAGGCGGTTGAGCGGGCGCTCGAAAGTAATCGAGATCGACGCCGTTGGGTATGGCGTGGGCGACCCCTGGCGAACCGAACCGGGAAAAAAGCTCAACCTCGGCGTCGCTCACCAGTGTCACGGCCCTCACCCAGCCGGCCAGCGACTGTTCCATCCGGCGGAGGCGTCGGCCCTCGGTTCGGTAGAGCCAGGACCGCGGAAAACGAGAAGCCGCGGCGTAGTCGAACCATTTCTGGCTATCGACGTCCATCAGATCGACCACGGCGGGCACGTCGCGCAGCTCCGGCATCCGGAGGTAGGGCGCCACGCTCGAGGCCGAGGCGATGCAGGCCGCGAAGCGCGTCTCCCTGGCCCAGTCGCGCAGGGTCGCCGCCAGCGCGGCGGACTCGAACGCCCCTTCGGTTATGGTCCGACCCCTCAGCAGCGCCAGGGCCGCCCGCGGCCAGCGCGAACGGCCCAGCGGGACCACGGCCACGCGCTCGCAGTAACGCTGCAGCGCCGCCGTCGCCTCCTCCGGGACCGGTTCGTCCGCCAGGCAGGCGAGATGGACGGCGGCGCGCCGGGAAAAATGCCGCAGCAGATGGAACGTCCGGATGCGGTCTCCCTTATCCGGGGGATAAGGCGTCCGGTGGACCACGTACAGCAGGTTTGGCCGGCTGGGAGGAGGCATCGGGTGGGGTTCGGGCCGTCGCCCGCGTCCTCGATCAGGGGTTGACCTGCGCAGCTCCGGGAGGGTTTCCTGTCGGCCGATCCGAACCTCGTAGGCGCGCTCGGCCAGATCCTTGTTCGGCAGGCGAAACGCGCGGGTGACCAGATGGTAGGGGATGCCGACCATGCGGGCCGCCGTGCAGGCGATGAGCCGAAAATCCAGCCACCAATTCAGATGCCGCATGTAATAGAGATCGCAGGCCACCTTCCGCCGAACGCTGGCCATGTCGGTGTCGGCCGGCAGCTGGACCTGGGCCAAGCCGGTGACGCCGGGCCGGACGGCCAGGCGGTCGCGGTAGTGGGGAATGGCGCGGGCCAGGAGCGGAATGAACTCGGGGCGCTCCGGCCGCGGGCCGACCAGGCTCATGTCGCCCCACACGACGTTCCACAGCTGCGGCAGTTCGTCCAGGTGCGTCCGGCGGAGGAAAGCGCCGACGCGCGTGATGCGCGAGTCGCCGGGCTTCGACCATTGCACGCCCGACGTCTTCTCACAGTCGTTCGTCATCGAGCGGAGTTTGAAGAGGGTGAACAGTCGGCCGTCCCGGCCCACCCGCGTCTGGGCGTAAAAGGCCGGCCCGCGCGAGGTCAGTTTGACCAGCAGGGCGAGCACCCCAATAACCGGCGCGGCGAAGAGAAGCAGGAGGAGCGCCAGCGTGAATTCGAGGGCCGGTTTGCACCCGACGTACCAGGTGCGGGGCAGAGGGACAGCGAGGATTACGGGGTCGGAAGGCGCGTCCCGAACCGACGGTTCGGTCCTCAAGACGGCCAGCAATTCCGGGGAATCTACTTGCGTTGCCATCAGGGCACCTGGGGAGTGAGGCGGGAAGATCAAGGGGGAGGCCCAGAGGAACTACACAGGCCCTCGGGCGGACGGCGTGAGCCGTTGTTCCAGTTCCGGCAGGAACTCGCGCAGGAAGTCCAGACACGGTTCTTGGGTCGAATTCTCGTCCGGCCTGGCGAGCCGCCGAATCACGTAGAGCTTGTAGAGCACGGTCGATCGGGCGAAGGCAAGGCGGGGGTTGGTCGCCGCCGTCCAGGCCCCGTCCGCCTTCCACGCCCAGAACACCTTCAGGGTTTCCGGGGCCGCGCCTGCCTTGACGAATTTCGCCTGGAAGAGTTCGGCCGGGACGGCGCCGTCTCGCCGCAGGGGACAGGTTTCACGCTCGCCGCTGAGGCTAAACCCGGCCCCGGCGTAACAGACCTCGGGAGAGTGGAGCGAGATCGGCCCCGGGCGGCCGCAGAGCACCACCACGGTGACTTCCGCGCCCGTCCGGCGCTGGACATAGGTGCGCGACAAGCATCCCGCCGCTTCGGCGATGGTGAGCTGACGGTCGTCGATCGCCATCGGCCGACCGTCCCATTCGCCGATTTTCATCGGAACGCCGTCGAGACGAGCCGCCGCGGCCTGCACGTCCGTATTCGCGCCCCAGCGATCCGTGCGCAGGCCGTGAATCACCCCGGCGGCGACCACGAGGAACGCCGCGGCCGTCACAAGGAGCAAGCGAGTCATCGATCCAATCCCCGAAAAGAACTCACCGGCCCATCGCGGTCCCGGGGACGTAACGCCCCCGACCGTACAAGGCGACGTTGGGGCGGGTGCCGCTCACGACGGCGCCGAGCGGGACCGCGTCAACGGCCAGCAGGCGGTTGTACGCCTCGCAAACGGCGGGCAGGGTGCTCACGTTCTGCAAGACGGAGAAGAGAACGCCGTCCGCGTGCCGGGCGAGCAGCAGCGCGTCGGTCACCGGAAGGATGGGACTCGAATCCAGGATGATGAAATCGTACGACTCCTTGAGACCCGCCAGAAGTGCGTCCACGCCGTCCTGGGAGAGCCGGGACAAGCTTTCCAGGTTGCAGCTGCCGGCGGTCATCACGTGCAACCCGGGCACGGCCGTCGGGCACAGCACTTCGAGGAGCATCGAGTCGCCGCGGAGCAGCTCGCTGAATCCGGGGCCGGGGCGCAGGTCGAACAGCCGATGAATGGCGGGGTTGCGAAGATCGCCGTCGATCAGCAACGTCTTGCGGCCGGAACGCGCCAAGCTGACGGCGAGGTGGCCGGCCAACGAGGTCTTGGCTTCGCCCCCGACGGCGCTGGTGATCAGGACCACTTGGATCGCCTCCGAGCCTGGGGCGTGCAGCAGCATCGTCCGGGACGAATCCACCGATTCCGTAAGCAGCGCATGCCAATGGCCGTTGCGGGCGGCCCGGCGAAACGACGGCCGGGCGGGGACCGTTCCCACCAGCTTCAGGCCCAGACTCTGGACCACCTCCTGCGGCGCGCACACGCGGCGGGCCCGGAACTCCAGAAAGCCGACCAGCAGAAGCGTAAGGAGGAAGCCGCCGCCCGCCCCCATGCTCGCCGCCTTGACCTTGCGATCCAACTCGTCCGGCCGGGTGACGACGACTCCCTCCCACGGCGTCACACGCAGGGGGTCGTTCTTTTCGATGAGCAGTTTCTCCATCTCTTGCGCGCTTCGCGAACTCACCGCCTCCGCCTCGGTCAGTTCAGGCTTCAGCTCCTCCAGGTCGCCGGCCGCGTCGTTGAAGTCTTGCGCCTCCTTCGACAGCCGTTCGATGTCGCCCACGAGGCGCATGCGCGACGCCTTGGCCAACTCGACCTCCGCGTGCAGCTGGATCGCCTTGGCATTCTCGGTCGCGACCGCCTGTTCCCGCAGCAGCTTTTCGCATTCCCCCCGCAAACCGGCGCGCTGCGTCTCGAGGGTCTTGGCGACTTCCGCCGCCTGGCCAATCAACTTCTTGACCTCGGGGTGATTTTCGCCGCCGACCGCGTTCGGCTTCATCGCCTCGATCTGCGCCTCCAGTTGGGCCTTCTGCGTCGCCAGGGCGGTGATTTCCGGCCTCTTGTCGATGAAGACGTTGAGCGCTCCGTGGAGATTTCCACGTCACCCGGCCCGAGGTTCTTGGCGAGGGTCTCCTGGGTTTCGAGGTCGCGCAGCGCGACTCGACTTCGATGAGCTTGTGGCGGGCGTCCACCGCCTGTTCGTGGGCCTCCAGCTGCTTGAGGGCCAGCGCAGATCGTTGCCGCCGCCGACCGGCTTCGCCCGGTCGTGGAGGGCCTGACGCAGCCGTTTCACCTTGGTTTCATACTGCTCCGTGAGCGCTTTCAACTCGTCCAGGCGGACCTGGCGCCGCTTGTCGGTTTCGTTGGTGAGTTCTTCCAGATAGGCGGCGGCCACCGCATTGACGAGGGACTTGCAGGTTTCCTGGTTGTCGGAATAGAGCGACAGGCGGAGAATCTCCCGCCCGTTGGGGAAGTCGATGTGGATCTCCTTCTCCAGCCATTCGACCTGATCCACTCCCTTGGGGATGCCCGCGAGGTGGGCCGACTCCGTCTTGCGAAGCGCGGCGTTCAACACCATCTGGCTCTTGATCGTCGCCACCTGGGTGTCTTCAAACGCCTCGAACTCCGTCTTGGCCTCCGGGTGCTCGTAGAGCGTGCTGTCCGGTTTGGACGGAATGAGGAACTTGGCGGCGGCGCAATACGGCGGAGGCGGCAAGAAATACCAGACCGCCGCGAAGATCGGCCCGGCCGCCAGCAGGCCGAGGAGGACCGCGACCAGCCAGCGCCGCCGCAACGCCTTCAGAATGCCCACCGCGTTGACCGGCGCTGCGTAGGCGGCCTTCGCCGGGACTGTACCGCTTCTGGAAGAAACCGGGCGTACGATGGGACCGGCCGGCGCCGCCGGGGCGGCGGGATCAAGTTTCTTCGGATCGGGTGGAAACATCCCTGCACCTTGCGGGAAGGAGAAGGAGGGAAGGACGGCCCACGAAACGGAAGGCGCGCTCGGCGCGCCTGGTCCGCCGCGCCTTCGCGGTCTTTTTCCGGGAGCGCGGCTCGGCGGGGCCGGAAGACTTCGCGGGCGGAGCGTTCGGGGCCCCGGAGAACACCGGCACGGGAGACGCCGCGGGCGGCACGACCAGCAGGAAGGCCAGCAGTCGC
Organism: uncultured Planctomycetaceae bacterium; assembly: GCA_963771935.1. GTDB lineage: Bacteria > Planctomycetota > Planctomycetia > Gemmatales > Gemmataceae > UBA4732. The sequence goes on along the minus strand of CAVYVK010000005.1, from coordinate 1,557,219 downwards.
AGCTCGAGCCAGAGCAGCGCCAATGCTAAGGGCATCATCAGCCAGCCCGCGAGGTCGTGAAAAACCTCATGGGCGACGACCTGCCCGAACCACTCCTGGACCAGCGCCGTGGCCGTGATGCGCACCACATTGGCGGCGACGGCGATGGGGGCGGCGCTCAACAGGATCACGCCCTTGTCCAGCCAGGGGCGGCGGATGAGGAGCGCGACCGCCGTCGCCAGGGCGAAAAACGTGGTCAGCATACTCAGACCGCTGCACGCCTCGGCCACGCCAATCACGCCGCCGGGCAGCACGATGGTGTTCCCTTCCGAAAGGGCGGGCAGGCCGAGGCTCTGCAACGTGTAGGTGCTGGCGAACGTCGCGATCGACCGCAGCTGTTGACCGAACGTCGTCTCGATCTGGAACGGCAGGGGAATCATGAAGAGGAGAAAGGCGATCGCCGGCCACGCCCACCGCAGCGCGGGCCGCCCGCCGATCAGGACGCAAAACCCCGCCAGGCAGGGCAGCAACGAAACCGCGTCCAGCCAGTCGAAAGAGAGGTACGCGCCGGCGACGCGGAGGGCCGCCCCCAGCAGCACCAGGGGAACGCCCCACCAACCGGCTTGCGGCTTCGCCGTGGACAACATCGCCCGCCGCCGCCACAGCAGGAATAGGGCGAAAAGCGGCACGAGGTAGCCGTGGGCGTATTGCGGGTCGTGCAACCATTTCCCGGCCATCACCTCCAGCGTCGGCCAGTACGCCCAGGCGCAAACCACCGCCAGGCCCGCAACCTGGAGGGCGACCCAGGGAGGGACGGTCTTCAACTTGGCGAAAGTCGTGCGGATCATGCCAGCTTGGTTGGGGAAAGGGAGGGGCGGTCGGCGCGCACTCCGCGACCGTGGGTTGCAAGCCGCGCCCGGAGGGCGCGGCTCGGCGCCACTCCGTGACGGTGGGTTGCACCCAGGCGGTTGCTTTCCGGCGAGGCAGCTCCAGAGCAAGACCCGGAGACGGAAAGCAGGCGATCCTTGCCTCCGCGGCAAGCAAGTCCCAGCGGGCAGCGCGGTAGGAAATCCGTTCCGTTCGCGGCGGGATCGAACCGGGCGATCAGCGGCTGGATAATGTCGCCCTAGCAAACCTATTTCGTTTCAGATGCGCCTTCCAAGCGGTTTTCAAGACCTATCCTACCAGCCCCGAGCGCGAGCGAGGGGGTTGACCGAACCCCCTCGCTCGCGCTCGGGGCTGGTTTTGATACCGCTTTGCTCCGTCGAAATCCCCGACTCTCGTTCCCAAGCTCTGCTTGGGAACGCAAGGGGGGCGAAGCTCTGCTTCGCGTCCCGTCCCGGAACCGGACGCGAAGCAGAAGCTCTCGCGGACGCCCGTTCCCAAGCAGAGCTTGGGAACGAGGATTTCGACAGAGCAATACCGCTTCTTAGCTTCTTAGCGCATCGCGAGTTCCCAACACGGTTCCGATGCGTCGTCGGCGTGTTCGGCGATCGGTTGAATCATCCAGCGCTCGACCTGGACCGAGACGCCTTGATTGAGGAACTGGACCTCGACGGTGAGCTTCCAGTTCTTGCCGCAACGCAACACGCGCCGCGCAGGCCGGTCAACGACCCCTCGATGATTTCCACGGGGTCGCCCGGCTCAAGTTGGACCTCCGGCGACAGCGGCGAGTCGGAAGTCATCAGGCGGTAGACCCGACTCAGGTCGTCCCGAAGCCCGCGCTGGTCCGGCACGGGGAGGCAGTTGATGATGAGGTTGGTTTCCAGCGCGGTTCGACGCGCGTCGTGGTCGCCGAAAACGAACAGGTAGCCGGGGAAGAGCGGCAGGTGCGAACACTGCCGCCGGCCCCGAATGAGCCGTTGCTTCTCGTACTGGGGCAGGAAGAAGCCAACGGATCGGCCCAGCAGGAGGCGCGCCAGCGCCTTCTCCGTGCGGGGTCGCGTGTGCATCACCCACCAGTGGAGGAGCGGTGGGGCGGCGACTTGAGTGGATTCGGCCTCGGAGGCCAGGAGCTCAGGAGGATGGACGAACGGTTCCAACGGAAGCAACGGCATTGTCGCTCCTTGAAAGAGGTTTCTTGGGGAACGCGATCGCTGAGGCCCGTTGCGTCCCAACGAGAGACGTCAACCGTTGGCACCTCACCGGACGGCACCCGTCCGGCGGAGTCCGACCTCAATCGATTCTGGACGTCGCGCTGCCGCAAGCGGCCACGAAGGCAGGAGGCGAAGGCGACGGAAAGTTCCCAAGCAGGATGCCAGTCCCACTTACCGAACTTATCAGCACAGATCATTTCATCAGGTTACCCGTGATTTTTGAGTTGTCAATCATAATTTTTCGAGTTTCACCATAATACTCGGCTTCCTGCGTCGGAGTGGGGGCCGCAAGTAGCGTGCCATCGCGGCCGGCGCGACGAACGAGATCGCCCCTGAGACGCCGCGGTCCTCCTTTCTCTCCACCGCTTCCGCGTCCGTTTGGCCAGCCCCCGGAGGCGTGGAACGACGCGCGGGCGACTTGCGACTCCGACGCTCGGACGAGGAGCCTGTTGAAATTGATGGCGCCCAACGCCGTCTTTTGCGGCCAGCGGACGGAGTCTCGCCGATCCATCGGCGACTGAAGGGAACTGCTGCGGATTAACTCATCCTCTGCTTTTCTGGAGGCCGATTGTAAGGGTTGTGGCGTAAGGATGGGCCTGCTGGGGCGGTTTCCCCCGATTGGTTCCCACGAACCCGGCGTCGTGGCACGGAGTGGAGAGCATGGCACAAAAGCATCACGCGCGGTGGACGGCGCTGGCCGCGCTAACGCTGATTTGCGCTGCAAGCGCCGGTTGTGCATGCTGTCAGCCCAACGCGGAAGTCTGCGACAACGGGCTGCCGCACGAACTCCTCAAAACGGTCCTGCCGCCCTACACGATCGAGCCGCCGGACATCCTGCTCATCGACGCCCTGCGCGTGATTCCGCTGCCGCCCTACCGGGTCGAGCCGCTGGACGGCCTGGTGATTCAGGTGAACAACGCGTTCCCCACGGCGCCCATCAGCGGCCTGTATGTGGTCGATCCGGACGGGACCGTAAACTTCGGCCCCCCGTACAAAGCGCGCATGGTTTCCGTGGTGGGCAAGACGCTGCCGGAAGCCAAAGCGGCCATTGAAGACGCATTGAAACAGGACATCGTAAAGCCCGAGGTGGACGTATCGCTCGGTCAGTCGCATGCGCTGCAGCAGATCCGGGGTGAGCATCTGGTGCGCCAGGACGGCACGGTCGGCCTCGGTACGTACGGCGACGTGTCCGTGGTAGGGAAGACCTTACCGGAAGCGAGGGCGGCGATCGAAGCCCAGCTGTCGAAATATCTGCTGAACCCGCAAGTCACCGTGGATGTGTACGCCTACAACAGCAAGGTCTTTTACGTCATCTACGACGGCGGCGGCAGTGGGCAGCAGATCGTGCGGCTGCCCATAACCGGCAACGAAACCGTGCTCGACGCCGTCAGCCAGATCAATGGGCTGTCGGCCGTGGCCGACAAGCGGCGCATCTGGGTGGCCCGCCCGGTGCCGGCTTGCTCCGCGGAGGACCAAGTCCTCCCCGTGGACTGGTGCGCCGTGACGAAGCGCGGCCGAACCGAGACGAACTATCAGCTGTTCCCCGGCGACCGTCTGTACGTGGAGGCGGCGCCGCTCGTCACCCTCGACACCCAGCTCGCCCGCATCATCTCTCCCATGGAGCGGCTGTTCGGCATCGCCTTGCTTGGCAACGGTACGGTGCAGTCGCTCCGAAACATGAACGGCGCCAACGGGACCGGATCCGGCGCGGGCGGCTTCTGATTCATGATCCGGTGGGCAGCGTCCGATCCGTGTGGCCGGGCTGGAGTCTTCGGAAGCCCCGGCCTGGCCTTCCAGGGTGTGCCGGGGCTTCCGAAGACTCCAGCCCCCGGCCACGCCAACCGGACCTGGCTGAGAGCACAGAGGTGTGATTTCCGATCTTGGAAGTATAACGGTTGCGGAAGGGGCGTCCCCGGCCGTACAATTCCCCGGTGGGGAAAGTTTTCGTCCGGACCCGATCGGCCCTGGCGCCGAAGGAGGCAGCGATGAAGACCCTTTGGATCACGTCGGCGGCGCTGATCGGGCTGGCCGTCTTCACCGGCGGACGGTTGAACGCCCAGGCCCCGGTCGTGCGTGCGCCGGGTTCTGTCCCTAATCTGCCGCCGCCCTACAGCCCGTATCTCAACCTGCTGCGGAACGGCAACCCGACGTACATCAACTACTACGGGCTGGTGCGCCCAGAGCAGGACTTCCGCAACGGGATAAACAACCTGCAGCAAGGGGTCGCCGCCAACTCGGCGGCGATCACCCAAACGGATCAGGCGACCGGGCTGCCGCTTACGGGCCACCCGACCCAGTTCATGAACACGTCGCATTACTTCCTTAACCGAGGCGGTCAGGGGTCGCCGGGGACGGCTCCCGCGGCGTCGCCCCCTCGCGCGGCAACCTCTCCGGTCCACCCCCCCCATTGATCCGGCCGGCGCCCGGATCCCCCAAGGGATGATCTGGATTTCTAAGATTTTTCACGGAGGAAAATCGTGGCCCAACGGATTCCGAGGATCGCCGGCCCGGCCCTTGCGGCGGCGCTCATGTTCTTCCTGGCGCGGCCGGCCGCGGCGGCCGGTCCGTTCCGTTGCTGCCTGGACTGGCTCTGCGGCCCGCCGGCGTCTCTGCCCGTCGGCTCTCCCACGTATGGCTACAACACGACGATCTGGGAACCCTGGACGCCGGCCGCCGGTTGCGCGGTCGGGCAGCCCGTGACCCTCACGCCGCCCATAAGCGACGGCCCTTGGTCCGCCGCGCTGCCGATACGACCCGACAAACTCGTCGGCGCGACGCCGACCATAACCGACCAAGCCGGCCCTCCCGACCCGAGGCCGGCCGCTTCGCCGTACGACCCCGTTCGGCGGTGATTACCCTCGCTTTTCCCCTGAGGAAATAGACAGGCCGGATCGCCCACTGGTAAGGCAATCCGGCCGCTCAGGATGCGTCGCTTCGGAGGGCGTCTTCCGCTCTGGAGATCCTTCCGTCTGAAGACACAGCCACACCCGTCACCGGACGGCGCGGGCGAAGGCCTTGCGGCGCCGCCAACCCAAGGGGAGGAGCAGAGTGAAGGCCCCGCTGACGACGCACACCCAGCCCGTCGGCGCAGGGACGTCTTGGACGACGTAATCCTGATAATCGCTGCTGGTCAGGGCGATAAGCCCTGGGGCCGTCGGGCCGTTGCCGTTCAGTTGCTCGAGGTTCAATTGCTGGAGCCACGTGTAGGCGGTGCTGAGGGTGTCAGGGTCGGCGGTCTCCGTCACCTTCAGGGGCCCGTTCGACAAGGTCGCAGTGGCGGGGTTGAACGATAAATTCGAAATGCCTCCGTTGATGATCTCCCAGATGGCGACCTGGAACGCCGCGGCGTTGCTGTTACTGGTCCCGACCTGCGCGTAGTCGTTGTACCAGAGTTCGGCGATGAGGTTGGCATTGGTCTGTCCCATCGCCGTCCCGGGCGTGGGGGCGTCGGCGAGGCTGGTCACCGACCATGTGACCGTCTGATTGGAAAAGATGTCCTGGGCGATGTCGATGCAGAAGCCCAAGTAGCTGCTGCTGTTAAGGATCCCGGAGGCGTTGACGAAGTTGTAATCGCCGGCCCACCCGGATTCCCCGTTGATTGAGAGCGCCGCGTCCGTGATGGTGACGACCTCTCCAGGGCTTACGTTGGAGAAAGTGGCCGTCTCGTAGGCGGCCCGGGCAGGCGCCACGCACGTCCCCAAGGCGAAAAGCGCCAGGAGGACCGGCCCCAACGGGTTCCATCGCGTAGGAAGACTCGTAAAGTTCATGATTGCCCTCTGCCGAGACGACGTTGGTTCGGGAACACAGGGAAAAGAGGTCATGGACGGAGAAAAATAAGGAGGCTCGTCGCCTACTCTTCGGAATCCCTCTCAACGACCCGAAGGCGGGTGAACATATCGGATTGTAAGGGTTCCTCCGCCCGTTGCAAGTAAAAAATGCCGCACCGCCGCATTTTCCCCACTTTCCGTTGGGGCGCTGAGGGCAGGATCTCTCTGAGTCCAGCACTACCTTACATCCGTCGGAGCCGCGACCATGAGGGAGCGGTGTTCTCCCCCGCTCCCTCATGGTCGCGGCTCCGACGCGCGTCTCTTTCGTCACGCGGGACTCAGGAAATCCAACCCCGGCCCCAATACCAGGCGACGCCGAGCCATTCGTGCCAGACCCTCTGGACGTTCGCCGCGGCCCCCGGCAAGGGGAGGAACGCGGGGACGGAGAGGCGGAACCGCACGGCCCGGTAGTGACAGGGGGCCGGAACCACTTCCATCCCTTGCTTGCGAAGGCAGGCCGCCGCCCGAAACATGTCCACCGCGTCGGCGACCAGCACGACGCGCCCGATCCCCCGATCCTTGAGAAGTTTGGCGCACTCCACCGCGTTCTCAGTACGTGTTCCGCGAGCCTTCCTCCCGCACCAAATCCGACTCTTTCACCCCAAGTCGCTCCAAAAAGTCCCCCATAACGGCGGCGTAGGGCGGCCCCGCGTCTTCCGGGTCCACCTTCCCCCCGCTGGCCAGGACAAGGCAGGGCGGCCCTTGGGAGTACAGCCGCGCCGCCTCCAGGCAACGATCCAGCGTGTCCTCATCCATTTCGGGGCGAGTCCGTGGGCCTTCAGGGGGATTGACGCCAGCGGAAAAGACGACGACGGCCCTCGCGTCGGAGGGCCGCCGCTCCAGGGGAGCACTGTACGATTCCAGAGAAAGCAACGCCAGGTGACCCACCGCCGGGATGCAAAGAAGGTAGAGAGCAATGAGAGGCACGAAAAGAGACCAAAGACGGCGCTGGGGGGCGGCCCGCTTGCGCCACAGCCGAAAAAGGGCGAAGCACGCCCACAGGAAAAGGAAGATATGAAGCTGCAAGATGTCCATGAGGAGTGCGTACATCGTTCTTGTCTCTGGACAAGCCTCACGGACGCCGGGGGGACGAAGAGGATAAGGCAGATCTTGCGAACCGGGCCGGGGCCTACCGAGCCGCACTTCCCGCGCCACCCGAATCACGTGAATTGCCTCGCCCCGATCATGACTTGCCGAGGACGAGGTCGAGGGCCCAGCAGCCCCGCACGTGGTCATCGCGCGACCGGCAGTGTTCGAGGAGGGAAGGGTCGGAGCAGCCGGCGGCTTCCAGAAGGTTTGCCAGGCGCGGCAAATCCTGGAAGCGACGCAGCTCATAGATGGCCCGTGCCTGATCCTCGATCTCCGCCGTTCGCCAGTGGGGGCTGAAACGAAGGGAGGGGCGGCCGAAGACGTCGGCCAGCAAGGCCGCCTGGGAGGCGCGGCCGCCTCGCTCCGGGTCCGCCCTCTCCGCCATCGCCGAAGTCACCAGCGCCGCGGCGAAGGCGTCGCTGCAACAGGCGAAGATGGAGGCCACCTCGGCGTAGAGGGCCGCGGATTCCCCTGGCCCGGGTGTGGGGAAGTCCGGCGCCCTCCGGGGTGGAACGGCGGTTCGTCCGTCGGCGCGGAGTTCCGCGGACTCGACCCGGGCGCGGCCCTCCCGGGCCGGCAGGAACTGCCACACCAGACGGCAACAGGCGCACGCGAAAAGCCGCAATTTGCGGTCGCTGGCCTTGCCGCGAAAGAAGGCCAACATTAGCGCGGGATCGGCCTGGGTGGTCCGCTCACTCCGTCTCATGAAAATCGCCCCCGTCGGCGATCACGTCGGTCGAAGGTCAGAATCCGGCCGACGGATGCTTTCGTCCCTGGGCGGCGGTCCAGCACCCGCGCTTCTCCTACCGGTGCGGCGAAGACGAATTAGCCCCACGCCTTGCCCGGATGCCAATCGACTGCTCAACAACTCCGCCTATATTCGGGAATCTTCCGGCAAGGTCAAGTAGGGATTTTACGGATTTTTCTTGGGCCGCTCACGGATGGGACTGGCCGCTGTGGGCAGGTCGGCGACGGCGCAGCTGTTCACCCGCTTCCGGGATCAGCGAGCCTTTCGCGGCTGGACGGACTTCATCCTACCTTCCCGGGGCGCGAAGGGCGGACGCACCGAACCGTAAAACCCGTTTCATCCTGGTAGGCGGCCTCCAGGCCGGCGTATCCCGCGCTCCCAAACATCGAGCTGCTCCCGCGCCTCGGTGAGGGACAGATCGGAAATCCGGATCACGTCCGGTTGCTCGAAGTGTTGGCGAACGATCTCGAGCAGCCGGATCGGGTCTAGCGGCTTCGTCATGTAAGCCTCGATGCCGGCTTTGCTGGCTTCCTCGACCGCGGATTGATCCGAGCGCCCGGTCAGGCAGTGGATGTGCATGCCTCGTGTGCGGGGGTCCGATCGAAGCGCACGGGCGACGGCAAAGCCGTCGAGCACGGGCATCCCCAAATCCAGGATGGCGCACCGCGGGGACTGGCGCCGCGCCAGTTCCACCGCCGCGCGTCCGTCTTCTGCTTCCGAGCAACAATACCCTTCATGTTCCAGAAAGGAGCGCAGCGTCCGGCGCGTGAGAACGTCGTCTTCGGCGATGAGAATGTCCACGGGCTCCGCTGCAACCGCCTGAGCGGCCATGGCTCGCACCTCGGAAGTGAGGAAAAGAAGGGCTCCTTCCCCAGCTGCTCTGGGAGATGAGGCTGGGTAAGCCGAATCGTTCGATGGCTCGATCTTACCCACTGTATTATTATTGCCATAGCAGGGAGAACCTGCAAGATGCGCCCCATGAATTCGGACGGGACCGGACGTGCGGGCGCGGCCGTCGAGACGCGCCGGCGTCGGCAACCAGCGTGATGCTTCGGCGAGAACAGGGCGTGAAAAGCATCCGGACCCGTCGTGGATTCGCACCTTTTCCCGCGCCGGTCCCCCAGCCGACGCCGTCGCCTCCTGGGCAGTTTCGGGGCCGCTGGCGGCCCGTCTGAATCAGGATCGGTTCGTTAGACCCGGAAACATCATTCTGGTTTGAGTGAAAGGGACTGGTTAGCCCGCTTCTTCCCTGTCACCCGCTATTCTCGACCGGCGGTTTTGCGACCGATGGAATAGTAGACGAAGCCGTGGGCGGCCGGCGTTTTGGGGTCGTAGAGGTTGCGGCCGTCGAAGAGGACGTGCTCCCGCATCAGCCGGCGCATCACCTCGAAGTCCGGGTTGCGGAACTCGTTCCACTCCGTCACGATGGCCAGCCCGTCCGCCCCTTCCAGCGCCCCGTAGGGTCGGTCGCAGTACGCCAGCCGGTCGCCGTACAGGGCGCGGACGTTGCCGACCGCTTCCGGGTCGTGGACGCGTAGCTTCACGCCGTCGGCCAGGAGCGCGTCGATCAGGGCCAGCGACGGCGCCTCGCGCACGTCGTCGGTGCGCGGCTTGAACGCCAATCCCCACACCGCCAGCGTTTTCTCGCACAGCGATGGGCCGTAGTGTCCCCGGATCTTCTCCGCCAGCACCTGCTTCTGGCGCTCGTTGACCCGGTCCACGGCCTCCAGCATGTGCGGCGGCAGGCCGACCTGAGTGGACAGGTGGATGAGCGCCTTGACGTCCTTGGGAAAGCAGGAGCCGCCGTACCCCGCTCCGGGAAAGAGGAATTGGAAGCCGATCCGCTCGTCGTGGCCGATGCCGCGGCGCACGTCGTTGACGTCGGCCCCCAGCCGTTCACAGAGATTGGCCGTCTCGTTAATGAAGCTGATCTTCGTCGCCAGCATGGCGTTGGCCGCGTACTTGGTCATCTCGGCGCTCTCCGGCGACATGACCAGGAAGGGGCGCTCCGTCCGCAGGAAGGGGGCGTACAACTCGTGCAGCACGTCGGCGACCTCCGGGCGGCGGACGCCGACGACGACGCGGTCGGGCCGGGTGCAGTCCTCGACGGCGGCCCCCTCCTTGAGGAACTCCGGGTTGCTGGCCACGTCGAGCGGGAAGCGGGCGCAGGGCGGCGATCCGCTCGGCGATCTTGCGGTTCGTGCCGACCGGCACGGTGCTCTTGACGACCACGATCTTGGGGCCGTTGACGTGATCGGCGACGGCGTCGGCGACGGCCCAGACGGTGGACAGGTCGGCCGACCCGTCGGCGCCCTGCGGCGTGCCGACCGCGATGAAGATCACCTGGGCCGGCGCGAGTCCGGCGGCGAGGTCGGTGGTGAAGTGGAGCCGGCCCTCGCGGCGGTTGCGGGCCACGACCTCCAAGAGGCCCGGCTCGTAGATCGGCAACCGGCCGGACTCCAGCGTCTCGACCTTGCGCGCGTCCTTGTCGATGCACCAGACCTCGTTGCCGCTCTCGGCGAAGCAGGCCCCCGTGACCAGGCCCACGTAGCCCGTGCCGACCACCGCGAGTTTCATACCAAGCCTTCCTACGGAATGGGGGGCCACGGCGGCGGATTGACGCGCACCGGCGGCCCCTACGAAACAGTTGTTCGATGAATTCTCGGGACAGGCCCGCGAGGCTGGCGCAGGAGCGCCAAAACAATTCCTCGGCTGCACTGAGGACAAGATAAGACTAAAGCAGGCGGGCCGCAATGACCCGCACGCGGACGACGCCGGAAAACGCGTCGGGGGCCGGTTGGCTGCCTGGCTTGCAGGGTCACAGAAATCTGTTTCCGAAGGGCGCCGGTCGGGAGGGCGAGTCTCCTGCCGAGTCGTTTTTCTCGGGGCGTGCGGCCGCGCCGGGGCGGACCCATTGGTATCTACATAAGACGGCCTGCGTCTGCTCCGTCTTAAGCCCCGGAGGGGCGGTGGTGCATAGCCAGGGGTGAAACCCCTGGAGCGAGGCGGCGTCCCTGAGTCGAGGAAGCCCCGGAGGGGCGGCGGTGCCTCGCCTCGCGCCGCCCCTCCGGGGCTGAATCGGGGCGCGGCACGTCCTGGCCTCCAGGGGTTTCACCCCTGGCTATGCACCGTCGCCCCTCCGGGGCTTAAGACGGAGCAGACGCGCTGCCTTTGTGTCGATACCAATGGGGCGGACCTGGCGCTTCGGCGAAGGCAAAGAGCAGGGTGGGCCGTGGAGCGCCATGCTTTCGCAGCCCGGCCTGCACCTCTCCGCCGAATCTCCGTAAAACGATTCGGTCGATCTCGGAGGAAAGGCGAGGACCGGCGGATGAGCGACGACAACGTCATCGTGGTGGAAGGCCTGGGCCGTGACTTCGGAACCTTCACGGCGGTTCACGCCGTCGATTTCACCGTGCGCCGCCGCGAAATCTTCGGCTTCCTCGGCCCCAACGGCGCCGGCAAGACCACCACCATCAACATGCTGGCCACCCTTCTCAAGCCGACGCGCGGCCGGGCGGAGCTGGCCGGGTTCGATATCGTCAAGCAGCCGAATCAGGTGCGCCAGTCGATCGGCATGGTGTTTCAGGATCCGTCGGTCGATATCCGGCTGACGGCGGACGAGAACCTCCAGTTCCACGCCATGATCTACAACGTGCCGGCCCGTCTCCGCCGCGAACGGGCCGACCAGATGCTCGCCATCGTGGGGCTGACGGAGCGGCGCAAGGCTCTGGTGCGCACCTTCTCCGGCGGCATGAAACGGCGGCTGGAGATCGCCCGCGGTCTCTTGCACCACCCGACGGTCCTGTTCCTCGACGAGCCGACGGCCGGCCTCGATCCGCAGTCGCGCAACGCCATGTGGGGCCACGTCCGCCGGCTGCGCGACGAGATCGGCATCACCGTCTTCATGACCACCCACTACATGGACGAGGCTGAGAACTGCGACCGCATCGCCGTCATCGACCACGGCAAGATCCAGGCCCTCGACACGCCGGCCGCCCTCAAGCGCCTCCTCGGCGGCGACACCATCGTCGTCGCCGGCGACCCGAACCTGCAACAAGACATCTCCGCCAAGTACGGTTTGCAGGCGCGGGAAGTGGACGGCGAACTGCACTTCCAGGTCGAGCACGGGGCGGAGTTCGTGCCGCGGCTGGCGGCGGACTTCGCCGGGCGCATCCGCTCCCTCCAGGTGAAACAGCCGAGCCTCGACGACGTGTTCCTGCACCTGACGGGACGCGCCATCCGCGAGGAGGAGGGCAAGGCGATCGACCAGTTGCGGCAAATGGGACAGCTGTGGCGCGGCAAGAGGTGAACCATGATGCAGGGACTGCGGGTGACGTACGCCATCTGGCTGCGCGAGGTCAAGCTGTTCGTGCGCGAGCGGGTTCGCATCGTCGGCGCGATCAGCCAGCCGCTCCTCTACCTGCTCATCATGGGCAACGGCATCGGCGCCAGCCTGTCGTTCAAGATGGCCGGAGGCGTTGACTACGTGACCTACATGTACGCCGGCGTCATCGGCATGAGCGTCCTGTTCACGTCGATCTTCTCGGCCATGTCGATCATTTGGGACCGGGAATTCGGTTTTTTGAAGGAGGTGCTGGTGGCGCCGGCCCCGCGCTGGGCGGTGGCGGCCGGCAAGGTCCTCGGCGGCGCGACGGTGGCGACGCTGCAATCGGCCATCCTGCTCCTCTTGGCGCCTCTGGTGGGCGTCTGGTTGTCGGTCCTGTCGGCGGCGGCCCTGCTGCTGCTGAGCTTCCTGATGAGCTGCGCCATGACCAGCCTGGGCGTCGCCATCGCCTCGCGCATGCGGTCGATGCAGGGATTCCAGATGATCATGAACTTCCTGGTCATGCCTCTCTATTTCCTGAGTGGGGCGATCTTCCCCGTGCCGGAAAGCCTGCCCTGGATGAAGACGCTGATGGTGGCGGACCCGCTGACGTACGGCGTGGACGCCCTGCGGCACGTCGTGTTTTGGTCGGCGGGTGTCCAGAGTCCGAAATTGCTCATTTTCAACCCCTTGCTTGACGTGGCCGTGACGGGGGCGACCGCCGTGCTGCTGGCCCTGCTCGCCGCCTGGCGCTTCAGCTCGGCGGATTGAGGGGAGCTGACAAGTCGCTGGCGTCACTCCTCTTCATCCCGCGCCGCCTTGCCCCGCCCTGCCGACGGCTTCCGCAACTTGCCGCGACTCAGCACCGTATATTCCGGCCCCTGCTTGGTCAGCTGGCTGCTCATCACCACCACCTCCTGCACCTCGATTTCACTGCCGGCGTTCCACTTCGCTTTCTTCACCAGCGCTGCGGCCAACTCGTCGGGAGAACTGTCGCTTTTGACCCGGCCCAGCGTGATGTGCGGCGTGTACTGGCGCTCCTCGCGGCGGTAGCAGCCCAGCTCCTGCAACGGCGGCTCCAGCGCGTCGTGCAGCGTGATCAGCTCCGGCCCGCCCAGGCCGACGCCGGCCCAAACGACGCGCGGCCGGCGCGGGTTGGGAAAACAGCCGACCGTCTGGACGCTGAGGTCGAAGCGGTCATGTCGGCCGCACACCACGCTCACGGCCCGGCACAGCGGCGGCAGCTCGCGCTCGTCCACCTCGCCGAGGAACAGGAGCGTGACGTGGAGGTTCTCGACCTCGACCCATTTCACCGCGGCGCCGCTGCGGGCGAGGCTTTCCTGAAGCGAAACCAGACGGTCGCGCAGCGGTTTTCCAAGATCGACGGCGATGAAGGTGCGCAGACGGCGGGCCATGACAGGTATTCTCTTAGAAGGAGAACAAAGGCGAGCGGGGGGCGTAAGCCCCCTGATTCCTCCTGCGGTCGCTGACAGGATTGCGCCATCAGGGGGCTTACGCCCCCCGCTCGCCGAGAGTCGCCAGACACTCATCCCAGAATTGCCGCGTCCCGTGGTGCAGCCGGGCGCCGACCTGAGTGATGACCTTCATGGCCAGATAGCAAGCGGCCCGCGCCGGCCTTGTCGGGAGGCGACGCCGTGCGTGATCCCGTACAGGAAGGCGCCGGCCAGCATGTCGCCGGCCCCGGTCAGGTCCACCGGCCGGCACGGGAAGGCCGGGACATGGGCCTCGACGCCGGCGTGCCGGATGAAGGCGCCGTTGGGGCCGTCCGTCACCACCGCCGACGGGACCATGCCCTTGAGCCGGGCGAACGCCGCCTCGGCGCCGTCCACGCCGGTGACGGCCTGCGCCTCGTCGGCGTTGCAGAAAAGCAGGTCGGCTTTGCTTGAACACCTCGAAAAAGGCGTCGCGGTGGGCGTGGACGATAAACGCCTCGGAGCAGGTGAGGGCGATCTTGACCCCGTGCCGGCGGGCGACGGCCAGGGCGTGCGGATCGCCTCCTGCATCGTCGCGGGATTGGTGAAGCCGTAGCCTTCGATGAATAGCCATTCCGCCTTTTTGAGCCGCTCTTCGTCCACATGCCGCGCCGCCAGCCGGCCGGCGCAGGCCAGCGACACGCGCATGGTGCGCTCGGCGTCCGGCGTGATGAGGCAGACGCACGTCCCCGTCGTCTCGCCGACGAGGACCAGGCCGCCGGTTTCGATGCCCAGTTCCTCGAACTCGGTCTCGTAGAACAGACCGTAGCGATCGTCGCCGACGCAGCCGAGGAAGGCTGCGGCGCCGCCCAGCTGCGAAAAGGCGATGACCGAGTTGGCCACCGAACCGCCGCTGACCATGCGAACGTCCTGATCCTTGAAGCGCTCCAGCAGGGTCTTCTGCTCGGCGGGTTCCACCAGGCGCGAGGAGCCGCGCTCGAAGCCGAGCGACGCGAACTCGGCGTCGGACACTTCGATGAACATGTCCACGAGGGCGTTGCCGAGGCCGAAGAGCTGAAATTCTTTCATGGTTGGTCCGTATTATCTTCCTTGCCATCCACCGCCCGACTGCCGCGCCCCTCAACCAAGGTGACGACGAGGCCTTCCTGCACGACCTTGTTTTCCTGGTTGAGGACTGCGGCGCCGCCAGGTGATCTCGCCGCGCCGGCCGCGGCCGCGCGGCCTCCTTGTGCACCGCCTCGCCCTGAATGCGGATCGTGTCGCCGAAGAAGACCGGGCCGCGGAAGTGCCATTCCCGGATCTCCAAAAACGCCATCGTCCGCATCGGCGGGCAGGCCAGGCCAAGCCGCTGCCGATCGGAGAAAACGAGCAGGCCGTGCGCGATCGGCCGGCGGAACGGCGTCGAGCGGGCGAACTCGTGGTCCATGTGAATCGGGTTGAAGTCGCCGCTCAGTCCGGCGAACTGAACCACGTCGGTTTCGGTGATCGTCCGTCCGAGCGACTCCCATTGCTGCCCGATCTCCACGTCGTCAAAGTACAGGTGCTGTGCGGTGAAGGGCATGGTCCTTGCGCCTCCGCAAACGCCGCGGATTCGTTCATCTAGCCAAGTTTAACAAGAGCAGAGGCCAGCGGCGAGACGAGGCGCCGCTCCGTATAACAGCGGCATGAGCAATCTCACCGGCAAATGCGTCCTCATCACCGGCGGCGGCAGCGGCATCGGTCTGGCGGCGGCGCGCGGCTTTTTGGCCGGCGGCGCGCGTACGGCCATCGCCGGCCGCGACGCCGACAAGCTCCGCCGCGCCGCGGAAGGACTCGGCGGCGGCGACCGCCTGATTCACTACGCCGCCGACGTGACCGACCCGGAGCAGGTTCGCCGACTGGTGGAGGACGTGACAAAACGACTGGAACGGATCGACATTCTCGTCAATAACGCCGGGTTGAACATCAAGGAGCGCCACCTTCCGCGAACTGACGCCGGAGCGCTGGCGGCGGCTCTTGGCCGGCAACCTGGAAGGGGCGTTTCATTGCATGGCGGCTGTGCTGCCGCAGATGCGCGAGCGGCAGGACGGGCTTATCATCAACGTCAACTCAATCGCCGGCAAGCGCGCCAATCCGCTGGGCGGCGTCGGCTACGTCGCGGCCAAGTTCGGGCTGCGCGGCCTGGCGATGGGCGTGGCGGCCGAGGAAAAACCGAACGGCGTCCGCGTCAGCAGCATCTATCCGGGGGAAGTGGACACGCCCATCCTGGAGCAGCGGCCTAGCCCCATCAGCGAGGAGCATCGGCGTACCATACTTCAACCGGAAGACGTGGCTGCCGCGATCTTGTTCCTGGCCGGCTTGCCGTCGCATGTGACGGTGCCGGAACTGGTCATCACGCCGACGCGGGCGCAGTACATCTGAATTGTGGTTAGCCGCGACGCGCAGCGGAGCGCTCCGACGGAAGCGCTCCGCTGCGCGTCGCGGCTAACCGATCTGCGGTCTGTCACCGAAACCCATGTTCCTCCGCCGGGAATGTCCCCTCGCGCACCTCCCGGCAATACGCCTCGGCCGCCTCGCGCACCTCGCGGCCGAGGTCGGCGTACTGCTTGACGAAGCGCGGCCGCAGCTCGTCGAACAGACCGAGCAGGTCCGGCGTCACCAGCACCTGGCCGTCGCAGTGCGGCCCGGCGCCAATGCCGATCGTCGGGATTTTCACCGCCTCCGTGATCCGCGCCGCCAGGTCCGTCGGCACGCACTCGATCACCAGGGAGAAGGCGCCGGCCGCCTCCACGGCCAAGGCGTCGTCTATCAGCTTGGCGGCGTCGCGCTGCACCTTGAAGCCGCCCAGCCGCCGCACCGACTGCGGTGTCAGGCCGACGTGGCCCATCAGCGGGATGTCGGCCGCGACGATGGCCGCCACGGCTGCGGCGCTGCGCACGCCGCCTTCCAGCTTCACCGCATGGGCGCCGCCCTCCTTCATCAGCCGGCCGGCGTTCTCGACCGCCTGTTGCGGACTTACCTGATACGACATGAACGGCATGTCGGTCACGACCAGGCTGCGCCGGCGCCGCGCACCACCATCTTGGTGTGATAGATCATCTCGTCCAGCGTCACGGCCAACGAATCGGGCTGCCCCTGCACCACCATGCCCAGCGAATCGCCGACCAGAAGGCCGTCCACGCCGGCCGCGTCCAGCAGTCGCGCCATGGTGTAGTCGTAGGCCGTCAGCAACGTCAGCCGGACGCCGCGGGCCTTGGCCGCCAGGAAGTCCGGCACGGTCACCACGCGCATCTCCGTCGCCGCCGAGGTACGGGTGGCCGTGGACATGATGAATCTCCCCTCGGAATGATGAATGATGAACGATGAATGATGAATCAAGCAAATTCATCATTCATCATTCATCGTTCATCCTTTGATTTCGATCCAGCCGCCGCCGAGCACGCGCGACTCGTCGTAGAACACCACCGCCTGGCCCGGCGTCACGGCGCTCTGCGCTTCCGCGAAGACGACGCGGGCGCCGCCGTCCGGCAGGGCCGTCACCGTCGCTTGCGCCGCCGCATGACGATATCGGATCTTCGCCGTACACGCCAGCGGAGCCGATGGCGGCGACGGCGTCAGCCAGTTCACGCCGGAAGCGAGCAATCCAGACGATAACAGCTCTTCCTTGTCGCCGACCACGACCTCGTTGTCGCCCGGCACGATCCGCAGGACGTAGCGCCGCTGCCCGGCCGCGAAGCCGAGGCCCTTCCGCTGGCCGACCGTGAACCGCTCGATGCCGTCGTGCGCGGCCAGCACTGTGCCGGACGTATCCACGATGCGCCCGGCCGTCGCCGCTTGCGGCCGGCGCTCGCGGATCAGGGCGGCGTGATCGCCGTCCGGCACGAAGCAGATTTCGACGCTGTCCGGCTTGTCGGCCACGCCCAGCCCCGCCGATCGCGCCACGGCCCGAACCTCCTCCTTGCGGCGGTCGCCGATCGGAAAGAGCAGGTGCGGCAAAAGGGATCGCGACAGGCCGTAAAGGACGTAAGACTGGTCCTTGTCCGGATCGGCGGCGCGGTGCAGCTCGTATTCGTCGCCGTTCCGCACGACCCGCGCGTAATGGCCAGTGGCGATGAAGTCGGCTTCGAGCTGCCGGCCGTAGGTCCAGAGTTGGCCGAACTTCAGCCAGCTGTTGCACACCACGCACGGGTTCGGCGTCCTCCCGGCGAGGTACTCGTCGGCGAAGTAGTCGATGATGCGGTCGAAATCCTTCTCGAAGTCGAGGGCGTAAAACGGGATGTCGAGGCGGTCGGCGACGCGGCGGGCGTCG
Source organism: uncultured Planctomycetaceae bacterium (assembly GCA_963771935.1). Taxonomy (GTDB): domain Bacteria; phylum Planctomycetota; class Planctomycetia; order Gemmatales; family Gemmataceae; genus UBA4732. The sequence goes on along the minus strand of CAVYVK010000005.1, from coordinate 1,539,414 downwards.
CCGGCGTCCACGGCGCTGCAACAGCCCTTCTTGTGATCGGCCCGGCCGTCCTCACGACCGTGGGCGCCGGTGCGCATGAACAGGCCGACGACATCATACCCCTGCTCGCGCAGCAGGTACGCCGCCACGGAGCTGTCCACGCCGCCGCTCATCGCCAGCACGACTCGCGCCGCCATGCCGCATCCCCTGGATTTCGTGGGGCAGGTTGCTAACCTGCCAACTTCGACAGGCAGGTTAGCAACCTGCCTCACGGAGTTTCCCTCAGCATACACGGACACGCGGCGGACTGCGACGGTTCTCGTCAAACGCGGAACGGCCCGCCGGATGTATCATCCGGCGGGCCGTTCGCTGTCTGTATGGGGGAATGCGTCCGCGTTCACTTGCCGGGGTTGACCGGAGGAGGATTAGCCGGGGGCTGCGGGCCGGCCGGAGGCTGGACCGGCGCCGCCGGATTGACGGCCGGCGCGCCGGTGCGGCCGGCGCCGTCGCCACGGAGCGCACCTCCGGCGGCGACGCATCCGGATACTGGTGCCAGTCCAGAAATAGAAACACCGCCCCGGCGATCTGGGCCAGCAGCGACAGCAGCAGCAGCCCGGTGTAGGCGTCGGAACGCGGTTTCGGCTCATTGGCAGCGCGGCCGTAAGCTCGGCCGCGGGTACGCACGTCGGGCATGATTCCTTCCCCCTCGGAATGCTCTCGGAATGAAAACGGACGACGGCCTCGACCTCAGCCACCCACGATACGGCTGCTCACCGTGTCGCCGGCCTGCGGCGGCGCCGTCGGCTTGCCCATCAGCTGACCGACCGCTTCCGTGTTGCGCACCTGGATCAGTCGAATCCGGCCCAGATACTTCGACTGGTCGGGAACCAGCGTGTTGAGGCGGTAGACTTCCAGCGTGTTGCCTGTCACCAGACCGGCGTCGCTGCCGATGGTGATGCGGACCAGGCCGCTCGGATCGACCTCACTGACCATGCCCTCGACGCTGTCCAGCGGCGGGTTGGGGCCTTCCTTCGGCTTCAGGGCGGTGGTCGCCGAGCCGCCGTTGGCGACCAGTCGCTGATTGTCGCGGGCCAGCTTGTCGTTCTCCTTCTCCAGCTGCTCGGCGCGAAGGTTCGCGGTGTCGAAATCGATCTTGTATTTCACCATCAGGTCGTGTTCGTGGCCCAACTCCGTGATCATCGCCAGGCTCTTCTTCTCTTCCGCCGCCAGGCGCGTCCGCGTGTCGGCGGTCTCGGTCTGGTGCTTGTCCGCCTCGGCGCGGGCGCCGGCCAGCGCGGATTCCTGGGCGTCCAGCTTCGTCTGGGCCGTGGTCAGCTCGTCGCCCTTGTCCTTCAGTTTCTGACCCTTGTCCTTCGCCTCATCCAGGGCCGCCTTGAGCGTCTTCTTGATTTTGTCCAGCTTGTCGGGGACGGTGTCCGACGCCTGGAGGCCGGTCATCTTCTCCAGCTCGCCGTCCTTCAGGACCTGATCGTTGAAGAGCTTGGCGTAGTCCTGGTCCTGCTGGTGCTGCTTCTGATAGGCCGCGTTGCTGGCGTCCACCACGGCGTAGCGCTGCGCTAGGTCGTTGTACTCGTGGGCCCAGTGGGTCTGCGAGATGTACGTGAACACCACGAACGCGCCGACGACCAGGCTGAAGATCAGGTTAAAGAAGACCAGGATCTTGCCGACTGCTGTCATTGGTCCATCCCCCTTGCCCTGGCGGCCACCCCGAACGGGAAGCGCCGCCGCGGCCGGCGTCAAACGCCGTCCTCCTGCCGTCCCCCGACCTACCCCCTGACGAGTGGGGCGGGAATATGCCGTGGGTCCCGCCCGCTGTCAATCGCAGATTCCGCGAAACTCGTTTAGCCGCTCTTCGCAGAAGAGCGCTTCGCCCGCGCTCTTCTGCGAAGAGCGGCTAAACGAGATGCACCGCGCCCGCTACGGCTGGTTCGTCGTCACGGCCGGCTTCTCCAGCTCCTGCACGCGCTTCTCCAGCTCCGCCTTCCGAATCCGAAGCAGCTGGGAGTCCGCCCGCACTTGCCCTTCCGCTAGCTTCACCACCTCGATCTCGCCCAGCTGCTCGTTTTTCAGCGGGTGCGGATTGGTGACGCCCTGGAGCTTGACCTTTTCGTCCTGGATGCGCTGGTCCAGTCCGCGGGCGAAGTCCGTCGGGCCTTTGATGTTCTCCAGCTCCTGTTTGTGGTCCGTCAGCAGCTTGGTCAGCTTTTGCTTCAGCGCCGCCGTGGCCGCGTCGTCGTCGGCCTTCGGCTCGTAGGCCTTGAGCTGCGCCTCCACGTTCTTGATAAGACCGGGAATGTCCGACGGCTGGAGCCGCAGAGTCAATTCCGTGTCTTTCTCTTCGCTGGCCATCAGATCCTCGAACGCCGTCGAGATCGCCGTTTCCTGGTCGCCGATCCTCGCAGTATATGCCTTCTGGGACAGCAGCGGTTGGCCGTAGCGATCCACGACCGCGACCATCTTGAGCGGCGTGTCCTTGTTGTTCGGGTCGAGGATGACGTTCGCGTTCTGGTAGTCCAGCGCCAGGATCGGCTTGCCGTTCGGGTCGGTTCGCAGATGTTCCAGCTCGATTGGATACCAGCGCCGCTCCGCCTGCCGGCCCTCTTCCTGGGGCGGCAGCACCGCGCGGGCGTCGCGCCAGGAGACGTCGGCGGCCGGGACCAGGCCCTGGGCCTTCGTCACCTTCGCAATCCGCCCCACCAGCTCGCCCGGCTCCGGCTGGTCCGCCGAGGCCGGGTTGTTCGACCAGTCCACGCGGTAATACAGCACCGCGCCGCCGATCGCCGCCATCAGCAGGCTCAGGCCGAAGTTCACCACCACCAGGATTTTACCGAACAGGTCCATAGGCGCCTTTCACCGCGTCGGAGCCGCGACCGTGAGGGAGCGGTTGAAGTCAAGACCGCTCCCTCACGGTCGCGGCTCTGCTAGCGCTTCTTCTCCAGGTCCCGGATCTTCTGTTCCAGCTGGATGTTCTCGCCGAGCAGGTCCCGACTCTGGATGCGCATGTCGTGCAGCAAGTCGGATGTCTTGCGCAGCTCGGCCATCGCCGCGGCGGTCTTGGCGCGGGCGTCCTTCAGTTCCGCCTCGGCGGCCGTCACCTTCGCCTGCTGCGTTTTCGTCGTGTCCGTCTGCTTGTCGAGCAGGATCTTGGTCCCGGTCAGCAGGTCGTCGGCGTTGTGCAGCCGCACCGCCTGGCCCTGCAGCTCGTCGATCAGCTTCCGATGGGCCGTCGCAAAATCGCCGCGCTCCTGTTCCCGCTCCACCTGCAATTCCTCGGCGAGGTTTTTTAGCACCAAGGCCTGGTCGTTGATCTCTTGCGTGCCCTGGGTCAGCCCCACCACCCGCAGGAAACGGCCGTAGGCCGGCGCGGCGACGACGCCCTTGTCCGCGGCCTCCGGGTCGAGCACCTCCACCAGATTGAACAGGTAGTGGGCGACGGCCACGTGCTGATAGTCCCTCAAGCGATCCGTTTTGGTCGTGTCCTGCGGTTTCGGGCCGTTCTGCGCCCGATCCGTGAGATTGTCCAGCTGTGCTTTCAGCTGCTCATGGAGGGCCGTCAGCGTGTCCTGATAAACCTTGTCCAGCGAATCGGCGGGATCGTCGCCGGTCTTCCGCACGGTCGCGGCGGGGTCGTCGCGGAGGGCTTGCAGGAACTTCTCCGCCTGATCGTGCGCGTCCTGACCGGCGGCCGCCTTTTTCATGGCGTCGTCAAAGGAGTTCTCCGGCTTGGCCGGCAGGATCTTGAGGAACGTCTGCTCGAACGCCGGGGCCAGGTCCGCCGACTGGGCGCGGCAGGCCTCCACGAACGCCTGCGGGAACTTCAGGCCGCCCGGCCGCGCCAGGCACGCGGCCACGGCCGGCGTGAAGGCGTCGTGCAGCCGCTTATGGAGCTGCGCCTCCGTGTCCGCCGTGGCCAGACCGTTGCGGATGCTCAGCAGCCATTCCCGCTCGGCATAGTGCTGGGCGAACGGCGTCAGGATGCGGGCCAACTCGACCGTGTGTTTCGTCGGATCGTCCTTCGTCTTGGCCAGGAGGTCGTCCACCTGCTTCTTGACGCGGTTGACCTCCTCGACCTGCGTGGAGACCGGGTCGCTGCCGAACCACTGCTTCTTGGTTTCCGTGGCGAGGTTGTATTTGAGGGGGCTTTCGCGGTCGTCGAGCTGCTTGTCGTCCAGCGGCATGCCGGTCAGGGCGACATCGTGGACGTAGTTGGCGTAGGCCCAGGTTTCCCGCTTGGCGTAGTCCATGAAGCCGATCACCAGAAACGCCGCGGCGCCGAGGATGTTGCACAGGGCCAGGATCTTGCCGAGCAAGCTCATGAAGGAACTCTCCGACGGGCCGGCCGACCGATAACGGGCAAACTGAGCAAACAGGGACCGTTGAATGGATTGTGACAGAAGGGTGCGAACGAAGCCAACATTTTTTGTACGCGGCGACAGGGGAAAGGGTTCGGGCCGTGGACGCCGCCCGCTTTACCCGAACGGTTCGGATAGGCGGAGGTTCCGGCGCCGACCGCGCCCCCCCTCCAATGGGTAAGTTCCCCTTTTCTTTGATTTTGCCAGGCCGGGGCGCGGCCCGCAAGGTAGAATTGCGGAAGATCGACGGAATTCCGTCGATCACTCCAGGCGGGCCGCGCGACGGCGGGCGCGTTCACCAGCGGAGGCGAAGGCGATGGGGCTGGACCTTTCCAGGGCCGCGATGCAATCCATCGGCAACTACGACCTGCTGGAAAAGATCGCCGAGGGCGGCATGGGCGCCATCTGGAAGGGCCGCCATCGTGCCACGGGCGCGATCGTGGCCGTCAAGATCATGCCGTCGCACATGGCGGGCAATCCCGTCCTGCTCAAGCGCTTCGAGCAGGAGTTCCGCGCCGCCAGCCGGCTCGACCACCCCAACATCGTGCGCGCGCTCGACTACGGCGTCTCCGGCTCCACGCCCTATCTGGTAATGGAGTTCGTCGAGGGCGAGTCGCTGGGCCAGCGCATCGAGCGTTCCGGCGCCCTTTCCGAGCCGGAAGCGATCCGCATTATCGCTCAGGTGGCGCAGGGGCTGCACCGGGCGCACAAGCAGAACCTCGTCCACCGCGACGTGAAGCCGGACAACATCCTGGTGACGCCGGAGGGCGTCGCCAAGCTGGCCGACCTGGGGCTGGTCAAGGAGACGGACGCCGACCTGAACCTGACCAAGACCGGCCGCGGCCTGGGCACGCCGCACTTCATGGCGCCGGAGCAGTTCCGCGACGCCAAGAACGCCGACCCGCGCTGCGACATTTATTCGCTCGGCGCCACGCTGTACCAGATGGTGACCGGCGAGCTGCCGTTCCGTTCGAGCGGCCCGCTGGAGGCGTGGTTGAAGAAGGTCCAGAACGACCTGACGCCGCCGCGGAAGTTGGCGCCGGGGCTGTCGGAGCGGCTGGACTGGGCGATCCGGCGGGCGATGGCGGTGCAGCCGGACCATCGGCCGACGACGTGCCGCGAGTTCGTGGAGGACCTGACCGGCCACAGCACGCGGCGCGTGCCGACGATCGCCGCGGACGCCTTGGCCGGCGAGCTCTGGTATCTGGTCTACGTGGACGACGCCGGCGAGAAGCACACGGTCAAGGGCGTCACGACGGCCATTCGGCGATCCCTGAAGGAGGGATTGCTGGGCGACGCCGCCAACGTGCGGGCGGCGCGGAACAAGCTGGGGCCGTTCGAGACGTTGCAGGCATATCCAGAGTTTCGCGACCTGATTTTGGAGGTCGCTTCGCCCGGCGAGCCGGACGCGGCTTCCGCCTCGGCGGCCCTTTCGACGGCGACGGAGACGCCGCTGCCGGCCGCCGTCTCCTCGGTCGCCGCCCGGACCAAATCGAACCGCCGCGAGCCGACGATGCCGCCGCCGGCGCGAACCGATTCCCCCGCTTCCTCGGCGTCTCTCGCGCCGCACATCAACCTGGACACCGGCCCGCGACCGCCGGCGGCGTGGGAGTGGCTGAAGTGGCTGGTGCTGATCGCCATGGCGCTGGCGAGCGCCGCGGCGGCGTACTATTTCTTGCCGGACGGGCTGTTCCGGGGCTGGTGGCGATAAGATGAATGATGAATGATGAATCAAAGACCCTCTTGATTCATCATTCATCGTTCATCATTCATCATTTCGTTTTGAGGTGCTTGTCGAAGAACGCGATCATCGCCTGTTCGGCCTTCTCCTCGTCCTGTCCGCGGAAACCGTGGCCGGCCCCCTCGATGGTGAGCAGTTCCGCCTCCACGTCGGCCGCCTTGAGCTTGTCCACGATCCAGCCGGCCTGTTCGTAGGCGACGTAATCGTCCTTGGTGCCGTGGATGCACAGGGTGGGAGGCGCGTTGGGCGTGACCCAGTAGAGCGGGCTGGCCTCGATGTGGCGGCGGTGTTCCTTTTCCAGGTCGCCGCCGAGGAACAGCGGCAGCACCTCGGCCGCGTCCTTGCTGTGGCCGTAGGACTTGGTGAAATCGCTCGGCCCATAAAAGCTGACGACGCAGTCCACCTTGCTCGACTGATCGGGGTTGCCGCCGTCGCCGTCGAACTTCTTCACGTCGCCGGTGACGCCGAGGAAGAGGGCGAGGTGTCCCCCGGCCGAGCCGCCGGCGACGCCGACCCGCGCAGGGTCGATGTGGTACTTGGCGGCGTTGGCGCGGAGCCAGCGGACGGCGGCCTTGCAGTCGTAGACGGCGGCGGGGAACTGGTATTTCGGCGCCAGACGGTACTCGACGGTGGCGGCGACGTAGCCGTTCTGGGCGAGGCGCATGCAGAGGCCGTCGTAGCCGTGGCGATTGCCGGCGCGGAAGCCGCCGCCGTGGATGAGCAGGACGGCGGGAAAGGGGCCATCGCCCTTGCTGGGCCGGGCGAGGTCCAACATGAGATGCTGATTGTCGGGATTGGAGTATTCGAGGTCCGGTTCGTAGGTGACGCCGTCGGGGCACCTTGGGCGGCTCGGCGGCGCGGACGGCCGGCGCCGCCATGAGGCCGGCGGACAGGGCGAGGCAGAAGGCGAGGCGTGGGGTCATGGTGCGTCTCCTTGGGGAAGGCGGGATACACGGGCAGAACGGCATCATAACACGGCGACGGCGGTAAGTTATCTCAAAAAAGAGGGGAGCGCTCACTCGTCCTTGTCCGGCGCGATCACCATCATGCTCGCCGACGCCGCCGGCAGCGTCATCTTCACCATCCCGTCCACCACGCCGCCCTGTTCCGCGACTTCCGCCGCCTTGTCGCCCGTGTCCTGATCGAAGCGCCACACGCGCAGACTGCCCTTGAGCTTGTCGAGATCCAGCTTCAGCTCGCACGGGCTGTTCAGGTTTTTGTTGACGACCGCGACCGTCACCGCCCCATCCTTCGTGCGCTTCGCGGCGAAAATCGAGAGATCTGGATTGTCGCTTTGGCAGTCGAGCCACTGGTCGCCGAAGCGGCCCTGCTTGCCGTCGTAGCTGCGGAACAGCTTCCACGCCAGCTCCTGCGTCCCCTCCGGCTGATACCAGATGAACGCCAGGTCCACGCCCTCCCGCGCCAGCACGCCGAACACCTCCGCCTGCGCCAGGCCGCCCGTGATGTTGTCGCCGCCGCCGAAGTTGTACTCGCCGAGGCACAGCTCCATGCCCGGATTGTGTTCGGCGATCCATTTCTTCAGACGCGGGATGAGCGCCACCGGCGTGTAGTTCCCGGTCTTCTTGATCCACGATTCCTGCTCGTACCTGGGATCCCATAGGTCGCGCGTCGAGCGCATCCGCAGGTCGCAAAGCCCCTGGCTTCGCCCCTTGCCGGAGTACGGACCCTGACCCTTATACTGACATTGCGGATACCAATGCATGTCAAACACGTCCACCAGCGCCTTGCCGTCGTGGGCCTTCTTGTACTCGCCGCACTTCGTGATGAACCACTCGGCCAGGCCGACCTTGCCGTGCGCCTTGTAGTCCGGCAGCGTCCGGTAATTGTCGGCGCCGGCGTCCGCGGCCGAATAGTACAGGTCCATCCAGCCCCAGCCGCAGAAGCCGGACACCTTCGCCGTCGGGTCCGCGGATCGGATCGCCGTCGCGTACTTCTCGGTGCGCTCCCATAGCTCGTCGTAGCTGAGCGGCTTGGGGAAAACGTCGCGGTGCGTGGCGTGCCAGAGCATCGGCTCGTTGTCCAACGCCCAGTATTTCACGCCGGGCGAGCCGTCGGAGCCGTCCGCCTTGCCGGCGTGCTTGACCACCAGCTGAACGCCTTCGGCGATGAACTCCGGCGGCGCCGCTGCCGACGTATCGTTCGGATCGTTGCCCGTGACGAACGAGCCGTCCGGCTTGACGCCGTTGCCCACGTCGGGATGGCCCGGTTCCGTCGCCTTCTGCGGGCCATATTTCGCCACCGAAAAGCCATAACTGGAGGCGTCCTTCGCCACCCATCCAATCATCGGCACGGTTTGATAGGTGGTGGCGCCGAAAGCCTGGTTGCGTTCGATGGTCTTGAGCCAGCCATTGTCGGCCGGATGTTCGAGGAGGTTGCCGCGGTTCTTGAAGTACCAGTCGGCGGCGCCGTTATCGACGCCCAGCTCCCAGTTGTAGCGCGTCGAGGGATTGCCGCCCCAGCGCGTGATCTTGATTCCGTACTCGATCAACTTGTCGCGCGGCAGGTCGCAGACGCCGTAGATGCCGTTGCTGATTGGGCGGCCGGGCTGGTCGGTCTCCACGCGGGCCGACGCCGTATAGGCGGGGCCGGCCTTGAAGCGCGGCGGCTCGACCTTCTCGACGGCGCGGCCGGCGACGACCGCCAGGAGGGTCAGCAACAGGAGGGCCGTCAGCCGTCGCGGTGCGGCAGTCATGGAAGCGCCCTTCGGTGTGAAACGGGATGTCATGGAATCAGTGTCCCGGCCGCCGGTGCGCTGTCAATCGAGATTCACGGATGAAGCGGGGCGGGGATGGGCGAATCCGCCTTCCGCGTTCGTGGACGATTCCGTTTGAACCACCCGACCGGGAAGGGTACAATCCCCTCGATCCAAAACTGCCGTCCGTTCTCCGTAACGCGCACCGTAAGCGACTATCCTCTAAGTTCGAGTTTCGCAGATTTCAGAGGTGGCGGCCGGGCCGTCCCGCCACTGCAATGGAGGGTAGATTAAGGGGCAAACAAAGATGTTTTCACTGCTGGCGGCGAGGCGCGGCTGTTTCCGCCGGCGCGGCAGGCCATTTCCAGCAACTGCTCCAGCTGCTTTCGCGCGACACCGCCTTGCGGGCGGAGGTGGGTTCAATTCTCCTGCCCGATCCGGCGACGGAGGCTCGTCCGCATGTCCGCAAACGAGGGCTCGGCTCGTGCCGGCGCCACGGCCTCTCGGGGAAGCGCACACAGCGATGCCCCTCGTGATCGAACCAGACCACGATCCGGGGATACAACACCAGGGCCAAGCGCGCCGTCCGTTCGACGGCGCGGCAAGCGATGGGCTGGATCCTGTAGACCGAGCCGTTGCTTGCCGTTCTCAAACAGGCGGGGCCTGGCCGGAGCAGGAAGAGGACGACCCAATCGTGCCCCCCGCGGAAGACTTTCAAGGCCTTGCTGGACATCAAGGGGTCGTGGTGCATCCCCGCGCCGAAAAGAGTCAGGCCGCGTTTGCGACACAGCGTGTCGTCGCGGCCCAGCAGGATCGGCCCGGTGGGGGCGAAGGGGGCGACGAGGGCTGTGCCAGGACCATGCCGAGGGCGTCGAGGGACCAGGCGGCGTGGCTGCAGAAGCGATGGAAGCGACACCCGTGTCCTGGGCCGACGCGGCCGGCGGAGAAGAGTGCTCGGGGATGAAGCGTCGGCGGCCGGACACGCCCAGCCGGCGACCAGTTCGACGAAGGTCCGGAAAGGGGGCTGGGTGAAAACGGCGTGGAAGTCATGCAGCAGGAGAAGGAAGGGGCAGAGATCCACGGGTCGGCTTCCTGGCATCGGGGTCGCTTGGTCGGTGACAATTCCAAGCTACCAAAACCGCGCACGGAAGCCGACGCTTTACCCCCTCATGAACTCTGCTGAAATCTGCGAAACTCGAACTAAGACAGGCGAGCCGCCTGCACCACGAGATGAGGGCACTGCCGGGCGGCAATTACGCCAGCAGCTCCTTGACCACATTGGCCGGCTCGACGCCGATCAGCCGCTGGTCGAGTCCCTGGTAGCGGTAGGTGAACTTCGCCGGGTTGAAGCCGAGCAGGTGCAGCACCGTGGCGTGGAACTCGTGGACGTGGACGGGATCCTTCACGATGTTGTACGAGAAGTCGTCCGTCTCGCCGTGGATGTATCCCGGCTTCGAGCCGCCGCCGGCCATCCACATCGTGAAGCAGCGCGGGTGGTGGTCGCGGCCGTAGTTCTGCTTGGTCAGCCCGCCCTGCGAGTAGATCGTCCGGCCGAACTCGCCGCCCCAAATCACCAGCGTCGAGTCGTAAAGTCCCTTGTTCTTCAGGTCCTGGATCAGGCCGTAGCAGGCCTGGTCCACGTCGCGGCACTGGTCGGGCAGCCGGCCGGCCACGTTGCCATGCACGTCCCAGTTGTTGTGGTAGATCTGCACGAAGCGCACGCCGCGCTCGACCATGCGCCGGGCCAGCAGCGCCGTGTTGGCGAACGTGCCGGGCTTCTTCGCCGCCTCGCCGTACAGCTTGAACGTGTTCTCCGGCTCCTTGGCCAGGTCGGTCAGCTCCGGCACGCTGGCCTGCATCCGGTAGGCCATCTCGTACTGCTGCGATGCGCGTGTGCGTCTCCGGGTCGCCGACGGCCTTGTAGTTCATCTCGTTGAGCGCGTTGATGCCGTCCAGCGTCTTGCGGCGGACTGCCGGAGAAACGCCATCCGGATTATTGATATACAGGATCGGGTCGCCGGCCGTGCGGAAGGAGACGCCGGCGTGCTCGCCGGGCAGGTAGCCGGCCGACCAGAGACGGGCGGAGATGGCCTGCACCTGCTCCGTGTTGGTCGGCTTGGCGACCATGACCACGAACGTCGGCAGGTTCTTGTTGAGCGAGCCGAGGCCGTAGGACGTCCACGAGCCGAGGCAGGGCCGGCCGGTGACCTGATTGCCGGTCTGCATCATGGTGATGGCCGGCTCGTGGTTGATGGCGTCGGTGTGCATGGAGCGGATGAAGCACATGTCGTCCACCATCTTGGCCGTCGAGGGCAGCAGCTCCGACACCCACATGCCGCTCTTGCCGTACTGCGCGAACTTGAACTTCGACGGGGCGACGGGGAAGCGCGCCTGGCCGCTGGTCATGCCCGTGAGCCGCTGACCCATGCGGATGGAGTCGGGCAGGTCCTTGTCGAACATGGCGTTCATCTGGGGCTTGTAGTCGTAGAGGTCCATCTGCGGCGGCCCGCCGACCATGTGCAGGTAGATGACCTGCTTGGCCTTGGCCGGGTGGTCGAGCGGGATGGGATTGGCCTCGCCCTTGCCGTCGTCGCCGCGGGCCAGACCCTCGCCGAGCAGCGACGCCAGGGCCGCCCAGCCGACGGCGTTGACGCCGCGGCCGAGGAACTGACGGCGGGATTCGTAGCGAAGAAAGTCGTTGAAGAGGGTCATCGGAATATCCTTGTTCTTCAGGCGAGCGGCCGGCGTGAGCCGGCTGATGCTTCGCCCAATCAGCCGGCTCACGCCGGCCGCTCGCCTTACTTGTTCAACACCTCATCCAAATTCATCAACTCATTCGCCGTCATGGTCCACGCAGCCAGCGTCGTCGGATCCAGCGACGCATCCGCCTTCGACTCGCCCACGGCGATCAGCTTCTTCGCCTCGTCGGCGTGGGCCTTGTAATAGTCGAGCAGGTCGGCCAGCGACGACTGCACCACCTTCGTCTCCTCCGGACGCAGCGGCCGGCACAGCACGCGCTTCGCCATGAAATCGACGCCCCCATCCGGTTTGCCGCCGGCCTCCTTCAGCGCCGTCTGCGCCAGAAACCGCGCCGCCTCGACGAATTGCGGGTCGTTCAGCGTCACCAGCGCCTGCAGCGGCGTGTCGGTGCGCTCGCGCCGCACCGTGCAAACCTCGCGCGTCGGCGCGTTCAGGATGTCCATCGACGCCGGCGGGGCGGCCCGCTTCCAGAAGGTATACATGCTTCGGCGATACAATTTATCGCCGGTGTCCTGCTTGTAATAGCGAGTGTCGCTGCCGATCATGGCGACCGCCTCCCAGACGCCGGGCGGCTGGTACGGCTTCACGCTCGGGCCGCCGATCTTCCGCACCAACAGGCCGCTCGACGCCAGGGCGTAGTCGCGGATCATCTCGGCGTCCATGCGGAAGCGCGGGCCGCGCGAGATCAGACGGTTGGCCGGGTCCTTCTCCAGTTTCTCCTTCGTCACGACTCGCCGACTGACGGTACGCCGCCGACATGACCATGAGCTTGAACATGTGTTTCACGTCCCAGCCCGATTCGCGGAACTCCACCGCCAGCCAATCCAGCAATTCCTGGTTCGACGGCGCCTCGCCGGTCACGCCGAAATCCTCCGTCGTGCGAACGATGCCCGTGCCGAACAGCTCCTGCCAGTAGCGGTTGACCGTGACGCGGGCCGTCAGCGGGTTCTCCGGCCGCATCAGCCATTCGGCCAGGCCGAGCCGGTTGCGCGGCAAGTCCGGCGGCATCGGGTGCAGCGCGGCCGGCGTGGCCGGCGTCACCATGTCGCGCCGCTTGTCGTAGTCGCCCCGGTAGAGGACGTAGGCCTTCGGCGGCTCAGGCCGCTCCTGCATCACGTAGGCCGACGAGCCGCGCGCCTGAATCGCCGCTTCCTCCTGTTGCAGATCGCTTAACTTCTTCGAGAGATCCTGGTACGCCGGGTCCATCGTCGGCAGCCACCAGTCGAACAACTCGTTCTTCTCCGCCTCGGTGCGCTGGGCGGCCGGCTTCGCCGCCAGCCAGGCGGCGCGCGGCGTCCGCATCACGCGCCCCACTTCTTCGGCCGACAGCGTCCGGCCGTAGATGCGCAGATCCTGGATCTCCAGGCCGTCGATCCGCGACGTACTGTGCCGCTGGGCGATCTTCAACGGCACCGTCGTGCGGATGCGTGCTCTTGAGCTGGTCGGCCTCGACGTTCGTCTCCTGCGCCACGCCGTTAATGTAGATATGGACGCCGGACGCCTTGCCCGATCCGTCATAGGCGATGAACACATGATTCCATTCGCCCGCCTTGATGGGATTTTTGGACACCGCCTTGAGGGCGTCCGTCGGCCATTTGTCGATGATGTGGGCGCCGACGCGGTCGTTCTGGATCCACAGATCCCAGCCGCGGAAATCGTGCTGATCGTCCATGCGGGCGATGACGGCGCCGCCGGGGACGTTCTTCGGGAGCTTGACCCAGGCGCCGTAGGAAAAGCCCTGGTCCTTCTCGAAGTCGCCGACGTCGGCCAGTTCCACGGCCGCGCCCGGATCGCACTTGAACGCCTTCGCCGCGATGTGTCCGCCGTCCCAGGCGACGCCCGAAGCCACCGGGATCGCACGCGGCTTGCCGTCCACTGTCAGATTGAGCGTCGTCCCCTGCCCCTCGCTGAGCGGGGCATAGAGCCGCAGCCCATCGGTGGGGACCAGCGGCGCCATGCCGTCCGGCGAAGCGGTGGACAGCCACTTGTCGAAGTCGGCGCGGGCGGCCTGTTTGCGGCCGTCGGCCAGCTTGCGGGCCTCGGCCAGCTCCTTGGTCACGGCGTCCCAGCGCGGCCGGTCCTGCGGCACCGGCATGAGGATGACCGGCGGCGTGTTCGGGATGTTGCCGTCCATCGCGGCCTGCGTCGTGTTATTGAAGTAGGCGGACAGCGAATAGAAGTCTTTCTGGCTGATCGGGTCGAACTTGTGATCGTGGCAGACCGCGCAGTTGAACGTCATGCCGAGCCAGACGCGCGCCGTCGTCTCGGTGCGGTCGCGGGTGTAGAGGACGAGGTACTCTTCCGGGATGAGGCCGCCCTCGTTGGACGTGATGTTGCAGCGGTTGAAGCCGGTGGCGACGCGCTGGTCCAGCGTCGGGTTGGGCAGCAGATCGCCGGCCAGCTGTTCGATGGTGAACTGGTCGAACGGCTCATTCCGGTTGAAGGCGTTGATGACCCAGTCGCGGTACGGCCAGAGGTTGGCGTAGTTGTCGAAATGGATGCCGTGCGTGTCGGCGTAGCGGGCCGCGTCCAGCCAGTAACGCGCCCGATGCTCGCCGTAGGCCGGCGACGCCAGCAGCTTGTCCACATACTTCTCATAGGCGTCCGCCGCTGGATCGTTGACGAACGCCTCCAGCTCTTCCGGCGCCGGCGGCAGGCCGGTCAAGTCAAGGCTGACGCGCCGCCCGAGCGTCCAGCGGTCGGCCTCCGGGGCCGGCGCCAATCCCTGCTTTTCCAGGTCCGCGAGGATGAAATTGTCGATGGGATTGCGGACCCATGCCGCATCCTTCACGGCCGGCGGTTGCGGCCGCTTCGGAGCGATCAGCGACCAGGTGGGCTGGTACTCCGCCCCTTCCGCGACCCAGCGCCGGAGCGTCTCCTTCTGGGCGGCGGTGAGCTTCTTGCCGCTCTTGGGCGGCGGCATCAATCGGCTGGTCATGTCCGAGGTGATGCGGTCGATCATCTCGCTGTCGTCGGGCTTGCCGGGAACGTACGCCTTGGCCTTGACGGCGTCGTCGCGCCGATCCAGCCGCAGGTCGGCCTTGCGGGAGGCGCTGTCGGCGCCGTGGCAGGCGAAGCAGTTCTCCACCAGGATCGGCCGCACGTCGCGGTTGAATTCCACCGTGCCGGCCGCCCTTGCCTGGGAAACGGGCAAGAGGGGAAGAGGGGAAGAGGGGACAAGCAGCAGCAGCGCCATGGCGCCGCGCGGTAAAGGATCGTCGATCGCATCGTGTTTTCTCCGTGGCGTCGCATCACCATTTCCCCTCTTCCCCTCTTCCCCTCTTCCCCTCTTCCCCTCTTCCGGATGGCACGGCCCGGCTCCAGTAGCGCAGACCGGAGCGGATATGGCGGGCCATGGCGCGGGCGGCCGCCCTGGGTCGCCGGCCAGGAGCGCCTCGACGATGGCGAGGTGCTCGTGGGCTTCTTCGGCGAGGCGGTGGTAGTCGTTGCAGGCGGCGTCGTGTTCCCAGGCCACGTCGCGGAAGACGCGGAACAGCGTCTTGAGCCGGCTGAGTTCCTTGGCCAAAAAAGCGTTGCCGCACGAGTCGGCGATCAGGTCGTGCAACCGGCTGTCCACGGCGCGGGCCTCGGCGACGTAGCGGCTGCCCGACGGCGTCTTCACGGCGATCATCCGCCGCAGGTCGTCGGCCAGGGCGTGCAGCGCGGCCAGGTCGGTGCGGCCGCACGCCGAACGGGTCGCCTCGCACTCCAGCGCCCGCCGCACTTGACAGACTTCCCGGACCTCTTTCGGCGACACCCGCCGCACGACGGCGCCGCGGTTGGGCAAGAGGTCGATGACGCCGGCGCCGGCCAGGGCGATCAGCGCCTCGCGGATCGGCGTATGGCTGACGCCGAAGCGCTGCGCCAGCTCCTGCGTGACGAGGTGCTCGCCGGCCCGGAGTCGGCCGTGGACCACGTCGGCCATCAGCGACTGAACGATGGTGTGACGGCGCAATCCACGGGCGGACGAAAGCGCTTCGGTGCGGCGGGAATCGGACAAGGGCGGTACTCCGGCAGGCGGTTCGGTCGGGGCGGATGGGCGGTAAACGGTAGGCTGGATATAGGCGCTCGGCTCGCGGCGCCTACATCCACCCTACCAGGAGAGAATCGGCTGTCAAGGAAATTCTGTAGAATTTGCGAAAGGTTGTATAGAAGGGCCGCAGACGCTTAATCTCTACTAAAGCACAGGAGCGACCGGTCACAAGCCAATTGGATAGTCGGACCCGCAACGCACACCGGCGGCTAGGCTCTGTCTGGCCATTGGATTTCAGCCCCGAAGGGGCGTGGGTTCATAGCCAGGGGTGAAACCCCTGGAGGGAGACGTACCAGCGCTCCCGCATTTCAGCCCCGGAGGGGCGGTGGTTAGGCTTACCGCCGCCCCTCCGGGGCTGCGAAAGGCCTTCTCCCCAGGGGTTTCACCCCTGGCTATTGACCGCCGCCCCTCCGGGGCTAGGAGGAGGCCGGCTCGGCGACTTCCCACAGCTCGAGGAACTGCTCCTTCGCCACAAAGGGAAGTTGTCGGGCGGCGGCGGGGAGCAATTGCCGGGCCTCCTCCAAGGTCGCGGCGATGTTGCTTCCGTCCTTCTTCCGCAAGCTGCCCACGCAAGAGTTATATTTGAGAGTCTCATAGACTCCTACCATGTATTTCTCGTCGGGGCCGGAGCCTGGAGGGGCCGTCATGACGCGATAGAACATATTCGCCCTCGCCCGCATCGCCGCACGGAGTCCGCTGGAACAGGCGGACCCCGGATATGATAGGCGCCCGCCCCGTCTTCGCCACGACCTCCGTCGAGTGGGTCGGGGTGCAGTACGACCAGCGGCGGCGAACGCGGCCCGGAAAATGCTTGATTGCCTGACGGGGGCGGGTAGGATGAGGGAGAGGAGTCCGAACGACTGCCGCCCGCCTGAATTCAAACCCGCAGAGCCCCTGTGACCACGTTTGGTCCTTCTTCACCTACTTCATCAAGACAACCTCCCGGCTGCGCGGCTCATCGGTAGTGCTTCACCGACCGACGCCTCGGCTGCGTACTGAAACAAGCGGAGACAATCTCATGGCATCTCACCGCTTCCTGAAGGTTCACGAGCGGAACGGCGCGACGGTGGTTCAGTTCACCCGCGGGCCTTCGACGGCGCCCGGCCTGGGTCGTCCACGACGAGATCTCCGCACGGGTCCAGGCGTCGGGCCGCCGCCCGTTGCACCTGGACCTCGGCAACGTCCCGCCGCTCTCCGCCGCCGCGCTGGGGATGCTCGTCGCCGTCCGCAACGAAGCCAGGGTCTTGGACGGGCGGCTTACGCTGATCAACGTCCGCCCGCGCCTCTACGAGGTCTTCCGGGCGACGCGCCTGACCGACCTGTTCGACATCCGTCCGGCCCCGCCCGGGAACATCCTGGTGGTGGAGGACGACGCCGTCACCCGCGAAGCCCTGAAGGCCGTCCTCGAAGGGAATGGGTACGCCGTGGCTTGTGCGCACGACGGACGGCAGGCCCTCGACCGGCTGGGGAGGGACGAGCCGCCCGCCCTCATCCTGCTGGACCTGATGATGGCCGGCATGGACGGCTGGGAGTTCCGGCGCAAGCAGGGGCGCGACCCGGCGCTGGCCTCCATCCCCGTCGTCGTGGTGTCGGCCGCGCACGATGCGGCCGCCCTGGACGCCGACGACTACCTGCAAAAGCCGGTGGAGTTCGACCACCTGCTCGCGACCGTGCGGCACTATTGTTGAGAGTCCGTCCCGAAGGGGCGGTTCGGCTTCTTTC
The DNA here is from genome assembly GCA_963771935.1 of uncultured Planctomycetaceae bacterium. Classification (GTDB taxonomy): domain Bacteria; phylum Planctomycetota; class Planctomycetia; order Gemmatales; family Gemmataceae; genus UBA4732. The sequence goes on along the minus strand of CAVYVK010000005.1, from coordinate 1,522,093 downwards.
TTTCAGGCGTCAGACCCGCGCGACGTTCCGGGCGCTGTCTTCAAACTGCTGGGGACTCGGCCGATCCGGCAACGGCGTGCTTCCCGCCGTCCTCCAGATGATGTACGTCGTGGTTAGGACGCCCGCCGCGAGCGCAACCCCGACCAGCAGAACGACGAGAACGAGACTGGAAGAACTGTCCCGGTCGTCGCTCCTCGACTTGCCGAAGAACCTTCGGACGTTGCCGAAGGCGCCGCCGAACGAGGTGATGGCGCTGTACGTGTTGTGAAACTGGGCGTAGGTGTTGTAGACGGCCACGCCGTAGTTGAGGAAGCCGCCCCGCCGGAAGGCCCGCGCCCAGCTGTCCAGCGTAATCATCAGCCCCGACAGCAGGATGCCGGGGATGAGCAGGACGTACCCCAGGTCGAGCGCCACGCCAATCTGCGTATCGTTGAGGTAACCGAACCAGTGGGCGGCGAGGGCGAGGAGGATGAGGTAGCACCAGGTGAACCCGGAGGCCGACATGACGGCGCCGCTCCAGCACATGACGCGGGTCCATCCGCCCACGGCCCTGGCCTCGACCCAGGCCTTGCCCACCGCGTAGGCGTTCCAGGCGCTGACGGCGAAGTTCAGCAGCCAGACGAAAACGATGAGCAGAATGGCCATGAGCCGCTCGGGGAAATGGGTGCTTTGAAACCGTTATTGGATACTATAGGGTGCCGCCTCCCCGGCCAAGGCCGTTGCCGCATCACGACCCCATCACATACGCCAGCTGCCCACGCGGCGACGCCGCCCCGCTGATGACGCCCGTTCTCCACTCCGTTTGCACCGCCATGACCATCCCGCCCGACCAGTCGCCGGCGACCTTGACCTTGTGGCCGCGCGCTTCCAACTCTTTCCGCGTCGCCTCCGGGATGCGCCCCTCCGCCGCCAGCTCGCCGGCGTGGGACGGTCCCCGCCGCTCGCTCCCGCCGGCCGCGACCCGCTCTAATCGTCCCGCTTCGCCGGTTCCCAGCGGAACGGATACCGGGCGTCCTCGACCGACAGCCCGACGACCTCGATCTCCTTCGGGTTGATCGTCCCCAGGCCGAGGTCCGCGGCCAGGGCCAGGTGGTTGTCGCCGGGGAACGGCCCGGTCGCCGACTTCGCCATCGGGTCGTAGCCCATGACCGTCGTGGCGACGGCGTCGGTGCAGACCGGGTTGCGGCCCATGAGGAACAGGCCCGGCTGCTGCGCCTTCAGCTCCAGCCACGGACCCTCGCCGCCGGAAACCGTCTCGACGCCGTCGATGATCGCCAGGTCGATGGGTCGAATGCCTACCATATCCGCCGTCACCCGCGGCACCCGGTACGACGGCCGCCGCGGGCCGTTGGCGTCCAGCTCCTGCGGCACGCCGTCGGGCGGACGCTCCTTGCCCTCATGAAAGACATGGACGCGGGCCGACTGGCTCTTTTCGTCGCGCTCGTGCTGCGCGTAAAGGGCGGTCGGCGTGATGCCGAAGTTGTTCTTCATCGACAGGGTCACGCCGGCCGTCGCGTGGTTCTTGAGCTTGGCCAGCGAGACGTAGACGTCGCAATCGACATAGGAGTGGTTAAGGAGGTAGGCGGGGTACAGGCTGCCGCCGCCGGGGCCCTTGACCTCGGTGTAGCGCGTCCCCGAGCCGAGGTTGCGCGTGTCCTCGTACTCCACCTTCGCCTTGAGGGCGGCCAGCGCCTTGAGGTCCCAGCCCGCCCCCTGGAGGTACTCCTCCATCGGCGCCAGCTGGTACGTACCCTCCAGGAACCGGATGCGCTTGGCCCCGGCTCGGTCGAGCAGTGTGGCGGCGGCCAGGACCACGTTGGGGTGGACGTGGTAGGTGCGGCCGGAGGGCAGCCCGACCGCCTGCTCCTTGACGTTGCCGGTCAGGTTCACCTTGACGGCGACCGTCTTGCCGGAGACGAGCTTGCCGAGGCCGCCGAGCTGGTCGGCCATGGTCTTGAGCCGGGCGAGCACATCGTCCGGGTCGTAGGTCTTGCAGCGGGCGATGCTCACCGGCGACGTCGGGTTCTGGGCACGGGCGAGCAGCCGGCCGGGCCGGAGAAGGCCGAGGGCCGACGCCCCGGCGAGGGCCGCGGCGCCGTGCAGGAACTGTCTGCGGTTCGGATTGTGCCTCATGGGGGTTCTTCCTCCGCGAGATCGGGAAAGGTCGGAGCGGGCGCCTTCGAGGGACGGTGATTTATTCTCGCCCCCCGGCGTCCGGATGTCCAGCAAGAAGGGCGCCGGCTCGACCATCGCTCACGACTTGCCCAGCAGCGCGTCGATCACCCAGCAGCCGCGGACGTGTTCGCCGCCGCCACGGCAGTGGCCGAGGATGTCGGCGTCGGTGCAGCCGGCGTCTTCGAGGGCGTCGGCGAGGAGCGGCAGGCGGTCGAAGGCGCGGGCGTCGTAGATCGTCTGCGCCAGCTTGCGGATGGTGCCGTCGTTCCAGGATAGCCAGGCCGGGTCAATGACGGCTCTGCGGAATGGGTTGCCAACAACGTCGCGTATCAGGTGACACCCGGTCTGAGCTAGAAGGGCGATATCTTCATTCCCCCATCTGCTGAGAGTGGACATGTGCGCCATCATGGCGGCTCCGAGCTGCCACGATTGCGATTCGAGGTCTTGGTCGAGCCACTCTGCTTGTGCCATTGACAAGCCGGGATTGGAGGATTCGGCCTGCAACTGCTGGTGAAGCATGTCCTGATAAACGGCTTCCATGTCGGCTTTCCATCTCGCCTGCTGCAACTCCGTCGGCGTTGCTAAGCCGTCGGCGAAGCGTTCGGCGACATCGACGGCGACTTTTCCCGATTCGCGAATTGAAACCGGATTCCGACGGCAGTGCCCCACCACTACAAGACGCATCTTGCGCTCCGAGAGTCGGCCCCCCACATGCTGCACCATCGCGACCGGGTCCGTGCAGCGCATCCACCCCGCCTCCGTCATGGCATCGCCCTCACGACCCCATCACATACGCCAGCTGCCCGCGCGGCGACGCCGCCCCGCTGATGACGCCCGACTTCCGCTCCGTCTGCACCGCCATGACCATCCCGCCCGACCAGTCGCCGGCGACCTTGACCTTGTGGCCGCGCGCCTCCAGCTCCTTCCGCGTCGCCTCCGGGATGCGGCCCTCCACCACCAGCTCGCCGGCGTGGGCGTCGCGCGGATAGAACGAGCTGGGGAAGTGCGTCGAGTTGAAATTCGGCGCGTCGATCGCCTCCTGCAAATTCATACCGAAATCGACGTAGTTAAGGAAGAATTGCAGCGTCCACTGGTCCTGCTGGTCGCCGCCGGGCGTGCCGAACACCATGTACGGCTTGCCGTCCTTCAGCACCAGCGACGGCGTCAGCGTGGTGCGCGGCCGGCGCCGCGGGCCGACCACGCTGGCCTCGTGCGGATCGAGCCGGAACATCTGGCCGCGCGTGCCCATCGGGAAGCCGAGGCCCGGCACGACCGGCGACGACGGAATCCAGCCGCCGCTGCACGTCGCCGCGATCATGTTGCCGGCCGCGTCCACCGCGCAGGTGTGCGTCGTGTCGCCGCGGAACGTCGCCGGCTTGCCCTTCACGTCTTCCGGCGTAGACTTCGGCCCGGCGCCCGGCCGCATCTCCAGCGACGCCTTTTTCGGATCGATCAACTCCCGTCGTTCCGCCGCGTAGTCCTTCGACAGCAGCAGCTTCAGCGGCACGTCCACGAAGTCCGGGTCGCCGTAGTACTTCTCGCGGTCGGCGAACGCCAGCTTCGACGCCTCGATCACGGTATGAATGTAGGTGGCCGTGTTGTGGCCCATCTTCGGCAGGTCGAAGCCGTCCAGCAGCCGCAGCTGTTGCAGAAAGACCGGCCCCTGCGTCCACGGGCCGCACTTGTAGACCGACAGGCCGTGATAGTCGACCGTGACCGGCTCTTCCAATTTCGGCCGCCACGCGGCGAAGTCGTCGGTCGTCAGCAGGCCGCGAATGCTTCTTGCCGCTGGCGTCGCGGATCTCGGTCTTCTTCATGAAATCCACGATCGTGGAGGCGACTTCTCCCTTGTACCACCAGTCGATGACGGCCTGGATGGCGTCCTCGCGGCCGCGCTTCGCCTCGCGCGTCTCGACCTCGACCGCCTTCTTGAGCGTCGCGGCGAAATCGGGATTCTTGAACACGTCGCCGACGGCCGGCACCCGGTCGTCCGGCAGGTAGACCGCGGCCGACGACGGCCATTCCTCGCGGAAGCGCGCCGCCAAGCCGGCGATAGCGTGGTGCAGTCCGGGGTAGACGGGGAAGCCGGACTCGGCGTAGTCGATGGCCGGTTCCAGCACGTCCTTGAGCGTCCGCGTGCCGAAACGCATCAGGGCGAAGGCCCATGAGCCGAACATGGCCGGCACGGTCGCGGGCAGAAAACCGTCGCCGGGGATCAGGTCGATGCCCTCCTTGTGGAACCAATCGACCGTCGCGGCCTTGCCGATGAAGCCCTGGCCGGAGATGGAGAAGACTTTTTCCTCCTTGGCGGAGTAGACGAGGATGGGAACCTCGCCGCCGAGGCCGTTGAGGTGCGGCTTGAGGAGGTTGAGGGCGAAGCCGGACGCGACGACGGCGTCGATGGCGTTGCCGCCGTGGTCGAACATGGAGCTGGCCGGCGCGGGCCGCCAGGTAATGGCCGGCGGCGAGGACGCCGTGCGTGCCCATGTAGACGGGGCGGGTGGTGAAGCCGTCGCTTGTCATGATGTTGCTCCGCGGGCGGGGGCTGCTCTCGTCCTTCCGAATATCTACCATAACCGAAGCCCCCGACGCCAATGAATCCCTTGGCAAAGGACGACCGATGAAGCAGCGCATGCTGACGCCCGGCCCGACGCCGGTTCCCGAAGAAACCCTCCTGGAGATGGCCAAGCCGGTCTTCTACCACCGCAGTCCCCAGGCGCGGCACCTCTTGATGGAAGTGCAGGAAGACCTGAAATATGTCTTTTGCACGAACAACCCCGTTGTTGACGCTGACCTGTTCCGGCACCGGCGGCATGGAGGCGGCCGTCGTCAACTGCGTCCCGCCGGGCGGCAAGGTGATCTGCCTGAGCGCCGGCCGCTGGGGCGAGCGCTGGAAGCAACCTGTGCAAGGCGTTCGGCGCTGGAAGTCGTCACCGTGACCGCGCCCTACGGCCAGGCCGTGCAGCCGGAGCAGCTGGCCGAGGCGCTGGCGAAGCACCCCGACGCGGCCGCCGTCGCCGCCACCCTCAGCGAGACGGCCACCGGCGTCCGCCACGACATCGAAGCGTTCGGCAAGCTGGTCGCGCCGACGCCGGCCGTGCTGATCGTGGACGCCATCAGCGGCCTGGGCGTGACGCCGTGCCGCACCGACGACTGGCACGTCGATGTCTGCGTCACCGGGTCGCAAAAGGCGCTGATGCTGCCGCCGGGCTTGGCGTTCGCGTCGGTCAGCGACAAGGCGTGGCGGCGGATCGAGCAGAACCCGGCGCCGCACGCCTTCTATTTCGATCTGAAGAAAGTACCGCGACGGCGCGGCGACCGGCGAAACGCCGTTCACGCCGGCCATTACGCTGGTGCGGGCGCTGCGGGCCAGCCTGAAGCGGCTGCGGGCGGAGGGCATCGAGAACGTCTGGGCGCGGCACGCGCGGGTGGCCGCCGCGGCGCGGGCGGGCATTGCGGCGCTGGGCCTGGAGCTGTTCGCGGCGCAGCCGGTGGATGGGCTGACGGTGTTCAAGGTCCCGGAGGGGATCGACGGCGAAGCCGCTCCTGACGAAGCTGGAGAAGCCGTACGGCTTCAAGCTGGCCGGCGGCCAGGACACGCTCAAGGGCAAGATCGTGCGGCTGGGACACATGGGATACATTGACTATTTCGAGGTGCTGGGTGCGATTGCGGCGCTGGAGCTGGTGCTGCTGGAGATGGGCTGGCCGGTCGAGGTCGGGGCCGGCGTGGCGGCGGCGCAGCAGGCGATGGCGATGGGCGTGGCGGCGCAGCAGACTGCAGTGGTATAGTGGAGGCGCTGTCGCCCTTGGGGAGGGTAAACCATGGTTACGCTGACCGCCGACGCCGCCCTGCTTGCGATCCTTCGGAAAGCGAAGGGGCCGGCCGAAATCCGTGACCCGGACGGCAACTTCGTCGGGTTCTTCACACCGGCCACCGATGAGAACACCGTGATACGGACGGAAGAGGAGAAGGCGGAACTCCGCCGCCGCGCAAGCCACGGGGGGCCATACGCTCAAAGAGATCTTTCAGCGAATGCAGTCGATGACGACGGACGAGACGGTGCGCGCCCGTCTGCAAAAGCAGATAGACCAGATGGCGGAGGAGGATGAATGCCCTACACGGTAGTGTACGACCCCGCCGCCGAGAACGAGTTGACGCGGATCTGGATGCAGGCCCCGAACCCGCACGCGGTCGAACTCGCCTCAAACGACATCGACCGTCAGCTGAAACGGTCGCCCGACCGCTCCGGTTATGCGGTCGGGTCTCACCGGCGCCTGGTGGTGTACCCGCTCGCCGTGGAGTACACCGTCTCCCCGCCGGATCGTATGGTTCGCGTCTTCCAAGTCGAATTCCTACCGTAAGGCCGGTCTCCGCGATCCGACGATAGCATCGATCGGGAACAATGGGAAAGGCTCTTCATGCCACGCGTCCTCATCAGCGACAAACTGGAATCCGCCGGCCTCGACCTGCTGCGCCAGGCCGGCTTCGAACTCGACGAGCGCGCACGGCCTCAAGGGCGCCGACCTGCAAGCAGCCCTCCAGGCCGCCGACGGCGTCATCGTCCGCAGCGGCACGCACCATCACCGCCGACCTGCTCGAAAACCCCGGCAAGCTCCGGGCCATCGTCCGCGCCGGCGTCGGCGTGGACAACATCGACGTGGCCGCCGCCACGCGCAAGGGCATCGTCGTCATGAACACGCCCGGCGGCAACACCGTCAGCACCGCCGAGCAGACCATCGCCCTGCTCATGGCCCTCGCCCGCCACATCCCCGCCGCCGACGCCCACGTCCACTCCGCGCCGGCCAAATGGGAGCGCAGCAAGTTCGTCGGCACGCAGCTCGCCGGCAAGACGCTCGGCGTCGTCGGCCTCGGCCGCATCGGCCGCGAGGTCGCCCGCCGCGCCGCCGGCCTCGACATGAAGGTCGCTCGGCTTCGATCCGTTCCTCGCCCCCGACCGCGGCCGGCCAGATCGGCATCGAAACCGTCGCCGACCTCGACTCACTCCTGCCGCAGCGTCGATTTCCTCACCGTCCACACGCCGCTGACCGACGAGACGCGCAACCTGATCGGCGCCCGCGAGCTGGCGCTGATGCGTCAGGGCGCCCGCGTCATCAACTGCGCCCGCGGCGGCATCATCAACGAGCAGGCGCTGGCCGACGCCCTGCAATCCGGCCATCTCGCCGGGGCCGCCCTGGACGTGTTCGTGCAGGAGCCGCCGCCGGCCGATCATCCGCTCTTGAAGCTGCCCAATGTCGTCCTCACGCCGCACCTCGGCGCCTCCACGGTCGAGGCGCAGACCTCCGTGGCCGTCGAGGCGGCCCAGCTCCTCATCGACTACCTGTCGCGCGGCGCCGTCAGCTTCGCGGTCAACATGGCGGCCGTGGACCGGGCCGAGCTGGCCGAGATGCGGCTGTACGTGGACATGGCCCGGCGGCTGGGCCTCCTGCACAGCCAGATGTGCCAGGGCGCCATTCAGCGGGCCGAGCTGCACTTCCGCGGCGACGCCGCCCGCCGGCCGACGCGGCTCATCACCGCCGCCTTCGCGGCCGGCCTGCTCGAAAACCGCCTCGATCAGAACGTCAACATCGTCAACGCCCGCGCTGCTGGCCGCGCGAGCGCGGCATCGAGATCGTCGAGCAAACCAGCTCGCAGAAGGGCGATTTCAGCACGCTGATCCGCGCCGACGTGCAGACCGACAAGAAGACCTACACCGCGGCCGGCACGCTGTTCGGCAACCAGTACCTGCGCCTGGTGCAGCTGGGGCCGTTCCACCTCGACGCCTACATGGACGGCGTGATGCTGATCTTCACGCACCGCGACGTGCCGGGCCTGATCGGCTTCATCGGCACGATCTTCGGCAAGCATCAGGTCAACATCGCCCAGATGACGGTCGGCCGGCAGACGCCGGGCGGCGAGGCCATCGCCGTGCTCAACCTCGACAGCCCGCCGCCGGAGGACGCGCTGAAGGAAGTGCGCGCCCACCCGCAAATCAGCAGCGTCAGCGTGGTCAAGCTGCCGCCGGCGGGGCAGATGCCGCCGTGGTTCGGATAAGAGGATTCACCACAGAGTCACAGAGAACGCAGAGAAAAGACAAATGCATTTTTCTCTGTGTTCTCTGTGACTCTGTGGTGAAATGATTGATGAATCCACGCCCGGCGCCTGTTCCATGAAATCCGCCTGGCTGCGGGGCTTGCCGCTGCTGGTTCTGCTGATCGGAGCCGTTTGGGCGGGGCCTGCCGCACCGACCGAAGGCGGCCCGCTTCTCGGCGCCAAGGTCTATCGCCGCACGCTCCGCGGCGTCGCCTGGGTGCATTCCCCCGACGCCGGCAAAGGAACCGGATGGCTCCTCGACCGCTCCCGCCGTCTCCTCGTCACCTGCGCCACGTCGTCGGCGATAACAAGACCGTGGATGTCGTCTTTCCTGTCCGCGACCACGGCACCGTTGTGGCCGACCGCGGCTACTACTACGAACACATGACGGACCTGCGGCGTGCGCGGCCGGGTGCTGAAGTGCATCCCCGACGTGGACCTGGCCCTGGTCCAGCTCGACTCGCTGCCGGAAGGGGCGGAGGAGTTGCCCCTCGCCGACGACGCCGCCCGGCCGGGCGACCGCGTTCACGTCGTCGGCTGTCGTTACGACATCGACGCGCTGTGGGCGCACTCCGGCGGCGCAGTGCGCCAGGCGCTGACGCTGAAAGAGGGATATTTCAGTGGCGGCAAGGAGCTTGGCAAGGGCGCTCGCGTCTGTCCGCTTCCGTGCCCATCAACGAGGGCGACAGCGGCGGCCCGTTGGTCAACGAGCGCGGCGAGGTGGTCGGCGTCGCCGTGGCGGTGAACTGGGAGGCGCAGGGGAGCGGCCTGTTCATCGACGCCGTCGAGGTCCGCGCCTTGGCGGATAGGAAATCGCCGGACGCCGCGCCCACGGCGGAACCCGCTTCCTCCACGGGGCGGGCCGTGTACCGCGACGGCCTGCATACGCTGGCGCTGGTGCGGACGGAGGACGATCGGCGCTCGTCCGGCTGGCTGCTCGACCGCTCGCGTCGGCTGCTGCTGACCACGGCGGAGGCGGTGGGCAAGCGCGAAACGGTGGACGTGATCTTTCCGGCGTACCGCGACGGCCGCGCCGTGTCGGAGGCGACCGCCTACCGGGACGAAGACCGCCTGCTGCGCGAGAAGGGATTGCTGACGCTCGGAACGGTGCTGGCGACGGACGCGCGCCGCAACCTGGCCCTGCTGGAGCTGGCGTCCGTGCCGGAGACCGCGGCCGAGGCGAAGTTCGCCGCGGAAGTCCCGGCGCCCGGCGATTCGCTGCACGTGCTGGACAACCCCAACCGCCTCGACGTGCTGTGGGTCTACACGGCCGCCAGCGTGCGACAGCGCGGCCGGGTCAACCTGGGGCAGACGATGGAGGGGCCGGATCCCGACGTGCTGATCGTGCAGGCGCCGCTGGCGGACGGCGAGGGCGGCGGGCCGGTGCTGAACGACCGCGGCGAGCTGGTCGGCGTCGTCTCCGGCAAGACGGGGCCGCAACAGCAGGTCGCGTTCTGCCTCACGGCCGCCGAGGTGCGCGGCTTCCTCGACGAGAACCGCCTGCGCTGGGAGCCGGACAGCGCCCCGGCCCTGGTCCAGCGCGGCGACGTGTTCCTCGAAGGCGCGCCAGTACGCCCGCGCCGAGGCCGACTTCGATGCGGCCCTGCGGCTGGACGGCCGCTATGCCCCGGCCCTGTGCGAGCGCGGCCGGGCCGAACATCTTCAGTGCGACAACGACGCGGCGGTGCGCGACTGCGGCGCGGCGATCGAGGCGGACCCGAAGTGGGCGCCCGCCTACTGCTGGCGCGCGGCCGCGCTGTGCCGCAAGGGCGAAGCGCGAAAAGCCGTGGCCGATTGCGACGCGGCACTGGCGATCGATGGGCAAAGCGCCCTGGCCCGCGCCGTCCGCGGCGACGCCTACCGGCGGCTCGGCGATCTCGACAAGGCGCTGGCCGACTGCGACGAGGCCGTTTGGCTTGATCGCCAACTGGCGACGGCTTACCTCGATAGGGGAGAGGTTTTTTCCGAAAAGAACGATCCAGACAAGGCCATCGCCGATTACACACGGGCGCTGCAACTCGACGAACATCTGTGGGAAGCCTACCGCGGCCGCGCCGACGCGGAATGGGTCAAGAGCGATGTGGCGGCGGCCCTCGCGGACTACGACCAGGCGCTGGCGGCGCTGCGGCCGCTGCTCCAGGATAACCCGGAGGCGCAAAATGCGATCGACGCGGGACGGGCCGCGGCTCAGGCTGAAAAGGATAGGGAGCGGCGGGCGGCGATACTGCGCGAAACCATCGCGGAGCTTCGGGGAAAGGGGTAGAACGCTCCACGATTCAATTCGCCTTGTGAACGGCCGAATGGGGAACTACAATACGGACTGACCAGTCAGTTCCACAATGGCGATCCGGCGCAGCGTTGCGTCTCCCTATCCGGCGAGAGTGTTCCGTGCGAACGAAAACGATTGGACAGGCCGATAAAATCCTGACGGCGGCGGCCCAGCTTTTCGCCTCCCATCACTTCCACCAGGCCCGCATGGAAGACATCGCCGAGCTGGCCGAGGTCGGCAAGGGGACCCTGTACCGCTACTTCAAGGACAAGGAAGAGCTATACATGGCCCTTCTTGCCCGCGTCGCGGAGGAGTGGACGGAGCGAATGTGCGCCGCGGACGAAGTTCACGGCGCCCGCGCCAAGCTGGAGGCGGTCGTCGCGGCGATCATCGACTTCTGCGACGAGCGTCCCCACGTTCTCGACCTGATCCAGCACGCGGAAGCAATGCAGGATCCGGACGCCGAGCTGCCGTCGCAACGGATGCGCCGGGACAACATTCGGCTGGTCGAGAGCATTTTGGAGGAGGCGCGGCGGAGTGGGGAATTTCACGTCGCGGATCCCGAAATCGCCGCGCGGCTGCTGCTGGGCGGATTGCGGCCGATCATCCGCTGCGGCGCCACGCCAAGACCGCTGGACCTCGCCCAGCGGATCGTGGATATGCTTCTGGAAGGGGCTGCGACATCGGAGCCGCGACCGTGAGGGAGCGGAGAGAAAACCGCTCCCTCACGGTCGCGGCTCCGATGTCGCAGTTCCGACGACTTTCAATCCTTCTCGCGCCGGCGCACCAAAAGCTGATGGGCAGGGATCAATGGTGCCGAAGCGGAGCGCGATTCTCCCTTGCAGCCGCTGCCGCAGCCGCCGCAGCCGGACGCCTTGCGGCCCCACGTTCGCCAGGCCCGCCGCGTCAGATAGGCCGCCGCCGCGACGACCATCAGACCGACCAGGGACAGCTGCCAAATCATCGCCGCCCCCTCACGTAAAGAGAATGCCGATCTGGTACACCGCCAGGGCCGCCACGTAAGCCAGCACGGTCATGTAGGTGAACGTGAAGACCGGCCAGCGCCAGCTCCGCGTCTCCCGGCGGATCACCGCCAATGTCGAGGCGCACTGACAACACAGGGCGAAGAACACCATCAGCGACAACGCCGTCGGCGCCGTGAACACCTTGCGATCCGGGGCGTCGTCCCAGGTCGCCTTCTGCATGGCGTCGCCCAGACCCTGCGTGCCCGCGTCGGGGTCCACGTCGCCCTGGTTGTAGATCACGCCCAGCGTGCCGACCACCACCTCGCGGGCCGGAAAACTCGCCAACGCCGCCATGCCGATCTTCCAGTCCCAACCCAGCGGACGCACCGCCGGCTCGATCGCGCGCCCCATCAGACCCAGCACGCTCTGCCGCTTCCATTCGCCGCGAAGCGCGTTGACGGCGTCCTCCTTGTCCTCGACCGCCTGCGCCAGACCCGCCGGACCCAGGGCGGCGGCCGCGGCCTGGTTCTGCCGCAGCGCTTCCACGTCCTTCCCCCCCTGAGCGACCTGGGCGTCGTAGGCAACGCCGCGGCCGAGGTCGGGCGGGAAGTACAAGCAGCGCCCAGACCAGCACCATCGACGCCAGGATCAGCGTGCCGGCCCGGCGGACGAACGCCCAGCCGCTGTCGAACATCCGGCCCAGCACCGTCCGCAGCGACGGGACCTTGTACAGCGGCATTTCCATCACGAAGGCCGGCGTCTCGCCGCGGAGCAGCGTGCGCTTCAGGACCAGCGCCACCAGCGGGGCGACGACCAGACCGATGGCGTACATCGAAAACATCACCAGCCCCGGCGTCCACCACGGGAAGCCCGCGCTGAGGAAGGCGCCGATCAGGAGGACGTAGACCGGCAGCCGGGCGGAGCAACTCATCAGCGGGGCGACCAGGATCGTGACGAGGCGGTCGCGGCGGTTCTCGATCACGCGCGCGGCCATGATGCCCGGCACGGCGCAGGCCACCGACGATAGCATCGGGATGAACGACTTGCCGCTCAGGCCGCAGCGGGCCATCAGCTTGTCCATCAGGAACGCGGCGCGGGCCATGTAACCGCAGTCCTCCAGAACGGCAATGAAGCCGAAGAGAATGAGGATCTGCGGAATGAATTGCAGGACGGTGCCCACGCCCTCGACCACGCCTTCGACCAGCAGGCTGGTGAGCGGCCCGACCGGCATCACGCCGCGCAGCCACTGGCCCAGCATGTCCTTGCCGGCGCCGATGCCGTCCATGAGCGGCTTGGCCCAGGCGAAGATCGACTGGAAGACGACGAACATCAGGGCCAGGAAAATGAGCGTGCCCCACAGCTTGTGCGTGAGGACGCGGTCGATGCGGTCGGTCCAGGTGACGACGCGCTGGGCCGGCCGCTGCACGCATCCGGCCGTCGCTTCCCGAATCCAGGCGTAGCGGGTGCGGGCCTCGACGCCGGGCGCCGGACAGCCGGCCGCGGTCAACCGCTGTCGCGCCGCCTTGACCTGTTCCGCCACGGCGGGGCCGAGGCGATCGACGAGGCGCTTTTCGGTGTAGCCGCCCACGTCCAGGAGCAGCCGGCGCACCAGATAGAGCGGCGTGTCGGGGCCGACGGCCTGGCGCAGCGTCTCGACCTCGCGCTCGAACGCCTCGGGGAAGGTCGGTCCCTTGGGCGTCCGACCATCGGCGGCGGCGGCGCTCACGGCGTCGCGCAGGCCGTCCAGCCCCTTGCCCTTGTTGGCCTGGATCGGCACGACCGGAACGCCGAGCTGACGACCGAGACGGTCGGCGTCGATGCGAATGCCCTGGCTCTCGGCCACGTCCACCATGTTCAGGGCGACGACGACCGGCACGCCCAGCTCCAGCGCCTGCGTCGTCAGATAGAGATTGCGGTCGAGGTTGGAGGCGTCCACGATGGACACGACCACGTCCGGCCGGGCTTCCCCCTTCTGGCATCCCAGAACGACATCGACCGCCACCATCTCGTCGGGGCTGCGCGGGGCGAGGCTGTAAGTGCCGGGCAGGTCGATCACGTCGAAGGTCTGTCCGGCGCAGGTCATCTGGCCTTTTTTCGTCTCGACCGTGACGCCGGGATAGTTGCCGACGCGCTGGCGCAGGCCGGACAGGGCGTTGAAGAGCGTGGTTTTGCCGGTGTTGGGGTTGCCGACCAGGGCCGCCGTCGGTCGTTGGAGGAGAGGCATGGCTTGCGATTCCGCGTGCGATGGTGGGCGACTCGCTCCGCGAGTCGCCGGCCAACCGCGGAGCGGTTGGCCCACTATGCCAGTGGTTCGACCTGGACGCGGGCGGCCTCGACGCGACGCAGGCTGAGGCGGTAGTCGCCCAGCCGCACCTCCATCGGATCGCCGAAGGGCGCGAAGCCGACCACCTCGACCTCCTCGCCTTCGAGCAGGCCCATTTCCATGAGCCGCTGGACGAGGCTGTCGCCGCCGTCGATGCGGGTGATGCGGCCGCGTTGGCCGCGGCGCAACTGGTCCAGCGAAGGCGTCGCCACGGATCTCCTCTCAGGAAACCGCGACAACCGGACGAACGAGAATTTGCATCAGGCAGTCGCCGCGCAGACAGAGCCGGCAGCCGCCCACCTGCAACAGGCACGGGCTGCCCGGCTGCAAGACGCGCAATCGGCAGCCGGTGCGGACGCCTAGCTCCGCCATCCGGCCGACCCAGCCGGCTTCGCCGGACACGTCCTCCACGTCCGCCCATTCCCCGGCTTGCAGCGATTCCAGCGGTAAGAGGAAGTCCGACTTCACGGTGGGTTCTCGAAAAAGCGGGTGGGACCGATTCGAGGCTTATTGAGATTGCGTCTCAATCTACTTCCACTGTAACGGAATGGGGGGCGATGTCAAGGGGGTTCATCCCGAAAAATGGAGTAGAGTGAAAGTTTAGCCGCGACCCGAAGGGGAGCGCAGGCCCCCGCGCTCCCCTTCGGGTCGCGGCTAAACGAGAGGACTACGCCGTTCGCGCCAGCCCCACGACCTCCGCCAGTGCTTGCAGCAGTTGGGCGGCGCTCTGCACGGGCTTGGGGAGGTAGCCGTCCATGCCGGCGCGCAGACAGCGTTCGCGGTCGCTGCTGAGGGCGTGGGCGGTCAGCGCCAGGATCGGCAGGCGACGGCCGGCCCCCTGTTCGGCGGCCCGGATGGCGGCCGTCGTCTCCAGACCGTCCATCTCGGGCATCTGAACGTCCATCAGCACGGCGTCGAATTCCTGGTCCGCCAGCGCCTCCAAGGCTTCCCTGCCGTTGTTCGCGGTGACGACGGTGTGACCATTCTTTTCCAACATGCGCGACGCGACCTTCTGGTTGATGAGGTTGTCCTCGACCAGGAGGATGCGCAGGGAGGGAAGCGGAGGCATGGGAAGCCCTCGAATCAAGAGGACGGCGGCCTGGGGGCAGCCGGAGCGCCGCACGGCGGGTTAGGCGATCCGGCGTCGCGTGCGGCGGCGACGACGGCAATTCCGGCAGGAGGCGAAGGAGCGTTCGCCGATACGACCCCACTATATCATAAACGCGGCGGATCGCCATCCCGGCCGGGAAAAAAGGGAATGGCGGAGAATCGCCGTGGACACGAGCCGAGAGTCTCCCCGCCCCGCGCGGGGTTCATCCTATAAAGACGAGTTCGCCGACCTGCGGCAACCGTGCGACTTGAGTTTTTTCCGTCCGATTGCCGAGAAGGCTCAAGAAGCTGAAGCGAGTTTGCCGAAAGGAAGGATAATCGGGGTGCTGTCGTCGGCCGGTGGTGGCGTCGGGGCCGTCCAACGCTTACAATAGCGGGACGGCACGCGCCTGCGTCGCCGGGGGGGATCACGTCACCAATCGCGTCCCTGAGCAGGTGTTCAACCATGCGAGTATTGAAAGTCGGAATGGGGAGAATTGCGGTCCTGCTGGCGGTCCTGACCGCCCTGGCTCTTTCCACGGGCGTCGCCCGCACCGCCGACCCCGAGAAGAAAGAGGACAAGACCTACCCGTTCATCTCGATGAACGGCAAGCCGTGGTCCGCCGTCTGGAAATGGCTGACCGAAGAAACCGGCAAGGAAGTCATCAACACCGGCGGGCCGGAAGCTCGGCACCTTTTCGTTCATCGGCCCGGAGAAGAAGTCGTACACGCTCCCCGACGTCATCGACCTGATCAACGCCGGCCTCCTCGCCAACAGCCCGACGGCGAAGTATTGCCTCATCAACGGCGACCACCAGTTCTTCGTCGTCGCCGCGGACCAGCAGATCGACCCGGCCATCGTGCCGCACATCGAAGGCCCGGAGGACTTCAAGAACCACGGCGACACGGAATATCGTCAAGATGGAGCTGCCGCTGACCTCGCTGAACGCGGAGGACATGGCCCTCCGGCTCGGGCCGATCATGGGGCCGTTCCACGACCTGGTCGCCCTGCCCGGCAACGAACTCCACATGATGGACAACGTCCGCAACCTCAAGCACGCGGTGCAGACGCTGAAAAAGATCGAGGAATCCGAAACCAAGCAGACGGACAGCTACTCTCATGTCTGCAAATACGTCCAGGCCCGCGACGCCGAGAAGTATCTTCGGGCGCTGCTGGGCGAGCCGCAGACCGTGCAGGGGCCGAACGTCTCGGAGCGGGAGCGGGAGCGGGAGCGGGGCGCGGCGCGAAAACCAGACGCCGAATGGCGCTCCAGCGACCACGCCGATGGGCGCCTCCCGGCGTGAATCCGGCGACTTCGCCCGGTACCCCGCCAGGCACGCCGCCCGGAACGACGCCGATGGCCGAGCCGACGCCGATGGGCCAGCCGCCGTTTCCGGCCGTGCCGTCGCGGCCGGCCCGGGTGCGCCAGTTCTACATCACCAGCGACGAACCGACGAACACCATCTTCGTCACCGGGCCGCCGGAGATCATCGCCAAGGCCAAGGACATCGTCGAGAACCGCCTGGACAAGCCGAACCCAGACGTGAAGAACCCCCAGCCGATCCTCATCGGCCCGCCGTCGTTTGAGAACATCCCGGTTTCCGGCGGCACCGCCGACGCCGTGGCCAAGGACCTGCAGGGTATCTTTCCCGCCACGTCTACCTTGCGCATCTCGTCGGCCGGCCCCAACGCCCTCCGGGTGTTTGCCTGCCCCGAGGACATGGACAGGATCAAGAAGTACCTTCAGCAAATCTCCCCGGTCGCCCAAGGCGTGCTGGTCGATGTGGGCGGCCTCGAGGTAAGCAAAGCGGCAACCACGCTGTCGAACATTCTCGGCGACCCCACCAAGGGCGGCGGCCCGTACATCGAGGCGATGCCCGATCAGAACGGCGTCCTCGTGCATGGGCACTCCGATCAGGTCCAGCAGGTCCGGGACCTCATCAAGGTCATGAACGGCGAGAGCGCTCGGCCCGACCGTTCCGGCGACGGCTCCCGGCGGAATCAACACCAAGCCGGGCGCCTTCCGCGTCATCACGCTGGACAAGGGCAGCGGCGCGGCCGTGGCCGACGAGCTGAAGGACGCTGATGGAGCAGATGCGGCCGAATCCGGTCAGGGTCACCACCCCCGGCGGTTCGAGCGACGTCGATAAGCCGGCGCCAGCCCCGGCCCCGCCGCCGGCCGCCGCCGGCCATGCCGAAGCTCGGCCCCGAGGGCAAGAAGCCGGCCTCCCGCGGCGACGTCCTCTTGGTCTCTCAGAAGCCGGCGACACCGCCCCGCCGGCCCCGCTGGTCGATCCGCAGGAGAAAAAGGACCCCAAGCCGGAGGACAAAAAAGACAATACGTTGCCGCCCGTGACGATCTCGGCGTTCGGCAACAAGATCATCATCGCCTCGGACGACCCGGCGGCGCTGGCCATGGCCCAACAGCTGCTCCGGCTGATGACGCAGACGACGGCCGGCGAAGGCGATTTCGAGGTGATCCACCTGCACAACGCCAACGCCGTGGAGGCGGCCAAGCTGCTCGACCAGGCCTTCAACGGGCCGAAGCCGACCACGACGCAGCAGCCGCAAGGACCGGGCGGCTTCGGCCGCCTCTTCCGCAGCTTCGCCGGTCAAGGCAACGGCCCCGGAGGCACCCGCCAACCCGCAGCCCGACACGCATCCGCATCGTCGCCGACCCCGCCACCAACTCGCTGCTGGTGAAGGCCAAGCCGGTGGACCTGCTGACCATCCGCTACCTGCTCGCCAAGGACATCGACTACAACGACAAGGCCCAGGAGGGCGGGCCGAAGACGCGGACCATCGGGCCGCTCAAGTACGCCCGCGCCGACGACATGTACGACCTGCTTTCCAACATTTACCACGACCAGATGGACCAGAACCCGACGCTTACCGACCTAGCGGCCGCGGCGGGTTCGCCCGGGCCATCGCCGGCTCGCAGAACCGCAACCTGGACGCCAGCGGCCAGCCGCGGGCGGTCACGCTCAAGATCGCCGTGGACGACCAGACCAACAGCCTGCTCGTCAACAGCACGGAATCGCTCTACACCGAGATCAATGACGTGGTCCAGAAGCTGGACCTGGCCGCCAAGAACAACTCCAGGACCGTACCGGATCGTCCAGCTCAAGGACGTCGACCCGGCCGTCGCGGAGCAGATCGTGGACGCCATCCAGGGACGCACCACGGTGCTGCCCTCCGACCAGCGGCGGCGTCGTCCATTCTGTCGCCGACGAACGGCTTTCAGCCGGGGGGCGGCGGCTTCCAGCCGGGCGGCGGTGGACAGTTCCAAGGAGGCGGACAAACCGGGGGACCGGGAAGAAGACGCGGCGGTCAGAGGGCGCCGGATCGCGAAGGACGAGGGCCGGATTTTTTTGAAGACCGGGTCATGGACGACCCTCAGCCGATCCTCTTCGATCCGCAACACGACGCCTCGGCCCTGAACGACAACGACCGAGGGTGGTTCGGTCCAGCCCGTCCGGTATCAGGAACCGGCGCAGCCGCCGCAACCACCCCAGCCGCCCGGCGCCGTGGTGGTTGAGGCTCCGCGCACCCCGGTGACCGCCATCCAGGTCGGCCCGACTCGGCCAGATCATCCTCAGCGGCCCGAACGCGGCAGGACGTCAACCTCGTCTACGATCAGCTCATGGCGATCCTGGCCACGATCCCCCACACCACCTTGAAGATCGAGTTCGTCCCGTTGGAGAAGGCCGACGCGGCGGCCGTCGCCTCCACGCTCAGCCAGCTCTACACCCGCGTCATCGTCCAGTCGGCCACCACCACGCTGAACACCCAGGGCAAGGTGCAGCAGCAGACGCAACAGGGCACTCTAACGCAGGAGCAGCTCTCCTCGGTCGTGCTGATCCCGGTGCCGCGGCTGAACGCCCTGATCGTCGCCGCCCCGGAATCGCGCATGGACGAGGTGAAGGCCGACATCGCGAAGCTGGACGTGGACAACACGCAGATTGCCAAGGATTTCCACCTCAAGAGGCGTCGGCCTCCCGCGTCGCCACCCTGCTGAACAACTTCTACAACACGCGCTACAGCGAGGGCAACGAATCGTCGGCCAACCACTCGGTCCGCATCACCTTCGACACCACCAACAACGATCGTCTTCGTCCAGGCCGCCCCGGGCGACATGACCGAGATCGAAGCCCTGATCGAGCATCTGGACACCGACGAGTCCGCGGCCGTCAACGACCCTGCGCATCCGGCCCTGCACCACACCGCGGCCGACGACATCGCCACGCTGCTGCAGCGGGCCATCAGCTACGGCGTCGCCCCCTACGTCGTACCGACCGGCACGACCACGGGCACGGGCGACAGGCACGGGAACGACGCCCGGCGCGCGGCGGCTTCCCCGGCGGAGCAGGCGCCCCGGCGAGGCGGCTTCCCCGGGGCGGCGGCGCCCGGGCGGCACGGCGGCGGCCCGGCGCGGGCGGCCGGACGACGACCGGCGGCGGCGGTTCCCGGGGACCATCACGCCCGGCACGACCACCGACCGGCGCCGGCACGACCGGCGGGACCACGACCGGCACGGCCGCGGCCGCGGGCGCCATCACCAAGAGCATGACCCTCCAGATCACCGATCCGAAAACGGGCAAGGTCATCGCCCAGTCCGGCGTGCTGGAAGACGTGTTCATCCTGCCGGACGAGAACAGCAACAGCCTGCTGATTCTCGGCCCCGGAGAAGACGCATGGATCTGCTCGACGCGTTGATCGACGCACTCGACGTGGCGCCGGCCGCCCAGTACGTGGTCAAGGTCGTCGACGCTCAAGAAGAGCGACGCCGCCACCATGGCGAACATGCTGCAGCAGCTCTTCCTCGGCACGAGCGGCACCGCCCCGCGGGCCACGGCCCCGGCCACGACGACCGGGACGACCGGCGCGGCCGGCGGCGCCGCGGGCGGCGGGCGGCGCCGCGCGGAGGCGCCGACCGGCGGCGCCACCGGCGGCGCCTCCGGCGGCCTGACGGGCGGCACGGGCCGGCCGCTCCAGCTGGTGCTCAACGGACTGTCCAACGGCGTGCAGCTCGACCGACCTGCTCATCACCGTCGATGCGGGCACCAACAGCCTCATCATCGCCGGCGGCCCCAGCGACATCGACATCATCCAGGCCATCATCGCCAAGCTGGAGTCCGCGCCCGAGAGCGGCGACCTCCAGCAGCGGCGAAGCGAGGTCTATCACCTCCGCAATTCCACCGCGGTGGACGTGGCCAACGCCCTCAACAACTTCCTCGTCAGCCGCCTCAACGTCCTCCGCGCCGACGGCGGCCTCTCGCCCTTCCAGGACCTGGAGCAGGAAGTCGTCGTGGTGCCCGAGCCGATCACCAACAAGCTGCTCATCAGCGCCACGCCGCGGATGTACGACGAGGTCATGCGCCTCGTCGCCGAGCTGGACGCCGACACGCCGCAGGTCATGATCCAGGTGATGATCGCCGAGGTGGACCTGACCGGCGACGAGGAGTTCGGCGTGGAAATCGGTCTGCAAAGTCCGGTGCTGTTCCAGCGCAGCATCTTCCCGTTCGGCACCGTCATCGGCACGGGCGGCAGCGTCAGCTACGCCAACGCCACGGGCGGCCTGGTGCCGCCGGGCGTCACGGTCAACAGCACGGTCAACCCGGCGGCGCAGCCCGGCTTCAACTTCAACCAGCCGGCCCTGCCGCTGGGCAACAACCCGGTCGTCGCCCCGCACGTGATCGGCACGCAGGGCCTGACCAGCCTCGGCGTCGGCCGCGTGTCGCCGACCAGCGGCATCGGCGGCTTCGTCTTCTCCGCCCAGAGCGACGCCTTCAACCTGCTGATCCGCGCCCTGAAAACGCAGGGCCGCATCGACGTCCTGAGCCGGCCGCAGGTGATGACGCTGGACAACCAGTCGGCCAGCGTGCTGGTCGGCCAGAGCGTGCCGTACATCAGCAGCACGAACGTGACGGCCACCGGCCTCTTGACCAACGGCGTCAGCTACCGCAACGTCGGCGTCGAGCTGCAGGTGACGCCGCGGATCGGGCCGGACGGCAAGGTGCTGATGCGCGTGGAGCCGTCGGTGTCGTCGGTGGCCCACCACGTCGATCTCGCTGGGCAACGGCGTGACGGCGGTGGCGTTCAACGTGCAGGACGTGACGACGACGGTGACGGCCCAGGACGGCGAGACGGTGGCGCTCGGCGGCCTGATCTCGCGGAACGACGCGAAGAGCGAGAACAAGGTGCCGTGGCTGGGCGACCTGCCCTACATCGGGGCGGCGTTCCGCTACCGCACGCAGGTCAAGAGCAAGACGGAGTTGCTGGTGATCCTGACGCCGCACGTCGTGCGGAACCGGATGGAGGCCGACCGCGTGCTGGCCGAGGAGGCGGCGCGGATGGACTGGATGGTGGACGACGTGACGCGCTACCACGGCCTGTCGGGCATGGACCCGGTCTTGCATCCCCAGCAGTATCAGCTGCCGCTGCCGACCGGCGAAGTGGACGGCACCCTGCCGTCGCCGCTGGACGGCCCGATCGTGGCGCCGCCCGTCGGAACGGCGACGACTCCGCCCGTCGGGACGGAGACGCTGCCGTCGCCGCGCCCGCTGCCGCCGGGGGAGACGATTCCTCCGCCCGTGCCCGGCCCGGCGAGCGCCGCGCCTGTCGCGTCGCCGGTGCAGCAGGCTTCGGTCGTGATCCCCACGCCAGGCGCCCCGGCCCGGACACCCGCGCCGGCGGTCCCGGCCGCACCGATCGCGCCGCCGGCGCCAGCGGCCGGGCTGCAAGGCGCGTCGCAATTCATGCCGCAGAAATGGTAGAAAGCGAAGGGAAAACCAACCCGCGGCGCAAGCAAGGGGTGAAGTCTTCTTCCCTTGCTTGCGCCGCGGGCTGATTCTTAAATGGATGGAGCCTCTCATGAACAGGATGTTCGCCTGGCGTCGGACAGGTTTCGTCGCCCCGCTCTTGGTCTTGCTGGGCGGCTGCGTGGGCATGGATTCGAACCCGCTGGGCTGCGACGGGCCGCCGGCGCCGGGAACGCCCTGCCAGGTGACGGCCCTCTGGGACCACCAGATTCACTTCACGGCCGACCCGACGCACGGCGGCGCCCAGATTCCGGCGCTGGGCGGGCGCGTCTATCTTTTCGGGCCGGAGATCAAGTACCCGATGACCGGCGACGGCAAGCTGCAAGTGGAGGTCTACGACGGGACGGCGCCGCCCGGCGCCGCGGTCGCTCCGCTGGAGGTGTGGCAATTCGATCCGGTGACGATGGCGCGGCTGTTGAAGCGCGACTTCGTCGGTTGGGGCTACACGATCCCGCTGGTGTGGCCGGATCTGCCGCCCACCGTGCGATGCGTGCGCGTGAAGGTGTGCTACCAGCCGGCCAAGGGGACGGCGCTGTACTCCGCGGGCGAGTCGATGACGATCGAGTTCCCCGGCCCGGCGCAGCCTGGCACGGTGTATACGCAGTCGGCCAAGCCGCATGGGAGTTGAACGATAAACGGGAATCCGTTTAGCCGCGACCCGGAGGGGAGCGCGGGGGCGACGCGCTTCCCTCCGGGTCGCGGCTAAACGGCTCCGCAGGGAGCGCGCCTCAAACCGACACGCGCTCGCCGGTCGTCGTTCCGGTCCCAGGCAGCGCGCCCGGCGTGGTCGTGGTGCGGTGCATCTCCCAGTGGCGACGGTGGTGATGGTAGGCCAGGCCGACGAAGGCGATGCCCAGGCCGATCAGCAGCGCGGCGATCAGGACGAAAAACGCGACCATCAACGCCGTATCCAGATCCTTGAAGTGAACGAACTGCGGATCGCCGTTCGAGTTGTGGTACGGGTAACCGTTGTAGCGGTAGCCGATGCCGACGCCAAGCAAGCCCATCCCGATGAGCGACCCGGCGGCGATGATCGCCCCACACAATGCTCGCATGATTTTTCCTCCGGTGCAAAAGGTACGAGGAGCGGGGCGGATTTAGCGATACCCGCCCGGGATCATGCCGGAGCAGCCGGCGATCACGAGCAGGATTCCCGCGATGACGATGAGGATGCTGCTGCATCCGCAGGTGGGCCAGGGGCCGTACTGGCCGGCCGGCCCCATGCTGTTGAAGAACCCACCGCCGCCGAATGGACCCATTCCGTAACTCATGGACTGAATCTCCCGGTTTGGAGCGAAAGAGACGCGCCGGCGCGGCCGGCGGCCGTGATCGGCTTACTTGACGACGTTTCCCTGTTGCCATGCGTCATGCGCGGCCCTGGCGCGGGCGGCCCAGCCCCGCATCATCTCGATCCGGTGCTGATCGCTGGGATGGTCGGACAGGATCTCGGGGGGTTTCTGGCTGCCGCTATGCTCCTCCATCGCCTGCCAGAAGGCCACGGCCTGTTCGGGGTCGTAGGTCGGCCCCTTGGAGGACGCGCCCTGGCCGGTTTCCCCGGCGAAGGCCATGAAGAAGACGCCGATGTGGTCCGCCTCCTCCTCCTGCTGGCGGTCGAATTTTAGATCGCCCAGCTGGGCGAACAGACCGGGACGACCGGACTCCTGCGGCTGCTCACGGGCGTATTGCTCCACGTGGCTGCCCACGCCCAGCAGGTCCAGCAGCTTCCAGCGGTCGTCCCCCTTGAGCTGTTGCAGTCCGGATGTCGCGTCGGACGCCTGGCCGTACATCTGCTCCCGCGCAATGCGCTCGCTGGCGTGATGGGCGACGGCGTGCGCGATCTCGTGGCCCAGCACGGTCGCCAGCCAGGCGTCCTTGCCCTTCGTCAGGTCCATCAGCCCCGTGAACACCACGACCTTGCCCGCCGGCAGGCAAAAGGCGTTGACTTCATTGCTATCGACCACGGCGTACACCGGATCGAAAACCCAGGGCGTTCCGTACGGGTCCGCGTCGCTCAGGCCGATTTCCCGGCGCAGCGGCTCGTTGTGGAGCGCGGCCTGGAAAATCTTGTCCCCGATGTTCTTCACCCGATCATATTGCGGACCTTCCATGTGAAAATGGTCGCTCTCCTTTTTCTTCACTTCCGCGAACGCCTCGTTGCCGAGCTGCACTTCCTGCTGCGCGGACAGGGCGACCTGCTGATGACGACGCCCCGGCCCCGTGCCGTTGGCGCCGTAGTCGAACCCGTCCTGCCCACAGCCCGCCGCGGCGAAGCCGGCAAGGGCGGCCGCGAACCACAGGACTCGAACCGGGGAGAAGCGCTTGAAGAGATCGGCCACGTAGGCTGCCTCCGACGGGTGAAATACCACTTAGGCCGGCGGCGTCGCGGCCGCTTCCGGCAGGTGCGCTCGCAGTTCTTCGGACGTACCCGATCGTTGTATTCGCAACACGACCTCACGGCCGGGACCGAGCCGCGAGACGACGTCGCGCAGATCGGCCCCGTTGCGCACCTCTTCGCCGTTGGCGCTGGCGATGACGTCACCCGGCGTGACGCCGGCCCGCGACGCCGGCGAGTCGGGAACGACTTCGAGGATCTCACCGGAATCGACCGCCACCGTGACGCCGAGATGAATCGGGTCCGGCTCGGGCGGCGGCACGGCCTCGGCGGTTTTGTCACCTGCGGCGCCCAAAAGTGCGCTGGCGTTTGCGTACTCGACCGCTTCCTCAGCCGCCTCCTGGAGCGTTTGCCGCACCTCGGCCGCGGCCTCGGCGATTTCGGAGGCGGCGTCCAGCGATCGCGTCCGCAGAGCGGTCGCCGTCCGGGCGGCCTCGTCCCCCTGGCGGCGCAGCTCCTGCAGCCGGCCGCGCACCTCGGCGTACTCCCGTTCGATGTCGAGAAACGGGGCCGTCGCCTGTTCCGTCAGTCGGGCGCCGGCCTCGGCAATTTCGCACGAAAGGGCCGCTTGCTCCGTCTCGGTCTGTTGCAGCCCCGTTCGCAGCGCCTGGGCCTGGCCGCGAACCTCGGCCAATTGCTCCGTCTCCAGAAGGTATTGCCGCCGCAGATCGCCCAGCTCGCCGGACACGTCCAGGATCTGTGCGCGCAGGACCGCACACTGGGCGGCGGCTTCGTTTGCTTCCTGGCGCGTCGCCGCCAGCCGCGATCGAGCCTCGTCCATCTCCCGAAGCGTCTCCGCCAGGCCGCCCACCGCCTCCCGCAGCCCTTCCTGCGCCACCTGAGCCTCCCGACGCAGCTCGCCGAGCTGTTCCGCCTCGTGCGACGCCTCGCGGCGCGTCTGTTCGATCTCCGCGCTCAACGCATGGACCTGATGACGCAGCGCCGCCAGCTGAAGGGCGGCGGAGTGCGTGTGACGGTGCAGCGACTCCAGCGCCTTTTTTCGCTCTTCCAACTCCTGAGAGGCGTTGGCCGACTCGTCGGTCTCCATCTTCTTGCGCCTCCGCGCGGCCGGGACTCGCCGGGCGCAACCGGCTTCCGCTGCCCGCGCGGCCGACCGCCGTTCGGCGCCGGGGACGGCTGTTCAGTGGAGGATTCCTGGCTTACCGCCGAGGGGAGCGAGGAAGGGTTCGTCGTTTTTTTCCTGGCCATCGATCCGGCTCCTACACTGATAGATATGAGACGACCCTCTCCGGCGGGCGCGGCGCCGAAGCCTTTTGATTCGGTTCGTGCGGTTATCAGCAAGTGGCGTGCCGGGAAGAAAGGACGACGAATCCCGCGGACGGGACGGGGGGGCGGCTGGCCGTTCTCGAACCTGCCAAAGCCGGCGCTTCTCACCGAAACGACTATTATCCCCCGTTTTATTTGACCGGCCATCAATTTCTATCCTAGAGTTTTGTGGTCCGGGTTGAACCATCAACCCCTCCTTCCTGGAGCCTGCTCTATATGCCCGGCGGTCGAGACGAAGCGGTTCGGCACGGCGACGCCGGCTTATCCGCCCTGGAACATGTCCACGGTCTGCTGCGCCAGCCGCCGGTCGAGGCCGGCCTGGACCGTTTGCTGACCGACCTGGCCACGGCATTCACGGCGTCCGGCGCTGGTCTGGCCGTTCTGCCCTCGGGGAAGGTGCTATACCGTCGCCCGGCCGGCGACGGCCCGTTGCCGTGGGAGGCCGACCTCGACCTGATGGGCCGGGTGCTGCGGGAACCGACGGCGCTGACCGTCGCCCGTCCCGCGAATAGTAGGGGCGAGGTCGCCTCGCCCCTACTCGTGACGGCGGTGCATCGAACCGGCCGACCCGGCTGGCTGCTCTGGCTGGAGGCGGACGACCGCCGAACCGCCTGGGACGCCGCCGAGGCCGCCGCCCTGGCGCTGGCGGGGCAAGTGATCGGCCGGCTGCTGGAATCGGGGCGGAAGACGCGCTGGACCGAGCAGCTGGACCGGGCGGAGCGGCAGCAAGGACTGGAGACGGCGGCCAACGTCGTCGCCCGCCTGGCCCACGACTACGGCAATATCTTGACCGGCATCGTCGGCTTCTGCGACCTGAGCCTGGCGCTGCGGTCGCCGGCCGACTCGCAAATGAGCCGCTACCTCCGCGAGCTGCAGCGCTGCGCCCAGAACGGCGCCCAGCTGACGCACCTCCTGCGGCTGTTCTCGCGCCGCCAGGCGGGCGGCGTCCATCCCTGCGATACGGGGGCCGTCGTCGCCGAGGAAGCCGCGCGCTTCGGAGCGGCGGCCGGCCCGTTCGCCGTCCACACGTCGGTCGGCCCCGGCCTGCCGCCGGCCGCCGTCGATGCCGGCCAGCTGCGCCAGGTGCTCGCCATCCTCCTGGAAAACGCCCGCGACGCCATGCAATCCACCGGCGCCGCTTCCGTCTCCGTCCGCACCGTCGCGCTGACCGACGACGACTGCCTCGACCTGTACGGCGGCGCTCGACCCGGAGCGCACGTCGAAATCGCCGTCGCCGACGCGGGGCCGGGGCTCGGCGTGGAGGCGTCGCGACGACTGTTCGCCGAGCCGTTTTTCAGCGCCAAGCCGCGCCGGCGCGGCTTCGGTCTGGCCGTGGCCTACGGCATCGTCCACGCCCACCACGGCGGCCTCCGCCTGCGGCCGGGCGCGGCCGGCGGGACCGTCGCCGAGGTCTATCTCCCCGTGGCCGCTCCGCCGCCGCCCGTCGCCGAGGCGCCGGCCCACGGCGAAAAAATTCTCGTCGTCGATGACGATCCGAATATCCTGCGCTTCATCTGCGCCACCCTGGAGCGGGCCGGCTACCGGGTGCAGGGCGCGACCAGCGCCGAGGAAGCGCTGGTGCAATACACCGCCGCCGCCCCGGAGCGCTTCCGGTTGGTGCTGTCCGACGTTATCATGCCGAAAACGACGGGCGTGGACCTGGTCCGCCGGCTGCTGACGCTCGACTCCGACGTTCGCGTCCTGTTCATGAGCGGCCAGACGATCAGCGAGTTCACGCGCCCGGATTTCGCCGGCCGCCGCTTCGAGTTTTTGTCCAAACCCTTCCGGCCGGAAGGCCTGGTGCGGGCCGTGCGCGGCGCCATCGCCGGTAAAGGATGAATGATGAACGATGGGCGATGGACCAAGATGGTCTTTAATTCATCATTCATCATTCATCATTCATCGTTCCGAAGAGGAGTGAGCGTGTCAAGTTTCCGAATCAACGGTGTGGTCGATTCTTCTCCGGGCGACGCTCCGCCGGACGACGCCGCGGACCTCCGCCGGCCGCTGCCGGACGTCGGCGGCCTGTACCGATCCGGCGAGGTGCGCGTCCTGATCCTCGACGACGATCCGTCGGTGTGCAACCTGATGCACGCGGCCCTCGCGCCCAACGGATTCAAGATCGACGTGGTGGCCGATCCGTCGGAGATGGAGGCGGTGATGCGCGGCGGCGCCTATCACGTCGTCATCCTCGACTACGTGATCCCCGGCCTGGACTCGAACCGGATGCTGGACTGGCTGCGCGAGTACCAAGCGGAGGCCAGCATCATCGTGGTGACGGCCTATCCGTCGGTGGACAGCGCCCTGAACTGCCTGCGGGCGCGGACCTACGACTACCTGACCAAGCCGTTCCAGATCGCGCAGCTGCAGCGGACGGTGGTGCGCTGTCTGGAGAGCAAGGGGCTGCTGCGGATCTCCGAGTCGGCTTTGCGCGAGTCGCTGGGCGCGGCCATCCGCGAGCGGCGCAAGACGCTGGGGCTGACGCTGGCCCAGATGGCGCAGCGAACCGGCGTGTCGCTGGGCTACCTGTCGCAGATCGAATTGGGCAAGAACTCCGCCTCGATCGAGACGCTGTATCGCATCTCGCTGGGGCTGGGGATGCGGATGAGCGAGCTGTTCCAGACGGTGCAGCCGTTGGGGTGAAAAAAACGAGGCCCGCGGTCCTCACGACCGCGGGCCTCTGGCGAGGGCCTCTCCTTGCAGGGAGTGCTTACCTGATTCGACGCCAGCCGCCGTGCGGCTATTCAACGGCGTTAGGAATGGTCCCTGAATCCCATCGTTTAGCGGCGACTCGAAGGGGAGCGCGTCGCCGACGCGCTCCCCTTCGGGTCGCGGCTAAATGGAACGAGATTTGGGACGAATCCCGAGGAAATCGAAGAGGCGATCTCCCCATGCTGGAGCGGCAGAAGATCGGCGAGATCCTGGTCCATCTCAAGGTGTTGAGCCGGTTCGACGTGGAGCGCGTGCTGGAGGCGATGCAGCGGAGGCGGCGGCGGCAGAAGTTCGGGCAGACCGCCCGCGACATGAATCTGATCGACGAGGAACACATCCTCGCCGCCCTGGCCGTGCAGATGAACCTCTTCCCCGGCATCGAGCGCCTCAGCCTCGGCCAGATCCTTCAGCACTTGCAAACCGCCGAGTCGGAGACCTGATCCCCGACCCGGCGGCGCCTATTCCTACCGATCAATAATCCCAATCGAAGTCGGACGTCTGTTCCACGTCGGGGGCCGGATCGGCGCCGCCGTCGGGCGACGCCCACACCGCCAGGGCGCCAGGGCCGAAGAAGACGTGCCAGATGGGGCCGCCGCGGCTCAGCTGGCCGAACATCTGCACGCTGCCGTCCAGGCCGAAGCCGAACTCGAAGGAGCTTGGGGGCGCGGCGGTCGGCGGTTCCTGTTCCTCGCCGTCGGCCGGCGCCGACCGCAGCGATTCCTGGTACAGCTGGTCTAGTGCGGCCGGCGTCTCGGGATCGACCGGCGGCAGGCAGGGCGTGATCGGCGCCGGCTCCGCGTCGTCGCCGACCAGGTGCATCTTGTAGACGAGCGGGTCGGCGGCGGCCTGATCGGGATCGAGGGCGTAGGCCTTGGCGGCGAGGGCGGCGGCCTCGCGCTGGCGCCCGGCGTCCATCGCCTCATGACAAGCATTCAACAGCGCCTTGCAGCCTTCGCACGGCCCAACGCTCTGGCGCTCTTCCTCCTCACCCGGATCGATCCGGTGATGCAGCGCGTTCAGCAGGTCCACGATTTGCTCCTGCACGTCGGCGGTGGCGTTGACCACCAGGGAGCGGGTGAGCGGGTGGAAGTCCATCGTGTCCGGCCCACCCATTTCGCACCATTCCTGCGGGCAAATGGTGCTGCGGATGAGCTTCATCAACGCCTCTTCCGGCGACGTTTTGCCTGTCCCGACGGGCGCGCCCGGATAGTGGAGATTGTCTTCCAGCAGATCGGCGACGGCGTAAACGATGCACTGCATCTTGCCGCGGGCGGCGCGCTCGGTCGTGACTTGCAGCACCTCGTCCTTGACCACGTAGGTCAGATGAGCCTCTTTGAGGACCAGTTTGAGAGCCGACTTGAGAGACACGTTTTCAACCTTGACCGAAATGGGCCGATCGAGGCTGACCTCATCGGCTTCGAGGGCGGCCCTGTCCACGTAAATGTTGATATTTTGCCAGGAACGCAGGTCGTCAATGACCTCGCGCAGCGGCGCCGCGTGGAAGTCCACCGACACCGGCTGCGCCAGCTTCAGCTCGATCTCGCATTCCTTGGCGGAGCGCCCCTTGCAAAGACTGAGACCGCCGCAACCGGGACACTGCTCGCAACCCTCCTCGGACTTCGGCGAAGCGGCGGCCGGCTCGGACTCCTCCTCGGCGCCGAACTCATACGAAGACGACCCGTAATAAAGGGGAGCGAAGAGGTACACGGCCGCTTCCTGCACGGCGTCGTCAATGCGGCTGCCGGGGCAGAGATCGTGGGCCAGCTCAAGGCAGCCCAGCGCCTCGCCGACGCGGCCGGAACGGCCGAAATCGCGGGCCGTCTGTAACAACGTCTGGGCCTGGCTCAGCGCTTCCAGGTTGTGCAGCACGTCGTGCGACAGTTCGTCGGCGGACGGAATTTCCTGGCACGAGGCGCCATGCTGCTGACGCATCCAGGGACAGACCGATTCGATCGAGTCGTTGGGCGGCGCTTCCTTCGGCGCCAGGATCGGTTCCGGCTGAATCGGCGTTTCGGGGGCGTAGTCGTCCGGCTGTTCGAGATGGAAGCCGGTCTGCACCTCTTCCTGCGGCTGGGATAGGCCGACCAGCTGAGGGATCAGCTGCCAGCACGCCTTGAGCAACTCGCCGCATTCCACGGCGCCGAATCCGGCCGGCTTCATCTCAATGGACCCGGTCAGGCCGGCGTCGCTGTTGACGCCGATGCCGAAAATCAGGGCGCCGTGTGGCGCCTCTTCCATGTGCGTCGCCGGTTCGAGATACACGGCTGGGACCGGCGCCTCGTCGTCCTCGTCGAAGTCGAGGTAGTCCGCGGTCGGCGTCAGGGTCAGCAGCGGGTGGACGCCGAACAGCAAGCAGGACTCCATCATCCGCCGCGCCGAGGGCCGCATCTGGAAGAACGACGGCGTTTCCGCCGCAGGTGCGGCTGGCTCGGCGGCTTGCGGGAACGGGTTGGGCTGGGACGGCGCAACCGCCTCGGCAGGGGCGAGCGGGTCCTGCGGCGCTAGAACGTCCTTGTCCTCCAGGGGCAGGTCAGGCGGCTTGGCGGCGGTGCGTCCGCACCACGCCAGAGCGGCCAACAGCAGGCCGGCGGTCAGCAAACGATGAGTCATCAACGGTTCCCTCCGTTCCGGGAAAGAAATCGCCGGCGCGTTTCGGCTTTCGCCGGGACGCGCCGGCGCGGGGTGGCGTCGGATCAAGGATGATGGGTTCCGTCCGCCGACAGACGTGTACGGCCTTCGGACGGCCCGGCGCGACGGCCGGGAAGCAATCTGATACCCGGAAGGAGCGGCGAAAACAAGACGACAACGGCCGCGGGACGACTACCTGAAATCCTCACATCCGGCCGCCGTCGATCAGCACGACATGAACCTCGCCGGGGCCGTGTACCCCGGTGACCAGCCGCAACTCGATGTCGCCGGTCTTGCTCGGCCCGGTGATGAGCGACAGGCAGGACGGCAATCCCCGCCGCTCGGCCTCCCCTTGCACCTCAAAGAGATCGAACAAATCGGGAAGGAGCTGGCGGCGCTCGGCCACGGCGATATGCAGCGGCGGCAGGAGGCTGAGCGAGCGCGGCTGGTCCTGCCGCGTCAGGAGGACGATGCTGCCGGTTTCGGCGACGAGATAATCGACGCCGGAGACGCCGGCGTCGGCGGAGAAGAAGGCGTCGCGCCGGGCTGCGTCGGCCGGAGAGGAGACGGCAACCGCTTCGACTCCGGCCGCGGCGAGATGGGCGGGCAGGGCAAGCGCGTCTACGACCGGGCCGCTGCCGAGCAGGATGCGGCGGACGGAGCGCTCGCGCAGCAGCTTCACGACGGCGTCCGCGGCGGCGGACGGGTCGGCGACGAGATGCACGAACCCCCCCGCGGCGGCGCATTCGGCGCGGAAGCGGGCGACGGGATCGGCCCCCGCGCCCTGATAGCCGACGTTGCCGCGCGACGGCAGAGCGGGAGCGCCGCCGGCGCGGTTGCCGTCGGCGACGGCGCGGCGGACGCGCTGCAAAAAGCGATCGCGCTCGGTAGTCATCGTTCGGACCCTCCGGCGTTCACTTTTTGTCCACGACCATGATCTGATCGGGACGGTCGATTTCGATGCGCGGCTCGCCGTCATAGACGGTCACGGTCCCGGTGATGCGAATCGTCTTGCCCTTGTAGTAGACGGCGGGGTCGTCGATCTTGGCGTCCTTGAATTTCCCGAGCGCTTCTTTGGCGATGAAGATGGTGAAATTGTCGGCGGCCTTGTAGTCCTCTTGCGAGTTGAGATAGCGATTGCTCCGACCGCCGGTGGATTGGACCTCCATCTCAACGATCACCTTTTCGTTGACCTTCTTGGCGGCCTCGACGGGAGTGAGCGGCTTGGCGGGGGCGTCGTCGGCGAAGGCGGCGGGGAGGGACGCCAGGGCGAGCAGGATGGCGAGCAGACGCATGACGGATTCTCCGAGGGCGGAATGGAGGGAACACTCACGGGGCAGGATCATTGTCCCGTGGCGGCTCGGAGCCGTCAAAGAAAGATTTGGTGAAGAACGCGACGCGGCCTTACCCGCTCCTTGTTTATCCCCCTCGCCTGCACGGTCTTTCCGGGTTTGAATCCTCCTCTTCCCATTGTAGTAGAATACCAACGGAGGACTGCCGCCATGACCACACTCGCCGCTCCCGCCTGCCAAGGCCAGGTTCTCTACGACGGCCAGTGTCCGCTCTGTCTTAAATCCGTCGGCATCCTCAAGCGTCTCGACTGGTTCCACCGGCTCAGCTACGTCAACGCCCGCGACCGCGCTCAACTGCCGTCTAGCGACGCGCCGCTCGACCCCGACCGCCTCTTGCAGGAAATGCACGTCCTGACGCCGGACGGCCGGCGCCTTTACCACGGCTTCGCCGCCCTGCGCTGGATGGCGTGGCGACTGCCGCTGCTGTGGCCGCTGGCGCCGTTGCTGTACGTCCCCGGCGTCCCCTGGCTGGGACAGCGCCTCTATCTGTGGGTCGCCCGCAACCGCTTCCGTCTCGTCCCCTGCCACGGCGGCGTCTGCACTCTGCCGCCGCGACGCTGACAATCCTTTGAAGGACCGTCGTTGGTCGAGCGATAGAAGTTCGCGGGGACGGCAACTACAATCAGGGGAGTGCGCGGACTTCATCGACTCCTCTCCGGGGGCGCTCATGACGCGGCGATTCGTGCGGCAGATGGCGGACGGCGACGCCATCGACGACGTGTTCCTGGTCGTGGACAAGCAGCTGCGGGCCAACCGCAACGGCAACCTCTACCTCCAGCTGGAGCTGCGCGACCGCAGCGGCACCATGAGCGCCCGCCTCTGGAACGCCGGTGAGCATCTTTTCCGCTCCTTCGAGTCCGGCGACTTCCTCCTCGTCAAAGGCAAGGTGCAGCTCTTTCAGGGCGCCTTGCAGATGATCCTCAGCCACCTCGAGCGCGTCGAATCGGAGAAGGTCGAGCTGGCCGACTTCCTGCCGCACACCGAGCAGGACGTGAGCAAGCTCTACGAACGGCTGCGCGGTTTCCTGCTCAAGCTCGGCAATCCGCACCTGCGCGGTCTGGCCGAGTGCTTTCTCATGGACCAGGATTTCGTCCACGCCTTTTGCAAGGCCCCGGCCGGCGTCCGCAACCACCACGCCTATCTCGGCGGCCTGCTGGAGCACGTCGTCACGCTGCTCGATGCGGCCGACCGACTGGCGCCGCTCTACCCGGAGGTGGACCGCGACGTGCTGCTGACCGGCGTTTTCCTGCATGACATCGGCAAAGTGCGCGAACTGGCGT
The DNA here is from genome assembly GCA_963771935.1 of uncultured Planctomycetaceae bacterium. Lineage (GTDB taxonomy): Bacteria > Planctomycetota > Planctomycetia > Gemmatales > Gemmataceae > UBA4732. Next base: position 1,488,708 of record CAVYVK010000005.1, on the reverse strand, counting down.
TCGACCGCGCCTTCAGCTACACCGACGAGGGCCAGCTGATCGGCCACCTGGTCATCGGCGTCGAGATGCTCAACGAGAAGGTGCGGTGCGTGCCGGACCTGACGGGCGAGCCGTTCCCGTCCGAACTTCTGCTGCGGCTGAAGCATCTGATCTTGAGTCACCATGGGACGTATGAGTTCGGCAGCCCGAAATTGCCGATGACGCCGGAGGCCATTGCCCTGCACCACCTCGACAACTTCGACGCCAAGGTGCATAGCTTCACGCGCGACATCCGCGACGACCGCAACAGCACGTCGGCGTGGACGCCGTTCAACGCAGTCGCTGCAACGCCGGCTGTTCAAGGGCGGCGCCGGTGAGGCGGCGTACACGCCGACCGTGGACGGCGAATAAAAGATTCACCACAAAGACACAAAGAACACAAAGGCAAGAGAAGAAAGAGAACATGTTCATGAGCTGTACAGCAAGCGGAGAGGCATGTCGTCTGAGAACTTGATTTTGGTCTTCTTTGTCTTTCTTCTTTGTGTCCTTTGTGTCTTTGTGGTGAATCCTTTGATGCCCAATCTCGAAGACCTCATCCTGTCCGCGCTGGCCCGCAAGAGCTATGTGCCGCTCAAGCCCAAGGCGCTGGCCCGTAAGCTCAACGTGCCGGCGCCGCAGTACCCCGACTTCCGCCGGGCGCTGCGCGGCCTCCTCCAACAGGGCCGCATCGAAGTCGGCAAGAACCACACGGTTCGACCGGCGCCGCCGCACGGCACGGTGACAGGGCACCTACCGCCGCACCGGGACCGGCGTCGGCTACGTCCGGCCGCAATACGTCGAGGGACAGCCGGGGACCGATGTGCGCATCGCCGAGCAGGACGCACTTGACGCCGCCACCGGCGACGTGGTCCTCGTCCGCCTCACGCGCAAGCCGAGCGGCCCTGGCGCCAACCCGTCCGGCAAGATCCTGCGCGTTCTGGAGCGGGCTTCGCGCAATTTCGTCGGCACCTACTTCGAGCGCGACGGCGAGGGCCATGTCCGCGTGGACGGCACGGTGTTCGCGCACAGCGTCTTCGTCGGCGACCCCGGCGCAAAGGGCGCACGGCCGGACGACAAGGTCGTCTTCGAGATGGTCCGCTTCCCGTCGGCCGAGGACCGCGGCGAGGGCGTATTGGTTGAGGTGCTGGGGCCGCGCGGCGAGCCGGGCGTCGATACGCTGTCGGTCATCCGCGCCTTCAACCTGCCCGACGAGTTCCCCGAAGACGCCAAGCAGGAGGCCCGCGACGCGGCCGCCGCCTTCCGCGAGGACGACTTCGACGGCCGCGAGGATTTCACCGGCGACCTCGTCGTCACCATCGACCCGGCCGACGCCCGCGACTTCGACGACGCCGTCTCGGTGGAGCGCGACGAGAAATCGGGCCACTGGCGGCTGACCGTCCACATTGCCGACGTGGCCCACTTCGCCCCGCCCGGCGGCGCGCTCGAACGCGAGGCCCGCAAGCGCGGCAACAGCGTCTACCTGCCGCAGCGCGTGCTGCCGATGTTTCCGGAGGTCGTCTCCAACCACCTCGCCAGCCTGCAAGAAGGCCGGTTGCGCTACGTCAAGAGCGTCGTCGTGGACTTCACGGCGGTGGGCCAGAAGACCGGCGTCCGCTTCGCCGATGGGGCGATCCGCGTCCGCAAGCGCTTCACCTATGAACAGGTGATGGAATGTCTGGACGCCGAGGCGCCGCCGCTGGCCTGAGACGGCCCCCGACGTGTACGCGCTGCTGTTGCGGATGCGCGACCTGGCGATGATCCTGCGGCGGCGGCGCATGAAGCGCGGGGCGTTGGAACTGAACATGCCGGAGGCGGAGCTGGAGTACGACGAGCAGGGCCGCGTCGCCGGGGCGCATTTCCGCAAGGACGACGTCAGCCACCAGCTCATCGAGGAGTTCATGCTGACGGCCAACGAGTCCGTCGCGGAGCTGCTGGCGGGGCTGGACGTGCCGTTCCTGCGCCGCGTCCACCCCGACCCCGATCCGCGCAAGCTGGAAGCGTTCGCCGGTTTCGCCCGCAGCCTCGGCTACAAAATGGAGCGCCATCTGGATCGATTCGCTCTCCAGCGCGTCCTGGAACATTCGGCCGACAAGCCGGAGGTCTACGCCGTCCACTACGCCCTGTTGCGCAGCCTCAAGCAGGCGGTCTACAGCCCCGCCGACGAGGGGCATTACGCCCTGGCCAGCGACGACTATTGCCACTTCACCTCGCCGATTCGTCGCTATCCCGACCTGACGGTGCATCGGCAGCTCGGCAAGTATCTGCGGACGGGCAAGGCCGGCGCCGACGCGTCGGAGCTGGCGACGCTCGGCGAACATTGCAGCAAGACGGAGCGGCGGGCCGAGGCGGCCGAGCGCGAGCTGGTGAAGCTGAAACTGCTCACCTATTTGAGCGAGCGCATCGGTACGGAACTGGAGGTAGTCATCACCGGCGTGGCGGACTACGGCTTCTTCGGCCAGGCGGAGACGCTGCCGGTCGAGGGCATGGTCCACGTCAGCACGCTGGCGCGACGATTACTACTACTACGAGGAGGCGACGCACAGCCTGATCGGCCGGCGCACCGACCGGCGCTATCCGGCTGGGCGACAAGGTGCGGGTGGTGGTGGTGCGCGTGGATTTGCAGCGGCGGCAGCTGGATTTCCGCGTGGCGGATCGGCGCGAGGAGGCGGCCGCGAAGGAGGAGAAGCGGCGCGGGAAGCGGCGGCGGGAGTGATGCAAGGGAAACCGGCCCCAAGCGTGAGCGAGGCAAGGCCGTCAGGCCGACAGCGCGCGCGACAGGGGGGTCTGTCGGCCTTACAACGTGGGGCGCCCACTGACGCCGTCCGGCCGCCTCAGAATTGAGACGACGGAAGGGGCTGATGTCCGCACGGTTTCGGCGTTTGGCCGACATGCTTCGTCCTCCGGCGACGCGGCTCAGGGCGGGAACGGCCGCGCGACGCACCCTCCTTTTTAGCACACCTAGGACGATCCTGAAAGTTGATTATGAACGCCCGTGGGAGAATATGAGCGCCGCTTGACGGCGTTTTGGATGGAAGCTGACGTATCGAGGCGCCCCCGCTCGGTTAGGAGATGATTTCTCCTCGGTCCCAGGCCCCAACGTTTTGCAGGGATGACCGTAAGTCCTTATGGGCGGGCGCCATGCTTTCGCGGGACGGTTCCGAACCGGCACACCGTCCCGACCCGCGAAAGCATGGCGCCCGCGCGGAAGAAGTCTTGATCGTTCCGGGTAGGCCATGTAAGGTAAAGTGGTTTTACCTTAATAAGGTAAGGCCGCTTTACCTTACTGAGGTCGTATGAAGTCCTGGCGATTTTACGGTAGGAAGGACCAACTCGCGGCATTAGCGGCAATGCTCGGGCGCCGGCGCTGGTTCTTCGCCAAGGTCACCGGTCGGCGGCGGATCGGCAAAACCGCCCTCATCCAGCAGGCGATGGAAGCCGTCCATTCCGACCAGCCGGTGTTCTACGTGCAGATACCGGATTCCGAGGCGGCCGGGGTTATCTCGGCAGTGAACGACGCGCTGGACACGTTCCGCGTGCCGGCGGATCGGCATCCGCGACCGAAGGACTTGGCTCAGCTGGCCAGGTTGTTGGAAGCGATGGCCGAGGACGGATACGTCCTGGTCCTTGACGAGTTCCAGTATTTTAACCGGAAAGGCTACGAAGAGTTCTGTTCCCACCTCCAGGCGGCGGTGGACCGGTTGGCGGGCAAGGCCGGGCGTGTGCGGGGGGACTGATCGTCCTCGGCTCGATCCACACGGAGATGACGGCCCTCCTGGAAGACCGCGCGGCCCCGTTGTATAACCGCATCACCGACGCCATTGAGTTGACCCACCTGGACGTCGGCTCCTTAACGGTGCTTTTGCGGGACCACGCCGACCCCTCGCCTCAACGGCTGTTGTTCCTGTGGAACCTCTTTGAAGGGGTTCCGAAGTTCTACCGGGATTGCTACGAGCAGGGCGTGCTGGCCGCCGACCGCCCGGCCTTGCTGCGGCGCATCTTCTTTGAAAGCTCGTCGCCGCTCCGCTCGGAGGCCGAGAACTGGTTCTTGCGAGAGTTGCGCGGGCGGTACGATGTCGTCTTGAAGTTCGTGGCCCGCAACCCCGGCCGGATGCACAACGAACTCGTCCAGGCGATCCGGGCGGCGAGCGGCAATTCGGACACGCAAATCGGCGGCTACCTCAAGGTCTTGATCGAGCGCTTCCGGCTGATCGAAAAGAAACTGCCGGTGTTCGCCCGGCCCGAGGCCAGGCGGGGCCGCTACTACGTGACCGACAATTTTCTCCGGTCCTGGTTGGCGGCCCTGGCGAACCCGGTGTCGGCGATCTCTTTCCGCCCGGTCGAACAACTTACCCCGGAGGCCGACCGGCGCCTGGAGGACATGGAGGGCGGGACGCTGGAAAAACTGGCCGGGCAGTTGTACGAGGAGCGAAGTCGAAAGGGGGTGGGCGATTTCCCGCTCACGCAGCGGGTTCAGGGTTACTGGGACCGCGCCGACACGGAGATCGACCTGGTGGCCGTGAACGAGGCGGACGGAATCATTCGATTCGGTTCGTGCAAACGGGCGCCGTCGAAACTGCTGTCGGACGTGAACAACTTCAAAGGTCACGTCGATCGCTTCCTGGAGACGATGCGGCAGTACCGGGCATGGCAGGTGGAATACGTCGGGATCGCCCCGGAACTGACGGCCGCGCACCGCGCCGTCCTCGCCCGTCACGACCTCATCCCGCAGGACTTGAACGACCTGACGTCGGGGCTGGAATAGCTTTCCGCGGCGCGAGGGAAGTCGCCCGGCTGCCCGTCACTTCGCTTGGGTCTTCTTCAGCGCGGCGTCGATACTCATCCAGGTCGGGCTAGTCAACGTGTTCACAGACCGTGACATCGGCGTTGTCGCCTATCCTCTCGACTTCGGCCCGGATCACGACGTTGACGGTCACGGACTCAATCTTCAGGGACAGGGTAAGCGAATCATTCTCGCTTCCGACCTCGACGCTCGCCGGCCCCGCACATTCTGCGGACAAAGCAGGACAGCTGGCCAAGGCTCTCGCTATCGCCTTGAGGCCAGCGTCCGTCATTTCCTTGAAACCCCCGTCCTTGATGCCGCAGGCCACGAGCTCGACGTGGATCGGGCCGTCAGAGTTCCATTTCCCCAGCACTGCTACAACGTCCTTCACTTCATTCTCTCCACATCGGACGGCTGTGCATTTTATCTGGCATTCGCGAAGATCAATGGTTTCACGGGGCAGTATGGCTCTTGATATACATGTATTCGCGTTGCACACGGAAGCGCGGGCACGCCTTGCCTTAGCAAGCAATGGAGATTCTCGTGCGCCTCCGCGATCAGTTCGTTCAGCGGGACAGCCAGCCCGATTGCGACTTTTTGGCCACGTCCAGGCCAACCCGGACCTTGCCAAGTTCGATGGAACTGACGTAAGTGCAGTGGATGCCCGCCCTGTCGGCGAGTGCTTCTTGCGACAGACCTAACTCCTCGCGCCGCCGCCGGACGACTTTGCCGAACGCTTTACTGATGTCGGATGCCACGTCGTACACCATCGTCGGGTGCAAACGGAATGTCTACAGATGAGCGTCTACAAAAGTGAAGTGCTGAAGTGGCCGCGGGAGGGCCGCAATCTCCATCGTTGACGATTCAAAAAGCCATCGGTCCCATCGTTTCAGAATCCTGGAGGCGCACCGTCGCCCCCCGCCTGAATCTTTTCCAGCGCCCGCCCGGCATAGCTGCGGACGCCGGGATCGGGGTCGTGTTCGCGGAGATCCTGGAGCGCCGGAACGGCCGTTTTCGCCGCCGGGCCGACGTTGCCGAGCTTGTCCGCCGCCTCGCGCCGTTCGTTCGGGTCGGCGGCGTGCAGCGCCTGCAGCCAGCGGCTTGCCGGCGGCACCTGCGGCCGGCCGCCTTTCATGGCGCCGCTCGCCGGGCTGTTCCCCCGTAAATCTATGGCGACGCCGCATGAAGCTCAGTAATCGAGCGAAGCAGGTACTTCTCCCCCCGCGATGGTGCCCATCATCTGAAGGGTCGTGCTGTCCGCCGAACCGGATGGGGCGTTGCGGATGAAGTGGACGGAGCCGTCGGCGAACAGGAAGTTGGAGCCGACCCCGTGCATGCTGGAGGCGTCGTCAAGGTTCCTCCCCGTGGGGTTGTTGTTCGTGCCGGCGTGGATGAGGACCAGATCGGCTGCCCCTGGCCCAGCTTGCCTGGCACGGCGGCGGGGTTGTACTGGCCCTGGTTGCAGTAACCCCCGCTGACCGCGCCGACCCACGTCCCCTGGACGTGGGCGAAGCAACGTTCCTCGACCAGAATCGTGCTGCTGGTCCCGTCGGCGATGTCCGTCAGGCGGGTGTGGCTGTTGCGGTAGAAAACGCCGTTGCCGGTCGCGGCGGTGGTGCTGACGCCGCCGCCGCAGCAGGCGGCGTAGCTGGACGGGGCCGTCATGCAGATGGGGTCTCCCGTTGGCGTCGGTGACGGCGAAGGCGCCCGGCGGCACGACGTCCGAAGGACAGACGAACATCTTCACCGGCGTCTGAATCGCCGGGCTGTTCTGGACGGGCTGGCTCAGGTTGAACTGGTTGTACAGGTTGCCCTGCTCGGCGTAGGGCAGGATCATCGCCCCCCAGCCCCAGCCCGGGGTCGTGTCCGTCGCCCCGTTGACGTAGGGGCCGCTGGCGACGTAGCCGGCGGGGAAACCCTGGTTCGCGTCGTGGTACTCGTGCAAGGCGAGGCCGATCTGCTTGAGGTTGTTGGTGCAAGAGATGCGAGCGGCGGCTCTCGCGGACCTTCTGGACGGCGGGGAGAAGCAGGCCAATCAGGATGCCGATGATGGCGATCACCACCAGCAGTTCAATCAGCGTGAACGCGGTTCGCGGTGGGTGTGCGCGCATGGCGGACCACTTCCTTTCGTCGAAAGGGAAACGCGGGACGGTCGGCGACCCGAACAGGCCGTCGTCACGATGGCGGGAGGGTCCGATTCAGTCTCGAATTATTGAGACTGAATCTCAACAAGAATCAGTATAAGAACGAGCTGAGAATCGTCAATGGAATCTTGAAAAAATAGTTGCGGCGAAGAAATGGCCGCGTCGCCGGATGACGCGGCAGATGAGACGGCGTATCAAGATCGTGGGAGATGCTGCTAAAACTCCATCTCGCGCAGGGCGCGAATGCCCATCCGCAGCGGCACGAACACCGCCGCCGTCCCGACCGCCAGCCCCGCCGCCACGCCCGTCAGCACGACCCACGGCGACGGCTCAGCACCTTCTCCCGCCGCCGCCCAGCCGGCCAGCAGGTGCCACGGCCCGGCCATCACCACCAGCACCGTCAGCAAAAAAACCAGGCTCACCAGCAGGTTCATCGTGCCGCCGAAGCCCGACACGATCCGCGACGGGTCCGTTTCGCGGAAGTTCGGCAGACACGCCCCCAGGCCCACGCTCAGGCCGCTCAGCCCCAGCGCCAGCACCGCCACCGTCAGCACGTGCAGCACCACGGCCGGCCACGCCATGCCCAGCGTCAGGTCGCTCAGCAGCACCAAAAACTCGCCCATCAGCAGCGCCCCCGCCGACGCGAATGCGAACTTTCCCCACAGCAATTGTCCGCGCTCCACCGGCAGAAGGCCGAGAATCCAGAACTTGCGGCCCTCCAGGCTCAGCAGCGGAAACACGAAACGCCCCGTGTAGATGCAGATCAAGAGGCCGACGACGCCGAGGTAGAACCAGCTGACGAGGTTCTGGTAGAACGAGCCGAGGTCCGCGGTGAAAATCCGCCGGCCGACGGTGATCGAGAACGTCACCAGCACCGTGAAAATGAGGATCTGCGCCCACTGCTGCGGGTCGCGGCGGAAGGTGCGAAAGTCCTTGACGATCAGCAGCCGCGTCCGAGCGGCGACGAACGGCAAGCAGGCCGTCAGCAGGCCGTCCAGCCACGCCCCGCCGTAGCGGCGCCGCAGCGAGCCGCCGGTCGCCAGCCGGTTGTGGCCCCGTCGATACAGCCTTCGCGCTACAAAGGCTGCAATCAGGTATCCGAAAAGGCCGTTGCTCCAGACCAGGGCGAGCAGCCAGAGCGATCGGTTCACGTCGCCGCGCGCCGCCGCCTCCAGGCCGCGCGCCGCCCAGTGGTCCGGCGTCAGCACCGCCCCGGAGAAGGTGAAGTGGTCGAGCACCTGATGGACCGCTTCCTGGCCCTCGCCTTCACCGCGGGCGTCTCGTACGACCTGATACATCCAGACCCCGGCCAGCGCGACCAGGACGGCGACGCAGGCGATCAGCACCTGTTTGCGCCGGCGCGGCAGCAGGTTGACCGTCAGAAGGACCACCAGGGCGCTCAGCGAGGCCGGCAGCAGAATAAAGCCGATAAAGAAGGGGGCCAATAGCACATAAAAGAACCACGGCGCGCCGCAGGCGACGCCGTAGGCGATCAGGACCGGCCCGCCCAGGAGCAGGAACGCCCAGACGCTGATGGCCGTTGCGCCCTGAAACTTGTAGGCGAAGACGCGATCGTCGTCGAGCGGCGTACAGAGAAGAAACGCCGTTTCGGGGGCCGTGAACAGACTGCCGTAGAGGATCAGGCCGCCCGAAAACAGCAGCAGCACGCCGAGCGTGAAGAATAGAAGGTCGAGCAGAATGCCCACGATCTCGCCGTGCAGCGGGACGTGAACGTCTTCGCCGAGGAAGCGAAAGCCCTCCAGGCTGCCGAAATAGACCAGCACCCAGATGAGCAGCGTGATGAGAAGGATGGTCAGCGGCCGCACCACGGACTGACCGGGCAGCCTCCTGCAGCGCGTTGCGGAACATCGCCGCGCGAAGCCGTTGCATCAGCAGGGGCGGGCGGGAGAGACGGCTCATCGTTGCACTTCCTCCGGCGCCGCGACGGCGCCCTCACCGCCGCCCGGCTCGGTCAGCTTCAGGAACACGTCCTCCAGCGAGCCGTCCACCGACGCCTGTTTGCGCAGCGCCTCCAGGGCGCCGCAGCCGATCAGCCGGCCGTGGTCCACGATGGCGATGCGATCGGCCAGCTCCTGCACCACGTCCAGCGAATGCGACGACAAAAAGACGGTCGTGCCGCCGTTCGCCTGCGCCGCAGCAGGTCCTTCATCTGCCGCACGCTGCGCGGGTCGAGGCCGACCGTCGGCTCGTCCACGATCAGCACCTTGGGGTCGTGAACCAGCGCCGACGCGAACACCGTGCGCTGCCTCATGCCGTGGGAATAGCTCTCCGTGAGGTTGTCCACGAACGGGCCTAGCTCGAACTGCCCGATCACCTCCTCAATGCGGCGCCGGCCGTGGTCGCGCGGCAAACCGTACATGTCCGCGATGAATTGGAGAAATTCGCGGCCGGTCAGTTTCTCGTAGAGGAACGGCTGATCTGGGACGTAGCTGAGCAATTCGCGGGCGCGGCCGCCCTCGGTGCGCAGGTCGAAGCCGCCGACGCGGACCACGCCGGAGGTCGGGAACAGGAGGCCGCACAGCATCTTGATGGTGGTGGTCTTGCCGGCGCCGTTGGGGCCGAGGAAGGCGAACAGCTCGCCGGCCGGCACCTCCAGGCTCAGTTCGTCCACGGCCGTCTTCACGCCGTACTGCTTGGTGACTTTATCGAGAGAGATCATAGGGGATCGGGATTAGGCTTCTTGGGGGGCTGAATCGAGTGTGCCATGCTTTCGCGGCCCCATCGAGGCCGAGACGAGTCTTCCTGAACTTCGAGGGCCGCGAAAGCATGATGGCGTCCCCGACCGCATCATGCTTTCGCGGCCCAGATAGTCCGGGAGGACCGAAGTCATCAATGGACGGCCGCGAAAGCATGGCACCCACATTCCTACCTCCGCCAACCAGCAGAATCAATTCATGCACGCGCCGTCAGTCGCGCTGGAGAGTCGCCTTTTCACCGCCGCGTTCGGACTCCTGGCGCAGCACCCTGCCGCTGCCGACCTGGACCCAGGTGGAGGCCGTCACGTCGTCGCCCCGGTAGTCGATGACGAGGCACTCGGCCGGTTTGCCGTTCCAGGTCAGCGTCTCCGTTTGCGGCCGGACGGAGGCGGTCAGGATGATTGCGCGGGAATCGTCTCCCAGGCCGGACAGGCCGGCGGGGAGCGCGTCGCGGACCAGGGCGGCGAAGGCGTCCTTGACCGGGTCCACCAGCGGCATGCGCCAGGTCTGGCCAGGCGCAGGCCGGTGATGCGGTTGACCGGGTGCAGCGGCGACAGCACGGAACCGTGCGAGGAGACGGCGACGGGCTTGAGGTCCGTGTCGATGTTCTTGCCGCCGAACAGAGGCGTGGACGCGCTGAGGTGCGAGAAGAACCGGCCGTCGCGTACGGCGCCGGTGAGCGCGCCTTCGCCGGGCAGCGTGAGCAAGGGACCGACGTGGGCGTCGCCGGAGAATCGCACGGCGACGGCGCGCAGGTCGCCCTGGCGGGTGACAGTGTAGACGCTGCTCATGTCATGAATGGCGATGAGACCGCCGAAGGGATCGCCGTGGACGCCGGCGAGAGGGACGGTCGGTTGCCGGACCTGGGCGTGCAGCTCGAACGTATCGTCCTCCTTGTTGAACTTCACCCAGGTTTCGGCGCGGAGAAAGGGGCGGTCGTTGTAGAAAACGGTCCAGTGGACGTGGGCCTGTTGCGTCTGGACCTCGTCTTCCAGGTTGATGGTGTACGGCGGCACCTGGCCGGGCAGCAGCCACGGCCAGACGTCCTGGTAGAGGAGCCAGCCCGTGGTGCAGAGCCAGAAGGCGACGATGGCGACGCTCAGCCAGCGCGGCGGCATGGGAGGTTCGGCCCGTGGAGGAAAGGGCGGCGATCCATTATTGTCGCACGGATCCTGGCCGGGGCCAAGAGGGCAATCGCTGGAGCCGTCAGGCCGCCTCGTCGCGGAGAGAAGCTGAGGATGAGGAGGGAGAAATGGGAAAATATTCCGTCCGCGTCTCCGCCGGGTGACGTGCGTACCGGAGTCCGACCCAGATCAGCGTGCCGAGCATGGCCAAGGCGCACCAGCAAGGGCCGCCGATCATGCGCCAGACCTCCAGCGACCTGGCGCACCAGACGCCGACCTGTTCGGCGAAGTCCTGCGTGCCGGGCGGGAAGATGAGGCCGAGCGCCAGCAGCGCCGCCCCGACGAACAGCGGCCAGCGCAACGCCCCTGGCCGCGGCGACAGCAGCAGCAAGGCGGCGAGCGTCTGCACCATGAGCAGCAGGGAGAGATGGCGCGTGTTGGTCTGCGGGCTGAAGATCAGCACGGCCGTCACGAGCGCCGCCCATTCCAGACCGACGATGGCGCGGATGGGTTGAACGTCGGGACGCGATCCGTCCGGCCGGTACAGGAACGTCACGCCGTTCCGCCAGTACATCCACGCGGCGACGGCGGCAGACGCCAGCGCAAGTACGCCGGCCGCCGCCAGCGCGACGACCGCTGACCCGCCGGCGCCGGCCAAACGAGCGATGCCGCTGGGGATCGACACGCTGAACTCCGCCGTGATGCCGTCGATGTTCGCCGCCCGCGCCGCCCCGACTGGGAGGCCCATCAAGCGGAACAGGCCGCTGTAGGCGACCGCCTGGTAATGGAGGTTCGTATCCCAGCCCGTCAGGACGGCCGGCAGCAGGGCGAAACCCACGACGGACGCCGCGAACGTCCCCGCTGCCGTCCAGCGGCGCCGCAGCAGCAGATAGGGGAGAAAGACGATCGGCAAATACTTGATGTTGAAGGCGAGGCCAAGGGCCATCCCCGCCAGAGCGGGCCGTCGGTCCAGCAGGCGGAGCGCGACCGTGAACAGGAACAGCATCAGCAGGTTCGTCTGCCACATTTGCAGCTCGCCCTTGAGCTTGTCGCCGACGAGCAGGACGGCGGTCAGCGCGACGGCGGCGGTCTTCCAGCCGTCGATCCGAAGGTCAAAGCGGCGGGCGAACTCGCGCACGGCCAGGTAGACCGATCCGAGCAGCAGGGCCGTGTTGCAGAAGAGCAGGACCACGGCGGCGGTGTTTTGCGGCAACCCGGCCAGCGGCGTGTAGAGGAAGGCGAGCAGTGGGGGATAGATGTAGCCGCCGCGGCCGGATGAATAAATGTCCTGGCCGCGGACCATCGCGCGGGCGGCTTCGAAGAAGTGGACGAAATCGCCGGTGTCGCCGCCCACTCGGCGCAGGGCGTTGAGGAAGAGGCAAACGAGGACGGTCCCCCACGCCGCGATCAGGAGGGTTCGACTCAGCCGACCCGGCGTCTTGCCGCCATCCATCGGGCGCCGCTCCTTGGCGTTTTCTCCGCGACCCGAAGAGGAGCGCGGAAGGGGGACAGGCGGCGTATTTACCTGCGACGGTCCCGTTCCGCAATCCCACTTTGCGGCGGGTTCAGGACGACCAAAAGATTGACCTTGAGAGACGTGGGCGGGATACTCATGGAGAGACAAGCCCCTGTCAGGGAGGACGACCCGTGAAAAAGGGAGCGATGGAGGAGGAAGCACGTCGTCCGGGACCCATTGGCCTCTTTTCAGAGTATCAGAAGAGAATGAGTAATTCAAGCCCTAAAGGGGATAAACAATCCGAGAATCCACCCGGCGCGATCGGGCGGCGGCCCCCTCCGGCCGGATGGCTCCGAGCTTGCGGCCTTATTTCTTCTTCGTTTCGCGGAAGAGGGGCGATTCGGCCAGGGTGAAGAGAATGACCTCCTCGCCGGTCACGGTGCTGATGTCGTGGTGCAGACTCAACGGCTTGACGCCGGCCACCCCCTGGACCATCGCTTCCATGAGAGGCCGGGCCGTTTCGACCAGGTGCGTCCGCACCTGCTTGAGCAGATCTCTCCCCTTCTCCGCCGGGAGCGCTTTGACGAGCTGCTGCTCGGCCGCGGTCAGGACGCCGGTCAGCCGGACCACGAGCAGGTCGCCGATCAGGTGGGCGTGAATGTCCTTAGGCCCGCGGCCCATGTATTCCTGCTCGAAACGGCGAATGCCTTCGCAGATGCCCGCTTCGATTTCTCCTTGCGTCTTCATCGCGACCTCGAGGGCCGTGGCTCGCACGGCGAACGGACGAGAGTCCTCCGCTTCCAGGCGGTCTCCAGATAATAATAGCAAGCGTGGGGGAAAATGTACTTGCATTCCCCGCCGAAGGTCTTATAATGCTACTATCTAGGGAGTCGAAGTAAGTTTTCGCCGGCTCAACAAAATTGATTGGCTGTCGTCGGACGACTTGATGAGGGGCAACCCGGCCGCGCCGGGAGGCCTGTCGATCAGTAAGCCGACGTGGCCGAACGCCGTCCGGACGTTCGGCCACGTCGGCTTTTTTTTTCGGACTCCACCGTGTCCATGACCACCGAAAGGGGTCGCCATGATCGGGATCATCGTGCTGGTTCTGTTAGTGCTGCTGCTCGTGGGCGCCCTGCCCAGCTGGGGCCACAGCCGCCAATGGGGCTATGGGCCGAGCGGAGGCCTGGGGATGCTCCTGGTCATCGTGCTGGTGGTCTGGCTCATCTACCGGTTCTAACCCTCCGCCTGGACACGAGCAAAGGAGAATCTCATGACCACCGCGGCGCCGACAGGCCCCTGGCGGCACCCGCCCCGCACCTGACCAGGGAAGGCCCACCGCAATCACCATCATCAGCCACTCCAATCTGTATTACTGGTGGCCGGTGTGGGCCTTCGGTTTCGTGATGACCATCGTCACCTGGACGGAAGGCTACGTGATGGCCGTGGTCCCCCACAGCGCGGTCGTCTATGTCGACGTCACGAAGGGGGAGTTTGAAACATCGGCCCGGAATGAAAAGGGCGAGGTCGTCACGACGCCGCACGAGATCAAGGGCCTTCGCTCGTCATCCAGGCCCCCAGGCGGGCGACCCGGCCCACCTCGGCGTCCCGATCAAAGATAATGGACAGGCGGAAAATCTTTTCGTCCGCATGTCGCCGCACCGGGCGCTGGGCGTGATCTTCGTTCTGGTCCTTCTGGCGGTGGTCGCCGCCACCAACGTGCCGATGCGCGGCATGTGGTCGGTGGTGCTCATCGTCGTGGCCGTGGCGACGACGGTCGTGTTCGGGGTGCTGGGCTGGCTGGAGCCTTTGCTCGCCTGGTTTTGGCTGCTCGACGTCCGCATCAACATGGCCGGCTATTTCACGATCTCGACCTGCCTGTTCGTGCTGTGGCTGGTGGTCATGCGCTTGTTCGACAAACAGCGCTACATCACCTTCACCGCGGGCCAGGTCCGGGTGTGCGAAGAGATCGGCGGCGGCGAGCAGGCCTACAGCACGGACGGCATGACGTTGCAGAAGCGGCGAAGCGACTTCTTCCGCCACTACGTCCTCGGCCTGGGTTCGGGCGACCTGATCGTGCGAACGTCCGGCGCCCCGGGCACGTAAATCGACCTGCCCAACGTGTTGTTTATCAGCGCCAAGGTGCGCCGGATCGAAAACTTGCTCCGGACGAAGGACGTCATCAGCGTGCAATGAATCCGGGGCGCTTCCACGCGGGGCGGGAGCGAACGCCTTCCCAAGCAGCCCCGTGGTCCCATCCATTCCGAGGGCCGCATCATTTGCGGCCCGTCGCCCGGCTTTCGCCGCCTGGCAGGAGTCGAACGTGGAACGAGCCGCCGTTCAACCGGCGTTCCCGCTGCGCGTGCTGGTCGTGGACGACTACGAGGACGCCCGCAACAGCATGTGCCTGATGCTGCGAATCTGGGGCTATCAGGTCGAACCGGCCTCCGACGGGCCGCAGGCCCTCGCGGCGGCGGCCGCCTGCCGCCCGGACGTCGTGCTGATCGAGTTGGCCATGCCCGGCATGGACGGCTATGAAACGGCCCGTCGCCTGCGGGAGCATCCCGAACCACCGTTCCTGGTGGCCGTGACGACTTTCGGGCGGGAGGAAGACCGGCAAAGGACGCGCCGGGCGGGGTTCGTCGCGCATGTGGTCAAGCCGGCGGAGCCGGAGGAGCTGCGCGTGCCGCTCGGCCGGGCGGCGGGACATTTCCGCGTGGCGAGGCAGGCCGCGACGGCGCCGGAAGGGACGACGACCGTTCATCGCCGCCAGGCGATGGTCATCTACGGAGCTCCGCATGAGGAAAGCCCAGAATCGTAATATCCGGCGCGGGGCGATAATTCCCTTGCATCGCCCGCCGAACACGATACAATAGACTATACAGGGAGCCGAAGTAACTTTTAATCGGTTCCGAAAAATCGATAGGCTGTCGTCGGACGACTTGACGAGGGGCAACCCGGCCGTGTCGGGAGGCCCGTCGATCAGTAAGCCGGCGTGGCGGAATGCGGTCCAGCATTCCGCCACGCCGGCTTTTTTTGCTTTCGGCGGCGCGGGACGACCGCAACCGCCAGGAATGGACAGGATGAACCAGACCAGAACGACCCGGGCGCAACAGATCGCCCAGGCGGCGCGCGCGTTCGAGCAGCGACGCACAGGTCAGGCGCCCGAATTGGTGAACGTCGTCCTGAACGAAGACACGCTGGTGATTACCCTGCACGGCGCCCTGTCGCCGGCCGAAAAGATCCTGCGCAAACCCCGGAAGGGGCCGCTCAGGTGCGGGAGTATCACCGCCGGCTCTTCGACAGCTCCTGCGACTCGCTACGGCAGGAGATCAAGAGAATTACCGGCGTGGAAGTGCGCGAAGCAAGCGTGGAGGTGGAGGCGACCACCGGCGCGGTTGTGCAGACGCTCGCCTGCGGCGCCGTGGTTCAAGTGTTCCTGCTCGCCCACAGAGTGCCCGCGGACGCCTGGAGCGAACGCGGGCCGGATGATCCGTCCTGAAACAGGAGGTTCCGTCATGTTGGTCCTGTCGAGAAAATGCCAGGAAGTGGTGGTGGTCGGAGGCACCGACGGCTGCGAGCCGCTGCTCAAAGTCACGGTGGTCGATATCCGAGGTGGCATCGTTCGCCTGGGCTTCGAGGCCCAGGCGAACGTCCCCGTCCATCGCCTGGAGGTGTGGGAACGAATCCGCACCGGCGCCGGGCCGCCAAGCCCGGCGGACGGGGCCGAGGCGCCCGTCGTGTGACGGCGACTCCGAGTTCAGAGTCTGTTCCATAAGCCCCGAAATGCTGCGGAAAACCAGGCGTTTTCGTGCCAAGACCCCGGCTTATGGAACAAACTCTCAGTCGCCCTTATTTCGCCCAAGGGAAGAAGGTTGCATCATGAAAGCATTTCTCGTGGTGTTGGTGTTGCTCGTGGTGGGCGCCGTCGGCTTCGCGTTCTATGAGGGGTGGTTCCACCTTTCGACGGACAACGCCGACCACAAGCCCAGCGTCACCATCGACGTGGACAAAAACAAATTCGATGCGGACAAGAAGAAGGTCGAAGACCTCGGGAACAAGAAGGACGCCGCCGGCCCGACGGAGAAGGCCAAATAACCCAGAACGGACCCCGCATCGGGCGATCTAGTCCCGACCGCGGTCTTTCCGGCAGTAGGTGTACGATGGAGAAGCGGATGCGGACAGGCCCCGAACTGATTCGGGCGACGAAACCGTTCGCTCAGGAGGATCGCCGGCGGAGCTGGCTGCACTTCGGGTCCACGCTCGTGGTGCTGATCGGCCTGTTCGGCGCGACCTGCCTGAATCTACCTTGGCTGCTGCGCCTTTCCTTGAGCGTGCTGGCCGGCCTGGTCCTTGTCCGGATGTTCGTACTCTATCACGACTACCTCCACGGGGCGTTCCTGCGCGGCTCACGGCTGGCCGACGGGTTCTTCCAGGCCTTTGGGCTGCTGCTGCTCGCCCCTTCCAGTATCTGGAAGCAATCGCACGATCAACACCACTTCCACAACGGACAAACCTTCGCCGAGGACGCCGGAGGGGGAGTCTGGTTGATGACGACCGACGAGTATGCGAAGGCCGGCCCCTGGAAGCGCCTGGGCTACGCGGCGGTTCGTCATCCTCTCATCATCGTCCTGGGCTACTTCACCATCTTCGTCTTTAGCATGTGTCTTCAGCCGCTGCTGACCCGGCCGCGGCGCCATCTCGACGCGGCCGCGGCCCTCCTGCTCCAGGCGGGGCTGATCGCGGGCCTGGCCGTCTTCGCGCCGGCCGCCCTCGTGTTCACGTTCCTCGTGCCGGTCCTGCTGGCCGACGCGCTCGGGGCCTACTTGTTCTACGTGCAGCACAACTTTCCCGACGCGCGGTTTCCGGATCGCGCAGCTGGAACTACGCCGGCGCGGCGCTGCGTTCGTCGAGCTACCTGCGTCTCAATCCGCTGATGCATTGGTTCACAGGCAACATTGGCTACCATCACGTCCACCACCTTAACGCCCGCATCCCCTTTTACCGGCTCCCGGAAGCCATGGCCGGGATCGAGGAATTGCAGTCGCCCGGAACGACTTCGCTCCGTCCCCGCGACGTCTATCGCTGCCTGCGGCTCAAGCTCTGGGATCCCGAACGGGATTGCCTGATCTCCTTCCGAGAGTATCGGGGGGTTTCGCCAAGCCGGCCCGAGTTCCGAGCTGCGACCGTAAGAGAGCGGGCTTAGCCAACACCGCTCCTCTTCCATCTTATCGAGAGACAAGAGATGGTATTTACCCGCGACGGTCCCGTTCCGCAATCCCACTTTGCGGCGCCGGCCGACTCGCCCGCCGCGCCGCCTCGGGGTCGCGGCCCGACGGCGGCCCGGCCATCGTGAAGGCCCAGCGCAGCGCCAACCCGCCCGCCAGACCGAGGGCCGCCGACGCAACGTCCGCCCAGCGGCGTGCCCGGCCGCGCAACGGCAGCAGCTTCAGCACCTCCGACGCCGCCAGCCCCGCCGTGGCGCCCCAGAACGGCAGCGCCATCTTGCCTTCCGTCAACGGCTTCGCCAGCGCGCCGGCCGCGGCGCGGTAGCCCATCAGCGTCAGCGTCTCGGCGGCGTGGGCCGCCGTGTCCACCCGTTGCAACGCTTCCGAAGCCGCCTCGTCGCGCGGCGCCGCACGCCACGCCGACCACGCCTCCAGCGCCAGGCTCACCGCCCCCGCCCCCGTGCCGACCGCGCTGGCCGCGAACATCGCCCCCAGCCAGGGGTTTTTCGACCAAACGGGAGTGGATGTGGAGCTGAGAAGAACGCCGGTGTAGCAGGACAGCAGCAGCGCCAGCGGCACGCCCGCCGCGTCGCACACCAGCGTCAGCACGCCGTCCAGCACCGCGCCGCCAGCGAGCGCTCCTCCGGCGTGCGGTCGCCGCGCAGCCACTCGCGCAGGACAGGCCAGCGCCGACGCCCCGCTGTAGGCCGTCAGCGTCCACGCCCCCAGGTTCATCGGCGAGCGCGGCTTGAACACGCGCAGCATGTGCAGGAAGCGTTTCGGATCGCCGAGGTCCGCGATAAGCAGCGGAGCGCACGGCGCGGCCGCCAGCAGCGACACGACGGCCCCAGCCCGCGTCACGTCGCGGAAGCGGTCGCCGCCGAAGCGCTCGGCCGCCCGCGACAGCAGGTACGCCCCTGCCGACAGCCCGCCGAGGAAGAAGTACAGCGCGATGTCCGATTCCCACACCGGCGGCTTCAGCATCGACACGTCGTAATACGAATGTTCCGTCTGCGGCGCCTGCGGCGACGGGATTGTCAGCGGGCAGGTCGCGCGGCGAAGGATCCCAAGTAGGTAGAACCAACGGCCGTTCGATGGTGGTTTCACCGGGCATGGCGTTTCCCCTGATTGAAGACGAGCGCCGCCACGCCGGCTAGGGCCAGGCCGGTCAGCAGGCCGAGGCCGTAGCGCAGGCCCTGGCCGCGCAGCGGCTGCGGCGGCGCCTCCGGCAGGTTGTACTCGTTGGGATGGTCCTCCAGCAGAAAGAACGAGTTCAACCGGCCGTAACCGTCCAGCGAATCGGCGCCGTAGAGGTAGGCGTCCGTCTTGCCGCGGCCGTGCAGATCCTCCACGCGCTTCTTGGCCCGCTTCCGCAGCTCGTTGACCAGGCCGAACTGGATCGACGCGGTCGGGCACGCCTTGGCGCAGGCCGGCTCCAGGCCGCCCTTCTGCCGGTCGTAACAGAGCGTGCATTTGTGGGCGTGGCCGTCCGTCTCGCTGCGGCCCAGCACGCCGAACGGGCAGGCGGCGATGCAGTAGCCGCAGCCGTTGCAGATATCCGGCTGCACGTACACGTCGCCGAACTCGTTGTAGATCAGCGAGCCGGTCGGGCACGACTGCTGGCACGGCGCGTCCTCGCAGTGCTTGCACACGTCGCTCATCATCAGCCAGCGGGCGCCGTGATCGCCGATCTGCTCCTTGAACGCGACGTGCCGCCAGGTGGTCGAGGATAAATGCGAGGTGTTATCGTAGCTATGGCCGGTGAAGTTCAGGCCGTCGGACGGCAGCTGGTTCCACTGCTTACAGGCCACCTCGCACGCCTTGCAGCCGATGCAGAGCGTCGTGTCGGTGAAGAAGCCCATCACCGGCGTGTCGTCGGCGTCGGGAACGGGCGTGTTCCGCGGCGGGAAGGCGTTGGCCAGCGCGTCGATCAGGGGCAGCGGCGTCATTTGAGGTGTCCCTCCGGTTGCGCCGCCCTTGGCGTGTCAGGGGCATCGTCGCGCGTCGGCCACGGGGCGTAGGGGACGGTCGGTTCGGGATGTCGTCCGGGCAGGCGACCGGCCTCGACCTGGCAGACGAAGACCTTGCCCTCGTGCATGGATACGTTCGGGTCGGCCAGCAGCGAGGTCAGGTCGTTGGCGTTGCCGCCGACCGACTCGCCGGCGTAGCCCCAGTGAAACGGCAGGCCGACCTGGTGGACGACGCGGCCCTGCACGTGCAGCGGCTTGAGGCGCCGCGTCACCATCGCCCGCGCCTCGATGGCGGCGCGCGGCGAACGCACCGTCAGCCAGCCGCCGTGTTCAACGCCGCGCTCCGCCGCCAGCTCGGGACTCAACTCCACGAACATGGCGGGCTGCAATTCGTTGAGCCAGCCGTTGAACCGGCTCATCGGGCCGCTCAGGTAATGCTCCGTCAGGCGGAACGTGCAGCCGATCACCGGGTACTCGTCGGTCGCCTGGTGGGCCAGCGGGTTGAGCGGCCCCTCGAAGTAGCGCGTCGTCGGGTTGTCGCGCTGGCCGGGGTAGAAGTGGTTGCCGACCGGCGACTCGACCGGCTCGTAGTGCGTCGGAAAGCGGGCCGTCCTTCGTCTTGCCGACGGCGAACAACCAGCCGACGCCGTCGGGCTTCATGATGAAGGGTGATCGCCGGCGATGGCGTCCATGCCTTCGGCGAGAAGGCCCGGCTTGTGGTCCGGCGGCTTGTCCGGCTCGAAGTCCGGCTGGTCGTCGCCGACCCACTTCTTCTGTTCGAGGTCCCACCAGATGTATTTCTTGCGCTCCGACCACGGCCGGCCTTCGGGGTCGGCGGAGGCGCGGTTGTACATGATGCGGCGGTTGTGCGGCCAGGCGAAGCCCCATTCGGGCTGCACCGGGTTGTCGGTGATGCGGCGCTCGCGCGCCCGATTGCGGCCCGGCTCCGGGAAGACGCCGCTGTAAATCCAGCAGCCGCACGCCGTCGAGCCGTCGTCTTTCAGGTCCGAAAAGCCGCTGACCAGCTTCGGCCGGCCGGTGCGCGGATCGATCTCCTTGACGTAATAGCCGTTTACCTCTTGCAGCACCTTCTCCACGTCCGGCTCGCCCTCGATGCGGCTCACGGAACCGTCCGGCAGGCGCGGCGGCTCGTCGTAGTCGTAGTCCCAGGTGAGGTTCAGGAGCGGCTGATCGCGCGCTTCTGTCGGAGCCTTCGTAGAGCTTTTTCAGGCGCTTGCCGAGATTGTAGACGAACCACGAATCGGCGCGGCAGTCGCCGGGCGGGTCCACCGCCTTGTCGTGCCACTGGATCAGGCGCTGCGTGTTGGTGAAGCTGCCCTCCTTCTCCGGGGCCGACGCCGCCGGGATGAAGAACACCTCCGTCTTGACGTCGGAGGGCGGCGGGCCGCTGGGGTCGCTCCTCCAGAAGACGGCGCTCTCCGTCTCGAACCAGTCGAGGACGACGAGCCAATCGAGGTTGCGCAGGCCGGTGCGGTGCAGGCCGGCGTTCGGCCCGCCGCCGCCGGGGTTCTGGCCGAAGAGGAAGTAGCCCGTCAGCTCGCCGCGGCTCATGCGGTCGAAGGTCGGCAGCTGCGAGTAGTCGCCGTCGATGCGCGGCAGCCACGCGAAGCGGTAGCTCGTTGTCGGTGGTAGGCGGCCTTGCCGTACCACGCCTTGAGCAGGCTGACGATGAACTTCCTGAAGTTGGCCCAGTAGCCGGTCGGCAATCCCTCGAAATCGACATAGGAACTCAGCTTCTCATGTCCCTTGTCGGCGGCCGGCTGCGGCAGATAGCCCGGAAGCAGGTCGTACAAAGTCGGAATGTCGGTCGAGCCTTGAATGCTGGCGTGGCCGCGCATGGCCATGATGCCGCCGCCGGGCCGGCCGACGTTGCCGAGCAGGAGTTGCAGGATGCCGGCCGCCCGGATGATCTGCACGCCGGTCGTGTGCTGCGTCCAGCCGACGGCGTAGACAATGGCGCTGGTTCGCTCGCGGCCGGAGTTGTCGCAGAGCAGCTCGGCGACGCGCTCCACCTGTTGCGGCGTGCAGCCGCACACGTCGGCGACGGCCTCCGGCGTGTAGCGGGCGAAGTGCCGGCGCAGCAGCCGCATCACGCAGTGCGGGTTCTGCAACGTCGGGTCGCGCGGCGGCCGATTGCCCAGCTCGGCCGTCGATCCCTTGCGCTTGCTGCCGTGGTGGCTGGCCCCGCCCATGATGCCGGGGCCGTGCATTCCCTTGTTCCCCTTTTGCGATTTCTTTTGTTTGGCAAGTCCTTCCTTGCGCTTGCGGGCCGCCGTGGATCCCTTGTAGCCCCAGCCGCCTTCCCCCGGTTCGTACTGCGCCCCTCCGCGTCGTAGCCGCTGAAGAGGCCGTCGAGGTCTTCCGTGTCCTGGAAGGCGTCCTCGATGATCGTCGAGGCGTTGGTGTAGGCCAGCACGTACTCCTTGAACCAGCGCTCATGGGTCAGGACGTAGTTGATGACGCCGCCGAGGAAGGCGATGTCGCTGCCGGCCCGGATGCCGACGTACTCGTCGCACAGGGCCGACGTGCGCGTGAAGCGCGGGTCTACGTGGATCAGCGTCGCGCCCTTCTCCTTGGCCTTCATCGGCCAGCGGAAGCCGACCGGGTGGGCCTCCGCCATGTTGGAACCCATGATGAGGACGCAGTCGCTGTTGGCGAGATCCTGCTGGTAGGAGGTGGCCGCGCCGCGGCCGAACGAGGCGCCCAGACCGGGCACCGAGGCGCTGTGTCATATCCGCGCCTGGTTCTCGATCGACACGACGCCCAGCCCGCCGCCGAACAGCTTCTTGATGAGATAGTTCTCCTCGTTGTCCAGCGTGGCGCCGCCGAGCGTGCCGATGTTGCGCACGGAGTTGAGGAGGCGGCCGTCTTCCGTCTTCTCGGCGAACCCCTCGTCGCGGGCCTTCTTGACGCGCTCGGCGATGCGGTCCAAGGCCCAGTCGAGCGGCTTCTGTTCCCAGTGGTCGGAATAGGGAGCGCGGTAGAGGACGTGCTGGACGCGGTGCGGGTTGACGGTCAGCTGAAAGCTGTTGGCGCCCTTGGGGCAAAGCGTGCCCTCGTTGATGGGGCTGCGGGTTGCCTTCGATGTCGATGACCTTGCCGCCCTTGGTGTAGACGTGCAGGCCGCAGCCGACGGCGCAGTAGGGACAGACGCTTTCCGTGACGGTGGCGCCGGCGATGCGCGGCTGCTTCTCCAGGGTCAGCCCGCTGAACGGCTGGGGCGGCCGGCGTTTGGGGTCATGCGACGGGAAGAGGGGCAGGCTGAACATCGGGGTCCCTCGCAGGCAGGTTCGTGGGGCAGGTTGCTAACCTGCCGCTGACTGGCAGGTTAGCAACCTGCCCCACACTCACGCGGCTCGCGCCGGAATAGACGTTGAATCGGCCGTCGCGGATGAAGCCGAGGAGGGTCATGCCGCAGTCGCGGGCCAGGTCCACGGCCAGGCTGGACGGCGCCCCGACCGCGGCGAGCACGGGGATGCCTGCGGCGGCGGCCTTCTGCACCAGCTCGAAGCTCGCCCGGCCGCTGACCAGCAACACGCGATCCGTCAGCGGCAATTCGCCAGCGAGCAGGCAAGCGCCGATCAGCTTGTCGAGAGCGTTGTGCCGGCCGACGTCCTCCCGAAGGCCGAGCAGCCGGCCGTGGTCGTCGAACAGGGCCGAGGCGTGCAGGCCGCCGGTGTGGTCGAAGACGGGCTGAGCCGCCCGCACGCGCACCGGGCAGCCGGTGGACGACGGCGGGATCGAGGCACGGCCCGGCCGACAGGTGCGGCCGCAGGGCGAGGCGCACGGCGGCCAGCGAAGTCTTGCCGCAGACGCCGCAGCTGGACGACGTATAGAAGTGCCGACGCAGCCGGTCGAGATCGACCGACACGCCGGGCCGCAGGTCCACCGTCACGACGTTCTTGCCGCAGCGTCCGTCGGGACCGCCGCACCGGCGCAGGCGGTCGATCTGGCCGACCGACGACACGACGCCTTCGGTGAGCAGGAACCCGGCCGCCAGCTCGAAGTCGTGGCCGGGCGTGCGCATGGTCACGGATAAAGGAACATGATCGCGACCGCCGGGACGGGGGACGCCGAGACGGATCTCCAGCGGCTCCTCGACCGCCAGTTGGTCGGTTTCCGCCGATGCGGCCGATCCATTCACCTTCTGAATCGGCTTCTCGACGACGGCCGACGGCGGTTGCCCATGGGGAATTTGCACGGCGTCTCTCTTCGGGGTCAACGCTTCGTTCCACAAATGGAGCAGCACACGTCATGCCGCCCTATCGAAAAAAGGACGCAGGGGTCGCATGAAACCCATGCGTCCTGTAGCCACTGTCACACCCACCTTCTACTTCCCGAACGCCGTCTCCGCCGCCTTCTCGAAGGCCCCGCGCACCTTGCCGCCGTCGCCGGGGAAGCCCGCGTGCTGCACCATGTAGACCAGGACGAGCTGCCGTTCCGGGTCGATCCACAGGTTCGTCGCATACGCCCCGCCGTGGCCGCACGGGCCGGGGATCACCGCGTCGCCCCGCGCCTTCCGGCTCGTGGACAGCCCCAGGCCGTAACCGTTCTCGCCCTTGCCCTTATTCAGCAGGTCGCCGGTCTGCGTGGAGGTCATCTCGCGCACCGCCTCCTCCGAGAGGTATTTCTTCCCCCGGAACGTCCCGTCGTTCAGGATCATCTGCCCGAAGACGCCGACGTCGGACGCCGTCGAGAACAGACCGCCGGCCGGGAACGGCTGACGCTTCGGATCGGTCAATGGATAATAGCACTGCGATATGATGGTTTCTTCCAGCCCCTTGCCGTCCTTGCCGGGCTTGTAGGACTTCGCCAGCCGCTTCACCTGTTCCTCCGTGGGCCGGAACGTCGTGTCCTTCATGCCGAGCGGATCGAACAGGCGCTTCTGCATGAACTCCTCATACGGCATGCCGCTGACGACTTCGATGATGCGGCCGGCAGTGTTGATGCCCGCGTTGGAGTACTGATACTGGCTGCCCGGATCGAACTGGAGCGGCGTCATGGCGTAGCTGCGCACGGCGTCGCGCAGCGGCAGCAGGTCGAGCGTCGGCGTCTCCATCACCGAGGTCGGACGCAGCCCGCTGGTGTGGGACAGGATGTTGCGGACGGTGATGGGGTGCGTCGGCCGCTTCAGGAGCATGTGGTCCTTGTCCTGCTCCGCGATCATCCACTGATTTTTGAACTCCGGCAAGTATTTCTCGACGGGATCGTCGAGCTTCACCTTGCCCTCGTCCACCAGCATCATCAGGGCCGTGGCCGTCATCGGCTTGGACATCGATGCGATCCAGAAGAGGGCGTCGGTCTTCATTGGCGTCTTGGCGTCGACGTCAGAATAGCCGACCGCTTCCAGTTCCAACACTTTGTCTCTGTCGGCGACCAGGACGACGGCCCCGGCCAGCGTGTGGTTGTCCACGAAGGGCTGGAGGCTGTCGGCGACGTGCGGCGCGGCGGCGGCCGGCGCCGTGATAATGAAGACAAAAAAGAGCGGTGTAGCGCGCAAAACGGTTCGCATCCCTTAGCACTCCGGAAATCGTGGGGACGGGCGCCGGGCTATTGTAGAAGCAGCGGCCGCGGGGAGTCGTCGGAAAGTGCTGGTTTCCGGCCGGCCCGGCAGGTAAGCTGCCATGCAACAGTTCGATCCGCCCCCGATCAGGAGATGACAGCGATGCCTCAACCGCATGAACCGAACCGGCGGCGCTTCCTCCAGACCGGACTCCTCGGCTGCGCCGCCGCAGCGTCGGCCGACCCCGTCCCGAACGACCCCGCCGTCAAGCCGTTTGAGCTGGAGGAAATGGGGATCGCTGAACTCCAGGAAGGGATGAAAGCGGGCAAGTGGACCGCCCGCTCCCTCACGGAGCGCTATCGCGCCCGTATCGAGGAGATCGACAAGCAGGGGCCGGCCGTCAACGCCGTGATCGAACGGAACCCCGACGCGCTGGAGATCGCCGACGCGCTCGACCGGGAGCGGAAGGACAAGGGGCCGCGCGGGCCGCTGCACGGCGTCCCGATCTTCATCAAGGACAACATCGACACCGCCGACCGCATGGCGACCACCGCCGGCTCGCTGGCCCTGGTCGGCGCGAAGCCGCCGAAAGACGCCTTCCTCGTCGAACGGCTGCGCAAGGCCGGGGCCGTCCTGCTCGGCAAAACGAACCTCAGCGAGTGGGCCAACATCCGCTCCGACGACTCGACCAGCGGCTGGAGCGGCCGCGGCGGCCTGACGCGCAACCCCTACGCGCTGGACCGTAACCCCTCCGGCTCCAGCTCCGGATCGGCGGCGGCCGTCGCCGCCAGTCTCTGCGCCGCCGCCGTCGGCACGGAAACCGACGGCTCCATCGTCAGCCCGTCGTCGGTCAACGGCATCGTCGGTCTCAAGCCGACGGTCGGCCTCGTCAGCCGTTCGGGGATCATTCCCATCTCCCATACCCAGGATACGGCCGGGCCGATGGGCCGGACGGTCCGGGACGCCGCGATCCTGCTCGGCGCGCTGGCGGGCGCCGACCCCGACAAGGCGACGAAGGACGATGCGGGCAAGGCCCACGCCGACTACACGCCGTTCCTCGACGCGGACGGCCTCAAGGGGGCGCGCATCGGCGTGGTGCGCCGCCTCTTCGGCTTCAGCGAACTTGTGGACGCCGTCATGGACGACGCGCTCCAGGCGATGAAGCGACAGGGGGCGAAACTCCTCGACCCGGCCGTGATTCCAACGCTGGGCCGCTATGGCAGCTCCGAAATGATCGTCTTTATGTACGAGTTGAAGGCCGGACTCAACGCCTACCTGGAGCGGCTGGGGCCGGCCGCCCCGGTCCATTCCCTCCAGGAGATCATCGAATTCAACAAGCAAAACAGCAAGAAGGAGATGCCGTATTTCGGACAGGAGCTGTTCCTCCGCGCCGAGGAGGTGGGGCCGCTCACCAGCGAGGAATACTTGGAAGCGGTGAAAAGGAATCGTTTGCTGTCCCGAAAGGACGGAATTGACGCCGTGATGGACGAGAACAAGCTCGACGCGCTCGTGGCGCCGACGGAGGGGCCGGCGTGGGTGACCGATCTGGTCAATGGCGGCGGAGGCCGGGGCGGCAGCTCGTCCGCGGCCGCGGTGGCGGGCTATCCCCACATCACCGTGCCGGCGGGGTTCGTGTTCGGATTGCCGGTGGGGATCTCGTTCTTCGGCCGGGCCTGGAGCGAGCCGACGCTGCTCAAGCTGGCCTACGCCTTCGAGCAGGCCACGCGGGCGCGGAAGCCGCCGCGGTTCCTGCCGACGGCGGATTTGCGGGGGTAGTCGTGGAAAACGCTCCCTCGGAAGATCTCGCCCAGCGAGAAGCCGCCTACCGAGCTACTTCCTATTTCGTGGACGGGCCGGACGGCCGGTTCGCCGTGCGCATCGGCCGTCCCAGCTCGGAGGCGGACGCCCTGGCGGAGGCGCACGGGGCCGCCGCGTGGACGTACATCACGGCGTACAATCCCGGCTCGGTCGAGGCGCCGCAGGAGCGCAACGAGGCGCGACAGCGGCAGCTGGAGCAGCGGATTACGGAGGCGGGATATACCTTTTATCGCGGCGAGGGCGCGGCCGACGACCGAGGTTGGCCGCCGGAGCCGAGCCTGTTCGTGCCCGGTATGGACGAGGCGACGGCGACGGCGCTGGGCCGGCGCTTCGGCCAGGCCGCGGTCGTCTTCGCCGAGCGGGGCGGGCCGGCGCGGCTGCTGTGGACCGACGCTGAAAGATGAGAGCGCGGCGGGCGGATACGGCACCGCCCGCCGGGCGTTCGACAGGTTACGCCGCCTCGATCCCCTCGCGCAGCTTGCCGAGCGCCTCGCACTCGATCTGGCGGACGCGCTCGCGCGTCAGGCCGAGTCGGTCGCCGATTTCCTTGAGCGTCATGGGATCTTCGCCGTCCAGGCCGAAGCGCAGCCGCAGCACGGCGGCCTCGCGCTGGTCCATCTTGTCCAGCAGCTCCAGGACGTGATGCAGGTCGTCGGAGTCCGCCATCTCGGCGTCCGGCCCCTTGGTGCGCATGTCGGTCAGCATCTCTTCGAGCGACCAACCGTCGTCGGCCTGGTCGGCCTGTGAGGCCGCGTTGTGGATGCGGATCGCTTTGCGGATAATGGCCAGCTTCTTTTTCGGCAAATGGAGATGGGCGGCGATCTCTTCCTGGGTCGGCGTGCGGCCCAGTTCCTCCTGCAACTCGGCTGTCGCCCGCCGCCACTTGCTGAGCAGCTCGACCATGTAGGCCGGCAGGCGAACGGTCTTGGCCGTGTTGATCAGCGCCCGCTTGATGGACTGCTTGATCCAGTAGCTGGCGTAGGTGCTGAAGCGCGTGTTCATGGACGGGTCGAACCCTTCCACGGCGCGCAGCAGGCCGAGATTGCCCTCCTCGATCAAGTCTTGCAGGGCCAGGCCCTTGCCGGCGTAGCGGCGGGCGATGTTGACCACCAGGCGGAGGTTGGCGCGGACCATGTGGTCGCGGGCCTCGGTGTCGCCCTCCTCGATGCGATAGGCGAGTCGCCGCTCCGCCTCGGCGTCGAGCAACGGCGTGTCGTTGATCTCGCGGAGGTAGGTTTCCAGGGGATGTTGGGCGGGGCGGACCTTGCGGCGCAGGAGTCGAGCCATGGGGGAGATTCCTTCGGCGTTGAAGTCGCAGGGGGAGCGATCCGTTCCGTCCGACCTTAAGGGCCGGGCGGAATGCGCGTCTGCTGTAAGGTAGGACAGGAATTCCGGAAAGGCAAATTCTGAGAAAAAAGTATGCCGCCGCGAGACCTGCCCCTCTCCGCGACCACTGCTGAGAAGACGCCGGTCGATTTCGAGCGCGACGTGCCGCCTCTGATCGGCCGTCAGGAAAGTAATGGACGAGTAGATAGGTGCGCCGCGACCGACACAGCCGTGGCGCCGCGCATTATCTTCCGAACGAACTATACCCAGCAGAAATAGTATAATCCGGCGAAGACGCCCTCATTTGCCAATCCGGGAACGAAGGGGAGGCGAAATGAGTCAACCCCTTCGGGCGCGATTCCACTCACCCGCAGAGTGCAATGTTTGGACCAAATGCCGAACTTCTTGAGCGGTTCCGCTCCTTTGTCACCCGGAGCCAGGCGTTCTTGGTCCCGCGGCAAGACGCCGCGCCGCTCGACCAGTTCCGCCGTTTCATCGAGGCCGGGAAGCCCCTGCTCCTTCATACTCTGCCGAAGCAACTCGCCGCGCTCAAGCCGCGGCTGGACCGGCTACGCCAATGGCTCCTGCCGCCACAATTCGACCTCCTCAAAGTGGCCCATCTAAGCTACGATGAGAATGCTTACACGGAACTGATGGCGTGGTCGCTTTCCGCCGACGCGGGTACCGACACCGCACTGGCGCGGCAGCGCCAATGGCTACATAGCCTAGGCATTTCCGGGGCCAACGAGCTTCGGGAAGCGGTCAAGCCGATGACTCAGGTTTCCACCGACGACGGCCGACCGGACATGGTGTTGCAGTACCCCTCGTTCGTGGTCGTGGTGGAGGCCAAGACCGGCTCGGAGGAACATCCGACGCCCAGGACTAATCAGCTACAAACCGTCGCTTACCCGGCGGCCGTGCGGAAGTGGCTCGGTCTGGATGAAGCCATCCCGATTCACATGGTCTTTCTGACGCCCAACAGACGGTCGCCGGCCAATGAAGAAGCGATTCCCACGACGTACCTGGACTTTGCGGTCGCACTGGCTTCGGTGCTGACGCCCTCACAACTTCTCGAAGATGCGAAGAGCGCTTTCAAGCTGTGGATCACACACCTGGCGACGTGCGCTTTGCCTGGCGGCGTGGATTTCCGCGGACTCCTGCGGACCTTGGAGCCGCTCCTGGAAGACTCGGAAGGGCCGGACGCGAAATCATGGATGCTAACGTGTCTCGCGGACCTCAACCGACTTCTCACCCTCCTGCCGATGAGGATCGACCATGAGCTCCTTTAATGGCTTCAGCGCCGCCGCCCGGCTGTACGCTGAGAACTTCGATGTGGTTGAGCTGATGTGGAAGGCTTTCGTGGACGGCATCAATGAGTTTTTCGACCACCTGCTGGGCGAAGTCCAGCGGCGGGTCGGGGACCGGCAGGTACAAGTGAAACCACCCAGCGGAGATTCATTTCGATATTGGTGGTTCGTTCCCCTGCCGGATGCTGGCCGCGACAACCCGTGCTGCTACTGTAGGGACAGATCTCCCCGAATTATCGTTCCTGGCGAACTCTCTATCGGCGTAGGCGGCGCGAAGAAAGACATCACCGACGAGATCAAAACACGCATCCAAGCGCTCCGTGACGACCCGGAAATAAAGCCGTACGTGGTAGGCGCGAGTCAGGACACGTCGGGCCCTGCTAGCCCTGAAACTCCCATACCCGGATGGAAACCCGGTTGAGGTCGTTGCTCCGGTCCTCGCCGCGCTCCTCCTCAAGGTGACTACGGAGGCCGAAAAAGCGTAGGGTGGCGAGAGCGTTTCAGGGGGGGATGTGGAGACGGCTGCGTTTCGACTCCCCACCCCTTGTGGATGCGACAACGGCCGAGTAGAATCAACCTCAATCCCTCACGCCCCTGCCTGCCAGCCCAGGGAGGTCTTTTCTCCCCGTCTTGGCTTCTCTGTCGGAGGACCGCGCCTTGCGATCCGGCCCCGTTCTCTCCTTGGCCCTTCTCCTGGCGCTGCCCGTCGCCGCGACCGCCGCCGAGAAGCCGCCGGTCGATTTCGAGCGCGACGTGCTGCCGCTGCTCAAGGACCGCTGCTTTGCCTGCCACGACGGCCGCAAGCACACCTCCGGCCTTCGCCTCGACGTGAAGGCCCGCGCCCTCAAGGGCGGCGAGTCGGGCAAGCCGGCCGTCGTTCCCGGCGACAGCGCCAAAAGCGAGCTGATTCGTCGCGTTACCAGCGCTGACGACGAGGTCGCCATGCCCTACAAGGCCGAGCGCCTCTCGGCCGCGCAAATCCAGGTGCTGCGCGGCTGGATCGACGCCGGGGCGGCGTGGCCTGATGCGCTGGCCGGCGACGATCCCTCCCTGCGCCACTGGGCCTTCCGAGCCGCCGGTTCGCCCGCGCTTCCCGCCGTCAAGGATGCGAAATGGGTGCGGAACCCCATCGACGCCTTCGTCCTCGCCCGGCTGGAGAAGGAAGGGCTGGCGCCGTCGCCGGAAGCCGACCGCACCACGCTCATCCGCCGCGTCACGCTCGACCTGACCGGCCTGCCGCCGACGCCCGAAGAGGTGGACGCCTTCCTCAACGATCCGGCCCCGGACGCCTATGAAAAGGTGGTGGACCGCCTTCTGGCGTCGCCGCACTACGGCGAACGCTGGGGCCGCTGGTGGCTCGACGCCGCCCGCTACGCCGACAGCGACGGCTACGAAAAGGACAAGCCGCGCTTCGTCTGGTTCTACCGCGATTGGGTCGTCAACGCCCTCAACCGCGACCTGCCCTACGACCGCTTCATCATCGACCAGATCGCCGGCGACCAGCTGCCCAACGCGACCCAGGACGACGTCGTCGCCACCGGCTTCCTGCGCAACTCCATGATTAACGAGGAGGGCGGCGTCGATCCCGAACAGTTCCGCATGGACGCCATGTTCGACCGCATGGACGCAATCGGCAAGGGCGTCCTCGGTCTGACCATCCAGTGCGCCCAGTGCCACGACCACAAATTCGATCCGCTGACGCAGAAAGAATATTACCGCCTTTTCGCCTTCCTCAACAACGATTTCGAGGCCGATGTCACGGTCTACACGCCGGAGGAGCAGAAAAAGCGCGGCGACGTGCTGAAGCAGATCCGCGAAGTGGAAGATGGGTTGCGGAAACAGGCGCCCGACTGGCGCGAGCGCATGGCGGCGTGGGAAGCGAAGGCGAAGGAGGGACGGCCGGAATGGACCGTGATCCAACCCGAAGTCGAGGGCGAATCGACCGGCGGCCAGAAGTACCTGCCGATGCCCGACGGCTCGTTCTTGGCCCAGGGCTACGCGCCGACCAAGCACACCGTCCGCATGAAGCTGAAGGCGGACGCGAAGAACGTCACCGCCTTCCGCATGGAACTGCTCAACGACCCCAACCTGCCGCGCGGCGGCCCCGGCCGTTCGATTTACGGCACGGCGGCCCTGAGCGAGTTCGCGGTGGAGGCGGCGGTCGGCGGCAAGACGGAGAAGCTGAAGTTTGCCAAGGCGACGGCCGACTACAACCCGCCGGTCGCGCCGCTGGATCCCATTTACGACGACAAAAGCGGCAAGAAACGCCTCATCGGGCCGGCGTCGTTCGCCATCGACGGCGACAACGACACGGCCTGGGCCACCGACCGCGATCCCGGCCGGCGCAACGTGCCGCATGAAATCGTGTTCACGCTGGAGAAGCCGCTGGCCAACCCGGACGGGACCACGCTGACCTTCCTCATCACGCAGGACGGCGGCGGCTGGAACAGCGACGACAACCAGAACCACAACCTCGGCCGCTTCCGCCTGTCGCTGACCGCGGCGCCCGGCGCCGAGGCCGATCCGGTTCCGCCGGACGTGCGGCAAATCCTGGCCCTGCCGCGCGACAAGCGCACGCCGGAACAGGACGACGCCGTGTTCGGCTACTGGCGCACAACGGTCGCGGAGTGGGCCGACGCCGACAAGCACATCGAGGAGCTGTGGAAGGAGCATCCCGAAGGGACGACGCAGCTGGTGCTGGCGCCGCGCGACCGGCCGCGCGACACGCACCTCCTCAAGCGCGGCAACTTCCTCAAGCCGGGCGCCCACGTCGATCCCGGCGTGCCGGCCTTCCTCAACCCGTTGCCGGCCGGCGCCCCGCTCAACCGCTTGACCTTCGCCAAATGGCTCGTCGATCGCCAGGCGCCGACGACGGCCCGGTCGCTGGTCAACCGCATCTGGCAGATGGACTTCGGGATCGGCATTGTCGCCACCTCGGAGGACCTCGGCTTGCAGAGCGAGGCGCCGTCGCACCCCGAATTGCTCGACTGGTTGGCCGTGGAGTTCATGGATCGGGGATGGAGCCTGAAGAAGCTGCATCGGCTGATCGTCACCAGCGCGACCTACCGCCAGTCGTCGCGGACGACGGCGGAGCTGCGCGAGCGCGACCCCGACAACCGCCTGCTGGCCCGCGGGCCGCGCCTGCGCATGGAGGCCGAGGCGGTGCGCGACATCGCCCTGGCGGCCGGCGGTCTGCTCAATCCGGAGCTGGGCGGCCCGCCCATCCACCCGCCACTGCCGCCATTCCTGTTCCAGCCGCCGGCCAGCTACGGGCCGAAGGTGTGGGCCGTGGAACAGGGACCGGAACGCTTCCGCCGCTCGATCTACATCTTCCGCTTCCGCTCCGTGCCGCATCCCGTGTTGCAGACGTTCGACGCGCCCAACGGCGATTTCGCCTGCGTCCGCCGCGCCCGCTCCAACACGCCGTTGCAAGCGCTCATGACGCTCAATCAGCCGGAATTCCTCGAATGCGCCCGCGCGCTGGCCCTGCATACGTTGGCCGACGGCGGCAAGAGCGACGACGACCGCCTCGTCTATGCCTTCCGCCGCTGCGTCGCCCGTCGGCCGGACGCGGAGGAGATGAACACCTTGCGGACCTTGTTAGCGAAGGAAGCGAAGCGTTTCGCCGCATCGGATGCGAAGCCGTGGGAGCTGGCGGCGGAGGACCCGGCCCATCCGCCGAAGCTGCCGGACGGCGCGACGCCGGCGCAGGCGGCGGCGTGGACGGTGGTGGCGCGCGTACTGCTGAACCTGGATGAGACGATCACCAAGGAATAGCCTCCGGCCGCCTCGCACAGACGGCGAAGGCGAATCGACGCCTCCGATGAGGGAACCCCGATGAAACTTTGTGTTCGCATCGCCGCCTTGCTCGCCCTGGCCCTTGTCATCCCCGCGCTCTCCGCCGACAAAAAGGCGGACGACACGCGCGACGACGGCTTCGTGCCGATGTTCAACGGCAAAGACCTGACCGGCTGGGTGAACGTCAACTGCGCTCCCAGCACCTTCTTCGTGAAGGACGGGGAGATCATCACCACCGGCAAGCCGACGGGCTACCTGCGCACCGACAAGCAGTATGAGAATTTCATCGCCGAATTCGACTGGATGCACGTGCCGCCCAAGCCCGGCGCGGTCGGCAACAGCGGCTTCTTCGTCTGGGCCGACCCCCTCCCCGCCGTCGGCACGGGCTACACGCGCGGCATCGAAGTGCAGGTCCTCGTGAACCTCACCTACAAGAACAAGAAGGGCGAGATCACCGCGACCAGCCAGGGCGACCTGTTCAGCATCTGGGGCGCGACCTGCGTCCCCGACCGGCCGCACCCCGACGGCTGGGCGCGGTGCCTGCCGTCGGAGAACCATTGCAAGGGCGAGAACGAGTGGAACCATTACCGCGTCGAGGGGAAGGACGGCCGCATCACGCTGGCGGTCAACGGCTACGAGGTTTCCGGCGTCAGCCAGTGCAACCCCCGCAAGGGCTATCTCGCCCTGGAGTCGGAAGGCTCGGAGTGCCACTTCAAGAACCTGAAGATCAAGGAGCTGCCCAGCAGCAACCCGAAGAAGGACGAGATCGCCGACGAGGCGCAGGGCTTCAGACCGCTGTACACCGGCCTCGATCTGTCGGGCTGGAAGGCGGACGACGAGACGAAGAAGCACTGGCAGCCGAGGGACACCGTGCTGCACTACGACGGGATGGGGCAGGAGCTGCGCACGGAGAAGGAGTACGGGGACGCGGAGTTTGTGGTGGATTTTAAGTTCCCGGAGAAGCAGGGGGAGAAACCGACGTCCTGTGAATTCGTCCTGCGCAGAACCGCGAAGCCTCCGTACTGCTAACGTTCAAAGCGGATGGGACGTTCGTGCATCAGTTCCCCGCCGGCGAGTATTTTGCGAGGAGCAAGCCGCGCATCTTGAAGGAGCTGCAGCCGGCCGGCCAGTGGAATCGTCTGAAGGTTGTCGTGAAAGGGAAGTCGCTGACGGTGACGGTCAACGGCAAGGAGGTTGAGAACCACGCCACAACCGAACCGGAACCGAAGAGCCAGTTCGTCCTGCGGCCAGAAGGGGAGATGGACTTCGCCAACCCGTTCGTGCGCGAGCTGAAATAGGTGTTTTGGCGGTCGCTTCGGCGGGAGGATCAGCGCATGGCCCGGCGGACCCCCATTCTGATGGCGATCGTCGCGGCCCTTTCCCTGGGAGCGGCGGCCCTGCTCGTCAATCCCTTCGCGCCGCGGCCCGTCGCAGGTCCGGTCGCCGAGGCGTCCGTCCCCGCCGTGCCAGAATCCACGCCAGTCGGCCGCGCCATCGACGACTTCACCCTCCACGACGTGTTCGGCCGGCCGCACGATCTCGCCGAATGGGCCGATTACAAGCTCCTTGTCGTCGCCTTCCTGGGGACGGAATGTCCGCTGTCGAAGCTGTACGGCCCGCGCCTCGACGAGCTGGCCCAGCAATTCGGGCCGCGCGGGGTCGCCTTCGTCGGCGTCAATCCCAACGCCCAGGATTCGCTCGGCGCCGTCGCCGACTTCGTCCGCCTCCACAACATCACTTTCCCGATCTTCAAAGACATCAACGGCACCGTCGCCGACCGCATGGGCGCGGTGCGGACGCCGGAGGTCTTCGTCCTCGACGCCGGCCGCGTGGTTCGCTACTGGGGCCGCATCGACGATCAGTACGGCGTCCGGGGTCGCCGGCCGGCCCCGACGCGGCGCAACCTGGCCGACGCGCTCGGCGAGCTGCTCGACGGCCGGCCGGTGGCGCGGCCGGCCGTCCCGTCCGTCGGCTGCCGCATCGGCCGCGCCGACGCCTTCCGACGGCGGAGGAGAGGTGACCTATACGAACCAGATCAGCCGGATCTTGCAACGCCGTTGCGTCGATTGCCACCGGGCGGGCGAACCGGGTCCGTTTCCCCTGACCGACTACCGCGACGCCGCCGACTGGTCGGCCATGATCCGCGAGGTGGTCGATGACGGCCGGATGCCGCCCTGGCTCGCCGACCCGAAGCACGGACGCTTCCGCAACGACGCCCGTCTCACCGCCGACGAGAGGCGGCTGCTGTTCCGCTGGATCGACGACGGCTGCCCCGAAGGCGACCCCGCCAACCTGCCGCCGCCGCCGAACTTCCCCGACGGCTGGCGCATCTCTCGTCCCGATCAGATCGTGACCATGGCGGACCAGCCTTATGAGGTTCCTGCCCAGGGGGATTTGCCGTATCAATACTATCTGGTCGATCCGGGCTTCACGGAGGATAAATATCTCCAGGCCGCGGAGGTGCGGCCTGGAGACGCCTCGGTGGTCCATCACGCCCTGGTGATGATCGTGCCGCCCGGCGAGGACGGGATCTCCCCGGACAGCGCCGGCGCCCTGCTCGACTACGCCCCCGGCATGGCGCCGATCGTCTTTCCCCAGGGCGAGGCGTTCCGCGTCGCGGCCGGGTCGAAATTCCTGTTCCAGATGCACTACACGCCCAACGGCTCGCCGCGCCGCGACCGCTCCTGTCTTGGGTTGGTGTTCGCCGATCCGAAAACGGTGAAATCCGTGGTGCGGGGCGGCGCCGTCTTCAACACGGGCATCGCGATCCCGGCCGGCGCCCGCGACTACCGGCTGACGGCGGAGTGGGTCGCGCCGCAAGACGTTCTGCTCTTGAACCTGTCGCCGCACATGCACCTGCGCGGCAAGGCGTTCCGCTTCGAGGCGGCCTACCCGGACGGCCGGCGCGAGACGCTGCTCGACGTACCGCGCTACGACTTCAACTGGCAGCTGCGCTACGAACTGGAGGCGCCGAAGCGGCTGCCCAAGGGGACGCGGCTGGTCTGCACGGCCCGCTGGGACAATTCGGCCGACAACCCGGCCAATCCCGACCCGACGCGCACCGTCGGCTGGGGCGATCAGACCGGCGACGAGATGCTGATCGGTTTCTTCGCCTACGCCCCTGCCGATTGAGGCAATCGCCTCTTGCGGCCCCGAACCACCCGGCGTACTCTGAGGCCAGACGCGGCGGCCACGGACCTGGCCGCCTCGCTTCCTTCTCCCGAGGAGTCCGACTCATGCGCGTCACATTCGCACTGGCCTGGGCGCTCCTGCCCGGCCTTCTCTGGGCCGCGCCGGCCGCGACCGACAAGGACGACAAGCCCTCCGTCGAGAACGTGCGCCAGGCGCTCGACCAGCCGATCACCGTCAAGATCGACAAGCAGACGCTGGCCGCCGCCGTCGAGACGCTGCGCCAGAAAACGAAGATCCATATTGTCCTCGATAACCTGACCATTCAGCAGCAGCT
Source organism: uncultured Planctomycetaceae bacterium (assembly GCA_963771935.1). Lineage (GTDB taxonomy): Bacteria > Planctomycetota > Planctomycetia > Gemmatales > Gemmataceae > UBA4732. Next base: position 1,452,035 of record CAVYVK010000005.1, on the reverse strand, counting down.
CGGCTTCGCCCCCGACCAGTCGCCAATTCAGGTCCAGGTGGACCTCAAGGACGTGAAGGCCCGCACCGCCCTGCGAAACGTCCTCGCGCCCTACAACCTCAGCTTCGTCGTCCTCGGCGACACGGTCGTCGTCACCACCGAGGACATGGCCGCGGTTCGGCAGATGCGCCAGCGCGTCAGCGTGGACCTGAACAAAGTGGGCCTGGGCGAGGCGCTACGGCGGATCAGCCGCGACACGGCCACGAACCTGATCGTGGATGCGCGGGCGGAGAAGGAAGCGAAAGCGGAGGTGAGTTTGCAGCTGGAGGACGTGCCGCTGGAGACGGCGGTGCGTCTGTTGGCCGAGGAAGCCGGCCTCAAGCCAGTGCGCATCGGCAATGCGCTGTTCGTGACGAAGAAGGACATCGCCGCCGCGATGCGCAACGACCCGGACTTCGCTCAGCCGAATCCGGCGGCGGCAGACGTCTACTTTACGCCGAACGGACGACAGTTATGGCTCGGGAATGTGACGGTCTTCGCCAACGTGCAAGGCGGAACAGCCATCGTCCCGGCCCAGCCGGCTCCCGCGCCCGCACCGCCGGCCATCGGCCCACCGCCGCCGACCGAGAACAAGGAAGACAAGTAAGTTCCCGTTTAGCGGCGATCCGGGGCGGGCGAGCGGCGGGCTTTATGCCCGCCGTTTGCGCGAAAACCGCCGGGATGAACCCATTGGTATTTTCACAAGTGGGCGCGATTGCTCTGGCTTCCGCCCCGAAGGGGCGGCGGTGAATAGCCAGGGGTGAAACCCCTAGAGCGACGACCCGTCTCCCCCACGGGTTCAGCCCCGGAGGGGCGGCGGTAGGCGATGCACCGCCGCCCCTCCGGGGCTGAATCGCCCCAGGGCGCCGCCTCTTCCCAGGGGTTTCACCCCTGGCTATGCACCGCCGCCCCTCCGGGGCGAAAACGACATCCCCGACGCCCTGCGAACTTGTGTAGATACCAATGGGATGAACCCGGCGGCTCGCCCAGTCTTGGAACGTCCCTCACTTCCGCATACTCTGCAGCAACGTCTGAACCGCCTGCAGCGCCTGATCCAGCACCTCCGGTTTCGGCATCGGCACCCTGAGATAGGCTTCGCCGGTGCGCTCGTCGCGCCGCACCAGCGATGACGCTGTTCCGGCCGCCGGCCCGTTTCCTGAAGCGCCGGCGAACTGCTGCAACAACGCCATCCCCGCTTGCAACAGCCCCGTCCACGGATCGGCGGTCGCCGCCGGGGCCGGCTTCGACTCCTCGCCGTCCGCCTCCCCTCCGGGGGCTGACGCCCCCGGCTCGCCAGGACGCGCCGGCGCCTCGACCGCGTCCTCCGCCATCGGTTCGGGGATCGCCGTTGTCGCCGATTCGACCGTCTCCATGAATTTGTTCAGCCGGCTGCCGCCCAGGAACACCTCCGTCTCGCCGCCGTCCAAGACGCCCGCAAACAGCGACTTCTTGAAGCGCAGCACCGACAGCATCCCTTCCTCGATGGTCCCCTGCGCCACGAAGTTGACGACGCGCACCGGCTGCCGCTGGCCGAGCCGGTGGACGCGGCCGATGCGCTGCTCCAGCACGGCCGGGTTCCACGGCAGGTCCATGTTCAGCACGATCGAGGCGTGCTGGAGGTTCAGCCCCACGCCGCCCGCGTCGGTGGACAGAAACGCCCGACATTGCGGATCTTCACGGAAGCGATCCACCAAATCCTTGCGCTTCGGCCCCGGAACGCCGCCGTGGAACAGGACGTGCTCCCACTTCCGGCCCTTGAGCCGCCGTCGCAGCAGCTCGTGCATGCCGAGCCACTGGCTGAACACCACCGCCTTGGCGCCCGGCCGCTCGAACAGCTCGTCCAACAGTTCGACCGCCTCGTCCGCCTTCTTCCCCTCGTCGGTCTGGTGGTCGAGGAGGTAGCTGCTGTCGCAGGACATGCGCATCCGCTGCAGCGCGATCATCAGCCGCCGCTGGTCGGCCTCCGACAGGAAGCGATAGCGGCGCCATTTCTGCACGATGCGGGCGACGATCTCCATGTTCTCCGTGTGATAGTCCCGTTGCAGGTCCGTCATCGGTACGAAGACGTTGCTGTCGATCCGTTTGGGCAGCTGGTCCAGCACTTCGTCCTTGCGGCGGCGCAGCAGGATCGGCGCCAGCGTCTGGCCGATGCGGTCCAGGCCGGTGTAGCCGACCACCTTGCCGACCGGGTCGCGCACCTGATGTTCGTGCAGGAGGCGGAACGTCGGTCCCAGACGATAGCGATCCACGAACTGGACGATGGAGATCAGCTCCTCCAGGCGGTTCTCCAGCGGCGTGCCGGTCAGGACGACGGCGTAGGGGGCGGCGATCTTCTTGACGCTGCGGGCGGTGCGCGTGCTCCAGTTCTTGATGCGCTGGGCCTCGTCGAGGATGACGAGGTCGGGCGACCAGGCGGCGATCAGGTCGAGGTCGGCATAAACCGTATCGTAATTGAGGATTTTGAAGAACGATGTCGAGGCGAACCCGGCGGCGCGGCGCGGCCGCAGTCCGCCGACGACTTCCACCGACCGGCCGGTGAAGCGCTCGATCTCGCGCTGCCACTGGTGCTTGAGCGACGTGGGGCAGACGATGAGGACGCGCTCGACGCCGAAGAGACGGGCCATGATCTCGGCGGCGGCGAGGGCCTGGATGGTCTTGCCGAGGCCCATCTCGTCGCCGATCAGGCAGCGGCCGGCCCGCGCGGCGAACAGGGCGCCCTCCTTCTGGTAATCGTAGAGATTGACCTTCAGCAAATCCTTGAAGGCGTCGCCGCGGGATCCTTGCGGGAAGGCCTCGTCCACCTTCTCCCGGCGCCGCTCCGCGTCGCGCACCTCCGCCACGAAGGCCAGCGCGTCGTCGCGGCAGCGCAGGTCGTGATCCAGCCGTCCCGCCTCGGATAAAAACTCCTCGAAATGGCGCGAGGCTTCCGGTTTCAGCACCCCGTCCGATCCGAAATAGCGCGCCGCCGTGGCGAGCAATTCGGGCGGGCAATCGTCCCCGCGGCTGAAGCGCACCTCGCGCCGGGCGCCGTACTGGAGGAAGACCTCGCTATAGGGCGGCCGGAAGCCGGCGCGCAACGCCTGCGCCGCACCGCGCTTCCGCTCCAGGGTCGCCAGGGTGAACTCGATGTGCTTGCAGGTGCCGAGCGTGTTGGTGGCGAAATCGGGACAGGAACAGTAGTTGTCGCCGACGCGCAGGCCGCGGATGCGGACGCGGTAGGCGTTGCGGTTCTCCGGGTTGACGACCTCGAACTCGGAGAAGAGCGGGTGATCGCCGACGTTCTTGAGGCGGTACTTCTGCTCGCGGCCGAATTGCCGCCGCAGCTCGACCTGCCAGTCTTCCAGCGACATCCCTTCCGGCTTGTTCAGGCGGGACAGCTTGGGCGGCTTCCGCTTCTTGCCCGTTTTTTGTCGTTTCCCGGTCGTCGTTGTCTGTTTCGGCCGGCCGATCATGCCGCGGGCCTCCTATGGCGTCGGAGAAAGAGTGATCTCCGCAGGGCATTCTACGCAATGGGCGAGACGCCGAATAGCAAGCCGTCGGGTTTATCCCCATTGGTATCGACACAAAGGCAGCGCGTCTGCTCCGTCTTTCGCCCTGGAGGGGCGACGGTGCATCGCCAGGGGTGAAACCCCTGGCAGGCCAGGACGTGCCGCGCCCCGATTCAGCCCCGGAGGGGCGGCGCTAGGCGAGGCACCGCCGCCCCTCTGGGGCTGAAACCGTGGGGAGGCCGGTCGTCGCTCCAGGGGTTTCGGTCCCCCTTCCAGGGGTTTCACCCCTGGCTATGAACCGCCGCCCCTCCGGGGCGAAAGACGAAGCAGACGCGCCGACTTGTATCGATACCAATGGGTTTCACCCCTGGCTATTGACCGTCGCCCCTCCGGGGCTAAAACGACGCCCCGCGAAGCCCTGCGAGGTTGGGCCGATCCCAAGGGGTTTCTCCCCTTGGGATCGACACGAGGGAGTGGCTGAGACGGCGGTCCTGCCCCTCTCGCTCCTCGTTCCCAAGCTCGGCTTGGGAACGAGGAGAACAAGGAGAACGAGGAAAGGACGACGCACGTGCAACGCGATCACCCCCTGCGCGACCGCCTTCCCGGCCGCCTGCCGCGGAACCATCGCCTACCGCTGATCCATCGCCTCCTCGACGCCGAGGCCGCCGGAAGAGGCCGGCCAGGCGGCGCTCGGCCGCGACCTCCGGCTGGCGATGGTCGAAGCGGCGCTGATGGCGGCGGACGAGCCGCTGACGGCCCGGCGGCTGGCCGCGGTCGCCGGGTTGACCGACGCGGCCGAGGCGCGGCGGCTGGCGGCGCGGCTGCGGGCGCTGTACGACCAGGACGGCACGGCTTTCCAGGTGGAGGAGTTGGCGGGTGGTTGGCAGCTGCTGACGCGACCGGAGTTCCACCCGTGGCTGGCGCGGCTGCGGCGAGCGGCGGCCGACGCCCGGTTGACGCCGGCCCTGCGCGAGGCGCTGACCATCGTCGCCTACCGCCAGCCGATCACGCGGGCCGACCTGGAAGCGGTGCGCGGCGTGCAGAGCGGCGACGTGCTGCGGCAGCTGATGGAGCGCGGCCTGGTGCGCATCGCCGGCCGCGACGAGTCGTTGGGCCGCCCGGTGCTTTACGGCACGACGAAGAAATTCTTGCAGACGTTCGGACTCAACAGTCTCCGCGATTTGCCGTCGGCGGAAGGAGTCGCCCCGCCGAAGGCGGCGAAGAAGGAAGAGGGAGAGGAAGAAGGTCCGAAGGGATGAGAACGACGCGGCCGCGTCCCCGTCGGAGGGTGCGGGAACACGGCCGGTCGAGGCGATCGGTGCGGCGAGGCGTCATGGGTAGACGCGATACCCGTATGGCGCCCAGCGCGAGAAGCTGCGGTCGTAGCCCGGGCTGTAGTAGTACGAGGTTCCTGGGCTGTAGTAGTACGACGTGGCCGGGTAGGTGCTGTACGTCGGGGCGTAGTAGCTGCTGTAGTAGGAGCTGACGTACGGCGTGGTGTAGCCGTAGCCGCCGTAGCTGCTCATGGTGTAGTACGGATAGGCGCCGTAATAGGTGTAGTTCGGGGAGTAGTAGTAGCCGCTGTAGTAGCCATCGACGTAGGCGCGATTCCTCCAGCCGAAGGCGGACGCCTCGCCGGGGGTCAGGGCCGCTACGCCGAGCGCGGCCAGAAGGGCAAGCGACAGATAGAAGGAACGCATGGTCTGCCTCCTCGTCTTGGATGCTGGGGGCCGCCCGGGCGGTTCCGCCGCCGCGAATCCTCGGCCCTCTGTCTCCTCAACAAATCGGCAAATGCGGCGCCAACGGAACGTCAACCCCGGCCGCCGAGCCAGGCCCGTTTCATGGCGCAAGTACCAGCGCAGGTAATGGGGCAGCCATGCCCACAGCCGGAAGCGCGACTGTCCCGCCGTGCGGTCGCGCCAGGTCGTCGGCGCCTCGGCCACGCGCCAGCCGCGCCAGTGGGCCTTGAGCGTCAATTCCAGCGCCAGGGCGAAGCTCGCCTCGCCCTCGATCGGGATTTGTTCGACGACGCGACGGCTGTAGGCCCGGAAATTGTTGGTGGCGTCGTGAATCGGCAGGCCGGCGAACGTAGTGCAGCGACACGCCGGCCAGGCGCGACAGCGTGCGCTTCAGCCACGGCCCGCCTTCCTGCCGACCGCCGCGCACGTAGCGCGACCCCGCCGCCACGTCGGCCCCCTCGCGCACCAGCCGGCTCAGCGCCGCCACGTCGCGCGGCTCGTCGGAACGGTCGGCCATCATTACCACGATCACATCGCCGCGGCTGGCCTGGAACCCCGCTTTCAAGGCGTTGAGAACGCCGCGTCCCAGCGTGTTGTGGACCAGCCGCACGGCAGTACAGGGCGGTTGCATGGCCGCGATGCGCCGGCAGCGTCGAATCTTCGGGGAAGTCGTAGACGATGAGGATTTCGTGCGGCTCGCGCACCTCGCGCTCCACGTCGCGCAGGAAGAGCGTGATGTTGTCGGCCTCGTTGTAGACGGGGACGACGAGCGACGTGAGCGGTTCCGGCAAGGCGATTCCTCGTCTGATCAGATGTTGCCGTACTCCGCCTGCTGCTTCACCCACGGAATGACGATGTCCAGCACCTCGCTCAGCGGCGTCGTCGCCCGGAAGCCGAGCAGCCGCTCCGCCTTGCTCACGTCGGGGACGCGCTTCTGCACGTCGTAGCGATACGGCTCGTCGCAGACGTATCGGAACGGTTCGCCCGGCCGCAGCTTGTCCCAGATCAGGCGGGCCAGCTCCAGCACCGTCGTCGCCTCGGCCGTGCTGAGGTTGAAGTCCTCGTTGACCGCCTCCGGCCGTTCGATGCACAGTCGGATGCCGCGCGCCAGGTCGCCGCCGTAGGTGTAGTAACGCACCTGGCCGCCGTCGCCGAGGATGTGCAGCGGGTCCTGGCCCTTCACCACCTTCTGGATCAGGTCGGGAACGACGTGGCTCATGGCCAGGCGGACGTTGCCGCTCATCACCTCCGCCTCGCACAGCGCCCGCCGTTCGCCGACGCCGACGCAGTTGAACGGCCGGCAGATCGTGTACGGCAGACGGTACTGCTCCCACGCCCCCTGGGCGTAGTATTCCGTCGCCAGCTTCTGGAAGCCGTAGGTGGAATGCGGCGGGGCGCAGCGGCGCTGCTCGCCCTCCGGCGTCGGCCAGAGCGTCGCGTTTTCGTACACCATCGACGAGCTGATGACGTTGATTTTTTTCAGCGTGCCGCGCTGGTGGGCGGCGACCGCGGCGTCGAAGACGGCGGCGGTGAGGCGCTCGTTCTCCGCCAGCAAATCGTAGGCGAATTCGTGGAAGTAGCTGATGCCGCCGATGCGCGCCGCCCCGGCGACGACCTGATCCACGTCGCGCATCAACTCCGCGAGGAGGCCGACGTCCTTGGCGTCGCCCTCGACGAAGCGATAGGCGGGGTGCTGGAGCGATTGCCTGACGAAGCGGGCCGTACTTGGAGAAATTGTCGAGGCCGACGACCTCATGGCCGGCGTTGAGCAGCTCTTCCACGAGGTAGCCGCCGATGAAGCCGGCGGAACCCGTCACCAGGATTTTCATGCGAAGTCCATCTCTCGAACCGCCAAGACGCCAAGTACGCCAAGAAAGAGCGAAAGAGAATTAATGGCCTTCCGCGACTTTTTCTTGGCGTTCTTGGCGTCTTGGCGGTTCGTTTTTCCGGTGAATCGTGTTCGTCACGTCGATCACCGGCTGGCGGAACGTCAGCCCCCTGTAACAGTCGTGCGGCGTGCCGACGATGAGCAGGTCCGCCAATTGCAGCACCTCCTCCAGCGGCGTCAGCCCCGTGTCGGGGACGTAGGGGTCGGTGCAAAGCACGCGCTTGCACTCCACCAGCAGCACCTTGCGCAGCTTGTACGACAACGACGACCGCGGATCGTCGCTGTTCGGCTTGAACGCCATGCCGAGGATGCCGACCGTCATGTCCGCCAGCGGGTAGGCGCGCTTCACGTCCTGGACGATCAGGTACGGCAGCCCCTCGTTAATCATCATGGCGGCCTGGCCCAGCACGAACGAGCCGTGGTTGAAGGCGCCGAGCTGCATCGTGTCCTTGAGCAGACAGGGGCCGGCCGCGAAGCCGGGACGTGCCAGCGACTGCCATGCGCGGATAGTCCTCGCGCAGCGCGTGGTAGATCGTCTGGAAATCGGCCTCGAAGTGCTGGGCGATCACGTAAAACTGATTGGCGATGGCAAAATTGATGTAGCGCCAGGCGTTGCAGAACAGCTTGGCCAGCTCCGCCTCGATCGGCCGCAGGAACAGCACCTTGGGGCAGACGACGCGGAACAGCTCCGCCGCGCGCTCCGCCGCCCGCGTCGTCGTGCCGGCCACCAGCTGCGGCAGCTGCTCCAGCTCGCGCAGCGACTGGCCCTGGACGATGCGCTCCGGGCAATAGGCCAGGTCCACGTCGATCCGGCCGCGCTGCTCCAGCTGGCGGGCGAGTCGATCTGTCACGCCGGGGAAGAGCGTGCTGCGCAGCACCAGCATTTGCCCCGGCCGCACCCGGTCGAGCAGCTCGTTCATCGAACGGTCGAACGCGCCGACGGACGGGTCGAGATATTCATCGACCGGCGTGCCGATGGTGACGATGATCGCGGCGGCGTCTTCCAGGACGGCCGGATCGGTCGTGGCTTTGATGCGGCCGGCCCGGACGGTTTCGGCCAGCAGGGCGTCGGCGCCTTCCTCCTGGAACGGCATTCGGCCGCCGTTGACCATCGCCACGCGCTCCGGCGAAACGTCCAGCAGATCGACGGAGTATCCCTTGCGGGCGAAGGCCAGGGCCAGCGGCAAACCGACGTGCCCGCAACCGCCGACGATCGCCAGGGGACCGACGGCCAGCGGATGGACGGCGGTGGGCGCCGCGTGGGGTGCGTTAAGGGGAGGGTGCATCGGCGGTCCTCGGACGGTTTCCGGGCGGCCTCTTCCACCCTCCCTTTTGTAACACCCGGCCGAACCGCCCGCAACCGGCCCGCCGGGAAATCCTGCCGAGGCGTCCTGGCTTCCCACGGAAAGGGTGTTACAATCTTTCCATCGGATTCCCATCGACCGTGAGTCCCGAACCTCCGAAGGAGGCCGCCACCGTGTTCGACCGCATCTCCGCCAGCTTCGCCCTGGCCCGCAGCAGCTGGGACGTGCTCCGCAAGAACAAACAGTTCCTGCTCTTCCCCGTCATCAGCGGCATCGGCTTCGTCCTGGTGGTGCTGAGCTTCCTGATCCCCCTCGGCACGATCTTCGCGATGGGCGGCTTCAAGGACGCCTTCGATCAGAACGGCAATCCCGAGACGTGGGCGTCGGTGCTGGGCGGCGCCTTGCTGTTCTCTTTCTACCTGATCACCTCGTTCGTGATCGTCTTCTGCAACGCGGCCCTGGTCAGCTGCGCCATCATGCGCTTCAACGGCGAGACGCCGACGCTGGGCGACGGCTTCCGGGCGGCCGTGGCGCGCTGGCCGCAGATCCTGGGCTGGGCGCTGGTGTCGGCCACCGTCAGCATGTTGATCAAGGGCATCGAGAACTCCCACAAGCGGGTCGGCGAGTTCATCAGCGCCATCCTCGGCACGGTCTGGACCGTCATCACCTACTTCGTTTTGCCGGTGCTGGTCGTCGAGAAGGTTGGGCCGTTCAAAGCGATCGGCCGCTCCGTCGGCATCCTCAAGAAGACCTGGGGCGAGGCGCTGGTCGGCCATTTCACGCTCGGTTTCTTCAAGTTCCTGGCCGCCCTGCCGTTCATCGCCTTGCTCATCGTCGGCGGCCTCCTGATCGGCGCCGGCCAGCAAACCCCCGCGATGATTTACGTCGCCATCGCCGTGTTCGTCGTGGCCGGCCTCTACTTCCTGGTGTACGCTACCGTCGCCTCGGCGATGGACACCATCTTCCTCACGGCCCTCTACCAGTACGCCGCGTTCAACACGGTGCCGGAAGGGTTCGACGAGGGCGCGATGCAGAACGTCTTCCGTCGGCGGCGGTAAGCGGTCGTTTCAAGACGCACCTTACCAGCCCCGAGCGCCAGCGAGGGGGCCGCGCAGCCCCTCGCTGGCGCTCGGGGCTGGTTTTCTCGCCTGCCCCCCGTCGTCCGCAACCCCTACACTATCCACAGCAGCGCCGCCCCGCCGTTGCGCCTTTGCAGGAGCCGGACGCCTCATGGCTAGCCCCGCCTACGTCAGCACGCGCGAATACCTGGAAGAGCTTCTCTCCCGCCGCATCCTCGTCCTCGACGGCGCGATGGGGTCGATGATCTTCGCGCACGACCCGCAGGAAGCCGACTACCGCGGCGCCCGCTTCCGCAACCATCCGGTGCTGCTCAAGAACTGCACCGAGGTGATGGTCCTCACCCAGCCCAAAATCATCGAGGACATCCACCGCGCCTACCTGGAGGCCGGCGCCGACATCGTCTAGACCGACACCTTCAACGGCAACGCCCTCAGCCTCGGCGAGTTCCAGCTGCAGGAACACGTCGCCGAGATCAACCGCGCCGCCGCCGAGCTGGCCCGCCGCGCCGCCGACGACTGGAGCCGCCGCACGCCGGACAAGCCGCGCTTCGTCGCCGGCAGCATCGGCCCGACCAACAAGACGCTGTCGCTGGCCATCGGCGACGACCCCGGCCGGCGCGACATCACCTTCGACCAGATGGTCGCCGTCTACACGCAGCAGATCCGCGGCCTGGTCGACGGCGGCGTGGACATCCTGCTGGCCGAAACCGTCGTTCGACACGCTGGTGCTGAAGGCGTGCCTGTTCGCCATCGACCAAGTCTTTGACGAGCACAACGGCCGCGTCTGCCGGTGATGATTTCCGGCACCATCTTCGAGAACCACCGCACGCTGTCGGCCCAGCCGCTGGAAGCGTTTTACATCTCGGTGTCGCACTTCGACGCCCTGAGCGTCGGCCTCAACTGCGCCGTCGGCGTCGACCTGATGCGGCCGGACGATCGAGACGCTGTCGCGGAATCTGCCGCACGCACGTCAGCTGCTATCCCAACGCCGGCCTGCCCGACGGCTATGGGCGGCTTCAAGGGCGACCGCGACCACACGGTCGCCGCGCTCGGCGAGTTCGCCCGCAACGGCTGGCTCAACATCGTCGGCGGCTGCTGCGGCACGACGCCGGACTGGATTCACGGCATCGCCGAGGCGGTCAAGGACGTGCCGCCGCGCAAGCTCCCCGATCTGCCCGACTGGTCCTGCTACAGCGGCACGGAACCGCTGGTGGTCCGGCCCGAGACCAATTTCGTCATGATCGGCGAGCGCACCAACATCACCGGCTCGCAGCAAGTTCGCCCGGCTCATCAAGGAAGGCAATTTCGACGCGGCCCTGGCCGTGGCCCGCGAGCAGGTGGAGAACGGCGCCAACATCATCGACGTCAACATGGACGCCGACCTGATCGACGGCGAGGAGGCGATGACGCGCTTCCTCAACCTCGTCGCCGCCGAGCCGGCCATCGCCAAGGTCCCGGTCATGATCGACAGCTCGAAATGGTCGGTCATCGAGGCGGGGCTGAAGTGCGTCCAGGGCAAGGGCATCGTCAACTCGATCAGCCTCAAAGAAGGCGAGGAAAAGTTCCTCGAACAGGCCCGGCTCGTCAAGCGCTACGGCGCCGCCGTGGTGGTGATGGCGTTCGACGAGGAGGGCCAGGCCGTCGACCGCCGACCGCAAGGTCGAGATCTCCGCCCGCGCCTACAAGCTGCTGACCGAGAAGGTCGGCTTCCGCCCGAGCGACATCATCTTCGACGTGAACATCCTCACCGTCGGCACCGGCATGGAGGAGCACAACAACTACGCCGTCGAGTTCTTCGAGGCGGTGCGTCGCCTGAAGGCGATGTTCCCTGACGCGAAGACCTCCGGCGGCGTCAGCAACGTGTCGTTCGCCTTCCGCGGCAACGACAACGAATCGTCCGCGAGGCGATGAACGCCGCGTTCCTCTATCACGCCATCCGGGCCGGCCTCGACATGGGCATCGTCAACGCCGGCCAGCTGCAGGTCTACGAGGAGATCCCGAAGGACCTGCTCGAGCGCGTCGAGGACGTGCTGCTCAACCGCCGGCCCGACGCCACCGAACGGCTGGTCGAGTTCGCGCGAGACCATCGGCCGCAAGGAGAAAGACCGAGGCCCAGCAGCAGGCCTGGCGCGAGCTGCCGGTCGAGGAGCGGCTGAAGCACGCCCTGGTCCACGGCATCGCCGATTTCATCGACGCCGACGTGGAGGAGTGCCCGGCACAGATTACGAGCGGCCGCTGCAGGTCATCGAAGGGCCGCTGATGGACGGCATGAACGTCGTCGGCGACCTGTTCGGCGCCGGCAAGATGTTCCTGCCGCAGGTGGTGCAAGAGCGCCCGCGTGATGAAGAAGGCGGTGGCGTACCTGATGCCGTTCATGGAGGCGGAGAAGGCGAAGGCCGGCGGCGGCGCCCGCAAGGCCCGCGGCAAGGTCCTGATGGCCACGGTCAAGGGCGACGTCCACGACATCGGCAAGAACATCGTCGGCGTCGTGCTGGCTGCAACGACTACGAGGTGATCGACCTCGGCGTGATGGTGCCGTGCGAGAAGATCCTGCGAAGGCCCGCGAACGCACAGGTGGACATGATCGGCCTGTCGGGTCTGATCACGCCGTCGCTGGACGAGATGGTCCACGTGGCCAAGGAGATGGAGCGCGAGGGCTTCAAGCTGCCGCTGCTGATCGGCGGGGCCACGACCAGCGCCAAGCACACGGCGGTCAAGATCGCGCCGGCCTATCACGGCCCGGTGGTCCACGTCAAGGATGCGTCGCGCAGCGTCGGCGTGGTGGAGCAGCTGACGCGGCCGGACGAGCGCGCGCAGCTCGACCGCGAGAACCGCGTCGCTCCAGCAGAAGGAGCGCGAGGCGTTCGCCAAACGGCGGCAGCGCAAGCTGGTCCCCTACGCCGAGGCGGTGAAGCGGCGCTTCCGCATCGACTGGGAGAAGGCGCCGATCGCCGTGCCGTCGTTCCTGGGCACGCGCGTGCTGCGCGATTTTCCGCTGAAGGAGATCGTGCCATACATCGACTGGTCGCCGTTCTTCATGGCCTGGGAGCTGACCGGCAAGTACCCGCAGATCCTGTCGGACGCCAAGGTCGGCGCCGAGGCGCGGAAGCTGTTCGACGACGCCCAGCGGCTGCTGCAGCGGATCATCGCCGAGAAGCTGCTGACAGGCGCACGCGGTCTACGGCTTCTTCCCCGCCAACAGCGACGGCGACGACATCGTCGTCTTCACCGACGAGACGCGGTCGCAGGAGCGGGCGCGGTTCCCGATGCTGCGGCAGCAGTGGGAGCGCGAGGGGCAGACGATCGTTCCGCAGCCTGGCGGATTACGTCGCGCCGGTGGCGAGCGGCCGGCGCGGACTACCTGGGGCGTTCGCGGTGACGGCCGGCGTCGGCGCCGAGGAACTGGCGGCGCAGTTCGAGGCGGACCACGACGACTACAACGCCATCATGGCCAAGGCGCTGGCCGACCGCCTGGCCGAGGCGTTCGCGGAATTGCTGCACGAGCGCGCCCGCCGCGACTGGGGCTACGGCCGCGACGAGCACCTGACGAAGGACGATCTGATCGACGAGAAATACCGCGGCATCCGCCCGGCGGCGGGCTATCCGTCGTGCCCCGACCACACGGAGAAGGCGACGCTGTGGCGGCTGCTGGACGCGGAGGCGACGGCGGGCATCCGGCTGACGGAGAGCTTCGCGATGACGCCGGCGGCGTCGGTGAGCGGCCTGTACTTCGCCCACCCGGAGGCGACGTATTTCGCGGTGGATCTGGTGACGCGCGATCAGGTGGAGGACTACGCCCGGCGCAAGAAGATGCCGCGGGCGGAGGTGGAACGCTGGCTGGCGCCGAATCTGGCGTATGAGGCGGAGTGACGATAGATTGCGGTCCCGGTCAGGTGCAGCGCCGAGTTCGGCGGCTCGCCCACTCGCCCAGGTCTTCCTCTAGCCGTTCAACTCTGCTTCGATGCAGCATCAAGTGAACCACATGACCACCATTCTCCTGGATGAGTAACACGAGGTCGGCTAAATCGGCTTTGTGCCTGCCCTTCATGTACGCCACTGCATCACGACCGTTTATCTCCAACTGTTGCGGTTCCCAAGCATCGCGCAATTCAACCGACCGAATCCACTTGCGGGTTTCTTTCCAAGCCTCAAACAACGGTCGCGCCGCAGCTGCGTTGATTCCACGAACGAGCAAGAAGTCACTCATGGTTTGCCGCCGAACAAGTCGTTAGGCGCTCTTGTGTTCCGCCAACAGCCGGCGGATAGCTGGCAGCAATTCCTCGGGAACCGTAATGACTACTTGCCCCTTCCGCTCGGCCGCGGCCGCCTCGTCCTCCGCGACTTGCTCCTCTTCCGACAGCGACTCGTAGTGGTCAATGAGGCGCTGGATCCGTGCAGCGTCCCAGCCTGCGGGAAACTTGGGTTCGCTCATCTCCGTCTCCTTCGCTGCCTCCGTCGGAACGCCTGGAGCGGCTGCCCCCGCAACTCGTAGGCCGTAGTGTATCACAAGATCTGGGAAGCCGCTACAATTGCTCGCCCCACTATCTCGCTTTGGTACAATACAGCGGAAACCCGGAGGAGGATTCCTTCCATGCCGCTGCTCGATCACTTCCATCCGCCGGTGGAAAACGACTTCCCCTGGGACGCATTCCACTCCACCTGGGCTACCCGGATCGCGGACGCCCTCAACGACCGATGGTTGAGCCGCGATTTTATCGCGGCCGAACACACTCACACCGGCCCCAGCCTGGAAATCGATGTCGCAACATTCGAGCGGTCCCCGACGCGCCCGCGCAACCGAACGGCTCTCCGGTCGCCACCCTCGCAGCGCCGACATGGGCCCCGCCCGCCGCGGTCCAAACGATGCCCGCCGTGTTCCCGGACAGCTTCGAGGTGCGCGTCTTTTCCATCAGCGGGGGCCGCACGCTTGTCGCCGCCATCGAACTCATTAGTCCCGGCAACAAGGATCGCGCGGACAAGCGGCTCGCTTTCGCAACCAAATGCGCCAGCTATCTGAATCAAGGCGTGGCCGTCGTCCTCATTGACGTCGTGACGAGCCGCCGCGCCAACCTGCATAACGAAACCATGCGCCTGATGGCAGCCGCGGAAGAGTTCCTTCTGCCGGCCGACTTGGAGTTGTACGCCGTCGCCTACCGGCCGGTGCTGCGGCAGGACAAGCCGGAAATCGACCTGTGGACGGCGGCCGTCACGGTGGGCCAGCCATTGCCGACACTGCCGCTGCGGCTGACCGGCGACCTGTTCGTGCCCGTCGAGTTCGAGCCGGCGTATCAGGAGGCGTGTCGGCGGCGGCGGCTGATCTAGGGCTTCTCCTCCAAGGCGGCGTGGGCGACCGCCTTCATCTTCTCCAATCCCGTTCGAGCCACCAGCAGGGCGTCGTTCTTCCAGTATTCGTGGTTGAACAGCTCCAGCGACAGGAAGCCGCGGAAGCCGTTCGCGTGCAGAACGCGTAACACTTCCTTCAACGGGGCGACGCCGTCGCCGGGGTAGACGCGGAACTGGTCGGTGATCTCGGCGCGCAGCGGCGCCGCCGGGTAGTCGTTCATGTGGATCACCGGCAGCGCCGAGGGGCCGATCAGCGCCAGCCCCTTGAAGCCGGAACCGCCTTTATACAGATGGAAAATATCCGCCAGAACGCACGCCTCCGACCGGTCGCTCTCGATCGCGACCAGCATCGCCTCGCCCAGCCGGCTCAGCGTCTTCGAGAAGCCCCAGAACTCCACGATGGGAACGATCCCAAATTTCTCTCCCAAATCGTACAGATCGCGGTAACGCTCGGCGACGGTGAGCAGCGGCAGGTTGGCGTCGTTTGTCGCGCCGGCCGGCGGGGCGGCCATATGCTTGCCGCCGATCTGCTGGAGCATGTCCATGATCCGCCGGCACTCTTCCAGGCCCTTCTTGCGGCGCGTTTCGTCGTCCACGATCCACTCGGCGAAGGCGATGCAATCCTCGACCGTCAGGCCGTTGTCGCGGACGCGCTTGCCGAGGTCCTTGAGGCTGCCGCCGTCCTTGACGTACTGGTCCAGCTCTCGCGCCCATGGCTCGATCGCCTGATAGCCGGATCGCGCCGCCAATTCGATTTCCTCCACAATCGGCAGCTTTTGTCCCTGAATCGTGGCGGTGTTGAGCATGAAGCGGAACGGCTCCCGCGCCGGCGGCTCCGTCCTCTCTTCCGCCGCCGCTGTCGCCGTCAGGACGGCGCCCGCCGTCACGCCTCCCAGCCATTCCCGCCGCGTCTGCTCGCCCATGGTCCATCTCCTCAGGTGTCCGGGGTCCGTAGGATAAAACTATTGGTTCGGGGCATGAGCGGTGCCGTCTTTCTGACCACTAACCACTATCCACTATCCACTTTTCAGGAGAAGTCATGCCGCCGGTGCTGGTCGTCGGGACGCGCAACCCGAAGAAGCGCGAAGAGATCCTGGAGATCCTGGGCGACTCCGGGCCGGAGCTGCGCGACCTGACGCGCTACCCGGACGCGCCGGAGGTCGTCGAGGACGGCGCGACCTTCGAGGCGAACGCGCGCAAGAAGGCGGTCGAGCTGGCGACCTATCTGCACGAATGGGTCCTCGGCGAAGACAGCGGACTGGTCGTGCCGGGATTGAACGGCCGGCCGGGCGTCTACTCCGCCCGCTACGCCGGCAAACAGGGCGACGACGCGGCCAACAACGCCCGCCTGCTGGCCGAACTGGCGCCGCTGCCCGACGACCGCCGCGCCGCCTACTACGTCTGCACCGCCGTCCTCGCCGACCCGTCGGGGCAAGTGCGGGCCACGGCGGAGGGCCGCTGTCACGGCGTCATTCTGCGCGAGGCCCGCGGCACGGGCGGCTTCGGCTACGACCCGCTCTTTCTCATTCCCGAATACCACCGGACGTTCGGCGAACTGAGCGCCCGCGTCAAGCACGCGCTCAGTCACCGCGCCCGCGCCTGGCGCGGCTTCGGCCGGCCGTCCGGGCGATCGGCGCTACTTCCCCTTCCCCGGCTTGAGCCGGGCCAGCAGCGCCGTGAACTCCTGGTCCCAGTAATCGCGGCGGTCCCAGGTACACTCGCAGACCACCGCCAGCACGCCGCCGTCGTCCATCCGCACCACGGCGAGGACCGCGTATTTGCTGGGGTCCCCGGACTTCTTCACCTCCAACTTACTGACGTGCCCGTGGAAGGCGCCCACGTCCGTGTTGTTGTCCGTGTTCGGCAGCTTGTCGGCGACCACGTCCAGCGACACGCCCCCGACTTCTCCCTCTTTTTCGATGTCCATCAGGGCGTCCTTCGCCTTCTGGACGGCGGCGTCCAGGTCCGGCGTCTTTTCCAAGGCCAGGATTTGCACCGTGGCCGCGTTGGCACCGATGCGGGGCTCCGTGTCCTTGGGGTCGTAGCCCAGCAACACGGCGTCGGCGAGGGGACTGTATTTCTGCGGCCCCTCCTGTTTCTCCCAGACGCTCTTGATGTACTCCAGTTTGTACGGCAGCTTATCGCCCTGGACGGCGGCCGTCTCGGGCGGCTTCTCCGTCCAGCCCTCGCCCTGGTTACCCAGGGAGAATTTCCCTCGTAAACCGGCCCATTCGTCCACCAGTCCCGGCGCGTCGTCCACCGGCGCCCAGGTGTAGAACCAGTAGGCGAAGCCGCGGTAAGCCATTGCCACACATTCGCCATGCACCGGAACGTCGTGGTCCCCTCCCTGGAACTCCAGCCGGACGGCCGGCTGCCCGCCGAGCGTGGACTGCTCGTCTTTCGGCTTGACCTCGTACTCGACGTCGCTCAGGGCATCGCGAAGTTTCTTCAGCGCGTCGTCGATCAGCTCGGGGTCGCGCGGCAGGCGCGTGTGGTAATCGTGGAAGACCAGGGCCATGGAGCTGGCCGGCTTCGAGCGCCGGAAGGCCACGGCGGCGCCGGGCAGGGTGCGACCCTCCTGCCACGGCGCGCTTGGCGGCGTGAAGCGGAAATTGCCTTTCTGGCCGACGGCCTTGTATTCGTCCGCGCTCGGCCCTGAGGCGTCGCCGGCCGAATTATGGGAACCCCAGGAACTTCCGTTGAGGATGGCCCCGAAGACCAGCACGGCCACCCCGCCGAAGACGCCGACCACCAGCAAGAGCGCTATGAGCCATCCGGGAAGACCGCGACGCCGCCGCAGCGGCGCGAGGACCACGTCCGATTTCGAGCCGAAGGCCAGGGCGGACGGCGGCGCGGGCGCGGCGGTCACCGGCGTGGCCAGCGGGATGGCCGGCGCGGCGACCGGCAGCGGGGGCGCGACCGGCCGGGCGAGCGGCGGCGGAATGCGCCGGGCGGGCGATGCGGCGGGCGCGGCCGCTTTCGGCGGCGCGGCGGGCGGCTTGGGCGGGACCGGCCGGGCGACCGGGACGGGCGACCGGGCGCGCGGCGCGCGAAATTCGAGCTTGGTGCCGCAGCGCGGACAGACTACACTGGCCGCGCCTTTCACGGCCTCGGCGTCGAAAAGATGGGTGCAGACTGGATTGGGACAGGGGAGCGTTGATGGCATGGCGGCTGACCGTCCGACTCGGCGACGCGGGCGCTGGGTTCCATCTCTTCCCTTCAGTGTAACGTCCCGGCCGCGATCGTGCAGCAACGATCCCGTATCATAACGGTCTCGTACCGGGGGCCGTCGCACGGACGCAAGGGGGAATCCGCCGTGAATACCATTGGGTGGTTGGACCGGGGCGCGCTGGACGCTGCTTATCGCCTGCACCAACCCTGGCTGGACGCCGTGATGAGCGCTGTCATGCGCCTCGGCAGTTGGCAATTTTTGCTGATCGTGATCTTCGCGGCGGTCATCTGCCTGCTGGTCCGGCGGCTGCCGCGCACGGCGCTGATCCTGGCGGTCGCGGCCCTGGCCGGGTTTCCGCTGACGGAGGGGGTCAAGCCCCTGGTGCATCGGCAGCGGCCGAACGTGCCCTGGCGGCGAGTCGATCTGCCGCCCTCGCCGAGCTTCCCCAGCGGCCATGCGCTGGAATCCACCGCCGTCTACGGCGGCCTGGCCCTGACGCTCGGCCGGCGCTTGCGACGGCGATGCCCGCGGGCGGTGGTCTTCGCGCTGGGTGTGGCCTTGCCGCTGCTGATCGGCTTCAGCCGCGTCTACCTTAGCGTCCACTACCTCACCGACGTGCTGGCCGGCTGGGCGGCCGGGCTGGCGCTGGCGCTGCTCGCCGGCTGGGCGGATCGACGCTGGGGCGCCCGGCCCGCACCCTGACTCCTCACGGCCGATCCGGGTCCAGCAGGGCCGGCTTCAGCGTCCACGCCTGCCGCTTCGCCAGCCGCATCATTTCCGGGGCGTGAAAACCCGGCGGAAAAATCACCCAGCCCCACAGCTTCGAGTCGTCGGCGGCGACGTCCTTCGCCGCCGCCAGCTCGGTCGGCTTTAGCTCCACCGTTTCCGGCGGCTTCTTGCCGTCGATCAGGTCGGGAACCACTCCGGCCAGCGCTCGCAGATACGCCTCCGGCGGGACCGGCTTCGAGCCGAGCCATACGGTCCCCGGAACCCGCCCCTCCTTATCGATGAAGTCGGCCACGTCCGCCGTGGTGCGGATGAACTGGCTCCAGTCGGTGGTCAAGGGTTCCGTCAGCGGCGGCGCCGGGCTGGTCGGCCCGAACGGCGGATCGATAAGCTCCACTCCTTGCACTCGATCCCGCTCATTCCCCGCGGCGTAGCGGGTGAGGAGCGCGAAGACCTCCGCCGCGGAAAGCGCATAGCCGGCCGAGCGACCCGGCGCGTGGCGACCGGTTTGACGCTGGAAGGAAATTTCGTCGCCGACGGCGCCGGCCACCTGTTTGATTTCATCAAGAGTGAACGCGCGGTCGTGCGCCCGGTCGCGGTAGAGCTTGGCCGCCTCCGACGCCGTGATGAACTCCACGTCGGGGAAGCGCTTGATGAAGCGAATCCAGGTCTCGAAACTCTCGTAGGCCGTTTTCGTCTCTTCCGGCGACTTCTGCGGCGGCAGCTTCCACTGCTCGCGCGGCGGGTTGGCGCCCTTGGCGAAGTTGACGGCGTCCCAGAACTGCTTGTGGACGAATTCGCAGGGGTGGTAATAGATGCTGACCACGCCGCCGCCCTCGGCCAGCAGCGCCTTGCGGGCGTCGAGGAAACGGTCTTCCGCCTTCTGCTCTTCCTGGAGGCCGGTCAGGTCGGTCCTCAGGATATGATCGAGGTTATAAAGGTTCAAAACGCCGTCGTAGTAGCAGGGCTTGCCGTCGAGACCGAAATGGCGGCCGGCGTCGAGGTAGACGCCCATGCCCCACTTGCGCATGGCTCCATAGCTCTGCGGCCCCCACGAGCTTCCCGGCTGGCCGTAGCAGGTCGGCGCCTTGCCGAAGATGCGCTCCACGTCGGCGCGGCCCGGCCCCTCGCGCCGGTCGAACTCGGCCACGCCCTCGTCCCAGCCGAGCGTCGAGAGGTACATGGCCGGGCTGGGCTGGACGCTGTGCCAGTTGGAGTGAAAGCCGATCTCGTGTTTCTTCAAAGCGGCGATCACGTCGTCGCGCTTGCGCCGCTCCAAGGCCCGCGCCCTTTCGCCGACGACCTTGAACGTGGCCCGGATTCCTTCGCCGCTGAGGAAATTCGCCAGGTGCAGGGCCGCGTCGTCGGCGGTCGGCTGGAGATAATCCTCGGTGTCGAACCAGAGAATGACGTAGACCTTCGCCGCCGGCTCCGCGGCCCACGAAGCCAACGGAAAGATCAGTAACAGGAACAGCGACAGGAACAGGCGGCGCGACAGTCGGACGGTCATGGCGGACCTCCCCTTCGGGAATAAAGACGTTCGGAGACGGAATTCATCAGCTCAGGCGCAGTTTGCGGCAGGCATCGACGTAAGTGGATTCGAGGTTGACGGGCAGACACAGCTCGGCGGTCAGCGCCAGCGGCAGCACAGGCAGCGGCCGGCCGACGGCCAGCGGCGTCAGCCAGACCTCGGTCTGGTCCGTCTCGTCACGGCGGATCGGCCGGTAGGCCGTCGCGTACAGCGGCGGCTCCATCGGGAAGAGGAACGCTCCGGCTTCGGGCAGCAGCCGGACGATCTCATCGTGGAGATTGCCGCCGCGGCTGGTGACGACATCCACGAGGATAAGACCGATCCCTTGACACAGGTAACTGGCGCACTTGATCGCGAAGGCGCGGCGGTGGCCGGCGCGGTCCTTGTTGGCCGGGCTGATCAGCTCGACGGCGGCGACCAGCCGCGGGCCGGTTTCCGTGCCGAAGACCTGCACCTCGAACGCATCGGGGAACGCGGCGGGCATGACCAGCGTCGGCGCGGGCGGCGCCCAGGTGCGTGTCGGCAAGACCGCGGTCGCCCCGTCCGGAGCGGGACGGCCGGAAGCGGCGGCGCCTTCAAAGGTCGCGGCGTCAATCTCGACGCGGGCGCCGACGTGGACGTGCGGCTCGGCGAAATAGCCCGGCGGCAGCAGCGTCTGGTTCAGCTCGTCCACCAGGACGTTGGCCCATTTCGAGTGAAAGCCTTCCCAGTGGCGCTCCTCGCTTAATGGCGGATGAAAATGATCGAGCAAGGGCATGATGATCCTCCGCGGGACGGCCGCGTCCTGGGCGTCATTGTAACACCCGGTGCGCCGACCGCGCCGGAAAACTCGTTGCATCGCGCCGATCCCGCTGTTACCTTCAGCCCGGTCCCGCGCCGGCCGACCGTCGCGCCGGGCGGGCCGATTTCTCTCCCATGAGGTACCCATGAGACGCTTGTGGTTCCCCGCGCTCAGCGCGGCGATCGGCCTGGGCCTGGTGCTGGCCGTCTCCGCCGTCCCCGCCGCCGACAAGGATGCTGCGGTCGTGCCGCCGCGCCAGGGCAAATCGGAGACAATTAAGCTCTTCGACGGCAAAACGCTCGACGGCTGGGAGGGCGACAAGGACCTCTGGTCGGTCGAGGACGGTGAGATCGTCGGCAAGAGCAAGGCCCCGGTCCCCGCCAGCACCTACCTGCTCACCAAGAAGACGTTCACCGACTTCCGCCTCCTTGTCACCGGCAAGCTGGTCACGTCGGAGACGCACACGGGCATCTGCCTGTGGGGGAAGCCGGCGCCCGAGAAGAGCGACGAGTTCCCCAAGGCGCCCGAAAAGGCCATCCCCTACACCTACGGCGGTCTGCTGGTCATGTTCCCGTCCGGCTGGGGCATGTGGGACCTGTACGGCCGCGAGGGCGGCCTGGGCGTCAATGCCGCACCCGGCAAGAAGGCCGGCGAGGGCAAGCAGCACGACTGGAACCAGCTGGAGATCCTGGCCCAGGGCAATCGCATCCGCGTCGCCGCCAACGGCGAGCCGATCATCGACTGGCGCGACCCCAAGCCGGATCGCGACCATGAGGCGCCCATCGGACTTCAGTTGCACGCCAATAAAGATCCGGAAGAGGTCCGCTACAAGGACATCACGATCACCACCTTCCCGCCGGAAGACAAACTGCTGACGGTGAAGTAAGCGCCCGGTGAACGAACGGAGCCGCGACCGTGAGGGAGCGGTTTTGTCCCCTGCTCCCTCACGGTCGCGGCTCCGACGTTATCGCGCTTGACCCGAAGGGAAAGCGCGGGTAAATTACTTTGCGTTGCAAACCAATTTGCACGGAGGGGGTTTATGGACGCCCGGCAAGCGGCGCACACGCTGGAAGTGATTCGGACGCTGATGGAGCGCACCTGCCAGTACCAGCTGCTGACCGCGCGGGCGGGGCTGGCGGCCGGCTGCCTGGCCGGACTCGGAGCGCTCCTGTTCGTCTGGCTCGACGTCCGCAACCCCGTCCAATTCGGCGCCGTCTGGTCGCTCGTCTTTCTCGGATCGCTTTTGGCCACCTTGATGGGCACGGTGATGCGCGGCCGGGAGCGCGGCGAGCGCGTCTGGTCGCGGCAGGCGCGGGCGGTGCTGCTGGCGCTGGCACCGTCGCTCGTCGCCGCCCTGGCGCTGACCGGCTACTTCTTCCACGAGGGCAAACATCTATGGCTGCCGGGCGTATGGATGCTCTGCTACGGGCAGGGCGCCCTGGCCACGTCGGCCTACGCCCCGCGGTCGATCCCCTGGCTGGGCGCGGCCTTCATCGGGCTGGGGTCGCTGACGTTGTGGCTGGGGCCGGACGCGGCCGTGCCGATGATGGGGCTGGTCTTCGGCCTGGGGCACGTCGCCCTCGGCGTCTTCCTGCTGATCCAGGAGCGGCGCGAGGCGCACCTGCGCCTCCACTCGCTCCGCGGCCGAAATCGGGGGCCGAACGGCGTGAACGCCTTCAAGCGACTCGTCGAGGATCTCGACCCCGTGCTGCACGAGCGCGGCCGGCTGGCCATCGTCTCGGCGCTGGCGGCCGTCGAGCGCCTCACCTTCACCGAGCTGCGCGACGCCCTGGAAATGACCGACGGCAATCTCAGCGTTCACCTTCAGAAATTGGAGGAAAAAGGCTACGTCGCCATCGACAAGCAGTTCGTCGGCCGCCGGCCGCAGACGGGCTGTCGCCTCACGCGCCTCGGCCGGCAGGCGTTCACCCGCTACCTCGACCGCCTGGAGGCGATCGTGCGCGAGGGACGCGCCGGCGAGCGGGGGGCGTAAGCCCCCTGATTCCGCAGCCGGTCTGCGAATACAGGAAGCATCAGGGGGCTTACGCCCCCCGCTCGCCAACGACGGCGGTTAATCGGAACAGGGCAAGGACGGTTTACCGGAAGAGAGGAGCAGACCATGCGAGTTCGCATGGCCGAGCATTACGGCATGTGTTTCGGGGTGCGCGACGCGGTGGAGCTGGCGGTCGATCTGACGCGCCGCGGGCCGCTCACCATCCTCGGCGACCTCGTCCACAACCCGGACGTGGTGGCGCGGATGGACGCGGCCGGGGCGGTGCGCGTCCCGCTGGGCGCGGAGGTGCGGACGCCGGCGGTGCTGCTGACCGCCCACGGCACGTCCGATCGCGTCAAGTATGGAGCTGCGCGAGCAGGGGCTGGAGGTCCACGACGCGACCTGTCCGCTGGTGACGCGGGCGCACCTGGCCCTGCGCAAGCTCGTCGCAGAGGGTCGACATCCCGTCGTCATCGGCCAGGCGAAGCACGTCGAGGTTCGCGGCCTCGTCGGCGACCTGGACGAATACACGATCATTCTCGATGAAAGCGATCTGTCTCAGCTGGATGAGCGGATGCGGCGAGACCGACGGCGCCCGGCTCGGCGTCGTCGCGCAGACGACGCAGCCGCTGGAGTATGTGACGGAGTTGATGGAGGCGTTGCAGGCACGATTCCCGGACGCCGACATTCGCTTCATCGACACCGTTTGCCAACCGACCAAAGACCGTCAACGGGCGCTGCGCGAGCTGGCCGACGACAGCGACGTGGTCGTCGTGGTCGGCGGACCCGACAGCAACAACAGCCGCAAGCTGGCGGAGCTGGCCCGCAGCTTGGGACGGCCGGCCTACCTCATCGCCAACGCCTCGGAGCTGCGGCCGGAATGGTTCGATGGATGCGAGGTGGTCGGCGTGACCGCCGGAACCTCCACGCCGGAGTCGGTCGTGGAAGGCGTGCGGACATGGCTGGAACGGCGCTCTGAAACGATGAACGATGAATGATGAATGATGAATTTGCTTGATTCATCATTCATCATTCATCGTTCATCGTTTCAGAGCGGGCCGTCGCCTTTCACTTCTGCTTCAGCAGCTTTTGCCACTGCTTGGACAGCTCCGTCATCTTCGTATATTTCGCCTCGTCCTCAGGCTTCCACGCTTCTCCTTCGCGCAAGCAGCGCGCCGCCGCGGCCGTCAGGTCGTGGGCGGCCTTCACGAAATCGAGGGCGGTTTGCCGTGCGTCTTCGGCCGTCTCGTCCTCGTAGGGGCCGGCGTGGGAAAGGTCGTCGGCCAGCTTGCTCAAACTCGCGCGCGACTCGTCGAAATCCCGCTGCGCCTGGTCCTTCAGGGCGCCGTCGCGCCGGGCCGGCGGTTCTTGCAGGACGCTGCGTTCCTGCTGAAAGAGGTCGTCCGACCTGCTCGTTTCCTGGTTGATCCGACGGATGAAAGTCTGTTCAAACGACTTTCGTTCCTCCTCATTGTCGCCGACATTGGCCTGGCCCGGATGAACCTGCTTCCAGGCGGGGTTGGTTTCCTGCTCGTAATGGATGAAGCCGAACCCCAGCCACGGCAGCGGGACCAGCGTCGCAAGGACCGCCCACCGCCACGGCCACGGCCCGAAGCGCTGCACCTGCATCACCAGCGCCACGGCCGCGCCGACCGCGGCGCCGCCGAGATGGCCCTGCCAGCTGACGCCCGGCATCAGACTGATAAACACGATAAGCACCGCGTTAATCATCAGATTGCGGCGCAGTTGACCGGCAAGTGAACGCGGCAGATGCCGGCCGTTGCACAACACCCACACGGCCGCCGCCCCCAGGACGCCGCAAATGGCGCCCGAGGCGCCGGCCATGACGACCCGCGGCTCCAATCCGAGCGCCAGAACGCTGCCGCCCAGGCCGGCGAAGAGGTAGATGATCAGATAGCGCACCGAACCCCACATCCGTTCGACTTCCGCGCCCACTCGGTATAGCGCATACATGTTGGCGAGGATGTGCATGGCGCCGATGTGGATGAAGCAGGAGGTGAGCAGCAGCCACCACTCGCCGCGGAGCCAGCCGCCTCCGTAGACGCCGCCGGCCTCCACGATGACTTTGGTCACGTCGGCGTTGCCGCCGCCGAACGGCGACAACGCGAGGTAGTCCGACAGGATCCCCAGCTTCGACGCCAGGTACGCGCAATACAGGAACGCGACCGCATTCGCGGCGATGATCCCCAGCGTGGCGACCGGCCGCGTCCGCAGCCGGATCGCCTCGCGGACGACGCCGCCCGGATCGCCCTTCTTGACGGCCCGCCCTTCCTTGAGCCGTTGCAGCGCGGCGGGGTCTTCCAGCACCTCGCGGCCGGCCTCCGTCAACGTCAGTCCGGGGCCGGCGTCCGGCGCGCCCTCCGTCTTCTGGACGAGGCCGTCCAGCCAGAGGTTTTCCAGATAGTAATAGAGTTGGTCTTCCGGGATGCCGGCCGACCGGGCGTAGGCGCGGGGGTGCCACGACTTCGGCCACGCCGCGGCGCACATGCGGAGGATGGCCTCGTAGGGGTGCATGGTTTTCGATCCTTGTCGTCCTGGTTGTCCGTGGACCATAACGCCCGGCGCTTTCGTCATGATAGCGTCCGGCCATCGGGGCGTCGCGGCGCGCCTTCTTGACGCTCCGATCGGTCAGCCCCTATGACACCCGGAAGGAAACACGGCGGCCGTCCCTCCGCCTGGCTCACCGATCCCCTTCTTCTCCGAATGGAGGATTCCGTCATGGCAGTCAAGGTGCAGGTGATCTTCTACTCGATGTACGGGCACATCCACCGCATGGCCGAGGCCGTGGCGGAGGGGCGCGCGGCGTCGAGGGCGCCGAGGTCGGCGTCTTCCAGGCGGCCGAGCTGGTCCCGGCCGAGGCGCTGGAACGGAGCGGGGCGGCCGCCGCGCGCAAGGCGTTCGCCCACGTCCCGACGGCGAAGCCCGACCAGCTCGCCGAGGCCGACGCCCTGATCTTCGGCACGCCGACCCGCTTCGGCAACATGGCGGCGCAAATGCGGAACTTCCTGGACCAGACGGGCGGCCTGTGGATGAAGGGGTCGCTGGTCGGCAAGGTCGGCAGCGTCTTCGCCTCAACGGCCACGCAGCACGGCGGCCAGGAGACGACCATCACCAGTTTCCACTCGACCCTGCTGCACCTCGGCATGATTATCGTGGGCGTGCCCTACTCCGAGCAGCGGCTGATGAACATGAACGAGATCACCGGCGGCACGCCCTACGGGGCGACGACGCTGGCCGGCAGCGACGGCAAGCGGCAACCGAGCGAGAATGAGCTGGCCATCGCCCGCTTCCAGGGCCGGCACGTCGCCCAAATCGCCAAGGCGCTGGTGCTGGGCCGTAAGGCGACATAGTCGGCGGAGACGGCGACGGATTCGGAGTCACGATTTTACGAGTATCAGAATGGCGATAATCCCTTGGCTTACGGGCCGGGTTCGTCCGGCGTCCGCGCAGGCGGTCGATATCGCCGCCCCCGCTTTCAAGGCGAACCCGTACCCGTTCTACGCGCGGTTCGCGCCGACGCTCCCGTCTACCGCGCGGCCATGCCCGACCGGAGGACGGCCTGGCTCGTCACCCGCTACGACGACGTTACGGCGGTGCTGAAGGACGAGCGCTTCATCAAGGACAAGCTGACCGCGTGGCAGCTGGGCGGGGCCGAAAAGCCGTGGGTTCCGGCGGTGTTCAAGCCGCTGTTCCGCAACATGCTGAACCTGGATCCGCCGGACCATACGCGGCTGCGGGTTCTGGTCCACAAGGCGTTCACGCCGGCTCTGGTCGAACGGATGCGGCCGCGTATCCAGGCGCTCGCTAACGAGCTGCTCGATCGAGTCCAGGGTCAGGACCGCATGGACTTGATCCGCGACTTCGCCCTGCCGTTGCCGGCGACCATCATCGCGGAGATGCTCGGCGTGGCGCCCAAGGACCAGCATCGGTTTCACCGCTGGTCGAACGTCCTGTTGACGTCCACCGCGTCCGGCTGGGGGAGAATCTGCGCCATCCCCACCGTCTGGCAGTTTCTGCGCTTCAACCGCAAACTCATCGCGGCGCGGCGCACCGAGCCGCGGGACGACCTCGTCTCCGCAATGGTTCGGGCGGAGGAAGCCGGGGAACAGCTCAGCGAGGACGATTTGACGGCGATGATCGTTCTCCTGCTGATAGCGGGGCACGAAACGACGGTGAACCTGATCGGCAACGGGATGCTGGCCCTGCTGGAGCATCCCGACCAAATGGCAACCCTGCGGGCCGACCCGGCGTTGATGCGATCGGCGGTGGAGGAATTGTTGCGCTACACCAGTCCCGTGGAAGTGGCGACGGAGCGTTACGCGCGCGAGGACGTAGCACTGGCCGGGACGACGATTCCGCGCGGAGGCATGGTGCTTCCGGTGCTCGCCTCCGCCAACCGCGACGAGCGCCAGTTCCCGAACCCGGACGTTTTGGACCTGCGCCGCGATCCGAACCGTCACGTCGCCTTCGGCCAGGGGATTCACTTTTGCCTCGGCGCCCCGCTGGCGCGCCTGGAAGGGCAGATCGCGATCCGCACCCTGCTGGACCGCTTCCCGGATTTACGGCTGGCGGCGCCGGCGGCGTCGCTCCGCTGGCGCGGAGGGCTGTTGCTGCGTGGATTGGCGGCGCTGCCGGTGACGTTCGTCGGGTCGGGGAAATAACTGTCCCAGCCGGTTATTATGTAAACTTTCACCCTCCCTGTGGGAGCGTTATCTTCCTGGACCCGCGACCTGGCACGTTTCTTGCTAATTGGATGAACGGGCCGCTCGACTTTCGGGCGCCCCGGAAGGAGAAGCAGCCATGTCGAGTCGTCTGGGACCAATGGAAATCGAATGCGACGCTCCGCCCTACACTGTGGTTCACGCCTGCCGTGAGGTCGGGCTGAAGTCGCCCGAGGATGTGCGGTGGCGGCGGATGAGTCGCTTTCAGCGGCGCTGGGAGGCCCTGACGAGCCTGTTCGGTCCTGGATCCTGGGCGTCGCTGCTCGGAGGGAGAGAGCCGCAGCACGGTCACTGCTCCTGCGGTCACGCCCTGCCGGCCCTGGAAACGTGCAGCTTCCTGTTCCGGAGTGGGAAGACGCAAGCCTATCAGTTGGGGCAGTGCGACCACTGCCGGACGATTTACTGGGATGAGGCGTGAGGTTGACTCTCCGATTTCATGGCTGGTGTTTCTCACCGCCGTCTGCGGAGATTGAATCGCCCGAGCCATTCGCGGTATCCTCGTGCGTTGGATAGGAGCCTGGCCGATCAACCAGCCGTCGGCCGGCCGGCTTTCGGGGAACCGCACCATGCCGAACGATCCTGCCCCCAAAGGGCGCGGCTCGCACGTCAACCCGCCGAACCGCTTCGGCCTGCCGCTTTATGAACCGGACCTCGACGGCGACGCCGAAGCCCTGGAACGCCTGCGGCGCCCGGCCACCGAGTTCCTGCCGGATCGCTCCCGCAGCGTCGTCACCGAGAACCACAGCCCCGACATCCCCTTCCGCTACAGCCTTAACCCCTATCGTGGATGCGAACATGGCTGTTCGTACTGCTTCGCTCGTCCCACCCACGAGTACCTCGGCTATTCCGCCGGCCTGGACTTCGAGACGAAGATCATCGTCAAGGAGGACGCCCCGGAGCTGTTCCGCGATTTCCTGGCCCGCGACCGCTGGCGACCGGAGCCGATCACGTTGTCGGGCGTCACCGATTGCTATCAGCCGGCCGAGCAGCGTTTCCGCCTGACCCGCCGCTGTTTGGAGGTCGCCGTCGAGGCCCGCCAACCACTGAATCTCATCACCAAGAACGCCCTGATCCTGCGCGACCTCGACCTGATCCGCGATCTGGCGGCGGACAATCTGGTGCGGGTCTTCCTCAGTGTGACGACGCTGGACGCCGCGCTGGCCCGCTCGATGGAGCCGCGCACCAGTACGCCGGAGGCGCGGCTGCGCGCGGTGCGGACGCTGGCGGAGGCGGGCGTGCCGGTCATGGTCCTGATCGCCCCGGTGATCCCCGGCTTGAACGACAGCGAAATGCCGGCCATCCTGGCGGCGGCGAAGGAAGCGGGCGCTGCCAGCGCCTACTGGCAGCTGCTGCGCCTGCCGTTGACGGTGGCTCCGGTGTTCCTGGAGTGGCTGGGCCGGGAGCGGCCCGACGCCCTCCCGAAAGTGGAAGGGCGGATACGCGAGGCTCACGGGGGGAAGCTCAACAACGCCGCTTTCGGCGAGCGGATGAGCGGTTCGGGGGAGATGGTCCGCCAAATCGGAGACTTGTTTCGGTTGTTCGCCCGGCGGCACGGCCTGGACGGCGACTTGCCGCCCTGCGATTGCACGAAGTTCCGTCCGCCCTGCTCGCGGTCGGGCCAGCGACGGCTGTTCTGACTCGCCCGTTTAGAAGTCGATTCCAAATCAGGCGAGCGGCGCGGTTTATCCTTGCCGTTGGGGCGAAAACCGCCGGGTTTCACCCATTGGTATCGACACAAAGGCAGCGCGTCTGCTCCGTCTTAAGCCCCGGAGGGGCGGTGGTGCATCGCCAGGGGTGAAACCCCTGGCAGGCCAGGACGTGCCGCGCCCCGATTCAGCCCCGGAGGGGCGGCGGTGCATCGCCTACCGCCGCCCCTCCGGGGCTTCCTCGACCCAAGGACGCCGCCTCGCGCAGGGGTTTCACCCCTGGCAATGCACCCCCGCCCCTCCGGGGCTTAAGACGGAGCAGACGCAGGCCGTCTTATGTAGATACCAATGGGTGAAACCCGGCGGCTCACCGGTTTGGGAACCGCTTCCTTGGGGCGCCGCACAACCCGTTGAACCGCATTCATTTCTCCCGTAGTCTGATCGGGGTCGCCCAGGCCGGCCCAGGGGCGCCGATCATGCGCGTATTCGTGATCTTCAACCCCAGGGCCGGTTCCTCCAGGTCGGCGGACGCCCTGCGCCGCCGGTTGTCGGCCCGCGCCGACGTCACCGTGGTCATACCCAAGTCGCCGGACGACACGCGGCGCCAGGCGGCGCGGGCCAGGGACGAGGGGTTTGATTGGATCGTGTCCGCCGGCGGCGACGGCACCATTCACGCCGTCGTCAACGGCCTGGCGCCGGACTTCGGCGGGGCGCGGTTGGCCGTGCTGCCGCTCGGCACCGGCAACGACCTCCGCCGGACGCTGGCCATCCCCGACGACCCCCTGCAGGCGCTGGAGCTGCTCGACGGCGGCGCGGTGCGGTCGATCGACGTGTTCCGCGTGGAGACGCCGAAGCGGACCTTTTATGGCGTCAACACGGCCAGCGGCGGTTTCGGCGGCCAGTTGCAAGAGGCGCTGACGGACGCGATCAAGACGACGTGGGGGCCGCTGGCCTACCTGCGCGGGGCGGCGGCCCTGCTCCCCGATCTCACCGACTACCGGACGACGCTACGGCTGGACGACGGCCCGGACGAGCAGGTCGAGGCGGTCAACGTGATCGTGGCCAACGGCCGCTACGCCGCCCACGGCTGGAAGGTCGCGTCGTGCGCCGACCCGGAAGACGGTCTGCTCGACGTGATCGTGGTGCGCTACGGCCCGCTGTTCGACCTGACGGCCGTGGCCGCCCAGCTCCTGGCCGGCGACTATCTCGACAGCGGCCGGGTGACGCATCGGCGGGCCAAGCGGATTCAGATCGAATCCCGACCCGGTATGTGGTTTAGCATCGACGGCGAGCTGACGGAAGAGGAGCCGATCACGTTCACGGCCGTGCCGCGCGCCCTGAGCGTGGTGGTCGGTCCCGACTACCGGACGGAGGGCGAAGCTCACGACGAGCGGCCGGCGTGAGCCGGCCGGTGTAGAATAATGTCGCTCGTGTTAAGGCGCACCAGCCGGCTCACGCCGGCCGCTCGCCATGTACCCACCCGCGGAGATCCCGCATGAGCCGTCTTGCCTCGCTCCCCTTCGCCGTCCTGTCCGCGCTCTTCGCCGCCGCGCCGGTCGCGGCCGCCGACTGGCCGCAGTGGCGCGGCCCCCACGGCGACGGCGTCAGCGGCGAAACCGGACTGCCGCTCCACTGGTCCGAGGATTCCGGCCTCCTCTGGAAGCAGCCGCTCGACGGCCCCGGCTCCAGCTCCCCCGCCGTCGCCGCCGGCGCCGTCTTCGTCACCACCCAGGAAGGCGATGACCTTTATCTCCTGAAATTCGACGCCGCCACCGGCCGTCCGGGCTGGAAGCAAAAGGTCGGCAGCGGCGAGACGCCGCGGGCGCCGATCAACAAGAAGACCAACGACGAACGCCGTCATCAGAAGTTCCACATGCTGCAAAACCTGGCCAGCCCGACCCCCGCCGCCGACGGCGAGGTGGTCGTCGCCCACTTCGGCGACGGCGAAATCGCCGCCTACGACTACGCCGGCAAGCGCCTCTGGCATCGCAATTTGCAGGACGACTACGGCGCCTATACCATCTGGTGGGGCCACGCCAACAGCCCCCTCCTCTACAAGGATCTCGTCATCTGCACCTGCATCCAGGACTCCCTCTCCGACGTGCCGGGCGCCGAATCGGAGAGCTACCTCCTGGCGCTGGACAAGCGCACCGGAGAGCGGAAATGGCGGACGGTGCGCAAGACGAAATCCGAGGCCGAGGAGGGCGACGCTTACACCACGCCGGTCCTGTGGACGGCCGGCGGACGCAAGGAATTGGTCGTCATGGGCGGCAACCAGCTCGACGCCTACGACCCGGACAACGGACGGCAGCTCTGGTATTTGACCGGACTCGTCGGCGGCCGCAGCGTCGGCGGCCCGACCGTCGGCGACGGCCTGGTCTTCGCCACGCGCGGCAAGAAGGGGCCGATGGTCGCCGTCAAGCCGGAAGGCGAGGGCGAATTGCCGCCAACGGCCGTCGTTTGGACCACCGACAAGGACACGCCCGACAGCTGCTCGCCGGTCTGCAGCCACGGCCTGCTCTTCACGCTCGTGGACGCCGGCTTCGCCTACTGCTATGACGGCCACACCGGCGATCTGAAATGGAAGGAACGCCTTCCCGGCGAGTACAAGGCGTCGCCGGTCGCCGCCGACGGCCGCATCTACTTCCTCAACCGGGCCGGCCTCTGTACCGTGATCGCGGCCTCCGACCACTTCGAGAAGCTGGCGTCCAACAGCCTCGACGGCGACACCAACGCTTCTCCCGCCGTCGCCGACGGCCGTATCTACATCCGCACAAACAAGACGCTGTATTGCGTTGGGGCGAAGTGACCATTCCGGCCCCTGTTTAGCCGCGACCCGGAGGGGAGCGCGTCGCCCCCGCGCTCCCCTCCGGGTCGCGGCTAAACGGCGTCGGACCAATTCCCACCGTTTTTTCCTTCCCTTCTCGCAACCGTCGTGCCATACTGAACCATTGTCGTTTGCCCCTCAACGCAAATCCATAACTGCGGACGCGATCCCGGTGCGCCGTTTCACGTCGCGTCCCCCTATGATTCAACCCGGAGGCCCGTCATCATGGCCAAGACGCGCGGCGATTTCACCGACATCCTTCTGCGCCGCCAGGTGCTCAGCCCCGACCAGCTCGACGAAGCCCGCTCCATCGCCCAGCAGACCGGCGCCAAGCTGGCTGACACCCTCGTCAAACTCGGCTACTCCAGTACCGATCAGGTCATGAGCGCCCTGGCCGAGTTTCACGGGATGCAATTCGTCGATCTCACCGAGGTCACCATCCCCGCCGCCGTCGTCGAGCTGGTCCCGGAATCGGTCGCTCGCGAAAACGTCGTCCTGCCGCTGGCCCAGGAAAACGGCGCGCTCAAGATCATCATGAGCGACCCCAGCGACTTCGACACCGTGCAAAAACTTCAGTTCATCCTGAACAAAGATATACAACCCGTCCTGGCACCGCGCGAGCAGATCATCGAGGCCATCAACCGACACTACGGACAGTCCGAAACCGAGTCGGTGGACTCCATGCTGGCCGAGTTCACGGACACCGCCATCGACTTCACCGAAACGGAGGGGACCGGCAACCTGGCCGGCGGCGGCGACGAGAGCGACGCCCCCGTCGTCAAGCTCGTCAACCTCGTCATTCAGGAAGCGGTCTCCCTGCGCCAGCGACATCCACATCGAGCCGTTCACCGACCGCGTGCGCATCCGTTACCGCATCGACGGCGTCCTGGTCGAGCGCGACAGTCCGCCGCGCCGCCTGCTGGCGCCGATCAATTCCCGCATCAAGATTATGGGGTCGATCGACATTGCCGAGAAACGCCGGCCGCAGGACGGCCGTATCAAGATGAACCTCCACGGCAAGCACTACGACCTGCGCGTCTCCTTCCTGCCAACCAACAACGGCCAGTCGTGCGTGATGCGCATCCTCGACCGCGGCAACATCCAGGTCAGCATCAAGGACCTCGGTTTCGGCGATGAGGACTTCGCGCGCTTCCAGCAGATCATCAAACGGCCCAACGGCATCTTCCTCGTCACCGGCCCGACCGGCTCCGGCAAGACCACCACCCTCTACGCCGCCCTCAACGAGCTGAACCGGCCGGATCGCAAGATCATCACGGCCGAGGATCCGGTCGAGTACTACCTGCCCGGCGTCAACCAGGTGGAGGTCAAGCACAACATCGGACTCGACTTCGCCCGCATCATCCGGGCCATGCTGCGTCAGGCGCCCAACATCATCCTCGTCGGCGAAATCCGCGACCATGAAACGGCGGAGATCGCCATCCAGGCATCTCTGACTGGACACTTTGTTTTCAGTACACTGCACACGAACGACGCGCCTAGCGCCATCACGCGCCTGATCGATATTGGGGTGCAGCCGTTCCTGGTCGCCTCGTCCATCGTGGCCATCATGGCCCAGCGGTTGGTGCGCCTGGTCTGCCTCAAATGCAAGGAACCGGAGGCGCCGTCCAGCGCGGAATTGAAGGCGTCCGGCCTGACGCCGGAGCAGATCAAGAACGCCAACTTCATGCGCGGCCGCGGCTGTCCCCACTGCAACCACACCGGTTATCGCGGACGCAAGGGCATCTTCGAGATGCTGCGCATGACCGCCGCCATGCGCGAGATGACGTTCAAGCGCGAACCGTCGCAGAACATCCGCCGGCAGTCCCGCCTGCTCGGCATGAGGACGTTGCTGGAAGATGGCCTCCACAAAGCACTTATCGGTATGACCACGCTGGAAGAAGTGCTCAGCACGTGCCATCATGAGTCGTCGCTGTAGGGGCGGGCCGTGTCCGTCGGGCGCCATGCTTTCGCGGCCTTTCGGCGACCCCATGCGTGTCTCAAGACGTGATGGGCCGCGAAAGCATGATGGAGTCAGCGGCCGCATCATGCTTTCGCGGCCAGGTTGGCTCCTTGAGGATAGGTGAGCCGTCGGTGGCCGCGAAAGCTAGGCACCCTCTGCACACCATTTCCGCTGACGCCGATTCCCGTACTTCGTCGCCGGCGGAGGAATCTTGGCGCATTTTTTCCGCCCGCCGATTGATCCGGCCTGGGAAAATGAGATAATGCGAGTAAGGATGCTTTGCCCATCGTGCGTGTCCGCACTACCGAGAAGAGTTCGGTGACAGGTCGGTTGGTTTCTCTCGCGCCGGCGCCCCTCGACCGGCGGGATCTGTTCGTTTTGCCTTCGGCGATGTCGCACCATCGAGGACGGCCTACGTGCCTACGAACACTGTTCAGATTGATAAGTTGCTGGCCACGGTCATCCAGCTCAAGGCCAGCGACCTGCACATCACGGTCGGTCAGCCGCCCGTGATCCGCCACCACGGCCGTATGCGCCGCCTCGACACAAAGGTCCTGGAGCAGGACGACACCACCGGCCTGATGAAGAGCATCACGCCCGACCGCTGCCAGCAGGAGCTGCAAGAAAAGGGCGGTTCCGACTTCGCCATCGAGTTCACCGACGGCTACCGCTTCCGCGTCGCCATCTTCAAGCAGCGCGGCAGCATCGGCATGGTGCTGCGGCGCATCCCCAGCCAGTTCCTGACGTTCGAGCAGATCGGGATGCCCGACGCCATCAAGCGGCTCATCACCCGGCCGCGCGGTCTGCTGCTGGTCACGGGGCCGACCGGCTCCGGCAAGACCACCAGCCTGGCCAGCATGATGAACTTCCTGAACGAAAACTACGACCGCCACATGATTACGCTGGAGGATCCGATCGAGTATTACCACAAGCACAAGAAATGCACGGTCAACCAGCGCGAGATCGGCGTGGACGTGCCGGACTTCAAGGAGGGCATCCGCCGCGCCCTGCGTATGGACCCCGACATCATCCTCGTCGGCGAAATGCGCGACCTGGAGACGATCCACGCGGCCATCGAGGCGGCCGAAACCGGCCACGTCGTCTTCGGCACCCTGCACACCAGCGGCGCCTCCAGCACCATCAACCGCATCATCGACGTCTTCCCCAAGGAACAGCAGGACCAGATCCGCACGCAGCTGTCCACGGCGCTGATCGGCGTCCTGTCGCAGGCGCTGCTGCCGAAGAAGCCGGAAGGGCTGGTGGCGGCCTACGAGATGCTGGTGATGACGCCGGCCATCCAGAACCTCATCCGCGAAAACAAGTCGTATCGCATCGATTCCACGATCCAGACCGGCCGCAAGTACGGCATGTTCCTGCTCGACGAGAGCCTGTTCAAGCTTTGGCGCGACGGTCTGTGCGACAAGGAAGAGGTGCTGATGCGGGCGTCCAAGCCGACCGACTTGGCGAACAAGATCGCCCAGGCCGAGCGCGGCGTCTACTCGGACGAGGAGGAGGATGAGGACGAGGACGAGGATTACGAGGATGACGAGGACGAAGGCGAAGAGGACGACGCCCCGCGCCGCAAGCCCAGTCGGCGGTGAGGAACGTGGGGCAGGTTGCTAACCTGCCTCATGCAGACGGCAGGTTAGCAACCTGCCCCACGAAGCGCGAGTATTCGATCATGGCGACGCCGAACGATCCCAACCCGCCGAAGAAACCGAACCCGTCGGTCCCGCCGGGCAAAGCGCCTCCGCCCAAACCGGCGTCCGGCGTTCAGCCGCCGGCCAAGCCCGCGGCGGGACAACCGCCGACCGGCAAGCCGCCCGCCGGCAAACCGGCCCCGCCGGCCAAGTCCGGCAACGGCGCGCCTCCCGCGAAGAAGCCGGCCTCGGCCGCGGGCAAGAAGCCGGCCTCCAAGAGCCAGCGCGACGACGGCTCGGGGCGCGGCGGCAAACGGCGCATCGGCCAGGTGCTGATCGATCTCGGTTTCATCGACGACGATCAGCTCTGGGGCATCCTCGACGAGGCCAAGAGCAACGGTCTGCCGACCGGCCAGGTGGCCGTCAGCCGCGGCCTCATCAACGAGGACCAGCTGCTCCAGGCCCTCGCCGAGCAGCACGGACTCAAGACCGCCAACCTCACCGAGGCCAAGCCGCAGCCCGAAGTCATCCAGCTCGTCCCCGAGACGATGGCCGACGTCTACAAGATCCTGCCCCTGACGCTCAAGGACAAGGTCCTGACGATCGTCGTGGGCGACCCGGCCAACCTGACGGCCATCGACGACCTGCGCAACCTGCTCAGTCTGAACGAGGTGATCGCCTTGCTGGCGGCCCCCGCGGCCATCGCGGAGGCCAAGGTGCGGTTCTACGCCGGCAAGGAAGAGAGCATCATGGACGTGATCCAGGAGCTGGAGAAGGACGACAGCCTCGGCCAGCGCCGCGGCGAGACCAGCATCGACCTCGCCAGCCTCGCCGAGATCGCCGACGCCGCCCCCGTCCGCAAGCTCATCAACATGGTGTTCCTGCTGGCCATCAAGGACAAGGCCTCGGACATCCATTTCGAGCCGTTCGAGGACGAGTACAAGATGCGCTACCGCTGCGACGGCACGCTCTACGAGATGGTGCCGCCGCCGCGCCACCTGGCCATGGCCATCGCCAGCCGCATCAAGGTCATGTCCAACCTCGACATCGCCGAGCGCCGGCTGCCGCAAGACGGCCGCATCGAGCTGAACGTCGGCGGCAACCCGGTGGACATGCGCGTCAGCATCCTGCCGACCATGTTCGGCGAGAGCGTCGTCATCCGTGTGCTCGACCGCAGCAACACCTCGCTCGACCTGAACAAGATCGGCATGGAGCCGGAGACGCTGGCCAACTTCCGCGAGCTGATCGCCAAGCCCAACGGCATCATTCTCGTCACCGGCCCCACCGGCGCCGGCAAGACGACGACGCTCTATTCCGCGCTGAACGAGCTGAACGTCATCAGCGAGAAGATCATCACCACGGAGGACCCGTCGAGTACGACATCGACGGCCTGATCCAGGTGCCGATCAACGCGGAGATCGGCATGACGTTCGCCGCGGCGCTGCGCTCCATCCTGCGGCAGGATCCCGACAAGATCCTGGTGGGCGAGATCCGCGACCTGGAAACGGCGCAAATCGCCGTGCAGGCGTCGCTGACCGGCCACATCGTCTTCAGCACGCTGCACACCAACGACGCGCCCAGCTCCATCACGCGCATGCGCGACATGGGCCTGGAGCCGTTCCTCATCACGGCGACGCTGGAGGGCGTGCTGGCGCAGCGGTTGGTGCGGAAGATTTGCCTGGACTGCCGGACGGAGTTCGAGCCGTCGGCCGAGATGCTGATGGAGCTGAACCTGCGGCCGGAGGACGTGCGGGGCAAGCAGTTCTATTACGGCCGCGGCTGCGACCGCTGCAACAACAGCGGCTTCAAGGGCCGGCAGGGCATCTACGAGCTGCTCATCACCAACGACGACATCCGCGATCTGATTACGTCGGGCGCCTCGACGGACGAGCTTCGGGCCGCGTGCCGTCGTCACGGGATGCGGCCGCTGCGCGACTCCGGCCTGCGGGCCATCTATAGCGGCGTCACCACCATCGAGGAGGTGGTGCGCGAGACGGTGCTGGAAGAGGGCGATTAGGTTTAGCCCCGGAGGGGCGGCGGTGCATAGCCAGGGGTGAAACCCCTGGAGGCCGGGGTGTGCCGCGCCCTCCCCGTCCAGCCCCGGAGGGGCGGCGGAGTTCCAGGGGTTTCACCCCTGGCTATGCTCCAGGGGTTTCACCCCTGGCTATGCACCCCCGCCCCTCCGGGGCTGAGGAAACGACCGATGGGCCGGCCGTCGTTCCAGGGGTTTCACCCCTGGCTATGCACCGCCGCCCCTCCGGGGCTAGGAACGATAGCTGGACGGACCACGGACCACTGCGAGCGGGAGCGAGCCATGGCGACCTTCAAGTACGAAGCGATGGACACCAGCGGCGGAGAAGTGAAAGACTCCGTCGAGGCGGGCAGTGAGGAGGAAGCGCAGCAGAAGATCCGCCAAATGGGCTATTTCGTCACCAAGATCGTCGAGATGGCGGGGGCCAAGAAGGGCGGCAAGAAGCGCCGGGCCGGCGGCCGCAAAAAGGGCCAGGTCTTCACCATCGGCGGCGTCTCCTCCAAGGCGCTTTGCACCTTCACGCGCCAGTTCTCCACGCTCCAGGACGCCGGCCTGCCGGTGCTGCGCAGCCTGGCATCCTCGAGCACCAGATGAAGCCCGGCGTCCTCAAGAACGCCCTCATCGACGTGGTGGACGATGTCGAGTCCGGCAGCACCCTCAGCGAGGCCTTCGGCAAGCACCCCAAGTGCTTCGACCGCCTCTACGTCAACATGGTCAAGGCCGGCGAGGCCGGCGGCGCCCTGGAAACCATCCTCAAGCGCCTGGCCGAGTTCAAGGAGAAGTCGCAGAGCCTCAAACGCCGCATCACCGGCGCCATGATCTACCCGGTCGTGGTGCTGCTCGTGGCCGTCGCCATCCTGACC
The DNA here is from genome assembly GCA_963771935.1 of uncultured Planctomycetaceae bacterium. Lineage (GTDB taxonomy): Bacteria > Planctomycetota > Planctomycetia > Gemmatales > Gemmataceae > UBA4732. The sequence goes on along the minus strand of CAVYVK010000005.1, from coordinate 1,413,263 downwards.
TTCATCATGATCTGGATCATCCCCAAGTTCGAGAAGATCTTCAAGGACTTCCAGATCCCGCTGCCCGACATCACCAAGTTCCTCATGGCGACGTCGCGCTGGTTCGTCCAATACTGGTACATCCTGCCGCTGTTCCCGCTCTGCTTCTGGCTGCTCCTGAAGCTGATTCGCCTGAGCCGGGTGGGTTCCTACGCGCTCGACCGGGTCTACCTGTGGATACCGCTCATCGGCAAGCTCATCGAAAAGACCGTGGTGGCGCGCACCGTACGCACGCTCGGCACGCTGGTGGCGTCCGGCGTGCCGATCCTGGAGGCGTTGAGCATCGTGCGGGAAACCTGCACGAACGCGGTCTTTGAAAACATGTACCGGCGCGTCTACGAGTCGATCCGCGAGGGCGACACCATCGCGCAGCCGCTGAAGGAGAGCCGGCTGGTGGACGACATGGTCGTCAACATGATCGACGTCGGCGAGGAGACCGGCGACCTGGATTCGATGCTTTACAAGGTCGCCGACGTGTACGACGAGGAAGTCAACGTGCTGGTCGAGGGTCTGCTGAAGTTGCTGGAGCCGATGATGACGGTCATCCTCGGCATAATGGTCGGCACGATCGTCATCGCGCTGTTCATGCCGCTGATTTCGCTGCTGGACAACCTGAGCAAGTGAGCCTGGCGAGCGGGGGGCGTCAGCCCCCTGATTCCGCATCCTGTCAGCGACCGCATGAAGAATCAGGGGGCTGACGCCCCCCGCTCGCCAACAGAAGAGGGAGACGAGTCATGACGCAACGACGACGCCGGCGCGACCGCCGAGCCGCCTTCACGCTGATCGAGCTGCTGGTGGTGATCTCCATCATCGCCATCCTGGTCAGCCTCACCGTCGCGACCGTGATCCGCGCCCTCCAAAAAGGGCCGGAAGCCCAGACGCGATCGGACCTCGGCGACATGGACATGCAGCTGTCGAAGATGGCGAGCCAGTTCCACCTGAAGTACCTGCCGAGCCGGCTGCACCTGAGCAAGCAGAACAACTACGGCAACAGCCAGCTGGATATCGACAGCAAGGCGTTCCTCCAGGCCCGCTTCGGCCGGGACTGCTGCTACAAGTTCCAGAGTCCTCCGCCCCAGCCCATCAACTGGAACGGCGACGCCAACCCCAACGAGGAATTGTACCTAGAAGGCGAACAGGTCCTCGTCTTCCTCCTCGGCGGCGTCCCCGTCTCCAACACCACCAACAGCCTCCTCGTCATGGCAGGCTTCTCGACGAACATCTCCAACCCGGCCACGCCCCCGCAGATGCAGGCCGAGACGCGCGACGGGCCGTATTTCCAGTTCCAAGCCAACCGGCTCACGGCCATCACGACCCCCGGCAGCACGGGCGCCTTTCCCGTCTACATTGACGGCTATAAGAACAACGCCGTGGGCCCCAAGCCCTACCTGTTCTTCTCCGGCTACGGCGCCGAGGGCAGCGGCAATTACGACAAATACGGCAGCAGCGACTGCGCTTCCTTTGGCGTGCTGCCGTATTTCAGCGGGGCCGCCGCGACGACCCAGTACCTCAACCCCGGCACGTGGCAGATCATCTCCGCGGGCGCCAACGGCACGTTCGGCCCCGGCGGCCTGTGGAACCCCACCACCGGCCTGGGGCCGAACCTACCCGGTTCCGACGACCAGTCCAACTTCTCGCCGCGAACACTCGGCGCCGCCAGCAATTAAAGGAGACGGCCCATGCGTGCAGGAAATCGAAACGTCCGCCGTCGTCGCGGCTTTACGCTGATCGAGCTGCTGGTGGTGATCGCCATCATCGGCGTGCTGGTGTCGCTCACCACCGTCACCGTCTTCCGCCTGATCGGCTCGCAGCAGGCCAACAACACCAAGTCCGAGCTGAGCCGGCTGGAGACGGAATTGCAGAAGGAGTACCGCGCCGCCGCGGACAAGTTCCGCATCGAGCCGATCCCGCCGTCAAGCAGTCCGCTGGGCAATGTCTATTACACCATCGTCCTGCCGATGGCGAACGGCGATCCGAACACGGCCCGAGTGATCTGGGTGAAGTTGCGTCTCAAGCAGACTTTCCCCAACAATTTCTTTGAAGCGCTCAACCCGGCCCCGATGCCTCCGCTCGGACTCTACCAGAACCAACTCTCGCTGCTGGGCTACACGACGGCCAATACCGTCAGCCCGCAACAGTGGGAGTCGTCGGCCTGTCTGCTCCTGGCGCTGGGCCGCGCGGAAGACGGCGCCGGCGTCAAGCCCGAAACCCTCGGTCTGAACAGCTTCGTCCACAGTTACCCTACGCCGAGCGGCGGGACCATTCCGGGCCTGGTGGACGGCTGGGGCCAGCCGCTCGCCTTCTGCCGCTGGCCGTGCTTCAGCCCCGTCCTCAACCCTGGCAGCCAACCGCTGTCCGGCGACAAGAACGACCCCGTCGATCCCAGCGGACTTCTGGTATCGACCACGTGGCAAAGCACGGGCGGCTACGCGACGTTTCAGGCCTTCTGCCATCCGGTGCCGCCGCACGCGGCCGGCCAGGAAGCGACGACGTACCGGCTCTTCCCGCTGATCGCCTCGGAAGGGCCGGACAAAGTCCTTGGCCTGGACAAGGAGCCGTTGTCGGCGGTGAATCCGCCGGTGCTCGGCGCGCCCCGGTGACGTACTATTTTGCTCCCCTGGCAGCCAACCAGGGCGGGCCGTATGCGGCCGACGACCTTTACCCGACCCTGGCCCCGGCCCAGTGAGGAGGCGCCGATCATGAATGCATTGCGACGCTCGCCGCGAGGGCGGGACGGCTTCACGCTGATCGAGCTGCTGGTGGTGATGGCGCTGATCCTGGTCGTCTCCGCCGTCGGCGTCGGCTACGTCGTCTTCGGCCAGAGCAACCAGCATTCCGTGACCGCCGCCAACGCCGTCACCGGCGCCCTGCTCAACGCCCGCCAGCGCGCCCGCCACGACGGCGTACCGACCGGGATTCGCATCCTGTTCTCGACGAACGGGACTCAGGCGTCGCAGATCCAGCTCGTCCAGCAGCCCGAGGACTACAACGCCGGGCAGTGCCAGGCTGCCGCGATCGGCGCAACCACCTTGAGCTTCACCGGCGTCGATTTCCTCGGCGGCGGCGCGTATCCGGGCGAGATCGACGAGGCGACCGTCGAGGCCGGCGACTATTTCACCGCGCCGGGTCATAATCCCCACCTCATTACGTCGGTGACCGGCAACCCTCCCAACGGGGCCATTCAGTTCCTGCCCAACTCCCCCCTGGCGAATGCGATGATCCCGGGAATGCAGTACGCCATCGTCCGCGGCCCCCGGCGGCTGCCGAGCGAGGACATTATCCAGTTGCCGCCGAGCATCGTCATCGACGACAGCACCGTCGGCGGCAACACGCTATGTCAGAACCTGCCGTTCCGCACGCTGTCCGATTCCCAGCAGACCCAGCAGGTCGCCGAGATCGTCTTCTCCCCGTCCGGCGCCCTGATCGGTCAAGGAACGCAGGCCAACAAGGTGCTGTTGTGGCTGCGCGACCCGACGCAGCCGGACCCCCGTTTCGGAGCGCCGGTGCTCGTGTCCATCCAGGTTCGCACCGGCTTCATCAGCGTCTGTCCGGTCGCCCCGTGGAACGGCGGGGCGATCGGCGCCGGCAACGACCCCTACGCCTTCGCCGAGGACGGCCGCGCCTCTGGCATGTGAACTACGGCCCACGGAGAAGACTCGCATGAGACGACGACGCGGCATCACCCTGATCGAAGTGCTGGTGGCCATCTTCATCATGGCCATCGGGCTTCTGGCCATTCTGACGCTGTTTCCGCTGGGGGCGCTGCGGATGGCGGAAGCGCTCCAGGACGACCGCGACGCCGCCTCCGCGAGCGCCGGCGCCAACGTCTGCGACGCCTTCAACCTGCGCAATGGCCCCGACCCGAATTACTACAACCCTAACCCGACCCCCCCAGCTGTCCCGGTCAATTACTATTTGGGCTTGGGATTCCCAGCGGCCTGGGGGCTTCCGCAGGCGGCTCAGAACGGATCGGGTTACCCCGTGTACATCGATCCGTGGGGCGTCAGCATCGGGTCAGGCCCGGTCGGCAACGTCATCCCCCGCGTCGCGCCATCGACCATTCCCGGATACACGACGGCCAGTACGCCCAGCGTGCAGCAGCGTTACTTCACCCTGCTGGACGACCTGACCTTCTTCAGCAACGGCGCCCCCGACACGAGCAACGGCAGTATCCAGCGCTTCGGCCGGTACACCTGGGCCTACCTGCTGCATCGGTCGCAGCCGGCCTCGCCCAGCTCGTTGGTGGACCTGACGGTCGTGGTCTACGCCGCCCGCTCCACGTCCTCGCTCGGCGAGAACGCCTTCACGGCCGCGGGCAACGCCAACGACACGAACGTCTCGCTGTCCTGGGCGCCTCCGGGGCAAGCGGCGCCGAACATCAAGCGCGGCGGCTGGATCCTCGACACGACCATCGACAAGGATCCCGTGAGCGGCGCCTTTCTCGGCGTCCACGGCCTGTTCTACCGCGTGGTTTCCGTGACGCAGCCGAGCAACAACGTGATGAGCCTGGAAGTGCAAGTTCCCCTGGTCAAGGGAGTCAACAGCATCACGGTGCTGGACAACGTGGCGGATGTCTTCTCGCGCGGGGCGGGCGACACCTCGACCACCTGGGAATTTCGCAACGAGCAGTAACGATATCGGCGAGCGGCCGGCGTGAGCCGGCTGATAAGCGACATCAGCCGGCTCACGCCGGCCGCTCGCCAAGAGGATACGAACATGCGACGCCGATCCGGCTTTACCCTGGTCGAAGTGCTGGTGGCGATGGCGCTGATCCTGTTCATCATGACCATCCTGGCCTCCGCCTTCTCGGCCGCCACGCAGACCGTCAGCGACCTCAAATCGGCCGGCGACCTCGCCGAGAGACTGCGCGGGGCGGCCACCGTCATTCACCGCGACCTGGAAGCGACCCATTGCTATGACAACAAAGGCACGCCCCTGCCGATCAGCACGATATTTGGAACCAGCGCCAGCTTATCAAACCCGCCGCCGTTCCAGGGCTTCTTCAGAATCTATGAAGGGAAGTCCACGATACCCGCCTTTGGAGCGGGCGCGCCGGCGGGCGACGAGGGCGGCGACGTCAACAACATTCACTCCTATTACCAAACGACGGCGTCCCTGGCCTACACGATCACTCTGAACGGGACGCGGCGAGACGACTTTCTGTCGGCGTTCGTGCCCGGTTCGCCGCTCCCCACGGACCCAACGCTGGGGCCGCCCGACCAGCGATATCAGGACACGGCCGGCGCCTACAACTCGCCCTCCGCCGAGGTGGCCCTGTTCCTCGTGCCGACCAACGACGTGACGGACGTCTCGGGGACGGGGGCGCTGCCCCTCTTCGGTCTGTACCGCCGTCAGCTGTTGACCGTGCCGCCCGTCGCGCCGAACGGCGTCGGGCCGCCGACTGCCTACCCCGCTGTTACGAACTCCGCGGCGCCCGCGAACTACGTCGAGATCAGCACCGTCCCGACGGTGGGGGAGGCGCCGTCCACGCCGAACCTGAATTACAACCGGCTGGCCGACCTCACGATGCCGGTGCGGCGGTTCTGGATGAACCGCGGCGCCGCCAGCGGCGCCTACCTGTCGGGCGGCCGCTACGCCACCATGGGCGAAGTCAATGGGCAATATCAGGCCGCCGACCTGCTCATGCCCGATGTCGTGTCGATGGACGTCCGCATCCGCATCGCGGGAGATTCGGATTTCCGCGACCTCAGCGACCCACTCGTGCAGGCGTATTCCAACGGGAACTCGACGGTCAATCAGCCGAACGGGCCGTTCGTGTTCGACACGTGGTTCGAACCAGAAGGACGCGCTTAGCGGCACAGATTATACGAATACGGCCTGGACGACGCCGGGAACGCCGACGAGCATCCCACTGTACAAAATCACGACCGGACCCGCGGCCGGAACCCCGATCATGATCCAGGCGATCCAGATCTCGCTGCGGGTCTGGGATTTCAAGACGAAGAAGACCCGTCAGGTGACGATCGTGCAGCAGATGTGAGCGCCCGCAGGTCGCAGCGCCCCCCCGCCGTCCTGCAAGAGTCAACGACAACGATGTCCGACCTGGCGCCCGTCGCCGGGCGCGGTCGTGGAGAATACGCCCGTTCTGGCGAGCGGGGGGCGTCAGCCCCCTGATGGCGCAACTCCGTCGGTGACTGGATGAAGTCATCAGGGGGCTGACGCCCCCCGCTCGCCAAGAGGTTCCGAACAACCAAAGGTCGCCGTCAGAGGGAATGAGCCATGCGTCTTCGACGAAACCGCCGCCGCGGCATGATCCTGCTGATCGTGCTGGTCATGCTGACGCTGTTCGCCATCGCCGGCCTGACCTTCGTCCTCTACGCGGAGGCCGCCTCGGAGTCGGCCCGCTTCAATAAGGACGCCGAGACCTACGCCGTCAGCAACGCCCCCGACATGGACCCCACCCAGTCGCTGGATTTGTTCCTCGGCCAGCTCATCTACGGCGTCGCCGACCCCACCGCCGCCAACACCAACAGCGGCTCGTCCGCCCTGCGCGGCCATAGCCTCGCCGAGACGATGTACGGCTCCTACGACTCTAACGGGAACGCGCCGTACGTCCCGTCCGACGTGCCTTACAACGGCACGGGCCGACTGTCGGAACCGGGCCTCTACTCGGGAACAGACGGCAACCAGCTCGTCAATTACATGTATTTCCAAAGCAACATCGCCGGTTACGATCCCACCTTCCTCCGCGACCCGTCGCGCCCCGGCTCGCGGACCAGCGCCGGCGCCGCCCGCACGACGTACACCGGCGGCCAGAACGCGCCGTACACCTATCCCGATACGAATAGTATGTTCCTCGCGTCGGTCAGCCCATCCACCGGCCAGGTGACCATGCCATCGTACTACCGCCAATCGCTGTTCGGTTCTGGCGCTTCGTCAAATCCGAACTGGACCAACGCCCAAGGGAAGTACATGACCCTTCGTCCACGGCCGCAGGAAATGGGTCCGACCTTTCCCATGCCTGACTCGACGACCGGCTGCGACGTGAAAAATATCAGCGGCCTGTCGGGCGGCAACGACAGCATCTGGATCGACATCGGCGCCCCCGAACTCTACACCGCGTCCGGCCTGCGCTACAAGATGCTGGTGGCGCCGCTCGTCCTCGATCTGGACCGGGCCATCAATCTCAACGTGGTCGGCAACGTCTTCGCGGAGGGCCAGCCGAATCGCCATGCCGGCAACCAGGGCTGGGGCCAGTGGGAAGTCAACATGAGCCGCGTGCTCAACGCGCCCACCGCCCCCAATGAGTGGGAAAACGTCTTCTTCGGCAACGGCGCCGTCAGCGGCCGTTACGGCTCGGGCACGACCGCGCTGCCCGCCAGCGTGTTCCCCCTGGGCGGCTCGGTGCCGCACGTCTACGCCCAGGGCGACCTCAACGGCGTCATTGACTCCGGCAACCCCAACGCTTTCACCACGGGGGCGGGGCAGCAGTGGTCGCTGCCCAGCGGCATGAGCTGCTTCCCCAATTTCCCCTCCGTGACCTACGACAACGCCGGCCCGGGGGCGACGCTGAACAGCGCTGGGCAGAGCGCCCACCCGATGTTCTTCAACCCGATGAACCCCGCCAACCCCAACCGGCTGCTGCCGCTGTGGAGCCACGCCACGATGATGTACGCCGGCGCCGCCGCGTCGCAAAACGGGGACCTGTACAAGGTGTGCCCCACCAACTTCAACCCCACTGACGCGCAGACGCTCCGGCGCATCTACGATACGACGCTGCTGAGCATGGAGCTCGACCGGCCTGGCGCCGCACCCTACTTTTACGACCCCAATAACTCCAACTACTCTGTTAGCTACAACCCGAACTACGTTTTAAGCCCGACGGTTCTGGACGGCTGGTCCTACGGGGCGGTGTCGCAGACCTTCCCGGTCTTCTCAGGCCCAGCCCCGCCAAACGTACGCAACAACACGCCGGCCAACAGCGAGTTCGATCCGCGGACGTGGCGCTCGGTCCTGCCCGCCATGCTGTCGCGGATAGACCTGGACCGTCAGCTGGCGACTTACGCTTCCACCGGCGGGACTCAGCCGCCCGACCGGCAGCAGTTCGCCAATGACATTTTCACCCGCCTCCTCGCCGTCACGGGCATGACCGGGATCTACAACAACGGCAACCCGATCAACCCAACGACGGCGCTCCCCGGCCATACCCCAGCAGTACAACACGCTCCGCTTTCTAGCTCAGCTGTCGGCCAACATCGTCGATTACATCGACACCGACGATGTCATGACCGAGTTCAATTGGACCAGCGCGCCCCAGGCTCCTGACACCACTGGCATCGTCTTCGGAACCGAGCTGCCGAAGCTGGTCGTCAACGAGGTCTATCTCGAATACGACAACGACCCCTCCGATCCCCACATGATCCCGAACCCAAACAACCCGCCCGTGCCCCCGATGATCAACGGCGCCACGCAGTCGTATCACATGAACGTCTGGACCGAGCTGGTCAATCCGCTGCCCGCCCCGCCTCCCAACGACGCCAACGGCCCCAACAACGCCAATCTGGTGAACGGCAACGGCGCGGTGTACCAACTGGTCATCACCAAGCAAAATGGAGGACTGCGGAACCCCGATAACACGGTCGGCAATCCCGACGGCGCCACCCCGCCCAACGCCCCCTACGCCACGCAGCCCTACGCACCGACCGGCGATTCCAGTCTGCCCGGACAGGTGCTTGCCGTGGTCAATACCTGGGGGACCGTTCAGAGCGTGACGCCGGTGGGGACGACCCCGAGCATCCCGCCGGGTCCGCCCGCGGCGCCGGGGACGAGCAGCCAGGGCTATCTGGTTGTGGGGCCGACGAACCCCGCTGCGCCCTGAACGGCCGCGCAACAGGTGCAGTTGCAGCCGTCCATCACGGCGAACAACATGACCTACAAAGTTCCGAACACCCCGAACGTGGACACGCCCCCCGTACCGCCGACGATCCTCTTGCAGAGGCTGGCCAACCCGAACGTGGCCTTCAACGCCGTCACCAACCCGTATGTCACCGTGGATTACATCGACGCGAGTCGGATCGCCAACCCCAACGCGGCGTCGGGGTGGTATGGCGTCGTCAACGACGCTCGCCCGTACTACTACAAGGGGCCGAACCCGAACTTCGTCACCAACCCGAACCAGCGGTATTCTTACGGCCGCATGGAGCCTTACGCGGCGGGCGAACCAGACCGTCACGGCCGGGGCCGCGAACGCAACCGGGAACCAGTGGAAGCAACAGGTCGGAGCCCCCGCGAACGCCAACCTGCCGACGACCACGTTCTTCGCCGTCAACAATCCCGCGCCGCCTCCCCCCGGCGCGGGCAACCCTCGGCCAACCACTGGCTCGTTCACATGGATCGGCCGCTGGTCAGCCCCGTGGAGCTGGCGGGCGTCTCCGGATTCAAGCCGCACGAGCTGACGCAGCAGTTCATCGACGTGAATAACAAGCCCTACGCCCACGTCGCCCCCTGGACGGACCAGAGCGGCTCCTCCCGCCTTTATCGGCTGCTGGAGTTCGTGAAGACGAGTAACCCCACGCCGGGCCTCGTCAACGGCGGCCGCATCCCCGGCCGGGTCAACATCGACACCATCGACCCCAACGCCAAGGAGGTCTTCGAGGCCTTGTGCGATGCGGAACCGGGTAATCTCTTCTACGGCGGCGCCGGAACGCCGGATACGACGGTTGATACTGTGTTCGGAAGTCTTGTGACCCGGCGGCCGTTTCATGGGATGGCTCAGGGTGTGTACCCTGCCAGCGACACGCAGTTCCCTAATGCGGGCCTCGCCCAAACGCTGCTAGGATCGGCGGCGAACAACGCCGGCGGTACGAACCCCTACCAGCAGCTGGAGCTGCTCAACAAGCTCTACAACAACTCGACCACGCGCAGCAACGTCTTCGCGGTGTGGCTGACGGTCGGCTTCTTCCAGATCACGGACGACACGACGCAGCCGATGAAGCTCGGGCCGGAGATCAACCTCGCCCAGGGCAAAAACATCCGCCACCACATGTTCGCCATCGTGGACCGCACGCAGATCCAGACCTGGCAACAGGGAATGCTGAAGACCACCGCGGCGGTCGCGGTGGCGGCCAGTCCCCCACGCTCGGCTTCCTGCAAACCACGGTCACGGACCCGCGCACCGGCGTGACCTGGACGATCCAGGCGGCGACGCCGACCGTGCCAGGCTCGATGCTGGTTTACGACCCCGGCCAGGCCAATGAGGAAACGGTCGAAGTCCAGGCCGGTTACTCGGCGACCTTCCAGTACGCGCACAACCAGGGGGCGATCGTCATCAGCCGCGGCCATCCGGGGCCGTGGAATCTACCGGGCGTGTTCAAGTATGACGTCACGCAGGACGCCCAGGTCGTACCGTACTGGGTCATCATTGACTGACGGACGGTTCGGCGTCGGCGAGCGGCCGGCGTGAGCCGGCTGATGAAGACTCATCAGCCGGCTCACGCCGGCCGCTCGCCGTTGAAATGCGTTTGACTGCCCTCCCGGAATCGCTACCATCGCTGCATGACCGGCGCCCCGGCCGGCGACGTTACGGAAGGACGGAAGCATTCATGGACCCGACGAACATTCCCGACCCCCTCCGCCAGCTCGCCGACTCCTACGGCGTCGAACCCGGCTACCACGACGATCTGCAACAGTGGCGCGATTCCGACCCCGACGCCATGCTGGCGGTGCTGCGCGTGCTCGGCGCCCAGGTGGAACGGCGCGAGGACGTGCCGACGGCGCTGCGCGAACGGCGGCAGGCGATGTGGCGCCGGCCGCTGGAGCCGGTGCTGGTCGCCTGGGACGGCCAGGCGGCGGAGGCGCTGCTGCGTCTGCCGGCCCGCGATGCGTCGGCCGCGCTCGCCTGCCGGCTGGACTTCGAGTCCGGCGAGACGCGCTCCTGGCCGGCGCGGGCCGCCGATCTGCCCGTCGCCGAGCGGGCCGACGTCGAGGGCGTCGCTTATGAGGCGCGACGGCTGGCGCTGCCGTCGCCGCTGCCGATCGGCTGGCACAAGCTGACGGTGCAATGGAACGGGCAGACCGCCGCGGCCACGATCATCGCCGCGCCGACCCGCGCCTACGGCCCCGACAAGATGATGCACGCCTGGGGCGTCTTCCTGCCGTTGTACGCCCTGCGCACGGCCCGCGATTGGGGCGTCGGCGACTTTACGGACCTCGGAAACTTCATCGGCTGGACCCAGGACCGCGGCGGCGGCATCGTCGGCACCCTGCCGCTGCTGGCCGCCTATCTCGACGAGCCGCTGGAACCCAGCCCGTACTCGCCGGCCAGCCGCCTGTTCTGGAACGAGCTGTATGTCGATCCCCACAACGCGGCGGAGTTCTCCGCCGCCCAGTCGGTGGTGGGGTCGGCCGACTTCGCGACCGAGCGGGACGCGCTGCGGTCGATGCCGCTGGTGGAATACAAGCGCACGGCCGCGCTGAAGCGGCGCGTGCTGGAACGGATGGCGAAGGCGTTTTTCGCCGACCCGGCCGGCCGGCCGGCGACGTTCCAGCGCTTCCTGACCAGCCACCCGCGAGCCGAGGACTACGCCCAGTTCCGGGCGGCGGTGGAGAAGGTGCGGGCGTCGTGGTGGGCGTGGCCGGAGCGGATGCGCGACGGCCGGCTGGCGCCGGGCGACTACGACGACGAGGCCGTGCGCTACCATCTGTACGTGCAATGGCTGGTCGACGTGCAGGTCAAGGAGCTGTCGGATCGGGCGACGCAGCGCGGCCCCGGCCTCTATCTCGACCTGCCGCTGGGCGTCAACCCGGACGGCTACGACGTGTGGCGCGACCGGGAGGCGTTCGCCCTGGCGGTGTCGGCCGGGCGCCGCCCGACTCGTTCTTCACGCTCGGCCAGGACTGGGGCTTCCCGCCGCTGCACCCCGAAAACCAGCGGGCGACGGGCTATCGCTACTTACGCGATGTCTTGAAGCATCATTTCCAGTACGCCGGCGTCCTGCGCATCGACCACCTGATGGGACTGCACCGCTTCTACTGGGTGCCGCGCGGCTTCGGCGCCGCCAAGGGCGTTTACGTCCGGCAGCGCTTCGAGGAGCTGTACGCCGTCTACTGCCTGGAATCGGTGCGGAACAAGTGCGCCCTGGTCGGCGAGGACCTCGGCACGGTGCCGAAGGAGGTGCGGCCGGCGATGGCGGCGCACAACATCCACCGCCTCTACATCGGCCAGTTCGAGATGAAGCCGGATCGCAACGACCCGTACACCTGGGTCGCGGGCGGCTCGGTGGCCAGCCTGAACACGCACGACCTGCCGACGTTCATGGCCTTCTGGACGGAAGAGGACATCAACGACCGGCTGAGTCAGAAATTGATCACGGAAGAGCAGGCGCGCAAGGACCGGGAATATCGCCGTGGGCAGAAAACGGCAATATTAGAGAAGCTGCGCCAGGAGGGCCGACTCGGCGGCGACGAGGATCCGAAGCTCGTGCTGCGGGCGTGCCTGACGCACATGGCGCAGTACGGCGAACCGCTGTTCGTTTTGACGAACCTGGAGGACCTGTGGTTGACGCTGGAGCCGCAGAACCGTCCCGGTACGACGTGGCTGCAGAAGCCGAACTGGCAGACGAAGGCGGCGCATCCGCTGGAGGCGTTCGACGGTCTGCCGGGGCTGCGCGACACGCTGCGGGCGCTGGATGAGGCGGTGCGGTCGCGGCGGTGAGGAGTCCTCCGTGAATGCCTTCGTTTAGCCGCGACCCGAAGGGGATCGCGTCATGCCCCTGCGCTCCCCTTCGGGTCGCGGCTAAACGGGAAACTTTCATCCCTTGCTGAAGCGCAGGACCGCGAACGTCCCCGGCACGACCGACGGCCGACCGCCGCCGGTGTTCGGCTTGAAGTCCGCCGACGGCAGGAAAATGTCGTGTGTCTTGGGGTCGAGCGCCATCGTCCGCGACCGCTCCTTGGTCTTGACCGTCTCGACCACGGCAACCTTGTCCGGCCCGTCCTCGTGGATCACCGTCACCGTGCCGTCGCCGCAGGAGAAGTAGACCAGGCCGGTCTCCGGGTCGAAGGCGCCGGCGTCCACGCCCTGGCCGATCGGCTGGTGATCGACGACCTTGCCCGACTCCGCGTTGACGACGACCATCATCTTGTTATGGCATCCGATAAAAAGCCGATGGTTCTTGGCGTCGATCGTCATGGCCGACGGCTCCTCGCCGGGGTCGAGCGGCCAGCGCTCCGAGACGGTCATCTTCTGGGCGTCAATCTTGGCGACCGTGCTCTTGTCTTCCAGGTTGACGAAGACATTGCCCGCCCCGTCGGCCGCGGCGAACTCCGGCTTGCCGCCCAGGTCGATGGTCCCCAGCACCTTGCCGTCGGCGGCGTCGATGACGGTGGCCGTGCCGTCGCGGCCGTTGAAGGCGAAGATGCGCTTGCTGGACAGGTCATAGATTATGCAGTCGGGGTTCTTGCCGGTCGCCACGGGGTCGCCGATCGGCTTGAGGGTTTTCAGGTCAAAAATGTTTACGTCATTGCCACGGCCGTTGCTGATGAAGCCGCGGCCGAGGTCCGCCGCGACGGCGATGCCGTGGACGCCCTTGAGGGCGGCGATCGTTCCCGTGACGGTGTTGGAGTCGGCGTCGATCACGTCCACCTGGTTGCCGTGCGAGATGTACACGCGCCGGCCGGCGCCGTCCACGGTGCAATAATCCCAGCCGCCGTCGCCCGGTACGGGGATGGTCTTGACCAGCTTGTAGCCGTCCGCCGAGGCGGCGGAGACGGCGGCGACCAGGGCGAGCAGCGAAGTCGAGAAGATGCGCATGACGCCTCCAGAGTAAAATGGGAGCAGCGGCGTCACTGTATTCGGCCGGCGCCGGGGAGCAAGCGAAAACTCCGCCGCCGCGACCGATTCATCAAGCTCTCATTATCAGGGAGGCGGTCATGGCCGACGAACCGACCCGTGAGGAGATCGACCGGACGCAAGGGCCGGTGGTGCTGGAATTCGGAGCGGAGTGGTGCGAATTTTGCCAGGCGACGCGGCCGGTGTTCGCGGCGCTGCGGAAGGAGTACCCGGCGATCCGGCACGTCCGCGTCGAGGACGGCAAGGGCAAGCCGCTCGGCCGGTCGTTCAAAGTCAAGCTGTGGCCGACGTTCGTGTTCCTGCGCGACGGCCGGGTGTTGGGGCAGGCCGTCCGGCCTTCCGCCGAGGAGCTGCGCGGGTCTGGAAGCCATCGATCCTGGCGAGCCGCCGGGTTGATCCCATTGGTATCTACACAAGGTCGCAGGGCGTCGGGGACATCGTTTTCGCCCCGGAGGGGCGGCGGTGCATAGCCAGGGGTGAAACCCCTGGGAAGAGGCGGCGCCCCTTGGGCGATTCAGCCCCGGAGGGGCGGCGGAACTCCCGTACCGGAGCGGCACCGCCGCCCCTCCGGGGCTGAATGCGTGAGGAGGCCGGTCGTCGCTCCAGGGGTTGCACCCTGGCTATGCACCGCCGCCCCTCCGGGGCGAAAGACGGAGCAGCCGCGCCCACTTGTGTAGATACCAATGGGTTTATCCCGGCGGTCTTCGCCCCCACGGCGGGGATAAACCCCGCCGCTCGCACGGAATAGAAGCGACGGCTGAACCGGACTGGCCTCCTCCGCCGAAATCGGATAACGTCACCGGCCGAGACGGGAAGCGGATTCCACGGTCGCCCGCCGGGAACGTCAGGATGATGAAAACCAAGCGTCACGGATCGACGATGGCCGGGCTGCTCGCGCTGGCCCTCCTTGCCGCGGCCGGCAATGGCCGCGCTCAGGCGCCGCAGACCGACAAGCTCGGCTCTCCCCGCGCTGCCGTTCAGACCCTGTTCTCGGCAGTCAGCGCCTCCCACCAGAACCCCAAGTACATCGGCGAAGGGACCGCCTGCCTCGACCTGTCCGGGCTGACGGCCGGCCAGAGCGACCCCGATCTGCTGGCCGTCGAGCTGGAAGCGATCCTGCGCGCCGCGGACGTCGATTCCGAGCGCGTCCCCGAAGAAGTCGCCGGGGACGTTTACGCCCTCTCCGGCCCGGACGGCGGCCGCATCGCCCTTCACCGACAGCCGGACGGACGCTGGCTGTTTGACCGCGACACGGTGACCCGGATCCCGGTCATGGCGCCGGCGGCGCGGAAAATCCTCCAGGACCGGAACAAGGAGGCCGCCGCCCTCAACGTCGCCCCCGAAGTCGCCTCCCCCCGCGCCGCTTTCCGCACCTTCCTGACCTCCTACTTCCGCGGCGATTCGGAGCGCACCCTGCGCTGCCTCAACCTGGCCGAGGTCCCGGCCGCCGCCCGCGAGGAAGTCGGCGAACAGCTGGCCCGCAAGCTCTGCCAGATCATCCTGCGCAACCGCTCCGTCATCTACCAAGACATACCGGATTCCAATTACAGCGAGGCCTACGTCTGGCTGTCGCGGCCGGAAGGCTCCATCGAGCTGGTGCGACTGCCCACCGGCGAACACAAGGGCGACTGGGTGTTCTCCCGCCAGACGATCCGCTCGATCGACGCCCTCTATGACGAGTTTGAAGACCAACCTTATCACGCAATGCTCCTGTCGGTGTCCGTGGACCGCCTCCGTCCCGACCTGTGGCGCGCGCCGGAGCTGTGGCTGCGCGACCGGACGCCGGCCTGGGCGAAGTTCAACCTGTCGCCGGCGTTCCGCGTTGAGCTGTACCAGCTGCTCGGGTTGCCTCGTCCTCGGCGGCCTGGTCTTCGCCGTGAACCGCCTGGCGTCGCGGCGCTCGCCGCCGGCGTGGGTCGGCTCCTGGCGTTCCGCGGCTGCAAGTTGCCGCCCGCGTCGGTCCATCGGTATCTGCGGCCGGCCGGGCGGTTGCTCGGCTGCCTGGCGCTGCGCTGGGGCGTCCTCGTCCTCGACGTGGACAAGACGCTGCTCGGCCCGATCCTGACCGTGCTGAACCCCCTGGCCTGGCTGATGGCCGCCTGGACCGTCTTCCGCCTGATCGACCTCGTCGGGGCCGTCTCCGAGGTGCGGATGCGGAACAGCAAGAACTGGGTCCAGTTCACCGAGATGATCTGGCCGGTCGGCTCGGTCGCCACCAAGATCGCGCTGGCCCTGGTGCTGGTGCTGCACCTGATGGCGCTGTTCGCGTGGGACGTGACTGCCGTGCTGACCGGCCTGGGCATCGGCGGCGTCGCCTTCGCGCTGGGCGCCCAGGATTCGCTGCGCAACCTGTTCGGCTCCTTCACGCTGCTGGCCGATCGGCCGTTCGTGGTCGGCGAGACGGTGCAGATCGGCGAGGGCGGTCTGGGCGTCGTCGAGCGGGTCGGCCTGCGCAGCACGAGCATTCGGACGGTGGACGACACGCTGATGGTGGTGCCCAACTCCAACCTGACGACGATGAACATCACGAACTTCGGCCGCCGCCGCTTCCGGCGCTACACCGGCCGCATCGCGGTGCTGTACGGAACGTCGCGGCAGCGCCTCGCCGCCTTCCGCGATGGCATCCGGCGGATGGCCGTGCAGCTGAAATGGACGCGCAAGGACCAGTGCGAGGTGTCGATCCACGACCTGACGGCGACGGCCATCGAGATCCAGGTCAGCGTCTATTTCGACGTGACCACCAGCCATCAGGAGGCGGAGGCGCGGGAGGCGTTGCTGCTGGGCTGCCTCCGCGTGGCCGAGGAGCTGCGGATCGACCTGGCGGTGCCGATGCATTCGGCGCCGCCCTCCCCGGAGGAGGAGGGCGACCGGCCGACGCTGCCCCTCCGGGCCGAGACCGGCGAGGCGGACGAAGGGCCGCGCAAGGCGACGGCGTAGAACGAGTGCGTTTCCCGGTTCTAGGCTCTGTCTGGCCATTGGATTTCCGCCCCGGAGGGGCGGGGGTGAATAGCCAGGGGTGAAACCCCTGGAGAGAGAGACGTGCCAGCGCTCCCGCATTTCAGCCCCGGAGGGGCGGCGGTGGTTCGGCTCACCGCCGCCCCTCCGGGGCTGTGAAAGCCATCGATGGGCCGGCCTTTTCCCCAGGGGCTTTCGCCCCTGGCTATGGACCGCCGCCCCTCCGGGGCGAAGATGGTTTGCCAGACAAAGCCTAGATCGCTATTGGGGCCGATGTGGCGTTGTTGGCGTGGCCGGGGCTGAGTCCTCGAAGCCCTGGTTCGGACTACGCCGGGGCTTCCGAAGACTCCAGCCCCGGCCACACGTCGCTACGATGACCCCGAAACCGCACTAGCCGCCCGGCGGGGACGGACTCCCCATTCCAGAGACCGCCCAACAGCCCCTGCACCAGCCTCGCCCTTGACCTCGCAAACCGGAACGCGATAGAATCCGCCCCCTTGACCTGGGGCGTCCGGGCAGTCCTGCTGTGGAGACTCCAATGGCAAGCGTGCGGATCGTGCGCCTGGTTCCGTCCCCGTCCACCATCCGGCCGCCTGCCCCGGTGCGTTCTCTCCTGGGGCCGGTCGCGCTGGCCCTGGCAGTGCATGCCTTGCTCCTGGCGGCGTACGTGGCGGCCTTTCGGGGCGACGTCTCCGCCCTCGTCTGCGCCAGCTCCGACCGCGTCGGACGCGCCCCCTTCGAGGCGGTCCACACCGGCTTCGGCAAGGGCGGCTTCGACGGCCAGTTCTATTACGTCATCGCGCAAGACCCGTGGCGGCGGCAGAGCGCCGTCATTGACGACCCACCCTACCGCCACCAGCGCCTGCTTTACCCGATGCTCGCCTGGGCCCTGAGCGGCGGCGGCGACCCGCGTCTGCTGCTCTGGATCCTGCCCGCCCTCAACCTCGGCTTCGTCGGCGTCTTGACCTGGCTGGGCGCCCGAACCGCTCGCTATCACGGCCGCTCCGAGTGGTGGCGCCTTCTTCTCCCCCTGGCCGTCAACGCGGGCATGCCCCTGCTGCGCGACCTCACCGACCCGCTCGCGGTCTGCGCCGTCGCGGGGTTGCTAACCGCGTGGCTGCTGGGCTGGCGCGTGGGTCGTGGTGCTGTGGGGCGCCGCCGCTGTCTTCGCCCGTGAGCCGAACGCGGCCGTGGTCGGTTGCGTGCTGGCGGCCGCCCTGTGGAGGCGGCGCTGGGGCGTCGCGTGGGCCTGACCGCCACGCTCGCCGTCTGGGTCGGCTGGGTCTTCCTCCTCTGGCACGTCTACGGCCAACCGCCTTTCCTCAGCCCCAACGGCCGGCTGGTCGGCGCCCCCTTCGCCGGCATGTGGGACCGCTGGACGCATCTCGCGTCGGGCGGCGCGACCACGGCCGCCGTCCACCTGTTCGGGATGGGAATGCTCACGGTGCAGGCTTCTTGGCCGTTGACGCCGCCGTTCGTGGAGGAAGCCGCTTGCTTTCCGGCGTGGCCCTGCTCGGCGCGGCCCTCGCCGTGTTCGCGGGAGGGGCGGCCTACGAAGGCGCCTTCGACTACAGCCGGCTGTTCGTGTGGGCGCCTCTGGGCGTCTGGTATCAAAGCCTTCACAGCCAACGCCGTTGGCCGCTGCTGCTGCTGGCGCCCGCCGCGCTCTGGCCGCTCGCCGCCGTCGCCCAGGCCTGGCGGGGCTGAAGCGTCGGAAACGAACGAACCGCCGGGACCGGCTTGACCCCGCCGGCCGCGTCGGGATAGGATGCCGTCCCGTGCCCAGGCCTTCCCGGCGCAGCGGAACCGCGTTGACCCGCCGGCGAACCCTTTTCCCCCAGCACCGCGCCCCCGGAATGCGAGGCCGCTCATGGACGAGCCGCGGATGTCGATGGATCGAACGGACCTCTGGTTGATCGCGTTGCTCCTCCTTCTGGCCCTCGGCCTGCGGACGTTCCAGCTGGCCACGACGGAAGTGACGGCGCGCGACAGCATCAGCTACATCCACATCGCCTGGCGGATGGAGAACGGCGACTGGCTCAAGGTCATTCCCGCCTCTCCGCAGCATCCCGGCTACCCGATCGCCGTGCTGGCCGCGTCCGTGCCGGCGCGCCTTTTCTTCCCCAACGACCTGCCCTACGCCATGCAGCTCGGCGCCCAACTGGCCAGCGCCGCGGCCGGCGTCCTGCTCGTCGTACCGCTGTACTGGCTCGGCCGGCAGCTGTTCAGCGCCCGCGTCGCCTTCGGGGCGGTGCTGATCTTCCAGTGTTTGCCGTGCAGCGGGCGCATCCTGGCGGACGGCCTGTCGGAGGGCGTCTTCCTGCTCTTCGCCGTCACCGCCCTGGCGTCGGCGATGTACGGCTTGCGCACCGGGTCCGTCGTCGGACTTTCGTCCTGGCGGGGGCGGCCGGCGGCCTGGCCTATCTGACCCGGCCGGAGGGGCTGCTCATCCCGGCGGCGGCCGGCCTCACGCTGCTGGGGATACAGACCGTCGCCGCGTGGCGCCGGCCGTGGCGCCGCGTGCTGGCCTGCGGCGCCGCCCTGACGATCGCCGCTCTGATCGTCAGCGGACCGTACATGGTCCTCATTCACGGCCTCACCGTCAAGAACACCGGCAACACGCTCCTGCACGACTCGTCCGCGGAGGCCGAGCCGCCGCGAAGGCGTCGAGGACGGGCCGCCGTTCGCCGTCTGGTGGCAGGGCGACTCGAACGCTTCCGGCCGATATGCCTGGGGCCTCAAGACGCTCGGCGAGGTGCTGAGCAAGGCGTTCTTCTTCGTGTTATGGATCCCGGCGCTGGCGGGCCTGGTCTGCTTCCACCGCCGTTTCCGCACGGTCCCCGGAACGTGGATGCTGCTGCTGGTGTGTGCGACGCTGGCCGGCTTGCTGTATCGCGTCGCTGTGCGCATGGGCTACTTGTCCGATCGGCATACCATTCTTATCCTCGCCTGCGGCGTCCCCTGGGCGGCGGCGGCGCTGGACGGGGCGGCGCGTCGGGCTGGCGCGGCTGCTGGCGTCGCTGCGGCCGGCCGTGGCGGGGAAACGCTGGGCGGACGGCCGGGCGTGGGCGGTGGGTCTGCTGCTCGTCGTCGCCGCGGCGCCGTTGGCGCGGACGCTGGAGCCGCTGCACGGCGACCGCGTCGGCTTCCGCGCCGCGGGCTACTGGCTGCGTCAGCACGCCGCCGCCAAGGAAACCGTCTTCGACCCCTTCGGCTGGACCGCCTACTACGCCGGGCGCTATTTCCGCGACGACGCCGTCCTGTCCTTCACGGAAGAAACCTTCCCCAAAGGCTCGTGGGATTACGTCGTGGTGGAACAGGGCGGCAATGCCCATTCGCATCTGGTGACGGTCGCGCGGGCGGAAGAGCTGGCTCGGAACAGCGGAGATCCCATTTGGCGACTATCCGTTCCCCGCCCAAAGGAAACGGCGGAAGTCGTTGTTTCCAGGGTTCGGAAGGAGTAGCATTCGAGAGGAGGAACGGGAGGGGACCATGTTCACGCCGAACGAAATCCAGACGCGCCTGCGAGAGCAACCTTTCGTGCCGGTACGGATCGTAACCAGCTCCGGACAATCCTATGACGTCACGCACCCGGAGCTGGTCCTGGTGGGAAGCCGCTCCCTCATCATCGGGGCAGCGAGCAACGACAACCCAACCCAATTTGAATCCGCCAGTCGGATCGCCGTCATGCATATCACCGACTTGCAGGATCTCCCATCCGCCGCACCTCCCCATTCCAACGGCCCGGTCTGACAGGCCGCCCTCGGCGACCTCGTTCGGCCGTCAGCCGTGCAGCGCCGCGGCCAGCATCAGCATCTTGGCGAACGGGTCGGCCGCGACCGCCTCCGTGAAGGCCAGCGTCACGCCGTCCTTGCCCGGCCGCAGCGTCGCCAGCGGCCGCCCCTCCGGGTCGCGGAACACATCGCCGCGCGCCGCGGCGTCCGGCCCGCGCACGGCGACGACGCGGCCGCGCCCGGTCCTCCAGCCGCCGGCCGCGCACCGCGCCGACCCACCGGCCGTCGGCGTCGTAGACCAGCCGCCGGCGCGGGAAGCGGCCGCGGCGGATGACGCACAAAAGCGATTCGTCTTCGTGTTCATGCACCTCCAGGACGGCGCCGCCGAACCAGCGCTCCCAGAGGCCGGCGGGCCGCGGCCGCGCGAAGCCGGCCGGCGCCGGTGGACGCATCGGCGACGGCCTGATGCGACCGCCCGTCGGGGGCCTGGAGCAGGAGCGATGCGAGTTCCAGCATGAGGCCGACCGGGTCGGGACGGGGGGTCGCGATGATTTTTCGCAAAGCAGCGGATTTGCTTCGCGGGGCCGCGTAAGCTACTTTTCAGCACCGGAACAGTTACGAGGGCTTTCTCTCACAGGCAATCGGATCATGGAAATGCTCTGCTGCAACGTCGCCGCGCTCGCGGTGGCGCTCCTCTATTACACCTGGCGGGCCTACCACCAGGCCCGATCCGCGCGGCGGCGCGTGCTGCGCGAACGGGTGGCCTACATGCTGTGGGTCATGGCGGAGCGGATGGACCCGCAATACGAGGCGGTTTCCGTAACGGCCTTGACGGCCGCCGCATTCGCGACCTATGGTTGTGGCAGCCTGGGACGCATGGGCGTCGCGGAAAGAGAAGCACGTCCTCCCCTCCCCGGATCTCTTTCCTCGTTATCTCCCCTCCTGTGCAAGCGTTCACATCGTTTTTCATCCTCCGGCCGGCGGCTCGGCGCCGCGCCGGTCGCAACTCCCCTTGTGGGAGCGGCATCCTCCACCGAGACAGAGGTTCCCACTCGCGTCCCAACGCGGTGGGGCCTCTGTTTTTGTTGCGCCCGTCGATCGGTAGCCGCGACCGTAAGGGAGCGGTTTTGCGCATACCGCTCCCTTACGGTCGCGGCTACCGATGGGCGTCACCCGTGCGCACCCATGGCCACCGCGCGCGAACCGCTGCCGGAACTGCTCCGGCGCCATGTTGGCGGCCTCGGCCAGCCGACCCAGCCGCGCCGGCTCCGCCAGGTCGCGCGGCTCCAGACGGATCATGTACGCCCGCGCGCACCGATAGCTCTCGCCGTCCACGTCCACCTTGCGCGGCTTCATGCGCTTCGTTTCCGGATTGATCATCTCCTCGAAGCGGCAGCGGCTTCAGCCGGCCGCCCTCCAGGCTGATGATCGCCCCGTACTTCGCCGACTCGTCCGACATCAGGAACTTGACGGCCCCGTAGCCGAGGTTGCGCGTGTACTCGGCGTCGAACGGGATCGGGTCGGCGCAGCGCAGCTCGTAGCCGAGGTCCTTGTCGATGACCGTGATTTCCAGGCCGAGCGCCTTGAGCTTCTTCGTCAGAGCGATCCTTCATCATGCGGCCGAAGTCGATGTCGCCGAGGCGCAGGTGGCCGTGGTCGTCGCGGCTGATGCTTGCCGTAGCGGCCCAGCTGGCCGTCGTCGATCATCGTCTCCAGGCCCCTTCTCGCCGATGGCCTCGATCAGCCCCTCGGCCAGCACGGCGACGCCGTAGTTGAGGTTGGCGCTGCGCCGCTTGATGATGGAGCCGATGAGGATGTCGCACATCTCGTCGATGCTGACGCTGCCGGCCGCGGAACTCCTCCGGGATGATGGTGAGCGTGGCGGCGGCGGCCTTGCCGATGCCCAGCGCCAGGTGGCCGGCCGCCCGGCCCATGCTGACGATCAGATACCAGCGCGACGTGGTGCGGGCGTCCTCGGCCAGGTTGCGCACGATGCCGACGCCGAGGTGCCGGGCCGTCTCGAAGCCGAACGTCGGCGTCGAGCCGGGCAGCGGCAGATCGTTGTCGATGGTCTTGGGCACGTGGGCCACGCGGATCGGCCCCGCCGGCCCGCAGGTAGACCTGGCTGCCGGAAAAGGCCGTGTCGTCGCCGCCGATCGTCACCAGCATCGTCACGTTCAGCTTGCGCAGCGTGTCCAGCACGTTGTGCATGTACGTCCTCGGACTTGGCCGGGTTGGTCCGCGAGGTGCCGAGGATCGAGCCGCCGCGCGGATGGATGCCCTTGACGTCGTCGATGGAGAGCTTGCGGTAGTGGGCCGCGTCGCCCTTGACGAGCCATTTGAAGCCGTCCTGGAAGCCGATGACCTCGATGCCCTGCTCGATGGCCTCGATGGTGACGGAGCTGATGACGCCGTTGATTCCCGGCGCCGGGCCGCCGCCGACCAGCAGCGCCAGACCGGCCGGGGGGGGTTACGGGGGCCATGGAATCGATGCGCCTCCAGAAGCGAACGAATGCGGAGGAGACGGACCTCTTTCAGTTTATCGGTCGGAATCGGATTGAACACCCGCGCGGTTCGTCGGCGAGCGGCCGGCGTGAGCCGGCTGATGCGCTCAATCAGCCGGCTCACGCCGGCCGCTCGCCTCATCTTCCGTACACTGGCCACATCCGCCCGGCGCCGACGTGAAAGGACCGACCCATGTTCGACCTGGCTTCCGTGCAGACCGCCCTGCGCGACCTCGGCCTGGACGGCTGGCTGCTCTACGATTTCCGCGGCCTCAACGTGCTGGCCCGCCGCGTCGTGGACCTGCCGGCCGACGCCATGCTGTCGCGGCGCTGGTTCTACTTCGTCCCGGCCCAGGGCGAGCCGCGGAAGCTGGTGCACCGCATCGAGCCGCACGCCCTCGACCACCTGCCCGGCACGCCGCGGTTGTACCTGCGCTGGCAGGAGCTGGAGGCCGGCGTCGCGGCCCTGACGGCCGGCGCCCGCCGCGTGGCGATGGAGTACGTGCCGCGCAACGCCAACCCCTACGTCTCCCGCGTGGACGCCGGCACCGTCGAGCTGGTGCGTTCCAACGGCGTCGAGGTCGTGCCGTCCGGCGATCTGGTGCAGCTGTTCGAGGCCTGCTGGGACGACGAGCAATGGGCCATGCACCTGGAAGCGGCCAAGCACACGCGCTCGGCCTACGACGCCGCCTTCGCCTTCATCGCCGAGCGCGTCCGCCGCGACGGCTCCGTGCGCGAAACCGAAGTGCAGCAGCGCATCCTCGACCATTTCAAGCAGCATCAGCCTCGTCACCGACCATCCGCCGATCGTCGGCGTCGGCCCGCACAGCGGCGACCCGCACTACGAGCCGGCCGCCGGACTCAGCGATACGGCGATGAAAGAGGGCGATTTCGTCCTCATCGACCTGTGGGCCAAGCTGGACCGGCCGCGGGCCGTCTACAGCGACCTGACCCGCGACCGGCTTCGTCGGGCAGGAAGTCCCGGCGCGATACGAGGAAATCTTCCAGATCGTGGCCCGGCGCGCGATGCGGCCATCGACCGGGTGCGGACGGCTTACGCCAAGGGAGAGCCGTTGCAGGGCTGGCAGGTGGATCGGGCGGCGCGGGAGGTGATCGAGCAGGCGGGCTACGGCGAGGCGTTCTGTCACCGCACCGGCCATTCGATCGGCCAGGAGACGCACGGCAACGGCGCCAACATGGACGACCTGGAGACGCACGAGGAGCGGCGCGTGCTGCCGCGGACGTGCTTCTCGGTCGAGCCGGGCATCTATCTGCCGGAGTTCGGCGTCCGCAGCGAGGTGAACGTGTACATCGACAAGGAGCGCAAGGTCCATGTCACGGGCGGCGAGCCGCAGATAAGCGTCGAGGCGATTCTGAAAACGTGGTAAGGACGGAGCCTCACGGGCTTGCGGGCGGTACCGAATGTGGTACCATAAAACCACGCGCCTGGCACTGCATGAGAGAACAGGCAATGCTCGTCGTCACCCGCATCCCGACGCATCGCAACGACGGTTCAAAAGTCAGCACTCGAGAACGGCTCGCCATCTTGACTCTGGTTCGGGATGCGTTCGGAGGGTATTCGCTGGAGGGTCCTTTTCAGGGCGCCTGGGTAGCCGATGACGGTCGGGTGTATGAAGAGACCAGTTATCGCCTGGAGGTGCTTGTCCCGCCGGAGCGCATACAAGGAGGCGCGCGAGCTGTTCGTGCGGATCGGCAAGCAGCTCGGCCAACGCGCCATCTACCTGGAGGTTCGCGAGGGCGGCGAGATTATCGACCTCAATTGATCGGAGTCAGGGACATGGGGAAACGAAGCATCGAGAACCGCGCCGAAGATCTCCTTACGCTCGCGGGCAAATTGGCCGAGACCCCGGGTTTGACCTGGGTGGAAGCGAACAACGCCATTTACGGCCCCGGCGGGCCGTACGCGCGCCTGTTTCCCAGCGCAAAGGACCGAACCGCCTTCGCCAACACAGAGGCGAGCCGGCGGATTGACGAGTTGATCGACAGCCTGCCGGAACCCCCAGTCGGCCGCAGCGGCGCGAATACAGCGGTAAGTTCAATGTCCGAGTGCCCAAATCGCTCCACGCCGCGCTGGCCAGCGAGGCGGAAGCGGAGGGAGTAAGTCTCAATCAGCTGGTCGTCGCCAAGCTCGCCCTGCACTTGCAAGTACGATGAGTCGTCGCCGCGCCCATGATCTCCCCTGGCGACGGGAAGGGCCGACGCCCTCTGGGCGGCGTCAACAGGGAAGAAAGGAACGCAAGGTGCATGTCACGGGCGGCGAGCCGCAGACGGCGGTGGTGGCGATATTGAAGCTGTACTGATTGCGGCGCCGCGAACTTGGCCGGCGTCGGCATTGACGCGCCCGGCCGCTTGTGCCATAGACTTGCTCTGTTGAAACCCTGGCGAGCGGGGGGCGTCAGCCCCCTGATTTTTCCTGCGGTCGCTGACCGGATGCGGAATCAGGGGGCTGACGCCCCCCGCTCGCCAGGGTTTCAACAGAGCACCATAGACTCTATGGGGCAAAGGAGGGCAGTCCTATGAAGGAGACATCGTAACGATCCCGATCCGGGACTGCGGGCGATCCGGCCGGAAGCGGCCGATGAATGCCGCAACGGCGCGACTCAACACAGGATTGCAACGGGGCAGCGCCGTTGTAGGAAAGGTTCACAGCGTCGCCGCCTGACCCCCAGAATTCGGCGCGATTATGCCCCCTCCGCCCCGAACGGCCCGCGCATCAGCCCATACTTCTTCATCTTCTTGTACAGCGTCACGCGGCTGATGCCCAGCGCCACGGCGGCCCGCGACCGGCTGTAGCCGTTCTTGGCGAGGGCGCGCTGGATGACGTTGCGTTCCAGGGCTTCGCGGTTGTGGACCAGCGTGTCGCGCGGCGGTTCGGGGACGGCGACGTCTCGTTCCGTGGGCCGGTACTGCCGGACCTGCTCCGGCAAATGCTCCCAGAGCAACTCGGCGCCGTTGCTGACCAGCACCGCCTGCTGGAGGAAATTCTCCATCTGCCGGATGTTGCCCGGCCAGGGATAATTCTCCAGCACGTCCAGCGCCCGCGGGCTGACGTCGAAAAGGTCCTTGCGGAATTTCGTGTTGAAGCGGGCGGTCATGCCCCGTACCAGAGGGGCGATGTCCTGAACCCGCTCGCGCAGCGGCGGCAGGTGGAACGACATGACGTTGAGACGGTAATAGAGGTCCTGGCGGAACTTGCCCTCCCGCACCGCTTCTTCCAGGTCCCAGTTGCTGGCCACGATGATGCGGGCCTTGCAGCTGCTTGACCTCGTTGCCGCCGACCTGCTCGAACTCGCCGCGTCTCGATCACGCGCAACAGGCCGGCCTGCTGCTCCAGCGGGATGGTGTCGATCTCGTCCAGGAGGATGGTTCCCTCGCCGGCCGCCTCGAACTTGCCGACCTTGGGCCGGTCGGCCCCGGTGAAGGCGCCGCGGACGTGGCCGAAGAATGCGCTCTCCAGCAGGTTGGGCGGCTGCGCCCCGCACGGCACCACCAGGAACGGGTGGGCCTTGCCGCGGCGAGCAGTCGTGCATGAGCCGGGCCAGGAACGTCTTGCCGGTGCCCGTCTCGCCGGTCAGCAGCACCGTCACGTCGTGCTGGGCGGCCAGGGCGATGCGTTCCACCAGCGGCAACAGCGACGGCGTCTGGCTCATCAGCCGGCGCCGCACCACTTCCTCGATCGTCTCTTCTACCAGGGCCGCGACGTGCGGAATGCGGGCGGTGCGTTCGCCGACGAACTGGCTGATGAGCGCCGCCTCGGCGGGCCAGAGCAGCCGGCGGGCGACGTAGGCGTCCGAGCCGGGCCAGGTCGCGGCCGGCGCGGGCGGCCTCGGTTTCGACGACCAGGACAGACGATCGGCAGCTTTTGCAGATAGATTTCCTGGACCAGCCGCCGGACCTGATCGGAGTCGGCGGCCGAGGCCGACGCCAGGAGGAACAGGCCGTCGGCCTCCGGGGCCGGATAGCGGCGGATGCCCTCGAAGGAGCACTGCCAGAGCACTAGGCCGAGGGTCTTTTCGAGGTGGGACAGGAGGCCGCCGGCGAGGCGTTGGTCGTCGGCGATCAAGGCGAGGCGGGGGCCGTTCATTGCGGGGGTGGCCCTCCCGGGCCGGGCGGCCCGGCGGATGGCAGGTCGGTGCGTCAACCAGGGGACCGCCGGACGCGGCGCCATGTTTCCTTTTAGAAACATGGGTCAACGCGACCCGGTTGTCAAATCCGACGGGGAAACAGAGCCGCGACCGGGAGGGAGCGGGATCGAGGCGCCTGCACCGCACCCCGCTCCCTCACGGTCGCGGCTCCGATGGCGATCATCGTTACTTCCCGACCTGGACCGTCGCTTCCGGCGCCGCCGTGAAGTCGGCGCTTTTGGCCGCGACCTCCTCGACGGTCATCGGGCCGCTCTGCAGCCAGAGCCGGTAATCGACGTCCACCGGCTTCTTCTCCGTGGCGTCGGCCACGAAATACGATCCGAAGCGTCCGTAATCGCGCTCGCTGAAGCGGGCCTCCTTCGGGTTTTCCGGTCGGTCGAGGTAGGCGACGGTGAAGCGCTGGCCGCCGAGCAGGAAGCACATCGCGTCCCACGGCAGGTTGACGGCCCCTTCCTTGGTCTTCGGATCCCAGTTGCGGGTGTCGTCCTCCTTGCCGACGCCGTCGGGCCGGATGTAGAAGGTGTGGACGGCGTTCGTCTTGTCGGCCACTTCCATCGCCGCGCGGAAGTGGAAGCCGGCGTGCTGCGGATCGCCGTCCAGATGAACCGTCCCCTGGACCGGCTTCAACCGCGACCGCGAACTCGACCAGCCGGCCGCCCGGCGTGTTGTAAACCGTCAATTCGCGCTCCTCATGGGCGAAAATCTCCTTCTCTTCGCCGTGCCAGGCGATGAGGACGCGCTGCCGTCCCAGCACCGGGCCGGCCTCGGTGGCCAGGAACTTTTCGTTCTCCTGATAGGCCTTGGGGCAGTGCCAGATGTCGGTCTTCTTGCCGCCGTCGTAGGTGACTTCGCGGAAGCCGTAAAAAATGCCGCGGTGGTGCGGGTAGAGCGCTTGGGATCTTCCACGCCGTTGGTCGCCAGCTCCTTGCCGTCGGGGGTCCACAGCTGATGGAAGACCTTGTACGTCTCATAACGCTTCTCCTTCGTCGAGTCGTCGAACGGCTTGCAGACGTAGCGCAGCACTGGCTGGTCGCCGAAAAGGAGGTCGCTGGACTCGCCGGGATGGTCCTTCCAGTGGAAGGCGTCGCCGTACCATTTCTCCGGCTTTTCGGAGTCGAGAACGGCCTTGAACTGGAGCGAGTCGCCGGCCTTGAGCTTCGGCAGGATGAAGTGCAACTCACGGCGGACCTCGCCCTTGGCCGGCTCCGGCCCGTCGTCGAGCAGGCCGGGGCCGGTCAGCTGCGCGACGGCGGACAGCTTACCGCTCTGGTCCTGGAGCGTGACCACCTTGAGGTCGGCGAAGGCGGCCGGCAGCGTCAGGGATTGGCTGACCGGCGTTCCGGATCGGTCGTACTTGCCCGCGGCGACGGTGACGTTCAGCGTCGTCGTCGCGGCGGAGGCCGGGAGCGCGAACAGGGGAAGCAGGAGGAGGGCGCAGCAGCAGATTCGTCGCATGAGAACACACCCCAAAAGAGAGACGGACGTTGGGCGAGCGCCCCTAGCGTAGCAGGGCGGAGGCGGTTCGGCATCTGATTTTTCGGGGACATTCGCCGTTCACAGCGCCGCCAGGAACGCGCGGACGGCCTGGTTGAAGCCGTCGGGCTGTTCCAGGTTGGAGAGATGGCCGGCCTTCTCGATGATGACCATTTTCGCTCCGGGAATGCCGGCCGTCAGCTTCTCGGCGGTCGAAACCGGCGTCAGGGCGTCGTCGCGGCCGACGACGACGAGCGTCGGCACGGCGATTTGCCGAAGGAACGGCGTAGCGTCCGGCCGATCGCGCAGCGCCTTGAGGGCGTTGACGATCCCGGCCGGCGCCTGGAGCGAGGCGAAGTGTTTGACGGCCTCGACCACTTCCGGCCGCTTCTGGAGCGTTTCCGCGCAGACCATCTTCGGCAGCATCTGCTCGATGACGGCCTTCGAGGGGTTTTTGGAGGCGAATTCGATCATTTTGTCTCGGTTGGCCCGTCCCGCGGCGTCGTCCGGCTCGGCCCGCGTATCGGCGAGGACCAGCGCCCGCAGCCGGGCGGCATGACGGCGCGCGAAGGCCAGGGCGACGTAGCCGCCCATCGACAGGCCGCCGACCACGATCGGCCCGGTGATGTTCAGTTCGTCCAGAAGCGCCGCGGCGTCGTCGGCCATCTGATCAACCGACGGCGGCCCGGTGAAGGCCGGCGTACTTCCGAAGCCGCGCACGTCAGGGGCGGCGACGTGATAATTGCCCTGGAGCGCCCGGATCTGCTCGCGCCACATGGCCGACGCCAGCGGGAAGGCGTGCAGCAGCAGGACCGGCGGCCCCTTGCCGGCTTCCCGATAGCTCACGCCGCGGGGCGACGTCTTGGCGTCCTCGGCGGAGTCGAACGTGAGGGCGTTGTCCGTCGGGTTGATTGGGCTATTGGTCGGCATGGCGTCGTCTCCTCTGTTTCCGGCATCGCCGCTATCGCCCGGAGGTAGGGCGGAACGAGTGACTCCACGGAGATAATACACGGCCGCAAAAATGGCGTCAGCGAAGAGCCGCTCCTTACATGCCGCCTTCGCCGCTAAGCTCGGCGGCTGCTACTTGTTGCGGCTTTCTAGGGCGGGGGACGCTCAACGCCTCCGCGATCAACTCGAACCCCTTCCCGTTCTTGAGTGGCTGGATCTCCGCAGCCAAGTTCTTGAGCATTACCTTCTGCCACGTCGATGTTGCGTTGAGATGCCGCCGAACGAAGTCTTTGGAGAGCGTATAGAACTCAGGCTCCGCTTCGCCGCTGGAGCCGTCGTGGCCGCCGAAGAATTTGCCGATGTTCAGGAAGGCGATGACGAGGAAGTCAAAGGCGTCGATGGACTTCTCCTTGACGGGGAAACCGCGGTCACTGTCTGTAGCGTACCGGCTCTTAACCTGGACCCGGACTTGCGGCAACTCGCCTGGCCCTGGCCGGTGCCGGGGATCGGGATGGATGCAGATCAGATCGTAGCCCTCGTTGCCTGGCGGGCCTTGTAGGCGAGCATATTCCGCCTCATCAGGTGCCCCATGACCAGGAACTCGGCACCCGCCGCTACGACTGGCAGGCGGTAGAATTCTTTCTTCGCCATCGGTCCTCGCTTTAGATGGGCATGAGCCGAAAATCATGAACTGACGCCCATCCAATCGGCAGTCTCTATACCTTGCCGCCTAGCTCACCGGGGCCGCCACCGGCGGGTAGATGTAGGCTCCATCGATGCTCAGGTTGCCGAGCCGAACGCTGCCGTAGGGCGTAGGCACCGGGCCGGGGCGACGGCTGGCGATGTCGCGGATGGCCTTGCCGACGGCGCTGTCCGGCGCGACGACCTTGAACTCCATCGGGTCAACCCAGAACGGCTGCGGCATCCGGCGGACTACCGGGCCCACGCGCCGGTAGGCCGGCAGCTTCCCGCCGTCCTCGGTCACGAGCGGCGTGACGATGTAGAAGTACCAGGGGCCGCCTTCGCTCTCCTTCAACCAGGCGGCCGCCGTTATGGGGACGCCTTCCCCGCTCAGCCGCTCCAGGAGCCGCCGCCCGTCTGCGATCTGCAGATCTACCAGCGTCCCTTGATCCATGTCATCACCCCGTGCTTCTTGTCGGCGATGGCCTCGTAGAGTCGCTCGGCGTCCGCTCTCGTCCTCTGCTCGTATCGGCTCGACTCGCTCCAGTCCTTCACGTCGTCCCAGTACGCGTCCAGGTTCGGGTCTGCCGCGGCGTCGGCGTCGAGCGTCGCTTTGAGACCGGCGAGGTTCAGGAGCTGGCGCAGGTTGTGCGTCCAGCACTTTTCCGAATACCGTTTGTCCTCGAAGAGAATGTCAGGCGCGGCGGCCACGCGGGCGAGAATACAGGACTTGAGTCCGCATTCCACCGCATATCCCGCCAGATAGTAGGCGGCCGACCACCTCTTGGCCGCGAGAAGAGCCTTGGCGTCGGCCAGCCGACCATTGGCAAGCCTTTGGAGATCGGCCCGATTCATAGCGGCCCTCCGCCCGCGACCGCCGCCCTTGTTTCAAACGACCCCGCAAGCTCCTTTGCGCCGGGCGCTCCGCCGCGCCGCCGCCGTTCGATCAGGGCTTTCTCCCATCTCGCATCGTAGCACCCCGCGGCGCGGCCAGCAATGTTCGCACCGACACAGCAGGCGGCGATGAGGAGCGTCATCCGCCTCCTCCCGCGTCAGCCGGCTGCTGATAGCCAGGCTCTCCGGCGGCCGGCGCCGGTATCCCCCGCCACGGATACGCGATACAATCGACTGCGTTGCCTCCGGGCCCCCCCGGCGTGGCGTCGAGGAGAACTCCCGTGCAAATTGAGCGCATCACCCACAATCCGGCGGTCATGGGTGGGAAACCTTGCATCCGCGGGCTGCGCGTCACGGTCGGAACCATCCTCGGGTTGCTGGCCGCCGGCAAGTCGCGCGAGCGGATTCTGCAGGCGTACCCTTACCTGGAAGCCGAAGACTTTGATGCGGTGCTGGCCTACGCGGCCTGGCGGCTCGAAGAACGGGAAGAACCGTTGGTCGTCGCATGAGCGTGCGGCTGGTTGTGGACATGAATTTGTCCGTGGAGTGGGTCGCGGAACTCGCCCGGAACGGCTGGGCGGCGGTCCACTGGTCCACCATCGGCGACCCGCGCACCGACGATTCGGTAATTATGGCGTGGGCATTGGCCCACACCCACGTCGTCTTCACCCATGACCTGGATTTCGGCACGACGCTGGCCCTGACCCATGCGACCGGGCCGAGCGTCCTGCAAGTCCGCGGCCAAGACGTGTTGCCCGAAGACATCGGGCCAGTGGTGATCGCCGCGCTTCGTCAACACGATGCCGCTCTGGCCGCAGGAGCCTTGGTTGTCGTTGAAGTGCGGAAATCTCGCGTCCGGGTGCTGCCGCTATAGAAAACGCCGACCTATCCGCAGCCCGCGGTCTTGTAGAACCGGC
Organism: uncultured Planctomycetaceae bacterium; assembly: GCA_963771935.1. GTDB lineage: Bacteria > Planctomycetota > Planctomycetia > Gemmatales > Gemmataceae > UBA4732. The sequence goes on along the minus strand of CAVYVK010000005.1, from coordinate 1,381,142 downwards.
TGGCGTGTGGCAAAGTGAAGCCATGCGCGACACGCGATCCGCCACCCCGATCCTGTTCAAGGACCACACTTCCGCCGACTTGCACGCCCGCCTCGCGCCCCTCGGCGTCACCGCCCGTCTCGCCCGCCGACTGCAAGCCGCCGTGCTTCAGCGCGGCGCGACCGAGGCGCCCGCCGCCCTGACGGAAACGTCGCCGCGCCTGCTGGAGCGCGTCCGCCAGGCGACGCGCGTGCCGCGGCTGACCCTGCTGGAGAAGCGCACGTCGCCGACCGACGGCTTCACCAAGTACCTCTTCCAGGGCGACGGCGCCGAGCCGTTCGAGGCGGTGCGCATCCCCCTTCTGCACCGTCGCGGAGACGAAAAGTACGTCGTCTGCGTCAGCTCGCAGGTCGGCTGTGCGATGGGCTGCGTCTTCTGCGCGACCGGCCGCATGGGCTTTCGGCGCAACCTCGCTTCCTGGGAGATTGTGGATCAGGTAATGCAGGTGCGCGACGACTCGCCGCATCCGGTGCGCGGCGTCGTCTTCATGGGTATGGGGGAGCCGTTCCTCAACTACGATCGCGTCATGCGGGCCGCGGATGTGCTGTCGGAGCCGTGCGGCGTGGCGATCAACGCCCGCGCCATCACCATCTCCACCGTGGGCATCGTGCCGATGATCCGCCGCTTCACGGCCGAGCGGCGGCCGCATCGGCTGGTCGTGTCGCTGACCTCGGCCGACCCGCAACGGCGGCGCGAGCTGCTGCCGGTGGAGGCGGTCCATCCGCTGCCGGAGCTGATGGCGGCGGTGCGCGAGTACCAGGAGGCGACCGGCGAGCGCGTGACGCTGGCGTGGACGCTGCTGGCCGGCGTCAACACGCGGCCGGAAGACGCGCGGCGACTGGCCGAGCTGACGGCCGGCCTGCCGGTGCGCCTGGACCTGATCGATGTCAACGACGCCACCGGCCAGTTCACGCCGCCGTCGGACGTGGAGCGGCAGGCGTTCCGCGATGCGCTGTCGGTGGAATTAGGGATGCCGGTGGTGCGGCGCTACAGCGGCGGCAAGGACGTGGAAGGGGCGTGCGGGATGCTGGCGGGGCGGCGGATAGACGGACAAAAACGGTCTTAGGCTTTGTTTGGCAATGGGATTTCCGCCCCGGAGGGGCGGCGGTCAATAGCCAGGGGTGAAACCCCTGGAGCGACAACAGGCCCATCGGTCGTTTCAGTAGCCCCGGAGGGGCGGCGGTGAGCCGAACCACCGCCGCCCCTCCGGGGCTAAATCGAGGGTTCGGGCCGTCCCTCGCTCCAGGGGTTTCACCCCTGGCTATTGACCGCCGCCCCTCCGGGGCGAAGACGGTTGGCCAGACAAAGCCTAGGATGATTTCTTGCGTCCATTGCGCTTTCGGCCGCCGGGCGGCGCCAGCCGGACGAAGAGATCGCACAGCGGCAGACGGAAGCCCGGCAACACTGCGCCGCCGCCAAGCACTTGCCTCTCCGTCAAGGTTTCGTTCTGGTCCAGCGACGTGTAGACTTCGACTGTGCGCTTCTTGACATCGACATACCAAACGAGGCGGACGCCGGCGCAGAAGTAGTCCCTGAGCTTGCGTTCCATCTCCCTTGTCGTGTTTCCTTCGCTCAGCACCTCAACAGCAAGGTCCGGCGCCAAATCCGGGATCGCCACATCCGGGACGACCCTACCCGGCAATCGCTCCCAAGAAACGAACGCCGCGTCGGGAATGCGAACCTGGCCTGGCGCCAGACGGTCAGGGCCTCCGGCCCGTGACGATCCCGAGGTCATGCTCATGTGCAAAGCCCAGGACGCGGCTGGCAATTTCCACAGCCAGACAGGACTCGCGAAGGCCCGGCGTCTTCTGGACCAGAACGCCGTCAATCAACTCGTATAGACGATCCTCATCATCGTCGAATTGAGTGACATGCCGATCCGTCGCCCGGCCGGGCGGCGGGTTGAGCCGGACGCGCTCCGGCGGAATGTCGCCGAGATGCGCCAGCAAGTCGGCCAGGGACCAAGTGCGGGGGAACCGCGCCCAGAACGAGACATAAACGACCCCATTCGATGCCCCTTGAGACGCCGCTCACTCCAACGGCGGCGCCGGCTGGCCCGGCAGCGACACCGGCGCCGCCGTCGCCTTGCCGCCCATCACCAGCGTATGCAGATCGCTCGCGCCGATCACCGTCGGCAGCGCGAACGATTCGCCGTAGGCGAAGCCGCAGCGGGCGCCGATTGAGATGTTGTTGCCGCTCACGAAGTGACGCACCTTGGTGAAGCGCGCCTCGTCGAACTGCGACCCGTAACAGCGGATCGCCTCCATCTTCTGCTCGAACGTCGGCGTGACATCGACGACGAAGCTGGCGGGGTATTGGCGGACCTCGGCGTCGAATGGGAACGGCGCGTAGACCAGGTGCGGCACGCGGTACGGCGGCGTGCCGTCGAAGCGGTCGTCCCACTTGGTCAGCTGGGAATAGAACCGCGCCGCCTCGACGAGGAGCTGGCCCTGGTAGTGATCGGGCGAGGCGGCGGGCGTGCGGCCGGCCGGACAGATCACGATCGTCGGCATGAGTCGCCGGAACCACGTCGCCAGGAGGAAGCGGTTCTCCGGCGAGTCCATCAGCACGCGGTTGGGCAGGCCGACGCAGCGGCGGAATGGCACGCCCAGCGCCTGCCGCGCCGCCTCCGCCTCGCGGGCGCGGATCTCCGGCGTGCCGCGCGGCGTCGGTTCGCCGGTCGTCAGGTCGAGCATCCCGACGCGGTAACCCTGCTTGACCAGCAGCGCCAGCGTGCCGCCGCAGGTGATTTCCAGGTCGTCGGGGTGCGGCGCCACCGCGACCACGTCCAACCGATCCATCTCCGTCTCCGCCGGGGACATGCCGTCCTCCTCCCTCGACCGGGGCGAGATGATCTCTTCGGTGGTAGTATCGGCGGGAGGAGAGGAAGACGCAAGGCGGGGATCACTTGCCGCGGAGCCTCTCCACGGCGTAGAGGCACCAAAGCGTGACGTTCAGTACCAGCAGCAGCACGACGAAAAACGTGGCCGGCTGGTCCGTGACGACGGCGTAAGCCGCGCACCAGCCGCTGTGTCCAGGTGCGCCGGCGCATGGCGCGGACCTCCTGACGGAGGAAGTCGCGGTGCGCGGCGATCAGCTTTCGGCCGGCCGCCCAGTCGCGGCTCAGGGCCTCGCGCTGGCCAGGGTCCAGCGCCTGGAAGCTGCGCGCGGAATCGTCCTGGCGCGCCACCGTGACCACCAGGTAGCCTGGCTGCCCCGCCGCGCCAAGGAGACGCGGGAACGTACGCAAAAGCGATCGCATTTCCTGGAAAAGCCGCCCCAGCTCGGGGCCGTCCGCCGTGCGGCTCAGCCGCCGCTTCGCCGGTTCGACGTACTTGCCCAGCCGCTCCCAGACGTGCAGCAGTTTGCGCGTGGCGACGACGCGGCGATACAAGGCCCGCTTGGTGCCCAGGCCGCGGCGCGCCTTCCGCGACTGCTGGGCGGCGACGACGGCGGCATCGACCGGCTCTTCCGCTTCCGCCGTCTCGACCGACGGAAGCGGCTCGGGTTGGGCGGGCGGCGGGAGGGGCAGACGCGGCAACGGCGGCGGCGTGGCCGACAACGAGCGCGGGACGCCGGCCGGGCCGAACAGCCACGCCAGCGGGTCGGGCCGCTCCGCTTTGACGGCCGGCGCCTCGGCCACGGCCACCGGGGCGGCCGTGCCCAGCAGGGCCGCGTCGTAGGCCCGCTTGCTGGACGGCGTCCGTCAGGCAGACGTAGGCCTGGGCCAGCCGGTTCATCGCTTCCGTCGCCTGCTCGGGGTGCGCCATCTGATAATGACGCACCGCCTCCAGGCGCTCGTGGACGCGCTGCTCGATCCGCTCCGCGTCCGATTCGCCCGGCTCCAGGCCGAGAAGGCGGTAGTGATCGGGAGGCCACGTTCCGGCGGGCAGTCCCAGCCATTCGCAGATCAGATCGGGCTTCATGGCCGTATCCGTCCCCAGGACCACGGGGCGGCAGACACCTGGCAATCATATCGGACGGTACGGGGGAATGCAAAGAATCTCGCGCGTCGGGGCCGCGACCGTATCCGTCGGAGCCGCGACCGTAAGGGAGCGGGGTGCGCAAGAACCTCATACCGCTCCCTTACGGTCGCGGCCCCGACGGGACTCCCTATAGCCGGCCGCTGGCGCCTCCCTATACCTTCGTGTAGGATAGCGGTTTCCTTTGCGGGGACGCCTCACCGGGGAGTCGATCACCGCCCTCGACCCAGGCGGTCCCGCGCCCTCCCATCCCTTGGCGTACGATCCCCACGGAGGTTTCCGGTGTTTCGGAAGACCCTTGACCAGTTGCGGACGCGTTTCCGGGCGCCCCCCCAATCCGGGCAGTGGCTCCTGTGGTCGATGCGTCTCTGCTTTGGCGTCGTCATGATCGGCCTGGCGATGGCCGCCTTCAGCTACTACTTCCAGGCCAACCCGGATCATTACGTCCAGGCCTGGATCCTCTTTCTCGGCATCCTGGCCGGCGGCGCCCTTATCGTCCTGACCGACGTTTGGCTCACCAACAAGCAGATCACGACCCTGTCCGCCCTCTACTTCGGCCTGCTGCTCGGCCTGCTGCTCGGCTATCTGCTGTCCACCGCCCTGGAGCCGTTCCTGTTCCCCTTCGACGTGAACTCGGCCCCCGTCTTGGGGGGCATGACGCCTCCCAAGGCGGGGGCCGAGTTCACGCTGAAGCTGGTCGTCCGCATGCTCCTCACGGCCGTCTGCTGCTACATCTGCATTTCCACGCTGATGCAGACCAAAGACGAGTTCCGCTTCATCATCCCCTACGTGGAATTCTCGAAACAAATCAAGGGGGCCCGGCCGCTGGTCCTGGACACCAGCGTTATTATCGACGGCCGGATTGCCGATATTTGTGATACGCGGTTCATCGACACCAAGGTGATTATCCCGCGCTTCGTGTTGCAGGAGCTGCAGAGCGTCGCCGACAGCTCCGACAAGCTCAAACGCAACCGCGGCCGTCGCGGCCTGGACATGCTCAAGCGAATGCAGAACAACCCCAAGGTGGAGCTGCAGATCCACGAGGGCAATCTGTCCGAGCTGCGCGACGTGCATAAGGTGGACGAGCGGCTGGTGGTGCTGGCCAAGGTGCTCGGCGCCCGCGTGGTGACCAACGATTTCAACCTCAACAAGATCGCCCAGTTGCAGGGGGTCGAGGTCATCAACCTGAACGAGCTGGCCAACGCGCTGAAGTCGGTGGCCCTGCCCGGCGAGATGATGGGCGTGCGCCTGGTCAAGCCGGGCGACCAGATCGGCCAGGGGGTCGGCTACCTCGAAGACGGCACCATGGTGGTGGTGGAGTCGGGGCGCACGTGGATCGGCCAGGAAGTGACGATCACGGTCACCAGCGTGCTGCAGACGCCGGCGGGACGAATGATTTTTGGCCGCGTCGAGTCGCGCAATCCCACGCCGCCGCCGCCGACGCGCCCAGGGCCGGCCGGATGACTGCAAGGAGATTCGATCCATGCCGCGCCGCTTCACGGTCCTCGCCATTCTCCCCGCCCTGGGCGCGGCCCTCGGTCTGAGCGCGTTCCTCTTCGCCCAGACGTCCAACGCCCCGCCGGACAAGGATCCGCCCAAAGACAAGAATGCCCCGGCCGCGGGCGCCTCCGACATCGACAAGGTCGAGCGCCTCCTCGCCGCGCGCCGCGAGTATCAGCTCAGCCTGGAGAGCCTCCGCACCTATTACATCTCCAGCGGCGACATCGAGCGCGCCCGCTGGGCCGAGGACGAGCTGCTGCAGTTCCACCGCATCACCAAGCAGGCGTTCCGCATGGACCTCGACGTGCCGCCGCCGAACCTCCAGGCCAACTACAACATCCCGGAGGCCAACGAGCTGTACAAGCAGGCGATGACCTACAAGGACAAGGGCTGGGGCACCGACTACATCGACAACCAGCGTCGGGCGGAATTGTTGTTGCAGAAGCTGCTGTCGGACCATCCGCAGAGCGACAAGATCAGCGACGCGGCCTATCAACTCGGCGACGTGTACGAGAGCAAGGCGTACAAGCAGTACGACCGAGCGGCCCACTACTTCGAGCGCTGTTTCGAGTGGAACCCCAAGACGCAGTACGACGCCCGGCTGCGGGCGGCGCGGCTGTATGAGCGCAACGTCGGCGAACGCAATCACGCCATCCAGATCTACCAGGACATCGTCAACCGCGAGACCGACCCCAAGCGCATCGAGGAGGCGCAGAAGCGGTTGGCGGACCTCAGCGCGGGGAAGTGAAGCGCCCTCGTTGACGCCTCGCCGGCCGGCCGCTATGGTAATGGTTTCGGCGAAACAACCCAAGGGTTCGGATGAGGCGTCAAGAGCGATGGTTCGCAAGAAACTCGGACGGGGTCGGAAGAATCGCTGCCGTTTCTGCACCAAGGAAGGCTGCCCGCGGCCGGCGTTCGTGGATTACAAAGACGTGCAGACGCTGAAAAAGCTCTGCACCAGCCAGGGCAAACTGTTCAGCCGCAAGCGCAGCGGCAACTGCGCCGCCTTCCAGCGGGCCGTCAAGGACGCCGTCAAGCGGGCGCTTCATGGCCCTGCTGCCCTACGTCGGCGAGTAAGGGGACCAGCCATGCCGGCTTCATCCTGGAAGGAAGAGGATACGGCTCGGGCCATCAAGGCCTGGGCCGACTATCAGAAGACCCATGACGTCTCCGGCCTTCACGGCCAGGCGGTCGGCATCGATCCGGTCAGCGGTCGCGTCTGGTTCGGCGAGACGGCCATCGACGTCTCCGACAAGGCGCGGGCGGACGGGGTTGATCGTCCTCTGTTTTTCCTCCGGGTCGGTTACAACTACTACCAACGCAAGGGGGGACACCGGTGATCGTTGGGGTGGTGACGGCGGACGGCGTCCCTAGCGTCCGACTTCCGGCGGCCGGGCAGGATTGGTTGGCCACCATCGACACCGGTTTCAACGGCGACCTGGAACTGCCTGAAGCCCTCCGCCCTTCCGTGAATCCCCGTCCCCTTGGAAGGTTGCGCTCCTTTCTGGCGGGCGGCCAGACCGTGGACGAGGAGTGCTTCCTCGTCGATTTCCCTTTCGACGGGGACGTGATTGCGGCCAATGCGACGTTCGTCGCCGGCGCTGAAATTCTGGTCGGAACCCACCTGCTGCGCCTTCATCGCCTCGAAATCAACTTCCCGGCGGCGACGGTGCGGGTGGAACGGGTACCGTGAGCTTTCGGTTCGGACGGGCCGAGACTTCCCACTCCGTCGGCGAACAGAACGACCCGCCCGCAGCGCCAGCAAGGGGTTGGACGGAATCCCTCGCTCGCGCTTCGGGCTGGTCGGAACGCTTCTCCCTTCGCCGTCTTGTCCGGCTGCAAGCGATTGGCCGGGCCTCGGGCGTCGGCTTCGCCCTTTCTGGGCCGCGTTGATGAACGAAGTGACCCGCCTTCTGTCCGACCTGGCACGGGGCCGCGCTCACGCGGCCGCGCAGCTGCTGCCGCTGGTCTACGACGAGTTGCGGAAACTGGCGGCCGTCCGGTTAGCCGCCGAGCCGTCCGGCAACACCCTTCAGCCGACCGCTCTCGTCCACGAAGCGTACCTCCGGCTGGTCGGCGCGCCCGACGGCGACCAGTGGGACCACTGCGGCCATTTCTTCGCCGCCGCGGCCGAGGCCATGCGCCGCATCCTCGTCGAGGCCGCCCGCCGCAAGAAGCGGGAGAAGCACGGCGGCCGGCGGGCGCGGGTCGAGCTTCCCGACGTCCCGGCCCCCGACCCGGACGACCGCCTGCTGGCGCTCGACGACGCCCTGACCCGTCTGGCCGCCGAGGACCCGCTCGCGGCCCGCGTGGTGGAACTCCGTCAGTTCGCCGGCGCCGGCCACGACGCCGTCGCCGACGCCCTCGGCATCACCGTGTACGCCGCGCGCAGAAGTGGACCTACGCCCGCGCCTGGCTCCGGGACGCCATGACGAAAGTTTTTTGATTTTTTTCGACAGCCGCGGCCCGAAACGTCGCATGGGAGGGTGAGTCCCTTACGGAGAATCTCAATGCCGAGCGACCCGCAACGCATCCAGACCGTGTTCCTGGCCGCTGCCGAGATCCACGACCCGGCGGAGCGCGCCCGCTTCCTCGACGGCGCCTGCGACGCCGAGTTGAAGTCCCGGGTCGAGGCGCTGCTGCACGCCCACGATCAGCCGGACAGCCTGCTCGACCACCCGGCAGACGCTCTGCACGATCCGGACACCGGGGGAACCCGCACGTTCGGCCATGAGGGCGGCGCGCCGGCCGACGGCGACGAGGCGCCGCTCCCGTTCCTGGAGCCGTCCAGCCGTCCCGATTCGCTCGGCCGGATCGGCCACTACGAGATTCTCCAGATTCTCGGCCGGGGCGGCTTCGGCATCGTCTTCCGGGCCTTCGACGAGGTGCTGCAGCGCGTGGTCGCGCTCAAAGTGCTGGCCCCGGCGATTGCCGCCACCTCGCCGGCCCGCAAGCGCTTCCTCCGCGAAGCCCGGTCCTCCGCCCAGGTCCGCCACGAGAACGTCGTCCAGGTGCATGCCGTCGAGGAACAGCCGTTGCCCTACCTGGTGATGGAATTCATCCCCGGTGAGACGCTCCAGCAGCGGCTCGACCGGGTCGGCCCGCTGGAAGCGCCGGAGATCGTGCGGATCGGCCGGCAGATCGCCGAGGGGCTGGCCGCCGCCCACGCCACCGACCTGATCCACCGCGACATCAAGCCGGCCAACGTACTCCTCGAAGGCGGACACCAACGGGTCAAGATCACCGACTTCGGCCTGGCCCGCGCGGCCGACGACGCCAGCCTGTCCCAGAGCGGCGTGCTGGCCGGCACCCCCATGTACATGGCCCCGGAGCAGGCCAAGGGAGAAAAAATCGACTGCCGGGCCGACCTGTTCAGCCTGGGCAGCGTGCTGTACGTGATGTGCAGCGGCCGGCCGCCGTTCCGCGCCTCCTCAACCTTCGCCGTGCTGAAGCGCGTGGTGGACGACGCCCCGCGGCCGATCCGGGAGGTGATTCCGGAAACGCCGCAGTGGCTGTGCGACATCATCGCCAAGCTGCACGCCAAGAAGCCGGAGGACCGCTTCCAGTCGGCCCGCGAGGTCGCCGACGTGTTCGCCGATTGCGAGGTCCAGCTCAAGGCGAACGCCAAGGTCCAGGATTTCTCCCGCATTCCGCAACGTAAACCCGCGGCAGGGGCGGGCGGCCGGTGGAAATGGATCGCGGCAGCCGCTCTGTTGCTTCCCGTCCTTGCCCTGGCGACGACGGAGATGGCAGGGATCACGCATTTGTTTGGCGCCGCAGGACGGCAGCAACCGACGCCCGACCGGCCAAAGAACGGCGGCGAAGTGCCCGGGACGCCTTTGGTTCCGGCCACCGCGAACGACCTCCCCCTCGTCTCGGGCGGCTCGACCGACCTGATCCCGTTTGCCCGCCCCGACCTCAGCAGCGGGAGGTGGGAGTCGCACGATGGGAAGCTCGTACACCCGGCGCGCGATTCCCAGGGCTATCCGGGGCTGACGCTGGCCGTGCGCGGCCCGGACGACTTCGACCTGGAGGCGGAGTTCGAACGCACTAGCGGCGACGATTTCATCGCGTTCGGGATGTCATCGCGCGGCCACCTCTTCTGTGTTGCCCTCGATACGTGGGGACAATGGGCTGGACTTCAGGCTGTGGCCGGAGAGCTATCCAACGCCAATCCGACCCGGCGGATGGGGCCATGGCTTACAACAGGCCGACGCCACACTTTTCGGTGCGAGGTTCGCGCGTTGGGCGTCCGAGCGTGGCTCGATGCCCGTGAGGTGGTCGATTATCGTGGTGGGTACGACGAACCTGGCCTTCGGCCGGCCCGGCCTTCCCGACTGGGCTCAATTCTTTGTCCAGGCCAACGACAACTGCGGGTTCGTTGTCCACAAGCTTGTCCTAACGCCTTTCCCTCCGGCCCCGGAATACACCAACTCGCTGGGGATGAAATTCGAGCTTATCCCGGCCGGCAAGTTCACGATGGGATCGTCGCAGGAAGAGATCGACCGTTGCCTCCTCATGCAGTTTGGAGACGGTATGTCTTGGGCAAAGAAGAGCGTGCGGACCGAGGGACCGGAGCATCCCGTGGAGATCACGCGGCCCTTTTACCTGGGAGCCACGAATGTCACGGTCGGACAATTTCGACAATTCGTTGACGAGGCGGGCTACCAGGTGGGTGATGGCCGCTGGCGAAATCCGGGCTTCGATCAGACGGACCAGCATCCGGTGGTCTTCGTTTCGTGGAACAATGCGGTGGATTTTTGCAACTGGTTGAGCAAGAAGGAAGGGAAAGCATACCGCTTGCCCACGGAGGCCGAATGGGAATATAGCTGCCGGGCTGGGAAAGCCGGGAGTCGGTACTGCTTCGGCGACGACGAAGCGCAGCTGGAAGACTACGCCTGGTACAACAAGAATTCAGGCGGCGGGACGCATCCGGTGGGCAAGAAGAAGCCCAACGATTGGGGTCTTTACGACATGCATGGGAACGCGTGGGGATGGTGTCAGGACAACTACGATCCGAATTACTATAAGACAAGTCCGCCGAAATGACCCGCCCGGCCCAAGCGCCGGCGGCGGCCGCGTGGCGCGTGGCGGCTCGTGGCCATTCCCACCCGTGTACTCCCGCTCGGCGTTCCGCGGCTATCTCCCTCCCGACATGCGCTTCAACTGCGGCGGCTTTCGTGTGCTGCTCGTTTCGCCTCCCGGCGGCGTTCAGCCGGAGAGCGGGGCGAAGGACAAACCCGCGCCGCCGGCCGTCGCACCGTTCACTGACGCCGACGTCCAGCGGATCGCCGCGCTGCCGGCCGCCGAACAGGTCGAGGAAGTGCGGAAGGAGTTGATGCGGCGCAATCCCGGTTTCGACGGCCAGGTGGACCACAGGATCAAGGACGGCGTCGTCACGGAGATCCGCGTGGTGACGGACCAGGTGACGGACATTTCCCCGCTACGGGTCTTTAACGCCCTGCGGGTGCTGGATTGCAGCGGAACGCATACCCCCAACTGGCGTGGGAACGGGCAGCTCGCCGACCTGACGCCGCTAAAGGGGATGAACGTGGCGGGACTGACGCAACTCCACCTGTCCTGGACCAAGGTGGGCGACGAAGGGATGTCCCTCTTCAAGGACTGCAAGAACCTGACGCAACTTGACTTGAGCGGGACGCAGGTGACCGACGCCTCGATGGCCCACTTCAAGGACTGCAAGAACCTGTCGATCCTCTACTTGGGCTTGACGCAGGTGACCGACGCCGGATTGGCCCACTTCAAAGACTTTAGGAACCTTACAGTACTCTTTGTCAATGACACGCAGGTGACCGACTCCGGGCTGGCCTATTTTAAGGAGTGCATGAACCTGAGAGAGCTCCTTCTGGACGACACGACGGTGACGGACGCGGGCCTCGCCCATTTCAAGGACTGCAAAGACTTGACACATCTCGGCATCGCTCGCACGAAGGTCACCGACCTTTCCCTGCTGAAAGGGATGCCGCTCAAGGAACTCACCTGCGACTTCCAGCCCGAGCGCGACGCCGAGATCCTCCGCTCCATCAAGACGCTGGAAACGATCAACGACAAACCGGCCGAGGAGTTCTGGAAGAGCGTCGAGAAGAAGTGACCACCGGCCGCCCTGAAATGGATGCCGCAAAGCCGCGGCGCGGCGGCTTCGGTCGGGGCGCCGTATAATCGGAGAGGGAAGCGCGGATGGGAGGTTGGCCCATGTCGTTCACCGGTCATGTAAAGAATGGCGTCGTCGTTTTTGACGAGCCGGTCCCGCTGCCGGAGGGGACCGTGGTCGAGGTCGCGGTGCGCGACTCCGCATCCGACTCTCGGCCCAGCTTATGGGATCGGCTCAAGGATGTGGTGGGGAAGGCGGATGGCTTGCCGGCCGACGCATCCACCCGAGTTGACCATTATTTGACGCACGGGTTGCCGAAAGAATGAGGACCGTCTTTGCCGACACGTCGTTTTACGTCGCGGCCCTGAGCCCTCGAGATGTCAATCACGCCCGCGCCGAGGCCGTCGGGCGGGGTTTCCGGGGCCGCGTCGTCACCACCGAATACGTTCTGCTGGAGGTAGCGACGTTCTTTTGCGATCCGCCTCATCGTTCGGTGTTCTTGGGACTCTTGCAAACTCTGCGGAACGACCCGGAGGTCACGACCGTCCCCGCCTCGGCTGATCTTTGGCAGCGCGGCGTTGCTCTTTTTGCCGGCCGGCCGGACAAGGACTGGTCGCTCACCGACTGCATCTCATTTGTGGTGATGCAAGAACGCGGCATCACCGAGGCGCTTACCGCCGACCATCACTTCGAGCAGGCAGGGTTCGCAGCCTTGCTCAAGTAACGTCCACGTCGGCGATGCGCGGCTTCACCTGGATGACCGTCGCCTCCTCGCCGATGCTCCGCCGCCGCTCCGCGATCTCGGCTGCCAAGCACTTTCCTTTGCTCCGGCATAGAATGTCCCCGTTTCGGAGGTCGTTCCTGCCGGGGGAAGCGTTGAACGAAGTCACGCAACTGCTGAGCGCGATGGACCGGGGCGACCCCCACGCCGCTGCTCAGTTGCTGCCGTTGGTCTACGACGAACTGCGCCGCCTCGCCGCCGCCCGGTTGGCCGCCGAACCGTCCGGCCACACGCTTCAGCCGACCGCCCTCGTCCACGAAGCGTACCTCCGGCTGGTTGGCTCGCCCCACGGCGACCAGTGGGACCATCGCGGCCACTTCTTCGCCGCCGCCGCCGAGGCCATGCGCCGCATCCTCGTCGAGGCCGCCCGCCGCAAGCGGCGGGAAAAGCACGGCGGGGACTGGAACCGCATCGACCTGGAAGCCGCAAAGCCCGCCGCGCCGGACCCGCGCCACGACCTCGTCGCCCTCGACGCCGCTCTCACCCGGTTGGCGGCCGTGGACCCGCAGGCGGCGAAACTGGTCGAACTCCGCCACTTCGCCGGTCTACCCGTCGCTGAGGCGGCGCAAGCCCTTGGCATATCGACTCGAACGGCGGATCGGCTGTGGGCGTTCGCCCGGGCCTGGCTGCACCGAGAACTGACGGACACGGCCGCCGATCCCCGCTCCTGAGGATTTTTTGGCGTGAATCCGGCGCGGCGTCGCATTGGGAGCAGGACGCCGCTGACACAACACCGGGAATCAGCCGCTCTCAACCAGCGAGTTCCCTCCCGAGGACTCCGCCATGACCGAGCGCGAACTCTTTTTGGCCTTGCTGGACCTCCCGGATGCGGCCGCCCGCTCGGCCTTCCTGGACAAGGCCTGCGCCGGGGACGCCGCCTTGCGTGCGCAGGTCGAGACCCTGTTTCAATCCCACGACGCCGCCGGCAGTTTTCTCGGCCAACCGGCGCTGCCGCCGGCGCCCCCGGACCCCGGCGCCACCCAGGAATTGGGCGCCCCATCGGTTTCGGACGACCGTGCGGACGCCGAGGGCGGCGACCTCTCCTTCCTTGCCGCGTCCACTCGTCCCGACTCGCTCGGCCGGATCGGTCACTACGAGGTGCTCCAAATTCTCGGCCGGGGCGGCTTCGGCATCGTCTTCCGGGCTTTCGACGAGGTGCTCCAGCGCGTGGTCGCGCTTAAGGTGCTGGCCCCGGCCATCGCCGCCGCGTCGCCGGCCCGCAAGCGGTTCTTGCGGGAGGCCCGGTCGTCCGCGCAGGTTCGCCACGAGAATGTGGTGCAGGCATATGAGGTCGGGGAGCAGCCGCTGCCGTACATCGCGATGGAATTCATCCCGGGCGAGACGCTCCAGCAGCGGCTCGACCGCACCGGCCCGCTGGAGGCGCCGGAGATCGTGTGCCTGGGGCGGCAGATCGCCGAGGGGCTGGCCGCCGCCCACGCCACCGGCCTCATCCACCGCGACATCAAGCCGGGCAACATCCTCGTCGAAGGCGGCCAACAGCGGGTCAAGATCACCGATTTCGGCCTGGCGCGGGCGGCCGACGACGCCAGCCTGACCCAGAGCGGCATGTTGGCCGGCACGCCGATGTACATGGCCCCGGAGCAGGCCAAGGGAGAAACGCTCGACCACCGGGCCGACCTGTTCAGCCTCGGCAGCGTGCTGTATGTCATGGCCACCGGCCGGCCGCCGTTCCGCGCCTCGACCAGCTTCGCCGTGCTGAAGCGGGTGGTGGAGGACGCCCCACGGCCGATCCGGGAGGTGATTCCGGAGGCGCCCGAGTGGATGTGCCGGATCGTCGAGAAACTGCACGCCAAAGACCCGGCGGAGCGCTTCCAGAGTGCCCGTGAGGCAGCCGACGTGCTGGCCGACTGTGAGAAGCAGTTGCAGGCGCACAAGGAGTTACAGGACTTCTCCCGCATCCCCGGCGGCAAGCCGGCCCCGCGGCGCCGGCGGCTCTGGCGGGTCGCGGCCGCTGTGGGGCTCTTCGCGCTCCTCATCTGGGGGGCCATGTCCTTCGGCCAAGCGGCCTATCTCTACATGGCGAACCGGGGCGCGGTCGAGTTCGCGCCGGACCCGGACGTGCTGGGGTTCGACCTGCTCCCCGGTGTGACGGGCGACGTGGCGGCCCCGCAGCCGGTCGAAGGGAAACCGCACACGCTGAGCCTGAGCCCCGGCGCGTACCGGATCGAGGCGAGGTGCAAGCCCGGGCGTGCGGTGGCCACGTGGGAGGTCACTACCCACGGCTGGCTGTCCTCCCGCACCCAGGCGTTCGACGGCGAGCGCGTGCTCATCGCCGTGGCCCGCGGCGAACGTCTGAGCCTCCGGCCCGTCCTCCGCGACGCGCCGCCGTCACCCAACTCGGATGCCGGCTTCGTGCCGCTCTTCAACGGCAAAGACTTGACCGGGTGGAAGACGCGGCCCGGCAAGCCGGGCGACTGGCAAGTGATCGACGGCATCCTGGTCGGCAGCCGGGATACCGAGTGCCTTTTCAGCGCCCGTGACGATTACCAGAACTTCCACCTGCGTGCCGAGGTGTCCGTCAGCCGGGGCGGGCACGGTGACATCTGGTTCCGCGCGGAAACCCCGCCCGAGCCGCCGAACTTTAATCGGAAGGAGATCGGCTACACGGCTCAAATCGACCTCACCGGCGATATTTCCTTCTGGAACCCGCAGACCAACTCCTGGACGACCCACGGTACCCCGGACATCGTGAAGCCCGACGAGTGGTACACGTTGGAAGTCATCGCCGCCGGGAATCATCTGGGCGCCAAGGTCAACGGCGTGACGGCCGTGGATTTCGTCGAGCCGCTCAACGCCTACCAGAAGGGCCACATCGCGCTGCAAGTCCGGAAGCCCGATACCGTGGTCAAGTTCCGCAAGATCGAGATCAAGGAGCTACCGCCGAACCCTCCGGCCCAAGCCACCCCCCCGCCGGCCATCGCCCCGTTCACCGACGCCGATGTCCAGCGGATCGCCGCCCTGCCCGCCGCCGAACAGATCGAGGAAGTGCGGAAGGAGTTGATGCGGCGCAATCCCGGCTTCGACGGCACTTTCAAGCCTGGCATCGTGGACGGCGTGGTGACAGCGGTCCGCGTGGAGGGTAAGCTGCTGCGTGATATTTCACCCATCCGGGCTTTCGTGGGGCTCAAGAATCTCGACTGCTGGTATGCACAAGATCTTTCCGACCTGTCCCCACTCAAGGAAATGCCGCTGACAGAGCTGCGTTGCTTTGGCGCGGATGTATCCGATCTGTCGCCGCTCAAGGGCATGAAGCTGACATTCCTGAGCGTTGGCCAATCGCCGCTTAAGGACCTATCCCCGCTCAAGGGCATGCAATCGCTCAGAGACCTGCGGTGCGCGGTAACGGCCGTCTCCGACCTTTCTTCGTTGGCGGGCCTGCCGCTGACGAAACTGGCTTGCCGCGACACGAAAGTTTCTGACCTGGCGCCGGTCCAGGGCATGCCGCTGAAGATCTTGGAAATCAACAACACCCGCATCACCGACCTGACCCCCCTGCAAGGCGTGACGCTGGAAGACATCCGCCTGACCCCGAAGAACATCACCCGGGGGCTGGACATCCTCCGCGGCATGAAGAGCCTCAAGACTATCGGCGTCGA
This sequence comes from uncultured Planctomycetaceae bacterium, assembly GCA_963771935.1. Lineage (GTDB taxonomy): Bacteria > Planctomycetota > Planctomycetia > Gemmatales > Gemmataceae > UBA4732. The sequence goes on along the minus strand of CAVYVK010000005.1, from coordinate 1,365,113 downwards.
TTGGAACCAATCCTGGCCGGCGGCGGAGTTCTGGGAGCGCTACGACAAGGGGGAGTTCGGCCTTGCCCAGTTCACGGACGCCGACGTCCAGCGGATCGCCGCGCTGCCCGCCGCCGAGCAGGTCGAGGAAGTGCGGCAGGAGTTGATGCGACGCAACGCCGGCTTCGACGGCAAGATGGATTGCAAGATCGAGGACGGCGTCGTCACGGGATTCAAGATCGTGACCGACCAGGTGACGGACATCGCCCCGATTCGAGTCTGGAGCGCCTGCGGCTGCTTGAGTGCCGCGGCACCTATAACGACGAGCCCAACGGGCTGCTGGCGGACCTGACGCCGCTCAAGGGAATGAACCTGGCCGGCCTGAGGCATCTCGACCTGAACAACACGAAAGTGGGCGACGCGGCCCTGGCCAACTTCAAGGACTGCAAGGACCTTACTTCCCTCGACCTCGGCAGCACGAGGGTGAGCGACGCGGGCCTGATCCACTTCAAGGACTGCAAGGCCCTGACGGTCCTCCATCTGTACTGGACGAACGTGGGTGACGCGGGGCTGGTCCATTTCCAGGACTGCAAGGATCTGACGGACCTCAATCTGGCCGGAACGAAGGTGAGCGACGTGGGGCTGGCCCACTTCAAGGGCATGCCTCTGAAGGAGTTGGCGATTGACAGCACTGGCATCACCGACCTGACTCCCCTGCAAGGCATGCCGCTGGAAGACATCCGCCTGACCCCGAAGAACATCACCCGGGGCCTGGATATTCTCCGCGACATGAAGAGCCTCAAGACCATCGGCATCAGTTGGCCCCAAGCATGGCCGGCGGCGGAGTTCTGGGAGCGCTACGACAAGGGGGAGTTCAAGGAGTAGCGTGGCGGCGACCGCCGGCGGGCTTCTCGGCGGTCCCGGTCGCCATGCGCTTTCCTTTGCCCCGGCATAGAATGTCCCCGTTTCGGAGGTCGTTCGTGCCGGGGGGAAGCGTTGAACGAAGTCACGCAACTGCTGAACGCGATGGACCGGGGCGACCCCCACGCCGCCGCCCAGCTGCTGCCGTTGGTCTACGACGAACTTCGCCGCCTCGCCGGCGCCCGGTTGGCCGCCGAGCCGTCCGGCCACACGCTTCAGCCGACCGCCCTCGTCCACGAAGCGTACCTCCGGCTGGTTGGCTCGCCCAACGGCGACCAGTGGGACCACCGCGGCCATTTCTTCGCCGCCGCCGCCGAGGCCATGCGCCGCATCCTCATCGACCAGGCCCGCCGGAAGGCCGCCGCGCGACATGGCGGCGCGATGCGGCGCCAGGCGCTCGATCCGGATGCGGCAGCCGTCCCCGAACCCCGCGAAGATTTGCTCGCTCTGGACGAAGCCCTGGACAAACTGGCGGCCGAAGACCCCCTCAAGGCCCATCTCGTCAAGCTCCGCTATTTCGTCGGGCTGAGTCTCGCCGAGGCCGCCGCCGCGCTCGGCCTGTCCGAGCGGACGGCCGGCCGACACTGGGCCTATGCACGGGCCTGGCTGCGCCGGGCGGTGGAAAGCTCGTAGGAAAGCACAATCACGAAATCACGAAAGTACGAAAACACGAAAGGAAAGGCGATGGGACACGAATTCGAGGAGCTTTCGAGCCGAATCCTGGGGGCGGCAGTAGAGGTTCATAAAGCGCTTGGACCAGGCTTTCTGGAGTCGATCTATCAACGGGCCATGGAGGTCGCCCTTGAACATCGGGGGATAGCGTTCCAACGGCAAAAGGAAGTCCACGTCACCTTTGAGGACGTTGACGTGGGGATGCAGCGACTGGACCTCGTCGTCGGAGGCCAGATCATCCTGGAATTGAAAGCCGTCAAAGGCTTGGAGGACGTTCACTTTGCTCAATTGAAGTCGTATTGCTCTGTTGAAATCCTTGGCGGGGCGGGCGTATAATGGTATTATGAACACCAGCAGACCGATGACCAAGTCGCCTCGGGCCGTGGCCCAAGAGGCGCTGCGCTGGCGCGGGAGGTTCTGCCCGCCTATTCGTCGAAGTTCTCCCGCAAGGACTTCACCCAGCACCAACTGTTCGCCGCCCTGGCCCTGAAGACCTTCTTCAAGACCGACTACCGGGGCGTCGTCCGGTTGCTGGCCGACTTCGCCGAGTTGCGCGAGGATCTCGGCCTGGCCGCGGCGCCCCGACTACTCGACCCTCTGCTATGCCGCCAAGCGGCTGCTAAAAAAGGGGCGTTCGTCGTACTCCTCTTCCGCGCCACCGTGCGCGCACAGGAAGGCGGGTTGATCGGCGCGAAGCCGACGGCCGCCATCGACGCCACCGGCATGGAGAGCCGCCACACGTCCCGCTACTTTTTCAAGCGGGCCGGCCGTAAACACAACTCCAGGCTGTGGACCAAGTTGGCCGTGGCCTGCGACACGGCCAGCCACTTCTTCACCGCAGCCACGGTCAGCCTCGGCCCCGCCAACGACGCGCCGCAGTTCCGCCCTCTCATGGCCCAGGCGTCGCTGGCGGTCGGCTACGACCGGGTGCTCGGCGACGCGGCGTTCGACGGCGAGGAGAGCCACCGCTACTGCCGGGAGGACTTGGGCGTCCGCTCGACGGTGATCCCGATCAACCGGCGGAACGGGGGGCGGAAGTGGCCCAAGACTCGCTACCGGCGGCAGATGGTCAAGCGGTTCCGCAAGAAGCCGCGGGGCAGCCGGCACAAGCGCGTCTACGGGCAGCGCTGGCAGGCGGAGAGCGCCTTCTCCCGACACAAGCGGCTGCTCGGCTCGGCGCTGCGGGGCAAGTCGGATGCGTCGCGCGAACACGAGTGCTACCTGCGGGTACTCACCCACAACCTCATGCTCCTCGCCGCTACAGGTTAGAGGATTTCAACAGAGCAAAGTCGTATCTGAAAGCCACGCGCCTGCACACGGGGCTTCTCCTCAACTTCAACGCCCCAACCCTCGTGATCAAGCGCGTCGTCCTCTAAGGCTAAGACCATCACGAAAACACGAAAGGACGAAAAGAGGAAACAGAGCAAAGTCAGAAGCTCCTCGAATTCGTGTCCCATTGCCTTTCCTTTCGTGTTTTCGCACTTTCGTGTTTTCGTGATTCGAAATGTTTGGCCAGCTTTCGGTCGGAATCTCGCATTGGGAGTGAGGCGCGTCAACGGCGATGTCAAAGGATTCTTGCCATGACGGAAGAACAGGTCTTTCTGGCCGCCCTGGAGCTGGCCGACCCGGCCGACCGTACTGCTTATCTGGAAACGGCTTGCGGCGGGGACGGTGAGTTCCGCCGTGAGGTGGAAGATCTGCTGGCCGCCCACTTCAAATCGGGCGAGTTCCTGGATGAGCCGCTCGGCAAGCAGATGGGGGCCGGCTCGGCGACCCCCATCGGCGACAACACCGTGAGCTTGCATACCAACCTGGGAGCAGACGCCGTGGCCGACGAGAAGAAACCGGACGAGGAGTCCGACGATCTGCACTTCTTGCAACCGTCCAGCCGTCCCGATTCGCTCGGCCGGATCGGCCATTACGAGGTGCTCGAAGTCCTCGGCCAGGGCGGCTTCGGCATCGTGTTCCGGGCGTTCGACGACGTGCTGCAGCGCGTGGTCGCGATCAAGGTGCTGGCCCCGGCCATCGCCGCCACGTCGCCCGCCCGCAAACGGTTTCTGCGCGAGGCCCGGTCGTCGGCCAAGGTTCGGCACGAGAACGTCGTCCAGGTGTATGCGGTCGAGGAGCAGCCGCTGCCGTACCTGGTGATGGAGTTCATCCCCGGCGAAACCCTCCAGCAGCGGCTCGATCGGACCGGCCCGCTGGAGGCGGCGGAGGTCGTGCAGCATCGGCCGGCAGATCGCCGAGGGGCTGGCCGCCGCCCACGCCACGGGCCTGATCCACCGCGACATCAAGCCGGGCAACATCCTGATCGAAGGCCGGCCACCAACGGCGTCAAGATCACCGACTTCGGCCTGGCCCGGGCGGCCGACGACGCCAGCCTGACCCAGTCCGGAATCGTCGCCGGCACGCCGATGTTCATGGCCCCGGAGCAGGCCAGGGCGACACGCTCGACCATCGGGCCGACCTGTTCAGCCTCGGCAGCGTGCTCTACACGATGTGCTTCCGGCCGGCCGCCGTTCCGGGCCACGAGCACGCTCGCCGTCCTCAAGCGGGTGGCCGAGGACACGCCGCGGCCGATCCGGGAGATCATCCCCGAAGTGCCGCAGTGGCTCTGCGACATCATCGCCCGGCTGCACGCCAAGAAGCCGGAAGACCGCTTCGCCACGGCCAGAGAGGTGGCCGACCTGCTGGAGCGTCGCCTGGCGGAGATGCAGCGTCCAGGGAGTGTCCCGAAGCCTGCCGGCGAGACGAAGCCGCCGGCCCAGGCAATCCCGGAAGCGGCGCCGGCGATGCGACGGCCGCGTTTCCGCATCCGCCGCTGGGCGGCCGCCGCCGCCGTGCTCCTGGTGCTTCTCGGAGGCCTCGGCTTCACGGAAGCGACCGGCGTCACCGATGTCCACGGCACGGTCATTCGCCTGTTTTCGCCGGAGGGCACGTTGGTCGTCGAGGTCGATGACCCCGGAGTCAGCGTCAAGATCGACGGCTCGGACATCGTCATCACGGGAGCGGGGGCCAAGGAAATCCGCCTGAAGCCCGGCAACTACACGGTCGAGGCCAGCAAGGACGGCAAGCTCGTGCGTCGGGAACTGGTCACGGTCACGAAAAACGGCCGGCAGGTCGTGCGGGTCAGCCAAGAGGCGCCGCCGAAGAGCATCGCCACGCCAACCAATGATCCCGATCGCCGCGCCGCCGAGCATGTGCTGTCCATCGGAGGCGTGGTCCAGGTGAACGGCCGGGGCCTGGATATCAAGGCCGCCGCCAACCTGCCGCCTGAGCCGTTTCGGCTGACGGCCATCAGTTTCTATTTCTTTGGGAATGTGCTCGACGAGGACCTGGGCGAACTCAAGGGCTGCACCAGCCACCTGACTTCCCTGACACTGGCCGGTACACAGGTGACCGACGCGGGCCTAGCCGACCTCAAGGATTTCAAGAACCTGTTGCACCTCGATCTGCGGGCAACCCAGATGAGCGACGCGGGTCTGGCCTGCTTCAAGGACTGCAAGAACCTGGACTTCCTCGGCCTGCGCGACAACAGGAAAGGGACGGACGCGGGTCTAGCGTACTTCCAAGGCTGCAAGAACTTGTTGATTCTTGACTTGCAGGATTACAGGCAGCTGACCGACGCGGGCCTGGTCCATTTCAAGGACAGTGAGAACCTGAATTTAGTCTTCCTTCAAAACACACAGGTAAGCGACGCAGGCTTGGCCCACCTCAAGGATCACAAGAATCTGCGGCATCTGTTACTGCAGGGGACCAAGGTCACGGCTGCGGGCATCGACATGTTGAAGAAGGCCTTACCGATGTCCAGGATCGAATGGGACGGCGGCGTGATCGAGCCGAGGGCCGGTTTCGCCCCGTTCACCGATGCCGACGTCAAGCGGATCGCCGCGCTGCCGTCCGCCGAACAGGTCGAGGAAGTACTGAAGGAACTGAAGCGGCGCAATCCGGACTTCGATGGGGCGCTCAACCCGACGAGCGAGAACGACGCGGTGATCGGCCTGAATTTCGCGACCGATCACGTGACGGACATCTCGCCCCTCCAGGCACTGACTCACTTGCAGAAGCTCGAAATGCGGGGTTCCACCTACTTCAAGGGATTACTGGCCGACCTGACGCCGCTCAAGGGGCTGCCGCTGACGAGCCTGGACCTCACGGACAACGGCGCGGTCACGGACCTGTCCGCGCTCAACGGAATGCCCCTGAAGAACCTGAACATCATGCAAACAGGAGTGACCGACCTGACGCCGCTCAAGGGGACGCCGCTGGAAGTGCTGATGATGTGGGGATTCCTCGGATCGGATCTGACGCCGCTCCGGGGGATGCCGTTGAAGTGGCTGAACTGCGGCGGCAGAGGCCAGAACCTCGATCTCACGCCGCTCGCCGGATTGCCGCTGGAATTCCTGTGCATTAACTTCACGCAGACGTCCGACCTCACGCCGCTCAAGGGCGTGCCGCTGACGGCCCTCGAGTGTTCGAATACCCCCGTGTCCGACCTTGGCCCCCTGCGTGGCACGCACCTGAAGCATCTGCAAATCTTCAACACGAAAGTGTCGGATTTGTCGCCGCTGAAGGGAATGCCCCTGGCAGACCTGCAATGCCAGGGCGCGGGGGTGACGGACCTGTCGCTGGTCAGGGATCTGCCGCTGACGAGGATTGAATGCGACTTCCAGCCCGAGCGCGACGCCAAGATCCTCCACGCGATCAAGACGCTGGAGACGATCAACGGCAAGCCGGCCGAGGAGTTCTGGAAGAGCGTCGAGACGAAGTGATCACCGGCCGCCCTGTAATGGGTGCCGAAAAGCCGTGGCGCGGCGGCTTCGGTCGGGGCGCCGTATAATCGGAGGGGGAAGCGCGGAGGGGAGGTTTGCCCATGTCGTTCACCGGTCATGTCCAGAACGGCGGCGTCGTTTTTGACGAGCCGGTCCCGTTGCCGGAGGGGACGGTGGTCCAGGTGGAGGCGATCGCGCCCCCGTCGAAACGGAGCCTGCTGGAGCGCCTTGGCGACGTCGTCGGCAAGGTGGAAGGGCTGCCGGCGGACGCCTCCCAGAACGTGGACCATTATCTAAGGCAGTTCGTTCAACCCAAGGAGGCGCGGTGATGTCGTTTATTGGCCACGTTCAAAACGGATTGGTCGTGTTCGATACGCCGGTGTCGCTGCCGGACGGAACGCCGGTCAAAGTGGAGGTGGTGGATTCCGCAGCCGCTACGGGCCGCCCCGCGCAAAGCCTTTGGGATCACTATCGATCGGTGCTCGGGGCCGCGAAGGGATTGCCCGCGGACGCGGCCTCGAACGTCGATCGCTATCTTTACGACGAGCCGCAAAAGTGACGACCGTCTTCGCCGACACCTCTTTTTATGTCGCCCTGACGAGCGAACGGGATTCGCTGCACCCGCGGGCGGCGGAGTTTCTAACCGAGTATCCGGGAGGGATCCTCACGACAAAATATGTTGTGCTTGAGGTGGCGAACTTCCTTCGGCGCGCGACGGTGCGCCAGGTCTTCACCGACCTCATGGCCGTCATCCGAACCGACGGCCGAACGACGATTCCGCCTTTGTCCGACGAGTCGTTCCATCGGGGGAACTCCTCTTCGCCGCACGCAAGGACAAGGACGGGTCGCTCACCGACTGCATCTCGTTTGTCGTGATGCAAGAACAAGGCATCACCGAAGCGCTTACCGCCGACCACCACTTCGAGCAAGCGGGGTTCATCGCCCTGCTCAAGTAACGTGCCTCCGCTGGCTGCGCGGCTACGCCGAGTTTGAAAACCGCCGCTGCCATCCCCGATTCGCCGGCGAGGTCGTAGGATGATCCCGCCCCGCGCGAACGCCAGGATCGGCTTGCGCGTCCTTTTGGTGGAGCGCCCGTTGTAGGGGCGGTCCCGTTCACCCTTCCAGGGAGATTCCCCCCATGCCGACTCTGAAACTTCCCGACGGCTCCGTCCGCGAAGCCCCCGCCGGCACCCGGCCGCGCGACGTGGCCGAGGCCATCGGCAAACGCCTCGCCAAGGACGCCGTCGCCGCCAAGGTCGACGGCATCATCGTCGATCTCGACCGCGAACTGCCCGGACGGCGGCGGTGAGCATTCCTTCGCCGTCCTCACCGAAGGACCCCGAAGCGCTCGAAGTGCTGCGGCACAGCTGCGCCCACATCATGGCCCGCGCCGTCATGCGGCTCTTCCCCGGCACGCAGCTCGCCTTCGGCCCGCCGCTCGAAAACGGCTTCTATTACGACATCGATTCGTCCGACTCCGATCAGCGAGGAGGACTTCCCGCGCATCGAGGAGGAGATGCGCAAGATCGTCGCCGACGCCGAGCCGTTCGAGCGCTTCGAGCGGCCGACCGCCGAGGCGCGCGACCTGTGCGCCGACCTCGGCCAGCAGTACAAGGTCGAGCACATCGACGACGATCTCGAAGCAGTACCCGACCCTGAGCTTCTACCGCCAGGGCGAGTTCATCGACCTGTGCCGCGGCCCGCACATCCCGCACGCCGGCAAGATCGGCGCGTTCAAGCTGCTGAGCATCGCCGGCGCCTACTGGAAGAACGACCAGAGCCGCAAGCAGCTGCAGCGCCTCTACGCCACCGCCTTCTTCAACCAGAAGGACCTCGACGCCTACCTGCACCAGCTCGAGGAGGCGAAGAAGCGCGATCACCGCGTCCTCGGCAAGCAACTCAAGCTGTTCACCATCAGCCAGCTGGTCGGCAGCGGCCTGATCCTGTGGATGCCGAAGGGGGCGACCGTCCGCGGCATGCTGGAGACCTTCATCAAGGACGAGCTGCTCAAGCGCGGCTACCAGCCGGTCTACACCCCGCACATCGGCCGGCTGGAGCTGTACCGCACCAGCGGCCATTTCCCCTACTACCGCGATGCCCAGTATCCCGCCGATGTACTTTCGACCCGGCGGCCGGCGCTCGACCTGGCCCAGCATCGGCTGGCAGCCGAGCAAGCTCGACCGAGAAGCAAGGAGCAGCTGAAATGCAGCAATTCATCGAGCTGACGCAGTTCCAGCGTGCCCGGCTACGCCGAAGCGAACTCCGACGCCGAGCAGCTGGAGGTCGTGCATCAGCTACGTGCTGCAAGTGCTCGCAGGCGATGGACGTCGAGCTGCCGGAGTACGACAAGGCAGCGACGCCAGCGAGCGGGCCGACGCTGCTGCTGGACTGGCTGAAGGAGCAGGAAGGCTACCTGCTCAAGCCGATGAACTGCCCGCACCACATCCAGATCTACAAGGCCGAGCCGCGCAGCTACCGCGACCTGCCGGTGCGGCTGGCCGAGTTCGGCACCGTCTATCGCTTCGAGCAGACCGGCGAGCTGTCCGGCATGACCCGCGTGCGCGGCTTCACCCAGGACGACGCCCACCTGTTCGTCACGCCGGAGCAGATCGAGGCAGGAGTTCGGCGCCAACATCGACCTGGTGCTGTTCGTGCTGTCGAGCCTCGGCCTGAGCGACTACCGGGTCCGCGTCGGCCTGCGCGATCCGGACAGCGACAAGTACGTCGGCGGCGGCGGAGGACTGGGACAAGGCGGAGCGTACACTGCTCGGATCTGGTGAAGGCGCGCGGCATGAACTACACCGCCGAGCCGGGCGAGGCGGCGTTCTACGGGCCGAAGATCGACTTCGTGGTGCGCGACTGCATCGGCCGCGAATGGCAGCTCGGCACCGTGCAGCTCGACTACAACCTGCCGAAGCGCTTCGAGCTGGAATACGTCGGCGCCGACAACCACACGCATCGGCCGGTGATGATCCACCGGGCGCCGTTCGGCTCGATGGAGCGCTTCATGGGCATCCTGATCGAGCACTTCGCCGGGGCCTTCCCGCTGTGGCTGGCGCCGGAGCAGGTGCGCGTGATGCCGGTCAGCGAGCAGTTCGCGGACTACGGCAAGAAGGTCGAGGCGGAGCTGCGTTCGCACGGCTTCCGCGTCACGCGGCGACTATCGGCCGGAAAAGATCGGCTACAAGATCCGCGAAGCGCAGCTCGAGAAGATTCCGTACATGCTGGTGGTCGGCGAGAAGGAACAGTCGTCCGGCACCGTCGCGGTGCGCGACCGGGCGGACGGCGACCTGGGGGCGCTGCCGCTGGCGGAGGTGGTGCGGCGGCTGGAGGAGGAGGTGCGCGAGAAGCGCATCCGGCAGGCGGGGGAGAAGACGGGGTGACTTGACAGCGCCGATTCGATTAGCATAATTGTCCGTTTACCAACATGTTGCCCCGCGCTCGCCCCACGTGCCGGGCGAAGCGCTGCGGCGTCTGGAGACGGCCATGTCCTCGCTCACCGCGGACGCGAAACTTTTGGCTCAAGCGCGTCAATCGAAAGAGGAACTTGTCAAGCGTCTCTTCGGCGTCAGCGCCCACGCCATGACGGCCGGCCCCCCCCATACCGGAGAAGCAAAACATTCTCGGCGTCGGCTACGGGGCCAAGGTCACGGTCGGGGCCGCCGTGGAAAGCGAGCTGGCGGTTCGCGTCTATGTCCGCTCGAAGCTGCCGGCGTCCACCCTACCCCCTAACCAGGCCGTGCCAGCGTTCGTCAACGGGTTGCCGACCGATGTGGTCCCTGTCGGCGACGTGACCTCCTTCCCGCGGCCGACGGACTGCGGCGTTTCGGTCGGTCATACGAGGATCACGGCGGGCACTCTGGGGTGTTTGGTCCAAAAGTCGGCGGTCAGTTCGGGTAAGCGCTTTATCCTGTCCAACAACCACATACTGGCGGACTGCAACGCCGGCGCCGTCGGCGACGACATCCTGGAGCCTGGGCCGGCCGACGGGGGCGTGACGGCGATTGCAAAGTTGTCGGAGTGGAAAGATATTCTATTCGGAGGGCCGGCCAACGACATGGACGCGGCCATCGCCGAGGTGATCAAGGCCGGCGACGTCAACGCCGACATTCTGACGATCGGCCGAGTCGCCCACCCGGACATGCTTCCCTCGCTCTATCAATCGGTGCGCAAGCACGGGCGGACGACGCTGCATACGGTGGGCGTGATAATGGACGTGAGCGCCGACCTGTGGGTCGGGTACGGTATGCAACGTGCTTGGTTTGAGAATCAGATCGCCGTGAAGGGCGTCGGCGGATCGTTCAGCGCCGGCGGGGACTCCGGCTCGTTGATTGTCGATGCCGTGCTCCGGCGCCCGGTCGCCTTGCTGTTTGCCGGCGGCATCGATTTGACTTTCGGCAACCCGATCGCCCCCGTCCTGGCGCACTTCCATGTCCAAATACTGTAGAATGGACGGGTGAGGGGGGTGGGCTGCCACTAACGCGTCAAGGCGAGGGGTCTCACATGGCATTTACCAACGTCTCGATGCAGGCGGTCAAGGCCGCGGCGGCGCGCCAGTTCAACACGACCGACGGCGTGGTTGGATTTGGGATCGGCGATCGCACCCTCCGTATCTATGCTGCGCAATTCCGCGGTTCGGGATAGACTGCCCTCGGAATTTCAGGGCGTGCCTGTAGAGGTAGTGGTTACAGGAGACGTATGGGCGTCGGGCAACCCTTCCGCGTTCTGAGGACGGGCCCAAGCTCCACCCGTCATCGTTCGCGCAGCCGCCGCCCCAGCGCCTTGATGCGGTCGTGACACTCGTTCCGCGCCGCCGCATAGCCCTTTGGGTCGATCCGCCCGGACTTCAGATAATCCAGCACCACCGTCTCGGCGGCGACGTAGTCGGCGCAGGCGCGAGCCACGGCCGACGCGATGCCGTTGGGGATGGTCGTCACGCCGTTGCGGTCGGCGTGCAGCAGATCCCCAGGATGGATCACCACGCCGCCCACCCGCACCGCCTCGTCGATCGACGGAATGTGACAGTAGCCGTGAGCGCAGATCGTGCCGCCGGTGAACACCGGGAAGCCGATCGCCTCCACCTGATCGAGGTCGCGGCCGGCCCCGTTCGTCACCAGGCCGACGGCTCCGAACGCTTGATAGGTCGTACACATCACCTCGCCGAAGACGGCGGCGGCCGGCGGGTCGTCGAGGTCCTGGAAGACGACCACGGCCGGCCCCGGCAGCTCGGCGAACGAAGCAACCTGCTCGGCCAGGCCGGAGTACACGTCGCCGGAGCGCGGCGGCGCGGCGGAGCGGAACGTCGCCGTGCTGGCGTAGCCGACGGCCGGCGGCATCTTCGGGTAGCAGGCCTGGATGCGGCCATCCATGTACCCCGCCGTACGCGGCCGGAGGTCGAACAGTTCGACCACATTGCAGATCGTCGGCGTATCGTAACGGCGGAGCAGCTCCAGATCGGCGGCGGGGACGGCGTGGATGCCGGGCATGGCGGTCTCGGGTTCGGGGGAGGGGCGAGGACTATTTCGCGGGCGGCGGCTGGAAACCGATCTTTCCCTTCGACGGTTCGAGCGGCTTCTCCATCATCTGCCGCAGCACGTTCGCAATGGTCTTGATCTGATCGTCGTGGAGTTGCACGGTTTCGCCGAGTTTGGCGATCTGCTCCACCAGCTCGCCGGGCGTGGCCAGGAGGCGGCGCAGCCGGACGAAGGCCCGCATGATCTCGACGTTGACGCGCGCCGCCGTGCGGGAGCGGAGGACGCTGGAGAGCATGGCGACGCCGTGTTCCGTGAAGACTCGGGGGAGCTTCCGCCGGCCGCCGTACTCGCCACTTGATATCACAGTTTGTGATATCAAGTGCATAAACTCTTGCTGCGTAAGCTGAAACGAAAAATCGGCAGGGAAGCGTTCGGCGTTGCGGCGGACGGCCTGGTTGAGCGCCGCAGTCGTCACACCGTACAACCGGGCGAGGTCGAAGTCGAGCAGGACGCGCTGGCCGCGCACGATCTCGATGGCGCGCTCGATCTGCTCCGGCCGGATCGTCGTGGGAGTGGGTTTCTTTGCCATGCCGTCAGGGTAGGCGCCACAAAGGCGACGGCAATACATGGCGTCCGGCGTACACTTTTTGAAGTCACAATTTGTGACTTCAAGTTTGTAAACCCTTGCGGAATCAGCGGATAGCGGTCATCACCTCGTATGGCCTTGCGGGAGAAACGTGTCCGGCGAATCGCGTTCTTGACGGCTATGGTGTAATCCCTCCGAAAGGAGGGCGCAGCCATGGCCCCTGGCAGAATACGGGACGAGCGGAAGGAACAGCAGTGGCAACGCTGGGTCGCCCAGTGGCGGGCAAGCGGGCTGAGTGTGCGGGCCTTCTGTGACCGACACGGCCTGGCCACCCCCAGCTTCTACGCCTAGCGGCGCATTCTGGAGCAGCGCGACGCCGAGAAGGCGGCTTTCGTGGCGGTGCAGGTCGTGGCCGACGCGCCCCCGGCCCCAGGCAGCGCCCTTGAGGTAGTGCTGGCCGATGGCCGGGCCGTGCGGGTCGCCCCGGGGTTTGATGCGGCGTGAGCGGGCGGGCGGCGGCAGGGGCCGCCCGCCTTTTTTCATTTTCTAAGGAACAAATAAGGTCTGTGATGCGTTATATAAGTATGAGTTTCACGGACCCGGGGCCCGGCCTGTTGGCTCACCCGATCGTCAGCAAATACACCGACCCCATGCCGCTGCACCGCCAGCAACGGGCGAAGTCCTCATCGTCCATTCGTCACAGAGCGATGTGCGGTTCTGGACCACCCGCCGCGCTTGCGGGCGTCTCCGCACCCGGAGTTGGCGCAGCGGGTGGAGTCGCTCCTTGCGCGGACAGGTTCATGGCGGGCAGATGCTTTCCCAACACCCACAGGCCGATGGCCGCCAGCAGCACCAGATTGGGAAAGAGCAGCGGCGCCAGGACTGGGGCGCCGAAGATGAAGTTATCCCAGGCCCGCGGCGAAGGGCCGCCGAGGTTGGCGGCCGTGTGATAGTAAAACCCGAGGAGGCCGACCGCGCCTTGCACGAGCATCACCCCGCCGCACAGCCACAAGTATCGCCGCCCGACGGGGGTGAAGAACGGCGCCGCCAGGAAGCCCACCGCGAAGGCGCTGCTGACGACCGAAATCCACTCTTCCCAGTGGAAGAAGCCGTTCTGGGCGTGGTCGGTCAGGCTGAACAGGAAGTTGCCAAAGAAGCCGCCCAGCGTCAGCAGCAGCACCCAGCGCGGCCATTCCGGCGAGTCCGACGCGACCATGCGGTTCATGAGGAGCAGCAGCCCCAGCCCCGTGTAAGCCAACGGGGCGGCGAACGGCGCCGCATATACAAGGCTTTTGATGGTCCTATCGTAGAAAAAGCGGCTGTCCAGGTGCAGGACCATGCCGATCAGGCCGATCCCCACCGCGGTCCAGCCAACCAGATAGCCCAGGTCGAGCCAGGCCGCACGCCAGCCGCAGCACTCCCCCGCCAGCAATCCCACAAGCAGGACCGCCGGCGCGGCCATCGAGAAGTAAAGCGGGACGTATTCCGGCCAGCTGCGGAATTGATTCACCGAGTGGGCCAGGTAGATGTCCGCGCTCAGGAACGCGAGGTTGACCAGAACGAACGCCTCCACCCAGAGCCGATGGTCTCGGAGCCATTTCCTATTTGCCGTCATGGCGCCTCCGCATCTCGTCGGCCGTCGCCTTCATCTGGACGGTGCGTTCCAGGATCGGGTAGTTGCCGTGCCACTGCACGAAGTCGGCGCCGCCCATGAAGGCGCCGTGCTTGGTCGTGCGGCCGTCGTAGTGCCACAGGTCGAAGTAGGCGAAGTCGATCGGCGTCTCGAACTTCTTCTCCGACAGCACGCCGTCCTTGCGCAGCCCCTCGACAATCGCCCTGGCCGCCTTCACCTTGTCGTTGGTTTCGGCCACGACCTTCTCGGCCTGTTCGTAGACGCGATCGATTTGCGGCGGCGTGTGGCACTGGAGGCAGACGTCCTTCATGGCCGCTTGCGCCGCGCGTAGTTCGGCCGTTTCTCACTGACCTCGGCGAAGAGGTAATAGGACAGGCGGTCGCTCGGATCGTGGGTGACGGCCAGCCCGTTGAGGCCGCTCATGTGACAGGTGGCGCAGGTCGGCACGAACATATCACGCGTGGTGAGCTGCTTCGGCTCGGCCGCCAGGTTGAGCAACTTCTCCTGGGCGTGGAAGAGGACGCCGTGTTTGGACTCTTCGTAGATCTCGAGTTGTGAATGATCCGGTCCCATGTGGCACTGCCCGCAGGTCGTCGGCTGCCGGGCCAGCTCGACGGATGAGTTGTGACGGGCGTGGCAGGCCGTGCAAGTCCCGAGGGTGCCGTCGGCGTTGGGCTTGCCGACGCTGTGGCAGCTGGCGCAGCCGCTCTCGGCGGCGGTCTGGCCCTCCAGGCCGACCAGCGGGTGCTGCGGCCGTTTGCAGCCGCCGGGCTGAAACTGTTCGCTGAACTCGACCTGCTCGGGCGTCAAGCTCTTCTCGCCGAACACCGCCGCCCAAGACGGCGCAGCGTGCCGACTCCGCAGATATTGTTGATACTCCCTGTCGTGACAGCTTCGGCAGTTGGCCGCCGTCACTGTTTTGGCGATCTCGAAGCCGTGGTGGTCCATCTTCTCCTGGTTGGCGGCCTGCTGGTGGCAGTCGAGACAGTTGACGCCCTTCTGGGCGTGGACGCTCAGCTCGTATTCGTGGACGACCGAGTGCTGCTGCTGGGCGTGGCACTCGGCGCACTTGCCCGTCGCCCGGACGAACGCCTCGGTCGGCTGCCCCGTCTCGGCCGGCGGGCGGTAGCGGTTGATGAGGAAGCCGGCAAGGACCAGGCCGAAGCCGATCACCAGGGCGATGAAGACCGAACGAAAGGACATGACGTCTCCCGAGCTGGAACCACGAGGAAGCCCCATCCCTGCGCGTTGTGCTACCCAGCTGTGCCCCGGACGTCAAGTAGCCGCCCTGCGCGACCAGCTCAAGGCGGGGCAATCCGGAGCGACTCCGGAACCGGGGGCCGACTACCAGGAAGCGGCGGCGAACGCCGAGGTAGTGATCCGCGAATGGATCGAGACGGCCCAAGAACTGGGCCGGTCAATCCCGTCGCCGCGCGGGCGGTTAATGTTCACCTAAACCTCGGGCGGCGCTTCTCCCAGCAACTCCGCCAACCGCTCTCGCCGGTACGCGAACGCCCGTTCCAGCTTGCGCCGGATCGTCTCCGCCGTCGCCAGGGTCTATGATCGTCGATAGGATGATTGAATGGAGTTCGGAGGGCAAGAGGCGGCCTGTGCCGTGAGCAAAGTCACAAAGATCCTGGCTCGCGTCTTGCGAGGCGACGCCGACGCGAACATCCGGTTCGACGACCTCCGCGCCTTGTTGAACCATCTGGGGTTCGCGGAGCGAATCCGCGGCGATCACCACGTCTTCACGCGCGATGATGTCGTGGAAATCCTGAACCTTCAGCCCCGGAGCGGCAAGGCGAAGGCGTATCAGGTGAAGCAGGTCCGTGTGGTCATCACTTCCTATGGACTTGCGGGAGAAACCGACGATGGCGATTCGACGGGGGAAGAAGATGACGGCTGACGTCAAGTACGAAATCATCCTCTACTGGAGCACGGGAGACCAGACGTTCATCGCCGAGGTGCCTGAGTTGCCGGGTTGCGCAGCGGATGGGGCGACCTACCAGGAAGCGGTGGCGAACGTCGAGGTGGTGATCCGCGAATGGATCGAGACGGCCCAAGAGCTAGGCCGACCGATCCCGTCGCCGCGCGGGCGGTTACTGTTCGCCTAAACCGCGCGCGGCGCTCCTCCCAGCAACTCCGCCAACCGCTCCCGCCGATACGCGAAGGCCCGTTCCAGTTCGCGCCGGATCGTCTCCACCGTCGCCAGCCGGCCGAGGACGCCGCCCGGCGGCTCGTACTCGATCACGTCGGTGATGCACACGCCGCCTTCCACCGACGGCGCGAACCGCTGCGTATGCTTCCACGATCGAAACGGCCCCTGCCGCTGCTCTTCCACGATCAGCGTCCCCTCCTCGAACGCCGTGATCTCGCTGACCATCCGCTGCGTCACGCCCCAGCGCCGGCCGCGCACCATCAGCCGCGACCCCAGCCGCAACTCGTCCGGCGCCTCCTCCAGCCGGAGGTGCAGTTCCGGCGGCGCCAGCGCACGCGCTCGGCCGGCCGGCGGAACAGCGCGAACACCCGCGCCGGCGACGCCACATAGCATTCAGACATCTCGAATGTCGGCATAACGCATCAGCCGGCTCACGCCGGCCGCTCGCCGTGATCCCAGGAACGCCCATTGTATAATCACGAGGATGGCCGTCGCACCGTTCCAGAATGCCTTCATCCTCACCGGCCCGACCGGCGCCGGCAAGAGCCGGCTCGCCCTGACGCTGGCCGAACGGCTCGGCGCCGAGATCGTTTCGATGGACTCCATGGCGCTCTACTGCGGCATGGACGTCGGCACGGCCAAGCCCCGTCCCGACGACCGCCGCCGCGTGCCGCACCACCTCCTCGACGTGCTCGAGCCGTGGGAGTCGGCCAGCGTGGCGTGGTGGCTGCGGCGGGCCGCCGACTGCTGCCGCGACATCGAAAGCCGAGGCCGGCGCGTCCTCTTCGTCGGCGGCACGCCGTTGTACCTCAAGGCGCTCTTGCACGGCCTGTTCGACGGGCCGCCGGCCGATGCAGCGCTGCGCCGTCGCCTGACGGAAGAGGCGGAACGCCTCGGATCGAACGCCCTGCACGCACGGCTGGCCGACGTGGATCCGGCCAGCGCCGCCCGTCTCCATCCCAACGACGTTCGCCGCATCATCCGCGCCCTGGAGGTGTGGCATCTCACCGGCCGGCCGATCAGCGCCTGGCAGACCCAATGGCGAGCGGGGGGCGTCAGCCCCCTGATTCCGCATTCGGTCAGCGACGGCATAAAGAATCAGGGGGCTGACGCCCCCGGCTCGCCGGGGTTCCCCGTCCTCTACCTCAATCCGCCGCGAGCCGAGCTGTACGCCCGCATCGACGCCCGCGTCCACCGCATGATCGCCGACGGCCTGGTCGAGGAAGTCCGCGCCCTCCGCCATCTGCCGCGACCCCTCAGCCGGGAGGCGGCGCAGGCCCTCGGCTACAAGGAGCTGGTCGATCACCTCGACGGCGGCGCCCCACTAGAGGAGGCCGTCGTCCGCATCCAGACGCGCAGCCGCCAGTTCGCCCGGCGCCAGCTGACCTGGTTCCGGAATCTCCCGGAGTGCGTCCCGATCCGAGATTATTTGACATTCGCCGCGTGGGAGTTGACAATAGAGGATGGGTCGCCGTTCTCGGCGTTCCCGCCGGGGCTTCCTTGAATCAAGCAAGCGCGCTTTCGCCGGACGCCGTCCTGTGCTATAAGACCTGAGAGTTCCCCGTGGTCGGCGCGGCCGATTCTTCGACCGACCGGCTGGGGATGGATGGAAATGAGGATGCCGGTATGCCGTCCGTTACGTTTCAGGTGCTCGAAGGCATCGACAAGGGCCGCACCTTCCGCGAGCTTCCTACGCCTGTCACCATCGGCCGTGAGGAAGGCAACATCCTGCGCCTCAACGACGAGCGCGTCAGCCGCTTCCACGCCAAGGTCCAGGCGGACAGCGGCGAAATCATCCTCACCGACCTCGAAAGCACCAACGGCACCCGCGTCAACGGCAACGTCGTGCAGATCCGCCGGCTGCGTGCCGGCGACCGCGTCGGCGTCGGCCGCTCGCTCTTGCTGTTCGGCACCGAGTCGGAGATCGCCGCGCGCCACGCCGTCCTGATCGCCGCGGCCGGCCTGCCGACCCACGGCGCCGGCGGCCTCAACGACCTGCCCGCCACCGTCCACGGCCAGACGCTGCCCACCTCCTTCGGCAGCGACGACGATTTCGACCTCAGCCCCAACGACAAGATCACCTTCGTCAACGGCGCCCTGTTCGTCAACGCCCGGCCGCTGCCGCCGCTGCCGATGAAGATGACGCCGTCCCAGGCCGCCCGTCTCTCCGAGCTTCTCGAATTTCTCCACCAGCGCCTCACCGCCGCCACCGAAAACATCCAGGCCAACGAGGAAGGCACCCAGGTCGTCCTTTCCTTCGCCGATTGGCAGCGCGTGCTGGCCATGCAGATGGTGCTGGCGCGCTACGTCCGCGCCGTCGCCGAGCCGGACTCGCTGGAAGAATAAGCCGATTCACCACAAAGACACGAAGAACACAAAGACGAAGACAAAGAGGCCGCCTGCTGACGCTGATTCCGCCGTGCGATTGCGGTATCGTGCATGTAAGGCGGATTTGCCTTTGTCTTTCTTTGTGCGCTTTGTGTCTTTGTGGTGAAGTTTTTATGCCGGATCGTCCCTTCGTTCACCTGCACTGCCACAGCCACTACAGCCTTCTGGACGGGGCCAATCGCCTCCCGGAGCTGGCCGCTCACGTCAGAGCCTCTGGCATGAACGCCCTGGCCCTGACCGACCACGGCAACCTGTACGGCGCCGTCGAGTTCTACCAGGAGTGCAAGGCGGCCGGCCTCAACCCGATCATCGGCTACGAGGCCTACGTCGCCCCCGGCAAGCGCACCGAACGCGGCGCCGCCCGCCGCGGCGACGCCGGCTTCCACCTCACCCTCCTGGCGCGCGACCGCACCGGCTTTCGCAACCTCGTCAAGATGGCCTCCGTCGCCTTCCTGGAGGGCTATCACTATGTCCCCCGCATCGACAAGGAACTGCTGGAAGCGCACAAAGAAGGTCTGATTTGCCTCAGCGGCTGCGCCTCGGGCGAGTTCAGCGAGTTCATCCTCAAAGACCAGATGGAACAGGCCGAGGAGTTGGCCCGCTGGTTCCACGGCGTCTTCGGCAAGCATTTTTACGTCGAGATCCAGAACAACGGCCTGTCCATTCAGCGCGAGTGCGCCGCGGGAGCGATCCGCATCGCCGACAAGCTCGGCCTGCCGCTCGTCGCCACCAGCGACGCCCACTACCTGACGCAGGACGACGCCAACGCCCACGACGTGCTGCTGTGCATCAACACCAACTCCAAGCGCGGCGACGACAAGCGCATGCGCCACGGCGAACCCGGCACGAACACGCTCGTCGATCAATTCTACGTCCGGCCGCCGGAAGAGATGTACCGCCTCTTCCCCGGCCGCGAGGAGGCCGTGAAGCGGAGTCAGGAGATCGCTGACGGCGTTCACATCGACCTCGACTTCACGGCGCGCCATTTCCCCGTCTTCACGCCGCCGGACGACAAGACGCCGGAGGACCACCTGCGGGAATTGTGCTACGCCGGCCTGCGCGACCGTTACGGCGACAAGCCGGCGCAGGCGGTCCTCGACCGGCTGGAGCACGAGCTGGACGTGATCTGCCGGATGGGCTTTGCCAGCTACTTCCTCATCGTCGGCGACTTCGTGCGCTTCGCCGCGGAGAACCACATCCCGGCGAGCGCCCGCGGCTCGGCGTGCGGCGCCGTGGTCAGCTACGTGTTGAAGCTCAGCCACGTCGATCCGCTGGAGTACGACCTGCTGTTCGAGCGCTTCCTCGACCCCAACCGCTCCGAGGCGCCCGACATCGACATCGACTTCTGCCAGGACCGCCGCGAGGAGGTCATCGCCTACGTCCGCAAGAAATACGGCGAGGGCAGCGTGGCGCAGATCGCCACGTTCGGCACGCTGGCCGCCCGCGCCGCCATCAAGGACGTCGGCCGCGTCCTCGACGTGCCGCTGGAGCGCGTCACTCAGCTGACCGACATGATCCCCAAGACACTGGGAATCACGCTGGACGAGGCGCTGAAAGAGAGTTCAGACCTCCGCAAAGCCTACGAGTCCGACGCCGAGGTGCGCGAGCTGATCGAGATCGCCCGCCGGCTGGAGGGCACTAACCGCAACGCCGGCACGCACGCGGCCGGCGTGGTGATCGCCAACGGGCCGCTGACGGACTACGTGCCGCTGCAGCGCGTGGTGCGCAAGGGCGACGACGCCGGCTCGCGGGCCGGCGAGGCCGTCGTGACGACGCAATGGGGCATGGGCGACCTGGAAAAGGTCGGCATGCTCAAGATGGACTTCCTCGGCCTGCGCACCCTGACGCTGCTGGACAACGCGGTCAAGCTGATCCAGCGGACGCGCGGCGAGACGATCGACGTGTACAAGCTGCCGCTGGACGACCCGGAGACGTACGCGCTGTTGCAGCGCGGCGACGCCAAGGGGGTGTTCCAGTTCGAGTCGGACGGCATCCGCGAGCTGCTCAAGCGGCTGCGGCCGGACAACATCCGCGACATCGTGGCCGGCACGGCGCTGTACCGTCCCGGCCCGCTCGACGGCGGCATGGTGGACGCCTACGTCAACCGCAAGCACGGCCGTGAAAAGCCGACCTACGCGCACCCCGTCCTGGAAGAGATCCTGGGCGAGACCTACGGCGTCATGGTCTACCAGGAAGATGTGATGCGCATTCTCAACCGCCTCGGCGGCATCGAGCTGTCCAGCGCCTACGCCTGCATCAAGGCGATCAGCAAGAAGAAGCAAGAGATCATCGACCAGCGGCGCGTGGACTTCATCCAGGGGCGCAGGAGCGCGGCGTCGGCAAGGAGACGGCGGAAGAGATATTCGGACTCATCGTATATTTCGGAGGTTACGGATTCAACAAGTCGCATTCTGCGGCTTACGCGCTCGTTTCCTACCAGACCGCCTACCTCAAGGCCCACTACCTGCCGGAGTTCATGGCGGCGCTGTTGACCAGCGAGATCGAGGACGGCAACAAGCGCGACGTGATGGTCGAGCACATCGCCGACGCCCGCCGGCTCGGCGTGGACGTGCTGCCGCCCAGCGTCAACGCCAGCGACGGCGACTTCACGGTGCGCGACGGCCGGATCGTCTTCGGCCTGACCGGCATCAAAGGGGTCGGCCGCGGCGCCTCCGAGGCGATCATGCGGGCGCGGGCCGAGGGCGAGCCGTTCAAGGACCTGTTCGACTTCTGCGAGCGCACCGACCCCAGGGCGGTCAACAAGACGGCGCTGGAGAAGCTGGTGCGGGCCGGCGCGCTCGACTGCCTCGGCGGCCATCGGGCGCAGCTCCTGCACGCCCTGCCGCGCGCCCTCCAGGCCGCCGCCTCCTCCCAGGAGGACAAGCGGCGCGGCCAGCGCAACCTCTTCGACGCCTTCGGCGACGGGGCCGAGGCCGCGCCCGCCCCCTCCGCCGAGGCGCTGCCCGACGTGCCGGAGTGGCCGGATGCGGAAAAGCTCAAATACGAGAAGGAGGTCCTCGACTTCTACTTCTCCAGCCACCCGTTGGCCCAGCGCGACAAGGAGCTGCGCCGCTTCGCCAGCCACACCGCCGAGCAGCTCAAGCAGCTGCCGGCCGACCAGGAAGTCACCCTCGGCGGCCTGATGGTCGAGGTGCAGTACCGGAACACCAAGAAGGCGCGGAACGGAAATAGCCGTTTTCTCATCTGCAAAGTCGAGGACATGACCGGCGCCGTCAAGTGCGTGATGTGGCCCGACGACCTGCTGCGCTACAAGGACGAGGTGCGCGAGGACGCCGTCTGCTTCGTCAAGGGCGTCGTGGACCGAACGCGCAA
Source organism: uncultured Planctomycetaceae bacterium (assembly GCA_963771935.1). GTDB lineage: Bacteria > Planctomycetota > Planctomycetia > Gemmatales > Gemmataceae > UBA4732. Next base: position 1,343,197 of record CAVYVK010000005.1, on the reverse strand, counting down.
CGAGCCGGAGCTGATCCTCAACCGCATCCTCAGCGTCGAGCAGGCCACGCGCGAGCTGCGCGCGGCCTGTACCTGCTCCTGAAGATCGGCGTCCACCGGCCGGCGCACCTCGACGCGCTGGGGCCGATCTTGACGCGGGCGCCGGGCGCTTGTCCGGTGGTGCTGACGATCCGCGATCGGTCGGGCAAGGACGCCGTGCTGAAGCTCGGCCGCGACTACGCCGTCAACCCGGCGGCGTATCCGCACGACGAGCTGGAGGCGCTGCTGGGCGAGGGGTGCGTCAAGCTGGCGTGACGATCGCGTTTACCAGCCCCGAGCGCCAGCGAGGGGTTTCGACCAAACCCCTCGCTGGCGCTCGGGGCTGGTTCATGCGTCTCAATCCACCCCGAAAAACGCCGTCGTCCCCAAATACAGCAGCACGGCCAGCGACCGCACCGCCTCGCGCGAGTTCACCTTGGACGTGCCGCCGCGGCGGTCGGCGAAGACGATCGGCGTCTCGCCGATGCGACAGCCGGCCTTGCGACAGCGGTACAGCACCTCTTCCTGAAACGAATAGCCGCGCGAAATCATCCGCTCCAGGTGCGCCGCGCGCAGCCGTTCCACGCGGTAGCAGCGGAAGGCGCCGCTGCAGTCGCGGGCGCCGGGACGCAGCAAAAACCGCGTCAGCAGATTGACGCCGCTGCTGATGAGTCGCCGACTCAGCGGCCAGTTCTCCGTGCCGCCGCCGCGAATGTAGCGCGAGCCGACCATCACGTCGTGCCGATCCATGCCGGCGACCAGGGCCGGCAGGTAGCGCGGGTGGTGGCTGAAGTCGGCGTCCATGTTGACGAGGAAGTCGAAGTCGTGGTCCATCGCGTAGCGCATGGCCGTCAGGACGGCCGTGCCGAGGCCGAGCTTGCCGGGCCGGTGCAGGACGTGCAGCCGCGCGTCGGAGGCGGCGAAGTCGTCGGCCAGGCGGCCGGTGCCGTCCGGCGAGTTGTCGTCCACGATCAGCACGTCGGCCGAGGGCAGCGCCTTGTGGATCTCTTGAAGGAGCGGCCCCAGGTTCTCCCGCTCGTTGTAGGTGGCCAACGAGACCAGAAGGCGGGGAGAAGACGGCGGCACGATCCACCTTTCTTGCGGGTTGAGGCTTGCACGGCATACGGGGGCGGAACTATCTTATGGAAAGGCTGAATGATGAACGATGAACGATGAATCGGAAGTCCGGCCTGTCTTGATTCATCATTCATCATTCATCGATCATCATTTCAGGAGGTTGCGATGACCGAGGCAATCACGATCGCCTGCCCCGAATGCGGCAAGAAAATCAACGTGGCGTCCGAAGCCGTGGGCAAGAAGGTCCGTTGCAAAGGCTGCGAACACGTCTTCGTGGTCCAGGCGCCCGCCGAGAAGAAGGCCGCCCGGCCGGCCGGCAAAGCGGCGCCGGCCGGGGCCAAGAAGAAGGCGCCCGACCCCAAGGCCGCCAAGCCCCGGCCGGACAAGCCCAAGGTCAACGACGACGAGGACGACAACCCCTACGGCGTGACGGCCATCGACCTGGCCCCGCGCTGCCCCGAATGCGCCAGGAGATGGAGAGCGAGGACGCCATCCTCTGTCTGAACTGCGGCTACAACACGCAGACGCGCTCGAAGGTCGTGTCGCGCGCCGTGGAAGAGGACACCGGCATGATCTGGTTCTGGTGGCTGCTGCCCGGCATCCTCTGCGCGGTGTTCACTCTCGTTCTCTTGACTTTCGACATCTGGTATAGCTTCAAAGTCCCCACCTTCTTCAGCGGGGGCGAGGACGACGCCTGGTACGCGTTCATCGGCGCCGCCCCGTTCATCATCTGGGCGGTCTGGGCGCCGACGATCCCTCTCATGGTCGGCATGACCGCCTTCGCCGTGAAACGGCTGATCTTCAACCCCCGGCCGCCGGAGCGCGTGAAGCAAGAAGCCGAAGGGGGAGTGAGGGCGGCGGACTGTTACAATCGCGCGACGCGGCTGGATCGTCTAGGAGGATGGCGGATGTCGCGCGACGCCTTCAGAGCCGTGACCGTGAGGGAGCGGTGTTCGCCCAAACCGCTCCCTCACGGTCGCGGCTCCGTTCCCCGTGCAGGAGACCGAGATGAAGCGAGCCGTTCCCGGCCGTATGGCTGCCGTTGCTTCTCGCGGGCTGCGTGCTGGGAGGCGGTTCGCCGCGGGCGGCCGAGACGGAGTCATCGGCCCTGGCCGCGAAGGCCCTCGCCGTCCTCAACGCCAACTGCCGCCGCTGCCACGGCCAGGACGGCATCGGCCGAGGGCGGCATGAACTTCATCCTCGACCCCGCCAAGCTCGTCGCCCGCAAGAAGATCGTCCCCGGCCAACCCGACCAGTCGCTGCTGTTCAAGCGCCTCTCGACCGGCAAGATGCCGCCGGCCGGCGAAACGCCGCGCCCCTCCGCGGCGGACGTCGCCGTCGTCAAGCAGTGGATCGAGCTCGGCGCCTTGCCGCCGACGACGATCGCGCGCCGGCCGATCCTCACCGACGCCGAGGTCTTTCAATCGCATTCTCGCCGACCTCGACCAGCAGGAGCGTTCCACGCGCCGCTTCCTCCGCTATTTCAGCCTCGCCCCGATCGCCAACGCCGGCGCCGGCGACGACGAGCTGCAGACCTACCGCAACGCCGTCGCCAAGCTGCTCAACAGCCTTTCCTGGCACCCGCGCATCACCCTGCCGACGCCGATCGACGCCGACCGCCTCGTCCTGCGCATCGACCTGCGCGACTATCAGTGGGACGCCATCCTCTGGAACCGCCTCCTGAACGACTATCCCTACGGCGTCCTCAACGACACCGCCGCTGCCCGCGCCGTCGTCGTCGGCACGGCCACGCGCGTCCCCTGCGTCCGGGCCGACTGGTTCCTCGCCAGCGCCTCGCTGGCGCCGCTCTACTACGATCTGCTGCAAATCCCGTCCAATTTGTCGGAATTGGAACGACAGCTGCGCGTCGATGTGGCGACGGACGTGCAGCAGGAGCGCGTGGCGCGGGCCGGCTTCCTCGGCTCCGGCATCTCGCGCAACAACCGCCTCATCGAGCGGCACGACGCCATGAACGGCGCCTACTGGCGCACCTACGATTTCGAGGGCGATCCCGCAAAACCTCGTCGATCGGGACTTGCTCCTGCCCGACCGGCGCAACCTGTTCGCCTACCCGCTCGGCCCCGGTCTGGCCGACGGCAACGCCTTCCAGCACGCGGCCGGCGAGGTCATCTTCAACCTGCCCAACGGCTTGCAGGGCTATCTGCCTCGTCAACGCCAACGACATTCGCCAGAACAAGGGCAACACGGCCATCGTCAGCGATCCCAAGCGGCCCGACCGCGCCGTGGACGCCGGCGTGTCGTGCATGTCGTGCCACGCCCGCGGCATCAACCCCAAGGACGATCAGATCCGCGACCACGTCGCCAAGAACCCCAAGTTCTTCAAGCGCACCGACGCCGAGACCATCCGCGCCCTGTACGTGCCGAAGGAGAAGATGCGGGCGCTGATGGAGGAGGACAGCGAGCGCTTCCGCAAGGCGCTGGAGAAGACCGGCAACAAGGTCAGCCCGTCGGAGCCGGTCATGAACGCGACCTTGCGTTACGAGGCCGACGTGGACCTGCCGACGCTGGCCGCGGAAATCGGCCTGAAGCCGGAGGACTTGCAGGCGCGCATCGTGAAATCCGAGGTGTTGTCGAAGAGCTTTGGGCCGCTGAAGGCGGCGGGCGGCACGGTGCCGCGGCAGGTCGTGGCGCAGGCGTTCGGCGACCTGGTGCGCGACCTGCGGCTGGGGACGGTGTTCCAGCCGGGTCAGACGGGCGAGGTGCTGCCGGACAACACCGGCGAGGTCGATCCGCTGGAGGCGCAGTCCAGCCCGGCCAACGCCGTGGCCTTCAGCCCCGACGGCCGATTCGCCGCCTTCGCCAGTGCCGACAAGTCGGTGGTGATCTGGGGCGTGGCGGAGAACCGCGAGCTGCGCCGCTGCATCGGCCACACGGCGTCGGTCTGGTGCGTCGCCTTCAGCCCCGACGGCTCGCGCCTGCTGTCCGGCGGCAAGGACGGCACGGTGCGGCTCTGGGAGACGCGAACGGCCCGCGAACTCCACCAGTTCGACGGCCACGAGGACCTGGTGACGTGCGTGGCCTTCGGCCCCAGCGGCCGGTGGGCGCTGTCGGCCGGCTACGACCAGCAGGTGATCCGCTGGGACCTGGAGACGGGCGCGGCCGACCCGAATTTCACCTTTGACGCCCCCGCCAAGTACATCAACGCCATCGCCGTGTCGCCGGACGGAAGCCGCTGCCTGGTGTGCGCCGAGCGCAATGTCTATGTCGCCGATGCGAAAACGGGCAAGGTGCTGCAAACGTTCTCCGGCCACACCGATTCCGTGACGGCGGCCGCGTTCTCGGCGGACGGCAAGCGCATCCTGTCCGGCGGCGACGACCGCACGTTGCGGCTATGGGAAACCGACACGGGCAAGCAACTCCAGCTGTTCCAGGGCTGCGAGGGCGGCATCAAGAGCGTGGCCTTTTCGCCGGACGGTCAGCGCGTCCTGTCCGGCTCGGCCGACGCGACGGTGCGGCTGTGGGACATCGACACCGGCAAGGACCTGCGCGACTTCCGCAAGCACCAGGAATCCGTCGTCGCCGTGGCGTTCCTCGACGAGGGCCGGGCGACGCTGTCGGCCAGCCGCGACGCCAACGTGCGCATCTGGCGGCTGGAGAAGCCTCCGACTTCACCGACCCCGAATCCCTACGATCCGCCCATCGTGACGCCGCCGAACCCGGCGCCCACCGCGACGATCGAGTTAAAACCGACGGCGGTGATCCCTATCGGCGGCACGGTCGCCGCCCTGCACCTGTCGCCGAACCGGAAGTGGCTGTACGCCCTGAACCTCACCGACGGCAAGCTGGTCAAGATCGACGCCCTGGCCGACCGCCGCACCGGCGAGCTGCCCCTCGGCGAAGGGGTGGAGGCGCTGGCGATGAGTCTCGACGGCAAGACGCTGGCGGCGATCACGGCCGTGGACGGGATCAACAAGGGATCGATGGCGTGCGAATTGCAACTCATTGACCCGGTGAAGCTGGAGCTGCGCAAGGGGTTCACCGTGCCGGCCTCCCCTTATGACGTGGCCGTATCGGACGCCGGGCTGATCTTCGTCAGCGGCGGCGACGGCGACTGGACGGACGTGTCGGTGGTGGACGCGGCGAAGGAGGCGATCGTCGCCCGCTGGGGCGGCGTGTGGAACCGCTCCTTCGTGCGGTTGTCGGCCGACCAAAAGCGCCTTTACGTCTCCAGTCAGGGCGTGAAGCCGGGCACGCTGGACGCCCTGCCCATCCCCGACAAGACGGACGACAAACCGGCCGCCTACCGAGCCGCCGCGCCGGCGCAGTACGCGCTGGGCGGCGAGTTCCAGGCGACGCCGGACGGCCGATTCCTCTTGTGCAAGACCGGCGTGGTGCTGACGGCGTCGGAGACGCGCGAGGAGGACATGCGGCTCGCGGCGTGGGTGGGGCCGTTCACGGCGGCGGCGGTCGATCCTGAGACGAAGAGCGCCTTCTTCCTGACGCGCGAAGGCATTTTGAAGCACTATTCCTATCCGGAATTCAAGCTGTTGGCGACGTACGATCTCGGCATCGTGGCGACGCAGGCGGCGCTGGACGGCAAGGCGGGCAAGCTGTACGTGGCGGGCTTCGACCCGAAGACGGCGGCGGATCACCCGCGCGCGCGCGGCTTCGGCGACGTGTTCGTCTACACGCTGCAAGACATGCTGACGAAGAAGTAAGCAGATTCACCACAAAGACACAAAGGACACAAAGGAAAGCCAAAGAAGACAAAACAAGGGTTCCGGGCGTGACGGCCTCGAACCGTTGCTATTGTCTTCTTTGTTTTTCCTTTGTGTTCTTTGTGTCTTTGTGGTGAATCTTTACTTCATTCCCTTCTTCGCCTTAAACTCCTTGATGTATTTCTCCGGGTTCTCCTTGAAAGCGTCCGCACAGCCGGAGCAGCAGACCCAAAACGTCTCGCCCTTGTAGCTGACCTGGATCTTGCCGAGGCCGCCGCTGACCACGCAGATGTTCTTGGCTTCAGTCGGCCCCAGCGCCTCGCCGAGCTTCGTGGCCTGCACCAGGAAGTCCTTGTGGTAGAGCTGCGAGCCGTCATCCTTGTGGGCCATGCGGAAGATGAAGCGCACGCCCTCTGCAGCCGTGTTCATGACGATCTGCTGCGTCTCCTTGGTGTCCGGATCGACGCGCGACAGCGTCAGCTCGTTCTTGTCCGTGTCGAGCGGCCCCTCGAAGACCATCTTCTTGCCGTCCTTGTCGGTCAGCGTCAGCTGATAGACCTTCTTGTCGAGCAGGTAGCGCATCTCGCCAGATTTATAATTTTTGCTGTCCTTGAAGTTGATGACCAGAGCGACGTCGTCACCCTTGAATTTCCAGACCCATTCGAGGTCTTCCTTCCAGATGGGGTCCCTGGGACCGAGTTTGGGCTTGTCGGGGCCGCCGCTGCCCTTCCATTCGCCGATGAAATCATTGAGGGCCTGGAGGGCCTCCTTGGATGTCTTGGGGGAGTCGTCGGACGCCGCCCGCACGCCCACCGCCGCCAGGACCAACAGCACGCCGCACGCCAGCAGTCGCTTCATATGCGCTCGCTTTCAGAGAGAGGTTTCTTGGAAGCACGTCTCCGTTTAGACGGACCAAGAGGGTGATTGGTTCCCCCGTCGTAGCCCCGGAGGGGCGAGGGTTCATAGCCAGGGGTGAAACCCCTGGAGAGCGACCGCATCCACCAACTTAGCCCCGGAGGGGCGGCGGTGATAGATACCGCCGCCCCTCCGGGGCTGATGAAACGACTCATGGGCCGGCCCAAGCTCCAGGGGTTTCGGTCCCCCTCCAGGGGTTTCACCCCTGGCTATGAACCCTCGCCCCTCCGGGGCTTTCAACTCTATCACCCAAACAGCGCCTCGACGGCCTGCCCCTTACCGTCCTGCGTCACGAAGAACGGCCGGCCCTCCGTCTCGTAGGACAAATCCGCCGGGATTCCCAACGCCCGATACAGCGACGCATGAAGGTCCGGGATCGTCACCGGATCCTGGACCGACCGGAACGGCCGTTCGTCCGCCGTCTGGCCGTGGACGTAGCCCTTCTTCGCGCCGCCGCCGAACAGCACCACGCCGCCGGCCCCGGTGAAATGGCGGTGCATTCCGTAGTTCTTCTCCTCCATCACTTTGTCCGGTACTTGCACTTGATCTTGCACCTTCTGGTCCGGCTTGCCCTCGATTAGCATGTCGCGGCTGAACTCGCTGGCGATCACCACCAGCGTGCGGTCGAGCAATTTCCGCTCGTCCAGGTCCTTGACCAGCTGCGCGATCGGGGCGTCGATCATCTTCATCATGTCCACCATCCGGCTGTGGCCGTTCTCGTGGGTGTCCCAGCCCTGGAACGGCACGTATTCCGTGGACACCTCGATGAAGCGGGCGCCGGCCTCCACCAGCCGGCGGGCCAGCAGACAGCCGAGGCCGAAGCGGTTCGCCTTGCCGCCGCTGTAGATGTCGTAACTCTCTTTCGGCTCCAGGCCGAGGTCGAACGCCTTGGCGGCCGGCGAGTTCATCAGCCGGCGGGCGCCGTCCACCGACTTGAGGAACTCCTCCTCCTTGGGGTCGAGTCCGGCGGCGTCGCGGCGAGCCTGGAGCGTCTTGACGTACAGCTCGAAGCGCTGGCGGAAACGCTCCTTCGACATGCCGGCCGGCGGCTGGACGGTTTGCACGGCGTCAGCCGGTTCGGGCACGAGGAAGGGTCCGTAGGCGTTGCCGAGGAAGCCGGCTGTCTGGAAGGCCTTGACCTCGAAGTCCTCGCCGCCGGCGGAGCGTTGGCCGACGTCGATGAAGGCGGGCACGTCGGGATGGCGCAGGCCGAGGGTGCGGGCGACGACGGCGCCGAGGTGCGGGGCGGCGACGGGCTGCGGCGGCACGTAGCCGGTGTGCCAGTGGTACTGGTGGCGCGAGTGGAGGATGAAGCCGAGGTCGCCGGCCTTGAAGGTTTTGATGAGCGTGCCGTGGTGCATGACCTGGGCGACGTTGGGCATCCCTTCGGAGATTTGCAGGCCGTCCACGCTGGTGGGGATGGATTTGAAGGTGGAGTAGACGGCCTTGGCTTCCATGCCCTTCTCGAAGGGCGTGTACTTTTTCATGTCCCAGACTTCGGTGGCCGCCTGTCCGCCGGCCATCCAGAGGAGGACGATCGTGTCGGCGGTGGGCTTGAGCTTCGGCGGCTCGTCGGCGCGGAGGCGCGGGCCGAGCAGGGCGGCGGCGCTTGCGGCGGTGCCGGTGCGGAGGAAGTCGCGGCGGGATGGGATTTGCAGACTCATGATATTCTCCCGGAATCTATTCTTAGGCGCGCTCATATCCGTATTTCTTTAAACGCTTTCTCGCGATTTCGAGTTCCTCATCGGTAAACAGCGGATGATACTCCGGGTGGTCGAGAACCACGGCTTCAACCGTAATGTTGCTCTGTTGAAATCCTTGGCGGGGCGGGCGTATAATGGTATTATGAACACCAGCAGACCGATGACCAAGTCGCCTCGGGCCGTGGCCCAAGAGGCGCTGCGCCTGGCGCGGGAGGTTCTGCCCGCCTATTCGTCGAAGTTCTCCCGCAAGGACTTCACCCAGCACCAACTGTTCGCCGCCCTGGCCCTGAAGACCTTCTTCAAGACCGACTACCGGGGCGTCGTCCGGTTGCTGGCCGACTTCGCCGAGTTGCGCGAGGATCTCGGCCTGGCCGCGGCGCCCCACTACTCGACCCTCTGCTATGCCGCCAAGCGGCTGCTAAAAAAGGGGCGTTCGTCGTACTCCTCTTCCGCGCCACCGTGCGCGCACAGGAAGGCGGGTTGATCGGCGCGAAGCCGACGGCCGCCATCGACGCCACCGGCATGGAGAGCCGCCACACGTCCCGCTACTTTTTCAAGCGGGCCGGCCGTAAACACAACTCCAGGCTGTGGACCAAGTTGGCCGTGGCCTGCGACACGGCCAGCCACTTCTTCACCGCAGCCACGGTCAGCCTCGGCCCCGCCAACGACGCGCCGCAGTTCCGCCCTCTCATGGCCCAGGCGTCGCTGGCGGTCGGCTACGACCGGGTGCTCGGCGACGCGGCGTTCGACGGCGAGGAGAGCCACCGCTACTGCCGGGAGGACTTGGGCGTCCGCTCGACGGTGATCCCGATCAACCGGCGGAACGGGGGGCGGAAGTGGCCCAAGACTCGCTACCGGCGGCAGATGGTCAAGCGGTTCCGCAAGAAGCCGCGGGGCAGCCGGCACAAGCGCGTCTACGGGCAGCGCTGGCAGGCGGAGAGCGCCTTCTCCCGACACAAGCGGCTGCTCGGCTCGGCGTGCGGGGCAAGTCGGATGCGTCGCGCGAACACGAGTGCTACCTGCGGGTACTCACCCACAACCTCATGCTCCTCGCCGCTACAGGTTAGAGGATTTCAACAGAGCACCGTAATGTCAAGACGGCCGCGCTCCCAAAGGGCCGTGTAGCCGTCTGACACAACATCGGCGTGAAGAAGCATGTGCGCCGTTTCGAGACCTCCGTGCTGCATCAGCATCTTGTGGTAATGTGATGGGTTGTAATGAGCCTCGGCATTCGCACGACGGTAAACGCCCATCATCGCTGCATCGAACCGCTTTTCAAGGTCGGACATGACAACTCCTCATACTTCGCTGGGTGCCATGCTTTCGCGGCCCTCCCCGACCTTACCAAGTTTACTTGAGCTTGCCGGGCCGCGAAAGCATGTTTCTGTGCCATGAGAACCGGGGAAGTCGTTGCACCTGAACATGCTTTCGCGGCCCGGCACGTCTGGGAGGACAAAAGATGTCTCGGATGGCCGCGAAAGCATGGCGCTCGGCACCCCACTATTCTTCCGCACCGCCCTGCTCCGTTCTCCGTTCATCCCTCCCGCCCCTTTCGAGGCAGCGGCGGAGCATTTGCAGGCACCTCCACTCCACCCTCTCCGCGGCGCTTCGCATCGGCGATCAGTTGATCCAGCCTCCAGATGGGATCCTCGCCGCCCGCTCCAAATGCACGCCGCAGTTCCTCGCGGATTTCACGGAGCGTTTTCGGTCCCATCATGGCAGAGGCTCCCGTATCCGTGCATTCTACCGAATGAACTGCATCTCCGGCTCCATGCACAGCGCTCAGAGGAAATCTTCCCACGCCGCCTGCCGGTCCGCCAGTATATCACGGCGTTGGCGGCGGCAAATAATCCTTCAGGACCAGCACCTTGATTTCCGTCACGCGCCGCAGCCCGTCATCGTTGGTAAGAAACAGGTCGGCCCGGTTCACGACGGCAGACGCCGTATGCAGCGCGTCCAGCATCTTGAGTTTGTACTTCGCCCGCAGCTCCGCGGCCTTTTCCACGACGTCTCGCGTCGCCTCCCAAATGTCGAATCCGGGCCGCGAGGAGAACGTCGTTCGGTAGGCCGCGACCAAATCCATCCGCCCCAGAGCGAGCGGCTTGACCAGCAGTTCGCCCAGGGTCAGGACCGACGCGCCAGCACGGTTCTTCCCCGTGTTGAGCCGGTCGCGAAAGAACGGCTCGGTGAGCGGGGCGAACACGGGATTCTTCTCGAATTCGTAAATCCAAATGACGGCGTCGATCCCGACCAGCGTGTTCTCGGGGATGTCGTCGAGCAGGTTCACGACGGAAGCTCCCGGTCCTCCCGAAGCTCGCGGATGTATTCCATCGCATCCACGCCCTGCCAAATCTCCGCCCCCAGCCCGTGAATCCGGGTCCAATCCCAGGTCGGGGCTTCCGTCGGCGGCGTGGGCCGAATCGTCAGCTCCACCTCCACCGGCCCGGGCGGCAGATCAACCGGCGTCTCTATCTTCTCAATCCGGAGCGTCCCCTGATCCGTCACGACGCCCTGAACGGTCAGCGTCTGCATGACTCCCCTCCTTTCTCCGGCCCTATTCTACCGAATGAACTGCATCTCCGGCTCCATGCACAGCGCCCAGAGGAAATCCTCCCACGCCGCCTGCCGCGTCTCCGGCATGTCCTTCGGCGTGCCCAGCATCTCCTTCGCCAAGGCCGCCTCCGCGTCCGACGGCGGCCGGCCCAGCGCCCGCAGGTACAGCGTCCGCGCCACCTTCGCCGCGTCCTCCTCGCGGCCCAGGTCCGACGCCAACAGCGTCTTCGTCCCCTCGCGCAGCCGCTGCGACATCGCCGCCCCGTTGACCAACTCCAGCGCCTGCAATACGGTGCTTTCCTCGTCGCGCTGCGTGCAGACCTGTTCGCGGGTCGGCCGGCCCAGCGCCAGGGCCAGGTTGTCCGGCTTGCGATGCCGCCACGCCCGTATGTTCGGGTCGTCCACCTGGACGTTCATCACGTCCACCTTCGGCCAATAGCCCGTCAGCATCGACACGGAATCGAGGTACTGCTCACTCGTCAGCCGCCGCTCCGTGGGTCCGATCAGCAGCGGCGTTTCCTTCCGCTTCGTCGGCGCCTTCACGGCCGGCAGCTGGTAGACCTTCGACAGAAGGATTAATTTGAGGGTGTGTTTGGCGTCATAGTCGTGGGCCATGAAATCGTAGGCCAGCCAGTCGAGCAGGGCGTCCGCCGGCGCCTTGCCGTCGAAGTCGTCGGCCGGCTCGAACAGGCCGCGGCCCATCAGCCGCTTCCACAAGCGGTTCACCATCGTCCTTGCGAAGCGCGGATTTTTGGGCCGCGTCACCATCGTCGCCACGGCCTTCAGCCGCGTCGCCTGGTCGGCGTTCGGGTCCACGTCGCCGAGGTCGGGGAAGAGGAACTTCGGCGCGACGATTTTTCCCGTCGGCTTGTCGCAGCGGGCCATTTCCAGATTTTGCGGAGAGAAGAAGCTGGCCATGCCGTAGGCCTGCGCCAGCTTCCAGTCGTTGATGAAGCTGTCGTGGCACGAGGCGCACTTGATCGAGCTGGCCAAAAACACCTGCGACACGTTCTGGGCCGCCTGCACCGGCGGCGTTTGGCTGGCGTTGACGCGGCCGCGCCAGTTCACCCCCTTGAGGTAGCCGTCGGGGCCGTCCTTGCCGGGGTTGAGAAGCTCCGCCGTGAACTGGTCGAGCGGCTTGTTCTCCAAGAGAGAGCGGTAAAGCCAGGATGTGATCGGCTTGCGCAGGCCGTCGATGTTGGTCTGCTCGTCGTTGCGGAGAAGGTCGTTCCAGAACGCCATCCAGTTTTCGGCGTAGCCCTGCTTGTCGGCCAGCAGCGCATCGACCAGCTTCTCGCGCTTGTTCGCCGCGTTGTCGGAGGCGAATTGTTCCAACTGTTCCGCCGTGGGCGGCAGGCCGATCACGTCGAGGTAGGCGCGGCGGGCGAAGGCGCGGTCGTCCACCACGGCCGGCGGCGTGACGTTCTTGGCGGCCCAGCGGACGGCGAGAAAGCGGTCGATCTCGGCGCCGTCGCCGGGCGGCACGGCCGGGACCGGCAGCGTCGCCAACTCGGCGCGCTGCCGGGCGCGGAAGTCGTCCGGCTCGGCGGCGAAGGATTTCACCGCAGAGAGCGAGGAGATCGCGGAGAAAAGCAAAACATATTTGCGGTAGTTGTTCATTGTTTTCCCTCTGTCTCAGCCCCGGAGGGGCGGCGGTGAATAGCCAGGGGTGAAACCCCTGGAAGATGGCGTGCCTTGGAGGATCGAGCCCCGGAGGGGCGGCGGCGCCGGAATGCGATCGCGCTCACCGCCGCCCCTCCGGGGCTGAAATCGAGGGGGTTCGACACGCCCCTCTCCCAGGGGTTTCACCCCTGGCTATGAACCGCCGCCCCTCCGGGGCTGAAATCCATTTCACGGACAATCCAGGAGGTACATCGTCGTGTCGGCGTTGCCCGTCGCCAGCTGTTTGCCGTCCGGCGTGAAGGCCAGCGCCCGCACGAACAGCTGCTCGGGCTGCGCCGACACCGCGAAGTTCCACGACCGCAGCTCCTTGCCGTCGGTCGTGTCCAGCAGCCGCACCACGCCGTCCTCGCCGACCGTCGCCAGCCGCGACCCGTCCGGACTCAGCACGAACGCCGTCGCCCGCCGGTTCGGCTCCGTGTACGCCTTCAGCGCCTGCAGCTCCTTCCCCTTCACCACATCCCATACCTTGAGCAGCCCCGCCTTGTCCACCGCCGCCACGACCTTCTTGTTCGCCGACAGCGTCAGGTCCACCACCGCCCCGTCGTGGACCTGCAAGTCGCTCGGCAGGGCCGGCTGCTTCTTCATCACGTCCCACAGCCGCACCTTCCCGTCGGAAGCGCCCAGCGCCGCCACGGCGCCGTCGGTGCTGAACGTCAGACTCGTCACCTGCTTCAGGCCGTCGCCCACCTCCGCCGAGTCGGTCTGTTTGCCGGTATTCAGGTCGTAATACTCCAGAGTAGTCCGCGGCGCCCACGTTACGGCCTGCTTGCCGTCCGGCGTCACCGCCATGGACGGCGCAGCGCTCGACGGCCCCATGTCCTTCGCGTTCCCCTTCTCCTTGCCCGTGGCGCAGTCCCACACCCGCAGCGTCCGGTCGTCGCCGGCCGTGGAAACCAGATATTTACTATCGGGAGTAAACGACAGGATCGTGATCGCCGCGGCGGACCCCTTCAGCGTGAACAGGTCGCGCCCCGTCGCCGTCTCCCACAGGTGGATCGTGGCGTCGGCCGAGCCGGACGCGATCAGCCGGCCGTCGGGGCTGACGGCCACGACGGTCAGCGGCAGCGAATGGCCGAGCTGCTCCATGCCCTCGCCGCCGCCCACCTCCCAGACCTTGACCATGTGGTCCACGCCGGCCGAGACGATGGAATGGCCGTCGGGGCTGAAGGCGACGGAGCTGATCCAGTTCTTGTGGCCGCGGAAGCTATGCACTTCCTGCCGCGTCTGCACGTCCCACAGCTTCACCACCTGATCGCCGCCGCCGGAGACGAGGTACTTGCCGTCCGGGCTGAAGGCCACCGAGCTGACGACGTTCGTGTGGCCGACGAACGCCGTGTTGGTCCCATCCAGGAGGTCCCAGACCAGCACGCGCTGGTCGCCGCCGCACGAGGCCAGCTTCTTGCCGTCCGGGCTGAACGCCACGCAGCTGACCGCCGACGTGTGGCCGGTCAGCGTCCGCTCCTCGGTGTACGTGTCGGCGTTCCAGAGCCTGACGGTGTGGTCGCCGCTGCCCGAAGCGATGTGCTTGCCGTCACCGCTCCAGGCCACGCTGCTGACGACGGCCTGGCAGCCGGCGATCGTTTTCAGCTCCGTCCCCTTTTCCGTATCCCAAATCTTGATGAGCCAATCGGCGCCGCCCGAAACGATCCGTTTGCCGTCGGGGCTGAAGGCGGCGGCGGTGACGGCCCGCGTGTGGCCGATGAACGTCTGCAGCTCGGCGCCGGTCTTGGCGTCCCACAGCTTGAGCGTCTTGTCGCCGCTGCACGACAGGAGGAATCGGCCGTCGGGACTGTAGACCGCGGCCGTCACCGGGGCCGTATGGCCCTGCAGCGTACGCACCGGCTTGGCCCCCGCCACGTCCCAGATGCGGACCATCTTGTCGGCGCCGGCGGAGGCGACCTGGGAGCCGTCGGGGCTGAACACCGCCGACCAGACGGCCCCGTCGTGACTGCCGAGGTCGCGCGACTGCTCGACCAGCCCCGGATTCCAGACGCGCACCGTCTGATCGGCGCTGCCGGAGGCGAGCCGGCCGTCGGGGCTGAAGCTGATGCCGTTGATCGTGTCGGCGTGCCCTTGCAGCGTGCGAAAGCTCTGGCCGTTGGCGACGTCCCAGAGGCGAATCGTGCGGTCGGCACTGCCGGTGGCCAGCACCTTGCCGTCCTGGCTGAAGGCCAGGCAGGTGACGGGGCCGGCGTGTCCCTCGAACGACATCCGCTCGGCGCCGTCCGGCACGTTGATGAGCCGGGCCGAGTTCGGGTCGCTGCCGCAGATGGCCACGGCTGTGTCGTCCGCCCCGAAGGCGACGGCGTTGAGCGCCCCCTCTCTTGCTTCTGCGGCAGAATGGCCACATCCGTAATCGCGGCGCCCTCGACCTTATCAGATGCGCACCGTACGATCGTCGGCCCCTCCCACGCTGGCGAGCAGTTTGCCGTCGCGCGACCAGGCGACGCCTACAATCGCCTGCGTGTGGCTGAGCGGGCCCTGCTTGATCGAGCCGTTGGACAGGTCGTAGACGCGGAGGTACTTGTCCTGACCGCCGGTCGCCAGATATTTCCCATCCGGACTGTAGGCGAGACAACGGAGCAAGTCGGTGTGGCCGGTGAGCGACTGGACGTCCTTGCCGGTGTCGGCGTCCCAGATTTTGATCGCCTTGTCCTCGCCGCCGGAGGCGACGGTCTTGCCGTCGGGGCTGAAGGCGAGGCACCAGACGCGGTCGGCGTGGCCGGTGTAGCGGCGCAGGGCGCGTCCGGTGTCGGCGTCCCAGACGATGACGGCGCCGTCGGCGCTGGCGGAGACGATGCGCCGGCCGTCGGCGCTGAAGGCGACGGCCTGGACGACCTGGCCGTGACGGAGTCGGCCGTCGCCGAAGAGGCGGGCGACGTGGTCGGGCAGTCCGGCCGGCAGGCCGGGCAGGTTCCAGCGGGCCTTGCGGAAGGCGTCGGCGGCCTCGACGAATCGGCCGGCCGTCAGCGCCTCGTCGCCGCGCTTGGCGTCGGCGTCGGCCCTTTGATACCAATCGGGAGAGAATTTCTTGGTCAAGCCCTGGGCGTCGGCCCGCTCCGTGCGGAACTTCGTATGCAGGTCACGCGCGGCCGCATCCGGCGCCGGCGCGGCCGGCGGGTCGGCCGCCGTCGCGCCGAGGAGGGCCAGCATAGCCGTCCCGAGGACGGCCAGGAGCGGAACGAGTTTCCAGGGAGAAAGCGCCTTCGCTCTCGTGTTCATTATTGTGTCCCCGCACGGAGGTTGGTTCACTGGTGCAAGCTGGAGTATAGGAGGCGGGTCGCGCGCTCCGCAAGCGGTTTCCGGCGGGAGCCAACGAAGAACGAACCGCCAAGACGCCAAGATCGCCAAGAAGACGGAAATTCGGGTTCGGGACCGTCACGCCTTTGAAACTAGGTTTTTGTCTTCTTGGCGATCTTGGCGTCTTGGCGGTTCGTTCTTCGTTGGCCGGGAAAGTCTTTGACCCGCCGCGTCCAGCCGATACCATACACTCCTTCGCCCACTTCCCTCTAACGGTGCGCGGATTCCAGGGATGCCCAACGGCATGGAACACAAGCCGCCGCGGATTTTGGTCCTCTCCGCTTCGGTCGGCGCCGGCCATCTGCGCGCCGCCGAGGCCGTCGAGCTGGCCCTGCGCGAGACGGCCCCGGACGCCTTCGTCCGCAACCTCGACGTTCTGGAGATGACCAACCGCGCCTTCCGCCGACTCTACGGCCGCGGCTACCTCAGCCTGATGAACCGCGCCCCCTACGTCCACGGCTACTTCTACGATCTCTTCGACCGACCCGGCCGCGCCCCCGATCACTGCGCACCGACCGCTTGCGCCTCGCCCTGGAACGGCTCAACCTGCGGCGCTTCGTCCGTTTCCTCCAGGCCGAGCCGTGGGACCTCGTCGTCAACACGCACTTCCTGCCCGCCGAGCTTATCGCCTCGCTGCGGCGGCAGGGAAGGCTCGACGTACCGCAGGTGATCGTCACCACGGACTTCGATACGCACCGGATGTGGGTCCATTCGCCGTGCGAACACTATTTCACGGCCACGGAGGAAGGGGCGCGCTACCTGCACTACTGCGGCGTACCGGCGGCCGACGTTTCCGTCACCGGGGTGCCGATTCATCCGGTCTTTCGCACGCCCAAGGACCGGGCGGCGTGCGCGGCCAAGCACGGCCTGGCAACCGATCGGCCGGTCGTGCTGCAGATGGCCGGCGGTTTCGGCGTGGTGGGTCCGATCGAGCCGATGTACCGGGCGCTGTTACAGACGGCCCGGCCGATCGAACTGGTGACGGCCGTCGGCCGCAACGCCGCGCTGCAGGTGCGGCTGGAGAAGGTCCCGACGCCGCCGCGCCACCGCGCCCGCGTGCTGCCGTTCACCCGCGAGATCGACGAGTACATGGCCGCGGCCGATCTGGTGGTGTCCAAGCCGGGCGGCCTGACCGTGGCGGAGACGCTGGCGCGCGGGGCGGTGCTGGTGATGGTGCAGCCGGTGCCGGGACAGGAGGGCCGCAACAGCGACTACCTGCTGGAGAACGGGGCCGCCGTCAAGGCGAACAACCTGGCTCAGCTGGTGTTCAAGGTGGACGCGCTGCTGGCCGACCCGGATCGGCTGGCCCGGCTGCGGGCCAACGGCGCCCGCATCGCCCGGCCCAACGCGGCGTTCGACGTGGCCGCCGGGGCGCTTCGCTTCGCCCGAAAGAAAGTGAGGAGTGAGGAGTGAGGAGTGAGGAGTGAGGAGTGAGGAGTGAGGAGAAAAGACCGGCTTGTCTTTTCTCCTCACTCCTCACTCCTCACTCCTCACTCCTCACTTGCGGAGTGGCGCCGGTGAACCCTCGGCGCGGATTTGACGCCTTTGCGGAGCTTCTTTTCGTGCGCGACAGGATGGGGCCGATGCTGTTGATGGGCAGTTTCAGCTCCGTGCTGATCTCTTCGTAGCTGCGCCCCTCGATGTAGTAGAGGCGCACCACCTCGCGTTCCTTGCTGGGCAGCTTGCCGAGGAGCTTCTCGACCTCTTCCAGGCTCTCCAGCCCGGCGGCCCCGTCCGGCCCTTCGGACTCGACCGCGGCCAGGGTCTCGTCGGCGGCCGGCTGCACCTCGCGGGCGGCGCTGCGCTTGGCCAGCTCCTGCACGCAGATCCGCCGAGCGATGACGGTGAGGTACGTGGCCAGGCTGCTGGCGCCGCGGAACTCGCGCAGCACGGCGTAGTCCCGCGCGACGATTTGCAGCAGCACCTCGGCGGCCAGGTCCTCGACATCCTCCGGGCGCAGCGGCGTGCTGCGAAGGTGGGCGGTGTGGTGGATGGTGTGGTAAATGAGGCCCGCATAGCGATCGACGAAATCGTTCCAGGCGCCGGCATGGTGGGCCAGGCAGCGCTTCAGCAGGTCGCGGTCCAGATTGGTCAGGGCCACGGAGGGTTCCTTTTCGCAGGCGCCCGTCGGGGCCGCGACCGTAAGGGAGCGGGAATCTCCCCCGCTCCCTTACGGTCGCGGCCCCGATTATAATTCACCTGCCGTCCCCTGTGACGGCGCCGAACAGCAACTCTTTCGCGCCCCTATTTTACCCACGTCGTCAACCCCGCGGTAGGCCATTTCGACGCCTTCACTACCAGCCCCAAGCGCCAGCGAGGGAGGCGGCGCCGAACCCCTCGCTGGCGCTCGGGGCTGGTTTTGAAACCGCTTCTTATAGAATGCTCTCCGATGCCCACCCCCGACCCCTGACCCCTGACCCCTGCCATGACCGATCCCTGGTTCCAGTCGCTGTTCGCCGACCGCATCGGCGGCGTCAACTACGGCAAGGGCAACGAGATCTACAAGTTCGAGAAGATCAAGCGGGCCAAGCGCGCCGCCCTGGCCGCCCATCCCGAGCGCCGGCTGCTCGACTTCGGCATCGGCGAAAACGACGACATGGCCGATCCGCTGGTGCGCGACGTCGCTCAAGCGCGAAGTCGACAAGCTCGAAAACCGCGGCTACGCCGACAACGGCATCGCCGCCTTCAAGGAGGCCGCCGCCGGCTTCATGAAGAAGGTCTTCGGCGTCGCGCTCGACCCGGCCACGGAAATCAACCACGCCATCGGCTCGAAGCCGGCCCTGGCCATGCTGCCGGCCGTGCTTCATCAACCCCGGCGACGTCACCCTCATGACCGTGCCCGGCTACCCCGTCGCCGGCACGCACACCGCCTACTACGGCGGCGAGGTCCACAACCTGCCGCTGCGCGAAGAGAACGGCTTCTATCCCGATCTGGCGGCGATCCCGGCCGACGTCCGCCGCCGGGCCAAGCTGCTCGTCCTCAACTACCCCAACAGCCCGACCGGGGCGACGGCCACGCGCGACTTCTACCGCCGCGTCATCGACTTCGCCCACACCAACCAGATCGTCGTCGTCCAGGACGCCGCCCACATCCTGCTGAGCTACGACGGCCCGCCGCTGAGCTTCCTGCAGGTCGAGGGGGCCAAGGAAGTCGGCGTCGAGATCCATTCGATGTCGAAGGGCTTCAACATGATCGGCTGGCGCATGGCGTTCGTGGCCGGCCATCCGAAGATCGTGCAGGCCTTCGCCGACGTGAAGGACAACTGCGATTCGGGACAGTTCATGGCGATCCAGCAGGCGGCCGCGGCGGCGCTGGAGCACCCCGAGATCGGCGACGGCGTCCGCGAAAAGTACCGCCGCCGGCTGCAAAAGCTGGTCGCCGCGCTGCAGCAAGGTCGGCTTCCAGGCGAAGATGCCGAGCGGCACCTATTTCCTCTACGTGCCGGCGCCGAAGGGCTGCGACGGCCGGACCTTCGCCAACGCCGAGGAGGCGTCGCAGTTCCTGATCGCGGAGCAGTCGGTCTGCTGCGTGCCGTGGGACGACGCCGGGGCCGTACCTGCGCTTCTCGGTGACGTACCTGGCCACGGACGAGGCGGCGGAGGACGCCCTCATGGCCGAGACCGTCGAACGCCTCGGCCGACTGCGGCTGCAATTTTGACCCGTTTCACCCATACCCGTTTAGCGGCGACCCGGAGGGGAGCGCGTCGTCCCCGCGCTCCCCTCCGGGTCGCCGCTAAACGAGGCTCTTGGTTTTTGGACGAACCCCCCTTTTTTTTCTCCCGCCATTTGACAGGACGCCGCGCCTGACCTACTGTTCCCCACAGACGAGACCGTGTAACGCCTGCGCGGTGCGTCATCCCCTCCTCCCCGCCCCCGTCTCCCTTATGTCCCGTCTTCTCGCGGCCGCCGGGGGCCAGGAAGCCGCCATACGCAGAGCGAGGGAACGCGCTTCCGTGCGGACAAGATCCCGCGACCAGAGAAAATGGACGACCGATTCCAAGACCAGCAGACGCGAAAGGAAGAGACCCATGAAGAAGCTCGGCAACGCCCTGGTGAAGTTCCTCAAGAACGAAGACGGCCCGACCGCGGTCGAGTACGCCGTCATGCTCGCCCTCATCATCGTGGTGTGCATCGGGGCCATCACGACCCTGGGCCTCAACGCCAACAACACCTTCAGCTTCGTCGCCGGCGCCGTGGCGCCCACCGGCTCGTGACCGGACGCGCCGGAACCAGGCGGGAGGAAGGCGGGACGAAGACCCGAGGGTCGTCGCTCCGCCTTCCGCCATTTTGGACCTCTTCCGGAGCGTTCTCGTCTCATCGCGGCCGGCTGCGAAAAAAATGCGGAAAACACCGGAAAATCCGATCCTGCGATTTGACTGGGACGGAGACGCAAACTAGGTTTGGTCACGAGCGGTTCGGCGGATGCCCGCGGCGAAGGGGCGAACAACCCCACCCCGCGGCGGGACAATCAACCCGTAATCGCCTCTTCATCCTCGACAGAGCAAACCCGCCGTAAGGCGGCGACGCAAAGCTATGGGCCCCGCGGGAGAAACGATGAACGATGAACGATGAACGATGAATTAAAGACCTTCTTGATTCATCATTCATCATTCATCATTCATCATTTCTCCGCCGGGGCCGCCAGGCTGCCGAAGGGGTGAGGAGATTCGCACGCCACGCCGGCGCGGCCTCGGCCGTCTCCCGGCGCCTCGGCGCGAACCTCCCCAATTCCTTCCGAGGCTTGAAGATGCCGGGCGCCCCGCGGCCCGGACGCCCTACGGGCGCTGCACCGCGGCAACAGAGAAAGGGGAGATGGAATGCAAATCCTGGTTCGCCTTGGCCGGCCGATTCCTCCGCGAGGAGGACGGCCCGACGGCCGTCGAGTACGCCGTCATGCTGGCCCTCATCATCGTGGTGTGCATCGCCGCCATCACGTCTCTGGGCAACAACGCCAGCAACACGTTCAGCAACGTGGCCCTCAACACGGCCGCCCGAGGCTCGTGACCCTCGACAATCCAATCGGGGAGGGATGCATGGGGCCGGACGCGTGATCCGCCCCTCAACGTCTGCGGCTCCAGAACTGATTCGTCGCCCGGAAGGAAAGAAAACCATGAAGAAGCTCGGCAACGCCCTGGTGAAGTTCCTCAAGAACGAAGACGGCCCGACCGCGGTCGAGTACGCCGTCATGCTGGCCCTGATCATCGTGGTGTGCATCGCCGCCATCACGACCCTGGGCACCAACGCCAACAACACCTTCAGCTTCGTCGCCAGCAAGGTCGCCCCGACCGGCTCGTGAGCGAGACGATGGGACGTTTGACGATAGGGACGACGGGACCGATTCCAAGACCTGTACACGTGAAAGGATGAGAACCATGAAGAAGCTCGGCAACGCCCTGGTGAAGTTCCTCAAGAACGAAGACGGCCCGACCGCGGTCGAGTACGCCGTCATGCTCGCCCTGATCATCGTGGTGTGCATCACCGCCATCACGACCCTGGGCACCAACGCCAACAACACCTTCAGCTTCGTCGCCAGCAAGGTCGCCCCGACCGGCTCGTGAGGTCCGACATGTTGACAAGGTGACAAGGTGACAAGGCGACAAGGTGAACAGCGGGTTCACCTTGCCGCCTTGCCGCCGTGTCGCCTTGTCGCCTTGTCGCCTTGTCAACATCTCCCCCCAAGAGGATGCCTGAAATGGTCTTCATCCTGAACCATTGGCCCCTGTGGTTCATCTCCCTGGCGATGGTCGCCGCGGCGGTCATCGACGGCTGGAAACTGAAAGTCCCCAACTGGCTCACGTTCCCCCTGATCCTCAGCGGCTGGGCCCTCGGGCTGCTGCACATGTTCGGCCTGTTCACGGCCGCCACGGGGTCCGGCGACGTTTGGGCCAGCCTGGCAGGGACCGCCCTGGGTTTCCTTTTGCTCTTTCCCGTCTACGCGGTCGGCGGCATGGGTGCCGGCGACGTCAAGATGCAGATGGGGTTCGGCGCCTGGGTCGGCGCCTTTTACGGCTTCGCCAGCGGCCTGTGGATCGTCTTCTGCGCCTTCTGCCTCGCCGTGCTCATCGGCGGCGTGATCGCCGCGGGCATGATCCTGGTCCGCGGCCAGTTCCGCGACAACCTGGCCAACACGCGCGCGATCGTGGCCGACCTGTTCAAGGGACCGGGGGCCGCGGCCGAGAAGGCCGCCCAGCGCAAGCCGCGCATGCACCTGCTGCCCTACGGCATCCCCCTCTGCCTCGGCTTCCTGTCTTTCCTGCTCTACTACCACTGGGCATGAACGCCCCCGGCGAGCGGCCGGCGTGAGCCGGCTGATGCGGTCCATCAGCCGGCTCACGCCGGCCGCTCGCACGGTAAACTCGGCAGACGGCGTATAGGCGACAAATTTTGAAGTCGCTCCGCCCTGACGGTCGATACGAACGGTGGGAACGATTCCCACGGCACAATCGGAAAGCAGTGTTCAGTGTTCAGTGTTCAGTGTTCAGCAAGGACCGTGGAACACTGAACACTGAACACTGAACACTGAACACTGAACACTGATTCGCCCCCTGAGAGGTAAGCACCCATGAAACCGCGAACGATTATCTTGCTGGTCGTCGCCGTCGTCTGCGGCCTGGCCGCGATGTACATGACGAACCGGCTGCTGGCGGACAAGGGAACGCCGCCGCCCGTCAACACCGTGAAGGTCCTGGTGTCCAAGCAGAAGGTCAGCGCCTGGGCGCCGATCAAGAAGCCCGAGGACTTGTTTGAGGTGAAGGAAGTGCCCGAGGGCACCTACTCGCCCAAGTGCATCACCGACTTCAAGCAGCTCCAGGACAAGGCCCTGAAGCAGCCGATCAGCGAGCAGATGCCCGTCACGCCGGACGACCTGCTCAACGAGACGACGAGCGGCCTGGTCGGCATGTTGAAGGAAGGCCAGCGGGCCGTGGCCATCAAGGTGACGCCCGAATCGCTGGTCGGCGGCTTCGTGCTGCCCGGATCGAAGGTGGACGTGATGTTCATCATGAAGCGCGGCGACGGCGACTCGAAGGCGCAGATCGTTTTGCAGGACATGCTGGTGCTGGCCGTGGACATGAAGCGGACGCGCGACCAGGACCAGGAAGCCATCCTGGGCAGCACGGCGACGCTGGCGGCCTCGCCGGAACAGGCGGAGCGGCTGTCGCTGGCGCAGGCGCTGGGCGACCTGCGTCTGCTGCTGCGGACGCCGCTGGACGGCCAGAGCGACCTGAAATATAAGGCGGTCACCCTCGGCGACCTGGCCCATCCGCTGCACACGGAAGACCCGAGCAAGCCGGACGCTCCGGACACGGACACGGCCTCCGGCGGCGCGGCCACGTCGCTGCCGGCGCTGCCGAAGGTGGTCGCGCCGGTGGTCGCGCCGGTGGTCGCGCCGGCCGATCCGGTGAAGGTCGCGGCCGCGCCTCCGCCGCCCAAGACGTTCACGATGAAAATCAAGAACGGCGAAACCGTCAGCTGGGCGGTGTTCAAGTGGGACGACCTGAACAACTGCTGGGAAGGCGACGAGGCCGCCCAGGCGGACGACGCCCCGAAGGCCAAGGACGTCGTCAAGCCCGAGGACGCGCCGAAGCCGCAACCGGCGCCGGTGAACAAGCAGGAAAAGGAAACGCCCGTAGGCTGAACCGTAAAGGATGAACGATGAATGATGAATGATGAATCAAAGACCCCTTTTCGTTCATCGTTCATCGTTCATCGTTCATCGTTCCGACGAAACTGTGGGCAGGGAACCGTTATCCACGACGGGCGCCATCGCCGCCGTCCGTCCCTTACGACGAGGTGAAAGGATGCACCGCAAACTCTTTCGACCGCAGGCCTTCCTGCTGGGAGGCCTGCTCTTCGCCCTGCTCGCGAGCGGGCGGCCGGGGCTGCTTCAAGCCCAACTTCCGCTTCAAGACACCGCCGCCATTACCGTCCCCACCGGGACGGAGCAGCTGCTGCAGATGGGCAGCAAAAAGAACATCAAGGTCATCTCCAGCTCCCGCGAAAACGTCCTGAAAGTCGAGCAGGTCAAGGGCGATCCCTCGACCGTCCGGCTGATCGGCCAGGACGCCGGCATCACCCACCTCGAGCTGACCGACGTGGACGGCAAGGTCGAGAAGTTCAACGTCATCGTGACGGCGGACGTGGAGTTCCTCCGCATCCAGCTGAAGCAGCTGGCGCCGACGCGCCAACATTGACGTGATCCCGATCTCCAATACCGTCATTATCCTGCGCGGGACGGTCAACCACATCGAGGACGTCCCACGTCTGACGGCCGCGGCCCAGTCCGCGTCCCCCGGCATGCAGCTGGTCACCGACCTGCGCGTGGTCGGCGATCAGCAGGTGCAGCTGTGCGTGACGGTGGCGCAGGTGTCGCGCAGCGAGCTCCGCAGCATGACCTTCGACTTCCTGACCGACTCCAAGAACTTCTTCTTCGGCAGCACCATCGGCGGGGCGGTCGCCCAGCCGCCGCTGGTCGGCATCGGCAGCAGCAACCTCAACGTCACGGGCCTGGGCGGCCAGATCCTGTCCGGCGTGCCCGGCCCGAACAGCAACCTGCTCTTCGGCGTGATCCACAATCGCTGGGGCTTCCTGGGCTTCTTGCAGGCCCTGCGCACCGAAGGCGTCGTCAAGTCGATCAACGAGCCGACCGTGACGACGATGAGCGGCCGGCCCGCCAGCTTCCTGGTCGGCGGCGAGCAGGCCATCCCGGTGCCGGCCGGCCTCGGCCAGGTCGGCGTGCAGTTCGAGGAGTTCGGCACGCGGCTCAACGTCGTGCCGATCGTCCTGGGCAACGGCAAGATCCGCCTGGAGATCGAGCCGGAAGTCAGCGCGCTCAACGCGGCCAACGGCACGTCGATCGACGGCGTGGTGGTGCCCGGCCGGACGACCACCCGCATCAACACGACGGTGGAGCTGGAGGACGGCCAGACCTTCGTGATCGGCGGCCTGGTCCAGAAGGACGTCACGGGCACGACGCATCAAGACGCCGGTGCTGGGCGACCTGCCGTTCTTCGGCGCGGCCTTCCGCAGCATGTCGTATCAGGAAGACGAAACCGAGATGGTCATCCTGGTGACGCCGCACCTGGTGGACGCCGAGGACTGCGACCAGGCGCCGAAAATCCTTCCCGGCGAAGAAACCCGCAGCCCCGACGATTTTGAGCTATTCTTGGAAGGCATTCTCGAAGCGCCCCGCGGCCCGCGGCAAGTTTTCGAGGACCATCGCTACATCGCGGCCTACAAGAACAGCCCGACCGCGACGGTGTTCCCGTGTGCGGGAGGGCTTGGCGGCAACGGCGCCTGCAACGGCGGCTGCTCGTCGTGCGGCGGCGCCCGCGGTGAGCGGCCGGCCTGTTCCGGCGGATGGGGCCGTCAATCAGCCGACCCACGGCGACGATCGCTCGCTGGCGACGCCCAATCCGATGGCGCCCCTGATGCCGCCGGTCGCCGGGGACGCGGCCAAGCCGCAGACGACGCTGGCGCCGATGCCGCCCGATGCGGCCAAGCCGCCGACGGCGCTGGCGCCCCTGCCGCCGACCGATGCGGCGAACGCGCCGCCGGTCCCGGCGCCGCCGGCCTCGGCCGACTCGGCGGACCTGCCGCCGATCCCGGCGCCGCCGGCGCCGGGCGATACGACGAAACCGGCCGCGCCCGCCGGGTCGCTGCCGGCGGACCTGCCGCCCGCCGTCACCGGGCCGGGCGACGAACCGAAGTAACGGATCAGAGCCGCGACCGTAAGGGAGCGGAAGACGACCGCTCCCTTACGGTCGCGGCTCTGACATCTTGAGGTGCATCATGAAGGACGTGCAACGTGTCGCGATCGTGGATCCGTCCGACGCCACCCGCGAGGAGCTGCGCAAGTGCTGCTGGGCATGGAGTCGGTCTGGCTCGAAGCGGAGTGCGCGCGCTACGAGTTCTTCTTCGACGTCATCAGCCAGTCCAGCCCGGACGTGGTGGTGATCTCCCTCGATTCGGACCAAAACAAGGCCTTGCAGCTGATCGCCCAGCTCGCCCAGGTCAGTCCCGATCTGCCGATCCTGGCCGTCAGCGCCAAGGGCGACGGCCAAGCCATCCTGCAGGCGCTGCGCAGCGGCGCCCGCGAGTTCCTGACCGCGCCGGTGGTCCTCGAGGAGCTGCTCAAGGCGCTGCAGCGGCTGCAGCCGCGGCCGACGCCGACGGCGACAACGGCAGCGTCGGACGAACGGCGTCGTCCAAGGTCGATTCGCAGGTCATCGCCGTGCTCGGCTCGCGCGGCGGCGTCGGCTGCACCAGCCTCGCCGTCAACCTCGGCTGCCACGCTGGCCCAGGATCCGACCCACAGCGTCGCCCTGGTCGATCTCGACCTGGCCCTGGGCGACGCCGACGTGGCCCTCGACCTGATGGCCGACTACACGCTGGCCGACGTGGCCATGAACGTCGAGCGGCTGGACATGCAGTTCCTGCGGCGGTCGCTGAGCAAGCACGCGTCGCGGCCTGTCGCTGTTGCCGCACCCGGTGCAGATGGAGGACATCGGCCTGATCCACGAGGACTCATCTGCAGCGCGTCATCGGCCTGCTGCGGGCCAGCTATCACGCACCTGGTTCTCGACCTGAGCAAGAGCTTCGCCCCGACCGACGTGACGGCCCTGCGCATGGCCGACGTGATCCTGCTGGTGGCGCAGCTGGAACTGACCAGCCTGCGCAACGTCGTCCGCATGCTGCAGACGCTGGGCAACGACGACGCAGCTGGCGGAAAAGTTCAAGGTGGTGCTCAACCGCGTCGGCGGCGAGACGCGACATCACCCTGAAGAAGGCCGAGGAGACGATCGGCAAGCCGATCTACTGGCAGGTGCCCAACGACTCCAAGCTCGATGATCGGAGTCGCGCAACGCACGGCGTGCCGCTGGTGCAGCACGCGCCGCGGAGCAAGCTGCAGCAGAGCTTCGCCGGCCTGGCCGAGGCCCTGTGCGGCAAGAACGAGGCCGCGCCGGTCAAGGAGAAACCGGCGCGCTGGGCGTTGTTTGCGCGGCGATGAGGTCGGTTAGCCGCGACCCGAAGGGGAGCGCGTGGGCAGAGCGCTCCGCTGCGCGTCGCGGCTAAACGGCGCCATGAACAAGATTGCAACTTCCGAGAGGATGCACCGATGTCACGTTTGCAACGCGGTCTGAGCGGGAATGAACGGCAGCGGCGTCGCCCAGCCGGATGATCGGCCCGATGGGCGGCGGCGCCGGCGGCCAGGGCGCCAAGAGCTTCGAGGAGCTGAAACGGCTCATCCACGGCAAGCTGGTCGATAAGCTCGACCTGTCGCGCGTCAGCGACCTGGAAGGCGAGACGCTCCGCCGCGAGATCCGCCTGGTCGTCGAACGGCTGTGCGACACCGAAAACCCGCTGCTCAACCGCATGGAACGCGAGCGCCTCATCGACGAGGTGCTCGACGAGACGTTCGGCTTCGGCCCGCTGGAAGTGCTGCTCAAGGACCCGACCATCAGCGACATCCTCATCAACGGGCCGCACAAGATCTACGTCGAGCGCCGCGGCAAGATGGAGAAGACGCGACGTCAAGTTCCGCGACAACGACCACCTGATGCAGATCATCGACCGCATCGTGTCGAAGGTCGGCCGGCGCGTGGATGAAACGTCGCCGATGGTGGACGCCCGCCTGCCGGACGGCTGCCGCGTCAACGCCATCATTCCGCCGCTGGCCCTGGACGGCGCCGTCGATGTCGCATTCGCCGCTTCGGCGCCAATCCGCTGAAGCTGGAAGACCTGCTCAACTACAAGGCGTTCACGCCGGAGATGGCGATGCTCATGGAGGCGTGCATCAAGGCCCGCCTCAACATCGTCATCAGCGGCGGCACGGGTTGCGGCAAGACGACGCTGCTCAACACGCTGTCGAGCTTCATTCCCGCACGACGAGCGCATCGTCACCATCGAGGACGCGGCCGAATTGCAGCTGCAGCAGGACCACGTCGTGCGGCTGGAGACGCGGCCGCCGAACATCGAGGGCAAGGGCGCGGTCGACGACGCGCGACCTGGTGAAGAACGCCCTGCGTATGCGGCCCGAACGGATCATCATCGGCGAGTGCCGCGGCGGCGAATCGCTGGACATGCTGCAGGCCATGAACACCGGCCACGCCGGCTCCATGACCACGCTGCACGCCAACACGCCGCGCGACGCCCAGGCCCGTCTCGAAACCATGATCATGATGGCCGGCATGGAACTGCCCATGAAGGCCATGCGGCAGCAGATCTCCTCCGCCGTGGACCTGATCATCCAGGCCAACCGCCTCCAGGGCGGCCCGCGCAAGGTGACGTCGATCACGGAAGTGATGAACATGGAACAGGACATGATCATCATGCAGGACATCTTCCGCTACAAGCAGGTCGGCATCGACCAGAACGGCCGGGCCTTCGGCCAGTTCGAGGCGACGGGCGTGCGGCCGTCGTTCGTCAACCGTCTGGAGTCGGCGGGCATCAAGCTGCCGTCGAACCTGTTCCAGGAGCGCGTGCTGTTGCGGGATTAGACTGAATTGCGATCATTGAGGCTCCGTGGTCAAGTGCTGACGGGAAGTCTGCCACCACAGTCGGACGCGAGGCAGACCTCGCGGACATGCGTACCGCAGAACTGAGAACTGACGGAACGAGTAGGAGAATCATGCCATGACTCCCCTGATGATCTCGCGATGGTCGGCGTTCCTGGCCGTGGCCGGCCTGATCGGCGTGCTGGCCTTCGTGTTCCGCGACACGACGCCGAAGGCGGCGACGCGGCTCGACATGCTGATCGGCAAGCGGCGGCGCGAGGACGACGAGAAGGCGGACATCCTCCGCAAGTCGGCCTTCGAGGGCGACAAGAAGTCGCTCCTGGAGGCGTTGACGCCGAAGTTCCTGTCGCCGCAAAAGATGTTCGAGCAGGCCGACTGCCACATCAAGCCAGCACGCTGTTGCGGCATCGGCGCTGCTGCTGGCGCCTGGTCGGGGGCGACGGTCAGCGGTGCTGGCGCGGCTGCCGATCTGGTTCGCGCCGATCAACGGCCTGGTGCATGTTCGTCGCTGCCGTGGCTGTGGCTGTGGAACAAGCGGCGCGTGCGTCTGAACAAGTTCGCCGTCGCAGCTGCCCGACGCGCTGGAACTGGTGGCGCGGGCGCTGCGGGCCGGCCACAGCCTCGGCGGCCGGCATGCACGTCGTCGCCGAGGAAATGCCGGCGCCGATCGCCGACGAGTTCAACCGCGTCTTCGAGGAGCAGAACCTCGGCATCCCGATCGAGGACTCGCTCAAGGGCATGTGCGACCGCGTGCCCAACCTCGACCTGCGCTTCTTCGTCACCTCGGTCGGCATCCAGCGGCAGACCGGCGGCGATCTGGCGGAAATCCTCGACAAGATCGGCTACGTCATCCGCGAGCGCTTCCGCATCCTGGGCCAGGTCAAGGCGCTGACCGGCGAAGGCCGGCTCAGCGGCGTGGTGCTGATCGCCCTGCCGTTCGCCCTGTTCGGCTTCATGCTCAACATCAAGCCCGACTACGTCGAGACGCTGTGGACCACCGACACTGGGCCGTCAAGATGAGCGGCGTGCGCCATCGTCGCTGCAGATCCTCGGGCGCCTTGGTGATTCGCAAGATCGTCAACATCAAGGTGTGAAAGAGCGGTTAGTGGTCAGTGGCCAGCGGTCGTCAAAACCGGCGCCGCTTCTGCGAGATAAGCGGAGTTTCCGGCTGAAACGGCCGATAAGGTTGTAGGCGCGAACTGCTTCTGACTAACCACTAACCACTAACCACGAATCACTACTTCGGGGAGGTGCATCATGCTGTTCGCGTTCTGGTTCGTCGGCGAGACCGAGCTGGTCTACACCGGCATCTTCGGGGCGTTCGTGTTCGGCGTCTGGTCGGTGCTGTCGATTATTTCCAACCGCAACAGCCGGGCGCAGGACCGGCTCGACCGCCTCAGCCGGCCGCGTCGCTGGCGGACATCGAAGACCCGAAACTGAAGAAGGAGCGCTTCCAGGGCGTCATGGAGACGGCCAAGGCCTTCGCCGCGCCGCTTGATGCCCAAGACGGAGCTGGAACAGTCGAAACTGAAGATCAAGCTGGCCAACGCCGGCTTCCGCAGCGACGTCGGCGGTGAACGTCTACCTCGGCATCCGCTTCATCACCCTGGTCGTCTTCCTGCTCGGCGCTGGCATGGTCTTCGTGCCGCAGCACGGCCTGAACGTTCAGACCTCAAGCGCGATCGCCGCTGCTTCACCGGCGATCGGCTTCTACCTGCCGAGCATCATTCTGTGGTTCGTGCGCAAGAAGCGACAGGAGGCGATCTTCCTGTCGCTGCCCGACGCCCTGGACCTGCTGGTGGTGTGCGTGGAGAGCGGCCTGGGCCTGGACGCGGCGATGCGGAAGGTGTGCGACGAGATGAAGGACCACGCCAAGGTCATCTGCGAGGAGTTGTCGCTGGCCAACTTCCAGCTGCAGATGGGCCGGCCGCGGCGCGAGGTGCTGCACGACCTCGGCGTGCGCACGGGCGTCGATGACGTGCGCAGCCTGGCGGCCATCCTGATCCAGGCGGATCGCTTCGGTTCGAGCATCGCCCAGGCGCTGCGCGTGCAGTCCGACTCGATGCGGACGCGGCGCAAGCAGTTGGCCGAGGAGAAGGCGGCCAAGACGGCGGTGCAGCTGATCTTCCCGCTGGTGCTGTTCATCTTCCCCGGCATCTTCGTGGTGCTCGTGGGACCGGCGGCGATCAGCATCTACAACATCATGCTCAAGAAGTAGGTAGTGTTCAGTGTTCAGTGGTCAGTGTTCAGCAGTCGCTCGCGGATTGCTGAACACTGAACACTGAACACTGAACACTGAACACTGAAAAAAGGAGTATTGGGATGAACGGACTCATCCGGAAGGCGGCGGCGGCCCTGTGCTGCGTCGCCGCGGCCGGCGGCGTGGGGTGCGTCGAACTACCACGACCTCGTGGACCCGTGCTACCCCGCACGGTACAACGCCGAGGCGCCAGGAAGTGGTCGCGAGCTATACGCCGCAGATCGCCAACGGCCACGTGCTCGACCAGACGGTCTGGAACTCCGACTTCGAGGCCGGCTCCGACAAGCTGACGGGCGGCGGCATGGAACACCTGGCCTACATGGCCCGCCGCCGACCGCAGCCCGATCCGGTCGTCTACCTCGAGACGGCCCAGGATGTGTACTACGACCCGGCCAAGCCGAACGAAATGACCGACAAGCGGGCGGACCTGGACGCCCGCCGCGTCGCGGCGGCGCAGAAGTTCCTGACGGCCCAGACGGCCGGCCGGCGCGGCGACGTTCCAGGTGCTGGTCCACGACCCGGCCGAGGTCGGCGCGATCGACGTCTACGCCGGCCGCGAGTTCAACCAGATGATCGGCCGCGCGGTCGGCGGCCTGCCGGTCGGCGGCGGCTCTAGCTCGGGCGGCGCCCGCCCACCGGCGCCGCTCCGCCTCCGTAACGGAAGGATGAATGATCGAATGATGAACTGACTGAATGAACAGACCTTCTTGATTCATCGTTCATCAGTCATCGTTCATCATTGCGAGGAAAGGGCGCCATGATCGACCTGTCTTTCGGTCTCTCTTCGCCGCGTGCGTGGCTGGTGGTGGCTCGTCTATTTCTCCAGCGCCAGCTCCCGCGGCAACGTCATCACGCTCTGCGTCGTCATCGTCTGCTTTTCGCTGTTCATCCTCATGAAGAAGTGAAACCACGGAACACGCGGAAGACACGGAAAAAGAACTGTTGGTCGTCTTTTTCCGTGTCTTCCGCGTGTTCCGTGGTTTTTAAGCTAAGCTCCTAACAGCGATCGCGCCTTGACGCTCGTCTGGAGAACACGCAGCGATGCAACACCTCAAGAACCTCGACTGGGACGGCGGCGGGGCGCCCGAGGCGCCCAGCGCCCCGAAAACCTGCAACAAACGGGCTTGACGGTCGGCTTCCTCAACGACCTGATCCTCCGCACCCTGTACACGCGCGGCGGACTGCTCGGCCTCGACCTGGCCCGGCTGCTCTGCCTGCCGTTCAAGGTGATCGAGGAGTCGCTCGGCTTCCTCAAGAACGAGAAGGCCATCGAAGTGCTGGGCGGCGACCTGATCGGCCGCATCAGCTACCGCTTCAACCTCACCGAGCTGGGCCGCCGCCGCGCCCAGGAAGCCATGAAGATGTGCGCCTACGTCGGCCCCGCCCCGGTGCCGCTGGAAGACTACGTCGAACAGGTCTACCGCCAGGCGGTGACGGCCATCAACGTGTCGCCCGAAGCCATGCGGGCCGCCTTCAGCCACCTCGTCATCAGCGACGAGCTGTTCAACGCGGTCGGCCCCGCCATCGTCAGCGGCAAGTCGGTCTTCATCTACGGCCCGCCCGGCAACGGCAAGACCGCCATCACCCAGTCCATCGGCAACTTCATGAACACCAGCGGCGGCGAGATCTACGTGCCGTACGCGTTCATGGCCGAGAACAACGTCGTCACCGTCTATCGACCAGGCCGTCCACGAGGCGACCGAGGGCGACGGCCTGGACCGCCTGGAAGACAACGAGGCCACCATCCGCCGGCTGCTCAACACCGGCACGGTGGACGCCCGCTGGGTCCGCATCAAGCGGCCGGTCATCATCACCGGCGGCGAACTGAACCTGCACATGCTCGACCTGCGCTACAACCCCGACTCGAACTACTACCAGGCGCCGCTGCACGTCAAGGCCAACGGCGGCATCTTCCTGATCGACGACTTCGGCCGGCAGCTGTGCAGCCCCAAGGAACTGCTCAACCGCTGGATCGTGCCGCTGGAGAACCGCGTCGATTACCTGTCGCTGGCGTCGGGCCAGCAGTTCCAGGTGCCGTTCGAGCAGCTGACGATCTTCTCGACGAACCTCGACCCCAAGGACCTGGTGGACGACGCCTTCCTCCGCCGCATGCGGCACAAGGTCGAGATCACGGCGCCGGAACGCGACATCTACGAGAAGATCTTCAACAACATGGCGAAGAAGCTGGGCATGAACCCCTGCCCCGACGCCATCGAGTTCCTGTACGAGCGCTACTACTCGCAAGGCCGGACCCCGCGGGCCAGCGACTGCGCGAGATTTACTGGAGACGGTGCAGTCGATTTGCCGATTTAGAAGAGATACCTGTCCAGCTGACGCGCGACCTCATGGCGGAGGCCGCTGCGAGCTTCATCCGGGAATTCAAGTAAAATGATGAATGATGAACGATGAATGATGAATTAGGATGATCCGGCTCTCTGGATTCATCATTCATCATTCATCACCATCGTTGGCAAGGGGTGGGCAATGGATTGTCGCAAGACCCTGGGACTCGGGGTGTGTTTGCTGATCGGGGCGGTCGGCTGCACCCGTCATGAGACGACGTTGCCGGTCATCCCGCCGGCCCAGGCGTCGAAGGCGCCGGCCTCTCCGGCGCGGACGCCACCCGGCTCGCCAACGCCGTGCCGCCCGGCGCGGTGGTCAAACCGCTGGAAGTGCCCAAACACCCGCCGCAGGCCGCGACGTGCGTGGCCTTCGGCGATTGGCAGGCGCAGGAGGCCGAGACGCCCAACCTTTCGGAGGAGACGCGCAAGGCCAAGCGCGAGGAAGCCCGCAAGGAATATGAGCAGGCCATCTCCGTCGATCCGCACTACCTGCTCGCCTATTTGTCGCTGGCGAAATTCGACATCGCGCTGAAGGACCACGCCGACGCGGAGGCCGCCTACCGCAAGGCGGCCCAGCTGTTCCCCAACGAGCCGCGCGTCTTCTTCGAGATGGGCCGCTGCTACGTCGGCGAGGAGCAGTGGGACCGGGCCATCCAGGCGTTCAGCCGTGCCGTGACGCTGGATCCGAAGAACCGGCAGTACGTGGACACGCTGGGTTGGACGGAAGCGCGGGCCGGCCGCTACGACGACGGCCTGAGCACGTTCCGCAAGGTGTACGACGAGTCGGAGGCCCAATGGCGGTTGGCCCAGATGTTGGAGTACCTGGGCAAGACCGACCTGTGCCGCCAGCACCTCCAGACGGCCCTGACGAGCGACCCGAAGATGGACAAGGCGAAGGCGCTGCTGGCGAAGCTGGACGCGCCGCCGACGGCCAACGGCGTCCAGCCCGCCGCGTTCGTGACGGCGGACAAGCCGGCGACGCCCGCCGTGGTTCCGGCGGTGGCGATGAACCCCGCCCACAGCGTCATGCTGCCGCCGACGCCGCGAATCCCGATCCGCTATGAGCAGGCGGGAGCGCCGGACGCGCCGCCGCCGCCTCCGGGGCCGGGTAAATAACAGGGGTCTGCAAGACACGATGAAAACGGCCAGGGCAAATCGCCCTGGCCGTTTTTGTTTCTTCTTCGCGATCGTCGGAGCCGCGACCGTAAGGGAGCGGGGGACGGCGCCAGAACCGCATCCCGCTCCCTTACGGTCGCGGCTCCGACAACCGCTCCCTTACAGTCGCGGCTCCGACACGTCACGGATCCCTCTGGCAAGCGGCGCAGGCGGCGCAAGACGGCGAAGCCGTTCCCGGAGTGCGGAATGGTCCCGGCGCGGAAAGGGGTCGCTGGCGCCGGAGGAGCGAATCGGTTGGGCGACGGGGGCGGCTGCGCCCGATTACTCTTATTGTGGGAGGATAGACCGGAACAGGGAGGAAGAACCAATGAGTTGTTTCAGGATGACGCCGCTCGCCTTGTCGCTGGCGCTGCTGGCGACGGCCGCCAGCGCCGACGACGGCGCCTGGGGCCTCCAGCCGCCGCGCCGGCCGCTCAGCTCGGCCGACCCGTGGCCGTCGCCCCGGCCTCCTCCCCGGCGGGGGAGGACGGATGGCATGGGGCCGCGGCCGATTCCTTGGTTCGTCCCGCCTCCTTCGATCCCGTCTACCGCGGCCAGGCGCCCGACGCCCAACCGCTCCCCGTCGGCCCCGGCGAGCCGATCGCCGTGCCGCACGACTGGCAGCGACCCGCTCCCGGCGCCCCGCTGCCGACGCCGACCCTCGTCCCGGACGCCGGGCCGCCCCCCGTCGTCGGCGACGGCGACAGCGCTGGCGGCTGCGGCTGCGGACGCCGCCTGCTCGGCTGGCTGTTCCACGGCGACGGCTGCTGTGACGCCGGCTGCGGCGACGCCGGCTGCGGCGCCTGCGACGCCTGCCGCGACGGCGGCGACGGCGACGGCGGCAACCGCCTGTACGTCTCCGGCGAATATCTGCTGTGGTGGACCAAGGGCGATCCTCTTCCGCCGCTCGTCACCGCCGGCTCGCCGGGCGACCTCCTCGTGCCCGGCGTCTCGGCCGGCGCCCTCGGCCTGCCCGGCACTTCGGTCCTGTTCGGCGACAGCGAGGCCAACGCCGGCATGCGCTCCGGCGCCCGCATCATGGCCGGCTGGTGGTTCGGCGACGATCACTGCCTCGGCATCGAGGGCGGCGGCTTCTTCCTCGGCCGCCAGACCGACGACTTCAGCGCCACGTCCTTCGGCTCGCCCCTTCTGGCCCGGCCGTTCTTCAACGTGTTGACGGGCGCGCAGGACGTGGAGTTCGTGGCGGAGCCGGGCAACCCCGCCGTCGCCGGCGTCGCGGCGCGGCCTGGGCTGGCCGGCACGGTCAGCGCCTCGGCCCAAAGCTCCTTCTGGGGCGCCGAGGCCAACCTGCGCACCAACCTGTGGGGCGATCCCTGCGGCTACGTGGACCTGATCGGCGGCTATCGCTACCTCGGCCTGGACGACACGCTGACCGTCAGCGAGAACCTCCAGTCGCTCGACCCCACCGTGCCGTTTACGTTCAACGGGTCCGACAGCTTCAAGACCACCAACCGCTTCAACGGCGGCCAGGTCGGTCTCAAGGGCGAGTGGCACTGGAATCGTTGGTCGTTGGAAGGAAGAACGATTATCGCTCTCGGCAATGTCAGCGAGCAGGTGGACGTGTTCGGCTCGAAAACAGCGAACGGCGTGGCCTCGTCCGGCGACCTGCTGACCCAGGCGGGGACGAACATCGGCGTCCACCAGCGGAATCGCTTCGCCTGGTCGCCGGAGGCGACGCTCAACCTCGGCTATCAGGTCACCGACCACATGCGCGTCTTCGTCGGCTACGACTACCTGTACCTGAGCAACGTGGTGCGGGCCGGCGATCAGGTGAACCTGGCCGTCAATCCCAACCCGCTGCGGGGGGTGACCGCCGGGCCGGCGCAGCCGGCGTTCGTCTTCCACGGGTCGGACTACTGGGCGCAGGGCGTCAACTTCGGGCTGGAATTCCGATATTGATCGTCCCTCGCCGTTTAGCCGCGACCCGAAGGGGAGCGCGTCGCCGACGCGCTCCCCTTCGGGTCGCGGCTAAACGGCGAACGTAGCGGCCGGGATCATCCCTCGGCTGCCGTCGCGTTTCGTCCCCGTCCCCTTTCCCGAATCCTCCCGCATTCCCGAACGCTCGGCGCATCCGTCCCCCGGATCTTCCGCCCGCTGCCGCATCGCCTTACATTCTCCCGCCTCGCGCGTCGATGAAACACCCATAGGAAACGATGGATGATGAATGATGAACGATGAATTGTCTTTAATTCATCATTCATCATTCATCGTTCATCATTCATCTGGAGGGGATCCACCCGTCATGACTCACTCCCTATCTCGACTCCTGGCCGCGCTCGACGGCCCGTCCCGAGGGGCCGCGTCTCGGCGACGATCGGCCGCGCCGCGACTCGAGATCCTCGAAAGCCGTGTGACGCCCAGCACCATCGCCGGCGTCGTCTACAACGACGCGGCCGGGACCGGCCTCTTTCAGCCCGGCGATCCCGTTTACGCCAACAATCCGATCAGCCTGGCCAACGCCGCCGGGACCGTCATCGCCTCGACCGTCACCGACGCCAACGGCCACTACGCCTTCAGCGTCGATCCAACCATCAGCACGGCCCCGGCCACCCAGGAACAGGATCTCGTCTTCGGGCCGAACTTGACCGACACGCCGCAATCGCTGCAGATCAACCAGTTCAATCCGGCGCTCGGCACGTTGACCGGCGTGGACATCGTCCAGGACGCCACGGTGGCCAGCGACGTTCAGGCGGCCAACACCGATCCGATCGCGTTCGCCATTTCCGGCCAGATCCAGGGTACGGTGACCCTGCAAGCGCCGGGCGCCAATACGCTGGCCACCAACGTCCAGGCCAGCGAGTCCGCGACGATCCAGCCCGGAAGCGGCGCGACGCCCTTCGACTTCGGAGTCAAGGACGCCGACGGCACGAGTTCGGTCAGTCTCAACGCGGCGACCAGCGATCTGTCGGCCTTCATCGGCACGGGCCAGGCGACGGTGACCGAAACCGGGACGGCCGGCGTGGACCTGTCCGGGCCGGGCAACTTCCTGGCGATGGTGCGTTCGACCTATTCCGGACAGGTCAAGGTGGTTTACCACTACACGCCGAGCAACGCCTTGCAGCCGGGCCAGTACACCGTCATTGAGACGGCCAACCCGCCGGGCACGACCGACGGCGTCGATAGCAGCAACGGCGTCCCCGTGCCGCCGGGCACGCCGGCCGACACCATCCCGGTGACGCTGCCGCCGAGCGGCGATTCGCTGAGCAACGACTTCGGCAAATTGACCACGGCCAAGGTGTCGGGCTTCGTCTACGTCGATAACAACCTGGACAGCGTCTTCGACGCCGGCGACACGCCCATTCCGGGCGCCATCGTGAACATCAGCCGCCTGAACCCCGACGGCTCGACCACCTTCGTGGCGACGACGCAGACGGCCGCGGACGGGTCGTACTCGTTCACCGAGCCGACGGGGACCTACACGATCACCCAGACGGACGTCTCCGGCCTGATCCGCGACGCGGACAACATCGGCAGCCTCGGCGGCTTTTCGGGCCTGGGCGCCCTGACCCTTTACCTGCCGGCCGACGGCAACGGCGTCAACTACGACTTCGGCTACGTGACGCCGCCGGTCATCCCGACGCCGCCGCCACAGAATCCCGCCGGTGGTGGTCCCGCCGGTGACGCCGACGCCGCCCGTGGTCCCGCCGGTGACGCCGACGCCGCCGACGCCGCCGCTGGTCCCGCCGGTGACCAAGTGGGACTTCCTCGGCAGCACGGCGTGGGACGGGGATTTTTGAGATGCTACCAGCCCCGAGCGCGAGCGAGGGGGTTGACCGAACCCCCCTCGCTCGCGCTCGGGGCTGGTAGGAACGCCCGACTCAATACGGCTTCGGCATCTTCGCGCTCTGCACCCAGGCGCTGTACCAGAGGTCCTCGGTGAGCTGCGCCCGGCGCGGCAGCGCTCCAGGATGAATTTCCGCGCCTCGCCGGTGGATTTGTCGAACGCCCCCGCCCGGTCCAGCTCGTAGCACCGATCCACCTGGGCGTGCGAATCCGCGAGGGCTTGCTGAACGCGCCCCCAGACGTCCTCGACGGCGACCGCCTTGAGGCCGCGGGCCATTTCCTCGGCCGTCAGATCATTGCGCTCCGGGAAGGCGTCAATCTTGGCGTGGATGCCCTTCTGCTCCATCTTGCCGTCGGCCCCGCGTCGGCCGTCGTAGTTGCGCGTGGTGTGCAGCGGCATGGACAGGTCGCCGGTCAGGTGCGACAGCACCCCGGCGTAGACGAGGCACTTGGCCCGCACGGCCGGATCGTCCGGCGTCTCGCGGTAATCGCGGAAGGCGCAGCAAAGGCGCTCGTAGTTCTCCAGAATGGCGTAGGGCAGCATTCCCGCCTTTTCCGGATCCTGCTTGAGTTCGGTGAGCAGGGCGATGGCTTTCCAGCGGTCGGCGGGGAGGTCGTTGCCCTGGTAGTTTTCCAGGTCGATGAAGTGGTCGGGGCTTTCGGCGGCGCGCAGGTGCGGGGCTTTTGGGTTTTTCCAGCGGTCGGGGTCGCCGGCCAGGTGGGCCAGCTGCTTGCCGGCTTCGCGGAAGAAGGGCGGCATGTCGTCCGGGAGGCCGGCGACGGCCGCATCGGCGATGATCCCGTGGCCGATCACCCACCAGCCGCGGGCCAGGCCGGCCAGGACCAGGACGGCGACGGCGGCCGCAGTGAAGCGAAGGACGTGTTTCATGGCGTGGCGTTGCTCCGTTGGGAAGAGAAACTCTATCGGCCGTGCAAGGTAAGCGGGGGCGAAGGGGAGAGCAAGTGAGTATTAGGAGAAGTTCGGCCTGTTCCGACCGTGCCGGCGAAGACGAAGCAGGATAGGGGTCGAATACCAGGACGGCCCCCCTCGCCCCTTCCCCCTCTTCCTCTGGGGGAGGGAGGGAAAGGGGAGGGGCGCTTTTAGGAAGAGAGCGAAGCCATGACCCGAAACCATTGCCGGTGGGCGGCGGCCCTGGGCGTCGCGCTGGCGCTGCCGGCCGCCGCCTGGAGCGAAGACCCCTGGTGGGTCGTCAAGCCCCGTCCCCCGGCTCCGGGAGCTAACGCCCCCGGCTCGCCGATCGTCGGCTCGCCCGCCGCCACGCTCGGCCGACCCGTGGCCCGGCCGTCGATCGACCCGCCCATCCCCGTCGCGGCGCCCGTCGCCCCGGCCTGGGGTACGCCGACGACCGACGCCGCCCCCGTCCCCGCCTGGAACATGCCGACCGCGCCTTCGGGGATGGACGTCTCCGGCGCACCGCCGGTCCAGGTCGCCATGCCGGCCGGCTACGACGAGACGCCGGGCGGTCTCCTGCCGCCGCGCGTGGCCCGCGGCCAGCCGCCCGACCCGGCGCCGCCCGGCGCTCGAGCGGGCCGCCGCCGATTCCGCCGAGCGGCGACGGCGGCTACAACACCGGCGCCGACGCCGGCCGGCCGCTGCATAAGCCTTTCCTGGAAGGCTGCCGCGATTGGTTCAACTTCGGCTCGCGCCCCAGCACCAACGACGGCGGGTGGTTCAAGAGCGACTGCTTCTGCGACGACAGCATGATCTCGCCCGTCACCAACCCGTTCTTCTTCACCGACCCGCGGGCGCTGACGGAGATTCGGCCGCTCTTCATCATCCAGGCAGCGCCGAAGGCCAACGGCGGCGGCAACAGCGAGTTTTACGGCATTCAAGGGAGTTTGGCGCTCTCCGAACGGTTCTCGCTGGTGCTGAACAAGCTCGGCTTCGTCTCGCTCAACCCGAGCGAGCCGGTCAGCGACTTCACCAAGGGCACCGGCTTCGCCGACGTGTACCTCGGCCCGAAGTTCACCTTCTGGCGCGACGAATCGCTGCGGAACGCGGCCGCCGTGGGCCTGACGCTGGAGCTGCCGGTCGGCTCCCACCAGGAATTCCAGAACACCGGCACGCTGGGACTCGACCCGTACCTCAGCTACAGCCAGTCGTTCGGCGACTCGTCGTTCGGCAGCTTCAACTTCATCGGCGAGGTCGGCTACTCCTTCGCCGTGGACGACAAGCGGACGGAGTTCTTCCACGCCAGTGCGCACCTGGACTACGACGTCCTCCGTACGCACCGCTTCTATCCCCTGGTGGAGCTGAACTGGTTCCACGACACGCGGCGCGGCGACAACACCGACCTGGACTTCGAGGGGGCCGATCTGGTCAACTTCGGTTCGCGCGAGCTGGCCGAGCGCGACCTGGTGACGCTCGCGCCGGGCTTCCGCTACAAGTTCACGGAATGGGCGAACGTCGGCACCGCGGTGGAGTTCCCGCTGACCGAGGGGAAGGCGTTGCAGGACTTCCGCTGGACGGTGGATTTGATTTTCAAGTATTAGGAGAGGAGAAGCGGCTCCTTGTCGCTGCCTTCGCCGATGCCTGTCAGTCCGACCGGGACAAGCTCACAGGTGGGCGCGGTATGCTCCTCCTGGGCAAGGCGGCGTGCGCCGACCGGCAGCGGCCGGCAAGGGTGCTGCGCCGAATGGCGCAGGCTTGGCGCATCGCAAGTCGTTGGTGCGCCTGGCTTTTCTGGCCGTGCGCCACTGCGCCAAACTTCGCTGTTCCCCCCGATTAGCGGGTTGAGCAGCCGTGATGGGCAAGCATGGCGCCGGCCATGTTCGCAATGGCCCCGCGGGCGGGCCTCAGCGGATGGACGCTTCGACATGATGCACCTCGACGTTCCGGGGAGGCGGGGCGAGGCCGAGTGTACCATGCGGAGGGGCGTCTGGGCAGGCGAAGTGGGAGAGGAAATGTCTGCGGATGAGCGCCGAGGGGCGCCATTAGCCACCGCCGAGAACGATCGGCACATTCGAGCAGGTCGCGCTGCTTCTAGGGGCGGGGCGATCCGGCCCCTACTACACCGTCTTCAAGAAGGCGAAATTCGAGAACCACGGCGTCCCCGATGCCTTGGTGACGCCCGACGACGCGACCGGCGAGGAGGAGGGGGACCGCCTGGAGGCGCAATGGAACCAGCGCTTCAGCCGCGGCGAAGCGGCCGGGCAGCGGCGCGGAGAGTGCGGATGGGAGCCTGCTACTTCTTGAAGACGGCCCGAAATCCGGCTTGCTCGAAGTGATGATCCGCCGTCAGAGCCTCGGACAGCCCATGCGCGGTCATTACGCCGAACGAGATGCAGTCCGTCAAGGACCAGGCCTTGTCCGCGCGGGCGGCGAACACCTCGAAGCCGGCCTGGTACACGGCCGGAACATACCCCACGACCTCAAACGACGGGTCCGCGCGAACGGCTTGCAGGAACGCCACAGCCGTCGTGCGCGCCTCCGGTGCCAACAGCGCGTCGGCCACTTCCATAAGTACCCATTCGGTCGTCACCAATCGGCCGGTGAAGCCGTCGAGGTAAGCCGCTGCCAGCGCGTGGGCGTTGTCCCGAGGGTTGAGCCAGGCGATCAGCGCGAACGCATCGGCGAAGACAGTCATCGCTTCGGCGTCCCCAGGCGATAGTGGTCGTGCTGCTCGGCCAGGTCCGCCGGCAGGCCGGCCGCCGCGCCCTTGAACCGAGCGAACCGTTCGCCGAATGGCCTGGGCCTGTCGAGCAGCGCCGGGGTGATGCGCACGCGCATTCCCTCGGGCAACGCCGTCGCGTCGTCCGGCACGATGACGCCGTTATGCACCACGCCTTCGAGTTCCATGACCCACCTCGCTCACGATCGAATCTCCGTCACCCCAAGCGAATCATAGCGTGGCCGTCGCGGCAGGTAAAGACGCGGAAACAGGACCAATTCCGCGAGGACCGGAAAAGGTGTCAGGAACCTTTTCCGGTCGGAAAAGGTTCCTGGCACCTTTTCCGGTCCCGTTGACCATGAGGCTGACGGTCTCCGCCGGCAACAGCGCCACGCCGCGCGGCCCGTCGGCGACCCAGCCAGGCATACCACGAAATATCCGGGTTAGGCATTTCCCGGTGGGCGTTCTTGCATGGGCGGGGACATGGTTTGCGGCGTCGCGGCGCGCATCGTGTTGGCGCTTCCTCTCCCGGAGCGTACAATCGCTCCGGCCGTTCCATGTCCCGGAATCTGGGGGACGCCGGTTCGATGTCAAGCGAAGGGTCCGTCACGCGCTGGATCGAGGCACTTCAGGCCGGCGACTCGGCGGCCGCGCAGCAACTCTGGGAACGCTACTTTCGCCGCCTGGTCGACCTGGCACGCAAGAAACTCCAGGCGCGCCGCGCCGCGCCGCCGATGAGGAAGACGTGGCCCTGAGCGCCTTTGACAGCTTCTGCCGCCGCGCCGCACAGGGACGCTTCCCCGACCTGAGGGACCGCCACGGATTATGGGCCTTGCTGGTGGTCCTCACGGCCCGCAAGGCTACCGATCTGCTCCGGCACGACCACCGGAAGAGACGCGGCGGCGGGATGGTCCGCGGCGACTCGGCCCTGCAGGCTGCCGAGGGCGACAGCGGCCCGGCTGGTCTTGACGACCTGCCGGGTGACGAGCCCTCGCCGTTGGAGGCCGCCCTGCTGGCCGAGGAGGTCGAGACCCTGCTGGCACGGCTGCGCGACCCGGTGCTGCGCCAGGTCGCGGTCTGGAAGCTGGAGGGCTACACCAACGCCGAGATCGCCACCCGACTGGACTGTTCCGAACCGACCGTGGAGCGGCGGCTGGCCATCATCCGCCGCTTACTGAAGGCACCGTGATGGCTTGCAGACCGGTCTGACGATTTCCTTTCCAGGGGCGCCGCCGCGGCAAAGCCGCCGCGTCGATGCCGGGAGGACCGGGATGAGCGAACTATCGGCACTGCTGAACGATCTGCCGGAGGAGGCCGTTTGGCAGCTGGAGGAAATCTGCTGCCGCTTCGAGCAGTCCTGGCAAGCGGGACAGCGCCCACGCCCGGAGGAATTCCTCGTCGGCGCCGAGGGCGTCGAACGGCTGGCCGTGTTGCGCGAGCTGCTGCGGTTGGACGTGCATTACCGCCGCCGGGTCGGCGAAGCGCTCTCCGCGCAGGACTATGCCACGCGATTCCCCGACGCCGACGCACTGCTGAGCGAGATGTTCCCCGGCGCCTCCGAGGGCGGTGGGTCGCCGCCGGCGCCATGCGCCAATGATACGGGCGCCGACGCCGGGGGCACAGGCCCCTACATCGGGGCCATGAACTCGGGTCCAAGGGATGCGTCGGCAAACGAGGCCGATCCGTCCGGCCCTGGCTCTTCCGCTGGCGCCCCGCCGGTGAGCCGCTTCCAGGTGCGGCGATTCCACGCGGCCGGCGCCTTGGGCGAGGTGTTCGTGGCCGAGGACGGGGAGTTGCACCGCGAGGTGGCGCTCAAGGAGATCAAGCGGGGGCGCGCCGGCCACGAGGAGAGCC
Organism: uncultured Planctomycetaceae bacterium; assembly: GCA_963771935.1. GTDB lineage: Bacteria > Planctomycetota > Planctomycetia > Gemmatales > Gemmataceae > UBA4732. The sequence goes on along the minus strand of CAVYVK010000005.1, from coordinate 1,299,706 downwards.
GGGCGCGGTTCGTCCTGGAGGCCGAGATCACCGGCAACCTCGAGCACCCGGGGATCGTGCCGGTTTACGGAATGGGCGCCTACTCCGACGGCCGGCCCTACTACGCCATGCGCTTCATCCGGGGCGAAACCCTGGCGGGGGCGATCAAGCGTTTCCACGGCCAGGCGCCGGTGCGGTTCGACTCCCTGGGGTTCCGGCAGTTGCTGGGCCGTTTGGTGGCGGTCTGTCAGGCGATCGCGTACGCCCACAACCGGGGCGTGCTGCACCGGGATATCAAGCCGGAAAACATCATGCTGGGGAAGTTCGGCGAGACCCTCGTGGTGGACTGGGGACTTGCCAAGGTGGTGGGCAGGCCGGATGCCGGCGCAGCAGCCTCCGGAGAGGAAGGGTTGCTGAGGCCGGCGGGGGGCGGGCGAGCCCAGGCGACTGTGGGCGTGGCGGGGACGCCGGCGTTCATGAGTCCGGAGCAGGCGGCGGGAAAAGTGGAGGAGCTTGGCCCGCCGACGGACGTGTACAGCCTGGGGGCGACGCTGTACGTGCTGCTGACGAACCAACCGCCGTTCCAGGGGAAGGTGGACGAGGTGCTGAAGCAGGTGGAACGCGGGGAGTGGCTGTCGCCGCGTCAGGTAAACGGGTCGGCGCCGGCGGCGCTGGACGCCGTATGTCGCAAGGCGATGGCGTTGCGTCCGGAGGATCGGTACGCCTCGGCTCTGGCGCTGGCGGAAGACGTGGAGCAATGGTTGGGAGACGAGCCGGTCAAGGCCCATGCGGAGCCGGTGGGGGCGCGGCTGCGGCGCTGGATGCGCAAGCGCCCGCGGCGCGTGACCGCGGCGGTCGTCCTGCTGGCGACGGCGGTGATCGGCCTGACGGTGGGCACAGTGCTCCTGGAGCGAAGCAACCGGGAGGCGCGGGAAAACCTGGAGATGACTAAGGGGCAGGTGGAGTACCTCGTGGGGGAGGTGAGTGACGACGTGCTGCTGAACGAGCCTGGGATGCAGCAACTGCGGCAGCGCATCCTGAAAAAAGTGCTGCAAGACTACACGGACTTCCTGAAGGATCGTCCTGGGAACCCGGACGTACGGCAGCAGATGGCGGCAGCGGAGCGGCAACTGGGGGAGATGTGGCTGGAAACGGGCCAGCCGGAGGATGCGAGGGGACTGGAAAACCAGGCCGTCGCGCAGTACGAGAGCTTGCTCCGGGAGGCGCCGCGGGACCGGGAGTTGCGCCTGGGGTTGGCGCGCGCCCACCAGGCGCTCGCCGAGCTGCAGGTGCAATCGGGCGACCTCGGGGAGGGCAAGAAGGAAGTCGATCGAGGGATCGACCTTCTGGAGCGGTTGAAAACCGAGGAACCGGGAAACGGCGACTACCGGATCGCGCTGGCCCGCGGCTACGACCTGCGTGTGACGGTGGCCGGTCAACAGGGCGACATCGAGGCCGGCCTCGCCGACAACCAGCGGGTCCTGGAGGCTCTGGTCGAGGGAATCTCCCGCGATCGAATCGAAACTGCGTTCCCGCGGTTCACAGGGCCGACCTTATACCACCTTGGTACAGCCGGTAACGGCAACTATTTTTTTGCCGGCCCCGCCCACAGCCTGGTTCGGGGCGTCTGGTCCGATTTGCCGTGGAATTACCTTCTGTTGTTGGCGAAAGCCTGGACCAACCAGGGCGTCCTGTTGAGCCTGTCCGGGCGGAATGCCGAGGCGGCCCGGGTGCTCGAACAGGCGATCGCGAACCTGCGACTGCTGGTGGAAGGGTGCCCACGGTCCGGCCTGTTTCGACACGGGCTGGCTGTGGCCTTGCTCCACAGCGGGCGCGTCCGCGTGCAGCTCGGCCTGCCCGGCAGCGCCGAGCCCGCCTTGCGCGAAGCGCTCGGACTGATGCAGCGGTTGACCCAGGACGATCCCTTCGTCGTGGAGTACCGGTCCACCCGCCTGCTGGCCGCCGGCTACCTGGGCGAGTCCCTCTTCCGCCTGGGCCGGACGGCGGACGCGGCGGGACTGCTCCGCGAGGTCGAAACGGAGGGGGAGAAAGTCCTCGGCGCCCCCGGTCTACGCGGGCAATACGCCCGGTTGCTCCTTGTGCTGGGCTGTCTGGAGGGGGAGTCAGGAGACCGCGAGGGGGGCCTCGAACTTTGTCAGAAGTCCCACGAGAAACTGGAGCAGGCCCTCCGCGAGACGCCGGGTGATCGCTCGTTGCGGAGCGACTGGTTGGCCAGCCGGGAGGCGCTGGCCCGGTATCGCTTCCTCAAGGGGAACCTCGACGGCTGGATCGCCGAGCAGCAAGTGATCCTCGAGGCGCGCAAAGACCTCGCGGGTCAAGGCGCGCCGTCGCCCCGGTTTTCGGGGGACGCAGCGGGGTCGGCCGTCGTCCTGGCCGGCCTGTTGTTGGACGCGGGTCGGCCGAAGGAGGCACTCGACTGCGTCGATGCGGCGCTGCCTGCCCTGGAGAAGGCCATCCGAACCGAGCAGGAGTGGGCGGCGGCGGCGGTAGAGGAACAGCAGGAGCCTGAGCCGCTCCAACCTGGCAGCATCAGTTCACTCCGATTCCTCCTGCGGGATATGCCGGTCGTCCCCGACAGGTCGCTGGACCGCGACCAGGCGCGGCTCCTTGCCTGCCGGGGGGCCGCCCTCGCCCGGATCGGCCGCACCGCGGAGGCGGCCCGGGCGGCCCGCCAGGCCGTCGCCGTCAGCGCCGTCCTCGTCTACCTGGACCGCCCGCTCCTGCCCCCGCCGCCCGGGCCGGCGGGGCTGTGGGCGACCCTGCCGGCACTCTGCCGGCCTCAGGACCCGGGGCCGTTGTACGACCTGGCGGGCTGCCTGGCGCTCGCCTCGACGCTGCCCGGCGAGCCGGGCGGTCCCGACCCCGCCGGGCAAGCGGTGCAAGTTCTCCGCTGCTGCGCCGTTTCCGCCTTCGACAATATCCGCCGGCTCCGCACCGACCCGGCCCTCGAGCCGCTGCGGAAACGCGACGACTTCCAGAACCTCGTCCGCGACCTCGAGGCCAACGGTTCGGGCCGACAGGACGCCCCCGGGAACCGCTGAAAAAGGGAGAAAGCTCATGTCCGACCTGAACAGCGCTGTCAGGAACGTCCGTCGGCGTCCGGCCTTCACCCTGCTCGAGCTGCTCGTGGTGATCGCCATCATCGGCGTCCTGCTCGGCCTGCTGCTGCCGGCCGTGCAAATGGTGCGCGCGGCGGCCGCCCGCTTGCACTGCCAGAACAACCTCAAGCAGATCGCCCTGGCGGCCCACGGCTACCACGACGCCAACGGTTGGTTCCCGCCGGGGAACAACGTCAGCCCCAATTCGACGGACCGGTGGCCGCAGTACAACTACCCACCGCCCTACGCCGGCCCGTACACGGGCTGCCTGGCCTACCTGCTGCCCTACGTCGAGCAGGGCAACACCTACCAGCAGATCTATTCCAAGCGCCCGGGCCTTTTCAAGCTCTACAGCACGTCCCCCGCCTGGGCCTACGGCTATGGGCCCTGGGACTTCCAGGCCCCCAGCGTCCCGCCGTCGGATGTGAACGGGACTGGCAAGGGGTATCCGCAGGCGATCAACACCCGGATCAGCACCTTCCTGTGCCCCGCCGATCCCGGGACGAGCGCCCCGATTGTCTGTGATGAAAGTGATATGATCGCTGGTCCTCCACAATTGGGATGGGGAGTTGATTGGGACTGGGTGATTAACATCCCGGGGTACGGTGCGGAGATGGGGCGGACCAACTACACCGGCGTCGGCGGGGGCATAGGGTTGGTCCCACCCGGCGCCCCCCAGAGCATGGCCGCCTTCGCCCCGTACACCGGAATCCTCTACACGAACTCGCAGACGAAGGTCACGGACATTACCGACGGGACGTCGAACACCCTGTTCTTCGGGGAGACCCTGGGCGGGCTCCTCCTCGACGGCTCGCGCGACCCGGGAGAACACCTGGATGGGGGTCGGGTGGCTCCGAACGTCGTTGGGCCTCGCGCCCATCTACGGCCCCAACGGCAACGACTACTATCATGCCCAGTTCCAGAGCATGCATCCCAATCGAGTGGTGAACTTCGCCTTCGCCGACGGCTCGGTTCGCGGGATCAGCCAGTCGGTGGACTTCAACACCTTCATCTATGCCTCGGGCATGCATGACGCGCAGGTCTACGACCTCTCCGCCCTGGGCAACTGACCGACGTTTCCTGGTTCCCTTGACACGAGGCTCTGCCATGCGCTCGCTTCGACGGGTCCTGCTTGCTTCCCTGCTGACCGGGCTGGTGATGGGCTGTCAACCGAAGACTGAGCCTGGGCGTTCGGAAGACGCCAATCCATCCAACCCCATCGACAAGAAGATTAAAAAAATGCAAGAGCAGCCCGAAGGCCCCCAACTCCGTCCGAAGTAGCCCGCTGACACGTCAATTCGGATGCGCCCCGCCTCGCGCAGCCGGGTGCGGAGATAGCGGGCGCGGGCGGCGTTGCGCTCCTCGCCGTCCAGCGGCGGTGCCCATCAGCTTCTGCAAGTGGGCCGGCTGCGTGTGGATGAACAGCTCGTTCACCGTCGGGATGGTGATGTCGTCCGAGCAGGCCGAGGTTGATGCCGAGCCGGACGCTAGGAGAGCAGCTCCATCGTCTCTTCCGAGGTCATCATCGTGGCCGAGCAGAGCGTGCCGTAGGCGCGCGACACCTTGTCCTGCAAGCCCTGCCGGTTGTCGCGCAGCCAGCGTCTGCCGGGCCTGGCGTTCGTAGGTGATGATCTGCGGGATGACGCCGTGGATCTCGTTGAGGATGCTCGTCTCGCTCTTGCCGAGCGTCACCTGGTTGGAGATCTGGTAGAAGTGGCCCGACGCCCGGCTGCCCTCGCCGTACAGGCCGCGCACCGCCAGGTTGATCTTCTGCAAGGCGCGGAAGACTTTCTCGATCTGCTTGGTGTGCTCCAGGGCCGGCAGGTGCAGCATGACGCTGGCGCGCATGCCGGTGCCGACGTTGGTGGGGCAGGCGGTCAGGTAGCCGAACTCCTCGCTGAAGGCGTAGCTGACGCGCTGCTCCAGCAGGTCGTCGACGCGGTCGATCTCCTGCCAGGCCTCGTCGAGGGCGAAGCCGCTGCGCATGACCTGGAGGCGGAGGTGGTCCTCCTCGTTGACCATCAGGCTGACGGTCTCCTGCGGCACCAGGGCGACGCCGCGCGGCCCGTCGGCGGCGGCCAGTTCGCGGCTGATGAGCTGGCGTTCGACGAGGAACTGGCGGTCGAGCGTGCGACAGGCTCGGCACGGTTGAGGTAGCCGAGCTTGGGGTCGAGCTCGAGCTTGGCGATGCGGTCGCGCAGCAGCGCCTCGATCTCGGCCTTCTGGTAGCTGCTGGCGCGGTTGGTGAAGGGGAAAGCGGCCAGGTTGCGGGCCAGGCGGATACGGCTGGAGATGACGATGTCGGACTCCGGGCCGCTGCCGCGCAGCCATTCGCCACTGGTATGAGTCAGGTTATCCAGATTCATCCGTGGCTTCCTTCTCTCGGAGCAGGTCGCGGAAACGGGCGGCCTCTTCGTACTGCTTCGGCGTCCACCGCCGCCTGCAGCCGGCGGCGCAGCTCGACCGCCTCCGCCTGCCGGGACGCGGACGGGATGCGCCGTCGGCGCCTTGCCGATGTGCCGGGTCGCCCGGTGAATGCGCTGCAGAGCGGCTCCAGGCCGGTGCGGAAGACTTCGTAATCGTGCGGACAGCCGAGCCGGCCCTGCGCCCGGAACTCCATATACTTGATCCCGCAGGCCGGGCAGGTCAACCGGGACAGCTCGTCGGTCTGCGGCCGACGTGCTGGCCGATCAACGTCTGCAGGATGGCCGGCAGGTTCAGCTCCTGCTTCTTGAGCAGCTGCTGCTCTCGGCGCAGCTCTGGCACAGGTGCAGCTCTTTCTTCTGCTGTTCGACGATGTCCGTCAGGTGGACCGTGGCCGGGTTGGAGCAGCGCTGGCACTTCACGCCGGATCCCTCTTCGGAATGATGAACGATGAATGATGAATCAAGCAAATTCATCATTCATCGTTCATGCATTCCGCGTCAGCTCTCCTCCAGCTGCCGGATCCGGTCGCGGAGCTGCGCCGCTTCCTCGTACGCTTCCTTGTTGACCGCCTGCATGCAGCTGCTTGCGCAACTGGATCAATTCCGACTGCGTTTGCTTGTTTTGCGGCAGCCGGCGCGGCGTCTTGCCGCAGTGCTTCGTCTCGCCGTGGATGTTTTCCAGCAAGCGGCAGCAGCTCGTCGCGGAATTCCTGGTAGTCGTGCGGGCAGCCGAGCCGGCCGGAGTTGCGGAAATCGACGAACTTGATGCCGCAAATATCGCATTCGCGGTTGAGCACCGCCGGCTCGTCGGCCTCCTCGCCCTGGCCGCCGGGGGCGGTCTTGATGCCGGTCTGCTTTCTGCTGCGGCTCGTAGAGGTACTTCTGCGCACACTCCTCGCACAAATGGAGTTCTTCGATCTGTTCTTCGCCGAGGATTTCGGTGATGTGCAAGGTGGCGGCCTTGGTGCACTTCTGGCACTTCATAGCCCCAAATCCCCGCAGAGGCCCACGCCGGTTGCGACTCCAGCGCCATTCTAACAGGGGGGGGAGGCTGTCAACAGTGAGGAGTGAGGAGTGAGGAGTGAGGAGTGAGGAGTCGGAGGCTGGCCGCCTTGTCTTTTCTCCTCACTCCTCACTCCTCACTCCTCACTCCTCACTCCGTCTTGTTCCATTCGCCCCGCCCCGTTACCATCCGTCCTTCATGAAACCCCACGAACCGCCGCCGCACGGCGCCCCGCTCCGCGGGCCGGGCGATCATCCGCTGTGGTGGGGGGCGTTCGTCGCCCTCCTCGCCGCCCAGACCTGGATGACGCTCGGCCTGTTCGGACCCGGACACGCGGCCGACCGCCTGTTCGACGATCAGCCGATCCTGTCCGGCCGACACCCCCTCCATCTGTATCACGGACTTCTCGGAGCGCGGGCGTTCCTGGCCCGCGGCACGCTGTCCTGCTACGACCCGGCCTTCCAGGCGGGCTATCCCAAGACGCCGGTCTTCGACGACGGCAGCCGGCCGGCCGAGATGCTGCTGGCGCTGGCGGGCGGACGCTATCTGCCGTGGGTCTACAAGCTCGGCGTGGTCGGGCTGTGCCTGCTGGCGCCGTGCGTCTTCGCCGGGGCGGCGCGGGGCGGGGCTGAACCGCTTCCGGGCCTGTCTGGCCTGCGGCCTGGGAATGCTGGTGTGGTGGGGCCAGCCGTGCCGCGATCTGCTCGAAGCGGGGGATGTGGGGCTGCTGCTGGCGTCCCTGGCCGTGCTGGCGCAGACGGGACTGCTGATGCGCTACCACCGCGCGCTCCGGGGCCGCTCAGCGCGGCCGGCGTGACGCTGGCGGCCTTCGTCGGCTGGTTCGCCGACCCGATGCTGATGCTGCTGTCGGCGCCGCTGCTCTTGCTGTACTACTTCACGTCCGGCCCGCACCACAAATTACTGTGGCACGTCAGCCTGGCCGGCGCCCTGGCGGCGAGCGTGCTGGCCAACCTGTTCTGGCTGCTGGACTGGGCCGGTTCCTGGTGGATTCACACGCCGCTCAACCTGGAGGCGCCGGTCCTGACCGCGCATACGCTGCGCGCCCTGTGGGAGGCGCCGGCCTGGGGCGCGTCGGCCGACCGGACGCTGGCCTGTTTCCTGGTCGTGGCCGCACTGGTCGGCGTCGTGTGGATGCACCGCGGCAGACTGCGACCGGCGGCCCGGCTGTTCGGCCTGGGGCTGATCGGCTGGCTGCTGCTGGCGGGAACGGCCGTGGTGTGGGGTCCGCTGGCGCGGTTCGGCGGCGACCGACTCTTCGTCCCGGCCCTGCTGTTCGCCGCGGCGCCGGCGGCCCACGCCCTGACGACGATGCTGCGGCCGATCCGCCGCTGGGGAGGCTGGGGGACCGCCGCGCTGGCCGGCGCCGGGACGCTGGCCGCCGTCACGCTGGCGCTGCCGTCGCACCGCGACGCCTGGGTCGGCCGCTGGCGCGACGCGGAGCCGTTCCGGATCGGCCTCGGCGCCGACCGCGAGAACATCGCGGCCGTGCTGAAGGAAAAAACGAATTCGCAGGCCCGCATTCTCTGGGAAGACCGCCGCGGCCCGCGCGACGGCTTCGGCTGGACGGCCCTGCTGCCGGTGCTGACCGACCGCGCCTACGTCGGCGGCCTCGACCCCGACGCCGACATCGAACACACGGCCGGCGGCCTGGTCGATCAGACGTTGGCCGGCCGGCCGATCGACGACTGGACCGACGCCGACCTGCAACGACTACTGCACGCGCTACAACATCGGCTGGGTGGTCTGCTGGTCGGAGAAGACGGCGCGGCGGTTCGAGCGCTTCCGCCGCGGGGAGGAGGGGACCGAAGCGGCGGTGGAGCTGCGCGACGGCGCCTCCGGCTGGCTGGTCACGCTGCACCGTACGCCGTCGTTCGCCCTGCACGGCGCCGCCCACTGGCAGACGGCCGACTGCAACCGCGTCGTGCTGACGGACGTGCGCCCGGCGACGACCATCAGGTCGTGCTGAGTCTGCACTACCAGGCGGGACTGCGCGTATCGCCGAGCCGCATCCACATCGAGCGCCATCCGGATTCGCAGGAGGCGATTCCGTTCGTGCGGCTGTGGCTGGACGAGCCGGCGCCGGTGGTGACGATCACGTGGGACAAGCGATAAGGAACCAACCGCCAAGACGCCAAGAGCGCCAAGAAATATAAGAATTGTCTTCTTGGCGTCTTGGCGGTTGGTTCCTTACGCCTCGCGCCGGAAGCGGCAGCCGCGGTCCACCTGCGTGAAGCCGAGGCCGCGAATCAGGTTCAGCGCCGCCGCGTTCGTCTCCGCCGCCTGGATCTCGGCCACCGTGAAGAACTGCTCGTGCAGGTGGCGCAGGATCTGGGCGATCAGGAACTTGGCCAATCCCTTGCGGCGCATTTCCGGGACCGTCTCCAGCTCGGCCACGCCGACGGCGTGTTCGTTCCACGTCGCGGCGTAGGTCTCCATCTCCCACAGCGAGGCGCGGGCGAGCCACTTGCCGGTGGTCTTCTCGATCAGCCGGTAATCGTGCAATTCCAGAGGGCCGAAGACGCATTCCTGCCACCATGTCGTGCCGGAGCGCGGGCCGACCTGGATGTCGTAGCGCTGGCGGCAGGGAGCGAAGCGGGCGTCGGCGACGACCGGCGGCCGATCGAGCGGCCGCTGAAACACCAGCGTCGTCTCGTGCGGCTTGTAGCCGCGCTCCTCGAAGAACGGCCGGGCCGGCGCGTTGCTGTCGAGAAAGCCCGGCGAGCCGCTGCCGCCGTAGAGGCCGAACGTAAACGGATTGAGCGGCGCCATCGGCCCGGCGAACAGGGTCCGGACGCCGCGGCGGCGCAGGTAGTCCTCGGCCCGCGCCGCCAGCTCGGCGCCGACGCCCTGGCGGCGGTGCGACGGGACCACCGCCAGCAGGCTGACCACGCCCGACGCCGTGTTCCAGCCGGGCGCCGTCGTCCGACGGGCCGAAGCCGGCCAGGACGAAGCCGACCGGCTTGGGGCCGTCGGCCGCCACGATCAGCCCGTCGGGGTCGAAATACGGCTTGGAGAATACGAAATATTCCAGAAGGGTCGCCGAGCGGAGGGCGGCGGCCCCGCGCGTCGTGAAGCTCTCATTCCAGACATCGACCAAAGCGGGCGGGTCGAGGTTGATGAACGATCGATACTGGATCACGGGGGTGCGCCTTTCCACGCCTCGGCGCCGGCCGGCGGCGCCGCCGGCGGCCCGTCGGACGTATGGGAAGATTATAAGAGACGGATCGGGGCACGCAAGTTCCGGCGCCGCCGACTGGCCGGCGCGCGGCGGCGCAGACCCTTATTGAAGGGACGCCTCATACAATTCCGCGCAGCGCCGCACCAGCTGCTCGACCGAGAAATGCTCCGCCGTGCGCCGCCGGCCGGCCTCGCCGTAGGCGCGGCGGCGGTCGGCGTCGTTGAGCAGGAAGCGCGTCTGGCGGGCCAACTCCGTCTTGTCGCCGGGCGGCGCGAGGCAGCCGACTTCGCCATCGACCACGACCTCGGTCAGGGCCGGCAGGCGCGTGGCGATCACGGGCTTGCCGGCCGCCATCGCCTCCAGAGCGGCGTTGACGCCGCCGCCGGCGCGGCTGGGCGCCCAGACCACTTCGGCGGCGCTCCGCCACGGCGCCAGGTCGGGCCGTCGGCCGAGGAACGTCACGCGGTCGGCCACGCCGACCGCCTGGGCGAACGCTTCCACGCGGGCCAGGTCGGGGCCGCCGCCGGCCAGCGTCAGCCGCAAATCCTCGTATAAATAGTGCAAAATGTCGAGCGCCCAGACGGCGTCGCGGAAGCCCTTGTGGGCTTCGACCGGCCCGGCGGCGAACAGCAGCCGGCCGGCCGCGGCGTCCGCCGGCAGGGCCGGCGCCGCGATCGGCCGGACGCCGGGGGCGACGACGGCGACGTGCTCCGGCCGGACGCCGAGGCTCCGGCAGCGCTCCGCCTCGGCCTCGCTGAAGGCGACGACGACGACAGCCCGGCGCAGCAGCCAACGGTCGAGCCAGACCGTGCGGCGGCGCGGCGATAGGGCGGCGCTGACGAACAGACGCGCGGTGCGGCGGGCGCCGGCCAGCGCCGCGGCGGCGCGCAGGCCCGCCGGCCCCCACAGGTGGATCACGTCGGGCCGCAGCTCGGCCAGTCGGCGGCGCAGCGCCAGGAACGGCGCCGGCTCAAACGGTCTTTTCCAGCCCAGCACCTCCACTTCCACGCCGGCCGCGCGCAGCTCCTCCGCCCACGGGCCGGCCCGGCCGAGGACGCAGACGCGCGACGTGAAGCGGTCGCGCGGCAGCCCCGCCGCGATCAGCGTGAGCTGACGGGCGGCGCCGCCGTAGTCCAGGCTCGGGATGACGAAGAGGATCTTCATTGGGTTCTATCTGATCAACGGTTCTTCGCCCCGGAGGGGCGGCGGTTCATAGCCAGGGGTGAAACCCCTGGGGGCCGGAGCGCGTCCCCTTCCCCCATTCAGCCCTGGAGGGGCGGCGGTGAATGACCCGGGTGCAAACCCCAGGTGCGAGGACACCGCCGTCCCTCCAGGGCTGATGCAACGACACATGGGCCAGTCTCGGTCCCCAGGGGTTTCACCCTGGCTGATGAACCGCCGCCCCTCCGGGGCTACGGACGATTCCGATGTACGGCAGATGGCGGTGTTCGTCGTTGTAATCGAGTCCGTAGCCGACCACGAAGACGTCGGGGATGTCGAAGCCGCAATAGTCCGGCTCGACGGGCACGCGCTGACGGCCGATCTTGCGCAGCAGCACGGCCGACCGTACCGACGCGGCGCCGAGTCCCTGCAAGTGGTCGATCAAGTACGCCAGCGTCTGGCCGGTGTCGAGGATGTCGTCGAGCAGCAGCACGTGTCGGCCGCGCACGTCGGGCGTGAGTTCGGGGCCGATGCGCAGGACGCCGGGCGTCACAGCGGCGCCGCGATAGCTGGACGCCTGGACGAGGCCGATGCGCAACGGCAAGTCGATGCGGCGAACGAGGTCGGACAGGAACATCAGGCATCCCGTCAGGACGCCGACGATGGTGGTCGGCCGGCCGCGGAAGTCGGCCGCCACCTGCCGGGCCAGCTCATCGACCCGCTGCTGGATGCGCTCGGCGGGAAGGAGGATTTCCATGACGGCGACTCCAAAATGATGAATGATGAATGATGAACGATGAATCAAGACAATTCATCGTTCATCGTTCATCGTTCATCATTCAGCCCGGCGGCCAACCGAACGCCCGTCCGCCGAGCAGGTGCAGGTGCAGGTGCGGCACCGTCTGGCCCGCCCGCTCCTTGCAGTTGAGCACCAGTCGATAGCCGTCCGACAGACCGAGCTTCTCGGCGAGCTGGGCCGCGACCAGGTGCAGATGGCCGAGCAGCTCGCGGTCCTCCGGCGTAATGTCGGCATGGGTCGGGATGACCTTGCGCGGGATGATGAGGACGTGGACCGGCGCCTGCGGGTTGACGTCGTGGAAGGCGATGCAGAGATCGTCTTCGTGAATGATCTTGGCCGGGATCTTCTTCTCGACGATCTTCAGGAAGATGTTGTCCTGGAGCATGGAATCCCCTCCCGGAAATCGGCGCGGCGGGGCGAAGCGCCTGGCGGTACAATACCCGCTCGCGGCGGAAGGGACAACGGGCTGAATGATGAACGAGGAACGAGGAACCCAGAGGGTCTTTGATTCATCATTCATCATTCATCATTCATCGTTTCGGGGATGGTCATGTGGATCGTCGGCGTCGATGAGGCGGGCTATGGGCCGAACCTCGGCCCGTTCGTCATGACGGCGGCGGCATGCCGGCGGGACGACGACCTGGCCGACGCCTGCCTGTGGTCGGCGCTGCGGCCCGCCGTCCGCCGCGCCGCCGACGCCGACGACGGCCGGATCGCCGTGGACGACTCCAAGCTCGTCTACCACACGGCCCGCGGCCTGGCGGCGCTGGAGCGCGGCGTCCTGGCGGCGCCGGGACACGGTGCGTCGACGCCTTTCGGGACCTTCCTTTCGGGCTTTTGTGCGGAGGCGATGCTGGTCGAGTTGCACGGCGAGCCGTGGTACACGGGGACGGGCGGACTCCCCGGCCACGCGACGGCGGAGGACGTGGCGGCGGCCGCGGCGCGGTTCGACGCGGCCTGCACGGCGGCGGGGGTCCACAGCTGGAAGGCGACGACGGTGGTGGTCTGCCCGGCGCGGTTCAACGCCCTGCTCGACGAGACCGGCAGCAAGGGGGCGGTGCTGGCGCACGGCCTGGCCGAGCTGCTGCGGGCGGCGCGACCTGGCGCCGGCTGACGAGGCGCTGACGTTCCACATCGACAAGCACGGCGGCCGCAATCGTTACGCCGCCCAGATCCAGCACGCCCTGTCGGCCGACGCGGTGCTGCCGCTGCAAGAGGGGATGTCGGCCAGCGTCTATCGCGTCCTCGGCATGGGCCGCGAGATGCGGCTGACGTTCCAGCCGCGCGCCGACACGGCCCATTTCTGCACGGCCCTGGCGTCGATGGTCAGCAAGTACGTGCGCGAACGGCTGATGGAGGAGTTCAACCACTTCTGGCGGGAGCGGACGCCGGGCCTGAAGCCGACGGCCGGCTATCCCGGCGACGCGAAGCGCTTCTACGACGCCATCCGGCCGACGGCGGAGCGGCTGGGCATCGCGGAGGCGGCGCTGTGGCGGCGGAAGTGACGGCCCGCTCTCATCCCACCACCTCAATCTTGCTCCACTCATCCAGCGTGATGCTGGACAGTTCGCCGTTGTCCTTGGTGAAGTGGACGGCCACGACGACGATGTCGTCCTCCGGCACGCGGTCGGTGGCCAGGCCGGTGTTGAGATAATTCACATCGCGGTAGACGCCTTCCACCGTGGTCGTCCAGGTCGCGGTGCTGCCCACGCGCACGCGCTGGGTGATGCGGATGCGCTGGCCCGGCTTGAGGCCGCGGATCAGTTCCGACAGCTTCGGGTCGATGGGCCGCGTGGACGAGACGAGGGGAGTCTGCGTCATAGGTCGATGTCTCCCTGTCCGGGCACGCCGCGCACCAGCGCGATGCGGCCGGTGCGCGCCAGCTCCAGGATGCCGTACGGCCGCATCAGTTCGATGAACGCCTCGATCTTGCGCTCCTGGCCGCTGATCTCGATCATCAGGCTGTCGGCGCTGATGTCCACGACGCGGCCGCGGAACATCTCTACCAGCAGCGTGATCTCCATGCGTTGCGGCGGCACGGCCTTGACCTTGAGAATCATCAGGTCGCGCTCGACGAAGTCCTCGCTGCTGATGTCCTGGACTTGGACGACGGTGACGACTTTATGGAGCTGCTTGCGGACCTGTTCCAGCTCGGCGTCGTCGCCGTGGACGACGAAGGTCATGCGCGACAGGTTGGCGACCTCGGTCTCGCCGACGGCGAGGCTGTCGATGTTGAAGCCGCGCGAGGCCAACATGCCGGAGATGTGGGCCAGTACCCCGGGTTGGTTCTGCACCAGGGCCGACAGAACGTGCCGCATCAGGGTCTCCTGAGCCGATGGGGTCGGGACAGAGGAATCTTAGGGAGCGGGGCGGCGCAGTTCAATCGCGCGTTACGTGATTGACGTAGATCAATTTTCGGCTACAATAAGGCAGGACGCAGATAAAGGGCGGCTGGAGTTCTTGGCTTGGACAAGCCCGGTTCCCACCCGACGATGGGAGGGTTCATGCCGCCACTGACCGACCCGGTTCGCTGCCGCTGCTACCGAGCCGCCCTGGCGAATTGGCGATATGCAGGCTACGTCAACTTCGGCAAAGACGCCTCTCGCTGGCTTGGCGTTGAGCTGCGCGAATACACCCACGGGCAGCTCGCGCAGTTACTCTACGAACACGTTTGGGCGGAGCTGGATTGCCGTCGCGTGGACGAGCAGCGCGAGACGCGGCCTGAATGGCAGCAACACGAGTTCCATTACGACCTTCGGGTGCGGATCAACAGCCGACTGATCTACTTTGAAACCCGTTTGATCTACCGGGATCCGAACGATCCCGACGACCCTCTCATCCAGGTGGTGAATGCTCATGACGCCTGAACCGACGACAGCCGAGGTTCGCAAGGGGCGCGATCGGCCTTTCCCGTGGGTCTGCGCCAACTGTTTGAAGGACGAGGTGTATCCGGTGACGATGCCGTACACCACGGAAGTCAAGCACGACGGCCGCATGTACAAGCTGACGATCCCCGCCCTTACGATCCCCAAATGCCGGGCCTGCGGCGAACTGGTCTTCAGCATCCGTGTGGACGATCAGATCGTGGCGGCCTTGCGTGCGGAGGCGCGGCTCCTGACGCCCCAACAAATCAGGGAGGGGCGCGAGGCCCTCGGCTTGCAGTCGAAGGAGCTGGCCGAGCGGCTGGGCGTGGCGAAGGAAACCCTGTCACGGTGGGAGACAGGGATGATGATCCAGTCGCGGGCAATGGACAACCTGCTCCGCGCTTACTTCGCCGTGCCGGAGCTGCGAGCGGTGCTGCGGGGACCGGACCAGGATGCGGCGCTGGGGACGCCGCCTGTTCTTCATCGCGAAGCCGGGCGACCCGCTGCCGGCCTTGGAGTTAGGCGAAACGGAGGCACGCCATTGCCTCGCGAGTACGGTCGTGATGAGTTGATCCAAGGTCTCCGGCTGCGTGAGCCGGAGCTTATGGCGCGATTCTTCCAGCCCTGCCCCGACCTCAAAGACCTGATCTGGGAATCGGTTAGCGGGAGCACGTTCCGGTCCTTCCGCATCCCGTCCCGGCACCCGGCGAAGCTTTTCCGTGAGTGGGCTGCATCCCATCTATCGTTCAGCGTGGCGACGGAATTGCGCGAGATCCGAGACCAGTCCCGGTATGATCGATTCCTGAGCGACTGTGCCAAACGTCTGGCGCGGTACTGGCTGGCTGAGACCAGGACCGAACTGCCCTTGGGATCAGGGCGGAAGCTGTTGGATCTGCTGTTCAAGAAGGTGATATGGTGGACGGAGATACCGGACGCCGACCGGCAGCGGCTGATCCCGTTTCTCCATGTGCCGCTCGACAAGTTCAGCCTCGCTGCGGTTCGCCAGTGTGCAGCCTCGGGCGCATTCATGCCGCCCATCGGGATTCCGCGCAACGCGAGCATGGGTTTCGTAACGTCGATGAAGCAGTACAACAGGCTTCAGCAATTGATGCAGCGAATCGCTGGAGAGGCGGGTGTGCCACCGATCTGCATCGACCTCCTGGCCTGGAATATGCCCCACTGAGAGGTTCAGGCTTGCAAGGCGCGCCTCCAAGAAGCTTCACCCGCCGCACAATTCTTCTATCTGTCAAGCCCCCACTCTCCCGCACCCTCGACCCATTCCCGCGCCCTTTCCCAGGCGCTCCGTCGCCCCCAATCTCCGCCCCTTCCCGACCGCTTCTTCCGCCCCATTCCCCGCTTCTTACCGATTTTCGCTGTATGGTTCCGTTGCCATGTCCGCCGCCTCTTGTTCTCGCCGTCCCGGCTCGTCATCAATGTTCCACGCCGGGCCGCGCCGGCGGCGGCTTCCGCGGAGACGACTGATATGTGCCCCGCCGCACGGAAACTTCTGACCCCAAGCCGGGCCGATGAACCCCGAAATGTGCGCCGCCGCACGGAGATGGCTCACTCCTCGCCGAGTCGGCCCCTCGATCCGTCCGTCTTTCAGCTGCGCAGCTGCCAAATCGCAGCTGCGCAGCTGAAAGGGATGTCCGCAAATGTCTATTTCTGTGCGATTGCGCATATTTCTGGGCAAATCTCCGTGCGATCGCGCATAAATCCCCGTGCCGTCGCGCACCTGCCGCGGCGAGTTCCCGTGCGAGGGGGCGCCGAGTCTCCGTGCGAGGGGGCGCCTTTTCGGAAAGGACGATGCGCCAAAGCGCAAGAGGGGATTGGCTTTCCGGCAAGGAACGGCGAGCGCCAAACCATTTCCTATAACCGTGAAGAACCGAAAACCTCACACCAACTCTCGCCCTTGCCGGCGTGGTGTGGAAGATTTCCGAAGCCAACGACGTGCGACCATGACCCCCGATGAACCCAAGGGGAAACACCACGACGGCCGCGACGAGATGAACCTCGCCGACTTCCCCATCTCCGCCCTGCAACGCCAGCAGCCCAGCGACGCCAACGGCCGTAAGCGCGACCGCCTGGAGTTCGAGGCCACGCGCTACGATCCGGTCACGCGCCAGCGCGTCCACCAGCGCGTCACGCTCACCTCGTCGGCCCGCGACGGTCTGCCGACGCCGGCCGACGAGCACGTCATCCTCGCCTTGCTCTACGTCGCCAAGCACAGCAATAACTTCGCCGATGCGACGGTCTATTTCGCGCCGAGCCAGATGTTCGACGTCATGGGCTGGTCGGCGAACGGCCGCAGCTACACCCGGCTGCGCGACGTGCTGCGCCGGCTCAAGTCGCTGACCATCCGTTACGAGAACGCCTGGTGGGACGCCGCCGGCCGTGGCTACGAGGAGGAAGTGGCCACCGGCGTCATCAGCGCCTACAAGATCGCCCGCCAGGTGAGTGGGCCGCGCACCGCCCACAGCACGCCGCTGAGCTGGGCGACCTGGACGCAGTCGTTCCACCAGAGCCTGCTCAACGGCAACATCAAACGGCTCGACCTGGAAATCTTCTTCCGCCTCAAGACACCGACCGCTCAGCGCATGTATCGCTTCCTCGACAAGCGTTTTTACAATAACGACGCCGTGTTGATGGACCTGATCGAGTTCGCTTGCGGCCACGTCGGTCTGACGGAATCGGACAACGTCGCCATCCTCAAGCGACGACTGGCGCCGGCCATCGCGGAGCTGGAAGCGATCGGCTTCCTGGTTCCCCTTGCCGCGGAGGAGCGCTTCCAGAAGATCAAGGCCGGCGTCTGGCGCGTCCAGTTCCGGCGGGTTGCGCGGAAGGAGGAACCGAAGGAACCGGCTGCTTCCGATTCATCATTCATCATTCATCATTCATCATTCAGCCTGGCTGCGGAGTATTACCGGCTATGGGACGCGACCACGCCGACGCAGCCTGGGCCGCGCGACCTGGAACAGGCCGAGGCGCTGGAGCGCGACCACGGCGCGGAGGCCAAGGCGGTGATCGCCTGCCTGGTGCGGGTCACGAAGAAGCGCTGGCCGGACTGCCGATCGCTGAGCGGGGCGGTGCAAAAATATCTACCGGAGGCCGTGCGACTGCATCAGCTGGAACGGCGGCGCGAGGCGTCCCGCGAGACGGCCGAGGCCCGGTGCCGCGAGGAGCAGGAGGCGGCGCGGACGCGGGAGGAGGCGGAGCGGCGGTTGCAGGAGGCGTGGACCGCGTTGCCGGAAGCGGAGCGCGACGCCCTTCGGCGCGGCGTCCGGGACCGGCTGGGCGGCGCGACGGCGCCGGAGGCGTTCGTTCATCGGCTCTGTTTGGAGGAACTGGCGCGACATTTGCCATAGAATGAGGGTTTGGCAGGGACAGGGATCCCATTCCACCGGCGCCAGCGCGAGGAGCAAGTCATGCGATTGCAGGCAGAGCAAGCAGAGGACGTTGCGGGTTCGCCGGCCGAAACCGACCGGAACCTGGGCGAAATGCGCTTTCGCCGCTTGCTGGAGAAACTCCCCGCCGGGGCCTACACCTGCGATCCCGACGGCCTCATCACTTACTTCAACCAGCACGCCGTCCGGCTCTGGGGGCGGGAACCGAAGCTGAACGACCCGATCGACCGCTACTGAGGCTCCTTCAAACTGTTCTCGGTTGGTGGTTCACCAATCATTCACTCCCAGTGCTGGATGGCCCGGGCGCTGTGCGACCAGGCGGAGTACAACGGCCACGAGATCATCGCCGAGCGCCCCGACGGTGAACGCCTCACCCTCATGGCCTACGCCAACCCGATCCACGACGACTCCGGCAAGCTTCTCGGCGCGGTCAACGTGCTCGTGGACATCAGCGAGCGCAAGCGGGCCGAGGTCGAGAACGCCCGGCTGTGCACCCAGCTCCAGGAGGCCGACCGGCGCAAGGACGAGTTCCTGGCGACGCTGGCCCACGAGCTGCGCAACCCGCTGGCCCCCATTCAGAACGCGGTGCAAATCCTGCGCACGCAGGGTCCGCTCGATCCGACGCTGCAGTGGCGCGCGACGTGATCGACCGCCAGGTGCATCAGATGGCCCGGCTGGTGGACGACCTGCTCGACCTGTCGCGCATCACCGTGGGGAAGCTGGAGCTGCGCAAGGCGCGGCTCGATCTGCGGGAGGTGCTGCACGCGGCCGTCGAAACCAGCCGTCCGCTCATCGAGGCGTGCGGTCACGACCTGCGTCGTCGCGCTGCCGTCGGAGCCGATCTGCCTCGACGGCGACCTGACGCGGCTGGCTCAGGTGGTCTCCAACCTGCTCAACAACGCCGCCAAGTACACCGAGCGCGGCGGCCGCATCTGGCTGACGGCGGAGCGCCAGGGCAGCGACGCCGTCGTCACGGTGCGCGACACCGGCGTCGGCATTCGCCCCGAAATGCTCTCCCGCATCTTCGAGATGTTCACGCAGGTCCGATCAAACGCTGGAGCGGTCGCACGGCGGCCTGGGGATCGGCCTGACGCTGGTCAAGCAGCTGGCCGAGATGCACGGCGGCAGCATCACGGCCCGCAGCGACGGCCCCGGCCGGGGCAGCGAGTTCGTGCGTGCGTCTGCCGGTCGTCCTTGGGGCGGCGTCGCTATCGTCGGAGCGCCGGCGGGAGCGCGGCCGCTGGCCTCTTCGCTCCGCATCCTGGTGGTGGACGACAATCGGGACGCGGCGGCGAGCCTGGGGATGCTGCTGCGCATCATGGGCCAGGAGGTACGCACCGCCCACGACGGCCTGGAGGCCGTGAAGCTGGCGGACGAGTTCCGCCCCCAGGTGGTCCTGCTCGACATCGGCCTGCCCGGCCTGAGCGGCCATGAGGCGGCCCAACGGATTCGCCAGGAGCCGTGGGGCGCGACATGGTGCTAATCGCCGCCACCGGCTGGGGCCAGGAGACGGATCGTCGGCTGTCGAAGGAGGCGGGGTTCGATCACCATCTGGTCAAGCCGGTGGACCCCGCCGCGCTGGTGGACCTGCTGGCGTCGCTCGGCCGGGTGGCGCTGGTCTCCGGGGACGTATGAAGCGCCGCTTTCTCACCGCCGAATGGCGGCATCTGCTGATGCTGAACTACGAAATCGATCCGGCGGCCCTTCGCTCGCGGACGCCTCCCGGCACGGAGATCGATTCCTGGAACGGCAGGACGTTCCTCAGTCTGGTGGGGTTCCGCTTCCAGAACACGCGCGTCCTCGGCTGGTCGATCCCGTTTCATCGCCATTTTGAGGAAATCAACCTGCGCTTCTACGTCCGCCGTCAGGCCGACGACGGGCCGCGTCGCGGCGTCGTCTTCGTGAAAGAGATCGTCCCCAAAATCGCCATCGCGGCCGTCGCCCGCTGGATCTACAACGAGAACTACGAAGCGCATCCCATGCGATCCCAGGTTCGGCTGCCCGATCCATCGAAGGGAGGCTCCGTGGAGTACGGCTGGACGAGCCGGGGCCGTCAGAACACCCTGAGCGCGGAGTTCGAGGGCGTCCCGGTCTTACCGGCCGCGGGGTCGGAAGAAGCATTCATTACGGAGCATTATTGGGGCTATGTGGTGCAGCGGGACGGCTCCGCGCTGGAGTACGGCGTGGAGCATCCGCCGTGGCGCGTGTGGCGGGCGTCGGCCGCGCGGCTGGACTGCGACGTGGCGGGATTTTACGGCCAAGAATTCGGCGCGCGCTGAGCCGGCCGCCCACCTCGGCTTTCGTGGCGGAGGGGTCGCCGATCGCGGTCTTTCGGGGCGAACGGCTGCCGGCGCCGGGAGCATGAACTCGCAAGCAGTCACAGGAGGTTTCCGCGGATGGCCGTGACCCTCAGCAAGGTCGTCTCCCTGGTCCTCGCCGTGGCCTACGTCATCGCGGCGGGGGTCGCGGAGAGCCTGTCGTTCGCCGGAACGGTCGCAGTCGGGTGCCTCATGGCGCTCGCCCTCATCTGGTTTCCGGAACAAATAGGGAGCTGGACCCCTTGGCGACGGTACAGCTGGTACAGCCGCATATCCCCTTCTCCGGCCTGGATGGTGGCGACGATGGGCTGGGTCTTCCTGGTGGGCCTGCCCTTGTTCGTTCTCATCATGAGTCTTCGTAGGGGTTGACAGGCGAAATCCGGGAAAAAGCCAACGGGCCTCACCCATAGCCGATCGCCCGCAGCAATTCCGCCGTCACGCCGGCCGGGCACAGCGCTGACAACGGGGTGTCCCGGTGCCGCTAGGGTGGGAGCCGCTTGACAGGATACCCCTTCACCGCGGCGTCCACCGTTAGCATGGTCAGGTCGTGTTGCAGCGCCTGGGCGATCAGGATGCGGTCGAACGGGTCGCGGTGCAACAGCGGCAGTTTGGCGAGATGAACGAGGGCGGCTTCTTCGATCGGGAGACTTGCGATTCGGCGCCGCTCGCGCTCGCGCGGCAGGTGTTCCGCCGGGGGTGCGGGCAGAGGCAGCTTGCCCAGGCCGTGCTTGACGACCGCCTCCCATACGGAAGCGGTGCTCAGGAACACCTCGTTGGCCGGATCCTGGATGGCAGCGCGGAAGCCAACCGGCAGCTGGAGGTCGGCGGTCACGTACCAGGGAAAGACGTGGGTGTCCAGCAGCAGCTTCATGCGCCCTCAAAATCCCGAAGAACGCCTCGGGCAGCGGCTGATCGAAGTCGGCGGGCACGGTGAACTCGCCGGCGCCCAGCCCGAACGGTCGCGGCTCGTAGATCTGGGAGGGGGCCGGCTTGATCTCCGCGACAGGCCGCTCGTCCCGCACGACAAGGAGAGTTTCCCCCTCCTCGACGCGGCGGAGGCAGGCGAGGGGATCGCGCTGAAGTTCGTGAACGGTGATGGTTGTCATGGTGGTATTGTAGCTCTCACGGAAGCCATTACCCATAGCCGATCGCCCGCAGCCGCTCCGCCGTCAGCACGAACGGCCCGCGCGGCACGGCCTCCAGCCGGAACCGCGGCGGCAGCTCCCGCGCCGTGACCGGCCGGATCGTCTCGATCCAGCCGCACGACCACGCCAGCAGTCCCAGCAGCCGCTCCGCCGTCACGCCGGCCGAGCGCAGCGCCGACAGTCGTGTGTCGCCGTGCCGCTTCGCCAACCGCCGGCCGTCCGGCCCCACCACCAGCGGCACGTGGACGAACCGCGGCGGACGCAGCCCCAGCGCCTCGTACAGCAGCAATTGCCGGGGCGTCGAGGGGACCAGATCGTCGCCGCGCACCACCTCCGTCACGCCCTGCGCCGCGTCGTCCACCACCACGGCCAGCTGATACGCCGGCGTCGCCCTCCATACCACGAAATCGCCGCCCACCGAACGCAGGTCGATCGCCGTCGGGCCGAGGAAGCCGTCGTTCCAGTCCGGCGACCGCTCCGGCACGCGGAATCGCCAGCAATACGGCCGAGCGCCGAGCGCGGCGGCGTCGGCGGCGCGACGGCCGGCGCACGTTCCCGGATAAACCGGACCCTCATGCTCCGCGTGCGGGGCGCTGGCGGCCCGCTCCACGTCGGAGCGCGTGCAGGTGCAGGGGTAAATCAGCTCGCGCTGTTGCAGAGTTTGCAGGGCGGTTTCGTAGAGAGAAAGGCGTTGCGTCTGGACGACGGGATCGCCGTCCCAGTCCAGGCCGAGCCAGCGGAGGTCGTCGCAGGCGGCATCGGCGGCGCCCGGCTTGACGCGCGGCGAATCCACGTCCTCGATCCGCAGCGCGACGGGGCCGCTCCGGCTTCGCGCCGACAGCCACGCCAGCAGATAGGTGCGGGCGTTGCCGACGTGCTGCGCTCCCGTCGGCGATGGGGCCAGCCGGCCGACGACGGGACCGCTCACGGCTGGCGTCCCGTGCGCGGGCCGCCGTACTTGTCCAGGAACGCCAGCAGCGCCGCGGCGGCCGGATCGTTCGGCTGGTCAAGCTTGAAGAGGATGAAGTTGTGGTCGCAGCCGGGGATGCGTTCGACCTCGACCGCGTCGCCGGCCGCCTTCAGCCCCTTGCCGAACTCCTGGGCCATCTCATCGACCTTGGGCAGCTCCAGCTCGGCGTACAGCAGCAGAAACGGCGGCAGTCCTTTGTGAACGTGCGTCAGCGGCGCCGCCTGCGCGGCCAGGGCGCTGTCCTCGCCGAACGCCAGGCGGAACGGGTTGAGGGCGTAGTTCTGTCGTTGCAGGGCCGGCGCCAGCGCCGTCACGAACGGCGCGTTGTGGGAGGCCTGCACCAGCCCCAGCACCACGCTGTCGAGGATGGCGTTGAACTCCTCCTGCGTCGGGATGCGGTAGATGCCGGACACGGCCATCACGCCCTTGAGCGCGGCCCGGTCCTCGGCCTTCAGCTTGAGTTCGGGATCTTTGAGATACTCATCGTCGGTGGCAAGTAGGGCGACGAGGTGTCCGCCGGCCGAGTGGCCGCACAGGAAGATGCGGTCGGGGTCGCCGCCGTAGTCTCCGACATGGCGGCGCACCCAGGCGAAGGCGCGGGCCACGTCCTTGATCTGATCGGGGTGCTTGACGAACGGCACGAGGCGGTAGTTGATGCAGACGGCGACGGCGCCGTGGCGGGCGAAGAATCGGCCGACGTCGCGGTAGAGGCCGAGCATATCCTTGTCGCCGAACATCCACGCTCCGCCGTGGACGAACAGCACCACCGGCCGGTTCGCCGCTCCCTTCGGCGCGAACACGTCCAGCGCCTGCGATGCGGAGTCGTTGCCGTAGCGGACGTCCAGGGTTTCCTGAAGCGGAACGTCGGGCGGCGCGGGCGCGGCGGAGAAGGTCATAAGGGCGGAGGAGAGCATGAGGGTGGCGTGCATGAAGGCTCCGCGGGGCGGCGAAGGGCGACACTCCATTATACGCGGCGGGAGGGGGCGGCGCTCAATGCCTAGTGGTCCGCCCCTTTTGCGTTGAATCTAAAAAGGGGATTAAAAAGGGGACGGGCACATTTAATCTTGCCCTGCTGCCGGATTTGGCTATACTGTCGGGCATGCCCCGCGCCGCGCGAGCCTCTGTCGGCGAGATGTGTTACCACGTCCTCAACCGTGGCAACGCCCGCCGCGAGGTCTTTCACAAGGACGGCGACTACCAGGCGTTCCTGCGGGCCGTCGGGCAGGCCTGCGCCGAGATGCCGATGCCCGTCCTGGCCTACTGCCTGATGCCCAACCACTTTCACTTGGCAGTGCGGCCGCGGCACGACGGCGACCTCAGCCGCTGGATGCACTGGCTGCAGAACGCCCACGTCCGCCGCTACCACCAGCACTACCACAGCAGCGGCCACATCTGGCAGGGCCGCTTCAAAGCCTTCCCGATCCAGGAGGACGCGCACCTGCTGACCGTGCTGCGTTACATCGAGCGCAACCCGGTGCGGGCCGGGCTGGCCACGCGGGCGGAGCGTTGGCCGTGGTCGAGCGCGCGCCACTGGCCGGGGGCCGCATCCCGGCCCGCGTACCTTGCGCCCGGCCCGGTGGAACGGCCGGCGGACTGGTTGGGCTGGGTCAACGGCGCGGCGACGGCCGCCGAGGAGGGGGCGATCCGCCGGAGCGTGGCGCGGGGCGCCGTACGGGGACGACGGTTGGACGCAGGCGACTGCGGTGCGACTCGGCCTGGGCGGCGCGCTGCGTCCGCGCGGCCGGCCCCGCAAGCCAACGGCGGAAACGCCCCCGTAAATGTGCCCGTCCCCTTTTCCCCGCCAATCTCGTGGTACGCTTTTCGCGGAGCGCCCCGCGATGGGAACCTCAATGACTCCTGAACCCGTGCAGCGCCTGGGCGATTTCGAGGTGGTGCGCGAGCTGGGCCGCGGCGGCATGGGGGTGGTGTACGCGGCACGGCAGGTGTCGCTCAACCGCCAGGTGGCGCTGAAGGCCCTGTCGGGCGGCCTGGGGCTGACCAGCAAGGCGGTGCAACGCTTCCGCCGCGAAGCGGAGGCGGCGGCCCGGCTACACCACACCAACATCGTCCCCGTCTACGCCACCGGCGAGCAGGACGGCACCCACTTCTACGCGATGGAGCTGATCGACGGCCCCTCGCTCGATCACGTGATCAAGCAGTTGCGCCAGTCCCGCGCCGAGTCGCCGGCGGCAGACGAACCGCGTTCCGCCAGCCTGGAGGCGACCGGGCCGTATGGGGACAGCGGCCCACGGGCGGGTTCCGCCACGGTGCTGGGTTCGTCCGTGCCTGGAACCGCGAACGGCTACTTCGACCAGGTGGCCTGCATGATCGCTGAGGTGGCCGAGGCACTCGATTATGCCCACAGCGAGGGGGTGATTCACCGCGACATCAAGCCGTCCAATTTGCTCCTCTCGCCGGACGGCCGGCTGAGCGTCAACGACTTCGGCCTGGCCCGCCTGCTCGAACAGCCGGGGATGACGCTGACCGGCGAGTTCGTCGGGACGCCGATGTACATGTCCCCCGAGCAGATCACGGCCGGCCGAGCGCCCTTGGACCGCCGCACGGACATCTACTCGCTCGGGGCGACGTTGTACGAGCTGCTCACGCTGCGGCCGCCGTTCGCGGCGGAGCGGCGCGACCAGGTGATCGCCCAGATCATGCACAAGGAGCCACAGCCGCCGCGCCGGGTCAACCGGCGCGTGCCCGCTGATCTGGAGACCATCTGCCTCAAGGCGTTGGAGAAGGACCCCGACCGCCGCTACCAGACGGGCAAGGAGATGGCCGACGACCTGCGCCGGTACGTGAACCGCTTCGCTATCTCGGCTCGGCGGGCGGGGCCGCTGGCCCGGGCGAAGAAGTGGGTGAAGCGGAACCCGGCGCTGGCCGTCGCCGGGTTGCTGGTGCTCGTCACGGCCGCGGCGGCGGGGTTTTTCGCCTGGCAGGCCCAACAGGACCGACAGCGCCTGCGGGCCGAACAACGGCAGGCGGCCATGGACACGGCCATCCTGGAAGCCCTTTCCGGCGACGCCCCGGCCGCTCTCGATGCCATCCTGGACGCCGAGAACAAAGGGGCCGAGCCGGGGCAGCTCAACCTGCTGCGCGGTGCGGTCGAGGTGTACGGGGGCCGGCCGAAGGAGGCGCTGCTTTACCTGGACCAGGCGGAACGGCAGCTCCCGGACAGCGTGGCGGTGAAGGCCCTGCGGGCCAAGGCCTACCTGGAGGACTCCCAGCTTGATCGAATCGATGAACTGCTGACCGCCGTGGAGCGGGTGCAGCCCCGGACCTCCGAGGACTACCTGTTCCTGGGTCTGGTCCAGAGCGACACGGACCCCGTCGCCGGGTTGCACACGTTCGACGGCATGCTGAGCCGCCACCGGCAAACGCCGCTCGGACGGCTGGCCCGGGCTCATGCGCAGACAGCGCTGGCCGTCCAGACCGGCCGGGCCGAGGACGCCGAGCAGGCCCTGGACGACCTCCGCGGGGTCGGTTTGCCCGACAACCCGTTGCTGCTGGCCGACCACATCGACGCCGGCCTGACGGCGGCCCGTGGCTACGGCCCGAATGACCCGCGCCGGGACGGCGTCCTGAAACAGGCCGAACGCGATGTCGCCCGCCTGGCGACGTTCCGCGACAACGCCGTCGCCCTGCTCAGCCGCTGCCGCTACTTCGAGGCCCAAGGCGATGATGACCGCCTGCTGGAGGCGATTCATCAGGCCCGGGGACATGCCGCACCTGGGCTCCTCACGACTCTCGAGGTCACTGTCCTCTACCGGCGCAAACAATATGCCGAAGCGCTGCACGTCCTGCGTTCCACCTCGCCGGCAGCCGACTGGATCGCGAAATTCCAGGAGGCGGTCGTCCTGGCCACGCTGTCGGAGCGGCGGGCGGAGGCGGAGCAAGCGTTCCAGGACGGCATCGCCATGAGCCGCCAGCGGGGCGCCCTGGCCATGACTTACTTTCGCGCCTTCCAGCAAGTGCTGGGGCCGGCGTACACCGTGCCGGCGCGGCGGGAAGCGCTGGACCTGTACGAGCACTTCTCCCACCTGGTTCCCAACCTGCGGAATCGCTGGTACCACCACCTGCTCGCCTACCACGCCGGCCTGCTCGACGAGGGGGAACTACTGCAGAAGGCCGGCGACAACCACTTCAACCAGTGCGAGGCGCAGTTCTACATCGGCCTGCGCCGGCTTGGGGAAGGCAAGCGCCAGGCGGCCAAAGCCTGCTTCCAGCGCTCGCTGGACACCGGCGTCACCCTGTTTGGCGAGTACAGCTGGAGCCGGGCGTTTTTGGCTCACCTGGACGACCCGGATTGGCTGCCGTGGATCCCGGTGAAGGAATGAAGATATGGGCACGATGGGAAGAACCTCGCTCCATTCCGTCTTGAGTGAGTTTGCTGGCAGTAATGGGGCTGCGCCCTTCCTAGTGGGTCACTTGCTCTGGACATGGCCATAAGCCCGTTGGCCCTTTCGCCCCAGCGGCCGCCGCGTCTGCGCGCCCGATCCGCCGAGGCGGTGCCGACGCTCGCGCTGACGCTTCCGCCGCGCCGCCCGCTGGCCGCCCCACTCGAACGGCGTCGGTTCGGCGTTCCAGTGCCGCGCCACCGCCTCGAACCAGGCGATGATCTCTTCCGGCGTCGCCGGGTGCTGGCCGTCCAACGCCCGCCGTTTCAGCACCCGCTGGATGCTCTCCGCCATGTTCAGCCACGACCCGCCCACCGGCGTGTACACCGGCATGACCCCATGGGCGAACAGCCACAGGACGAACTCCGGCGTCTTGTGACCGGCCAGGTTGTCCAGTACCAACAGCATCCGCAAAGGCGGCAACTCCGTCGGCAGCGT
The DNA here is from genome assembly GCA_963771935.1 of uncultured Planctomycetaceae bacterium. Lineage (GTDB taxonomy): Bacteria > Planctomycetota > Planctomycetia > Gemmatales > Gemmataceae > UBA4732. Next base: position 1,272,481 of record CAVYVK010000005.1, on the reverse strand, counting down.
CGGCTTGACCGCCAGTTCGGCCTGCCAGCGCTCCCACGCCGCCCGCGACGCCGTCGCTGTGGGAGGCGGGTCGGGCAACCCAGCCAGGATCTCCGACAACTCTCGCTTCAGCCAGGGGTGCAACACCGCATTGGGACAGGTCGCCACCCCCTCGATGCGCACCCGGCCGTCGGCGGGGTGGAACAGCGTCAGCACCTTGGCCGTCCCGTTGCGAATATACTCGTGGGGCTGGCGGGCGGGGTCGCCCTCCGGTCGCCAGTTCGGCCCGGGGTGAGGCACGGTCTGGAACGGCCCCGCCTGGTCGCAGCACCAGACCGCCAGGCCCAGCGACTTGCCTAGCCGGTAGGCGCCCTCGATCAACTTTTTTTCGGCTCGGCGTCCGGGTCGGTGACCGTCACCGTACCCGCCTTGCGGCGACGCAGCGCCGATCCGGTCGGGCACCAAGTGCGGGTCCGCTGATGGCTGTATCCGGCGTCATGGAGTACCCGCCACAGGGTGAAGGTCGAGACCCGCGGCAGGCCGTCCGGGGCCGAACGCAACGCGCGCCGCAGCGTGGAGAGGGACCAGGTCGCCGTCCCGTCCCGCTCCGGGGTCGGCGTCCGCGCGACCTCCCGCAGGATGCGGTCGCGATCCGCCGCGTCGTAGGCCGTCGCCCGGCCGCCGCCGTGCCGGGGTTCGAGAGCAGCCAGGCCTTCCCGGTTGAAGCGGGTGACCAGGTGGGAGACGGCGTCGCCGCTCTTGCGGCCCACCGCCCGGGCGGCGTCCTGATAAGCGACCCCGTCGCTGACCAGCAGCAAGGCGGCGGCGCGGGCGACCGGGGCGGCCGGGGCCGCCGAGGACCGGCGCAGTCGGTTAAGTTCGTGGCGTTCGGCGTCGGTGAGGGGTCGAAGCGAATCCTTCCGGCGGCGGGTCATAACGGCTCCTGGGTGCGATGGTTCCACCCAGCATATGCCAGTAGACGCTTATGGCCAGCTGCAAGGCAAGTGACCCACTAGTACCTCAACCGGGCTGAATTGACGGGTAAAGTCGCTTCAGCTTGATGCGGGCGTCCTTCGTGGTGAATCGCCAGTCGATCTGGCACGCGGCGTCGTTTCTCTGCTTCTCCCAGGCCCGGATCTCCCGCAGAAGGGCCGCCAGGTCGTCGATGCGACGGTTGAGGCACTGGCGGGCCAGCACGCTCAACTCGGTTTCCGCCATGTCCAGCCAACTGCCGTGCTTGGGTGTGTAATGGATCTCCAGCCGCTCCGCCAGACGCCGCGCCTGCGCCGGCGTGAACGCCTCGTACAGGGACGCCAGCTTGTGGGTGTTGAGATTGTCCATCACCAGCACGATCTTCTTCGCCTGGGGGTAACGCTCGTCCACCAGCCGGCGGATCACCTCCGCGAAGTCCACCGCCGTCCGCCGCTCGGTCACGTCCACCCAACGCCGGCCGCCCAACGGCTCGAAGGTCATGAACAGGTTCGCCGTGCCCTTGCGCTCGTACTCGTAGTCGATGCGTTGCAGCTGGCCCGGCTCGGCCGGGATCGGCGTCCGCGTCTCCCCGATCAACTGCTTGCTCGTCTCGTCCAGGCACACCACCGGACGCTTGGGGTCGTACGGCCGCTTGTAGACCTCCAGCACGTCCTCCATGGCGCAGACGAAGTCGGCGTTGGCCTCGGGCGGAATCACCCATTGCTTGTGCCGCCACGGCTGCAGTTCGTTTTTTTTAGCGTGGTCCGCACGCACTCCGGACTGATGCCCTCCAAGAGGAAAAGGGGACGGGCACATTTACAGGGGTCTTTCCTCCCTTCGCCCAAATAGGTCCGTCCCCATTTCGAGCGCGTGCGTGCCAGGCTTTCGCGGGCCGGTCGGGACCAAGAAGGCGTCCCGACCCCGTGAAAGCATGTTTCCCCAACCGAATCAACCTTTCGCGGCGGTTGAGCGAGTGATTCCCCGCCCCGATCGGGGCCGCCGGTTGCGATTCGGACTCAAAGAGCGTCAAGTTCTAGCCCCCGTCACGCACATGCCCCATCAATAATCGACTCCGGAGGGTCCAGTTCGGTTCGCGCCTCCCGACGAGTCACCTACTCGCTCTTCTTGGGAGCATATCCTTTCCACACCCATTCGATGGCGTGCGGCAGAAATTGCGCCTGGGCATTGCCGACGCCATGGCCCGCCCCACGACAGAATAGGTACTGATACTCATAGCCCTTGGCACTGAGCGCTTTGGCCATGCGGTTGTTGGCTTCCACCCAATCGTGCATGTCGTCGCGCATCACGTTGGGGTTGAGCAGATCCTGGTCGCCGGCGGAGATGAACAGCCGAATGGGCTTCTTGGGGCTCTCGGGAATGAGCGTCTCGTGAAACCCCCAGGCCCCGTCAGGAAACTTGGGATCGAAAGGCCACTGCTGGTTCACGAACGTGCCGGACGTGGTCAGGACGCGGTGATACAGGTCGGTGCGGAACCAGGCCATGATGAGCGCGGCCGAGCCGCCGGAACTGCTGCCCATCGCCGCACGGCCGTCGGGATCTTTGGTCAGCTTCACCTCGCAGGTCTTCTCCACGCGCGGCAACACCTCGGTCTCAATGTACTCGGCATAGTCGCCGTTCATGTTGTCGTATTCTTTGCCGCGCTCGCTTCCCTGGGCGTCGCCGCCGCCGTTGGCAATCCAGATGACAACGATCGGTGGAATCCGCTTTTGAGCGATCAGGTTGTCGAAAATGTGCAGCAACTCGGCGTTGGGCTTCCCGCCGGGACCGTCGTGAATGACCTGGAACGGCGCTTCGGCGCCCGGCTTGTATTGCGCGGGAATGTAGACCGTGATCGTGCGCTTGTAGTCGATGGGGTGCGTCTCGACGATCAGCGTCTTCGGGTTTTCCGGATCGACCTTTCCGAATTCCTTGCGGGCAATGCCGGGATTGAAGAGCTTGGTTTCCTTCGAGTCGATCACGAACTGCTGCACCTTCCCCTCGGGAACGTCTTCGACCTTCTTGCGTTCCGGCGCGGGCACGTACTTCGGCCCGATCACGAAGTTGCCAACCGTATCGAGAGGTGGGTTCTCCCCGGTATTCAGTACCTTGAACGGCGGGGCGCCCGGGTCGTCGTACTTGCGCATCGGCGGCGCCGCAAGCAAAGTCGAGCCTGCGAACACCAGGATCAACGTCGCCGCCTGGAACTTGAACATGAACCCCCCTCGTTGTTGTTTTGAATAGTTGCCATCTCTGCGACCGAACGGGTGATTTACGCAACCAGCACGGCACGATGTCGCCTCGGCCGCCTTCCGCCGGCTCCTGAATTGGCAACCCCCGCTCCCGCAGGCCGGACAGGTCCGGCGCGTTGTCTGCTCCATCCGTGGCCCCCTGGTTCCAAAGAGGCATATTACCCGGCGGGAGGAGGCGCGGCGAGGGCGGTCAAGGGGTCAATTTGACCGTTTGGTGAGAGGGACGGAAAGCGGCCGGCCTCGCAAGCCCACGGCGGAAACGCCCCCGTAAATGTGCCCGTCCCCTTTTCCCCCGCTCCCCTTTTCCCCCGCCAGGGCTTGCCGGGCGACCTTCACCGGCGATTTTGTCAGGGTGCTCATGCTCAATTGTACGCCGCACGCAGCTGGAGGATGCGAGCTTTTCTACAGAGCAATCGTGTCCCCTTTTCCGAGTGGACATCAGCCAGGTCATTCCGGCGTCGGGACAAAGCATAGGAGATACAAGGTGTTTCCCAGCCCTGCGAATTCCTCCCGCTCATAGCGAATCCCGAGTGCCATTCCTTCCGGGTCGTCAGCAAATAATTCATAGCTGAAATCGCGGAATCTAAACTGCATCGGCTTATCCAGCTCTTCCGCGAATTTAGCGTCCTCCACTGGCTGTGCAGCATTTACGGCACCCACATTCAGAATCTGTTCCAGAAGTCCCGAAATTGCTTAGTTTTTGCGGGTTTCCCACGGCGAAACCAGGCTTCTGGAACAGATTCTCAGTGGCAGCCGCCTTGCCTCATATGATCCATCGCGCTTGTCAAGCTTGAAGAGCAGAAAATGGTCTGGTGGCAGGAAGAACCACGCTTTGCCCATCAAGTGGCGGCGGATTCCCATGAACATCTTTACGAGCCTTGCTGTCACCTGGTCATCCAAGTACAGGTAGTAGGTGCCGCCGACTTCTGCCCACATCTTGGCGAACGTGCGGAAGTCGCCCTTCCCCGCGGACGTCTTGAAGTGCTTAATCGTGTCTGGGTAGAACCTGCTATCCAGCACGATGAACAAGTGCTTCAGGATTGATTCATTCGAGCGATTGTTGCAGGCTTCACAGCTCGCCACCTTTAGCGGCCTGTCATTCGACTGCTCGGCCCACAGCGCTCTTGGGAATACATGGTCCCAGGTAACGGGAGTGGCTGGTTCACCACAGTAGGTGCAGATCGTCGGCGTTTGTTTCTTCTTCGTCTTTGACATCGCCTACTCCGGGTCACGATGCCGTTTGTGGTTTGCTGCCATCCGCGTTTTACTGCCCCGCATACGGCCACGCCTACTCAAGCGCCGTCACGATCATGTAGTTCTTCAATTCTTCCTTGCCATCCTGCCCGATCCCGGCTGGTGCGATAGGCGTCGTTTCGACCAGGACGCGCGGGCGATTCGGATCGCGGACTTCCGGATGGGCGGCACATACTTCGCGGGCGACATCGAAGTCATCTTCGGCGCAGAACACCCGCTGGCTGCTCCGCATCACCTGCAGACCATTGTAATCCGCCACCTGGGCTGTCGTGATCTGGATCGCCCGATTGTCGTATTTCCGCCACTCGGCGAAATGCGTTCGCTCAAGGATGAGCAGGATGTGCCTACTGTCCAGCGGAAAAGTGAACTCGATGCCCGGGTCGCGGATGCCGACAAGGCGCCGCCCGTCTCGCATCTGGTTCGCACGGCGGACGACCGGGTGGTCTGAGGTGTAAAGCAGATGGTCGGTGTTGTTGACCCCGACAACCCAGTAATGGCGTTCCATGTCATCCGATATCCTCTCGACGGCTTCCTGGTCAAATATCTTCTGTGAGTGCATCGCGGAAAGCACTCCAGCCTTCATTTCCACCCGCGGGGTCAGGTGTTCTTGACCCGGAAAGTTAATGGCGACCATTTCATCGACGATGGATTGAGAAGACTTCTCCGCGATTTGGTTAAATCCGTCGCGCATTGTCTTGGTGCGTAGCCACTGCATCACGAGGAAGGGGGCATATTCAATCGTCAGATCTGCCGGGATCCGGCCGGCGTCGGCATACTTGATGAGAGTGGCATGTAGAGGGGCCCAGGCCCTCTCCACCACGTTCAGGGCCGTTTCGATGGTGTTAACCGGGACATTGTGGTCACGGAACGAGCCGGGAGGGATTTCGTAAAAGTACGGCTCTTGGGCGGCGGCTTCCGTCGAGGTGGGATGCGATCTTTCGGCCACCTTGTCATAGCAGAACATCCTGCCGGTGTCGTTGGTGAAGCCGCGCAGGTAGAACTGCGGCACGTAGTGCTGGGTTTCCGTGCGGTGCGGCTTTTTCGGCTGCTTGTGCCTCATGGTCACGACCTCCTGGCCTGTACGCTTGTCAGGATACCACTTCCTCCCGGACGCGCCCAGGTCGGCTGAGGTTCGCGCTTCTCCTTGCGCTTCACTCGGTTCCCGGCTACTCCTTTGCAGGAACAGGCCCCATGACCGCTGACAAGGAGGAAAGGGGACGGGCACGAATGCCATTAAGATAAGCGTAACTCCCAGAATGGCAATGACTTGCGAGGCGGACGCTATGTGGCGGCGTTCTGGCGGGTTACGGGCGACTGGGCGTTTCCCGCAGCGAAGCAACCCGCTGAGACACTGCCGATACCAACTGCTTCAGAGTACCAGCCATAACCCGTTGTCCCTGAAAATCTTACGCTTATCTTAATGCCATTCGAGACGGGCACATTTACAGGGGTCTTTCCTCCCTTCGCCCAAATATGGCCGTCCCCATATTCGAGCGCGTGCGTGCCATGCTTTCACGCCGGTTGAGCGAGCGATTCCCCGCCCCGACCGGGGCCGCGAAAGCATGGCGCCCCCCGAAGAAGGGAATCGCCATACCGAAATTTCCCATTTTTGTGGCGGACCACGCATCGCATCGTGTATCCTGTTGGCTGACGGCCCAGGCCGTCGAGCCGGACCCGCCGCCTTCATCCCAGGATACCGCCCCGCCGCCCTCTGGAGCAACCCGATGAGCATTTCCCCCAGCGACAAACGGCATCCGTCTTCCCTCTCAATCTCGCGTCGCCAGCTGCTCCAGCTCGGCGGGGCCGGTCTTTTGAACCTGAGCCTGCCCGGCATGGTGGCGGCGCGCGTCGATGCGATGGACGGGCCGAGCGGCGGCGCCGCCGACAAGTCGTGCATCTTCATCCTGCTGTGCGGCGGCCCCAGCCACCTCGACACCTGGGACCTCAAGCCGTCGGCGCCGGCCGAGATCCGCGGCCCGTACAAGCCGATCGCCACGAAGGTCCCCGGCATGCGCATCAGCGAACTGCACACGCGCCTGGCGGACCTGACCGACCGCTTCTGCCTGATCCGGTCGATGTCGCACGCCGGGCCGATCAGCAACCATTTCGACGCCATGCACAACCTCCTGAGCGGCGTGGCCGGCGCCCCGCCGACGCGCCGTACCTCGGTTCCGTGCTGGCCAAGCTGCGGCCCAGCCAGCGCAGCGTCGCCTCCTACGTCTGGCTAATCAAGTGCATCGGCGATCCGGTTTTCTGCGCCCGAACATCGCCACGGGCGGCTACCTGGGCACGCCCTACGCCCCGCTCTTCGTCGGCACGGCCGACAACAACCCCTCCACGCCGAACTTCAAGCCGCCGGACGACCTGTTCACCTCGGCCGACGTGCCGCCCGAACGCTTGCAGGGCCGGAGCCGCCTGCTGGAAAGCCTGAATGCGTCCGCCGCCGACGACCGCGCCGCCACGGAGCAATGGCAGAACGTGCAGCGGCACGCCTTCGAGCTGGCCGCCTCCTCGAACGCGCGCCGGGCGTTCAACGTGGAGTTGGAAGATCCCAAATTGCGCGACCGCTACGGCCGGCATCCGCTGGGGCAAAACCTGCTGCTGGCGCGCCGGCTGATCGAGTCGGGCGTCGGCTACGTCACGGTCAACGGCTGGACGGGCAAGGCCCCCGACGAGAAGCTGGGCGGCCCGCCCGCCTCGAGCTGGGACATGCACGGCAGCAACATGGGCATGGGGAGCGCCTTCGGGACCGGCTCCTACGGCATGGGCTGGTGCTTGCCGCGTCTGGACGAGGCGTTGTCGGCGTTGCTGGAGGACCTTCAGGATCGCGGCCTGCTGGAGCGCACGCTGGTGGTGTGCATGGGCGAGTTCGGGCGCACGCCGAACATCATCAACGGCCAGTTCCCCGGCCGTCAGCACTGGCCGCAATGCTGGTCGGCGATCCTGGCCGGCGGCGGCGTCCGCGGCGGCCAGGTCTACGGCGAATCGGACAAGACCGGGTCGTCCGTGAAGGATCGTCCGGTTCGGCCGCAGGACCTCAGCGCGACGATCTACCACGCGCTGGGGGTGCCGCTCGACCCGCGCCTGGGCAAGGACGGCGTATCGCAGCCGCTGACGACGGGGAAGCCGCTGGTGGATTTGTTTGGGTAGAGGGGAGGCTTCCTCGCGTACCAGCCGGTTCCTGCTAAACTGAACACAGGGCACGGACGGGGAACGGATTTGGGACGCAAGCGATGCCCCATTTGACGGATCCCGTAATTCTTGCCGCGTTCCACGCCACCCTGAGCAACTGGAATGTAACGGATTACGTCACCGAGAAAGACACGGCCATGGAATGGCGCGCGAAGGAGATGCCGCACGTCCCGCTCAAGGCCGTCGCCAAACGGATGTACGAGCATCTCCAGGCCGGCGGAACGATTGACCAGACGCCCGAGACGCGCCGGAGTGGAACGACCGCCCGTTCCATTACGACTTTCGCCTCGTCATTGACGGCTGGCGCGTTTACATCGAGACCATCCTGGTGGATGACGACCCTACCGATCCGACCGTCCACATTGTGAGCATGCACGATGCCTGACCTGGAACCCGACAAACCGGCGACGCCCCTCGGCCGACCGTTCCCCTGGTTCTGCCCCCGCTGCCGCCGAAAGGAGGTTCGGCCGGCGACGATCCCTTATCGGGGCGTGAGGACTTTCCAGGGCCGCGATTACGTCGTGGAAGGTCCCGGCGCTCGTCGTCCCGCAATGCGGCAATTGCAAGGAAGTGATCTTCAATTACACCGCCGAGGAGCAGATCGCCAAGGCGCTTGAGGATTTGGTGGGCAAGACCCAAACGGGCAGGGACGGCGAAGCAGGTGCGGCACCTTGTCGGCCGCAAAACGATCATCCGGCCTCAGCCGCCGCATCGGAAGCGTCTTCACGGACGGCAAATGGGACAGCGCGGGTTACTTGACCTATAAAGCCCCTTTTTCCGATCTGATTCTCAGCGCGACGATCTACCACGCGCTGGGCGTGCCGCTCGACCCGCGCCTGGGCAAGGACGGCGTATCGCAGCCGCTGACGACGGGGAAGCCGCTGGTGGATTTGTTTGGGTGAGGGACGCGAGAAACGGCTCACGGGAGCGGGCCGCGCAGCTCGTGGATGGCGGGGACGGCGACATCCACCAGCCCATGCTTCCGGAAGACCTCTTCACAGATCAGGCGGCCGCGCTCCTGAACCCGACGGGCAACGTCAGGATCGAGGGCGTTACGGAAGGAAGACCTTCGGTTAGGGTGGGGTGGCGCCAGCGGGAAGCCGTGCCGCCCCGCGAGTTTGAGATCCCGGCTCACTCCGGCTGCTTTAGTGGTTCGGCGAAATCCTCACGCCGCCAACAGGGGCTGCCGTCGAGAGCGGTGTACTCGACAGCCCAGGCGTAGCGGCGGCGCACATCCTCAGGCGTCAGGCCGTAGTCGGACATCTCGGCGGCCGTGATGTAGTCGCTGGCATCTGTTGATGACAAAGATCGGGACATGGGGACCATCTCCTGCGCATGGGATGCACGTCAGGCAGATGGAGATGATCCCTTGGTTACGGCGTGCCACTCTCCGGTGCCCTGCATGCAGGGCACGATGGCGCGCAGTCCAGGCGGTCGCAACCGCGATGCGGGGAGCCTACCACACTTACCGGAGCAGAGGTGTGGGTTAACGGCCACGCTGGCCCTCGGTCAACCGCCGCCGACCCAGTAGGGGGGAGGCGATAGAGGCCAGCTCACCACGGCCGACTGCCAGCCCGTTGCCGGGCTGTACTCGCTGGACTTGCGCCGCGGGTGCCTACATCCCGCAGTGGCGCGCGGCGGCCGTATCGATAGATAGTATACGTATGCCTCCGCGGTATGACACGGTCCCCCGACCGTGCCGCCCGGCCTGACCAAAGGCCTCCCCTCTCTCCCGACCCTTCAACACGCCATCGGGGCCAGCGGCGCGTCAATGGCTTGAACGCCGTCCGACAGTGCGATGGCTTGCGGCGGCAGGGGAAGGGAAGCCCTCGGTCGGAGTGGGTGGGGCTCGCGACAACCTCCTATCGCCTCAAACGTCCGCCAAGAGTACCCTGCACGTCATGGGGAAAAGGCGGACGAAACCAGAAACGCCGACGGCGGCCACGCCAGCCAACCTGGCTCCCGCCGGCTACGCCGACCTGCTCGCTTCCATCAAGCAGCGCGTCCAGACCGCGCAGGTCCGGGCGGCCGTCGCCGTCAACCGTGAGCTGATTCTGCTGTACTGGCAGATCGGTCAGGACATCCTCCGCCGTCAGCGCCTGGAAGGCTGGGCGCCCGCGTGATCGACCGTCTGGCCGCCGACCTGCACGCCACGTTCCCGGACATGAAGGGATTCTCCACGCGCAATCTCAAGTACATGCGGGCCCTCGCCGAGGCCTATCCCGACGAGGCATTTGTGCAAGGGGCGCTGCAAAAATCACCTGGTACCACGCCGTCACGCTTCTCGACGATATCGAGAGGGACGCCCCGCCTCGTCACTTCGCCTTGCCTGCTGTGTCCCCGTTGCTATACTCCCGCCGCGACTGAAGGTACGCCCGGCGGCGTGGCGCCCGATTCCCTCGTCCCTTACGTGAAGTCGAAACCCCATGACAGCGACCCTGTGCCTGCTCGGCTGTCTCCTCGCCCCCGCCCAGACCCCGGATCGGCCGGCCCCGACGGTGCGCGGCGATTGGGCCGTCGCCCCTCATCTCGGCAAGGCCCAGGAGCTCGTCTACCGCGGCTCGTTCACTGAGGAGGCCAACGGCGCCGGCGTTCAGTTCAACCGCGCCTTCCGCATCGAGACGCGCGTTTTCGTCCTGGAAACGCCGCCGAAGGGCGCCGACGCGGCCGTCCTCACCATCCTCAAGAGCCGCGATACGCAATCCGCCGATCCGGTGGGCGGCGAACCGACGGCCGAGTCCGTGCGGCTGGAGTCGGTCCACGTCGATTTGCAGGGCGGCGTTACGGCCGAGCCGGGCGTCTCCCTGGCCGTGCCGCTGGAAGGGCCGCCCACCCTGGAATGCGGCGCCTTCGCCGTCGTGCCGGACGGGAGGGTCACGGCCGATTCGACCTGGGAAACCGCGGAAGAAGGGCGGCCGATCCGATCCTGGCGGGTGGTCGGCGCCGAGTCGATCGACGGCGAGCGCTGTGTGAAACTGGAGGGCGTGCAGAAGTCGGACGACTGGGACAAGCCGCGCGGCGACCGGGCCGCCTGGCGCCGCACCGACACGGTCTGGCTGCTTCCGGGCCTCGGCGTCGCCTCCCGCGTGGAGCGCGTCGTCGAGCGCCGTGAGCCGGCCCACCGCGACCCGACCTACAAGGGCGTGCTGCGCTACAACCTGGAAGAGTCGATGCAGTACGCCGGCCGGCTGTACGAGGAGCGGGGCCGCGAGATCACGCAGGCCCGCACCTTCGCCGACGCCGCCGCCCCGCTGCTGACGACGCCGGCCAAGTATGGGCCGCAGCTCACCGCCCTCATGAACCGGATCGCGTATCACCTCGATCATCAGCCGCAAACGCCCTATCGCGAGGCCGTCCTCCAGGTCAAGCGCCGAGTCGAGGCGGCGCAGCGGGGCGAGACGCCGCCGGCCCCCGCGACCACCGATCCGCCGGACGTTCCACCCGCCGTCGCCGCCGTGGACGGCCCGGCGCCCGACTTCCTCGCCCCCGACCTCGTTCACAACAGCACGTTCCACCTGCGGCCGGCCCTCGGCAAGCCGCTGCTGCTCGTCTTCTATAACCCGGCCTCGCCGACCACCGCCGCCGTCCTCGCCTACGCCCAGCAGATGAGCGATTCCCACAAGGACCTGTCCGTGCTGACGCTGTCGATGATCGGCGACGTGGACGCGGCGCGGAAGCAGCACGACGACCTCCGGCTGACCGTGCCGCTGCTCGACGGCAGCGGCCTGCGGACCAGCTACAACGTCGATGGCACGCCGAAGCTGATGCTGCTCGACGGCAAGGGCGTCGTCCACGGCGACTTCACCGGCTGGGGCCGCGAAACGCCGGAGGAGGTGCGGGAGGCGCTGGGACGGTGCGGGAAGCGCTAGCCCGGTTAGCCGCGACGCGCAGCGGAGCGCGTGACCGGAGCGCTCCGCTGCGCGTCGCGGCTAACCGCGACCTCCCGCCCTTCCCCAGCCGCTACGGCCGGCCCTTCGCCGGCGGAAATCGCGCCGAATCGCCCGTCCGGCGCTTGCCCCATGCCGGGACGCAACGCTACGATGGGATGACGCTGGATTGCGGAGGCGAGCCGGGAGCGTGAGCGCCCGGAGAAACCATGACGGAATACCAGATCCAGCCGAACACGCGTCGCTGCGCCGTCAGCGGACGGGAGCTGAAACCCGGCGAACGGTACTACAGCGTCCTGCGCGACGAGGCCGGCAAGTTCGTTCGCAGGGATTATGCCGCGGAAGCCTGGCGGGGCGCTCCGGCCGACGCCTTCAGCTTCTGGGCGGGGCGCGTGCCCGCGGTCGGCGCCCGGAAGCGGCCGCCCATCGACGACGACCTGCTGCTGGACTGCTTCCAGCGGCTGGAAGGCCGGGCGGACGCCGCCGGCGCGAATTTCCGCTACGTCCTCGCGCTTCTGCTGATGCGCCGCAAGCGCTTCAAGTTCGAGGAGGCGCGGAATGACGGCGATCGGGAAGTGCTGGTCCTGCGCTGCGGCCGCACCGGCGCCCGCCATGAGGTCGCCGATCCGCGCCTCGACGACGAGGAAATGGCGGCCGTGCAGGACGACGTGTTCCAGGCCCTCGGCTGGGAACCATAACAAAGAATGAACGATGAATAAAGAAGAGTTTGAATTCCTCATTCATCGTTCCTCATTCATCATTCCGATGGAGGGCGTTCTCATGCGACGCTTCGTGGCCCTAGCCGGCCCGGCTTTGATCGTTCTCGCCGCGGGGTGTCTCCCCGGATGGAAGCGCGACCCGGCGCCCAATCCGCCCGTGGCCGTCACGACCCAAACGCCGACGACCGCCGACCTCGTCGCCTACCTGAACAAGAACGCCAGCCTTGTGCAATCGGTCAAGTCCACGAAAGTGGAGATGGACGCCAAGCAGGATGGCCAGTCGATCGGGCTGGAGGGGATGCTGTTCTGCCAGAAGCCGCGCAACTTCCGGCTGCGGGCCAACGACCCGATCGGCAAGCCGGCCGTGGACATCGGCTCCAACGACAACGAGTTCTGGTTCTGGATCAGCGCCGCCAAGGACGAGGACGGCGTGGCCCGCGTCCATTACTGCTCCTATCCGGACATGGCGGCCGGCAAGGCGCGGATGCCGTTCCCGTTCCAGCCGGACATGATCGTGTCCGCCCTCGGCCTGGGCGAGTACGACCCCGCCAAGGAGTACACGCTCAAGGAAGACGCCAAAACGATCAGCCTGATCGAAAAGACGGTCTCCGCGCAGGGCCAGCCGGTGCAGAAGGTGACGGTCTTCAGCCGGACGCAGGCCAAGCCGGGCAAGCCGCAAGTGCTGGCCTATCTCCTCCTGGACGAGAAGGGCAACGAAATCTGCCGGGCGTCGGTGCTGGACGTGCAGACGGTCGCCGTCGATCACGACGCGCGGGCGGTGCTGCCGCAGCGGGTGCTGCTGGTCTGGAACGCGCAGAAGATCGAGCTGCGGATGCGGCTGTACGACACGCAGGCCAACGGCATTAGCGCCCCGCAGGCCGCCAAGCTCTTCAGCCGCGCCGACCTGTCCGCCTACCCGGCGTCCAACCTCGCTCAGGGGCCGGACGCGCCCAAGGGCTACTCGCAGGAGATGTCCATCCAGCGCACGCTGCTGACGGCGCCGGTGAAGTGATTCCGGCTTCGGCGAGCGGGGGGCGTCAGCCTCCTGATGCTTCCTGCGGTCGCTGATGCCAGGAAGCATCAGGGGGCTGACGCCCCCCGCTCGCCAGGTTCATTTCAGCTCCCAGCACACCAGCTTCCGCCCGTCGCGTCCGTACAGCTTGCCATCGGCCAGCGCCAGCGGCGCCCGCACCGGCCGGCTGTCCAGCACCGTCGCCCGCGCTAGCTCCTCGTACTTGTCGGGGTTCGCCTTCGCCAGCACCAGATCGCCGTCCTCCGTCAGAATGACGAGCTTGCCGTCGGCCAGGAGCATCGAGCCGCAGCCGAAGCCGTCCTGCGTCCACTTCACGGCGCCGCTCTTCAGCTCGATGCAGCGCAGCCGGGCGCCCTGCTCCTGCCGGCCGTCGAAGCCGTACAGGTAGCCGTCGAGGTAGATCGGCGTCCCGTAGTGGCACGACAGCGCCTTGTCGCTCTTCCACACTTCTTCCAATCCGTCCTTGTTCGCCCGCAGCAGCACGGCGCCCGTGCCGTAGCTGGCCGTCAGGAAAATCTCGTCGCCGACCACCACCACCGGGCTGGCGGCGTTGACGGAAGCGTCCATCCGGGACCGCCAATGTTTGCTGTAGCGAACCGTGCCGTCGGCGGGGTCGAGCGACACCAGCCCCTCGCGCGTCAGGAACACGGCCTGGCGCCGACCGGCGAGGTCGGCGGCGACCGGCGACGAGTAGCTGGCCTCGTGGTCGTCGGTCTTCCAGACTTCCTTGCCGTCGTCCTTGTTGAAGGCCACGATGCCGGCCCCGTTGGCGCCGCCGACGTTCACCAGCAGTCGGCCGTCTTCCAGGAGCGGCGACGTGGCGACGCCGAAAAAGCCCGACGGCTCCTCGTAGTCCTTGCGCAGGTCCTTCCGCCACACCTTGGCGCCGTCCTCCAGCTTCAGGCATTGCAGAACGCCGTCGGCGCCGAGCGTGTAGACCCGGCCGTCGGCGACCAGCGGCGTCGCGCGCGGCCCATCGCCCTTGCCGTAGTTGTCGCGGTAACTGGTCGGATAGCCCGTCTTCCATTTCGTGGTGCCGTCGGCCGCGTTCAGGCATTCGACGACCTCTTCGTCGCCGACGCGGTGAAAGAGGACGACGCGAGCGCCGACCACGACCGGGCCGCTGAAACCCTCGCCGATGTCCTTTTGCCAGACGACCGGCGGCCCGTCCTTCGGCCACGCCGCCTTGAGGCCCGTCTCGGTGGAGACGCCGTTTCGCGTCGGGCCGAGGAACTGCGGCCAGTCCGCCGCCGTGCAGACCGCCGCCCCCACGACACACGCCAGCGCCAGGGGGATTCGGGATGGGGTCATTGCTTCTCCTCTCCTACAGGGTCCGGTCGGTTGTGTCCGGTTGGCGTGGCCGGGCTTCCGAAGACTCCAGCCCCGGCCACGCCAACCGGACGCCGCCAACCGAATCATAAATCAGAACGCGCCGGGTGCCATGCTTTCGCGGATCCCTTCCGCATCTTCTTCTCTGCAAGGACACCGCGAAAGCATGAAAGCCTCCGGAGATTCCATGCTTTCGCGGTGGTTCTTCGCGTCGGCCAGTCTCTGACTGGACCCGCGAAAGCATGGCACCCGACGGTTTTACCTCAACCCAGGTCGTGCTCCGCCTCGAACAGCAATAGCGACCATAGCGGTTCCGGGTCCGGCGGCAGGTCAGTCGGAATTGCCCCGAGCTGCGCAAACTCTTTCCGCAGCTGGGCGACCCGTTCTTGCTGGGCCGACTCCGACGGCAGAGTACGAACCTCAGCTCGAAATTTCTGCCAAAGCGCAGCGATCCGGCGAAATGACTCGGGGTCGCGGCCGGCCCACACGATGTCGGCGTCTCCGACCACCCGGAAGTACACTTGGCCGTCTGCTAGAACGACAAACTCATAGTCCGGCCCCCCGTAGTACGACCCGCGAGCGATTACGTTGCCTTCGGGAATGGCCAGAACCGTGACTTCCACGACGACTCATACCTCCTCACTTCAACAGCAACGGCCGCGGCATCTCCACCCGCCCCGGCGGCCGCACCCCCGGCCCCGGTTTCGTCGCCCCCAGGTCCGCATCCATTTGCGATACGAATTCTTGCAGCCGTTTCACCACGTCGGGATGCTTGTCGGCCACGTCGGTCGTCTCGCCGATGTCGTCGTCGAGGTTGTAGAGCTTCGGCGTGAACGGCCCGATCTGCTTCGGCTCCGGCTTGCCGGTTTGCTCCTTCTGCGGCGCCACCGCCAGCTTCCACGGGCCGGAGCGCACCGCCTTCAGCTGATTGCCGTTGAAATAGAAGTGGGCCGGACGCTGCGCCTCCTTCGTCTTGCCGTAAAGCAGAGGGCTAATATCCGCGCCGTCGATCTTGCGGTCGTCCGGCACGGTCCCGCCGGCCAGGTGGACGAACGTCGGCAGCAGGTCGATGTTGCCGGCGACCGCGTCGCAGCTCGTTCCCGGAGCGACGCGGCCGGGCTGCCAGGCGATGGTCGGCTCGCGCATGCCGCCTTCATAGGTGCCGCCCTTGCCGCCGCGCAAGGGGCCGGCGATGCCGCCGTTCTTGCCCTGCGTCAGCCACGGGCCGTTGTCGCTGCTGAAGATCACCAGCGTGTTCTCGTCCAGGTGCAGCTCGCGCAGCGTGTCGAGAACGCGGCCGAGGCTGGCGTCGGACTCCTCCACCCAGTCGCCGTACGTGCCGTTGTCCGACTTGCCCTTGAACTTCGCACCGGGGTGCAGCGGCACGTGGACCGCCGTGTGCGCCAGATAAAGGAAGAACGGCGAGTCCTTATGGTCGCGGATGAACCGCAGCGCCTCGTCGGTGTAGCGCTCGGTGAGGCGGTCCTGGTCGGCCGGCTTGAGCGTCTCGATCACCTTGTCGTCGCGCACCAGCGGCAGAGGCGGCTTGCGCTTGTCCGGCGGCGGGTCGTCGGCCCCGTCCCACTCGCCGCCCATGTCGTTCGAGTAGGGCAGGCCGAAATAGTGGTCGAAGCCGTAGTGGATGGGCAGGAACTCCGGCTGGTCGCCGACGTGCCATTTGCCGACGCACAAAGTCGCATATCCGTGCGCCTTGAGCAGCGAGGCGATGGTGTGTTCGTCGCGGTTCAGGCCGATCGGCGAGGCGGGCATGATCACCTGCGGCAGCGACACGCGCTTGGCGTAGCAGCCGGTGAGGACCTGCGCCCGCGACGGCGTGCAGACCGGCGCCGCGTAGAACGACGTGAGCTTCATGCCCTCCCTGGCCATGCGGTCGAGGTTCGGCGTGCGGTTCTTCGTGTCGGGGTTGAAGGGGTGGACGTCGCCGTAGCCCATGTCGTCCATGAGGAAGAAGACGAGGTTCGGCTTCGGCGGCGCGTCGGCGGAGGGGGCCGGGATGGCGAGCGCCAGCGCTGCCAGGGCGATGGTGGAGAGGACGGCGGGTTTCATGGTTGCGAGTTCCTTCACTTCCGAATCTGCGGTTCGGTCGCGGGTTGAAAGTGCTGAGCAGCTGTGGCCGGGCGCCCGGTCCTTAGTAAACCTCGTCGTGCGTCCCCACCCCTTGCAACAGGATGGCCTCTTCGATAGCGCCTCATTTCGCCCCATAGGCCTATAGGACTCATCAGGACCTATGGGGCGAAATGAGGCGCTACGGCCTCTTCGGGACGCTTCTTCACCAGCCGGCGCCGCCCGCACGAAGGCGGTCGATTGGAGGAGCACGCGCCTCATCCCAGGATCTCACGCATCAGCTCGTCGGGGGTCGCCGGTCGGCAACGACCCGCCGCAAACTCCTGGCGCACCTCCTGAACGTCGGCAGCCAGCCGTTGGCGCGCCGCTTGAGCCAAGCGGCGGTGCAAGATGGCGATGAGCGCCTGCTGGTCTTCCGGGGACAACTGGTTGGCCGCCTCCAGGACTTCACCGAAAGGCATTCCTTGGGTCATGATCCAGATCCTCCCCTCCTCGATAGACGAACGAGAACACGGCACGGCGCCGCTGACTATCGTATCGCGGACGGCCCACGTCGAACAACCCCCTACAAGCCGAAACCCCACCGGCAGGAAATCCCCGCGCCGCGCCTTGATCCGTGCGCGGCCGTCGCGCATCATGACAGCTTGCCCCTGATGCGAGGAGAGCGCCGTGCGAGACGTTCTGACGATGATCCTGGCCGGCGGCAAGGGGACGCGCCTGGAACCGCTGACCCGCGACCGCGCCAAGCCGGCCGTGCCCTTCGGCGGACTCTACCGCATCATCGACTTCACCCTCTCCAACTGCATCAACAGCAACCTCCGCCGCATCCTCGTCCTGACCCAGTACAAGGCCGCCAGCCTCGACCGCCACCTCGCCGCCGGCTGGACCTTCCTCAGCCGCGAGCTGGGCGAGTACGTCGTCGTCCTGCCGCCGCAGCAGCGCATCGACGAAAACTGGTACAAGGGCACCGCCGACGCCATCTACCAGAACATCTACAGCATCGAAAAAGCCGATCCGAAATATGTGGTTATTCTGGCCGGCGATCACATCTACAAGATGGACTACGCCGCCATGATCCAGTCGCACCTCGACCGCAACGCCGACCTCACCGTCGGCTGCATCATCGTGCCGCGCCCGGAGGCGACCGGCTTCGGCGTCATGCACGTGGACAAGGAAGATCGCGTCACGAATTTCGTGGAGAAGTCGAAGGAGCCGCCGCCGCTGCCGGACGACCCCAACCACTGCCTGGCGTCGATGGGCATTTACGTGTTCACGGCCAAGATCATGTACGAGCTTTTGTTCCAGGACGCGGCCAAGCCGGACAGCGACCACGACTTCGGCCGCAACATCATCCCCGGCATCCTCAAGGACCACCGCGTCTTCGCCTACCGCTTCCCCGACCGCAACCGCAAGCCGATCCCCTACTGGCGCGACGTGGGCACGCTCGACGCCTACTACCAGGCCAACATGGACCTGATCGCGGTGGACCCGGTCTTGAACCTGTACGACCACGACTGGCCGATTCGCACGTTCCAGCCGCAGCTGCCTCCGCCCAAGTTCGTGTTCAACGACGGCCCGTGGGAGCACGCCCGCCGCGGCGAGGCCCACGAGAGCATGGTCTGCCAGGGCTGCATCGTCAGCGGCGGCCACGTTCGCCGCAGCATCCTGTCGCCGAATGTGCGCGTGAACAGTTTTTCCTATGTCGAAGATTCGATCCTCTTCGACGGCGTCAACGTCGGCCGGCACTGCCGACTGCGGCGCGTGATCGTGGACAAGGACGTGCGGATTCCGGAAAACACCACCATCGGCTATGATCTGGATTATGACCGCCGGCGCGGCTTCGTGGTGACGGAGCAGGGCGTGGTGGTCGTGCCCAAGGCGGAGCCGCCCGAAACCTTCCACGGCCGGCCGTGAATCCAATGTGGAGCGCGGAATGCACAATGCAGAATGAAAGAACTCTGCGGCCGCGCTGCGCGCCTGGGTCTGGTACTTCGTTGCGCTGGCCGTGATGGGGACGGCCGCGGTGGCGCTGCCGCTCCTCTACAACCTGAGCATCCAGCTGCGGCCGGAGGAGCTGACCGCCGCCCGCGCGCGCTGGAAGACGAACGGCCCGCGCGATTACGACCTGCAATTCCAGGAAAAGATCACGGAGAACGGCGTCCAGACGGAATCCAACTGGTTCGTGGAGGTGCGCGACGGCAAGCCGACGGCGGTGACGCGCGACGGACGGAAACTGCCAGCCGTGGACTACCCGAACCTGACGGTGGAAGGGCAGTTTACGGAGATCGAAAGGGGGTTGCAGCTGGACCAGGCGGCGGCCGCGCGCCGCAACTACGCGACGGCGGCGTTCGACCTGCGCGACGGCCATCCGACGCACTACGTCCGGCGGGTGCGCGGCAGCGGCGACCGGCTGGAGTGGAACGTCAATTTGTTCCGGCCGGGTGAGGGGGAGGGGCGTTGACTTACCAGCCCCGAGCGCGAGCGAGGGGGTTAACCCGATCCCCTCGCTCGCGCTCGGGGCTGGTCAAGAAATCCGCATGAAAACCAGCCTGATCGTCTTCCCGTTCGACCTGTTCGGCAGCGGCGGCGCCGGCGCGGGCGCCGCTCTGGTCGCCGACGAGTTCCGCGAGGTGCTGGCCGACAACCGCCGTGAAACCGCCGTGACGCGGGCGCGGGCCTACACCGACCAAGTCCGCCTGAAGGAATTCGCCTTCGAGACCATCGAGGCCTACGCCGACTGGCGGAAGAAGGGGCGTCAGGCGGCGCGTCAGGCCTTGCGGGCCGGCGACTTCCTCGTCTGGATGGCCGGCAACCATCTCGGCGCCCTGCCGGTCTACGACGAGCTGTCCACGCAGGCCGACGGCGTGCTGGTGGTGCAGTTCGACGCCCACCTCGACATCCATCATTTCCACGACACCACCCCGGAGCTGTCGCACGGCAATTTCCTGCTGCACTGCGCCGGGCCGCTGCCGCGCCTCATTAACGTCGGCCATCGCGAGCTGCTGCTGCCGGCCGATCACGTCGCCCGCACCTACCACGAGACGTTTCCCGCGGCCGAGCTGGCGGTCGATGCGGCGCCGGCGCTGGAACGTCTGCGCCGCGCCGCCGAAGCCGCCGAGCGCATCTTCCTCGATCTGGATTGCGACGTGTTCGACGCGGCCTACTTCCCCGCCGTGGCGCGGCCGGTCCCGTTCGGCCTGGCCCCGCCGCTGTTTTTGCGACTTCTCGACGCCGTTTGGTCGCCGAAAGTGGCCGGCGTGTTCGTCTCCGAGTTCGACCCCTCCCGCGATCAGGACGATCGGAGCCTGGCCTTGCTGATGTGGTTGCTGGAGTTTTTGCTGCTGCGGCGGTATGAGGAAGGTGGTTAGTCCTACAGCCGTAGATCGTTTGTACAGTGCCGCGGAACTGCTGAAAACTGATGGCCAGGCCAGCAGTATACCGCCGAGGTGGCAATAATTCACCCAGCTTTCAACTACTGAACATCTGATCTACGGCTGTAGGATTAGGCGTTGTCTGGCCAACCGTCTTCGCCCCGGAGGGGCGGCGGTCAATAGCCAGGGGTGAAACCCCTGGAGAGAGACGGCCCGAACCCCGTTTTAGCCCCGGAGGGGCGGCGGTGGTTCGGCTCACCGCCGCCCCTCCGGGGCTTCTGAAACGACCGATGGGGTGGTCGCTCCAGGGGTTTCACCCCTGGCTATGCACCGCCGCCCCTCCGGGGCGGAAAGCCCATTGCCAAACAAAGCCTAGTGGTTGGCGGTTAGTGGATTGATTGCCGCGACCCGAAAGGGGAGCGCGACGATCCTTAGCTTTTAACCACTAACCACTAACCACTATCCACCCTCTCCGTCACCGCAGCCGCTTGAAGCCGAACTGGGCGAGGTACTGGTCGGTCTGCGACGGGAACATGCTGTAGCCGATGTAGTGGGTGTTGGAGATGCTGTGCAGGTTGGGCATCAGGTTAATCAGGCGGGTCGGGCCGGCGAACGAAGCGCCCGGCGGCGGGAACGTCGCCTGCGAGGTGCTCGACGAGGCCGAGGTCGTGCCGACGCCGAACGGCTGCTGGATCTGGGAGCCTCCCGCCGAGAACGGACTGAACTGGATCGGGGTGTTGTTCGACGTGAACGGGGTGAATTGAGTCCCCTGGGCGTGGACGCTCGACGCGGCGCCGAGGCACAGGGCCGCGACCGCCAAGAACCGTACCGACGTGCGCATGCTCGCCCCCTCCTCCCGATTGTCGGGAAATGGCTTGGAAATGAGAGTGTCCGACCGGAAGGGGCGGAGGATAGCGAGCCGCGAAATCCTGTCAAGACCAATCGCCGCAACGACGAAACGCATCACCAGCCGAACAGAGGCCAGCCTCCGCGGACCATCCGAACCACCTCCGCCTGCACGTACAGGTCCAGGCCGGCGCGCCCCGGCTCCAGCGTCGCCGCCACGCCGACGTAGCCGGGCTTGCCCTGCAAGTCCGCCGGGATCGGCCCTCTCGGAGCCGCGCCGCCCAGCGTCTCCGCTTGGCGCACCACGTCGATCACCATCAGCGCGGTCGCCTCGGCCGGCAGCGCCTTCCGCGCCGCCGTGAACGCCTTGTCGCCGCCGATCCGGTCGGCGCCCTGGAGATAGCCGTCGAGCTGCTTTTGCGCGGCGTCCCAGTCCGGCGCCGTCACCTGCACGAACGCCTTGCCGTCCGTGCCGAACCACAGGTTCATGCCGTCGCCCAGAGCCTTCTTCGCCGCGGCCAGCCGGTCCTTCTCCTGCTGCGAGGCGCCGGCGGCCGGCGACAGCATCTTGTCCACGTCCCACCGCACGCGCACGGCGGTGAAATCGAAGCCCTTGACCTTGTGGGCGTGCGGCTGGATCTCCGGTTGGTCCTTGAGAACGCCGGCCTTCACCAGCGCCGCTCCGGTCGCCGCGATCAGCCGCGCCTGGGCCGCGACCGCCTTGTCGGGGTCGTCGAAGCGCCACGCCTCGACGCCGGACGGCGGCGCGCTCACGGCCAGCAGTCGTTCGCGCGGGCCGGCCTGGAGCATCTCCTGGACCGCCTCGTCGATCGCCTTCGCCTCCTGGCCCTTGGCGTCGGCCACGGAGCTGAACAGCATCGTCCCGGTCAGCCGGAACAGCGGCGCGACCGTCTCCATGCCGACATAGTAGGTCTGGCCTCTCGGCATCTTGTCCAGGCCGGAAAACGCGGTCGGCTTGAAGTCCTTGAGAAGCTCCGCCGTCTTGCCGCTGGCGCGAAACTCCGAATCGGCGTGAAGGAGCAGCCCGTCCGCGCGGAGGTCGATCGTGGCGAGAATGCCCTGGCTGTCCTCGACGGCCTGGAACAGCGGCCCGATCGCGTCCCGCGCCTGTCCCAGCAGCGGCTTCAGCGGCCGATCCGCCGCCTCGTCGGCGCGCTTCAGCTGCTCCTCCAGCGCCTCACGGGCGCCCTTGACCATCTCCGCGTAGTCCTTGTGCAGTATGTCCATGCTGACGTAGAGGCCGAGGTCGCTGGCGAGGAGGTGGTCGGATTGGCTCTTGCTGATGCGGCCGTCCAGGCCGGGGCCGCCCTTGGCGAACTCCGCCGCCCGCTCCTTGCGCAGGGTGAAGACGGCGTGGTCCTTCTTGTCCACCAGGAAACACCGCTTGCCGGGAAAAGGCAGGTCGTCGAGGAGGATGGATTCGTAGCCGTCCTCCGATTTCAGCGTTTTCCTCTCCTCCTCGTTGAAAAGGTTGTCGCGGAACGTCTTGTAGTCCTCGACGGCGACGATCACCGCCAGGTCCGGCACGTTGTCGTTGTCGTTGATGTGGTTGAGGTCCATCAGGGCGATGAGGATGTGACCGTTCTTCGGCACGCCGCGGATCTTGTGGCCGTTGATGCCGTCGCGGAAGAATTCCTCCGTGCCGTTCTGCACGGCGTCGGCGTCGCCGGGGTCGGCCTTGCGGAGGAAGGCGACGACGTGATCGCGCAGGTTGTGCAGGCCGTTGATGTGGATCACGACCGGCGTCGCGGCCGGGACCCAGGCGAGCGGCGATTTCTCCGACGGGACAGGGGCGGCGAAGGACGGGATCGCGGCCAGCAGCGACACGGCCGTCGCGATCATCCGGTGCGAATGCTTCATGGAAATTGCTCCGGAAATACCGTTTATAGCTCGTCAGGAAAGTAATGCGCGGTGTGCCACGGCTGTGTCAGCCGTGTTTGGGCCGCCCAACACGGCTGACACAGCCGTGGCACACCGTATCCACCCGTGCATTACTTTCCTGAAGACCGATAGCCGCGACCCGAAGGGGAGCGCGTCGGGGACGCGCTCCCCTCCGAGTCGCGGCTAAACGGGCCGCGTTATTGCTTCGGCAGCAACGGCGAGACATAGCCCTCGTAGATCTGCTTGACGGCCTCCGCGGTGACGACGAAATCGACCGCGCCGCCGTCGGAATCCAGCGTCAGGGCGAAGCCGAGGAAGCCCGTCTTGCCCTTCACCGTCGTGGGGAAGTTCGGCGGCAGGTTGACGCCCGTCGTCTTGAGGAACGGCTTGACGACTTCCATGATGTCGCCGGCCAGCTGCACCGCGTCGATCAGCACGACGGCGGTGGCCTCTTTGGGCAGCTGTTTGCGGGCGGAAGCGAACGCCTTGTCGGCGCCGACGCCCTGGCCCTTGGTGTACTCGTCAAGCGCCTTCTGGGCCGTCTCCCAGTCCTTGGCCGTCACCTGGATCAGCGACTTGCCGTCCACGCCGATCCAGGCGTTGACCTCCTCGCCGATCAGCTGCTTCATGCCCTCCAGCAGCGGCTTCTGGAAGGTCGGGGGCAGGCCGGGCCCGGCCCCCGGCGCGGACAGCATCTTGTCGAAGTCCCAGACCATATGCACCGAGGTGAAGCTGATGGCGCCGTACTTCTCGGCGTCCGCTTTGACCTCCGGTTTCTCCTTGAAGGCGACGTGGCCGAAACCGCCCCCGGTCCCCATCGTCTGGAGCATCTTGACGGCGGCGACCTTGGCCTTCTCCGGGTCGGCGAACTTCGTGACGCTCAGGCCGGACACCGGGTAGCTGAAGGAGGTCAGGTTGCTGCTCGGCTCGGCCTTGGCCCACGCCTCGAACGCCTCGGCCAAGTCCTTGCCGTCCGAATCGCCGCCCAGGCCGCTCATCAGCGAGATCATGGCCTTGACCATGGGGGGGTCGAGCTTCATGCCGGCGTAAGCGAGCTGGCCGGCCGGCAGCTTGCCCAGCTCCGTGAAGGGCGACGACGTGTAGCCCTTGAGGCCGTCGGCGGTCGGCGTCCCGGAGCGCACCGTGACGGCCATGTGCAGGGCCAGGCCGTCCGACCGGTAGTTCGCCGTCATCAGGGCGGTCTTGGCGTCCTCGACGGCCTGGAACACCGGCTCGGACATCTTGCGGGCCATCTCGATCTGGCCCTTCTGTTCCTTGCCGACCGTCTGGGCCGCCTTGTCGAGCTGCTCGTTGAACTGCGTGTGAGCGGTCTTGATCTGGTCGCCGAACTTCTCGTTGACGGCCTCCATGTTCACGTACAGGCTGAAGTCGCTGGCCAGGAAGTGGGCGGCCGTCTTCCGGTCCATCTTGCCGTCCAGGCCGGCCGTCCCCTCCGAGCCGGTCGCCTTCTTGGCGTAAGACGCGGCCAGGTCCTTGCTCGGCGTCATCACGACGTACGCTTTCTTGTTCACGAAGTAGACGGTCTGGCCGCCGAACATCGTCGATTCGTAGCCGTCGTCGGTTTTGAGGTCTTTTTTCTCGTCATCGGAGAGCAGGTTATCGCGGAAGGCGGCGTAGTCGGTGACGGCGGCGACGACGGCGAAGTTTTCATTGCCGCCGTTCAGGTCGGTGACGACGAAAAAGATCGGCCCTTCCTTGGCCAGTCCGCTCAGCTTGCGGCCCTCGAAGCCGTTCTTGAGCATGCTGTCGTACTGTTCGAGCAGCATGTCGGCCCGGTCGGGCACGGCGTTCTTGAGGAAGGCGGCGGCGTGGTCGCGTAGCGTCTCCAGGCCGTTGAGGTGGGCCACGATCGGGGCGTCGGCGGGGAGCCAGCCCAGGGAGCCGGCCGGGGCCGCCCACACGGCCGGGGCGGACGCGGCCAGGGCGAAGACGGCGGCGGTCATCCAGTGCGAATGTTTCATACAGTGAGACTCCGGTAAGGGGAAAATCGGCTGAGGCGAGCGGGGGGCGTAAGCCCCCTGATTCCGCATCGTGTCGGCGACCGCAGGAAGAATCAGGGGGCTGACGCCCCCCGCTCGCCGCTTCGATCGCTCAATCCTTCGGCAGCAGCGGCGAGACGTAGCTCTGGTAGATCAGCTTGACCGTCTCCGCCGGGACGGCGAAATCCAGGCGCAGTGGTTCGGCTTCAGCGTCACCGCGAAACCGACGAAGCCCGGCTTGTCCTTCACCGCCTTGGGGAACTTGGCCGGCAGTCCCGGAGCGCCCGACGACTGAAGGAGCGGCGTCGCGAAGTCCAGCAGATCGCCGCCGTACTGCACCGCGTCGATCACCGCCACGACGCTGGCCTGCTTGGGCAGCAGTTTGCGGGCGGCCGTGAACGCCTTCTCTTCGCCGGCGGTCTCCTGCCCTTTGTAGTATTGATCGAGCGTCTTTTGGGCCGACTCCCAGTCCTTGCCCATCACCTGAATCACCGACTTGCCGTCCGTGCCGATCCAGGCGTTGAGGTCCTCGCCCATCAGCTTCTTCAGGCCCTCGACCAGCTTCTTCTTCATTTCGTCCGGCAGATGGCCGCCCGACGCCGCCATCGACTTGTCCAGGTCCCAGACCATGTGAACGGAGGTGAAACTGACGGCGCCGTATTTCTCGGCGTTGGGTTTGATCTCCGCTTTGTCCTTGAAATAGACGTTCATGAAGCCGCCCTCGGACCCCATCGACCGGAGCATGTTGATCGAGGCGGCGACGGCCTTCTCGGGGTCGGCGCACTTCATGACACCCAGACCGTGGATCGGGTAGGCGACGGAGCTGATGACTTCGCCGGGGCCGGACTGGCGCCACTCGTCGAACGCCTCCTGGAACTCCTTGGCGCCCTTGGCGTTGGGGTCGGTGGACAGACCGGTCAGCAGGCTGCCGGCGAACTGGAGCAGGGTCGGGTCGAGGTCCATGCCGGTGTAGAAGACCTGGCCGGCCGGCAGCTTGTCCAGCTCCTTGAAGGGCGACGTCTTGGCGGTCTTGAGCAGGTCGGCCGTCGGCGTGCCGGAACGCATGGCGACCTCCTCGTGGTAGCTCACGGCGTCCGCGCGGACTTCCAGCGTGGCCAGGCCGCTCTTCATGTCCTCGACGGCCTGGAAGATCGGGCCGATCATCTTCTTGACCATCTCGAACTGAGTCTTCTGGGCCGCGCCGAGCGACCCTTCCAGCTTGTCCAACTGCTCGTCGATGGTTTTGTGCGCGGCTTTGATCTGGTCGCCGTACTCCTTATTGATGGCCTCCATGTCCACGTAGAGGCCGAGGTCGCTGGCCAGGAACTTGGCGGCCTGCGCCTTGCTCAGCTTGCCGTCGAGGCCGGCCGTCCCGCCCTTGACGAAGGCCTCGGCCGTTTCCTTGGTCGGCGTGAGGACGGCGTAATCCTTCCGGTTCACGAAGTAAATGCCGCCCTTTCCCGTGCTCTGAACGGTCGCTTCATAGCCGTCGGCCGTCTTCAGGTTCTTCTTTTCCTGGTCGGTGAGGATATTGTCGCGGAATTCGGCGTAGTTCGAGACGGCGACGACGAAGGCGAACTGCAGCGTCGTGCTGTCGGGGCCGAACGCGTCCACCTTGGGCAACTCCAGGAAGACCAGGAACACCGGCCCATCCTTGGCCAGGCCGCGCAGCTTGCGGCCCTCGAAGCCGTTTTCGAGGAAGCCGTCGATGTGCTTTTCCACGCGGTCGGCCTGGTCGGGCACGGCGTTCTTGAGGAAGGCGACGACGTGATCGCGCATTTCTTCGAGGCCATTGAGGTGGATCACCAGCGGGGCGTCGGCGGGGATCCAGCCGAGGGGCGACTTGCCGCTGTCGGCGGGGGCCGCCTGCGACGGGGGGGCGAACACGGCCAGCGCGAACGCGGCCGTCGTCATCCAGTGCGAGCGCTTCATGGATTTCACTCCTGTTGCGAGGACCAGAGCCGACGCCTGTCGGAGCCGCGACCGTGAGGGAGCGGGGCGCGGTCGTTGCACCGTCCACCGCTCCCTCACGGTCGCGGCTCCGATGAACTAATACTTGCCGACGATCTTGGCCTTGACCTCGGTCGGCGTGCCGCTGGTGTTGGCGGCGTCCACCGTGCATTCCTTGCCCGCGGGGATCGTCCCCTGCAACGTGGGAGACTCGCTCGCCGTCGATTTGGCGAGGATCTTGGAGGAAGCCGGCTCGCGGCCGAGCTGTAAATCGGCCTCCACGTCGAGGGCGTCGGATTCGAGGACGAGGTAGAGCGTCACCGGCGTGCTCGGCGAGGTCGTCGCCGTCACCGTGACCTCCATGTCCTTGGGCGGCGGGTCGGCCGTCAGAACCGCCTTCGCGCTCTTGCCGTTCACCGTGACGCTTTTCTCGTCCTCGACCCGTTTGAGCTTGCAGCCCGCCAGCAGCACTGTCAGTGCCAGCAATCCCCATGCCCATCGCGATGAGCGCCGCATGACCCGCCCCCTTTCAGGAAGAACTGTGTTCCCCGATCGGGCCGCCACGCGCCGGGGCGACGCGGACGACGTTGTGGCCGTCCTGCGCGTCGAGGCGCGGCTGGCCCCAGGTCATCGCCCGGGCCAGCGGCTCGATATGTAGTACCACCATACCGTTCTGAAAGATTCGCACCGAGCCGGAAGATTGGCTGACGACGACGGCGACGGCCTTGGTACATTTACTGATGGAGGCCGCGGCCGCGTGGCGCGTGCCGAGGCCCATGCTCAGCGTGATGTCCTTGTCGGGCGCCTCGATGCGCATGCAGGCGGCCACGGCCACGCCGTCGCGGCGGATGACGATGGCCCCCTCCAGCTGGGCGATATCCTTGATCTGTTCGCGCACCGCCATGGTGCGCACGTCGCGCTCGGCGTGGCTGTAGCCGCGAAACGGGTTGAAGTTCATCGGCCGCGACATCGTCAGCACCTTGCGGGTGTCGCCGACGACGAACATGGTGCCGACCGGGTGTCCTTCACGGCCCTCGCGGCCGATCTCCAGCGCCAGATCGACGACGGCCCGCAGCGTCTCCAGCGGCACCTGCGTGTCGAGGCGGCGGAGGTCCTGGCTGGTCAGCCGTTCGAGGTGCTCGCCGAGATGGATGAGGCTGATACTGTCCACGGCCTCGTGCGGCCCCTGGCCGACCTCGATGCCATTGTAGACCACGACGACGTCGGACCCCTGATGAAGCTTGTCGCTGCGAACGGCTTCGAGCAGGGCGAGGCTCATGCGTTCCTGGGTCGGCGTCGGGCCGGGGTCGATGTCGAGCACGGTGAGATCGGGATGGGCGCGGAGGCGGCTGGTCAGGCCGGCGTCCTCGGCCGCGACGAGGAGACGGCAGTCGCCGAGGTGGGTGCGCACGACGTCCCAGTCGAGATCGGTTTCCGTGAGCAACAGCACCGCATCGGCCGGCAGGCTCTGCACGAGCTGCCGGGCCGCGTCGAGCAGTGCGACGGTTTGCGGGGGAAGCGCCATGATGCCTGGATTTTCCGCGTCGAACCTCGTGGACCCGCGAACGTGTTGCCATCGTAGGGGTCAGGGGGGGCGGCGGCAACGGCGCGAAAAGGGGGCGGCGGAATCGTAGCGGCCGCCGGAACGGCCGGGCGGACGGCCCCCGGAACGGTTGGCGAGCAGACGGTTGGGCGAGCGGCTTGATACAATGGGGGCGACGTTCAATGAGACTCTGGCCGCGGGAGGGGCAAGACGATGGCGACCATCACGGCCGTCTATGAGAACGGAATGTTTCGGCCGACCGGGCCGGTCGATCTGCCCGAAGGAACGACCGTGCATGTCGTGCCGACGCCCACTCGCCCGGAACAAGAGGAAGCACGGCGGCGAGTATTCGAGATTCTGTCTCACTCCTATGACACAGGCGATCCAGAGGCCGCCGCCCGCCACGACGAACATCAACCATGAGGACGGTTTTTCTCGACACGGTCGGCCTGATCGCTCTTTGGAACCTCTCCGACCAATGGCACGCCGCCGCGGCCGGGGCGTACCAGCGTCTCGACCCGAATGCCACGCGCATGGTTGCGACGACTTCCATCTTGCTTGAGTGCGGCAATGAGGCCGCCCGACGACCCTATCGGGACAAGGTCATCGCCCTTCGGGACGCGCTCCGTCTGGCCGGCGACCTTTACGAACCGACGCCGCCCGAGGTCGATCCGGCATGGGCCGATTACGCCCGCGGGCTGGCCGGCGGCGCCGGCATCGTCGATCGCGTTTCTTTCGCCGTCATGCGCCGCCTGGGGCTGACCGAAGTCTTTACCAACGATCGTCATTTCGCCGCCGCCGGATTCACGCCGCTGTTTTAGGCCGACGGTTCGGCGGGAGGACGCCGGCGAGCGTTGTGGAGATACGGCCATGATCCAGAACGACGAGGAGCTAGCCGTCACGCGGGAGCGGATCTCGTACTTCCTGGACCTGCTGGTCCGCTTGCGGGTGAGCAGCCGTCCGGAGGAGCTATCCCTCGCGTCTGGCGGCTACCGGGCGGAGGTCGAACGCATGCGGAGCGAGATCCTGGATTACCTGACGCGGCCGGCGGCGACGCAAGCGAAGGCGGGCTAAGGATACAAAAAAGATCTGACACAGATTATTCTGATAATTCTTTTCTTCTCCCGCACTGGACGCTCGCCAAAGCCGCTAACGGCCTCGATCTGCCGACTCTCTCAGGGCCTGGGCTATCAATGGATGATATTCCTCGATGGTCTTGGTGATTCGTGCCGCGCAACTGCGAAACTGGTCCTCTTTTCCTTCCACGCCGATCTCGATTGCGATCCGACGAGCGACCCGTTCGTCCAGCGCGGGCCCGCATAGCAGGAACAGGCGTCCCATCACGTGCCAGCGGTTGTGGCTTGCCCCAAGTTCGGCGATCGCCAGCGCTGAGGCCGCCTTCGCGTCCAGCGAGCCGAGGTTGAATACCTCTTCGAGCCGGCGGACCAACACGTCGCAGAAGTTGAAATCGAAGGATCCCATCGCCCAGGCACAGTACGGGGGGATGAGCGACTCCCAGAGATCGGTGTCAATGGCGTGGAGACGCTGGAGCTTCTCCTCGTCGAGCGCGCCGAACACGGCCCATGTGTCCGAGGCGTCCGGGTGCCTTTGCACGAATCGGACGAACTCGGTCATCAACCCGGCATCCCAAGGGGCCAGATCGTCCAGCTTCGCCAGCCACTCCTCCGCGCTGGGGCTAGGTCGTTTCTGACAATCCGGTATGCCGGTTGCTTTTCTTCCTGTTGTTGGTCCCATCTCGCGAGTGGGGCGGTTTCCCGAAGGAGGCTACCCATGTACCGCTACGACCTCATTGACGCCCAGTGGGAGCGGATCGCGCCCTTCTTCCCCGACCGCTTCCACCACGGCCGGGCCGGACATCCCTGGGGCGATCACCGGCCGCTGGTCAACGGCATCCTCTGGCACCTGCACACCGGCGCCCCTGGCCCGACACCCCCGAGCGCTACGGCCCCTGGCAGACGGTCTACGACCGCTTCAACCGCTGGCGCGCCGACGGCACCTGGGCCAAAATCCTTGACGCCCTGCTGCTCCGGCTGGACGACAACGGCCTCATCGCGCGCGACCTGTGGTGCGTCGATGCCACCGTCATCCGCGCCCACCAGGCCGCCGCCGGGGCGGAAAAAAAATCCCGACCCGCGGCCGGAGCTGGGCGGCCCCGCGACGACGCAATGCACGGAACCCGAGGGCCATGCGCTGGGGCGTTCGCAGGGCGGCTTCGGCACGAAGACCCACCTAATCTGCGACAGCAACGGCGTCATCCTGGCCGTGTGGGTGACCGAAGGCCAGCGTCACGAGACCCAGGGCTTCGAGGAAGTCAACCGTCGGGCGCGGCGGCCGCGCCGGGCCGGCCGGCCGACCTGGCCGGAGCGGGAGGCGGGCGATAAGGCCTACAGCTTCGACCGCGTCCGCGGCTGGCTGCGGCGGCGGCACATCGAGCCGGTGATCCCGACGCGGAGCAATCAGCCGCGCCAGGAGGATTTCGACAAGGCCAGTTACCGCCGACGCAACATCATCGAACGCGCGATCGGCTGGTTCAAGTGGTGTCGGGCGTTGGCGACCCGCTTCGACAAGCTGGCGGTCAACTACGTCGCACTCTGGATCGTGGCCAATATCCAATTCCTCCTTCGGAAGTATCCGGAAGCCCTGGGCGTCCGATTGTCAGAAACGACTTAGTCGTCAGGCCGGGCGGCTTAGAGAAGAGCGAGAACAGGGCACCGCGAACGGCGTCAACGGTCCTGAACCGCCTATTCGGATTAATCTCGGTGCATTTTTCGACGATGACACCGACGGTGTGCGAGCAAGTCTGACGCTGGAACGGGATGCGCGACTCGCCGCAGAACAAGTCGTGCAGGATACAACCGAAGCTGTAGATGTCCGCGCGGGCCGTGACGTGCCGGAAGTCCTGGGCCTGCTCTGGCGCGCAGTACAGCTGCGTCCCCCAGGTGGACCCGGTGGATGTGAGGGTCGTGGTGTTACCGGCGGGTGGCAGCACAAGGCCGAAGTCGGACAGTTTCCAACGACCATTGTGCAGCAGGATGTTCTCCGGCTTCAAGTCCCGGTGGGTAAATCCCAGCGAGTGCAACTCGGCGAGGGATTCGAGGATTTGTGCCAGCGCCTCTTGGTTGACTGTTCCCCCGGCCCTGTCCTGTTCGATCTGGGTTTTGTAGTTCCGATCCGCCATTGGCATCGTGTACCACGGCGACGGGTCGTCGAGGTCGTAGTCAAGAATTGGCATGAAGAACTGGGCGGGTAGGGCAGACTGGACCCTGACTTCACGCTTGAAGCGATCCACCAGCTTGTCGGGGTCCGTCGCCAATGCCACTTCCGGCGCGGGGTCAAAGACCTTTCGGGCTACGACTGTGCCGTCGTCGAGTTCAACGGCTTCAACTCGGCCAAATCCCCCACGGTTGATCTCTCGCAGTACCCTCATGCCTGCCGCCCTCCTGTACGTTTTCACCAGCGTCCGGCCGGAGCCGCGGTCCCTCCGGGGTAAGTCTACCGCCCGGCGTGTGATAATACCACAAGTTGGTGTAGAATCAGGGGAAAAACTGGTGTCACACCTGCTGTCTAACTCGTCGGCTGTCGCGCCCTCGGAGTAGCGGATCGTCGGCATACACCAGCCCTCTTCGGCAGATATTTCCCCTCTCCTTTGGAATGACTAGACATCCGCTCCGCATGGTACATTCGGCACTGCGCCGTTGTCGGAACGCCGAGTTGCCCCTCCGCCGGACAGCGATCATCCCGACGCGGGTTCCTCCAGCAGTACGGCCCGGAACCCGGCCTGACAGAAGTGCTCGTCGGTGGTCAGGGCGTCGGTCAAGCCCGCGTCTTGCATCACCACAAAAGAGACGCAGTCCGTAAGGCTCCAGCCCTTGTCGGGCCGGCTCCGATACAGAATCCCAGCCGCGCTCCCACAGCGCCGCCTCCGCCGGGACGATGTGAACGTCGGGGCGCTGCCGCAAATGCTCGATCAGGGCCACGGCCGCCGCCCGCCAGGCCGGCCGCGCCAGGGCGTTGGCCGTTTCCACCAGCACCAGGGCCGTCGTCGTGATCCGGCCGCCGATGAGCGGTGTCCAGGCCCGGGCAGCTCGTGGTTCTGGTCCTGCTTGACGAGCAGCGCAATCCAGTAGACGTGTCGGCGAAAACGTCCCCGAGCGCGGCGCTCATTCTTTGGGCGCCCCGTAGAGGTAGTGGTCGTGTTGGGCCGACAGGTCCGCGGGCGCGTCCGGAAGGTCGCCGGCGAAGCGGAGAAGCTCGGCGAAACGCGGCGCGTCCTCCACCAGTTCGACTTGGACGCGGAGCGCCCGCCCGACGGGCAATTGGACCGGCTCGTCGGGGACGATGAACCGGCCGTCGAAATGGGCGGAAAGGGACTGAGTCATGGTACGAACCCCCGGCCCTCGGCCGCGGCGCCTGCCGTCGTGCGAGTGCGGATTACGGCCCGGAATGAGTGTAGGCTAACGCAAACGCGAACGCGCAAAAGGGCAAAAAGGCGTCCCCCGTCCGCGGCGCCCATCAGCGCTCATAGACGGATATTTGCTCTCTAAATTGGGATGCCCGGACACCCCCTCTCTATGGTACACTCGGCTTTGCCCGACGGCCCCGCAACCACGAGGCGCCCCATGTCGATCCGTCCCTCCGCTGCCGCCCACCCCCGGCCGATCGGCTTACCTCCTGCGCCGCCGCGCCGTTCTTCGCCAATGCGTCCTGTATCGAGTCGCCGATGCGGCGGCGCCTCTCGGCCCCTGAAGGGTTCCACCCGGACTCGGCGCACGTTCCGCCCCTTGTGCCAGACGGCGCCGGACGGCGCCCGGCGGCGTAAGGCCGACAGACCCCCGTCGCGCACCGTGTCGGTCTTACGGCCTTGCTCCGCCCGCCCCGTGCTGACGCGCCGCGTCGCATCTGCTATCCTGAGCGCGCCCGCAAGACGAAAGGAAGCAACGATGCACGACAGCATCCTTCAGTCGGTCGGCTGGACGCCGCTGGTTCGACTGCGGCGTCTGGCGGCGGACGTGCCGGCGACGGTGTGCGTCAAGGTCGAGTCGCTGAACCCCGGCGGCAGCGTCAAGGACCGCGTCGGCATGGCCATGGTCGCCGAGGCCGAGCAGCGCGGCTGGCTGCGGCCGGGCGGCACCATCATCGAGGCCACGGCCGGCAACACCGGCGTCGGCCTGGCCATGGTCGCCGCCGTCAAGGGCTACCGCTGCATCTTCGTCCTGCCCGACAAGATGTCCAGCGAGAAGATCCTGCTGCTCAAGGCCTACGGCGCCGAGGTCGTCATCACGCCGACCAACGTGCCGCCCGATTCGCCGGACAGCTACAACGGCGTCGCCGACCGCCTGGCCCGCGAGATCCCCGGCGCCTGGCGGCCCAACCAGTTCGCCAATCTCGCCAATCCCGAGATCCATTATCGCACCACCGGCCCGGAAATCTGGGAGCAGACCGAGGGCCAGATCACCGCCTTCGTCGCCGGCGTCGGCACCGGCGGCACGATCTCCGGCGTCGGCCCGCTATCTCAAGGAGCGCAACCCGAACGTCAAGATCATCGGCGCCGACCCGGAGGGCTGCGTGCTGTCGGGCGGCTCGCCGAAGCCGTGGAAGGTCGAGGGCATCGGCGAGGACTTCGTGCCCAAGACGTTCAACAGCCAGCTGGTCGACGAATGGGTCCGCGTCGGCGACGCCGAGTCGTTCCACATGGCCCGCGAACTGGCGCGGCGCGAGGGCATCCTGGCGGGCGGCTCCAGCGGCACCAGCGTGGCCGCCGCCCTGCGCTACGCCCGCCGGCTGACGAAGGACGACGTGGTGGTCGGCGTGATCTGCGACACCGGCCGCAACTACCTGAGCAAGTTCTTCGACGACGACTGGCTGACGGCCAACAACCTGCTGCTGACGCGAGCAGCCGGCCCACTCGATCGGCGACCTGCTGCAGACGCGCGGCCCGCGGCCGCTGGTGACGATCACGCCCGGAGGCGACGGCGGCGGAGGCGATCGAGCTGTTGCAGGCGACCGGCATCTCGCAGCTGCCGGTGCTGCAGGACGGCAAATCGGTCGGCAGCGTCCAGGAAGTGACGCTGGCCCGGGTCCTGCACGACGACAGCGACCCGGCGCAGGTCAAGGTCGGCGACGTCATGGCCCGGCCGCTGCCGCAGCTGGAGGCGGCGGTGCATCTGGACGAGGCGTACCGCCTGCTGCTGGCCGGCAACACCGGCGTGCTGGCGGTCGCGGACGGCCAGGTGGTGGACATCGTGACGCGCATCGATTTGGTGCGCTACTGGGACGAGACGCGGAAGCGGTGAGCGGGCGAGCCGGACTGCACTTGCGTGGCAACGTAATTGTGTTAGGATACAATACGGCGGCGAGCGGGAACAAGACATGGACTTGCGCGACGCCTTGATCGATTGGGACGAACCGGATGACGAGGGCAGCAATACCGCCCACATCGCGGAGCATGGCCTGACACAGGAAGAGGTCGAGTCCACGCTCTTCGACGAGAACACGATGTTCGACGTGAGCGATTCTTCCGGCCGTCCCATTGCCTTTGGCAACACCGGTACGGGCCGGTTCATCGCCGTCGTGTTCGACGTGCTGAACCCGGCCGATCCGCTGATCATTCGCCCGATCACCGCTTACGACGTTCCCGAACCGAAGGAGTAGAGCCTTGAAACCAGCGATGAAGCCTCAGCGCACCGCCGAGCAGCGGGCCGAGGAGGAAGCCGTCCGCCGGCAACACGCGGCGAACCCGGTTCGGCAACGACCGGTCAACTCCATCAATCGGCAGAGCTTCGCGTCGATTTTGGAATTGATGGCACGGTTCAAGGCCGTGCGGGAAAGTCAGGGATTGACGCTGGCCGAGGTGGCCGGACGGATGGGAATCGACTCGCCGGCCCTTTCCCGATTGGAGACGGGGAAAATGCTGAATCCCACCCTCGCGACGCTGTACAAATGGGCGGAAGCGCTGGGGCGGAAGCTGGAGGTTAACTTGTCGTCCACCTGATTGGAGACGCCTCTGTGCCGGGAACGCCCACCCCGCGTCCCGAGAAAGGTACAATGACGGCGGCATGTCCGTCCGCGTACGAATGCGACCCCTTTCAGAGAAGCATCCCATGACGCAGTTTCTTCTACGCCGATGGCCGATCGCCGTCGCGTTCTACCTGCTTCTGTGCGGCGCCGACTTGCCGCTGGCCGGCGCTCCCGTCCCGCCGGATAAGGACGAGATCACCAACAGTATTGGCATGAAGCTGAAGCTTATCCCGGCGGGCAAGTTCCTGATGGGCTCGCCCAAGGAGGAGAAGTACGGCGCGGCCGACGGACCTCAGCATCCGGTCGAGATCACGCGGCCGTTCTACATGGGCGTCTACCCGGTGACGAAAGGCCAGTTCGCCGCCTTTGTTAAGGACGCCGGCTACCAGACCGAAGCGGAGCAGGGGGACGGCGGGGAGACGTGGCGCAACCCCGTTTTCCTCCTCGCCCAACAATACGAGCCAACGGACGACGACCCGGTGGTGATGGTGTCGTGGAATGATGCGGTGAAGTTTTGCGAGTGGCTGAGCAAGAAGGAAAAGAAAACCTATACACTGCCGACGGAGGCGGAGTGGGAGTACGCCTGCCGGGCCGGGACGACGACGGCCTACTCCTTCGGCGACGAGCGCAAGGACTTCGGCGACTACGCCTGGGACGACGACAATTCCGAGGGCCATACCCACCCCGTGGGCGGCAAGAAACCGAACCCGTGGGGCCCTTATGACATGCACGGCAACGTCGAGCAGTGGTGCTCCGACTGGTTCGGCGCTACCCCGAAAAGGAAGTAAAAGACCCTCAAGGCCCCGATCTCAAGCCCAAAAATCCCAGCCCGTTCTTCTGCCGCGTGCTCCGCGGCGGGTACTGGTTCCACGGCGCGTGGGACGGCCGCAGCGCCAACCGGCGCTTTTATAACCCGGTCGTCCGGCTCGATCAGGTCGGCTTCCGCGTCGTCAGGCGCCCGGAGTGATTCACTGGTCGTTTCGGCGGCTTTCGGTTTCGTCTGCTATTCTGAGGAGTTTCCAGCGCATGACGCCATCCACCCCCCGCCCCGGCTTTTCCACCCGCGCCATCCACGCCGGCCAGGAGGCCGACCCCACGACCGGCGCCGTCATCACGCCCATCTACGCCACCTCCACCTACGCCCAGGAGGCGCCCGGCAAGCACAAGGGCTACGAATACTCGCGCAGCGGCAATCCCACGCGTAAGGCCCTCGAAACCTGTCTCGCCGCCCTCGAAGAAGGCGAACGCGGCCTGGCTTTCGCCTCCGGCTCCGCGGCGACGGCGGCCGTGCTGGCGCAGCTCAAGCCAGGCGATGAGGTCGCCGCCGCCGCCGACCTCTACGGCGGGACGTACCGCCTCCTGGAGCGCGTCTTCAAGCCGTGGGGCCTCGTCATGCGCTATACCGACGACCCCTCCCCCGCCGGCTTCGCGGGAATCGTCACGCCCAAGACGAAGCTCGTCTGGATCGAATCGCCGACCAACCCGCTCCTGCAAATCCTCGACATCGCGGCGATCGCCGACGTCGCCCACCGGGCCGGCGCCGTGCTGGCCGTGGACAACACCTTCGCGTCGCCGTATCTGCAACAGCCGCTGAAACTGGGCGCCGATCTCGTCGTCCACAGCACGACCAAGTACCTCGGCGGCCATTCCGACGTGGTCGGCGGCGCGGTGGTCGGCCGGGCGGAGCTGCTCAAGCCGATCCGTTTCTACCAGAACGCGGCCGGCGGTACGCCGGGGCCGTTCGATTCCTACCTGACGCTGCGCGGCATGAAGACGTTGGCGATCCGCATGGAGCGCCACTGCGCAACGCGCGCCGACTGGCCGCGTGGCTGGCCGAACAGCCGCCGGTGGAGCGCGTCTATTATCCGGGGCTGCCGAGCCATCCGGGGCACGAGCTGGCGAAGCGGCAGATGCGCGACTTCGGCGGCATGATAAGTATCCGATTGAAGGGCGGGGCGGAGGCGGCGCGGCGGTTCCTGCCGCGGACGAAGCTGTTCAGCCTGGCGGAGAGTTTGGGCGGCGTGGAGTCGCTGGCGTGCCACCCGGCCACGATGACGCACGCCAGCATCCCGGTCGAGGTGCGGACGGCGCGCGGCGTGGACGACGGGCTGATCCGGCTGAGCGTCGGCATCGAGGACGCGGACGATCTGCAAGAGGATTTGCGGCAGGCGATGGCGTGATGCGGGGTCAGTGGACGGTGTGCGAGCCGGCGAAGTTGGCGTTGGGGAGGATCTCGACTTCCCGCCGGGCGCCGCGGAGTATGGCGTCGAAGAACTGGAGAACGCCTGCATGGCCGAGGAGCGGCCAGCGCATCGAGGCGCTGAGAAACCCCACGATCGCTTCCCACTCGTATGCTTCGGTTCCGTCGGACAGGCGCAACTTCACGGTCGCAAAGCGGTAGGGGATGATCACACCGCCAGCCTGTCGCCCGTGGCCGACAGGCGCGCGGCTGAGGTCGATCCCGAGCCGCCGCGCGACCGTTACCGGGAAGACGGTGTCATCCGCAGCGGAATCCAGCAAACCGTCCCGCAAAACCACCCCGGCGGGCGTGCTGATGCGAATGTTGAAGACCGGGTAGTGGCGAACGAGCGACCCGCCCAGGGAGTATATCGGCTGTGAGACAACCCAGGGCAGATAGGGAAACCGCATGGCGCCGTCCCCGATTTCCGGGTTCACTCCTTCCTGGGAGCGTCGTCTTCCGCAAAGCAGGCCGCCTCGGGCGGCAAGCCGAAGCGCGGGTCATCAGTCGGGCCGGGCACATAGCCCACCACATGTTCAGAGCCGTCAAGGCCGGCCTGCTCCAGCAGGCGATAGACCGCTTCATCCGATTCGGCCGAGGCGGCCATGACGTGCGTCCCGTCCTGGCTCCACGCCACCCACTGCCCGCCGTACTGCACCAGCGACTCCGGCGGGATCTCGCTGCGGTTTTTGATGAACACCTTCATGTCGATTGCCATGGCGCTCTCCTTTCTGCACTCATTGGACCACGCCCGGCCCCTCTCCGCAAGCGTTCCGGCGTTGCGTCCGCCGCCGCGTCCTGCTACATAGCCGGTCGCACCCGCATGCACCGACGCCGTTCGCTTTCCCGATCCAACGGAAGCCCGTCCATGAAATGCCTGGTCACCGGCGCCGCCGGCTTCATCGGCTCCCACCTCTGCGAACGCCTCCTCCAGCTCGGCCATGCCGTCGCCGGAATCGACGCCTTCATCCCGTATTACCCCCGCGCCGTCAAGGAAGCCAACCTCGCCGGGCTGCGCCAACATCCCGACTTCACCCTCCACGCCGCCGACCTCCGCGACGCCGAGCTGGGGCCGATGCTCGACGGCGTCGAGGCCGTCTTCCACCTCGCCGCCATGCCCGGCCTGCCGCGCAGCTGGACCGATTTTACGCTTTATGAGGGGTGCAATGTCGCCGGCACGCAGCGGCTGCTGGAAGCCGTGCATCGGGCGCCCGGATTGCGCCGGTTCGTCTACGCCTCCACGTCGTCGGTCTACGGCCGCTTCGGCTCCGGCGACGAGACGCTGCCGACGCGGCCGTCGTCGCCCTACGGCGTGACCAAGCTGGCCGCCGAGCACCTCTGCCGCGCCTACGCCGAGGAGATGGGCCTGCCGCTGGTGGTGCTGCGCTACTTCTCGGTCTACGGCCCGCGGCAGCGGCCCGACATGGGCTACCACCGTTTCATCCACGCGCTCCTGCACGACGACGAGATCGCCGTCTTCGGCGACGGACTCCAGACGCGCGGCAACACCTACGTCGAGGATTGCGTCGCCGCCACGACGGCCGCGCTGGAGGCGCCGGTCGGCGAGGTGTACAACGTCGGCGGCGGCGAGACGGCGTCGGTCTGGGACATTATCGGCAAACTGGAGCGCCTCTTGGGCCGGCGGGCGCAGGTGCGGCGCGAGCCGGCGCGGCCCGGCGACCAGCGCTTCACCGCGGCGGACGCCGGCAAGCTGACGCGCCACGTCGGCTGGGCGCCGGCGGTCGGCCTCGACGAAGGCCTCGCCCGCCAGGCGGCGTGGCAAGAGGCCCAGGCGAGGCGGCGGGCGGCGTGAGCGGGGCCGCCCACGGCTTTCCCTTTCAACGCCGCCTCCCTTCCCGCTTGCCGCGCCTTCCACGCCCCCATACACTACCGCCCGCTGCCACTGCGACGCCGCGACTCTCTCCCCGGGCGGAGGCGACGGATCGTGATCGATTTCTCCAAACTACTCGGCGTCTCCCCCACCGTCGGCAACTGGATCGCCGCCCTTATCTCCGTCCTCCTCCTGCTCGTCTTCGTCGCCGTCTCCGCCATCTTCTTCATCTGGCTCGAACGCAAAGTCGCTGGGCGCATCCAGGACCGACTGGGGCCTACCCGCGTCGGCGGCAAGTTCGGCTGGCTCCAGACCATCGCCGACGGCGTCAAGCTCCTCGTGAAAGAAGACCTCATTCCCGGCGACGCCGATCAGATGCTCTTCCGCCTCGGCCCCTACATCGCCTTCTGCGGCTCCTTCGTCGCCTTCCTCGCCCTGCCGTTCGCCGACGGCTGGGTCGCCGTGCCGCTGTCCATCGGCGTCTTCTTCATGCTGGCCGTCATGTCCACCGAGGTCTTCGGCATCATCCTCGCCGGCTACGGCTCCGGCTCCAAGTGGGCCTTGTTCGGCGGCATGCGCGAGGCCGCCCAAATGGTCAGCTACGAAGTGCCGATGGCCCTCTGCGTCCTCATCCCCGTCATCGTGGCCGGCTCCATGAATCTCGTGGAGATCACGAATCGGCAAACGGGCTTTTTCTGGGAGTGGTACGTCTTCCGCAACCCGTTCACCTTCGCCGCCTTCTGGACCTACTTCTGCTGCGCCACCGCCCAGTGCAAGCGGGCGCCGTTCGACCTGGCCGAGGCCGAGAGCGAGCTGGTCGCCGGCTTCCACACCGAATACAGCGGATTGCGCTGGTCGTTCTTCTTCATGGCCGAGTACGGCGCGATGTTCGCCGTCAGCGGCATTGCCATCCTGCTTTTCCTGGGCGGCTGGAACACCGGACTGGCCCCGGCCGACCTGAGCGTCCTGCTCGGCCGCTTCGGCAACTGGGCCGCCGTCCTCGGCAACGTGATTAACGTGGTCGTCTTCATCCTCAAGGGCTGGCTCCTGGTCTTCGTGATGATGTGGGTGCGCTGGACGCTGCCGCGGCTGCGCATCGACCAGGTGATGATGACCTGCATGAAATACCTGGTGCCGATCAGCTGCTTCTTGCTGCTAGGCGTCGCCCTGTGGCAGGTGGCCATGCCGAATGTCGTGTTGCAATACCTCAAATACGGGTTGGGCGGGCTGTGCGCTTTGGTCTTCGTCTGGCTCGTCGTCAAGCTGGTGACGACGAACACCAAGCTGCCGGGAGGCGGCGTGCCCAACATGCTGGGCCGGACCAACGGCCGCTGACGTCGTGGCGCCGGCGGCTCGCCTGCCACGAGAGCAGGTGAGCCGCCGGCGCCACGAAATGGGAATGCACCGATGACTCTCGACGCCATCCTGTTCTACACACTCGCGGCCCTGAGCGGCGTCTGCTCCGTCGGCGTGGTGGTGTCGCAGAACATCGTGCGCTCGGCGGCGTGGCTGCTGTTCGCGCTGGCCGGCGTCGCGGGCGTCTTCTTCCTGCTCGACGCCCAGTTCGTCGGGGCGACGCAGCTGCTCGTCTACGTCGGCGGCACCCTCGTCCTCGTCGTCTTCGGCGTCATGCTCACCGCCCAGGGGCCGTTCATCCGCATGCGCATCGGCGCCGCCGAATGGGCCATCGCCGGCTCGGTCGGCCTCTTGCTCTACGCCGTCCTGGCCGTCAGTCTGCTGCGCGTGGACGTGCGCGGGGCGACGCCCGGCCCGATGGCCAGCAGCGAGAACCTCGGCCTGACGTTCCTCGGCGTCAGGGAGTCGGCGCCCCGCACGGATATCACCGGCGTACCGCCGCGCAACGGCGACGTGGAGGGGAATCGATTCGAGCGGACGCGCGTCTCGTATCTACTCCCATTTGAGATCGTTTCCGTCCATCTGCTGGTGGTGCTGATCGCGGCGGCTTATTTGGCCCGTGCGAAGAGAAGGAAGGCGGAATGATGAATCGAGCAACTTCTTGATTCATCATTCATCGTTCCTCATTCATCGTTTGGCTCGGGGATCGTCAT
Source organism: uncultured Planctomycetaceae bacterium (assembly GCA_963771935.1). Lineage (GTDB taxonomy): Bacteria > Planctomycetota > Planctomycetia > Gemmatales > Gemmataceae > UBA4732. Next base: position 1,230,993 of record CAVYVK010000005.1, on the reverse strand, counting down.
GAGCGACATCGGCCTGACCCATTACCTGCTGCTCGGGGCCGTGCTGTTCACGTGCGGCGTCGTGTGCATGGCCGTCAAGCGCAACGCCATCGGCATCCTCATGGGCGTCGAGCTGGTCCTCAACGCGGCCACGATCAACCTGGTCGCCTTCGCCCACTTCAGCGAGACGTTCCAGGTCGAGGGCCAGGTCTTCGCCCTGTTCGTGATCGTGCTGGCCGCGGCCGAGGCGGCGGTGGCCCTGGCCATCGTCCTCAACTTCTACAACAATCACACGACCGTGGACGTGGATACGGCGGAGGAACTCAAAGGGTAATCATGAGCGAATTCTTCGCCGACCCGCTGAAGTTCTACGGGGCGCACCCCGGCTGGCTGTTCGTGACGGCGACGCTGCTGCCGCTCGTGTCGTTCGTCCTGATCCTGCTGGCGTCGGGGGCGTGGGCGCTGCTCCGCCGCTACCGCGACGACCAGCCCTGGGCGGAACAGGCCTACCGCCTCTTCGGCGGCGACAAGGGCGGACGCACCGCCGCCTACGTCGCCACGGCCGCCATCGGCCTCGCCTTCGTCTTCAGCCTCGTCGGCTTCATCCTGTTCGCCTTCGTGGACGGCGACAAGGAAGCGCAGCGCGACCAGCACGAAACGCGGATCCGGCAGATCCGCGAGGACGCCGTCAAGGGGCGCGGCGATCCCAAGGAGTTGGAAGAGAACTTCCAGCGCGAGAAGGCGGAGTTGGCGACGCTTGACGCCCGCTGGGACGGCCGCCTCGACTGGCTGCGCATCAGCCCCGTGGCCACGGACTCCGAGCGCGGCACGGTCCTGCAACTCGGCTTCCACATCGACAGCCTCACCGCTCTCATGTTCCTCATGGTGACGTTCATCGCTGCGTTCATTCATGTATTCTCGATCGGCTACATGGGAGATGAATTACAGGAGACGGTCGAGGACCATCAGGTCCACGGGCCGCACGGTCATCTGCACCGCCGCGGTCGCTTCGGCCGCTTCTTCATGTATCTATCGCTGTTCTGCTTCTCGATGCTCAATCTGGTGCTGGCCGACAACCTCTTCCAGGTGTTCGTCAGCTGGGAGCTGGTCGGCGTCTGCTCCTATTTGCTGGTCGGCTTCTATTTCGAGCGGAAGAGCGCCTCTAACGCGGCCAACAAGGCGTTCATCGTCAACCGCGTCGGCGACGCCGGCTTCATCATCGGCCTGCTCGTCCTCTGGACCTACGTCGGCAGCTTCAATTTCCAGGACATCTTCCATCAGGTCCGCTCGCCGACGCGCGACAGTCGCGGCGGCCTGGTGCTGGGCGGCGAGTTCCTGCGCGGCGAGGCGACGGCGGCCGAGGGCGGCGGCAAGATCGTCCACCTGGAAGCGCCGGGCCAGCCGGTCGGCCCCGGAACGACGGCCGTGCTGTTCCCGCGCGACCAGTCGGAGCTTTTCCCACACGGGCCGTCAGCCGCACCGGAGTTCGAGGGCGTCGGGCCGCACGGCCTGGAACCGCTCGACTGGAAAAAAGTCCCCGACGTGCCGGTCCAGGCCGACCCCGCCCCGCGCCAGTTCGGCTCGATGCCGTACTGGATGCTGGTGCTGGCCGGCCTGGGAATTTTCCTCGGCTGCGTCGGCAAGTCGGCCCAATTCCCGCTGCAAGTTTGGCTGCCCGACGCGATGGAAGGCCCGACGCCGGTCAGCGCCCTCATCCACGCCGCCACGATGGTGGCGGCCGGCGTCTACCTCGTGGCCCGCGTCTTCCCGCTGTTCACGCCGGAGGCGCTGCTGGTCATCGCCTACACCGGCGGCATCACGCTGTTCCTGGCGGCCACCATCGCCGTCGTCATGACGGACATCAAAAAGGTCCTGGCCTACTCGACGGTCAGCCAGCTCGGCTATTTGATGCTGGCCCTGGGCGTCGGCGGCTGGACGGCCGGCCTGTTCCACCTGATGACCCACGCCTTCTTCAAGTCCCTGCTCTTCCTCTGCTCCGGCGCCGTCATCTATAACTGCCACCACGAGCAGGACATGCTGAAGATGGGCGGTCTCTTCCCCAAGATGAAGATCACCGCCCTGACCATGCTGGTCGGCACGCTGGCCATCTCCGGCGTGCCTGGCTTCAGCGGCTGGTACAGCAAGGACGCCATCCTCGCCCAGGCCTTCGGCTTCATGTACGTCCACCCCGAACACATGCTGCTGTTCATTCTGCCGCTGGTGACGGCCGGGCTGACGACGTTCTACATGTTCCGCATGTGGTTTTTGACGTTCGCCGGCCGGCCGCGCGACCACCACGTCTACGACCACGCCAAGGAAGCGCCGTGGGTGATGACCGTGCCGCTGATCGTCCTGGCGTTTTTCAGCGTGTGCGTGGCCTATGGCCGGCAGCCGTGGAACCCGGAGGAGAGTTTTCTGGCGGAGCAGATCAACGAGTCGCAGCCCAACTCGGTCTACGCCGACTTCGGCCGCGTGCCGGGCGACCCGCTCTGGAAGGGCGGCCGGCTGGCCGACGAGACGCACAGCGCCCGCTGGCTGGCCCGCGACAACCACGAGCTGGCCGGCAACCTGGCGCTGGCCGTCGTGGCGCTGGGCCTGATCTTCGCCGCCTTGCTCTACTACTACCGCGTGTTCGACCCGGCCGAGTCGAAGGACCAGTTTGCCGGCGTCCACGGCTTCCTGATGCACAAGTGGTACTTTGACGAGCTGTATAGCGCGCTGATCGTGCGGCCGGGGCTGGTGATCGCCTACGCGTTCCGGTGGTTCGACCTGACGGTGATCGACGGGATCATCCACTTCGTGGCCTTCGCCGCGGTGCGCGTGTCGAAGTGGGACGGCCGATTCGACAACGCCGTGGTGGACGGGCTGGTCAACGTGGTGGGGCGAACCGTGTACGGCGTCGGCAGCGGCTTGCGGAGAGTGCAGACCGGCTCCCTGCGCAGTTACGTGCTGTTTCTGGTGCTGGCGGCGGTCAGCGTCTTTTTGCTGCTGACGTGGTGGGTGACATTGGTTTTGGCGGGATGAGAAGCCCCGGAGGGGCGACGGTGCATAGCCAGGGGTGAAACCCCTGGAGAGAGATCCGCCGCCCCTCCGGGGCTGGATGCGGGGAGATGGGACGTCTCTCCCCCAGGGGTTTCACCCCTGGCTATGAACCGTCGCCCCTCCGGGGCTGGAGCGAAGCGACATGTATCCGCAACAGTGGGAATGGGATTCGATCTGGATGACGCTGGTGGTGTTCGTGCCCAGCGTCTTCGCGATAGGGCTGCTGTTCTTCCCGCGCGGCACGGAGCGGGGCATGCGCTGGTGGTCGCTGATCGGCACGGCGCTGACGCTCGGCCTCAGCATCGGCATGTTCTGGAACTTCCGCTACGACACCGTCGAGAGCCACGGCGTTCTCGACACGCCGCAGGCCCGCAAGGATGCGTCGCTGCCGGGCCGCGCCGCGGCGGCCGATTCCATCCCCCAGAGCGACCCCCGCAAGAGCCGCGACTGGATCGCCCGCTATTCGTGGATCGCCAATTTCCACATCGACTACTACCTCGGCGCCGACGGCATCAGCATGGCCCTCATCCTGCTGACCACCGGCCTGAGCTTCCTGGCCATGATCGCCAGCTGGAAGATCGACAAATTCGTGCGCGGCTATTGCATCCTCTTTTTGATCCTCGAAACCGGCATGTTGGGCACGTTCCTCGCGCTCGACTTTTTCCTGTTTTACATCTTCTGGGAAGTGATGCTCTTGCCGATGTACTTCCTCATCGGCGTCTGGGGCGGGCCGCGGCGCGAGTACGCGGCCATCAAGTTCTTCCTCTACACCCTGCTCGGCAGCGTCTTCATCCTCGTCGCGCTGCTGGCCTTCTACTTCACCAACGTCCGCGATTTCGTGGCGCCGCGGCAGCTCGAAACGCTGATCGGCGATCGCGGCGGCGCCGACATGGTCAGGGCGCAGACGAAGCTGGCCGCCGCCGAGACGGCCAGCGCCAAGGTCGCCGAGAAGACGCAGGCGGACGTGGATCGATGGGAAACCGCCCGGAAGAGCCTCGACGAGAAGGAAGCCGCGCTGGCGCGGGCGAGCGCGGCCGACACCGACAAGGCGACCAAGGCGCGCGACGACGCGGCGGCGGCGCTGAAGGCGGTGGAACCGGCCCATGCTCAGGCTGTGAAGGAGCGGGCGGCGGCGGATCGTGAGGTGGTGCTCGCCCACATCCAGGAGGCCACGGCGGCGACCCGCGTCAAGGACCTCGTCGTCAACAGCTTCGACCTGATCCTGCTCCAGCGCGTGGGCAAGGCGGCCCAGGAACATCTGCACGGCGACACGCTCGTCTCGGCGCCGATTGTCGATGACGCGCGGGCCGTGCGAGAGCAGATCGAAAGCGATCGCAAAGAGGGCAAGGGCGGTTGGACCGCGGCCGACCTCAAGACGGCCGACGAGTACGTCAAGGCGGCCGAGAGCGGCCTCAACGAACGGCTCAACAGCGAGGCGTTCTTCAGCGCTCCCTTCCAGTACGCGATGTTCCTGTTCCTGTTCATCGGCTTCGCCATCAAGGTGCCGGTCTTCCCGTTTCACACCTGGCTGCCGGACGCCCACGTCGAGGCGCCGACGCCGATCAGCATGATCCTGGCCGGCGTCCTCTTGAAGATGGGCGGCTACGGCATCATCCGTATCGCCTATCCGATTTGTCCGTGGGCTGCGGAATCGCTCGCCTTCTGGGTCGCGCTTTTTGGGATCATCAACATCGTCTACGGCGCCTTCGCGGCGATGGCCCAGACCGACTTCAAGAAGCTGGTGGCCTACAGCTCGGTCAGCCACATGGGCTACGTCATCCTCGGCATCGCCGTCTGGTCCACCGGGGCGGGCACGCGCTACTGGGCCTGGGGCATGAACGGCGCCGTGTTCCAGATGATCGCCCACGGCATCACGTCGGCCGGCATGTTCTTCCTGGTCGGCGTCATCTACGACCGCGCCCACCACCGCAACCTCGACAACTTCCGCGGCCTGTACGAGCCGATGCCCTTGTACGGCGGCATCAGCGCCGTGATCTTCTTCGCGGCGATGGGGTTGCCGGGCATGTGCGGCTTCGTCGGCGAGTTCATGGTGGTGCTGTCGGCGTGGAACTTCGCGCCGGGCGGCCATCAGGCGGTGGGCATCGTGTTCTCGGTGCTGGCGGCGCTGACGGTGGTGCTGACGGCGGCGTACATCCTGTGGACCATTCAACGGGTGTTCATGGGCCAGAACCCGGCCTACAAGAATTACAAGGACATGGACCTGCGCGAGGTGGTCGCCGCCGTGCCGCTGGTGGCGTTCGCCGTGCTGCTGGGCGTGGCGCCGTTCCTGCTGCTGGGCTGGTTGGAGCCGAGCGTCACCGGGCTGATCGACGTGCTGGCGAGCTTCAAGTGACCGCGCGCTGCGGCCGTCGGAGCCGCGACCGTAAGGGAGCGGAGCGAAGACCGCTCCCTTACGGTCGCGGCTCCGACGGCTGGGAGCAATGATTCATGCTGCCGGACATCGGAAACATCACGAACTCCCTGATGCAGAGCTGGCCGCGGTTCCTCCCGGAGCTGGTGGTGTGCGGCGGCATTGTCGTTCTGCTGCTGCTGCGCCTGGTCGCGCGGGACACGTCGGCCCCCTTGCCCTGGTCGTGACGCTGGGCGCGCTGCTCATCGCCGTCTGCCAGTGGGCCGGCATTCCCGGCTCCGGCTTCGAGGCGCCAAACCCCACCTCGCCGACCATGTTCGATGGCCTGCTCGTCTACGACCACCTGACGATCTTCCTGCGCCTGTTGCTGCTGGGCTTCGCCGCTCTGATGTGCTGGCTGACGCTGACGACCGGCATCCCCGACCGCGAGGACTCAGCCGACTTCTACACGCTCCTGCTCGGCGCCACGCTCGGCATGATGCTGATGGCGTCGGCCAACCACCTCTTGATGGTCTTCATCGCGGTCGAGATGGCCAGCCTGCCGAGCTTCGCCCTGGCCGGCTTCCTCAAGGGACGACGGCGCAGCAGCGAGGCGGCGCTCAAGTACGTCGTCTACGGCGGCGGCGCCGCCGGCGTCATGCTCTACGGCATCAGTCTGCTGGCCGGCCGCTTCGGCACCGGCTATCTGCCCGACGTGGCCGTCGCCTACGTCCGCTGCGTGGGGGCCGGGACGTTCGACCCGGTGCTGATCCTCGGCACGCTTTTCCTCTTCATCGGCGTCGCGTTCAAGCTGGCGGCCGTGCCGTTCCACTTCTGGTGTCCCGATGTGTTCGAGGGCGCCTCCGCCGAGGTGGCCGGCTTTCTGTCCGTCGCCTCCAAAGCGGCCGCCGTCGCCCTGCTGGCGCGCATCGTTCTCGTGTTCACCGGCGTGGATCCGCAGACGCAGTCCGTCGGTCCCGAGAACTGGATGGCCGTGGTCCACTATTTTCTGCCGGCCCTGGCCGTGTTCGCCGGCGTGACGGCCACGTTCGGCAACCTGGCGGCCTTTTTACAGAACAACCTCAAGCGGCTGCTGGCCTACTCGACCATCGCCCACGCCGGCTACATGATGATGGGCGTCTGCGCCCTGACGACGCCGCGGCTGTACCTGCCCGGCGACCAGGCGGTGGTCGGCGTGCAGGCCGTGCTGTTCTACCTCGTCGCCTACCTGTTCATGAACCTCGGCGCCTTCGCCGTGGTCGCCTTTTTGCGGCGCGAGACCGGCACGGAGGACCTTGACCGGATGCGCGGCCTGGTGCGGCGCTCGCCGTGGATGGTGGTGACGCTGGCCTTCTTCCTGCTGAGCCTGTTGGGGATGCCGCCGCTGATCGGCTTCGCGGCCAAGTTCCAGATCTTCTACGCCCTGTGGGCGGCCGGGCTGTACTACTGGCACGCCGGCGACCACAGCCTGGGCTTCACGCTCGTGGCCCTGCTGGCGGTCGGCGGCATAAACACCGTCTTTAGCGCGGTGTATTATCTGCGCGTGCTGCGCGTGATGATTATCGAGGGCCGGGCCGAGGACCTGGAGGGCCAGGCGCCGGCCCGGCTGCCGGAGCGGCCCGGCGCGGTGGCGTTCGCCGGAGTCATGGCCGCGGTGGTGATCGTGCTGGGCGTGCTGTGGAACCCGCTGTCGAACCTGAGCCGCATCGGCGTGGATCGCTTCATGCCGCAGGCGGTGACCACCGCGCCGCCCGCAGGCGCTCCTGGGATGGGAGCGCCCGCCGGTCCTGGCGCGCCGGGCGGGGGCAGGCCGGGCGGCGCAGGGCCGCGGCCGCGTCCACTCCCCGGCGCGGAGGAGGATTAGCCGTGATGGACCTCCGCACGCAGGCGCTGTTGCAGCAAGCGTTCCGGCGCGAGAGCCTGTCGATGCTGCGCTACGTCGGCGAGGCGTACCCGTGGGCCGGCGCCGAGGGCGGCGCCGCCCTGGCGCGGCTGCGCGACATCGAGGCCGAGGACCGCGCGGAGACGACGGCGCTCGGCCGGTTCCTCTTTCGCCGCCACGTCTCGCCGTCGTTCGCCGGCTCATTCCCCAGCGGTTTCATGACGATCAACTTCCTGTCCCTGGAGCACCTGCTGCCGCGACTGATCGCCGACCAGCGGCGGGCCGTCGCCGACCTGGAGCGCGACGCGGCGGCCGTCGCCGATCCAGACGCCAAGGCGGAGCTGGAAAGGATACTGGCGGTGAAGCGCGAACACCTGGGCGAGCTGGAGACGCTGAAACTGCCGCACGGCGAGACGACGAAGGTCTGACGTGGCCGACCTCATCGACACCCACGCTCACCTGGACGCCGAGCAATTCGCCGAAGACCTTTCGGCCGTGCTGGAGCGCGCCGCGGCGCCGGCGTGGTCCAGATCGTGGCGGTGGCGACGACGGCCGCATCGAGCGCCGCCTGCATCGCCCTGGCGTCGAGCCATCCTCATCTCTTTGCAACCGTCGGCGTCCATCCCAACCACGCCGCCGAGGCCGCGCCGATGGCGTGGGACGACGTCGTCGCCCTGGCCGCGCGAAAGGAAGTAGTCGGCGTCGGCGAGACGGGCCTCGACCGACACTGGCATGACACGCCTTTTCCTCTCCAGGAAGATTACTTCTCTCGCCACCTGGAGCTGAGCCGCCGCCTGAACAAGCCGGTGGTGATCCACTGCCGCGAGGCGGACGCCGATATGCTGCGGATGCTGCGGGCGGACTTCGACCGGCAAGGCCCGATCCGCGGCGTGATGCACTCGTTCGTCGGCGACGCCGATATGGCGGAGGCGTGCCGGGCGATGGGCCTTTACCTGTCGTTTGCGGGGATGCTCACTTATAAGAATGCTCAGGCGTTGCGGGAGGTCGCGGCGAAGCAGCCGCTGGAGAGGCTGTTGGTGGAGACGGATTGTCCGTATTTGGCGCCCGTGCCGCTGCGCGGCAAGCGCAACGAGCCGGCCAACATCGTTCATACGGCGGACTGTCTGGCGGGGCTGCACGGCGTGGCGCCGGAGGCGCTGGCGGAGCGGACGACGCGGAACGCGCGGGAACTGTTCGGACTGGGCGAGCGGGGGGCGTCAGCCCCCTGATTCCGCATGATGTCAGCGACCGGAGGAAGAATCAGGGAGCTGACGCCCCCCGCTCGCCAATTATACGCGCTGCGCCGCCTTCGCCGTCCGCGACGCCCCGTTCGTCGATTCCTTGACCTCGCCCGGCTGTTCCTGCCACCGCGCACACTGCCGCCAGAACGCCAGCGGGTTGTCGTAGACGACCTTGCGGATCACCTCCTCGCGCGTGGCCGCGGCGGCGCATCTCCAGGATGAACTCCGGCACGGCCAGCGGATCGGACTTGCCCCAGTCGCCGGCCGAGTTGGCCATGATCCGCTCGGTGCCGACCATCTCGATGATGTCGGCGGCCCGCGCCGGCGTGCATTTGGTGGTCGGATAGAGCGTCATGCCGCACCAGAAGCCGCCGTCCAGGGCGAGGCGAACCGTGTGCTCCTCGACGTGATCGATGCAGACGCGCTCCGGCTTGACGCGGCGGTCGTTCTTGAGCATGTCGAGGATCATCCGCGTGCCCTTGTACTTGTCCTCCAGGTGCGGCGTGTGGATCAGGATCAGCTCGTTGGTCTGCATGGCCAGGTCGACGTGCTCCTGGAAGATGGTCGCCTCGTTGCGGGTGTTCTTGTTGAGGCCGATTTCGCCGATGCCCAGCACGTTGGGCTTGTCGAGGAACTCGGGGATCATGGCGATGACTTCGCGCGACAGCGCGACGTTCTCGGCCTCCTTGGCGTTGATGCAGAGCCAGCAGTAATGGCGGATGCCGAACAGGGCGGCGCGCTTCGGCTCGACTTCGGTGAGCTGGCGGAAGTAGTCGCGGAAGCCCTCGGCGGAGCCGCGGTCGAAGCCGGCCCAGAACGCCGGCTCGCTGACGGCGGCGCAGCCGCACAGGGCCATGCGGTGGTAGTCGTCGGTGACGCGGGAGATCATGTGGATGTGGGGATCGATGTAGTTGGACACCTTAGCGGCTCCTGATATCGTAAATTCTTGCGCGACTCATGCTGACGGGGCGGGTTGCGGTGGGGGGTAAATGTAGGCGCCGTCGATGCTAACCCCGCCGAGCGTGGACGCGCCGAACCGGGTCATGCCCGGATAGGGTCGCGGCTTCCGAGCTGCCAGGGCCGCCTCGGCGAGAGAGTCATTCAACCCGATCACCTTGACCTCAAGCGGCTCGATCCACAGGTTGGGCATATTCCGCATCCGGGCGTGAACGAATTGGTAGGCCGCCAACCGCCCCTTGTCGTCCACGAAGGGAGAGGCGAGATACAGATACCACTTTCCCGTTTCGGTCGGCTTCGCCCAGAACGCGACCCGGACCTCGAAGCCGGCCGCCGTGAGCGCCTCCATCAGCTGCTTGCCGCCTTCGGTCTGCTCGTTCACCAGTGCGTCTGGATCCATGGGAACACTCCGTGGGCGGCGTCGGCGATTGCGTTGTAGAGCGCGTCCGCCTCGTCCTTGTCGATGCGATGATACCGCTTTTCCTCAGACCACTCGCCCGCCAGCACCAGTTGTTCAGGAGGTCCTGATCCACGTTGGTCGCGGTCTTCCGTGCCTGGTCCAGCCGGGCCAGCCCGACGAGCTTCTCGATGTCGTGCGTATAGCAGTTCTTCGAGAACTCCTTATCGGGGAAAGCGTCCGTCGCCATGAGTGTCTTGATGATGCACGCCTTGAGGGCCAGTTCCACGACATACCCGGCCAGGTAATATGCCCCGCCCCACTTCCCGAGGTCGAGCAGCGCTTTCGCCTCATCCAACCGCTGTTCGGCCAAAAGCTGGAACTCGATCCGGGTCTCGATCAGCTTGCTCAACGGGCGATCTCCCCCAGGTCGCGGTGGAAAGAGCAGCTAGCGCGGCTTCGGCAATTCCCACCCCGGATCATATTCCAGCGAAAATATCCGCTGAATCCGCTCCGCCCGCCCGTCCGCTCTCGTCGTGCAGCACCTCCAGCGCCTGCCGCACCTTCGCCAGCCGCGGGTCGTCTCTCCGCCGCGGACGCCCCGCCGCCGCGGCCGATGCGGTCGAGGATGGCGGCCAGGTCGAGCAGCTTGCAGCGGGCTTCGAGGAAGTACGTCGTCGAGGGCCTTGGCGGCGGGCAGCGGGTTCGGTTTTCATGGCGCCGTGGGGGAAAAGTGTCCGCTTGATTTCGAGGTTCACCAGCGTGTTCAGACTGCCGGAGCGGAAGCCTTCCAGGTCCAGCGTCACGAAGCGGAAGCCCAGCTCCTTCAGCCGCCGCACCAGACCGTCGCGCACCTCCGGCGCGGCGAATCGCACCAGCTCCGACGCCGGGCACTTCGACGCGGGCCAATTCGCCTTCGTGCAGCCGCACCCGGCACTCGCGCAGGCCCAGGCCGTGCAGGTATTCCTCGGCCGCCTCGACGCGGGCGGTGCGTTCCGGCGTCACCTGCACGCCGGGGGCCAGCCGGCTCGACAGGCACGGCGACGCCGGCTTGTCCCAGGTCGGCAGGCCCCACGCCAGCGCCAGGCGCGCGCACGTCGGCCTTGGTGAAGCCGGCCTCCTGCAACGGGTGGCGGACGCCGTGTTCCGCGGCCGCCTTCAGGCCGGGCCGGTAGTCGCCCTGGTCGTCGAGGTTGGCGCCGCTGCAAATCACGTCCATGCCCAGACCCGGCAGCAGCGTCTCGATGCGAGCTATACAGCTCGCTCTTGCAGTAATAGCAGCGGGCGCCGTCGTTGCGGACGTAATCCGGGTCGGCGAACTCGGCGGTGGGGACGACGAGATGACGAATGCCGATCTGCCTCGCCAACCGCCGGGCGTCCGCGATTTCGGCGCGCGGCACGCTGGGGCTGTCGGCGGTGACGGCGATGGCGTTGGCGCCGAGGGCCAGCTGGGCCGCCTGGGCCACGACGGTGCTGTCGATGCCGCCGCTGAACGCCACGGCCGTTTTGCCGAGGCCGCGCAGCACGTCGAGCAGCTGGTCGCGTTTCGCACGTCAGGATTGGGGCCGCAGAGGGTTCCATACTCCTGATGATAAGCCTTTCGGCGACGCATCTCAAGCGCCGTCAACAGACGGACGGCGAGCGGCCGGCATGAGCCGGCTGATTCGTGCTGGATCAGCCGGCTCACGCCGGCCGCTCGCGAGGTTCGCCTGCCATTCCGACAGGTGATCCATTCGCCGTCCTGTGCAATCTTGGCAGGATTTCGCGGTCCCCGCTTGGCCACATCGCCTCGCCGTAAGCCCTTTCTCATGCTTTCGATTTCATCTCGCGAAGCCGGCGCGGGCATGAGACTTGCATTCGGGCCGATTGAACCGTTTGTACTGAGGAAACCCGACTCATCCATTTCCCTGCGTCGGGAGGCAGACATGAACATCAAACCGCTGGGCGACCGGATCGTGATCCGGCGTTTCGAGGCCGAGGAGAAGACGCGCCGGCGGCATCCTGTTGCCGGACGCCGCCAAGAACAAGCCGCAAAAGGGCAAGGTCCTGGCCGTCGGGCCCGGCAAGCTCAGCAAGGACGGCAAACGCACGCCGCTTCACGTCAAGGAAGGCGACGTGGTGCTGTTCACCAACTGGGCCGGCGACGAGTTCAAGAAGGGCCACGGCGACAACGTCCTCCTCATGCGCGAGGAGGACGTGCTGGCGGTGCTGGAATGAATGACAACGACCCAGTCCGAGCCGCGAGGGCGTAAGCGACCCCTTGCTGGCGCTCGGGGCTGGTCACACTCGATCCTGCAATCACGACCGATTGCAACCAACGGGAGACAAGAATGGCTGCCAAGCAGATTGCGTTCGATCAGGAAGCCCGCGAGGCGATGCGCCGGGCATCGCCAAGCTGGCCCGGGCCGTCAAGGTGACGCTCGGCCCCAAGGGCCGCAACGTCATCCTGCAGAAGAGCTTCGGCTCGCCGACCGTCACCAAGGACGGCGTGACCGTGGCCAAGGAAATCGAGCTGGAAGACAAGTACGAGAACATGGGCGCCCGCATGGTCCGCGAGGTCGCCAGCAAGACCAGCGACGTGGCCGGCGACGGCACCACCACCGCCACCGTCCTCGCCGAGGCCATCTTCAACGAGGGCCTGCGGGCCGTCGTGTCCGGCGTCAACCCGATGCTGATGAAGCGCGGCATGGAGAAGGCCGTCGAGGACATCGTCGCCAAGCTCAAGAACGATGCAAGATCGACGTCAAGACCAAGAAGGACCTGGAAAACGTCGCCACGGTCGCCTCCAACAACGACAGCGACATCGGCAAGATCATCGCCGAGGCGATGGACAAGGTCGGCAAGGACGGCGTCATCACCGTCGAGGAAGGCAAGACCACTGGAGACCAGCCACGAGTTCGTCGAGGGCATGCAGTTCGACCGCGGCTACCTGTCGCCGTACTTCGTCACCGACCCGCAGAAGATGGAGTGCGAGCTGGAAGACCCGTACATCCTCATCTACGAGAAGAAGATCTCCAGCAACAAGGACCTGGTGCCGGTGCTGGAAAAGGTCCTCAACGCAGGCAAGCCGATCCTGATCATCGCCGAGGAAGTCGAAGGCGAGGCGCTGGCGACGCTGGTCATCAACAAGCTGCGCGGCACGTTCAAGTGCGCCGCGGTCAAGGCGCCGGGCTACGGCGATCGCCGCAAGGCCATGCTCGAAGACATCGCCATCCTGACCGGCGGCAAGGCCATCTTCGAGGACCTCGGCATCCAGCTCGAGAACGTGCACGCTCAACGACCTCGGCCGGGCCAAGAAGGTCAAGATCGACAAGGACAACACGACGATCATCGAAGGCGCCGGCAAGAAGGCCGGCCATCCAGGGCCGCATCCAGCTGATCCAGCGCGAGCTGGAGAAGTCGACCAGCGACTACGACAAGGAGAAGCTGAGCGAGCGGATCGCCAAGCTGTCGGGCGGCGTGGCCAAGATCAACGTCGGGGCCGCGACCGAGAGCGAGATGAAGGAGAAGAAGGCGCGCGTCGAGGACGCCATGCACGCGACGCGGGCGGCCAATCAGGAAGGCATCCTGCCGGGCGGCGGCGTGGCCCTGCTGCGGGCGTCGGCAGGCCTCAAGCCGCAAGGACCTGCCGCACGACGAGGAGGTCGGCTACAACATCGTCGTGCGGGCCTGCCAGTCGCCGATCCAGCAGATCGCGCGAGAACGCCGGCGAGGACGGCGCCGTGGTCATGAACAAGGTGCTGGAGAACAAGGACGCCAACTTCGGCTACGACGCCCGCCTCGACCGCTACTGCGACATGGTCAAGGAAGGCATCATCGACCCGACGAAGGTGGTGCGCATCGGCGCTGCAGAACGCGGCCAGCGTGGCGACGCTGCTGCTTGACCAGCGACGCCCTGGTGGCCGAGATGCCCGAAGGAAGAGAAGAAGGCCGGCCGGCGGCGGCGGATGGAAGACATGTACTGAGATCGAACCGCCAAGACGCAAAAAACGCCAAGAAGAAATCTAAAAGACTTCTTGGCGTTTTTTGCGTCTTGGCGGTTCATTTCTGGTCGATCGTCAGTTCATCGACCACCTGTTCCACACCCTGCGTCGATTCGGCCAATTCCTTCGCCCGCTGCTGTTGGGCGGCTTCGGCCACGGTCCCTTGCAGCCGCACCACGCCCGGCCCCGTCGAACTCACCTGAATGTCGGCGTCGGCCAGCTGCTTGTCCCAGCGGAGACGCACGGCCACACGCGCGTCCGGCGTCGTGTCGCCGAAGGCGGCGCACACCGTCTGCCAGCCGACGGCCAGCTTACCGTGTGGGCCGCCAGCCATGTCCTGGAACTTGGCGGCGACCTTGGCGCCGATGCGGCCGAGACGGTCCACGTCCGAGCCGCCGCAGCCGCAGACCAGCAGCGCCAGCGCCGCCAAGATCCACATCCGATTCCGTTTCATGAACGCGCCTCCCAAGCGCAGCTTCCCACTTCTTATGTCGGACGCCCGGCTCGCGGACTTCATTCCTTTTCGTCTTGCCGAACGCCGCCGCGACCCGGATACTTGACAGGGGTGAAATCACGCATCCATCCTCATGAATGAAAGGAACGTCGCGGTGTTGCCAAGCGTTGCAGTGGTCGGCGCGACCGGTGCGGTCGGCGAAATCATGCGGCAGGTGCTGGACGAGCACTCGTTCCCCTTCCGCTCCATCAAGTTCCTCGCCTCCGAGCGCAGCGCGGGCAAAACCCTCACGTTCAAAGGCAAAACGTACACCGTCGAGCCGATCCGGCCGGAGGCGTTCGCCGACGTCGAGATCGTGCTGTCCAGCACGCCGGCGTCGGTCAGCCGCGAATACAGTCCCATCGCCGCCCGGGCCGGGGCAATCGTCATCGACAATTCAAGCGCCTGGCGCATGGACCCCGACGTGCCGCTGGTCGTGCCGGAGGTCAACGCCGACGCCCTGCGCAAGATTCCCAAGGGCATCGTCGCCAACCCCAACTGCTCCACGATTCAGATGGTCGTGGCGCTGAAGCCGCTGCACGACCTGGCGAAGATCAAGCGCGTGGTGGTGTCCACCTACCAGGCGTCGTCGGGCAAGGGGGCGACCGGCCTGTTCGACCTGGACGCGCAGATGGCGGCGATCGGCCGCAACGAGACACCGCCGCCAGCGAAGGCTCATGCGGCCCGGCTGGCCGGCAACGTCCTCGCCCACGACTGGAAGGCCGGCGAGGACGGCTACAGCGAGGAAGAGTGGAAGATGATCCGCGAGACGCGCAAGATCATGGCCGACGAGAGCATCCTCATCTCGCCGACGACGGTGCGCGTGCCGGTGCGGATCGGCCATTCGGAAGCGATCAACCTGGAGTTTCACAATCCGATTACGCCGGAACAGGCGCGCGAGGCGCTGAGACGGGCACCGGGCGTGATCGTGCTGGACGATTATGCGAAGGGCGAGATCCCGACGCCGCTGCACGCCGAGGGCAAGGACGAGACGTTCGTCGGCCGCATCCGCCGCGATCCGACGGTATCGAACGGGCTGAACCTGTGGGTGGTGGCCGACAACCTCCGCAAGGGGGCGGCGTCCAACGCGGTGCAGATCGCCGAGGTGCTGGTGCAACGGGGGTGGCTGCCGAAGCGCTGATCGGCAGGAATGGCTTTGTAATCAAACGCCATCTTGCAAGAAAACTCGGTCACTTGCAAGGAAACCACCCGGTTTCAGGACGTTTCCTTACAAGGCCGCTTGACGGTTTCTTCGCGTTTGACTATATTCGCCTGTACGAATATGGCACAGGATACCGCAATCAACCGTGTCGATCTCATGTTCCGGGCCTTCTCCGACCGGAACCGACTGCGCATCCTGCACCTGCTTCAAGGCGGCGAGATGTGCGTGGGCGACATCGTGAACGCGATGGGAGTCCCGCAGGCGCGGGCGTCCCGCCATCTGGCTTACCTGCGACGGGCAGGGCTGGTAGTCGCCCGGAAGGAGGGCCTGTGGAGTTTCTACTCGCTCACCCCGGCCCAGAGCGATTTCCAGAAGAACCTACTCTACTGCCTTGGCAAGTGCTTCGGGGAAGTGCCCGAAATCAAGGCGGATGCCGCGCGAGCCGCCACGGCGCAGAAGTCGGGTGGCTGCTGCCCTCAGTAGCTTTTTTCAGGGCCACTATATTCGGCTAGGCGAATATGAGTGGTTGTGAGAGGCGGTTTAGGAGAAGAGCATGAAGCAAAAGCCCAGAGTGATCTTCGTATGCGTCGAGAACTCGAACCGCAGCCAGATGGCCGAGGCGTTCGCGCGCATTCACGGCGGCGACCACGTGCAGGCGTTCAGCGCCGGGTCCAGACCGTCGGGGCGCGTGAACCCAAAGGCTATCGAGGCTATGAAGGAAATCGGCTACGACCTGACCGCGCACCAGTCGAAGGGGCTGGACGAGTTCAACGGCAAGGAGTTCGACGCCGCCGTCACGATGGGCTGCGGCGACGAGTGCCCGCTGGTCCTCGCCAAGAAGCGTGTGGACTGGCAAATCCCCGACCCGAAAGGGATGCCACCCGACCAGTTCAACGAGGTCCGTGATCTCATCGAGCGGAAGGTGAAGGAACTTCTTGAAGAGATCACACTCAACTGAAATCAGGAGGATTTATGATAGTAAGACAGCTGGCTCAGCTTCTTGAGGCCAACAAGGACTCGTCGCTGCACATCATGTTGCCGAGCGGCGAGTTCGTCCCAGACCACTTCCATGTGACCGAAATCGGTCAGGTCGAGAAGAACTTCATCGACTGCGGTGGCACACGGCGGCAATCGGTTGCCTGCATGTTGCAGGTTTGGACGGCCCACGACATCGAGCACCGACTGGCTGCGGGGAAGCTGGCTAACATCTTCAGGCTCGCGCGGCGAGTTCTCGGATCGGACGAACTGCCCGTCGAGGTCGAATACGGGGCCGAAGTGGCGGCTCAGTATCGGCTGATGAACGTCGAAGCGACGCCGAAGGGCCTCCTTTTTGTCTTGGCTGGTAGGCAGACCGAGTGCTTGGCCCAAGACAAATGTGGCGTCGGGGGATGTTCGACGACCGGCTGCTGCTGAGGCGTGACACGCTTACCGCTGGTCTGCTACGGAATGCGGCTCGTTTTCAGCATTTCATAGCGCAGCCGCGGGGGGTGTATCTCCGGCCACGGCGCGGAGTCGGCTTTGGCCCTGCAAGAAATCGAGGCCGCCTGCAACCAAAGTGACCGCTTTCAGGACGTTTCCTTACAACGCCGGCAGGAATACCAGCCCGAAGCGCAAGCGAGGGGCGAAAGGAACCGCGTCATGCGGGAAGCGAAGGACCGCAGCAGCAAGTGGCTTCTCGAACACCACGGCGACAGCCTGCTGCGCTTGGCCGGCATTCGGGGCTTCCGCGCCTGGCGGCCCGCGCCGACGGAATTGGTCCATCCCCTTGAATCGCCCGACGGCGTCCTGGAAGTCTTCTTTCCGGAGCGCGACGAACCCGATCCCGTCATCGTCGAGATCGCCACATTCCCGGAGCGTCGCACCAACGACCAAATGGAGCGCGACGCCATCTTGGTCCTCCTCGACCGCCGGGTGCTGCCGACGCTCCTGACGATCGTGTTGCATCCCCGGGGCGCCCTGCGATTGACCGGCGACCAGGTGTGGACCTGCCGGCAAGGGCGGACGCGGCTGAGTCTTCAGTGGCAAGTGGTCGAATTGTGGACGCTGAACGCCGACGATCTGCTGTCGGCCGACGACGTCGGCCTCATCCCCCTGGTTCCCCTGACTCGCTTCGACGGATCGCCTGATGTTGTACTGAGCCAGTGCCGCCAGCGAATCGACCGGGCGCCGGTGGACGAACAGGAAAACTTACTGGCCGTCGCTCAGGTCATGGCTCGAATGCGATATAATGACGCGGGACTGCTCTCCATTTTGGGAGGAAAACGCATGATTATGGAATCTCCGCTGATCCAGGAAATCATGGACGAGGTGCGCCAGGAAAGCACCGTAAAGACGGTGCGCGAAATGGTCCAGCAAATCCTGGAAACGCGGTTCGGCGTCCTGCCGCCCCAATTGGTCGAGCTGCTGAACGCCGTGGCGGATGAGCGGCGTCTGCGCGACCTCGCCGCGGAGGCGGTGCGCTGCTCGTCCCTCGACGACTTCCGGGCGCGACTGGTTTCGTCCCCGGCGCCGTGACGCCCCCGATGCGCAACATCCGCCTCGTCCTGTCCTACGACGGCTCCGACTTCTCCGGCTGGCAGACGCAGCCCGGCTTCCGCACCGTGCAGGAGACGCTGGAAACCGCCCTCGCCTCCCTCGGCGGCCGGCCGGTTCGCGTCAACGCCAGCGGCCGCACCGACGCCGGCGTCCACGCCGTCGGCCAGGTCGTCAACTTCTACGCCGATCTGAAAATACCGATCGACAAGCTGGTCAAGGCGATCAACGCCTTCCTGCCGCCGGACGTGGTCGTGCGCTCCGCCAACGACGTGCCGCAGTCCTTCGACGCCAACCGCGACGCCCGCCGCAAGCTCTACCGCTACGTCATCCACGACGGCGCCGTGCCGGACGTGTTCATGCGTCGTTACTGCTGTCACACGCGGCGGCGGCTGGACGCGGCGGCGATGGCGCGGGCGGCGGCGCCGCTCCGAGGCCGGCACGACTTCCACAGCTTCGAGACGGACTGGCCCAACCGCATGTCGAGCGTGCGGACGATCGCGCACCTGGCGGTCAACCGCGTCGGCGACTGGATCTGGCTGGATGTGGAGGCGGACGGCTTCCTGTACAATATGGTGCGGGCGATCGCCGGCACGCTGATGAACGTCGGCCGCGGCTACTGGCCGGAATCGGAGGTCGGCGACATCCTGCGGGCCGAGGACCGTGCCCGCGCCGGCCCCACGGCCCCGGCGCAGGGGCTCTACCTGATGCGCGTCACCTATGATCGGTAGCCGGAATGTCGTCAATTCCGTCGTATCCCGACAAGCTGGAGATCACGCCGCTGAGCCGGCCGCCGTCGGCGACGGTGCGCGTGCCGGGGTCGAAGAGCATCACGAACCGGGCGCTGATGCTGGCGGCGCTCTCAGGCAACAGCGGTTACGACTGCGAACTGCGTGGGGCGCTGCGAAGCGAAGACACCGAGGTGATGTGCGATGCTCTGCGGCGCTGGGCTTCCGGGTCCGAGCGGATTGGTCGGCCTCAGTGGTCCGAGTCGGCCACGAGGAAGATCAAGAATCAATACCCGCCTCTCACGCAGATCTCTTCGTGGCGAACTCCGGCACGACTATGCGGTTCCTTACCGCGCTCGTCAGCCTCGGTCATGGCCGTTACCGGCTGGATGGCGTTCCTCGGATGCGCGAGCGTCCAATTGAAGACCTCCTTTCGGCGCTTCGACAACTGGGCGTCAATGCTTATAGCGAACAAGGCAACGGATGCCCGCCGGTCGTCGTGGCAGCCTCCGGTTTAGTCGGGGGCCGAGTTTCCATCAAAGGTAACGTGAGCAGCCAGTTCCTGAGCGGACTGTTAATGGCAGCCTCTGCGGCTCGGCAGGAGGTTTCCATCGAGGTGGACGGCGAATTGGTTTCATGGCCGTATGTGTCTATGACGGTTCGCATGATGCAGCAGTGGTGCTTGGAGATTGAAACTAAGTGTGGAGCGCGGTTCCGCATTCCAGGCCGGCAGCGATCCGGCCTTGGTGGATATGATGTCGAACCTGACGCTTCGGCGGCGAGCTACTTCTGGGGTGCGGCGGCTGTCGCAGGGGGGCAGGTGTGCGCCGTCGGTCTGACCACCCGCAGCCTCCAGGGTGACGTCCGCTTCGTCGATGTTCTGGAAGAAATGGGCTGCCAAGTCGTCCGCAGCGACCAGGGCGTCACCGTCCACGGCGGTCCCCTCCGCGGCATCGACGCCGACATGAACGACATTTCCGACACCGTAATGACGCTGGCCGCCGTCGCCTGCTTCGCCGAGGGGCCGACCACCATCCGCAACGTCGCCCACATCCGCCACAAGGAAACCGACCGCCTCGCCGCCCTCGCCGCCGAGCTGCGCCGCGTCGGCGCCGGCGTGGACGAGTTCGCCGACGGCCTGACCATCACACCGCGGCCGCTGCACGGCGCCGAGATCGAAACCTACAACGACCACCGCATGGCCATGAGCATGGCCCTCATCGGCCTCAAGGTTCCCGGCATCGTCATCAAGAACCCCGGCTGCGTCGCCAAGACCTATCCCGGCTTCTTCGCCGATCTGGAAAAGCTGCGATAAGAAGATTCACCACAAAGACACAAAGATCACAAAGAAAGACAAAGAGAATCACCCATGAAAACCCGATTTTTGCTTGTTTCTTTGTTTTCTTCTTTGTGTTCTTTGTGTCTTTGTGGTGAATCTTCCGCGCTCGACGCCGAGGCGAAGACACCCTACACGCTCCAGGTCGTGCTGCACTTCGCCGACCATCGCCTCTTGACCGACGTGTTCCGCGACCGCGTCGAGCGCGAGCTGCGCGACGGCCTGCAGGCGTCGTTCGGCGACCTCGTCACCGTCGAGGTGACGCGCGACCATCCGCGGCTGTCCGAGGTGGTGCGGGTCGGCCTCCTCCAATCGCTCGACGGCTGGAAGGAGCGCTCCGCCGTCAAGACGCACTTCGTGCTGATCGACTATGCCGGCGTCCACTACCGCATCCAGGCCCGTCAGTTCGACGGCCTGACCGGCCAGGCCAGTCCGGTGGTACGCCGCGACCAGACCCGCGACCCCGAATTCGTCGCCAAGCTGGCGGCGCTGCTGATCGAACAGGACTTCGGCCTGGTCGGCGTCTTCGACCGCTGGCCGGCGCCCAACAACGACACGCCCGGCGAGGACCAGCCCGTCACGCTGCGGCTCAAGGGCGCGGGCCTCGGCGTGCCGCTGGGCCGCTGGATTCATGCGGGCGACGTCTTTTCCGTCGTGCAAATGCCGCCCGGCGACGGCGCTCCCGGCCAACCGATTCCCTTCGCCCTCTTGCAGGTCGAGACGCCGCCGGCCGCCGGCGCCGCCGACTGCGTCTGCCGCGTCTTCCGCCGCTACGACGCGCCGCGGGACGGGGGCGCCGGCTACCGCTGCGTCCAGCTGGGGACCGTCGAGAAGACGCCGGTGCGGCTGCGGCTGTTCCAGGCGCTGCCCGACAACCGCGTCGGCCCGCTCCAGGACGCGCTGACCGTGGAAATCCGTCACAAGGGATTTGAGGGAGAGGATTCGGGAAAAGTCCAGAAGCAGACCGACGACGCCGACGCCGTGGACACGACCGGCGACAAGGACGGCCTGTTCGACCACGTCGCGTTCGTCAGCGTGCTAGGGACCGACCGCGGCCTCAAGGCCCGCATTCCGGTCGCGCTGCTGGACGACCAGCCGGCGCCGCTGGCGATCAACGTTTCCGAGGACCCCAACGCGCTCCTGGCTTTCCAGCGGGCGGCCTGGAAGCGCGACGTGGACGCGGCCTGGCGGGAGCAAGCGGAGCTGTTCCGCGAGATCAACGACCGGGCCGCGAAGCCGGACCAGCGCGCCGAGACGATGAAAATGATCCAGGAAGGCGTGGAGCGCAGCCGATCCGACTTCAAGCGGCTCACGAAGGATTACGACGACCTCGCCAAGGCCGGCCCGTTCGACGCCGACGATGCCAAGGACCGGCTGAAGAAGATCAACGAGGGGGCGGTCGAGCTGGGGACGTTCCTCGAAAAGATCCAGAAGATCGATGCTGAGGAAAACGATCCGAAAAAGAAGCAATGGCGGACGCAGGTGGAGAACGCCTCGCGGCTGGAATCGCAGCTGGAGATCGACAAGGCCCTGGCGATTTACGACCAGGTACTCAAGGAGGGCTACCAACCCGAGGGGTTGAAGGAGCACGTGGAGCAGCTGCACAAGGAATGGGACACGAAGAACGACGCGCTCCTCAAGGCGCGGGCGTTCATCTACGAGGTCTGGCCGACGCTGGACGACGCCGGGCTGAAGGACAAGCTGACCGAGGCGAAGGCCGCCGTGGAGACATGCAAGACGGCCGGCGACCTGCGGACGCTGACGAAGTTCGCGCGAGCCACCGACGCGCATTTCGTCCGCATGGCGCAAGAGGCGAACAAGCTGCGGCCCGACATCAACGTCAATGAGGAGAAGCCGTTCAAGCTGATTCAGGACGTGAGGGACAGTCTAAAGCCGTTGTTCGACGACGTGAATCTGTACCTCAAGACGCACGCCAAGTGAACGGCACGCGGCCCTCGTTCCCGAACTCTGTTCGGGAACGAGGGGGGTGGGGGGCAGTCGTCATTCGTTCCCATTGCGCTGGCGCAGGATCGCTTGCAGCCGAGCGACCTCGGCCGCCAGTTGCTCCGCCCGCTCCGATCGGGTCGGCACGGCGGCGCCGGTTCGCAGATCGGTCAACCGCAACATGCCGCCTTCCGCCGTGAGACGCACGCCCAACTCGGCGCTTTCCAGGCTGCCGTCCGCCGCGGCCGCCAGCGGGACGTAGGCTCCCTGGTCGAGCCGGAACCCCTGCAGGCGCGGGTCCAGGCAAACGCCCTCGGGGTCGAACAGGAAATACTCCGGCACTCCCAGCGACGCGTACAGTATTCGCTTCTCGCCCAGGTCTTCGCGCCACGTGGACCGCGACGCGATCTCGAACAGCACGTGCGGCAGAGTGCTCTCCTCCCAGACGCGGAAGGACAGGCGCAGGTGATTGCCGACGCCCTTGGCGACGAGTACGTCGGGGTCGCGTCGGCCGGAGGGGTTGCCCTGCTCGTAGTAGAGCAACAGATTGGACGCCACGTAGACGTCGGGCCGGTCGGCGAAGAGGTCCTGCAACGCCTCGCGCAGCCAGATCATGGCGGCGCTGTGGAAGTCGGTTTCGCCCAAGGGTCGTCCGTCCGAATCGGGATAAAGAGGATCGTGTTGGACGCCAGGAAGGGCGCCGTTGCGCGTGAGCGTCATTTCGTCCCTCCCTTCGGGGCCGGGGCGCCGCCGACGCGGATCGGCGTCTTGCACAGGAGGCACGCCACGACGTTGCCGCGGTCGTGCGCCTCCACCAGCATGAACTTGCGGCAGCGCGGGTTGGGGCACTGCACGGCGAAGACGCCGGAGGGCATGGTGGGGGCGGTCATGGATTTTGCTCCTCTCCTAAGTGAGGAGTGAGGAGTGAAGACAAGACAAGTAGGCGGATCGGTATTTTCTCCTCACTCCTCACTCCTCACTCCTCACTCCTCACTGGATTCGCAGCCCGCGTACCCAGGCCGCCTCGACGGCGATCTCGTCGTCCGACAGGCCGCTGCTGCGGTGAATCGTGGTGCGGGCCATCTTGCCGCTGGTCATGTCCAGGGCCATCACGTCGATCAGGCCGTTGCTGCCGACGCCATAACGCACCTGCACCGGGGCGCCTTTCGGCAACGACGGCGGCAACCCCTCGATCCAGCATTCGCCGATGCTGATGCATGCGGCCGGCTGCCGGGCCTCGCCCTGCAGCACCTTAACGCGCACCTTCGACTGACCCTCAGCCGCGGTGTAATAGACCCGGCTTTCGGCCGTCGGCAGCTGCGTGTTCTTGGGGATCAGCACGTCGTTGATGCGCTCCTCGGCCTGCTTGACCTCGATGCCGACGCCGTGGGCGTTGACGTTGATCTCGACCACCTGGCCCAGCGCGTCGGCCGCGGCGGCCTCCAGGTGCAACCGGCTGTCGCGGCGCTGGGCCGCCGTGATGCCGGCGTGCAGGGCGGCGCCGCGCGCCACCACCTCGCTCACCGCCAGTGAGCTGTCCGGCGGCCTGCCCGTCAAATCCTCCAGCATTTGCCGCGTCATCGGCATGTGCGTCGAGCCGCCCACCAGCAGCACGCGATCCACCTGTTCCCAGCCGAGGCCGGCCTGCCGCACCAGCTGCTGCGTCGTCAGCTTCGTCCGAATCAACAGGTCGCGCGTCAGCCCCTCGAAGTCCGTCCGGCTCAGCGGCACGGTCAGCACCTGACCGCCGTGCGTACACGTGACGGTCGTTTGAGGGATCTTGCTCAGGGTGCGCTTGGCCCGCTCGGCGGCGGCCTGCAACGCGGCCAGCGACTGCGGATCGGAGCGCGGATCGGAACCGATCCGCTTTTGGAACTGGTCGGCGACGTGGTCCACGATCTTGTCGTCCCAGTCTTTGCCGCCGAGGCGCACGTCGCCCTCGATGGCCAGCGTCTGGAAGCGCTTCTGCGACAGGCGGACCAGGGTCACGTCGAAGGTGCCGCCGCCCAGGTCGTAGACGAGGACGGTGCGCGGCCGGCTGGGGTCGGCCAGGTCGGCGGCGTCGGCGGTCTGGAACGAATAGGCCAGGGCGGCGGCGGTCGGCTCGTCGAGGATGTCGAGCACTTCCAGGCCGGCGATGCGGGCGGCGTCCTGGACGGCCTTGCGGCGCGTGTCGTCGAAGTAGGCGGGCACCGTGACGACGGCCTTGCGGACGGGGCCGATGCGGGCCTCGGCGTCCTGGACGAGTTTACGGAGAATGACGGCCGACAAAGTCTCCGGACGGAACTCGCGGCCGGCCACCGTTCGGTCGTAGGAGGGGTAGCCCATGCGCCGCTTGATGAGCGTGGCGACGCGGTCGGGCTGTTCCAGGGCCACGTCGAGGGCGGACTGGCCGACGACGGCCTCGCCGTCGGCCGGCAGCAGGACCGCGCTGGGGGTGAGCATTTCGCCGTCGCGGTTGGGCAGCGTCACCGGCTGGCCGTGGTCGTCCAGCGTGGCGACGGCGCAGAACGTGGTGCCCAGGTCGATGCCGACCAGTTTTCCCGTGCCGGCGGCCATGTCATCCACCTTCGGGGGGAGAGGAGATGGGAACGGAAACGGGGGCGGTGCGTTTGCCGCCCCACGTCGGAAGTCCCAAAGGGAATTGTATTGGCGACGCGCGTCGGGTGAAAGGGACGGCGGCCCATGGTGGGGCGGCCGCTCCGCGGGTGCCTAAGAATGGCGTCCGCGGAGCGGCCGCCCCACCATGGGTGCCCCCTCATCCCGCCCGCCGCACCGCTTGGCCGCCGCCCAGCACGTCCAACACGACCCCCGCCGCCCGTTCGCAGGCGCCGGGTTCGGCCACGCGATCGCGCAGCGCCGCCAGCTCGGCTCGCACCGCCGCATGGGCCGCGGGATCCTCCAGCCAGCGCAGGACGTGCCCGGCCATCGCCTCGGCCGGCAGACGCGAGGTCAGGTATTCGGGGAACAGTTCCTTGCCCGCCAGCAGGTTGACGATGCTGATGTACGGGCACTTGATGATGAAGCGCGACGCCAGCACCTCCAGCCAGTGCAGCTGGTAGACGACG
Organism: uncultured Planctomycetaceae bacterium; assembly: GCA_963771935.1. Classification (GTDB taxonomy): domain Bacteria; phylum Planctomycetota; class Planctomycetia; order Gemmatales; family Gemmataceae; genus UBA4732. The sequence continues at coordinate 1,205,899 of CAVYVK010000005.1, read as the reverse complement.
ACGGCCGGCTTGCCGTGGTAGAGAAGCTCCAGCCCCACCGAACCGGACTTGGCGATCGCGGAGTGGGCCAGGTGGATGATCTCCGCCGTGCGCCCGGTATGGACCTCGATCGGCAGCGATCGCCCCCGCAGCTGCTCCTCAATGGAGTGAGCGTGTTCCGGTCGTAGACAGGCGACGAGGAAGCGCACTTCGGGCCGGCGGGCGTGAAGGAGGGCCGCCGCGTCGGCCATGGCGCGGAAGTTGTGCTTGATCTCCTGGCGGCGCGAGCCGGGCAGCAGGGCGACGACCGTTCCGCAACGGCCGCGCTGCTCGTCCAGGAAGGCCTCGTCCAGCCGGCGTTCGTGCAGCTCGTCGAAGTAGGGATGGCCGACGAAGCGCGACGCGACGCCCCTTTGCCGATACCATTCCTCCTCGAAAGGCAGGGTGCAGAGGACGTGATCGGCGAGTCGGCGCATCCACTTCACGCGCCACTGCGCCCAGGCCCACAGCTGCGGCGGCACGAACCAGACGACGGGGACGCCGTGCTTGCGGGCGCACTTGGCCAGCCACCAGTGGAAGGCGGGGAAGTCGATGAGGACCAGGGCGTCAGGCCGCTGTTCGCGGAAGAGACGGTCGGCCAGCTTGAGGATGGCGGGCACGCGCGGGATGCTGGACAGCACGCGCAGCACGCCGACGCCGGCCAGCTCGGTGAGGGGGTAGTGGAGACGGCAGCCGGCCCGCTCCATGCGGTCGCCGCCGAAGCCGTGGACCTCGACGTCGGGCCGTCGGCGGCGCAGGGTCTGGATGAGGCTGGCGGCGTGCAAGTCGCCGCTGGGTTCGCCGGCGCTGACGAAGACTCGCATGGGGCATCCTGCCTTTTCGGAGAGACGGGCGAGGCGGGGCAGCGTAGCAGGAACGCGCAATCTTGGGCAAGGGCGGATTTCGTTGGCGCCCCGGCCGTGGACGCGCTACGATGAAGCCAGGGCCGCCGAACGGACCCGGGTGGGAACGGGCGGCCGACCAGGGAGAAAGCTATGAAGAAGGTCGTGATTCGGCAGTGCCCGACCTGAGGCGGCGTCCGCCGTCGGGCCGCCCGTGTGGCGGAGGTTTTGAAGGCGGAGCCTGGGGTCGAGGTGAGCCTGGTCGATGGCAAGCGCGGAGAGCTGACGGTGTTGGTCGGGGACCACGTGGTGGCGAAAAAGGGATGGTTCACGATGCCCAATCCGGAGAAAGTGCGGGAGGCGGTGAAGGCCGAGGCGCCGGCCTAGCCGTTCGTCGGAGCCGCGACCGTAAGGGAGCGGGGCGAAGACCGCTCCCTTACGGTCGCGGCTCCGACGAACGCGGTTTCTCAGAACGGCCCCGGATCGAGGTTGTACGGCTTCCAGTCGCTGGGCCGCATCTCCATTGTGTCGGACTCCGGCTCGGCGGATCGCGGCATTTGCAGATGGTGCGAGTGGCTGAACAGGTCGAGCGGATCGCCGTGCGAGGCCGCCTTCGGGGCCGGCGGCTCGCTGTTCTCCTCGGCGCCGGGGAGGGCCGGGTCCATCATCAGCTGCGACGGTCCCGCGAAAAAGCCCAGCCACCACGCCCAGGCCGCGGAACGGTGCATGCCGCGGCCGACGGGACCGTCGTCGCCGTCGTCGCTGCAATGCGGCATGGTGGGGCCTCGTCGGCGCAGCGCGGCATCATCGGCGGGCCGGCCGTCGGCTCGACCTGCGCATCGCCGTCGGGCCGAAGGCCGACTCCTTCGATGTCGTAGATCGCGGGGCGCGACGGCTCCCGGTCCACGCGGACGGCGGTCGGCGGTTCCTCTTTCACGGCCGGGCCGGACGAGGCGTTGAGGTCTTCCTCGTCGGAGATGATGATCGGCGGGATGAGCGCCGCGACGGCCGGCGGCAACTCCTTGGAGGCGCCGGGCAGTACGGGAACGGCCGGCGGGTCCGACGGATCCTCGACCGGCACCGGGTCAGGTGGAATCGCGGCGTCGGCGTCGGTCGTCCCTGAATGGGCGCCGCCCGCCCTGCCCGCGTTCACGGCCCACTGGCCGATCGGCGAATCGGGATTTTGCCAAACGTAGGCCGCAACTCCGAGGGCGCAGCATCCCACCGCCCCGACGGCCACGCAGCACCAGATTATCTTGCGCATGATCGTTCTCTGCTCCCGGAGAGAGGAAGGGTTTTCCGGCGTCCGGCGTGCCGGCGGATCCCAGGGCGCCAAAAAAGACAGGTCTGGTTCCGCTGCTCGGTGCGGCGCGGACTATAGCGTTGGGCCGGGGAGGGTTCCAGGCCAATCGCAGTGAGGAGTGAGGAGTGAGGAGTGAGGAGAAAAGACCGACCCCGCCGGCTTGTCTTTTCTCCTCACTCCTCACTCCTCACTCCTCACTCCTCACTCAGCTGCGAACCCCACGCTCCCAAACTTGTCTGGATGATGCGGGGCCGTCGGTTGGATTTTTGCCGGATTTGCCGGCACGACCGGCTCGGCCTCTGCAATTCCTCCGATCCGAATAACCGGAACGGGGAAGCCCTGCTTGACGACGGCCCCTCGGTGCGGGAGAATAAGCAATGGAGGATGGCCCGGCCCGTCGGGGGCTTCGGGGTCCTCCGGGGAGTTTCCGAACTTCCCACCGATCGGGCTATTCGAGCGTGGGCTGGTTTGATCCGATCCGGAGGTGACCAACGGCAGCGACGACAACCCTTCGCGTCCTTCTGCCTAACCTGGCCGACCTCCGTTCTCGGGTCGCAACACCGGAAGGAGGTCCTTTGAGCATCGTCACCACTCGAGCGGCACAGCGGCAGCTCCTTTCCTCCCTCGACCGGGCCTGCATCAGCGCCCGCGTGGCGGCCGACAACAAGGCCCGCGACGTGGTCGTCCTCGACATGCGAGGCATCACCCCCCTTTACGACTTCTTCGTCCTGGCCACCGGCGTCAGCCGCCGCCAGATCCACACCATCAGCGAGGAAATCGACGCGGCCCTCCACCGCGAAGGCGACCAGCGCCTTTCCATCGAGGGCTACGAGGCCAGCAAGTGGGTGGTCCAGGATTACGGCGACGTGGTCGTCCACGTCTTCGACCCCGACACGCGCCAGTACTACGGGCTGGAAGACCTGTGGGGCGACGCCGGGCGCGTGGACTGGCTGCGGGAGTAGGGATTCGATCCAATATCCAGTTCCCCCGTTTAGCCGCGACCCGACAGGCGGAGCGCACGTTCCGCCGCTGCGTCCCCTGTCGGGTCGCGGCTGAACCCCGGCGTCGGCAGCGCTTCCCATGAACATCCTGCAGGACTTGCAGCGGCGGCTCCACGACGCCCTGACGGGCCTGGTCCCGGACCCCGCCCCCTATGCGGCGATGGTCCAACCCGCGAAGGACGCGCGCTTCGGCGACTACCAGGCCAACTGCGCCATGTCGCTCGGCAAGGCGCTGGGCAAGCCGCCGCGGATGGTGGCGCAGACCCTCGTGGAACGGCTGCGGCTCGACGACTTGCTGGAGCCGCCGGAAATCGCCGGCCCCGGTTTCATCAACCTGCGGCTGCGGACGGACTGGCTGGCGCGGCAGGTTGCAGACGATCGCCGCGGACGACCGGCTCGGCGTGGCGCCGGCGTCGCCGCCGAAGACGTTCGTGATCGACTACAGCTCGCCCAACGTCGCCAAGCCGATGCACGTCGGCCACCTGCGCAGCACCATCATCGGCGACGCCCTCGCCCGGCTGCTGCGCTTCCTCGGCCACCACGTCGTCACCGACAACCATCTCGGCGACTGGGGCACGCAGTTCGGCATCCTCCTGTACGGCTACAAGCACTTGCGCGACGAGACGGCGTTCCAGGCCGACCCGGTGCGCGAGCTGGCCCGGCTCTACGTCGTGGTGCGCGACCGATTCAAGAAGAAGAGCGACGAGGACGAGGACGACCCGGCCGACCCGGTCAAGGAGGCGTGCCGGCAGGAGACGGCGAAGCTGCACGCAGGCGACCCGGAGAACGTGCGGCTGTGGAAGATGTTCATGCCGCCGTGCCTGGAAGAGATCAACCAGCATCTATCGGCGGCTGGACGTGCATTTCGACCACACGCTCGGCGAGAGCTTTTACAACCCGATGCTGCCGGGCGTCGTGGCGGACCTGCTGGCCAAGGGCATCGCGCAGGAGAGCGAGGGGGCGGTCATCATTCCGCGCGGGGAGAACGCCGCGCCGTCGCTGATCCGCAAGCGCGACGGCGCCTTCACCTACACCACCACCGACCTGGCGACGATCCAGTACCGGCTGAAGGAATGGCATCCGGACGCGATCCTCTACGTCGTCGATTTCCGGCAGAAGGAGCACTTCGCCAACCTGTTCGACGCGGCGAAGCGCTGGGGCAGTTCGGCGGCGCTGGAACACGTCTCGTTCGGCGCGGTGCTGGGCAAGGACGGCAAGCCGCTCAAGACGCGCGAGGGCGGCGTGCCGGAGTTGAACGACCTGCTCGACGACGCCGTGCGGCGGGCGGGCCGCGTCTACGAGGCGGCGCGACAGGAAGCGGCCGACCGCGGCGAGGAAGTTCGCGGAGATGAGCGCCGAGACGCTCCAGACGATTTACGAGGTGGTCGGCCTCGGGGCGGTGAAATACGCCGACCTGTCGCAGAACCGCGACCAGCGACTACAAATACGATCCGGACAAGATGATGGCGATGGACGGCAACACCGGGACGTACATGCAGTACGCCTACGCCCGGAACCGCAGCATCTTCCGCAAGGGCGGCGTCGATCCGGCGGCGCTGCGAGCGCAGCCGCCGGCCATGCTGCTGGAGACGCCGGAAGAGCGGGCGCTGGCGTCGCAGCTGGTGCGCTTCGAGGAGGCGCTGACGGCCGCGGCCGCCGACTACAAGCCGAGCTTCATCACCGGCTACCTGTGGGACCTGGCCAAGACGTACAGCGGCTTCTTCCAGAATTGCCCCGTGCTGAAGGCCGAGACGCCGGAGCTGCGCCAGAGCCGGCTGCTGCTGTGCGATCTGACGGCGCGGGTCATCCAGCGCGGCCTCGATCTGCTCGGCATTCGGACGGTCGAACGGATGTAAGCGGCTTTACCAGCCCCGAGCGCAAGCGAGGGGTTTCGGCCATTCCCCTCGCTCGCGCTCGGGGCTGGCAGCGCGCCGCGCCGATTCCTACCATACACCCCATGAGCCAAACGCCATCCCCCGCCGAACCGACCGCTCCCCGCCGGCCGTTGCTGGCCTGGCTGCGCCGCCGCCTCCAGGGCTGGCGACTCCGCCATCAGCTGCCGTTCAACTTCTATATCCACCTCCTCGGCATCCCGATGGCCGTGTGCGGCGTGATCCTCCTCCTCGGCTTGTGGCCCGCGACGGCGCTCGGCCTGCCGTGGCCGGCTTGGTACTGGGGCGTGGCGGCCTTCGTGCTGGGATACCTCCTGCAATGGATCGGCCATCGCGCCGAAGGCAACGACCTCGGCGAGTGGGCCGCGATCAAACGCCTGCTCGGCCTGCCCTACGTCGGCATCGCCCCGCGCTGGAACCCGGAAGACCCCAACCGCCTGTAACGCCGCGCCGCCGTCCCGGACGCCGCCCGCCGCGCTTGCCGCGGCGACGCGGCTTGATGAAAAGCTCCTTCGCGCCCCGCCTCCCTCCGCCATCCTCCCGCACAGGCCGCACAGACGGCAAAAGTTCCCTCTATCCTCGAACCGCATCGGCCGATATAGACCGTAGCATCTCCGATCGCAGGTTCGGCGAGTCAGGGACGGCACGCGACGGCGGACGCCGCTCCGCCGCTGGGGGCAACCATCGCAGGCCGACCGCCTCCGCGTCCTCTCCTCGTTCCCAAACAGAGCTTGGGAACGAGGAGAGGACGCGGGGGCCAGGGCGGATCGTTCCAACGGGGTGAGACTATGCGCTGGAAGGTAGTATGCGTCGGGCTGGCTGCGGCCCTTGCGGTGACGGCCGGCTGCAAACAGCAGTGCTTCCTCTCCCAGGAAGACCTCAACAACGTCACCGTCACGTCGATGCCGACCAACCTGGCCAAGGATCCCAGCGTCGGCTGCAAGCCGATTATTCCCCCTGTCGCCGCCCCGCCCACGGTGGACAATCCGGATCGCAAGGTCCGCTACATCTCCCTGGCCGAGGCCGTCTCCATCGCCCTGGAGCAGGGCACGATCGGCAACCAGGAGTTCGGCGTCGCCCCTTCGCAAACCTTCGCCGACCAGCAACTGCAATTCACCGGCACCGGCGTCAGCCTCACCGATTCGGTTCGCGTCCTGGCCCTCGACCCGGCCCGCGTCGGCGCCAACATCGAGCTGTCGCTGTCCAAATTCGACGCGATCTGGAGCACCAGCCTGAGCTGGAACACCACCGACCGGCCCGTCGCCACCTCGTCGGACCTGATCACGTCGGGCGGCCAGACCGCCATCAACACCGAGCAGGCGACGCTCCAATCGTCCATCTTCAAGCCGTTGCCGACCGGCGGCGTGGCGGGCATCACCTTTGCCGTGCCTTACACGCTGACGAACCAGCCGGCCGCCGTCAACCCGGCGTACCAGCCATCGGTGCAGTTCGCCTTCGAGCAGCCTCTGTTGCAGGGCTTCGGCGTCGAGATCAACCAGCTGCGCCAGTCCAGCCCAACCAGCGAGCTGCTGCAGGACGCCAGCGTCCTTGGCGACCTGCCCCAGCCGGGCGTCGAAGGCATCCTGGTCACGCGCATCCGCTTCGACCAGCAGCGGGCCGAGTTCCAGCGCAACGTCAATTTCATGCTGGCCAACGTCGAGTTCTCCTACTGGAACCTGTACAACGCCTACTGGACCCTCTACGCCAACGAGGCCGCCCTGCGGCAAGCGTATGAGTCGTGGAAGATCGCCCTGGTCAAGCTGCAGGCTGGCAAGATCGCCGTCGCCGACCTGGCCCAGGCCCGCGGCCAGTACGAGCTGTTCCGCTTCAACCGCCTGCAGGCGCTGGGCGGCTCCGCCGCCGGCGCGGTCAGCGTCATCGAGGCGGAGCGCGAGCTGCGCGGCATGTTGGGCCTGCCGGCCGAGGACGGCACGCGCCTGGTGCCCAGCGACGCGCCGACCCTGGCCGAGTTCCATCCCGACTGGGACACCGCCCTGGCCGAGGCCATGAACAACGACCCCGGCCTCATCATGGCCCGCGAACAGATCAAGGTCGATCAGCTGAACGTGCGCCTGGCCGAGAACGCGCTCTTGCCCGACCTCCGGGTCGCCGGTACCTACGACGTCAACGCGCATCGGCAGCCAGATCGACGGCGGCCCCGTGCCGAACAACGCCTTCGCCAACCTGGCCTCCGACCACTTCAACGACTGGTCGCTGGCCTTGCGGCTGAACGTGCCGATCGGCTACCGCAACGCCTACGCCAACCTACGCATCTCCAAGCTGAACCTGGCCCGCGATTACGAGAACTTGCGGGAGGCGGAAAAGAAGATTCACATGGCCCTGGCCCGGGCGTACCAGAACATTTTCGTCACCTACGAGTCGATCAAGATGCTCCGCGCCCAGCGGGAAGCGTTCGGCGAGCAGGTCAAGGCGAACTTCCAGGAGTTCCAGGCCGGCAAGATCACGCCCGATCTGCTGCTGGAGGCCCAGCGCTTCTCGGCGCAGGCCCTGCAGCAGGAGTACCAGTCCGTCCGCGACTACAACAACGCCCTGGCGGCCTTCGAGCTGGTCAAGGGCACGATCCCGCAGCACGACAACGTCGTCATCGCCGAGGGGGCGCTGCCGCAGTGCGCGTCGGAGCGGGCGGTGGAGCATCAGCGGAAACGCAGCAGCGCCCTGGAGGCGCGGGAGCGGGCGACGCCGGTGCCGCTGGCCGAGACGCACGCCGTCGAAGACGTGCCGGACGGCCCGGCCAGCCACGCGGCGGCGCTGCCGGACCTGTGGCAGAACACGCCGCCGCTGAACAGCCCGCAGGCGCTGCCGATCCAGCCGGGCGAGCCGGCGACGGCGCCGATGCCGAAGAAGGCGGCGAGCATCGGCGGCGTCCAGCCGAGCGCTCCGGTCCTGACGCCTCCGCCGCTGAATCCGTGACGCCGGGCGAGCCGGGGGCGTCAGCCCCCGGAGGCGCGGTACAGCGATTGAAACCATCCTCCGGGGGCTGACGCCCCCGGCTCGCCATTTGTGTCGAGACCCATGCGCCTCTTCGTGTACGAGTTCCTGAGCGCCGGCGCCCTCGCCGGGCCGGACGCCGTATCGCTGCTCACGGAAGGATGGGCCATGCTGGCGGCGTTGCTGGAGGATTTTCGCCGTCTTCCGGGAGTCCAGGCAGCGACGATCCTCGGCGCCTCCGCCGCCGACAAGGCGCCGCCCGTCGGGGTCGTCGTCCATCGCGTCGCAACCGACGAGGAGGCGGTCTTCCGTCGTCTGACGGCCGCGGCCGATTGGACGCTGATCGTGGCCCCGGAAATCGACGGCATTCTGCTGGACCGTCTTCAGCGGGTGGAGGAAGCGCACGGCCGTCTCCTCGGACCCTCCCTCTCCGCGGCGCGGCTGACCGGCGACAAGCTCCGACTCGCCGACCATCTGCGCCAACGCGGCGTGCCGACGCCGCTGACTGTGCTGTGGCCCGCGGCGGCGCCTTCGTTTCCGGCGGTGTGCAAGCCGCGGCACGGCGCCGGGTCGCAAGCGATCTATCTTGTCCACAATCCCGACGAGCTGCGGCGGGTCGTCGAGGAGGTCCGCGGCGCGGGGCGGGACGACGCGATCGTCCAGTCCTACGTTCCGGGCCAGGCGGCGAGCGTCGCCTTTCTGATCGGTCCCGGCCGCCGCCTCGCCCTGCCGGCCGCGGCGCAGCACCTCTCGACGGACGGCCGATTCCGCTACCAGGGGGGATCTCTGCCGCTGCCGCCGGCCCTCGCCGACCGCGCGACGCGGATTGCTGTGCGGGCCGTGGACGTGGTTGAAGGGCTGCAAGGGTACGTCGGCGTGGACGTGGTGCTGGGACCGTCGGCCGACGGCGGCGACGATTCCGTGATCGAAATCAACCCGCGTTTGACGACCTCTTATGTCGGTTTACGAGCGCTGGCCCGATTCAACCTGGCGGAGGCGATGCTCGCCGTCGCGGCCGGCGGGCCGCCGCCGGCGTGGGACTGGCGCGGGGCCGGTCGAGTTCACGTCGGATGGGCGACTGGCGCCCCGTCGCACTTCGGAAGGCGAAGCGTACCAAGAATAGAAGGACGCCCTCACTCGCCTTCCAATCGAAACGCTTTCCGCCGCGTCATGATCCGATACGCCTCCACCAGCGCCGCCCGTCGGTCCTCGTCCGTCCGCAGCGGCGCGAACAGCGGCAAATCGTGCCGCGCCGCCGTCCCCGTCTCCTGCAAGAGCCGCCGTTCCATCGCTTCCGTCGTCTCCACCGAGCCGTCCTTGCGCAGGTGCAGCGACGATACGCCTGCCTCCTTCGCCGCCGGCGCGATCATCAGGCCGCGGTGACAGTCGAGCGGGTCGTCCTCGCTGCAGAGCATGGCAATCGTGTACCACTCCAATCCGCACAGCAACCGCTCCAGACCGTGGCGGAACTCAGCCGTCACCCGGACGCGCTCGTAGTCCACGCGACCGTCGGCGTCGTACAAGTCGCGGTCGCGCGGCCGGCCGCCGAGCAGATCGCCGAGAAACACGTAAGCGGTCCCTTTCTGCTTCAATTCGCGTTCCAGCGCCTCCCGATTGAACTGCGGCAGCCGCTGGCTGTAAGGACTGGAGCGCACGTCGGCCACGGCCGTGACGCCCGCCCGCCGCAGCAGCGCGACCAGCTGCTGCCATTCCTGGTTGGAATGGCCGACGCTGAACAGCCGACCGGCGGGTACAGGAGTTGGAGGAGGCGGCGCGTCGTTTTCCATTTGCATTCGGCCCTCCGCGGCGCGATGATGGCCGCATCCTACCACATTTCGGGGAGGCGCCCCAACATGGAGATGGTCCTGCTCGACTGGACGCGAATGGGAACGACCTACTGCGTGGCCGGCGCCGTTCATCAGGACGGCCTGCGGGTCGTCCGGCCGCTGTGGGTGCATCACCGTAACGCCCCGGTGCGCAACACCGGCTGGTCGCCGTTCGTCATGGACGGCCGGTTGCGCTGGGAGGTGTTCGAGCTGGACGGCCCCGAGCCGGCCGCGCCGCTGCCGCCGCACCGCGAGGACGTGTGGGTGCGCGCCCTCCACGCGACCGGCCGACTGGCAAGCCCGGAGCAGCGGCGGGCGATTCTGGAAGTGACGAGGGCGCCGGCGGGCCGGCCGCTGTTTGGGGCGCCGATGACGCGCACGGCGACCAGCGCCTATCTCACGCCGGGGACGGGGGAACGCAGCCTTACCACCGTCGTCCTGCCGGCGCACTGCATTCAGTTCGTCGTGTCGAGCCGGCCGGGACGAATGGAGGCGGACGTCCGCGTGCGGCTGGAGACGCCCGGATTCGACGGACGATTACTGCCGCTGAAGGATCATTTTCTCGCGACGCGGGCGGAGGCGGCCTCGCCGGGCGTCGATGGCCGGCTGCGGTTTATTCAAGCAGCGGTGCGGGCGATGGGCGATCCGGTCGCGATCCGCGTCGGCCTGTCGCGGCCCTTCGCCCCGGCCGGCGGCGAAGCGCGCTGCTGGCTCATGGCCGACGGCTTTTTCTCCCTGGCCGAGCCGATGCCGTGACGGCGCGACGGCCCCCGATGGGCTATATTCTCTTGCCGGGCCGCAAACCGGTGGTTACAAGAGAGGACAAGGTTCCAGTTCCTCCAGGAGTTTCGCCATGCGAAAAACGATGATGATCGGCGCCCTGCTCGCCGTCGCCGCGGCGGCGCCTGTCCGCGCCGACGACGACACGCGACAGTTCGCCCGCTGGGAGTCGGACGGCTTCAGCTACGTCTGCACCATCGAAAAGGTCCAGGACGGCAAATGCTACATCCGCTATGCCGACGGGACCGAGGAGTGGGCGCCGCGCTGGCGCGTCGGCCCGTACAACCTCAAGGAAGGCGACGACGTGCAGGCCAATTGGGAGAACAAGGGCTTGTATTATCCGGGAAGAGTGACGAGCCGCCACGGCGATCGGATCCACATCGTCTATGACGACGGCGACGAGGAGGACACGACCATCGCCCGCATCCGCCTGAAGCTGGCGGCCCCCAACGGCAAGGAGGTCGGCTGTCGCGTCTTCGGCCGCTGGGCGGCGGACGGCTACTGGTATCCCGGAACAGTCAAGGAGGTAAAGGACGGCAAATACCTCGTTCACTTCGACGACACCGACGAGGCCTGGCTCAAGGAGAAGGAAGTCGTCTGCTATGGGCCGACGTGGGGCGACCACGTCGAGGGCAATTGGCTGGGCAAGGGGATCTTTTACCCCGGCAAGATCACCCGGCGGCGGGACGAAAAGGTCCACGTCGCCTACGACGACGGCGACGACGAGGACACGACCATCTCCGCCCTCCGGGCCGCCTACGACGACCGATTTCATTCGGACAAGTGGGCCTCTGGAAGCGTTCGATCCGGGGCCGTCCCGTGCTGAAGCACGGGCCTACAGTCCGAAGCCCGGTCAACCGGGCTGAAACCCTGGCAGCCCCGTTGACGGGGCTTCGGCTTGTAGCCCCGCCGTTGACGGAGGTCATGAACCGTTCTGCGATTGAACAGGGGGATCAGGCGGCCCGCCGGCGATAGGGACTGCCGGGGCGTTCCGCGAAGTACCGCTCCAACCGCCCCTCCTCGCTCCACAACGCCGCCCGCACTTGCAGCACTGCTTCTGCACCCGCAGGCCGATTCCAGAACTTCTGTTTCCCTTTCACCCGCGCATTGAACTCCCCCACCAGCGACTCCACCAGACTGCTCGTGGTCGGCAAACCTTCCCGACGATAACGCGGATAATCCATCCGCTCCGCGTTGTTTCTCCGATAACTCCATGTCTCCGCCAGCACACGCCGGGGATCGGTCGCAACAAGCGCCTCTCCCGGCGGCGGACGTCCCCCCGTTTCCTGATAACGCTCCATCTGCGCCGCCACCTCGGCCACCTGCCCCTGCCAGCAGGACCGCAACCAACGCAGGTGCAACGGCCAACGTTCCCTCTCTGCTTCGACTGCCTGCGCTGCCTGGAACAGGTAACAGACCACGTGCAGCAGGTCCACAATCGGCACGAAGTCCGCGAAGTAGCCGCGATGGATCGACCCGTTATACGCCTGGCCGTCCGCCACGAACGCACGCCGCCGCGCCGCGTAGAAGTCCTGGCTTTGCGCTTCCGCCGCCAGCAGTGGCCCGAACGACCGGCTCGCAACCATGCGGGCCACGCACGTCCGCACCAGACGCCGGGGCGACCACGGCTCGGCCTCGGGGTCCAGGACCGACGGGGTCGGCGTCGCGGTCTGCTCCGCTTCCGGCTCAGCCGGTGGGGCGTCCGCCGCGGCGAGCGGATCGCTCGCCTGGCCAGCCATTTGCTGTACCAGACGCTGAATACGCCGCGGTTGCACGAACGACGGCGGCGGTTCCGGTTGCGGATCCTCAGCGTGTGCGTTGTTCGTCAGCGTGACCAGGCAGGAGATCTTGTCCTCCTTGTTTTCCGCCTCAGGGACACCGCGTCCGCTATCGGCGGCCCGCGTCCGCAGACGCCCGCCATCGACCTCGACGGCGACCACCTCCGGGGTCCCTGCCACCCGTGGCGACAGTTGCCGACGCCGACGCTTCCGGGCTTGCTCGTCGCGTGTCTGCGCCAGGTCCGTGCCGACTTCCTGCGTCAACTGCTGCACGTGGCGGGCCGAGATCGATAGGCCGCTCAGGCTCAGGGCGAAGGCGGCGTCGGCGCAGGAGCGCAAGCGAGCGCCGGCAGGAACGATCTTCTGCGGCAGGAAGGGGCCGCAGCCGTGGCCATCAAGGCGCAGGATCGGCCGTTGGGGGAAAAAGTCCCGGCGCCAGTCGGGACAGGGGCCAACCGGTTCGCTTGGTTGCAGGACTGCGCCCTGAACCTGTAGAGGACGTTCCTGGCGGCGTACGGCACAGGGCCGTCCGCACGCGGCACAGGGCTGTTGTTCGCCCAAGGCGGTGGCCTGTTGTTCGAGAAGGGTTTGCAGGGCGCCTTCGGTGAGTCCAGCGGCAGCGGCACGGGTGAGTTGCTCCATGGCGTCGAGATCAACGTCGAGTCCGGGCCCGTCGTCGCCGAAGGCGCGTTGGGCGATGATTTTGCCCCACGGGGCAGCGAAGCGCTGGAACTCCTGGAGTTGTTCGGGAGTGAAGGAGCGGCGTGCCATGATGCGTCCTGCATGGAGGTTAAGAAAAGAACGTGCGACCAAATGGTCCTGTCATGCTACAACGGCGAACTTGACGGGGCAAAGCTGTTCATGACCTCGCCGTTGACGGCGGGGGACGCGGCCGCCTTGTCAGAATCGCCGCGACCGCTATCATGGTCTTTTTGGCAAGCGCCGAGCGCTCCGTTGGGAGGTTCGTATCATGGGCATGCAATGCGCCGTCTGCGGCAAGAAACCCGCCGTCGGCAATCAATACGTCCGCAGCGGCAAGGCCAAGTACCTCGGCGGCGTCGGCCGCAAGGTCCGCGGCTGCAGCAAGCGCACCTTCTCGCCGAACCTCCAGAGCCTCCAGTGCCAGGTCGGCGGCTCCGTCCAGCGCTGCGCGTCTGCGTCCAGTGTATCCGCAGCGGCCGAGTGCAGCGGCCGCAGAAGCGCCGGCCGTTTCAAATGCCCACCAGTGTGTGATGCGAGGTCACTTCATGTCGCTGACGGTGCAGGACGTGAAGGCCGTCGCCCACCTGGCGCGGCTGGAGTTGAGCGAGGACGAGTTGGCGGCCATGACCCGCCAGCTCGGCGCCATTCTCGATTACGTCGCCCAGCTGCAGCGGCTCGACCTGGAAGGCGTCGAGCCGCTGGCGCATGCGCTGCCCGTCTCCAACGTCTTCCGCGACGACGAACCGGCCCCGTCGCTGTCGGTCGAGGAGGCGCTGGCCAACGCCCCCGACCGGCGCAGCCGCGGCGAGGGCGAGCAGTTCTACGGCGTCCCGGCCGTGCTGGAATGAATCCGCCATGATCGACCAGAGCGCATCCGATCTGCTCGCCGCCCTCTCGTCGGGCGCAGTTTCCGCCGAGTCCCTGACCGCCCAGTTTCTCGGCGCCATTCGCCGACTGGAGCCGCACGTTTGCGCCTTCCTGCACGTCGATGAAACCGATGCGCTCGCCCAGGCCCGCACCGTGGACGCCAAACGCCAGCGTGGCGAACCGATCGGCCTCCTCGGCGGCTTGCCCGTCGCCATTAAAGATGTCCTTTGCGTCAAGGGACGGCCGACCACCTGCGGCAGCAAGATCCTGCAAAACTACCGGCCGCCCTACGACGCCCACGTCATCGAGCGCTGCGCGGCGCCGACGCCGTGCTGATCGGCAAGACGAACCTGGACGAGTTCGCGATGGGTTCGTCCACGGAGAACAGCGCGTATCAGACGACGCGCAATCCGTGGGACCTGGAGCGCATCCCCGGCGGCTCCAGCGGCGGCTCGGCGGCGGCGGTGGCGGCCTGCGAGGCGCCGCTGGCGCTCGGCACCGACACCGGCGGCTCCATCCGTCAGCCGGCCGCCCTGTGCGGCGTCGTCGGACTCAAGCCGTCCTACGGCCGCGTCTCGCGCTATGGCGTCGTCGCCTACGCCAGCTCGCTCGATCAGGTCGGCCCCTTCGGCCACACCGTCGCCGACGCCGCCCTGCTGCTGGAAGCGATCGCTGGACACGACCGCCGCGACAGCACCAGCGTCGATAAGCCGGTCCCGCCGTATACGAAGACGGTTGATGAACCCGTCAAGCCGCTGGTGATCGGCGTGGCCCGCGAGCATTTCACCGAGGGCCTCGACGCCGAGGTTGAAACGGCCGTGCGCGAGGCGCTGAAGGTCTACGAGGGGCTGGGGGCGACCGTGCGCGAAATCTCGCTGCCGCACAGCCCCTACGCCGTCGCCGCGTACTACCTCGTCGCCACGGCGGAGGCGTCCAGCAACCTGGCCCGCTACGACGGCGTTCACTTCGGCCATCGGACGACGGTGCGCGGCAACCTCATCGACATGATGAAGCGGTCGCGCGGCGAGGGGTTCGGCGCCGAGGTCAAGCGCCGCATCATGCTGGGAACCTACGCGCTCTCCAGCGGATACAAAGACGCCTATTATCTGCAAGCGCTGAAGGTGCGACGGCGGATCCGCGAGGACTTCGACAAGGCGTTCGCCGAATGCGACGTGGTGATCGGGCCGACGACGCCGACGGCGGCGTTCAGGATCGGCGAGAAGACGGACGACCCGTTGGCGATGTACCTGTCGGACGTCTACACGATCAGCGGCAACCTGGCCGGCATTCCCGGTGTCAGCGTGCCGTGCGGTTTCACGGCGTCCAGTCTGCCGATCGGGCTGCAAATCCTGGGGGCGCCATTCGAGGAGGAGAAGCTGCTGCGCGTGGCGCGGATGGTTGAGCGGGCGACGGAGTGGCACACGCGGCGACCAAACCAGCCCGCAGCGCCAGCAAGGATTTGACTGAAACTGCGGAGGAGGAAGGGACGCAACTCATTTGGGCCGCTTGAGGCGGCGGCGCAGGGGGTGTTTCGTGCCATACGGTGAATTCTCGATTGAAGAGGTCAAGGCGCGGTTCCAGCTCCGGATCGCGGAGTCGGCGGAGTATTTCGCCGACGTCCCACCGGTGCAAGTCAGCGACTTCCTCGTCAAGACGCTGGCCGAGAACCTCCCGCTCGCCGTCGCCGTCAGCACCGAGAAAGCGCGTTCGGAGCTGATTATCGTCCCCGTACTGCTGGAGGCGCGGCGGCAAGTGCATCCACGGGTCAGTCTGTTTTCCGGGGTGGAGTTCACCGTCGATCAGAGCCGGGGTCTCAACGGTGTGTGCGACTACCTGCTCAGTCTTTCTCCGGAACAGCTGACGATTGAGGCGCCCGTCGTGGCGGTCGTCGAGGCCAAGAACGACAACCTTAAATCGGGTCTGGGTCAATGCATGGCCGAAATGGTCGCCGCTCACCTGTTCAACCAGCAGAGGAGGCGGGAGCTGCCTCGCGTCTACGGCGTCGTGACGACGGGCAGCCTCTGGAAATTCATGCGGCTCGAAGCAGACGTGGTGTCTCTGGACCTGCGCGAGTACCCCATCTCGGAGCTGGGGCGGGTGGTCGGGATTTTGGTGAACATGGTGCGCCCCGCTGACACGGCCGCAGAGGGCGCCGCATGAATATCGCGGGCGTGGGTCGCGCACCTCACAACCGAAACAGCAGCCGCGCATTCTCCTCGAACACCAACGGATGATGCGCCTCCGGAATGGTGGACGCGATGAAATCGCGGTACGCTGTCATCGGCGCCAGCGGCCAGTCGCTGCCGTAAAGAAAGCGATTCGGCCGCTCCGCGTAGCGGTAAGCCCGGCCCAGCGCGACGCGAACCTCGTCGAGCATCTCGCGCCGCTCCTCCGCGGCGAAGTCCTCCGCCGTCCCGACCACGAAGCCCGACAGGTCGGCCCAGACGTTCACGTTCTTGTACACCACCTCCGCCGCGTCGGTCAGCCACGGATTGCCGAGGTGCGCCAGCACGAAACACGCCCGGGGATGATCGACTGCCACGTCGTCGATCCCCAGCGGATGGGCGAAGCGCAGCTTGGCCCGCGGAGAATAGGTGTCTCCCGTGTGGAAGACGACCGGCAGCCGGTGGCGCTCAGCCAACTCGTAGTAGGGACGGTAACCGAGATCGGTCGGCGGCGTAATGCAGATAGCCGAGGTAGACCTTGAGCGCCCGGACGCGGCCGGAGGCGACGACGGCCTCGACGCGGCGCATGTGATCCAGGTCGCCGCCGCGCGTAGGGTCGGCCGCGCCGATGGCGTGCAGGCCGGGGACGAGCCGGGCGACGGCCAGCGTGCCGTCCACGCCGAGCGGATCGTCGAAGGTGGTGAGGCAGCTGCCCATCGCCAGGGCGTGCGTCGCGCCGGCCGTGCGCATCTCCCGCGCAGGGCGGCGGCCGTCGCCCCGGCGCCCGCGTCCAGCAGCGGACTCAACGGCCCCACTCCCGGCAGGTTCGGCGGTACGACGTGGAGGTGGGTGTCGATCATGTGCGCTCCCCTTCGGGTCGCGGCTCAACCTGTCATTCCTCGAACAGGGCGACGCTGGCCGTGAAGCCGTGGATGAAGTTCTGGCCGCCGACCGGCCCCAGTTCCCCCTGCGCGAAGAAGCCGGCGATTGGGATGGCGCCGGCCTCGGCGCGCACGGCAATGGCGTCGTGATGCGGCTGGTCGAACAGCCGCGAGCCGCGGCCGTTGCAGCTGAACAGCAGCGCCGCGACCGGCCGCTTTTCGTGGGCGTGGACGTCCAGCTGCAACAGGGCGTGCAGGTCCTCGTCGGCCGTCGCCGCGTCGCGGACGTGGAACTGCACCGTCTGGCCGACGCGCACCCGTTCCGTGATCGCCATCGCGCCGGTCGATCGGTCCAGGCCGACGACATTGCGCACCAGGAAGTCGCCGCGCTGGAAGTCGCCGCGGTACTCGTTGATGACGCGGCCGACGTGCAGACCCTGCTGCAACAGCTGCTGGTCCTGCGGAGTGAGGTTCTGCCAGAGCTGCTGCAACTGCTGCATCGGCGGCTTGCCGCCCAGCTCCAGGATGATGTTGTCCTCCGCCCTGGTGACGACCATGTGCCGACCGATCGGCCGGCAGCCCTGCGACACGATCGACCGCAGCCCGATCGGCCCTTGCAGCAGCACGCCGACCGCGCCGTCCGTCCGCACCTCGCCGTTGAACAGCAGTCGGCACTGGCCGGGGCCGCGCGTGCCGCTGGCCATGCCGCCCAGCACCCGCAGGCCGGGGTTGTTCTCGTTCATCTGGTGCAGGAACAGGTCCACCGGGAACGTGTAGGGGTCGCCCAACAGCAGCACCGCCGAGTCGGCGGCGTCCGCCCCGACCAGTCCGTCGGACAGACCCAGGAGGCTGGGGCCTTCCGACGTCCGTTCCAGGACCGTGTGAAACGGCTCCAGCGCCGCCGGCCGCGCCCACCGCCCCAGCCAGAGGCTCAGGGCCGGGCTGGCCTCGACCTCCTTGTCGTTGCCGATCACGGACTCGGCCACGCAGCCCAGGAGGCAGCGCGGGGCCAGTCGCTCGGCGACGGCGCGGGAAATCCGCTCGGCGGCCTCGGCGTGATGCGGGGAAAAAAAGGCGACGGCCAGATCGACGGGACCGGACAAGTGAGAGCGGGATTCGTTGCAAACCTGTTCCAGCGCGGCGTCGGTTCGCGGGGCGGTGGACAGGGCAGCGGCGAATGGCATGGCGAGACCCTCGTTCCTTCCGGGATTCAGATGAGGGGGCGCTCGAAGATGGGAAAACTCCCCTGGCGCCGGAAGTATTGTTGGTAGAAACGGAGCAGGTGCGGGGCGTCGGAGAAGGCCTGCGCGGCCAGGGTCGCCACGTCGCCGTCCTCCAGCCGCAGCGCCGCGTGGCCGAGCAGGTCCAGGCCGATCCCGTTCAGGTCGCGTCCCTCGGCGGCGGCGAAGCTGAACAGGCCGTTGACGCGCTTGGTCTGCATCCCCTCCGTGCCGACGGCGCCGAGCCGGAAGCAGGGCATGGCGGCGTCGATCTGGCGCGGGTTGGCGTAGGCGGCGTTCTCCACCAGGATGCTCAGGCCGATCGGCGCCCCGTCGCTCCGACTCCGCAACACCTGAACCGATTTCGGAGGGAAATAGGTGTTGTCCAGGAGATGCCGCTCCAGCTCGTCCGCGTCGCGGACCCGGAACGCCTTCGGCGCCAGGGCGAGGACGGCCGGCGCGTCGGCCGGGGTCATCGGCTCGATGGCGGCGGCCGCGCGGGCCGACGGCGTCGGCATGTCCACCACGTCCATGACGAAGTTCACGACCTCGCGGCCGGCCGAAAATCGTGGGCCAGGAAGAAGTCGCGCTGGGCCGGCCAGTCGGCGCGGTAGGCGGCGAAGGCGGCGCCCAGGCCGCGCCGGCGCATCGCGTCCAGCACGGCGTCGAGGAGCGGTTCGGCCCATTGTTCGCGGCCCTTGCGGCACCAGGGGAAGCTGACGCGGCCGTTGGCGTGGAACGTGGCGTAACCGACCGGCCGGCCGTTTTCGACGGCGAAGAAGCGCGTGGCCGGGTCGAAGTCCGGGCCGCGGAGGCGGCGGCGCAGCTCGTCCAGCGTGACGGACTTGAATTTCAGGCAGGTCGGCGGCGGCCTCGTTGTAGATGCCCACTTGCGCCGTGTCGTCGCCGGCCGTGAAGGTTCGGATCGTCATGACGGAATTGCGTCCTCTGGCGAAGAGGGGCGGGAGGGCTTCGTTGATTAAGCCTAAGTTTTTCCGGAGCGATCCGCAAGGGCGGGCGGCGAATCCGCGAGGTACGGCCCGTGGTGAACCACGGGCCTACAAGCCGAAGCCCCGTGAACGGGGCTGGAATGCCTGGCAGCCCCGTTCACGGAGCTTTTGCCTGTAGCCCCGCCGTTGACGGCGGGGCTTGCCGCCGGGGCGGTTCGGCCCCTACAATAGAGCAGCGATTGAAAAACAACGGAGGAGCGTCATGAAGGCCGGCATTCACCCCAAATACGAAGAAGCCACCGTGACCTGCGGCTGCGGCAACAAGTTCACCACGCGCAGCACGAAGAAGAACATCACCGTCGAAATCTGCTCGGCCTGCCACCCGTTCTTCACCGGCAAGATGAAGTTCGTGGACACGACCGGCCGCGTCGAGAAGTTCCAGCGCAAGTACAACTGGGCCAACCGCAAGAAGGCCGGCGCGCCGAAGCCGGCCGAGGCGCCCGCCGCCGAGGCCCCAAGTAGCTGCCGCCTCTCGAAGGACGGCAGCGGAACGGGCCGCGTCCGTCAGGAGAGCGCCGATGGTTCCCTTTCCTGCCGCTCGAAGGTCGACGCCTCGGGTTCGTCGTCCTTCGCATCCCCGACCGACACCGGGAGGCGCGGCCATGTGGCCCTTCTTTGAACAAGCGTTGACCCGTTACCGCGAACTGGAAACCCAGCTCGGCGACCCCGCCGTGGTCGGCAACCGCGCCCGCTACACCCGCACGGCCAAGGAACACGGCGCGCTGGCCAAGCAGGTCAAGCCCTATCTCGAATACAAGAAGGTCGCTGGAAGACCTGGCCCAGGCCGAGGCGCTGGCGTCGCGCGGAGACCGACCCGGAGATGCAGCAGTACGCCGAGCAGGAGCTGGCCGAGCTGCGGCGCGGCGGCGAGGCGCTGCAGTCGCGGCTGGAAGATTTCCTCCTGGCCGAGGGCGAGACGTTCGACAGCATCATCCTGGAAATCCGGGCCGGCACCGGCGGCGACGAGGCGGCCCTGTTCGCCGGCGACCTCTACGACATGTACACCCACTACGCCCGCGACCAGGGCTGGAAGGTCGAGGACATCTCGTTCAGCCCCGGCGAGCAGGGCGGCTACAAGGAAGTCGTCTTCAGCGTCACCGGCGACGACGCCTTTCAGCAGCTTGCGCTACGAGAGCGGCGGCCATCGCGTGCAGCGCGTGCCGAAGACGGAGCAGCAGGGCCGCATCCACACCTCGGCCGCGACGGTGGCCGTGCTGCCCGAGCCGGACGAGGTGCAGGTCGAGGTCAGCGATCAGGACATCGAATGGGAGACGATGCGGGCCGGCGGCGCCGGCGGCCAGCACGTCAACAAGACCGAAAGCGCCGTCCGCATCTGGTACAAGAAGGGCACGCCGGACGAGATGGAAGTGAAGTGCCAGGACGAGCGCAGCCAGCACAAGAACTACGACCGCGCCATGCGCATCCTGCGCAGCCGGCTGTACGAGCGGCAGCAGCAGAAGCTGCACAAGCAGCGGGCCGAGCAGCGGCGCACGCTGATCGGCTCCGGCGACCGCAGCGAGCGCATCCGCACCTACAACTTCCCGCAGAACCGCGTCACCGACCACCGCATCAACCTGACGCTGTACAAGCTCGACGCGATCATCGCCGGCGACGATGGGCGAGCTGATCCAGGCGCTGCGCGACTTCGACAAGAAGCAGAAGCTCGGCGGGACGGGACCGCTGAGCGCGTGACGCGGTTAGCCGCGACGCGAAGCGAAGCGCTTGAAGCATGCGCTCCGCTTCGCGTCGCGGCTAACCGTCGAATCTGTGGAAGGATTATCGCATGGTCGCGACCGGAGCAGCCCTGGACCATCGGCCGCCTGCTCGACTGGACGACGCACTATCTGGCCGAGAAAGGCGTCCGAGATCGCCGCGCCTCGACGCCGAGGTGCTGCTGGCGCACGCCCTGGGCTGCAAGCGCATCGATCTGTACACCCGCCACGAGGACGAGGCGTCCGGACGAGGAGCGGGCGAAGTTCAAGCGAGCTGGTGCAGCAACGGGTGAAGGGATGTCCCGTCGCTTATCTGGTCGGCCGCAAGGAGTTCTTCTCGCTGGAATTCGAGGTCAACCGCGACGTGCTGATTCCGCGGCCGGACACCGAATGCGTCGTCGATCGAGTGTCTGCGGCTGGCGAAGGAGATGACGGCGCCGACGATCCTCGACATCGGCACCGGCTCGGGCTGCCTGGCGGTGGCCGTGGCCAAGTACCACAAGACGGCCCAGGTGACGGCGGTGGACGTGAGCGCGGCGGCGCTGGCCGTGGCGTCGCGCAACGCCGCCAAGCACGGCGTCGCCGAGCGCATTCGCTTCCTGGAGGGCGACCTGTTCGCTCCATTGTCCGCCGGCGAGCGCTTCGACTTCATCCTGAGCAATCCGCCGTACATCCCGCACGACGACATCGCCGCGCTGGCCGGTCGGCGTCCGCGACTACGAGCCGCACACGGCCCTGGACGGCGGCCCGGACGGCTTCGCCGTCTTCGACCGTCTCATCGCCGGCGCGGCCGAACGGCTGAAGCCGGGCGGCTGTCTGATCGTCGAAATCGGCTCCGCCCAGGAAGGGCCGGCCCGGCAGCGCATCGAGTCCCTCGGCGCCTTCGACCTGGGCAAGACCATCCTCGACGGCTCCGGTCATCCGCGGGTGCTGCGAGCGAAGCTGAAAAAAAGTGAGGAGTGAGGAGTGAGGAGTGAGGAGTGAGGAGTGAGGAGTGAGGAGATAAGACAATCCGGCGGGATCGGTCTTATCTCCTCACTCCTCACTCCTCACTCCTCACTTTCCGTTCAGCGATCGCCCATGTACTCTTCCGTGAACGTCGCCTGGAGGCGGTAGCTGCTGCCTTCGCCCTGGTGGCCCTTGACTTCCTTGTCGATCTTGAGCGACGCGCTTTGCAAGCGGCCGGCCTTGAGATCGCAGACGATCTCGCCTTCCGGCTGCAAAGCCAGCAGCGCCGCCTGCTCGGCCGGCGGCGGCGGCGTCTTGAGGCTCGTCGTCATCGCCGTCACGGCCACGCCGTCCGTCACGCTCTTGCAGACGTACTTCTGCACGGCGTCGTACTTGTCCGGCTCCAGCGTGATCTTGTAGTCGCGCTGCCACTCCTGCCCCGCCCTCGGCCCCACGGTCGGCAGCACGCCGACGAACGGCAGCTCGTTCTCGAACCGGCTGGCCGGGCCGTATTTCGACTCCTTGACTTCCACCACCCGGCCCTGGGCGTCCACGCGCAACAGCGCCAACGCCTTGCCGAGATAGCCGTCGAACTGCGCGCGCAGGTCCGGCGTGCTTTTATCGGGGTTGGCGGAGTCGTAAAGGAACGTTTCGCCGCTCGGCATGGTCGATTCGTAGCGTAACGCCGCCAGCGACTGCTGAAGGGTGGCGACGCCGGCGGCGTCCACAGAGACGACCTGCCAGCGCTTGATGAGGTTGAGCTTCGTCTTGCTTTCCACCTTGCCGTCGGGCACGACGTCCGAGGTGTAGCTGACTTGCTCGACGCGGTAGGTCAACATCTGGCCGGCCTGCCAGTGCAGCGGCCCCGGCGCGGTCTGCGCCGGCGCCAGCAGGGCCGTCGCCAGCAGGGCGATTCCGGCCGCCATTCCCGTGCGGATCATTCGCCGCCTCCTTCTCGCTCCGTCCTAGAGACGATCCATCCGGGCGGGGATATAGCAGAGCCGGCGGCGGGTGCCCAGGTCAAATTGGCGAGCGGGGTTGCGTAAGCTCCCCGAGATGCGGCGCAGTCGCTGAAACAACGCGCCCTCGGGCGCTTACGCAACCCCGCTCGCCCATCGGGCCAAAGAAAAAACCCGCTGCCTGCTTCCCAGCGTGCCGAGGCCGGGAAGCCGCTTGGCGGGTCCAAGGGAGTTTAGAAAGGCGTTAGCGCCTTGAAGACTGTCGATTGTCCAGGCCCACGATGAAATCGCGCAGCAGATACCGCATCATTTCGCCGGTGGTCAGGCCGCGGTCTTGCGCCGCACTGGCCAGGGCCGCCACCTGCCAACCCGGCAGCAGCAGCGGCACCTCCACTACGTCGCGCTCGGCCAGGGCCGTACCGAGGTCGTCGCCGCTCAGATTCGGTATGCGCTCGCTCATGTCCGTCCCGGTTTTCCGGAGATTTGGGGCGTTCCCGCGGCGGCCGATGCCAGGAACGTTCCTCCATCGACGCAAACTCGGCGCCACTCCCCTGTTTCAGACACCGGAATGCCCGAAAGGTTCACGGCCCAAATAGTTAGGGGATTCGCGCCGGACGAGCGGCGAGCCAGCGCCGCCGGACGCTGCCTAACCTTTTTACACGAAACGCCCACTTCCTGGGCCTTCCGACCGAATCACGGCGCCACGATCGGTAATTATTTCAAGGGCAGACTCGCCGCTTTCCTGCTGCAGCAGTTCGTTGTCGTACGTCTCCTCCAGCTGGCGCACCGTCTTGGCCATGTCCTCGTCCTTGTCCACGGCGCGGGACACTTCCAGCTCCCATTCGGTGCTTTCCGACCGCAGCGCTCCGAGGTCGAGCGGCAGCCGCAGGATCTTGGCCAGCCGTCGCGTGACCGCCTCGATGCACAACGGATTTCTGCCCTGCAAATAGCCGGGAATCTCCGCGACCAGCGACGTCATCTCCAGTCGGTCGGGGCCGGCCCGCGTCATCAGGTAGCTGGTGAACGAGCCGGGGCCTTTGTAGCCGGAGCGGCGCAGGCCGTAGCGCTCCATCTCCGGCAGCAGGGCGGCGTCGGAGCAGCTGACGTACAGCCGCGGCTCCCGCGTGTGCGGCGCCGGCCCGCCGAACGAGCCGACGAACAGGACGCGCCGGACGCCGATGCGCCGGGCCGCCTCCAGAACGCAGTCGCCGAACTCGCGCCAGCGCAGGTTCGGCTCCTTGCCGACGAAGAGGACGAGCCGGGCCGGTTCGTGACAGTAGAAGGTGTTGGCCGGCATCTCGACAGATTGGATAAGGCCGTCCTCGATGGCCACGGCCGGGCGGAACAGGGCCGCGAGGTCCATCGGGCCGGGGAAGTTGTAGAGGTAGAACGGCTCCGGATCGATCTCGGCGACCGGCCGAGCGCCGAGCAGGTCCACGAGGCGTTTGACCGTGCCGGTGGAAACGTCGCCGCCGTCCATCCAGCCGGTGAAGGCCAGCACCAGCGTGGCGCCGGGCAGCGACGGGTGGTTGCGAAGGGTCAGGGCGTCGGTTTTGCCGTGGTTCATGCCCCCATTGTACCGGCGGCGACCGAAGCGCGGCAACGACGGGTCGGGACGGCGTGGAGCCGTTATTTCCTTTTCCCGAAGGGCGGAATATCAGTGGGCAGACCCACGCGCATGAACAACCGGGCAAACGCCTGCGACAGATGCTCGCGATAAGGGGGCAGCAGACGGAGTCGGTCGCCCGTTCCAGCGGCGAATCCTCGTAGGAGGTCCACGCTCAGCGTAAAGAGGCCGTGGAAGTCGATAAGGGCGAAATCCCTCTCGTGGCCGGGAAGGCGGCTCTCGTTGAGAACATGGAAGAAAGGGCGACGCCCCTTGCGGACTTCTTCCCAGGCCTCGTCCTTCTTGAATACCGGATGCGAGGACAGGTCGTTCTTGAGGTACAACGGACAGAGCAGTACGTCCGCGGTCTCGCACTGGCCGTCGGCCCGCACGGCCAGGTCGCAAGATTGCGAAAGGATGACGGCATCGACCGTTTCCCGCGCCAGCATCACGTCGCCGCCCGTCGCTGCGGCCTCCGCCGGAATTACAAAGCGCGGGCAGCCGAACAGAAGGTCGCCCTGTTCCAGCACATCGCCGCGCACGATGTGGTACCAGGGGAAGTCTGGATGCTCGGCTGCCACGGGCTACTCCTCGGAGTCAGCGTCGAGTCGGGGAACTCGCCTTGGCATCGGTACGATGTGCGCCACAATCAAGCGACTGTCTCGTGGCGGCAAGCGGATGCGGCCGGCGTCTTCGAGGATTTCGGCTTCATCGGCGGCGGTCGGTACGTACTCCCTGTTCTGGGTGTTCCCGCTCCCCGAATCGTCGCTGCGCGAATCTCGGCCGGTATCGTCGATCTGATTCGCTTTGGTTTCCCTTACCTCCTGTATCTGATGGGCTAGGGCTGGCGGCGCCACGCTCGCTCCTGGTTCTATCGGGCCGAGACCGAGCGCAAGTACATAGGCCAGCAGCTCCCTCAGAGGCATGCGGGGGCGACCGGGAATCGTCGCAGGCTCGACGGGGAACGCGTCCCCGGGCTGTTCTGTCGTTCCAAAGTAGGCCGCCCATGGCACCGCACACGGTTGGAACCTTACACCGAGCCTGCGCGGTGGCCACAAGCGCGGCATAATTGCTCTCGCTCTCTGCCTTGCAGTCGGCGAACCCGACCCATAGCCGCAGGGGCATCCCTTTCTCGCGCGCAACTGGGCCACGCGCTCGGCGAGCCACCGACCGTGTCCAAGGCCTCGGTATTCAGGGCGCACATACATTTCCTCGATTTCGAGCGCTCCGTCGCGTTCGATGACGAATGTCCATGCGTGGCGTTGGCGCTCGTCCAGCCGGGGGTCACGAACTTCATAGGCATAGATGTGGTGGTCTTCCTCGTCGCGCGCTGCCCACCGCATCCTGCCGTCCTCATCGAGCCTCTTCAACTTGTATTGTTTCAGCAATCCGGAGTTGCCATAAGTCGCCCAGCACTCGAATACATATCGGTCGAAGTATTCGTAGGGCATGTACCCCGTCCCCCGGTCGCCCCAGTCCTTCCACAAGAGTCGGAAGTGAAACAGGCGACGATCCGGAATGCAACCGATGAAGGTAGCCGCGTGCGAGTGGGGAATCGGTGGGTCCACGTCGGACGGAAGCGGGATCATTCCATGCGGAGGGTTGGCCCAGCCCGCCGTGAGTTGGAAGGCAGGACGCACCTGCGCTTGGGGATTCAGCAGCAAATGGCGCTCGCACTCGGCGGACGAGCGGATGCGACGATAGAAGAACGTCCACCGCAAGACTTCGGGCGGCGGGCGGCGTGACAGGGGAATCGGCTCCCCCTCAGGAAAGGTGACCAGCGCCCAAGGCGTGCCGTCGTAGGGTAAACCCTCTCCGACCAGTAGCCGGTGTACCGTGACGCCCCAACACCCGGCATCGGAGGGATGCCGTCCCTCCAGTTCCAGTGCGCGCGGGTAGTGGTATTGAACGGTTGGCATGGAAGATCGAAGCCAGTGATGCCATTTCTAGGATATTCTACTGACGGTTTAGCCCAGTGGGGTAGAGCAAGAATATGAACTGCGCTCCGCGAAACGCCGATTCGCCCTCGTTCTCGAACTCCCGCGGCAATCCTTGCGGAAGGCAACGTCAAGGACGCCGTGTACCCCGTATCGACGACTGCATCGACCTCCTGTGGTCGCCCCCGAAGCCCCAGAACCTTCAAGCGAATTCGACCTTCGCCGGATCGGACCACGCCGGTAATAATGGAGTTTCCAGCTCCTCCCGGCCGCCGAACCGACGAACCGAGCGATAGCCGATCCGGACCATCCAAATCTGTGCGTCGGGAATACGGGCGCGCAGCTTGTCTCCTGCCTTTAGCTCATCGGCGGCAATCGCGTAATCGCCGCTTTCGATGTCGATGGCCGCAAACTTCCCCTTGTCCCTGGGCTTTAGTTGAGGGCGGACTGCTTTCTCGTAAATCGCGTCGCCGCGCCGGGCGAACTCTTCTTTGCTGTAGCGACGTTCGGTAGAGGCCATGCGCTTCCTCCGGTTCTCGAACGAGAGGCGAATCCGGCTTGTTCCATTGTACGCCCTTCGTCGCTCTCGTTGCCCGAACTCTATCCGGGAATGCCGTCCCGAAACTCCCGTTTCGCGGCTTCCCGCCCTGCCAGGAGGCCGTAATCGCGCCACGTGCAACCATTGGCGCTCATTTTACACTTCGTAGATGCACGAATACGATGTACACTGTTCCCGGCCCAAACCGCGGCCGACGTCGCACCGGATCCTCACCGCAGCGACCAGGGTGCCCGCCATGAACCGCGCATCCCCATCAGGGTTCACCCGCCTTGTCCCGAACCGCTCGGCCCCTCGCGCCGGTTGGGCGCCCGCCACCCTTGGCGGGTTGGCGGGCGATGCGCAAGTCCTTGCTGACAAAGGACATTTGCCCGCCAACGGCTCTTGGCGGGTGCCTGGCTTGGCGGGCCAGCTTGGCGGGCCATCCGGCCGATGGCGATCCATGAGCGCCGTTTCGCCGCACGGCAGAACGGGAAGATCCATTATTGCTGAATCGTGCCACGCCCGTGCGCCGATGAAAGGGACTGCGCGGCGCCAGCTTTCCTGGCGCCGACCGCGGCCGCAACGGGAGTCCCTGCACCATGTCGGATCGTCGATCCTGGCGTCTCGACGCCGCCGCCGGCGTCCTGTTGCTCCTCGGCCTTCTGCTGACGACGGCCGTGGTCCGCCACGACCCGGCCGACCTCGACGAAGGCGTCTACCCACTCCACCCCACGCCGCACAACCTCCTCGGCCTGCCCGGCGCCTGGGTCGCCCGCGCCCTGGTCGGCGGACTCGGCCTCGCCGCCTATGTCTTCCTGGCGACGTGGTTCGTGCTGGTCCTGGTGCTGCTGCGGCGCCGCGGCTGGCTGACGTGGGGATTGCGGCTGACCGGCTGGCTGCTGCTGACGCCGTGCGCCGCCGTCGTCGCCGACCGATTCGCCGGTGCCTGGCCGGGCAGTCCGCCTGCCGGACCCGGCGGCGCGGTCGGCGCCTGGCTGTCGATCTGGCTGGCGGCGCATTTCGTGCCGTGGGCGCAGACCGTGCTGCTCGCCGGCGCCGCGCTGATCGGCCTGGCGCTCGGGGCGGACAGTCTGGTGCGCCGCCTGCCGCGCTTCGCCTGGTGGGTGCTGCGGTTTCTCTGGATCGGGGCCGGCCTGCCGTCCTTCGCCCGGCGAGCGGGGGGCGTCAGCCCCCTGATTCCGCATCGTGTCAGCGACCGCAGGAAGAATGAGGTCGGCGATGGTAGGAAGAATCAGGGGGCTGACGCCCCCCGCTCGCCGGAAGTGGAAGTCGAACCCAAATCCGAAGCGGCCGCGCCGGCCGACGTGCGCCCCATCCCCATCGTCCATCACCACGCCGCCCCCGCCGACGCCCACGGCAAAACCGCCGTCGTCCCGACCGACCAGGAGCGCTACGCCGACTACAAACTCCCTCCGCTCAATCTGCTCGAAGACCCGACGCCGATTGAGCTAGGCGATCAGGATCAGGTGCTGCGCGACCGGGCGGCGCTGCTGGAGAAGACGTTCACCGACTTCGGCCTCAACGTCCGCGTCGTCGGCATCAACACCGGCCCGGTCGTCACGCAGTTCGAGGTGGCCCTGGAAACCGGCCTGCGCGTCCACAAGGTCACGCGCCTGGCCGACGACCTGGCCCTCAACCTCAAGGTGCCGAGCGTGCGCATGGTGGCGCCGATCCCCGGCAAGAACACCGTCGGCATCGAGATC
The DNA here is from genome assembly GCA_963771935.1 of uncultured Planctomycetaceae bacterium. Classification (GTDB taxonomy): domain Bacteria; phylum Planctomycetota; class Planctomycetia; order Gemmatales; family Gemmataceae; genus UBA4732. The sequence goes on along the minus strand of CAVYVK010000005.1, from coordinate 1,177,241 downwards.
CCCAACGAGCAGCGGGCCGTCGTCCGCCTCAAGGAAGTCATCCTGACGGCGGGAAAGAAGATCGCCAAGAGCAAGATGCCGCTGTTTCTCGGCAAGGACGCCGAGGGCCGGCCGCTGGTCCACGACCTGGCCGACATGCCGCACCTGCTCATCGCCGGCGGCACCGGCACCGGCAAATCGGTGTGCATGAACGCCATCATCCTCAGCATGCTGATGACGCGCCGGCCCGACGAGGTGAAGATGATCATGATCGACCCCAAGATGCGTCGAGCTGAGCGAGTTCGGGGCAAGATGCCGCACCTGATGCACCCCGTCGTCAACGACATGAAGAAGGCGGAGGCCGATCCTCGCCTGGGCCGTGGACAAGATGGAGGAGCGCTACGACCTGCTGCGCCGGGCGCGGGTCCGCAACATCGCCGCTTACAACGAGCTGAAATACGAGGAAATCCTCCGCCGCGTCAAGCCGGCCGACGACGACGAGCGCCGGCGCATGCCGGAGCAGATGCCGTACATCGTCATCTTCATCGACGAGATGGCCGACCTGATGATGCTGATGAAGCAAGGAGGTCGAGGGCCACATCATCCGCCTGGCGCAGAAGTCGCGGGCGGCCGGCATCCATCTGGTGCTGGCCACGCAGCAGCCGACGGTGGACGTGATCACCGGCCTCATCAAGTCGAACCTGCCGGCGCGCATCTGCTTCAAGGTGTCGAGCAAGATCGACAGCCGGGTGGTGCTGGACGAGATGGGCGCCGACAAGCTGCTCGGCAAGGGCGACATGCTGTTCCTGCAGCCGGGCACGAGCGACCTGATCCGCTGCCCAGGGCACCTACGCCAGCGACGAGGAGATCCACGAAGTCGTCGACTACCTGGAGTGCGAGCCGTGCTACGCGCCGGAGCTGATGCAGCTGAACACGGTCAGCCGCGAAGGGCTTGATGGAGCGGCTGCGCGAGCGCGACGATCTGTACGAGGCGGCGGTGGAGGTGGTGGTGCGCGAGCAGCGCGGCAGCGTGTCGCTGTTGCAGCGGACGCTGGGCATCGGCTACGGCCGGGCGGCGCGGCTGATCGATTTCATGGCGGAGGACGGCATCGTCGGCGGCTACAACGGCAGCAACGCGCGGGACGTGCTGTACACGGCGGAGGCGTGGGCGGCGCTGCGGACGGGCGGCGAGAAGCAAGCGGGGTGAGCGGACAAGGCGAGCGGCTGGGATTGTCCCCGCCGTTTCCTCGTTCCCAAGCAGAGCTTGGGAACGAGGGGCAAGGGGAGGCGCGGGGCAAACGCGCTTCCCCTTCGGATCATTTCGGCAGCCGCCACAACCGCACGGTCTTGTCGCCGCCGCCGGAGAGCGCAAAGCGGCCGTCGGGCGAGAAGGCGACGCAATCGACGTGATCCAGAGGGCCAAAGAAGCAACACAGCTGCTTGCCCGTCCCGACGTGCCAGAGGCGGATCGTTTGGTCGTAGCCGCCGGACAGAGCGTAGCGGCCGTCGGACGAGAAGGCGAGCGCGGCCACTTCGCGCGGCCCTGCCGCCAACTCGCGGATTTCACGACCGTTGGCTGCGTCCCACAGGTGAATGACCCCCCCGGAGATGCCGCTGGAGAGAGCGAGGCGCCCGTCCGGCGACATGGCCACGGCGGTCGTTTTCGCGGGATGAGCCTTGAACTCGCGCACCAGCTTGCCGCTGGCCACGTCCCAGAGCCGCACCGGGAGGCTCACGTCGTAGCTCCCCTCCAGCACCTGCGAGCCGTCCGCCGACAGCGCCACGGGGTAGATATGCCCATCATGATTGCCGAAATCCTTGACGACCTTGCCGGTCTCCACGTTGCGCACCTGGAGGGCATGATGATCGGTGGCGACGCACAGGAAGCGCTTGCCGTCCGGGAAAAACAACACGCGGCTTATGTGGATGCCCGGCTCCCCCGTTGCGCCGAAGCATTTTAGCTCCTTGCCCGTCTTCACGTCCCAGAGGCGAACCGTACCGTCCCAGGAACAGGAGAGAACGGTCTTGCCATCAGGCGAGAAGACGGCGCAATCGCAGCGGTCGGTGTGGCCTTGCAGACAATGCAACTCCTTCCCGGTCTCCACGTCCCAAATACGGATCGTCGTGTCGAACGAGGTGGAGAGCGCCCGCTTGCCGTCCGGCGCGAAGGCGACCCAGACGACGCGCTCCGTGTGGCCCTCGAAGACGCGGACCTCGGCGGTGCGGCAGTCGTAGGGTTCGTCCGTGGTCGCGGACGCCGGCGCTTCCTCCGCGTAGAGGCGTTGCCAGGCCACGCCGAGGCCCCGCCGCCGACCGAAGCCAGGAGCAGGAAGAGCAGCGCAAATTTCAGTCGGGTCATCGACATGGCTTTCAGCACTCCTTGGGCCAGGGAAGCGATGCGAGCCGTTACGGCCAGCCCGCTCGCGATCCGAACCGCGGCCAGCACCAGCGGCGCGGGGATCGCGGCCGCGGCGGCGTGCTGGGCCAGCACCAGGCCCAGCGCTCCGGCCGACAACGCCAGGCCGCGGCCGATCAGCCGGTCGCGCAGCAGCGACCGGGCTTTGGTCAGGCGCGTGGATACGGTCCCGCGCGAACAGCCGAGGCGAGCAGCGGCCTCCGCGTACGAATTGCCTTCCAGATAGCACAGCACCACCAGGCTCCGGTACGGCTCCGGCAGGCGCTGGATCTCTTCGTCCAGGACTGGGCGCAGGTCGCGCCACACGGCGTCGGATCCTTCTTCCACGGCCGGCATGGGGACGGCCCGCCTTTCGTGCTTGCGGCGATTGGCCAGGCCCGCGCGGGCCTTCCACGAGACGCGAAGAGCGACGCCGTGCAGCCAGCTGGCCAGCGACTCCCGCTTCTCGACGGCGGCGGCCCGGCGCACCAGCACCACGAACGTCGCCTGGAAGGCGTCGTCGGCGTCGTGCGGGTCCTGGAGGATGCGCTGGCAGACGGTATGTACCATCGGCCCATGCCGGCGCACCAGGGCCTCGAAGGCCGCCTCGTCGCGGCGCTCGACGAAGCTGTGCAGCAGGTCCGCGTCGCTGCGATCGAGGGCGGCGCCCAGGACCGCGATGCGGCGGAGATGACGCAGTATCGGATGGAGGTTGCCGTTCACCGCTCACCTGGCCCTACGGGAAACGACTGGCTGTTCTAATAGTGCCCGGTGGGGGTCGTGCGCATTTCCGCGCCGTCGAATGTGGAGTGATATGTCTCGACCAGCCCCGAGCGCCAGCGAGGGGTGGCGTCGAACTCCTCGCTGGCGCTCGGGGCTGGTAAGAGATCAATTCGTGATCCCCTTCGTGCGGCCTGCCATTGCCCCTGAAATCAGCGTGCTGTCATCTTGACTGGTTTTAGAGGGGATGCGGCGCGGGGGCGGACGGGCCGGGCGCCTTCTCCTGTCCTGTCGCGGGATCAAGGAACTTCAGCGGCCCGCCAAAGTCGGCCAGTGCCAGCGTCTTGCCGTCCGGGGCCAGCGCCATGGCGTTGCCCTTCAGCCGGAGTTTCCTGGTCTCCTGCGACGCGCCGACCGCCCAGGCTTCGACGCCCTCTCCCCCCTTGAGAATGAGTGGGTTCGCGTAGACGGCCGTCCCGTCTGCGTTGACGACCAGGTTGTCGAAGTACATGAACGCTGTTTCGGTGCGCTTCCGGTCGAGAGAAGCCTGTTTCTTCCAGGTCTTCGTGTCGTACGCTTCGATCGGTCCCTCGGCGGACGCCAGCACAAACGTGCCGCCGTCGCCCGAAAACGCCACGGCCGTCGCGTAGGATGCGACGGGAACCGTTTGCAGGCTCTTCTTCTGGTAGTCGTACACCGCGAGCGAGCATTCGACGCCGCCCGCGTCCTTCTGCGAGGGCACGACAGCCGCCACGACGGGCGCCACCGGCGAGCAGGCGGCCCGGGACAGCTGGTTGAAGAACAGGCCCTGCCGGTCGTCCTTGCCCGTCGCCACGTCCAGAAGCACCACTTGGCCCTGCATGATCGAGACGACGTACTTGCCGTCGGGACTGAAGGCCAGCAGGTCCTGCCCCACGCGGGGAACCCCCTCGTTGATCGTCAACGTCCAGCGCGCGGCGTGAGTCGTCAGGTCCCACACCTTGATCTCGCCCTGGCAGCTGGACGCCAGCAGCTGGCCGTCCGGCGAGAAGGCCAGCCGCCGCGTGCCGTCTTTCTTGTTGGCGTCGAGCGCAAACTCCTCCTTGTCGGCGGCGAGGTTCCAGACCCCCAGGAAGTGGTCGATCGCCCCCGTGCGCGGCTTTCCGTTGGCGATCGCCATCCTCTTGCCGTCGGGCGAGTAAGCGACCACCTCGATGTTCGTCAGCGCCCGTGCCCCTGTAGTCGCGGGCAGGCCGGAAGGCGTAGTGGGGCCGGCCGCGCCCCCGGCCGGTGTGCCTGCCGTGAGGCCGCCCGGCCCGTCCTTTGGCTTCTGATTGAAGACGAAGAGGAGTACCAGGGCAACGGCGGCCAGGATGGCCGCCCCGCCGCCCAGGCCGAGCCACAGGTAAGGGGAAGGTCCGCGGGCCTTCTTCTTTCGGCCCTTCTTGCGGGGCCGCGGTTCGTCCTCTTCCTCCGCAGCCGGGGCGCGACGTTTGGCGGGGCCGCCAGTGGCTGGCACGGCGGGCCGGTCGTCCGGCGCCCGCTTCTTAAGCGGGGACGGCGGGGGCGCCTCTTCCACCAACAACTTCTTCCCGCAGGCGGGACACTGGATCCGCTTGCCGGCCGCCTCGTCGCTGACGCGCAGCCGTTTCCCACAACTGCATGTGATTTGCATGGGCCGCTCCTGTTCTTCTGGTGCCGAATACGGCGCCCGGACGAAAAAGGCCGCGCCGCCAAACAGCCGCCGCCACCGAAAGGTGAATCAATTCGTGATCCCCTTGGTGATGCCCATGAACACGTCTTCCAGGTCGATCTCCTCTTCCTTGAGCATCTTCAGCCGCAAGCCGTTTTGCAGCAGCAGGTCGGCGATGAAGCTGCCGTCGTGCACGCCGTCGTCCAGCGTCACGCGCAGGCAGTCCTCCTCCTCGCTTGGCCTCGACGCTGTCGACGTCGATGTGCGCCTCCAGCAGCTCGCGTGGCCTGCGGCGTTCCGGCCGTCGGCCGACGGCGACGAAGTAGACCGCGTGCGTGCCGCACCTGCTGGATGGCCGTCTGCACGTCGCCGTCGAAGAGCAGCTGGCCGCGCTCGATGATGCCGATCTTGTTGCAGATGTCGGCCAGCTCCGGCAGGATGTGGCTGGAGACCAGGATCGTCTTGCCCATGCTGCGCAGCTCCTTGAGCAGGCCGCGCATCTCGATGCGGGCGCGCGGGTCGAGGCCGCTGGCCGGCTCGTCGAGCAGCAGCACCTGCGGCTCGTGCAGCAGCACGCGGGCCAGGCCGAGCCGCTGCGTCATGCCGCGCGACAGGCTCGTCACCAGGGCGTCGCGCTTGTAGCCGAGGTCGACCAGCTCCAGCACCTGGTCGCACTTGCGGCGCCGCTCCGGCCCCTTGATGCGGTAGGCGGCCGCGAAGAATTCCAGATACTCGATCACCTTCATGTCGTCGTAGACGCCGAAGAAGTCCGGCATGTAGCCCATCAGCCGGCGAATTTCCTTGGCGTTGTTGTAGATCGAGTAGCCGCACACCGTCGCCTCGCCCCAGGTCGGGTTGAGCAGCGTGGCCAGGATGCGCATGGTCGTCGTCTTGCCGGCGCCGTTGGGGCCGATGAAGCCGTACACGTCGCCGCGCTCCAGCTTGAGCGTCAGCCGGTTGAGGGCGTACAGGTCGCCGTACATCTTGGTCAGGTCGCGCGTTTCGATCATGGCTTCATCGGCCCTGTCGTCGGGTTTGGGGGGTTGTACGGGGATGTAGACGCGGACGTAGGTTTCCTGCGCACAAATAGCCGGGCAGGACGGGCGGCTTCGATTGGCCGTCGGGCAGCCGGTCGATCCACAGCCGCGTCGGCGCAGCCGGGATCCTGCGACGCCGCCTCGGCCCGATCCGACAGGGTCGGCGTGCGGGCCACGAGGATGATCTCGTCGCGGTAGACCCGGACGTCGCGCCGTCGGCGCCGCCGTCCGCTTCTCGTCCAGCCGCCAGCTCTGGTCGAAGCGGCGCAGGCCGCCGTTGGTCATCAGGCTGCCCGTCGCCTTGGCGTGGAACATCAGGTCCTTCATCAGCTCATAGCGGCTCTTCATCGGAACGTATGTTTGTGCATTGTTGGAGCGCTCCTCGGCGCCGGCGGCATCAGGGCTGGGCGGTGCCAGGACGTGAGCGTCGGCCGTCCACCCAGCGGCGGGCTGGCCGGTCTGCTCCTTGCCGGGCTTCGGCTCCCAGAGGGCTTGCACGGGGAACTCCGCACCGGGGGCGAGGTCCGGGGCGGGGTAATAATTCCCCTGATAGAAGATCGTCACGCTCTGCAACGGGACCGGCAGATTGTTGCGGATCGTGCCGATGAGCTTGCTGCGGTCGTTCACGTCGGGCCGGACGACATCCGGGTTCGCTTTGTCGGCCGTGCCGTTCTGGACGGGCGGATGATCGGGATCGACGGCGGCGCGCCACGACGCCTGGAACGAGCGCGTGGACCAGACGGGGATCGGCACGTGCTCCAGGCCGGAGGCATCCTCGGCGTAGGCGTACGGCTTACGGAAGAGGCTGGGCGAACCGGCCGCGTCGGCCTGGGCCGGGTTGGCCAGCGTGGCGACAGTGACGGCGTGCGTGGTCGAGCCTTCCGGCGGCGGCGACGCCCACCCCGGCGCCGACGGTTCCACGCCGACCGTGTAGTTCTGGATGCGCGGGCTGAACAGCGTGAACCACGTCGTCCCGTAGGCCTGCCGCGGCGCGCTCAGGTCATACTCGACAAGATCGATCTTGTTCACGCGCAGATCGTCGCCTTTCATGGAGTAGGCCACGACGTAGACGAGGACGCTGAGGCTAAGGACGACGACGGGGAACGTGATCCAGGTCAGCTCGGGCCGCTTGAAGACGCGGGTCAGGAGGATGTAGTCGAGCGGGCCGACGATGACGATGTAGATGAGGATGAACAGCGCCACCCAGCCGAAGCTGACAACGGGGACGTTCTCGAAATCCTCCAGGGAGCGCTGCATCTCGGCCAGCAGCGCCGGCGGTTCGTTCGTGTCGAGTCCGTTCGGGTTGACCGGGACTGCGGCGGGTTTGGGAGTGAACTCGGACTGGACGCGGTTCCAGAACGCCTTGCGGTCCTCGGCCCACTCGCGGGCGGCGAACGGCCCCTCGTCCAGGTCGAAGGCGGTTAGCCAGACGCGGCCCAGGCCGCACGACGACTCCACCACGACGGGGCAATCCACCATCTTGCCGCCGTCCTTGCACGATTCGCTGACGAGGACGGTGACGCCGGCGCCGGGCCGAAGGCGGGTGAGTTCGACGTTGTCCAGCGGCCTGGCCCGGCCGTCGGCGGCGAGCCAGTGGGCGAGGCTGGCCGTCTCGGGGCAGGTCACGGACCCGTCGATGCGGCAGTCGAAGAGCGGCATCCGGTCGGCGTCGCCCAGCGGCATCCGGTCGAGCAGGTCGGCGGCGAGCTGGCGGTTGGCACCGACCGAGACGATCAGCTTTCCGCCGCGCCGCACCCACTCGGCCAATGCCCTGCGGCGCTGCGGCGCCGACTCGTCATCGAGCAGCGACTTGACGAACGCCTCACTGCCGGTGGACAGGACGACGACGTCGGCCGCGTCGTAGCCGTACCAGCGATCCGGCATGTACGCGATGTCGTCGATGGAAGCGAAGGGGAGCGTCCCCTTGTGGTCTTCCGGCTCCAAGTCGGCGGCGATCGCGCGGGCCAGCCGCGACCCGACCGAGAGGTAGAGCGTCTGAGTGGGGTCGAGCGGCTGCCTGTCGGCCGACGGGGCGGCGGGCGCCGGACCCGGAACGTCGTGGCCGTCGGCGGCGACGAGACGAACGGCGACCTCCCCGCTGGCGCCAGGGCGGGTGTAGGCGACGGCGATGTAATCCTGATTGGCGACGAGGGCCGGCAGCGGCGTGTCGTAGTGATAGGCGGCGTTTTCGGAGTCGGTGGCTTCGACGCGGACGGCGAATTGGCCTCGGCCGTTGCCGTCCGGCCCCGCCTTGACCTTGACGTAGACGGGCGCCCAGGCGCCGCTGCGGTAGGGGGGCGCATCGAGTTCGCCCTTGCCGCCGGGCAGACCGACCTGGAACTTCTCGACGTGCGGCGGTTCGGCGGCGTAGAGGGAGCCGGGAACAGCGAACAGGGAACAGCAGAGCAGTACCGCAAGACAAAAGGCGGGCCGGCCCATCGGCGCCTCCAAATGGAGATGTTTCCGGTTCATGGTTTCTCTGCCTGGTCGCAGACGCACGGGCTGCGTCCACAGCCGGGACAGCCGCCGCCGTACTTGGCCCGCACGGCCGCCTCCAGATCGACGCCGGCGATGTTGGCCAGCGTCGCCAGCCAGGCCAGCACGTCGGCGAACTCGGCGGCCAGCGCATCCGAGGGGCCGGAGCGCAGGGCCGACGCCAGTTCGCCGACCTCCTCCATGAACCACATGAAGGTGCCCTCGACGCCGCGCCGCCGGTCCTTGGCGTCGTAGGCGTCGCGGATCAAGGCCTGGAGTTGCGGCAGGGTGAGGGCCATGATGGTTATACGTCCGGTTTCGTGAGGCGGCCCGGTTGAACCCATCGGCTGTCGTCAGGCAGGCACGTCGGCGGACTCTGGACCGGCGTTCGCCTCGTTCCCCAGGTGTTCCGCGCCGACTTGCTGGTACAACTCGCATAGCGCGGCGGCCGCCTGCTCGGCCAGCCGATACCACGCGGGATTGGCGACGCACGCCGGGTGATCCAGGATGTGCCGTTCCAGCAAGTCGGACATCAGGGAAGTTCGATCGAGCAGCTCGTGACAGCCGGACGTGCCGGGCAGGTATCCGTCCGCCCACCGCTCTCCTGAATCTGCAGCCAGTTCGTCGGCCCGGCGCAGGCGGTCCTGTTCGATCTCGCCGGGGCTTGGTTTGCCGAGGGACATGGTTCACTCCTTCAGGCCGGCCTGCCGCAGGATGCTCCGGTAAGTGCCGTCGGGCAGGTCATCGGAAGGCTTGCCGGGGACCGTGACCTTGCCGGGCTTGGTTGGGTGCTTGAACTGGCGATGGCTGCCCTTTTGGGCGACTTGGACCCAGCCGTCGTCGATCAGCCGGCGGATCACATCTCGAACCTTCATGCCGTGCCCAACCAGCGCCGACAGGAGCCATGCTTTCGCGGTCCCCTTCCGCACATTCTACCGTGCAAGGCAGCCGCGAAAGCATGGCACCCCACGGGACTAGACGTTAGACGAGTCATCTGCAGGTCGCACCCTCTTCTCGATAACGGTGATGGTTTTGGATTCGGTTTTGACGGATAGCGTCAGGCCCATCTCTCGCCCCGTGGTCGTCGAGCGCTTGTATCGGTTCAGCTGCATCAAACACGACTGGAGTGCCAGGGACAACCGCAGCGCTTCCTCGAACGTCATCTCAATGTTGATTGACTTGACCCCCTGGGCGGCCACATCCGGCTGCGTGCGGACGTAGCCGGCTAGCCCGTGGTAGTCGTCGGCTTTCGTCGGGATGCCATCATCCGAAAAGGATCGTTTCTCGGTCATTAGTTCCTCTCCGCTTCGCCCAACAGTGATTTGACAGAGAGCCAATGCCAACACCGTGAGGCGTCGTCCTCACTTCCCCAACATCTTCTCCAACCGATCCGCCTCCTCGTCCTTCTTCTCCGCCCGCAGCGCCTTGAGCAAGTCGTCGCGCGCCTCCGCGTCCTGGACGTCGATCTCGATCGCCTCGCGCGCGTACTTCTCGGCCTCGCCGTATTGCTGCTTCTCCAGCAGCAGCCGGGCCAGCTTCTTTCGGCCGTCGATGTCGTCGGCGTCGGTCGGGACCAGATCCTTCAGCACGCCGATCTGCTTGTCCTTGTCGTTGGTCTGCGCGTAGATGCGGGCCAGCTGATTCAGCCAGTCGGTGTTGTACGGCTCCGCCTTGCGGCCCAGCTCGCACACCTCCGCCGCCTTGCCGAACTGGCTGGCGTCGTAGTAAATCTTCGCCAGCGCCTGCAGCACCTCCACGTCGGGGTCGGCCCGGTCCAGCGCCGATTCCAGCAAGTCCAACTCTTGTTTGTCGTCGCCGGCCTGGTGCGCCAGCCGCGACAGCACGAACGACGCCCGCGGCTGGTTTTTCTTCTTGTCCAGTACCTCCTGGGCCAGCTTCCGGGCCTCGGCGTTGTCCTTGTCGTTCAGGTACGCCTCGGCCAACTCCGCTTCGATGTCGAGGTCGTCCGGCTTCTGCTCGTGGGCGATCTTCAGCTCCTGGATGCTCCGCTGCTTCGCCGGCGGCTTGCCGCCCATCGCCTTGACCGTCTCGTCCAGAAACGCGCGGTAGCCCTTCTCGAAGGCCGTCTTCTCCACGCCGCACGCCTTCTTGACGGCCTCGTCCGTGCCCAGGCCGTCGCGGTAGGCGTCGAGCATCTTGGCCACGGAATCGGCGCCGTACTTCGATTTCATGTAATCGACGTACAGCTGGCTCTGGCAGTAGGCCATGCTCCAGTCCAGCGGCGTCCGCGGCCGGATGAAGCCGAGGTCGATGTCGTCCAGGTCCATCAGGTCGTCCTTCGGCACGCGCTCGCGCAAGAGGTCGTTCCACTGCTGCGGCCGGGGAAACCCCTCGTTGCCGACGGCCAATCCTTCCGTCAGCCAGTGCGGCGTCTGGAAATGCGTCTGATCCAGGTTGAAAATGTGGACCATTTCGTGCCGCAGCACCCTGGCCCAGTTGAACGGCTTGCTGATGCCCTTGCCGTTGGGCGAGACCATGGCGAACATGCGGCCGGTGCAGGCGCCGACCGTGTGCAGGTCCGGCAGGGCGACGACCCGGCCGCTGAACATCTCGTGGTTGTTGAACACCTCGATCAGGATCGGCCCCTTCAGCTTGTACTGGAACTTTTCCGACAGGTCGGCGTAAATCTGTTCCAGGTAGTCGGCCATGTAGTGGGCCAGCGCGGCGTCGTTCTTCGGGTCGAAGCGGATCAGGAAATGATCGGTCTTGATCGTCTCATAATCCTTCAGGTGCTTCAGCACCTTGCGCATGTTGGCGATCGCGGACATTGTACTTGTCGGCGTCGAAACCCTTGTCGAGCAGCGGGGCGGCCTCCTCCTCGCGGCCCAGGCGCATGTACAGCAGGCCGAGCGTGCCGGCCGGCCCCGGCATCATCGGCTGCAGCTCCGCCGCCTTCTGGTAGCAGGTCTCGGCGTCGTCGAAGTAACGGCGGTCCTCCAGCCGTTCGCCGAGGTCGTAGTAGAACACGGCCGGCTTGGGGTTGTTCTTCTCGACTGCCTTGACGATCGGCGTCGGCAGTCGTCCTTCTTCTTCATCACTTGCAGGCAGGCGGCCTTGCGGGCCAGGGTGTGCTCGTCGCGCGGGTTGACGGCCAGCGCCTTTTCGGCCGTCGCCAGGGCGGCGGCGAGGTCGCCGCTGGCGAGCTGGACGTCGGCCTTGAGGAGCAGGGCGACGGGCAGCCGCGGGTTGATCTTCAGCGCCTGGTCGGCGAAGCCGTCGGCCTGCTTGATCTCCAGCTTCTGCAGGGCCGCCTCGCCCTTGCCGACCAGCACCTCGGCGGCGCGCGGGTTCATCGTCAGCGCCTTGTCGAAGGAGCTGAGCGCCTCGGGCTGGTTGTACTTCTCCAGCAGCAGCATCCCGGCCTGGTACTCGGCCCGCCACAGCGGCTCCTTGAGCTTGTTCGATTCCTTTTCCGCATCGACGTAGAGCGTCTGGAGGATGAAAACGAACTGATTGGACAGGTTGTGCCAGCGGGCGTTCTCCGTGCCGGCCAGGCCGACGATCAGCAGCTCTTCGGGATCTTTGATGTCGTTGTCATTGTTGCTGCGGTCGGAGTAGATAGCGGACGAACCAGCGGAACTCCGCGTCGGCCTTGGCGGTGTCGCCGCGGTCGCGGTAGACCTGGGCGCGGACCCAGCGGGCCTGGAAGGAGGCAAGATCCTCCGGCGGGGCGGCGTTCACGACGGCGTCGGCGGCCTTCTCGGCGTCGTCGAGGCGGCCGCGGAGGTAGAGCAGCTCGGCCTGCCGGGCCAGCAGCGTCGACTCCTTCGGCGCGTCCTTCAGGGCGGCCTCGACCACATCCAGCGCCTTGTCGTATTCGCCGACGCTCTCCAGGGCGCGGCTCTGACCGACGATGGCATCCGTCCTGGGTCTTGGGGTCTTTGGCGAGGTCTTCGTAGAGGGAAAGGCTCTCTTCGTAGTTGCCCTTGAGCCAGCGGAGGCGGGCGTCGTGGAGGGTGGGGGCGTCGGCCGCCGCCGCGGCGACGACGACGGCGGCGAGAACGACGGCGCTGCAATACCTGATCATCATGGGGGAGACGTTCCTGAAGAGAGCGGTAGCGATCCCGGACTCACCTTACCGGCCGATCGGCGGAAACGCAAGGAAACGGCGGGCGGGGTAGCGTCTCCGCTTGGCGAGCGGGGGGCGTCAGCCCCCCGCTCGCCAAGCGGAGACGCTACCCGGAATTTGCTTGCGGGGCGGGAGAGAACGAGTAGGATTATCACACGTGGCCCTGCATCATCAGGGGTTCGGCGAGGTGGAACGATTACCGGAGGAGGTTCACCATGAGCAGCGACCAAAGCGGACCCGTCCCGGCTCAAGCATCGGCCCGAGGCTGGCCTCGTTGGGTGCGGATTGCCGCGCCTGCCGCGTTGATTGTCATAGTGGGCTGCTGTGGCTACGGGGTATATCTATTGACGCAACTGCCACGACTGACGCGAGAAGCGGCGGAAAGGGAGGAACGAGAAAAGGCCGAGGCCGACATCGAGATGTACGGGAGTGAGGCGGGGGCAATAGAGTGTGCCAAGAGGACTATTCCGCTCAACTTGTACCGCACAACGATTGGGATTCGGCTATGGCCCGCAGGCACCTTCAAGGCCACGCTTGACCGGCAAACACATCAATGGACCGTAAAAGGGGCGGAGCGGGCTGATTTTTGGTCGCCGCCCTCTCCCCTTTCGTTGGAAAACGATTTCACGTTTGTCGTCCGTTACGACCCGAAATCCCTCAGTTATGAGGGAGTGAGAAATAATTTGCCTACTTCCCCCTCGCAATTTCGGCCAGAAAACGGCTGGCGGCCGGCACGCATGGACGACCTGGGCAAGAGCATTCAGGGCAAGTTCATAAAACCGGAACCCAGCGCGGACCCGGTCTCCTCGTTTCGCCTAGTCAGCAATAAAACGGAGGGGATTACCCCTCGCCAGAGCTACTCGTACGCTGGCAAGGGCCTGACCGTTCAGACGAAGCCGCGCGGCGTGACAGTCTGCGTCGATGGCGAGGACGGCGAGAAATGGACGATTCGATTTGGAGCCGCCTACCAACAGTTGCTCCAGGTTGGCGAATATGGCGGCGCCGGGCAGCCGGATCCTTATGACCGGACTATGTCGCCGTACTTCGGGATAGAAGTTGATCGTAAAGATATCAGTGGCAGCGGTGAATTCGTTGTTTGGGAGATGGAGGAGAAGGAGCAGACGGGCGTCCGGCTGGCGATCGACTTTATCTTGAATGGCGCGACCGGCTACGTGGCTGTTGGCTCCGTGCGCGTTAATTCTCATTTTCAGCCCGCACTGCCTGTGCCAGCCCCAGTTGCCGCGCCGTGAAGTCCTTTCGACCATCGTCTCTCGCGGTAACATCGTCTCTCGCGGTAAATGGAGGCTCCGGCCAGCGAGCTTTCGCTCATCCGGATCCGGGAAGTCCCGGTAGAGACGCTTCTGACGGCCGGGGTGGGCGTGGCCCCGCTGGCGCCGCTCGGCCGATTGCCGGAGGGCGTGGCTCCATGGGAGGCCATGCCCGATGTGGTCCGGCGGCTGGAGGAGCGGGTCGTCACGGAGGCGCCGGACGACGCCGAGACGCTGCTGACCGCGGCCTTCATCCTGACGGGGCTGCGGCTGGACCGTGAACAGGCGAAACGACTATTTCAAGGAGTTCGCACCATGCGAGAATCGAGTACGTATCAGGCCATTCTTGACGAGGGGCGGATCGAGGGGCGAACCGAGGGCGAGGTCCGCGGCGTGCGGGCCACGATCATACGGCTTGGCCGCAGGCGGTTCGGCTCGCCCGGAGAGGCGGTGGAATCCGCGCTGCAAGCCATCACCGACCTGGAGCGCCTCGAGCGCATGAGCGAACGGGTGCTCGACGCCGCCGACTGGCAGGATCTAGCGGTGACGCCCTGAAACGGTCGGTGATTTTTCCGAGATTCGATGGCCCCGGCGTGCCTGGGCATGATACACTATCCCGGCCCGTGATCCCGCGAATCCTGCCGCCATCCGCATCCCGGCCGTCCTGACGACGCACGAATGGAGTGGACCGCATGACCCCCCCATCGCGTTTCCGTGGCCGTCTCCTCGTGCTGGTCGCGCCGCTCTGCCTCGCGGCCCTGGCGCCGCCGGCCGCCGTCGCCGCCGACCTCCCGAAAGCGACGCCGAAGATCGACTATAACCGTGACATCCGGCCCATCCTCGCCGACGCCTGCTACGCCTGCCACGGCCCCGACGAGAAGCAGCGCAAGCGGAAGCTCCGCTTCGACGTGCGCGACTCCGCCGTCGCCGAGCTGAGCGACAGCCTGCACGCCGTCGTTCCGGGCAAGTCGGCCGACAGCGCCCTTATCGACCGCATCACCGAAACCGACCCCGATCGGCGCATGCCGCCGGCCAAGACCGGCAAGACCCTCACGCCGCAACAAATCGAATTGCTCCGCGCCTGGATCGATCAGGGCGCCTTACGCCGCCCACTGGGCCTTCGTCGCCCCGGTCAAGACGGCGCCGCCGAAGGTCGCCGACGCCGGCTGGGTGCGCAACCCCATCGACGCCTTCGTCCTCGCCCGGCTGGAGCAGGAAGGACTCCACCCCTCGCCGGAAGCGGACAAAACCAGCCTCATTCGTCGGGTGACGCTCGACCTGACCGGCCTGCCGCCGACGCCGGCTGAAGTGGACTCCTTCCTCGCCGACGGCAGCCCCGACGCCTATGAGAAGGTGGTGGACCGGCTGCTGGCCTCGCCGCGCTACGGCGAACACGTGGGCCGCATCTGGCTGGACGTCGCCCGCTTCGGCGACACGCACGGCCTCCATCTCGACAACTACCGCGAAATCTGGCCCTACCGCGACTGGGTCATCAACGCCTTCAATCAGAACAAACCCTACGACCGTTTCGTGGTCGAGCAGCTGGCCGGCGACCTGCTGCCCAACAGCACGCTCGACCAGCAAATTGCGACCGGCTATATCCGTTGCCACGTCACCACCAGCGAGGGCGGCTCCATCGAGGAAGAGGTCTACGTCCGCAACAACGTGGAGTGCGTGGACGGCTTCGGCACGGCGTTCCTCGGCCTGACGACCGGCTGCTGCCGCTGCCACGACCACAAATTCGACCCGATCAAGCAGAAGGAGTATTACCAGTTCTTCGCTTACTTCAACAACCTCGACGGCCCCGCCCTGGACGGCAACGCCTCCCTGCCGCCGCCCGTCGTCAAGGCGCCGACGGCGGAACAGCGGGCCGCGCTTGAGAAGCTGAATCAGAAGATCGCCGATGTCCAGAAAAAGGTCGCCGACGAGGCGGCGACGACGCCGTATGACGAGGCGGCGGACGCGAAAGCGAACGAGGCGCCGCCGGCCCCCGCCGACTACGTCTGGATCGACGACGACCTGCCGCCGGGCGCCCAGCCGTCCCCGGATTGGAATTGGGTCGAAGGGTCGAAGCACCCGGTGTTGAGCGGGAAAAAGTCGCACACACAGAAGGCGGCGGGCCAGGCCCAGCACTTCTTCACCGGCGCCGCCCCCGGCCTGCTCTGCGGCGAGGGCGATAAGCTGTTCGCCTACGTCTTCCTCGACCCGGCCGACTCGCCGAAGGAGGTTATGCTCCAGTGGAACACCGGCGAATGGAAGCACCGGGCCTACTGGGGCGAGAACAAGATCGACTTCGGCAAGGACGGCACGACGGAGCGCTTCACCTGGGGCCGCTGCCGAAGGCCGGCGAATGGGTGCGGCTGGAGGTGGACGCGGCCAAGGTGGGCATCACACCCAAGCTCGTCGTCAACGGCTGGGCGTTCACGCAGTTCGGCGGCACGGTCCACTGGGACAAGGCCGGCGTCCTTACGCGGACGCCGCAGGGGACGGACCAGTTCTTCGAACGCGCTGTCGGATTGGCTGCGCACGGAAAGGGCTCGGCGCCGCCGGGCTGCCGAAGGAGATCCAGGAACTCGTTCAGCTCGATGCGGCCAAGCGCAGCGACGCCCAGGAGAAGCAGCTGCGCGATTACTTCGTCGGCCACGCTTGTTCCAAAACGCGCGCGAAGTTCGCCCCGCTGCTGCGGCAGATCGCGGACGTGGAAAAGGAGATCGCGGAGTTGGACAAGCAGGTTCCCTCGACGCTGGTTTTCAAGGAGCGCGCGGATATCAAACCGGCGTACATCCTGAAGCGCGGCGAGTACGACAAGAAGCTGGACAAGGTCGGCCGCGACACGCCGGCGTTCCTGCCGCCCTTACCGCCGGACGCGCCGAAGAACCGGCTCGGCCTGGCGCAATGGCTGATCGCGCCGAACCACCCGCTGACGGCCCGCGTCGAGGTCAACCGCCTCTGGCAGCAGGTGTTCGGCGTCGGCCTCGTCAAGACCGCGGAGGATTTCGGCACGCAGGGCGAAGCGCCGAGCCACCCGGAACTGCTCGACTGGCTGGCGGTGCAGTTCCGCGAGGACGGCTGGGACGTGAAAAAGACGATGAAGCGACTGGTAATGTCCGCGACCTACCGGCAGTCGTCGCACGGCACGCCGGAGCAGCTGGCGAAGGACCCGGCAACCGGCTGCTGTCGCACGGGCCGCGCTTCCGCCTCGACGCCGAGGAGCTGCGCGACCAGGCGCTGGCGGCGAGCGGCCTCCTGGTGGAGAAGGTCGGCGGGCCGAGCGTCAAGCCGCCGCAGCCGGCGGGGCTGTGGGAGGCCGTCGGTTACTCCGGCAGCAACACCGTCCATTTCACGGCCGACGCCGGGAACGAGAAGGTCCACCGCCGCAGCATGTACACCTTCTGGAAGCGCACCGCCCCGCCGCCGGAGATGAGCATCCTGAGACGCGCCGTCGCGCGAGTCGTGCGTGGTGCGGCGCGAGCGCACCGACACGCCGCTGCAGGCGCTGATGATGCTGAACGACCCGCAGTACTTCGAGTGCGCCCGCGCCATGGCCGAGCGGGCGATGCGCGAGGGCGGCGCCACGCCGGAGGAGCGCGTCGCCTACCTGTTCCGGCTGGCGACGGCTCGCAAGCCCAACGCCGGCGAGACGGCCGAATTGCTCGCCAATTACAAGGACCAGCTGGCCGAGTACACGCGCGACGCGGAGGCGGCGAAAAAGCTGATCGCCGTTGGAGAAATCAAGCCGGACGCCAAGCTCAACGCGAGCGAGCTGGCCGCGTACACGATGGTGGCGAACCTGATCTTGAATCTCGATGAAGTGATTACCAGGGGGTAGACCGCGCCTGAGCAGCCCCGGAGGGGCGGCGGTTCATAACCAGGGATGAAACCCATTGGCATCGACACAAGTTCGCAGGGCGTCGAGGATGTCGTTTTCGCCCCGGAGGGGCGGCGGTGCATCGCCAGGGGTGAAACCCCTGGAGGCCGCGGCGGGATGTGGACGCCCCACCGCCGCCCCTCCGGGGCTGAATCCGTGGGGAGCCGGTCGTCGTTCCAGGGGTTTCGGTCCCCCTTCCAGGGGTTTCGGTCCCCCTTCCAGGGGTTTCGGTCCCCCTTCCAGGGGTTTCGGTCCCCCTTCCAGGGGTTTCGGTCCCCCTTCCAGGGGTTTCGGTCCCCCTTCCAGGGGTTTCACCCCTGGCTATGCACCGCCGCCCCTCCGGGGCTTAAGACGGAGCAGACGCGCTGCCTTTGTGCAGATACCAATGGGTGAAACCCCTGGCTATGAACCGCTCAGCACCGCCCATCTGGTGGAAATCGACCTGCTTCACCAGGGACAGCGCGTTCCCATGCAGCAGCCATTGCCGCCGGCGCCCGTATTACGTCCTGGTCGGCCGCGCCGAATCGCGGCCGCTGACGGATGTCTGGTCGATCCCCCTCGCCGCCCCGTTGCCCGCCATCCAGGCGCCTTTGTCGCCCGGAGACGCTGACGTCCCCCTGGACTTGCAACTCGCCCTGACCACGGTATACGATCTTCTTGGCTATGATTTGGCGGTGAATTACGCCGAACCGTCGGAGGTCCCGCTGCCGCCCGCGGAGGCCGAATGGGTGGACCAGCGGCTGCGGGCCGCCGGTCTCCGCGGCGTCGAGCGAATGGCCGATCCGGCGCAAGCAATGGATAAGGTCCAAACCCTCGCTGGCGCTTCGGGCTGTAGGCGAGTGCATTCATCATGACATCCGACCGTCCCAACCAGACGCTCGCCGACTACGTCGCCATCGCGGTCAGCCCGGCCCTCATCATGGGCCTGGTCGGCAGCCTCGTCTTCTTCCTGCTGGAAGTGCTGTATCCCGTCCAGGGAGAGTATAAAGGACGTCTTCAGTGGATTCTCTTCTTCTTCGTGTTCGGGGCCGTTCTCGTCGGCCGGATCTCGATCACGCAGGGCGTCGCCGGCCGGGCGAGGTTGTACGGCCTCGTCCTCGCCGGACTCACCTGGGTCGGAATGCAAATCTACGTCGATTACCCCAAGGACGCGGGGACAGCCGCCTTCGCCCCGCTCATCAACCTCTTCCTGGTCGGCGTCGTCTGGTGGTGCGCCACCGGCTGACGCTGGATTGCACCGACGTTCACGAGGAGATGGAAGTCAACGGCGAGGGGCTGCTCCAGGCGACCGGCCTGGAAAAGCCGGACAAGGAGCCCGATAAAGACGAGAAAAAAGAGGAACAATCAGCGGATCCGCGGCTCGGCTGGTGGGAGCGGTATCAGCGCTTCCGCGAGGAGCGCAAGAAGAAGCGCGTGCTGGGCGCGTGGGTGATCTACTTCTCGCTGGCGGCGCTGCCGTTGTTCGGGCTGGGCGAGGCGCTGATTCCGGCGGAGGACGTGGAGCGGCGGCAGTTCGCCTTCTGGCTGATGGGCGCCTACGTCGGCTGCGGACTCGGCTTGCTGCTGACGACGTGCTTCCTGGGGCTGCGCCGCTACCTGCGCCAGCGGCGGTTGCAGATGCCGATGGCCATGACGGCCGCCTGGCTGACGGCGGGCGGCGGCCTGATCCTGGGGCTGCTGGTCGTCGGCGCCCTTCTGCCGCGTCCGCGACCGGAATACTCGCTGTTTACGCTCGGCTCCGCCGGCCCCGATAAGAAGTCGGCGTCGAATTTCGCCGGGAAGGGCGGCAGCTCCGGCCAGGGCGAGGGCCGCCGCATCGGCGACCAACCGAAGGACAAGCCCGACCCGTCGGCGGCGGACAAGAACGGGCAGGCGGCCGGCAAGGACAAGGGCCAGCCGACTCCCGACAAGGACAAGGGCAACGCGGCCGGCGAAAAGGACAAAGACGGCTCCGGCAAGGGCCAGGATAAGGACAAAGACAAGGGCGACGACTCCAACCGTCCCAAGGGGAATGACGCGCCCGACCCGAACAAGAACAAGTCCGACTCAAACTCCCCGCAGCAGCAAAAGGACCGCCAGCCGCCTGACAAATCGGCCCAGCAAAATCAGCAGCAATCGAGCCAGCAATCCCAATCCCAGGGGACTTCCCATCCCGGCTCGTCCTGGGACTGGAGCGCGCTGCTGGCGACCGTGGCGACGGTCCTGAAATGGATCGTCTTCGTCCTCCTCATCCTGACGGTGGTGTTCTTCCTGATGCGGGAAGGATTGAAGTTCCTCGCCCAATTCACTGACTGGGCGCGCAACCTGCTCAACGCGCTGCGCAACCTCTGGGCCGGGCTGTTCCGCGGCAGGGCGAGCCGCGACCATGAGGGAGCGGAGGAGGAAATCGCTCCCTCACGGTCGCGGCTCATTCGGGCGTTCTCCTCCTACGACAACCCATTCCGCGACGGTTCGGCCGGCCGACGGCCGATCAAGGAAGTGGTGTGCTACACCTTCGACGCGCTACAAGCCTGGGCGCGCGAACACGGCTTGGAACGGCGGCCGGAGGAGACGCCGCTGGAGTTCGCCGCCCGGATCGGCGAGGAACACCCCACGCTGGAGGCGGACGTGCGGCGGTTCGCTTCCCTGTACGCCCGTGCGGCCTACGATTACAGCCCCCTGCCCGCGGCCGCGGCAGAGCAGGTGCGGCGGTTCTGGGAGCGCCTGGAGACGGCGGCGGAACAGCCGATGTCGGCTTGATCTCCGGTGGTACAATAGAAGTAAACCTCGTTTAGCCGCGACCCGAAGGGGAGCGCGGAGGGAGACGCGCTCCCCTTCGGGTCGCGGCTAAACGGGAAAGGCGCGAAGAATTGTCGGCGCCCTGACGAGCGAGATTCCGCGTTCCGCGCGTCCGATCTTCCGGGAAGGGCCGCGAACCCACGTCCCGGTTACTGGGAGATAGGTTTCGATGCAAAGCCGAAGCACGTCCGCCAAGGGGTCCAAACGGCCGTACATGGTGGCCATGGCGTTAGGCGCCGCCTTGACGGCGTTCGGTTCCGCCGATGCCAGGGCGGCGGACACCGGCCGCGCCGTCGCCGACATGGGCCGCTATTGCACCACCTGCTGGCGCAACGCTCGCCTGCCCATCGACGCCTGGGGCGACTGCACCCAGGAAGTCTTCAGCCGGATGCTCGAACGGATCCCGGCCAACGCCTGGACGCGCGTCCTCCAAGGGGAGGGCGAAGAGCATCGGGAGTTCCTGCGCCATCGACGCCGTCAAGAAACGGACGCAGCGCGCCCGTAAATGGATCGGCAGCCTCGACGGCGTGGCCGATCGCCGGGAAATGCACAGCCGTTCAGTGGACGCAGAATGGGCCGTCGTTCGCGAGGCCGCCGAGGAAGTCCTCACGCCGCGCCAGCAGCGCATCCTGCAAATGAGCTGTGAGGGCTGGTCGGTTCACGAGATGGCGGCCGAGCTGCAATTGTCGTCCGATCGCGTCAGCGACGAGAAGTACAAGGCGGTGCGAAAGCTGCGCCGCCCACCTAGCCACGGAAGAGAGTTGATCCGCCCAAAACCCCCGCTCTCCGTATTTTGGCGAGCGGCCGGCGTGAGCCGGCTGATGCGATGAATCAGCCGGCTCACGCCGGCCGCTCGCCAGCGCGCCGGTGGACGCTGTTTCAGCTTGTCAGGATGGGGCGGGCGTTTATCATGGTCGGTTGTGCGGAGCACATCCCCCCAGCTGCACGGAGGCAGCGCCATGACGACCACGCTGAATCTCGTCGATCACCTTTTGGCCCTTGGCCGCAAGTATCAGGAACTCGGCCGCTTCACCGACGCGGAAGGCGTGCTGGGCCGCCTGGCCGGCTTCCGCGAGCTGCCGGCCGACGCCGCCGAGGAGGCCCAGGGCCGCCTCGCCGAGCTGCACCTGCGGCGCCGCAAGTACGGCCGCGCCCGCCGCTGCCTGGCGGCCGCGCTGGTCCACCGGCCGGACTCCGCCCGCTATCACCTTCTCATGGCGACGGCCTTCCAGGCCGACGACCGCGGCGACCTGCAACGGGCCGACGAGCATTACCGCCGTTCGCTGGAACTCGATCCGAAACAGGTGAAATGTCGCGGCGACTCCGGTCTCCTGGCCGTGCGCCTGGGACGGACGGAGGAAGGTTTGGTCCGGCTGCGCCAGGCCGTGGAAGAGGCGCCGGCCGACGTGGAGGCGCTGCGGAAGCTGGTCAAGGGACTGCGGTTGGCCGACCGTCCCGACGAGGCCCGCGCCGCCGTCCGGGCCGGGCTGTTCCGCAACCCGCGCTGTCCGCGTTTCCGCCGGCTGTGGCAGGACTACCAGTTTCAACTCCTCCGCCGCAAGCAACAGATCGGGCGGCGCCTGAAGCGAACCAGTCCGGCGGGCGAGCCGGTGCTGCTGCCGTTCCGCCGACCGGAGGGACAGGTTGCGGCGGCGCCGCTGCCGGAGACGCTGCGGCTGGACGGCCCGGCGGTGGTCGCGCCGCCGCACGCGCCACGGGCCGCGCGGAGGCCGGAGCGAAATGTTCAATGAACGGGCGACAACTCTTCCTTTATTCGGCGCCGGTTCGCTGGCGCTCCTGTTCCATCCAGTCGAGCTGTCGGCCCATCCAGGCGCGAAGGCGTCCTTCCGTCGGGAAGCGGGCGATTTGCAGCACGACGGCGATCGCAATGAGCGCCAGCACGTACGTCTGACCTTCCAGCAGGTAGGCAAGGCAGCAGAGGATGCCGGCGCCTTCGACGAGGGCCAGGCCCACGATCGTCGAGGTCAGGTAGACCGCGAAGAGTTTCGCCGCGTCGGAGGTGTAGGCGGACGCCGCGCCGGGCGGCGGCTTCCACTCGCCGCGGGCGATGCGCCCCACGTTTTGGCGGCGAATGAAGAGCGGGAAGGCAATCGACGCCGGCCCCATGACCGCGAGCATGATCAACCCCAATGGGGACAGGAAATCCGTGTGTCGGATCGGGACGCCTTGCTGGTGGACCAGGTAGACGGCGACGGCGGCGAAGACGACCAAGCCCATCGTCTGGGCGAAGACGATGATCGTCAGGGTGCGTATCCGGCCGGGAGTGATGGGGTCGTTGGGATCGTCCATCCGGGATTGCTCCATCCATCGGAGCCGCGACCGTAAGGGAGCGGTGCGCGGCGCCAGAAGGCGTTGCTCCCTAGCGTCCCGCTGCTCCCTGACCGGCGGCGCTGCTCCCAAACCTACAGAACCGGCCGGGCGAGTCTCGCCCGGCCGCGAAACCATCCAGACTCAGCGTTCGGTTATTGCGCGCCGGCTTGTCCTCTATTTGCTTCGGCGTCGCTTGTTTGTCCGCCTCTGGCAGCGCTGGCTTCATCTGTACCATTACGCCAGACAGCGAACCGAACAGCTGGTCCGCCAGGTGCGACTCTAGCACCGGAAGCCCGTGGCCGTAGATGCTCTGATATGCATCTATGAATATCTGTGATTTCCTGAATTCCTTGAAGAGCGGCCAGTCGCGGTAGTCGTTCGCTTTCAACTGCTCGCCGATGGAAACGAGCTTCATCAGACTCGCCGCTGCCTGGAAGTCGTCCCTCAGAACTGCTACGGCCAGTTGAAACAAGCTGTTGCTCTGTTGAAACCCTGGCGAGCGGGGGGCGTCAGCCCCCTGATTTTTCCTGCGGTCGCTGACCGGATGCGGAATCAGGGGGCTGACGCCCCCCGCTCGCCAGGGTTTCAACAGAGCAACAAGCTGTCACAAGCGGACCAGTCTTCGTTGTCGATGATTTTGCGCAGCGTCGGCATTTCCCGCCCATTTGTGGGCCTGCGCCAAGTTTACCAAGAATCTTCGGCGGGCAACGTCTGTGGAGCGTATTTTGGGAGTCTCGGTGGCGAAAACCCCTAGGGTGATCGCCAAGTCGTAGTTTCCGGCGACAAGGAGATCGTATCCAAGCATGAGCAAATTGGTATCCGCTTCATCTTGCTCCTCAGGAAGCATTTTGCGCCAGAGGACATGCGCGAGTTTCGTCCCGATCTCGAACACGCAAGCGTAAGCCTTGGCGAAGTAGACTGGGGTCGCGCCTAGACGGTCGCCTAGGGCGGGTCGCTTTTCATGCTGAACGCCGTGCTTGTCGCACACGTCGAGGTATTGGGTGGACACCTTGCCTTTGCAGTGCGCGAACAGATTCCGCCGCTCCGTGAGTTCGATGAACACTTGCCACACCGCGAGTCCTGGCTTCAGTGTCAGGCCGAAACGCTGCGCCATCGTGTCAAATTGATCGGCGTGGCTTGAGCGCAGGATGTTCTCGATCTCCTTTTCCAAGATGTGTTCTTTTACCTTTTCGAGATCGCCGAACGTGCAAAGCTGGGAGTAAGTAAGCTGCCGTTCCGAGGCGTTCAGCAACTCCGGCTTCGCCCGATACAGGCACCTCAGGAGTCCTCCTAGAAACGAATCGTACTGGCTAACCAAGGAAATGAGGAACGCTTGAGGCAGAATCGCTGTGGCGGCGTTCGCTTTTGCCAGCCGCGATGAAAGACGATTGAACTCTAAGAAGTGTTCGGGGCCTATTGTGTAGGTGTCAGCGTCGTCGCCTTTTTTGCCGTTCTTCTTGAAGAAATCCGCGAGGTGGTCGTGACTCACCATTTTCATCGCAGACGACAAGACCAACTGGATCGGGAAGGAGGCTTGCAGGGCATCAATGCTGTGGACGAAAGATTCGATTTCGACCCCGATAGGGTTCTTTGCCGGGCTGCCGGCGGTTTGTCCCGCTGTACTCATGCGCATGCCCTCCACTGCTGTCGGCAACGGTCCACGGCAAGTGCAGGTGGTATGCGCAAGCAGCAAGCCGTCGGGGCGAGGCAAGCGTCAATGGACTTGTACTTGAACCGGCGGGGCGGGGAAGGCGGTTCATGAACCGCCTTCCCCGCCCCGCCGGTTGAATCTACCCACGCCGATACGTTGAGACGCGGCCTAGTGGACGCTCGCGGGCGTCATCCGCCAAACAGTTGATCGAGAAGCTGCTTGTCAGCGAGCAATGCATCGGCCATCCGCCGGGCAATCGTCATCTCAGTGGGATCAGCAACCTCGTCGCTCTTCTCGCAGCCCAGCCGCAGAACCGCCTCTTCCCTCTTCCGGATGATTTCAGCCCTGCTCTCAACGTTCATCGTCCGATCCTCCGGATGTGCTTGTGGCGTCTTGACCGTGCCCACCCAGGACACCTACGGGCATTATAGCCTCACACAAGCCTGCCGCCAGTGGAATCAGCCAGTAGGCACGTTTTTTCCTTGCCTGTCCTGACCGAACTTCATGGTGGTCAACGATCTCTGGTTTGTGGGCCTCTAGGTGCGCTGTCGCCATCGTCGCTTCTATCGGCTTTTCGTGGTCGATTCCAGTAGGGGGATTTGCACTTCGGGCAGACGCGCGGTTCCTCATCCCGGCGCGGAACCCACTCATGGCCGCACCGCTCACACCGGAAGCCCCAGACGAGAAGCTGAACCTTTGCCATGCCGTAAGTATACCCTGTCCGGGTACTTATCGGCAAGTATATTCCTACCGAGGTTGAAAACGCCACTACTGACAAAGTATATTACTATACAGGTAAAGAGCAACCTGGAGTAGTAGCCGTGGACCTGCGCGAGTTGAAGGGTCTGGAGCTTGCGGCTCGGACGAAGATCGTCTGGAAGGACGGCGCGTGGCACGTCCCGTCCCAGAGCGGCAACGGCAAGTACCGCGTGGTTCTACACCCGGCCGCCGTCCTGCCCGTGCGACGACTTCCAGCTAACCCAAAAACCTTGCAAGCACATCCACGCCGCACGCTTCACGCTGGAACGCCACGACGGCGACAAGGCGGCCGATCTCGACACTGAAGCCGTCCCGAAGAAGCCGACGTACAAGCAGAACTGGCCGGCATACAACCTCGCTCAGACGACCGAGAAGCACCGCTTTCAAGAGTTGCTGGCCGATCTCTGCCGTGGCGTCACGGCGCCGCCGAAGGACCGCAGCAAGGGCGGAAAGGTGCCGTTGCCCGTCGCGGATGTCATCTTCGCCTGCTGCTTCAAGGTGTACTCCACCGTCAGCAGCAGACGCTTCGGCTGCGACCTGTCCG
The DNA here is from genome assembly GCA_963771935.1 of uncultured Planctomycetaceae bacterium. Lineage (GTDB taxonomy): Bacteria > Planctomycetota > Planctomycetia > Gemmatales > Gemmataceae > UBA4732. Next base: position 1,151,674 of record CAVYVK010000005.1, on the reverse strand, counting down.
ACGCGCACGGCAAGGGCCACCTGTCCCGGCCGATGCACACGAACACGATCAACAAGCACCTGGAGGACGCCGAACTGACGCCGATCCTCAAGGCGCTGGTCACGCAAAGCAGCCTGCCGCTCAAGGCCGTGGAAGTGGACTTCGCAGCGGATTCCAGCGGCTTCAGCGCCAACCGATTCGACCGTTGGTATGACGAGAAGTACGGGACTTACCGGAGCGAACATAGCTGGGTCAAGGCGCACGTCCTCTGCGGCGTGAAGACGAACGTGATCGTCGCGGCGGAAATCCTCGACCGGGACGCCGCCGACTGCCCGCAGTTCGGGCCGATGGTCAACGCGGCGGCGCAGCACTTCGCCGTCCGGGAAGTGTCGGCGGACAAGGCGTACCTGAGCAACGGCAACCTGGAACTGGTGGAGAAATGCGGCGGGACGCCTTTCATCCCATTCAAGGTGAACAGCATCGCCGGCGCGAGCGGACTTTGGGACCGGATGTTCCACTACTTCCACTTCCGCCGCGACGAGTTCCTTCAACACTATCACAAGCGTTCAAACGTGGAGTCCGTGTTCTCCGCGATCAAGGCGAAGTTCCGGGACGGCGTGCGGGCGAAGAACGACGCCGCGATGAGGAATGAAGTCTTTTGCAAGTTCATTTGTCACAATATCTGCTGCGTCATCATGGAGCAGTGCGTGCTTGGCATCGAAGCCGAGTTCTGGCATGATGAAGAGCCGCCAGCCGGGACGGCGGACGTGCTGCCGATGGTCACGCCGGGTTGAGGCGGCTGCTCCCAAACCCGGCCGGCTGCTCCCGAACCGCCCTTTTCGGAGAGGCTAGGGAGCAAAGCCGCGCCAGAACCTCACCCGCTCCCTTACGGTCGCGGCTCCGAAACCCTACGCGCCTTCCAGGTCGGCGTCGCGGAGGTCGGTGACGAACATGTGCCCCGGCTTATGCGTCATCAGCAGCGACGGCCGGGCCTCCATCGCCGCCGCCTGCGGCGTCACGCCGCACGCCCAGAACACCGGCGTCTCCCCATGACGCAGCTCCACCGGATCGCCGAAATCCGGTCGAGTGAGATCGCGGATGCCAATCGCCTCCGGATCGCCGAAGTGGATGGGCGTGCCGTGCGACCGCGGGAAGCGCGTGCAGACGCGCACGGCGGCGACCGCCTGGGCCGGCGCCATCGGCCGCATCGACACGACCATCGGCCCGTGAAAGACGCCGGCCGGCCGGCAGGCGATGTTGGTGCGGTACATCGGCACATTGCACCCCTGTTCGATGTGCCGCACCGGCACGCCCGCTTCCAGGAGCGCGTACTCGAAGGTGAAGGAGCAGCCGAGCAGGAAGCCGACCAAATCGTCGCGCCGGTGGGGCAAGAGGTCGGCCGGCTCGTCCACCCGCTCGCCGTGCCGGTAGACGCAGTAGCGCGGGGCGTCAGTGTAAACGTCCCCTCCGGGCGCCGCCCAGCACGGTTCCGGCGAGCCGGGTTCCGTCACGTCCAGCAACGGGCACGGCTTCGGGTTGCGCTGGCAAAAGAGCAGGAAATCATAGGCCAGGTCGCGCGGCACGAGGACGAGGTTGGCCTGGACGAAGCCGCGAGCCAGCCCCGCCGTCGGCCCGGTCCATTCGCCGCGCCGCGCCGCCTTCCGCACGTCGGCCCCGGTGGCGTTTCGCAGATCGATCATATCACCATCCCAGGAGATCCTTGATCCGCCGCAGTGGCCGGACGTACTCGTCGAACGACAGCCCGTCCACGGTCGCCGTCGGCTTGCCCGTCACGCCGTCCACGAGCGGCCCCTTCTCCACCATGATACGGAGCAATTCGCGTTCGCGTTCCACGTCGAAGAGGTTCGGGGCGAGTTTCGTCCCGCGCAGCAGGGCGACGCCGGCGGCGAGGGCGTAGGCGCCCCAGTTGCTCACGCCGCAGACGATGAGGTGATCGGTGGGGACGCGACAGGCGATGAGGCCGCCGTTGGGGATGTTGCGACGGATCACGTCCCACGGGATTTTGCCCATGCCGATCTCGTTGCCGCCGTCGCCGATGCCGATGGTGGTGATGCGCGGGGATTGTTCGGCGTCCTCGAAAAGCCGATGCGCCGGGGCCATATACGCGGAAATGTCGCGGCCGCGCATGCTGTAACAGGGACCGGCGTAACTCGGCCCGACCCGTTCCAGGGCGACAAGGTGACTTATCGGAAAGATCCTGCCCTGTGTAAGATCGATAATGGGGACGCGCGGACCCAGCCCGGCCGCCTCGACGCCGGCTTCCAAGGCGCGGAGACAAAACGGGTCTGCCGCCAGCATCACCTGGATGCCCAACGGCGCCAGGCCCGCACCAGATACAGCGCCCCCAGCGGCCCATCCGTTTCGCCGCACGGCGGTTCGGCATGGGCGATGTAGAAGCCGGTGACGACGCAGAGCGACGGCTTCGGCGCCTTCGCAATGCTGCGGCAGGCGGCGGCGAAATCGTCGGGGCAAGCATTGAGGAGGTTCGCGTCCGGGTCGGTCGCCAGGCCGCGGCGATTGACGTCCACCTGAATCAGATCGCGGATCTCTCGCAACACGGCGTCGCTCATGACCGCCCCTCACGGAATAGGTAGGCGAAGCGGCCGCGCCACGGCCGCGGCGGTTCGGCCGTCAGCGTGATCGGCTCGTAGCGGATGGGGTGCAGGAAGGTCAGGGCGCGGGCGTGCAGGCCGATGCCGCCGCCGAAGGTGTGGATGGCGCCGTATTTCGCGTCTCCGTAGATGGGATGTCCGTGATGGGCGAGCTGGACGCGGAGCTGGTGGGTGCGTCCGGTCTGCGGCCGGACTTCCAGCCACGTCAGGCCGCCGTGGGCGGCGCGTCGGCGGTAGTGCAGGAGCGCCTGCCGGGCGCCGTCGGCGTCGGCCGCGACCACCTCGACACGGCCGGTCGCCTCATTCTTGCGCAGCCAGTCTTCCAGCGACCCGGCCGGCTGTTTCACGTCGCCCTCGACGACGGCCCAGTAGATTTTTTCGACGGCGCCGTCGCGGAACTGGCGGGACAGGCGGGCGGCGGCCTTGCTCGTCCGCGCGAACAGCAGCACGCCCGACGTCGGCTTGTCCAGCCGGTGGACGACGCCGAGGAAGACGTTGCCCGGCTTGTGGTGCTTGTCCTTGAGGTACGCCTTCACGGCCCGATCGACCGTCTCCTCGCGGCCGTCGAAGTGGGTGCTGGGGACGCCGGTCGGCTTGGCGACGGCGATGCAGTGATTGTCTTCGTACAGGATGTCGAGCGGAGGGAATGGCACGGAAGGCGTCTCCGCCGGCTCAGGCGAGCGGGGGGCGTCAGCCCCCTGATTCTTCCTACCGTCGCTGACACGATGCGGAATCAGGAGGCTGACGCCCCCCGCTCGCCTCGATGCTCGGCGAACCGTTCTTCCAGGTCCGGCCGGCGCGTGAGCTGCTGGTCGCGGCGGCCGCGGGCCAGTTCATAGACGCCGGGCGGTTCCAGCGCCTCGCCGGGCGCCAGACGGCAGGCGGCCTGCTTGGCCCGGCTGCGGCGGTACCAGTCGGCCAGGCACGCTTCGCAGCTGAGGGCGTAGGTCTTCAGCTCGTGGGTGACGCCGTCGCTCCACCGGGCCGCGATCTTGTAGACGGCCGGCCGCAGGCAGCCCGGATGGTAACAGCACATGGGATAGGGCGGCATGATCGTAAGGATGAACGATGAATGATGAATTCCTCGTTCATCATTCATCATTCTGCATTGGATTCAGTCGTGCTCGAACGGCACGGGTTCGCCGTTGATCTGGGCGTAGGCGTTCATGGCGGCGCGCTGCTCGGCTTCTTTCTTATTGCGTCCCCAGGCGCCGGCGTAGGTGTGTCGGCCGATGACGGCCGCGATCTTGAAGCACTTGCCGTGGTCGGGGCCTTTCTCGTCCAGCAAGAGGTACTGCGGCGTGGCGTTGAACTCGCGCTGGGCCACCTGCTGCAGCTGCGACTTGAAGTTGCCGCCGAGGCCCCCTTCCGCCACCTCTTCGATCTCCGGCCCCAGCTGGCGCAAGATGAACGGCCGCGCCGCCTCGTAACCGCCGTCGAGGAAGATCGCCCCGACCAGCGACTCGTACACGTCGGCCAGGATGCTGGCCGGGACGCGATCCGTGCCGGCGTGCATGCCGCGGCCGAGGAACATGAAGGCGCCGAGGTTCATCGCCTTGCTGAAGCGGGCGCACGTCCGCCGGCTGACCACGACTGACTTGACCTTGGTCAGGTCGCCTTCCTGGTAATCCGGGAAGCGCAGGTACACTTGTTCGCACGTCACCAGGCCGAGGACGGAATCGCCGAGGAATTCCAGACGTTCGTTGGAGGCCAGGCGGGTGTTGGCGCCCGAAGCGTGGGTGAGGGCGGCGCGGAGCAATTCGGGTTGGCGGAAATGGTAGCCGATCGCGTTCTGGCACTCCTCCAGAATCTCGGCTTCGCGGTTGGTGGTCAATTCCTGCTGCATGATCTGCGTCGGTCGAAGGTACGGCGGAATTAGGTGGACGATACCAGCGCGGCAGCGAAATGTCAACGCCTCGCCAAAAGGCGGAATCGGAGCCGCGACCGTCAGGGAGCGGGGTGAGGCGCCAGAACCTCACCTCGCTCTCTGACGGTCGCGGCTCCGACGGCTACAGCGCCGCCCGCACGATGGCCAGGAACGAGTCGGCCTTGAGGCTGGCGCCGCCGATCAGGCCACCGTCCACGTCCGGCTGGTGCAGCAGCGAGGCCGCGTTCTCCGGTTTGACGCTGCCGCCGTACTGTATAGGAAGGCCGCGGGCCGTTTCCTCGCCGAAGCGCTCCGCGATTCGCCGGCGAATGTAGGCGTGGGCCTGCTGCGCCTGGTCCGGCGTGGCGTTGACGCCGGTGCCGATCGCCCAGAGCGGCTCGTAGGCCAGCACCATGCGGCGCAGCCCCGTCGCGTCCATCCCGGCCAGGCTGCCGGTCAGCTGGGCGTCCAGCACCGCCTCGGTGCGGTCGGTCCTGCGCTCATCCAATGTTTCGCCGATGCACAGGATGACGTGCAACCCCGCGGCCAGGGCGGCGTGGACCTTGCGGTTGATGAAGGCGTCCGTCTCGCCGAGGATGTGCCGCCGTTCGCTGTGGCCGAGGATGACCCAGCGGCAGCCGACGTCCACCAGCATCGTCGGACTGACCTCGCCGGTGAAGGCTCCTTCCTTTTCGGGATAGCAGTTCTGGCCGCCCAGCTCGACCGCACTGCCGCGCAGGGCGTCGGCGACAACGGAGAGATACGGCGCGGGCGGACAGGCGGCGACGCGGACGCGCTTCTCGGCGCCAAGCCCTTGCACCACCGCCGTCGCCAGCGCCTTGGCCGCGGCCGCGGTGGTGTACATCTTCCAGTTGCCGGCGACGAATTTCTGACGCATTGGCTATCCTCTGAATCCTGTTTAGCCGCGACTCGAAGAGGAACGCTTGGGAGATGCGCTCCCCTTCGGGTCGCGGCTAAACGGGATCTCGAAATCGATCAGATCGTCTTGCCCATCAGCGCCGCCAGCTTGCGCAGCCCTCCGTCAGCGCCGCGTACTGATGCGGCAAGAGCGCCTGCGGCCCGTCGGACAGCGCCTTTTCCGGCCGGCTGTGGACCTCAACGTGAACTCCGTCGGCCCCCGCCGCGAGGCCGGCGCGGGCCATCGCCGGGATCAGGTCCGGCCGTCCGGTGGCGTGGCTGGGGTCCACGATGATCGGCAGGTGGCTCTGCCCCTTCACGTTCGGCACCGCGCTCAGGTCCATCATGTTCCGCGTCGAGTCCTCGAAGGAACGCACCCCGCGCTCGCACAGCACTACGTTCGGATTGCCTTCCGATAGCACGTATTCCGCCGACATCAGCATGTCCTTGACCGTGGCGCTCATGCCGCGCTTCAACAGCACCGGCTTGCGCGCCTGGCCGACTTCCTTCAACAGATCGAAATTCTGCATGTTGCGGGCGCCGATCTGGAACATGTCGGTGTAGCGCTCCACCAGCGGCACCTGACGCGGATCCATCACCTCGGTGACGACCGGCAGGCCGTGTTGGTGGCCCACGTCGCGCAGGATGCGCAAACCCTCCTCGCCGAGTCCCTGAAAGCTGTACGGGCTGGTGCGCGGCTTGAACGCCCCGCCGCGCAGCAGATTGGCGCCCGCCGCCTTGACCTTGCCGGCGATGTCGTCGAGGATCGCCTCGCCTTCCACGGCGCAGGGGCCGGCGATCAGCACCAGATGGCCGCCGCCGATGCGCACCGTTTTCGCCCCTGGCCCGCTCACCTCGACCGTCGTGTCCGCGGCGTGAAATTCGCGGCTGGCCAGCTTGAACGGCTTGAGGATCGGCAACACCTGCTCGACGCCGGGGATGGCCTGCAACGGCTCGGCCTGGAGCTTGCCCTCGTCGCCGATCACGCCGATCAGCGTGCGCTGTTCGCCCTTGCTGACGTGCGGTTTGAAGCCCAGCTCCCGAATGCGATCCAGGATGTGGTCGATGTGGTCGTCGGTGGCGTCGGGACGGAGAACGATAATCATGGGGGGTGCGACGGCTTTGGGGTTAGAGTTCCAGACAGGGCATCGCTCGTTTTAGCACCGGCGAGGGGGTTTCGTCCAGTGCCGCTCACGTCGCCTGCTCCAACAAGGCAAGCACATTCTCGATCGCCAAAGCGATTTTCTCCAACGGCCGGTCCAGCTCCCGCAGCAGCGCGAAGACGTTCCAGCCCAGCCGGTAGAAGTCGAACAGCAGCCGCAGCTCCGCCGGGTCGCGCGGCAACAGCTCGGCCGTTCCGGCGCGGCGCGATACTCCTTCAGGAACGCGACCGCCGCCCAGCGCTGCCAGAACCGCGCCCACGGCCGCAGCGCCGGCACGTCCTCGGAGCGCAGGCCGCCCCCGGCGAGCGCGGACTCGGCGGCTTCCTGAAGCGACCGGTGCAGGCTCGTCAGGTCGCGAACCGGCGAACGCTTGCGGCGCCGATGGCTCAGCGGTCGATCCGGTTCGCCGTCGAAATCGACCACCAGGAAGTCATGGCCGATCGACACCAGATGCTTGAGCTGGTAGTCGCCGTGACAGCGGATGCGCACGGCCGTGATGCGGTCCAGCACCCGCCGGGCCTGGCGCAGCAGCGCCTCCTCGCCCCGGAGCACCCGGTCGGCCGGCTCGCGCAGCGCCTCCGGCAGCGCGTCCCGCCGGCGCTTCAGTCGTTCCATCGCCAGCCGCACCTGGCCGCGCATCGACTGGTACAGCGACCGCTGATACATCGGCGTGAACGGCTCCGGCGCGAAGGCCGCGTCGGTCGGATCGGAAGCCAGCGTGACGTGCAGCTCGGCCGTGCGCCGCGCCATCAGCCGGGCCGTCTCCAGGTAGGCGCCGAGCAGCTCCCGCACCGGCTGCGGTATTTCCCCCTCGCTCAGGTCCACGATGTTACGCGGCCCCGGCGCCACGTCGGGCAGCGCGGCGCCGCCGGTCAGGGCGTACTCGAAGAAGCGGCGCAGCGCGTCCTGCGTCAGCCGCCAGGCGTCCGCTTCACCGGCGATGTATTCCTGGGCCATGCTCACGGTCATCGCCGAACCCGATTCCGGCTGGTACTCCAGGACGCCCAGAAGAGCGGGGCCTGCTTGAACGCGGAGTGCGCCGCCAAGAAGCGCAGCGTTTCCACTTCGGGATGCGGCCCCTCCTCGACGCGGCGGTAGATCTTGAGCAGGGCGCGGCCGTCGAGACAGGCCGTCGTGTTGTCGCCTTCGTGGAGGATGGGCGGAGCGTCGGTCGGCCCCTCCGGCGGCGTCTGGGCCGAGGCCGGGGTCGGCCGGCCGTTGAGATCGCCGGCCCCCCCCTCGAAGCGGCCGCCCCAGATGGCGGCGTCCAGCCACTCGGACACAAAGAGCCGTTCGGCGCAGGGGTCGTACAGGACGCCGACAGCCGCCTCGCCGTCGCCGCGCGGCGCCATGCGCAGCCGGGCGACGACGACCGATCCACGCGGCGCCTCGCCCACCGCGTAGGCCAGCGGCACGACGTACTGCTCCGGGTCGGCGTCGGCGTACTCCACCTGCACCAGGGCGACGTGCGACGCGCCGCCCGGCCGGGGCACGGCGATCGTGTCCCGAATCGTCGCCGACGTGAGCGACCGGAATCGTCCCTGGAACCAGGGCCGGCCCCAGAGGTAGGCCGGCAGCGCCTCCTCCAGGGCGATGCGGGCCTTGCCGCGAAAGACGTTGCCCCAGTCGGCCGGCCCGGCGCCCCTGACGGTCAGGGCCGGCGGCGCGGCCGGCTCCGGCGGGTGCGGCGCGTCCCGCGAAGCCAGCTGGAACCAGAAGAAGGCGTAAGGCCCCAACGTCAGGCAATACGACCCGTCGCCGATCGTCGGAAAGCGCGCCCGGCCCAGCATCTCGACCGGGACCATCCCCCGATGCTCCGACAGGTCGATCCAGGTGCATTGAGCGAAGCGCGACAGGTTGGCCACGACCAGGATGCGCTCGTCGTTCCAGCGGCGGACGAAGGCCAGCGTCTTGGGGTTGTCCGATCCCAGCACGTCCAGCCCGCCGCGGCCGAAGGCCTGGTGGCGTTTGCGGAGATCGAGGAGGCGCTTCGTCCACCACAACAGCGAATGGACGTTGTTCTGCTGCGCCTCGACGTTGACCGCCTCGAAATGGTATTCGGGATCAATCACGACGGGCAGGTAGAGCCGCTGCGGGTTGGCCGTCGAGAAGCCGGCGTTGCGGGCCGACGACCACTGCATCGGCGTGCGGACGCCGTTGCGGTCGCCGAGGTAGATGTTGTCGCCCATGCCGATCTCGTCGCCGTAGTACAGCACCGGCGTGCCCGGCAGCGACAGCAGCAGGCCGTTCATCAGCTCGATCTTGAGGCGGTTGTTCTGCATCAGCGGGGCGAGGCGGCGGCGGATGCCGAGGTTGATGCGCGCCTGCGGGTCCTGGGCGTAGACGCGGTACATGTAGTCGCGGTCGTCCTCCGTGACCATCTCCAGCGTCAGCTCGTCATGATTGCGGAGGAACAGCGCCCACTGGGCCTTTTCGGGGATGGCCGGCGTCTGCTGCAGGATGTCCACGATGGGATGGCGGTCCTCCATCTGGATGGCCATGAACAGGCGTGGCATCACCGGGAAATGGAAGCACATGTGGCACTCCGGGCGCCGGCGTCGCCGAAGTAGGCGACGGCGTCCTCCGGCCACTGATTCGCTTCGGCCAGCAAGAGGCGGTTCGGATATTTCTCCTCAACGTGCCGGCGCAGCTTCTTGAGGAAGACGTGCGTCTCCGGCAGGTTCTCGCAGTTGGTCCCCTCGCGCTCGTACAGGTAGGGAATGGCGTCGAGCCGGAAACCGTCCACGCCCATGTCCATCCAGTAGTCGAGGGTCCGGAGGACGACTTCCTGGACCTGCGGATTGTCGTAATTGAGGTCCGGTTGGTGCGAATAGAAGCGGTGCCAGTAGTAGGCCTTGGCGACGGGTCCCAGGTCCAGTTGGACGACTCGAAGTCCTTGAAGATGATGCGGGCGTCCTTGAAGCGCTCGGTGGTGTCGCTCCAGACGTAGAAGTCGCGTTCGGGACTGCCGAGCGGGGCGCGGCGGCGTGCTGGAACCACGGGTGCTGGTCGGAGGTGTGGTTGACGACCAGCTCGGTGATGACGCGCAGGCCGCGGCGGTGCGCTTCTTCCAGGATGCGCTTGAAATCGTCGAGCGTGCCGTAGATCGGGTTGATGGCGGAGTAATCGGCGATGTCGTAGCCGTCGTCGCGGAGCGGCGAGGGGTAGAACGGCAACAGCCAGACGGCGGTGACGCCGAGGTCTTGCAGGTAGTCGAGCTTTTGGAGGAGGCCGCGAAAGTCGCCGATGCCGTCCGCGTTGCCGTCCATGAAGGCGCGGAGATGGATCTCGTAGATGACCGCGTCCTTGTACCAGAGCGGGTCGTCTTCCAGCGTGACGACGTCCGGTGTCTGTGCGCGACGACTCACGATGACGCACCGAAGAAAATGATGAATGATGAATGATGAATGATGAATAAAGAACCGAGGTTGTCTTTATTCATCATTCATCATTCATCATTCATCGTTGCGATTCAGCCGGCCGTCGCGGCCAGGGGGAACGACCCCAGGACCGTCAGCTCCTGAACGTGCTCGCCGAGGGCCTTGAGGGCACGGCCGACCTTGGGGTCGTCGATGTGCCCCTCGAAATCGACGAAGAACATGTACTCGAACTTCGACGTCTGGCCGGGAAACGACTCGATCCAGCTCAGGTTGATCTTGTTCTGCCTGAAGACGTCGAGCGCCTCGACCAGCGACCCCGGATTGTGGGAAATCCGGAACATGATCGAGGTCTTGTCGTGGCCGGTCTTGCCGCATTTCTGGTGCCCGATGACGGCGAAGCGCGTCTCGTTGTGCGGCGAATCTTCGATGTCCTCGAAGAGGATGCGCAGGCCGTAGCTGACGGCCGCCTGACGGCTGGCGACGGCGGCGGCGCCCGGCTCCATCTGCGCCAGCCGGGCAGCGTCGGCCGTGCTGGACACCTCCTTCTGGAGCGCCTGCGGCACGTTCTTGCTCAGCCAGTTGCGGCACTGCGACAGAACCTGCGACTTGCTGTAGACCCGGCGGATTTCCTGCTGATCGCAGTTGGCCATCAGGTGGTGGTGAATTCGCAAGCGGACCTCGCCGCAGATGACCAGGTGCGGCATGCGCAGGAACATGTCGAGCGTGTCGGAGACGCGGCCGTCGGAGGAGTTCTCGACCGGGACGACGCCGAAATCGACGTGGCCGCGATCGACTTCCTCGAAGACGGCGGCGATGCTGCCGACGCCCATGAACTCGACCGACTGGCCGAAGCGCTCGACGGCGGCGAGGTGGCTGAAGCTGTACTCGGGGCCAAGGTAGGCGACCTTGAGGACCTTCTGAATGGCCCGCGATCCGCTCATGATCTCGCGGTAGATCGCGCGGATGGTGACGTCGGGCAAGGGACCGCCGTTCTTCGTGTTGACTTCCAGGACGTTCTGCAGGACCTCTTCTTCGCGGGCGGGCGAAAAGATCTCGCCGCCCTGGTCGGCCTTGAGTCGGCCGATGTCCACCGCGAGGCTGGCGCGGTCGTTGACGAGCTTGAGGATCTGGAGGTCCAGTTTGTCGATGCGTTCCCGGAGGGTGCGAAGGGCGTTCGCCGTTTTGGAGGCGGTCACGCTGTTGGCGGCCGTCTGGGCGCCCTCGGATTTGCGCCATGTCGAATCTCTTGGCAGGGGGGTTCAGCGCCGATTGCGTACAGTGTAGGAACGACGTAACGGAGCGTCAACAGGGACAAGCGTAAACTCAAGCGAAGAGACGACTTTCGCCGTGTCGGCCGAAAAAAACTATTCGCGATGTCGCCGCGGCGGTATTTTTTCGGACGAACCTCCTTGTTCAAACTGAACAAATGATCCTCGTTCCCAGGCGGAGCCTGGGAACGAGGATCGAATTTACCCTCAGACCGTTGCAAGCCGCGCACGGTCGGTTACAATCATCTTATCCTGCCCGCCCGTATCTCCGGGGGCTGACGCCCCCGGCTCGCCGCGTTGGACCTCACGAGACCTCCACTCCCATGACGCAACCCGCCGCCGAAGCCGACCTGGCGCGCCACCTCAGCGACGCCTACCAGCAGATGACCGAACAGATCGGCAAGGTCATCGTCGGTCAGAAGGAAGTCATCGAGCAGCTGCTCATGGCCATGTTCAGCCGCGGCCATTGTCTTCTCGTCGGCGTGCCCGGCCTGGCCAAGACGCTTCTCGTCAGCACCGTGTCCAAAATCCTGCACCTCACCTTCAAGCGCGTGCAGTTCACCCCCGACCTGATGCCGGCCGACATCACCGGCACCGACATCCTTCAGGACGACCCGGACACCGGCCGGCGCAAATTCACCTTCCTGCCGGGGCCGATCTTCGCCAACATGGTCCTGGCCGACGAGATCAACCGTACGCCGCCCAAGACGCAGGCCGCCCTCCTTGAGGCCATGCAGGAGCATCACGTCACGGCCGGCGGACACGCCTACCACCTGCCCGAACCGTTCTTCGTTTTGGCCACACAGAACCCGATCGAGCAGGAAGGCACGTATCCGCTGCCCGAAGCCCAGCTCGACCGCTTCATGTTCAACGTCGTCGTCGGCTACCCCAGCCGCGATGAGGAAATTGACATCATGAAGCGCACCACCAGCACGCACCGTCCGCAGCTGGAGCCGCAGCTCAGCGGCGAACAGATCCTGAAGCTCCAGGAAATCGTGCGCCAGGTCGTGACGGCCGACCACGTTTTCTCCTACGCGGCCGATCTGGTGCGGGCGACGCGGCCCAAGGATCCGACGGCGCCGAAGTGGATCCCTGAGCTGATCTCGTGGGGCGCCGGTCCCCGCGCCTGCCAGTACCTCATTCTCGGCGGCAAGGCCCGCGCGCTCCTGCACGGCCGGCTGCACGTCACCACCGACGACATCCGCGCCGTCGCCTACCCGGTGCTGCGCCACCGCCTCGTCACCACGTTCAACGCCGACGCCGAAGGCATCACCACCGACGACGTGGTGCGCAAGCTCGTCCAGGCCCTTCCTCTGCCGATGGAGGAGGCCGCGGCCAAGGTGCGCCGCTGACCCGCCGGATCCGAAGTTCCATTCCTCCGACGGCCGGCGTCACAGCGGCCGTCGGTCAGCGTACCAAAGGGGTGACGTGAAGATCGTCCGTCCCGCACTCCATCCCACTACGCGGAGGCCCGCTGTGATCGTTGCAACGACCCGACTCGACCCGACCTCGCTGGCGTACCTGCAACGGGTGGAAAAGACCCGCGGCGCGTCCGGCACGGGCGCGTTCTTCCCCATATCGACCGGGCTTAGCTCCAGGGCGGTCACCGGCTGGCTGATCGTCCTCGGCCTGGCGGCGCTGGGAGTCGTCGCGTTCCTGGCCTGGCCCGGCCCCGAAACCGCGTCCAACTTCAAGGCGATCACCGGCTGGCAGATGGCCCTTACCGTGGTCGGCGTCCTGTTCCTGGCGCTGGCCGTCCGCCGGATCGCCCGGCCGAAACCCAAAAGCGCCCTGGGTTCCTTCCGCTATTTCGACGCGCTGCACATGTGGGTCGTCTCGCCGCGGCGCGTGGAGGCCGTGCCTCTGGAACCCCTGCAGGACATCAACGGGACCTTCTACCGCGGCTCCAACACCTACTCGAAGATCGTCCTCACGTTCCCGACCGGGCGGCGCGAGTTCATCATTCCCGGATTCAACCGGCCCAAGGTCGAGTTCCTGGTGAAATTCGTGCATACGATGACCTGCCTGCGGAACTCCGACGACGCCGGCCTGCGCGCCTGGCTCAAAGTTCGCCGTCCCTCCTCGCCGCTGTGGCTTCGCGCCTGGCCCAGGGGCAAAACGTGGGCAGCTTGAGCGACCTGCCGCTCGGCGAAGAGCCGCCGCGGCCGACGGAGTCCCAGGACGCGGAGGCGACCGGGCCTCGAACCGGATTCGTCGGCGCCCTGGCGCCCTGGCTGGCCGCCGCGGCCGTCGGCGTCCTGGCGATCTTTCTGGTCCCGGCCGTGGATCGGTATCTGCTGGATGAATACCTCTTCGCGCAAATCCCCGCGCAGGACACGGGCGATTTCACCGCCCTCGACGATTACCTGCATCAGCTTCCCGACGGCCGACATGCCCAGCAAGTCCACGAAATGCGCGACGACCGCCTGTTTGACAAGGCCCGCCACGAGGCCGACGAAAAGCACAGCCCCTCGTCGCTCCGCGTGTATCTCGCCGACTCGACGAACGTTCGCCACCGGGACGACGCCCAGACCCGGATCAACGTCTTTTACGACGAGGCCATCGCCCGGCTCAAAAAGCGGGCGGAGGGGGAGAAGGTCGATGAGCCGATGTTCCAGGCCGTGCTGGCGCTGCTCGAGGCGCTCAAGAAGACGGACAAGCCGATCGTGACCGTCGGTTTCCGCTCGTTGCAAGACCCCATGCCGGCCACGGACGCCCAGAAGCTGCTGGAGCAGGAGGTCTATGAGGCGAAGTTGGACCAGGAACCCCGGCTGAAAGACGTCGCCGACCGTTCATCCGAGAAAACGGCCATTCTGCCGCTGGGCGAAACATTCGACCCTTCCAACTCGAAGATCCGCGAGGGCGTGATCCTCGACCAGTTGCGGGAGTCGGTGAAGAAGGTGCTGGACGCCGACATCCTCACGCTGGAGCCGGCGCCGGTGGCAAGCGGCGACGAAGGGCAGCTACCGATGATCGAGGTGGCCTATCATACTCTCCCGTCCGGCGTGCTGTATCTCTATAGCTCCAGCGACACGGGCGAAATCCACGGCTTGGTGCGCGGCTATCGCATCGACTGGACCATCACCATCCGGCCGCCGGGCGCGGCGCAACCCTCCGTGTACAAGGTCACGTCACAGGGTCTGAGCAAGTTGACCTATGACGAGGCGACGGACGACCCCAACTGGGCGGTCTACGTCGTCATCCTCTACTCGGCCTTCGACGAAATGTTGCGCCAGCTGATTCAGGATTTCGCCGTCGAACCGCCGCCGGAACGAGACCACTACGGATTCTCCGAGGTCGTCCACCAGCCCTAACCCCCAACGCGCCGCGAGCGAGCAAGCATGGCATCTGTACAGTTCGATCCGAGTTCGCTGTCCAAGTACGGCCGGCTCGCCCTCGTGGCGCGCAACCTGGTCGAGGGCTTCCTCACCGGCGTCCACAAAAGCCCCTACAAGGGCTTTAGCGTCGAGTTCGCGGAACACCGCCAATATTATCCCGGCGACGAGATCCGCCACATTGACTGGCGCGCCTACGGCAAGACGGATCGCTACTACATCAAGGAGTATGAAGAGGAGACGAACCTCAAGGCCCACCTTCTCGTGGACGCCAGCGGCAGCATGAAGTACCGGGGCAAGCACGGCGGCAAGTTCGAGTATGCCCAATACATCGCCGCCTCGCTGGCCTACCTGATGCTGCACCAGCGCGACGCCGTCGGCCTGGCCACGCACGACACGAAAATTCGCCAGTTCGTCCCGCCCAAGGCCAACGCCAAGCACCTGCTGCGCGTGCTGACCGTCTTGGAGCAGACCCAGCCGGGCGGCGAAACCGGCCTGGCGCCCTTGTGGCATCAGCTGGCCGACCAGTTCAAGCGTCGCGGCCTGGTCGTGATCCTGTCGGACTGCTTCGAGGACGTTCCCCCCTGCTGCGGGCGCTGCGGCACTTCCGCCACAAGCGGCATGAGGTGCTGCTCTTCCACATCCTGGCGCCGGAGGAGTTGGACTTCCCGTTCAAGAAGTGGACACAGTTCCGCGACCTCGAAGTCTTCGGCAACAAGGTGTTGGTCGATCCGCAAACGCTGCGGCGCGAGTACCAGAAGAACTTCAAGCAGTTCTGCAAGGACCTGCGCGACGCCTGCGGCAACGCCCAGGTGGACTATCATCTGGTGCGCACGGACGAGCCGGTCGAGAAGGCGCTGGGCATTTATTTGACGCGGCGGCAGAGGCAAAAATAGTCTTAAGCCCCGGAGGGGCGGCGGTTCATAGCCAGGGGTGAAACCCCTGGAGAGGAGCGTGTTGAATCTCCCCTCGAATTTAGCCCCGGAGGGGCGGCGGTACATTGCACCGCCGCCCCTCCGGGGCTGAGGAAACGACCGATGGGCCGGCCCTCCCTCCAGGGGTTTCGGTCCCCCTCCAGGGGTTTCGGTCCCCCTTCAGGGGTTTCGGTCCTCCTTCTAGGGGTTTCACCCCTGGCTATGAACCGCCGCCCCTCCGGGGCTGACAATCGATTGAAGCGGAGCGACGTATGTTCCTACAACCCCTGATGCTGTTCGGCCTGGCCGCCCTGGCCATTCCGATCATCATCCACCTGCTCAACCGCCGCCGCTATGAGGTTGTGGACTGGGGAGCCATGCGCTTCCTCCAGATGAGCAAGGTGACGCGGCGCCGCGTGTTCATCGAAGAAATCTTGCTCATGCTGCTGCGCATGGCCCTGCTGGCCCTGCTGGCGCTGGCCTTCGCCCGGCTCATCTGGGGCGGCGATTGGCTGGCGCGGCTGCAGACGCGGCCCAACCGCGACGTGGTCCTCATCTTCGACGGCTCCTCCAGCATGAACTACACCGGCGGCGGCAAGACGCCGCAAGACGCCGCCAAGGAGTGGGCCGCCGAATACGTCAAGCGCCTCGTCCCCGGCGATGGCGTGGCCGTCTTCCAGGCCCGCCAGCAGGTCCTGCCCGTCGTGGCGGAGCCGAACCACGACCTCCAGCGCTGCGTGCCGCAGTCGATCCTCGACATGCCCCGCCCCGGCGGCGGCGCCGACCTGCCCGCCGCCATCCAGGCGGCCGACGCCCTCCTGGCCAAAAGTCAGCGCGGCGAGCGCGACGTAATCGTGCTGACCGACGGCCAACGCTTCGGCTGGTCCGACGCGGACACGATGCGCCGCTGGGAACAGCTCGGCCGTCAGATCGGCGCGCCGCCGGCGAGCCGGGGGCGTCAGCCCCCGGAGGCGCGCCGCGCCGCGTCTCTGGGTCGTCAACGTCGATCCGCACCGCAACCCCGACCCGCCCAACTGGTCGCTGGACCCGATCCGCGTTGATTTCCCCGTCATCCCGGTTCAGAGCGAAGTGACGTTTCACACCGCCATCGAAATCCACGGGACCGCGGGTTACGAGCCGCCGCAGGACGGACTGGAATTCGACGTGGACGGCCAGTTCGTCCGCGGCGTCCCCGCTCCCCCGGCTTCGGACCTCATCAAGGGCAAGATTCCGCTGACGTTCACCTACCGCTTCGCCGCCCCCGGCACGCATCTGGTGACGCTGACCGTGAAGCCGGACGCCCAGCCGCGACACGCTGCCCGACGACAACCGCCGGGACTTCGTCGTCGAGGTGACGCCGCCCATGCCGGTCGTTTACGTGGACGGAAATCCCGACCCGGCCGCGCTGAAGACCGGCGAACAGACGCTGCTCGGCGCCCTGGCCCTGGAGAAGGACACGACGCCGGCCCTCCGGGTGAAGGCGGTGTCGATCAGCGAGTTCAAGCCGGAGCTGCTGGCGGCGGGACCGGACGGAAGCCGGCCGCGCGTGCTGGTCCTGTGCAACGTGGCCGGGCTGAGCGACGAGCAGCGCAAAGCGGTCGAGGAGTTCCTGGACGACGGCGGCGGCGTGCTGGCGACGCTCGGCGGCCGGGTCGACAAGGACAACTACAATCTGAATCAGTACCGCGACGGCCAGGGCTGGCTGCCGGCCCGCTTGACGGACGCCGAAGGCGATGAAACGCGGCCGAACGACGCCGCCCACGTGGCCGTGGCCGACGCCACGCACCCGGTCATGGACCGCTACCGCAACGAGCCGTTCGGCGGTCTGGCCGACGCCCGCTTCCCGAAGTGGTGGAAGGTCGATCTGACCGGCAAGGACTCCCGCGGCGAGCGCGCGGCCGCCCTGCACTCGCCGACCGGCGAGTTCCCCTTCCTGGTGGAGCGCCGTTTCGAGGCCGGCCGCGTCCTGCTCAGCACCGTGCCGCTCGACGACTACTGGGGCACGAACCTGACGACGCTGCCGGACTTCGTGCCGCTGGTCCACGATCTGGTCTACTACCTGGCCGGCGCCCGCTCGGTGGAGTTCAACCTACAGCCCGGCCAGCCGATCCGCTACCGCCTGGCCAGCAACGCCCCGCCGGACGGCTTCCGCTTGAAGCCCCCCATCGGCCCGGAGAAACCGCTGTCGTTCGGCCCGCCGACGCCGGACTCGTTCGCGGCCGAGCTGACGCCGCTGCCGCACGCCGCCCTGGTCTGCGACGAGACGCGCGAGGCCGGCGTCTACCGCCTCAAGACGCCGGAGGGCGGCGCCGTCACCTACGTCTCCCAGCCGGACCCGCGCGAATCCGACCTGACCGCCAGCACGGCGGGGAGCGGGCCGAGGTCGCCAAGGTCGTGCCGATGCAGTACGAAAGCGATCGTACAAAGATTTTAACCGCCCGCAAGGCGCCCGACCGCGCGGACGAGTGGGGCCCGATCTTCTTGGTGGTGATGATCGCCCTTCTGTGCGCCGAGGTGTGGATGACGCGCCGGATGGTCAAGAACCGCTCCTAATCCTTGGGAACTCTCTCATGTTTTCTTTTCCGCTGCCGGGGCCGTTCCAGGGCTGGAGCCTGCTGCTGACGCCGCGCTGGGGCGAGTTCGGTCTGCCGTGGCAGGTCGCGCTGCTGGCCGTTTCGTGCCTCGTGCCGCTGGGGCTGATCCTCTGGCTGTACCGCTACGAGCTGAAACTGGTTTCGTGGCTGTCGTCGCTGGTCCTGCTGACCATGCGGTTTTTCGCCCTGGCGGCGCTGCTGGTGCTGGTGCTGCTCCAGCCGATATTCGCCTTCACGCGCACCTGGGAGGAGCCGGGCCGCGTCCTGGTGGCCGTGGACCGCTCGCAGAGCATGGACGTGGCCGACCCGCAGCGGAAGCCGGTGGACAAGCTGCGCCTGGTCCGCGTCCTGCACCTCAACCACGGCGTCTGCACCGACGACCAGCTCGACCAGTGGATCCGCGATTATCAGGATGCGAAAAAGGGGTCGCCGCAATGGGTCCGGGACGACGAGGCCCGCGATGACCCGCGGGGCCGCACAGAGCTGGAGGCGACGCGGCGGGCGCAGCACGACAAGCTCTGCGACCTGGCCGACCACGCGACACGCACGCAGACCGAGCAGGCCATCCTCTCCGACGACGGCCTGGGCCTGCTCAAGTCGCTGGCCGCCAAACATAACGTGGATCTGATCGGCTTTCACAGCACGTCCTGGAACGTCCCCGCCGACCACCCCGACGCGCTGTTCGGCCGCCGCAGTCGACGCCGGACGCCGACGCAACCCGGCTCGCCGATGCGGCCGGCTTCACCGACCTGCACCTGCCGCTGGCCCACGGTCTGGAGACGGCCGGCGTCGGCGAGGGCCGGCTGCTGGGCGTCGTGCTGCTGACCGACGGCCGCCACAACGCCGGCGACCCGCCCGTCGCGAAGGCCCTGGAGCTGGGCGAGCGCAAGTGCCGATCTACCCGGTCGGCCTGGGGTGCGAGGAGGCGCCGCCGCAGGCCGCGATCCTGGCGGTCAAGGCGCCGCCGGCCGTCTACAAGGACGCCTCGGCCGGCGTGGACGTGCGCTTCCGCGTCGCCGGCTTGCAGAAGCAGGACGTGGTGCTGGAGCTTTACCGCGGGGCCGGCAAGGAAAAGACGCTCCTGGAAAAGCGCACCATCCACCACGACGGCAAGGATCGGGAGTATGCTGGAGAGCTTTCAGGTGAAAATGGACGACGGCCGGGCCGCAGACGCTCACGGCCGTCGTCCACCCCGCCGACCTGAAAGTCACGGTCATAAACCCGGACAACAGCAGCGGCTCGGCGGTGGTCAGCGTGGCGAAGGACCAGGCCAGTGTGCTGCTCATCGACGGCGAGGCACGCTGGGAGTTTCACTATCTGCAAAGTGCCCTGAAACGCGACGCGACCATGAGACGGAGAGCGTCGTCTTCGACCAGCCGCGTCTGAACGCGAAGCTGACGGACGACGAGCTGGAAAAGATCGGCGGCCCGCGCCAGCACTCTCCCGGACGGCCCCGACGCTCTCTCCCGGACTACGATTGCATCGTGCTGGGTGACGTGCCGCCGGAGAAGCTGCCGCTGGCCGACCGGAAGCGGCTGGAGCAGTTCGTCGCGGAGCGCGGCGGCACGTTGGTCATCGTGGCCGGCCATCGCTACATGCCGATGGCCTACGCCGACCTCGGCCCCGACGGCGGCGAGGCCGACCCGATCCGCAAGCTGTTGCCGATCGAAAAGCCGCGCGTCTTCCCGGCGGACATGACGCCGGAGCAGCTGGCCCAGTGGTCCGGCTTTTCGCCGACGCTGACGGCCGACGGCCGCGAGACGAAGTTCATGGACCTGGAAGAGGACGTCTGCCAAAAACGAACGGCGCTGGGCCGAGCTTGCCGCCGCAGTACTGGGCGTGATCGGCCAGGCCAAGCCGGCCGCGGCGACGTTGGCTTACGTGCCGGAGGGCGACGGCCGACCCGCCGACCCGACCGCGCGCGAGCGGCGCAACGCCCTGATTGCGCGGCAGAATTACGGACTGGGCGGGTGCTTTACGTCGGATCGACAGCACCTGGCGCTGGCGCAAGGGCGTCGGCGACGTGTACCATCACCGCTTCTGGGGGCAGGTGGTGCGCTGGGCGGCCGATCGGCCGCTGGAGATCGGGCAACCAGTACCGTGCGTTTCGGCACGTCGGAGTCGGTCTACCGCAGCGGCCAGGACGTGGAGCTGGCGGTGCGGTTCAAGGACGCCAAGGACGCGGCCGAGGCGGCGACCAAGGCGGCGGCGCAGGTGCTGCGCCGCGGCGGCGACGGCAAGCCGGTGGCCGTGGTCCCGCTGACCCGCCAAGCCGGCCCAGCCCAACGCCTTCGAGGCCCATGTGCCCGAACTTGCCGGAGGGCGATTACGAGATCCGTCTGGAGATGGACGCGGCCGTGGCCGACAAGTTGCTGCCGTCGCCGGCGCCGGACGACCCGAAGCCGACCGGCCCGCTCAAGGCTTCGTTCACCGTGTCGCCGCCGGAGAGTTCGGAGATGACGGACCTCTCGACTGAACCGG
Organism: uncultured Planctomycetaceae bacterium; assembly: GCA_963771935.1. Taxonomy (GTDB): domain Bacteria; phylum Planctomycetota; class Planctomycetia; order Gemmatales; family Gemmataceae; genus UBA4732. The sequence continues at coordinate 1,131,142 of CAVYVK010000005.1, read as the reverse complement.
CCGCTGCTGGAGGAGCTGGCGTCCAAGAGCGGCGGCAAGGTCTACACGCCGGAGGACGTCGAGGAGTTGGTGAAGAAGCTCCAGGCCAAAGAACATCTCCGCATACGGAGCATTCGGAACAAAAGCTGTGGCATGGGTGGACGCTGGGCTGATTCGGGTGGTGGTGTTCCTGCTGACGGTGGAGTGGGTGGTGCGCAAGTTCGCGGGGCTGCCGTGAGGCGAGCGGGGGGCGAGCCCGTAGCATCTGTCGGCAACCGTGTGACGAATCAGGGCGCTGACGCCCCCGCTCGCCTCGCATGCGATAAGACTGATGGGCTAATCATGACCCAACCGATTGCGCCGCGGAATCGGATTCCTGCTGTCGGCGTGCGCGGTCCTTCTCGCCGCCTGTGCAGCCCTGCGCGAGCAGCCGACGCCCCCGCCGACGGCGTCGAGTTCTTCGAGAAGAAAATCCGCCCCGTCCTGGTCGAGCATTGCTACGATTGCCACTCCGCCAAGGCGAAGAAGGTGCGCGGCGGCCTGCGCCTCGACAGCCGGGCGCAGGCTGCTCGCAGGCGGCGACCGCGGCCCCGCCGTCGTGCCCGGCGACCCGGACAAGAGCCTGCTCATCGAGGCGGTCGGCTACAAGAACCCGATTTGCAGATGCCCAAAGACGGCAAATTGCCCGACGCCGTCATCGCCGACCTGACGGCCTGGGTGAAGATGGGCGCTCCGTGGGGCAAGGAAGATGCGACCGTCGCCGCCGCCCGACAAGCCCGCCTTCGACCTGCAGCAACGCAAGCACGACCACTGGGCCTGGCGGCCGATCGTCCGGCCGGAACCGCCGACCGTCAAGGACGCCGCCTGGCCGCGCGGCCCGGTGGATCGCTTCATCCTCGCCAAGCTGGAGGAGAAAAATCTCTCGCCGGCGCCGCCCGCCGACAAGCGCACCCTGCTGCGCCGCGTCACGTTCGACCTGATCGGCCTGCCGCCGACGCCGGAGGAGATCGACGCGTTCCTCAAGGACGAATCGCCGGACGCCTACGAGAAGGTGGTCGATCGGCTGCTGGCGTCGCCGCAGTTCGGCGAGCGCTGGGGCGCGGCACTGGCTCGATCTGGTGCGCTACGGCGAGACGCGCGGCCACGAGTTCGATTACCCGATCCCCAACGCCTACCAGTACCGCGATTACGTCATCCGCGCCTTCAACGCCGACGTGCCCTACGACCAGTTCGTCACGGAGCACGTCGCCGGCGATCTGCTGGAGAAGCCGCGCCTCAACCCGGCCGACGGTTTCAACGAGTCGATTCTCGGCACCGGCTTCTGGTTCCTCGGCGAGGAGGTCCATTCGCCGGTGGACATCAGCCAGGACCAGGCCGACCGCTTCGACAACCGCATCGACGTGTTCGGCAAGACGTTCCTCGGCCTGACGGTCGCCTGCGCCCGCTGCCACGACCACAAGTTCGACGCCATTTCCACCAAGGATTATTACTCTCTGTTTGGGTTCCTGGAGAGCAGCAACTACCGGCTGGTGCGGTTCGATTCGATGGAGCACAACCGCGACGTCGCGCAGGCAACTGGCCGAGGCGCGCGACCGCGCTCGGCCCGGTCGTCCAGCGCGCGCTGGCCGACGCGCTGCGGCCGGCCGTCGGAGCGCATGGCCGACTATCTGCTGGCGGCGCGGGAAGTCGATCCAGTCCGGGCCGCAAAAGGAGCCGAAGACCGGAGCGTTCACGGAGGCGTACCGCAAGCGCTGGAGGCGATCGCCGGCGCCCGCAAGCTCGACGCCGCCATGCTCGGCCGCTGGGTCGCCGCGCGTGCCGCGACGCGGCCAAGGACGCGTCCGACCCGCTGCACGCCTGGGCCGTGGTCTGCGCCGACGCCGAGTGCGGCGATCCCGAAACATCTGGCGGACGTTGCTGCGGCCGATGGCCGACGGCATGAAGCAGGCCGACGCCGACGCCGAAGGACGCGCGAGGTCGTGGTCGATTACGCCCGCGGCCGGCCCGGGGACTGGATGCCCGACGGCGTGGCGTTCGGTCCCGGCCCCGCGCGGCCGGGCGACGTGCGCATCGACGGCGACCCGGCCCATCCGATGGTGCGGCTGAATGAACACGGCGGCCGCCGAGTACGACCGAACGTGGGACGGCCTGAAGCTGGCGCCCGGCGCGGAGAACGAACCCGGCGCCCTCGGCCGGATGGTGCGGGCGGGCCGCACGATCCGCACGCCGACGTTCACCGTCAACGCCGGCCGCGTGTTCTATCTCGTCAAGGGCGCCGGCATGGTCTACGCCGCGGTGGATTCGCACGTGATGATCGCCGGCCCGCTGCACGGCGAACTCGTCGGCGACATTCCGGCGGGCGATCGTCTCCATTGGGCCGCCATCGACCTGACGCCGTACAAGGGCCGCCGCGCCCATCTGGAGTTCACCGCCGCGGACGGGGTCGCGATTTCGCCGTGGCCCGCGTCGTGCAGGCCGGACGCCGCCCCCGGCCCGGTCGATCCGCCCAATCGCGCTCTGCTGAATCTCCTGTCGGGCGACGACGCGGGGTCGCCGGAACGCCTCGCCGCCGGGTACCAGCGCCTCTTCCTGGAGACGGTCGAAGCGGCTCGGCGCCGATCAGGTCGCCGGGACGCCGGAGGCCGCCGACTTACGCCCGCCTGGCGAACTGGCTGCTGCAGCCGGCCGGAGCTGCTGCCCGACGACGGACATGAACGACGTTGCAGAATGCGGCCGCCGCCTCCCTGGCGGAGCAGAAGAAGATCGCCGCCGACATCCGGCGCGACTCGCGCCTGGCGCTCGCCATGCAGGACGGCGACGGCGTGGATGAACACGTCTTCAAGCGCGGCTCCTACAAGACGCCGGGCGACGAGGTGCCGCGCCGCTTCCTGGAGGCGCTGGCCGGGCCGGAAGCGGCTGACGGTCGCGCGCGGCAGCGGCCGGCTGGAGCTGGCCCGGCAAATGACCGACCCGGCCGCTCGATCCGTTCCTGCCGCGCGTGATGGTCAACCGCATCTGGCATCACCTGTTCGGCCGCGGCATCGTCGCGTCGGTGGACAATTTCGGCGTCCTCGGCGAGGCGCCGACGCATCCCGGAGCTGCTCGACTACCTCGCCGACCAGTTCGTCAAGGACGGCTGGTCGGTCAAGAAGACGATCCGCACGCTGGTGCTGAGCAGCGCCTACCGGATGTCGTCGCAGCCGACGGATGCGGATCAAGGCCGACCCGCAAAATCTGCTGCTGCACCGGATGCGGCTGCGGCGGCTGGAAGGCGAGGCGATCCGCGACGCCATGCTGTCGGTGTCCGGCCGGCTGGACCTGAAGATGTACGGCCCGTCGGTCCCCGTCCACCTGACGCCGTTCCTGGAGGGCCGCGGCCGGCCGGCGGACGGGCCGCTCGACGGCGACGGCCGGCGCAGCCTCTACACCGCCGTGCGCCGCAACTTCCTGTCGCCGATGATGCTGGCCTTCGACACGCCCAGCCCGTTCTCGACGGTCGGCCGCCGCACCGTGTCCAACGTGCCGGCCCAGGCGCTGATCCTGATGAACGATCCGTTCGTGCACCAGCAGGCGGAGTTGTGGGCGAAGCGCGTTAACGGCCAGGGCGGCTCCGATCGGCAGCGGATTCAGCGGATGTATCTGAGCGCCTTCGGCCGGCCGCCGACCGACGCGGAACTGTCCGCCTGCCTCGATTTCCTGGAACAACAGGCCAAGCGCGGCCGGCAAGCAGGCGGAAGACCCGGCGGTGTGGGCCGACCTGGCGCACACGCTGTTCCAGTGTCAAAGAGTTCATTTACCTGAATTGAGGTCGATTATGTCGGTGGGTCGCATGGGGGCCGTCGGTTGCATGGCTGCTGGCCGCGCTCGGCGGGGCGATGTTCGCCCGCGCCGACGCGCCGCCGGAAAAGATCAAGCACTCGTTCCTGGCGACCGGCCAGGAGACGTACATCCTCGACGACGACGGCAAGGTGATCTGGCGCTACCCGCGGGGACGCGCGACGGCTGGGTGCTGCCCAACGGCGACGTGCTGCTGGCCGTCACCAAGAACAAGGACTATCCCGGCGGGGCGGCCGTCGAGGTGACGCGCGACGGCAAGGTGGTCTTCGAGTTCAAGGGAACGCAATCGGAAGTCAACACCGTCCAGGCGGTCGGCGACAACGTCCTGCTCACGGAAGCCGGCGACAAGCCGCGCTTGCTGGAGGTGGACCGCAAGGGCAAGATCGTCGTGGACGTGCCGCTGCAAGCGCAGACGAAGGACCACCACTTGCAGACGCGCATGGCCCGCAAGCTGGTCAACGGCGATTACCTCGTGCCGCAGCTGCTCGACAAGGTGGTGCGCGAGTACACGCCGGAAGGCAAGATCGTCTGGGAAGTGAAGACGCCGGACATGCCGTTCACGGCGATCCGGCTGGACAACGGCAATACGCTCATCAACTGCACGCTCGGCAACCTCACGATCGAGGTGGATAAAGACGGCAAGACGGTCTGGCAGCTGAGCAACGACGACCTGCCGGAGAAGTGGATGAACGACAATTGCGGGGGCAGCGGCTTCCCAACGGCGACACGGTCATCACGGCCCACCACGCCAAGGAGAACGAGGTCAAGCTGATCGAGGTGACGCCGGACAAGAAGGTCGTGTGGAAATATGTGGATGACAAGAAGTTCGGCATCCATGAGTTCCAGATCCTGGACACGAACGGCAAGCCGGTCGAGGGACGGCCGTTGCGGTGAGAAGGCGGTTCGGCGAGCGGGGGGCGTCAGCCCCCTGATTCCGCATCCGGTTCGCGACGAGAGGAAAGATCAGGGGGCTGACGCCCCCCGCTCGCTGCGGAACGACAGGAGCAACCCCCATGCACTGCGGACGATTCCTGCGACCGACGACGCGCCGCGACATGCTGCTCCGCTGCGCCAACGGCTTCGGCGCCGTGGCGCTGGCGGCGCTGCTGGCCGAGGACGGCCGGGCCGATGCGGCGAAGCCCGACCCGGCCCTCAACGGCGGCCTGCATCATCCCGCCAAGGCGCGCAACGTCATCTTCCTCTACATGGACGGCGGCCCGTCGCAGGTGGACACCTTCGACCACAAGCCGCTGCTGGAAAAATACCACGGCAAAGATCCGCACTCGGTCTTCAAGGTCGAGCCGACGCAGTTCAACAACGTCGGCAAGGTCATGGCCTCGCCGTGGAAGTTCCGCAGCGCGGCCAGAGCGGCCTGTGGGTCAGCGACCTGTTCCCGCACGTCGCCGAATGCGTCGACGACCTGTGCCGTCATCCGCTCGATGACCTCGAAGTTCCCGGAACACACCAGCGCCAATTATTTCCTCCACACCGGCTCCGGCTTCCAGGGCCGGCCGAGCATGGGGGCGTGGGTCAGCTACGGCCTCGGCAGCGACAACAAGAACCTGCCCGGCTTCATCGTCCTCAACGGCGGCCTGATCCCGCCGGGCGGCCTCGACAACTTCAACAGCGGCTTCCTGCCCGCCGCCTATCAGGGCTCGATCTTCCGGGCCGGCGATCCGCCCGTCGCCAACATCCGACCGCTCGAAGCCGACCGACGCGCAGCAGCGCGGCAAGCTCGACCTGATGCGCCAGCTCGACGCAGGCCGCGGAGCAGCGGCTCGGCAAGAGCGACGAGATCGAGTCGGCCATCGCCAACTACGAGACGGCCTTCCGGATGCAGACGGCCGTGCCGGAGCTGATGGACCTCAAGGGCGAGACGGAGGCGACGCGCGAAGCTCTACGGCCTCGATGCGAAATATCCGCAGACGCAGATCTTCGGCCGGCAATGCCTGATCGCCCGCCGGCTGGTCGAGCGCGGCGTCCGCTTCATCGAGCTGACCTGTCCCGAACGTCGGCGCACGACCGCTGGGACCAGCACGGCGGCCTCAAGGCGGGCCACGAGAACAACGCCCGCGCCGTCGATCAGCCGATCGCCGCGCTGCTTGAAGGACCTGAAGGCGCGCGGCCTGCTGCAGATCGACGCTGGTGATCTGGGCCGGCGAGTTCGGCCGGACGCCGTTCGCCCAGGGCGGCGACGGCCGCGACCACAACCCGTTCGGCTTCACCATCTGGCTGGCCGGCGGCGGCGTCAAGGGCGGCATCGCCTACGGCGCGACCGACGAGTGGGGCTACAAGGTCGGTCGACAGAGCAAGGTCGAGATCCACGACCTGCACGCGACGATGCTGCACCTGCTCGGCGTCGATCACAAGCGGCTGACGTTCCGCTTCGGCGGCCGCGACATGCGGCTGACCGACGTGCATGGCGAGGTGGTGCAGGAAGTGATGGCGTGAGGACGGGCGCTGGCTTGCTTCCGGCGCCGGCGCAGGTTATTCTGACGGCCGACGTCCGCCCGCATAGGAGCGACCCGCCATGTCCCGCATTCGCTGGCTCGTCCCGCCTCTGATCGCCGCCTTCCTCGGCTGCGTCCTCGCCGCCGCGCCCGATTCCAAGCCAGCTGACCCGCCGGCCGCCGACTCGGCCGAGCGGATCCTCAAGGTTCCTCCGGGGTTCGTTGTCGAGCGCGTGGCCGGGCCGCCGCTCGTACGTCACCCCATGAACGGCTCCTTCGACGAGCGCGGAAGGCTGTTTCTCACCGAGGCGGCCGGCCTGAACCTCAAGGCCGACGACCTGCTCCGCCAGCTGCCTAACTCTATCCTGCGCCTGGAAGACACGGACGGCGACGGACGCTTCGATAAGGCCGTCGTCTTCGCCGACAAAATGACGTTCGCCACCGGTGCCCTATGGCATGACGGCGCGCTCTATAGCACCGCCTACCCCAGCTTGTGGCGGCTGGAAGGCGACGACGCGGCCGAAAGACGCACGGCCGTCGTCGGTACGTTCGGCTCGACCGGCAACGGCGCCGACCTGCACGGCCCGCAGCTCGGTCCCGACGGCCTGCTCTACTTCTGCGACGGCCGCAACGGCCACGACATCCGCCAGCCCGACGGCTTCGCCCTCAAGGGCCGCGCCGCCGCCGTTTACCGCTGCCGCATCGACGGCTCCCACACGGAGCGCGTCTGCGGCGGCGGCATGGACAATCCCGTCGAGGTCGCCTTCACCCCAGCCGGCGAGCCGTTCGTCGTCGCTAACATCGTCCTCAGCAACCCGCGTCACGACGCCATCCTCTTCGCCGAGGAAGGGGCTGTCTACCCCTATTCCGAGGTAGTGTATCCTGAATTTCAGATGACCGGCGAGCCGATGCCGCTGACCGGCGACCTCGGCTGGGTGGCGGTTTCCAGCTTCATCCGCTATCGTGGCGACGCCTTCGGCCCCGAATACCGCGACACGTTCTTCACCGCCCAGTTCAATCCGCACCGCATCCAGCGGCACGTCATCGAGCGCGACGGCGCCGGCTTCCGCGTCCGCACCGAGGACTTCGTCACCTGCGACGACCCCGACTTCCACCCGACCGGCCTGGTCGAGGACGCCGACGGCAGCCTGCTGGTCATCGACACTGGCGGCTGGTTCCGCATCGGCTGCCCCACGTCGCAGGTCGCCAAGCCGAACATCTTCGGCGGCGTCTACCGCATTCGCAGGAAGGACGCGCCGAAAATGGACGACCCGCGCGGATTGCGGCTCGCCTGGGACAAGATGGACACTGGAGAGCTTGTAAAGCTTCTGGACGACCCGCGCTTCGCCGTGCGCGATCGGGCCGTCGCCGCCCTGGCGACGAGGGGACGGACGCCGTGCCGGCGCTGGCCGTGCAGCTTAAGGACGCCAAGGCGCCGCATGAAGGTCGGCTCAACGCGCGTGTGGGCGCTGACGCGCATCGACGCGGCGGCGGCGCGCGAGGCGGTGCGGCCGGCGCTGGCCGACGCCGATCTCGACGTGCGGCTGGCGGCCAACCATTCCGCGGGACTGAACCGCGATGAGGGCGCCTTTGCGCCGCTCCTCAAGGCCGCGGCCGTGGGACAAGACCCGGCCGTGCGGCGCGAGGCGGCGACGGCGCTGGGACGGCTGGGCGAGAAGAGCGCCGTCCCGGAACTGCTGGATGGGCTGGGGTCCGCCGGCGACGACCGCTGGCTCGAACACGCCCTGATCTACGCCCTCATCCGCCTGAACGATCCCCAGGCGACCCGGCGCGGCCTGGCCGACCACCGGCCGGCGGTGCAGCGCGGGGCGCTGATCGCCCTGGACCAGATGGGCGACGGCGGGCTGACGCGCGAGGAAGTCGTGCCGCTGCTGTCCAGCGCCGACCCGATCGACGGCGCGGGCGGCTGCGCATGTCCTCCAGGCGCATCCCGATTGGGCGAAGGAAACACTCGGCCTGCTCCGGCAATGGCTTCAGGAGGGTGACGCCGACGCCGCGCGCCAGGAACTGCTGCGCGGTCTGCTCACCGCTTTCGCTGCCCGGCCGGATGTGCAGGACGTGATGGCCCAGGCGCTTCGCAGCGACAGGACGACGCCCGCCCTGCGCCTGCTGCTCCTGGAGGCGATCGCGCGGGCGCCGGTGGAGCGGCTGCCGTCCACCTGGACCGCGGAGCTGCGCTGGTGCCTCGACTCCGACGATGAAAAGGTCGTGCGCCAGGCCGTTGCGGACCTGCGCCGCCCGGACGGGAGAGTTCGCGCCGGTGCTGCTGAAACTGGCGGCCGACATGAAGCGCCCGAAGGACCTGCGCGTCAACGCCCTCGGCGCGGCCTTACCACAGATGGGAAGGGGCGGGGTAACCCCGCCCCTACTCGACGCCGACTCGTTCGGGTTTCTCTGCTCCTGCCTGGGCGACGATCAGCCGCTCTTGCGTCTGGCGGCGGCCGACGTGCTGGGACAGGTGCCGCTGAACGCGGCGCAGCTGCAAACGCTCGCCGACAAAGTGGCTGCGGCCGGGCCGCTGGAGACGGGCCGACTCGTCGCCGCCTTCGAGCAGTCGTCCGACGCCCGCGCCGGTAAAGCGCTGGTTCAGGCGCTCGGACGCTCGCCGGGACTCGCCAGCCTGTCGCCCGGAGCGCTGCGAAGCGCCGTCCATAACTACCCTGCCGACGTGCGCGACGCCGCCGAGACGCTCCTCAAGAAGATCGACGTCGGCGCCGAGGAGCAGAAAAAGCACTTAACGGAGCTGCAAAGCGTCCTGGACGGCGGCGATGCGGACAAGGGCCGCGTCGTCTTCCTCAGCGGCCGCACCGCCTGCTCCGCCTGCCACACGGTCAACGGCCAAGGGGGCCGCGTCGGCCCGGAGCTGACCAAGATCGGCTCCATCCGGGCGCCCGCCGACCTCCTCGAATCGGTCGTCTACCCCAGCGCCACCATCGTCCGCGGCTACGAAGCCTACCTCGTCCAGACGAAGGACGGCAAGACCGTCACGGGACTGCTGGCCCGTGAGACGGCCGACGCCGTCTTTCTCAAGACGGCGGATCGCAGCGAGGTTCGCCTGCCGCGCACCGCCATCGACTCGATCGAGCCGAGCCGTCAATCGATCATGCCGCAGGGGTTGGAAGCGAAAATGAGCCGCGACGAGCTGCGCGACCTGATGGCGTTCCTCCGGTCGCTCAAGTGAGACGGGTTCCATCATGAATGCAGAGGATCTCCGCGAGAGCGAGGCCCGCCTGCGCCGCTTCTTCGAGGCGACGTTCGAGGCGATCGTCTTCCACGAGAACGGGACGATCGTGGACGCCAACCGGGCGGCCGGCGCCCTGTACCGCTGCGAGCCGTCGGCGATGATCGGCCGGCACGTCCTGGAGTTCGCGGCGCCGCAAAGCCGGCAAGTCGTCCGCGAACACTTCACCGCCGGCGACGAGCGGCCCTACGAAGCGGTCGGCCTGCGCAAGGACGGCTCCGCCTTTCCGGGGGAGCTGCGCGCCGCAACGTGACGCTCCAGGGCCGGGCGGTTCGCGTCGCCGTCATACGCGACTTGACGGAGCGTAAAATCGCTGAAAAGATGCTCGAGAACTACGCCCTTCGGCTGCAAAACCTGTCGCGGCGGCTGCTGATGGTGCAGGAGGAGGAGCGGCAGCGGCTGTCGCGCGAGCTGCACGACGAAGTCGGCCAGATCCTGACCGGCATGAAGTTCGCGCTGGAGCGGGGCGAGCGCGTCGGCGGCGACGGACTGCGGCAAGCCCTCGGCGACGCGCGGGGAATGCTCCGGGAGCTGACCGAGCGGGTGCGCGACCTGTCGCTGCGTTTGCGGCCGACCATGCTCGACGACCTCGGCCTGGTCCCGGCCCTGCGCTGGCACTTCGAGCGCTACACGGCCCAGACCAGCGTGCGCGTCGATTTCCGTTGTGAGGGGCTGGACCGGCGGCCCTCGCCGGAGGGCGAGACGGCGGCCTACCGGATCATTCAGGAGGCCTTGACCAATGTGGCCCGCCACTCGGGCGCGGCGGAGGCGTCGGTGCGGATTTCGCTCGACCGCCAGATGCTCCGGCTGGAGATTGAGGACCGCGGCGCGGGCTTCGATCCGACCGCGCTGGCCGGGAAGACCAGCTGCGGGCTGTCCGGGATGCGACAGCGCGCGGCCTTATTGGGCGGCAAGTTGACGCTGATCTCGGCGCCCAGCGCGGGCGCCCGTGTGTCCGCTGAATGGCGGGAAGTGCCGCGTGAAGGGGGGGACGATGGGATTGAACCTCGTGGTTGCTGACGACCATCGGATGGTGCGGCAGGGGTTGTGCGCCTTGCTGCAACTGGAGCAAGATTTCCAGCTGGCGGGCGAGGCCGCCGACGGCATTGAGGCGCTGCGCCTGGTGGAGCGGTTGCGGCCCGACGTGCTGGTGCTGGACCTGATGATGCCCGGCCTGGGGGCCTGGAAGTTGCCCGGCAGACGGCCCGGCGCTCGCCGCGAACGCGGACGGTCGTGGTGTCCATCCACAAGGACGAAGCCTACGTCACGGCGGCCCTGCGGGTGGGTGCGGTCGGCTACGTGCTGAAGGACTGCGGGGCGGACGACCTGTTCCGGGCCGTCCGCGAGGCGGCGGCGGGGCGACGGTTCCTCTGCCCGTGCATCGCCGAACCCACCGGGCCGGTCCACGTTCGCATTCGTCCGGGAGGACCGGCAGACCCCTTCGAGACGCTGACGGATCGGGAGCGCGAGGTCTTCCAGCTGACCGCCGAGGGGCACAGCGGCGGGGCGATCGCCAAGCGCCTGTTCATCACGCCGCGAACCGTGGAGAGCCACCGGGCCAACCTGATGCGCAAGCTGGGCCTTCGCAACCACAAGGAGCTGATTCGCTACGCCGCCTGCCGCGGGATGTTGCCGGGCGTGGCCGAGTCGCCGCTGGACGGCACGGGCAAGCTCCGCTCCGATCAGGAATTCCGTACTTCTACGGATTGGAAGCGCGCGGAAGGCGGTTTATAAACCTCTGCGGAGGCCAGGCGTGGTTCAAAGCTGACTGGGCGACGGCTTTGGGCGCCCTGGCCTCCACTTTTTCCTCCGGGCGCTCGTGCAGCCCGACCTATCAATCTCCGACCATTCCCCAACCTGTCGCCGAACCGAACACGGGCCGGCCGAAAGTACCACAACTGGAGCAGCCTGCGGCGCCACAGGCGGAGCAGGGGTGTTCCTTGCACTCTCCCAGGAAGTACAGGTAGAGCGGAACCCAGCGGCCGCTGCAGCAGCTTCGGCATTCGCCGCATTGCACCCGATGCAGCGGACGATAAGAGAGCCACGCCCTCAGCCGGCCGTTGCCCCAGCACCCACAGGCAGCGCAGGCGTTGCAGCTGCTGCAGGCGTTGCAGCTGGCGCCAGGCGCGCAGCCGCAGCCGGGGTTGGCGGTCCCGGCGGGGAAGGCCTGTCCCGGCGGAAGCGGCGCCAGCGTCAGGACGGGTTCCCCAGCCTGGCCGGCCGCCGTCCACCACAGCAGCACCGCGGCGGCGACCGCCGTTCCGATTGGCTTCATGCCTCCACCCTCTCTCTTGACTCCTCGAGAAGAATCCGCGCCGCCGCCCCATGCGGCGCAAACCGCGAAATCCTCCCGTAATGCATCGGCATTTTCCGGCCGAGAAGGTAAGACCAAGTGAGTCCGGCGGCGATGCGAAGCGGGGGAAGGGGGAAAAGAACCCGCCCGGAGTGCGAGCAAGCGATTCAATCGCTTGCTCGCACTCCGGGCGGATGGTTCCGTCGCGGGGCGGGTTCGGCGTTCAGTTGCCGTAGGGGTTCTGGCCGCCCTGGTTGAAGCCGCGGCCGCGCTGACCGCGCTGGCCGCGCTGACGGCGGCCCTGACCTCCGCCGTTGAAGCCGTTCTGCTGGAAGGAGGGTCGGCCGTTGAACCCGCCAGCGGACGGGGCGCCGGGGTACGACGGCGCGTTGGAGGCCACGGCCGTGACGCCCTGCGACTTCTGATAGCGCATGGCCTCGTCCATGGTGATGAAGCCGTCTCCGTTGAGGTCGATTTTCTGGAAGTCGCTCACGGAGGCGCCGGCCGCCTTCCACTCGTACAGGCCGACCTGGCCGTCCCGGTCGGAGTCGTAGGTGGCGAACCAGGCCGGAAGCCCCGGCGGCAGGTTGCCGACGCGGTAGACGGTCGGCCGCTTGTCTTCGGGCGGCGGCGGTTCGCCGTCGTCCGTCGCGGCGTTGGGATCGCTGGCTGCCGAGGCGTTGGGGTCGGCGGGGTTCTCGCCACCGGGGTTGGCGGCCGCACGCTCGGCCTGACGCTGGGCCATCCGCTCCTGGAGGAACTGTGCGAACTGCTCGCGATTCAGCCCGCCGTTGGTGATGCCATTACGCTGCATGAACGATTCGAACTGGTCCTTGGCGTTCGGATCGCGGGCGGCGCGCGGGTTGGCCAGGTACTGGGCTTCGGTCAGGAAGTCCGAATTCGGGGCCAACATGTTGAATATCATGTTCGGGTCCGGCTGGAACCCGCCTCCTCGGCCTCCTCGGCCTCCTCGGCCGCCCCGGCCGCCGAAACCACCCGGACCCTGGAAACCACCCGGAGGGCCTTGAAAGCCGCCCGGAGGACCGAAACCGCCCGGCTGGCCGAAACCGATGGCCGGCCCCAGCATCAGCATCGAGCCGCCGAACAGAAGGAACATACGGAAACGCGTCAATCGCATGGAGGAGCCTCCCTACATCCTTTGCCTGGGTCCGCCACGGAACATCCCCCTATTGTAACCCCGCCGCCGCCCCGATGTCTCGCACAATCCGGTACGATTTCCGCGCCGGTAAGGCGAACGCTCCGCGGGCGCCCTGCGCCCCCCTTTGCCGGCCCATCCAATCTTCTCCAAAGAAGCCCTTCCCGCCGTGGGGTGCCATGCTTTCGCGGCCGTCGGGGGTCGGCCTTGCCTTCCACGGCGTGCGGGCCGCGAAAGCATGCATGGCGTCCTCGACCTCACCATGCTTTCGCGGCCGCACTGCTTCATAGGCGGCACGCGCCTCGGCGGGCCGCGAAAGCATGGCACCCCACATCCCAGACTCTCCCGCATTCCGCCGCCCTTGACCCGTCGCACCCCTCTGCCCAATCTTCTCCAAAGAAGCCCTTCCCTTCGCCGGGTGCGCGTGATAAGAAGGAAGAAGGTGGACCGTCGTGCGCGGGGTAGGGACGTTTTCCCTTGACTCGCTCGCGCCGGTGCTTGACACAAAATTTGGTGGTATCCTTCTGGGAGAGCGGAAGGGAAACAAGTACGGAGGAAGCATGCCCCTGAGGATGCGCGTTCACGAACGAGAGCCGATCGGTCTGGCCTTGCGCCGCTTCAAGAAATTGCTGGAGCGGAGCGGCATTCAAAAAGAGCTGCGCAAACGCAAATACTACGAAAAGCCGTGCGAGGCCCGTCGCCGCGCCGAACTCCGTAAGCAGAGCGCCATCCGCAAGGCCAAGACGGCCGTGCGCAAACCCTAACCCGCCCCACCCACGTCCCGGTCGTGTCGCCGGAGACGTCAGACGCCGCCACAGTTTGGCGAGAAGGCTTGCGCCCCCAAAGGAGCGTTCCATCAGTACGCTGACTTCCTCTTCCGTTCGCCCCAGCGTCGGCTCTCTGCGCCGCCGCACCCTCATACGCCGCCGCGTACCCAACTGGCTATTGTCCATCCCGTTCGTCGGGCTGCACCTCGCCTGTCTCGCCGCCCTGTTCACCGGCGTGAGCACCACCGCCTTGATTCTGCTGGCCGTCACCTACTTCCTCAAGATGTTCGGCATCACGGCCGGCTACCACCGCTACTTCGCACACCGCGCCTACAAAACCTCGCGCGTCGGTCAGTTCATTCTGGCCTGGCTGGGGTGCAGCGCGTTGCAGCGCGGGCCGCTGTGGTGGGCCGCCCACCACCGCGGACACCACCGCTACTCCGATACGCCCAAGGATCCGCATTCACCGCATGAGACGAGCTTCTGGTGGGCGCACCTCGGCTGGGTGATGACGGAAGAGTCCAACGACGCGCCGTACGAGTCGATCCAGGACTACGCGCCTACCCTGAGCTGCGCTGGATGAATGAGTGGCACTGGGTGCCGGGCGTCTTTATGGCCGTCGTCTGCTACACGATCGGCGCCCTGGTCGGCGGCTGGCGCGGCGACTGGAGTACGTTCTTCGTGCAGGGAGCGGGCTGGACCAGTTTCGTCTGGGGCTTCCTCGTCAGCACGGTGCTGACCTACCACGCGACGTTTTCGATCAACTCGCTCAGCCACCTATGGGGCAAGCGCCGCTACGCGACCGACGACGACAGCCGCAATAACCTGGTGCTGGCGGTCATCACGCTCGGCGAGGGCTGGCACAACAACCACCACCACTTCCAGAGTTCCGCCAACCAGGGATTCTTCTGGTGGGAAATCGACATCAGCTACACGGTCCTGCGGGGCTTACAGTGCGTCGGCCTGGTGTGGGACCTTCGTAAGCCGGGGGCCAAGGCGCTGGCGTTCCGCAGAAGCGACAAGTAAAAGCAGGCGAACGGCCGGCGTAAGCCGGCCGTTCGCCTTTCACGGCGAGCTGCGGATTACATTGTGGGCGGATTGCTTGGCGGCACAGGCGGCTGGGTGGGTGGCGCCGGAGACGGCGGGCTGCCGGGCAGGTTCGGCGTGGGCGACGGATCGCCGGGTCGCGGCGCGGGAGGGACCGGCGGGACGACGCCGGGATTCGGGTCGCCGGGTCCTGCCGTTGGTCCGGGGCTAAGGAATCGCGGATCGACCAGTCCGTTGGCCGGCCGATTGTCGGTAGTATCGTTCATGGATGGTCCTCATCAAGGAGTTCGGGCGAACACCTCTCATGACCTTCCAGATGAGGATGCAAACGCCGCGCCGAAAATCAGAGCCGCGACCGTAAGGGAGCGGGGAAGGTTCTGGCGCCGTCCCCCGCTCCCTTACGGTCGCGGCTCTGACGTGTGAATAGTCGCGGCTCTGAAATATCCTTGTTACTTCTCGCCGACTTTCGGCAGGATGTTCTTGTCGATGCCGGCCTCGTCCGTGAAATCTTCCACGCCCTTGACCAGCTCCCAACTCTCGCTCAACGCCGCCGTCCCGCCTGGCTTGAGCGTCGTCACCGGGCCGAGGCTCTCCATCTCCAGGAACTCCTCCTTGGTGAACGTCTCGTAATTGCAGCCGCCGTCCGGGTAGTTCGCCCCCTCCTCGTAGCCGAAGCGCTTGACGAACAGCGTGCCGCCGTTGAGGTAGCCGACCCAGCCCAGACGGTGGCCGAAGCCGAGCTTGGTCGGCCCCTTGTGAGCGTCCTGCCGCAAGGTGATGTACTTACTGCCCAACGACCAGCGCGTGTCCGTGAAGTCGAAATACGGCCACAGAACCATCGTCAGGCTGGGGCCGTAGTCCGACGGTTTCGTCTCCGGCTTGACGGGGCCGGGGTGCGGGTGGTGCGGCGGCAGCGGGATGACCTCGACGCCGCCCGGCGCCATCACCGACGGCAGCCACGCCGCCAAGTCGGTCGGCTTGTCAGCGATGTTCGTGATGGCGTAATTGAGATGAACCCCGCTGCCCTTCGCGTCCAGGTCTACGAACAACTGCTTCTGAATGCCATACTCCTTTTCCGGCGCCGGCGTGAAGTCGATCACGGTCCCGTCATGACTGCCCTTTGGGTGTACTTCAGTATACTGCACTGGCCCGTTATCGGGATAATACGTCCGCGTCACGTCCTCCGGTCCGACCCACAGCCGCGTGCCGCCGCGGATTTGCCAGTCCTTTTCGCCGCTCTTGCCGAGCTGCTCCTCGAATTCCTTGAAAACGTTTTTGCCGCCGGCCAGCTTGTAACTGATGATCGCGCGGCCCCACGTCGAGCGTGACGATCAATTCGGCGTCGCCGTTGCTGATCTTGAGGTTGTGCTTCCAGCCCTTGTACTCCACTTCCTCGACGGTGACGCCTTTCTTGGGTTCGGCGGCCTTGGCGGGGTCGGATCGAAGCACGAGGCAGCTGAGAAGGACCAGGCCGGTCAGCGCGGCGCCGATCGGCAGCGCCGGCGCACGAAGGAGAGAGAAAAACTCACGGATGCGTCCTCGGGGTGGGGGAATGGGATCGCGGATGCGGTCAGGGTCGGTCTTCGTCGGTGGGCGCGATTGGGGGTACGACGGCCGTGTCGGGCGCGGGCGTCGCGGGGGCGGCGGGCGCCGCAACGTCGGAGGCGTCCTGGGGCAGCTCCTTACTGCCGACGATGGTGAGGTTGAGACCGATCTGAACGGGGACCTTCACGCCGCCCACGTCGATTTCCATCTTCTTGTTGAGATACCAGCCGAGCGAGCCGGTCGAGAAGAACTTGACCGGGACCTCGAACGACTCGCCGTCGATCGTTACCTTCACCGGCTTGGCGCCTGGCGCGGAAATCGGCGCGGGAGATGGGACAGGTCGTTTTCTTGGCCATGTCGAGCCTCGGGTGTGTCGAAGGATGCGCCGGCGTCGGCCGGACCATGGGGCGAATCATACCACGCCTTCCCCCGGCGTCCGCAAGCGCGTTTATTCCTGGGGAGAAGATTTCACGGACTCCGGCAGGTCGGCGCTCCGCAGGAACGCGGCCGCGTCCACCGGCTCGCCAGCGTCGATCGTTCCGAAACCGGCCTGTGCGAAGGCCCACGCCAGCGCGTTGACCGCCTGAAGCAGGGCCGGGCCGGCGTTGCCCCACGTGACGAAAGTCAGCCGATCGCCGTCGCGTCGCACCGTGACCATGCCGTCGGCCGCGGCGATGCGGATCTCGCGCCATCCTTCCTCCGGCGCCTCGTCGGGGAACGCCGGTTGACCGTCGATCATCCGCATCCGCACCGCAAGGCCGCGCCGCGCCAGCAGGTCGCGCACGGTCGGCCAGGAGGGGGGCGATTCGTTCGTGAATCGCACCGTGAGATTCGGCGCGTGGTTTTCGGGAAAATCCGGTCGCATTCCGCCCGTCCTCCCGTTACACTATCTTCACTCCATGGCCTCGCCCACCCGCCGATCGATTCCCGCCGTTGGAAACCCGCCAGGGTCCGCAAGGGGGCACGCATCATGTTCCGTCGTCAACGCGATCCGGTTTCTCGCGCCCGTCCGCCGTTGTTCGCCGCTCTGCTCCTCGGTCTTTCCGCCGCGACCGCCGCGGCCGCCGTCCCGACCGATCCGCAACAACGCACCGCCCTGATCGGCCAGCCCGCGTCGCTGCTCATCCAGCCGGAGACGATCACGCTCACCGGACCCCGATCCTATCAGCAGGTCGTCGTCACCGGCCGTTACGCCGACGGCACGGTGCGCGACCTGACGGCGTTCTGCGACTTCGCCTGTGAGACCCCCGACCTCGCCGATCCCGGCGCCGGCTTCGTGACGCCGAAAAAGAACGGCACCGGCGCCCTCGTCGTCAAGGCCGGCGGTCAGACGGCCCGCGCCCCGCTGACCGTCAAGGAGTATGACAAGCCGCAGCCGATGTCCTTCCGCCGCGAGGTGATCGCGGCGTTGAACGTCGGCGGCTGCAACGCCGGCGCCTGTCACGGCACGCCGTCCGGCAAGAACGGCTTCAAGCTCACCCTGCGCGGCTTCGATCCCGCCGCCGACTACCTCCAGCTCACCCGCGACGTGTTCAACCGCCGCACCGACCGCGGCAGTCCCGACTCCAGCCTGATGATGGAGAAGGCGCTGGGCCGCGTGCCGCACGAGGGCAGCGTCCGCTTCGCCCCCAGCAGCATCCCGGCCCAGGCGGTGCGCGGCTGGCTGGCCGAGGGGCTGCGGGACGACCCGGCCGACCTGCCGGCGCTGAAGTCGATCCAGATCCTCCCCGGCCCGCGCCTGCTGACGGAGCCGAGCCGCTGGCAGCAGCTGGTCGTCCTGGGCACGTTCGCCGACGGCGGCGTCCGCGACGTGACGCGGCTGACGGTCTTCAGCAGCAGCGACACGTCGATTGCGACCATCAGCCCAACCGGTCTCGTCGAGTTCAAGAGCGCCGGCGAAATCGCCGTCCTCTGCCGCTACCTTATGGAACTGCAGACGGTGCGGCTGACCTTCCTGCAGCCGCGGCAAGGCTTCGTCTGGACGAACCCGCCGGAGAACAACTACGTCGATCACCACGTCTTCGCCAAGCTGAAGATGCTGAGCTTGCCGCCGTCCGACCTCTGCACCGACCAGGAGTTCATCCGCCGGGCGACGCTGGACGTGTGCGGCGTGGCGCCGACCGCCGCCGAGGTGCGCGCCTTCCTGGCCGACACGGCGCCGGACAAGCGGGCCAAGCTGATCGACCGGCTGCTCGACCGGCCGGAATACGCCGACTTCTGGACGCTCAAATGGTCGGACATCTTCCGCAGCAGCCGCAAGGCGATCGAGGTCAAGGGCGTCTACGTCTTCCAGGAGTGGCTGCGCGACCACGTCGAGAACAACGACGGCTTCGACGTGATCGTGAAGGAGCTGCTGACGGCCGACGGCGAAACGTTCGCCAACCCGCCGGCCAACTACTACCGCATCGCCCGCGACCCGCAGAACCTCGCCGAGACGACGGCCCAGCTGTTCTGCGGCGTGCGGATGCAGTGCGCCAAATGCCACAACCACCCGTTTGAGCGCTGGACGCAGGACGACTATTACAGCTTCGCCGCGTTCTTCGCACGGGTGCGCCAGAAGAAGGATCCCCTGGAGCCGGGGCCGAACCCGGCGTCGCCGGGCGGCGAGATCATTTACGTGGACCGCAGCGGCGAGGTGCAGCAGCCGCGCACCGGCCAGACGATGAAGCCGAAGTTCATGGGCGGGGCCACGCCGGAGATCGCGCCGGGCCAGGACCGTCGCATCGCGCTGGCGAACTGGATCGCGTCGGCGGACAACCCCTTCTTCGCCAAATCGGTGGTGAATCGGATCTGGTTTCACCTGAACGGCAAGGGCATCGTCGATCCGGTGGACGATTTTCGAGACTCGAACCCGTCGGCCAACGACGAGCTGCTGGACGCGCTGGCCAAGGACTTCACCGCCAGCAAGTACGACGTGAAGCACGTGATCCGGGTCATCATGAATTCGCGGACGTACCAGCTAAGCGCCCAGTCCAACGACTTCAACCGCGACGACAACAAGTATTTCTCGCACGCCGTGACGAAGATGCTGACGGCTGAGCAGTTATTGGACGCGATCTGCACGGCGACGGAGGTCGCCGGAGAAGTTCACCGGCGAGCCGGCCGGGATGCGGGCGGTGCAGTTGCCGGACGGCGATCCGAATCATCCGTTTTTGAAGACGTTCGGCCAGCCGGCGCGGGAGTTGGCCTGCGAGTGCGAACGCGAGAGCGACAGCAACCTGGCCCAGGCGCTGCAGCTCATCAACGGCCAGACGATCAACGAGAAGCTGCGCTTGCCGAACAACCGCATCGGCCGGCTTGCTGGCCGCGAAAACGTCGGACCTGGAGATCCTCAACGAGCTGTACCTGTCCACGGTGTCGCGTCCGCCGATGGCGGCGGACATCAAGACGGCAATGGAATACGTGGCGAAGAGCCAGGACAAGCGCAAGGCGTGGGAGGACGTCCACTGGGCGCTGCTGAACTCGAAGGAGTTTTTGTTCCGGCATTGAAAAACGGTATATCGTCCTCACGAGGAGCCTCGTTGGCCGCGTGTTCCTCGTGAGAAGGAGCGAAGCCGAGAGGCGCGCCATGAAGCAACGAATCCGGAAGGGCGAGGTTTCCCCTCCTTCCGGAACAGATTCTTTAGAGGCACTAACATAATGTGGCGGCACGTTGGAAACGTGCCGCCACAAAAAGTTACAGCCTCTTAATAGGGCGGCTGTACTCATCCTCGGCTTCGCCGCGTCTGCTATCCTGGCCGAACCGCAGAGTGATTCGCCCAACGATGGAGAGGGCCCCGCAGGAGCAGGAATGATGAACGACCCCATCGAAAAGGCTCGCTGGGCCTGGCTCGGCGCCCTATCTCGATTCGAGTCGATAGTGCGCAGGGACGACGCATCCCACGAAGAGTACCTGAAGGCTAAGGCGGAGCTGGAGCGGGCGAAAGCAGCCTACGACAGCCTGGAGGCCGCCGCCAGGAAATAAGCCTGATCCAGGAGACGACGCCTGCTCCTCCAGGTCGAGCGCTCAATCGTCGGAGCTGCTTCAGAGGTCACGGCCAGACCGTCCGGCGACGACCGCCTCGCCATCGAGTACAAGAGCCAAGACGCTTCCTCTTGTCTGCACCGAGGAGTGAGCGATGACGTCTCCCCGCCGCGTCCTGCTTGTGGAAGACGATGACCTTACCCGCCAGGCCATTCGCAGCGCTCTGGAGGGCGAGGGCCACGCCGTCGAAGAGGCGGAGGACGGCCTGGACGGGTTGCTGAAGGCTCTGGCCTCGAAGCCCGATGTCGTCGTGGTGGACATCGAGATGCCGGTTTTCGACGGATACGGGGTGGCCCAGCGGGTCCGTCAGGTTCTCGGGAGAGGCGTCCGCCTCATCGCCCTGACCGGCCACGATGAGAGGGAGCGCGCCCTCGCGGCGGGCTTCGACGTCTTCCTCCTCAAGCCCGCCGATCCCGCCGAGGTTCTTCGTGCCGTACGGAGGCCGGGATAAGTTTCCGGCGCCGGATTCGGTTGATGGACTTCGCTCCGTCTGCTACAATTCATCTCATCGTGAGACGAGCCAATTTCCTCTGGGCGTGTTCGTCCTCACTGTCTCTCCACGGCGGCTCAACGGCGTCCGCTACGGCGTTACGAGAAGCTGCCATGCCGCCGCCCGAAAACACCTCTCGCCGCGTCCTTGTCGTCGAGGACCAAACGGACTGCCGCGAAACCCTTCGCATGTTGCTGGAGGTTTGGGGCCACGAAGTCAAAGAGGCCGGCGACGGGCTGGAGGGCGTCGAGAAGGCGTTGTCCTGGCGCCCCGACGTCGCCGTTTTGGACATCGGCCTGCCCCTCCTAGACGGCTGGGAAGTCGCCCGCCGCGTGCGGGGCGCCTTGCAGGGCGCCATCCTCCTCATCGCCCTGTCCGGCTACAACCGGCCCGAGGACCGGAAGCGGTCGGCGCAGGCCGGGTTCGACATCCACCTCAGCAAGCCGGCCTGCCCGGACGCCCTGCGGGAATTGCTCGCCCGCTAACGAGCGCCCGTTGGTACGACCATACGGCCGGACCTTTCTTTGCTCATCCAGGGGAGGCCGACCTCTGGCGGACCCTCGCGGCCTTCGGTAGTGGCCTAATTTGACAGCGGACAATCACTATCCGTTATGCTATTCGGCACGCGGGTTGCTTGTCGCGGCCGGCCGGCTGCCCTTGACTTTCTGCGCCGCCCGGCGAGAATTGTCGGGAAAAGGCTCCCGCCGGGAGGTTCCATGCCCATATCCCCCCTCCAAATCGAGGCCGCCGAAGCGCAGATTGTCGAGCAGTCGAAGCGCATCGAGTTCTATCTGACCGAGTATTCGGTCGAGTTGCTCGCCTCAAAGATGCACAACAAGGAGTTCGTGATTCCGCTTTACCAGCGCGAGGACACCTGGGAGCCGGAGCGAAAGTCGCGGTTCGTCGAATCACTGCTCATGGGTCTGCCGATCCCATTTCTATTTTTCTGGGAGAGGCCGGATACCGGCAAGCTGGAGATCGTGGACGGCTCGCAACGTCTGCGGACGATTTACCAGTTCGTCCTTGGCGACCTTGAGCTTGGTGAGCTAGAAACGCTGACGGAGCTTCAGGGCTTGCGATTCCGGACACTTCCCCGAATCGAGACAGCGAAAGATCAGAAACCGCTCCGTGCGCGGCATC
Source organism: uncultured Planctomycetaceae bacterium (assembly GCA_963771935.1). Classification (GTDB taxonomy): domain Bacteria; phylum Planctomycetota; class Planctomycetia; order Gemmatales; family Gemmataceae; genus UBA4732. The sequence continues at coordinate 1,109,152 of CAVYVK010000005.1, read as the reverse complement.
GTCCTGAACGAACATGCTGACGAACAGGCCCGATTCGAGATTTTCGACCGGATCAATACGGGCAGCAAGATCGCCAACAAGGCCGAAGTCCGGCGCGGTGCCCTGGTCGGCCCGTTCCTTGATCTGGTAATCTCTCTCACGAGCGACCCCGTATTTCAAGAACTGGCCCCTATCCCCCCGAAGAGCGTCTTGCTGCGTGAGCGTGAGGAACTCGTCACACGGTTCTTCGCCTATGGGGATGGTCTGGACGGATACCACGACCGCCCCTCCGACTTCCTTTTCCAGTACGCGAAGAGGATGAATGACCGTTTCACAGAACACCCGGAGGAAGCGGCCGCCTACCGCCAGCGCTTTGTGGACACAATGGCGTTCGTTGCCCGCACCTTCCCGTTCGGCTTCCGCCGCATGGACAAGGGCATTGCCACGCCACGGACGCGATTCGAGGCCATCGCCATCGGGAGTTACCTGGCGCTCCGCCAAAAGCCAGAAATCGCCCAGCAGGAACACGACGTTGAGCCTTGGCTGACCGGCAAAGACTTCATCGACGTTATCGGGTCGGACGGTGCGAACGTCATCTCGAAGTTGAGGGGCAGAATCAACTACGTGAAAGATCGGTTACTCGGAGCGTGAGCGTGGACTCGTTGACTGTGCTGTTTGATGAGCGGTTGCAAGAGATCGACGCCTACCTGGACCTGCTGGACGCGCTGGAGCAGCTGGTGCGCAAAGGGCCGCCAAAAATCGGCGACGTGCCGATCACTGCCCAGCAGCAGAAAATCCTCTACTCTTCGGTGTACCTCCAGCTCTACAACCTTGTCGAAGCGACCGTCACATGGTGCATGGACGCCGTAGCGGCGGCTTCCGCCAACGGCGGCCACTGGCAGCCCCGCGATCTCTCGGATGAGTTGCGGCGCGAGTGGGTCCGCACGATAGCCCGCACGCACGTTGAAATGAGCAAGGACAATCGCTGGAGAACAGCCATTGAGTTCTGCGAGCGCCTGCTTCTTGGGTGGCCCGTTGCGGCGTGGGCGATTGAGAAGGGCGGGGGCGGTAACTGGGACGATAACGAGATTGAGGAGATCTCGGAGCGCCTTGGTTGTGAGCTTCGCATCAGTGCTGAAGTTCGCACGGGGATAAAGCGGATAATTCGGGAGGACAAGGGCGCACTGGCCCTGGTCAAGTTTCTCCGAAACAACCTCGCTCATGGTAGAATATCCTTCGCCGACTGCGGGGACGGGGTGACGGTCAGCGACTTGCGGGACATCAGACAACGGGCCGCAGACTACCTGCGGGAAGTGGTCAAAGCCTTCCGCGACTACATCGACGGCCACATGTTCCTAGCTCCCAGTCGGCGCCCTGGCGCAACATAAACATGATTAAATGCGTCGATATCTTCTGCGGCGTGGGGGGTCTGACCCACGGTCTCATTCGCGGCGGCGTCCGCGTCGTCGCCGGCGTTGACATCGACCCCCAATGCCGCTTCCCCTACGAACAGAACAACGACGCCAGGTTCATCGAGCGCGACGTTCGGGACTTGTGCGGCCACGACCTGCAAGCGGCGTGGGACGAGGGGGCACCTACGCTCTTGGCCGGGTGCGCGCCGTGCCAGTCCTTTTCGACCTACAGCCGGAAGGGCCGGAAGGCGCGCTCCGACACGAAATGGGGACTCGTAGCCGACTTCGGCCGACTGGTGCGGGACGCGAAGCCGGACCTCGTGACGATGGAAAACGTGCCCCAGCTGCTCGACCACGAGGTTTTCTGGGATCTTTTGTCCTCGCTTGCTGGCTACAAGGTCTGGTTCAAGGTGGTTGAATGTTCCGAACACCAAGTGCCGCAGACGCGCAAGCGTCTGGTTCTTCTGGCCTCCCGGTTCGGGCCGATCTCCCTGGCGACCCCGCTCATCGATGAGAGCGCGAGGGCGACGGTGCGAGGGGCGATTGGGCGCTTGCGGCCGCTCGCCGCCGGCCGATCCGACCCCAAGGATCGCCTGCACTCCGCCTGCCGGTTGAGCGAGTTGAACCTGCGTCGTATCAGGGCCTCTAGGCCCGGCGGCACTTGGCGCGATTGGGACAGTGATCTTGTCGCCTCCTGCCACCGGAAAAAGTCTGGAGACACCTACCCTAGCGTGTACGGTCGCATGGAGTGGGACGCGCCGGCGCCGACGATCACTACGCAGAGTTTCGGCTATGGAAACGGCCGTTTCGGACACCCCGAACAGGACCGCGCTATCACGTTGAGAGAAGCCGCGATCCTCCAGACGTTCCCCATGACGTATCGCTTCCTTCGGGACGGCGAAACCCCCAAGTTCTCCGTCTTGGGTCGCCTGATCGGCAACGCCGTCCCGGTGCGGCTCGGCGAAGTGATTGCGAAGAGCCTGATTCTGCACTGGCAGGAGATGGCACGAACCTTCGGCCCCGCAGGGCCGTCTTAAGGTCATGTCACACTTATCCTGCGGCCCATTGTCTGACCAAGCACGCCGGTAAAGCCGCAATCCCTGTTCGGGCCTGCCAGGCGGGGGCCGCGCCTTATAAGCGCTCGCCACCGGGTTCAATTCCCGCCAGGTCCACCTTTCTTCGGCCGTCCGGCCAGCGCCAGCAACTCCGCACGCGCCCAGGTTGACGTTTCCTCGCCGCGCGACCGCGCCTCTTCGTCCAGCGCGGCCCGCTCGGCGGGCGTCAACCGGATGCGAAGCTCCGCATTCCGCTTCTCGCCCGGCGGCATCGGAGGGCGGCCCATCTTCGGCTTTTTGCTTCTCATGCACTTAGCATAGCAACAAAAAGTCGAAATGCCTACTGACCTACGGCGAATTACTTTTAGTTGCTACACTATGTCTGCTTTCGGGAGCGGTTCCCGGAACAAAAACTCCCGGCCCTGCTTGCAACAGGGTCGGGAGCGCAGTCACACCCGGCGGGTTAGCGCCAGAATGCGGCCAGACACCAGCATTCTACCGCGAACCCGCCTCCGATGGGAGAGGGTTCGTCATGGCCTACGTTCTCACGCGAGAGGACGCGCTGAGCGTCCTGCACCTGCTTGTCGAGGGCAACAGCCTCCGATCCGTCCAGCGCCTTACCGGCGTCCACCGCGACACGGTAGCTCGGCTGATGCTCCGCACCGGCGCCCGCCTGCGCGGGTTCCTTGATCGCCGGATGGTCAACCTCAAGTTGAAGCACGTCCAGTGCGACGAGATTTGGACCTTCGTGTTGAAGAAGCAGGCGCAGCTCAAGCCGGCCGAACGCGACGACCCGGCGCTCGGCGATCAGTTCCTTTTCGTCGCGCTGGACGAAGAGACGAAGCTGGTCCCGTCGTTCGTGGTGGGCAAGCGGAATACCGCGAACACCGAAGCGCTCATGGACGACCTCGCCCGGCGGATGGTGGTCCCACCCTTGCTCCAGCCCGGCCCGCGCCCGATGGTTTCGACGGACGGCTGGGCCGCCTACCCGAACGCCGTGGACGGCGCTTTCGGCGGCAGCGTGGACTACGGGACGATCATCAAGGACTTCACGGAGTCGGAACAGCCGGGCCGCTACGGGCCGCCGGAGATGACGGGCGCAGTGCGGACGGTGATACAGGGCGGCGTCAGTAAGTGGGAGATATGTACAAGCCATGTAGAAAGACACAACCTATCCATCAGGACGTTTTTGCGTCGGTTCACACGGCTGGCGCTCGGCTTCTCAAAGAAGCTGGAGAACCTCGCGGCGGCGATCGCCCTCTACGTCGCGCACTACAACTTCTGCCGGATGCACGGATCGCTACCGGGCACGCCCGCGATAGCCGCGAAGCTGACCGGGCATCCGTGGACGATGGAGGAACTATTCGACGCGGAGTGAGCAGCGGGCAGGAACGAACAAGGCTACGGCGGTTAGCCGTGGCCTTTTCTTATTGCGCCTGAAACCCATCCATGCCCGCTTATTAGATGCTTTCGCATTCCCGCCCGCTTATGCGTCGGCGACTTTTTTCAAATTAGGCCACTACCCGGCCTTCAGGACACTTGACCCGGCATCAACTGGCGCCTCATAGTAGGCGGCCTGGGCATGCCGCCCCTACGGCCGGAAGATTCCCATAGCTTGGCCCGCCTTTTGCTTACGTGTGCCACGACGTTTGCGTGTTGGAAACTTTTGCGGGTGCTGAGGAGGGGTGGCGATGCTCGCGTCCAGACGCCGTGTGCTGGTGATTGAGGACGAGGCCGACGCGTGCGACTCCCTGCGTGCGATGCTGGAGCTATGGGGCTACGAAGTCGAGGCGGCCGCGGACGGCGTCCGCGGCGTCGAGAAGGCGTTGTCGTGGCGGCCCGACGTGGTCATCCTCGACATCGGCCTGCCGCACCTCGACGGCTACGAGGCGGCCCGCCAGGTGCGGGACGCCCTGGGGAGCCATGTCCTGCTCGTCGCCTGGACGGGTTACGACGGGAGAGGGGATCGACGACAGGCCTACGAGACGGGCTTCGACTACCACATCGGCAAGGCCTCCGACCCGAATACCCTGCAACTACTGCTCGCCAGCTGAACCGCCGCCTCCGGCTCGCGGAGAAGCCGGGCCAGCGGCGTTGGCGGTTCTCGCAGTTCCGCCAACGGAGTCTGCGCCTTGGCCACGCCGCTCGCCCGTCATTCGTGCCGCAGCGCCTCGATCGGATTCACCCGCGCCGCCCGCCGGGCCGGGTACAGGGCCGCCAGCGTCGTGACGAGCGTCGCAAACAGCGGCACACCGAGGACCAGCCAGAGCGGAAACGCGAACAACGCCTGGTCGGGGTGCAATTCGCCCTGCCGCTTCACCACTGACAGGGCGAACGCCTCGCCGGGGAACGACGCCAGCCAGCCGAACAGCAGCCCCAGACAGCCGCCCAGCAGGCCGATCAACGCCCCCTCCACCAGGAACAGCCCCAGCACGTGGCCGTCGCGGGCGCCCACCGCCTTCATGACGCCGATCTCGTGCGTCCGCTCCAAGACGCTCATCACCAGCGTGTTGGTGATGCCCAGCGCCGCCACCAGCAGGGCCGTCAGCGCCAGCAGCGTCATGGCGCCCATCAGCAGCCTCACGTTCGTCTGCACGCGCTGTGCGAAATCCGCCAGCGAGTACTGCGCCAGGCCCGCCGCCTCGATCCGGTCCACCACCTCCTGAACGTGGCCCTCGTCGTCCACCGTCACGTCGGCGAAGTCCAGGCCGCGGTCGGCGTGGTGCGGGTTCTGGAAGTACAGGCCCTCGGCCGTCGTCACCGGCAGGATCACGTCCGCGTCCGGCCGGAAGCGATCGACGAGCGAGTCCCCCGGCGGATCGTCCTTCTCCGACCCGCGCACGACGCCCACGATCGTCAGCTCCTCCGAGATGCGGCATCCGGCGCCGGCGTGTTCCGCGGCGCCGGACCTTCCAGCAGCCGGCGCAACGAATCCAGCTCGTCCGGCGTCAGGTCCAGCTTCTGGACCAGTTCCGGCAGTTTGCTCAGCACCTTTTCCAGGCAGCTTTTGCTGCTTCGGCCCGGCCATCGCGGCGTCCACGTTGAACAGCGACAGGAGCATCATCGGCCGGTTCGCGCCCGTGCGGTACTCCACCCTCAGCGTCCGGCCCAAGGCCGAGCGCACCTCGTCATCCGACGCCGTTCCCCATCGGTAAAGAAGATATTCGCTCACGACGACGGAGCGGTCGTCGTCGCGGCCGAACCACGCGCCGGCCGTGAGCCGGCGCGTCAGCCGCTGCTCGCGCGCCGTCGCCGACGCCGTCTCCACGTCCTCGAAATGATCGTCGAGGGAGACGCGGCCCCAGTCGGTGTAGAGCGGCACGGCCGAAACGACGTGCGGCCAGGTCTGGATTTCCCGGAGGCGTTCGGGGGTCAGCGGCGTGGTGGGCGGGAAACCGTGGTCGGCGATCCAGCGCTGGACTAACCGCTCGCGGATGCGCCGTCGCTTGGCGTCGCTCACGTCCCCCTTGACGATCAGGTCGGCGGGCGGGATGTGTTCTTCGACCTTTCCGTATCCGGCGCGGACTTCGATTTTGCGCAGCTCGTCATGGCGGTGAAACTCGCGGACGACGGCCTGCTGAATGCCGACGCCGATGGACAGGCTGAGCAGCAGGACGAAGGCGCCGACGGCCACGCCGAACGTGGTCAGGGCCGTGCGGACCTTCTGCTGGACCAGGGCGGTCAGGGCGAGTCGCAAGACATCGGTGGTGCGCAACGGCGGGGTCTCCCTACCAGCCTGAAGCGCCAGCGAGGGATGCGGTCGAAACCCTCGCTGGCGCTTCAGGCTGGTTAGCACTTCATGAAAGCAGCCGCCCGTCCAGCAAACGCAGCACCCGATCGACGTGGCGCCGTGCCAGCTCCTCGTCGTGAGTGACGAGCAGCAGCGTCACGCCGCCGCGGCGGCAGTTCTCATCCAGGATCTCGAATATCGTTTCGGCGGTCTGCGTGTCGAGGTTGCCGGTCGGCTCGTCGGCCAGCAGGAGCTGAGGCGCGTTGACCAGCGCCCGCGCGATGGCCACGCACTGGCGCTCGCCGCCGGACAGCTCGCCGGGCCGATGGCGGACGCGCTCGGCCAATCCAACCGCGTCCAGCGCCCGCAGCGCCATCTCCCGCCGCTCGCGCCGCTTGCGGCCGGTGAAGACCATCGGCAGCTCGACGTTTTGCAACGCCGTCCGCGACGCGATGAGGTGGAACGACTGGAAGATCATGCCCACCGTCGTCGAGCGGTACTGCGCGAGTTGACGGGCGCTGAGGCGCGTCAGGTCGCGGCCCCCGACCTCGACGCCGCCCGACGTCGGCCGGTCGAGGCCGCCGAGGACGTTCAGCAAACTCGACTTGCCGGAGCCGGATCGGCCGAGAAGGGCGACTTTTTCCCCCTGAAGTATCTCCAGCGACAGGCCGCGCAGGGCGTGGACCGGGGCCGCCTTGCCGCCGTAGGTGCGGTGCAGGTCGGAGAGGCGGACCAGGACCTTGGCCGGGGCGGACGCGCCGTCGGAAACGGCGGAGGACATGGCGGATTCGGTTGGGTTGAAGTTAGAGCAACGCGGTGCGGCGTTCCATTTTCTCACGCAGGGCGGCGAAGATTTCCTGAGCGTCGTGGGCTTCGGTCCCGCAGGAAGAGCAGCCGCCCGTGCCGCAGGAAGAGCAGCCGCCGGCCCCGCCGCCGCAGCCCTCGCGCCCGCAGCCGGCGTGCTCTTCCGCTTCCGCCGCCGGCGCCGGACCTCCGAGGTCCGTCAGCAGAATATGCAGCTCGAACTCGCGCGACAGGGCGCTCACGAACGGCCGCACGTCGCTTTCTTCGAACCGCAGCAGGTGCAAGACGCCGTGCTCGCCGTCGAGCAGCACCTCCACGTCGATCACTTCCAGCGGCAACGCCAGTTCCTTCGCCGTTCGGCGGGCGCGGTCGAAAAGCAGTCGGGCGCGTTCGCCCATGCGTTCGGCGATCCGGTCGTCGTCGGGGCCGGCCAGGCGGAGCAGGGTGCCGACGGTGGTGTTGGGGAGGAAGTGGGCGTGGCGCGGCGTGGCCTCGCGCAGGACGCGGCCGATCTCCAGGCCGCGATGCGTGCGGACGACGGCGCGGTCGCCGCGGCGGCAGGCGACGGGCCGGCCGGAGCGGAAGCGGCCGAAGTCGCCCGCCAGGCCGTAATTCAGGAGATATTCGAGGTGGTCCACGACTTCACTCGATCCCCAAAAACTCCCGCATGTAGCGATCGTACTCGTCCTGGCCGCGCTCGGTGCTAAGGTCGATGCGCAGCTCGTTGATGACCTTGATGCTGTAGTTCCGCTTCCATTCATTCCAGCAGTCGGCGCAAACCGATTCAAAAATGCGTCGGCCCAGCTCGTCCTTGAACGGCGGCGCAGTTCAGCTGGTGGGCCTGCGGCCCAAACGGACAGCCCGGCCGCTGGCATCGAAAGCCTCCCGGCCCCGCCTCGGGGGCCGTCGCCGCCCGCTTCGACTCCGGCGCCGGCTCGCCCAGCTCGACCAACATGCGCGCCATTTCGTCGCGCGGCATGTTGTCGCCGCGCTCGTCGGCGACCTCGAAACCCTGCCGCAACGCCTGGACCGCCTCGTCGCGCCGGTTGTCGTGGAGAAGGCAGAGGGCCAATAGATGATATACCTTGGAAAACGTCGGGCTTAGCTCCAGCGTCCGGCGGAACGACTGGACCGCCTCGCCGTACTGCTTGTCCTCCGTCAGCAGCTGTCCGAGCCGGTAGTGGCCCAGCTCGTTGTCCGGGTCGTCGTTGGCCATCTTGCGGAACTGGGCGATGCGGTCTTGCAGCGGACTCATCGAAGCGTCTCCGGGGCCGTTCGCGTCACTTCACATCGACGACCGTCAGGGGCATTTCCAGCTTGGCGGTCTTGTTGCCCTGCTTGTCGGTGGCCGTCACGACGATGGTGAACTTGCCGCTCCGGTTCAGCATCAGCGGGAACTGGCCCGGCCAAAAATCTTTGGCGTCCGCCCGTACTGCCTTGATCGCGCCGGTGAACGGCTTGGGCAGCGTGGGCTTGCCGCTCTCGTCGAGGATGGTGAGTTCGACGGTCATGTCGGTGGTCAGGTCGTCCTGCGGGGTCTTGCCGGCGGTGGACGCGAAGCCGACCACGCCGAAGAAGAGCAGGAGCTGCTGGCCGGGCACGGCCACCGGCGGGGCCGGCGGCGGGGCGGTGGGCGGCTTGTCATAGCCCAGGCCCGGCAGAATGATGCCGAAGCGCGGCGCCGCGACCGAGAATTTCCGCTCCACCGTCACCGGCGCAGCGTTGGCGGCGGCCTTGTCGGTGACGCTGACGCGCACGGTGTAGTCGCCGGCCGGCGTGTCGGTGCCGATGTTGACGCGGCTCCAGCAGGGCAGGCGCGAGCCGCCCAGGGCGTTGACCGCCGTGCGCTCGATCGGGTTCTCCTTGAACTCCGAATGGCTGTCCTTGTCCAGCAGCTCCATCGAGGTGGTGTAGCGAACCGTGCCGTCGTCCTTGGTGGTGAGGCCTTCGATGTCGTAGGCCAGGATCAGGATGTCGCCGGGGATCACCTCGGCGTCCTTGCGTTCGGCCCCGAAGATGCCGTAGGTGAAATGGTCGTTTTTGATCTGCAGCGGCGCGGCGTCGGCGGGGGCGGCGGCCAACACGGCGGAGACGGCAAGAGTAGCCCACATGGCTGGCGGGTCCTCACTTCGACCAGGGGGAGCGAATCACGTCCTCGTTCGACGAGGGGATCCCTGTCATTGTGCGCAGACGCCCCCCCTCCCGCCAGTGCAAAATAGCAGGGGCCGGCGTCGCGCCGGCGCGTCCGCGGAAAAAAACGCCCTGATTTCCTTGACCACCCGTCGCCTCGCGGTTACAATGAAAAACGTTGGGATCGCACGAACGTGGTGCGACGGGATCAAGCCCACGCTTCGGCCCGCTGGTTCCGGTCGGGCGCTGGGAAGGCCCCAGCAAAAGGAGGTGATCCGAGTGTGTAATAGTAACCAGGTGAGGCTGCACTAAACGCAGCCGACGGGCTGCCGTCGGGTGCAGCCAATGTCCGCTTGTAGGGAACCCCGGCGTCTATCTCGCCGGGGTTCCTCTTTTTCATCGTCGGAACTCCGGGCGCTGACGCGACCCGGCTCGCCAAGAAAGACCGGGAGGCGCGAATGATCGTCGTCATGAAACCGGGGGCGCCGAAGCGCCAGATCGACGAGGTCGTCGCCCTCATCGAGCAGCTCGGCCTGCGCAGCCATCTGGTCGAGGGGTCCGAGCTGACCGTGGTGGCCGCCCTCGGCGAGAAGCGCGACGGCGCCAAACAGGCCCTGGAAACGATGGAGGGGGTGGCCAAGGTGGTCCCGATCCTGGCGCCGTACAAGATGGCCAGCACGGAAGTGAAGCGCGAGCCGACGGTCGTGAAGGCCCGCAACCTGACCGTGGGCGGCGGACAGGCTCGGCGTCGTCGCGGGGCCGTGTTCGGTCGAAAGCCGTGAACAGATTTTGGAGATCGCTCGGATCGTCAAGGAGGCGGGGGCGGCCGGCCTGCGCGGCGGGGCGTTCAAGCCGCGCACCAGCCCGTACAGCTTCCAGGGGCTGAAGGAGAAGGGGTTGGAGCTGCTGGCGGAGGCGCGGGACGCGACCGGCCTGGCGGTGGTGACGGAGGTGATGGCCAAGGAGCAGGTCGAGTTGGCCGCGAAATACGCCGACGTGTTGCAGGTCGGCGCCCGCAACATGCAGAACTTTCCGCTGCTGGAGGCGGTGGGCGAGAGCGGTCTGCCGGTGCTGCTGAAGCGCGGCCCGTCGGCGACGATGGACGAGTTCCTGCTGGCGGCCGAGTACATTCTCAAGACGGGCAACCAGCAGGTCATCCTGTGCGAGCGCGGCATTCGCACTTTCGAGGACCACACAAGGTTCACACTGCCGCTGGCCACGGTCCCCTACCTGCACGAGAAGACGCATTTGCCGGTCATGGTCGATCCCAGTCACGGCACGGGCAAGGCCAGCCTGGTGGCGACGATGGCGCGGGCGGCCGTGGCGGCGGGGGCGGATGGGCTGATCGTGGAGATCCATCCGCACCCGGAGAAGGCGCTGAGCGACGGCTACCAGGCGCTGACGCCGGCGGCGTTCCAGCAGATGATGCGCGATTGTCGCAAGGTGGCGGAAGCGGTGAATCTAATGATGAATAATGAATTTCACTTGATTCATCATTCATCGTTCATCATTCATCGTTCCGGCTCGCCCCACACCCGCGCCAGCTCCACCAGCACGCGCACCGCCGTCGCCATCTCCTCCAGGCACGTCCACTCCAGCGGCGAATGCGGGTTGTGTTCGCCCGCACGACAGGTTCGGCGTCGGCAGGCCCATCTCGGTCAGCCGCGAGCCGTCGGTGCCGCCGCGCACGATGGTCAGCTTCGGCTGCCAGCCCCGCCCGCCGCATCGCCTCCTGGGCGAACGTCACGGCGCGCGGCTCCTTCCTCAGTCCGTCGGCCATGTTGCGGTACTGCTTGACGTCATTTTCACGTCGATCGACGCCTGCGGGAACTCCGCCGTCGACCGTGCGGGCGACGGCGCGCAGCACCTCGGCGCGGTCGGCCAGCCGAGCCGTGTCGAAGTCGCGCAGCAGGATGCGGATCGTCGTCTCGGCGACGCCGCCTTCGATGCGGTAGGGGTGCAGGAAGCCCTCGCGGTCGGCCGTCGTTTCCGGCGACAGGCAGGCGCGCGGCAGCCGGTCGAGGAACAGGCCGGCCAGGCGCACGGCGTTGACCATGCGGCCCTTGCCGATCGACGGGTGGATGTTGACGCCGCGGACCGTGACGACGGCCAGATCGGCGGAAAAGGTTTCGCCGTCGATCTCGCCCTGTGCCGCCGCCGTCGAGCGTGTAGCCGACCTGGGCGCCGAGCTTCTTCAGATCGACGTGATCGACGCCGTGGCCGATCTCCTCGTCGCAGGTGAAGCAGACGCGGATCGGGCCGTGCGGCACCTCCGGCCGGGCGAGCGAGCTGGGCCGCCGCTTCCATGATGACGGCCACGCCGGCCTTGTCGTCGGCGCCGAGCAGCGTCGTGCCGTCGGTGGTGATGATCGTCTTGCCTTTGAGGTCGTCCAGCTCCGGATTGTCGGCGACGCGAATCACCTTGCGACGGATCGCCGGGCAGCACGATGTCGCCGCCGTCGATAGTTGGCGTGGACGATCGGCTTGACGTTGAGGCCGGTGGTTTCCGGCGACGTATCGACGTGGGCGATCCAGGCGATGGTCGGGGCGGCGTGCGTCACGGTCGCGGGGATGGTCGCCAGGACGATGCCGTGCTCGTCCTGCGCGGCGTCGCGCAGGCCGAGCGCCCGCAGCTCCTCGGTGAGCAGGCGGCCGAGTTCGAGCTGGCCCGGCGAGCTGGGGTAGGTCGTCGCCGCCTCGTCGGCCTGGGTGTGGATGCGGACGTAACGGCAGAAGCGATCGAGGAGGGTGTTCATCGGATATTCCTTACACTAACGCTCTCGTTTAGCCGCGACCCGGAGGGGAGTGCGTCGCCCGCGCTCCCTCCGGGTCGCGGCTAAACGTCGAGGCGCGGGCACAACTTCGCCAATGCACAGCTGCTACATTGCGGACTCCGCGCGTGGCAGACCCTGCGGCCGTGGTGAGATCATGCGGTGGCCGAACATCGTCCACTCTTTCCTCGGGATCAGCGCCATCAGGTCGCGTTCGATTTTCACCGGGTCGGCGTGGACCGTCAGCCCCATGCGGCGGCTGAGACGGCCGACGTGCGTATCGACCGGGATGCCGGGCACGGCGAAGGCGTTGCCGAGGACGACGTTGGCGGTCTTGCGGCCGACGCCGGGCAGCGACGTCAACTCCTCCATCGTGGCGGGCACTTGACCGCCGTGCTTTTCGACGATCCGGCTGCAGCAGAGTTGGATGTTGCGCGCCTTGTTGCGGAAGAAGCCGGTCGATTGGATGAGCCGTTCCAGTTCGGCGCGGTCGGCGTCGGCGAAGGCCGCGGCGTCGGGATAGCGGGCGAACAGGGCCGGCGTCACCCGGTTGACGCGGGCGTCGGTGCATTGGGCGGACAGGATGGTGGCGACAAGCAGCTGGAGCGGGTCGGCGAAGGCGAGGGCGCAGGGGGCTTCGGGGTAGACCTCGGCCAGGCGACGGACGATGCGGCGGGTGCGGCTTTTCAGCGGGTCGGTCTTCATGGGGGGATCTTAGCAGAAGGACGCAGGGGCCGACAGAGAAGTCATCCGGCGGTGCCATGGCCCTCCGCCGACGGCACGCTGCGGCGCCCCGGCGCCACGCTGTTGCTGCTGGCGGACCAACCCGCTAAGGTGGTAAGCGAGTGCCTGGGGCGCTCCTCCATTCCGCTCACGCGGGACAAGGGCCGCAAGGCGGAAGCGACACGATTGGCGATCGTTAGGCTGCAAACAGGGATTCGGCTGCAGGAAAGGAATCGACGCAACTTCTTCGAGCAATAATGCTTGGGCCCATAGCTCAATGGTCAGAGCAGGGGACTCATAATCCCTTGGTTCCAGGTTCGAGTCCTGGTGGGCCCACTTCAGACGGGGAGGGACGGGAAGGGCCAAGAGATTCCCGGAGGGAGTGCAAGGCGCGCGGGGCCGGCCGCGGCGGCCGGTTCGTCCCCGCGCCGCTGGACGGGGGGCCGGACGCGAGCTACGGTTTGGAGAGCCGACCGCCCTTCCCCACGAGACCCGCGCTATGTCCGAACCGGTCCCCGCCTCCTCCGGCCGCAACCGCCGCCTCAGCAAGCGCCGCCCGCCCAAGGGCAAGGCGCGCGTCACCTGCCGACGGGGCGCCCTGGACCTCGGCCCGGACCTGGCCCTGGCCGTGCTCGACCTGTCCGAGTGGGGCGCCCGCCTGCTCGTCCGGGAGTCCCTCGATCCGGGGCGCGAGGTGCTGATCCTTCTGCGGGGGGAGGCGAATAGTCGCCCGGTTCGGCGCGTCAGCGACGTCGTCTGGAGCCTGGCCGCGGCGGACGGGGTCTACTGCATCGGGGTCCGTTTCCAGAAGCGCGTGCCCTACGGCGACTTCTCCCAGCTCACGCTGGAATCGACCCCGCGCGTCCCGGGCCGGCCGTCTTCCCCGGGGCCATCCCCCGGCGGGGGTGACGCCCCAGCGCGTCGGCGCTCGGAGCAGCGCGCCGGCCAGCGCCTGCTCTCGTGCCGTCTTTCGGTCGCCGCGGGGCGGCCCGACCTCGACGCGATGATCCTCGACGTCTCCGAGAGGGGGGTCGGCCTGATGGCGCCCGGCCCGCTGCGGGCCGGGGAGGCGGTCGCCCTTCGCCTCCGCGCCGCCGGGTCGGGGCGGCCGGCGCTGGACCTGCCGGCCCGGATCGTTTACGGTGTTGGGCTGAACCTTGGGGGGTTCCTGCTGGGCGCGGAGTTCGTCCGGCCGCTCTCCGGCGAGCAGCTGGCGGCGGTCCTGTCCCGGATGGGCCATGCCGCCCATGATTCGTCGGCCCGCGAACAAGGCGGCCGGCGCGGACAAGGGTCCGCGCCGGCCGAGGCTGAAAAGGGCTGAGAAGCGGTTTCTCTACCAGCCCCGAGCGCGAGCGAGGGGGTCGGGGCAACCCCCCTCGCTCGCGCTCGGGGTTGGTAGAGAAGATGTTGAAACGGTTTCTGAGCGGAACGACAGCGTCTTAGGCCGGCTGCGGTTCGGGCGGCGGCTCCGCCATCGGAACGGGCCTATTTCGACCTTCTCCCCGCCCTTCACCACCGCACCACCGCCGTGCCCCACGACAGCCCGGCGCCGAAGCCGCTCAGCACCGCCAGCTGGCCCGGCTGGACGCGGCCCTCCGCCGCCGCCTCGTCCAGCGCCAGCGGCACCGATCCGGCCGACGTGTTGCCGTAACGATCGAGGTTATTGTAGACCTTGCTTCGCGGGATATGAAGCACGTCGATGGCCGCGTTGATGATGCGAATGTTGGCTTGGTGAGGGACGTATAGATCGATGTCTTGCGCCTGGAGGTGGGCGGCCTTCAACACGTCCTGAATGGTGTCGCAAAGGATGGCGACGGCCCAGCGAAAGACCGCCCGGCCGTCCATGTGCATGTAGTGCAGTCCCTGGGCCAGCGTCTCCGCCGTCGGCGGCATCCGACTGCCGCCCGTCGGCCGGCTCAGCAGGTCGCCGCCGCCGCCGTCGGCGCCGAGACTGAAGCTCACCAGACCCTGGTCCGGCCGGCCGCGCGCCAGCACCACCGCCCCCGCCCCGTCGCCGAACAGCGGATAGGTTTTGATGTCGTTGGGGTTCAGCACGCGCGAGTTGCAGTCGCCGCCGATCACCAGCGCCACGTCGCTCGCCCCGGACACGACGTAGGCCGCCCCCGTGATGAGCGCGTACATGAAACCCGCGCAGGCCGCCTCCACCTCGATCGCCGCCGCGCTCAGTTTCAGCCGATCCTGCACCAGACAGGCCGTCGAGGGAAACGACATGTCCGGCGTGAACGTGGCCAGCACCACCAGGTCGATGTCGTTCGGATTGACGTTGGCCTTGTCGATGGCGCGAACCGCCGCCTCGTGGCACAGGTCGCTGGTGGCCTGGTGCGGCAGGGCGTGCCGCCGCTCCAGGATGCCGGTGCGCTTGACGATCCAATCGGAATCGAAGCCGAAACGCTGCTGGAGATGTTCGTTGGAAACGACGGCGTCGGGAACGTAACTGCCGGTGCCGAGGATGCGCACCCCCATCAGGCTGCGGCACCGTGGGCGCGGGAGGGGAGTGCGTTCTTCACTCATGAAATCGAACCGCCTGGGGACGAAGGACCGGCCGCGCACCGGACGGGCGGCAGGGCGCGCCGGATCCACGACGACCCCGCTCCCAAGATAGTCTACCCGGCAGCGCGGGGTTTGGCCACGCCGCTCAGCGCAGGTCGGCGTCGAGGAACTGCACCAGCGCGGAGACGGCGTGCTGCGTGTAATCGATGCGGAGATTGCCGTCCTGCAGCGAGGCGTGAAAACCGCCGACGAGACGCGGACGATACCACTCGGAGAAGTGGCCGGTTCCCGCCTCGGTGTACTGAAGCCGGGTCACGAACTGTAGGTCGAGCTGCAGCGCTCCTCCGTAGCGACGGTAGCGGTCCAGGTCCACCGCCTGGCGAGCCGTCCGGCAGGCGTCGGCCAACCCCTCGGCATAGAACGCGGCGCCGATCGTCGGCGTCGCCTCGACGGCTTTGCCGTCCGACCACGTCTTGAAGCCGCCGAACCAGAGTTGCCGCTGCGCGTCGAGCTGGCCGTACTGCAAGCCGCAGAGCCAGTCATTCATCTCGAACACGAAGTCGGCGAACGGCTGCTCCTTCGTCCGCTGATACGCCTCCCAGCAGGCGGCCGTGTGCCAGGGCGTGAAGTCCATGCTCCGGTGCGCCTCCCACCACGGCCGGTAGTAGCCGACGGCCTTGCGCACCAGATCGGTCTTCCATGCGGCCGGCCGATGGATCTGGCTGCGCATCAGGCCGTAGAGGGCGATTCCGGTATAGTCGTCGATCGCGGACGTCTCGTCCGCGGCCGGCTTGCCGTCGGGGCCGGGATCGGTGCAGACCAGCGAACCGTCCGGTCGGGCCTGCTTGCGGATGTAGTTGCACAGCTGCTCGGACACGTCCAGAAGATCGTTTTTCGGGTCGGGCAACTCGTTGATGGCGAGGACGAGCATCCCGGCGGCGCCGAGACGGTTGACGACGGCCGACGGCAGGCTCGTGCAGCGCACGGGTTCTTTCGGGTCGAGGACGGTGTCGTCGAGCAGGGCGAGGATCGCCTGGGTAGAGCGGGCGGTGTAGCGATCGTCGTCGAGGACGCGGGCGGCGCGGGCCAGGGCGAAGGCGGCGCCGGCCTGACGCAGATAGTTGTCGCCTTCGGGGACCACGTCCGGCAGGGCCGGCTCCCTCCCGTGGATGAAATGCCCTTTCATGTCGTTCATGCGGAACAGCCACTCGGCGCCGCGTCGAGCGCTGAGGAGCATGTCCTTTTGGAGGTCGCTTCCCTTGGAGAAATCGCGGGCCGACGGGACCGGCGCCGCGTTGTGAGGGGCCGCGATGGGCGGAGGCACCGGCAGGGCCGGCGAAGTCGGGGAAGGCGGATGGTCCTGACCGTGGAGGACGGACAATGCGGTGAAGGCGGCCGCCGCAACCGTCGCCAAACCGACAATTCCCAGTCGTAGACGCATAGGTCGGGCCTCCGTGCCCGGGGAGCCGTGTGGAGAGGCCGCGGCCCCGTCCTTGGTCCCCTTGTAAATCGTGGCCGACCCGTCTGGCGGGCCGAAGGGATTTTATACAGCGCCGTCGCGGCCGGGATCAACAGGAACCCGGTCGGAGGTCACTTCCGCGCCAGGGCAGTTCGGTTATTGAGGCTGCGGGAGATCGAGAAGGTCCAGCGCCTCCTCGGGGTGGGCGTTGAGCCGGCGGATGGCCGCGGCGTGGCTGGACGCGTCCACGCCCGCCAACAGGTGGAGGACGGCGTTGCGAACCGCCGCCAGTACCTGCGGGGCCGAACCCTTGCGCACCCGGCAGGCGTCCTCCCCCAGCGTCACGTCGCGCACGTGGTGCAACGCATTCCCGATCCCCCGTGCTCGCGCACCCGGCCCGACCAACGCGAAGCGTCCGCCTCCTCCGGCTGGAGGCTGGTCCTGGCGTACTCCACCTCCCCCGTCGTTTTCCCCGGGATCGTCCGCTCCCGCGTTATTTCAATGCCCTGCGCAGACCCGGCCCCTTCGGGTGCAGCGTCAGGATCGAGGTCGTCCGCACGATCCGCTTCTCCACCCGTCCGTGCCCCTTCTCCACACGGGTGGGTGCCCGCTCCGGCCCCGGCCCCGGCAGCGGCTCCGGGGGAAAAAGCCGCCGCGACGCTTCGCGCGCCGGCCTCGAAGCCGAAGCCGGCAGCGATGTCTCTCTCCAGCCCCCGTTGATTGCCCTTAACCGTGAACAGGTAGTCGCCGCCTGGCTCGGTGATCTTCTCGCACAGGTCGCGCTGGCAGAACAGGGCATCGCCGAGGACGACACGTCCCTGGACCGGCAGCATGCCCAGCAACTCCCGAGCGGCCTGGTGCTCGTTGGTCTTGGCATTGACGCGGATCGGAGCGAGGACAGCCTGGTGCTCGTGGGCATAGGCGGCGACCAGGGGATGGCCGGGCGCCTCGCCGTCGCGGCTGCCAGGCAACGTCTTGCCGTCGAGGGAGACGGACTGCTTGTCGCTGTCCGGGGTGGGCGCCGGGGTGCGAGAGGCGACCCAGCGGGAGAGGGCGGCCTCGAACGCAGCGGCATCGAGCCGGCTGAGCCGTTCGGACAGGCAAGAGGGGGCAGGGGTCTTGCCGCGGAGGAATCCCAAGGCGTGGGCCAACGCGACGCCGTGGTCACGGCCAAACGGGGCGATGGCGGTGGGGCCCTTGCAGCCGCGGAGCAGGGCGAGGACGACCAGGGAGAGGATGGCCAGCACAGGGGGACGCCGCCCCTGCCGGCTGCGCGGGTCGGGCACGTCGGCCAGTGCGTCAAGCAGGGAAAGAGGGGCCATCGACGGAACCTCCGAGAAAGGCGGGCGCGGATGCCTTCTCTACTCCGTCCCGCCCTCCCTGCCCATCTCAATCAGCGAATTGCCCTGGCAAAGGGGGGTGTCCCTCTCGATTTTGGAGGAGCGGATTGGTAGAAGGGCCGTCCGAGGAAGTTAGGTTCTTTGGGAGGGATTCCGATGCCGGCGCTGATGATTGAATACCGAGATGAGGCGGAGCGGCTCGGCCTGGAGCAGGCCATCGCCTTTTTCACGCCGATGCGGCACGTCGCCCAGACCGCCCCCGACGGCACGGTCCTGGCCGCCTGCGAGCAAGTCGCCCTTCGGGACGGCCGCGCCTTGCTCCGCAAGAGCCTTGCCTCCGCCGTCGCGGCGCATCGACGCGGCCGAGCAAAAAGGGGGGCCGCCCGCGCCGGGACCGGCGCGGGCGCTGGCGCCGGCCTCTCCCAAGGGAGACACGAGCGTCGGGCCGTGACCGCCGTGGGGCCGATCGCCGGGGGCCGCCGCTCTTTCCCCTGCCCGGTCTGTGGTCAAGGCGACTTCGGGGCCGACCGCGTGTTGGGCCTGGACGGCTACCTGACCGCCGCCGCCGCCTGGCCTGCCTGGCCGGGGTCCAGCAGTCCTTCGCCCGGGCCGAGATGTTGCTGACGGAACTGGGCGGCTGGGACCGGGACGACGAGACGATCCGCCGCCTCTGCCACCGGGAGGCGGCGCGGGCGACGGCCATGCGCGACGAACGGGCGACGGCCGAGGCGTTCGCGGCCGCTTCGGGCGATCGGGAAGTGCCAATCGACGCGGGCAAGGTCAACACGCTCGAAGGCGGGCGCGACGTCAAGGGGGCGGTCTTCGCCTGTCGGGAACGGGGCGAAGCGACGGACGCGGCTGGCTGGGACCGCCGGGACCTCCCGGCGCCGTCGGTTCGCTCGGTGACGGCGGCGATCGAGGAGGCGTCGGCGTTCGGCGAGCGGTGCAGGTGTTGAACTACTTCGCGGGGCATCAGGTGCGCTTGAACTACGCGTGGCGGTTACGGCGGGGCCAGTCGATCGGCAGCGGCAGGATCGAGGGTTCCATCAGGCAACTCGTGAATCGGCGGTTGAAGCAGACGGGGGCGCGTTGGAAGGTGGGACACGTCGGCCCTTTGGTGGAGTTGTGCGTTGGCGAACGGCCCCGAGTGGAACGCCTATTGGAATAACGGACTCCAAAATCCAAAGGGACACCCACCTGACGCGTCCCTCGTGGGTGTGCCTCTGGAATGAGGCGTGCCGGCTTCCCCGGACTCACGAGTACGTTCGCCCGGGGCTTTACTGCCATCGCCCTCCGGGCTTCAACGTAAGGTTCGGCGGCTTGTCTTGGGAGCCCGCTTCGGGCGACATTGAGTAAAGCCCGGGGCGAACGTACTCGTGAGTCCGGGGGACGCAGCGGGTGCCTATATCGAGAGGCACACCCTCCCTCGTTCCCAGGCCTCGCCTGGGAACGAGAAGGTGCGCCCCGCTTGACAGCCTCCCCCGACGGCCTGTACGGTGACGTCTGACGCACCCTCCGCCCGGCGCACGCGCCGGGCCATCCCCCTTTTCGGCCGCGAGGGGACGACGTGCCTCGCTTGATCGTCATCAAGGGCGCCGACGAAGGCAAGCAGTTCGAGCTGACCGGCGACCGTCTCACCGCCGGCCGCGACTCGTCCAGCACGCATCCGCCTCTGCGACACCGAGGTCGTCCCGCCGCCATGCCGAGTTCGTCCGCACGCCGGAAGGCTACCGCGTCCTCGACGTCGGCAGCGCCAACGGCACCTTCGTCAACAACCAGGGCGTCCAGCGACGTGCTGCTGCAGCCCGGCGATCAGATCCGCATCGGCCAGACCGTCCTCGTCTTCAGCGCCGGCCGCACCGAGACCGCCGCCGGCCGGCGCCCTGGCCGACCAGATCAGCCTCATCACCCGCCAGGACCTGGAGCTGTCGTCCGCCATCGTCAAGACCATCGGCGAGGCGGAGGGCAGCCGCATCCTCGCCCGGCCGGAGAAGGTCGAGGGCAAATGGCTCAAGGCGGCCCTCGCCAACCTCGGCGTCATGTACGAAGCCATCCAGGCCGTCAGCCACATTCTCGACCTCAATCAGCTCCTCGACCGCATCCTGGAGCTGATCTTCCGGTCGATCGACGCCGACCGCGGCTGCATCATGCTGCGCGCCACCTCCCCGGACGGCACGGCCGCCGCCGACCTGTCTACCGGCGCCGAGCTGGAGCCGAAGGCCGTGCGCTGGCGCGGCGGCGTCAGCCGCCAGGAAAAGATCCCCGTCAGCCGGACCATCATGGACCACGTCCTGCGCGAGAAGCAGGGCGTGCTCGTCTCCGACGCCGCCCGCGACGAGCGCTTCCAGTCCGTGCAGAGCATCGTCCGCTTCGGCATCCGCGAAGTCATCTGCGTGCCGATGAAGGGCCGGCACGAGACGCTGGGCGTCCTCTACCTCGACACCCGCACCACGGCGCGCGAGGTGATCGCGGCCGGCAACCCCACCGGCAAGTTCACCGCCGACCACCTGGCCCTGGCGGTGGCCATCGCCCACCAGGCGGCCCTGGCCGTCGAGGAGACGCGCTACCACCAGGCGCTGGTCCAGGCCGAGCGCCTGGCGGCCGTCGGCCAGACCATCGCCGCCCTGTCGCACCACATCAAAAACATCCTTCAGGGACTGCAAAGCGGCGGCGAGATCCTCAAGATGGGCATCGAGGACAAGGACGACCAGGCGCTGCGGCAGGGCTGGGCGATCGTCGAGAAGAACCAGGGCAAGATCTACGAGCTGGTCATGGACATGCTCAGCTATTCCAAGGACCGCGAGCCGGCCCTGGAGGAAACCGACCTGAACGCCGTGGCCCGCGACGTGGTGGAGCTGCTGGCGCCGCGGGCCAAGGAATTGGGCGTGACGCTGTCGACCGAGCTGGACGCCGGGCCTGCCGAAGTGCCCGGCCGACCCGGAGGGCGTTCACCGGGCGCTGCTGAACATCGTCGGCAACGCTCTGGACGCCGTGGAGGGGTGCGAGGCGCCGGGCGTGATCGTGTCCACGCTGCGCGAGCCGGACGGCAAATGGCTGCGCATCGAGGTGACGGACAACGGCCCCGGCGTGCCGCCGGAGAAGCAGGCGGAGATCTTCCGGCCGTTCGTCAGCACGAAGGGGTCGCGCGGCACCGGGCTGGGCCTGGCGGTCAGCCGCAAGATCCTCCGCGAGCACGGCGGCGACATCGTGCTGAAGAGCCAGGTCGGCCAGGGCAGCACGTTCGCCTTGCGGCTGCCGATGCGCAGCCCCGCCACGCAGGAAATTCACAGCACCCTGGTCGGGCGGCCGCCGGCGGGGGAGTAAGAAGCGGTTTCGATACCGGCCCCGAGCGCGAGCGAGGGGGTTTGCCCGAACCCCCTCGCTCGCGCTCGGGGCTGGTTGGGAAACGACTTTGCTCCGTCGAAATCCTTTGAGGGTCTCAAGCGTATAATGAAGCATGAAGACTACACGCTGGATGACCAAATCGCCGCTGCGGCTGGCGGAAACCGCCCTGGCCGCGGCCCGGCAGGCGCTGCCGGCCTACTCCTGCAAGCACGCCCGCAAGGTCTACACCCAGCACCAGCTCTTCGCCCTGCTCGTGCTGCGCGAGTTCCTCAAACAGGACTACCGCGGCCTGGAACAACTCCTCAAGGACTGGTCCGACCTGCGCCAGGCCCTGGGATTGACCCAGGGCCCCGATCACTCCACCCTCCAGAAGGCCGCCGGACGCCTCCTGGAAAAAAAGGGGTCGATGCCCTCCTCAGCCAAACCGTCCGCGCGGTGCAGGATCGCGGCCTGATCCCGCCCAAGCCGAGGGCCGCCATTGACGCCACCGGCTACGAGAGCCGGCACTGCAGCCGCTACTTCGTCTGGCGGCAGGGCAAGCGTCGCCGCCGCCTGTCCTGGCCCAAGCTGACTGCGGTGCTGGAGACGGCCAGCCATCTGTTCCTGTCGGCCCACGTCAGCAAGGGCCCCAGCCAGGACTCGCCGCAGTTTAAGCCCACGGCCCGCGCCGCGGGCGGCGCTGCGCGTTGGACACGCTGTTGGGCGACAGCGGCTACGACGCCGAACATAATCACGCCTACGGCCGGGAGCGGCTGAGGATCCGCTCCACGGTGTTCCCCTTGAACCGCCGCAACGCCGGCCGGCGTCAGCCCAAGACGAAATACCGCCGCCAGATGAAGAAACGCTTCCGCCGGCGGCCGCGGCGGAGCCGTTACCGGCGCGTGTACGGCCAGCGCTGGCAGATCGAGAGCGGCTTCTCGCGGCAGAAGCGGCTACTCGGGTCGGCGCTTCGCGCCCGCCGGTGGCCCAGCCAGAAGAAAGAGATCCTCCTGCGGGTGTTGACGCACAACCTTATGCTCCTTGCCGGCTCGCCCTAGGATTTCGACAGAGCAAAACGACTTCAAAAAAACATGCGGATATAAAACAGCTCCCTTAAGATATCTTCTCCGACAACCCGCGTACCCGCGCTCCAAATACCACGATCAGCACGCCGGCGACCACCAACAGCCCCAACGCCGCCCGGAGCGACGTAGCTTGCGCGACCAGGCCGATCAGCGGCGGCCCGGCCAGGAACGCCGTGTAACCCATCACCGTCACCGCCGCCAACGCCCGCGCTGGCTGGACCCCGGGCGTCCGCCCCGCCGCGCTGAACAGCACCGGCACGACGTTCGAGCAGCCCAGCCCCAGGGCGGCGAAGCCGGCCACGGCGGTCCACGGGCGCGCGACCACCAATCCTACCCCCAGCCCGACGGCGGCCAGGGCCGCGCTGCCCCGCACGACGGCGACCGGCCCCAGACGGCGGACCAGCCGGTCCCCGCCCAACCGCCCGACCGCCATCGCCAGCGAGAACGCTCCGAAGCCGGCGGCGGCCAGCTCCGGCCCCGCCGCCAAGTCGTTGCGCAGGTAGACGGCGCTCCAGTCCGCCGCCGCCCCCTCGCACAGCAGGACCGCGAACGCCAGCGCGCCCAGGCCCAGGAGGGAGGCTGGGGGAAGTCGGAACGCCTGTTTCCGCGGTGAGGGCCCGGCGGCGGGCGGCAAGAGACCGCGCGACGCGGCCAGGGCGGCCAGCAGACCCAGGACGGAGACGGCGGCGAGGTGGAGCGGCGGCGAGACGCCCAGCGCCATCGCCGCCGCCGCGACGCCGCTCCCCGCCAAGCCGCCCAGACTGAATAGGGCGTGGAAGGAAGACATGATCGGCCGGCCGCCGAGGCGCTCGACCTGCGACGCCTGGGCGTTCATGGCGACGTCGTTGGCCCCGCCGGAGGCCCCGAAGAGGAACAGCGCAAGGGCCAACAAGGCTGGATTCGGGGCCAGCGCGAGGAGCGGGAGGGCGGCGCAGAAACAGAGCGCCGAGACGGCGGCGACCCGACCGCTGCCCAGGGCGGAGGTCAACCGCCCCGCCAGCGGCATGCCGAGGACGGCGCCGGCGGGAAGGGCCAACAACACCAGACCCAGCGGTCCCGGCTTCAGGTCCAAGGCTCGCTGCACGGCCGGGATGTTGGCCGCCCAGGACGCGAACACGGCCCCGTTGATGAAAAACAGGACCGAGATGGCGAGGGGTGCGAAGGGTGGGGCGGAGGCCGCTCGGGACGCCTCGTGCGGGGCGGCGCCGCTCGGGGGCGTCTCCTGATGCATGGTCCATCCTTCCGGCCCGTGCCGATCGCGTCTACCGGGCAGGTTCGTTTTGAAGCGGGTTTGCTCTGTCGAAAACCTGTCGCGCCTGTACCTGATCCGTCCGAGCCGCGCACGCAGCGGAGCGGAAATATCCCACGAGGTTTTCGCAGGCGGTCCAATGCTCGCTGATCCAGCCGCCCGATGCGTTTTTCGGGATCCCCATGCGGTCAATGCGAAAGGGATGGGGACGAGGGCCGTGCGGGGCGTTTTTCCAGGTCCTCGAGAAGCCGCCGGGCGTGCGCGTCCGCCGGATCCCATTGGACGGCCTGGCGGAGGTGCAGAAGCGCTTCGTCGGTGCGACCCTGCTGGGCCAGCAGCTCGCCGAGGTTGGCGTGGGCCGCGGCCAGGCGGGGTTCGCTGCGGACGGCGTTGCGGAAAGCCTCCAAGGCGCCGTCGCGGTCGCCCTGCTGTTTCAGGCAATGGCCGAGGTTGTAGTAGGCCCGTGCGAAATCGGGTTTCAGCGCCGTCGCTTTGCGAAAGCACTCCGCGGCGGCGGCCGGTTGCCGCCGCATGAACAGGACGGTCCCCAGGTCGTACTGGTACTCGACGGCGTCGGGCGCGAGCCGGGTCGCCTGCCGCAGGGCCGCCTCGGCGCCGGTCAAATCGTTCTGCTGGATCAGACCCTTGCCGAGCAAGTACCAGGCCCGGTCCAGGTCCGGGTAGTCTCGCAGGGTCTGGCGCAGCAGCGCCACGGCTTCCGGCGCCCGGTCCTCCGCGAGCAGCTGGTTGGCGCGGGCGACGCTCACCAGCTTGCCCGTCGCCAGCTCCGCGACCTCCTGGGCGAGGGGGTCCGGCCAGGGCGCGTCGTCCGGCAGGTCGTTCACCGCCTGTTGGTCCCGCTCGGCGGCCGCCGGGTCGCCGAGGCGCTGGTGGACCTCCGCCGACAGCTGAGCGGTCGCCCTCCGCGCGTGCGGGTCGGCCGCCACGCGCTCCAGGTGGGGAAGACTGGCCGCCGGGGCGTCGCGCTGGCATTCCAGCCGGGCCAGCCCGAGATGGGCGCGGGGGTCGTTCGGGTTCGACGCCAGGGCAAGGCGAAACTCGCGGTCGGCCTCCTCCAGCCTCCCTTGCTCCAGGAGCAGCTCGGCCAGCCGGAGCCGGGCCGGGCCGACCTCGTCGCCGCCGAGGTCGAGCGCCCGCCGCAGCTCGGCGACAGCCGTCTCCGGGTCGGATCGCTGTAGGGCCAACGCGCGCAGGTAGGGCCAACGGCCGTCCCGATCCGCGAGCCGCTCCGCCTGGGCGAAGCATTCGGCGGCTTCGGGGCGGAACTGGTTCGCCAGCAGGACCATGCCCAGGCGCCCCCAGGCGTCGATCGAGCGCGGCGATTGGAGGACCGCGTCTCGCTCCAGCGCGATCGCCGCCGCCACGGCAGGGTCCAGGCCGGACAGGTCGATCGTCGGCGGTTGGGGTGGTGGGGAGCCTCGCCCGAACCAGAACGCCAGGCCGACCCCGCCCGCCAGCAGCGCCCCGCCCACGATCAGGGTCGCCGCCAGCACGCCACGCCGGATGCGGCGCGAGCGGGAGAAGGGGAGACGGGGAGACGGCGACGAGGGGAGCGGCTGGTCCCCTTGTCCCCTTGTCCCCTTGTCCCCTTGTCCTTGTCTCTCGTCGCTCGCCATTCGCCGCTCTCCACTCATGGGGGCGGACCCTCCCCTTCGCCCTTGCGCAGGACCACCTTCTGATCGGCGGCGCGGCCGGGGAATCGCTCGCGGACGCCGTCCGGCCAGACCACGTCGATGGCGTCGATTCGGTCGGCCGCGCCCAGCCCGAAGTGCGCCCGCGGGTCGTTGCTGCACAGGTAGCCGGAGCCGGGGTTCAGCCAGCGCTTCCAGCGGCGGCCGCCGGCCCGAACCGTGATCTCGGCCCCGTAAGCGTCCCGCCGCAGGGCCGGGTCGAGGGCCTGGACCAGAAGCCAGTGGCCGCAGTGGGGGACCGTGTTGTGGTACAGCCGCGCCGGCCCGCCGACTGTCGTCACCAGCAAGTCGAGCGCGCCGTCCCCATCGACGTCCCCGCACGCCACGCCGCGGGCCACCGCCGGGGTCGCGCAGAATGGGCTATTGCTCTCCGAGATATCCCGAAAGCGGCCGTCGCCCGTCCCGGCCCAGAGCCGGCTGCGCTCCGCGTAGAGGCCCCAGAAGGGGCCGAGGGCCGGGTTCTGCGATCGGTCGGCCGCGTAGACCCGGCCGTTGACCACCGCCAGGTCGAGGACGCCGTCCTGGTCGAAGTCGGCCAGGACCGTGCCGAATCCGGTGCCGCGGTCGGCCGTGGCCGCCAGGCCCGAGGCCGCCGTCCGGTCGCGGAACAGGCCGGGCGGCCCCTGAACCCAGAGGGCGTTGGTTTCCTCGGTGAGGTGCGTCACGAACAGGTCGCAAAGGCCGTCGTCGTTCACGTCGCCCACGGCCACCCCCATGCCCGCCTGGGCACTCCCCATCGCGTTGTAGGCCACGCCGCGCTTGACCGCTTCCTCTTTGAACTTGCCGTTGTGCTGGTTGATCCACAGGCGGTTGGGCTGGGCGTCGTTGGCCACGAAGATGTCGGGCCAGCCGTCGCCGTCGAAGTCGGCGCAGGCGACGCCCAATCCGGGGCCGGGGACGAAATCCAGCCCGGACGCGACCGTCACGTCGTCGAAGTGGACAGGCCCGCCGCCGCCGCGGTTGTGATAAAGGTTCGTGACCGTCCCGGCGAACTGACTGGGGGCGCAGATAATCTCGCTGGTAGCGTGGCGTGCCGCAGGCGCGATCCGGGTCGTAGCTGACGTAGTTGACCACGACGAGGTCGAGCCAGCCGTCGCGGTCGTAGTCGAAGAAGCAGGCCGACGTGCCCCAGTGCAGGCTGTCGAGGCCGGCCTCCTTGGTGACGTCCTTGAAGTGGCCGCCACCCTGATTGAGGAAGAGCTTGACGCCGCCGTACTGAGTGACGAGCACGTCGGGCAGGCCGTCGTTGTTGACGTCGCCGATCGCCACGCCCATGCTGTAGCCGGCGATGTCCAGGCCGGAGCCGGCGCTGACGTCCTCGAAGCGACCGCCGGGAAGCTGGTGGAAGAGCTGGTTGCGGGCGCCGTTCGGGCCGCCGTTTTGCAACAGATAAATGTCGAGGAGGCCGTCGCCGTCGAAGTCGAACAGAGCGGCCCCCGAGCCGACGATCTGCGGCATGAAGTAGCTGCCCGTGGGGCCGGCGTCGTGGACGAAGTGCAAGCCGACCTGGTCCGTCACGTCCTTGAACCAGCACGGATCGGGCGGCGGCGCGACGACGGAAGGGGATTTCTGGCACCCGGCGACGAGAAGAAGCAAGAGAGCAAGGGAGAAAAGGAGAAAAGGAGAAAGGGAAACGAGGAGAAGCTGAAATCTCTCTGGTTTCATCCCGTCTCCCTTTTTCCCTTTCTCCATCATTTCAGCTCGATGTTATGCGTCTGGGCTCCGCTCACGACGGTGTAAGTCAGTTTGCTCATCTCGGCGTTGCCGTACTCCGGCGGCACGTAGACGGTCGGCCGGTTGGCGGCCTGCGACGACGACCCCGCCGCGGCGGGGGGAAGCCCGCCCTGCGTGGGCTGGAGCGGTGCGAAAATGCCCTGGACGGTGATCTTCGCTTCTCCAACGGGCATTCCCGTGATGGAATAGCTGCCGTCCTTCTGGATCGCGCTGGCCTTGACCGTTGAGTCCGACCCCTGGCCCATGAAGTTGACGTAGCCGCCGGGCAGGGGTTTGTCTTGGTAGAGCACCTTGCCCGAAATGTTGCCGGTGGGCTTGCCGCAGCCGGTCGCCGCCAGCACCAGCGCCGCCGCGGCAAGGCGGCGCAACCCAGACCCGGAAATGCGGAAGCGTCGTAGCATGGTTCAATCCGGAGGAATCTCACAAGGGCGCCTCATGGCCGTCGGAACTCACCAGTCGCTGGGCAACACCGCCCCGTCGGAGGGATTGGTGGCGAGCCAGAAGGTGTTCGCGCTCATGCCCTGGTTGAGGAAACGAACGCTGCCGTCGCCCAGACCGACGTTCATGCCGCCGGTGTGCGGGCTGGAGGCCAGCGTCGGGTTGCAATTGGTCTGCCACGGGCTGGGCTGCTGCTGCCACAGTTGCGGCCCGGTGACGGCGGCGGCGTAAACCGGCGAGGCGTTGACGTCCCAGCCCCACGCCCACATGTTGCCGCTTGGGGCGTTCGGGCCGCAGCCGGCGTACTTCTCCGCGTAGAAGATCGTTTGGGAAACGCCGTCGGTGATGCTGGCCGGGTACCTCTGGCCCCCCTGCCATTGGGGCAGCGGCACCCCGAACACCTGGAAGTTGCAGGCGTAGCTGCAATCGCCTTGTCCCCAGTTGTTGTTGGGGGCCGGGTCGCCCCACCCGACCGTCAGGGCGTAGCCGACGCTGGGGTCCGAGGGACAGACGTAGGTCTTGATGCGGTCTTTGCCGCCGTTGTCGGGAATGTTTATGGCATAGATGGTCCCGTTGAAGCTGGCATTGAGCAGGTTCCCCTGCTCAATGTACGGGAGGATCATGACCATCTCGGTGCCGTACGTCTGACCCTGGACGTTTTGCTGGCCGTCGTCGTAGGGGAAGTAGCCGTTGGCCGGGGGCAACTGTTCGTTGTTGCTGTCGGCGAAGTTCATCGTGGCCAGGCCGATCTGCTTGAGGTTGTTGGCGCAGCTCATGCGCGCCGCCGCCTCGCGGACTTTCTGGACGGCGGGCAGCAACAGGCCGATGAGGATGGCGATGATGGCGATCACGACGAGCAGTTCGATCAGCGTGAACGCCTTGCCTCGATAGAGGCGCCGAACCATTTGGGCCATCGGAGGAACCCTCCTGGCGTCACGGGAGGGGTGAGACAACCCCGCCCCTGCCGGCCGCCGCGAAAACGACGCGATCGATGAAGGACTCGCACCCCAACTGTGAGTATAACCACCGCCCTCGCAACTTCAAGCAATTACTGGGACTTTCTCAAATGGCGTCTTGGGAGGAGGTTAGTTCGGTGCGGCTGTGGCGCGTCGGCCCTTCGTCTTGATCTCACCTCGCTCCTGGGAACGAGAGCCCATTCGCGTTTTTCTGTGACGCCCGCGCAATGTTTCTGACGGAGGGACGCGAGGAATGGGCCGGCCACGCCGGTTGTCGGACGCGGGGCTCTTATCCTTAACCCCTCAGTAATGGAGGTCCGAAAATGTTGCGTACTGCTATCGTGATGGCTCTTGGTGTGGGTGCGTTGATGATCGGGCCGGTCGTCTGCGCCGGCCCCTGTTCCGGCCCGCTGGCCTCGGCGGCAATGGCCCAACCGCCCGGGACCGGTGGAACCCGTCATCGTGAAGCCCGTCGTTCGCGTGGAACCGCTCGTCACTGTGGATCCCGTCGTCCGCCTGGCCCCCACGGTCGTGGAGGCCGCCGCCTGCGTCGCGGACCCCATCGTCGTGGACCCCATCCGCCCGTTCCCCATCCGCCGCATCTGCCCGCCCGTGTGTGGATGGCCGCCGGTGTGTCGATACCCACTGCCCGTGTACCCGCCGCCCGTGTGTCGGTACCCGCTGCCCGTGCGTCGATACCCGCTGCCCGTGCGTCGGTGCCGTTGGTAGGACCGCCTCCGTCCGCCCATAGGCCGACAAGAGGGGCCGGGAGTCACTTGAATCGACTCCCGACCCCTTTTATCCGTCAAATTCCTCGGCTGCGACCGGCCGCTTTCGCGCCCAAAAAATGATATCCAGGGGCCACGCCCCTTTACTATACCGGCGGGACAACGCCCCCGGCGACCCGGGCGCCGCCTGGAGGCCGTCACAATGACCGATACTCTCGATCTGCAACAGCCTGGCCCCGGCTCGACTTCAACGAGTCTTGTGGACCACCTGAAACGACGCGACGCGGAAGGTTGGCGGCGGCACGTCCAGCTCTACGGTCCCCTGATCTACCGCTGGTGCCGGCGCGGCCGACTCCAGCCCGAGGACGCGGCGGACGTGATTCAGGAGGTCTTCCGCACCGTGGCGGTGCGCATCCACGACTTCCGCCGCGACCGCCCCGGCGATAGTTTCCGAGGCTGGCTCTGGACCATCACGCGGCACAAGATCGGCCACCACCTGCGCCGCCGGCAGCGCCAGCCGAACGCCGCCGGCGGTTCCGACGCCCAAAGGGGCATGCTGAATCTCCCCGAACAGCTGCCCGACGACGAGGAATCGGCGGCCGATTTCTCGGCGCTGGTCCACCGAGCGATGGACCTGGTCCGCGTTGAGTTCGCGGATCGGACGTGGCAGGCCTTCTGGCGAACGACTGCGGAAGGACGCACGGCCTATGACGTGGCCGACGAGCTGGGGGTCACGCCGGGCGCCGTGCGCATGGCGAAGTGCCGCGTCCTCCGGCGCCTGCGCGAAGAGCTGCCGGACCTGGCCGACGACGAGCGGATTCCCGGCTATTGACTGCTGCCCTCCCGACGCCGTTGCAGTGGTCGCGCCGCAGTCTATTGACATTTTCGCTTTACGCCCCCGCAATACTCCTTGCAGAGGGGCGGCGAGGGGCCGGCCGGCCCGGAGGGAAAGGTCTCATGCCGCGTACAGCCTGTCCAACAGCGGAACAGTTGTCCGCCTTCGTCCTGGGCAAATTGCCGGACGGGCCTTTGGAGGCCGTGGCGGCCCACACAGGCGGCTGCGCCCGCTGCCAGCGGGAACTGCAAACGCGGGAGGCCGCGCCCGACCCCCTCGTTCTCCAGATTCGCCGGCCGCGCCAGAGGATCCCGTGGACGCCGAACCCATTCTGACGCATGTGTTGGAGCAGGTCCAGGAGCTGGCGGGGGCCTCCACGCTGCCCTGGGCGCGGACGGAGCATCCGTGGCTCGCCCCGGCCCGGGCGCCGGACGAAATGGGCCGCCTGGGCCCTATCGCGTCCTCCGACAGATCGGCGCCGGCGGCATGGGGATGGTTTACC
Source organism: uncultured Planctomycetaceae bacterium (assembly GCA_963771935.1). GTDB lineage: Bacteria > Planctomycetota > Planctomycetia > Gemmatales > Gemmataceae > UBA4732. Next base: position 1,078,675 of record CAVYVK010000005.1, on the reverse strand, counting down.
AGGGCGAAGACCCGGACCTGCGCCGCCCGGTGGCGCTCAAGGTGATGAATCCCTTCCTGGCGTCCCAGGACGGCCCCCGCCGGCGCTTCCTGCATGAGGCCCGTGCCATGGCCGCGCTGACGCACGACAACATCGTCCCCATCTACCAGGTGGGCGAGGAGCGCGGCGTCCTCTTCCTGGCCATGCCGTTCCTCCAGGGGGAGACGCTGGAATCGCGCCTCCGGCGCCTGGGCCTGGTTCCCGGCCGGGCGGCGCTGCCGCTGACCGACGTGCTGCGGATCGGCCGGGAGATCGCCGAAGGCTTGCACGCCGCCCACGCCCGCGGCCTAATCCATCGCGACGTGAAACCCTCAAACGTTTGGCTGGATGCCGGGGGGGATCGAGTCAAGATCCTGGATTTCGGCCTGGCCCGCGCCCTGGAGTCCGACGCCCACCTGACCCGGACCGGCAACATCCTGGGCACGCCGGAATTCATGTCCCCGGAGCAGGCGAGCGGCAAACCCGTGGACGCCCGCTCGGACCTGTTCAGCCTGGGATGCGTTCTCTACCTGCTTTGCACGGGCGCGTCGCCCTTCCGGAGGGCGAGCGAATTCGACACGATGCTGGCCGTGACTGAACACGCGCCGCCGTCGCCGCGCGACGTCAACCCCGCCGTGCCCCCGGCGGCGGCGGAGCTGGTGCTGAAACTGCTGGCCAAGGATCCGGACCAAAGGCCGTCCACGGCCCGCGCCGTGGCGGACGCGCTCGAGCGCCCTGCTCCTTCCGCGGCAACGCCCCGCTCGGCTGCGGCGATGGATCGCCTGGCTCGTCGCCGGCGCCGCGGCGGCGGCCCTCATGATCGCGACCGCCGCGATCATTCCGACGCTTCCGAGCAACGGCAAGAAACCCGACGCGCCGGGTGCGGAACCGGTCGAACAGGACGTCGGCGTGACGCGGCCGGATCCCGCAGCGCCGGGACTGCCGGCCGGGCCGGCCGACGAGGCGTTCTGCAAGGAGTTGGCCGTCCTGCCGCCGCGCAAGCAGGAGGTGGTGGTCGAGGCCAAATTGAAGGAACTCAACCCGGACTTCCACGGAGTCGTCAGCCACACGTTCTTCAATCCGCCCATTCCGATTCGGTTCATCGGGTTCAGCACCGACGAGGTGACGAACATCAGCCCGGTGCGCGCCTTGCCGGCGCTGGTCTTTCTGCACTGCAACGGCAGCGCTCCCGGCAAGGGGAAGTTGACCGACCTGTCGCCGCTCCGCGGCATGAAACTGGTACGTCTGGACATTACGAACAACCCCGTGCGCGACGTTTCGCCGCTGCGGGACCTGCCGCTGGAGACCTTGTGGTTCGACGACCGTCCGGACCAGGATCTGACGCCCCTGCGCAAGATCAAAACGCTGCTGAAGATCAACACGAAGCCGGCGGCGGAATTCTGGGCTGAACATCCCCCATTGAAAAACAACCCCTGACGACGGGGCGTCCGTGATCGGTCCTCGGGCGGCGCGGGGGATCCTCTCTTTAATCGCTCTGTAATGAAGATCCGAAGCCGCGCTTGAGGTCGGGGTCGGCGAAGTTGCTCTTCGGGCTTTGGATCGCCTCGTTGTAATCCTGCGACAGCGGCCACGACATCGTAGTCACTCCTCGTTGGGACGCCAGATTTGGTCCGAGCCGCGTGCGCGGCGGATCGGGGTAAGCGGCCGCGTTCCGCCTACCCCGATCCGCCGCGCACGCGGCTCGGACCAACCTTGCGAGGTTTTCGACAAAGCAGGTGTGTCTCCTATGAGACGCCCTGCCGTCGGGGCCTATGGTTTCGGCGGAAGCTCCCCGATCGCGACCGGCTGGTCGTGCGGCGTGACGCTGAAACGGACGCGGTTGCCGTAGCGGTAGACGACCAGCAGCGCTTTGTGTTTCCCGAACGCTGGATCAATGCTGGTAAGGCCGTCCGAAGCCACAGTGAGCGCCTGCCCCTTCACAAGGTGCTGAGCCTGACTCGTGCAGTCCGCCCAGCCCCCCTCGGCGCCGTACTGCGCAGCCAGTACGAGCAGTTTTTGTCCCGGCCCCGGCCAGAGGACGTCTGTGTCCGCCGCTCCGGCGGGCGCCGGGATGGTCGCCGTCCCCCCTTCCGGCGTGATGCTCAGACAAGTCTGTCCGCCGCACTGGTACACGATGACCAGCGTCTTGGTTTGGTGGTTGTCATGGTTCGGGATGCCGAGTTCACCGGCGTCGGCCTTCACGATCAGCTTCTGGCCCTTGCCCTGCACCAACAGCTGCCGGACCTTGTCCGTGACCTCCGGCCAATCATTGTACGTTCCGTAGTAGGCGCACACAACGGCGGGTCGCTGGGGAAGTATGCCCTTCTCGAGTTCGGCGATTTTCTTTGCGACTTCCGTGCGCTGGAAGCCCATGAGCTGTGCCTGAGCCTTCTCAAGCCAGTAGCAGGACCGACGCAGCAGCTGCGCCTTGGCCGCGCCGTTTTCCCCTTCGGCGCGGGTCGTATAAGCCTTCGCCACCTCCTGCTGTGCGTCGGGGTCCGACACCGATGCCAGGTCCGACGCCGCCAGCGCCTTCAACTCGGGGTCGCTCCCTTGGGCCAGCATGGGTAGGCCGCGGTTCCAATCCCCCTTCTCCAGACACAGGAATTTGCCCAGCGTTAGGTTCGCCTCCGGGTCGTCCGGCTTCTCGGCCAGGGCCCGGCGGCCTTCTGGACGGCGTCCGTGTAGGCCGCGTGGAGGCCCTCGACTTCCTTGGCGCGCCCATGAATCGCCGCATCCAGCGTGGGGCTGGACGCGGCGAAGGCGGCGGACAGGCCCACCTTCACGGCACGGTCGGCCGTGTTGTAGTCGTCCCGGTCCACGCCCTCCTCGGCGATCACCAGGCTGGCCTCGCCGACGTGGACGTGAGCGTTCGCCGACACGGCCGTTTTGGCGGCGGCCTCCAGCGCCTCCAGTTTCATCGCCAGGGGACCGACCGCGAAGCCATCGGCCATCTCGTCGGCGACGTGGAACGCGAACGTCAGATCGTCGGCCCGGGCGGCCGCATCGCGGGCCTCGCGCAGCAGGACGTAACGGAACGCGAGGTTGCCTTTGTGCCGACCGCGTCCTTCTCGAGCTTATCCGCGAGGGCGCGCACCTCTTCCTTTTTCTTCTTTTTGAAATCGTCCTTGTAGATTTCCTTGACCTTGTGGTCGGCGGCGTTCAGGGCGTCTGCCGCCGGCGCATCGGGTTTCGGCTCCGGTTTCTTCACGACGGGCGGCGGCGGTTCCGGCGCCGGGACGTAATCCGCGGGGGGAAGCTGCCACATGCGCACCATATGATCCTGGCCAGAGGAGAAGGCGTACCGCCCGTCCGGAGAGAAAGCCACCTCCCAGACCTGCCCCTGTTGGCCGACAAAGCGGTACAACGCCTTTCCACTCGCCGTATCCCACAAGGTCACTGTCCCGTCGCCGTCTCCGGTCAGCGCCCGCAGCCCGTCCGGCGACACGGCCGCCGACCATGCGCCGTCCGGGCTTTCGCCGAACCGGCGCACCTCTCGGCCCTCCTTGAGACTCCAGACGCAGGCGGTCTTGTCCGTGCTGGTGGACAGCGCGAATTGGCCGTCGGGGAAGAAAGCCAATCCCTTTACATCCCCCACATGGCTGCCGATGCGGCGCACTTCCTTGCCCGTTGCGACATCCCAGAGGCGGATCACGCCCTGCGCCGACCCGGTCAGGAGGTATTTGGAATCCGGCGAGAACACCACTCTGTCCACGCCTCCGATGTTCCCTTCCAGCCGGTGCAGCACCATTCCGGTTTCGATGTCCCAGAGGAACGCCGTGCTCTCATGGCTGCACGACGCGGCGAATCGGCCGTCCGAGGAAACGGCGAGAGACAAGACGCCCTGGGCGTGGCCCTTGAATGTGCGGATTTCATGGGCGTCCGCAAGGTCCGAGAGATGGAGATCCTTGTCGGTCTCGCCGCAAGAAAGCGCACGTCGCCCGTCCGGCAGAAATGCGACGCCATGCGCATTCGAGTTCTCCGGCTCCTCCCACCTCAGCAATTCATGGGTGGTCGCCACATCCCACAGCCGAAGGGTGTGATCGAAGCCGGCCGTGAGCAGTTGCTTGCCGTCGTGAGAAACGTCCATCATGGCGATCGCTTCCGCATTCCCCTCGAACTTGCGGATCTCACCCACGCCCTTGAGCTTGTCTTGTTGCGTCAAATCCATCGGAGGGGCGGGCGGCAGCCGCCACATTCGGATCACGTTGTCCGCGCCAGCGGAAAAGCCGTAGTGCCCGTCGGGAGAGAAGGCCACCGACCAGACCTTGCGCTGATGCCCCCGGAAGCAATACAATTCGTCGCCCGTGTCGGCGTCCCAGACCCGAACCGTCATGTCGTCGCCGCCGGTAAGGACCTCCCGGCCGTCCGGCGAAAAGGCCACGGCGTTAACATTGCCGATGTGCCCCACGAACTTGCGCACCAGCTTGCCGTCCGAGACGCGCAACAAGTAAGCCGCTTTATCCTCCGTTGATCCGGATAACACATATTTCCCGTCGGGGGAAAACGCCACGGACATCCGCTCGCCCGGCAGGCCCTCGAAGCGCTGCAGTTTGGCGGCGGACTTTACGTCCCAGAGGTGGAGCGGCCCGTTGATGGTCCCCGTCAGGACCGTCCGGCCGTCCGGGGAAAAGGCGGCGCTGTCGATGCCGCCCGGCTCTTCCAGGCGATGCAGCTCCTTGCCGCCGTCCACGTCCCACAGGATCGCGAAATCATCCCGGCCGCTGGTGAGGGCGCCCCGGCCATCGTTGGAGACGGCGACGTACCAGACTTCCCCGGTGTGCCCAACGAACGAGCGGATTTCATGACCGTCCTTCAGGGCCCAGAGCTGCACGATCCCGGCATCGCGGACGGACATCGCCCGCCGGCCGTCCGGTAGAAACGCGACCGCGTGGACCCTGCCCGTGTGCTCCGCACACGTCAGAACCACCTTGCCACTGGCCACGTCCCACAAGCGAACGGCGTTGTCGTAGCTCGCGGTGATGACTTGACGCCCGTCCGGCGAGACGGCGAGCCGGCGGATCTCTCCCGGGTTTTCGTCGAAATGGCGGACTTCGCCGGGCGGCCCTTTGGGATCGGGGTCGATGCCGGCAGGGTCGGACCCGACCGCGACCACGGGCGGTTCAACGGGCGGTAATCGCCACAGGCGGATCGTCTTGTCCACACTCCCCGAGATGGCATAGCGCCCACTCGGGGAGAACGCGACACTGCGGACCCCAGCGGTGTGGCCTTCAAGGCTGCAAATCTGCCGCCCGGTATCCACTTCCCAAAGGCGGACGGCCTTGTCATCGCCGCCTGAAAGGATGCGGCGGCCGTCGGGAGAAAACGCGACGGACAGGACGGGCGCCGGGCCGTCGAAGCGATGCTTTTCCGTGCCGTCGCTCAAGTCCCAAAGGCGTATGGTCTTGTCCCATCCGGCCGATAACCCGAATTTGCCGTCTGGGGAGAAGGCAAGCGTGTAGACGTCGAAGGTGTGCCCCGGCATCCGCTTTAGTTCCACTTGCCTGGATATGTCCCAAAGAACCACCGAATGGTCGCCTGCGGTAAACAGTGCGCGATCTCCCTGCCGAGACACCGCCAAAGCGTACAGACTCATCGGGCCTGTTCCGCAGCGACCGACTTCGCGCCCGGTGTCCGCGTCCCAAATGCGGCAAGTGCCGTCGCGGCTGGCGGAATAGACGCGGGTCTTATCGGGGCCGAAGGCCACGGCGTCCACCATGTCGGTGTGACCGTCGAAGTGCTGAAGCTCGTTCCAACCGACCACGTCCCACAGTCGCATAACCTTGTCCTTGCCGCCCGTGAGGAGCAGCCGCCCGTCGGGCGAAAAGGCGACGGACCAGGGCGGGGCCGCGTGGCCCTGCCAGGAGTGAAGCTCCTTGGCGGTCCTGGGGGCCCAAAGCCTGATCGTGTTGTCGTCCCCGACGGAGGCGATCAAGCGCCCGTCCGGGGAATAGGCGACGCCAAGGACGCCCTGCGTGTGCCCCTCGAAGCGCCGGATTTCGCCGGGCGGTGCCTTGGGGTCCGGGTCGATGCCCTCGTCGGGGTTGTCGGCGGGAGGGGGTTGAGATCCTTCTTTCACCGGCAGTGGAGTGGGCTTGTCCGGACCCGGCCCGTCGTCCACCACCGACTTTACCGGTCCCTTGTCGTGGTCAACGGGCAGCTGATGCTGCGTCACCGCCGGTCCCGCCGGCGGATTGCCGGGGCCGCTTTGTGTAGCGAAGAACGCCGCCGCCGCGCCGCCGAGAACGACGAGAAGAGCCGCCGCGGCCACGGCCCACGTCCAGGCCGGTACACCGCCGCTCTTCGCCCTCGCCTTCGGCATGGCCCGCTTCAGACCCGCGCTGGAAGTTCCCGCGGTCGCCACGGCGGAATCGTCGAAGGCGAACGTCTTGTCCTCGGCCGGCGCCACGACCCGCGCCACCCCCGCCACGACTGGCGCGACCGCCGCCGTCTTCGGGGTCGGCGTTGCGGCCGGCCGGGAGGTCCGGGTCGGGGCGGGCGTCGCCGTCCTCGCGCCGGGCGTCGCCTCCTCCAGAAGCGGCGTCGCATCCAGCTTCGCCCCAAGTGCCTTGAGCATGTGGGCCGTCAGTGCGGCCGTCAGCGGGTCGCCGAGCTGCGGCAGCTCCCGGAACAGTTCCGACGCACCTGGTTCGCGCAGGTCCATCTCCTTGAACAGCAGGTTGTCGCCGTTGTCGTACTTCTCCCACAGCGCCTTGCCCTTCACCTTCAGTGCGCGCAGCGCCGTGGCGATCAGCAGCAGCGGGAAGCGGTCCACCTCGATGTTGTACGTCCCCTCGCGCAGCCGCTGCGGGTGCTGGTACGACGGATGGCCCACCTCGCCCGACTTCGTTCCCGGCCAGCGACGGCACCCACATGCCGTCGTAGTCGATCAGCTTCAGCGCCAGCGACTTGGCGCTCGCGCCCGGCACCAGGAGGACGTTGCCGTGCTGCAAGTCGCAGTGGCCGACCTCCGCTGCGCGCAGGTACTTGGCCATGCGCCCCCACATCTGCGACAGCGCCTCCAGCATGGCCGGCTTGTCGAGGTACTGCGCCACGAACTGGTTGAGCGTCAGCCCCTCCACCCACTGCATCTTCAGCACCGGATACCACGTCCCGGCGACGCGGATGCCCTGCTCCAGATAGGTGAAATCCACCGTGAAGGGCAGCTTGGCCTGGCTGAGATGGCGGCTGATCTCCTGGTAGCGTTCGCGCAGGCCGTCGGCCTGACGGGTGAAGCACTTGACCGCCCAGCTTGAGCCGTCCGGGCAGCGCACCTGATAGACGTCGGCGAAGTTGCCGGAGTAGGGCATCGGCAGGCCCAGGGCGTTGGCGACGGCCTCGCCGCGCTTGAGGTCGGGGTCGGCGAAGTTGCTCTTCGGGCTCTGGATCGCCTCGTTGTAATCCTGCGACAGCGGCCACGTCATGGGGAATGCTCCTCGGGCGCCAGGCCCGTTTCCATACGAATGAGAGTCACGTCGTCGTTGCGCAGGCCGTCGCGGTCGCGCATTCCCTCGATCCAGGCGGTGAAGGCGTCGTCCGGATCGGCGGCCGACAGCACCGACGCCAACTCCTCGTCGGGTCGGCCTCCCTGCTCGTGGGCGTGCAGGAACCACTGGGCGAGCGCATCCGTCATCAGAAACAGGCGGTCGCCGGACAGCAAGGAACCGGAGGCGTAGTCCGGCTTAGGCGCGGCGCCGCCGCGCGAACCGATCAGCCGCGGCTGGTTGCCGAATTCGGCGGATTTGCGGATCGGGAAAGAGCGAATTTCGCCGCCCGGCCGCGCATGGATCAGGCAGCTGTCGCCGACCGCCACGGCCCGCCATCGGCCCGGCCGATCCGGCGACGGCCGCCGCACGCCCACGCCCAGCAGCGTGGCGAAGGCGCCCTGCTCGCGCTTCATCTCCGCGTACCATGGCAGTTCCAGCCCCATCACCTCCGCCGCCCAGAGCCGCCGCGGTTCCGTCCAGCCACCCCGCCGGCTCCGGCGGTCGGGCCGCGGTCAGGAACGCCTCCGCCAGCAGCTGCGCCCAGCGGCCGGCGAACGACGTTTCCGACGCGCCGTCGGCGACGGCGAACCGGCCGCGGGCCGGGTCGGCCGCCCAGGCGTCCTCGTACTCGTCCTCGCTGTTGCCGCGCTTGGGCAGACACAGCACGTTCCAGCGCGGCGTCCGGTCGGCGGATGGCATCGGTCACCGCACCGTCTGGGCCACGCGGGTGCCGATGTCCAGGAAGCGGATCACCGCCACCAGGTCGGCGTTGAACACGAAGCCGCGCGACTTCGGCCCCACCGGGAAGCGGTCGGCCTTCGCCGCGTCCAGCAGCTTCGGCGGCAGCTCGCTCGACATGCGAAACAGCAGCTTGGCGAAGTCGTCCGGCAGACCCGCCTCCTCCGACGGGAACTCGATCGGCCGGTTCTGCTTGTCCGACAGGTGGGCGTTGAACATCAGCACGTTGCCGTCCTTCGACGCCATGCCGCGCACCGCCTTGGCCGCCTCGCGCGGGTCGCCGTCGGTCGGCTGGCCGTCGGTGATGTTGATGACGATCGGCGGGTAGCAGTTGGGCTGCACGCCGAGGAACGCCTGGCAGGTACTCCTTGGCCTTGGCCAGGGCCTCGCACATCGGCGTCCGCCCCGTCGGCCGGGCCTCAAACCAGATCGGGAACTTGAAGTTCTGGTCGGCCAGCCCGCCGGCCCCGTCGTCCACCTTGCGCGTCCGCATTTCGACCCGCAGCGGGTTGTTGGCGATCCGGCTGACGGGGACGAGGGTCGCGCCGGCCAGGGGCCCGCCGAAGGCGGACTCGACGCGGCCGCCGTAGCGGATCATGCCGACGTGGAAGAAGTCGCGGATGCCGTCGGCCTTGGCGCACTTGAGGACGAGGTTCTGCAGGAGGCGGTTGAGAGCGTCGGCCACGCCGTCGGCCTTGCGCTTGTCGGGTTGGCCGCCGAACGGCTCCAACATGGAACTGGATTGGTCCAGGAGAAACAGGATCGCGGTGGGGTTGGTCCGGCTGATCTCCGCGGAGTAGGGCACGGAGCGCTCCTTGTGTTAGGAGAGGCGGGAATGTGCCGGCCGCTACAGCAGGGTGGACGGATCGGCTGGCTGCAAAAGGGATGCACCTTCTATGTAGGGTAACAAGGGAAAACCGAGGCTTCAAGGGAAGACCTGTACGGACCATCCGCCGGCGCCGCATCATCCCGGCCCTTTCGCGCCGGCCTCCGGCGGAGGCGCGGTGCTCGCCGGCGCCACGGCATGCGCAAGGCTTATCAGCACCTCGCCCGCCTGCGGGACGGGCGGCCCGTCCGCCGTGAACACGATGACCTCGCCGCCCGCCCGGACCACGAACAGCGGCACGACCGCCTCCCCGTGCAGGGCGCGGAACGCCGCGAAGTCGAACTCCTTCGTCAGCCGCGTCGTCTTGACCGCCGGGGCTTCCCCCAGCCGTTCGATCATGTGCGCGTGGTCCATCCCCGGCCCGAACAGCAGCCGCCCCCGCTGCTCCAGCGACACCGCCTCGCGGCGGCCCTCCGCCGGCGCCCCGAAGGGCAACTGGTACACCTCGCGGCGGCCGAACACCTCGATGAAGCGCAGGCAGGCCAGCGAGTTCACCTCGTCGTTGGGCGTCACCGCCAGCAGCCGGCCGAAGTCCCGGAAGTCGATCTCGTTCAGGGCGTGTTCGCCGAGGATGCTGCCGTAGTAGGTCGGCAGCCCGGCCAGGCGGGCGGCGGAGACGGCGGCCCAGTTGGAGTCGGCCAGCAGCACCGGGCAGCCCTCGGCGGCCAGCGCCGCCGCCGCCTCCCGCACCCACGGCCGCGCGCCGACGAAGATCACGCCCTGGGGGTTCGGCCGGGCCAGGCCGAGCCGCCGCGCCAGCGGGGAGGCCCCAGGCCGTACAGCGCCACCGTGCCGACGATCACCAGGAACGTCACCGGCGGCATCCGCCCCGCCTGCGCGAACCCGGCGTCGGCCATCGCCTGCGCGAACACGGACGACACGGCGGCGGCCACGATGCCGCGCGGCGCCATGCAGCACAGAAACGCCTTCTCCCGCCAAGTCATCGCCGAGCCGATCGTGGACAGCAGCACGGACGCCGGCCGGACGAACAGCACCATCGCGGCCAGGAACAGATAGCTGCGCAGGTCTAGGGCGGCCAGGTCTTCGGGCGCAGGCGCCGCCAGGAGGATGAACAGGCACGAGACCAGCAGGACGGTGAGGTTCTCCTTGAATTCGATCAGGTGGCGCACGGGGGCCAGGCGCTGGTTGGCCAGGCCGATCCCCATGACGGTGACGGCCAGCAGGCCGGACTCCTCCTGCAAGGCGTTGGCCACGGCGAAAGCCAGGAAGACCACCGCCAGCGCGACGGCGCCGTGGAGGGCGTCGGGAATCCAGTAGCGGGCCAGGGGCACGATCAGCAGGCCGGCCCCGAGCAGGCCCAGGCCGCCGCCGACCACGGCCGTGCGGAGCAGGGCCAGCGCCGCCTCGGCGGCCCCGCCGTGCCAGCCGCCGGCGCGGGCGACGACGAAGGTGAGCAGCGCGAGCGTCGCCCCCAGCGGGTCAATGACGATGCCTTCCCACTTCAAGACCGCTCCCACCCGGCCGCCCAGGCGCAGGTGCCGCAGGATGGGCGCGATCACCGTCGGCCCGGTGACGACGAGGATGGCGGCCAGCAGCGCCGCCAGCGGCCAGTCGAAGCCGAGCAGGAAGCGGGCGGCCGCGAGGCTGACCAGCCAGGTGACGAGCGCCCCTACCGTGGTCAGCCGCAGCAGGTCGCTCCCGATGGCCCGCAGTTCGCGGACCTTGAGGCTCAGGCCGCCCTCGAAGAGGATGACGGCGACCGAGAGGGAAACGCCCGGCAGGAGCAGTCGGCCGAAGAGTTCGTCGGGCCGCAACAGGCCGGTCAGGGGGCCGGCCGCCACGCCGAAGGCCAAGAGCAGGAGGATGGAGGGGACGCGCAGCCGCCAGGCCAGCCACTGGGCGGCGATGCCCAGGGCGACGACGCCGGCCAGGCCGAGGAGGACGTACTGCGCCATGCGATTCCGCCCCGGATGACTTGGCGGCGGCCCGAAGGGGAGGGTGCCGCCGCCGCGCTCCCCTTCGGGTCGCCGCTAAGAAGTCGTTTCAAGAGCTTCCCTACCAGCCCCGAGCGCGAGCGAGGGGTTCGACCGGAACCCCTCGCTCGCGCTCGGGGCTGGCAGGGAATCCGCTTCTAAACGGCCCTCATTTATACGTGATGCCCTGACGGTTCTGGTTGATCCCGATGACGTGCGGCTGATCGCCGTTGAGGCGGACCAGGAACAGGTTGCCCTGCGTCGCGTCGGTCTGGTCGGTCGTGCCGATCTGTACCTGATGGACCACGAACAGAACCAGCTCGCCCGGCTTGTAGTGGGTCATAAAGACACTATCCATCGGTCCAGGGAGTGCGCCGTTATTCGCCCTCGCAAACTCTTGCAGCGGCGCCTCGCCCACCAGGAGCGGATAAAACGGCTGGCCGCGCAGCCCGATCGGGTTCTCGTTGAAGACGGCGTCCAGTTCCTCCCGCTTCGTGTGGGTCTGTTCGCCGAACATTTGGAACGGCACGTCGGTCGTCCTCTTGAATCCGGGCAAATCGCCCGCGACCAGGGAGCTGAAGCACTGGCGCACCACGTCGTGCGCCGCAGCGCCGGGTTGAACGGCGGTAAATCCACCGCCGCGCGGGAAAGATCCACCTTGGCGTTCTCCTTCTCCTTCGCCCAGGCGTCCCAGGCGGATCGGCAGTTCTGCCGGCTCTGGGCGTCCTCGCCCCAGCGCGCGTGCGCGGCACGGCTGCCGACGGCGCAGCTGAGCAGTTCGTCGGCCTGGTAGGCCAGGTCGGGCGACCCCTCCTTCACCAGGGCGATCAGGGCCGGGACGGCGGATCGGTCGCGGCCGGCCAGCAGTCCCTGCGCCGCCCGGAAGCGGACGCGCGGATCGGGATCGGTCAGCAGCTTCTGCACGTCGGCGCGCTGCTCGGCCGTGCCCGACCGGCCGACCACGACGCCAGCGGCGGCCCGGCGGCCCGGCGCCTTGTCCTTGAGGGCGGCGACGACGGCCGCGTCCACCTTGCCGTCATGCACGCCGAGGACCGCCAGGGAGGCCACGACCTCGTTCTCGACGGCGTCGTTGTCGGCGTCGGGGGCGTAGGCCAGCAGCGCCGCCGCCGCCCCTTCCGGCGCCCGCTGACGGAGGAGCCGCGCGGCGGCCGCGCTCTGGGCCGCCCGATTCTCCGTTCCCTCCGCGTTCTTCAGGAGGATCTCGGCCCGCTCCTTGATCTCCTCGTCGGGATCGTTCAGCGCGCTCCGCAGGTGAGGGACGGCCGCGGCGCCGAGTTTCGCCAGATCGGCCGAGGCCTTCTCGCGCACCTTGTAGGAGTCGTCGCCGAGCCGCCGGATCAGCCCGCGAATGCGTTCCTGCTGGTCGGCCGTCGTGGTGTGCTGCTGGAAATACGCGAGCAGAGCGGATCCGTCCACGCCGACCTTGGCGTCCTTGAGCAGTCTGCTCATCGTCCGCGGGGGCGGCCGGAGCGATCGGCGTCGCCGGCGGGGCGCCCGGCAGGCCGGGCGGCGCGGCCGGCGGGTTCGGCGCCACCGGAGGGGGCTGAGCGATCCCCAGGGCGGCGAGCAGCGGGAGCAGGCAAACGACCGGAAGCCAGGTGCGGCGCATGACGAGGTTCCCTGCGACGAAAAACAGCGACCCGGACGCTCAATCGTGTCGCTGCATTCTACGGAGGCGGTGGATCGAGCGGAAGGGCCGTCCCGCCTCGACAAGCGAAACGGGTGCGCCTCTCGATTTTGGACTTGGCCCGGCCCGCCGTGAACGGCGGGCCTACAGGCCGAAGCCCGGTAAACCGGGCTGCCCGGGATTTCAGCCCCGTTTACGGGGCTTCGGCCTGTAGGCCCGCCGTTCACGGCGGGCCGGCTTGCCGACGACGCCTCCAAAATCGAGAGGCGCACCCAGCGAAACACCGACTCGCGCGGCACCGGATGTGCGTGAATAATCGCTGGCCGATCAACCATTCTTTTCTGGAGGGCCAGCCATGTTGCGATCGACATTCGCCGCCGTGACGATGGGCCTGTTTACGGCGTGCTGCCTCCGGGCGAGCGACGCACCGCCCGCCGCGGCGCCCAACCCCGCCACGCTGAACCGCGCCGACCCCGAGCTGGCCGTCGCGCACGCGGACAAGGACGGGACCGTCTTCATCCGCACGATGCGCCGCGTCCCCAAGTCGGAAATCCACAACGAGAAGAAGGTCAAGGACGGGGCGACCTTCGAGGTCCCGGTCGTGGTGACGCAGATGGTTCCCGAGGTGAAGGACGACAAGGTGAACCTGACCGACCTGCAGGTGTTCGACACGGAAGGGAAGAAAATCGATCCGCAAACGCTCCCGGAACGGCTCAAGAAGGAAACTGTGGTGCTGCTCTCCACGGACGGCGAGCCGGTCGATCCGCACTTCCTGGCGGCGGTCAAGGAGGGCACCCTCATCCTCGTGCCGCCGGTGAAGCAGACCGACGCCAACCCGGCGCCGAAGACGCCGGTGGAAAAGCGGTGATGGAATCGACTTGCCCGAAGCGCGAGCAAGGGTTTGGATGGAATCCCCCGCTCGCGCTTCAGGCGGGTTACACCGTCATCGCGTCCCGCAACGCCTGCTGGATCTCGTTCATCGGCTCCTCGCCCCAGCCGCGGTACACCAGGACCTCCGGCGCCCCATGGTGGTCCGTCAGCCAAACGGTATAGACGATCTTGTAAATCGTGCAGTACCACCAAATGACCGCCGGGAACACGCCGGACAGCAGCAGGGTTGCGCAGATCAGCCACTCCCACATCCCAACGCCCGCCTCCCGACCGCCGCTTACGCCGCAGTAGGCGCGCACGTCGATGCTCTTCGGTTTGAACGGGATGAAAGCGATCCGCCACGTCTTGATGAGATCGACCCGGCCGGACTTGTAGCGCTTCAGATAAACGTGGTCGTAGGAGCCGAGCAGGAAGGCCGTCATCGCCGTGTAGATCAGCCAGGAAATCAGGAACGTAGGCACGGCGACGGAAGGCGAATCATCGACCGTGAGGAACGTAGCGACGATGGCGATCAGGGCGGCGGCCTGGCAGAGCAGGAACAGCACCCACCGCGTCGCCGGCGGCATTCCCGAGTCCCACGACCGCTCGAACTTGCCGTATTCTTTGACGGTTTTGTGGCCGGTGCGCAGGTCGAAGCCGCAGCGGACGCAGACGACGACTTCCGGCCCCAGCAGGTCGCTGCAGCCGGGGCAGCGGCGGGCGCCGTCGGCGGTGCGATAGGGATTGCCCGATTCGGGGTCCGCGTCCGGCGCCGAGCCGGCGAACTCGTCCGGCGGCGGCGGGACGGGCCGCGACGGCGCCGTCGGCTTCGTCTTCGCCGCCGGCGCCGGCCAGTCGGTTCCGCAGGCCGGACACTTGCCGTGCCGTCCCTTCTTGCGCGGGGACGCGGACCAGCTCGCCGCAGCAGGGGCAATTCGCCAACCCTTTGCCGGCCGGCGTCGGCTCCTCCGCAACCGTCGCCGGAGGAGGGGGTGCGGCAGGGCGGCGGATTGGCGCCGCGGGTTCGTCGTCGAAGAGGGGGGCGTCCTCTAGCGGCGGCCGCTCCCTGGCTTTTTTCTTGCCGGCCGGTTGCGGCGGCACCGAGCACATGACGCCGCACTCGGGACATTGCATCTTATTGCGCGGGTAGTCATCCGGAATGGTCAGACGCGCCCCGCAGCCGTGACAGACAATCGCCCTGTTCATGCCGCGTCCCTCCCATTGACCGAACCGCCTGTCCGCATGGTACATCGGCGGACGCGGCGGGGGCAAGGCTCCGCGCGAGGCGTTTCGGCCGTTGCTCTGTATAATGAGGAGAGTGAACGCCTCGGCCGACGACCCCGCCGCGCCGCCCTCCGGCGAGCGCACGGTGGTCTTTGAATTCTGTATTTCGTGCGTGGTCCTGACGTTATGGCGCACCAGCCGCGTCCACGTCCTGAGGCCGGGCCAGTGGGCGTGGCCGCGTGGACTGCCGTATACGCTGCTGACGCTGATGCTGGGCTGGTGGGGCGTGCCCTGGGGGCTGATCGGCTCGGCGCGGGCGCTGTGGACGAACTTGACGGGCGGACGACCGCCAGCCGTCGCGGGACCAGGACCCAGATTGCGAACGCTCAGGAAGCGAGGTGACGGCAATGCGGCGCATGGGAATCGCCCTAGCGGCGCTGGCGCTGACGGCCGGACTCGGCCGGGCGGGCGTGTACGATCTGGACGACCCGCTGCCGCTGCGTCTGCCGCCCTTGCCGACCAACCACGACCAGATTCGCCTGGTGCTGGCGCCGCTGCGGATCGCAGCTCAGCCGCGGCTCCCGAACCAGGAACGGCCGTATGACCAGCAGGCGGCGGAGCTGGAGAAAAAGGCGCCGGGCGCCCTGACGACGCGGGATCGGATCGACCTGGGGGCGTGCTACCTTCGCATGAATCGGCCCAACGACGCCATCCGCGTTCTCAGCGAGGCCGACCAGAGGAACGCCTTCGTCCTCGCCAACCTGGCCGTCGCTTACCAGGCCATCAACGAGCTGCGCGGGGCCGTCGAGAAGGAAACCGACGCCCTGGCCGCCTGGCCGTCGATCCAGCCCGGTTGGAACGAGGGACAACTGGCCTGGTATCGGCGGGTCGAGGGCTATTATCTGAAGCTGCTGATAGTGCGCCTGAATGAGCCTCGGCCTGTCAAGGGTATGGACAACCTTTTCGGGACACCCGTTCATCCCGGCGCCTACGAGGCTGAGATCCAGCCGTGGAAGCTGTGGGACGGCCTGCCGCCGGACGCCTATGAAATCGTCTCGCAGCTCCTCGTCTGGTCCCCGTACGACGACCGCCTCTACTGGCAGCTAGGCGAGATATTGAACAGTCAGGGATACGTCGAGGACGCCGTCAAGGTTTTCGAGGACATCTCCTTCGCCGGCACGTTGAACGACCGGGAGTTCCGGGAGCATCGGGCCGTCCTCAAGCCGGTGGCGCCGCAGACCGCAGCGGTGATCGGCGCCATGCAAAGCGATCCGGCCAAGTTTCGGACGGACTTGAACAGCCTGTTATGGGCGCTTTCGCCGCGCGGCCTGCTGCTGCCGCCGGTCGCGGGCGATCTGGCCAACGAGGCGGCCCTGGCGGCGCGGGCGCCGGTCTACGACGACCACCGCAAGCAGCAAGAGCAGCTGGTCCGGCAGGAGCTCCAGCGGCAGCTTCAGCAGCTGGACCCGCAAGCGCAACCCGCCGCACCGCCTCCGCCGCCGGTCCCGACGACCGGCTGGTGGCCGGACGGGCGAACGCTGCTCATCGGTTTCGTGGCCGGACTGATCGTCGCCGCGCTGGCGGCCTTGCAATGGAGCGAATGGCGCCGCCGCCGACAGACCTCGGCCGTGCCGGCCGGCGCCTCGTCCCTGTTTTCTTCACGCACGGAGCCAACCGCTCATGACGCCGGCGCCATCCGAAGCGACGCCCCAACCGCTCCCGATCGGATGGAAGGAGCGCCTTGATTTCCCCGAATGGGGCCTGCGCCGCGTCCGGGTCAAGATCGACACCGGGGCGTTCACGTCGGCCCTCGGGGCGGCCGAGTGCGAGCTGGTGGAGGCGGACGGCCAGCGGCTCGTCCGCCTGCGGCTAGCCCTCAACCGCCGGCGCCCCGACCGAATGACGATCGTGGAAGCGCCGGTGCTGCGCATGGTTCACGTCACCAACAGCGGCGGCGGCCGCGAGGAACGGCCGATGATCGAGGCGGCGATTCGCCTCGGCCCGGTGGAGAAGCGGATTCGCCTCACCATCACGCGCCGGGACAGCCTGCGCTTCCCGATGATCCTCGGCCGTGAGGCCCTGGCCGGCGCGTTCGTCGTGGACGTGGCGCGGACGTATTTGTTGCAGTCGTAGTTTCTTCCTTTACCAGCCCGAAGCGCGAGCAAGGGGAGCCATCATGCGAATCGTCGTCCTGTCGCGCCAGGAGTCCCTTTACAGCACCCGCATGTTGGCGGAGGCCGGCCGGCGTCGCGGCCATGAAGTGGACGTGATGGATACCCTTCAATTTGATATCCATCTTAGCCGGCGCAATCCCGAGCTGCTCTACCAGGGCCGGCCGGTCGGCCGGGTCGATGCGGTCATTCCGCGCATCGGCGCGTCGATCACCTTTTTCGGCCTGGCCGTGGTGCGCCAGTTCGAGATGATGGGCGTCTATTGCCTGAACGAATCGCAGGCCATCGCCCGGTCGCGCGACAAGCTGCGCTGCCTGCAGCTGCTGAGCCGCCACGACATCGGCATGCCGCCGACCGTCTACACGCGCCAGGCCGATCACGTCCCGATTTGCATCGAGAAGGTCGAGGGGCCGCCGGTCGTGGTCAAGCTGCTGCAAGGGACGCAGGGCATCGGCGTCGTGCTGGCGGAGAGCGCGCGGGCGGCCGAATCCGTCATCGAGGCCTTCCACGGCCTGGAACAAAATATCCTGATTCAGAAATTCATCAAGGAAGCGAAGGGCGCCGACATCCGCGCCCTAGTGGTCGGCCGCAAGGTCGTGGCGGCGATGAAGCGCAAGGCGGTGGCCGGCGAGTTCCGCTCCAACCTGCACCGCGGCGGCAAGGCCAGGAAGGTCCGGCTGCCTCCCGAGTATCGCCGCACCGCGCTGGCGGCGGCGCGCGTGCTGGGGCTGCGCATGGCCGGCGTCGATCTGATCGAATCGGACGAGGGACCGATGGTGATGGAGGTGAACTCGTCGCCGGGCCTGGAGGGCATTCAGAAGGCCACCGGCGTGGACGTGGCCGAGGCGATCATCGAACAGATCGAGCGCGAATTGCAGCACCAGCCCGCGGGGCCCGAAACGGACGGCGCCAAACAGGCGTCGTGATTGTAGCCCGCTCGCTCCGCGAGCGGACTACGGCCGGCCCGCACATCCCTCCCGACCGCTACACCTTGCACGCGCCGCCGCGAGCGGAGCCGATGGACGCCTAATGGCGCTGGCCGTCCGCGCCCGCAGCGTTTACAAGGGAAGAGAGCGCCCGTTCGGGCCATTCGTCCTATCGGAGGGCCGCAGCCGTGTACGCGATCCTGTTGCTCCTGGCGACCGCCGACGTCCCGACGCCGATCCTTGTCGAGTCCCGCGACGACGCGGTCCTGCTCTGGAACGAAGCGGCGCTCCAGGCGATCCAGGAGGAGCGCACGCCGGCGCCCGTGGCCGCGCGCAATCTGGCGATCCTCCACGCCGCCGTTTACGACGCCGTCAACGCCATCGACCGCACGCACGCCGTCTACCACGTCGAGGCCGACGCCCCGCCCGGCGCGTCGATGGAGGCGGCCGCAGTCGGGGCGGCGCACCGCGTCCTGACGCGGCTCTACCCCAAGCAGGCGAAGCGCCTGGACGCCGTCCGCGCCGACGCGCTGGCCGACGTGCCGGAGGGGCAGGCGCGGGACGACGGCCTGGCCCTCGGCGAAAGCGTGGCCGACAAAATGCTGGCGTGGCGCGCGGACGACGGCGCCGTCCGCAAGGGGCCGGTCGTCTCGGAATCGGCGCCCGGCCTGTGGACGCCGACGCCGCCCGACTTCAAACCGGGGCTGCTGCCGCACTGGTCGGACGTGGCGCCGTTCGTGGCGATGCGCTCCGCCCCTCTCCGAATGCCGCCGCCCCCGCCGGAGCTGACCAGCAAGGAGTACACCGCCGACTTTAACGAGGTCAAAACGCTCGGCCAGGCCGACAGCTCGAAGCGCACGCCGGAGCAAACGATCATCGCCTGGTTCTGGGAGGACGGCGCCGGCACGGCGACGCCGCCGGGCCACTGGAACCGCATCGCCCAATCCACGGCCCGCTCAAAGGGGACGACGCTGGTGGAAAACGCCCGGCTGTTCGCCGTGCTGAACTTCGCCCTCGCCGACGCCGGCGTCCGGTGCTGGGAGTGCAAGTACAAGCACCGCTTGTGGCGGCCGGTGACGGCCGTGCGCGGCGCGGCCGACGACGACAACCCCGACACCGACGCCGACCCGGACTGGCATTCGCTGCTGCCGACGCCGCCGTTCCCGTCCTACGTTTCGGGCCACAGCACGTTCAGCGGCGCCGCGGCCGCGGTGCTGGCCGACTACTTCGGCGACGACACGAAGGTGACGGCCACCTCGGAGGCTTTCCCTGGCATGACGCGGACATTTCCGACCTTTAGCGCCGTGGCTGCGGAGTGCGGGCGCAGCCGGATCTACGGCGGCATTCACTACGAATGCGACAACCGCGAGGGCCTGGCGCTGGGCAAGCAGATCGGGAAGTATTGCAGCCGGTCGGTGTGCCGGCCGCGCGAGGGGTCGCGGAACAGCGATCATTGAGACAGCTCGACATCCGTCGGAGCCGCGACCGTGAGGGAGCGGTAGTCGGCGCCCGAACCTCACCCCGCTCCCTCACGGTCGCGGCTCCGACGGATGTCCTTGTTCGTGCTGGACACAGTAATGGAGTTGCGGCCCGACGGGCGAGTGGGGATACTGACGATGGGGAACGAGGTTGCGTCGATGCCGAGGGAGAGTGGTTCTTGGCACGTTTATCCTGTCCCGCCTGCGGTACGCCCCTGAATCCCACGAGCCGCTCGCCGAGCGGCGTGTTCGTCTGTCCGAAATGTGGCCGTCGCCTCCGGGCGTCCAGCCCGGCCGCGCCGCCGAGCGAGCCGGCTCCCGTTCTGGATCCGTCGCGCTATCGCCGTAACACTGGCGGCAAGTCGCGCCTGCCGCTCGTCCTTGGCGTGAGCGGTGGCACCGCCCTTCTGCTCGCCGGAGTCGTCGTCGGCTTCATCCTCTGGGGACCGAAGGACGCCGGCTCGCCGCCCTCCCATTCGCCTCTGCCGCCCTCGAAGGAACAGGTCGCCCAGACGCTCCCCCCGACGGTGAAACCGGACAATCCGCCTCCGTCCGATCCGAAACCTACCCTGAACCCCGAACCTCCCCCGAAGCCGGTCGAGCTGCCGCCGACGCCGGACCCCATGCCGCCTCCGCCGCAGGAGCCGGACGCCTGGAAAGAAATCGCCCTGGCCGACGCGCCGCCGGACCTTGCAGTTCAGGTCGTGGACAAAATCAACGCCCTCCGCAAGTCGGCCGGCGTGACGCTGCTCACGGCGGACCCGGACGCCTCCGCGGCGTGTACGGCCCACGCCGCCTACCTGGCCCGCAACGCCGGTCGCATCGCCGCCCTGGGGCTAAACGTCCACGCGGAAGAACCGGACCTCCCCGGCCAGTCGGACGCCGGCCGCAAGGCCGCTCAACCCGCCGCCGTCGCGGCAAAGGAGCCGCTGACCGCGCTGGCCGACTGGGCGGCGCTGCCGGCCCACCGCGCCCTGATCCTCCGGCCCGGGCTGCAGACCGTCGGCGTCGGCTTCGCCCGCAACGCCAAAGATCAGTGGGCGTCGGTCTTCGAGTGGTTCGGCGCCGCGCCCGTCCCCGCCGGCGAGGCGGTCGTCTTTCCCAACGACGGCCAGACGCGCGTGCCGCTCTTCTACTCCGGCGGCGAGATCCCCGATCCCGTGCCGGGCGCCCGTACAAGATCGCGGCGGAGGGGTTCCCGATCACCGTCGCATTCCCGGCGAAGGCGGCGGTCAAGGCCGCGGAGGCGCGGCTGGAGGACGAGTCCGGCGCGGCCGTGGACGCCTGGGTTTCCTCTCCCGAAAAGCCGGCCGGCCCGAACGCCGTGGTGGCGCAGCAAAATAGCATCTGCCTTATCGCTAAAGCGCCTCTGCGGCCGGGCGTGCGCTACGCCGTCCAGGTCCAGGCGCACGTCAATGGGCGGGAGTGGCAGCGGGCGTGGACCTTTCTGACGGCCGGCCCCGAGGACCTGCGGCATGATTTCGAGGATCGCTTTCTGGCGCGAATCAATGCGGCCCGCGAGAAATCCGGGCTGGAACCGGCAGCCCTCGACCCGGTCGCATCATCGGCCTGCGCGGCCCACGCCCGGTACGTGTCGCTGAACTTCCCCGCTCATCCCGACCTGAACCGGCGCGACGAGACGCCCGACTGGCCCGGTTCCAGCGAGGAGGGGCGGAAAATCGCCGGCCGTTGTCTGTGCCAGCCCGCCGCCGGCCCGGCGGACTACACCGTCGATCTACTGATGGGCACACTAGGGGCGCGGCAACTGTTGCTGGAGCCGAAGGTGACGCGGATCGGGCTGGGATCGAGCTGGATCGGCGCCCTCTGCGGCTGCTGGGTCCTGAGTTTGCCGGACTTCGGGGAGGCGGCCGAGGTCCACCCCATGATTCTTTACCCCTACCCCGACCAGCAGGGCGTCCCCACCCTCTACACGAGTGACGCGCCGAGTCCCCTTCCCGCGGAAGCTCAGGGCAAGCCGGCCGGGCAACCCGTGACGGTTTGCTTCCCCTGGCACAAGCCGATAGAAAAGGTGACCGGACGGCTCACGGACGCCGCCGGCCAGGAAGTCCCCACATGGCTCTCGACGCCGCAGAAACCTTTCCCGGGCCAGTCGCCGAACGTCGTCTGCCTCCTGCCGCACGAACCGCTCCGCGCGAGCGAGACGTACACGGCGACGGTCGAAGCCGAGTTCGACGGCAAGCCGTGGACGAAGACCTGGAGCTTCACGACGATTCGGCCGGCGGACGCCGACCTTCCGGCCCTGGAGGCGAAGATCCTGGCCAGCGTCAACGCCGTCCGCAAGGAGGCCGGCCTGAACCCCGTCGAGATGGACGCCGCCCTGTCGCACGGCTGTCGGCTCCACGCCAGGTATCTGGTCGTCAACGAAAACCGCGCCGGCACGACCGGCTTCGGCGCCACCAAGGAAGATTCCACATATCCCGAAGCGACGACGGAGGGCGGCCGGGCCGCCAAGGCCGGCTTTGTCACGCAGGGCATCCTGGATCCGGCGGACATGGTCGATCTCTGGATACCCACGTTCTACCACCGCATTCCGATTCTGGCGCCCGAGATGCGCAAGGTCGGTTTCGGTTGCGCGCGCTACCCAAACGGGAGCTGGGCGACCGTTCTGGACGTCCAGAGCGGCAAATGAGACGGCCTCCCGGCGGCTCGCCCCTCACTTGATGAGTCGGTCATGAATCCCTCTATTCCGACGCCTGAAGGAGCTTTTGTCCGCGTCGCGCAGATCGTCCCCTGCACCGAGGCCGAAGGTCCAGGGCGACGGTTCGCGCTGTGGTTCCAGGGCTGTCCGCTGCGCTGTCCCGGCTGTTGCAACCCGGAGATGCTGCCGTTCGACGGCGGCGCCCGCCTGGCGGCGGCGGACGTGGCGTGGCAAATGGCGGAGGCGGCGCGGCTGCACCGGATCGAGGGGATCACACTGCTGGGCGGCGAACCGCTGGCGCACGCGGCCGGAGGCGCCGCGCTGGCGCGGGCGGCGCACGGCCTCGGTCTGAGCGTGATGGTCTTCACCGGCTACACGCTGGAAGACGCCCGACGGATGCCGGACGCGGCCGAGCTGATGGCGGAGACGGACATCTTGGTGGACGGGCCCTATCTCCGCGAGCGGCCGGAGACGCGCCGGCGTTGGATCGGCTCCGCCAACCAGCGCGTGCATTTCCTGAGCGATCGCTGTTCCGCCGACGACCCCCGCTGGCTGCTTCCCAACACCTTGGAGATCCGACTGCGTGGTCCCGAACTGACGGTCAACGGCTTTCCGGCGCGATCGGCCGTCGGCCTGTGGAAACGGCCGCGCGTGGTACGAACAACGAATATCCACACCCAACGTGACGATTCGACCCGCTAGAGACACCGGAGACGAAGAGATGGGTATCGGCGTCGAGGTTGGCGATAGCTACCGTGAGATCGGATCGGCTAGCTTCCTGCACTGTTTCTTTTCCACCGTCTCCGCCAACCTGGAGCGAGACGGGTGGGGAAGCCGCTTCCCAGCACTGATGCAACACCTGTATCAGGGTAGGCTGCGAGCAGAAGGCGTTTCGCAGGCCCGATCTGAGCTGGTGACGGTCCAGCAGGAGTTGGCAGTTTATCCACCATCGGCAGTGGTCTGGGATATCGGGGACCGCTCTAACCGCCCTTCCTGGGGGGACAACATCGCTCCAGAGATCACGAGCCTGGCCAACTACTTCGTCACCAGCGACGGTCAGGATCTATTTAAGGTTCTGTTGGAGGCCTTGGATGAGGCTGCGCAGTCGGGACAAGCGGCGGTCGTACGTTGAGGCGTCCGTGCCTATTGGCTACTAAGACGGGCCGACAGTTCCACCCACTGACCACCGCTTTTCCTGTCACACTGGCCGGCCCTCGGACGTATCAATGGATATCGGGGGCCCGGGGAGACAGGCCGCATCCCAATCCGGCCAGAGGTACCGATCCCATGAGTGAGATCCGCTGCCCGAACTGCAACGTCGAGCTGAGCGCCATCGACCGCGTCAGCGGCTGGTGCGACAACTGCGGCAAGAAGATCCCGCCCTACGCGCTGGCCGGCGCCCCGCTTCAAACGATTTCCGACGCGCCGCGGCTCCCCTCTTTTGAATCGCCGTCTCGACCCGTCCCCCGGCCGTTTCGTCCGTCCTACTCGGCCCGGACGCGCCGGTGGATGGGGCTGGGCTTCATCGCCCTTCTGGTTCTCGGCGTGGCCGGGGTCGTGCTATATTTCCTGCTTCAACCGAACGTCGCCATTGCCGTGGACAACGGGGGGTCCGGGCCGATGACGGTGCTTCTGGACGGCTCCGAGACGTTGACCGTGCCGGCCGGCCAGGTGAAGGTGATGTCGTGCTGGTCGGGGCGGCGGCGGATCACCGTGAAGCGCGGGGACCAGACGGTCTTCGATAAAACCCTGGAGTTGAAAGGCGGCGGACGGCGCGGTTCGCGGAAATATCTGCTCAACCCGGAGGCGACGAACCGCTACTGGGTGCAAACCGTCCATTATGGGTTGAACATCCCGAGTTTTGGAACCTACTTCGACGACCTCGATCACTACCGGCAGATGGCGGACGAAATCAAGCTGGCGCCGGCCGCGGATTGGATCGACGCGGATACCGATCTGGTCCTGGAGCCGGCGCCCGAGAAGGTCGAAGCCGAATTCAGCGACAGCCGCACGGTCCTGAGTCGGATCGCGCGGGCGGACTACGACCTCATTGATGCCGCGGCCAAGAAGGGGGCGGTCACGTCGGAAGAGGTGGACCGCATGGAGGCGCTGGTGGACCGGCTCTTGAAGTCCGGCGATTGACCGTCTCCGCCGGCTGCCGGCCACTGACCACCGCCCCCCGCATTCCGTAGGAAGACTGCGGGATTCTTCGTCTGGCCGCGACGGCCGAGGAACACAGCGCCAACCATCATGGACATCGACAGCATCCAGCCCAGCCCGCCGCCCAAGCCGGTGGAGCGTCCGCCTGTGAAGATCACGTCGCGTCAGGCCGTCACCGGCCTGACGGCGCCGCAGCGGGCCGAGGCGATCGTCCGCGAGGTCCGTCCGTCCGTGGCCGCTCACCCGGCCATCAGCGGGCCGGCCCAGAGGCTGATGCAGACGGGGTTCCTGGCGCCGCTCGGCTGGCTGCTGCTGGCGCCGCTCTTTCCGCTTAAGTTCCACCCCTTCATCTGCAAACGATACACGCTGACCAACCGCCGATTGATGATCCGTCGCGGTCTGGCCCGGCCGCAGCCCATCCACGAAATCGCCCTGGCCGACATCGACGACGTGCGAGTGGACCCCGCCAGCCGCAACGACTTCTACCGTTCCGGCACGCTCGAAATCCTCTCCCAGGGCAAAGTGGCCCTGAGCCTGCCTGGCGTCCCGCAGCCGGAAGCGTTTCGCCACAGCATTCTCAACGCCGTGCGGGCCTGGGCGCCCGGCAAGGCGCCTGTCCCCTTCATCCCGGCGAGCGCGAAGCCGGGCGGTTAGTGGATAGTGGATAGTGGATAGTGGTTGGTGAAAATCGAACCCTCCGTTCTTCTCCAACCACTAACCACTATCCACTATCCACCTGGATGAAGCCATGACCCTCAAGGTGACGCTGGTGCAGGGCGGCGGCATCGGCCTGGATCAGGTCCCGGCCGTAAAGTGCGTGCTGTCCGCCGCCGGCGTGCAGATCGAGTGGGACGAATACCTGGCGGGGTGGGCGTCGGTGGAGCGCGGCGGCGGGTCTCTGCCGGCGGAGATGCTGCAATCGGTGCGGGCGACGGGACTGGCCCTCAAGACGAAGCTCTTGCCGCCGCCGGGGGCGGCCCCAGGGCCGAACCGGAAAGAGGCGGGCAACTTCAACGTGCAGTTCCGGCGGGAGCTGGGCCTGTTCGCGTCGGTGCGGCCGCTGAAGAACCTGCCGGGACTGTCGGCCCGCTTCACCGGCGTGGACATGCTCGTCATCCGCGAGCTGACCGAGGACCTGTACACGGCCATCGAACACGAGATCGTGCCCGGCGTGGTGCAGAGCATCAAGGTGGTGACGGAGGCGGCTTGTCGGCGGTTCTTCCGCTTCGCCTTCGAGTGGTCGCGGCGGGCCGGCCGCAAGTCGGTCGCCTGCGTCCACAAGGCCAACATCCTCAAGCTGGCCGACGGCCTGTTCCTGGAGTCGTTCCGCACCACGGCAAGGGACTTTCCGGAGTTGCAAACGCGGGATCTTATCGTGGATAATTGCTGTATGCAAATGGTGTCGCGCCCGCAGCAGTTCGACGTCTTGGTGATGGGCAACCTCTACGGCGATCTGGTGAGCGACCTCGGCGCCGGCGTGGTGGGCGGCGTGAGCGCCACGGCCGGCATCAACGTCGGCGACGGCGTGCGCGTCTACGAATCGTTCCACGGCGGCGGCCGCGACTTGATCGGCGAGAACCGGGCCAACCCGCTGCCGCTGCTGCTGCCGGCGATCGACCTGCTGGAAGGGGTCGGCGACAGGGCGACGGCGCAGCGGATCGGGGACGCGGTCGGCCGGGTGCTGACGGAGCGGCGGTCGGTGACGCCCGATCTCGGCGGCACGGCCACGACGATGGAGATGGCGGAGGCGGTCGCCGCGGCGCTGGGCTGACAAGCCGGTAGGGTTTCCGCTGGTCGTATACGTCCTATAGGACTTATAGGACCTATAGGATGATCGGAGAGGCTGTGGCCACGACACGATGAAAAGGCGCGAAGCCTGGGCCGCACAGCAAGCCCGTGCGCGCGAGGGGTGATCCGCAACCGGAGGAATTCACCATGCCCATCCACGACTGGACGCGCGTCCGCCCCAACCGCTTTCACGACTTCCACCAAAAATGGACTGTGGCGATCTGCAACGCGCTCAACGCCGGTTCGTTGCCCCCCGGCTACTTCGCTATGGTCGAGCAAAGGACAGGCGGCCCCGAACCCGATGTCGTCACCCTCGGACTCGACGCGCCGGCGCGCTCCGCAACCGGAGGGACGGCCGTCGATCTCCAACCGCCGAAGACCCGGATCGTGGCTCGCTTCGAGGCCGCGGGATACGCCCGCAAGGCGAACCGAATCACGATCCGCCACCCCGACGGCGATGTGGTCGCCATCCTCGAGATCGTCTCGCCGGGGAACAAAGACAGCCGCCATGCGATCCGCAGCTTCGCCCGCAAAGCGGTCGAGTTCCTTGAGGCCGGAGTGCATCTGCTGATCGTGGACCTGTTTCCGCCCGGTCCCCGCGACCCGCAGGGCATTCACAAGGTGATCTGGGACCGTCTCCGCGACGAGCCGTTCACCCTGCCGCCGGACAAGCCGCTGACCCTGGCGGCCTACGCCGTCGGGACCGAGACGGTCGCTTACGTCGAGCCGGTCGCGGTCGGCGATCCGCTGCCCGACATGCCCATCTTCTTGACGGCGAATCGGTACGTGCCCTGCCCGCTGGAGGCGACCTACCAGACGGCGTGGCAGCAGGTCCCGGCGCCGTTGCGGCAACCTCTGGAGTGAGCGGAGAAAACCGCGATGCCGCCGACTCCTCTGGCCTACCTCAACGGCCGCTTCTTTCCCCAAACCGAAGCGCACCTCGCCCTGAATGACGCCGGCTTCGTCTGGGGCGCCACGGTGACGGACCTGTGCCGCACCTTCGCCGGCCGACCCTTCCGCCTGGCCGATCATCTGCGCCGCTTCCGCCGCAGCTGCGAGGCCGCCTGCGTGCCGATGACCGCCTCCGAAGATGACCTGGCCGCCGTCGCCGAACGGCTTGTCTCGCAGAATGCGAATCAGGGGGCTTACGCCCCCCGCTCGCCGGGCGGCGATCTGGCCATCGTGTTTTTCGCCACGCCCGGCCCGATCGGTTTCTACCTCGGCGAACCCGGCGGTCCCGGCGACGGCCCGCCCACCCTCGGCGTCCACACCTTCTCTCTACCGTTCGGCCGCTATCACCGTCTCATCCGCGACGGCGCCGTTCTCGTCGTTCCGTCGGTGCGCCACGTCCCCGCCGACTGCATCGACCCGCGCATCGAGCAGCGCAGCCGCCTCTCCGGGTGGATCGCCGATCAGGAGGTCCGCCGCGTCGAAGCCGGCGCCTCCGCCCTGCTGCTTGACGCCGACGGCTTCGTCACCGAAACGGTCGCCGCCAACTTCCTGATCGTCCGCGACGGCACGATCCTGTCGCCGCCGCGCGAATCGATCCTCCACGGCGTCAGCTTGCAGGTCGTGGAGGAGCTGTGCCGCGATCTCGGCATTCCGTTCGCCGAACGGCGGCTGACGGTCGAGGACTGTCGCACGGCCGACGAGGCGATGCTGGCGGCCACAACCTACTGTCTGGCCGGCGTTCGCCGCGTCGCCGGAACCGATCTGCCGGCGAGCGGCCGGCGTGAGCCGGCTGATGCGTTGCATCCAGGACCAGTCCGCCGGCGTCTGCTCGACGAGTGGGGCCGGCGCGTCGGCGTCGAGATCGAGCCGCAGATTTTATCCAATCGGTAGACTTCCGCGCGCGGCGGTCCTATCCTTATCCCCGTCTCAACCAGAACGTGTCGTTCGGCATTCCCCATTAGAGGAGCAAACGGGCATGAAGACCCTGAAATCGATCCTCTGTTTCGTCGGCGTCTTGTTGTTCTTCCTGGCATGCGCCCATGGCCCACGCCAGCGAAGCCAACCTGGCAATTCCCAACCTTTGGGAGAACGGCTCCTTCGGCAACCTCGGCGGCATCAGATCGGGCTGGCTCCTCCTGTGCGGCTCCGTTGTGATTTGCGGCACGCTTGGCATTAGTCTCTATCAGCTCGCCCAGATCAAAAAGCAGCCGGCCCACAGGTCCATGCTGGCCGTGGCCGAGACCATCTTCCAGACCTGCAAGACGTACCTTATTCAGCAGGGCAAGTTCCTGCTCATGCTCTTCGTCATCATCGCCGTCGCCATCGTCTACTACCTGCTGGCGACCGGCAACGAGCCGGGGGCCGCCCCATCGGCCTACAGCCCCACCATCACGATCGTCCTCGTCCTGCTCTTCTCGATCGTCGGCATGGGCGGTTCCTACGCCGTGGCCTGGTACGGCATCCGCGTCAACACCTACGCCAACTCCCGTACCGCCTTCGCCTCCCTCCGCGGCAAACCGTGGGACGTGGTCAACATCCCGCTGCGGGCGGGCATGTCGGTCGGCCTGTTCCTGATCTCGCTCGAACTGGTCATGATGGTCTTCATCCTCCTGGCCGTGCCGCGCGAGATCGTCGGCTACTGCTTCCTCGGCTTCGCCATCGGCGAATCGCTCGGCGCCTCGGCCCTCCGCATCGCCGGCGGCATCTTCACCAAGATCGCCGACATCGGCTCCGACCTGATGAAGATCGTCTTCAAGGTGAAAGAAGACGACCCGCGCAACCCCGGCGTCATCGCCGACTGCACCGGCGACAACGCCGGCGACTCGGTCGGACCCACCGCCGACGGCTTCGAGACCTACGGCGTCACCGGCGTCGCCCTCATCGTCTTCATCACCCTGGCCGTCCCCAACATCGACATCCAGGCCCGCCTGATCGTCTGGATCTTCGCCATGCGCTTCCTGATGGACTTCATGTCCGGCGTCTCCTATTTCATCAACCAGGCGATCTCCGAGAAGCTGTACGAAGGGAAGAAGCATTTCGACTTCGAGCAGCCGCTGACGCGCCTCATCTGGATCGCGTCCATCCTTTGCATCACCACGTCGTTCGGCATGAGCTGGCTGCTCCTCAGCGACCTGAAGACGGTGGGCAGCTTCGACGCCTCCCAACTCTGGTGGCAGCTGGCGACGATCATCAGCTGCGGCACCCTCGCGGCGGTGCTCATCCCGGAGTTCACGAAGATTTTCACCAGCTCCCATTCCAAGCACGTGCATGAGATCGTCACCGCGTCCCGGGAAGGCGGCCCTTCGCTGACGATCCTGTCCGGTCTGGTGGCGGGCAACTTTAGCGCGTTCTGGATGGGGATGCTCATCATAGGCCTGATGGCCGGTGCCTACGGCGTCAGCTTGCTCGGCCTGGACAACGTCATGCGGGTGCGGCTCAGCGCCGACCTGGGCGCTCCTCTGGTCGGCGTCGGCTCGATCTTCGCGTTCGGCCTGGTGGCGTTCGGCTTTTTGTGCATGGGACCGGTCAACATCGCCGTGGACAGTTACGGTCCCGTCACCGACAACGCCCAGTCGATCTTCGAACTGGCCCAGACGGAGCAAATCCCCGGCGTCAAGGACGAGATCCGGCGCGACTTCGGCTTCGAGCCGGACTTCGAGGAGGGCAAACACTATCTGGAGGCGAACGACTCGGCCGGCAACACCTTCAAGGCGACGGCCAAGCCGGTGCTGATCGGCACGGCCGTCGTCGGCGCCACGACGATGATTTTCTCGATCATCCTTTTGCTGGCCAAGGCGGGCGTGCTCGCCCTGCAGTTGACGGACGCCCCCGTGTTGCTCGGCTTCATGTGCGGCGGGGCCGTGGTCTTCTGGTTCTCCGGCGCCTCCATGCAGGCCGTGACGACCGGCGCCTACCGGGCCGTCGAGTTCATCAAGAAGAACATGGACCTCAGCAAGAAAGAAGCGGACATCGGCGATTCCATAACCGTGGTCCGCATCTGCACGCAGTACGCCCAGGCCGGCATGTGGAACATCTTCCTGGCCCTCATGACGATCACGCTGGCCTTCGCGTTCTTCAACCCGAACTTCTTCGTGGCCTACCTGATCTCGATCGCGGCGTTCGGCCTGTTTCAGGCCATCTACATGGCCAACGCCGGCGGCGCCTGGGACAACGCCAAGAAGCTGGTCGAGGTCGATCTGAAGGAGAAGAACACGCCGGTCCACGAGGCGACGGTCATCGGCGACACGGTCGGCGACCCGTTCAAGGACACGACCTCGGTGTCGCTGAACCCGATCATCAAGTTCTCGACGTTGTTCGGCCTGCTGGCCGTCGAGATTTCGCTGACGATGAGCTACGCCTGGGAGGTGGGCGCGGTCCTGCTGGTGATCGCGCTGTACTTCGTGTGGCGCTCGTTCTACGCGATGCGGATTCCGCGAGACGACCCCGGTGCCAAGAAGCTGCCGGAAAAGGACATCGCGTCGGAGGCGTGAAGCACGGGGTGGCCGCGCCGAACCACTAACCCGAAGCGCCAGCGAGGGGAATCAATCCCTCGCTGGCGCTTCGGGTTATTTTTTTCCTCTTGACCCGTCAGTCATTTTGTCTTACTCTTAGCAATCAGACATTCAGTCTGACCAGGAGGCGTTCATGGCGCGGACTCCCCAAGACGTTACCGAGCGGGAGCTGGCCGTGTTGCAGGCGCTGTGGGACGGCGGGCCGGCCACCATCCGGCGGCTGACCGAAGCGCTCTATCCCGGCGGCGCGGCGTCGCAGTACGCCACGGTGCAAAAGCTCCTCGACCGGCTGGAAGCGAAGGGTTGCGTTCGGCGCAACCGGGCCGGGCCGGCCCACACGTTCTCGGCCGCGATCGGCCGGGACGAGCTGATCGGCCGGCGTTTGCGCGACGTGGCGGAAAAGCTCTGCGGCGGCTCGCTCACGCCGCTGCTGACGCATTTGATGCGCACCCGCCGGCTGACGGCGGACGAGCGGCGCGAACTGCGCTCGCTCATCGACGACCTCGAACGGGAGAAGGGCAAGGGCGACTCGCGCTGAGAGGACACCGGCTCATGGAAACCCTGCTGCGCATCGGCCTGAGCAACGCCGTCGCCGCGCTGCTGCTGGCCCTGCTGGTTGTTACCGTGGCGTGCATCTGGCGTCGGCCGGCCGTGCTGCACGCCCTCTGGCTGCTGGTCCTCGTCAAGCTGGTGACGCCGCCGCTGGTGTGGCTGCCGGAACCGTGGACCGACTCGGCGAGCGGCCGGCGTGAGCCGGCTGATGCGGCGCCGTTGGCCGTACCAACCGCGCCGGCGGCGGCTGAAGCGGCCGACGAACCGGAAGCCGCGGACATCCCATCAGCCGGCTCACGCCGGCCGCTCGCCGAGGATGCGCCCGCCGACCCGCCGCAAGAGGCCGTGTTCGTGACGGCGGACGTGGAAGCCGCGCCGACGCCCGCTCCCGTTCTCGCCGCGCAGCCGGCGCCGGCCGCTCCCTGGTGGCTGGCCGGGGTCTTCGGCCTGTGGCTGACTGGCACCCTGGGCTGGTACGCGCTGGCGCTATTCCGTCTGCGGCGCTTCCGCCGCCTGCTGCGGCACGCCGTCCCGGCGCCGGAATCGCTGCGCCAGCGAACGCAGCGCCTGGCCGAGAAACTCCGTCTTCGCCGCCGGCCGGCCGTATGGTTGGCACCCGGCCGCATCGCTCCCATGCTATGGGCGGTAGGCGGGTCGCCGCGCATCCTCTTCCCGTCCGAGCTGCTCGACCGAACGACGACGGAACAGCAGAACGCCCTCCTCGTCCACGAGCTGGCCCACCTGCGCCGCCGCGATCACTGGGTCCGCTGGCTGGAATTCACGGCGGCCGGCCTGTACTGGTGGAACCCGGTGCTGTGGTTCGCCCGGCGCGAGCTGCGCGAGGCCGAAGAGCACTGCTGCGACGCCTGGGTGACCTCCACCCTGCCCGACGCCGGCAAGACCTACGCCGTCGCCCTGCTGGAAACTCTCGACTTTCTCTCCGACGCTTCGCCCGCGGCTCCGTTGCTGGCGAGCGGCGTCAGTCGTGTCGCCGATCTGAAAAGGAGATTGACCATGATTATGCGCGGAACGACGCCGCGGACGTTGGGCTGGCGCGGCCTGCTGGCCGTCCTCGGCCTGGGCGCCCTCCTGCTGCCGCTGTTGCCCGCTTGGGCGCAGGCGCAACAGCCGGCCAAGCCGGACGCGCCCGCAACGGCGGCGCCAATCTTCATCAACGAGCGCAACTTCGCTGTCGGCGTATCGTTCTCGCCGGAAGACGTGGAGAAGGCGAAGGCGCAGCTGAAGGAGCTGGAGGTGCAGCTGGAGCAGAAGCAGGACGAGGCGGCCGAGATCGCCGCCAAGGTGGAGGCGCTGCGGGCCAGGCTTGCGAAGGCGGACAATCCTATGGAAAGGGCGCCGCTTCGGTTGACGAACATTAAGGGCGACATTGTTGTTACCGTGGACGCCAAGGATGTCCAATATGCGGACCTCCTCAAGTGGCTCCAGAGGGTGCAGCCCGGTGGGGCGGACGGGAAGGTGATCATCATCGACGGGGCGACCGGCAAAATCCTAATGACGACGAAGGGGCCGGAAGGCGCCGAGAAACCTGCTCCCATGCCCCAGCCGGTGCCCTACCGGCTGAGGTTCGCGCCGCCGGGGGAATGGGTCGTCGTGCCCCAGGGCGACGTCCATTTCACGACGCCCTCATCCCCGGCCGACGCGGACAAGCGCATCGACGAGCTGGAAAAGAAGCTGAAGAGCATCCTGGATGAGGTGGAGCAGCTGCGCCGCGAGCGGAAGCCCAACGGCCCCGAGACCGAGAAGGAAAGGGCGTTCGACCGCTTCCGCGTCCTTGCCGCAGTGGACCAGGCCAAGGCGGCCCTGGAACTCGCGGAGGCGAACCTCAGGCAGGCCGAAACCGTGAAGGCGCATACGGAGCAGCTCGTGAAAGCCGGCGCCGCGACGGCGGCCGACTTGCAGGTAAGTGAGGCTGACCTCGCCGAGAAGCGGGCCAAGCTGGAGGACGCCAAAATCGATCTCGATAGGTGGACCGATAACAAGAATGCAAAGGAAAACCAGCTGAAGGTTTCCGAGCAAGAACGGCAGGACGCCGAGGCGCGGATCAAGCAGCTGGAGGAAGAACTTCGCAAGCTGAAGGAGGCGACGAGCGGCGACGCGCCGAAGAAGCCGTAACCGTCCTCACAAACACAACCAGCCCGAAGCGCCAGCGAGGAAGATGCTTCCCTCGCTGGCGCTTCGGGCTGGTTTCGTCGCGCCCCGCGTTACTTCTTCTCGCCGCCCTTCTTCGCGGCGGGTTTCGCCTCGGCGGCGGCCGGCGCCGCAGCGGCGCCTTCCGCGGGCGCCCCTTCCTCTTCCTTGGCCTTCTTGGCCTTCTTGACCACGATCTTCAGCACGCGCACCTTGGGCAGGTTGTAGGGGCTGCGGCCGTCCGGCCAGCGCTCCTCGTCCTTCAGCACCTTGATCCGTTCGCCGCGCGTCAGCACGTTGTGCCCGCACCAGCGAGTTCTTGCGGCGCAGGCTCTTGTCGATGGACATGACTCACTCGTCCCTTTGCCAAAGCCCGAAATCCCGAACCATCATCATAGGGAGGAGCGGCACAGCGGACAAGCATAGGGGCGAGCGGCCGGCGTGAGCCGGCTGATAGGCCTCATCAGCCGGCTCACGCCGGCCGCTCGCCAATCGTCCGCCTTGCGGATTCTCCTCAGCGCCGCTTGAAAGAGAGAGCGAAATCGTCGAACTGGATTTGCCGCTGGCCGTTGCCGGAGTCAGAGAAGAACTGTTCCAGCAGTTCGCGCATGAAACCGGGCGCCAGATGGTAGTAGTTGTGTTTGCCGTCGCGGCGGTAGCCGACCAGGCCGGTCAGGCGCATCAGGGTCAGGTGGTGGCTGACGGCCGGCTGCGACTGCTCGAGCAGATCACAAAGCGCGTTGACGTGCAGCTCGCTGTCCTGGGCGAGGGCCAGCACGATGCGCAGGCGGTTCTCGTCGGCCAACAGCTTGAACACCTTGGACAACTGCTGAATCGTCAGCTCGGACACCTTGAGCGGCGCCGCGGACGGGGGGGCCGACCCTTTGGGGGTCCGCGTTTTGAGGCTGAGAGTCGAGTGGTTCGTCAAGGTTGCATCCTCCGCCGGACCCGAGCGGGGGGACATGCATCCGCCCGCGCCCGCCGCCGACCCTTCGTGGGTCGCACCCAGGTCCGATCAACTGGAACTCGAAGACATAGCGGCCTGGCCGACGCCAGATCATTGCCTCTCCGAAATCCGAAACGGCACGGAATCACGCAGCCAACGGTCGGAGCCGCGACCCTAAGGGAGCGGTCTTCTCCCCCGCTCCCTTACGGTCGCGGCTCCGACATACGTGTTCCTGCGCGAATCCTTAAGCGAGTCAGATAGCAGGATATCAGCGAATGAGCGCGCGTCAATGAAATTCTGCGCAGATTCTTTCACATAGGCGCGCGGGATGGGAAGTGGGAGGGGCAGGGGCTTTGGCCGGGGCCGCTCATCCGAACATGAGCAGCACGGCGTAGCTCGGGGTCTTGTCGAATCGGCAGCTGAGCTTCCACTCGGCGCCGGCGGCGACGCAGGTCCGAATCTCGACCAGCACCGGCGGCGTGGTCCGCGGCGCCTCGGCCGGTCGCGCCTTCCAGAACGAGCCGATCGGCACGGGCTGCGGCACCATCAGGCACAGGCCGCCCACCGAACGGTCCACCACCCATCCCGACTGGGGCGGCGCCTTCTCCTCCGGGTCGGCCAGCAGCACCGTGACGGGATGGCCGCCGCGCCGCACCGACGATCGGCGGTCGTTCGCCGGACCCGTGACGAACGGATCGGCGCCCGGCGTCGCGGCGCCGGCCGGCGCCGCCGCTGGCGCGATCCCGCGCCGCCGCCGCGTCGTCCAGCCGACCATGAACGCCAGGCCCGCCGTTCCGAGGCCGATGAGCAGAACGGGCCAGGCGCCGCTCAGAAGATCGCCCAGGTCCGTCAGGTGAAAGTTTCCCATGGCCGCTCGCCCCGCCATCGCCCCAGGTCGGACGCCGACGCGTCCCGCGGCGCCGAGCGCGCCGCGCCGAAGTCTAGTGCGCCGGAGGCGGCCGTGCAAATCGGCGGACGGCGTCAGGGGGTGCGCCTCTCGATTTTGGAGGCGGCGTCGGCCGGCCGGCCCGTGCTGAAGCACGGGCCTACACGCCGAAGCCCCGTTCACGGGGCTGCCAGAGGATTTCAGCCCCGTTCACGGGGCTTCGGCGTGTAGCCCCGCCGTTGACGGCGGGGGACATTCCACCGGCATACCCGCGTCAGGCGTCCGCCCCAGCCGGGGGCGGGAAAAAGAGAAGGGCCTCGTCGATCGCCGCGGCGGCCTCCGCTGGCGGAGGCGCCTCGGCGGAAACGCGGTCGTCCGGGGGCGAGGCGACGTCGGACGGCGGCGCCTTGCGCTTGGCGCCGGATCGACGCCGCCGCGACTTCTTCTTGCCCAGCGCCGCTTCCGTCTCCTCCGGGCGCTCATCTCCGAGCCGAACCGCGTCACCACGTAGGTCCGGCTGCGCTTGTCCGTCTCCAGATCGAGCAGCCCTTCCTTCTTGGCGTCCTCCAGCAGATCGCTGAAGCTGCGATAGCCGTGGTACGATTCGTTGAACGACGGCTTCTTCCGCTTCATCGTGTCCTTAATCATCGACGACCACAGCACGTCCTTGTTCTCGCGGCGCAGCGCCAGCAGCGACTCCATCAGCAGCGCGAACGCCTTGCGCTTCCCCTCCGGCACGGCCGCGTCCACGGCTGGCGCCATGGCCGGCGCCTGTCCGAGGTCCTCATAGTAGATGAACTCGTCGCAGTTGTCGCGGAGCAGATCGGAGGTGGATTGCTGCATGCCCAGGCCGATGACGTGCTTGCCCAGTTCCTTCAGCTTCGACACCAGCGGCGAAAAGTCGCTGTCGCCGGACACCACGACGAAGGTGTCGATGTGCTCCTTGGAGTAGGCCAAGTCCATGGCGTCCACGCACAGGCGGATGTCGGCCGAGTTCTTGCCGGTCTGGCGCGGCGCGGGATCTCGATCAGCTCGATGGCCGCCTCGTGCAACGGGGCGGTGTAGGGGATGAAGCGGCTCCAGTCGGCATAGGCCTTCTTGGCGACGATCTTGCCCTTCTCGACCAGCCGCTCCAGCACGCGCACGATGTCGAAACGGTCGCGGCGGCCCTGGAAACCCAGCGCCAGGTTCTCGAAATCGACAAAAACAGCCAGGGAGCGTTCACCATCGTTCACGATAATGCCTCGAATAATGCGTTTTCACCGCGGAGAACGCGGAGAACGCGGAGAGAAGACAAAACAATTATCGAAGGATCGGCACGCCTTGGAACCATTCTCTTTCTTCTCTCCGCGTTCTCCGCGTTCTCTGCGGTGAAATCTCTCGTCCCTTACTTGTCGTTGCCGTTCGGGACGCGGCGGGGGACGCCGAACGGGCTGAACTCGAACTTCTCGCCGGTCAGTTCCTTCCACGTCTTCTTCTGGTCGTCGCTCAGGCCGTTGACGACCTTGTCCACGGCCTCCTTCCGCATGGTCATCACCTTCTTGAAGGCGTCGCCCATCTTCTCGCGGTCGCCCGCGGCGTCCTTGAGCAGGTCCGTGGCGTCCTTCTCCAGACCGGCCTTGGCCTCGTCGATGTTCTTCTTTTGCTCGTCCGTCAGCTTCAGCGCGGTCGCCATGTCTTCCTTGGCGAAGGCGCCGAGACCGCCGGCCTGAACTTCGAGCTGCTTGAGGCGCTTGACCTGATCGGCCTTGAGGATGTCGGGGGCGGCCTTATCGACATCGTCGCCGACCTGCTTCATGAGTTCGCCGGCCTTTTTGAAGTCGCGGTCGCTGAACGCCTTCTGCAAGTCGTCCTTGTACTTCTCGCCGATCTTCTGGAACTTCTCTTTCTGGTCGTCGGTGAGCTTCAGCTCCTCCTGCACCTTGGCGTCGCGCAGGAGCATGGCGGCGTTCGGCTCCTGCATCATGCGGAGGAAGCCGCCCGGCTGCTGGGCGAAGGCGGGGGAGGCCGCCAGCAAGGCCAGCCCGGCCGTCAGGAACATGGCGGAGAAGGTGCGCATCATCAGACTCCTCACATCGAGAAAGTGGTGGAATCCGCGAGTCGGCGTCCAGCCGGGACCGGCCGATCCGATTCGCCTCGGCTTGGACCGGCGCTCAGAAAGGGCGCCTGCCGATTAGTCTATCCGGTGCGTCGCGGAAGGAGTAGCAAAAAGAAAGCGGCCCCCGAAAGACGGGGGCCGCCATGTGTCTGGGCGAGGGGGTGTTCCGAGGGTTAGCTCTTACTTGGCGGGCGGGGGATTGCCGCGGTTGCCGCGATTGCCGCCCGGCCGGCGCATCGGCGCGGGGAAGTCGAACTTCTCGCCGGTCAGGTCTTTCCACTCCTTCTTCTGCTCGTCGGTCAGGCCGTTGACGACCTTGTCGAGGGCGTCCTTGCGCATGGCGGTGATCTTGGTGAAGTCCGGACGCGTGCCCTGGCCGGCGTTCGTGAACAGATCCTGCATGTCCTTCTGGAGATCGTCCGACGCTTGCTTGATGCTCGTTTTCTGAGCATCGGTCAGCTTCAGCGCGGTCGCCACGTCGTCCTTGGTGAAGGCGCCGAGGCCGGCGGCCTGAACTTCGAGCTGATTGAGGCGCTTGACCTGATCGGCCTTGAAGATGGTCGGAACGGCCTTCTCGATTTCGGCGTTCTCTTCCTTGCGCAGCGTCGGCCCGGGCCGTGCGATCCTGGCCGGCGGCAGTGAGCTTGTCCTTGTACGAGTCGGTGATCTTCGTGAGGGCGGCCTTCTCGTCGTCGGTGGCCTTGAGTTCCGTCAGCACCTCGGGCATCGCCAGCAGCTGGGCGGGGCCGGGGGGCGTACGGGGGCCGCCGCGCTGGCGCTGGGCCAGGGCCGGCGAAGCGGCCAGGATCACGAGGCCGACGGTCAAGATTTTGGTGCGGATGCCGCGCATAGGGGAAACTCCTCGTCCTCAAAACGGGTGGGGGTGAATGCGAGTCCGAGGATACAAACACCGCGGCGGCGCGAGGGTTTCGCCGACGGTCGCAATTTTTTTCCCGCCGGAACGGAAAAAATCGGAGCCGCGACCGTAAGGGAGCGGGTGAAGTCAAAACCGCTCCTTTACGGTCGCGGCTCCGACGGAAACGGTCGCGCCTCCGATTTCGACGGCCCTCAGCTGCCGTTGGGACGCACGACGCGTGGCGGCGCGTCGGCGTCCTTCGGCGCGTTGATCAGCTTCCAGCCCGGATCGGGCTTCGGGGCGTCGAACTCGCGGCGGTCGATGGTCGTGTCGTTGTTCTTGATTTGGAGTACTTCCCACGTGGTTTCGCTGTTGTTGGGCTGCAGGAACCAGAGCCGGCGCGGCAAAAGCGTGTCCTTGAACAGAACGATCTGGGCCTGCTTGAAATCCACCTGGTCGGCGGCGTAGCGCGGCCGAATATCGACGTAGACGTAATAGGCGTCCATCCCGTTTGGATGTTTGTCCGTGCGGTCGAGCGTGAGGTCGTAGCGGGCCTTGGCGTCGTCTTTCTTCATGCCGAAGAGGAAGGACATGAAGTTGTCGTCGGACACCTGGCCGCTCTTGGGCTTGGGGATCTCATGAGCGACGATTTCCTTATCCGAGGGGAGGAACTCATACAGGAAGGCGCCGGAGCAGACGTAGCGCTGCGAGAAGTCCTTTTTGCCGTCCTCGGTCATCTGCAGCAGGGCGAGGTTCTGCGCCGTGCCGCCGGAGCTGACGCGCAGGTATTTCGTGAATCCGGTGTAGTGTTTTTCGGTTTCGGTGGTCTGGTCCTTCTCGGTGCGCTTGAGCGTGGCGCTGAGGGCCTGGACGCCCTCCATGGTCTGCTGCCAGTGCGTCAGGGTGTCGTCGAGGAGGGGATCGGCTGCCGGGGCGGCGGGCGCCGTCGGGGCCGCGGGCGGGGTCATGGGGGGCGCTTTCGGCGGCTGAGCGGCCAGCGGGGCCGCGGCCAAAAGAAGGGCGCTCAGGGCCAACCCTCGGGGTCGCATCGGTCACCTCCTGTCGTCGGTTCGGTTTCCGCGAAGCCCTCGTCCCCTTGCGGGAGGGGCGAAGGTCCGCACTCTTCTCGTCCCACGCGCCTTATAGCAGGCCGCCGGGCCGACGGGAAGGCGGAATCGGACAGACGGCCGGCGGAGTTTCTCACCCCCCGCATGACCCGCGCCGTCGCCCCGGACGGCGCAGACGGTTCGGACGACCCTATCCGCC
This sequence comes from uncultured Planctomycetaceae bacterium, assembly GCA_963771935.1. GTDB lineage: Bacteria > Planctomycetota > Planctomycetia > Gemmatales > Gemmataceae > UBA4732. The sequence continues at coordinate 1,039,473 of CAVYVK010000005.1, read as the reverse complement.
CACCCGATCCATGCCGTACAGCCTGACCGCGGCGTGGATTTCCTGGGGTTTTCTCTCAAGAAACGCGTTGTGGGCCGGAGGAAGACGAGCTACCGTGGTAAGGGGTCGGCTCGACCGACCTGTCCGCGGCCCACCCGCGGCCCGATCCGTGAAATGGAGGATGCGGCGATGCGACTGAAACGATGGGCCGCGGCCCTGACCTTTGCGGCGACCCTGCTGTCGGCCGGCTGCGAGAAATGTTTCCACCGGCAGCCTTGCGGCGCCACCCCGGCGCCGTGCGGCTGCGCTCCTGGGGCGCCCGGTGCGCCGGTCGCGCCGCCGCCTGGCGCCACGTTCGCCCCGCCCCCCGGTGCCACGTTCGCCCCGCCGCCTGGCACCGCCGTCGGCCCCTGAGCCGCCGGAGAGAGACGCGAGGTGCAGTGCAATCGTTGTAACTCCCTCCGGGGGTGCCCGTCCCCGGCGCGCCCTTTCCCCTTTCTTCGCCGCCGCCCGCAGGGTTTGACGCCCGGCGGCGGCAATTCCCCCATTCCACGCGCGTCGCCTGTTGTGCGCCGTCCGCCGTGCGGCATACTCTCCGACGGAGGGCCGGCGGCGGCGGACCCCGCCTCCTCCGACCGTCCGCTATCCTCCCACGGACGGCGCCGTGCGGCTGATCGCCGTACCTTCCCGATAAAAGGAGTCCTCTTCCATGAGCCTGCGACGCATCGGTGCGCTCTTCGCTTTCTGTGCGGTGATGCTGACCTCGGGCTGCTGCTTCGATCACGGCTGCTGCTGGCGGCGCGCCACGAGCGCGACTGCGGCTGTCCCTGTGAGTGCAGCTGTTACGGCCCCGCCGACCTGCACGCGGCGCCGCCCCTGGCCGCGCCCGTCATCGTGGCCCCCCCCATCATGCCGGGCGGCGGACACTGACCGGCGGCGAGGCGTCGGAGCCGCGACCATCCGCACGACAGAGCCGCGACCGAAATCAGAGCCGCGACGATCCGACAACAGAGCCGCGACCGTAAGGGAGCGGGGCGAGGTGTAGGAACCTCGCCCCGCTCCCTTACGGTCGCGGCTCTGACCGCTCCGAGGAACTGCGCTCCGCTCCTGTAGTTCTTCAGTTGCCGGCGCCCTTCATCGCTTCGACGATGCGATCCATCCCCGACTCGATCCACAAGTCGATGAGCTTGTTGGTGACGCCTTTCAGCCCCGCCTGCCGCGCCTCCAGCGTCAGCGCCTCCGGCTTGCGCTTCAGGCTGACGACGGTCGGCGGAAGCGGTCCAACGACCTTCTGCACGTCCGCGATTGTCTGCTCCGCCCGCTTCGACAGCCTGGGCGGCTGGTCGGCCGGTGGCTTGTCGCCCGGCCCCGGCGGCGGGTTCGGCGCGACCGGGGCGAACGGAGTCGTCACCGGCGCCAGCTCGCGCCGCCGGAACCACTCGACCACTCCTTTACCGACCGATACGACGGCGAGCGCCTGCGGATCCACCACGTCCTTGATCGCCGCGGCCGCCTTCTCGTCGCCTAGCAGCCCTGCCTTCTTGGCCCCGGCGTTCAGGGCGGCGACGACCTCCGTCTTGTCGGGGCCGACCACCACGAAGGCGCCCTCGCGGCCGATGTAGAGGTTTTTCGCCCCCAGCAGGTCGGCGAACGCGCCGGCCGCCACGACCTCGATCGACCGGCCGTCCACGTCCTCGCGCACGGGAGCGGGCGCCTGTCCTGGGGCGCCGCCGAGGACGGCCGCCAGGCCGATCAGCTTCGGAAGGCCTTCGCCCTCCAGGTGCTTGGCCGCGTCGGCGTCGTTCGCCTGGAGCACGACCAACGGTACGGGCCGGCCGTGCGAAGTCAGCGCCGCCGTCGGCTCCACGACCACCGCCGCGGACGTCAGCCGGCCCAGCACGTCCTTGGCCACGCTCAGCTGGATCCGATCCTGCGCCGCCTTCAAGACCTCGCTCGGCGCCGGCCGCTCCGGCTCGCCGCGCCGCGGCTTGTCGAGCGCGTCCATCAGGTCCATCAACTTTTGCCAGCGCTTTTCACCGTCATTCAGGTTCAAACCGATGGTCAGCATCCCGTCGCGCGGCGTGAAGTTCAGGGCGTCCGGCGACGCCCCCTTGGCGCCGAGCAGGTCGGCCAGCGGGCTGGACTCCTTCGCGTCCAGCCCGACGCGGGCCTTCAGCTCGACGACGCCGTTCATCAGCGTCAGCGACGCCGTCGATCCATGAACCGCCTTGGGGTTGAGGATCGTCTTGACGAGCCGCCATTGCGGCTCGTAGTCGCCGAGGTTGGCGCCCATCTCGTCGAGTCGCTGCGTCAGGGAAGCCAGGTCGGCGTAGGCGAACAGGCCCGGCTTGTCGCGCTGGCGCGCGGCCTCCTTGAAGGCGGCGACGCTGGCCAGTGACGGCTCGTTCGACTTGCCCTTGTAGCGGCGGACCACGTCCTGAACGCCCTCGAGCGAGGAGCCGAGAATGACGGCCGGCCCGGTAATCGCCATGAACGGTCCGTAATCTTCCCACTTGGGCGGCTGCGGCGCCGCCCCCGGAGGAACAGGCTCGAACCTCTGAGTCCGCCCGCGGTAGATGTGGACGCCTTCGACCTCGCCGACGCTGCGACCGCCCAGGCCCTCCGACAGCACAACGCGCATGAAGAACGTCGGCAAGTTGCTGTCGCCGGCCAGGACGACGCCGACGACCTCGGGACCGTCCTTGTTGACATTGGTGACGGCGACAGCGGCGCCCTGCATGCGGCCGCACTCGTTGACAAGCTCGGGGCTGAACAGGAGGCCGTACGAGGCGTACTCATTGAGGGACCAGTAGGCTCCGTTGTCGCCGATCCGTTCGCGGTAGCGGACCATGACGGCGGCCATGTCATCGAAGTCGGAGTTCTTGAGCAGGGTCTCGACTTCGCGGGCCAGTCGTTCGGGCTGGCGCACCTCGACGAAGGCGAGGGTCTGGGCGGGGAACAGCTCGGCGGTTTCCTTGACCTCGGCGCGGGCGAAGCCGGCCAGGGTTAGCATCGCCAGCGCGACGGCGAACCGCCACGGCGCACGGATCGTCATGAGCGACCTCCTCGGCACAGGGGACATTCACGGATGGATGGGAGCGGCGCCGACGCGGCCGAAACGCCCGGCCCGGGCGCGATGGCAACAGCGTAGCAGAGGCGCGCGCGATGAGCCAGTCAAATGCGCGGGATTTGCTTGGTCGAAAACCTCGCCGGGTTGGTCCGAGCCGCGACCGTCAGGGAGCGGTATGCGGTGCAGGAACCTTACCCGCTCCCTGACGGTCGCGGCTCCGACGCTTCGGCGCCGCGACCCGGAATCGCCGGACGTCGGCATGAGGGCTGGTGAAAAAAAATCCTTTTCTTATTGCAGAAGCGTTTTCAGAAGTATACATTGAATGAATCCTACCTTTGCCGCACGCGCTCCCCCTCGCAGGGAGCGCGGAGGAGCGGCCAAGGGGTGGGCCCACTCCCACCACCCCCTAATCCGGCCGCCCAGGCAGGATCGACTCTCTCTCCCAAGAAGCCCGTCGTTTCGCGGTTAAGGCTCTCCGTCTGGGCCGAGCGTTGCTCGCCCATGATCCGGAGGAGCAAATCCGCAAATACGGTCGCGCAGCGAGGGGGTCACGGCCTCGGTGGAGGCGCGACCTCATCCGAAAGGAGAAGAATCGCGTCTGGAACACCTCTCCCACCCGCCGCCCATGCTATGGTTGTTGTCATTCATCCAGTTTGCGCATCCTGGGAGGTTTCCAATGCAACGGTCCACACGTCGAAAGGCGTTCACGCTGATCGAACTGCTCGTCGTGATCGCCATCATCGCCATCCTGATCGGCCTCTTGCTGCCCGCCGTCCAGAAGGTCCGCGAAGCCGCCGCACGCATCAGCTGCGCCAACAATCTCAAACAGATCGCGCTGGCGTCCCACGACTACGACAGCGCCAACGGCCACCTGCCCCCTGGCGGAAGCTCGATTACCAACATGGGCACGCTGCCCTATCTGCTGCCCTACATCGAAGCGGGCAACATCTACAACACGATCCCTCTGAGCTACTTCAGCAGCACCCCACCCGGCGTCTGGTGGGGCAACTTCCCCAACGCCCCTTGGTCCTCGGCCCAGAACCGCATCAAGTCGTTCCAGTGCCCCGCCGACGACCCGTACGGTTCGCTGACGGTCGGCGTCACGGCCTACCTGAGCGAAAGCGGCAACAGCCTGAACATAACTTATTTCTCCGAAAACACCTACTCGACCTACAATCTCGGGGCCACGAACTATCTCGCCAACGCCGGCGCCCTGGGCAACGTCACGCCCACCGGGGATCCGTTCTACGGCCAGTGGGTTGGGCCGTACTACCAGGATTCCGCGGTTGCGATTTCGCAAATCTCGGACGGCACGTCGCAAACCATCGCCTTCGGCGAGACGATCGGCGGAAGCGGCCCGACCGGAGCGCGGGATTACTACGCCTCGTGGATGGGCGGCGGGTCGCTGCCGACCGGGTTCGACCTCACCCAGCCTTACGACTGGAACAACTATTCCAGCAAGCACGACGCGGGGATCGTCAACTTCGCCATGTGCGACGGCTCCGTGCGCAGCTTCCACACCGTCGGGAACAGTACGCCGTGGTTCAGCCCCCAGTGGTACGCCTTCATGGCGGTGTCCGGATACCAGGACGGCAACGTGGTCGATTACACGCAGCTGAATTGACGCCGGCGCCGATCCCGGCTTTTCCGCGGCCCCCGGGTTCCCACGCCGGAGGCCGCTTCTTCGTTTCCGAGTCGGTGGGACTCGCGGGAGATCCGCCATGCGATTTTTGACCTGGTTGGCGACGGCGGGACTGCTGGCGTCGGCGTTGGCGATCGGTTGCAACCACGAGGCGCCGACGAATTCCAACACGAACGGCCCGGTCCCGGCGCCGAATCATCCAACGACCATGCCGCAGGCGCCCCCGCCGCCCAGCGGCCATTAAACCTCCCTCATGGAGTGGGCGGCGGGCTAGGCCGCGCCGACCGCCCCTGCGACGGACCCGTGGTTGCAGCCCGCCGTGGTCCAGACCTCCGCCGGTCCCAGACCGAACCGCTCCGCCAGCCGTCGCCGCAGGTCGGCGGCGCGGTCCTCGTCTCCCACGACCGCGAACAGCGTCGGCCCCCACGAACTTTGTCCGACGCCGCGCACGCCTTCTCCGCGAAGATGCTCCACGCATTCGGCCGTCCGCGGGTCGGCGTAGACGCCCCCTTGCACTTCGGCGAACGCCTCGCCGACGCGGGCGTTGAAGTCGTGCAGACTCTCTCCGAACGCCTCCAGGTCCGCCTCGGCGAGCGCCGGCAGCATTCCCAGCAGCACCAGCCGGCACAGCGCCTCCGTGTGGCGTAAGCTCTCGGAGGCCAGCCGGGTGAACGCTTGCCGTTCCACCCGTCCGTGCAGCCCTCGCCCCGCGGACGGCGTCGCCAGCACCAGGCGCCATTGCGGCGGGAAGAGCGCCCGTGCCGCCAGCGGGGCCAGACCCTCGTCGCCGCGGCGCTTGCCGGCTTCCACCAGAAAGCCGCCGTGGGCGAAGCCGTGGACGCCGAGCGCCGGCGCTCTCCCCGGCCGACGCGCCGCGCCAGGTCCGGCGCGTCGAGGACGAGACCCCACGCTTCCGCCAGCGCCCGCGCCACGGCCATCCCGAGCTGCGTTCCGACGCCCAGGCCGACGTGTTCCGGCGGCGCCTCCAGAACGGTCAGCTGTTGCGGGGCCGCGTCGGCGCCCGGCCGGTCGCGGCGAATGCTCTCGGCGAAGCGCAGAGCGAAGGCAAGGGCGCGTTCGGCCAGGGGACCGTCCGCCGACCACGCCGCGGCCGGCGCCGCCGCGACCCGGACGCCTGGCCTCTCGACCATCAGGCCGACGCCGCCGAACCGCCGCGCCGGCAGCGCTCGTTCGCCGCGCCGATCCGGCCACAGCTCGCCGTCGCCGGCCAGGCTGAGCAGTCCGAAATGGAGACGGCTCGGGGTCCAAATGGTTCGCATACGATTCGTCCAAAAACCAGTTCCCCGTTTAGCCGCGACCCGGAGGGGAGCGCTCCGACACAAGCGCTCCCCTCCGGGTTGCGGCTAAAACGAAGCTATTCATGGACTAGTTTGAGGATGCACACCCCTGCCCAGAGCTGGCGATGCTCGATGTCAGAGATCGAGTCCTGAAGGTAGGCATGGCCATTATGTACCGGACCCACACCACTGAAGGGCCCTTGAGACTCATGTCCCTCGAATGCGGTTGCCACCGTCCCATATGCCAGCGCGAAGCCCGCGTGTTGGCGAACCTCGAAATCGCGCGGTTCGTATCTTGGCGCAACTTCGACCTCGGGAGTTCGCCTTGCGGGAAGATGAACGGCAGATGCTCAGCGGTTCCTTCGACCACCATGAGTTGATCGTCGTGAAGGATCGCCCGAAGACGCTCTGCGACTTGGCCACGCAGTTTGTCGGGTTGCGAGACTTGATACTCGATCACTGAGCGATTTCGGACGTCGAAAGGCCAAGGATTAGTCCGGTCGGACGAGCAGATTAGGCTCCGTCTGGCCATTGGATTTCCGCCCCGGAGGGGCGGGGGTGAATAGCCAGGGGTGAAACCCCTGGAGAGAGACGTGCCAGCGCCTCCCGCATTTCAGCCCCGGAGGGGCGGCGGTGGTTCGGCTCACCGCCGCCCCTCCGGGGCTGTGAAAGCCATTGATGGGCCGGCCTTTTCCCCAGGGGCTTACGCCCCTGGCTATGGACCGCCGCCCCTCCGGGGCGAAGATGGTTTGCCAGACAAAGCCTAGGCAGAGTCGCTTTTGGCAAGCTAAGGCAAATCCCACCTCAAACCAGATATTCGGGTTATTCGTCGTGACATCGGCGACGCAGACGTAAGCTCGGCGTATTCCTGCCTTGATGTCGGCGACCGAAACGTCCGTCGTTGGATCTCGGTCGGTTCGGTACGCTTCCAGACCGGCTTCCCTGATTGCAGGAAGCAGTACGGCGTCGAATCGCTCGTCGTACTCAGCCCGATCGAAGGGTTGGATGACGAAGCAGCTCTTGACTGCCATGACGCCCCCTCCAGAAACCCAGTGCAAACAGCGTTTGTCGCCGAACGATTGCGTTCACTTGCCGGGCCGGCTGCAAGGAACGTGGTGTCGCGAAAAACCGTGATGCCAGCCCGGTCAAGTGCAACGCTTTGTTAGGCCGGCTGTGGATCGTACACCTGCCGATTATGGTATGGGTGCGCCGGCCACGGCACCAAGGATTCCATCGGCGGAGCTTCCGGATCGATGCCCGTCCATCCGGCATTAATGTGGGGGGGCCGGGTTCGCGGCGATCCGTGCCCAAGTTACCTCCGGGCCAAAAACCTGAATGCCGCAGTGCGAACTGTCCCAAATGCCGTACCGCTGCTCGACTGGCAACCACAGGAGCAATCCCACCGCCTCGTAGCCGCCGGTGCAACTCGCCACTAAATTGACGCCGAGAACGAGGTACGACTTCACGTCCGGGTAGTGCGGGGTCCTGCTCATACACGGCCAGCGAACCCGTCTCAACGGGGAACCGCGCTAACTTTAATTCGGAGAGCGGAACAAGCGTGACTGCACCCGCTTCGCAAGGTTCGGGATCGAACTCCAACTGCTTTCCCGCGGTGAGGAAGGCGACTAGGTCGGCGGGCAGGTCGAGGCCAAGTACCGGCTTCTCCATATTCTGCGCCCTTGAGGCCGAACCAGTAATTAGATTGCGCACGCTATCCCGGCGCAACGCGCGCCCTATCCCGAGGCAATCCGCGCACCTGGGGATGACACAACGCTTTCCCTAGTGGACAGTTTTCACCAGCCCCATCTCCGTGAAAGGACAGGGATAGATTGCGCCTCGAACACCGCGAGCCTGCGTTCCACTTTTCCCGACCCATTCAGCGGACCATGATAATCGCTTTTGGGCGCCGGTCAAGGAAAACCACTGAAATCAGCGGCGTCGCTGCTCAGCAGTCGGCCACGGCCGAGCATTCCGCTCCGCTGCGTGCGCGCACAGTCTTTAATCGCCGTAGGTCAGGCCGAAGCCGTACTTGAACAGCGGATCGTAATGGGCCTCGTCGCCGTTGATGGTGAGCGGGACCTGGGCCATCGACCGCGGCCAGGTGCGCGAGAGCTTGCCGGTCGGCTTGGAATCGCCGAACAGCACGTCCGCGACGCCCTGCCCTTCCGAGCCGGGCAGCCACGCGGCCACGAGCGCGTCGGCCTGGTCCAGCACGTCGCCCAGGATCAGCGGCCGGCCCGACAGCAGCACGACCACCACCGGCGTTCCCGCCTTCTTGAGGTTGCGAACCACCGCGACGTCTTCCGGGGCCAGCGACAGGTCCGACCGATCGCCCATGAACTCGGCGTACGGCGCCTCGCCGATCACGACCACGGCCACGTCGGCGCCCTCCGCGCCCTTGCCGTCTTTCGAGTAGGTCACCTTCGTGTCCTTCGACGCCGTGTTTCGGATCGCGGCGAGGATGGACGTGCCGCCGGGAATGACGTTGTCCATCTTGCCCTGCCAGTCGATGGTCCAGCCGCCGCACTGCATCCCCAGGCTGTCGGCGCCGCGGCCGGCGACGTGGATGCGGCGGGCCGTTTTCGCCAGCGGCAGAGTCTTCTTGTCGTTCTTGAGCAGCACCAGCGATTCGCGGACCGCCTGCCGGGCGACCTGGCGGTGCTCGTCGGAGCCGAACGACTTGTGCAAGCTCGCGGTCGGCCAGCGGCGAGCGGTCCTTGTCCATCAGCCCGACACGCGAACTTGACGCGGAGGATGCGCGTCACGGCGTCGTCGATGCGCGACATCGGCACCTTGCCTTCCTCGACGAGCTGCTTGAGGTCCTTGAAGAACTCGGGATACCGATCCGTCAGCATCACCATGTCCATGCCGGCGTTGATGCCGATTTCGATCGCCTTCTTGTAATCCGGCGTAATCTGATCGATGGCGTTGTAGTCGGAGATGAGAAATCCTTCAAATCCCATCTCTTTCTTGAGGATTTCGGTCAGGAGATGTTTGTCGGCGGAGCATTTGACGCCGTTCCAGCTGCTGTAGGACGGCATGATCGTGCCGACGCCGGCCCGCACGGTCGAGACGTAGCCCGGCAGATGGATCTTGCGGAGCGTCGCCTCATCGACGCGCGTGTCGCCCTGGTCGAGGCCGGGCTTGTCGTCGCGCTTGACCGAGCCGAACGCCGTGCCGCCGTCGCCGGCGAAGTGCTTGGCGCAGGCCAGGACCGAGAGCGGGTCGGACAGGCTTATCGCCCTGGAAGCCGCGCACGGCCGCCGCGCCGAGCTCCTTGACGAGCTGCGGGTCTTCCGAGAAGCCCTCGTAGGTCCGGCCCCAGCGCTCGTCCTGCGGCACGGTCGACGCACGGCGCGAAGACCCAGTTGATGCCGGTGGCGCGGACCTCCTCCGCCGTGACGCGCTCGATCTTCTCCACGAGGGCGGCGTCGCGCGTGCAGCCGAGGCCGATGTTGTGCGGGAAGATCAACGGCGCCGGGCACGTTGTTGTGGCCGTGGACCGCATCGACGCCGTACAGCAGCGGAATGCCGAGGCGCGTCTTGAGGGCGTGCTTCTGGTAGCCGTCCACCATGTCGGTCCAGCCCTTGAGGTGTAGTCGTCCTTGTTTTTGGGGCCGGAGCCGCCGCCGCTCAGGAGCGAACCGAGGAAATACTTCTCGATGTCGGTGGGATTCTTTCAGCGATCCCTGATCGGGCTGAATCATCTGGCCGATCTTCTCATCCAGCGTCATTTTGGCCAGCAGCTCCTTGGCCTGGGCGTCGCAGGCGGTGAATTGGTCCTGGTGCGATTCGGGGTTTGCGGAGGAAGCGAGGATCAACGTAGCACCCATGACGACCAGGGACGGGCAGACGATGCGGACGACGGCGGCAAGCTTCATAACAGCACATCCGGTGGAGGGACCGATCGGCCTCTTCGGTCTGGTGTACGAGATGCGAGGAAGGTTCGGCAAGACGCCGGGGGAAACACGGGCCGGCCGACGGCGAGTAGAATGGCAGGGGAGATGTCATTGGGAACCCGATTTACGCCGGAGGGGCCGATGCAAGTGAAGGTCTATGACCGCCGGGGCAGGCTGGTAGGCCCCGTCGAATCCGCGAAGGTCGTGCGAAGCGACGCCGAGTGGTCGGCGCGACTCACGCCCGCGCAGTTCCAGGTCACCCGCGGCAAGGGAACTGAGCGGCCGTTCTGCGGCACGCTCCTCGACAACAAACGGCACGGCGTCTACGCCTGCGTCTGCTGCGGCCTGCCGCTGTTCACGTCGGCCGGCAAGTTCAACTCGGGGACCGGCTGGCCGAGCTTCTTCCAGCCGGTGGCCTCCGAGAACGTGACCACGGCCGTCGATCGCGGCTACGGCATGGAGCGCGCCGAGATCCTCTGCGCCCGCTGCGACGCCCACCTCGGCCACGTCTTCGAGGACGGCCCCCCGCCGACCGGGCTGCGGTATTGCGTCAACTCCGAATCGCTGGCCTTCACGGACGAGCAGGAGCTGGCCCGCCTGGCCGACCCGGCGGCGGAGGCGGTCCCGTCGTAGGCGGCGGCCGTGATAGCTTCGGCCCCTGCCGCTTATCTCCGGGCTTTGGCGAGTTCAAGGATCCGGTCCTCGGGAACTTGCGCAGTTGGGATCAGCGACGGCTCGCTCTGGATCGGCGCGACCTCGCGCTCGCGGATCAGGTAGAACTGCCCGATCCCCTGCCCCGGCAGCTTGGCGGCCGCGTCCACCCGGCCGGCGTCGAGCATCGGCTTGAGCTTGCTGATGGCCACCTGCTCTTTGACGCGGCCGACCAGCCAGGTGCGGATCTGGTCGCGGCACTTGTAGTCGAGGTCGCCGGGACTTTGCGTTGCCAGGAACAGGCCGACGCCAGCCGAGCGCGCCCGCCGCAGGAGGCTCTCCATCGGCGCCTTGGTGGCAGGCTGGCGGATGGCCGGCAAGTACGCATCGGCCTCGTCGAACAGGAAGACGGCCTGGAGCTGCTGCGCGGGATTCTTCGCCCGCCAGCGGTCCAGCGCCAGCAGGAGCTGCGCCGACCAGAATTCGACGGCGGCCGGGTCGCCGAGAAATTGCGTGTTGATGATGCTCAACCGGGTCTTGCCCGGCCGGGCGTCCGGGCCGCGGCCGAGCAGGGCGTCGATGTCGAGGGGTTCGGCCGCGGCGGCCAGCAGCGGGCGGCGTTGCAGCGCGAGGGAGTGCAAATCCTCGCCGAGCTTCTTGTAGTGCTTGGCGTCGAACCCGTCCACGGCATGGACGAGAGCGTTGTCGCGGTCCTCGACCAGCCGCCGCAGTCCGTCCACGGTCACGTCGCGGCCCGGCGTCAGCGCGAGGACTTCTATCGCTTTGCTCAGGATCGCCAACTTCGGGTCGGACCCCTTGACTTTGTAACCCATCATGCCGGCGAGTGCGGCGGCGGCGAAGACGGCGAGCTGTTCGCGGTCGGCTTCCGGGAGCTGGCCGAGGCCCGCCGGCACGACCGGCAGCGCGAGCGGCCGACCGGCGGCCGCGCCCGGCGTGAACAACGCCACGTCGAGACAGTCGCGCAGGGCGCGGCGGCGTTCGGCATGAGCGGCGTCGGTCGCCTCGTCCCATGCGGTGGGGTCGGCGTAGCGGCACAGGTCGCCCTTGCGATCGACGAGGACGGCGGGAACGCCGCACACCAATAACTGTTCGATCAGGTTGAGGGCGGCGGTCGTCTTGCCGCTGCCGGAGCCGCCGAGAAATGCGGCGTGGTAGGTCAATTCCTTCGGGGCGAGCGTGACCGGCGCGTTGCTCACGCCGCGGGTGGCGCCGAGCAGGAGGCGCCCCGCGTCTGGGGCAGCGGGCGGCGTTGGCCCGATCGGGGCGACAGGTTTCGGTGAACCGGCCGGGGGCGTGGGGACGGCCGGGGCGGGCGGCTTCTCGGTTCGCCGGGAAAGGCGGTTATCCAGATCGAGAATAGCGCGGAGGGCGGGCAGGTTACTGAGCGGCCGGCCCTGCTGCTGCCAGGCGGCGAAGTCGGCGTCCGCCTTCTCCTTCTCATGGAAGTCGCGGAACGCCGCCATCGCACGCCAGTCGGCGTTCTGGACGACGACGCGGCGGCCCTTGCCGGTGGGCGCGATGAGGTCGGCGATGAGCCTGGAGACGACCGCCTTTGGGTCGGTAGGGAACGGCGTCGAGCGGACCAGGACCGCCGCGTTCTCGCCGGCCTTCGTCGCCGTCTCCCTGACCTGCTTACCCAGCGCCCCGCCGCGCGGGCTTTTCTCGCACACGGCGACGAGCAGCTTCTCCACGTCGTTGCTCGGCCCGTGGGCCTCCACGGGGACCATGCGGCCATCGATTTCCGCTCCGAAGTGGAAGCCGTCCGGCATCTCGGTGGAGGCGGATTTCACCGACCAGGCCAGCAAGTGGGCGAGGTCGTGTTCCTCCTCCAGAGGGGGCGTCCCGAAGGCGGCCAGGAAGTCGTTCCAGCGCTGTTCGAGGGAATTCGTGGGCGGCAGGGGCGGCGGAGCTATGGGGCCGGACGGCGGGCCAAAGTCCGGCCTGATCCATCGCCCGGCGAGAACGCAGGCTTCATGATGTCGCCGACAGTAATCGAGAACGTCGCGGGTTGCCATACCGCTTAGTTTCTGAATGTGAGCGGGGCTAAACGGGAAAGTAGGAAACGCCGGGTCAACCGCCGCGTCAAATGCCGCGCACAGCACTTCCAGCCGCTTGCCGATCATCGCCGCGATTTCCTCGACGGCGCGATGACTGGAGAGCCGGATCGGCTCGGGGTCGTGAGCCAGGCGGTCGAGCTTTGGCTTGATGAGGTACTTGTTTACACCCGTGTAATAGTCCTCCAGACACGCCACGACGATCACCGCCGTGGGAACCTCTTCGGTCACGGCGACGAGAACGTCGATGGCGCGGCGGAACAGCTCGCCGGGCTTCTCCTCCGCCGCGGACTGCTGGATCATCTCTTCGAGCTGATCGACGCACAGCACCAACGCCGCCTGATGGACCGCCGCCATCAGCCGGCCGAAGCCGATGATGGTCTGCAACGGCTTCTCCTCCTGCGGCCGCGGCACGAGGTCACCGAGCATCTCGCGGTCGTAGCGGTTCAGGCCCTTGCAGCGCAGCCATTTCAGGACGCGCGTCCGGATACGGCCGTCGCCCGGCAACAGGTACAACAGCGCCCGGATAATGTCGTGGTCCGATCCGGCGAAGCGCGGGTCCGTGATCGCCGTATCGGCGAAGCGCTCGACCATCGGAATGACGTCGGCCGGTTCGTGCAGCTCCTCCAGGAATTGGCGGCGGTCGATTTCCGAGACCCCCGGCAGCGCGTCGAACAGGCCGCGCGCCAGGCGTGTCAGTCCCGTCGCCGGGGCGTGAGGCTGGTACGGCTGTTCCAGTGCGTCGATTAGCTTGCTCAGAACGTAGCGGGCGTAGTTGTCCGTCCGCGTGTTCATTTGCAGATAGCCGCAGTACCCGGCCCCGCCCGCGTGCGCCGCCAGCCGGAAGGCGCGCATCAGGTGCGTCTTGCCGCTGCCCGCCTCGCCGAGCAGCAGCAGCGTCTTGCCGTAAGGCGGGTGGTCCGGCCCGGCCGCACGGTTCAGCAGGCGGCCGAACGCCTCCCGCGCCTCGTGGTGGATCGTCTCCACGTCGAACGGGTCGGCCTTCCAGATCTGGTTGGCGTAGACGACGCCGGAAAACACCTCGGGCCCGTCGGCCGAGATGAAGGCGGCGAAGCGCGGGTCGAGCTGCGGTGCGATGGCGGGAGCGACGTTCATGGCTGCTCCTTTTCCACCAGAACGAAATGGAACTCGGCGTTGAGATAGCGCGTTTCCGACTCCTGAACATCCGCCGAATCCAGAAGCTGCGGGAGGTCGGCCCGGCTCAGGGTGAGCAGGCGGGCGTTGTTCGCCTCGGTCAGCCGCCCCTTGAACGCCGGCAAGTCCATCGCCGGAACACCCGGCTCGTCGCGGAGGCGCCGCCAGACGTGACTGATGAAGACCTTGTTGTCGCCGAAGCGGCCGGTGGGACAGTCGCGCGCCGCGGCCTTCACCGTCCGGGCGAAGGCCGGCAGATCGAACTCGGCGGGACTTGGTTCCTCGACGGCCGTTTCTGTTGCGGGCGCCTCCGGCTCGTAATCCGGGAGTCGGGTCGCGGAGGATGCTGCGCCGCCGTCGGCCCAACCCTGCAACGTCGCCGGCGCAGCCCGGCCATTCCACCCTGCTTCGTACCCAGCAAGACGCGCGGCAGCTTCTTGTTCAGCTCCTTGGTCCCAAGACGTTCGTCTGAACCGATCAGCCGGGACAGTACCAGCTCCTTCACCTCCGCGACGGTGGTCGCCTCCGGGAACTGCAGCTTCCGGCACGCCAGAGCTTCCATTGCCCGCCCCAGGCTGGGAGTTCCTTGCAAGGGGAGTTCAAATTGACGCTTCAGCAGGAGCGCCGCCAGGTTCTCCGCTTTGGCGATCTTCTGCGCCTCCGGGGAGGCCTGGTCGAGGCCCAGCGCTTTGGGGACAAGGTATTTCGCCTGAAGTGTGCCCCAGTTGTATTTCGGCGGCAATTCGCTTGAGCCGAGAAAATCCAAGGCCCGGGCGCGGCCGGCCTCGGTCAGTCGCATCGGCCTCGCCGTGACGAGGTCGGCCCCAACCAGTCCGTCGATGGTCTCTTGCCAGCGCTCGTCGGAAAGCGGCGCGTGGAAGAACCGCCCCACATCAATCCGGACTCGCTTGGGCGCCGGCGGCCGTTTCGTCGGCGGCAGCAGCCTTGCCAGCACCAGGTCGCCGGCCAGCGTGGTCGGCGCCGTCGTCGTTTCCGCGGCGGGTGCAGTCATGAGAAGCGTCCTCACTCGGGTGTCGGAGCACGGCGGAGTTCCACCGCCGCGAGAATGGTGTCCAGAATCTCTTCCAAACGTTCCACGACATCGTCGGAAAGGAACCGCAGCACCAAGTAGCCGCGGCGCTGCAGTTCCCAATCCTTCCGCCGGTCGCGGCGGTAAGCGGCGGAGTCCCGGAGGTGGTAATAGGAGCCGTCCAACTCGACCACTAGCCGGAAGCGGGCCGCGAGAAGGTCCACCTCGGCGAGTGCGGGGCCGTGGTGAAAGTCGAGCCGCTGATTCAAGGCGAAGAGGCCGGCCGTCGCAGGGAGCGACTCCAGGCGCTCGAAGAGGAATCGCTCGGCCGCACTACGGGCCTCGTCCTCTTCCTCGGGAACCGCCTTCGGTCCCGCGAGCCGAGCGGCTTCGGTGAACGCCGCGGCCAGTTCCTCAGAACATCCCGTCTTCCACCAGCCGCCGGACGGCCGAAGGCGGACCCGCTGGCACGCCTGCGGCCTGAAGACGCTCCTCCAACTCCGCCTCGCCAAGCGATTCGATAACCACCCACCCGTCACGCAGCACGGCGAGCGAATGCGACGGCGGCCCGTTATGCAAGACGGCTTCCGCATCGGCGGCCTCGACGGCGACGGCGGCCGCCAGCGACGGTGCGGCGGCGACAAGACCTCCCAGCAGACGGCCGGCCGTGGCGAGCCACAGTCCCACGCCGGTTTGGCCGGGCGGCGTGAGCAGAAATGTCGGCAGCGATCCGACCGCCGCGATCTCCGCCAGACTCGCCGCCGCTTCCGCCCCGTTCGGCGTCCGCCCCGCCGCCGTCGCCTCCAAGAGGCGATCGGCGAGGCGTTCCGGCGATTCCGCTGCACCTGACTCCGCCAATAGAACTCGGCAGACCGCCGCTGGATTGGTCCGGTCGGCCGGCATGGGCAGGCCATTCCAGAACCACTCGAAGTCATGGCTGGTCATGGTGGTCCGGCGGCGCAGCAATTCGTCCGCCTCCTGCCCAGTAATACGGGCCAGCCATGCGGCGGCGTCCGCGACGAGATCCCGTGTCGAGGCTAAGCACCGGACCCAGGCGGCGAGGGCTTTGCCCATGTCCGTACCGGAGAGTGCTACGACGGCCGCGCCCCGCCGCGCGGCCCACGCCCTCCACCGCCGTATCCCGAGTCCGATGGGACCGCAGAGCATTGAAACCGTGGGAATGGCCTGGTCCCGGCGACGCTGGTGCCGATCGAGCGGGTCAGGAATTAGGTGAAGGTCTGGACTCGACTTCATGGAGGTCGGGCCGTCCTGTTCCCCGTACGGAAGGAGAACGCATCGTCGCCCGATTGTGGCGTCCGTTCCAAGCGCCTGCAAGCAAAAAGTGTCTCGCGGTCACACTATCGGCGGGGTTACGGCTTCGCCTCCAGCACCAGCACCCAATCCCCCGCCGTCCCCGACGGCGGCGACGCCGTCCACGATCCGTCGGCGTCCGGCCGCGCCGCGCCGATCTCCTCGCGCCGTGCCCAGTCGTCGGGTCGAAGGTGCTGACGGCATACTGCACGTCCGGCTCCAGCTTCCGCACCGTGACGGCCTGGGCGCGCGGCAGGTAGATGATGCGGACTACCCCCGGCACGCCGGCCGCGTAGGGCGTCAGGTACTCGTCCCGCACGGCCGCGTCCAACGTCCGCCCCCACGGGCCTTCGCCGAACTTCGCCGCGATGCGCGCCTTCGCCCAATCCCGGTCGTCGAAATCCGTCTTCTGCCAGCCGTCCGACTCCTCGCGCGAACAGCGCCAGGCGTCGTCGGAACGGACGGCCGTTTTCGCGTCCCCGGACAGCACGATTTCCAGGTCGCACGACAGGCCGGCCGGGTTGGCGTCCTTCGGGCCGGGAGCGTTCTCGCCGCGCACCGCCAGGACGTTCTTGCCCGGCCGCAAGCAGCCGGGCGACATCCGTAAATTCTTTTCCCGTCATCCAGTCGGCGTGCGAACCGACCAATTCGCCGTTCAAATAGGCGGTGAATTTGTCGTCCACCGTCAGATGCAGCACGGCCCGGACGACGGTTTTCCCCTCCGGCAGCTCGAACGTCCGGCGGAAGAAACGTGCCGCCACAGGCGCGTCCTTCGCCGGGTCGCCTTCGGGATACCAAATCCAGTCGCCCCAGGCCGGCGCGTCGGACCCACCCTCCCAGACCGCCCATTCGGGATGCGGCTCGAACTGCTGCCAGGGTACCTTCTCCAGCAGCCGCTTCGCCATGCCCAGCTGCCCCGACCCCGGCAGCTTCATCGCCTCGTCCCACGGTAAATGTCCGTAATCACCCCCATGCGGCGATTTGCCATACGGCTGGTCCTTGCGGTTGACCTGCCAGATGCCGTTGGCGCCGTAGGTGTGGCCGGCCGCCCCCGACAGGACGCAGGCCCAGAACATCAGCCGCGGAACCTCCGCCGGGATGCGGCCCAGCAGCGCCTCGTAACAGACCTCGCCGTTGACCACCGGCATCGTCGGCTTTGTCTCATAAGAGGTCGCGCAAGGTGCGGATCGTCGGCGCCAGGACCTCCTTGCCGCCGTGCCCCGTCTGGAGCATGTCGAAGTCGAGAAGCTCCTGGTCCTTGTACAAGGCCCGGCCGCTCAGCGGCGGCAGGCCCGTCGGGTGGACCGTCACCAGCCGGCCGAAGCGCGTTCATCCTTCCGCACGTAGCGGATCACCTCTTCCCAGTCGGCCGTCTGCTTCTCGCCGCCGTGGGGGAAGCCCTTGTCGAGGTAATAGGGCAGGTTGATTTCGCCCGCCACGCACCACACCACCGGCAGGCGCCGTAGCGCGCGACCAGATAGCGCCAGTGCTTCTTCATCTTCTCGACGCCCATCCACGGCAGGTGATAGCCCCACGCCCCGACGACGCACGGGACGAATCCCTGGTCGGCGAGGTAGAAGAGCCGTTCGTCGGCCTTGTCGAAGTATTCGGGTCGGATATGGCTGTAATCCTTCTCCCAGGGGAAGCCGGCCTCGTTGCGGCCGCGCTCGTCGAAGGCGGGCATGTCCGGGTAGAGGCCGGCCACGATCTGGACGACGTTGAAGCCCTTGTCGCGCCGGTCGGCGGCCAGCGTCTTGAAGTCGTCGGGCCATTTCAGCCGGTCGCACAGGCCCATCCACCACGTGTCGCCGAGCCAGAAGAACGGCGTACCGTCGGCGTACATGAAATGGCGGTGGTCCGCCGCGACGCGGATCGGGCCGTGTTTGTAGAGCGGATTGTCGCCCTCGTAGGGCCGGACCTTGAGCGCGCCCTCGCGGCCGTGCAGCCCTTCGTCGGTCGGGTCGGAGCAGGTCGTGCGGTAGGTGTGGGCGCCGACCTGCGGCGAGGCGTAGCGGACGCGCCACACGTCGCCGCCGTCCCAGAACGCGGGGACGGAGATGCTCTTGCCGTCCGGGGCCGTGAACGTCACGTCCAGCTCGATGGTATTGAAGGGGTCGTCATGCTTCTTCTGAGCGGTGAAGGTCAGCTCCACGACGCGATTGGCTTCGACCGTCGGCGGCTCCGCGGCCTGGATCGGCGGTGCGGCGAGGCACAGGAGGGCGGAACACACGACGCCGGCGGATGGCTTGCGAATCATGGAAATCCCTTCGATGGTTTAATGCGCCAGCTGCCAGCGCACCTCGGTGACGCCCGGCTCGACGTCGATCCGGCTGGTCAAGTCTTCCATCGCCCGATCGTTCCGCGACGCCGAAAAGACGTCCACCGTCACGACTCCCAGGTTGGGATGGTCCGCGTCCTGCGTGGCGATCCCTTGCAGGATCAGGCCGGGGTGCGAGCCGATGTGCCGCGTCACGATCGCGCGGACGACCGCCTCCTGCCGCTGCTCGCACACCACGCGGACCCGGTAGATCGTCTCGACTTCCGTCGCTTTGCGGGTGTGGGCGTCGATCCAGCGGGCGACCGGCCGCAGCCCCAGGTGCATCGCCACGACGACCACGGTGCCGACCGCCCCGTACAGGGGAAAGCCGGCCCCGGTCAGGGCGCCGACCGCGGCGCTGCACCAGAGGGTGGCCGCGGTGTTCATGCCCTTGACGGTCAGCCCTTCGCGCAGGATGACGCCGCCGCAGAGGAAGCCGACGCCGGTGGCCACCTGCCCGGCCATGTGATCGGGGTCGGTGTCGTGACCGTATAGGTGGGGCAGCAACACGAACAGCGCCGCACCGACGCAGACCAGCGCGTTGGTGCGCAAGCCGGCCGGGTGCTGGTTGAACTGCCGTTCCAGACCGATGATTACTCCCATCAGCAGGGCGGCGCCCAGGTTCATCAGAAAGAAGTCATCCATCCATGCGACTCGTAAGGTCGGATCGGCGACTCGGCAGCGGCCTCATCTCGTGGTGCAGGCGGCCCGCCTGCCTAAATTGTCCCGCAGGAGGGCCGCCTGCACCACGAGATGAGGCCGCTGCCGCCGGCTTTGGAGACTATCCACCTACTTCTAGGCCGTGTTTAGCGATACCCAAACTACCTCACCGGCTGCGCCTCCGGGAACTTCCAGGCGCCGTCGAGAATTTCCTTCCGCGGACGGTACAGCCGCACCATGTAGTTCCATCCCGGTGTAGTCGGCAGGCAGTTGGGGGTCTTGCCGTCGCAGCCGCCGAACTGGACGGTGATGGAGCCGTCGTCGCCTTCCTTCGCCGTGAGGTTGTTGAGCGTGTACGCGTTCTCCTTGTTCTCCTGGAAGTAGCCCTCGGCGTTGTAGACGCCGATCGACCAGAAGGCATCGACGGGCACGTCCTTGACGGTGAGCCGGTAGACCGTTTTGCCGTCGTTCACGGCGGGCGTCACGTTGAGGTAGATGGCGTCCTTCTCGGGGTTGCCGCCCCACGCCATCGCCGAGCCGATCAGGTGTCGCACCGGATCGACCTCGGCCTTGGGGCCAAACATGCGCCTGGAATCGGGGAGCGTCGATCCCAGCACCAGGAGCGCGTCACGCGCCTTCTTCTGGCTGGCCGGGTCCCAGATCGGGACCTCGAACTTGCCGGGCTCTTCTGCTCGACCTGGATCGCATCTTGCAACTTGTGAACCTCTTCAAGATCCTTTGGGTTCGTGGGATCGACGAGCGTGCGGATCGCCGTCAGGACGTAGCGTGTGCCAATCTGTTCCCGCGTGAGGGTGTGCTTGCCCGCACCGTAGAAGACGGCCGGACAGTACTGATCCTCATCGATCACCTGCAACGACAGGAACCGCTTGCCCGCGTCGGGGAGCGTGATCGTCACCGGCCCGGCGTCGAGGTCGAAGACGGCCGCCGAGTACAGCGTGTCGCGGTTGGGGCGCACGACGGTTTGCTTGTCGATCGCCATGACCTCGCGGTAGTGGTGGAATCGGCCCGGACCTCCGGCCTGCTTGACGGGCGTAGCGAAATACACGTCGGTTTCGGCGCGGTTGAAGTTGTCGGCCGTCACCGGCACGGCGTCGGCCGCCGGCGGTTTGTCGTCGGCCGCCGGCGCGGTCAGCGCGGCCGCCGCGAGCAGCACGGCCGGGGCCAGAGTCATTCGCGTCCGCATGTCGAGGCCTCCTGTCGTTGGTCTGACCTGGATGGGGCGACGCCTGGCTTTGCTCCTAAACTCCTGAAAAAAGCAAGATAGCGAAGGCGGGTAGTTGCCTGGCTTCGCCAGATCGCCATTCTCCCGAATTTAGGAGCAAAGCCGCGACGCCTTCACTTCGTCTTTTCGATGTCCGGCAGCTTCCACGTCTTGTCGAACAGCGGCTTTTCCGGGCCGTAGAGGCGGAACATGACTTCAAACTTTCCGTCGGCGCTCGTCGGGACCCAGTTCGGCTCCTTGCCCTCCGGCGCCTTGGGGCCAAAATAGACGTCCACCGAACCGTCGGCGTTCTTCTGGAGGTTCGGCGTGTTGGAAGAACGGCTCGCCCACTTCATGTTGCGGATAAGGGCGTGGGTCGCGCGGTCGTAGACGGTCGCCGACCAGTACAGTTTGACTGGTGCGTTCGCCGGCACGGTGAGACGGTAGGCGCCGCCGCCGTCGAACGACTGGCCTTCCTTGTCGTTGATGGTCATCAAATAGAACTGACCGGCGCCCAGGTGCTTGGCGCTGAAGAAGCCGAAGGAATACGTGACGCCGCGGCCGTCGGTGGGATAACTGTCCGGTTTGGCGAAAGACGTTGACATCCCCTCGATCACGTCGGGCGACGCCGGCAATGCCCAGTGGCTGCCCTCGTTGAAGGGTGGTGAGAAGACCGCCTCGTATTTCAATTCCAGCCAGGCATGGGCTTCGCGAGCGGCGTCATTGAGGATCTCCTGCGTTTTCGCGTCGGGCTTGAACGGCTTGCCCTTCTCGATGCCGATCGACCTGAGCGCGTCAATCATCGCCTTGTCCCGAGTCAGCCACGGCTCCAACTGCACGAAGCGGTCGAGCGATTCAAAGAAGCGAAGGTCGTAGGGAATGGTGGAGTCGTAGACCACGTCGATCGCATCGACGAAGGTAGTCGGCGGCGGGTTGGCCGCCTGGGAGAGCGGATAGAACTGGACCTGCTTGCCGTAGGCGACGGTCCTGGCGATGTCCGCATCGCTGCCGCCCTTGAGATTGGAGCGCAGCAGGGCATAGCCCTGGTAGGTGTCCGACGGCATCTCGATGTAGCCGTCCGGAACCTTGTCCTTGTAACCCGGCGGGAGGATGAGGTACTTGCCGCCCTTCCCCTTATCCACGCCGGCGGGGCCGACGTCTTCCAGGGCGCACTGCCAGCCGTCATCGACGCTACCGGTGATCGAACCCTCATCGGCAGGCGGAATCTCCAGCACCATCGGCCCGAT
Source organism: uncultured Planctomycetaceae bacterium (assembly GCA_963771935.1). Lineage (GTDB taxonomy): Bacteria > Planctomycetota > Planctomycetia > Gemmatales > Gemmataceae > UBA4732. Next base: position 1,017,917 of record CAVYVK010000005.1, on the reverse strand, counting down.
GTCCTTCGTGTTGAAAAACGGCATGAAGTAAATGGTGTCCGGGTTAGGGGTGAGCGTCTGGTTCTTCCAGTCCAATGGGCGCGACCAGTAGACGATCTGGTTGGGGGCGCCCTTGGCCTTCAGCATCGCCTGATTCATCAAGTCGAAGTTGACCGCCGGCATGCCCCAGATGACGGCCTCGACGGCGCGGCGGTGCAGGGCGCGCTCCGCCAGCTGGGCCGGGGTGAACGACGACTCGGCTTTCGCGCCGGGTTCCGGTTTCTTCTCCTGCCCGACGGTTGGCGTCATTAGGCAGCCGAGCAGGGCGCCGACCGCAAGCGCCGCGGTGGTGGGAAGAATCGTTCGCGTTCGCATGGGTGTCCCCTCCGAAGGAAGTCGGGGCCGGGAACTCTTGTGAAATGAGCCGACTGCCATCCTATCCCGAGAACGAGGCGACGGCATTGCGTTCGCAACCGGCGGGGGAGACAGGATGTAGCGCCGCTCTCGGGGGTCGAGCCGTGAGCGCCAGTACCCATCTCTTTCGCGTCCACCGCCGATTTTACGACGCCTGATGAGCAACCAGGAACTGTCGGTTCGGTGAGGAGGTGTTTAGTCCGCAGACCCCATCGTTTTTCCTGCCGCGGCCCAGGACTGGAGGATCGGTCGGAGGCGGGACAGGGCCTCCTCCAGCGCGGCGAAGGCCGGCTCGGCCTGAGCCAGATCGCCGGCGCGGGCCATCGTCTCCAGGCGCAGCGCCGCCTCGAAGGCGGGATGGGCGCCGAAGACCCCGACCGCCCCCTTGAGCGTGTGGGCCAGGCGCTGCACCGCCGGGCCGTTGGCGACTGTCAACAGCCGACCGCAGATCGGCCAACTGCTGAGGCAGGGTGTCGAGGAACAGTCCGGCCAACTCCCGGAGCAGCTCGTCGTCGCCGACGACGCGGGCCAGGGCCTCGCGCGATCAGCGACCTCCGGAGGATCGGCTGCCTGCGGCGGTGGCGCCGCAGCCGCGGCGGGCGGGGTCAGCGTGTCAATGGCCTCGTACAACTCCCGCGGCTGGATCGGCTTGGCGACGTAGCCGTCCATGCCGGCTTCCAGGCAGCGCTCGCGGTCGCCCTTCATGGCGTGCGCCGTCATGGCGAGGATGGGTACGTGCCGGCCGCTGCCCTGTTCCTCACGGCGAATGCGGCCGGCCGCCTCGAAGCCGTCCATGTCGGGCATCTGCACGTCCATGAGGACCAGGTCGAACGGCCTGCCGTCCCAGGGCGGCCAGCGCCTCCTGTGCCGTCGCCGGCAACGACAACCGTGTGGCCCCGCTTCTCCAGCAGGCGCACCGCCAGCTTCTGGTTGACCGGGTTGTCCTCGGCCAAAAGGACGCGCAGGCGGCGGCGCGGCGGTCCGCCGCGGCGAGGTCCGTCCGGCGCGGCGGCGCACCGTAACGACTGGCCCAGCGCCGCAAGGAGGGCGTCAAACAATTCCGATTGCTTGACGGGCTTCATCAGGTAAGCGTCGATGCCCAGCTCACGGCAGCGGGCGACGTCCTCCGGGTGGCCCGCGGACGTGAGCATCACGATCGCCGCCCGATCCTTCGCCGGCCCGCTGGCGGATGCGTCCGGCCAGGTCGAAGCCGTCCATCTCCGGCATGTGGGCGTCGAGCAGCACCAGCGGGAACGGCTCGCCGGCGGCGGCCGCCTGCCCGAGGGCCGCCAGCGCCGCCGCGCCGCCGTCCACCGCCAGCGGCCTTCATCCCCCAGTTGCGCAGCACCTCCTCGAGGATGCGGCGGTTGGTGGCGTTGTCATCGACCACGAGCACGCGGCAGGCCGTGCAGCTCGGCCGGCTGCGCCGCCGGCGGCCGCGTCACCGGGCCTTTCGCCCGGCCAAAGCGGGCCGTGAAGTGGAAGGTGCTGCCCTGGCCGACCTCGCTCTCGACCCAGATGCGCCCGCCCATCATCTGGACCAGCTGCGAGCAGATCGCCAGGCCCAGGCCGGTGCCGCCGTACTTGCGCGTCGTGGAGGCGTCGGCCTGGGCGAAGGCCTCGAAGATCAGCCGCTGCTTCTCGGCGGGGATGCCGATGCCGGTGTCGCTTACCTCAAAATGCAGAGTGACGAAGTGATCGAATGATGAGACGGAAGAAGAATCCGCCTTGGCGCCTCTTTCAGTTCATCGTTCCGCGTTCATCATTCGTCATTCCGACGTTGACGACCACTTCGCCCCGCTCCGTGAACTTGAGGGCGTTGCCCACCAGATTGACGATGACCTGGCGCAGCCGGGTCGGGTCGCCGACCAAAGCGTCCGGTACGTCCGGGGCGATGTGGCAGGCCAGTTCCAGGCCCTTCTCCTCCGCCCGCATCGCCAGCGCCTTGAGCATGTCGCCCAGGGTGTCGCGCAGCGGAAAATCGACGGCCTCCAGGTGCAGCTTGCGGGCCTCGATCCTTGAGAAGTCGAGGATGTCGTTGATGACCGCCAGCAGGGAGTCGGCCGACGCCTTCACCATCGTCCAGGTATTCGCGCTGCTCGCGCGTCAGGTGGGTGTCGAGGGCCAACTCGGTCATGCCGAGGATGCCGTTCATGGGCGTGCGGATCTCGTGGCTCATGTTGGCCAGAAACTCGCTCTTGGCCCGGTTGGCCGCCTCCGCCGCCTCCTTGGCCTTGTGGAACGCCTCGGCGGCCCGCTTCTGGTCGTCAATGTCGGTGCAGGCGCCGAACCACTTCACGACCCGACCGGTCTGGTCGCGCACGGGCACGGCCCGGTCGAGGTGCCAACGGTAGGCGCCGTCCGACGCCCGTTTCAGGCGATATTCGATCTCGTAAGGCTCCTCCGTCGCGCAGCGCCTCGGCCCAGCGGTCGCTGCACTGCGGCAGGTCGTCGGGATGAACCACCGGCGCCCATCCCTCCGCGTCGATCTGCTCCGGGGTCAGGGCGGTGTACTCGGCCCAGCGGTGGTTGGTGTAAACGAGCGCGCCGTCGGGTTGGGCCGTCCAGACGATCTGCGGAATGGCCTCGGCCAGCGATCGGTACTGCTCCTCGCTTGCCCGCAGTGCTCGCAGGGTCTCGTCGCGCTGTCGAACCGCCGCCTCGGCCTCGGCCCGCGCCGCTTGCTCCCGCTCCAGCAAGCGGGCGCGCTCCTCCTCCGCTTCCTTCCGCTCCGTGACGTCGTGGCTCATGCCGACCAGGCCGATGACGGCCCCGGCGCCGTCGCGGAACGGCACCTTCGTGGTCAACAGCCATTCGCCTTCGGCCGGACGCGTCGATCAGCAGCTCCTCGCGGTTGAACAGGGGCTGGCCGGTTCGCAGGACCGTCTGTTCGTCCGCGTAGAACTGCTCGGCGCGCTCCCGCGGCAAGAAGTCGAAGTCCGTCTTGCCCAGCACCTCCTCCAGGGTTTTGGCGCCGAGCGAATGCACCGTGGCGGCGTTGGCCGTCACGAAGCGGCTGTGCGTGTCCTTGACGAAGATGTGGTCGGGCAGGTGGTCCGTCAGGGTGCGCAGCAGGTTGCGCTCCCGCGCCAGCGCCTCCTCCGACCTTTTGCGCTCGCTGATGTCGTGGACGAAGGCGCAGAACTGGTGCGTTCCGCCCAGCGGCAGGGGAGTGATGGTCACTTCCACGGGGAACTCATGCCCGTCCCGGTGCAGGGCCGTCACTTCGATGCGCTGGTGCAGCAACGGCCCTTCGCCGGTGGCCAGGAAGCGCTCCAGCCCACGGCGGTGCGCCTCCCGGTGGTGGGCCGGGATGATCGTCTCTTCCAGGAGCCGGCCGACGGCCTCCGCTCGCGTCCAACCGAACGTCGCCTCGGCCTGCTGGTTCCAGTCGATGATGACGCCGGCGGCGTCCATGCCCACGAAGGCCTCGTGAGCGCCGTCGAGGATCCGTCGGAACCGTTCCCCGGCCTGCCGCGCTTCGGTGACGTCGGTCAGCACGCCGTCCAGCCTCAGGAAGGATGAAGGCGGTCGGCTGACCAGGACGCTGTCGCGCACCCAGCGGACGGCACCGTCCGGCCGAACGATTCGGTATTCTTCCTGACCGGGTTGGCCGGCGCGGAGACGGGCCAGCGCCTGCGCCCAGCGCGGCCGGTCCTCCGGGTGGATCAGCTCGGCCCAGCGCTCCGGGCCGGCCAGGAAGAAAGCCGGCGACCGGCCGGTGATTCGCTCGACCACCGGCGAGAGATAGCGGTACTCCCAGCGGCCGGCACCGTCGAGGCGAGCGCTCCAGAGGCAATCGGAAACCGAGGCCAGCACGCGGCGCAGCTCGCCCTCCGCCTCCTGCAACCGGGCCTGGGCCTCGTGACGTTCGCGGACGTCGCGCGCGGTGATGAGGGCCAGCGTCCGCGGTTGGACGTGCAGACGGGTGACGGTGAGGTTGACCGGGATCCAGACGCCGTCCTGTCGGTTGCGCAGGTAGAATCCGTCCTGCGCATGGAAGACCATCGTCTCGTGGCAGGCCTGGCGCAGCCGCTGCATCCCGCCCTTGCCGCCGTAGCGGAACAGGTAGGTCGCCGGCAGGCGCAGCATCTCGGCCCGCGGGAAGCCGGTCAGGCGCTCGGCCATGGGGTTGACGTCGAGAAGCTGGTCCGTCTGGGGATCAAACAGAAACAGAGCGTCGCCCGCTTCCACGAACAGGGCGCGAGCCAGTCCTTCCGAGTCGTTGGCGTTCATGGCGCGCGCCGCCTTCTGAGGTTCCTTCGTTTAGCTGCGACCCGAAGGGGAGCGCGTCGCCGACGCGCTCCCCTTCGGGTCGCAGCTAAACGGGGCACGGGTTTTTGGAGGAGTCCTCAGCTTACTCCGTGTTCCGGGCGCAGGCAATCAGGTTCTCGCGGCGCCGGACGGGGCTTCCGGACCCGTCACCTTGATGACAGTGGCCGTGATGTCGTCGTACTGCGGCAGATTGTGGCCGAAGGCGCGGACGGCGTAATAGAGGTTCTCGACGATGACGCGGGCCTCCTCGCGCCGACAAGACCGTACCAGATCGAGCGTGCGCTGGACGCCGAAGCGCGTGCCGTCGGGGGCGCGAGCGTCCATGACGCCGTCTGTGACGAGGAAAACGAGGTCTCCGGGGGCAAGCTCGATGTCGCCCACCGAGGGAAACGTGGCCTCGGGGAAGACGCCGAGGGGCGTGCCGGTGCTTCCTAGCGCACGCCGCACCTGTCCCGCCTCGTCGAGAAGGAAGCCGGGCGGATGGCCGGCGCTGGCGTAACTGAAACGCCGGTGGAAGGGATCCAGACGGGCCAACAGGAGCGTCACGAAGCGGTCGTCCTCGATGTCCGACGCGAGAAGGGGGTTCATCAGGCCGAGGATGGCGCCGATGTCCGGCTCCGTCTGGGCGAAGGCGCGGAAGAAGGCGCGGACCTCGGCCATCAGCAGGGCGGGGCCGACGCCGTGGCCGCTCACGTCGCCGATGGCGACGCCCAGACCGCCGCCGGGCAGCGACACGAAGTCGTAGTAGTCGCCGCCGATGGCGTCGGCCGGGTACGAGGCGCCGCCGATGTCGAAGCCGAAGGAGGCGACGGCGATGTCCATGCCGGGGGGACGGGGGACCGTCCGCGGGAAGAGCCGCTGCTGAATCCGCCGCGCCACGCCGAACTCCGCGGCGGCCCGTCCCGCCTCGGCCTCGGCCCGCTTGTGGGCGGTGACGTCCCAGTAGAGGGCCTGGACGCCGATGATCTCGCCTCGGGCGTCGTGCAGCGGGGCTTTCAGCACCTGGACGTAGGTGCTGTCGCCTTCGGGATCCTTGTGTTCCTCGATGTCCTCGAAGACCTCTCCAGATTCCAGGATCCGTCGATCGTCGCGGAGGTACTTGCCGGCCAGTTCGGTCGGATAGAAGTCGGCGTCGGTCTTGCCGACGACCTCCGCGAGCGGCCGTTTGAGGGCGGCGCAGCAGGCGCGGTTGGCGAAGGTGAACCGACCCTTCACGTCCTTGCGCAGCAGGCAGACGGGCAGGCTCTCCACCAGCGAATGATAGAGGGCCTCGGAATCGCGCAGCGCTGCGTCGGCTCGCTTGCGGGCGGTGATGTCGGTGGCGATGCCGCAGACGGCGTAGGGCTTGCCGCGGTCGTCGGCGAGGGCGAACTTCACGGACAGGAAGGTGTGTGGCCCGTCGTCCTGGGAGACCACCTCCTCGAACTCGAGGGGACCGCCGTCCCGCAAGACCTGAAGGTCGTTGGCCCGCAGGGCCTCCGCCTCCTCGGACGGGTGGATCTCGGACCCGCATTTGCCGATGACTTCCTCGCGGCGGAAATGGAACAAGGTCTCCCAGTGACAATTGACGAGGAGATAACGCCCTTCCAGGTCCTTGACGTGGGCGACGACGGGGGCGTGATCGAGGATGTCCCGCAGCCGGGCCTCGCTGACTCGGAGGGCGGCCTCCGATCGGCTCAGGCGGAGCAGGGCGCCGACGTGGGTGAGCAGTTCCTGAGGGTTCACCGGCACGAGCAAGAACCCGTCCGCGTGGCGGCCACGGTCGGCGCTCCCTACGGACGGAGGGCGGCGGTCGCCCAGGTGCAGCACCGGGACTGCGGCCGTGTGGGGATCCGCCTTGATCCGTTCGCAGAACGCTTCACGGCTCAGCCCGGGAAGGGGATCCTCCAGGATAATCAGCTCCGGCTCCTCCCGCGCCAGCTCGATCGCTATTTCCTCCGTTGCGGCTTCCTGGACCTGGAAGCCTGCCGTCCGGAGGGCGCCGGTGAGGAAGGAGTGGTCGGCGTCGCCGGTCCCCACGAACAGGATCGTTCCTTGTACGTGGTGGGACATGGTAGGCTCCGTGTCGGTCATCTCGCGCCGCCGTCTTGCTCTTTCGGGAAACTTCTCTCACTATATACGGGGAAGTCCTCCCTGACCCTCACGCCCTCTCCCTATCAGGGGCCGCGCCGGGCCTCCAGTTCCTGCCAACGGGTGTAAAGGCGTTCCACAGTCTTCTGGGCCTCCTCCAGCGCCCGACACGCCTCGGCCAAGGCCGCGTGGCCGGACGTCGCGGCCTGTTCGACCTCGGCCTGCCGGTCGGCGACGGCCTCCTCGGCGGCCAGGATGGCGGCCTCCATGCCCTCCAGTTCCCGCTGCTCGTGCCAGTTGAGCTTGCGCGGCCGCGGGCGAGCGGCGGGGTTTATTCCCGCCGGCCGCGCCGCCGGCGGGGATAAACCCCGCCGCTCGCTCACCGTCTCGCGTTCGTAGGCCGTCAGCCATTGCGCGACGCTGCCGTAAAGGGCGGCCCCGCCGCGGCCGTCCAGCCCGACGACTTCCGTACAAAGGCGGTCCATCAAGTCGCGGTCGTGGCTGACGATCACCAGCGCCCCGGGAAACTCCGCCAGGCTCTCCTCCAGCACTTCCAGGGCCGGGATGTCGAGGTCGTTGGTCGGCTCGTCCAGGAGCAGCAGGTCGGCCGGCCGCAGCATGAGCTGGGCGATGCGGACGCGCGCCTGCTCGCCGCCGGACAGGTCGCCGACCGGCACGTCCAGCTGCTCGCTCCGAAAGAGGAACTGCTTGGCCCAGGCGACGACGTGCAGCCGACGGTCGCCGTACAGCACTTCGTCGCCGTTGGGACAGAGCGCCCGCCGCAGCGTTGCCGTCGGGTCGAGCGCCGCCCGCCCCTGCTCGAACATCACCGTCCGCAGGCCGTCGGCCCGCGTCACGGTGCCGGCGTCGGGCGGCGTCTCGCCGGCCAGGACGCGCAGCAGCGTGCTCTTGCCGCTGCCGTTGGGGCCGAGCAGGCCGAGCTTGCTTCCGGGGACCAGCATCAGGTCCAGGCCGGCGAACAGCGGCCGGCCGCCCAGCGCCTTGGCGATGGCCGAGGCGGTGAGCAGCTTGCGCGTCTGCCGGCCGGAGGCGACGAAGTCGATGCCCGCCGCGCCGGCCGCGGCGTTGCGATATTTCAGCTCCGCCAACTCCTGCCGCCGCTTGGCGGCGTCGTCAATGCGGGAAGCCGACTTGCTGCGCTGGGCCGACTCCTTGCGCGACAGCCATTCGGTTTCGCGGCGGACCTGATTGGCGACCGCTTCTTGTCGGCGCGCCTGCGCCTCCAGGAACTCCTCGCGCCGCTCGGCGAACTGGTCGTAGGATCCGGCGGCGCGGAAATAGCCGCCGGGGTAGACGCGGCTGATCTCGACGATCTCGTCGGCGACCGCCCGCAGGAAGGCCCGGTCGTGAGTGGCGACGACGTAGGCGAAGGGGGCGGCCGCAGCAGCCGCTCCAGCCAGACGATGCCCGGCAGATCGAGGTGGTTGGTCGGCTCGTCCAGCAGCAGCAGGTCGGGCCGGCGGACCAGCTCGCGGGCCAGCGCCAGCCGCTTGCGCCAGCCGCCGGACAGAACGTTCGGCCGGCTGGTCGGGGTCGGTGAAGCCGACCTGGGTCAGGGTGACAGCGGCGCGGGTTTCGCGCTCGTGTTCCTCCAGCGTCTCGCCGATAGCGGCGAGCCGGGTTGCGTAAGCGCCGGAGCAGCACGTCCCGGACGCTTTGACCGGGAGGGAAGGCGTCGTCCTGGGCGACGTAGCCGAGGCGGGCGGTGCGGCGGAGGGAGCGGACGCCGGCGTCCGACTCCTCGCGGCCGGCCAGCAGACGCAGGAGCGTCGATTTGCCGGAGCCGTTCGGCCCGATGAGGCCGACGCGCTCGCCGGCGCGGAGGTCGAGGGACAGGTCGGAGAACAGCGGCCGGGGGCCGTAGCCCTTGGTCAGCCCCTGGACGCTCAAAAGGACGCTCATGCACGGCCCCACGGCGCGACGGTTCGGAGGGGGCGACCCGCGGCGCCCTTCGTTATTGCTCCCAGAACGGGGCCGGCGCGGCAAGGGCGAGACGCGCGATTTTCCTTTGGGGGCCGAGTCATCAGAGCCACGACCGTAAGGGAGCGAGGGACGGTGCAACCGCTCCCTTACGGTCGCGGCTCTGTCGTGAGCGGGATTCTCTTGACGGGGACCGTCTCCCCTATTATCTATCCTTAGAGGCATTAACACCAGGTCGGCGGCGCGGCGTCCGGTCGCGGCTTCTGGTGAGGATATTTTCGGTTGCACCATGCCGCCGTTCCATCTTCAGGGCCACCGCGGCGCCCGCGGACTGAAACCGGAAAACACGCTGCCCTCCTTTGAAGCGGCCCTCGACGCCGGCGTATCCAGCGTCGAAACCGACTGCCGCCTCACCGGCGACGGCGCCATCGTTCTCTGCCACGAGCCGACCCTCGACGCGGCGCGCTTCACGCCGCCGACTGCGACCGCCCCGTACAAGGCCCTCGCCGACCTCACTCTGGCGGAGCTGCGTTCCTGGCGCGCCGACCGTAACCCCGACCCGACCCGCTTCCCCGATCAGAACGCCGTCGCGCCGCCGCTGGCGCGCTGGTTCGCCGATCGGCACGGCTTCGATCCCTTCGCCGTGCCGACGCTGTCCGACCTGTTCCGCTTCGTCGCCGCCTACACCGGGGAACCGGGGGCCGCGGCCGGCAAGTCGCCGGAGCAGCGAATCCAAGCCGCCCGCACAGGCTTCGACCTCGAATTGAAGCTCGTCCCCTTCCGGCCGATCGCGCCGGGACTCCTTGAAAAGAGCGTGGTGGAGGCGATACAGGCGGAAGGAGTCGCCGGCCGCACGACCGTGCGCAGCTTCGACCACCGTGGCGTCCGCCGGCTGCGGGCGCTTGAGCCGCGGCTGACCGGAGCGGTGCTAATCGCGCATACGGCGCCGATCGCCGTCGCGGAGCTGGTCCTCCGCGCCGACGCGCGGATTTACTGTCCGAGCTACGACTTTCTGGACGAGGAATTGGTGCGCCAGGTCCACGCCGCGGGCATGTGCGTCCTGCCCTGGACGGTCAATGAGCCGGAGCATTGGAAGCGTCTGATCGACTGGGGCGTGGACGGCCTGACGACCGATCACCCGGATCGCCTGGCGGAGTGGTTGAGCGTCCGGGGCGTGCCGGTCGGCGGGAAAGAATAAGGGGCGATTCCCGGAAAGGAACCGCCCCTAAAAGAGTTCCCTACCAGCCCGACGCGCCAGCGAGGGGTTGGGCGCCGTCCCTTGCTCGCGCGGCGGGCTGGTAGGAATGGTATGGTTCACCGCTCGGCCACCCCGGTCGGGGCGTCCAGCGTCACCTGCGATTCCTCGCCGGCCCGGACGGCCACGACCTTGGACACCACGGTCGGCTTGCCGTTGACCGTGATCTCGGCCTTCAGCGTGTAGTAGAAGTCCTTGCCCGCGGTCAGGCTCGGAGAGACGAACACGCGATGGTCCGACGTGGAGGTGGTGGCCTGGTCGTCGATGGTCAGCTTGGCGTCGGCCGGCAGCGACACGACGATGACCGCCGTGGTCGGGTCAACCGACGCGACCGAACAGACGCCGCCGGCGCAGGATGCGCAGCCGCCGCCGTAGCTGGCGCCGCAGCTCGCGCAGCCGCCGTAGCTGGCGCCGCACGTGCCGCAACCGGCGGACTCGCCGCCGCAGCCGCCGTGGCCACGGTGGTGTCGGCCGCCGCACGACGCGGTTTCGCCGCAGCAGCCGCCGTGATGGCGGCCCAGGTCCGCCGTGTTCCCACCGGTCGTCAACGCCATCATCAAAACAACGCTGTACACTGTGATGAACCTCCTGCATTGGGGTGAAGAACTCGACCCACGCGGAAAACACTCCGGTAAGGCGTGGGCCGTTTGGGCGGGACGAACCCGAAGGGCAGGGTGGAGGGCGGCGAACGCAGAGGACGGCGGCTCAGCCGCCGACCGGCAAGGGGGCCGTCCCTTGTCTGACTTCCCGTCTCCGCCGAACGGAACGGTCGCCAGGGCTGCAGAACCTAGCGGCGCCCGTTTGGCTTCCAGCCGGTCGAGTTTGGGAAATGGTAAGGATGAACAGGTGGGGAGTCAACCACAATTTGGGAAGGATGCGTGGATTTTAATGGATATTAGAAGATTGATATGTTGAAGGGATTTGCGGGATCTGCCGGATTTACGTTGAGTTTGCGGGCTGCTTCGCGGTCCTGAAGCCGGCTTTTTGAGGAGGCGCGAATTTTCCGCCGCCTCACGACCCTGGCAATTCTAGTGAATAGCAATGGCGTCAATCGGCGAATCGGGTATCCTGAGAATACCTTCGCGCCGATCCTACCAGCCCGCCGCGCCAGCAAGGGATTCGGTCAAAACCCTTGCTGGCGCGGCGGGCTGGCAAGGCGTCTGCTCTCGGTAGGGGATCCTCATGTCCGCTAATCCCTCCAGCGTGTTCCTTCGCCGTTTTTGGCCGCCCAAACCCTGGCCGGTCATGGGGATCGGTCTCGGCTTCACGCTGATCGGGCTGGCCCTGTCGGCCTTCGGCGACGGCGCGGCCGGCTTCCGCTTCGTTTGCCTCCTGGCCGGCCTCATCACGGCCGGGGCGGCCGTGAGCCTGCGCCTGAAAACGGTCGGGCAGGCGTTCGAGGAGCGCGTCGAGTCGGCCGGCGTCCTGGCCGTCGCCGCCTTCACCGCCCTGCTGACCTATCTCGGCACGGACAAGAGCTGGGACTCCCTGCAAATGGTGCTGGTGGTGCTGGTCCTCGTTTCGCTGCTCGGCGTGGTCTTGGTGCTGCTGCCGACGCCGGCCCGGTTGCTCGTGGCCGGCGTGTTGATCCTGATTCACTTCGGCGGCATGATCACGGCCGCCACCGCCATCAACCCGCCCGGCAACTCGGCGCCGTGGGTTTCCGAGGCCCTGCACCAGGACGTCTACCGGCCCTACCTGGAATTCATGTACCTGAACAACGCCTACCACTTCTACTCGCCGGAACCGGGACCGCCCGCCCTGGTTTGGTTCCACATCAAGTACAAGGACGGCCGGGTGAAGTGGTTCAAGATTCCCAACCGCGACAAGGATCCCCTGTCGATCCACCATACCCGGCTGTTGTCGATCACGGAAAGCACGTGCGGGACGTACCCCCAGGCGCCGGAGGACTACGCCCACCGCACGGAGATCGAACAAGACCGACAGGCGTGGGGCAGGGTGTACCATATTCCCACGGAGGACCAGAATTACATCCCCATGACGATCAACATGCAGTACCAGGAGGCGGAACCGTATGCCGTGGAGATGATCGAGTCCTATGTGCGGCACGTGGCCGATGAGTTCCCCTGGCTCGGCGACGCGAACAATCCGGTCGAGAGCATCAAGGTCTACCGCTTTCGGCAAACCATCATCAGTCCGTTGGCGATGGCCGACAACCGCAGTCCGCTGGACAAGAGCTTGTTCGTCGGTTACTACGAGGGGGAATACGACGCGACCGGGAAAATGCTGCACACCGAAGACCGGCTCGACCCGACGACCCATAAGCAGGTGGACAGCAAGGACCGCTTCCGTTACTGGTACATGCCGATCTATTACCGGCGAAGAGACAACCAGCCGATGACGCCGGACACGAAGCCCGAAGACGAGGTGCTGGAGGATTGCCTGACGCGACACGCCCGGCTGGACCTGAGCGTGTACCCGCCGGTGATCCGGGACGGCCCGAACGACCCGCCGGATTCGCCCTGGGACGACGAGGCGAACAAGCCCTAACCAGCCCGAAGCGCCAGCGAGGGAATACGTTGCTCGCTGGCGCTTCGGGCTAGGCTCTGTCTGGCCATTGGATTTCCGCCCCGGAGGGGCGGGGGTGAATAGCCAGGGGTGAAACCCCTGGAGAGAGACGTACCAGCGCTTCCGCATTTCAGCCCCGGAGGGGCGCCGGTGGTTCGGCTCACCGCCGCCCCTCCGGGGCTGTGAAAGCCATCGATGGGCCGGCCTTTTCCCCAGGGGTTTCACCCCTGGCTATGGACCGCCGCCCCTCCGGGGCGAAGATGGTTTGCCAGACAAAGCCTAGTCCACCTGAAGTTCGCCCTGGATCGATGGAGCGGAGCAGCCCCGGTCATGACCACGCCAACCCGGCCCCTTTCGGACCCATCGGACGCCGCCATGCCGTCGTGGGTCCGCGCCTGGAACCGCTTCTGGTTCACGCCGATCGACCCGACGGGTTTCGGGTTCATGCGCATCTGCTGCGGCCTGCTGGTGCTGTACGTCCATCTGGTCTACAGCTACGACCTCTTCTCGTACATCGGCCCCCACAGCTGGATGGACCCGGCGGCGCAGCAGTACGTGCGCAAGGAATTGCCGGTCGCCAAGCCGCCAACTCAATGGACCGACGGGCCGCAGGTCTATCCGGAAACAGGCTCGTTCCTCTGGTCGATCTACTTCCACGTCCACGATCCCTTCTGGGTCGTGGTCATCCACATCGCCATTCTGGCAGTGATACTGCTGTTCACCGTCGGATTGTGGACGCGCGTCACCTCGGTGCTGGCGTGGGTCGGAGCGATGCAGTACGTGCAGCGCCTGCCGACGAACATGTTCGGCATGGACACGATGATGATCATCCTGCTGATGTACCTGATGGTCGGCGACAGCGGAGCGGCCCTGTCGCTGGACCGTTGGCTGGAGCGGCGGCGGGAGCGGCGGGAGGCGGGCCCAGGGCCGACCTGGCGCTGAAGCCGTCGTGGTCGGCCAACTTCGCGGTGCGCCTCGTGCAGATTCACTTCTGTCTCATCTACTTCGTGTCCGGCACGTCGAAGCTGCTGGGGCCGGCGTGGTGGAACGGGACGGCGCTGTGGTACTGCCTGGCCAACTACAACTTCGCCCCGATGCGCGTGGGCCTCTACGACTCCTTCCTGACGTTCCTGTGCCAGAATTATTCGCTGTGGCAGCTCTTCATGACCGTCGGCGTGATCTTCACGCTGTTCAATGAGATTTGCTTTACCTTCCTGGTCTGGAACAAGAAGTGGCGGCCGGTGATGGTATCCACCTCAGTGCTGATGCACCTGGGCATCGGTCTGGTCATGGGGCTGGTCGTGTTCAGCTTGTTCATGTTCACGATGGTGCTGGCCTTCGTGCCGCCGGACCAGATCCGCCTCTACCTGGACCAGATCGGGGATTGGTTCCGCAGCCGGGCCAAGGCGAAGGCGCCGACCCCATCCCGGCCCATCCCGGCCAAGGATCTGGCCTTCACGCGGTCTTAGTGCTTTGAAGGTCCGAGCCGCGCACGCAGCGGAGCGGAGTAAGCGGCCTCTGCGGGGAGGCCGCTTACTCCGCTCCGCTGCGTGCGCGGCTCGGACGCCAACTCAGGCCGACGGCGCATCTTTCCTCTCTTTCCTATTCAACCCATTTTTCACGGAAATCTGGAACGCTACTTGCCGTTTGGCAGATGAATTATCACAATAAACAACACTTCGGTACGATCGCTCAGGGATGAGGAAGCTCCTACCTACCTGTACGGATACACTTTACCTGTACAAGAGTCTGGATCGCCCGACTTGCCACGGACGCCGCCCTCTCGTCACGGTTGACGCCCCGGTTTTCCGGCCCTCACGGCGCCGGAGTCGCATTGCTATTGGCGCCCGCGTCCTGCTTGGCGCGGTCAACGGGTTCGCCAGGCGGCGGGAAAGTTCCCCGGCGCCTATAAGCTCGCTCTCGTGGAGGAAAACCTCATGAGGTTACCCGGACGGAAGATTTCGATCCATTTTCGGCGGAACGAGAGCAAGGATGAGCAGCTCGGCGGCATCGAGTACACGGGATACGATCTCTACTGGCCGTCCGGTCGCAGGGTTCAAGGGTTGGCCTTCGACCGCTTTTGCAAAATCGGGATGCGTTACATTCTGGGTCGGGAAAAGCCGGAATTCGCGGCGGTGGACGGGTATTTTCTGCCGTTGGCGAACCGAGAGGATCGGCTGCCGCGCGTTCCCGGTTGTCGCCTCCGCGTGCTGTATCTGGAGCGAACCGACTCTCAGTTCAAGGTCTTCCTCAGCGACGACACGCCGACGGAAATCATCTTCGACCTGGAACGGGACGAGGAGCCGATTCTGGACTGGCTCGGCGGCCGCGGCATGGCCGACGGGGCGCGGCAGTGGTTTGGATTTTACGCGGTGCGCAAGGACGTCGCGGAAGTCACAGTCCCCGCGCGGCGCGGGGCGGGACGAACGGCCGCGTGGGCGCCTCACGCCGCGCCCGTCCGGCGAAATTCGCCATCCATCAACGGCGAATCGGAAGGAATGTTCCTGGCGCCGTGAGCAGTCGGCGAGCGGGGAGCGTCAGCCCCCTGATAACTGCATCCTGTCGGCGACCGGATGAAGCATCAGGGGGCTGATGCCCCCCGCTCGCCCGCAGCGGTCAATCCGCCGGCCATTTCAGCTGTCGTTTCAGGAACTGAAACGTGCCCACGCCGTGGATCTCGTGCGGCCCGTCGAAGTACTCGATCTCCGTCCGCTCCGGCAGCTTCAGCCGGCTGTAGAGCCGGCCCACCTTGGCGTATTCGTAGGCCACCATCTCGTCGATGCCGACGCCGTCGTTGTGGCCGCGCTCCACCATGAACGGCCGCGGCGCGATCAGCGCCGCCATCTCCGCGTAGTTGAAGGTGTGGCCGAGGTCGAACTCCGGCATCTCGTATTCCATCGTGAACATGTAGCTGCCCTTGAAATCGACCGAGGCGTTCTTGGCCACCCACTCGTTGAAGTCGCCGGAGCAGATCGACAGGCAGTAGCGCGTCTCGACGGCCGGCACGCGCATGGCCGTCTTGCCGCCGTAGGAGAGGCCGTAAAAGGCGATGCGGCTCGGCGTCGACGTTCGGCAGCGTCGCCAGCCAGTCGAGCGTGCGTGCGGTGCTGGCGGACGATGAACGAGAAGAGCGACAGGCCCAGGGGGTTGGCCTTGCGCTGGAGGACGCGGAACTTGTCGTCGCCGATGTACGGGTTCTGCGGAGCGTAGACGATGTAGCCCAGCTCGGCCAGCCGTGAGCCGAAGGAATGGTAGTATTTGGAATCCTTCATTGGGGCATATCACATCGGTCGGCCTGCCCTCCAGGCCGTGCTGGCAGACGACGACCGGCCGCTTCTCGCCGGGCTTGAGGTCCTTGGGCAGCGCCAGGATGCCGTAGGCGAACACGTCGGGATAGATGTCGAGCATGACCTCGTAGCCCGGTATTTCGGCTCGTCGTAGAGCAGGCGCGTGCGCGGGTTCATCGGCAGGGTCGGGTCGGGCAGCTTGCCGATGACTTCCTCGTCGAGTTGCTTGCGGAAGGGCTTGATGGACGCTTCGTATTTTTCGACCGAGGAGGTATCCAGCTTGGACCAGAACGTCTGTTCCCGGCTGCGCTCGGAGTCGCGCAAGACCTTTTGCGTGAAGACGACGAGCTGGTCGAACTGGCGGTGTTCGCGCTCCTTCGGGTCGAAGCCCTTGCGCAGGTCCGTCGGGGGCTTGCCGGCCGGCTTCAGCTCAACAAAATTCCGCAGCGTGTCCTCGTAGGCGACGAAGCCGGGAAAGTTGGGGCCGCCGAGGGTGATGTAAAACGGCGACTCGACCTCCTTGTTCCCTTCCACGAGTTTCTGCGCGGTCGAACTCCGCCTTCACCTCCGCATGAGTTCGCTGCCACAGCCGGCCCGGCGCGGCGCCCGACCGGTCGGCCCGCGGCGCCGGCGGCCCGTCCACCACGGGCGCCAGGCTGTTTTCGATGAAGAGCCGGTGGGACCGCTGCAAGCGCACCCGATCCGGCCCGATTTGTCCGGGGGTCGGATCGAAGAGGTTCGCCGTTAACTCCGCGTCGCCGAACTCGCACAACAAGCCCCACACGTTCCGATAAATCGGCTCCTTCCAGACCTCTTCCCGCGGGCCGAAATAGCTGCCCACCACGGTTTGCCGAATCCGCTCGTCAATGGCCCCAGAGTAGAAGGCCAGCAGGCCGCCCTCGCCGTAGCCGTAGACGACGACCGGCGGGTGGTCCTTCTCCTGGCAAAACCAATCCACTCCGGCCAGCACCTTCTGGATCTCATACCCGATGACATGCCGGCCCAGTTCGTAGCCCATGCGGTAGATGAATTCGCGATGCGGCTGGTTGGTCATGCGGCCGAGGGCCGGGTTGCCGGACCAGTCGTCGTTGCGGTCGATCAGCGTCGGGATCAGGACGCGGCAGCCGTTCTCGGCCAGGCGACGGCCGAACTGGGACTCCGCCCAGAGTTGTTCCTTTCGCGCCTCCCAGAACATGGCATCGACGCCCGGGAACCGCGATTTGTCCGGGCCTGCCGCCAGGCCAACGAGCATCTCCGGCGTCCAGCCGGCGTCGGGGATGGCGACCACGTCGAGCGCGGCCTTGCCCTTCGGCTCCAGCAGCAGCCCTTCCGCGTCCACGCCCGCCAGCACCGGCCAGCGTACGGCGAACACCTTGTAATCGTCGGTTTCGGCGACCAGCGCCGGCGTCTTTGGCCCGCCGACGTATTCCAGATCCGAAAACGGAATGCGCTCATCGACAACGCCAAGGATCTTCTTCAAGCGGTCGCGGTTGGGCTGGACCGATTTCAGATACGCTTCGGTGGAGGAGAAGTCCGGCTTCCAGTACTGTTTGCGCTTCTCGACGGAGGCGGCGGTTTCGCGGTCGAGATACTTGCCGATGCCCTCCACCATCTTGGCGGCGAGATCGCCTTCGTCGGTGAGCGGTTTGGTATTGGGCAGCGGTTCCCCGGCCGCGGCGGAGAGCGTGCAGGCGAACAGCGCGGCGACGACGGCGAAACGGCGTCTCATGGCGGGCCTCGTCAGGATGGGTTCGGGCTGAGGAGAAGTGTAAAGCGGCGGCAGGGGAATGTCCAGGAACAACCGAATACCAGCCCCGAGCGCGAGCGAGGAGGTTGACCGAACCCCCCTCGCTGGCGCTCGGGGCTGGTACGGAAAACCGTCGTCACGCCGCCTGGCGGATCGCCTCCACCGGCGCCGCGAGAACCTCCGCCGCCTTCTTCTGTCCGCCCAGCAGGTGCAGCGCCGCCGGCAGGAACACCAGCGCCGACAGCATCGAGCAGCCGACGCCCAGCATCAGGATGAGGCCCAGCCCCGCCAGGCCGCGCTCGCTCGAAATCATCAGCGCGCCGAAGCCGATCATTGATGTCAGCGCCTTGACCATCACGCCGCGGCCGATCGCGTGGCTGATCGTCGATCGACCCTCCGCCCGCCGGATCAGATAGTCGTGGAGGACGTGAACGCCGTTGTCCACGCCCACCCCGAGGATCAGCGGAAACGCGATCATGTTGGCCGGGTTCAGCGGCACGCCGAACAGGCCGAGGACGCCCAGCGTCGCCAGCACGCTCGTCGCCAGCGGCGTCAGCGCGATCAGCGTGTGCTGCCAGTTGCGGAAGTCGCAAAACAGCACCGCAGCGATCACCAGGAAGGCGTACAGCCCCGCCCGCTGCAAGCCGTCCTTCATCGCTTTGAGACCTTCCACGGTGCCGAACGGCTTGCCCGTCGCCTCCGGGTCCACCTTCTGCACCAACTCCGTGAAGTGCTCCAGTGGGCCGAAGTCCCACAGACAATCCTTGGCGAACACGCGCAGCAGCCATTTGCCGTGCGGGCTGACGTAGCGCTCGCGCAGAGCGGGCGGCAGGTCGGACAGCTGAATGGGCTTCGGCGTCGAAACTTCGCGCAGCCGGTGCAGGTCCTCGGAGAGGTCGCCGGCCAGCTTCTGTTCAAAGACCTTGAGTTTCTGCGCCGTCGCTGTCTCGCCGGCCGTGTCGTCCGGCGCCGGCAGACGGTCGAGCAGCCCCTGCAGCGACTGCTTCAAGTCCGCTGTCAGCTCCCGGTCGGCGCCCGCGCCGGCCTGCCGCTTCGACAATTGCCCAAGGAGCTGCGTCAGCTCCCCCCGCAGCATCCGGCCGTCCGGCAGGTCGTGTTCGATGATTTTGTCCCGCGTCGGCAAGGACCGAAGACGCTCCTGAATGTCGGCAAGGAGAGGCAGCTTCTGGTCCTGGTCGGGCGGGGCCAGCGTCGCCACCTCGACGACGCGGCTGACTTCCGGGAGCTTTTCGTACTTCGCCTTGAGTTCCAGGGTCTGTTCCGGGCTGTCGGCGATGCTCACGGCGTGCCAGCTGGCCCCGGCCGTCTCGCGGATCAGCGTCATTTCCCAGCGCACCGATTCCAGGTTCTGCGCCTGAAGATGGAGCAGATTGTGGTCGTAGGCGACGCGGCTGGCGCAGAAGCCGAGCGCCGCTAGCAGCGCCGCGCCGCCGGCCACGACCCACCCCGGCCGCCGCGCCAGGAACGGCAACCACGAGTCGTCGCCGGCCGGGCGCGGCAGGACGCCCGGCAGCGGCAGGATCGCGGCGTCCTCCGCCGACGGCCCGGCCAGCCGCCGACGGTCGAACAGCATCAGCAGCGACGGCAGCACCGTGAAGCAGGCGAAGGCGCACAGCAGCACGCCGCAGCCCGCGATCCAGCCCAGCTCCGCCACGGCCTGGAAGTCCGCCAGCACCGCCGCGTAAAACGCCAACGCCAGCGTCATGGCCGCCGTCAGATTGCCGACCGCGACGTGCGTCGTCGTGTGCAAGAGGGCCGCCTGCACGTCCGATCCCTGCCGCCGAGCCTGCTCGTAGCGCATCACCCACAGGACGCCGTAATCTCCCATGCCGATCAGCATGACGGCGAACGTGGCCGACAAAATGTTGAGATGGCCGACCGTCAACGTCAGCCATCCCAGCGCCCAGGCGGTCCCGACCAGCAGTGTCACGAGCGTCAGCGCGGGGTAGGCGACGCCGCGGTAGACGACGAGGAACAGCAGGGCCACGCCGCCGACGGCCAGCCACGACGCCCATTGCGTGTCGCGCTGGGCCGCCGCCATCTCATCGGTCTCCAGCACGGGCATCCCCGTCAGGCCGAATTCCAGGCCGGGGAACGAGGCCCGCGCCTCGGCCACGACGCTGCGCATCGCCTCGACGCTTTTGAGGGCGGCGGTGAACGAGCCTTGTTCCTTTTTCGGCCGCACCAGCAGGAAGGCGAGGCCGCCCGATTCGCTGAAGAAGTACTGCGGCTCGGCGAGGAGGTCCTCCTGGCCGGCCGGCCGGGTGCTCATCAGGCTGCCCCAGGGGTTGCTGTATCGGTTCGGGTCGTCGAGGTAGGCGCCGGCCGCCTGCGTCACCGCCTGGAGCTGCCGATAGAACAGCACCTCGTCGGCGTTGAACGGCCGGCCGGACGGCAGCGACGACTCGCCCTTGATGAGCAGGCTCGACAGCGTCAGCCAGTGCCAGGGCGAGAAACGGGCGTTGGGATCGCCGCCGATCAGCAGCGGCGCCATGTCGCCGTCGAGGTTGTGCTGGATTTTTTCGATCTCTTCCCGCGGCAGCATCAGCAAGGCGCGGTCGTGCGAGCGCCCGGAGGTCGGCCTTGTAGAACAGCCGGTCGAACAGCGCCGGCTGGCGGCGGATGCGGTCGGCCACCTGTTCCAGGGCCGCGATCATCCGGCCGCGGTCGCCGCCGCGGACGACGGCCACGATGTCGTCGTCGTCGCCGAATTCCTGGATGTAGTTGCGCCAGCGCTGCTGGCACTCCTTGCGCGGGCTGATGAGGTCGCTGCGCTGGGTCCGATATTCGAGGTGGAAAAAGGCGGCATAGAGGGAAAGGGCGCAAACGGCGGCGGACAGGGCGAGGACGGTGCGGGGGAAGCGGCAGACCGTCCGGACCAGAGCGATCAGGCCGCGACGAACGAGTCCCGCCTCGTGCGGGGGCGCCTGTGCCGGATTCATGCCATCCGCCTGCTTCTTGAGTTTCTGGCCGGCGCCCTTCCCTGGGAGCAGAGGCCGCGGCGGATTGTAGAGGCGCGGCGATTTTCGTGCAAGGCGAAGGGCGCGCGGGTGTGCCTCTCGATTTTGGGGGCGGGCATCGTTCCCAGGCTCCGCCTGGGAACGAGGGGGCGCGCCGCGATGGACAACGCCGGCCGGTCGCTTAGAATGAGCCTTTCGATCTTCGTCCCTCATCCGGGAGGTTTGTCATGGGATACAACCGCAGCGGCACGCGGCGCACGGCCCGCATGAAGCGCGCCAAGAAGCAGGAGGCCCGGCTGGCGAAGAAGGCGGCCGCGGCCGAGACGGCCCAGCCGGCGGCGCGGAAGTCAGGGCAATTCGCTGATTGAGATGGGCAGGGAGGGCGGGATGGAGTAGAGAAGGCATCCGCGCCCGCCTTTCTCGGAGGTTCCGTCGATGGCCCCTCTTTCCCTGCTTGACGCACTGGCCGACGTGCCCGACCCGCGCAGCCGGCAGGGGCGGCGTCCCCCTGTGCTGGCCATCCTCTCCCTGGTCGTCCTCGCCCTGCTCCGCGGCTGCAAGGGCCCCACCGCCATCGCCCCGTTTGGCCGTGACCACGGCGTCGCGTTGGCCCACGCCTTGGGATTCCTCCGTGGCAAGACCCCTGCCCCCTCTTGCCTGTCCGAACGGCTCAGCCGGCTCGAGGCCGCCCTCTCCCGCTGGGTCGCCTCTCGCACCCCGGCGCCCACCCCGGACAGCGACAAGCAGTCCGTCTCCCTCGACGGCAAGACGTTGCCTGGCAGCCGCGACGGCGAGGCGCCCGGCCATCCCCTGGTCGCCGCCTATGCCCACGAGCACCAGGCTGTCCTCGCTCCGATCCGCGTCGATGCCAAGACCAACGAGCACCAGGCCGCTCGGGAGTTGCTGGGCATGCTGCCGGTCCAGGGACGTGTCGTCCTCGGCGATGCCCTGTTCTGCCAGCGCGACCTGTGCGAGAAGATCACCGAGCCAGGCGGCGACTACCTGTTCACGGTTAAGGGCAATCAACGGGGGCTGGAGAGAGACATCGCTGCCGGCTTCGGCTTCGAGGCCGGCGCGAAGCGTCGCGGCGGCTTTTTCCCCCGGAGCCGCTGCCGGGGCCGGGGCCGGAGCGGGCACCCACCCGTGTGGAGAAGGGGCACGGACGGGTGGAGAAGCGGATCGTGCGGACGACCTCGATCCTGACGCTGCACCCGAAGGGGCCGGGTCTGGCGCAGGGCATTGAAATAACGCGGGAGCGGACGATCGCCGGGGAAAACGACGGGGGAGGTGGAGTACGCCAGGACCAGCCTCCAGCCGGAGGAGGCGGACGCTTCGCGTTGGTCGGGCCGGGTGCGCGAGCACGGGGGATCGGGAATGCGTTGCACCACGTGCGCGACGTGACGCTGGGGGAGGACGCCTGCCGGGTGCGCAAGGGTTCGGCCCCGCAGGTACTGGCGGCGGTTCGCAACGCCGTCCTCCACCTGTTGGCGGGCGTGGACGCGTCCAGCCACGCCGCGGCCATCCGCCGGCTCAACGCCCACCCCGAGGAGGCGCTGGACCTTCTCGATCTCCCGCAGCCTCAATAACCGAACTGCCCTGAACGCTTCCAGAACGGGGAGAGGCTGCTGGTAAGCGTTCGGTGGTCATCACTTCGGCAGCCATACGCCGCCGCACCGTCATCCGGCGTGAATGCACGGCTCTCCGCCGGGGCCGCCCGGCTCCAGCACGGTCGTCGCCTTTTCCCCGTTCGGCGCCGGCGTCCCCGGAGCGTACTGATCCATCATCTGGCGCAGCTCGGCGCCGTCCATGACTTCCTTTTCCATGAGCCGCCGCGCCACCGCCTCCAGCACGGCCCGGTGCGCCTTGAGTACCTCGCGCACCTCGCGCGTGGCTTCGTCGATGATCTTGTGGACCTCAATGTCGATCTCGCGGGCCGTCCGCTCGCTGTACGGCCGGTCGCCGTCGCCGCCCGCGCTCTGGAGGAACATCGGCGCCGAACGGTCGTGGAAGTTGACGCGGCCCAGCCGGCTCATGCCGAACTCCTTCACCATGCTGCGAGCGATGCGGCTCACCTGTTCCAGGTCGCTCGTGGCCCCGTTGGAGATCTCGCTGAAAGATCAATTCCTCCGCCAGGGTGCCGCCCAGCGCCACCTTGATCTTGCTCTCCAACTCCTTTTGCGTGATCAGGTAGCGGTCCTCGTCCGGCCGGCTGAGGACGTAGCCGAGCGCGCCGACGCCGCGCGGGATGATCGAGATTTTGTGGACCGGGTGCGTGTTGGGCAGCGACACGGAGACGAGGGCGTGGCCGGCCTCGTGGTAGGCCACGCGCTGCTTCTCGTCGGCGTTCATGATGCGGCTCTTGCGCTCCAGGCCGACCGCGCCGCGCTCGACCGCTTCCTCGAACTCGGCCATGTTCACCTGCTGCTTGCTCGTCGCGCGCGGCCATCAGGGCGGCCTCGTTGACGAGGTTGGCCAGGTCGGCCCCGACCGCGCCGGGCGTCAGGGCGGCGATGCGGCGCAGGTCCACGTCCGTCCCGAGACGGACGTGGCGCGTGTGGACCTTGAGGATGGCCTCACGGCCGTTGATGTCCGGCCGATCGACGACCACCTGGCGGTCGAAGCGGCCGGGCCGCATGCAGAGCGGCGTCGAGCGTCTCCGGGCGGTTGGTCGCGGCCATGATGATGACGCCGCGGTTGGAGTCGAAGCCGTCCATCTCGACCAGCAGCTGGTTGAGCGTCTGCTCGCGCTCGTCGTGGCCGCCGACGGCGATGCCGGAGCGCGTCTTGCCCAGCGCGTCCAGCTCGTCGATGAAGATGATGCACGGCGCCCGGCTCTCGGCCTGGCCGAACAGGTCGCGCACCCGGGCGGCGCCGACGCCGACGAACATTTCGACGAATTCGGAGCCGCTGAGGCTGAAGAACGGCGCCTCGGCCTCGCCGGCCACGGCCTTGGCCAGCAGCGTCTTGCCGGTGCCGGGCGGGCCGACCAGCAGCACGCCCTTGGGGATGCGGCCGCCGAGCGCCTGATACTTGTCCGGCGATCTTGAGGAAATCGACGACCTCGCGCAGCTCCGCCACCGCCTCGTCGATGCCGGCCACGTCCTGGAAGCTGACGTGCAGGTCTTTCTGGGCGTAGATCTTGGCCTTGCTGCGGCCGAAGGAGAGCGGCGAGGCGCCGGTGAGCCAGCGCACCAGCAGCAGCAGGGCGACCGCGGCCGCCAGCAGCATCAGGATGGGCAGCAGCATCACGGCGATGCTTTTCAGCGCCGATTCCTCCTCCTCGCCCTGCCACGCGCCGCCGATCGATTCACGCAAGAGGCGCGGCAATTCCGGGTCGTCCTCCAGGCCGAGTCGCTGGGTGCGGAACGACACGGTCTGGGCGTGGACGGCGTCGGGCCGGCCGCCCAGGACGGGGTCGCTCAGGACGATCTCGCCGCGGATGTCGCCGTGGCCGACTTTCACGTTGCGCAGGCCGACGCCGGGGTCGCGGCGGGCGGCCTCCAGCAGCTGGATGAATTCGCCGTATTTGAGGCTGGTATAGGGGCCTCTCGAATGGCGAGCCAGTAGAGGAAGATGCTGCACGCCAGGACGGCGAAGGCGGCCGCGGGTCCGGCGGTCAGCCAGAACCGGCCGCGACTGTTGCCTCGTTTCTGCACGGCCAAGCTCCGCTAAGGCGAAGGCCGCGGGCCGTCCCGGGAGGCCCGCTTTTCCCACCGTCTACTCTAGCAGCGGCGCGCGGGGACGGTCAACGGAGGCGGCGATTCGGCAGGGTCTCTGTTCGCCATATAAGTCCTGTACGTCCTAGAGGAGTTATACGGCGAACAGAGACCCTGCCGGCGGTTCCCCGGCGCCGATTTTGCTTCTCCTCTGGTCCTACCACCGTGCAGGGTACTAGAATGGTACGAGATCGCGGAGACGCTGCCGACGCCGTCAGCAATGGAAGAGTCCCGACACCGTCGAGGCGGGCCATGCGGGAGAACCAGAGCGGCGGCGACGAAACCGCCCCGCGCGCAACATTCTTCTGGTTGACGACCAACCGGCCAACCTCCTGTCCCTGGAAGCCGTCCTGACGGACCTGGGTCAGAACCTGGTTTCGGTTCGATCCGGCGACGACGCCTTGCGCCTGCTTCTGCAAAAAGACTTTGCCGTCATCCTCCTCGACGTTCAAATGCAGGGTCTGGACGGCTTCACCACCGCCCAGCTCATCCGCAGCCGCGAGCGCACCCGCCATACCCCGATCATCTTCCTCACCGCCTACGACACAAGCGGCTTCCCGGTCGAACGCGCCTACGAGCTGGGCGCCGTCGATTACCTCGTCAAGCCGATCATCCCTGCCATCCTGCGGGCCAAGACGACCGTCTTCGTCGATCTGTTCCAGAAGACGGAGCGACTGCGCCGGCTGGAGCGGCGCGAGTTCGAGCGCCTGCTGGAGGCGGCGGCGCAGCGGGAGGCCGAGGAAGGGCGCAGCCGGCGCGAGAGCGAGGAGCGCTCGAAGCGCCTCACGGAGTTCCACCAGGCAGTCATGGCCAGCATGGGCGAGGGTCTCTTCGCCCTCGACGTTGAGGGCCGGCTGACCTACATGAACCCGGCTGCGGAACTGCTGCTTGGTTGGAAGGCGGAGGAGCTGCTGGGACTCCAGATCCACGACCACATCCATTACCTCCACCCCGACGGCGCGCCCTTCCCGGCGGAGGAATGCGCCATCCTGCAGGTGAAAGACGGCGGCGCCGCGCTGCGGAACCATCAGGATTTCTTCGTTCGCAAGGACGGAACTCGTTTCCCCGTGGCGTGCAGCTCCGCCCCCATCATCTCCGACGGCAGCCTGGCAGGTCTGGTGGTCGTCTTCCGGGACGTTACGCGTCAGAAGCAGGCCCAGCAGGAGCTGCGCGAGAGCGAGCGCCGCTACCGCGCCCTGGCCGACTCCATGCCGCAGATCGTCTGGACCGCAAAGCCCGACGGCAGTTTCGATTATTTCAACCGCCGCTGGTACGAATACACCGGTTTCGCCGAGGAGCGAAACGGCGACGAGAGCTGGCTGCCCATCCTCCACCCCGACGACGTGCTTCGGTGCGTGGATTCCTGGCACGAAGCCGTGAGGTCCGGCGATCCGTACCAGATCGAGTACCGCTTCAAGGACCGCGCTTCGAGCGGCTACCGCTGGCACCTGGGCCGCGCCCTGCCGGTGCGCGACGAGGCCGGCCGGATCGAGCGCTGGTTCGGCACTTGCACGGACATCGACGATCAGAAGCGCCTGGAGCAAAGGTTGCGCGAGGCCAACACCGCCAAGGACCAGTTCCTGGCGATGCTGGCCCACGAGCTGCGCAATCCCCTCGCGCCGCTGCTCAGCACGCTGTACGTCCTCGGACAGGACGACGCGATCCGCCGGACGCACGGGGCGTCGCTGGGCCGGATGGAGCGTCAGCTCCGGCGGCTCAATCGCATGGTGGAAGACCTGCTCGAAGCGTCGCGGGTGGTCTTCGGCCGGGCGCCGCTCCGGCCCGAGCGGCTCGACCTGGCGCGGCTGGTCCGTGCGGTGGTTGAGGACCGTCGGCCGCTGCTGGAGCGGGCCGGCGTGGCTCTCACGTTGAAGGCGCCGGAGACGCCGGTTTGGGTCCAGGGTGACGCCGACCGTCTGGCCCAGGTGCTCGACAACCTGCTCGACAACGAAACCCGTTTCGTGGACCGCGGCGGCCGGGCCGACCTCGAGCTCGCGGCCGACCCCGGCGCCGGCCAGGCGGTGCTGACCATCGCGGACGACGGCATCGGCGTCGCGCCGGAGATGCTGGACCGCCTGTTCGACGTGTTTGCGCAAGCGGACCAGAGCCTGGACCGCAAGCGCGGAGGACTGGGGCTGGGGTTGGCGGTGGTCAAGGGGCTGGTGGAGCAGCACGGCGGGACGATGCAGGCGTCCAGCGAAGGGCTGGGCAAAGGGACGACGTTCACGATGCGTTTGCCGCTGGAGCCGGAGCCGGCCGCGTTGTCGCTGGCGGCGGAGGCGCCGCAGCCGGACGGCGTACGTTCGCGCGTCCTGGTCATCGAGGACAACCATGACGCCGCCGAGAGCCTGCGCATGCTGCTGGAGATCCTCGGCCACGAGGTGCGCGTGGCTTTCAACGGCGCGGAGGGGCTGCAATTGGCGCTGCGGTGGGCGCCGGAAGTCATTCTTTCGGACATCGGCCTGCCCGAGCTGGACGGTTACGAGGTGGCGCGGCGGCTGCGGCAGGAACCGGAGTTCCGCGACGTGCTTCTGGTGGCCATCACCGGCTATAACGGCGAGGACGACCGCCGGCGCAGCAAGGAGGCCGGCTTCGATTACCACCTGGCCAAGCCGGCCGACGTTCGTGAGCTGCAGCGCTTGCTGGCGTCGCGGGCGTCGTAGGGGCGGCTTCCGAACTAGCCCCGAGCGCGAGCGAGGGGTTTGACTGAAATCCCTCGCTCGCGCTCGGGGCTGGTAGAGCAGGCCCGCGCGGAATTGTCAGACCACTTTCTTGAATCCCCCGGAAGCCCCGGATAGAATACAGCGCTCTCCCTACACGGTCGCCGCTCCGTCCGTGACCGGACGCTGGGCCGCGGCTGGTCGTAACGTCGCCAGGGGGAAGGTGATGGCGCAGCTTCAAATCGTCAAGCCGGACGAGGGAAGACAGATCCCCCTGGAGGGGGACAGGTTCATCATGGGCCGTAACCCGGATTGCGCCATCGTCATCCCGGTCACCTCGGTCAGCCGCGAGCACGCCCAGATCCTTCGCATTAACGGCAAGTTCTTCATCGAGGACAAGCAGAGTCGCAACGGCACCTTCGTCAACAGCCAGGCGATCACCGGCCGCACCCAGCTCAAGAACAACGACAAGATCCGCATCTGCGATTTCCTCGCCGTCTTCGTCGAAAACGGAGAGGCCGATGAGGAAGAAGTCGGCAACACCACCGTCGAGGCCACGCTCAGCCAGAGCAGCCACATGATCCTCGACACGCAGCCCGCCGAGCGGCTGCGCGGCTTGCTGGAGATCAGCGCCAACCTCAACAAGACCCTGCAGCTCGACCTCCTCTTTCCCAAGATCGGCGACAGCCTCTTCCAGCTGTTTCGCCAGGCGGATCGCTGTTTTCTCATCCTCGCCGAGGACGACGGCAAGAGGCTCCTGCCGCGCCTGGTCAAGACGCGCCTGCCCGGCGACGAGACCACCGCCCGCTTCAGCAAGACCATCGTCCGCCGCTGCCTGGAGAGCGGCCAGGCCATCCTCAGCGCCGACGGCTCCCTCCGCGACAACCGCGTCCCGCTCAGCCAGAGCGTCGTCGATTTCCGCATCCGCTCGTTCATGTGCGTGCCGCTGTGCGCTCCCGACGGCAAGGCCTTCGGCGTCATCCAGCTCGACGCCCAGCACAGCAGCAAGAAATTCACCCAGGAAGACCTGAAATTGCTGTGGGGCGTCGCCAACCAGGCCGCCGTCGCGCTGGAAAACGCCCGGATGCACGAAGAAACGATCCACCAGGAGAAGCTGCGGCGCGACCTAGAGCTGGCCCATCAGGTGCAGATGAGCTTCCTGCCGCGCACCCTGCCGGTGGTGCCCGGCTACGAGTTTTTCGCCCACTACGAGCCGGCCCTGGAGGTCGGCGGCGACTACTACGGCTTCACTCCGTTGTCCGACGGCCGGCTCGGCGTCGCCCTGGGCGACGTGGCCGGCAAGGGCGTCCCGGCCGCCCTGCTCATGGCCAAGCTCTCGTCCGACGCCCGCTTCAGCATCCTGACCGAAACGGACCTCGGCCAAGCCGTAAGCAAGCTCAACGACCTGCTCTACGAGTTCACCTGCCAGATGGACCGCTTCGTCACGCTGACGGCCGCCGTCGTCGATCCGCGGACGCACGTCGTGACGCTGGTGAACGCCGGCCACTTCTCGCCGTTGCTCTTCCACCAGTCGGCCGCCGGCCTAACCGACGCGGTGCCCAAGAAGACGGCCGGCGTCCCGTTGGGCATCATGGAAGGCTACGTGTTCGACTCCTGCCAGGTGGTGCTGGAGCCGGGCGACAGCCTGATCCTGTTCAGCGACGGCCTGCACGACATGCTGAACCCGGCCAACGAGGCGTTCGGCTTTCCGGGCATTCACGCGGCCGTCTTGGAGGCGTCCGGCCCGGCGACGCCGCGCCTGATCGGCGAACGGTTGCTTCAGGCCGTCACCCATCACGCCGCCGGCCGCGAGGCCCCGGACGACCTGACGCTGGTGTGCTTCGGCCGGGTGGGAGCATGAACGGAACGGGCGCCGTTTAGCGGCGACCCGAAGGGGAGCGCGTGATCCCCGCGCTCCCCTTCGGGTCGCCGCTAAACAGTATCGGATAGGATGAGTGCCATGAGTGAGACGATCACCTTGCCGGCGATTCCCAAGCCGCTGCGGGAAGAGCGGACCCAACGGCAACCGCCGTACAACGTGGTGCTGCTCAACGACGACGATCACACCTACGACTACGTGATTGCGATGTTGCAGATCCTGTTCGGCCATCCGCGCGAAAAAGGATACGCGATGGCGAAGGAAGTGGATTCGACCGGCCGCGTCATCGTCCTGACGACGAACAAGGAACACGCGGAGCTAAAACAGGACCAGATCCACGCTTTCGGCCCCGACCCGCTGCTGGCACGGTCACAGGGGTCGATGTCGGCGGTCATCGAGCCGGTGGAATAGTGCGGTTAGCCGCGACGCGCAGTGGAGCGTTTCCGTCGGAGCGCTCCGCTGCGCGTCGCGGCTAACCGAAACTTCAACGTCCCGTACTGCCTGCCGCCGATTCTCCACGCGCCACGCGAGCTGCGCCGCGCCCGTTCCTGCTTCATCCGCTGCGCCTCCGCTGTGATCCCCGCCGCCGCTGATGCGTGCAGCGCCTCCTCCGCGGCCGGCACGTTGATCTCCTCCGCCTTCAGCGCCCGCCCGGTCAGCACCGTCACCGTGTTCGCCCGCACCTGGGCGAAGCCGCCGTCCACGAAGAAGCGCCGCGTCTCCGTCGCCGCGCGGATGCGCAGCTCGCCGTAGCCGAGCCGGCCGATCAGCGGCGCCCGGCCCGGCAAGACGCCCAGCTCGCCGTCGTACATCGGCAGCGACCACGAAGTCGGCCGGCTCGTCCAGCAGCGCCCGCTCCGGCGTCACCACCACGCATTGCAGGATCTTTTCCGTCGTCGCTTCGACCATGGGCGTCACTTCCCTTCGCTCCATGCTTCTTGGCCTGCTCGGCCACCTCGTCGATGCCGCCGACGTACATGAACGCCTGCTCGGGCAGATGGTCCCACTTGCCGTCGCACAATCTCCTTGAAGCTGCGGATCGTCTCGGCCAGCGGCGTCACCTTGCCCTTCTTGCCGGTGAACGCCTCGGCCACGATGAACGGCTGCGACAGGAACTTCTCGATGCGCCGGGCCCGGTTCACCACCTGCTTGTCCTCCTCGCTCAGCTCCTCGACGCCGAGGATGGCGATGATGTCCTGCAATTCGCGGTAGCGCTGCAGGATCTGCTGCACGCGGCGGGCCACGGCGATAATGCTCCTCGCCGACGTACTGCGGGTCGAGCAGGATGTTCGGTACGACGCCAGCGGATCGACGGCCGGGATAAATGCCCTTTTCCGAGATCTTGCGTTCCAGATAGATGAAGGCGTCGAGGTGCTGGAAGGCGTTGGCCGGGGCCGGGTCGGTCGGGTCGTCGGCCGGCACGTACACGGCCTGCACGACGGTGATGGCGCCCTTGGTCGTGCTGGTGATGCGCTCCTGCAACTCGCCCATTTCCGTGGCCAGCGTCGGCTGATAACCGACGGCGCTGGGCATGCGGCCCAGAAGGGCCGACACTTCCGAGCCGGCCTGCGAGAAGCGGAAGATGTTGTCGACGAACAGCAGCGTGTCGGCCCCGGTGGAGTCGCGGAACCATTCGCACATCGTCAGGGCCGACAGGGCCACGCGCAGCCGGGCGCCCGGCGGCTCGTTCATCTGGCCGAACACCATGGCCGTCTGCGTGATGACCGATGCGGCCGGTGTTGCCGATCTTGCGTTTCCTGCATTTCCAGCCAGAGGTCGTTGCCCTCGCGGGTCCGCTCGCCGACGCCGGCGAACACGGAGTAGCCGCCGTGCTGGCTGGCGATGCGGGCGATCAGCTCGGTGAGGATGACCGTCTTGCCGAGGCCGGCCCCGCCGAACAGGCCGGCCTTGCCGCCGCGGACCAGCGGCGTCAGCAGGTCGATGACCTTGATGCCGGTCTCGAACATTTCCGTCTTCGGACGACAGCTCGGCGAAGGCCGGCGGCTCGCGGTGGATGGGCCGATACTCCGTCGGCCGTCGACCGGGCCGCGGCCGTCGATCGGCTCGCCGAGCAGGTTGAAGACGCGGCCGAGCGTCTCCTTGCCGACCGGCACCGTGACCGGCTTGCCGGTGTCGACGCACCGTCATGCCGCGGACCAGGCCGTCGGTCGAGCCGAGGGCGACGCAGCGGACGCGGTTGCCGCCGAGGTGCTGCTGCACCTCGCCGGTCAGGCGGATCGTCGACGCCCTTGTAGTCGTCGTCGATCTTGCAGGGCGTTGTAGATTTCGGGCAGGTGGCCTTCCTCGAACTCGGCGTCGAACGTCGAGCCGATGACCTGGACGATGCGGCCGGTGTGGTGGCCGTTCGCGTGGCCGTTGCCGGTGATTGTCGCCATGATGCGCTCCGTTCCAAAGATTATTTTGCCACGGCGAGCGGGGGGCGTCAGCCCCCTGATTCTTCCTGCGATCGCCGACGGAATGCGGAATCAGGGGGCTGACGCCCCCCGCTCGCCGCGAGCTTCTATTCCAGCGCCGCCGCCCCGCCGATGACTTCCGCGATCTCCTTGGTGATCTGCGCCTGGCGGGCGCGGTTGTACTGCCGGGTCAGGTTCTTGATCATGTCGTCGGCGTTCTCCGTCGCCGCCTTCATGGTCACGCGGCGGGCGATCTGCTCGCTGACCGCCGCGTCCAGGAAGCACTTGAACAGCCGCACCTTGAACGACTCCGGCAGGAGCTCCTCCAGGATCTCCTTCGGCGCCGGCAGGAACTCGTACTCGACCGGCTGCTTCTTCTCTTCCGCCGCCTCGCCGCGTCTGCGCGTCTCCGGGGCGGCCTTCGACAGCGGCAACAGCGTGTCCACGACCGGCACCTGCCGGGCGGCGTTCAGGAACTTCATGTACGCCACCTCGACGCGGTCGACCTTGCCGGCGATGAAATCGGCGAGGTAGCGGTTGGCCAGCTCCTCCACCTCGTCGAAGCGCGGCTTGTCCTCGAAGTGGGTGAACGTCTTGTCGGCCGCGACGCCCTGGTAGCGGAAGTAGGCGATCGGCCGCTTGCCGGACAGCTCCAGCTGCACCGGCACGCCCTCGGCCGCGGAGCTGACGGATGACGGCCGTTGGCCTCGCGGAGGATGCCGGCGTTGTAGCCGCCGCACAGGCCGCGGTTGGAGCCGATCACCAGCAGCAGCGCTGTTCTTGACCTCGCTCGCGCTTCTGCAGCAGCGGATGGCTGACGTTGGTCGCGGCGGCGCTGAGGTCGGCGGCCAGCTCGGCGATCTTGCGCGTGTACGGCCTCGGCCTCGGTGGCGCGGTCGAGCGCCTTCTTGAAGCGCGCCGTGGCGATCAGCTCCATCGTCCGCGTGATCTTGCGGATGTTGCGGATCGCCTTGCGGCGGCTGACGAGCTGGCGGGTGTTGGCCATGTCAGTCCTGGTACTTCGCGTAATCTTCCGGGAAGGCGATGAAGCCGAATCCCTGGTAGTACGTCAGCTTGGGGGAGCGGGGATCATGCTGTTGGACGCTCGCTTGTTGGACTCCTTTTATCTGTGTCGGGCCATCGGTCTTCCGCCTCGGAGGGGCAGTGGTCCATCAGCCAGGGGTGAAACCCCTGGAAGGAGGACCAACCGCCTCCCCCATTCCCAGCCCCGGAGGGGCGGCGGAGCCACCGCCGCCCCTCCGGGGCTGAGGAAACGACCGATGGACCGGCCCCGGCCTCCAGGGGTTTCACCCCTGGCTATGGACCACCGCCCCTCCGGGGCGGAAGAACTATCGCCAGAAACAGCCCATTTCGCGGATTAGTGCCCTGCCTTGACGCCCGTGGTCTGCCCCTCCGTCTTGGCGCCTGACGGCGCCGCCGCTTTGGCCGCCCCATCGCCCTCCGGCTTCCGCGCCCCGGCCGGCGGCGTGTAGCTGCGACTGGAAGGCGTTGATCGCCTCGCCCAGCTGCTTCTCGATGTCCGGGTTGAACTTCTTCGTCCTTGACCAGGGCGTTGCGCACCTCCGGCCGCTCCGTCCGCATGAAGCGCAGGAACTGCTCCTCCCACGCCGGCACTTCCTTGACCGGCACCTTGTCGAGGTAGCCCTTGCGTGCCGGCGAAGATGATCATGACCTGGTCGATCACGTTCATCGGCTTGAACTGCGGCTGCTTGAGCAATCTCCACCATGCGATAGCCGCGGTCGAGCTGCGGCCTGCGTCGCCTTGTCCAGCTCGGTGCCGAGCTGGGCGAACGCCTCCAGCTCGCGGAAGGCGGCCAGGTCCAGCCGCAGGCCGCCGGCGATCTGACTTCATGGCCGGGATCTGCGCCTTGCCGCCGACGCGCGACACGCTGATGCCCACGTCGATCGCCGGCCGGATGCCGGCGTAGAACAGGTCCGGCTGCAGGTAAATCTGGCCGTCGGTGATCGAAATCACGTTGGTCGGGATGTACGCCGACACCTCGCCTTCCAGCGTCTCGATGATCGGCAGGGCCGTCAGCGAGCCGCCGGTGTTCGCCACCTTGGCCAGCTTGCGGCCGGGGAACTTCGGCAGGTCGTGCTTCACGGCGTGCTCCTTGTCCAGCGGCCCGACGTAGACCTTGCCCTTCTCGCCGGGCTGGCGCCGCTCGCCCTGCTCGT
This sequence comes from uncultured Planctomycetaceae bacterium, assembly GCA_963771935.1. Lineage (GTDB taxonomy): Bacteria > Planctomycetota > Planctomycetia > Gemmatales > Gemmataceae > UBA4732. The sequence continues at coordinate 984,571 of CAVYVK010000005.1, read as the reverse complement.
TGTTGACGCCCCAGTCGTCGGTCGACCTTCTTGTCGTCGGCGTCCTTGGGCACGATGACCCAGCGCTCGGCCAGCTTGGCCGAGCGTTCCAGCAAGCGCGAGTGGGCGTAGAAAATGTCGCCGGGATACGCCTCGCGGCCGGGCGGCCGCCGCATCAGCAGCGACAGCTGGCGATAGGCCGCCGCCTGCTTGGTCAAATCGTCGTAGACGCACAGCGTGTCGCGGCCCTGCTCGTACATGAAGTACTCGGCCATGGCGCAGCCGGCGTAGGGGGCGATGTACTGCAGCGGCGCCGGCGTCGGCCGCCGACGCGACCACGACGATGGTGTAGTCCATCGCGCCGTGCGTCGCGCAGGTTCTCGACCACCTTGGCCACCGTCGATTCCTTCTGGCCGATGGCGACGTAGACGCAGATGACGTTCTCTTCCTTCTGGTTGATGATCGTGTCGATGGCGATGGCGGTCTTGCCGGTCTTGCGGTCGCCGATGATGAGCTCGCGCTGGCCGCGGCCGATCGGCGTCATGGCGTCGATGGCCTTGATGCCGGTCTGCAGCGGCTCGTCACCGGCTGCCGGCCGGCCACGCCGGGCGCGATCGACTCGACCGGCCGGTACAGCTCGCGTTGACGACCGGGCCCTTGCCGTCGAGCGGCATTGCCCAGCGGATCGACGACGCGGCCGATCAGCGCCTCGCCGACCGGCACCTGGAGCAGCGTCCCGGTCGTCGTCACCTCGTCGCCCTCGGAGATTTCGAGGTAGTCGCCGAGGATGATGACGCCGACCGAGTTCTCTTCGAGGTTGAAGGCCAGGCCGCGCACGCCGGTTCGCGTGAACTCGACCATCTCGCCGGCCATGACGCTGGACAGGCCGTAGACGCGGGCGATGCCGTCGCCGACCTCCAGGACGCGGCCGACCTCCTGCGCCTCCAGCCCGACGCCGCTCGCGCTTGATTTCCTGCTCAAGAACGGAAACGATCTCGTCTGGGATTGAATCGCATGACTGCTTCTCTCGATGAGTTGGTTTCGGATTCGGTTCCAGGCGCGTGCGGACGCTGGCGTCGTACAGCCAGTCGCCGACCTGCACGGTCAGGCCGCCCAGCAGGTCGGGATCGACGCGCGTCTCCAGCACGGGCTCGCGGCCGAACTTGGTCCGCAGTTCTGCACGCAGCTGGTCGCGCTGGTCGTCGGGCAGCGGCACGGCCGACCGCACCTGGACGCGCACCATGCCGGATCGCTCCTCGTACAGGTCCCGCACCGTGGCCGCGATCGCCCGCAGCACCTCCAGCCGGTCGTGGTCGTTGAGGACGAGCAAGAAGTTCAGAAACAGGTCGCTGGCCCGGCCGTGGAAGGCGGCGCGCAGGGCGTGGGCCTTGCGCTCGCGGCCGACCGCCCGACTGGTCAGGAAAGCTTCCAAGTAGCGGTCGCGCGGCAAGACCTCGTTGACCAGGGCATCGAGGTCCTCGACCATCTCCTCCGTCTGGCCGGCCTTCTGCGCGGAGTTGAGCAGCGCCTCGGCGTAGACGTGCGCCACGTGCTGCGTGGCGTCGTCGAAGACGGTCGCGTGCTGCGTCGGGTCGGTCGCATTCATGAGTTACACGCTCGCAGGAGTCCGTTGACCATCGCCCGCCTGACGGATGTCGGCCAGCGCCTCGTCCACGAAGCGGCGGTGGTCCTCCGGCGTCAGGCTGCGGCGGATCGCCTTGCTCGACACCATCGCGGCCAGGTCCGCCGTCTGCCGCCAGATTTCCTGCAGCGCCTGGTCGTGGGCGTTCTCCAGGTCGCGCCGCGCTCGCTCGCGCTCGGCCTGCATGTCGGTCTTGGCCTTGGCCGAGATCTCGTCGGCCGTGCGCTGGGCGTCGGCCTGCGCCTTCTGTATGACTTCGCGGCGCATCTCTTCGGTCTTGGCGCGCTCGGCCTGCACCTCCTCGCGCAGCTGCTGCGCCTCCTCCCGCGCCGTGCGGGCGTCCGTCGATCGCGGACTGGATATCGTGCTCGCGCTTCTGCAAGCCCTGCAGCATCGGCTTCCAGGCGAAGCGGCCCAGGACCCCAGCAGCAGCAGGAAGACGACGATGGTCCAGATGGTCAGGTCGAGCCAGCCGCCGAAGGGATTCGGCTTGGCCTTGAATGAGCCGGATGCGGTCCAGATAAACGGCCGCCAGGTCGTACTTGCCGGCGTCGATGGCCTGGTTCATCCGCTCTTTCAATTCCGTTTCGGACGCGGCCTCATTCGGCAAGGGGCGCCCGCCTCGGTCTCGCGCGCTTCTGCAGCAGCTCTTCCAGCGGCTTCTCGATCTCTTCGTAGTTGGGCTTGTCCTTCCGCAGCTCTGCCCGGATGTCCTCGCGCGCCTTCTCGACGGAGGCGTCCCCCGCCTGGTTTTCGGCGGGCGGCGCCTCCGCCGCAGCGCGGGCGGGAAGGGACGCGGCGAGCAGCGTCAGGACCAGTCCACCGACCAATACGCCTCTGCCCATGACCACCTCACTCGCGCGATTCCCGATCCACTTCAAATCCATCCCGACCAGCCCCGAGCGCCAGCGAGGGGAAGAACCCCTCGCTGGCGCTCGGGGCTGGTTGGGAAACGGCTTCTCACCCGTTGGTGCGGAGCAGCGTGACAAGCAAGCAAACGACCAGGGCGAAGAACGTCGCGCCTTCGAGGAGGGCGGCGATGACGATCATGGCCGTCTGGATGCGGCCGGCCACCTCCGGCTGGCGGGCCATGCTCTCCAGGGCGGCCGAGCCGATGCGGCCGAAGCCGTAGCCGGCGCCGATGAGGACGATGCCGGCGCCGAGGCCCGCGCCGACGCCCGCGCCGGCCAGGGTCGTGAGGTCGAGCCGACGTCCGCCGCCAACAGCGGGCCGGCCGCCGGCCAGCAGCACCACCACCGCAATGACCGCCAGGCACAGCAGTTTCAACGCTTTCATGGGTACTCCAACTCGTAGTGCCAGGGTTTCCCGAAGAGTGTGTGAAAGCACGGACGCACCGTTGCGGCCCTCGCCGCGACTCTTCAGTGTTGGGGATGCAAGGCCATCCCCATGAACAGGGCCGTCAGGAAGACGAACACGTACGCCTGCAGGAAAGCGACGAACAACTCCAGCAGGCTCAGGGCCGTCACGCCCAGCACGCTGGCGATCGTCACGCCGCCCAACAGCCAGCAGTTGCCGACCTGACCGGCCACGGAAGATGAAAAGATCAGGATCATCGCCAGCACCAGATGGCCGGCGAACATGTTGGCGAAAAGACGCACGGCCAACACGCCGCTCTTGATGAACGTGCCCATCAACTCGATGCACGAAGATCGATCAGCCGCTGAACATCCAGCCGACGTAGGGCACGTCGATGTGCGGCCAGAGCGACTTGATGTAGTGGCCAAACCCCATCTTGACGATGGCCGCCCCGTGCAGCATGAGAAGGCGATAATGGCCAGGCCGCCCGTCACCCAGATGCTGGCCGTCGGCGAACCGCAGAAGGGGAACATGCCCAGCAGGTTGCAGAACAGGATGAACAGAAACAGCGTCCACAAGAACGGCATGTACTTGTCGGCGTCGTGTTCGCCGAGGTTGGGCCGGGCGATCTCGTTGCGGACGAAGGTCAGCAGCGACTCGAACATGTTCCAGAACCAGCCCTTGGGCAGGTCGCCGTTCGCGGGCCTTCGCGCCAACGGGATGTAAGATGAGCAGCGATCAGGACCGCGGCGATCAGCTCCAGGATCATGAACTTGGTGATCTGCAAGGTGAGCCGAACGGCATCGAATGGCCGGCAAGTGCCATTCGACGGGGTCGCCGAACAGGCCGTTGAAGAACTCCCACCGTCCGGTGTCCATGACGTGGTCGAAAGGCGTTCGGTCTGTGTTCGTGGCCGCCATGACTCAACCCACCTCGTGGGAGACGAGGGACCGTCACGCCTTGGACAGCGGGCCGGCCCGCCAGGATCAAGGCCACGTCCAGGGCCAGCGTGACCGGGTACACGACCAGCAGCCAGAGCCAGAAGGCCGTCTGCCTCTGAAAATATGGAATGGCCAGGGCAGAGGACCAGCCCCCCGGCCAGGACGAACAGCATTCGCACGCCCGTGCCGCCCAGCACCAGCAATCAGCTGCTCCTGCGGCGACTTCGTTCAGCGCCGAACTCGGCCCAGACCAGCGTACACGGCCATCGGCGGCAGGCAGAGCAGCACGGCCGTGCCGCTGAAGACGAGCGCCCGATCGCCGCCGCCGAACGCGCGGGCCGGCAGTCCCACCAGCAGCCAGAACGCCGCCGACCCGCCGATCAACAGCAGCAACCGCCGAATCACCGGCGCCTCCCGCGGTTGGACTGGGCGGAGGCGACTCCGCGTTCTCCTTGTTCACCAGGTAGATCAGATGGACCAGCCCGACCGACAAGCCCAGCACCGCTCCGGTAACGACGCCCCACGGCGACCAGTGCAACGACAGTAATCCAGAAGCAGCCCAAGGACGATCGGCGCCACCATCTCCAGGCCTACCTGCGAGTAGGCGACAGTAACGCCGCAGGTCGCGGGGATCGCCCAGATTCATGGCCGCCTCCCAGCGCGGCTGCCGCGGAGCAAGGGCGAAGAGCCTCGGTTGCAAGGGGTTGCCGTCGTCGGGGGTATTGTCCGACCCCCCAAAGGAAAGTCAAGGTGCGGTTCGTGTACTTTTTCACAAAGTCGCGACCGGCCGCCGAGGGCGGACGGAAGACCGGGTGAACGGCCGCATTTTCGATAATTTTTGGCGGCGTTCGGCGAAAATTTAGTTGACAATCGCCGCGCCATTCTTTAACATCAATCCCGGTAGAGGGTAAGAATATATCGCTTCCGCTCTGCCAAGGATCCTCTTTAGCCAGGAAGCATTCGGCGAGCCATTGACGGCGATCGCTCCGCCGTCGGAATGCTCCTGGTTCCGAGGCTTGCTTCTCCCGTTCGGAGAGCGACCCTCCTGAAACGCCTCGTGCTCTCCTTTGAGGCGTGCGACGGCCTACCTGCCTTGTCCGCCTTCCCCGATCCGGCGCTCCCGGACGGTGCGGTCTCTGCGCCGGTCGAAGACATTTCCTCCCTGGAACGGACCTCCGGGAGCCTGAACTCCGACATGGATGCGACCTCCCGGAAACTTTTGAGGCGTCTGGGTCGGACGGGCGCCGGAGTTGTCACGCATGACTCGCGACCAGTTGCAAGCCTGCACCAAACAAAGCTGATCGAGCTGGCCCGCCGTCACCATGTCGCCGGCTGGCACGGCATGCGGAAGGACGAATTGGTCGAGGCCTTGAAGGCTGCTGAGCCGTCGCGAAGCGCGGACGCCCAGCCGCGCAGCGACCGATCCTGCGATCATCCCGTGCAGGTCGCCGCCGCCGCGCGAACACCTCCGGGACGGCGACGCCCGAAGAAGAGCGTCGAGAGCAGCAAGTTCGACGTCGGCGTGCCGACCAAGGACCTGTCCGCCAAGGTGCCCAAAGACCTGCCGGCCGGCTACGGCAAGGACCGCATCGTCGTCATGGTGCGCGACCCCTACTGGCTGCACTGCTACTGGGAACTGACCCGGCACGCCATCCAGCGGGCCGAGGCCGCCCTCGGCCAGGAATGGCACACGGCCAAGCCGATCCTGCGCCTGCTCGACGTGAGCAGCCACGACACCACCAGCACGTCCGAAGCGCTCGCTCCGCGACATCGACATCCACGGCGGCTGCAACAACTGGTACATCGACGTCAGCAACCCGCCGCGCTCCTACCGCATCGACATCGGCTACCTGGCCCGCAGCGGCCGGTTCTACGTCCTGGCCCGCTCCAACGTCGTCACCACGCCGCGGGCCGGCGTCAGCGACGTCATCGACGAAAACTGGGCCGACATCGACGCCAAGAAGGCCGACCGCATTTACGCCATGTCCGGCGGCTTCGATCCGACCGGCCAGCAGCCTGGAACTCAAGCAGCTGTTCGAGGAACGTCTGCGCCGGCCGCTGCGGCTCGCCGGCCGTCACCAGCTTCGGCTCCGGCGGCCTGATGCTCGGCGGCAAGACGCGCAAGTTCTGGTTCCAGCTCGACGCCGAACTGATCGTCTACGGCGCCACCGAGCCGAACGCCCGCGTCACGCTGCAGGGCGAGCCGGTCAAGCTGCGGCCCGACGGCACCTTCACCATGCGCTTCAGCCTGCCGGACAGCCGGCAGATCATCCCCGCCGTCGCCACCTCGCCCGACGGCATCGAGGAACGCACCATCGTCCTGGCCGTCGAACGCAACACCAAGCAGCTCGAACCGTTGATCCACGACGGCAACGAGTGAATCACTCGTGTTAGCCGCGGTTCGCAGAACCGCGAGCCTGCCCGAGCGCGTTTGCTGCGAACCGCGGCTAAACGGATCACGCAGTTCGATGAACCGCCGCGATTTCCTCCATCCCGCACGCCAGTCGTGGCAGTCCTCGCCACCGGCCGCCGCTCGCGCCTCCCTCGCGCGAAACCGCCCTGCTCCGCCTGACGCGGCGAGCCATGGCCACCGCACTTTGAAATCGTCCTGCCCTTCGACAGCGACGCCGCCCTCGCCCACGGTCAAGCCGCCTTCGATCTGCTCGATCGAACTGGAAGACCAGCTTACCGTCTACCGCGAACACAGCGAAGTCTGCCGGCTCAACCGCACCGCCTTCCATGCGCCCGTGCCGGTGGAAGGCGGGCTGTTCGATCTGCTGCGAGATGGCGGCGCGGATCACGGAGGAAACGGAAGGGGCCTTCGACGTGACGGCCGGCGCGCTCATCAAGGCGTGGGGCTTCTTCCGTGGGCCGCGGCGCGTGCCGTCCGACGCCGAACGTCAGGCGGCCCTCGAACGCGTCGGGATGCGGCATGTGGTGCTGGACGACGGAGCGGCGAACGGTCGCGTTCCAGCGGCGCGGGCTGGAAATCAACCTCGGCTCCATCGGCAAGGGATACGCGCTGGATCGGGTGGGCGATTTTCTCGCCGCGACCGGAAAATTCCCCGCAGTCTTGTTGCACGGCGGCCATAGCAGCGTGTACGCTAGGGGAAGTCCGAACGGCGATCCGCGAGGCTGGCGGGTGGGGATCTCCCACCCCTGGGACGGCGGCCGTCGCCTGGCCGAGGTGTGGCTGCGCGATCGGGCCCTGGGAACCTCGGCGGCCACGTTCCAGCACCTGGAATACAACGGCCGGAAACTCGGCCACGTCCTCGACCCGCGCACCGGCTGGCCGGCCGCCGGCATGGCCAGCGCCACGGTCGTCGCCCCGACCGGCGCCGAGGCCGACGCCCTTTCGACGGCCTTCTACGTCGGCGGCGTCGAGCTGGCCCGCCGCTACTGCGCAGCCCACCCCGAAATCGGCGCCGTGCTGCTGCCCGAAGGCGACGGCGCGGAACAGGTGATCCTCAACCTCGCCTTCTGAGAGAGCAATGAAGCGCTTCAAAGAATTCGGCTTCCTGACGATGGCCTTGCTGGTCCTCCTGCGTCTGGCCATCGGCTGGCACTTCCTCTTCGAGGGCGTTCATAAGCTCGACTCCTTCGTGCCGCGGCGAAACCACGACCAGCAAGCCGTTCACGAGCGCCGGCTACTTCCGCGAGGCGCCGGGTCCGCTGGCCTGGGAGATGCGCCAGTTCGTCGGCGACCCCGACGACGAGGCGCTGGCCCGCCTGACCGTTCAGCCGCCGCCCGGCGAAGACCCGCTGACCGCCAAGCCCTACCTCCGCACGCCGCCCGGCCTTGAACAAGGACTGGGAGGATTACCTCAAGCAGTTCACCGATGCGTACGGAAAGCTGTCCGCCGATCCTACCGCACTCGACGATAAGCAACGCGATTTGGCCCGATCCAAGCTGGAAGCAGAACGAGGACGCGGTCGTCCACTGGCTGACGCTGCCGTGGGCCCGGCCCTGAAGCGGCAAGCACCTGAAGACGATGACGAGCGAAGAAGCTCGAAAAGCTAGGTTACAAGGCGGTGGATAAAACCGTCGCCGTCCGGCGGCAACGGCACGATCAAGATTCTGGAGACGCCGGCCGAGCGCATCGACGAGTACCGGGCGAAGGTACAGGAATACCGGGCCATGCTCGACCAGACCGACCCGACGTTCGGCGCGGACGTGGTCGGGGCCAAGCGGCTGGCCGCCAAAGGCGAAGCGGCGGCGATGCGGGCGTCGCTGCTGGCCGACCTCGACAAGAAGACGGCCGACTTCAAGGAGTCGCTGGCTTCGATCCCGCTGACGCCGGATCAGCAGAAGAAGGACGTGGTGTACCGGGGTCCGACGCTGCCGCTGCTGTGGTGGATCGACGGCATCACGGCCTGGGGCTGGCGATCATCGGCGGCTGTCTGCTGCTCGGCCTGTTGACGCGCATCAACTGCGTGCTGGCGGCCGGCTTCCTGCTGATGACCGTACTTTATCGCGCCGCCGTGGCCGTGGCTGCCGACGCCGCCCAACGTCGAAGGCAACTACCTGTTCGTCAACAAGAACGTGGTCGAGATGTTCGCCCTGCTGGCCCTGGCCACGACCGCGAGCGGCCGCTGGTTCGGCGTGGACGCGCTGATTCACTGGACGCTCGGCGCCCTGTTCGGGCGGAAGAAGCCGCAGCCGGCGCCGGTGCGGCGGGCGGCGTGACATGAAACGATGAACCGATGAACGATGAATGATGAATCTTCTAATTCATCATTCATCGCTTCATCATTCTCATACGATAAGGACTCTCCCATGGCAATCGACCTGACTCCCGAGCAGCGCGAGACCGGCGTCGGCCAACTACGTCCGCACCGCCGAGGGCCTGACGCGGCGCGGCTTCATGAAGAGCATGGCCGTCGCCGGCCCGGCGGCCGTGCCCGATCTCGGCCGCCGTCTACTTCGGCTACGAGAGCCTGCACGGCAAGCCGGTCAAGGCCGCCCTGATCGGCGGCGGCGACGAGGGCGGCGTCCTCGTCGGCGAACACAACCCGGAGTACCTCGAATTCGTCGCCGTCTGCGACATTCGGCCGTCGAACATGACGCGCATCTTCGACGGCGAGCCGGTGCCGGCCTCCGCAAGGGTTCAATCGCATCTACGGCAACAACGCGGAGAAGGCAGATCCGCAAATACACCGACTACAAGGAGATGCTGAAGAACGAGCCGGAGATCGAGGCCGTGGTCATCGCCACGCCGCTCTGCTGGCACGCCAAGATGGCCATCGACGTCATGAAGGCCGGCCAGGAGCGCGGCCGGCCGATCCACGTCCTGTGCGAGAAGCTGATGGGCTGGAACGTCAACCAGTGCAAGCAATGGTCCAGACCGCGGAGGAGACCGGCAGCATCCTGGCGATCGGCCACCAGCGCCACTACAGCATGCTGTACGCCCACGCCGTGGAGATCCTCAAGAACGACGTCCTCGGCGACATCAAGTACATCCGCGCTCTGTGGCACCGCAACAACGCCTGGCCGTTCAAGCCGAGCGACGAGCAAAAGGAGCAGATGGTCCGCGAGGTGGTGCAGCCGTTCTACAAGGACGGCTGGTTCAACCCTGTCCTGCACGAGGACTACGACGCGCTGAACGGCAAGACCGGCAGACTACCAGCTTCGACAGCGTGGAGCAGCTGATCCGCTGGCGCTGTACAACGCGACGGGCGGCGGCCTGATGGCGGAGCTGGGCAGCCACCAGCTCGACGCGTGCAGCATCTTCCTCGGCCACGTCCACCCGCTGGCCGTCAGCGGCATCGGCGGCAAGTATTTCTACGGCCGTCGGCCGGACTCCGGCGAAACCAACGACTACGGCTTCCAGACCAATTAGAACGACCGCGACTCCGACGACCAGGTCTTCCTGACCTACGAGTTCCCCGGCACGAACCACCCGCGCGGCCCCAACCACGGGACGGACGACGACGACCTCGTCATCGTCACCTACTCGTCGATCAACACCAACGGCTTCGAGACCTACGGCGAGTGCGTCAAGGGGACGCGCGGCACGATGATCGTGGACCGCGAGTCGTCGGTGCTGCTGTACCCGGAGAGGAATCCTTACGGGGCCGGCCCGGCCGACGCGCGGGCCATCACGGCGAGGTCGATGAGACGGCAAGGGCAAGCCGGCCCTGGACATCGTCCTCGACGTGGGGAGCGGCGGTGAGCGCCGGCACGCCGGGGCGGGGCCGACCGGCGGCAGTCCGGGCGTGGTCGTCAGCCGCGGCTACCGCGAGGAGATGGAAGATTTCGCGTTCTGCGTCCGCCAGTGGCAGGGGCTGAAGGGGGCGGACTACTACAGCGACAAGCAGACGGCTGCCACGCTGCCACGGCGAGATGGCGATGGTGGACGCCATCATCGCGCTGACCGCCAACCAGGCCATGCGCGGGCCGGAGACGGACAACAAGGACGAAAAAGGCGGCAAAAAGAAAACCGGCCGGAGCGGATCGAGTTCAAGGAGGAATGGTTCGACGCCCAACGACATGAAGCCGTCCCCGACGCGCGACACGAAGCAGAAAATCCCGGTGTGAGGTCCGGTAAATCTGATTGCCGCGCTTTCCTCGTTCCCGAACTCTGTTCGGGAACGCACGTTGCGAAACTCTGTTTCGCGTCCCGTCGAGGGACTGGACGCGAAACAGGAGTTTCGCGGAAGGCGTCCCAAACAGAGTTTGGGAACGAGGGTGGGCGAGGGCGGCGAGGGCGGTTGAATCGGTTTACGGCTTCTTCTCCTCCGCCGACGGCGCCGTCAGGTCCTCGATGCGGATGTCGCGGAACTCCAGGTCCTCCACCGCCGCCTCGTGCCCTTGCAGACTGATCGCCCCCTTCTCAAGACAGCAGCCCTTGCGAGCGTTATCCGATGTCGGCCGCTCGTCGGTCCAGTCCGTCGCCTGCACGCCGTTGACCCAGACGGCGATGTGTCGGCCGCTCGCCACGATGGTCATGCCGAACCATTCGCGGTCTTTCGACAGCTCCTTCCGCGCCGGCATCCGCCGGTAGATCCCGCCGGTGCCGTAATCGACGGCCGTGTATTTCACCTTTTTCGTGTCCTTCAACTCATGTGTCTTGGGATCGTACTCCTCGATGGGGTATTCCTGTTTCGGCTCGGCGGTGAACTCGTTGCGGATCTGCGCTTCGTAGCCCTGCTCGAACTCGCCGGGCCGACAGCGGAAAAAGACGCCGCTGTTGCAGTGGTCGCCGTTGCTCTTGCACTGGAGCTGCAACACGAAGTCGGTCCATTGGCCTTCCGTCTGCAAATCGCCGGGACCGCCTTCCAGGTGTATCGCGCCTTCCGGAGTGACGCTGAATTTCGACTTCTTGCCGGGGAACTCCTTCCAGCCGCTGAGGTCCTTGCCGTTGAACAGTGACTCCGTGGTGGTCGGCAGCAGCTTGACGTTGCGGAAGACGACGCCGTTGCCGGCGAGGGCGATGTGGCCGGCTCTTTCCGGCCGCACCGTTCCGGGCGGCAAAGGCGCCGAGGCCGGCGACGCGGCCGATCCGCCGGAATGGTAGACCTGCATCTGCACGTAGCCGCCCTTCACCTCCAGTTCCGCCGTGACCCAACCGGAGCCGTAGTAGGACTCCAACTTGAGCGTGCGATCCGCGTCCGTCTTGCCGTCGGCGTCGCAGCCGAACAGCACGGCCGCGTTGCTGTCTGGCTTCCGCTGGAAGTCGAACTCCAGGCGGTAATCCCGGAACGGGCTCGTGGTCACGAGCAGCCCCGGCTTCCCGGCCTGCGGAGCCAGCATCCCGTCGGCGATGGTCCACTGCGAGTCGTTGGGCGAACGCCAGCCGTAGGTGGTTTCGCCGTCCCAGAGCAGAATCCACCCTTCTTCGATCTCTTTCGGCGTCAACGTGTTGGATTTCGGAGCGTCCGCGGCCCCGGCGGTTGCGGCCAGGCAGAGGACGAGGGAGACGGGAAGCAGGCGTTGCATGGTCGGCGGCTCCTTGGGGAGAAGGGCGAGCGAGAGGTATTCTCGCCGACGCCGGGCTGGTAAGGCAAGCCCCCATCCTTGCGAAAGCCGCCTGCGGCCTGTAAACTCCAACCTCATCGACCCAACGACACCCCCGCCACCCAAGGGGATTCCCATGAATGATCGCCTCAGCCGCCGCGACTTTCTCAAGACATTCGCCGCGACGGCCGCCGGCGCCGTGATCGGCCCGTCCGCCCTCGCCCGGCCGGCCGACAAGCCGATCCGCGTCGTCTGCTGGGACGAGCAGCAGCCGCAGCAAAAGGAAGCCTACGACAGCTTCATCGGCGAGCTGCTCGCCCGCTACCTCAACTCCCGCCCCGGTTTCACGGCGAAGACCGTCACCCTGAGCGATCCGGAACAGGGCCTCTCGGCCAACGTGCTCGACGACTGCGACGTGCTGATGTGGTGGGGCCACCAGAAACACGCCGATATCAAGCCGGAAACCGGCAAGAAGATCGTCGAAAAGATCAAGGCCGGCGCCTTCTCGCTCATGGCGCTGCACTCCGCCCATTTCTCGACGCCGTTCATGGAGGCGATGTTCGAGCGCACCCGCATCGACATGGCGCGCCAGTTCCCCGGCGGCGACAAGGAGAAGGTGGAAATCACCTACGTCGAACCGCCGAACTACCGCGCCCAGCCGAAGCGCGACCAGATCGTGACGCCGTACGCCGACGTGCGGAAGTTTCCTGACGGCACGATCAAGGTGACGGCGCACTTGCCCTATTGCTGCTTCCCGGCGTGGCGCGCCGACGGCAAGCCGAGCACCATCCGCATCCTCAAGCCGGACCATCCGATCGCCAAGGGGCTGCCGGCGACGTTCGAGATTCCGCACACCGAGATGTACGACGAGCCGTTCCACGTGCCGGAGCCGGACGTGCGCATTCTGGAGGAGTGCTGGGAGACCGGCGAATGGTTCCCGAGCGGCTCGGTTTGGGAACTGGGCAAGGGTCGGGTCTTCTACTTCCGGCCGGGACACGAAACCTTTCCCGTTTACCGAGATGAAAACGTGCTGAAACTGCTGGAGAACGCGGCGCGGTGGATGGGGACGCGGGCGGTATGACGAAGGGCAAGCGAGCCGCCGGGTTCATCCCGGCGGTTTTCGCCCCAACGGCGGGGATAAACCCCGCCGCTCGCCCTGTGTCACAACCCCAGCACGTCCTCCATGCCGTAGCGCCCCGCCGGCCTGGCGGCCAAGAACTTCGCCGCCAGCAAGGCGCCGCGGGCGTAGCTGTCGCGCGTGTGGCCGCGGTGCGTCAGCTCCAGCGTCTCGCCGAGCGTGCTGAAAAGGATGGTGTGTTCGCCGACGTTGTCGCCGACGCGCAGGGCGTGCATCCCGATCTCGCCGCGCGGCCGCTCGCCGACCAGCCCCTCTCGGCCGTGCCGCAGCTCTTTCTGTCCCATCGCTTCCTGTATGATGCGCGCGAAGTGCAGCGCCGTGCCGCTGGGCGAGTCCTTCTTGAAGCGATGATGGCGCTCCACAATTTCCACGTCAAAATCCTTGTCGGCCAGCAGCTGCGCCGCCTGCTTGACCAGCTGGAACAGGACGTTGACCGACAGGCTCATGTTCGGCGCCATCAGCAGGGCGATGTCGTGGGCCGCGGACTCGATCTCCGCTCGCTGAGCGGCGGTATGGCCGGTGGTGGCCACGACGAGCGGGATGCGCCGCCGGACGCACACCGGCAGGACCGTCATCGTGCCTTCCGGCGTGGAAAAATCGACCAGCACCTCCACGCGCCGATCGTCCGGCAGCGCGTCGCGCACGGCGACGCCTAGGCGGCCGATGCCGCAGACCTCGCCGACGTCGCGGCCGAGCTGCGGGCTGCCCGGCGACTCCAGGGCGGCGCCGAGGGCCAGCTCGTGGTCCTCGTGGCACAGGTGGACCAGGCGCTGCCCCATCCGGCCGGCGGCGCCATTGATTGCGATGTGCGTCTTCACGGTGTACCTCGATCCCCTTTATCGCTTCATGAAAGTCGCCGTCGTTCCATCGGGGTCGCGCGCCGTCAACTGGTTGCCGTTGACCGTGATGTCGTCCTTCAGGATGTCTTGACCGGCGATCTTCTCGCTGAAGTGGTCCATGTACACGGTGTCGCCCCAGCTCGTATGGTATTTGCCGGTGATGGTTTTGGAGCCGCGCGGCCCCTGGAGCGTCATGCTCCAGGACATATCGGGCCAAAGACCCATGTCATGGTGACGCCGGGCGCCGTCGGTATCTGGGTCGTGGATACCCACGTGCCGACAAGCCTTCCGTCGGCGTTGTTGCTCTTGCAGCCGGGGAGAATCATCAGCAGGCAGGCGGCGAGGGCGATCGGGACGGTGCGACGCATGGGGTCGTTCCTTGGGTGGAGAGAGGCCGGACTATGAACACACTTCGATGGCTCGGATCATCTCGTCAAGGTTGTTAGGCGCTAAGACGGCGCGGCGCATCCGCTGGTAATCTTCGCGGCCCCCTTCGCGTCGTCAAGCTGTCTTTACACGAATCGCTCCGGCGTCATACAATCGGCGGACCCGAACGATCCCAACCAGCCCCGAGCGCGAGCGAGGGGGTTGGGCCCAACCCCCTCGCTCGCGCTCGGGGCTCGTTAGCAAACCGCTTCCTAATCGAAGCGCCGGCATGGACGCCGTGACGCCAGGGGTGAGACAGGATGTCTCTACAACTTACCGGATCTCGTTGCGATCCAAACGCCGGCCCGTCGTGGCTCGACGGCGGACGCATTCCCTGCCTGGACGGCCTGCGGGCGCTAGCCATCCTCCTCGTGCTGTTCTCTCACCTGGAGTTCCCCGGCAGCGGCTGGGCGCCGCTTCGTCCGTTGCACGGCCGCTGCGGCTTCCTGGGCGTCCAGATTTTTTTCGTCCTCAGCGGCTTCCTCATCACCACGCTCATGCTGCGCGAGATCAAGCGCACCGGCCGGCTGAGTCTCCGCGGCTTCTACTGGCGGCGCCTGCTGCGGATCGTGCCGGTCTACCTCGTCTTTCTCGCGGTCCTCGGCGTTCTCCAGGCGGCCGAGCAGGTGCGCCTGGACGGACGCGCCTGGTTCGCCCTGGGCACTTATACCGTGAATTTCCTGCCCGGTAAACTGCCGCAATCGATCTCGCACGTCTGGTCGCTGTCCGTCGAGGAGCATTTTTATTGCCTGTGGCCGCTCCTGATGGCGTTGGCGCCGGCGGCCTGGCGCCGGAAGGCCGCCCTGACGTGCATTGCCGCGGCCCTGGGCCTGCGCTGGTTCATGCTCCTGGCGTTCCCGGAGGGGAGCGGCTCCATCGACCTGTGGACGTTCACCCGCATCGACGACGTTGCCGTCGGCTGCCTGCTGGCTTTCCTGGCCCACGATGCGGTCTGGCGCGAGCGCCTGGATCGGTTCACGGCCGACGGCCGGCGGTTGGGGCTGCTGGCGGCGGCGTTTCTGACGTCGCAATTCCTTTGTTCCAACGTGGGCGGGGCGATCCTCTTTCCCGCCGTCGTCGTCAAACTGCTGGTCGGCCTCGCCAACGACGCCAACTCGATCGCCGTCGCCGTGTTCCTGTGGGCGCTGCTGACGCGGCCCGCCGGCGCCGCCGCCCGTTTGCTCAACCATTCCGCGATCCGCTTTGTCGGCGTGATTTCCTACAGCCTTTATCTTTGGCATCCGCTGTTTCTCGGCGGCGGCTGGTTCGGCTCGTTCCCGGTGAACCTCGCGGCCATATTTGCGACCGCCACGCTCTCGTACTATCTGATCGAAAGGCCGTTCCTCGCGCTCAAGGAGGGAACGGGAAGGCCGCCTCGCCGCGCGGCCGCGCTCCGCTGTGCCCCTCAATCGCCCTGATGATCTCGTCGAGGTCGTTGCGCCGATCGACGCCGCGAGGGGTCGCGGCTCCTTCAGGCCATGGTTTTCGGCGGCTTGCCGTGTCGCCGCAGGTAATCCGCCCGCAGTCGGCGCATGTAGGTTAGCACACACTCCCCGGTTTGGGCGAAGTACAGTTCGGATGTAGGCACGAACCGCTTGCAGCCGCGGCAGGTCCAGCGATCCGAATAGAGGAACGGATTCACCAGATAGCTCCGGACAACGTCTTCCGCCAGCGTGGACCACGAACCGCAGGCCGGGTGCCGGTACAGTCGCGGGACGTGGTGGAGCGGCCCGACGTAACGCTCATCGGCCGGAAGGACGACGCGCCCGCCCTTCGCCCGGCCGGCTTGCACGCCGGCGTGTTTGGCGACATGTGCACTGTACAAGAAATACAGGACGTTGCGGTCGCAGTAAGGGCAGAGCGCGAACAGGCCGTTGCGGCGTGGGGCCGTCTTGCCGGGCGCGGCCGGCGCGTGCGCCTCCCACACGCCGCGGAACCCCTCCGGCCAAAAGCGCGACGGCACAATCAAGGTCGCCGGGGTTTTCGAGTGAGCCAGGAGCGGGAAGAACTTTCCTGCCAGAACGCCTTGCGGCAGGTGCTTACGGCAGACCATCACCGTCGTCGAAGTAAAGTCCCAGGGCGAGGCGACCGTCTTCGGGACGGGGAGGGCCATCGCCCGGTCGTGCTCGTCGGCCAGCATCTCCCCGTAGCGGCGCTCCTCCGCGTTCGCAACGTCGGCGCCCCTGAGCCGCCCCAGCCGCGAGGCCACGTCGAGCAGGGCGCCGACTCGGTCGTCAATCCGGCCGTCCCACGAGTAAATCGCGGTCGCCGGCGAATCGTGCGGCCCGCGGGAGAACAGGAGCTTGTTCGCCTGCACCCAGGCGGCCCAGACGACCTCGCCTTCTTTCCAGAGCAAATCCTGCTTGCGGTAGATCTCCCATAACTCGTCCTTGGGACGGCCCCGCAGCCACTGCGGCGGTGAAAGGCGGCAGGTACGAGCCTTTGCCAGAAACGGAGCGCCCGCCGCGGCGACGGCCCCAGGAGCTTGCGGACGCCGTCGAGAATCCCATTCGCTTCGTCGCTCACTTTCACCCTCACCGTTCTCTGGTTAAGAGGCGCCGCCCTGCGTGGGCGCGATGAAGCCTAGTGGGTCACTTGCTCTGGACATGGCCATAAGCCCGTTGGCCCTTTCGCCCCAGCGGCCGCCGCGTCTGCGCCCGATCCGCCGAGGCGGTGCCGACGCTCGCGCTGACGCTTCCGCCGCGCCGCCCGCTGGCCGCCCCACTCGAACGGCGTCGGTTCGGCGTTCCAGTGCCGCGCCACCGCCTCGAACCAGGCGATGATCTCTTCCGGCGTCGCCGGGTGCTGGCCGTCCAACGCCCGCCGTTTCAGCACCCGCTGGATGCTCTCCGCCATGTTCAGCCACGACCCGCCCACCGGCGTGTACACCGGCATGACCCCATGGGCGAACAGCCACAGGACGAACTCCGGCGTCTTGTGACCGGCCAGGTTGTCCAGTACCAACAGCATCCGCAAAGGCGGCAACTCCGTCGGCAGCGTCGGCTTGACCGCCAGTTCGGCCTGCCAGCGCTCCCACGCCGCCCGCGACGCCGTCGCTGTGGGAGGCGGGTCGGGCAACCCAGCCAGGATCTCCGACAACTCTCGCTTCAGCCAGGGGTGCAACACCGCATTGGGACAGGTCGCCACCCCCTCGATGCGCACCCGGCCGTCGGCGGGGTGGAACAGCGTCAGCACCTTGGCCGTCCCGTTGCGAATATACTCGTGGGGCTGGCGGGCGGGGTCGCCCTCCGGTCGCCAGTTCGGCCCGGGGTGAGGCACGGTCTGGAACGGCCCCGCCTGGTCGCAGCACCAGACCGCCAGGCCCAGCGACTTGCCTAGCCGGTAGGCGCCCTCGATCAACTTTTTTTCGGCTCGGCGTCCGGGTCGGTGACCGTCACCGTACCCGCCTTGCGGCGACGCAGCGCCGATCCGGTCGGGCACCAAGTGCGGGTCCGCTGATGGCTGTATCCGGCGTCATGGAGTACCCGCCACAGGGTGAAGGTCGAGACCCGCGGCAGGCCGTCCGGGGCCGAACGCAACGCGCGCCGCAGCGTGGAGAGGGACCAGGTCGCCGTCCCGTCCCGCTCCGGGGTCGGCGTCCGCGCGACCTCCCGCAGGATGCGGTCGCGATCCGCCGCGTCGTAGGCCGTCGCCCGGCCGCCGCCGTGCCGGGGTTCGAGAGCAGCCAGGCCTTCCCGGTTGAAGCGGGTGACCAGGTGGGAGACGGCGTCGCCGCTCTTGCGGCCCACCGCCCGGGCGGCGTCCTGATAAGCGACCCCGTCGCTGACCAGCAGCAAGGCGGCGGCGCGGGCGACCGGGGCGGCCGGGGCCGCCGAGGACCGGCGCAGTCGGTTAAGTTCGTGGCGTTCGGCGTCGGTGAGGGGTCGAAGCGAATCCTTCCGGCGGCGGGTCATAACGGCTCCTGGGTGCGATGGTTCCACCCAGCATATGCCAGTAGACGCTTATGGCCAGCTGCAAGGCAAGTGACCCACTAGCACACGCCCATTTCCAGCGTCCGCGTTCACATTTGGGGCGCAGCCGGAAAAACCGTTCTAAACTATCTACACGGCCCCGGCGATCGACGTGTACGGCATCGCGCCGTTCCTCTCGAACAAAGGAGTTCTGTATGATCTTTATTGGGCGATTTTCAGGCATTCAGTTCTGGGCGATAATTGCTCTGTTGAAATCCTTGGCGGGGCGGGCGTATAATGGTATTATGAACACCAGCAGACCGATGACCAAGTCGCCTCGGGCCGTGGCCCAAGAGGCGCTGCGCCTGGCGCGGGAGGTTCTGCCCGCCTATTCGTCGAAGTTCTCCCGCAAGGACTTCACCCAGCACCAACTGTTCGCCGCCCTGGCCCTGAAGACCTTCTTCAAGACCGACTACCGGGGCGTCGTCCGGTTGCTGGCCGACTTCGCCGAGTTGCGCGAGGATCTCGGCCTGGCCGCGGCGCCCCACTACTCGACCCTCTGCTATGCCGCCAAGCGGCTGCTAAAAAAGGGGCGTTCGTCGTACTCCTCTTCCGCGCCACCGTGCGCGCACAGGAAGGCGGGTTGATCGGCGCGAAGCCGACGGCCGCCATCGACGCCACCGGCATGGAGAGCCGCCACACGTCCCGCTACTTTTTCAAGCGGGCCGGCCGTAAACACAACTCCAGGCTGTGGACCAAGTTGGCCGTGGCCTGCGACACGGCCAGCCACTTCTTCACCGCAGCCACGGTCAGCCTCGGCCCCGCCAACGACGCGCCGCAGTTCCGCCCTCTCATGGCCCAGGCGTCGCTGGCGGTCGGCTACGACCGGGTGCTCGGCGACGCGGCGTTCGACGGCGAGGAGAGCCACCGCTACTGCCGGGAGGACTTGGGCGTCCGCTCGACGGTGATCCCGATCAACCGGCGGAACGGGGGGCGGAAGTGGCCCAAGACTCGCTACCGGCGGCAGATGGTCAAGCGGTTCCGCAAGAAGCCGCGGGGCAGCCGGCACAAGCGCGTCTACGGGCAGCGCTGGCAGGCGGAGAGCGCCTTCTCCCGACACAAGCGGCTGCTCGGCTCGGCGCTGCGGGGCAAGTCGGATGCGTCGCGCGAACACGAGTGCTACCTGCGGGTACTCACCCACAACCTCATGCTCCTCGCCGCTACAGGTTAGAGGATTTCAACAGAGCAGGCGATAATCATAATCGCGGTGTTGAGTGCGGTCGTGAGTGTGTGCGACCCCGATCACAGGCGCCCCATGGCCTCATATCCGGCCGCACAAGCGCCGTCCAAGGCCGTGACGCGAACTGAGACCAAGAACAGCGCCCCGACCGCGCCCAAGGACGAGGGGGACCGGGCCATGCTGTCTGTCCTGGTTCCGGCGAACGCGGAAATCTGGCTGGAGGGCCGTCCGACGAAACAAACGGGCACGTCCCGGCTGTACCAGACGCCGCCGCTCATGAGGGGGGAGGAGTACGACTACGAAGTGCGCGCCCGCTGGCTCGTGGCGGATCGGGCTGTGGACGCGACCCGTCACGTCAAGGTCCGCGCCGGAGCCAAGACGGAGGTCGATTTCACCCAGCCGGACGCCATTGTGCCGTAGGCGAGTCGTGCCAATGGCCTGTTCGGGTCACGAATACACTTCTATCGCCTTGATGATCTCGTCGAGGTCGTTGTGTACCTGGACGGCACGGTTGGCGAAGGCGGCGCGGCGCACGCCGCGGCTGCCCAGCACCTCGTCGAACGTGCGCTGATCCGTGCTGTGATAGGCGACCGTGGCCGTCGGGTCCTTGAGCTGGTGGCCGGTCAGGATGCAGACGACGCGCTCGTCGGCGCCGATGACGCCTTCCTGCCGCAGCCGCCGGGCGCCGGCCACGCTGGCCGCCGACGCCGGTTCGCAGCCGAGGCCGCCCGCACCCACCTGGGCCTTGGCGTCCAGCATCTCCTGGTCCGTCGTCTCGCGCACCACGCCGCCGCAGCGGTCCAGGGCGCGCAACGCCTTGGTCAGGTTCACCGGATGGTTGATCTCGATGGCACTGGCGATCGTCGCCGCACGCACGCCGGAGTCGGCCAGGCCGCGGAAATAGCCGTCGCTGACGCCGGAGTCCGGCCGGCCGCTGCTCCAGCGCAGGCCGTGCCGCTCGTAGAGCATGTGGAACGTGTTCGCCCCCGCGGCGTTGATCACCGCCAGCCGCGGCAGACGCTTCAGCAATCCGAGATCGGACAACTCCATGAACGCCTTGCCGAAGGCGCTGACGTTGCCGAGGTTGCCGCCGGGCACGACGATCCAGTCCGGCGCCTCCCAGCGCAGCGCCTCCAGCACGCGGTACATGATCGTCTTTTGCCCCTCCAGCCGGAAGGGATTGACGCTGTTGACGAGGTAGATGCCGAGCTTCCGCGACACCTGCTGGACGCGCTGCATGGCGTCGTCGAAGTCGCCGGCGATCTGCAACGTCAGCGCCCCGTGGTCGAGGGCCTGGGCGAGCTTGCCGTAGGAGATCTTGCCGCTGCCGATGAAGACGATCGCCTTCATCAGGCCGGACGCCGAGCAGAAAACGGCCAGCGAGGCGCTGGTGTTGCCGGTGCTGGCGCAGGCGGCGCGGCGGGCGCCGGTGAGGCGGGCGTGGGTGAACGCCGCCGTCATGCCGTTGTCCTTGAAGCTGCCCGACGGGTTCAGCCCTTCGTACTGGAGGAAGAGCCGGCCGGGATCCAATCCGACGTAGTGGGCCACGGCGTCGGCCTTCTGAAGGATCGTTTGGCCCTCGCCGATGGTGAGGATTTTGTCCGGCGGGGCGAACGGCAGCAGTTCGCGGAAGCGCCAGACGCCGCTGAAGCAGAGCGGATCGGCGCGGTTGGCCCACTTGGCCTCGAAGTCGCGCAGCGACGCGGGCGGCCGCAGCCGGTCCCAGTCGTAGACCACGTCGAGAAGGCCGCCGCACCTGGGGCAGCGAAATGACGTGTCGTCCACGGCGAGCGTGCCGCCGCAGTCGGGGTGGATACAGCGCTGGAAGACAGGGTCGGTCATAGTTCGGAGGCTCGCCTCGCGCCGCTGTTTAGTAATCTTTCGTGGCGAACCACCAGCAGGCGATGCCGAGCATGACGGCGATGAACGCGAATGAGACGGTGAGGCTCTGCACCCAGGCGATGGGGGCGTCGGCCTGCTTCTTCTCACCGGCGAGGCTGGCGAAGGTCAGATCGCGCAGCAACAGCTGGTCGGAGAGTTTGTCGATGTCCGCGGTGCGCGGCAGCACATAGTGGAGCGCGTACACGACGTGGGCGAACCAGCCCTGGTAAGAGAGGTCGCGGTGCGTCGGCGGACCCGCGCCGTCCATGCTCGGACCCGTCTGTCCGGGCGGCGCCTGGGGCAAAGGCACCCCACCCAACTCTTTCTCTTGCTTCTGTTGCAACCGCACGAACTCCTCGTCGCTCTGCCGAGCCTGCTCGAAGTGATTGTAGCCCAGCCCCACGAGGAACAACACCAACCAGGCGACGCAGGTCATCGCGATGGCCACGACCGGGCTGCGCGTCAGTACGCCGGCCAGGGTCGAGACGGAATAGAGGATGGCGAAGAAGAAGGTGATGACGAGGATCATTACCAGGAAGCCGGTCGGCCACTGGCCGGAGCGCAGGCCAAGGGCCAGCCAGACGCCGCCTATCGCCAGTACTGTGTTCAGGAAGATAAACGTCAGCCCGCCGATGTACTTGTACACCAGCAGGGTGACGCGGTGGATCGGCTTGACCACCAGCATGTCCACGGTGCCCTTGCGCAGCATGTTGGGGACGAAGAACGAGGTGAGAACGACGCCAGTCAGGATGGTGATCCACGCGCCGACTCCGGCGACGATGGCCGCTTCGAGGATGAAGATCCACAGGAAGAGCGGAAGGGCCGTCTCCTCCCCCCGATGGGCAAGGCGCCGAAGAACAAGCTGAGGTTGTGCCACCAGAAGCGCGGGGTCGCCGCCGTGGGCCGGGTGGTCACCTCGAAGTAGAACGTCTGGGGCTGCCCCAGGAAGGGCAGAAGGGGCGCGGCCGGTGCCTGGACGCCAGCGGGCCGGTCCACGCGGCGGACCTCAGCCGCCTCGACGATTTTCAGATTGTCGTAGGCGCCGAAGCGCTGGCGGATGTGATCGATGGCTTCCGCCGGGTCTTCCTTGATTTTCTCGGCGTCTTTGGGGAAGAGGTACGTGGCCGAGACGACCACTTGAAACGGGCTGCCGGGCGCGTCCGGGGCGCCTGCGGCCGGGTGGGTGGAGACGAGCGCGTAGGCGACGCGCCGCTTTCCCTCTCCCACCTGATCCGTGACGCGCCGGGTGAACTCTTCTGGGTTGCGGTTCATCTCCGCCAGGTCTTCCGCGTCGAGGTTGAGCGGGGCGGCGGCGAATTGCATCAGGCGCTCGCCGGAGGCGGTCGGCGTGAACGTGAGGGTGAAGGCCACCAAGGTTAGCAGCAAGGACAGGCCGACCATGACGTAAAAGACCTTGGCGTCAATGGCTTCCCGGAAGGAGTCCTTGAGAATGGCAAGGAATTTCATGGCACAAAGTCTCCACGCCGCACGGCGTCGGTTGCGGGAGCCTGGACGCGGACGTCCGGGGCGGCCGATCCACCGCGCCGCGCCCGCTCCCGGCGGTGATCGACGCCCGGCTCGGCTGACGCCACGGTCTGCACGAACAGGTCTTCCAGCGTTTGCCGTTTCTGTACGAGGTGCCGCAGCTTGAGGCCGCGCTCGTGCAGCATCGCGACGATCGGATCGATGCTCTGCCCGTCGGTCAGCGCGACCTCGTAGAACGCGCCCATGAACCGCCCCGTGTAGCCGAGCTTCGCCGCGTCCTCCGCCGGGAACGCTTCGCCGGGCGGCCAGGCCGATCAGGAAGAAGCCCTGCACCTTCGTCAGCGCGGCGATGTCGCCCTCGCGCACCAGCTCGCCCTTCGCCAGAATCGCCACGCGGTCGCAAATCTGCTCGACCTCGCTGAGCAGGTGCGAGTTCAAAAAGATCGTTTTGCCCTCCGCCTTGAGGGATTGCATGATGTCGCGGATCTCGCGCCGGCCCACCGGATCGACGCCGTCGGTCGGCTCGTCGAGGAAGATCACGTCCGGCTGGTGCATCAGCGCCTGGGCGATGCCGAGCCGCTGTTTCATGCCCTTGGAGTAGGTGCGAATTTTGTAGTGCATCCGCCCCTTGAGGCCGACCACCTCCAGGATTTCGGGGATGCGCTGGCGGCGGACGCGGCCGGGCACGTCGAGCAGGGCGCCGTAGAAGTCGAGGAGGCTGGCGGCGGTGTGGTAGTCGGGGAAGCGGTGGTCCTCCGGCAGGTAGCCGACGCGCCGACGCGCCGAGGCGGCGCCGGCCGGCTGGTCGAGCAGCAGGGCGCGGCCCTCCGTCTTCTTGGTGACGCCCAGAAGGATCTTGATGAGCGTCGTTTTGCCGGCGCCGTTCTGGCCGAGCAGGCCGAAGATTTGGCCGCGCTCGACGGTGAGCGTGACTCCGGCGAGGGCCTGGATGGCGCCGAAACGCTTGACGAGGTTCTCAGTGGCTATGACCGGCACGGTGCGTTCTCTCGACGCGGGGACTTCCGACGACTCTAAATAGAGTAGCATCCGATCGGGGCGGAGGATAGGTCCGGCGACGGAGCATCGGCCCGCGCGGCGTCGTTCTTGTCCTGCTCATACAACAATCCGCATGTCCAACCCAGCGATCCAGACGACCGACCTGACGCGCACCTACAAGGCGAGTCGCAAGCGCCGTCCGGCGCCAGGCGAATCCGCGGGGCCGGCCGTCGAGCTGACGGCGTTGGCCGGCGTCTCGCTGGAGGTCCAGTCCGGCGAGCTGTTCGGCCTGCTCGGTCCTAACGGGGCCGGCAAAACGACGCTCATCAAGATCCTCACCACCCTGCTGGCGCCAACGGGCGGAACGGCCCGCGTGGACGGCCTGGACGTGGCGACGCAGGCCGAGGCGATCCGTCGGCGCATTAACATGGTTTCCGGCGGAGAGAGCGCCGGCTACGGCCTGCTCACCGTCCGCGAGAACCTCTGGTTGTTCACGCAGCTGTACGGCGTGCCGCGCCGCACCGCCCTTCAGCGGATTGAAGAGATGCTGAAAGTCGTTGGAATGACGGAACGCGGCGACACGAAAATCAGCCAGCTCTCGACCGGCCTGCGCCAGAAGATGAACTTCTGCCGCGGTTTCGTCACCGACCCGAAAATCCTGTTCCTGGACGAGCCGACGCTGGGCCTGGACGTGACGGCGGCGCGCGACGTGCGCGGCTTCGTGCGCCGCTGGCTCGGCGAACGGCCGGAACGGACGCTGCTCCTGACGACGCATTACATGATGGAGGCGGACGAGCTGTGCGATCGCGTCGCCGTCATCGACAAGGGACGGGTGCTGGCCTGCGACACGCCGGCGGCGCTGAAGCGGCGCGTGCAGAAGCACAGCATTTTCGAGATCGACCTCGCCCCCAACGGCGGCGACTGGACCGGCCTCGGCGCGCTGCCCGGCGTGGCGAGCCTGTCGGTTACGCAGGGACCGGAAGCGGCGGCGCTGAAGGCGGCCTTGCACGAGGAGGCCGTCGTTGGGGACGTGGTACGGGCGATCGTGTCCGGCGGAGGCCGCATCCTGACGCTGCGCAAGGTGGAGCCGACGCTGGAAGACGTGTTCATCCAGCTGGTCGGTCACGGCCTTGGCGCGAAGTTGCTGTAATCGACCGTCCCCCTCCATTGGGGCCGGGGCGAATAAGATGGGAACAGCGCGATCGCCCGAACAGGATGAACGATCCCGAACACCTTCCCTGTGGCTCTCTTTAGTCGGAGGCGCCCATGACACCCAACCGCGCCCGCAGCCGCGACGCCTTCGAGCGCGCCTGCCGCGTCCTCCCCGGCGGCGTCAACAGCCCCGCCCGCGCCTTCGGGGCCGTCGGCGGTCGGCCGCCGTTCATCGCCCGCGGCGAGGGGCCGTTCCTCTACGACATCGACGATAACTCCTATCTCGATTACATCGGCTCCTGGGGGCCGCTCATCCTCGGCCATTGCCATCCGCGCGTGGTCCGGGCCGTCGAGGAGGCGGTGCGTCGAGGCGCCTCGTTCGGCGCCCCGACGGAGGCGGAGACGGCGCTGGCCGAACTCATCATCGAGGCCGTTCCGTCGATCGAAATGGTGCGCATGGTCAGCTCCGGCACCGAGGCGTCAATGAGCGCCGTCCGCCTGGCGCGCGGCTTCACCGGCCGCGACGTGATCGTCAAGTTCGCCGGCTGCTACCACGGCCACGTCGATAGCCTGCTGGTCCAGGCCGGTTCGAGCGCCACCACGCACGGCGTCCCCACCAGCCCCGGCGTGCCGAAAGGCTGCACCGCCGACACGCTGGTCCTGCGCTACAACGACGTGGAGGGACTGGCCGACGCCTTCGCCCGCCGCGGCGGCGAAATCGCCGGCGTCATCGTGGAGCCGGTCGCCGGCAACATGGGCCTCGTGCCGCCGTCGGCCGAGTTCGTCGCCGAGCTGCGCCGGCTAACGGAGCGGCACGGGGCGCTGCTGATCTACGACGAGGTGATGACTGGGTTCCGGCTGGCGTTCGGCGGAGCGCAGCAGCTGTTGCAGCAGCGGCCGGACCTGACGGTGCTGGGCAAGATCGTCGGCGGCGGCTTCCCGGTCGGCGCCTACGGCGGCCGGGCCGACGTCATGCGGAAGGTGATGCCGGCGGGGCCGGTGTTCCAGGCCGGCACGCTGTCCGGCAATCCCGTGGCGATGGCGGCCGGCCTGGCGACGTTGCAGGAGCTGCGCGACCATCCGCCGTACGCCGGCCTGGACTTCCTGGCCGGGCAGCTGGCGGAGGGACTCCATCAGGCCGCCCGCGCCGCTGACGTGCCGCACCGTCTCAACCGGATCGGCAGCATGTGGACGCTGTTCTTCACCGACGGGCCGGTCACGGATTACGAGTCCGCGAAGAAAAGCGACACGGCCCGTTTCGGCCGCTTCTTCTGGGCGATGATGGACCGCGGCGTCTACCTGCCGTGCAGCCAGTTCGAGGCGGCGTTCAACTCCGTGCTGCATGGCGAGGAGGAGATCCGGGAAACCATCGTCGCGGCGCGCGAGGCGCTGGCGGAAGTCGCCCGGACGTGAACCGGAAAGGAGGACGGCGATGGACCTCGTCGCGTTCTACCAGGGAGAGGCCCCGACTACCAGGGCCGCACGCTCCGGGAAATCTGGGGCTGGGACGACGAGCGGCTGGAGGAACAGCACGATTACATTCAAGTGCTGTTCCCGCTGAAGGAACTCAGCCAGTTCAACTCGCGCGCCCCTGTACTCGACGACGCCGCGCTTGCCCGCTTCCGCGCGGATGAAACGATACGGGCGAATCTGTTGCAATCGCTGCGCGTGATGCTGCGCTTTTACGGATTCCGAATGGACGAGAAGACCGGCGAGGTCGTCGAGGCGGAGAACTTCACCGAGCGGGCGCGGGAGTGGCTGCACCCTGGCGACCACAACCACCTCCGCATCACGCGCATCCTGAAGTGCCTGACGCGGTGCGGACTGCGGAACGAGGCGTCGGCATTCCTGCGGCGGCTGGAGACGGTCGCCGACCCAAAACGGGTGACGCGGGAGAGCCTGTACTACTGGCGCGACGCGCTCACATCCGTGTGAGGTCATTCAATTCGGCGTAGGGCAACGTCCCTTGAAACTTCACGCCGATCACGAATCGACCCTCACTGGCGGGCACGCACCAGATCACCGTGGCCATCTTCTTGAGCGGCCGGCGGTGGACGACGCCCTCCAGGTTGACTTCCAGCTCCTCGCCGAGCCGAAAGGCGGATTTGACGATCAGGGCGGCGCCGCTTTCCGAGACGTCCAGGGCGGACAGGGCCACGTCGGCCCCCAGTCCCATCGGCCCGCGATAACAGCGGATTTTTGTGCTGTTTTTTGGAGGACGCCGGCGCGACAAACGTCGGTTTGTCCCCTGCTTGACTTCGGACATATTGCACCCTCCTAATAGGAACATAGATCGCAATCCGCGGCGAAGCAAATGGACCGCGCCGAGAAGAGCGGCGGACGGCGCCGAGACGGCGGGATAAAATAGATAGACCGGCGCCTGCCGGTCGGATCGACTCTCCAACGATCGGTTCGCCTCCAGATCGTTGCGGCGAGAATGGATGCGGAGAAGCAGCTGCCCGTGCCTTTCCCGCAGGAGTTGGTTCCTGGACAAGAGCGGCTGCGCCTCCTTCTTGGAGCGCGCAACGGATGGCGCCATCCTCATGCCTGACAAGGAACCTCCGAAGACAGCGCCCTCGGAACGCCCCCTCGCGGACCCCCGATCAGGCGACGACACGCTGCGGGTGCTGATCGTGGAGGACGAGGCGGACACGGCCGAGGCGCTGGAGATGATTCTGACGATGATGGGGCATCAGGTGCGGACGGTTCACTCCGGCCTGGCGGCGCTCCAGGCGACGAAGGACCATCGACCGGACGTGATCCTTTTGGACATCGGACTGCCGGAACTCAACGGCTATCAGGTGGCGGAGCGCCTCCGCGAAACGCCCGACGCGATGCGGAACGTCGTGCTGGTGGCCATGACGGGCCACGGAGAGGCGAAGGACCGGCAACGCGCCGTGCGGGCGGGCTTTGACCACCACATGGTCAAGCCGGTCGATCCGCGCAAGCTCGAACAGCTCCTGACCTCGATCGCCCGGTCAAAGGGTGGGTGATCCACACCGTCGCGTTCGCGCGTCACGAACCGGATTTCCACCGGATCACGGTCAACGACAAGGGCGGAAACCGATAATCGAACCGCGGCCCGTCCGCACGGAAGGTCGATGCGACGGGCACCACCCGTTCCGGATCGCCGAAACTGTTCGTCACGTCCGGCTCACCCGCCTTTTGGCGATCCGCCAAGGTCCACACCGAAACCTCTTGCCCGTGGCCGCCGAACGCCGAGAAGTCGAGCGGCCGAACCACCGCGTCGAGCGTTGCATTCACGGCGAACAGCGTCACTATCGATCCGTCCTCGGACAGCGTCGCGCTCACGTCCGGCGTGGCCCGGACGGAGACGGCCGAAACGATCTTCAGCGGCCGGGCGCCGGCGAGCGTGGCATAGAGCTGTTGCGCGTAATACGTCGGCGTCTTGTAGAGGCGGTGGTTGTCCGTTTGGATAATGCCGGAGCAGAAGCTGTTGGTGAGGTTGGAACGGTTGGCGATCTCGACAAGATCGGCCTCATGGTGCAGCAAGTTATGATAACGTGAACACGCGAGCGCGTTTTCCAGCGTCCAGAGCTTGGCGCGGCCCGGTCCCCAGTCGCCGGCGGTCGTGTTCCACTCCGTTACCGCGACCTTGATCGGCCGGCCGCCGCCGAATTTGCGGATCAACTCGCGCGTCGCGTCCAGCTGCCGCTCGCACACCGCGAGGTTGGCGCAGTCGTACTGGTGCGGGCAGACGTAGCCGAGCTGATCGCCCGCCCCCTTCAGCACGCCCTCCGTCGGGAAGCTGGAGAGCAGCGTGATCGACGGGTCCGCCTCCCTCATCGCCTTGCAGAACGACGGCAGCTTCGCCTCGTACTCCGCTCCCGACCGCTCGTTGCCGACTTGCCAAAACTTGACGTGGTACGGCTCAGGATGCCCGTTCGTCGCCCGCAGCTTGCCCATCGGCGTGTCCGCGACGCCGTTGAAATACTGCACCTCCTCCGCCGCGTCTTCCGGCGTGCGCTTCGAGAAGCGGACGCAGATCAGCGGCTCGGCGTCCACCAGCCGGCAGAACTGGACGATCTCCTCCAGCCCCGGCCCGGTCGGCTGCAACCCACCCCAGGCGCGGAACGGCTTCCGCTTATCGGGATCGCCAATGGTGTCATTCCAGTCGAAGTCGCCGAGGTTGGGGTCGTCCAGCGTGCTGCCGCCGAAGCGGATGACGCCGGGCTTGAGCGCCTTCACCGCCTCGACCATGTCGCGCCGCCAGCCGCCGACGTTGTCCTCCGGCATGAGTGAGGCGTTGTCGATCCAGAGCGTCCCCGGTCCCTGGAAAGCGATTTCCAGGGTCGTATTCGTCTCCGTCTCCGCCGGGGCCAGGCGGGCGTGAAACTTCTTCCACTCGCCGCCCGGCTCGAAGGCGGCGGACGCCAACTCCTTGCCTTCCCGCTCCAGACGCACGCGCACCGCCCCGTCGATGCCCTGTTGCCGCAGAAAACAGGAGAACTCGCAGGCCGTCTCTTTTTCCACGGCAATGCCGTCCTGCGCGATCCCCACGGTGCAGGGAGGCCCGTCCTTGACGGCGATGCGCTGGGCCGTCGCGCCGCCGACTTTCTCATTTCGATCGAGCGCGTAGTCCGCCCGGTTGGTCGCGCCGCACGGATGCCACGGTTTCTCGCGGAAATCGGTTTCCTTGAGGTAGACGAACTTGTACGGGCTGAGTCCCTCGAAGCTGCCGTCGTAGAGCTTCTCCGACCACATACCCGGTACGAGATCGCAGAGGTATTCGATGAACTGGCCGTATTGCATGGGGTTGATCGTGCCCGGCAGGAAGTCGCGCGTGACGCGCAGGGGCGACTTCGATGTATCTACTTCTTCGATCTTCAAGTCGTCGAACCAGACCGTCCCCATGCCCTTGCCGAACCCGGTGAAGAAGACGGCGACGCGCGTCCTGCCGCCCGGCGGCGCCTCGAAGTCGATGACGACTTCCGTCCAGTCCGTGTCGCCGCCGTGGTTCGTCCCGCTGGCGATGATGCTGTTTCCGCCCGGCGTCTGGATCTGGAACGTGCCGTAGACAGGCGCCCCATGTGGGTCGAGGCCGCGCGTCCTGACCCAGCCGTGCAAGCGGTAGAGCCTTCCGGGAGCGAGCATCAATTCCTGGCCGAGCGCCGCGTCAGACGGTTCAGAGGAGGAGATGCGCAGGGATTGCTTGCCCTCGTGGAAGGTCTGACCATCCGCCGAGATCGTGGGTTTGACCCCGTAGACGGCGATGGACCAATCGGCGGTTCCGGCTTCAAAGCCGGGGTTCTTGAGGCTCTCGACGCGAACCGGGAGACGGTTTATCCCCTCATCGGCGCCGCCCGCGGCCGAGACCGTTACCAGTGCGACAAGGGCCAGACCGATCGCCAGGACAACCGGAGTGATCCGTAGTTGCGCCATGAGGTTCGCTCTCCGAAGTTTCATTCGCCAGTGCGGCAGGATGCGGCGCTCACCGGCGCTGACTCGCTGCGCCATTGCGCCAAATGGCGCAAGGCCTGGCGCACACTTAAGTCCTTGGCATTTCAGACTTTTCCGGGCCTTGCGCCATTGCGCCAAGGGTTCTGCCCGGAGTCATCGCAATTGGAGCGTGGCCTTCACCACGTTGAACTTGTCGTGGGCGTCGATTCCTTGCTTCGCCCCTTTGCCGTAGGCGCTGAAGACGCACCACAAGGTCCGCCCGTCCGCGCTCATCCACTTCTGCGGAAAGCTGCAAGTCAACCCCTGACCGTCGGTCCCCATTTCTCCCCAGCGCTCTTCATAGGCGACGGTCGTCCACGGCCCCCAGGGGTGCGTCCCGTCAAAGACGCCGAGCTGGCCGGGGCCTTTATGGAAGCAGGTCAGCAGGAAGCGCTTCAGCCCCGGCACGTAGACGACGCTCGCCAGGTCGCCGGTGCGGTTGGCGTCGGCGAAGACCGGACGCGCCTTGTCCGGGTCCGACGACCACCGCGGCTTGCCCTCGTCCATTCCGGATAGGAATTCGTAAGCGTCGCGGTCGATCAGCTTGTCCTGCGGCGCGCGTCCGAGGTACGTCTTCTCCTCCTCGCCCTGCCTCTGGCCGTAGAAATAGACGTAACCCCGGAGGTCGTCCGGGACTCCCGCGTAGCCCTTGCCGAAGTTGAGGAAGGTCGTGGGCTTGAGGTTGCCCTGGCCCCTGGAGAACACCCACGCGCCGCGCTTCCAGGAGGCCGCCCCGTCGTCGGACCAGATCAGCGCCTCGTCCACGTCCGGCCACTTGCCGTTTTGCGCGTTCAGCCAGGCGTAAAGTCGGTCGCCCACGGCCAGCACGCCCCCGGTCTTGCCGTGATCGGCGAAGGACGCGCGATGTGCGGGTACTTGCCCCCGTTGATGTTGACGCCGACGAATCGCTCCGGCGGCCCTTCGATGCGCGCGAAGCCCATCGCTGCCCGGCCGTCCTGATCCGTGCCGCCGAAGCCGCCGCCGTCGCCCCAGGCGGTATAGAGAAGGTCGTCCGCCCCCCATGTTACCGGCCACAAATCGCTGCCCGGCGCCGCGGTGCGGCGCATCGTCCAATCCCACGTGACGCCCGCGATCACCGGGCTGGGCGGATAGGGCGGCTCCGGCGCATGTCCTTGTGGTAACGCGGTCGATGGCAAGAGGAACAGGAGCGCAAAGAGCAGCGCCGACGGCGCGACGGGACGGTCTTCGGCGGGAGGGATGGGGGCCATGACGTTCCTCGACATTTCGGGATGCGGCAGGTGGAGTGTACCGCGCGGCGGAGGCGTCAGGGCAGTGGAAGTGGAGCGGAAAAAGAGAAGAGGGCGCCGGAGATCGCTGGCCCATAAGACGCAAGGATGGAAGCCGTAGGGAGATCATTATGGGAACATGTCTTCCCGCATCCTGACCGTCATGAAATCGGTCAAGTCGAGAATATCCAGATCATCGCCCTTGTTGGCGTCGGTCACCAGGCCCGCGATGGAACTGTAAACCAATGTTCCGGTGAACTGCTGGTCCTGCTGTCGCACGCTGATCGCCTCATCGGGTGCCAATTGCTTCAGCCCAAGGGCCTTTTCGACGTAGTTCTGGCCCGACGCTACGACATCGGCTCTCTTATCGCCGAGCAGGATACTCTGATTCCGGAAGATGACAACCTTGGTTCCAACCACGACCCCGATGTCGAAAGTCGCCACGACATCCACCTTCCCACTCTTTCGAGTCAGAGAAATGGGCTTCCACGAGATCAGTTGCTCTGGCTCGATTTCCTGCCATTTCATGCGGCCGTTACTGGCGTTGTTCGTGAAATCCACGTTCTTGCGGTCGTCCGCGCCGGCGAGGCGCCAGAAGCACTTCCGGTCCAGCCTCAAGGTGTAGGCCGCCGACCCGCCGCCCGTGTCGGCGGTCGGATCGACCGCGTCGAAGAGTTCGGGCACCGGCCGGGAGATGAACACCGGCTTGTCCTGGCGGCTCAGTAGCTTCTTTCGCACCGCCTCATGAGCTTCCGGTGTGGGATCCACCTTGAGTAGGTACGCTGTCCTGTCGTTGATGATGCCCAGAGCGTCCTGCATGGATGCGTAATCCTCCACGGCCTTCTTCAAACTGTCCAGCAGGGCGCGCGGCTCTTCCTTGCCGCTCATTCCCGCACCGGTCAACAGTTTGTCCACGCTGTTGGGTTGCAACAGCGATCCGTACTGCTCCCCCGACGCCCCGGCGACCGTGAAGACCCCTGCCCTTTCGATGACGGCCGGCAGACTGTCGTTCGGTTCGGCGGCCACGAATCCTTTGAAACGGATGGAGTGGTTCGTGGAAAGATCGACGAGCAGCCGCTTCAACTGATCCGGTTTGTCCAGCGATTTGACCGAATCGTCCAGCTGCTTGGTCAGGAGGCGGCGATGCTCGTCCGCGTCGCGCTTGATTTCCAGCGCCTTGCCGGGGAACAAATCTCCGAGGGACGCGGCCACCTTTTCACTGATGGTACCCTGCGTCGGAAAGATCACGCAGTACGAGGAGAAAGTCAGCGGGGCGTCGCCGGTGGTCGCTGCGGGGTCGCCGAGTAGCGACTTGCCGACTGCCCCCCTCGGCCACAAAAGCCACAGGATCGCGAGCGCCAAGATCAGGACCAGGTTGAGGTATAGAGAGAGCCGCAGGAGCCACGACCGCTTCCTGCGCGGCGCGGCGGAAGGTCGTGCGACGAGGGCGACAGCGGCCGGCGACTGAGGCCGCCGTTGCCTTACCCTTTGGTCCGTCTGGGGCGGCTCGTCGTCGGCTTCCGGCAGCGATTCCTCGTCAATCGGCAAACTCCAGTCTTCCGTGTTGTTTCGGACCCAGCTTTCCAGGTCGTCGAGGTCCACGCCCGCGGGCGCCTGCTCCAGTTTCGTCGCCACCTTGACCGTCGCTGAGCGGGCCGCGGGCGTCGAGGACTGCGCCGTCTGCCGCAGCAGATTCAAGAAGTACGCCAGCATCGCCCGGGAGTGTAAGAGGGACGCCTGCCGCGCGTCGGCGAAGCCGTTGACCCCCGCCTCGCCGAACCACGCGCCGAACAGTCGTCGGATCGGGGAGTCATGGGCCAACGACCCCGCCGCCCGAATTTCCGCGTCCAGCAGCACGATCGATCCGTCCGCTGCGACGGCGAGGCTCGTCGGGCACTGAAGAGGAACCAGCTGGGAGGAGCCGGTTGTGCTCCCGAACCGGCGCAACGCTTCGCACGCGGCGTAGAACAGTCTCCAAACATGGGCGGAGTCGCCGTCCCTTAGACCGTGGAGCACCGCACTTCCCAGTGGGGTGAGTCCGGTGACGTCCTGTTGCAGGACTTTGCATTGTTCCTGGCCTCCGTCCCGCGACTCCTGATAAGTCTTCCCCGAGGCCGGGCGAAGCCCAATCTTCCCCGATTGCGGCGCTTTGCTCACGACCAGTTGACCGGCGGAATCGCCGGGAGCGGACAGGCGCGGCGCCGCAGCAACAGCCGCTTCGCCGGCCTTCCGTCGTCGCTTCTGAGATCGCAGGTGTAGCGGACTCCGAGACCCCCGTATTCGTCGGTCGGCAGGCAATGGACCCATTTGCCATCAATCGCCATCTGTGTAGTTGAATTGGACATGAATGGCGACCCCGGAGAACAGGGGGAATCGAACCGTGTTGACGTCTCGGACGACCGCCTCTACCGCACGGATAGGGAGTCTACCGCGCGCCCGTGGCGGCTGCAAACGATTCCTGCTCCAAAACGTCATCGGCGGTCGGTTGAAGGCCTGGCGCGATGAATATGGAACGGCCTTCGTGGATCAGGGCGCCGGATCGACGTCGGGCGGCGTCCCATCCCAGAGGATCGCCGTGTGGTCGCAGCTGGCCGACGCCAGGCGGCCGCCGTCTGGGCTGAAGGCTACGCCGTTGATGCAATTCACGTGGGCGTCGTGGATGGCGAGGATCGGTTGACCCGTCGTCGGCTCCCAGAAGATCAGCTGCTCGTCGGAGCCGGCCGAAACCAGACGCTTGCCGTCGGGACTGTACGTCACGGCCCGCACGTCCCCCGCATGGCCCCGCATGGTCAGGACAGTTTTCCCCGTTTCCGGATCCCATATAAGGATTTCGCCCAGGTCGATGGTCACGGCCTTCCGCAGGGCGGCGGCGCCAGCGGCCAGGCGCTTCCCGTCCGGGCTGAACGCGACGCAGTACACCGCCGCCGGGCATTCCGACAGCGTCAGTACCTCCGTACCGGTCGCCGCGTCCCACACTCTGACCGTCTTGTCGTCGCCGCCCGAGGCCAGCCGTCGGCCGTCGGGGTTGAACGCGACCGTGCGCACCACGTCGGCGTGGCCTCGCAGCGTCCGCATCTCCGCCCACGTCGCGGCGTCCCACAGCTTCACCGTGTGGTCCGCCGAGGCGCTGGCGATCCATCGGCCATCGGGACTGAATGCGACGGCCAGCACGGTCTTGTCATGGCCGCGCAGGACGTGTTCCGCCCACTCGGCCTCCGCGTCCCAGACCCGAATCGTGCCATCGCCGCCGGCCGCGGCCAGGAAGCGGCCGCCCGGACTGAACGCCACGCCGTGGGCGCCGCCCGGCACGTGCAACGCGACCACCAGATTGCCCTCGGTGTCCCAAACGCGCACCGCGGCGTCGTCGGCCGGGGAGCCTTCGCTCGGCGCGTCGGCGCCCGCCGTGGCCAGACGCTTGCCGTCCGGGCTGAACGCCACGCCCCATACGGAGTTCTTGTGTCCGAGCAGCGCCACGGCGGTGCGGGTGTCGTGGGCGTCCCAAACCCTCACCGTCTGGTCGTCGCTGGCCGACGCGAGCCGTGAGCCGTCTGGGCTAAAGACTATATTGGCGATCCCTTGTGAATGTCCATAGAGCGTGTACAAACGGCAGCCGGAAGCAACGTCCCAGATGCGGATCGTGGCGTCGTCGGCCGAGGTGGCGATGCGCCGGCTGTCGGGGCTGAAGGCCACGCCCCACGCCGGCGCGAAGTGGCCGAGGACGAGGAACTTCGCCGCCCCGGTGTGGGCGTCCCAGACCGCCAACCTGCCGTCGCTGCTGGCGGAGGCGATCCACAGCCCGTCGGGACTGAACGCGACCGCCTGAATCGCCCTGCCGGGGCCTTTCAGAGGCGCCTGTTCCCGGCCGCCGGCGACATCCCAGCGCCGCACAATCCCGTCGAGGGTCCCGCGGCCACCGTCCGATCGTCGGGGCTGAAGGCCACGCTGGTTGGGCTGCCGGCCGGGATCCCGAAGCGCTTGGGCTTCTTCCCGGCCGGAAGGCTCCAGAGATCAACCTCGCCGCCGACGCCGATGGCGGCGAGGCGGCGGACCATCGGGCCGGCCGTCGCCGCGGCCAGGAGCTTGCCGTCATGGCTGAACGCCACGCCGTAGACCCCGCCGGTCAGCCCCTCGAACGAACGCAGCGGCCGGCCCGTCTTCGCGTCCCACAGCCGCACCGTCCGGTCGTCGCCGCCGCTGGCGAGAACGGCGCCGTCCGGACTGAACGCCACGCCCCAGACGGGCCCCTCGTGGCCCGCCAGCTTGAACAGAAGCCGGCCATCGACCGCGTCCCACACCCGCACCGTGCCGTCCAGACTGGCCGACGCCAACGTGTTGCCGTCCGGGCTGAAGGCCACATTCCAGACCTCTTTTTCATGTCCCTTCATCGTGAGCAGGGTCGAGTGGTCCTTGTCTCTCAGGCAGCGGGTCAGGTAATTCCACTCCCAGCCGTGCAGGTCCGGTCGGGTGCATTCCGCCAGACGCGCCGCGGCCAAGTCGTATTCGCCGGCCCACCACTCCTGGCCGGCGTCGGCCGCCTGAAAGAGATAGCGTTCGCGATCCGCCCGGTCCAGCTCCTGCTGGCGCACCTCGGCCACGGCCCTGGCCGAGCGCTCCCGGTCAGCGGCCGCGAACCAGAGGGCCGTCACCACCGCGACGACTGCGCCGGCGGCCAGCACCACGCCGGCCGTGGCGACCAGCGTGGCGTGGCGGCCCGTCCAGCGCCGCATCCGAGCCGCGACCGGCTCAGGCCGGGCGCCGACCGGCTCGCCCGCCAGCCATCGCTCCAGGTCGGCCGCCAGCGCCAGGGCCGTCGGATAGCGCTGCTCCGGCCGCGCGGCCATCGCTTTCAGACAAATCGCCTCCAGAGAGGGGCAAAGCGTCTTCTTGACCAGGCGCGGCCGAAGGAAGACGCCCCGCCGAACCTTCTCCAGCACCTCGCCGATGCCGCCCGGCCCGAACGGCGGCCGGCCGGTCAGCAGGACGTAGAGGGTGGCGCCGAGGCTGTACACGTCGCTGGCGGGGCCGACCACGTCCCAGCGGCCGTCGGCCTGTTCGGGACTCATGTAGGCGGGCGTGCCGATCACCTCTCCGGCCTGGGTCCAATCGCCGGCGGGAGAGGGCGCCGCCTGCCCAGCGGGCGCGCCGGCCGGCTCCGGCCCGGCGATCGGCTTGGCCAGGCCCAGTCCACCACCAACGTTTCGCCATAATTACCGAGAAGGATGTTGCCGGGCTTGAGGTCGCGGTGCAAAATCCCCCGGCTGTGAGCGTAGGCGACAGTGTTGCAGGCGCTGACAAAACGTCTCGAGCAGCCGACGGAAGGCCAACCGCTGTTCCGCGGCCGCGCGGCCGGGTCGCTCGGCGGCGTGGAATCGGTCCACCGCCTCTTGAAACGTGTCGCCGCGGATGAAGCGCATGGCGTAGACCGGGCTGCCGTCGGCGGCCTGGCCCAGGCCGTAGACCGGCACGACGCCGGGATGCTCCAGCTGGCTGGTGATCTCCGCTTCGCGCAGGAAGCGGCCGCGGCTCTCGACGGCGCCGGACAGGCGCGGTTGCAGACGCTTCAGCGCCACCTCGCGGTGCAGGTCCTCGTCGTGGGCGGCGAGGATCTCGCCCAGGCCGCCGCGGGCGTGCAGGCGCAGGATGCGGTAGTGCGACCGCGTGGACGCCGCGGCGGTCGGTTCCGATCCCGGCGGTTCGATCAGAGCGCCGGACGGCAAATGGGAGACGGTGGCCGACGCCAGGAGGTCGTCCCGGTAATCGGGGAAGCGGCGCGTGTACTCGTCCACCTCGATCGACGGGTCGCGGCGGCGCCGCAATTTCCACTCGGCCGCCAGCAGGTCCAGGACCGCGCGCCGATCGCGGGACAGCTCCGGGTAGCGCGCCAGGTACGACTCGACGCGCACCGGCTCCCCGGCCTTGAGCCGGTATTCCAGGTCCACGTGCGCCAGCTCAACCAGGAGGGCCACACGGACCTCGCCGTCGGCCGGCAGGTGGTCGTCGATGGTCGGACGGCCGCCGTTCTGCCAGGCCTCCTCGAAACGATCGACGGTTTCCTCGATGCGGGCGACGGCCGCCGAAGACGGAAGGATCGGCGTATTGTCGGCTTGGAGCATGGGAAATCTCCACAATCAAGGGGCCGCCGGCTCGGATCGCATCTGTTCCAGCCGTTCGCGCACGCGCTTCAGGACCCGCTGGACCGTTCGCTCGCTGCGGGCGACGCGGGCGCTGATCTCCGGCACGTCGCAGCCTTGCAGGCCGAGCGCCAGCATCTCCCTTTCCCGACCGCTCAACTCTTTCATGAGGGCTTCGACCGTTTCGGTCAGTCGCGCCGCCTCGGAGGGCGTCGGGTCGCGGGCCAGGGCGTGGTCGTCGTGCGCCGGGGCGGCGTTGGACGGCGCCGCGACCTCGCGGCCGACGTCGCGGCGGGCGGTGTGGAAAAACTTCCGGCGATAGTCGCATTTGCGCACCGTGATGACGGTGAGCATCCCCCACAGGCTGTCCCAGCTGCCGAGGTCGAAACCGTCGCGGGCGTGGCGGCTGAAGAAGGTGCGGTAGACCGATTGAAGGATGTCTTCAGGGTCGAGTTTGCCGCGGATGAGGTGGTCGAGCCGGCTTCGCGCCAGGCCGATGAGCCGGTGAGTGAAACGGCGAAACACCTCCGCGGCCGCGTCGTCGTCGCCGGCCCGGAGGCGCGTCATCAGGTCGTCGAAGGAACGGTCGGGAGCCGTCACGGCCGCCCCCCTTCCCAGGACTGCACGGGGCGACGCCAAGTCGAAACGATGAATGATGAACGATGAATGATGAATCAAGAACTCCGGAATTCATCATTCATCGTTCATCATTCATCGTTTGTTCTTGAACATCGTCGCCGCCCGCTCCGCCTCCTCGCGGCTGATGAGTCCGTCGCCGTCCGCGTCGAGGCGTTTGAAGTCTTCGGCCGTGCCGAGAAATTCCCGAGGGGAAACGTCGCCGTCGCCGTTGCGATCCATCTTGCGGAACCACAGGAGGTCTGGCCCCGACCAGTCGAGCGTCAGCATCGGCGCTTCGGGAGGCGTGAAGGCGTCCGGCCCCGACCGGCCGAGGCTCGCCCGACCTGCCCCGATCGCCATCTGGTAGCCTTCCGGGAAGTCCGCGCGGGAAACGGCGTCCACACCCATGCGGGCCAATAGTTTGGGCGCCTCGCGCAGCTCGCGGAGGCTCAGCCGGCCGTCGCCGTCGCGGTCCAGCCACTCGAATAGCGTCCGCGCCCGGCCCGAAAGCAGCAGCGACGGCGTCGCGCCGATCAGCCGGGCTTGCCGGTCCTGCACCCCGTCGAGATAATCCGCGAATTCGCGCTCCGTCAACTCGCCGTCGCCGTTGCGGTCCAGCAGCGCGAACTGGCCGGGGAAGAACCCATTCCGTTGCGCCTCGTCCGCGCTGAGGCGGCCCTTCGCGCCGGCCGCGCCGCGGAACAATTCCAGATCCCGTTGTCGCGTCCCCGCCGGTTGGTCCGGCCGCTCCGCGTTCACGCGCAGGTCGAGGTGGACGCCGCCGAAGGTCAGCGTCAGGCCGCCGTCTCCGCTCGTCCGCGTCGTGGAAGCCGCGCCGCCCATCGCCACGACGGCCAGCGCCGGCAGTCCGGCGGCGCGATCGCCCAGCCGCACGATCAGTTCCGCGTCCGCCGGCCGGTCGGTGAACTTCGCCAGTTCCGCGGCGTCAAGGGCCCCGTCCTTGTCCGCGTCCAGGCGGTTGAAGGTCTCGACGTTCAATCCTAGCGTATGCCCATCCAGTTTATCCCGATTGCCTCTGCCGTAGCGGGTTAGCAGGGCCGACGCCAGGGCGGCCCGATCCTCGTTCGTGGACACGAGGAAGAGCGAGGCCGTGCGAACGGCCGGCCGCCCCATGCTCGGCGGCGGGACCGGCGCATTCAAGTCCTGCGGGCCGACCGTGTAAAGCGACGGGGCGATCTCCTGCGGGGATATCAGTTCGTCGCGGTCCTGATCCAGAGGGAACAGCACGTCCGCCGCCGCGGCCAGTTCCTCTTTGGAGAGTTTGCCATCCTTGTTTGTATCCAAAAGCTTGAACAGCGCCTCATCCACCTGCGGCGGGATGGGCGTTCGGGCGGCCGGCTGGACCTGGGCCGCGCCTCCGCTGAACTCGCGGTGATACTCCGCCATTTCCTCGCGCGTGATCTTGCCGTCGCCGTCCGCGTCCACCACGCGATAGTTGAAGGCGACGTGGACCGTGGAGCCGCCCGTCGTGGCCGGCGGCTTGAACGGCGACGGCATCCGCCGCGCCTCGTCCTCGCTCAGCACGCCGTCGCCGTTGGAGTCGAGCTGCGTGAACAGCCCGTCGAGGTACGCCTTCAGCGCCTCGGCGTGGGCCGTCCGAAACGGCTGGCCGTCGATCTCGATATGCAGCCGCAGGAACACCGGGCGTCCGTCGGCCAGGAGGACCATGTCCTGCACGTCGTCCGCCGTCCCGGCCGGTTTGGCGTCGGGGACAGTGGCGATCGCCCACGTGGCAAGAAGGGCGGCGCCCAGGCCCGCAAGCAGTCGATGCGTCACGCCAGGACCTCCTTGACCGGGTTCGCCGATTTATCCACAATGCGGATCGGCCGACCGACGTTCGATTCGTTTTGTTTCATGGGGTCCACGCCGAGCGCCAGGCAGACCGTCGCCAGGAAGTCCGTCACCGCGACCGGCCGCTCCTCGACCACGCCGCCGTTCTTGCCCGTCTTGCCGATCGCCTGTCCGCCCTTGATTCCGCCGCCGGCCAGCACGCTGCTCCAGCCGTTGGGGAAGTGGTCGCGGCCCTGCTGCGGGTTGATCTGCGGCGTGCGGCCGAACTCCCCCATCCAGACGATCAAGGTCGTGTCGAGCAACCCGCGCTCCTTGAGGTCGCCCATCAAGGCGGACCAGGCGGCGTCGAGCACGTGGCTCAGGCCCTTTACCGTCTCGAAATTGTTCGTGTGCGTGTCCCAGCCGAGGCCGCCGCCGTTCAGGCCGCCGAGCGCCACTTCGATGAACGGCACGCCGCGCTCCACCAGCCGGCGGGCCAGCAGACATCCCTGGCCAAAGAGATTGCGGCCGTAGGCGTCGCGCACCGCATCCTTCTCCTCGTCAAGCTCGAACGCCCGGCCGGCGTCGCTGTGCATGAGACGGACGGCCCGGTCGTAGGCCGCCTGGTGGCTGCGGCCGGCGGCGCCGGGCCGGTCCTGGACGAAGTCGGCCTCCATGTCTTCGAGCAGGCTGACGCGGGCGTCCAGGTGCTGCGGCGGCACGTCGTGCGGCGGCTCCAGGTTCTGCACGCGCAGGGAGCGCTCGGTGGTTTGGCCGGGACGCAGCGTGGCGGGGCCGCCATCGCCGACCACCAGCGGGGCGAAGTTCGGCCCAAGAAAGCCAGGACTGTGGGCGGCCGGGCTGACGGCCCGATCCGGCGCGACGCTGACGAAGCCCGGCAGCACGGCGTCGCGGTCATACAGCTCGTTGGCGATCAGCGAGCCGAGGGCCGGGTACTGGATCTGGTCCTGGGCCAGCGTGCCGGTGTGCATCAGCTGGTGCGCCCGCTGGTGCTCGCCTTCCTTGGTGGTCATGGAGCGAATGATCGCCATGCGGTCACCGAATTGGGCGATTTTCGGGAAGTGTTCGCTGATGCGGACGCCGGGCGCATTGGTGTCGATCTCCCGGAACGGGCCGCCGTTGACGGCTCCGGGCTTGAGGTCGAAGGTGTCCATCTGGCTGGGTCCGCCGTCCATCCAGAGGAGGATGCACGAGCGCTTGCGGTGCGGGTTGGTCGCCGTGTCGGCGGCCAGTAGCGGCAGCCAGCCGGACAGGGAATAGCTCACGACGCCGGCGGCCGACAGCTTCAGGCAGTCGCGGCGCGACAGACGGGGACCACGGTCGGAACGCATGAGCAGGACTCCCGTTTGAAATGATGAATGATGAACGATGAACGATGAATCAAAACCTGCACGTCTCTTTTATTCATCATTCATCGTTCATCATTCATCATTTTCTTCAATGATTGAACACGAATTCACTGCTGTTGAGCAGCGCCCAGAACACATCGGCCAGCGCCAGGTTCGGGTCGCCGCTGGGGCCGCCCTTCTCGACGTAGGCGACCAGCTTGGCGCTCTCTGCCTCGGTCGGTTTGCGGCCCAGCGCCGCCAGGTAAAGCGTTTCGACGCGGCCGTGCGCGTCCAGGAACGGCGCCCCGGCGACGGCGGCCAGCGTGCCGCTCCGCTCCACGGCGGTGGCGTCGTTGACGTACTTGCCGTTCATCAGGGCCAGCGCCTGCGGAATCGACGTTTGGAACTCGGTGGGCTTGTTCGGCTGACGGGCGAAGCTGCCGCCGAGTTCCGCCCGCAGCAGACCGAGATCGGCCGAGGCCCGCGGTGCCCCGGTCGCCTCCGTCAGGCTGGCGATCACTTGCTCCGTGGACAGGGCCTTCACCGCCATGCGGGCGAACAGGCGCGGCTCGTCCTGGCTGGCGTCCGTCCGCCGGCTCGTCAGCTGATAAGCCCGCGTGCTGACGATGACCCGGATCAAAAACTTGAGATCGAAATTGTGGTCGGTGAACTGGCGGGCCAGCTCGTCGAGCATATCGTTCTTGTCCCCCTCGCGGAGGAGGTCATCGACCGGCTCCGCCAGGCCGGTCCCGAAAAACAGCGACCAGACACGATTGACGGCGGCGCGAGCGAAATACTTGTTGTTCGGCGAGGTCGCCCAGTCGGCCAGGACGACGCGCGGGCCGGCCCCGTTGGTGAACTTCGGCTCCGTGCCGTCCGGGAAGCGAGCCTGGACCACCTTGCCCAGGTTGGGGATGACGATGGACGGCCGACCGCCCTGACCGCCGAAGAAAGCGGCGTATTCCCAGAACTGTTCGCGGGTCCATTCAGCGAAGGGGTGGTTGTGGCACTGGGCGCACTCGAGCCGAACCGCCAGGAACAGCCGCGACGTGGCGCCGGCCAGTTTCTCCGGCTTGTTCTCGTTGGCGGCGTAGAACGCGGCCGGCGAAACGCCGCCGGGCTGGATCATTGCCAACGACTCATTCTGGAGACGCGGATCGGCCTGCGGGGTGCTGGTGAGGATCTCGCGCACCATGCGGTCGTAGCCGGCGTTCTCCGCGAGGCGGACGCGCAACCACGCCTCGAAGCTCGGGCGCAGGCCGAGGGCTTCCGCCTCGTCCGGCAGCCACGTGGCGCGCCAGACGTCGGTGAAGTGGTTGACGTAATCGGGGCCGCCGAGCAATCGGTCGATCAGCTTGCGGCGCTTGTCCTTTGACGGGTCGGCCAGGAAGGCGCGGACCTCGGACACCGGCGGAATGGTCCCGGCCAGGTCGAGGTAGAGGCGGCGCATGAACTCGGCGTCGTCGGCCGTGGGAGCGGGCTGGACTTGGTTGGCGTCCCAGCGGGCGGCCAGAAGCTGGTCCAGGCGGGCGGCCTCGGCCGCGGCGTCCTTGATCTTCTGCGGCGATTCCGCCCGCGCCGCCGCCGCCCAGGGCAGGAACACGAGACAGAGACCCAAACGGGAGAGAGTCGTCACGTGCATCTCCTTTCAGGTCACTTGTCTTTGTTCTTGTCCTTTTTCAGCTCTTCCACGGCGTCTTTGAGGGCGCGGACCTGGTCCTCCAGCTTCTGGATGCGCTCCTCCGCGGCCTGTAACTTCGCCTGCTCCGCCGCCTGCAGGTTGAATGTCGCCAGGGTGGGTTCGGGCTGTCCCTCCGGCGGGTAGGGCGCGGCGTAGGTGGTGCTGGCCTCGGCGGCGACGGCCCAGTGCATCGTCTTGTTCTTGTCGCGCAGGCCGACCGCGTCGATCTCGTTCCAGCCGGGGACGCTTGGGCTGTCGATGTAGAGCTTGATGCGGTTCGTTTTGAAACCGGCCTTCACCGGGATCTCCGAGACGCCCATGCCGTCGGCGGTCGGCGTGGGGTCGGTCCCCTTCCACAGCTCCACCTCTTCGCCGTCCGGCTTGAACGCCGTGACGCGGTAGAGGGCGCCGGGGTTGAATGTCTCATAGACGAGAACGGCGCTCGGCTTGACCATGTCTTCATATTCGAGCATGAGCCACTCTTCCCGGTCGTCCTGGCTGGCGGACGCCCAGGCCGTGACGATGTCGCCGGCCATGTTCGTGTCCGGTTCGCCGGTGGCCTGCTCCGGCCCCCAGTCGCGCTTCGGCCGCTGCACGGAAGTCAGGTCGCGCCAGATGTAATAGTAGGGGGCGACGTAGACCCAGTGGCCGGCCGGCAGGTCCGTGATGCCGCCGTACTCCGGCATATTGCGGTAGCCGAGGTCCTTGAAGTCGCCGTTGGTTTCCGCGTCCTTCTCGACTTTGAACTGGCGCAGCAGCATCCGATACTTGCCGTTGACGCGGGCCTTCTGAAGCGCGGCTTCCAGATCGTCGGGGGCGGCCTTTGCCGCGGACGCGGCTGGGCGCGGCCGTTGGCCGTGGAGACGCCCACCCACAGGGCGGCGGCCAGGGCGCCGGCGCCGAGAACGCCTCCGAGTTCCAACCAACCGAGACGGGATCGCATGACGGCCCTCCATTTCGGGAAACGGCGGAAGTTGATAGCGTCTCATTTTGCCCCATAAGACCTATAAGACTCTGTTCCAGAAGTGGGTGAGGCCCGTAGAATAGGGTATGAAGCGCAAACCGAAAGCCAGACCCTATCCGAGCGACCTCACCGACGCGCGGTGGGCCGTCATCGAGCCTTTGATTCCCGCGGCCTGGCCGGGGGGCCGCCCGCGCCAGGTCGATATGCGCCGGATCCTCGACGCCCTGTTCTACCGCACCCG
This sequence comes from uncultured Planctomycetaceae bacterium, assembly GCA_963771935.1. Classification (GTDB taxonomy): domain Bacteria; phylum Planctomycetota; class Planctomycetia; order Gemmatales; family Gemmataceae; genus UBA4732. Next base: position 940,185 of record CAVYVK010000005.1, on the reverse strand, counting down.
CGAGGGCTGCACCTGGCGCGCCTTGCCCCACGACTTCCCGCCCTGGAAGACCGTCTACAACTACTTCCAGTGGTTCGACGCCGACGGCACCTGGCAAAGGATCCTCGACGCCCTGCGCGAGCGGGTCCGGGTCCGAGCCGGCCGGGAGCCGACCCCCAGCGCCGCCGCCATCGACAGCCAGTTGGTCAAGACGGCCGAGGGCGGCCAGGAGTGCGGCACCGACGGCGGCAAGAAGGTCCACGGCCGCAAACGCCATATCCTGGTGGACACGTTGGGGTTGCTGATCGCCGTGGTGGTGACGGCCGCCAACGTGGACGACGGCCGGGCGGCCCCGGAGGTGTTCGCCCAGGCGCCGGGCCGGGACTTGCCGCGGCTGAAGGTGGTGTTCGCGGACAACAAGTATCACAACCACGGGTTGTACGCGTGGCTGCGGCTGCATCGGCGGCCGTACCGACTGGAGGTCGTGAGCCGGCCGCAGGGCGAGACGCGGTTTAAGCCTTTGAAGGTGCGTTGGGTGGTGGAGCGAACCTTCGCCTGGCTGGGGCGGTATCGGTGCCTGAGCAAGGACTACGAACACACGACCGAGTCCAGTGAAACGGTGGTGCGGTTGGCGGCGATTCATCACATGCTCCGCCGGCTACGCCCGGGGCGACGGGCGCGGAGCCAACGATTCCGGTTCAAGCCGCGACCCCGAAAACGGGCGGCGTAGGACTTCAGGAACAGAGTCTAAGTCCTAGACGGCAGCTATGGGGAAAGTCGTCCCTTCCTTAAGGTTAATGGAAAAACGAAGGCGGTCGGCGACACGAGAAATGATTATAGTGCAAATCTTGTGGATTTACTCCGCCGGCCCGTACGGCAGGCCGATGTTCTTGCCGCCGTCGCCCTCGCCAAACCGTCCGGCCCGCAGCGGCGCCACGTCCAGCCCAGTCGTCTTGCCGTCGATCACCAGCTCGGCCGTCGCCTGTGCCGCGGCCGGCGCCAGCAGCAAGGAGCGACCGCCGAAGCCGACGGCGAGGAACACGCCCTCCAGGCCGGGAAGTCGGTCCACGATCGGCAGCCCGTCCGGCGTCACGACTTGCAACGCCCCGTAGCCGCCGCGGCCGAAGCTGCGGTGCAGCCCCGGAAAGCGCCGGCTCAACCGCTGCCGCACGCGCGGCAGCCAGTCGGCGTCGGCGGACTCGTTGTAGTCGTCCGGGTCGATCACGTCCTTGGCCTCGGCGGCGCCCAGCGGGCCGGCCTGGACGCCGTCACCGGTGATCGGACGGAAATACATCCCCTGCGCAAAGTCCGCGTAGACGACGCTGCGGCGGCCACTGTCGGCCGGCCGGCGGAAGAACGCCGCCTGCGTCCGCCGCACGGCCAACGGCAGCGCCGGCTTCTGCGCCTTGAGCAGCCGCGGCGTCCACGGCCCCGTCGCCAGCACCACGGCGCCGCATTCGTACAGGCCCTCGTTGGTTTCGACCCCGGCGACCTTCCCCTTCTCCACGGTCAGCCCTTTCACCTCGACGCCCTGGCGCAGGTCGGCCCCGTGGCGGTGGGCGTTCTCCGCCAGCGCCGCCAGCACCTGCACCGGGTCCACGCAGCCGGCTTCCGCCTCGAAGGCGGCCAACTCATTGTCCGCCAGGCGAGCGTTGGCGTCGATCTCCGTCAGCTCCTGACCGTTGATCGGCCGCACCTCGACGCCGGCCTCGCGCTGGGCCGCCAGGTTCGCCTCCAGAGCGGCGCGTTCGGCTTCGCGCACCACCAGAACGAGGCCGCTCCGCGTGAAGACCGGCGGGGCGCCCAGTGACTCGTGCAGGTGGGCGTAGAAGCGGAGACCCTCGCGGGCCATCGCGGCGGCGACGGGGACCGAATCATGCTGGTAGAGGAGGCCGGCCGACTTGCCGCTGCCGCCGGCGCCGAGAAACGACTTCTCCAGCAGGACCACGCGCCCCGCCCGCCGTCGCGCCAGCCGGCCGGCCGCACACAGGCCGACCACGCCGCCCCCCACGACCAGGATGTCGCACGTTTGAGACATCATGTGTACCCTTTTGAACCGGGCCGCTGACGCCGCGGCCTGCTGATCCATCTTAGCAAACTCCCGACGCGGTTGGGGCGCGCCGCTCGCCACGGATTTGCCGCCTTGACGCTCTTCATGAGCAAAGGTATGATCGCCCCCGTTCTGGCTGGAGCATGCACCCCGGCCGGAATGGGCAGGAGGCCTAGCCTTCCCGTCCCGCGGACAATGGACTTTGAGGGGCTTTGGCCCTTACGCGGCCCCCGGCCAGGGATATTTAACCTCCCGATTTACCCGCATGATCCTCCAGCGCCGCGGCGCCGACGTCCTGGTTCGGGCGCCGGCGAAAGTGAACCTGTTCCTGGAAGTCCTGCGCCGCCGGGCCGACGGCTATCACGAGCTGGCGACGCTGATGACGGCCGTCAGTCTCTACGACACGCTGCGGTTCCGCGACGATCCGTCCGGATCGATCCGCCTCCGCTGCGATCGGCCCGATCTGTCCGCGGGGCCGGACAATCTAGTTTGCCGCGCCGCCGAACTGCTCCGCCGGCGCACCGGCCGCGGCCTTGGGGCGGACATGCGCCTCTGGAAGCGGATTCCGATGCAGGCCGGGCTGGGCGGCGGCTCCAGCGATGCCGCGGCCGCCCTCGCCGGGCTGAACGCCCTGTGGCGGCTAGGACTGAGCCGGGCCGAACTCGCCGGCCTCGGCTCGGAGCTGGGCAGCGACGTGGCGTTCTTTTTCGCCGCCCCCGCCGCCTGGTGCATGGGACGCGGCGAAAAGGTCGAACCTCTCGCCCTGGGCCGGCCTCTTGATTTCGTGCTGGTTTCTCCGCCGGTCGGCCTGTCCACCGCGGAGGTGTTTGCGAACGTGACGCCGCCGGCCGATCCGCTGACCGGCGCGGAGGTTCGCCGGGCCGCGGAAGCCGGCGACGTGGAGGAACTCGGCCGCCGCTTGCACAACCGCCTGGAGGAGCCGGCCGAACGGCTCCGTCCCGAAGTGGCGGCATGGCGAGAGCGGCTGGCCGTCTTGGGGCCGGCCGGGCAGCTTGATGACCGGCAGCGGCAGTACGGTTTTCGCCCTTTGCCGATCGCCGGAGGAAGCATTGCGCGTCGCGCGCGGACTGGGCGCCTTTAGGGAGGAAGGCGGCGGGCCGCGAGTCCATATCGTGCGGAGTTGCGATTAGAGTGTGCCACAGAAAAAAGGAGAACAGCTGTGGTCATCACCGAAGTCCGTATCAAGCTCATGGAAGACAATAACGAGAACGAGCGCCTTCAGGCCTTCTGCTCGGTCACGTTCGACGACGCCTACGTCGTGCGCGACCTGAAGATCATTGAGGGCACGAAAGGCTCGTTCGTCGCCATGCCCAGCCGGAAGTTGACGGATCGCTGTCCGGGCTGCGGCTGCAAGAACCATCTGCGGGCGCGGTTCTGCAACGCCTGCGGCGCCAAGCTCGACGAGGACCGCGCCACCCGCGACGCCGACGGCCGCGTCAAGCTGCACGCCGACATCGCGCACCCGATCAACTCGGCCTGCCGCGAGGTGATTCAGTCGGCGGTGCTCAAGTCGTACCGCGAGGAGCGGGAACGCTCCAAGCAGCCCGGCTACGTCTGCACCTACGACGACTACGATTCCGACTATGACGTGATCAGCTACACCCAGGTGGTCGGCGAGATGGGCGCGTCGCCGCGCGGCTACCGCACGCACGGCGTCCACGGCCCCCGCAGCCATCACGCGCCGGCCCAACCCGTCGCGCAGGAGACGACGCCCGCCGCGCGCCCCGAGAAGCAGGCCGAAGGCTTCAGCGCAGGCATTCTGTAAGCATCGGTTCCCACGCCGGTTCGGAGTGCGAGCGACGGCGACGCGCTCGCCGCACTCCGGGCCGGTTGCGCCTTGCGCCGTCCCCTTCCCCCTTCGTACTACTCCCTTTTCCATAATTCACGGCGCAGGCGCTTTCAACGGCGCAACCGGCGGCAGATCCTCAATGTCCGAGAAGCCGCGCACGCGCACCGTGCCGCGATTCTCGAACGGTTCGGGCAGCGTCAGGCGCTGCAGCGGCGACGGGATGGGGTGCATGACTAACGGCCGCGATAGGATGGCGGCGTCGCGGGCCTGGTCCATGAGGTCTTCCAGCACCGACGGTTCGACCGGCTGCTGTTCGCCGAGCGGGTCCAGGGCTTCCCGCGGCGCGATGTCCAGCGCCAGCAGCGCGGCCGCTTCAGCCGATTCGTGCGGCGGACGGTCGTTCTGCTTCTTCAGCCGCGCCGAGGCGGCCGTTCCCCACGGACTTTTCGGGTACGCTTCGGCGCATTGGTGCAGCAGCTCCACCGCTTCGCCGCGCCGGCCGAGGCGGTCCAGGGCGAACGCCGCCTCCACCAGCGCGAAGGCGTTCATCTCCGGGAAGTCCGGGTCGTAGGCGCCGCGCAGCGATTCGGCCGCCTCGGAGAAATGTCCCGTCTCAATCTCACAAACGCCGATCTGGATCTGCGATCGCACCGCCACGTCAGGCGGCGCGGCCGCGACGCCCGCAGGTAAGCGTCGAGCGCCTCGTCGTATTTCTTTTTTCGGTGCAGCGTCTGGGCCTCGCCGTAGTGGGCGTGCCGCCTCCACGCGCTGTCGGCGAACGTGGTCAGCAGCTGTTCGTAGGCCTTTGTAGATGGCTCGTCCTGGCCGAGCGCGGCGTAGGACCGGCCGAGCAGGAGCAAGGCCTTGTCGCTGACGTAGCCGAGGTTTTTCAGCGCGTCGTCGTCGCGGAACGGCGTCAGGCGTTCGACCGCCTTGGCCCAGTCGCCCTTGCCGGCGATCCACGCCGCCGCACGGTAACGGGCGACCGGTGCCAACGACGTGTCACTGAGGCCCGCGACGCGGTCGAGCTGGCGCATCGCCCCCGCTTCGTCGCCGGTCGTGAAGCAGCAGTCGGCGAGACGCAGGCCGAGCCGGGCCGACAGGTCCGGCGCCGGCTCCAGATCGAGCGCCTGCTTGATCAGCGCCACGGCCGTCGCAGTCGGCTCGCCGCGCTGCAGCCGCAGCTCCGCCAGCTCCAGCCGCGCCTGAGCGGCCAGCGGCAGCAGGTCGGGTTGAGCGGCGATCAGGGCTTCGTAGGCGGCGCGGCTCTTCTTCTCCGCCGGCTGCATCGGAATGTCCGCCAGCGGCACGTCCGGCGGGTCCGGCGGCTGGCCGTCCGGCCCCTTCGGCGCCTTTTGCCGCCATTCGTCCTGAATGCGCTGGCGGGCGGCGCCGACCTCCTCGTCGATCAGCGAACGCCAGACCCAGGCGGTTTCGTAGTAGAGACGGGCTTGCAGGAGAGGAGAAGACGGCGAATCGGCCCCCTTCCGCGCCTGCTCCTCCATGTAGTCGGCGGCGGCGTGGCCGATCTTCACCCCGTCCGCCCGGTCCTTTCGAGCGGTCGCTGCCTGGTCGTCCGGCGGGTTGTTCTGGAGGGTCGCGTCGGCCGCAGTCATCTTGCCCCGCCCCTCGGCCAGCATTCCCTCGCCCCAGGCCAACCGCGCTTCTCCACGTTCCGGACGGGTGTTGTCGCTCATAATCTCCTTGAGGATCGCCCGGCCCTCGTCGTAGCGGCCGGCGTCCCGGAGGGCGAGTGCATACTGATAGCGCAGCATTGCCGCCCACTCCACGTGGACGGGGTCCGCTCGCAAAGCCTGGTCGTACTCCCGGCGGCAGCGAGCGAGCAGCCGAACCGCCTCCGGCGCCATGCCGTCCTGCGAGCGCAGCCAGCCGCCGAGGTGCAGCACGGCCAGGGGCGCCAGCGGGTGCTTGTCGAGGTTGCCCGTTGCGAACGGACGCAGCCGGCGGATCGCCTCGGTGACGTCGCCGCCTTGCTTGATCCAGCAGGCGCGCTCCAGCGCCGCTTGTGGCTGCAGTTCGTCCCGTGGGTACTCCAGCAGCACGCGCTCGAACGATCCCCGTGAGGTGCCGCTGAGCGCGTTGCGGTCGTCGTCCTTGGCCGCCAGCGCCGCCAGCCGCCGCTGGCACAGACCCAGGCGCATCAGCGCATCGGGATCGCGGTCGGCGTAGGGTTCGGAACCGACCAGCTCCGTCAGGAGGTTCGCCGCCTGCGTCAGCTGGTCCTGGGCCTTGCCGGCGGACACGGCGTCGTCGGTCTGGGAGGGGGCGGTGTGGATCAGGCAGTCGGCCAGCAGGTACGACGCGGCGGCCAGATCGTCCTTGCGCTCGCCCGGCTCGATCTGCTCCAGCAGCGCCCGCGCCTTGTCGTAGTCGCCCTGCCGGTAGGTCAGCCAGGCGAGACTGAGCCGGGCCTGCTGCATATGAGGATATTCCGGATATTTCGACAGAACCAACCCGAAAAGGCTGGCAGCCTCAGCGTTCGGCTTTCCGGCCAGGGCCGCGTTCTCCGCCCGGCGCAACAACACTTCGGGCGCCAGCACGCTGTGCGGATACGTCGTCTCGAAGTGTTCGGCCAGTTTCACCGACGCCTGCGGGTCGCCCGCCAGGGTTCGCGCCGACAATTCACGCTGCAACGCCAGCTCGTCGCGCTTCGGGTCGATGGGTTCGGCGCGAAGCTTCGCGTACAGGTCCGCCGCCGCCGCGAACTCGCCGAGCCGTTCGTGAAGCTCCGCCTCTTCCAGCAACACGTCTTTGCCGCACTCTTGCGCGAATCGGGCCGCGTCGCCGTCGAAGGGCGCCTGCAACGCCTTCGCGGCTTTGTCCAGCGTCTCCAGGGCCGTCCGCTGGGCCTCGCGCCGGGCGTCGGCGTCGATGGGATCGGCGGATTCCGCCTGCGCCCGCCCGAGCCATCGCAACGCCTGCGCCGCCGTCAGCGGGTCGGCGTCCTTCACGGAAGCGAGCGTCTCGACGGCCCGCGCGTACTGCTTCGATTGCACCTCACAGCATCCCTGGTAGAGTCGCGCATCCGCCGCGGTGTGGGCCGGGGCCGACCCCGCCACGTCCGCGAAGAGGTCGTGCGCCTGGTCGAATCGCCCATCTTCGTAGAGGAGGACGGCGGCGGCGAAGGCGGACGCCTGCACGTCTTGCGGCGGCGGGCCCTTCTCGGCACCGGCCTTCTTGCGCTCCGCATACTCTTTGACCACGGCCTCGTACTGCGCCAGGCCTCGGCGCTCGTCATTGCGTTCGTGCAGCCGGGCCAGGAGGCGGCGCGCGGCGGGGCCGAAGGAAGTGTCCGAAAAGGGCGCCAGCGCGTCGAGCGAACGCCCGGCGGCCATGTCGTCGCCGAGTTGGAAGCAGGCCGTTCCGTGGTAGAACAATGTGAGGCGGCGTGCGGGGCCGTCAGCCAGGGCCGGGTTCCCCAGCGACGGCGCCAGCACGTCGCGGGCGTCCTTCGGCTTGTGCAGGCGCAGCAGCATCTCCGCTTGCGCAGCGGGCGTACAAGGCCCATTCCGGATCGTCTTTCCGCGGCGGCTGCCGGTCGGCGAAGGCCGACGCGGCGGCGTTGAACTCATGGGCCGCCTCGGCGAACGACGCGCGCAGGCGCAGGGCTTCCGCGCGGCGGAAGTGAGCTTCCGGCCCGTCGGAGGGCGGCGGCCCTTCGGCCGCGAAGACCACGGCCGCGACGGCGAACAACGGCAGGGAGAGGAGGCCGAGCCGTCGCGGCGAAACGAGACGAGAGGGGTGACGCATCATCGGGATCGTTTCGCATGGAAACAGGGGAAGGGCGACGAATGTTCCAAGTTACCGGCGCCCTCCGTCGTCGGCAAGGGCGGCCTATCCCATAGGTCTCTCCACGAGAGTGGGCGTTGTACTTATCGCTTCCGCCCCGGAGGGGCGGCGGTGCATAGCCAGGGGTTTCACCCCTGGAGGCCGGGGTGTGCCGCGCCCTCCCCATCCAGCCCCGGAGGGGCGGCGGAGTTCCCAGGGGTTTCACCCCTGGCTATGCACCGCCGCCCCGCCGGGGCTGAGGAAACGACCGATGGGCCGGTCCTCTTTCCAGGGGTTTCACCCCTGGCTATTCACCATCGCCCCTCCGGGGCGGAAGCGACGCTCCCCGACACGATTGGAGGCGAGTCTTGCCGATGACAAAGCGGGCCTTGAAGACCAGACGCGGACGGAGAGGTTGTCGACGGCGATCATGACAAGCGCGATGATGAACCAGCCCGAAGCGCCGGCGAGCGATATGGGTCAACCCCTCGCCGGCGCTTCGGGCTGGTAGGGCCTCCGTCACAGCTTCGCGGCCAGTTCTTCCGCCTGGTCCACCATCTGGCCGAGCAGCTTCAGCCCCAGTTCCCAGAAGCCGGGATCGGTGACGTCCACGCCGAGCCGCGCCAGCAGCGCGTCCGGCGCCTCCGAGCCGCCCGACGCCAGCAGATCGAGGTAGCGCGGCACGAACGCCTCGCCCTCCCGCCGGTACATCTCGACCAGGGCCAGGACCAGCAATTCCCCGAAGGCGTAGGCGTAGCAGTAGAACGGCGAGCGTATGAAGTGGCCGATGTAGAGCCACCACCAGGCGTAGCCGTCGGTCAGCCGCACCGCCTTGCCGTACATCGGCTGGTTCGCCTCCATCCAGAGTTCGTTGATCTGCTCTGTCGTCAATTCGCCGCGCTCCTGCCGCGCCTTGTGCAGCGCCTGCTCGAAGCGCGTCAGCACCACCTGCCGGAAGACGGTGGCGAAAGCGTCCTCGATCTTGCTGCACAGCATGGCCAGGCGCGTCCGCGGCTCCGGGTACAGCTCCTGCAAGCGGTGGAAGGTCAGCATCTCGCCGAAGACGCTGGCCGTCTCGGCCGTGGTCAGCGGCGTGTCGCACTGGAAGTAGCCGACCGGCCGCGCGAGGTATTGGTGCAGACCGTGGCCTAGCTCATGGGCCAGCGTCATCACGTCGCGCACCTTGTCGGTGTAGTTCATGAGGATGTAGGGATGAACGCTGGGGACGGCGCTGCTGCTGAAGGCGCCGGTGCGCTTGCCGGAGCGCAATTCAGCGTCAATCCATTTCCGATCGAAGAACTCGCGGATGATGCCGCCGGCTTTGGGGCTGAACGCCTCGTAGCTCTCCTGGACGATCCGCCGTCCCGTCGGCCAGTCGCAGGAAGGCATGTCCGAAAACAGCGGAGCGTAACGGTCGTAATCGTGAAGCGTCCGCACGCCCAGCAGCCGGGCCTTGAGACGGTAGTAGCGCTGGACGGTCTTCTGGCCGCGCTCCGTCGCCGTCATCAGGGCGTCCACGACTTCCGGCTTGATCTCGTTGGCCAGGTGGCGCGACGCCATCGGGTCGGGGAATTTCCGCAGCCGGCAGTCGGTCTGATGGTCGAGGACCAGGTTGTTGAAGATGAACGTCAGCAAGTGGGAATGGTTTTGTAAACCCTTCGTCAATCCTTCCGCCGCCGCCTTGCGCATCTTGCGGTCGGGGTCGTAGAGCTTGGCAAGCGTCAATTGCAGGCTCAGCGCTTCGACCTTGCGGCCCTGCTTGATGGGGCACTGGATCGACGAAACCGTCTCCTCAAAGAGCCGGGAGAAGGCGGCGCGGCCGGTGATCATCTTCTCGTCGTGAATCTTCTCCTCCGGCTCGGAGAGGAAATGCGGTTTCCAGGCCCGCTTCTGGTCGAGATAGTGACGCCAGCGGCCCAGGGCCGGGGCGTCGAGGAGCGGACGAACGGCCTCGGCCGGCAGATGAACCCATTCCAGATCGAAGAAGATCAAATGTTGGTTGACAGCGACAGCTTGTTCTTGGGTGCGGGAGAGGAGGGCGCCGCGCTGCGGGTCGTCGCTCTTGGCGGCGTGCGTGAGACTGGCGTAAATCAGCGGCTTGTCGCGCTGCTCCGACAGCTCTTCCAGTTCGTGCATGGCCGCAGCTAGAAGGTCTGCGGCCGGGCCGCCGGGCACGTTGATCTTGCCGCGGTACGCCGTCTCGAACGCCTTGGCGCGTTGCAAGGCCGTCTGCAAATCCTGGTCGATCCGCGGGTCGTCCACGCCAGCGTACAGGTCGCCGAGATCCCATGCCACGCCGTCGGCGCTGCTGGCCGGCGCCGTCGGGGCGTCGGGAGTAACGATCGTGCTCATCGTCCGTCATCCTTTCTGACGCTTACGAGATAATCTGCTTCCGCCGGGCAATGTAGTCCCAGACGACGTAGCGGTCCAGGTCGCGGCCGGCCGTGAAGAAGACGCGGCCCTTCGTGGACTCCGCCACGCGGTAGGCGAACTTCACGTCCTCCTCCGTCTGGTTCCAACTCGACAGCAGGAAGATGTTGATGGTGATGCCTTCACGGGCGCAGAGTTGCGCCTCGCGCAGCGTCGCGTTCTCCGTCCGCGAGTCCGGCGGGTAGAGCAGGTACAGCCACTCGCCCTCGAAGTGGGCCGTCGGCAGACCATCGGTGATGAGCATGATCTGCCGGTTGGGCGTGTCCTGCGCCGCCAGGAACTTCCGCGCCGTCTGCAAGCCGTGCTGGATGTTCGTGAAGTGCGGCGGGATCTGCATCTCGCTCACATTCGGATCGCTCATGTCGGCTTTGAGCCGCACGATGTAGTCGTAGATCGTGATTGGCTTGGGCATCAGCGACGCGATCTCGGAGACGTGCCGCGGCTTGGCGAAGGTGTACAGCTCGATGAACTGCAAGAAGTCGCCGGGGTACTCCGTGCGGATCAGGCCGTCCAGGGCGAGGCCCATGCGCTTGACGTTGATGTACATGCCGCCGCGGCCCATCGAGCCGCTCATGTCCAGCAGCACGGCCGAGGCGCACTTGGGGTTGTTGCGCGTCTGGTGAATGACGATGTCGTCCGTCTTGAGGCGCACCGGCAGACCGGGGCCGTTGCGCAAGAGCGCGTTGACGAACGAAGCCGGAATGTCCATGTGCGTGACAGAGTCGCCGAACTCATACGGCCGCGTCTTCTGCATCTCCGTGGCGCCTTCGCCGACGATCGGCCCCTGATGGCGGCCGGAGCGCGACGCCTGAATCTGCTCGAAGATGCGCGACAGCAGCTTCGACTGGAAGAGGCGGTAGGCCTTCGGTGTCAGCTGGAAGCCGCGCTTGCCCTCTTCGATGCCCTGCTGCTCGCGCATCTGCCGCAGGTACTCCTGGATCTGCTCCTGGAGCTGGGCCAGCTGTTCCATATCGCCCGGCTCCGCGAACTGGGCCAGCTCCTCCAGGTCGATGATGCCGATCTGGGCCGTCTTCGCCGCCTCCTCGAGCTGCTTGAGGAGTTTGTCGATCGCTTCCAACTCTTTCTTGATTTCCAGGGCCGTCGGCACGTCCATCGGCGTCCGGCCGGTGAATTCGTACTTGGCGGCCAGTTCATCGACCTGATACTTCTCGCCGAGCCTTTCGATAAGCTTCATCAGCTGGCGGGCGAACGGGCCGTGTTCGTCTCCAGAGCGATACCAGAGCTGTTCCAGGTCGTGCAACTGTTCTTCGCGCACCGCCTCCTGGAAAGGCCGGGTGAGCTTAGGCGGCGGCTTCGTCTGCTCGGCTTGGCCGTGGAAGTTCTGGTGGGCCTCCGCTTGGACCTGGCCGGTTTCGTAGGTTTCGAGGATCTTGCGCTTGCGCTCCTCCAGCATGGCCCGGAGGTAGTCGAGGCTGGGGCCAAGTCCACGGATCTGGCTGGGGTCGATGCGCACGGCGCGGGCCAGCTCCTCCTCGGTGAGTCGGCGCGTACTGCCGAATTGCAGCAGATGCTCGAAGGCCGGCGTCACCAGGTCGGGCGGCGGGGCCGTCGGGCTGGGGAACTCGACCGGGTCGAACTTCTGGTAGGTGTGGATGACGCCGCCGAGTTTGTCTTTGGAAGGCATTGCGAATCCTGTCATAGCGTGGCGTCCGACGGCCCTTTCCAGGCGAACCGCTCGGACGCATGTATTGTAGGGGATGGCCGCGCTGGTATGATGCGCCGAAGGCGGAGCAAGCGAATGAACATTCCCCAGGTCTACGCGGATTTCCAAAAACTGGATGACGACAACCGCTTGATCCTGACCTGCCGCGGCACTCCTCAGGACCTCCAACGCTTCGGGATTCAGCTCCGCGACGGGCTGCGCCTGACGTTCTACACAGACGACGCCGACGACGAAGGCCGATCCGACGAGCTGCGCGGAAGGCGTGATTCAATTCGATGTGACGGATCGCCGCTGGGTCGCTGCCATTGACTGGGACCGTCTCTGGCACGCCTCGGAGGAGCACGTCGAAGGGCAGAGGCCGGCTGACGGCTGAAAACGCGGCCTCAGGGGACATAGAGGCGACCGGCGCCGCGGTAGGCATCGATGTCCAGCAGGTACTCCAGAAACCGCTCCGCCGCCTCTTCGGCGTAGCGCCTGTCGCGCGTAAACCGCTGCGGGTCGCCCAGCGTTATCACCGGAAGGCTGTCGGGCCGGTTCCCAGTGCGGATCGTCGCCTCCAGCGAATCGGTCCCCTCGCTGTTCCGGTTTCCGGTGAACAGCACGACGCCCCGGTCCTGGCAGGCCCGCCAGACTTCGCCGTCGGGCGCGTCGCGGGCCAACCCCATGCCCTCGAACGCCTCGACCCGCACCGACAACTCGGCGAAAATATCGCTCCAGGCGTCCGTCGTGCAGAGCCGCAGCAGTTCGTTGAACTGCCCCTGCACGTCATTGTCGGCCATCACCCGCACCATTGCCGGCCCCCGTCGCCGCTGCTTCGCGGTGTCGCCGAATCAGGTCCGAGACGTCCGCCGCCCCTGCCGCCCTGGCTTCGCGCACTTGCTTCACCAGTTCCTGAAAGCGCGCGTGCCCGCCCTCGACGCGCGCCTGAACTTCCGGCGGGTTGCCGCGGCGCAGGCGCTCCAGGATCGTCAAATAATCCCGCAGCACCTCGATCCGCCGTTCCTCGATGTAGTCCACGGCGGCCTGCACCTGGTCCGTGCTTACGCCCAGCCAGGCGGCGATGCGCGCCGGCGCCCAGCCCACCAGCAGGTAGTCCAGCACGTCGAACACGGTGATCCGCGTGCCCTTGATTTCCGGCCCGCGGCCCCGGTCGATAATCGTCTCATCGGACCTCATAGGTGATCCTCCCATGCCGCTGCGACCGGCTGATGCGGTCGCTGGCGTACAGCCCCGCCAGCACGAACTCGATGCACGACGCCCGCACCGCCTCGCTCGTGCTGGGGTTCACCTCGAATGCCTTCTCCCACGCCTTCGGCACGCGCTTCAGCCGATCCGCGTAGTGCGACGACGGCAGCAGGTCGCCCACCTCGATCTTCACGCCCTTGCCGAAGACCTGCGCGATCTCCTCCAACCCCGTCTTCTCGACGTATTCCTCGAAGACCTTGTGGATCGCCTCCGCCAGCACCGCCTCGATCACCTGACGCTCCGACATCTGCTGGCTGCCCATCATGTCCAACTCCAGTTTGCCCGCCGACGACGAATAGAGATGTCCCAGATCGCTGATGCGAGGCACGGACGGCTTCTCGCCGAGACGGACGCCGCGATGCCGTGCGCTGGCCACCATCGTGCGGTAGTTGGCGATCGAGAAGCGGGCGCTGACGCCGGACGCCTGGTCGATGTACTTCGACTTGCGGGCGCAGATGCTGATCTGCTCGATGACCTCCTTCATGAAGGGCGGCACCAGCACCGGGTAGTCGCCGTCGAGGTCGAGGCCGGCTTCCTGCTCCATGATGTCGATGCCGACCGAGCGATCCAGCGGGTAGTGCGTCTGGATCAGCGTGCCAATGCGGTCCTTCAATTGCGGGATTACTTTGCCGCTGCGGTTGTACGTCGCCGGGTTGGCCGAGAAGAGGATCAGCACGTCGAGATCGAACTGGATCGGGTAGCCGCGGATCTGAACGTCGCGCTCTTCCAGGATGTTGAACAGGCCGACCTGCACCAACTCGTCCAACTCCGGCACCTCGTTCATGGCGAAGATGCCGCGGTGCATGCCGGAATGAGGCCGAAGCTGAGCGCCTCCTCGGCGTTCATGCTGACGCCGGCCGCCAGCTTGGCCGGGTCGATCTCGCCGATCACGTCGGCGAACTTCGTGCCGGGGGCGAGCCGTTCGGCGTAGCGCTGCGCGCGGCCACCAGCCGATGCGGATCTCCCCTTCCGGCTTGTCGGCCAGCAGACGTTTGCCGGCCGACGTGATGGGATGATAGGGATCTTCGTGGACCGGCAAAGAGGGATGCTCGATGTAGGGAATGGCGTCGTCGAGGAAGCGGGCCAGGGAGCGCATCAGTCGGCTCTTGGCCTGCCCCTTCTCGCCGAGAAAGAGCAGGTCGTGGCCGGCGATGAGGCCGAGGTTGATCTCGGGCAGGACGGTGTTTTCATAGCCGACGATGCCGGGGAAGAGGTCTTCGCCGGCTTGAAGCATGCGCAGGAAGTTGGCGCGGATTTCTTGCTTGACCGTCTTGGAAGTCCAGCCGCTCGCGCGTAGATCCTTGAGGGTGGGGGGTCGATCGCCTGCGGACATCAAAAACTCCTGGAGTGGAGAACACGGCAACGCGCCGACATCTTCCATTGTAGGGGAAGTGATGGCCGCACAGCAAATGGAGGCGAGCGGCCGGCGTGAGCCGGCTGATGAAGCTTCATCAGCCGGCTCACGCCGGCCGCTCGCCAAAAGGAGGGTTGTTACATCACTTTGACTTTGTCGCCCGGCTGGATGGCCTGATTGGCCTTCTCGGCTGGCTCCGTGACGGAGTCGCAGTCGCCGACCTCGACGACACGAATCCGGCCCACGGGTAGGTAAAGGGGGATCTCCGCCCCCTGTCGGATTCGCAAGACGGTCAGGACGTCGCCCTTGGCCAGGCCGTCTTTCGTTCCGATGTCGATGTGAATGCGGCCGTCCTTGTCCACGTCCTTCACCAGTCCCTCGACGTTCTTGGCCGATGGGCCGGGAGGCTGGTCCTTCGCATCCGGCTTTTCCGCGGGCTTGTCCTTGGGTGCGCGAAGCACCTTGTCACCCTCCCGGATGGGAGTCGTGAACTTGCCCACAGGCTCCGTCCTGGACTCTCCCTCGCCCACCTGGACGATGCGCACCATGCCTATCTGCAAGGCCCGGCCGACCGGCGACTCCTGCCGTATCACCTGAAGCATGTCGCCCTTGGCAACACCATCGCCGAGGCCGAGGGAGACCAGCACCTCGCCGGGTGAGCCGTCGGCCTTGAGCAACACCTTATTGACCGTTCCTTCGGCCGGCGTCGCCGACGGGTTGGGATTGCCCTTCGCCTGGGGATCCTTGCCGTCGGCGTCGGTCTTGACGCCCGCATAATCGCCCGGCTGTACGTCTGCTTTGTCGAGCGGCCGCGCAATGACGCCGTCCGGCGTCACGATGGCGACGCGGAGGGCGCCGACGTAGAGGTACTGCTGCCGGTTTTCTTTCTTGATGCGGTACACTTCCAGAAAGTCTCCCGGCGCCAGCTTGGTTCCCGAATAGGACCGGAGGTAGAGTGTGACGCCCAGGTCGCCGGCGTTGTTGAAGCCCATGACCTTCGCCACGAAGATCACAGCGGGCGGGCCGGCCAAGGCCACCGGCTCATCCGATTGTGTCGCCGAGTCGCGGTCGTCCTTCGCATCCGGCTTTTCCGCAGGATTGTCCTTGGGTGCGCGACTCACCTTGTCGCCCACCTGGATAGGCGTCGAGAAGTCGCCCACAAGCTCCGCCGTGGATTCTCCCTCGCCCACCCGGATGATGCGCACCGTGCCTATTTGCAAGGCCCGGCCGTTCGGCGACTCCTGCCGGATCACCTGAAGCATGTCGCCCTTGGCCACGCCGTCGCCGAGGCCGAGGGAGACCACCACCAGACTGGGCGAGCCGTCGGTCTTGACCAGAACCTCTTTGACCTTTCCTTCGGCCGACGCCGCGAGCGAGTTGGGATTGCCCTTCGCTGGGGGGTTCTTGTCCTCGGCGCCCATCTTCACACCGGCCAAATCGCCCGGCTGAACGTCTGCTTTGTCGAGCGGCGACGCTATCGCGCCGTCCGGGTTCACTATGGCGACGCGGATGGAACCGACGTATTGGTCCTGCTGCCGGTTTTCCTTGTGGATGCGGTACACTTCCAGAACGTCTCCCGGCGCCAGCTTGGCGCCCGTATGGGGTCGAAGATACAATTCGACGCCCCGGTTGCCGGCGTTGTTGATGCTCGTGACCTCCGCCACGAAGCGCACGGCCGGCGGGCCGGAAGTGGTCGCGGGCTTTTCTGCGTCGGTCCCCTTCCAGAAGTCGTGCAGCAGCGGCGCTCCGGGCGGCAAATGGCTCTTCAGCGCGATGGCGACGCCGTAATCGCGCACTACGACGCGACAATCCGGCATGCTGTCTTCGATCCACTCTAACGCCGCCCCATAGGCCACGTGGTCGAACCGAAACCCCGGCAGCCCCACATCGTTCTCCGCCGCCATATTGCCAAGGCTGTTGAGGTTGATGAGCAGTCCCGGGTTGTCCTTCTCAAACGATTTCGCGAGCGCCAGGATTACGTCCCCGAGCCGCGCCTCCTTGATCTCGAACGTGAACGGCTTGTCCAGCGCGGCGCGGATGCGGTCGGCCGTGGGACCTTGCAACATGGGCGTGGGGACGGCACCGGAGGTCAGCTCGTCCTTGGTAGGCAGCCGTCCGTACAGGTCGAGGTAAGCGCGCCGCATCAGCACGGGGTCCGGCGAGGCGTCCCTGCGCTGCCTGAAATCGGTCCACGCCGCCGAGATCTTGTCGTCCACGCCGGGCGGCTGCTGGCCCATCAGGTAGGGCAGCTGCGATTCCAGGTCCGCCAGCTTGGCCTTGGCGTCAATGAGCTGCTGTTCCGCGGCCCGCAGATCGGCCTGCGGTACGGCGCCGGACGCCGCCGCCTTCTTCAACTCCTCCAGCTGGGCCGTCGCGCTATCCACGGCGGCCTTCTGCGCCTCGACGGCCTGGTACGCCGAGGCCACCTTCTGCACCACGAGCAGGCGGGCGCGGTTCAGCTCCGCCTCGGCCTCGGCCAGCTTGGCGTCCGCCAGGCGCACGTCGGGGTTATCGTGCAGCGCCTTCTCCAGCATCTCCTCCAATTTCGACTTGGCCGGCTTGTCCTCCGTCTTCTTGTCGGATGCGGCGGGGGCGCCCGCGGGTTGCTGTCCCCAGGCCATCACGGTGCCGAGCAGCAGCGCGGCCAAGCCGACGAACCTAACTACCTCTTTTCGCATGATCTTTCTCCTTTAAGCGGGCTTCTTTCACCATCATGAGCAGGTAATCGTCGTCGGGCGAAATGGCGAGGACCTTGTCCGAGGCCTCGTTGAGCGACTGGCCGTAGCAGCGCAGGGCCGAGGCCGGATCGTCGTCGTGGAGGTACTGGTCGCCGGCTTGGCGATACAGGTCCGGCCTCGGCTTGTTGGCGTCGAACGCCTTCCATTCCAGGGCGGCGGCGGAGGCGGGGGCGGCGGGCGGCGCGTCGGGAGCGGGGGCGGGCGGCGCCGGGGAGGGGCTGGGCGGCGCTTGCGGCTTCACCACCTCGACCACCTGGATTTGCCGCGGAGCGAGCCAGAGCATCGTCAGAAGCCCCGCGACGTAGCAAGCGGCCAGCGCCGCCGCCCAGACGACGATGCGCAGGTGCCGCCGGCCGCGCAGGGTGCGTGTGGTCCGTTCGAGCAACCGGCGTCGCAACGACTCATCCGTTTCCCCCGGAATCCGTGGGCGCAGTAGGTCGTCGAGGGGATCAGGAAAGATAGCATTCGTCTCGGTCATGGCGTCAATCCTCGGGTCCGTAGGCGTCGCGGAACGCCTGGCGGGCGCGCGTCAGCAGCGATTCGACGGCCTTGGGCGACTCACCGCCGGCCGCCGCGATGTCGGCGACGGAGCGGCCGTCGAGGTACTTGGCTCGAAGCACGGCCTCATAGTGCTCCGGCAAAGCGGCGAGGGCGCGGGCGACGCGTTCGGAGTCTTGGCGAGCCGGGTCGCGTAGCGCCCGGAGTCTGCGCGCGGAATCGCGTAAGCGCCGGAGGAACGCCGCACGCGCTCGCGCCGAAAATGGTTGCGCAGCACGTTGGCGGCGATGCCGCACAGCCAACCGGCGAACCCGCCGCGCGCCGGGTCGAAGCGGCCGATGCGGCGCACCGCCGTCAGCCACGTTTCTTGGACCACCTCGTCGGCGGCGTCGCGCAGGCCGGCGCAGCGCCACAGGACATAGGCGTACAGTCCGGCGAACGATTCCTGGTACAGCGTCTTCCAGGCCGTCTCGTCGCCGGCCAGAACGGCGTCGCGCAAGCCACGCTCCCGCCAGACGCGTTCGTCGCTGGTCATGCGTCCGCCTCAACGGAAGACTGGCCCGACTGGGAAGAGATTGTCGCATAGCGGTCGAATCTTTCGCAATTTTTTTTGCCGCGGCGAGCGGCGTGGACTTGGCCGCGGCGCCCCTACAACGGAAGGGAGTTCGCCCGGCCCAACGCTCACCGGAGGATGCGATGCGAACGACACTGGCGGCGCTGCTGGCATGGGGATGCGTGTTCGGAACGACGGCGGCCCACGCCGGCGACCGCGACGACGCCCTCGCCGTCATCGACCAGGCGATCCAGGCGCAAGGCGGCGCCTCCGCCCTGGTCAAGCTCCATACCGCCGTGCGCCGCGGGGAAGGCGTCCTCTACCAGGGCGACGACAAGCAGCCGTTCACCGACGAAATGACGCTCGACCTGCCGGATCGATGGCGCATCGCCCTGGAGATCAACAAGCAGGTGCGGTTCAACATCGCGGTGACCGGGGACAAGGGCTGGGAAGCCTTGGGGGGGAAGGTGGAGGACGTCGGCCCGGAGCGGCTCAAGGAATTGCGTGAAGCGATGTACGTATTGTGGCTGGAAACCCTGCTGCCGCTCCGCAAGGACGGTTTCGACCTGGCGCCATTGCCGGAGGCCAAGGTGGACGGTCAGCCGGCGGTGGGCGTCCAGGCGTCGAGCAAGGACCATCCCGATGTGAAGCTCTATTTCGACAAGACGACGCACCTGCCGGTGAAGGTCGAGTGGAGCGCCCGCGAGGCGGGGCTGCCGCACGCCAAGGAAGTCCTGCTCGGCGACTACAAAGAGTTCGACGGCGTCAAGATGCCGACGCACCTGATCGAAATGACCGACGGCAAGAAAGTCTCCGAATTGACCTCCGCTTCCTACAAATTCCCGTCGAAGGCCGACGACGCGGCGTTTACGAGGCCGTGAAGAAGGATTCACCACAGAGTCACAGAGAGCACAGAGAAAAGCAATTCTTGTCTTTGCTCTGTGCTCTCTGTGACTCTGTGGTGAATCCTTCATTTCATCGGAACGGCGATGCGGTGCAGCAGACCGGCCGACTCGTCCGGCAGGACCTCGGCAGTAAGCCCGCGCTCGCGCAGCAGGGCCGCGACCTCCGGGTCCGAGGCGGCCGGCAGCGTCAGCACCACCTCGCCGCCGCCGACGCGCTGCGTCAGCCGCAACGTCAGGCTGACCGTCGATCCGAAGTAATCGAGACGGTCGTTGATCGTGGCGGCCATGACCGGCCCGTGATGGACGGCGACGCGCGGCCGCAGGCCCGACACGTCGCGCCCCGCCAGTTCCAGGGCGACCCGCACCGCCGCCGCCGTGTCGAGGAACGAGGCCAGCAACCCTTCGCCCACCGACTTGACCACGGCGCCGCCCTCGCGCCGGACGCTTTCGCCGGCGGCCTCCAGGTAGTCGTGCAGGACGCCGAAGGCCTCGGCGTCGCCGAATTGCTCATATAACTGGCCCGCGGGATCGAGGTCCGTCACCAGCAGCGCCAGGGCGGACAGGCCGGCCAGTCGGCCCGGCGCCGGCGCCTGGCCCGGAAACAGTTCGCGGAACAGAGCCAGCGTCGAGGCGCGGGCGGCCGTCAGTGCGTCGGTGCGGGCGGCCGTGCGCTCGACGCGAGCGGTCACCTCCAGCGGATGGTCGTTGGTCAGCGTCAACGTCTGCCGGCCGGACTGAAGGACGCCGACGCTCGGCGGGGTCGGGCCGGGCGCCAGGTGCAGGTCCAGCGCCGGGAGGCCGCGCCTGGCCGCACCCGGAAGTCGAGGGCGTAGGGCAGCTGCGGCCCCCGCAACCGATATTCCCCTTCGCCGAGCGCCAGGTCCAACTCCACGGTTTCGCCGGGGGCGATGCGGACCTGCGCGACGACGTGCCGCGAGTGGGCGGGGCCGCCGACGCAGTATGTCTTCAACTCCGTCGGCCGGACCTGCGGGTGAACGCGGAAAATCATCTCCACCGACTCCGCGAAGTCCGGTTTGAAATCGAGGTTGCAGGCGGGGCAGTGTTCGTGGTCGCCGACCGCCTGGAGGGCGTCCTTGACGCCGGACGGAACGCGGCATATCGGGCAGAGAATGTCCCAAAGAAGCTCCAGAAGTCCTTCGCGGGCGCCGTGCAGGCAGGCCGCCGTCAGCCGATCCGGGTCGAGGCCGAGGCGCTCGGCCAGGGCCAGCGGCCGGATGCGCGGCCTCCTGCGGCGGCGCGAGCAGCAGGAAATCGCCCAGCTTCTCGACGACGGCCGGATCGACGCCTAGCTCGATGAGCCGATCCAGAAGCCGATCCAGCCGGCGCCGCCCGGCGGCGCTCATCGCGGGCGCCGGCTCGAAGGGGTCGGTGGATTCGGGCCGGCCGAGCTTGCCAGAGAGGTAGGCGTCGATGCGGCGGTAGACGCGGTCGAGGGAACGCCTGGCCCGCGCCCCGATCTCGACGGCCGCGGCGAGCCGGCCGACCACGCCGCGCGGCTCGACGCGAATCTGGTGCGTCAAGGTCGTGCCGCCGCCGATCCGCGGCTTCAATTCCGTGACGCTGGCCAGCCATTTCAGGATGCCGCGGCTGTACTCGCGCAAGACCCCGAGCCGCCGCCCCTCGACCCACTCGAACGGGTGCTCGCGCCAGACATTGACGATCCCCATTTTCTGGAACTTGCCGTAGCGTCGCGCCCCGCCGGCCGGGTCCGCCTCACTGGTGAAATCCACGGCCGGGACGCCGGCCGCGCGGTTAAGGCGTTCGGTGTCGGCGACGTAAGGCCACAGCCGTTCCGGCGCCGCCTCCAGCTCCCAGGTCCACTCGTACTTCAGCGCCTTGCCCGGATCGGACGCCGGCAGTCGCGGATGAACGGCGACGCGGACGGCCTCGCCGCGGCGCAGCCGTTCCAGGTCAAGCAGGAACGCCTCGGCGTCGGCGTGGCGGTCGTCGGGGTGCTTGGCGAGCGCCTTGTCGATAATGCGGCAAATCCCATCGCTGACATCCGGATTGAAACGCTTCAAGGGCGGCGGCGGATCGTGGACGTGCATGTGCGTGACGGCCAGCAGGGCGTCCGCGACGAACGGCGGCCGGCCGGCGAGGAGGTGGAACAGCGTGGCCCCCAAGGCGTAGACGTCGGTGCGGACGTCCACGGCGGCGCCGGAGCATTGTTCCGGGGAGGAATATAGCGGCGTGCCAACGACGGAGCCGGCCCCGGTGAGGTTGAGCGACGCCGATTCCAGGACGTGGCGGGCTAGGCCGAAGTCGCACAACTTGACGCCGGTGGTCGGTGGTTGGTGGTTGGTGGTTGGTGAAGAAGGCCCGACCGGTTTTCCACCATCCACCAACCACCAACCACCGACCACCATGATGTTTTCCGGCTTCACGTCGCGGTGGACGATGCCGCGGCGGTGCGCGTCGGCGAGGGCGCGGGCGGCGTCGGCCATCACGGCGGCGGCCTCGGATTCGGTCAGCCGCTTTCGCCGGGCCAACACCTGCGCCAGGCTTTCCCCCTCCACAAACTCCAGAACCAGATACGGAACGCCGTCATGCTCGTTGACTTCGATCAGATTGGCGACGTAGGGATTGTTGACCTCGGCCAGCAGACGCGCTCCTTGCGCATGCGGCGCCACGCCGCCTCGTGATCGCTCCAGCGGCCGCGCAACAGCTTCACGGCCACCACCGTGCCGTCGGTGAGTTCATCGGCCCGGTAGACCGATCCCATGCCGCCCTCGCCCAGCTTCTGCACGAGCCGGAACCGACCGACCCGCTCCGGCGCGCCCCCTCCCGGTTCGCCTCCGGGGGCCGGCAGACCGGCCGCCGTCGTGGAGTTCATCGTATCCGCCGACGCGACCGCCTCGTCCGGCATCTGCGCCAGGAGGGACCGAATCAGCGGCCGATCCGCCGGCTCCGCCGCCAGGAGCAGCGGGATGAGGTTCTGCCACGACGCCTCGACGGCGCGCGTTTCCTGCTGGAAATCGCAGACGATGTCCTGCCGCGACCGGCCGAGGGGTCCAGGCCGGCCGCGCAGAAGCCAGTAGAGGATCATTCCAAGACTATAGAGATCCGCCGCGGCGTCCGCCGGGCCGCCGGCCGTCGCCTCGGGCGCGCGACAGGCCGCCTCGAACTCCGCGAAGGCGGCCGGCGCCGGCGCGGCGCCGATTTCGAGGCCGGTAAAATCGAGCTTCACGGCGCCGGCGTCGGTGAGGCGAATGCGGGAGGGAGAAAGTCGGCCGTGGGCCAGGCCCAAGCAGTGCGACTCCCACAGGGCCGAACACAGGTCGCGGGCGATCCGAAGCGCGGCCGGCGCCGATGGGGCTTCCTCCGCGAAGGCTTCCGCCAGCGTCGGGGCCGCGACCCACTCCAGCGCCGCGAAGGGCGGCCCCTCGTCCAGTCCCAACTCGCGCACCCGGATCGTGGCGGGATGATCGAGCAGCGCCGCCAACCGCAGACGCCGCGTTAGCTCCTTCCATCCTCCCGCATCCGTGGAGGCGCCGCCCAAAATGCGAACCTCGACGGGCACGCCGGCCGCGTCGGCGGCGCGGTACAACGCGCCGTCGGCGCCCGCTCCGAGCTGGGCCAGCAGGTGATAGGAGCCGATTGGCATGGATATTCTCCGCTGAGACCCGTCGGAGCCGCGACCGTGAGGGAGGGGGGGGATCCTGGCGCCTCCTCCCGCTCCCTCACGGTCGCGGCTCCGACGAGTGGAAGAATTGCGCCGTTTCGTCCACCAGCTTCTCCCACCCCTGATCGATCGGCAGCATGTGGCCGGCGTTTTCCACGTACACCAGCTGCTTCGGCTGAGCCGCACAGTCATTAAAGAACCTTTCCGACGCCGCATTGTCCACGACCAGATCGTGCCGGGCCAGGACCATCAGCAGCGGAATGCGAAACGCCTTGGCGCGACCCCGATTCCGTCCCAGCAACCCGAACAGCTCGCGGATGATCACGCGCGGCACGTACTTGTCCTCGCGCATGACGGCCAGCGCGCTCTTGTCCCACACGTCCGGCGGATGGAGCATTCCCACATAGTCGGTGAAGAGGAGCAGCCGGTCGAGCAACCGATACCAAACGCGCGCCGGTAGCAGGGGGCTGCGCTTGTTGCACACGTCGAACAGCGGGGCCAGCAACACCATGCCGTCCACGGCCGCGGCCGGGTCGGCGACGGCTTCCACGGCGATCGCCGCGCCCAGCGAGTGCGCGAGGATGAAGACGCGGCGGTGACGGCGGCGCAGCTCCGCGATGGCGGAGCGCACGGCTTCGCTCCAGAGGGCGGCCCGGGTGGTGCGGTAGCGGGCCATCGGCAGGCCGAATTGCGGCAGGCGGAGGCCGTGACAGGTGAACCCCTTGCCCGCCAGGGCCGGGGCCATGCGCTGAAAGACGGACGGCGAATCGCCGAAGCCGTGGATCAGCAGCACCGCATCCTCACCCTCGCCGAGCGTGAATTCGCGGCAGCCGGCGCGAACCCCCTCCGTGTCGCGCTCGATTCGCGCCTCCCAACGCCGGTAGCGGAATCGCATGAACAAGGAATACGAGAGGTCGCCCAGGAGGAAAGCAACGGGGATCGCGACGACGGCCGCGATCAAATAGACTGCCATGACGGGCGTTTCTCCTTGGTAACAGAGTTCCCTTCCGCTCGGTTCAGTTTATCAGAAAACGCGCCGCCGCCGCTCACATGCCGGTTGCCGATGGCGCCGCGCCGTGTTCCAATACCGGAAGGGTCAGGCGCGGCGAACGACCCGCGATGGGATGCAAGATGGCGACCCCATCGTTGCCCCTCATTCCCAAGCTCGCAACATTTTGCAAGGATGGTCGTAAGTCCTTGTCCGTGGGTGCCATGCTTTCGCGGGACGGTTCCGAACCGAGGCAGCTTCCCGACCCAGCGAAAGCATGTTTCCCCGACGGAATCATGCTTTCGCGGCAAGCAAACGGGCGACGCTACGCCTCGACCGGGGCCGCGAAAGCATGGCACCCCCGCAAAAGGGAATCGTGATAAGCACTTACGATCACCCTTGCAAAACGTTGTCTGCTTGGGAACGAGGAGACGAGGAGGGTGAGGAGAGGAGACACGAGGGCGAGCTTGTGCAGATAACGATAGGATGAATCCGGCGGCTCACCCCCAGAGGGAGATGATTAGAGGCGGTTGCTGTGCTTCTTGACGCGGCGGCCGAAGATCGGCGTCGGCGCCTTGAACTCTTTCGACTCCTCCGGCCGCACGCGCAGCGTGTAGGCCTGGAAGCCGTCGATGTCTTCCCGGCCGATTTCCTGGTTGATGAACGCCTCGATGTCGGTGAGGCGGTCGCCCTGTTCCGGCGTGACGAAGGCGACGGCCACGCCGTCGGCGCCGATACGGCCGGTTCGACCGATGCGGTGGACGTAGTTCTCGGGATCGAGCGGCAGGTCGTAGTTGATGACGTGCGAAATGTTCTTCACGTCGATGCCGCGGCCGACCACGTCGGTGGCGACGAGATAAACGATTTTGCCGTCGCGGAAGCCCTGCATGATGCGGTTGCGCAGCGGCTGGGGCAGGTCGCCGTGCATCATCGCCACGCGCTTGCGTTCCACGCGCAGCTGCCGGTAGAGGCTTTCCACCCAGCGCTTGCGCTCGCAGAAGATGATGCACTGCCGCGGCTCCTGGCGATCGAAGACGCGCAGCAGCAGCTCGAATTTCCGATCCTCATCGACGGTGATGTACGACTGCCGGATGTTCTCGACCGTCACCCGTTCCGGCGACAGGTTGATGTTCACCGCATCGACCATGTAGCGCTGGGCCAGCCGCAGCACGGGCGGCGGCAGGGTGGCGGACAGTAGGTGCGTCTGTCGCTTCGTCGGACAGCGGCGCAGGATGCGCTCGATGTCGGGGCGGAAGCCGATGTCGAGCATTCGGTCGGCCTCGTCCAGCACGACGTAGCGGACGTTTTGCAGCGCCAGGGTGCCGCGCGACAGGTGATCCAGCACGCGCCCCGGCGAGCCGACGGCGATGGCCGCCCCGCGCCGCAACTGCGTGAGCTGCTGCTGGATGCGCTGACCGCCGTAGACGGCGACGGCCCGGCAATTCGGACTGGGCGACAGCTTGACGGCCTCCTCGGCCACCTGGACGACCAGCTCGCGCGTCGGAGCCAGCACCAGGGCCTGTGGGCCGGGTGGATCGTCTTCGCGCCACTGGTTCATGAAGGGCAGGAGGAAGGCGGCGGTCTTCCCGGTGCCGGTCTGCGCCTGGCCCAGCACGTCCCGGCCGGCCAGGGCGTCCGGGATGAAGGCGGCCTGGATGGGGGTGGGTTCGAGGTAGCCTGCGCGGTCGAGAGACGCCAGCAGCTCGGGGCGAAGGGTGAGGGAATGGAAGCCGCTGCGCGGCTCGGCCAAAAGTGCGGTCGTCAAACAAGCCTCCGAACAAGCGAGTCCGTCGTAACGTATACCGGGGTGTTCATCTTTCTTTCTCCAGTTTAACCCCTTCCGGGGTTCCTGTCCAGAGACTTTCAGCTGTCAGTGGGCGGCGCCCGGTGGGACGATACAATACGTCGCAATCGGCCGAATGCTGGCCGTCCCTCTTTTTCCGAGGCGCAGGCATGAGCGACTTCCCTCCCGGATCGAGCGGACCTCCCCGCTCCGGCGATCTCTTCGATCCCGGCGTCCCGCCGCCCGGCCGCGATCCCGAGGCGATCCACAGGCGCGTCCGGGCGCCGGCCATCTTTCTTCTCGTCGTCAATGCCTTGAACGTCCTGCTTGGGATCTTGCTCCTGTCCGAGGCCTTTCGCGTCAAGTCCAACGTCGCCGCCGCCGAGGCCCAGATGGAACAGGGATGGTCCACCCTGACGCCGCAGCAACTCGATCAGATGAACCAGTTCGGATGGAATCCGCAAAATCTCGTTGCCTTCTACAGCAACTCTTGCCTCTGGGGAGGGGGACTCTCGGTGATCGTCGGCGTGGTCGGCCTTCTGGCCGGCATACGCATGCTCGCCCTACGGTCCTATGGCATTGGTATCACCGGCGCGATTCTGACGGCCATTCCGTGCGTGTCGCCGGGCTGTATCATCGGTCAAATCGCCGGCATCTGGGCGTTGATCGTGCTGCTGAACGGCGAGGTACGGTCGGCGTTCCGCTGATCGCTTGACAGGAGCTGCCGAGGTGAAGCCACGGTCCCCGAAGTTGGGCCTCCTGGCGGCGTGCGCCGTCCTGCTGGCAGGGGCGGCGCTGGGCCAAAGCGCCACGCGGAAGAACGGCCGCTCCTGTGGGCGGCGGACGAGTCGGGCGGGGCGCCTTACGTCTTTCAGGACCCGGACAACCCCAACCGCGTCGTCGGCTTCGAGGTCGATCTCAAGGACGCCCTCGAGAAAGAGCTGGGCCGGCCGATCCAGTTCAAGCACTACGAGTTCAAAGAGTTGATTCCTGGACTGAATCGGGGCGACTTCGACTTCGCCATGAACGGCCTGGAGGTGCTGCCCGAGCGTCAGGAGCAGGTGCTGTTCAGCCGCCCGTATTACATTTACCGGCTTCAAATCTCGGTCCCCAAGAAGGGGAAGCACTACAGCAGCCTCGATGAGTTGAAGGCGGCGGGCGCCCGCGTGGGCACCCTGGCCGCCTCCGCGGCCGAGCGCTTGCTTATCGACCATGAAATCAAACCGCCCCTCCTGCACTCCTACGACGACCAGACCGCTATGTTCGTCGATATGCAAAATGGCAACACCGATGCAGTCTACATCGACCTGCCCGTCTACGCTTATTACTTGCCGAAGTACCCGGACCTGGAACTGTCCGGGCGGGCCGGCGACACAGGCTACTACGCCATCGCCTTCCGCAAGGACGACACGGCGCTGTGCGACGAGTTCAACGCGGCGCTGGGCCGGCTCATTGATGGAGACAAACTCCATCCGATCTATCAGAAATGGAACGTTTGGAACGACGACCAGAAGGAGCTGATCCACCCGCCGGATCTGACGCCGACGCTGGAGGCTCCCGTCTCGGCGTGGGAGGCGGTGCGCCGGTCGTGGGCGAACGTGGTCAAGCATTCCGGCGATCTGCTGTGGGGGGCGTGGGTGACGATTCAGCTGTCCGTCCTGGGAATGGCGCTGGCCGTCGCACTGGGAATGCCGATCGCATTGATGCGGCTGTACGGGCCGCCGGTGGTGCGCTGGTTGGCCGTGATGTACGTCGAGTTCTTCCGCGGCATCCCGGTCCTGCTGCTTTTGTTCTTCCTGTATTTCGTGGTGGGGTCGCCGCTTCACGTGGAGGCCTTCTGGACGGCGGTGGTCGGCCTGGGCCTGAACTACGCCGCCTACGAGGCGGAAATATACCGGGCCGCCATCGGTGCGGTGCCGGCCGGCCAGTGGGAGGCGGCGGCGTCGCTGGGAATGTCGCCGGCGCTGACGTTCCGGCGGGTCATCCTGCCGCAGGCGCTGCGCATCATCCTGCCGCCCATGACCAGCGACTTCGTCGCCCTGTTCAAGGACACGAGCGTCGTCAGCGTCATCGCCGTGGCCGAGCTGACGAAAAGCTACCAGACGGCCGCACAATCCAGCCTCGATTACGTCGGCGTCGGCCTTGCGGCGGCGGTGTTGTACCTTCTCATGTCGGTGCCGCTGGGCTTTCTGTCGCGCTGGCTGGAGAAGCGGTGGGGACGGGGAATCACGTAATTGCTGACCAGCCCCGAGCGCAAGCGAGGGGTAGCGCCGTGCCCCTCGCTTACGCTTGGGGCTGGTAAGGAAGCGAGAAACATGCAAATCGAGGTTGCGGACCTCGCCAAGCGCTACGGCGACCGACAGGTGCTCAACGGTGTCCGCCTGAGCGTGGCGGCCGGCGAGACGGTCGCGCTGATCGGCCCCAGCGGCGGCGGCAAATCCACCCTTTTGCGCTGTCTCAACGGGTTGAACTCCTTCGACGGCGGCGAGATTCGCGTCGGGCCGCACATGCTGACCGCGCGGGACTCCGGCCGGGCGACGCCGGCCGTGGCGCAGGTGCGCCGGCTGCTGGGCATGATCTTCCAGGATTTCCAGCTGTTTCCGCACCTGACGGCGCTGGACAACGTCATGGAGGCGCCGCTGCGAGTGCTGCGTCGGCCGCGGGCGGAGGTGGAGAAGCGGGCGCTGCAGCTGCTGACGCGCGTCGGCCTGGCCGACCACGCCGACGCCTATCCCAATCAGCTGTCCGGCGGCCAGAAACAGCGCGTGGCCATCGCCCGCGCCCTGGCGATGGAGCCGCGCGGCCTGTTGTGCGACGAGATCACCAGCGCGCTCGACCCGGAGCTGAAGTCCGAGGTGCTGGACGTGCTGGTGGACCTGAAGCGCGACGGCCTGACGCTGCTGCTGGTGACGCACGAGATCGGCTTCGCCCGCCGGGCCGCCGACCGCGTGGTGGTGCTGGCCGACGGCGGCATCGCGGAGGAGGGGACGCCGGAGGAAGTCATCGAGCGGCCGCGCACCGAGCGGACGAAACAATTCCTCAGCAGGGTGCTGGGGTAGTTGTCAGGGCGGGTGCCTGGCGGTTGGAGTGGAAGACCCCTACGCAGGTGAGGAATGCATATGGAAAGAAGAGTCATCACCGTCGGCCACAGCCCCGACCCCGACGACGCCTTCATGTTCTACGCCCTGGCCCACGATAAAATCGACACCGGCGGTCTGCAATTCAAGCACGAGCTGCAGGACATCGAGACGCTCAACCGCCGCGCCCTCCGCGGCGAACTCGACCTCACCGCCGTCAGCATCCACGCCTACGCCCATCTGCTCGACAAGTACGCCCTGCTGCCGAGCGGATGCAGCATGGGCGACCGCTACGGGCCGATGGTCGTCGCCCGCCGGCCGATGACGGTGGAAGAGCTGCGCAGCGCCCACATCGCCGTTCCAGGCACGCTGACGACGGCGTTCCTCGCCCTGCGTCTGTTGCTGCCGCAGAGCTTCGTCTACGACGTGCTGCCGTTCGACCACATCCTGAAGGCGGTGGAAGATGGAAAATATGATGCAGGGCTGATCATCCACGAAGGGCAGCTGACGTTTCAGAACCAGGGGCTGCATCTGGTCGTCGATCTCGGCGTGTGGTGGCAGGAGAAGACGGGACTGCCGCTGCCGCTGGGCGGCAACGTGGTGCGGCGCGACCTCGGCCCCGACCTGATCCGTCAAATCAGCCGGCTGCTGAAGGAGAGCATCCGCTACGCGCTGGATCACCGCGACGACGCCTTGGTCTACGCCCTCAGCTATGCGCGCGACATGGACAAGGCGCTGGCGGATCGCTTCGTCGGCATGTACGTCAACGACTGGACGCTGGATTATGGGCCGCGCGGCCGCGAGGCGGTGCGCCGGCTGCTGGACGAGGGGCACAAGGCGGGCGTCATCCCGGCGCCGGCGGTAGTGGAGTTTGTGGAGTAACAGAAGACGAATTCCACCGCAGAGAACGCAGAGAACGCGGAGAGAAGACAAGAATGGTTCCAAGATAGGCCGTTCCTTCAGTAATTGTTTTTGTCTTCTCTGCGTTCTCTGCGTTCTCCGCGGTGAAATTCATAAAAACCGGGGAGAATCTTCTGGCCTCGCGGGATCGGTTTGTTATCCTGGGTTCGTAAGTCCCAAGATCCTTCTCTCAGGAATCGGCTCATGAAGTTAACCGTCGTGTCCACGGAGCCGCCGCTGATACGGCTGCGGTTGGACGGCCAGATCACCATGCTGGAAACGCCGGAGGTGGAAAGACAGCTGGAAGAGGCGCTCGGCTCCGCCGGCTTCCGGCAACGCGTGTTGTTCGACCTGGAGAACACCACCTTCATCGACTCCAGCGGCATCAGCTGGCTCCTGATCTCTCACAAGCACTTCGTCCAGGGCGGCGGTAAAATCGTCTTTCACTCGGCGCCGCCGCTGGTCCAGCAGACGCTCAACCTCCTTCGGCTCAATCTGGTGCTTCACCTGGTCGCCGACGAGGACGCCGCACGCGCCATCGCCTTGGAGGGCAAGAAATGATCGCCCCCGCCGAATCCAACGAAGGCCCTCTCTCTGGACGTCCGCACTTTCACGCCGGAAACCGCCGTTTCCGCCCTGATC
Organism: uncultured Planctomycetaceae bacterium; assembly: GCA_963771935.1. Classification (GTDB taxonomy): domain Bacteria; phylum Planctomycetota; class Planctomycetia; order Gemmatales; family Gemmataceae; genus UBA4732. Next base: position 910,117 of record CAVYVK010000005.1, on the reverse strand, counting down.
GACCATGCCGCGACGGCGGGCGCCAGCGACCTGTTCTTCTGCGCCGACGAGCGCGAGGTCGGCGTCCTGGTCCGCCACCTCGGGCTGCTGCGGCCGGTCTGCCGGCTGACCGCCGACCACGGCCGGCGCTGCATGTCCCACATCAAGGCCATGTCCGGCATGGACATCGCCGAAAAGCGCCGGCCGCTCGACGGCCGCTGGCTCCTGACCCGGCCGAGCAAGTCCACGCTCGACCTGCGCATCAGCACCATGCCGACGATGCACGGCGAGGACTTCACGCTCCGCCTGCTGGACCGCGAGTCGCGCCTGCTGGGGCTGGAACAGCTCGGCCTGGTGCGCCGCGACTACAACCAGCTGATGGCCCTGCTCCACAACCCAAGCGGCCTGATCGTCGTCACCGGGCCGACCGGGTCGGGCAAGACCACCACGCTGTACGGCTGCCTGCGCCATCTCCACACCGGCGTCCGCAAAATCAACACCATTGAGGATCCGATTGAGTACGCGGTGGAGGGGCTGCGTCAATCGCAGGTGAACCCGCGGCTGGAGGTCGGCTTCGCGGAGCTGCTGCGGAGCGCCTGCGGCAGGCGCCGGACGTGATCATGATCGGCGAGGTGCGCGACGCGGAGACGGCGGAGACGGCGGTGCGGGCGGCCAACAGCGGCCATCTCGTGCTGGCGACGCTGCACGCCCCGGTCGCGGCCGGCGCCATCGACAGCTTGCTGGCCCTGGGCGTGGCGCCGGCCTTCCTGGCCGGCTCGCTGCTGGGCGTCGTGTCGCAGCGCCTGGTCCGCACGCTCTGCCCGGAGTGCAAGACGGCCTTCGACATCAGTGAAACGCCGCACTCGTTCGTCGAGGTCAAGCGCTATCTGGAGCCGGGCCAGAGCGAACGGTTGTTCGGCCCCAAGGGCTGTCCCGCCTGCCGGATGCTGGGCTATACCGGCCGATCCGGCGTGTTCGAGGTGCTGGCCGTCAGTCCCGGTGATCCGGAAGCTGATCCTGGAAAAGGCGGCGGCGCCGACGCTGCATCGGAAGGCGGTCGAGGAGGGCATGATGCCGTTCCGCCTGGCCTCCCTGCTCAAGGTGGCGCAGGGGCAGACGAGCATCGAGGAGGTGTTCCGCGCCGTCCCGATGGAGTATCTGGGCGAGGGGTGATTCTCATCGCGCAGTACCAGCCCCGAGCGCCAGCGAAGGGAACCCCTCGCTGGCGCTCGGGGCTGGTAGGTACATTCACTTCCCCACCATCTGCAACGACCGCCCCGTGCGCCACCCCTGCTCCACCCGCACCACCTCGTTGTAGAGGGTGTCGCGCTCGACCGGGACGCGGCCGGCCTCCTCAATCAGCCGGCGGATCTCGGCCACGCTCAGTTCCTGCGGCGAATCCGAGCCGGCGTCGTGGTAGATCTTTTCATGCACCACGGTGCCATCCAGGTCGTCGGCCCCGAAGCTCAGCGCCGTCTGGGCCGTCTGGATGCCGAGCATCACCCAGTACGCCTTGACGTGCGCGAAGTTGTCGAGCATCAGCCGGCTGATTGCCATCGTTTTGAGATCGAGCAGGCCGCTCGGCTTGGGCAGGTGCGACAGGCGGGTGTGGTCCGGGTGGAAGGCCAGCGGGATGAACGTCTGGAAGCCGCCCGTCTCGTCCTGCAATTCGCGCAGGCGGCAGAGGTGGTCGATGCGGTGGCGCGCGTCCTCGATGTGGCCGTAGAGCATGGTGGCGTTGGAACGCAAACCGAGCTGGTGCGCCTCGCGGTGGACGCGGAACCACTCGGCGGCGTCGGCCTTGTGTTCGCAGATCTTGTCGCGCACCTCCGGGTGGAATATCTCCGCCCCACCGCCGGGCAGGCTGCCGAGTCCGGCCTCCTTGAACTCGGCCAGGAGATCGCGCGTCGGCCGGCCGGTCAGCCGGGCGAACCAGTCCCATTCCACCGCCGTGTACGCCTTGAGATGCAGCCGCGGATGCACTTGATGGATAATACGGATGACATTGAGATACCATTCATACGGCAGCTGGTGGTGCAGGCCGCCGACGATGTGCAGCTCCGTGGCCCCGCGCCGATCCGCCTCGGCGGCGCGCTCCAGGATCTGCGCGTCGGTCATGACGTAACCCTTCTCGCCGCGCAGGTCGGAGCGGAAGGCGCAGAAGGTGCAACGGTAGACGCACACGTTGGTCGGGTTGAGGTGCGTGTTGACGTTGTAGTAGGTGAAATGGCCGTTTTTGCGCTCGCGGACGACGTTGGCCAGCTCGCCGAGGGTGAACAGGTCGGCGCTCTCGTACAGGAAAACGCCGTCGTCGAACGATAGCCGTTGGCCGGCTTCGACCTTCTCCCGAACCGCCGACAAACGGGCGTCCGCATTCCGCTCGATCATGATTCGCCCTCGTCTCCTGAAACCCGTTGGACATCGTTCATTGATACCATATTGTCACCCTGGCGCCCACGCTTCGCGGACTGTTCTACGCACTAACCGGCGAGGAAGGGGATCGTTAACCGAGCGGCCGTGAGAAAGGGCAATCGGCAAAAGCGATCCCCGATCCAGGTCGTGGAGAAGACGTAGACGACCGAACCGCACGGGAGGGATGATGGAATATCAGGTCGAGGTGAAACGGGTCGAGGCGCAGACCACCGCCGTGGTGCGTCGCCGCGCCCGTCTGGACGAGCTATCCTTGGTGATCCCGCAAGCGTGCGGCGAGGTGTGGACGTTCATTCGCTCGCCCGGCCTGCCGCGCCCGGAAGGCACCTGGCGCTGTACCTGGACGACGAAATCAACATCGAGGTCGGCGTGGAAGTCGATCAGCCGTTCACCGGGATCGATCCGATCATGTGTTCGCGCACCCCGTCCGGCCTGGTCGCCGTGACGGCGCACTTCGGGCCGTACGACCGCCTGGGGGCAGCGCACGCAGCGATTCACAGGTGGTGCAAGGAGAACGGCCGCACGCCTGTCCGGCCTTGTTGGGAGGTGTACGGCCACTGGGAGGACGACGCGGCGAAGTTGCGCACGGATGTGTTTTATCTTCTCCGATGCACGGAGTGAAGTGCATCGAGGCGGGATTGATCATTTGTCCGGGGGACGAGCGCGATGAAGCTGCTAAACCTATCCGTTCTATCCATATTTCTGTTCGCCTGCTGCGGCTGTGGGCCTCGTCCGAGTCCCCCGCCGTCGAACGCCGTCGGCCCTTCGCCGGCGCCGAAACCCACTCTGACCGAGTCCCGGCGTGGCTTCACGACGAAACTTCTCCGTCGAGAGTCGGAAAAGGAGCCGGCGCCCGCCCCGCCTCCCCGCCTGTTCCGCGCCGTGCGCTACGATTCTCCGGCGGGCAAGCTCGCGGCCTATGTCAGCGTGCCCCCCTCCGACGGCAAGAAACACCCGGCGATCCTCTGGATATTCGGCGGCTTCGACAACGGCATCGGAGAAACCGCCTGGCAGCAGGCGCCGCCGGACAACGACCAGTCCGCCGCCGCCTTTCGTAAAGCGGGCATCCTCATGATGTATCCGTCGTTCCGCGGCGGCAACGACAACCCCGGCTTCAAGGAGGCCTTTTTCGGCGAGGTGGACGACGTTCTGGCGGCCGCGGACTACCTGGCCCGTCAGGACTTTGTCGATCCCAACCGGATTTACCTGGGCGGGCACAGCACCGGCGGCACGCTCGCCCTCCTGGCGGCCGAGTCCACCGACCGCTTCCGCGCCGTCTTTTCCTTCGGCCCGGTGGACGACGTGAGCGGCTACGGCGCCGAGGTACTTCCTTTCGACATCTCCAATCGGCGCGAAGTGGAATTGCGATCTCCGGGACACTGGCTGGATTCAATTCACAGTCCGACGTTCGTGTTCGAGGGCACGGGACGCGGCAACATTCGTTCGGTGCGGGCGATGGCCCAGGCTTCGACGAACCCCATGATCCATTTCTACCCGGTGACCGGGGCGAGTCATTTCAGCATCCTCGCTCCCACCACGAAGCTCATCGCCGGCAAGATCGTTCGGGACGACGGCCCGTCCGTCAACATCGCGTTCACCGAGCAAGAGCTGAATCAACCGTTTGCGAAGTGAAGGACGAAGCTCCGACCCCGCCGGCTGGCGTTCCTACGAGCGGAATCGGTCGGGTATACTGGGATGGATAATGCTCGGACTCGCCTACTGCAGGAGGCCGTCGTGGACAAGCAAGCCGTTTGGGACGCCGTGCAGGCGTGGCCGCGAGACGACCAGATCGATTTCGTTATGCGCCTTTGGGATCACATCGCTGACAGCGGCTGGCAGCCGGAAATGACTGAGGAGCTGAAGGCCGAACTGGACCGACGCTGGGCGAACTTCCAGGCCAACCCGGACAGCGGGCTGTCGTGGGAACGGGTCATCGCCAACTTCAAGCGACCGCGATGAGCGCGCCTGTCATCTAAAGGGATTTCTGTGTTGCGGAAGCATCGTTGATCTTGGAAAGGCTCGTCATGAAACGACTCCTCTTGGCCATCGTCTCCGTCTTGATGCTCGTCCTCTGCGGCTGCGGGCCGAACGGCGGGTCCGCTCCGCAGAACGCCACCGGGCCATCCGGTTCTCCCGAACCACCGCGCACGCCCGAGGAGCAGCGGGCGATCAATGCAGCAGCCAAGTTCGGTGGTGCTGTGGCGAGCCCCAAAGAAGTCCTGGCGCTGCAGCCGTTGAATTTGTATTTTCCCGACGGCCAGCTAAAGGACGCCGATCTCGCAACTCTACGGCCCGTTTTGGAGTCTGTTTCACGAGGCGTTGGGCTTAACTTGGGTGGACAAAAGAACATCACCGACGTGGGGATTGCCAACATCAAAGACATGCCCAACCTGAAAGTGCTCTCGATCGGAGAGAACCAGATAACTCCGAAGTGCTTCGCAGATATCAAGACGCTCAAAAACCTCGAATACTTGTACCTCAGCTGTAAGGAGGCCGCCGACGCCGATGTGGCCCAGCTGGCGGACCTGACGAAACTGCGAGAACTGGACATCTACAGCGACAAACTGACCGATGCCTGCCTGGTTCCCTTGAAGAATCTCACCGAAATGCGGAAGTTCAGGGTGTGCCGTTCGATCAGCGATCGCGGCATGGCCGCGATCAATGGCTGGACCAAGCTGGAACTCCTCGAGCCGATGGACTGCGAAGACCTCACGGACGCCGGCGCGGCAAGCCTGAAGAACTTCGCTGAGATGCGCAAGTTGCAGTTGCAAGCACCGAAGATCACCGACACCGGCCTGACCGGTCTGGCGGCCATGACGAAACTGGAGGAGCTGACGCTGAGGGGTTGCAACAACCTTACCGACGCCGGCCTGGAGTCACTGAAGAGTCTGACGTCCCTGTGCTCTGTTGAAATCCTCTAACCTGTAGCGGCGAGGAGCATGAGGTTGTGGGTGAGTACCCGCAGGTAGCACTCGTGTTCGCGCGACGCATCCGACTTGCCCCGCAGCGCCGAGCCGAGCAGCCGCTTGTGTCGGGAGAAGGCGCTCTCCGCCTGCCAGCGCTGCCCGTAGACGCGCTTGTGCCGGCTGCCCCGCGGCTTCTTGCGGAACCGCTTGACCATCTGCCGCCGGTAGCGAGTCTTGGGCCACTTCCGCCCCCCGTTCCGCCGGTTGATCGGGATCACCGTCGAGCGGACGCCCAAGTCCTCCCGGCAGTAGCGGTGGCTCTCCTCGCCGTCGAACGCCGCGTCGCCGAGCACCCGGTCGTAGCCGACCGCCAGCGACGCCTGGGCCATGAGAGGGCGGAACTGCGGCGCGTCGTTGGCGGGGCCGAGGCTGACCGTGGCTGCGGTGAAGAAGTGGCTGGCCGTGTCGCAGGCCACGGCCAACTTGGTCCACAGCCTGGAGTTGTGTTTACGGCCGGCCCGCTTGAAAAAGTAGCGGGACGTGTGGCGGCTCTCCATGCCGGTGGCGTCGATGGCGGCCGTCGGCTTCGCGCCGATCAACCCGCCTTCCTGTGCGCGCACGGTGGCGCGGAAGAGGAGTACGACGAACGCCCCTTTTTTAGCAGCCGCTTGGCGGCATAGCAGAGGGTCGAGTAGTGGGGCGCCGCGGCCAGGCCGAGATCCTCGCGCAACTCGGCGAAGTCGGCCAGCAACCGGACGACGCCCCGGTAGTCGGTCTTGAAGAAGGTCTTCAGGGCCAGGGCGGCGAACAGTTGGTGCTGGGTGAAGTCCTTGCGGGAGAACTTCGACGAATAGGCGGGCAGAACCTCCCGCGCCAGGCGCAGTGCCTCTTGGGCCACGGCCCGAGGCGACTTGGTCATCGGTCTGCTGGTGTTCATAATACCATTATACGCCCGCCCCGCCAAGGATTTCAACAGAGCAACGTCCCTGAAGAAGGTTAGGATCGACGACAGTTCGCGCATCACTGGCACCGGTCTCGCCAACCTCGCTGGCTGCAAGGGTCTGGACGCGCTGACCTGCAACTACTGCGGGGTCACCGACGCGGGCGTGGCAGACCTAGGGGGTCTGACTAGTCTCACGCAGCTGGACCTTAACGGCCGTCCGCTCAGAGACGCAGGGTTAGGTCAGCTCACAGACGCAGGGTTAGTGTATGTGAAGGGCTTGAAGAACTTGGAGCGACTGTCACTCATGGAGGACCGCGACATCGGCGATGCGGGTCTCGCTAACCTTAAGGGCCTGACCAAGCTCAAAGTCCTGTTGTTCGACAAAGACGGCGAGATCACCGACAGTGGACTGGCGGTACTCAAGGACTTGCCGGCGCTGGAGTATGTGAGCGTTACACACACCAAGGTCACAGAGGCGGCGGCTAAAGCCTTCCAGGAGACGCGGCCAAAGGTCAAAGTTGTCATCAAATGACGAAAAATGGCCGCGCCGCGGCTGTTGAAGGGCAAGGGCTGATCAACTCAACCATGGAGGACCGCTAACCCGCCGCCATCTCCCGCCGCTTCGCCATCTGCGCCTGGAACCCCGCATCCCCAATCAAACACGGGTGCTTGTACTGCTCCAGCGTCCCGCCCGTGCGCTTCAGCCGTTCCCGGTCCCACTCGCGCCATGCCCCCGGCTCCAGCGACTCCAGCCGCACCGCTCCGAGTCGCAGGCTGTCGCGCTTCGACGCGTACTCGATGTTGCACTCCTTCAGCAGCGCGTCCAGCTGTTCCGTCAGCCGGCGGCCGGCCTCCGCATCGGCCAGGTCGCCGCGCTCCACGAACAGTCCGTAGTACGGCTGCTCGCCCTCCCAGCACGGCGCCAGGCTGTACGAGGTCAGCGTCAGGTCCAGCTCGCGCAGCGCCCGCGCCATCGACTGAGTGACGTGATATTCCGATAATTTCTCCCCGGTCACACTGGAGAAATAGGCGCCCTTGCTCAAAAACTCGATCAGCGGCGTCTTGTTGTGGAAGCCGGCCACGCGCACCACGTCGTGGATGTCGTAGCGGTACAGGCCGAACGCCGTCGTCGGCAGGATGTAGTAGTGGCGGCCCTCGATCAGCTCGTCGGCCGTCAGCACGGTCGGTTGCGGACTTCCGATCTCCTCTTCGGGGATGAACTCGAAGTAGTGCGAGGTCACGTCGAGGACGCCGGCCGGGCCGTCGGACAACGGGATCGTCATGCGGCCCTCGCTGGCGATCAGGCCCACGTCGCGCACCGGCAGGTCGCCGAAGTAGCGCGGATAGTGCCGCAGGAACGCGCCCATGCTGCCGCCAGTCCAGTTGCCGAGCAGGCAGTGCGGCGCCCAGTAGTCGCGCGGCAGCAGCGTTCCCGTGCGCGCGATGATCGCCTCCAGCTCGCGGACGCGCTCCGGGTGTTTCCGCAGCCGCGGCCGCAGCAACTCACGCACGTCGGCCGGCACGTCGAAGCGCGCGTCCAACGTACCGTCGGCCAGGTCGCGCAGCAGCGCTTCCTTCTCCTGGTCGCCGACGCGGGCCAGGTTGATGCAGGTGCTAGGGTTGGCCGCGATAATCATGCCGACCTTCTGCGGCAGGCTCAGCCGGACGGCCGTGTAGTACTTCGCCGCCGCGTCCTTGATCCGGCCGACCGCCGCCGGGACGCAATAAAGGAATTGCACGACCCGCTTTTGCATCGTCGCCGTCAGGCCGGTCACGGCGCCGCACGGCACGCCGGTCTCGGTGCGCGTCTCGCACCAGTCGCCGGACATTTGCAGGATGGGCCGCATCGCCACCTCGGGACGGTCCCGGAACGCCTTGAGGCCCCAGATGTTCCAGCCGCGCTTGTAGTCGGCCAGGTACTGGTCGGTGACGGGGATGTACTTGCGGGTGGCCGTCGTGCCGCTGGTCAGTGCGAACATGTGGATGCGCGTCGGCCAGGAGCGCGTTCGTTTCGCCGCGGAGGACGCGGGCCATGTACGGCTCGACGCGCTCGTAGCCAGCAACGGGGACTTGACGGCGGTAATCGGTGATATTACGGATCGTGGGAAAGCCGTGGTCGCGGCCGAAGGCGGTGTCCTTGTGATGGGCGAGAATGCCGGCGAGGAGGGCGTCCTGAACCTCGCGCGGCCGGTGCGTGGCGGCCTCGAACCGGGCCAAGCGCCGGCGGATCGGAATGGCGATGAGCTTCCCCGCCGCACGGCGGAGGAGGAATTGCAGCACGGAATCGACGCCGCGCCGGATCAGATTAGGCATGGCGGCCTCAAAGAACCTCACGCAAAGACGCGAAGAAGACTCAGGAACGGAGGACCGCCGCCCTTTGCCTCTCGGCGACCGGTGAATCGCCGTTCCTTTCTTCTTTGCGTTCTTTGCGCCTTTGCGTGAGATTATTTTTGTCTTGCGCCAGATGCTTGTCGAAGAATTCCAAGACGCGGCGGTGGTACTCCTCGCCGGCCGTCTGCAGGGCTTGGTTGTGCTTGGCGCCCTCGACCATCCACAGCTCGCGCGGTTCGCGGGCGCAGGCGGACAGGGCGCGAGCCATCTCCGGCTTGATGTACGTATCGGCGCCGCCGTGGATCATGAACAACGGCCGCGGCGCCAGGCGCGGCAGGGCGTTTTCCAGGTGCGGGAAGCGGCAGCCGCGCAGCCGTTCGATCTTGCGCAGGGCGGCCAGGCCGAGCAATCCGTAGAACCATGAGGGCACAAGTCCCTGAATCAGCAGGTGGCTGTTGTAGATGCGGAACCACTGACGCATGTACGGCACCAGGGTGGTGTAGACGCCGAAGACGCCGTCGGTGACGCAGCAGCGGACGTAGGGGTCGCGGGCGGCGGCGAACAGGCCGGCCCCGGCCCCCTTGCTAATGCCGAAGAAGCCGACGCCGCGCGGGTCGGCGTCCGTCCGGCCCTTGAGATAGGCCAGCGCCGCCCGCGCGTCGGAAACCTCGAAGTGCGTCACCCACTGCAACGGCTCGTACCCCGGCGGGCAATCGCTGTCGCCCTGGCCGCGCGTCTCGAACGCGAACACGTCGTAACCGGCCGCGAGCAGGTGTTCGCAGTAGGGCAGACACGACCAGCGGTTGGAGCCAAACTCCAGACCGAACAGGACCACCCCGCGCCGCGGCCCCGCCCCCTTGAGGTAACAACCCGCCAGCGTTCGGCCGTCCTGCGCCGGGAAGCGCACGTCCTCCGCGTCGGCGACCGGCTGGCCGCGCGGCACGATGAACAGCGGCTTTTCCTGGAAGATGCGAATGATGAGGTGCAGATACCGCACGCGCAGCTCGATGTAGCGCACGACGAACACCAACATGACGCCTACCGGCGCGCTCGAACAGGATGCCAAAGCCTAGCCAGAAGAGAAACACGTCAGCAATCTCCTGTCACCTGTTAGCCCCGGAGGGGCGGCGGTTCATAGTTCATAGCCAGGAGTGAAACCCCTGGGGAAGGCGTCTCACCCTTCGACCCAGCCCCGGAGGGGCGGCGGTAGGGCGTCCACATCCCGCCTCGGCCTCCAGGGGTTTCGGTCCCCCTCCAGGGGTTTCACCCCTGGCTATGAACCGCCGCCCCTCCGGGGCTGAGGAAACGACCGATGGGCCGGCCGTCACTCCAGGGGTTTCACCCCTGGCTATGCACCGCCGCCCCTCCGGGGCTGAATCCCCAACCCTCGATTACTTTATGAAGCGGCTCACGACGAGCGAGATATTCTGCCCGCCGAAGCCGAAGCTGTTGCTGAGGGCATGCGCGGCCCGCTTCTCGCGGGCCGTGTTGGGGACGTAATCGAGGTCGCAGTCGGGGTCGGGCGTCTCGTAGTTGATGGTCGGCGGCAGCACGCCGCGGCGCAGCGCCTCGACGCAGGTGATCAGCTCCACGGCCCCGGCGGCGGCGATCAGATGACCGATCATGCTCTTGCTGCTGCTGACCGGTGTCTTGTAAGCGGCGTCGCCGAACACCTGCTTGATCGCCAGCGACTCGACGCGGTCGTTGACCTGAGTGCTGGTGCCGTGAGCGTTGATATAGCCGACATCCTCCGGGTTGAGGCGGGCGTCCCGGAGCGCCTGGGCGATACAGGCGATGGCGCCGCGGCCGTCCGGATGGCTGTCGGTGACGCGGAAGGCGTCGGCCGTCGAGCCGTAGCCGGTCATCTCGGCGTGGATGACGGCCCCGCGCTTCTTGGCGTGTTCCAACTCCTCCAGGACCAGCATCCCGGCCCCCTCGCCGAGGACGAAGCCGTCGCGGTCGAGGTCGAACGGCCGCGACGCTTTTTGCGGCTCCGTATTGTGGGTGGAAAGGGCCGTCAGCAGGTTGAAGCCGGTGACGCCAATGGGGTGGATCATGCTGTGGGCACCGCCGGCCAGCATCAGGTCGGCGTCGCCGTGGCGGATCATCGCGGTCGCCTCGCCGACCGCCTGGCTGCTGGCGGCGCAGGCGGTCAGGCAGCTGTAATTGGGACCGAGCAGCTGGAAGTAGGCGGCGAGGTGGCCGGGCGTGGTGTGCAATTCCTGCTCGGCCTCCGGGCCGGGATGAAACTCGCGCAGCCCGTCGCGGGCAAAGGAGGCGAAATCGACGCGCCGCTCCTCGACGACGTAGGACCGGGCGATCAGCGACATCAGCGTATGGAAATCCTGGATGCCTTCGCCGGAGCCGAGGTAAACGCCGAAGCGAGTGCGATCCACCCAGCCGTCGTCAGGATCGAGCAGGCCGGCGTGTTCCAGGGCCTGCCGGCCCGCGGCGGCGGCGAACTGGCTGTTGACGCCGGAGTGCTTCCAACGGCTGGGGTCCGCGACGAAGCGGCCGAGGTCGAAATCCTTGACCTGGGCGGCGAACTGCGTCGGGAAGCGGCGGGCGTCGAACCGGCTGATCGGCTCGACGCCGCTGCGCCCCTCCACCTGGGCCGTGAACATCGCGTCCACGCTGTGTCCCAGCGGGGTGATCGCGCCCATGCCCGTGATGACGACTCGGCGTCGCATATATGGTGTTCAGTGTTCAGTGTTCAGTGTTCAGTGTTCAGCGGGACGTTGCTGAACACTGAACACTGAACACTGAACATTGTCTTTTACTCCCACTTGCGAAGGACCACGGCCGCACACTGACCCATCTGGGTGAAGCTGACTTTGACCATGTACGGCCGCGTCGTCGGCCGGGGAGAGGTCGTCACGTTCACCGGACAGTCCGGGTCGGGATCATCGTAATTGAGCGTCCGTGGAACCTCCCCATGATGCAGGCCCAGGACGCTCGCCGCCATCTCCGTCGTACCGCCGGCCGCGCCCAGGTTGCCCATGTAGCTTTTCACCGCGACCACCGGCGTGTTGCTCGACCCGAACACGGACTGCAAATTCCGCGCCTCCCACTCGTCCGATTCGCGCGCTGACAGGCCGTGTGCGTTGACGTGATCGACCTCCTCCGGGCCGACCCCCGCCTCGTTCAGGGCGGCCCGCACGGCCCGCGCCAGTCCGTCGCCCTTGAGGTCCGGGCTGAATGCCGCGCCGAAACCGACCACCTCGGCGTAAATCCGGGCGCCGCGCTGCTTCGCGTGCTCCAGTTCCTCCAGCACGAACACGCCGGCGCCTTCGCCGACCACGAGGCCGTCGCGGCGGCGCTCGAACGGCCGACACGCCTTCTCCGGAGCGTCGTTGCGGTGCGACAGCGGCTCGTAGAGACACTGGCGCACCAGGCTCAGCGGGTTGATCTTGCTCTCGGCGCCGCCGACCAGGAAGAAGTCGGCCTGGTCGCGCCCCAGGATGCGGAACACCTCGCCGATCGCCAGGAGACCGGAGGCGTCGCCCTCGGTGATGCTGTTGTTCGGTCCGCGCGCGTCGTGCAGGATCGAGACGTGGCAAGCCAGCATGTTGGGCAGGTACTTGAGCATCCATAGGGGCTGGATGATCGGAATCCCTTCGGCGCCCCATTTTTCCAGGTCGATGTGGTTGACCCGGCCGTTGGCGCTGACGCGGGAGGCGTCGGCCAGCTCCGGCAGCTCCGCGGCGATCAAACCGGCGCCGAACTCGACGCCGAACCGCTCGGGGACCAGCTTCGTCTTATCGACGGCCGCATCGTTGAGCGCCAGCTGGGCGGCGCCGACGGCCAACTGGATGGTGCGGGCCATCATTTTCAGGCCGCGGCGGTCCTTCTTATCGACATAATTCTTGGCGTCGAAATCGGGGATCTCGCCGGCGAAGCGGACGGGCAGCGTGGAGGGGTCGAAGGCCGTGATGGGGCGGACGCCGCTCGTGCCTTCGTGGAGGGAGCGCCAGAAGGAGGCCGCGTCGAGGCCGATCGGGCTGAGGACGCCGACGCCGGTGATCACCGCTCGGCGGGAAGATGCAGCCATGACACACCCGCGGCAAGCCGGCCCGCCGTCAACGGCGGGCCTACAAGCAAAAGCCCCGTGAACGGGGCTAAAGAGACATTCAGCCCCGTTCACGGGGCTTTTGCCTTTAGGCCCGCCGTTGACGGCGGGCCGCCCTCGGCGGCCGTTCTTTCCCCATCAACTTCCCCATCAACCGGACGGATTGGCGACGGGCTTCACCAACCGACCCAGCAGATATTGCATCTCGCCGCTGAAGACGAAATTGCGGTCGCCAAACAGCTGTCCGGATCGCGCCTGGTCGAGGTGGGCGAAGAAAATCTCCGCCTCCGCGACCAAGGCCCCGTTCGACAGGACGCGGCCGCTCACCGACGCCCCCTCCGGGCGAAGGAGGAGCACCTCCACCTCGTACACCAGCTGCTCGCCGGCCGTCGCCTCCCGATGGAAGACGGCCTTGGGAATCTTGGCCAGCACCACCTTTTCGCGGAACTGGTTCGCTTCGCCGACCAGGATGCCGCCGGTCTGGGCCAGACCTTCCAGAATAAGGGCGGCCGGCATGATCGGCCAGCCGGGGAAGTGGTCGGCGAAGTAGTCCTCCGCCCGACTCAGGTTCTTCACCGCCCGCGCCGACTTGCCGCTCTGAAACTCCACGAAGCGGTCGATCCAGATCCAGCGCATGGTTCTCTCGCGCCGCGGCGCCATCCGGCGAGCGGGGGGCGTCAGCCCCCTGATGACTTCCTATTGTCGCCGACGAGATGTGGTAATCAGGGGGCTGACGCCCCCCGCTCGCCGAGCTTCCCCACATCAATTCCGGTTCTGCAGCTTGCCCTGGATGTAGCGCGTGATGAGATCGACCGTGAAAAGGTCGCTCAGGTGGCTGACCTCGGGATTCTTCTCGAAGCCGCTAAGGTCCGCGAACGGCATGCGCTCGCGCAGCTCGTTGAGGCCCTTGTCGGTGACGCGGCCATTCTGCACGAAGTCCGGGTCGCCCTGGAAGATCGATTCGGGAAACAGTTCGCCGCGCGGGATCTTGATCCCGAACTCGCGCTCAAGGCGGAAGACGATGTCCAGGAAGTCGATGGACTCGGCGCCCAGGTCGCCCTGGAGCGTGGAGGTGGGCTTGATGTCCTCCGGCTCCACGTTGAGGGCTTCGACCAAGGTGTCGGACACCTTCGTGTAGATTTCTTCCTGAGTAGGCATCGCAGCAGTCCTCTTTCAAAAAAAGGATGAGGGCGCTCACGGGGTTATGGGGCGGGGCCTATCCCCCGCACCGCGACTCACGGGTCATCCGGCCCCCACGGCGCCAAGGCTGAGGCCGCCATCGACCGTCAGCACCTGACCCGTGATGTAGCCGCTGTCGGCGCTGGCCAGGAACACCGCCGTCCGGGCGACGTCTTCGGGAGTCCCGATGCGCTTCATCGGGATGAACTTCTTGATCAGGTCGCCGGCCTTGTTGCGGACGGCGGCGCTCATGTCGGTCTCGATGAAGCCAGGGGCGATGGCGTTGACCGTCACGCCACGACTGGCCAACTCGACGGCCAGCGCCCGCGTGAAGCTGTTGACGGCCCCCTTGCTGGCGGCGTAGTTCGCCTGCCCCGGGTTCACGTGCGTCGCCGCGACGCTCGAAATATTGATGATCCGGCCCGCCCGCTTTTGCATCATCGGAAAGGCCAGCTCTCGGCAGAAGTGGAACACCCCGCCGAGGTTCGTTTTCATCACCTTGTCCCAGTCCTCCGTCTCCATGCGGACGAACAAACCGTCGGCGATGACGCCGGCGTTGTTGACCAGGATGTTGACCGGCCCCAACTCCTTCTGCACCTGCTCCACGCACGCCTTGACCGCGACGGCGTCGGCCACGTCGCACTGGTACGCCTTGGCCGTACCGCCGGCCTGCGTAACCTCCTGCACCAGCTGGTCGGCCGCCTCCTTGCCGTCCCGGTAGACGACAGCTGTCTTGGCGCCTTCGGCCGCGAACGTCTTCACGATGGCCCGGCCGATGCCGCGACTGCCGCCGGTGACAAGGGCGATCTGGTCCTTCAGCCGCATGGAGGAGTCCCTTGATTCCTTCGTCGTTCGCCTCAAATCAACCGCGCAGCAATGCAAACTGCGTACGCAACTTCCGCACCAATTCCTCATCAACCGCCTGCAAGGCCGGGTCGCGGTCCCGCAGGTTGTAACGGGCCAGGGTCAGCTTGGCCGACACGGTCGTCTGACCGTCGGACTCGCCCTTGCCCTTCATCGTGGCCGCACCACCGTCGTGATCGGTCAACTCTACTGTTATCGACATTTGGCGGCCCGGCTCCATGAAAGAGCCGTATTTCACGCCCTTCGCCTCGCGCAGCACGATGACGCTGTAGCGAAAATCGTCCGTGGCCCGCAGCAGCCACGCGCCGGCCTCGACCAGCGCCTGAAGCATCAGGACCCCCGGCATTACCGGAAAGGTCGGAAAATGGTCCGCGAGGTACTCCTCGCCGAGCGTCAGGTTCTTGACCGCCCGGAGGCTCCGGCCCGGCTGCACTTCCAGAATTCGGTCCACCAAATGGAAACGCATGAGGGTCGGCCCGGCGTCAACTCATTTCCCCACAACCACTTTCAGCCGGCCATTCGGCTAAAAAGCGGCAGTATAGCCACGGGGAGGGTCATCGACAACCCCGAATGAATCGCGCCAACGACAGGACGCGGGGCGATTACCGCTCCTTGCCCCATCTATCATGCGCATCCCGGTGGTCTCTTGGCAATCTGAATCGATTGCGATATTCAGGTAATTTGCCAAGGACGGCGATTCCAGGGTGCATGGTTTGAATAAACGGATTGGGCGGCCTGGATCGCCGAATCCGAGGAACGTTCGGGCTGCTGGCGGGTTTGGGGGCGAGGGTTGTCGGGGCGGGGCTGGCGCGAGTCCGCTGCCATCCATCCGCATGGGAGAGCGGAGTCATCTTAGGAGATGGGAGCGGATTTGTCACCCTGGCGGGGAAAAATCTTCGTCAATATCCCGCCGCCTTGCCGTCAATGCGCCGGTCTTCCGCCCCGACGTACGCGCCCGTCTTCGGGTCCACCCAAATCGTATGCGCATCGCCCTGTCTTCCCGGTACGACGACATGCCCCATCTCCTTCAGGTGCTTCACCGCGTCCGGGTACTTCTCTACGCCCTCAAATCTCGCCTCGTCGGGGAACCACTGGTGATGCAGCCGCGGCGCATCCACCGCCGACCGCGCATCCATGTCGAAGTCGATCACGTTGACGACCACGCAAAGCACCGTGTTGATGATCGTCCGACTGCCGGGACTGCCCGTTACCAGCACCACCTTGCCGTCGCGCGTCACGACTGTCGGGCACTGCGAGCTGAGCATCCGTTTGCCCGGCGCGATCAGGTTCGGCGCCGTGCCGATTTGGCCCCTCGTCGTCGTCTCGACCGGGGAACCAGTTGAAGTCCGTCATCTCGTTGTTGAGCAGAAAGCCGGCGCCCTTCACCATGATCCGGCAGCCGTATAGGTTCTCCAAGCGTGTACGTGTTGCTCACCGCCATGCCGTCGGCGTCGATCACCGAGAAATGCGTGGTGTCCTCGCCCTCCGGCGCCAGGGGCATGTCCTTCGCCAGGTCGGCGCTCGGCGTCGCCTCGATCCGGGTCGATGCCGGCGGCCAGCTTCTTGGCGTACTCCTTGCTCGTCAGGAAGTCCGGGATCTTTACGAAATCGGCGTCGCCGAGATAGTGGGCGCGGTCGCAGTAGGCGCGGCGCATCGTCTCGATCATCAGGTGCAGCGTCTCCGCCGACCAGCGATCGTGTTTTCGCAGGTCGTAGTTCTCCAGAATGTTCAGCATTTCCACCAGACAGATCCCGCCGGAACTCGGCGGCGGCGGGGCGTACACGTCATAGCCGCGATACGTGCCGTGGATCGGCGCCCGCTCCTTCGCCTGGTAACCGGCGAGGTCTTCCTTCGTGATGATTCCGCCGTCGGCCTTCATCTCCGCGGCCAGCAGGTCGGCCGTCTCGCCCTTGGTAGAAGCCGTCGGCGCCGTTGTCGGCGATGCGACGCAGCGTCTTCGCCAGATCCGGCTGCACCAGGCGGTCGCCGGCCTTCCAGCGGCCGGCGCCGCCGTCCTTGCCCAGCACGCGCCGCAATTCGGGAAAGTCCTTCGACGAGCCGACGACGGCGTTCAGCGACGACGCCAGCGCCTCGTCGATGACGAAGCCGTCCTCGGCAAGCTCCACCGCGGGCGCCACGACGTCCTTCCACGGCAGCTTGCCGAAGCGAGCGTGGGCCAGGGCCAGGCCGGCGACCGTGCCCGGCACGCCGACGGATTTCGGACTGAAGCCGTTGTCCTTCTTCGTGAACATCGTCTTCGTCGCCGCCAGAGGGGCCGTCTCGCGGTAGTCGATGACGACCGGCTCGGCCTTGCCGCCGGGATAGACGAGCATGAAGCCGCCGCCGCCGAGGTTGCCGGCCGCCGGCCATGTCACCGCCAGGGCGAACGCCGTCGCCACGGCCGCGTCCACGGCGTTGCCGCCCTGCTTCAGCACGTCGCGGCCGACCTCCGCCGCGGGCGGCGACACCGCCACGACCATGCCATGACGCTCCCGCGCCGGCTTGTCATCGGCCGCCGGCGCCGGCGACAGGAAGGGAACCAGCGCCGCCAGGGAAAGAAGGCCGCCGGCGCCCAGAACGCGGAGACGGCGGAAAGGGAGGAGGATGCTGGTACGGCGCATGACGGACTCCCCGGACGGGCGGACGACCCTTTTCCGTACCAGCCCGAAGCGCGAGCGAGGGAAAGAAATCCCTCGCTCGCGCTTCGGGCTGGTAGGATTTTGTCCGCTCGCCCTTAATCCCCCTTGGCGGGCGCACGCCCCCCGGGTTGCTGCTGCGGGGATTGGCCTTGGGACGTGAGGTTGTAATCGAAGGTGGTTGAGCCCGCCTTGACGTCCGCCGTCAACGTAGAAGCGCTGTTGTAGATGGAAGGGATCGCCTCGCTGGTCTCGTCCGTCAACACCTCCGGGTCGCCGGGGGTTCCAACCTTGCGGCCGGTTTTCTTCGGCCAGTTGATATCGACGCGGTACGATCCGGGGGGAAGGGCTTGCGTATACTTGCCGGCGACGATCGGCCCCCCTTTCGGCGTCGCTTTGCCGCCCGCCTCGCCCCCCTCTTTGGGGGTGAAGCTGATGACGCCTCCGTCCACGGGGGTGCCGTCCAGGGTGACTTTGCCGGTGACGGGATATTGGCCGGAGCAGCCGGTGAGGCCGACCAGGGCGAAAGTCAGAAGGAGTACACGCAACCCGCATCGACGCCGTTGAGGAATCATGAGTATTCTCGTGGGGAGAAGGTTGTCCGAACAAACGAACGCAGGCGGGTTTCCCCGCCTGCGCCAACGCCCGGGCCGCAGGTCAGAAGCCGCTCTGATCGACCGGGAAGCCGTCCTGCGGGTTGAACAGGCCCTGCAACGTGAAGTTCGTCTGGTTGGCCGGGAAGTTGGTCCAGACATCGTTGGGGTCGGCCGAGATGCTGTTGGTAATGAAGTGGGCCGAGCCATCGGCGAACAGGAAGTTGGCCCCGTTTATGTGCTGGCTGCCGAACGCCAGACGCTGGGCGTTGCCCGTGCCGGTCGAGGGCGGGTTGGCGGGGTTGAGCGGGTTGAGGCCGGAGCCGGGCCGGCCCTCGAAGCTGGCCGAGGTGGTGGCAGACCGGACGCCCCAAACCGCCGCGCAGTTCCTGACGTCGTCGCGCTCGCCGACCAGGATGGTGTTGCTGGAGCCGTCGGGGATGGTCTGGATGCTCAGCGCGTTGGGGATGTTGCTGCCGTCCAACCGCCCCGGGCCAACCACCTCGCGGTTGATCACGTAGTTGCTCATGCCGTAGCTCCCCATGGGAGCATTAATCTGAGGCCCTGAGTCCGACGGGCAGCGGAAGCTCTTGAGCGGCGTCTGCAGGTAGGTGACGCCCCCGGACCCGGGCACGCCGCCCGGGGTGACCACGTTCGGGCCGATCGAGTTATAGAGGTTGCCCTGCTCGATGTTGGGCAGGATCAGCAAGCTCCAGCTCCAGCCCGGGCTGGGGGCAATGGCGCCAGCGGGACTGCTTGTGACCCAGCCGGCGGGCAGTGTCCCGTTGCTGTCGTTGTACATGTGGCAGGCCAGGCCGATCTGGTGCAGGTTGTTGCCGCAGGACATGCGCGCGGCCGCCTCGCGCACTTTCTGGACGGCCGGCAGCAACAGACCGACGAGGATCGCTATAATGGCGATCACGACCAGCAGCTCAATCAAAGTGAAGGCGGAACGCGGACGCGCGTTGCGAAAAGTGAGACGCATGATGCGGACTCCCAACGTTGGGGAAGGAGGGGGGAGAATTAAAATGTAGGGTAAGGGCGCCGACGGGCCGTGTCAAGAGGCCATTCCGGTAAGCAGGAGTTTTTAATGAATCTCTCATTCTTTCGATTTTCTCGTCGCGTCCGCCCGGACCATTCCGGTTCGGGAGATGCAGGATGGGGCGAAGTCCTGGCTCCCTTCCCGCCGTTTCCCGTACCATACACGCGCCGGCGCGGGGGCGACCGTTCCGCGGGGAGGTCATCCGAATGATCCGGTTGCTGGTAGGCGCGGCGCTGTCCGCTGTCGTCCTGTTCGCCTGGCAGGTCGTCTTCTGGCAAGTCTCGGGACTGCCGTATCGGTTCACGCGCCCCCTGCCCAACGAAGACGAGACGGCCCAGGCGCTGCGCAACGCCAATCTCGAATCCGGTACATACCTGATTCCCTTCCCCGTCCCCGAAGCGGTGAGCGGAGCGGACCAACAGCGGCAGGCGGCGTACCATTCGCGCCGCGTCCGCGGCCCCATTGTCGAGGTCATTTATCGCAGGGAGGGGGTGGACGCGCTCGATGCGCAGCGGTACGTCGCTGGGTTTTGCCAGTTCCTGGCGGCGTCGCTGCTGGCCGGCGTGCTGCTGGTCATGGCGCTGCCCGGCCTGCCGCGCTATCCGCTGCGCGTGCTGTTCGTCGCCCTGGTCGGCGTCTTCGCGACCGTGGCGATCGACCTCCAGGGGCCGGTCTGGTTCCATCACCCCTGGCCGGCGGTGCTGTACGAGGCGGGACAGCAGGCGGCCGGCTGGCTGGCGGCCGGGCTGGTGATGGGGTTGGTGGTCCGGCCGATGAAACCGGCGCCGGTCCAGCCGGCATTGCCGACCGCCCCGGCGAAAGAGTACGTCGCACCGCCGCACATGGAAGTCGCCCTTAGCCCGCCCGCAGCGCCGCGGAGTCCGTGACGCCGAGGTTCTCGTAGATGCGCCGCGTCGCATCGGAGCGGTTGAGCGTGTAGAAGTGGATGCCGCGGACCTGATGATCGAGTAAATCGCGGCACTGCTCGGTGGCCCAGTGGACGCCGACGCGGCGCTAACGCCTCGTCGTCGGCGCAGCGGCCGACCGCCCGCAGCAGCGCCGCCGGGAACCGCGCCCCCAGCGCGTATCCGGCGATGGTGGTCAGGTTCTTGCGCGACGTGATCGGCATGATCCCGGCGAGGATCGGGACCTTGATCCCGGCCAGATCGCAGCGTTCGCGGAAATCGTAGAAATCGCGGTTGTCGAAGAACAGCTGGGTGCAGACGTAGTCGGCGCCGGCGTCCACCTTTTGCTTGAGATACTCCATTTCTTGCAGACGGTTCGGCGTGCCGGGGTGGCCTTCGGGGAAGCCGGCCACGCCGACGCCGAAGCCGCGCTGGTCCGGGGCGGCGGGCCATTCCCGGATGAAGCGCACCAGTCCCTCGGCGAAGCGGAAGGCGTCGCGGGAGCGGTCGTAGTTCGGCGCCTCGCGCGGCAGGTCGCCGCTCAGGGCGAGGATATTGACGATCCCCGAAGACGTATATCGGTCGAGAATGGCGGCCAGCTCGTCCCGCGTGTGGCAGACGCAAGTCAGGTGCGACACGGCCGTCAGCTTCGTCTCGCGGTGGATGCGGCAGACGAGGTCATGGGTCCGTTCGCGCGTCGAGCCGCCGGCCCCGTAGGTGACGGAGACGAACGACGGCTGCAAGGCCTGCAAACGGGCTATGTTGGCGAACAGCTCCTCGGACGCCGCGTCGGTCTTCGGCGGGAAGAACTCGAAGCTGAACGTGGTGGCGTGCTGGCCGAATATGTCCTGAATGTGCATGGAGTGATTGTGTCGCAAGGTGGGGCGGTTGCCAAGGTGGAAATCAATCGTCAACACAGCCGAGCGCCTTCAACTTCCGTGTCGCGTCGCGGTAGGTCATGGGGTGGACACCACGGTCTCCATCCACACGGGGCCGCTCCCCTCGGGCAACTGGATGTTCGCTGGCAATGGCCGTCCAAGGTGCTGGTAGGCTTCGATCAGGGCCGCCAGGGCGTCGCGAGCGTTTGCCAACCCCTCCTCGATAGTTTCTCCCTCGGTGACCAGACCCGGCAACACCGGCGAAGTCACGGTGTAGCCCCCTTCGGGCTGCGGCGAGAACACCAACGGAAGTTTGTAGAGCATCGGCCGTCTCCTGGCATCGCATCGACTCTCAAGAGGGCGCCCCTCTCGATTGTGGAGGCGTCGTCGGCAAGCCGTCCCGTGCTGAAGCACGGGCCTACACACCGAAGCCCCGTAAACGGGGCTGAAATCCCGGGCAGCCCGGTTGACCGGGCTTCAGCCTGTAGGCCCGCCGTTCACGGCGGGCCGGGCCAGGTCCAAAATCGAGAGGCGCACCCTCTCAATTACAGTCGCGCCGCACCTGAGCGATCAGCACCGTCAAGCGGTCGATGGCGTTGATGGCGTCCTTGGTTTGCCCATCCAGCGGCTGCCAGAAGCGCTGCTCGAAATCCTGAGCCACGCCGTCCGTCCAGACGGTTCGGGTCGCTTCCCAGATTTCGCCGAGCGTTTTTATCCCATCGGTCAGCTCGACGGAGGCGGCGGTCAGGCTCATGGCGTCGTCTCGGGGGGAAGGGCGGGCCGGGCCGCGTCGGCGCCCGGAGGGGCGGCGGGCGCCTCCAGCGCCGCGTAGTCGTCCAGCGCCTGGATCTTGGCGTCGAGGACGGCGAGGGCGTGCCGGACGTCGCCGTCAAGGAAGCCGCCCAGCCGGCGCATCGGCAGCTCGAACTCGGTCAGCGCCTGCGGCAGCATCCGCCGCCAGCGCTTCACGGCCGCGACCTTTTCCTCGGCCTCGCGCAGCCGCGCTTGCGCTCTGCGCAGGTCGATCTCTCGCTCCGTCGCGGCCGACCGCCAGCCCTCCGGGGCGGAACGGACGACGGCCAACTCGGCCCGGCAGCGGTTGACCTCCTCGTGCCGCTTGTCTGCTTCGCGCGTCCACGTCTTCAGCTGCGTCTCCAGCCAGTCGAGCGTGCGCCGGACGTCCATCAAGGCGGCGCGCAGGGCGTCGCGGGCCTTCGCGCTGTACTTGGCGAGGACCGTCCGGAAGTCGCGCAGGGCGTCGGTCGAAAGGACGCGGGCGGACTGCCTCATGGAAAGTCCCTAGCGCTGCTGGAGGTATTCCTCGATCCGCTCCGCCTTGCGGAGCAGGAACGGGATATGTTCATTGGCCGAACCGACGAACTGCGAAACCACTTGCATGGTTTGCAGGAACTCGCGGGCGAATTTTTCGTGCTCCTGGTCGCGCCAGGTGTCGCCGAGGGCGGAGAACTGGCCGTGCAGGACGGCGAGCTGGTGCTGCAGCTCGTTGTTGAAATGCTTCAGCCCGTGGGCGAAGCGCCGCAGCTCGGCGGGATCGACGACGGCCCTAGCCATGCAACGCTCCTTTAGGGGCGAACGCGATGGAGGCGATGCCCATCCACGATACCACTGCAACGAACCGCTGTAAACCGGCCGCGCCAGGCGCTACGGTCTCGGGACGAGAGCAAACTTGTATGATACCAATGGGTATCACAATGGCCGATAAACTCGTGGAGATCGCGGCGTACAGCATCCCAGTGGAGGCCCAAGTCGCGCGCGGCCTGCTGGAGGCCGAGGGCATCCGGGCCGTCCTGGAAGGCGAAGGCGCGGTGAGCGTCTTCTCGGGCGTCCAGGGGCTTGGCGGCAAGATCACGCTGCACGTCGCGGAATCCGACGCGGAGCGGGCGCTCGCGCTTCTGGCCGATGTCGTCGAGGGGCCGCCGCCGGACGACTCCCGCCTTTGGCTCTGCCCCCTGTGCGGCGACGCCGTGGACATCGACGCGCTCGCCTGCCCGGCGTGCGAGACGCCTCGGCCGGAAACCTGGCAGGTGCGGTCGGCGATGGCGGCTCCCCAATTCAACTCTGACTCGGAGGATATTCAGAACGAGGCGCCCCTGGATCATTCGACGGTGACGTCCGATACACCGATCGAGGCCGTGCCGTGGGCGCGCGAGGAAGAGGAGGAGACGGCGCCGGCGCAGGAACCGTCCATTCTCCACGGCCGCCGTCGTCACACCGTTGCATTGGCCCTGGTTGCGGTGTTGATCGCGGTGTTCGCCTGGGGCCTGGTCCTGCTCATAAAGCAGGTGGTATTCAGCCTGTTTCGATGACCGAAGGACGAATCGATTAGGATTCGCGCGGGGAAAAGCTCGTCGGAGCCGCGACCGTGAACTCGTCGGAGCCGCGACCGTGAGGGAGCGGGGGAGAAGACCGCTCCCTCACGGTCGCGGCTCCGACGAACGCGACTCATTTGCCCTTGGGCGCCGTGGACTCCGGGAAGTCATCGGTTCGGAACGGCGACGCGGGCAGCCCTTCCTTGTTGAACAGGTTGTCCGTCGGCGTGTTGGTCCAGCCGTAGCGCACCGCGACCGGCTTCTCGACCTGATCGCTGCTGACGACGACCGTGTCGCCCTTGATCTCGGCCTTGGCCTCATGGAACTTCTTGTCCGCGCCGGCCACGGTGAAGCCCGTCAGCGGGCCGTCCTTCGCCTCCAGACCCTTGCCGACGCTCTTGAAGCTCAGGATCGCCTTGTCGCCGTCGAACTTCACCGCGTCATAGATCGGGCCGTTATCGACGACCTTCTCGCCGTAGGCCACGGCCAGCGCGGCCAGGGCGAGGCGGGCGCCGACCGGCTCCTTGTGCTTGGGGTGGATGTCGTTCTCCTCGCCCACGTCGGTGATGACGGCCTCCGCCGTATTTTTGACCTTCTCACTCGTCAATAATTGCGCCTCGCGCAGCTCGGCCCAGGCACTGTCGCCCGGCTCCTTGGGGTTGTGGCCGTAGGGCGCGAGTTGCACGAACAGGAACGGCATGTCGGGGTTCTTCCACTGCTCGCGCCAGCTCTCGATCATGGTCGGGAAGAGCGTGCGGTACTCGTAGGCGCGGCCGGCGTTGGACTCGCCCTGATACCAGATGACGCCCTTGACGGCGAACGGCAGGAGCGGGTTGATCATGCCGTTGAAGAGGACCGTCCCCTGGTTGGGATTGGGTTTCTTCTCGTCGATCTTGATCTCCGCGGGAATGAGATGTTTCAGATCGGGGTTGGCTTCCAAATTGGCCTTCGGCGTCCAGGCCTCGGCGACGGTGCCGCCCCAGTTGGACTCGATGACGCCGACGGGCACGTTGAGGGCCTTCTGCAGATCGCGGGCGAAGTAGTAGGCCACGCCGGAGAAGTTGCCCACGGTGTCGGGGCCGCACTCCACCCACTTGCCCTGAAGCTCCGTCGTCGGCTCCGCGGCGATCTTGTGCGGTACGGTGAACAGGTGGATCATCGGGTTCTTCGACTTGGCGGCCTCCTCCTTGCCGCCGGCGCAGCTGTTCAGGCTCATTTCCATGTTCGACTGGCCGCTGGCCACCCATACCTCGCCGACCAGCACGTCCTTGATCGTCACCGTGTTACTGCCCTTGATCGTGAGGGTGTAGGTGCCGCCTGCCGCCGGTTTGACTTCGCCGAGCGTCGCCGCCCAATGGCCGTTCTTGTCCGCTTTGACCGGCGAGGCCGCGATGGTGATGCCGTCGCCGACGCCAATCGAAACGCTGACCTCCTCGCCGGGGTCGGCGGTCCCAAAGACCGGGCACGTGACGCCCTGCTGTAAGACCACGCCGTCGGAAAACAGTGCGTTCGGCTTCACGTTCGCCCGCGCCGGAAGCGACAGGCCGACCACGGCCGTCAGTGCGACGGCCCAGTACACGCGTTTCATAGAAGCATCTCCTTGTGGGGGTATCGCGCCGGGCCGGCGGGTCACGACAAGGCCCGGCAGGAATCGGATGGTAGCATGGGGCGAACGGCGATGCACGCGGATTTTCGGGTCGCGGCGAAACGACGTCAATCCTCCGGCAATCCATAAAACCGCACCGCGTTGTCGGAAAACAGCTTCCGCCGCTCCGCCTCGGGACGATCCGCCACGATCGTCTGGAGCGCCGTGACCCATTGCTTGTAAGTCGCCGTCTTGGTGCAGACCGGCCAGTCGCCGCCGAACATCACGCGGTCGGGGCCGAACGCCTCCAGCGTGTGGTTGACGATCGGCGCCAGGTCGTCGGCCGTCCACTTGCCCAGCTCGGCCGTCGCCACGATCCCAGACACCTTGCACACCACGTTTTTGCGCTTCGCCACCTCCGCCATGTCCTTTTGCCAGGCGGAGCGGTCCTTCGCCTGCACGTCGGCGTTGCCGCAGTGGTCGAGGATGAAGCGCGTGCCGCGGCAGGCGTCGATCAGCTTGGCCGCGTCGGGCAATTCCTTGGGCGCATGCACAGGTCGAAGCTCTTGCCCAGGTCGCCGAGCAGCTGGACGCCCTGGATGAATTTCTCGTCGAGGCAGTAGCCCGGCGGCGTGGCGTCGCCGTGCAGCACCTGGCGGACGCCCTTGATATAAGCGCTCTCCTTGAACCGGCCGATATGCTTCGGGAAGGCGTCGGACGCCGGCCGGCCGGAGATGACGGCGGCGGCCATCGGGTTGTCGGCCCGCTGGCACAGGCCGATGACGTACTCCGCCTCCTCGGTTTGCTGTTCCGGGGCGACGTCCACTTCCATGTAGACCGTCTTGACCACGTTCAGCCCGGCCGTGGCATGCAGATAGTCGCTCATGACGTGGCTCGTGTTGAACACGTTGTCCTTCTTCAACCAGGGCAGGCGGAACTTCGTCAAGTCCCAGAGGTGCTGATGGGTATCGACGATGGGGAGCATAGCGGTCTCCTTCGGGGCCGCGGCGGCGACGGCGACGCCGGCCGCGACGGCGGCCAGGGACGCGGCGTGTTTCAGGAACTCACGACGGTCGGTGCGAGACATGGTGGGTTTCACCGGGTAGAGGACGGCGATGGCGGCATTCTATTGCCGCACGCGCCGTCGTCCGTCATAATGCCGAAAAAGGGCGATGGAGTTCGCCGACAACCGCCCCGCTCCGATGGGGCTGATGACTCCTACCACACCGTCGCCGCCGGTAGGGGCCGTCGCCGGAAATCAAGCCCCCGCCGGGAACCGAGTCCGGCGGGGTCGTTCCATTTCCGGGGAGGGCGGAGCCGTGCGCGTGTTCGTTCAGATCGTGCTGGTGGCGGTGGGTTCGGCCCTCGGCGGGCTGACGCGGTGGGGCGTGTCGTTGGGCGTGCCGCGCCTGCTGGAATGGTGGAAGGCCGGCGCGGGTCGCGGGGTACCCCTGGGCCACGTTTCTCATCAACGTCACCGGATCGCTGTTCCTCGGCTGGTTTGCGACGCTGCTGACCGACAAGCTCCTGCCGGACGACGGCTGGCTGCGACCCGACGACCTGCGCCTGCTGCTGGCCGTCGGCTTCACCGGGGCCTACACGACCTTCTCGACGTTCGAGTACGAGTCGGAATCGATGCTGCGCGAGGGCGACGGTTTCCTGGGCATGACGTATCTCTTCGCCAGCGTCTTCTTCGGGCTGGCCGCCGTGCGGCTAGGCGTGTTCCTGCGCGCGGGGAAAATGAGGGGCGCCGATGGAGTTGGAAGGCGAGCAGACGTTACTGCGCGTCCACCTGCGCAACACCGACCGGCACGGGTGGTTTTCACCGCCGGCGGCCGAGGAGCTGGTGCGGCGGGCGACGGTCGGCCGGCATGGCCGGGGCGACCGTGCTGCGCGGGATCTACGGCCTCGACGTGACCGGCAAGCTCCTGGAAACGCGGCGCCTGGTCGCTGGTCGATCACGTCCCCGTCGTGGTGGAAATCGTGGACGGATCGCGGCCGATCGGCCGGTTTCTGTCGGTGGTGGAAGAGGTCGTCCCGGAAGGGCTGGCGACGCTGGAACGGGCGCACGTCCTCGTTTACCGGCACAGCCGGGCCGCGGCCGACAAAGCGCGGATGCGTCTGGACGTGCCAGACCCCATCGCGCCGCTGTCCACGCTGCCGTCGCCGGAGGAGTTCCCCATCATGCAGAACAGCGAGAGCGGCCAGCTGCTGCGCGTGTTCATCGGCGACTCCGACCTGTGGGAGGGCAAGCCGCTCTACCGCGCCGTCGTGATGAAAGCCCGCGAGCTGGGGCTGGCCGGGGCGACCGTGCTGCGCGGGCCGATGGGTTTTGGGGCCAACAGCCGGGTCCACACGACCAAACTGATCGAACTTTCCACCGACCTGCCGATCGTCGTGGAGATCGTGGATTCGGCCGAGAAAATCCAGAGCCTGCTCCCGTTTCTGGACGGGGCCGTCGCCGAGGGGTTGATTACCATCGAAGAGGTTCGTATCTTCCGCTACCGGCACGCCGAACGGCCGCGCGCCCCGCAACCGCCCTCATGATTCCTTGGACGGTCTGCCATGTCCCCATTACCAGCGCCGCAGGACGCCGCGGGCCTGAAACGTCTTCTCGCCGTCCGGCAGGTTCCGGCCGCGGTGATCGCCGAGCAAGCGCTCGCCATTTACCAGGCGTTTCTTCGTCAGTCGCCGCGCGTCCGGGCCGGCGATTTCGGCGAGCTGGCGGCCCCGGACCTCGCCCAGCTGTTCGACCTGTACGACGGTCCCGTCTTCGACGGCGGCCTGCACCGGCTCCTCGACGCCGAGGCGGCGCCGCTCCTGTTCCGCACCTCGCGCCGCCTGACGCGCACGGCCGGCACGACGACGCGCTTTCAGCCGCGCCGTCCGGCGAGCCGGGTTGCGTCAGCGCCCGAGCGCCGCCGCAGCCGGTGCGCTACGAGATCGCCATTTCCACTCCGCTTTTGTACCAAACGTTCGCCGACGTGCATCGGCCGGTTCGCGTCAACGGCCTGCTCTGCCGCGACCGCGTCGAGGCGTTGCAGCGCATCTTCGAGCACGAGCTAATGCACCTTCTGGAAATGCTGATCTGGGAGCGGTCGAGCTGCTCGGCGCCGCGCTTCAAGGAGCTGGCCTGGAACTATTTCGGCCATACCGCGACCAAACACGACCTCATCACCCAGGACGAACGCGCCTCGCACCGCTTCGGCCTGCGCGTGGGCGACCGCGTCGCGTTCCGGTTTGACGGCGTGCGGCGCGTCGGCGTCGTCCGCCGTATTACGCGCAGGGCCACCATTCTGGTGGAGAGTACGGCGGGGGCGATGTATTCGGACGGCAAACGGTACGAGAAGTTTTACGTCCCGCTCGGGGAGCTACAGAAGCTACCGGCGTGAGGCGAGGCGTTTCAGGGAGGCGCTGACATGCGACGAATGCTCGTGTTCGCCTCCGTTGCGGCGTTCGTCCTCGCCGGCTGTCATCGTCCCGTCGCGCCCCGGTCGCCGAGGCCCACCCGCTCGTCGTCGCCGAGCTGTCCGGCCGCGTGGTGGACGCCGATGGCCCCGTCTCTGGCGCGACCGTTCGGCTTCAGGCGACCCCGCACGCCGCGACGACCGACGCCGACGGTCGCTTCCATCTGCCCACGGACCCCACCGCGGTCCACGTGACGGCCTGGAAGGAGGGCTATTTCATCGGCTTCGCCGCCGTGGACGCGACCCCGCTCGCCATCTCGTTGAAGCGTCTGCCGGGCGCCGACGATTCCTCCTACCGCTGGCTCGATTCCGGCCTAGGCTCCGACGGCCAGGGCTGCGCCCATTGTCACGCCGAAATCTACAAGGAATGGTCGCTCAGCGCCCACAGCCGATCCGCCGCAGGCAAACATTTCCGCAACCTCTACGACGGCACGGACTGGTCGGGCAAGCCGGGCGTCGGCTGGAGCCTCCGCGACCAGCGTCCGAATGGCCTGGCCGTCTGCACGTCCTGCCACGCCCCGGCCGTCGCCGACGACGACCCAGCGTTGTACGACCTCGCCGACCTGAAGGGGACGGCCGCCCAGGGCGTCCATTGCGACTACTGTCACAAGATCGACGGCGTCGGCGACGGCAAGCTCGGCCTGACCCACGGCCGATTCAACCTGCGGCTGTTGCGTCCTGGGAAGGACCAGGTGTTTCTCGGCCCGCTCGACGACGCGACGCGCGGCAACGACGCTTATTCGCCGCTCTACCACGACAGCCGCTACTGCGCCTCGTGCCATGAAGGCGTCGTTTTCGGCGTCCACGTTTACAGCACCTATTCGGAATGGCGCGACAGTCCGGCGTTTCGACAGGGCAAACAGTGCCAGGACTGCCACATGACGCCGACCGGCCGGATGGCGAACCTGGCGCCCGGAAACGGCGGCGTGGAGCGCGATCCGAAGACGTTGGCGAATCATCTCTTCTTCGACGGCAGTCAAGAGGAGATGCTGCGTGGCTGCCTTCGTGCATCGGTGGACTGTCAGCGGAAGGACGACGGTGTGCGGGCGACGGTGCGCCTAAGCGTGGAGGGGAGCGGCCATCGCGTGCCGACGGGTTTCATCGACCGGCACCTGATTCTTACGGTCGAGGGCGAGGACGCGGCCGGCCGGCCGGTCGCCGTGCGGGACGGGCCGCGCCTGCCTCCGGCGGTCGGGAAGGAACGAGCGGGCCGCGCCGGCAAACTGTACGCCAAGCTCCTGCGCGACTTCGACGGTCACAGCCCGGCGCCCTTTTGGCAGGCCGACCCGGACGCGACCGACACCCGCCTGGAACCCGGCCGAATCGACGAAACGACCTATGACTTCCCCTCGGAACTGAAGCGGGTCTATGTCCGGGTCGTCTACCGCCGCTTCTGGGAGGAAGTCGCCCGGAGCAAGGGTTGGCCGGACCAGGACGTTGCCGTCTGGGAAGAGAATGTTTCCATTTCGCAACACGATGCGACGCGGGAGAAGCCGTAACCTCAATTCCCTCAAGGTGTTTCTTTTTGTTCACGTTCCTGTTTCATTTCGCGGTTCGGTGTTCAAGTTGGCGCTCCGATTGGTCGATAACGATAATGGATAAGTCCCGATCCATTAGATCGTAGGACGTTATGGCGTCGGTGGTTCCGACCCACCCGGCCCTCGGCGGTCCTGCGAGCCGCGCAACGGCGCCGAATATGCTCACAAGATTCAACGCGCCGACGCGGGGAACAAGCTAGAGTTTCCCCGGCAGGAGCACTGCACGGACCACCCCTGAGAAAAGGCGTCAACGATGAGCCATAGCCATTATCTCACCCTGATCGATCGCGGCCGCAAGGCCGGCTTGAGTACCCGCGAGTTGTATACCGCCATGTCCACGCGGCCTTCCGAGGGCGTCGATGAGACTCCCGGCCAGGTCGATGGCAACGGCTTTGTCCCGACGTACGACCAACAGGGCAAACGCATCTACCGGCCGACCGGCGCCGCGGTCCTGAACGGAACGCTGAAGTCGGCAACCCACCGGGCCGACGGTCCTCCCGCGAGGGAGGGTCCGTCGGCCCGGTGGTTTTTTGTCGCCGCTAAACGGGGCATCGCATGCGGGTCATTTCGCGTTGATCTTCTTGATCGCGTCGTTGACCGCCTGCTTGAACGGCTTATCCTTCTTCACCTTCTTTCCGTCGATGGCGTCTTGAAGCGCCGTCACCGCCTTGTCGCCCGCCGCCGGGCCGATGTTGCCCAGCGCCACCGCCGCGTCGGTTCGCACATTCGCGTCCTTGAGCGCGTCGATCAGCGCGGGCACGGCCGGCTTGCCGTCGGCGCCGAGACCGCCGATCGACGCGATGGCGACCTGACGCACCTCCGGGTCGCGGTTGCCGTCCTTCACCACGGCTGCCAGCGCGTCCACCGATCCCGAACCGAGCTTGCCCAGCGCGTCGGCGGCCGCCTCCTGCACTTCCTTCTTGTCCTTGCCCGTCTTGAGAATCAGGGCCAGGGCCGGCAACGCGTCCTTGGCGTCGGCGCCGATGCTGCCCAGCGCCTGGGCCGAGAAACGACGCACGAAAGTGTCGTCGTCCTTGAGCGCCTTGGTCAGCGCCGCCACGGCCGGCTTGGCGTCGGGGCCGGCCTCGGCCAAACTCTTCGCGGCCGCCCGGCGCGTGTCCGGGTCCTTGTCCTTGAGCTGCACGATCAGACTGTCCACGTCGGCGGCGCCTGCCGTCGCCGCCAGGCACAACACCGCCCCCACGACCTTCAACAGCGTTTTCATGAGATTTCCTCGACGGCTTGAACGAACGTTCAGGAGGGGATGCGGCGGTCGCCGCTTCGGGCGACCGAATTCTAGCAGATAGGACGAGACGGGCACGGTGAAGTTCCGCGAAGTGCTTCCCGCCCCCGCCCTTCCTCCGTCCTTTCCCTTGCATTGCCGGCCGCGATTCGGTTTGCTAGGAAGACCCCCGGAAGGGGAGAGACCTGTACTTCCAAGGAGAACGCACATGAAACGACTTCTGTTCGCCAGCCTGTGTCTCGGCCTGCTCGCCTTCGCCGTGAAGGCCGAGGCCGCCAACCCCGTCGTCGTCATGGAAACCTCGAAGGGCACGATCAAGATCGAATTGTTCGCCGACAAGGCGCCGATCACCGTCAAGAACTTCCTCAACTATGTGGACGACAAGTTCTACGACGGCACGACCTTCCACCGCGTCATCCCCGACTTCATGATCCAGGGCGGCGGCTTCACGCCCGGCCTGACCCAGGCCAAGTCGGGCATGGACGTGCAGGCGCTGGAGAAGAAGACGCGCGAACCCATCAAGAACGAGGCGGCGACCAACGGCCTGCACAACGAGGCGCGGCACGATCGCCATGGCGCGGACCAACGACCCCGACAGCGCCACGTCCCAGTTCTTCATCAACATCGTGGACAACAGCAAGAAGCTCGATCCGGGCGGCGTCAGCCCGACGGCTACTGCGTCTTCGGCAAGGTGATTGAGGGCATGGACGTCGTGGACAAGATCAAGGACGTGCAAACCACGGAGATCGTCTCGGCGGACCGCATGGCCGACGTCCCCGCCGAGGACGTGATCATCAAGTCCGTCCGCCGGGCGGACAAGTAACCACGGATGGCGAGCGGCCGGCGTGAGCCGGCTGATGCGTTTTTATCAGCCGGCTCACGCCGGCCGCTCGCCGGAATCGTCCCATTTCCCGGAGAACGCATCATGCCGACAACGCAAGTGGTCATGGAAACGTCGCAGGGCACGATCACGATCGAGCTGGACGGCGACAAGGCGCCGATCACGACCGCCAATTTCCTGTCCTACGTCGATGACAAGTTCTACGACGGCACGATCTTTCACCGCGTCATCCCGAATTTCATGATCCAGGGCGGCGGCTTTCAGCCCGGCATGACGCAGAAGAAGACCAAGGCGACGATCAAGAACGAATCGGGCAACGGCCTGAAAAACAAGCGCGGCACCGTCGCCATGGCGCGGACCAACGATCTCGAACAGCGCCACCGTCGCAGTTCTTCATCAACGTGGTGGACAACGACTTCCTCGACAAGAACCAGTACTGCGTCTTCGGCAAGGTGGTCGAGGGTCTGGACGTGCTGGACAAGATCAAGGCCGTCGCCACCGGCCGCAAAGGCGGCCACGACGACGTGCCGGTCAAGGACGTGGTCATTCAATCCGTGCGGCGCATGTAGCGTTCCACCGACCCGAAGGGGAGCGCGGGGGGCGACGCGCTCCCCTTCGGGTCGCGGCTAAACAATCTTCTTTTACGGATCCGGAATAGGAGGTATTGGCGCCGGCATCTGCGCCGCCAGCGCCATCGCCGCCGTCACCAGGAGAAGCACGGCGAAATTGTCGAGCAGACTGTAGCTGTGCCACTCGACGAATGCCGCGCGGCCGGTGTCGGCTTTCTGGACCTCCCCTGGCGAGGGGTTCGGCAACGCCTTCAGCACGGCGTCCGTCGATGCGTCTCGCGGCTCGCGCAGGCGCTCGACGACTCCCTCCATCCACCAGCCGAAGCCTACCCCGATCAGCGCCAGCGCCAGCAGGACGGCCCGGACGGCATGAACCCGAGATCCCTTGCGGGTGAACCACCATCCCAGGGCCGTTATCGCCGTCACGACGCCGCAGGCGATCTGGATGCCGTAGTACCAGGGGAAGATCGGCCCCACAGCGGCGCCGAAGGCGCGCGAACCTTGTTCCTTGCGCAGCGGATCGGGGAAGCTCTGGCTCGGCGGAGCGTGGTCGTATTGCGAGGGCAGAGGGAACCATGACGGCCGGGCCGCCTGGTCGCGGAGGCTGATCTCCTCGAACGTCTGGATCATCACTAGAGTGGCGACGACGAAAAAGACGGCCGTGCCGAACCAAAGACCCAGTGCGAGGACGTGGGCGATTTTGGAAAAGAGGAGCATGGCGGGAGAGTCCTGTAAGCGGTTCTCGGAGCCGTGGAGCAGACGGCGGATGTTGCCGGCGTGACGCAGGAAGACAAGCACGGTCCCAAAAAGGCAGAAAGCCGTGGCGACGACGTGATCGCGCGACCACGGTTGGGGGGTGAGGCCAAGGCGGAGGGCGGACAGAAGGACGGCGGCGGTGAGCGAGGCCAGGGAGACGTAGCGCGACGCCGCCAGCACGACGACCCAGGCCGCCAGGACCAGCAGCGCCAGCCACGGCAGCAGCACGGCGACGACGCCGACGCCGGTGGCGACGCCCTTGCCGCCGTGGAAGCGAAGGTAGAGCGGGAAGAGGTGGCCGAGGAAGGCCGCAACGCCGGCGGCCACGCGGAGGGTATCAGGAGGCAGTTCCTGCTCCGGCAGGAACGACGCGGCCAGCACTGGAAGCGCTCCCTTGGCGAAGTCCAGCGCGAACACCAGGGCGCCGAAGCGCCGGCCGAGGACGCGGCCGACGTTGGTGGCGCCGATGTTGCCGCTGCCCTGGCGCAGGATGTCCACGCCGCGCCAACGCGCGACCAGCCAGCCGAACGGCACGCTGCCAATCAAATAGCCGGCCGCCAGGGTCAGGCCGAGCAGCAAATACTCCATGAACGATCTCCGTGGAAGCCCTCGTCCCCACACAGAGCGTGGGGACGAGGGCTTCCACGGTCGATTCTATTTCGGCGTCGGCAGGATTTCGATGCGCGCGGTCGGCTTGACCTTGGCCACGATCGCCTCGCGCAGCCGATCGCAAAACTCGTCCTTCACGTCGTCCTTGATCTCCTCGTACTTGATGTCGGGGAAGCCCGCCTTGTGGTCGGTGACGAGGATCAAGTGGACGCCGAACTGCGTCTGCACCACGTCGCTCATCTGGAACGGCTTCAGCGCGAAGGCCGCCTTCGAGAACGGCTCGACCATCCGGCCGGAGCGCTGAAAGTAGTCCACGTCGCCGCCCTGCGTCTTCGTGGGACACTGCGAATATTTGCCGGCCGCCTCGGCGAAGGCGTCGTCGAGCAGCTGACGCCGCTTCTCTTCGCGCTTCAGCGGGTCGGTCTCCGGCCATCTGGCCAGGCCCGTTTCAACCTTGTCCTCGATCTCCTTCTTGATGGCGCGCAGCTGGCCGGCCGCCGTCTCGATCGCCTTGGGGTCGTCCATGGCCGGCGTCAGCAGGATGTGGCGGGCGCGGACCTGCGAACCATCGAAAACCTCCTTTTCGGAACCGAAGAGTTGTTTGAGCTTGGCGTCGGTCGCCTCGGCGTCGCAGAACTTGTTCCAGCGCAAGTCGGCGGCGATCTCCTGGCGCAGCTCCGCCTCGGTGAATTTCATCTCCTCCAGCCACTTGTTGAGGTCTTTTTTCTGCTGCTTCAACTCGGCGCGGACGACCTCTTCCTTCTTATCGACTTCCTCCTTGGAGGCGGCGTACTGCGTCAGTTGCAGGACGTACTGGTCGATGAGGGCGGTTTCGATGAGGTGGTCGAGGACCTCCTTGCGGGCCTCGTCGCGCTTGGCCGGCGGCACATGTTCGAGGGCGCGTTGCACGGCCGTCTCGGAGATGGGCTGGCCGTTGACGCGGGCGGCGACTCTCGACGAGTTGGGGGCGTTCACTCCCGGAGCGGGCGGCTGGCCCTGAGCCGACAGGCACGACAGAACGAGGGCCGGGACTGCCCACCCAAAGCACTGCATCCTGCGCATCCGTATCCTCCCTGTTCCGAACGAGGGCGATCGGCGGGCGGATTGTAGCGAGGCGGTCGGTAGGGACCAAGACGAATCGCGGACAGGACAGGGTTAGCCGCGACCCGGAGGGGAGCGCGGGGGGAGCGCTCCCCTCCGGGTCGCGGCTAACCGCGCCGAGACGGGATGAGGTAGCGCAGGAATTGCAGACCGAGAAAGACCACCAACAATACCGACGATCAGCCATCGGATCGGCGGCGCCCAGTACGACACCACGAGGAGGATGAGCATCCCCCAGATCAGGCCGCAGCCGACGAGCGTCATCGTGCCCTTGAAGCCGGTTTCCTCCGACGCCTCCTGATACTCCAGGACGCGACGAGCGGCGCCGATCGACGCTCCGCCGGGCGGCGTCGTCCAGCTCCAGGCCGCGCACGGCGTCCAGCCACGTGGGCATAGCCGGCCTCGCCCGCCACGGCCGACTCGAACCGCGCCGCCAGCGCCGGCCACGGGTCCCACGCATCCCACGCCTCTTCCCGCAGTTCGCCGGATTCGTCCGTCCAGTCGAGGAAGGCCGGCCCCGCCAGCCGACCGGGAAACACCAGCTCCGCCCGGCCGCGCTCGCCGACCACGGCCAGCCGCGTCTCGCCGCCGGGCCGTCCCGGAAGGAACGTGACCTGAAACAGTCCGCCGGCCTCGAACCGGCCCGACGCCAGGACCGGCTCGCCGGCCTCCGACGTGTTCCCCGGCCGCGAACGCGGACACCTCCGCGATCTCGCCGCCCAGTGCCCGCAACAGGTCCCAGCCGGGAAAGGTCGGCCTTGCCGTCGCCGCCGGGGCGCGGCCTGATTCCATTTCGAGGAGGCGGAACGCGCCGATCGGCGAGGCGTCTCCGGGCGCGACGCAGCCTTGCTCGCCTTGGCGGATCGCCGCATGAAGTCGGCCAGTCGGCGGACGGCGGGGTGCAGCGCCCCGGCAGCAGCGGCAGCAGGACGCGATCCACGTCCTTGCGCACCATGTCCGTCTCATAAGCGATTTCCGGGGTCTCTCCGGGAGGATAAACGCAGAGGACGTGCCGCTCGGATTGCAAGGCGCGGCGGAGCAGGGCGGCTAGGTCGTCCGGTCGTCCGGCCACGATCACGGCCTCCACGGCCGGGTCGGCGAGGACCTCTTCCGGGTCGGGGACGCGGCGGGCGGCGGGCGCCCAGCGGCGCAGGTCGGCGTCGGCGGCGGTGGTGTAGGCCGTCAACTCGTGCCGGCCGCCGGCCGCGAGGGCGGCAGCCGCCGCCCGGCCATCGGGGTGGTCTCCCAGAAGCGCGAAACGCATGACTCTCCCGTTCACCATCAACTTTGGCGAACGGCCGGCGTGAGACCGGCTGGTGTGGAATCCTGTCGGTGACAGGGTGAGGCACCTGCCGTGCTCTCGCCGGCCGTTCGCCGAGGGTCCGCTCAATGCGGCTTGGCTGGCTTCTTCAGCAGGCCGAGCTGCGCCAGGTCGGCGCCGGGCGTGCTTGTCCGCCTCCTCCTTCGATTTCGGCAGCGCCAGCCGGTCCAGCGGCCACGGCGGCGCGTCGAACAACTTCGTCAGAGTCACGTCGGCCGCTGGGTGGTCGTCGCCGTAGGAACCCCACAGCCGCGTCCAGGCGGGTCGGGCCGCCTTTCCTTGTCCGGCAGGGCTGCAACCGGGGCCGCCGCGAACGTCAACCGCTTGCTCATAGCGTCGCCGTCGCCCTGCCAGATCAGCAGACCGTGGGCAAGCGCCGACTTCTCGAAGGCCAACATCCCCGACGGACCCGGTTTGTCCGCAAAGGGATTCAGGAAGGCGCAATCCCGGCTGCGCACCACGAACGGGTCGATCGGCGGCGCGTCCGTCGGGTGGTCCACGTCCTCCAGGTGGACGATCGACCGGCGGGCGGCGAGGGTGGCGTGGTCCAGCACGCATTGGACGTTGGCGCGGCCGGCCCAGTTCGGGCCGGGGTCGAGGTGCAGAGCGTCGCGGCCCGCGACCAGCACGCTTTGCCGCAGACAGCAGCCAGGCGCCGACGCCGCGGAGCCGCACGCCGTCGCGGCCGGAAACGAGGACGGATTCGTTGATCGCCGAGGTGCAGGCGGCGGCCGGGTCGCCGGATCCTTCCAGGTCGATCAGGCCGCGGTACGGATCGGAGGGTTCTGCTGCGGTCCCTCCAGCCGGCAGCGAAACAACCGCAGCTGCGCCGCGCACCTTGAGCAGCGTACTGGCCGGCGTCGCGGCCAGCGGGAAGTCGGCCAGTTTCAGGCCGATGTTGATGAGGTCCAGCCCGCCGTCCTCGATCTCGATCAGGCCGTCCTGGCCGACCGACCCCTGGCCCGCCCATGTCAGCGTCAGCGGCTTCTCGTCTTCCTTCGGCGCGTCGGCGTAGAGGACCAGCGTGCAGCCGCGGAGGTGGAATGGCGTGAGGGGATGTTCGCCCGCGCCGGACAGCAGCAGCACCACGCGCGGCGCCAGCTGATGACGTTCCTCCTGCGTCGCGCAGGCATGGCGCCGAGGTCCACGTTCGGCTGGCTCAGGTCGATGCGGCCGCCGTGATAGAGGCCGTCGGCGTCCGGACTGACGACCGACGCGGCGCCGGTCGGTGATCTGGTTGAACGGCGGCATGACGAACGCCTCTTCCGTCAGCGCACGGCCAGTTGTCGCGCGTCGGCGGCAGTTCGGCCAGGTCGCAGCCGAGCGGGC
The DNA here is from genome assembly GCA_963771935.1 of uncultured Planctomycetaceae bacterium. Taxonomy (GTDB): domain Bacteria; phylum Planctomycetota; class Planctomycetia; order Gemmatales; family Gemmataceae; genus UBA4732. The sequence goes on along the minus strand of CAVYVK010000005.1, from coordinate 872,672 downwards.
TGTCCGGCGCGGCCGTGGCGGCGAAGCCGACCGGCGTGTCGGCGGTGCGGTAGGCGGAAGCGGGCAGCACCGACGGATCCTCGCTGTACGGCGGCCAGGCGTCGCGCACGGCCGTGTCGCCCTCGGTTCGCCCCCAGTGCGCCCGCCAGCCGATGGATATCGGATCCGCCGATGATTTCCTGGCCCGATCAGCAAGTTCTTCCAGCCGGCATAGAGACAGTTATAGGCGCGCCACTGGATGCCGCTGGTGTTGACGCCGTCGCCGGTCGGCGCCTGGACCATGTCGCCGCCCGCCTGTTCGCTCGACCGGCTGAGCAGGCAATCCCAGCCCAGCCACGCGACGGCCGGCTTGTGGTCGGCGTCGGCGGCCCGCTGGACGTTCAGGAGGGTCCGGCCGCAGACCAGCGTGGACCGAACCACCGTCAGGAAGGTGGCGCGGGCGTCGCTGGCCCGGACCTGGATCAGGGGCGCATCGCCGCCGACCGACCAGCGATCGGTCGAACAGCACCGACGCGCCGGGGGCGTCCACGTCCACGGCGGTGACGGCAGGGCCGCGGAGGTAGCAGCGCGAGAAGCGGCAGAGGGCGGCGTCCGGCCGCGTTCCGTGGAAGCGGGCCACGACCGTTCCCTCGCGCGGCTTGCCGGCCGCGAAAAAGTGCAGCCGTCCGCCCACAGGTCGGCGTCGTGGGCGTCCAGCAGGGCCAGACCGCCGGCGTCGCGCGGGGCGCAGGCCACGTCGAGATTTTCCAGGCGGAGCTTGCCGCGCTCGACGCACAGGAAGCGGGCTGCCTGCGGCTTGCCGTCCGGCCGAGCAGCGGCACGTCCCAGACGATCAGCGGCCGAAACCCGGCGCCGGCGCAAATAATCAAAGAACGATCGGCGAAGGAGGTGGAAGTCTCGAAGAGCGGGCCGTCGTCGTCGATCTCGACGACGCTGAGGCGGTCGGCCGGCGCCGCGGCGACGGCGGCGGCCAGGGTGGGATACACCACAGCCCGGCCCGCCGACTGGCGCGGGCGACATGGAAGACCGCGGCGTCGGCCGGCCGTCGGAACGCGTCGGCCCACCGCTGCTCGATGCTCTTGCGGAGTTCGTCGGCGTCCACCTGGCGTGGCCGTCGGATCGAGGACCGGCCAGTGCGGCTTGTCAGGCGGCGTCGGATTGGATGGGCGAGTCCGGGGCGCGTCAGCGCCCGGAGGAGCAGGCCGGGTCGCGTTCGCCGCCTGGAGGGCGAGCCGGGCCGCGTCGTGCCCGGAAGGGCGAGCCGGGTTGCATCCGCATTCGGAGGGGCGAGTTTGGTCGTGTCGTCGCCTGGTGCAGAGTGCGGCCAGAATACCGCCGCCGCGACGACGGCGATCAGCAGGGCGCGGCCGCCGAAGGACGTACCGAGGAGATGCCAGCGGAGGTTGCGGGCCGGGTCTTGCTTCGGGCCTTGACGGCCGAGGAGCGGCGGGCGCGGCGATCGCGTCCGGGTTTTCGCTGGAGGCGAGGGCGGCGGTCGGGCGCAGGCGGCGCCGAGCCGTCGTCGTTGAGCAGGCCGAGGAGCAAAGCGCGGCGGCCGGTCGGCGCTCCGCCGTCCACGAGGTCGGCGAGGTCCTTGAGCAGCTCGGCCGGCGTCTGGTAGCGGTCGGCCGGGCGCTTGGCCAGCAGGCGGCGCAGCACGGCGGCGGTGGCCCGTGAGACGCGCGGGTTGGCCGGCGCACGTCCGGCGGATCGACGTTGAGGTGCTTGTGCAGCCGCTCGGCGAGGCCGCCGTCCGGCGAACGGCGCCTTGCCGGCCAGGAGGTGGTGCCAGGTGCAGCCGAGCGAGTAGAGGTCGCTGCGGATGTCGGCCGTGCCGCTGTCGCGGGCCTGTTCCGGCGAGATGTAATCGACGGTGCCGACGGTGGTGCCGGCGCGGGTGACGCGGAACTCCTCGGCCTGGACCTCGCGCGACAGGCCGAGGTCGGTCAGCTTGACGACGAGCCGGCCCTTCCGGCGCGTGACCAGGAAGTTGGACGGCTTGATGTCGCGGTGGATGATGTCCTGGCGATGGGCGTGGTCGAGGGCCTTCGTCGCCTGGGTGATGAGGCGGAGCGCTTCCTCCGGGTCGAGCGGCCCCTTGCGCTCGACGTACTCGTTGAGGTCGATGCCCTCGACGAACTCCATCGCGATGTAAAAACAGCCGTCCGCTTCGCCGAACTCGTACACCCGGACGATGTTGTCGATGGCGGAGTTTGCTGGCGTGCTGGGCTTCGCGGCGGAAGCGCTCGATCATGAGGGGCTTGGCGGCCAGCTCCGGCGTGAGCACCTTGAGGGCGACATCGCGCTTGGCTTCGGTGTCGTGGGCCTTGTAGACGGCCCCCATGCCGCCGGTGGCGAGGTGGGCCGTCACGCGATATTTGCCGATCTGGACGGAGCGGTGCGGCCCTTGGGTGGAAGGGTCCAGGGACATGACGACTCCAGGGCGGTCGGGATAAGGTGATTTAGTATAGCGCGCCGGCCGGGGACCGTCAATGCGGCGGGATTCAGGGCGCCGTCAACGAGCGCAGCGCGGCCTCCAGCCCTTCGCTGATAAGGACCGGGTAGGCCGGCGCCGGCCCCAGGTCGAGCAGCTCTCGCGGCAGGCGCTCGATTTGACTCCGGCAGTGCGTGCGGATCTCCTCGGCCGTCGGCAGCGCCGCGACCAACCGTTGCTGGCGCAGGACCGGCGCCAGCAACGGTTCGCCCTCGCAACGCTCGCCGTCCCGCGTCACCACATCGCCGCGAAAGACGCCGTCGGCGCCGCTTCGCCGGAAGACCTGCTTCGCAAAGGGATAGCTCTTTTTCCCCTCCGCCAACTTCACGCGCCCCGCCGGGCCGCGCTCCGTCTCCTGCTCCACCAGCTTGTAGACCATGGCCAGCGTCGGCTCGTCGCGACTGACGGCCATCTCCGTGCCGACGCCGAACACGTCGATCGGGGCGCCGGCCGCCAGCAGATCGCGGACCTTGTACTCGTTCAGGTCGCCGCTGGCCACGATCTTCACGTCGCGCCGGCCGGCCGCATCGAGAACTTCGCGCACCTGTTTACTCAGCGAAATCAGGTCGCCGCTGTCGAGGCGGACGGCCTGCATCGCCGCTCCAGAGGCCACGGCCCGGCGGGCGCCGCGCACCGTGTCGTAGGTGTCGATCAGCAGCGTCGAGGCGGCCGGAAAGACCTCGCCGAAGCGGCGGAAGGCCTTCGCCTCGTCGTCGAACGCCATGACCCAGGCGTGGGCCTGTGTGCCCATCGTGGGAATGCCGAGCAGCCGGCCGGCCTCCGCGTTGCTGGTCCCGACGCAGCCGCCGAGGTACGCCGCCCGCGCCGCCAGCAATCCAGCCTGCGGCCCGTGCGCCCGCCGCGAGCCGAAGTCGAAGACCGGCCGGCCCCGCGCCGCGATCGCCACCCGCGCCGCCTTCGACGCCACCATCGTCTGGATCGTCAGCGTCGTGATGAGATACGTCTCGACGATCTGGGCCTCGGCCAGCGGCGCGGTCACGCGCAGCAGCGGTTCGCCGGCGAACACCGGCGTCCCTTCCGGCACAGCCCACACGTCGCCGTGGAAACGGAAGTCGGCCAGTCGATCGAACCAGTCCGACGGGACGCCGCGAAAGGCGTCGTGATGGCGCAAATAATCGATCTGCTGAGGAGAAAACGAGAGATGCCGAAAGTAATGGATCGCCTGTTCCAGTCCGGCGGCGACGAGGAAGTTGCGGCACGCCGGCAGCCGGCGCACCCACAGCTCGAAGGTCGCCGTCCGATCCGCCAGGCCCTGGACGTGATAGCCGGCCGCCATGGTCAGCTCGTACAGGTCGGTGAGCAGTCCCAGCCGGTCGTCGCCGGGAAAGAGCGATTGCGGATCGTGCAAAGGGGTCGTCATGGCGTCCTCTCCCTGTCGGCCTCGCCTTCGATCGCGCAGCCGGCCTCGCGCATCTCATGGAGGGCGCGCCGGCCGTCACCCGGACGCACGTCCACGGCCCGGACGGCGTCGGCGATCAGATGCACCTCGAACCCCGCCTTCAGGCCGTCCAGCACCGTGGCGCGGACGCAATAATCCTCGGCCAGACCACCGACCCACAGACGGCGGACGCCGCGCTCGCGGAGTTTGTCCGCGAGCGCCTCGCCACCGAAGGCAGAGTAGGCGTCGCGGTCGGGATCGGTCCCTTTGCTGACGATCCAGGCGTCGTCGGGCAGACGCAAGCCCGGATGGAAGGCGGTGCCGTCCGTCCCCTGAACGCAGTGGGGCGGCCACGGCCCGCCGCGCTCGCGGAAACTGATGTGTCCCGGAGGGTGCCAGTCGCGCGACGCCACGACCGCGGCGCCTCCATTCCTCGCGGCGTCGATCCAGTGGTTCAGGACCGGCACGACGCGATCGCCTTCCGGGACCGGCAGCGCTCCGCCGGGACAGAAGTCGTTTTGCACATCGACGATAATCAAGGCGTCCGATGGGCCAAGCGGCAGTGGGTTCATGGCCTTCGCTCCTTCATTGGATCGCCGCCATTGTCACGTCGTATATTCCGCATTCAGCCGGATGTACTGGTAGGTCAGGTCGCAGGTCCAGAAGGTGCAGCGGCCGGCGCCGAGCGTGAAGCGCAGGCGCATATGGATCGTCGGCTCGCGCTTCAGGTACGCCGAGGCGGCGACGGCGTCGAACGGCTGCGGGGCTCCGGCGTGGTAGAGCAGCAGGTCGCCCAGCCACAGCGATAGATGCTCCTCCTCGAACTCGACGCCGGCATAGCCGGCCGCCGACACGATGCGGCCCCAGTTGGGGTCGGTGCCGAACACGGCCGTCTTCACCAGGGCGCTCTCGGCCACGGTCTTGGCCACGCGGCGGGCCTCGTCGTCGTCGCGCAGCCCCTCCACGTCGATGACGATCAGGTGCGTCGCGCCCTCGGCGTCGGCGGCGATGGCGCGGGCCAACTCACCGCACACCGCCGCCGTCGCGTCGCCGAAACGGCCCAGCGACTCGCCCTGGAGCGGAGCGCCGCCGGCCCGGCCGTTGGCGAACAGGAGCAGCGTGTCGTTGGTGCTGGTGTGGCCTTCGACGCTGACGCAGTTGAAACTCTGGTCGGCGCTCCGGCCGGCTAGAGCAGCTAAGTCGGCGGCCGATACGGCGGCGTCGCTGAAGACGAAGGCCAGCATCGTCGCCAGGTTCGGCCCGATCATGGCCGCCCCTTTGGCCACGCCGGTCAATCGCACCTCCACGCCGTCCACATCCACCGTCCGCGTCACTACCTTGATGCGCGTATCGGTGGTGAGGATGGCGTGGGCAACGGCGTCGAAACCGGCCGGCGTCGCCTCCAGACACTCGGCGGCGCCGCGGATGCCCGGCTCGATGAGGTCCATCGGCAGCAGTCGGCCGATGACGCCGGTGGAGCAGACGAGCATTTGTTCCGGCCGACACCCAACGGCCTCGGCGGCGACGGCGGTCATGCGGCGGGCGTCGTCGAGTCCCTGCGTCCGGTGCAGGCGTTGGCGTTGCCGGAGCAGACGACGACTCCGCGCATCCCTTCGGCCGGCAGTCGCTCCTGACAGACGCGAACCGGAGCGGCGCGGACGCGGTTCTGCGTGAAGGCGCCGGCCGCCGCGGCGGGGCCGTCGCTGACGACGAGGGCCAGGTCGAGACGGTCGGGGTCCGGCCGAAGGCCGCAGCGGGCGCCGGCGAAACGGTAGCCGCGGGCGAGATGCCAGTCGGTCATAATGGGATCGCAAAATAGAGGAAAGAATGAAACCACGAATAACACGAATAACACGAATAAGAATTTTCTTGTATTTTATTCGTGTTATTCGTGTTATTCGTGGTTTAACGCTTCAGCGCGTACAGCACCGCGGCGCGTCCCAGCGCGACGGCGCTGGGATAGTCGTGGCCGAGGCATCCCGGCGTGGCGTGGTGCTCCAGGGCGCAGCCGATGTCGTAGCGGCTGTAGATCACGACCCATCGGCCGTTGATCTTGACGCCCTCCAGCGCCGGCTTGACCCGCTGAAAATCCTTGTCCACGCCGGAGCCGTCCGGCTTCTCGCGCCGGCACATCACATAGTCGATGGCCTTGCCGTTCAGCTCCGCGCTATAAAGCTCGTCGTCCGGCGGGATCGGCTCCAGCTTCGGCTTGTCCTTGGCGCCCGCCCAGATGTCGTCGATGAACTGGCGGAACGAGGCGTCGAACGTGCTGGAGCCGCAGCAGGCGTCGGCGAACAGCAGGGCGCCCTTCTCCTCCAGGGCGAAGCGCAGATGCTTCAACTCCTCCGGCTTGAACGAGAAGCTGCTGCGGCCGTGCATGTAGAGGAAGGCGTGGTTCACGACATCGGGGTCTCCGGGGCCGATCTCGGCCGGGTCGAGCGCCACGTCCAGGCCGGCGGCGCGGGCCTCGATCATGAGGTTGTGCATCGCCTTGGGCGCCGGCTGCCACTGGCCGCCGTGCTTGAGTTGGGCCGTCTTCAAATAGCCGCGCTGAATCGGTGTAGTCTTCGGCGTATCAATGATCGTCACTGAATCGCCCTTCTGCCGCGGCGGCTCCAGGCCGGTGGCGTAGGCGATGACGTTGTCGGCCAGCTCGAACGCCTTCTTGCCCTTTTCGGATGTGGTGTCGTTCGCCTCCCAGTAGCCGGAGATGGCGTGGGGCGAATAAACGACGATCGTCTTGCAGCCGCGCTCGATGCCCCACAGGGGGAAGTCGGCGGCGTGAGACGTATGGCCCGACGCGGAATAAATGGGATGGCTGTCGTCCAACGGCTTCAGTTCGGCGTCCGGGTACATGTGTTTCATGAGGGCGCGGAACTTCTCGTCGAAGCGTTCGTCGTGGCAGCACGCCTCGGCGAAGACGAATCCGCCGTTCTCCAGATACTCCTTCAAGAGGTCTTCCTGGGCGCCGGAGGGGACCGAGTCGTGACCGCTGAAAAAGACGATCGGCGACTCCAACAGCTGCTCCGTCAGGTCGTGAATGGCGGCGGGATTGCCAGTCTCCAGATCGCGGATGTCAAAAATCTGCCAGGCCATCGGCTGCTTCTTGAACAGCTCCCGGCTGGCGTATTCGACGAGGTTGCGCGTGTCGTTGTGCTTGTGGTGCCAATCGATGTCTCCCTTTTGCCCGTAGGCCAGCTTGGTCATTAGCACCGGCGTGCGACCCTTGCCGAGAAAGAGCAGGGCGAACGAAGTGGCGACGATGGGTTGGCCGTCGAACGTCGGAGCGCTGCTCCAGGAACCGTCGGATTTCTGCGAGTTGACCAGACACTGACAGCCGACGCGATACCAGTCGTGGCCGCCGATGAAGCGTTCGCCGGACAGCCGGCCGGCCCGCTCGATGCCGTACAGGCCGTAGAAAGGGACGTGCAGGTCGGCGTCGGAGAACCGCACTCCCGCCTCCTTGACGTTCTGAGGGTTCGCCGGAAAGTCGTCGCCGATCCATCGCAGCGCCCGAGCGACCGGAACGTTCTCCTTGTAGACGCCGCAATTCGGATCGACGCCGTCGCTGTTGAGCTTCTCGTGGTCCTGCTCCAAGTCCATGCCGGTAATGAGCAGCCCGCACAGGCCGGCCGTCGTCATCGTCATGCTCGGCGGCTCCGAGCCATCGTAGGACCAGGAGCCGTCGATTTTCGACTGCGTGTCGAGGTAGAAATTTTGAATACTTTGCAGGTCCTTTTTATCAACCGTGGCCCCGGCCCGGACGGCTTCGTGGAGGGCGAGGAGGGCGTACTGCGTGTTGGAGGCGTCGCCGTCGCCGCCTTTCTTGTAGGTGTAGGACCAGTAGCCGTTGGGCATTCGGGCGCCGAGCAGCCAGGCCGCGTTGGCCTTGATGGCGTCGAGGTCGTTGGGATCGCCGTTCAGGGCGAACACCATCGTTTGCAGGCTGACGACGTAGGTGGAACTGTCGTTGTTGGGGTGGATGTCGCGCAGGACTTTCAGGCCGGCCTGAACGGCCTCCTTGTCGTCGTCCGTGACGCCGCAGGTGATCATGGCGAGCAGCGCCAGGCCGACGGTGCCGCCGGTCGGGTAGTCTCTTCCACTGAACTTATCCCGAAAGTCCCAGGTGCCGTTGCCGGCCTGCCGGCGCAGGAAGGCCTTACCCTTGGCGATGGCCTCGCGCACCCTGGCCGCCAACGGTTCGTCGTTGGCCGGCGCCGGCCCGGCCGGAGCGGGCGCCGGGGCCGCGATCAGCAACAAGGCGGCGCCGAGGGCGGCGGTCAGGAGCATTCCGGCGACGGTGGAGCGCATGAGAAGACGCCTCGGAAAGGAAGAGCGGCGACACCTTCATTGTGGCCGGCCCGGCCGATCGTGCCAAGGACAAAGTCCGGCCCGCCGTGAACGGCGGGCCTACAAGCCGAAGCCCCGTCAACGGGGCTGGCCGGATTTCCAGCCCCGTTCACGGGGCTTCGGCTTGTAGGCCCGTGCTTCAGCACGGGCCGTACCTCACGTTATTCCTTCTTCTGCGCGAACAGCCACTTCATCATCGCCGCATCCTTGTAAGCCGGGATCCACGACGCATGGCCCTCGCCCGGATAGATCGTGCAGCCCGGATCGCCGCCCGCCTTCCTCAACGCCTCGATCATGTGGATCGTCCGGCTCACCTTCACGGCGGGGTCCTTCGAGCCGTGGAACGCCCAGATGGGGATTTTAGCGATCTTCGTCGCCGTGTTTTCGTCGCCGCCGCCGCAGATCGGTACGGCCGCCGCAAACAGGTCCGGCCGCCGGGCGATAACGTCCCACGTCCCGTAGCCGCCCATCGACAGGCCGGTCACATAGATGCGCTTCGCGTCGATCGGGTAGTCCTTCTGCATCTGGTCGATCAGGCCGAGCACCAGCCGCATCGACTCCGACGGCTCCTTCGGCTGCTCGTTCGTCTCCGCGCCCCAGTCCACGTCCACCCACTTCTGGCCCTCGGGGCACTGCGGGGCGATCAAGAAGCAGGGATAGTCCTTGCGGTTCTCCGGTTTGAGGAATTCCGGCACGCCGTGGATGAGCTGCTTTTCGTTGTCGTCGCCGCGCTCGCCGGCGCCGTGCAGGAACACCACCAGCGGATAGCGCTGCTTCGGATCGACGGTCATCGGTTGCAGCAAGCGGTACGGCAGTTTCTTGCCGTCCGCGCCGGCATAGGTCTTTTTTTCAAGCAATTCCAGCGACCCTTCTTTCGGCCCGGCTGCGCACGGCCGACATAATCAGCACGGTGCCGAGCAGGGCGAAAGCCAGTGGTTTCATGAAGAGTTTTCCTTTTCGGCAGGTGCGAGATTCATCCCTCCAGCGGCCCCGTCCCCGCGTCGGACGGACAGCCCGCGTCGAGGTACGCCTGCAACAGCATCTGCGCCGCCACCTTGTCGCGGCGGTCCTTGCGCTTCTTGTGCGTCAGTCCCGCCGCCCACAGCGCCGACTCCGCCTCGACCGTCGTGAAGCGCTCGTCCCAGAACCGCGCCGGCAGACCAGTCGTCTCGCGTCAGCCATGCAGCGAAGGCCCGCGCCGCCGCCGCCTTTTGCCCTTCTTTTCCGCTCAAATGCACCGGCAGCCGATCACCAGACCGACGATCCCCTCCGCCCGGACCAGCGCGCGGAAGTAAGCGGCGTCGCGGTCCCGGCCCTGGCGCGTGTACGTCGCCAGCGGGAAGGCGATCTTGCGGTCGGGGTCGCTGACCGCCAGGCCGACGCGCACCTCGCCGTAATCCACGCCCAGCAGCCGGCCGGCGTGCTCACAGGTACTTCTCCAGCCCCTTTTTCTGCAGCAATTCGACCAATTGCTTGACGGCCCCCTCCTCGCGGCGGTCGGCCACCAGCGTGGCGTCGCCGTCCTGGATGATGAGCAGGTTGCTCACGCCGATCGTGGCGATCAGCCGGCCGGCGTCGCCGACGATCACGCAGCCCTTGGTATCAACGCCGGCGTGCGCGGCCAGGATCGTGTTGCCGTCGGCGTCCTGCGGGTTCATCCGCTCCAGCGCCAGCCAGCTGCCCACGTCGTCCCAGCGGTACGGCGCCTGCACCACCAGCACTTCCGGGGCGTGTTCCATCACGGCGTAGTCGATGCTGATCTTCTCCATCGCCTCGTATTCGGAGCGCAAAACCGCGGATCGGTTCGGCCCCGCCCAGGCGTCGGCGATGCGCTGCACGGCGGAGTACAGCAGCGGCCGCTGCTCGCGCAGCTGGGCCAGCACGGCCGCGACCTTCCAGACGAAAATGCCGCTGTTCCAGAAGTACTCGCCGGAAACGAGGAAGCGCTCGGCCAGGTCGGCGTTGGGCTTCTCGCGGAAGCCGCGCACGCGCTAGACGCCGACGCCGTTGCGCCGGCCGACCTCGGCGCCGCGATGGATGTAGCCGTAGCCGGTGGACGGGAACGTCGGCGGGATGCCGAACGTGACCAGGGCCGACGGATGCTCCTCGGCCGTCTGCACGGCGACCAGTACGGCCCGGCGGAACTCCTGCACCGGCTCGATGACGTGGTCGGCCGGCGTCATCAGCATGACGGCGTCGGGGTCGTCGCGGGCGATCAGGGCGGCGCCCAGGCCGATGCAGGGGGCGGTGTCGCGGCCGCACGGCTCGCCGACGATGCGCTCCGGCGGCAGCGACGGCAACTGCGCGGCGCGTTTCGGCGCGGTACGCCTCGCCGGTGACGACCCAGGTGTGTTCCGGCGGCGCCAGCCCCTCGATGCGGTCGAGCGCCATCTGCAACAGCGAACGGTCGCCGGCCAGCGTCAGGAACTGTTTGGGTCGCGCCTTGCGGCTGCGCGGCCAGAACCGCGTACCGCCGCCGCCGGCCATGATTACCGCGTGCAACATCGTTTCGCCGCTCCGTTGGGTTCCCTTTCCTCTGTGCGGCGAGCGGCGGGGTTTATCCCCGCCGTTTGGACGGGATGCTCTCCAAACCGCCGGGATAAACCCGGCGGCTCGCCTTCCGCCCGGCTACCCGAAATACCGCGGCCCGTCAATCGTCGTATTCCGATCCACCTTGGCGGCGAATTCCTCCGCGTCCAGCGCGAACAGCGGACTGATCTCCAGCGCCACGCCGGCTCGCCGTCGGGCCGGCACTTCACGCCGGCCGTCTTCAGCCAGTCGGCGGCCAGGTCGCTGATCGCCTGCTTCGACCGCCTCCGGCGAATCGGCGCCCGTCGCGTTCTTCAGCGGAGCGAACTCCTCGCGTGCGGCTCGTCTCGACCACGGCCCAGCGCTCGGCCAGCGGCAGCACGTCGAAGATGAACCGCTCGAACTTCAGGGCGTTTTCCTTCTCCGGCTGCACCGTCCGGCCCGTCTCGTCGAGATACGGCACCTTCTTGCGGGCGACGTGGAACGGCAGCTGACCCTCGCCCTCCGTCACGTCGCGTCAGGAAATCCACGTCGAAAATAGTGGATGGCCGGGCTGCCCGCCCACAGCCGCAGCCGGCCGTTCGCGTCCGTCTCCTGCGGCCATCTGCAACGGCAGGTCCGAATACTCGATCATCGAGCAGCGGCCGTCGATCTCGCACGAAGTTGCCGAGCTTGTCGGTCGGCCCCAGCTTGGGGATGACTTGCGACGACGCCTCCGAGCGCTGTGTCGATGTGGCAGCCGAGGAACGATCGGGTCGGCGACCTTCACCAGCGGGTTGTCCACCTGGAAATAGAAGATATTGCGGATGCCGTGCTCGCGCAGCTTGGCCAGCAGGCCGCTCGACGCCAGGGCGGTCAGCGTGCCGCCGTGGCCGTCGGGGCTGAGAAACAGCCGGCCGGGCGCCTCCATCAACAGCCGGCCCGTCGCCAGGTCGAGGGCCGGCATCGTCCCCTGCACGAAGAAAAAGACTTCCTCCTTCGGCAGCCCGAAATACCCGTTTTGGGCGAAGAACTCCGTGTCGTCGGCCGTCGGTCGCCGGGCTGGTCATGACCAGGAACGGCACGGCGGCGCCGTAACGGCGGCGCGTGGCCAGCACCTTCTCGGCGTGGATCTGGAACAGGCTCTTGTTCGGCTACCGGGCCGACGGGAAACATGCCCTTGGGATGGTCGAAGCCGAGCCGGCGTGCCCTGGCCGCCGGCCACGACCAGCACCGCGACCTCGCCGCGCCGCAGCGACTCCTCGCCGAGCCGTCGGTAACGCGGGTTGTCCGGCGAGTCGGCCGGCACGACCGGAACCGGCTTGATCGGCGTCCCACGACGGCGTAGAGGCGTGGTCGCGGTCGGCGTAGAGCCGGGCCAACTGCTTCAGGTCCAGTCCCTTCAGCTGGGCCAGCAACTCGTCGCGCTCGCGTGTCCGGCAGCCGGTCCCAGGCGCGCAGGACGTGGTCCTGTCCGGCGGACTTTCAGAGCGATCGCAGCAAATCGTCGGGGATGGCGAGCATGGAAGGCGCCTCCTGGCGTTAGAACGTGAAACGCAGGCCGTCGTAGGCCATCCGCACGTTGGGCGGCAAACGGGCGTTCACCGTCTTCATGTTCCATTTCGTGACTGGTGTGCGTCAGGTAGGCCTGTTCCGGCCGCAGCCGTTCGATCACGTCGAGGGCCTGGTCCAGGCCGAAGTGGGCGATGTGCGGCCGCGGCCGCAGCGCGTCCAGCACAAGAACGCGCAGCCCCTCCAGCCGCGGCCAACTCGTCGCGCGGATGGCGCTGACGTCGGTGCAGTAGGCCACGTCGCCGATGCGGAAGCCGAACACGTCGAAATGCGGCGTGGATCAGCGGCATCGGCGTCACGCGCTCGCCGAGCACGCTGAACGGCTCGTCGGTGATGCGGCGAAAGGCCAGCTTGGGGAGGTAGCCGGCGCTCGTGTCCGCGGCGGCGGGGCCGAAGGCGTAGGCGAACGTCGGTGCGGATCTTGCCCTCGACCTCGGCCGTGCAGTAGAGCGGCACGGGGCCGCCGAGCTTGCGGGGAATGGGCCGCAGATCGTCCAGGCCGAACAGGTGGTCGGCGTGATAGTGCGTGAACAGCACGGCATGGACGACGCCGACGCGCTCGCGCAGCAGCTGCAGACGCAGCTCCGGCGGCGTGTCGATGAGCAGGTTGCCCTCGGCGGCGTGCGATGAGGACGGCGCAGCGGTAGCGGTGGTTGCGCGGGTTGGGCGATCGGCAGACCGCGCAGTCGCAGCCGATCATGGGCACGCCCACGGAGGTGCCGGTGCCGAGGAAGATGAAGGTGCGCGCCGTCATGCCCCTAGTATAGCGATCGGCGCGCCGCTCGCCGAAATCCTGCGCCGGGATGCGGGACGCGGCGCGGCCGACAAGCTAGAATACCCCCCACCGATTCATGATTTCGCCGGAAACGTTCCGGGGAACGGAGTCGTCCCGAGTCCCGATCTCCGCAGGAGCTAGACCATGCCCGACACCCCCACCCCCACTCCGCCCGCGGCCCCGGCCGGCGGCCAGCAGGACTATGCGCTGGACTATAGCCGTATGTCGGAGGCCTACGCCAACTTCTGCCGCGTCGCCCGCACGCCGGAGGAGCTGGTCCTCGATTTCGGCCTCAACCCGGCGATGGCGCCCAATCCGTCCGAGCCGATCAAGATCACCCATCGCCTGATCCTGAACTATTTCACCGCCAAGCGACTGTTGCTCGCCCTGAACCACTTCATTCAGCAGCACGAAGCCACCTTCGGCGTCCTTGAGCTGGACGTGAACAAACGCGCCCGCAGCACGGGCGTCCGGCAGGGATGACGTTCGCCTTCCCGACCCGAAGCGCAAGCCAGCCCGAAGCGTCGGCAAAGGAAGATATTTCCCTTGCCCACGTTTCGGGCTGACTTCGGTTCCCTACTGGCCCACGACGACCGCCCCCGCATCGTGAAGCGAGGCCGGCAGCCCCCAGAGATCCAGCGCCTTGTTCCTTTCTCCTCGGCCGGCTTCGCCGCACGCCAGGCTTTCGCCAGCGCAAACGTTCTTCTAATCCGTCAACTCGAAGGGCGGCAGGTGATTGGTTCCGGCCTTGATTTCCGCGTGCAATCGGGGGTTCTTTGGGTCGGCGTAGCGGCCGCCGAGCCTGTCGGACGCGTTTTGGGCCAGGCCCTTCGGCTGGCTGGAGGGCGGCCTCCATTCAATTAGAACGTCGTATTCGCCGGGCGGCGCACCGGCGCCTTTATCGCCGCAGACGAGGGAAAAGGATCCGTCCAGCTGGACAAGGCCCATGATCATGGGCTCGTTCATGAGGTCGGCGCCCTGGCGCTGGAAAAAGACGGCCGCGCCGGCCGCCGGCTGGCCTTTGTACGCCACCGTGCCGAAAACAGGGTTGAGGCCGTTGCCGCACGAGGTGCAGGCCAGCGCAAACGCCGCCGTCAGATAGAACACTCGCTTTTTCACGTCATGACCTCCGTAATGACCGAAAGTGAAGCCGCCGGCCTGTAGGCGCGGAACGCGGAAGGACGCCGTCTCGGCGCGGCCACAGTCCAACGACCCGGCCGCAGTCCACGACCGTTAGTAGTCGAACGAGACGACCTCGCCTCCAGCTCGACTGAGCAAAGCCTGAACCTGATTCATCGTGAGTCCGTTCTTGACGAAACGCACGGACCCATCGCCGAACACGACGTTGCTCCCTCCGATGTGAAAGGCGAAGATTTCGCTGTCGTTGGTGCAGCCGTTGGCGCAGGTCCACGGCGCTGCGGGAATTCCCATGAAGTTGCCTCCAGCGGCGATCCCGGAACCGCTCGGGTCTCCACCGTTCGTGGCGTTGTAATTCAATGGGTCGGCCCAGGCGCCCCCGCCTTGCGGCGCCGGCCCGTTGACACCGCCTTGATAGCCGCCCATCGCCGGCGTGTAGCCGCCAATGGCCGGCTGAGATGCCACGCCCCTGCTTCCGTACCAGCCCGGGCGTCCCGCGTCCTCGACCACCATCATCGTGGTCGATGTGCCGTCGGTAATGTCGGTCATGCGCACCGGGCCGTCCGGGGGCTGGCAGATGATCGAAGCGCCGGCATTGATGCTAATGCCCGGCAGGGCCGCCATCATCCCGGCGTCAGGACAGTAGTCGCTCCGTCCGAAGATCAGGCCGGGCGCAGGTGCGACGGAAATCCCGAAGTTATTGAAGCTGTTTGCCAGTTCGGCCGAATAGTTGATCGTGGCCGGCCCCGGCGCGGATGGACACAGAAAAGTCTTGATGGGGGTCGAGTAGGCCGGGTTGTTGGGCGGCATATTGACGCTACTGAGCGCCGCCCTGGACACGTCGATCCCACGGTACAGGTTCCCCTGCTCGAGGTAGGGCAGGATCTGGACAAACGCCCCCGCCCCGTATGTGCCCGTGCCGGGAGGTGCGGTCAGGTCGGGCGTGGGCAAGGTCTTGTAGGCTTGCGGGAAAGCCTGGTTGGCGTCGTGGTAGTTGTGCAGGGCCAGGCCGATCTGCTTGAGGTTGTTAGAGCAGGCCATGCGTGCGGCGGCTTCGCGGACCTTCTGCACGGCCGGCAACAGCAGTCCGATCAGGATGGCGATGATGGCGATCACCACCAGCAGCTCGATCAGCGTGAAGGCGTTGCAGCGATGGGAGATGCGGTTCACTTAGCTCCTCCTGAAGCGTGGTTGAGGCGATACTACGTCAGTGATTTAGTCAACACTAATCACAGATCATAGTGCAACCTACAAACAGGCTTTTCCGGTGGCAAGGGGGAGGGGAAAAAATTCGAGAACAAGACGGCGCAGCGGCGCTCCGACCATCTACCTGCCCACGACGACCGCCCACGCTTGCTGAAGCAAATACGGCAGACCCCACAGGTCCAGGGCGGTAATGAGCAGGCAGGTCCCCCAGCCGGCGATCATCAGGAACCAGCCGTTGACGTACTTCCCCATGTACTTTTTGGAGCTGGTAAAGTGCATGAGCGGGAACATGGCCAGCGGGAGCTGGAGGGCCAGCACCACCTGGCTGAGGACCAGCAGGTCCGTCACGCTGCTCTGGTCCCCGCGCCAGCCGATAATGATGACGGCCGGGAGAATGGCGAGGGACCGCGTAATGCAGCCGGCGCACCCACGGCCGGACGCGCCAGTGCATGAACCCTTCCATCACGACCTGGCCGGCCAGCGTCCCCGTGATCGTGCTGCTCTGGCCGCTGGCCAGCAGGGCCACGGCGAACAGCGTGCTAGCCAGGGCGGCCCCCAGCAGCGGAGCCAGCGTCAGGTAGGCCACGCGAATCCAGTCCGGCTCTCTTGAAATCGGCAAGTTTGTTGTCCGGGATTTCCTCGCCCGTCTTGGGATCGACCACCGTCTTGGCCGCCTCGTCGTATTTCGCGATCTCCCGGCCGGTCGCCGGGTCGGTGTACATCTTGGTCTGCTCGTCGTACTGCAGGACCGCCCCGCCGGGCAGCTGCACGGCGTCCTTGCCGTTGAATACGATCGCCGCCAGCACCAGGATGGCCGCGTTGACGAACAAGGCGATCGTCAGGGCCGCCACCGTGTCGATCGTGTTGAACTTGATCGCCCGGCGGACCAGCGGCTGCCTCGGCCTGCAACTTGCGGGAGTGGACAAGGGCCGAATGCAGGTACAGGTTGTGCGGCATCACCGTCGCCCCGATGATGCCGATGGCCAGCACGAGCATGCCTTCCTGGCGGAACCCGGGCGTCAGCAGGGCGGACCCCATTTCCGAGAAGCTGGGTTGCGTTTGCGGCAGGACGAAAATCTCGATGAAGTAGCAGACGCCGATGGTGGAGACGAGGACCAGGATGACCGCCTCGATGACGCGCATGCCCATCCCTTGCAGGCTGAGCAGCAGCAGCACGTCGAAAGCGGTGATGAGGACGGCCCAGAACAGGGGGATGTGGAAGAGAAGGTTGATCGCCACGGCGCTGCCGAGCACCTCGGCCAGGTCGCAGGCCCCGATGGCGACCTCGCAGGCCAGCCAGTTCGGCACGCGGGTCCAACGCGGATAATAGTCGCGGCAGGCCTGGGCCAGGTCCTTCCCCGTCGCCAGGCCCAGCCGGGCGGAGAGGACCTGCATAACGATCGCCATCAGACTGGCAACGCCGACCACCCAGAGGAGGCCGTAGCGATACTGCGCGCCGGCCTGCAAGGTCGGTGCCCCAGTTGCCGGGATCCATGTAGCCGACGCTGACGAGAAAGGCCGGGCCGGCGAAGGCGAGCATCTGCCGCCAGAAACCGGCGTTCGTCGGCGGCACAGGGACCGAGCCGTGCAGACCCTCCAGCGACGTCGTGCCGGGCTTCCGCAGATCCGGTATCTCGATTGGCGTCTCCATCGTACTCATCGCGCCCTTGTCCCCTCAAGCGATCTTAGTCTAGGGGAACAAGGCTATTAGTCAAGGCAAATTATTCGATGGAGGGCGGGCGAATATGGCGAGCGGCGCGGGCAAAACCAAAAAACCCCCGCCGGTTCTTTCGACCCGGCGGGGGTATCTTTGACTCGGCGAGGCGCCTGTTCAAAGCGGGGGTGGGGACATGTTTATGTTCCTTCCTCCGTGAGAAGGAAGGGAATCAATCCTTAGAAAGGAGGTGATCCAACCGCAGGTTCCCCTACGGTTACCTTGTTACGACTTAGTCCCAATCGACCGTTTCATCTTCGACGCTTGTAACGGCGGCTTCGGATGCCCCGATCTTTCGTGGCTTGACGGGCGGTGTGTACAAGGCTCAGGAACACATTCACCGCAGTGTTGCTGACCTGCGATTACTAGCGATTCCAACTTCATGCAGGCGAGTTGCAGCCTGCAATCTGAACTGGGGCGTGCTTTTTGGGATTGGCTCCCCCTCGCGGGTTGGCTTCCCTTTGTTCACGCCATTGTAGCACGTGTGCAGCCCCGGGCATAAAGGCCATGAGGACTTGACGTCATCCCCGCCTTCCTCCGGTTTAACACCGGCAGTTTTTCCAGAGTCCCCGGCATGACCCGCTGGCAACTGGAAACAAGGGTTTCGCTCGTTACGGGACTTAACCCAACATCTCACGACACGAGCTGACGACAGCCATGCAGCACCTGTGGAAGGTTCCGGATTGGATACCGTTCCCCAAACGTTTCCGCTGGGTACTTCCTCCCCCTTTCGGACATGTCAAGCCCGGGATAAGGTTCTTCGCGTAGCCTCGAATTAAGCCACATGCTCCACCGCTTGTGTGAGCCCCCGTCAATTCCTTTGAGTTTCAGCCTTGCGACCATACTCCCCAGGCGGGGTACTTAACACTTTAGCTGCGGCTGTGAACCCATGTCCAGTCCACAACCCAGTACCCATCGTTTAGGGCCAGGACTACCGGGGTATCTAATCCCGTTTGCTCCCCTGGCTTTCGCGCCTCAGCGTCAGAAAGGGTCCAGCACGCCGCTTTCGCCACCGGCGTTCCTTCGGATATCTACGCATTTCACCGCTCCACCCGAAGTTCCGCATGCCCCTACCCCCCTCGAGACCGCCAGTATCGGAGGCGATTTTCCGGTTGAGCCGAAAGATTTCACCACCGACTTGACGACCCGCCTACGCGCCCTTTAAGCCCAGTGAATCCGAACAACGTTCGCACGGTTCGTCTTACCGCGGCTGCTGGCACGAACTTAGCCCGTGCTTCCTCCAGGGGTCGATCAACCTTGCGGCTTTCTTCCCCTCGACAGTGCTTTACAACCCGAAGGCCTTCTTCGCACACGCGGCGTCGCTCGGTCAGGCTTGCGCCCATTGCCGAAGATCCTCGACTGCAGCCTCCCGTAGGAGTCTGGCCAGTGTCGCAGTGCCAGTGGCGCGGGTCGTGCTCTCACACCCGCTAAGCATCTTCGCCTTGGTAAGCCGTTACCTCACCAACCAGCTAATACTACGTGAGCCCCTCCCGAGGCGAAACTCGTTTCCCGACAAGGAGATGCCCCCTCGCCGAA
Organism: uncultured Planctomycetaceae bacterium; assembly: GCA_963771935.1. Taxonomy (GTDB): domain Bacteria; phylum Planctomycetota; class Planctomycetia; order Gemmatales; family Gemmataceae; genus UBA4732. The sequence continues at coordinate 853,981 of CAVYVK010000005.1, read as the reverse complement.
TCGCCAGGAATTACCCGTCCGTTAGGACGGCTATGCCCGTCCCCGGGGTAGGTTACCCACGCCTTACTGCCCCTTTCGCCACTTCCCCCACCCAGTTGCCCAGATGGGATTCGTTCGACTTGCATGCCTAATCCACGCCGCCAACGTTCGTTCTGAGCCAGGATCAAACCCTTCAAAAGTATGCGACAGCGGAGACTCGCATCCCCGCCTCTGCCGGAACGGACCCCAACGCAAGGTCGAGGCCGGGCCGGTGGATGAACGCTACCGAAGCGTTTGAGATCGCCTTTTTGGGCCGACTCAAAGAACTCGCGGCGACGGCCGAAGCCGCCGCCGGCAAGGAATGTGTCGGCCGTAAAAGGCTCCCACACCCCTGCTTTGGCTAGGTGCTCGCCGAGTTGTCAAAGAACAAAGAATTGATCCCTCTTCAGAGGGGTTCGCCCTTTGTTGAGGTTTCAAGTGCGTTCGATGACGCGACATTGAGAATCGTAGGGGAGTCGTACCGAACTGTCAACGGTTATTTGGAAAAAAATGGAAAAACTATCCAATGGCGGTCGCGGAGCGCGATCGCCTCGATTGGCCAGCCTCGGTCGTCCCGCAGGCGCGTTAAAGTCTTCGCTTGCCCTGCGGATTGATCTCCATCCACTCCACCACGCGGGACTCCGCCCATCGCCCCATGTGTGAGCCTTCCCAGCCCACGAAACCGATGTGGCCGCCGTGCGGTACGATCCGCACCACGACATTGTCCGGCCCCTTCAACTCCTCGAACGGTCCCACGGCGATGAACGGGTCGTCGCGGGCCGTCAGAATGAAGGTCGGTACGCCGATGCGCGGGATCAGCGCGAGCGCCGAGCGCGACGGTAGTAATCCAGGGCGTCCGCGAAGCCCCCGCGCGGAGCGGTGTAGAGATCGTCGAACAGCCGAATCGACATGCGACGCGGGAAGCGCAGCGGCGGAAGGTCCGGGAAGAACTGCTGCCGCCGCTGCGCCTCCCGAACGATCAGGGAGGTAAAATACTGATTATAGATCCGGTTACGCGGCAGAGCGATCAGGGCCGCGCAACGGTACAGGTCGATCGGCGGGTTCAGCGCCACGACCCGCTCAAGGTACGGCGCTGGATGTTCGGCGCTTCGCCGGCCGTCTTCAGCACCAGGGCGCCGCCCAGCGACACGCCAATTAGCGCGATGGAGAGTCTGGCGCTCCAGCGGTGGACTTCTTCCAGGACGGCGCGCACGTCAGCGGATCGGGCGGCGTTGTAGGAACCGCGGGCCAGGGGCAGCCCCTTGCCGACCCCGCGCTGGTCCATTCGGACAATGCGCAAACCGTGGGCCAGCAAGCGGGCGGCGATCCGTTGTACGCCTGGCGATTCGGCCGAACCGGCCAGACCGTGAACGACAAGCGCGATCCGATCCCCCGGCTGCCAACCGGGCGGCACGTTGTCGTAAAGGACCAAGGCGTCGCCGTCGGGGAGACGCAACATCTGTTCGCGCGTGGGCAGAGAAACCGTCGGGCCGGGCAACATGTAGCCGAGCAAGGTCTGGATGTGTGGGTGGCCGAGGAACGGGAGCGGGCGGAAATCTCGCGTCGAGTTTCCGCCGACGTTCGGAGGTTTGACGCCGGTCCCGCTGCCGTCAGGCCCGGACGAGAGTCGTGTGGAGGGCGTCATGGGAGGTCTCGCAGTCGCATGGCGGGGCATGGCGGCAGCCATACAACGGAACACAGGTTCCCAGCATCGGAGAGAATCGGCCGCATGTCAACCCTATTCTCTCCTTCTTCTTCATTCTACGACGCAGCATACATGCCAAACTCCGAAAATCCGATACCGTGCAACGAACGCATGCCCGCGGAATGGGAAGCCCATGAGGCGACCTGGATCGCTTGGCCGCACCAGCGCGACGACTGGCCGGGCAAATTCGGCCCCATCCCGTGGGTCTTCGCGGAGATCGTCCGGCATCTGCACCGTTGCGAACGCGTTCCCATCCTGCTCCACGACCCCCGCACGAAGCGCGAAGCCCGGCGGACGCTGACCCAAGCCGGCGTCGATCTCGGCCGCATCGACTTCGTCCGCTGTCCCACCGACCGCGGCTGGCTGCGCGACTCCGCGGGGATTTTCGTCAAGGACGCGAGCGGAAACCTCACCCTGACGAACTGGGGATTCAACGCCTGGGCCAAGTACGACAACTGGACGCTGGACGACCGGACGCCGGACGTGATCGCCAAACACCTCGGACTGCGGACCCGCGAACCGCAGCTCGATGGCCGGCGCGTGGTGCTGGAGGGCGGCGCGATCGACGTGAACGGAGAAGGGTTGCTGCTCACCACGGAGGAATGTCTGCTCGGCGACGTGCAGCAGCGCAACCCCGGCATGACTCGGCGAGATTATGAACACGTCTTCATGGAGCATCTGGGCGTCCAAAAGGTGCTGTGGTTGAACCGTGGCATCGCTGGCGACGACACGCACGGCCACGTCGATGACCTGGCGCGGTTCGTCGGCCCGCGGACGGTGGTGATCGTGACAGAGGACGACTCAGGGGACGCGAACTACGAGTCGTTGCGGGAGAACTGGCGCCGATTAACGGAAACGACCGACCTGGACGGCCGGCCGCTGGAAGTCGTGGCGCTGCCGATGCCGGAGCCTGTCTTCTTCGACGGCCAGCGGCTGCCGGCCAGCTACGTTAACTTCTACATCGCCAACGACCGTGTGCTCGTGCCGACATTCAACGACCCCAACGACCGGCGGGCGCTGAACATCTTGGCCGAGCAGTTTCCCGGCCGCACCGTGGTCGGAATTCATGCGGTCGATCTGGTCCTGGGTCTCGGCACGCTGCATTGTCTGACGCAGCAGCAGCCGCGCGGCGTCAGAAGCCCATCGGAGCCGCGACCGTGAGGGAGCGGGGTGCGCCAAGAACCTCACCCCGCTCCCTCACGGTCGCGGCTCCGAAGGTTTTCATTCCGCCGCCGCAGCCTGCCGCCGCGACTCCTTCCGCGTCGGCTGCTCCGGCTTGGCCGACTCGGCCGCCTGACCGTTCGCGGCGGCCGGCGCGGCGGGCGGCGTCAGGCCGCGCTTCTCCAGAACCTTCCGGCCGATCTCGTCCATCAGCGCCGGGTTGTCGCGCAAATACTGCTTCACCGCCTCCCGACCGTTGCCCAGTCGGATCTCGCCGTAAGAGTGCCAGTTGCCCGACTTCTCGACGATCTTGTCCTCCAGCGCCAGGTCCAGAAGGTCGCCCTCGCGGCTGATGCCATGGTCGTGCATCAGGTCGAACTCCGCCTGGCGGAACGGCGGCGCCACCTTGTTCTTCACCACCTTCCCCTTCACCCGCGACCCGATCGTCTCCTCGCCGTCCTTGATCCCCGTCACCCGACGCACCTCCAGCCGCACCGTGCTGAAAAACTTCAGCGCCCGGCCGCCCGGCGTCGTCTCCGGGTTGCCGAACATCACGCCGATCTTTTCCCGTAACTGGTTAATGAAGATCAAGCACGTCTTCGTCTTCGACACGGTCGGCGTCAGCATGCGCAGCGCCTGGCTCATCAGGCGGGCCTGGAGGCCGACGTGCGAGTCGCCGATGTCGCCTTCCACCTCCGCCCTCGGCACCAGCGCCGCCACCGAATCCACCACGATGATGTCCACCGCGTTGGATTTCACCAGCATCTCGGCGATCTTCAGCGCCTCCTCACCCGACGACGGCTGACTCACCAGCAGGCTCTCCAGGTCCACGCCGATCCGCTTGGCCCAGCCCGGATCGAGCGCGTGCTCGGCGTCGATGTACGCCGCCACGCCGCCCTGCTTCTGGGCGTTGGCCACGCAATGCAGCGCCACCGTCGTTTTGCCGCTCGCCTCCGGCCCGAAAATCTCGATCACGCGGCCGCGCGGCAGGCCGCGCCCGCCCAGGGCGATGTCCAGGCTCAGCGCTCCCGTCGAGATGCCCGGCACGTCCGTCAGGGCGCTTTCGCCCAGGCACATGATGGCGGTCTCGTCCTTCAGCTGACTGCGAATCTGCGAAACGACGTTCTTCAGCAACTGGTCGCGCGACGGCTCGGCCATGACTCTTCCCCTATGACAGGTTGGGCGCGGCTTCGGCCGCGCTACGTTAGCTCGAAAATGGTCCTTGCAAAGTGAACGGATGTTAGTGTACCCGATCACGATTTTCACACAAGGTTAGCAGCGGAGAAATGGCGGGCGGAAATGCAGGCGAGCGGCCGGCGTGAGCAGCGATTCCCAAACCAGCCCCGAACGCGAGCGAGCGGACGGCGCCGTCCGCTCGCTCGCGTTCGGGGCTGGTTTGGGAATCGCTGCTAGACCAGCGCGGCCAGGCCGTCTTCGCTCAGCTCCTGAATGAAATTGCAGCCGAGGATGTGTTCCCGCTCGGAGCGGACGGTGACATGAACGACGCAGGCCAGGATGTTCACGACCGCATGGCCGCCGGGAGGACTCAGTTCGGCGCTGAGCAGGGCGCCCGCCCGGATGTCCTGATCGACGGACAGAGCGACGCCGCCGGGAGAAATGTTCAACACCGTCGCCTCGCGCCGCACGTCATCGTCTTCCCCCACGAGCTGATAGACGGCCTTTACATGGCAGGGGGAGCGCGCCCAGCTGCGGTTGTCCGACGACGACGCCTTGCTCCGGCTCGCACCCAGCGCGGCGAGATCCGCGTCGCCCAGTTCCGCCGAGAAACGGCAGCCGACGACCCATTCCATTTCCCCCTCGGGCCGAGAATGAGCGACGCACGCCAGGACCGTCACTGGCGGTTCTCCGGGGTGGGTCGGCAATTCCACCGTCAACAGGTCGCCCGGTCCAAAGGCCCAACGCACCAACAATTGGATGCCCCCGGACGACACGTTCAGAATGCGCGGATAGGGAGGATCCCCCCGCGTCCGAGGTCGGCGTCACCTGGGTTTCCATGCTGACATGACGGCGGACCCAGACGCGACGGTCGTCCTCCACGGCCGAAGCGGCCGGCTGGATCGGCGCGGGGCGATGAGCCAGTTTTCGCCAGAGGGCTGAGGCGCGGTCAAACACATCCGACTCCGATGTCATCGAGGTGGATAGCGCGGCCGGGGAACGGCGCGGGGGGGCGTGAAACACCCCTAAAACCTTACGCCGAGCCTGGCCGCCTGTCAAATCGGGGCCGCGCGGCGGCCTTGGGGCTGGCGAGTCCTTCAGCGGGCGCGGACAAACTTTGAACGCGGAACCCGTCGCTCCCCTGCTCCCGACCCACGATTTCCGGCCCTTCCGACCGCGGCACGGCCTTTGCCCGCGCCTGCCCACGCTTGTGGCCCGTGCGTCGTCGTGATAGGGTGAAAGGGTTCGATCGCTATCCCACTGCCGGAAATGACCATCCAGTTCGCCAACCCTGGCTTTCTGCTGCTGGCGCTGGCTGCCCCGCTGCTGCTGTGGGTGCAGCTGCGCGGACGCCGCGCCGCGCTGCGCCACCCCGCTGGCCGACTCCTCGCCGCACTGCCTGCCGGCCGAGCGCGGCTGGCCCGCTGGGGCGGCGCGGCCTTGCGCACACTGGCTTTCGTGCTGCTGGCCGTCGCCCTCGCCGGGCCGCGCACGCCGGACCTGCGCACCCGCATCGAAGTCGAGGGCGTCGCGGTCATGATGCTGGTGGACGTCAGCGGCAGCATGTCTACGCACGACTTTGCATGGCAGGGGCAGCCGATCAGCCGGCTCGACGCCGTCAAGCGCGTTTTCCGCCTGTTCGTGGCCGGCGGCGCCGAACCCGACGCCACGCCCGACGGCGACGACGCTCACTTGTTCCAGGGCCGACCCACCGACTCGATTGGATTAGTGGTCTTCGCCACCCGGCCGAAGACCGCCTGTCCGTTGACGCTCAGCCATTCCGTGCTGCTGCGCCTTCTCGACGACGAACAGCCGCGCAGCGTCCCCGGCGAGTCGGAGACGAACCTCAGCGACGCCGTGGCGCTCGGCCTGTACCGCCTCAAGAGCGCCGGGGCGCGCCGCAAGGTTCTGGTGCTGCTGACTGACGGCGAACACAACGTCCCCGACCCGCGCTCCGGCTGGACGCCGCGCCAGGCGGCGCAAATCGCCGCCAGCCTTGACGTACCGATTTACACGATCGACGCGGGCGGCGACGCTGGCGCCCCTGAGCCGGGGGTCGCGGAGTCGCCCGGCGACAGCCCGGCCCTGGTGCGCCAGCGGGCCGTCGAGACGCTGGTGGACATGGCCAAGATCACGCACGGCCAATATTACCGGGCGGGCGACACGCCCGGACTGCTGGACGCCTGCCGGGCCATCGACCGACTGGAGCGAACCGACGCGTCGAGCTTTCAATACCGCCGTTACCACGAGGGCTATCCGTGGTTCGCGGGGGCGGCGCTGCTGCTGTTCGCCGCGGCGCTGGCGCTGGATTTTACGGTCTGGCGGCGATTGCCATGAACCTTCCTCTGCTGCAACACTGGTTCGCGCAGTCCCGACGCTCTCTATCTGCTGGCGTTGCTGCCGGCGCTGGGGGCGCTGCTGGCGTGGGACCGCTGGCGGACGCGGCGGGCGCTCGCCCGCCTGGGCAGCCCGGCCAGCCTGCTTGCGCTGGTGGAGTCGTCCGTCCGGCGGCGGTTCCGGCGCGGCACCTGCGTGGTGCTGGGAGTGGTCGCCCTGACCTTGGGCACGGCCGGGCCGCAGTGGGGCTGCGACTGGGACGAGTCGGCGGCGCCGGGCGCGATCTGGTCGTCGTCCTCGATTGCAGCCGCAGCATGTTCGCCGAGACGCCCAGCCGGCTGGAGCGCGCCAAAACCGCCTTGCTGGATCTCTGTGAGGCGATGAAAAAGCACGGCGGCCATCGCGTGGCCCTCGTCGTCTTCGCGGGCAGCGCCCGACTGGCTTGCCCACTGACGCACGACTACGACCACTTCCGCGACGCGGTCGAGGCCGTGGACGTGGAGGCGCCGGACCCGGAAATCGAGCCGGGACGCGGGGCCGTTTCCGGCACGCGCATCGGGGCGGCGCTGCACACGGCCCTGCTCGCCCACGACGAACGCTTCCGCGGCGACCGCGACATCCTGCTGCTGTCCGACGGCGACGACCCGGCCCGCGACGGCGAATGGCGCCAAGGCGCGGCCGAGGCGCGCGAACAGGGCGTGCCGGTCTACACGGTCGGCCTCGGCGACCCGGACGCGACTTCCACGATCCACATTGGCGGCGAATTGGTCCAGCACGGCGGCAGCCAGGTGCTCACGCGGTTGGAGGAGGCGCCGCTGCGCGACGTCGCCAAGACGACGCACGGCGTTTACTTCCCCGCCCACACGCAAACGCTGCCGCTGGGCCGGCTCTACCTCGACGCCGTCGCCGGTCAGGCGGAGCGTCAGGACAGCGACGACGCGCTGCCGGTCTACCAACAGCATTACGCCGGGTTCCTGGCCGCCGGGTTCGTGTTCCTGGCGCTGGCCGTCGTCATCGGCGACCGCCGCCGCGCCGCGGTCGTACCTGCGAGGACGCCATGAAACGCCTCATCGCCTGGTCCGCTGGGGTGACGTTGGCCGTGCTGGGCCTGTCGGCCGCGGCGCCGCCGCCGGACTGGCAAACGCTGCTGCGCGAGGGAGACGCCGCCTACGGCCGCGGCGACTATGCCGCGGCGGCCGACCTCTACGAACGGGCCTGGGACGACGCCGCCGACCCAGGACTTGCGGCCATGGATCTGGCCGCGGCGAAGGTTCGCCTGGCCGAGAGGTCGGACGCGGATCGCGCCGAGCTGGCGCAGGAGGCGGCGCAGGCGTACCGCTGCTGCACGGGGCCGGGCGACCCACGGCGGACGCGGGCGCTGTACGGACTGGGCGACGCGCTGCTGCTGAAGTCCGACGGCCGCGACGCCGACGCGCTGGAAGCCGCCGTCGCTGCGTACCGGCAGTGCCTGGCGGAGCCGAACCTCGACGCCGCGCTGGCCGACGACGCTCGCCAGAACCTGGAACGGGCGCGGCTGCTGCTGCGGCAAATCCCGCCGCACGCCGCTCATTCCGACGACGAGCGGCAGTCCGGCGACGGCCCGCCCAAGGAGCCGCCTCCGCCCGACAAGCCGCGCGGCCCGCAGCCGAGACCGTCGCCCGATCCTTCCGCCGTCAAGGTGAAGCCGGACCCGGACGGCGGCCCGGCCAAAGCGGACGACGCCGGGAAGCCGATGGAAACGGACGACGCCCCGCCGCCGGGAGAGGGCAAACTGCCGCCGGTGCCGGATCGCGCCGATCTGCCGCCGCTGTCAGCGGTGGACGCCGCGCGTCATCTCGATCAAGCGGCCCAACGCATCCTGCAAGACCTCAAAGCCCACCGCCGGGCGAAGGCCTCGTCCCCGCCGCCGAACGTGCCGGACTGGTGACGGGCGCTGTAGTGCGCCCTGAAATGAGACCACCAAGGCACGTTGCCTATGGTACAGTCGTCACGATCAACGGCGATGTTCCTCCGCTCCCGCCTCCCGGCCTTCACCGGGGCTGAGGCCGGGAGGCGGGAGCGGAGGAACATCGTTGGAGAGCCATCAGGCGGGTTGCGAGGCCCGCCATTGCTGCTCGAACTCGGCCGGCGTCCGGTAGCCCAGCGCCGAGTGGATGCGCTTGTGGTTATACACGGCGTCCAGGAATCGCCCCAGCTGCCGCAAGGCGTCGGTGTAGTCGAGGTACTCCGACAAATCCACTTCCTCTTCTTTGATGGTGCGCATCAACCGCTCGGCGAAGCCGTTCTCACGCGGCTCGCCGACGGCGGCCATGCTCCCCTGCGTCCCGACGCCAAGCAGTCGTTGCACATAGTCGTCGGCGGCGTACTGGACCCCCTGGTCGGAGTGGTGGATCTCTGGGCGGCCGCAGGCCAGCGCCCGCTCCAGGGCCGTGAGCGTCAAGCCGCCATCCAGGCCTCGGCCGAGATGCCAACCGCGGATCAAGCGCGTGAAGACATCCATGACCACCGCCAAGTAGGCGAAGTCGCGGCGGAGGCGGATGTAGGTGATGTCGGCCACCCACACTTGATCGGGCCGCACGACTTCGAGCGTCTCGACCAGGTTGGGCCAACGCGGGAAGTCGTGGTTGCTGTCGGTGGTTCGCTTGCGGCGAACCGGTGCCGCGCCGTGGAGGCCCAGGGCGGTCATAACGCGGCGGACGCGCTTGGCGTTGACGGCCCAACCTTCTCGGCGGAGCATGGCGGTCAGGCGGCGGTAGCCGTAGGTGGGCCATTCGCCGGCCAGGCGGATCAGGGCCTCACGCAGCGGGGCGTCGTCGCTGGCGTCGCCGGGCGATCGGTACAGTTGGCAGCGTGGGAAGTCGAGCAGGCGACAGACCAGCCGGGCCGTCGCCGGCGGGAACGCCTCGTACAGGCTCGCCCCGTCGTGCGTGTTCAGGTTGTCCTGAACCAAGCGGATCTTCTTGGCTTGGGGGTAATGCACTTCCACAAGACCTCTGACCCAAGCGGCGTAATCCAGCCGCGTCCGGCGTTCGCTCACCTGGACGTGCCGCCAGCCCCGCAACGGTTCACACATCATCAGTTGGTTGCACACGCCCTTCCGCTCATACTCGCAGTCCACCTGGGCAGGGCTGCCTGGCCGGGCGGGCCGAGACGGTCGCACCTCGCCGAACCGTTGCTTGCAGGCCTCGTCGAAGCAGACCACCGGGTCCGCCGGGTTGTACGGCAAGAGGCAGGTCGGGATCACGTCTTCCATGGGCCAGACGGACTCGGCATCGGCTTGGGGCGGGACGCACCAAGTCTCGACGATCCAGGGCTGCAGGTCGTTTTTTTGAGAGCCTGTCGAACGGTCTCCGTGCTGAGCGACTGGACCAGCCCCAGGACGACCAGTTCATCGGCCAGCAACTGCAAGGTCCAGTGGCATCGGCCTTCGGGCGGGTCGCTGCAAGCCAAGCGGACCAGCTTCTGCTCGACGTCCCCCTTGATCTTGATCTTGTCCGGTCGAGGGGGCTGCGGCTTGTGGTCGATGGCCGCCTGGAAGCCCTCCGTGACGAACCGCTTGCGGACACGGGCGATGGTTCGTATTCCGGCTCCCAAGGCGGCGACGAGGTCGTCATCGGAGCAGTCCATACCTGCGGCGGCGTCCGCCAACAGCAGGATGCGCGCGTGGGTCAGTTTGCGGGCGGCGACCTTGCCGACGGAGACCAGTTGTTCCAACGCCGCTCGTTCCTCATCGGTCAGGTGGATTCGGTATTTGTCCGTCGCAGAACTCCGTTTCTTGAGGTGCATCGGATTGCTTACCCTCAAGAAACGGAATCTCGAACCACCCGTCAATCGAAGATTGACGGCATACTAGTGGGTCACTTGCCTTGCAGCTGGCCATAAGCGTCTACTGGCATATGCTGGGTGGAACCATCGCACCCAGGAGCCGTTATGACCCGCCGCCGGAAGGATTCGCTTCGACCCCTCACCGACGCCGAACGCCACGAACTTAACCGACTGCGCCGGTCCTCGGCGGCCCCGGCCGCCCCGGTCGCCCGCGCCGCCGCCTTGCTGCTGGTCAGCGACGGGGTCGCTTATCAGGACGCCGCCCGGGCGGTGGGCCGCAAGAGCGGCGACGCCGTCTCCCACCTGGTCACCCGCTTCAACCGGGACGGCCTGGCTGCTCTCGAACCCCGGCACGGCGGCGGCCGGGCGACGGCCTACGACGCGGCGGATCGCGACCGCATCCTGCGGGAGGTCGCGCGGACGCCGACCCCGGAGCGGGACGGGACGGCGACCTGGTCCCTCTCCACGCTGCGGCGCGCGTTGCGTTCGGCCCCGGACGGCCTGCCGCGGGTCTCGACCTTCACCCTGTGGCGGGTACTCCATGACGCCGGATACAGCCATCAGCGGACCCGCACTTGGTGCCCGACCGGATCGGCGCTGCGTCGCCGCAAGGCGGGTACGGTGACGGTCACCGACCCGGACGCCGAGCCGAAAAAAAGTTGATCGAGGGCGCCTACCGGCTAGGCAAGTCGCTGGGCCTGGCGGTCTGGTGCTGCGACCAGGCGGGGCCGTTCCAGACCGTGCCTCACCCCGGGCCGAACTGGCGACCGGAGGGCGACCCCGCCCGCCAGCCCCACGAGTATATTCGCAACGGGACGGCCAAGGTGCTGACGCTGTTCCACCCCGCCGACGGCCGGGTGCGCATCGAGGGGGTGGCGACCTGTCCCAATGCGGTGTTGCACCCCTGGCTGAAGCGAGAGTTGTCGGAGATCCTGGCTGGGTTGCCCGACCCGCCTCCCACAGCGACGGCGTCGCGGGCGGCGTGGGAGCGCTGGCAGGCCGGACTGGCGGTCAAGCCGACGCTGCCGACGGAGTTGCCGCCTTTGCGGATGCTGTTGGTACTGGACAACCTGGCCGGTCACAAGACGCCGGAGTTCGTCCTGTGGCTGTTCGCCCATGGGGTCATGCCGGTGTACACGCCGGTGGGCGGGTCGTGGCTGAACATGGCGGAGAGCATCCAGCGGGTGCTGAAACGGCGGGCGTTGGACGGCCAGCACCCGGCGACGCCGGAAGAGATCATCGCCTGGTTCGAGGCGGTGGCGCGGCACTGGAACGCCGAACCGACGCCGTTCGAGTGGGGCGGCCAGCGGGCGGCGCGGCGGAAGCGTCAGCGCGAGCGTCGGCACCGCCTCGGCGGATCGGGCGCGCAGACGCGGCGGCCGCTGGGGCGAAAGGGCCAACGGGCTTATGGCCATGTCCAGAGCAAGTGACCCACTAGGCTCTGTCTGGCAAGTGCGAATTCCGGGTTGTTTGAGGCGAAACTGCCCGCAAGAGACCGCCAGCGCCGAAGTCTCTGCGCTCGAAATCAGTGGTTTTCAGGGCATTCGGCGCTTTCGGCGCTCCCCGACGGTTTTTCGCCACCCTTTGCCAGACGGAGCCTAGCCGGCGTAGACGGACCACGCTGAAAGCGGTCCCGATCGATCCTCCCCTCCCCCTATATACGTTTTCCCCATCCCTGTAACGAAACGCGCGGGTTCGGGCGGATTTCGTAGCAAAGTCCGCCAGGCCGGATTTTTCGCCGTCTGTACAAGAATAGCGCCGCCGGGAACCACCCTTGTGCGCCATTTCGGGGGGAAGGGACGGGTAGAATTGAGCAGGCGAGCGGCCGGCGTGAGCCGGCTGGTGTAGCGCCCTGTCGCCGACACTGTGGCGCACCAGCCGGCTCACGCCGGCTGTTCGCCAAAACCAAGGAGCAGAGTGCATGAAATCCCTTCTCACGCGAACCAGCGGAGCGGCGGTGCTGGCGATCCTGGCGTCGGCGTTGCCGGTTCGGGCGGACGACGCGATCAAGATAGAGGAAACCTTCCGCGACGGCCGGACCTACCGGATCAGCACGCGCGTGGACCTGTCGGGGACGCTGACGCCGCCAGCCGACAAGGGACAGCCGGCCCCGAAGCCGGTGTCGGTCAAGGGCGACAGCGCCATCGACTACGACGAACGCCTCCTGGCCATCGACAACGGTGCGGTGCGGAAAACGATCCGCCTCTACAGCCGGATGGACTTCAACAAGACGCTGGCCGATCGGCCGGCGGTGGGGACGTTGCGGCCGGCGGTGCGTCGGCTGGTGGTGATGCGCGAGAAGGGGACGAAGGCGCCGTTCTCGCCGGACGGCCCGCTGACGTGGGGCGAGATCGATCTGGTGCGGACGGACGTGTTCACGCCCGCCCTAACGGGGATGCTGCCGGACCACGCCGTCCACGTCGGCGACCGCTGGAACGTGGCCGACGACGCGATGCGCGAGCTGACCGACATGGAACACATCGACGACGGCAAGATCGAGTGCCGTCTGGAAGAAGTGTCGGAGAAGGACGGCCGGCGCCAGGCGCGGGTGACGTTCACCGGCGCGGTGCGCGGCGGCGACGAGGACGGCCCGAACCGGCAGCAGCTCGACGGCTGGTACTCGTTCGATCTGGGATCGAACGCTTTGAGCTACGTCTACCTGAAGGGCGTGCATTCGCTGCTGGACCCGGACGGCAAGGAGATGGGCCGGATCGAGGGCCGCTACGTGCTGAGCCGGAAGGCGGACGTGACGAGCCGCGATCTGAGCGACGACGCGTTGAAGGGCGTATCGCTGGAGCCGAACGCCGACGACACCCGACTGCTGTACGACAATCCGGACTTTGGGTTGCGGTTCCTGTACCCGCGGCGGTGGCACGTCGGAGCGGTGCGCGGCAGCCAGATCGCGCTGGACGGGGCGGACGGCAGCGGCCTGCTCATCACGCTGGACACAGCGGCGCGGACGCCGGCGGGGGCGCAGTTCCTGGACGAGTCGCGCAGCTGGCTGGAGGGTCGGAAGGTGAAGGTGCTGCGCGTCGATGTGGTCAAGGCCGTGGCGCCGGGACTGGAGCATTTCGCGCTGGAGACGGAGGCGGCGGACCAGAAGGCGGTGATGGATTATTATGTGGCGCGTCAGGCCAACGGCGGGGCGATGCTGGCGGCGCGGCTGATGCCGGACGACGTGGAGGCGCTTCAGAAGGAAGTGGAGGGGATCGCGCGGAGCCTGGCGATCACGAGGAAGAGGGAGGAGCGGAAGTGACGCGCTGGCGCCAATCACCGCCAGAATCACGGGTTCGGGTCGGCGCTCGAGCTGTTCCGCTTGCACCGTTAGGCTCTGCACTTGCTGTTCCAGTTGCCGAAGGCGTTCGAGCAGGCGCGCTTGGGTCAGGCGGGCGGCTTCCAGGAGGCGCCGTTCACGGCGGTACGCGACGAGTTGCCGCCGATTCAAATGCAGCCTCTCGATGTGGAAAGCTCCTGTCTCGCTGAGGGCCTGTAGCGTGCCGTCCTCCCGTTCGACCAGATGCGCCGCCATATCATCCCGGATGGGGTGCAAAATGCAGTGGGGCGAGTTAGGCCGCCAGGAATCCCCCTTAAATTCGTTACAGGCGTGGCAACAGTAGACCCCGTTTTCCGCCTCATCCAACCCGCCCTGCGAACGCGGCTGGAAGTGGTCCACCGTCAGCTCCGCTCTCACGTCGCTTTCTCGGACCCCGCAGTAGCCGCAGCGGAACCGGAAGCGCCGCCGGAGCGATTCTCGCGCGTCCTGTCGCATCGGCTATTCGTCCGTCTTTGCGCCTCGATTTCCAGACAGGACCGCCGCCAGCTCGCCATCGATCGCCCGCCGTTCGGCCTGGGCTTCGACCAGGAAATTGCGGAGACGCAGCACCAGGGCCTCCTTGCGGAGGGTCAGGATCTCCAGGGCGCGATTCTGCGTTTCGACGGTTTCTCGTTCCTGCCGGAGTCGTTCCGTGGCCGGAGTTAGGCAGCTGGCTTCCGCGGCCTCCAGCTCCTGTGTAAGGAGCGCCAACTCCGCCAGTTCAGCCGCCGTGAGCGCACCTGTCCCTTGATGGCGACGGAGTTGTTGAAAGCGGGACCGCTTTTGCTCCTCCCCCATGGGAAACGCCTCCTCGACGATAGGCCCCACCTGCAAAAACCATCACCGGATTCTACCGTTTATGATACCTTTTCACTCGGCTCTTTCCAGATCGGTAATCCACGCCAAACGGCGGGGCGATGCTGGCGGCGCGGCCGACGCCGGACGATGGGGAGGCGCTTCAAAAGGAAGTGGAGGGGATCGCGCGGAGCCTGGCGATCACGAGGAAGAGGGAGGAGCGGAAGGGACGGCTTCGCCTGGCGACGGCCGCCGGGTTTTGCTTTGATGAGCGAAGCGGACGATTGCCGATGCACCCTGACGGAGGCGCGAAAACCATGTCGTCGTTCCTTTCCCTCGCCGATGCACAGGTGCGCTTGACCGAAGTGGTCGAGAACATGATTCCGGGCGAAAAGCTGTTCCTCACGGTCAACGATTACCCGATCGCCGAGCTGGTGCGGACGGCTTACTTGCCGACCACGGAGCCGCGCAAGCCGGGCAGCGCGATCGGTAAGATCTTCATCCTCGAAGAGGACGATTCCCACCTGGACGACTTCAAAGAGTACATGGAGTGAAAATTCTGCTGGATACCCACTCGTTCCTGTGGTTCGTGCTGAGCGACGCCCGGCTCAGTATGACCGTGCGCGGCCTGATCGGCGACCCGAAAAACACCGTTCACCTGAGTCCGGCAAGCTACTGGGAGATCGCCATCAAAGTCTGCATTGGCAAATATGCTCTGCCCGGACCTTACGATGCTTTCATGCGCAAGAGCTGGCGCGGAACAAACTCGTCATCTTGGACATAACCATCGACCACACCGCAGTCGTGGCGACGCTTCCCTTCCACCACCGCGACCCGTTCGACCGTCTTTTGATCGCTCAGTCCCTGGTGGAACAATACCCACTGGTGAGCGCCGATCCGCTCTTCGACCGCTACGGCGTGACGCGGCTGTGGTGATCCGCGCCTCCTGCGGTTGCACGTTCCCCCCCTTGCCGGGTATCGTTTCGGACGGTCCACGCTCCAGAGGCCGTTCCATGAACCCGTCCCTTCGCTCCGCCGTCGCAACGTTCGGCGCCGGCGCCACGGCGAAACTGACCAACCCCGCGGCACTCGGCCAGCCGGAGGAGCAGCTTCGCGCCCCGCTCGAAGGGCTGGTCGCCGACCTGGCCGAGTTGTGTGGGCTGCCCCGATCGGCGGTCGCCGCCGTCGGCGAAACGGCGGTCGCCGACTTCAAGACGCGCCCCGACTATGCGATCACCGTTCGCAAGGCCCTGGTCGGTTTCATCGAGGTCAAGGCGCCCGGCAAAGGCGCCGATCCGCGGCGGTTTCGTGACCGTCACGACAAGGAGCAGTGGGAAAAGCTGCAATCGCTCCCAAACCTCCTCTACACCGACGGCAACGAATTCAGCCTCTGGCGCAGCGGCGAGCCGGTCGGCTCGACCGTGCGCCTCGTCGGCGACGTGGCGACCTCCGGCGCGGACCTGGACGCCCCGCCCGGTCTGCTGGGCCTGTTCGAGGACTTCTTCCGGTGGGAACCCACCCCGCCGCGTGACGCGAAACAGTTGGCCGAGATGCAGCGCCCGGCTGTGCCGGTTGCTGCGCGAGGAAGTGACCGAGCAGCTGGCGGTCGCCAGCCCGGCCCTCACCGCGCTCGCCGCCGACTGGCGCAAGCTGCTCTTCCCGGACGCCTCCGACGCCCAGTTCGCGGATGGGTACGCCCAGGCCGTCACGTTCGGCCTGCTCATGGCTCGGGCGCGGGAAATCCCACTCGGCGCCGGCCTCGACCGCGTCGCCCGCCAACTCGGCCAGACGAACTCGCTGATCGGCAACGCCCTCCGCCTCCTGACCGACGACGCCAGCAATCAGGAGACGCTGAAAACCTCGCTGGGCACGCTGACGCGCGTCCTCGACGCCGTCCACTGGCCGACGATCGGCCGGGGCGATCCCGACGCCTGGCTCTACTTCTACGAACACTTCTTGGAGGTCTACGACAACCAGCTGCGCAAGCAAACCGGCTCGTACTACACGCCGCCCGCCGTGGTCGGCGCGATGGTCCGGCTGGTGGACGAAGCGCTGCGCAGCCCCCGCTTCAATCTGCATCGAGGCCTCGCTTCGTCGGCGGTTCGATTGGCGGACCCCGCGGTCGGCACCGGCACGTTCCTCCTCGGCGTGCTGCGTCGCATCGCCGACTGGGTCGCGGCCGACGCGGGGCCAGGCGCCGTACCGACGGCGATCAACGAAGCGGTGGGCCGTCTCATCGCGTTTGAGATCCAGCTGGGACCGTTCGCGGTCGCACAGCTGCGCATCCTCGCCGAGCTGGCCGACCTCACTGGCGGCCCGCCGCCCTCGCCGCCGCGGATGTTCGTCACGGACACGCTGGGCAACCCGTACATCGAGCAGGAGTGGATCCCCGCGATGCTGGAGCCGATCGCGGAGTCGCGACGGCAGGCCAACGCGATCAAGAGGCAGGAGCCGATCATGGTCGTGATCGGCAACCCGCCGTACAAGGAGAAAGCCAAGGATCTCGGCGGCTGGGTGGAGTCGGGCAGCCCCGACCTGGCCGCCCCGCTTCAGGCCTGGATGCCGCCGCGCGAATGGGGCGTCGGCGCCCACGCCAAGCACCTGCGCAACCTCTACGTCTATTTCTGGCGCTGGGCGACATGGAAGGTCTTTGACCACGACCTGCTCTGTTGAAATCCTTGGCGGGGCGGGCGTATAATGGTATTATGAACACCAGCAGACCGATGACCAAGTCGCCTCGGGCCGTGGCCCAAGAGGCGCTGCGCCTGGCGCGGGAGGTTCTGCCCGCCTATTCGTCGAAGTTCTCCCGCAAGGACTTCACCCAGCACCAACTGTTCGCCGCCCTGGCCCTGAAGACCTTCTTCAAGACCGACTACCGGGGCGTCGTCCGGTTGCTGGCCGACTTCGCCGAGTTGCGCGAGGATCTCGGCCTGGCCGCGGCGCCCCACTACTCGACCCTCTGCTATGCCGCCAAGCGGCTGCTAAAAAAGGGGCGTTCGTCGTACTCCTCTTCCGCGCCACCGTGCGCGCACAGGAAGGCGGGTTGATCGGCGCGAAGCCGACGGCCGCCATCGACGCCACCGGCATGGAGAGCCGCCACACGTCCCGCTACTTTTTCAAGCGGGCCGGCCGTAAACACAACTCCAGGCTGTGGACCAAGTTGGCCGTGGCCTGCGACACGGCCAGCCACTTCTTCACCGCAGCCACGGTCAGCCTCGGCCCCGCCAACGACGCGCCGCAGTTCCGCCCTCTCATGGCCCAGGCGTCGCTGGCGGTCGGCTACGACCGGGTGCTCGGCGACGCGGCGTTCGACGGCGAGGAGAGCCACCGCTACTGCCGGGAGGACTTGGGCGTCCGCTCGACGGTGATCCCGATCAACCGGCGGAACGGGGGGCGGAAGTGGCCCAAGACTCGCTACCGGCGGCAGATGGTCAAGCGGTTCCGCAAGAAGCCGCGGGGCAGCCGGCACAAGCGCGTCTACGGGCAGCGCTGGCAGGCGGAGAGCGCCTTCTCCCGACACAAGCGGCTGCTCGGCTCGGCGCTGCGGGGCAAGTCGGATGCGTCGCGCGAACACGAGTGCTACCTGCGGGTACTCACCCACAACCTCATGCTCCTCGCCGCTACAGGTTAGAGGATTTCAACAGAGCAACCACGACCCCAAGGCCAACACGGGAATCGTGTGTTTCATCACGGTGTCCGGCTTCCTGAACGGGCCGGGCTTCGAGCGGATGCGCGACTACCTCCGCCGCACCGCCGACGACGTGTGGGTGATCGACTGTTCGCCGGAGGGGCACCAGCCCGAGGTCAACACGCGCATCTTCGAGGGGGTGCAGCAGCCCATCTGCATCGTGCTGGTTTCGCGCTCCTCGGCCGCCGACCCGGAGACGCCGGCCCACGTCCGTTTCCGGGCGCTGCCCGCCGGGCGGCGGGAGGACAAGTTCGCCGCCCTCGCCGACGTGACGCTCGACGGCGCCGGCTGGACGGATTGCCCGTCGGAGTGGCGCGCCCCCTTTTTGCCGGAGTCGGTGGGGGCATGGGCGACCTATCCCGAACTGGAGGATCTTTTCCTCT
The DNA here is from genome assembly GCA_963771935.1 of uncultured Planctomycetaceae bacterium. Classification (GTDB taxonomy): domain Bacteria; phylum Planctomycetota; class Planctomycetia; order Gemmatales; family Gemmataceae; genus UBA4732. The sequence continues at coordinate 835,580 of CAVYVK010000005.1, read as the reverse complement.
ATAACGGATCGGGAGTGATGCCGGGCCGCACCTGGGTCATCGCTCCCGATGCGGAATCCCTGGGGCGGCGCTGGCAAACGCTCCTCACCGCACGAAGCGATCGGAAGGAGGAGTTGTTCCATCCGCACCTTCTCGGTGGACAGCCGGGCGACCGGCACAGCAGGCGAGTCGTGGTGAATGGACTGCCCGGCTACGAAGCCCGGCCGACGCCTGTTGCGATGGAGCGAGGCCCTTGCGTTCCGCCGGTGCGCTACGGATTTCGCTCCTTCGACCGGCAGTGGATCATCCCGGACAACCGACTGATCAATCGGCCCAACCCGACGTTGTGGGCGTCGCACTCGAAGCGGCAGGTGTACTTGACGGCCCTCACGCGTACATCGCCGTCTTCGGGTTCCCCCATAACGTTTACGGGATTGATTCCCGACCTCGACCACTACAAAGGGTCGTTCGGCGGCCGTGTCTTTCCCCTCTGGAGCGATCGAGGGGCGGCCCTGCCCAACATGCCGCCCGGCCTGCTGACTTTTCTCAGCCAGAGGTATCGGAAGCCGGTGAGCGCCGAGGCCCTGATGGCCTACCTCGCCGCGGTCGCGGTCCACCCGGCGTTCGTCGTCCGCTTCAAGTCCGATCTGGTGCGGCCGGGCCTGCGGATTCCGCTCACCGCCAGCGCCCAGACATTCGCGGCCGCCGTCGAGTTGGGGCGAACCATCATCTGGCTGCACACCTTCGGAGAACGGTTCACCGATCCCGGCCGCGGTCGGCCGGCGCAACCTCCCCGATTGCCAAAGGCCGAGGCGCCCCGCATCCCCTTGGCCGGCGCGATCCCTCACGACCCGGCGTCGATGCCGGACGCCATCGATTACGACGCGGCCAACCGCCGCCTGATGGTTGGGCGCGGTTATATCGACAATGTGACTCCCCAAATGTGGGGTTACGAGGTGTCCGGCAAGCACGTGCTGCGGCAGTGGTTCAGTTACCGCAAGGCGAACCGCGAACGGCCGATCATCGGCGACCGACGACCGCCGTCGAAACTGGGCGAGATTCAGCCCGACCACTGGCTCGCGGAGTACACGGGGGAGCTACTGGACGTGCTTCACGTCCTCGGCCTGCTGGTCGGTCTCGAACCGTTGCAGGCGGACCTGCTGAAACGGATTTGCGCCGGCAAAACGATCTCCGCCGACGATCTGCGCCGGCAGGCGCGCTCGCCCCGCCTTCCGGCTCGACCCGTGCCAACCGGGAGGCAAGCGCTCCGGAACATCCGACGCTGTTCGACGAACCACCGCCGTCCCGAAGCGCGTAGCACGTTGCACCTCGTCCCCGCGGCGGGTATGTTGCGTGGGGAACGCCCTCTCCACCGCGCCACAGGACCCGCCATGAAGAAAAGCATCATGCGCGCCACGCTGCCGACGCCGCCGGGGCAGACGCTGGTCAAGCAACTCGACCTCCTCAAGAAGTCCGGCTTCGACGGCATCCAGCTCGGCGTCCAGGGCATCGGCGAGCTGACGCTGCGCACGCCGGACGCCGACGTGACCGCGCTGGCGAAGGCCTGCCGCGACGCCGGGATCGAGCCGCACTCCATCTTCGGCGGCATCACCTTCTTCCGCGAGGACGAGGCCGACCGCAAGCGCGGCAGGGACGAGGCCCCCACGTCCTGGAGATCGCCGCCCTCCTCGGCGCCAAGACCATTCTCATCCATCCCGGACAGCTTACGGCGGCGATCCCGTACGACGACTGCTGGAAGTACGCCCTGGATGGGTTGCGGGCGCTCAAGGAAAAGGCCGAGTCCATGCACCTGCGCCTCGGGCTGGAAAACGTGTGGAACAAGTTCCTGATGAGTCCGCTGGAGTTTCAGCGGCTGATCGCGGACGTGGACAGCACGGCCGTCGGCATCTGGTTCGACATCGGCAACGTCGTGGTGTTCGGCTATCCGGAGCAGTGGATTCGCATCCTCGGCGGCAAGGCGATCGTCGGCGTCCACTTCAAGGACTTCAAGCGCGGCCCCGGCGATCACTTCGGAACCTACGACGGCTTCGTGCCGCTGTTCCACGGCAGCGTCAACTGGCCGATCGTCATGCGCGCGCTCGTCGCGGTCGGCTTCGACGACTACCTCATCACGGAAGTCGGCCTCGGCGCCCAGCCGCTGCCGGACGCGCTGCAAGAGCTGTCGCGCCAGCTCGACGTGCTGATCGCTTATGCGAAGAGATAGGTCGTTATGGATTCGTTTAAAAACAATGTCACAGTTTAGCGGCGCCCCGAAGGGGAGCGCTTGATCGAAGCGCTCCCCTTCGGGGCGCCGCTAAACGAAGGGATTCCCAGACGATTCCCCCAACGCGAGGCGCCCATGACGGAGACGCTTGCTCCCGCCGAGGAACGCTGGGCGGTGATCCTGGTTCACGGCGTCGGCGACACGAGGCCGGCGGACATGATCGACTCCGTGGCCCCCGTCGTCTCCGCCGTCCAGGATCCGACGCGGAAACCCTCCGACGAGTATGAAATGGTGCGGCTGGCGGACGAGAGCGCCAAGACGTTCCCCGTCTTCATGCGCCGCGACCGGGTGCAAGGCGCGCGGGTGCTGTTCGCCGAGGTGTTCTGGGCGGACCTGTCGCGCATCCGTGAAGGCACGCTGGCCCTCTTCGTCGGCGTCTTCAACCTCATCTTCGGCGTGCATTACATCGCCAATCAGGGGTCGGCCCAGCCCGGCCGTACCGCGGTCGTCCTCCGCGTTCTGCTGCGGATCGCCGCCTTGCTGCTGCGCGGGCCGCTGTTCGCCTTGTATACCTTGGCGGCCTCCTATGCCCTCGTTTACCTGATCTCAGAAGCGTTCCACCGCTACGGCTGGGCGGTCGATTTCCGCGAAGCGCCGAACGCCGCGATCGTGTTCGGCGCCGTCGGATTGGCGGCGGTCGTCGTCGGGCTGGGCGCCGCCTGGTTCACCCGGCGGAGCCTCTTTTTCACGGCCCTGCCGTGGATAGCGCTCGCCGGGGTGGGAATGGTCGCGGCGGCCCTGTCGGCGCTCGCCCTGATGCAACCGGGGTCCGAGATCCTGGGACTGCTGTTCCAGGCCGTCCACCACGACTACCCGACCATCCGGAACGTCGGCGCGGCGGAGTTCTACACGGCCGCCCCGGTTCTGGCGGCCGACTACGTGCTTTGGGGAATCGCGGTCCTCCTGTTGGCGGCGCTGGCCCCGCTGATCCGGGAGTGGCTGGCCGGCCGGAAGGAGTCGCGGGCCGCCCTCACCGGCGCCTACCTGGCAGGCGCCATGCAAACGCTCCTGTGGTGCCCTCGCCGTCACGCCGCTCCATTGCGTCGTTCTCGGGGCCGTCACCTTCCAACAATCGCTTTCAGCGGTCCATCCCTACTGGAACGATCTGTATCAATCCTTCACTTTGCAGATCGTCTTGATCTTCATCATCTCCCTTGTCGCTTTCGGAGTGCTGGTGTACCGCCTCGTCTGGTCGGCGCGGAACACGCCCGCGGGCTGGCCTCAGCGGCACGAACCGCGGCTGATCGTCGCCGACGCCGTGGAAGGCGCCCTCCTGGTGGTCTCCCTCGTCTTCTTCCTTGTCACCGTCGCGGTCCCGTTCACCAGCCGTTTCGATTGTTCCTGGGCCGCGCCGGCCGGCTACGTCTGGCTGGTCTTCCTCCTGCTGATCGCGGCCGTCCACCTGGCCCCCGGCCCCCTTCGCAACATCACGCACGTCGTCATGGACGTCATCAATCATTTCCGGACGAAGGGCGCCGGGTTCCCCGTTCGGGAGCGCATCGACCACCGCTTCCGGTCGGTCCTCCAGCACGTCCTTGACCGGGAGAAGCCGACGCACCTCCTCGTCATCGCCCACAGCCAGGGGACCGTCATCACGCTCGATGCGCTGCAACACCCCGATTGCCAGGCCGCGCTGAGTCGGGCCGCGCTGCGCCGGAGAACGTCCGGCTGGCGACCTTTGGTTCCCCCTATACCCATCTCTATCAGCACTATTTCCCGGAGCAGTACCCGCCGCTGAGGGGCGCGACATCCTCGGCCCCGCCTTCGGCCGCTGGGTCAACCTGTTCCGGATCGACGATTACGTGGGGACGCAGGTCAACGGCCAGGAGGACGTGGATCGGCCGACGAACGTCCCGCTCAAGGCCGGATACCTCGCGGCGCATACGAGCTACTGGGAGGCGGACGTGTTCGCGCTCATCAAGGACTTGTTGCCGGGTATGTCGGCGCTTCCGCCGTCCCCGTGACGGCGACCTCGAAGACGCGGCACGGCGGGGCGTCGGGGAAGTGCCGTTGCAGGAGCGGCAGCGACACGTTGTAGACGGGGATAGAATCGCCGATCTTCCCCTCCGGCGATCCGCGATGGGCGTGGCCGTGGAAGACCGCCGTGGCCTTGTAGCGGTACAGCGGTTCGCTCAACCGGCTGGAGCCGAGGTAGGGAAAAATCTCCGGCGGTTCGCCCTCCACCGTCTCACGGATGGGGGCGTAGTGCAGGACGCCGATGCGGTGCGGCGTGCGCAGCCGCGCCAGGGCCGCCTCCAGTTTCAGCGCCTCGTTGACCGCCTCGCGGACGAAATCCTTGATAGCGTTCTCTCCCCACGGCCCCAGCGCCCCCGGCCGAAGCCGCCGGCGAACCCCTTGACCCCCGCGAAGCCGATCCCCTTCACCTCGCAGGCCTCGCCGTCCAGTATCGTCACGCCGGCCGCGACCAGGACGTTGCGCACCTCGTCCTGCTGGCCCGACTCGAAGTCGTGGTTGCCCAGCACGCCGATCATCGGAACGTGGACCGCGTTCAGTTCACGGGCCAGAACGTGCGCCTCCTCCGCCAGTCCGTTGTCCGTCAGGTCGCCGCACAACAGCAGCACGTCGGCCGCCTTCGCCGCCTCGGCGAGCAGCGGCTGCAACTTGCCCGGCATGGTCTTGGTGCAGTGCAGATCGGCCAGGGCGCCGATGCGCACCACGCCGTTCTTGCTCCCGTCCGACTCCGTTGCTCGATCCATAATGGATGCCCTCCCGTCCGCTTACAGCAAACGGCGCGCCTTCCGGCATCGGGTTTGCTAATGAAACTGCCGCCCCAGGCGAGCGGCCGGCGTGAGCCGGCTGATGGGACGTAATCAGCCGGCTCACGCCGGCCGCTCGCCGGAATGAGAGAGATACGCTATGACTACCGCAACGGCTGACCCCGATACCCTCGACGCCATCACGTTCCAGTTTTACCGATCCGTGTTGGACGTGCTGCGTCAATCCGGCCCGCCGTTCCTGATCGGCGGCGCCTACGCGCTCGCCCGCTACACCGGCGTGGTGCGCCACACCAAGGATCTCGACCTGTTCGTCCGCCCCGCCGACGCTCCCCGCGCGCTGGACGTTCTGGCCGCCGCCGGTTGGCGCACCGAAATTACGTTCAGCCACTGGCTGGGCAAGGCCTTCGGCGGCGAGGACTTCATTGACGTCATTTACAGCTCCGGCAACGGCCTGTGTCGTGTGGACGACGCCTGGTTCACGCACGCCGTCGAGGCGGAGATACTCGGCGGGCCGGCCCGGCTGTGTCCGCCGGAAGAGATCATCTGGCAGAAAGCATTTATCCAGGAGCGCGAGCGCTTCGACGGCGCCGACGTGGCCCACCTGATCCTCGCCCGCGGCCGGACCCTGGATTGGAGCCGGCTGATCGACCGTTTCGGATCGCACTGGCCCGTCCTGTTCAGCCACCTGATTCTGTTTCGTTACATTTATCCCTCCGAAAACGAGTGTATTCCCGAGACGGTGCTGCGCGACCTGTCGGCGCTGGCAGGCCGAACGCGCGGCGCCGGCGCCGGCCGACATGCCCTGTCGCGGCGTGCTGCTGTCGCGGATGCAGTACTTGCCGGACCTGGAGCGCGGCGGTTACTCCGACGTGCGCCTCCGGCCCGAGGGAGAGATGAGCGCCGAGCAGGTGAAGGCGTGGACCGATGCGGCGTTTCAGCGCTGAGTCCGCCCCGCCGTGAACGGCGGGGCTACAGGCCGAAGCCCCGTGAACGGGGCTGCCAGGGTTTCAGCCCGGTTCACCGGGCTTCGGCCTGTAGGCCCGTGCTTCAGCACGGGCTTGACTCCCCCCGCGACCGTCCCTACCATACCACTCTTTCCCCCAGGACATCCCCTCGGCCCGAGCCGGGCGGAGAAGGAAACGCGAAGGCGAAAGTCATGGCCGTTCCGAAGCGACGAACCTCCCACGCCCGCCAGGGCAAGAGGCGCAGCCACCAGCATCTCACGCCGGTGCAGGTCCAGTATTGCAGCCACTGCGAACAGCCGGTCCTGCCGCACCACGTCTGCCCCAACTGCGGTTTCTACCAGGGCCGCGAAGTCGTGCCGGAAGAAGAGGAGAAGAAGTAAGCCATGAGAATCGCGCTGGACGCCCTGGGCGGCGACCACGCTCCCGGCCCGATCGTGGCCGGCGCCGTGCAGGCCGTCGCCGCCGACCCGGACATCCGGGTCGTGCTCGTCGGCGACCAGGCCCGCGTCGAACCGCTCGTCCCCGCCGACGCCGTCGGCCGCGACCGCATCGAATTCTTCCACGCCTCCCAGGTCGTCGGCATGGAAGAAAGCCCCGTGGACGCCCTGCGCAAGAAGCCCGACAACTCCATCAGCCGCTGCTGGCGGCTTGCTGGCCCAGAAGAAGGTGGACGGCATCGTCAGCGCCGGCAACACCGGCGCCATGGTGGCCGGCGGTCTCTTCCTCCGCCGCTTCCTCAAGAACGTCCGCCGGCCGGGAATCGCCGCCGTCCTGCCGACCATCAAAGGCCCGTCGGTGATGATCGACGTCGGCGCCAACGTCAGCCCCAAGGCCGAGCACCTGTTCCAGTACGGCGTCATGGGCGCCATCTTCGCCCGCTGCATTCTCCAGCGCGAGCAGCCGACCATTGGCCTGATGAACGTCGGCTCGGAGGAAGCCAAGGGCACCGACCTGGCCAAGGAGACGCACGCCCTGTTCAACGCCAGCCCGCTGAAGGACCGCTTCGTCGGCAACGTCGAGGGCCGCGATTTGCAGCGGGGGGCGGCCGACGTGGTCGTCTGCGACGGCTTCGTCGGCAACGTGGTGCTGAAGACCTGCGAGGGCGTCTTCGAGTTCCTCATCAAGGTGCTGCACAAGGAATTGCTCGCCGGCCCTGGACGCGGAGCGCGTCCAGGCGGCGCAGGTGCTGCAAGAGCTGGGCGATCGCTACGACTACAGCGCTTACGGCGGGGCGCCGCTGCTGGGCATCGACGGCATTTGCATCATCTGCCACGGCAGTTCGGGCGAAAAGGCGATCAAGAACGCCCTCGCCGTCGCCGCCCAGTACGCGCGGGCCGGGCTGAACGAGTTGATCGTCAAGGAGCTGGAAACCATTCCGACCTTAGGCGAGCGGGGGGCGTCAGCCCCCTGATTCTTCATCCGGTCGGCGACGGCATAAAGCATCAGGGGGCTGACGCCCCCCGCTCGCCCTGAAACCGCATCCGGTCGGCGACGGCACGCATTCATCAGGCGGCTGACGCCCCCGGCTCGCCTGGGCGACAGGACGACGCACATGTCCCGCAGCGCATTCCTTTTTCCCGGTCAGGGCGCTCAGGCCGTCGGCATGGGCCAGGCGCTGGCTGGCCGATTCCCCTCCGTCCGCCGCCTGTACGAAGAGGCGTCGTCCTTGCTCGGCTATGACCTGGGTGACGTTTGCTGGAACGGGCCGAAGGAACGCCTGGACGCGACCGTCGTCAGCCAACCGGCCCTGTTCGTCGCCAGCCTGGCCGCCCTCGAAGCCCTGCGGCACGACGAGCCGGACGCGGAAGGCCATTGCGTCGCGGCGGCCGGGCTGAGCCTCGGCGAATACACCGCGCTGGCGTTTGCGGAGGCGCTGAGCTTCGCCGACGGGCTGCGCGTGGTCAAGGCGCGCGGCGAAGCGATGCAGGCGGCTGCGGACGCCACGCCGGGCGGCATGGTCAGCGTGCTGGGTCTGGAGGCGCCGGCCATCGAGGCGCTGTGCGCCGAGGTCGCTCCGACGGCAGGGCCAATCCGGGTCGCCAATCTCCTTTGTCCGGGCAACACCGTCGTTTCCGGGGCGACGGCAGCCTGCGAGGCCGTCGAAAAGCAGGCCGAGGCGAAGGGCGGACGCACCATTCGTTTGGCGGTGGCGGGGGCGTTTCACACGCCGTTCATGAAGCCGGCCGACGAGGCGCTGGCGGCCGCCCTGGCGGGGGTGAAGATGCGCCCGCCGCGCGTCCCGGTGTGGTCCAACGTGGACGCCAAGCCGCACACCGACCCCGACGAGATCCGCGACCTGCTGGTGCGGCAGGTGTTGCAGCCGGTGCTGTGGGAGCAGACGATGCGCGGCCTGTTGGCCGACGGCTGCGACCGCTTTTACGAGATCGGGCCCGGCCGCGTCCTGGCGGGCCTGCTGAAGCGGGTCCACCGCAAGGCGGAGTGCGTCAACGTGGCGGCGTGAACGGAACGGCCCGTGGTGAACCACGGGCCTACAAGCGGAAGCCCCGTGAACCGGGCTGCAAACGCCTTCAGCCCCGTTCACGGGGCTTCCGCTTGTAGACCCGCCGTTCACGGCGGGTCGGTGAGACCGCGTAACCGGAACGGCGTGCGGTCTTTCCTTTTCCGCTTGTCTTGTGTACCTTCTCCACTTAGAACCTTGCGCCGGTGCGCGCTCTCCGCTTGACGGCCCCGAACAGGCGACAGGACGGCTTGCCCGGCGCACAGGCCTGTGGTAAAGAGGCCGGGATGCGCGGTCCCTCCAGGGGAGCGTCGCCGACGCCGGCGTGAACCGAATAGGCATTGGGAGGTCCTCACCGTGGCTTCCGTTGAAGAACGCGTGATCGAGATCGTCTGCGAAAACCTCGGCGTCAACAAGGATCAGGTGACGCGCAAGACGTCCTTCCAGGAGGACGTCGGCGCCGACTCGCTGGACATCGTCGAGCTGGTCATGGAGCTGGAAGAGGAGTTCGAGATCACCATCCCGGACGACCAGGCCGAGAAGATCAAGACCGTGGGCGAGGCCATCGACTATATCGAGCGGGAGCAAGCCAAGAAATGACCCGACGCGTCGTCATCACGGGCCTGGGCACGGTCAACCCGCTCAGCCAGGACGTCTGCGGCTACTGGGAGGGCCTGTGCGCCGGCCGGAGCGGCGTCGGGCTGATCGAGCAGATCGACACGTCGGCCTTCAAGGTCAAGTTCGGCGGCGAGGTCAAGGACTTCGACCCCGAAGCGACCATCGACGCGAAGACGGCCCGCCGACTGGACCGCTTCGCCCAGTTCGCGCTGACCGCCGCGCTGCAGGCGGTCAAGGACAGCGGCGTCGAGTTCGCCAAGGAAGATCCCGTACCGCTGCGGCGCGATCGTCGGCAGCGGCATCGGCGGCCTGAGCGAGTTCGAGGAGCAGACCGGCCGCTATATCCACGGCGGCCCCGGCAAGATCAGCCCGTTCGTCATTCCCAAGATGATGCCGAACGCGGCGCCGGGCAACCTGTCGATTCAATTCGGCCTGTGCGGCGTCAACACGGCCGTTTCGACGGCCTGCGCGTCGGCGGCCAACGCCATCGGCGACGCGATGCGCGCCATCCAGTACGGCACGGCCGACGTGATGCTCACCGGCGGCACGGAGGCGGTGACGACGCCGATGGGCCTGGGCGGCTTCGTGTCGGCCCGCGCCCTGTCCACGCGCAACGACGACCCGCAGGGCGCCAGCCGGCCGTTCGACAAGGACCGCGACGGCTTCGTGCTGAGCGAGGGCGCGGGCATCGTCGTCGTGGAGGAGCTGGAGCACGCCCGCCGGCGCGGCGCGAAAATCTACGCCGAGCTGCTGGGTGTGGGCAGCACGGCCGACGCCCACCACATCACGGCCCCGCACCCGACCGGCGAGGGAGCGGCGATGGCGATGCGGATCGCCCTGCGGGACGCGAAGCTCAACCCCGAGGACGTGCAATACGTCAACGCCCACGGCACCAGCACCGAGCTGGGCGACGCGGCGGAGACGAAGGCGATCAAACAGGTCTTCGGCGAGCACGCCCGCCAGCTGGCCATCAGCAGCACCAAGAGCATGGTCGGCCACCTGCTCGGCGCCAGCGGCGGCGTGGAACTGATCGCCTGCGTCCTGTCGATCCAGCACGGCGTCGTCCACCCGACCATCAACTATCACACGCCCGACCCGGACTGCGACCTCGACTACGTGCCGAACACCGCCCGCGAAATGCCGGTGCGCCGGGCCATCTCCAACAGCTTCGGCTTCGGCGGCCACAACTGCTGTCTGGTGGTCGGGGCGCTGAACTAACGCTTGCCGGCGAGCGGCCGGCGTGAGCCGGCTGATGCGGTCATCAGCCGGCTCACGCCGGCCGCTCGCCTTTGAGTATGCACCATGAACTCCCCCCTCGATTCTCTCCCCGCCCGCGCCTCCCAGGCGTCCTTGTCGTCCCAGGAAGTCGCGCGCTACAGCCGCCACCTCATCATGCCGGAAGTCGGCATGGACGGCCAGAAGCGCCTCAAGGCCGCGTCGGTGCTGCTGATCGGCGCCGGCGGCCTCGGCTCGCCGCTCGGCCTCTACCTCGCCGCCGCCGGCGTCGGCCGCATCGGCCTCGTCGATTTCGACGTGGTCGATTTCAGCAATCTGCAACGTCAGGTGTTGCACGGCACGCCGGACGTCGGCCGGCCCAAGCTGCAATCCGCGAAGGACCGCCTCGAGGCCATCAATCCGGAGGTCCGCGTCGATCTTTACGAAACCCATCTGACATCGGCCAACGCGCTTCAAGATCCTCGAGCCCTACGACGTCGTCATCGACGGCACGGACAATTTTCCGACCCGCTATCTCGTCAACGACGCCTGCGTGCTGCTGAACAAGCCGAACGTCTACGGCAGCATCTTCCGCTTCGACGGCCAGGCGTCGGTGTTCTACCCCGGCCGCGGCCCGTGCTATCGCTGCCTCTATCCGGAGCCGCCGCCGCCGGGCGAGGTGCCGAGCTGCGCCGAGGGCGGCGTGCTGGGCGTGCTGCCGGGGCTGATCGGCTGCATCCAGGCGACGGAGGCGGTGAAGCTGATCCTCGGCCGCGGCGAACCGCTGATCGGCCGGCTGCTGCTGTACGACGCCTTGCAGATGAGCTTCCGCGAGTTCAAGGTGCGTCGCAATCCGAAGTGCCCGATCTGCGGCGACAACCCGACGATCAAGCAGCTCATCGACTACGATCAGTTCTGCGGCATTCGGGGACAGGAGGGACCGGCGATGACGCCTCAGACATCGAGCGAAACGACCGTGGAGGAGCTGAAACAGCGTCTTGACAGCGGCGAAAAGGTGTTCATTCTGGACGTGCGCAACCCGGAGGAGTACCAGATCAGCCGCATTCCGGGCAGCACGCTGATGCCGCTGCCGGCGCTGCCGCAGCGCTTTGCGGAGCTGGACCGCGACCAGGAAATGGTCGTCCACTGCAAGAGCGGTATGCGCAGTCAGAAGGCGATCCAGTTTCTCCGCCAACAGGGGTTCACGAAGCTGAAGAACCTCAAGGGCGGCATCCTGGCGTGGGCGGAGCGGATTGATCCGACGATGGCGAAGTATTGAGGGGTGATAACTCGTTTAGAGCGCGGAAGGGGCGATAAGGTATGTCCCACAAAATCGACTGGCAGTACCACCGCCGTTCCTGAATGGGCTGCAAGAAAGCTCAAGGGTTCCTTGAGTCAAACGCGGCCGGCCTGGCGGCCGAGGTTGTGGCGCGACGAAACAGCGGTTCGGCCGCGACGAAACTTAGTAGGCCTTGGGCAAACGACAGGGGCGGGATCCGACTTGTCCAGACCCCGCCCTGCGCAGCCACCCGGTCGGCGCCGAAGTCCGGGTGCTTGTGCGTCATTTGCGGCCGAAAAGGCCGGCCGCCGCACCCTCGACTTTCTTCAGCGCGTCGCCTGCTTTCTGGCCCAGATATTTCGTCCAGTCGCCGGACTGGGTCTTGAGAGTCTGTACGATCTTCCCGGCCTCTTCCTTGGTGACGCCGACTTTCTCGCTTAGGAGCGCGCTCAACTTGGCATCATCCTGTTTGATCCAGTTGGCCGCATCGACGCCGTGTTCTTTGAGGAAGTTGCCGACCTGCTCGGCCTTGTCCTGGGCGATGCCAGTTTTCTGAGACAGCTGCTTGACGAATTCGTCCATCGCACGATCCTCCTGAATGGGTTGCGTGACGTGAACTCCTTCCCGGCGCCGCAGGGGAGGAGAGTGCATATCTTTATAGAAGGAGTCCGCGGATTGGCCAGCGCCGCGTGCGTTTTCAAGATGGACGCGCCGACGGCCGACGAAGCATGTCGGGGAGTGCTGCTGAACGCCGAGCGCCGGTCTCTGGAAGGAAGGAGAATCAGATGAAAGACGCGATCGCTTGGATGTATCACCGCCGTTCCTGAATGGGCTGCAAGAAAGCTCAAGGGTTCCTTGAGGCGAACGCAGCCGGCCCTGCGGCCGAGGTGGTGGACGCCACGAAACAGCGGTTCGGCCGCGACGACGCCCTGAAGCTGGCGAAGTCCGCCGACCGGGTCGTCGCCGGCAAGGGCAAGAAGGTCGTCGTCTTCGATATGAAGAAGGGCCCGCCCGACGACGATTCGTTGGCGGCGGCGCTGCTGGGGCCGTCCGGCAACCTCAAGGCGCCGACGCTGCGCGTGGGGCGGACTCTGCTGGTCGGCTTCAGCGAGGCGGTGTATCGAAAGGTGTTCGGCGAGCGGCCGGCGTGAGCCGGCTGATACTACGCATCCATCAGCCGGCTCACGCCGGCCGCTCGCCTACCGATTGTAACAACCCCCGCCGCGGCCAAACTTTTCCCTCCCCAACTCGTCTAAGGAATGAGGTCTTTCCAACCGCCCAAGGAGGTTCGTTCATGCGTCGTCTCCTGTTCTGCACCGCCGTCGGCCTGGGCCTGGCCGCCTGGGTCGCGCCGCCGGTGCAAGCCAACGACAAGACCGAAGGCTACTGCGCCACCTTCGGCACGTCGGTCGAGTTCGTGTCCACGCCGAGCGAGGCCGCGAAGATCGCCAAGAAGGATCAGAAACTCGTCTTCGTGCTGCACGTCTCCGGCAAGTTTGAAGACCCACGCTTCACCTGAAACAACGCCGAGGCATCCGTGTGAACGCATTGGCCAACCCCGAGGTAGGGAAATACCTCAACGAAAACTTCGTCTGCTCCTTCCAGAAAGTCGCCACTTTCCGCATCGTCAATGGGCAAAAACAGGGCGGCAACGTCGCCAGCTATTTCTGCGCCCGACGGCCGCGTGCTGCACGTCATAGCCGGCCCCGTGGACGCCGCGACCATGCTACGCGAGGCCAAGTGGGTCGTCGGGACGACCGAGAAGGCGATGGATGAGTGCAAGGACGACGGCGCCAAATTCAAGGCGTTCTTCCGCAAGGCCCACGCCGAGAAGCTGAAGGCCGAATCCGGCCTGACGGTCGAGCCAGTCACGTATGACCTGCCGACCGCCCAGGACGCCAATAGCGCTCTGACCTACAAGGGCCCGTCGGGCCGACCGCTGGCGCCGATCCTGCCGCCGCCGCCGGTTGACGGGCCGGACGTGTCGATCCGGGCGGCGATGGCGGCGCAGGCCGGCGCGGCCAAGGCCGACGGCGCCCGCGAGCTGCTCGACCGCAAGGGCGGCCGCTGGCAGCTCGGCAACCAGGGCCGCGTCGATCTGCTCCTGTCCGCCCACTGCATGGACAAGATCGAAACCCTCTACGGCACGGTCTTCCAGGACGTCCTGGGCGAGCAGATTTCCACCAAGCCGGTCGAGATCGTCAACCCGTTCCCGTGGGTGGACGAGAAAGGTGAGAAGATTCGGGATTGATTGCGCCTTCTCTGTTTAGCCGCGACCCGGAGGGGAGCGCGTCTTCCAACGCGCTCCCCTCCGGGTCGCGGCTAAACGAAGAAGGCAGGCTCAGCCGGAAGCACGCCCCGCCCGCCCCCGGCCGCAGCGTCAGCTCGCCGCCGAGCAGCCGCGCCCAGCTCCGCGCCAGCGCCAGCCCCAGGCCGACGCCGCCGGTCGCCGCTGCGTCGGCCCCCCGGCCGCGCCGAAAGGGCCGGAAGATCGTCCGCTGTTCGCCCTTCGGTACACCGGGTCCGTGGTCCTCCACCTCGAACAGGAGACGCCGTCCCTGCCGCCGCACGCGCAGCCGGACGCGATGGTCGGACGCGCCGCGGCTGTACTTGCAGGCGTTGTCCACCAGATTGCCGAGGATTTGCTGCACCAACTCGCCGTCCGTGCAGAGCGTATCTCGGGGCGCTGACGCAACCCCGCTCGTCTCCTCCTCGATCACCAGCTCCTTGTCGGCGTCGTGGCAGCGGCCCTGCCAGACCGTTCCGACTCGCCCCAGCAACTCGGCCGCTGACACGGGCGATCGGTTGAGACGCGGCCGACTCCGCTCTAGCCGCGAATAGTCCAGCACGTTGCCCACCAGCCGGCCCAGCCGGTTCGCCTCCGCGTTCAGCGTCCGAATGTACTCGTCGCGCTGCTTCTCATCGCGCACCATTCCATTCATGAGCATGTCCAGATACAACCGCAGCGTGGTCAGCGGCGTGCGCAGCTCGTGCGTCACGGCCGAGACGAAACGGATGCGCCGCTCCGACAGGTTCAAGAGCGACAGGCCGCCCAGGCCGACGGCCGCCAGCGCCACCAGGGCCGCCGCCCAGGCCAGGGCCAGGCCAACGCGCAGCGGCGTCCAGCCGGGACCGGGACTTGGGTCCGACGGGCCGGGGTCGAGCGCGAACGGCAGCGCGGTCATGGTGCGCTCGGGCTGCGGCGGCTCCGGCTCGTGCACCGGCAGCAGCCGCGCTCGCGGGAACAGGTCGGCGATCTTGTCGGCCAGCAGTCGGCTCAGGACGGCGTCGTCCAGCACGATCCCCTGGCAGACTTCCTTCTCCTCGATGCGCACCAGTCGCACCAGCAGCAGCCGCTCGCGCCCGTCCTCCGTCGGCATCCACAGCGCCGTCATCGGCGTGAGGTGGACCAGCACCTCGGACCCCGGCGTCCCCATCGGGCCGGGGACGTTCAGCCAGTTTTCGCCGTTCTTTACGACACTATTCATCGCCAACGATCGGTCGATCCGCTGGGCCGCCTGATTGGGGTTGAATCCCTGCGTGGTCTGCTGGCGCAGATCGTAGTCGTTTGCCGGGCTGTTGGCGTTGTTGGCGAAGTCGGCGCGGGGGGCGGGCAGGACGATCTTGTCGTTGTGCGTAGCGGGGGAGACGCGCTCGCGCACCGCGGCGATCAGTTCCGCCGGTCGGAGGAGCGCTTCAATTCGTCGAGCAGGGCGGTTCGCTCCGGCGTGGCGTTGGCCAGCGTCGTCTGGATGGGCGGGTTCATCAGGACGTGCGAGATGTTGACCGACGGCGCCTGTGGCGACTCCCAGCCGGTGGCGGCGTCGAGCTGGAAGTGCAAGAGCATCCAGTCGGGCAGGTCGGCGGTCAAGAGCGGCGACGGCTCGACCACGGCCCCCGGAGGCCGAGCCACGCCGCGGTTGTCGAAGGCCAGCGGGGCGGCGAAGACGGCGCTGTAGTGGTTGAACGGCCGACCGTCTTCCACAGCGAGGATCGGCGCGAGGTAGCTGTCCAGCCGCCAGAGCGCCAGCGCACCTGCTCCTCCCGCGCGACCCGGGCGTGTTCGGCCAGCTGCTCGCTTTCCAGGCGCAGGGCCGCGGCCGTGGCCCAGCCCAGACCGCCGGCCACCAGACCGCAGATAGCCAGGAAGGCGGCCGCGCCGCCGAATTTACCGCGAAGCCACTCTTTCATATATATCCGCTCCCTTACGGTCGCGGCTCCGATGGGCCGTCGAGGGGCAGCAGGTCGGGGCCGGCCATGTAGCCGTGCGCCGGACGGTGAGGATGGCCTCCGGCGCCGGGCGGCCGGACGGGTCGCGGAGCTTGGTGCGCAGCCGGGCGATGTGCATGTCCACCGTGCGCGTCTCCAGGCCGGTCGGCTCGATGCCCCAGACGCGCGACAGCAGTTCCTCGCGCGACACCGCCCGTTTGCGATGCGCAATCAGGAAGCCGAGAATGGCCGTCTCCATCTCGGATATCTCGACGCGCTCTTGCTCCGACCAGCGGACCTCTCGACGCGGCAGGTCGATGACGGCCCGGCCCAGGCGGGCGCCCTGTACCTCGCGCGGCCGACCGAGCGACCGCCGCAGCACGGCCTCGACGCGGGCCAGCAGCTCGCGGGCCGAGAACGGCTTGATGATGTAGTCGTCGGCCCCCATTTTCAGGCCGCGAACGCGGTCGTCCTCGCCGCCGCGCGCCGTTAGGATGATGACCGGCAGCGTCGGCCGCGTCCGCCGCACCTCGGCCAGCACTTCCAGGCCGTCGCGCCGCGGCAGCATCAAATCGAGCAGCACCAGATCGACGCCGACCTGCACGGCCTCTTCCAGGCCGCGGTCGCCGTCGCCGGCCTCCGCCGCCTCGTAGCCGGACGCGCGGAGGGCGTCGCTCACGCCGCGACGGATCGCCGCTTCGTCCTCGATCACCACGACACGAGCCGGTTGCATGGTCGCCTCGTTGCAGTGGTTTAGCGAGCCGGGTCGCGTCAGCGCCCGGAGTCTCCGGGCGCTGACGCGACCCGGCTCGCCGGAACCATCCTATACGACGTTCGGACGGCCCGGTTCGTTTGCGAAGGCAGGACGACGCCTCCATTCTAATCGGCGATCCTCGACGCCGGTGTAACGGAATCGTAACGATGACGGTAGAGTCTTTGACCTCGTTGCGGGGTTCATACTCCGGGCGATGGGCGCCCTTTTCCCCTATTCCCAAGGAGAATCTCTCATGGCGCGAATTCCCCTCTTCCGAGCGGCCGGAGTCCTGGCCCTGGCGTTCAGCCTGGCGGCGTCGGCGGCCGACACCCCGGCCCCTCCGGCCAAGGACGCCGCCGCCAACAAGCGGCTCGTCTACGTCGTCCGGCACGGCTCGGCGAAAGACCTCGCCGCCGTCCTCGGCCAGCACTTCAAGGGCGTCGCCGATGTCGAGGCCCTGCCCGATCCATCCAGCAACTTCCTGCTCATCAGCGCGGTCCCCGCCGCCTTCGACGACGTCCTCAAGACGCTGGCCCAGCTCGACCAGGCGCCGCAGACGGTGACGGTGGAAATCCTCGTCCTGAACGTCGCCGTCCCGAAGGCCGAGGGCGACAAGCCGGCCGCGACGCCGGACGTGGACGAGAAGGCGTTGAGCGGCTCGCTCGCCGACGTCGAGGCGACGGCCGACGCCCTGCAACGCAAGGGCGCCCTCACCAGCCTGAAACGCATCCGCCTCACCGCCGTCGAGGGCAAGCCAACGACCATCCTGATGGGCGAGAACAAGCCGTTCACCGCCGGAATGAACCACATGGCGACGGGCATTACGTCGCGGATGATCACCTACCGCAACACCGGGCCCCAAGCGGACGTCACGGTACCACGTGTCGCCGGACAAGGTCGTCGCCGTGGACCTCAAACTGGAAGGGTCGTACCCGTACACCCCCGAGGACGGCATCCCGATCGGCGCGGACGAGAACAAAAAGCCGGTGATGGCGACCGAGTTCGTCACGAGCACCCTGAACGGCAAGATCGACATGCCGTCCGGGCAGGCCCGCGTCGCCGAGGGCGTCAAAAGCGACGCCAAGGCGAAAAACGTCCACACGATCGTGGTCGTCGGTGCGACCGTCGTGGAACCCGACGTGAAGACGGACAAATAGGGGGGCGGACGCGGCTCGCGTCGGTCAGAACCCCGCATCCGCCAGACGGCCAACCAGGCGGGTGTAATCGCCGCAGCGGTCGGGGCAAAGGCGGAAGGCCGGTCCCAGGAGGTGCGCCCAGTTGACTAGGTTCATGTGGTCGCCGTCCCAGACGTCGCAGGTTTCGCCGTAGCGAGCGGACTCGACGGAGACGACGCCGTCATTCGGCCCTTCCAGCCGACCGACAATTTTGGATGGCAGATGCCATTCCGGCGCCAGCCAGTGGTCCTGAAATCGCCCGGCCACACTAAAATAGCGCACTCCGGCGGCGTCGGGCGTCTCGGAATTGAACACCCGGCAACGGCTGGTGGTCAGGTCCCGAAACGCCTGAACGGAGAGGCCGAAGAACGCGAAGACGGGACAGACGAGCCGGGCGAAGCGGCGCACGGCCCAGTCGGCGAAGGCGCTGCCGCGGTGTGGGGTTCCGATGGTGGTCAGCGATAGGACGCGATCGGCCATGCCGAGGCGGGAGATCATGTGGCGGGCGTCGAGGCCGCCCATGCTGTGTGCTATCAGATGAACAGGTTCATGCGGCGCCTGAGTTTCGAGAAGGTCTTTGAGTTGGCCGGCGCGTTCGGCCGTTCCTCCGGTGGGATTGAGGCGGGCAACCAGGACGTGATTGCCCGCTTTGCGGAGCATTTCCGGGATGCCTCGGAAATAATGCGTCAGCGTCCACGCTCCCATCGCCAGCTTATCGAAGCCGAACAGACCGTGAACGAGGACGATCGGCGCCTTCAGTACGGCGACCGCCATAGGTAGGCCCTCTCCTGGAATCCGTTCCTCTATATCCATTCTAGGCTGCAAAACAGGTAGGCGCGGCGTCAACTCGCCGATTCCGCTCCGGCGGATTTGCCGCCCGCCGGAGTCTCCACTACCATCACTGAATCGTCGAAGAGCAAACGAGGCGCCAATTCCTTCGGGAGAGAAGCATGTCAATCGCCAAGGCGGTCCCCGGAACGACCCGGATCGGCTGGGTCGGCACGGGCGTGATGGGCCGGTGGATGTGCCAGCATTTGATGACGAAAGGCTACGCCGCCACGGTTTACAATCGCACGAAGGAGCGGGCGCGGCCGTTGCTGGACGCCGGGGCCGCGTGGGCCGACACGCCGCGCACCGTGGCCGAACGCTCCGACGTGGTTTTTGCGATCGTCGGCTTCCCGAAGGACGTGCGCGAGGTGTTCCTCGGCCCGGAGGGCGTGCTGGCGGGGTCGCGGTCGGGCCTGGCGGTGGTGGACATGACGACGAGCGAGCCGTCGCTGGCGCGGGAGATCCACGCGGCGGCGAAGGCGAAGGGCGTGGCCGCCCTGGACGCGCCGGTGTCGGGAGGCGACGTTGGCGCTCGCAATGCGGCGCTGTCGATCATGGTGGGCGGCGAGGCGGACGTTCTGGAGGCGCTGCGTCCGCTCTTGGAGAGCATGGGCAAGACGATCGTTCACCAGGGCGGCGCCGGCGCCGGCCAGCACACGAAGATGGTGAATCAGATCCTGATTGCAACCAGCATGATCGGCGTTTGCGAGGCGCTGCTCTACGGTTGGAAGGCGGGCCTCGACCTCAAGACGGTGCTGCAGTCGGTCGGAGGCGGGGCGGCGGCGAGCTGGTCGCTGAACAACCTGGGGCCGCGCATCATCGACCGCAACTTCGAGCCGGGCTTCTTCGTGGAGCACTTCATCAAGGACATGGGCATCGCCCTGGACGAGGCCAAGCGGATGAACCTGTCGCTGCCGGGGCTGGCGCTGGCCAACCAGCTGTACATCGCCTTGCAGGCGCAAGGATTCGGGCGGAAGGGCACGCAGGCGCTTTCCCTGGCCCTGGAAACGTTGTCGGGGATCAAGCGGTGACGACGGGCGCCCCGTGGTACAGGCGGCTCGCCTGCAACCAGAGCAGGCGAGCCGCCTGTACCACGGGGGCGTCACTTCCGCCGCCACAGATAGCGCGTCCACCCCAGCGATCCGAGCCATTCGGCGGCGACGCAGCGGCCCGCGTGTTCCTCCGACAGCCGTTGCAGGTCCGCGTGCAGCCGATTGCCGCTCACCTCGGCGCCCCGGTACTCCGCCAGCACCGCTTCGACCGCTCCGTCCGCTTCCCCCGCGAGCAGCACGATCCGCCGCGGCCGCCGCTCTTCGCCCTTGGCCGCCGCAAGGGAGGCGACGCCGTTGCCGTTGTCGCCCATCCTGGCCTCCCGTCCGCCGTCGCTCCTTCACCCTTCCTACACTGATTCGGCCGGCCGGTTCGCCCCGCTGCAACGAAAACATCCACGGAAGCGAATCCGTCATGCCACGAACTCGCGTGGGGCGAAGAAGTCGCCGCTTCCTGGACGCCTCGGACAAACTTTGGTGTCATAATGAAGGGAAGGCGGCTCAACCCGACGTTTGCATCCGGCGTTCCGGCCGATTATAACGAAAAGGAGGGCCGATCCTGCTCTCCTCTGCAAGCGGAGGCCGCATGCGCGCTCAGCTGGTGCCGATCGACGGAAGCGCTCCCATCGAGCTAATCAAGGATCTGATTATCGTGGGTCGCCGCGAGGACTGTGACTTGCGGCTGGAACACAAGAGCGTATCCAAGATCCATTGCGTCCTCGTCAAGACGGACGGCCTGCTGATGCTGCGCGACCTGGGCAGCACCAACGGCACGCGCGTCAACGGCACGCGCGTGCGCCGGGCGGCCCTGCTGCCCAACGATCAGCTGAGCATCGCCAGCTATAAGTTCCGCGTTCACCTCGGCCCGGACGCGGCGCCGCCGGCCGCGGCGGCGTTGAGCGTGGCGGAGGCGACGCAGCACCTCGACGCCCGAGAAGTGGCGGAGCTGCTGCGCAAGGCCAGGGCCGGCGAAGGCGACGATGAAGTGGAAAGCGCCGAAGACATGCCAGGAGTCGAGCCGCTGCATCGCAACCAGCTGCCCGACGTCTACCAGGACGACCAGCCGGCGAGCAGTTAGCATCTCCTCGTTTAGCCGCGACCCGAAGGGGAGCGCGGGGGCCACGCGCTCCCCTTCGGGTCGCGGCTAAACGAGGAGATTACGTACGCGCGGCGCGGACCCTCAATCAAACCCCTCCGCCTCCGTCAGCGGCGACCCCTGCGCGTCCTTCGCCGACAGCAGCGGCGATCCACCCTGCAGCGGCCACGCCACGCCGACCGTGGGATCGTTCCAGAGAAGCGTCCTCTCCTGCTCCGGATTGTAGAAATCCGTCACCTTGTAGCGGACCTCGGCCCAGTCGGAGAGGACGTAGAAACCGTGGGCGAAGCCGGCCGGCACCCACACCTGCCGCCGGTCGTCGGCCGACAGCGTCAGGCCCACCCAGCGGCCGAACGTCGGCGACGACCGCCGCAGGTCCACCGCCACGTCGAACACCGCGCCGGCCGTCACGCTCACCAGCTTCCCCTGCGGACAGCGGACCTGATAGTGCAGGCCGCGCAGCACGCCCCGACGCGAGCCGGAGCAATTGTCCTGCACCATCGGCCCGCGAATCCCCGCCTCCGCGTAGCGGCGCTCCTGGAACGTCTCCAGGAAGAAGCCGCGCTCGTCCCGGAACAGGCGCGGCTCGATCACGATCACATCGGGCAGCGCCGTCGGCGTGATTTGCATGGCGGGTTGGAAACCTTCTCTTGGGATTAGGCCACTGTCGTGCCGTATTGCCGCTCGTAATACTCTCGATATTCGCCGGAGCGCACCTGCGCCACCCACGGGGCGTTAGAGCGATACCACGCGATCGTCTCGCGCAGCCCCTGCTCGAATGGGACCTCGGGCCGCCAGCCCAGCTCGCGCTCGATCTTCGTGCAGTCGATGGCGTAGCGGCGGTCGTGGCCGAGCCGGTCACGGACGTGACGGATCAGGCTCCTCGGTTTTCCGAGCAGGTCGAGCAGCGCGTGCGTCAGTTCGAGGTTCGTCTTCTCGCAGCGGCCGCCGACGTTGTAGACCTCTCCGGGCCGGCCGCCGCGCCAGACGCGGAGGACGGCGGCGGCGTGGTCGCCGACGTGGACCCAGTCGCGCACCTGGCCGCCGTCGCCGTAGACGGGAACGGGTTCGTCGCCCAGCAGGTTCGTGATGAACAGCGGGATGAGCTTCTCGGGGAACTGGTAGGGGCCGTAGTTGTTCGAGCAGCGCGTCACCAGCACCGGCAGACCGAACGTATGGGCGTAGCTGAGGGCCAGCAGGTCGGCGGCCGCCTTGCTGGCCGAGTAGGGGCTGCTCGGCGCCAGCGGCGTCGCCTCCGTGAACAGGCCGGTCGGGCCGAGGCTGCCGTACACCTCGTCGGTGCTGACCTGCACGAAGCGCTCGACGGCGAACTCGCGGGCGGCGTCGAGAAGAACCTGCGTGCCCAGCACGTTGGTGCGGACGAACGGCCCAGAATCCTGGATGCTGCGATCGACGTGGCTCTCGGCGGCGAAGTGGACGACGTGGCGCACGCCGAGGCGGAAGACGCCGCGCACGGCGTCGCGGTCGGCGACGTCGCCCTTGACGAAGCGGTAGCGCGGATGTCCGGCCAGGTCGGCGAGGTTGGCGAGGTTGCCGGCGTAGGTGAGGGCGTCGAAATTGACGACGGCCACTTCCGGCTCGGCGGCGAGGACGCGGCGGAGGAAATGGCCGCCGATGAAGCCGCATCCGCCGGTGACGAGCAGGGTGGTCATTCGCGCCCTTTCATCGGTGGGGGACGAAACGCATACCTCTTCTATACATCGTCGGCCCGACGGCGGGCAAGAGTGGTGTCAGCAAGTCGAAGATGGATCGTCAGGGTTTCTTGACCGCCCGCACCGGCCGGTTTACACTCCATTGCATCCACATCGCCGGCGGAGCCTGTCATGACCAAGCGCACGATCGGTGTCGTCCTCGCCGCCCTCGCCGGCCTGGCGGTGGTCGCGGGGTTGCTCTATTTCAGCCTCCGAGACCGCTTCGCCGCCGCGCCCGTCCCCGACGAAGTGAAAAACGACGGCCGCGATCCGGGCGTCCCGAAGGACGAGTCGGACGACCCCACCCTGTACAAGCCGGCCCCCGTGAGCCTGGCGGCGGGCGTTCCGGGACAATCCTTCTTGCAACGCCGCCGCGCCGCCGTGCTGCTCGGCCGGGTCCGGGGATCGGATGGACAGGGGATGAGCAAGGTCGTCGTCAAGGCGCCGGCCCAGCCGCAGGCCGGCCAGGCGCTCACCGACGACGGGGGCAATTTCGAGCTGGCCGTCAACGGCGGCGGGCCGCTCGTCGTCACCTACGAGAAGGCGGGATCCCTGCCGGCCCAACGTTCCCTCGTGGTCCCCTGGCAGGACTACGCCTGGCTGCCGGACGTCGTCCTGGTTCCGGCGCCGGCCCCGGTCGGCGTGGTGGAGCTGCCGTGGCGCGAGGCCGACGGCGGCGCGGCGCCGGCCGTGCGCGGCGACGCCCCGCGCCCGATGGCGTTCATCGCCCCGCCCAGCTTCACCGCCGGCGCGGCCTTTTCCGTCGGCGTCGAGCCGCTGAAGGGAAACCTGAGTTTGTCCTTCCGGGAATACACCGGCGGAGCGGACCCGGAGGCCGCCCTGCCGGCCCCGCCCCCGCCGGGGACCGGATGCGCCTACGCCGTCGAGATCGGCGCCGACCTGACGCACCAGCCGGGCGCCCGCGGTGCCGTTTTTACCCCATCATTGGTCCATTACGTCGATAATGCGCTTCACCTCCCCGTCGGGACGGAGCTGCCGACCTGGCGCTACGACGCCGAGCTGTCGGCCTGGGTTCCCGGCCCGGTCGGAAGCGTGGTCCGCGTGGAAGACTTCACGAAGGGCCTTTCGGCGAGCGGCGTCGCGTCAGCGCCCGGAGTTTCGGCCGAGGAGCCGTCAGCGGGCGACGGCCCGACCCCGGCGGAGCGGAAGACGGTGCGCAAGCTGTACCCCCCGGATCAGACGTTTTGGCGGCTGCCGCTGACGGCGACGGGGACATGGGCCGTGTTCTTCCCGCTGCGTCCGCTGGAAGGGGCCGTCGCTCCGCCCGCCGGATTCGCCTCCGTCGCGGCCGACGCGGCGCCGCCGGTCGTGAAGTCGGCGCCGGTCGCCGGAACGCCCTTCCAGCTCTGCTACGGCAGCGACCGGGCGCCGGGCCGGAAAGCGCCCTACCAACTCGACATCACGCTCTGCGGCCCCGAGGTGCCGAAGGGGCTGAAAAAGATCGAGTTGGAGGTGCAGGTCGCGGGCCAGCGCTTTCCGTTTACCTTTTCGCCTAACGCCGGCCTAAAAACCACCGTTCCCTGGAACGGCCTCGACGCCCACGGCCGATCCGTGGCGGGACAGCGTCCGGCGACGGTGCGGATCGGTTACGTCTACGACGCCCGGCCGCCGGCGGCGCAGGAGTGCGTGTTGTGGCGCGAGCAGCGGGTGATGATGGGCGGCTGGGACGCCCGCGCCGCGGCCCTCGGCGGCTGGACCCTGAGCGTCCATCACGCTTACGATCCGATCGGCCGCGTGCTGTATCTGGGCGATGGCGGTCGGCGCGAGGCCGCGCTCTTGCCGAAGGTCATCACCACCGTGGCCGGCGGCACCGGCGTGCCGGACTTCAACGACGACGACCAGCCGGCGGTGCAGGCCAACCTGAACGAGCCGCGCGGCCTGGCCGTCGGCGCGGACGGCAGTCTGTACATCGCCGACGCCCGCCAGAACCGCGTGCGCCGGGTGAAGCCGGACGGCCTCATCGCCACGACGGCCGGGACCGCTCTGGCGCCGCTGGACGGGCCGACGGGGCTGGCGTTCGGGCCGGACGCAAGCCTGTACATCGCCGACGACGGCGCCGGCCGCGTCTGGCGGCAGAATCGCCGCGAACTGCAACCGTTCGCAGGCGGTCTCGGCCAGCTCTGGCAGTTCGACCGCGAGGCCGTGCCGGCGACGCAGGCCCGTCTGAGTCATTTGCGCGGCCTGGCGGTCGGGCCGGCCGGCGACCTGTTCCTCGCCCAGAATTACAACAATCAATGCATCTGCCGGGTGGAAGCGAACGGGATCATCCGGTTCTTCCTGGGCGGGCCGAACGACCACACGAAGCTGCAAAGCGCCGTGGACGTGGTAGCGGCCTCAGACGGAACGGTGTACGCGGCCGACGGCGACGGCTGCCGCGTCTGGCGCGTCGGGCCGGACGGCTCGGCGTCGGTCGCGGCGGGGACGGGGACGCCCGGCTTCAGCGGCGACGGCGGCCCGGCCGTGAAGGCGCAGCTGAATGCCCCGTCCGGCCTGGCCCTTGGGCCGGACGGCGAGCTGTACATCGCCGACGCCCGCAACGGCCGCATCCGCCGCGTGGGGCCGGACGGGATCATCACCACCATCGCCGGCGGGGGCGACGCCGACCCCGGCGACGGCGGCCCCGCGACGGCGGCCGTGCTGGCGCCCTACGTGGCCCCGAAACGGGACGATGTGTGCGGCCTGGTCGGCCTCGCCGTCGGCCCGAACGGCGACCTGTACGTCTCCGACGTTGGTCACGGCAGCATCCGCCGCATCGCTCCGGCTTTCGGCGGCATTTCCGACAGTGAAATTCTAATCCTCTCGGAGAACGGCAAGGAGTTGTACGTCTTCGACGGCGTCGGCCGGCACCTGAAGACGCTGAACGCGGACACGGGGGCGCTGATCTACCGTTTCGTCTACGACGCCTCCTGGCGGCTGAGGGAGATCCACGACGGTTCGGGCGCGGTGACGCGGGTGGAGCGCAAGGCCGGCCGGCCGGTCGCGCTGGTCGCTCCGGGCGGGGAGCGGACCACCTTCCCGGACGCACCGGACCATTGACAGAACGACGCCTTTCGGCCATACTTTCTTTCGATCGAAGTTGTGTTTCCACAACCAGACCCCCACATCCCAGGGTCTACGACAGCCCCGCGGGGGATGTCGTGCGTCCCGGCCGGCTCACGCCGGCCGCTCGCCAGTATCCGTGGCCCTATCGCGCCGTCGCACCCTTCCACCGCCAACCCCGGAGACATTCGCATGTCCGCCGTTCAGGAAGTCGTTACGAACGGGTCCGCCGCCGGAACGATCGACGCCCCCATCCTGCTCAAGGCGATGCACGCCCTCAAGAAGGGCGATTTCTCCGTGCGCCTGCCGATGGAATGGACCGGCGTGGCGGGCAAGGTGGCCGACGCCTTCAACGAAGTCACCGAGATGAACGAGCGCATGGCCCGCGAGCTGGAGCGCCTCAGCCGCGTCGTCGGCAAGGAGGGCAAGATCACCCAGCGCGCCTCGCTCGGCGACGTGAGCGGCTCGTGGCAGGCCGCCATCGACTCGGTCAACGACCTCATCGACGACCTCGTCCACCCGACCAGCGAGACGGCCCGCGTCATCGGCGCCGTGGCCCAGGGCGACCTGTCGCAGACGATGGCGCTGGAGATCGACGACCGGCCGTTGCAGGGCGAGTTCCTGCGCACCGCCAAGATCGTCAACAAGATGGTGGACCAGCTCGGCTCGTTCGCCTCGGAAGTGACGCGCGTGGCCCGCGAGGTCGGCACCGAAGGCAAGCTCGGCGGCCAGGCCCAGGTCAAGGGCGTCGCCGGCACCTGGAAGGACCTCACCGATTCCGTGAACTTCATGGCCGGCAACCTCACCGGGCAGGTCCGCAACATCGCCGAAGTGACCACGGCCGTCGCCAACGGCGACCTGTCGCAGAAGATCACCGTCGATGTCAAAGGCGAGTTCCTGGAGCTGAAAGACACTGTCAACACGATGGTGGACCAGCTGCGGTCGTTCGCTGCGGAAGTGACGCGCGTGGCCCGCGAAGTCGGAACGGAAGGCAAGCTCGGCGGGCAGGCCAAGGTGGAAGGCGTGTCGGGAACGTGGAAGGACTTGACCGACTCCGTGAACTTCATGGCCGGCAACCTGACCGGCCAGGTGCGCAACATCGCCGCACGTCACGAAGGCCGTGGCCAAGGGCGACCTGTCGAAGAAGATCACCGTCGATGTGAAGGGCGAAATGCTGGAGCTGAAGGACACCATCAATACGATGGTCGATCAGCTATCGTCCTTCGCCGACGAGGTGACGCGCGTGGCCAAGGAAGTCGGCACCGAAGGCAAGCTCGGCGGACAAGCCAAGGTGGAAGGCGTGTCCGGCACCTGGAAAGATCTGACCGACTCCGTGAACTTCATGGCCGGCAACCTGACCGGCCAGGTGCGCAACATCGCCGAAGTGACGACGGCCGTGGCCAAGGGCGACCTGTCGCAGAAGATCACGGCCGACGTGAAGGGCGAAATGCTGGAGCTGAAGGACACCATCAACACAATGGTCGATCAGCTGCGCTCGTTCGCCGCCGAAGTGACGCGCGTGGCCCGCGAAGTCGGCACGGAAGGCAAGCTCGGCGGACAGGCGAAGGTCGAAGGCGTGTCGGGAACGTGGAAGGACCTGACCGATTCCGTGAACTCGATGGCCGGCAACCTTACCGATCAGGTGCGCAACATCGCCGATGTGACGAAAGCCGTGGCCAAGGGCGACCTGTC
The DNA here is from genome assembly GCA_963771935.1 of uncultured Planctomycetaceae bacterium. GTDB lineage: Bacteria > Planctomycetota > Planctomycetia > Gemmatales > Gemmataceae > UBA4732. The sequence continues at coordinate 808,469 of CAVYVK010000005.1, read as the reverse complement.
CAAAAAGATCACCGTCGATGTGAAGGGCGAATTCCTGGAGCTGAAGGACACCGTCAACACGATGGTCGATCAGCTGCGGTCGTTCGCCGCCGAAGTGACGCGCGTGGCCCGCGAGGTCGGCACCGAAGGCAAGCTCGGCGGGCAGGCCGACGTGCGCGACGTGGCCGGCACCTGGAAGGACCTGACCGATTCCGTGAACTTCATGGCCGGCAACCTCACCGGCCAGGTGCGCAACATCGCCGACGTGACGAAGGCCGTGGCCAAGGGCGATCTCTCGAAAAAGATCACGGCCGACGTGAAGGGCGAAATGCTGGAGCTGAAAAACACCATCAACACGATGGTGGATCAGCTGTCGTCCTTCGCCGACGAGGTGACCCGCGTCGCCAAGGAAGTCGGAACGGAAGGCCGCCTCGGCGGTCAGGCCAAGGTCGAAGGCGTCTCCGGAACGTGGAAAGATTTGACCGACTCCGTGAACTTCATGGCCGGCAACCTCACCGGCCAGGTGCGCAACATCGCCGACGTGACCACGGCCGTGGCCAAGGGCGACCTCTCGAAAAAGATCACGGCCGACGTGAAGGGCGAAATGCTGGAACTGAAAAACACCATCAACACGATGGTCGATCAGCTGTCGTCCTTCGCCGACGAGGTGACCGCGCGTCGCCAAGGAAGTCGGCACCGAAGGCAAGCTCGGCGGGCAGGCCCAGGTCAAGGGCGTGTCCGGCACCTGGAAGGACCTCACCGACAACGTCAACTCGATGGCCGGCAACCTGACGGGCCAGGTGCGCAACATCGCCGACGTGACAAAGGCCGTGGCCAAGGGCGACCTGACGCAAGAAGATCACGGCCGACGTGAAGGGCGAAATGCTGGAGCTGAAAAACACCATCAACACGATGGTCGATCAGCTGCGGTCGTTCGCCGACGAAGTGACGCGCGTGGCCCGCGAAGTAGGGACGGAAGGCAAGCTCGGCGGACAGGCGAAGGTCGAAGGCGTCTCCGGAACGTGGAAGGACCTGACCGACAGCGTGAACTTCATGGCCGGCAACCTCACCGGCCAGGTGCGCAACATCGCCGAAGTGACGACGGCCGTGGCCAAGGGCGACCTGTCGCAAAAGATCACAGTGGACGTGAAGGGCGAAATGCTGGAGCTGAAAAACACCATCAACACAATGGTCGATCAGCTGCGGTCGTTCGCCGCCGAGGTGACGCGCGTGGCCCGCGAGGTCGGCACCGAAGGCAAGCTCGGCGGGCAGGCCGACGTGCGCGACGTGGCCGGCACCTGGAAGGACCTGACCGATTCCGTGAACTTCATGGCCGGCAACCTCACCGGCCAGGTGCGCAACATCGCCCAGGTCACGACGGCCGTGGCCAAGGGCGACCTGTCGCAGAAGATCACGGCCGACGTGAAGGGCGAAATGCTGGAGCTGAAAAACACCATCAACACGATGGTCGATCAGCTGCGGTCGTTCGCCGCCGAGGTGACGCGCGTGGCCCGCGAGGTCGGCACCGAAGGCAAGCTCGGCGGCCAGGCCAAGGTCGAAGGCGTGTCGGGAACGTGGAAGGACCTCACCGACTCCGTCAACTCGATGGCCAGCAACCTGACCAGCCAGGTGCGCGGCATCGCCAAGGTGGTGACGGCGGTCGCCATGGGCGACCTGAAACAGAAGCTGGCCGTGGAGGCCAAGGGTGAGATCGCGGCCCTCGCCGACACGATCAACTCCATGATCGCCACGCTGGCCACCTTCGCGGACCAGGTGACGACGGTGGCCCGCGAGGTCGGCGTCGAAGGTCAGCTCGGCGGTCAGGCCAAGGTGCCCGGCGCCGCGGGAACGTGGAAGGCGCTCACCGAGAACGTCAACCAGCTCGCCGCCAACCTGACGACGCAGGTGCGGGCCATCGCCGAGGTCGCCACCGCCGTCACCAAGGGCGACCTGACGCGCTCCATCAAGGTCGAGGCCCTCGGCGAAGTGGCGATCCTCAAGGACAACATCAACGAGATGATCCGCAACCTCAAGGACCAGACGCTCAAGAACAGCGAACAGGACTGGCTCAAGACGAACCTCGCCAAGTTCAGCCGCATGTTGCAGGGCCAGAAAGAGCTGCTCACCGTCGGCCGCCTCATCCTGTCCGAGCTGGCCCCCGTCGTCGCCGCCCAGCACGCGGTCTTCTACGTCCTGGACGCCGCCGACGACTCGCCGGGCCTCAAGCTGCTGGCCAGCTACGCCCACAAGGGCCAGGACGCACTGGGAGGCCGGCTCGCCCTCGGCGAAGGATTGATCGGCCAGTGCGCCGTCGAGAAGCAGAAGATCCTGCTCACCAACGTCCCGCCGGACTACATCCGCATCGCGTCGGGCCTCGGCGACGCCGCCCCGCAGAACATCATCGTGCTGCCGGTCGTCTTTGAGGGCCAGGTCAAGGGCGTGCTGGAACTGGCGTCGTTCGAGCGCTTCAACCCGACGCACCAGGCCTTCCTCGACCAGCTGACCGAGAGCATCGGCATCGTGCTCAACACGATCGAGGCCAACAGCCGAACGGAGGACCTGCTCAAACAGTCGCAGTCGCTGGCCCAGCAATTGCAAACTCGCCAGGAGGAGCTGCAGAACACCAACCAGGAATTGCAGGAAAAGGCCGGTCTGCTCGCCCACCAGAACCAGGAAGTCGAACGCAAGAACCAGGAAGTCGAGCAGGCCCGCCAGGCGCTGGAGGACAAGGCCAAGCAGCTGGCGCTGACCTCCAAGTACAAGTCCGAGTTCCTCGCCAACATGTCGCACGAGCTGCGGACGCCGCTCAACAGCCTGCTCATCCTGTCCGATCAGCTGTCGCAGCAACCCGGAGGGCAATCTGTCGGGCAAGCAGACGGAGTTCGCCAAGACGATCCACTCGTCGGGCAACGACCTGCTCATGCTCATCAACGACATTCTCGATCTGTCGAAGATCGAATCCGGAACGGTGGTGGTGGACGTGGGTGAGCTGCGCCTGGCCGACCTGAAGGATTACGTCGATCGCACCTTCCGCCACATGGCCGAGTCCAAGAACGTGGACTTCGCCGTCGAGGTGGACGCGTCGCTGCCCAAGTACATGCTGACCGACGTCAAGCGGCTGCAGCAGGTCATCAAGAACCTGCTGTCCAACTCCTTCAAGTTCACGCACCAGGGCCGCGTGGCGATGACGGTGCGGCCGGCGCGGGACGGCTGGAGCCCGGACAACGACAGCCTGAACAAGGCGGCCCACGTGCTGGCCTTCTCGGTGTCGGACACCGGCATCGGCATCCCGCCGGACAAGCAGCAGATCATCTTCGAGGCGTTCCAGCAGGCCGACGGCAGCACCAGCCGCAAGTACGGCGGCACGGGCCTCGGCCTGGCCATCAGCCGCGAAATCTCTCGCCTTCTGGGAGGCGAAATTCGCCTGGTGAGCGCTCCCGGCCGCGGCAGCACCTTCACGCTCTATTTGCCGCAGTTCTACTCGCCGCAGCGCGGACAAGGGGACAAGGGGACAAGGGGACAAGGGGACAAGGGACCGGCTGCGGTCCCCTCCTCTCCCCCTCCCTCTCTCCCCGCCTCCGAGGCCGAGGAGCCGAAGCTGGTCAACGAGGTCGGCGACGACCGGGACGCGATCCGGCCGGGCGACCGCGTGCTTCTCATCGTCGAAAACGACCCGAATTTCTCCCGCTTCCTGCTGGAGACGGCCCGCGAGAAGGGGTTCAAGGGTCTGGTCACGTCGCTGGGCGCCGCCGCCCTGGCCATGCGGCGCGAATACAAGCCCGACGCCGTCACGCTGGACATCTGCCTGCCGGACATCGACGGCTGGCGCGTCCTGGAGCGGCTCAAGAACGACCTCAATACGCGCCACCTCCCCGTCTGCGTCATCTCCACGGAGGAGGCGCGAGCGCGCCTTGAAGCTGGGGGCGATGGTCGTCGTGGACAAGCCGATCCAGACCAAGGAAGTGCTGGAGCGGGCGTTGGACGCCGTGGCCCGCGCCGTGTCGCGGCCGGTCAAGGACGTGGTGGTGATCGGCGACGAGGGCGTTCGCCGGCGCGTGCGGGAGGCGTTCGGCGACGGCGCCACGCGGTCGATCGAGGCCGCCGGCGGGCGGGAGGCGCTGGAGGCGCTGCGCCAGGGGCGGCCCGACGCCGTCGTCCTGAATCCGGCCCTGCCGGACATGACCGTCGCGGCCTGGGCCGAGGAGGTTGCCCGTGAGCCGGCCCTGGCCGACCTGCCCGTGATCGTTTTCTCGGACAAGACGCTGAAGGCCGACGACGAGGCGGCCCTGAAGTGGGTCTCCCGCGTCCTGAATGTCCGTCAGGCCGGCTCGTCGGAGCGCTTGCTGGATCAGGCGGCCCTCGTCCTGCATCTCAATGCGGCCAAGCTCCCGGAGCCTCAGCGGCGCACGCTGGAGGAATTGCACCGCACCGACAAGGTCCTGGCCGACAAGAAGGTGCTGATCGTGGACGACGACATCCGCAACATCTTCGCGCTGACCAGCGTGCTGGAGTACTACCACATGAACATCGTCTCGGCCGAGACCGGCCGGGAGGCCATCCGCCAGCTGCAGAGCCAGCCGGACATCGACATCGTCCTGATGGACATCATGATGCCGGAGATGGACGGCCTGGACACGATGCGGGAGATCCGCAAACTCGCCAAATTCAAGGCGCTGCCGATCATCGCGGTGACGGCCAAGGCCATGAAGGGCGACCGCGAGAAGTGCCTGGAGGCCGGCGCCTGGGACTACCTCTCCAAGCCGGTGGACACCGAGCAGATGCTGGCCGTGCTGCGCGGGTGGCTGCATCGATGAGTGTTCAGTGTTCAGTGTTCAGCAGATTGGTTGCTGAACACTGAACACTGAACACTGAACACTGTTACAATGACCGGATGGCCGCCCCCGAGAAGTATCTGAGGCCGGAGGTCATCCGCCAAGTGGCGCGGCTGGACCTGCGCGCCCGCTTCATCGTCGAGGGCTTTCTAGCCGGCCTGCACGCCAGCCCCTTCCAGGGATTCAGCGTCGAGTTCTCCGAACATCGCAAGTACGTCCCCGGCGACGACCTCAAGGACCTCGACTGGAACGTCTTCGCCAAGACCGATAAATACTACCTCAAAAAGTTCCAGGCCGAGACCAACGTCACCGGCTATCTGGCGATGGACCTCAGCGCCTCGATGGGCTACACCTACCGTCAGGAATTGACCAAGTTCGACTACTGCATCTGCCTGGCCGCGGCGCTCGGCTACCTGATGATCCGCCAGCAGGATCCGGTCGGACTGGTGGCGTTCGACACGGCAATCAAGGTCAGTCTGCCGCCGCGCAGCAAGCGGCTGCATCTCGGTTCGATTTTGTCGGTGCTGGCGAACCTCAAGCCGACCGGAACGACGGACGCGGCCGCCGCCCTGCACCAGCTGGCGGCGATGGTCCACGGCAAGAGCCTGGTCATGCTGTTCAGCGACCTCTTGACCGACCCGGAGCCGGTGCTGGCGGCCCTGCACCACCTGCGGCACCGGGGGCACGAGGTCATCGTCTTTCACGTCCTCGACGAGGCGGAGGTCCACTTCCCGTTCACCGGCCTGGTCGAGTTCGAGGACGTGGAGACGCCCGACCGGATGACGCTGGACGCGCAGGGGATGCGCAAGGACTACCTCCAGGCCGTGGCGGAGTTCCGGGAAAAGTATCGGACGGAGTGCGCCAAGGGGCAGATCGATTACGTGCCGATCGACACCAGCGTGAGCTTCGACAAGGCGTTGATGGAATACCTGCTGCAACGGCAGCGGCGGTTTTGACCGGCGGTGAGCCCGGTTGCGTAAGCGCCGGGAGTGCGGAGGAGCACCATGATTGCACACCCCTGGCACGACGTGCCGCTGCCCGGCGACCTGTCGCTGTGGTTTCCGTGCTATATCGAGATCCCCAAAGGGTCGAAGGTGAAGTACGAGCTGGACAAGGCGACGGGGCTGCTGCGGGTGGATCGCGTCCTCTACAGCGCCGTGTTCTACCCGGCCAACTACGGCTTCGTGCCGCGGACGTACTGCCCCGACGGCGACCCGCTGGACGTGCTGGTGCTGGGCCAGGCGGAAGTGGCGCCGGGCGTGCTGCTGCGGGCGCGGGCCATCGGCGTGATGCGGATGCTCGACGAAAAGGGCCAGGACGATAAGATCATCGCGGTCCACGCCGACGACCCGGAGTACACGGAGATGCGCGACATCGGCGACGTGCCGCCGCACCGGCTGCGCGAGCTGCAGCGCTTCTTCCTCGACTACAAGACGCTGGAGGGCAAGCGCGTGGTGGTGGACGCGCCGCTCGGCGTCGCCGACGCCCTGCCGATCCTCACGGAAGCGGTCCTGTGCTACGCACGGGAGCGCAATCGTCTGCTAAGCGCGCCGCAGGGATGACGGCCGCCCTCGCCCCGTATAGGGTAATCGCATCCGACCCCCCGGCCCGACGCGAGGCCCCCACCGTGAATCCCTCCCTGCTGACGCCGCCGCAGCTCGATCCCACTCCCATTTTCGAGATATTTCGTGGCAATTTCGCGGCGGAATTGCTGACCGCTGCCGTCGCCCATTTTCGCGTCTTCGACCGCTTCGCCGGCGGCCCGAAGACGGCGGACGAGCTGCGCGCCGAGATCGGCCTGGCGGAGCGGCCGGCCGCGGTGCTGCTGACGGCCCTGCGCGCCTTCGGCCTGCTAGTGGAGGACGCGCCCGGCCGGCTCGACCTGTCGGAGCTGGCTCACGAGCACCTGACGGCCGGCGGCCAGTTCGACGTGAGCGACTACGTCCGCATGGCGGCCGACAGCCCCGGCGTTCTGACGATGGTGGAGCGACTGCGGAGCAATCGGCCGGCCGGGTCGGAGCCGGACGAGGCCGGCGCCGCCTTCATTTACCGCGAGGGCATGGCGTCGGCGATGGAGCAAGAGGAGGCGGCGCGGCGGCTGACGCTGGCCCTGGCCGGCCGGGCGCGCAACGTCGCCCCCGTGCTGGCGGAGCGCACGCCGCTGGGGCCGGCGCGGACGCTGCTGGATGTGGGCGGCGGAACGGGCCTTTACAGCATCGCTTTTCTCCAGAAGAATCCTGGATTGCGCGCGATCGTCTGGGACCGGCCGGAGGTGCTCAAGGTGACGGCGGAGTTCGCGGCGACGCATGGCGTGGCCGATCGCCTGGAGTGCCGGCCCGGCGACATGTTCGCCGACGCCGTACCGCCGGCCGACGTGGTGCTGCTGTCGAACGTGCTGCACGATTGGGATATGCTGGAGTGTCGAAATCTCGTGTCGCAGTGCGCGGCCGCTCTGCCGCGCGGCGGCCGGCTGCTGATTCACGAAGTGTTCCTCAACGACGCGCTGGACGGGCCGTTGCCGATCGCGCTGTACTCGGCGGCGTTATTCTGCGTGACGGAGGGCCGGGCCTACAGCGCGGCGGAGTATCGCGGCTGGCTGAAGGAGGCGGGACTGGCGCCAGGGGCGGTGACGGCGACGCTGATTCATTGCGGCGTGCTGGCGGGGGTGAAGGAGGGGTGATTCCATGCCCATCATCCTTATGAAACTCGTTATTCATCCGCCCGTCGAACCGGATCGCCTGGCCCGCATCACGGCGGCCGCCGGCCCGATGACCGTGGTCAACGCCGCGACCGAGGCCGAGGCCCGCGACCACATGCCGGACGCCGACGCCTTTTTCGGCAAGATCACGCCGCTTCTGCTGGCCGCCGCCCGTCGGCTCCGCTGGGTCCAGGCGCCGACCGTCAGCCTCGAACATTACGTCTTCCCCGAATTGACCGCCCATCCATGCGTGCTGACCAACATGCGCGGCCTCTTCTCCGACGTGATCGCCGATCAGGTGCTCGGCTACATCCTGTGCTTCGCCCGCAACCTCCACCGTTACATCCTCCAGCAGGCGCAGGGCCGATGGGCGCCGGTCGGCGGCGAGAGCGCCCGCGTCGCCTTCGCCGCGGGGCCGGGCGTCGTCAACGCCATCGACCGCGCCCACCTCCACCTCGCCGACTGCTCGCTGGGAATCGTCGGCCTGGGCGGCATCGGCTCGGAGGTCGCCCGGCGCGGCCTGGCCTTCGGGATGCGCGTCCTGGCCGTCGATCCGATCCGCACCGAAGCGCCGCCCGGCGTCGAGGCGCTGTGGCGGCCGGAACGGCTGCCGGAGATGTTCGGCGAAAGCGATTTCGTGGTGATTACCGCTCCGCATACGCCGGAAACGGCCAAATTGTTCCGCCGGCCGCTGTTCCGCGCGATGCGCCGCACCGCCTACCTCATCAACGTCGGCCGCGGCGCCGTCGTGGACCTGGCCGACCTGACGGCGGCGCTGGAGGCCGGTGAACTGGCCGGGGCCGCGCTGGACGTGTTCGAGACGGAGCCGCTGCCGCCGGACCATCCGCTGTGGCGCATGGGCGATCGCGTGATCCTTACGCCGCACGTCGCCGGCTATTCGCCGCGCATCGCCGGCCGCCACCTGGCCGTCCTGCTGGACAACATCGGCCGCTTCGTCTGCGGCGAACCGTTGATAAATATCGTGGATAAGAAGAGATGGTTTTAGGCCGGCGCGGGCCGCCGTCAAAACTCGACATGGACCCGCAGGCCGCCGACGACGACCGGCCCGCGGTCCTGGTTGTAGGCGGGGTTCTTGAAGCCCTGGAAATCCAGCGTCACATTAATGCCTTTTCTCCACTCCCAGTTGTAGTACGTCTCGGCGATGGTTTCGGGGGCGTAGTTGAGCCGGCCGTCGCCGATGATGAAGCCGACGCCGCCCGCCTCCAGGTACTCCTTGTGCGCGTCGGACAGGCCGTTTATGACGCCGGCCAGGCCGATCTGGTCCTGCGGCCGACCCCACGCCCGCCCCTTGAGCAGCAACCCCACCGCCGTCGTCCAGTCGATCTCGGTGAAGGCCCAGCTCTCCGTCTGGCCGTCGTTCCAGCCGCCGCGCAGGAAGCAGCCGAGGTCGTTGGTGATCTCCTTGTCGCAACTGACGCCGAAGCCGTATTTGTTGCGATAGGAGCGCGTCGCCGTGATGTCCGGATCGACCGGCATCTGCGCCAGCGCGTCGCGGTATTTGCCCATGTCGGCGGTGTTGAGGAAGCCGAACTCGCGGAGGTGGGCGGGGTGGTCGCCGAGAATGAAGTCCTGCTCGAACTCCAGGATCTGGCCGTGCGCCTTGAGGAAGTGAGGGTCCAGCTCCGCCATGTTGGCCCGCGTCGGCTCGGCGAAAATGCCGTAGCGGACGGCGTAAAACATCGTGGTGTAGTCGAGGATAATGCCGTCGGTGTAGCCGCGCACGTTGGCGGGGTAGTCGTAGGCGCCGGTGTACATGATCGACCAGTTGAGGAACTGCGTGCGCGGGTCGTGGGTGTAGGCGTTGTCGTCGAACGCGTCCTCGACGGACAGCTTGCCGACGGTGACGCTGAAGCGGTTGCGGGAGCGGACGCCGGCGATCTGGTTCGGGCCGTCCTCGACCTTCTCGTCCTCGCCGTCGAGGTCGAAGGTCTGGCGGTAGAAGAGCCGTGCAATGTAGGCGGTCGGCTCCTCGATGCCGACACGGGTGGCCTCGCCATTGGGGAAGCCGGCGAAACCGAGCGTCTGGTCGATACCGGCGCCGCCGGAGAACTCGGGGTTGAAGACGATCTCGGTGCCTTGCCAGGGCCGCGCGTCGAAGAAGAGGGTGCCGGTCGCCGTCTGGTCGTTCAACCGCCTTCCGACGGCGCTGTTCGGCCCGTCGTAGGGGTCGTGGAAGGGGAATTGGCCCTGGTAGACGAAGGTGGCTTGGCCGTGCAGGCTGTACCACGCCGGGGTGGTCGGCGCCTCTTCCGCCCCCGCCTTGTTCTCTTCTTGGGGCGCCGGTTGTTCGGGCGGCGGATTCTTTTTGCCGGCCGGCTCCGGCGGCAACGAGTAGAGGAACTGGAGCGGCTGACTGACCACGACGCCAGGGATTCCTTGCGGCGAATTGTCCGCGACGGCGGGGCCTCCGGCGGCTGCCCAAGCGCGGCGGCGCAGACCAGCAGGACGGCGGACATGCGAGCTTCTCCCCGACGGAAAAGCGGGCGGCGTCACGCCGCCGCGACCGTCCGCCGTGCCACGACGTCGGGTCGGCGCACGACCACCCGCAGACGGTCGCCTTGCCCCAGCCAGGCGGTCCAGCGGGTCATCAGGCTGGCGACGATGCGCATCCGGCTCAGGGCGGCGCCCCCTCCCCGTCGCCGCCGGCGGTTGGCCAGCGACCGCCGCATCGAACTGCCGTGAGGGATCGGCCGCAGCTCGGCCGTCTCCAGGCCGTGCATCGTCATCAGCCGGCCGAGAGTGGCGGGCGTGAAATGCAGCAGGTGGCGCGGCAGATCCAGCGGCCACCAGTCCGCGCCGAACCAGCGGAAGGCGACGGCGGCGAAGTTCGGCACGACGGCGACGAGCAGGCCGCCCGGCTGCAGCGCCCGCGCCGCCGCCCCGACGACCTCATGCGGACAGTGGACGTGTTCCAGGGAGGCGCCCATGACCACCACGTCGAAGCTGGCGTCGGCGACCTTCGGGTGCGGCAGCGAGCCGGCCAGCGTGCGCAGGCCGTAGCGCCGGGCGACCTGTTCGAGCGAGACGGGGTTGAAATCCAGGGCGGTGACGGTCCAGCCGCGATCGCTCATGCGCTTGGCGTACCAGCCGGAACCGCAGCCGAAATCGAGGAGTCGGCCCTCGCCGTGGAAGGGGATCGCCGTCAGCGAGTCGCGGCCGGGGTGCAGCCAGGGAGTGGCGAGGGCGGCCAGGCCTTGTCCGACCAGCGCGTCCGCGGCGGCGGATCGCCGAACGCCCGGGCGCAGATGAGCCGTTGCAGCCGGCGGGCGAACGCGGATCTCTCGCGTCTTGGCGCCTGATAAGGGTGGTAATTATCCGCGTAGAAGCGGCCGATGGAGGCGCGATTCGGACGAGGATTGAGATAGACCATGTCGCAGCACCGGCACTGCGCCACGCGGTAGACGTCGCCGGCCGCCTCGCCCGGCACGGCCAGCAGCTCCCTCGCGTCCGAGGCGCCGCACAGCGGGCAGGGCGTCTCCTCCCAGACGACGCCGTTCGCCGCGGCGTCCTGCGCCGTGACCATGGCTGCTCCCTCCCCCGCCCGATGGTTTTTCCGTAGAGGGGCGGGACCATAACGAGGTGGGCGGAGGGGTACAAGGCCAATATGTGGCCAGGGCCAAGCGGGCCCAGGGCCGTTCGTCATTTGGTGTTGGCGTGGCGTCGCGTTTTGGGTAAGTGCGGTGCGGTCGCCCCTTCCCCTCGGAGGCTCGCCGTGGCTGCCCTCGCGCTTACCGATGTCCTCGCCGGTGTCCCAGACCCCCGCAGCCGCCACGGCCGCGTCCATCCGCTGGGGGCGGTCTTGGGCCTGGTGGTGCTGGGACTGCTGATGGGCAAGCGCAGCCTGTCCGGCATCGCCCGCCTGGGCCGCAACTACGGCCCCGCCCTGGCTCACGCCTTGGGCTTCCGCCGCGGCAAAACGCCCGCCAAGTCTACGCTGTCTGAGATCCTGCGGGCCACCGAGGCCGCCGCCGTGGAGGAGGCGCTGAGCCGCTGGGTCGGCTCGCGCCTGCCTCCGAACGCGACCCGGATCGCCCTGGACGGTAAGACCGTGCGCGGCAGCCGCGACGGCGAGTTGCCCGGCCAGCACCTGCTGGCCGCCTACGTCCCCGAGGTCGAGGCGGTGCTGGCCCAGATGCGCGTCGATGCCAAGACCAACGAACACAAGGCCGCCCTGCGGTTGCTGGGCATCCTGCCTTTGGCGGGCAAGGTGGTGACCGGGGACGCGATGTTCTGCCAGCGGGCCCTGGCCGAGAAGATCGTGGCGGAGGGCGGCGACTACGTGTTCGTCGTCAAGGACAACCAGCCGGGGTTGGGGACGGACGTGGCGGCCGGCTTCGGCTTCGAGGCCGCGGCGCGGTCGATGGCCGCGGCTTTTTCCCCCTGAAGCTCCGCCGCCGCCGGGCCGGGTCGCCACGACGGTGGACAAGGGGCACGGCCGGCTGGAGAAACGGACGCTGCGGACGACGACGATCCTGACGCTGCACCACCTTTGGCCGGGGCTGGCGCAGGGGTTTGAATTGGTGCGGGAGCGGACGGAGAAGGGCAAGACGACGGTCGAGGTGGCCGCCGGGATCACCAGCCTGGGGCCGGATCGTGCGGATGCAGCCCGGTTGCTGGGGCTGGTGCGCGAACACGGGCGGATCGAGAACTGCCTACACTGGGTGCGCGACGTGACGCTGGGCGAAGACGCCAGCCGGGTGCGGAAAGGCGGCGCCCCCAGGTGCTGGCGGCCCTGCGCAACGCCGCCATCCACCTCCTGGCTGGGGTCGGTGCGGATAGCCGTGCCGCGGCCACGGAGCGACTCGCCGCTCGCCCCAAGGAAGCCCTCAGCCTGCTGGGGCCGCTACCCCATCAATAATCGAACGGCCCTGGAGGCACACCCCACGGCCGGCAATCGGACTTGTTCCGACCCGTCGCTTTCTGGTTTAATCTGCCGCCGTTCAGCGGCCTCCTCGAACCACGCCCCCTGGCTCCCGCCGCGACGGACAAATCGGAATCGGGACGTTCGCCGCCAGGCCGCAACGGCCGGGCCGTGAGAAGAGGGCAGCACGGATGCTTGCTTATCTCGCCTCCGTCTGGGAATGCCGGAATTTCTGGTTCTCTTTAGTCATCAATGACCTTCAGCTGCGTTACCGGAGATCGGTCCTCGGCGTCGGCTGGTCGTTGCTGCACCCGTTGGCCTACGCCCTCGTCCTCGGCGCCGCTTTTCACGAGATTTTCCATCAGCCCATCCGCGAATACTTGCCCTTTCTGCTGTGCGGCCTGGCCGCCTGGTCCTTCCTGACCGGCGCCGCCACCGACGGCTGTCAGAGCTACATCAATGCGGAGAACTACATCCGGCAGCACCCCTTGCCGCTCGCGGTCTATCCGCTCCGCACTACCCTGGGTCTGATGATCCACTTCTTGATCGCCCTGGTCCTCGTGGCCGTTCTCAAGCTCGGTCTGCGCGGACTGGATAAGCCGCCGGAACTTTTCTCCCTGACCCTGGGCGTCTTTCTGCTGTTCCTGTTCAGCTGGGCGCTGACCATCCTGGCCGGCTACGTGAACGTGGCGTTCCGGGACACGCAACACATTCTCGGCATCGTCTTCCAGATCGGGTTCTACCTCACGCCCATTATTTACCCGGCCCAGTCGCTCGCCTCGACCCGCTTCGGCTGGCTCCTCGCCTTCAACCCCTTCACCCCCCTTCTGGACGTGATACGGGAGCCGATGCTCGAAGGCCGACCGGCGTCCCTGGCCTGTTATGGCGCCGCCGCCGCCATCACGCTGGTCGTCGGCGCCGCCGCCGCCCTGAGTCTCGGCGTCCAGCAGCGCCGGGTCATCTATTACCTGTGACGGCGGGCTTCTCCCGGAAAGGAAGGCGCCGATGGCGTCCATCGAGCTGGATCAGGTCGATCTGACGTTTCGCGTCCGGCAGCAGCACCAGATTACGGTGAAAGAGTACCTTCTGAAGGGGATGTTCCGTCAGTCGCGCAACCCGCTGCTCGAGGTGCGGGCGCTCCGGGACGTCAGCCTCCGGATCGGGGACGGACAGCGCGTTCGGCGTGATCGGCGCCAACGGTTCCGGCAAAAGCACCCTGCTGCGCCTGATGGCCGGCGTCTACCATCCGACCGCCGGCCGCCGGTTCGTCGAGGGGAAGGTCAGCGCCCTCTTCGACCTGGCGCTGGGCTTTGAAATGGAGGCCAACGGCTGGAAGAACATCCGCTTACGAGGATACCTTCAGGGGGAAACCAACCGCGGCATCCGCGACAAGGCGCCGGACATCGCCGACTTCAGCGAGCTGGGCGACTTCCTCAAGATCCCCGTGCGCTACTACTCGGCCGGCATGATGGTGCGGCTGGCCTTCTCGGCCGCCACCGCGATCGAGCCGGAAATCCTGCTCGTCGATGAAGTCCTCGGCGCCGGCGACCTGGCCTTTCAGGGCAAGGCGGAGCGGCGCCTGAACGAGATGATGGAAAAGGCCCGCATCCTGGTCGTGGTGAGCCACAACCTCAACGTGCTGCCGCGGCTGTGCAAGGAAGGCCTGTGGCTGGAGAAGGGCCGCGTTCGCGCCGAGGGGCCGATCGAAAACGTGATCGCCGCCTACATCGAACAGACCGAACGGACGCAGGCCGCGGCGGCGTGAGGACTTGTCGGAGCCGCGACCGTCAGGGAGCGGTTTTGACGAAGACCGCTCCCTGACGGTCGCGGCTCCGACATTCCATCTCCTGCGCCCGGTCGAAGACTTCCTTCAACCCCTCGTTCCACTGGGCCAACGTGTACTTCGTTTCCACGTCGGCACGGGCGGCGCGACCGAGGCGGCCGCGCAAAGTACGGTCCTCGACCAGGCGCGACACCGCCTCCACCAGCCCCTCAATCACCTCCGGGTCGGGCGTGACCATCGGTTCGTAATCTTCGCGGAGCAGCCCGGCCGTCTCGTCCGCCCACGAAACCTTGCCGTAGCGGCCCTTCACGACCAGTCCGTTGCGCTCGTGGTGGAGATATTCTTCCATCCCCCAGCCGTCGGAGCCGACCACCGCCATCCCATAGGACATGGCTTGCAGCAGCGAGACGATGTGAATACGCGCCGCCGGCAGGAGAAAAATGTGACTGTCGGCGTGCAGGGCGGCCATTTCGTCGGCGGTCACGAAGCGCTGGATCAGCCGCACGCCGCCGGATTCGAGGATGCGGTGATAGTGGGCGTCGAGCGCCGGCAGGGCGGTGCGCAGCGTGAGGCGCAGCTGCGGATAGCGCTCCCGGAGGACGGCGAAGGCCTCCAGCACGTCGAGTCCGCCGCGCACGAAAAAGTTCTCGGGGACCTGGCACCAGGAGTTGATGAATAGCAAATGGATCTCATCGCCGCCCCGGTCGCGGTGTCGCTGGAAGCGCGGGGGCAGCGGGACGCCGAGCGGCGTGTAGAAAACCTTCTTGCGGATCGCCTCGCCGAACAGCGTTGGGACCAACTCGGCGGTGGAGCGGATGTGCGTCACGATCCCCTTGCATGAATCGGACTCCAGCAGCGCCCTGACGATTGGAAGGTAGGGCGATTGGCCGATCCGCAAATCGCTGGTCCGTCCGTTCTCAATCAGCGGATAAAACAGGGTCGTCGGATCTTCGATCTCGATCACCCA
Organism: uncultured Planctomycetaceae bacterium; assembly: GCA_963771935.1. Taxonomy (GTDB): domain Bacteria; phylum Planctomycetota; class Planctomycetia; order Gemmatales; family Gemmataceae; genus UBA4732. Next base: position 793,328 of record CAVYVK010000005.1, on the reverse strand, counting down.
CGGATTTTGACCGAAGGTGTACGGCATACTGGTGAGGAAGACGAGTCCCCGGTTGGGGGCGAGCAGGAGCTGCGACAAGAAGTGACGCGAATGGATGAAGCGGGCGACGGCGCTGAGTTTGGCGCCACGGCGGAGCAGCGTGAAGGTGAAGCGCGTCAGGGCGGCCAGCAGCCGCAACCGCTCGGTCAAGGAGACGTGCGGGGCGCCGCGGAACACGCCGACCACGGATCGGATCAGCCCCGCGAACATCTGGGGAATTCGGCTCACCGCTTCCACGATTTTCGCCCAGCGGGAGGGCTTGTCCTTTCGCCGTGTCTTCGGCGGGGGAGGGGCGGAACAGGTGAAACGGTATCCCGGCGGCGGCTCGCCGGTGTGGTGGAACTGAGGATGCCGCCCGCAGTCGCCGGAGCGGGTGTAGACCGGCAGCCAGCCCGCGAACTCGACGGGCGATCGGCCGTCGTCCTCCGTAGGGAGGTCAGCCGATTCCTCCACCTCGCCCTCACCGTCGATCCGCGCCTGGATTTCATCCAGCGTCGCCGCCGAAAAGGCGGCCGGGTGCGTGAACAGTCGGCCGGCGCAGGGCCTCCAGCGGGTCCACGGAAGGAGGAAGCGCGAAGACACGGCCGTGGGTCCGGATGAGGCCCCAGCCGCGATACGATTCCGGGAAGGGCACGCGGGGGCGCAAGCCGAGCGGCATGACGAGGTCTCCCGTTCGTGGAGGGGGCTTCAACCCATGACGGCGCGGAGGTCTTTCAGGAGCCGACGGCACACGCGGATCGGCAGTCGTCGCAGCGGCTCGGCCCGGACCTTGTTCCAGATGCGTCGCGGACCCCAGGCCCAGGATTTCTTGTGAAAGTCGGTGCCGTGTTCCATGTTCAAGTAGAGGTTGCGCCTGGCGGCGGAGCAGCTCGAACCAGTATTTGTTGAACGGCCCCTGTTTGCAGGTCAGCTCCATGTTGTTGTAGGTCGGCGTGTCGCCCAGGCCGTAGCCGCCGTGGCGCTCATAGAACGACGGCAGACGTTTCCAAATCACGACTTTGTAGAGGTCATACAGGACGACCGACAGCCCCATGAGCCAGCTATCGACGTTCGACTGCCAGCCGAAGTTCTGGCACACCTCAATGAGCCGGGAGCTGATGACCGGCGACCATTCGCCGAAGGCCACGACCCATTTGCGGATTTGTTCCTCTTGTTCGTAGACGCCGGCGTAGGACTCGATCGGCGGGCGGTTGTGGCCGAGGATGCAGAATTCATCCCGGATGCTCAGGATCTCCGAAACGAAGCCGGTGCGGAAGAAGGCGAAGTCGTCGGCCGTCATCAGGCAGAAGCGCGAACGCGGGTCGCGCTGGGTGAACAGGTACTCCTGGGCGTGGTGCAGATAGTGCCGGCCCTCGCCGCGCGACCAGGCGAAGGTGCGGACGGCGAAGGGGTACTTGTCGAAGAAGCTCTGCGGCGGCCGCTCGTCGTCGTCGTCGTCGTACTTGATGAGGAACTCGATGTCCTGGCGTTCCTGCGGCCGGATGTGTTCGACGGCCGAATCGAGGAGGCGCGGGAGGTTGGAAGCGGGGTTGCCTTTGACGCGCGAGCAGAAAAGGACGCTGATCATGGTGCGGCCTCCGTGCCGAACGAGCAACGGAGATGTCCTATCTCCGTGACGGGGCGTAGGTCGGATCGCCCTCGGAATGGGTGCAGTGGGTTGGAGTATAGACCGTTGGGGAATTCTGGTCAACGGAACCTCGCGCGCGGCGCCCCTCTCGATTGTGGAGGCGTCGTCGGCAAGCCGGCCCGTGCTGAAGCACGGGCCTACAGGCCGAAGCCCCGTAAACGGGGCTGAAATCCCGGGCAGCCCGGTTGACCGGGCTTCGGCCTGTAGGCCCGCCGTTCACGGCGGGCCGGGCCAGATCCAAAATCGAGAGGCACACCTCGCGCACGTTGTCACCTTGGTCTGGCTCGGTGGAAGGAAAAAGGGTATGAAACCGCCTTGGCGTCATTCGCCGGGGTCAGGCTCGCCGGGTTTGCCCCCTACAGGAAGGAGTGCTGCAAGCCATGTTTCTGAACGACCTCAAGCCGTTGCTGGCCGTGCTGCTGACGCTTTGCCTGCTGCCTTTCGGTGGATGGCTGCTGAATCCACGGACGGCGGTAGCACAGCAGCCGCCCCAGCAGGATAGTGGTGAGAAACCGCAGATCCGCAAAGCGGCCCCGAAGCAGGAGAAGGCATTGCAGGAAAAGGGGGAAGACCCGAGGGATCAACAACCACCGACCGATGACGACACAATTCGGGGCCGATGGAAAGTGATTTATGCGGAGCAAGATGGAAAGCCTGTCAATAACGACACCATATACACGTTTGTGCAAAAGGGACAGGTAAGAGTGGAAAGCTCAAAAGGCAAGTTTTACCCAATGGTCTGTGGCTATAATCTGGGCGCCTCCACGAATCCGAAGACCCTTGATATTGATATGGGATGGGTAGCCTCAAAAGGAGTTTACGTTTTGGACGGTGACACTCTTGTTCATCGTATCACGTATGAGTGGTCGGATGAGAAGGGCAAGGCCGTCCGACAGACTCTCTTGTTTGTATTCAAGCGGGTCGAGCCGATCATCTACAAGTAGCGGGATAGGTAGGGCGAACCGCCGCTATTCTTGGGATGATCTTATGGTAGTATCCTGCCGCCGTTTCTCGTTCTTCCTCTCGTTGCGTTGTTCCCTTGTACTACAGTGGTAGCCAGCCAGGTCGCGCGGGAGGGGTTCACCATGAACAGGGTGCTTGCGGTGCTGCTGGGGATCATGCCGCTCGTTGGATGGTCATGGTCAGCAGGCCAAGGACGAACCAGCCGGCGCGTGATGGGCCGGGACGCCAACCACGTCCATTTCCTGGGGTCGCATGACTCCGGGCTGACGAGGGCGAGGCGGAAAGACCAGCTTCGGGCGCTGACGCACCCCGACCCGCCGTTGTTACTGCACGAACGTCGCCAGAACCTCACGAAGCTGATTCCGAGCACGGTAGAGGAGGCTCTTGGCGGCCTTGGGCGTCATGTCTAGCTCGGCCGCGACCTGGCTGTACGTGCGATCCGCGAACTGGTGCAGCTCGACGGCGGCGCGCTGCCGGCCGGCCAACCTCGCTACGGCCGCTCGCACGACGCCGGCCAGCTCGTCGCGCTCCAGCGGACGCGACGGCGGCTCGGCCCGGTCGAGCAGCAGCGTCTCGACCAGGCTCGATTCGGACGCGGCCGCCTCCAGCCGCACGGTCGGCCGGCGCCGGCGCGAGCGCAAGGCGTTGCGCGCCACGTTCTGCGTGATGTGGAAAACCCAGGTGGCGAAGCGGGCGCGCGGCTCGTAACTGCGGCGTGCGCGGTAGAGGCGCAGAAACACTTCCTGCGTCAGATCCTCGGCCTCGTTGCGGTCGCCGAGCCGCCGACAGAACCAGCCCAGAACGCGCGTGCGATAGATGCGTTCCAACTCCGTGAAGGCCGCCGCGTCGCCGTCACGCACGCGCAGCATCAATCCCACTTCGGGGTCCTGCCGCCAGCGCCGCCGATCGGGTTGCGGTCAAAACGGCCATGTACGACTCCTGCTCTTGGCGAACGGCCGGCGTGAGCCGGCTGGTCCAGAATCCAGTCCACGATAAGGTGCAGCACCAGCCGGCTCACGCCGGCCGTTCGCCGAATTACTGTCTGTTCGCCGGCAGCCGCACGCGGAACGTGCTGCCCTGGCCTTCCGTACTCTCGACGGCGATGTCGCCGCCCATCAGATCGACGTAGCCCTTGACGATGGCCAGGCCGAGGCCGGCGTGCAGCCCGTCGCCGGTTCGGGACGGGTCGGCCCGGAAGAAGCGCTTGAACAGGTGCGCCTTCGCCTCCGAACCGATGCCGACGCCGCTGTCCTTGACCGCCACCTCCAGCCGGCCGTTCTCCCGCGCCACCGTCAGGTCGATGGCGCCGTGGGGCCGGTTGTACTCGACGGCGTTGTGCAAGAGGTTCGTCACGATCTCGCGCAGCTTGTCGTGGTCGGCCGTGATCGGCGCCGGCCCGGCGCGATGGACGGCCAGCGTCAGGCCGCGCGCCTCCGCCAGCGGCCGCACCAGGGCGGCGCACTGCTCGGCCAGCTCCGCGGCGTCGAACGGCCGCGGACGCAGCCGGTCCACGCCGGCGTCCAGCCGGGCCAGGGCCAGCAACCGTTCCACCGCCTGCGTCATCTGCTGGGCGCTGAGCCGGCAGTCCTGCAACAGCTCCTGATACTCCGCCGCCGTGCGCGGCTTGCGCAGGGCGATCTCCGTGGTCGTCAGCAGGGCGGCCAGCGGCGTCCTCAGCTCGTGCGAGATGTCGGCGGTCGCCTGCTTCTCTCGTTCAAAGGCCCGTTTGAGCATCTCCAACGTCTCGGAGACGCGCCGGACGATCGGCTTGAGTTCGCTCGGCATCCGGCGCTGGTCCACCTGGAGGCGGAAGTCTTTTTCCGAGACGCGGCTGACGGCGTCGGACACGCGGCGCAACGGCGACAGGCCGAGGCGCACCAGACCGTAGCAGCCCAGGGCGGCGGCGGCGAAGGTCAGGGCGCCCATGAGCAACAGGCGGTTGCGCAGGCCGGCCAGCGAGTCGGCCGTTTCCGCTTCGACGGCGGCGAGGTTCCGGTCGCGGTCGTCGCCGACGCTCCGCAGGGCGGCGTCGCGGCCGGCGGTGGAGGCGGCGCACTGGACGAAGATGGCGGAGCGTGGCTGGAAGTCCGGCCGAGGCCCGTGGTCGCCGCGGTCCTCGGATCGTCCGTGAGGAATGGTCGGCTGGAAGATCCGGGCGGAGGTGCGCAGCACGACGCGGCGCACCGGGAGGTCCGGCCCCATAGAGTCGTCGGCCCACTCCCACGACAGCGCCTGGTCGGCGGCGAACGCCTTCGGGTCGATCGGGAAGGAGTGGTCGCCCATCGACTTGGAATGGTACGAGGCGCCCCAGGCGCTGTTGATCTGGAAGAACTCGGCGGTCGATTCCAGGATCGCCAGCTGGTCCGGCGACGACGTATCGAAATGGATTTCGGGGACGGTGGTGCGGAACAGCTCCGCGTAGAAGGGGCTGGGGGCGTGAGACGATTCCGGGCCGTGCTGCCGATCCGGGTTGCGCACCGCCTCGGCGATCCAAACCGGGGCGGTCAGGTGGCCGTTGGGGACCATCGGCCAGGCGCCCAGCGCCAGAAGGCCCAGCTGATGCTCGCGATCATGCAGCCGCGAAAAGTCGAGCATCGTCTGCGTCTGCCGCGCCAGCGACTTGGCCTCGGCCAGCAGCTGGTCATCGAGCCTGGACCGCTCCTGGCGGCAGTTCTCCTCGTACTGGGCCTGGATCAGTTGGCGAGTGGCCTCCTTCTTCTGCGACAGCGTTTCGTCGGAAGTGCGGTAGGCCAGCCACGACGCCGCCCCCAGGGCGATGGCCAGCAGCGCCAGGAAATAGACCACCAGCGACAGACGAATCGAGCGCATGCTCACTCCTCACCCCGCAACTGATAGCCTTCGCCCCAGCGGGTCTGGATCAAGGGCGTCTCAAAACCCTTGTCGATCTTGTTGCGCAGGTAGCGGATGTACACATCCACGACGTTCGACGTGTTCTCATCCTCTTCGTCGTAAAGATGCTCCCAGACCATCGTTCGGGTGACGACCTTGCCGCGGTGGAAGGCCAGGAACTCCAGCAGGGCGTACTCGCGCGGCGTCAGATGGATCGCCTTGCCGCCGCGCTTCACGGTGCGAGCCGCGGTGTCGATCTCCAGATCGTGGATCCGCATCACGGGATCCTTGACCTGATGGCCGCGGCGGATGAGGGCGCGGAGACGGGCCAACAACTCCTCCAGCTCGAACGGCTTGGTCAGGTAGTCGTCGGCGCCCAGGTTGAGCCCGCGTACCTTGTCCTCGATGGCCCCGCGGGCGGTCAGAACGAGGACGTGCATCTTGAGGCCGTCGCGCCGCCAGTTCTGCAGCAGCGTCAGGCCGTCGATCTTGGGAAGCATCAAATCGAGGATGACGGCGTCGTACTCGGCGCCGCGGGCCTTGAAATCGCCCTCTTCGCCGTCGTGGGCGGCATCGACGGCGAAACCCTCCTCCTCCAGGCCCTGTCGCAAGGCGCGGGCGAGGGGTTTATGGTCCTCGATCAGCAGAACGCGCATCGACGAGTCTCCGTCGCCGGCCGGGAGCGGAGGCGAGGGCCGCGGGCGTGAAAAGGGGTGCTGCGTATTCCACATCCCGCGACCCTCGTCCGCTCATCGTACCACGGCGGGATTAAAGTCCCATGAGAGTCGGCGCACTGCGTCGAGAAGGATTTCACCACCGAGTCACAGAGAACACAGAGAAGACAAAGAATAGTCCCGAAGCGTGCTGTTCCTTCGGTAATTGGTTTTGTCTTCTCTGTGTTCTCTGTGACTCGGTGGTGAAATCCTTCTTCACTTCGTCGGCACTTGCACGCAGATCAATTCCTTGGCGTCGCGCAAATAGACGCAGCCGTCGGACAGCGCCGGGTGCGCCACGTCGCGCCGCACACCTTGCTCTTGGCCAGCTCCTTGTATTCCTTCGGGTCCGGGTCGATTAGCGTCAGATTGCCGTAGTCGTCGAGCATCAGCAGCTTGTCGTCGCCGGTTCGCAAGAGGGCGGCGTGGTACTTGCCCACCTTCTCCTTCGACCATAGCTCATGGCCGGTTTTCGTCTCGACGCAGTGCAGCGTCGAGGTCACCGCCGTCAGCACGCCGAACTCGCCGGTGATCAGGTAAATCTGATCCGAGCCGACTGCCACTGGCGTCGAGAAGTAGCAGTTCAGGTCGGGGTTCTTCCACGTCTGGCTCACGGCCGGCTTGCCGTCCTTCGTCTCCAGCTTCAGCGCGACGCCGCCGAACTTTATGGTGCTGGCCACAAGTAGGTCGCCGGCCCGAATCGGCGTCGCCGAGTTCTCGCCGGACACGTCCTTCACCGGGAACTGCCACAACACGTCGCCGCTGGCCGGGTCCAGTGACGACAGGCTGTCGCCGGTCAGATAGATCAGCTGCCGTTCCTTGCCCTTGCCGAGCAGGATGGGCGATGCGTAGCTGGCGGGGCCGTCGATTTTCTTCCATGCGACCTCGCCCTTGTCCGTGGTGAAGGCGGCCGCCGCGGGGCCTTCGGCGCCGGCCGCCACGTACAGCTTGTCGCCGTCCAATAGCGGCGACGACGCCTCGCCGAAGAAGAGGTTTTTCGCCTTCAGCTCCTTCAGCGCATCGATGCGCCAGCGCTCTGTGCCGTCGTCGGCGTTCCAGCAGGCCAGGACGCCGGTGACGCCGTAGGTGTAGACGCGGCCGTCGGCCACGGCCGGCGTCGCCTGCGGCCCAACGCCGAACAGGCTGGTGAACGGGGCGCGGTCGTAGGCCTTGTGCCAGAGCAGGTCGCCGCTCTTGGCGTCATAGGCGCTGATTTCCTCCTGGTCCTTGTCCTTGACCTTGGTGAGGAGAAACGCCTTGCCGCCGGCGACGACCGGCGACGAGTGGCCCTCGCCGACCGGCTGGCGCCAGAGAACCTTCAGCGGCCCCTTCCAGGGAACGACGATCTCGGAGGAGCCGCCGTCGCGGTTGGGGCCGAGCCACTGCGGCCAGTCCGCCGCTGGGGCCGACACGACGCAGAGGGTCGCCAGGAGCAGGGATCGACGCCAGGGCATGGGAAAGTCTCCTTGGAGGCAAGGGCGAAGCGGATGATTGCTGTTATGCATACCAACGGGACGGGCGAGCGGCCGGAGCTTCGGCGCAAGAATGATCCGCTTCGGGGTTTATCCAGCATGGCCGGCCCGCGGAGGACGGCCGATCGGAGAAGGGGAATGAGGCAACTGCCATGAATACCATTCGTCCCGCGGTTTTGGGTCTGATCGTTGCGGCGGTGGGCGTCTTCGGGCTGGCCGCTCCCGCCGGCGCCCGCGCCGACGCCTTCGCCGCCATCGCGTACTCGCCGAACACCGGCAATTACGGCTACGCTTACGGTAAGAGCTGTCAGGCCGACGTCGAGATCGCGGCCCTGGGCTATTGCAAGGCGCCCGACGCTCAGGTGGTGGTCTGGTGCGAGAACGCCTACGCCGCCCTGGCCGTCGGCGACAATGGCGTCTACGGCTATGCCACCGCCGACACGCGGAAAGAAGCGGAGCGTCTCGCCCTGCGGTATTGCCGGGACGCCGGCGGCTGCAATCCTCGCATCCGCTGTTGGGTCAATTCGGGCAAGTAAGGACCGGCGCAGAGGGCCGACTGACCAGCCCGCAGCGCGAGCGAGGAAGCACAATCCCCTCGCTCGCGCTGCGGGCTGGTCCGCGTTTGGGAGCGGGAAGACCCGTATCGCTGGCCCTTGCCTGTATCGTATAATGCGTCTTTTCCGGTCGAGTCGGCGTCCGCGGGAGGGGCGGGCGAATGCAGGCCGAGCAGCGCGTGGGCTTTCTGGGGGCGGGGCGCATGGCGTCGGCGCTGGCGCGCGGCTGGATCGCCGCCGGGCTGACGACCGCCGAGCGCGTGCTGGCCGCCGACCCGCTGCCCGCGGCCCGCGAGGCGTTCAGCGGCGGCGGGCCGCTGCGGGCCGTCGGCGACAACCACGACGTGGTAGCCCACTCCGACCTCCTGGTGCTGGCGGTGAAGCCGCAGAGCATGAAGGCGCTGATGGAGGAAATCCGGCCGCACGTCACCGACCGCCAGCTCATCGTGTCGATCGCGGCCGGCGTGACGCTGCGGCAGCTGGCCGAGGGACTCGGGGCGCGTCGGCGGTTGGTCCGCGTGATGCCGAACACGCCCTGCCTGGTCGGCGCCAGCGCGTCGGCCTATACGCCCGGCGAGGCGGCCACGGCCGACGACGCGGCCCTGGTGGAGCGGCTGCTGAAGCGGTCGGCGTGGCGTTCCGCGTGCCGGAAACGATGCTCGACGCCGTGACCGGCCTGAGCGGCAGCGGGCCGGCGTTCGTGTACCTGATGATCGAGGCGCTGTCCGACGGCGGCGTGCGCGTCGGCCTGCCGCGCGAGGCGGCGACGGCGTTGGCGGCGCAGACGGTGCTGGGCGCCGCCAAGATGGTGCTGGAGACGGGGACGCATCCCGGCGTGCTCAAGGACATGGTGGCCAGCCCCGGCGGCACGACGATCGCGGGGCTGCACGCCCTGGAGCGCGGCGGCGTGCGCGGGGCGATCATGGACGCCGTGGAGGCGGCGACGCGGCGGGCGACGGAGTTGGGGAAGTCGTAATGACCGCCAACGTCGGGAAGACAGTGGCCGAGATTCTTCGCGGTAAGCGAGGGAGCATCAAGGATGCGGCTTTGGAACCGGGTTCGCCGAGTTGGGACGACATTCTCCACCTGACCTGGGAGGAAATTGAGGAGCGGGCGCGACGAGACGAACCGGTCTTCCGGACCATTCAGAAGCTGCTCAAACGAAGGAAGTTCGACAAATGAAAGAGAACCAATTCAGCAATTTTCTGGCCTTGCTTGAGCGCCTGGGACGGGCCAAGATCGTGTACCACTTTGAGCATTCCCGCGACGATGCCGTATGATCACCGTCGTTTCGCCGGGAGTGTACTGGGAAATCGAGTTCCTCGAAGACGGCGGTGTGGAAGTCGAGCGTTACCGCAGCGACGGCCACATCGATGACGAATCCGTCTTGGAAGAACTGTTCGCCCAGTTTTCCGACGAAGAGGCCGCGGCCAGCCATGACGCCACTGCCCGAACGTGAACGCATCCTGATCTTCGACTTCGGCTCGCAGTACGGCCAGCTCATCGCCCGGCGCGTCCGCGAGCAGAACGTCTTCTGCCAGATCGTGCGCCACGACCTGCCGGCCGAGCGCGTCGCCGAGCTGAAGCCGCGCGGCCTCATCTTCTCCGGCGGCCCGGCCAGCGTCTACGCCCCCGGCGCCCCGCGCTGCGACCCGAAGCTCTTCGACCTCGGCATCCCCGTCCTCGGCATCTGCTACGGGATGCAGCTGGCCTGCCATCTGCTCGGCGGCGAGGTCAAGCCGGCCCGCAGCCGCGAGTTCGGCCGGGCCGTCTGCCGCATCCACGAGGCCGACGGCCTGTTCGCCGGCGTGCCGGCCGAAACCATCGTCTGGATGAGCCACGGCGATCAGGTCGCGACCGTCAACGGCGACTTCGTGCCGCTGGCCGCGACCGAGACCTGCCCGGTCGCCGCCGTCCGCCATCGCAGCCGGCCGGTCTACGGCCTGCAATTCCATCCCGAGGTCAGCCACACGCCGGTCGGCAGCCGTATCCTGCATAATTTCCTCTACGATGTCTGCGGCTGCCAGGGACTGTGGCAGATCGGCTCGTTCCTCGAGCAGACGGTGGCGGAGCTGCGGCAGCGCATCGGCGATCAGCGCGTCATCTGCGGCCTGTCCGGCGGCGTCGATTCGTCGGTGACGGCGGCGCTGCTGCTGAAGGCGGTCGGGCCGCAGGTCGCGTGCATCTTCGTGGACAACGGCCTGTTGCGGCAGGGCGAGGCGGAGGCGGTGCGGCGGACGTTCACGCGACCATTTCCAGGCCGACCTGCACGTCGTCGATGCCGGCGGATCGCTTTCTTGAAGGCGCTGGACGGCGTCACCGACCCGCAGGAGAAACGGCGCAGCATCGGCCACGTCTTCATCGACGTGTTCAAGGACGAGGCCCGTCGCATCGACGACGTGCAAGTTTCCTGGCCCAGGGCACGCTGTATCCCGACGTGATCGAGAGCGGCGGCGCGGTGGACGGCCCGGCCGCACAACATCAAGACGCACCACAACGTCGGCGGCCTGCCGAAGGAGCTGGGCTTCGAGCTGATCGAGCCGCTGAAGGACCTGTTCAAGGACGAAGTCCGCCGGCTCGGCCTGGAGCTGGGCCTGCCGGAGACGCTGGTGTAGCGGCATCCGTTCCCCGGCCCCGGTCTGGCGGTGCGCTGCCTCGGTCCGGTGACGCGCGACCGGCTGAACGTGCTGCGCCAGGCCGACGCCATCCTGCTGGACGAACTGAAGCAGGCGGGCTGGTATCGGCAGACGGCCCAGGCGTTCGCGGTGCTGCTGCCGGTGCAGATCGGTCGGCGTGATGGGCGACGGCCGGACGTATGAAAACGTCATCGCCCTGCGGGCGGTGCAGACCGACGACTTCATGACGGCCGACTGGTCGCACCTGCCGTACGAGCTTGCTGGCGAAGATCTCGACGCGGATCATCAACCAGGTGGCGGGCGTCAACCGGGTGGTGTACGACATCAGCAGCAAGCCGCCGGCGACGATCGAGTGGGAGTGAGATATGGCATCGCCCTCCAATAACCTTTTCCTGCGTCTGCACAAATGGGCGGTGAGACAGGACGAGAACTTCCTGACCGAGTCGCTGGCGGTGGTGCTGGAACAGTTGCTCGTACTGGCCCCGGAGGTCGGGGCGCGGCTGGTGGCACGGCTCACAGGAGGCTTCATTGGAGTCGCCTCCGACAATGCCGCTGCCATTGAAATCCGCACTCAGGTGGAGACCGGGCACGGGCGGCCGGATCTAGAAATCTACACGCCCGACCGGCTTGTTTGGATTGAGGTGAAAGCGGAATCCGAACTGCGACCGGGCCAACTCGAAGGATACCGAATCGGGCTTGGCAAAACTGGGGCTGAAGAGACGCGGCTGATTCTGCTGACGCGTTACCCCGAGGTGATCCAGCCGGAAGCAGAACGCCCGGACCTGGAGGTTCGCTGGTTCGAGTTGGTGGACTGGATAGAATCCGAGACTCCCAGCTGCGAGGGGCCGGTGAGGTCGCCGGCTTCCTGGCGCGGCAGTTCCTCGACTTCTTGGGAGCGAGAAGCATGACCCTCACTCAAGTTGGCAAGTTCATGCCCGAAGGGCTCCGCGATGTAATGAGCATGATGAACATGCTCATGGAGGCCGCAGTAGCATGTAAAGTGTTCGTCAAGAGATCGGCCGGATGGGACCACAACGGCCTGAACCTCGACGGGGTTGAAGTATTGGGTCGGGGTGAACTATGCGAGGCCGGACAAGATGCGGTTCAGTACGCGCTGCCGGATCGATCCGGAAGCAGCCCGTAAGCTTGGGATCGGTGAAGTAGTTGAGGTCAATTGGGTTCCCGGAGGATACAGCTGGCGGCAACGAGGTCGATTTGGATTCCGAGGCCGCCCACTTTTTCGCCCGCTCAAAGGTCAGACAGATGGAGTGGCTGGAGAAGTTTCTGCGGGAGTGCCTCGCCCTCGCCCGCTCCATCGAGACGCCCGACCAACCGCCGATTCCGGACGAAGCGGAGGGCTTATAATCCCATGCGTTTCACCAAAATGCAAGGTTGCGGCAACGACTACGTCTACGTCGATTGCGTCCGCCAGCCGCCGCCGCGCGACCCCGCCGGTCTGGCCCGCGTCGTCAGCGATCGCCACTTCGGCGTCGGCGGCGACGGCCTCATCCTCATCTGCCCCTCCGAACGCGCCGACGCCCGGATGCGCATGTTCAACGCCGACGGCAGTGAGGCCGAGATGTGCGGCAACGGCGTCCGCTGCGTCGCCAAGTACGTCCACGACCACGGCATCGCCGTCAAGCCGCGCCTGACCATCGAAACCGGCCGCGGCGTCCTCTCGCTCGACCTCGATGTCCGCAACGGCAAGGTCGAGCGCGTCACCGTGGACATGGGGGTGCCGATCCTGGACGCCGACAAGATTCCGACCACGCTGCCGGGGCCGCGCGTCGTCAACTATGTGGATCCCTTTGTCGATTCTGGCTTGAAGTGCGAGCGGTGCGGCTCGGCGATGAGGGTGAGGGAAAGCACCAAGGGGTTGTTTCTTGGATGTACCGCCTACCCGAAGTGTCCTGAAGTCAAGCCGCCGCCGGCGGAACTTATTGCCCAGCTCGAGAAAGGCCTGCCATCTGCTTTACGGTACGAGGACTGGGGTTTCGACACGTACATCACCTGCGTGTCGATGGGTAACCCGCACGCAGTCTTCTACTGTCTGGAAGACGTGAGCAAGGTTCCCGTAGAAGTCGTCGGCCCAGAGATCGAGAACGCCCCCGTCTTTCCGCGCCGCATTAACGTGCATTTCGTCCAGGTGCATTCGCCCGGCGAAGTCACGATGCGCACCTGGGAGCGCGGCAGCGGAATTACCTTGGCCTGCGGCACCGGCGCCTGCGCCGTGGCCGTGGCCGGCGTGCTTACGGGTCGCACCGGCCGCAAGATCCTCGCCCATTTGCCCGGCGGCGATCTCGAACTGAACTGGTCCGAAACCGACGACCACGTATACATGACCGGCCCCGCCGTCGAGGTGTTCAGCGGCGAATGGCCGGGATAGTCGTGAGGGGCATGGAGGCCCGATTCCGATGAAGATCCGTCATCCGTTGGCCGTCAAGGTGCTGGGGTTCGCCGTGGCCTGCCTGGTGCGCGTCTGGATCGGCCTGGTGCATTTCCGCTACCGGCCGATCGGGCCGAACCTCGACCCCAACCGGCGCGGCTTTCAGGGACGTTACCTCTATGCGTTCTGGCATGAAAACCTGCTCATGCCGGCGTATCAATATGGGAGGCGGGACATCCACGTGCTGGTCAGCAAGCACGCGGACGGCGAGTTGATCTCGCAGGCCTGCCGCAAGCTCGGCTTCCGCCTGGTGCGCGGCTCGTCCACACGCGATTACGTCGAGGCGGTTCGCGCTATGCTCCGCGTCGGACGCACCGGCCACCTGGCCGTCACGCCGGATGGGCCGCGCGGCCCGCGCCGTCAGGTGCAGCCTGGCGTCGTCTACCTCGCCGCCCGCACGGGCCTGCCGATCGTGCCGATGGGCTTCGCCTACCGTCGGGCCTGGCGCCTGCCGAGCTGGGACCGTTTCGTCCTGCCCTGCCCCGGCAGCGACGTCGTCCTCGTCACCACGGAACCGATCCACGTCCCGCCGGACGTGCGCAAGGAGCAGCTCGAAGTCTACCGCCGCCGCGTCGAGGACGCCCTTCGCCGCGCCGACGAGGCCGCCGAGAAGATGGTCGGAAACGCCCACCCAGCGAACGAAAACGCCGCGGCACGGAGGGCCGCCTGAACCCGTGAACTCCTCTTGCAACGGAACTGGCCGATGGCTATTGTCCCCCCTCCATCGAAAGACAAGGAACCCGAACCGCTTGAGGCCCAGCCGGTCATGAGGCTGTGGGTGCGGGGAGGGCTGGTCGGCATCGGCCTGGGTTTGACGGCCCTGTTCGTCGTCGCCGCCTGGCTCAACCCGTACTACGCCGACGGTTCGGCCCGGCGCATGGAAACGCACCGGGAACTGGGACTGCCCGAATGCACGTTCAAACGGATCACGCACCTTCCTTGTCCGTCGTGCGGCATGACCACGAGCTTCGCCCTGACGATCCGCGGCGATCTGGTCAACGGCGTCCAGGCCAACAGCGTGGGCGTTCTGCTGGCCCTGTTCCTGCTGGCCGTCATTCCGTGGTGCGTCGCCAGCGCCGTCTGCGAACGCCCTCTCTTCGTCCGCTCGGTGGAGCGGACCTTGATGGTGATCGTCTTCAGCCTGATGGGCCTGATGCTGCTGCGCTGGGTGCTGTATCTCGGTCTGATGTACTGGATGGGTTCGGCGCCGCGGTTCTGAATGCGGCTGGCGGCTTTTCAACCAGCCTGCCGCCAGCGAGGGTTTGGACTTCATCCCTCGCTGGCGCTTCAGGCTGGTCGGGAAACGTATCTCACGGAGGAGAGGCGATGACGGCGATCCCACGGCGGGGCTTCCTCGGCATCCTGGGCGCGGCGGCGGCGCTGAGCGCCGGATGTCAGGCGTCCACGATGGCCTACTTCCTCTTCCCGGAGGCCAAGCACGAGGCCGAGATGAAGCAGCTCGCCTCCGACGACAACAAGGAGGTGCGCGTCGCCATCCTGACCTACTCCACCGATCTGGAGACGCGGCCCGAGCTGATCCAGGCCGACCGCCAGCTCAGCGAGATGCTGGCGCACAAGCTAGTCGAGCTGTGCCAGGCCAACAACGAGAACGTCACCCTCGTCAACCCGCACAAAGTCGAGGAGTTCAAGATCAGCCATCCCAACTGGCAGCAGGAGCCGAACCTGTCCGCCATTGGCCGGCAGTTCAAGGCCGATTATCTCATCTACATCGAGATCTCCCGGCTCAGCATGTACGAGAACGGCAGCAAACAGACGCTCTACCACGGCCAGGCTTCCCTGTCGGTGCAGGTGGTGGACGTCAGCAAGCCGGACGAGTCGCCGCTGCCCAAGCAGGTGTCGTTCGTCTACCCGGACGCGCGGGGGCCGATCCCGGTCGAGGACATGCAGCCGATGGAGTTCCGCCAAAAATTCCTCGGCTACCTCGCCTGGCGTCTGGCCCGGAACTGGACGGCCGTTCCGATCCGCGAAACGTACTATTCGGAATCGGACGAGTGAGATGGTTGCTTGACCAGCCCGAAGCGCCAGCGAGGGATTTGTAGAAATCCCTCGCTGGCGCTTCGGGCTGGTAAGACGGAAGAACGACTCTCCGCCGTTACTGCTTCGTCACCTGGGCGCTGACCCCAAACTCGATCGTGCCGTCGTCGGGCAGGTCGGTCTCGACGTGGATGTTGCGGTTCAGCTCGCCGGCCTTGGATGGCTTCAGTTTCACCGTCAGCACGTGGACCGGCTTGCTGTCCTCAGTGCTGTCGCGCACCGTCAACTCGTCGTCGTCGCCCTTGACCGCCGTGATTTTGAACGCTTTGGCGCCGCGGATGATGACGCGGCGCTCGCTCTCGCCGTTGACGGCCACCTGGCCCAGAGCCACGGCGTCGGGGCTGACGCTCAGGGCCGACTCGATCTCGACCGTCACCGGAACGCGGATTTGCGGGATCTCCGGGTTGTTCGTCTTCAGCCACACGTCCGTGTACCATCGGCCGACCGGCACGTCGCCGCGCAGCTTGGCCGTGAGCTGGTAGGCCGCCTGGCCGTCGGGAGTTTTCGCATCCGCGATGGAGGTTTGGACGTAGTTGCTCTCGCTCTTGACGTCCGTGATCTGGGTCGCGGTCCCGTAGAACGTGACGGTGGCGGCGATGGACGGGGTTGCGGAGCGCCTGACCTCGCCGAAGGCGAGGCCGTCGGGCGAAATGCTGAAGTCGCTGCGGGAGTTGGCCTGGACGAAGAGGCGCGCCTCCTCGAAAGCCGGCCGGTCGAACTGCACGGTGACGGTGACGCTCCGCACGCCGAAGAAGCGGGACGTGTCCATGCGGGCGACGATCGCGGTTTCCTCGCCGGGGTTGAGATAGGTCTTGGCGGCGTAGGCGCTGGTGCATCCGCACGACACGCCGACGTTGGTGATGTTGACGGGCTGCTTGGTGTTGTTGACGAGACGGAAGTTGTGCGTCTGGAGGGAGCCGTGCGGCACGGATCCGAAGTCCTTGGACAGCTCGTCGAACATCGAATCGGCCCAGGTGGCGGCGCTGATGGGCGCGGCGACGGCCAACCCGGCCAGCAGAACGAAACAGTACCGAGACATGGTGAAACGTACCTGCTCGACCCGGGGTCCGCGTCGGCGGCCAGCGCCGGTAACACGGGGACGGACCCGTTTGGGTCGCTTCTATTCTTCCACCGGAGGGGGCGGTCTGTCAAATAGAGACCGGGGAACCGCGCCACGTCGGCCGGCGCCAGGCAGGTCCG
This sequence comes from uncultured Planctomycetaceae bacterium, assembly GCA_963771935.1. Taxonomy (GTDB): domain Bacteria; phylum Planctomycetota; class Planctomycetia; order Gemmatales; family Gemmataceae; genus UBA4732. The sequence continues at coordinate 776,773 of CAVYVK010000005.1, read as the reverse complement.
GCCGGTGCAACCGCCCGTGTTTCCCCGACCGCAAGGGAGCGAAGGTTCCCCCGTTTGCGGAGATTCGCGTCGTCTGGCGCGGGAGGAGGCGGACACGCCAGCCGGCCGCGACGCCGAGAAGGTGGTTGTGGAGGTGCTGGGTGGCTTCGAACTGGGCGACCGGCAGCCGAAGAGCAGCGCAAGCTCAGCAGACGCTGCTGGAGGCTCCACAAACGTCAGGAGCAGTTTCGCGGCGCGGGCGCGGAGCAGCGGGGGCAGTCACCCGCTATTATTTGCTGGCGTCCGAAGCATCTCCCAGCAATGATGGAGAAACATAGGCCTTTCCATCCGCAGGAATTCGTCATGGCTATTCTTGACCTTCGCGCCGTTCTGGCCGCCGCCGTGTGTTCCGTCGCTCTCGTGAGCGGCTGCAACTCTGACCGTGCGGTCTCGGAGGGTCTGAAGCCTGGTACGGGAGCGGATCAGCCCGCACCGGCGAGACCCGACAAGGCCGCGCAACCCGACGCGGTCAAACCGGCCGCCCCCGCGCCGAATCCCGATCCGAAACCCCCGGCTCCACAGCCGTCGCCGAAGCCTGACAAGGTGCCGGAAGCAGCAAAAGATCCTCCGCCGAATGCTGATCCGAAACCCCCGGTTCCAGGGCCGGTCGGTCTCGTCCGAATCGACTCCTACCTCGGCATTTCCTCCGACTTCAAAGCCTATGCCACCAAGTCGGATACCGGCGACCTGAAGGTCGTTGACCTTGAGACAGGGAAGAGCCTACCCCCGACCTGGGATCGGGACTGGGGCTTCCCACACTCGGTGGCTTTCGCAGAGGATATGCTCGCCGTCGATTCGTACTCAGCGGTGAAGATTTTCTCCCGGAAGACTGGGGAGCTTGAGCAGAACATTCACTGTCATGAGATTGGTGGGGCCGCCTTTACCCCCGATGGCAGATTCTTGGCGATCACTGACTTTCGATCCGGCCAAGGCTACTACCTCGTCATCCGCGACATCCACGGAAAGAAGACGATTGCCGAGGTGCCCCTCGGCAACAACGGCGTCTGTTCTCTTGCCGTGGCGGCGAATCGCTTTGCTGCGTATGAGTCGAATGCCGACCAGATCACTGTCGTGAAGGCCGACACGGGGACCGTGGTGAAGAAGTTCAGGTCCGGGAGTTTCCGCAAGATCATGGCCTCCGGTAGTGGTGATCGGATGCCGCTGGCCATTTCTCCGTCCGGCAAGCTGCTCGCCTGCGGGGCGGAGGACGACATTATCCTATACGACATTGACGGCGGGAAGATTGCACAAAGACTTGAAGGGCATCTCGACGTGGTTGCGGCCGTTGCCTTCTCCCCCAATGGGGAAACCCTTGCCAGCACCGCGAAGGACAAAACCTTGCGTTTCTGGAACTTGAAGGAGGGGAAGGAAGTCAGCGCCATCAAGGGCCTTCCCCTGGACGCTGCCGAGTTGATTTTCTCCGCCGACGGCAAGAAGATCGCGGTCGTCTATCGCGGCCGAGTCAGTGTGCCTAAGGCGGAAATTCGTGGCGTTGGGAAGGACTGAGCAGAGGGCTCCAAGAACCGGCGGCCCTTCCCATCGCTAACTGCGCGCCGCGCCAGCTGGTCCGGCGGTGGTCGGAATATCCCGCATACAAAACCCGCGCCCGCCATCGCAAGACGGGCGCGGGCTCATGGTCAGCCTTACGACCCAGGCGTGACAGGATCGTAGACCCACCTCTTGGCGGAGACGTTCCAGCTAGAGTTCAGGATCGCCGGCCAAACCTCCGGGCGACCGTGAACGGCGTCGCCGAACAGTTCCAGGGACAGCTGCCGGTAGAACTGGCTGGGAGCCATGTCTGGGAACTTCCTCTCCCCCCACGGCCCCTTGATGAGCCAGTATTTCCGGTGCGGACGCAAAACCTGTGACGGCATTACCTGCCTCCTTATCCAAGATGTTTCGGTCGTTGCGGTGGGCAAGGTGTGCCCGCCGCAACGACCTCCAATCTACCGACGCCCGGCAGCCGGGTCCAAGATAAAAAGATAATTTCTATGAAAAAAGGATATATACTTAGGTCTGGCTTCTGCGTCTAGTCATACCCCCCCTCCCCCCCCTCCCTCACCAGCCGACTCGGTTTTTTCAATTTGCAGTTAATGAGTTTCTTCACGCCTTCTCCAGCCAGTCGGCCCTAATCCAGACCTGTGCTGTTGGCGGACCTGAATGGCCAGGACAATGCCGCCCTCCGTGAAACGCTGAAGAGTGAGATTTCGGCGGAACAGCGCCGGCGCATCACGGCCTTGCTCGAAGCCGCACGCGCGTTGCATTCCGGCGACGCCTTGCGGGGCGTGCGGGCCGTGCGGGTGCTGGAGAGAATCAATTCTCCGGCCGGCCGACTCGTACTGAAGACGCTCGCCGAAGGAGATCCGGCTGCCGCTGTGACCCAAGAGGCGAAGCAAGCCCTAACGCGCGGCACCCACGAGTAGCGCAATTGTCATGTCCCGTGCGCCGCGTTAGGACGGCGACGACGACGCGCCGCGCCCCGGCCGCCTTGAGGGCGCGGGCCGCCTCCGAGGCGGTGGCCCCGGTCGTCATCACGTCATCGACGAGCAGGACGGTCTTGCCGGCGGCGCCTGGATGGTGGACGGCGGCGAACGCGCCGCGCACGTTCTCGCGCCGGGCGGCGAGGGTTTGCGAGGTCTGCATTGGCGTGGCGCGGATCCGGCGCAGTCCGCACGGCCCGCACGGCAGGTGCAGCTTTGCGGCCAGGCCGTGCGCCAGCGCCTCGCTCTGGTTGTATCCGCGGCGCCATCGGCGCCGCCAGTGGAGCGGCACAGGGACCAGAACGTCAGCCGCAAGCGCCGGAGGGCCAGGGCTGCGTGGTCGGCCCACAACTCACCCATTAGCTCGGCCAGGGTTTCGCCGCTGTGGCTTTTGATCCGCAGCACCGCATCGCGCAGCCGGCCATCGTAACTTCCGAGGCGCGATGCGGCGTCAAAGGCAAGCGCCTCGTCGCGGCAGTGAACGCATCGGCCGTCGATCACGGCGAACGGGCCGACCGACGCGGCGCAGCGCGGACAGGAAGGAGTCGAATCGGAGAGGAATGCGGCCTGGCAGGAGGCGCAGAATGGCGCGACGGCCGGCAGGGGACTGCCGCAGAAATGACAGCACGCCGGATACAGCAGGTGCAGCAGACCGCGGCCGAGATCACGGCTTGCTTCGGCGCAGTGGGTGAGCCAGGAAGCGGACATCGGGCGGCTCCGGCAACCGCTCAGTAATCCGTCGCCGGTTTGCCGCCCTTGGGAGGACGGCGTTTCACTCGGCCCTTGTAGTTGCCGCGCTCGATCGTTTCCTGGGCGGCCAGATCGTTCATTTTGCGCTGCGCCTCCAGGTCGTTCGGATCCTCCTGGATCACCAGGCCCCAAAGGCGGAGGGCTTCGCTGTACTGACCCTGCCGCTCCTGCAGGCGGGCCAGGCTGCGGAGGGGTGCGGGGTTGTGCGGAGCCTGCGCCGCGCCTGTTCGACCAGCCAGGTAGCCAGCCGCGGCAAGCCGAGCGCCTCGGCCGCTTCCGCCATGGCCAGATGCACGGCGATGTCGTTTGGGGCGGCGGCGATCACCTCTTCGCCGTGTTCCAGCACCTTCCGATACTCTCCTTTCCGCAGCGCCGCCTGGAGCCGCGCCTTGCCGGCCAGTTTGCCCAGCGGGGCCGTCAACCGGCCGAGGAGAGCGGTTCGTTTGCGCTTGAGCTGGCGCAGCGCCTGCCGGTAACGCAGGTTGGCGGGGTCGAGCTGGCAGCAGCTGAGCATCAGGTGGCGGGCGTAGTCGTCATTTTCGCCCGCGGCCGCCACCTCGCTGGCGCGCTCGAACTGGCGGGCCGCCGCCAGGCGCTGGTCCGGCGTGGACAGGCCGGGGTCGGGGTCGTCGTCCAGGCCCGGCGACGAACGGGCGTCGGCTTGATCGTGCGACGAGACGGGATCGCGTCGCTTCGCCGCCCGCCGCGCGGAGGGAGACGGCTCGGATGGTTCGGCCGTCCCATCGGCGCATGGGTGGGTAGGTGCAACAAATCGTTCAGGAGCTCGGCCGGCGTCTGATAACGGGCGCCCGGCGCCTTGGCCAGCATTCGCTTCAGGACGGTCCACAGGCCGGGCGGCACGTCGGGATTGATCCGGCGAATGTCCGGCGGCTCGGTGTGCAAGTGCTTGTAGACGCGTTCGCCCAGGCCGCCCTCAGAGAAGGGCGGCGCCCCCGCCAGCATGTGATAGGCCGTGCAGCCCAGCGAATAGATGTCGCTGCGGATGTCGGCCAGGCTGCTGTCGCGCGACTGCTCGGGGGAGAGATAATCGACCGTGCCGACGGTCGTTCCGTCGCGGGTGACGCGGAACTCCTCGTCCGAAACGGTTCGCGACAGGCCGAGGTCGGTCATCTTCACGAGCAGCTCGCCGTCCTGGCGGGCCAGGAGGAAGTTGGACGGCTTGATGTCGCGGTGGACGACGCCCTGACGGTAGGCGTGGTCGAGGGCCTGCGCGGCCTGGATGAGAATGGTGCGGGCCTCCGCGACTTCAAGGCGCCCCTTGTTGAGGATGTAGTCGGCGAGGTCCGGCCCGTTGACGAACTCCATCGCGAGGTAGTACGAGTCCTCGATCTTGTCCCACTCGTAAAGGGCGACGATGTTGGGATGATTGAGCCGGGCGGCGTTGCGGGCCTCGCGGCGGAAGCGCTCGAGGGCGCCGGGATGGGCCAGGAGGCGGGAGGCGAGGACCTTGAGGGCGACGACGCGGCCGAGGCTGACGTCCACCGCCTTGTAGACGGCGCCCATACCGCCGGTGGCGATGTGCGCCAGCACCTCATATTTGCCGACCCGGGCGGAGGGCAGAAAGGGGTGCGACGACATGATGGGCTGCTCCGCGGCCACAAGTCCAGGTGAGCAAATGGGCGAATCGACGAGACACCCTTGTCTCCCGGACAAACGGGCGGAAAGGCGGGCGCTCCCCTTCATGCTTTATCATACGCGGTTCTGGAAGGAACAGTTCAACAAAACCCGATCTCCCTCTTTTTGCGCGTCGGTCCCCGGCGAGCGGGGTTGCGTCAGCGCCCCGGGGGCGCATCGTTTCTGAAAGCGCCACGAACTCGGGGCGCTGACGCAACCCCGCTCGCCCGCTTGCCGGGCGCGGCGACGGCGAGTAGACTCCATTCCCGGCCGAGCGCGTGCCGAAGGGCGGCCCGAAGCGAACGGCAGAAAAGGAGCGAGCGGATCGTGAAATTCCACGAAATGACCTTTCCCGAGCTGCGCCAGGTCCCGCGGGCCGGCGCCCTGGTGCTGGCCCCCATCGCCGCGGTCGAGCAGCACAGCCGGCACCTGGCCGTCCTCACCGACACGGTCCTCGTCACCGGCGTGGCGGAGGGCGTCGAGCAGCGACTGCCGGAGTCGGTGGTGCTGCTGCCGACCTTGTGGTTCGGCGCCAGCCATCACCACCTGCGCTTCGGCGCCACGCTGTCGGCGTCGGTGGACGTGCATATGGACATGCTATGCGATCTGCTGACGCCGCTTCTGGAGGACGGCTGGCCGCGCGTGCTGATCCTCAACGGCCACGGCGGCAACATCGACACGATGCAGACGGCGCTGCGGCGGCTGCAGCCGCGCTACCGCGACCGCATCCTGTCGGCGGCGTCGTACTGGGACCTGGCGGCGCCGGAGCTGGCGGCGCTGGCTGAGGGGCCGCGCAAGACGATGGGCCACGCCTGCGAGTTCGAGACCTCGATGATGCTGGCGCTGCGGCCGGACCTGGTGCGGCGCGATCAGGTCCGCGACGACCCGCCGCGCGAGGATCCGGTCCTGCGCGGCCTGTACCTGTGCGAGGACATGAAGCAGCGCACCGACCACGGGGCCGTCGGCTATCCCGAGCGGGCCACGGCCGAGAAGGGCCGGGCCTTCCTGGCCGCGGCCGTGCAACGCACCGTGGAGATCGTTCAGGCGCTGCTGAAACGGCCGCTTCCCGCCTGAGCCGGCGCCCGGAGGCCCGAAACAAGTGGCGACCGAGCCGCCGCCGGATTACGATGAAACCCATGCAGTCTCGGCCGTCATGCCTTCCAAGAGGGCGGACAGGCAGCGATTCCTCGCGGTGAGAGGTAAGTCATGGGCGCGGCAACCAGCGTTACGGGATACACATTCGAGGATTTCTGTCTGCTCGTCAAGGATGGACAGAAAGGCGACCTGATCGACGGGGTGATTTACATGGCCTCGCCTGAGAACACGGACGCCAACGAGCGGTTCGTGTGGTTGGCCGGCCTCATGGACGACTTCGTTAGGAGGAAACGTCCGGGCAAGGTCTACGGCTCGCGCGTCGCCTTCCGCATCAACGACGTGAACAGCCCCGAGCCAGACGTCGCGTTCGTCCGCACCGACCGGCTGCACCTTGTCCATCGCGGCTTCGTCGCGGGACCGCCCGATCTGGCCGTCGAGATCGTTTCTCCCGACAGTATCGACCGGGATTATCGGAAAAAGCGCGAGCAGTATCGTCAGGCTGGCGTCCTGGAATACTGGATCGTGGACGATATAGAGCAAGCCGTGACGCTGCTGCGACTCGACCGGCGGAAGCGGTATCGTGAAGTGCAGACGCGAAGCGGCGTGCTGCGGAGCGAGGCGCTGACCGGATTCTGGATTCGTCCAGAGTGGCTGTGGCAGGATCCGCTTCCCGATAAGATCGACATTCTCTCCGAAATCCTGGCCGCCCCGTGAGTACCGCGCCATGCCATCCCACGACAAGAAGCCCACCACCGGCATCGAGTTCTACGGCGGCTATCAGGTGTACGACGAGAACGGTATCGACTTGACGCTGCTGCGCCGTAACTTGGAACTGCCGGTAGATAAGCGGTGGATCGAGAATGCCCGCGCCGCTGCGTTCGCCCAAGCGTTAGGGGAGGCCGGCCAACGACAGCGCAAGTCGCCGACGACATCGAAGGGGAGTACAGCTGTGATCGACGCAGGCCCATCATTCGCCAACTGGAAACGCACCACGTCGAGTACGTCGTCATCGGGGGGTTAGCGATGGTCGCGCAGGGTTCGGCGCACATCACGAAGGACCTGGACCTGTGCTACCGTCGCACCGCCGCCAACCTGCAAGCCGTCGTCGCTTCACTCACTCCGCTTCATCCGTATTTGCGGGGCGCGCCGCCCGGTCTGCCGTTCCGCTTCGACGTTCTCACCCTCCAGGCCGGATTGAACTTCACCCTGACCACGGATCACGGCGACCTTGATCTCCTGGGCGAGGTCAGCGGGGTGGGCGATTACGGTCGGGCATTCGCTCAGTCCGTGGAACTGGAAATGTTCGGCTTGAAAGTCCACGTCCTGTCCCTCGACGGCCTCATTGCCGCCAAGAAGGCCGCCGGCCGCACGAAAGACCGAAACCATCTGCTCGAACTCGAAGCCCTCAAGAAACTCCGCGACGCCGGTCCCCAGGGAGCCTGACCCTGTCTGCCGAACGACCGCGCCGCCGCTTTGGCGTCACATCCACGCCTTGTCGCCGGCGACGTAGGTGTCGTAGAACTCGGCGTCGGACATTTTCATGTATTTGATGCCTTCCATGATGGCGATCACCAGCATCACCAGGTATCCGACGCCGCAGCCGAACAGGGTCACCAGGAGCATGATGAAGCCCGGCGTGGATTTGCCGAGGATGAACTTGTGGATGCCGAGCGCCCCGATCGGGATGATGAGCGCCACGAGGGCGATCGTCTGTCGGTTGCTCACCCATTCCGGCGGCGGCGGGGCGAACTCCCGCGGCGCGGCGACCTCCGCCTCCCGACGCCGGGATGCGGCGGGGGCCGCCGCCGGCTCGTCCATGAATTCTTCCACGATCTCCTCGGGCGGAGCGGCGGCCGCAGGCACCGTGATCGTCGAGGTGCATTTGGGGCACTTGACTTTTTTGCCCGCGGCGGCGTCCGGCGCCTTCAGGGTCGTGGCGCAGCTGGGACAGGTGACGACGATTGGCATAGCTGATACCGTTAAGAAAACTCGCCCCGGTTTACATCCGGCCGGCGGCGTGGGGTTGAGTGAGGATTCTACGGCCGTCGCCCCAGTCCTGCAAGTAGGCCGGCAAAATCGCACCCGTTTTCCCGCGACCCTCAAGGAGCCATCCGCATGACCAGCCGCGCCGCCACGGAACACCGCTACGAGAAACTGACCTGGCCGGAGATCAACGACGCCGTCGAACTCGGCAAGGTGTGCATCGTGCCCTGCGGGGCCGTCGAGCAGCACGGGCCGCACCTGCCGCTCGACGTGGACCTCGTCTGCCCCACGGGGATCGCTCACGGCGCCGGACGCGAAATTCCCGATAAATTGCTCGTGCTGCCGATCGTGGCCTATGGCTACACGGGCCACGTCATGGACTTCCCCGGCACCATCAACAACGACTTCGAGCATTTCATGCACCACGTGCTCGACATCACGAAATCATTGGCCTACCACGGCTTCAAGAAGATCGTGCTGCTCAACGGCCACGGCTCCAACATGCCCAACCTCGATCTCGTCGCCCGCCGCACCAACCTCGAAACCGACGCCGAGTGCGTGCTGGCCGCGTGGTGGAACCTCCTGACGGTGGACAAGGAGTTTTTGCCGCGCTGGCGGCAGAGCAAGTTCCCCGGCGGCTGCGCCCACGCCTGTGAGCTGGAAACGTCGCTCTACCTCTACCTCGACGGCGACAACGTGCGCCAGGACAAGATCAAAAGCGGTCTCATATCGTTCAACGAGGACAACAGCCCCTTCAGCTGGGTGGACCTGTTCGCGGCGGGGCCGGCCACGGTGATCTCGTGGACGAGCAGCTATTCGGAGACGGGCGTACTCGGCGATGCGGAGCTGGCCACAGCGGAGAAGGGACGGCAGGCCTACGAGGAAGCGGTTCGCCAGCTAGTGCGCTTCGTGAGCTGGTTCAAGGACCGGCCGAAGGACGTGCGCCGCGACCGGCACGCCAAACCGCCGACGATGCCGATGCCGTGGGGACAGCGGCCGGTGGACGGGCGCTGATCCGCGCGGCGAGCGGCGGGGTTTATCCCCGCCGTTTGGCGGGATGCGATCAATGAACCGCCGGGACAAGCCCATTGGTATCGACACAAGTTCGCAGGGCGTCGGGGCGTCGTTTTCGCCCCGGAGGGGCGGCGGTGCATAGCCAGGGGTGAAACCCCTGGGAAGAGGCGGTGCCCCTTGAGCGATTCAGCCCCGGAGGGGCGGCGGCGCCTCGCCGACCGCCGCCCCTCCGGGGCTGAATGCGTGGGGAGGCCGGTCGTCGCTCCAGGGGTTTCACCCCTGGCTATGCACCGCCGCCCCTCCGGGGCTTAAGACGGAGCAACCGCGCCAACTTATGTCAATACCAATGGGTTTATCCCGGCGGCTCACCTTTTCGCTGCGGTTCGCATTCTCACACTGGGTTAGGCATGACGCCAGTCCCCGTCTTGCCGCGCTTCGTCTTCAGCCGGCCGTTCGGTGCGGCCGGCGGCGGGGGCGGCGGTAGGACGGCCGAATCGGCCGCGAAGCTCCGCCAATACCGCAACGGCAGCAGCCCGACGCCGATCAGCACCACCTGGCTCACGGCGTAGCCGGCCAGGCCCAGGCCGTGCCGCTCTGGAAGCCGTAGGCGTGCAAGCCGATGCCGAGCAGGTTGACGCCGAACCACGACCAGGCCGTCACGATGTTGCCCACCAGCGTCAGCACCGCCAGGCCGCGCTGCTTCACCATGCCGCCCCAGCGGGCGTGCAGGATCAGCGCGTTCCACACCACGATAATCAGGGCGCCGTTCTCCTTGGGGTCCCAACCCCAGAAACGGCCCCACGACTGGTCGGCCCAGATGCCGCCTAGCACGGTGCCCGTGAAGCTGAACAGCGTGGCGAAGCAGACGGCGCCATACGTCGCGTCGCCGAGCGTCTTCACCAACCCCTTGTCCAGCGTGCGGGTGAACACGCCGCGCACCACGAACAGCGTGCCCAGAAGCCCGGCCACGAAGGTCGCCGCGTAGCCGGTGTTCACCGCCGTGACGTGCGTGGCCAGCCAGAAGTTGGTGTCCAGCACGGCCCGCAGGTTCTCCAACGTGTCGCCGCCGATCGAAAGGAAGTGGGCGACGACCATCGTGCAGAAGCCGGCCACCGAGCCGACGAAATTGCCGATGCCGTTGCGGTAGATGGCCTCGAACACCAGCCCCGCGATCACGCACACCCAGCCGATGAAAACGGCCGTCGAATACAGGTTGGTCACGAACACCAGCGGCCGATCCATCAGGTACATGCGCGAAATCAGCGCCCCGGTGTGGACCACCAGCGTCACGACGGCCAACGCGAACGCCGACCAGTTGAGCGGCTTGGTGAAGGCGACCCACGACAGGCACGTCAGCACGAAAACGATCACGTACAGGATCGCACACTGGTAGAACGGAGCGAAGTCGTTGAAGCCGGTCTCGAAGGCGGCCCTCTGCGTCACGGCCGGCATCGACGTTGCAAGCTCCGCCCGGTAGGCGTCCACGGTCTGGTTGAACGCCGCGGCGAATTCCTTCTCCCGTGTGGGGTCTTTCTGTGCGGCCGCCCAGTATCGGATGAGCATCAGCATCGGTTGGACCTTGGCCGTCGGATCCTTGGCGTCGAGCCGGTCCAGATAATCCGCGTACTCCTTGTCGAGCGACTTCCAGTTGCCGCCGGGCGCGTCCGGCGGGACCAGGCGCACGTCCCAGTCCCGCAGGCTGCGGTAGGTAATAAGGTGATCGCCCAGCTCAAGCATTTTCACGTCGAAGAGGTCGCGGTCCTTTTCGTCGTGGCTTTTGGCCTCGGCAATGTGCTGAACGACGATCCGGCTCTTCTCGAACGCGGGCTGGTGCGAGGTGACAAACGCATCGAAGTGCGCCTTCTCCTGAGCGATCAGATCGGGAGACCCCGTGAACTTAAAGAACCAGGTCGCTCCGCCGTTCGGCACGATCACCCCCAGCAGGCGCGTCGAACCGTCCTTGGTCGTGCCCTCCAGATCGACGTAGGGCGAGGCCGTTCCGCCGACGTTGAGGGCGGCGTCGGGGAGACCATCCTCCTTGATCGGGGTAAGTCCCAACTGGCCGCGCCAGCGGTTCACGTTCTGCAGTACGCCGCCGCCGTCGCCGGGGAACATGCTGACCGACGCCTTCGCCTTCGTCAGCTTGCCGTCGGCGTCGAGGACGCCGTAGTTCGCCAGGGGGCGAACCATGCCGTCCTCCGGCGTGGGGAGCTGAACCCACCCCTGCGGGAGATCGTAATCGGAGTCGCCGAGGTGCGGCGCGAACTCCTCCAGGGCGTAGCGGTACGAGCCGGGCCGGGCCGCCAGGTCCAGCACCTTCAATACCTGGTCATTGTCGATCCGAAATACCTTGTCTTTTTCGGCCGACCCGTCCTTGGACCATTTGTAGCTCAGAGCGTCCAGCAGCCAGCGGACGGCCGGCTGCTCGTCGCCCTTCTCGTCGCGATAGGTCTGGCGGCCGCTGATGATCGTCAGGTCATTCCGGGCCATCGAGTCCGCCGGCTTGGGGCGGCCCCCGTCCATGACGGGTATCATGGCGAAGTCGTGCAGGTGGAAGCCGTCGGGCGGGTCGGTCGGCGGTTGCATGGCCCAAAGGAAGTAGACCACGGCCGCGGCGGCGACGCCGAAGGGCAGGTAACGTCCCAAACCGTTCATGACAGTGCCCTCTTGCGGAGGAAGCCGACCAAGCTCATCCCAAAATGGACCAACATGCCGATTATCACCATCGTGCAGGCGAGGTACGGCATCGCGAAGCCGGGGTTGGAGACGACCTCCAGCACCGTGCCGGAGTCGGCGCGAAGCGTCCCGGCCTGATAATACGTCAGACCGCGGTAGCGGAGCGGCTCGTTCATCCGAATCCACACCTCGCGCTCCTCGCTCCGGGTCGGGTCGGTCAGGCGGATCTTGCTGGAGTATTCCCTGGGGATGTCCGTCCCTTCCCAGACGGTGTGGGTGAATTCAAGCAGCTGGACCGTGTAACCCGGATATTCCCTCTCGCCGCGGAGAGAAAGAAGGTACTTCTTGCCGCCGATCTCCACCGGCTGATCCAGCGCACGGGACATTCGGTCGAGCGTGAACCATTGCGACACGAGATAGACGCCCAGGATCTGATCGGAGCCTTTCTTCCGCAGCGTGACGTAGGCCGAGGCCGAGTCCATCTTCGCATCCGAATCGACGCCGGCGCCTTCCGGTTCCTCCTTCGGCGTCCACTCCAATCCGGCGCCGGCCGTCGCCTGGATCGGCGCCTTGGGCGGAGGCGGATTCGGCTGGACGTCCGAGTTGACCATGTATTTCTCGACCTTCACGTCGCAGGGCAGGTCGGGGTTGGTGATCCAGCCGCGCTGGCGGAGCAGCGATTCGGGGACCACCACGACGTCGTCCTTGCCCGCTTCCGCGTTCGGGATGACGAAGGCCAACTCCTTGCGTTCGGTGTGCGTCACGAAGTTCGTGGCACGGCCGATCTCGATTTGCATCTGCCCCTCGACGGCGAACAGGCCCGTCACCAGCTCGCCGAGCATCAGGATGATGAGGCCGGCGTGGATGAGCAGGATGCCAGTGCGCTTCCACGAAAACTTGAAGCGAACGATGTGGGCGGCGAGCAGGTTGGCGAGCAGCAGCGTGCCGAGGAGCCAACCGCCGGGGTAGGGGAAGCCGAGCCAGCGGTTCGCGTGGTGCGTCGGCGTGAAGAAGACCTCCAGCGGGATCCAGACATAGAACGATCGGAAATAGGTGTGAACGACCGTCCAGATGCCGAGGTGGACCTGGGCCAGCGTGCCGAGGAAGACCAGCACGGCGGACATCGCCAGCAGCACGACGGTCAGCTTCAGCGACGCGAGCAGCTTGAGGGCGCGCAGAATCAGCGCGCGCGGCAGCGGCCCCTTTCGGACGGCGCGGCCGGCCATCGGCGGGATCGACGACGGAGCGCCGGTCGTGACGCCGGTTTCCGCCGAATTGGCGGACGTTTGCACGGACGCTTTGCTCATTGGGGCGCCCCTTGCCTTCCTCGAAGCGAACGGATTTCACGAACGTCTCAAAATCGGACTTCTGCTTGCCGACCAGCTCGGCCGGACCCGTCAATTTGAAAAACCATGTGACGCCGGGCCGGGACGCGATCGCGCCGAGCATCCGCCGGCTCGGGCCGGCCGCGCTGGCGAGATCGACATAGGGCGACGCGGTCCCATCGACAGTGAGGGTGGGCAAGTCCTTCAGCTGATTTTCGTCGATGGGTTCCAATCCCATCTGGCCGCGCCAGCGATTCACGTTGAGCAGCGCGCCGCCGCCGTTGCCGCCGAACGGCGTCACGGTCGCCTTGGCCGTCTGATCGCCGTCGCCGATCTCGAAGGCCGCCAGGGCGTTCGGATCAGGGACTTCGCGCCAGCCGGGCGGTGTATCATAATGGAGCGGTGGACCGGCCTCGTCGGCGACCGGCGGATGAGGGGCGGCGGCCGGCTGCTGCGTCCCTGGACCGACGAGATCGACTTCCTCGGCATCGACGCCATCGACCTTGACGCTCTGGGTCACGCTCGGCAGCTCGGTTTCGGCCAACGGTCCCAGGCCGATCTGGCGGCGCCAGCGGTTGACGTTCGGCCCAAGGTCGGACGCCTCGCGGCCGAGCATCGTCACCGTCACCTCCAGCGGGCGGTCTTTCGATCCGAAATGCAGCGTGGCGTAGCGCAGCGCCGAGCCGCCGTGTTCCTCCTGCCAGCCCTCCGGCAGCTTCCAGACGACGGGCGGGTCGGCGTTGTTGAAGTGGACGGTGTTGAGAAACGCGTGGAACTCGTCGAGATGCACCGCGACGGCGCCTTCCAGCCCCTCGAGCTTGAAGAACCAAGTCTGCGCGTCGCGGGGGACGAGGACGGCGACGAGCCCCGTCCTCTCGCGTTGCTGCACGCGGTCGGCCTCATAGTGGCGGACGGCTTCTTCGCCGCAGCCGGTCAGGGCCAGCAGCCCGGCGCCGCAAAGCGCCAGCCGTATGAGCCAGGGGAGGGCGGGAATGCGGCGGGAGTGAGGGTTCGGCAACGGCAAGGCTCACCTTCGGATACGCGATCCGGGCCGGGTGTTGGGAAAACAGGAGCGGCGGACGGCTTCTGTTATGGTGGCAGCACGGGCGGGATACGTCAAGGCAGGCGGGGGTCAATCAATGGGCGTCAAGCTGGGGGAGAAGCCGTCGTCCCTGGTAAAATGTAGTCTGAACGACCTGGCGCCCGGATGCAATAGGAAAACTCCGCTTTTCGGCGCAGGCGAGCGGCCGGCGTGAGCCGGCTGATGGAGGCGTTCATCAGCCGGCTCACGCCGGCCGCTCGCCGAAATCCGCGTTGCGTGCGCGTCGTCAGGCCGCATGGCCGCCCACGCGCTGGGCCATGACCCAGAGCATGTAGGCGACGCGCTGGCGGAGCACGATTTGTCGGCGGTGCCATTCGCGGTGGTAGACGTGCCAGAAGTAGTAGAGGGTGGTCACCAGCAGCGTGGGCAGGGTGGATAACATGGGATTCACCAGAAACGTCCTTGTCAAAAGAGACCGAAATCGCCCCGCGACGAGGAGCAAGTGCGCGGCGGCGGCCGGCCCAGGGTTCGGGAGTAACACATCAGGCGTCGTCGCCTTGACCGGGGAGGGGACGCTTCGGCGCGGCAGACGGGAACGACCGCGCCATACTATGTACCTAGGTCGCGCCGGCCGAGATGTCAAATCGGCCGTATGAGGAGCCGCCGCGGCGATGCGGCGGTCCCAAACTTGCATTACATCGCGCCGCGTGATAGGCAGAAAAAGGAAGACCTCGGATCGTCGCCGTGGAGCCGCCATGTACTCCTTCGCCGATCGCGTCGCGCTGATCACCGGGGCCGCCGGGGGCATCGGTCGGGAGCTCGCTCGCCTCTTCGCCGGGGAAGGCGCTCGCGTGGCCGCGCTGGATCGGTCGGCCGACGGCCTGGCCGCCCTGGAATCCGAGTTGAAAAGCGCGGGCGGACGATGCGCCGCGGCCGTGGCCGACGTGACGGATGCGGCGGCCGTGCGCGACGCCGTGGGCCGGCTGGAGGCGCAGCTGGGTCCGACCGACCTGCTGATCGCCGGCGCCGGCGTCGGCCGCGAAACGTCGGCCGTGGATTTCGACGCCGAGGCCTTCGCGGAAACGGTGCGAGTCAACCTGATCGGCGTGGCCAACAGCATCGCCGTCGTCCTGCCGGGGATGCGCGAGCGGCGGCGCGGCCACCTGGCGGCGCTGTCGAGCCTGGCGTCTTATCGCGGCCTGCCGCGCATGGCCGCCTACTGCGCCAGCAAGGCCGGCGTCAACGCGCTGATGGACGCCCTGCGCGTCGAATTGCGGACATGGGGGATCGTCTGCACAACCATCTGTCCCGGCTGGGTCCGCACGCCGATGACGGCGGCGCTGGACGTGCCTGGGCTGCGGATGCTGTCGGCGGAGGACGCCGCGCGGCGCATCCGGACGGCCCTGCATCGCCGCCGGGCCTTTTATGCGTTCCCGCCGGGGGACGTGTGGCCGGTGCGCCTGTTGCGCTACCTGCCGCGCTCGGCCGCCGACTGGCTGGCGCACCGGCTCCTGCTCCGCTCGATGCGGAAGTGAATGGCGTCTTATGGAATCCCTTTTTCGCTACATCGCGGCGCCGAGCACCTGCGGCTACCTGCCGGACCGGCAGTGGAGCCTGGAGTACGAGTACGTCGGCGCCATGACCTCCACGGAATATCTTCAACGTCTGCTGCAGGGCTGGCGCCGCTTCGGCTGCATGTTGTTTCGGCCGGCCTGCCCCACCTGCCGGGCCTGCCAGTCGCTCCGAGTCGTCGCGGATCGCTTCCGTCCCGACCGCAGCCAGAAGCGGGCGCGGCAGGTCAACGCCGGCGCCGTGGAGCTGCGCATCGGCAAGCCGGCGACGACCCGGGCGAAGCTGGCGCTGTACGACCGCTACCACACTTTCCAGGCCGGCCACAAGGGCTGGCCGCAACACCCCGCCAAGGACATGGCCAGCTACGCCGAGTCGTTCGTGCGCCACCCGTTCCCGGTGGAGGAGTGGTGCTACACCCTCGACGGCCGGTTGGTCGGCGTCGGCTACGTCGATGTGATGGCGGAGGCGGCGGAGGGCGGCCTGTCGGCGATCTACTTCTTTTACGATCCGGAAGAGCGGCAGCGGTCGCTGGGCACCTATAACGTGCTGTGCGTGATCGAGGAGGCGCGGCGGCGCGGACTGCCGTACGCCTACCTCGGCTACTACGTCGAGGGCAGCGAGGGGATGACATACAAGACGCGCTTCACGCCCAACCAGCTGCGCGGGGCGGATGGGGAATGGCGCGACTTCCGGGAATGACGGCTCATCGCGGCGGGGTCACTTCTCCTGAGCCATTTTGAGCCGGGCGTCCACGTCGGCCCAGAGCTTGCGCCAGGCGTCCTGTTCGTCGGCCGGCAGCTTGGCCAAGGCGTCGGCGTCGCGCACGCAGGCAAGGTCGGAATCCGCCTGACAGAATTGGAGCGCCGCAGCCGTCGCGGCGCGGTCGTCCGGGTTTCCACCGTCGAGTTTTTTTGTCCACAGATTCAAGGAGGCCCGCATCCAGCCCACGGCCTGTTTGCGCCAGAGGCCGCGCTGTTTCTCGTCGGCGTGGACGGCGCCTTCGCCCTGACCGCAGCCGGCGCGGGCGGCGGTGCAGGCGGCGTTGTAGATGGGCAGGAAGTTGTCGGGCTGGATCCGCATGGCCTTTTGATACTCCACAAGCGCGTCTTCCACTCGGCCCTTGTGGGTGAGGGCGATGCCGAGGTCGTCGTGGGCGCTGGCGAGGTTCGGCTGGGCCCGGATGGCGTTGCGGAATTCCTCGATCGCCGGATCCACCTGGCCCGTGGCGTAGAGGGCGGCGCCGAGATCGACATGGGCCTCGGCGAGATCGGGCTGGGTCGCGAGCGCCTTTTTGTACTCCTCGATCGCCGCATCCGCATGGCCTTTAGCATTGAGGGCGGCGCCGAGGTCGAGGTGAGCCAGGGCGAAATCGGGCTGGATCTCGAGCGCCTTTTTGTACTCCTCGATCGCCGCGTCCGCATGGCCCTTGGCATAGAGGGCGGCGCCGAGGTTGCTATGGAACAGGGCGACCTTGGGTTGGATTTGAAGCGCCCTGCGGAACTCGTCGATCGCCGCGTCCGTCCGGCCCTTGTTGTAGAGGGCGAAACCAACGTTGTTGTGGGCCACGGCGCTGTTGGGCCGGACCATGAGCGCGGCCGTGAAGTAGCGAATCGACTCGTCCGTCTCAGGCGGCCATTTGGTGCTGTAAGCTCTTGCCAGCTCAAAAGCGATCCAAAAATCGCCGGGACGCCGCTCGTTGGCCTCCTCGAAGAACTTCACGGCTTCCGGGGCGGCCCCTTCGTGGTCAAGCAGTTGCCTGCCCAGCTGCGCCAGTCTCACGGCCGGCACATCCCCGGCCTCCGGGCCGAGGGCCAACCGGCGCAGGCCGGCCCAGTCCTTCTGATCCAGCAGCAACTCGCAGCGGTTCCGGAACGAGCCAGGGTCCGGGTCCGTCGCCTGCGCGATCCGATGCAATCGATCCGCTTCATCCTTGTTCGACGTGAGAAACGCCCATTCGCTTAACGCGGCCAACAAGTCCTCCCGGATGGCCCGCTGGTTGATGTGGGCGGCCGCCTCATCCGTTTCCAGGGAGTCCCAGCCTTTATCGTCCTGCCGGAACGCCGCTGCATATAGCGAGACCGCCCCGGCGGCGTCGAAGCCGTTCTGGCCGGCGGCCGCCTCCTGGAACCGGGCCTCCTCCAGCCGGGCGACCATGCGCCGATCCCTGTCCGCCGACTCCAGTTCCGCCCGCGCGGCGTCCACCCGCGGCCGCAGTTGGCCCGTGTCGTCCACGCCGCTGTTCAGCACGCCCTCCGCACGCTTCACCGCCGACAGAGCCTCCACCAGCGCCGCCTCCCACTTCGCCGGGTCGTCGTGCAGCCCCGTCGCCTGCTTGCCGAAGGCCGTCGCGTCTTCCAGGGCCGCCGTCACGTCGCGCTCCGTGGCCGCCGCTTTCCGGGCGTGTTCCGCCGCCTGGCGGGCGTCCGCAGCGGCGCGGGCGGCACGGTCCTGCTGGTACCACAGCGTCCCCGCTCCGGCGGCCGTCAACGCCAGGAGCAGCGTCGCCGCCAGCGCCACGGTCATCCGCCGCGCCCGCCGCTCCGCCCGCGTCTTGGCAAGCGCCGCCTCGGCACGGGCCTGGGCAGCCGCCCGCTCCAACTCGGCCTTCCGCAGCCGCTCCTGCACACCCGCCAGGTGCGCCGTCATCGCTCCCGCCGCGGCGCGCCCATCGCGTGGACGCTCGGCCGGCTCCGCCGCCAGGCACGCCTTCGCCAACCCCACCAGCTCCGCGTCCGCCCCGCAGCCGTCCAGCCGCACGAACGCGTCCGTCAGGTCCGCCCGCGCCGCCTTGCGCAGCAGCTCGCCGGTCTCCCGGCCCCGGTACGGCGGCGCCCCCGTCAGGATCTCGCACAGCATCGCCCCCAGGCCGAACACGTCGCAGCGCTCGTCCAGGCCGTCCACGTCGCCGCACGCCTGCTCCGGCGCCATGTACGCCGGAGTCCCCACCACCGACCCCGCCGCGGACTCCGCCTCGGCCGTTTCCGACCGCACCGTCCGCACGCCGCGGCCCCGCACCACCTTGGCCAAACCCCAGTCCATCACCTGCAACTCGCCAAAGGCGCCGATCATGACGTTGGCCGGCTTCAGGTCGCGGTGGATCACCCCCTTGCTGTGCGCGTAGGCCAGCGTCTGGCAGATTTGCTCAAAAATGGTCAGGAAGCGCGGCAGGTCGCGGGCCGGCGTGTCGCGCTCCTTGAGGAGGGCGGCCAGCGTCCGCCCCTCTACCAGTTTCATCGTGAAGTAGGGGCGGTTATCGGGCAGGCGGCCGGACTCGTAGACCGGCACTACGCCGGGGTGCTGCAACTGGCCGCCGACCTGCGCTTCCTCCAGGAATCGCTCCACAGTCCGGGCATTGTCGTGGTGGCGTTCCAGCAAGACCTTGACGGCCAGTTCGCGGCCGAGTTCGGGGTCGCGGCCCTTGAAGACGGCGCCCATGCCGCCGCGGCCCAGCTCGCCGAGGATCTCGTAGCCGGGAACTTGAAGCGCCAGCACGCCGATCGCCTGAGCCGCCAGCGACGGCGCGACCTCCGGCAGCGTACCGCCTTCCACGGTGGGCGGCGGCGCGGCGTCGGCCGACGCGGGCGCCGGGGAGGGTTCCGTGGTGGTCGGCGTGCGCTCCGGGGACGGGTCGGACATGAGACGCCTCGGCGATTCAGGATGATTGGGCGACAGGGATTATCCCATCGGCCGCGCTTCGCGTCCAGAGCCGGCCCACGAAGTGGAGCAAAACCGCGGCTGGGTTCCATTCGTCTGTATACTGTCGCA
This sequence comes from uncultured Planctomycetaceae bacterium, assembly GCA_963771935.1. GTDB lineage: Bacteria > Planctomycetota > Planctomycetia > Gemmatales > Gemmataceae > UBA4732. The sequence continues at coordinate 757,397 of CAVYVK010000005.1, read as the reverse complement.
GTCCGTGCGAAGACTTCGCAAACGCATTTCAACGAAAGGACCAATCATGCGCCGCGCCATGTTGCTGGCGGCGGGAACGGGCTTGGCGGCCATCGCCGGCCTGACCGTCTACCTCGCCAAGACCCCCGCCGATCCGCCGAAGTCCAACGACCCCATCGCCCACGCCGCGCCCGCTCCGGCCGCCGCTGCTGTCCCGTCGGAGACATCGGTACAATTGCCGATCGGTCAGGTGGTGCTGTTCTCCAGTGGCGTCGGCTATTTCCAGCGCGAGGGCCAGGTCGAGGGCGACGCGCGCGTGGACCTGTCCTTCCCCACGCAGGACATCAACGACCTCATCAAGAGCATGGTGCTGCGCGATCTCGACGGCGGACACATCGCCGCCGTCTCCTATGACAGCAACGCTCCCGTCGAGAAGACGCTGCAGTCCTTCGCGGTGAACCTGTCGGCCAACCCGACCTTCGGCCAGATCCTCAACCAGGCCCGCGGCGAGAAGGTCGAGGTCGTCCTGCAGCAGGCCAATGCGGCGCAACCCGGTACGCTGACGGGTGCCATCGTCGGCGTCGAGCAGAAGCAGGAGACCGTCGATAAGGCCGTCGTCAACGTCGAGCAGCTCAATCTGTGGTGCGCCGACGGCATGAGGAGCGTGAAGCTGTCGGAGCTGCAGCGGGTGCGCTTCCTCAATCCGGTGATGGACAACGAGGTCAGGAAGGCGTTGGAGACTTTGACGCTTTCGCACGACACGCAGAAGAAGGCGGTCAGTCTCAGCTTCGTCGGGGAAGGAAAACGGAACGTGCGCGTCGGTTATGTGATCGAGAACCCGATCTGGAAGACGAGCTATCGCCTCGTGCTGGGCAAGGAGAAGGAAGACAAGCCCTTCCTGCAAGGCTGGGCCGTGGTTGAGAACGCCACCGACGAAGACTGGAAGGATGTGCGCATGGCCCTGGTCAGCGGCCGGCCCATCTCCTTCCAAATGGACCTGTACACCCCGCTGTACGTGCCGCGTCCGACGGTGGTGCCCGAGTTGTTCGCCTCCCTCCGACCCGTCACCTACAACGACGACCTGAATAAGACCCCGCTGTCGGCGGCGACGGCCGCTCCCCAGGCTGCGCCTCCGCCGCCCGCTCCCGGCGGGTTCGGAGGGCCGACAGCGGCCAATGGCGCGTTCGCCCTTGATCGGGCCGCGGGGAATGAACGGTTCGCGGCCGGCCTAAAGGCGAAGTTGGACGAGAGGATGAACCTGGGCGACGCGGGCGTCACGCCGATGGCGACGGCGACGAAGCTGGGCGACTTCTTCCAGTACGCCATCGACAAGCCGGTCAGTCTGCCGCGCCAGAAGTCGGCGCTATTGCCCATCGTGAACAAGGACGTGGAGGGAACGCGCTGCTCCATCTACAACGAGCGCACGCAGGCCAAGTTCCCCCTGCTCGGACTCAAGTTCAAGAACACCTCCGGCCTGCACCTGATGCAAGGCCCCATCACCGTCTTTGAAGGCTCCAATTACGCCGGGGACGCCCGCATCCTCGACATGGAACCGAACGAGGAGCGGCTGATCTCCTACGCCGTGGACCTCGGCACCGAAGTCAACCCGGTCCCCTCGTCGGACAACGGCCGGCTGGTCCAGGTCAAGATCGTCAAGGGCATCCTGCACAGCCAGACGAAGATCCGCGAGACGAAGACGTACACGATCGTCAACCGCAACGACGCTGAGCGGCTGGTTTTGGTGGAGCATCCCGTCCGCAACGACTTCCACCTCACCGACGACACCACGAAGCCGGCCGAGACGGCTTCCGACGTGTACCGCTTCGAGGTGAAGGTGCCGGCCGGCAAGACGGCCACGCAGGTCGTCACCGAGGAGAGGGTGGTCAACGAGCAGGTGCAGCTGACTAACTCCAACGACGATCAGATGCGCTTCTTCCTCAACAGCACCATCAGCAGCCCCAAGGTCAAGGACGGTCTCAAGCAGGGCTCGATCTGCGTTTCGCGCTGGGCAAGACGCAGCGCGATCGGGCCGAATTGGAGCATCAGCTGAAGGACATCACCGACGATCAGGCCCGACTGCGGGCCAACCTGAAGGAGATGCCGCCGACGGCGGCGGCGTACAAGCGCTACCTGGACAAGTTCGACCAGCAGGAGACGCAGATCGAGAAGTACCAGGCCGACATCAAAAAGCTCCAGGATACCGAGCACCAGCAGCAAAAGGACTTCGAGGACTTCCTCAATAACTTCTCCGCGGACTGACGCCGATAGAATCTCACGCCAAGACGCAAAGGCGCAAAGAGAGACCCTCTTTGCGCCTTTGCGTCTTGGCGTGAGATTCCGTAAAATTCCCCCACGTCGCGCACCGAGACGCGGAGGAAGGCCCATGAAACTCATCCTGGCCATCATCCAGCCGTCGAAGCTGGAGGCCGTGAAGGAAGCCCTCAACAAAGTCGAGGTCTTCCGCCTTACCATCGTGGACGTGCAAGGCTTCGGCCGGCAGAAGGGCCGTTCCGAGGTCTACCGCGGCCACGAATTGACCGTCAACCTGCTGCGCAAGGTGCAGCTGCAGATCGCCGTCAACGAGGATTTCGTCGAGCCGACCGTCAACGCCATCATGGAAGCCGGACGCACCGGACCCGAGGGCCGCATCGGCGACGGCAAAATCTTCATCCTGCCGCTCGAAGACTGCCTTCGCATCCGCACCGGCGAACGCGGGCCGGAAGCGATTTAGGACTATGGAAATAACCAAAGTCGAAAAACTGACGCGCGAAAAGTGGCTGAATCTATTCGCCGCGACCTATCGGCATGGCGACCACAACGGCCGGTGGGTCTTCGCCTCGCGCAAACCGGGCGACGATCCCTACAAGGCTCCCGAACGCTGTGACGCCGTACTAATCGTCGCCCTCCTCCACGAACCGGGCCGGCCGCCCCGGCTGGTGCTGGAAAAGGAGTTCCGCGTCCCCGTCGGCGACTACGTCATCGGCCTGCCCGCCGGGTTGCTGGAGCCGGGGGAGAGCATCGAAGACACCGTCCGCCGCGAGCTGCGTGAGGAGACGGGCTTCGAGGTTACGAAGGTTCACCGCATCACGCCCCCTCTCTACTCGACCCCCGGCATGACCGACGAGGCCGCCGCCATGGTCTTCGTGGACTGCGCCTCCACGCCCGGCGGCAAGGCGCACCTGGAAGAGTCAGAGATTATCGAGGTTCTATTGCTCGATTATGACGAGGTCCGCCGGACGTGCGACGCGCCCGGTCTGCGCATCGACGCCAAGGCGTGGGCGACGCTTTACCTGTACCGGGAGCTGGGGAAGCTGGCGTGAGGGAAGCGGTCATGTCCGAACGTACGGAAGCGGTCCCGCCGGGCCTTCTGCTCTCCGACGACCTGATCTTCGCCAGCCGCATCTCCGGCACGGCCCAGGCGCTGGGGATGAAAGTGCGTCAGGTCCGTCAGGCCGACCGGCTCGCCGAACTGGCGGAGCAGACTCAGGCGCGTTGTGTGATCGTCGATCTCGCCTTTCCGGGACTGGACTTGCCGGGGCTGATGCGCCAGCTAGGTGAAGCGGGGACGCCGCGCGTCGTGGCCTATGGCTCGCACGTGGACGCCGAATCCCTGCGGGCGGCGCGGGCGGCGGGCTGTGCGCCCGTGCTGCCGCGGAGCAAGTTCGTCGAGGATTTGCCGCGTGAGCTGGCCGGATGGCTGGCGGGGTCGGCGGGGTCGTGATAAAATCGCACGCAATCGCGCAGCGTCACCGCCCTCGCATTCAGGCGCCCCATGACTGTCGCCGTGCCGACCGCCGCCTTTCTGGAAGAGCTGGAGAAGTACGGGCTGCTCAGCCCCTCCCAGCTCAAGGACGCACACGACTTGTGCGCCGTCCCGGAGGCGGACTCTCGCCCGCTGGCCGCCGAACTGATCCGCCGCGGCTGGCTCACCCCCTTCCAGGTCAACCAGGTCCTGCAAGGCCGCGCCCAGGGTCTGGTGCTGGGGCCTTACCTGCTGGTGGAGCGGCTCGGGCAGGGCGGCATGGGCCAGGTCTTCAAGGCCCGGCACACCCTCATGGACCGCCTCGTCGCCCTCAAGGTCATCCGCGCCGACCGCCTCAACCAGCAGGAACTGCTGGTCCGCTTCCGCCGCGAGATGCAGGCGGCCGCCAAGCTCGCGCACCCCAACGTCGTGCTCGCCCACGACGCCGCCCTGGCCGGCGACAATTACTATCTGGCTATGGAGTACATCCAGGGCGCCGACCTGGGCCAGTTGCTCGCCGCGCGCGGCCGGCTCCCCGCCGGGGAGGCTTGCGACTACGTCCGGCAGGCGGCGCTGGGGTTGCAGCACGCCCACGAGCGCGGCCTGGTCCACCGCGACGTCAAGCCGTCCAACCTGATTCGGGCGGACGCGGGGAACGTGGTCAAGGCCCTGGACCTGGGCCTGGCGCCTGCGTATCGACCTGGACCGGGGCACGGCGTCCTCCGGCCTGACGCGCGAAGGCTCGATGATGGGCACGCCGGACTACATCGCGCCGGAACAAGCCGTGGACGCGCGCACGGCCGACATCCGCGCCGACGTGTACAGCCTGGGCTGCACCCTGTACCACCTCCTCACGGGGAGGGTGCCGTTCCCCGGCGGCACGCTCACCGAAAAGCTGCTGCGACACCAGCAGGCGGAACCCGACGCGATCGAACGGCTCTGCCCCGACGTGGCGCCCGGCCTGGCGCGGGTGGTCCGCCGCATGATGGCCAAGCGGCCGCAGGACCGCTACCAGACGCCCGGCGAAGTCGCCGGCGCCCTGGTGCCTTTCGCGTCTCCGGCCGCCGCCTTACCGGAAGCCCTGGCCGCGCCGACGGCCGAGAGCCTGCGCGGTTCCGACACCCCGACGAAAACGTGGGCGCCGCGGGGCGCCGAGCGCCGCGACGACGCCCCGCCGCTCCGCCCGGCGAGCGGTCCTCATCCTTGGCCTGGCCGTCGTCTTCTTCGCGCTGGTCGGCGTTCTTGTTCTTGTCCTATGGCCGGGGTCCGGGACGCAGCCGGCCCCGCTAGCGCGGCGGGGCCCCGGCATCTTCCGGCCCTCCGACCAAGAAGCCAGATGAGAAACAGCCCGGCAGGCCCGACGCGGGGAAACCCGTTGAGGTGAAGGATCTGCCGCCGATGGCGCCAGGCGCGGCCCGGCTCATCAAGGAACTCAAGGGCCACACTGGAACGGTCCAGTGCCTGGCTTTCTCCCCCGACGGCGCGCGGCTGGCCTCGGGCGGCGACGACAACCAGGCCCGGCTCTGGAACGGCCGGACGGGCGAAGAAGAAGGCAAGCCTCTGACACACGGCGATCCAGTGCGAGCGCTTGCCTTCTCCCCCGACGGTGCGCGGCTGGCCACGGCGGGCTATGGCGGAGGCTCCGACGCCTTCGTCAAAATCTGGGATCTGGCGGTCCCCGGCGCGCCGCGAGCGCTGGGGTCAAAGGGTCCGACGATCCAGGCCGAAGTCCACGGCGTAGCCTTCTCCCCCGACGGCAAACGTCTCGCGGCCGGCGGCGGCCCGTTGCGTCTGTGGGACCTCGACAAGGAGGGCGAGCCGACGGTGTTCAACTGGCAGAAGAGCTTTCCGAGTTACCTCTACGGTGTGACTTTTTCTCCCGACGGCAAGGCAGTGGCCGCCGGATGCCACGAGGTGGACGACGGCGTGCGCGTTTGGGAGGTGGACGGCTCGGCCGATCCTACCCTGCTGCAAGGCAACACCGGGACGTGGCTCAGTCACTCGGATGTGCGTGCCGTGGTCGCCTACATCGCCGACGGCAAGCGTCTGGTCCGCGTCACCGGCGGCGGCATGAGGAGGGGCCTTGAGGAGCCGACGGCCAGCGTGCGGGTGTGGGACGTGGACCCGGCGAAGGAACGCTACACCCTGCGCGACACGCTCCCGATCCCGGACGGCGCGGTGTTCGCCCTGACCGCCTCGTCCGACGGCCGCCTGCGGGTGGCCGTGGCGCCGGGCGTCCCCGGCCCTGGGGCCGGCTTCCACCTCGGCCCCGAACCGTCGAAGAGCGAGGTCAAGGTGTGGGACGAGGAGACGGGTAAGGTGCGCTCCTTCGAGACCGGCCACAAGGACAGCGTTACGGCCCTCGCGTTCTCGCCTGACGGCACGCTCCTGGCGACGGGCAGCGCTGACCAGTCCGTGAGGCTGTGGGATCTCGCCCCCTGAGGCGCGACGCCGAATGCCGGACGGCGCCCTGTTCCGGCGAAGGGTCGGCGTGGTATACTAATATTAGCTCGCCGATTTCGCCCCTGAGGGGAGGTGTCGTTGTGACTGACCTGCCGCTCGAAGCCCTGATGGCCAACCGCATCCGCGTCGTGGAAACGCCGCCGCCGATCGTGGAAATCCCGTCGCACGCCGAGGCCGTCTCGCCGCCGCTGCCCTCCGCGGAACACGTCGCCGCCGTGGACGGCGCCTTCCTTCACCAGCGCCAGGAACAGGAAACCATCGCCAGTCTCATCGGCTTCCGTCTCAGCGTCCTCCTCCTGCACGACCTCGCCAGGGACGCCATGCCCGCGGAGGACGAAGAACAGTCGCCGAAGCTGAATCCGCAAGACGACGGCGATCAGCTGACCGCGGATTGACGGTTCGCCTCGGCCGCTCGCCGCTTTTCCAGCTCCCCTTCGCGCAGAATTTCCGCCTTCTCCTCCACCTCGTCGTCCTCCAGGACGCTGTCGTCGATGTGGACCTCCCGTCCGTCGTGCGGGGCGTAATCCGGCCCCAGCACGTCCAGCACCGTCGGCCGCGTCGTCGGCGTGTGCGGCGGAAGGAAATAGCCCTCCACCACCACCGCCTGTTCCTGGTACTCGGGATACTCCGACAACACCGCGTGGAGCCGGCGCAGGCGGTAGTGCGGCACCGTGGCGAAAAGGTGATGCGGCAGGTGGTAATCCTGACCGATCGGGAAAACGCTGAAGCGGATGAACGGTCGCAGCAGAAAGACGCGCGTGTTGGTCAGCCACCCGCGACCGCCGTTGCCGTGCTGGACGATCTGCCGCAGGATCATGTAGAACGCGAATGACGTGAACAGCGGCGTGAGCCAGAAGAAGAAGTAGTAGCACGCCGCCCAGACGCCCGTCGCCCACGTGATCCACGCCAGCGCGACGTATACGGCCGTGATGTGGCTGGTGCGCAGGATGGCCTGGACGCGCGACGGAATGACCGGGTGGACCCGGCTCTGGTGGAACTTCGACGCCGGCAGCATGAGATAAACCGCGATGATCCCCGCCCACAGCACGGCCGGGACCACCGCCAGCCACAGCGGGTCGCCGTGCCAGACCAGGGCCGTCAGCGCCGCCGCCTGCAGCAGCAGGTACAGGACGCCGACGACAACCGCGAACCTCGACGGCTTCCAGCCCTTGCGAAGGTACGGGTTCTTGTCGGCGCCGGCGGCGTTGTAGAGGGCGCGAATGCGCGTGAACCGAATCAGGTTCGGCAGCCACAGCTGCTTGAGCAGCGTCCAGAGAAAGGCGCGTTTGCCGACCGGGAAATCGAGCCAATGGCCGCTGCTCTTGAGCTGCGACACGTCCGGGTCGCGCTGGGGGTCGTTGACGAACTGATGGTGGGCCAGGTGCTGCAGGCGATAGTGATGCGTGCTGCTGTAAAGCGGGAACATGCAGAACAGGTCGGAGGCCAGGTCGTTGAGCCAGCGATTCCGAAACAGGATGTGGTGAACCGCCTCATGGGCCAGGCCGCTCATCTGGTGCTGGCCGGCCCCGATCAGGAGGACCGCGATCAGCCCGACCGGCACGTCCCACCAAAACGACCACCCCACCGACGCGCGGTGGAGATCGAACCAGACGGTTCCGCCGATCACGGCCGCGAGATAGAGATACACGCGAACCAGAAAAAGAAGGTTCGTGGAATTATCCGTCCGACGCAGCTCCTGCAGCTTCTCTTTCAGCTCGGCGTCCTTGAGCGATTTCGCTTTCAGTTGGGTCGTTTGTACGGTGGCCATAATTCGATCCGCCTCGCCTGTCGGCGGCCGGTGACGCAAATTGCCCGATCCGCCTTATCCCCCTAGCTTATCGACCGGCCGGCGATCCGAAAAGCAGGGAATCTCCACGGAATCACTCGCTCGTGAAGTCACGGCGGCGCTTCCGGAACAAACGGAGTTATTAACCTCTTCGGTGCGCGGCCTGACCCTTCTTGATCTCCGGCTGCCGCGCGTGCGACTTGTGGTTGGCGAAATCCTTGCGATAGGCGATGACGAGGTCGGTGTAACCCTTGAGGATGAGAAGGTTTTCGGCGTTCTCGATCTCGGCCTGGTGCGTGAAATTGAAGCTGCCGGTGACGAGGGTGCGGCCGTCGATAATCATGACCTTGTTATGGGCGATGGCGTGCGTGGGGTCGATCAGCGGCGCCAGACCCTGTTCCATCAGGAAGGGCAGATCGGAGTGTTCCTCGATCTCATTGCTGTGGTCGAGGATGATTTCGACGTGAAGGCCGCGCGTCTTGGCGTCCACCAGCGCCTTGCTGATGGCCTTGCTGGTGAAGGAGTAGGCTAGCACCAGCACTTCGTGGCGGGCGTTGGAGATCTCGCGCACGACCATGTCGGTGCAGCCGCCCTTGGGGGAGAAGTGGCAGGTGATGGTGGACGGCGTGCGCCAGGAGGCATAGGCGCGGCGAATCAGGTAGACCAGCGTCAGGGCGCCGAAGAACCCCACGGCTACCAAGAGCCATTCTTTGGTATCCAGCACCAGCATTGGAGGCGCTCCTGTCCAGAACCGTCAGGCACAGGATACCACGGAGCGGCGACGAAACAAGACCGCCCCCCTACGGCGAGCGGCGCGGCGTCAGTCCGCCGGTGAGCGTGCAACCGGCTGACGCCGCGCCGCTCGCCTTGCCAATCTCGTAACATGACGCCATGCGCGACGCCATCCAGGAATTCATGGACTTCAACCGTCCCTTCGCCCGGCGCAATCCGGAGCTGATCCGCTTCAAGATCGCGCGGATGGCGGAGGGGCCGTTCGCCTTTTTCCGCGGCACGTTCCACCTGTTCGCGCACGACGTGCTGGTCAAGGCGCACGACCCCTTGCCGCTCTTCACCGCGGAAGGGCCGGAGCTGGACCTCATCGGCGACATCCACAGCGAGAATTACGGATCGTTCAAGGCGCTGGACGGCGTGGTCCACTACGACGTCAACGACTTCGACGAGACGACGACCGGCCGGTTCGACTTCGACGTGTGCCGGGCGGCGGCGAGCTGGTTCCTGGCGGCGCGGGAGGGCGGCGAGGCGCTGGCCGACGCCGTGGCCGCGACGCTGGCCGGCGTCGCCGCTTACGCCGAGGCCCTCGTGCATCTGGTCAAGAAGGGCAAGGCGCCGGACTTGGACGTGAGCGAGGCGCGGCCGTCGGGCTGCGGCCCCGTGGACGAGCTGGTGCAGGCCGGGGCGGCGGCCAAACGGCCGGCGTTCATCGGCCGCCTGACGGAGCGCGTCGGCAAGGGCCGCCGTCTGCTGCGATCGCCGCGCTATTTCAACCTGCCCGACGACGAGCGCGCCAGGCGCAGCGTTTGCTGGCCGACTACTTGCGGCGCCGGCCGCCCGACGCCGACAAGACCTATTACAACGTGGAGGACGTGTGCGGCCGGGTGTCCGGCATCGGCAGCATGGGCCGGATGCGTTACGTCCTGTTGATTACGGGAAAGGGCAGCGAGGACGGCCGCAACGTGCTGCTGGAGTTCAAGGAGGCGCGGCCGTCGGCCTACGACCTCTACCGCCAGCGCGATGCCGACGCGGCGGCGCTGCTGGCGCGGGCGGAGCGCGTGATCGCCGTGCAGAAACTGTCGCAGGCCGCGAGCAACGGCCATCTCGGCTTCGCGGTGGACGGCGCGGCGTCGTTCCAGGCCCGTGAGATCGGCCCGGCGGACGCCCGCGTCGATACCCGCGTGCTGAAGTCGCCGGCGCTCCTGGCCGGGGTGGTGTGCGTGCAGGCGCAGATCCTGCGCATCCACGCCCGCTCCGCCCTTCGCGCCGTCGGCCCGGCCAATCCACTGGCCGAGCTTGCGGACGCCGACGCCTTCTGCCAGCGCGTACTCTGCTTCGCCCTCGGCTATGCGGACGTCGTGCGCCGCGATTGGTCGCGCTTCGTCGGCGCCCGCGCCGACCTCGACGACGTTGCCGCCTGGTCCGCGTCGTCGGAATGATGAATGATGAATTGCTTGATTCATCATTCATCGCGTTTTCTCCGGCTCGGCGGCGCGGCGGACGATCGCGTGCGTGATCTCATCTTCCTGGCGGACAAAACCGTGGGGCCGGTTGCTAATCGGCCAATCAGAGGCCGGTTAGCAACCGGCCCCACGGTTAGCTCTAACGGAGCGCCGTTACACCAAAACAGACATGTCCCCTGGCGGGCCAGAGCGCGATTTTTCGCCGCCGCGTCCCGGTCCTAGGGAGAGAAGACGGGCGCGTCGGCCCCGGCTTCTCTCCCCCTCCGGCCTATTTCGCTCCCACATCCACTTCCTTGAGCAGCGCGTCCACGGCCTCATCCATCTTTTCGCCGCGGACGTTCTTGTAGCGGATCACTCCCTTGGCGTCGAGCACATAGGTGGTTGGCCAGGAGTTGACGTTCCACTTTTCCGAGAGGGGACCGCTCGTCCCCTTTGGCCCGTTCCACCACGACCGCCAGGTGATCTCTTCCTTCACCAACACTTTCTTCAGGGCGTCCTTGTCGGCGTCGCTGTTGATGCCGAGGAGGGCGAAGGGCTTGCCTTCCGTCCGTTTCACGAGCGACCGCTCGTGCGGGTACATGGCCCGGCAGGGGCCTCACCAATTCCCCCAGAAGTCGAGCACCACCACCTTTCCCCGGTAGTCGCTCAGCTTGAACGGCTTGCCATCGAGATCCTCGCCCTCGATCTCCGGCGCGGCCTTGCCGATCGACAGGTAGCGCAGCTCGAACAACTCGCCGCGGGCCAGCTCGCCCACGGTAGTCCGGCCCAGGGCGACGTCGGCGTACTCGTTCGCCGCCGTTTCCAGCTGCTTTTCGGCGTCGGCCTCCATCTGTTCCGGGTCGGCCTTCGCCAGCCGAGCCACCAGGTCCTGATCGACGAACGATGCGATCCTCTTGGCGGCATCGGGCTCCTGCTTCAGCTGCCGCGCCACCCCCGCCGTCTTCCTGAGGTACTCGCCTAGGGCGAGCGCGGCCTTTCCCTTGAGCGCGGCGGGGCCGTCCGAATCCATCACGGCCCGCATGAGCTTCTCAGCCGCGTCCGACGGCGCCCTCTGCGCGAGGCCCAGGCACAGGTCACCGATCTCCTCGTTGGCCGCATAATCGCGGGCCAGGATGCCCAGGGCCTTGTCCTTCGGCTCATGGCCGGAGTGGCCGACGACCCACAGGAGGGCCTTGGGGTTGACGTCCTTGTCCTTAGGATTCTTCTCCGCAAGCTCCAGCAGCCGGGCGACCACAGGCACGTTGTTGGGCATGTCCTCGCGGGCGATTTTGGTCCGCTCCTCGTCCGTTTTCGCCTGGCGCATCTTGTCGAAGGCATCGTCTTGCGCCTTTTGGAAGTCGGCAATGAGCTTTTGCACTTCCTCGCCGGGCGACAGCCCCTTGGCGTCCGGCTTGTCGTCCGGGGCCGCCACGGCCGGTCGGGCGGCCAGCAGCAGGGCGAGCCCCAACACCGCGGTTCGCATGGGAATTTCCTCGGAGGCGTTGACGGAGGTCGCCGACCGTCGAGGAGCCGCGGTCGATGGGTTAAGGCGCTTCCGTCGTTCCACACAGTTCAATCGATCTTTCCCAGATGGGCGTGCTCTGGGGTCTCGGTTTCAACTCCACCTGCTGAATCTACCGGCGCGAAGGAGCGGTTGCAACGATTTTCCCGCCATAAGAGGCCTCCAGGCCTCCACCCTGCGTTCGGATGGTTCCTGAAGTCGCCGTTCCCGGCTTTTTCCTCGACAACGCTGGGTTTCCCCCGGAAAAGGCGCAAACGCCATCCCGAAACGACCCAGCCGTCTGCGAAATCCGGGTTCGTCGTTCATCATTCATCATTGCGGAAAAGCCACCGCCAGCCGCACCACGCCCACAGCCCCAGGAGGCAGAACGTATCCCACGGCAGCGAATGCATATTGGGATGTCCGTTGTTCGTCATGTAGTCGATGCCGTCGTTGACGTGCGGCAGGAGGAAAAACAGCGTCGTCAGGGTCGCCGGGGCGGGGTTCCAAAGCCAGCCGCCGTGCGGGCCGGGTGGGCGGAGGTACACCGGCCGCAGGAAGCGGGCCGGCTCGGCGAACAGCACGCACAGCGGCAGCCCCGCCAGCAGAACGTCGTAATACATGAAGTGGTAACAGCTCAGGTACGAGCCTAGCAGGAGGAACGCGGCCGCCGTTCCGACCGTCCCGGCCGGCCGCCGCCAATGCCAGAGGGCCACGGCGGCCGTCAGCAGTGGCACGGCCAGCCACAAGCCCACTCCGAGAAAGTTGATGAGCGGATCCTCGCCGTTGGTCGGGTTGCCCTGGATGAAGTGCAGCCAGCGGCGCGGCAGTCCCTGCAAGTCGCGGCTGAGGAAGATCCAGTTCTCCGAACTCCGGTATTCGCCCGCCGCCGTGCGGCCGACCTCCAACCAGTCGAACCAGGCGTGAACGCCGACGAACGGCAGCGTCGCCAACGCCAGGGCGGCCCCGGTGAGCAGCATGGCGACGCAGACGCGCCAGCGGCCCGACAGCAGCGGCGCCAGGAACAACGCCGCCGCCCAGACCGGCTTGAACGCCAGGAAGCCCCACGCGACGCCGCCGAGCCAGGGCCGATCGCGCGCGACCAGCAGCCAGCCCAGCATCGCCAGCGCCAGGCTCAGCGGCGAATTCTGCGCCAGCCCCAGCGCGCCGTTGTAGCCGGGCAACGCCATCACGGCGGCGGCGGCGACCGCGGCCCAGATTCGGCCGCGCAGTCAGCATCCAGGCGAAGAAACCGGACGCGAAGGTCAACAGCAGGTTGATCGCCTGAGCGATTCGGTAGGCCGGCAGCGGCGGCAGGAGTCCCAGCGGGTAGAAAAACAGGGCGTGGATCGGCGGGTAGAGCGCGCCGCCGACGTTGGGATGTTCGGGCGACGTGACGAGCCAGGAGAAGACGTTGTCGGCGTCCTGACGGTCGCCGGTTTCAGTGCGGCGCGGGTTCGGGGGATACGCGTCCTGAATCGCTTGATGGAGATGTTCACGGTTGTAGAGATAGGGGCCTTCCCCGCGCGCAGCATTCGGCCCATGAGCCACTGGCCGGAGAAATCAATGTAGATGTAGCCGACGGTGCGCTCGGGCCGACCTTCCTCGTCATAGCCGGTCCAGGCGAGGTAGGAGTAGGCGGCGGCCGCGACGAGGACGGCCGTCCACGCCAGGACGGCCCGCGTCCGGCGGCGAATTAGGAAGCGGCCGATCGTGATCGGATCGAGCGCGTGGAGCAGCCGTTCCGACGGGGCGTACCATTTCCGTTGCATGGTCGTTGTTATAAGAGGCACTAAGGCGAGCGGCGCGGCGTCAGCCCGCCGTGGAAGGCCCACGGCGGGCTGACGCCGCGCCGCTCGCCTGTGAGGGAGAGCGATCGTGGCGGACGTTGCGACGCGACTGGTGGACCGGATGCGCCGCCGGGTGCGGTCGCTGGAGGGTCACGGCCTAGGCGTCGTGGCGGCCGTCTCCGGCGGGCCGGACAGCGTGGCGCTGCTGCATGTACTGGTCGCGGGCCGCGATCCGGTCGTCCCGTTTCCTGTCGTCATTGCCCATCTCAATCATCAGCTTCGTGGCGCCGAGAGCGATGCCGACGAGGCTTTTGCGGTGGACCTCCACGCCCGGCTGACGGCCGCCGGCGTTCCGGCCCTGGACCTGCGCGTGGGACGGATCGACGTGGCGGCGCAGGCGCGAGTTAAAGGCGCCAACCTGGAGGCGACGGCCCGGCGCGTCCGCTACGATTGGCTGATGGAAATCGCCCATGAGATGGGCGCTCGCTGGATCATGACCGGCCACACGGCCGACGACCAGGCCGAGACCGTGCTGCATCGGCTGCTGCGCGGGACGGGGTTGCAGGGTCTGCGCGGCATTGCGGCCCAGCGCGAGCTGGCGCCGGGACTCGGCGTGGTGCGGCCGCTCTTGCAGACCACGCGGGCCGAAATCATCGCTTATTTGGCAAGCCTCGGCCAGCCGTTTCGCGTTGATTCCACCAACAGCGATCTCTCGTACACGCGCAACCGCATTCGCCGCGAGCTGCTGCCGCACCTGGCCGCGCACTACAACCCGGCCGTGTCGCGCGTCCTGGCGCGGCTGGCGGAACAGGCGGACGAGCTGTACCGCGACGAGGAGGCGGCCGCTGTCAGCCTGCTGTCAGCGGCGGAACTGCCGCACGCCGGGCCGATGCTCGTTTTCGACCGGGCGCGTCTGGCCGCCGCGCCGCGCCGGCTGACGCGGGCCGCGCTGCGTCTGGCCTGGGCGCGCGAAGGCTGGCCTCTCGACTCCATGAATTACGCCGCCTGGGAGCGTCTGGCCGGGTTGGCCTACGGCGAAGGCCGGGCCGCGGACCTGCCGGGAAGCGTCCATGCGCGGGTGCGCGAGCACGTCTTGCAAGTAGGCCGTACAATGCAACCGGGCGCCCCGCCGGTATAGGTCTCATGTGTCCCATGAGACCCATCCGCTCCCACGCCCGCCGAGAAGCGATCGATTCGGTGTTACGATCCAGGGGAATGCGATGTCACAGCGACCGATCCGCCGCGCTCTGCTCAGCGTCAGCGACAAGACCGGACTGCTCGATCTGGTCCGCGGTCTGGCCGACTTGCAAATCGAGCTGATCTCGACCGGCGGCACGCGCAAGACGCTGGCCGACGCCGGCCTGGCGGTGCGCGATGTGGCGGACGTCACCGGCTTCCCCGAAATGCTCGACGGCCGCGTCAAGACGCTCCATCCGAACATCCACGGCGGCATCCTCGCCGTGCGCGACAATCCCGAGCACGTCGCCGTCCTCGAAAAGCACGGCATCGGTTTCATCGACCTTGTCGTATGCAATTTGTATCCCTTCGAGGCGACCGTCGCCCGGCCCGGCGCGACGCACGAGGAGATCGTCGAGAACATCGACATCGGCGGCCCCACCCTGGTCCGCGCCGCCGCCAAGAATTATCACGACGTAGCCGTCGTCACCGACCCCGGCCAGTACGCGGCCGTGCTGGAGGAAATGAAGAACAACCAGGGGCGCTCGCGGCGGAGACGCGCGAGCGGCTGGCAGCCGCCGCCTTCGTACGCATCGCCGCTTACGACCAGGCCGTCGCCGCCTACTTCGCGCGTCCGGCGGGCGGCGACGGCTGGCCGGCGGCGCTCGACCCGCACTGGACCAAGCGCTCCGACCTCCGTTACGGCGAGAACCCGCACCAGAAGGCCGCCTTCTACGTCGATCCCGCCTGCCGCCGCGCCTGCGTCGCCACGGCGGAGGTGCTGCACGGGAAGGAACTGTCGTTCAACAACATTCTTGATCTGGATAGCGCCCTGAACCTCGTGCGTGAGTTCATCCAGCCCGCCGCGGTCGTCGTCAAGCACAACAACCCGTGCGGGGCGGCGGTGTCGGCGTCGCTGGCGGAGGCGTTCCGCAAGGCCTACGAGGGCGACCCGCTCAGCGCCTTCGGCGGCGTGCTGGCGTTCAACCGCGAGGTGGACGAGGCGACCGCCCGCCTGGCCACGGAGCCGAACCGCTTCATCGAGTGCGTCATCGCCCCCGGCTTCAGCGAGGCGGCGTTGGCCTTGTTCACGACGCGGCCGACCTGGAAGAACAGCGTTCGCCTTCTTCGTACCGGCCCGCTCGACGCCGGGGGCCGGCATATCGTCCTGCGCGACGTGGACGGCGGCGTCCTGGCGCAGACGCCGGACGATCGGGCCTCGGAGGAAGATTTCAAGGACGTGCAGACGACGACGAAGCGCCCGCCGACGGGCGCGGAATGGGCGGACCTGCGCTTCGCCTGGGCGGTGTGCAAGCACGTCAAGAGCAACGCCATCGTGCTGGCGAAGGACGGCATGGTGGTCGGCGTCGGGGCCGGCCAGATGAGCCGCGTGGACTCGGTCCACCTGGCGGTGCGCAAGGCCGGCGACCGGGTCAAGGGGGCGGTGCTGGCGTCGGACGCTTTCTTCCCGTTTCGCGATAACGTGGACGAGGCGGCGAAGGCCGGCGTGACGGCGGTGGTGCAGCCGGGCGGGTCGAAGCGCGACCAGGACTCGATCGCGGCGTGCGACGAGCACGGCCTGGCGATGGTCTTCACCGGATTCCGCCACTTCCGGCATTGATTCCGGGGTTCGTGCCGCGTTCCGACGCACCCGACGCGCCGGAAAGGCGTTGCAGCCGGGACGGAGAGCAGGTAGATTCATTTCCACTTCCTGAGCCGTCCGCTGAATCCCAAGGAAAGGACGAGCGTCATGTCGGCCGAAAGCGCGTTTGCCGTCACCTACTGGGGCGTCACCGGAACGCTGTGCGCCCCGCTGCGGCCGCCGGAGGCGACCGAAAAGCTCATCCGGGCCGTTGAGGAACTGGCGGCCCAGGGGGGTCTGGCGGAGCTGCGGCCCGGCCCGGCGCTGCGTGAGGCCGTCCGAAAACAGATCGCCAAACTCCCCTTCCACCTCCGTTCCACCTACGGCGGCAACACGACCTGCGTCGAGGTGCGGACGCCGGACGCCCTCATCATCCTGGATTGCGGCAGCGGCCTCCGCGAGCTGGGCATCGAGCTGGACCGGCGCTGGAACGCCCCCGGCTACGAAGGCCCGCGCATGGCCCACGTGCTCATCACGCACCCGCACATGGACCACACCTTCGGCACCCCGTACATGTCGCCGTACTTCGACCCGCGCAACCACTTCACCCTGTGGGCCAGCGAATCGGTGCTGAAAAGCCTCTCGGCCGTACTCAGCCCGGGGTCGCCGCTGAGTCACACCTATTTTCCGCCCAGTTACGACCTGATGAAGGCGCTGAAGGACTTCCACGAGCTGCGGCCGGGCGACGAGTTCGCCATCGGCTCGACGCGCATCCAGACCTACGCGCTGAACCATCCGGGCGGCTGTTTGGCGTTTCGGATGGAGAACGCCGGTCGTGTCTTCGTCTTCGCCACCGACCACGAGCAGCCGGAGGTTCCCGACCGGAAACTGGCCGCCTTCGTGCATGAGGCCGATCTTCTTTACACGGAGGGCCAATACCTGCAAACGGAATACGACGGCAAGGAGGCGGTCCCCGGCGACTTTCCGCTGCGGCGGCACGGCTGGGGCCACAGCCCGATGGAGGCGTGCGTGGCGACGGCGCTGGCCGCGAAGGTAAGACAGCTGCACATCGGCCACCGCGAGCCGCGGCGCAACGACGAGCAGATCGCCGACTGCGAGCGCTACCTGCAGCGGCTGGCCCGCGAGGCGCTGGTTCAGCAGGGCCGTCCGCCGGACGACTGCCGCGTGGCGATCCCGTATGAGGGCATGACCGTTTCGATCTGACGGGCAGCCGCCGTCCCGACGCGCCGGGCCTGATAGAATACCGGGGACGCCCTTTTCCGGTCAGGTTCTCCGAGTATTCTCCGTGCTGACCCGACGATTCGCCCTGAAACTGCTGGCGCCGATGGTGCTGGTCAGCCTGTTGCTGGTGGCGGCCTGCCTCGCCGGCGCCCTCTATCTCAATCAATTGCACGCCGATTTGTCCGCCGTCCTCTCCGAGAACATCGACAGCACGGTGGCCGCCCGCGACTTGCAGACCGCGGTCGCGGACCTCCTGAAAGCGTTGCACGGCGGCCACGACGACCCGGAAGACTTGACGCAGCGCCTGGTCCGGCTGAACGGTCTCGTTCGGGAACGCCTGCAACGGGCGCGCGACCTGGCGAACCTGGACCGGGAAAAGGAGCTGACAAAGAAGATCGCCGATACCCTGGACAAGTACAACCAGAAGTGGCAGGAGCGCGACCTCACGCCGCCGGAGAAATGGGCCTCCTTCGACGCCGGACTAGCCAAGATCCTGGAGGACGGCCAGGTCCCGCAGAACGTCATGCAGCTGCGCGACTTCAACACCGATCAGGTCGCCGCGGCCGACCGGAACGTGACGAGCCTGGCGTGGGGCGTTCTCGTCGTGGCCTTCGCCGCCCCGCTGAGCGGGCTGGCCCTCGGCTACGCGATGGCTCGCAGCATCCACCACTCGATCTATCAGCTTAGCGTTCGCATCCGCGACGCGGCCGGCCGGCTGAGCGGCGAGGCGCCGCCGGTCGTGCTGGAGGAGCCGGGCGATCTGCCCGACCTGCACAAGCAGATGCAGGGCGTCATCGAGGAGATCGAGCGGGTGGTGGGGCGGCTGCAACAGCGCGAGCGCGAGGTGCTGCGCGCGGAACAGCTGGCGGCGGTGGGGCAGGTCGCGGCCGGCGTCGCCCACGAGTTGCGGAACCCCCTGACCTCGGTGAAGATGCTGGTGCAGACCGGGTTGGAAGGGCCGACGCCGGCCGGCCTGCCGCCCGACGACCTGGCCATCATCGAACACGAGGTGCGGCGCATGGAGGCTTGCATCCAGACGTTCCTCGACTTCGCCCGGCCACCCCATGCGGAGCGGCGGCGGGCCGACCTGCTGGGCGTGGTGCGGCGCGCCGTTTCCCTGGTGGAAGGTCGTTTCCGCCGGCAGAAGGTGAAGTGCATTCTCGACCTGCCGCCGGGGCCGGTGGAGCTTGAGATTGACCCAAATCAAATCCAGCAAGTCCTCGTCAATCTGTTGCTCAACGCCCTCGACGCGCTGCCGCAGGGGGGGCCGTGCGCGTTGAAGTGGGCGCGCCGGCCGGTCAGTCGCACGTGGAGGTGCGGGTGCGCGACGACGGGCCGGGCATCGCCGCCGAAGTCCAGAAACGACTGTTCGAGCCGTTCGTGAGTACGAAGGAAACGGGTCTGGGCCTCGGCCTTTCGATTTGCCGGCGTCTGGTGGAAGCGCACGGCGGCGTCATCCACGGCGCGAACGCCCCGGAAGGCGGGGCCGTGTTCACGTTCACACTGCCGGCATGAGCGCAATCATGAACCGCCAAGACGCCAAGAACGCCAAGAAGACAGAAAGCACGATCCGAAACCGTTACGCCCTTAACCCTGCATTTTGTCTTCTTGGCGTTCTTGGCGTCTTGGCGGTTCATTTTTGGGAGCGCGTATGCCCACGTTGCTGATCGTTGACGATGAGTCTTCCATCCTGCACGCCTTCCGCCGGGCGTTCCGCGACGACTCCCTGGAAGTGCTGACCGCCGAGACCGCCGCCGACGGGCTGGCGCTGTGCGCGAGCGGCGGCCGGACGTGGCGGTCCTCGACGTCCACCTCCCGGACCTCAATGGGCTGGAATTGCTCCGGCAGTTCCGGGACGTGGACGCGCGCAGCCCGGTCATTTTCATCAGCGGCCGCGGCGACGCCGACGACGCCATCGAGGCCATGAAGCTCGGCGCCTTCGACTATCTCCTCAAACCGCTGGAGCTGCGCCAGGTTCGCGAGGTCGTCGGCCGAGCGCTGGCCGTCAGCCGGGCCATGCACGTCCCCACCGTCGTCGCCGGCGAGGGGCCGGTGGACGAGCGGGCCGACCTCATCATCGCTCGCTGCCCGGCCATGCAGGAAGTCGTCAAGGCCGTCGGCCGCGTCGCCGACAAGGACGTCACCGTCCTCATCACCGGCGCCAGCGGCACGGGCAAGGAGCTGATCGCCCGCGCCCTCTACCAGCACAGCCGCCGCGCCGCCGGCCCGTTTTTGGCCGTCAACTGCGCGGCCATTCCGGAGACGCTGTTGGAGAGCGAGCTGTTCGGCCACGAGAAGGGCGCCTTCACCGGGGCCGACCGCCGCCGCATCGGCAAGTTCGAGCAGTGCCACGGCGGCACGCTCTTCCTCGACGAGATCGGCGACATGTCGCCCCTCACTCAGAGCAAGATGCTGCGCGTGCTTCAGGAGCAGCGCTTCGAGCGCCTCGGCGGCAATGAGACGATCCGCACCGACGCCCGCGTCCTGGCGGCGACCAACCTCAACCTGGAGGCGGCCGTCGCCGAGGGCCGCTTTCGCCAGGATCTGTATTACCGCCTGAGCGTGTTCACCATCGCGCTGCCGCCGCTGCGCGAGCGCGGCGAGGACCTGCCGCTTCTTGTCAATCATTACGTCCGCCGCTACAGCCGAGAGTTGGGCAAAGCGGCGACGACGGTCGCGCCGGAAACAATGGAGTTGTTGCGCCGGCAATCCTGGCCGGGCAATGTACGAGAGCTTCAAAGCGTCCTTTTGACGGCGTTGTTGCATGCGAGCGGCGCGGTGCTGCTGCCCGAATTTCTGCCGCCGCCGCCCGCGGTGAACCAGGCTGCGGCGGCCGGCTCGGACCTGGAGCGGTTCATCGACGTCCGGCTGGAGGAGGGCGCCCAAGACCTGTACGCGGAGGCAGTGCAGCGGCTGGAACGAATGCTGCTGCCGCGCGTGCTGGGCGCACCCAGGGCAATCAATTGCAAGCGGCCAAAATCCTCGGCATCACGCGCGGCAGCCTGCGAACGAAACTGCGGGAGTTAGGACTGCGCATCGACCGCAACGTCGCCGACGACGACTCGTTGAAGTGAGAGGTGGTCGCGCCGCGGCCAGCGTGGTCGCGCCGCGACCACCTCCGCAGCGCTTCCGTGAAATGCCTCCCCGTTTGATCGCGTTTTTATCCCTTGATTCATTCATCTCTTGCATCCGACGGGCCGCGTGAGCATCGCCCGGCGCCGGCTTTGCATTCGGCAGCGGCGGACACCCTTCACCGTCCCGAGACTTCTCCCATGAGTACGGCGACGATTCTGCTCGTCGATGACGACGAAGTGCTGAGCCAGGTGCTGCGGCGCGTGTTGACGCGGGAAGGCTACGAGGTGATCGAGGCCGGCAGCATCGCCCAGGCCCTGGAGGCGGCCCGGCTGCACCCGCCGGCCCTCGGCCTGCTCGACCTGTCGTTGCCGGACGGCGACGGCATCGAGTTGGCTCGGAAGCTGCGCGCCCGGGGGGCGGCCTGCCCCTTCATCCTCGTCACGGCCTATCCGCTGCGGCTGCGCGACCAGCCGGAGCTGAGCGGCGCCTTCACCCGCATCCTGACCAAGCCGCTCAACCTGGAGGAGCTGCGCCAGGCCATCGAGGCCGCCCTCGCCGGTCCCGTCACTGCCGACGCCGCGCTCGCCCCGACTGTCGCACCGGTCTCCCGGTCCATGCCGGAAGCGGCGGCGCCTCCGTCGATGGCGGTCGCGTCGAGTCGGCGCGGCCGGGTGCGCGGCTTCCTGATGGGCGGCGTCATCCTGGCCGGCGTGGTTTTCTTCGCCCTCCTCGTCGTCCTGCCGGCGCTGGGACTGCCGGGTGTCCTCGACTGGTTCGGCAAATCGACCGCTCCCACCGCCGCCGCGTCGGAGGCGCCGGCCGCCGCGCTGGTGGAGGGCGACCCCGACAGTCTGCGCCTGGCGCCCGACGTGGCCGCGGGCCTCGGCGTCCAGACGACGGCGGTGAATCGGCCGGCGACGATGGAGACGCTGACGCTTGCCGGCGCGCTCAATTTCGACCCCGAATATCTCACTCACGTCTATCCGCTCTTCTCCGGCGAAGTGGTCAAAGTAGGCCTCACGAGTCGGACCAGCCGACCTCGCCGGGTGAGGAAAAGCGACCGCTCCGCTTCGGCGACAGCGTCCACCAGGACCAGCTGCTCGCCGTTCTCTGGAGCAAAGACCTGGGCGAAAAGAAGAACGATCTCGTGGAGGGCCTCGCCAAGCTGTGGACCGACCAGGAGTCGTTGACCAGCCTGCAAGAGCTATACCGCGACCTGGCGACCTCGGAGGCCAACGTCCGCCTGCAACGCAGCGCCGTGGCCGCCGACCTCAGCGGCGTGGAGCGGGCGCGGAACGCCTTGCGGATCTGGCGCGTCAGCGAAAAGGAGATCGCCGACGTCGAGGCGCAGGCGAAAACGATTTACGAAGGCCGCGTCAAGGCGATCAAGGCCGGCGACAAAACGCCGCCGCCCACCACCGACTGGCAGCGCTGGGCCAGTCTGGAGGTGCGCGCCCGGATGCCCGGCACCATCGTGGAGATGAACATCCCGAAGACCGGCGAGATCGTGGATCCCAGTAAAGATCTTTTCAAGATCGCCGATATGACTCATCTGGTGGTCTGGGCCAACGCTTACGAGCAGGACCTGCCGTTGCTGCGGTCCCTGCCGCGGCCGATCCCGTGGGTGGTCAAGGTCACGGCCGATCCCGCCGACCCCAACAGCCGCGACCGCGTCGTCAACAGCCCCGGCGCCTACGAGGTCGGGCCGATCATCGACCCCAACCAGCACACCGCCCTGGTGATGGGCAAGGTGGACAACACCAACGACGCCCTCAAGGCCGGCCAGTTTCTCACCGTCTCCATCCCGGTGACGACGCCGCCCAACATGGTCGAGATTCCGGCCAGCGCCATCGACGAGAGCGGCGCCGCGAACGAAAGCATCGTCTTCGTCCAGTCCGATCCCAGTACGCCGCAATTCACGAGGAAACGCGTCAAGGTGGCCCGGCGCCTCCAGGATAAGGTCTACGTCCTCTCCGAGCCGCGGGGCGACGACAAGGAGCCATACGACTATCTCCATGTCGGCGACCGCGTGGCGACAGCCGGAGTCGTGGTCATGAATGCGACGTTGGAAGATTTGCAGGATCGTCAAAAGGCGGAAAAGTAACGGGCGCGCGGGGGAACTCCACCATGGTCCGCTATCTGATCTCCTGGGCCTTGAGCAGTCCGCTCATCGTGCTGCTTCTGGGGGCCGCGCTCGGACTCGGCGGCGCCTACGCCTTCCTCAACATCAACGTCGAGGCCTACCCCGACCCCGCCCCGGCCATCATCGAAGTCATCGCCCAGTATCCCGGCGCCTCCGCCGAGGAGGTCGAGCGCCAGGTGACCATCCCGCTGGAGATCGCCCTGGCCGGCATGCCGCACCTCCAGATCACGCGCACCAAGTCGCTGGCCGGCCTCAGCCACATGCGCAACCAGTTCGACTACAGCATCGACTACGCCGCCGCTCGCCAGGAGGTCCTCAACCGTTTCCAGTCCGTCCAGGGGCTGCCGGCCGGCGTCCAGCCGCAAATCTCCCCAGCCACCCCCACCGGCGAGTTGATCCGCTACACCGTGAACAGCCCGCGTCGCGGCGACCAGGAAGTTTACTCCTTGACGGATCAGAAATCCCTGGAAGACTGGACCCTGGAAAAGGCGTTCAAGCTGCTGCCCGGCATCATCGACGTGGACAGCTTCGGCGGCGAAACCAAGCAGTACCTCATCGCCCCTGACCCGTACAAGCTCCAGCAGTACGGCATCACGCTGTCGCAATTCGAGAACGCCGTCGCCAACAGCAACGCCAACGCCGGGGCCGGCTATATCAACGAGGGCAAAACGGTTCAGAACGTCCGCGTCATCGGGGCCATCGGCGGCGGCCGCGACCCCGTGCAGGACGTGCTCGGCATGAGCGACCCGGTCGAGGCGGCCCGCACGCTCCGCGCCGAGGAGCAGCAGCGCGTCCACGAGCTGGGCGAGGTCGTCGTCGCCGCCGTCAACAACGTCCCGGTGCGCGTCAAGGACCTGGTGAAGAACGACGACGCTTCCGGCGCGCGAGGCGTGTCGGTCGGCTACCTGCCGCGCTTCGGCAAGGTCGGCGTCATGCGGCCCGCCGTTGATGATCGGGGGCGAATGCTCGTCGATGGCCGTCGCCAGCCGATCATGCGCGACGAGGAGGACAAGGTCCAGGGCATCGTTCTGATGCGCAAGGGCGAATCCACGTTGCCGTCACTCACAAAGGTGAAGGCCAAGATCGCTGAGCTGAACAACACGCCGGGACAGCTCCTGCCCGGCGTAAAGATCGAGACGACGTTCGACCTGACCGGCCTCATCAATCACACGACGGAGACGGTGCGCGAGAACCTAGGCGTCGGCATGGTGCTGGTGACGCTGGTTCTTTTGATGTTCCTCAGCAACGTCCGCAGTGCTCTGATCGTCGCCGTCAACATCCCCCTGGCGCTCATGGTGGCGTTCGCGATCCTGTTCCTGCGCGGCCAGTCGGCCAACTTGCTGTCGATCGGGGCCGTGGATTTCGGCATCATCGCCGATTCCTCCGTAATCATGGTCGAGAACATTTACCGGCACATCAGCTCCGGCGACCAACTGAACCTGTCGCTGCGAGAGCGCATCCTGCGCGCCTGCCATGAAGTGGAAAAACCTCTGTTTTTCTCTCGCCTCATCATGTTGTGCGCCTTCATCCCTCTATTCGCCATGACGGGGCCGGAGGGGCAAATCTTTGGCCCGATGGCGCAGACCTACGCCTTCGCGCTGATCGGCGCCCTGGTGCTGGCCTTGACCTTGTCGCCGGCCCTGTGCTTGATCTGCTTCCGCAACCTCAAGCCCGCCCCAGACAATTTCGTCGTCCGCTGGCTGAAATCGAGCTACCTTCGTCAGGTCGAGTTGTGCCTCAAGCACCGCTGGGCGACGCTGGGTGTGTTCACCCTCCTTGCCGCTGCAACGGTGTGTCTTGCCATGGCCCGCCTCGGTTTCGATTTCATGCCGGAACTGGAGGAAGGCAACCTTTACATCCGGGCCACGCTTCCCGCCAACGTGTCGCTCGACGAAGGGGCGGAGGCAGCTCACAAGGCGCGGCAGATCATGGTCTACGGCCGGCCGCTGACCCAAGAGGAGCAGCGCGAGACGGCGAAACGGCCGGCGATTAAGTACCCCGAGGTGCAATTGATTCAGTCGCAGGTCGGCCGGCCCGACGACGGCACCGACCCCTCCGGATTCTACAACGTCGAATTCGACGTACCGCTTCACCCCGAGGACGACTGGCCGGCCGTGCGCGAGGCGAGCGGCTGGCGCTCCTGGCTCGGCCAGAAGCAGCGGCGGCGCACCAAGGCGGAACTGACGGAGGAGATGCAGGCCGACCTCGCCCGTTATCTGCCCGGCGTCGATTGGGGTTTCTCCCAGTACATCCGCGATAACGTGATGGAAGCGCTGTCCGGCGTCAAGGGCGACAACTCGGTGAAGATCGTCGGGCCGGACATCGACAAGCTGGAGGAGATCGCCGAGAAAGTGGCGGCCCGGATGCAGACGGTCAACGGCGTGGAAGACGTGGGCATATTTCACATCACGGGCCAGCCGAACCTGGAATTCGCGGTGGACCGCGCCAAATGCGAGCGCTGGGGCGTGCAGGTCGGAGACGTCGAGGCCGCGATTCAGGCGGCGGTCGGCGGCAAGGCCTTTTCCAGCATGATCGAGGGGGAGAAGACCTTCGACATCGCCGTGCGCTGGCCGGAGAAGCTGCGCGGCAACGAGCAGGCCATCCTCGACATCCCAATCGACGCGATCAACAACACGGTGACGCCGGGAAACGCGCCCAGCACCGCGCAGACGCCATCGACCGGGCCGGGGGGCGGCGTCAGCGCCTCCGGCTCCTCGGCGGCGCTGCCCACGCCCTACGGCCGGTCGGACAACGCCCCGTTGACCAACCCGACGAACGTGCCGCGGCTGCGCCTGGGCGATCTGGTGATGCCGCTGAACGACAAGGGCGAGCCGGACCCCAAGGGCACGCGCTTCCTGCGCAATGGCGCCTCGACGATCTCCCGCGAGCAGGGCCATCGGCTGATCGCGATCAAGTTCGACGTCAACCGCGCCAAGCGCGACCTGGGCGGCGCCGTGGCCGAGTGCCAGGCCAAGACGGGCGAACTGGTCCCGGCGCCGTACCGGGCGGAGTGGAGCGGAGAATTCGAAGAGATGGAGCAGGCGTTCGGCCGACTGGCATGGATCGTTCCGATCTCTTTCGTCTTGGTCCTCCTCCTGGTCTACCTGGCCTTCCATAATTTTCTCGACACGTTCGTGGTGCTGGCGAACGTGCTGGCTCTGGGTATGGGCGGCGTGTGGGGCTTGGTGCTCACGGGCAACAACTTCAGCCTTGCCGCAGCGGTGGGCTTCGTCTCGATTTTTGGCGTGGCCATCATGGACGGTCTGCTGTCGATCTCCTACTTCAACGCCTTGCGGGCCAAGGGCGTGCCGCTGCGCGAGTCGATCCTGGAGGGGGCGGGCAAGCGCGTGCGTCCGATGATGATGACGGCGTTGGCGGCCATCCTCGGGCTGTTGCCGGCCGCCCTCTCGACGAAGATCGGCTCGCAGACGCAGCGTCCGCTGGCCATCGTGGTGGTCGGCGGCATGTTGATGACGCTGCTGCTGAATCGCTATTTGATGCCGGTGTTGTACAGCTTCTACGGCGCCCGGACGCCTCCGGCCAGCGCGGGGGAGATGGCGCATTGATGCGGATCGGCTCCGCCGACAACCTGGCGAGCGGGGGGCGTCAGCCCCCTGATGCTTCGCGCTGTCGCTGACAGCAGGAAGCATCAGGGGGCTGACGCCCCCGCTCGCCACGGACTGACCCACGGACCCACGGACTTTCTCGCACCGAAATTCGTTGCTTCTCCTCGGCGCCGGGTTATACTCAGGCGATCGAGGAGATTCCCATGCTAGTCCGCAACGCCGTTCCCATCTCCCTGACCCTGCTCGCCCTGCTGATCGTCCCCGGCGCGCGGGCCGCCGATCCGACCGACAACCCGGTGGCGACCTTCTACTCCGGGCCGGAAGGCTACCCCGCCTGGACCGACGAAATACACTGGTCCCACGTCATCAACATGGCGACCTACCCCAAGGGCAAGACCCTCTTCGAGAAGTTCGAGAAGGCGCGCGACGAGCTTTCGGAAGGCGGCGGCGTTCTCTATTACCCCGCCGGGACCTACGACTTCTCCACCATGCCGCCCGGACGGGGACTGATGCTCGTTCATGGCGTGGTCATCCGCGGCGAGGCGCCCACCGGCCATCCCGTCGCCGCCGACGGCAAACTGGAACTGCCCACGAAGTTCATCTTCGGCTTCCGCGAGCGCGGCGGCGGCAAGGTTCCGCGCGACTGGAACGTCATCAGCCTGCAACCCGACGACTACAAGCACGTCAAAAGCATCGGCGACATCGGCGTCGCCTGGGTCCACATCGTCGGAGCGACCATTGACTTCGGCCCCGAGGTGAACTGGGGCAAGACGTGGGGTTCGGCCGGCGCCCTGCTGAGCAATCACCTCAAGCCGGGCTGGGCCGAGCGCGACCCGTCCGGCTCGCACCCCATCGACGCCCTGGCCGGCGGCGGCAAGAAATACCTGGGTGCGGGAAAAGGCCGCCTCGTCTTCGGATGCGTCCTCGAAGATTCCGCCCTGCTCGACGACTTCTCCGACCCCGGTTACGGACCCAACGGCTTTCACACCTCGCGCTACGTCGCCCGCATCGCCGTTTACGGCTCGCGCGTCCTGGTCGCCAACAACTACCTGCCGCCCAGTCACAAAAACTTCCGGTATTCCCAGGCGACGACCGCGAAGGAGAAAAGCACGGTCGTGTTCGATTACGGCAAGACGATCGGCATCGACGTCAACAAGGAACTGCTGGCCGGGGTGCGGGACGACGGCGCCTGTCCCGGCTACTTCGAGGAAGGCGTCGTGGTGCGCGACAACTACATCTACAATCACGGTCATACCGGCTACAACATCTCCGGTTCCTGGGCGACGATCGTCCACAACCACAACGAACGGGCCTCCCTGCGTCAGAATGACAACGTCTACGGCCTGAGCGGCCAATGGGTGCTGACGCTGGACGGCTGGAAGGCGTCCGGCCCCGATTCGGACAACCGCTCGCGCGCGTTCGACCTGGCGGGCCGCAACCTGTGGATCGACGGCAACACCTTCAACAACACCGGCTCGTCGCCTGGCAAGGACGGCGAGGGAATCGTCGGCCGCCAGCGGGAGGGCACGCCGATTTTCTCCTGGGCGATCACCCACAACACCCACACGCGCGGCGTCGGCTCATCCGGCGGCATGGGCGGCCTCGACGCGGACTGTCAGGGGTTGCTCATCGCCTGGAATCAGACGCCCGGCTGGGTCGGCGACTTGACCGACCGCAAAGGCGTGAAATTGACCGACTGCGCCTTCGTCGCCAACAAGTGCGACCGCGTCGTGCCGGACGCGAACGCCATCGCCAAGCTGGGCGTGCCCGCGCCGCTGACGGCCGCGGGGGCGCTGGTCGCGCCGACGAACGTGACGGTTGCTGATTACCAGGCGGACGCCGTGAAGGTCGATTGGGAAGGCGCCTCCGAGGGCGCGATCGGCTTCCGGGTGGAGCGGCGCATCGCCGGCGGCAAGTGGCAGGTGATCGCGTACCGCCCTCCCCGTCCGCAGGGAGACCCGGAAAATCCGCGCGAGTGGATCGACTTCACGGCGCCGCCCGGCAAAGAGTTGACCTACCGCGTGGTCGCCATCGACGCCGATGACAACGACAAGGGCGCAGTGCGCCGTCCGAGGCCGTCTCGTTGGCAGGGGTGTCCCGGTGACGGCGATCGTCCCGCGGCCGGAACGCGATGCGTCTCATCTCCAAGGAGCGGCGCCATGTCCGACGACTTCCTAACCGATCCCTTCGACGCGCAGCCGCCCTCTGATTCCAGAGACATCCGGCATCGCGATTACCGGGATGACGACCGCCGGAGCGTGAGGTTCCGGCGAAGCGCGCCCTTGCCGTCATGGCTGGCGCGGCGGCTGCTGAGGGATGGCGAGCAGGTCACGTTCGTGGCCGGGCCGCGGTTCAACCCGTCGTGGGAAAAATACGTCACACATCCCCTGTTGTTTCTCGCCGCGCTGGGCCTCGGCGCGCTCTGCGTGGGGACAGGGCAGCTGACGAACGAAACCTGGGCCGGGAGCCTGCTGGCGGCCGCCTTGACCGCCTTCAGCCTCTTCTTCGGCTCCATCATCGTTCTCGGCGTCGCCAACGGCTATTTCACCCGGCTCGTGGCGACGAACCACCGTCTTCTCATGCTCCAGGGCTATGAGGTGTATCGTCGCTGGAACATCGACGACCTGCCCCGGCGCCTGCTCCGTTATGGCCGCACGGCCAGCGGCGAGAGCGCCGACCATCGACTTGGACGCCATGCGAACCATGCTCGGCGGCGCGTCGGATCAGTTCGTCGATGCCAAAACGATCCTGGCGTTCGGCAAGCAGCTCGGCGGCGTTAAGCGCAGGGAGGATGATCCGCGCTGAACGAGCACGGCGAAGGCGGGGCCGTCCATTCTCACTCGCCCGTTCCAAGAGGAGATGTGCGATGAAGATCGTAACCTTTTCCGCGATCCTCGCCGTTTCGTCGCTCGCCCTCGGCGCGGCCGCGGCCCCGGACGAGGAAAAGGCCCTGTTCCACGAACCCTTCGACGGCCGCCTCAGTGACGGCTGGGCTTGGGTGCGCGAGGAACCCAAGGATTGGAAAATCGACCCGGGATCGCTCGTCGTCCGCACTTCCACCGGCAGTCTGTGGGAGAAGCAGAACAACAACCACAATCTCCTTCTGCGGACGCCGCCGGACGCGAAGGGGGCCGGTCTCGCCGTTGAGGTGCTGGTTGAGAATGAGCCGACCAACGGCTTTGAACATGCCGGGCTGGTGTGGTACTACGACGACGACAACTACGTGATGCTGAACAAGGAAAAGCTCGGCGGAACGACAGTCCAGCTCGTCTCGGAAACGGACGCGAAGCCGAAGGTCGGCTTCGCCGAAAAAGCCTACGACGGCAAGACGGTTTGGCTTCGGTTGGAGGTATCCGGCGGCAAGGCCGTGGGCAGGTTCCGCGCGACCGACAAGGACGATTGGCAGACGTTGGGCCAGTGCGACCTTCCGGTCAAGGGGAGATCCCAGGGTGGGGCTTATCACCGGGTACGCGGCCAAAGACTCGGAACCACACGTCGCGCTTCAGCAAATTCCGAATCCTTCCAATCGCGAAGCAAGCCGGCCCGTGCTGAAGCACGGGCCTACAGGCCGAAGCCCCGTCAACGGGGCTGAAATCTCTGGCAGCCCGGTTGACCGGGCTTCGGCGTGTAGCCCCGCCGTTGACGGCGGGGCGGACGGACTCCCCTATCGAGAGGCCCACCCAACGAAGTTGGGTGGGCCTCTCGATTTTGGAGGCGTCGTCGGCAAGCCGGCCCGTGCTGAAGCACGGGCCTACAGGCCGAAGCCCCGTCAACGGGGCTGAAATCTCTGGCAGCCCGGTTGACCGGGCTTCGGCGTGTAGCCCCGCCGTTGACGGCGGGGCGGACGGACTCCCCTGTCGAGAGGCCCACCCAACGAAGACATTGCCCTTGACTGCGGAAGGGACCGCCGCTAAGGTCCGCCCACTTTTGGCGGCGGTGAAGGAGAACTGTCGCGCAGAGGCGCACCGTGCGGGGGTTGTCGCGGCGCCTGTACTCTCAATAACGGGGAAGGGGAAACCGAATGGGCAGGAAGCCAGTGCTAGGGATGGCGAGCGCGTTGTGCATCGGCCTCGCCCTGACGGGGTGCCGCGACGCCGCCACGCGCTCGGACGGCCCGACGCTCTCGAAAACGAATGGGCCTGTCTACAATCCACAGCCGGCGTTCTCGATGAACTCCGGGAACACGACGAACCCGGCCGCGCCGGCCTCGGGCTGGAACAACGGCCCGACGACGGCCGGCAAGAATGGGGCGTGGCAGGGCGGAGCGCCCGCCTCCGCACCGACGACGCCCGGAGCGCCAGTGGGCGCCGGCATGAATACCGGCCGCCCGACGACCAACATCCAGACGACCGGCGCGACGGTCCCGCCCGCCCCGCCGTCGCCGCCGGATTACGACATCGCCCCGCCGCCGGCCGGAGAATCGCACTTCGCGCCACCCAGCAACGAGATGCATACGATCCAAGGCACGTCGGGCCACGTGTTGGCGCCGACGCCTTCGCTCACCGGCCAGGGCATTCCGGCAATCCTGCCCGAAGCGCCGCCCTCGCCTCCTGGTCCGGTGCAGCCGGCCGTGGACAACTCCACGCAGATCCCGCTGCCGCCGGCGCCGGTCCCTCCGGCGCCGCCCGCCGATCTGACGCCTTCGTCCGGAGCAGCGTCGCCGCCGTCTCTGAACCTCCCGCCGCCTCCGCCCGTGCCGGGACCGGATCGATGAGCGATCCGCATTCGAGCGGAAGGGCCGGCCGCGTCCAGAAGACACGGCCGGCCCTTCGCGCTTCCGGCGTCCTCACTTCTGCTCCGGCGCCCATGCCAAGGCGCGGATTTCTCCGAATTCCCGTTCCAGCTTTTCCCAAACGGCGCCGCCATCGGTCGAGCGGTAGAGTTCCCCGCTGACGCTGGCCGCGTAGATCAGGGCCGGGTCGGCGGCATGGACGGCGAACGCCCATACGGTGCTGTTGGCCCGGCGCGGCAGGGCCGCCTCGGCCCAGGCGCCGCCGGAATCCACCGAGCGCGCCACGGTTCCGACTCCGCCCGGCGGCCCGTCGCCGGCGCCGAGCAGGACGACCTCCGGCCGGCCGACCGGCTGGGCCAGCGCCCGGCAATACGGCCACGGCAGCACGCCGCCGATTTGGACCGGCCGCCACGTCGCGCCGTCGTCGTCGCTGACGTTGAGGTCGTTGTTGGTCGCGGCCAGCAGTCGCCGCCCGCCCCCCGGTTTCGGCGCGACCACAAGGGCGTGGATGTCGCGCGAGCTTAACCCGGTCCCGACCGGCGCCCAGGTGCGGCCGCCGTCGCGGCTGGCGTGGACGCCGTCGATCTCGACGCCAGCCCATGCCAGATCGGGATTATCCGGGTCGGTGACGATCGTGGTGACGCGCGTGTGCAGGATGCGCGGGCAGACGGTTTCGACGGTCGCCGCCGCCACGGCCCAGGTCTGGCCGCCGTCGCCGGAGCGGAAGAACGCCGACGGCCGCGCGCCCACCAGAATCACGTCGGGCCGCCGCCGCGGGATGTGGACCGACCACACCTGCTGATCGGCGAGTGGCCCTTCGACTTGACGCCAGTTGTCGGCCCCATCGACGCTCCGGAAAAGACCCAGTTCCGTGCCCATGAAGAGGACGGACGGCCGTTCGGGGTGAACGACGAGGGCGCGGACGTCGCATTCGACGAACGTGCCGTCGCAGGCGCGGCGGAAGGTACGGCCGGCGTCGAGGCTGCGGAACAGCCCCTCGCCAATGGTCCCAACGTAGAGACGGTGCGGCGTCATGGGTGGGCCTCCTTCCGGTCGCGCTGGCAGGGCAGGTCCTCGACGCGGGCGCATCCGGCCGGCAGCGCGGCCTCCTCGACCCGCAGCGACGGCAAGCCGTCCTTGACGGGGAAGGTGAGGCGGCAGCGCTGGCAGACCAGAGCGTCCGCAGTCTGCTCCAGGCGGACCTCGGACGGACTCAGCGGGCAGCGCAGCTTATCGAGGAAGTCTTCGGGGATCATGTCGAATCTCATGAGGCGAGCCGGGTCGCGTCAGCGCCGGAGAAACGATCAGCGCGGCGGTTTGAGCGTTTGCAGATAGCGATAGAGGTCGGCCAGGTCGTCGGGCTTGAGATCCTTGAGCAGACCGTTGGGCATCAGCGAGCGGTTGCTCGGGCTGCGCGACGCGATGTCCGGCGTGGCGATGCGTATCGTGGTCGCGGCGCCGGTTTGCAGGATAACGCCGTCGGCCGACTCGAAGGCGGCGATGCCGAAAAACGTCTGGCCGGCGTGCGTCTCGATGCGCGTGACGCGGTACGGCGGCGCCACGTCGCGGCTGGGGTAGATGATGGCGTCGAAGAGGTCGGCGCGCGAGAAGCGGGTCGTTACGCCGGTCAGATCGGGGCCGAGCCGCGTCGAACCGGTATGGCAGGTCGAGCAGCCGCGGGCGCGGAACAGCGCCTCGCCGCGGCCGGCGTCGCCCTTTTCCCACGGCACGGTTTGCAGCAGCTTCGTCCACACGGCCGGGTCCTCCTCACCGTCTCCCTGCGCCGCCGCGGCCAGCTTCGGATGCTCCTTCTCGAACCAGGCGAACACCGGATCGTAAATGCGCTTCAGCGCGGCCGGGTCGTCGGTTTCCTCCTTGAAGATGAACGGCTGTCCGGTCTGCCGCGCCAGCAGGGCGCACACCTGCGAACGCACCTCCTTCTCTTTCGGCTCCAGCGTCAGCTGCCGCAGCAGCCGTACCAGCGGCACGAGCTGGCGCGGCTCCTCGTCGCGCGGCAGTTCCGCCAGCGCGTTCAGACAGGCCAGCACTACCTGCTGCTGACCGGACTCCAGCCCCGTCAGGAACTTTTCGCGGTCCACTTCCTCCGGTTTGTCCTTCAACTGAAGCAAGCAGCGCATCGCGCAAACCGTAGTTGGACCACTGCTGGCGGAACACCGGCCGCACTTCCGCTGGCGGCAGCAGGCTCAGCAGCTCAATCAGCGGCCCGGACCAGGCGAAATCGTCGTCCTTCTTCACCGCTTTGAGGAATAGGCGGGCGGCCTCCTTACGGTGTTCGGGGTCAAAGCAAGTGGTCAACGCGACATGCGCCGGGCGGACGAAGTCCTTATGCTTGAAAACGACCTCTTGCAATCGCTTGTCTTTCTTGAGCAACTCCGCGAACACCTCTACCAGCCGGGCGTTCCAATTCTGCTTGTTGCGCTGGGCCTGGCCCTCCAGCTTGCGGTCGAGGCCGAACAACGCGTCCGCTACCTGATTGGCTGCTTTGAAGTCCGCCTCGCCCGCCAACCGCGAGTAGACGATCAAATAGTGCATGTCGGAGGTCGCGGAACTATTCGCAGTCCACATCGCGGCCACCTGCGGCGGCAGCGAGGAGGCCGTGTACTCCACCATCGCCAGATAACGCGTCGTCTCCGTGTCCAGGCGTTCGTCGCCGGAGGGGAACCAGCCGCGGATGACGCTCGTGGCGCTGTCCAGATCCCTTTCATGCCCCTTCAGCGATCCTTGAAGCGAGTAGCCGGTGTAGACCTCGGCCGGCGGGTCCTTGAGCCGCCAGTCACCCAGCGCCAGCATCAGCAGCCGCAGCGCCTTCAGGCGAGCCGCCGGTTTAACGTTCCGGCACGCTACCACTATCGCCGCCGCGGAACGCACCTCGTCGTCGGAAATCTCATCGGCCGGGCGGCGCCAGTGAGCGGCCAGCGCCCGCGTCAGCTCATCCTCCAGGCTATCGGGAATCCGGTTCGCCACGTCGCGGGTCCATTCCTCCTCCGGGAGCAAAGCCGCCCACCGCGCCGCGGCCTGCCGCACCCGCTTGTCCGGGAACATCATGTTCACCGTCAGCGATCCGATGACGGGCTTTTTCAGTTCCTCTTCATGGTCCGCCAGCGCTTCCAGTGCCTTGAGACGGACCCGCGCGATTTCGTCGCCCGCCAGAGCGGCCAGGGCCGGCTGGTCCTCCGGACGGAACTTCCGGCCTAGCGACCAAGCGACCCGTGCCCGCACCGCCGCGGACGACCATCGGGGCGAAGCCGCGGCCATCGGCGCCGGCACGCCGTCGAACAACTCGGTCAGCACCTCCACCGCCCGCACGCGATCCGCTTCGTCCCTCTTCTCGTCGGCCGCCGCGTCCAGGAACGGCCGCGCCCCGAGCTTCTGGGCCAGCGGTTCCCACCGCGCCCGCGACCAGGCGTCCAACGGCTGACGCGCCTGCAACACCTTATCGAGGTCCGTTTTCGGTTCCGGACGCCGTTGCACCGGCGTCTTGCCGTCGCCGATGTATTCGATGCGGTAGACGGCCCCGCGCGTCTTACGGCCGCCCATACTGATGAACAGCGAACCGTCCGGCGCCACAACGATGTCCGTCGGGTCGAAGCCGCTGGCGCCGACCGCCTCCACGAAGACTTCCGGCTTCGTCTTGTAGGTCGCCCCGTCCGGCGTCAGCGGGCAATAGTACACTTTGCCGAACGTCCAGTCGCAGGTGAATATGCCGCCGCGGTAGTGCTCGGGAAACTGGTCGTGCCGATAGCAGACCACGCCGGTCGGCGAACCGCGGCCGATCGGATAGAGGATATCGACCGTATCGAGATAGTAATCGGGCCTGGCCCAGCTGCGCTTGTAGCCGTTGAGCCGCCAGCCGTGATGGCCGGCGTAGGCGACGTGGTAGAGCCGCGTCGGCGAGTACCACGGCAGGAAGTAATCGGCCTCCACGTCGCTGTCGTAGGTGAGGATCTCGCCGTCGGCGTTGAAATCGAAGTCGTAGGGGTTGCGGAAGCCGTGGGCGATCACCTCGCAGCTCTTGCAGTCGGGCGGCAGTCGCAGGATCGCTCCGGCCTGCGGCTTCTTGATCGGCGAATCGGGCCGCGTGACGTGCCTCTGGTCGATGCCGCTGTCGTTGCCGCCGATGACGTACCACCAGCCGTCCGGCCCCTTGCGCATGGCATGGCCGCCGTGCTCGGAGAAGGCTAGTGGGACGAACTTGTCCGGCTTGGGATCCAGCGTCCCCTTCTCCTTGCCGGCCCGGTAGCGCGAGAACCAGCCGTCGCCGCAGAAATACAGGTCGCCGCCGTCGAAACACATCCCCATGCCGCCGGTCGTCGTCGGAGCGATGACTTCCGCCTTGTCCGCCTTGCCCGCTCCCTTTGTGTCCAGAAGCCGCTTGATCCAGCCCTGACTCGTGACGACGACGTGGCCGTCCGCGTCCAGCGTCATGGCGTAGATGTCGTTGGCGAGATCCTGGTCGGAGTAGAGCGTGACGCGGAAGCCTGGTGGGACGCGCAGGCCGAGGTCGTCGTCGGGACGGGCCGCCGCGGGCAGGGACGCCAGCAGCGCGAGGGCCAGGGGGAACGGGAGCCATCGCATCATAGGATTCCTCGGCGAGCCGGGTTGCGTAAGCGCCGGAGTCTTTGGCGAGCCGGGTCATGGAAGCGCCCGGAGTCTTTGGCGAGCCGGGTTGCGTAAGCGCCCGGAGACAGGGGCAGTGTATGCGTCTCCCGACGCCGTGCCAGCGGCCGGCGTCAGGGGGACACACGGCGCCGCAGCCGCTCCAGCGACTCTTTCGCCTCCCGCGTGAGGCGGGTTTCCCACCCCTCGGCGACCGCGGCCAACGCCTCCCGCGCCTCCGGCGTCGCGGCGTCCTCCAGCGCCTCGATCGCCCGGACGACCCGCACGTCGGCAGGGTGGAGGCTCGTGCGCACCTTCCGCACCCACTCCAGCAGCTCGTCGAGCCGTCGCCGCGCTTCCGGCGACGGCTGCCCCATCCGGGCCACGCGCAGGGCAGGCTCCGCCGCCTCGTCCACCGACCGCAGCTCGGCCGAGGCGCGCTCGCGCGTGTCAAAGTCGTCGGCGTCCAGGTCGGCGATCCAGCCGGCGATCCGCTCCGGAGTGAGAGGCGGTTGACGAAGCCGCGCCTTCAGAAACGGGACCGATCTCCGCGGCGACCCCGCCAAGGTCCACACGGCCTGGTACGCCCGAGCCGCATCGCCGCCCAGGTCGTCCCAGAGCCGGCCGAGCGCCTTGTCGTCGAGGTCGGCGCCCGGCGTCCCGTCGCGGCCGGTCAAATCCCAGGCCAGGACCGTGCCGTCGTGGCCGCCGGTGTACAGCCGCCGGCCGTCGGGCGAGAAAGCCAGTGCATCGATGAAGCCTTGCTCGCCCTTCAACAGCCTCCGCCGCTGCCCGGAGGCCGTCTCCCAGAGCGACACCGAGCCGTCGAGGTCGGACGTGGCGAACGTCCGGCCGTCGGCGGATATGGCGGCCGCCAGGACGAAGTCCGAACCGGCGTCGAACATTCGTATCACCTCTCCGGTGGAAACGTTCCAGAGGCGGACGCTCCCTCCCGGGCCGGCCGCGGCGATGACCTTCCCGTCGGGCGCGGCGACGGCCCAGAAGACCAACCAAAGGTCGGCCTTCAGAATCCTGAACGTCCCCCGCTCCGGCGGCGGCGTCCCAGAGGAGCAGGGAGCCGGTTTTCGAGGACAGGCCGTCGGGGTGGCGGAACACCGCCAGCGTCTTGCCGTCGAGGAAGGCGCCGGGCTGCAACAGGCGCCGGAGGCCATCTTCCTGGCGCTTGGATAACATTTCCCCCTTGGCCGCGTCGAAAACGGCGAATCGGTCTTCGTCCGGCCCGCCGAACGCCGCCACCAGCGCTGCGTCCGGCGAGAGGGCGAACCCGTAGGGAAAGCGCTTCTCGGCAAGGGAAAACGCGCTCCGCTGTTTCCCGTCGGCCACGTCCCAGACGAGGACCGTGCCGTCGCCGCCATGACCGACGGCGGTAAGCGTCCGCCCGTCTGGCGAAAAGCCCAGCAAGGCGATCGTTTCACCGCCGGGAACTTCCAGGGAGCGCCGTTCCTCGGCGGTGGCCGCGTTCCAGAGATGAATGCGGCGATCGACGCCCGCGGAGGCCACCGTCTTGCCGTCGGGCGACACGGCCAGCGCCCGAATCTGACCTGCCGACCCGGCAAAGGGGCGGATCTCCTTCCCGGAGGCCACGTCCCACTGACGGACGGCGCAGTCGGCCCCGCCAGATACCAGAATGGCGCCGTTGGGGGAGAAGGCGATGGCGGATACCGCGTCCTGATGCGCCCCGCAGCGCCGGACCTCGGCGCCATCGGCCGCGTCGTATAGGCGGATCACGCCGTCCACACAGCCCGCGGCCAACAGCTTGCCGTCCGGCGAGAAGGCGAGACAGGCCGCCTCCCGCTCCGAGCCGACGGGTGATAACCTACATAGTTCCGTTTTTTTCTCCGCATCTAGAAGCCGCAGCGCGTGGTTCGACTCCGCAACGGCCGCCCGCTTGCCGTCGGGGGAAACGGCCACGAGAAGGCCGCCCTCGCGGGCCGTGTCTTCATGAAGGACGCTTGCCGGTTTCGATGTCCCGCCACAGCGTCGCGTCCCGTGCGGTCGATACGAGGGTCCGGGCGTCCGGCAGGAAGGCCGCGGCGGCGAGAAATCCTTCCGGCGCTTCCAGCTCCCGCACCCGCTCGCCGGTGATCGCGTCCCACAACCGGATGTGGTCCCCGCACGTCGCCACCAGCTTGCGATCCGGCGAAAAGGCAATCCCGCTCAGATGCCCGTCCGGCTTGTCCAACCGCCACAGCTCCTTTCCCGACGCCGCGTCCCACAGCACGACGTCGTCCCCCACCTTGGCCGCCAGCACCCGCCGATCCGGCGACGGGGCGGCGCAGCCCAGGGTCGCGGGGGCTTTCCAGCGGCGGAGCTCCCGGCCCGCCGCCGCGTCCCACCACCGAACCGTATCATCTTTGCCGAAGGACAGAATGGTCTTCCCGTCCGGCAAGAAGCCGACAAACTCCACGCCGCTGCCCTGACGGAAGCGCACGGTCCCCATCCGCGCCACGGCGCCGTCGGGCAGCGCGTCACCGAAGCGGTCGGTTCGCGGCGCCTTGGCGGGACCGGTCGGCGGCTCGGCGGGGATCGCCAGCGACGGCGACGCGACGAGGAGGCAAGCCGCGACGAGCCAACGGCGACGAGCCGTCATGAGGCGTCCTCCGGGGCGGGGCGATAAGCTCCAGCGTATCCGTCCGGGCAGCGCGAATCCAGGAAAATGGCGGCCGAGGCCGGCGTCCAGAAACCGCTCGTGAACCTGTTGACAGCCGACGGCAGTTTTGCTTCCATCATAGGAAGTAGCTATTTCATTCCGTTTTCCCGACCCGGCGCGGTCGGTCGCGCTGGGATCGCCGTCTATCCACGGAAGGGTCGATTCGCTCGGCCGATCGTCGTGTAGTACCCATTCCATTGCGAGAGGCGCCGCTGCCGATTCCACGGGGGTATTGCCAGATGTCCATCTCGACCCGCTGCCCGAACTGCGACGCGTCGTACAACTTGGCCGAAGCGCAGCGCGGCAAAAAGGTCCGCTGCCGCAAATGCTCCGAGACCTTCGTCGTCGGCGGGGACAAGGCGCCGGCGACCACGAAGAGCGCCAAGGTTCCCCGCGACGGCCTGCGGACTTCGCCCGTGTCCCCTCCCCGAACGCCGCCAAAGACCAGGCCGTCCGCCGTCCGCCGCGACCGCGAGCTGGACCGCGATGATGAGGAAGAAGAGGCGGACGACCGCATCGACCGCCGGGAGCGCGGCAGGCGCCGCGAGAAGTCCGGCTCGGTCCTGCCGCTCATTCTGCTGATCGGCGGCGGCGTGCTGCTGCTGTTCCTGATGGGCGGCGGCGTCCTCTTGTACCTCGGCGTCATGAATCATTGGTTCAGTGCGGACACTCAGTTCGTCGCTGACGATTCCGGCGCCTCGGAGGGCGACGCACCGAAGGACGTGGGCGACGCGA
This sequence comes from uncultured Planctomycetaceae bacterium, assembly GCA_963771935.1. Classification (GTDB taxonomy): domain Bacteria; phylum Planctomycetota; class Planctomycetia; order Gemmatales; family Gemmataceae; genus UBA4732. Next base: position 718,423 of record CAVYVK010000005.1, on the reverse strand, counting down.
TGCTGTGGATCCGAACCGCCCAGACGGCGGACAAGCAGAACAAGGCGGCGGAATGGCTGGCCCAGGCGACCGTGATCGGCGCCAAGCAGAAGGACGTCGCCGCGATGCTGGAGAAGCTGGCGCTCAACCACAACACGCACGACTCCGCCATCAAGGCGCTGTCCCAGTGGGCGGGGCCGGAAGACGTGCCGACCCTGCTCACGGCGGTGGAGATTGACGACGGCCTCTGGCTCGGGGACCGGGCGGGCGGCGAGGCGGCCTCCGCCCTTATTCGCCTCCAGGCCGACGGCGCAGCGGCGGCGTTCGCCCACCGGCTGACTTCCCCCTTCAGTCATGAAAGCGCCAAGAAGCTGCTGGCCGAACTCGGGGGGCCCAAGGCGGAAAAGGACGTTCTCAAATACATGGACTGCCCCAACAACGAAGCCCGTAACGACGCTCACGACTTGCTCCGAGTGTTCGGCACGAAGCCCGAGGTGATGTTCGACCAGGCGGTCGCCGATTTGAAGACCCTCGACTCCGGTTATCGTCAGTGGGCGTGCGATTACATCTCGAAGCAGCCGGAGGACGACGCCCGCCAGGCCGAGGTCGCCAAGGCGCTGATTGGGCCACTCGGCGACAGCAAGCCCGAAACGCGGGCTGCGGCGGCGGCGGCCCTGGCGACGTGGGCCACCAAGGACGACGAACCGGCCCTGATCGCGGAGCTGGACCAGAACACGTTTGACAACGGCGACTTTCAGAACTGCCTCGACGCCCTCGTCCGGCTGAAGGACGAGAACGGCGCCGAGGCGATCGCCAAGCACCTGAAGAGCATTTTCCACCGTGAGAAGGTGTATAAAGCCCTCCGCGATATGGGCAAGGTGGCGGAGAAGGCCGTCGCCAGCTACGTCAACGACAGCGACCCCTGGGTTTCCGAACACGCCAACCTGCTCATCAAGGGGTACGGTTCGGGCGGCGACGTCGTCTTCGACGCGGAACTGGCCGACCTCACCGGCAAGGACGGCAAGCAGCGCAAGGCGGCCTGCGATTATTTTGCGACGCACCCGGTGGACCCGGCCAAGCAGGCGCAGGTGGCCCGCGCCCTGGAGAACCTCCTGGACGACAAGGACGACTTCATCGACAACGTTCCCGACGCGGCGGCCAAGGCGCTGGGAGTCTGGGGAGACAAGGACAGCGTGCCGAAGCTGATCGCGGCCATGCAGAAGCAGCGCAGTAGCTGCTGGCAGTCGTGTTTGGATTCGCTGGTCATGCTCAAAGACGAACGGTTGGTCCCGCTGCTCCTGGTCAGCGTCAACAACCCGATCCACAAGGCCGAGGTGATCCGAGCGTTGAACCAACTGGGACCGCTCGTGGAAACGTCCCTGGACAACATCGTGGCGGATGCGACGGCGCCCGCGGCCTACCGCATCCAGGCCTGCCGCTACCTGGCCGATCCGGCCATCGGGACCGCCAAGAGCATCCCGGTCCTCCAGACCGCGGCGATGGATCCGGCGTTGAAGAATGTAGCCGCGGGGGTTCTGGCGATTGTGAAAAAGCGCTCCTGACCGCGGCTGAATGCGCTCCAACATCTTGAAGCGCGAGCGAGGGACGCAGTTCAACCCCTCGCTCGCGCTTCGGGTTGGTTAGGCCGCCACACCAGGATCTCGCCCTTGCCGGGGATGGCGCTGTCTCCCGTGTAGCGTTGATAGGCTCCTTCCCGATCTTCATAGGGGATGGAAAACCCTGTCGCCTGAAGCTGCCGTGCATAGACCCGCAGGAACGGCGGCAGGTAGGTGCAGGCGTAGGAGAAGGTCGGCAGTAGTTTGATCGGCGCCAGCGAGACGATCGTACCGCGGACCATCCACGACCCCGTGCGGATTTCGGCGTCGCCGCGAATTCAAATCAGCCGTCCAGTCATCTCCGCCCCGATCCAGTCCGCAGCGCTCCCGGCTGCCTCGATCTCCCCGCCTTTCATGTACCCTCCCAGGTGCTTCCCGGCGTCGCCGTGGATCGTGACCCGGTCGCGCGTCATGGCGCGGCCGATCCACTCAGTGACCCCTAACCCGAGTAAAGAGGGTGGGCAGCGAATTCCTTTGCCCATCGCCGTGCCGGACCTTACAATGCAGCGATCGATCATTCGTTTCTTGCCGCAACCGGGAGAAATCCATGAGGGACGTTCCATCCAAGCGGAACGAGTCGCTCCCCCCCACCCTGGAGATGCGGTTGAATACAGCCTGCCAGCGCTTCGAGGCGGCCTGGAAGGCCGGTCTGGCGCCGCGCATCGAGGGACACCTGAGTCCGGCGACCGGCGCCGAGCGCGCGGCCTTGCTGAAGGAACTCATCCGCGTGGACGTCTCCTACCGCCGTGCCCGCGGGCAAACGGTCACATCGGAAGAGTACCTGCGCCGTTTCCCGGAGCTGGATGCGGCCTGGCTGGAAAGCGTCCTGGCGCCCGCCACGCTGGCCCACGCGGGGCCGGCGCCGGGTTTGGCTGAAACGCTGTCACATGTCGGGCCGTCGCCGGCTGACAGCGCCGCCGGAGCGGCGTTGCAGGTTCCCGGCTACGAGGTGCTGGGCGAGCTGGGCCGCGGCGGCATGGGCGTCGTCTACCTGGCCAGGTAGCGATTCACAGTGCCAGAATAACGGTTGGCATTGCGCAGGCAGGAACGCGGTCAGGTTGATTCTTCCGGCGTTGCCGGCCTGAGCCTTGGGCAGCGTCTGCCCTGCCTACTGCTTGGTTATGGCCAAGATGAGATCGTGTGCTCGCCGATTCTCTCCACTGTCGGCTCTCAGGACTTCCCGGTCGTTGGCGACCTTGCATCCCTGCCGTCCACTTCGCTTCCTCCCTGCTTGCTCCGTACTCACCCCAGCAGCGACGGCGCCGCCTCGCCGTGCCAGGCGGCCTCGATCGCCGCTTGCAGAAACGCCCACACCGAACGGCCCGTCTGCGCAAGTCGCCAGCACCGTCCAGATCCGCTCACACCACCGTTGCCCCGTCGCACTCCGCGTGCCTTGCGTGACATGGCGGTCGATCACCACGAAGCGGATCGCTTGCTCCGCCACGTTGTTCGTCGGTTCGATCCCCGGAGTGGTCACGAACTGGAAATAACTCTCCCCATAACGCCTCAGCCGTTTCGCCAACCGCGCCGCGGCCGCCGTCGGCGGCACGTCTTGAGTCCCCTGCCGTAGCACTTCCGCCCGCGCCGCCTGCAACCGCCGCTTGAACTCCCCGGCCGGCAGTCGCTCACGCTGGTGGATCACCCCGAACAAGTCTCGCAACGCCTCGCGCAATCGCTCCCCATACGCTTGGTCGCGCCGGTCGGGCAAGGTCGTCAAGTACTTCACGTCGCGTATCAGATGGGCCAGACAGAACTGCACCAGCACGTTGCACTCCCGCATGTAACGCCGGTAGGCCGAGAAACAGTCGCAGCCCAACACCCCGTCGAACTCCGCTCCCAGCACCTCCAGCAATACGTCGGCGCTGCGGTGTGGAGCAATCTTGAAAAGCGTGTACAACTCGGCTCGGAAGCACCAGGTCCACAGCAAGTCGCCCCGGTCCTTGTGTCCGGTCTCATCGACGTTGAGTCGATCCTCGTCGGGCAGCCGCTCCAACAACTCCTGATAGGGCCGCTCCAACGCCGCGCTGACCTTGGCCACCACCTTGGCCAACATCCCCCGGCTGATCGTCAGGCCGACCACGTCGCGGAGGAATTCCGCACGGTCGAGAACGAGGCGTGGCACACGCCCTTGAGGTAGGCGACCAGGGCGGTCAGGTGCGGTCCCAGCAAGCCGCCGTGGACGACGACCGGCGGCAGCACGCCGTAGTGGATCTTGTCGCAGCCGGGGCAGTAGCTCTCCTGCTGGCGGTGTTCCTCGACCCACAACGGGATCACCCGGAGTTCGACCTGTTGCACGACGCGAGGATCAAAGCCCGTCGGCTCCAGGGCTTGGCCGCAATCCGGGCAGACGTCCACGCGGTAATCGAAGCCGGCCTGGACTTGTTCCGGGGGGAACGGAGCGCGTTCGTGCTTGGCATGGCCGACCTGGCCGCCTGGCCTACGCCGGCTGCCGTCGTCGGCCAGCGGCGGACGCGGCGGCTTGACGATGTCGGAGGAGGGAGGCTTGGACGAAGTGGACGAGTCTTTACGAGCCGCGGCCAGTTGCTCCTGCAACCGTTGGACGGTGGTTTGCAACTCCTGCACCTGCGCCGACAGTCCTGGAAGGCAGCACGCAGGCTCGCCAATTCCCGCTGCAATTGCCGACAGCTCGGACAGGTGCTCTTGGACCTTTTGCTCATAGAGCGATTCTACAACTCACGCAGCTGCGCGGCGATCTGGGCCCATGAACGACTACCTGGCCAGGAACGTCCTGATGGACCGGCGCGAAGTGCTGAAGGTCGTGAACAAGGCGCTGCTGGACAGGCCGGGGGTGGCGGAGCGCTCTTGCGCGAGATCCGCTCGGCGGCCATGCTCCGCCATAACAACGTGGTGCAGGCGTACAGCGCCGTGCAGGCCAGCGAATTGCTCCTCTTTGCGATAGAGTACGTCGATGGAGAGGACCTGGACAAGGTGGTGCAGCGTCAGGGGCCATTGCCGATCCAGTATGCCTGCCATTACGTCTCGCAGGCGGCGCTGGGCCTGCAACACGCCCACGAGCACCAGATGGTCCACCGCGACGTCAAGCCGCAGAACCTGATCCTGTCCCGGCAGGGGAAGAAGCACATCGTCAAGGTCCATCGACTTCGGACTGGCCAAGGCGAAGCGGGAAGGGGAAGCGGTCACGGACCTGACCGGGGTGGGGGCCATGATGGGGACGCCGGCCTACATGGCGCCGGAACAAGCCCAGGACGCGGCCAGCGCCGACATTCGGGCGGACATCTACAGCCTGGGATGCACGCTGTACTTCCTGCTGACCGGCGCCCCACCGTTCACCGGGAAGAGCGTTTTCGCGATCCTGCAAGCGCACGTATCGACGGAGCCGACGCCGCTGGGCCGGCTGCGTCCGGAGGTGCCGGCGGAGTTGTCTGCGGTCGTGGCGAAGATGATGACCAAGGATCCGGCGAACCGCTACAAGAAGCCGATCGAGGCGGCGCAGGCGCTGGCGCCGTTCATCGAGCCAGGGGCGGTGCCTGCCGAGCCGATCAAGACTGGCGCCCCGGTCCCCGCGGCGACGGCTGGCCAAGCGGAAGTGCGGAAGCCCAACGAGCCGGCCCCCGCTGCGGCTTCGATCTTCAACCAGCCTACGCTGACGGCTCCCGATGAGCGACGCGCCGCGGCGGTGAAGGCGGCCGCACGAGGCGGCCGCCCTGTTACGCGGAAGGGGTCGAATCGGAGGTCGATCGCGGCCGCCTTCACGGTGCTGATCCTGTTAGCGGTCGGCGTGCTACTGCTGCTCCTTGTGGGCGGCGGCGTCCTCGCTTATCTCGGCATCGCGAATCATTGGTTCAGCCCAGCACCTTCGGACACGCAGACCGCTGCCACCGATCCCACCCTTCCAGAAGGCGATGTTCCGCTAGACGTGGACGACGCGATGCTATGGATCCGTACGGCCCAGACAGCGGACAAGCAGAACCGGGCGTCGGACTGGCTGGCCCAGGCGACCGTGATTGGTGCCAAGCAGAAGGATGTCGCCACGATGCTGGAGAAGCTGGCGCTCAACGCCAATACCCATGACTCCGCCATCAAGGCGCTGTCCCAGTGGGCGGGGCCGGAAGACGTGCAGACCCTGCTCACGGCGGTGGAGATCGACGATGGCCTCTGGCTCGGAGACAAGGCAGGCGGCGCACGGCCTCCGCCCTTATTCGACTCCAGGCCGACGGCGCAGCGGCGGCGTTCGCCCACCGGCTGACTTCCCCCTTCAGTCATGAAAGCGCCAAGAAGCTGCTGGCCCAACTCGGGGGGCCCAAGGCGGAAAAGGATGTCCTCAAATACATGGACTCTCCCAACAACGAAGCCCGTAACGACGCCCAGGATCTGCTCCGGGTGTTCGGCACGAAGCCGGAGGTGATGTTCGACCAGGCGGTCGCCGATTTGAAGAACCTCGACTCCGGCTACCGTCAGTGGGCGTGCGACTACATCTCGAAGCAGCCGGTGGATAACGCCCGCCAGGCCGAGGTCGCCAAGGCGCTGATTGGACCGCTCGGCGACGGCAAGCCCGAAACCCGCGCGGCGGCCGCCGCCGCCCTGGCGACGTGGGCCACCAAGGACGACGAACCGGCCCTGATCGCGGAGCTGGAGCAGGACATGAATGGCAACAGCGACTTTCAGTCCTGCCTCGACGCCCTCGTCCAGTTGAAGGACGAGAACGGCGCCGAGGCGATCGCCAAGCAACTGAAGAGCATTTTCCACCGTGAGAAGGCGTTCAACGCCCTCCGCGCTATGGGCAAGGTGGCGGAGAAGGCCGTCGCCGGCTACAAAAACGACAGCGACGTCTGGGTTTCCGAACACGCCAACCTGCTCCTCACGGGTTACGGCATGGGCAGCGATGTCGTCTTCGACGCGGAACTGGCCGACCTCACCGGCAAGGACGGCAAGCAGCGTAAGGGCGCCTGCGATTATTTTGCGACGCACCCGGTGGACCCGGCCAAGCAGCAGCAGGTGGCCCGCGCCCTGGAGGGTCTCCTGGACGACAAGGACGACTTCTTCGACAAGGTTCCCGACGCGGCGGCCAAGGCGCTCGGAGTCTGGGGCGACAAGGACACCGGCCCGAAGCTCCTCGCGACCATGCAGCGTGAGATGCAGAAGCCGGGGAGCACCACCTGGGAGGCCTGCGCGGACGCCCTGGTCAAGCTGAAGGACAAGCGGGCGGTCTACCCACTTCTGTCAGTGGCGGCGAGCAAGGACAACTTTCACAAGCAGGCGGCCCTCCGTGCCCTGAACCAGATGGGGCCGATGCTCGTGGAAGAGGCCCTAGACGACGACCTGAACGACCCGTCGGCGACGGTCCAGGACCGGGTGGCGATCTGCGCCTACCTCAACCTGAACGGGGGGACGAAAGCCAGCATCCCCGCGCTCACGACGGCGTCGATGGACACGAACGCCCTGGTTAAGAACGCCGCGACCGGCGCCCTCAACGCGATCAAGAAGCGGAAATCGTGATCGCGAAGGCTTCGGGCGCGTCCGATTGGTTGTGGTATTGGATTCTTCCTGAGGGGTCAATTCGGCCGCCACACCAGGATCTCGCCCTTGCCAGGAATGGCGCTGTCTCCCGTGTAGCGTTGATAGGCCCCTTCCCGATCTTCATAGGGGATGGAAAACCCCGTCGTCTGAAGCTGCCGTGCATAGACGCGCAGGAACGGGGGCAGATAGGTGCAGGCATACGAGAAAGTCGGCAGCAGCTTGATCGGCGCCAGCGAGACGATCGTGCCGCGGACCATCCACGCCCCCGTGCGGATTTCGGCGCCGCCCATCAGGACGAGGGTGCCCCCCTTCATCTGCAAGCCGGCGAAGTCGCGCACCGGACCTCTCACCGCGATCAGGCCGCGCCGCATCCGCATCCCGACCTCGATTCCCGCCGACCCTTCGACGAGAATCATGCCGCCGGTCATCCCCGACAGACTACCCCGGTAAGCCGCCCCCACTTGGCCGCCGGCGTCGCCGCGAATCCGAATCAGCCCCCCAGTCATTTCCGCGCCGATCCAGTCCGAGGCGCTCCCGGCTACTTCGATCTCCCCGCCCTTCATGTACGCGCCCAGGTGCATTCCAACATCGCCGACGATTGTGATCCGGCCGCGCGTCATGGCGCGGCCGATCCACTTGACCCGTCCCACGTCGCCGCGAATCTCTAACTCGTCGCCTCCCGCCCCCTCGACCGTGAAGAAGTCGTCCAGGCGGCGCTGCCGCTTCCCTAGGAACACCGGCAGCGCGCAAGGCGTCGTGGTCCAGGGGCGCGACCACGTCCGGCGAGAGGACCTCGGCCTCCAGCGGGACGGCGGGTTGTTCCTTGAGGGTGAGGATGATCGTGTTCATTCGGTCGGCGCTGGTTCCGTGACGGATTTCGGCGACTCGGGACACGGCCGCACTTCCGGCCGTTGGAGCCGTTCGATCTCCACCGGGTAGTTGTCAAACGACATCGTGTAGTATTGCTGAAACAGCGGACGGATGTAGTCCTCGATCTTCTCGTCGTAGGTCGGCTGGACCACGAAACCGTGGCCCTCGACCGTCTGGCGGATCTCGCCCTCCTCGACGACGACCTCGCCGCCCTTGAGGACGTAGCGCGGGTAGGCGAACATGCGCGTCGCGTCCTTGTCGTCGTTGTAGACGGCCACGTCCGCATCCGCGCCGACGCCGAGGTGGCCTTTCCGCGCCAGCCCCAGCGCCGCGCCGGCCCGGCCGAAGTGATGATCGCTATCTCGGACAGGGTATATTCTCGATTCAGTTCGGGGAGAAGAATGCGCTTCAGGCGCGCGGCGCCAGCTTCTTCAGCTGCTCGCGGCGGAAGTCCGCGTTCATCAAGAGCTGGATGATTTCCGGGTAGCGCCAGAAGGCGGCGCCGTTGGGGTGGTCGGTCGTAAGGTAGACGCGCCAGGGTCCTTGATGAGCAGCAGCAGTTCCAGGCCGACGGCCCACTGCACGGCGTTGACCAGGTTCTTCTCGCGGTAAACATAGGGCACGATGCCGCAGCCGGTCTCGTTCTCTACGTCGAGGTTGCCCCACTTGCGGCCGGTCAACTTGTATAGCAGGTGCTGCCACGGGCCGTCGGCCGTCACCGTCACGGTGTTGCCGAACAGCACCGCGCCGGCGTCGGTCGTAAGGTTCGGGTTGGCGTTGAACGCCTCGGCGACCTCGGCCGAGCGGGAACGCATCGTGTCCCAGTCGTCGCCGCCGTAGGCGTGGTACTGGAGGTGGGCTAGGTGCGCCCGGTTGCCTTCCAGGGCCTTCATGGTTTCCAGCGTCGTCGTGTAGTTGCCGGGGGCGCCGAGGTTGTTGCAGTGGAGGTGGAGCGGATGCGGCAGGCCGAGACCGTCCACGATGCCGGCCAGGGCGGCGATGATCTTGGCCGGCGTCGTCTTGTGGTAGCCTTCAATCGGCTCGTGGAGGGTCTTGGCGTCCTTGCCCCACTTCCACGCCTCGACGCCGCCGGGGTTGACCGCCTTGACGCCGTAAGCCTTGGCCGCCCAGATCTGCCAGGCGGCGACGTGCCGGGCGCGCTCCAACTCGCCGGCCTCGATCAGGTCGAGCAGGATCTCGTTGTTGGCCAGCAGGACGCAGCAGGTCTTATCGACGATGGGCGTGTCGCGCAGCTCCTCGTGCGTGTGCTTGGCGGAGAGGATCGGCACGGCCGCCTCGTTCACGGTCGTCCAGCCCATGCCGGCGTAGAGATAGCCGGTGATGAAGGTCGTCGGCGTCGCTCCGCCGATGCCGCCGCGACGCACAGCGGTGCGAACGAACGGAACGTTGCGGCGATGGTCCTCCGGGATCATGGCGCGGGCGAAGTTGAGGGCGGCGCCGGCGACGTGTGTGTGAACGTCCACGCCGCCGGGGAAAACGACCATACCCGTGGCGTCGATGGTGCGGCCGCCCTCCACGTCGGCGACGATGCGGCCGTCGGAGATGCAGATGTCCTTGATCTCGCCGTTGACGTTGTTGGCGGGGTCGTAGACTTTGCCGCCCTTGATGCGAAGCATTTGACCCTTCATTCTCCAGGTGAGCGTCGCGGCCCCGGTCAATTGGGTTCGCAGTCCGAGTCGATGACGTGCCCGATGGCCTTGATTACATCGCGCAGGGCGACATCACTCAGGACGCCGATCGGATTGGCGTCGAGGCTGTCCTTTGCAACGAGGAAGATGTTTTCGCACTGGGCGACGCAATCCTTGGCGAAGCCAAACTGTCCCGCCTTGAAGGGTACGCAGTGTGGTAGTGTGGAGCGCACTGCAAACTTCTGCGAAGTACACAGCACGGCGACGACGCGATCGCCTCGATTCAGGTCATCCCGCGAGACGACAATCACCGGATGAGGCGTCGCCTCGCCAAGGTCGGCCATGTAGATTTCGCCCGGATTCATCAGAAGGGGTTCTCTTTCGCGACCGCGCTTGCCTGTTTCATCGAGTAGCGCAGCACCGCCTCCTGCTCCCGCTGGTCTTCTAACGACTCCTGCAGCTTCTGGTATTGAGCCGCACTCAGCAAGACCACGTCTTCCCCGATTTCGGGGACGGCGATTCGGATTGCTTCGCCGTTAATTAGGGATTGACGCTGCTGGTCGGTAAGTTCGATCATGATCGCCTTCGCCTCCGAACGACCTTTATGGCCCGCGCGACCCGACCCCAAAGCCCCAACCTACGGTACGCAGCCCGACGCTGTGCCAGCCGCGCTCGCTGGTGAGCCGTGCCCTTGAAGTCGTACAGATGCGCGTGCCGATCAGGGTAGAGTGCAAAGTATGGGATTGAGAGCAAAGCCAACAACCCCAGAGGCAGCATGATCAATAGAGCCGCCGGAAGTACAAGCGGCGCCAAGGGCCACGCGAACCACGGCAGTCGATTAGATTGCCGCCCCGTCACTTGGGTTCCCTCTGCCCCCGAGCAATGCATTGCACCTTTTTCTCGCCGCTTCCGCCCCGGACTCATTACGCCAGCGGAAGCATCGACGCCCTTAGGCCGTCACCATGTCCAGCCGCACCGGAACCGCCAGCGGCGGCTTCGCCGCCACCGCTTGGTAGATGCGCCGCACCACCTCCTCGTCCGTCGGGTACGGCGACTTCAGGGCCGGCCGCAGCGGCAGCGGGATCTCGTCCATCCGGTACGCGGTGCCCCCGGCGCTGATGCCGGTGACCGCCGTTGTGATGTGGACGCGCGAGATCCGGCTCGTGTGCGTCACCTTGGGGTCCAGCGTGATGGTCGGAATCCGCGCCAGGTGGTCGATGGCCGGCTGAGGCATCGTCGCGCCGGGGTCGGCCCCCAGGATCAGTGCGGCGTCGTTGTCGCCGCGCAAGAGCAGATCGACCGTCGAGAACTCGCCGGGGCTGAACCGTGGATAACCCCGACACAGATTGACGCCGAATGGATACCCGGTCGTCCAGCGCATCACCACGTCGGCGCCGGTGACGTTGCCGTGGCCGCGCATCGGCATGGCCACGAACTTCGTGAAGGCGTTCAGCTCCGCCGCCAGGGCCAACAGCCCCGCGGAATTCATGTGCTTGCCGCGCGTCATCGACAGGCCCATGCCGAAGAACATCACTCCGAAACGGCAGCGTTTCATCCGGTCGGCGAAGTCCTGCAACTGCTCGACCGTCAAGCCGGTTTCGGCCACGGCCTCCGCGTTGACCGGCTGGCCCTTGACGAGGGCGCGCAGGACCGTGATGGCACTCAAAATCCTTGGAAGGTCGCACCTGGAGGAAAAGGTCGGCCGCCTTGGCGCTGGGCGTCTCGCGGATGTCCACCAGGATCATCGTCCGGTCCTTGCGGCCCCTCGGCACGAACTTTCCCTTCTGGGTAAGGGTGTATTTCGTGAAATGCCGCGGGTGGCACTCGGCGGGGTTGCCGCCCCAGTAGATGATGAGGTCGGCGCGATTCTTCACTTCGCCCAGCGTACACGTAACCTTGCCGCCCAACTGGGCGGCGATCTCCGTGGGGCCGTGTCAGAGCGACGTGTGGCTGTCCACCACCCCGCCGATCAGCTCGGCCAGCGAAACCGCCTCCCGCTGGGTTTCGCAGGTGACGTTGCTCATCCCGTAGACCAGCGGCATGTGGGCGTTGTAGAGATAGTCGGCCGCGACCTCAACCGCTTCATCGACCGTCGCCGGCTTGCCGTCGATCAGCGCGTCGGGGTAGAGATGCTCGGCCGTGTGGTTCTTGAACCACGACTCGCCTAGGACGCAGGCGCGTTTGGTTTCGACGATGCGCTGGCCGTCGGCGTGCAGCTCGATGTCGTCGCAGACGCAACCGCAGAAGGTGCAGGTCGCGTTCTTCACAATCGTAAGATCCATTACCGCTCCCATTTATCGTCGCACCGGGCCGTCCGAACCGGACGGCAGGAGGAACGTTCAGCCGAGTTCTCGTCCCAGGCAGCTGCCGCGAATGCGGCGCGGCTGGTAGCGGCCGTTTTCGATCTCTTTCCAGGCGGCGGGCTGTTCGCCGGCCGGTTCGGGGGGAGGAGGCTCCCGCCCTCCGGTATGTTCGTGGAGTGTGTTCATGTCTTCTCCTGTTCACATCCCGTTTAGCCGCGGATCGGAGATCCGCGGATCTCCGATCCGCGGCTAAACGAATTAAACGACCGGCTCAACGTCTACTTCCCAGCCTTTGGAAGTCGGCATCCCCGTCCCGTCGGTGCCGCCTCCCATCAGTCGGCAGGTGGGCGGCCCATACGGGACGAAAATCATCCCGGCGGGGACTTTTCCTTCCTTGCACTGGAACGTGGTTTCACCCCACTCGGTGCGGACCCGCAGGGTCGCGCCGGCGGCGACACCCAGCGCCTTGAGGTCGTCGGGGTGCATCGTGACGGTGTTCACGATGGCCTCGTATTCGGCGTTTTCCTTGCCGACGTTGATTTGCTGGCCCTGTTTGCTGGTTCGGCCCGCGTTCATGATGAAGCGCATCACTGCCATCGGCGCCCTTTCTGTCCGCCGGAGGAGGCGGAGGTGGGTTACAAACGATCATTATAGCCGATGCACGGCGAGATCAAGAGAAAGGATGAGAGAATGCCGCCGCGTCACGTCTGGCCGACCCACGAATCTTCCGCAACCTCGCGCCAGCGGGAGCGGATGCGGTCGAACTCCTCGGCCGACAGCGGGCCGGCCTCCAACAGCGCCGCGTTCTCGCGCCAGCGGCCCGGCTTGGTCGTGCCGACAATGGCCACATCGACGCCGGGAACGCTCAGCGTGAAACGCAGTGCGGTGGAAACCGCCTGCGTCCCGCCGGCCCGCGTGAAATCGTACTGGAGTTTCTGGAGCCGCTGCCAGTACGGTAGGTGATAGGCGTTGTTCGGCTGGTGCGGACACCGCCAGACGGCGTTGGCGATTGGCCGCTTGGCGATGACGCCGAGATTGCGTTCGCGGGCAAGCGGCAGCGTTCGGTCGATCGCCTCCTGGTCGGCGATGCTGACGGAGGTTTGCAGCACGTCGAATCGGCCGCTCTCGACGGCGAAGAGCGCTGCTTGGCCGTCGCCGCTGTAGCCGATGTAGCGGGCGTAACCGCGCCGGCGGGCCTCTTCCAGCGCCTCGATGACCTCGCCCTTCCGCAGCTCATCGTCGGAACAGCTGTGCAGCTGGATCAGGTCGAGGCGGTCGGTGCGCAATCGCTTCAGGCTGCGCTGGATGCTCTTGAGCAGCCCCTCGCGCGTCCAGTCCTCCGTCCCCATCCCTCCCGGATGGCCGCATTTGCTGAACAGGTGGAAATCCTTGCGTCGGCCCGACGCGGCCTGGCCGATCAGCTCCTCGCTGTCGATGTAGCACTCGGCCGTGTCGATGACGTTGAGGCCGGCGTCGAGGGCATCGGTCAGCAACCGGGACACGGTCTCGGCCGGAGCGCCCTCGAAGCCGATCTCGGCCCCGCCGAAGCCGAGGACGCTGACCTGCATGTCGGTCTGGCCCAGCGCACGTTTTTCCATTTTTCTCTCCGAAAAGACTCAGGGGCGTTTCTTCGTTGGCCGTATAAGTCCTATGGGACCGATAGGACGTATGCGACAACTGAGACACTACCGCCAGGGGCAGGCCATTGCAAATCCCAAAAAGCCGGGTACGCTGAGAACGGCGCCTCACCATCCTTTCAGGAGCAAGACACCGATGAACGAACCGAACGACGCCCTGACTCGCCGTGGATTGCTGCGCGGGGCCGCCGCGGCCGGGGCCGCCGCCCTCGCGGGGGTTTCGCCGCACGCCCTCGCCGCGGAGGACAAGGCCGCCATGAAAGGACGCATCAAGCAGTCGATCGTCTTCTGGTGCTTCAACGGCTTCGGCGACAAATGGGACATGGATACGACCTGCCAGATCGCCAAGGAGGTGGGATGCGTCTCCGTCGAGCTGATGGCGCCGGAACTGTGGGCGCCGCTGAAGAAGTACGGCCTGACCTGCGCCATCGCCCCCAACGGGATGCCGGGCATGCCCTTCCACAAGGGCTTCAATAACCCGAAGTATCACGAGGAAGTCATCGCCAGCACGAAGAAGATGATCGACGCCTGCGCCGAGGCCGGCGTTCCGCGCGTGATCGCCTTCAGCGGCTACAAGTGGCGCGATTCGGAGGATCCCCAGAGCGGCGAGATCTCGCGCGACGAGGGGGCCGACAACTGCGTCAAGGGGTTCAAGCAAATCCTTCCATACGCCGAGAAGAAGGCCGTGACGATCTGCATGGAGCACCTTAACACGCGCGACCACTCGCACCCGATGAAGGGCCATCCCGGCTACCAGGGCGACGACCTCGACTGGATGGCCGGGATCATCCGCAAGGTCGGCTCGCCGCGCCTGAAACTGCTTTTCGACATCTACCATGTCCAGATCATGCACGGCGACCTGATGCGCCGGATCGAGGAGAACAAGGACATCATCGGCCACGTCCACACGGCCGGCAATCCGGGCCGGGGCGAGCTGGACGACGCCCAGGAGATCCAGTACGCGCCGGTGATGCGGAAGCTGCTGGAGATCGAGTACGACGGCTACGTCGGCCAAGAGTTCATGCCCACGCGCGATCCGAAGGAGGGGCTGCGCCAGGCCGTGAGGATTTGCGACGTTTGAATAATACGATATCGGAACCGCGACCGTGAGGGAGCGGGGAGAAGACCGCTCCCTTACGGTCGCGGCTCCGACAGGTCGCGGGAACGTTCCTCAGTTCCCGCCGAACCGCCGACAAGCCGGCCCGCACGGCGGCCCGCTGGAGTTGCATCCCATCGGCAGCGACGCCGCCTCCGTCTGCGGCCGGGCGGGCGCTTGGTTGTTTCTCGACTTTCGCGCTCTCGCATTTCGGACAGGTCGCGCCGCCCTCGGCGCCGAAGACCAGCGCCTCGAAGGCGTGGTTGCATTGGTGGCAGACATATTCGTACAGGGGCATCGCTTCTCCTCTCTTTCGTCGGTCAGCTGCGCCGGCGCCGCAGGATCTCGCTAGCGCGTTGCAGCACGTCCAGGTCGTCCGCCGTCAGGTTGTTCCGACCGACGCGCGAGATCTTTTCCAGCACCGCGTCCATCTCGGCCTTGATGCGGTCCTCCTCCACGCCGGGCGCCACTGCCGCCCGCACCGGCTCCGGCGGCTCCTCGTGGTAGACGCGCAGCCGCGGCCGCGCCGCTCGTTTTCGCCAATACTGGACGTTCGGCCACAACCGTTGCAGCGCCGGGCTGATCCGCCAGTTGAAGCGGTAGTAGACGAAGGCGAACGCCGCGCCGCCGAGGTGGACCGCGACGGCGACCTTGCTATCCGGAACGGCGAGCATCGTGTAGGCGTCGTACGCCACCGAGGCGACGACGAACAGCCAGATCGGGGCCGGCAGGATGAACATGACATAGATGATCCGCCGCGGGAAGTGAAACGCGGCCAGCACCAGCACGGCGGTGACGGCCCCAGAGGCGCCGATGCAGAGTTCGCCCGGGAAGCCGACCAAGCGAGAGACGCAGAAGATGATGCCGCCCGCCACGGCCGAGACGAGGTAGAAGACCAGGAACTCGCGCGGCCCGTACACCTCCTCCAGGTCGCAGCCGAACCAGTACAGCAGCAACATGTTGAAGAGGATGTGGAAGATGTCGCCGGGGTCGTGCAGAAAGGCGTAGGTGATAAGGCGCCAGACTTCGCCGTGGAAGACGACCCGATCGACGTTCAACTCCAGGGCGTCGGTGAAGGTACTACGGCCGTGGGCGCCGGTAAGCAATTCGATCAGGAAAACGACCACGTTGGCGCCGATCAGCCACTTGCAGATCGTGCCCCGCTCGACGAAGGATCCCAGGAAGCTGGAACCTCCCCTGCGGATGTAATCGCGGTCGTTGATGCCCATGACCGTCCTCGGCGTGGTGGTTGGTGGTTTAGCGCTTCGTTTAGCCGCGACCCGGAGGGGAGCGCTCTTGCCCCGCGCTCCCCTCCGGGTCGCGGCTAAACGCCTTCTCCAACCACTATCCACCCTTTTATTTCTACCACATTCGGTCGGCGCCGGAAAAGCCCCGCTCGCGTCAGCGCTCCCAGGGGAAGTCGTCGTCGCTGTACCGGCGCTGCCGGGCGGCGTTCAGGGCCGACAGGGCCATGATGCTCTCGACGCAGAGGTAGGCGAAGAAGATGGCCATATAGAGGTCGCCGAAGTAGTGCAATAACGGCACGTATTTCGCGAGGAGGTCGGGAGCGAAGCATTGCAGGGCCAGCAGTCCGGCGACGCACGCGGAAATCACCAGAGAGGCAAAGGCGCCGTTCCGCGGCGAAGCGGCCTGACACACCTCGCGGCTCATCTGCCCCCCGTCCAGCGGCCAGATCGGAAACAGGTTCAGGATCGGCCACAACAGGTTGATTTCGATCAGGAAGCTCAGCGTCGTCCGGACGGGATCCTGCGGGTCGAGCGGTTGAAACAGCCATCTTTCGGGGCTTGGAGACAGAAGGCCGAACGAAACGCCAACCAGAACCAGTACCACGAGAAGCGCCAGCTGGATGAGCGGCCCCGCGAACGAGACGAGGAAGCGCTGCCAGCCGCGATCGAGGGCGTTGCTGCCGATGGCGAGGCCGCCGAAGCCGTGCAGCACGATGTGCCCGTGAGTACCGAACAGCCGGCCCATCCAGACGTGGCCGAACTCATGCAGCAAGATCGACGCGAACACGCAAGCCACCCAAACGGCCAGGTAGATCAGGCCGGTTTTCGTTTCATCGAACGCCTCCACGATGCTCCAGCCGAGGATCACGCCGGCCAGCCAGAAGAAGGGATGAACGCGGACATGGACGCCGAACAGCCAGAAGCGCAGGTCGAACGGAGTTTCGGCAGGTTCGCTGAGGAACACGGCGACAGGCCCTCGGGTTCCGGGGTTGGAGGCTCCTTGATTGTGAGGGCCGATCGGGAAAGGGGCAAGAGGAATCCTTATAACAAGGTGGAAGGATGAACAAGAAACGGCTTGATTCCTCCTGCCTTCCTGGAGCCGGTCCATGCCACCCGCGCTGAACCACCATATCGCCGTCTACCCCGGCATGTTCGACCCCGTTCACCGCGGCCATCTCGACGTGATCGAGCGCGGCAGCCGGATCTTCGATCGGCTCGTGGTCGGCGTCGGCATCAACCCGGAAAAAGCGCCGTTCTTTGCGCTGGAGGAGCGCGTCGAACTGGTGCGGCAGGTCGTCGCCTCGTTCGGCAACGTCACGGTGGAGCCGTTCACCGGCTTGGCCGTGGCGTTCGCGCGGCAGGTCGGCGCGCGGGTGATGCTGCGCGGCCTGCGAACCACCAGCGACATGGAGAGCGAGTTCACGATGTCGCTGATGAACCTGAACCTGGATTGCGAGATCGAGACGGTGTTCCTGATGGCCCGCGAGTCGTACTCGCACCTCAGCAGCACGCTGCTGCGGCAGATCGCCACGTTCGGCGGGGGTCTGGACAAATTCCTGCCGGAAGCGGTGAAAACGGCGCTGGAGGCGCGGGTGCGGGAGAGGGATAAGAGAGAGTAGGGGGAGTTGTCGGGTGCCATGCTTTCGCGGCCCTTCGGCGACCAGGATAGTACCCCTGGACTAACGGGGCCGCGAAAGCATGATGGGGTCGGAGACGCCATCATGCTTTCGCGGCCCACATCATTGGGGCGATAGATGGAGTCGTTGCAGCGCCGCGAAAGCATGGCGCCCACAGCAGGTGCGGCGAAGCGCAAAGAAGATTAAGGGGATGTCATGAATCTCGCGGACGCAAAGGCGGCGGGCGGCCATGCCTACGAAGAATTCATCTGTTCCCTGGGCGCCGGCCTGCGCCGGCGACGAACCGCCGGCCGACCGACGGGCCTGGGAGGTTCGCAGGGAGGCGTTGCGCGGGGCCATGTTCGCCGCGATGGGGCCGTTCCCGGACAAGCCGTGCGACTTGGAGCCGAAGGTGGTCGGCGTCCTCAAGCGCGAGGGATACCGGATCGAAAAAATCCTCTTTCAGTCGCGGCCGGACGTGTGGGTGACGGCGAACGCTTACGTCCCGGAAGGGGCGCAGGGAAAAGCGCCGGCCGTCCTCGCCGTCCACGGCCATTTCGCCTGGGCGCGACGCGACCCGGTGGTGCAGGCCCGCTGTCTGGGGCTGGTGAAGCTCGGCTTCTTCGTGCTCACGCTCGACGCCTTCGGGGCCGGTGAACGGCACCCGACGCCGGGACCGGGCGCCTATCACGGGGCGATCCTGGGAGCGTCGTTGTGGCCGGCCAGCCAGACGCTGCTCGGAATGCAGGTCTACGACAACCGCCGGGCCGTGGACTATTTGCTGACGCGGCCGGAGGTGGACGGCGCACGGCTCGGCGTCACCGGGGCGTCCGGCGGCGGCAACCAGACGATGTACGCCGGCGCCCTGGACGAGCGCTTTCAGGCCGTCGTTCCCGTCTGTTCCGTCGGCAATTACCAGGCCTATCTGCAAGCGGCCTGCTGCGTCTGCGAGGTGCTGCCAGGGGCGCTGCGCTTCACCGAAGAGGGCGATGTACTCGGCCTGGTCGCCCCGCGCGCCCTGATGGTCGTCAACGCCACGATGGATTCCTTCCAGTTCAGCGTCGGCGAGGCGAACAAGAGCCTGGAACGGGCGAAGGCGATCTTCAAACTTTACGGTGCCGGAGACAAGGTGATGCATCCGACCTTCGAGTCGGGGCACGGCTACCATCAGCCGATGCGCGAGGCGATGTACGGCTGGATGACGCGCTGGCTCAAGGGCGAGGGCGACGGCAAGCCGATCCCGGAGCCGAAACACGAGATCGAAAAAGTCGAAGACTTGGCCTGCTACGAGGAAGGCAAACGACCGGCGACGTTCGTGTTCCCCTGCACCTACGCGGGGCGCGAGGCGAAGCGGCTGCTGGCGGCGTTCGACGGTCAGGTCCGCGACCACAAGGAAGCGTGGGAGGCGACGGCCGTGATGTTGCGCGGCCATCTGCAACGAGAGGTGTTCGGCGACTTCCCCAAACCGCCGCCGACAGGCGGCACGCTGGGCGACATCGACGAAAAAGACGGCGTACGCACCGCGCCGCTGCGGCTGGAGCCGGAAGCAGGGATGCCGCTGTCGTGCCTGCTGCGCTGGAAGCCCGAATTCAAGGGAAAGCTCCCGGCGTGCGTGCTGCTGCACCTCGACGGCAAGGCGGAGGCGCTCAAGCACCCGCTGGCCTCGGCCCTGATCGACAAGGGCGTCACTATCGTCGCCCCCGACCTGCGGGCCACCGGCGAGGGGAAGATCGAGAACGACCTCGTCCACGGCACGCCGGACCACACCAGCAGCGAACGGGCGGTGTGGGTCGGCCGGCCGTTGCTGGGGCAATGGACATTCGACATCCGCTGTCTGCTCGACTGGACGGCGACGCAACCAGGGCTGCACGCTGGACGCCTTTCCGTCGTCGGCGTCGGCCCGGCCGGTGTCGTCGCTCTGTGCGCGGCCGCGACGGCCGACGAGCGGATTTCCGCAGTCGCCGCGATCGACGCCCCAGCCACACTTGTCACCGAAGACCCGTATGGCGCCGGGATGCGGATGGCGTTGATGGCGCCGCAGCTGTTCTCCGTCGGCGACGTGCCGCACCTGGCGGCGCCGGGCGCGCCGCGTCGGCTGGCGATCAGCGGAGGCGTTACGCCGCAGGGCAAGAAGCTCGGCGGCAAGGAGATTCAGGAGGCGTACGCCTTCGCGGCGAGGTCTACGACTTGTACAAGGCAGGCGATCAACTGTCGCTGTCGGAAGAGGTGAAGCCGGAGGATGTGGCGGCGATGCTTATGGGATGAGAATCGAACCCGGCTCAAAAGTCGGATCAGGACTCAAGGGAGCAACGCATGACCCAGGCAAACGACGCGGGCCGACTGCTGGCCCACAACGTCTTCTTTTCGCTGCACGACCGTTCCGAGGCCGCGCGCGGCTGTCTCCTTCAGGCGTGCCGCACCTACCTGGCGCCGCACGCCGGCGTCGTCTTCTTCGCCTGCGGCGAGCTGGCCGCGGACCTTCGCCGCGATGTGAACGACCTGGATTTCGACGTGGCCCTGCATGTCGTCTTCACCGACCGGGCCGCCCACGACGCCTATCAGACCACGCCGGCCCACCTCCGCTTCATCGCCGAGAACAAGGACAACTGGAAGCGCGTGCGCGTCTTCGATTCCGTCGTGACTCAAAGCCTATCACCGTGAACGGAGCGGGCGCCGAACGATTCATCCCGACTCCCCAATCCCTTCGGAGGAGCCTATGAGCCAAGGAACCGAGCACCACCTCGAAGAAGCCGAACACGCCCGGCACGCCAAGCACGACCCGTTCGACCGGCGCGTGGCCCTGTCAATGGCCATCGTGGCGGCCGCCCTGGCCAGCGTCACCCTGCTCAGTCACCGCTCGCACGCCGAGGTGCAGGTCCTCAAGACGGAGGAATCCGACACCTGGAACTATTTCCAGGCCAAGAAGGCCCGCCAGTACATGTACTCCGCCGACGCAGAAATGCTGGAAGCCCTGTCCGGGGACGCGCCCGACAGCGCGGCGGGCAAGAAGACGGCGAAGATGGTGCAGACGTGGCGGAGCGACGTGGAGAAATACAAGGAGGAGGCGAGCGACAAGGAAAAGGAGGCGAAGGACCTTCAGCACAAAGGCCAGGTCGCCCACGACGGCAGCAACTTCTTCGACCTGGGCGAGTTGGGCATTGAATTAGCGCTGGTCCTTTGCTCCGTGGCGATGCTGGCCAAGAGCCGGATGCTATGGATCGCGGGCATCGTGGTCGGCACGCTGGGTTTCGTCGTGGCGATGTGCGGCTTTTTCAGCGAACCAATCCTGAACGTCCTCCACCAGATCGGAATCCTTCGGCCGTGAGGAGGCACGACGTTCTCTGGAGGGTGCCATGCTTTCGCGGCCGTTCGGCGGCCTGCCCCGCTTTCCGAGGCGCGTGAGGCCGCGAAAGCATGTCGGTCGCCGACTTCATGCTTTCGCGGCCCATGAAGTCCAAAATGGCGCATGAAGTCGGGGGGCCGCGAAAGCATGGCACCCGCAAGCCCTCTTCAACATGCCGGAATCAGCGCACGCATCTCTCATGTCCCCGGCGGCGTCGCGGCGTTCGCCTTGCGCCGCCGGCGGGCGTCGATGAACGACTTGACGCAAACGGCGACGAAGGCGCCGCACAGCACCGCCATCGTAAGGGTACACATGCCGCCCATGTCCAGCCAGGGCGCCTTCTTCACGAACGGCCGGGCGATGAACCAGCCGGCGCCGAAGAGACATCCCAGCAGCCCGACGGCCGCCGCTGCGTGCATGGCGTGCTTGCGCAGTGCTTCCCGCCGCGCCAGGGCTCCCAGGATGATGAGGACCAGGCCGAAGCCGGCGGGGATCAGGGCGGTCAGGCTCTGGTGTTCCGCTGGGGCGCCGAAGTAGCCGTAGACGCCCAAAATGGCGAGCAGCACGCCGAAAATGATGGATGTGTCAGCCACGGCCGCGCTCTCCTGTCCGGGAAAATCGCCCTTCTCTCCCAATTGTAGGACCGCCGGCCGTCGTGACCACCCGCACCGGCGGGCCTCTTGAAATGCGGCCCGGCCCGTGGTAGAGTCCATTGGTCCGATCGGCAACGGCCGGACAAAGCCTCTGCGGTGTTCGTGAATTGGACGAATCTTTTGACGAACCTATGGAGTACCCGCTGGGAGCCGATCGAGTTTCGGGGCTTGCAAGCCCACCCGAAGTAGTGGGATCCAAAAACCGGAGCTGAGGCGCCCCTGTACATTGCGGGTTCTCAAAAGCGTCTAACACGGCACAGGCGGAGGCTTTTTCTCCGCGCCTCTTTCGACCGCGCCGTCGGCGCTCACGCCTCGTCCTTTGCTGCGTTCTCCGGGGGCCATAATTAAGGCGAAGCGCGAAAAAGACCGCCGAGATTTTTTCCGCTAGCGTCCGATGGACTCAATCGCAAGAGAAAAAAAGTAGATTCGCGCAAACGCCCTTCGCCCAAGGAGTTGTTCTCCGGGCGAGAGACGCACCGATAAGGAATTTCGGATGCGACCGCGGCGTTTGCGCGATCCGTGAAAAAATGTTGAACGCCGTTGTCCATTACACGGCAACGGCTTCCGCCGGTCGCCGAAATGGGCGAAGACCCACCCCGGCTTTTGGGATTGCAACCCAGGAAAATCAGGGTATGTTATCACTCGTGTCGTGGTTGCTTTTCTCCGGTGCACCCGTGGACGAGCCACATTGGTCCTTGAGGTTTGACCTCATGCTGCACGTGCGTAACGGTTCGACAAGTCACGCGCAGAAGAGAGAAGCCGATCACTCGGGCGGCCGGGACGACCCAGGCCGCCGAACCGCCGCACAAGGGGCCGACGCCAAACCCTAGGCCGGCCCCGCGGCGGACTTGAGGAAGGATTCCTGTCGTTCGCAGTCGTGGCATTCCTTATATCCTTTTCGCCTAGGTATTATCGCTTTCCCGTCCGCGCCGCGGGCCGCGGGCCGCGGGCGGGGGAGCGTAGCGAAGCCTGGCTTCAGCTATCCGGCGCCGCCCGCCCGGGCCAGGGAAGGCCCGCGATAAGCCATCAGGGACTCGGTGGGGGTCGAGGGGCGGCGCCTTCGGGCGCCGTCTCGCAAGTGGCGTCGCCGGTAGCTGAAGCCTTGGTGCTGGCCCGGGCCGAATGGCCACGTTCCGGGCCGTGGGCGTCTGACCGCAGGGACGTGGAAAGCCCCACACAGGGCCGGCCGTCCGAAGGACCGGACGGTCGGCTTTTTTCCTTTTTCCGGGACGAAAAAAGAACGGCCGGGCGCGAACGCCCGGCCGTCGTTTCGTTGTTGCTCTCGCGGCGTCACTTCTTCGCGTCCTCGACCACCAGCTCCACCGGGGCGGCGGTCGCCCGATGCTCCGGCGTGTAGTACTCGTAGGCCGTGCTCGACGGCGTCTTCGCCTTGACCGGGTACTTCGGATTCAGCGTGTACTTGAACGTGTACGCCTTGTCCGGCTCCACGTCGCCCAGGTACAGGATCGCCTGCCGCTCCGTCAGGCTGAACTTCTGCACCTTCTTCGCCCCCACCATCTCCGCGAAGTCGCCGGCGTCCGCCGTGAAGCCCGGCGGGATGCCCAGGTCCAGCATCACCATCGCCGTCGGCTCCTTGCCGTTGTACTTCAGCGTCGCCGTCGCCTCCAGCAGGTCCGACGTGGACAGCTGCGTCCGGTCGTAGTCCACGGAGACTTCCAGCAGCGGCTTGGCCGGCGCTTCCTTCGGCCACGGCTCGTAGTGCCGGCCCACGATCTGGTACATCGCGCCGGTCTCGCCCTTCACGTCGATGGCCACCTCGTTGGCGCCCGGCTTGCACGAAGTCCTTCAGGTCGAACACCTGCATCACGTCGGCGTTCTTCTCCGTGATCTCGCCCTTCGCCGCCTCCTTGCCGTTGACCGCGATCGTGAACGTCGCCGTCCCCTTCTGCTGGCGTGCCGCCGGCCGCCCGGATCAGCGCCTTGAGCGACAGGATCGTCGCCGACGTGCTGCCCCACGTGCCGCCCGCGTCCTTCGACTTGACCAGGTAGACCAGCGCCTTGTTCACGTCGTTGGGGAACTGGCCGCTCTTCAGCATCGCCAGCACCGCCAGCGCCGTCGTTTCCACCGTCAGGCTCTCGCCGCGGGCGTAGGCCAACGACTGCCCGCTGGTCGGGAAGGCGATCGCCTTCCACTCCGGCCGCGCCTGCTGCATGCGCGTCCAGCTTCTTCAGCACGCGCACCAGCACGTCGTGCGTGCTGTCGTCCTTGGCGTCCTACGCCGCCAGGGCGTTGGCCGCCAGGGCCAGGATGTAGGCGTTGTCCGAGTCCTTGACGTGGTCGCGGATATAGGCGATCGACTTCTCCAGCTCGCGGCGCCTTCAGCGCCGCTGTCCAGCAGCGACCAGGTCACATAGCTGGTCAGGAGCAATTTGGGATCGCCCATGCTGGCGATGGTTTCGCTGTGCGTCATGCCGATCTTGTCCCAGGTGCCGTCGGCCGCCTGCTGCTTCAGCAGCCACGCCTGCGTCCGGTCGATGACGCCGTGGTCGATCGGGTAGACCTTGGCCATGTCGTTGAACTCCTGCAGGCCGTAGGCGCTGACCCAGATCAGCGGCTCGTTCGACTCCTGGCCCCACCAATCGAAGCCGCCGGTCTTGTGCTCGAAGGTCAGCAGCCGCTGGTAGCCGGCGTTGAGGTACTGCTCGGCCTTCATCATCGCGGCCGGCGATCTCGGTGTGGGTGCGCTTGATGTAGTCCACGGCCAGGACGTTGGGATAGGCCGAGGACGACGTTTGCTCGAAGCAGCCGCCGGGCATGCGCAGGATGCCGTCGGCGCCTTCCATGACCTGGCTGAAGACGCCGGGGTAGATCTTGACCAGCAGCTTCGAGGCGTCCGGCAGGGCGTTGTCCGGGATGGCGATGGTCTGCTGGATGTGGCCGGTGAGGCGGTCGGTGACGACCTGCTCGACGGGCCGGCCGTCGGGGACGACTTCGATGGTGCGCTTGCACGGCGTCGGACATCTTGGTGCCGGCGGCCTTGACGGTCAGCGGCGAAGCGGCCGATCTTGCTGGCGCGGATGCGGAACTTGACGGAAGTCACCTCGTTGGGCTGGAGGTCGAGGGTCCGGGTCAGACCCTTGCCGTCGACCAGCGTGAACCAGTCCTCCTGCTGGAGGTCGAGGTTGACGGTTTGCGGATTTTTGAGGTAGTTATAGACGGCGACGGGGAAGGCGACCTCGTCGTTCTGGGTCAGGGCCGTGGGCAGGTCGATGTCCACGAAGAAGTCCTGGAAGACGCGGAGCGGCGTGCGTGACGCCGCCGAGGGCGCCGCCTCTGCGAGGACGCCGAGGCGGTGAGCCTCCAGGTGGTGATGGAGTCGGCGAAGGTCAGCGGCATCTCGGCGCGGCCCTGGTCGTCGGTGATGAGGCCGGGCTGCCACAGCAGCGTCTCGGGGAAGTACTCGCGCGTCCGCACCGGGGCGCCCTCGCTCGCCCTGGCCGGCGCCGTTGGCCGGCCCGTTCTTGGCCTTGTCGTCCTTTTCGTTTGGGAACCCGCCGCCGACCCCGCCCGCGCCGCGGCCGGCAATGATGAGTTGACCCGTCGGGCCCGGCACCGCGCCGCCTCGCCGTCGCGGAGCATCTCTCCCTTGGCCTCGGCGAACTGTTCACGCAGCATCAGGTTGCGGTTGCGGAGACCCCCAGCTTGGACGGACATCCGCATCTTTGTCCAGCCCCTCGACGTCTCCCCACCACATCTGGGCGAACCGCCACGGGTTGACCGGCTCGGCCGACAGCTTCACGTCGTCCTCGGTGCCGAACTTGCCGTCCGGCCCGGCGGAGACGATGTCGTACTCCTCGAACTGCGTGTTGCCCTGCGGGTCGGTTCGCTTCTTGTCGAGCTTGACCAGCTTGAGCGGCTGGCCCCAGGCGTCCTTCAGCCACTCGCCGCCCAGGCCCTGCTGCTTCGCCGCGTCGGCCAGCACCGTCTCGGGAAGGATCCATTTGCCGTCCTTCATGAACTCCTTGGCTCTTGCCGTTGGTGTAGTTGACCACGCGACCAGCGCAGCTGCCAGATGTGGGCGTGCGTCAGCGCCGCCCCCAGCCGATCCGGCGTGAAGTCCTTCTCCAGCTTGGCCAGCGTGTCCAGCGTCAGCTTGCCGCCGACCGGGTCGGTCAGCACCGACGGGTCGATCTGCTTCGCGTCGGCCAACTCCTTGAGCAGGTCCGGCTTGAAGGACCACGTCTTGGCGTCCTTGTCCTGCACCAGGACCGGCTTCGACTGGGCGTAGTTGTAGACGGCCCAGCCGATCTGCTGCGACCTGGCCCTGCATCTTCTGCCGGCGTTCCACGACGGGATTGACGTCCCAGCGCGCCGGCGGCTTCGGCTTCACCGCCGTCAGCAGCGCCTCCGCGATCTGCTGCTGGCCGTCGCGTCAGGGCCGGCTGACGCACCAGCGTGTCGATCGTCTCGCTCGGCTTGTAGAGCACCTGCGCCTGCGGCTTGAGCAGCTCCTCTTGCAGCGTGAAGTAGACCTTTTCCAGCCCCGGCTGCATCTCCTGCAAGGCGTACACCGCCTCATCGACGACCAGCACGCCCAGCGCCGCCGCCGTCGGCTTGCCGTCGGCGTCGGTCACGCGGAACGTGATCTTGCCCTCGGCGCCCGGCAGGTAGACGTCGCGGTCGGCCTTCACGTCGATCTTCAGGTCGTCGGCCGGCTGCA
Source organism: uncultured Planctomycetaceae bacterium (assembly GCA_963771935.1). Taxonomy (GTDB): domain Bacteria; phylum Planctomycetota; class Planctomycetia; order Gemmatales; family Gemmataceae; genus UBA4732. The sequence continues at coordinate 692,233 of CAVYVK010000005.1, read as the reverse complement.
CGTAGACCACCCGGCTGTCGCGGATGATCTCGCCGCCGGCCAGCATCTGATAGGCGTGGATCTCCAGCGTGCCGAACAGGCTCTGCGGCAGATCGAGCGTGTAGTCGGCCTTGCCGTCCTTGACGTCCAGCCACTTGGTCAGCACCGTCTGGCCGGAGCGCACCACGTCGAGGTAAACCGTCGGCAGCCCCGCCGACGAACGCACGTCCACCTTCACGGCCTCGCCGGCCTTGTAGACCGCCTTGTCCAGCCGCAGCAGCACGTTCTCGCCCAGCGGCTCGCTGTTCAGGCGTCACCGCCGTCTTCGCCGTCGCCGCCCTTGGCGTCGGCTGGCCTCGGCGTACAGGTCGAAGAGGTTCTGCTGGCCCCAGACCTGCACCTGCTGGCCGCCCAGCATCTCGACGTTGTGCTGGCCCGCTCGCGCCGGCGCGGAACTGCTCCGGCTTCGGCGTGACGCGTGAACTCGGCCAGGCCGGCCTCGTTGGTCTTGAGCGTGGCGAACGGCTTGTCCTTCGCCTCTTTGCCGATCCACAATTTCACGTCGCATTGGGCCGGGCTGCCGTCGGGATAGATCGGCCGCCGCGAAGACGCGGTTCTCCAGGCCGGGCACGATCCGGCCGCCCTCCGGCAAGCAGGCTCACCCGCATCGGCTGGTCGCTGACCGGATAGGTCCGCGTGATCGTCTCGGTGTGGTCGGCCGTGTCGGTGATCTTGACCTCCAGCTTGACCAGGGCGTCGCCCTTCTGCAGCGGCTGGCCGACGAAGTAGTCGGGCAGCTGGATCTCGAACTTCACGTGGCCCGGCGGCGTCGGTCTTCGCGTCCACGGTCTGGAAGTCCTTGAAGGCCACGTCGAACGTGCTGGCCGTCACCTTGACCTTGGCCCCGGCCACCGGCTTGCCGAAGAAATAATCGCTTTGCAGGTCGGCCTTGATCGTCTCTTTCGGCAGGTAGAAGCGTCTTGTCGGCCGTCACGTCGGCCTTGAACTTGGGCAGGACGTAGGGCTTGACGGTCGACCGTCTTGTCGGCGGTGTGGTCGGCGAGGACGGCCCGGATGTGGTAGTCGCCGGCGTTGACCTCGTCGGCCAGCTGGAAGTCGGCCGAGGCGACGCCGAAGTCGCGAGGTCTTCAGCGCCTTCTTGAAGACCTTGTTGCCCTTGCCGTCCTCGACCTCGAAGGTCAGGTCGGCGCCGGCGACGGGCTTGAGGTCGAAGGATTGCAGGGCCAGCGCCCGCAGGTGCATGAGCTGTCCGGGCTGGTAGAGCGGCTTGTCGGTGACGAGCAGGACGCGCGGGCGCGGTCTTGATCTGTCACGTCGCGCTCCAGCTTCTCCTCGCCGAGGTCGGATTTCGTGACGACCTGCATCTTGTACGATGCCGGCGGGCAGATTGGGCGTATCGAAGCGGGCCTCGGCGACGCCGTCGGGGCCGGTCTTGCCCTCGTAGAGAGAAATCGCCTTGCCGTCCTTGCCGGTGAGCTGGACGGCGACGGAGCGCGGCGCAGCGGCACGGTTTCGGTGAAGGACTTGACGCCGTGGACTTCGCAGCGGAGGGAGGCGGGGCGCCGGCGAAGAACTCCTGGCCGCCGGAGAGGGCGGTTTCGTGGGCCTTGACCAGCAGCACCTTGTCCAGCGGGGTTTCCATCTTCTCCTTGCCGAAGGTGCATCGGAGCGTCACCTTCTCGGCCGGCGTCTTGGGCGAGAGCAGCTCGAAGCGGTGGGTGGTGGGCGCGTCGCCGGGCTGGGCCTGCTGCTCGCCGGAGTCCAGCACCTTGCCGTCGGGGCCGATCAGCTCGACGCGGAGCTTGTCGGCCGGTTGCGGCTTTGGCGGCCGGCGGCAGGTTGACGGTGAGGACGAGCTTGTCGGTGGTCTGGAACCCGGCGACGGCCTCGCGGCGTCAGCGGCGGCGGCGGCCTGGGCCTGCGGGGCGGGCGGGCCGGCCAGCAGCAGAACGGCGACGGCGGCGGCGCCCACGGCGAGAGGCGCCCAGAGGTAATAGCGACGGGAACGACGAGCAGGCATGTACGCCTCCTTGAGTGCTTGAGGCCCGAACGCCGATCGGCCCACCCCTGCAAACCGCGAGCGGGACGCAGGACGACCAGTACGGAGAGGGTCTTCAACGTATCAGACGAAACAGACGGGAGAAAGTTGGGAGAAAGTCCGCGTTTGCTCCGCCATCGGGCCAGCAGCTGAGCCTCCTCCCGAATCGGATTCAGTCCGAGGCCCCCGCTCGGAGGGCTTCTCGTCGAACTTGATCGTCATGCGCCGGTTCTGGCGATCTTCGACGAGGTGAACGCCTGCTTCGGCGTCGGTCCAGGTGTGAAATCGTGCGAGCCAGGTGCTCTCGTGGGCCGGCGAAGGCGAAGGCCCGGCCCGCCGTGAACGGCGGGCCTACACGCCGAAGCCCGGTCAACCGGTCTGCCCGGGATTTCAGCCCCGTTTACGGGGCTTCGGCCTGTAGGCCCGTGCTTCAGCACGGGCCGGCTTGCCGACGACCCCTCCACAATCGAGAGGGGCGCCCCGGTGGGTTGGGAAGCGGGAATAGGCGCTTGATGCGGCTGCGCCGCGTGATAAGCTGTGGCTTGGCCTCGCCGATCGGGGGCTTGTAGGAGGATCAAGCGCCAGCACCTTATTGCGCCAATCAGGAGGGGTAAAAAACATGGCTGGTTCTCCTGCCCTGCTGCCCGCACAGCAGGCCGCCATTGCACTTCATCAGCGGCTGCTGGCTCAGGACCCTACAGCTGCTAATGATGTAGCGGAGACCTATCTGGAACCGCTCGTCGTCTGGCTTGGTGAAACCGACGCGGGCGTGCCCGAGGACATTCGCATCGAGGCCGCCGAGGACGCGATTCTTGCGTTAATCCGCAAGCCCGAGTCGTATTGTCCGGAACGGCAGACGCTGGAAGTGTACCTGCGCATGTCGGCGCGGGGCCTGCGCAATCTGCTCCGCAAGGAAGGGCGTCACGGCAAAGGCCGCACGCCGTGGATCGACGTCGAACTTTCGCCGGACGCCGGGAAGTATCTGGGCGCACCGACGACCCGTCGCTGCCCCTTTGCCTTGCTGAGGAAAGGCAGAGCATGGCAGATACGATCCCGGATTCCATGCGCCGAGGACTCTCCGAAACCGATCGGCGCGCGCTGGAACTGATCCTTCAGAAGGAACGCAGAACCTCGGTGTACGCCGAACTGTATGGGCTGCTGCACTTGCCTGCGAAGGAGCAACGGACGGAGGTGAAACGTCACAAGGATCGGTTAAAGAACGTACTGAAGCGAGCCGGGAGGAAGCCATGAACCCGTTCTTACCGCATCTGGCCGAGCGCCTGGCCGGCGCCGCCGATTTCCTCGCCTGCGCTTTGGCCGAATACGCCCGTAGCGAGCGGCTGGAGGACGCCGCGCTGGCCGCAAAGCTCGATTGCTCCGTGGAGACCCTGATGCACCTGCGCTTGTGCCGGATGCCGCGAGGGCAGGCCCCCCTGTTCTGGCAGGATGTCGAACGGATCGCGGTCCGTTTTTCGGTGAACGCCGACGTTCTGGCAGAGATAACCAGGCGAGGACAGGGCCTCATGAACCTGCGCCAGATCGAAAGCGGGCAGAGGCAGGAACCGGGCTTCCTGTTGGCTGCGCGGGACGATGCACGGGCAGGCAAGCCGCCGGAAGGAGCGCCGTCATGAGCGTCCCGCTGTGGGTCGCGGAGTTGGTGCGCGCCTTTTGGACAGAAGCGGGATCGGTTGAGTCTTTCCCGCGCAGTCTGCGCCGGGCCGTGGCGCGTGCTTTGCCGGTGTCCCTCGTACTGCTGCCGCAGTTGCGATTGGACAGCGTGCGCGCGTGGCTGCGCGAGAACGGCGTCCCCTGCCCTTGCGACGAGAGAGATCGTCCGTTACGTGCTTGTCTGGCGGCATGGCGGGGCCACGGGCTGATCTTCCTGGACGGCACGGATGGAGAAGACGAGCAGCGTTTCTCGCTGGCTCATGAGCTGGCGCATTTCCTTCGGCACTACTGGCATCCCCGGCAGCGGGCGCGCCGATGCCTTGGCGAGCAGGTCGCCGCGGTGCTCGACGGGGAACGACCGCCCACCGCAAAGGAACGTCTGCACGCACTGCTGAAAAACGTCCCCCTCGGGTTTCATCTGCACCTGATGCGGCGCGGGCCGCGCAGCGAAGTCGCAAACGCCACTGTCGCGCTGGCCGAGGAGGAAGCCGATCAGGTCGCCTACGAGCTGCTGGCGCCGGCCGCGGATGTGCTGGCGCGAACCGGGCCTGTTCAAGGCGACGCCGGGTGCGTTCGGCTAGTGAAGGTGCTGCAAACCGATTTTGGCCTGCCGCCAGAGCAGGCCGCGGGCTATGGCCGGCTTCTCTTGCCGCCCGTCTGGGAGGAGCCCGCTGCTGCGGCGTCTGCGCTCATGAGCGTTCGCCCGCAGCGACGAGGTTGCCGGATTCTGGCGTAACCTGTCGAACTTTGCCTCTCTCGCCGGGAAGTAAGCTAGGAGAACGTGCGATGGCAGCGACCAGATCCCCAGATGAGCCAGCGTCCGCCGTATCGGCCTCGGCGCCTCCGCCGCTGCGCTCGGGGTCCGAACCAGCTACCGCCGCCGACTTCCGAGAGAGCTTCGGGGAAGAACTGCGTCAGGTACTCGACGTGACCGCCTGGCCGCTGGGTGGCGCCTGGCGCAGGAATACCCACGCATCGAGCAGGAGGTGCGCGAGGCCATCGCTCAGGAGGACGAGCACCAGCGCCGCATCCGCACGGAGGTGTTCCCGAAGCTCATGGACCCCGCTGCCGCGCCGGGCTGCGGCGTGTTCGCAGCGAACATGGACGATCCTCCAGCTGATCCATCGGGGTCTGCTGTTCAACGGCGGCGTCGAAGCGTGCGACGGGACCGTGCAAGTGCATGACACCCTGCCGCTGACGATTTATCAGATCGGCGTCTCGCTGGTGTCCTACGCAGGCAACCAGGGGACGTGGCAGCAGCGGCTCTTCCGCCGCGACCTGCGGCAACGAGGGGAAGACCCTGTCGAGCACGTGTTTCAGGTGCTTGAACGGCGAGCGCAACGAGCCGCACTCAATCATGGGACGCCGAGCGACCAGCTTGGCGGGCTGGCGCGGAAAGCCGTCATGGATTACGCCGAGCGGGCGATTCTGCTTCACCGTTCGGAAGCGGTTTGGCGGATGGGGCACGGCAACCCGATCACCTACGAATTGCTGACCGGCGCGGACATCCTGGAGCTGATGGTGGCCGCGACCAAAATGATGCGCGAGCTGATCGAGGTCTACGGCAAGTTCGTCTTCGTGGCCAGCGAGCCCCGCGAGCTTTTTCTGCTGACCCTCGGCCAGGCGCTGCCTCCGCTGCACTACGCCATCGTCGGCAACCTGGCGGAGCGGCTGGAAGGCTGGTTCCAACAGCGGCGGTTCACGATGGAATCCGCCGGCGACTTGCTCTGGGACGGCGAGCCGCTGGCGCCGCCCGAATGGATTCCGCGCTTCATCGAGCGCGTAGCGTCGCAGGTGGTCGTCGGCCTGTACCGCGCGTCGGTGCTGGCCCCGGCCCAGCTCTTCTACGCCCACAGGGATCACGCCCATTTCGCCGCCCACATCGTGCTGGCCGACAGCATGTTCCAGGAGGAACGCGGCTTCCCGTTGCTGATCGACCTGGCGGACCACGTTTGCCGTTCGGTGTTCGGAGGAACCTTGCGCCACCTGACCGAAACGGCCTACGCAGCGGCCGGGGCGCCCTATCGGTACTTCAGCGAGCGCACAACTCGCCATGATTGAGAAGGACGACGGCAGCCATGCCAACACCCGCAAACCGACCGCCGGCCGCACCGGCTCACAGCGACGGCGAGGAAGACCTGGGCATCGCCCGCCCGCCGGACGACCTGCTCCAGCAGGTCCAGGCGGATGTGAACCTTGCCGGCGGCGAACTGGTCGCCGACCCGGATCGAGAAGGCTCGATCGGGGCGACCATGTTCGACCTGCCCGGCAGCGAGGACGACAGCGTGACGGTGCTGCTGCCGCGCGAGCACGCCCAGAAGGCGCCGTCGCAATCGCTGGTGCGCATCAAGAGCCGCGACGGTCGCAAGTACCTGGGGATCGTCGCCGCCGGCCCGTTCGCTGAACCGGATACGCTGCGGGCCGACTCGCATTTGCTCGTCACCGTGACGGCGCGCGGCGGCGTCTATTTGCCGCCCTACCACGGCCGTGTGAAGGTCTCGATTCTGGGCGAGGAACTCAAGAATGGCTCCCTGGTTCCCCCGCGACTGCGCCCGTTGCCCAACAGCCCGGTCGTGGCGCTGACGGAAGCGGAGGTCGCCGAGGTCCTACACACGGACGGCGACATTCGCTTGGGTTCGGTGGTCGGCGCGAGCGAAGTCATCGTCCATGTGCCGTCCGACAAGAAGGCCGTGTTGCCGCGTCACCTCGCGGTCCTGGGCACGACCGGCGGCGGAAAATCGACCACCATTTCCCGCCTGATCGAACAGGCTCAGGCCGCGAAGATGGCCGTCATCCTGCTCGATGTGGAAGGGGAGTACACCCACCTGCACGAGCCGACTGACAACGAGAAGATGCTGGACGCCCTGGCGGAACGCGGTCTGAAGGCCAAGGGCGTGCCGGCGGAGCAGATGCGGCTGTACCATCTCGTGGGCCGCGACACCACGAATCCGCACCATCCCCGGCGATGCGAGTTCTCATTGCAATTCGCCCGGCTGTCGCCTTATGCCATCATGGAGATCCTCGACCTGACCGAGGCGCAGTGCCAGCGCTTCATGAACGCCTACGACATCACCAAGGAGGTGATGCGCGACCTGGGCGTCTTTCCGGCCAGGAACAACGCCGAACAGGAGCGCATGGCCGCCGAACACGACGAGTTCGAGCGCGGCTACCCGCGGATGACGCTGTCGCTGCTTCTCGACGTGGTCGGCGCCTGCCATGCCAGGGCCGACCGGCCGCCGAAGGAAGGCGGACGCGGCAAGTCGAAGGAGGAGGAAGAAGAGCCGTGCAACTTCCGGCCGTTCAACGCCAAGCTGGCTTCGCCGGAGGGGATGAAGTCGCTGCGGACGCGAATGCACGCCGCAAAGCCGCAGGGTCACGCCATCTCCTGGCGGGCGCTGCTGGGCAAGCTCGGGCGGTTAAACCGTTTGAAGGTATTTTATAGCGAACAAAGGGGGCCGGAACCTCTCAAGTACAGCGAGCTGCTGCGGCCGGGGACCGTGTCGGTGGTGGACCTTTCCGACTCGGGCATGTCCGAGCTGAACAACCTGGTCATCGCCGACCTGCTGCGCGGCGTGCAGGACGCCCAGGACGACGCCTACTCCGCCTACGAGAAGGCGGCGGCCGGCGCGGCCGCCGCCGCGCGTGCTGATCGTCATCGAAGAGGCCCACGAGTTCCTGAGCGCGGAGCGGATCGACAAGATGCGACATCCTCTTCGAGCAAGTATCGACGATCGCCCGCCGCGGCCGGAAGCGCTGGCTGGGCCTGGCATTCGTCACGCAGCTGCCGCAACACCTGCCGCGGGCCAGTGCTGGGCCTGTGCAACAGCTACATCCTGCACAAGATCACCGACCCGCAAGTGGTCCGCGACCTGCAAAAAACGGTGAGCGGCATCGACGAATCGCTGTGGCGCCGGCTTGACCGGTTTGGCGCCGGGCCAAGCCATTGTGAGCTTCCCGCACCTGGCCCGGCCGCTGCTGGTGGCGGTGGACCCGTCGCCGTGCAAGCTGCGCATGATGGATGATTGAGCAACCTCCATTCAGAACTTCTGAGGTGACACATGACCGTTACCGCCGACGCCCAGATGATCCCGGTGCGCGCACTGAACCAGGTGACCTACTGCCCGCGCCTGTACTACCTGCAATATGTCGATGCCGTGATGCCCACCAACGAGCACGTCGAGGGCGGCCTGTTCGACCACCGCCGCGTGGACGAGCCGGACCTGGCCAACAAGACGCGCAAGGAAGGCGACGCCAGCCGCAGCCGCGGCGTCCACCTGTCGTCGGAGACGCTCGGCATCAGCGGCGTCCTCGACGTGATCGAGGAGAAGGACGGCGCAGTCGTATCCCGTCGAGACGAAGCACGGCTCCGCCCCGCGCGACGACGACGGCAAGCCGAACGACCTGGGACAACGACGCCGTGCAGCTGTGCGGCCAGGCGCTCCTGATGGAAGAGGCGTTCGGCGCCCCGGTGGAACGCGGCATCCAGTTCTACGCCGGCACGCGCGAGCGCGTCGAGGTGCGGTTCACCGACGAGCTGCGGGCGAAGACGCGCACGGCCATCGACGAGTGCCGCCGGCTGTCGGCCCAGGACGCGCCGCCGGACCCGCTGCCGGCCGAGTTGCGGCACCGCTGCTTCGGCTGCTCGCTGGCCCCGGTCTGTCTGCCGGAGGAGACGCTGTACCAGATCGGCCTGCCGCCCGCCGCCGAGGAGACGGCCGCGCCGCCGGCCGGCCTGACGCGGGTGATCCCGCAGTCGGACGACGGCGCCGTGCTGTACGTGCAGGAGCCGGGCAGCCATGTCGGCAAGCGCAGCGAGCACCTCGTCGTGCGGAAGGACGGCCAGGAGGTGACGCGCGTGCCGATGCACGCCATGCGGCAGCTGGTGGTGTGCGGCAACGTGCAGGTCTCGACGCAGGCGCTGGAGACGCTGGCGGCCAACGAGATCCCGGTGGCGTACCTGACGGGCCACGGCCGATTCATCGGCGCCTTCGCCCCGGCGGAGAAGAAGAACGTCGGCCTGCGGGAGGCCCAGTTCCGCCGCTTCGCCGACCCGGCGGAGTGCTTATCTCTGTCGAAGGCGGTGGTGCGCGGCAAGCTGACGAACCAGCGGGCGCTGCTGATGCGGAGCCTGCGGGGCGACGGCGACCGCGGCAGCGACGAGCCGGCCGCCCAGGCCTTGGCCGAGCTGATCCGGCGGCTCGACTCGGCGGCGTCGCTGGAGACGGTGCTGGGGCTGGAGGGCCAGGGCGCCGCGTTGTACTTCGGCGAGTTCGGCCGGTTCTTGCGGGCGCAGCCGCCGGGCCGCGGCTTCGAGTTCACCTCGCGCAACCGCCGGCCGCCGCGCGACCCGGTGAACGCGCTGCTGTCGTTCGCCTACGCCATGCTGGCGAAGGACTGCTTCGCCGCGGTCTGCACGGTGGGATTCGACCCTTACAAGGGATTCTTTCACGCCAATCGCCACGGCAAGCCGTCGCTGGCCCTGGACCTGATGGAGGAGTTCCGGCCGATCATCGCCGACTCCGTGGTGCTGACGCTCATCAACAACGAGATGCTGACGCCGGGCGACTTCGTGGTGTGGCGCGAGGCGTGCCAGCTGACGGACTCCGGCCGGCGGACGTTCTTCCAGGCCTACGAGCAGCGGCGGGCGACGGTGGTGACGCATCCGGTGTTCGGCTACAAGATGAGCTACTCGCGGATGCTGGAGGTGCAGGCCCGGATGCTGGCCGCGTACGTGCGCGGCTCCGTGCCGGCGTACACGGGCTTCACGGTGCGGTGACTGCTTGTCCCCTCTCCCCCGAAGCGGGGGAGAGGGGTTGGGGGTGAGGGGGAGGCATGGACAGCTACATCGTTGCCTACGACATCAGCGATCCGAAACGGCTGCGGAAGGTGGCGACCACGTGCGAGGACTTCGGCTATCGCAAGCAGTTTTCGGTCTTTTTGTGTCGCTTGTCGGCTACCGACTTGGTACGACTGCGAGGCCGGCTGTACGATCTCATCGACTTGAAGGCGGATCAGGTGCTGTTCATCCCGCTGTGCCCGAAATGCGTCAACGGCATCGAGGCGCTGGGCCGGCCGGCGGAGGCGCATGACGCGAAGGATGTGGTTGTGGTGGTGTGAGGAACGAGCCGCGGCGGGCAACTCAGAACAGCGTACGGAACCCGGCCGCCTGGAAGTGACGGTCGTTGGTGAACGCCTCGGTCAGGCTGAGGCGGCGCATGACGGAGAAGGAAATGTGATCGACGACGCCGGCTTGGGCGGCGTCGCCCCGGTCGTAGGCGAGCCAGGCGGCGTCCCATTCGGCGCGGGTCGGCTCGACGAGCAACCCGGCTTGCTCAAACGCCGCGCACAGCGCACTGACCCGCAGTCGATAGGGACGACGGGCGGCCGCGTTGGCGCATTCCAGGAGGATGAACGGCGTCGTGACGAGCGGCCGTTGCTGCCGGAGAAGGTCGGCGTAGACCACGGCGGCCGCGGGGTGCCATTGGTCCGTCCGGTCCCATACGGCGACCAACCCGACCGTGTCGAGGAAGACCGGCGTCATGGTTGATGTTCGTTATGCCGTTCGGCGGTGTCCGTGTGGCCCGAGTCGTACCGTTCGCCGAGGATGGCGTAGATCTTCGCAAGACCCTGGTCCAGGGGCGGCGCGGTCTGGGGGTCCGGGGTGAGAATGTCCACTTCCGTCCCGTCCGGCAAGGACACCGGCTCGGTGGGCCGAAAGACGCCGTGTTCGTAGACGGCGCGGATGGTTTTGGACATGGGCAGGCTCCTGTGCGTCGTGACCGACGGATGAGACGCTCCGGTTCACGGGCCGCGGTAGGGAATGATACCACAGGGACGCGGGACCGGAGAAGGGCCGCTTCGTCGGCCGGCGAGGGCGCGACGCGAAGGGTGGTCGTGTGAGAGGTACACGCAGTGGCTCAGATCGACTTCGACATCGCGTACAAGGAACTGACAGGGAACGATCCGTTCCCTTGGCAGCGGGACTTGTACGAGAACTGGTTCTCGCAGGGCAAGTTCCCGGATGCCTGCGTCCTACCCACCGGACTAGGCAAAACCTCGGTGATCGCCGTGTGGTTGATCGCGCTGGCGAATGGGAAGCCGGTCCCGCGCCGACTGGTCTACGTGGTGAACCGTCGGACAGTGGTGGATCAGACGACCGATGAGGTAGTCAAAATACGCGACCGAATCACCGGAGCCTGGGGCCTCCGACCAAGGTTCATGCGTGGCTCGCCGAAGCTCTTACCGGCCATTCCTCTGACCCGAAAGGTGGTCCACTGGCGATCAGCACACTCCGCGGCCAGTTCGCGGACAACCGCGACTGGAGCGCTGACCCATCGCGGCCAGCAATCATTAGTGGCACGGTGGACATGATCGGCAGTCGGCTGCTGTTCAGCGGCTACGGCGTCGGCATGAAGGGCCGGCCGCTCCATGCCGGCTTTCTGGGCCAGGATGCTCTTCTCATCCACGACGAAGCCCACCTGGAGCCGGCGTTTCAATGCCTCATCAAGGCCATCGAACGCGAACAGAAACGGTGCAAGGAATTCCGCCCGTTCCGCCCGTTCCGCGTGATGGAGCTGACAGCCACGTCCCGAGGCGAGGACACGGTTTTCGGGTTAACGCCCGAAGAAAAGGCGATACCGGCCGAACTGCCCGCCAAACCGACTGAGCCGATCCATTACGTCTGGCAGCGGATGAAGTCGAAAAAGGCGTTGAGATTCCACCCTGAGAAACGAGATTCCGTGGCGACCCGTATCGGTGAGATTGCGCAATCAGTGGAAGGACTCCGGCAAGGCCGTCTTGATCTTCGTCCGCACCATTGACGACGTGAAGACCGTGAAAGCCGTTCTCACGGACAAGAAGAAAGGCGGGGTCGCGGAGGAGCAGGTGCGACTATTGACCGGCACCCTGCGGGGTAAGGAGCGGGACGACCTCGCCACGATCGACCCAGTATTCGCTCGGTACAGTCCAGCGCCGAAGGTCGCGGGGAAGGAAGGGACCGTATACCTCATCTGCACTTCGGCCGGCGAGGTGGGAGTGGACATTTCGGCCGACCACATGGTTTGCGACCTCGCGACGCTCGACAGCATGGCGCAGCGGTTCGGCCGGGTGAACCGGCGCGGCGAAGGGGCCGCGACGATCGACGTGGTGTACGAGACCGATCCGAACCCAAAACCGCCGTCCCCGGCTTTCGAGGCGGCGCGATGGAAGTCGAAACAGGTGCTCGAACGGTTGGCGGCGTGTGGTTGGACGGAGGAACGGTACGACGCAAGCCCGTCCGCGGTCGGGGTCGTGATGAGGGCGCTGACCGAGGAAGAGCGCAAAGCCGCCTTCGCCCCGCCGCCGACCATTCTCCCCGTGACGGACATCCTGTTCGACGCGTGGGCGCTGACGACGATCCGCGACAAGCTGCCCGGCCGGCCGAAAGTGGAACCCTACCTGCACGGTCTCGCCGAATGGCAGCCGCCGGAAACGCAAGTCGCATGGCGTGAGGAAGTCGAGAGACTTCAGCCGAAGTACAGCGACGCGGAGTGGGAGGAACGCGAGAAGGAAGAGGGGTCGCGCGCCCGGTTCGCCGCCCAGTTGCTTGAGGACTACCCTCTCAAACCGCACGAACTCCTTCGAGAGCCGAGTTACCGGGCGTTCAAGCAGTTCGAGGCGATGGCGAAGCGCTGCCCCGAATCTGCCCGTTTGGTTGGTCGATGACGACGGCAAGGTGGAGGTGCGAACGGTCGCCTATCTCGCCGACAAGAACAAGAAGGAACGGATCGAGGGCATGACCATCCTTCTCCCGCCGACCGCCGGTGGCCTGGAGGAGAGCGGCATATTCAACGGTGCGGTTCCCGCTCCTGTCGCCGAAAGATCATCCCTGAATGTCGCCGACGACTGGTTCGTGGACAAGGATAGGAAAGTGCGCCGACGGCGACGGCTGGATGAGGACGAGCCGCCGGACGGAATGCGACTCATCCGTCGCGTTCCCTTGCCCGGAGGCGGCGAGGATGCTGAACCGGAATACTGGTACTGGTTCGAGCGGGGCAATGAGGGCGGCACGTCCGCCAAAGGGCGGGTCGAGTGGTGCGTTCACGTCAACGACGTGGAGGTTCGCACGGCCGAGATCGTGGACAAGCTGTTTCCGTCCGACGACGGGCTGCGGAAGGTGGTGAAGCTGGCTGCGAAGTTCCACGACCACGGCAAACGGCGAAAGTTGTTTCAGCTGGTTCTTGGCAACCCGAAATACTCCGATTGCATTCTGGCCAAGTCGGGTAAGAAGGGTGGCCGAGTGGAAGAGAAATATCGCCACGAGTTCGGGTCTTTGCTGGATGTGCAGAAGGAGCCGGAGTTCCAGAAGCTCGCCGACGACGAGAAAGACGTGGTGCTGCACCTGATTGCTGCGCATCACGGGCGGGCGCGGCCGCACTTCCCCGCCGATGAAGCGTTCGATCCGGACCAGCCATCCGCGCTCACGGACAGCGTCGCCCGCGAGGTTCCCCGTCGGTTCGCCCGACTCCAGCGGAAGTACGGCCGCTGGGGGCTGGCGTACCTGGAATCCTTGCTCCGCGCCGCCGACTGGGCGGCGAGTGCGAACCCGTCCCGGTTTGTGGAGGATGAGGGATGAGTCGTTTACGGAAGAATGGTTGTGCTGATCCCCGCGAACTGTGCAAAGCCCTTGTCGAAGGTCACGACTTCGTAGTCGCCGGCCAGGGCGAAGGCGGCCAAGTAGGCGTCGTTCCACAAGTGGGGCGAGAACTGCCGGCCCCGGGTGAATTGACGCCAGGCGGTTTCCAGTCCGGCGGGTTCGCTCGCGAACGAAACGCGGGGATCGGTCAGGGTCGTGTCGTACAACTGCCACGCGACGGCGACCGGAACGGCCATGGGAAAGACCTTGGGGTTGTTCCCCAGCCTGAGGAAGCCTTGCTGGGTGAGGCGGCAGAAGTAACAGATTTCGTCCGACAGGCCGTTGAACCAGACCAGGGCCGGCGGGTGGTGGACGTGGGCGTCAAAGAGCAGGGCGAGCCAGAAGTTAACATCGGGGAGCAGCGTCTTCTTCATCCAGGATTTCCCCGATGCGTTCGTTGGTCAGATGCACGCTGCCGGGTTCCGCGCTGCGGACCAGCGGGAATGGAACGCGCTTCCGCGCGAGCCGCGATTCTGGGGAAGGCGCGGGTATGACACCGACACCACGGCCCCTTCCGGCAGGTTGGGTTTGCCGTCCAACACGACGACGCCATTGTGTACGCGGCCGAGGAATTCCATGCTTGAATTATCGGCCGATCCGGCGGCGAATTCAAGTCGCGACCCATCGGCGAAAGGTCCGATCATGACCGCACCGACTGCGACCATCCGCGTGACCGTGGACCCGTGCAACCCAGGCCAGTTCTTCGCGTGCTGTGGGCTGCTGGAACTCGCCGACCGGCTTTGGCCGCAAACGGGAGATCGCCAAGCAGCGGAGGGGTGGTTCGCTGGAGGCCACTTCGAGATTAGCTGTGGCGGGACGTTGCGCGAACTGCTTGCCCACGCTCAACAGATTCAGTTTGGCGGCAATGCCGAAGAAGAAGCGGAGGACGAGGAAGAAGACGAGAACGAGGAAGCGAAAGCCGTCGTTACGCCACTCGAAATTGCCACCCCCGTGACAATGCGGCTCGACTGGTGGCAAGACATCAACCTCAAGCCTTGGGCTGGGTCGATGAATGCCCGAAACATTGCTCTGGCCATGTGCCGAGTGATCGATCCAAATAATTCCGACCCGCTGAACCAATCGCAGGTCGTTCCCGAAGTGAAGGAAGTCGCCAAAGCGACGAAAGGCGGCAAGCTCAAGCCGAAAGAACCGTTTCACTTCGATGCGCGCCGCGGGTCCAACTCCCTCGGCCGGGACGTGGGGTTCATCCACGACACACTGAAAAAGAAGTGGAAGACCCAGATGTTCGCGCATCCGGTAGTCGAGTTTTTCGCCATGCTCGGCCTCCAGCGAGCGCGGCCACGACCGACCGACAAGCCGCGGGTATATGACTACTTCACCTGGTCGAGCGCCTGGCGATGTCAGGCAGCCGTTCTCCCGCTCGCCGTCTGTGGTCTGCTTGGCGACCCGCAAGCCCGCCGCTACCGCTTCGTGAACGCCTTCCGCACCGGAAAGAAGAGACACAAGGCTTACATGCCAGCATCACCCCTTCCCACCGGAGACTTCCCATGATCGCTGAACAACCTGTGAGCCTGGACCAGTTCGACCATCTGCTCAACACCGACGAGGTGGCCGCACTCACGAGCTACCAGCTACTCGAACCGGTCGAGGGGCCGGGGGCGGTGATCTTCCCGCCGACCTTCGCCCCGGAGAGCAAGACTGAGAAAGGAGACTACAACATCGACTCGACCGGCGGGAGTTACCGCGCCAGCATCGAGTACGATCCGCCGAGAGAGGCCACCGTTCGCACGGACGTCCGGCACGACTCTGGCCGGAACGTCTGCCTGATCGACTCCGTCGGGGCCGAGGCGAACCGGATCGAGCCGCTATTCAAGCGGGAGAAGTGCGACGGCCGGTACGCCGACCTGGTGCCACAGGTGCGGATCAAGGTGCGGTGTACCAAGCCCGGTCGGGAGCGAGAGTGGTACGTCAACCTGCTTGACGCTGGCCACCGGGCCGGCGACGCCATTATCCGTTTCACCCCGTATGGGGAGCAAACGTTCGAGGCCTTCAAGGCCATCGGCGAGTCGGGGGACGCAGAGAAACTTGCTCGCGTCGCCCCAACCTCGCTCGTGTTTGGTGTATGGGACTCTCGGGGGACGCAGGAGAAGGTGCCCCGGGTATTCCGATCCGTCATACGGGCGACCGACGTTATTCGGCTGAACCGCTCGGCTCAGTATTTCCGGACTATCAAGTATGTGGAGAACGGGTTGGTACCGGAAGAACTGGACAAGGGGGACAGCGACAAGAACCCACTGTCCCGGGAGGGGTTCAATGACAACCCCGCCGGCCGTACGCATGGCGGCGTGCGTGTGATGGGTGAAATCCGCCGGGACATGACCATCAACCTGTCGGCGATCCGGCGGCTCCGTGTGCCGCTCGTGGGCGACCCGACCAAGAACGACGCAGGCAAGACGCTCGCCTTGCGGCGGTACATCCTCGGCCTGAGCCTCGTCGCCGCAACGACGAGGACGGAAGACAAATATAACCTCCGCGAGGGGTGCCAACTTCGCCAGAAGCCCGGGTTCAACCCCGTCTGGCGGGAGGTCAAGTTCGAGGGGAAGGACGACGACCGCGACGACCTGACCGCGGAGCGGTGCGAGAAGTACGCCCGGCTGGCAGCCACCGAGTTCGGCGTGGTGAAGGAGCCAATCGAAACCGAGTTCGACCCGAAGACAGCGGAACTGTGGCTCGGGCTCGAAGAGGATCAACAGAAGAAGCTGCGGGCCGAACGGCCGATGACCAAGCAGGACTTTACGAGCGCCGCGAAGGAAAAGAAACTCATCGGCACCATCGTCGGCATCCAGCTTGATCGCTCGGGGTTCAAGCTGACAACCGGGAGGGGCAAGAGTAAACAAGAGATCGAGGTGACAGTGAACGAGAAGACGGAGTTCAAAGGCAAGGGTGGAGTGCGGATAGAATTCTCCGCGCTGGTCGAGAACAGCAAAGTGGAAGTGAAGCCCGCAATCGGTGTGGCGGAAACCGTAACTCTCAAATGACAGGAGGTGCCGCCATGTCGCACTACTTGCGCCTGTCCTTCCGGCTACTCGATGCGGTGTTCCACGGCCGTGGGGACGGCGGTGTGCCGGAGTGGCCGCCGTCGCCCCTGCGGGCGTTCCAGGCACTTGTGGCCGCAGCGGGCCAACGGTGGCGCAAAGCCCAGCTCTTCAATGCTTACGCCCGCAAACCGTTGACCTGGCTGGAGAGCTTGGGTTCACCGGAACTGATAGCCCCTGCCGGTGTACCGTCTTCGGGCGCTTACAGGCTCTACGTCCCCAACAATCATGCTGACATCGTGGCCGCCGGCTGGTTCGGTGGCGATCAGCTCGCCAGCATCGCCGAGCATCGTGTCGAGAAGGATGTTCGCCCGACCCGCTTGGCCGGCGAAGTCATTCACTACCTCTACCGGCTCCCCGACGACCTTACCGAGTCTAACGAGTACCGCAAAACGCTGGAAGCCGCCGCCCGCTCCGTCACCCATCTCGGCTGGGGTATCGACATGGTAGCCGCCGATGCGGACGTCATCTCGGAGGAAGACGCCGCGAAGTTACCCGGACACCGTTGGCGAGAGGTGCCGGTCGGCGGGGTTCCGCTCCGCGTGCCGAAGGCGGGCACGCTCGATGACCTCATCCGCAAGCACGCGGCGTTCCTGGGCCGGTTGTCGAACGAGGGGTTCAAGCCCGTGCCGCCGCTGAACTGCTTCGATGTCGTCGGATATCACTCGCCGACGGTTGTGGGGTTGCCGACGCCTGATCGTCCCGTCGCCGCGTTCGAGATTCATCGCACGATCGAGGACCAGGAGAAGGAAGAAAACGCCGACAAGAGCGAATTCCGTCCGTTCCATCATGTACGGCGGGTGGCCGCCGTCGCCGGCATGGTTCGGCACGTCGCCGCTGCTGTTGCCCGGCGGATCGGCTGGCCGGAGGAGGAAGTCGAGCGCCGCATCGAGGGACACGGCGACGGGGACAACGGCCAGGCCACCTCCGCCGACCGATTGCAGTTCCTGCCGCTGCCGAGCATCACCCCGAACGGCGTCAGCGGCATTCGGCGGGTGCTGGTGGTCGGCCCGCCGGGATTCGATCTCGCGCCGCTCCGCCGTCGGCTCAACGGGGAGGAATTAATCGATGAGCATTCCAAACAGCCGGTTGCGATGCTATCCGGCATCGCCGCCACGGATCGAAACGTGAAGGAATTCCTTCGCCGGGCACAAACGTGGAGTACCGTCACGCCAGTCATCCTGCCGGGGTACGACGATCCGGACGGGCTGCGGGCGAAACTAAACGACCGCGGCTCTGCGGAGAAGCAGAAGAACCTGCTCGCCCGCCTCGATGCACGCATCATGGCGCTGATCTGGAAGGCGTTCCACCAGGCCGGATGGACGGCCGACGCGCTCGCCGGGACCGAAGTCGAATATCGCGCGGTTGGCTGGTTCCGCGGATTGGACTTGGCCAGGAACTACGAATTGCCGAAGTTGCGGTTCCCCCGCTACCACCTGCGCGTCCGGTTTCCGCGGTCGGTCGCTGGCCCGGTGGTGATCGGCGCTGGACGCTATCGGGGGTTAGGCGTATTTGCGAGGGAAGAGTGACTTGTCGTGTCCGGATTGGGCCTGTTCTCCCGGCCGAATGACCGGCGCGTCCCCGGCTGCGCGGCGGCACGACCTGTTGCCGCCGCCGATGCGGCAACCTGCGGTCGTTCTGGACCGAAACACCGCTTCGCGTAGTGGAATTACGCCGACGCCCTGGACAATCAGTTGCTGCATTGGGAACCCAGCGAGGACCGCCGCCATGCCTACCAGTGGCACATGCCCAGCGGCGACCCGACGCGCAAAAAACGCGGCGGGATGCTCGGGGCCAACCGGATGGCCCTCGAAGCGTGGCCGTTGTTCCCGTCGTTCCCGGCCGGCCAACGTGTGGCGACCCGCGGCTTCCAGGGCGACCGGGCCAGCGACACCTTTTGGACGTGGCCGCTCTGGCGCCATCCGCTCACCAAGGACGCGATCGCCTCGGTCCTGGGGCTGCCGGCCCTCCAGGCGGAGGCGAAGGAGATCGACGCCCAGGCGATGCGAGACCGCGGGGTGTTTGCCGCGTTTCGCCTGCAAAGGATTCTGGTCGGCAAGACCCCGAACTTCACGACGGCCCTGGCGCTCGTTTGACGAGAGAATCCCGAGGCGTGGTTCTTTGACAACAGAACCAGAGGGCAATCGCCCTTCTCCACGGCGTTGCCGCCGTGGCCGAAAGGGGGCGTCGTCATCCGGCGACCTGCGGCGGCCTCCATATTCTTCCATCGGCGCCCATAATCACCTTTACGGATCGCTTGTGATGTGCTAAGAAGCAAGGGGTGGAGGACGGGCCGGCCGGCCGAGTTTCCGCCCCTGGAGAACGAGCGATGACGCCGGAGCGGCTGAGCGAAGCGGGAATCAACTCCGACACGCGCCCGTATTGTCCTTTGTTTCGTGGGCGCCCGATGACGCCGATGGCCGCCCCGTGGGGTAAGGCCGACAGACCCCCATCGCGCGCGCCGTGGCGGCCTGACTTCTGGGACCCGGACGCGCCGCCACCGCTTGGCCGCCGAGGAAAACCCGCCCGAGCAGCGGATGCGCACCCGCGAAGTGGGCCGGCCGCTGAAGTCCCACGACCACGCCTGCTATCTGGCCACGGCCGAGTACGACGCCAACCGCCTCGACCACGTGACCGTCTTTGCCGCGGAGGGATTCGGTCCCGACGAGGTGGCGGCCCTCGAAACTGTGCGGCGGCTGCCATGGGGGGACGGCGACTCGTTGCAGATGCGGCTGGTCGGCCTGGGTCGGCCGGAGGATTTCCGCTGTCGCCTGTTCGGCCCCGCCCGCGTCTGGGAGTCAGCCACGCCGTTTGTCGTCACGCGACACCCCAAGCAACGCGGCCGTCGGAAAGGCCCGCCCGACTGTCATGGACTCGCCGGTCGGCCGCAATTTGCGAAGCGCGTCCTGGACGAAGAATGCCAACGCTGGCTCCATCGTCAACCCACCCTGGCGGGCGCCGCCTCGCCCACCTATACTGTCCTGGAACACGTGGGCCGCACCGGCTCGTTCCATCCGTTACAGTTCCGTCGCGTCCGCCGCAAGCCGGGCGACGATGGGGCCAATCGGGCGACGGCGGCGTTTCGCCTGGAGTTCGACCGCGACGTGGCGGGGCCGTTGTCTTTGGGCCACGCCTCTCATTTCGGCCTGGGCCTGTTCCTCCCGACCGAATGAGCCTGGCCGACCCTGCTTTTTCCTCTCGTGCGGATGACGCGAACGCCAAGGTGCTGCAAACGTGTTCGCCCGGTTTCCGCGGCGATGGTCTTTGACAACAGAGGAGATACATTGTTTTTTGGTCGCCCCAACCGCTCGCGTCGCCGAACATCGTTCGCCGACAGGAGTTGCCGAATGAGGTCTCTCATCGTCTGCTTTTTCTGGCTGTCGCATGTCCCACCTGCTCGCACACCACGCTCTAACCAGCGTGAAATCAGCCGCTTGCAACGCGAGCCGTTCTCCACGGCACTGAAGGCCGTGGCCGCATTGAAGGGCACGCTCGGCGCATGCCGCACGGCGAATCGCTGGCGTTCTCCACGGCCTTCGGGCCGTGGCCGCATTGAAGGGCATGCGCAGGCGTCGACGTCAGCACCGCTCGCGTGGTTCTCCACGGCCTTCGGGCCGTGGCCGCATTGAAGGTCAGCTCGCAGTGACCAGTGTCGCGTCGATGTCGACGTTCTCCACGGCCTTCGGGCCGTGGCCGCATTGAAGGCTGTCATCGTGCAGCCGTACGACTGCGGCTGACGGCACGGTTCTCCACGGCCCGGGCCGTGGCCGCATTGAAGGTCGCTGCACAGCGCGATGTGCAGGCGTCACGCTGTCGTTCTCCACGGCCTTCGGGCCGTGGCCGCATTGAAGGCGCCTCGGTCTAGTGCCGACTTCGCGGCGACTCAGTCGAGTTCTCCACGGCCCGGGCCGTGGCCGCATTGAAGGCTGCGTCAGCGTGCCATGCACGGCCGCCGGACTGGTCAGGTTCTCCACGGCCTTCGAGGCCGTGGCCGCATTGAAGGTCGCCATTGCCGCCGGTCGACCCGATCGCGGATGCGCGGTTCTCCACGGCCTTCGAGGCCGTGGCCGCATTGAAGGGCGCCATCGGCCGCAGTCGGCATGGCCATCGACGCATGCGTTCTCCACGGCCTCGAGGCCGTGGCCGCATTGAAGGCACCAGTGCCGCAGCGTCTAGCATCACGTCGCATGACGTTCTCCACGGCCCGAGGCCGTGGCCGCATTGAAGGCTCGCGGCAGCGTCCGTCGACGGCAAGCGTGCGCGATGGTTCTCCACGGCACGAAGGCCGTGGCCGCATTGAAGGCGCATTGAGCCAGCTGCGGCATGTCGCGTCAGCCGATGGACGTTCTCCACGGCACGAGGCCGTGGCCGCATTGAAGGATACGCTCGACACGCCGATCCGCTGGCATACGCAGTCGGTTCTCCACGGCACGAAGGCCGTGGCCGCATTGAAGGCGTACGGCTGGCGTGCGCCATCGGCGACTGTCGCCGCGGTTCTCCACGGCACGAGGCCGTGGCCGCATTGAAGGCCCAGTACGGCCGATCTGGTACACGCAGACGATGGGCCGTTCTCCACGGCACGAAGGCCGTGGCCGCATTGAAGGCTCGCGCCGGTCGCCTCTCCGGCGGTGAAGCCGACGAGGTTCTCCACGGCACGAAGGCCGTGGCCGCATTGAAGGCGTATTCAGCTTGACTTATGATTACGCCTGCCGCCGTAGTTCTCCACGGCACGGGCCGTGGCCGCATTGAAGGGACGATATCAGACAGTTGGGCCGCCTCATGCGGGGCGTTCTCCACGGCACGAGGCCGTGGCCGCATTGAAGGACTACGGGACCGTCGCAGCCGCAAGGACCGCCGCCGGTTCTCCACGGCACGAGGCCGTGGCCGCATTGAAGGTTCAGACGCTCGCCTGAATGCTCACTCCACAATCCTCGTTCTCCACGGCACGAGGCCGTGGCCGCATTGAAGGCCGGCGATCGCTTCATGCTCTTTGCGTGCTGTTCATGGTTCTCCACGGCACGAAGGCCGTGGCCGCATTGAAGGTGCCGTGTGCGGCCCCGCAGAATGCAGCGGAGAGCATGGGTTCTCCACGGCACGAAGGCCGTGGCCGCATTGAAGGCAATCCCGCTAATATCATGTTAGCGTTGCATTCGTCGTTCTCCACGGCACGAAGGCCGTGGCCGCATTGAAGGCTTTCAGATTCATACCGTTCCACACCACGTAAATCCGCGTTCTCCACGGCACGAAGGCCGTGGCCGCATTGAAGGGTCCAGACGAGACGATAGATCGAACAAATGTTGCGATGTTCTCCACGGCACGAGGCCGTGGCCGCATTGAAGGATCTCTCGTGGGCGAGGCCGTGGTTTCCACAACCTCAGGTTCTCCACGGCACGAGGCCGTGGCCGCATTGAAGGGCAAGTTCTTCTGACCGCCAGTAATCAATGCGTGCAAGTTCTCCACGGCACGAAGGCCGTGGCCGCATTGAAGGTCTGTCTAGCGTCGTCGCTGCCTCCCGGCTTCTCACTGGTTCTCCACGGCACGAAGGCCGTGGCCGCATTGAAGGACTGCGCTCTCGCGCCTGCAGGCGCAGGGCTACGCGCCGTTCTCCACGGCACGAGGCCGTGGCCGCATTGAAGGCAGGGCTGCGATGTCCGGGGCGGGCGTGGCCGGCGCGGTTCTCCACGGCACGAAGGCCGTGGCCGCATTGAAGGCTGCGTCCTGCGAGACCGTTATCGACGATTAACTGGAGTTCTCCACGGCACGAAGGCCGTGGCCGCATTGAAGGTCGTTCACAGCTGCACGCCCGCGCGCCTCGCGGCGCGTTCTCCACGGCACGAAGGCCGTGGCCGCATTGAAGGTTGCCCGCGGCACGCACAGCATTCCGGGCCGCTCGGAGTTCTCCACGGCACGAAGGCCGTGGCCGCATTGAAGGCTGCCAAACCATCGCCAGGGTGAAGCTGACGCCTTGGTTCTCCACGGCACGAAGGCCGTGGCCGCATTGAAGGCGCGGGCTTCGCCGAGGCCGACGCCGCGGCGAAGAAGTTCTCCACGGCACGAAGGCCGTGGCCGCATTGAAGGACTGCCGGCTGTCGCCTGATCGCCTGACGTTCGCCCCGGGTTCTCCACGGCACGAAGGCCGTGGCCGCATTGAAGGAACTCCAGAAAGGCTTTGATCTCGGCGAGCTTGCTGGTTCTCCACGGCACGAAGGCCGTGGCCGCATTGAAGGTTTCGCAACGTCACCGTCTTCGTCGTCATCGCTCGAGTTCTCCACGGCACGAAGGCCGTGGCCGCATTGAAGGTTGTCCGTCCCACCGCGTCACCGAGAGGACGCACAGAGGTTCTCCACGGCACGAAGGCCGTGGCCGCATTGAAGGTCAGACGCCGAGAATCGTGCAGGCCGGTTCCGCTGCTCGTTCTCCACGGCACGAAGGCCGTGGCCGCATTGAAGGGTAGACGGCCATGTTAGCGCTCTGCCTCCTTCCAAGTTCTCCACGGCACGAAGGCCGTGGCCGCATTGAAGGCGTTGTGAGCTGGTGCGCCGGCCGGTTCGTCCTGCGTGGTTCTCCACGGCACGAAGGCCGTGGCCGCATTGAAGGCGGGCTGTTGTTCTTCGAGCAGCAGTTCTTCGAGCGTTCTCCACGGCACGAAGGCCGTGGCCGCATTGAAGGTGCGTAGAGCGCGTGCGCAAGCGCGCAAGCTACCGGGGTTCTCCACGGCACGAAGGCCGTGGCCGCATTGAAGGTGGTACCTCCGAAGGAGAAATAATGGCGAGTGTTACGTTCTCCACGGCACGAAGGCCGTGGCCGCATTGAAGGCTCTTCCGCGACGGCAAGGGTTCGTGGCCACAAGCGTTCTCCACGGCACGAAGGCCGTGGCCGCATTGAAGGCACAAACGCACCGATATCGGGCGAAATACAGCCTCCGGGTTCTCCACGGCACGAAGGCCGTGGCCGCATTGAAGGGGCCGGCACGCTGGGCACGGAATCGGCGGGTCTTCGGGTTCTCCACGGCACGAAGGCCGTGGCCGCATTGAAGGGCGGTCAAGGCGGCGCCGGTGTTGGTTACGGTCAAGGTTCTCCACGGCACGAAGGCCGTGGCCGCATTGAAGGTCCAAACCCTGGTTGACTACCGGCGGGGCAGGCGGCGGTTCTCCACGGCACGAAGGCCGTGGCCGCATTGAAGGGTCGGTGAACTGCGCGATACGTTTCCGGGCTTGAACAACGTTCTCCACGGCACGAAGGCCGTGGCCGCATTGAAGGGAACCAGTCGCGCTCGGCGGCGACCATCTTCACGCCGTTCTCCACGGCACGAAGGCCGTGGCCGCATTGAAGGGCTACATCCAGACCCTGGCCTGACTGCTCACTCCACGTTCTCCACGGCACGAAGGCCGTGGCCGCATTGAAGGGACGCGCCTTGGCGCTTCCCTTGGCCAGCGCGGCCGTTCTCCACGGCACGAAGGCCGTGGCCGCATTGAAGGCACACATGGATTTCCCCAGGCTCCAGGGCTTTCGCGTTCTCCACGGCACGAAGGCCGTGGCCGCATTGAAGGTTACTCAGGCTGCTAATAAGGCCGTTGGCGGATTGGTTCTCCACGGCACGAAGGCCGTGGCCGCATTGAAGGCTTTCACGTTCGTCTCCTTGTCGCAGACTTTGAGGTTCTCCACGGCACGAAGGCCGTGGCCGCATTGAAGGTTCTTGGTTTCCGGTGCCGCTGCTGCCGGCGGTGGTGGTTCTCCACGGCACGAAGGCCGTGGCCGCATTGAAGGAGTCGCAAGGCCCGTCGGGTCCACAACGTCGGCTTCGGTTCTCCACGGCACGAAGGCCGTGGCCGCATTGAAGGAGCTAGCCAGGGGTTGTGGCTGGTTTCCTTCACGAGCGTTCTCCACGGCACGAAGGCCGTGGCCGCATTGAAGGACATCCTCTTGGGAGTTGGTATTGTCGAAACAGTAGTGGGTTCTCCACGGCACGAAGGCCGTGGCCGCATTGAAGGATCCTGTAGGGTGCAATTTTGTAGGATCATATCAAGTTCTCCACGGCACGAAGGCCGTGGCCGCATTGAAGGCTCTTCCGCGACGGCAAGGGTTCGTGGCCGCAAGCGTTCTCCACGGCACGAAGGCCGTGGCCGCATTGAAGGTGCTGCGCTTTGCCCAGCGCTTCAGCTGTCGTCGCCAGGTTCTCCACGGCACGAAGGCCGTGGCCGCATTGAAGGTTGCATTGTCATGACCTATCACCTTTTGAGAGTTGGTGGTTCTCCACGGCACGAAGGCCGTGGCCGCATTGAAGGTAGATGGTATTTTCCATCACCGACAGCGTAGCGATATGTTCTCCACGGCACGAAGGCCGTGGCCGCATTGAAGGCCTCGCCCTGCTTTTGTTCAACGCTGGCCTGCTCCGTTCTCCACGGCACGAAGGCCGTGGCCGCATTGAAGGAGACTGGCCGGCCGTTGCGGCCGGCCACGCTGGATGGTTCTCCACGGCACGAAGGCCGTGGCCGCATTGAAGGCCATCCATTATGGCTTTTTCTGTCTTATTGCGGGCGGTTCTCCACGGCACGAAGGCCGTGGCCGCATTGAAGCGCCCGTCAGGGCCGCGCGGTACAATACTATCTCAGGTTCTCCACGGCACGAAGGCCGTGGCCGCATTGAAGGGGGTAGATGGGATCGTAGTCGTCGAACTGCGCGTTGGCGTTCTCCACGGCACGAAGGCCGTGGCCGCATTGAAGGCTCTTCCGCGACGGCAGGGGTTCGTGGCCGCAAGCGTTCTCCACGGCACGGGCCGTGGCCGCATTGAAGGCCTGCCAACGCCGCCACCGTGATGGTATTAGCCTGACCGTTCTCCACGGCACGAAGGCCGTGGCCGCATTGAAGGTGGTACCTCCAAAGGATAAATAATGGCAACAGTAACAGGTTCTCCACGGCACGGGCCGTGGCCGCATTGAAGGGCACTGTCCATCTGCCGCCGCCGGCTGTCCCCCTTGGCGTTCTCCACGGCACGAAGGCCGTGGCCGCATTGAAGGTTGGAATTGCCCCATGTAAGTTTCGGCACCGAAGTCGTTCTCCACGGCACGAAGGCCGTGGCCGCATTGAAGCGGGCCGTCCTCTCAGGGCCAAAATAGGGCAGGATCGTTCTCCACGGCACGGGCCGTGGCCGCATTGAAGCGCCTCTCCAGCCTGCGCAGTTCGCGCTCGCTCCGCGTAGGTTCTCCACGGCACGGGCCGTGGCCGCATTGAAGCCGGGGTCACGTCCTTCCAGGCCGTGTAACTGTTCTTCGTTCTCCACGGCACGGGCCGTGGCCGCATTGAAGCTCACCCCCATTTGTCCAATTCTATCGGCCGAACCCGACGTTCTCCACGGCACGAGGCCGTGGCCGCATTGAAGCGCACCGGCGGACGTCGCTACGCTGTCGGTGATGGAGAGTTCTCCACGGCACGAGGTCGTGGCCGCATTGAAGCTGGCTGACGCGGTACTGGACCGCTTCTGGTCACTGGGTTCTCCACGGCACGGGCCGTGGCCGCATTGAAGCGGCAGTCAGGCTGTCGTTACCGACGAAGCATTCTTGTTCTCCACGGCACGAGGCCGTGGCCGCATTGAAGCCCGAATCAGCAGCGCACGGTGACGCAGGACGAGCCGGCCGTTCTCCACGGCCCGAGGCCGTGGCCGCATTGAAGCGCATAGCCCAGGCGGAAAGGTCGCAAAATGCGCTTCGTTCTCCACGGCACGAGGCCGTGGCCGCATTGAAGCGTAAAGCCGGGCTTCCTAAACCGCCGTCTGCGACTGCGTTCTCCACGGCACGGGTCGTGGCCGCATTGAAGCGACCGCATCGTGGCAATGATGTGGCACGGGGATTGGAGGTTCTCCACGGCACGAGGCCGTGGCCGCATTGAAGCATCCAGTCGAAGGGCGCCATGACGGCCCCGCCGATGTTCTCCACGGCACGGGCCGTGGCCGCATTGAAGCATTCCTTCGTACAGGTCTTCGGGCAGGCGCAGCAGTAGTTCTCCACGGCACGAGGCCGTGGCCGCATTGAAGCGGTTGCCGACGAAGAGCTTGCAACCGGCTATCCAAGGTTCTCCACGACACGGGCCGTGGCCGCATTGAAGCGCCGAGGATGCGACCCTGGAAGGCATCGGCGTTTTGGTTCTCCACGGCCCGAGGCCGTGGCCGCATTGAAGCAGAGGCAGCTTATTCAAGCTACGCCAGGGTATCAGCAGTTCTCCACGGCACGAGGCCGTGGCCGCATTGAAGCTATTCGATGGCCGGCCCGACGCGAAGGCTGCTGGAACGTTCTCCACGGCCCGAGGCCGTGGCCGCATTGAAGCCAAGCAATCCAACGGCATTCGGCAAATCTGGCCGGTAGTTCTCCACGGCACGAGGCCGTGGCCGCATTGAAGCGTAGTATCGGTCGCCTCGCCGGATACGTTCAAAGACGTTCTCCACGACACGGGCCGTGGCCGCATTGAAGCGCCGACGAAGGGATTTACCTGATACTGCGGCAAATTGTTCTCCACGGCACGAGGCCGTGGCCGCATTGAAGCTCGACGATTAGCTGGATTGCAGCGGGCGTATACTGCGTTCTCCACGGCACGAGGCCGTGGCCGCATTGAAGCGGATCGAGTGACCGGGATGCAGCAGCTATGCGAGTGGTTCTCCACGGCACGAGGCCGTGGCCGCATTGAAGCTGAGTGGCGCACCGGCCGGCTCATCCTGTGTCACGGTGGTTCTCCACGGCACGGGCCGTGGCCGCATTGAAGCAGGCACACCGCCCTTCCCCACCGGCTCCACTGTCCCGTTCTCCACGGCACGAGGCCGTGGCCGCATTGAAGCTGTGCGACACTCTGCGGTGTGGGAGAGCGATCCGGTGTTCTCCACGGCACGAGGCCGTGGCCGCATTGAAGCTCAAATATAGCTGTCCTTATGCGATCCCCGGCGTCAGTTCTCCACGGCACGAGGCCGTGGCCGCATTGAAGCTTTTTCGGCCTCCTCGGCGTCCTCGGCCAGCCGGCGGAGGTTCTCCACGGCACGGGCCGTGGCCGCATTGAAGCTCGCAGGGGCTTCAGGGCGGCACCTACTGCGTACTCGTTCTCCACGGCACGAAGGCCGTGGCCGCATTGAAGCCGGCCGTCGCCCGATATTCTGGTTCCAGGGCTGCCGTCGTTCTCCACGGCACGGGCCGTGGCCGCATTGAAGCCACGACGCGGGCTATGACCTGGCTCAATGAGATGCGGCGTTCTCCACGGCACGGGCCGTGGCCGCATTGAAGCGACATGCCTGATGAACAGATGGTCCGGGGCGGGCGTTCTCCACGGCACGAGGCCGTGGCCGCATTGAAGCGCTGTTGGTCGCGTCGTAAACGTAGTTTGTGCCCGAGTTCTCCACGGCACGAAGGCCGTGGCCGCATTGAAGCATCGAATCATCCACGTTTTCTTCTAGTTGCAGATCATGTTCTCCACGGCACGAAGGCCGTGGCCGCATTGAAGCCTACCAGCCACCGATTGAGGCTGAGAAACGATCGCCGTTCTCCACGGCACGAAGGCCGTGGCCGCATTGAAGCCACCCGCTGAGGTCGCACCCTCTGAGGTCGCACCCGCGTTCTCCACGGCACGAAGGCCGTGGCCGCATTGAAGGCGCAAGAAGACCGGCCCTGGCGTACCGAGTATGTCGGTTCTCCACGGCACGAAGGCCGTGGCCGCATTGAAGGATCGCCTGTTGGACAGGTGCGGCGACCGCCTGCGGGTTCTCCACGGCACGAAGGCCGTGGCCGCATTGAAGGACATCAGCGTCACCATCGAGCGCACACCGTGGCAGTCGTTCTCCACGGCACGAAGGCCGTGGCCGCATTGAAGGAACGACCCGGCCGCCTGGGACGCCCTGGGCGCGGTCGTTCTCCACGGCACGAAGGCCGTGGCCGCATTGAAGGCGGAGCGCTGGAGTCCGGATACCATGCGGCCACCGGGGGTTCTCCACGGCACGAAGGCCGTGGCCGCATTGAAGGCTCAACGCGGCCGGACCCGCAGCGGTAACACCGGCCAAGTTCTCCACGGCACGGGCCGTGGCCGCATTGAAGGGTAATCCTGCGAAAGAGGTATTGACCCGTCGGCCTCGTTCTCCACGGCACGGGCCGTGGCCGCATTGAAGCCTTCAGGTCGATCAGGAACAGGGAGATTTGCACGCTGCGTTCTCCACGGCACGAGGCCGTGGCCGCATTGAAGCCCTGTGGTATCAGTCCGCTCTCCCACCCTTTACGGAGTTCTCCACGGCACGAAGGCCGTGGCCGCATTGAAGCCGGTAGTCTGCTGCGCGGGCTGCACAACCATCACGTTCGTTCTCCACGGCACGGGCCGTGGCCGCATTGAAGCTCGAGCGCCCGCCGGCGCAGGCGGAAGACGTGGCTCCAGGTTCTCCACGGCACGAAGGCCGTGGCCGCATTGAAGCGCTGGCCTTCCAGGGCCGCGATGCGATCCATTAGTCCCGTTCTCCACGGCACGGGCCGTGGCCGCATTGAAGCGTTATCCAGCCGGGTATCGGCTTCTCGCCGCCGAACGTTCTCCACGGCACGAGGCCGTGGCCGCATTGAAGCCCCATACGCCCACCCGACGACGGGCGGACGTAAAAGTTCTCCACGGCACGAAGGCCGTGGCCGCATTGAAGCCAGAAGCCAGAAGCCCACAGGCGTCTTGCCGAGGCCGTTCTCCACGGCACGAAGGCCGTGGCCGCATTGAAGCCCTGTCTCCCGCTGGCCACCGCCCACTGGCACCTTTTGGTTCTCCACGGCACGAAGGCCGTGGCCGCATTGAAGCACCGTAACTCAACCCGCCAGCATAACCACTGGCAAGTTCTCCACGGCACGAAGGCCGTGGCCGCATTGAAGCAGCGCGATGGAGGAGATGTTCCGCCAGCATCTCTGGGTTCTCCACGGCACGAAGGCCGTGGCCGCATTGAAGCAGCGCGATGGAGGAGATGTTCCGCCAGCATCTCTGGGTTCTCCACGGCACGAAGGCCGTGGCCGCATTGAAGCTACTGCACCTTCTCGTTCAAGTCGCGCGTGACGGTCTTGGTTCTCCACGGCACGAAGGCCGTGGCCGCATTGAAGCGACCCGTTCGCCGGGGTCTACTCCACCGGGTACGGTTCTCCACGGCACGAAGGCCGTGGCCGCATTGAAGCCCCTTCTCTTCCCCCCGCCGTTACGATGCCCCCCACGGTTCTCCACGGCACGAAGGCCGTGGCCGCATTGAAGCGGGACGAACCCGGCAATGAAGTTTCCTCCCCCTTCATGTTCTCCACGGCACGAAGGCCGTGGCCGCATTGAAGCCTTCCCGCCCCACACCTGCGCCCATACGGAGGTCACGTTCTCCACGGCACGAAGGCCGTGGCCGCATTGAAGGACGTGCTTGGCAATGATATACTTATGGCGTGCAATTGTTCTCCACGGCCTTCGTGCCGTGGCCGCATTGAAGCCTGTATTCCTAATCCTACAGCCGTAGTTATCCATCAGGCGGCCGCGCCTCGCGTTGCGGTAATGGCACTGGCGCGCCCGCTGCTGATGCGCCCGCCGCCAGTCCGACCCCGCCAGCGCCAGCTCCGCGGGCGTCAGCCGGGCCCACACCACCCGGAGCAGCAGCTTCCGCACCTCCGGGACGGTCAGCGGGACGAGTCGAAGCCCCCTTTGTTGCGCCGCCGCGGCCGGGCCGCCCGCGAGCGGAGGACCGTCAGCGCCGCCAGGGCGAACAGGCTCAGGGTGACATGCCGATGCCAGCCGACCCCGTTCCGCACCTCGTACTCGTCCAGCCCGCCGTCGCCCTTGGCGAACTCGAACAGGTCCTCGATCGCCCACCGAGACCCGGCGACCCGGACCAAGTCCTCCAGGCCCGTGCCCGGCGGCCCGCCGCAGGCGAAATAAGCGACCTCCGACGGGTCGGAGGCGCTCCGGCGGATCAACAGCCAGCGGGCGTACTTTTCCGGCCCCGGGCCGTTGATCGGGCACGCCGCCTCGTCGTACCGCCGCGGCCCCTTCGACCCGTCCCCGCAGCTCAGCCGCCGCCCGACGGCGGCCGGCAGCGCCTTAGCACGGACCTGTCTAAAGCCGCGCCACGCCGCGAAGTCGGCCCGCACCTCGACGACGTAGCCCAGCCCCTCCCTCCAGGGACGAGCGGAAGCCGTAGTCCGACCCGTACACCGCGTCGGCCGTCAGCCACGCCGCCTTCACGCCCGCATCGAGCGCCGCTCGACCATCCGCCGGGCCAGCGCGATCTTGGTGGCGAACCGGACCCGCTCCGGAACCCCCCGCCTCCTCGCGCCGCTCCTCGTCCTCGGCCCACTCCTTGGGCAGGTACAGCTCCCGATCGAGCAGCGCCCGGCCGCGCCGGGTTGCGTAGCCGAGAAAGACGCCGACCTGGCAGTTCTCGACCCGTCCCGCCGTGCCGGAGTACTGCCGCGCCACGCCCACGGACTGGACGCCCTTCTTGACGAAGCCGGTCTCATCGACCACCAACACGCCGTCCGCGTGGCCAAGGTTCTCGGCGACGTAGGCGGTCAGGTCGTCGCGGACGGCGTCGGCGTCCCCGCCGGCGCGGGCGAGCAGGTGCTGGACGCCGTCGGGCGTCGCCTCGCCGAGCTGCTCGGCCAACTGCCAGCCGTTCTTGCGCTCGGCGTCCCCGAGCAATCCGCGGATGTAGCGCAGCGCCCGCCGGCGCGGCTCCGACCGCTGGAAACGCGGGCCGATGCGCTCGCCCACCGCCCCAGCTCGTCCGCCCACGCGCACACGTCCTGCGCCGCCGGCCGTCCTGACATCAAACCGCCCTCCCACAGCCAAAAGTGCTCCCAGCACCCATCATAACAAGTACGGCTGTAGGACTAGGGAGCGGCGTCAGGACGGCGCTCCTCATTTTTTGGGAATCCCTCCAGTGCCCATATCCGGCGTCTGTCCCCATTGCGCCAGCAAGATTCGTATCCCGGACAACCTGGCAGGCCGCCAAGGCCACTGCCCGAAGTGCAAATGGCCGATCCGTGTCCACCACAAAACGCCGACCAGCGACGCACTTGCATTCTTTACGGGCTACCGCTCCCTCGTGTTGGTCGGCGCGGCCGTGCTGGTCATAACCTGCTGCATCGGCCTCGCCGTCCTCACGCACGGGTCGGGCAGCAAGTCGGGCAGCGCCGATAAGGCGCCCGTCGCCTAAACGCCGAGGACGCCGCCCTCTGGCACGACGACACCGGCCGTACATCCCCCCAGCGCGACGGACCAAACGCCAGCCTCCCAGCCGACACCCGCGCCCCCAGCGGGCTTGCGCGTGGCCGATGAGAACTACTGTCTCTAGATCGCCGCCTCAAAATCCTACTTGGCCGGTCTGGTTCAGATTCCCGCGACGGTGATCGACAAGGGCGTGCTGCGCAACGTGCCGTACAAGTCCTACCGGGCAGGCGACTACGAGGTCAACGTCTATGGCGACCCGGACCAGCCCGCCAGGGTTGAGATCGGCGTCTACCGCAGCCTTCTCACCAGCCAAGACGCCAAACACAATTGCGTTGACTTCCTTACGTCGGCGCTGCCCGACCGGGAGGACCAAAAGCTTCTCAGCACTTTGAATCTGGCGAAGGACGCGGTGGTTCACGGAGACCTTACCATCGAAGTCACCCCTCCAACGAGCGACGACGCCTACGAGGCTGGTGGGCGATGAAACCTACGTCCATGCCCACACCCGTAGTCGCTGGAAATAGGAGACAAGCAATGCCCGTCACCGTCGCCTGCTCCGTGTGTGGAACGTGGTTTAGAGTGCAGGGATTTCGCCCAGCGAGGGGCGGCTGAGCGGCCGATGGCATCGGCCTTGAGAACCGACAACACCGAGAGGTGTTCGCGCGTTCAAATCCCGCCCCTTCCGCTGCCATAATTCATCCGCAAAGGATCGTATAACCGCGTCGCAGCATCGCCTCGACGGCGCCGAACGTCTCGGCGATCATCTCCGCCACGGGGTTGGGCTGTTTCGTCACCAGGAAAAATCGGCCGCCCGGCTTGAGCAGGACGCGAGCCTTCTCGACGAACAGCCGGGCGACGCCGTGGTCCGCGTAGTACGGCGGGTTGGCCAGCACCACGTCGAACGACCGCTCCTCCAGCCCCGCCGCCGTGCCGGATGCGATCACGCCGAACGACGCCACGCCGTTGGCGCGGGCGTTGTGTTCGGCCAGGGCCGCGGCGCGGACGTTGCTGTCCACGAAGACGACGCGCCCCTCCGGGCCGCACTGCTGGGCCGCGAACACGCCGGCGACGCCGCAGCCGCAGCCGAGGTCCAGCACGCGGTCGCCCGGCCGCAGCTCGGCCGTCTCCACCAGCGCCCGCGCCCCTTCGTCGAAGCGGCCATAAGAGAACACGCCTGGCCGTGACGTGAACCGGCATGGCGGCCCACCCAGCACCCGCGCCTGAAACGTCATCTCGTGCCGCCGC
Source organism: uncultured Planctomycetaceae bacterium (assembly GCA_963771935.1). GTDB lineage: Bacteria > Planctomycetota > Planctomycetia > Gemmatales > Gemmataceae > UBA4732. The sequence goes on along the minus strand of CAVYVK010000005.1, from coordinate 659,361 downwards.
CGCGGACGATCGCCGACGCGCGGCGCCCACAACACCGCGTCGGGGTCCATGCGCTGCTCGTGAACGCGGCCGAACACCTTCTTCAGCAAAGTTGGAAAAAACGGGTCCGTCTCGTAGGAAGACCAGATCACCAAGGCGCCTCCCGGCCGCAGCACGTGGAACGCCTGCTCTACCATGTCGATCTTCAGCTCGCGCTCGCCGCCGCGGGCCGGCATGAACACCGCCGTGCCAAAATCCGGCACCAGATCCCACAAGTCCGGCAGCGTCTCCACGCGCGCATCGAGGCCGGCCGCGGCCAACGCCTCGCGCAGCCTTTCCGCCTGATACAGGTCCATTTGGTAGCAGACGGCGCCGGCGGCGCAGCCGGTCAGCAGATTGACCACCTCGGCCGGCGAACCGAGGACGACGGCTAACGGCTGCCGCACGCGGGCGCGCACCGACTCAGGGACTGGCCGCCGACTCAGGGGAAGCGCGGCCCGACTGCGTCGGCTCATGAGTTCGCTCGCTGAGAGCGGGGTTGCGTCAGCGCCCCGAGGAGCCGCATCTCGACGACGGCCGACCACCGGCCGCCGGGCGGCAGCGTCAGCAGGCCGGCGTCCACGCCGCGCGCCTGCAGGTTGATCGCGTCGGTGATGCACGTATACGGCTCGATGCAGAACGCCTGGCGATGCACCGGCGTGAAGACGACCACATCGCGAAAGTCCGGCGACGCCCGCACGCGCAGTACGTCGGCGCCCGATCGAACGTCGCCGCGGTCGCACAGACCGTCCGCGTCCGGCCCCGGCGCGAGGGTCAGCACGTCGTCGAGCTGCAGGTCGGCGTAGCGGCGCGGCGCATTGAGGTCGCGGGCCGCATCGACCGGCCGGCGTTCCCCGGTCGGCAGCGAATCGACCAGCGGCCACATCTCCTTCGCCGGCGCCCGGACGAGGCAGTCGGCCGCCGCGGTTCCGCGCGAAAGGGCACTCGGAAATAGGGGTGATAGCCCAGTCCGAAGGGCAGCGTCCGGCCGTTCGGGTTGACCGCCTCGGCCTCGACGCGCAGCTGGCCGCTTCCAAGGCGGCAGGTGACACGGAAGACGTAGTCGGCCGGCCACAGCGCCAGGCAGTCCGGGGCGTCGCGGCTGGCCTGGAACTCGCCCGTCAGCCACGCGGAGGAGGCGTCGGCCCCCTGCGCGACGACGCGCCACGGCCGGCGGCAGGCGAAGCCGTGGATGGCGTTCTTGCCGGACGGGTCGTTGGTCGGCAGCTGGTATTCCTTGCCTTCCCAGGCGAATCGGCCGTTGCGGATGCGGTTGGGAAAGGGGAACAGGATCGGGACGCCGCTGCGCGTCGGCCGGCCGTCGCCGAACAGGGCCGCATCCGCGTAGAGCAGGTCGAGGGTCCGGCCGTCGCGCACGACCTCCCAGCGGAAACAGTTGAAGCCGAGGGCCGGCCAGACCTCGGCGCGGCCGCCGGCCCCGTCGTCCAGGATGAAGATCGTCGCGTCGCGGCCGGTCACGCCGGGTTGCGTCCGCGTCTGAACGGCGAACGGCATGATAAGACCTCTCTTTCGTCCAGGGAGGCGGAGGGGCGAATAACATTCTATTAGTCGGGGCCGCGACCGTGAGGGAGCGGGGTGTGGTCCAGGAACCTCACCCGCTCCCTGACGGTCGCGGCCCCGATACCGTTGTTTCGGCGCTTGCCATCCTCCCTCCGCCGCCGCACAATACCGCTCGTTCTCCCCGATACGCGCCACCGGAACCCTGGGAGTCTTCCGCCATGAAAATCGGCATGAACCTGCTGCTCTGGACCACTCACGTCGCCGAGGAGCATTTCCCGCTGCTGGGCAAGCTCAAGCAGGCGGGCTACGACGGCGTCGAACTGCCCCTCTTCGGCGGCGACGCGGCCCACTACAAGACGGTTCGCAAACAGCTCGACGCCCACGGCCTCGGCTGCACCACCGTCACCGTCATGACGCCGGACGCCAACCCGATCAGCCCCGACGCCGGCCTCCGCCGCGCCGCCGTCGAGCGCATGAAATGGGCCGTCGAGATGACGGCCGTGCTCGGCGGCGAGAACCTGTGCGGCCCCTACCATTCGCCGCTCGGCGTCTTCTCCGGCACGGGGCCGACCGCCGACGAAAAGAAACGCGCCGCCGAGGTGCTCCATCAAGGCGCCGAAGAGGCCCGCAAGAACAAGGTGCTGCTCTGCATCGAGTACCTCAACCGCTTCGAGTGCTACTTCCTCACCACCGCCGCCGATGCGAAAGCGCTCGTCAAGCAGGTGGACCATCCCCACTTCCGCATGATGTACGACACCTTCCACGCCAACATCGAGGAGAAGCACGCCGGCCCGGTCATCGCCTCGGTGCTGGACAGCGTCGGCCACGTCCACATCAGCGAGAACGACCGCGGCACGCCCGGCACCGGCCACGTCGCCTGGGACGAGACGTTCAAGGCCTTGCGCAAGGGCGGCTACGACGGCTGGATGGTGATCGAGTCGTTCGGCCGGCGCTGCCGGACCTGGCGGCGGCGACGAAGGTGTGGCGCGACCTGTTCCCGGCGGCGGAAGAGGTGTATACGAAAGGGATCCAGTTTATCAAGGAAAAGTGGGCCGCGGCGAAGTGAGCGCGGCCGTTTAGCCGCGACCCGGAGGGGAGCGCCTCTCCCGCGCTCCCCTCCGGGTCGCGGCTAAACGATCCGCCAACCACTATCCACACACATCAACCACCAACCCTCTGAGGTGCGTAATGACGATGCGACGGAGCCTTTTTCCTTCTTATCCTGGCGGCCCTGGCGGCCCTGGCGGGCTGCTTTTCGTCGGAACGGACCTGGCCCGACCGGGAAGGGCTTCGCGTCGTCGTCACCTACCCGGTGCTGGACAGTTTCGCCCGCAAGACGGCCGGCGACCATGCGACCGTCCAGTGCCTCTACGAGGGGCCGGGCGAGGACGTGGAGGACTTCGAGCCGTCGCCGGAGGACGCCGCCCTGCTGCGCCGCGCCGACCTCCTGTTCACCATCGGCCTGGGCCTCGACGACGATTTCACGGAACGGCTGCGCATCAACGGCAACCCCACGCTGGAGCCCGTCGCGCTCGGCCCGCTGGTCCCGGAGGACGATCGCATTCGGAACGGCGCCGGCGAACCGGACCCTCATGTCTGGCTCGGCGTCAAGCAAGCCGTCGTTCTGGTCAACGGCGTCCGCGACGCTCTCCGAAAGGCCGACAAGGCGCACGCCGCGGACTATGAGGCGAACGCCGCCGCTTATGTCAAGGAGTTGAACGGCCTGCTGGACGAAAACAAGGACGCGAAGGAGCTGGCCCGCAAGGAGTGCAAGATCATCACGCTGAACGACCCGCTGCGTTACTTCATGGCGAACTTCGGCGGCCAAGTGGTCGGCGCGTTCGAGGTCGGCGCCGACGGAGAGCCTTCCGACCGCGACTACGCCCGGATCGCCGAGTTGTGCAAGACCAAGGGCGTTCGCCTGCTCGCCGTACCGAAGCCGTGTTCCGAAGAGCGGACCAAAAAGATCCTGGATAGGCTGAAAGAATTGGGCGCGAAGGACGTGGAGCCGCTGGTCGTCATCGATCCGCTGGAATCGGCGGACGACCTCAGGAGCGCCGACTGGTACACGAACAAGATGAAGGCCAACCTCAGTGAGCTGAACGCAAGGGTCAAGTGAATCGGGCGCCCTTCCGCCATGACCGTGTTCCGATCAGGTCGGCTCAGGATCGGCCCCGCTCTTTCGGGATGATGCGGTCATCCGAGGAAGCAGGCGAGCCGGCGGGCGGCGAACCTTCGTCAAGGCGTGGGAATCCCGCCTCGCGTCCTCCCATGCGTCGATAATACCTTGCCGCCTCCAGGAACTCCTCGAAGGCCCGCTCGTCGCGGAAGGCGCGGCACGGCACGACGACGGCGGTCGCCGTGTTGATATAGAGGAAGGCATGGTCGCGCGTCGTGCCGACCATATCGATGCCGTGCCAGAGGTAGGTCGAGGAAGCGAACTCCGAGGTGTTGCGCACCGCCTCCGCGTCGAGGGACACTCGCCGCCAGCCGAGGAACTTCTCCGCGTTCCGGCCTTGCTTCAGCGCCCGGAATAGGAGCCGCGGCGTCGTCAGCCGTGCCCACACGATCACGCACAGCAGGGCCAGCGCCGCCCCGAGGCCGGCGAAGGGGACCATCATCAAGTACCATTCGGCCACGGGGTTGTCGGAAAGAATGAAGAAAAGCGATGTCGTGGCGACCGCGATGAAGATCACGGTTCCGGTCAGCGCGGTCGCCGGGCCGCCCCGTTGCTGCGGCTGCGGTGGGTTTCGCTTGTGGTAGCGCTGGAACGCGATCAGGTCTTCCGGCGTCAGGTCGTATTCGACTTCCATGACGATCCCTCTCCTCACTACTTCGGCTCACGTTGGTCAATGGGATTCGCCGGTGAGATGAACCCCTCTTCCGGCCGCGCGTCTCCCGGCGCGGCGGGCGGCTTCACGCCGGTTGGGCCACGGCGCTCCCAGACCCCGCCGCCAAGCTGCTCGCGGCTGATCTCGCCCATCCGGTGATAACGCCGGGCCGCCTCAACGAAATCCGCAAACTCTCGGTCGTTGGGGAAGGCGGCTTGAGGCACGATAACGGCCGTGTTTGTGGTGACGTAGAAAAAGACGTAGTCGGGCGTCACGGCGATTTTGTCGATGCCGTGCCAATGGTAGGTAAAGGATGCGAAGTCCGTGGTGCTACGCACCGCATTGGCGTCAAGAGAGACACGCCGCCACCCAAAAAGCTTTAGAGCATTTCGGCCCTGCCTCAGCACCTGACGCGCCAAGGCGGGCCCCGTGAAGCGGGTATATAGCCGAGTCGCACCCACGCCCATTAGCGCGCCGTATACAGCTACGATCAGGAGCCATCCATCATAGCCAATTACTGAGGTTCTTACGTTCAGGACAAATGCGACCGCTGCGGCACCGGCGGCAAATGCTTGGCGTGATAGCGCTGAAAGGCGCAGGTCCGTTTCGGCCAGATCGTATTCCACGTCCATCGCAGTCGCCTCCACAGGGCCAGCGCCGCGCTCCCCTTCGGGTCGCGGCTAAACGGCCGGCGGATTCGTGGGCACCTCTCCCTCCGGCGCCTCGGTCGCATCTTCCGCCTCGCCTTCCTGCGCCACCTTGGCGATCGACGCCATCTTGTCCCCTTCCTTGAGGCCCATGAGGCGCACACCCTGCGTGTTGCGGCCGGTCACGCGGATCTCGCGAACGTGCGTCCGGTTCACCATACCGCCCGTCGTGATGAACATGATGTCGTCGGACTCGCGCACCGCCGCCACGCCCATGACCGGCCCGTTCCGCTCGCTTGTGCGAATGTCGCGGACGCCCTTGCCGCCGCGCCGCTGCTTGCGATAGCGCATCCCGCCGCCAGTCGCGGGCGCGTCCTCGCCGGTCTCGGCGTCGGTTTCATCCGTACTCCGGGGACTTACGTCGCCCGGCTCGCCGTCCGACTCCTCGCCGTCCGACTCCGCCGACTCCACGCCGTGCGTGTTGGCGCCGAACGGCGTCCGCTTGCCGTAACCGTTCTCGCACACCGTAAGCAGGTAGCCCGCCTCGTCCGCCACCACCATGCCGACCACGGCGTCGTCGTCCTGCAAGGCGATCCCCTTGACGCCGCGCGTGTTGCGGCCCATCGCGCGGGCGTCGGCCTCGTCGAAGCGGATGGCCATGCCGCGCCGCGTACACAGCAGCACCTCGTCGCTCGGCTGCGTCAGGGCCACGTCGATCAGCATGTCGCCCTCGTCGAGGTTGATGCCGATGATGCCGCCCGCCCTCGGCCGGCTGTAGTCCGCCAGCGGCGTCTTCTTCACCACGCCGCGCCGCGTCGCCATGATGAGACAGCGGTCGCCCTCGAAGCGCCGCACCGGGATGACGCTGGTGATCTTCTCCTCCGCCGCCAGCGACAGGACGTTGGCGATCGCCCGCCCGGAGGCCGTTCGGCTGCCCTGCGGGATGTCGTAGACTTTCAGCCAGTAGACGCGGCCGCTGTTGGTGAAGCAGAGCAAATAGGCGTGCGTCGAGGCGACGAAGAAATGCGCGATGAAATCGTCCTCGCGCGACGCCCCGCCGGAGACGCCCTTACCGCCGCGGTGCTGGGCGCGGTAGGTGTTGAGCGGCAGACGTTTGATGTAGCCGTTGTGGCTGATGGTGACGGCGTTGTCCTCCTCCTCGATCAGGTCCTCCATGTTGATGCGGCCGACCTCGCCGGTGATCTCCGTCCGCCGGTCGTCGCCGTACTTGTTGCGCAGCTCCAGGAGGTCGCTGCGCACCACGCCGAGGATGTTGGCCTCGCTGCTCACCAGCCGCTCGTAGCCGACGATCTTCTCGCGCAGGTCGTTGTACTCCTTGAGGATCTCGTCGCGCTGCAGCCGGGCCAACTGGCCGAGCTGCATCCGCACCACGGCCTCGGCCTGGGCCTCGGTCATGTGATACGCCGTCTGCACGCCGATCTCGCGCTGCAGCGCCGCGAAATGGGCCTCGCCCAGCGCCCGCGCCAGCACGGCCGCGCTGACCGCCATGCCCTGCAACAGGCGCTTGGCCTCGTCGCGGCTCGGCGCCTCACGGCAAACCCGGATCACCTCGTCCAGCGACGAGATGGCGATGAGCTGGCCCTCCAGGACGTGGCCGCGCCGCTTGGCCTCGCGCATCAGGTACTCGGTGCGGCGCCGAATCACCCGGACGCGATGACGCAGGAACTCGTCGAGGATCTCCTTGACGCCGAGGTAACGCGGGCGCCCGTCCACCAGGGCCAGCAGGATGATGCTCACCGTCTTTTGCAGCGGCGACAGGGCGTACAACTGGCTCAGGACGAACTGCGGGTCGGCGCCCTGCTTGAGGTAGACGACGATGCGCACCGGCTCGCCGGTGCGCTGGCTGCTCTCGTCCTTGATGTCGTGAATGCCCTTGATGCGTTCGTCCTTGACCAACTCGCCGATGGACTCCGCCAGGCGGATGCGCGTCTGCTGGAACGGCACTTCGCGTGATGATGATCTGCGCCCGCGAGCCTTCCTCGTTGATCTCGGCGCGGCGCGGAGGGTGATCTTGCCGCGGCCGGTGGCGTAGGCGTCGGAAATGCCCTGGCGGCCGCAGATGATCCCGCCGGTAGGGAAGTCCGGCCCCGGCAGCACCTGGAGCAGATCGAGCAGGTTCGCCTGCGGGTTGTCGATGAGCAGCACGGCGGCGTCGCAGACCTCGCGCAGGTTGTGCGGCGGGATGTCGGTGGCCATGCCGACGGCGATGCCGTCGCAGCCGTTGACGAGCAGGTTGGGGAACTTGCTCGGCAGGACGGTCGGCTCCAGGTGTCGGCCGTCGTAGTTGGAGATCATGTCCACGGTTTCGTGGTCGAGATCCGTGAGCATTTCCGCCGCTACCGGAGATAAACGCGCCTCGGTGTTATGGCTGACGAACCCGTTGGTGATGAACGAGTGACAGTCCGACTCAACGCGGATGGAGTAGACGGGCTGGACGCCGGCCGGTTCGACCGCGCTCACTTCGGCGTAGTAGTAGTCGCCCCGGACCAGCGGCGCGACCGCTATCTTGACTTCATCAGATTCGATCTTCGCGAAGATGGTTTGGCGGTCCCGCTCCCAGCGCTCGACGCGATCGACGTTGTGCCGCTGGAGCCAGTCGCGGCTGGCGTAGCGGCCGCCGCCCGCGTGCCGGATGTATTCCGCCACAAAAGGCACGAAGTCGCCGGAAAGGGCGCGGCTCGTCTCGGGGATGGCGGAAAGTTCGCGGGCTAGTTTGGCCTGTTTGACGCCCCAGAAACCGATCCTCCGATGAAAGAGCCGGCCGTCGCGGCGGTTGCCGATGTAGACTTTGACCTCGCCGTCGTCGTAGTACGACAGTCGGGTGACGACGCCGAACTCCAGCAACATCGTCTGGATGTCCTTCGCCAGCCGCCGGCTACGGGTTGAGTAACTGATGCTGATGGTACATCGCGGCAGCAAGGACGACGACCCATCTCCCTCGAACAAGGCCTGCAAAAAGGATCGTTTGAGCGCGAGGCTTCCTTTCCAGATGTAATCCGGGACACGCTTGTCGGCGCTGCGGTCGCCGATGATTTCTCCCAGTGGGCTGGCCGCGAACGCGGTCAGGTTTTGAATGTCGATCTCGTACAGGCGCGAGCCGGACTTGATGACGCGCTCGTTCAGGTAGCGCCGGCCGCCCACGATCACGTCGTAAGACCGAAGGCACTTCATCGAAGTAGGCCTTGTCGGTGTTGTTGAAGCCGGCGCGGCGCTCGGAGGCGAAACCTTCCGCCAGCCAGGCGCCCGTCAGCACGGCCAGCATCCGGTCGCGCTCGGCGAGGTCGTGCGCCTCCTCCGGCGGGGTCCAGCGCCAGAACGACGCGAGCGCCCGGAGCGATTTCGCCGAGAAGGCGCCAGGCGAGCGTCGGCGCGACGGCCCCACGCTCCAGGCAGAGGACCGGGTGGTTGGCCGTGCCGACGAGTTCAAATCCCTCGGCCGTACATAATCGGTAGGTCGGGTGGTCGCCGCTGTGGAAGAGTTTGGACGCCACGACAGGGCGGCCGTTGCGGTCAAACACTTCCTGGAACAGGTCCGTCTCGGAGTTCGGTTCGGCCGGCGCCAGGTCGGCGATTCGCCGTGTACCGTTCAAGGTGCGGACCAGGGTATCGCCGGTCACACAGTATCGCATCGCCGCCGGCGGCAGGCCGGCGATGGAGCCGAAGTTGCCCTGCTTGTCGATGAGGACGTGGCGGAGGTTCCACTCCTGGGCCATGCGGACGAGGGTGGGATAGACGCTGGCCTCGCCGTGCGGATGGTAGTTGCCGCTGGTGTCGCCGCAAATCTTGGCGCACTTGACGCGGCCGGCGTTGGGGCCGAGATGCAGGTCGTTCATGGCGACCAGAATGCGGCGCTGTGACGGCTTGAGTCCGTCGCGCACGTCCGGCAGGGCGCGGCTGATGATGACGCTCATCGCGTAGGTGAGGTAGCTGTCCTTCAGCTCGTCGGCGATGTTGAGCGGGTCGTGGCCGTCGTCGTCGGCGAGGGCGGTCGCGTCGGGGGGAGTCGGCGGGGCGCCTGGAGGGGTGAGGTCGTCCGGCACAGATCCAATCCTCGGGGTGCATGGGGAGCGCCGGAGGGGCTGGCCGGCGCGTCGTTCTCGCTTCATTTCACAGGATTTATCTTACCAGAAAGGGGCCATTTCCTCTACGGGGGTTGCGGCCTGGATGGGTCGTTCCGGCGTCCCTTGAATTTTTTTGTGGGAATAAAGCGAACGGAAGCGCATCCTATCTGTGTGCCGCCGGCCGCAGGGGCCGGCTGGGAAGTCTATTGGCTTCTCCCGATCCTCGCCTGAAAGGACGGTCCAACTGTGAAGAAGCTGCTTGCGTTGCTGGCTGCCGGCAGCCTGCTGGCGCTGACCACCGGCTGCCCGCCGGGCACCACCTCCTCCTCCGTGCCGCCGCCCGGCCCGGGTGCGAGTGGCACCCCGGGCCCGAATCCGAACCCGAATCCCGCCAAGGAAGGGAAAGAGGCCACCGGCAAGGTGAAGTCGGCCGCCAAGGACAAGGTCGTCATCACCGACTCCAAGGACAAGGACTGGCCCCTGGACGTGACCGCCGACACCAAGGTCACGCTCGACGGCCATGACACCACCGCCGACAAGCTCCCGGCGGGCGCCTCCGTCACCGCCAGCATTGACAAGGACGGCAAGGTCACCAAGATCGCCGCCGCCGGCGGCGCCGCCCCGAACCCGAATCCCGCCAAGGAAGGGAAAGAGGCCACCGGCAAGGTGAAGTCGGCCGCCAAGGACAAGGTCGTCATCACCGACTCCAAGGACAAGGACTGGCCCCTGGACGTGACCGCCGACACCAAGGTCACGCTCGACGGCCATGACACCACCGCCGACAAGCTCCCGGCGGGCGCCTCCGTCACCGCCAGCATTGACAAGGACGGCAAGGTCACCAAGATCGAAGCCACCGGCGGCGCCGCGCCGCCTCTGCCGCCTCCGCCGGCGAACGAGTCGAAAGAGGCTAAAGGCACGGTGAAGTCGGCCGCCAAGGACAAGGTCGTCATCACCGACGTCGACAAGAAGGATTGGCCCCTGGACGTGACCGCCGACACCAAGGTCACCGTTGATGGCAAGGACAGCACGGCCGACAAGATCCCGGTCGGCTCGGAAGTCACCGCCACGTTGAAGGACGGCAAGGCCACCAAGATCGACGCCACCAAACCCAAATAACTCCCGAAGACTCAGCGGAACCGAGAAGAAGCTGTGCAGGTATTTCCCTACCACCGGAAGAAGGATGACTGAGAAATGAAGAAGCTGATTGCGGCATTCATCGTCGGCGGGTTCCTCAGCATGGGCGTCATCGGCTGCGGCCCCGGCACCACCAGCGGCACGACCAGTGCTCCCGCCAAGGAAGTCAAGACGGAAGGCAAGGTTACCAAGGTCGAGAAGGGCAAGTTGACGATCAAGCCCACCGCCGGCGGCGACGAGAAGACATTCTCCGTGCCGGACGACGTGAAGATCGACAGCCTCAAGGTCGATGACGTCGTCACCGTCACCGAAAACGACGGCAAGGTCATGAGCGTCACCAAGAAGTAACTGCTGTCCGCGAATTCCTGCTCAGGCGCATCGGGGGCCGGCCGCATGTCTGCGGTCGGCCCCGTTCGTTTCGCCGCCGACGGACGACGCACTTCGTATCATGACGGAACGAGAATCGCGCGGGGAGGAGCGTGGCATGAGACGATGGTGGGCGTGGTGGATGGTCGGGCTGATGTTGTGCTTCGCGGCCGGCTGCGGCGGCGGCGGCGAGAAGGGGCAGAACCGCGACAAGGACAAGCCGGTCCAGGGCAATACGACGATGGACAAATAGGAGCCGTCTCATTCGGGTTGCGACGGCGCCGTCTCGGCGGCCTGGAAGCCGCAACCGCGGTGCGAGCCGTCACAGAACGGTTTGGTGTGCGACGCCCCGCAGCGGCAGAGCGCCACGCCCGCCTTGCCGCCGGCTGGCGGCGTATGTTCGTTGCCCAGATGATCGACGATCTTCACGTCGCCCAGGATGACGTACGGTCCGTTCTCGCGGCAGCGGATCACGACCGGCTCCGACATATCCCATTCCTCATGCTTTCAAGCGATTCATCGACCAGCCCGAAGCGCCAGCGAGGGATTTCCTTCGCGGATGTTTCGGGCTGGCGGCGCTAAAAATGGTCAGGGCTGTGCGTGCCGCTTGTCGTAGCGGACGTAGCGCCACTTGTTCTGCTTGAAGACGCCGTCGATCAGGCCGAACAATAGTAACGCCCGGCGAGTCGCGGGCGTGAGCCGTTTCCCTCGCGCCGAACTCCATTCGGGCACGAGGGAAAATGTCTTCTTGGCGCTCTTGACGGTTCGATTTAGTTCCGATCCGGCGGCTCCGCGCCGATCAGGTGACGCACAAAGAAGTCGCGCATCCGCCGGGCGCCGTAGGCGCCGCCCATGCCGTGGTCGGCGTTGGGGACCACCAGGAGGTCGAAGTCCTTGCCGGCCTTGATGAGCGCGTTGACCACCTGCATCGTCGATGCCGGATCGACGTTGTGGTCCATTTCGCCGACGATCAGCAGCAGCTTGCCGTGCAGCTTCGACGCGTTGGTCGACGTTGGACTGCTCCGCGTAGTGCGGGCCGACCGGCCAGCCCATCCACTGCTCGTTCCACCAGATCTTGTCCATGCGGTTGTCGTGGCATCCGCACGCCGACACGCCGACCTTGTAGAACTCCGGATGCGCCTCCAGCGCCCGCAGCGAGTTCTGGCCGCCGGCCGACGTGCCGTAGATTCCGACGCGCGAGAGGTCCATGTACGGGTACCGTTGCCGCGGCCGCCTTGATCCACAGGATGCGATCCGGCAGCCCGGCGTCGCCGAGGTTCTTCCAGCAAACGTCGTGGAACGCCTTGGAGCGGTTCGACGTGCCCATGCCGTCGATTTGCACGACGATGAAACCCAGTTCCGCCAGCTCTGCTGACTGTAGTACGACGAAAATCGCTTCGGGACGTAGGAGTCTTGCGGCCCGGCGTAAATGTCCTCGATCACGGGATACTTCTTCCTGGGGTCGAGGCTCATTGGACGATAAATAACGCCGTAAATATCCGTCTTGCCGTCGCGGCCCTTGGCGACGAACGGCTCCGGCGGCTTCCAGCCGGTCGCCAGCAATGGGCCAATTTCGGCTTGCTCCAGTTCGCAGACCCGCTTGCCGTCATCCGCGCGGCGCAGCTCGGTCATCGGGGGCCACGTCAACGCGCGAGTACGTATCGATCAGGAACCGGCGATCCGGCGAATACTCGATCGTGTGCGTGCCGTCGCCTTGGGTGAGCCAGGTCAGCCCCGTGCCGTCGAAGTTGACGCGGCAGTAATGGACGTAATAGGGGTCCTGATTGGGGTAGACGCCGTCGGCGTGAAACCAAATCTGCCGCTTCTTCTCATCGACGCGGTCCACGCCGCGCACCACCCATTCGCCCTTCGTGATCTGATTTTTCACCCGGCCGGTTTTCGCGTCGTAGAGGTAGAGGTGGTTCCAGCCGTCGCGTTCCGACATCCAGAGGATCTCGTCGGTCGCGTCGAGATAGCGGTCGAACTTCTTGCCGGAGTAGTCGATGAACGTCTGGCTCTGCTCATCGACGACCGCACTCGCCTTGCCGGTCTCGGCGTCCACCGCGACGATCCGAAGCGACCTGATGGCCGCGCTGGTTGAACAGGAACGTGAACCGGCTGGAGTCGGGCGCCCAGCGCCATTCGTCGGTGCTCCAAGGGTTGGCAAACAACTCGTCGCCGACGGGGATTTCCTTCTTCTCGCCGACGTCGAACAGATGCGGCTTCGTGATCGGAACGCGGTCGCCGGGCTTGAGGTACTCGTACCACTGCAACTTCGGCTGCACCTGATCCGGCGGCGACGACTGGATCAGGTAAACCTTCCGCTCGTCGCCCTTCTTCGTCCGCAGGCCGATCAGCTTTTTGCCGTCGGGCGACCAGAACACTTCGCCGCTGTAGGCGTCGCCGTCCTTGCCGTCCTGGCTGAGCGGGAATTCCTTGCCGGTGTCCTTCTCGCGGAGGTAAAGGTTGAACTCCTTGACGAACGCCGTCCACTTGCCGTCCGGGGAATCCGGGCCGCGCGGCCGACGCGGGCGGTCGGGCGGCGCGCCGTCCCTGGGAGCGGCCGGCCGCGCCTCCGGCGGAAACGCCTCCTCCGTAAGCGTGTAATCCGCCCGGTCGCATTTCCAGGCCTTGCCGCCGACTTTCAGCCAAAAGACCTCGCCCTTGGCGTCGAAAGTCAGGTCGTCGATCGGTAGATGGCCCGCCTTGAACTCCTTGCCTGCGGCATTCGACAGCGCCGCCGCCAGCCGCTTGTCGTCGAAGGCGGCCTTGCACTCGCCCTTCACCGCGTCCACCAGGATGAATTCGCGGACGTTGTCGGGCAGGTCGTTGCGGTACCAGAAGCGGTCGCCGTCGCCCGACCAGTGCGGCGTCACGGACGCAAGAAAAACCTTGTTCTGCGTCAGCCTGCGAAGGTTCGCCGCCCGCTCGTAGTCCGCCGCCGTGCCGCCCGGCGCCGGCTCCCTCGGCGCTTCCTTCGTCGGCTTGTCCCCGGAAGCGCGCCGCTTGTCGTAGCGGACGTAGCGCCACTTATTTTGCTTGAAGACGCCGTCGATCAGGCCGAACAATTCCGGGTCGCTTTTCTCCAGTTTCTCGCGCGTGTTGATGTCGTTATGATTGCCGGGCTGCGGCGGCGCGGCGCAGTCGAAATACGCCTGCACGCCCTCCGCCCAGTATTCCTTGTAATTGGTCGCCGCGTAGGTGTTCTTCCAGGTTCCCTTGTCCATCGCGTGGTCATAACTGGCCTTCAGCTTGCCGTCGAACGCGGGGTCGATGCTATTCATCCCCATTTCGTGGATGACGTGTCCGAATTCGTGGACGAGAATATCTTCCTTGTCGTAATGGTCGCCTTTGAGGTTGAGCAGGTTCTCCTCGCCGCAGCTGACGGCCGGCCGGGCGTGCGTCGCCCCAAGGCCGCGGGCGCGGCGGTCCCAGTAGGCCTTCGGCGTCAGGTCGCTGTGTTCCGGCACGTCCGTCGTCTGCTCGTCGGGAGACATGACGGCGAGGCGCACCTTGTTCTTGATGATCGCCTGGCGGATGTCGTCGCGGCCGTCCAGCATGTGGTTGACGACGTCGGCCGCTTCCAGCAGGGCCGCGTCCGAAACCTTGTCCGAGCTGAGAATGGGGAAACCCTTCGCATCGGTGTATTTCTTGTAGAACGGCGCCAGGTTCAGCGCATCGCGCAGCTCCTTCGGCACGGGCGTCACCTTGCCCGCGTTGTCCATCGGCGGCGCGTCGTCGGCCGGCACTGCGCCGGTCATGACGCCCAAGAAAAGACAGACGATCCCCAGCGCCGATCGCAGCTGCGACATGACCGCGTCCCTCGAAATACCTTGGCGCAGCGTCCGACCCGGCTACGGCCGGGTTCCATCGGCGCGGCCCTCCGCCTCTCCTTGCAGCACCCCGACGACGTGGGCGGCGAATTCCGCCTGAAACAGGTCCCGTATATCGTCCCAGTGGACGGCGACCTTTTGCCGGCGCAGGAACATCGCCAACTCGCGGCGCCACGGCTCGAAGGCGTGGGGGTCGAGCAGGCCCTGCCGCCGCTGGTAAAAGATATTCTCGTAGAACGTCAGCCAGCAGATGAGCAGGTTCTGGTAGCGCTGCCGGTCCACTTCGTCGAAGGCCGCCCCGCGAACGCCCTTGGCGCTCAGCTCGGCCAGCTGGCGGTCCTGCACGAGCGCCATGTAGAACGGCCCCGACAGGCCGACCAGGGCCTGGACGTTGGCCGCCCGCGTCAGGCGGTTGTTCTCCCTCAGCTCGCGGAACAAGAACAGCACCGTCACAACCAGCGACGCGGAGCCGGCGATCTGGAAGAGGTTCGAGATATTCGAGAAATTCGATAGCCATTCAAGCATGGAGCGCGTCTCTCCGCGGGGCCGGCCCATTGGCGACTTCACAAGTCGGAGTGCGATTGCTCTGGGTTCCGCCCCGGAGGGGCGGCGGTCAATAGCCAGGGGTGAAACCCCTGGAGGCGATAGCCGGCCATTGGTCATTTCAGAAGCCCCGGAGGGGCGGCGGTGAGCGGAATCCAGGGGTTTCACCTCTGGCTATTGACCGCCGCCCCTCCGGGGCTGTTCCCAAGGCGCACGAGCCAAACGCGCTTGTGTCGATACGAATGCCCTCATCCCGGCGTGAACTCAACCTCGACGAGCCGGGCGGTCGGCTCCGCACCGAGACGGATCGTCTCCCCGCGACGCAGCACGACCGCCTGGCCAGGCGGCACGGGGTTGCCGGCCGGCGTCGTGAGCGAGGCGAGGTGCTGGTTGATGAGCAGCCACTGACCCTGGTGGAAGACGAAATACGCCTGGGGGGTGCGGTCGGACTCCGGGCCGGGCCACACATCGCTGAAGGCGTGCCAGCGCATCAGACTCAGGTTGTGGTATATGGCCAGCTGCCCATCCGGCAACGACTGGCCGCCGCGCCGCGTCTTGAGGTTCAGCAGTGGTATTGGACCGTGAGGCTTCGTCCCGCAGAAAGGGCACTTCACCGCCTTCGGGTCGGCCAGGACGAACCATTTGTGGCCGCACGATTGGCCCGTACACGGATAGAGCAAGTCCCACGTCTTGACCAGCCCGCGCAGCCACTCCAGGGCGGATGGCCGGTCGTTCGGCGCGTGCAGCCCCTTGACGAAGGCGCGCTGGAACAGGTCGCGCAGCTGCGGCCCCAGCGTCGTGCAGGGACGTAGTTCTTCTCTTCCGGCCGGTTGCTCGCGTCGGTCGGGTTCTCGCTGAAAATCGCCTCGCTGCCGTAACTGAGCAGCTCCTGTTCCTCGGCCGTCTTGGCCTGCGGCGGGATGCGCTTGCCGTCCAGCGGATGGCGCCGCAACAGATACTGGTACAGCAACACGGCCAGGGCATGCAGGTCGGTGCGGGCGTTGGGATGCTTGCGCTGCGGGTCGTGAATCGGCAGGTGGGCGGTGGACAGCACTTCCGGGGCGATGTAGCCCTTGGTGCCCATCACGTCGGGCGGGAACAGTCCCTCGACGACCAGGGAATCGACGTCGATGACGATGCTGACGCCGCGCGTCGGATCGACCAGGACGTTATTGGGGCTGAGGTCCGAATGCGCCAGGCCGGCGTTGTGCAGCCGGGCCACGGCGCGGGCCATCTGGACGCACAGCGAGAAGAAGTTGCGGAAGTCGCCCAACTCGGCCGGGGCGAACTTCTCCAGCAGAGCGCGGTTCCGCGGGCCGATGAACCGCATGCCGTTCTTTTCCTTGCCCTTGATGAAGTCCGGCCCCGTCTGGAAGAAGAAGTGCTTGGGATAGGCCGGTGCCACGATGCCGAGGCGCGGCTTGACGATCGACGGCCGTCGGCCAGCAGAACAGGTTGCGGAAGTAGGCGGCTTCGACCTCGTTGGCGGCGGCGCCGCCCTTCTCCCTCGGCACGGTCGGGTTGTTCTTCGTGAGGATCTTGTCGAGCCGCTGCTGCCGGGCGATGTCGTGGCCGGCCTTGGGGTCGAGATAGAAGCAGACCACGGACTGACGATCGGGCGTGAAATAGACCTCTTTCATGGCGCCGCTGCCGATGACTTCGGGAACGTAGTCGATCGTGCGTCCGTCTTTGAGCGTCGCCGTCTCCATTTCAGGTGGCCCTTTCGTGGTGGAGGACGACGAGCGTCCGATCGTCGAAAGAGCCGCGGACCTGATAGGCGTCGAGCCAGAGGCGCAACCGCTCGGCCGGCTTCAGACTGGCAGCGGCCAGCGGCGGCATTGCGCGCACCGGCCGCGAGGAAGGCGGGCGAGGCCGCTATGCGCGGTACGTCGCGGCCCAGCTCCGAGGCGTACTCCGCCGCCGATCGGAGCATCACGCGCCGGGGTCCGTCGGCCGTCACGGCCTCGGCCTCCCGGTCGAGCTGGGACGGGTCGAAGTTGGGCGGCGTGTGTTCGCTGACCTCGGCCAGCGCCTCTTCGCCGACCGCCACGGCCGGCGGCAGGACGCCGTTGAGAACGAGATCGGCGTACAGCCGGGCCATGCCGGGGGCGGCTGGAAAATAATCGTCGGCCACGCCGTCGCTCATCACCAGCAGCGCCCGCAACGGGCCGCAGAAGCCGAAGGTCTTGCGCTGGAGGTTGGCGGGATCGAGCTGGCGGCGCGAGGTCAGAAAGTCGGTCTCGCCGGAGTAGTCGCCGGAGTCGGGGGTGCCGAGGACCACGACTTCGCCCCTGGGGTCGAGGCCGGCCACGACGCCGTCGCCGATCTGGCAGGCGACGACGAGGCATTGCTCACGGCCCTGGACGCGAACGGCAGCGTGGGCGGCGACGAGCAGCGTTCCGCCGACAGATCCTCGATGACGATGCGACGGGTGAGCAGCTTCTGATAGGGGACGGCGTCCACGCGCTCCTTGAACGCTTTCTCGACGGCGAAATAAGCTCCTTGAAAGGCCTCGTGCATCTTCTTCTGCACGAACTCTACGGCGGGATCGAGGAAGGCGCCGCGATTGTCGTCCTTGCGGACGAGATCGGCCGGGGCGGCGCTGGCCTCTAGTCTATGCTCGGCGAGGGCGGCGGTCAGAATGCGGACGGCCTCTTCGCAGGAGACCCTGGCGCCGACGCGTGACAGCTTCTTGGAGCCGGCCCCGTCGGAGACGGCGATGATCGTCCACGGGCCGGCCGTGCCGATTTCGAACCAGTCGTCGCAGTTGGTCCCCTCGTGCTTGTGCTTCTTGCCGCGGACGCGCGCGGCCAAAAGGCGGCCCTCCTCCGGCGTCATCCGCTCGACGGCGTCGGATTCCGGATGGGGGTCCGGCTCGGCCGCGGGGACGGCGTGATATTGCCACTGAGGGCTAGGAGGACGGGGGTTGTCGGGTGGTTTGTTCATGTCGGCCGGGGGGCTTGGCGTCGGGGGAGCGGGCGAGGGGGCGGCGACGGAACGGGGCGACGGCGCGGGCCGGATGGGGACGGCGGCCTTCCTTCCGCTCACCGCTTCGCTCAGCAGGCTCGCGATGCGCGGCGCGCGGCGGCGTTCGTCGGCGCGACACCAGGACTGAACGGCCCGCCACAGCGACTCGTGGAATTCTCGATCGTCCACGTTCGTAACGCCCGTGGACGGCAGGCTGAGCTGTTGGCGGACGGCGGTTTCCATGGCGTCGCTGAGGAAGCGACAAATGCGCCGCACCTGCTCCTGATTGCCCGCGTCGGAGGAGGAGAACATCCGGTCGAGGATGTGGTCGGATCGGCCGGGGTCCGCGTCGGTCGGAATGCCGAGGCGCCAGCGAACGGCCTTGATGAGTTCTTCCGGGGTGACCTTGAGCGGCTGCATACTACCTCCGCTTTCGGCGAGCGGCCGGCGTGAGCCGGCTGATGAGGTTTCTCAGCCGGCTCACGCCGGCCGCTCGCCGTGGCACACGAACCACCGAGATCACGGCACGATGACGATGCCGGGCGGCGGCGGCGGCAAACCGACCGGCGAGCCTTCGGCGGGCGTCTGCGCCACGTTCTGCGATGTCGTCTTGATCGACGACGACACCCACTTGAAGAACGCCTTGAGCTGATCGGGCTGGAGGTTGCTCAGCTCGACGACGATCTCCGTGATGCGCTTGAGCAGGGCGGAGTTGGCGCCGGGGCCGGCCGCGCAGGCGATGGTGTTGCCGACGCGCCGGTTCTTGAAGTGGTCGGCGGCCTGCTCCCAGTTGGGGTCGGTCGGTTGGCCGTCCGTCATCAGGAAGATGAGCGGTTTCCAGTCGCCCTTCTGGGTCGGCGACGACTTGCGCACCTCGCGGTCGAGGCAATTCTCCAGCAGCTTGAGTGCCTCGCCCAGGGCAGTGCCGCCGCTGGCCGCCAGGTTCGGCTCCGTGAAGGAGGTCAGCTCCGTCAGCGGGCAGACCTGCTGAGCGGAGCTGCTGAACGTGATGACGGACAGATAGGCCGTCTCCAGCGCCTGCGGATCGCTGCGCAGGTCGGCGAGGAGCGGCCTTGACGCCCTGGCGCACGGCCTCGATCGGCTCGCCGGTCATGGAGCCGGATGTGTCCAGCACGAGGTAGACGGGCAAGCGGCGACCGACGAATTCAGCCATGTAAGGTCTCCTTATCACCTGTGGCGAGCGGGGTTGCGTCAGCGCCCCGAGGGCGCATCGTTTCTGAAAGCGCAACCACCTCGGGGCGCTGACGCAACCCCGCTCGCCACGGATCGTTCACCCCATCGAGCGCTTGATGTCGAACGGGCCGCCGCGTCCCGTGTTCAACTGCTCGTTGCAGGCGGGGCAGGTCACGGGGCCGCGCCTCGCCGGATCGTTACAAAAGAGAGCGCCGCAGGGGCACATGCCGGCGGCGGGATTGCCGCAGTAGGGGCAGGCCGGGCAGCCGTCCAGTTGCGCGGAGCTGATCGGCGGCAGCAGGTCGGCGTCGCCCGGTTCGATGACCTCCAGGACGTGGCTGGCGATGGCCTCGTAGGCGCCGTCGTAGGGCCGGCGGGCGAAGCGCATCAGATACGGCTTGCGCTGCTTGCTGCAACGGCACTGGAGGAAGACCTGACGCGGCGCGTCGTCGTCGCGGAACGGCGAATGTTCGGGGGCCAGTTCCAGGTTGGGCGGCAGCGGCGGCGTTTCGATCGGCTTGTCGCCGTCGCCGAGGCGGGTGCTGGCCGTCTGAACCGACGCCGACAGCCAGACGAAAAACTTCTTGAAGGCGTCCGCCGACATGTCGGGCATGGACAGGACGATGTCGGTGACGCAGCGAAGCACGTCGGCGTCCACGTCGGGGCCGCAGCCGATGGCGTAGATGTTGGCGATTTTGGGGTTGTTGGCCCGGCGAACGGTTTCGGCGGCGGGCTCCCAGTCGTCGGTGGGCTGGCCGTCGGTGAGGAGGAAAACGAGTGGCTTGTAGTCGCCCTTGGTCGTGGCGGTGGTGCGAACGACCTCACGGCCCAGACAGTCGAGCAGCAGGCGCAGGGCGGCGCCCAGGCTAGTGCCGGTACGGACGGAGAGCTTGGGCGGCTGGAACTGGATGAGTTCCGTAAGGGGGACGACCTGCTTGGCGGTGCGGGCGAAGGTGATGACGCTGAGGAAGGCTGTTTCCAGGGCCAGCGGATTGCCGCGCAGCTCTCCGACCAGGGCCTGCACCCCTTGCTCGACGGCTTCGATGGCCGGCCCCGCCATGGATTCGGAGCAGTCGAGGAGTAAATAGACCGGCAGACGGCGCAGTGCTCATGGCAGGTCCCTCGGGAGCGTCGGGCGACTCCGCCCTCTGACGCGGGTAACGATACACCACCGCCGGCGCCAGGCCAAGCAAAAAATGACATATGGCCTATTGGTCCCTATTTCCGATCCATAACCGAAAGGAAAAAACGGCCTCCAGTCGGCGCCGACCGAAGGCCGTTCGAGTAGCGGCGGCTGGAATTGAACCAGCGACCTTGGCCTTATGAAGACCCTGCTCTAACCGCTGAGCTACGCCGCCCCAGGGAATAGGACCGCCGCGGGAAGCGGCCCTTCCTCACCTGTCTGTCACGATTTTAGGGCGGGGGTTCGCTCGCATCAAGAGGGGGCCGCATGGCAATCCGGCCGGATCGGCTTGCGGCGCGTTCCTCGATTTGCGATCCTGAGCCGTATCATGGACCGCGACCCCTCACCCTTGCTTGCCTACTCCCACGGCGCCGGCCGCACGCCGCTCCTCGGCCGGACCATCGGCGACGATCTCCGTGCGACCGTCGGACGCCACGGCGACCGCGATGCTCTCGTCGTCTGCTCCCAGAACTACCGCGCCACCTACCGCCAACTGTGGGACGCCGTCACGGAGGCCGCCCGCGCCCTCCTCGCCGTCGGCGTCGCGCCCGGCGACCGCGTCGGCGTCTGGTCGCCCAACCGCTATGAATGGGTCGTCGTTCAGTACGCCACCGCCCGCGTCGGCGCCATCCTCGTCAACATCAACCCCGCCTACCAAGCCGCCGAGCTGGAGTACGCCCTGCGCCAGTCGGGAACCAGCCTCCTCTTCCACGCCAGCGGCTTCCGAGGCATCTCCTACGCTCCTGTCCTCAACGCCGCCCGGCCGCACTGCCCCGCCCTGACGCGCGTTGTCCGCTTCGACGAGGACTGGCCGGCCTTCCTCGCGTCCGGCGCGGCGGTCCCCGCGGCCGAACTCGACCGCCGCGAGGCGGGCCTGCAGTTCGACGACCCCATTAACATTCAGTACACCTCCGGCACGACCGGCTTCCCCAAGGGGGCTGCGCTCACCCATCACAATATCCTCAACAACGGCTTCTTCGTCGGCGAGGCGATCGGCCTGACCGAGCAGGACCGCGTCTGCATTCCGGTGCCTCTTTATCATTGTTTTGGGATGGTTGTAGGTTGTCTTGCCTGCACCAGCCACGGCGCCTGCATGGTCTTCCCGGCCGAATGCTTCGGGTCGGCGGCTGTGCTGCGGGCCGTTCAGGCCGAGCGCTGCACTGCCCTTTATGGTGTGCCAACCATGTTCCGCGCCGTCCTTGAAGATCCCTCCTTCGCGGACACGGATTGTTCGTCGCTGCGCACCGGCATCATGGCTGGGTCACCGTGCCCTGTCGAACTGATGCACGACGTGACGACGAAACTGCACATGCCGGAAGCGGCCATCGGCTACGGCATGACCGAAACGTCGCCCATGTCCACCATGAGCGCACGGGACGACTCGCTGGAACGGCGCGTCACGACGGTTGGCCGTGTCGTGCCGCACGTCGAGGTTTGCATCCGCGATCCTGGGACGGGGGCGGTGTCGCCTCGCGGCGAGGCCGGCGAACTGTGTACGCGCGGCTACGGCGTGATGCGCGGCTACTGGGACGACGAGGCCGCCACGCGCGCCGCCATCGACGCCGCTGGATGGATGCACTCGGGCGACCTGGCCATGATGGACGCTGAGGGTTACGTCCACATCGTCGGCCGGCTCAAGGACATGATTATCCGCGGCGGAGAGAACGTTTACCCGCGCGAGGTCGAGGCCGTGCTGCACCAGCATCCGGCGGTGAGCGAGGCGCAGGTGATCGGAGTGCCGAGCCGCAAGTACGGCGAGGAGGTCATGGCCTGGGTGCGTCTGGCGCCGGACGAATCGGCCACGGAGGAGGAACTGGAGCGCCATTGTCGAGAACGGCTGGCGGCGTACAAGCGGCCGCGCTACTGGCGCTTCGTGGAGGCGTTCCCGATGACCGTGACGGGCAAGGTGCAGAAGTATCGGCTGCGCGAGATGGCAGTGGAACTACTGGGGTTGCAGGCGGAAGCGGGGGAACGAACCGCGTAACGGGCGGGAAGAGGGCGCCGCTTCACCTGTCCCCCTATTGTTCCTCGTGCTGTTATAATCGGGCGTAATATGGGCAGACGGGTGAAGGCCGCGACCCAGGTCATCGCCGATGAGCAAACCGTATGACGCCACGCTCAAGGCGATGTTGGAGGCGTCCCCGGCGGACTGGCCGAGGCTGGCCGGCTTCCGCGTTGGGCGCGCCGAGGTGATTGACGCCGACGTATCCACCGTTACGGCGGCCACCGACAAGGTGCTGCGGCTGTCGGGGGAGCTGAATGCGATCATGCCCTTCGACTTCCAGGCCGGACCCGACGCCGGCCTGCCGCAGCGGGTTCACGGCTACAACGCCCTACTTGAGGCTCGCCACGGGCAGCCGGTCCACAGCGTCGTCGTGCTGTTGCGGCCCCAGGCGGATCTGCGGTCGATCACCGGGCAGTATGAGCAGCGTTTGCCTGGCGTGGCCGACCCGTATTTGGTTTTCCGCTACCAGGTCATCCGGGTCTGGCGGCTGCCGGCGGAGCCGCTGCTGGCGGGTGGACTGGGCACGCTGCCGCTGGCGCCGATTGGGGCGGTGACAGTGTCGGACCTGCCGGGCGTGATCGACCGGCTCAAGGAGAAGCTGGCCGCGCCACGGTATCGCAAGGCGGCGGGTCCGCTCTGGACCGCCGTGGACGTGCTGATGGGGTTGCGATACGATCGTGCCTTGATCGAGCAACTGCTGCGAGGAGTGCAAGGAATGAAAGAATCCGTGACGTATCAGGCAATCGTCGAGGAGGGGGTCGCCAAGGGCGAACTACGGGGGGCGCGGCGCATCCTCCTCTTATCAGGCGAAGAGCAGTTCGGGGCCTCGCCAGGTCCGCGCGCGAGCGACCATCGAAGCGATCAATAATCTGGAGCAGCTGGAACAGCTGACCCGGCGGATGCGCCATGTGCGGAGTTGGGACGAGTTGCTGGCCGACGTGCCAGATCCTGAGCCGCGGCGGGGCCGTCGCAAGAGAAGATGACCGTTGTTGGGCCTACCCCACACTCGCACACGCGGATCGTCAGCCCTGCCATCCGCTTTAGGCGGTCTCAAAATGTCGGATCACTCCACAGTCGGCGTCCTGCTCGCAATCGTCTACAAACCCGAAGGGATCGAGTCCCGTCCCCCCGACCACTACGCCCGCGTCCCTCGGACAGAGGCGGCGCTGCGCAGGCCACGGCATCGAGGGCGACCGCAAGGCCGGCCGCGAGAACCGGCAAATCAATCTCACGTCCGAAGAGAACCTCCAAGCGCTCCACGGCGAGGGATTCCGCACCGGGCCGGGTGAAATGGGAGAACAGCTTGTCGTGCGCGGCGTAGACGTTCCAGCGCTGAAAGCGGGCGATCGACTTCATCTCGGCGCAATGGCGTGCCTGGAAGTGGTGAATCAACGCACCGGCTGCCTGCGGCTTCAGGAGGTGCAAGGCCGGCCGCTCAAGGGCACGCGGGACCACCTCGGCGTTATGGCGAAGGTTGTCGCCGATGGGATCATCCGCGTCGGCGATCCGGTGCGCGTTGAGCCGGTCGTGGTCACGCCAGCACGTCGTTGATGACCAGCCCATGCACGTCCGTCAGCCGGCGTTCGAGGCCGTTATGGTAAAACGTGAGTTTTTCGTGGTCGAGGCCGAGCAGGTGCAGGATGGTGGCGTGGAAGTCGTAGATGCTGGCGACGTTTTCCACCGCCTCGTATCCGAAATCATCGGTCGCCCCGTAGCTGAACGCCTTCTTGACGCCGGCGCCGGCCATCCAGACGGTGAAGCCCTTGGGATTGTGGTCGCGGCCCTGCGCCCCCTGCTGGAACGTCGGCATCCGGCCGAACTCCGTGGACCACACGACGAGGGTGTCGTCGAGCAGGCCGCGGGTTTTCAGGTCCTTCAGCAGAGCCGCGGCGGGCCGATCGAGGATGGGGCCGTGCCGGTCGTAGTCGGTCTTCAGCTGCTTGTGGCCGTCCCAGTTGCCCTTCCCCTCGCCCATCGCATAGGCGCCATTGAAGACCTGCACAAAGCGCACGCCGCGCTCCAGCAGTCGCCGGGCCAGCAGGCAGTTGCGCGAAGCCCGCACGATCCGGGTTTGGGTCGCCGGTCCCATACATCTCGTGGACCGTCTTGCCCTCCCGCGTCAGGTCGCTCGCCTCCGGGGCGCTCAGCTGCATCCGCGCCGCCAGCTCGTAGGAGGCGATGCGGGCGCTCAACTCCGTGTCGCCGGGGTGGCGCTCCAGGTGGGAGTCGTTGAGCATCTTGAGGAAGTCGCGCACGTCGCGCTCGGCGCCCGGCTTGACCCCGGCGGGCGTCTGGAGGTTGAGGATCGGTTTGTCGGCCGTGAAGGCCGTGCCCTGGAAGACGGCCGGCAGAAAGCCGTTGCTCCAGTTGGCCGGGCCGATCTGCGGCACGCCGCGCGGGTCGGGGATCGCCACGAACGCCGGAAGATCCTGGTTCTCCGTGCCCAGCGCATAGCTGACCCACGCCCCCACGCTCGGAAATCCCTCCTGCGTGAAGCCGGTGTTCATCTGCGATTCGGCCGGGCCGTGCGTCGCGGCCTTCGCCGTCATCGAGTGAATGAAACACATTTCGTCGGCCAATTCGGCCAAATTCGGCAGCAGGTCGGAGACGTATTTCCCGCTCCGGCCGCGCGGCTTGAATGCGTAGGGGCTTTTGGTCAGGGCGCCGTTGGCACCCTGGAAGGTGACGAGTTTTTCGCCTCCCGGCATCGGTTGGCCGTGGCGCTTGACGAGTTCGGGTTTGTAGTCCCAGGTGTCCAGGTGGCTGCACGCGCCGGAACAGAAGATGTGGAGGACGCGCTTGGCCTTCGCCGGGAAGTGCGGCTCGCGCGCGGCCAGCGGCGCCTCGGGCCGGATCGCCGGCCGCCACGGCGTGCGTTGCTCCGCGGCCGCCCGATCCGCCAGCAGGCTGAGCAGGGCGACGCCGCCCAGACCTGTGCCGAGGTGGGCCAGGAAGTTGCGGCGGTCGAGGAGCCGGAGGCCGGCGAGCGAAGGAGTCGGCGAGCGCATGAGGGATTCTCCGGGTAGGCTCGCGCTATTATACCCGAAGGGGAGCGCGTTGGCAGAGCGCTCCCCTTCGGGTCGCGGCGAAACGAGGAACTACAGCCCATTTTCTCCGTCCAAAAATGCGGCAATAATATCCGTAACGCCGCCCTTCACCGTGCAGCGGAGGCGCACCGACGCTCCGTTGCGCTTCAGTTCCGGTTCCTGGACCAGCGACTTGAAGAAGGAATACGCCTTCTCGTAGGCTTTCTCCTTCTTTTCTGTGTCGCCGTCTTGAAGCGCGGCCCGGAGCACCTCCGGCGTGGCCAACGTGTCGCGGGCGGCGGTTAGACCTTCATCGACAGCCTTCACCGCCTTTTCCGCGGTTTCTTCGCCGTCAAAGCGAGCGATGACGTCGCACGAGAAATCATCGTCCGCGCTGACGCCGAGCACCATCCAGGAAGTGTGGTCCCGGAATGGAGCGATATGCGGCTCGGGCTGATCGCGCGCGGCGAGTTCGCGCGCCCAGGCGCCATTCTGGTTGTCCAGCACCACCACCGCGACGCCGCGATCGACGCGTTTCAAGTCCGCGGCCCAAGCGGGCGCCTTGGTAGGCCGTTCGACCTGCCGGGCGATGCGTTCCTCTGTGTCGAACACGATCGTCCGGCTGTCCGGCACATAGCAACGCATCTTCGAGCCGCGGAGCATCGGGGCGAGCGGCCCGTCCGTTGGCAGCTGGTAAATCACCTCGCCGTGCTGGACTTCCTTCACGCCGGGGATCAGCGTCTTGATTTCCTTGGCCCAGTCGAAATCCTTCGTCGCGCGGATTATCACCGGCGCACCGCAAATGAGTGCGCTCTGCCCTTTTTTGGCTTTCTTGTCCGTCGTGATTCGGAACGTCACCGACACCTGGGCGATCTCCTCAACAGGCAGGCCGAACGCTCGCGGCATCCCCATGGCCTTGCAGTATGCCGCAATCCCCTTGTTGGCCTCGTCTGCGTACTTTTTCAGGCCGGGCCGGCCCAACACCGCCGACGGCCGGAAGCAGACGACGCCCATCGTGTCGGGCGGCAGGTAGGGGAGGTCGAACGGCTCCAGCGCCGCGGTAGGGGCGGCCTTGTCCCCGACCGTGCCGCTATCCACGAACGCCGTGGCGTAGATTGGTGGAACTGGGTCGCCAGCCTTCTGGGCCGGGCAGCGCAGGGCCGCGACGCCGACGACGCCAGCGGCCAGCAGGACCACGACCGAGACGCGGCCCCACAGCGAGGCCTTCCCGACAAAACGACCATCCTTGATCCTCAGCATCCGAATTCTCCTCATGAGCATTCCGCGGGAAAAAAGCGGGTTGGCCAGCCAACCCGCCGGACGACGATCGCTGAGCCGCAGCGCCAGCCGGGCCAGTCCCCGCAGGTAGGCGTCGCGCCCACCGGCGACGGGGGCGGCGAGGCCGTCGGCGGCCAGCTCCTGTTGCAGCCGGAGCCGGCCGGCCAGCCAGTACAGGAGCGGGTGATAGAAGTGCAGGGCGAGGCCGAGCCGGGCCAGCAGGCCGAGCAGGTAATCGGAGCGGCGGACGTGGGCCAACTCGTGGGCCAGCGCGGCGCGAAGCTCGGCCTCGTCCCAGTCGCGCCAGTCCGCGGGCAGCAGCACTACGGGCCGCAGCCAGCCGGCCGCAGCGGGCGCTCCGAGGGCAGAGTGTTCCCGCAGCTCGACACGCCGACGGCAGCCCATTTCCTCTCGCAATTGTTGCATCAGTCGGAGTACCGATTCATCGGCGACCTGCCGGCTGCGGCGGCGGAGGTCGGACACGGCCCACAGACCGCCGCCGAGCCGCAGCAGGCCGAAGGCCGCTCCGACTAAGTCGTTTCTGACAATCGGACGCCCAGGGCTTCCGGATACTTCCGAAGGAGGAATTGGATATTGGCCACGATCCAGAGTGCGACGTAGTTGACCGCCAGCTTGTCGAAGCGGGTCGCCAACGCCCGACACCACTTGAACCAGCCGATCGCGCGTTCGATGATGTTGCGTCGGCGGTAACTGGCCTTGTCGAAATCCTCCTGGCGCGGCTGATTGCTCCGCGTCGGGATCACCGGCTCGATGTGCCGCCGCCGCAGCCAGCCGCGGACGCGGTCGAAGCTGTAGGCCTTATCGCCCGCCTCCCGCTCCGGCCAGGTCGGCCGGCCGGCCCGGCGCGGCCGCCGCGCCCGACGGTTGACTTCCTCGAAGCCCTGGGTCTCGTGACGCTGGCCTTCGGTCACCCACACGGCCAGGATGACGCCGTTGCTGTCGCAGATTAGGTGGGTCTTCGTGCCGAAGCCGCCCTGCGAACGCCCCAGCGCATGGCCCTCGGGTTCCGTGCATTGCGTCGTCGCGGGGCCGCCCAGCTCCGGCCGCGGGTCGGGATTTTTTTCCGCCCCGGCGGCGGCCTGGTGGGCGCGGATGACGGTGGCATCGACGCACCACAGGTCGCGCGCGATGAGGCCGTTGTCGTCCAGCCGGAGCAGCAGGGCGTCAAGGATTTTGGCCCAGGTGCCGTCGGCGCGCCAGCGGTTGAAGCGGTCGTAGACCGTCTGCCAGGGGCCGTAGTGCTCGGGGGTGTCGGGCCAGGGGGCGCCGGTGTGCAGGTGCCAGAGGATGCCGTTGACCAGCGGCCGGTGATCGCCCCAGGGATGTCCGGCCCGGCCGTGGTGGAAGCGGTCGGGGAAGAAGGGCGCGATCCGCTCCCACTGGGCGTCAATGAGGTCGTAGCGGTACATGGGTAGCCTCCTTCGGGAAACCGCCCCACTCGCGAGATGGGACCAACAACAGGAAGAAAAGCAACCGGCATACCGGATTGTCAGAAACGACCTAGGAAGAGCATGGCCACGATCACCCATCCGCTTTGGGACCGATCCGCGAACGGGGCGACGGCGCGGTCTGCGCCCTCCCAGGTGAGCCGCGCAAATCGACCGGCCAGGACGGACCATCGGCCGGCGCGGCCGGAGCGTCGCGCTCCGCGGTAGGCGACGGCGACGGTTCGGGGGTGGTGGGCGGATCGACTCGCGCCGCTTCCGGCGGAATCGGGGTCGGAGGCCGCCAGTCCCACCAGGAGGGCAAGGGACAAAACGCCAGAAGAGTGAGGACGACGGACCCGACCAGGGCCGCCGCCGCGACCGCCGCCCCTGCCGCCGGCTTCCGCCGCGCCGCCAACGGGTACACGGACGCGGCCGACACGGCCAACAGCGTCGCCTGGAGCGCCGACCACGCCAACAGAGTTCCCAGATCGTTCATTGGCCCTGCTCCTTCAGGATTTCCTCTAGGACGGCCCGCTCCTTGGCGGTGAGCTTGCGCTGCTCCACCAGGCGGACCAGCAGCTGTTCGCGCGAGCCGTGGAACACCCGTCGCAATACGTCGCTTAAGCAGCGCCCGGACACCTCCTCATACGACCGCGACGCGACGTAGCGGAACGGCCGCTCCTCGTTCGTCGCGCAGAAAACCCTTCTCGTGCAGGATGCGCACCAGCGTGGCGATGGTGGTGTACGCCCGGTCCAACCCGGCGTCGGCCAGGCGGTCGCGCGCCTCGGCGGCCGTCGCCTCGCCGTGCCGCCAGAAGACGTGCATCACCTCCAGCTCTCGTTCCGTCAGGTCTTTCGCGGGCGGTCGCGCCATCGGAACCTCCGTGATGTTGGGTTCATCCAATTTGGTTTCCCAAATATAACTGCATGAGCCGTCCTGTCAACGCGACTTCCACCCGGCGATGGCCGGGGCGAAGGGGCGCGCCTACACTGCCCCCATGACGACGCTCCCGTTGCTCCCCGCGACCGTGATCGGCAGCTGGTCGTTCCCCGGCTGGTACGCCAAGTTCTGCGACGACGCCGCCCGACAGCCGGATCTGTTCGGCGCCGACGACCGCGACGAGGCCGTACGCGACGCCGTCCGCCTGGCGGTGGACGATCAGCTGCGGGCCGGCGCCGACCTCATCACCGACGGCGAAATGCAGCGCGTCGATTTCAACCTCGGCTTCTACGACCACCTGACCGGCCTCAAGCCGCTGCCGCCCGGCCGACGCTGGGGACCGCCGGCCCACGATCAGCGCAGCCGTTACCTCTGCGTCGCCCCGCTGGAGGCGCCGCACGGCCTCGGCATCGTCGAGGAGTACCGCCGGCTGCACGGCCTCACCGACGCCCCGATCAAGACGCCGGTCCCCGGGCCGTTCACGCTGGCCGGCTGCATCGACGGCGGCGAGGTCTACCGCGACCGCCGGGCCGTCGCCGAGGCGCTGCTTGCCCATCGTCAACCGCGAACTGCAGGCGCTGGAGCGCGTCGGCGCCGAGTTCCTCCAGCTGGACGAGCCGAGCTTCGCCTGCCGTCCGGATCGGCCCGACGAATTCCTCGACCTGATCGCCCGCACCGTCGCAGGAGTGACGGTGTTTACGAGTTTACACATGTGTTTTGGCAACTATCGCGGCCGGGCGGTGGGGCGGCGCAGCTACCGGCCGCTGTTCCCGCACCTGGCGCGGGCGGCTGTGCAGCAACTGGCGCTGGAGTTCGCCAGCCGCGAGATGACGGAGATCGAATTGGCCGCCGAGATCAAGCCGCCGATGGGCCTGGCGGTCGGCCTGGTGGACGTGAAGAACACCTGGGTGGAGCCGCCGGAGCTGATCGCGGAGCGGCTGCGGACTGTGCTGCGCCACATCGACGCCGAGCGCGTCCACGTCACGCCGGACTGCGGCTTTTCGCAGACGGCGCGGTACGTCGCGGTGCGCAAGCTGGAGGCGATGGTCGAAGGTGTGCGGCTGGTGCGTGGCGAGGTGGAACGTGGGGCAGGTTGCTAACCTGCCGTTGGATAAGGCAGATTAGCAACCTGCCCCACGTTGGGGAGGCGTCATGTCGGAACCGTATCTGGCCATCCAGGTCGTCATGATGCCGCGCGACGTGAATCCCAACGGGGCGATATTCGGCGGCGTGATCCTCAGCCACATCGACCAGGCCGGCGCGGTCGGCGCCCGCCGCGAGGTGGTCCAGGCCGGCGGCGCGCCGCCGCTGCTGGCGACGGTGGCGCTGAACCGCGTCGAGTTCAAGCGACCGGTGCTGGTCGGCGACGTGGTGCGCTTCTGGACGCGGAAGGTGCGGATCGGCCGCACGTCGATCACGATGCAGGTGAGCGTGGAGGCGGAGCGCGGCACGGAAACGCTGCACGTCACGGAGGCGGAGGTGGTGTACGTCGGGCTGGACCCGGTCGGATCGGATCGGCGGCCGAAGCCGCTGCTGAGCTAAGCTGCGCGCGGCCGGTTTATTCCCCCTGGGCCGACCGGCGCCGACGGGGAGCTGCCGGCTTGAATTCCAGGTCGGTAACAAGCAACAGGTCGATGATGTGGGCTGCGTCATTGCGCCAGACCACGAAGGTTCGCCCATTTGGCGCCGCGTGGATAAACTCCTGAGAGGGCACCGGGATCTCTCGCCCATCGGCCAAGTGAATGATGAAGTGCTGGAAGGGTTGGGCCTCGTACGCGGCTCGCAGTTGTTCAATCGTCATCGGTGAGTCCTCGGTGCGTTCAGGCGGCCGGCGGATCAATGACGGCGGCGTCTTTTATTATACGGACATGGCGCGAAGCGCCACCAGGAACTCATCATCATGAAAAAAGTCGCCATTTTCTGGCCCGGCGACTACCGGGCCAAGCCCAACGAGTGGGCTGCACCGCAGGCCAAGGAAGCGACCGAACAGCTCCAGCAGGCCCTGCGCAAGCTCGGCCGCACGCCCTACGTCGTCCCCGGCTTCCTCACCCGACCCGACGAATCCATCAGCAAGCTCGGCCCCATCGACGATCCGCTCGTCGGCGTCTTCGTCCACTGGGCCTATGGGCCGCACACCTGCGACGGCGTCGCCGGCAAGGAAAATCCGCTGCTCTTGGCCAGCAACTTCTCCGGCACGTGGCCGGGGCTGGTCGCCCTGCTCAACACCGGCGCCTGCTTGGAGAGCATCAACCGCCGCCACAGCCGCATCTGGACCGACGCCCCCGACTGGACGAAAGACGCCGTGTTCATGGAACGCCTCGACGAGTGGTGTTCCACCGGCCAGATCCGTTACCGCGAGGACGAGCTGCATTATTCCGCAGCCGTCGCGCCGGAGGCCCTGGCGCTCGCCGAGCGCGTCGCCGCGGAAATCCGCACGAAGCGCGTCCTGGCCCTCATGCTCGGCGACACGTCGATGGGCATGATTAACGGCTACTTCGGCCCTCGCCTTTTGTCCAAACACGGCTTCGCCGAGCACAAGGTCGATCAGGCCTGGCTGCCCGACCGCACGAAGCAAATCGAGCCGCGCCGCGTCGAGGACGCCTTGCGCTTCGTGCGAGAGAAGGGCGTGACCTTTCACTGGCGCGAGAAGGAAGCGGAGGACTTCACGGAGGACGCCACGAAGACGCAGCTGGCGATGTACCTGGCCGTGCTGGATCTTCTTGCCGAGTTCAAGGCCGACTGCCTCGGCTGGCAATACCAGCTCGGATTGCTGCCTGTGTTGCCCCCCAGCGACTTTTGCGAGGGGTTACTGAACTCAACGTGCCGGCCCGAGTCCAACGGCGACCTCGTCATCACCGCCACCGAAGCCGACCAGGGCAACCTCGTGCCGATGGAGCTGATGAAGCGGCTCCTGAAGGCGAAGGGGCTGCATCAGGCGGTGATGTTTCACGACGTTCGCTGGGGCGGCGAACACGACGGCCGTTGGTTATGGGTGCTGCTGAACTCCGGCAGCTGCGGCGCCTATGCCTTCAATCACGACCCGGAATCGCTCAAGGACGTTCACAGCTATCGCCAGCCGGCCGGCTATTTCCCGATCGCCGGCGGCACGTTCGCCGGTGAGAGCCTGCCGGGCAAGATGACGTGGGCGCGAGCCTACCTCAAGGACGACGTCGCCTGGATGGACGTGGGTCGCGGCGAAGTGGTCGCGCTGCCGTCGAAGGTGCGCGACGCCTGGTGGGAGGGCACGACGCGCCAGTGGCCGTTCATGGCGGCCGACCTGTTTTGCTCGAAGGAGACGGTCATGGCTCACTACATGAGCAACCACATCGCCGTCGCCTACGGGGACGTTCTCGGCGAAATGGTCGCGGTCAGTCAGGCGCTGGGGTTCCGGGTGCGCGTGATGGCGGAGTGACAGGGCGGCTCGTCCGCGATGATTCCCTCTTCCCAAACCGCGGAAGGCACGGTATGAAGGCCGTCCCTGTGAAAGGGCACAAAGCCTGGCCCCGCTCCGGGCCAGTCCTGAGGGCGATGGCGTGCGTGGACGCGGCCTGGCTGAAACGGCGCTCGCCGCCCTGCTGCTCCTGGGCCTGCTGGTCCCCTGGGGCCGAGCACAGACCGCCGCGCCGCCGGACGCGCCGGCCGACGATCCGCCGACCATGCGCGATACGTCCGTCTGGGGCGTGGCGGGGTTTCGCGCCTACGCCCTGGGGGAACGGGTCGCCCCCAACGGCCTGGAGTTCCATCCCCTGTTCGACCTGGACCTCGACTTCAATTTCTGGGTCTGGCGCTCCCAGCACGTTTACTTGTTCGCCAACGACGTGTTCTGGGGCCAGCGCGCCACGCCGGGCGTCACTAACCCGACGCAGGGGCCGTTCGATTTCAGCAAGCGCGAATTCGATTTCACCGGCGGGGCGGCCTGGAACTATGCCGGCCGCTGGGAGGCCCGCGCCTTCGCCTATTCGTTCAACAACCTCAACCGCGGCGAATCGCTGTCCACGCCCACCGGCTATGCCGACGGTCTCGGCCTGGAGAACCGCTACTATCTCAGCGACGTGTACGACGCGCTGGGGACCGACGGGTTCGACGCGGCGCGGGTGACCTTCCTCAGCGCCGGCTTCTACCCCTCGAAAACCATGGTGGACGGCCGCGGCGAGGAGTTCAAACCCGGCCCGTTCGTCCGCGCCAACCTTCAGTACGATCTCCTCGGCGACAAGTGCTATCTCTACGGCGACGGCGACTTCCTCGCCACGCGGTCATTCACGCCGATGCAGCTGCACCTCGACGCCGGCATAGCGGCCCGGCCGTGGGACCTCACGCCCCGCCTCGAATTCCGTCTCGGCAGCGAAGACACCTACGACCTCCGCAATCACGACTTGGAAAAGACCGTCTATGGAGCGGTTCGCATCGTGTATTGACCGGCCCGAAGCGTCAGAAAGGGAAACTCCTCGCTGACGCTTCCGGCCGGTCGATTTGCCGATCGATCGTCGCCGTCAGCCGTCGAGGCGCCGCGGCCGTAATGGCTCGGACTCTTTCCGGCCCTCTTTACTCTTTGTTCACCGCCGCCAGCACCTTCGCCACCAGCGTATCCTCGAAATCCTTCGGGAACTTCTTGCCGTCGCCCAGGCGCACGATCACCAGATCCAGGCTGGGGATGATGTGGCCGTCGTTGTTGAAGGCGCCGAGCGTTTGCACCATGTCCCGCGGCGCGTCCTTGAAGTGCGGGTAGACCCACCACAGGCCGGCGTAGTCGGGCTTGATGTCCTGGCCCTTCCAGGCGAAGTCGAAATAAGCCGCCGGTGCCAGACGCTTGCCAGCCCATTCGCCTCGATGCATCGACAACCACAGGAAGCGGGCGTGCTCGCGCGGCGTCGTCATCACGCCGCTGAAGCCCTGGCAGAACGGGCCGATCTTGCCGCCGCCGATCAGCTTCCACGTCACCTGATTCATACCGATCGGGTCGAAGATGCGGTCCTTCAAGAAGGGATAAATGTCCTGGCCCGTCGCGTGGTGGAACAGCAGCACCAGATGCGCCACGCCGGCGTTGGAGTAGTGGAACTCCTTGCCGGGGTCGGCCTTGAGCTTGGCGAACGGCGACTTCTCCGTGTGGCCCAGCACCACGTCAAACGCCGTCGCGTCCTCCGGCACGCCTTCCTCGCCGAGGCCCGACGCCATGTTGAGCAGGTTGCGCACGGTGATGTCCGCCTTGCGCGGATCGGGAAGCGGCAGCGACTCCGGCAGCCATTCCTCGTTGCATACTTTCGTGTCCAGCGACAGCTTCTTGACGCCGGGCGGCAGCGGCGGGGCGTCGGCGCCTCGGCCCGCTTCCCAGTCGGCCAGGATCAGGCCGTAGGCCAGACTTGTGTACGATTTGGAGCTGGAATAGATGTTGAATGTCCGATCGCGGTCCCCGTCCTTGTACCATTCGCCGACGACGTAGCCGTGGCGGATGACGAGCAGGCCGGACGAGCCTTCCGTCTGGGCGTTGTAGTCCCACGCCTCCTTGAGCTTGTCCCAGTCCACGCCGCCGGTCTTGGCGATTTCGGCCTTCTGGTCGGCCGACGGCTCGCCCTTGTCCGGCAGCAGGCTGCGCCAGCCGCCCTTGCTCTCCGGCGGAGGGAAATAGTCCGAGATGGCGGGTTGGGCGCCCTTCGGCGGGTCGGCCCGGCCGGTCCCGGCCAGGACCGCCGCCAGCCCCACGGCAACGGCGATGAGTCTGCGCATGGCGTTCTCCTTGGGAAGGGGCGTCGCGGCCGGCCCCTGCCGGGCGACGCATCGCGTCAGAATACCCGGCCGGCCGGGAGAACGCAAACGGGCGGATCGCTTACAATGCGGACGGGGCGACGAGGATCGACGGAGAGACGGACATGGCGTGGGGCCGAAAGCCGAACAATCTGGGCGTGAAGGACGGCCGGCTGGCGCCGTGCTCTGACTCGCCTAACTGTGTCTCGTCGCAGACGGCCGCCCCGACGCATCGGATGGACCCGATCCCTTTTGACGGCGATGCGGCCACGGCCTTCGTCAGACTCAAGGCCGTGCTGGCGGCGCGGCCGCGCACCACCGTCGTCGAGGACAGGGGCGACTATCTGCGTGCCGAGTGCGTGAGCCTCGTTTT
The DNA here is from genome assembly GCA_963771935.1 of uncultured Planctomycetaceae bacterium. GTDB lineage: Bacteria > Planctomycetota > Planctomycetia > Gemmatales > Gemmataceae > UBA4732. The sequence continues at coordinate 624,233 of CAVYVK010000005.1, read as the reverse complement.
CCGCTTCGTGGACGACGTGGAGTTCCTCGTGGATCGGGACGCCAAGGTGATCCACTTCCGGTCGGCGTTGCGCGTTGGCCGATCCGATCTCGGAGTCAACCGAAAGCGGATGGAGGAGATCCGGAAAGCGTTCAACCACGAACCACACGAATGAAAGATAATTATCTTTCATTCGTGTGGTTCGTGGTTGGTTGTCTTTCACCCGGTTGCCATGCACGTCCGTGGGCCGGTAGTCGCGGCCCCTGGAACCGGCCGCTCGCCGCGGACGCTCACACCGTCTGGACCGCCCCGTGCGAATCGCAGTGGTCGCCGTGCGGGTGGTGCAGGTGGCCGTTCACCAGATAGTCCATGTGGTCGCCGTGTGGGACCGCTTCGTGTCCGCAGCCGGGGCCGTGCCGATGGCCTTTTGGGTGGCCGTCGCAGTTGTGGTCCGGCGTGCATTGGGCGGGGTTGGCCGAGTTGACCGGCAAGACGTGTTCCTCGGCCTGCTTGCCCTGCATGTGGTGCAGGCAGCCGTCGTGGAGGTAATCCACGTGGCCGTCGTGCTTGACGGCCGTGTGGCCGCAGCCGGTCCCGTGCTGGTGCGTGTGGCCGGGGTGGGTGGACTGGGTCGCGCTCATCAGGTGCTCCTTTCCAGAAGAGGTCCGTGCTTCCAAATCGCCTTCCGTTGCTTCACTCCTGTCCGTTCCGAAGGGTGGCCGGGGGACATGCCGCAGTCCCCTCTCTCATCCTATTCATAGTCGCCCCAGCGCGCAGTAGGGGCGGGGCAACCCCGCCCCTACGGACGAGAAGGCCCACACGGCGGGTCACGACTCCTCGACGGTTTCCATCACCCGCACCTCGGCCGCGCCGCCGCGATGGATCGCCCGCGCGGAGCGGCGCCGCGCGCTGCCGACGCCGGGGACCAGGCCGCGAATGCCGACATAGAGGAGGAACGAAATCGTCGTGATGAAGAAGCTGGCCGGCCGGTCGGGGAACAGGTAATACGCCGTCGCCAGCCCGGCCCACACCGAGGCGACCGCCAGCAGCACCGACCAGACCACGCCCAGCGCCGGCCGCGCCGTCAGGTGCTGAGCGGCGGCCGCCGGCGTGATCAGCAGGCAGAAGATGAGCAGGACGCCCACGACCTGGACCGCCTGGGCCACCGTCCAGGCCAGCAGCACCATGAAGACCAGGCCGAGAAGACGCACCGGCACGCCGCGGACGGCGGCGACCTCGGGATCGACCGACGCGAACAGCAGCGGCCGGTAGATGACCGCCATCGTCGCCAGGCTGACGAGCGCGAAGGCGCAGGTAAACCACACCGTCCGGTCGGAGATGGTCGATACGTCGCCGAACAGAATCGTGGTCGCCAGCCCCGCCATCTTGGTGGACAGCGACAGGAAGAACAGACCAAGCCCCATCGTGAACGCCAGCGTGGTCCCGATGGCCGCGTCCCGCCCGCGCAGCTTGTTGCCCAGCAGGCCCATGCCGATGCCGGTCGCCACGGTGAACAGGAGCGTACCGAGGAACAAGTCGGCCCCAAGCACGACCGCGCCGGTGGCCCCGGTGAAGCCGACGTGCGCCAGGGCGTGGCTGGCGAAGGAGAGCCGACGCAGCACGACGAAGTAACCGATGACGCCGGCGCAGACCGCCGCCACCGTGCCGGCCAGGAAGGCGTTGCGCATGATCGCGAATTCAAACATGTTCCTCTCCGCTCCGATGGCTCGCCCCGTGGACGAGGCGGCCCCCCTCGTGCGTCCGGCACACCTGCACCGGCGTCCCGAACAGATGGGACAGCAGCTCCGGCTGCACCACTTCCTCCACGCCGCCGCAGACCGGGCAGCGGTTGCGAATGTAGAGCACGCGGTCCACCACGGGCAGCACCGGGTTGAGGTCGTGGCTGACGAAAAGCACGGCCACGCCCTGCCGGCGGCGCAGGCCGTCCACCAGGGCCACGATTTCGTGCTGGCTGCGGAGGTCGAGGCTGGCCAGCGGCTCGTCCAGGAGCAGCACCTTGAGGTCCGGCGTCAGCGCCTGGGCGATGAGCAGGCGCTGCTGTTCGCCGCCGGACAGCACGCCCATCGGCTCGTCGGCGTACTCCCGCGCGCTCACCGCCTCCAGCGCCAGTCCGCCTGGCGCCGCGCCGCGGCCGAGGGCCGGCCGAATCCCCAGCGGCCGCCCTCGATCCCCAGCAGGACCAGATCGCGGCCGCGGATCGCCAGGCCGGAAACCAGTTCGCGGCGCTGCGGGACCAGGCCGACCGTGCGGTTGCCGAGGCGCGGCGGGGCGCCGAGCACCTGGACGCGCCCGGCGTGGACTGAGACTTGCCCGAGGATCATCCGCAGGAGCGTGCTCTTGCCGCAGCCGTTCGGCCCGAGCACGGCGATGAACTCCGCGGGCCGGATCTCGAACGTGGCGTGTTCCCAGATCGTCCGGCCGCCGAGCGCGGCCGCCGCGTCATGGAACGCCACGACCGGCGCCCCGCCAGCCGCGGGGGCGCCGCCAGCGGGGTTCGTCTCACCGCCCGGTTGATGAAGCAAGTGCATCTTCCAACGCCTTAAGTTGAGAGGTCTGCCAATCCTCGAACGTCGCGTCCGCCGGGGCCAGCGTCTCCGACACGCCCACGATAGGGACCCCCGCCTCCTTGGCCATATTTTGGAGCTGCGAAGTCAGGATTGAATTAGTCTGGTTGTTGTAGACCAGCACCTTGATCTTCTTCTCCTCGATCTGCTCGTGGAACAGGGCGATGTCCCGCACCGAGGGCTGCCGTCCTCCGCCACCGCGTTCATCAGGCCGGGCGGCGAGATCAGGTCCAGGCCGGTCGCCTTCGCCATCGGCACGAAGATCGACTCGGTCGCGCCGACGGGGACGCCCGCGAACCGTTTGCGGATACGGGCGACCGCTTCGTGGTAGGGGGCGAGGCGGGCGGCGTAGTCCTTGGCGCGGGCGTCGAAATACTCCGACCCAGCGGGGTTCAATTCCTTCAGCGCCGCCGTGATGGCTCGACAGATCCGATCGACGGCGTCCGGATCGTACCAGACGTGCGGGTTGTCGCCGACCTTCAGGCCCAGCACGTCGCCGGCGTTCACGACCTTCGGCTTCTTGGCGACTGTGTCCAGAATCTTATCGGACCAATCGTCGTAGCCCAGGCCGTTCTCGACGACGAGCTGGGCGGTCTGATAATCGCGGCCGACCTGGAAATTCGTCTGGAACTCGTGGGGGTCGGCGTTCGGGTTGGTCATGATGCTCTTGTAGCGCACGCCCTGGCCGCCCAGCCGGGAGACGAGGCTGCCGTACTGGCTCTCCACCGCGATGATATGGATCACCCGCCCCGGACACGAAGCGGGGCCGTCGCCCACCGACCAGGAGGAGTCGCCGCAACCGACGCAGCTGAACGCCAGGATCAGACCCAGTGGGACGAACAACGTGTTCCTTCGGCGAGAGAAACCGCTCATGCTCGGGCGCCTTTCTCCAAGGGGCCGTCCACCTGTCGGCGCGGGAACAAAGGCGTCCGCGCCGAGCGCATTCCGGTATTACAAAGTAACACCACGCAACCTATCGTAGAGCCGCATCGGTGGAGTGGCAAGTCGGATCCGTGCAGCCTTGCATCCCAAGGAGCATTTGCGGATTCTGGGTGGGAGGGATCCTTGATAGCCCAGGCCTTCAGCCTGGGAGAGCAACCCGCGCCTTCCCCCTCCTGTGGAGGGGTTCAGCCCTTGCGACCGGGCCTCGGCCCGGGAGCCTCAGCCGACCCCGAAAGGGCTGAAGCCCTGAAGACAACCAGGCCGCCGTCCGCCCCCCAGGCCTGAAGGCCTGGGCTATTAGCACTATAGCGCAGCGAAGCGTCTGAGCTTTCTGGGCCGTTTCTGGCGCGACCGTCGCGCCGCGGCGTTTCGGCGTTGATGGTACTGGAGCAGGTCCAGTAGGCACGCCGTCTCAGTCGTCCCCCGGCGCCGGCGCACATACCTCCGGCAGACCAGGGCCAGGGTCGCGCCCACCTGCTCCAGGGTCGCCTCCGCGTTTTTCCCCCCGCAACCGCTTCGTGTGCAGAGAGACGAAGGCCAACACCACCAGGCGCAACGCCAGAGGACGCTTCAACGACACGCAGCTCTGGCCCGCGACGTGCGTCAGCCCCACTTCGCCTTTCGCCACGCGGAAGACGTGTTCCACGTTCCCGCGAACGAATCCCGCCGCCAGCACCCGCCGCACCCCGATCCGACGCGGCGCGTTGGTCAGGAAGTCCTTCCTCTCCCCCGTCTCCCGGTTCCGCACCAGGATCCATCGCTGACGCGGCCGACGGTCATGGCCCAGGGCCACGTCCACCCCCTGGGCCCGCCCCACGGCCTGCGGGCCGGTCTGCTGCGGGAAGCGGAACGACCGCGCCGCCCGCCTCCGCACCCCGGCTTGGGCGAACACGGCCTCGGCGCCCAACGCGGTTCGCCTCCGCCCCGGCCGGCCGGAGAAGGTCCGGGGCCCTTCGCCGACGCAGGTCCGGCCGGCCGCGTCCAGCACCCGCAGGAAGTCCGGCTTGCCGCCGTAGCCCTCGTCGAAGGTCAGCCAGTCCAAGCGCCAGCCGTTGCGCTCGGCGCGGGCGAGCAGCTCCAGACCGATTCGCCACTTGGGCCGGTAGCGGACGTCGTCGGGGAGGTCCGCCTCACGGCAGCGATCCCGGTCGGCCTGCCACGACTCGGGCAGGTACAAGTCGCCGTCGAGCAGGGCCTTGAACCGGCCGCGGGCCACGGCCAGGTGGACGGTGACGATGCCGTTCCGCACCTTGCCGACGCAGCCGAGGTCCTGGCGCTGGACGCCCGGCGTCTTGGCCCCCTTCTTGACCGCGCTGGTCTCGTCCAGGACGCCGACCGTGCCCAGCGGATCGGGCGGGAGGTCGCCGACCGCGGCGAGCAGGCGCGCCGGCACGGCGTCGGTGAGGCCGTCGTGGTCCCACAGGCAGACCTGGAGGAACGGTTGCAGGCAGCGGGGCGGGACGCTGGCGAACGGGGCTGGCGGCTCGGCCGTCTTGCGCGGCAGGTCGGTGAGCAGTCCGCGGGAGTAGTTGCGGAAGTGCCGAATCGTTGGGGGGTTGTCAAAGAACCGCTCCAGGGGCCGCAGGAAGGCCGTGAACTCCGGCCCGAGGGCCTCGATCGGATCCGCCGTCATGAATGTCCCTCCCAGTGTCGGGAAGGAACAATAGTCAAAGCAGATGCTGCGTCAGCTGCGCTGTAGTGCTAGGCGTCCGCCCGGCCGACCCCGGTCGCATACGCCAGCTGCTGCGGACCATCCAACAGGCTCTCGGGGCTAGGAGGCAAATCGAGGGCGTCTACCGCGAGCCCGGAAGCCCACGGCCGACGAAAATGCAGCTGCAGCCGCGGCGAGTCCTACTGTGCGAGCACGCGTGGCACCTCGTCGCTCACGACAACCGGGAGGACAGTACCAACCTGTACCGCCTCTCGCCTTTCGAGAGCGTCAAACTCCTCGACACGCCCACGACCGTGGACCCCGACTTCAGCCTGCGCAATTTGCTCGGCAACGCGTGGTCGGTGAGCCGGGGCGAACAGGACTACCGCGTCGAGCTGCCTATTCCACCGGGAGGCCGCAGCGCTGGTGGACGACTGCCGCTGGCACCACACCCAGGAGATCGAGAAACGGGTGGACGGCTCGCTGGTCTTCCGGGCGACCGTCAGCGGACTCGACGAGATCAAGCACTGGATCTCGGGCTGGGGCCCCAGGCGACGGTCCTCAAGCCGAATGAATTGGCGGATGGGGTCCGGCGACTGGCCGAAGAAACGCTGCAACGCTATCGCCAACCGCGGTCCGGGAAAAGGCACGAATGAGCGGGGCTGAGGCCCGACACGGTCCTCCTACCGCGGACACGCCCCGGTAGCACTCTCCATGCACTGGAGTTCCGACCACCTCACCCCTCGATAGGGGGACTCGCACTGTCAGAGCCGAAAGGTGTCCCGACTGACCGCAGACATATTCAGGAGAGTAAGCAGTAGGCGGACACGACCGCCTCCCCCGGCCTCGACAGCAATCTGCCAGCCTGTAGTTGAGAGAATCTGCAATACTCAAGTGGTTTGGCCACAAGTCCTTGTGAGAATTACGCAGGTTTTGCAGGTTTTTCTTCCCGTCATAAGCCATGCAAGCGACCCCGGCTGGGCCACGGGCATCCTCCTCCCCGGTTGCGTGAACCCGGCGTAAATGCTCCCGTGAGTTCAGGGAACGAAATCCCTCTCCAGAATGCCTTCCATTTCTCGCATCCCAGTTCCTCCCCGTCGATTCTCACGCTCGGCCTCACGCATTAAGGGCATCGACGAATGCCCGGCCACATATGCTGGCCGCCTTGCGTGTTTCCGGGAGGGCCCATGGCCGACCTTCGCATCGACGCTGCCGAACTGCGACCGCTCGTTCAAGCAATCGTGGCCGAAGCGCTGACCGCGCTCGAAGGACGCCGCCAGCTCCTGAGTGGCCGCTTGGCTGTCTCCGAAGCCGAGGCCGCCGACCTGCTCGGCCTTCACCAGTGGCAACTGCGTGACATCCGGCTGTCCGGCAAGATCGGCTACAGCAGGATCGTGGGCGGCCGCATCCGGTACCCGGCCGACGACTTGGCGAACTACCTGCGGCAGCGGTGCCGTGAGCCGGGTAAGGACGACGGGTGAGCAAGAGATTCAACGGATCTCATGTCACCAGGAGCGCGGGCCGCTTTTGGGGCACGGGCTCTTCCACCCAAGACGAAGCGCCTGTTCCACAAACATGGCCGGAAATCCGGCAGTGAGAAGCCGATGAATAAACGGGTCTGGATTTTCCAGTACAAGAAAGAAGTGGGAAAGAAAGGTCCGGCAAACGCTAGCTGGTATGTCGGCTGGTACGATCTGGCGGGCAAGCGCCATAGCGAGAGTTGCGGGCCAGGAGCCAGGGGCAAGAATCAGGCCGAGAAACGGCGCCGGCGTCTTCAGAGCGAACTGGACACGGGGACGCATCAGCTCGAGAACCGGAAAAATTGGGCCGATTTCCGCTCCGAGTACGAGGCCAAGATCCTTCCGAACCTGTCCGCCCGTTCGGCCCCGCTGATCACAGCGGCGCTGGCCAACTTCGAGCGGATCGTGAAGCCCAAACGCATGGACGGGATCACGACGCAAGTCATCGACAGCTTTATCGTACAACGCCGGCAGGAAGCCGGGAAGAAGCCGGGATCGGTGGTCTCGCCCGCGACGATCAACAAGGACCTGCGGCACCTGAAGGCGGCCCTACGCGTGGCCCACGATTGGACCTATCTGACCAAGGCCCCCAAAATCAAAATGATTCGTGAGCCGCACAAGATGCCGGTGTTCGTAACGCCGGAGCATTTCGCCGTCATCTACCACAAGGCCTCCACCCTGGTTCGACTCCCCGCGAAATGCGATCCCCACTACACCGCCGCAGACTGGTGGCAGGCGCTCACGGTGACCGCCTACATGACTGGTCTCCGCATAAACGAGATCCTGTCTATCCGTCTAGCCGACCTCGACTTGACCGGCGGCTTCCTGATCACCCGCTGGGACGACAACAAGGCGAAACGAGACGAGTCTGTCCCCCTCCATGCCGTCGTCGTCGAGCACTTACGCAAGCTCATCGGCACGCATGATCTGGTCTTCCGGTGGGGGCACGACGAACGGACCCTCTGGGAGGAATTCGGCAGGATTCAGCGAGAAGCCGGCATCCACCTGCATTGCCCCGAAAAGCATCAGCACACGCCCGCGTGCCACGTCTATGGGTTCCACGACTTTCGGCGCGCCTTTGCGACAATCAACGCCCCGAGGATGAAGCCCGAGGCCCTACAGAAGCTGATGCGTCACAAGTCCCACCAGACGACGCTCGGTTACGTCAACCTGTCGAACCAGCTGGACGAGGCCGTGAAGTTCATGTCGGTGCCGGAGACGCTGCAAAAGGATGAGCAGCGGGAGCCCGACTCCGGAGAGGCCGCGAAAAATATGAACAATGACGATCTGACAACGGACGAAACCGCCAAGTGAACATTTGTTCATATACGCCGCTCGCAGGAACGACCGCCCACCACCCGCGGGGCAGCGTGGCAGGTTTTTGGTAGGTCGCTGATTCCTCGTCGCCGGTACTTTCGTCTGCTTGACGCAAAGTCTTACCCATTCTTCACTTCAGAGTGAAGGCGCTGGGACTCGAACCCAGGACCTACGGATTAAAAGTCCGTTGCTCTACCGACTGAGCTACGCCTTCTCGTCGCCCTGTCCGACGCTCATTCTATGGCCGCCGGAGCGCAATACCAACCGACCCGGCTCGGCCCGCCAAGCGCAACGAGAGGGGAGAAAGAAACGTCTCACTTCCGATGCAATTTATCCGCCGCCCCCGCGATCTTGTAAATCTGCTCCGTCTTGTCGAACGCCTTGTCCTTCGCTCCGATCAGCGTCAGCGGCGTCGGCGCCAGCATCCCCAGCGCGTCGGGCGTGTCCAGCACGCGCAGCACGCCGAGGAAGTACGGCCCATCGAGGTGCGACGCCGGCGGATCGACGACGATCGCGCCCTGGATCGACGGCTCGAACAGCGCGGCGTAGGCGGCGATCACTCCCGCCTGGCCGCGGCCGGCCACGCGCCATTTGCGCTTCCCCTTGTCCTGCTCGTTCAGGTAGCGCACCGTCGCGGCCACGTCCCAGACGCGGCCCTCGTCCACCGTCCGGCCCAGCAGGGCGTCGGCGCGTCGCACATAATTGGGCGGCGACTTCTTCGTCCACTCTCCATAAGCCATGCCGCCGCGCGGCGCCAGCAGACGGACGGTGTTCGTGGCGAGGTACGGTTCGACCCAGGCCGGCTGCCGATCGATCGCCGGGTCGTCCTCGTTCAGCACGATCAGCAGGCCGTCCTTCGGAGGCTGCGGGTCGCGCGTCAGCGGCCTGGTCAACAGCACCCGCAGCGGCGCCTCCGTCGTCAGCAGCGGGCCTCCTACCGGGTTCCCGATTACGGAAAGGTCCGCCTCCGGTACATCCTTGACGCTGTCGCCGGTGTTCGCCGCCGCCGGAATCCGCTCGGGGAAGGCGTGGAACGGCCGCTCGCGCAGCCCCGCCATCAATCCCCTTTTCCACGCGGCAAACTCCCCTTTCATCGGAAGTTTCACCTCCGCCCGCGGTACGAACATCTCGTCAATTTTGCCGTTGAGAGCGTCCGCCGGAATGTCCTTGTCCTCCGGGAAGACGCGGAGTTCCTTGCCGGGGATCTTCTCGAAGTCGGCGTCCTTGACCGGCCCCGCGTCGCTTTTGAGATGCTTGTTGAGCCACTGGTACACGGCGACGCGCAGGTCCGGCCGATAGCCGTGGCCGCCGCTGCTGACGTATTCGTCCAGCGAATCCGCCTGGCCGTAAAACCCGTACAGCCGGCGCAGCCGATCGACGATGCGGCGGTTGCCGTCCATCGGGAACAGCGAGTCGGCGTCGGAGTTGGCGAACAGGAACGGCCGCGGCGCGATCAGCCCGGCGATCGTCGTCCACTCCCAGCCGTGGGTGTTGTAGAACACCATGCAATCGCAGTGATGATTGATGACCTTTTCGGAGACGTAACATTCCAGATCGCTCATGCCGCTTACTTCGGCCGCGCACTTCACGCGCTCGTCGGCCGCCGCGATCCAGACGGTCGCCGCGCCGCCGCCGGAGATGCCGGTCACGCCGATGCGGTCGGCGTCCACGTCCGGCCGGCTGACGAGGTAGTCGATGGCGCGGACGCCGTTCCAGCATTCGACGCCGGCCGGGGTGTAGCCGGCCGAGTGCCACCACCAACGGCCGAGGTTGTACGTGCCGTGGTGCTTGCCGGCGATTTCGCCGAGTTCCAACGTGTCGATCATCAGGCAGACGTAGCCGTTCGACGCGAACCACAGGCCGTGGTCCTGGTAGGCGGTCTTGTTGCCGTCGCGGCCCATGTTGGAGTGGCCGCAGACGTACAGGATCGCCGGCAGCTTGCCTTCGATCTTTTTCGGACGATAGAGGTCGCCGGTGACGTATAAGCCCGGCCGACTCTGAAAATGCACCTTCTCGATCGTCACGTCGCCGCGCTCCAGCGTCCCCGTCACCGTGGCGTGAAGCGGCGTCTTCTCCGGCAGCGGCCACAGGCCGAGCATGTCGAAATACTCCTGGCGCAGCCGCGGCCGACGCGCCTCCCACTCCTCGCGCGTTTTCGCGCAGTCCAGCACGCGCTCGTTCAGCTTCGCCGTCTCTTGCGCCAGGTAGGCGTCGATCGCGTCGTCGCCGGGTTGGACGGCCGGCTCGTCGGCGCCCCAGGCTAGACAGCGCAGGCCGTCAATGCCGCGAATATCGTCAAGACTGCTGCATGTGTTCTCACATGAGGATTCCTCATTAGGTTCGGGGCGGGCGGGTTCACCGATGACGCCGTTGGGATTGAGCGGCAGCCAGCAGATCAGGGCGGCGACGTGCATGGCGGCGAAGAGGAGCAGCGTCGGCGCCCAGTCGCCGCCGTACCGGGCGTTGAGGCGCGGCACGACGGCGGTGAAGGCGTAGGCGCCGAAGTTGCCGGCCATGTTCATCAGGCCGAAGACCACGCCGAGATTGCGTCCACCCATGTCCATCGTGATGGCGTAGGCGCAGACCGCCGAAAAGAAGAAGACGAACATGCCGGCGCTGAACACGACCGTCGCCAGGGTCAGGTCGGGGATGAAATAGGCCAGGGCGTAGATGGCCAGGGCGCCGATCAGGCTGGCGACGGCGAGACCTTGCCGAGCGATGCGCCGGCTGCCGGTGCGGGTCAGCAGGAAGTCGGACACGAGGCCGCCCACCGTACCGCCGATAACGCCGGCCCACTGCGGCAGGCTGGCCAGCTGGTTGGCGTCTTCCAGGCGGACGTGACGGCCCTCCTGGAGATAGGTCGTCAGCCATTGGTCGGCGAAGCGGTTGGCGCCGGCGCGGAAGAACTGTTGCAGGCAGATGCAATAGAGCGGAAGGCTAAGAAGCAGCATCCGCCACGAAACCCGTCGATGCACGATCGGCTTGATGTCGTCCTGCCCCAGGCGGATGACGGCCAGCTCGGCGTCGTTGACGGCCCAGTGATCGGCGGGGCGGTTGCGGAACCAGACGGCGAACAGCAGCGCCCAAATGAGACCGGGAACGGCGTAGACGAGGAACAGGTCGCGCCAGCCGAGGGGGCCGATGAGCAGGCCGGTGAAGTTCGCGTTGAGGGCGCCGCCGATGAGCATGAAGCTGTTGAGCAGGCCGCTGGCCGTGCCGCGCTGCGTGGACGGCAGCCACACGGCCAGAATAATGGTGGCGCTGGGGAGGAGACCGGCCTGGAAGACGCCCATGAGGAGGCGGCCGCCGATCAAGGGGTACGGCGCGGCGGCGGTGGCGAGGCGCACAAGGCCAGGGCGGCCGACCAGCCGACGGCGCAGCAGACGATGGTTTGGCGCGGCCCCACCTTCTGGGCGAGCCATCCCGCCGGCGCCTGCAACACGGCGTAGAGGAGGAAGAAGAGGCTGGCCGCGTCGCCGGTCTGGGCGGGCGTGAGGTTCAGCTCCTTGCGGATGGTGGTTTCCGCGCCGCCGTAGCTGTTGCGCTGGACGTAAGCGACGGCGGCGGCGACGCACAGGGCGGCCACGACGACGTAGCGCACGCGCGTCGGCCGGGCGGCGAGGGGAAGATCGGTGGAGAGACTCACGGGCAGGCCCCGAGCGGAAACCGTGCGGGCGACGTGGCGTAGAGCTTACGACAGCGGCGCGGGCGGCACAAGGGGCTGACGACGGACGCCAGGATTTGGCGGTTGAGGGAGCGGCCCATCTGCAATAGGATGTTCGGAAAGGTTGTGGCCGTGCGAATCATCGTGCATGCGGGCGAAGGGATCTTCCGAATGCGCATCACGCTCACCGTGTCGGGAGGCCCGTTCAAGGGGTGCGTCTTCTCATTCGACGGACATGACACGTTTCTTGTCGGCCGGTCGAAGCGTGCGCATTTCGCGCTGCCGACCAAGGATCGCTATTGTTCGCGGTATCATTTCCTCGTGGAGGTCAACCCACCGCACTGCCGGCTTCTCGACCTCGCCCGGATTATTCACGCCCTCGGCAACAACGACGTGTCGAATAACGCAAGGCGATGGATCATCACTATTTGTGTCGATCGGTCATGAGTGAGCAGCGGCGGCAGACTGTTCGGCGTCGGGCCGGGCGGCTGCGGAAGGATGACGCCGCCTGATTCCAGCCGCTCGGGCATCCGACCGCGGCTATTTCGGACTCTCACCCGCCTTCTCTAGTAACACTGCCGCGTCGATCCAGTACTGGGCGAATGCCGGACGTTCGTCCGCCGCACGATGGGCCAGCGCCACCGTGTCGGTCCTGTCCACCATTCCCCGAAGAGGCAACGGCCGTTGGTGAAGGACTCGCGAGAAATCACCGCTCGCGGGGGTCTTTGCTCGAACAGGCAATGGACCAGCGATCGGTTTCTGGCCCGAGGGCCGGAATCGCCCTGGCAGCGGTGTGGACGTGCCGCCCTGCAACCTGCCGGAGCGCTGCCGGGCGGGGCCATTTCCTGTAGGGTTTTCGCTGGCGACGACCGCGGACGAGCGGGTATAACGGGATTCACGCTTCACACCCGGCTCGCTTCGAGGTGCCCCGTGGACGAGACGCGCTCCGCCGACCGCTTTCCGGATTCGCCTGCGCCCGATGCCACCCCGCCGAGGATGACGCGCAACACGGGAGCTATCTCAACGGGCCTGACGCCGGGCGAGAGCCAGGAATACCCCGACGTCCCCGGCTACGAGATTCTCGGCGTCCTCGGCCACGGCGGCATGGGCGTCGTCTATCGGGCGCGCCAGCTCAAGGCCAATCGCCTCGTGGCCCTGAAGATGATCCGCGCCGTCGAACACGCCACGCCCCAGGAACGGCTGCGCTTCCAGATCGAGACCGAAGCGGTGGCGCGGTTGCAGCATCCGCACATCGTGCAGCTCCACGAGGTCGGCGAGGTGCGCGGCCAGCCGTACTTCTCGCTGGAGTTCTGCGACGGCGGCACGCTCACCGAGCAGTTGAAGAAGAAGCCGCCGTCGCCGCGGGAAGCGGCCGAGCTGATCGAGACGCTGGCGCGGGCCATGCACTACGCCCATCTGCGTGGGGTGGTGCATCGCGATCTGAAACCGGGCAATGTCCTCCTGGCCGGGGCGGAGCGGTCGCCCAAGATCACGGACTTCGGCTTGGCCAAGCGGATCGACGACGAGGCGCGCGACGTGAGCAAGTCGGGCGCGATCATGGGCACGGCGTCGTACATGGCGCCGGAGCAGGCGGCCGGCAAGGTCCGCGACACGGGACCGGCGGCCGACGTCTATGGCCTGGGCGCGTTGCTGTACGAGTGCCTGACGGGCCGGCCCCCGTTCGAGGGGCCGCAGCACGTCGTTCTGGCGCGGGTGCTGGGCGACGAACCGGCGCCGCCCTCGCGTCTGGCGCCGAAGGCGCCGCGCGACCTGGAGACGATTTGCCTGAAATGCCTGAGCAAGGAGCCGTCCCGGCGTTACGGCAGCGCCGAGGCGCTGGCGGACGATCTGCGCCGCTTCCTCGCGGATGAGCCGGTGCAGGCGCGGCCGGTGGGTCGTCTGGAGCGGGCCGTCAAGTGGGCGCGGCGGCGGCCGGCGGCGGCGGCGCTGGTGGGCGTGACGGTCCTAGCCCTCGTCGCCTTGGCTGTTCTCTCCGCCAACCTGATAGTCGCCCGGAACGAGGCCGAGGGCAAGGAGAAGCAGGCGCTTCACGAAGCCGACAAGACAGAAAGAGCCAGTGAGTATCTGGTGAGTATCTTCGAACTCGCGGATCCCCAAGGTCAGCAGGGCACGATGACGCCCCGGCAGATTCTGGACGCCGCCGAGAAGGACATTCCGCAAAAGTTTGCGGACCAACCCGAGTTGCGGGATAAGCTGCTCAAGCAGATCGGGACGGTGTACGACCGGATGACGGCGACGGCGCCGCTGGCCATGATCCTGGAGTCACGCGGCACGGTGCAGTTGCACTCGACCCGGGCCCCAAACCAGCGGGCGATCCCGCAGACGCTGCTCTATACCAGCGACCGGCTGAGCCTGGGCGCCGACGCCCAGGTACAGCTTGTGATCCTGTCCGACCTGCACAAGGAACGACTCCGCCCGGGTACGGAGGCGACGATCCGCCGCAAGGGCTGTGAACCGGCCGACGTCGTCGCCGAGCGAGACCCGGACATCCTGATGACCTTCGTGCGTCTGCCGAAGGGGACGTTCTACATGGGTTGGGGCGGCGATGACGGCAAAGGTACGGTCGTCTCGAAAGGCGTCGAGACGGAGATCGCGGAGGACTTCGAGATCGCCGTCTACGATGTGACGCAGGGGCAGTGGCAGACGGTCATGGGCGAGAACCCGAGCTGGTTTTCGCGCTTCGGCCTAGGTCGGAATGAGGTCAAGAATATCTCTGATGAGGAGCTGAAGCTGTTCCCGGTGGAGAGTGTGTCGTGGGACGAGGCGCAGGAATTCATCCGGAAGCTGAATGAAAAAGAGCGTGGTCGTGGCTATTTGTACCGCTTGCCGACGGAGGCGGAATGGGAGTATTCTTGTCGGGGTGGGGCCACTTCTGAGGAAGAATGCTCGTATAACTTCTATTTCGACAAGCCGACCAACGACCTTTCCTCCGACCAGGCCAACTTCAAGTCTGTGTTGCCGAACGGAAACGTGCCGCCGGGGAAGTTCCTCGGGCGGACAACGCGGGTCGGCGCGTATCCGTCGAACAAGCTGGGCCTGTGTGACATGCATGGCAACGTGTGGCAATGGTGCGCGGCGCCTTTCAAGAGGGCTCTTCTCGGGTGCTCCGGGGCGCCAGCTGGTACAGCGAGGCCTGGCTCTGCCGTGCGGCGTACCGCTGCGGGGACGAGCCGGTCTACCGGAGCTACAGCCTGGGCTTTCGCCTGGCCCGAGTTCCCGTCCGGTCCAAGTAGAGCTTGGGAACGAGAATTCGGGGATTTATGGCTTTTCAACTCTTCGCAGGGCGCGTTGTCTTTCTGGATTTTTTGCGTCGATTATTTGGAAGGCGCTCCGGCCGACGGAAGCCGGGCCCCCGGCGGCCGCAGTCCCGGCGGCAACCGAGATCGGCGGGTGTGCCTCTCGAATTGGGAGGCGTCGTCGGCAAGCCGTCCCGTGCTGAAGCACGGGCCTACACGCCGAAGCCCCGTAAACGGGGCTGAAATCCCGGACAGCCCGGTTGACCGGGCTTCAGCGTGCAGTCCCGCCGTTCACGGCGGGACGGCCCAGATCCAAAATCGAGAGGCGCACCCAGATCGGCCGGAGCGGCAACCGGAGTTGTGTACGGCGCGGAATTTGCCTTGATTCCCCATCTCGAACGTAGGCGAGCGACGAGGGCCGGCGAGGAACTGCACTCATGACCGAACCGCATTATCCAAACGGCGACTGTCCCGCCGCGGGCATACCCCGCCGGCGCTTCCTTCACGCCGCGGGAGCGCTCGGGGCGGGCGCGGCGTTCGGCGCCCCCATTGCGGCGCACGCGGCGCCCCGGATAACAAAACGGAAGGCGAGATCCCGCGTCGGCCGTTCGGCAAGACGGACGTACAGGTGTCGATCCTGGGCTTCGGCGGCCATCATCTCGGCGACGTGGCGACGGTCGATGAAGCGATCCGCCTTGTCCATGAAGCGGTGGACGCCGGCGTCACGTTCTTCGACAACTGCTGGGAGTATCACAACGGCCGCAGCGAAGACTGGATGGGTCGCGGCCTCAAGGGGCGGCGCGACAAGATCTTTCTCATGACCAAGGTTTGCACGCACGGCCGCGGCAAGGAGTTGGCCCTGAAGATGCTGGACGAGTCGCTGCGCCGCTTGCAGACCGACCACCTCGACCTGTGGCAGATTCACGGCGTCTCGTTCGACAACGACCCCGACCTGGCCTACCGCAAGGGCGGCGTGCTGGAGGCGCTGGACGAGGCCAAGAAGCAGGGCAAGACGCGCTTCGTCGGCTTCACCGGCCACAAGAACCCGGATGTCCATCTGCGGATGATAAAGATGGGCTACCGCTTCGATTCGGTGCAGATGCCGCTCAACCCGTTCGACGCCTCCTTCCACAGCTTCCAGACGGAGGTGCTGCCGGAGGTCAACAAGCGCGGCATGGCGCCGCTGGGCATGAAGAGCCTGAGCGGCACGGCCGACCCCGTGAAGAAAGGCGTGCTGAAGCCGGAGGAGGCGCTGCGCTACGCCATGAGCCTGCCGGTGACGACGACGATCTGCGGCATGGATTCGGCCGAGGTGCTGCAACAAAACCTGAAAGTGACGCGCGGCTTCAAGCCGCTGGGCGATGGCGCGATGCAGGCGCTGCGCGATCGCTGCGCCGACTGGGCTGGCGACGGGCGGTTCGAGCTATACAAAGTGTCGCTGAAGTTCGACAACCCGCAGGCGCGGCTGCCGCACGACTTCCCGATTGACGCCCAGCAGAAGGAAGTCAAGGAGATGTTGCAGGGGAAATGAACGGGACGCACACCGACGAGGAGGGGAGTCATGGTGGAGCTGGACCGGCGAAGTTTCTTGCGAGGGGCCGGCATGGCAGGGGCAGCCCTGGCGGCTCCGCTGCTTCGGGCTGACGATCTGCTGCGGCCGGACGTGATCGACGCGGGCAAGGACCGCGTGCCGCTCAAGCCGTTCGGCAAGACCGGCGAGAAGGCGTCGGTCATCGGCATCGGCGGGGCGACGCTCGGCAAGGCGCCGACCTATGACGAGGCCGAGAAGATCGTCCACGAGGCGATCGACGCCGGCGTCACCTTCTTCGACAACGCCTGGGAGTACAACGACGGCAAGAGCGAGACGTGGATGGGCAAGGCGCTCAAGGGCCGGCGCGATAAGGTCTTTCTGATGACCAAGGTCTGCACCCACGGCCGCGACAAGAAGGTAGCCATGCAGCAACTGGAGGAGTCGCTCAACCGGCTGCAAACCGACCATCTTGACCTTTGGCAGATCCACGAATGCGTTTACTGGAACGACCCGGAACGGCATTTCGCGCCGGGCGGTGTGGTCGAGGCGCTGGACGAGGCGAAGAAGCAGGGCAAGGTGCGCTACGTCGGCTTCACCGGCCACAAAGACCCGGCCATCCACCTGAAAATGCTGTCCTACAAGTACCCGTTCGATTCGGTGCAGATGCCGCTCAACTGCTTCGACGCGACCTTCCGCAGCTTTGAGCAGCAGGTGTTGCCCGAGGCACTGAAACGCGGCATGGCCCCACTTGGAATGAAGAGCATGAGCGGCGGGGGCCAGCCGGTCCAGAAGGGCGTCGTCAAGGCCGAGGAAGCGCTGCGCTACGCCATGAGCCTGCCGGTCGCCGTCACGATCAGCGGCATCGACTCGCTGGCGGTGCTGCGGCAGAACCTGGCCGTGGCGCGCGGCTTCCAGCCGCTGTCGGCGGAGGAGATGCAGGCGCTGCGCGACCGCTGCGCGAAGGAGGCCGGCGACGGCCACCTCGAATTATACAAGTCAACGACCCACTATGACGCAAAGGTCGGTCGGGAACAGCACGAATACCCTCCCGAAGAGGCGCTGCCGTTCTAAGCGGGCCTGCACACGAGTTCAGGAGAGAAGGGGGCCAACGGCTCCGAAACCGTCCCGACGGGTTGCGTCTCTCCGCGCCGCCGTTACAATCGTCAAAGTCGATCCCACGGCCGGGGCGGAGGGCGCGGTCATATGAAAACCTCTTCCGGAGTGCATGTTCCCCTCGCGCCGCTGTGGAACGCTTACGTCGCCGCCGGCCTGCCCTCCGCCGCTGAACTCGGCCGCCTTCCTGGCCTCGGCCCACGCTTTTCCGCCGTCCTGTCAGCCACCGCGCGCTTCCTCTATCCCGCGTTTCTTGACGAGGCTTCCGACGCCGATCTGTGCGCCGCCCTGGAACGCTTCTACGAGGCCGTCGTCGATCCGCCGCTGCACGCGGACGCGATTCGATCCCGGATCGGTATTGTCCGGCACGGCCTGGAATGCCTGCTGCGGGGCGCGACTCGCTGCCGGCCCGGATGGAAGCCTGCCTCGCGGCAGGCGGCCCGTATCACGTCGCCGGTCTGGGTCCGGCCTTCTGGTCGGCCCTGTTCCAGGCGGCGCAGCGGCGCGCCGACCCGGCTGGACGCCGGACGTGATCGCCGGGCTGCGTCGGCTCGGCCTGGCCCCGAGGCGATCCGGCGACGGGCCGGCCGCCGTTTACGCCGTCCTCCTCGCGGCCTACGAACATATCCAGGCGCTGACGCCGGCGGCGAACGCCCTGCACGTCGATTATTTTTTAACCCTTGTCGCGTCCATGAAAGGGCGAAACCTGACGAGCCGGGACCGGCCGGCCGGCGCCTGTCCGGTCGTTGACGCGATCCGGCAAGTGCGGACGAAGGCCCCCTTGCGGCAGCGGTTGAAAGAGCGCGGCGAAGCGATCGCGCAGGCGCAAGAGCGGATGGAAGCCGCACTGCAACAGAACGATGGCCTGGAGATCGTAGCCGCCTTGGCCGCGGCGGACCCCGTCGGCGCCGGGCGCTCAGGTCTGGACTGGCAGGCGCACGCGGAGACGCTGACGCTGTGGGCTGGCCGGCTGTGGGAAGCGGAGGATCCGTACCCGTTGCTTGCTTCCTTCTGGGAGGCGGACCCGCTGCGCGGCGGCGGGCTGTGGCTGCCTGCGGCGGTGCTGCACCTGCGCGACCCGCAGACATTCAACCCTTGGAACGACGCGGTTCGCCAGGGCTACGCCACACTGGACGACGCGCTCGACGGCGCCGGTTCGTCGGCCGAACGCTACCGTCTCTTCAACGAGGGCGTCGCCTGGCTGCGGCGTCGTCATGCCATCCACCCGCTGGAGACGGCCGAGGTGCTGGCGGCGCTGGCGCCGGAAGCGGGACAGCGCGACACACGGGGTCCGGCGTTCGGCGGCTTCTGCGCCGACACGTTTCGCTTCCTGGAGGAACTGGCCGCCGACAACCGCCGCGACTGGATGGAGGCCCGCCGCGACCGCTACCGCTTCGCCGTCCGCGAACCGCTGGCCGAACTCTGCCGGGCGCTGGCGACGCGCTACGTCGGGCCGGTCCTGCACGGCGTCCACGGCTGGGATCTGGAGGCGGAAGCCCGAAGCGGCCGCGCCCTCACCAGCATTTGCAAGAACGATTACGGACGATCGCACCCTTATAATACCGCTTTGTGGATCGCTTTTTGCCGACGCGGCGCGGCGGATCGGCGCGACGCCCAGCTCTTCGTCCGGCTGGACGCACGCGGCCTGTGCTACGGCCTGCGCATCGGTCGCAAGGCCCGCGACGCCTGCAACCGCTTCCGCGACCATGTCGGCAAGTACGCCGATCTGCTTTATCGGACGCTGCGCGACGGCGGGGCGCTGGACGTCTGTCGTTTCGGCCGGGCGGAATGCGTTGAAGCGCCGCACGGCGTCGCCGACCCCGACGAGCTGCGAGCCTGGGCCGAGGGGCGGTCGTTCGAGATCGCCGTCGATCTTCCGGCCGACGCCCCTCTCCTCGGCGGCGACGAGTTGGCCGGGGAGATCCTGCTGACCTTCGACCGTCTGCTGCCGGCCTTCGCCTGCGCGGTCGAGGACGATCCGCTGCCGTTCCTCGTCGGCCGGGCCGGACCCGCCGACGTAGGGGCGGGGTTACCCCGCCCCTACACCGACGCCGATTTCCACCGGGCCACGTTTCTGTCCGATGTCTGGCTGCGGCGGACGCGCGGCCTGCTCGATCTGAAACGTCAGCTCATCCTGCAAGGCGTTCCCGGCACGGGCAAGACCCACGTCGCCCGCAGCCTGGCCCGTCTGCTGACCGCCGGGCGAGACGAAGCGGTGCGACTCGTCCAGTTCCACCCCGCCTACACTTATGAAGAGTTCGTGGAGGGCGTAAAGGTCCGATCCGTCGAGATGAACGGCCGGCATGACGTCACCTATCCGGTGGAAGATGGGTTGCTGTGCGCCTTCGCGGCGGAGGCGGCGTTGCGGCCGTCGGAACCCCACGTCCTCGTCATCGACGAGATCAACCGCGGCAACCTGCCGCGCATCTTCGGCGAGTTACTGTATCTCCTGGAGTACCGCGATCAGGCCCTGACGCTCCCCTATTCGCGGCGCGGCTTCCGACTGCCGTCGAACCTGACCATCATCGGCACGATGAACGCGGCCGACCGCTCGACGGCCCTGGTGGATCAGGCCCTGCGGCGCCGCTTCTCGTTCGTCGAGATGCCGCCGGACGCCTCGGTGCTGTCGGCGTGGTATCGCATCCACGTCCCGGCGGACGGCCCCGCCTTCGCGGATCGGGCGACGGCCCTGTTCGAGCGGCTCAACGCCCGGCTGCGCCCGACCTCGGCCCGCACGTCCAGGTCGGACACAGTTATTTCATGGCACCGGACCTTGACGAGGCGCGGCTGCGGCTGGTGTGGCAGCACCACGTTCGGCCGCTGCTGGACGAGTATTTCGCAGGGCAGCCCGGCCGGGCGGCGGCCTACGATCTTGACCAGATGCTCGATGGCGAACCGCGCCGCTCCGGCGGGCGGAAGCGGCGACCGGCGCGGGTGTGATAGGCCGGAAGGGTGTGGTAAGATGAGAGGGTGGAAGTGGAAAATTCGTGAAAGGAATTCACCGGAGGGCCGCAATGAACGACGCCAATCACCCCGACGTTCCTCTCCTATCTGGTGTGACGTCCCGCGAAGGCGGGGCGTTTTGGCAGGCCAAGACGCTTGCGGAACTCGCCGCCGAGCAAGGCGTGAACCTTTTCCCGGACTTCGATGCTCTGCTTGGTCAGGGAAAGGACTTGTGGGCGGACGACGCCGAGTTCGACGCTTTCCTGACCGATCTGCGAGAATCCCGCCGTGGGGGAGGGTAAGAGGTGGCCACGCGCCTGCTGGACACGAACATTGTTTCGTTCCTGCTGAAGGGGCATTCGCTGGCGCTGCGCTATCAACCTCATCTTGCCGGTCACACCCTGGCGATCGCCTTCATGACCGTGGCTGAAATGTATGAAGGAGCGTTGCGAGCGAATTGGGGACCGCGCAGGCTCGCGCGCCTGGAAGCTGTCCTCTGGGGCTATCTCGTCATCACCGCCGACCCAGATCTGTGCCGTCTATGGGGCGTTGTGCGTTTTCAGCGACGCTCACAGCCCATCGGCGTAGCCGACGCCTGGATCGCAGCATCCGCCCTGCGACATGGTTGCGATCTGGTGACGCATAACCCTGCGGACTTCCAGGGCGTCGCCGGGCTGACGATCATCACCGAGGCGCCCTGATTCCCAAGCTCGGCACGACCCTCCCGCTTCGGGGGACCGTGGGGTCGGCGTCGCCCTCCCCCTGGCAATCCGCCCTTCCGAATCCTACACTGACGCGCACCACCCTCCATCGGCCCGCCCTCCGGGCGGACCAGTCGTCACAAGGAGACCTCGCACCATGAATCGACGTCAACTGCTGCAACGGGCCGGCGCCGCCGCGCTGGCCCTCGGCGCCTCGCGCCTGCCGTTCGGTTGGGCCGCCCCCTCCGAAGGGGCCAAGAAAAAGATCCTCGTCTACACCCGCTCGCAAGCCTTCCAGCATTCCGTCGTCACGCGCAAGCCCGGCAAGCTGGTCGCCGTGGTGGACGGCCAGGAAATGACGTACACCATCCCCGGCACGGCCACCGTCGTGATCGACGGCAAGCCCGCTCAGCTGGGTGACGTCAAGAAGGACACGGATGTCGTGCTTTCCCTGAAGGGCAAGAACGTGGTCAAGGTCGAGGTCAAAAGTGCGTCCGCCCAGTCCCCGGCACCCGCCGCCGACGCCAAGACCGCCAGCGGCAAGGTGGTCAGCGTAGAGAAGGGCGGGCTTTCCCTGGCCGAGCAGACCGTCACCGATCTCGGCGCCAAGCACGGCTTCGACGTGGTGTGCGAAAAGGATGGCGCCATCTTCACGTCGAAGGAGTTCCCCAGCTTCGACGGATTCGTCTTCGAGACGACCGGCGATCTGACGGCGGAATGGGGCACGGATGGAACGCCGCCGATGTCGGCCGAGGGCAAGAAGGCCCTGCTCGACGCCGTGGCCGGCGGCAAGGGCTTCGTCGGCAGCCACTGCGGCAGCGACACCTTCCACTCGAAGGGCGACCGCGGCAAGACCCAGCCGCGCGATCAGCTCGATCCCTACATCGCCATGCTCGGCGGCGAATTCATCACGCACCAAAACCAGCAAAAGGCGAACCTCGTCGTCGCCGACCCGAACTGGCCGGACCTGCCCAAGACGGGCAACGAGGGCATCATGGAGGAGTGGTACGCGCTGAAGAATTTCGCGCCGACCTGCACGTGATCCTGGTGCAGGAAACCAAGGGCATGCATGACGACGTGTACCAGCGGCCGCCGTACCCGGAGACGTGGGCGCGGAAGAACGAGAAGGGACGCGTCTTCTACACCTCGATGGGCCACCGCGAAGACGTCTGGGAGAGCCCCTTCTTCCAGGGCGTGCTGCTGAGCGGCCTGGCGTGGACGCTGGGCCGCGTCGATGCGGACGTGACGCCCAACATCGAGAAGGTGACGCCGAACGCCAACGACCTGCCGGTCAAGAAGTGAGCCAGCGGTTTCAGAGCCGCGACCGTTAGGGAGCGGGGAGAATACCGCTCCCTTACGGTCGCGGCTCTGAAAGCGTACCCCTTCGCCATTCACTCCCAGGAGATCCCGCCGATGCAACGACGACTGGCGGTCGCCGCGGCCCTGTTCGCCGCAGCCGTGCTGGGCCTGACCGCGGCCCTGGCTCCCGCCGCGGACGAGCCGAAGAAGGACGACGCGGGCTGGGTGCAGCTGTTCAACGGCAAGAACCTCAACGGCTGGGTCGCCCAGCCCGAAGACAAGGCCCGCTGGTCGGTACAGGATGGGTCCATCGTCGGCGAAGGCCCCGTCGGCCATCTGTACACGGAGCGCGGCGACTACGAGAATTTCGACTTCCGTATCGAGGCGATGATCAGCGACGGCGGCAACAGCGGCCAGTATTTCCGCAGCGAGATCGCCAAGGGCTTTCCGCCGGCCCACTACGAGGCCCAGATCGACGCGACCCACGGCGATCCGCAGCGCACCGGCAGCCTGTACGGCATCGTCCCGGTCTACCAGCAGAAGCACAAGCCCAACGAGTGGTTCACGCAGGAAGTCATCGCCGACGGCGATCACATCGTCATTATCCTCAACGGCGAGAAGGTCGTGGACACGCACGACTCGAAATATAGCAGGGGACACTTCGCCATCCAGCAGCACAACGAGGGGAGCGTCGTTCACGTCCGCAAGGCGGAGATCAAGGAGCTGCCGCCGAGCAAGCCCAAGGACAAGTGATCGCTCCTAACCAGCCCGAAGCGCAAGCGAGGGTCATGGCCGCGTTCCTCGAAGTCGTCGATCTGCACAAGCAGTACGGCTCCCTGAAGGCCCTGAACGGGGTCAACTTCACGGTGCGCGAGGGGGAGCTGTTCGGACTGCTCGGCCCCAACGGGGCGGGCAAGACGACGCTGCTGTCGATCCTGTCGTGCCTCCTGGAACCGACGAGCGGTGAGGTGCGGCTGAACGGCGTGCGCATCCATCGGCGCGACCCCTCGGTGCTGCGGATGCTCGGCGTCGTGCCGCAGGAGCTGGCCCTTTATGGCGAGTTGACGGCCCGCGAAAATCTGCATTTCTTCGGCGAGCTGTACGGCTTGCGGGGGGCGGCGTTGCGGGAGCGCGTCGGGTCGGTGCTGGCGGCCGTGGCCCTGGCGGACAAGGCCGACGACCGTGTCCAGACGTTTTCCGGCGGCATGAAGCGGCGGCTGAACCTGGGGGCGGCGCTGGTCCACGAGCCGCGGCTGTTGCTGCTGGACGAGCCGACGGTGGGCGTCGATCCGCAGTCGCGCAACCACATCTTCGAGGAGGTGCGCCGCCTCAACGCGGCCGGCGTGACGATCCTGTACACCAGCCATTACATGGAGGAAGTGCAGACGCTGTGCCCGCGCGTCGGCATCATGGACCACGGCCGGCTCGTGGCGTGCGGTGAAGTGGCAGACCTCTTGCGGCAGCTGAACGGCCTGATCCGCATCCGCGTTCCGCGGCTAACGCCGAAGCTGCGCGACCGCCTCAAGGAGCTGCCCGACTGCTTCCTCAGCGATTCGGACGGCTGGCGCCTGGAACGGGACGCGGGCATTGTCGTCGATCCCGTCATCGGCGCCGCACCGGCCCCGGCCGTGGCGGAGGGCCGCACCCTGGAGCTGAACTGCCGCGACGTGAAAGCGACGTTGGTGCGCGTGGTGACAATCCTCACCGAACTCCAGGTGGAACTCATCAGCCTGGAGACGGAGGAGCCGAACCTGGAGCGCGTTTTTCTGCATTTGACGGGGCGAGAATTGAGGGACTAACGCACTCCTTCGTTTAGCCGCGACCCAAAGGGGAGCGCGTCGGCGCCGATGCGCTCCCCTTTGGGTCGCGGCTAAACGAAGGCGGCGCTCGTCAATGGAGCAAATGGCATGGTCATCTGGGCGCTGGCAAAAAAGGAGCTGCGGCTGCTGCTGCGCGACCGGATGGCGGTGGTGGTCCTGCTGGGGATGCCGTTGGTTTTCATCCTGCTGTGGGGCCTGATGCTCGGCGAGAACTTCGGCCAGAAAACGGCCGACGAGAAGCTGCGCATCTTCCTCGTGGACGAGGACCACGGAGAGGGACTCCGTCCGGGCGTGCCGTGGTCGAAGGAGGTCTTTCGAGATCTCAATGAAACGGCAGGCGTCCGCGTCGAGCCGGTGTCCAGCATCGACGACGCCCAGCAGCCTGATTCGCAAGCACAAGGTCGCCGCCGTCCTCGTCCTCAAGTCGGGCTTCAGCGACCGGATCAACCATTGCTCCTTCCTCGACGACCCCGGCGGCATCAATCCCTTCCACCGCGACGGCGTCTACCTCGACCGCATCGACGCCGAATTGCTCGCGCGACCCCAAACAGCCGGGCGCCGCCGCCATCATCGACCAGGTGGCCCAGGTGTCCATGATCCGCGTCATTCTGCCGTGGATGATCAGTCGGGCGTTCGATCGGCTCAGCCAACCGCAGTTCATTGAGCTGCTGGGACAAACGATGGTGCTGCCGGGACCGCTCGGCGATGTCACGCTGGGCGACCTGCTGAATACCTATTCCCTCGGCGATCCCAAGCGTTTGGAAAGTCTGCGAGCGAAAGTCGGAAAGGGGGTACAAGACGCGCTGGACAAGCTGTTCATCAAGTACGACCTGAAGGGCAAGACCTGGGCGGCCCTTACCAAATCGACCGATGAAAAGGCCGACCAGGTGCAGTCTCCTCCCACGAGTCCAGGATGGGCCGACTTCGGAGGTCAGCGCTACCAGCAGCTGGTGCCGTCGTTCACGGTAATGTTTCCGTTCTTCCTGGCGATGGTGGTCGGCTGGGTGTTCGTCACGGAGCGGCGGCAGGGAACGCTGAAGCGGCTGCGCTTCGCCCCGGTGTCGCGGGCGGAGATATTGGCGGGAAAGCTGCTGCCGGTCTTCGTGCTGTCGATGGGGTTGGCGGCGTTCCTGCTGCTGGCGGGCCGCCTGATTTTTCAGATGACGTGGGGGCCGGACGACTGGCCGTTGTGGCTGCAAATCGCCTGCCTACTGCCGGTGGTCGTCGCCACGTCGTTCGCCTCGATGGGGCTGGCGCTGCTGGTGGCGGCCGTGTTGCGCAGCGAGATCCAGGTAGCGCTGTACGGGGCCTTGCCGGTGCTGGTGATGGCGCTGGTGAGCGGCTGTATCCTCCCGCGCGAAATGATGACGGAAAGCGCCGAGGCGCTGAGCTGGTTCACGCCGCACGGCTGGGCGCTGGCCGCCTACCGCGAGCTGCTCGGCGACGATCCGAAATACGTACCCGATCTGGGACTGGTGTGGCAGGCGTGCGGCGTGCTGACGGCATTCGGCGCCGGCTTCCTCGGACTGGCCTGGGGAATGCTGCGACTGGATTAGCGCGATTCGCGGGGGAAAAGGGGCAACCCTCCGGGGGAGGGAGGGTTGCTTGCGAACGGGGGGTCGGGGTGGGTCTGGGGGAAAGGAGTATGGCGGGAGGATCAAGGGCAGGGACGGCCGACCCCGGGGGCAGGATCGGCCGTCCCATGAACGCATTCACAAGTCAATGTCCGTTCACGCCGGGGGGACGGCGACGACCGGCTGGATCGACTTGCCGCTCCGGGAAAACCGACGACCGCCGGGGGAAGCGATTCGTTCGGCTCTGCCTCTCTCTGGCGTCCCGAAGACGGCTTTCTTCTAAGCACATCAGGCGCCAATCCGGCCGCGCCCATCGCGGGGTTCCCGACTCGGATGAAGCAAGTGCCGGTCTGGCAATCACTTGAATAATCCGTTGCGCTTCGACCGCATCGCCCGTCCATGCAGCGCCGCCCGGAAATCCCTGGGAATCGTTGCAATTCTTACTACGCGATTGTAAAACGCGCCCGGACATCCCTTCAGGAGACGCGCTCATGGCCGGCGACCAGTTAACCCACGACCTTTACGCGGAGATTGTCAAGATCCCGCTTATCGACCCCCATTCGCACATCGATCCGCACCGGCCGACGGCCCGATCGCTCGACGAAATCCTGGGGTATCACTATTACACCGAGCTTGCCCATTCCGCCGGCATGGACAAAACCCTCCTCGCTGACGCGGATCGCCGCGCGAGCGCGTCCGCGCCTTGCTGGCCCACCTCGACCGCATCGACAACACCGTACAATACGGCTGGTTCCTGGAGATCGCCCGCACTTTCCTCGGCTTCCAGGGCGACCGCCTCACGGCCGCCGACGCCGACGCCCTGTGGGACGCCGCCGAGCGCGTCTTCGCCCAGCCCGACTGGGAGGGTCAGGTGCTGCAGCGCTCCAACCTGGAAAAAGTCTTCCTCACCAACGACTTTGACGATCTGCTGACGGGCTTTGATACGACGCGCTACGTCCCCTGCCTGCGCACCGACGACCTGGTGTTCCACCTCGACAAGCCGCAGGTGCGCGATCGCCTGGCGAGGGCAACGGGCGAAGAGGGGCGGGACGCGGCCGGGCTGCGGCGGGCAGTCCGCAGTCTGTTCGAGCATTTCACGGCGCACGGGGCGAAGGCGTGCGCCATTTCCCTGCCGCCGGACTTCACTCCAACGGCTGCCTCTTCGGGCGCCTTCTGGATGCTGGCGGAGCATTGCCGCGAGTTCGGACTGCCCTTCGACCTGATGATCGGCGTCAACCGCCGCGTCTACCGCGACGGCGTCTACCAGGGCCAGGATCTGTTCGACCAGCGCACCTCGCTGATTCAGTACGCCGAACTGTTCAACGCCTTCCCCGAGGTGACGTTCTGCGTGTCCGTGCTGTCCAGCGGCCAGAACCAGGAACTGGCCAGCTATAGCTGGATCTTCCCCAACGTCGTGACCAGCGGCCACTGGTGGTACTCCAACATCCCGGCCTACATCGAGCAGGACGCCCGCGCCCGGCTCCAGGCGGTGCCGAAGACGAAGCAGATCGGCTATTACAGCGATATGTACAAGCTGGAATTCGGCCTGCCGAAGTACAACATGTACCGGCAGGCCCTGGCCAGGGTGCTGGCCGACGACTTCGTGCGGAGCGGCGCGACGACCGAAGACGGGGCGCTGGAGCTGGCCCGACTGCTGCTTCGGGAGAACGCGCGGCGAATCTTCAAGGTCTAGGGGCGAGCGGGGTTGCGTAAGCGCCCCGAGTGCGTGTCGCTTCTGAAAGCACACGTACTCGGGTCGCTCTACGCAACCCCGGCTCGCCGAATCGATGCTCAGTCCGGCAATTTGGGATCGAACGCCTTGGCGATCGGTTGCAGGACGATGCCGAAACCGGAAGTGTGGCCGGGCTGACGGTAGTTCCACATCGTGCCGGCCAGCTCGAAGGCCAGCAGGCCGACGAAGAACATCACCAGAACCGTGGGGATCAGCAGCAGCGCCGGCAGTGGTCCCCATTGGGCCGGCGGAGCGGCCGCGGCGCCGACCGCAGCCTCCTCCTCTTCCTCCTCCGTTTCCTCGTTGGGGTCGATTTCCAGGTCAAGCTCGCTCTCCTCGTCTTCCTCCTCGTCCACGGCCGCCCGACGGCGCCGCGGCCGGGCCTCCGTCTCGGCCCCTTCGTCAATGTCTTCCTCGTCTTCCAGCGCCACCACCTGGCTGCCGCTCTCCAGGTCCTCTTCGCCGCCCTCCTCGTCCAGGGCCAGGTCGAAGTCGGAAGTCTCCAGGTCGGTGTCCTCGTCCTCCAGCGCCGCCGCATCGGAACCGGACTCCTCTTCCTCCAGCGCCGGCACCTCGAAATCCGTCTCGAAAATGTCCTTTTCGTCGTCGCCGGCCAGGGCGTCCTTTTCGTCGGACGCCTCCAGCCCTCCGTCGGCGTCCAGCGTCAACTCGAACTCGCTGTCGCTGTCCGGATCGGAACCCTCGGCCGCCTCCGTCTCGCTCGATCCGTCGTCCACGTCGAGGCTCAGCTCGAACTCACTGGACGACTCCTCCTCGCCGGCCGGGGCGTCCGCGCTTTCCAGCGCCAGCTCAAACTCGCTCGACTCCTCCGCGGCCTTTTCTCCCTTCCCCTCCGCGGTCAGCTCGAACTCACTCGACGAGTCGCCCTGCTCCGAAACGGGGCCGGGCTTTGGCGTCGCGCCGGAGTCGAGGCTCAGCTCGAACTCGATCTCGTCGCTGCCGCCCTGCTCCAGCGAAATGCCGCTGTCGGCGGGATCTTGCAGGTTAATGCCGCTCTTGGCCGCCCCCGCGCCGGTCAGTTCGCCGCCGAGGCTGACCTCGTCGCTGTCGTCCGTCGGCAGCGCCTCCACCTCCGAGCTGCCCAGCTCTAAAGGCGACGAATCGGCGTCGCCGACGGGCGTCAGCTCGAAATCGCTGCTGCTGTCCGTTTCGCCCTTCTTTCCCTCCGGCGCCGCCTTCGACGGGCGCGCCTTCGGTTTCTGCGCGGCCGGCTTCTCCATGTCGATGTCGCCTTCGGACAGCTCGAACGGCGAAGACGTGGGAAGGTTGAGCGGGTTCGGCCTGGGCCGACCCTTGCCGACGCCGGGCCGAGTCCGCGCGGCCACGTCGGCGCGCCGCTGCTCCTCGTCCAGGTCGATTTCCTCCGTGATGGGATGCTCGCCCGACTTCGGCTTGCCGCCCTTTTTGACCTCTCTCGTGGCTTCCTCCAGGCGGATGTCGCTGTCGGACGGCCGCTTCTTGCTGGACGGCCCACTCACGGCCGACCCGCCTCCGGCGTCCGGTTCGAGTTTCACGTCGCTGTCGCTGGCGTCGTCCAGCGGCACGATGCGCACGCCGCTGTCCGGCAGATCGGCGGACTTGCCCAGCTTGGACGGACGGGTCGATTTTTTGGGGCCGGACTTGCTGGACGGCGAACCGGCGCCGGACGCGGATTTCGGCTCCTCGGACGCCACCTGGAAATCGAGATCGCTGCCGTCCGCGACCAGGCGCACGTCGCTGTCCGTGCCAGTGCGCGGCGGCGGCGACTTGGGACCGGGCTGGGCCATGGTCGGCTTGCGAACGGGGGATTTGCCGGGCGAAGCGCTCCTGCGGCCGGAGGAGGACGGCCCCCCCTTGCTGCCGGGGGACATCGTCTCCTTGCCGATGGGGGCCTCGTCGTCGTCGGTCATGGCGATCGGCTGCTGCGGCGGGATTTTCGACTTCCGTCGGGAGGAAGGCGGCGGGCTGTTTGGGCCTGGCCCCGGCGTCAGCGCGGGATCGCTGCCCAGACCGCGAGTGCGGGCCAGTTCGTCGATTTCCTGCGCCCGGAACCGCAGATTGCCGCGATCCTGAAAGGCGCGCAGCTCGTTCTTCTTGGCCATCTCCTTCACTTTGTCGGGAGTGGTCTGCAAAATCTGGGCGGCCTGTTCCAGCGTGTAGTACTGCACCATGACGACATCCACAGAGAGGAGGGAGCGCGGAGGAGACGACGCGCCAAGCCAACCGGATTTCATCCAGTCGTTCATTATCGATTGTAAACCCCTCTCCCTTGAATGCAAGTCTTTTAGGTCTGCGGGAGATGGGATGCAGCTGGCCGACGGGGCGCAAAGGGCGTAAAGGTGGGGCAACCAGCCCGCGGCGCCAGCAAGGGCTTCGGTCAAGCGCCCTGCCGAGAAATCCAGCCTCACCCGTGGCCGTTGCGCTCCTGGCGCATCTGGCCGACCTCGTGTTCGAGCATGCGCCCGCCGAGCATCGAGGATTTTGCGCTGCTCCCGTACGCTGAACCGGCGCGTGGACCAGATGTCCACGGCCGCGAGCAGGATGAGGGCCAGCAGCAAAAGAAGGAACGCGATCCAGACGGCCGTGTAGAGGCGCATGAACTGATGGGCTTCCGGCGTGTTGTTGTCGGGCGGTTTCTGGGCGGCAAGCTGGGACGCTTGCGGCCCCATGACGAGGGCGCCCCAGGCGAACATCCCGGCCATGGCCAGCATCAGGCCCGAGCCGGCCAGCCGCCGCCACGCCTGGCCGCGGCGCCAGCGGGTCTCGTCGGGCGACAGGCCGTGCGGCCCGCGCAGCCGGCGCAGCATCCGCACCTGCAGCCAGGCGTAGAACACGGACAGCGCCGCCAGCGCCGACCAGCAGGGCGGCGAACACGATTTCCTTCGTCTCCACGGGGCCGCTCCAGGGTGAGCCTCGCGCTATTTCATCCGCTGCACCCACACGCCCAGCACGCGGGCCACCTGCTCCAGGCTGTCGCCGGAGCAGTTCTCAGGCGTGTCCGTCAAACGGTGCCAGTGCGGGTAGCTGAAGTCGATGATATCGACGGTCGGGATGCCGGCCGCGTTCAGCGGCAGGTGGTCGTCCTGGACGGCGAAGCGGCTGAACTCCTGAGAGCGGAACGCCGTACACCCAAGGGCGTCGGCCGTGGCCCACACGTCGCGCGTCAGGTCGGGCGCCTTCCAGAACGAGTTCTGCTCCACCGGGAACTTCGCGTTCTTGCCGCCGACCATGTCCAGCAGCACGGCCCCGACGTAGTGGGGTTTGTCCTTGGCCTTCTTGTACTGCCGGGCGAACTCCTTGGAGCCGAGAAAATACTCGTCGTTTTCGTCGAAAACATACTCTTCGCCGTCGAAAAAGACGAAATCGACGCCGACGTTGAGATCGACGTCCTTCATGTGGTTGGCCATTTCCATCAGCAGGGCGACGCCGGAGCCGCCGTCGTTGGCGCTGAGGAAGGTGTCGTGCCAGCGGCGGCGGTTCGGTTCCTGGTCGGCGATGGGGCGGGTGTCGTAGTGTGAACACAGAATGACGCGCCGCGTCTTCTCGGGATGCCAGCTCACGATCAGGTTGTTCATGGCCACGTCACGGCCCTCGCTGATCTGTCGGCCCGTGAAGGGCTGCAAGGTCACGGTGGCGCCGAGCGCCTCGAAATGTTTCTTGAGGAGGTCTTGCTGCTGCTTCATGCCGTCCGTGCCGCTGATGCGCGGGCCGATCTTGCAATCGTCGTTGAGGTAGCCCATGGCGCGATCGGCGTCGAAGGCGAGCGGGTCGGGGCCGGCCCGATCGGAGGCGAAGCCGTCGCTTTTGGGTTTGCTTGCGGTCGGTGGTGTACCGGCCGGGCGGTCGCCTTGCGGCTTGCTCGCGAACGGATCGGCCATGCCGACCCGGAGCAGGACCAGGCCGACCATGCCCACGCCCACGACCATCACTCCCACGCCGACAGCGAACCGAAGCATGACAGGCCTCCCGATCCCGGACCCAGCGATCAACCGCCTTTGCGCATCATAGCCGGACGCGGCGAACCGGGCGAGGCCGCTTTCGTCGCGGACGCCTTCGGATTCGTTGCGGGAGCCGTTCACTTCCTTTGGTAGTTTTTCCGACGGCGTTGGTCCCAGAAGGCGTCCCATAACCCGTCGCCGCTGGCGTACAGCGCCCGCAGCGCCGCCACTTGTTCCGATGCCGATGCGCACCAGCGCATCCCCGCTCCCTTGAGGCGGCCACCCAGCACTTTGCAGCCCGCCTCCGTCGGCCCGCTGCCCACGTCCCAACCCCGCGCCCGGTAGGCCGGGTAGTCCATCCGATGCACGTTCGATTGCACGTACCCCAACAGACCCCGCAAGCCCTCCCGCAACTCCTCTGTGGCCTTCCGCGGCAGGCGAAGCCCACGCAGCCAGTCCCGCAGGTCGCGGCCGCCCCGCTCCCACAACACCCCCTTAGCCTCCTCCGCCCACGCCCGCGCCGCCCCCGGATCGTGCCCGTGCAGCAGACCCCCGAAGGCATGCAGCCGCTCCGCCGCGTGGTAATAGTCCAGCACGAACACCACCGCCTCCGAGAACGCCTGCCGCAGCACCCGCTCCAGGCCGTTGCCCCCGTCCGTCAGGGCCACCAGCGTCTCCGCCACGCCCAGGCCGCACGCCACCGCGCACCGCCGCATCCAGTTCGCCACGACCTCGAAGTCGGACAGGTAGACCGTGTGGCCCTTGCGCGGGTCGTACCAAAGGCCCACGTACAGCATCCGCCAGTCCACGCCGCCGCCGCGCCGGGTCGGCACGGCGAAGGCGTCCAGCCCCAGATAGGCGACCGTGCCCGAGAAGGACTGGCCGTTTTGGTCGGGCAGGGTGAAGTCCCACGCCGCCGGCCGTTCGGCCCGGACGGGCTCGCCATCGCGATGCCGCTGACGCAAGGCGTCGCCGGCGCCCTCGGTGACGCGGCGGCAGGTGGAGGCGGACAGACGCAGGCCGGCCAGGCGACGCAGCCGGTCGTCGGCCCGCCCGAACGGCTCCAGGGCGCCGGCCAGGGCCGTCAACGATTGCACCGCCGGGCTTTGGCGGCCGCCGTCCAGGCCCAGCATCCGGTCCCAGGGGCAATGCCCGCCCCGGCAAGGGCCGCCGTAGTAGTAGGCGCGGCTCGAATCCACCTCGCCGTTGACGGTCAGCAGAGTGCGGCTCAGGTAGTCGATGAACTGGGCGGGTCGGCCACAATCGGGACAGGCGATGCTGCAGCCCTGACACCCCCTTTTTTCCGGCCCGCAAGGCCGGTCTGGTGGGCGGCGGCGGCCAGGTCGTGGGCCTGGTCGCGCAGGGCGAATTCCAGCGCGCCGAAGAGTTGGGCGTCGGGGCAATCGACCAGGGACTCCGCCATGCGGCGTGCGGCCCGCTCGACGTGAGGGCGGAGCTGATCCAGGAGGACGCGGACCCGACTTTCACGGTCATCGGCGCTGGCGGAAGGGGGAGAAAGCGGTTGCGGCAACATGGCTGCGGTCCTGTAGTTGGGTGAAAACACGGCGACCCGGGGCGGAGTAATTCTCACCCCTCAGACCAACCTACCGCAACGAGCGCCATTTTGCACCAAAGATCCTGACTCGCTCCCGAAACGGACAGGCCGGCCGGAATTTGCTGGCAGGGCGAGTGGAAATGGGTAGGATTATCAAGCGCGGCGCTACAGAATCAGTGGTTCGGCGAAGGAGGAATAACGGCGTGGGTGAGCTTGCGGAAGAAATGGTCGAGCGCGGCCCCGGCCTCCTGCGGGTGAAATTGCCCGAAGTTAGCGGCAAGTACGAACTCACCTGCTCGCCGGCGCCTGTTCAGGCGGTCGGCAGCTGCGCCGGCGTGGACTTCTACTTCCGCGCCAAGTACGAGGAGTGGGAATTCGAGACGGAGGACGAGCAGGGCCATCCGTTCCTCGATGGCGACCCCCGGCAGTTCGTCCGCCGCGACTATTACGACTCCGCCAAGACGGGTGCTATGGAGGTGGAGTGGGCCGCCAGGATCCTCCGACGCTGTTTGGCCCAGTGGTGGGGGCTACGCGCCGAACCAATCGCTGCAGCCGACCGGGGCCGCCGTTAGGCCTTCCGGAGTTCAAAATCTGCCCCGCGGTCCCCCCGGCGGCTGAGTGTGGTGTTCGACCAGCGCTTCTGTATCGCTCTGCCCTCTGCCACAGTGAGGAAGTGAAACTGCCGGTATTCCTTGACGTCGATCCGCAAACCCTTCGACTCCCTACCTCTCGGTGGTCGGGAGCCGATCCGGTCAAACTTCATCGGCAGATCGCCCGGTTCGGAACCTCTTTCGCCGGAATGCCTCCTCTCCTGGTGAGCCGCGGGAGCGACGGAGGGCTGGTTATCAGCGACGGGGTGACCCGGGCGACCCGCGTGGCAAAGTTGCTACCTGGGGTGTTGGTCCGCGTCGAAGTGCTCGATGACCTGCCGATCGCGATCGGATCGTATCCATCCGTGGGAGACTTGTTGCCATGAACCACATGACCTCCGACCCCCTGCTCCAAGCAGTCGCCCGCTTGCGCGAGTTGTTTCCGGAGTGGCGGTTTGGCCAATTGGTGGCGAACCTGACCACCGCTGCCGGATGCCAGGAGGCAGGCGCGGCCTGGGATGTGGAGGACGATCAACTCTTGGCAGCGGCCCAACGGCTGATCGCACGGAACGGGGATCGGCAGTCGTCGGCGCAGGCCGAACCAGGCGCTGCAGCAGACCGGGGCCGCAGTTAGGCTTTCGCGCGGTGCGCAGTTTGTTCCGCGGCCCCGGCTGCTGAGCGGGTCGTTCGGCGGCGCGGGTCGCGTGGCATGGATAAGAAGAAACGAGCCATGTTCGATTCCATTGAGCGTGAATATCGTTACCGCCTTGCCCTATCCTTCCTTTGGACCGCCCCGGTGTTCTTCGGACTCATGAGCGGTTTCGCCGTCGACTTCGCACTGACCAACTCGACCCCAGTGTACTTGCAAGGCGTCCTCGAAATCCCCGCCGTCCTTGCCAACATCGGCGCGTGGGTGGTCGGCGCCCTGTTCGCCTGCCTTTTCGCGGGCGGCCTTGTGTTTGTGGCGCAGGCGTTAACGCGACGACAGCGCATTGCCTTG
The DNA here is from genome assembly GCA_963771935.1 of uncultured Planctomycetaceae bacterium. Taxonomy (GTDB): domain Bacteria; phylum Planctomycetota; class Planctomycetia; order Gemmatales; family Gemmataceae; genus UBA4732. The sequence continues at coordinate 589,522 of CAVYVK010000005.1, read as the reverse complement.
ACGCCAACGGCGTTGCTCGTCCCGAAGGGATTCTGGTCCTCGGCGGACCAAGCCATTCCTTATCGGGACATCGTCGAGTTAGCCACTCACGTCGAGCCGAACCGCTCTCAGACGCTCATTGTGCGCCACCGGCAAGGGAAGTTTCCTATTTCGGAATCGTTGCTGCCGTCGAAGGCGGATTTCCAGGAGTTGTGGAGCGCGCTTGCCGGCCGGGTCGTGGCTGGTAGGCCGGAGCAGGGGAGTTCGTAGAGTTGGAAGCCGAACCAGCCCTACAGCAGACCGGGGCCGCAGTCAGGCATTGCAGAGTTCAACGTCGCTCCGGCGGCCCCGGCTGCTGAGCGGAGTGTTCGGCGACGGAGGGCGTTCGGAGGAAGCATGAGCGGAATCCCCTATGGCGTGATTCTCCTGGCGGCGACGGTAGTACTGGCCGTCCGATACGCTGGGATCGGCCGGGCCTCACTCCGGTCGAAGTGGGCGGTCGCCTGGGGCGCCGTCGCGTCCGCTTTGAGCTACCCGGTCTGGCCGCTGGCCGCCCTGGTTCTGCAGTTCGGAATCTGCCTCTATGTGATCTTCTACCAGCTAGTGACCGCCGACCTCGCCGAGTCAGACGAGGGGAAGGGGTCGGAGTGACAAGGCGCGTCCGTCTGGTCCCATTTCCGCGGCAGCCACGGCACGTCGCCCCACGGCCCCGGCGGCAGGCCGCTCTCCCTCCGCGCCTCGTTCCGGGGTTGATTTTTAAGTCACGCCCTGCTACGATCCATAACCGGGCTGAGGGCCGGAACCACGCATGGACGCAACGATTATTTGGGACCTCGAAGACGATGCCGACGGCAATGTCCAGCACCTCCGGGAACATGACGTCACCATCGAAGAAGCCGAGGAGGTGTTGTTGGACCCTCGCAGCACCCGCGCTCCGAGCCGCTCATCGGGCTTGCCGACGGCTTTCGGCTGGACCTCAACCGGCCGACATCTCGCGGTGGTTTACGAACTGGTGGACGCCGACCCGTTGATGTTGCGGCCGGTCACGGCTTACGACGTGCCTCCGCCCGCCCCAAAGAGGAAAGGCAAGAAGAGATGAAGGCGCGACGCATCATCCGCGAGAACCGAAAGACGGGCGAGGAACGCGCCTCCGAGCGGGCGCTCCGTGAAAAGCTCCAAAAGGACAGGCCTTCGCTGGACGACCTGATTCGCACGGGGGCGTGCGACCCGGACGCGGTCATGACCATGGGGATGTATTTCGATGTCCAAAGGGCGTTGCAGGCCCTGAAGCAGGAGCGAAAGCGCTGCGGTCTGAGCATCGCCGATGTGGCCGAGCGCTCGGGCCTCGACCGAGCCGTCGTCAGTCGGCTCGAAAACGGCAAGCAAGACAACCCCACCGTCGCCACCCTCATGCGCTACGCGGCCGCCATCGGCCGGCGCTTCTTGTGGTGCTACGAGGATCTACCGGCCGAAGCTGGGGACGGCGGCGGAAAAGCAGGCCGGCGCAGCACCAGGCGCCGCTCCTGACGTCTGCCGCTGCGGATGCAGTCCCCTGTGGAAACGACCGTCGAGGCCGGCGGCGAACTGCTCCACGCCGGCCGAGACGGATTGCCGGCTCTCAGCGCTCGCTCCCCTCGCCGCCGACCTGGGTAGCGACGCGGAACGTCTGATGGCACTTGTTGCAGGCGGCCGCGACGATCTTCATCCCGGCCACGCTGCCGTCGTAGTCGCGGTCGCCGGCTTTGTGGGCCAGCTCGGCGGCGGCGTCGCGCAGGTCCATCGCGTCGCGGAACCAGGCGTCCTGGCCGGCGTTGCGCGGCGGACGCAGCAACAGCAGATTGCCGGTCTCCGCGATCAGGAGGCGCCTGGCCGCGGGCGTAGGTCCATGAATCGGCGTCCGTCGGCTTCTGCTTGAGAAGCTTTTCCAGGCCGCGGTAGTTGGCCTCGTTGAGGCCGTCCATGAGGAGGCTGGTCTCGGCGACGGCGGCGAACTTGGGGACGACCTTGGGGGCCGTTCGGTCGGCGGGGGCGGCCCCGGCGGCGCTGAGGAGGATGGGAGCCAGCGCGAACATAGCGGCGGTGCGCGGTAAGCCGGTGCGACTCATGGGGTTTCTCGGTGGGACGGTTTCGGCGGCGGGTCCGGCGCCTGCACCTGGACCATGCCGCCCTCGACGCGGACGGGGTAGCAGCCGATCTTGATGCGCGGATTGTCGGCCCAGGCGCCGTCGGCCAGGCGGAAGCGCCAGGCGTGCCAGGGACAGGTGACGATCCCGTTCTCGACGTAACCGCCGCTGAGCGAGGCGCCCATGTGCGGGCAGGTGTCGTCGATGGCGTGGTGCGCGCCGTTGACGCAGAACAGGGCGATCAGCTTGTCGCCCACCGCCACGGTCTTGCCCTCGCCGTCGGGGATTTCGCCGACCCGGCATACGTCCTGAAACTCCGCCATTCCCGCTCCCGTAACGAATTCATGCACCCGACGTCCGCAAACACTGCTTCGATTCTACCGGGACATGCGGGCGTTGTAAACGAGACGACGGCGGTGCGTGCGCGCGGGTACTGGAGAGGAAGGCGGTGGGTGCCATGCTTTCGCGGCCTTCCGCGGCTCGACCCGCCTCCCCGGACTTCCTGGGCCGCGAAAGCATGATGACATCGGGGCAGCAGTCATGCTTTCGCGGCCCAGGAAGTCCGGAGGGACAAAAGATGTCATTGCGGGGCCGCGAAAGCATGGCACCCCGATGCCCCCCTGCACACCACCAGAAATAATTCATGTGTCCCGCGGCGGTGACGGAGGCGTTAGGCGTTTTCGATCCGGACAAGGTGGCGCCGATCGGAGTCGCTATACTGATGGGGACGATGCGTCAGGTCCGTCGAGGAGTACACGCCATGACAGGCGACGCGAAGCCTCTCCGCCGGGCGTTCACGCTGATCGAGCTGCTGGTGGTGATCGCCGTCATCGCCGTGCTGATCGGCCTGCTGTTGCCGGCGGTGCAGAAGGTGCGCGAGGCGGCCTCGCGCCTCAGCTGCACCAACAACCTCAAGCAGATCGGTTTGGCCCTGCACGGCTTCCACGACGCCAACGGCTACCTGCCGGCCGGCATGGTGACGCAGCTCAACGTCCAGGACTCCTACCACACCGGCTTCACCGACCTGCTGCCCTACCTCGAACAGGATAATGTCTATCGCTTATACAGCTACGACGCGCCCTGGTACGACAAGGTGAACTACGGGGCGGTCGCGCAGGAGGTGAAGATTTTCTACTGTCCCAGCAACCGGACGCACGGTTCCATCGACCTGACGCCGCTCGCCGCGCAGTGGGGCGGCAACGCCATGCCGCCGTCCGTCGGCGCCTGCGACTACGTCCTGTGCAAGGGGGCGAACGCCGGCCTGGGCGCCGATCCCACGAAAATCCCCGCGCAGGTCCGCGGGCTGTTCAACGTCAGCCGGGCGGACTCGTCGGTCGTCAACGGCCAATCCCAATGGGGGCCGACGCCGAGGTTCCGCGTCCGTCTCACGGACATTAGCGACGGCCTTTCGACCACTTTCGCCGTCGGGGAGGCGGCGGGGGGGAACTCGACTTACCTGATCGCCGATGTCAACAATCCATTGCAGCCGGTCATCGACCCGTTCCTCGACGCGCCGCCGATCATGGACCAGGCCTGGGCCGTGGCCAGTTTGGGGGATACGCAGCACCCCTGGTATGCGGGCCTCTTCGGAGTGACGGCCCAGTACGGCCTGGCGCCCGACCCGCAAGACGAGCCGATGAACCGCCGGCCCGGGACGCCGACCATCATCGGGGCGGACGGCTCCGGCTACAACGCGACCGGGGGCTGTTCCGTCAGCGGCTTTCGCAGTATGCACCCGGACGGCTGCAATTTCCTCTACGCCGACGGCCACGTCCACTGGGTCGTACAGGGCATCGACCCGGCCGTCTACCGCGCCCTCTCCACTTACGCGGGCGGCGAGGTGATTTCGGGAACGGACGGCAATTGAGGGCCGGATCATGGCGCGACGATGGGCGCCCTTTGGCTGGCGGCGGTTGTGATCGCCGCGACGGGCTGCGGTCACAAGCCTCCGTACAAGGGCCGCAGCGTGGCCGAGCTGGAGCGGATGCTCGACGACCCCAACCCGGTGGTGCGGGTACAGGGGGCGCAGGGGCTGAGTGAACACGGCCCAGAAGCGCGACCGGCGGTCCCGGCGCTGGCGAAGGCGCTTCAGTCGTCCAACGCCCTGCTGCGCCAGCACGCGGCCCTCGCCCTGGGGGCGATCGGCCCCGGCGCCCATGACGCCGTTTCCGCGCTGACAACCGCTTTGGACGATCCGGAATGGTCGGTTCGGCGACAGGCGGCGCTGGCGCTGGGCGAGATCGGCCCGGACGCCCGCTCCGCCGTGGACGCCCTGCACCGGCTCCAGTCGGACGATCCGAACGGGCTGATCCGCAAGGCCGTCGAGCAGGCGCTGCCGAAGATCGAGGGCGGATGAGGAGGAAAGCGGACTGGTGCGTCGAGTCCACGGCGGCGCCACTCTTCACTCCGTCTTACCTCCGGCGATTCGCTCCAGCTTCTCCAACTCCGCCGCCGGGTTGCGCAGCTTCGCCGCGGCTTCCCAACCTGCTTTCAGCTCCGCGTCCAGCGGCCGGCCCAGTTGCGCGAGAAGCCGGCAGCGCACGATCCGGCAGCGCGTCTCGTAGGCCGGCCGTCCCTTGCCCTGCACCGTCCGCAATTCTTGGTCGCGCACCGACAGCGCCGCCGACAGATCGCCGGCCGTCTCGTGATAACCGGCCAGCGCGTCGTAACCGCCCTGCTTCAGCGGCATCTTCAGGCGACCCAGCTTCGCCGACGCCGTCCGGTACAGCCGACGGCCCTTCTCCTCGTCGCCGGAATGCCGGGCCGACAGCGCCTGCCATAACAGGATCTCCGATAACTCCAATTGATGGCCGACCTGCGCGCGACCTCCTCGCCGGCCGTCGCCGCCTGGTCCAGCGCCTCCCAGGCGCCGCGACGGTGCGCGATCTCGCAGCGCGTGTCGTAGACGAAAACCGAGAAGTGCCGCGCCCGCGCCTTGTCCGGGTCGGCGTCGGCCAGGGCCAGCTCCCGATCCGCGATCGCCGACGCCTCGTTGATTTGGCCCAGCTCCAGGGCCAGCCGGCGGAGGCGGGCCGACAGCAGGTAGCGCTCCCCGCTCGGCCCCTCCGCGAGGGTCGCTTCCACCGCCGCGACCGCCTGGCGGATCTCCTCCGCGTAGCCGACCGGGTCGATGCCGAGGTAGGCCGCGATCAGGTCGTCGAACACCGACGGCCGCAGTGGGAACTGGTCGTACAGCGGCTTGCGCACCTCCAGCGCGGCGCGAACCGCCATCTCCAAAACGTTGCTGAAGTCGCGGCGGAAGTGGATCAATGCGGCCGTCCGCGAGTGCTCGTAGAACATCGCCCACCACGGCTCGTTGAGGGCGAGGGCCATGCGGCGTCCTTCCTCGAACAGGGCCAGCGCCCGCTCCGGGTCGGTCTCGCGCAGGGCGTAGCCGTCCGTCTCGAAGCGCAGCATCCGCAGCCGCTGGGCGTCCTTGTCGGTTCGCGCTCGCGTCACGAAATCCACCACCCATTCGTCGAAGGTCATGCGACGGCCCTCCCATCACGCCTCGATTTCGCCCCGGGCAATGCGGTCCAGCTTGTCCCGTTCCGGCGCCGGATCCCGCAATTTCGCCGCCGCCTCCCGGCTGGCGGCTAGCGCTTCGTCCAACGGCCGGCCCATCCGCGCCAGCAGGCGGCAGCGCTCGACGTGGCAGGCGCATTCGTAGTGCAGCCGGCCGCGGTCGCGGATCGTCTCGAATTCGCGGTCGCGCACGGCGAGCGCGGCGGCCAGGTCGTTCTCGTGCAAGGCCCAGGCGGCCAGGGCGTGGAACCACGACGACGATGGCGGCCGTTTCAGCCGGGACACGCGCGAAACCGCCCGCGTTCGCAGCGGCCTGGCCCGCGCCTCGTCGCCGGCCCGCAGCGCCAGCAGGGCCGTCCACATTTGGCACTCCGATTGTTGGAGTTTATAGCCGATGCGCCGCGCCGCCTGTTCCCCGGCCGCCGCGTGCTCCGCGAGCCGTTCCCAGTCGTTGCGCTTGAACACCACCGTACACAGGCCGCAGTAGTTGAAGGCCATGTGGTGCGCGGCGCTGTGCTGCTCGCCGCAATCGTCCGCGATCCGCATCGACCGCAGCGTCGCCGCCTCGGCGCCGTCCAGGTCGTCGAGCGCCAGTGCGAAGGCCCGCTTCGAGTCCTCCAGCAGGAAATGATCCTCGTCGGAACGCGGAACGTCGTGTTCCAGACTGTGCAGCGCCTGGCGAATCGGAGCGGCGTAGCCCGGCGCGTCGATGCCGAGATAGGCCGAAATGAGGTCGTAATAGACGGCGAAGCGAAAGGGAAAGGCGTCGTAGTTCGGCTTACGCACCTCCAGCACCGCCTCGACGGCCGGCCGCAGCACGTCGCGGTAGTCGCGCTTGAAGTAGAGCAGCGCGCCGAGCCGCCAGTGGGCGTAGAAGAGCTGCCACCACGGTTCGCCGAGCCGCCGGGCCAGCTGCCAGCCCTGGTCGTAGAGGGCGTAGGCGCGGTCGGGGTCGGTCTCGCGCCAGCCCCAGCCCTCGTAGTGCAAGCGGGCCAGGCGCAGGCGGTCGGCGTCGCCCTTCGTCCGGGCGTCCGCCTCGTACTCGTGACACCAGGACCATTTGCTCATCGCGGCCGCGCCTTTTCGTGAGGGATCACATCTTTCATCCTGGCCTCGTCGGCTGTAGGATGGCGGCATGAAAACGAGCGACGCGCCAATCCTCGACCGCCTCCTCGACCCGCTCGGCCGCATCCTTTCCCCCGAAGTGGCCGAGCGCCTGGTGCATTTCCGCTTCGACCGGAAGACCCAGGCGCGCATCGACAAGCTGGCCCGAAAATGTAATGAGGGCATGCTCACCCAGGCCGAACGGAGCGAATACGAAAGCATCGTCCACGCGATCGATTTCATCGCCGTCCTTCAGGTCAAGGCCCGCGCCCTTCTGAAACAGTCCGCAGCCGCGAGATGAGACCGTCCCTGCGCCAATTCGTTCGCGAACGGGCCAATCATCGTTGCGAATACTGTCACCTCCCGAATCCGCCGCGCCGGCCGCTGTTTTCCACGTCGAACACATTATCGCCAGGCAGCACGGCGGCGGCGACGGCCCCGACAATCGCTGCTGGAGTTGTCACCGCTGCAATTTCAAGAAAGGCCCAAACCTGAGCGGCGCGACCCGCTCACCGGGAACATCGTCCCTCTCTTCCATCCGCGCAGGCAGCGCTGGCGCCGACATTTCCAGTGGGCCGGCGCCGCGCTTGTCGGCCGCACGCAGACCGGCCGTGCCACGGTGGCCGTGCTCGACGTCAATGACGCAAGTCGCATCCAGTTGCGGCAGACCCTGATGGATCACAGGGAGTGGCGGAGCGACTAACCCACTCCATCGCCCTATACTGTCGTGTTACGGGCGATTTGGTCCAACTCCGCCAGCGCGGCGCCGGGTCGCGCAGTCTGCCCGCCGCGTCGTGCGCCGCCGCCATCGCTTCATCCAGCGGCCGGCCCATGCGCGCCAGCAGCCGGCAGCGCTCGACGTGGACGTTGCATTCGTAGCCCAGCCGCCCGCGGCCGGCGTAGGTCGCCAGCTCATGATCGCGCACCCGAAGCGCGGCCGGAAGATCGTTCTCCTCCACGGCCCACGCGCTCAGGGCGTTGAACCAATGAAACGTCGGCGGTTGTTGCATCCGGGCCATCCGGGCGGCCGCCGTGAGACGCAACGCCTGAGCCCGTGCCAGGTCGCCGGCCCGTCGCGCCAGCAGCGCTTGCCAGAATTGGCATTCCGATAGAGGGATTTGTTCGCCGGAGTGCCGGGCGGTCGCTTCGCCCAGCGCGGCATGTTCGGCCAGCGCCTCCCCGTCGCCCCGCCTGAAGGCGATGCCGGCGAGATCCTCGTAGACGAACGTTCGGTGATAATCGGAAGTACGGCGGGAAACGCCCTCCCCGTCGATGCCGAGGGAGCGCCGTGCGGATTGTTCGGCCGCATCCAGGTCGCCAACCCCAAGGGCGAACCGACGCTTGGCGAGCTCCAGGAGGAAGTAGTCCTCAGGCTCCCGCGCGACGTCTCGTTCCAGGCTGTCGATCGCCTGTCGAATCTCGGCCGCGTACCCGGCGGGATCGACGCCGATGTAAGCCATGACCAGGTGGAAATAAGCCGAGAAAAGCGGAGGATAGGCGGCGTACTGCGGTTTGCGCGCTTCCAAAGCGCATTCCACGGCCATGCGCAGTCCGTCGTCGAAGTGGTTGTCCCAATGGATTCGCGCTTGGATTCTGCGCTGGGCGTAGTACATCGCCCACCACGGTTCCTGGAGCGCCTTGGCCAGGCGCAACCCTTCTTCATAGATGGCCTGCGCCTTGGCCGGCTCGGTTTCCCGAAAGGCCCACGCTTCTCGCCCTATCCGACTCATGCGGAGGCGTTCCGCATCGCGTTTGGCGAGGGCGTCGCGCTGATACTCGTGCATCCACGCCCATTTGCTCATGGCCGCAGCAACCTCTCCAGCGACCCCGACAACTCACGAAACGCCGTCACCGCGTCCGCCGCCGACAGCATCCGCCCCGCGAAGAGCCGGGCCGTCTGGTGGATGAGGGTCAGCACCGCGCCCAGGACCGCTGGCTCCGGCGGCTTCTCGACCATCCGCCGCACAAGGGGGCTGGTCGCGTTCAAGTATAGCGTGCCCTTCAGCTCGTCGCCGTCGCCGAATTTCTGCTCGACGTACTCGTTGACCAGTCCGGCCAGCGGCCCCGGCAGATCGCCGGCCTGACGGCTGGCCTCCGCCTCGCGCGCCAGCTCCGCTCCCTGCGGGTAGAGCATCAGCGCGGGTGCCTCGGCCGGCTTGAACGCCGCGATCTTGGCCCGGACGCCCTGCTCCGCGTACCAATCGAGCAAGGCGGCGAACGGCCCTGCCGGCGCCGGCCGCATCAGCTGCGCCGCCTCGCCGTCCAGCTGCACCAACCCCACTTCGGGATGGCGGTGGGCGTACTTCTCCAGGAACGGCGTCACCGAAAACCACGAGGCGTCGATGGCCGGCACGTCGCGGCCCTCGGCCAGCAATTGCTCCTGAAGCGATCCGAGTTCTCGCGTGACATAGTAGAGGTTGCCGCCGCTCTGGTCGAGGTACTCCGGCACGCTCAGCGGGCCGCGCGTGGTGCGGAACGTGACGATGTCCTCGATGCGCTCGAAGAACTCGTTGTCGGTGACGGCCCAGCCGATGATGACGTCGGAGTGGCCGCGCACCACGCGCTTCCACGTCTGCGGATCCTCGCGGGCCAACCGCCGCAGCCCGTCGCCGAGCTGCTCCTCCAGCGCCTGACGCACCGACTCGAAGTTCTCGTCCTGATGGATGCCCTCCCGCGAGGCGGTCGGCTGCAACAGCGGACATTCGATCACGCCGCGCACGAACCGCGCCCACGGCGGCAGCAGGTCGCGCTCCCGTTCACAGATGAACATGCGACGGATGAACACGGTCAGGTCGCCGAACTCGCGCACCGACGCCACCGAGCCGGGCGGCACGAACAGGAAGCCCTTGAGCGGCACGGTTAGCTTGTCGTGGCCGACGTTGACCTTTGCGTCGTGCAGCGGCAATACGCACAAGGGTTTGGCCCCGTGGAAGGCCCGGCCGATGTACTCCAGCACGGCCCGGTCTGGCTCGTCCGCCTCCCACGGCGGCGCCATCAGGTTGACCGGATACTCGTCGCTGTTGACGTGGATCGGAATCGGCAGGAAATCCGCGTAGGTGCGAACCGTGTCGGTCAACGTCTGTTCGTTGAGGATAAACGACGCGGCCGGCTTGATCTTGAGCTGAACGGTGGTGCCGACCTCGTCGCGCTCGGCCGGCGCCAGGTCGTAGTGTTCGTCGCCGGTCGAGTACCAGCGCAGGGCCGGCCCGCCCTCGACTGAGCGCGTCGTCAGCACGACCTCGGAGGCCAGCAGAAAGGAGCTGAGGAAGCCGAGGCCGAACTGGCCGATCAGCTCGGCCGCCTCGGCCGGCGAACAGAGCGCCAGCCGCTCGCGCAGCTTGCGCGTGTAACCGCGGCCGATCGTGGACAGGTACGTACCGATTTCCTCCTCGGTCAGTCCGTTGCCGTTGTCGGTGATGGTGACGAGGCGGCGCGGGGCGTCGAGGCGCACGTCGATGCGCGGCCGGTAGTCCGACTCGTTCCGCTCGATCTTGCGGCGGACGCAGGAATCGTGGGCGTTCTGAATCAGCTCCCGAACGCCGACTTTCTTGCTGGAATAGAGGTGCTCGGCCAGCACCTTCAGCAGGCCGGGCAAGTGCAACGTAAACCGCTGGCGTTCGGTCATGACACAGTCTCCGAAAAACCATTCACCGCGGAGAACGCGGAGAGCGCAGAGGAAAGACACAAGGAGATAGAAAAGGATACGCCGGGGAAAGCGTTCACGACTCCTTCCCCTTGACCGTCGCCGTCAGCCACGGGAACATGAGCAGGGGATGACTCCAAGGGAGTATTTCATGAACAGGCGCTACACGGTAAGCGACGGCAAGGTCGTCTTGAATCTCGAATCGGCCGAAGAAGGCGGTTACGTCGTGACTTCGCCTCTCGACCCCGAACTGATCACGCAGGCCGAAACCATCGAAGAAGCCTTCGCCAATGTGCGCGACGCGGCCCGGTCCCTCAAGCAGGCGCGGGTGAAACTGCTGCGCCGCCTGTCGGCGGCCAAGACCTCCAAATAATCGCGTTCTCATGAATCGCCGTGAGTTGGAACGTCACCTGCGCGTACATGGCTGCGTATTGCACCATCATGGAGCCAAACACGACGTTTGGATGAATCCGTCGAACCTCGCTCAGTCGCCCGTCCCCAGGCATCCCAGGATCAAACGAGGAACGGTGCGAGGGATCTGCCGCATCCTGAGCGTCCCGCGTCCGCCGGGGATGTAACCCCCTATGTGCTCGCCAAAATGTGCATAATGTCCCCATCTTTGACCACGTACGTCTTCCCCTCCTGACGCAACAGTCCGGCGGTGCGGGCCTCCTTCATCGACTCGCCGACCCGGCCCTTGGCGTCGCCGTACAGCTTGACGAAGTCGGCCCAGGCCAGCACCTCGGCCCGCACGAAGCCGCGCCAGGTCGGTGTGAATCTGGCTCGCGCCCACCACGGCGTCGCCGCCGGCCGGCATCGCCCACGCCCGGCACTCGTCGTAGCCGGCCGTCAGGAACACGATCTGGCCCATCGCCGCGAACGCCGCCCGCAGCACGTCGTCGCGCACGAACCCCGTCACGCCGAGGTCCTGCATGAACATCTGCCGATCCTCGTCCGGCAGGTCGGCCAGCTCCATCTCCAGCTTCGCCGGCGCCTGCAGGGCGGTCGGCGACAGGGCCGAGAGGTCCGGCGGGACCGGCTGCTTCACCTTGTCGTCGCCGATGTTGAGCAGCACGAACTCCGGCTTGAGCGTCAGCAGCTGGAAGCTGCGAATCGCCTTCTCCTCGTCCTCCTTGAACCCCAGCGAGACCGGCGTCTGGTTGGCCTCGAAGGCGGCGGCGATGCGCTGCAAAAGGCCCAGCTCTATCTCGTCCTGCTCCTTGAGCTTGGCGGGGCGAGGCTTCTTGAGCTGGTCCTCCAGGCGGCCGATGCGGCCGGTGACGATCTCCAGGTCGGCGAACATCAGCTCTTCGCGGAAGCGGTGAAGCTGCTTGGCCGGGTCGGCCTCGCTGAAGCCGTTCAGGACGACGAGCAGACCGTTGGACTCGCGGAGAATGCCGAGACGGCGCGGGTTGTCGCGGCGCTCGTCGGGGATCAGTCCGGGCGTGTCGAGGAACTCCAAGGCCGTGAGCGTGGTCTTCTTCGGCTGGAAGCGGGCCGACAGCAGATCGAGGCGCGGGTCGGGAACCTTGGCCACGCCGGTCTGGCCCATCTGGGCCTTGGCTGGGTCGGGTTTCGCCCCGGTCAGCCACTGGAAGACGGCGCTCTTGCCCGAACCGGCGTAACCGACGATGCCGACTTTCATGAGAGGGGTCAGGGGTCAGAGGTCAGGGTCTGCGGAATGCTCCCTGGCCACTCTACGGGGCGGTACGTCGCTTGGCTATGGATTCAGGAACCCGTCCTGGCGACGTGAATGCCGCGGTGTACGATCAGCGTTTGCTCGTCGGCGTGGTAAAAGACCTGGAAGGCGAAACGATGTTCCAACAGACGGTTCTCGGGATCGATCAGGTCGAATTGATAGGTCATTCCCTCTCCCTCGAACAGAGACGGATCCCGGACCAGAAGAGTGGCGGGCGATCGAGGCAGCCGGTCGTTGAGGCGCAAATGCGCTTCCACGCGCACGGAGTCGGAGAGACCCCAACGGACGAGTTGCCGGAAGACCAAAGGGTCCAGGCGGGTGATGTACGACATGGAGGCTACTCCAGGCCCTGGCTTTCCGTTTCTGCTTGTATTCCTCAACGTGGCGCAACCACGTTTCCTTATCCATGCCGGCTATCAAGGCGAACGCCTCGTCCACCGGCATGGGGTCGCCGGGCGGCTCGTCCATCGGCTCGACCAGCGAGTCCCAGTCGCGGAAGATGTCCTCCTGCAGGCGACGCACCTCTTCCATCGCCCCGGCAATCTGATCGAACCCGGCCACGGTTCGCCCCGTCCGCTGCTGCCACGCCCGAACGGCTTCCTGAATCGACCGCATCGAGTCGCTCGCCTCGGCGAAGGCGCGGAGCAGGGAGTTGCGCGCGTCCTCAATGAGACGCACCGGGATGAAGTCCTCGTCGCCGCCGAGGCTGTCGAACGCGACCCGCCACGCCGCGCGGAGCAGGACGGGATAGTCCAGCGCCATGCGCACCAGCGTCTCCCAGGCGCGGTCATGTCCGTCCGCCGAGCGGCCGTTGGCGAGGAAGCGCTGCACGGACGCCGCCCGGTCGATGCTGTGCAGCAGAGGGAAATTGTCGCTCATCGGGAGGGGGGACATGGCGCCTGCTCCTATGGAAAGTCGATTCGCCGACGTGCGGAATAACTCCCTCGGTATTGTGCCGCCGCGGGCGGTCGGCGGTCAAGGGGCGCCTCCCGACGAGATCGACAATCCGGCGAACGTCCCTTACACTATCGGCAACCCATTCCGGGTCGTGGACGCGCCGGAGGCTGGGGGAACGCGCCATGTGGTCCCGATGCATGCGCCGGGTGAAGCTCCGCATGACGATGCGCGAGTTCCGCCAGCTGCCGCGCCACCCGGCCTACAAGTACGAATACATCGACGGCGAAGCGTGGCTGACGCCGCGGCCGCGCACCTACCACGCCCTCTTGGAGCTGCGGCCGCCGGCCGAATCGGCCGACGACGGCGTGACGACGCGGCCCGTGACCGACGAGGACTGGACCGACCTGGTGCGCCTGTTTTCCGCGGCTTTCAGCGACCAACCGCCGTTCCTCGGGCTGGACGACCGCAAGCGCCGCTCGGCGGCCCGCGCCATCCTGGAACACGCCCGCACCGGAGGCGACGGTCCGTTCATCGGGGAGGCCAGTTTGCTCGCCGTGGCTGACCCTCACGACGGCCCGGCCGGCGGCATCCTCATCACGCTCCTGCCCGTCGCGGACCTCACCGATTGGCGATCGTTCGCGTGGCCCGAGCCGCCGCCTATCGATGCCGTCGCTCGCGGTCTGGGCCGGCCGCACCTCACCTGGATCTTCGTGCATCCACTGGCCGCGGGGCAGGGCGTCGGCACGGCCCTGCTGCACGCCGCGTCGCGGCGGCTTCTCGCCCTCGGCTACACCGAGCTGGCCAGCACGTTCCTGCTCGGCAATGAGTCGAGCACACTCTGGCACTGGCGCAACGGCTTCCGGCTGATCGGGTCGCCGTGGTCGTTGCGGAGGCGGTGACGTCAAGCCGCACGCTTGTCGAAACGGCTCTCCGACCGTACAACATTGGTTTCCCTACCGTCCTTTTTCAGCGCGAAAGCGGATCGTTCATGCCCGAAGTGTTCGACTGGCAACGCGTCGCCGACCCGCGCGCCGTCGTCCGGCGCGCCGCGGAGGCGCTGCATGACGGGGCCGTCGTCGCCTTCCCCACCGAAACGGGCTATCACCTCGCCGCCAGTGCGCTGTCGGCGGAGGCGGTCGGTCTGCTCCGCAAGGCGCAGGGCGAATCGCCGGACGCGCCGTTGCCGCTGGCCGTGCGCGGAGCGGCCGAGGCGCGCGACTGGGCGCCCGGCCTGGGACCGCTCGGCCGCCGACTGGCCCGTCGCTTCTGGCCCGGTCCCTTGACGCTGGAGTCCGGCGAAGGCGTCGCCGACGGACTCGCCGGCCGGCTGCCCGAGGCCGTGCGGCGCGAGGTCTGTCCCCAGGGCCGGTTGCGCCTGCGCAGCCCTGCCCATGAAGCCGTGCGGGCGACGCTGCGCCAGCTGGCCGGGCCGATGCTCCTGGCGGCGCCGCCGGGCGCCGCCGCCGATCAGGTGATGCAAGTCATGGGGGACCAACTCGCCGTGGTCGTGGACGACGGCCAGACGACGGAGCGCTGGCCGCCGACCGTGGTGCAGGTGGAGGGCGCCTCGTGGAAAGTCGTGCAGCCCGGCGCGGTGTCCGACGGCGCCTTGCGCCGCCAGGCCGCCTGCCTCGTCGTCTTCGTCTGCACCGGCAACACCTGCCGCAGTCCGCTGGCCGAAGGGTTGTTCAAGGCGCGGCTGGCGGGGCGGCTCGGCTGCACGGCCGCGGATCTGCCGGAGCGCGGCTTTCACGTCCTCTCCGCCGGGATGGCGGCGACGTCCGGCAGTCCGGCCGCGGACGAGGCGGTCGCGGTCGCCCGGTCCTACGGCGCCGACCTGTCCGGGCATCGCAGCCGGCCGCTGGCGCCGGACCTCGCCGCTCAGGCCGATTATCTGATCGCCATGACGCGCAGCCATCTGCTGGTCCTGGCCGAACACTACCGTGGCTTGGCGTCCCGGCCCCGGCTGCTCAGCCCGGCCGGCGCCGATCTGCCCGACCCGGTCGGCTGTCCGCTCGGCGTTTACGAGGAATGCGCCCGCCAAATCTGGACTTTTCTCGAACCCCTCGTCGAAGAACTACAACCTTCCGCGTCCATCGCCCCTTCCAATGGCTAAAATCTCAGAAGGATACTCTCCCTCTCGCCCCGCCCTCGGCGGCCCCGCGAGCGATCCACGAGTTGAGTCATGAAAATCGCCATCGGCAGCGACCATCGCGGGTTCGAGGTCAAGCGCCGCATCATCGCGGTGCTGCAGCAAATGGGCCACGAAGTGACCGACATCGGCCCGAACGGCCGCGAGAGCGTGGACTACCCGGACTACGCCTTTCAGGTCGCTCTGGCCGTCAGCGAGGGCCGCGCCCAGCGCGGCGTGTTGATCTGCGGCACCGGCATCGGCATGTGCATCGCGGCCAACAAGGTCAAGGGTGTGCGCGGCCCCGTGCCACGACAGCATCACCGCCGAGATGAGCCGCCGCCACAACGACGCCAACGTGCTGTGCCTGTCGGCCGATCTGCTCGGCGAGGAGCTGATCGAGCGGATGTTGCGGATCTGGTTAGAGACGGAATTCGAGAGCGGCCGCCACGCCCGCCGCGTCGAGAAGATCACGCGCTTCGAGCAGCAGGGGCCGGACGCGATGAAGACGTAATTCACCACAAAGACACAAAGAACACAAAGGGAGACAAAGAAGACAAGAACCAGGGTTCCGGGTCGTCCCGATCTCGAACCAGAGTTTTTGTCTTCTTTGTCTCCCTTTGTGTTCTTTGTGTCTTTGTGGTGAATTCTTACTTGCCCTTCACCAGCCAGACGTTGCGGAACTGCACCGGGTTGTTGTGGTATTGCAGCATGATCGGCCCAGGCGTACAGGGGTCGCCGCCGCGGCCGGCCCGCGTGTTGTCCACCGGGATCTTCACGTCGTCCTGGATCAGTACGCCGTTCTGATGCACCGTGATGTGGGCCGGCTCGGTCTTCTTGCCGTTTTCGCACTTCGGGGCCGTGAAGTCGATGTCGTAGCTCTGCCACACGGTCGGCGCCTTGCAGGCGTTGACCTTCGGCGCGGAAACCTCGTAAATCGCTCCGCAATCGTTGTTTTTGGCGTCCAGGCCGTAGCTGTCCAGCACCTGCACCTCGTAGCGGCCTTGGACGTAGACGCCGCTGTTGCCGCGGGCCTGGCCCTTGGCGTCCGGAACGTACGGCACGCGGAACTCGACGTGCAGCTGGAAATGGCCGTCGAACTGCTCCTTGGTGATGATGTCGCCGTCGCGGGCCTGGATGACGCCGCCCGACAGCAGATCCCACGTGGCGGGCTTCTTCTCGTCGTTCCGCATCACCCAGCCGTCGAGGCTCTTGCCGTCGAACAGAACGATCGCGTCCTTGGGGGCGGGCGTGGTCGGCGCGTCCACCTTGTCCTCGGGTTTGTTGATTTTCAGGTCGCTGATGTCGCCATAAGGGTCGGCCGCGAAGCCGGCGGCCGTCAGCACGGCCGCCAAAATCACCTGCATCGCTCGCATGGGGAGAAGACCTCATTGGGGTGGGGGCGCCGTATTCCGCTCCCTTACGGTCGCGGCTCGGATGGAGTTGTGTTGTACTTCTTTTGAATCTCCTTGCAAGAATGCCGGTCGCGCGGTTACTTTCCTTGGGGGGGAATCGCCGCGCCGGCGCGGCCATCTCCCGGGCGGCGTGTTCGGAAAGGGCCGTCGCATGTCCGGACGCTTGAACGGCAACCACGATCCGCACGGAGAACCGACGGCGGCCGATGCGCGCCCGGTCGGCGCCAGTGCGCCCGCCCTCGAAGCGCCGTCGCGCCTCCTGCCCGCCATCCTCGACGGCATGGGCGATGGGCTGGTCGTCGCCGACGAGGCGGGCCGCTGCCTCTTCTTCAACGCCGCCGCCCGCCGCATCCTCGGCGACGGCCCCACCGACGCCCCGCTCGACGACTGGCCGTTGGTCCACGGCCTCTACCGCACCACGGACGGCGCCCTGTTCGAGCCGGCCGATCTGCCGCTGGCGCGGGCCTTGCGCGGCGAGGAGAGCGATCAGGTCGAGGCCCTGGTGCGCAACCGCGCGTGCCGGACGGCGCTCTTGTCAGCATCACCGGCCGGCCGCTGCGCGACGAGAACGGCGCCGCGCGGGGCGGCGTCATCGTGCTGCGCGACGTGACGGCCCAGGCGCGGGCCGAAGAGGAGCTGCGCCGCAGCCGCGAGCGTTTCGCCCTGGCGGTGGACGGGTCGCGCGACGGCCTGTGGGATTGGGACGTGGCCCGCGCTGCGGTCTACTTTTCGCCGCGCTGGAAGAACATGCTCGGCTACCTGGACCACGAGATCGGCGATCGCTTCGAGGAGTGGACCAGCCGATTGCACCCGGAGGACCGGCAGCGGGCGCTGCAAACCGTGGACGATTATTTGCACGGGCGCCTGGAGGAATATTCGCTGGAGCACCGCCTCCGTCACAAGGACGGCTCCTACCGCTGGATTCTGGCGCGGGGCGTGGCCGTGCGCGACGCCTTCGGCCGCGTCTCTCGCCTGGCCGGGTCGCACGCCGACGTCACCGCGCGCCGCCAGGCCGAGGATGACCTCCGCCGCGCCAAGGAGGCCGCCGAGCAAGCCAACCGCGCCAAGAGCGAGTTTTTGGCCAACGTCAGCCACGAGCTGCGGACGCCGCTCAACACCGTCCTCGGCCTGACGGAATGGACCCTCGACACGCCGCTGAACCCGGAGCAGCGCGACAACCTGCGGATGGTGCAGGCGTCCACCCAGTCGCTGCTGGCCGTGATCGACGACCTGCTGGACTTCGCCAAGATCGAGGCCGGCAAGCTCGACCTCGCTCCGAAGGAGTTCGCCCTGCGCGACGCGCTCGGCGACGCCGTCAAGTCGCTGGCCCCGCGCTCATGCCAAAGGACTGGAGCTGGCCTTCCGCGTGGACGCGGCCGTGCCGGATCGCCTCGTCGGCGACTGGTCGCGGCTGCGCCAGGTCGTGGTCAACCTCGTCGGCAACGCGATCAAATTCACGGAGCAGGGTGAAGTGGTCGTCGCAGTTGGAATGATGAATGATGAACGCAGAATGATGAATGAAAGAGGCGGCAAGGCGGATTTCTCTTCCATTCATCATTCATCATTCATCATTCTGCATTTCCGGGTGGCGGACACCGGCGTCGGCGTCCCGCCGGAGAAGCAGCGCGTCATTTTCGACGGCTTCGTTCAGGCGGACGGCTCGATGAGCCGAAAGTACGGCGGGGCGGGGCTGGGGTTGGCGATTTCCACCCGTATCATGGAAGCGATGAGCGGTCGGCTTTGGGTGGAAAGCGTGCCGGAGTGCGGCAGCGTCTTCCAGTTCGTCGTGCCGCTGGCCGTCGCCGCCCCGCTGGCGCCGGTCGCCCAGGATCTGGAAGGCGTGCGGGCGCTGGTGGTGGACGACAACGCCAGCCAGCGCCGCGTCCTCGCGGAAACGCTGGCCGACTGGGGGGCGGAAGTCGAGGCGGTCGGCGGGGTCGATGCGGCCCTGGCCGCGCTGCATCGGGCCGACCGGCGCGGCGAGCCGTTCCGCGCCATCCTGCTCGACGCCGGCCTGCCGGGCCGGGACGCGATCCGAGCGGGCGCCCGAGGGGCCGCCGTGCTGCCGCTGCTGACCACGCCGGATCGCCTCTCCGGCGTGGGGCAACCCGTCGGCCTGCTGAAGCCGGCCAAGCCGGCCGACCTTCTCGCCGCGCTGCTGCGCCCTCGAAGGCGCCGAACCCGCGCCGGCCGCGGACGGATCTTCGCCGGCGCTGCCCCGCCTGGCCCGGCCGCTGCGCGTGCTGATCGCCGAGGACAACCCGGTCCTCCAGAGGCTCTCGGCCGCCCTCGTCCGCAAACTCGGCGCGGCCGCCGTCGTGGTCGCCGACGGCGCCGAGGCCGTGGCCGCGCTCGGCCGTGAGCCGTTCGACGCCGTGCTGATGGACCTGCAAATGCCGGGCGTGGACGGCTTCGAGGCGACCGCCCGCATCCGCGCCGCTGAGACGGACGCCGGACGCCGCCTTCCCATCATCGCGCTGACGGCCCACGCCATGAAAGGCGACCGCGAGCGCTGCCTCGAAGCCGGCATGGACGGCTACCTCGCCAAACCCGTCGCCCTCCGCGACCTGCACCGGATCCTGGCGGACCTCGCCGGCCGCTCCCCGTCGTCCCTGCAATCGCCGCCCGACGAAACGAAGAACCATAGCATGACTCCGTCCTCCTTTCCGTCGTCCGTGTTCGACCCTCAAGCCGCCCTGACCCGCGTGGGCGGCGACGAGGAGCTGTTGCGGGAGCTGACGGCCGTGTTCCTGACCGACGCACCGACATGGCTGAACGACGCCCGCGCCGCCGCCGCCCGCGGCGACGCCGTCGGCCTGCGCCGGGCCGCCCACACGATCAAGGGAGCGGTCGGCTATTTCGGCGCGGCGGAAGCCGCCGCCGCCGCCGCCCGCGTGGAAGAACTCGGCCGCACCGGCGACCCCGCCGCGGCGGTCGCCGCCCTGCCCGAACTGGAACAAGCCTTGGACCGCCTGACCGCGGCGCTTCGCGCCGGCGGCGCGGGCAGCCTCTCAATCCCGGAGACCCCGAAATGACCCCCACCGACTCTGCCGCCCCGACCGCGGCCGGCCACGAACCGAACTCGGCCGAATACCACACCGTGCTGGTGGTGGACGACTCCGCCATGGACCGGCGGTTGGCCGGCGCCATCATCCAGAAAGCCGAGGGCTGGCAGCCCGTCTTCGCCGGCAACGGCATCGAGGCCCTGGAGCTTATTCCCCGCGTCTCGCCCGACGTCATCCTGACCGACATGCTCATGCCGCAAATGGACGGTCTGGAGCTGGTCGAGGCCGTGCGCGCCAAGTATCCGTTGACGCCGGTCATCCTGATGACCGCCCACGGCAGCGAGGACCTGGCCATCCGCGCCCTCAAGAAGGGGGCGGCCAGTTACGTCCCCAAGCAGAGCCTGGCCCAGAACCTCGCCGAGACGCTGGATCAGGTCTATTCGGCAGCCCAGACCAAGGTGAGCGAGCGGCGCATCCTCGACACCGTGACGCGGTCGGAGATCCATTATGAGATCGAAAATGACGCCAGCATGGTGGCGCCGCTGGTCAGCCACCTGGAGAGCGACCTCTCGCGCATGAACCTGTGCGAGCCGAGCGGCCTG
The DNA here is from genome assembly GCA_963771935.1 of uncultured Planctomycetaceae bacterium. GTDB lineage: Bacteria > Planctomycetota > Planctomycetia > Gemmatales > Gemmataceae > UBA4732. Next base: position 569,399 of record CAVYVK010000005.1, on the reverse strand, counting down.
ATGCTGCTGGGCGTGGCCCTGCACGAGGCGCTGACCAATTCCATCTTCCACGGCAACCTGGAACTGAAGTCCGAGATGCGCGAGACGGATGAGAAGGGCTATTACCGCCTAGCCAAGGAGCGCCGCTATCAGGAACCGTTCCGCGACCGCCGCGTCCGGGTGGTCGCCACGCTGACGCGAGACGAGGCGACGTTCCTGGTGCGCGACGAGGGGCTGGGCTTCGACCCGTCGCTGCTGCCCGACCCGACCGACCCGTCCAACCTGGGCAAGGTCAGCGGCCGCGGCCTGCTGCTCATCCAGACGTTCATGGACCACGTCGAACACAACCCGACCGGCAACGAGATCACGATGATGAAGCGGCGCAGCGGGTGATTTCAGTCTTAGCAGAGAGGAGAATGCGATGAAACGATTCAGCTGGGCGATTCTATCGTTGGCGGTCGCGGCGCCGGCGCTATGCCGCGGCGGACAAGGCCGCGAAGCTGGAAGCCGACGCCGCGGCGACGAAGCTGCTGGCCGACGCCCGCGCCGCCCGCGCTGTGTGGAAGGACTTCCCCGGCTTCACGGCCGACCTGGAAGTCAACGTCAACGGCAATGTCGACAAAGGGCGCATGTCCGTCAATCCCGAGGGGCAAGTAACGACGCAGCTGTCCGACGATGAGTCTGGGCTGTGGGCCAGCTCTACGCTGTCATCCGTGGTCGGCCACCGGCTCGACGACGGCCGCGGTGCGCGACACGCCGTGCGCCTTCGAGGACGACGTCGCCGACCATCCGCTCGGCCGGGCGATCCGCGTGCTGTCCGACGAGTTCCATTCGAGCTACCGCATCCGCGACCGCCAAGTGATCGTCGTCAACCGTGAGATGAAGGACATCCGATTCACCATCACCGTGATGGAAAACGAAGTGAACCAGGAGGGCAAGTTCCTTCCGGCGTGCTTCGTGGTCAACACGTGGGACACGAAGACCAACGCGCTGACCAGCTCCGAGACGCATCATCAGACGTGGAAGCGGCTGGGCGCGTTCGACCTACCGGAGAGCCTGCTGGTGGTGAAGGCGACGGCGGACGGCAAACAGGAGGCGCGGAGTCTGAAACTGTCGAATATCCAGCTTACGGCGGGGTCGGGCCAGTAGAAGATAACCACGGAACACACGGAAAAGAAGACAAAGGATTTCCTTCTTTTCCGTGTTTTCCGTGTGTTCCGTGGTTTACTTACCCCCGTCCGCTTGCAGCTTCCAGTGCTCGTCGAAGAACCCGGCGTTCACGACCGCCCCCGGCAGGCGCGACGACGGCGGCGTGTCCACGTCGATCACCGCATAGTCCGGCAGCTTCGAGGTCTGCCGCGCGTTATTGAGATAGTCGTACTCGCGGAAGGTGAAACCGCTGTTGAGCACGACGTAGCGCTTCGGGTTGAGCGGATTGGGGTAGATCAAGAGCGGCACGTGGTTGGCCGACGGGTAGGAATCGGCGCCGACCACGACCTTGTCGCCGTCCCAGCGGATCGGCAGCTTGTCGGCGATCTTCGCCAGCACCTTGTTGCTCGACGGATCGCCCCACAGGATGAGGTTGTGCGCGGCGATGTCGGCGTCGGTGACTTCGGCGTCGTCCTTGACCGGCGCCTCGCCGCGGAACTGCTTGCGCCAGCTTTCGACGGCGTGCTTCATCTCGCCCTCGGCCCAGGCGCCGACCTTCTCGTTGAGCGGCTTGCCGGTCGGCTTGACCATTAAAAAGCTGCCCATGAAGGCGTCGTCGATCGGCCCTTGCAGGCCGTGCCGCTTGGCGAGCGTGCCGTCGTCGGCCGACTCGACGGCCTTCCACTTGCCGTCCTCCTTGCGGAAGTGGGCTACCCACGGATGGTCGGCCGTAGCCAACACTGCCTCGACTTCGACGCCATCGATGGTTGTTTTCACCTTCTCAGACGCCGCCTTGCCCGGCGGCAGCGTCAGCGTGAACGCCGAGACGTTTTTCGTGTCCACCGCGATCCCGTTGGCGCCGAGCTTGGCCTTGACGTCCGCCCGGCCCCAGTGCTTCTCCAGGCCGTCCACCGTCACCCACGCATCGCGGTTATAGCGGAGCGTATATGTCGTGAAGTGCACTTCGGCCGGCGTCTCATCGCGGCCCTTTTCCACGATGGCGTCAATTTCCTTGGCCAGCTCCTTCTTGGTTTCCGGCTCGTACTGGTGGTGTACCTTGGGGCCGATCAGATAGGCGAACGTCAGCCCCTCTTTCTTGGCGGCGGCGACCATCATGTCGGCGGCCTGCTTCTGGGTGTCGAGTTCGCCGCTGTAGGCCACCGTCGGGCAGTTGAAGAGGTTGCCGGCGTAGTCCGTGGCGTCGTACATGTGGTAGAGCTTTTGTTGATACCACGTGGGCTTGACCGGCTCGTTCTGGAACACCTTGAGGAAATCGACCGTCTCGCTGAAGCCGGCGCCGGGCGCGGCCGCGGCCCACACGCTGGGGTGGTGGACGGCGAGGTCCCAGCAGGCGGCGCCGCCCATCGAGAAGCCGCGGATGGCGACGCGGTCCTCGTCGACGGGGTAATGCTTCTCGACGCTGTGCATCGCCTCGAACGCATCGATCTCGCCGGCGAACCGGTTGGCGCAGCAGTAGCGGCCGTAGAGGCGCAGGACGAAGGCGCCGGCCGGCATGAAATCGGCGTTCGACTTCTGGCAGCCGTCGATGAAGTTCAGCTCGCTGAGCGTCTCGCCGCGGCCGTGGCACCACAGGTCGAGGCGGTGTTTGTCCTGCGAATCGGCCTGGTAGGACGCCGGCACGACGATGCCGTAGGGCTGCACCGAGCCGTCGATGTGCGAGACGTAGCCGCGCGCGAGGAGTCCCGTGGCCGTGGTCCACGGCGCCTTGCCGTCGCGCAGGCGCCTGCGCCGTTCGTGGCCCTGTTTCAGGAACGCCTTGGCCGTGGCGACCTGCTTGGCCGCGTCGCCGTAAAACTCGTTGTAGGTCAGGGCGTAGCGCACGGCGTTGTAATAGATCTGCACGTCGGGCAGGAGATCGAGGAGGGCGGGCTTGTCCTTGAGAGCGGTGCGGAGGTCGTCGATCTCCTTGCCGAGTTCCTCGACGCCGGCCTGGAGATCGGCGCGGTCGGCGGCGGGAATCGCGACGCCGGGCGGCGGGACGGGGCGCACCTTGTCGGGCAGGTTGTCGCCGGGGCCGTCGGCATGGACGGCGGCGGCCGCGAAGATCAGGCCGGTAAGAGCGATGAGCCAGTACGGTTTCACGATGTCTCCTTGGGGGCTGCTGCCAATGAGGGAAGGGGCCGTCGCGCGGACGGCCGGCGTGTTTCATGAGTGGTATGGCAGCGGGGGCGGCGGGTCAAGCGAAAAAAAGGCAAGAACGAGAACGGGACCGAAATCCGGTAGCCTGGGCGGCCGGGCGCCGGTCGTGTAGCATCTCCTGGAAAGGCCCTCGCAGGGTCGCCCCGGGAGCGGAACATGCCGCGACGCGATTTCGGCGTCGGCCTGGTCTTGCTGGCCCTTCTCCTCTTCAATCCCCGTCCGAATTGACGCAGATGACGATGCGGGGGTCGAGGTCGCCCGCATCCCGGACTCGCTGCAGGGCCTTTTCTTCGGCGACCTTCCGGGTCGGGCCGGAGTCGGCGTCCACCGTGCCGTTGGCGCCGACGGCCAGCGCCACGAAGCCGTTCTTGGCCCAGACGACGATCAGTTTGCCGGTCGCCTTGCACTGGTCCTTGGCGTCGTTCTGGGCCTGCTCCTTCGATGCGGCCTTACAAGCAAACCCGTACTTGCCGTTCGGCGAAAAGACGATGGCGGCATACGTGTCGCCGTCGTCGGCTCGGCTCGGGGCCGCGGTCGCAAGGGCGCCGGCGGCCGACAGGACCAGGGCCGCGAACACGAATCGGACATTGCGAAGAACGTTCACCGATCCACTCCCTCTTGTTTCATGTGGCTCCGAGCGCCCCACGGGCACCTTCCCCTTTCATTCGGTGCGATCGCGGAAGTGTGACGCGCCGGTTGAAAGAAAAATGCGAGCGGGGCAAGGTTTTGATGACCTCGCCCCCAAGCATCGGAGCCGCGACCGTAAGGGAGCGGGGCGAGGTTCGGGCGCCTCGCCCCGCTCCCTTACGGTCGCGGCTCCGATCCAATTGGACGCCCTTAAACGTCGGAACGACGCGCCCAGCGCAGTTTCGCCGACCGCGACCGTGGGTTGGCGGTGCGCTCGACGAAGGACGGCCGGATCGGCTCGGCGGAGATTTCGTCGTAGACGCCGACGGCCTGACCGGCGCGGAACGTCGCCTTGATCTGGCGGTCCTCGCCGCTGTGGAAGCTGATGATCGCGGCCCGGCCGCCCGGCCGCAAGACTCCCGGCAGCACGCGCAACAGCTGTTCCAGGTTGGCCATTTCTCGGTTCACCAGGATACGCAATGTCTGAAAAGTACGGGCCGCGGGGTGCAAGTTCCATTTGCCCGGCGCGGGGTGCAGGCGCCAAGGCTTGCTCCGGCGCTTACGCGACCCGGCTCGCCTCTGACGCGACCCGGCTCGCCGCGTCCCGCCGCTTCCACGAGGAGGCGAGCGACGTCCGTCGTCCGCTTGAGCTTTCCCTGCCGCGCCGCCTCGACCAGCAGCGCCGCCACGCGCTCGGCTTCCGGCTCGTCGCCGAGGTCGCGCAGGGCGCGGGCCAGCTCGTCCGGCCCGATCGTCATTAGGAGGTCGGCGGCCGGCCGGCCGCGCGTGCGGTCCATGCGCATGTCCAGCGGGCCGTCGCGGACGTAGGAGAAGCCGCGCTCCGGGTCGTCCACCTGCATCGACGACATGCCGAGGTCGGCCAGCACGGCGTCCACGGTCGCAATCCCCTCAGCAGCCAGGATGGTCGGTAAAGCGGCGAAATTGGAGGGGTGAAGGGCGAAGGGATGGCCGACAGCGGCCAGTCGTTCACGGGCGCGCGGCAGGTTTTCCGGGTCGAGGTCGAGACCGATCAATCGGCCGGCCGGCCCGATGCGGCGCAGCAGTTCGACGGCGTGGCCGGCCCATCCGACCGTGCAGTCCACGACGACGGCGCCCTCGGCCGGGGCCAAGGCGCCCAGCACTTCGTCGAGCAGGACCGGGCGATGTTCGCCCGGCGGCGTACTGCGTCGGCCGCGGCTTTTCATGGAGCATCCACCTTCTTTTGGCGAGCGGCCGGCGTGAGCCGGCTGATGGCAACCTGATCAGCCGGCTCACGCCGGCCGCTCGCCGGGCTTGCGGCAGAGGCGACGGACCCTTACCATGTCGCGGTTCTCTTTCCGCACTCTCGCAGGACCGCCGCCATGACCAAGAACGGAATCACACCCACCCCGCTCGACAAGCCGGCCGGTCCCTTCCACGGCTCGGCCCTCCGATCCGGCCTGGCGCCCGGAGCGACATCGGCCCTCGTGCTCCTCATCTTCATTAATATGTTTAACTACCTCGACCGCTACGTGCTGTCCGCGCTCGAGAAGCCCATCCAGCATGAGTTCTTCCCCAACGGATTGGCCCAGCCGCTCTTCTGGTTCGACGGCGTCCGCTTTCGCATGGGCCTCCTGTCCACGGCGTTCATGGTCGCCTTCATGCTGCTGGCGCCGCTGTTCGGCCGCCTCGCCGATCGCTTGTCGCGCTGGAAGCTGATGGCCTTCGGTGTGGCCGTGTGGAGCCTGGCCAGCGGCGCGTCCGGTCTGGCGGTCGGGTATGTCGTGATGCTCCTGACGCGGTGCGTCGTCGGCGCCGGAGAGGCGGCGTACGGGCCGGCCGCGCCCGCCGTCCTTTCCGACCTGTATCCGGAAAGCCGCCGCGGGACGGTCCTGGCCTACTTCTACGCCGCCATCCCTGTCGGCAGTGCGCTCGGCGTCGTGCTCGGCGGGCTGATGCTGTGGTTGACCAGCGACTGGCGCTGGGCGTTTTACGTGGTCGTGCTGCCTGGTCTGCTCCTGGCCCTGCTCTGCCTGTTCATGCGCGAACCGAAGCGCGGCGAGTCCGACCCGGCCGTCCAGCCGCACGCAAGCTCCTGGCGCGATTACCTTATCATTCTCAAGACCCCTTCCTTCCTACTTTGCACCCTCGGCTACACGGCGGCGACGTTCGCCATCGGCGGCATCGGCTACTGGATGCCCGCCTACTGCGAGGACCGGGGCCAGTCCAACCTGACGGCCACCCAGGTCTTCGGCGGCATTCTCGTCGTGTCCGGCCTGCTGGCCACTCTGGCGGGCGGGTGGGCCGGCGACGCCCTGCGCCGCCGCTTCCCCGGCTCCTACTTCCTGGTGTCGGGGGCGGGCATGCTCCTCGCCTTCCCGCTGATGCTCGTCTTCCTCGTCACGCCGTTCCCGTGGGCCTACGTCTTGATGTTCCTGGCCGTCTTCTGCCTGTTCTTCAACACCGGCCCGGTCAACACCATCATCGCCAACGTCACGCACCCCGCCCTCCGCGCCAGCGCCTTCGCCCTGGTCATCCTCATCATTCACCTTTTCGGAGACACGTTCTCGCCGACGATCATGGGATACATGGCCGACACGGCCCACGCCGCCGGGGCGGCCGCGGCGCAGCCATCCTGGTGGACCGACTTCCTCCAGGGCAACCAGGGCATGGACTTCAGCTTCCTGATCGTGTCGGTCATGATCCTCTTGGCCGGCGTCTTCTGGCTCTGGGCGCGAAATACCTGGCGCGCGACACCGCCCTGGCGCCGACCCGCTCCGCCGCGCGCCCCACGCCATCCGCCTGACCCGGAGACCGCCGTGAACGCCGTTCGCATTCTCGCCGTGCTGATGCTATTTCCTCCGGGGGCTAACGCCCCCGGCTTGCCTCCCTACTCCATCAAGAGCACCGCCGCCGCCCCGCCGACGGAGCTGGCCGAGCCGCTCCGCGCCCTGTTGGCCGATCGCTGCGTCCAGTTCTTCGCCGGCGGCGACCGGCCGCAGGTCGAGGTCTGGTTCCGCAAGGAGGCGCCCGGCGACGCGGTCGAGGTGCAGATCATGAACGGCCTGACCTACCGCGAGATCCCGGAAACCACCCTGCTCGGCGCTCTGCGCGTAGTCGGCGACTTCACGGATTACCGTCATCAAAAGATCGCTCCCGGCGTCTATACGCTACGGCTCGCGTTCCAGCCCGTCACCGACGATCACCAGGGATCGGCGCCGTACTCGGAGTTCCTGCTGGCCAGCCCCGCCGCGGACGACCGGAAGCCCGACGCGATGGAACACAAGGCGCTGGAGGAGCTGAGCGGCAAGACGACCGGCAAGCACCCGGCGGTCTTGCTGCTGTTCCCCGGCAAGAACACGTCGGACGAGCCGAAGCTCATGGAAAAAGGCGGCGGTTGCTGGATCCTCATGGTCAAGCAGGACGTGCGCGTCGGCGACACGAAGACGGTTATGGGCGTCGGTCTGACGCTGGCCGGTACGTCGCCGAAGGCGCCGAACAAGCCATGAAGAAACCCTCGTTCCCACGCGGAGCGTGGGAACGAGGAACGCCGCCCTTGCCGTCGGCTTCCTTTCGCGGTATTACTTTGTTATCCTTTTATCTCCGCGTGCGAAAGGAGCCGGAATGAACGCCTGGGCCTGGGTGGCGGTGTACAGCCTCGCGGTGCTGGTGTTCTCCCTGGCCGGCGGCAGCGTGCCGCTGCTCAAGAAGGTGAGCCATGACCGGCTTCAACTCTACCTGAGCCTGTCGGCCGGCGTGATGTTGGGGGCGGCGTGCTTTCACGTGTTGCCCGACGCCATCGAGGACGAGTTCGGAAAATCCACCGTCGGACTCTGGATGGTTTTGGGCATCTTCGGCTTGTTCTGCATCGAGCGGTTCCTGGCCCCGCACACTCATGAACCCGGCGGCCCGAAGCCCTCGAAGGAAGAACCCAAGCACGACCACGCGCATGACCACGACCATGACCACGCGCATGACCACGACCACGGTCATCACGGCCTGTCGGCGCCTCCGGTGGCGGGGTGGGCGGCGGTCCTCGGTCTGACGTTGCACACCTTCATGAACGGCGTGGCGATGGGCGCCGCGGTGCAATCCGACCTGGGAATATCAAGCTCGTTCGTGCTTCCCGGCCTGGCCATTTTCCTGGCCATCGTGCTGCACAAGCCGGCGGACGCCCTCGCGATTTCCACCGTGCTGCGTCGGCGCGGCGTGCGGCCGGGTCTCATCGCGCTGGTCCAAATCGGCTTTGCGTCGATGGTTCCTGTAGGCGGGTTCGCCCTGCTCGCCACGAGCGGGGCGCTGGAGCAGAGCGTCCAGAACCAGATCACGGAGGCGGCGCTGGCGTTCTCGGCGGGGACCTTCCTTTACATCGCCCTGAGCGACCTGTTGCCGGAGGTCCATTTCCACCGTCACGATCGCGTCCCGCTCTTCCTCGCCCTGCTGGCCGGCGTGGTGCTGATGTACGTCATCGGCCTTCTCGAACAGATCGGCGAACACAAGCCCGGCCCGGAAAACCCTCCGGCGCAGCAGAGCGTCCACAGCCCTTAACGGGGCCGTTGCCGCACGTGAGTATTCATCCCCGAAAGAACTCCGCGAAATCGTCCTGGACGGCGGCAACCCCCTTCTGGAACGCCCAGGCGTCCATTCCGATCGACAGCACTCGGCAGCCCAGCTCGACGCAGCGGCGGGCGTGGGCGGCGTCGCGCGGCAGGATCGCCCAGGCCACGTGGTTCGCCGCCGCCGCCCGCGCCGTCCGCTCCACCGCCGCCCACATCCGAGGATGCTCCCACTCGCCGGGAATCCCCATCGACTGGCTCAGGTCGGCCGGGCCGATAAAGAGGAAATCCAGGTCCGGTATGGCGGCGATGCGCTCCACGTCCGCAACCGCGTCGGCGTGTTCAATCTGCACCGCCACAACTGTTTCCACATTGGCGCGGCGGAAGTATTCCGATCCGGGCGTCGCGCCATAGCGGCCGTCCACGCCGGTGCCGTTGACGCCGCGGCAGCCGCGCGGGTGGAACTTCGCCCACGACACGATTTCCTCCGCCTGGCGGGCGCTCTTCACCATCGACGCCATGACGCCGCCGGCGCCGGCTTCCAGGGCGCGCATCACCGTCGCGTAGTCCGTGGCGTTGAGCCGGACGAAGCAGTCCAACCCGACCCCGCGCGGCGCGCGACGCCTCCTCCACCTGCGCCATCGTCAGCCCGGCGTGTTCCTGGTCGAACCAGACGGCGTCGAAGCCGCCGCGCCAGCCGATGATTTCTACCAATTTTGGAGAGCATAAATGACCCAGGGCGAAGACGCGCAGTACGCGTCCGCCGGCCAGCAGCGCTTTCAGTTGCGCGCCGATGGGGGAACTCCTTTGCGGAAAAAAAGGATCCAATCGGCGAGCGGCCGGCGTGAGCCGGCTGATAGACCGCATCAGCCGGCTCACGCCGGCCGCTCGCCGGTGACGGTCGAGGCTCTGGCGCGTCGGGGCGCCGAAAACCGTCTTTACAACCGATGCTCCTGTTGCTATAAATCGGGATTAATGTGGCAAGGTCCGTCTTTGCCCCTGGCGCCGGCCCGGTGGCCGGGCGGGATCGATTCAAGGAGAGCCCCACTCCACTCGCAGCGATAAACCCTTCCTCCTCCGCATTTCGATGGTCGTGTACTCCGATTCGTGAGTTATCCCTTCCGAAAGAGCCAGAGAAGGAAGGCGGGTTCCGCCCGGCCGAGGAGTCGCCGCGCATCCCGCGGCGTTCCAGGGCCGGGCACGGCCGGCTCCGTCCTGGTCCTGACAACGCAAGATGCCCTGGCCGCGGCCAGGGGTGGCTCGAAACGGGTTTTTTTGACGTGTGCCCCGTCGGGGCGCGGGTGAGGCTGCCGTGCGGCGGCGCCCGCGTCGTCTTCTTCCCTCGGCGGGCCGGGCACGGAAAGGTTCTGCGATGGCGAAGAATATTTACGTCGGCAACCTGACGTGGGACGCCACGGCCGACGACTTGCTCGCGCTCTTCCAGGAGCATGGGCAGGTGGCCAGGGCCCAAGTGATCACGGATCGGGAAACCGGCCGGTTGCGCGGCTTCGGTTTCGTCGAGATGAACAACGACGCCGAGGCCCAGAAGGCCATCGACGCGCTCAACGGCCAGCCGTTCCGCGGCCGTCCCTTGACGGTCAACGAGGCGCGGCCGCGTGAGGATCGCGGCGGTGGCGGCGGCGGCGGTGGTGGTCGCGGCGGCTACGGCGGCGGTCATGGCGGCGGCGGCTATGGCGGCGGAGGGGGCGGCGGAGGCCGCGGCGGCTATGGCGGCGGCGGCGGCGGTGGTTACGGCGGAGGAGGCGGCGGACGCGGTTACTGAGCCAGGGCCGCTCTCCCCGGATACTCATCGAACCAGTCCGCCGCGCGAGCAAGGGCCCGTCCCAACCCCTTGCTCGCGCGGCGGGCTGGTCCGGTGGGTGGAATCCCTCCTCTCCTTCCCGGTCGGTCTTGACAACATTTTCCCTCCCCGGCACAATCACTTCCTCAACCCATGCATTCGCCGCAAAACCCCGGATGGATCTGGTGGCATGGCGAGCCGGGTTGCGTAAGCGCCCGGAGAGGATCACGGATGATTATCTCCCGAACCCCATTCCGGCTCTCTTTTTTCGGCGGCGGCACCGACTACCCCTCCTGGTATCGGACCCACGGCGGCGCCGTCCTGGCCGCCACGATCGACAAGTACTGCTACCTCACCTGCCGCCATTTGCCGCCGTTTTTCGAGCACCGCATCCGCGTCGTCTACCGCAACACCGAAACCTGCAACGCCGTGGAGGAGATTAGCCATCCGGTGGTGCGGGCGGCGCTGCAGCACCTCCGCTTCGACCGCGGTCTGGAACTGCACCATGACGGCGACCTGCCGGCCCGCAGCGGCATGGGATCCAGTTCAGCGTTCACCGTCGGCCTGCTGCACGCGCTGTACGCGCTCCGCGGAGAAATGCGGACCAAGATGCAGCTGGCCCGCGAGGCCATCCACGTCGAGCAGGCGCTGGTCGGTGAGACGGTCGGTTCGCAAGATCAGGTCATGGCCGCTTTTGGAGGCCTGAAATATGTGCAATTTCACTCCGACGGGCGGATCGACGTTGACCCGCTGCCGCTGGCGCCGGCCCGGACGGCGGAGCTGCAGGCCCATTTGATGCTGTTTTACACCGGCGTCCCGCGAACCGCGTCCGAGATCGCCGGAACCTATGCGGCGGACCTGGAGCGGCGGCGCCGCGAGCTGAAGGTGCTGCGCGGGCTGGTGGAGGAGGGCATCGACCTGCTGGTAGGCGGCGCCGATCTGAGGCGGTTCGGTGAAATGCTCCACGAGGCGTGGCAAATCAAGCGCGGGCTGAGCGATCGGGTGAGCAACCCCGGCGTGGACGCGCTGTACGACCGGGCCCGCGCCGCGGGGGCGGTCGGCGGCAAGCTGACCGGGGCCGGCGGCGGCGGCTTTCTGCTGCTGTTCGTTCCGCCGGAGCGGCGGGCGTCCGTGCTGGCCGCCCTGCGCGGCAAGATCCACGTGCCGTTCGCCTTCGAGTCCGCGGGCAGCCAGATTATTTTCTACGATCCGGGGGTGGATTACCGCGAGGCCGAGTTGGCCCGCGTTCTCCACGCCCCGGCCGGCCGGCCGGAACGGGCCGCCGTCTGACCTCGAATGAGACTTCTCCCAGGATTCGCCGCCGCGAGGCCACGGAGGGCCGGATGTACGAACGGATGTATCGGTCGCTTTACCGGATCCGCCGAGTCGAAGAAGAGGTCGCCCGCCTCTACCCCACCGACCGGATCAAAAGCCCCGTCCACCTGTCGATCGGCCAGGAGGCGGTGTCGGTCGGCGTCTGCGAGGCGCTGCGGCCCGACGACGTGGTTTTCGGCACCTACCGCGGCCACGCCCTCTACCTGGCCAAGGGCGGCGACCTGAAGGCGATGGTGGCGGAGCTGTACGGCAAGGCCGACCGGCTGCACGCGCGGCAAGGGCGGCTCGATGCACCTGATCGACCCCGAGGCCGGCGTGATGGGCACGTCCGCCGTGGTCGGCACCACCATCGCCAACGCCGTCGGCTACGCCTACGCCCTGCAATATCGCCGCAACGGAGCGCCATCGTCGCCAGCTTCTTCGGCGACGGCGCCACCGAGGAAGGCGTCTTCGCCGAGAGCCTGAACTTCGCGGCCCTGAAGAGGCTGCCGATCCTGTTCGTCTGCGAGAACAACCGCTACGCCATCCACACCCACCAGAGCCGCCGACAGGCGACTTCGGCGATCTGCGATCGGGTCGCGCGCCCACGGCATCCCGGCCGAACGGATCGAGGACAACGACGTGCTGGAGCTGCACCGTCTGGCGGCGGGAGCCGTGACGCCGCATCCGAGCCGGCGAGGGCCCGTGGTTCCTCGAAGTGATGACCTACCGCTGGCGGGAGCACGTCGGCCCCGGCCGCGACTATCACCTCGGCTACCGCACGCGAGGACGAGGCCGAGCCGTGGATGGCGAACGACCAGGTTTCGCGTCTGGCGGCGCTGATCGCCGCCGGCAGAGCGGGCCGCGATCGAGGCCGAGGTCGAGCGAGGAGATCGCCGACGCCTTCGCCTTCGCCGAGGCCAGCCCCTTCCCGGCGCCCGCACGAACTCTACACCGACGTCTTCAAGGAGGACCGAGCCATGCACTCGGGATTGTGACCAGCCGGCGGCCCCGTGCAAGCAAGCCACGCCGACCGATCCGCGACCCTCTCCTACGTCGAGGCCGTCCGCGAGGCGACCGACCTGGAGATGGCGCGCGATCCAGCGGTGGTCCTGTTCGGCCTGGACGTGGACGACCCCAAGGCCATCCAGGGGACGACGCGCGGCCTGGCGGACAAGTACGGCCCCGAGCCGCGTCTTCGGCACGCCGCTGTCCGAGGACGCCATGACCGGCGCGGCCATCGGCATGGCCCTGGCCGGGCTGCGGCCGATCCACGTCCACATCCGCATGGATTTCCTGATGCTGGCGATGAATCAGCTCGTCAATGTCGCCGCCAAGAGCCGGTACATGTACGGCGGCCGGGTGTCCGTGCCGCTGGTGGTGCGCTCCATGATCGGCAAGAGCTGGGGCCAGGGCGCCCAGCACTCGCAGGGGCTGCACAGCTTTTTCATGCACGTCCCCGGCCTCAAAGTCGTCGCCCCGTCCACGCCGCACGACGCCAAGGGCTGCCTGATCGCCGCCATCCGCGACGACAACCCGGTGCTGTACGTCGAGCATCGGATGCTGCATTTCCAGAGGGGCCGGTCCCCGAAGGCGCCTACACCGTCGCGCCGGGCAAGGCGCGCATCACGGCGGCCGGCGACGACGTGACGCTCGTCGGCATCTCGCACATGCAGGTGGAGTGCCTGGCCGCCCGCCGCTATCTGGAGACGGTCGGCATCGCGGGCCGAGGTGATCGATCCGATCTGGCTCAGCCCGCTGGACATGCGACACCATCGCCGCGTCGGTCGAGCAAGACCGGCCGGCTGCTCGTGGTGGACAACGGCTGGACGACGCTGCGGCGCCGGCGCCGAGATCGTCGCCCAGGTGGCCGAGCGGCTGCATGGGCGTCCGCGACCTGCGCGTCCGCCGCCTGGGCTTCGCCCCCGTCACCTGCCCGACGACGCCGGCTCTGGAAGACCTGTTCTATCCCGAACGCCCGCACCATCGCCGCCGCCGCCCGCGACCTGGTGGAAGGGGCCGAAACCGGCTGGATGCCGGAGGACAACCCGGACCTGCAGATGCATCGAATTCAAGGGGCCGTTCTGATGCAACCGCACCGCGACCCGGCAAGCCGGCCTCGACTGGCCGCTGATGAAGAACAACATCACGCGCGACGACCTCGACGCCGTCTGCGATCTGCTGCGCCAGGACGATCCCGTCCTCACGCAGTCGCGCAACGTCCGCGCCTTCGAGGAGCGAATGGTCGGACTGGCTCGGCGTCCGGCACAGCGTCTTTGTGAACTCCGGTTCGTCCGCCAATCTGCTGACGCTGGCCGCGCTCAAGGAACTGCACGGCGGCGGCGAGATCATCGTGCCGACCATCACCTGGGTTTCCGACATGGCGGCGGTGCTGCACTGCGGCTTCAAGCCGGTCTTCGTGGACATCGATCCGCGCACGCTCGGCATGGACCACGGACCAGGTTCTGGAGAAGATCACGCCGCGGACGCGGGCCGTCTTCCTGACGCACGTGCTGGGCTACAACGCCCTGAGCCGGTCGCCTGCTGGACGAGTTGGCGTCGGCGCGGCGTGCCGCTTGATCGAAGACGTTTGCGAGTCGCACGGGGCGACGTTCGAGGGCCGCAAGCTCGGCTCGTTCGGCCTGGCCTCCAACTTCTCCTTCTACTACGCCCACCACCTGAGCACGATCGAAGGCGGCATGGTCTGCACCAACGACGCGGACCTCTACGAGACGGTGCGGATGCTGCGCTCGCACGGCATGGTCCGCGAACTGGACTCCGAGAGCCGCAAGCCGAGAATACGCCGACGAGCATCCCGACCTCAACCCCGACTTCATCTTCGCCCTGCCCGGCTACAACGTGCGCAGCACGGAGATCAACGCGGTCATCGGCCGGTCGCAGCTCCAGCGGCTCGACGAGGGCATCCAGCCGCCGCACGGAGAACCTGCGGCTCTTCCTCGACAACCTCGATCCCGGACCCCTACCAGACCGACTTCGCGACGGAAGGCAGCAGCAACTACGCCTTCACGCTGATCCTGCGGCGGCCGGACCACGCCGCTGTGCAGCGCGTCATGGCGGCGCTGCGGGCGACACGGCGTCGAGTTCCGCCGCGGCACGGCCGGCGGCGGCAACCAGCTCCGGCAGCCGTACCTGCGCGGCTGCTGGGGCCGGACGCCTGGAAGGCATTCCCGCAGGCCGACCACGTGCATTTCTTCGGCTTCTACATCGGCAACTATCCGACGCTGGAACGAGACAAGATCCTCCGCCTGTGCGACCTGCTGAACGGCCTAGTCGCCCGGGCGAGCGAAGCCGAGAGGCGGCTCGATGCGCCGGTTGCAAACTCGACCTGCCTGATCCTCAACCCGGCGAGCCGCACCCAGGTCTACCAGGCGCTGGGCAGCGAGCTGGCGGCCGTGGAGAACCCCGTGTGGGCGGGGCTGATGGCGACGTTCTGCCCGCACCGCCGGGCTGTCGGTCGAGATCATCGACGCGCGAGGCGGAGGAACTGACGGCCGGACCAGCTGGCCGAGCGCGTCCGCGACGCCGACCCGGTGCTGGCGGCGGTCGTGGTTTACGGACATCAGCCCTCCGCATCGACGCAAATCATGACCGCGGCCGGCCGCGTCTGCACGGCGATCAAGCGAGCTGGCGCCGGAGCAGAAGGTGCTGCTGCCGGCGGCCACGTCGCCGCGCTGCCCGTCCGCACCCTTGCGGAAGAGGAAGCCGATTTCGTCGCCGCCGGCGAAGGGTTGCACACGCTGGTCGGCCTGGTCGGAAGCGCTGAAGACGCCGGTGCCGGACCTGGCGAAGGTGCCCGGCCTGTGGCATCGCGAACGACGGTCGGCCGTGCGTCACGCCGGACCGGCCCCTGGTCGCGGACCTCGACGACCGGATGCCGGCGCAGGCCTGGGACCTGCTGCCGATGGCCCGCTACCGCGCCCACAACTGGCACTGCCTCGACGGCCGCGACCGCCAACCGTACGCCGCCCTCTACACGACGCTCGGCTGTCCGTTATCACTGCTCCTTCTGCTGCATCCAGGCGCCGTTCCGCGAGCGGCGAGCAGGCCGGCGGGCTGCGCGAGACCGCCAACAGCTATCGCTATTGGAGCCCGGACACCGTCCTCGGCGCAGATCGACGTGCTGGTCCAGCGCTACGGCGTCCGCAACATCAAGATCGCCGACGAAATGTTCGTGCTCAACCGCCGGCACGTCCTCGGCATCTGCGACCGCCTCATCCGCGCGGAAATACGACCTGAACATCTGGGCGTACACGCGGGTGGACACGATCAAGGACGGAATGCTCGACAAGCTGAAGGCGGCCGGCTTCACCTGGCTGGCGCTCGGCATCGAGGCCGGCGCCGAGCGCGTCCGGGCCGACGTGGACAAGCAGCTTCGACCAGCAGCAGGTCTTTGAAGTCGTCGATCAGGTCCGCGCCGCCGGGCATCAACGTGATCGGCAACTACATCTTCGGCCTGCCGGAAGACGACGCCGACACGATGCGGGCGACGCTCGACCTGGCCGTCGAGCTGAACTGCGAGTTCGCCAACTTCTATTCGGCCATGGCCTACCCCGGATCGCCGCTTTACGACCTGGCCGTGCGTCAGGGCGTGCCGCTGCCGGCGGCGTGGACCGGCTACTCGCAGCACTCGCGCGACTGCCTGCCGCTGCCGACGCGCCACGTCACGGCCCGCGACGTGCTTCGCTTCCGCGACGAGGCGTTTCGCTGCTACTACACCAACCCGCATTATCTGGAAATGATCGGGCGACGTTTCGGGCCGGAAGTCGTGAGTGGAATCCGGCGCATGACGGCGGTCGCGCTGGAACGCGATCTTCTGAGCGGCAAAATGCGGGTCGCGCCGGACTTGCTGCCGCCGGAGGAATCGGCCGCGGCCGTGAGTCGAATCCCCCTGGGAACCGGCGCCTGACCGGGCCGTCGTTCGCCCTCCTCGAAGCAGCAACAAGGAAGAAACGCATGGACACGCGAGTTCTGGTCACGGGCGGTCTCGGCTATCTCGGCAGCATCCTCTGCGAGCACCTGCTCGACGCCGGCTGTCGTGTGCAAGCGGTCGATAACCTCATGTACGGCGTCGGCCAGCAAGGGCTGTTCCACCTCTGCGCCACCCCGGCTTCGACTTCGTCAAGGGCGACGTGCGGGACGAGGGATTGATGCGGCGCCTGCTGGGGTCGGCCGACGTGGTCGTCCACCTGGCGGCCGTCGTCGGCGCCGCCGCCTGCGACCGCGACCCGACGCTGGCGACCGGCGTCAATCGGGAGTCGGTGCGTCTCCTATGCCGGCTGCGCAGCCCGAATCAACTGGTGATCTTCCCCAACACCAACAGCGGTTACGGAGTCACGTCCGGCGAATCCTACTGCACCGAGGACAGCCCGCTCCGTCCGATCTCCCTATACGGCCGCACCAAGGTCGAGGCGGAGCGCCTGCTGCTCGAACAGCCGAACACCATCGCCCTGCGCCTGGCCACCGTGTTCGGCATGTCGCCGCGGATGCGGCTCGACCTGCTCGTCAACCACTTCGTCTATGCGGCCTTCAAGGAAGGCTACCTTGTCATCTTCGAGAAGGATTTCAAACGTAATTTCATCCACATACGGGACGTAGCCGACTGCGTCCTCCACTGCATGGGCCATGCGGCTCAAATGCAGGGGCGGGTGTACAACGTCGGCCTGGATTCGGCGAACCTCTCGAAGGAGGAACTGGCGCTGAAGGTCAAGGAACACGTGCCGAACTTCTACATCCACTTCGCCCCCATCGGCCAGGACCCGGACAAGCGCAACTACGTCGTCTCCAGTCGGCGGTTGCACGAGACGGGATTTGTCCCACGGCGGACGCTCGACGACGGCATCCGCGAGCTGCTCAAGGGCTACGCCATGGAAGGCCGGCCGCTATTCCAGAACGCCGCGTGAGGGCCACGCGATGATCGGATTCTCGCCACGTCCTGCGCGTCTTTCCGGCGTCACGGCCGCGATCCTGGCCGGCGGTCTGGGCACGCGGCTGCGCTCCGCCGTCGCCGACCGGCCGAAGGTGCTGGCCCCTGTCGCGGGACGGCCCTTCGCGGCGTACCTCCTCGATTCCCTCGCCGCGGCCGGAGTGCGGAGGGCGGTGCTGCTGACCGGATTTCGCGGCGATCAAGTCCGACTGACGTTAGGGAATCGCTTCGGAGAGATGGAACTGGCTTACTCCGAAGAGGCGTCCCCTTTGGGGACCGGCGGGGCGCTTCGAGCCGCCCTGGATCAACTCGATTCGGATACAATTATACTCCTTAATGGAGATTCTTACTGCCGAGTAGGCCTCGCCGCCTTCCTGGCTTTTCACCGCCGGCGCCGCGCGGAGGCGAGCATGGCCCTGGTCCGCGTGGAGAATGCGGCCCGCTTCGGCCGGGTGACGACTGCCCTCGGAGGCCGGGTCACGGCGTTCGCGGAAAAAGAGGCGACGCGGCGGCCGGGTTGGATCAACGCGGGAGTTTACCTTCTCAAGCGCTCCCTGATATCGGAAATACCGACCGACCGGCCGATTTCGCTGGAACGGGACCTTCTTCCTGGCTGGATCCGGCGCAGGACCGTGTATGGCCGGCGCGGCCGCGAACCGTTTCTCGACATCGGGACGCCAAAGTCGTACGCCGCCGCCGCCGACTTTCTGGCTGCGCATCCGGCCGCGACCGCCGTTACGCCCGGTTAGGGAGGGGATCGCCATGACGGTTTCCCTGGATAAGGCGGATTCGACCCGGACTATGGAGAGCAGCCTTTGACCGTGAGGGGGCCGAAAGGGCCGATCCCGTCCCTATCGAATTCGCCGGTTGGCTGCCCTGTTTTTCGTTCTTCGGCGACTGCGGCCGCCACCCCCAGTTTTCCCACACCGACTTTCCGCCGACCGGCTATCGCTTCGTGTGTTCCGCTCCGAACGCCGATGCCCTCCCCTCCCGCCGCGGCTGGGGTTTCGGTTGGGTCGCCCGGAGCGTGCTTCTGCGCGGCCCGGCTGCTGATCCGGCCGCTCTGTTCCGTCGTTCGCCACGCCCACCGCTTCGGCCTCCTACGCAGTCTGAGGACGCTGGCCGCCGTCGTCCGGCTCTTCTTCGCCCTACGCCGCGCGGGGGGTGCCTTCTGGCCGACCGTCCAGTTCCTGCGCACCCGTCACTTCGCCTCGCAGGTGCAGTCGTCCCTCCGAACGCGCGGCTGCTCTTCTTGACCAGCATCCCCTTCACGGTTAACCAGCGGCCGTGGGTGATCGAGATTGAAGACCCTATTACACTATTTTTTCCATTCCATCTGAACGGCTGCACGGGCCGGACGCCGATCCGGCGCTCGCCCTACCTGCCGGTCGTCAAGGCGCTTCTGGAATCGGAATCCTGCCGCGGCATCGTCACCCACATGCGTTCCACGGCGGAGGCGCTTCCGAAGCTGTTCGGGAGCGAAATCATCGCCGCCAAGACGGCGTACGTCCCCTGCGGCATCGCCCTGCCGCCGGCCGTCACCGACCAGACGGCCGAACGCCTCGACCTTCTCTTCACCTGCTCGTGGCACCAGCTGCCGGTCAGTTTCTTCCTCCGCGGCGGCCTGGACGTTCTGCGCGCTTTCGAGATCGTGCAAGAGCGCTATCCACACGTGCGGCTGACGCTGCGGACGCGCCTCCCCGACCTCAAGCCCCGCTTCCGAAAGGTCCTGGAAAAGGGCTGGGTGCGCGTCATCGACCGCTACCTGTCCGATGAAGATATGGACGATCTCATGCGGTCGTCGCACGTTTTTCTCATCCCGGCCGCTCGGATTCACGTAGTTTCGGTGCTGCGGGCGATGGCCTACGGCCAGGTCGTGGTCGCCTCGGACGGCTGGGGCTTCCGCGAGTACGTCGAAGATGGACGCAATGGTCTCATCGTTCCGGGAAGGTACGGCAAGACGTCATGGATGGACGAGAGCGGAATGTTGCGCGAGGACCACGGGCCGATGCATTGCTCCAGCACGTCGGTGTCGGCCGGGCTGGCCGAGGCGATCTGCTCCCTCGTCGAGGACCACGCGCTGCGGCGGCGACTCGGTGCCCAGGCCCGTGAGGATGCGGCGACGCGGTTCAGCCTGGAGAACTGGAACCGGGGGCTGCGCGGCGCTGGACCAGGCCGTGAGCGCGGAGACGTTCCCCAGAAGAGGTCCGTAATCATGCGTACCCTGAGTCAGGCCGTCGCCGCCAAGCTGCGCCTGGTCGCCAAATACGGACGAACCGGGCCGGCGCTGCGCCGCGGTCTGGCCATGCTCGCCCGTGGTGAGTTCGCCGGATTCTGGCGCAAGCTATTTCGGAGCCTCGATGGGCCGGATTTTGAAGACGGAGATTCCTACGATGAGACGGCGGCTTATGACGCCTGGAAAGCTGCCCACGCCCTTACCGATGTGGACCGCGACCACCTCCGCCGCGAGGCGGCCGCTCTCGCCGATCCACCGCGTTTCTCGGTCCTGTTGCTCGCCGATGGTACGGAAGCCGACTTGCGCCGCTCTGTCGAATCCGTTCTGCGGCAGACGTATCCGTGGTGGGAACTGTGCGTCGTCCGCGGCGAGGGTGCCCCTGTCTTCCCGCTTCCCGATGACAGTCGTATAAGGATCGTCTGTGACCGTGATCCTGTTGCTGCGGGCTTGCAGGACGCCCTAACGGCGGCCTCGGGCGACTATATCACGCTCCTGGATGCGGGCGATGAGCTGGCGGAACATGCCCTCTCGCGGCTGGCGGCGGCCGTCGCGCAGGACCGCGACCGGGACGTGCTTTACGCCGACGAGGACCGCATGTCCGCCGACGGCTGGCGCTTCGGGCCGTTTTTCAAGCCGGATTGGTCGCCGGACCTGTTGCTATCGTGGATGTACACCGGCCGTCCCGGCGCTTACCGAACCGCGTTGGTGCGCCGGCTCGGTGGGTTTCGCCCCGCATTCGGCGACGCACAAGAGTACGACCTGGCCCTCCGAGTGACGGCCGATGCGGCGCGCGTCGGCCACGTTCCCGACCTTCTCTACCATCGGCGGGCGGAGCGCGGGCCGGCGGACGAGGAGGCGGCGCGAGCGGCGCTCCGCAGTCACCTCGATCGGACGGGGCGGGAAGGCGTGGTCGAACCCGGCCCCGCCAACGGCCTGCACCGCGTGCGCTTCGCAATCCGCGGCGCCCCTACCGTAAGCATCGTCGTCGCCAGTGCGTGCCGGCCCGTCCTCATCCGCGGCGAACGAACTTATTACCTCCTCAAATGTCTTGAAAGCATCGCCCGTCAGCGCTGGCGCAACCTCGAAATCATCGTGCTGCACGGCCCCAGGGTTCCGGCCGAGCTGAGCCGGAGACTGGAGGCGAGGGGCGCCGTCCGGGCCTGCTATGCGACTCCGTTCAACTGGGCGCGGGCGATGAATCAGGGCGCCGCCCTGGCGCGAGGCGACCACCTGCTGTTCCTCAACGACGACGTGGAAGTCATCACGCCGGACTGGCTGGAACGACTGCTGGAGTTCTCGCAGCAGCCGGACATCGGCGCGGTCGGAGCGAAGCTGCTCTTCCCCGGCGGCCGCCTTCAGCACGCCGGCGTCGCCGTCCTGGGCGGCCGGCCGGCCCATCCCTTCTACGCGCACCGCGGCGACCACCCCGGCTACTTCAACAGCCTTCTCGTCCCCCGCAACGTCAGCGCCGTCACCGGCGCCTGCTTGATGACTCGCGCCGACGTGTTCCGATCCGTCGGCGGCTTCGACGAGGGTTTTCCTCTGAATTACAACGACGTGGATTACTGCCTTCGAGTGATCGCCAGCGGCCGGCGCGTCGTCTGCACGCCCCACGCCCGCCTTTACCATCATGAGCTGGGGACGCGCCCCGCCGGGGTGCGCCGGAAGAGGCCGACGCCTTCCGCCGCCGCTGGGGCGGCGCATGGGCGCAGGACCCGTTTCACAACCCGAACCTGTCCGCCGATCATCTCGACTGCCGTATTCGGACGGCCAGCGAATGAGCCGCTGCCAAGGAAAACGAGTCGTATATGGACCCGAACTCGATTTCGTCGCCTGGCGCCGTCTGCATTGTGATCGGCGGAGAAGGGATCCCAGGCGGCCCGATCCGGATCAGCGAGCGGCGGGCCGCTCTTGCGCTGGCGGCGCGCGGCCGGCGAGTGCATGTCCTCTGGTGCGGCCATGTGGGCGACGCGGCGAGTTTTCGCGGGACGCGCCGCGCCCTGGAGGAGGCGGGCGTCGGCGTCGCTCGGTTGGATGAAATCCCCTTGCCCGCCGCCTGTCGCGCCCCCAACGGTACGCCGGGCTGCGGCCCCGCTCTTTATGCGAGCAACCTGATCCGCCATGCCGTCGAGTCCCTGCACCGCGTTCATCGATTCGACGCTGTTGTTTTCCCGGCCTGGCAGGCCGCGGGCTTTCGCTGCGTCCAGGCCAAACGGGCCGGTACGGCCTTCACGGACGTGAGCCTGATCATCCGCCTCGACTGCATCGGCCAGTGGCTGCGCGAGGCCGACAAGCGCTGGCCTGAACCGGACGACTTGTTCCTGGATTATTGCGAGCGGTATACTTTTGAAAACGCCGATATCCGATGGAGTCTCTCTCCGTACATGGAGAGAGAGGCGGTTCGCCTCGGATGGGATGTCGGGTCTGATGGGCGCGGCAAGGCGGCGGCGAATCGGGGGCCGGCCGAGGTCGTGTTCGTGGGCGGCCCGGAATCGCTCGGATCTCTCGACTTGTTTCTCGGCGCCGTGGAGTTGCTGGATCCGCACACCCCTATCGTCATCATGATACCGGCCGGCGCGCCGCGTCCTCCGGCGGATGGGGTTTCGTCTCGAGGGTCGGCCTTACGTCGTCCGCAGCGGCCTCAACCATCGTCAGGTCGTGGAACACCTGGCGGCGGGGAACCGGCTCGCGGTCGTATGCGACCCCTCCGAAACGCTCCCGCCTCTGGTGCGCGATTGCATCGTCAACGGCCTGCCGTTCCTCGCCGCTCGGCCGCGCTGGCTGCCGGGCCTGGTATCGGACGCCGCCAACCCCGGACTTTCATTCCTCGACCCCATAGCTGGGAACGCCGCTCAGCGGTGGGGCGAAGCCGTCCGTTCCTGGTGCGATGGTCCCGCGGACGCCGCCCGGATGGATGACCTGGAAACCATCCTTCGGCCGCCCGCGCGTCCCGCCGCCAGGCTCGATCTCGCCGCTTCATCCCCCATCGCCACCGTGGCCGTGACGTACTACAACCTCGGCCGCTATCTGCCTGAAACGCTGGCCTCGCTGGCCGCACAGACGTGCCCCGAACTGGAAGTGCTGGTCATCGACGACGGATCGACCTGTGAGCGATCGCGCCAGGTCTGGGACGAACAGCAGCGGCGCTGGCCGCAATTCCGCTTCCTCCGCCAGGTGAACGTCGGGCTGGGCGCCGCCCGCAATCGGGCGCTGCGCGAGGCGAGGGCGCCCTACTTCATCCCTGTGGACGCCGACAACGTCGCAACGCCGCGGATGGTGGAAGTCTTCGTCCGGGCGATGCAAAGCGATCCGGACGCGTCGGCCCTGACCTGCTTCTTCATCGCCTTCCAGGATGGGGACGACATCAAAAAGGGCCATTTCCTCCACCAGTACTGTCCGACCTGCGGGCCGCACCTCGCCGCCTATGCTTACAACATTTACGGAGACGCCAACGCCGTTTTTCGCACCGACGACTTGCCGCGGCCGGCGGCTTTCCGACCGACCGATCGACGTATTGTCACGACTGGGAGACGTTCGTGAAGCTGGTACGATCCGGCCGGAAAATCGGCGTCGTGCCGGAATACCTCTTCTACTATCGGCGGCGGCCGGATGCCATGTCGGCGGTGATGACTCGGTGCGGAACGGACGTGTATCCGTTCGTTCAGCGGATGCTGACGACCTTTTTTGACGGGAAGGCGGCGCCGGCGGATCGCGCCCTCTGGACGATGCTGGCCGGGTCGCTCCTGAAGCAAGCGCGGCGCGAACCGCCGCCCGGCCCGTGGACCCTGCGCCGGCTCTGTCGTGGCGCCGTCCGCCGAACCGCCGCCGCCGGTCGATCCCTGACACGCTGGGTGCTGCGGACGGCCGGCTTACTCCGCCCGCCGGCGCCGGAGCGCATCGGCCATCTCGCGGGTGATACGCTCCCGCATCGCCTTGTCCAGCAGGCTGGAGTGGTCGCGGCCAGGGACGATCTCGACGACGGCGTCGCTGCCCAACTCCTGGAGCGACGCCTGTAGCAGTCGCACCGCCCCCTCCAGATAGAACGTATCCTCCGCGCCGGTGTAGACGTGCAGCTTGCCCGCCAGCTTCGGGCCGAGCGTCTTCCACTCGCGCTCCAGCTTCCGTCGGATGTCGTACTTCTCCCAGGCGCGGGCCGTCTCGGGATCGACGACCCCGGTGGCGCGGTCCCACAACGGCTGCGGTCGGCCACCGGCGCCGCGCGGGCTGAACACCGCCTCGAAGGAAGCGAGCTGGCCGCCGTGACCCATGACCGTTTCCATGTCGCTAAAGGGTTTGAAATAGAGCAGCGGCTTGCCGCCGGCCCGCGCCAGCGGCCGAGGCTTGCCGTCGTCGTCGGAAAACAGGTTCACGCCCGGCCGCGTCAGGTCGATGCGCTGAAAGTCGCGGAAGTCCACCGGGTCCGGCGACAGCGACCAGACGCCGCCGAACACGTCGGGGTAGGCGACCTGGAGCCACAGGCTGCTCCAGCCGCCGGACGAGTGGCCGGTCACGAACCGGGCGTCGGCCGTCCCCAGGCCGCGGTACTCCTCCTCGATCACCGGGATCAGCTCCTCGACCAGCGCCCGACCGACCGGCCCGTTGTTGGCCGAATCCGCGAAGACGTGATGGCCCAACCGGCAGCCCGGATCCAGCACCACCCAGAGCGCCTCGACGCCGTCCAGGTTCGTGGCGTCGCGCGCCGCCGCCCCGAAGGCGCCGAAATGCGAGCCGCCGAAGCCGGGGATTTCATACACGACGGGATAGCGTTTGTCCGGATCGCGGTCGAACGAAGCGGGCAGCACCACACCGGCCTTCATCCGCGTTGGTTTGCCGTTGAACTCGGTCAGCAGCTTGCTTTCGATATCGACGAGCTTGACGCGCTTCGTCTCGACGAACGGCCGGGCGTGGTAGACCTGATCGACGGCAAGGGCGATGGGGCCGGTCGTTTTGGGGTCGAGGTCGGCGCGGACGGGCTTGCCGTAGCCGTTGCCCTCGGCGGCGGCGAAACTGCGGTCGCCGCGATCGAAGTCCATCACCGCCTGGACGTAATAGGGGCCTGGCGCCAGTTGGGGGAGTGGGAAGGGATATCCGAGCGCCTTGGAGCCGACGACCAGCGCCTCGCCGGGTTTCCAGCCCTTCACATCGACGGCGAGGAAAGGTTCGGGATGGAACCAGCTGGGGCCGGACGGTGGATCTTTGAACTCGCTCTTGGAGAGCAAGACGTAGACGCGGCCGGTGAACGGCTCGGCGGAAACGGCCCGGTCGAAGACGATTTGGAATTCCAGCGGCCGCAACTCCGCGGCCTGCACCGGATGAATGGCCGACGAAGCGGCCAACAGAACGACGCCTACCCAGCCGCACCGGCGCGACCGGGCGCTCTTTGGTCCGTGGTCCATGGTCCGTAACCCGTAGTCGGCCGTTCCCACTCGGCGAGAGAACACGATTCGACGCTACGGACTACGAATTACAGACCGCGGACCAAAGAGTCAATCTTCCAGGAGTCGCAACACCTCCAGGCTGTAGCACGGGTATCCGTCGGCCGGCCGATGAGCCTCCGCGCCTGTCCCTCGTCGGGACCGTCCGGGACCGTCGGATTATCGTCCCCTTCTTCGATCCGTTGCTCGAACATTGAAGGCACCCTCCGTTTCAATCCGTCCCCGGCCGCCGACCGGGGGAAGGGAGAGGACGGCGCTGTTCCTCTCGAAGACCGCCACGCCCACTTCCCCGCCGGCCGCCGCGCCCGAGCGGGTTAGACAAATATAAGAGGGATCGTCCCGCCGGGGAAGGCGAAGCAATCCGGTCGGTTGGCGTTTTCCGCGCAGGCGGGCGCATTCATCCCTTCACCCCTTCGAGTTTTCCTCTCTTTCCCGCCTTCGCGCGGCGTCAAAGTCGGCCGCACTCGACGGCCGGGGTGCGCCTTCCGAATGAGGCGTTCGATCCGATCCGCCGCGGAGCGGCGGGCTACCGTAGTCCGCCGCTCCGCGGCGGATCGCCGCATTCCAGAGGCACACCCAGGGCCGTTCGTCATTTGGTGTTGGCGTGGCGTCGCGTTTTGGGTAAGTGCGGTGCGGTCGCCCCTTCCCCTCGGAGGCTCGCCGTGGCTGCCCTCGCGCTTACCGATGTCCTCGCCGGTGTCCCAGACCCCCGCAGCCGCCACGGCCGCGTCCATCCGCTGGGGGCGGTCTTGGGCCTGGTGGTGCTGGGACTGCTGATGGGCAAGCGCAGCCTGTCCGGCATCGCCCGCCTGGGCCGCAACTACGGCCCCGCCCTGGCTCACGCCTTGGGCTTCCGCCGCGGCAAAACGCCCGCCAAGTCTACGCTGTCTGAGATCCTGCGGGCCACCGAGGCCGCCGCCGTGGAGGAGGCGCTGAGCCGCTGGGTCGGCTCGCGCCTGCCTCCGAACGCGACCCGGATCGCCCTGGACGGTAAGACCGTGCGCGGCAGCCGCGACGGCGAGTTGCCCGGCCAGCACCTGCTGGCCGCCTACGTCCCCGAGGTCGAGGCGGTGCTGGCCCAGATGCGCGTCGATGCCAAGACCAACGAACACAAGGCCGCCCTGCGGTTGCTGGGCATCCTGCCTTTGGCGGGCAAGGTGGTGACCGGGGACGCGATGTTCTGCCAGCGGGACCTGGCCGAGAAGATCGTGGCGGAGGGCGGCGACTACGTGTTCGTCGTCAAGGACAACCAGCCGGGGTTGGGGACGGACGTGGCGGCCGGCTTCGGCTTCGAGGCCGCGGCGCGGTCGATGGCCGCGGCTTTTTCCCCCTGAAGCTCCGCCGCCGCCGGGCCGGGTCGCCACGACGGTGGACAAGGGGCACGGCCGGCTGGAGAAACGGACGCTGCGGACGACGACGATCCTGACGCTGCACCACCTTTGGCCGGGGCTGGCGCAGGGGTTTGAATTGGTGCGGGAGCGGACGGAGAAGGGCAAGACGACGGTCGAGGTGGCCGCCGGGATCACCAGCCTGGGGCCGGATCGTGCGGATGCAGCCCGGTTGCTGGGGCTGGTGCGCGAACACGGGCGGATCGAGAACTGCCTACACTGGGTGCGCGACGTGACGCTGGGCGAAGACGCCAGCCGGGTGCGGAAAGGCGGCGCGCCCCAGGTGCTGGCGGCCCTGCGCAACGCCGCCATCCACCTCCTGGCTGGGGTCGGTGCGGATAGCCGTGCCGCGGCCACGGAGCGACTCGCCGCTCGCCCCAAGGAAGCCCTCAGCCTGCTGGGGCCGCTACCCCATCAATAATCGAACGGCCCTGAAGCGGGACCGAAGGGAGAGCGGCGCGTATGGCGGAGACGCGCGATCCCATCTACAATCGAGGGAGACGATCCGATCGTTCCGAGGGGGTTTCCATGGCCGCGCTCCGCATCGCTTGTCCTTCCTGCAAGACGGTGCTGCAGGTCGGCGAACCGTCCTTCGGCAAGGCGGTTCGCTGCCCCAAGTGCCAGACCGTGATGAAGGTCCCCGCCGCACCGCCGGCCAAACCGCCGACCGCGGTCCTGCTGCCGGCCGTCGCGCCGCGTCCCGCCGCGCCTGCGGCGCCGTCTCGCGCCCCCGTCGTCCCGCCGTCCGGGCTTGCGGAAACCCCGACCGCTCGCTGCCCGCCGTCGCTGCTGCCGGAGAGGACGGGCCGGCCGCGCTCGATCCTTCCGATGCTCGCCGTCGGCGCGCTGGTGCTCCTGCTGGCCGGCAGCGGGACGGTAATCGGCCTGTTTGTGCTAACCAGGATGATAGGACCGAGCAAGCCGGTCCCGGTCGCCGATGTTGGCAAGATCGACCCTGCGGACCCGAAGGACAGCGACAAGGATGGGGGCATTCCTCCGATCCGCAAGAAGATAAATACCACGTTCATCGCCGACAGCTTCACGGGCGCCGTCGTCGTCTATCCCAAGCAGCTGCTGGCCTCGGATGAGCTGGCCGGCCTGCCAATGGACGAATGGTTCAAACCCCTGGCGGCGCTCGGCCTCGACCCGCGCCAGGCCGACGAAGCCGAGCTGTTCCTTGACCCCACGCCGGGCGGGAACGTCCTCTTCTCCTTCGGCGGCGTGGTCCGTTTCGCCCAGCCGGTGGACGGCAAGAAACTCGTGCAGACGCTGTCCCCGAAGGCCAAGGAGGCGACCCACGAGGGCAAGACGTATTACGCGCTGGAGGAGATGATCGGCAGCGTCCCTTGGGCCGTGTACGTCGCCGACGACCGCACGGTCGCGGCCGCCCCGGAGCCGACCCTCAAGAAAATGCTCTCCGCCAAGGGGGAGAAGGGTCCGCTGATCGACCGGCTCCGCGAGGCGGACGCGGACGCCGACGTGACGGCCGTTCTCGCCGTCGATGCCATGCGGCCGCTGGCGGGCGAGGCGGTCAAGCAATTCTTCCAGAACGCGCCGCCGGAATTGAGCGCCGGTGCCGCGCTGGGCGATCAGCTGAACGCGGTGACGCTGTCGGTCAATCTCACGAAGGGCACCACTGGTCGCGGTCGATGTGGAAGCGAAAGACGCCAAGACGGCTGGCGACGTGCTGACGCTCCTGAACACGTTCCGCGACCAGCTGAAACAGCACTATGACGAGACGCGAGACGGCCTGCTGAACGGCGCACCGCCGGACGCGGAGGGCACTCATCGATCGCTTCTCCGCTGACCTGCAAAAGAATTTTACGGCCAAGACGGAGGGGTCGCACGTCCAAATGTCGGTGAAGCGGCCGGCGGCTACGAAAGACCTGATCGCCTGGCTGGGGCCGCACGCGAAGGAACTGCTGAACCCAAAGCCGACGATGGTCCCGGAAGGGCCTCCGCCGCCGCCGCTGAGGCCGGTCCTGCCGCTGGAGGACGTGCGCGATCTGGGCGCCGCCTGGGTCCGCGACAACAATGTCTTCGGTCCCGACCACAAGATCGTCGCCGACGCCGCCAGGCAGCTGCACGAGCAGGTAAAGCCGGGCGAGGGCTTCCTCCTGCTGCTCGGTTCGAAGATCCTGAAGTCGCGGAAGCCGACGGTCCTCGTCGGCTGGGGCGGCGAGCTCATCGCGCTGGAGTTGACGCCCGACCAGGCCAAAGACATAAGCATCATCGACGCCGGCATGGTGGTCCAGACGGTCCCGGCGGCGGACGACGACGGGCGGGAAGACCCGCTGGGCGAGTTGTCGGACCTGCGCTTCGACATGGACGACAGCCCGGTGGGCCGGCAGTTCATCGAGGGGAAGACGTCGTACGTGCGCCTGCGGGACGAAACGGAGTTCGCCTCGCTCCGCCTGACGCTGGTCTCCGGCGGCAAGCGGTGGATCCTGCCCTCGCCGGGCTACAGCCCGTTCGACCGCGCCGGCGGCGAGCGGTCCTTCTCCTGGCCGACGCCGAAGGACGGCCCGCCGCGCGGCAAACCGCTGGTGGCGATCCTCGAAGCCGTCGCCTACCGCAACCCCAACGCGCAGGGCAAACCGATCATTGCCAGCAAGCCGACGGCGGCGCTCGTGACCCTGCTCCCGGCCGAGGACGCGCCCGCCCGGTCCCGACGAGGAGAAGGCGGCGAAGGCCGTGATGGGCCTGAACGCCTTCGTGACCCGCGCCGAGCAGCTCTCCGGCCGGCCGGTCGTCGGCCTCTCCCTGCAAGGCGCCGCCTTCACGGACGACGACCTGAAGAACGTGGCCGCGCTGAAAAGCCTGCGCGCGCTGACGCTCACCCGGACCAAAATCACGGACGCCGGTCTGAAAGACCTGGCCGCCCTGCCGGACCTGCGCTGGCTGGACCTGAACCGGACAAAAATCACAGACGACGGTTTGAAAGAGTTGGCGGGCCTGAAATCGCTCCGGTCCCTGTCGCTGGGCGAGAACCAGATAACGGACGCGGGACTGAAGAATCTGGCGGGCCTCGAGAACCTGGAGGAGCTGGAGCTGCGGTCCACCCGAATCACGAACGACGGCGTCAAGGAACTCGCCGCCCTCCAGAAACTGCGCTCGCTGGACCTGTACCTCACACAGGTCACCGGGCCGGGCGTGAAGGCGCTGGCCGGGCTAAGAAACCTTCGCGCCCTGAATCTCAGCAATTGCCAAATCCGCGACAAGGATTTAAAGGATATCGCCGAGGTGAAAAGCCTTCACACGTTGGACGTGTCCGACGCCGGCGTGACGGACGCGGGGCTAAGGGATCTGATGGGCCTGACGGAGCTGGAGTCGCTCAACCTGACCTCGAACCGGCTGACGGAGGCCGGGCCGAAGGAGCTGGCCGGGATGAAGAACCTCAAAGTGGTCGCGCTGGACGGGTTGAAGACGACGGCCGCCGTCGCCGCCGACTACGAGAAGGCGCTGCCCGGCTGCCGCTTCGAGGGGCTGAGAGTCGAGGCGCCGTTCGGCGACGCCGATGAGGAGGCGGCCGCCAAGGCCGTCGAGGCGCAGGGCGGTCAGGTGTATCGCGACGAACAGGCGCCCGGCAAGCCGGTCGCGTCCGTCAGTATCGGCGGCAAGGTGAAAGCGGTCGGCGTGAAGACGCTGGCCGCGTTCAAGAAGCTGAAGGCGCTGCAACTCGAATATGCCGACCTGACGGACGCCGACCTGAAGGAGTTGGCCGGGCTGACGGAGCTAACCTCCCTCGACCTGAACGTCAACGGCGGCCTGACGGACGAGGGGCTGCGCCCTGGCCGGCCTGAAGAACCTCCAGAACCTCCAGCTGGACCGGACAGGCGTCACTGGCGCCGGCCTGGAGGGGCTGACCGGCCTGAAAGGGCTGAGCCTGAAGGAGGCCCGAGTCACGGACGCGGGGATGAAGGGTCTGGCCGGCCTTACGAACCTTGAAGAACTCCACCTCGACCTCAACCCCGTCACGGACGCCGGTTTGAAAGAGCTGGCCGGTCTGCATCGTTTGAAGGTCCTGGATCTGAATCAGACGCGGGTTCAGGGTGCCGGTCTAAAGGAACTGGCCGGAATCGGATCACTCCAGATGCTGAACCTCCGGGGCGGCGGGGTCTCCGACGGGGGGCTGAAAGACCTGGGCGGTTTCGCGGGGCCTGTGGCCCTCGACCTGAGCGAGAACCCGCTCACCGACGCGGGTCTGGCCGGGCTGGCCGGCTGCAAGAACCTACAGGCCCTCACGCTCGATTCCACGCAGGTCGCCGGCCCCGGCTTGAAGGGCCTGGCCGGGCTGGAGCGGCTATCGCAGCTGAGCCTGCGGCGGACGCCTCTCACCGACGACGGCCTGAAAAACATCGCCGCGATCAAGGGGTTGCAGATCCTCATGCTCGACGACACGGAGGTCGTCGGGCCGGGGCTGAAGGATCTGGTCGGACTGGGGCAGCTGTACCAGGTGGGCCTGAACGGCGCCCCGGTGACGGACGACGGAGTGAAGAACCTGGCCGGGCTAAATGGCCTCCGGCACGTGGACCTCACCGGCGCCGTCGTGACTGACGCCGGCCTGAAGGACCTGGCCGGCCTGAAGGACCTCGAATCGCTTAACATCGTGGACGGCGCCGCGGCCACGGACGCGGGAATCACTGCCTTCCGGAAGGCGCTGCCCCGCTGCCACGTCCTTTACGCCGAGAAGCCGCCAGCGCCGCCTGGGCCGCCGCGCAAACCCGCCGCCACGGAGGCCGAGGCCGCCCAAGCCATTGAGGCGCGGCAAGGCAAGTTGGTCCGCGACCAGTCCACCGCCGACAAGCCCATCGTCGAGGTCCGTCTCGCCTACGACAAGACGACGGACGCGGACTTGCGGGACCTTGCATTGATGAAAAATGTGCGCAAGCTGGAAATCGACGGAGGCAAGGTCACCGACGCCGGACTGAAAGAACTGGCGGCCCTCAAGGATTTGCGCGACCTGGAGATTCACTCCATCCGGCTGACCGGTGCCGGCGTGAAGGAATTGGCCGCGCTCCAGGGTCTTTCGCGCCTGGTGCTTGACGGCGTTCAGACCACGGACGCGCGGCTTGAGGCCCTGGCCGCGCTCAAGAACCTTGAGGAACTCCACATCGCCAATACCCAGATCGTG
Organism: uncultured Planctomycetaceae bacterium; assembly: GCA_963771935.1. Classification (GTDB taxonomy): domain Bacteria; phylum Planctomycetota; class Planctomycetia; order Gemmatales; family Gemmataceae; genus UBA4732. The sequence goes on along the minus strand of CAVYVK010000005.1, from coordinate 537,697 downwards.
GGTGCGGGGTTGAAGGAGTTGGCCGGCCTCGACAAGCTGCGAACCCTGGACCTCTCGACCGACCGCCAGCTGGGGGACGAGGCGCTGAAGCACGTTGCGGCGCTGAAGGGCCTGCAATCGCTGAAGGCCCGAGGGACGGCGGTGACGGACGAAGGGCTGCAGGGCCTGGCCGGCCTGAAGGAGCTGCGCGACCTGGACCTGAACGGCGACCGCGTGAGCGACGCCGGCCTGAAGGATTTGGCTGCACTCGACAGCCTCCAGTCGCTCGACCTCGGCGGCACGCGCATCACCAGCGCGGGGCTGAAGGACCTGGCCGCGCTGAAAGGCCTCCAGAAGCTGACGGTCAACAACAACAAGGCGATAACCGACGCCGGCCTGAAGGACCTGGCCGGGCTGCAAAACCTCCAGGAGCTGGACGTCGGTTTCACCGCCGTCACGGACACGGGATTGAAGGACTTGGCCGCGTTGAAAAAGCTCCATACCTTGGACCTATACGGTACGAAAATCACCGAGGTCGGGGTCGCCGAGTTGAAGAAGGCCCTGCCCGAGTGTTACGTCTCGTATTCCATCGACAAGCCCACGACGCCCGCGCCGCCCCCGCCGCCGTCGAGCCCAAATCCGTCGCCCCCCAGGCCTCCCGAGAAACCCTAACTTCCTGCGTCTTGACGGCGCCGCTCTCGCGTTCGCATCGGCGAGAACCGGCCTGGAACGCTTCGCAATGTCCGACCCCTGGTACAACGACGGCCTCCGCTTCACCTGCACGCGCTGCGGCCACTGCTGCACCGGCGAACCCGGCTTCGTCTGAGTATCTGGGCGGTAGGATGACGGAAATACTCGTAGTCCCGTGTTCCCCTCATGAAACTCTTCCGGAGTATGATAGAAGCGGCCGATGGATTGCCGGAGATCGGTTCCAGCGCGGATGTTGGGCGTTCGGCCTGGCAACGCATCGACGCCCGACGTGCCGGTCGTTCGTCCGCAGGATGTCCTGGCGCCCGGACAGGGCGGAATGTCGGTCGCCCCGGACGACCCGATGCGGTTGGCCCGTCATAGGCGGCCGGCCAGCCTCGGCGGCCTCGGACAAGATCCGGTTTGGGTCTTGGACCTGGACGACTTGAAGCCGGATCTTCGCTATCGGTCGGACGGCCCAACGCATGGCCTGATCGAGCCAAAGGCGGCGACCGCGTTTCAGGACTATTTGAAGGCGCTGATCGCTTTGCGGCCGTGCTGGCGGCTGTATTGTCGGTGAAGGCGACTTAGGGGAGACGGCGCCATGACCAACGAAGAACGCTGCGAACTCGTCCTTCAAATGAAAGAACCCGAACGGGCGCTCCGTGCCCTTGTCCTCGATCTGGGAAAGGAAGGCCTCAACAAATCGGAGATTTACTCTCTGTTGGAAAACGTCCTCGCCAAACTGAGGATGCAGCACGGAGGCGAAGAACGGGAAGACCCGATTCTCAACGTCATGGACGCTCTGACCGGATGGTGTCACCCCGCCGCCCAGCTGCTTCCCGACGATTCCTCGCTGTCCCCTTCCGGCGCCCCCGGTCCTGAGAAGGAGTAGCGGAGGGCGCGCATTCCCATGTCCGACCCCTGGTACAACGACGGCCTCCGCTTCACCTGCACGCGCTGCGGCCACTGCTGCACCGGCGAACCCGGCTTCGTCTGGGTGGACGACGCCGATCTGGACGCCCTCGCCAAGCATCTTGCCGAAACCGTTGAGGCCGTCCGGGGTTTATATACCCGGTGGACCCCGCGCGGCCGGACCCTGCGCGAGAAGGTCAACGGCGACTGCGTGTTCTACGACAAACAGGCCGGTTGCACCGTTTACGCCGTCCGGCCGCCGCAGTGCCGCACCTGGCCGTTCTGGGAAAGCAACGTCTCCTCCCCGGAGGCGTGGCAAAAGACCTGTGAGGTCTGCCCCGGCGCCGGTCGCGGCGAGCTGATTTCGGTCGAGGAAATCACCCGCCGCTTGAAAGTTATCCGCTTGTAAGGGAGAATCGTTGGGATAGAATCACCTTTGCCCTCCCGCCAGATGGTTTCTCGGGGCGCTTACGCAACCCCGCTCGCCGACTGCCGCGTCTGAAGGAACGCTCGATGAATCACCCGCCGACCATGCCTTGTCTGGGGTGCGTCCTGACGGTTTTCGCCGTCATGGGCTGGGCGTCGCCTGCGCGCTCCGATCTTGCCTCCACTCCGGCGACGGCCGCCCAACCTTCCTTCGGCGACGTACAGCCGGTCCTCGCCAAGTACTGCATCCGCTGCCACAGCGGCGCCAAGGCGCGCGGCGACCTCAACCTCGAAGCCTTCAAGGACCAGGCCGGCGCCCTCGCCAAGCCGAAGGTCTGGGAAAAAGTCAACGAGTATCTCCACGGCGGTATGATGCCGCCGGCAGGAAAGCCGAAACCCTCCGAGACCGAACTCGACACGATCTACGCCTGGATCGACGCCGACGTGCTCAAGGTCACGTGCAATCCCAACGGCCCGAAGGATCCCGGCCGCGTCACCATCCGCCGACTCAACCGCGCCGAGTACGACAACACCATCCGCGACCTCGTCGGCGTCTCCGTCCACGCCTCCGACGACTTCCCCTCCGACGACGTCGGCTACGGCTTCGACAACATCGGCGACGTGCTGTCCATGTCGCCCATCCTCGCGGAAAAGTATCTCGCCGCCGCGGAAAAAATCATCGAAGCCGCCTGGAAGGACGATACGGCCCGTAAGCGCATCCTCATCGCCAAGCCGGGCAATCCGAAGGAAACCCGCGAGGCCGCCCGCAAAATCCTCAAGGCCTTCGCCGACCGCGCCTGGCGCCGGCCCGCCACCGACGACGAGATCAAACGCCTGCTCCGCTTCACCGAGGCGTCCGAGCGAAACGGCGATTCCTTCGACACCGGCATTCAGCTCGCCCTGGAAGCGATCATCACGTCGCCGAATTTCCTCTTCCGTGTCGAGATCGACAAGCAACCCGGCGACGCCCCGCACGCCCTCACCGACTGGGAGTTGGCCACGCGGTTGTCGTACTTCCTCTGGAGCAGCATGCCCGACGACGAGTTGTTCGCCCACGCCCGCCAGGGCGACCTGCACCAGCCGGACGTACTGGAGGCGCAGACGCGGCGGATGCTCAAGGATCCGAAGTCGCACGCCCTGGTCGAGAACTTCGCCGACCAGTGGCTCTTGATCCGCAACCTCAAGAGCATCACGCCCGACCCGATGATGTTCCCGACCTTCGACGAATCGCTGCGCTCGGCGATGCAGAAGGAGACGGAGACGTATTTCGAGAACGTCATGCGCGAGGACCGCAGCATTCTCGACTTCATCGACTCCGATTACACCTTTGTCAACGAACGACTGGCGAAACACTACGGCATCGCCGACGTCAAGGGCAACGACTTCCGCAAGGTGACGCTCAAGGACGGCCGGCGCGGCGGCGTGCTGACGCAGGCCAGCATCCTGACGGTGACCTCCAACCCGACGCGGACCTCGCCGGTCAAGCGCGGCAAGTTCATCCTGGAGAGCATCCTGGGCACGCCGATACCGCCGCCGCCCGCCGACGTGCCGCCGCTGAAGGAAGATCCGAAATCGACCGACGGCCTGTCGCTGCGGCAGCGGATGGAGGCGCACCGGGCCAACCCCAGCTGCGCCGTTTGCCACCAGCGCATGGACCCGCTCGGCTTCGGCTTCGAGAATTACGACGCGATCGGCGCCTGGCGCGACCGCGACGGCAAGGCGCCGATCGACCCGTCCGGCGTGCTGCCCGACGGCAAATCGTTCCAGGGCGTGGCCGACCTCAAGGCGATTTTGAAGGGGCGCGACCAAGATTTCGCTCACTGTTTCACCGAAAAGATGTTAACCTATGGGCTGGGCCGCGGCCTGGAGCGCACCGACCGCTGCACCGTGGACGACGTGACGCGGCAGGTGGTGCAGAACAAGTTCACGTTTTCGAGCGTGGTCCTCGGCATCGTCAAGAGCGATGCCTTCCTGATGCGGCGAAAGCGAGGGAGGTAAGCTGAATGAGGAACGAGGAATGATGAATGACGAATTCACGCTCCTCTTCGTTCCTCATTCATCATTCCTCACTCATCATTCTGAGGAGGGGGGCTGATGGGCAAGCTGTTTCCGATCTCTCGGCGAACCGCCTTGAAGGGTCTGGGCGCGTGCATCGCCCTGCCGTGGCTGGAGGCCATGCTGCCGCGCGTCGCGTTCGGGGAGACGGCCCCGGCGGCGGCGCCGAGGCGCATGGCGTTTATCTACGTTCCCAACGGCAAGAACATGGCCGAGTGGACGCCGGAGGACGTGGGGGCCGGCTATGAGATGAAGCCGACCATGGAGCCGTTGCGTTCGCTCAAGGACGATTTCCTCGTCCTGACCGGCCTGACGGCGGACAAGGCCCGGCCGCACGGCGATGGCCCCGGCGACCACGCCCGCGCCATGTCGGCGTGGCTGACCGGCCGCCAGGCCCGCAAGACGGACGGCGCCGACATCCGCATCGGCATTTCGGCGGACCAGGTGGCGGCCCAGGCCGTCGGCCAGGCCACGCGCTTCGCGTCGCTGGAGATCGGCTGCGAGGGCGGCAAAAACGCCGGCAACTGCGACTCCGGCTACAGCTGCGCCTACTCGTCGAACCTCTCCTGGCGCACCGAATCGACGCCGATGTCCAAGGAGATCAATCCCAAGCTGGTCTTCGATCGCCTGTTCAGCACGGCCCCCAAGGGCGACGACAACGCCGCCCGCCGCGACCGCTACAAGGAGAGCGTCCTGGATTTCGTGGCGGAGGACACGAAGTCGCTGCAATCCACGCTCGGCTCCAACGACCAGCGCAAGCTGGACGAGTACCTGACCGGCGTGCGCGAACTGGAGCTGCGCATCGCCAAGGCGCCGCCGGCCGCGGAGGTGGGCGCGAACAAGATGGACCGGCCCAACGGCATCCCGCGCGACTACAAGGACCACAATCATCTGATGGCCGACCTGCTGGCGCTGGCGTTCCAGGCGGACCTGACGCGGATCACCACGTTCGTCTACGCCAACGACGGCAGCAACCGGAGCTACCGGGACGACCTGCCCTTCGGCGAGGGCCATCACGACTTGTCGCACCACCAGGGCAACAAGGAGAAGCTCGCCAAGATCCAGAAGATCAACGCTTTCCACATCTCCCAATTCGCTTATCTGCTGGAGAAGTTGAAGGCGGTGAAGGAGGGCGACCGGACGCTGTTGGACAGCTGCATGATCGCGTATGGCAGCGGCATCAGCGACGGCAACCGGCACAACCACGACGACCTGCCGATCCTTCTGGCGGGCGGCGGCGGCGGCACGATCAAGGGGGGCCGGCACGTCAAGTATCCGCGGGACACGCCGTTGACGAACCTGTACATGTCGATGCTGGACCGGATGGGCGTGAAGGTGGACTCGTTCGGCGACAGCAAGGGGCGGCTGGACGGGCTGGACGGCTGAGCGATTTTCGAGCGGCGAACGAGGCGACGATCCCCGTTCGCCGCTGCACTTTTTTGAGACCGTCTCTCATGTCCGATGAACCGTTGGATGAGTTGCCGCGCCAAGAAATCGACGGCGTGGATCTCACCGGCAAACGAAACGACGGCGATCCGAAAGTCCAACTCGGACGGCCGGACGATCACTGGCACCTGCACGCCGTTTGCCTTCGGCTGCCGACGGACTACGAACCTTTCGGCTACAGGGTGCGGGCGGGCCCTGACTGTTCCTGCGGTTGCAAATGGTTTTTGAAGCTGCAAGTTCACTCAATGTCCTGGGGCGTGTGCAGCAATCCCCAATCTCCCCGATGCGGCTTGCTCACATTCGAGCATCAGGGGTGCGCATTTTTCACTGCGGAACCGCCGACCCCCGAGTCTGGCGCCCAATAACCGCGGTGGAGGAAGGCCGTGAGCAACGGCACAACCAAGCCCATCCGACTCTCGCACCACGCCCGTAGCTATCTGGTTCGTCGCGGCTTCTCGGAAGGGGAAGTCTGCGACGCGATCCGCATGTCCTCTTGGCGTCCCACCCGTGCCGGTCGCTGGGAAGCCGCGAAAGAATTCCCGTACAATGCCGTATGGAACGGGACGTTCTACGCCGTCAAGCGTGTGCGGCCGATCTTCGTCGAGGAAGCGACGGAAATCGTCGTGGTGACGGTCTACACCTATTTCTTCTGATGGAGGCTTTCCGATGCGCATCCGCTATGACGCCGAAGTGGACGCCCTGAGCATCGTCTTCTGCGACACGATGGTCACGACTCAAGAATTGGCGGAAGGTGTCGCCGGCGAGTACGACGAGCAAGGGCACCTGGTCGGCCTGGAAATCCTGGACGCCGCCAAGCGTTTCGGCGACCCCAGCACTCTGCAACAGATCATTCTCGAAGGCGTGGGACCGACCCTCGCGGCCGCGCCCTGAATCCCACGGAAAGGCCGTATGTCCGAACGCATCCGCCTGCAAGTGCTGGAACTGTACCAGGACGTGGACCGCGAGGTGGCCGCCGCAGGGCCGGTGTGCGTGGCTAGCGGCCGCTGCTGCCGCTTCAAGGAATACGGCCACGTCCTCTTCCTCAGCGGCCTCGAAGCGGAAACCCTCCTCGCCGACGCCCCGCCCTACGAACGGCCTGTCTCGCCGGACTTCTGCCCCTTCCAGAAGGGCAATCTCTGCACCGCCCGTGAACCGCGCCCGCTCAGCTGCCGCGTCTTCTACTGCGACCCGAATTATCAAGAAAGAAGCGGCGAAATCACCGAGAAGTACCTGCTCCGCCTCAAGCAGCTCGCCGACGCCGAGGGCGTGCCGTGGTTGTACGCCCCGCTGCACCACTTCCTGAATAGTGAGGAGTGAGGAGTGAGGAGAAAAGCAAGATTCCGCCGCCCTGTCTTTTCTCCTCACTCCTCACTCCTCACTCCTCACTATTCAAGCACCTCGTATATTATCCCCAACCCGAATCCGACCCCGCAGGCGCCTCATGGCCGATACGATCCCTGTCGATGACGCGACGCCGACCGCCGTGTGGGAGGGCGTCGAGGCGCTGCGCGACGTGGCCGCCCTATTCTGGCAGGAGGGCTGGTCGCGCGGCACCAGCAGCAACTACAGCATCGTCCTGGGCCGAGAGCCGTTCCGCCTGCTGCTCACTGCCAGCGGCAAGGACAAGCGCCGCCTCAAGCCGACCGATTTCGTCGTCGTCGATGAGGCCGGCAAGCCGGTCGCGCCGACCGACGAACGGCCGTCCGCCGAGACGGGACTGCATCTGGTGCTGACCCGGCAACCCGGTGTCGGAGCGGTGCTGCACACGCACTCCGTCTGGGGCACGCTGCTGTCCGACATCTTCGCCTCGGCCGGCGGCTTCCACGTCGAAGGCTACGAAATGCTCAAGGGCCTCACCGGCGTCAAGACCCACGAACACCGCGAGTTCGTGCCGATCTTCGACAACACGCAGGACATCGCCGCCCTGGGCCGCCAGCTGGAAAAGCGGTTGCTCGACCCGATCCATACGCTGACCTACGGCTTCCTGATCCGCCGTCACGGTCTCTACACGTGGGGCCGCGACGTGGACCAGGCGCGTCAGCACGTCGAAATCTTCGAGTTCCTCTTCGAGGTCGTCGGTCGCCGCCTCGGCCTGGAGTCGGCCTCGGCCGTTTTCAAAGCATAAAAGGAGCGTTAATGGCGTACATCATCATCCCGGACGAGAAGCGCCGACTGGACAACCCCAAGGAGATCAACGCCTTCCTGGCGCCGTTCGGCATTTACCACGAGCGCTGGCCGCTGGAGGACCGCGTCAGCCCCGACGCGGCGCCCGAAGCGATCCTGGCCGCCTACGCGCCGGAGATCGACCGGCTACAGGCTTCGGGCGGCTACGTCACGGCCGACGTGATCAACGTCACGCCCGAGACGCCGAACCTGGAGGCGATGCTGGACAAGTTTCGCAAGGAACACACCCATTCCGAGGATGAGGTGCGCTTCATCCTCAAGGGGCGCGGCCTGTTCCACATCCACCCGGAATTCGGGCCGGTCTTCGCCATCCAGGTCGAGGCAGGCGACCTCATCAACGTGCCCAGGGGGACGATGCACTGGTTCGACCTGTGCGAGGACCGAGTCATCCGGGCGATCCGTCTGTTCCAGGACACGACCGGCTGGACGCCGAACTACATCGACGGGGCGGCCCACACGCGCTATACGCCGGTCTGCTGGAACCCGTCTCACGTCGCCGCCGAGGTGCGGCCGCCGGTGGTGCGGATATGACCGCGCCCGGCGTCCGCGGCGTGCTGCTCGACGTGGAGGGCACGACCTCGTCGGTGGCCTTCGTTTATGACGTGTTGTTCCCCTACGCCCGCCAGGAGCTGGCCGACTTCCTGCGCCGTCGCTGGGACGAGCCGGCAGTGGCTGCCGCCTGCGAACGGATCGCGCGCGACGCCGGGGCGTCGTCGCTGTCGGCATGGGGCGGATCGGAGGCGGCGCGAAAAGGTCCGCGCCGAGGTGGCCCGCCTGATGGACGGCGACGTGAAGGCGACGGGCCTGAAGGAGTTGCAGGGTCTAATCTGGCAGGAGGGCTACGCGGCGGGCCGGTTGCGCTCGCACGTCTATCCCGACGTGCCGCCGGCCTTGCGCCGCTGGTCGGAGGCGGGGTTGGACCTGCGTATCTTCTCTTCGGGCAGCGTCGCGGCGCAGAAGGTCTTCTTCGCGCACACCGACGCCGGCGACCTGCTCGGCCTGTTCCGCGGCCATTACGACACGACGACCGGCCCCAAGCGCGAGGCAGAGAGCTACCGCCACATCGCCGCGGATGTTGGAATGCCGCCATCGGCGATCCTTTTTATCAGCGACGTTCGCCAGGAGCTGGACGCGGCGGCGGAGGCGGGGATGCGGACGGCGCTGGTGGAGCGGCCGGGGAATGCGCCCGTGCCGGCGGGGCACGGGCATCCGGCGATCACGGATTTCGGGCAGGTCGATTCCCTTTATTGTTGATTTTTATCCCTCGCGGAGTCGCATCGAGGACCGTTCCACCTTGTCCGTCCAACGCCCGCCCGTTAGCCTCAACACATAGTTTCACGGGCCGCGGCGCCGCGTGAATCGCGCCCGCACCAAGAGGAACGGCCATGTCCCCGGCGAGGGGGGCGAACAACGCGACCGGCCCAGAACATCTCGCCGACGGCGGCGAGGCCGCCCTCGCGTCCGTCGAGCGCTACCGCCTCTTCTACCAGCACGCCCGCGACATCGCCCTGTTCGTCCGTCCCGACGGCCGCATCGCCGAGGTCAACGACGCCGCCGTCGCCGCGTACGGCTACACGCGCGAAGAACTGCTGGCCCGAACCGTTTACGACCTGCGCCGTCGCAGGGGCTGCCCCCGGTCGCCGAGCGGATCGCGCAGGCCGACGGCGGCGGCGTCACCTTCGAGACGACGCACCGCCGCAAGGACGGCAGCACCTTCCCCGTCGAGGTCAGCGCGTGCGGGGCCGACGTGGCGGGCGAGCGCCTGCTGCTGAGCATCGTCCGCGACGCCGCCGACCGCCGGCACGCTCAGGAGGAGCTGCGCGAGCGGGAAGAGCGCTTCCGCGACCTGTTCGAGAACGCCAACGACATCATCTACACGCTCGACCTTGAGGGGCGCATCACGTCCGTCAACAAGCGGGCGGAGCAGACGCTCGGCTATTCGCGCGAGGAGTGCCTGGGCCGCCGCGTCGCGGAAATGACGCCGGCCGAACAGCACGGCCGGATGCAGGACGCCCTGCGCCGCAAGCTGGCCGGCGAGACGGCGCCGACGACTTATGAGCTGGAAATCATCCGCAAGGACGGCCGCCGCGTTCCCCTCGAGATCAGCAGCCGTCTGATCGTGCGGGAGGGCCGGCCGATCGGCATCCAGGGGATCGCCCGCGATATTACGGAGCGCAAGCGGGCGGAGGAGGCGCTGCGGGAGGCCGATCGGCGCAAGGACGAGTTCCTGGCGATGCTGGCCCACGAGCTGCGCAACCCGCTGGCCCCCATCCGCAACGCGGCGCAGGTTTTCAAGCTGGCGGGGCCGCCGCGGCCGGAACTGCAACGCGCGGAGGACATCATCGAGCGCCAGGTCGCGCACCTGGCCCGGCTGGTGGACGACCTGCTGGACGTGTCGCGCATCTCGCGCGGCAAGATCCTGCTCCGCAAGGAGCGGCTCGACCTGGCGCCGCTCGTTCGCACCGCGGCCGAGGACTTCCGGCCGATGCTCGAAGGCGCGGGGCTGCGGCTGGAAGTGGACGTGGCGGATCGGCCGCTGTGGACGGTCGGCGACCCGACGCGGCTGGCCCAGGTGGTCGGCAATCTGCTGCACAACGCCAGCAAGTTCACCGACGCTGGCGGCGTCGTCGCCGTCCGGCTGGCGGCCGACGCCGACGGACGGCAGGCCGTCCTCACCGTCCGCGACACCGGCATCGGCATGGAAGCGGATATTTTGAGTCATCTATTCGAGGCGTTCAGCCAGGCCGACCGCAGCCTCGACCGCAGCCGCGGCGGCCTGGGCCTCGGCCTGGCGCTGGTCAAGGGACTGGTGGACCTGCACGGCGGCGCCGTTCGCGCCGCCAGTCCCGGACTGGGCGGGGGCGCGGAGTTCACTGTCGTCCTGCCGCTGGGCGAAGCGCCGGCGATCCGCGCGGGAGACGCGCGGGGAGGAAAGGCCGGCGGGTGAACGGCCTGCCCTCCGGGGCTGACCGGAGGCGGCCGCGTCATAAAGATGTCTATGAGGATCTTTCATGGATGGAAAACCCCCCGTCGGTCCGTCCCTGCCCCGCGGCGCGGACCTGCTGCACAACGCCCGGCTCAACAAATGGACGGCCTTCACCGAGGCCGAGCGCGACGCCCTCGGCCTGACCGGCCTGCTGCCGGAGGGCGTGGACGACGAGGAGACGCAGCTGCGCCGCGTCCACCTCCAGCTCGGCCGCAAGTCCACGGCCCTGGAAAAGTACATCTATCTCTACTCGCTCCAGGACAACGACGAGACGCTATTCTACAAAGCGCTCATGTCCGACCCGGTCCAGTTCCTGCCGCTGGTCTACACGCCGACGGTCGGCGAGGCCTGCCAGCAGTTCAGCCAGATGCTGCGGCGGCCCAAGGGCCTCTACGTTTCGATCAAACGCCGCGGCCGCGTCCGCGAGCTGCTCCGCAACTGGCCGGAACGCGACGTGCGCATCCTCGTCGTGACCGACGGCGAACGCATCCTCGGCCTGGGCGACCTCGGCGCCAACGGCATGGGCATCCCCATCGGCAAGCTGGCCCTCTACACCGCCTGCGCCGGCGTCCCGCCGCACGTCACGCTGCCGCTGACGCTCGACGTGGGCACCGACAACGAGGGTCTGCTCCGCGACCCACTCTACCTCGGCCTGCGCCAGCCGCGCGTCCGCGGCGCCGCCTACGACGCCTTCCTCGACGAGTTCGTGACCGCCGTGCAGGAAGTCTTTCCGCGCTGCTGCATCCAGTTCGAGGATTTCGCCGGCGCGAACGCCGCCCCGCTCCTGGCCCGCTACCGCGACCGGGTCTGCTGTTTCAACGACGACATGCAATGCACGGCGGCCGTGGCCCTTGCCGGTCTGGAGGCGGCCCTGCGCGTCACCGGCGGCCGTCTGACCGGACAGACGTTTCTGTTCGCCGGGGCCGGTTCCGCCGGCGTCGGCGTCGCCGACCTGTTGGTCCAGGCCATGACCGCCGACGGCCTGACCCCCGCCGAGGCGCACGGCCGATGCTGGCTGCTGGACGTTCGCGGCCTGATCGAATCCAGCCGCGACGACCTGGCCGATTTCCAGAAGCCATTCGCCCACCGCCATGCGCCCGTCAAGGATCTGCTGTCGGCCGTGGAGACGCTCCAGCCGACCGCCCTCCTCGGCGTCAGCACCGTGCCCAAGCTGTTCACCCGCCCCGTCGTCGAGGCCATGGCCCGGCTCAATCGCCGGCCGATCGTCTTCGCCTTTTCCAACCCCACGTCGCGCACCGAATGCTCGGCGGAGGAGGCGTACACGTGGTCGGAAGGCCGGGCCGTGTTCGCTAGCGGCAGCCCGTTCCCGCCCGTCCTGATGGAGGATCGGGTCTTCGTGCCAGGCCAGGGCAACAACGTCCACATCTATCCCGGCGTGGGCATGGCCGTGTACGCGACCGAGGCGCGGCGGGTGACGGACGAGGTGTTCCTGCAAGCGGCGCGAACGTTGGCCGGCCTGGTTTCGCCGCAGGATTTGGACCTGGGCCTCGTCTATCCGCCGATGTCGAGGATCTTGCAAAGCTCTCTTCACGTCGCCACGGCGGTCGCCGAAGTGATTTTCGACCGCGACCTGGCGCGTACGCCGCGGCCGGCCGACGTGCGCGCCTTCCTGGAGGCGAAGGCGTATCGGCCGCAGTATCGGAGCCTGGTTTAAAGGTTCGCGCCCGTTCGTCGGGGCCGCGACCGTGAGGGAGCAGGCGCCGAAAAGCTGGATTGAGAGTGCGTTCGGGGTGGCGATCGTCGGGGTGCTGGCCAGCTGGATGTCGTCGTTGCCGCCGAAGCCGACCACGTACTTCGTCAAGGGCATGATCTAGCCCTTTCCTGTTCCCCGTTTTCGCCTGTCCGAAGAGGCCGATTGCTGACGAAGTTCCACGGTGGACTCATGAAGGACGGCACAACTTCGGGTCGCCCACTGGTACGCCCGGAACACCGGCAAGAGCATCGAGCAATTCAGGAAAGAGGCCCAAGAGATCGCTCATCACCTGCCGAGCGGCGGGCCGTGCTGGAGGTCGCCCCCGGCCCTGGGTTCCTCGCGATTGAACTTGCCAAACTCGGCTCGTACCACATCGTCGGGCTAGACGTCAGTAAGTCATTCGTCCGTATCGCTACGGAGAATGCGACCAAGGCCGGGGTCGAGGTCACGTTTCGAGAGGGCGACGCGTCCTCGACGCCTTTCGACTCGGACTCCTTTGATTTCGTCTACTGCCGGGCTGCCTTCAAGAACTTTAGCGAGCCGGTCCAGGCGCTCAACCAGATGTATCGGGTATTGAGACCGGGCGGCAAGGCCGTGATCTTCGATTTGCGAAGGGACGCTTCGCCGGACGGAATCAAGGCCGCCGTCAAGGAGATGGGGCTGGGGTGGATCAACTCGCTGCTGACAAGATGGATATTGCGTCGGCTCCGCAAGCGGGCCTACTCGCAGGAAGACTTCCGGCGGATGGTCGGGGAGACGCCCTTCAGGACGTGCGAGATCAAGTGCGACCTGATCGGTGCGGAAATAATCCTTCGCAAGTGACTACGCCCTGACGGTCAGCCGGGCCTGGCCGATATGCGGTTCGCCGGGATAAGAAGGGGATGTACCATTCGGAGTGCGAGCCGTGCGAGAACCCCGTATTGCGGTCAAAGACCGCTTTCCTTCGGGTTTCGATGCCACACTTCCGAATGTCGGAAGGTGTGTAACTTGCACTCGGATCAGGACTCATGTTAATGGGCGCTACAGGACTTGAACCTGTGACCCCCCCAGCGTGTCGAGCGACCCCGCTTTCCACGCTCCTGTAGCCGTAAGTTCCTGAAAGGTTAGGCAGTTATGAGTAGTGTACCAGACCAGAGTGTCATTTGCAAGCCGTTGCGAAGGGTTGCGTGGAAGCTTTTGCAGTTTCAGTAGTTACGATTTATCCTGTTTTTGGTCCTCAGTAGTCTTGGGTTGGTCCTCAGTAGCCGATTTGGGCATTCTCTCTTCCCTGCTTGTTGCACATTCCAGGGGTTCCGCTTTTGCCCTGGGGTAGGCGGCTAATTGAGCCAGCACTGGATTCGGGCATGATGGATCCGACCCGATTTCGGCGACCGTTCTTTGCCGGTGATGGTCGCTCGACGCCCCAGGAATCTGGGGTTAAGTAGAACCTGGCCTTCGGGGCCGGCCTGGGTCATGCCCTGCCGTTCCTCGTCGGACAGGCCGCAGACCCAGGCGATGGGTTCAGTGGCGCCGTCCGGCTTACGGACGCTGAATTCCAGGGCTCCGACCAGGTGGGCGTGGCCTTTCTCCGGACTACCGGGTTTCAGCCGGTCACGAACGCTTCCACCGTGACGCTGGTCTTGCGTTTGAGCCAGTGCTTGACCCGTCGGCCCGGTTCGTAGGGCTGATCGGCCTGTTTCCAGACCGTTCCCTCCTCCCCGCTTCGATGAGCCGGCGGTGGACGTCGGCCTTACCGACGACGAAGCTGGGGACCATTTCCAGGTGGGGATTTTCAGCCGCTTCGATGGCCCGCCGAAGGAGATTCTCCCGTTTGTAGAGGGGGAGTACGGTCGTGTCCGCTCCTTGGAGTTTGAGGACATCGAAAGAGTGAAATGAGGCGTGCCTGATGCCGTTCCTGGACGTGCCGGGCGTTCTCGGGGTCAGTGGCCAGGATGGCGACGACCGCCTGGAGGGGATGGGCGGTGGTGCAGCTGCCGGTGTCGAGGGTGGCGGTCGGACAGACCAATTCTCCGTCGAGGATGGCGCCGGTCAGCTTCGAGAGACCGGTCGCCAGGTGGGGCAGGTTGTCCTGGCGCTCGCTGAGCCGGTAGGTGACCTCGCTGACGCAGCGGCTGGTGATCCGGACCCGGCTTTCCTCGATGTGCAGGAGGGCTCGTACTCCGTCCCTCTTCGCTTGCACTATCCAGGAGTGGTTATCTCGCTCTATCTCCTGAGCCTGGTCGTGGGTCAAGTCGGTCCAATCGCTGAGCAGCATCGGTGTGACCTGGGCCGGAAGCGGCCGTCCCGGATGGTCCTTATACCAGAAGTGATCGCGAAGGGCAGTGACGAACGGTTGCTTGCTTGCTCGCCCGTCGGCCTCCACCCTGATCGCCAGGGACGCACATTCCGCCTGTAGCTCGACCAGTGTCTTCACGGTTTCCGACTTCTGAACAGGGAATTCGATCATGCCGGCGTTCTCCGCCCCTGCTGATACCCTGGCCGAGCTGCCGCTGCGGTCTGGCGTCGAACCTTGTTCCTGCTACATTGTTTATGGCAGTTCGGCACGGAGCCGGACGGCAGGGCAATCGCACTACCCAGCCGCAGTATTCTTCGCCGGCCCCTTGTCGCGGACAAGGGAACACTCGAATGATTCCTCCGGAAGTCGCCCGCTTCAGGAGGAAGATTTATGGCCGCCCCTGCCAAGCCCTCGGCGTCCTTCTTCGACCACTTCGACAGCTTGGAGGACCCGCGCATCGAGCGTTGCCGGCTTCATCCCCTGCGTGACCTCGTCTTCATCGCCGTCTGCGCCCTGATCAGCAGCGCCAACGACTTCGTCGCCCTGGAGCAATTCGGCCGCACGCACCGCGCCTGGCTGGAGAAGTTTCTGGAGTTGCCCAACGGCGTCCCCTCCCACGACCCCTTCGGGCGCGTGTTCGCGGCCCTGGACGCCGAGCCCTTCATCCGCTGCTTCCTGAGCTGGGTCGCGAGCATCCACGAAATCACGGCCGGGCAGGTCGTCCGCATCGACGGCCAGACCGCGCGGGCCAGCCTGGACCGGGCCCAGGGCAAGCACCCGCTGCACGTGGTCAGCGCCTGGGCCTCGGCCAACCGGCTGGTGCTCGGCCAGGTGATGGTGGACGAGAAGTCCAACGCGATCACGGCCCTCCCGCGACTGTTGGAGATGCTGGAGCTGCGCGGGGCCATCGTGACCATCGACGCCATGGGCTGCCAGAAGGAGATCGCCGCCAAGGTGCGGGAGCGTGGGGCGGATTACGTGCTTACGGTCAAAGGCAATCAGGATCCCCTGGAGGAAGACGTCATCGACCACTTCGCGGCGCTGGATGACGGGGGGCGACGCGGTCGGCGACGGAGTCGTCACGACACGGCCGACGAGGGCCACGGCCGCCAGGAGTCGCGGTATTACGAGGCGGTCCCGGCGCCCCAGGGACTGCGGAACCGGTCGGCCCAGGCCGACCGGCGGAGCATCTGCCGGGCGACGCGCGTCTGGCGTGAGAAGGGGGAGGAGCGATCGGCGGTGCGTTACTTCATCAGCAGCCTGCCGGCGGACGCCAAGGTGCTGGGGGAGGCCATCCGCAGTCATTGGGGCGTCGAGAACGGCCTGCATGGGGTGCTGGACATGGTTTTCGCGGAGGACCGCAGCCGCGCCCGCACGGACCACGCGGCGGCGAACCGGGCCGTGCTGCGGCGCTGGTTGGTGAGTCTGCTTCGTCGGGACCGGACGCTCACCGGCGGCATCGAGAAGAAACGCCTGCAAGCGGCCTGGGACGAGAACATTCTCGAAGGGATTCTGGGACTTTCATAGAGGCTGGGTAGTGCGATTACCCTGTGGTGCATCCCGAAGGTGAGCGGCGAGTTCGTGGCCCGGATGGAGGACGTGCTGGAGCGGTACGCGGAGCCGCCGGACGAGACGCGGCCGCTGGTCTGCATGGACGAGCTGAGCAAGGAGCTGCACGGCCACGCAGCCGAACCCATCCCGGCGGCGCCGGGGCGGCCGGCGAAGGAGGATTACGAGTACAAGCGGCACGGGACGGGCAACGTCTTTCTGCTGCTCTGTCCTCTGTTGGGCTGACGCCACTTGGAGGGGACGGAGCGGCGCGGCTACCGGGACTTCGCCCAGTTGATGAAGCACCTCGTGGACATCCACTTTCCGAAGGCGGAGACGATTCGGGTGGTGTTGGACAACCGGAACACGCACGTGTTGGGGGCGTTGTACGAGGCGTTCGCCCCGGAGGAGGCGCGGCGGATCGCGCGGCGGCTGGAGTTCCATTACACGCCCAAGCACGGCAGTTGGCTGAACAGGGCCGAGAGGGAGTTCAGCGTGCTGAGCCGTCAGTGCCTGGATCGACGGATCGCCACGGCCCAAGAGTTGGCCGACGCGATCGCGGCCTGGGAACGGGCGAGGAACGAGGCGCGGACCAAGATCGACTGGACGTTCCGCATCGCCGACGCACGAAGGAAACTCCACTGGATATATCCCTCATAACTTCTGGCGTCGTCCACTAGGCCGGGTCGATCTGCGGATTATGGCGGCCTGCGCCGGCGTACTCGGACTAGCATTCCTTGGCGTCCTCCTCATGGGCCTTCTCGGTGACTCCACGAACGGGCTGTTGCTCGGCATGAGCCTGTTGCTCCTTGCCGCCCTGGGAGGACTGGGCCTCGCCTGGTACGCCCTGGCGCGAGGTTCCCGCGACGGGTTCGGCCTTCGGGGGAAATCTGCGGAAGAGTTGAAAGCGGAACTGCGACACACGCCCGGCCCTATTGTCTTTGGCGTCATCGGCGCCGCGCTCGGCGCGATCGGTTTCCCCTTCTTACTTCTGCCTACCTTCCAGCGCGCTCTGCTCGGCGTACTGGACGGACCTGTTTTGTGGATCGCTTCCATCGGGGTAGGGATGCTGTCGGGGCCGCGGCTGGGGCGCTGGTCTGGGCGGTCAACAGACCGCGCTGACGGCGGCGGGCGGCGGAAAGAACCCCGCCTCCCCCTCATAGACGAGCCGCCGCGTCCGCAGCGATTCCACCACGCGCCGGTAATCCTCGGCCGTCCAGCGCCGTTCGGCGAGCAGCCGCCGCGCCGCCGGCCCGGTGTCGGCGCCGAAACCGCCGCGGCTGTCGTGGAAATCCTGCGTCACCAGCACGTCCGGCTCGAATGCGATCAGCCGCCGCGCAAACCCCTCCGGGTCGGCCAACGGCAGCATCGGCGTCACGCAAATCCCGACCGCCACGCCGGCCTCCCGCACCGCCTCCGCTGCCTGCCAGCGCCGCTCCAGCGGCGGCGCCTTCGGCTCGAACGCCTGCCGCACTTCCTCGCTGTCCGTCGGGATCGACAGGTTCACGCGCACCGAGCGGAACCGCCGCAACATATCCAGGTCGCGCACCACCAGCGGGCCGCGCGTCTGGATCAAGAGACGCGGCTGGTGCGGAATCAGTGCCTCCAGGACGCCGCGCGTCAGCCGCAGGCCGCGCTCCACCGGCATGTATGGGTCGGTCACGCTGGAGATGTACACCGCCTGGCCGGCGACTTTCGGCGCCTGCTTGCGGGCCAGCTCCAGGGCGTTGACCTTGGCCTGGAACCAGCGGCCCCACTCCTCGCGCGGCCGGCGGTTCTGCGGCAGGAACATGGCGTAACAGTATTTGCAACCAAAGCTACATCCAATGTATGGATTACAGGTCCAGGCGAATCCGCCGCGGGCGATGAAGCCGGCGGCGGGGCTGAAGATCGAGCGGGCGATGATCTGTTCCATGGCGGAGTCTTCCGATCATTCGTTGCGCCGACGGACGTATAACTTCGTACATTGTAACGACGTTTCAGAATGGCAACTCTCCGCCGAGCAGGTCGTGCAGCCGTCGGCGCGCGTCCTGAAAGCGGCGCTTCACGGTGCTTTCAGAGATTTTCAGCGTCTCCGCCGCCTCCCTCGTGCTTAGTTCGAGACCCCAACGCAGATGGAAAATATCGCGTTCGTCGTCTGGCAGTTTCTCAACTGCCTGCTCAAATCTTTCCCAGAGTTTCAGGTATTCCCGTTCGTTGGCGGGTCGCGCCTTTCCCTCAGGCAGCGAGCCGGAGTGGTGATGTGCTCCTAATCCTTCGGGACCGTAATAGTGCTTTTTTAGGTCGCCGTAGCTCGCGTCGAACCTGCAACGCGGCCACGCGGAAGAAGTCGCGCACCGTCGCCAGGGGTACGGCTTCCAGCGCGCGGCACAGCCGCAGCACGGCCTTCTGCATCACGTCGTCAGTCTGTTCCCAGCGATGCACGTCGGGGTAGTCGCGCAGCATCTGGCGCGTCAGTAGCCGCAGCCGGTCGGCGGCGACGGCGATGAGTTCGTCCCGTGCCGCCCGCAAGCGGTCGAGGCTTTTTTGGATTTGCACGATGGTCGTGGCCTGCGTATCGGACATGGACGCGCCTCTCCTTGGAATTCAGAAAAAACGTGACCCGTTTCCGTCGCGTCCTCGCTGGGTTGGATGCAAGGGCAGCGGGGAACTATGGGTTCTCCGACAGAATCCCTTCGCGGCAAAAGCATCCACGGGGCTACGGCCCCGATCCGAGGTCGAAGGTCGGCCTCGGACCCCGCGAACGGGCCGGCTCCCCGTCCGCACCGGGCACGTCCCGGCATTCCGAGCCGAAGGAGATGCATCCATGTTGAGTACGCGCGTCCACACGTCCCGCTTCCTGCCGGCCGCGGCCCTCATGGTCGTCGCGGCCCTGACGGCCTCGGCCGCAACGGCCCGCGCAGGCGAGTTCGCCATGATCACCATCGAGAACGGGACCACCTCCACCATTCCGTATCAGTTCAGGTGGGGTTCGGACGGGGAGTGGGAGGACCACACGCTGTACCCGGGCGAATACGCCAACCACGCGTATCCGCTCGATGACGATGGCAACGCCCCAACCCCGTACATCCGCTTCGACAACGGCCATGGCACGGTGGTCGAATATCGCCTGAACTTCTACGCCTCGGACAGCTGGGGCTTCCACCGGGGCAAACTGTACGGCTTCGAGTGGTACGGATCGTACCTCGACCTGCGCACGAGGTGACCGTCCCAAGTCGGGGGCCATGCCTTCGCCGCGTCCCAGCATCGGAAGCCGCAGACAGGCTGCGAGGACGCACGAAGGCATGGCCCCCATTCGACAAGAATGCTCTGTCCAACCGCCGTGTTCCCCGCAGTGACCCCATCCTCTGCGCTCATCGAATCGACAATGGTAACCGCTTCCCGCACGCTTCACACCAGCCATCGCTGACTTCTTGCTGTGAGACGGTTGCGTTACAAGATGGACAGCGAACCAGTCGGGGCTGAGGCGAGATAGACCTGCGTGGAACAAGGAAAGACGCGATCCAGAGCGCCAAGGTTAGTCCCCCGAAAACCAATCCGGCCTGGAAAGCTTCGGTTGTATTGTCTGCGAATCCGGCGGCCAGTTCGTGATCACCCTGTCGATCCGCGGCTTCCTGGAGACCGAGGTTCCCGTTCCAAAAGGTGAAGCAGTACATGGTCCCAACCATCGAGAGGGAGCCAAGAATCCGGAACACAATCCGCAGACATCCTCTCATGGGCATTACCTCCACCCCTGCACTTTGGGCCCGGACGGGCACGACGCCGGGAGCGACCCGCCGCACTTCGACACGCCTATTTGGGGTCGCCTACTTTCATCAAGAGTGCGTCCACGTCGGCCCACAGCTTCTTCCACTCCACACGCTCTGCCTCGGGCAGCTTGGCCAGTGCGTCGGTGTCGCGCACGCCGGCCAGGTCGGCGTAATCTTGCCATTCTTGGAGCGTCTTTTGAATGAGAGGGCGGGCCTTGGGGTCGTCCTGACGCCGCTTGTCCCACGCCGTCAGATCCGCTCGCAGCCACACGAGGGCTTCGCTGCGGAGGCGGGCGCGTTCATTGTCGTCCAGACCGGAGGCGTCCTCGCCCTGACCGGCACCTGCCAGGGCAGCGGCCCAGGAGGCGTGGAGACGATTTCTGGCTCCCAGATCGTCGGCGAGTCCGGGTTGTTGAGTGAACGCCTCCATGTAGAGACAGACGGCGGCGGCGTTACGCTGTTTGTACTGACAGAGCCGCGCAAATTCGATCCGCTCAGCGGCCCCCACCTGCACTTCGCCCTTGAGGACGGCGGGCAGCTTCTTACTAAGGTTTTGCGCGCTTGCATTGAGAGATGCCTGCCTCAGCTACAGAGCGTAGCGAATCGGTGGGGGGCAGTAGTTTGAGAGCGTGCTGCAGGGAGTCAAGTCCGTCGTCAAATTTGCCTTGATCTCCCAGGACTAGGCCGAGGGCAACGTGAGCCTTGGGATAGTCGTCCTTCGGTTTAATTGCGTGACGGAATTCCGCCTCCGCATCGGCCAGCCTGCCCTTACCCAGCAGAATGATACCGAGGTTGTAGTTGGCCTCGGCGTAGTCCGGCTTGAGATCGACCGCGCGGCGGATTTCGGCCTCCGCCTCCGTCCGCTTCCCAGGAACGTCCAACACGAAGCCGAGGTTATTGTGGGCCTCGGCGTAGTCCGGCTTGAGTTCGAGCGCACGGCGGAGTTCGGCCTCCGACTCAGCCCACCTGCTCTGAGTATTGGACAGCACGGAACCGAGGCTGTAGTGGAACGTCTCGTCGTCCGGCTTGAGTTCGACGGCGTAGCGGCATTCGGTCTCCGCTTCAGCCAGCTTGCCCTGAAGGCCCAGCATTTCGCCGAGAATGGCGTGCAATTCAGGATTGCGCGGTCGGATGGCCAACGCGGCCCTGAAGAATGCTATCGACTCATCGCTGGGCGACCCATTCGCAGCCCAGTCTAAAACGACAGAAAGTTGCAAATTTATGGCGAAGTCGCCGGCATTTTTAACCTGCGCCAGGCGGAGCAATTTTATGCCAGCCTCCTTCCCGCCCGCTCGAACAAGGGCGAGGGCAAGAGTCGCCAGTGCAGGGCAGGCGCTTGGGCAAGCAGCTCTTTATCCCCAGCTAATTTCTCCAGAGCCGCACGATCCCCCTGTACCGTCAGAGTCCGGCATTGCCGCCGCAAGGCGTTGGCGTCTGCCAGCTGCAATACGGCGATCAGGCTCTTCCCTCCGTCAATCTTGTGTAGCGCCTTCAAATAGAGCCAGTGGTCCAGCGCTTCCACCAGGGGTTCGCGGATCGCGGAGTCACGAATGCGGGCGGCAGGCTCCTTCGGGTCGCTCGCGTCTAGCTCGACCCCGTAATCCTGAAACGCCGCCGCCAACTCTCGATCCACCTCCGCCGGGTCCGCGCGTCCAAGCTTGGTAGAGTCGAGTTCGGATTCCCACACCCGAATGCTCAGGCCTTCTAACCAGTCCATTAGGTCCAGGTCGGTCTTGGCTTGCCGGACCCGCTGCTGGAGGGACGCGGGAACACTACTTTCCAGCTGGACGGCGCGGTCCAACGGGATGTGCGCCTCCTGCCATTGGCCTTGTCCTCCCAGCCGGGAAAACTCCGCAAGGGCGTCCTGTACTCTTTGTGCAGCGCGGGCGTCCTGATCCACCTTCCACCACAAGCCGCCACCGACCAACAGCGCCGCCGCCAGCAGCGCCGCCGCCGTCGCCGCCACCGGCGTGCGGTGGCGCTTCACCCAGCGCCATGTCTGTACCCGCCACGGCTCGCGGTACGCCGTCGTCGGCTCGTCCGCCAGCCAACGGTCCACGTCGCGCGCCAACTCCTGGGCCGTGGCGTAGCGGTCCTCTGGACGGTGCGCCATCGCCTTCAGACAAACCGCCTCAAGCGCCGGCGGGACATCGCGGCGGACCTGGCGCGGCCGCGGAAACTTCCCCGCCGCCGCGTCCACCAGCGCCTGCCAGCCCTGATACGGCGGCCGGCCCGTCAGCAGCTGGTACAGCGTCGCCCCCAGGCTGAACACGTCGCTGGCCGGGCCGACGTCCTTGCGACCGAGAGCCTGCTCCGGACTGATGAACGCCGGCGTTCCCAGCGCCGCCCCCGACGGGGTGGCGTTTGCATCGCCTACGGCCTTCGTGCGCAGCGACTCCTCCGCCGGGTCGCGGTGCGGTTCGTCCCGGCCGACGTACTTCGCCATGCCCCAATCGATCACCAGTGTCTCGCCGTAGGGGCCGAGCATGAGGTTGGCCGGCTTCAGGTCGCGGTGAATCACACCGCGCGAGTGGGCGTAGGCCACGGTCTGGCAGACCACCACGAAACTCTGCAG
This sequence comes from uncultured Planctomycetaceae bacterium, assembly GCA_963771935.1. GTDB lineage: Bacteria > Planctomycetota > Planctomycetia > Gemmatales > Gemmataceae > UBA4732. The sequence continues at coordinate 515,158 of CAVYVK010000005.1, read as the reverse complement.
CAGGCCCCGAAACGCCACAGCCCGCTCGCTCGGGTCCTTTTTCGTATTTTCCGCCTTATGATACTCTTCGATCGCGATGCGTAAATTCCGTCCGCGGATAAAGCGCATGGCATAGAACGGCCGGCCGTCGGCGTCGCGGCCGCGGCCGTACAACGGCACGACGCCGGGGTGCTCCAGCCGTCCGGTGATCTCCGCCTCGCGCTCGAAGCGGGTTTGGATATCTGGCTCGTCGGCATGCCATGCCTGCATGCGCTTCAGCGCCACCTCGCGCCCCACTTCCTGATCGAGGGCTACAAACAGGTCGCCCTGGCCGTCACTGCCGAGGTACCGGCGTGGCTCGAAGCGCAGGCCCGCGAACGCCTTCATGGGAGGTGGAGGCGGCCCCATTGGTTGGGTAGGAATTGGGATTGGCGGCTCGTTAGCGGAGGCGGGTCGCAGGCGCTTGAGTTTGGCGATTTCCTGAGCGACCCGTTCGACCAGGTGCGGCGTGTCGCGGCACAGCTCCTCCGGCGACAAGTCGTGCCCGCGGTCGAAATCGTCCTCCCACCGCGCCAGCAGTTCGTCCAGCAGCTGATCGTCCGACATGGGCAGCCTCCTGGAGGCGGCGCCGCCCTGCCATTCCGATCATTTTTCCCGATCCGGGGCGGCCGCTGCACTGAAGATGATAACCCGCACGTGCGACCGGGCATAGTTTTTTTTGGCAATTCCGTGAACCGATTCGGCCGCGTCTCTCGCTTGGTTGAGTGAGGGCGAGAGGAGCGCCGGGTTCCTCGCAACCCCGAGGCAAAGCAACTCAAAACAGGAGAGTCAGAAATGACACAGATCAATCGGGTGGCGCGAGCGATGGCGACGATCGCGCCAGGCGAGGGCGCGGCCCTGACGCCGATGGCCGAGAAGCTTACGGGGCCGGCATTGACGGGCGGCCGGGTGGAGGCCTTCGGCGCCGACAGATACGTCGTCGTCTTCGAGGCGGATGAGTCGGCCATCGTGACGCTCAATGGTGACAGCAATACGCGCCTGGATCTCTATGTCTATGATGAGGACGGCTACGTAGTCGCCTCCGACGTGAGCGGTGGTCCCGTCTCCGTGGCGCGGTGGACGCCGAAGTGGACTGGCAAGTTCGTCATCAAGGTCGTCAACCGTAGCGCTGTCTTTAACCGCTACAGCCTGGGAACGAATTAAGGTGCGACCACCCACGCGCCGGCGGATCGCTCACCGCCGGCGCGGCCGTGCGGCGCCGGATGCTCAAAGCACGTCCGGTGAGAGCAGCTGGTCCAGAGTGTATGGGCACGCGGCGGGAAATGTCTTGGCCGACAGGCCAGTTTCGGCGGCGGCGCGTGCGACGGCCTTGCCATACACCTTGAGCAGCACCGCCTCCGCATGATTCCGCAACACACCGCCCTGTACATCGTCCGCCAGCTCTTGCTGCTGGGCGAGGATCGTGCCGTGCCAACTCCGTGACCGTTTTCTCGGCTGGTGGGTCCATTTCAGCAGGTGCGCAATCAGGACCGTCATCCGGCTCTCCACCTCGCGTCGATCCCTTCGCGCCATGTCTTCCAAATACTCCATTAAATGGGCGTAATCAAGCTGGTCGAGCCGGCCCTGGCGGATCAGTTCCGACATGGCGTCCAGCCACGCGGTTTCGTCCCCTTCGTACAGGGCCGGCAGGTCTTCAACGGCTCGCTGGATCATGGAAGCCTCCTCACCCCTCTCACATCAGCCCCGTCCGCTCGTCGAAGCCGTACATCAGGTTGAAGTTCTGCACCGCCACGCCGCTCGCCCCGCGGACCAGGTTGTCCAGGCACGCCAGCACCACGATCCGCTCGCGCACCACGCGCACCGTCACGTCGAGAAAGTTGGTCCCCCAGCAATCCTTCGTCGCCGGCAGCCGTTCACTCACCCGAACGAACGGGGCGCGGGCGTAATAGTCGCTATAGAGATCCAGCAACTCGGTTTGCGACGACAGGCGGCGCGGCGTGACGTAGATGGTGGAGAAGATGCCACGGTCCATCGGGATCAGGTGTGGCGTGAACAGCACCTCGATCGGCTGGCCGGCCACGTCGGTCAGGACCTGTTCCATCTCCGGCGTGTGGCGGTGGCTGCCGAGCGCATAGGCGGCGACGCTCTCGTTGCACTCGGGGAAGTGAAAGGCGAGCTTCGGCGTCCGGCCGGCGCCGGAGACGCCGCTCTTGCTGTCGATGACGACGCCGCGCGGCTCCAGGTAGCCGCCGGCCGCCAGCGGGGCCAGGCCGAGGATGCCGGTCTGCGGATAGCAGCCGGGGTTGGCGATCAGCTGGGCCGTGACGATCTCCTCGGCGTACAGCTCCGGCAGGCCGTAAACCGCCTGCGTGAGGTGGGCCACGTCTTCATGGCTGGTCCCGTACCACTGGGCGTAGACGTTGGGGTCGCGGAGCCGGTAGTCGGCGCTGAGATCGACGACGCGGAGGCCGTGTTGCAGAAGCGACGGCAGCACGGCCATGCTGGCGCCGTGCGGCAGGCAGCTGAAGATGCACTGGACGCCACGGGCCAGCAGGCGGTCGGCGTTGAACGGTTCGCAGCGCAGGTCGAAGCGGCGCGCCAGGCTGGGGTGCAGGTCGGCGATGTGCGGCGCCTCGTCCTGGCGCGACGTGACGGCCGCGATGGCGACCTGCGGGTGGCGCAGCAGGATCTTGATGAGTTCCAGCGCCGTATAACCGGAACCGCCGAGGATGGCCGCTTTAATCATTCGCGTGTGTCCGTTATTTGAGGTTCAGCGGATCCCCATCCTCCACGGTATAGATGTCTTCGCCGTCTCCCAGCCAGAAATCGAACGCGCCGCCCCCTTCCGCAATCCTCATGACGGCGAAGGTGGGCACGTCGTCGTCTTCTGGGGCTGGTTGCTTCGGTATCGGCGATTCGGGAGACATCGCGGTAGCTCTGTTGATTCTTTGTCTTCGCCTGACGGCACCGGCGCCTGAAGAGTTCGCGCGGCGTCCCGGTTCATGATCCTCTATTATACGGATTGCGCGGCCGGAGCCTTTCCGCCGCCCGGCGACGCGGCCGGGATGGCGCTTGAACGAAGCGGCGCGGCCGACGACAATCGGGGGCGAGCGCGCCCAGCCGAGGGGTCCATGGAACTCACGGTCCAGAACGTTTACGGCCTGCTGTTGCGCAGCAAGCTGCTTTCCGTCGAGGAAGCCAAGACGATGTACACGCGCTGGCAGTCCGAGGCCAAGGATGCGGCCGGCAACCTGACGCGCTTCGCTTCGTGGCTCACGGCCAACCGCTACGTGACCGAGTACCAGGCGTCGCTGCTGGTGCGCGGCCACGCCGACGGCTTCTTCCTCAACGACTACAAGATCCTCGACCGGCTGGGCAAGGGCCGCATGGCGGGCGTCTACAAGGCCCAGCACCGGCTCGGCCAAATCTTCGCCGTCAAGGTGCTGCCGCCGTCGCGGGCCGGCGAGCCGAACTTTCTCGGCCGCTTCCAGCGCGAGGCCAAGCTGGCCATGCGCCTCAAGCACCCCAACGTCGTCCGCGCCTTCCAGGTCGGCCAGGCCGGCGGCCTGCATTATCTAGTCATGGAGTATCTGGAGGGCGAAACGCTGGAAGACGTGCTGCTGCGGCGCAAGAAGCTGCCGCCGACCGAGGCGGTGCGGCTGGTCTTCCAGGCGCTGCAAGGGCTGCAGCACATCCACACGCAGGGGCTGGTCCACCGCGACCTGAAGCCGGCCAATCTGATGCTGGTCGGCAGCGCGGCCGACTCGTCCTGTGCGCCACGGTCAAGCTGCTGGACATCGGCCTAGGTCGCGTGATGTTCGAGGAGGCCGGCGAACGGGACGAGGGGCTGACCGGCGAGGGCGTCTTGCTCGGCACGCCGGACTATATGGCGCCGGAACAGGCCCGCGACCCGCGCACCGCCGACATCCGCAGCGACATTTACAGCATGGGCTGCGTGCTCTATCACGCCCTGACCGGCCAGCCGCCGTTCCCCGACACGAACATCATCAGCCAGATGATCCGTCACGCGACGGAGCCGCCCAGGCCGCTGAAGGAGTTCAACCCGGCCATCCCGGACGGCTTGCAGCCGATCGTCAACTGGATGCTGGCCAAGGACCCGGCCGGCCGTTATCCGACGCCGGAGCGCGCCGCCCAGGCGCTGCAGATGTACCTGACCGCCACCGCCGAATCGCTGCACGCGCCGGAATCCGACCCGCAGATGCGGACGTACCTCACCTGGCTGGAAGTGGAGGGCGCGAAGGCGCCGGCCTTGCCGGCCGCCCTGGCCGAGGCGCCGACGCTTTACCCGGCCCCCCTGCCGCCCGGCGTCGCCGGCCCGGCGGCCTCACCTCCGCCGCCCGCCGGCGCTGCACCGGCCGCAACGCCCAAGCCGCCCCGGCCGCCGGGCGAGGCCGACAAGCACAAGCACCCATCCGCTAAGCGGCGCAACAAGAAGAAGCATCGCTCCAAGCACAGCCTGGCGCCCCTTCCGCCGACCGGCGCCGCGCCGGCCCCGCCGATTAACGTGGAGCTGGTGCCGTTGCCTCCGCCGCCGAAGCCGGCGCCGATGGTGGGGCCGCCCTTCAGCCGGCGCGATTTCGTCACGTTCGGCATCGGCGTCGGCGCCGGCGCCCTGGTGACGTTCCTCGGCTGCCTGATCGCCGTGCTAGGCAGGGGGTAGGAGACGGCTCGATGCGCATCCGCGCCCGCTGGTACGCCACCGGCGAACTCCGGGATTTCGTCAACGACGACGGCCGCTGGAACGTCGGCCCACCCGACCCCGCCGCAGCGCCGGATCGTGCAGCCGGCTGGGCCGCCCCCGCCCTGTTCGATTTGCAGATCAACGGCTGCAACGGCCGCAGCTTCAATTCACCCCAATTGACGGTCGATGACATCCGCCATGTCGTCGAGGTCTGCCGCCGTCATGGCGTCGCCGGCCTCTGTCCGACGCTGGTGACGCAGTCCACCGAGGCGCTGCTGCACGGCTTCGCCGTCCTGCGGCGCGCGTGCGAGACGGACGCCGGCGTCGCCCGCGCCGTTCCCGCGCTGCACCTGGAGGGGCCGTACATCAGCCCCGAGGACGGCCCGCGCGGCGCCCATCCGCGACGCCACGTCCGGCCGCCGGACTGGGACGAGTTCCGCCGCTTCCAGGACGCTTCCGGCGGCCGCATCCGCCTGGCGACGCTGGCCCCCGAACACGACGGGGCGTTGACGTTCATCGAGAAGTTGACCGCATCCGGAGTGATCGTCGCGCTGGGTCACACGGCCGCATCGGGTCAGCGCCTCCGCGACGCCGTGAAGGCCGGCGCCCGTCTGTCCACGCACCTCGGCAACGGCTGTCACGCCCTGCTGCCGCGGCACGACAACCCCATCTGGGAGCAGCTAGCCGAGGACGGGTTGTGGGCCAGCGTGATCTGCGACGGCTGGCACCTGACGCCGGCCGTGGCGCGGTGCATCCTCCGCGTCAAGACGCCGGCGCGGGCGGTGCTGACGTGCGACGCCAGCAGCCTGGCCGGCCTGCCGGCGGGACGTTATGCGGAGTGGGGCGAGGAATTCGAGGTATTGCCGAGCGGCAAGGTAGTTGTTCCCGGCACGAGCTACCTGGCGGGGTCGGGCGTGTTCACGGACGCCTGCGTCGGCTGGGCGGTGCGCCACGCCGGCGTGAGCCTGCGCGACGCCGTGGACATGGCCGGCACCCGGCCGCGCGAATTGCTGGGGCTGCCGGACGAGTTGACGGATCTGGTGCTGTTCGAGCAGGATGCGGAAGACGGCTTGCGGGTGACGGGTACGGCGGCAGGGTGAGTAGGTCTCGTGCGACGCTTCTGCGGGCGGTCAGGCGTCATTTCTCAACGCCGTTGACGTAGCGAGGGACGCTCGGTGCAGCGAGGTGGTTGAAAGCCACCCTGCCGTCGAACACGGGCGACGACGGCGGCACGCTACCACGCTTGTTTCGGCGGCGCCGCAAATGGCAAGCTGGCCGCATGAACGCGCTCTACATCACCCTGGCCGTCGTCGTCACCGTGCTCCTCATCCAGCTGTGGCGCATCGTCGGCCGAGCAGCGGAGCTTCTGAATGCCGGTCGCTCATGTCGTCTCCGTCCTCATGCGCGGGGAGTTTGGGCACGTTTACGCCACCTCGATTTCACGAATCTCCGCCCCGTCGGACCGCCAGTATACATGGGCGCTCCCAAGCCTTCCACACGGCGCTCTACGCGCTTGACGGCCGCCAGGCGAATCGCGTCCTCGCTGCTCTTATAGTAGGGATCAAGGGGGTAACAGCCGGAGACGAGGCCGTTGCGCGGCGCCGTAGTGCAGTCGCTGAAGGTGCGGCAGATCTGCTTGCGGCGCAGCGGCCGGCCAGCCAGTACGTCGGCCGGCATCTCCGGGTAGCTCAGCGCCATCCGTCCCAATCCGATGAAGTCGGCGCCGCCCGTCCGCACCACCGCCTGGCCCACGTTCGGAAGCCACTCCTGCAAGTAGGAATATCCCGAGCCGACCACGGCCAGCGTCGGCGCGTGTCGCTTCAGTTCCGCGGCGACGGCGATCTGCCGGGCGACGCCGGTCAGCGGATCTTCCGGCGGCAGATAGCCGTCCGACGGCGGGAACAGGGCCGGCCGCTGGATGTGCGGGTTGTAGTACGGACTGCCGACCGACATGCACATCATGCGGATGTCCAAAGTAGCCAACAGGTCCAGGAAGTGAAGCGGCTCCGTCAGGTCGGCCCCGACGCCGCTGCCGTCGCCGCCGAAGGCGTGGCGATAGGCGCCCGCAAACGGCTCCGGTTCGCCGCGGCCGTCCGGCCCCTTGCGGAAAGGGACCCAATCGACGGCGCTGAGGCGGACGCCGACGGCCAGGCCCGGCGCCTCCGCGCGGACGCCGGCGGTCACTTCGCGGAGAAAGCGCGTCCGGTTCTCGAAATCGCCGCCGTAACGGCCGGGCCGGTCCACGGCGCTGAGGAACTCGTGGCCGAGGTAGCCGTGGCAATGCTTGACGTCGATGAAGTCGAAGCCGGCCCTCTGCGCCCGTCGCGCCGCCTGGACGAAAGCGTCCACGATCCAGGCAATCTCGTCGTCGGTCAGCACCGGGTGGTCGTCGGGGACGTGAAATTTGCGGTCGAGGAGGGGGTGGCGATACAGAAGGACGGGGTCATACAGGCCGCGCTCGTGCGGTCCCGCGAAGCGGCCGGAGTGCGTCAGTTGCAGGCCGACCAGCAGATCGTCGGTGCGGCCGTGGCTGCGACGATGCTCTTCGACCAGGGCGTCGCGGAGGGCGGCCAGGCCGGACAGCGTCGCTTCCTCAATGAGCAACTCGTTCGGCGTGGCCCGGCCGTCGGGGCGCACGGCCACGGCCTCGCCGCCCCAGATCAGCTTGGCGCCGCTCGCGCGAAACCTCCGCCAGCGCCGGAACGTCCGCTCGCTGGGCCGGCCGTCGCTCTCGGCGTCCCAGCCCTCCATCGGCAGGATGCAGAAGCGGTTGCCGACCGTGCGACCGCCCACGTCGATCGGCCGGGACAGCGGGCCGTCCGGCGCAGGTCGGCGTCGAACGGCATCGTGACGCCGAGCGCCGCCAGGCGGCGAATGAAGTCTTCCGCGGTCTTCAAACTCGATATCGTGGGGAATGCCGCCATATCCCTTCCTTTCGCACCGCGGCCGGGGCTTCGCCGGCCGATGAGGACATTGTAGCGGCGAAGGATGCGATTTGAATATTCTGGCGTTTTTGGGGTAGCTTTTCTCCCGCACACCGGCTACAATTCCTCCGCCTTTCTGCGCCTGATGCCTTCCACCTCCCCTGAACCCTTCATCGGATCTGGCGGGTGCCATGCGTGCCGAGTAGGATCTCCGTCGTCCTCGGATGCACGGAGACGCCGACCGGAGTCGCATTGCCATTTCGCGTCCAGTGTGTGCGCCACTCGGAGGCGGCCGCTGTCTGAACTCGTTGACGGGTTGGATGGGCGGACGCCGAAGGTTCATTTCACCAGGGAGCCGATCGTGAACACAACAGCCAGAACCACGCTCATCCGCTCCGCCAGCCGTTTCGCGCAGCACGGGCGGACGCTGGGAGCAGCGCTGGCCTTCGCAGCCTGCGCCCTGTTCGCAACCGCCCTCCTGCCTTCGCTCACGACCGCTCGTCCCGCGGGGTGGGACCGGCATATTCATGGTCCCGCGGGGCCCTCGGCGCCGCTCAACTGCACAGCGCGTGCAAGGCCCTCAAAGATCAATATGAAGCTCTTCAAGATCCACAGTTCTTCTATCCAGGCATAAAAGGTTCTTATTATGACAGTGCAATGGGGACTCCCGAGGCGCAAAAGATCGTCGCGCAGAATCTGAGCCGCATCCGGCACGAGTGGGCCAATCTCAAGCTCGAGTGTCCTGACATTGGTTCACTGGACCCAGACAAGCCGGACTTGCCGCCGAACAAGGATCTCAAAACGGATTTGTGGAAGGAAATGATCGAGGACCAGATCGCGCAATTGGATGCGGACGCTCTTGAGCAGGAGCAGGAAGCCAAAACCGATGAGGGGATTTTGGGGAACTTGACCAAGGAGTTTCCGCTTGTCGGCATGACGGCCGCAGCCCACGAGGAAAGGGCGGCCGACGACAAGGAACAAGCGGCGCGGTTGAAGCAGTTGGAAAAAGACCCCCCCTCTTCTGATTACGGCAAGGTTGTGGAGGTGAAGCCGATCGCCGAAGCGGCGGCGGCCGGCGACAAGACGGAGGCGGGAAAGTTGAGTTCCGCCGCTCTGAAAGCGCAGCGCCTGTCGAGCCAATACATCCAGGCCTACACGACGAGCTTTGAGCGATACCAGGGCGCCAAGCAAGCCAGAGACGCCGGGAACATGCGTCTCCAGGCGACGGCCATGGTCAATTTCGCGCTTGCGGCGCAAGAACAGAGCCAAACGGCGACCCTCCAGTGGTATGAGTTCGAGAAGCTCCTCGAAAATGCCCGGAAGGAGGCCGAAGACGCCGCCGCCAAGAAAGGCGTTACGTTCCAGGACGCCTTGGCGGAAGCGCAGAAGCGGCTGGAATCCGATGGGTTCAGTCCCGAGTCTCGCAAGGCCATGACCCAAGCGGGGATTCCAGACGATGAAATCGAAGCCTTTCGCAAGCGGCTGCTGGCCTTCACTCCCAAGGAGATCGAGGAAGCACAGGCCAAGCGCAAGCTCCGGCTGGCGGCAGATGAGTCGATGCGGAAGGCTCTCGCCAAGAAGTGACCCCAAGGCTGCCTGGCCGCAACCGCCCGATATCCTTGCCCTGGAGTCCATGGAGTATGGCGGGCGCGACCTGTACCGCCAGGTGATGCAGACGCACATCGAGCTTTCGTTCCAAGGCCCCAAGGGCGTTGGCGTGCTTCAGCATCCTGTCACGGAAGTGGGGAAACCCGCGGCGCCCGTGGAAGCGGGCCGGGAGCCGCCGACGTGGTGGGCGGTCCCGGCCGGCGAGGCGCCTCGGCTTACGGCGGACACGCTGATCCGTTCGCCGGTCTCGGACCCGCTGGCGCCCGGCAAGTATGACGTCTACCTGGCCCAGAGCGCGGCCCAGATCGTGGAAGATGCGACGCACCCCATCCCCTCGACGGTATGCGTGGCCCGCGGCGTCCTGGTGGAAGAGGGCAAGCCCTCGGCCGTGGTCCTGCGGACGGGCCTGGGCCTTCAACTGGCCAAAGGCGCCGCCAAGCCCTTGTCCTGGTTCGTCCTGCCGAGCGATGCGGGCTTCACCACGCCCGTAGCGCAGCGCGACGGCGGATCAACCGACCCCCTGTGGCTCGTGCCGGGAAAATACGACATCTATTTCATCCAGAGCGCGGAGCACCGCAATAGGCCGCTGCTCCTGGCCCGGGCGGTCGAAGTCAAGGAAGGCGAGGTGGCGCCGGTCCTCGTCGGGCAGACGGAGGTCGGCATCCAATTGGCCTCCTGGGCAGCTCTACCTGACAAGGATTATGGCTGGTGGGGCCTGGTGCAATCCGGTGACGCGCCCGCATACACGCTGATTCGATCCCCCAAGGCCGAGAAGCTTTCCGTCCCGCCCGGAACATACGACTTCTATTGGGTACAGGACTACGACCACCGGGACGAGCCGCTGCTGCTGGCCGAGAGGGTGGAATTGAAGGCAAACACGCCGGTCGCCCTGCCGGCCGATTCGGGCGTTCAGTTGCAGACGGCCAGCTGGGTTCCCGCTCGCGACAAGGATAACGGCTGGTGGGGCGTGACGGCGGCGGGCGAGCAGCCGAGCCAGCGAATCCATTGGTCGAAGTCGGCCGACGCCCTGCTCCTGCCTCCCGGCAAATACGACGTGTACTGGGTGCAGGACTATGACCACAAAGACCATGCGCTGCTTCTGCACGACGGGGTGCAAGTCAAGTCCGGCGCACGGACCATCGTCACGGCCGATTCGGGCGTTCAGTTGCAGACGGCCAGCTGGGTTCCCGCTCGCGACAAGGATAACGGCTGGTGGGGCGTAACGGCGGCGGGCGAGCAGCCGAGCCAGCGAATCCATTGGTCGAAGTCGGCCGACGCCTTGCTCCTGCCTCCCGGCAAATACGACGTGTACTGGGTCCAGGATTACGACCACAAAGACCATGCGCTGCTTCTGCACGACGGAGTGCAAGTCAAGTCCGGCGCACGGACCACCGTCGCGGCCGACTGCGGAATCCGGCTCAAGGTTCCCCCTGCGCGCCGAAGCTGGACGCGGATTACGGCTGGTGGGGGGTAGTGCCGACCGGTGACAGCTCCAAGCAGCCGATCCAATGGGTCAAGGGCAAATGGGACCAGCCGCTGCTCGTCCGGCCGGGTGCCTACGATATAATTTGGAAGCAGAACAATGAGCTGCGCCGGAAGTCATTTGCAAAGGCATCGTCGTGGAAGCGCACAAGGATCAGGAGAAGCCGGCTCCGATCGAGGTCGAGGTCCAATTCCCCGCCGCTGGGGGTCCCAAATGAGGGCGTCTGATCCTGTTGGGAAAGCCCGTTTGTGGGCGTCCCGCCGATGCGCACCGCGCCCCGGCGAGACGCCGGTGCTACGGAGCGGAACGACCTGCCGGACCCTGAATGAGTGACGCCGTTCACCCCTCTTCCGCTTCGCGCAGCTTCGCCAGGACGGTGTAGTCTTCCAGCGTCGTCGTGTCGCCGGTCGTCTGCTTGCCGGCGGCGATGTCGCGCAGCAGCCGCCGCATGATCTTGCCGGAGCGCGTCTTGGGCAGCGACTCGGTGAAGCGGATGGCGTCCGGCCGGGCCAGGGCGCCGATCTCCTTGGCCACGTGCTCGCGCAGCTCCTTCTTCAGCTCCTCCGTCGGCGCCATGCCCTGCTTGAGCGTCACGAAGCAGCAGATGCCCTCGCCCTTGATCTCGTCCGGCTGGCCGACCACCGCCGCCTCCGCCACCTTCGGATGATGCACCAACGCGCTCTCCACTTCCATCGTGCTCAACCGATGACCGGCCACGTTCAGCACGTCGTCCACCCGACCCATGATCCAGAAGTAGCCGTCCTCGTCGCGGCGGGCGCCGTCGGCCGTGAAATAGACGTGCGGGACCTGGCTCCAGTACTGCTGGCGGTAACGGTCGTCGGCGCCGTAGATGGTGCGCAGCATGGCCGGCCACGGCTGCTTGATTACCAGCAATCCACCCTGGTTGGCGCCGACCGGCCGGCCCTGGCGGTCCACCACCTCCGCCACGACGCCGGGCAGCGGCCGCGTCGCCGACCCCGGCTTGGTCGGCGTCGCCCCCGGCAGCGGCGAAATCATAATCATGCCCGTTTCGGTCTGCCACCACGTATCCACAATCGGACATCGCTTACGTCCGATTTTCTCGTGATACCAGATCCAAGCCTCCGGGTTGATCGGCTCGCCGACGGAGCCGAGAAGTCGCAGACTCGACAGGTCGTGTTGGGCCGGCCAATGGTCGCCCCACTTGATGAAGGCGCGGATGGCGGTCGGCGCCGTGTAGAGGATGCTGACGCGGTACTTCTCGATGATCTCCCAGAAGCGGTCCTCGCGCGGGTGGTTCGGCGCCCCTTCGTACATCATCACCGTGGCCCCGTTGCACAGGGGGCCGTAGACGGTGTAGCTGTGCCCCGTCACCCAGCCCACGTCGGCCGTGCACCAGTAAATGTCTTCTTCACGGAGGTCGAATACCCATTCATGCGTCTTGGCCACGCCGAGGAGGTAGCCGGCCGAGGTGTGCAGCACGCCCTTGGGTTTGCCGGTCGAGCCGCTGGTGTAGAGGATGTAGAGCGGATGCTCGCTGTCGAGGGCGTGCCGGCGGACAGTCGGCGGAGGCGTCGGCCATGAGTTCGTGCCACCACAGGTCGCGGCCCGGCTTCATGTCGATTTGCTGGTCGCAGCGGTTGAAGACGATGCACTTTTGCACGGTGGGCGATTTCTTCAAGGCCTCATCGACGTTCTGCTTGAGCGGCACGACCTTGCCGCGGCGCCAACCGCCGTCGGCGGTGACGACCAGTTTCGCCTGGGCGTCGTTGTTGCGGTCGGCGACGGCGTCGGCGCTGAAGCCGCCGAAGATGACGCTGTGGACGGCGCCGATGCGGGCGCAGGCCAGCATGGCGATCGCCGCCTCCGGGACCATCGGCATGTAAATCGTGACGCGGTCGCCGGCCTGGATGCCCTGGTCTTTCAGGACGTTGGCGAACTTACAGACCTCGCGATGGAGCATCTGGTACGTCAGGACGCGGCCGTCGCCCGGTTCGCCTTCCCAGACGAGGGCGGCCTTGTTGCGGCGCGGCCCGGCGAGATGGCGATCGAGGCAGTTGGCGCTGACGTTGAGCTTGCCGCCGACGAACCACTGGGCGTGCGGCTCGTTCCAGACGAGGACCTTGTCCCAGCGCTTCATCCAGGCGAGCGATTCGGCCTGTTCCGCCCAAAAACCCTCGGGATCGTCCTTGGAGCGCTTCCAGAGCGTTTCGTACTCCGTCATGCTCTTGACGCGGGCCTGGGAGGAGAAGTCCGGCGGCGGCGGGAAGGTGCGCGTTTCCTTGAGGACGCTGGTGATCGTGGGGTTGGCGGGAGAGGACATGGCGGGGCCTCATCCGGTGCGTTGGCGGTAGGGGCGATGAGGTCAGACATAAGCGCGCGACGTGCGGACGTCAAGCGTGCGCTCCACAAACGACGACGCCCCGCGGAAGGGATCCGCGGGGCGTGCTGGCCGTAGAGGCGCCGATCACTTTTTCCGATTCTTCATGTTCACGTCGCCCTTTTTCTCAACATGGACCTTCTCTTTGCGCACCGTCCCGCCCACCTGCTTATTCTCGGTCACCTGGCGCTTGCCGACGTTGACCTCCTCGGTGACGACGGTTTCCTTCTCGACGTTAACCCGCTCCTCCTTGACGGGGATGCGGACCTCTTCGCCGGGACGGATGTCCGAGGCAGAGGCCTTTCCCGAAGCGGGCCGGCGCTCGATGACGACTTCTTCGCGCGTCGTCGGGACGTTGATCGACTGATTCTCCGTGACGACTTCCTTGCGGACGCGCACCTCGCCCGTGTTGACGGGCTTCTTCTCGGCGTGCAGTCGTTCCTCATGCACCTTCATCGTCTGCCCGCCAGCGGAGCGAGAGGCCGTGTGGGCCTTGCCTGAGGCGACCGGAGCGGCAGCCACGTCGGCGCGGCGGTTTTCGTGGTCGTAGGCGCCGTGGCGGCGCAGGATGTCGCGGGCCTCCGGATAGCGGCTCTCGGCCTTGACGGTGACCAGGGTGCGGCCTGCCTTGAACTCTTCTTCGTAGTAGGCGGCTTCTTCCTTCGGGATGCCCAGGCCGATCAGGGTGCCGGCGATGCCGGCCACGACAGCGGTTCCCGCCGCGCTGGCCACGATCGAGGCGAAGATGCCGCCGGCGACCGCGGGACCGATGGCGGGCAAGAAGCCTGCCACGATGCCCAGCGCCCACAGTGCGCCCACCCCTGCCCCGGCCGCGACGCCGATGCCGGCCCCTTCGGCGACGTGGGAGCCTTTGCTTTCCTTCTCGGTCGTCTCGGCGGTATCGTGTCCGGGCGCCACCACGCCGATCTGGTCCTCGCGGAACCCAGCCTGGCGCAACTCGCGCACGGCCGCCTGAGCCATGGCCCGGTCCTCGAAGACGCCGACCACGGTCGTACGGCTGCCAGTGTTCGTCTTACTCGTCATGAGCCGTTTCTCCTCATCACGCCGGCTGACGGCAGTGGACAGGCGCGCGCCGGCGGCACGCCTGTCCAATCAGAGGTGGAAATATTTAGGCAAATGATGTGCCGGGGATCCTTACCCTACCGTCGCTGAAGACCAACGACGGTCGCTCCGCTGACGCACTTACAACCCGGGCGAGCCGCCGAGTTTCACCCATTGGTATCGACACAAGTCGGCCTGCGTCTGCTCCGTCGTTAGCCCCGGAGGGGCGGTGGTGCATCGCCAGGGGTGAAACCCATTGGTATCTACACAAGTGGGCGCGTCTGCTTCGGCTTCCGCCCCGGAGGGGCGGCGGTGCATAGCCAGGGGTGAAACCCCTGGAGGGAGGACCGGCCTCTCCACGCATTCAGCCCCGGAGGGGCGGCGGTAGGCGAGGCGCCGCCGCCCCTCCGGGGCTGAATCGGGGCGCGGCACGTCCTGGCCTCCAGGGGTTTCACCCCTGGCTATTCACCGTCGCCCCTCCGGGGCGAAAGACGGAGCAGACGCGCTGCCTTTGTGTAGATACCAATGGGATAAACCCGGCGGTCTTCGCCCCACGGCGGGGATAAACCCGCCGCTCGCCCGGCTGGGAGAATTACTCTGAAAGGGAAAAAAGACGGAAGGCCGGGTGCCTGATCGCGCACGTCCCGAACACTTCGTCTTGTCTTCTTTGCCGCTTTGCGCCTCGCGCGAGGTTCGTTTCGCGACTCACGGCTTCCCGGTCAGCTCGTCGGCCAGCTTGTCGGCGTCGTAGACCTTGCGCAGCGCCTCCAGGATGCCCGGCGAACAGACGGAGACGGCCCGCGCCTCCGCGTCGCTGTAGGCGAAGTCGAGCGCCAGCGACTGGATGTTGCCGTCGAAGATGATGCCGACCAGCTCCGCGTCGCGGTTGACGACCGGGCTGCCGGAATTGCCGCCGATGATGTCGGCCGTGCAGACGAAGTTCAGCGGCGTTTTCAGGTCCAGTTTATCCTTCTGCTTCACCCAGCGCGGCGGCAGGTTGAACGGCGGTGCGTCGTGATGTTCCTTCGACCGCTCGTACAGCCCCGCGAACGTCGTCTCGAAGGGGACGTGCTTGCCGTTTTCCTCGTAGCCCTTGACCGTGCCGAACGACAGCCGCAACGTGAAGGTGGCGTCGGGGTAGACGTCCGTGCCCTCGACGGCGAACTTGGCCCGCGCCAGGTCGGCGTAGGCCGACCGCTTCGGCTCGTCCACCTCCGTCTCCATCTTCTTGCGCACCTCGCGGGATGCGGGGTCCACCAATTCGGCCAGGGCGATCATCGGGTCGTGCGCCTCTTCCAGCGCCTTTTTGCCGCCCTCAAGGAGCTTCTTCCGCAGCTCCACGCTTTGCAGCTTGCTGCCCGTCACCAACTCAAAGGCCCGGTCGTGCGGGCCCTTGCCGTCCAGCACCTTCTGCACCAGCGGATCGTCGTAGCCCAGCTCTTCGGCCAGGAAGGTCAGGCCGTCGGTCATTTTGACGACCTCGTAATCGTTATAAATCTTCTCGTCGGCCAGCAGGTGGAACTTCAGCTCGTCCAGGCCGCTGTCGCGGTACTCGCGGAGCCGGTCCTGACTCTTCTTGGGCAACTCTTCCGCGGCCCGCGCCAGGATGCGGGCGAACGAGAAGAGCTGCGACTTGAAGCCCGAACCGCCTTCCAGCAGGACGTAGCGGCGCAGCAGCTCCGACCGCGTCTTCTCGGCCTTGGCGATGCGGTCCCAGCTATCGATCGCCGACCCCAGCGCCTTGGAATCCTTGGCCACGGCGTCGCGCAGCTTCTTTTCGTCGGCCTTCTTGCGCTGCATCAGCGCGGGGTCTTGCAGGCCGGCCAAGCGGCCGATGTAGGCCTTGCGGCTGTTCTGCACGCTGAAGAAGTCCTCCCGCGCCTCGCGGGCGTTCTCCTCGCTGCGGCCGCTGAACGTGTCCAGCATCACCTCGGCCCGGAACAACCGCTGCAGCGCGAACGGCGTCTCCACGTCGCGCAGCTCCTCCAGCGAGGCCACGGTGTTCAGCCGATCCGTGCGGCCGGGATTGCCGGACACGAACACCAGCTCATTGTCCTTCGCGCCGTTCTTGCTCCATTTCAGATAATGTTCCGGGTGAACTGGCTTGCCGTCCTCGTAGACGCGGAAGAAGCAGATGTCCATGTCGAAGCGTGGGTACTCGAAATTGTCGGGGTCGCCGCCGAAAAAGGCGGCTTGCGCCTCCGGGGCGAAGACCAGCCGCACGTCGGTGTACTTTTTATAGCGGTAAAGGTTGTAGACGCCGCCCTGATAGAGCGTCACCACGTCGCTGCGCAGGCCGGTCGCCTTCTGGGATTCCTGCTCGATCTCGCCCATGACGGCCCGGCGCGCGGCGAACGCCTCGGCCGGCTTCATGTCCGGCTTGACGGCGGCGTTGACGCGCTGCGTCACGTCCGAGATGTCCATGAGGATGTTGATTTCGAGGCCGATGCTCTTTTTTTCGTCTTCGGGGCTGCGGGCGTAGAAGCCGTCGCGGACGTAGGTGGTCTTTTGGTCGTTGTCGATGAGCTGGAGGGTGGCGGCGCCGACGTGATGGTTGGTCATGATGAGGCCGTCGGGCGAGACGAAGGAGCCGGAGCCGCCGGTGTTGAAGCGCACCGACGCCTTCTGGACGTGCTCCAGCCACTTCTTGGCAGCGTCGAAGCCGTACTTCTTCTGGAGGTATTCCGTAGGCGGTTTGTTGAAGAGCCACATGCCTTCGTCGCCGAAGACGGCGGGCGCCAGCGCCAGGGCGGTGAGGCAGGCGGCGGCGATCAGGGCCGCGCGGCAGCCGGGATTCATGAGGAGTCTCCTTGGGGAATCGGGGCGAGCGGGGGGCGTCAGCCCCCTGATAACAACACAATGTCCGCGACGGCATGAAGAATCAGGGGGCTGACGCCCCCCGCTCGCCCCGCTCGCCAGGCTCGGAAGGCGCCGGCCGCAGGAACTTGCCGAGGCCGACCAGGACGAGAAACGCGATCAGCACGCCGAACATCACCAGGGCCAGGACGCTCGACCAGTCGTGCGGCCCGATGAACGCCTCGCTGTTCGGATCGAAGGGCGTGCCCTTGAGCCGCGTCGTGAAATCCAGGGCGTCCTTCACGCTTGGGGCAAACTCCAGAAACGCGATGGTGACGCCCGCCAGGCTGCCGCCGGCGATCAGTCCGGACGCCAGCAGCACGCCGGGACTCGTTTCGGTCTTGGCGATGGCCTCGACTTCCGCCCGCGCCCGCTCCTCGGCCGTGCGCGCTTCCGCCGCCGCCTTGCGCTGGCCTGCCGCGTCGTCCAGTGGTCCAGGGCCAGGCGCACGAGGCCGCCCACGAAGATCGGCGTCGAATATTCCATCGGGATGTAGACGCCGACCGCGAACGCCAGCGACGAGACGCCGCACAGCTCCATCGTCACCGCGATGCACGCCCCGATCAGGACCAGCGTCCAGTTGAGGTTGTTGTTCAAAAGGCCGTTGATGATGATGCCCATCACCTGCGTCTTGGGCGCCTCGAACTTCATGTTCACGGGCGTGGTCACATCGACGTAGCGAACGGCCCCGGTGTCGTCCACCAGATATTGGCCCTCGGGGACGGAGGAATAATCGCCTTGCAGCTTGGCTTTGCCCTCCGCCTCCTTGGTGTGGTTCCAGAGGTGGAACGTCCGCAACGGCGAGTTCGGCCCGTCCTCCGGCAAGCGGACCTCTTCTCTGAGACTATCGAGATCGTCCTTGATGTTTACGCCGGGCAGCGTTTTCGCCTGCCAGTCGTCGCGCTGGTGGAGCGTGCCGGTGATCGTCGGGTCGATGCGGAAACTGACTTGTCCCGCCGCGTCCACGAGGTACTTGCCGGGCTTGACGTGGACGGGCGGCACGGCCAGCGCGGCCAGCACCGGCAGGACGCCGGCCGGCCCCGCCGCCAGGACGGGGACGACTTCGCGGCGGACGTTGAGCGACAGGATGGTCGGGTCGTCGGCGCGGCCGGCCGGGCGCCAGACGGTGTAGGTCTGTCCCTCGTAGGTTTCCTTCTCGGACAATTCCTCGCTGCCGAGCCGATATTTCAGGTTCACGTCCGGCAGGTCGCGCCGACTGTAGACGTTGCCGGCCGAGTTGAACAGCAGCAGCGTGAAGCCGATGACCACAGCCGAGGTCAGGGCGCCGGCGATGATGGCCCACTGCTGCCAGCGCGGCGTGCCGCCGACCAGGAAGCCAGTCTTGAGGTCCTGCGACGTGGTGCCGCCGTTGGAGGCGGCGATGCAAACCACGCCGCCGATCGACAGCGCCAGCACCGCGTCCTGCGGGCTGGTCCGCCCCACCGCCAGAAAGACCAGACAGGTCATCAGCAGCGTCGCCACCGTCATGCCCGAAATCGGGTTGGACGACGAGCCGATCTCGCCCGTCAGCCGCGACGACACCGTGACGAACAGGAAGCCGAACAGCAGCACCATGAGCGCCCCCAGCAGGGCGCCGAAAACGCCGACGTCGCGGCTCATGAAGGCCGTCAGCAGCAGCAGCAGCAAGAGACAACCGACCAGCACGAACCGCATGGACAGGTCGTCCTCGGTGCGCAGCCGGTGGATCACCGTGAGGCCGCGCGCGTCACGCACGCCGCCGACGCCCGATGTGAAGGAGCGAATAATCATCGGCATGGTCCGGCACATGCTGATGATGCCGGCCGCCGCCACGCAGCCGGCCCCGATGAAGCGCGTGTAGCCGGTGTGGATGTCGTCGATGGTCATCTGAGAGATCGGCTTGTCGCCGGGGGCCACGACGCCGGGAAGGCTCTCGCCGAAGAAGTAAATGGTCGGCGCGATGACGAGCGATCCGAGCACGGCGCCGGCCATCATGATGGAGCTGGTGCGGGCGCCGATGATGTAACCGACGCCGAGCAGCTCCGAGGCCATGTCGCCCGTGAACGCCGCCACCTTGCTGAACTGCTGCAGCGGAATCGACACCGTGGTTTTCAGCAGGTTCATGCCCTCGGTGATGAACTTGTGCGCGAAGGCGATGCCAAAGCCGAAGAAGACCGTCGCGCCGCTCGTGCCGCCCTTCTCGCCGGAAATCAGCACCTGGGCGCAGGCCGTGCCTTCGGGGTAGAGCAGCTTGCCCTCCTCGCCGGGCTTGCCGTGCAGTTTGACGATGAACGCCCTCCGCAAAGGAATCATCATCAGGATGCCGAGCAGGCCGCCCAGGATGGACACGACCATGATGCGCGTCAGGTCCATCTCGAAGCCGATCAGCATCAGGGCCGGCATGGTGACGCCGACGCCGAAGGCGATGGACTCGCCGGCCGACCCGGCCGTCTGCATGATGTTGTTTTCGAGGATGGTCGGCGCCTGGATGGGCAGGATGCGCGACAGGCCGCGGAACAGCGTGATGGCCAGTACGGCCACGGGGATCGACGCGGAAACCGTCATGCCCACTTTGAGTACGAGATAGAGCGACGACGCCCCGAAGAGGATGCCGAGGGCCGAGCCGACGATCACGGCCCGCCAGGTGAATTCCGGCATCCGCGTCACGCCGGCGGGGACGTACGGCTTGTGTTCCTCGCCGTCAGGCGCCGCACCGTTGTCCGCTGCTGTGACGACGGCGGTGGACGGCGGGGGTCCGGAAGGCGTTTCGGAAATGCCAGTCGGTTCGGCCATCGCGGCGTCTCCCGGTTGCGCTCGGAACGCATCGAACGATTCAGGGTAGATTGGCGGGTGAGGCGACGAAATGCAAGACCCCGGACGCGGTCTTCGGCAAAATCATCCAGACTGACGGGAACGCTGTCAAGAAGGAGGGCACGGCAGGAGCGCGTCTTTTCCTTGGGTGGGTCTTCGTTCCCACGCTCTGCGTGGGAACGGACGTTTGGCCGCTCTGCGGCCCGAACCGAAGCGTGCCGACGCCGCCGTTGTGTTGGTCTCGCGCCGCAGAGCGGCGAAAGCGGCGTTCCCACGCAGAGCGTGGGAACGAGGAAAAACTCACCCAGGGCGGCTTTGCGGATAAACCGGCTTTGCACGTTTACCATCCCGGACGGGTGGATAAAAGTGCAGGTCGGGGAATAAAAGTGCAGACCGACGCCGGCGAGCTTTGCACTCAGACCGCACCCATAGGGTGGCTTTAAGTGCAGGGCGGCCGGTTTGCGTGCAACCGACTCGCCTTCCACTCCTTCGCCAGCCGCTTGACGCTCTTGGCAAAGGACGGGATCAGATAGAACCTCCCCACCGGGGCGTCCAAGTAGACAAAGCCGCAGTGGCGGAACCCTGTCTCGTCCTTTACGTCCGTCTGCTTGACGCTGCCGCGGTCCAGCAAGTCATTCAAGGCCGACTTCCACTCTTCCGAACAGTCCTCAAAATGGACCTTGGCGACTTGAAACAACCTTTCCGCTTCGACCGCCTCAGCGTAGGCGCGGGCGAATTGGCGCCCGGCGACAATCGAACCGAGGACCGCAATCAGCACACAGGCGACGATGGCGCCTGTTGGCATGGAGGCGGACGCAACGACCACGGTGGCAATTAGGCCGGCTGCCGTCATGACGGTAAACAGGGCATTGGTGTCGATGGCAGCGCACAAAAGGCGCTGGAACACGTCGCGTACTCCGGTGACGGGCTTGCCTGCCGCCGCGCCGCGCCGGAGTAAACGCGGCGCGGCGGGCAGGCTCAACCGGGTAGCTACTCCCGGCGTCCCGTTGCAACCATTGTGAAGGTGGAACGGCGCGGCCGTCAAGGGACGCCGGTTCACCGCGCCGGGAACCGCAGCACGTCCTGCGGCCCGTCGTCCTTGTCCGGCCCGCCCTTCGGCGTCCAGGCGGACGGGTCGATCTTCAACTCATGCCACGCGGAGATGAGGCAGGCGACGTTGTGACAGAGGATTTTGGCCAGCGCCTCGTTCCGCATGGCCACGTCCGTTTTTGCCCGAACCGCATCGCCGAACTTCCGCTTTATCATGCTGAACGCGCTTTCCACGTTGCTGCGCCGGTGGTAGTGCGTCAGGAACTCCTCCCGCCGGTACTGGAAGTAGTGGAACATCCGCCGCCAGACCTCCGCGCCGCCCGGCAGGCTGTTTGACTTGAACGGAATGAACGGCGTTGCGCCCATGCCGACGATCAACTCCAGATTGTCATTGCTGAGATACGCCTTGTCCGCGCTCATCTCCTCAATCACGAAGTTTTCCGCCGTCGCCTTGGTCAACGGGTCAAATTGCGGACAGTCGCCGGAGTTCTTTTCATCCATGAACACGGCCGTCACCACCTGCGTTTTCGTGCCGACGCACAGGTGCGCCTTCACCCATTCCGTCTTCTGACGGTTGACGCCGTACTTCTCGTCCACCCACTTGACGTAGCGGCTTGTGGCGAAGCCGCTGGAGTCGATGGCGAACTGCCGCTCCACCGAGCGGAGCGGCAAGCTGCTCTGCCGGATCATCGCCATGAGAACCGGCGTCACTTCCGCCATGTCCAGCACCCGAAGGACGCTGTTGAAGCACAACACCCGCCCGACGTGGCCGCGATCGTGCGCTTCCCGAAGGTCGCTCATGAACCTACGGGCCGACACCAGAGCGTACACCTTGAAGACGGCGGAGAACACCGCGTCGTTCATCGACATGGGCGGGCGCCCGCCGTTCGGGTGTGGCGGCGGCTGGACGATGCCGCGGCACAAATCCGCCAATAGCACCTGAAAATGATCCTTTTCATTGGCCTGCGCGGCGTTGTAGTTGACCCAATCCTGCCGGTAGGTCGCTCGCGGCGGCCGGGCCGGGGCCGTCGCCGGGTCCGGGTTCGGCTCGCCCTTTAGCTGGCGCTCCAGCAACATCCGCACCGCAAGGATATGCTTGCACGGCTTGCCGGTCCCGCTGCCGTTGAGTGCGAAGTCGTCGCACTCGCACGCGGGCGCGGTCGGCGACGGGTTGACCTTGTAGAAGCGGCTCGCGCTCTGGCTGTGGACGTGCCATGACCCGTCCCGGAACGAAATCCGCGCGTCGCCCGTCATCTCGCACGCCTTCACTTCCCTAATATCCATCGCCGCACCTGCTTTGTGCCACGGAGTTTACGTCCAGCAGCATAGCATTTATCTAGCCAAGGATGTAGCTTGGCAGTTGACGGCGGACGGATTTTTTGGCTAAGATTCTCGCATGGCTAAAGGCAGACCGCGAAAGTATGGCGACGCCCGGATGGACATCCACCTGCGGATTCCGGTCACGGATGAGCAGCACGCGATGATTCAGCAGGCTACGGCCGATGAGCCGGAGGGGATGGCCGCGTGGGCGCGGGCGCTGCTACTGGCGGCAGCGCGGCGCAAGCTGGCCAAGGGTGAGAGGGACGGGCGGCGAACATAGGGCAAATCTCTGTTGTCGTCTCCAGAGTGGAGACGCAGTGGAGGCGCAAAGGTTCGGCGGCAAGCGGCCCGACAGGAAGGAAGAGACGCCAATGGCTGAGCCGAAAGACTCCAAGCAGTTCCCCACAGAGATCGGTGACGCCTTCATCGAAGAGAGGTTCTGGGCCGTCCGCGGGAGGGCGATTCAGGCCTATGCAAAGCTGGAACAGGCTCTATGCCTCATCTTCGCCACCCTGTGCGATATGCCGCCAGACGTGGCCGGCATAATCTTCTTCAGGATCGTCAACGCGGGCACGCTACACTCGATCCTCGAAAGGCTCATGAAGAAGAAGCATGGTACCACCTACTCTTCCTTTTGGGGTTCGTTCTTGGATGCAATCCGCGGCACTTCGCAGCGGCGAAATGAGATAGTCCACTGGAGCGCGATGATGTTCGTGGACGGCAGCGACCGCCTGCTGGCCCTGACTCCAGCGAACATCTACGACTTCGGCCACAACACACCGGCTCCGATTACCGTCACCGTGATGGTGGACTTCACCGCAAAATGCATGTTCCTAGCACGCCTTGGCCATAGGCTCCACGACATACTCACCCCGAACGTGGCGGCCGAATTGGACCCGGCCGAAGTGCAGACATGGCGCGGTATATTCGCTCAACCAGTAATCTATCCGCCTCCAGATAGTCATCCGCTATTCCAGACGCCGCCAGCACCCGGAAGCCCGCCTCCACCATCTCCGCCGTGACTTCGATTGCTGCGGCTTCCTGCGCCGTCTCATCCTTCCGTTCCTTCTCAGCCATTGTGCAAAGTCCTCATTGTTGAGGCTTTGCCCTTGCCGTCCCCCGATCGCCCTTGCCCCGCCCCAGCCGCGCTTTTTGTGCAGAGTCGGCGGTTTAAGTGCAATCGGTACTTTAGAGACAGTTCAAGTGCAAAGCAGGATAAACGTGCAAAGCTGTGCAAAGCTGCAAAGCTCTCTAAACTGACGGGCGTGCCTCAAAACGCCAGTCTGGCAGGCGGCGGGGACGGTAAGTGCGGATCGGGCGAAGCCCAACTGAAAGGGCTTTGTGCTCTGTTGAAATCCTTGGCGGGGCGGGCGTATAATGGTATTATGAACACCAGCAGACCGATGACCAAGTCGCCTCGGGCCGTGGCCCAAGAGGCGCTGCGCCTGGCGCGGGAGGTTCTGCCCGCCTATTCGTCGAAGTTCTCCCGCAAGGACTTCACCCAGCACCAACTGTTCGCCGCCCTGGCCCTGAAGACCTTCTTCAAGACCGACTACCGGGGCGTCGTCCGGTTGCTGGCCGACTTCGCCGAGTTGCGCGAGGATCTCGGCCTGGCCGCGGCGCCCCACTACTCGACCCTCTGCTATGCCGCCAAGCGGCTGCTAAAAAAGGGGCGTTCGTCGTACTCCTCTTCCGCGCCACCGTGCGCGCACAGGAAGGCGGGTTGATCGGCGCGAAGCCGACGGCCGCCATCGACGCCACCGGCATGGAGAGCCGCCACACGTCCCGCTACTTTTTCAAGCGGGCCGGCCGTAAACACAACTCCAGGCTGTGGACCAAGTTGGCCGTGGCCTGCGACACGGCCAGCCACTTCTTCACCGCAGCCACGGTCAGCCTCGGCCCCGCCAACGACGCGCCGCAGTTCCGCCCTCTCATGGCCCAGGCGTCGCTGGCGGTCGGCTACGACCGGGTGCTCGGCGACGCGGCGTTCGACGGCGAGGAGAGCCACCGCTACTGCCGGGAGGACTTGGGCGTCCGCTCGACGGTGATCCCGATCAACCGGCGGAACGGGGGGCGGAAGTGGCCCAAGACTCGCTACCGGCGGCAGATGGTCAAGCGGTTCCGCAAGAAGCCGCGGGGCAGCCGGCACAAGCGCGTCTACGGGCAGCGCTGGCAGGCGGAGATGCCTTCTCCCGACACAAGCGGCTGCTCGGCTCGGCGCTGCGGGGCAAGTCGGATGCGTCGCGCGAACACGAGTGCTACCTGCGGGTACTCACCCACAACCTCATGCTCCTCGCCGCTACAGGTTAGAGGATTTCAACAGAGCAAGGGCTTTGCACAATGAGCGAGAATGAACGGAGGGAAGAGGCGGCGCAGGAAGCTCCGGTAATCGAAGTCACGGCGGAGATGGTGGAGGCGGGCTTTCGGGTGCTGGCGGAGTCGGGGCTAGAGGGTGTCCTGGAGGGGCCGGATAGACTACTGGTTGCAGAAATATATCGCGCCATGTCTGCACTTGCCCCGCGTCCATCCGGGCTACTTCCGCCGGATTCTGCAAGGTGAGGAACATCTTGCAGAGACGTGAGAGGAAGGAGCATTCGTCCGCAAACTCAAGCATCGCTAGAGCCGTAATCGGCGCTGGCCTATTCGGCCCTCGGTCAAAAAAGTTCGGCGGCGTAAGAAGATATTCCTGTCGGCTCATGTCATACGAGCAAAGGGCCACGTTCCAGTGAACAATCTCATTTCTCTTAAGAGGATGTCTTTCCTCTAAGAATACCCAAAAAGGAACTCCAGAAGGGCGAATAGTTCGCTTCGTGTTTCCTTCTTATCAGTTTTTCAAGGATGCCGTACAAGGCGTTCGCGTTGACGATCTTGAAAAAGATGACGCCAGCGACATAGGGGTCCGTGTCAGTTAGATATCTAAAAAGCAGACATAGAATCTGTTCTAGAATGCAAGACATCGGCGGCGTGCGCGCTATCGTTGGGAGCATCGAACAGGTTCGGGAACTTCAGGCAGCGTACAAGAGCAGCCGTTTCAAGCACCAACTGGTGTCGGAAAAGGACTACATCGCCGAACCGAAGTGCGATGGATACCGCAGCGTCCACCTCGTGTTCCGCTACGTCAACAAGCGGGCGCCGGACTACAACGGCCTCTCGGTCGAGATGCAAATCCGAACAAAACTACAGCACGCCTGGGCTACCGCCGTGGAAACGATGGGCACCTTCTTGGGTCAGGCCCTAAAGGCCCGTCAAGGGGAGAGGCAGTGGCTTCAGTTCTTTGAAATAACCGGATCGGCATTCGCCTACTTGGAACACTCCCCGTTGGTCCCACACTACGATCGCCTGAGCAGGCGCGATACGTTTGATCGGGTGGCCGAAGCAGAAACCAGGCTAGGCGTCCGCCCCAAGCTGAGAGGATTCACAATCGCCGCCGACGCAATTACTACCGGGAAGTCGCCAGGGAGCTATCACCTAATCATCCTGAATTCCGCCAACAAGTCTGTCGAGATTCGCCCCTACTCCAAAATGCACTTGCAAAAGGCGATGGCTGACTATGTGAAGGCAGAGGCTCGAACGGACAAGGGAGAGCCTGTGGAAGCGGTGCTGGTGTCTGCCGGTCGTATCAACTTGCTGCGGAAGGCTTACCCGAACTACTTCCTCGATACTGATGCGTTTTTGAAGAGCGTGGATAGCATCATCAGCCGGGCACGCAGTGCGCAAACGAAGGCTGGCCGACGAGCCGAAGCGCCTGCCTCAAAACCTCCCGACCTGCCCTAAAACTGGTTTTGGTGGACGGGTTTACAGGCAAAGCTCGATAAACGTGCAAAGCCCCCGACGACAAAGAAGAGTAGTGCGGCTGCCACGCTGTCCGCCAGCGGGAATCTGGTTGCATTCTACGAAGTAATCGCCGCGGACGAGACGCGGTGGCAGACGGGGGAGGAAAGGGGTTTGCAGGAAGGGATCAGCCAGGACGGTTGGCCCCCTGGTTTCCCACCGTGCTCTTGCAGGCTTCGGTCATCTCGACATGCGCGCGCAAGCCGAAGGGCCCAGCGCCGAGGACCGTCACATCGCCCGCGGGGTATCGGCCCGACACGCGCAACATGCTGCTTGGCAGTGTGCCGAGTCGGGTACCGCCGCGATGACAGGATGATGGACGAGATGGGCGAGTATCGCTATTGACTCCGGCCCTTGCGTGAATTGTAAGGCTCGACGCTGGCCACCGACTTCTCGCCGTCAACCCATGATCGAAGCCGGCGGGGGCTGCGGCCGCATCAACCGGCGCGTCTGCCGGGTCGTTCACCTTTTCAAATGAGCGGTGAGTGAAGAGTTGGCCCTGGAAGGCGTCTGGCGTGCTCTGACGACGGTTCCCAACGTGGAAGTCGAGCGCACCAGGGCCAGGCGGACGGAACCAATGCGCCCGGTCCAAGGCGCCGACGTCGAGGTTGTCACGCAGCCACGTCCGGCATACAAATTGCTCCATCGAAGCGAGTCATTGCGCGTAAAGTGCTTCGGGATTTTACCTCCCAACCGAAAGAGAAATGATGAAATCAACGGTCGGCCCCTCCCAGCGGCAGGAGGAGCGTCCCGGACCCGCGGCCGCCCTGGACGCCGCCTCGCTCCTACGCCAATACCGCTTCGTCCGGGGGCGCACCGAGACGCTTTGCGAAGCCCTGGCCTGCGAAGATTATGTCATCCAGTCCATGCCCGACGCCAGTCCCGTGAAGTGGCACCTGGCGCATACCAGCTGGTTCTTCGAAACCTTCGTCCTGACGCCGCATCTGCAAGACTATCGTCCGTTCCACCCGCAGTACGGCGTATTGTTCAACTCGTACTACGAGGCGGTCGGCCCTCGTTGGCCGCGTGCGCAACGCGGCCTGTTGTCGCGGCCCACGGTGGATGAGGTCCGCGGCTATCGGCATTCCATTGACGAGTACCTGGAGCGACTGTTTCAATCCGCCGACGCCGAAGAGTTTGCCGGGGTCGCCGAAGTCCTCCGGCTGGGATTGCACCACGAACAGCAGCACCAGGAATTGATCCTGACCGACTTGCAACACGCCTGGTCGGCGAACCCTCTCCACCCCGTCTACGGGCTGGCCGGACGCGACAACGAGGCGCCACCGCCGCCGTCGGCCTGGATCGCCTTTGACGGAGGGGTGGTCCCGATCGGCCACGACGGCGACGATTTCGCATTCGACAACGAGTCGCCCCGGCATTGCGTCTATTTGCAGGGTTACCGTCTGGCGAACCGGCTCGTCACGAACCAGGAATTCCTGGATTCTGCGCCGAAGGAGGCTACGACCGGCCCGACTTGTGGCTTTCGGACGGCTGGGCCGCACGCCAGGCTCAGGACTGGGCCGCGCCGCTCTACTGGCAACGGGAAGACGGCGACATGGTTCACCACGACGCTGGGCGGGTTCCGGCCTCTCGACCTGCGGGCGCCGGTCTGCCATGTCAGCTATTACGAGGCGGACGCCTACGCCCGCTGGGCCGGCGCGCGATTGCCGACGGAGGCCGAGTGGGAATCCGCCGCCGCGACCCAGCCCGTGACCGGACATTTTCAGGAAGGCGACCTTTTTCGCCCGGCCGTCGCCCCCGGCGCCGGACGACTGCGGCCCCCTATACATGCTATACGGGGACGTGTGGCAGTGGACGGCCAGTCCTTACGTGGGATACCCCGGTTACCGGCCCGCCGCCGGAGCCTTGGGCGAGTACAACGGCAAGTTCATGTGCAACCAGATGGTCCTGCGCGGCGCTTCGTGCGCCACGCCTCGGAGCCATGCCCGCCAAACGTACCGCAATTTCTTCTCTCCGGACGCCCGTTGGCAATTTGCCGGGATTCGCCTGGCCCAGGAGTTGTAATGACGCAAACCCTCGCCGCCCCGCCCGTGCCGTTCGACTGTGGGCTGCCCACGAGCACTATCCGGGCCGACGTCCTGCGCGGCCTGGCCTCGGCCGTTAAGGCGATTCCCTCCAAGTATTTCTACGACGAGGCGGGGTCGAAACTCTTTGACAAGATTTGCGACCTGGAAGAATATTACCCGACCCGAACCGAACTGGCGATCATGGAGCGGCGGGCGGGTGAAATGACCGACCTGGCCGGCCCCGGTTGCCTGCTGGTCGAATACGGCAGCGGCAGCAGCATCAAGTCGCGCCTGCTGCTGGACCGGCTGGAGGCCCGGCCGCCTACGTCCCGGTCGATATTTCGCGCGAGCACTTATATGCGTCGGCCGCGGCCCTGGCCCGCGCCTACCCGCGCCTGGAAGTATTGCCGGTCTGCGCCGACTTCACCTTGCCGCTCGATTTGCCTGCACCCAGCGGACGGTCTCGCCGCCGCCTGGTTTATTTCCCTGGCTCGACGATCGGCAATTTCACGCCGGGGGAAGCGATCGACCTGTTGCGTCGGACGGCCCGGCTTGGCGGCGCCGGCTCCGGCATGATCCTGGGCGTCGATCTCAAGAAAGACCCCGCGATCCTCCACGCCGCCTACAACGACCGGCAAGGCGTAACGGCGGCGTTCAACCTGAACCTCCTCACGCGCATCAACCGCGAGCTGGGGGCCGATTTTCAAACGGACCAGTTCTGGCACCACGCCTTCTATGACGCCCTGGAAGGCCGCATCGAAATGCACCTGATTTCCCGCGTAGAGCAACTCGTGCGCATCGGCCGTCGGGTGTTCCGACTGGCGGAGGGGGAAGCGATCCGAACCGAGTTCTCGTACAAGTACAGCCCGGCCGACCTTCGGCGCCTAGCCGCCGCGGGCGGCTACGAGGTGCGGCGTCTCTGGACCGACGAACGGAACTACTTCAGCGTGGCCTACCTGACGATCGCCGGGGAATAAATCCGCCGATCATTTGGCTGCGTCCAACAACCCTTGGCTCAGGAGGAACGTACGCGCGACCTCCGCCTCCGAACGCTTCTTCACCGCGACCTGATAGTTCAACTGCCGCATGGTGCGGTCGTCGATCCGCCCGGCGAGTTGGTTCAGCACCTGGGCGACTTCCGGGTGTCGCTTCAACACCTCCTCGCGGACCAGTGGCGCGGCGTGATAACTGGGGAAGTAGCCGCGGCCGTCCTCCAGCACGACGAGGTCCAACGCCTGAATCTGCCAGTCGGTGGCAAAGCCGACCACGAGGTCGGCCTCGTTCTGCTCCAGGGCGCGGTAGAGGAGGTTGGGGCTGACTTGCTGCGGCGGCTTGTCAAAATGAAGGTCGTATTTCCCGACCAGGCCTTGCCAGCCGTCGGGGCGGGTTAGAAAACTGAAATCAACCACGAGCCGCAGATTCGGGGTCCGCCCCAGGTCGCTGATCTTGTGGAGGTCGTAGCGGCCGGCGGTCGCGCGGGTCACACACAGGGCGTACGTGTTGTTGAAGCCGAACTCGTCCAGCACGACCATTCCGAAACGTCGTTGCATCTCGCGGCGTACCAGCGCCGTGATCGTCGTTCGATCCGCCGGCACGGGCAGGTCCAGCCCCTCCTTGTTCGTCAGCAGATTCCCGGTGTATTCGGCGCACACATCGACGGCGCCGTTTTTCATGGCTTTCAAACCCACGCTGGTGGGGAGGTTGGACTTGATTTCAACGCGAAGGCCGGTGTGGGCCTCGATCTGCTGTTTGACGATCTCCGCTAGAATTTGGCCCTCGGTGAAATCCCGCGCCGACGACAAGGTCGGCCCGCCGCGGATGGAACGCCCGCTCCGCCATTCCATAAACCGCGAAAGCGGACAGGATAAGGATCAGACAGCCGCCCAGGACCATCCCCAGCTTGCTGTTCTTGCGCGAGCCGCTCCAGGGCGCCCAGTCCCAGGAAGAGGGCGAACGTGAAAACCAGGACGGGACCGGCGCCCAGCCAGATCAGACCCGAATCCGCGCGGGACATGCCGTTGTAGACATAATCTCCCAGGCCGCCCGCGCCGATGATGGCGCCAAAGACGATCATCCCGCTGGCGTAAACGGCGGCGGTGCGGACGCCGGCCAGGATGACGGGAAATGCCAGCGGCGCCTCCACGTTCCACAGGATTTGACCGGGCGTCATGCCCATGCCGCGGGCGGCGTCCCGAACCGCGGGGGGCACCTGGGTGACGCCCACGTAGGTGTTCAGGACGACGGGGAAAAGACTGTAGACGACGGCGGCGAACAGGGCCGGCGCCTGGCCGATCCCGAGGAGCGGGATGAGCAATCCCAGCAAGACCAGGCTCGGCACCGTCTGCACCAGGGCGAGCACCGCGGTGACCGGCCCCGCGATGCGCCGCAGACGGGTCAGCAGGACGCCGAGGGGCAGTCCGGCCAGCAACGCCAGGCCCAGCGCACGCAACGTCAGGGACAGGAACACCAGGGTTTGCGGCCAAAAGGTATCCTGGCTTCGCGTCCAGGCGTTGCCCAGTTCGTCGAAGAAGACGATGGCAAACATCAGCCTGGTCCCCCGCCGCCGTTTCCCGCCTGGTCGGCCGACGCCCCGGCGGCCTTGAGGTCGTCCAGGATACGGGCCTGCAACGCCCGGGCGGAGACCGGATGTGCCGGCTGGCCGTCCACGACCACCGCGGCGTCGCCCCGATCCGCCAGGGCGACCAGCGCCCGTCCGAAGGGCAGATCCGCCGAAAGACAGACGGGATCGTCGGCAAGAGGCGCTGGGGGAAGGTCCTGAAGGACGTGCCGGACCCGGAGCACCTCCAGGGCCAGCTCCTGCCGCCGCCGGCCGAGAAACATACGTGCCCGTTCGTCGGCCGGGCGGAGCAACAGGTCGCGGAGCGTCCCGTGCTGAACGACCCTGCCGCCGTCGATCAGGACGATCTCCTCCGCCAGCCGCCCCGCCTCGGCGATGTCGTGCGTCACGAGGACGACCGTTTTGCGGAGGAGGGCGTGCAGGCGCAGAAACTCGTCCTGAATCGTTTCGCGCGTGCCGGGGTCGAGCGCCCGAAAGGCTCATCCATCAGAAGGATGTCGGGGTCGGCCGCCAGCGCCCGGGCGACGCCGACCCGTTGCCGCTGGCCGCCCGACAGCTCCGCCGGCCTCCGCCTTCCGAACCGGCCCTCGGGCAAGCCCATCATTTCCAGGACTTCCATAACCCGCCGGCGGACCCGCGCTCGCGGCCAGCCGAGCAGCCGCGGTACGGTCGCCACGTTCGCCGACACGTCCAGGTGTGGAAACAAGCCGCCTTCCTGGACCACGTAGCCGATGGAGCGGCGGAGCGACTCGGGCCGCTGGTCGCGCACGTCCCGGCCGCGGACCAACACTTCTCCCGCCGTCGCGTCTTCGAGCCGGTTGATCAGTCGCAGGGTGGTCGTCTTGCCGCCGCCGCTCGGCCCCAGCAGGGCGATGATGCGGCCGTTCGGGATTTGTAAGCTGACTTCATCCACGGCCTTGACGCCGCCGGGGAAAACCTTGCTCACCTTCCGGAGTTCGACCGAGGGGGAATTGCTCATTTCACCCACCGCGAGGCGCATCGGGAGGCCAGAAGCACTGGCGACGGGGAAAGGGCCTGACGGCAACCCTCTAACAGAACGGCTTGTGAGGTCCCCATGACCGCCAGAACCGTCAGCGGCGGGCAGACCGGCGGTCGGTCCTTCACCGTTCCTTCAGGTGCTCATGGACGAACTGGACAGTCATCGACCCCTCGCCGACCGCCGAGGCCACCCGCTTGACCGAACCAGCCCGCACGTCTCCGGCAGCGAACACGCCCGGCCGGCTCGTCTCCAGCAGAAAGGGCGCCCGCTTCGCCATCCACTGCGGGGACGTGGCGAGGCTCGGGCCGGTCATCACGAACTGCCTGTCGTCCCGTTCGATCTCCGCGGGCAGCCAGTCGGTCCGCGGGACGGCCCCGATAAAGCTGAACACGGCCGGGCACTTCAGCCGCTGCACCTCGTTCGTCTTCCGGTTCACCAGTTCGACCTGTTCCAGCGACCCGTCGCCTTCGAGCCGGCGGACCTCGGTGTTGCGCAGCACCCGGATGTTCGGCGTGGACTCCACCCGGCCGGCGAGGTAACTGGACATGTTCTTGTAGAGGTCGTCGCCGCGAATCGCGACGTAGACCGTGCGGGCGTGCCGGGACAGGAACACGGCCGCCTGCCCGGCCGAGTTGCCGCCGCCGACCACGACCACCTCCGCCCCGCGACACGCCGGCGCCTCGGTCGGCGTGGCCGCGTAATACACGCCCCGGCCCTCGTACCGCTCGCAGCCGTCCACCCCCAGCACCCGGTACTCCGCCCCGGTGGCGATGAGCAGGCACTTCGCCCGCACCGTCTCGTCGTCGTCCAGGCGGACGACGGCGACCGGCCCGTCGAACGACAGGCCCACGACCTGGACGCCGACCGGCAGGAGCGCCCCGAACTTGGTCGCCTGGATGACGGCCCGCTCGGTCAGATCGCTCCCGGTGATGCCGGTCGGGAAACCGAGATAGTTCTCGATCCGCATGCTGCGCCCGGCCTGACCGCCGGGGGCGGTCGTCTCCAGGACGACCGTGTTCAGCCCCTCAGACGCCCCGTATACGGCGGCAGCCAGTCCGGCCGGCCCGGCCCCGACCACGACCAAGTCGTACACCTTCGGCTCCAGCTTCCGGCGAAGGCCAAGCGCCTCCGCGAGTTGCCGGTTGGACGGGTTCTTCAGGATCAGCTTGCGCCCACAGGCCACGACCGGCGTGTCCGCCTCGGCGAGGCCGAACTGGTGGAGCAGCTCCCGCACCTGCGGGTCGGCGTCGAGGTCGAGCCAGGTGTGCAGCACCCCGTTGCGGGACAGGAAGTCACGAACCCGAAAGGTGTCCTGCGAGGAGTGCGAACCAACCACCCGAAGCCCCGTGAAGGCGCCCGATTCCCGCAGGAGTTGCCGGCGGGAGATGAAGGCCTGGAGGATGAGGTCGCCCAAGTCCGGATGGTTGTTGAGGAGCTGCTTGAGGGCGTCCGGCGACACCTCGTACACCTCGCACCCGCCGCGGGCGTAGCCGCTGACCAGGGCCGGCCGGCCGGTGAGCTGGGACAGGTCGCCTGCGAACTCCCCCGGCCCGTGGACGGCGACCGTCTTCGGGGCGTCGCCGGATTCGTCAACGACCTCGACCTTACCGGCGATGAGTACGTAGAACCGCGGGTCGCGCTCGCCTGTGCGGAACAGGGCTTCGCCGTCCTGGTAATGCTTGCGCCTGGTGAAGGAGCACTGGCCGAGGCCGGCGAGCTGGGTCTGGTCCAGCTTCGGGAAAGCGGTCGAGTGCAAATCGTTGTCAGGCATGGGGCGTCCCTTGGACCGCATTCGGAGCGAAGAACCGGGCGGCCGCAGGCCGAAGCTTCGGTGACTTCCCGACCGGCTAGCGCAGGTACGGCTCGGCCGCCTCGGGGACAGGCAATTCCGCCTTGTCGATGTAGCACCACGCCCAGCGCTCGCCCGGCTCGAAGGACGCGACCACGGGGTGATGGGTGTGGCCGGCGTGTTTCGTGGCGTGGCGGCCTGGCGAGCTGTCACAGCAGCCGACGTGGCCGCAGCTCAGGCAGAGGCGCAGATGGACCCAGGGCGAACCCGTTTTCAGGCACTCTTCGCACCCCTCCGGAGTGCGCGCGGGGACTGGCTGAAGACCGATCTCATGTTCGCAAGTCATGATGGGCCTCCCGGAATGGGCCGCTCCCTTGTTCGCCTCCATCTCCGTTCACGGGCGACTGCTGGTAGTGTAGTAAGAACACTTCGCACCGGACCTGGAAGTAAGGGCACACGCCGTCGTCTCGTTCGGTCCCGACCACGCCCTTGCCTGGGTGGCGACCGGGAACAACGGCGACGTTGACCAGTCATGCCGCTTCCTTCCGCGACGGCGTCCCGGCTTGCCGTCCCGAAGACAGTCCTCAGATACGTGGACCGGCCGCACAGTCTGATGGCGGAGTGGACAGGTTCTTGAAAGCGAGCCAGGGGAGGCGCAGAACTCAGCCGTGGTCCGGTTTTCGGGGACAAGTGATCCGGCCCTGGTTTTGGACTGCCCGGAAACCAGGGAGCCTCGTCTTGATCCGGGGCGTAAGCCGGCGCGGCGGCCGATTCCGACGCTTGCTTGTCGCCTGCTCACTCACCACTGCCGTCCAGGGTCTTTCGACGCGCGGCGCCGTAGTTCTCTGAATCGGCGTATGATCCATTGTAGGAATGCCTTGTGACTCCGACGGGTGAGCGTCAGGTGGTCCGAAACGGCACGGATTGCTCTTCAAAACCGGGACTTTCTCGCGCCGCTACCCCAAGAGCCTGCTGGAGTTGGCGGCGGAGCGTCGTGCGTTCGGCACGGAGGCGGTCGATTTCGTCCTGGAAATCCAGGAGGCGCCGCTGGGCGTCGGAGCCCTCTACGGCCTGGAGGACTTCGGGAGCGTCGCTGCAGAGCGATTGGCGGGAGACGCCCGAGCGTTCCGCGTGTTGGGTGAAGGCGCCGTAGGGTCCATTGAGGATGGCGGCCGTATTGGTAATGCGGAGTTGGAGAGGTAGAGTGCTCATGGGGTGCTTGGCTGGAGGACGGGGTATAGAGTTCCCGTCACTGCAGCTGCGCACCCCTCAATTGTCCAGTCTCAGGGCCAGAAATGAGGGTGAGTGAGAAAGTCCCGCCAAATGGACAAAGCTGGCCGAACTCTAACGGCTGGTGTTGGGCGCGTCGGTTGCAAGGAACCTCCCCCCAGCTATTTTGCCGAGCGCATCGAGGGGATCCGTCTGCCTGGTTCTCCTCGGCGCACACGCGCTCCTGCCAGGGCCGCTGCCCTGTCGGAGTGTTCTCCCTCGTTTTACCGGGGCCGTGTGCGGGGGAGGCGGCAGCGATCAATCACAAATCAGTGTTGCAAACGGGAACCACCGATCCGGGAAGGAGTCACCGGGTCGGGGTCGCCCGTGATGAGGCCGAAAACGCTCCCCGGCTCACAGTCGCATACGGGAAAGACTCGAAGGAGTCTGGGCCACCCGTGAAGCGCCGAGTCGAGACACACACCGCCAGCGCTCAGGATAGCTCAACCCCGGTTCCTTGGCGATGGCGTTCTCGAGCAGCGAGAATAAGGGGTCGCATCGACCGGCACCTCGAACCGCCCGTGGACGCACGGGACCCCAGGCGAGCCGCCAGCGGCCGTCGCCGCTACGAGTTAATAGCTATCCGAGAAGGTAGAGACGCAACTCCCCATCCGCGAGGGGGCGGGTGCGTGTCGTAGAAGCCGGGGAGGGCCCCGCGGAGGCGGCGCCGGTTCGCCCCGTTCGCCCACGACGCGACGAGGCGGCCGGGGACGGCTCGTCGCCCCAACGACCGGAGGCCCCCGCCCTGGGGGCCTCCGTGGCGGCGCCTGGGCCAAGCCGACGCCTCAGCCGCGCCCGGCCAGACCGAACGTGCCACGCTCCGTCTTCGTGACCGGCGCCTCTCCGCCGGCGTCGAGGTCTTGCCGCTCTTCTTCGCCATGATGTTGCTCCCTTCGATTCGAGTGGTCCGCGTGGGCGTCGCGACCGCCGCGACGCCCGAACAGGCCAGGACCGTTACCTCGCCGCGCGGGACCATATCAAGCTAATTCCTCTCGGAATCATGGTGATTTCCTCGCTTCAAAGCCGCGTCGCGGCCGGCGTCGGCGCGACTAGCCGGGCCGGTCGCCCGCCCCGCGCCGGCCGCCACGCCGGAAGCATTCCCACAAGCGTCGCTGCCGACGCCAATCCGCCGTCGCAGCGATCGGCAGCAGGTCGTGCAGGATCACCGGGTCGCGGCCCCGCTCGACCCGAGGCGGGAACAGGATCTGCTCCTGGAGGTCCGGGGCCAACTGCAATCAGCGCCATGACCTGGCCGACCCTCGCCCGCGTGACGTGCCCCAGACGGGCCAACTCCGCATAGTCGCGGACCACCGCCGCGCACAACAGGCCGTCCAGGCGGTGCGCCAGGGCCAGCAGGCGCGCGACCCGCGGCACGCGGCCCGAGGGGACGGCGGGCGGCGGCTGCTCGCCGTCGTGGCTCTCCTCCCTGTACCGCACCTGGCCGACGTACGGCACGTTGCTCAGCAGCCGACGCAAGCCCACGCGCGTGAACGGCTGCCCGCCCCCCTCCCGCCCCGAACGCGTCCGCCAACGCTTGTTGAACCAGCCCCGAGCCTCCAGCTCCCGCACCACCGGCGGCAGCGAACCGCGCTCCAGGAACAGCGCGAAGATCGCCCGTACCCGCTCTGCCTCCTCCAAATTGACCATCAGGCGTAGCCCAGCAGGGAGCGGCCGCCCGACCACTTGCCCTTGCGCCGCGTGGCCGCGATCTTGTCGCGCGTCCGCTCCGCGATGATCTCCCGCTCGAACTGCGCGAAGGACAGCAGCACGTTGAGCATCAGGCGGCCCATCGACGTCGCGCTGTTGATTTGCTGGGTGACGGACACGAAGCAGACCTGGCGCGTCTCGAACGCCTCCAGGATGCGGGCGAAGTCGAGCAGCGAGCGGGACAGGCGATCGACCTTGTAGACGATTACGCAATCGATCTTGCCCGTCTCCACGTCGGCCAGCAAGCGCTTCAGCGCGGATCGCTCCATGTTGCCGCCGGTGTAGCCGCCGTCGTCGCAGCGGTCGGGCAGGCAGGTCCAGCCCTCGCCCGCCTGGCTGCGCACGTACGCCTCGGCCGACTCACGCTGGGCGTCCAGGCTGTTGAACTCCTGCTCCAGGCCTTCCTCCGTGCTCTTGCGCGTGTAGATCGCGCAAGAGCACCAGCGGCAGCGTCGCCCGCGGCCCGGGACGGTTGGCTTGATTCATCGCTCGCCCCCTTTCCCCGCGATACGGAAGAACAAAAAGCCGTTGCAATGGCTGCCGGTGATCGCCTTGGCGACGGCGCTGAGGGAGGGGTAGGCGACGCCTTCGAACTCGAAGCCGTCGGCCAGCACCCGCACGTGCAGCGTCTGACCCCGGTACACCCGCGCCAGCACCGAACCGGCCGGAGGCAATCGGGGATCGCGGATCAGGGCGACCGCAGCGGCAGGCGCGGCCGCCGGGGCCGCGTCGGCGTCGTTGGCCAGCTCCTCGGCGCGGCGTCGGGCGCGTTCGGACAGGTCGCCCTCGGCCAACGCCTGCAGCCTCCAGGCGATGCGGCGGATCAGCCCGGTCTTGTTGTGGGCGGGCGTCGTCTCGTCGAACACCTCGGCGTAACGCGCCCGCAGTTGCTTGGCCCCCAGGCGCTGCAGGGCGGCGACCTCTCGGTGGACGTTCAGCTCCATCGCGGCGCTCCTTCCTCAGGGACTCGAACACGGTCAACCCGAGTGGACACTGAGCACGCTTTCACCCGGAAGCTCAAGGCAATTCGGAGAGGATTTATGAGGTTTATGGAGGCCGGCCCTTCGGCCGCGTCGCCCTGGAGTCTGAGGCCGAGGCGGCGTTCCGGCCGGACATTGTCCCGCGGCCGGCCGGCGCCTGCAACCACTGCCGCTGCGCGGCCTTGGGGCCGTCGCCGAAAGGACCGCCTGGCGGCGTTGCCGGGAGGCCGCGTCGAGCGACGGCCGCATCGTCGGCTGCGGCCCCCTTCCGATGCCAGCGTGGCCGTATCCTATAGAGCAGTTTTGGCCCGGAAACGGCCGGAAAGAGGCCAACCCGTGTCAGAACGGCGCCAGCGCCGTGGGTTCCACAAGATATTCTCGGCTAAGAAGTTGCGTCGGATCTGGCACAATGGACTGGCAAGGAGTGGCAGAACCGCCGCAGCCAGACCACGCGCATTATCCGTTTCTAACTAATTGATAGAATGAGACTTGCGACAATGCGCGGCCTGGCGGGCGTCGCGGCGAAGGGCCGAAAAACCTGCCACGGTCTGCCAATTCGATTGTCCGGGTATGCCCTAGCCCGGATTATGCATATCCTCGGCCAACCGCAGCGTGTCGAAGAACACAAGACCATGCGCCGTGATGATTTCTGTCGATTCACCGTGACCTGCCAGCGGAAACAGACTGCTTCGTGTGAGCCAGGGCGGGGGTGGAAGGGATGGCGTAGGCCATGGACATCCGATCGGACGGATCGGATTGACGCCGGAATGGTTCCGAATTCCGGGTTGGTCCCGCTTCCGGCTGCCAGGTCAGCGCCCTTTCGGCGGGCTGGTGAAGTCGAAGCCGAGCTTCTGTTCCTCGGCGAAGCGCACGAAGTCCCACTGGTCGGCGAAGGGGCGTTGATACCGATGTTCCAGATGGTCGAGGATGGCGCGGTGCGCGAGGCCGACGCAGAGCGGCTGCTTGAGCAAGTCCACCAGCTCCTGGTCGGACAGTCGGTGCGGGAAAGGCTCCGCGGTTCCAGCAGCGCCAGGGCGCCGGGCAGCCCCGGATCGTCCTGGAGGGTGCCGGCCGCGGCGGCCACCGCCTGGTGCGTTCGGGCCGTCGGCCGTTGCCGAGTACCGCAGCGAGGATCCTGATCAGCCACAGCTGGTATGAATGGAAGTAGACCGGCGTCTTGGCCATGGCCTGGACGAGTGTAGCGGCGGCCGCCGCAGAGACCCGGTCGGCCTCCTCAGGTTCCAGGCGGGACGCCGCCGCCGACAGCCCTGCGCCAGATAGCGGAGGGCATGGGCGTCGTTGGTCCTGGTGAGAGCATGAAGCAAGGTCTGGGCTGCCACGGCCGCCGCGGGAGAGGACAAACCCCTCAGCGCCGACGCCGTCAGTGCCACGTCGATCCGCGACTCGTCCGCCAGGTCGGGCCGTTCCAGGGCGCGCACCAGGCGCCCCTCCGCCTCCTGCCGCTTGCGTGCATCCAGGCCCACCACGCCGTGCAGCGCGAAGGCGGCGCGCGCCGCAGCTTTCGCATCCCCTGGCGGCTGCCCAGCGCCTCCGCCAAAAAATGCTCCGCCAGGCGGTCGTTGCCGGGAGACGACATCTGCGTTAACGTGGCGATTTCCACCTCGTTCAAGGGGCCGGGCTTCTCGGCCAGCGGGCTGAGCC
Organism: uncultured Planctomycetaceae bacterium; assembly: GCA_963771935.1. Lineage (GTDB taxonomy): Bacteria > Planctomycetota > Planctomycetia > Gemmatales > Gemmataceae > UBA4732. Next base: position 476,182 of record CAVYVK010000005.1, on the reverse strand, counting down.
AGGTCCGCGCCAGCGCCCCCTCCAGCTGGTCCTGCGACCGCTCCAACTCCGTGTTCTTCTTGACGATTTCGGTGTTCTTGCCGACGATGACCGCCTGCGATTGCTCCAGCTCCGTGTTCTTCGTCGCCAGGTCATTGCGGGCCGTCACCGCGTCGTTGCGGGAGGTCACTGCGGCCGCTTCCTCGGTGCGGGCCTCGATCAACCCCCAGCTGGTCCCCCCGACGCCGCCGACCAGAGCCAGCAGCAGGCCGGCTGCCGTCGGTTGCGTTTCAGGAACTTGCTCAGCCGATAGCCGGCGTTCGGCGGCCGGGCTTCCACCGGCTCATCCGCCAGATACCGCTGAAGGTCGCGGGCCAGGCCGTTGGCCGTCTCGTAGCGCCGGTCGCGCCGCTTCTCCAGGCGCTTCATCGCCACCCAGTCCAGCTCACCGCAAAGCAGCGTCGTCAGCTTCTTCGGCTCCGTCCGCCGCAGCGCCGCCAGCGACGGCGCCGACGCGTCCGTCGATAGCCGCGCCGACGGCCGCGACGGCTCCTCCTGGATGATGCGGATCATCTCCGCCAGCGCCGCCTTCCTCAGCCGCCGCGCGTCGATCGGCCGCAGCCCCGTCAGCAGCTCGTAAAGGATCACGCCCAGCGAGTAAATGTCCGCCCGCGTGTCCACGTCCTCGCCCGCAAACCCCGCCTGCTCCGGCGCCATGTACTCCAGCGTGCCGACCACCGCCCCGAACTGCGTGGACAGCGACTCCTCCGTCAGCCGGCCCGAGACCGCCTTGGCCACGCCGAAGTCGATCACCTTAGGCACGCCCCGGCCGTCGATGACGGTGACCAGGATGTTGGCCGGCTTGAGGTCACGGTGGACGACGCCCTTCTGGTGCGCGTGCTGAACCGCCTGGCAGACGGCGGTGAACAACTCCAGCCGCTCGCGGATGCCCAGTTTGGCCTCGTCGCAGAAGCGGGTCAGCGGCAGGCCGTTGACCAATTCCATGGCGAAGAAGGGCCGGCGATCCGGCGTCAGGCCGCCGTCGAGAACCTTGGCGATGTTGGGATGGTTCCATGAGGGCCAGGGCCTGCCGCTCCTGCTCGAAGCGTTGCAGCACCGCCTTGGAGTCCATGCCGGCCTTGATGAGCTTCAGCGCGACCTTGCGCTTGACCGGCTCGGTCTGCTTGGCGACCCAGACCTCGCCCATGCCGCCCTCGCCGATCTTCTCCACCAGTGTGTAGCGGCCGGCGATAACCGTGCCGGGCGCGGCGTCCGGGCGGTGGTCCGTGGTGCTGGCGAGGGGCAGAGGCGCATCCTCGGGCTGAGGCGTGTGGTTCCCCCTGGCGCCGTGGTCCGGCGCAACCGGCGGCCGGTCCAGCAGGTTGCCGGACTTCTCATGGGCGGCGAGCAGCGCCTCGACGGCGGCCCGCATTTCCGGCCGTCCCGCGCACGCCTGGTCCAGGAAGGCGGCGCGCTCCTCGGCGGGTCGGGACAACGCTTCCTGGAACAGGGATTCTTCGCTCATGGCAGTTCCCCGGGCGGGGACGGTTCGAGTCTGTACCCCATGCGACGAAAAGGCGTCGCCAGCGTCACCCATTTTTCGGCTTTTTTCGTTCGTCAGCGCCGCCTTCCATGTCGCGGCGGATCCAGGCCCGGGCGTAAACCCAGTAGCGGTCGGCGGTTTTGGGCGAGATGCCGAGGATCTGAGCCGCCTGATCGCCGGTCAGCCCCGCGAAGTAACGCAGTTCGACCAGCCGGGCCTTGACGGGGGCGCGCTCGGCAAGCCGGGCAAGGCCGCGTCGAGGGCGAGCAAGTCGTCGTCGGGTACGGGCGCGGCGACGAGGTCGGGATGAAGTTCCTGCCGCCGTCGGCCGCCGTGGAGGATCCGCTGCTTCCGGCGGGCTCGTTCGATCAGGATGCGGCGAATGGCGGTAGCGGCGGCGGCGAAGAAGTGACCGCGATTGTCCCAGCGGGGAGCGTCGGCCGAACCGACGAGCCGTACGTACGCTTCGTGGACGAGGGCCGTGGCGTCCAGCGTGTTGCCGGGAGCTTCCCTGGCGATCCGGACGGCCGCCAGTTTGCGCAATTCGTCATAGACCAGCGGCAGCAGTTCCTCGGCAGCCCGGGCGTCGCCGGCCTCGATGGCGGACAGGATTCGCGTTACCTCATTCATCGGCGCCTTCCCGAATGCCAGAACTGCAACGAGCCGCGACCGACATCCACGGGCTTGTTGGGAATCATATCGCTGTTTTGCGCGTCGAAATCCGTTGAGCGCCCGGTCGATGCTTCCCCAAGGACAATAGCGATGAGTTTACCATCCGCTTCCCTGTTCGAGTTCGACTTTTTCGAGAGCGCTCGACAACTCGTCAAGCTGCCTGGGGCTAAGGGGGCAGGCCGCTGGTGAATAATCCCCGCTAGCCTCTGGCGTGGCAATGGGTTGCGGCTGGACTCTGCTCATTCCGATTTTGGCAGGCGTTGGCACATCCCACGACCCAGTCGGCGATGGCCTTTTGGGGATGTCTCCGGAGGCGTCGACTCGTGTAGGGGCCTCGGCGGAGGCACGGAGAGGACGGGGGGAACGACCGGGGTGAGGACCGCTTGCGAGGCAGGAGCGGGGACGGCGCGAGGCTCCGGCAGAGACGGGCGAACCGGCGGGAATCCTGGCGGGAAAGGCCGGAAACGCGAACCGCCGAGAGCGACCGCTCCCGGCGGTTCGCGTCAACCCGCGGGGCGGGCCTACTCGCTACGGATCATCAGGCTCCCCGCTCCTGTCCGAATTCCGCTGGCGCCACCGCGGCGAGAAGGGAAAGCAGGGGCACGCCGTCCGCCACACCAAGGTCGATGGCAAGGACCGATTGCTCTACCTGCACCGACATCTGATACAGCCGCCCGCAGGCCACGAGGTCATCTTTTGCAACGGCGACACGCTCGACAGCTGACGAGAGAACCTGGTGGTGGTCACGAAGAAGGAGGCCCGCCAGCACACCCGCATACCCGAGTCGGTATCTGTTCACACAGACCAACCCTTACTCGCGCGCGGCGATCCTGCTCGAACTAGCGTTCGGCGCGATCATCGGCGCCGTGGCCCTGATTGATTGCGTGCCGCTTGAGAAGGTGAACACGTACTCGCGAATCGGGATATTGGCCTTGCCTGCCAACCGAAACGTCAGGTTCCGGGTATCCTCCTCACCGATGTCGGCGGGACCGCGTGCAAAATCATGCTTGCTGCACGAAGAACCGTGGAAAGAAGTGTCCGGGCCGTGTCCGGGCCGATCTGCGCCAGAATATTATTAGATCTCTCTGTCATGGTGTTCCTTTGCAAGACAATCGTGCGCCGAGTGATCTGCATCGAGAAAGCGAAGTGGAGCATCCTTCCATTCTCTGGCGTAGTCGATACCGACCCGTTTCGCGGAAACCACACGCGCCTGATACGCTGGATCGTCCATGAAATAAAGTTGGTCGCCAGTCAAGTCCAGGCCGTACTCCGAGCGGATGATCTGAAATGCCCGAGTCAGCCGACCGGGCCCCGAGAGATCGGCCTTCCAACCGTTAAGCGGCTTGGCGGCGCGGATGAGTACCGCTTGGGCTTCTCCCACACCTCCGGCCACGACGTTCAGCATCTCATACATCCCGTAGATCAAGTACACGTAGGCCCGTCCTGCGGGGCCAAACAAGACCTCGGTTCGCCGCGTCCGTCCTTTGGAGGCGTGCGATGCCAGATCGTGCGGGCCGAGATACGCTTCGGTCTCCACGACACGCGCCTGAAATGCCTTCCCGTGAATATGGCGCACGAGGATCTTTCCGATCAACGCGCGGGCCAGTTCCGTCGCAGGTCGCCGGAAAAACGACCGAGAGAGTTTCTTGAAGGACGATCTTGACCTCGTTGAAATTATGTCTTTCACAGTTGACTAATCCCCACCGGACGAGGTGCTAATTCACTGGACTTCTCGCGACCGAGGCGCCTGGTGCAGGCGATCCCCCAACCCGTACTCGCGGAGCTTGCGCTGGACTGTGCCTGTGCTGATACCCAGCATTCTGGCCGTCTGGTCACTCCATCCATCGAGCAGGTGGAACGTTCAACCCGGTTACGAGATTGGTCCAACCGTGCTCGAAGGGGGCTTACGTCATCCGTTCCACCCACTGGGCCCGCCGGGCCGGCGGCGCGAACGGGTCTGCGAAGTACTGCGTCTCGCGGGCGACCTTACCGCCGCGGAACTCCATGATGCTTACGGTGTAGGACGGCTTGTCGTCATACGTCAGGATGAATTCGGTGATCCAAAGATCACCGCCGCCAATGATTCGTCGGACAGCAAACCGCTTTTTGCTCGGCTGACTAGCGCGCTGGTTCTGTATGTTGAGTCGACCGCGGGTTCGCTCGCCTGACTGCGGGTATTCCAGCACCGCGTCTTCGTGATAGATGCGGTGTTCCGTTTCAAAATCGTTGGCATCAGACGCCGCCCAATGCTGATCCAGTGCCGCACGGATTTGCGGATCGTTCACCTCAACCTCCCTTGGTCTGGCCTGCACTACCGGACATCTACCCTGCGTTGCTTTCCACCTTCCTGAATGCCGTTTGCCTGCAGACCGCACACGGAATTGAAAAAAAACTCCGTACACGCTGTCATGATGACCGGCGGCCTTCACCTGCCCGGGTTGGCCCACAGCCCGTCCCAGCGCTGCTGAAGGTCGGCCAGGAAAGCGTTCCAGGCGGCAGGAGAACGTGAGGCCGCGTATGATTCAGGTCGGATCGGCTCCTCGGAACTGGCAATCACCTCGAACTGGCCGCCCTCGACGATCTTGCCCAGGCGGAACACCTTCCACGTATGCTGATTCTCGGGGTCGATGCGGACGACTCCTCCCGGCCCGCAGAAACATTGCCCGCGGAGCGCCTGCCGGATCACCTGCGGATCATCGCTGTCGGCAGCCTCGACCGCCTGGGCCCACAGGTGGACTCCCACGTACGCCGCCGCCATCGGGTCGGCCGTCACGCGCTGCCGCCCATAGCGGGCCTGGAAGCGCTGAACGAACGCCAGGTTCTCCGGCGTGTCTAGATTCTGAAAGTAGTTCCAGGCGGCGTAGTTCCCTGCCGTCTCCCTGGCCGAGAGGCTCCGTAGCTCGATTTCGCTGGCGCTGAAATGGATCGTCGGGCCCCGGTCGGGCGTCAGACCAGCCGCCCGCAGCGCCCGCGTGAAGGGAGCATTGCGGTCGCCGGCAAGCGTGTTCAGAATCATGTCCGGGGCGCTCTCGGCGATCCTGTGAACCGCATCGGCCACCTCGGTGCTGCTCATCAGCAAGTAGTCCTCGCCGACGATCTCGCCACCCAGGGCAGTCACCTCGTCCCGGATGATGGCGTTGGCGGCGCGGGCGTAGACCTGGTCCAGGCCCACGAGGAAGAAACGCCGTTTACCCAGGGAAGCGACCGCCCAGCGCACCGCCGGAAGGATAAACTGGTTGGGGGCGGCCCCGAGGTAGACGATGCAGGGCGACTGTTCCAGTCCCTCGTAGGTTCTTGGGTAGATCAGCAGATGATTGTGCTCCTCGATCACTGGCAGCACCTGCTTGCGGCAGGCGGACAGCCAACAGCCGAACAGAGTGCAGACCCTGTCGCGCGTAATCAGGCGCTCGGCCTCACGAGCAAACGTCAGCCCGTCGGACTGGCCGTCTCGGACAAGTACCTCGACCTTCCGTCCCCTAATCCCGCCGCGCAGATTGATTTCCTCGATGGCCAGCAGTGTGGCATCGACCACGGGAGCCTCGCTGTTGACCATCACTCCCGACAGGGAGTGGATGACGCCGACCAGCAGGGCCTTGCCGCGAGCACGTGGCCGGGCTGCACCTGCGGCGCCAGCCGGGTCGGGCCGCCCGGGGGTGATGAAACCAGGTTCGCCGGCAAAAGTCCCGGCAGGTCCGCACCGGATATGAAGGGATGAATGGCGGCGACGACGTCCGCCGGCCTGGCGAAGCGATCATTGCGGTCCTTGGCCAGCAACCGCGCCAGCGCCGCGGTCAGGAGACCGGGGACATCCAGCCTCTGCTCGCAGAGCGGCGGCGCCGGCGTCTCTACATGGGCCTTGAGCTTCTGATACGGCGATGAGAAGGCGGCGAACGGCGGGCCGCCAGCCAGCAGGTGATACAGCGTACAGCCCAGGCTGTAGATGTCGGCGCGGACATCGACCGCGTGACTGTTGTCCCACTGCTCGGGGGCCATGTAGTCGAGGGTGCCCAGGAACTGCCCGGACGATGTGATCTGGCCTCCCTGGCTCGACACGCTGTGTCTGCCGGGCCAGGCCCAGGTCGAGCACCTTCACCTGGCCGGCAGGGGTGAGCATCAGATTGGAAGGCTTGATGTCGCGGTGGACCAGGCCGTGTTCATGAATGTGCTGCAAGCCCAGCGCCGCCTGGCGGACCACCTCGCAAGCCTCCGCCACGGGTAACGGGCCGCGCTTCCGGACGAGCGCGTCGAGGCCGATGCCCTCGACGAATTCCATGACGAAGTAGGGAAGCCCGGCGACCTGGCCCGCGTCGTGAGCCGCGACCAAGTTCGGGTGCGCCAGCCGGGCGGCCAGCAACCGCTCCTGGTGGAACCGCGCGACGACCTGAGCCTCACCGGCCCCACAGAGTGCGACCACCTTGATGGCCACCAGGCGCTGCAAGCTGAGCTGGCGCGCTTTATAGACGACGCCCATGCCGCCGCGGCCGGCCTCGCCCAGGATCTCATAGCCAGGGAAATCCGGGAAGACGACCGGCGGAAAAGGGAAGGCGGGAGAGAGACTAGCGGCCTTCCATCCTCCGGCTTCCGAGGGCTGTCGTCCGCCTTCCAGGGCGACGGCCGCGGCGGCGCGGTCGGCGATCAGGCGCAGCCACATCAGGACCTCGCCGATCAGCGGCGTGCGGAAGAAGACTGCCAGGACGCCGACGACCTGTCCGCCGTGGATCAGCGGGTGGCCGCCGAAGCCACGAATGCCTTCCCGGCGGGCCCACTCGGGCGAGGCCAGCCACGGCGCGTCCGGCTCAAGGTGGGCGACCTCGATCGGCTGTCCGCGTGCGGCGATGAGACCGACCTTGCGCACCCCGAGGGGGACGCGCCGGTTGCGCCCGTCAAGCCGCGACCAGTCGCCCTCCTCGCGCAACGGCCGGCCGGCGCTGGCGACGAGGTGCAAGCAGGCCGTCTGGTCGGGGCACTCAGGGCGCGCGGGGCAGGTTGCACACTGGTCGCCCGGTCGAACCAGCCAGATCCGTGCCAGGGCGACGTGGGGGCGCTCGAGCGAGACGCCGCACGATCAGCGTGAGAAGGGTGGCCGCCGACCGCTCCTGGGCCATGTCTTGCAGCAGGCGCTGGAACGACTGGTAATCGGATTCAAACGCCCCCGCATCAGGGCCTGGCGCTGCCGCCGACTCGGACCACGCGTTGCCGACGGAAGGCGGTTCCGCCACGCGTGAGGCTTTGGAAGGATCCTCTTCGATCTCCCCCAGCGCGTCGTAGAGACAGACATGCAGCCGCAACTGCTCCGCGAGGTCAGGGAAGCGCCGGCAATACTCGTCCGGGGTCGGGGACTCGCCCAGCTGTCGCCGCACCAGAAATTCGCCGAGGATCAGGTCGATGGCAGGTTCCGAACCCGGGTGCAAGGAGCCGTGGACGTGGAGATAGGCTTCGATCGAGGGGTGTTGCCCGTGCAGCCAGCGCTCGCGCTGGTCGGTGCAGAGCACGTCCGTCAGTTCCGCGGCGCTCAGGCGCCCGCATCCGGCAAGGAACGCTCGCAGGTCAGGCACCTGGCGCTGCCGCCACAGCCTGGACAACCGTGCCGCGGGACTGTCCGACGAATTCTCCTTCGGCGGCTGATCAGAGGGATGATCCGGCGTGTCGGACATCGTTTTCCCTCCTTGCTCGAGCCGAAACCCAGAATAGGTCGGCCAGTTCCTACCTCGGAGTTCGCGCGTCCCCAATCAGACCAGGTCGAGTCGCAACTCCCGGCCGACCTGGTCGAGCGCGCGGGCCAGCTGGTTCCGCCGCGCCCCGGCCGTCCCCCCCAGGGAGGCAGCGACTTCCTCCCAGCTCAGGCCCTGGCCGCGCAGCTCAACCAGCTGGCGCTCTTCCTCGCTCAGGCGCTGCCGCACCTGTTCGAGCAAATCCTTGCCCGCAACCACACTGCTCGGAGTCGGGTCCCGGCCCGCCAGGGCCAGCTCTTCCACCCCGCCCACGGTGCGGCGGTTGTCGCGGCGCAGGCGGTGCTGACGCCGCATTTTTTCGGCTACCTTGTTGCGGGTCATGGTCAGCAGCAACTTGATCAGGTCGTCGGGCTCTTTCAGGTCGTACAGGCCGGCGGCGGCGCGCACGAAGAAGATGGCGAGCACCGACTGACAGATGTCCATCGAGTCGAACTCGAACCGCGCGCGGCCGCCCCGGAGCCGGGCGCGGGCGACCCGCCTGACCACCGGCTCGAAGTCCCGCACCAGCCGGGCGGCCGCCTCCTCATCCCCGCTGCCAACCCGGCGGATGAGTTCGTCAAACGAGGGGTCCGGTGGCATCAGTCGATCCCCCTGACTCCGTCACGACACACGGCCTGCCTGCCGCCCCACTCGGCCGCGCCGCGCCTTCGGACGGTTTTCATGAGTTTTCTGTGCGTCCGGCGGGCAGACGGCATTGAACGCAGTGGGTAGTTCGCGTTGCCCGTGATCCGGCAGCGGAACGGCCGTCAACTGGACGGCCGAAGAAGCGCCAGGAGAGTTGGGGGCCGGCACTTCTCGCCCGAGGGATGGCCCTATTGCCTGTGGATTGAACGGCCACTCCCGCGGCCCGGTTCGCCTGACGTGCTCGATTCCGGGCCGCGGGCGAGCGGGGTTAGTATAGGCGCGGTAGTTGCCCAGTCAACCATCTTGCATAGCCGTTTGAGGGGCGAACGGTGTCCAGACGAGCCGGGGACATCAGGCTGGCGGCGTGGTGGAAGCTCGTGGCTCATGCGCGCTTGGAGCAGCGGGTCGGCCGCGACCTGGCGGCGGCGACCGCGCTGCCCCTGGCTCTTACAACGTGTTGCGCTTGCTCCAGGAGGCGCCCGGCGGCCGACTGCGGCTGGGCGAGTTGGCCAGAGCCGTGCTCCTCACCCGCAGTGGCGCGACCCGGTTGGCGAAGCGGCTGGAGAGGGCGGGGTTGTTGCGCCGGGAGGGGCACGTGCGGGACCGGCGAGGGTCGTTCGCGGTCTTGACGGATCGGGGGCGGAAGGAGTGGAGGCGGGCGAAGGCGGTGTTCGAGAGAATCGTCGCGGAGCAATTCGGAAGTCACGTGAGCGACGCCGAGGCCGAGACGTTGAACGCGGTCCTGGGTCGAATCGTGACAGCAGAAACGGGAGCCGATCGCCAATGAGAAGCCTGTCGTCGATCCATGAGGCGGAAGCAAGCCCGGCCACAGGGCTTGCCATCTCTCCACCGGACCCTGGGGCGCCACACGCCGGCTCAGCCACGGCGGACGGCGCCACTCTTGAGGATGCCTATCGGATCGTCCGCCGCCGCACGGAGAGCCTGTGCGAGCCGCTGGCGTCGGAGGATTATGTCGTCCAGTCCATGCCGGATGTGAGCCCGGTGAAGTGGCATCTGGCCCACACAGCGTGGTTCTTTGAAACATTCCTGCTGGCGCCGCACGTGCCAGGTTATCGGCCTTTCCATCCCAAGTTTCGATACCTTTTCAACTCGTACTATCAGGGCGTGGGGCCGCGCTGGCCGCGGCCGCAGCGGGGGCTGTTGTCCCGCCCGACGGTCGTGGAAGTGTTCGGCTACCGTGCCTACGTGGACAAGCACGTGGTCCGTCTCCTTCGGGAGGCCGGTACTGAGGCCCTGGGACAAATCACGACGACGGTCTCGCTGGGCCTCCATCACGAACAGCAGCACCAGGAGCTGGTCCTCACCGACCTCAAGCACGCCTGGGCCGCCAACCCCCTCCATCTCGTCTACCGGGAGGCGCTGTTAGAGGATGGCGCCCCGCCCCGCCACAGCTGGCTGGCCTTTCCCTCGGGGCTGGCCTGGATCGGGCATCACGGAAGCGGCTTCGCGTTCGATAACGAGTCACCGCGCCACCGGACCTGGCTAAACGGCTTTCAGCTGGCGAGCCGGCTGGTGACTAACGCCGAGTACCTGGCCTTCGTCAGCGACGGCGGGTACGACCGGCCCGAGTTGTGGTTGTCCGATGGCTGGTCCTCCCGGCAGGCTCAGGGATGGGAGGCCCCGCTCTACTGGGCGGAGCAGGGCGGGGAGTGGTTCGTCGCCACGCTGTCGGGCCTGAGACGCCTCGGTGCGGACGAGCCGGTTTGTCATGTCAGTTACTACGAGGCCGACGCGTTTGCGCGCTGGGCCGGCGCCCGGCTGCCCACCGAGGCGGAGTGGGAAACGGCCGCCTCCGGCGTGCCACTGGGTGGGCACTTCCTGGAGGGCGGCCACCTGCACCCCGCTGCTTCGAGCGCGGTGGAGGACTCCGGATCGCTCTTCAAGCTTTACGGCGACGTGTGGCAGTGGACCGCGAGTCCCTACGCCGGCTACCCCGGCTACCGGCCGCCTACGGGCGCCTTGGGTGAGTACAACGGCAAATTCATGTGCAACCAGTTCGTCTTGCGGGGCGCGTCCTGCGCCACGCCCCGCAGCCACGCCCGCCGGACCTACCGCAATTTCTTCCCTCCGGACGCGCGCTGGCAGTTCAGCGGCATCCGCCTGGCCAAGGAGCTCGCATGATCGACATCATCCAGCAATTGCCCCCTGCCGACATCTTCAAAGCTCCCGCGCGGCAGTTCCGTGCCGACGTGCTGCGCGGCTTGCGCCCCGAAGAAGGAACTGCCGTGCAAGTACTTCTACGACGAGGTCGGCTCGGCCCTGTTCGAGCAGATCACGGAGCTGGAAGAGTATTACCCGACCCGTACCGAGCTTGGCATCATGGAGCGGCATGCGGCGGAGATGGCCGGGCTGCTGGGTCCACGTTGCCTCCTCATCGAGTATGGCAGCGGCAGCAGCGTCAAGACCCGGCGCCTCCTCGACCAGTTGCGCGACCCGGCCGGCTACGTGCCCATCGACGTCTCGGGCGAGCACCTGCACCGCTCGGCCCGGGCGCTGGGCGAGGAGTACCCGGACCTCGAGGTGCTGCCGCTGTGCGCCGACTTCACGCGGCCGCTGGGCCTGCCCGCGTGCCGGAAGGCTGCCGCCCGACGGGTGGTCTACTTCCCCGGCTCGACGCTCGGCAACTTCACCCCGGAGGCAGCGCTCGCCTTGCTGCGACAGACGGCAGTTCTGTGCGGACGCGACGGCGGACTCCTGCTCGGCATCGATCTGCAAAAGGACACGCGCGTGATCAAGGCCGCCTACAACGACCGGCGGGGCGTTACTGCCGCGTTCAACCGCAACATCCTGGTGCGGATCAATCGCGAACTGGGCGCCGACTTCGACGTCGAGCAGTTCGCCCACCGGGCTTTCTACAACGCCGCCCAGGGGCGAATCGAAATGCACCTCGTCAGCCGCCGCGACCAGGTCGTTCGTGTTGGCGGTGTGCCGTTCTTCTTCGCCAAGGGGGAGTCGATCCACACCGAGAACTCCTACAAGTACAGTCTCCCCGCTCTGGCGGATCTGGCCGAGGCCGGCGGCTTTGCTACAGTGCGTGTCTGGGTGGACGAACGCCAGTACTTCAGCGTGGTCTATCTCGCCCTCCGGCACTCGGGGAAGGACTGTGTGCTTCCTGAGCGGGCCGGCGGCCGTGCGTTGCTGCCGGCGCACGAAGCCATTCCTGTGCCCCTCTGAGAGAGCAATAGAAAGGAGTGTTGCGCATGCCGCACTACGACGCCATCGTGATCGGTTCCGGCCAGGCCGGGAACCCCCTGTCGCAGAAGCTGGCCGACCGCGGTTGGGCCGTGGCGCTGGTCGAGGAGGATCACCTGGGCGGAACCTGCATCAATACGGGCTGCACGCCGACCAAGACGATGATCGCCTCTGCCCAGGTCGCCTACTACGCACGCAACGCCGGCCGATGGGGGGTCCGCGCCGGGGAGGTCAGTGTGGACCTGCCCGAGGTGGTCGCCCGCAAGGATCGGGTCGTGGGCCAGTCGCGCTCCGGGCAGAATCGGAAGGTCGAGGAGCGGAAGACCCTGCACCTCTACCGCGGGCATGCCCGCTTCATCGGCCCGCACGAGGTCCGCGTCGGCGAAGAGTTGCTCCAGAGCGAGCGCATCTTTATTGACACGGGGACGAGGCCGGATATTCCGCCCCTGGAAGGGTTGCGCGGCATCGACTTCCTGGACAACGCCAGCATCATGCGGTTGACCGAGGTTCCAGAGCACCTGCTCGTCCTTGGCGGCGGCTACGTCGGCATGGAGTTCGGGCAGATGTTCCGCCGGTTCGGCAGCCGCGTGACCGTCGTCCAGCGCGAGCGGCAAATCCTCCCCCACGAGGACGCCGATGTCGCCGAAGCCTTGCAACAAGCCCTGGAGGGCGAAGGCGTCCGTTTTGTCCTGGGCGCCACGGCGACCCGCGTCGAGAAGGAGCAGGGTGGAGTTGCCCTGAGTGTGGAAGTGTCGGGAACCACGGAAAGGCTGCGCGGCTCCCACCTGCTGGTCGCGACCGGACGCAGGCCCAACACCGACGACCTGGGATTGCAAGCCGCCGGGGTGCAGACCGATCAACGGGGGTTCATCCGGGTGAACAACCGGCTGGAGACGAGCGTGCCGGGGGTCTGGGCCCTGGGAGACGTCAAGGGCGGCCCGGCGTTCACGCACATCTCCTTCAACGATTACCAGATCGTGTACGCCAACCTGGTCGAGGGCAAGGCCCTCACCACCGATCAACCGCCCGGTCCCCTACGCGGTCTTCACCGACCCCCAACTGGGCCGCGTCGGGCTGACCGAGAAGGAGGCGCGGGCGGGGCGCGACGGCTCAAGGTCGGCAAGATCCCGATGGCCTGGGTCGCCCGCGCCATCGAGCGCGACGAGACGGCCGGGCTGATGAAGCTCGTGGTCGATGCCGAAACGGACCGGATCCTCGGCGCGGCGATCCTGGCCTCGGAGGGTGGTGAGGTCGTGCAGATCCTCCACGCGGTCATGCTCGCCGGCGCCCCCTACACGCTCCTGAAGGGGGCAGTCTACATCCACCCGACACTGGCCGAGGGATTCTGGACCTTGATGGAAGCGGTTACGGCGGTTTGACGACCGGCCGAAAGTGGGTCGGACTGCAAACCTTCCGACATTCTGTGCGTTCTTCCCCCAAACGGCATTCATAAGGGTGGGGCACGCGTTTGTGGATTTGAGGATTCGAGCCGCACGCGAGGTCGGCGACTCCTATTACTTCGACAGGCATCTGTCCGTGAATAGATTCCCCAGCTTCCGGAGGACTACATGAGCAGCATTGCTGCCCCTGATCGGTCGCCTGCAACATCCTCGCGTTCGGCTTCCGCGCTGAACCTGATCGGCGGAACCTGGGTCGAGGGCCGTGGGAACACGAGCCGCGCCATCTGCAACCCGGCGGACACGGCCGAGGTGCTGGCGCCGATGCGTGAGGCCGCGCCGGATCAGGTGGACGAGGCATGCGCTGCCGCCGCCCGTGCCTTTCCTGACTGGCGCGCCACTCCGGCGCCGGATCGGGCTCACGTCCTGTTCAAGTTCCGGGATCGCTGGAAAGGAATTACTCGGACGTGGCACACGGCATCGTCCGCGAAAACGGCAAGCTGTTGAGCGAGGCGCGCGGCTCGCTGCGGCGCGGGCTTGACGTCGTCGAATTTGCCTGCGGCATTCCCTCCCAGCTAATGGGACAGACTCTGACCGACATTTCGCGGGACGTCGACTGCCATGCCATCCGCGAACCTATGGGTGTGGTGGTCGGCATTCCCCCGTTCAATTTCCCGGCCTTGATTCCGCTGTGGATGATGTCGGTCGCCGTCGCCTGCGGGAACACGTTCCTCCTCAAGCCTGCCGAGAAGGCGCCGCTCACCGGCACCCGACTCGTGGAGATGTTCGCTGACGCCGGCTTGCCGCCGGGTGTCGTCGGCGTGGTGCAGGGCAGCAAGGAAGTAAGCGAACGGCTCATCGCCAACCCGCATGTCCAGGCAGTTTCCTTCGTCGGCACGTCGGCAGTGGCGGAGTCGGTCTACCGCACCGCAGCGGCTCACGGGAAGCGCGTTCAGGCACACGGCGGAGCGAAGAACCATCTGATCGTCCTGCCCGACGCCGACCTGGAGCGCAGCCTGCCCACCCTGATTGGATCGTGCTTCGGCTCTGCGGGACAGCGCTGTCTTGCCGGGAGCGTGCTAGTGGGTCACTTGCCTTGCAGCTGGCCATAAGCGTCTACTGGCATATGCTGGGTGGAACCATCGCACCCAGGAGCCGTTATGACCCGCCGCCGGAAGGATTCGCTTCGACCCCTCACCGACGCCGAACGCCACGAACTTAACCGACTGCGCCGGTCCTCGGCGGCCCCGGCCGCCCCGGTCGCCCGCGCCGCCGCCTTGCTGCTGGTCAGCGACGGGGTCGCTTATCAGGACGCCGCCCGGGCGGTGGGCCGCAAGAGCGGCGACGCCGTCTCCCACCTGGTCACCCGCTTCAACCGGGAAGGGCCTGGCTGCTCTCGAACCCCGGCACGGCGGCGGCCGGGCGACGGCCTACGACGCGGCGGATCGCGACCGCATCCTGCGGGAGGTCGCGCGGACGCCGACCCCGGAGCGGGACGGGACGGCGACCTGGTCCCTCTCCACGCTGCGGCGCGCGTTGCGTTCGGCCCCGGACGGCCTGCCGCGGGTCTCGACCTTCACCCTGTGGCGGGTACTCCATGACGCCGGATACAGCCATCAGCGGACCCGCACTTGGTGCCCGACCGGATCGGCGCTGCGTCGCCGCAAGGCGGGTACGGTGACGGTCACCGACCCGGACGCCGAGCCGAAAAAAAGTTGATCGAGGGCGCCTACCGGCTAGGCAAGTCGCTGGGCCTGGCGGTCTGGTGCTGCGACCAGGCGGGGCCGTTCCAGACCGTGCCTCACCCCGGGCCGAACTGGCGACCGGAGGGCGACCCCGCCCGCCAGCCCCACGAGTATATTCGCAACGGGACGGCCAAGGTGCTGACGCTGTTCCACCCCGCCGACGGCCGGGTGCGCATCGAGGGGGTGGCGACCTGTCCCAATGCGGTGTTGCACCCCTGGCTGAAGCGAGAGTTGTCGGAGATCCTGGCTGGGTTGCCCGACCCGCCTCCCACAGCGACGGCGTCGCGGGCGGCGTGGGAGCGCTGGCAGGCCGGACTGGCGGTCAAGCCGACGCTGCCGACGGAGTTGCCGCCTTTGCGGATGCTGTTGGTACTGGACAACCTGGCCGGTCACAAGACGCCGGAGTTCGTCCTGTGGCTGTTCGCCCATGGGGTCATGCCGGTGTACACGCCGGTGGGCGGGTCGTGGCTGAACATGGCGGAGAGCATCCAGCGGGTGCTGAAACGGCGGGCGTTGGACGGCCAGCACCCGGCGACGCCGGAAGAGATCATCGCCTGGTTCGAGGCGGTGGCGCGGCACTGGAACGCCGAACCGACGCCGTTCGAGTGGGGCGGCCAGCGGGCGGCGCGGCGGAAGCGTCAGCGCGAGCGTCGGCACCGCCTCGGCGGATCGGGCGCGCAGACGCGGCGGCCGCTGGGGCGAAAGGGCCAACGGGCTTATGGCCATGTCCAGAGCAAGTGACCCACTAGTGGCGGTCGGCGATCGAGTGCGCCAGAACGCCGTCGTCGAAGCCTTCATCCGCTCGGCGGGTGAACTCAAACTGGGGGACGGTCTGGACGACACCGCGACGCTCTGTCCCGTGGTGAACCCAGTAGAGGAAAAGCGGATCCGGGCTGCGATCGAGCGCGGGGTGACGGAAGGAGCCCGGCTTCGCCTCGACGGCCGTTCCCAAACCGTCCCCCACAGGCCGCGCGGCTGCTTCATCGGGGCGACGGTCTTCGACGATGTGACACCGGAGATGTTCGTCGGCCGGGAGGAGATTTTCGGCCCGGTGGTGAGCGTGATGCGCGCCCGGACCTGGACGCGGCGATCACGTTGACAAACCGCAGCCGATACGGCAACACGGTCTCCCTCTTCACACAATCCGGCGCAGCGGCTCGCACCTTCCGCGAGCGCATCCAGGTCGGGATGCTCGGCATCAACGTCGGCGTGCCGGCGCCGATGGCGTTCTTTCCGTTCGGCGGCTGGAAGAGTTCGATTTACGGTGATCTCTATGCGCAGGGTGCCGACGCCGTTGCTTTCTACACGCGAAAGAAAGTGATCACGGAACGCTGGTTCGGCGCCGAGGCGCCGAAGGATGGATGGGTTTGATCGAACAGGCGAGCCGAGAGCGTCAGTTCTTTCAATCTCCGCCTAAGAGGACGTAAGGACGATGGTACGAGTAGTACTAATCACGGGAGCCAGCCGGGGAATCGGTGCGGCAACCGGCAAGGGGCCAAGGATTTCCGTTGCTCGCGCGGGCCTCACGGTCTCCTGGGGCCCCAGGTTCCAGAGCCTGCTGGAGCTCGCGGAGGCCTGCGACGTCCCGGTGCGCTAGTCTTGCCGGAACGGAGTTTGCCGCATCTGTGAGTGCGGGTTGATTTCCGGTTCGGTGAAATATGATCCCGAGCCGCTTGAGCCTCCGGCAGACGGCAACTTGTTGACTTGCTGCTCGCGCCCGGGAAGACCTGGTCATCGACATTTAGAGCTGGTCCGCGACGGTCGCGGGCTGAAATCCGCCTGAGTAATATCGGAGGAGCGAAACAATGGCAGAGAACGACACCCTTCGCCATACGAAGATGGCCCTCAACAATGGATCCGGTGCGATCCCCGCCCTCGGCTTTGGCACCCTGATTCCCGACCCCGTGGCGACCAGAACCGCGACCAAGGCGGCGCTGGAGGCGGGATTTCGCCAGCTCGACGCTGCGGAACGCTACCGAAATGAAAAAGAGGTCGGCGAAGCGATCCAGGAGGTGTTCAAGGCGGGAAAGATCAAGCGGGAGGACGTGTTCATCGCCACGAAGCTCTGGAACAACAATCATCGTCCTGAACGCGTCAAACCCGCCTTCGAGGCCAGTCTCAAGAAACTCCAACTCGACCACGTCGATCTCTATCTCATCCACACCCCCTTTGCCTTCCAGCCTGGAGACGAGCAAGATCCGAGGGATGCGGACGGCAATGTGATTTACGACAAAGGGGTGACGTTGCTGGATACGTGGAGGGCGCTCGAAGACCTGGTGGCCGAGGGCAGGTGCAAGGCCATCGGATTATCCGACGTCAGCCTGGACCAGACGAAAGAGATCTTCGAAGGGGGGAGGATCAAGCCCGCGGTTGTTCACGTCGAATCGCATCCATATCTCCCGCAATGGGAGCTTTTGGACTATTGCAGAAAGAACGGCATCGTGCTGCAAGCGTTCGCGGCGCTGGGACATGGCAGCGAGCCCAAGTTGCTGGAAGATCCTATCATCACCGCCGTCGCCAAGCGCGTCAACAAGACCGCGGCGCAAGTCTTGCTCGCCTGGGCCATCCAGCGCGGGACGGCCCTCCTGACCACCTCGAAGATCCCCAGCCAGATCGAGGAGAACTTTGAAGTCTCCACGCTTCCTGAAGACGCCATGCGGGAGATCAGCGAAGGAATCAAGTCGCGGGTCAGGTTTAACGCCGTTGTGGAGACCGGCGTTCCCGGGTTCATTCCGAGAGGAAAGCGAGGTTGAGACGGCAATCACTCCAACAGGTGTAAGGGGCCCTATGGCGCGGTTGTTGTCGGTCAACGTGGGTCGTCCCCGCGAGATCGCGTGGCGCGGTAAGACTGTCTACACGTCCGTGTGGAAGGAGCCGGTGGAGGGACGGCGCCTGGTTCGGCGGCTCGACGTCGATGGCGACGCACAGGGTGATCTGCACGGTCACGGCGGAGAACAACGCGCCGTCTTTGTCTACCAGATGGATTCTTATCGCTACTGGGAGCGTGAACTGCAGCGAGGTGATTTCACCTTCGGGCAATTCGGAGAGAACTTCACTGTGGAAGGCCTAGCCGACAGTGAGGTCTGCATCGGCGACCGCTATCGGATCGGCGGGGCGCTGTTCGAAGTTACCCAACCGCGCGTGACCTGCTACCGTGTCGGCATACGCATGGATGAGCCCAGGATGGCGTCCCTGCTGGTGGCGCATCAGCGCCCGGGGTTCTATTTCCGTGTGCTCGTAGAGGGCGAGGTGGGCGCCGGAGACGAAATCGTCAGGGTGGCGCAGGGCTCTGAGCGCATGACTGTCACGGCGGTCAACGCGCTGCTCTATCTTCCCGGGCCCGCCAAGGGAGACATTGAGCGGGCTTTGAATATCCAGGCTCTGAGCTCTGGCTGGAAAGGTTCTTTTGAAGCGCTTCTCCGGCAGATGGCACAGGCTGGGCCGCACACCGGGAATCCCGGTCTGGTTTCGCCAGAACAGATGGTCACGGCCGCGCCGGGATTCCGGCCGCTGAAAGTGGCCCGAATGGATCGCGAGAGCAGCAGTGTGGTCTCCCTGGTGCTGCAGCCGGTGGACGGTCGTCCTCTGACCGTTCCTCTGCCCGGGCAGTTCGTGGTGCTGCGACTCCGTCCTCAAGCTGACGCGCCTCCGGTCTTGCGCAGCTACTCGCTGTCCGATCTGCCGGACGCCGGTCGTTATCGCATCACCATTAAGCAAGAGCCGCACGGGATCGCCAGCACCTACGTGAGTACACAGATTCGTACAGGCGACGTGCTGGGCGTCAGCGAGCCCCGCGGCGCCTTCATCCTGCAGCGCGGCGATCTTCCTGTGGTGCTGTTGAGCGCCGGTGTGGGTGTGACCCCGGTGGCAGCCATGCTCCACGCGCTAGCAGCACAGGCGTCGCCGCGCCCAGTCTGGTGGATCTATGGAGCGCGGAATAGCCGGGATCATCCTTTTGCCCGAGAAGCACGCGATTTGCTGGCTAAGCTGCCCCACGCCCGGAGCCACGTCCAGTACAGCCGGCCCGGCGCGACTGACCGGCTGGGCGTTGACTTCGAGGCTGCCGGCCGGCTGACCGTCACGGTCCTCGAATCGCTGGGCGTACCACGCGAAGCCGATTTCTATCTCTGCGGCCCTCCGGCCTTCCTTGAGGACTTCACGCCCGGACTCGGCGATTGGGGCGTGGCCCGTGATCGCGTCCACACGGAGATTTTCGGTTCAGGCAAGTCCATCACGCCGGGTATGAAGGAAGCGCCGCGCCGGCTACCGCACGCGCCTGCCGGGTCGCCCGGCGAAGGTCCAAGCATTTCCTTTGCTCGCGCCGGCCTCACGGTCTCCTGGGATCCCAAGTTCCAGAGCCTGTTGGAGCTCGCGGAAGCCTGCGACGTCCCGGTGCGCTGGTCTTGCCGAACCGGGGTTTGCCATACCTGCGAGTGCGGGTTGATTTCCGGGTCGGTGACGTATGATCCCGAGCCGCTCGAGCCTCCGGCGGCGGGAAACCTGTTGATTTGCTGCTCGCGTCCCCTTGAAGACATGGTAATCGACATCTAGAATACGATGATTGGAAGCAAGAGTCACCTAACCATCCGCTCGTAACGCGGGCGATACGCGTCCGACTGTCGAGGATTGTATATGCGATCTGATATTGTTGCAGACGCTGTGTTCCCCGATTACGAGCTTGCCGATCACACGACGAAGCGTCGGAAGTTGTCCGAACTCCAAGGACAGCATCCAATGGTCCTCGTTCTCAGCCGCGGAGGTTATTGTCCGAAGGATCGCCGACAGCATGAAGGACTTGTTCAACTTCATCGCGAGCTGGAGGTGGGTTATTGCCGGCTGGTCACGATTAGCACGGACAACCTCACCGAGACGAATGAGTTTCGCTCCGGAGTCGGCGCGCACTGGCCTTTCCTCTCCGATCCGGCGCAAGATCCAAAAAGACCTCGACATCGCTGAGTACACCGACCCGGGCCACAATCCGATGATTCCGCACACGATTGTTTTCGAGCCCGGCCTTGTCATTTACAAGATTTACAACGGCTATTGGTTCTTTGGCCGGCCGACGCTGGAAGAGCTCCGGCAGGATCTCCGTGCCGTTACCAAGAAATGCCGGCCGGACTGGGACATCACAACACCCGAACTCAAAGCGGCGTGGCAGCAAGGCCGCAAGGACCTTTTCTATCCGTACGGCAAAACGTACGCCCAAACTCTCGGTGAACAGGATTAGGAGCTGCCTCTGCAGTTCTGGTCTGATTCGTCAAGCCCAGGGAAGGCTTTTTGGCGGCAAAACGCGCTCGTTCGGTTCGATTGCTGCGCGTGTCGGTAAGAATCAGGGCCAAGCTTGCTCTGTTGAAATCCTCTACCTGGCGGCGAGGAGCATGAGGTTGTGGGTGAGGACACGCAGGTGGCACTCGCGCTCGCGCGACGCGTCCGACTTGCCCCGCAGGGCCGAGTCGAGCAGGCGTTTGTGCCGCGAGAAGGCGCTCTCCGCCTGCCAACGCTGCCCGTACACGCGCCGGTAGCGGCTGCCCTTCGGCTTCTTCCGGAAGCGCTTGACCATCTGCCGCCGGTAGCGCGTCTTGGGCCGCTTCCGGCCCCGGTTGCGCCGGTTCAGGGGGATGACGGTCGAGCGGACGCCCAGGTCCTCCCGGCCGTAGCGGCGGCTCGCCTCGCTGTCGAAGGCCGCGTCGGCCAGCACCCGGTCGTAATCGACCGCCAGGGACGCCTGGGCCATGACCGGGCGGAACGGCGGCGCGTCGTTGGCGGGGCCGAGACGGACCCTGGCCGCGGTGAAGAAGTGGCTGCCGGTCTCGCAGGCGACGATCCGCTTGGTCCACAGCCGGGAGTGGTGCTTGCAGCCGGCGCGCTGGAAGAAGGAGCGGGAAGTGTGCCGGCTCTCCAGGCCGGTGGCGTCCACGGCGGCCGTCGGCCCGGCGCCGATCAGGCCGCCCTCCTGGGCGCGCGGCGGCGCGGAAGAGGAACACGACGAACTCCCCTTTTTTAACAGCCGCCCGGCGGCGTAGCAGAGGGTCGAGTAGTGCGGCGCCGTGGCCAGGCCCAGTTCCTGGCGCAGCTCAGCGAAGTCCGCGAGCATCTGGGCGACGCCCCGGTAGTCGGTCTGGAGGAAGGTCTTCAGGGCCAGGACGGCGAAGAGCTGGTGCTGGGTGAAGTCCTTGCGGGAGAACTTGGAGGAGTAGGCGGGCAGCGCCTCCTGGGCCAGGCGCAGCGCCTCGCGGGCCACGGCCCGTGGCGACTTGGTCATCGGTCTGGTGGTGTTCATACACCATTATACGCCTGCCCCCATGAGGGTATCAACAGAGCACTTCGACGTTTGAACTGTAGAATCCCCTTCGCGCGTGGTCAAATGGGGTCAGCTATGAGCGGCACAAACCGTGACCACGAGGGCGGAATGGCAACAACTCGCCGAGGACCGGATACTTGATGCACAGGCTCATCTGGCGCCTGCGGTCGCCCGTTGGTCCGCCGCTTACTATCTGATCGGGTACGCCGTCGAATGTGGGCTCAAGTCATGCGTTATTGCCCGCGTCGCCGCGCATCCGGAGGTCATCTACGAAGACCGGCGGTTCTCGCTCGACGCTTGGACGCATGACATCGAAAGTCTTGTCCGGGTGGCGAACCTGAAAGCCGTCCGGGACGCGGACGCCGCCGCCCATCCCGCCCTTTACACCAACTGGCAGCGCGTCAAGGACTGGAGCGAGCAGGCCCGGTACTTGCAGAAGACCCAGGCCGAAGCGGAACGCCTCTTCGAGGCGGTTACTCATCCGAATGACGGGGCGATGCGATGGATAAGGCTCCGCTGGTGATGGACGAAATCGACGCGGGCGAAGATTTCCTCAAGCGCCTGCATCAATACCAGGCCGTTCTGGCAGCTTGCTGGCTGCGAAACGCCGAGGACGGGGAGCGATACCTCTACGTGGCCCTGGACGGGCTGACGGAGCGCAACACCGACCTCGCGTACGGCGAGGTGCTGCGGATCGCGGGAGAGATGAAGGATCGCTATATTGACCCCTTCCGCGTGCGGCTAATAGGAACGACCGACCCCGTCGCCAGGGCCGTCCTAGAGGTTTACCGTCGTTTCCCCGGCGCGTCCCTCCACGGCTCGACGTGACGGCTTTCGGCGGCGTGCCGGTCGGGGATTTATAGGTTTATCCTCCACTTTCAGGAAATCCGTAGCCGAAAACGACTGCCTGCGGTCGCTGGCCCGGTTTCGCGTCCTCTCCTTCACGCGCGAGGCCATTCGCCGATACGAGAAACTCCAGATCGCCAAGCTGAAGATGAGCAAGAACGACCTGCGCATCGCGGCCATCATCCTGGAAACGGGCGGCGTCCTGGCGACGCGGAACGTCCGAGAATTTCGCCGGGTTCCCGGGTTGAGGATGGAGGTAACTGTTCCCGGGCCGAGGGTGACATAAATATAGCGACATCGAAGCTGTGGCCGCGCCTCGCATCCGCTGTGGAATCGATCGTTGGTGACTCCAACCCATTCGTCAGATGGCGCTGTTTTTCGGGAAGAAACCGCAAGCATCGCGGTATCGCAAGAGCCCTTGGATGCCTCGGTCGATGTGACCTGTGCAGATTGACGGAACTGCGTTGCGTGCGGCGGTGGTCCGGGCCGAAGCCTGTTAACCCGTTTGTTGTATGTTCGAGCCCTATTCACGGAGCCTGACGATCCGTAGCGAGTTTGACCACCCCACGGGTTGACGCCAACCGCCGAGAGCACAGGCTCCCAGCGGTTGGCGTTTCCCGGGTTTCTTGCAAGGAATCGGGCCCTATCTCGCCTCTCGACGAGAGCGCCGCCGGACGTCGGCCGCTGCTACGGCGGGCGCGAGGCCTGATCGTCCGTGCGCCCCCTCTCAGAGCCTCTCCAACGGCGTCCCCGCGGGTTGACGCCGCCGAGACATGCCGGAAAAACGCCGCCCGTAGCCCGGCCAAAATCGGTCATAAGCCGACGGTTTACGGGGTGACTAAGTGCGCCGAAGGCGCCCCGCACACGCCCGTGAACGCAAGCCACATATGTCGTGGAACTCATGCTCGCGAGAGGGCTTGCGGCCATTCACGCGGTTTCGGTTCCTTGGCGCCATGGGCTGAGCGCCGGCTTGCCCAGAAATGGCCCTTTCGACCCGCCGCAATGGCAGCTGCTATGGAATGCCCTCTTCCCGGTCCCTTCCCGTCGCTCACCTTCTCGCGGCCCGGAGGTCCCTCGCGCATTTTTCTGTTACGCCCGCGCAATGTTACTGGCGAGGGGACGAAAACAACCCGCCGCCGAGGTGGGAAAGAGAAGCCCGCGGCGAACGCCGGGGCGACGTCCCCTCGCGTCTTCGCGTCGCGTGAGTTCTGTCGTCTATCTGTTTCTGGGGAGGTGATTCATGCGTCATTCCACTCGAAATTTCCGACCGGCCTTAGAGAGGCTCGAGGAGCGCACCCTGTTGTCGGCCGCGCCTGCTCTCGCCTACGTGCAAACCAACCTGGTGTCGAACATCCAGGGGATGGCCCAGATAACCGACCCGAAGCTGGTCAACCCCTGGGACATAAACTTCCCACAGCAAAATGGATTAAATCCTCCCATCGTCGTCGCTGACCAAGGTACGGGCGTGGCCACGTCGTACCAGATCAGCACCGACGGCAGCACGGTCAGCGAGGCGAGCTCGCCGGTGATGATCCCCACGGTCGGCTCCAGCGAACCGAGCGGCCCTACCGGCGTGGTCCAAAATACGGATTCCCAGGGCTTCTTTATCCCAGGGCCCGATGGCGTCGTTTCCGCCGCCTACATCTTTGACACGCTCCAGGGCACTATCGGGGGCCTTACCGTCAACAACACCGGCGACATCAACTCGGCCCAGATCGTGCCCAATAACATCTCGGGGGCGGAGTACACCGGCCTGGCCGCCGGCATCGTCACTGACCCCACCACCGGCAACGTTCATAGTTACATCTACGCCGCCAACGAGGGCACGGACCCGGGAATCCAGGTCTTCGATAGTTCCTTTGGCCCGGTGCAGCTCCCCAACAGCAAGGGCAACGGAGGCAACGCCAACTTCACGGGCAACTTCACCGATACCTCCCTTCCCGCGGGGTTTGTGCCCTATGGCGTCCGTGACCTCTCGCTGAGCGCTACTGGCGGTAAACAGGACGCCGATCTGTTCGTGACGTATCGAGGCCCCAACTTCCAGGGTGGGGCGGTTGCCGTGTTCACCAACAGCGGCACGTTTCTGGGACAGTTCGACGACACGGAGGGAAACCTCCAATCACCCTGGGGATTGGCCTATATACAACAAGGTTTGTTCGGCGACGTCGGCGGCGACCTCTTGGTCGGCAATTTCAGCAGCGGGCAAATCGACGCCTACACGGTCACCGTGGTCAACCCCCAGGCCGGCATGCCCGGCTCGGTCTCCTCCGTACTGGACGGACCGCTTCTCAACGCGAACGGCACGCCGCTCACAATTCCCGGGCTCCAGACTATCCATTTCGGCCCCGGCCTGGGGGATTCCGGTTTTCACGTCGCCCTGCTCTTCACCGCAGACGGCTCTATCCCCCTCACCAACGCAGGTGGGAATGGGAACCTCTCGCTCTACGGCATGATCACGCCCAACATCACTCCCGTCGAGACGCCCCGGCCCCCGGCCGTCCTCGGCGCCGACGGCTCCCTGTCGCTGCTTTACCCCGGCGGCAAGCAACTGCTCTCACCGGCCGGCACCATCGCGGCCGTCAGCGCCGTCACCGACGCCTCCCACGGCACGGACGTCTACGCCATCGCCACGGCCGGCCACACCCTGTGGGAACACACATCCGCCGGCTGGGCGGAAATCTCCGCCGGCTACTTCCAGCAGATCAGCGCCGCCACGAACAGCGCGGGCAACGCCGTGGTCTTCGGCATCCTCGGCGCCGGCGCCGGTCCCTATGCCAACTCCCTGTGGGAAGACAGCAGCCTCAACCCCGGCGGCTGGGCCATGCTCTCCCCCGGCGGCACCATCCTGTCCATCAGCGCCGGCCTCAACGACGACGTGTACGTCGTCGCGGTCGCCGGCGACACCTTGTGGGAGCACACGCTGGCCGGCTGGGCCGAGCTATCCAGCGGCTCGTTCCAGTCGATCAGCGCCGGCCTCAACGACACGGGCCAGGCGGTGGTGTACGCCGTCGCGGCCGGTGGTTCGCTGTGGGAACAGAATCCCTCCAACGGCGTCGGTCTGAATATCGGCTGGCAAATGCTGTCGCCGTCGGGCACCGTCCTGAGCGTCACGGCCGGCGGCCCCGGCAAAGTGTTCGCCATTACCACCGCGGGGCCGAGCGATCTGTGGGAATACAGCGACTCCGGCTGGTCGCAGCTGTCGAGGGGGATAGTTGCGTCGGTCAGCGCGCCGCAGTACGCGACCGGCTCGGACGAAGTGTTCGCCGTGCTGAGCAATGGATCGTTTTGGGAGTACGACACGGGCCTGAGTTACCCGTGGCTGGAGCTGCTGACGAGCGGCGCGGCCGCCAGCTCGTCGGCGTGACGATGACAGGCTGCTGGCCAGGCTCTACCGGGCAGGCGCAAAGACCGACTGGGTTCCTCCGAAAGGTTTCTTCGATGCTTCTTACATCGCTTTCCTCCTTTCCCAGGCTTGCCCTGGCGCAGCGCGCTTCGGTCCATTTCACCGATGTTCACAAGGAGAAGTCGCCAGCGCGCTCCGGGCCGACACACCGCCTTCAGCGGTTGCCACATCGGAACGGCTGTCACCCTCGGCCCGTGAACGCGCACAGGATGGAGGACTGGTCGAAGTAGGCTCGCCGATTTGCAACGCATTGAGCCGCCGGGTTAGGAGAACGAACTGCATCCCCTTTCCGCTTCTTTCCGCTTTATCTCCTCTTTATCTCCCTCATCTCTGTCCAATCGACGGACGGGCGCGTGTTTTCACTTGCTCCCCCGCTGCGGCGAAGGTTACCTTGAGCGGGAGAAATCGGTCGGAGGAAAAATGGCGTCAATTCATCAGCTTCGGGTCGAATCGGCCTCTAGCCAGATCGCCGCTTCAAGCCCCGCGGCCGCTCGTCACCGCCACTTGTTCAGCGTCAGGCATGCGTCCAGAATCGGCTGACCGGATGTTTCCAGGTTGCGAAGGGCGCGCACGATGTCATGCGGCTTCATGTTGCGGCGCGGGTCGTTGTCGCGCCGTACCAACAGAATGCCTGGGTGATGGCCTTGCACCTGCGTGACGAGCAAATGCAGGCGCTCGTAGTCGCCGTAGTTACGGGTCAAGACAACCCTTCCCGCCCGAACCGCGTAGGTGAAATGTTCCGGGTCGGATCGGCCACTCATTCCGGCATCCGACGGCGCTTGGACGTCGTGCCCCGCGCGGCGAAGCGCTTGCGCGAGAAGCGGATTCGCCATGTCGTCGTCCAGGTAGAGTTTCATAAGCCCAGCCGGGCCCGCTCTTCAGGAGGCAGGATCTTGTACTGGCCGGTGTAATTGCCGTCCTCATCCATCATCCCGGTGGCTTTCAGCCGCGCCTCCTCCGCCGCGTGGTCGCGCTCAATGTCCTCGGGGCATTCCTCGCAGTACGCAATCGCCTCACGCACCGCCTCCACCGGCAGGTTCATGTCCGCGGCGATCTGTTCCGGCGTCGTCGGGTCCGGCGGGTCGCCGTCCACCAACAGACCGTACAGCACCTCCGCCCGGATGCGCGTGCCCTTCACGAACAGCTGCTTGTAAGCGGACTTCGGGTTGGGCGCCAGGTATTTCCATTCACGCCGCGTCATGACCGCCTCCGAATCATTGCTGGTGCGATCCCTTCCGTCAGTTTATCTCCCCACCCGGCCGGTCCAGAGAGGATTCGCACAGCTTCCCCTGTCAGGGTGCGAGCGCCGATTCCGGGAGTCCGTTGAGGCGATTCTGCCCGTAGGGCGTCCCGGCGCCGCCCCGCGTCGCCCTCCGGTTCGCCCGCCGCCGCCGCCGCCGCGCCCCCGTCGGCTTCCTCCGCCGGCCGATCCCCTGCTTGCACGCCCCCTCCCCCAGCCCGCTCCCGATCGACTGCCCCTGGGCCAACCGCTCGGCGTAAGCCAACGCGTCGGCCCGCCGCTCGAAGGAGCCGGCCGCGTCCGAAAACGCCGCCCGCTTCGCCGCCGACCACGCCTCGGCCCGACCCGTCGCCAGGTGCGCCTGCACCCCGGCCGCCCCCGCCGCCCGCAGCGTCTGGCGCCCCGCGTCCCCCCAGGCGAAGGCCTGGGCCGCCCCCTCCCCGTACAGCACCCGGGCGCAGTCCGACCGGTGTTCCGACCCGTGGAAGACGTCCAGCAACGGCTTGGCCCCCGGCAACTGTCCTCGGGTCTGCTTCCCGATCCAGTCGGCGCCGTCGGCCAGGACCGAGACCTCCGAGGCGTCCCGGACGCCCCGCCGGGCGCCCAGCGGCGCATGTGCGGGCCGAAGCGCTCCGCCGTCTCGATCCCCCCCAACAGCACCCGGGCGTGCGGCGGCGGCAGCCGGCGCGTGTCCCATGCCGCGGCCGTCGCCGGCCGGCCCCGCGCCCGCCGGGCGTCGATGCCCAGGCGCATCTCGCGCCAGCCCTCCCCAGTGTTGACCCTCGTGCCGTCGGTCTGGAACGCGACGTCGCCCGCGGCGGTCAGGACGTTGCGTTCGGCATGGCCCTTGCGCCCAGGAGCCGTCCGCAGGCGCCGGTGCGTCCCGGCGCCCCTTTTTTTCGGCCGCCTCGGCCTGGGCCGGCAAGGCCGCCTCGACGGCCCGGCGGGCGAGTTCGCGGACGGCGGGGACGGCGAGGCTCGACGCGGGCCAGGACGTGGCCGTCCGGGGCCGCGTCGGCGCTAGGCTCCAGTTGCTGGGCCAGGAAAAACGTCTGCTCGACCCGCAGCGCCGGCAACGGGGTCGGGGTCCGAAACGAGCGTGGCTTCAGGGCAGTTCCTTGGGGCGTAAGGGCCGCCAGGGTCACGCCAGCGGACCCAAACTACCAGAAACGATTCCTGCACCCGCCGCCGCTCGCCGGGGCGATGGCGAGTCGTCTTGACTTGATCCCTATCGTGTGTGTACGGCCGCTCTCCTATGAGAACGAATCCGCCCCTTGCAGTAATCGAAGCGCCGGCGCCTGGAGCGTCACGCGACCCCGTACAGCTCTTCATACTTTTCCCGCAGCGACGCGATCAGAAACTTTGGGTCCGGCGGCGACCGGTCGCCTCTTCCACCAGCCGCGCGGTCGGGAAGCGGCCGCCGAGGGAGTAGAAGCGGTCGCGCAGCCACTCCAGCAGTCCTGAGAAATCGCCGCGCACAAATGCATCGTCCATGCCGCCGAGGTCCGCCTCGGCCCGCGCGAACAGCTGCGCGGCGATGACATTGCCGAGCGTATATGTCGGAAAATAGCCGAACAGTCCGGCCGCCCAGTGGCCGTCCTGCAAGCAGCCCTCGGCGTCGTCGCGCGGAGACACGCCCAGCAGCCGGCGATGCACTTCGTTCCACGCCGCGGGCAGGTCGGCCGGCAGCAGATCGCCCGCGATCAGCACCCGCTCCAGTCGGAAGCGCGCCAGGATGTGCAGGTCGTACGTCACCTCGTCGGCCCGCACCCGGATCAGCGACGGTTCGACTCCGTTGACGGCGAAATAAAACTCCGCCAGACCGACATCCCCGAGGGCTTCGGGGAAATCCCGGCGGGCCAGCGGGAAGAAGTGCTCCCAGAAGGAGCGGCGCCGGCCGACGGCGTTCTCCCACAGCCGGGCCTGCGCCTCGTGAGCGCCCAGCGACGGCGCCTCGCCGACCGGCAGGCCGTATGCCGCCGGGTCCAGCGCCTGCTCGTACAGGCCGTGGCCGACCTCGTGCAGCGTGCTGAAAAAGGCGTCGCCGAAGTCGCGCGGGTGGTAGCGCGTCGTGATGCGGCAATCGCCGGGGCCGATGGTGCTGAAAAAGGGATGCGTCGTGTCGTCGAGGCGGCCGCGGCGGAAGTCGTAACCCAGAGCGGCCGCGGCGATCCGGCCGAAGGCGCGCTGGCGTTCCGCCGGGTAGTCGCGGTGCAGGACGGCCGCGTTCGGCCGGCGTGGCGCCTCCGCCAGCCTTCCCGCCAATTCGGACAACCCGCCGCTCAATTCGGCGAAGAGCCGATCCAGGTCGCGGGCGGTCGCCCCCGGTTCGTACTCGTCGAGAAGGGCGTCGTAAGGCTCCGCCATGGAGCCGATCGCGTCGGCCTCGCGCCGCTTCAGCGCCGTAACGCGCTCCAGCCACGGCCGAAACCGGGCGAAGTCGGCCTCGCGGCGGGCGGCGGCCCACTCCGCCTGGGCCAGCGACGTGACGCGCGCCGTCTCCTCCACCAGCGGCCGCGGCAGACGCGTTTGCCGGTCGTACTGCCGCCGCCACTCGCGGACGTTGACGGCGGCGTCCGAAGAAAGATCGCTTACAAGGTCGGAATTATCCACATCTGCGAGCCGCTCGCCGAGGCGCGGATCGGTCGCCTTATCGTGTTCCAGGCCGGCGAGGTAGGCCAGCTGCTCCGCCCGATGCGTCGCTCCGCCGGGCGGCATGTACGTCTCTTCGTCCCACGCCAGAAGTGCGACGCACGACGCCAGCAGCGCCCGCTCGCGGGACAGTCGAACCAACTCTTCGTAGGCCGCTTTCGCTTTCATGCACCCTCCTTCCCTCCATTGTAGTGGGAGATCACACGATGCCATCGAACCTGTGGGGATGCAGGCGCCCGCTGCCCAGAATCTAGGCAGCGGGCGCGAGAGGCTGTCCGGGTTCATTTTCGGCTGCTACTCTAACGGCTGGACTCTGAGAGGCTTACGCCCGCTTCATTGGCGCCGCCGAGACAGGGTACGGGAATTGCACGCCAGCGCGGTTTGATTCGGAATAGAACATCGCGCGTCGCTAACCTGGGCGGGCGTCAGATCGGGAACGAGTACGTTCCTTCCGGAACGTCCTCTCCCGATAAGGAAGGGTTCTCATGTTGCTGCAAAGCCAGCAGGCCGGCCGGCAGACGCAGTCGATGGACGTTCCGGCGTCGCCGCTGTTCGCAGGCTACCGTCCCCACGGCGCCGCCTGGGATGAGCTATTCGCCGAAGCCGGCCGGCCGCACGCCCACACCCGGCTCATCGTCGAACGCCTCGGCCGCTTGCAGCCCGCCGAGTTCCAGCAACGCCGCGCCAGCGCCGACCTCGTCTTCGTCAATCAGGGCGTCACCTTCTCCGTCTATTCCGATCGCCGCGGCGTCGAGAAGATTTTCCCCTTCGACCTCATCCCTCGGCCGGTCGCCGCCGCGGAATGGCAGACGCTCGAAGCCGGTCTGCTCCAGCGCATCCAGGCGCTCAACCTCTTCCTCCACGACGTCTACCACGACCGCCGCATCCTCCGCGAGGGCGTCGTCCCGGAGGAGCTGGTCCTCAAGTCGAAGTGCTACCGGCCCGAGATGGTCGGCTTCGATCCGCCGGGCAGGCAATACGTCCACGTCGTCGGCACCGACCTGGTCCGCGATGCCAACGGCCAGTTCCTCGTCCTGGAGGACAACGGCCGGACGCCGTCGGGCGTCAGCTACGTGCTGGAAAACCGCGTGGTGATGAAGAAGGTCTTTCCCGAGCTGTTCCAGCACTGCCACGTCCGCCGCGTCGAGGACTACCCGCACCGGCTGCGCGACGCGCTCTGTTCGGTCGCCCCGGCCGGCGCCGCCGACCCGCCCTGCGTCGTCGTGCTGTCGCCCGGCCCCTACAACTCCGCCTACTTCGAGCACAGCTTCCTCGCCCGCCACATGGGCGTCGAGCTGGTGCTGGGCCAGGACCTGTTCGTCCATGACGACAAAGTCTTACCTCAAGACGACGCGCGGCCCGCAGCGCGTGGACGTCATCTACCGCCGCGTGGACGACGACTTCCTCGACCCCAAGGCGTTCCGGCCCGACAGCCTGCTCGGCGTGCCCGGCCTGATCGCCGCCTACCGGGCCGGCAACGTGACGCTGGCCAACGCCGTCGGCACCGGCGTCGCCGACGACAAGGCCATTTACCCCTTCGTGGAGGACATGATTCGCTTTTACCTGTCGCGAGGAGCCGCTGCTGCACAACGTGCCGACCCACATCTGCGCCCGGCCCGAGCGACCGCGCTTACGTTCTGGACCATCTGCGACGAGCTGGTGGTCAAGGCGGTCAACGAGTCGGGCGGCTACGGCATGCTGATGGGGCCGTTCGCCTCGCGCCAAGGAGCGGTCGGATTTCCGCGACAAGATCCGGCACGACCCGCGCAACTACATCGCCCAGCCGGTCGTGACGCTGTCGACCTGCCCGACCTGGACCGAGGAGGGGCCGGCCCCGCGGCACGTCGATCTGCGGCCGTACATCGTCAGCGGCAAATCGACCTGGGTGCTGCCCGGCGGCCTGACGCGCACGGCCCTGGTCAAGGGGTCGCTGGTCGTCAACTCCAGCCAGGGCGGCGGCAGCAAGGACACCTGGGTGATGGAGGCCAAAAACAATGGAGAAGGCAGAATGCAGAATGAAAGACAAAAGCGGTTTTAATTCTGCATTCTGCATTGGATTCGGAGGTGGGGCGAATGATTTCACGGGTCGCCGAACATTGTTTCTGGCTGAGCCGCTACCTGGAACGGGCCGAGAACACCGCCCGCGTCCTGGAGGTCAACCAGACGCTGCTGCTGGACCTGGAGGCGCCGATCGAACACCAGTGGCGGCCGCTGCTCATCATCAGCGGCGTCCACGACATGCCGGGCGAACCGGACGGCGAGACGCGTGCAGCACTACCTGACCTGGGAGATCCGACAACCTCGGCAGCGTCGTCTCGTCGCTGTCGGCCGCCCGCGAAAACGCCCGCATCATCCGCGAGGTCATCAGCGCCGACATGTGGGAACGGATGAACTACTACCACCTCTGGCTGCAAGGTCCGGCGGCGCGCGGCCTGTACGACAGCAACCGCAGCGAGTTCTACAACCAGATCAAGCGCATCAACCAGCTCCTGCACGGCATCGCCGAGGGCACGATGTCGCACGGCGAGGCGTGGGAGTTCTTCCGGCTGGGCAAGTACCTGGAACGGGCCTGCCAGACGGCCCGCATTCTGGACGTGAAGTATCACATCCTGCTGCCGACGCCGCAGCAGGTCGGCACGCCGGTGGACGCCGCCCACTGGGTCGCCATCCTGGCCAGCTGCTCCGGCTACGAGCCGTACCACAAGCAGCGGGCCGCGCCGGCCGACCCCGGCGTGTCGGTGGCGGATTTCCTCATTTACGATCCGTTGTTCCCGCGCTCGGTGCTCTACTGTCTCCGCGAGTGCCGGGCGGCGTCCCGTGCGATTTCCGGCCGGCCGGGCGATTCGGCCGAGCAGGCGGTTCAGGATCTGGCCGACTGGCTGGAAGCGAAGCGGATCGACGGGTTGCTGCGAGACGGCCTGCACGAATCGCTGACGCACGTGGTCAACAGCATCCACGAGCTGGGCGAAACGGTGCATCAGACGTACTTCGACGTGGGACCGCAGACGCCGGCGGCCGCGCCTCCCCTGAAGGAGGCCGCGGCGTGTCAGTGCGTGGCCGCGGAATGAGGCGTCCCCCCCGCGCTCCCCTTCGGGTCGCCGCTGAACGACTCCTTGGGGGTGACATCCTTGACCTCCACGTCGATGCGCAGCGATTCGTTCGCCGGAGTGTACAGCGTCCCCGCCGTGGGAGCGGTGTCGCGATAGCTCCGGCCGTAGGCGACGCGGACGTGGTCGGTGCGCGGCAAGATGCCGTTGGTTGGGTCGAAGGCCTTCCAGCCGATGTTGGGGATGTAGAGTTGGACCCAGGCGTGCGACGCATCGGATCGCGTCCGGCTCTCGCCGGTATTGCCGGTGTAGAGGTAGCCGCACACATAGCGGGCCGGGATGCCCAAAAGACGCGCCAGCGTGATAAAGACGTTGGCGAAATCCTGACAGACGCCTTTCTTGCTGGTGAAGACCTGATACGGAGTGGTTTCCAGCGACGTGCTGCCGGAGACGTACTGGTACTCGCGGAAGAGCGTCAGGTTGACGTCGAACAGCGTCTCCATGAGGTCGTAATGGTTGCGCTCCACGAAGGACATTGCGTAGGCGTAAAGTTCCATGAGTTGCGTTTCCGGCAGCTCCGGCGGCGTCAAATACGGCTGGAGCATCTTTTGCTCCCACGGCATCCACACCAGCGGGAACGACGGCCGGATCGGCAGCCCGGCGAACGCGAAGGGATCCACGTCGAGAAGCTCCACCGTGGACTCGGCGGTGATTTTCAGCTCCGTGTAGGGTTTGTCGATCTCGAAGCGGGCCGTCATGTTGCCGAAGACGTCCTCGTACTCGATGATCGGAACCTCCGGCGCGACGGTCAGCTGGTGGTTGGAGAGCCTCTGCTTGCCGTTCTGTGTCGGCCGAAGGTGCAGTCGGTGGCGGCTCCGTTGGATGGGGCGGTTGTACTGGTAATGCGTCACGTGGCGGACGAATAGGCGCCGCACGGCGGCCGGCGGTTGATTCTCAGGAGGCATTGCCTCGGCCCTTGCGTAAGGATTTCCACGGCGGGCGCCCCGCCTTGCCGAGCAGTTTAGGCAATAACCGTGCCATAACCCAAGGTCCCTCCGTCATGGCGATCCGCGTGGCCCTGAACCACAAGACCGTCTATCGCTACGACCGGCCGGTGACGCTGCAGCCGCACGTCGTCCGCCTGCGGCCGGCCCCGCACTGCCGGACGCCGATCCTGAGCTACTCGCTGCGCATTCAACCCGGGCAGCCACTTCCTCAACTGGCAGCAGGACCCGTACAGCAACTACCTCGCCCGGCTGGTCTTCAACAAGCCGGCCCGCGAACTGGTCGTCGAGGTCGACCTCGTCGCCGAGATGACGGCGATCAACCCGTTCGATTTCTTCGTCGAGCCTTACGCGGAGAAGTACCCGTTCACCTACGACCCGGTGCTGGCCAAGGAGCTGATCCCCTACCTGGAAACCTTGCCGGCCGGCCCGAAGCTGCAGAGCCTGATCGCCGACTTCCGGCGGGACAAGGTTCGCACCAACGATTATCTGGTCGAGATCAACCAGCGCCTTCAACGGGACGATCAAGTACGTCATCCGCATGGAGCCGGGCGTGCAGACGCCGCGAGGAGACGCTGACGAAGGGCAGCGGCTCCTGCCGCGACTCGGCCTGGCTGCTGGTGCAGCTGCTGCGGCACCTCGGGCTGGCGGCCCGCTTCGTCTCCGGCTACCTCATCCAGCTCACGGCCGACGAGAAGTCGCTCGACGGCCCCTCCGGCCCGGAAAAGGACTTCACCGACCTGCACGCCTGGGCCGAGGTCTACCTGCCGGGGGCCGGCTGGATCGGCCTCGACTCCGACCACCGGACTGCTGGCCGGCGAGGGCCACATCCCGCTGGCCTGCGCCGCCGACCCGATCTCCGCCGCCCCGATCACCGGCGCCTTCGCCTGGGACCGCGACCCGGCCCGGGCGAGGACGACAAGTGCGAGGAACGAATTCAGCTTCACATGTCGGTCACGCGCATCCACGAAGACCCGCGCGTGACCAAGCCGTACACCGAGGAGGAGTGGCGGGCGATCGACGCGCTGGGCCGGCGCATCGACGAGGCGCTGCGAGGCGGCGACGTGCGGCTGACGATGGGCGGCGAACCGACCTTCCTGTCGATCGACGACCGCGACGGGCGCGGAATGGAACTTCGCGGCGCTGGGCCCGAGCAAGCGCCAGCTGGCCGGCGTGCTGCTGCGCCGGCTGCGCGACCGCTTCGCGCCGGGCGGCTTGCTGCATTTCGGACAGGGCAAGTGGTATCCCGGCGAATCGCTGCCGCGCTGGGCGCTTGGGCTGCTACTGGCGGCGCGACGGCGTGCCGGTCTGGCAGGACCCGGGCCTGATCGCCGAGGACGGCCGCGATTACGGCTACGGCGACGCGGAGGCCCAGCGGTTCGTCGGCCGAGCTGGCGGCGCGGCTCGGCGTCGATCCGGCGTATCCTGATCCCGGGTTACGAGGACGTCTGGTACTACCTGTGGCGCGAGCGGCGGTTGCCGGTCAACGTCGA
This sequence comes from uncultured Planctomycetaceae bacterium, assembly GCA_963771935.1. GTDB lineage: Bacteria > Planctomycetota > Planctomycetia > Gemmatales > Gemmataceae > UBA4732. The sequence goes on along the minus strand of CAVYVK010000005.1, from coordinate 441,291 downwards.
TCCGCTGAAGAGCCAGCTCGACGACCCGGAAGAACGCGCTCGGCTGGCCCGGGTGTTCGAGCAGGGCCTGAACAAGGTGGTCGGCTACGCCCTGCCGCTGCGGCCCGGCGAGCGACGGCGAGGCCGCGCTGGGTGAGCGGCCGGTGGTTCCTGCGCCGCGAGAACATGTACCTGATCCCCGGCGATTCGCCGATGGGCTTCCGCCTGCCGCTGGACTCGCTGCCGTGGGACGGCGCCGGAGCAGCGCGAGCCGTTCGTCGAGCTGGACCCGACGGCGCCGCGCGGCCCGCTGCCGCCGCGACACGGCAACGGCGTCGGCCGCTCTTCCGAGGTCCGGCGGACGGGCGAGCGCATCGGCGGACGAACGGCTTCGCAACGAGCGGCCGGCGGCGATCGGCCAATCCGACGCCGGCGTCGTCCGCACCACTCTGTGCGTCGAGCCGCGCGACGGCCGGCTGCACGTCTTCCTGCCGCCGCAGCGGCATGCTGGAGGATTATCTCGACCTCGTCGCCGCCGTCGAGGACACGGCCGCCGAGCTGGGCCTGCCGGTGCTCATCGAGGGCTACACGCCGCCGCACGATCCACCGGCTCAACCACTTCAAGCTGACGCCCGACCCCGGCGTCCTCGAAGTCAACATCCACCCGGCCCACAACTGGGACGAACTGGTCGAGAACACCACGACCTCTACGAGGAGGCCCGGCAGACGCGGCTCTGCACGGAAAAATTCATGCTCGACGGCCGCCACACCGGCACCGGCGGCGGCAACCACGTCGTCCTCGGCGGCCCGACGCCGGCGGACAGCCCCATCCTGCGCCGGCCCGACCTGCTGCGCAGCCTGCTCGGCTACTGGCACAACCATCCGTCGCTGTCGTACCTGTTCTCCGGCATGTTCCTCGGCCCGACCAGCCAGGCGCCGCGCGTGGACGAGGCGCGCAACGACAGCCTCTACGAGCTGGAAATCGCGTTCCGGCAGGTCCCCGAACAGCGGCGACTGCCCGCCCTGGCTGGTCGACCGCCTCTTCCGCCACCTGCTGATCGACGTGACCGGCAACACGCACCGGGCGGAGTTCTGCATCGACAAGCTCTACTCGCCCGACAGCGGCGGCGGCCGGCTCGGCCTGGTGGAGTTGCGCGCCTTCGAGATGCCGCCGCACGCCCGCATGAGCCTGGTGCAGCAGCTCCTGCTCCGCGGCCTGGTCGCCCGCTTCTGGAAGACCCCATATCGTCCGAAAACTGGTCCGCTGGGGCACGGAGCTGCACGACCGCTTCATGCTGCCGCACTTCGTCTGAGCAGGATTTCCAGGACGTGCTCGTACGAGCTGCGCCAGGCCGGCTTCCCGTTCGAGGACGCGTGGTTCGCGCCGCACTTCGAGTTCCGCTTCCCGGCGCTACGGCGCCGTGGCCCTGCGCGGCGTCCAGCTGGAACTGCGGCAGGCGCTCGAACCGTGGCACGTCCTGGGCGAGGAAGCACGGCCGGCGGCGGACGGCCCGCTACGTCGATTCCTCGGTGGAGCGCTGCAGGTCAAGGTCAACGGCCTGACCGACGCCCGGCACGTCGTCGCCTGCAACGGCCGGCGCGTGCCGCTGCATCCGACCGGCGTCAACGGCGAGTTCGTGGCCGGCGTCCGCTACCGCGCCTGGCAGCCGCCGTCCTGCCTGCACCCGACCATTCCGGTGCATTCGCCGCTGGTCTTCGACATTGTCGACACCTGGATGGGGCGATCGCTGGGCGGCTGCACGTACCACGTCGCCCACCCCGGCGGCCGGTCGTCACGACACGTCCCGGTCAACGCCAACGAGGCCGAGGGCCGGCGGGCGGCGCGGTTCTTCGCGTTCGGCCACACGCCGGGCCGCGTGGTCCACGCCGCCGGAGGAGCGCAGCCCGGAATGGCCGCTGACGCTGGACCTGCGGCAGGCGGTCGGACGGCGTGCAGTCCGTGGCCGATGCCGGAAGCGTCAGCCGGCCCGGGACGATGCGGTATCGACGCCGCAACAGCGATGGTGCGGCTGTGAACCAGCTGCTCCGGAGTGGCTGACGCCGCCGGCCTCGACTCAGGCACCGCGGCGGCCTTCGCCTTTTCAACATCGCACCCCGGCGCCGTATGCTTGCTCCGCAAACATGGCGGATCTCGCACCCTCCGGACTTGACCCACGGCGGATCAAGAAAGGAAGCATGACCCCTTCCCTGCCGACGCTGGACGGGCCGCCGGCCGGCGCCTTCCGCTACGTCGCCGACCTCCCCACGGCGCCGCACGACGAGATGGTCGCGCGCCGGCGGCGAGGTGCGGCCGCAGTGGCGAGCGTTCCTGCACGCGCTGGACCGTCTCGGCCTCGGCGAAGTGACGCGCCGCTGGGACGAGGCCCGCCAGCTCATCCGCGAAAACGGCGTCACCTACAACGTCTACGGCGATCCGCGCGGCCTCGGTCGGCCCTGGCCGCTCGACCCGATCCCGCTCCTGATCTCCGCGGCGGAGTCTGCGGACCTCGAAACGGGCCTGGTGCAGCGCGCCCGGCTGCTGGAAGCGATCCTCGCCGACCTGTACGGCCCGCAGCAGCTGCTCCACGAAGGACTTCTCCCCGCCGGAATTGATCTTCGCCCATCCCGGCTTCCTGCGGCCCTGTCACGGCGTCCGGCCGGCCGGCGGCCGCTATCCTGCACCTCTACGCCGCCAACCTCGGCCGCGCGCGACGGACGGCCGCTTCTGGGTCCTGGGCGACCGCACGCAGGCGCCGTCGGGAGCCGGCTACGCCCTGGAAAACCGCATCGTCCTGTCGCGCATGCTGCCGGACGTGTTCCGCGACTGCCAGGTGCAGCGGCTGGCCCGCTTCTTCCGCACCCTCCGCGAGACGCTGCGCGGCGATCGCCCCGCGACCACCGCGACAACCCGCGCATCGTCCTGCTCACGCCGGGGCCGTACAACGAAACCTATTTCGAGCACGCCTACCTGGCCCGGTACCTCGGCTACACCCTGGTCGAGGGCGGCGACCTGACGGTGCGCGACGACCGCGTCTACCTCAAGCTGCTCGGCGGCCTGCAGCCGGTGGACGTGATCCTGCGCCGGCTGGACGACGACTATTGCGATCCGCTGGAGCTGCGCGGCGACTCGTTCCTGGGCGTGCCGGGTCTGGTGCAGGCGGTGCGGGCGGGCAACGTCGCCGTGGCCAACCCGCTGGGCAGCGGCCTGGTCGAGACGCCGGCGCTGCTGGCCTTCCTGCCGGCCCTGTGCCGGCGGCTGCTCGGCGAGGAGCTGCGGATGCCGTCGGTCCCGACGTGGTGGTGCGGCGACCCGACGGCGCCGCGACCACGTGCTGGCCAACCTGCGGCGGCTGGTCATCAAGCCGACGTTTCCCGCGCCGGGCCGCGAGCCGATCTTCGGCGAACGGCTCGTCGCGGGAACAGCTGCAGGACTTGGCCGATCGCATTCGGGCGCGGCCGCGCGATTACGTCGGCCAGGAGCGGCTGGCCCTGTCCACCGACGCCGGTGCTGGCCGGCGGCCGGCTCGCAGCCGCGGCGGTTGCCTTCTCCGCGCCTTCCTGGCGGCGACGAAGGACTCGTTCACGGCGATGCCCGGCGGCCTGACGCGCGTGGCCGCCGGCCGACGATCCGCTGGTCGTCTCCATGCAGCAGGGCGGCGGCAGCAAGGACACCTGGGTTCTCTCGGACGGCCCGGTCAGCCCGTTCAGCCTGCTGCCGTCCGGCGGCGCGGCCGGTGGAGCTGAGCCGGGCCGGCGGCGACCTGCCCAGCCGCGCGGCCGACAACCTCTTCTGGCTCGGCCGCTACGTCGAGCGGGCCGAGGGCATGCGTCCGCCTGCTGCGCGGCATTCTGGTCCGGCTGACGGAAAAATCGGGGCTGGCCGAGGCGCCGGAACTGCCGCGCCCTGCTCCGCGCCCTGACGCACCAGGGCGCGACCTTCCCCGGATTCGTCGGCGAGGGGGCCGAGGGCCGACTGGCCGCTCCCGAGGCCGAACTGCGGTCGCTCGTCTTCGACCCAGCCCGACCCGGCAGCCTGCACGGCACGCTGACCGCCATCCGTAGCGTCGCCCGAACGGTGCGCGACCGCATCTCGCCGGACACGTGGCGCACGCTCAACCGGCTCAAGCTCGGCTGTCGCGGACTGGACGGCAGGTCGCACCGCCCGACCGGCACGCTCAGCCGACGTTCTGGATCTCCTGGAGGAGTTGCTCGTCTCGCTGACGGCCTTCTCCGGCCTGGCGACGGAGAGCATGACGCGCGGCCAGGGGTGGCGCTTCCTGGAGCTGGGCCGGCGGCTGGAGCGCTCGGCCCACACCCTCAGCCTGCTGCGCAGCACGCTGGCGACCGTGGGGACGGGCGGCGAAGGTCCGCTGCTGGAGGCCGTGCTGGAGGTCGCCGACAGCTCGATGACCTACCGCCGCCGCTACCTGGGCAGCTTGCAGACCGCGCCGGTGCTCGACCTGCTGGTGGCCGACGAAACCAACCCGCGCTCGCTGGCCTTCCAGCTGATCGCCCTGGCCGGCCACGTGACGAACCTGCCGCGCGACGCCACGCCGCCCCGCGATTCGCCCGAACATCGGCTCGTCGCGTCCGCCCTGGGCGACGTGCGGCTGGCCGACCTCGACGCCCTGGCCTTGCCCAACGCCGACGGCGTCCGCGACCGATCTCGACGACTTGCTGACGCGGCTGGGCGGCCATCTCCCGGCCCTGTCCGACGTGCTCACGCACCAGTTACCTGACGCACGTTCAGGCCGCGCGGCAGCTGGCTACCATTGCGGGCGGCGAAGCGATATGAACTACCGCGTGACGCACGCCACGATCTATCGCTACAGCAAGATGGTGTCGCTGTGCCACAACCTCGTCCATCTCACGCCGCGCACGGAGGGCCGCCAGACCTGCTGGCAGACGCAACGGGAGGTCAAGCCCGTCCCGACCTTGATGCGGGACCAGACCGACTTCTTCGGCAACCGGACGACTTATATCACCATTGAGGAGCCGCACGACGCGTTGACGGTGAAGGCGGTCAGCCGGGTGAAGGTCGCAGCGGCGATCGCGCCGGACCCCGCGGCGACGCCGCCTTGGGAGGAGGTCCGCGCGGCGCTGGAACACGACCGACAGCCGCGAAGGGTCTGGAGGCGCGGCAGTTCGTCTTCGACTCGCCCTACGTACGGACGAGTGCGGAGCTGGCCGATTACGCCGCCCCCAGCTTCCCGGCCGGCCGGCCGCTGCTGGACGCGGCGCTCGACCTGATGCGGCGCATCCACGCCGACTTCCGCTACGACCCGCGGGCTACGACGCTGGCCACGCCGCTGCGCGAGGTGCTGGCCCTGCGCCGCGGCGTCTGCCAGGATTTCGCACATTTGCAGATCGGTTGTCTCCGCTCTCTGGGCTTGGCCGCCCGCTACGTCAGCGGCTACCTGCGGACGACGCCGCCGCCCGGCCGGGCGCGGCTGATCGGCGCGGACGCCTCGCACGCCTGGCTGTCGGTCTGCGTGTCCGGGCCGCGGCTGGATCGACCTGGACCCGACCAACGCGCAAATCCCTTCGGAGGGCCACATCCTGCTGGCCTGGGGCCGCGATTACGACGACGTAAGCCCGATCAAGGGCGTCAACCTCGGCGGCGGCCGGCACTCGATGATCGTGGAAGTGGATGTCGCGGACGAATGAGAGGGAAATAACGGCGACCACGCCGGGTCGGGTGGGGCGGCGGGCTTGCGGTTCAGACCGAGGATGGTACGATGAGCCTTGCTGGTTTGCGCCGTAGCTCAACTGGATAGTGCTGCGGTCTTCGGAACCGGCAGAGGGACCGGCGTTCATGGAACAAAAGCTCTGCCCGGGTTGCAACATTGTCCAACCGATCACCGCCTTCAACTGGAAGGACAAGGCCCGCGGAAGGCGCCAAGTTCGCTGCCGGTCTTGCACCCGAGAGCAGGTGCGGCGTCATTATCGGGAGCACGCGACTTACTACAGGAGCAAGGCGCGGCGGCGAAACGACGTCGTTATCGACGAGCAGCGTCGGCTCTTACTTGCTTACCTAGGGAGTCATCCTTGTGTCGATTGCGGAGAAGCCGACATCATATGTCTGGAATTCGACCATGTTCGGGGGAAAAAAGAGGTAACATCGCCCACATGCTGGGCGATCATTCCTGGACGACGATCGAAATGGAAATCGCCAAGTGCGAGGTACGTTGCGCGAATTGTCACCGCCGAAAGACGGCCAGACAGCGCGGTTGGTATCGGTTAGTGGACACTGTAGCATCGCGCCCGTAGCTCAACTGGATAGAGCACTGCGCTTCGAACGCAGCGGTTGGGGGTTCGAGCCCCTCCGGGCGTATTTCTTTCTCTTGATCGAACGCTCTCGTTTCATGACCTCGCCTACCTCGGCCGGTTCCCGCCTGCTATACTGGTTTCGATGTGGGGGCCGCGCAGCGGGCGCGTGCCCCCTGATGCTTTTCGGGTCACGGACGCCTGATTGCGAGGAATGCGATGAACGCCGATCTCCGCCGCCGCACCGATGACGTGCTCAGCCGATTGACCCAGCTGCGGGACTCTCTTTGACGTCGCGGGCAAAAAAAATCAGCGCGAAAAACTCACCGCGAAGATGGGTGAGCCGAATTTCTGGGACAACCCCGAGAAGGCCCAGGAGATCATCGCCCAGCTCAAGCCGCTCAACGGCCTCCTCAAGCCGTACGAGGAGCTGGCCGAACAGCGGCGAAGATCTCAAGGCGCTGGCCGAGCTGTCCGACGAGGACGCCAGCGCTGGAAGGCGAGTTGGACGCCGAGCTGCACGCGATGGAAAAGAGACTCGGCGAGTTCGAGATGCGGGCCATGCTCAGTGGTCCGCAGGACGCCAGCAACGCCTTCCTGAACATCCAGGCCGGCACCGGCGGCACCGAGGCCTGCGACTGGGCCGAGATGCTGATGCGCATGTACGGACGCTGGGCCGAGCGCCACGGCTTCGAGGCCGAGATCATCGACGAGCTCGACAACGAGGAAGCCGGCATTCGCAGCGCCACGCTGCGCGTCGTCGGCGACTACGCCTACGGCTACCTGCAAGGCGAGACCGGCGTTCATCGGCTGGTGCGCATCAGCCCGTTCGACTCCAACGCCCGACGGCAGACGTCGTTCGCCGCCGTGGACGTGACGCCGGAGATCGACGGCACGATCAACATCGAGATCAAGCCCGACGAGCTGCGGCGCGACACGTTCCGCTCCGGCGGCCCCGGCGGCCAGCACCAGAACAAGACCGAAAGCGGCGTGCGTTACACGCACATCCCGACCGGCGTGGCGGCCGAGAGCCGCAGCCAGCGCAGTCAGCACAAGAACGACGACATGGCCCTGAAGATGCTCAAGGCCAAGCTCTACCAGATCGAGGAGCAGAAGCGCAAGGCCGAGTTCGAAAAGCAGTACGACGAGAAGGGCGAGGTGGCCTGGGGCTACCAGATCCGCAACTACGTTCTGCAGCCGTACACGCTGGCCAAGGACGTGCGCACCGAGGTGCAAACGGCCCAGGTGCAGAACGTGCTGGACGGCGACCTCGACGACTTCATTCAAGCGTACCTGCGGATGAAGGCGGAGAAGGAACACAAGAAAGTGTAATCGCCACGCCCCATCCGGTTCAAGGGGAGCGCGTCAGCCGGCGCGCTCCCCTTTTGTGCGCCGGAGGCGTCGGCCAAGTCCCGCAGCGCCGCCGCGTACTCTTCCGGCGTGTTCACATTGCGCAGCGTCTGAAACGTCGGATCGACATCCGCTAACTCCTCCAAGGTCACGAGTCGGGTCGGCACGGCCGCGATGAGCGAGTGCAGGCTCCGCTGGTTCGCGGCGAGGAGACGCTCGACGGCCTCAGCCGTCTCCACACGATACACCGCGGCCAGCGGATGATAATGGTCCCCGACGTGCGGCGCACAGGCAGCGGCGTCTCCCGTCAGTTCCATCATCCGTCGCACGAACGCCGGCCGTAGAAACGGTGCGTCGCAAGAGGACAGGTACACGGCGTCGGCCCTGTCCCGCAGCGCCTTCAGCCCGGCGGACAATCCTTGCAGCGGCCCACGCCCTTCCTCCGCATCGCGGACCACGGCGATGCGCTCCGGCAACAGCGGCACGTCCTGGCCGCGGGCGGCGACGACCACCACGGGATCGACAGCCTCCGAGAGGAGCCGCACGATGCGCGGCAGCAGCAGTTCGCCGCCGAACGGCAGCCACGCCTTGGGTCGGCCCATCCGGCTGCTACGTCCGCCGCACAGTACGACGCCGCCGACCTTCCTCCGGTCGCCGGGCGGAGAAGCCTTGGCTTCACCATTACGCGTCTTCATTCTCCGCGCTCTCGGAAAGGTGCTGGTAGTTCGCTTCGAGGTGGGCCCGCATCGCCTCGGCGGCTTCGACGGGATCGCCGGCCCGAACGGCGTCGAGGATGCGGGCGTGATGATCGTGGGCCAGGGCCGCGCCGTGTCGGCCGACTGTCCGCCGCCGCGTCTCGATCAACAGCTCCTGGATCGGCGTCAGCACGATGCCGAACAAGGGATTGCCGGTCGCCTCGGCCAGGATCGCGTGAAACTCCAGGTCGGCCTTGACGTGGGCCTCCAGCGAAGCCGCGCGGGTCGGCCAGCGCGGCCTGCGCCGCCTCCAGCCGGACCAGATGGTCGTCGGTGCGGCGCCGGGCGGCCTCGGCGGCGATGGCCGTCTCCAGCGGCAGGCGCACGGCGGCCACGTCGGCGAGGTGGACTTCTCCCCTCCGCAATAGAATCTGATAGCCCGCGGCGATCGGCTTGCCGCTCGGCGCCTCGACGCGCGTGCCGGAACCGTGGACGCTGCGCACCAGGCCCATGCTGGCCAGTCGGCCGAGCGCCTCGCGCACCACGCTCCGACTCACGCCCATTTCCGCGCTGATTTCTCGCTCGGACGGCAGCTGGTCGCCGGCCACGAGCCGGCCGCTCAGGATGGCCTGCTCGATCCGCCGGGCGGTTTGCGTCACGAGATCGGCGTGGGGCATGGTTTCGTCGGGGGTAGGGTCGCCGCGCGGTTATCGCATACTTCCAGCGTATTACACCGTCCTGCCGCTCCGATGGCAACCCTCCAGTCGCGCGCCTTGGTCCCCACGCAGAGCGTGGGGACCAGATTGAAGTTTTTTGAGTATCCTCTTGACAAGCGGGGAGGCGCGACGTTACTTTCAAGTGGTCAGACCACTTTGCCTGCCTGCCTGGTTTGAGAGAACCCGCCATGCCGAACCAGCCGGTCCCTGCGTTTCTCGTGGCCGTCGTTGCGTCGCTTGTGGGGACGGGCGCCCTGTCGGCCGGGGAACCGGACGCTGTTCCCGGATCATGTCGCCCCATTGCTGGAGCAGCGCTGCACGGGTTGCCATAACCCTACGAAGAAGCGCGGCGGACTCGACCTGACGACGCGCGAGGGATTGCTGCACGGAGGCGAGGATGGGCCGGTCGTGAAGGCCGGCGCCTCCGCGGACAGTCTGCTCCTGCGGATGGTGAGCGGGGCCGAGGCGAAGATGCCGAAACAGGGGCCGAAGCTGACGGCGGAAGAGATCGGTTTTCTCCGCCAATGGATCGACGCCGGCGCCGCCTGGCCGACGGGCGTCGACGCATCGCCGAGGGCAAGGCGCCGGCCGACGAGGAGTGGTGGTCGCTGCGTCCTCTGACGCGACCGGCCGTGCCCGCCGTCAAGGACGCCGGCTGGGTGCGCAACCCCATCGACGCTTTTCTCCTCTCCGCGATGGAGCAGAAGGAGTTGCACCCATCGCCGCCCGGCCGACCGGGCGACGCTGCTGCGCCGCGTGACGTTCGACCTGATCGGGCTGCCGCCGACGCCGGACGAGATCGACGCTTTTTTGCAAGGACGAATCGCCCGACGCTTACGAAAAGGTGGTCGATCGGCTGCTGGCGTCAGCCCGCGCTACGGCGAGCGCTGGGGCCGCCACTGGCTGGACGTGGTCCACTACGCCGACACGCACGGCTACGACAAGGACAAGCGGCGCGACCACGCCTGGCCCTACCGCGACTACGTCATCCGCGCCTTCAACGAGGACAAGCCCTACAAGCGATTCATTGAGGAGCAATTGGCCGGCGACGTGCTGTTTCCCGGCGAACCGGACGGCGTCGTCGGCGACCGGCTTCATCGTGGCGGGGCCGTGGGACTTCGTCGGCCAGGTCGAACTGCGCGAGGGCACGCTGGACAAGGAGAAGACGCGCGTGCTCGACCGCGACGACATGGTCATCAACGCCATCTCCACCTTCGACAGCCTGACCGTCCACTGCGCCCGCTGCCACGATCACAAATTCGACCCGATCCCGCAGAAGGATTATTACCGCCTCCAGGCGGTCTTCGCCGGCGTCGAGCGCGGCGACCGGCTCTACCTGGATAAGGACGCAGCTGGCCCGCGCGCGGAACTGGACCGATCGGCGCAGTCGGATCGCCGCCGAGCGGGCGGATTTGCTGAAGAAAGCGGCCGCCGTCGCCAGCCCCGACCTCGCCCGCCTCGACGCCGAGCTGGACCAAGGCCCGCGACGAGCTGGCCGCACTGCCGCCGCCGTCCGGCGCGCCCAGCCCCAGCAACGGCTGGCATAGCGGGATTTCGCCGATCCCGGATAGCGAGAAATGGGTACAGGTGGACCTCGGCAAGTCGCGTGGCCGTCGATGCGATCCGCCTCGTCCCCGCCCGGCCGACCGACTTCCCCGACACGCCAGGGTTCGGCTTTCCCGCTGCGCTTCCGCGTGGAAGCGTCCGACGATCCGTCGTTCGCCAAGGCCGATTGCGTTGGGGACCAGACGAAGGAGGACTACGCCAACCCCGGCGACAATCCCGTGACCTTCCGGCCGACCGGCGTGACGGCCCGTTATGTCCGCGTGACGGCGAAGCGACTGTGGAAGCGAACGGGAGATTACGTCTTCGCCCTGGCCGAGTTGGAAGTCGATTCCGGCGGCAAGAACGCGGCCCACGGAGCTGTGGTCACATCGCTCGACTCCATCGAGGCCGGCCGCTGGAGCCAGCGCTACCTCGTGGACGGCTACGACAGCCGTTCGGCCCTGCCGGACCTCGGCGATCCGAAGACGCCGGATCTCGTCAAGCGCCGCACCGAGCTGCAGGAACAGATTCAGAAGATCGAAAAAACCCGCAAAGAGACGGCCGACGCCCTGCTCGATCCGGCGACGCGCGACGGCCTGGCCCGCACTGCCGCCGACCTCGCCGCGGTGGACCACGACCTCCAGGAGCTGGCGAGGAACAATGTGGTCTACGCCGTGTCGCCGATCCCGCCGCGACCGATCTGGGTGCTGCACCGCGGCGACGTGGAACAGAAGAAGGAGCAGGTGACGCCGGGCGCGTTGTCGTGCGTCAAGGAGCTGAACCCGGATTTCAAGGACCTCAAAGAGAATGACGAGGGCGGCCGCCGCGCCGCGCTGGCCGCGTGGATCGCCGACGACCGCAACCCGCTGACGTGGCGGTCGATCGTCAACCGCGTCTGGCACTACCACTTCGGCCGCGGCCTCGTGGACACGCCGAGCGACTTCGGCCGCAACGGCTCCCGGCCGACGCACCCGGAACTGCTCGACTGGCTGGCCGTCGAGTTCCGCGATGGCGGCGGCTCGTTCAAGAAGCTGCACCGCCTGATCGTCCGCAGCTCCGCGTACCGCCAGTCGTCCGCGGACGACGCGGAAGCGGCGAAGATCGACGCCGACGACCGTTGCCTGTGGCGCATGACGCGGCAGCGGCTCGACGCCGAGGAGGTGCGCGACGCCGTGCTGGCGGTCAGCGGCAAACTGGATCTGACAATGGGTGGTCCCGGTTTTGAGCTGTTCCGCTTCAAGGACGACCATTCGCCGATCTACGACCACACGGCCATCGATAAGATCAACGATCCCGTCAACTGGCGGCGGACGGTCTATCGCTTCACGGTGCGCAGCGTGCCGAATCCGTTCCTGGAATCGCTCGACTGCGCCGACCCGAACGTCAACACGCCGGTGCGCAACACGACGCTCACGGCGCTGCAGGCGCTGGCGTTGCTCAACGACCCGTTCATGCTCAAGCAGTCGGAGTGTTTCGCGGAGCGGCTGGAGAAGATCAGCGACGATCCGGCGAAGCAGGTGGACGCGGCCTATCGTCTGGCGTTCGGCCGATCGCCGACGACGGAGGAGCGCGACGACCTGATCCGATACGCCCGGAAACATGGGCTGGCGAAGGCGTGCCGGGTGCTGTTCAATGCCAATGAGTTTGTGTTCATCGACTGAGCGCCCGGAGGAGAGGACCGAATGGCTGGCATTCCGACGAAAGCGGCGGAAGACCTCGACTACCCGACCTCGGACGGCAAGCCCATGGCGGAAACGGACTGGCACCGCGATTTGATGATGGCCCTGATACAGACGCTCAGCGCCTACTACGCCGACGACCCGATGGTTTACGTCTCCGGCAACCTGCTCGTGTTTTATGAACCGGGCAACCGGCGGCGGCATCTGTCGCCGGACGTGTTCGTGGTCCGGGGCGTCGAAAAGCGGCAACGACCGAACTACTTAATCTGGGAAGAACGGAAGGGGCCGGAGGTGGTTATCGAGCTGACCTCGTCGTCCACTCGCGAGGAGGACATCGAGGGCAAATACGAGTTGTACCAAGATACTCTGTGCGTTCCCGAATACTTCCTGTTCGACCCGCTCGGCGATTACATGCGGCCGCAACTCCAGGGCTATCGGCTGTTCAGAGGGCGCGTACCGGCCTGTTGCAGCGATCAAGAACAGGCTGCCGAGCAAGGTGCTGGGGCTGCACCTGGAGGCCGACGGACGGGACCTGCGGCTTTACGAACCCGCATCGAAGCAATGGCTGTTCACTCCGCAAGAAAGAGCAACTCAGGCGGAAGCCGAAGTCGAGCGCTTGCGGCGCGAGCTGGAGGCTCTGCGGCGGCGCTCTCCCAAAGGGAAATGACATGACTCAACCCCTCTTCGACCGTCGCCGTTTCCTCTGGCAGTCCGGCGGCGGCCTCGGCGGCGTCGCCCTGGCTTGGCTGCTCGGCCGCGAGGGACTGCTCGCCGCCGACGCCCCGCGCTCCTTCGGCAAGGGCCGGCCCGACCTCAACGGCGGCCTGCACCACAAGGCCAAGGCGCAGCGCGTCGTGCAGCTGTTCATGTCCGGCGCCGCCAGCCAGTGCGACACGTTCGACTACAAGCCGGAGCTGATCAAGCGCCACGGCCAGCCGTTCGACCCCGGCGGCAAGGTCGAGCTGTTCCAGAGCGTCCCCGGCGCCTGCATGAAAAGCCCGTGGGAGTGGAAACAGTACGGCCAGTGCGGCAAATGGGTCAGCGACCTGCTGCCGCACCTGGCCGGCTGCGTCGACGACATGGCCTTCCTGCACGCGATGGTCTCGAAGTCGAACGTCCACGGCCCGGCCACGTTCATGCAGAACACCGGCTTCGTGCTGCCCGGCTTTCCGAGCATGGGCGCGTGGATCAGCTACGGCCTGGGCAGCCTGACCGACGACCTGCCGACGTTCGTGGTGCTGCCGGACTCGCGCGGCTTCGCCCCCAACGGCCCGGCCAACTGGAGCGCGGCTTCCTGCCCGCCGCGCACCAGGGGACGATGGTCCGGCCGGGCAGCAAGAACCCCATCTTCGACCTGTTTCCGCCGGAAGACGCCGGCGTCGCGCAAGGACGACGACGCGGACGGCCTGGCGCTCCTCAACAAGATGAACCGGGAACACCGGGCGACGCGCGAGGGCGACAGCCGGCTCGACGCCCGCATCGCCTCCTACGAGCTGGCCGCCCGCTTGCAGTTGAGCGCCCCGGAGGTGCTGGACCTGTCGAAGGAGCCGGAGGCGGTCCAGCGCATGTACGGCCTGGACGAGCAAGATCACCGAGGAATTCGGCCGCAATTGCCTGATCGCCCGGCGGCTGCTGGAGCGCGGCGTGCGCTTCGTGCAGGTCTGGAGCGGGGCCGACAACGGCTTTCCGCGCCGCAACTGGGACTCGCACGAGGACATCGCCCGCGACCACGGCGACATGGGGACGAGCATGGACAAGCCGGCCGCCGCCCTGCTCAAGGACCTCAAAGCGCGCGGCATGCTGGACGACACGATCGTGATCTGGACGACGGAGTTCGGCCGGATGCCGTGCAGCCAGGGCGGCAAGGGCCGCGACCACAACCCGTTCACGTTCACCTCCTGGCTGGCCGGCGGCGGCATCAAGGGCGGCGTCACCTACGGCGCCAGCGACGAATGGTCGTACAAGGCCGCCGAGAACATGACCTACTGCTACGACCTGCACGCCACGATCCTGCACCTGCTCGGCATCGATCACACCAAGCTGACGTTCCGCCACAACGGCATCGACCGCCGGCTGACCGACGTGCATGGGTCGGTCATCGCCAAGCTCCTGGCGTGAGCAAGGAGGGCCACGCAGAGGATGCAGCAACTGACGCAAGCCGCTGACCGCACTATCCCGCGCCGGCGATTACTTCATGCACGAATCGCAACTTGTCCACCACGGGCGGGGACAGCACGAAGGGGTAGCCGTCGGGCAGCCCCATCCCCCGGTTGAGGTTGTTGAGTACATAGGTCAGCGGGAACCAGCCGCCGATCATTTGGTCGAACGACCGGGCCTGCCGACCCACCGTGAACGTCGGCTCATCGGATCGCTTCGGCCGCAGCGACAGGCCGCAGGCCAGCGCGGTCTCCAGGGTGTCCGTCATGTGCAGGTAGTGCGCCCACGTCTCGGCCCAGTCCTCCCACGGGTGGGAGCTGGCGTAGGCGCTGACGAAACGCGCCTGCCAGTCCGCGGGAGACCCCACTTTGTAGTGGCGCTGCATGGGCCTCGCCGTAGTCCTGCCGCTCGTCCCCGAACAGCCTGCGGAATCCCTCGACCCCCTCCTCGTCCCGAATCAGTCGATCCCAGTAATAGTGGCCGACCTCGTGCCGGAAGTGCCCCAGGAGGGTGCGGTAACCCTCATGCATCTGATGGCGCCGCTTCTCGCGCACCGAGTCGTCGGCCTCAGCGATGTTGACGGTGATGACGCCGTCCTTGTGCCCGGTGAGGGCCGGCGGGGCGCCGGGCGCGTCCGCGAGGAACTGGAACGTCAGGGCCTTCTGCGGGGCCTCGGCCTTGCCCGCCAGCGGTAGGCCGAGGGACAGCAGGGTGTAGATCAGGCGGCGCTTGGCCGTCTCCAGCTTGCACCAGGATTCGCGGTGGCCAGGCACGCCCAGGTCGGGGATGACGCCGGTCAGCCGACAGGAGAGGCAGTAGGGGTTGGAATCGTCGGCCGGAACGGCCCAGTTGCAGACGTTCTCCTTGAAGTAGTTCTCACAGAGCCGGTAGGCGGGGCGCCGGATTGCGGGATGAGCGGCCGCCATAGGCCCTCGCCTCCCGCTTCGAGGGAGCCTATGTCTTCTCGATCCGGCAGGTAGGCGAGCTTGCGCTGGCAGGCGAGGCACTGGACGTTCTCGAAGAACAGCAAGCTTTGACAGTCGCCGCAATGAAAGACCTTCATGGATATCACTTCTCCCAGGAGTCGCGTCGGCACCGGAACCAACTGTCACGCTTGGTCGCAGCGGCGGTTGGGGATTGTCGCGGCGGCTCCGGTAGGAGCAACTTCTGGGCCAACGTGTGTCCGATAGCGACGGGCGGTTGCTCTGTTGAAATCCTTGGCGGGGCGGGCGTATAATGGTATTATGAACACCAGCAGACCGATGACCAAGTCGCCTCGGGCCGTGGCCCAAGAGGCGCTGCGCCTGGCGCGGGAGGTTCTGCCCGCCTATTCGTCGAAGTTCTCCCGCAAGGACTTCACCCAGCACCAACTGTTCGCCGCCCTGGCCCTGAAGACCTTCTTCAAGACCGACTACCGGGGCGTCGTCCGGTTGCTGGCCGACTTCGCCGAGTTGCGCGAGGATCTCGGCCTGGCCGCGGCGCCCCACTACTCGACCCTCTGCTATGCCGCCAAGCGGCTGCTAAAAAAGGGGCG
Organism: uncultured Planctomycetaceae bacterium; assembly: GCA_963771935.1. Classification (GTDB taxonomy): domain Bacteria; phylum Planctomycetota; class Planctomycetia; order Gemmatales; family Gemmataceae; genus UBA4732. The sequence goes on along the minus strand of CAVYVK010000005.1, from coordinate 425,369 downwards.
TTCGTCGTACTCCTCTTCCGCGCCACCGTGCGCGCACAGGAAGGCGGGTTGATCGGCGCGAAGCCGACGGCCGCCATCGACGCCACCGGCATGGAGAGCCGCCACACGTCCCGCTACTTTTTCAAGCGGGCCGGCCGTAAACACAACTCCAGGCTGTGGACCAAGTTGGCCGTGGCCTGCGACACGGCCAGCCACTTCTTCACCGCAGCCACGGTCAGCCTCGGCCCCGCCAACGACGCGCCGCAGTTCCGCCCTCTCATGGCCCAGGCGTCGCTGGCGGTCGGCTACGACCGGGTGCTCGGCGACGCGGCGTTCGACGGCGAGGAGAGCCACCGCTACTGCCGGGAGGACTTGGGCGTCCGCTCGACGGTGATCCCGATCAACCGGCGGAACGGGGGGCGGAAGTGGCCCAAGACTCGCTACCGGCGGCAGATGGTCAAGCGGTTCCGCAAGAAGCCGCGGGGCAGCCGGCACAAGCGCGTCTACGGGCAGCGCTGGCAGGCGGAGAGCGCCTTCTCCCGACACAAGCGGCTGCTCGGCTCGGCGCTGCGGGGCAAGTCGGATGCGTCGCGCGAACACGAGTGCTACCTGCGGGTACTCACCCACAACCTCATGCTCCTCGCCGCTACAGGTTAGAGGATTTCAACAGAGCAACCTGACTGCAGAACGCAGGCCAGCCCACGGACAGCGCCAAAATCGGCGCGTCTGGATAGCATGAATAAAATGCTATCCGGACCCACATAATCGACTGAAAAAGCGCGCCAACATTAGCGAGGCAAACCTCAATCAAGGCTGCCTGAACGGAGGCCTTATCCTCGTAATTCAAGCGAACACTGTCTTCTGACCCCCGATACAGCGACAAGAGCATATCAACATAGTCCCGCGTGTAGTATGTGCTGGAATCAGGGTCTAGTATATCATCTATAGACGACTGCAGCTCGGACGCCAACTGGCCAAAGCGGGTCAGCTCGGAAACGAGGTCTATCACCCGCAGAAGGTGGGGGCGGATTTTGCTCAGAACCGCCTTCATGGCGACATCCAGCGGAAAGGCAAATCCATCCAGGTGCAGCAGGACGAGCAGCACGTTGATTGCTCTTAGCCTCCCGATCACGTCTTTTGCGTCGTTGTTCATGATCTCACCACTTAGACTCTGTTCCTGAAGTCCTACGCCGCCCGTTTTCGGGGTCGCGGCTTGAACCGGAATCGTTGGCTCCGCGCCCGTCGCCCCGGGCGTAGCCGGCGGAGCATGTGATGAATCGCCGCCAACCGCACCACCGTTTCACTGGACTCGGTCGTGTGTTCGTAGTCCTTGCTCAGGCACCGATACCGCCCCAGCCAGGCGAAGGTTCGCTCCACCACCCAACGCACCTTCAAAGGCTTAAACCGCGTCTCGCCCTGCGGCCGGCTCACGACCTCCAGTTGGTACGGCCGCCGATGCAGCCGCAGCCACGCGTACAACCCGTGGTTGTGATACTTGTTGTCCGCGAACACCACCTTCAGCCGCGGCAAGTCCCGGCCCGGCGCCTGGGCGAACACCTCCGGGGCCGCCCGGCCGTCGTCCACGTTGGCGGCCGTCACCACCACGGCGATCAGCAACCCCAACGTGTCCACCAGGATATGGCGTTTGCGGCCGTGGACCTTCTTGCCGCCGTCGGTGCCGCACTCCTGGCCGCCCTCGGCCGTCTTGACCGACTGGCTGTTGATGGCGGCGGCGCTGGGGGTCGGCTCCCGGCCGGCTCGGACCCGGACCCGCTCGCGCAGGGCGTCGAGGATCCTTTGCCAGGTGCCGTCGGCGTCGAACCACTGGAAGTAGTTGTAGACGGTCTTCCAGGGCGGGAAGTCGTGGGGCAAGGTGCGCCAGGTGCAGCCCTCGCGGGTGCGGTAGAACAGGGCGTCGAGGATCCGGCGCATATCGACCTGGCGCGGGCGGCCCCCCGGCCAGGCCGCGGGAATCAAAGGCTCGATGACGGCCCACCGCGCGTCGGTGAGGTCGCTCGGATAGGGTCTGGCTTTCGGTTTGCGCTTCATACCCTATTCTACGGGCCTCACCCACTTCTGGAACAGAGTCTAAGGCATTTTTGACGCTGATTATGCTGTATTGCTGGTTTGAGATTATTTTTGAATTTCGCTTGCACCCATTTGGCGAACTGTATACATTCCTCTCTCTACGCCTTCACCGTCTCCCGGCAAACCGCGAAAGCGGGAGACCGTCACGACATAGCGCCAGCGTCGAGCAACGCACCTGCCGAGTCCGCAACCGGAGATCGCCCCATGGCGTCGCGCAAGAAGGCCACAAAAGCCCGCCCCCCATGTCTCTAAAGCGATTCGTAAGCCGGCGAGCTTTAAGCCGATGCTGGAACTGCTCGAAGCCCGCGACCTCCCCAACAACCTGATGGGCGTGATGTCACCCCCGTTCCTGGACGCGGACGTCCCGGCGGCCTTCTCCCAAACGAGAGACGATCCGATCTCCCTCCTGAGTGCGACCCAGGAGGAGCACGCGCGGATTGCACCGGCGAGGCCGTACCGTCCCGCCGTGCCCATCGTGGCGCCATCCGCCGCCGCGCCGGCCCCAGCCGGGGTCGATGGTCCGGCGAGCCAACCCGCAGCCGCTCCGGCGAATGCACCCTCCGGCATCGACGATCCGTTGGCGCAGATGCTGGCGTTCTGGGACGCCTCCCATCAAGAGAACGAGGCTGCGGACAGCCTGGCCGGTATTCAGCCGGCCGTCGGCGGGGGCGGGGCGGCCTCCGCACGGGGCGCCATCCGGCCCCTCCAGGTGGCGGCCTCCCAAACCACCGCGCAGCCGTCGTTCGCCTCTAGCGATTCGGGCGGCTCCAGCAGCGGCTACGGCTCCGATAGCGGAAGCGGCTATGGCAGCGGCAGCGGCAGCGGAAGCGGCTATGGCAGCGGCAGCGGGAGCGGCACGAGCAGCCCCCTCACCTGGAGCGGCCCGGCCTTCCAATGGACCGAGCCAGTCTCGCCGGGCATCACCTCCATCCCCTCGCAGGACAACGCCGAAGGCGACAGCGTTTACCTCCCGATCAGCGCCGGCGTCGGCGACGGCAGCCCCAGCTCGACCGTGAACCCGGACCCTTACCCGCTGACTTACGACGCGGTTGGCCTGCCCCCCGGCCTGTCCATCGGCCATACGACCGGCGTCATCACGGGGACCATCGATTACAACGCCGCCGAGGCGTTCGACGGCGCCTACACGCCCACCGTCATCGTGGCCGACGCCCTGGGCGCCAGCACCTCGCAGACCTTCTCCTGGAACGTGACGGACACGGTGCGTCCGCCCGTGCTGTCGTCCATCCCGGACCAGACCAACCTGGCCGGCGACACGATTTCGCTCCAGGCCAGCGCCACGCAGCCCGACGGCGACCAACTCATCTACGACGCCGACAACCTGCCGCCCGGCCTCAGCATCGACAGCCTCGGCGGCGATGTCACCGGCACGATCGACCCGAGCGCCGCCCAGTCCAGCCCCTACGTCGTGACGGTCACGGCCGCGGACCAGGACGTGACCGCCAGCACGACCTTCGACTGGACCGTGACGACGGGCGACCAGCCGCCGGTCCTGACCTCGCCCGGCGACCCGGCCAACGCGGCCGGCGACGTCGTCTCCCTCCCCCTGTCCGCCACGGACGCCGACAACGACGCCCTCACCTACACGGCCTCGAACCTCCCCGCTGGGCTGAGCATCGACCCCGGAAGCGGGACCATCAGCGGCACCATCCTGAATTCCGCGGCCAGCACGACGCCGTACACCGTGACGGTCACGGCCTCCGACGGCATCGCCAGTTCCAGCCAGACCATCCAGTGGACGGTGAGCGCCGTCAGTGTGACGAGCCCCGGCGACCAGAGCAACCTCGACGGCGACGCGGTGTCGCTGCCGATCGCCGCCGCCGACGCGGACGGGCTGGCGCTGAGCTACGGCGCTGCCGGCCTGCCGCCGGGCCTCGGCATCGACGCGACCACCGGCGTCATCTCGGGCACGGTTTCCGCCACGGCGGACGCCGGCAGTCCCTACGCCGTGACCGTCACGGCCACGGACGGCACGTACAGCGAGAGCCAGCCGTTCGACTGGACCGTCGCGCCTCTGGCCCTGACGAACCCGGGCGGCCAGGACGGCGTGGAGGGGTCCGCCGTCTCGTTGCAGCTGGCGGCGACCGACAACAACGGCGCGCCGACCTTCAGCGCCTCCGGCCTGCCCGCTGGGCTGGGCCTCGACGGCGCCACCGGGCTGATTTCGGGGACGTTGGGGATCGCGGACCACGTCAGCAGCCCTTATCAGGTCACGGTGACGGCGACCGACGGGTCTAACAGCGTGAGCCAGTCGTTCGTGTGGACGGTGACGCCGCGCGTGGCCCTGGCCAACCCCGGCCCGCAGGCCGACGCCGAGGGGGACGCCGTGTCGCTGCCCCTGACGGCCGACAGCACCGTGGGCGCCTCCGGCCTGACTTTCAGCGCCTCCGGCCTGCCCGCCGGCCTCGGCATCAGTTCGACCACCGGCGTCATCGCCGGCGTCGTCGCCGCTGGGGCCGCGAGCCAGTCGCCCTACGCCGTGACGGTGACGGCCTCCGACGGCACGTCCAGCAGCAGCGTGACCTTCCCGTGGACGGTGGGGATCGTCTCCCTTCCGCAGCCCGGCGACCAGACCAACCTCGATGGCGACGCCGTGTCTCTGTCTCTGGCCGCCGACTACCACGGCACGGGGACGCTCGCCTACGCCGCCGACGGCCTGCCGCCGGGCTTGGCCATCGACGCCAACACCGGCCTCGTCGCGGGCACGATCGCCAACACGGCCGACGCGGGCGGACCCTATTCCGTGACCGTCACCGCCACGGACGGGACCAACAGCGGCGGCGTCTCATTCCCCTGGAACGTCAACGCGGACGTGTCGCTCGACCCGCTGAGCGACCAGTCCAACGGCGTCGGCGACTCCGTCTCGCTGGCGGTCTTGGCCGGCGACCTGAGCGGTGCTACGCTGTCCTACAGCGAAAGCGGCCTGCCGGCGGGGCTAGGCATCGACTCCGCCAGCGGCGTGATCTCCGGCGTGGTCGCCGCGGGGGCGGACGCGAACAGCCCCTACATCGTCTCGGTGACGGCCTGGGACGGATCGTCCAGCGTCAGCGAGACGTTCGACTGGACGGTGACGCACGTCTCTCTGACGGACCCCGGCCCGCAGAGCGGCGCCGACGGCCAGGCCGTGGCGCTGGCCTTGCAGGGCGACGACGCGGACGGCGACGCGGTGCAGTTCGGCGCTTCCGGCCTTCCTCCGAGGTTAAGCATCGACGGCGCGACCGGCGTGATCTCCGGGAGCATCGGGGCGACGGCCGACCAGGGCGGCCCTTACGACGTGACCGTGACGGCCAGCGACGGCGCGAACACGACCAGCCAGACGTTTCCGTGGACGGTGACGGCCGTGGGCGTGACGGACCCCGGCGCCCAAACCTCGACGGAGGGGGATACGATTTCTCTCCCGATAGTGGCTATGACCGGCAGCGGCACGCTGAGCTATAGCGCCGGCGGCCTTCCGGACGGCCTGAGCATCGACCCGACGACCGGCGTCGTCAGCGGCGTGATCGACCCCGGCGACGCCGCGCTGGGGCCGTACACGATCACGGTGGCCGCCAGCAACGGCACGGCGGCCAGCAGCCAGACGTTCACCTGGAACGTCAACCCGATGGTGTCGCTGACCGCCCCGGCCGACCCGACCAACGCCGAGGGCGACGTGGTCTCGTTGCAGCTGACGGCGAGCGACCCGGCCGGGACGCCGAGCTACAGCGCCGACGGACTGCCGGACGGATTGAGCATCGACGCCGCGACCGGCCTGATCTCCGGCACGGTCGCCACGGGCGACGCCATCAATGGGCCGTACACGGTGGATGTCACGGCGAGCGACGGCACGTACAGCACCGACCAGGTGTTCACCTGGGACGTGAGCGGGGCGGACGAGACGACGCCGACGCTGACCGATCCGGCGCGCAGGCCAACGTCGTCGGGGATTCCGTCCCCGTGGCCGTGAACGCCGCCGACGCCGACGGCGCATGGCTGAGCTACAGCGCCACGGGCCTGCCGGATGGGCTGGACATCGACCCGGATCTGGGCGTCATCACCGGGACCGTCGCCGACGATGCCATCCAAGCGCGCCCTACGTCGTCACGGTGACGGCGGCCGACGGCAACGGCTTGGCGGCCAGCCAGACCTTCGACTGGTTCGTCAACGACTCGACGATGACGATCCAGGGCGACGCGATCGGTCAGGAGGAAGGCGCGGGCGATCAGACCTTCACCGTCGCCTCCTTCACCGACCCCGACCTGAACCGGCAGGCGACGGACTACACGGCGACGATCGCCTGGGGCGACGGCCAGACGAGCCAGGGCGAGGTGGATGGTTCCAACGGCGCGTACACGGTCAGCGGCGACCACGTCTACCTGCATCCCGGATCGTTCCCGGTGCAAGTGACCGTGACCGACCCGGCCGGCGGCACGGCGACGAGTACGGCGACGGCGACCATCAGCGTGGCGCCGCTGACGGCGACGAGCGGCTTCGCGGACGGGACGCTCAAGGGGTCGGCGTCCCTCTTCACGCTGACGACGTTCAGCGACGCCAACCCCTACGACGCGGCGGCGAGCTACACCGCGATGATCGCCTGGGGCGACGGCCAGATCAGCCAGGGCGCGGTCGAGGGGAGCGACGGCGTGTTCACGGTCGTGGGCGGCCACGCCTACGCCTTTGACGGCACGTTCACCGTCACGGTCACGATCAGCGACGCCGACGGCACGACGGCGACGGTGACGGGCCTGGTGCAGGTGGGCGACATTTTGGCCGGACAGACGGCGACGCTGAACGTGCCGTCGTTCACGGACCTGGCGTGGCAGGGTCCGGAGGACTTCACCACTACGATCAACTGGGGCGACACCGGCCCGGGGCGTGGCCCACGGCGCCGGGGTACGTGTCCGGCGAGGACGCCTCGCCCTACACCGTGATCGGCTGGCACACCTACCACGCGGCCGGCACCTATCAGGTGACGGTATCGGTGAGCGACCCGTACGGCAACGCGATCACGGCCACGAAGGTGGTGACGGTGGCGGCGCTCCTAGACACGGGCTACGCGGGGTCGGAGGCGGCGACGGTGGGCGAGCCGCTGCCGACGGGCGACCCGCTGGCGGTGCTGGCGGGTCCGCTGGCCGGCGGCGGGGAGACGCCGAGCTACGCCGTGGTGAACTGGGACGACGGCAGCACCCCTTCGACGGTCAGCCTGCAAGAGAACGGCAGCCTGTACGAGGTGCCGGCGGACCACACGTACCAGAGCGCCGGGGTGTTCGCGGTCCAGACGCTGTTCTACGACGCGGCCGGGGCGCTCGTTGAGGCGACGGTGTCCAGCGTGAACATGCTGGCCGCCGATGTGCAGGTCATCGGGCCGGCCGACGTGCCTGGGAACTCCGAATACACGTACAAGGTCCAGGACATCGGCAACGCCACGGTGAAGTCGTGGAAGGTCGATGGGGACTTAACGGACGTCGCCAGGGTGGAGCCATCCGACGACATGACGCAGGCGGTCGTCCAGTTCAAGAACTCCAAGCCAGCCTCCGGCAATCTCCTCGTCACGCTCTCGGACACCACGACGAAGGCGTTGCCGCTCGTCGTGGTGCAGGTCATCGTGAAGGACACGCCCACGTCGTTTGCCCCAAACGCATCGTTCAAGGACAAAAATGCCAACGGCCAGGGGTACAAGGGCGAATTAGAAACGGCTGGGAATAAGCAATTGCCAATCGATCCCCCCGCGCCCGTACAAATGGGAACCGAGCAGGCCATCGGGAACAGCCCCAACACGCCTGCTTTGAAATGGGAGGCGGAAGTCACCCTCGTCGGGCCTGGACCGAACAAGGACGAAGGCGTGGACCACATCCAGGTGGGCTTCCAGCAGGTGGCTGTCGTCATCGACATGACATCGCTGTTTGCAAACACCCGCATCAGGTCCAGCCTGATGAGCGTTCCACCCCAGCGCTTCCTTGACGTGGCATTCGGAAGGAAGAACGACAGCCCCTGGTACGACCTTAACCTGGATCCCAACCCACCGACCTACCTGCCTGGCAGCGTCTACCTGGCCAACGTCGGGGCCGGCAATCCCACCGTCATCGGCGCCAGCGACAACCCGCGAGCGGTCGCGATCACCGTCTATGACAAAAACACCCAGGTGGCGAGGCGCTTTTTTTACAAGATCCAGTTCACGCTCAACGTAGCCGCCTCCACGACCCAAAAGGGGTATGACATGGACTTATTCCGTGAGGCCTCCGCCGACTGGTCCTGGGACGCCAGCGGCGCCATCGCGCAGACGGGGAAGGATAACAATGGCAACATACTGACTTCGTGGACGCCGAGCACCGTCGCCGGCGTAACCCCACCGGGGAAAGCCGGTTGGAATACGAACATAACGCTCCCCGTGCCCCTCCTGACAGGCGGGGATCTCTTGAATGACGCGTTCCAGAAACAGACATACACCACAAAATGATCTGGCAATCGCGGTCTGTCCCGCTCGACAGGGCGGCGGGCCGGGTCCGAGGGCCGCGCCAGCGGTGGAAGGCCTATCGCGGCCGGAGGCGCGACGGTTCGCACGGATTGAGGGGAGAGAATGATTCCGCGCCCGAGGAACGCCGACCGGCGCCTCGAAGCGTTCCAGTCCGAAAGCCACATGGAGGAGGGCGGATTATGAAGCTTATGTATTCTGGCATTGTCGCCGGCCTCATCTTGGCGGTCATCGCCGCCGGTTGTATATCAGCGGGCAATGACCCGCCTGCGGCGACGAGCGCGCCAGTCCGTTCGTCCCACGGCGGCTGGACGACGCCGGCGGAACAGGGGCCGATACTCAGCGTCGCGTTCAATCCCTCCGGCGACCGATTGCTGGCGGCCGGCCCGGACGGCGTTGATCGCATCCTGGACGTCCAGGACGGAAGCGTGGTCGCCATCCATAAGCAACGGAACTTGCGCGGCTGCTACGGCAACGCCGCCCTCTATTCGAACGACGGCAAAAGCATCGCTTCCGCGGCGGGCGGACGCGAGGTGGAGGAGTGGGCCCCCGCAACGGGCAAAACGATCCGCCGGCTGGATGTTGGCGCCCAACAAGGATCGGCGAGTGATCAAAGCGAATGTGGCGTCTCCCTTCCGGTCGCTTTCTCGCCGGACAATCGCCTGCTCGCGGTGGAGGCGGAGTGGAACCAACCCGTCCACAGTGAGGTGGTCTTGTTCGACCTCGCGAGCGGAAAGAAACGTCGTGTTTTCCCCCTCGAGAATTATTTCAACATTTACGTTCCACTACTTTCCATGGGGCGAGCAACCTTCCGCTCCGACGGCAAGGAGCTGGCGGTCGCGCATTTCACGGGTAAAATTCATATTTTTAGCCTTGAATCGCCGGACAAGGCGCGAGAACTGCCTTGCCCCGGCAGAACGGCCTGCGCCTGGCGGTCTCCTGCGACGGCCGGATGCTGGCGGCCGCCGTCCCCGATCGCGTACTCCAAGGCTCCTTTGCTCAGACGTCTCCTTTCGACCCCAAAAACCTGGAGTATCACGCGATCCCGTTGTGGGACCTGACGACCGGGCGACAGGCCTCGCCCTCAAAGGCCACTGGGAGGATGTTTGGTCCGTCGCCTATTCCTCGGACGGGCGTCTCATCCTGTCCGGCGGGGTGGACAAGACGGTTCGCCTGTGGGAGGCCCTGTCCGGCCAGGAACTGCACCGCTGGGATTTTGACGCGAAGGTCAACTATGTCACGATGTCGCCGGATTGCAAGAAGGTCGCCGCGGCGCTCTTCATCGATAATGACCGTTTCAACCCCGGAGAGTGGAAAAGCTCCGTCGCCTGCTTCCCCCTGGAACGCCCCGAGCCGGATCGCCCCGCGCCCCCGCTCGAAAGCGCCGACTTTGCTCCTCTGTGGGTGGACCTGGCGTCAGACGACGCCAAGCAAGCCTATAAGGCCGTGCAGACCCTGACAGGGGCCGCCGAAGCCGCACCGAAATGGCTGCGCGAGCGACTGCGAACCGTTCCAAGGGTTCCTGCCGCCGAATTGGCGCGCCTAATCGCCGATCTCGATGCCGACGACTTCGACCGCCGCGAGGCCGCCTCCAAGCAATTAGCCGACTTCGGGCTCCGGGCAGACGCCGCGCTCCGCAAGGCGCTGGATGTAACGACCTCGGCGGAAGTGCGCTCCCGCATTCGGCCGCTGCTGAAGCCGCCCGAGAGCTGGGTCGTCATCGACCCCGACACGCTGCGCGTCCTGCGCGCCATCTGGGTGCTGGAGCGCATCGGCACGCCCGAGGCGCAGGCCGTCCTCGAAGACCTCGCCGGGGGCGCCGGAAGTCCGCCAGACCCAGGAAGCCAAGGCCGCCCTCGACTTCCTCGACAAACGCGCCGCCGCCAAGCCGTGAAGCCCGTCCCACCGGCCGGAACGGCATCCGTCCATGGGGTACGTCTTACCCGAAAGCTCTTCAAGATCGCCTAAGCGAAGCCAAGGATGAAGAGGAAAAACAGCGTATAAAACGAGCCCTGGAATACTGCTTCGACCTCGACGACTGATCGCGCCGGCGCGGCGGCAACGAAAATCATTTCGGCGGCAGATAATCGGCGAACGGCGTGCGACGATCGCCTACTCGACGACCCAGGCGTCCTCGCCGGCGAAGAGGGCGTTGAGGTCGCCGGGGCCTTCGGAGCGGACGGTCTCCTCGATCTGACCGTCGAGCAAATCGCCGTAGGTCGGCCGATCCACGCGGCGCAGCACGCCGACGCATTCCGGCAAATCCGGGTAGATCATCCGGCTCAGCAGGTGCGCCAGCGTCGTGTCGGCGGCCGCCTCGTCATGCACCAGCAGCTCGGCGCACGACGCCGCGCCGCCGTTGGTCAGCGCCACCGCTTCGGGACGCAGGCCGACAAGCCGGACGCCGCGATTCTGGTCCTGGCCGAACACCAGCGGCTGGCCGTGCTCCAGGTAAACGAGGTTGTCGGCCTTCACCCCCTTGTCGGTGGCGTACTCGAACACGCCGTCATTGAAGACTTTGCAGTTCTGGTAAATCTCAACAAAAGCCGCTCCGCGATGGGCCGCCGCCCGCCGCAGCGTTTCCGTCAGGTGGTTCACGTCCACGTCGATGGTGCGAGCCACGAACGTCGCCTCCGCCGCCACGGCCAGCGTCAGCGGCCGCAACGGCTCGTCGATCGACCCCTGCGGCGAGGAGCGCAGTCCGCGTGCCGGCCGCGAGGTCGGCGACGACTGGCCCTTCGTCAGGCCGAGCACCTCGTTGTTGAAAAGGAGGATTTTGAGATCGACGTTGCGACGCAGGGCGTGGATGAGGTGGTTGCCGCCGATCGACAGACCGTCGCCGTCGCCGGTGACCACCCACACGCTCAGCTCCGGCCGGACCAGTTTGAGGCCGGTCGCCACGGCCGGCGCCCGGCCGTGGATCGTCTGGAAGCCGTAGGTGTTGAGGTAGTACGGCAGCCGGCTGGAGCAGCCGACGCCGGAGACGAACACGAACCGCTCGCGCGGCACGCCCAGCGAGGCCAGCACCTGCTTGAGCACGGCCAGCACGGAAAAATCGCCGCACCCCGGACACCAGCGCACCTCCTGGTCGCTGGCCAGATCCTTCGCGGTCAGAGGCAGCGGCGTCTCCGCAAGCATTCCGCACCGTAACAGGGAGTTCGGTTCTGAGGTTTAAGTATGAAACATTTGATCAATCGTCTCTTCGATTTCGCTCACCAGGAACGGCCGACCCTGCACCTTGTTCATGCCGACCGCGTCGATCAGGAAATCCGACCGCAACAGCCGCAGCAGCTGGCCCGCGTTCAGCTCCGGCACAAGCACCTTTTTGTAGCGCCGAAGGATCTCGCCCGTGTTGCGCGGCATGGGATTCAGGTAGCGCAAATGGGCGTGCGCCACGCTCCGCCCCTTGGCCCAGGCCCGATGAACCGCGGTCGTGATCGCGCCGAACGTCCCGCCCCAGCCGACGACCAGCAAATCCCCCTCGGCGGGGCCGTCCACCGACAGTTCGGGAACGTCGTCGGCGATGCGGGCGATCTTCTCCGCCCGAAGGCGCACCATCCGCTCGTGGTTGATCGGGTCGTAGCTCACGGCGCCGCTGCCGTCTTCCTTTTCCAGGCCGCCGATGCGGTGCTCCAGCCCCGGCGTCCCAGGCGTCGCCCAGGGCCGCACCTGCCGCTCGTCGCGCTGATACGGCTGGAACGGCACGCCGCGAACCGCCGTCGGGCGGCGAACCGGGATCGGCGCCAGCTCGGCCGCGTCGGGCACGCGCCACGGCTCGGCGCCCGACGCCAGCAAGGCGTCGGACAGCAGCAGCACCGGCGTCATGTGGCCGACCGCCAGGCGGGCCGCCTCGTAGACCGCGTCAAAACAGTCGGCCGGGGACCGCGCCGCCAGCACCGCGACCGGGCATTCGCCGTGCCGCCCGAATAGCGCCTGAAACAGGTCCGCCTGCTCCGTTTTGGTCGGCAGGCCGAGGCCGGGGCCGCCGCGCTGCACGTCGATCACCACGACCGGCAGCTCCGCCGTCACGGCCAGGCCGAGCGCCTCCGCTTTCGACGACAGGCCGGGGCCGCTCGTCGCCGTCGCGCCGAGGCCGCCGCCGAAGGCCGCACCGACCGCCGCCGCCATCGCCGCGGTTTCGTCTTCGGTCTGGAAGACCCGCACGCCGAACCGCTTCAGGCCGGCCAGGCGGTGCAGCACGTCGGAGGCCGGCGCGATCGGGTAGGCGGAATACAGCAGCGGCAGCCCGGCCGTCCGCGCGGCGGCGATCAGGCCGAGCGCCAGGCCTCGTTGCCGGTGACGTTGCGGTAGCGACCCGACGGCAGCGGCGCCCGGCCGACGCGGACGCGCTCCGGCATGTCGGCGGCGGTTTCGCCGTAGCGCCAGCCGGCCTGGAGGGCGCGGCGGTTGGCTTCCAGCATGGCCGGATTGCGGGAGAATTTCTCCTGAATCCAGCGCAGCGTCGGCCCCAGCGGACGCTCGAACAGCCAGTAGACCAGTCCCAGCGCGAAGAAGTTTTTGCAGCGGTCCACCTCGCGCTGGCTGAGCAGCGGCGGTGCCCCATTGCGACGGTCGGCGGCGGCCTCGCGAGTCAGCGCCGTGATCGGCACGGCCAACAGTCGCCGACCGGCCAGCGAGCCGTCCGTGAGCGGATCGGCCGCGTAACCGGCCTTGGCCAACTCGTCCGCCGCGAACGCGTCCCGGTTGACGATCAGGATTCCACCCGCATCCAGGTCTTTCAAGTGCGTCTTGAGCGCCGCCGGGTTCATGGCGACGAGCAGATCGACGCGGTCGCCGGGCGTGTGAACGTCGCCGCCGAACTGGACCTGGAAGCCGGACACGCCGGCCAGCGACCCGGCCGGCGCGCGGATTTCGGCCGGGTGTTCGGGCGCCGCCCAGACGGCGTCGCCGCACAGCGCCGACGTCTGCGTCGAGCTGGGCGCCGGCCAGCTGGAGGCCGTCGCCGGAATCGCCGGCCAGGCGGACGACGGCGGAGTCCCGTTCTTGCACGGTCACTGGATGGCCTCCGCCGCGCCTCGCGCCATGATGCTCATGCTCCTTCCGGCTCCGTCGGGAAACTGGCCGGGTCCGGGGGCTGGTTATGGACGGTGGCGGGGAAGTGCTCGGCTAGGTAGTGGATGATGCGCTTGACCGACAGCACGCCCGACGGCCGGCCGGCGTCGTCCACGACCGGCAAATGGCGATAACCGCCCTCCTCCATGCGGCGCACCGCGGCGCCAATCGGCTCCTTCGGCCCGACCACGACGGGATCGGGAGTCATGCAATCGGCCACCGGCGCGGACAGCGGCCGGCCGCTCGCCAGGACGCGGCGCATCAGGTCGCGCTCGGTGAAGACGCCGACCAGCCGGTCGCCGCGGCAGACCAGCAAGCAGCCGACGCGGTATTCGCGCATCAGCCGAACGGCATCCGTAACCGTCTGCTCGGGGGCGATGCGAAGCGGCGCCGTCGGGTGCAGGCGGGAAACGCTGTCCACCTTGAGGTTGCGCGCCAGCTCCATGATGCGGGGTTATCCGGCGTCCGGCAGCGTCCGATGGCGGTGGGATGACCGCCTGGCGGACGCTGCTTTTGATCGAATTCGTTCCGTCGCTTCCGACGGGCTGGGATCCGGGGGTGGGATCGATCGGAAGTCCCGAGCTGAGGACGGCGGGACGATTCAGGCGGGTCGCTCGCCGTCTTCCCATGCTAGGGATAATTGTCGGAAAACCCCGGGAGGCGGCAAGGGCGGCGCCGGTGGTGAAGGGCGGATCGATGCGGACCAGCCCGACCGGGCGCACGGAAAGCTCCGGGCGGGCGGCCCGGAGCTTGTTCCTTCCCCTCTTCCCTCGCAGGCGGATCACTTCTTGTCCGCGGGCTTGTCATCCGTCTTGGTGACGTCCGGCTTGGGGAAGTTGCACAGCTTCTGCACTTCCGTCACGTCCTTCATGTAGTCGCTCAGGTACGTGCGGAACACCGTTGGGGTGACGCCGCCGTGGTTCAGGAGCGGCAGACCCACCTTGATCTTCTTGTACTGCTTGTCGTAGTAGACGGCGGACGGTCCGATGTTGTTGTTCTCCGCCAGCAGCTTCAGCAGCGTCTCGGCGGGGACTTTCTCGTCCGCGGGGACGTCGGCGACGGAGCTGACGATCCACAACTCGTCCTTGTCGTTGCTCAGCGAAACGTCGATGTAGTAGGTCCATGCGCCCTGGTCGATCTTCAGGGTATAGATGGACGTTTTTTCCAGCTTCTCGACCTTGGGTGCGTAACCCATGTTTTCCAGCATGGTCTGCAAGCTCTCGTCGGTCAGCGGCGCCGCGGCCGTGGCCGGCTTATCCACCCGCGGCGCCGGCGCCGGGCCTTCCGCCCGAACCTGCCAGGCGCCAAGGGCCATCGCCATCATCCCCGCCAGCGCGAACTTCGTGAACTTCGACATGTGCCGTCTCCTTTGGTTGGGTCGGGGCCTCGACGAGCCTCCGCCGTGCCAGGTTCATCATCACTTCAGCCGTCTCGTGCGGCCTTTCTGCCCTCTGTTACGGCGATACCGGCGCGGTGTGACGACAAAAATCGCCGCTTGACTTCCGGCGCCCGGCGGATTCCAATCGAGCGGAGACCGCGCCTCGGCTTCCCTTCCTCTTCACGACCCGGAGACGCTCCATGAGCCGCCGCGTCCTGTTCTGCTGCCTGCTGTGGATCGGCTTCGCCGCGACTGCCCACGCGGCCGGCGAAGGGTTCGCCCCCGACGACCCGGCGACGGCCCGCTATGTCCTGGACGTCAAGCCGTCATGCCGCGTCAAGGCGGTGCTGACCGTAGACATCGCTCACCCGGACGCGACGGTCGAAGCATGGTATCTGTACGCCCCGAAGGCCCCGACCCTGCCGGCCCAGGCGTCGGTCGAGACGACGTTCCGTCCGAAGGGCAAAATCGTGGACGAACTCAGTCCGCTGAAGCGCCCCGTCTTCTTCACGAAGATCACCGACGGGCGGAAAGAGGTCCACACGATCCTGACCGTCGAGGCGACGCTGATGGCGCGCCGGCTGCGGCCGCTCGCCGCCGGCCAGGAGGCGCCCGAAGTGAAAGACCTCTCGGCGGAGGAGAAGAAGCACTGCACGCGCTCCTCGGAGAAGATGGACCTCGACGCGAAGCCCTTCCGGGAGTGGATGGAGCGAGGTGAGCTGAAGCGGAAGGATGGCGAGAGCGATCTGGCCTTCGCCCGCCGGGCCTTCGCCTACATCAAGCACCATTTCACCTACGAATTCCCCACGAAGAACGACTCCGCCTCGTCGGTGTGCAAGGGCGGCAAGTCGGACTGCGGCGGCCTGTCGTGCCTGTTCACGGCGACGATGCGCGCCAACGGCGTGCCGGCCCGCGTCCTGGCCGGTCGCTGGGCCGAGTCGCAGAAGCCGGGAGACAAGCTCGGCGACGAGCCGTATCGGCAGTGGCACGTCAAGGCGGAGTTCTTCGCCCGCGGCGTCGGCTGGGTCCCCGTGGATACGTCCGGCGCTGTCACCGACGCCGACGGCTCCGACTTCGCATACTTCGGCGACGACCCCGGCGATTTCATCGTCCTGGAGGCCGATCAGGATCTGACGCTGGATTCCTTCGTCTCGGGCAAACAAAATGTTTTTGTGATGCAAGGGGTCGATTATTGGTTGAGTGGCAGCGGCGCCGACAAGAACGACCGCTTCGAGGAGAAGTGGATGGTCGAAAAAGAGGAGTTGCCGAAAGAACGCTGAGATGGTGCTTGCGTCCAGCGACCGTCAGGAAGTGGCGTCAGGGCCGCGACCGTAAGGGAGCGGTGGCAAGGTGCAGGAACCTGTCACCGCTCCCTTACGGTCGCGGCTCTGTTTATTTTCTGGAAGGTTGTCCGATTTCGGTAAATTGTGACGGAAAGTGCTTGACAACCGTTGACGGTACGGCGATAAATGAGCAAGATCAATCAGGGAATGAGAGATTTTCCTCAAGTTCTGGCAGGTGGATGCTGTGCTGGTCGAAGAACGTCGGCAACGGGTGCTCGATCTGGTCAGCAAGCGCGGCTTCATCGCCCTGACGGACCTGGCCCGCGCCGTGCAGGCCTCGGAATCGACGCTGCGCCGCGATCTGGACTACTGGCACCAGCAAGGGGCGCTGCGGCGGACGCACGGCGGGGCCATCTATGTCGGCGACGGCCACGCGCTGCCGGCGCTGGAAGAGCGGTCGGCGACCCAGCCCGAGGAGAAGCAGGCCATCGCGCGGGCGGCCGTCGCCCGTATTCATGACGGCGACGCCGTGCTGCTCGACGGCGGCACGACCACGCTGGAGACGGCCCGGCTGCTGGTCGGTCGGCCGATGCAGATCGTCACGAACAGCCTGCCGATCGCGGTGCTGTTCGCCAACAGCCACGAAACGGACCTCGTGATGCTCGGCGGCTACGTCTACCCCAAGACCGGCGTGGCGCTGGGGCCGCTGACGGTGCGGATGCTGGACGAGGTCCACGTCCACCAGGCGGTGCTGAGCGTCGGCGGCGTGACGGCCAAGGGGCTGTTCAACAGCAACCTGCTGCTGGTGGAGACGGAGCGGCAGATGCTGCGCTCCGCCGACGAGGTGGTGGTCGTGGCGGACCACACGAAAATCGGCCGGCCGGCGCTGGCGTTCCTGTGCGACTTCGCCGCGGTGGACACGTTCATCACCGACGCCGGCCTGACGCCGGAGCAGCGGCGGCTTCTGGAACAGAGCGAGGTCCGGCTGATCGTGGCCGGCGAGACGACGGAGGAGCTGGAGACATGAGTACGGCCGTGCTGGACCGCTCCCTGGTGGAGCGCCTGGTGCGTGAGGCCTTGAAGACGCGGACGAACGGCCACGCCGGCAACGGCAAGGCCGGCCCGCCGCACCCGCTGGTGGTCAACGTCTCGGCCCGCCACTGTCACGTCACGCAGGAAGATCTGGAGCGGCTGTTCGGCAAGGGCCGCGAGCTGACGCCGTTCAAGGCGCTCTACCAGGACGGCTTTTTCGCGGCCGAGGAGGCCGTGACGGTGATCGGCCCGCGGCAGCGGATGCTGACGAACGTGCGCATTCTCGGCCCCTGCCGCGACCATAGCCAGGTCGAGTTGGCGTTCACCGACGCCATCCAGCTGGGGCTGGACATCCCGGTGCGCAAGAGCGGCGACCATCGGGATTCGCCCGGTGCCTATCTGATGGGACCGGCCGGCATGATCCGGCTGGAGCGCGGCATGATCCGCCACGAGCGGCACGTCCACATGGGGCCGGCCGACGCGGCGCACTACGGCGTCAGGGACGGCGACCGGCTGCAACCTGCGAATCAAGAGCGATTGTTCGGCGGTGTTGGAGGACCTTCTTTGTCGGGTGGCGCCGGCGTCGAAGCTGGAGGTCCACATCGACACGGACGAAGGCAACGCGGTGAATCTGGCGAAGGCGACGCACCTGGAACTGTTCAAGTAATGGTTTGGCGAGCCGGGTCGCGTAAAGCACCGGAGTTCCTTCTGGGAGACTTCTTCGATGGCAGGCACGCACCTGGAAGCCCTTGGCATGATCGAAACCAAGGGCCTGGTGCCGCTGGTCGAGGCCAGCGACGCGATGTTGAAGGCGGCCAACGTGACGCTGGTCGGCTGGCAGAAGATCGGCAGCGGCATGGTGACGGCCTTCGTGGTCGGCGACGTGGCGGCGGTGAAGGCCGCCATCGACGCCGGCTCGGCGGCGGCCGGCCGCGTCGGCGAGGTCGTCGGCGTCCAGGTCATTCCGCGGCCGCACGAGGACCTCGGCGCCGTCCTGCCGCTGGCGGGCAAGAAGACGGCCCCGTCCCGGCCGGCGTGAGCGGCTCCTGAGTATTCACACCCCTTGAGGAGGATCCTAAATGGCGAGCATCAACGGCAACGGCCGCAACGGCAACGGCGAGGCGCTGGGCCTGATCGAGACGAAGGGCCTGATCGCCACGATCGCGGCGACGGACGCGATGTGCAAGGCGGCCAACGTCACGCTACGCCGGCCAGGTGCAGATCGGCAACGCCTTCGTGACGACGTTCGTTCGCGGCGACGTCGGCTCGGTGCGGGCGGCGGTGGACGCCGGCGCCCAGGCCGCCAGCGCCAACGGCGAGCTGGTCAGCGCCCACGTCATCCCGCGGCCGGAACGGGACGTGATCGAAACGTTCCTGGGCAAATAGCTATCCGCGAATAGCGGATAGTTGACGGCTGATGAGCTGGGAATGAAAATTCTCGTCGCCAACCTGGGCAGCACCAGCTTCAAGTACCGCCTGTTCGACATGGCGGACGAGCGAGTGACTGGCGCACGGCGGCGTGGAGCGCATCGGCTCGCCGCAGTCGCGCTGCTTCATCGAGGCCGGCGGCGGTGCGCGAGGAGACGACCGTCGAGGCGCGCGACCACGCGGCGGCGGTGCGGCTGTGTCTGCAACAGCTGGCCGACCCGAAGCGGCGCTGCCTGGAAAGTCCGTCGGAGCTGGCGGCCATCGGCTTCAAGGCGGTCCACGCTCGCGGCGTCACCGGCGTGCAGCGGGTCGATGACAGGGTGCTGTCCGCGATGGAGGCTTACGCCGACGTGGCCCCGGCCCACAACCCGCCCTACGTCGCGGCCATGCGGCTGCTGTCGCGCGAGCTGCCGGAGATCCCGCTGATCGCGGCGTTCGAGACGGGCTTTCACGAAACCATCGCGCCGGCGGAACGGCTCTACGCCGTGCCGCTGGAATGGGCGACGAAGCACGGCGTCCAGCGCTGGGGCTTTCACGGCGCCAGCCACCGCTACATCGCCGGGCGCACGGCCCAGCTGCTCAACAAGCCGGAGCGCGAAGATCATTTCGTGCCACCTCGGCGGCAGCAGTTCCTTGTGCGCATTGAAGAGGGCGTATCGGTCGCAAGCAGCCTGGGCATGAGTCCGCAAAGCGGCCTGCCGCACAACAACCGCGTCGGCGATTTCGACGTGTTCGCGCTGCCGGCCGCTGATGCGGGCGACGGGCAAGACGCTGGAGCAGCTGCTCGACGACCTGGCCAACCGTTCCGGCCTGCTCGGCCTGAGCGGCCACAACGACCTGCGCGACATCGAGGCGGCGGCGGCCCGCGGCGAGTCGGCGTCCGTCACGGCCCTGGACGTGTTCGTGGCGTCGGTGCGGCACTACCTCGGCGCCTACCTGCTGCTGCTGGGCGGGGCCGACGCCATCGTCTTCACCGGCGGCATCGGCGAGAACTCGTCGCGGATGCGCGAGGCCGTCTGCGCGACCTGGGCTGGTTCGGCATCGCGCTCGACCCGGTGCGCAACCAGGAAGCGAAGGGCGAAGCGCCGATCCACGACCTCGGCAGCCGCGTTCAGATCTGGATCATGCCGACCAACGAGGAATTGGTCGTGGCCCGGCAGGCGAAGGCGCTGCTGGAAGGCCAATAACGGAGCGAGGCGTTCATGTTTCTGGCGCGAGTGACCGGGCGTGGTCGTGGCGACGCAGAAGGTCGCGTCGATGATCGGCTCGAAGCTGCTGACCGTGGAGCCGCTGCGGGTGGACCCGCAGGGCCGCGACCGCCTCGTCGGCACCGGCCGCACCTTCGTCTGCGTGGACACGGTGGGGGCCGGCCAGGGCGAGATGGTGCTGATCTGCCAGGGGTCGAGCGCCCGCTTCACGCCGGAGACGGAAAAGCTGCCGATCGACGCCGCCGTCATCGGCATTGTGGACAGCGTCAACGTCGAGGGCCGTACGGTCTTCTCGGCGAGGGAATGACCCACCAGTCCCGAGCGCGAGCGAGAGGTCGGCCTGAGCCCCTCGCTCGCGCTCGGGCTGGTAGAAGAGAGAAACACCCATGCAAGTCACCGACGAACTCATCCGCGGCGTGGTGCAGCAAGTGCTGTCCCAGATGCGCAACGGCAAGGCCGCTTCATCCGCCAACGGCAACGGCAAGGCGTCGTCCGCCCGTGGCGTCTTCCACGACGTTAACGAGGCCGTCGCCGCCGCGACCGAGGCCCAGCGCCGCTTCGAGCGCCGCGGCCTCGACGACCGCCGCAAGGCCGTCGCCTGCATCCGCCGCATCTGCACCCAGCAGGCCGAACAGCTCGGCCGCGAGGAGCTGGAAGAGACGAAGATCGGCCGGCTCGCCCACAAGATCGAAAAGCTCCAGGTCATCGCCGACCGCATCCCCGGCGTCGAGTTCCTGCGCACGGACGCCTTCAGCGGCGAGAACGGCGTCGCGCTCCAGGAGTACGCCCCGTTCGGCGTCATCGGCGTCATCACGCCCGTGACGCACTCGCTGCCGACGCTGGCCTGCAACGCCATCAACATGCTGGCGTCCGGCAACGCGATCGTCTGCAACCCGCACCCCGGCGGCGCCCGCATCGCCTGCAAGGGCGTTCATCTGTTCAATCAAGCGATCTTTGAAGCGATCGGCATCGACAACCTCCTCACGATCATCGAGACGCCGACGCTGGAGTCGGCCCAGGCGATTTTCGACCACCGCGACGTGCGGATGTTGTGCGTCACGGGCGGCCCCGCCGTCGGCCGGGCGGCCCTGCGCAGCCCGAAGCGGGCCGTCGTCGCCGGGCCGGGCAACCCGCCCGGTCGTCGTGGACGAGACGGCCGACCTCGACAACGCCGCCCGCTCCATCGTCGCCGGCGCCGCCTACGACAACAACCTCCTTTGCATCGGCGAAAAGGAGGTTTTCGCCGTGGCGTCGATCTTCGACGAGCTGATGAACGCGATGACAGCGCCACAAGGCCGTTCGCCTGGATGCGAAGCAGATCGAGGCGCTGACCAAGGCGGCGTTCGTGTCCGTCGGAAGACAAAAAACATCTGCTGGTGAACAAGGACTTCATCGGCCAGGACGCGGCGGTGCTGGCGCAGAAGGCGGGCTTCCAGGTCCCGGCCGACACGCAGCTGCTCTTCGGCGAAACCGACGAGTCGAACCCATTCGTGGAGCACGAGCAGATGATGCCGTTCGTGCCCTTCGTCCGCACGCCCGACGTGGACGCGGCCATCGCCCTGGCCAAGAAATATGAACACGGCTTCAAGCACACCAGCATCATCCACTCGCGCAACCTGGAGACGATCACGCGCATGGGCCGTGAGATGGACACGACGCTGTACGTCCAGAACGGCCCCAGCACGGCCGGCCTCGGCAGCGGCGGCGAGGGCTACCTGAGCTTCAGTATCGCCACGCCGACCGGCGAGGGCGTCACCACGCCGCTGACGTTCACTCGGCAGCGGCGGTCCACCACGGTCGGCGCCCTGCGGGTGCTTTGAGAGGCGGAAAGGGACGCACGATGGCCGACCTCAGTTTCAGACCGGACCCGGAGCCGCCTCCGCCGCCGAAGCCGGAGAGGCGTCCCCCGGTATGGGTGGCCGGCTGCAAGAGCGGCCTGCTGACGGTGCTGTCGTTCTTCTTTCTGCTGTTCCTGATGTTCACGATGTGCACCGGCTTCCTCGTGACCAACCACAACCTGGAAGCGGTGAATAAGAAGATCGACGACCTCCGGAAAGACGTGAACGACCTGAAAACGCAGAAGGCCGACGACAAGAAGGTCATGCCGCCGGCGGGCGACTGACGACGAGGAGTCCTCCGTGCAAATCGGCCGGGTGGTGGGGCACGCGACGGCGACGGTGAAGCACGCCACCCTGAAGGGCTGGCGGCTGCTGCTCGTGCAGCTGTTGCTGGCCAACGGCAAGGAAGACGGCGAGCCGCTGCTGGCGATCGACCACCTCGGCGCCGGGACCGGCTCGCAGGTGATCCTGACGAACGACGGAGCGGCGGTTCGGGAACTGGTCGGAGCGAAAAACTCGCCGATTCGCTGGATGGTGCTGGGGCTGTGCGACGCATGAGCGGCGACGGGCGAACTCCTGGAGCGACGCGGCTGGCGGCCGAGGAACGGCCGTACCCGATGGTGCGGGCGGTCCTGGCGTCCGCGGCGCGGGAGGGACTGCGACTGCGCGAGTTTCCCGCCGTCGGCGGCGGGCTGCTCTGCCGTTGGGCGAAGGCCGTGGCCGAGTGCGTGGCTCGCGGCGAGTGCGCCGGCGGCGTCGTCTTCTGCGACGACCCGGCGCTGGTCTGCTGCGTGGCCAACAAGCTGCCGGGCCTGCGGGCGGCCGCCGTGACGACCGTCGCCCAGGCGGCCCGTGCGACGCTGACGCTCGGCGCCAACCTGCTGGCCGTCGAGGCGCCCGGCCGGACGTACTTCGAGCTGCGGCAAATAGTGCGGTTGCTGTGTGCGGGATCGGCCTGCCCGGAGGGGCCGGCCGACACCCTGCGGGAGCTGGACGGCCATGCGCATCGCTGAGGTGATCGGCACGGTGACGCTGTCGCGCTGCCATCCCACGCTGGTCGGCGCCCGCTGGCTGATCGGCGTGCCGTTCAGCCTGAAGGCGCTGCCATCCGGCGCCCGACGGCGAGGATCTGGTGATCTACGACGAGCTGGGCGCGGGCGGCGGCGCTCGCATTGGATTCAGCGAAGGGGCGGAAGCGGCGGCGCCGTTTCATCCGAAGAAGAAGCCGGTGGATGCGTATTGTGCGTGCATTCTGGATCAAGTGATTGTCAACGGTTAAGAGCGACCCATGAACGAACATAAACTCAAAGAACAAATGTGCGAGATCGGCCGGCGGTTGTACGCCCGCGGTTTCGCGGCCGCCAACGACGGCAACATCACCATCCGCCTCAACGACCGCGAGGTCCTTTGCACGCCGACGCTGGTGTCCAAGGGCTTTCTCAAGCCGGAAGACATCTGCAAAGTGGATTATGAAGGCAAGCAGCTGGCCGGCGTCAAGAAGCGCACCAGCGAGGTGCTGCTCCACCTGGCCGTCTACCGGGCTAGGCCCGACGTGATGGGCGTCGTCCACTGCCATCCGCCGTACGCCACCGCCTTCGCCGTCGCCCAGGAGCCGATCCCCAAGTGCGTCCTGCCCGAAGTCGAGGTCTTTCTCGGCGAGGTGCCCATCGCGGAGTACGAGACGCCGGGCACGCAGAAGTTCGCCGACTGCGTCTTGCCCTACGTCCGGGACTGCAACACCATCATCCTCGCCAACCACGGCACGGTGACGTTCGGCCCGAACCTCGAAAACGCCTATTTCAACACGGAAATCATCGACGCCTACTGCAAAATCCTGATGCTGGCCAAGCAGCTCGGGCGCATCAATACCTTCAATGAGCAGCAGACGCAGGAGCTGATGGGCTTCAAGAAGAGATTGGGCTACGACGACGTCCGTTTCAAGAACCCGGATTGCCAGCTGTGCGGGCCAAGCACGTTCAACGGGCCGGACGGACACTACGCCCTGGAGCCGCGGGCCTTCGCGCGCGGCGACGACGCGCCGGGTCGTGACGGCGGCGCGGACGCAACGGCGCCGCGGTGGACATGGACGACCTGGTGCGCACCATCACGGATCAGGTCATGGCCGCGCTGGCCGCGGCCGGGGTTTGACATCGGCCGCGCGGGCGAGACGACTCATGGCCGCACCACGTTCCCCAACATCGAAAATCGTGACGGCCGTGATCGTCAGCGCGCTCGTGGCTAGCACAGCCGTCGCCACCGCGCTGATCGTATGGCTGGGCGATTGGGAGCATCACCGCTGGCGGCCTAGGCCTGACGCTTCGCATCGTGTGGGGCTGCTGCATCGTGGCGGTCGCGGCGACCCTGCTGACGCGGCTGACGATCATCGGCTGGTACTTCCGGCGCTACTTCCGGCCGTCTGAAACGCCGCCTCCGGACCCGGTCAGCGGCGGCCCGCGCCGCACGGTTCGCGCCCCTGGTACAAGTCGGCGCCCTGAGTTTCTCGATGACCGTGTCGCTGGTGTCGCTGACGGGCGCGACGGCGATCGCCTCGGCAGTGATCTGGATCATGGGCGACGTGTTCGGCGACTGGCTGATGTGGCTGATATTGAAGATCATCTGGGGCGTTTTCTGGGTGGCGGCCATCGCCATCGTCCTGACGCGCATCGGCGTCTTCCGGCTGCACATGCTCAAGGCGAAGCGGCCGGCGCCGCCTTCCGGGAAACCCCACCGGCCCCGCCGCCGCAACATCCATCGGACCAGTTGACGGCGGAGCCGCCCAACCGGCCCTCCGACTAACTCTCTCTGGAATGAAGGCGATCCTCGCATGAAAGTCAGCATCATCGGCGGCGGCGGTCTGGTCGGCAGCATGACGGCGTACGCGCTGCAGTGCGGCGGCGTGGTCAGCAGCTTGTGCGTCATCGACGCCAACAAGGACATGGCGCAGGGCGTGGCGACCGACCTCTTGAACGGCGCCTGCCTCGTCCCCGGCGACCAGCGCATCACGGCCGGCGACTACGGCGACGTTCCCTCCAGCAACATCGTCGTCATCACGGCCGGCCTGCGCCGCAAGCCGGACGAGAGCCGGCTCGACCTCATCAACCGCAACGTCGATCTCTTTCTGGGCATTCTCGATCAGGTCAAGGCGGCCGGCCTGAAGGAAAGATGCGTACCTCGTCGTGGTCAGCAATCCGGTGGACGTGCTGACGTACCTGGCGGTGCAGCGGGTCGGCCTGCCGTGGCAGCGCGTCATCGGCCTGGGCACGCAGCTGGACACGGCCCGCTTCCGCAGCTACCTGGCCCGCCGGCTCCAGGCGCCGCCGACGCAGGTGCAGGCGATGATCCTCGGCGAGCACGGCGACAGCATGGTCCCGATCTGGTCGAGCGCGACCGTCGCCGGCCTGCCGCTGGAGCAGTGGCCGGGCTTCAACCCGACCGTGGCGAAGGAGGTCTTCGAGGAAACGAAGACGGCCGGGGCGACGCTCATCAAGCTCAAGGGCGGCTCCGGCTTCGGCGTCGGATTGTCGATCCGCGAAGTCGTTCATGCGCTGGCCCAGGACAGCCGCCGCGTGCTGCCGGTCAGCACGCTGCAGCAGGGTTTGTACGGCGTGCGCGACGTGTGCCTGTCCGTGCCGACGGAGGTGGGCTGCGGCGGAGCGCGGAAGCAGATCGAATTGCCGCTGACGCCGAAGGAGCGAATGGGCATCCAGAACTCGGCCCGCGTGCTGCGTGAGATCATCGACCAGGTGGAAGGACGCATCGGCAACGGCCGCGAGCCGCGCGGCAAGGTTGTGCCAATGGCAAACGGCCATTCCATCCCGCGCTCCGCCTGGCAGACGGTCAAGAAATAATTTCACCGCAGAGAACGCAGAGAGCGCGGAGAAAACCTAGAAATGATTCCTCCTCTGCTCTCTGCGCTCTCTGCGTTCTCTGCGGTAAATCTTCGGTTCGCAACCATGCAGAAATCCCTCGACCTGAAGCTGGCCCGCATCCACGCCGACCCGCACGGCTGCAAGGACTTCATCCTCGCCGACGCCAAGGACCCCGACATGGCCCTGGCCATCGGCGCCCCGGCAAGTCGCCGGAGGCCCATTCCGGCGAGGTCCGCTACCGCAGCCTCGCGGAGTTCCGCGATATCATTACGCAAATCGTCGAGGAAAAGCTTGTCGATATCATGCTCATGTCGGCCAGCACCAGCGAGGCGCTGACCATCCAGAAGCGGATCTTCGACAACAGCCCCGTCACGCCGGCCGCCCGCGCCAACGACACCACCGACATCCACGTCGTCCGCGGCGGCCGCTATGTGAGCCAGCCGTCGCTGCCGTTCCGCACGGCCACGCTCGATCACATCCAGTGCGGCCGCGTCGAGTGCCGGCCGGAGGAGCGTCAGCCTCGGCGCCGACCTCGGCCTGTACAGCATCACGTTCAACAACGACACGGACGCTGGACCGCGCGGCCCTGGAAGAGTACAAGCAGTTCCGCCTGGAGGCCGAGCACAAGGGCTTTCGCCATTTCCTGGAGATTTTCGACCCGAATCGATCCGGAAGCGGTGGAGGCCAGCCAGCTGCCGGCGTACATCAACGACGTGATCGTCCGCACGCTCGGCGGCGTCACCACGGCCGGCCGGCCGGTCTTCCTCAAGATGGTCTACCACGGCCCCAAGGCGATGGAGGAGCTGGTCCACTACGACCCGCACCTCGTCGTCGGCATCCTCGGCGGCTCGGCCGGCACCACCTACGACGCCTTCAAACTGCTGAGCGAGGCGAAGAAGTACGGCGCCCGCGTGGCGCTGTTCGGCCGCAAGATCAACAACGCCGAGAACCAGTTCGCGTTCATCCGCTTCCTGCGCCTCATCGCCGACGGCGAGATCACGGCGGAGGAGGCGGTGCGGGCCTACCACGGCGTCTTGCAGAGGCTTGGCGTCAAGCCGCAGCGATCGCTGGATGAAGATATGAAATTGCAGACCGGCGTGATGAGCTACGGCGGCGACGGCAAGGTGGTCAGCCTTCCGCCGCCTATCGCGCAGTCAGCAGCCGCCGCGACGAGCGGGAAGACCAAGGCCGACCGCGGTTGCGGCTGCAAGGGTTCCTGCAACGGCAAGGTGGAGAAGGCGACGACCAACGGCCACGCCGCCGAAGTCGATTTCACGAAGATGACGGCGGCGCAGAAGGTCGCCTATCACAAGGCGCGCTGGGACCGTATTCTCGGATAAGTGCGATCGCCTTGAATCATGGAACGATGGCGTGCGTCGCTGACTACCGTCTTCTTGTCATCCGGCTGCCGCTCCGGCCGCGTCGGAATCAGCCCCCGCGCCACGGCCAGTTGTCGCGCCGTCGCCAGCAGCAGCAGCGTCAGCACGCACGTCACCACGAACACCATCATCACCATGCTGAGCATCCCCTTCAGCGCCTGCCCGCCGGCGATCAGCGCCGGGAACTGATATGTCCCCATCTGGTACGCCGCCGTCAGCGTCGTGGACAGCACGAACAGCATCGGCGACAGCGTCACCCAGGCGTAGCGGCCGCGGCCGGTGTTCACCAGCAGCGTCGTCACCACGCTCAGGGCGATCACGGCCAGCAGCTGGTTGGCGATGCCGAACATCGGCCAGATCGTGTCGATCGAACCCGTGTAAACGAGGACGCCCCATCCCGCCGTCACCGCCGCTGTCGCCGTGATCGCCCCGAACCAGGAGTCGGTTCGCTCCCAGGGAGGGTGCAGTCTCCCCAGCATCTCCTGCAAGACGAAGCGCGCGATGCGCGTGCCGGCGTCGATCGTCGTCAGGATGAACAGCGCCTCGAACATGATGGCGAAGTGATACCAGTATTTCATCAGCCCCGCGATCGCGGCCGGGTCGTTGGCCCAGTCGAGCGCGTCGCTCAGGACGAACGACATGCCGACGGCCAGCGTCACCGCCCCGCCCGTGCGGCCGCGCAGCGACTCGCCGCCGACCATGTGTTCGACATTTGCGAGATCGTGTTTGTCCGCCTCGACCGGCAGGTGGACCACGTCCTGCGCGCCGCTGAATTCGCGGTCCACCTGAGCGACGGCCGGCGCCCACTTCTCAGCCTTGTCCAGGCCGACGTTGATGTCGTAGTAGAGCCGAGGCGGCAGCGACGCGGCCGCGATCAACGCCACGATCCCCACAATGCCTTCCATGAGCATCGCTCCGTAGCCGATCGGCCGAATCTCGCGCTCCTTGTCCACCATCTTCGGCGTCGTGCCCGACGACACCAGGGCGTGGAAGCCGGAGATCGAGCCGCACATGATGCAGATGAACACGAAGGGGAATAGGCCGCCCTGGAACGTCGGCCCGCCATTCTGGAAGACCGGATTGACCATCGGCGACGGCAGCACCGGGTTGGCCACGAACACGGCGACGATGAGCAGAATCACCGTGCCGATCTTGAGGAAGCTGGAGAGGTAGTCGCGCGGAACGAGCAGCATCCACACCGGCAGCACCGACGCGATAAAGCCGTAGGTCGTGAGGGCGAGGACGGTCTGGCCTTTGGTCAGCGAGAACAGTCCCTCCAGCGGCGAGCCGGGAATCCAGGCGCCGGCGACTGTCGCCGCCAGCACCAGCGCCCCGCCGATCAGCGACGCCTCGATAATGCGCCCTTTGCGGAGGCGGTACATATAGAAGCCGACGAACAGGGCGATGGGGATGGTGGCGGCGATGGTGAACGTGCCCCAGGAGCTTCCGCGCACTACTTGAGAGCTGTGGGGAGGCGTCGTCAGCTCGACGAAAGTAGGCTTATACCCAGGCGCCCCAACATCAACGGCTGAGACATCCCCATCCCATTCTGAAAAGTCGCTTCCCCTTGGTATGGAGATTTCAAATCTCTCGGACCTCTCCATTACCGCAGTTCTCGGTGAGTACAGAATTCGGCAACTAGAGGGAAACTGGTAGACCTCCGAATCGCCTTCGGTGCGGTGAGTAAGCATCGACCGGGTATAGCTAGGCGGCAAAGTAATAGTCATACCCTCTCCCAGCGCCACCTGCTCGCCTCCTAGCGCCTTGACGACGACGAAGCCGAGTCCCGCCAGCGCGATGACGACGATGAACAGGATCGCCGTCGACGTGACGCGGTAGGCCCACGGCCCCAGCTCGGCGCGGGCGATCTCGGCCAACGACTTGCCGCCCCGGCGCACCGACGCGGCCAGCACCAGCATGTCCTGTACGCCCCCGGCCAGGCAGACGCCGATTACCAGCCACAACAGACCCGGCATGTAGCCGTACTGGATCGCCAGCACCGGGCCGATCAGCGGGCCGGCGCCGGAGATGGCGGCGAAGTGGTGGCCGAACAGCACCCACTTGTTGGTCGGGTGGTAGTTCTGGCCGTCGTTGAAGCGGTGGGCCGGCGTCAGGCGCGCGTCGTCGAGGACCGCGACCTTGGCCGCCAGGAAGGCGCTGTAATAGCGGTAGGCGATGGCGATCACGCACAGGGCGCCCAGCAGCAGCGGCATGGCGTGCAGAAGCACCTGGCCGTTGGGGCCGGTCGTGTAAAGGTCGAAGTGACGCACCAGCGCATCGGACACGAGGATTCCTCCCGCGGGGGTCGTCGGCAGGCGTCGGACTCTCGGTTGAAGGTAGCGGATGCCGCCCGCCGCGCCCAGCCCGGCGCGGGTGCATGAATGGATTCTGGTGGTGCGCGGAGGGCGGCATTGAGGGTGCCATGCTTTCGCGGCCCCGGCACGGACTCCTTCCGTCCCTCCGGACTGCCGGGGCCGCGAAAGCATGACGGCACCCCCGACCGCACCATGCTTTCGCGGCCCGTGAAGTCCGGGGGGCGGGACGGGCCGCGGAGGGCCGCGAAAGCATGGCACCCAACCGCCTTCACCTAACTCCAGAATCGGCCCACGCACCCCGGCGCATTTCTCATGGCCCTTTCCCAGGACCGGCGATAAACTCAACCCCACACCCTTTCAGCGAGGCTGCCATGAAAACGCGATTTGCCGGCCGACTGTTCGAGCGCGAGCGCGCTCCTGACCCTGACCCTTGCCTCCCCGGCGTGGGCGGACGATCCGTCGAAAGACCTCCCCGCGGCGCCGCACGGTTTCGATGTCCGCCGCGACGGCATCGACCGCGGCAAGGTCGAAACCGTGGAGTACGACTCGAAGTCCGTCGGCGCCAAACGCAAGATGGTGATCTACACGCCGCCGGGCTACTCGAAGGACGCGAAGTACCCCGTCCTCTACCTGCTGCACGGCGCCGGCGACGACGAGAACGGCTGGACGCGGAAGGGGTCGGCCGACGTCATCCTCGACAACCTCTACGCCGACAAGAAACTCGCCCCCATGATCGTGGTCATGCCGAACGGGTTCGTCTCGCCGCCCGGCGCGGGCGCTGGCTTCGCCGCCGCCATCATGAAGCGCGCCGACGCCGACAAAGACGGCAAGCTGACGGAAGAGGAGTTTACCGCCTTTGCGAAGGGCCTCTTCAAGGAATGCGACAAGGACGGCAAGGGCGCGGTGGATGAGAAGCAGCTCGCCGTGGCCCTCAACCGTCTTCTGCCGCCGTCCGGCCGTCCGTCCGGACCTCGCCCCGGAGCGACCACCGGATTCGAGAACGACCTGCTCAAGGATGTCATTCCTTACGTCGAATCGCATTATCCCGTTCTGGCTGACGCCGACCACCGGGCCATCGCGGGGCTGTCAATGGGCGGCGGTCAGGCGCTGACCATCGGCCTGAAACATCTCGACACGTTCGCTTACGTCGGCGGTTTCTCCTCCGCCCTGTTCGGACGGGGCGAACTCATCGCGGACCCCACCGACGCGGCCAAAAGGCTCCGCGTCCTCTGGATCTCCTGCGGCGACATGGATGGGCTGATGAACGCCAGCAAGGCGTTCCAGGATTCCCTGGACCAGAAGAAGGTGCCGCACGTCTGGCACGTCGATTCCGGCGGCATGAATGGCCCGTCTGGAAGAACGACCTATACCTGCTGGCGCCGATGCTGTTCCGCGACAAGTAGAAGGGGCGTTGTGCGGCGAGCGGCCGGCGTGAGCCGGCTGATGAAGCGCATCAGCCGGCTCACGCCGGCCGCTCGCCGGAATGCGCGAAGACCCTTCTCGCGCCGGCGCCAAGGAACAGCACCACGACCAGGGCCGCCGCGCCCAGGCTCAATTCTCTCCCACGCAGGTAGGACTCCGGCTCGAACGTGAAGACGACCTCGCACGGCCCCTCCGGCACGGCGACCGCCCGGAAAAGGAAGTCGGCGCGGTGGACCTCGGCGGGGCGGCCGTTGACCGTGCATTTCCAGCCGGGGAACCACACGTCCGTCAGCACCAGCCAACCCGCCGGCCCCTCCGTGTGCAGCGCCACGCGGTTCGGCCGATAGTCGGTCACGTCAGCGGCGTGGTACGTCGCACCAGGCGTCGTGCCGGCTGGATCCTCGCGCAACCCCTCCAGGAGCACTGTCCGCCTGAAGTCGGTTCGCTTGAGTGCGTCCAGCAATTCCGGCCGATCCGGCAGCGGCGCGGCCCGCGGCGCGACGAACGCGCGCGGCAGGACATTCTGGTTTTCCCAGACCGTATAAGGAGGCAATGGCAAGACGCCGCCCAGCGTGAAGCTGTACGATCGGGCCTGGTCGTCGTCGAGGATGAGGCGCCAACCCGGCGGCCGCGCCGGCTCATGGCCTTCCGGCTGATCGGCCGGGTCGCGTGGCTGCAAGAGATAGCGCACCCCCAGCAGGTCCGCCAGAGACTTGTTGCGCACCGGAATGCTGAGGAGAATCGGGTGGCCGAACGGCCGATCGAACGCCCGCACCGGCTCCGGATCGTCGGCCATGAGTTGGAGGTAGTCGCGGAAGCGGTGTACGTCCAGAGGGTTGTACCCGCCGACTGTTTCCAGGCCGTAGATCGGGCCGAGCGGACAGCCTGAGCCGAGCGCGGCGTGACCGAGCGAGCCGCGGATGCAGGTGTCCAGCATGCGCCAGCGCTCCGTCGCCGGATCGTCCCTTCGTCGGTCGATGACATAGGCGGCGCAGGCGGACGGTTGATAGAGGTCCTTTTCATCGCGGACTTCGACCATCGGCCATGACATGGCCCACAGTTCGATCAGCAGCAGGCCGAGCCAGGCCATGCTCGTCGTCCGGGTCGCGCGGCTGGTCCCTTTCCGGAGGCGGAAGATCAGCAGGGCGGCGCCGGCCGGGATGAGGACCACCAAGGCCAGCGGGTAAAACGGGAAACGCACCTCCTCGCCGTCCGGTATCCCGAGGATCGCCTCACTGGCCAGCGCTGCGATCCCCGCCGCAAGGGCGACGAGAACGAGGGCGATCGCAAATCTCTTCCGCCGTGGCGACAGGGCAACCGCCTTCGCAAACAGGGCGTCGGTCGTGGCGCCGACCAGCAGGGCGGTGAGCAGCCCGGCCGTGATGAATGCGCGGACGTGCAGGCGAAAGGTGTGAAAGCCCGGACAGCCGGCGTCGGCGAGCAGCGTCCCGCCGCCCAGCGCCAGCGCCCACAGCATCAGCCACAGAGCGGCGTGCCAGCGGACGCGGCCCTGACATAACACTGGCGCCAGCACTGCCGCCGCCAGTCCCAGCACGCCCAGCCCGGCCCGGTTCTCCCAGCGCAGCGAGACGATCGGACCCGGCCCGACCAGTTCATGCACCGTGTACAGGAACTCGCGCACCACGTCGTCGGGCGCCACGCCGGCGCCGCGGGTGGCCTGTGACGCCGCCTCCAGCGTGGGCAGCAGCTGCACCGCGGACAGGGCGCCGGCCGTCAGCGCCGCCCACAGGCCTAGCCCCAGCCAGCGGCCCAGCGCCCCGAGCGTCCGGCGAACGGAGCGCGGCCCCGCGCCGTCCAGCCAGCCGGCTGATTCCAGGGCCGTCCCCAGCGTCAGCCCCGCCGCCAGCAGCGCCGAGTAGAAGGTCCACTGCGGCTGCGTCCCCAGGACCATCAGCCCCGCCGCCGCCCCCGCCGCCGTCGCCCGGACCAGACTGCCGCGGCGCACGGCCGACTCCAGCAGCAGCAGCACCAGCGGCAGCCAGGCCAGGCCGATGAGAATGGTGTGTCCCGCATCGAGCAGGTGAAACATCCATTTGCCCGCGAACATATAGCTGATACCAGCCGCTGCCGCCCCGATCTCGCCCAGGCCGTGCGACCGGGCGTAGCCGAACATGCAGCAGCCCGCAGCGATGACGTGGCCGACGATCACCCAGCTCAGGACGCATCCAGCGGCTTCCGGCGCGAATAGGAAAAGGATCCAGTAAGGAGGGTAAAAGATGCCGACCTGGATGTCATGCACGAACGGCTCGCCGGCGAACAGGTCGGGGCACCACAGCGGCAGTTCGCCCGTCTCGCGCCAGGAACGGATCAGGAAGCGCTTCGCCGGGATGTGTTCGGCGATCATGTCCGAGCGCTTCGAGTACAGCGTCCCGGTCGGATGCAGCGCCAGAGGAGCGAAGAAGACGAGGCCGAAGAAGGTCAAGAGGAGGAACGGACGGAGACGGACGAACAAAGCCTACCTCCACGGGGAGTCGCGGTCAGAATTCTCGTCCGCCGTCACGGCCGCTTCTCCAGCGGCACATACGCCACGTCATGTTTGCCGACGTAAATCTGCTCGGGCCGGAAGATGCGGTTGTTCTTCAGCTGCTCCAGCCAGTGCGACAGCCAGCCGGCCACGCGGGCGATGGCGAAGATCGGCGTGAACAGGTCGCGCGGGATGCCCAGCGCTCTGGTAGACGATGCCGGAGTAGAAATCGACGTTGGGATAGATGCCCTTCTGGCCCAGGATCGGCATTCCGGCCGCCAACCGCTCCAGCTCCACGGCCATCTCGTACAGCTTCGGCCGGCCCGTCTCCACGAAGACGTTCTCGGCCAGCTCCTGCAGCACCGTCGCCCGCGGGTCCTTGACCTTGT
The DNA here is from genome assembly GCA_963771935.1 of uncultured Planctomycetaceae bacterium. Classification (GTDB taxonomy): domain Bacteria; phylum Planctomycetota; class Planctomycetia; order Gemmatales; family Gemmataceae; genus UBA4732. The sequence goes on along the minus strand of CAVYVK010000005.1, from coordinate 391,737 downwards.
AGACGCGATGGCCGAAGCCCATGATCTTCTTCTTGTGGGCGATCGCGTCCTCCAGCCACGGCCGCACGTTCTCGACGGAGCCGATCTCGTCGAGCATGTCCAGCACTTCTTCGTTGGCGCCGCCGTGCAGCGGGCCGGTCAGCGTGCCGATGGCGGAGCTGATCACGGTGTACGGGTTGGCCAGCGTCGAGCCGGTGACGCGGCCGCTGAACGTCGAGGCGTTCATCGTGTGCTCGGCGTGCAGGATCAGGCAGGCGTCGAGCACCTTGGCCACGGCCGGCGACGGCTCCTGCTCGGTCAGCATGTAATAGAAGTTGGCGGCGTGGCCGAGGTCGTCGCGCGGCGTGATGGCCTCGTCGCCGTGCCGCAGGCGGTGGAAGGCGGCCACGATGGTCGGCAGCTTGGCGATCAGCCGGATCGACCGACTCCCAGTTGCTCTGGGCGTTGCGTCACGTCGCGGGCCGGGTAGAACATGCCCATCGCGGCGACGCCGGCTTGCAGGGCGTCCATCGGATGGCCGGTCTCCGGCAGGCACTTGATGAGATCGATGAGCTTGTACTTGATGCGGCGGTGATGGCGGAGCTGGTCGTCGAAGTCGGCCAGCTCGCGCTGCGTGGGCAGTTCGCCCTTGAGCAGCAGCCAGGCCGTCTCCTCGAAACAGCTCTCGCGGGCCAGCGTCTCGACGGCGATGCCGCGGTATTCCAGGCGGGCCCGCTTGCCGTCGATGAAACTGACCGCCGACTCGGCGACCGGCACATCGGCCAGGCCCGGCCGAAACTCCATCTCGCTCATGGCGTTTCCACCCCGACTATATGGCGTGTCCTGCGTCCGCGGATTCCGGCGGCTCGTTGGGGCTATTATGCCAAGTCGCGGACGCAAGGGCAAATGGACGATGCGCGGCGCGCAGCCGCTTTTCCACAATATGCGGTCCCAGGCGACGAAATGCTTGACGGATGCAGCGCCCCCTACCACAATCCGATGATCCCCCCGCGTCCGCGGCGCCAAGGGCGGCCTCGCCGGCGCGGTGGCCTCGTTCGGAGTCCATCGCCATGTCCGCTGTGCTCCCCCTGTGTGCGCTGGCGCTGCGTCCGATGCTTGGCGTCGCCTTGAAAACCCTCGGCCAGGACACCGCGGCGGACGTGGTCGAGGGCGCGGTCGCGTTCCTCACGGAGCGGTTCACCGACCAGAGCCAGCGGCTGCCCGAAGCGCTCGACCGCGCCGGCGAGCGGTCGTGGCGCTGTCTGGAGATCGTCCTGGCCGGCGAGTCGCTCTTGACCCACCTGGACCGCGCCGAAGAGCGGGCGTTCCGCGATCGGGTGCGGGCGCTGCTTCAATCGGAGATTTTTCCCAGGATCAAGGAAGACTCCCGCCGCCGCTGCCTCGCCGAGCTGCGCGCGCGCGCAAGGTCGGCTGCCTGACGGCCGGGGGGCGTCTCCGCCGCCGAACTGGCCCGAGAGACGGCGTCCTTCGCCCGTTTCGCGCAGCCCGCCGCCCTGATCGACGCCGAATGGCAAGCGTTGGCCGGCATGGGCGCAGCCTTGCAGCGGGCCGGCTACCCGGTGCTGGCCCAGTTCGTCGCCCTCCGCCCCCCGAAAGCGGCCAACGCCTCCCTGCTGGTCGTCGCCGTGCGCTACTTCTTCCACCGCGAAGTCGTCGGGGGCGATGGCGAGCTGTTTCGTGGGCTGTCGCTGGAACGGCTCGACCAGCTCAGCCGCGCCCAGGAGGCCGGCTTCGCCGCCGTGGCGGACGCCAATGAGGCGCAGCTCAAGCGGCTGGACGACCTGCTCGACATCCTCGGCGAAATCCGCGGCGGCGTCCTCGACATCCGGGCAGAGCAAGAGCGGCAGGGGCGGAAGTTCGACGACCTGGCCGGGCGCGTTTTGCAAGCGCTGACGGGCCTTCAGCTGGACGGTCGGCCGTTGCGGCCCGCCGACAGTTTGTCGATCCACGGCGACGGCGAGCGGCGGCTGGTGAAACAGCTGCTGGCGGAGCACCGCGCCCTGCCGGAGGAGCGGAAGCGGGCGTCGCCGGCATTGCTCAACGGCCTGGGCAAGCTGCAGGCGGCGACCGGCGACTACCAGAACGCTCAGGAGGCGTTCACGCGCGTCGCCGAGATTTCGCCGGACGCCAAATCCTGCGCCGAGGGGCACTACAACGCCTACCACGCCGCCCTGGAGCGGGCCGCCATCGACGGCGCTTCCTTCCAGGCAGCGCTGGCCGAGCTGAAGATGGCGTTGCGCTACGACGCGGAGCGGTTCGCCCCCTTTCCCCTGGCGGACTTCGAGGCGGAACGCATCCTGGGGGCGGGCGGCTTCGGCGTCGCTTTCCTCTGCCGCCGCCTCGGCGGCGATCACGTGGTCGTCAAGGCGCTGAGCGCCGAGTGTCTGGACCGCGAGGTCGCCGCGGTGTTTCAGGAGGCGGTGGTCCTGCAGCAGGTCCGCCACCCCTGCGTCATCCGCTTGCAGCACTACGGCTATGCGGACGCCGCGAATCGGTCGCGCCCGTATCTGGTGATGGACTATTTCGAGGGGCTGACTCTTCAAGAACACGTCCGCCGTCATGGGGCGCTGCCAGAGGGAGACGTGCCGGCGCTGGCGCTGCAGACGGCCGCGGCGCTGCGGGCAGCCCATGAAAAGGGCGTCCTCCATCGGGACGTGAAGCCGGCCAACCTGCTGGTGCGCCGACAGGGGTCGGGCTGGGAGGTGCGGCTGATCGACTTCGGCCTGGCGCTGCGGCGCAGAGCGTTCGGAACACGATGAGCCACGCCGACGCCCTCTCTCGCACGCTGGTCGGCAGCAGCGTGGCCGGGACGCTGGATTATGCCGCGCCGGAGCAGATGGGAAAGCTGCCCGGTGCGGAGGTCAGGGAATGCTCCGACGTGTACGGCTTCGGCCGGACGTGCTGTTTCGCCCTGTTCGGCACGCCGCAACCGGGGCTGAAGCACTGGAAGCAGCTGTCGGACGACGGCCTGCGCGAACTGCTCGACGCGTGCATCGCCGAGCAGCCGAAGGAGCGGCCGGCCGACTTCGGCGCGGTGCTGGAGAAGCTTGCCAGGTCGATGCGGCCGCCGTCCCCGCCGCCGATTGGCGTGGGCAAACCGGTGCCAGCGCCTCCCCTAACACCCATCGCCTTGCCGCTGACCCCCGACGAGGAGGAGAAAATCGTATGGGGAACCGCGGAGCGGAACGGCACAGCAGAAAGCTATCAAAACTATATCAAACGCCATCCCAAGGGACAGCATGCCAAGGAAGCACGATACCTCGCCGCGCAGCTGCTGCGCGATAGGCTCCTCAGCGACATGGAAAACGTGCCGCTGCGGTGGCGATACCTCGGCGCGCGCACGAAAAGTCAATCCGAGGCCGACTGGCTGCTGACACTGACCTTCGAGAAACAGCGCCGGAGCGTCTGTTCCGTGAGCTTTCTCAAAGCGTTCGTTTTGCTAGGCCTAGCGACAGTTGTCGTCCCGCTCTGCGCGTGGTATGTAGCGGCCACCTCCAATAACGTACCGTTCCACGACATCGGGGCTTTCTCGGCGGCGTGGGGGACCGTGGCGGCGGCGCCGGTGCTAGTGGGTCACTTGCCTTGCAGCTGGCCATAAGCGTCTACTGGCATATGCTGGGTGGAACCATCGCACCCAGGAGCCGTTATGACCCGCCGCCGGAAGGATTCGCTTCGACCCCTCACCGACGCCGAACGCCACGAACTTAACCGACTGCGCCGGTCCTCGGCGGCCCCGGCCGCCCCGGTCGCCCGCGCCGCCGCCTTGCTGCTGGTCAGCGACGGGGTCGCTTATCAGGACGCCGCCCGGGCGGTGGGCCGCAAGAGCGGCGACGCCGTCTCCCACCTGGTCACCCGCTTCAACCGGGAAGGGCCTGGCTGCTCTCGAACCCCGGCACGGCGGCGGCCGGGCGACGGCCTACGACGCGGCGGATCGCGACCGCATCCTGCGGGAGGTCGCGCGGACGCCGACCCCGGAGCGGGACGGGACGGCGACCTGGTCCCTCTCCACGCTGCGGCGCGCGTTGCGTTCGGCCCCGGACGGCCTGCCGCGGGTCTCGACCTTCACCCTGTGGCGGGTACTCCATGACGCCGGATACAGCCATCAGCGGACCCGCACTTGGTGCCCGACCGGATCGGCGCTGCGTCGCCGCAAGGCGGGTACGGTGACGGTCACCGACCCGGACGCCGAGCCGAAAAAAAGTTGATCGAGGGCGCCTACCGGCTAGGCAAGTCGCTGGGCCTGGCGGTCTGGTGCTGCGACCAGGCGGGGCCGTTCCAGACCGTGCCTCACCCCGGGCCGAACTGGCGACCGGAGGGCGACCCCGCCCGCCAGCCCCACGAGTATATTCGCAACGGGACGGCCAAGGTGCTGACGCTGTTCCACCCCGCCGACGGCCGGGTGCGCATCGAGGGGGTGGCGACCTGTCCCAATGCGGTGTTGCACCCCTGGCTGAAGCGAGAGTTGTCGGAGATCCTGGCTGGGTTGCCCGACCCGCCTCCCACAGCGACGGCGTCGCGGGCGGCGTGGGAGCGCTGGCAGGCCGGACTGGCGGTCAAGCCGACGCTGCCGACGGAGTTGCCGCCTTTGCGGATGCTGTTGGTACTGGACAACCTGGCCGGTCACAAGACGCCGGAGTTCGTCCTGTGGCTGTTCGCCCATGGGGTCATGCCGGTGTACACGCCGGTGGGCGGGTCGTGGCTGAACATGGCGGAGAGCATCCAGCGGGTGCTGAAACGGCGGGCGTTGGACGGCCAGCACCCGGCGACGCCGGAAGAGATCATCGCCTGGTTCGAGGCGGTGGCGCGGCACTGGAACGCCGAACCGACGCCGTTCGAGTGGGGCGGCCAGCGGGCGGCGCGGCGGAAGCGTCAGCGCGAGCGTCGGCACCGCCTCGGCGGATCGGGCGCGCAGACGCGGCGGCCGCTGGGGCGAAAGGGCCAACGGGCTTATGGCCATGTCCAGAGCAAGTGACCCACTAGTGTGGCTCGTAGCCGCGCTCGGGCGGTCGCTCTGGCGCGGTTCCCGCCGCAGGTCATTCGCCGCCTTGGGGCCGTTGCCCGAGGACGCCTACCAGCGTTCCGTCGCCAGCGCCCGCAGGCGCTACCTGGGCAAGTGATTGCGCGGCTCTCGCTCCGTCGGGCGTCCTTTCCACAGCCCGCGTCGGAGCGGTACAATAAGCCGCACCTCGGAGAAGCGCCATGCCCTTGCTCGATCACTTCCACCCGCCCTGGCTGAACGTGCGGCCGTGGGACGCCTTCCACGCGACCTGGGCCGCCGAACTGGCCGGGCAGCTGAACGAGGGCGTCCTTCCGCCGTCGTTCGTCGCCCTGCCGCTCATCCAGGTGGGCACGCGGGTCGAGATCGACGTGGCAACGCTCAACGGCGACGGGTCGGCCCTCTGGGTTCCACCCCAACCGACCCTGGACCTGGCCATCGACTTCACCAATCTCGACCTGTACGAGATCCAAATTCGACGCGACGACGACAGCTTGCGGTTGGCCGCCGCGATTGAGCTGGTCAGCCCCGGCAACAAGGACCGCGAATCCCACCGCCGCGCCTTCTCCATTAAGTGCGCCAACTACTTGCAGGAAGGCGTCGGCCTGCTCGTCGTCGATGTCGTCACCCATCGATCGGGCGATCTGCATGGCGACCTGCTCACCTTGCTGGGTCTGAATCCTCCATCGGGCGGCGAGGCGCCGTCGGACCTGTACGCCGCGGCGTACCGCACCACTGGCCCGGCCGAGGCGTCGCGGTTGCGGGCGTGGCGGGAAGCGCTCGCCCTAGACGCTCCTCTGCCGAAGATGCCGCTGTGGATCATGGAGGAGCGGTGCGTCCCGGTCGATCTGGAAGCGGCGTACAGCACGGCGCGGCGGCGCCTCTTGATGCGCTAATCGCGTTATGGCTCATTGGAACTGCGAGAAGTCGTCCTTCATCTGCATGTTGTCGCCGCGCACGTCCTTCCAGAACTCGTCCCACTGGGCCTTGCTTCCCTCCGAAGCGCAGCCGGAGCAGGCGAGCGCGAACAAGGCGCAGAGCAGCACACAGAGACGCATCATCGTCTCGGTCCCCGGTCGGAATGGACGGAATGATTCCGGCGGCCGTATAGCCGGAAGGGTCCGCCGATGCAACCGGAGTTTGACAGGCGGCCAGGGCCATTGAAAGGTTCAGCTTGCGTGGTTGGGAGGGATTCGAGATGGGGAGGCAAGCCCATTTCTCGTGGAGGCCCGCGCATGGAAGGCCACGCCCCCGGCAGTTTGCTTGCCTACCTCGCCCGCATCCCCGACCCGCGCAGCCCGCACGGCCGGCGCTTCCCGCTGACGGCGTTGCTCGCCGCCGCCTGGCGGGCCCCGAATGGGTGGGGGCGGCGGAACTCCTGGCCTGCTGGCGCGGCCGCTGGGGGATCGAGAATCGGCTGCACGGGGTCCGCGACGTGACGGCGGCGGGAGCGCGGCGGCGCCCTGCCCGCGCTGCAATACCCGACGACCGTGCCCGCCGGCGCACCCGCGTGGGTCACGGGCGACCTGATCGCCGAGACGCTGCGGGTGTGGCAGTTCTATCACCCGGAGAGGCTGACCGCGGACGACGCCCTGCAAATGCTTCTGTCCGTCAGCCGGCTGACGGAGTAGTCAAAACCGCGGCACTCGGGGCCGGCCCCGAGCGCCGCTTTCCGGCCCCTGCCGTCGAGTCGGGGCCTTCTTCTCAGCGGAAGATTGGTCCATGAAAAAGTTCGTCGGCCTGGCCCGCGTCAGCACCATGATGCGGGAGCAGGAGGGCCACTCGCTGGAGGTCCAGGAAGACTCGATCCGGAGGTACGCCGAGCGGGAGGGCGGGGAAATCGTCCGCCTCTTCCGCATCGCCGAAACGGCCAGCAAGCGGGACGAGCGCAAGATGTTCCGGGAGATGCTGGTCTACGTCCGGGACAACGCCGCGGACCTGGACGCCATGCTCTTTTACAAGGTGGACAGGGCGACGCGCAACCTCTCGGACTACTAGAACTGGAGCGCCTGGAGTCCGAGTTTGGCGTCGAGTTCATCAGCGTGGCGCAGCCAACACCCGGAAGCGGACCGAGCTGCGGGACGCGGAGGCCCGCCTGAAGCTGCAAATCGAGGCGCACGGGCGCGGGCGGCAGGAAAATTCGGACATCGCCGTCCGGGCCTTTGAACTGTCGCAACACCTGAAAGAGCGTTGGCTTACGGCCGACTACGCGGCCAAGCGCCGGGTGCTGGAAATCCTGGCTTTGAACTATCGGCTCGAAGGCGCAACCCTTGTGCCGGAAATGAGAAAGCCCTTCGGCGTCCTCGCCGAAGGGCTGGTGGGCACAGAAGGTATCCCCGACAGGATTTGAACCTGTAGCCTCTGCCTTCGGAGGGCAGCGCTCTATCCAATTGAGCTACGGGGACGATCGCGACGATTCTTCCTTCGCTTCCTTATTTGTGCATTATAACTCCCTTCCGGCCCACGTCCATCCCGCCCCGAAAACCGGCCCGCGGCGCCCGCCGTCCTCTCCCCACCTGGGACGGGTGGATTTTCGTTGACCCGCTTCCGCTTCGACCGCATCATGGACGCCACCATCGGCTGCCGTCCGCCGATCGAAGGCCGAGTAATGAGTCCAAGAGGCGCGGAGTCGATTGGGATCAGGAGATTCTCATGTCCACGTCGAACCGCCTCAAGACGGTGCCTCCTCGGCCCCGAGGCCAGGGCAAAAACGCTCTGATGGTCTGGGGAATCATCCTCCTGGTTTGTGCGGCGGCCCTGCTCGGCACGTACCTGCTGTTCGTCAAGGCGCCGCCGCCCGGCAAGATCGTCATCGCCGCCGGCGCCAAGAACGGGACCTACTATAAAATCGGCCTGCAATATGCGGAAGAGCTGAAAAAGGAAGGCCTCGCCGTCGAAGTGCGTGAAACCGCCGGCTCGGGGGAAAACCTGCAATTGCTCCGAGACGCCGGCTCGGGAGTGTCCGTCGCCCTCGTTCAGAGCGGCGTCGCCGACGAGAAAGACGACAAGGATCTCCAGACCCTGGGCAGCCTGTTCCGAGAGCCGCTGTGGGTCTTCTATCGGGGCGATCCAACGATCGAACTCCTCAAACAGCTGGAGGGCAAACGCATCAGCGTCGGTCCCAAGACCAGCGGCACCTACCCGATCGCAACCAAGCTGCTCGCCGCCAACGGCCTGCCGGAAGCCGGGGACGCCGCCCCGGAAAAGAGGACGATCCTGGAAACGCCGGACAAGATCGCCGACGCCGCCACGAAGCTGCAGAAGGGCGAGTTGGACGCCGCCTTCTTCGTGGCGGCCTTCGACACCGGGTACATCCAGGAACTCCTGAAGGATGGGAACATCCACCTGTTGAGCTTCAGCCAGCAGGAGGCCTATCACCGCCGGTATCGGTTCCTGTCCGAGCTGACCGTGCCGGCAGGCCTGGTCAACCTGGGACAAAATCTCCCCTCCAAGGATGTCTACTTGCTGGCGCCCACCGCCATGCTGGTCGCGCGCAAGGACGTGAACCCGGACCTGATTCCCTTGCTGCTCACCGTCGCCACGCGCATTCATGGCAAGGGCGACGTGCTTTCCAACCCAGGCGAGTTTCCCTCCGCGTCCTACACCGACATTCCGATCAGCGCGGACGCTGAAACGTATTACAAGTCCGGCCCCCCGCTCTTGCAGCGGTATTTGCCCTTCTGGCTGGCCTCGCTGGTCGATCGCCTCAAGGTCATGCTCGTGCCGCTGATCATGCTGCTGCTGCCCCTGTTCCGGGCCGCGCCTCCATTGGTGCGCTGGCGGACGCGGCGCAAGATTTACCGGTGGTATTCGGCGCTGCGCGACATCGACAAGAAAATCACCCTCGGTCTGTCCGGGACGGAGCTCGAAAAGGAACTCGAACGCCTGCGGGACATCAATCGGCAGGTGGCTTTCGTGGAAGTGCCGTTGAGCTACATGGAAGAGTTTTACCACCTCCGATTGCACCTGAAGATGCTGCAAGAGCAGCTGGAGAAGCTGCGAACACGGCCGGGCGCCGCGAACGTGCAAGGCGTGTAACCGCGGCCGGTCGCTCACCCCGGTCCACTGCCGTAAAGGTGCTGGATGGGCGTCTTGTGCCCCCAAACGATCTGGTCGCGCGTCAGGCCGAAGACCGCGGCGATGGCGTCGCGTTCCTGGGGGCTGGGCGTCCAGCGGCCCTGCGCGATCGCCGCGACGCGCTGCTCGTCCACGCCCGAGCGCTCCGCCAGTTGCCGCGCGTCAATGCCGAGGCCTGCGCATAACTGATCGACCGTATTTGTCGTATCCGCCATCCTTTACCTCCCTCATGGACTGCGGCCGAACTGCGGGCCGTGACCGTAGACGTGCTGCACCTCCGCCGTGTGGCCCCAGGCGATCTCGTCGGGGCCGACCCCCAGCGCGGCGGCCAGGCGGCGCCGCTGGTCGGGGCTGGGCGTGTAGCGGCCCTGGACGATCGCTTCCATCACGCGCTCGTCCAGCCCCGAGGCCGCGACCAACGCCGCCTGATCCAGCCGCCGCTCCGCCATCCACTCGGCCGCCGTTTTCACCTTCGCCATGACAACCCTCCATAATCTTTGACGAGAAGGAATCGGGCCGGTCACGGCTTCAGAGGCGGCGGCGCCCCGCCTGGCGAGCCGTCATCGATCCGGATGGGGAGCGGCGCGGACGGCGCCGGCGCGGGCGGATAGGCCGGCCAGTCCCCTTCGAGGTGCATCTCCGCCAGGTGGTCGTGGATGCGCCGCAGGTCCCAGACATGGAGGGCCTTGTCGTAGGGAGCGATTGCGACCAGTTGCGCATCGTCGGGGCTGAAACAGAGGGCGCTGGCCCGGTCGTGGGTGGGATCTTCCAGCCGGGCCAGGACTCGGCCGGACTTCCAGTCCAGCAGTCCGATGACGCCCGGAGTGAGTTCCACCGCCATCAGTACGCCGTCGTGGGTGAACGCGGCCGGGCCGGGGTACGGCTCTTGCTCGCGGGGAATGCGAAGGCCCGGCTGCCACGTCTCCACGTTCCAGAAGCAATACTCATCGGAACGACTCGTGATAAGCCAACGGCTGTCGGGGCTGAAGTACACGCCTGTGACTTCGCCCAGCCTCAATTCCTTGACCATCCGGCCGGTGTGGGCGTCCCAGATCCGTTGAGCCGGAGCGTGCCAGCCGCCGGAGGCCGCCCACCGGCCGTCGGGGCTGACGGCGACCGTTGAAGCCATCGGATTGTCCAGGTGGAACGGCCGAACTTGCTCAGTCTCCATGTCGATTAGCACGACGGCCTGCGACTTCTCGCTCACCACGGCGGCGGTGCGCCCGTCCGGGGCGAGTTGGAAGGCAGCCGGTGCGACGGACAGATTCAGAACACGGGGAGGGCCGATCAGCAACCCATTCGGGACGGAAGGGTCCGCGCGAATCGGCCAGCGCTGGAACCCGGCTGAGCCGCTCGTGAGCAGCGCGCGGCCGTCCGGCGTGAAGGCCGCCGATACGCACAGCGGCGACTGCAAGTGGACCAGCTCCCGGCCGCTTGCCAGATCCCACAGCCGAACGCCGTCGTCCGCGCCCAGGGCCGCAAGACGGCCGTCGGGGCTGACCGCGACGCTGCGATTCTGGCCGAAGCCTACAACCAAGTCGTGGCCGAAGGAGCAGTATTCGTGGTCGTCGGCCAGTTCGACGAATCGAACGCTCCGATTACGGTCGGTGAAGTAGCCCAAGCGGGAGCTGCCGGGACGAACGTCCATGTTAAGAAACTGGGTGCTGGAGAGGAGCTGCCGCCCCGTCGCCGCCTCCCACAAACGGACGGTGCCGTCCCAGGAGTGCGTCAACAAGTGATCGCCGTCCGCAGTGAATTGAGCGTCGGTCACGTTTTGGGCGTGGCCCTCCAGTTCAGCCAGCATCCGTCCATCCGGGACGTGCAGGATAAACACCCGGCGGACGGCGCCGCCCACCGCTAACCGTTCGCCGTCGGGATGCCAGCTCGGGGAGGAAGCCGCCAGCTCGGGCAGGATCGTTTCCTGGAGAAGACGGCCGGTTTTGGCGTCGAAAACGCGCACGGAGGAAGAACCGCCCGGAGAGGTCGCCGCCAGCCTGCGACTATCCGGGCTAAAGGCCAGGCCGTGGTTGTTGAAGCCGGTCGAGATCGTTAGCCTGTCGCGCCCCGTGGCGAGGTCGTACACATGCACGGCCCCGCCACTCCTGTCGATCGCCGCCTCTCGGGAGTCGGGGCTGAAATCGAAGCCGAAAGAGCCGTTGGGAATCTGGACGACCAGGCGGCCCTCCTTCACGTTCCATACGAAGGCGGAGTTGCTCGGGCCGCCGGCGAGAAAGCGGCCGTCCGGGCTGAAGATAAGCCAGGCGGCGGGGCGGCCGTCCGTGGACAAGCGCGTGACCAGTCCATCATCACCGAAACGGCGCACCCAGACGGCCCCTGTGCCGTCTCCATAAGCGTACCACTTGCCGCCGGGATCGAAAGCCGTGCCGGTCGCTCCCTCCGGCAAAGTGATTCCGCTGGGGACGGTGCGCAGATCGACCAGGGCCATGCAGGCAATCGCTTGGTCGCGGAGTTGGTCCGACGGACGGATGCGGGCGGCCGCGGCCAAAGCGTCGAGGCCGTCGAGGCGCTGACCCGGTTGCCGGCTAAAGAAGCCCGCCCGCGCCCGGTCCAGATATGAATTGTAGGCTTGCCACTTCAGCTCGGCCTTTCCCTGCTCCGCCTCGCTTGTCTTTTGAAGCTGGACCTTCAGATCCGCTTCCGCGGCCTGAGCGCGGTGAAGGTTGCTAAGGGTTGCCGTGCGTTCCGCGCTGAGGAAATAGATCGCGACCAGGGCGCCGACCGCCAGGACCGCCGCCAGCCCGGCCACGACGGGATTGCGCCGGCACCAGCGCCAGGCCCGCTCCGGCCGACCGACCGGCCGGGCCAGGATTGGCCGGTCGTCGAGGAAGCGGTCGAGGTCGTCGGCGAGCGCCGCGGCGGAGGTGTAGCGCTTCTTCGGATCCTTTTGCAGACATTTCAGACAGATCGTTTCCAGATCGCGCCGGACTTTCGGCTGGAGCCGTCGCGGCGGCACCGGTTCGTCGTTCACCACCTGAAGGACCGTGTCCAGCGGCGTCGGCGCCTGGAACGGCGGCCGGCCTGTCAGAAGCTCGTAGAGGATCGCGCCCAATGCATAGACATCGGCGGCGGGACCGACGTCTGGTTTGCCTTCCGCCTGCTCGGGGGCCATGTAGCTAGGCGTGCCGAGGATGGCGCCGGTCTGCGTCACGCCGGCGCCGGCCGCGCTGCGCTTGGCCAAGCCGAAGTCGGAGATTTTCGGCGTCCCATCCTCGGTGAGCAGGATGTTGGCCGGCTTGAGGTCGCGGTGAACGATGCCGTGCTCGTGGGCGTACTGGACGGCTCGGCCCAGGGTCGCGGTCAGGCCGGCGGCCTGACGCGGCAGCAGCGGCGTGCCCTTGAGCTTTTGGGCCAGCGTGCCGCCGTCCACGTATTCCAGCGACATGAACGGAAGGCCGTTGTGACTGCCGACCTCGTGGACCTGGACGATGTTAGCGTGCTGGAGCTGGGCGGCGGCCTCCGCCTCGGCCAGGAAGCGCAACAGATCGCTGGCGGCCGCATGGGCGCCGCTTAGGACCATTTTGAGGGCGACGACGCGGTTGAGTTTGAGTTGGCGGGCCTTGTAGACGACGCCCATGCCGCCGCGGCCCAGCTCGGACAGCAACTCGTAGCCGGCGACCACCGGCAGGTCGGCCGGCGCTGGCTCCGGCGGCGCCGCCAGGCCGATCGTCTCGGTTTCCCCCGGCGCGGCCGCCGGGCGCGGGCGGATGCTGTCGGCGACCGCAGGCGTCCCCACGCGCTGGCAGACGGGGCAGAGAGCGACTGTGGCGCCGTCGCCGCCGGGTCCCTTGGCCGCGTTCCATTGATGGCCGAAAGAACACTCGAAGAGAGAGGCCATGAGCCGGTTTCCTTTGAGGAACCACCAGCGATTATTGCAGAGTGCGAAGGGGAGGTAAAGCAGTTTCCAGGGCAAGTGCAACGAATCCGAAGGGGGTGCGCCTGTGGAATTAGCCCGCGTCCCCCGCCGTGAACGGCGGGGCTACAGGCCGAAGCCCCGTGAACGGGGCTGCCAGGGTTTCAGCCCGGTTGACCGGGCTTCGGCCTGTAGGCCCGTGCTTCAGCACGGGCCGGCCCCGGCCCGACGCATCCCCCGCCGTGAACGGCGGGGCTACAGGCCAAAGCCCCGTGAACGGGGCTGCCCGGGTTTTAGCCCGGTTGACCGGGCTTCGGCCTGTAGGCCCGTGCTTCAGCACGGGCCGGCCCTTGTGCGGAAGGTACGCTTGTTTGGAAGATGCTGCTCTGGTACTTTTCAGCCCGTTGGCTACTCCTCAAAGCCCTCCACTGGAGACCCGCGAATGGATTCTCTCACGCGCCAGACGCCGCGCCTCGCCCGCCTCGGAGCCGCCGTGCTGACCGCCTTTCTGTCAGCCGCGCTCGCCCGCGCAGACATGATTACCCCCAATTCCATCCCGCACCCGCCGCCGATGGTGAGCGATCCCATCGGGTCGGATTCGATCGATTCTTCGGGCGATCTGGTCACAACCCAGTACACCGCTCTTGGACTGCGGTTCCCGACGATTCCAGAAAACAAGGGGATGTTGACGGGATCGACCGCTGCAATCACCAACCTCAGCGGCGTGGATGTATGGGCACCCGCAGTTTTGGTGAAGGGCGGGCCGGCGCCGGCGGCTCTCGATTATTTTTCAGGCCTCACGATGGACTTCGTGAAGCCCGGGTATTCGGGGCCTGCGACCGCCAATTCGGTAAGTGTGGAGGTGCTGCAAGCAAGTAATCCCAAACTGATAGCCTATGGCCAAAGCGGTTCCGTACTCGGATGGACACAGACACAATCGGGGACGGGACCACACGGCGGCGCACTCTATTCCTTCCAGGTGCCGGATATCAGTTCTATTGAAATCATTGAGGACTTAGGAAACCTAGGTGGCACACCCTCTTGGGGTGTAGCTGGGATCGCGTTCACGCCCAGCGCAGCCACGGCCCCGGAACCTTGCGGCCTGGCCCTCGCCGAGTTCGGCGCGGCGGCCCTCGCGGGCTGGACCTGGCGGCGCCGACGCATCCAGGCGGCATGAGCCGTTCCACTGATGGCCGCAAGAACACTCTGAAGAGAGATGCCATGAGCCGGTTTCCTTTGAGGAACCACCGGCGATTATTGCAGAGTGCGAAGGGGAGGTAAAGCAGTTTCCAGGGCAAGAGCAACGACTGGGAGCGAGTCAGGATCTTTGGTGCAAAATGGCGCTCGTTGCGGTAGGTTGGTCTGAGGGGTGGGAATTACTCCGCCCCGGGTCGCCGTGTTTTCACCCAACTGCAGGACCGCAGCCATGTTGCCGCAACCGCTTTCTCCCCCTTCCGCCAGCGCCGATGACCGTGAAAGTCGGGTCCGCGTCCTCCTGGATCAGCTCCGCCCTCACGTCGAGCGGGCCGCACGCCGCATGGCGGAGTCCCTGGTCGATTGCCCCGACGCCCAACTCTTCGGCGCGCTGGAATTCGCCCTGCGCGACCAGGCCCACGACCTGGCCGCCGCCGCCCACCAGACCGGCCTTGCGGGCCGGAAAAAAGGGGGTGTCAGGGCTGCAGCATCGCCTGTCCCGATTGTGGCCGACCCGCCCAGTTCATCGACTACCTGAGCCGCACTCTGCTGACCGTCAACGGCGAGGTGGATCTGAGCCGCGCCTACTACTACGGCGGCCCTTGCCGGGGCGGGCATTGCCCCTGGGACCGGATGCTGGGCCTGGACGGCGGCCGCCAAAGCCCGGCGGTGCAATCGTTGACGGCCCTGGCCGGCGCCCTGGAGCCGTTCGGGCGGGCCGACGACCGGCTGCGTCGCCTGGCCGGCCTGCGTCTGTCCGCCTCCACCTGCCGCCGCGTCACCGAGGGCGCCGGCGACGCCTTGCGTCAGCGGCATCGCGATGGCGAGCCCGTCCGGGCCGAACGGCCGGCGGCGTGGGACTTCACCCTGCCCGACCAGAGACGGCCAGTCCTTCTCGGGCACGGTCGCCTATCTGGGGCTGGACGCCTTCGCCGTGCCGACCCGGCGCGGCGGCGGCGTGGACTGGCGGATGCTGTACGTGGGCCTTTGGTACGACCCGCGCAAGGGCCACACGGTCTACCTGTCCGACTTCGAGGTCGTGGCGAACTGGATGCGGCGGTGCGCGGTGGCGTGCGGCCTGGGCGTGGCGGAGACGCTGGTGGCCCTGACGGACGGGGGCAACGGCCTGGAGCGGGTGCTGCGGCAGGCGTTCTCGGAGGCGGTGGTGTTCGTGCTGGACTATTACCACGCGGCGGAGCGGCTGCATGCCTTCGGGGGTCTGCTGCACGGGCACGATCCGGGGGCGGCGCGGGCGTGGGCGGAGGAGGCTAAGGGGGTGTTGTGGGAGCGGGGCGGCCGCGACCTGCGGGACTGGCTGCGTGGGCTTCGCCTGCCGCGGAAGGCCACAGAGGAGTTGCGGGAGGGCTTGCGGGGTCTGTTGGGGTACGTGCAATCGAACGTGCATCGGATGGACTACCCGGCCTACCGGGCGCGGGGTTGGGACGTGGGCAGCGGGCCGACGGAGGCGGGCTGCAAAGTGCTGGGTGGCCGCCTCAAGGGAGCGGGGATGCGCTGGTGCGCATCGGCATCGGAACAAGTGGCGGCGCTGCGGGCGCTGTACGCCAGCGGCGACGGGTTATGGGACGCCTTCTGGGACCAACGCCGTCGGAAAAACTACCAAAGGAAGTGAACGGCTCCCGGCCGTTTCTCCGGTTCTGGACCCCGGCCAGTAAAGCGTCGCTTCCGTGTAATTGGCAAAGCGTTTAGGGCGAAATCCTTGGCGACCATGCGCCGCATAGCAAGTCCTTATCGACAATTCCGCCCTCGCGCGGTAGCTGGTAAGGAACCGACAATTGCAGCGCTGTGCAAATTAACCAATTACCCACTCGCGGTGCGCCGGTAACGGCTCCGTCATAGGAGGAATTGGCCGTGAAACCCCGTTGTGGCACGGTCTCCTACCCGTACTACCCGCCCCGGCCGAAGGTCTCCATTCCCCCGCCTCCGTCTTGCCCTGCCCAGACGGCCCTCGGCCATGATACACTCCTCTTTCGCCCCCCTCTCCCAGCAATGTCAGGTGCATCATGGCGAGTCGTTCGTCCCCCGGCACAAGCCGACTGCTGACTGCGGGCTGTCAGCTGAAGCCGGCGGTTCGATGGAGGAACGGGTTCCGCGCCCAAACCACGAGCCAGGAGAAATCCTTCCGGGCGCCGAGCCAGCTTGGCGGATGGCGGGACAATCGCAACCCCTTGCCGGCAAACGACATTTACCCGCCAAGGGCCATCGGCTTGGCGGGCGGTTGGCGGGTGGTCCTGCCCGTTGCCGCCGCTCGTCCTCCCGCTGCGGCGCGGCCGAGTTGCTCGCACCCACCGTCCAGTCCCTCTTTTTCCATACCGCCCCCATCGGGTATATTCCATCAAGCCCCCGGCCTGTGTGGGCCGGGACAAGGGACGGTGTAGCATGTTCCCCCTCACCTACGAATTCGACGTGGTCGTCGTCGGCGCCGGCCACGCCGGCGTCGAAGCGGCCCTGGCCGCCGCCCGCCTGGGGCTGCGCACCGCCCTGCTGACCATGAACGCCGACGCCGTCGCCCAGATGAGCTGCAACCCGGCCATCGGCGGCGTCGCCAAGGGCCAGATCGTCCGCGAGATCGACGCCCTCGGCGGCGAGATGGGCAAGGTGCATCGACGCCAGCGCCATCCAGTTCCGCATGCTCAACCGCACCAAGGGGCCGGCCATGCACTCGCCGCGCGCCCAGGCGGACAAGAAGCTCTACCAGTTCACGATGAAGCACACCGTCGAGGCGCAGCCGAACCTGACGCTGCGCCAGGAGATGGTCGAAGCGTTACTGCTGGAAGAGACGAGCCGGGTCGCGTCAGCACCCGGAGGACCGCAGCGTCGAGTGACGGGAGTCATGGCCCGCGGCGAGACGCTCTATCGCGCCAAGGCCGTCGTCCTGACCACCGGCACGTTCCTCAAGGCGCTCATGCACACCGGCGAGGCGAAGACGCGCGGCGGCCGGGCCGGCGACGGCACCGCCGAGTCGCTCAGCGACAGCCTGGCGTCGTGCGGCTTCCAGCTCGCCCGCTTCAAGACCGGCACGCCCTGCCGGCTCAACGGCCGCACCATCGACTTCTCGAAGTGCGAACTGCAGCCCGGCGACGCCGAGCCCCGGCCGTTCAGCTTCGCCACCGAGCGCATCGACGCAGCCGCAGATGGACTGCCACATCACCTATACCAATGAGGCGGTCCACGACCTCATCCGCGCCAACCTGCACCGGGCGCCGATGTATTCCGGCCAGATCCAGGGCCGCGGGCCGCGCTACTGCCCGTCGATCGAGGACAAGGTCGTCCGCTTCGCCGACAAGGACCGGCATCAGATCTTCCTGGAGCCGGAAGGCCGCAACACGCTCGAATACTACTGCAACGGCATCTGCACCAGCCTGCCCAAGGACGTGCAGCAGGCGATGCTCCGCCTGATCCCCGGCCTGGAGAACGCCGAGGTGCTGCGCTGGGGCTACGCCGTCGAATACGACTACGCCCCGCCGACGCAGCTTCACCCGACGCTGGAGACCAAGCCGGTCGACGGCCTGTACTTCGCCGGCCAGATCAACGGCACGACCGGCTACGAGGAGGCCGCCGCCCAGGGACTGATGGCCGGCATCAACGCGGCCCTGAAGATCAAGGAGGAGCCGCCGCTCGTCCTCGACCGCAGCCAGGCCTACATCGGCGTGCTCGATCGACGACCTGGTGACCAAGGGCGTCGACGAGCCGTACCGCATGTTCACCAGCCGGGCCGAGTACCGCCTGCTGCTGCGGCACGACAACGCCGACCGCCGGCTGACGCCGCTGGGCCGGCGCGTCGGCCTGGTGACGGACGACGCCTGGGATCGGCTGCAGCGCAAGGAGCGGGCCATCGCGGAGTTGACGGAGTACCTGCGACGGTCATCGCATCGAGCAGCGACACGCTGGAACAGTGGCTGCGCCGCACGGAAATCGATTGGCCGCAGCATCTGTCGAGATGGAGCCGGGCGTTGCGGGCGCTCGACGCGCCGGCCGACGTGGTGGAACAGGTGGTGCTGGAAGCGAAGTATTCCGGCTACATCCACCGCCAGGCGGAGCAGGTGGAGCGGTTTCAGCGGCTGGAGTCGCGGCCGATCCCGGCGCATTTCGACTATCGCCGCCGTGCCGCAGCTCCGGGCCGAGGCGCGGGAGAAGCTCAGCCGCGTCCGTCCGGCCAACCTCGGACAGGCCAGCCGCATCAGCGGCATCAGCCCGGCCGACCTGGCGGTGCTGCTGATTTATCTCGATTGAGAAATCGGGGCAAGTCCAGCGGACATTCGCGTCATGGAGCGAAAGCGGGGTGGCCGATAGAAAAGGGAAAGCAGAACGGCCTCGGCGCTGCCGGCGGTTGAAGGCAGCGCTCGGTTCGCAGAGCGAGATAATGGGCGTGGAAGGGGCAATTTTTCACAACTGGGTAAGGAATTCGCATGGAAAGGAGGAAGTACGGCTGTAGTCAAGAAGTTAGAGCAAGGCGGTGCGGAGCGATTCGCGTTGACAGGCTTCCCCGATTCGTTATAATCGCGCATGGTGGCTGGTGTCCCACAGCTTCACAGCCGTGGCCGAACTGAAGCGACCCCCATGTCCGACTCCAGGTAATTCACGCCACGTTCCCACGGTTTCATCGCCGTGGCCGCATTGAAGCCTCGACGGATGAAGCAAGAGGCACGAGACCAGGGACCACCTTCTCCACGGCGATGAAGCCGTGGCCGTATTGAAGCCTTGACGGATAGGCAAGAGGCAAGATCAGGGATGATATCGGTCGCCGGACCCCTCACGGAAAGGGCCGGACGACCACCACTCGTGCGACTGGCCTCGTGCCAGCAAGGGATGGACGAACGCATGAAAACTGTTTTCACGACCGGCGAAGCCGCCAAAATCTGCAAAGTCAGCCAGCAAACCATCATCCGTTGCTTCGACAACGGACAGCTCAAGGGCTTCCGCGTGCCCGGCTCCCGCTTCCGCCGCATCCCGCGCGAAGCGCTGTACAAGTTCATGAAGGACAACGGCATCCCGACCGACGCCCTGGAGAGCGGCAAGCGCAAGGTGCTGCTCGTGGACGACGACGTCGAACTGGTCGAGCTGATGACCAAGGTCCTCGAAGAGGACGGCCGCTTCGAGGTGCGCGTGGCCAGCAACGGCTTCGACGCCGGCATGATGGTCAAGGAATACCGCCCCGACCTGATCGTGCTCGACGTGATGCTGCCCGACATCAACGGCAAGGAAGTCTGCCACCGCGTCCGGGCCGACCCCACGCTGGAAGACGTGCGCATCCTCTGCATCTCCGGCATGATCGAGGAAGACAAGATCCAGGAGCTGCGCCTGTCCGGCGCCGACGACTTCCTGCACAAGCCGTTCGACATCGAAGACCTGATCGACCACATGTGCGCCCTGCTGGAGATCGAGCCGGCGTCGACGCCGGCCTGACACTGTCGGCGATCCGATTCACGGTTTAGCCGCGGTTCGCAGAAGCCGCGCTGAACGAAGCCGTCGGTTCTGCGACACCGCGGCTAACACCGAACTACTGACTCCGAGGAAGGAGCATCGCCGTGAGGGAACGCGCCGAACCGGACTGTTCGGCCCCGCGGCTGTCGGCCGAGGCCGTGCTGCAGCGCGCCTGGCTGCCGCCCTCCGCCGCGTCGTTGACTGCCCTGGCCTCGCACCCCACCCCCGCAACCTGGCTCGACTCCTCCGCGACGACCCCGGCGCCGTTCTGCTCCTGCTCCGCCGGCCCGACGACGGGTCGCGCCCCTCCTTTCTGCTCCGGATGCTCGACCCCGCCGTCCTCGACGAAGCGGTGCGCCTGCTGGAACGGCCCGGCGAAGACGCCGTCGATTGGAACGCCGCCGTCGTGCGGCCCGTTTACGAGGCCGCCGTCGCCCTGGCGGCCCTGGCCCGAGACGCCGCCGTTCAGGCCGCCGACTGCGATCCGGACGAGGCGTGGGCGTGCGGCCTGCTGGCGCCGCTGGGCTGGCTCGGCGTCTGCGCCGCGGACCCCGCCGCCGCGGCCGCCTGCCTGGCCGACCCGAAATTGCTACGAAATCCCTCTCAAACTCAGCGCCGCCGCTGGGGACTGGATCAGTCCGCGCTGGCCCGCCGTCTGGCGCCGTCGCTGGCGGTTGCCGGACTGGCTGACCGCCGTGGTCGGCTGCCTGCGCCTGCCGCCGGAGCTGGCCCACTATTTCGGCCCCGATCCCGCCCTGTTTGCGCTGCGTGCAGGCGGGCCGTCGAACAGGCCGCGCGAGCAGGGCGTAGACCTGGGACTGGGCATAGCGGGCCGACTCGCTCCGCGAGTCGGCCGAGCCGACTCGCGGAGCGAGTGGCCCACTATCCGTCCATCGAAGGTCTGGGAATCGCCGTATCGGTCGCCGTTGCTGCGCGATCTGCTGGCGACGGCCGCGGAAAATCGCCGGCTCCGCGAGGCGGCGCACGGCGTGCGCCTGGAAACGGAAGTCGATCGGCTGCACGAAGCCCTGGAAGAGCAGGCGTCCGGCGAGGACGGCCGGTTGAAGGCCGGCAAGCTTGGCGCGCTGGCGGAGTTCGCCGCCGGGGCGGGGCACGAGATCAACAATCCGCTCGCCGTGATCTCCGGCCAGGCCCAGTACCTGCTGGCCCACGCCGCCGACTGGTTCGCAGCGACGAGGCCGAGCGGCCGCGCAAGGCGCTGCACACGATCATCGCCCAGACGCAGCGCATCCACGGCCTGCTGCGCGACCTGATGCAGTTCGCCCGCCCGGCCGCGCCGCGACCCGCCTGGTTCGATCTGCCGTCGCTGCTCGCCGAAACGGCCGCCTCGCTGGCGAGCTGGCGCAGCAGCGCCGCGTCCGCATCGAGATCGGCCGCACGCCGGATCGCCTGGCGGCCTTCGCCGACGCGGAGCAGGTGCGCACCGCGCTGGCCTGTCTGCTGCGGAACGCCGTCGAGGCGGCGCCCGCCGACGGCTGGGTGCGCGTCCGCGTCGTCGAGCCGGTGACGGCGGCCTGATCGAGGTGGCGGTGGAGGACGGCGGGCCAGGACCGGACCCGGCCCAGCGGCCCGCTCTCTTCGACCCGTTTTATTCCGGCCGTTCCGCCGGCCGCGGTCGCGGCCTCGGCCTGCCGATCGCCTGGCGGCTGGCCCGCCAGCAAGGCGGCGACGTGCGCCTGGACGCGGCGCCGCCGGCCGGGCCGACCCGATTCATTCTTACCCTGCCTCGAATATCCGAAGAAGACGCCGTCGCCGGAGCGCCTGGCTTCGTGACCGGGCGAGCGGCCGGCGTGAGCCGGCTGATGTAGGACGCGATCACCGATAGGACGCTGTACCAGCCGGCTGACGCCGGCCGCTCGCCAAGCGAAGAGAGGAGGCCGAGCCATGTCCGAGAACTCCGCCCCATCCGATCCTCTGCTGCACGCCGAGGAACGCTTGGAACGCGGCGAAGTGATCTACTTCCCGAAGGCCCCGTTCCCGCTGCCGGCCGGCGACGATCACGCCTTCCTCCTGCGGCAGCAACTCGGCGGTCCCGTCCACAAGAACATCAGCTACGACCCGGCCGCCGGCCGCGTCGGCGGCTTCGCCCGCCATGGCGCCGAGGAGTCGGAGCGCCTGCGCCAGCTGTTCGCCGACTTCTCGCGCACCACCACGGAATGGCTGGCGCGGACGCTGCCGCGCTACGCCGCCGGCTGGCAGCTCGACCGCATCAGCTACCGCCCGGAGGAAGAGGCGACGCGCCGCCTGCGCCACCTCGCCCGCAACGACCTGCTGCACGTGGACGCCTTCCCCGGCCGGCCGTCGCAGGGCCGTCGCATCCTCCGCGTCTTCGCCAACGTCAATCCCGCCGAGCCGCGCATCTGGGTCACGTCGTCGCCGTTCGCCGCCCTGCTGGAGCAGTACGGCGAGGCGGCCGGGCTGCCGGGCCGCACCGGCGACGGCTTGGTTCGAGCAACTCCGCGAGGGCGTCGTCCGGCTCTTCCGACCCGGCAAGGCGAAGCGCTCCGCCTACGACGCCTTCATGCTTCGCTTCCACGACTTCCTGAAGCGGCAACGAGGGGTTCCAGGAGCGCGGCCCGAAGCGGCTGTGGACGTTCCCGCCCGGCTCCGCCTGGATCGCGTTCACCGACACGTGCAGCCATAGCGTCCTGCGCGGCCGCTACGCCCTGGAACATTCCTACTTCGTCGCGCCGGACGTCCTGGCCCTGCCGGACGAATCGCCGGCCGCTTTGCTGAACCGGATGTGCGCCGGACAGAAGATGGCGCGGGCCGCCTGACCAGCCCGCGGCGCGGTACACTAATAGCATCCCGTGTACGCGCCGTGGAGCCTGCACCATGTCTGAAGATATTACCTCAAACGCCATCCCGTCCTACCCCGCCGAAGCCCCGCGCCGGGCGCCGCGCTTCGACGTGGAGCCGTATCAACCCGACGGCGTCGCGCCGCCGGGCGGTCTGGCCTTCCTGATGGTCGGCGTCCTGGGAACGGCGGCCGCGCTCGGCCTCGTCCTGAGCTACGCCGTTGAGCAGTTCTACCTGATCCTCGTCTTTCCGCTCCTCGCCGGGGCGCTGCTGGGCGGCGCCGGCCGCGCCTTGGTGCGGGCCGGCCGGGTGCGAAGTCCGGCCGTCGCCGCGACCGTCGCGGCGCTCGGCGGCGTGGCTATGATGTTTTTCATGCATTACTTCGACTATCTTCATAATCTCAACAACCCGGGTTGGCAAGGCGCCGGCCGCCAACGTCCTGGAATACATCGATATCGAGGCCCAGGAGGGCGTGGTCGTCGGCGAAAACGGCAACAACGACATCAACCTCGGCTACGTCGGCTCGTACCTTTACTTCGCCTTCGAGACGATCCTGGCGGCGGGCGTCGCCGCCGGCATCGCGCGGGGTCTGCCCTCGATCCGTTCTGCCGGAACTGCAACGGCTGGAAGACCGGGCGCACGCTGGCCGGGCTGCCGCACGTGCCGCAGCACGTGGCGGTGGAAGCCGTCGAGGCCGGCGCCCTGCTCGACTTGCTGGAAACCGGCGTGCCGATGGGCAGGGGTCATAACTCCCAATTCCTCAAGGTTGTCGTCTGTCCGCGCTGCAGCGGCGAAGGCACGGTCGTGGCGATGGTGGAACGGATCACGACCGACTCGCGCGGCCGGCGCTCCACGAAGCGGTTCGGGAAGACCGTCTATCCCGGCGAGGTACTGGCGCGGATCGACGAACACAGTCCGTGGCTGCACCCGCGCGTCGTCCCTGGCGCCGAGAACAGTCCCCCGGAAACGCGCCGTGAAGACATCCGTCCGGTCTAGCAAGGTCTGCGCGGTCGGCTGCTACCTGCTTGCCCTGGCCGGCTCCGGGCGCTGGCGGCCCGCGTGCTGCTTCTGGGCGCCGGATGGGGACCAGTGACGCCGGCGCTCGCGTGGCCGTGGGCGATCGATCTGGCCTGGCTGACGGCGTTCGGCCTGCAACACAGCGTCATGGCCCGAGAAGGCTTCAAACGTCGCTGGACGCGCCTCGTCCCGCCGCACCTGGAGCGATCGGTGTACGCCGCCTTTTCCGGTCTCCTTCTGCTGGGACTGTCTCTGACCTGGCAGCCGGTCCCCGGCCCCGAATGGTGGCATGGGCCGTCGTGGCTGCTGGCGCTGCCGCTGCTGGCCGGGCTGGGCCTCGTTCTGGTCAACTTCCGTTTCGACCACGCCGGCCTGTTCGGGCTGCGCCAGGCCTGGTCGGCGGGGGTGCCGGAACCACCCGAGCGGCTGCTGATCGTCGGCCCCTACCGCTTCGTGCGCCATCCGCTCATGGCCTGTCTGCTCGCCTTCCTGTGGGCGCAGCCGGTGATGCCCACGAGCCTGGCGCTGCTCTCCGGCGGACTGACCGCGTATATCGCCGTTGGCGTCTTTTTCGAGGAAAGGGATCTGTTGCGACGGTTTCATCCGCGGTATGCGGCGTACCGCCGGCGGGTGCCGGCCTTGCTGCCGTGGCGGCGGCCGGCGACGACGGCCGACTTCGCCTGGCCCGACGTGGAGGAGCGTCGATGACGCCGCGCGTGGTCTTCTTCGACGCCGTCGGCACGCTGATCCATCCGGAGCCGTCGGCCCCGGCCGTGTACGCGGCGGTCGGCCGGCGCTTCGGGAGCCGCCTCGACGTGGAAACGATCGCCCGGCGATTCCGCGACGCCTTCCGCCGCCAGGAAACCATCGACCGCCTTGCCGGCTGGCGCACCGACGAAGGCCGCGAGCTGGCCCGCTGGCCCGCGATCGTCGCGGAAACTCTCGCCGACATAGCCGATCCCGAGGCATGCTTCCGGGAACTGTACGCCGCACTTCGCCCGCCCGAAGGCGTGGCGAACCTATGAGGATGTCGGTTCGACTCTGCGCGGCCTGTCGCAACGCGGCTGGCACGTCGGCCTGGCGTCCAACTTCGACGCCCGGCTGCGCTTCGTCGTCGCCGGCCTGCCAGAACTGGCGTCGGTGCGAACGATCGTCGTCAGCTCGGAAGTGGGGTGGCGCAAGCCCGCCGGGGAGTTCTTCCACGCCCTCGGCCAGGAAGTTGGAGCGGCCCCGGAGAAGATCGTCTTTGTCGGCGACGACCCGGTCAACGACTACGGTGGGGCCAGAGCGGCCGGCCTTTCGGCGGTGCTGTTCGACCTGCGGGGGGCTTGCAAGGACACGACGGTGCGGCGAGTCGCTCGCCTGAAGGACATCTCGGACGCGGTGAAGGACGCTGTTTAGCGGCGACCCGAAGGGGAGCGCGTGACCCCCGCGCTCCCCTTCGGGTCGCCGCTAAACGTAGTGATTCTTCATCCTGCCCGCCGCGCCGTCATTTCTTCTTCTTCGGCCCGCCCCGCGACATGCATTCCTCGTACAGGTTGTTGAATTGCGGGCTGGTCGATTTGGCCGCCTTCTTGATCCGGGCCAGGAACTTCTTTTCGTCCTCGTCGATCTTGCCGTCGGCGAACAGCATCTCGCGCAGCCAACCGGCCTCCGCGGCGTCGATGGTCCCGTCCTTGAGGACGTTCTGCTCGATCGCCTGGAAGAACAGGGCCGTGAACTTCGGATTGACCTCTTCCTTCTTAGCCTTGGCCTTCTTTTGGGCCTGGTTGCGCAGCTCGATCAGGAACCGCACCTCGTCCTGGTCGATCTGGCCGTCTTCCCACAGTTCCCGCTTCAAGGCTCGCACCTCGTCGTCGTCGATCTTGCCGTCGGCCAGGAGGGTTGTGATCGCCAGTTTCTTGAAATCTGCCATAAAGGATCTCCTTAGAAATTCATGAGCCGACGGCCGCGGGCGCATCGGCGGCCTGGCGCGCCAGCCCATCACGAGCATAGGAAGCATACCAGAGGGCGGCGGCGCGGCGCAGCGAAAAGCCGACGGAATGCGCGTTTTTTTGGAAGCGGCGGCCTTCCCTCCGCGGCTAAAAATCCCGTGCGTACCCGGCCGTCCAGCCGCCGTCCACCGTGAGGATGTGGCCGTGGGTGTAGCTGTTTTGGGGGTCGGCGAGGAACAGGGCGGCCACGGCGATCTCCTCGACCTCGGCCGGTCGGCCGAGCGGGACGTGGTCGAGCATCCGCTGCACGGCATGGCGGAACGATCCGTCCTCGCCGTAAAACAATCGCCGCGTGCCTTCCGTGAGCGTGGAGCCGGGAGCGACGCCGTTGACGAGAATGCCGTGCGGCCCCAACTCCAGGGCCATGGCTCGCGTCAGGTTGACGACCCCGGCCTTGGCTGCCGTGAAGGCGCATTGCAGCCGCAGCGGGACGAGGCCAGCGATCGAGGCGATGTTGATGATCCGCCCCGATTTCTGCGCGATCATGACGCGGGCCGCCGCCCGGCTGACCTCGTACAGTCCGGTCAGGTCCACGGCCAGGATGCGGTCCCACTCTTCGCGCGGGAACTGGTCGATGGTCACGCGATGGCTGAGGGTGTTGACGCCGGCGTTGTTCACCAGGATGTCGAGCCGGCCGTGTTCCGCGACCACTCGTTCCACGACGGCGCGCACCTCGTCGGGTTGGGTGACGTCCATTTTCAGACCGAGGGCGCCGGGCGATGCGCGCGGCCGCCTCGGCCGCGCAAACGGCGTCCACGTCGCTGTAAACGACGCGGGCGCCGTTGGCGGCAAAGCGGTCGGCGATGGCCTGGCCGATGCCCCGCGCCGCCCCGGTCACCAGGCTGATTTTTCCCGTCAAGTCGCATTTCATGGCTGCTCCTCCGACCGCTCACCAAAATCACGCCATCAACAACGGACCCGGATTCTCCACATATTGCGCGAGCGTTTGCAGGAAGCGCGCCGCCGGGCCGCCGTCCACGATGCGGTGGTCGAACGTCAGGCTCAGCGTCGCCTGATCGCGGGCCGTGATGCGATCCGCCTCGACCACGGGCCGGCGCTGGATCCGACCCACGCCGAGAATCGCGCATTGCGGAGCGTTAATGATCGGCGTGAAGGCGTCCACCCCGAACGCCCCCAGGTTGGTGATGGTGAACGCGCCGCCTTCCATCTCCGCCGCCTTGAGCGCTCCGCGTTTGGCCCGTTCCACCAGATCGCGCGTGCGGGCCGCCACTTGCCGCACACTGAGGCTCGGCACGTCTCGAACCACGGGGACGAGCAGACCGGCCTCCGCGTCCACGGCGACGCCGACGTCGATGGCCGCGGCCGGGACGATCCGGTCGTCGATCCACCGAGCGGCGAGCCGGGGATGCTGTTGCAGGGCGGCGGCAGCCAGTTTCACCAGGAAATCGGTGTAGCCGGGGACGACCTCCGTTCCGGCGACCGCCTTGAACTGGTTCCGCAAGTTGACGAGGTTGGAGGCGTCGGCCGTCGTCGTGAGAGTGACAGGCGCGGTGGCGCGCAGGCTGGCCGTCATGCGTTCCGCGATGGTCCGGCGCGTCAGGCTAATGGGGGTTCCTGCGCCTTGAGAGATCGGCGTCTGCTCCGAAGCGGCAAGAACGTCTCGTTCACGGATACGGCCTCCGCGCCCGCTCCCTTGGAGATGCGTCCAATCGGCGCCCTGCTCGCGCGCAACCCTCCGGGCGCGGGGGGATGCCGTGGGATGGTGGGACGGCCGCTCCGCAGGCGCCTTCTGCATCGGGGCAACTGGATGTGGATCAGGAATCTTATCGGCGCCCACGGAGCGGGCGCCCAATGTTCCTTCAGGCGGCCCATCCTCCCCCAGCGCCGTCAGGTAACCGATCACGGACCCGACGACGACCGTATCACCCTCCTTGGGACCGTTCGGGGCGAGACGTAATACGCCGCTATCCATACTTTCAATATCTTGTGTAGATTTTTCCGCCTCCAGGCTGAACAGGGCATCGCCGGGCCGGACGGGATCGCCCTCTTTCTTGAGCCAGCCGTGGAAGACGCCTTCTTCCATGTTCCAGCCGAGGCGCGGGACGGTGATGGGAATCGCCATGCTACGGCCCTCACTCGGCGACGAGGGCGCGGATCGCCTGGGCGATCCGCACCGGATTGGGAACGACGGCCGCCTCCAGCGCCGGGCTGTACGGCGTCGGCGTGTGGGCGCCGTTCAGCCGGCGGATCGGCGCGTCGAGGTCGTCGAAGCCGCGGTCGGCGAGCTGCGCGGCGATCTCCGCCCCCACGCCGAACGGGGCGAACGCCTCGTCCACGATCAGCAGCCGGCCCGTCTTGGCGACGGATTGCGCAACGGCATCCACGTCCAGCGGCGCCACGGTGCGCGGGTCGATCACCTCCACGGAAACGCCCTCTTTTTCCAAGGCATCGCAGGCCTTCAGGGTTTGGTGAACCATGAAAGCGAGAGCGACCACCGTCGCGTCGCGGCCCTCGCGCACCACGGCCGCACGGCCGAAGTCGATCTCGTAGTCCTCGGCGGGGACGGGCCTTTCACGCCCAAAACCTCTCGATGTTCGAGGAAAATCACCGGGTCGTCGCAGCGGAGCGCCTGGCGAGAAGCCCCTTGACGTCGTAGGGCGTGGACGGCACGACCACGCGCAGGCCCGGAAAGTGGGCGTACATCGGATAGTAATTGCCGGAGTGGTGCGTCGCGGCGGAGTGGCCGATGCCGATGCAGCCGCGCAGCAGGATCGGCATCTTCAGCCGGCCGCTGCTCATGTATTGCATTTTGGCGATCTGGTTAATGATCTCGCCGACGGAGTCGAGGACGAAGTCGGCGAACATGAAATCGACGACCGGCCGCGTCCCCGTCATGGCGGCGCCGCAGCCGAGGCCGACGAAGCCGCGCTCGCTGATGGGCGTGTCGCACAGCCGTTCGGGGCCGTACAGGTCGAAGAGGCCGGCCGTCGTGCGGAAATTGCCGCCGCGCTTGCCGACGCCCTCGCCCATCACGAAGATTTTTGGGTCCCGCGCCATCGCGGACGACAGCGCTTCCAGCGTGGCCTGCATGAAGCTGATCTCGCGCGTACCCGGCGAGCCGGGGGCGTCAGCCCCCGGAGGAGCGCCGGCGGCCGGCTCGGCGTAGACGTGCGCGGCCGCAGTCGCCGGGTCCGGCTGCGCCGCCTGCTCGGCGAAGCGGTGCGCGTCCTCCACTTCCGCCTCGATCTCGGCCTCTACGGCGTTCAGCTCCTCTTCGCCGACGCCGTTTTCCACGAGCCGCCGCTTCAGCCGGGCGATCGGGTCGCGCCCCTTCCACTCCTCCACTTCCTCCTTTGTGCGATAGCCGAAGTCGCCCATGCCCTCGGCGTGCGGCCGCGTGCGGTACGTCAGGCATTCGAGCAGGGTCGGCCCGTCGCCGGCGCGGCGCGGCGCACCGCCTCGCCGGCCGCGCGATGCACCTCCGTAGCGTCGTTGCCGTCCACCTCGGCGCCCGGCAGGCCGTAGCAGGCGGCCCGTCCCGCCACGCTCGTGTTGCCGGCCGCGTACCGGAACGGCACCTCGGTGGCGTACTGGTTGTTTTCGCAGACGAAAAGGACCGGCAATTTCCAAATGGCGGCGAGGTTCAGCCCTTCGTGGAAAGCGCCGTTATTGACGGCCCCGTCGCCGAAGAAGGCCACGGCGACGCGATCGGTCTTCCGCAGCTTGAAACTGTACCCGGCCCCCGCCGCCTGGAGGATGCTCGGCCCTACAATGCCGCTGGTGCCCATCAACCCCACTTCGGGGGCGAAAAGATGCATACTGCCGCCACGGCCGCGAGAGCAGCCGGCCGCGCGGCCGTACAGCTCGGCGATCAACTGGCGCGGCGGCACGCCCTTGGTCAGCGCGTGACCGTGT
Organism: uncultured Planctomycetaceae bacterium; assembly: GCA_963771935.1. Lineage (GTDB taxonomy): Bacteria > Planctomycetota > Planctomycetia > Gemmatales > Gemmataceae > UBA4732. The sequence goes on along the minus strand of CAVYVK010000005.1, from coordinate 362,450 downwards.
CCCCGATGGGTGCTGAAGACGACGTCGTCGGGCCGCAAGTGGGCGCAGACGCCGGCGGCGATCGCTTCCTCGCCGACGTAGGTGTGGCAGGCGCCGTGGATCAGGCCGCGCTGGTGCGACCGGGCCAGCCGCTCCTCGCAGCGGCGGATCCGCACCATTTGCCGGTAAAGTGACAGGAGTTGGTCTTTATCCAGGGACGGCGGGGCTTCGGTGAGCATGATCGGCGGGGTCTCCTGCGCGTGGGCGGCCACAGTGGACTATTTCAAGACCTCCGCCGTCGGCTGGCCGTTGATCGTTTGCAGGGTCTTGATTGAGCGCAGGATCTCGGCGTCCCGCTTTAGCTGGAAGTCGCAATAGAGTTCCTTGAGGGGCAGATCCTTCAGCGGCGAAAAATCGGACACGGGCGTGTCGGTACAAATCAATCTCGTCAGCGGCATCCCCTTCAGCGGCGACAGGTCGGATACCCTATTTCGTCCACAGTTCAGCGACGTCAGCGACATCCCTTTCAGCGGCGACAGGTCCGAGAGCCGGCCTGTTCCGTCGCCGCTCCCCTGACAGTTCAAGCTCATCAACCCCGGCAGCGCCCGCACCGGCGAAAGGTCCGTCACGTTGTCCGTTAGAAACGCCAACTCCGTCACCACGCCGTTCTCGATGGTAGGCGTGACCGCGCCGTGGAAGTCGGGGTTGCGTTTCTTCAACTCCTCGGCCACCGCCGGCCACTGCTGCTCCGCCGGCAGCGCCGCGACCTCCTTGCACCACGCCTCGAACGCCGCCTGTCGCTCGTCCACTCCCTTCCAGAAGTCGGCCGCCGGCTTGCCGTTGATCCACGTCAGCGTCGTGATCGAGCGCAGGATTGCTTTGTCCCGCCAAGGCTGGAAGTTACATCTCAGATCCTGAAGCGGCATGTCCTTCAGCGGCGACAGGTCCGACACGGGCGCGCCTTCGCATTCCAGGGCGGCCAGTTTCATGTCCTTCAGCGGGGACAGATCGGACACCCGCGACCAGCTGCAGTTCAGGTAGGTCAACGGCATGTCCTTCAGCGGCGATAGGTCGGCGACCGGCGTGCCCCAACACGCCAAGTGCGTCAGCTTCATGTCCTTCAGCGGCGACAGGTCCGACACCCCTGTCTCCCAACAGTTCAAGGACGTCAGGCTCATGTCCCTCAGCGGCGACAGGTCCGACACCCGCGTGTCGCCACAGCTCAGGTCACTTCAGCTTCATGTCCTTCAGCGGCGACAAGTCAGCGAGCCGTCCCATACGCTTATCAGTAACGCCGCCGCACTTGAGAATTCGCAGCCCCGCCAGCGCCTGCACCGGCGAAATGTCCGTCACGTTGTCCGTGAGGAAGGCCAGTTCCGTGACCGCGCCGCGCTCGACCTTGTGCGTCTCCTTGCCGTCAAAGCCGGGGTTGAGGTCTTGCAGCTTCCGCATGACCGCCTTGACCTGATCCTCCGACGGCAGCGCGGCTGTATCCTTGAGCCACTGATCGAACGGATCGGTTCGGACTTCCGGGCCGGGCGCCGGCTTCGGGCCGCCGGGGGGAACCGGCGCCGTGGGAGAATGGGGCGCCGGCAAGCCGAAGCGCAGCAATAACGCCACGAACAGGCCTACCAGACCCAGCGACAGAAGACCGCCGACCGCATAGATGGTAAGGCGCCGGCGCTCCTGCGCCTTCCGCCGGCGGCGACGCTCTTCCACCCAGCGCAGGGCGGCGTCCGTGTCGTCGTCGGCCGCCGTCCGGTCGGCCGCGTCGGGGACTTCTTGCGCCGGCGTCGCCTCCGTTGCCGTCAGCGCCGCCGCCGCCTCGGCCGGCGTCTGGTAACGGTCGTCAGGCCGCTTCGCCATCAGTTTGCGTACCACCGCCGCCACTGCCGGCGGCACGTCCCGCCGCAGTTGCTCGACCGGGACGGGTTCGTCCAGGCGGTGCTTCATCAGCTTTTGCAGAGCTTCGCCCCCCGGAAAGGGGACTTTTCCCGTCAGCAGGAAGTACAGGGTACAGCCGAGGCTGTACAGGTCGGCCCGGATGTCTACGTCGTGCGAGTCCATCGCCTGTTCGGGGCTGATGTAGTCCAGCGTGCCCATGACTGCCCCTTCTTGCGTCATGGTGCTGCTCGCCCCGTCGTCGGTCCCCCGGTCCAGCCGCGCCAGCCCCATGTCGAGGATTTTGACGACCCCCGAAGGCGTCAGCAGCAGGTTGTGCGGCTTGATGTCCCGATGGACCATGCCGCGCTCATGGGCGTGTTGCAGGCCCTGTGCCGCCTGCCGGACGTAGTCGCACGCCTTGTCCACCGCCAGCGGCCCGCCCTGCTTGATCTGCTTCGCCAGGTCGGTCCCCTGGACGTACTCCATGACGAGCAGGTGCGTGCCGTTCACTTCGTCGGCGTCGAAGGCGCGGACGATGTTGGGGTGGTCGAGCTGGGCGGCGGCGCGGATCTCGCGGTGGAAGCGGCGCACGGCGTCGGGATGGTCCAGCCGCATCTTGCGGATCAGCTTGAGGGCGACGGTATGGCCGAGCTTCCAGTTGCGGGCCTTGAAGACCTCGCCCATGCCCCCCTCGCCGAGCCGCTCCTGTAGCACGTAGGAGCCGAGGAGCAGGTCGCGGCCGCGTCCCCGCATGAGCTGGTTGATCTGGTACGGGGTCAGCCAGCCGCGACGGATCAACTCTGCGGCCAGGGCGCGCGGTTCGGGAAACGACGCCTGGAGGCGGCCCAGTTCATCCGCTTGTGCCGGCTCCAGCAGCCGGCCCTGGCGAATGGCGGTGCCCAGTCCGGCGGCGTCAACGGGCATGGCGGTCCCTCCGTCCAGGAAGTGCGAGGCGCGGATCCCCTCGGCCCTTCGGTAAAAGCGACCTTTCGCCGCGAACTCTGGCCTCCCGGTGAGAAAAGGATTGTACCCGAAGCGGCGCCGGCGGCCAAGGGGCGGCCCATCGCGTCCCGACGACCGGGTGTCCCTCTGGATTTTGGACCTCGACGGGTTCCGGCCCGCCGTGAACGGCGGGCCTAAACGCAAAAGCCCCGTCAACGGGGCGGAACGCTCGCAGCCCCGTTGACGGGGCTTCGGCCTGTAGCCCCGCCGTTCACGGCGGGGCGGACGGACTCCCCTATCGAGAGGCCCACCCCGACGACCGAGGCCTTGTGAAGTCTCCGGGAAAATGGCCGGAAGCGCTTGACGGCCGACCCTGCTTCTCTTTATACAACCGTACAGGCGTCGCCCTCAACTTTCACGGAGGTGCTCCATGCGTGCGCGATTGCTGGCCCTGTTTTGCTGCGTGGCGGCGTGGGGGTTGGCGCGGGCGGACGAGGCCCAGCCCCCCAAGCCGGGACCGGAACAAGAGGCGCTCAAGAAGCTCGTCGGCGACTGGGACGCCTCGGTCAACTTCATGGGCCAGGAGGAGAAGGCCACGGCCTCCTTCAAGATGGAGCTGGGCGGCTTCTGGCTGGTCCAACACTTCAAGGGAGATTTCGGTGGGCAGAAGTTCGAGGGTCGGGGCACGACCGGCTACGACCCGATCAAGAAGAAGTACGTCAGCACCTGGATCGACTCGATGAGTCCGGTGATGATGGTGAGCGAAGGATCCTACGACAAGGACGGCAAGACGTATACGGAAATCGGCGAAGGCGTAGGCCCGGACGGCAAGCCGGGGCAGATCAAGTCGGTGTCCGAGTTCCAGGACGCCGACACGTTGGTGCTCACGATGTACGCCGTTCGGGACGGGAAGGATGAACAGATGATGAAGATCACCTACAAGCGGAAGAAATAACCCTCCGGCGGTCGCCAAAGCCATTTCATGCTGTCCGATGCGGCGGGAAGGTGCTATGCTCCATCCCGCCGTTTCGTTTTCCCGCCCCCTGCCCGGAGTAATCTTCCCATGCGCCGGACGACCTGCCTGACTGTCGCCCTCCTCGTTGCGATCGGATCGACGGCCTTCGCGGAGGACGCCGTCAAGCACCGCATCATGTTTGCGGAGTACGGCAAAGGCCCCAACCGGCTCGTCGAGCTGGACGCCGACGGCAAGGTGGTGTGGGAATACAAGTTTCCCAGCATCGCGGTCATCTTCCAGGTCCTCCCCGACGGGCACGTCCTGTTCGCCCACGGCGGCGCCCCCACCGGCGTCGATGAGATCGACCGCGACAAGAAGACCGTTTGGAGCTACGTCAGCAAATGCCCGCAAGTCCTGGGCTGCCAGCGGCTCGACAACGGCAACACGCTGATCGCCGAGCAAGGCCCCTGTCAGGCGGTCGAGGTCAACCCGAAGGGAGAGGTCGTTCACGTCACGAAGATGACGACCACCGAGAAGGAGTATCATCTCCAGGTGCGCGGCATCCATAAGCTGGCCAACGGCCACATCCTGGCCGCGCACGAGGGGGAGGGTGCCATCCGCGAATACGACCCCGACGGCAAGGTCGTGTGGGAGTACATCAAGGTCGAGAATTGCGGCGACGCCGTCCGGCTCGACAATGGCAATACGCTCATTTCCTGCGGGACGCAAAAGCGGCTGATCGAAGTGACGCCGGCCGGCGAGGTCGTCTGGGAGTTCGGCGCCAAGGACGCCCCGGAGCTGAACCTGACCTGGGTGGGCAGCCTGCAAGTCCTGAAAAACGGTCATTACGTCGTGGGCAATTTCCTCCGCGGCCAGGAGGGCAAGGGGGTTCACGCCTTCGAGGTGACGCACGACAAGAAAGTGGTCTGGACGTTCGCCGACCACGACCTGGCCAAGTCGATCGCCACGATCCGCGTGCTGGACGACCGCTGAAAGCCGAGTTCAACCGCCGCGCAGCCACGCGAGACACCGCTGGACGCACTCGGCAAGGTTCGTCGCGCCCGTGTCGATCACCAGCCGCGGGTCGGGGAGAGGCTCCGCCGCCGCTTTCCGCGCAAGGTAGAGCGCAAAAGTGCGATTGCCGGCCGGGTGGCCGCCGCGGGTCTCGTCGTCTTCCAGCCGTCTGCGGGCGATCGCGTCGGCGCAGACACATTCGATGATGCGCGGGGTCTCGCCGACCGACGCCGCCAGCGCGAGCAGGTCGCGCACCTGATCGGAACGCGAGAAAGTGCGGCCGTCCAGGATCACGGCCCGAAGGGGGTTTTTCCGTAGCACGTGAGCGGCGGCGGCGTAGATCGCCCTCATGCAAAGATCGTCCTGCTCCGCCGAGTAATCCAGCACGGGCGGCGGGAACAGGACTGCCCGCACCGCGTCCTTGTTGAGGATAACCGCTCCCAGTTCGGCCGCCAGGCGCTCCGCCACTGTGCTCTTGCCCGCGCCGGCAGCCCGGCCATTGCGATCAGCATCGTCCTTTCACTCCGCCCGCAGCTGCTTGACGGCGGCGGACACGTCCTCGCCCAGCACTGCCAGGCCTTTTTGCTTGAGATGCTTCATGGCCAGCCCCGTGGCTTGGCCATCGTTCTTCGCGGCCTTCAGCTCGGCCGCGATCGGCCCCAGCTCCTTGCGGATCGCGTCGCGGTCCAGCGTCCTGGGAAGCAGTGTTTCGAGATACGCATTCTCCTGACCCAGCCGAACGTAGGCGTCACGCTCGGTCTGGCCGCGCTGTTCCAATTCCTTGCGCGTCTCGGCGTTGTTGGTCATCATCGAACGAATGATGCCGTGAACCTCCGATTCGGTCGGTTCCTTCCCGGTGCGCGCCTTACGGGTCGAAACCTCGCCCAAAATCACTCGGAGAAGGTCTTTCGTCAGCTCGTCCTTGGCTTTCATCGCCTCCACGAGTTTCGCGTGCAGGTCCATCGCCGGCCCCCTTTCTTGGTACACTGACTCCCTATCGACGATTGTAGCGACCGCACGAACCTCGCCGACCCGCGGCTGCTGCCGCGGACGCCCCAACCGCTTCCCGGAGGCGCCATGTCCGATTCCTCCCGGCCGGCCGTCGTCCTGCTCAGCGGCGGCCTCGACTCCGCCACGGCCCTGGCCGCCGCCCGCAACGACGGCTTCCGCTGTCACGCACTCACCGTCGCCTACGGCCAGCGGCACGCCGCCGAGCTGGACGCCGCCCGCCGCGTCGCCGCCGCGCTGGGCGCGGTCGAGCATCGCGTCTTTCCCATCGATCTCCGCGCCTTCGGCGGTTCCGCCCTCACCGCCGACCTGCCGGTGCCGCGCGACCGTTCCGCCGAGAAGATGACGGAGGGCATTCCCGTCACCTACGTTCCCGCGCGTAACACCGTCTTCCTGGCGCTCGCCCTGGCCTGGGCGGAGACGCTCGGCGCCTTCGATCTCTACATCGGAGTCAATGCCGTGGATTACTCTGGATATCCCGATTGCCGGCCGGAGTTCGTCCGTTCCTTCGAGCAGCTGGCCAACCTCGCCACCAAGGCCGGCGTCGAGGGTCAAGGGCCGCTTCCGCGTCCACGCGCCGCTCATCCATCTTTCCAAGGCGGAAATCATCCGGCTCGGCCGCGCCCTCGGCGTCGATTACGGCCTGACGCACAGCTGCTACGACCCGGCCCCGGACGGCGCCGCTTGCGGCCGTTGCGACTCCTGCCGCATCCGGCGCGACGGTTTCGCCGCCGCCGGCGTCCCCGACCCGACGCGCTACGCCGGTTGATCAACCCACCACGGAATACACGGAAAAAAACGGACGGGATTGCTTGTCTTCTTTCCGTGTGTTCCGTGTCTTCCGTGGCTCATTTCTTCCCGAACGGAAACCGTCCGCCCGCCGGGCTGGGTGTCACCTGCTCGCTCTTCAATTTCGGCGATTTGAGATAGGGGTTATAGAGCGGGTCGCCGACCAGCACCGTCATCCAGCTGGCGAACATCTCCGTCCGCCAGTACGTCTCCACGAGCGTGTACTTGCCGGTGGCGAGAAAGCCGAAAAACTCCTCCGGCTTCGGGAAGCCGATCGTGTACGGCTCCGCGACCGGCCCCAGCGTCGCCACGGCCCCGTTCTCCAGCAGGTTTTTGCACCACAGCTTCGATTTCGGATCGCGCAGCGACGCCGCCTCCGAGCTGGCCAGGTGCCAGGCCACGGCGCCGGGGACGAACTTGCAGCAGGGGACGTAGTTGGCCAGCGAGTACCAGCCGCAATACAGAGCGCAATCGGGGCAGGAACCGGGAGCAAAAAGCTCCGGCCTGTCGTCGAGCGTCACCGACATCTTGCCGTCCTTCTCCAGCAAGCGGGCCATTTCGCGCATCGACTCGTCGTAGCCGCCGTAGCCGTAGCCTGGCTCGTCGGCCGGATTGTATTTGATGCCGCGGGCGTCCACGTAGACTTTGCCCTCCAGCCCCTTCGCCTCGACCTCCACCGACTGATCGATAATCTGCTTGACCAGATCGATGCTCGGCCCATCGAGCCGGCACGTCATCAGCGGCGGCGGCTTGTCCTTGCGGTAGTCGTCGGGGACCTGGAAGTAGAGCGGATTGATCTGCCAGCGGCGGAGGTCGTAGGCGTCGTACCACAACAGCGCCAACTCGCTGTCCACCGCCGCCTGGCTCTCGTCGTAGGAAAGGAAGCGCCGCCGCTGCTCCAGGGGCCGGAGCTGGATTTCGAGGTCGGTTCGGTCCTGGCGGCGGTCCTTGAGGTCGCCGGCCGCCTGGCCCTTGGGGTCGTCCTTGGCCTTGGCCTCCAGCGCCTTGATCGCGTCGTCGAGGTCCTTGCGCTTCTTCTCCAGCGGCTCCATTTCCTTTTTTAGCTTATCCAGCTCGGCCTTCTCCTCGTCGTTCGGCTGCTGCGATCCGACACGCAGCGGCACGCCGTAGACCGTCAACAAAACCTTTACCTTGTCTTTTTTACCCTTTATCTGATCGCGCAGCGGCCCCGCCAGCTTGGCGTCGTAGTCGGTGCGGCTGATGTCTTCGCCGGTCGGGAGGTCCAGGGCGATGACGTGGTCCTTGGGCACGCCGCGCTTGGCGCAGTAGTGGTCGGCAACGGCCTGCGAGTCAGCGACGTTCTTGTTGACGAGGATGTAAACGTCTTCGGGGCCGAGCGCGACGGCGGTCGGGGCCAGTGTCGCCAGGACGAGGAGGGCGGCCGTTGCGGCGCTACGGGGATTCATGGTGCGGGTTTCCGGGGGAGTGCTGCTGCCATTGCGACGGTTGTAACACTTCGCGGAAGGGAAGTAAACCGGCGGTCGTTAGGGCTTGACGGCGATGTCGTGGACGCCGACCTCGGCCTGGCGCAGCAGGCTGGTGTCGGCGACCACGACGAGGTCGGTGCCGCGGCAGGAGTCCACATAGGCGGCGACCTGCTTCGCCTCGTTCCTGGCGATCGTGTAGACCGCTACTTTCATGGGGCCGACTAGCACTACAGCGCAGCGAAGCGTCTGAGCTTTCTGGGCCGTTTCTGGCGCGACCGTCGCGCCGCGGCGTTTCGGCGTTGATGGTACTGGAGCAGGTCCAGTAGGCGCGCCGTCTCAGTCGTCCCCCGGCGCCGGCGCACATACCTCCGGCAGACCAGGGCCAGGGTCGCGCCGACCTGCTCCAGGGTCGCCTCCGCGTTTTTCCCCCGCAACCGCTTCGTGTGCAGAGAGACGAAGGCCAACACCACCAGGCGCAACGCCAGAGGACGCTTCAACGACACGCAGCTCTGGCCCGCGACGTGCGTCAGCCCCACTTCGCCTTTCGCCACGCGGAAGACGTGTTCCACGTTCCCGCGAACGAATCCCGCCGCCAGCACCCGCCGCACCCCGATCCGACGCGGCGCGTTGGTCAGGAAGTCCTTCCTCTCCCCCGTCTCCCGGTTCCGCACCAGGATCCATCGCTGACGCGGCCGACGGTCATGGCCCAGGGCCACGTCCACCCCCTGGGCCTGCCCCACGGCCTGCGGGCCGGTCTGCTGCGGGAAGCGGAACGACCGCGCCGCCCGCCTCCGCACCCCGGCTTGGGCGAACACGGCCTCGGCGCCCAACGCGGTTCGCCTCCGCCCCGGCCGGCCGGAGAAGGTCCGGGGCCCTTCGCCGACGCAGGTCCGGCCGGCCGCGTCCAGCACCCGCAGGAAGTCCGGCTTGCCGCCGTAGCCCTCGTCGAAGGTCAGCCAGTCCAAGCGCCAGCCGTTGCGCTCGGCGCGGGCGAGCAGCTCCAGACCGATTCGCCACTTGGGCCGGTAGCGGACGTCGTCGGGGAGGTCCGCCTCACGGCAGCGATCCCGGTCCGCCTGCCACGACTCGGGCAGGTACAAGTCGCCGTCGAGCAGGGCCTTGAACCGGCCGCGGGCCACGGCCAGGTGGACGGTGACGATGCCGTTCCGCACCTTGCCGACGCAGCCGAGGTCTGGCGCTGGACGCCCGGCGTCTTGGCCCCCTTCTTGACCGCGCTGGTCTCGTCCAGGACGCCGACCGTGCCCAGCGGATCGGGCGGGAGGTCGCCGACCGCGGCGAGCAGGCGCGCCGGCACGGCGTCGGTGAGGCCGTCGTGGTCCCACAGGCAGACCTGGAGGAACGGTTGCAGGCAGCGGGGCGGGACGCTGGCGAACGGGGCTGGCGGCTCGGCCGTCTTGCGCGGCAGGTCGGTGAGCAGTCCGCGGGAGTAGTTGCGGAAGTGCCGAATCGTTGGGGGGTTGTCAAAGAGCCGCTCCAGGGGCCGCAGGAAGGCCGTGAACTCCGGTTCGAGGGCCTCGATCGGATCCGCCGTCATGAATGTCCCTCCCAGTGTCGGGAAGGAACAATAGTCAAAGCAGATGCTGCGTCAGCTGCGCTGTAGTGCTAAGGGCAGGCAAGGCTACGTCCGCCTTGGGCCTATCAAGCCGAGCGCCTCGGCCGCCGTGCCCCGAACATAATCATCCTCCTTGTCCTGGAGGGCTTCCATGAGGCTGGGGATCGCCGCAGGGCCGATCTGGCGAAGGCTGGCCACCACGTCCTCACGAAACTGGTAGGCGCGGACACGTTTCACAGCGGCCATGAGGGCCGGTACGGCGGCTTTCGCCTCGGGACCGATCTTGTCCAGCGCCCTGGCGGCGTTGTTGTGCGCCGGCTCCCACTTGTCCTTCAATAGCTCCGCCAAGCCAGGAACAGCGGTTCGCGCCTCGGGACCGATGTCCCCCAGGCGCGCGCCGCGTCGTCCCGAATGAATTCATCCGAGTCTTTCAGGGAATCGCAAAGCGAGACGATTGCATCCGGGTCTCTTGCGATCTGCCACAAGGCAGATGCGGCCTCAATTCGCAGCTTGGCCGACGACTCCTTCAACATGTCCTTGAGCGCGGGGACGGCGTCCTTCGCCACGGGGCCGAACCTCTCCAAGTCGATCGCCGCCCTCCACCGAACGTCTTCGTCCTTCTCGCGCAGTCGGTCGACCAGAAATGGTACGGCCGGCGCACCGATTTTGGCCATGACGAAGGCGGCGCCGTTTGTGCCGAAGAAGTCCTTCCGCTGGTAGTACTTCATCAGGGCGGGCATGGCCTCCTTGGCGTCGGGCCGATTTTGGTGAGGTCGTCGGCGGACCAGTAGGCGATGAATGGGTCCGAGTCCTCCAGGGAGTCGAGAAGGGCGGGGACGGCGGCCTTCGCGGCTGGGCCTATCTGTCCGATGCACCGGGCGGCTTGCAGGCGCTCCAGCAGCTTGCCGCTTCTCAGCTGCACAACCCATTGATTCAGGGTCTTATCGGCGAAGACGGGTTCTTCCCGGTCCAGAGCCGTCGGTAGGTGGAAAGCCACGATTGCCGTCAGCACAGGAATCCAAGTTTGAGCGGTCATGGTGAGTCCCTCGAAAGGAAACGGGGATGGGCACTCCCGAACAACCGCATTTCGGATTCCGGGTTAACGGGAAACAAGGATGGCGTTCCGAGCCGCGACCCTACGGAGCGGGGCGAAGACCGCTTCCCGACCGTCGCGGCTCGTTTTTATCTTAAATATCTACCCTTGCCGCTCCAGCAGCGCATACTTCGCTACGATCGCCTTGGCCGTGCGCAGCCCGTCCACCGCGGCACTGACGATGCCGCCGGCGTAGCCCGCCCCCTCCCCCACAGGATACAGTCCCTCCAATCCCGGCGTCTCCCGCGTGGCGTCGTCGCGCGGGAGACGCACCGGCGCTGCCGCGCGCCTCCGGCCCCACCAGCGTCGCCTCGGCGAGGAACCGCCCCTGCCAGCGCCGATCCAGGATCGGCAGACCGTGCCGCAGCGCCCCCAGCACCAGCGGCGGGACCACCTCGGCGATCGCCGCCGTCACCGCCCCGCGCGGATAGCTGTTGTCCGGTACGCCGATCGTCGGCCGGCCCGCCAGGAAATCGGCCGCGCGCTGGATCGGGCACAGGTACTCGCGGCGGCCCATCTCGAACGCCCGCCGCTCGTGGATCTGCTGCAAGCGCACGCCAGCCAGCACGTCGCCGCCGCCGAACGCCTCGACCGGGATCGTCACCACCAACCCGCTGTTGGCGAAGGGAGAATCGTGTTGGGACAGGCTCATGCCGTTGGTGCAGAAGGCGCCCGGCTCCGATACGCTCGGCATGATGTAGCCGCCGGCGCACATGCAGAACGTGAACAGGTCGAGCTTTCCGTGCGCGACCAGCGTGTAGTCCGCGGCGCCGAGCCGTTGCTCCAGCGGCGTCGGGCCGTACTTGCACACGGTTGACCGTTTCCTGCGGCTGCTCGATCCGCACGCCCAGCTGAAACGGCTTGCGCACCATCGGCACGCCGCGGCGCAGCAGCATCTCATACGTGTCGCGGGCGCTGTGGCCGACGGCCAGCACCGCCACGGACGCCGGCAGATACCCGGAGGAGGTCGCCAGGCCGCGGAGCCGGCCGTCCGCCAGGTCGAGGTCCTCGACGCGGCAGCTAGAAGCGCACCTCGCCGCCCAGCGCTTCGATGCGCCGGCGCAGCGCCTTGACCACGGCGGGCAAGCGGTTGCTGCCCAGGTGCGGCCGGGCGTCGTACAGCACCGACGGCTTGCCCTTGTTGTCGGCGAAGAGCTGCAAGATGCGCCGCACGTCGGGGCCGGAGCTGCGACAGGTCAGCTTGCCGTCGCTGAACGTGCCGGCGCCGCCCTCGCCGAACAGGTAGTTGCTTTCGGGGTCGAACGGGCCGCCGGCGTCGAAGGCGCGCACGTCGTGGATGCGCTCGCGCACGGCCCGGCCGCGTTCCAGGACCAACGGCCGGTATCCCTGCTCGGCCAGGAACCACGCGGCGGCCAGACCGCCGGGGCCGGAGCCGATCACGACCGGCCGGTGCGGCAGCGGTCGCGTCCCCGGCGGCGGGACGATGAACGGTTCCTCCTCGTATCGATCCACACGGCCGCCGCGGCCGGCCCGCGCGGCCAGCCGCCGCTCCTCGTCGGGAACGGCCACCTCGGCGGTATACACGAATTGCAAGGCGTCCTTGTCGCGCGCGTCCAGGCTCTTGCGCAGGATGCGCCAGCGCAGCAGGTCGCCGGGCCGCACGCCCAGCACGGCCGCCAGCCGATCGGGCAGCCGGGCCTCGGGGTCGTCCACGGCCATGCGGACGTCGGAAATGCGCAAGGTCATTCGGCGTCCTTTCCATCGGAGCCGCGACCGTAAGGGAGCGGGTGACTGCCCTGCACCGTCCCCCGCTCCCTAAGAATCCATCTGGTAGACAAAGACGGCGCGTTGTTCTCCGCCGCGACCGTGCAGATCACCCTGGGCGTCGCCATCGACGTTGAGCCGCCGAACCAGGCGCCGTCCCTCCACCGGTTCCTTCCACACGGACGTGTAGGCGATCTTCCCGCGCCACGCGATCTCGCGGGGACGACCCACGTTGACCGACAACAACCGCGCCCTGATGGGCCCCTTGCACCTGTTGGAGCGATTGCTGTCTCAACCTCGCTTTCCTCTCGGAATGAACCCAGGAACGCCGGTCTCCACAACGGCATTAAACCTGACCCGCGACTTGATTCCTTCGCTAATCTCCCGCATGGCGTCTTCAGGAAGCGTGGAGACTTCAAAGTTCTCCTCGATCTGGCTGGGGATCTTCGAGGTGGTCAGGAGGGCCGTCCCGCGCTGGATGGCCCAGGCGAGCAAGACTTGCGCCGCGGTCTTGTTGATGCGCTTGGCGACGGCGGTGATGATAGGATCTTCCAGCAACTTGGGCTCGCTGCCATGTCCCAGCGCCGCGAACGCTTGCAGCACGATGCCGTTCTTTCTGCAATAGTCCAAAAGCTCCCATTGCGGGAGATATGGATGGGATTCGACGTGAACAACCGCGGGCTTGATCCTCCCGGCTTCAAAGATCTCTTTCGCCTGTTCCAGGCTGGCGTCGGATAGTCCGATGGCCTTGCATCTGCCCTCGGCCACCAGGTCTTCAACGCCCTCCACGTATCCAGCAGCGTCACCCCTTTGTCGTAAATCACATTGCCGTCCGCATCCCTCGGATCTTGCTCCTCTCCAGGCTGGAAGGCAAAGGGGGTGTGGATGAGATAGAGATCGACGTAGTCGAGTTGAAGTTTCTTGAGGCTGGCCTCGAAGGCGGGCTTGACGCGTTCGGGACGATGATTGTTGTTCCAGAGCTTCGTGGCGATGAACACGTCCTCCCGCTTGATCTTCCCCGCCTTGAACACCTCCTGGATCGCTTCGCCGACCTCTTTTTCATTTCGGTAACGTTCCGCAGCGTCGAGCTGGCGAAATCCCGCCTCCAGCGCCGCCTTGGTCGCGGTTCTGGTCGCCACGGGGTCGGGAATCAGGGTACCAAAGCCGAGGGCGGGGATCGCACCGGATCCATTGTTGAGGGCCATCTTCGTATACCGAAGGTCGTCGGTGTCTGCCATTGTTTCGCCCCTCCGATCTTTCCCAGGTGGACTTCAGCCCGCGACTGTCGCGGTCTCTTCGCCGAAGACGTTTTGGTGCAATTCCCATGCCGCATCGGCGACCTTCGGGTGCTCCGTGAACTCAGGCGTCACCGTAGCCGTGCGGCCGGAGGTGGCGCGCGTTCCGCTCAGGAAAAAGGAGCTTGCCCGTCTGAACGGCAGGCACGAACGCACCAAAAGGCGTTGGCGCTTCTGGCATATCTATGCGTGAACGCATACCGTGGCAACTGATTTATCAGGTGGGATGGAAAATCTACCAGTCGCATGTAGCGCGGCGGAAGTGGGAGCAGAGATTTTAGCGGCCGCTGTTGCGCAGGTTGATCTCCCGGGCGATTCCTGAAATCCTCTCGACCGCCCGCGCGATCTGGTCCAGACAGCGGGCGATCACCGCGGGTCGCCACCGATCAAGCTCCTTGTCCGGTACTGGGCCGACATCGTGGGACGCGTTCTCCCAGCGCCCTGACGCATCCGGCTCCCAGCGGATCGGTTCCACGCGGGCCGCACGGCGCGGGGACGGCTGGAATTGCTGGACCGCCCTCTCCAGGTTGCTGCGGGCCTGCTCCGCGTAGTCGCCGATCACCTCGAAAAATCGCCGCCGGAGCGGGTGCTCCTCTTCCAGACCGACAAGGAAGTGTACGAACTCCAGGTTGGCGTCGATCTCCTGCAGACCGCCCAGGATGCCGATGTAAGCAGGGTCGGCATGATCCGGCCCGGGCAGGAAGCGGGCGTCGTCGAGCAGATCGCGCGCCCGGGTGATCGTGTCACTCAAGCTGGGCGGCGCGCCTTCCCAGCTAGAGCGGGAGGCGCCGAATAACTGGGTCAGGCTCACGGCCGTGGCTCGCAAGGCGGCGGCGATGGACGCGCGCAGGTGACGCATCGGCAGCGTCGGCCAGAGATACGCGTGGACGACCACCGCCGCGAAGCCGGCGACGACCAGCCCCCAGAAGCGGGTCTGCACCGTCATGAAGGAGCCCCACGCCGGCCCGGTCGTCGCCAGGTAGGCGAACGGCAGCGCCAGGCCGGCCTGCACGCCGGCGACGCTGAAGCGAGACAGCCGGAGATAGGCCAGGTTGGCCAGGAATTGGCCCAGGAAAACAAGCGCCAGCAGGAGGGGGAACGCAGGCAACTGGCTGGTAATAAAGGCCGCCGCGACTCCATACACGAAGCCGGCCAGGAGGCCGGCCAGGCCGACCAGGTTGGTCTTGTTCTGACGGCCGAGGTTGCCGGTGCTGGCAAAGAAGGCGGCGTAGAAGGCGACCTGCGAGCCGCCCGGAAAACCGAGCAGCCCTTCTTCCACCAGCAGCACGACCAGAATCAGGACCAGCTTTACGCCGGAGCGCACCGAGTTCATGTCGAGCAACCGTGCGCCGGTCGTAACGGGCCGGGCGGAGACTAGCTCCTCCGCCGGGCTTTTGCGAAAGCTCGCCAAGAGCGCATTGTGGAAATCGGTTGCGGTCTGGAGGTCGCGTACCAGCCGGTGCAAGATCGATGCGTAAATGCCGCGGGCGAGCCGAACGCCCCCCTCGCCCTCAACTCTCTCCCCCGTGGGCGCCGCGAGCCGAGCGGCGCTTGCTTCTCCAGGCAAGCCGGCATCGACCCATGACGCCGGTTTCCTGTGCAAGGCGCCTTCGAGCAAGGCGTGGAACTGCTCGGCGCAGCGGTCCAGAAGGCTCGCCAGTTTCTGGCGCATTTCCGCGGGCAGGGCGGCAGGCGCCACGGGGGCGATGGCCCGGTTGAAAAACCAGAGGCGCAGGTTCAGCGACCGGCAAGCAAGGATAATGCGGGCGAAGGGATTGGCCGTGTCGCGGTGCGCCGCGGCTCGGGCGCCAGCAGCTGGCGCAGCGGCCGGAACGGCGCCCACTCCTGGGGAGACACGGACGCCGGCGGCGACTCGCCCGACCGAATCCACCGGGCCGCCTTCCGGCACTCCTGTTCCAGATAGGCGTAGACCCCGGCCAGCCGCTGCACAAAGACCTTCGGCGTGTTCAGCGGCCAGACCAGGGTTTCGATCACGACGACCGAGACGCCGCCGAACAGCCAGTTGGCTTCATAGGCGACGTAGAACCACAGGGCGGCCCCCACCGGCCCCTGGTAAAACACGAAGAGACCGAGGGCGGACACCATGGCGCCCAGGGTCGCCGGCAGGGGATACCAGTTGCTGAACAGCAGGCAGGTGAAGATCCACAGCAGCGTCACGGCCAGGTAGAGGAAGAGGGCGTCGCGGAACGCGACCAAAATCAAACCCGACACGACGGCGCTGACCGTGATCCCGAGGAGCGCCCGCAGCCAGTTGAGGCGCGGGCTGGGCATGCCCTGGGTCAGGAGCAGATAGGCAAAGACCGGAGCCAGTTGCACACTGGGCAAGCGGAAAAAGTACGACAGGCCGGCGGCCAGGCAGCAAGCCAGAGCCGTTTTCAGGGCATGCCTGACCTGCCCCTGGCGCAGAGACGCTTCGTAGAGGCCCTCGCTGGGTGGTGCGGGCGAAGCCATACACCTATCCCCCGTTTAGCCGCGGTTCGCAGAACCGCGGTTCTGCGAACCGCGGCTAAACGGTTTGATCCTAACGAAGGTGCTCGAGAGCCGCCTCGATCTTCTGGACGAACTCGGTCACCCCGTTGAGCCAGTATTCCTCGTGGGTGTACACGGCTACGCTCGCGGTTGCGCCGACGCGCAGGGGATGGTCTGGCGGCAACTCGGGGGTGATCCGCACCTGGAAGCGCTGGGCGAGCCGGATCCAGTTCTGCGGCTCGGGGATGGCCGGCAGGTTGCCCGAGGGGGCCCTGGCCCTGATCCACCCCCCAGCCGACGGACTCCACCACGCCCGGGAAGATGCGCCCCGGGTAGGTTTGGAAGGTAAGGCCGACGCGCTGCCCCGGCCGTATGTTCTCCAGGCTGTTCTCGCGAAAGTTGCCGACGACCCACCACTGATCGCTATCAATGCAGGTCAAGACTGGCGTGCCGACGTGTACGTACGAGCCTTCGCGGAGTTGGACGTTGGTGACGTAACCGTTGGCCGGGGCGTAAATGCGCGTCCACTCCAGGTCGAGTCGGGCCTCGGCGAGCTGCGCCTCGACTTCCGCGACCAGCGCATGTTCGTCCCCGATCCGCGCCGCCAGCGCCTGCTCGGCTTTGCGGACCTGCGCCTCGCCCTGCTCCCGCGCCGCCTGCGCCGCCTTGTATTTCTGGACGGCCTCCACGTACTTCCGATCCGTGGTGGCCTCCTGCTTGTAGATCTCCTTCTCCTGCTCGTGGACCGTCTGAGCGTAGGCCTCCTCGGCGACGAGGCGGGCCTCGTCGGCCTGGGCGGCCGACCAGTCGGTTTCCAGCTGCGCCACTTGCTGGACGGCCTCGACCCGCTTCGCCTCCAGGAGGGCCGACTCGGTGCTCGAAGGGCCTCGGGTCGATCTCGAACAGAAGCTCTCCCTTTTTCACGGCCTGGTTTTCCTGGACGTAGACGTGCACCACCTGGCCTTCGACCCGGGGCGCCACCTGAATGACGTAGGCCTGGACGTAGGCGTCGGTGGTGAAGGGCGTGTAGCGATCCGACAGGACGTAATAGGCGACCAGGGCCGCGATCACCAGCAGGAGGAGCAGGACCCAGGCCCGCGCCGACCGCAGGAGCTTCCGACCGACGACGATGGGGAAGAGCAGCGCCGCCAGCAGGATCCTGCCGACGCGGCCGAGCCAGGAGAGGACACGGTGCAGGCCAATCATGATTGCGACCTCGTTTGGACGGGCTATTTCACCTCCGGCGACCTGCGGGGGAAAGGCAACTGGTCCGGTTCGGTCGTCTCGCACTTCGGGGCCAAGGCGCCCTGGCGCTGGCCCACGGCGTAGTCCACGCGAGCCAGGGCGGCCAGGTAAGTATAGGCGGCCGAGAAAAAGCGCTGCTGCGATCGGGTGACGGCGGCCTCGGCGTCCACGATGTCGGTCGGGGTGGCGTTGCCGTTGCGATAACGGACCCGAACCAGGCGCAGGTTTTCCTCGGACTGGGCGACGGCGGTCCGCGCCAGATCGATGAGTTCGTGAGCGGCCACCGCGCCGCGGTAGGCCAGGTTCACCTGGAGGCTGATGGCGTCCAGGATGGCCTGGGCGTCCGCGACGGCGGCCTCGATGTCCGCCTCGGCCGATCGCAGCTCGCCGCGGTGCAGGCCGCCGGCGTAGAGCGGCGCCTCCACGTGCAGGCCCGCCCCCTCCTGCCAGCCGGTAATCACGTTCTTGCCCGTCGGTATGTCCCACGACGGCCCGGACGAAGATCCGCGGCAGGAATTCGGCCCGAGCCGCTTGCCGGCCCTCCTGGGCGGCCGCCACTGCTTGCCGGGCCAGGCCGACCTCCGGACGCTGGGCGGCGGCCCGCTCCAGGAGGTCGGCCAGCGCCCCGGGCAAGGGCGGCTGCACCTCGAGGTCGATCACCTCCAGGGGCAATCCGGCGTTGCGGCCCATGGCGTTGTTCAGGCGGGCCGCCGCGTCGAACTCCTCTTCCCGTGCCAGGACCAGGGTCTCGCGGCTCTCGGACAGTTGCACCTGGGCGCGCAGCACGTCCTCTTTGAGGGCGACGCCTCCCTTGCGCCGGGCCTCCGTGTCCTCCAGGATCGCCTCGGCCCGGCGGACGGCGTCTTCTTGCACCCGGCGGGACGCGCGAGCAAGAAGGACGTCCAGGTAAGCGGCGGCCACGTCGAACTCCACGGTCTGGTCGGCCCGAACGAGCTGGAGTTCCGTGATGCGTTCGCGCGCGACCGCCTGGCGATAACGGCCGCCGGTCCTCCCGAAGTCATACACGGTCCACTGCAGCGCCTACTTCGGTTTCCGCGTAGCCACGGGTGCCCCGTGCCGTTCGGCAGGATGAATCCCTCGTTTCCTGGTACTCCCGGCGCCAGCGTGGAGGAGACGACGCCGTACTGCCCGAGCAGATCGATTTGCGGCAAGAAGGGGGCGAAGGCCGCTTGCTCCTGGCCGCGCGCCCGTTCGATGCCAGCGCGGGCCGACCGCAGCCGCGGGCTATTCCGCAGGGCGAAGGCGATGGCGTCTGTCAACGCGAAGGTCGTCAGTTCGGGTTCGGGGTCGCGGCTCGCTGAAGAATCCCGGGGCGTCTGGTCGGAAGCGCCAGGCTTGACGACGGTTTCCGCGGGGTTGACGTTCAGATCGGGGGGGACCAGGACGCGGGCCGCCACGCCGTCCTGGGTGACTTCCGGCGGGATGGGCAAAGGCGAGCGCCAGGAGGCGCAGCCCGCGACCAGCATCAGGGGCATCAGTACGCGCACCCAACCCAACAGCCGCGGCACGACAGCCGGGAAGGTCGAGGGCCATGGCAAGGCGACTTCGCGCCATACGGAGTCCCCTCTCGGCGGGGCGGCGCCTGGCCGGGACGAGATCCCGGTGCGCGCCGCGACACCGACGATTCAGACGATATGATACTTTCTATATTATCGGCACAATCGATACCAACCTGTACCCCACCATCCGGCCGCCCCCTCACCATACGCTCTCCCCCGAGGGCCAGGCTGAAGTCCACGAGCACCGGCGCGCGATCAGCGCTGAGGAGGATGTTCGCCGGCTTACGGTCACGGCTCCGATGGATGGAAGCGAACTGGGGAAGACACGGCGAGGCGCCGCACCTTCCCCAGTCGTTCCCATCGTCCCAGATTGTCCCATCCCTACTTCTTGCCGGCCAGATCGGCGATGGTGACTTTCTCCAGCTGCTTCCGGGTGGCGTTGGCGGCGTCTTTGCAGATGGCTTCGAGCTTGTGGTTGAGCGGGCCGTTGCTCTCCTCGCCCAGGGGAGAATAGCCGCGGATCGGGCCGTCCACCGCTTCGAGGATCTCCAGCATGGAGATCTTGTCGGCGGGCTTGGCGAGGCGGTAGCCGCCGTTCGGCCCCTTGATGGACAGCAGCACGCGGGCGGAGACGAGCGGCTTGAGCACCTTCAGGAGAAAGCGCTCGGGGATGTGGCGGGCGGCCGCGATGTGGTGCGACGCCGTCGGCTTGTCCTGGGTCTTCTGCTGGGCCATGTAGGCCACCGCGTGGATGGCGTAGCTGGAAGCGCGAGTCAGTTTCATGGTCGTACACGGCCGCCCGTTTCCGAGCGACACAACTCCTTAAAAGGTTGGCGAACACAAACGAGGCTGGGTGTCAGGACGTCTCTTCGCCTTGGCCCGGCGGCGCCGCCGGGCGATCCGGGTGGGGCATAGGAGGGCGATCCCTTATGTTCTTTTCTATCCGGTTCCGAACGGACGGCAATGGCACTATTCGTCATCCGAATATGGATATGATCGTATCCGAGAGTAAACGCAGCGGCAAGGGGGAAGAAAGAAAAAGGGTGAGGAGTGAGGAGTGAGGAGAGCAGACAAGCAGGCGGGAGACGCCTCATTTCTCCTCACTCCTCACTCCTCACTCCTCACTGCTTTTCCGGTAGTCCTGGTCGGTGAATTCCACGCCGATCACCGTGGAGGTCGGCACGTAGCGGTGCGCGTTGACGACCTCGACGCCGCGGCGCAGGTGGACCCGCCACAGCAGTTTGCCGTGGTGGTCGTCGATGGCTTCGGCGGCGTCGCGGGCCTTCTTGTCGTCCGTCGTCTTGCCGCCGTCCGTGCAGACGAAGAACTCCTTCTCCTCGCCCGGATTCAGGATTTCGTCGGCCCGATTGGTCAGGTCGGGATCCTTCTCCGGCCGGACCACCCATTCGGCCCCGCCTTTCTCCGGCGGGTGGTCCTCCGCCGGGCCGCCGAAGAAGCGGGTCGGCGGATCCTTCCCGAGCAGTTCGAGGATGGTCAGCGGCGGCTCGCCCCCTCCTTTCGGTGCCAGCTGCCGATTGAAATACGCGTCCATCGGTTGGAAGACCACGTTGTCCGAAACGTTGCGCAGCTTCAGGGTCAGCACGAGCGAGGGGTAGGCGCACGCCTCTGGCTTCGCAAAGCCCGGCACCATCACCGACACGACCTCGCGGTCCACGGCCATCGGCTCGATCTCGAGGTCGCCGACGCGCAGCTTCTTGCCGAGCGGGACGATCTGGTTGGGCGGGAGCGACGCCGTGGCCGTCGCCACGTCAATGCCCCTGGCTCGGTTGCGCTGTTTCGAGTCGATCTTGAGGTGCGTGCTGTGCTGCTCGTCGTTGGGGTCGAAGGCGGGCAGCTTTTCCAGTGGGCTGGGCGGCGGGGTCGGCGTCGCCTCCTGGGACAGCCGGTAGAAGAGGTAGCCGGCGAGGACGGTAATCAGGACGGAATAGGAGAGAAGCGGGATGAAAACCAGGCCAATGAACCAGCCGCCGCTGTCGCGGGGCTTGCGGACCATTGAGGGGAGGGCGTCGCCGTGCGCCAGAGGATCGGTCGCTTCATCCGTCGGCCCAACCGGAGAAGGAGCGGAAGACGCGGGCGGATGCATCCAGGCCGGAAGCGTGGAGTCGCCGGTCGGAGCAGATGGCTCGGGCGCGGTATAGGTCAGCGTCGAACCGACCGGCTCAACGGCAGGCGGGGCGGGATTGCCCGGGCCGTCCAGGGAAAGGGTCGGCGACAGCGATGGCATCGGCGCTGCGGGCGGCATCTCGACGCGAGGCGCGTCCGGCTGGCCGAACAAGTCGTCGCTCGGTTCCGGTGGTGCGAAGATGTCCTCCTGCTCGTTCACGGCCGGCAGCGTGAAAGGGGCGGGCGAGGGCGCCGGGGCCGGCGGAGGAGCGGCCGTGGTCGGGGCCACGACGACGGCCTGGCAGTGCGGGCAGCGGACCTGCTGGCCGAGATGCTCGGCGCCGACCGCCATGAGGTTGTTGCAGTTGCCGCACTGAAAATTCACGGTTTGCATGTGCCGCCGCGCGCTCCGCAAGGCTTGTTGTCGCGTTCCCAATCACGAGGGATAGACGGTCGCCGATCGGAGAGGTTCCCGATCCACGCCCTTCGCCAGCCGCCGCCAGTCCACCGCCGACGCCGCCGGACAGGGACGGGGCTGCCGATCCGGCCGGTACGGGAGAACGGCGAGGAGCGGCGTCCGAATCCGCCGGCGCAGCTCCTCGACGTTCGCTTCCTCGGCCGGCCCGCTCACCGGCGCCGTCTCCGTGACCACGACTCCGGCGATCGGCAGCCGCCGGGCGTGGGCGGCTTCCAGGGTGAGCAAGGTGTGGTTGAGCGTCCCCAGAGAGCGGCGAGCGACGACTACGAGCGGCAGACCCAACTCGGCCGCCAGGTCGGCCACGGTTTCTTGCTCGGTCAGCGGACATAACAGACCGCCGATCCCCTCCACCAGCACCAGCGTCCCCGGCGCGGCCCTGCGCCGCACCGCGTCCGCAAGATCTTGCAACCGCAACACGACGCCAGCCAGATGGGCCGCCACAGGCGGCGCGGCCGGCGTGGGAAAGACCCAGGGCGTGATCGCATCGTGATCGGGGTCGTCCGCGGCCTCGGCCAGCGCCCGCGTGTCGTCGCTGAGCCGCTCCGCCCCCGTGGCGACCGGCTTGCACACGCGCACCGCCGTCCCCTGCTCGCGGAGGGTTCGGGCGATCACGGCCGTCGCGAACGTTTTGCCGGCGCCGGTGTCCGTCGCGGTGATGAACAGTCCCTGCATGGACCTACCCATTGGCGAGCGTCATTAACGAATGGTACAGAACGTCGCCGAGACGGTCCAGCAGAGAATCGTCAATCGCCAGCGGCGGCATGACCACCACCACATCGCCGAGCGGCCTCAGCAGGACGCCCTGCTCGCGGGCCAGGCGGCAGGCCCGCGCCCCCATCCGTTCCTGCGCGGGAAACGGCGCGCGGGTTCGTCGGTCGCGCACCAGCTCGACGCCGGCCATCAGCCCCCTTTGCCGCACGTCGCCGACGATGGGCAGCGCACGCAGGCGATCTAATTGAATACGCAGTCTCTCCACCTTGGCGGGCAAGGCCGCCAGCCCGGTCGGGGCCGTCAGCAGGTCGAGGCTGGCCAGAGCGGCGGCGCATCCGAGCGGATTGCCTGTGTAGGTGTGGCCGTGGTAGAAAGTGCGGCCGGCCTCCGGCGGGCCAAGAAAGGCGTCGTACACCTCGTCGGTGGTCAGCGTCGCCGCCAGCGGCAGGTAGCCGCCGGTCAGCCCCTTCGCCACACACAGAAAATCCGGGACGACCTCCTCTTGGGCGCAGGCGAACATCGTCCCGGTGCGGCCGAAGCCGACCGCCACTTCGTCGGCGATCAGCAGTACGTCATGCCGCCGCGTGACTTCTCGCACCCTTTGGAGATAGCCTTCCGGCGCCACGATCATGCCGGCCGCCCCCTGCACCAGCGGCTCGATCACGACGGCGGCCAGTTCGTCGGCATTGTCGCGCACCAGATCGCCCAGAGCGTCCGCGCAGTCGATCCGGCAGCGCGACCGTTCCAGACCGAGCGGACAGCGGTAGCAGTAGGGGCTGGGCGCGCGCACGGTCGGGAAGAGGAGCGGGGCGAACAGGTGGTGGAAGCGGCTCAGGTCGCCGACGCTCACGTCGCCGAGGGTGTCGCCGTGGTAGGCGCCTTGCACTGCGAGGAACTTCGTCTTGGCGGGCCGTGGTTCGGGCCGCTGCCGCCAGTATTGAAACGCCATCTTCAGGGCGACCTCGATGGCCGTGGCGCCGTCGTCGGAGTAGAAGACGTGGTTAAGGCCCGGCGGCGCCAACTCGACCAGACGGCGGGCGAGACGGATGGCAGGGACATTGGAGATTCCCAAAAGAGTGCTATGGGCGACGGCGTCGAGCTGATCGCGGACGGCGGCGTCGATTTCGGGGACGCGATGGCCGTGGACGTTGCACCACAGCGACGAGACGCCGTCGAGGTACTCACGTCCGTCGAGATCGACGAGGAAGCAGCCGTGCGCCGCGCGATGATGAGCGGCGGTTCGGCGGCGTACGCCTGCATCGGCGTGAAGGGGTGCCAGACGTGGTCGCGGTCCCACTGTTCGAGTTCGTCGCGGGTCGGCGCATTCATCGGCGAACGGCCGGCGTGAGCCGGCTGGTGCTGCACATTATCCCCGGTGTCATGTTATACCAGCCGGCTCACGCCGGCCGTTCGCCGTTGCCTCGACCGGCCGGCTCACGCCGACCGATCGCCGCCGACTGCTCTTTCATTCACGGCTTCATGCTTTAGAATGGCAAACGTTGAGGACGGCGCAATTCCCACGGAGCGCGACATGGCGGCCAACTGGATCGTGCGTCACGGCGCCATGCGCTTCCTCGGCGAGTTCGACGCCGAGGGCCGCGACTATCCGCGCAGCGCCGAGGTCGTGGTCCGCACCGAGCGCGGCCTGGAGCTGGGTCAGACGCTGTGCGAGGCGACGCCGCGGGTCGTACAGATGCTTGCGGATCCGACGCGCGGCCGCATCGTCCGCGTGCTGACCGACCAGGACCGGGCCGAGCGCGAACGACTGCGCGAGGCCGAGGGCCGCGAGCTGGAATCTTGCGGCCGCTTCGTCGCCCAGCGCAAGCTGCAGATGGAACTGGTGGACGTGGAGCACCTCTTCGGCGGCGAGCGCATCGTCTTCTTC
Organism: uncultured Planctomycetaceae bacterium; assembly: GCA_963771935.1. GTDB lineage: Bacteria > Planctomycetota > Planctomycetia > Gemmatales > Gemmataceae > UBA4732. Next base: position 338,292 of record CAVYVK010000005.1, on the reverse strand, counting down.
TTCCTGGCGGAGAAGCGCGTCGATTTCCGCGAGCTGGTCAAGGACCTGGCCCGCGAGTACCAAACGCGCATCGAAATGCGCCAGATCGGCGTCCGCGACGAGGCCAAACTGCTGGCCGACTACGGCGACTGCGGCAAGCCGGTCTGCTGCAACACGCACATGGCCGTCATGCCGCCGGTGTCGATGCGCATGGCCAAGCTGCAAAAGTCCACGCTCGATCCGTCGAAAATCTCCGGCCGCTGCGGCCGGCTGAAGTGCTGCCTGCGCTTCGAGCAGGACGTTTACGAGGAGTTCCAGACCGAGCTGCCGCCGGTCGGCGTGCGCGTGGTGACGGCCAAGGGCCAGGGCCGCGTTCTGGCGCAGGAGGTGCTGGCCCGGAAGGTGTTGGTCGAGTTCGAGGACGGCCGACGCATCCCCGTCGCCGCCGCCGAGATCCTTACCCGCCTCGGACGGTGATTATCGGATCATGCCGATGCTCAATCCGCGCATAGAAGAGCTGGCCCGCCGCGACCCGCGCTACGCCCCGGAAGCCTACGAGTTCGTCTACGATGCGCTGTCGCACGCAGCCCGGCGCGTCAGTCGAGCGCAAGGGGACGCGGCGGCGCCGGACGACGAGCACGTCTCGGTGGCGGAGTTCCTGGAGAGCGCCCGCGCGCTGGCCGTGCGCGAGTTCGGCCTGATGGCGCCGGCGGTGTTCCGGGCGTGGGGCGTGCAGCGCACCGACGACTTCGGCGACATCGTCTTTCACCTGATCGCCGCCGGGCTGATGGACCCCACCGCGGCCGACGACCGCGCCGCCTTCCACGACCGCTTTGACCTGCAAAACGGCCTGACCGCCGACTACCGCATCGAGGCCGGCGACGGCCTGGAGGATCCGTCATGAAATTCGCCGTCGCACGTCTCGCCGTCGCCGCCGCCCTCTTCGTCGGCTGGGTCGGCTACCTCAGCTATCTCGCCGCGACCACGCACAACCCCATCGTGCTGTCGCGGCCGCAGTTCAACGCATCGGAACGGAATGTGATCGCCACCTGCAAGGGCGGCAATCAATTTGTCATTGACGAGGTCTTGTATCCCAAAGATTTGTCGGGGGAGATGAAGGGCAAGACGCTGGTCGTGGCGAACTTGAAGGACTGTCAGACGTTCTCGCCGGAGGACGGCTGGCGGAGCGTGAAGGCTGATCCGCCGATCGGGGGGCAGAAATATCTGCTGCCGCTGCAAACCGCCGCCGTGGCGCCGCCGGCCGGCGCGGAAGCTCAGGAGGTGATGGACGTGGTCCGTATCCCGGCGTCGCCCGGCTACCCGCCGTTGTCGGACGAGGCCGGGCCGCCACGCATCTATCCGGCGGACAACGAAGTGATGAGTCAGTACGAGAGCATTCCCAGGCCGCAGTGAGGGCGTGCCGCCCATCTGACCGGCGGCCAGGGCGTGTTTGCCGATCTGTGACCGATCCGAGAACGCCTTCATGAATCCTCCCTACGCAATCGCCGACATCTCCGATATCTACAGTCCTGGCCTTCTCTTTTACAAGGACTTGATCCGCCGCAACATCGCGCGAGCCGTCGAGACGGCCGGCGCGGCGTCCCGACTGCGGCCGCACGTCAAGACGCACAAGACGCGCGAGATCGTCCGCCTGGCGCTGGACGCCGGGATTGCGAAACACAAGTGCGCCACCCTCGCCGAGGCCGAGATGCTGGCCGGCTGCGGCGTGGCGGACGTACTGATCGCTTACAACTTGGTCGGCCCCAACTGCGTCCGCATGGCCCGGCTGGCCCAGGCCTATCCCGGCTGCCGTTTCGCCGTCACGGCCGATCACGCCGAAGCTGCCGGCGCCCTGTCGCACGCCCTCGCGGCGGCGGACCAAACCGTGGACGTGCTGATCGACCTCGACGTCGGCCAGCACCGCACCGGCGTCGCCCCCGGCCCCGAAGCCGTCGCTCTGTACGAACATGTCGCCGGACTGCCGGGCCTGCGCCCCGGCGGCCTGCACGTCTACGACGGCCATAACCACCAGCCGAGTTTCGTCGAGCGCCAGGCCGCCGCCCTGCGCACTCTTGACCCCGTGCTAGCCCTGCGCGACGGCCTCCTGAAGAAGGGCCTGCCCGTGCCGCGCCTCGTCGTCGGAGGAACGCCGACGTTCCCGATCTACGCCAAACTCGATCTTCCGGGGATGGAATTGTCGCCCGGCACCTGCTTCCTGCACGACCACGGCTACGGCGCGAAGTTCGCCGACTTGTCGGGCTTCACGCCGGCCGCCCTGCTGCTGACGCGCGTCGTCAGCCGGCCGGCCGCCACGCGCATCACCCTTGACCTCGGCACCAAGGCCGTCGCCAGCGATCCGCCGGCCGGGAGCCGCTGCATCCTGCTCGACGTGCCCGACTACGTCCCCATCCTCCAGAACGAGGAGCATTTCGTCGTCGAGACGCCGGCCGCCGACCGCTTCCATCCCGGCGACGCCGTCCTCGCCGTACCCACGCACGTTTGCCCCACCTCCGCCCTGCACCAATTCGCCTCCATCATCGAGGACGGCCGACTCACGGGCCGATGGTCCATCGCCGCGCGCGACCGGGTGCTGACGATCTGAAACCCGGCCATGCGCTTGACACTCGGCCGCGCCGCCTCCTACACTGATCCCTGTCGCCCCTTTTCCGAGCGTGCCCATGCTCCTGCCGATCACGGCCGTCTTCGGCCCCGGCTTCACCTGAGTCCCGATCCGCCTCGCATCGGCGTGACCGGGCCTCGTTCCTCTTCGCACGTTCCCGACGCTTCGCGCGTCTCGCGCCACGGATCGACCCGCTTCACGCCGGGCGGAAGCCCGCGTTGTGGTCACAACCCCGATCCCTGGCAAAAGAGAATCCCACGATGACGCCGTACCCCCTCTGCTTCCCCGCGCTGCTGCTCGTCGCACTGCCCCCCGCCGACATCTCGCACGAAGCCCGTTCGCGCACCTTCCGGTTCACCTACGCCGCCGTCGTCACCGGCCTGAAGCCGGATCAGCCGGCCCGTATCTGGTTGCCCGTGCCTCCGTCGAACGATGACCAGGACGCGGCGATCGTCTCCAGGGAACTGCCGGCCGAGGGGAAGATCGGCCGCGACGCGGAGTACGGCAATGAGTTGCTCTACCTGGACGCCAAGGCAGACTCCGAGGGTAAAATATCTCTCAAAATCGTCTACAAGGTGACACGACGGGAGTTGAAGGGCGACGGCGGCCACGATGTGAAGGAGAGCGCGGACCTGCTGGCCCGCTACCTCAAGGCCGACGCCAGGGCCCAATCGACGGCAAGCCGCTGGAGCTGCTTCAGGGCAAGGACGTGCCGAAAAACCAGTTGGCCGCGGCCCGCGTCATCTACGACGTGATCGACGACGACCTCAAGTACGGCAAGGACAAGCCCGGCTGGGGCAACGGCGATTCGGTGTGGGCCTGCGACAGCAAGACGGGCAACTGCACCGACTTCCACAGCCTCTTTCTGTCGCTGGCGCGGTCGCGCGGCATCCCGGCCAAGTTCGAGATCGGCTTTCCGCTGCCGGACAAGCGCGGCGCCGGCGACGTGCCGGGCTACCATTGCTGGGCCAAGTTCCGGCCGGAGGGCAAGGGCTGGGTTCCCGTGGACATTTCGGAGGCCAATAAGCACCCGGAAATGCGCGACTACTATTTCGGGAACCTGACCGAGGACCGTGTGGCCTTCAGCACCGGCCGCGACTTGACGCTGGCGCCCAAACAGGACGGCGGGCCGGTCAATTTCCTCGTCTACCCCTATGTCGAGGTGGACGGCAAGGTCTGGCCGCAGGAGAAGATCGAGAAAAAGTTTTCGTACCAGGACGAATAACTGATCGCCGACATATATCCCGTTGCGGCGCCGGCGCCGGGCGAGTATAGTCATCCGCATGTCAACGCGATCGCGCCGCCCGTCTGTGGAGGTCGGGCGCGGCGGTCGAGGGAATCATCAGGTACGGAGGAACTCGATGAAGACGGTGAAGATGCTGGCTCTGGGCGCGGCCGCGTTATGCGTCCTGGTGCTGACGCTGCAGGCCGACGCGAAGAAGGCGGACGACAAGGAAGTGACGCTCAAGGGCAAAATCGTTTGCACCAAATGCACGCTGAAGGAAACGGCCGACTGCGGCAACGCCATCCAGGTGAAAGACGGCGATAAGACCGTGACCTACTACATCAAGGACGACGGCAAGGCCGAAACGTATCACGGCAAGTTCTGCACGAACAAGGGCGTGGCGGGCAGCGTGACCGGCGTTGTGAGCGAGGACGGCAGCAAAAAATTCATCACTCCCTCGAAGGACGGCGTGAAGATCGATTGATCTTGACGCTCGGATCACGTTTGCAACCGACGCCGCCTCACCGGGCGGCGTCGGCGTTTCGAGTCGCATGGCGGCGCACCATAGACCACGCTACCATGAACGACAAGGAGGGTCGAGCAGTGAAAATCATCCTGGCCAACCCGCGCGGTTTCTGCGCCGGCGTGAACATGGCGATTGAGAGCCTGGAACGGGCGCTCGACATGTTCGGCACGCCGCTGTACGTCTACCACGAGATCGTTCACAATCGGCCGGTCGTGGAACGGTTCCGCAAGCGCGGAGTCGTCTTCGTGGACGGCATGGAGAACGTGCCGGAAGGGGCGACGGTGCTGTACAGCGCCCACGGCGTGGCGCCGGCGATCCGGCAGGCGGCGGCGGAGCGGCGGCTGCGGGCCATCGATGCGACCTGTCCGCTGGTGACGAAGGTTCACCTGGAGGCGGTGCGGTTCGCGCGGGAAGGATACACGATCCTTTTAATCGGCCATGAGGGCCACGACGAGGTGCTGGGTACGACCGGTGAGGCGCCGGATCGCATCCGGCTGGTCCAGGACGCGGGCGAGGTGGAGAGACTGGATTTGCCGCCGGGCGCCCGTGCGGCCTACCTGACGCAGACGACGCTGAGCGTGGACGATGCGGAAGTCATTATCACGGCCTTGAAGCGGCGTTTCCCCGACATCGTCGGCCCGTCGCGTGACGACATCTGCTACGCGACGCAGAACCGGCAGGAGGCCGTCAAGGACCTGGAGCCGGAGGCCGATGTCGTAATCGTGCTGGGCAGCCAGAACAGCTCGAACAGCATGCGCCTGGCGGAGCTGGCCCGCGCCGGAGGCAAGGCGGCCTATCTGGTGGACGGCGTTCACGAGATCCCGGCGGGCAGCTTCACCGGCCGCGAGACGGTGCTGATCACGGCCGGCGCCAGCGCGCCGGAAGAGGTCGTGGAGGAGTGCGTCCGCACCCTGCGCGAGCGCTACGGGGCGACGGTGGAGACGCGGGTGGTGCGCGAGGAGCACGTTAGCTTCCCGCTGCCGCGCGAGCTGCGCGTGCTGTCGGCGAACGGGTCCGGTTGAACCGATCATGGACGCGCCGCTGGAATACCTGCCGCGTCTGCCGCGCCGCAAGGATTTTCGCATCGGCTGCGCCGGCGCCGGCTTCATCATGCGCGACTGCCACCTCGTCGCCTACCGCCAGGCCGGATTCAATCCCATCGCCGTCGCCTCCCGCAACCCGGATCGCGCCCGCGCCGCCGCCGAACGACATGGCATCCCGCGCATACACGCCGCTTATGCCGATCTGCTGGCCGACCCGGACGTGGAGGTGCTGGACGTGGCCGTACCGCCGGACACCCAGCCGGCCCTGATCCGCGAGGCCGTCCGCCACAACGACCACATCCGAGGCATTCTGGCGCAAAAGCCGCTGGCCCTGTCGGTGCGCGAGGCCCGTGAATGCGTAGAGGCGTGCGCCGCGGCCGGCGTCGTGCTGGCCGTGAACCAGAACATGCGCTACGACCAGTCGGTGCGGGCGTTGAAGGACCTTCTGAATCGCCGTTGGCTGGGCGACCCGGTGCTGGCGACCATCGACATGCGAGCGATCCCGCACTGGATGCCGTGGAGCGAAGGGCTGCCGTCGCTGTCCACGTTCGTAATGAGCATCCACCACCTCGATACCTTCCGCTACTGGTTCGGCACACCCGACCGGGTGCTGGCCAGCACACGGCCCGACCCGCGCACGCGCTTCCCGCACCGCGACGGGATCAACCTGTACATCCTGGAGTACGACGACGGCCGGCGGGCCGCGGCGTGGGACGACGTGTGGACCGGCCCATCGAAGGAAGGCGCGGCCGGCGACGTCTCGATCCGCTGGCGCGTCGAGGGCACGCAGGGCGCGGCCCGCGGCACGATCGGCTGGCCGAGCTACCCGCGCGAACGCCCAGCACGCTGGACTACACGACCGTGCGGCAGCCGGGAATGTGGGTGCAGCCGCGCTGGCCGGAGGTGTGGTTCCCCGACGCTTTCGCGGGCACGATGGCCCAGCTCCTGTGCGCGATCGAGGACGGCGCGGAGCCGGAAATCGGCGGTCGCGACAACCTCGAAACGATCGCGCTGTGCGAGGCGGTGTTCGCGGCGGCGACGGAGCATCGGGTGACGACGGTGCGCGAGTTCCTGGTATAATCGCAGGGGGAATGGCACACGGCCTGCTCGCCGGTTCGGATGGCCGAATAAGAACTAAGAGGAGGCTTTATGGCAGAAAGAACCGTTGAAGAAAGGCTGGCTGCGCTGGAAGCAGCTGTCGCGGAACTGCAACGACGGATGGGGGCGCCTGTCTCGATGGAAGACTGGTTAAAGAGTGTTGGGAGCGTGACGGATCTGGAGGCCTTTGACGAAGCGTGCCGACTCGGCCGCGAGTTCCGCGAGTCGCAACGCCTGCCGGAGGAAGAGGAAACCGTGCCGTGAAATACCTGCTGGACACGGATCACATTCAATTCCTCCAGCGGAGCGTTGGGCCGGAATACACCGCTCTATCGGCTCGCATGACCCGGCATTCGTCTGCGGATTTCGCCTTTTCGCTCGTCAGCTTCCATGAGCAGGTGCTGGGATGGCACAATTACATCAGCCGGGCGCGCACCACCCAGAACGTCGTTCGCGGCTATGACTTGCTCGGTCAGGCGTTCCAGAGCTACAGAACCGCCGCGGTCCTTCCGTTCGATGTCTCGGCGGCGATGACTTTCGACGGCCTCGCACCGCGGCGGTTGCGCGTCGGCGTCATGGATCTGCGAATCGCCTCCATCGCCTTGTCACGCGGCCTGACCGTGCTGACTCGAAACCTTCGCGATTTTCGGCGCGTGCCGAAATTGCTGGCGGAGGATTGGACGGTGTAACGGCGGATCACGTCAGCTTTCGCCGCGCCTCCCATTCCTCGACCGAACTCGGCCAGTCCTCCTTTTTCCGAAGCGACCGTGGACCGCCATGCCCTCACGGCTTGTTGTCGCACCAGTACTTGTCAAGGCGATGGGTGAAATCGCCGTCGATGTATTGCAGTAGGAAGTCCGAAACGAGCATGCAACCACGATGCACCCGTGTCGGGGTAATGTCATTGGCGTTAGCGGAGAGATGACCGTGAATGAAGATATGCCGGACGGAAGCGGAAATCACGCCGACATTGTGACATGATCCGTCTCGACATTTGGGCAACTGAACTTTCAGTTTTTTGTTCGTCAAATGCTTGTGAACGAAGTCAAACAGACGGTCTTTCGGATCAAGGGTGAAGAAATCCTTGATCGTCTTTTCGGACCCAAATAACACATGATCCGCTTCGATCTCGTCAAACTGCTGCTTGGTCACACAGAGGTATTGCTCCAGGGTTGAGTGAGTGAGCAGAATTTGAAAGAAGGCGTCGTAGCCACGGATCGTCGCTGAGTTCACGCCCTCAAGATTGACCCCCCGGAACGCTTTCGCCGCACGCACCCGAGCGGACAGTCGCTGTATGTCGCCCGCTGAGCCATGAAGACCCATCTGAGGCACTTGATGTCCGTCGTTAAGGAGCTTGATGAACCACCCAAACGATTTCAGGCTCATAATCGCTGGCCTTGGGCTGTTACGCCGGGTGCCATGCTTTCGCGGCTGCTGTGGCTCGCTCGGTCCTCACGACTTGCCAGGCCGCGAAAGCATGTTTTGACCATGCGGCATGTCGGGGGCGAAATATGCTTTCGCGGCCCTACACAGTCGAGGACTAACCACGGAGGTTGGGAATGGCCGCGAAAGCATGGCACCCGGCGAATTCCCTCCGCATAGTCCACCACGCTGATCGCGATCCGTCAAGGAAAATTGCCCGCAAGGCGCCTCACGCCGCAACCGCCCCCATGCCCTCCAGCTCCGCCAGGATCGGCCCATTCATCGCCGCTTCCACCTCCGCCAGCGCTCGCGCCGCCGTGCCGCCGTCTAGCACGCGGTGGTCGTACGTCAGCCGCACGTCCACCGCGCCGTCGTCGGCCACCACGCCGTAATTCAGCGCCGTCGTCACCGGCGTCAGCAAATCCAGGCTCGACGCCCCCAGTCCGCCCGTCACGCTCACGCCGAACGTGCCCAGGTACTGCGCCCGACGACGGCCGGACAGGTACAGCGTGGACCACCACAGCAGCCGGCGCAGCGGCCACGGCAAACGGCTCGTCTGAAGGATGCGGCGGAACAGCGAGATGCTCTCGATTGGATCATTCTTGCACCGCTGAAGGTGTTTTTCCAGGGCGGCGAGGGTCTGCTCGTGCGGGTTGCGGAGGTGAGTGAAGAAGACGGCGTCCTCGTCGCCCCAGCGCCGTTCGACGGCCACGCTGGCGATGCTCCAGGGATGTTCGTAGAAGTGCGGCCAGGGCCAGGGGATGTAGGCCCGGCGCAGCGGTGGGCGGCGATCGGCCACGAGGGAATAAGCCTTCACGAACAGCGCGCACCAACCCGGCCGCGTCCGGCTGAGTCGCCGCGCCTCGGCGACGGCGGCCAAACGCATCGTCCGCTGCATCGTCGTCAGCGGCGCCCGGCGGCTGAAATGCACCAGATCGCCAATGAAGCGGCGCGGCGGCGACATCGAAATCCATCGGCCGGACGGCTGCGGCATCCTGCCCCTCCCTTCGCACGGACGCTCCGAACAACGGGAACGCCCTACTATGATTCCAACGTCCGTCGAAATGCAAGCCCGCTTCCGGCGGTTGCGCCGCCGTCGCCGCTCCGGTTGGGATTTCGACGGTGAAGGGGCGACGCTCCCGCCGCGCCCCGGTATAGCAACAGGAGACGCGCCCCCGCTGCCGGAGACGTGGATGGCTTCTTCCCAGCTCGACAAGCGCGAGACGCGCATCCGGTCGATGTTCGCCGACATCGCGCGGAGCTACGACCTGCTCAACCACGTGCTGAGCCTGAACATCGACCGTTACTGGCGCTGGCGCACCACGCGCCTGGCGCCGCCGGTCGGCGACGATCCCATTCTGGACGTATGCACCGGCACCGGCGACCTGGCCCTGGCCTACGACAAGGCGGCGCGCGGCCGCGTGCCGATCATCGGCGCCGACTTCTGCATGCCGATGCTGCTGCCGGCCCGCGACAAGGCCCGCCGTCGCCGCGCCGGCGACCGCATTCGCTTCCTGGAGGCCGACACGCAGCAGTTGCCCTTCCCCGACGACCTGTTCCAGCTGGTGACGGCAGCGTTCGGGCTGCGGAACGTCACCGATCCGGATCGCGGCATGGCGGAGATGGTGCGCGTGACGCGGCCGGGCGGGCGGGTGGCGATCCTGGAGTTCTCGCGGCCGCGGCACTGGCTGTTCGGCCCGCTGTACCGCTTCTACTTCCGGCGGATTCTACCGATGGTCGGCCAGCTGGTGTCGCGCAGCCGCGACAACGCCTACACCTATCTGCCGGCCAGCGTGATGGAGTTCCCCGACGGCGAAGCGCTGGCCGTGAAGCTGCGCGGCCACGGGTTGACGGAGGTGAAGTGGCATCCACTGACGTTTGGGATCGCTACCCTCTACATTGGGACGAAGGGGGTTAACGCACCTCCAGGATGAAAACGGCGTCATCGAGTACAGGATCAACCTGCTGGGTGAGGCGAAAGGAGTTGCCGAACACGGCCGACTTGAGCCATCCGTCTTGTTTCCGAGTCGCGGTGTAGCCTTTGGCGGTGCGACGGAAAATGTCGAACGTCAGCGGTTCGCGGCGGGCGTCCACCAGCCAGTATTCGCGGACGCCGGCTTGCCAGTAGGCTTGCTTCAACACCACCGTGTCCTTGCGAACGGAACTGGGGCTTACCACCTCAAGGACCATGTCCGCGGACCCTTCCAATCCTACGATGCCGCCCTTCTTGCCTCGAATGGGACGGACCCGCTTCGCTTGCAGAGAGGCGGTCGAGACGAACGTAGCGTCCGGGTTGCCGGCGATGTCGGCTGCGCTGTTCTTGAGAAACAGGCCGTCGGCGTAAAGGCGGCCCAGCCGGCCGGCGTCCACCAGGCTGCCGAGCACAATAATGAACCGCGTCCTGAGGAGGACGTGGGTGTTGACCTCTTCCTTGCTCATATCGATCCACACCTCGCCCTTGAGGTACCAGATCCGCGCCTTTTCGGGAACGTCGTCGGATTCCACCCAGCGGCAAAAGGAATCCAGGTCCACCACCCACGCCGGTACGCTAGGCGATGCACCTTCGCCGAACCCTGCTTCCTGGATGACTGTCGCCATGTAGTCTCCTGGTCGATGCTTCGTCTACTGGATCCTTCCAGTGCATCATACGCCAACCGCCCAACGCCGTTCCAGTCCATCCGATCCGCCGTCATTTCCGGTAGAATGTCGGCTGTCGCCCGCCAGGGGAGCGATGAGACGATGCCGCCGGAACCCCGCCGCCCCGACCACCTGCTGTTGCGCCGCCCGCGGCGAGGCCGTCGAACGGCCGCCCGTCTGGGCCATGCGCCAGGCCGGCCGCTGGGACCCCGAGTTCAACCGGCTCCGCGCCGGCCTGTCCTTCTACGAGTTCTCCGAGAACGTCGAGCTGGCCGCCCGCGCGTCGCTGCTGCCGCGCCGCTTCGGCGTGGATGCCATCATCCTCTTCTACGACATCACCTCGCTGCCGGTCGCCATGGGCCAGCCGTTCGTCCTCCGGCCGGCCGTCGGCCCCGTCCCCGACCACCCCGTCCGCACCCTCGCCGACGTGGAACGCCTCGACGCCGAGCCGGACCCGGAGCGCTATCGCCACATTCGCGATCTGCTGCGCCTGGTGAAATCCGACCTCGACGGCGAACTGCCGGTGCTGGTCTTCGCCGGGGCGCCGTTCACCACGGCGACCTACTGCATCAACACCGGCAAGGACCTTGCCGCCACGTACCGCTTCGCCGCTGAGCAGCCGTGCGTCTGGGAGGCGCTGCTCGACCGCCTCACGACGGCCACCGTCGGCTTCCTCCGCACGCTGATCCGCGAGGGCGCCGACGCCTACCAGCTGTTCGACTCCTGGGCCGGGATGCTCGACGCGGACGAGTACCGCCGCTGGGCGCAGCCGCGGCATCAGGCCGTCTTCGCGGCGGCGACGGGGGGGCCGCGCATTCTGTTCGTCAAGGAGTGTCCGTATCTGGAATGGATGACGCAAATCAGGGGCGGACGTCGTCAGCCTCGGCGTGCGCCACGATCTGGCGGCGGCGCGGCGCGACTATCCGGATCTGGTCTTCCAGGGCAACGTGGACGAGGAATTGCTGCGAACGGGGACGCCGGAGCAGGTGGCGGCGGCGACGACGGCGTGCGTGGCGGCCGGCGGCGGCCGGCGGCACATCGTCAACCTCAGTCACGGCGTCGATCGGGAGACGCCGGTCGCCAACTTCGAGGCCTACGTCCGGGCGGTGCGCGGAATTTGATCCGGTTGTTCGCCACAGGCCCGGCGGTTAGAATGCAACCGGACGAACCGAACTCAATGAGCGAGGCCACCCATGAGTGAGCCAATCACTTTCCCCGCCCCTGTCCTGGAACTGCCGATTCCGCCGCAAAACAAGTGGGAGCGGGAATACCGTGCCTTCCTTCAGCTGCTGCCGGACTTGCTCCGGACCAGCCGCGGCAAGTACGTGGCCGTCCACGAGGGGCGGGTCGTGGACAGCGGTGACGACGAACTCGCCTTGGCCTCTCGGGTCTGGGCGAAATTCGGGTATGTGCCGATCCATATCGACCTGGTAACGGAACTACGACGTCCGCCGGAGCGAGTCCCCAGCTTTCGCGTTATTTCACCCGAGCGCCCTATATGATCCGTTACACCTACACTCCTCTTGCGATCCCGGCGCCGTTCGTTCATGTCACGTTGCGTTGTCCACAGACGGGCGCGGAGCCGAAAACGTGGCCGCCCAGGTCGATACGGCTGCGGATCGGACCATCTTGCCCAGCAAGCTCGTTGAGGAATTGGGCCTCGCTCAAATGGGGCGCATCCCGCTGATCGGCCTCGGCGGCCGCCTCGTGGAATGTCCAACCTATGCCGTCGAGGTGGCTTTGCGTTCCTTGCAGGCGGTGTTCGTCAAGACGGCGGCCAGCGACGGAGAGCCGTATATTCTGCTCGGAAGAGACGTGCTGAATCATTACCGGATCGTGCTGGACGGTCCCAAGCAGACTCTGGAAATCCATTGACGGCTCCAGGTGTCGATGACGACTTTGGCCATCACCGCTCCCGATCTTCACGAAGCAGACCGACGCTGTCGGGCATCTCGCCGTATTTCTCGAACATCCGCGCCCGCAGGTCGTCGATCCATTCGACCGTCTCCCGTCGCCGCTTCAGCGCCTCGTCGGCCAGCCGCTGCATGTCTTCCAACTGCTCCAGCAGCGGAACCACGCCGTCCAAGCCGCGCTTGTGCGCCGCCTCTTCCAGGCGCACGTACAATTCGTCCGAAACGGTTATCGTTCGACTCACGTTGCACCTCCTTCCAGCCCCTCGAACAGCGCCGTCCCAAGGCGCACCAGCGTCGCCCCCTCTTCGACGGCGACCTCGAAATCGTTGGTCATGCCCATCGACAGGTCCACCAGCGGATGCGCCTCCCCGACGGCGCCCCGCAGCCGATCGCGCAGCGCGCGCAGGGCGGCGAACGTCGGCCGACAGCGCTCCGGATCCTCCTCGTAAGTCGCCATCGTCATCAGGCCCGTCACGCGCACGCGCTTCAGACCCCGCAGCGCCGGCGCCAGTCCCACGACTTCCTCCGGCGCGAAGCCGTGCTTGCCGGCCTCCCGGCTGGCGTTCACTTCCAGCAGCGCCTCGACGGGCCTCCCCCCGCGCTCCGCCTCTTCCTCCAGCGCCGTCAGCAGGCGCAGGCTGTCCACGGAATGGATGCGATGGACCAGCGGCAGCGTCCGCTCGATTTTGTTCCTTTGCAGATGGCCGATCAGGTGCCACCGCGCCGAAGCCGGCAGGGCGGCGGCCTTGCGCCACAGTTCCTGCGGCCGGCTCTCGCCCAGGTCGCGCACGCCCAACTCGATCACTTCAGCCGCCGCCTCGACGGATGCCGTCTTGGTGACGGCCACCAACGTCACGTCGCCGCGCGCCCGACCGGCCCGGCGGCAGGCGGCGCGCAACTGCTCCTCGACGGCGGCGAGGCGTTCGGCCAGCAGGGATCGGAGTCGTGCGCGGTCCACCAAATCTCCTCTTCCGGGCGCTGAAGCGACGCGACTCGCCACAAGCCATCGCCTGCTCTAAGATAACCACCCCGCCCACGACCGTAAAGACGCCCCGCCGAGTCGGAAAGGACGAGTTCATGGCCGAGATCCGGGCCTTCCGGGCCTACCGCTACGACCTGGGCCGCGTCGGCGCCCTCAGCGACGTGGTCGCCCCGCCCTATGACGTCATCGATCCTGTCTTACAGCAAGCCCTCTACGAACGCAGCCCCCACAACGTCATCCGACTCATCCTCAACAAGGAAGAACCGGGCGACGACGACCGCCGCAACCGCTACAGCCGCGCCGCCGGCTTCCTCCGCGACTGGATCGCCGACGACGTCCTCGCCCGCGATTCCGCCCAATCGCTCTACGTCTACTCCCAGGAATATGAGGTCGAGGGCCGACGCCACACCCGGCGCGGCTTCCTGGCGCGCGTCCGCCTGGAGCCCTTCGACGCCGGCCGCATCTACCCGCACGAGGAAACCCTGTCCGGCCCCAAGGCCGACCGACTGCGCCTCTTCCACGCCACCGAGATGAATCTCAGCCCCGTCTTCGGCCTCTATCCCGACCCCGACGATGCCGTCGTCAAACGGCTGGAAGAGGCGGTCGGCCGGGCGCTGCCGCTGCAAGCGACCGACCACCTCGGCGTCGTCAGCAAACTCTGGCCGGTTTTCGATCAGCAGGCGATCAGCGCCGTCGCCGGGGCGCTGGGCCCCAAGCCGGTCTTCATCGCCGACGGCCATCACCGCTACGAGACAGGCCTGCGCTACCTCCAAGAGCGGCGGGCAGTCGGCGACACGGACCCGGCGGCCGAGTCCATCCTCATGATGCTCGTCGGCATGAGCGACCCCGGCCTGCTGATCCTGCCGACGCACCGGATCATTTCCGGCTTCCCGGCGCTGGACGCCGATCAGCTGGCGTCGATCCTGGGGAAGCATTTTCAGGTGGAAAAAGTCGGCGTTGGGGAGAAGGGGGCGCGGGACGCCTGGGAGCGGATCGAGGCGGACGGCGGCCAGGATCTGCTCGGTTTTTGCACCACCGACGACGGCGTCTGGCAGACGGCGCGGTTGCGGGCGCCGGAGGAGATGGCCCGTCTGGCGCCCGACCACAGCCCGGCCTGGCGCGGCCTGGCGGTGGCGGTGCTGCACGTGCTGGTGCTGGACCGCCTGCTGCCGGAGGAGCTTGGCGGCAAGGCGGAGTGCCGCTACGTCCACCTGCTGCGCGAGGCGGCGGACGCGGCGGCGACGCGCGAGGGGCGACTGGTCGCGCTCGTGCCGCCGGCCACGATGCGCCACGTCGAGCAGATCGCCGGCAATCTGGAGAAAATGCCACCCAAATCGACGTATTTCTATCCCAAGCTGCTCAGCGGGCTGGTGTTCAATCCACTGAAGGGAAGTTAGCCTAGTCCTGGAAAAGGGTTGCGTCGTTCGCTCGGCGTGGCGTCCTGGAAGTGATTCATCATCCGCGGCTCGCCGTCGGGCTGGTGAAGGTCGCGGCATTTGTGGAGTACCGGCTGGCGGACGCGGTAAGGGTCGGGACGTGAAGACGACGGCAGCTGGCATTCAGCATAGTTCCCGCCAGCTGCACGGACGAGCCGGTTCCAGGGTCATCCCTGAGATCAGCGCTACCGGCGCCGCTCGTAATGACGCGGCTCACGACGGCAGGGCGGCGTGTAACACGGCGGCGGAGAGCAGGACGTGACGCGGCAGACCGGCGTGTCGATCACGTCGATGCCGGGCCGCAGGGGGCGACACGCGGGCGGGGGGCAGGGCGCGAAGCGGCACGGTTCGGCATGACGCGGCTCATGGCAGGGCCGCTCATGCGCCTGCGCCGAGGGCGACAGGGACAGCATGAGGGCCAGGGCGCCGGCGGCCATGGTGGACGTGAGAAAGGTTCGCATGGTTGGTTCCGTCAAGGGTGGAAGAGAAGGGGGCCGCACGTCGGCCTCCGGTCAAGAGACGCGCCGGGGCGCGATGCTTGCGCGACGTTTGCGCGGACATGCGGCAGGCCAATGCATCCGCCAGTTCCGCCGGCTCCTGGACGTTGCGGTCGATCCACGAGTCATAGTGCCGCGGGTCGAGGATGATCGGCATCCGGTTATGCACCGGCCGCACCCGTTCGTTTGCCGTCGTGGTCAGGATGGCGCAGGTCAAGAGCGGCGGGCCGGATTCGGGCCGCCACGCCTCCCATATCCCGACGAACGCAAAGGGCTTGTCGTCGGCGAGGCGGAAGGCGAAGGGTTGCTTCGCCTTACCCTCCCGCCTCCACTCGAAAAAACCGCTGGCCGGGATGAGGCAGCGGCGCTTGCGGAGGGCTGCGGACGGCCCCGCGGGACCGGGAGGCATGGAAGGCGTAAGTCTGGTCTACGAAATGAGAAACCCCTTCGACGTACTCGCCGAAGGGGTTTTTTAGAAGAAGGCTCCGCGAAGTGCAGCCCCATCGAGTGCGAATCCTCCTCGGCGACGGCGTCACCGCTCGGGCAGCCTCCAAACCCGAGCGGTCTTGTCGGAATAGCCCGTGACGGCGCGGCGGCCGTCCGGTGCAATTGCCAGGGAGAGCGCATCCGGCCCCCGCGTTCGGTCCAGGACGGCGCCCGTATCCACGTCCCACAGCACAAGCAGTCCGTGGAAGCCGCTTGCGAGGAGCCGTTTGCCGTCTGGCGTGAAGGCGATGCCGCGTACGGAGCCGTCATTGAACGACAGGCGAAGCCGTTCCACGTCGCGGTCGAGGTCCCAGACGTGGACCAGGCCGTCGTCGCCGCCCCAGGCCGCCCGCTTTCCGTCGGCCGACAGGCACAGACCCTCCTGCATCTCCCCTTGATACCCGGGGAAGATGCGCCGCGCCTTTCCGGCGGCCGTGTCCCAGAGGCGAACCATTTTGTCCACACCGCCGGTCAAAGCGACGCCGCCGTCCGCCGACAGGGCGACGGATCGTACCGGGGTCTGTCCCTCCAACACCTTCAGCGCCTTGCCGCCGGAGGCCCGCCACAGCCGTGCCGTCCCGTCCTCGCCGCCGGACAGGACGATCTTGCCGTCCGTCGATAGGGCCACGGCGCTGACGCTCCCCGCGTGGCCCTCGAATTCGTAAACTTCCTTGCCGGCCCTGAAGTCCCACAGGCGAACCTTGCCGTCGCGGCAGCCGGCGAACAGGCGGCCGCCCGGTGCAAACGCGACGGACCATTCGGTGTTCGGGCAACCGTCGAAGACCTCCGGCGCCGCGTCGGCGTCCGCGTCCCAGCGGCGCACCTTGCCGGCGTGGTCCGCGGTGAGGACGTGGCGCCCGTCCTCCTCGAAGGCGACGTTGGGGACCCAATCGTCGCCGTGGCCGGCCAGGACGCGCTCCTCCCGGAAGGAGCCTTCGTGGTCGGGCAGCACGGGGAGTCGGCCGACCGGCGCCAGGCGGAACAGGTAGATCAGGCCGTCGGGACGACCGACGGCGAGATAGCGGCCGTCCGGGCTGAAGGCGACGGCGTCCAGCCAGTAGCCCATCGGCCCCAGCGGGACGGCCTTGCGGCGCGGCGGGTCGGCTCCAAGGGCCCACAGGCGCAGGCAGCCGTCCATACTGGTCGCCGCGATCATGCCGCCGTCGGGCCGCACGGCGAGCTTTCCCAGCGCGTACGCCGCCGTCCCGGGGAGCGTCCGCAGAATCGTGGCTGTGATCGAGTCGCGCAGCCGAAGCTTGCCGTCGCTGCCGACCGTAGCGAGCGGCCCCCCGTTCGGCAAGAAGGTTGCTTTGTCAAGGATAGCGGGGTCGGAATCGACCGCAATCCGGGCGTGAGTATCCACATTCCAAAGGGCGACGGTGAAGATGCGGTCGCTGCCCACGGACGCGAGGGCGCCGCCGTCCGGGCGGTAGGCGACGCCCTGGAGGACGTTGTCCAAGTTCAGCGGCGCGCCCACGGCTTCGCCGGACGCGGCATCCCAGAAGTGGACCGTGCCGCCGAAGTTGCACGAGGCCAGGGTTCGGCCGGAAGGATGGAATGCGACGGACTCCGCACATCCGCTGTACCTTTTGCAGACATGGAGCGCTGGGCCGCCGACCGGGGCCCACAGGCGGACGGTCCCATCGGCGCCGCCGGAGGCCAGGAGCGCACCGTCCGGAGAAAACGTCACGCAGCGCACCGCCCCATCGTGCCCGGTCAGGCTGCGGAGTTCCTTGCCGGAGGCCAGGGCCCAGATCTTGATGAGGCCGTCGTCGGCGCCGGAGGCCAGCGTCTTGCCGTCCGAGCTGAAGGCGAGGGAGCGCACGTCCGCCGTGTGGCCCCGTTCGGGGAACGCGCGATTGACCCGTTGAGAGGTCGTATAAGGTCACTAATCGGCTGTCGCCGCTGGCCTCGGCCACTTCTTCGCCGTCCGGCGCAGGGCCCAGTTGATCCAGCCGCCGCTGGAGCCTACCACCGGCGCGTCCAGCTCCTTGCCGTCCGCCGCGCGCCAGCGGCGGACGACGGGGGCGGCGCCGGCGACGTAGTGCGGGGCCGTCAGCAGCGTCTTGCCGTCGGGCGCGAACGCCGTGAGGCCCGCGCCCGGCGTCTTCGCGGACCACACTTCCGTGAAGTCGGCGGCCCTCCACACTTTCACGTTGGTATCGTCGCCGGCCGCCAAGAGTTCGCCGTTCGGGCTGAAGGCGACCACGATGTGTACCGCCCCGGGAGCGCCGCGGGGCACGACCAGGGACTTCAGCAGCTGGCCGCTGGCGAAATCCCACACGTACACGACGCCGGTCTCCGATCCCGCCGCGAGGAGGGCGCCCTGGGAGTTCGCCGCGAGAGAGCCGAGCGTGCCCGGCACGCCCGCCGAGAATGTCTTGACCTGGTTGTCGTTCGTCAGATCCCAGGCCCATACCCTGCCATCGTCGCCGCTGGCGGCAATCCGGTCTCCGGAGGCGTTGGGGACGAAGGTCAGTCCCGCGTCCCCTGTCAGGGGGGCGGTCAGGCTGCGCTTCTCCCGCCCGGTCGCGGGATCCCACACCTTCACCTTGCCGTCGTAGCCGACCGAGGCCAGCGTCTTGCCATCCGGGCTGAAGGCGACACGGTACACGCGCTGCGTGTGGCCGAGCAGGGAGCGCTGATATTGCCCCGTAGCCGCGTCAAATAGAAGGATGTCGTTGCCGCTGGGCACGGCCAACGTCTTGCCGTCGGGGCTGGAGGCGGGGAAAGAGGGAACTCCGTAGTAGCGGAAGCGGGCATCGCCGAGGACCGCGACCAGATCGGCCGGCGCCCGAGCCGGGTCGCCGCCGCCGGCCAGCGCCAGCGCCTCCGGCGCGAGGGCGTCGTGATTCAGAACGTCGGCCGGCGAGGGACCGCCCGGCGAGACGGGCGGCGGCTTATTGGAAACCGGGGGCGGCGGGTTCGGAGCGTGCGTCCACGCCTGGCGCACAGCGAGGAACGCCGCGACGCCGCCAACAGCCAGCAGGCCGAGCAACAGCAGGGCCAGGGCGGCCAGCCGGCGCGGCCGGCGCGTGTGGGCCGGAACGGCGAAGGGTGCCAGGGCGTGCGCGACCTCGCCCGGCGCCTGATAACGATCCGCGGGATTCTTGGCAGTCATCTTGCGGACCACCGCCGCCAGGCCGGCCGGCGCGTCCCGCCGCAGCCGCGCCGGGTCCGGCGGCGGCTCGGCCGCGTGCCGGTTTACCTTGTCAAGCAGCGAGCCGCCCGGAAAGGGCACGCTCCCCGTCAGCAGAAGGTACAGCGTACAACCCAGACTGTAAATGTCCGCGCGAATGTCGGCCTGGTGCGAGTCGGAGGCCTGTTCCGGCGCCATGTAATCGGCCGTGCCCATGACCGCACCCGCCGCCGTCAGCGATTCCGTCGCCGACGCCCCGGCCGTCGCGGGCGGTTCCGGGCGCGGGTCCACCGTCAGGCCCAGCCGGGCCAGGCCGAAGTCGAGGATCTTGATTTCTCCCTGCGGCGTGCGCATGAGGTTGTGCGGCTTCACGTCCCGATGCACCAGGCCGTGTTCGTGGGCGTGCTGCAAGCCCAGCGCCGTCTGCCGCGCGTACTCGCACGCCTCGGGGATGGGCAGCGGCCCCTTCTCCTGGGTGTACTCCGCGAGGCTCCGGCCCTCGACGTATTCCATGACGAGGAAGTGCAGCGAACCGGCCTGGTCGGCGTCGTAGGACGTGACGATGTTGGGGTGGTGCAGGCGGGCGGCGGCCTTGACCTCTTGGCGGAAACGCTGCACGGCGGTCGGGTCGCCGATCAGCGCCGGAGTGATGACCTTGAGGGCGACCGTGCGCTCCATGAGGCGGTGCTCGGCCTTGTAGACGGCGCCCATGCCGCCCTGGCCGATCAGCGCCACGACGCGGTAGCGCGGGTGGTCCACCAGCTCCGGCGGTACGGCGCCGGGGGCGACGGGGGCGTGCGCGCCGTCGCCGGTATCGGCGGGCGCCAGAGGGGCCGCGGCGAGCGTTTCCCCTTGCACGGCGGGCTTGGACGGCCCGGGTTCCGAGGATGACGTTCTGGTCGGCTCGTCCATCATCGTGGCAACCTCACAAGGCCAGGCGCACGCCGGCTCAGTACAGCTCGATGATGTGTTCCCCGCCGTGGGCGGGGTTGCCGATCAACCGCTGATCGTTGCGAACCGCGCCCTATTGTATAGCGCCCTCGGCGGCGATTTCATGGAAAACCCGGCGTTGTTTTCCCCGCGAGTCGCATGAGCAGCTCGGATTTGCCCCGCGTGTTCCATCGACGTGAGTACGGACCAGCGCGGTCACCTGGCCTTCCCCACCAGGGGGGGTTCTTTGGTCGATCCAAAGCCGACGTTCGCCTCGGCAGTGTACCGCAACTCGTCCCCGGTATACCTCAACTGGATCGTGATGATGAACGGCGTTTCGTAGAAGCAGAGCTTGGCAGTGAACGTGTCGTCCTCGGTCCAGGCGCCGCTGGCCGCCGCCGGTTGCTCCGTCAACGGACCCCATGCGGCTCGCCCCTTCTGCCATTTGCCGCGGCCGCAGGGGATCCGCCGCTCCTTGCCGTCGAAGCGCGCGACGAGCGTCAAGTCGCCGGCCTTTCCGTCGCTTTCGAGCGTGATCGCTTCCAGCTTGCGTTCGTTGGCCGGGAACACGAAGGTCTTGCCTGACGCCTTCGCGGGCGCGCCGGCGCCTTCCGCGGGGTGCAGCGACAAGCCCTTCAGCGTGTGTTCGAGTTTCTTCGCGGCCTCCTCATCGGCGGCCAGCGGCGACGCCGACTGCATGGCCGGCAGGAGCTTGTCCCAAACCAGGTTCAGAACGGCCTGCATGTCCTTCACGCCGCTGGTGATGACGATCACCGCATCCTGCTCGGGCAACACGATGCAGTACTGCCCGAACGCCCCGTCGCCTCGATAGGCATCGTGGCGGCAGCGCCAGAACTGGTAGCCGTAGCCCTGGTCCCAGTCGCTTTCCGGGTTGCTGCCGTTGGAGGTCTGGCGACTGGTCGCCGCCTCAACCCACGACTCGGGCACGATCTGCTTGCCCTGCCATTTGCCCTTCTGCAAGTAGAGCTGGCCGAAGCGCGCGATGTCTTCGGTGCGGATGCTCAAGCCGTAACCGCCGGCCGAAATGCCCTGCGGACTGGTCTCCCAGGTCGGGTGCTCGATGCCCAGAGGCTCGAAGAGCCGGGGCTTGAGATAGTCGAGGACGGTCACGCCCGTCGCCTTCTGGACGATGGCCGAGAGCATGTAGGTCGGCCGACGTGTTGTACAGGAAATGGGTGCCCGGGCTTGAAGGGGACGGGCTGCGCGAGGAAGGTCTTGGTCCAGGGCTGGTCCGCCGTGCGCGCCGGCTCGGCCTGCTGGCCCGTGGACATGCGGAGCAGATCGCTGACGCGCATGGCCTTGAGGTTGTTGCTCGGCTCGGCCGGGGCGTCCTGGGGAAAGAACTTCAGCACCTGGTCGTCCAGGCTGAGTTTGCCCTCGGCGACGGCCAGCCCCACGGCCGTGGAGGTGAAGCTCTTGCTCAGCGAATACAGGGAGTGCGGCGCCTCGGCGTCGTACGGCGCCCACCAGCCCTCGGCCACCACGTGGCCGTGGCGCAGCAGCATGAAGCTGTTCATCGAGTCGATGTTCTTGTCGGCCGCCTCGACGAACGACAGGACGGCCGACGAGGAGACGCCCTGCGCCTCCGGGCTGCTGCGCGGCAGCTCCGCCCCGAGGCACAGCGAACTGCTGACGGCGACCAGGGGGAAGACGAAGAGAGTCTTCATGTTGTGAACTCGGGGAAATTGGACAAGTTCGTGCTGAAACAGAAGGCTTCCGGCGTCAGTGCCGGACCTCCAGCGGCAATGAGTACCACCTTCGATCGTGGTGGGCAATCCTTTTCCAAATATCAATCTGTCCCTGCTGCTGAAAAAGCCATCCTGGCAGAGATCGTCGTCGGTGCATAGGTCTTTCCTGTCGGCGGGTGTCCCCCCTCTCGTTCCCAGGCTCCGCCTGGGAACGCACGGCTCGGCAGGCTCTGCCTGCCGAGAGGACCGGACGCGAGGCGGAGCCTCGCCCGTAGCGCGTTCCCAGGCGGAGCCTGGGAACGCGAACGCCTCCAAAATCGCGAGGGACACCTCAAGATCCCGGCGTCCATAGAATGAGTGGCGCGGGCGCCTAGGATCCGGCAGGCAGGGAGGGTTGTTCATGAGACCTCTATGCTCCTTCATAGTGTTGACGGCGGGCGGGGCGCTGCTCATCCTGGCGGTGCGCACTCCAACCGCGGCGGCGCCGGAGCCGGACGGCAAGCTGGCAGCTCAGCTGCGCGGACTGGATGTGCGCGTCTATCCCGCCGACGGTGAGCGGGCGAAGGAGCTGACGCGGATGCTGGCGGAGGACGTGAAGGCCCGGATGCAGGCCGCGAACCTGCGCGAGAACCAGGCATGGGCCGAGGTCCGGAGCCGGGCGGACTGGGAGAAGTACCGCGACCCGCGCATTCAGGCCTTCCGCGAGTCGCTCGGCCGATTCCCGCCGGCCCCCAAGGATCTGAAAGTGCGCGTGACGCGCACCCTGGACGGCGACGGCTATCGCGTGCAGGACCTCGTATTTGAGAGCCGGCCGGGCCTCGTCGTCACGGCCAACCTGTACGTCCCCGCCGACCCGCCCAAGTCGATGCCCGCCATCCTCATTGCACCAAGTCATCACAACCCCAAGACCCAGGGTGAATTGCAGGACATGGGCATGACCTGGGCGCGGCAGGGTTGCCTGGTGTTGATTCCCGACGCCCTGGGCCACGGCGAGCGGCGCCAGCACCCCTTTCAGAGCGCAAAGACTATCCCCATCCCTTTAAGGTCGGCCGGCAGGACTACTACTTTCGCTACAACGAGGGGCTTCAGCTTCAGGTCGTCGGCGAGAGCCTGATGGGGTGGATCGCGTGGGATCTCGATGCGCTGCGTGGACGTGCTGCTTGCCCAGCCTGGTGCAGACAAGGAACGTGTGGTCCTTTTGGGTTCCGTCGCGGGCGGCGGCGACGCGGCCGCGGTGACGGCCGCCCTCGACTCGCGCATCGCAGCCGTCGCCCCGTTCAACTTCGGCGGCCCGCAGCCCGATTTCTCGGCCCCCGCCGACGCCGAACGCGACTTCTACTGGTTCGGCGTCGCCGAGTGGGAATCGACGCGCTGCTTGCGCCTCGGGCGCGCGACGGATTCGCCCAGTGGCTGATCGTCGCGGCCGCGGCGCCGCGGCGCCTGATCTACGGCCACGAGTTCGCCTGGGACCAGCTACACGATCCCGCCTGGCCTCGGCTCCAAAAAGTGTACGGGTGGTACGACGCGACGGATTGCCTGGCGGTCGCGTCCGGCAAGGGTTCGCTCCGAGGCTCGGAGCCGGACAAGACCGAGGCCAACAATATCGGCCCGTGGCACCGGAGCAGGTTGTACCCGACGCTGAAGCGCTGGTTCGATATGCCAATCCCGGAGGAGTACAGCAAACGACGGCCGGCGGCCGACCTTTTGTGCCTGACGCCGGAGGCGGCGAAGGATTTGGCCCCCAAGCCGCTGCACGAGCTCGCGGCGGAGGTGGGCGAGGACCGAGCCGCCGAGACCCGCAAGCGGCTGGCCGGCTTGGACCCGGAAGCGCGGCGCAGGGAGCTGCGCAAGGGGTGGGCGATGCTCCTGGGCGATATCGAACCCAAGGGAGATCCGAAAGTCGTGGAACGGCGGAAGGAAGCGGCGAACGGCGTGACGGTGGAGCGCATTGCGCTGGAAGTGGAGCAGGGCGTCGTCGTGCCGCTGGTGCTGCTGGTCCCGCCGCGCCGGGGCGACGTCCGGCCGCCGGTGGTGATGGGGCTTGCGCAGGGCGGCAAGGCGGCTTTTCTGAAACAGCGGTCGGAGGAGATCGCGGAACTCCTCGAAGGCGGCGCGGCGGTGTGCCTGGTCGATGTGCGGGGGACCGGCGAGACGCGGCCGGCGGACGATTCCCGCGGCCGCGGCGGGGCGAGCACCGACCTGTCGGCGGAGGAGTGGGTTCTCGGTCAGACGCTCGTCGGCTCACGGCTGCGGGACGTGCGGTCGGTGCTGCGCGATCTGCGCGGCCGCGGCGACCTCGACGCCGGCCGCACGGTCCTGTGGGGCGATTCGTTCGCGGCGCCGAACGCGGCGGACGCCGACCTGGCCGTGCCGCTCGACGCCGACCCGTTTCCTCACATCGGCGAGCCGCTGGGCGGCCTGCTGGCGTTGTTCGGCGCCCTGTACGAGGACGACGTGCGTGCGGCGTACGTCCGCGGCGGACTTGCGGGATACAAGAGCTATCTCCAGAGTCCGTTTGGCTACCTGCCGCACGACGCGATCGTTCCCGGCGCCCTGACGCAGGGCGACCTGTGCGCCGCGGCCGCCGCCGTGGCGCCGCGGCCGTTGCGGATGGAACACATGATCGACGGCCTCGACCGGCAGGTTTCGGCCGACGTGCTGGAGAAAACGTATGAGACCACGCGGGCCGCGTACCGGGATCGGAAGGCCGAGTCGCGCCTTCAGCTGAATGCGGAGCGGCCCGCGAAGGAGTCGGCGGCGCGGTGGATGCTGCGCCAACTTCTCGCGGATTAACGCCGAAGGCCGGCCGACCACCGCCGGCCGCGACCACTGGTCGCAATGCTATTCGCTCTTGGTCGCCGGCGGCGGCGCTCCGGGCGGCCGCGTGATTGGCCGCTCCGACCGTTTCGCCGCCTACCCCGCCAACGAGCCGGCGGCGGGTAGGTCAAGCCGACGCTGTTCGGCGCGTAACTGGGCTGGACGATTCTCTCCGAGCAAAGGAGCAGCCACGATGCGATTCGTATGGACGGTCCCCCTGGTCCTGGGGTTGTGTGTCGCCTGGCCGGTGGGTGGGGACGACAAACCGGCGCGCGGCGACGACAAGCCGATGGTCGTGGAGCTTTGGCCGGACAAGGTTCCGGACGAGACCGGCGACATGGGCGCGGAAAAGGTCCTCATGTCGCCGAAGCTGGACCGCAAGCAGGTCGAGGTCACGGAGCCGACCCGGATGGTGACCAACGTCATCCAGACCGACGATCACCGTCTATCGGCCGGCGAAGGACAAGGACACCGGGACCGCGATGGTGATCTGTCCCGGGGGCGGCTACTGGAACCTGTACTGGGAGCTGGAAGGCGAGGAGGTCGCCGCCTGGCTGAATTCGATAGGCGTGACCGGCATCATCCTCAAGTACCGGGTGCCGCGCCGCCCCGACGAGCCGAAAGGGGAGCCGGCCCGACGCCCGCTCCAGGACGCCCAGCGGGCCGTCAGCCTGGTCCGGAGCAAGGCCAAGGAGTGGGGCATCGACCCCGAGCGCATCGGCATGGTCGGCTTCTCGGCGGGCGGCCATCTGGCCATCGCGACGGCGACGAGCTTCGAGAAGCGGACCTACGAGCCGATCGACGACATCGACGAAGTCAGCTGCCGGCCCGGATTTCGCCATCGCGGTCTATTCGGGCTACCTCAAGGCCAAGGACAAGGATGAGCTCGCGCCGGGCCTGCACGTCCCCAAGGGGACGCCGCCGGTCTTTCTGGCCCACGGCGGGGCCGACCTCATCAGCGACCCGGAACACAGCGTGGTCCTGTACCTCGCCCTGAAGCAAGCCGGCGTCCCGGCGGAGTTGCACGTCTACGCGGGGGCCGCCCACGACTTCGGCGTCCGGGCCAGCGGCCGTCCCTGCTCGACCTGGACGCAGTCTTGCGCCGACTGGATGCGGGATCAGGGATTTCTCAAGCCGCCGCAACCCTAGCTGCAATCGAGACGGAGAGGGGCACGCCCAACCCGCGGGCCGGCCGGACCTGATCCCCGTCGGCCGCTTCGGCGCCGCCGAGGAAGTCGCGGACGTGGCGCTGATACTGGCGACGAACGCCTACGTCATCGGGCAGACGATCAACTCACGCCTCGGCTGCGACGCGGAACATGCCCCAGGCCGGCGGCAACGACTCCGCCGGCAGCGCCTCCAGCAGCGCCCGCTGCCGCGCGTTCTCCTCGGCCCCCATCACGCCCAGCTCATCCAGCGGGCCCTGCACCTCGGCGTAGAACTGGACCATATTCGCGACCATCAGCGCGTCGGAGCGGCACTCCGACCAGGCGGAGCGCACCCGGCGGCAGCCCGCCGCCTCCAGCGCCGCCGCCAGCGTTGCGCCGACGGCGGGGGAGATGCGGCGGGCGGCGTACAGCTGGTTGATGGCCGTGGCCCAGCAGCGCAGCGGCGCCAGTTCCGGCCGGCCCGTCGCCTCCAGGTAGGCGATCCGGGCCAGCGGCGAGCGGAAGTCCGGCTCGATGAAGCCGAGGGGGACGCCGGGCGCAGGCGGGCGCGGAGCCGGCCGAGGAAGAACTCGGCCATCGGCAGGTGGTGCAGCACCGCCCGGGCGACGACGGCGTCGGCCCCGTCCAGCCACGGCCCCAGGTCCGCCGCGTCGGCCAGGACGGTCTCGAACCGCCGGCCCGCGAGGGAGGAGCGAGCCTGGGCCAGCAGCCCCTCGCTGGAATCGACGCCGACGAGCTTGCCTTCAGGGATGCGGCGCAGCACGCGGGCGCTGAAGCCGCCTGGGCCGCAGCCCAGTTCCACGACGCGGGCGTGCGGCGGCAGGGCGAGGTCGTCGAGGAGGCGTTCGGATGCTTCCGCGAATGTAGCGTCCTGAATCGCCAGCCGCCGGGCGGCGTCGGCGGACTGGCCGAGGATGTAGCCCGGCGCGTCGCTCATCTTGGTCTCTCCAGCGGGGTCAAGCCGCGGTCAACTCGCCCCTTCCTGTGCGTGGTCCCGCTCGCGGCCCGCCTTACGGCCGGCGATCGGCAGCCAACCTCCGTAGCATTGTAGAAGGGTTCGGCCTGTGTCCACACCCGCAGAAGAGCTGCGCAGGGCGGCTGGTTCAGGCGAGATGCGAATATTCTGCGAATCCGGGAACTTTTACGCCCCGCCAACGTCTCACCGATAAGGCAAAGTGCGAATGAAGTTAGGACACGACCCGCCCTGGGTGCGGCCGGGGCTTCGCCGGATAAGTTTTCTCAAAGTATTGACAGAGGTCTGTGGATGCGATTTACTGTCTTGGGTTCAAATGGTTGCGATGAAAAGTCGGATGACTTGATGAAGGGCAACCCGGCCGTGCCGGGGAGTTTCGTTCACGAGTAGGCCGACAGGATTGAATGCCAAGGCTTTCCGCTACATCGGTTTGTTTGCAAACCCCGCCCCGTGTATGGAGAATACATACGATACGCAGTCTGAGCCTTCCTCATTGACTGCCCTGCCTCACCCACGAGGAATGTCCCCACGGCGAATTGACAAAATGGTTTGACGAGACTGTTCCAGGACGGGCGCCGCCAGCGCCGACCAATCCGCGGACATGGCGATGTCTGTTTCCTGGCGGAAGGTTGTTTGCCCGGCCGCGCTATGCTGAGCGCAGGACCAGAACAGGGAAAAAGGCGAATCCAAGGGCGCCTGGCGGGGATGGTTCGTCGGTCGAGGACCGGCGCGGACCCGCCGAGATGAAAACTTCCAATAGCTGTCTCTCAACGAGGAATAGACTAATGGCGAATTGGCTGAACGGTCTGAAGCAGATGTTCCAGGGCGGGCGCGGTCGGCCCCGGTCGATCCGAAAGCATCCGGCCCTGAAGCCGCAGCGCCTGGAGATGGTGCTGGAGCGGTTGGAGGACCGCCTGACGCCATCGACGTTGAGCCTCGCGGGCGGCGACCTCCAATATGTCGCGACCAGCGGCGAGACGAACAACCTGACTGTGTCGTACTCGACCGCAACCCACAAGTACACGTTCGCCGATACGGGCGCCCTGATCACCAGCACGATCAGTGGTGAGACCGGATCCGGCACGCACACGGTCGTCGTCCCAGACACCGGCGTCACCAACATCTCCATCGACCTGAGCGCCAACAGCCACAACGACGTCGCGAACATCGACTCGATCAACGCCGCCGCCACGGTCACCACCGGGGGCGGGATGAACACCATCAACGTCAGCTCGAACGCCCCGACCAACACGGGCAACCTGGCCGGGATCGCGGCCGCCCTGACCGTCACCTCGACCAACGGCGGCTTCGACAGCCTGGTGATGAGCAACTTCAGCGCCGCCACCGGCGACAGCAACGTGGTGGTCGGCCCAAGCACCATCACCGGCTTCGCCCCCAACACGATCACCTACAATACGGCCTCGAACGGCAGTTTCAGCCTGGTGCGGCTGATCGGCTCCAACAGTCCCAGCCTGGCCGAGAAGTTCACGGTCAACGACCCGAACGCCTCGACGTTCCAACTCGACAGCAACGCGGGCGGCGACACGGCCGTCATTGAGGGCACGAACAGCGGCAGCACCAACAACATCAACATGGGCGCCGGCGCCGCCACGGTCACGGTCTCCTCGGACGGGACCGGCGCCGGCAGCCTGACGAACATCCTGGGCGCCCTGAACATCAACGAGGGCAGCGGCTCGGGCAAGACCCTCAACCTCATCGACTTCGGCGGCTCGGGCGGCAAAAGCGTGACGGTGAGCGGCACCGCCGTGACGGGCTTCACGACCGCGCCCATCAACTACAAGGCGGTGGGCGGCACGTTCAGCAACATCACGCTGAGCGGCTCCAACACCGCCAGCGACACCTTCACGGTCACCGCCAACTCTCCGGCCGTGAACCTGGCGGCCAATGGCGGCGGCGACGCCTTCATCCTCAAGAACAACGCCACGGTCAAGAGCATCGCCGGCGGCGCGGGCGCCGATACCCTCACCTACGGCGCCGGCTACACCAACCCCGTCAGCGTGACGCTTGCCGGCTCGACGGCAAGCGGCTTCAGCAGCGCGTCGGCGACGGGGATCAGCGGCGGGTTCACAGGCATCGACCAGCTCAACGATACCGGCCCCAGCACCCTTATCGGCGAGAACGGCGCCAGCACCTGGACGGTCAGCGCCACGCCCAGCTACAACGACGGCAGCAACACGCTGGACTTCTCGGGCTTCACCACGCTGGACGGCGGCACGGGAGGCAACACCTTCAACGTGTCCGGCG
This sequence comes from uncultured Planctomycetaceae bacterium, assembly GCA_963771935.1. Lineage (GTDB taxonomy): Bacteria > Planctomycetota > Planctomycetia > Gemmatales > Gemmataceae > UBA4732. The sequence goes on along the minus strand of CAVYVK010000005.1, from coordinate 309,426 downwards.
GCGCCTCGGGCTACACCATCAACGGCAACACGGGCAGCGACACGCTGACCGGCGTGTCCAACGCCGTGCTGAGCAGTTCCACCGCCAGCGGCTTCAGCGGCGCGGCGGACAACGGCATCAGCTTCAGCGCCATCGACGCCCTCGACGGCAGCGGCTCGCTGACCGGCGAGAACGCCGCCAGCACCTGGACCATCAGCGCCACGCCCAGCTACAACGACGGCAGCAACACGCTGGACTTCTCGGGCTTCACCACGCTGGACGGCGGCACGGGAGGCAACACCTTCAACGTGTCCGGCGGCGCTTCGGGCTACACCATCAACGGCAACACCGGCACGGACACGCTGACCGGCGTGTCCAACGCCGTGCTGAGCAGTTCCACCGCCAGCGGCTTCAGCGGCACGGCGGCCAGCAGCATCAGCTTCAGCGCCATCGACGCGCTGGACGGCAGCGGCTCGCTGACCGGCGACAACAACGCCAGCACCTGGACCATCAACGCCGTTGCCAGCAACAGCACCTATAACGACGGCAGCAGTAACCTGACCTTCTCGGGCTTCAGCACGCTGGACGGCGGCAGCGGCGACAACACCTTCAACCTGGGGGCTGCGGCTTCGGGCTATTCCATCAACGGCAGCACCGGCACGGACACCCTGACCGGCGTCTCCAACGCCGTGCTGGCCTCCTCGACGGCCAGCGGCTTTAGCGGCACAGCGGACAACGGCATCAGCTTCAGCGCCATCGACGCGCTCGACGGCAGCGGCTCGCTGACCGGCGACAACAACGCCAGCACCTGGACCGTCAACGCCGTCGCCAGCAACAGCACCTATAACGACGGCACGGACAACCTGACCTTCTCGGGCTTCAGCACGCTGGACGGCGGCAGCGGCGACAACACCTTCAACCTGGGAGCCACGGCCTCGGGCTACACCATCAACGGCAACACGGGCAGCGACACGCTGACCGGCGTGTCCAACGCCGTGCTGAGCAGTTCCACCGCCAGCGGCTTCAGCGGCACGGCGGACAACGGCATCAGCTTCAGCGCCATCGACGCGCTGGACGGCAGCGGCTCGCTGACCGGCGAGAGCGGCGCCAGCACCTGGACGGTCAACGCCACGCCCAGCTACAACGACGGCAGCAACACGCTGGACTTCTCGGGCTTCACCACGCTGGATGGCGGCAGCGGCGGCAACACCTTCAACCTGGGGGCCACGGCCTCCGGCTACACCATCAACGGCAACACCGGCAGCGACACGCTGACCGGCGTCTCCAACGCGGTGTTGGCCTCCTCGACGGCCAGCGGCTTCAGCGGCACAGCGGACAGCAGCATCAGCTTCAGCGCCATCGACGCGCTGGACGGCAGCGGCTCGCTGACCGGCGAGAACGCCGCCAGCACCTGGACGGTCAACGCCACGCCCAGCTACAACGACGGCAGCAACACGCTGGACTTCTCGGGCTTCACCACGCTGGACGGCGGCACGGGAGGCAACACCTTCAACGTGTCCGGCGGCGCTTCGGGCTACACCATCAACGGCAACACCGGCACGGACACGCTGACCGGCGTGTCCAACGCCGTTCTGAGCAGTTCCACCGCCAGCGGCTTCAGCGGCACGGCGGACAGCAGCATCGGCTTCAGCGCCATCGACGCGCTGGACGGCAGCGGCTCGCTGACCGGCGACAACAACGCCAGCACCTGGACCATCAACGCCGTCGCCGCCGACAGCACCTACGCCGAGAGCGGCAACAGCCTGACCTTCTCGGGCTTCAGCACCCTGGACGGCGGCAGCGGCGGCAACACCTTCAACCTGGGGGCCGCGGCTTCGGGCTATTCCATCAACGGCAGCACCGGCAGCGACACGCTGACCGGCGTCTCCAACGCGGTGCTAGCCTCCTCGACGGCCAGCGGTTTCAGCGGCACGGCGGACAGCAGCATCGGCTTCAGCGCCATCGACGCGCTGGACGGCAGCGGCTCGCTGACCGGCGAGAGCGGCGCCAACGGCGCCTGGACGGTCGGCAGCTCGACCTCCGCCGCCAGCACCTACGCCGACGGCAACGGCCCCGATAGCCTGAGCTTCTCGGGCTTCAGCACGCTCAACGCCGGGGCGGGCGACGCCTTCAACCTGACGACCGGGGCAAGCCCGTCCACCGGCTTCACCATCAACGGCGGCGCTGGCAGCGACACCCTCAACGGCGTCTCCAACCCCACGCTCACCGGCTCGGGCAACAGCCAAGGCTATAGCGGCACGGCGGACAACACCATCAGCTTCACCGGCATCGACGTGTTGACCGGCAGCGGCACGTTCACCGGCGACAACAACAACAGCACGTTCACCATCGGCGCCACGACCGACAGCTACAACGACGGCGCCACCAGCAATTCGCTGACGTTCAGCGGCTTCAGCACTGTCGCGGGCGGCAGCGGCAACGACTTGTTCACCATCACCACGCCCGGCTCCGACGTCGTGGCCACCCTGGGCACGCTGGACGGCGGCGGCGGCACGAACACGCTGGACGCCACCAACGTAAACTTCGCCCAGCAGATCGCCGACGGGTACAACTACACGAACTTCCAGTTCATCGTCTCGGGCGGGACGTTTGTCGGCCCCAACGTCGATTCGACTTACGAGTGGAACGGCACGAACTGGACGATAGACACGGGGAGCGGCCCTGTTTCCATCGGCACGCCGACCACCATCGACGGCGGCTCCGCCAACGACGCCTTCATCGTGGATCCCGGCACGACGACCGCGACCAACCTGTTCGGGGGGGCGGGCGACGACAGCTTCACCATCGGGAGCGGCGCCTCGGCCACCGGCGCGGTGGACGGCGGGACGGGCAGCAACACGCTGAACGTGGCCGGGAACGTCACGCTGACGGGGTCCGAGAACGACGGCAACGAGGTCGGTTACGCCGGGACCAACGCCAACCTCGGCGCGAGCGGCTTCGTGGGCATCGGCGTCCTGAACGACGACCCGGGCGACACGCTGACTGGCGAGAACACGCCCAGCAGCTGGAGCGTAGCCGGCAGCGGCGGCGCCTACAACGACGGCCTCGGCAACGGCAGCCTGTCCTTCTCGGGCTTCGGCGCCTTGCAGGCCGGCAGCGGCGGCGACAGCTTCACCCTGACGGCCGACGCCGCCGTCAACCTCGACGGCGGCTCGGGCGACGACAGTTTTACCGTCAGCACCTTCACCCTGACCGGCGGAATCATCGGCGGGGCCGGCACGGACACGCTGAACGTCTCCAGCGACGTCAGCCTGACCGGCTCGGACGCCACCGGCTTCAGCGGCAGCAGCGCCAATATCAGCGGCGGCTTCAGCGGCATCGACAATCTGGTGGACGATCCCGGCGACACCCTGACCGGCGAGAACAGCGCCAGCACCTGGACGGTCAACGCCGTCGCCAGCAACAGCACCTATAACGACGGCAGCAACACGCTGGACTTCTCGGGCTTCAGCACGCTGGACGGCGGCACGGGAGGCAACACCTTCAACGTGTCCGGCGGCGCCTCGGGCTACACCATCAACGGCAACACCGGCACGGACACGCTGACCGGCGTGTCCAACGCCGTGCTAGCCTCCTCGACGGCCAGCGGCTTCAGCGGCACAGCGGACAACGGCATCAGCTTCAGCGCCATCGACGCGCTCGACGGCAGCGGCTCGCTGACCGGCGAGAACAGCGTCAGCACCTGGACGGTCAACGCCGTCGCCAGCAGCAGCACCTACAACGACGGCACGGACAACCTGACCTTCTCGGGCTTCAGCACGCTGGACGGCGGCACGGGCGGCAACACCTTCAACCTGGGGGCTGCGGCCTCGGGCTACACCATCAACGGCAGCACCGGCACGGACACCCTGACCGGCGTGTCCGACGCGGTGCTGAGCAGTTCCACCGCCAGCGGCTTCAGCGGCGCGGCGGACAACGGCATCAGCTTCAGCGCTATCGACGCCCTCGACGGCAGCGGCTCGCTGACCGGCGAGAACGCCGTCAGCACCTGGACGGTCAGCGCCACGCCCAGCTACAACGACGGCAGCAACACGCTGGACTTCTCGGGCTTCACCACGCTGGACGGCGGCACGGGAGGCAACACCTTCAACGTGTCCGGCGGCGCTTCGGGCTACACCATCAACGGCAACACCGGCACGGACACGCTGACCGGCGTGTCCAACGCCGTTCTGAGCAGTTCCACCGCCAGCGGCTTCAGCGGCACGGCGGACAGCAGCATCGGCTTCAGCGCCATCGACGCGCTGGACGGCAGCGGCTCGCTGACCGGCGAGAACAGCGTCAGCACCTGGACGGTCAACGCCGTCGCCAGCAGCAGCACCTACAACGACGGCACGGACAACCTGACCTTCTCGGGCTTCAGCACGCTGGACGGCGGCACGGGCGGCAACACCTTCAACCTGGGGGCTGCGGCCTCGGGCTACACCATCAACGGCAGCACCGGCACGGACACCCTGACCGGCGTGTCCGACGCGGTGCTGAGCAGTTCCACCGCCAGCGGCTTCAGCGGCACGGCGGACAACGGCATCAGCTTCAGCGCCATTGACGTCCTCGACGGCAGCGGCTCGCTGACCGGCGACAACAACGCCAGCACTTGGACGGTCAACGCCGTCGCCGCCGACAGCACCTACGCCGAGAGCGGCAACAGCCTGACCTTCTCGGGCTTCACCACGCTCGACGGCGGCAGCGGCGGCAACACCTTCAACCTGGGGGCCGCGGCCGCGGGCTACACCATCAACGGCTTCAGCAACGACACGCTGACCGGCGTCTCCGACGCCGTGCTGAGCAGCTCCGCCAGCAGCGGCTTCAGCGGCACGGCGGACAACAGCATCGCCTTCACCAACATCGCCACCCTCGAGGGCATCGGCTTCCTTACCGGCGAGAACACGCCCAGCACGTGGACCGTCAACGCTACACCTACCTACAACGATGGTAGCAACACGCTGAGCTTCAGCGGCTTCAGCACGTTGCAGGCGGGCGAGACCACGGCCGGTCCAGGCGACGCCTTCAACGTGTCGCTCGGCGGCTACACCATCGACGGCAATGCCGGCGCCAACACGCTGTCGTTCACCGCGGCCTACGGGGACGTCACTGCCACGCTGAGCGGGTCGAGCGCGAACGGCTACAACGGTTCCGAGAGCGAGAGCGGGACGACCTTCGAGGCCATCGACCAATTGTTCGCCGACGCGTCCAACACCAACAGCCTGACCGGCGAGAACGCCAGCACCAACCCCACCTGGGACCTGGCCGCCACACAGACCTACAACGATGGGTCCGGGAACGATGCGAGCGCCCTGGTGTTCAGCAACTTCCAGACGCTGAATGGCGGCGCCGACGGGGACACGTTCAACGTGACCGTGACCACGGCCGGGGTCCCGCTGACGTTGAATGGGAACGGCGGCTTCGGCGACACTTTCAACGTCGGCTTCAACGGCACGACCGACCCGAACGACGTGAACCTCACCGGCTCCCTCGCCAACGTGCAGGGCGCCTTCACGATCAACGGAGTCGGGGCCGGGCTCAACGTCTCCGACGCCGCGGATACCACTGCTGTCGCATGGACCATCACCGCGGCCGACATCCAGAGCGGCAGCGCGGGCGACATCATCTACAACGGCGCGGGCGCCATCAACGTGTACCTCGGTCTGCCCACGGCCGACGCCAGAAACGCGGTCGATGTGGAAAGCCTGACCTCCGGCACGAGCTTCCTGCTGGTGAGCCAGGGGAACAGCGACGTCCAGTTCGCCCAAGTGGGGCAGGACACCAGCGCCTTGGCGGGGGCCAACATCTTCCTGGCCGGCACTAGCACCGACACGCTGATCGTCAACGACCAGGCCGATCCCGGCGACAACGCCTACACGGTGTCGGATTCCAACGTGACGACGGGCAGCATCAGCATCACCATCTTCAGCCCGTTCGGCCAGGAGGTGGTCTTCGGCGGGAGCGGCGCCAACACCTTCGACGTCACGCCCAGCACTGTCGCGAGCGGCACGACCATCACCGTGGATGGCGGGTCGTCGGGGAACAACACGCTGAACTACCACACCCCGAGCAACCCGCCCTGCAACCCCCAGAACGACGACGTCTTCTCCATCACGGACGCCGACGGCAACTATTTACCCGTCAACTACTTCGACTTCCTCATGGAAAACATCGTGTAACGCCTCACCGAGGGGATACATAGCGCATACTTTACCCTGTCGCCCGGCGCCGGGAAACCGAGGCCGGGCGGCAGGATAAGGCGCACCCGACAGTCCTTCGCCCCGCGGCCCCAGAACAGTCCGCAAAGCCAGCAACCGGCCCTGGCGCCCATCGGTGGCACGGACTCCTTGGCGCTGCAGCTTCGATCTCTCGAAGGAAGGGGCCTCGTCTTGGCCCCGTCTCTCCCACGCAACCGAATCCGACCCGGGCGATGAGGCCCGTGTCCGCCGGACGGCCCGTGCCGTCCGGTCCCATAACCATTTCTCCCCGAGAAGTGCCCATGACCCCTCTCTTGTGGCATAAATGGCTGAAGCGGCCGTCGCTCAGTCCTTCCACGCCGAACCGTATCGGCCGCGGCGCGAGGGGCCGGCGATTTCGGCCGCCGATCCTCGAGCGATTAGAGGACCGGCTTACGCCTTCCTCGAATCTCGATATCGTGGGAGGGGCGCTCTCCTACTCCGGCAGCGCGGTGAACAATGGCCTCACCGTGTCGGTGGCGGGAACGGCCCCGACCTCCCTCTACACCTTCACCGACTCCGGCGAGGCCATCACCCTCGGCGCCGGCGCGCTTGCCGCCGGCTGGACCGGCTCCGGAACCAACACGGTCCAGGGCGCCAGCTCGACCGTCAGTAGTATCGACATCGACTTGGGCGACGGCAACGACACGGCCAACATCCAATCGGTCAACGCCCCGACGGCGCTCACCGGCGGGTCCGGGACGAACACCGTCAACGTCTGCTCCAACGCCCCGACCAACACCGGCAACCTCAACGGCGTCAACGCCGACCTGACCGTCACGGCCTCCAACGGCGGCACGGACACGCTGAATGTCAGCAACTTCGGGGCCGCCGCCGGCGACTCGAACGTGGTGGTCGGCCCGAGCGCCATCACCGGCTTCGCCGGCCCAACCGGCAACCACACGATCGACTACACCACCGCGACGGGCGGCAGTTTCACCCTGGTCCACCTGTTTGGCTCGAACAGCCCGACCCTGCCGGAGTCGTTCACTCTCCAAAGCCCTGGGGCGCCGTTCCGGCTGGACTCCGAGAGCGGCCCCGATACGGCCAACGTCCAGAGTCTGTCGGCCAGCGCCACACTCAACATGGGCAACGGCAACAACGCCATCAACGTGTCCTCGGACGCCCCCGGCCACTTGGGCAACCTGGACGGCCTCCAGGCGAGTCTCACGATCACCGCCGGGACCGGGGTCAACACCTTGAACGTCAGCGACTACGGCCACACGAGCGGCCCCGTCAACGCCACCCTGACCTCCAGCCAGATCACCGGACTGGCCCCGGCCACGATCGCCTACAAAGCCGTGGGCGGCTCGTTCGGAAGTATCCAGGTGACCGGGTCGAATACCCAGAGCAACCATTTCACCATCAATAGCACGCTGACGGGCAGCCCGACGACGGTCGTCGGCGGCACGGCCGTTGACAGCTTCACGCTGGGCAGCGCGACGGCGGCGGTCGCCATCAACGGGGTGTCGGGGAACGACACGCTGACCGGGGCCGACGCGACCAACGCCTGGTCGATCACCGGCGGCGACGCCGGCAGTGTAAACACCAAGGCGACCTTCACGAACATCGAGAACCTGACCGGCGGCAGCGGCAACGACGACTTCATCTTCAGCAACGGCCAGAGCGTCACCGGGGCCGTCAACGGCGGCGGCGGCACGGACACGCTGGATTACAGCGCCGACACCAGCCCCGTCTTCGTCAACCTCGGGACGGGCACGGCCACCGGCGTCGGCACGTTCTCGTCCATCGAGAACGTCATCGGCGGCTCGGCGACCGCCGACACCCTGACCGGCGACGACGGCGGCGACACCTTTGACGTCACCGGCACGAACAGCGGCGACGTCAACGGCCCCGCCGCCTTCACCTTCTCCTCCTTCGAGGACCTCGTCGGCGGCTCCGGCAACGACAGCTTCGTGTTCACCGGATCCGCCCTGTTGACCGGAAGTCTCGACGGCGGGACAGGCGCCAACTCGCTCAGCTACGCCGGCTTCGGCCAAGCGGTCCCGGTGCAGCTGACCGGCTCCGACGCCAACGGCTTCACCGGGCCCCAGGCCGCCAGCATCGGCGGCACGTTCCAGCACATCAGCACCCTGATCGGAAGCAGTGGCGCCAATCAACTCACCGGCGAGAACGTCAACAGCACCTGGGACCTCAATGCCGCCTCCACCTACTTCGACGGCGCCAACACCCTGAACTTCTCCTCCTTCGAGATGATCCAGGGCGGTTCGGGCGACGACACCTTCAACGTCCTCCCCCAGCAAACGCAACCTTGGACCATCGACGGCGGCCCCCCGGTCCTGCCCGCCCTGCCCGGCGACGTGCTCAACATCAACCTTACCGCTGCGACCGGTGCCCAGCAGACCGTCACCACACCGGGCGACGGAAACTTTACCTTCACCAACCGCTCGACGGTGACCTACACCAGCATCGAGACGATCAATGCCACGGGCGGGCAGTTCGCCCTGACCTTGGACATGGCGGCCCAGGGCTTCCAGGACGGCAACCCCACCCCCGACGTGGTCAACGTGTCCACCGACACGAACGCCTCCCAGGATCTTGGTGGTGACCGTCGCCAACGACGGCGGCACGCCGGCAGTGTTCTTCAACGGCGCCGCCTCCGGCGTCAGCTCGTTCACGGTGATCGGCTCCACCGACCCCGAGACGGTGAACGTGGACGAGACCAACGGCGCCCTGCCGCCGATCACCGTCACCGGCGGCGCAACGACCACCGGCGTCAACACGCTCAACGTCACCCTGACCAACGCGACGGGTGCGACCGACACGCTGACCGGGCCGAACGCGGGTACGTTCACGTTCGGCAATCGCGCGAACCTGAATTACAGCAAGACGCAGCTGGTCAACGGCGCCGGCGGGACGTTCACCCTGGTCATCAACACGGCGACGCTGGGCTTCCAGGACGGCAACGCGACGCCGGACGTGGTCAACCTGTCCACCGATGGGTCGGGCGACCTGTCGGCGACGGCCGCCAACGACGGCGGCACGGCGGGACCTACTACTTCGGCGCCGCGTCGGGCGTCGGCGCCATCACCGTGACCGGCTCCACCGACCCGGACACGCTGAACGTGAACGAGACCAACGCCGGCGTGCCCGTCGTCACGTTCAACGCCGGCTCGCCGACGCCGCCGGCCAGCCCCGGCGACACGCTGAACATCAACCTGACGAATGCCGCCGCTCCGAACCTGACCAGGACGTTCAGCCGGACCTTGGGCTACTCGGGCGGCTGGACGTTCGGCAATCGCCAGGCCGTGAACTTTACGGGCGTCGAATCACTACAGCCGGCGGTCGTTCAGACGGCCGTCCTCAAGACCTCCGGGGAACTGGATCTCTACAGCACGCTGACCGGCGGCCTCCAGGTGCTGTCCGCGGCCGGAACCGTCCTCTCCGCCTCCAGCGTTCAGGATAGCAACGGCGGGACGGACGTGTTCCTCATCACGAGCGGCGCCGAGGGCCTCAGTTCCAGAACACCCTGTGGGAGTACAAGAGCAGCACGGGCGGCATCTCACAGCTGTCCACCGGCCAGTTCCAGCAGATCAGCGCGGCGACGAACTCGGCTGGCCAGGCCGTCGTTTTCGGCGTGCTGACCAACGGCGCGTTGTACGAGCAGGATCCCGCGCGAGGGACCGGCCTGAACGTGGGCTTCTCATTGCTTTCGCCGGCGGGCACGATCGTGTCGGCGAGCGCGGTGACCGACCTCTCGGGCAACCCCACGGTCTACGCCGTCGTGGCCAACACTCACAATTTGTGGGAACACAGCCCCGCCCTGCCCGGCGACGGCTGGATGATAATCTCCAGCGGCTCCTTCCAGCAGGTCAGCGCCGGCCTCAACGGGGCGGGCCAGGCGCTCGTCTACGGCGTGCTGACCGACGGTTCGCTGTGGGAGCAGAACCCGGCCCTCGGGACCGGCCTGAACGTGGGCTGGACGCAGCTGTCCGGCACGGGCGGGGCACCCTCCGCATTCCTCAGCGCGGCGGCCGGCCGTGCCGACACGGTGTTCGCGATCTCCGCGTCGGACCACTCGCTCTGGCTGCACAACCTCGCCGGTTGGCAACAGGTGTCCATCGGGCAGTTTGCGCAGGTCAGCCCGTCGGAGACCGCGGCCCAGGATCTCGTGTTTGCCTCGCTGACCGACGGCGAGTTCTGGAAGTACAATGCCGGGCTGTTGCCGGCCAACCCATGGGCGCCCGTGACGGTGAATGGCCACCCCGTGACCGGCGTGGCCTCCAGCTCGACGACGTGACATCGGGCCGCTTCGACGGTAGCCCGATGGTAGGCGGAAGGGCGTCAAAGGTCGGAACGCACCGACAGGCCGTTTTAGGAACCGGGCGATTCACCCTTAGCTCCCCTGCTTCCGAGAAAGGACCGGCCATGCGGAACGCCGCCGAAACCCTCTGCATCCTGGCGATTGCGGTCCTTGCCGCTGCGGCCCCAGCGGATCGCCTCACGGCGGCGGACGCGCCGAAAACGGACGGCTGGACGCCCGCGCTCATGATGAAGGTAAAGCAGATCGGCAGCGTCCAGGTTTCGCCGGACGGCAAACAAGTCGTCTACACGGTGCGCGAGGCCGTAATGGACGGGAATCGCAGCGACTACCGGACGCAGCTTTACCTGTACCGGGCCGACGGCGGCGGCCAGCTGACGCAGGGCGACGCTTCGTGCGACGATCCGCAGTGGTCTCCCGACGGTCGGTGGATTGCCTTTCTCACCGCCCGTTCGGGCAAGAAGAATCTCTGGGTGATCCATCCCAACGGCGGCGAGGCCCAACAAATCTCCGACGTGAAAAGGGGCGTCGGCAATTTCAAGTGGTCGCCGGATGGCAAATGGCTGGCTTTCACGGCCCTGGATGCGCCGACCCCCGACGAGGAAAAGGCGGCCCGTGAGAAGAACGACGCCCGCGTGGTGGACGAAAACCCCAAGATGAGCCGCCTCTATGTCATCCCCTTTACGGGGCCGCCAAAGCTGCAGCACGACGCCCGCCTGCTGACCAGGGGCGATTTCAGCCTCACCACCGAAAATAACAAGGCGGGCCGGGCGCCGTTCGACTGGTCGCCCGATGGCAAGACGATCGTGTTCGCCCACGCCAAGACCGCGGCGCCCGACGACTGGCCCAGCTCCGACCTGTCGCTGGTCGATGTGGCCGACGGCAAGGTCCGGCCGCTCGTCCACACCGCCGCCGCGGAGACGACGCCGCTCTATTCGCCGGACGGCGAATCGATCGCCTACGTCGCCAGCGACGACCCGCCCACGATGGGCGGACGGCGGACGGGTGCATGTCATCGCCGCGGCGGGCGGGCAGCCGCGGCCGCTGGCCGAAACGTCGGACGGCTGGGGCCGCTACTCCGAGCTGGTCGGCTGGTCGGCCGACGGCAAGAAGCTGTATTTCACCGAGGCGCACCACACCAGTCTGAAACTGCTCGCCCTGCCGCTGGATGGGCCGCCCGAGGAGATCAGCCACGATGAGGGAATGTCCGGCGGCGTGTACCTGAACGCCGGGCGGACGCACTTCGGCTTCGCCTGGGAGACCTGTAACAAGCCGCCCGAGGCGTTCGCCTCCGCCGTGGAGCACTTTCCAGCCGACCCAGGTCAGCCACGTCAATCGAGACCTGCCCGACGTGCCGCTGGGCCGCACCGAAATCATCCAGCTGGAAATCCAAGGACGGCCAGGAAATCGAGGGTCTGCTGACCTACCCCGTCGGCTACGAGAAGGGCAAACGCTATCCGCTGCTGCTCGTCATCCACGGCGGCCCGATGGGCGCGTTCATGCGGACCTATGACGGAACGGCGACCTATTACCCCATCGCGGCGTTCGCCTCGCGCGGCTACGCCGTCCTGCGGGCCAACGTCCGCGGCAGCACCGGCTACGGCAAGAAGTTCCGCTACGCCAACTACGGCGACTGGGGCGGCGGCGACTACGAGGACCTCATGAGCGGCGTCGATTACGTCATCGACCAGGGCATCGCCGACCCCGACCGCCTGGGCGTGATGGGCTGGAGCTACGGCGGCTACATGACCTCGTGGATCATCACGCACACGCACCGATTCAAGGCCGCCTCCGCGGGCGGCGCCGTGACGAACCTCATGACCTTCAACGGCACCGCGGACATTCCCAGTTTCTTGCCCGACTACTTCGGCGGCGAGTTCTGGGACAAGCCGGAAGTGTACCAAGAACACTCGGCCATGTTCCACGTCAAGGGCGTGACCACGCCGACGCTGATCATGCACGGCGAGCTCGACGAGCGCGTGCCGCTGTCGCAGGGCGAGGAGCTGTACAACGCGCTCAAGCGCCAGGGCTGCACGACGAAGATGGTGATCTACCCGCGGACGCCACCACGGCATCGAGGAACCGCGGCTGATGCTGGACAGCATGAACCGCAACCTGGAATGGTTCGACCGCTTCGTCCGTGGGGTCAAGCCGAAGCCGGACGCCCATAAGGGAGAGAAACCGTAAACCGATCCTCAATAATCTTCGTCGCGGTCCCTTCGCAGATCGCCCAGCACGGCCGCCCGCCGGTCCTGGTAGTCGCGGTAAGCGCGTTCGTACTGTCGCGCCTGGTAGTAACCGATCCCGCCGCCGAGGGCCCCGACGACCAGAAAGATCAGCCCTGGCAGGCCGCAGGCCAGGCCGGCCGGCGACTGCGTCTGAAGAGCTAGAAACAGTCCAAACCCAATCATCCCCAGCCCCAGAGTACCGAAGACGACCCCTAGCGCGATGCTGGACGACGTGCTGGGGACCGAGCGCCGGCCTCCGTAACGGGGGCCTGCGTGAAGCGCTCGCGTTCCATGTCCCATTCGCGGTCGATGCGGGCCAGTTCGTTCTGACGTTCCAGCGCCTCCAGCCGAGCCGCCATCTCCTGCCAGGCCGGATCGTACTCGCGGGCTGGCGGGCGCGGACCGATCGGCGCCTCGGTGTAGGTGGCGACGCTGGTGCGATGGACCTCCAGGGGGATGTTGCAGTGGTTGCAGGTGACGTAGCGAGCCGACGGCGGGACCTGCAGCACCGCTCCACATTCATTGCAGCGCACCGATTCGTACAACATAAACCACCTGTACCGTCGATCCGGTGTGTCATTTCCTCGGGCGGTCCTGCGCCACGTTCCGACGGCGCAGGTAATCGGCGTAGGCCGCCTGATACCGCCTGGCCTTGCGGAACTGATAGACGCTCATCCCGACGCCCACCGCGATGAACAGGACGCCGACCAGCGGGAAAAACACGCCGAATCCGCCGGCGGCGCCCATGCCGAAAACGAGAAACGTCCAGCACAGACCGAAGCCGACGGAGAGCACGCCCATCATCACCGCCGCCGCGGTGCTGGGAACGTAGCGCCGGCCCAGGCGCGACGTGATCAGGTAGCGCTGGCGCTCCGTCTCCCACTCCCGGTCGATCCGCGCCGCTTCGGTCTCATTCTCCAACGGTTCGGACATCTCGCCCCGCTCCGGCGTCGAAATGAAATCCGGCCCGCGAACCGACGTTCGCGGGCCGGGAGCGTTCCTCGGATTGAAACCTGCTTCCTGGCGTCACGGCCCGATCGGTCGCGGCCCCCGCGGCGGCGCGGCCGGGATTGGCTTCCCTTCCTCCACCTTGTTGAGGTCCTCATAGGCTTTGTGCAGCTTGTCCACCAGGGCCTCTTCCTCCGGGGCCCGAACTCCTCTCCCATTACGTAGCCCTGCCACTCGGCGGCCAGGTTGCCGAGCTTGGCTTCGTCCACCTGCTTCGTCTTGGGGTCGTAAGCGTCGCAGGCGCGGGCGTAGCATTCCCAGAGGGTCTTCTCGTCCAGCTCCAGGTCGCGCGGCATCTCGCCCAGCAGCTGGAAGTAGCGCTCCAGATTGCCCAGCCGTCGCTTGGCGAGGAAGTACATCAAGCTCCACGTCGCGGCCCGCGCCTTCACCAGTTCCTTCGATTTCTTCTTCAGGCTCCTCCGGCTTCAGCTCGCGGAAGTAGCCGTCGGTGACGATCTTGCGCATCGTCTTGTAGGGGTCGCCCTCGAACTTCTGGCCGTTGCCGCTGAGTTCGGCGCGGAAGATTGGCACGTAGAGGGTGCTGAGTCCGCCGGGCGACGGCCAGGGTGCATGCGGCGGCGTCTCGAAGAAGCTGCCCACGCCGAACTGGACCCACTCCGGAACGGTCACGTTGCGCGGCAGCAGGCCGGAGGCGAAAAGCAGCTGACGAGTGGCGTCCTGGCTGACGCTGGCCCGCGCCGATTCGTCCTCCAGCGCCTTGGTCAGCAGGGCCAGCGTGCCGGCGTAGGGCCGGTCTCCCGGGGCCACGTCGCCCGGCGGATAGCCCATCTTGTCCTTGCCGGTAAGGATGTCGTAACGATTCCACCCCGGCTGGCTCCAGATCCAGTCGGAGGCCTTGAGCAGCATGTCGTAGGTGGGGTCCTGCGGGCGGGCGCACAGGACCGCCAGGTTCTCGCGCCGGGCGAAGAAGCCAGCCGCCACGACGGGCGGGTCGGAGAAGCCGTCGTGCTGTCGGCGGAACTCGTCCTCGCGCATCGCCAACAGGGCCGGCAGGCGCTCCTCCGGGACGTGAACGGTTCGGTGCAGGATCTGGTCCGGCGCGTTGAGGGCGAACCAGTAATAGAAGGTGTGCAGCGCGTCCTCCAACCGCTTGAGCCGGTCCTGGACCTCGGCCTGGTTATTGTTGCTGACGCTATAGAACAGAACGTAATGCCCCTTGCCGCCCTGAAGCGTTTCCTGCGTGTAGCCCTGGCCCAGACGGGCGCCCAGGTCGCCGGGGGCGTCCTTGACCGGCTTGTCGAGGTCGGCCTGGAGTTGGTTGAAGGCCGCGACGGCGGGATGGTCCTTGTTCCCTTCGGCCAGCTTCTTCATCAGATCGACGACCTTGTCGTTCAGCCCGTGGGTCAGCGCCCACTCGGCCAGTCCGAGAACGTCTTCCGCGCTGGGTTTGGCGTCCGGCTTGTCCTTGGGGAAGAGCTTGGCGTACTGCTCTTCGTAGCGCTTGGCCACCGTCTTGCAGGCGACGGCCTCGAACGTCACTTCTGGACTCCTGCCCATGATGTTCAGCAGACGCACGACATCCTCTTTGGTCCGGCCCAAATGGTGGCGCGCCACCAGGGGCGGGAGCAGCCGGGAGCGCGGGTTGTTGGGGTCGTACTCCAACTTGGCGTACTCCTGCAGCTCCCGGCTGTTGGCTTCCACCTCGACGACGGCGAGGATGTCGATCGGCTGTCCGGCCTCTGCCGTCGTGCCCATCGGTCCCATGCCGGGAATGGAATCCCCCACGCCCGGGACGAAACCGCCGCCCGTCCCGCCCGGCATCGGACCGCCCGGGAAGGCGCCGCCGCCCGTCCCGCCCGGCCCGGGACCGCCCCTCCCGCCTATCGGCTTGGGTCCGCTCGACCCGCCTGGACCCGGGAATTGGCCGTTGGGGCCGTTGGGTCCGGTCATCGGCGGGTGCCGGGGTTGGCCCACGTTGGCCTTGATGATGATGTAGTCGGCCGAGGCCAGGCCGACGGCCCCGCCCAGCAGGACGGCGACCGCCAGGAACCAGTGTTTCATACGAACAACCTCCGCGATGCGGTGCGCAGTTGCGACGGGACGTTCATCGTGCGAAAGGACACATCGCTATTGTGACGGAAACCCTTTCGGGCCGCAAATAGATTTCGTTCGCTTCGGGGCGCCGGGCGCGGAATTTCAGGTTCTTGTTTCGCACGGCCCCTTCGCCGCGTTATAATCCGGCCGTTCGCCCATCCCGTCACAGAGGAAGACAGCCATGGGCTTCAAACTCGACCGAGTGCATGTCTGGTCCGGGGAAGTGGCCGACCAGGCCGGCGGCGTGGCGGCCAAGTTGTCGATGATGGCGCAGGCCAGCGCCAACCTGGAATACATCTACACGCGGCGCCTGTCCGACAAACCGGGCACGGGCATCCTGTACGTGGCGCCGGTGACGGGGCCGTTGCAGGTGCGGGCGGCGCGATCGGCCGGCCTGACGGAAACGAACGACCCGGTGGTGTTGCGAGTAGAGGGCGACAACCAGGCCGGCCTGGCCCACCGCGTGACGCAGCAGTGGGCCTTGGCCGGCCTGAGCTTCCAGGGCATGACGATGGCGGTGATCGGCGACCAGTTCGTCGGCTACGTCTCGTTCGACACCGTGGCCGACGCCAACCGGGCGGCCGCCATCTTGGGCGATGAGGGGGCGGCGTCTTGAGTGAGGAGTGAGGAGTGAGGAGTGAGGAGAAAAGACCGGCCGGTCTTTTCTCCTCACTCCTCACTCCTCACTGCGGCCAGGGCCGCATTGTACCCGCAGGCTCCGTGGACCCCGGCCCCAGGGTGCGCCGACGCCGACGCCAGATAGAGGCCACGCACCGGCAGCCGGTAGCCGAAATAGGGGAAGGCGGGCCGCAGAAACAGCTGCTGGTCGAGGTGGGCGCTGCCGCCGCCGAGGTCGCCGCCCACCAGGTTCTCGTCCATCGTCTGGAGGTCGTCCGGCGCGAAGATCGCCCGCGCCGGATCAGGCTGCGAAAGCCGGGCGCCAAACCCTCCAGCCGCCGTTCGATTCGATCCGCGAACGCCTCGCGATGGGTCGCCCATCCGCCTTCGACCGCGGAGGGGACATGGGAATAGGCCCAGAGCGTCTGGCCGTTGGCCGGGGCGCGGCTGGGGTCGGCCAACGACTGCTGGCCGATTACCAGGTAGGGATTATCCGGTAAATGGCCGGCGCGGACCTGGCGCGTGAAGCGCGCAAGTCGGCGAGGCCGTCGCCAGCGTGGATCACGGCCGATTCGCGGGCCTCCGGCGCCGTCCACGGCACGGGGCCGGACAACGCCCAGTCCATTTTGAACGTGCCCCAGCCATAGCGGAACCGCCGCATCCGTCGGCGCAGCGCCGCCGCGGCCGGGCAGTCCTCCAGCAGCCGATGCACCAGCGCCGGCGGCCCCACGTCGGCCAGTACGGCCCGGCCCGCCGGGATTTCGTCGCCGCCCTGCGTCCGTACCGCGACCGCCCGGCCGCCGCGGACGAGAATGCGCTCCACGCGGGTGTTGAGCCGAACGGCGCCGCCGGCCTCTTCCAGCCGACGAATCAGGGCGAGCGTGATCGACCGCGCCCCGCCGACGGAGATGCGAAAACCGGGGCCGGACGCCAGCAGCGCCAGCACCAGCCCCAGGCCGGCGCCAGCGAGATCGTCCGGTCCCAGATCGACGTGCAGCCCCAGCGCCGGCACAACGCGACGCGCGGCTTCCGTCCGGAAATGACGGAGGGCGAAACCCGCCGTCGTGCCCAGCCCTTCGCGCATCAGCCAGGCCAGGTGATACGGCCCCAAACGAAGCGCCGCGCCGAAGCCCGGCAGCGGACCCAGCAGCGCCGCCGTCAATCGTTCGCCTATCGCCCGCCGCCACAGGGCCAGCCGCCGCCACGCCGGGCCGTCTTCTCCGAAAGAGATCGCCGATTGTTCCGGGTCGCGCGAGATCGTGACGCAGGATCCGTCCGGGGCAGGGTGACAGCTCTCGCGCGGGGCGTTGACCCAGCGCAGACCGGCCCCGGTCAGGTCGAGGTCGCGGAAGGCGGGGCTGTCGTCGGCGAAGGGGAAGAAGGCGGCGCCGACGTCGTGGACGTAGCCGGGCAGCGTCCCCTCGACGGAATAGCACGCTCCGCCCGGCCGGCCTTGCGCTTCCAGCACCAGCACCTTCCAGCCGCGTCGGGCCAGCGTCGCCGCTGCGGTCAGGCCGTTGGGGCCGGAGCCGATGATGATTGCATCCATCCGACCCCCTGATTTCAGACGCCGACCGCCACCTGCACCAGCACCACCACGAACAAGCCGATGCTGATGACGCTGTTGACCTGAAAGAACGCCTGGTTGACGCGGCTCAGGTCGTCCGGCCGAACGATCCAGTGTTCGTAGGCCAGCAGCGCCGTCACGGCGGCCAGGCCGGCGAGATAAATCCATCCAAGATCCGGCCGATCCACAAAGTAAAGGGCCGTTAGCAGCGCCAGCATGACGGCGTGACAGACCGCCGCCAGGCGAAGGCTGGCGCGAACGCCGATCGCGGCGGGGACGCTGTGCAGCCGTGCCCGGCGGTCGAAGTCCATGTCCTGACAGGCGTAGAGGATGTCGAACCCCGCCACCCAGAACAGCACCGCCCCGCCGAGCAGCAGCGGCACGGCCAGCGTCGGCCAGGCCGCGTCGCCGAGGATGGCGATCCACGCCGCGACCGGGGCCAGCATCAGCGAGGCGCCGAGCCAGAAGTGCGACAGGGCGGTGAAGCGCTTGGTCAGCGAGTAGGCGCCGACGAAGATCAGCACCGGAACGGAGAGGTAAAGGGGCCATGAGTTCGGCGGATCGGCCCGGAGGAACAGCAGCGTGGAGGCGACGAAACCGGCGGCGCAAACCACGGTGAAGAGAAAAACGACGGTCGGCGAAAGACGGCCGGCGGGAAGGTGTCGGCCGGCGGTGCGCGGATTGGCGGCGTCGAGGCGGCGGTCGGCGAGGCGGTTGAACGCCATGGCTGCACTGCGGGCGAGGACCATGCACAGGAGAATGCCGACGAGCTGAATCCACTGGAAGCCGCCGGCCCGGCGCCAGGCCAGCACGGCCCCGGTCAGGGCGAACGGCAGCGCGAAGACCGTATGGCTAAAGCGGATCAGCTCCAGAAACGAACGGACATGGCGGAACATCGCGCGACGGCTCCGGCGTGCGGGAAATCACCCGGCGGTTGTCATAGCAACCGCCGGCGCCGGCGTCTTGCAACCGCGCCCTGGCGAGCGGGGGGCGTCAGCCCCCTGATTCGTCATCCTGTCAACAACCGCAGGAAGAATCAGGGGGCTGACGCCCCCCGCTCGCCGGCGCCAACCAACGCTGCCGGCGCCGGCTCCCGCGAAGCATAGTACGCCCGGCAATCCCGTTCCCGGCCGCGCACCACGCGCCGGCCGCGTAGGTCGCCGATCGTCTCCGTCACCACCGTGCGCTGGCCGGACGTGAAACCGTCGTGGAACGAGATCACCACCCAGTCGCGCGTCCGATGGAGACGGTGCGCCAGGGCCGTGTTCGAGAACAGGGCGCGAAAACGCCACCCGCCGCGATCCGTAATGTAGAGCGGCAGCCACGGTTCGTTGTCCGCGTTGAAGCGTCGCGGCGTGAGCGTGGGCAGGGCGTCGAGGTCGGACTGACGGCGATACTCGGCGTCCACCGTCAGCAGCTCATCGACCGGCGGTTCGCCGCGGATCGGCTCCGGCAGCCGCGACCGTGCCAGCCTTCCGGCCAGGGCGTCGATGAGACCGCGCAACCGCTTCGGCCCGACGCCGGCCTGGGCCAATCGGCCGTCGTGCGCCGCCCGCTCCAGCTGCTCCAGCGTCGAGACGCCGAGCCGTTCGTGCAGTACCCGCGCCAGCTGCGGCCCGACGCCCGGCAGACTGGTCAGCAGCCGTTCCGGGTCGATGTGTCCTCCGGCGGGGCGCAGGGTGCGGAACTCGCCGGTGCGGATCAGGCTTTCGATGGTGTACGCCAGGCTGGCGCCGACGCCCGGCAGTTCGTCGATGCCGGCGCGGCCCCTTTCGGCGAGGACGTCGGCCGCCGGCCGTTCCAACTCGCGGATCGTCTGCGCCGCCCGCCGGTAGGCGCGGACGCGGTGAACGTTCGACTCCTCGCCTTCCAGGTAGTCGGCGTATTCGTTCAGCTTGCGAGCAATGGTTTCGTTGTTCATGGGATGCCTCCAGCAGAATATGTCCTCCTCCATTAGTATTATACGGAAGTACAGTAAGGAGAGCAAGCGCTGCCGACCGATGGGCGGCTGCCGGATGGCGCCTGGCCTAGACTGATTCGAGTGGTAGGGTCCGCACAGACGAGGTCCGGTGCGAAAGGGCGATGATGGCGAAGGTGGTTCTGCCGCGGGTTCACGTCATGGTGCTTTGCGACGAGATCGAATCGTCCGCGGAGGCGGACGTGTTCGACCTCCGTGGGGTGCGAACGCACATCGTCGCGCCGGCGTTCCCGTACACGCATCCGCAGCTGTGCGTTTACCTGCAAGTGACGGGGCATGAAGGAACGGCGATCGGTCGGGCCGTCATCCTGGATCCGGAAACGGACCTAAACGTGGACGAGACGGATGACCACCCGCTCCAGTTTCACGGCCCGCTGGAGTTTATTCCGGTTCCCTGGAAGCTCTCCGATTGTACGTTCCCCGAGCCGGGGGTATATTACGTTCAGGTGTATTTTGACGGAAAACTCATCAACGAACGTCCACTCTTTCTCCAGCAAGGCGAGGCGGTGAACAGCAATGGACAAGCCACCGAATAAACCTGCCCGCGTTCCTGCGCAAATCCGGACGCTCAAGGTCACCCATTACCCCCCTGGCCAGGGTCCGCGCGGCGTAACCATGGCCCAGCTGGAGCGCCAGGCCGCCCGCCGCAAGTGGCTCCTTCTCTCCGTCGCCCTCGCGGCCGCCCTGGTCGTCGGCATCCTGATCGGCCGTTTCCTCCTGCCCTGACGCGCTCAGGTCAAATCCGACAGCGGCCCCTACCCGCGGACGGTCAAGGTCCGCCCGCGTACACCCGCACATAATCGACGTACATGTCGGCCCGGCCGTTATAGCGGGACAAATCGACGGGCCAACCGCCGCCGGTGGCCAAATCTACCATGAAGAACAGCGGCTGCCGTTTGCAGAGCGGGAACGTCGCGTGGCGGCCCACCTCAATGTTGTCGCAATAGTAGATGGTGTCGGTCTCCGTGACCTTGCAGCCGTAGACGTGGAACGTCTCAAACCAGGTCGAGGGGATGCCGGCCTTGTTCATGCGAGTCGGGACCGGGGACCAGGGTGCGTCGGCGGGTCGATTATGCATTCCGTTGTAGGCCTTGAGCGCGAGGGCGTCGCCGGCCTTGCCCTGGTTCCAGCAGTGCGGGGTGATCATGTACGTGTCGGCCGCGTTCGGCTCGCCGGGGCCTTCGCCGCCATAAGCCTCGATGACGTCCAACTCATCGCATGGCGTCTTATCCTTGAGCTTCTTGAAGTCCGTCATGTAATCCGTCATGAGCCAAAAACCCGGCCACGCGCCGACGGCGTTCGGGCCGATGAACCGGCACTCGAAGTAGCACGGGGCCGAAACCTTGACGCCGCTGCCGTCGTTTTTCATGGAGGAAATTAGGCCCGAACTGTGCGTTTTGTCGTCGGCCCGGATCCGCAGATAGGAATTGACCTGGGAAAAAGGATCCTTCGGGGAATCGTGGCCGGAGAACGTATGCACGCTGAAGTCCTGGTATCCGTTGGGCGGCTTGTGGTCGTAGTACGTCGCCTTGGGATCGGTACTGGAAATGGAGAGGGGCCCGTCGAAGTCGTCGGCGAAGACCAGCTTCATGCCCTTGGCCGCCGGGGGCGGCTCTTTGGGCAGGCCTTCGTTCCAAGAAACGCCGCCCTTATTGTACAATTGAAGGTAACAATTATCTTTTACAGAACCGTTGTCAGCGCCGATTCGCACCGTGATCGGGCCGTGCGGGTAGTCGTCGGCCGGGAAGACGAACGAGCCGTCGCCCTTGGCGTCGAGGCCGACGACGGCGACGGTGGAATCCGCGCCGA
Organism: uncultured Planctomycetaceae bacterium; assembly: GCA_963771935.1. Lineage (GTDB taxonomy): Bacteria > Planctomycetota > Planctomycetia > Gemmatales > Gemmataceae > UBA4732. Next base: position 287,666 of record CAVYVK010000005.1, on the reverse strand, counting down.
ACCCGTCGCCCTGTTTCCAGCACTTCGCGGTCACGCTCTTGAACCCGGGGGCGGCGACGGCGACGCGAACGTCCCCTTTCACGTCGGAACCATAGTCCGGCGAGATCACGGACACCTGGCAGCCCAGCGTTTCATCGGCGCTCTTCTCGGAATCGACGCTCAGGGCGTCGAAGTAGAGGTCGCCCTCGGCGGGTAAGCGTTTGGCTTTGTCCATGGGCTGACCGACGATGAAAGTGATCCCCGTGATCGGATAATCGAGTTTGCCGTTCTTGTCTCCGCCCCACGTCTCATGGTTCGAGTCCAGGTCGATGACGATTTCTTTCCAGCCCGTGAAATCGACGCCGCCGCCCTGGCCGGTGCTCTTGCCGTATTGGTGCGTTTCGCCGCCGGCGTCCGTCACCTGCACCCCATACGAGCAATTGGAGCCGTCCCCATAGAGTTGGAAGCGGAGCTTATGGACCGGCGCCTGGATTTTGGTTTTGTTGGGGATTCCGAGGTATTGGAAATCCCCCGCGCCGACGAAGTGGTAATGCAACTTCAGACACCGCTTCCCCTCGAACGGGTGGTCGGTCGAAACCTGGACCGAGGCATTCTTGTTGGGGATGTTGACTACCCACACCTTCGGCGGAGAAGAAACCTTCTCAAAGTCCTGCACCATCACCGGCGTCAGCTTCGAGGGTTCTCCTTTCGGCTTCGAGTCCGAGGGCCGTGCTTCTTGCTCCCTCGACTGTTCGGCCAAGACTTGTTGCACGAACACGCCGCTCAGCGTCCCAAGAGTTCCCAGCGCCAACAACGCAGCCGTGGCGATCTCGAGTTTCGTTCGAGGCACGTTAACTCCTACTTGAGTTTCGTTCGAGGCGCGTTATCTCGTTGGCCCCTTTGGGAGCGGCGCCTCGTAGGGTGGTCCCCGAAGACTCGGCCCACTCTACGAGGCGGAAACCGGCGCCGGGAAGGCGTCAGGTCAAATCCGACAGCGGCCCCTGGCCGCAGAAGTTGGGGTCGCCGAACTTGTCGATGCGATGGCCCATGCCGTTGGCCAACGCGATCAGGAGCCGGTTGTGCGAAACGCGGTCATACTTGAGCGACCGGCCCATCTTGAAGTTAAGGCCGTTGCCCACCAGCACGAACGGGGTGTCGTCGTGCGTATGGCTGTTGCCCTTGCCCAGCTCGTTCGTCCACAGGATCGTCGTGTTGTCGAGCAGGCTGCCGGGACCGCCCGGCTCCGGCGTGTCGGCCAGCCGCTTGGCCAGGTAGGCCATCTGCTCGCACCACCACTTGTTGATGTTGATGAGCTTTTGCTTGCCTTTCTCATCGCTGTCGGGCAGGTGGGACAGCTCGTGGTGGCCCTCGTCCACGCCGATCCAGTGCATCCGGGCGCCGCCGACCGAGTTGGTGAACTGCAACGTCGCCACGCGCGAGAAGTCCGCGACGAAGTTGTTCACCATCAGGTCGATCTGCATCTTGCTGATCTTCGGGATATTGTCGTTCTCGCGCTTGACGCCCGCTTCCAGGCTGGGGACCGGCTCGCCGGCCGCCTGGTCCTGCGTCGCCTTCAGCTCCTGCTCCATGTCGCGGACGAAGGAGGCGTGCTCGTCCAGCAGCCGGCGGTCGTCGGCGCTCACCGACGTTCCCACCTTCTTGAGGTCGTCCCGCACGTCGTCGAGGACGCTTTTCAGCGCTTCCCGATCCTTGATGTGGCCGTACATCTTGCCGAACATCTGGTACGGGTCGTCGATCGGCGCGATCGGCTTGTTGGGGCCGGCGTAGACCATGCGCGTCCAGGTGTCGGCACGCTCGGGCACCATGACGCCGAACTCCAGCGAGCCGAAGCGCGTGCGCGAGGACGGGTCGCCTTGCAGATGGTTCTTGATCTCCTGGTCGATGGAGAGACCCTTGGCCCAGCCGGCCGGAGTGTCGGAACCGCCCTGGATGTTGCCGGGGAACAGCTCGATGCCGGTCAGGAGACAGCCGATGCCGCGCATGTGGCCGTCGCCGTCGCCCCGGATGCGGTCGCTTACGCCGCGCAGGAACAGCGTGCGGTCCCGGAATGGCTCCAGCGGCGTCATGCTCTCTTTGAGGGTGAACTTGTCGCCGATCTCGTCCGGCCAGAAGGCCGACGGAATGACGCCGTTGGGGCTGAACATAATGACGAGCCGCTGCTTCCGCTTCGCCTGGTTGGCGAACGCGAGGCTCGGCAGATTGAGCAGGAACGGCAGCGAGGCCGCTCCGACGCCCAGGTCGCGGATGAATTCTCGTCGGCTTCTGGTCTGAGTCATGTTCGTTCTCCGTATTACGGCCGGCGAATGACCGGCCGCATGCCCCCTATCCGATCCCATTTTGTCCGGCCATCGCCCCGCGCCGGGCGCGCCACTCTTCCAGGTGCTTGCGGGCCGCCGTCAGCAATTCGTCGTCTTCCATGTCCCAAATGGATTCGTTGGACAGCCCGCGCGCCAGGTAGGACAGGTTCACGATCAACTGGCCCAGGCGGACCTCGGGAACCAGTTCGCTCAACTCCGCGAGCACCTGTAACGCCTCTTGCCGCACCGGGCTTATCATGGCAGTTTGTCTCCGACAGTCGGATTGCCCATCCCCGGCGACGGCAGACCGCCGATCACCTCAATGGAAACGGTCTGGCCCGGCAAGAGTTTGGCGACCCGCGTCGCGCGGGTAACACCGTCGTAGATCACCAAAGCGCCGTCGGAAGCGCGAAAGACGATCAGCCGCGGCATTCCCAAGTCCCCTTTCCATACCGGGCGATCTGTCGATGCAGCTTCACAGGATCGGCTCCACTTGCCCGCGACGGGGGCAGATGCAGAGTTCGGGGATCGACATCGAGCAATTCCGTGGGCATATCATAGCGTCTACCGCAGGGCCGCACGCAACCTCACTGCCTTCTATCCCATCCCATCGTCAAACCAGGCCCCGACCTTCTCGCCTTGCAGCGTTCGAGCGATGATGTCCTGTTCGGCGAAGAAATCCCTGAGCGAAGTTACCAGAAACAGCATGTCGAGGTCACTTCTTGGGCGACCACTCTTCTCCAGATGAACTTGCTTCACCACATGCGTGAAGGCCATGTTGACGAGGGACTTCGTCACCGGATCGTCGATGCCCTCGATGAATCGGAGCGCCTCGTCGCAGTAGAGGAGCGTGTCGGGGTTGTTCACAAGTGCCTCCGAAGCGCTGAGTCACGCATCGCTCTCCGCCCCGCCGCCCGCACAGTCGCCAAGCAAACTACGGTCGCTTACAGCTCAATAGCTTGCCGGTGACCTCGTACGCGATCTCCTCGACCACGCTGTACGTCTCATTCAACCGTATCAGGCCGCTCTCACCTGTGAGTTGCAAGGCAACCGAAGCCAAAACGCGCTGCCAGGGCGGCGACTCCCGATTGCGTGTGGTGTCGCACCCAACATCCATTTTCTCGACCCGGATTGTGAAGCTCGTGTCCTTTTGGGTCCAACTCCACATGGGCGTCCCCGCTATCGCCAGTAGCGGATCATGATCCTTCTCAAGGAAAAGCGGCGTCTTGGGGTTGGCGACCTCCCTGGTGCAGATCAGGAACAGTGGGCTTGCATTCAAAGCCGCGACGAAAACCTTGATGTCCGGGGCCTTCGCGAAGGCGAATTCATCCAGCAAGGCTTTGGCCGCTGCACGATCAAACCAGTCCCCGAGTTGGAACGGTCCAACGACAAACGGCTCGGTTGCTCCGCTGCCCTGCTCTTCGGCGTGGGCCCTTTGGCCGATTGCTACCAAGGCGGCTGCAATCCCCGATGCGGAAAACCGAGTCAACGCCGCCCGGCGCGTCATCTTCTCCATCCCTCGCCTCCTGCTTCACAACGGGTGGTGACGCCGCGGCAGATGCCGCGATCAGCGCCCTAATCATACCCCGCCGCCGCGGCGAACTCCACAACTCCTTCGTTTCAACCGCCCGGCGGCCCCCGCGCCTCCGCCTCCTTCTTGACAACCGACTTCCCATCCCGCCCCGTCAGCGCCGCCGCGGTCGCCGCCTCCACCAGCAGCTTCTTGATGCTGAACCCATTCTTGGCGAACGCCTCTCGCAGCTCCGTCACCTGCCGCGGCCCATACGCCTGCACCGGCTGCTTGGCCAGGTGGCGGAACAGCTGCTCCACGAACGCCGTCTGCACCTCGTCGCTGCCGGCCAGGTACTCCGCCAGCGGACGCGCCCCGTCGAACTTCACCGTCGCGCCGTTGCGCGTCTTGTAACTGCCCGTCGCGTCGATCGGCTTGCCGTTGTCCTGGTCGCGGTAACGGCCGACGGCGTCGAAATGCTCCAGCGTGAAGCCGAGCGGGTTGATGACGCCGTGGCACGACTGGCACGACTCCGGCTTGGTTTGCAGCATTACCCGCTGCCGTGTCGTCATGTCGGGGTGGAGGCTCTCCGGCAGCGGGATGAACGCTTCCGGCGGCGGATGCAGCGTCAGGCCGAGAACGCCGCGTACCAAAAGAACGCCTCGGTGGATCGGCGAAGTCGCCGTCGTATGGGAGAAGGCCGCCATCAGGTAGGGGTGCGTCAGCACGCCGGCCCGCCGGCCCGCGTCCAACTTCACCTTCTGGAAATCGGCGTCGGCGGGCAGGTCGGCGCCATAATACTTCGCCAGACGGCCGTTGAGATAGAGATCGTCCGCCAGCAGCAGCTTGCGGAAGTCCGAATCGCCGTTCCAGGCCGCGTCTTCCAACGACAGATCCAGCGACGTGCGCAGGTCGGCAATCACGGCCGGGTCGAAGCCGGGGAAGCGCTGCGCGTCCTTGGCCACGTCGGGCGCCGGGTCGAGTCGCAGCCACAGGTGGAAGAACTCGCGCAGCTTGGCGTGCGTCCGCCGATCGGGCAGCATCCGCTCGGCCTGCTGCATCACCTGTTCGCGCGTGGCCAATTTGCCGGCGGCCGCGGCGTCGAGCAGCGCCTGGTCGGGCGGCGAATCCCACAGGGCGAACGACAGCCGGCTGGCCGTGTCGTACTGTTCGGGGCCGCCGCCGACCTCGCGGTAGAGGAAGCGCGGCGACAGCAGCACCAGCAGCACGACGCGCTTGACGGCCGCATCCGGATCGGGGGCCGTGTCGAAGATGCGATCGACGTACAGCTTCTTCAATTCGTCGGTGAGCGGCCGGCGGAACGCCCGCTCGGCGAAGCGGCGGCAGAACTCGCGCAGCTTCGGCCCACGGTCCTTGGCGTCCTCCCGCACGTCGGCCAGCTCGCGGAGGTGCGAGGTCACATACGCTGCGGTTTCGAGGGCGGCGTCGGTCGCGGCCTGGTCCCACTCCTTGGAAATCGTCGTGCCGCGCTCCCAGCCGAGACTGCGGTCGTCCGGCGGAAAGGCGGTCTGCACGACCAACGTTTCCGGGAAGCGGTTCGGCGACAGGTCGCGCGCCGGAATCGGCTCGTCTACGCCGAACGGCAGCTTCCATTCCAGCGCCACGGAGGCCGTCTTTTCCTTCGCCTCCTTCGACTTGAAGAATTCCAGCCGGATCGGGTAGGCCCGGCCGGCCAGCAGATGGATCGACTCGCGCAGCTCCACCATCACGCCGGAGCGGACGGCGCCGTCGATCAGCGGCTTTTCTCGTCGTTGACCCACAGCCGGACGCCGTTCTGACTGCGGACGACGAATTCGTAGTCGCCGGTTTCCGGGGCGAGGACGGAGCCTTGCCAGCGGATGGCGAACTCTTCCGGCTTGATCTTCGGGTCGGGGCTGCCGTCCTTGAAGTCAAAACGGATCTCCGTATCCAGTCGGTCGATGACGCGCTGGTCCTGGTTGCAGCTGCCGGGAGCCGAAGTATTCGCCGCGCAGGCCGCGCTTGTCGTCCCACTGGCCGGGGCTGCGGAAACTGGCGACGAGATCGGCGATGGCGTTCTGGTGCTGGCGGACGGTCAGCCGCGACAGGGCGATGCGGGCGGATTTCGAGTAAAAGGCATCGTAAATGTAGGCGGCGACCTTGTCGGCGTCGGCCCCGGTGCAGGTTCCGGGATCGTCCTTGGGCATCGATTCGGCGATCAACCGGGAGAGCTGGGCCGCCGATTTGTCGCCGGCGAGCGGCTTGTGGTAATGCTCCTTCGTGCCCTCGCCCGAGGCGCCGTGACAGGAGGCGCAGTGCTGCTTGTAGATCTGCTCGCCGGTCGGGCCATCGCCGGCGAAGGCGCGGCCAGCCGGGACCGCCGCGAGCAGCAAAGACGCCAGCCAGGCAATAGAGGAGTGAAGTCGCATTGGAGGCCAGCAAGACGAGGGCGAAGCGGTAGGTGGGACGACGATCGGCGGCAGGGTGAGAACGGCCGGGGCCGTTCTCACCTATTACTGTACCCCGCTGAACGGTCGGCGGCAATGCTTTTACCGCCGGCGCGCCAGGATGAAGAGGTGGGAGATGTATGCGCAAGTTCCGGCGCCGGTCGGCTCGCGCTTCAAGCGGGCAGGGAATGAACATCTGAACGGTTGTCCGGTGCCCGTCACCTGGACCAGCGAGACCAGTAACTGCCGTCCGGCCAGACGATCCGGTCGCCGCGAATCCTTCCCTCCAGACCCTGGACGCCGTCTCCGGGGCTCCAATCGGGAATCATGACGCGGTTGCCGCGCATCTCGCCCCAGGCCGCGGAGCCTTTCTCGTTGGTGAACAGGATACGGCCGGACGGCCGCTGTTCGATGTAGCACGGCAGGTTCCTGTCGCCGTTCATGTACCAGGTCCCGCTCAAATCCGGTCCCGCGTCTCGTCGGTCGGGGTAGATCCATTGAGCCGAGGCAGGGACGGCAAGCAACAGCAGGGTCGGCACAACCATCAGCATGCGTTTCATGACTGCACCTCTTCGGAATTCGCTTCGGCGCCGAGGGCTTTTGGCGCGACATAACTCTTTGATGCGAACCCCGTGCCAACCGGCGCGGCCGGCGGCGCTTCGACCTTGAAGATTTGCCCCGCTCGCTTTGCCCGGCGCGGAGGCGTAAACTGAAACGGGAACGTCGCTCCTCACTCGGATGGACTTGCCATGCGTCCGCACCTGACCGCCGTCGTCGCAGTCCTACTTCTCGCCATCCCGGCCGTGGTCCACGCCGGCCTCTACTATTCCGGCGAGGAGGTCGCCGAGCTGCCGTCGCAGTGGCGCGGCTTTCTGATCGACCAGCGCCAGCTGCGTTCCATCGCCGTCAAGCCGACCGGCGCCAATCCCGCCAGCCCGATCCGCAAGCGCTACCAGGACGAGGCCGCCAAGCTGGCCCAGCGGTTGAAAGACGGCAAACTCAGCCCGGATGAAATCGCCGATCTCGGAGCGCTCTACGTCCGCATGAGAGAGACGGCCAAGGCGCTGGAGGTGCTTGCAGCCGGCCCAGCGCGAGCATCCTAAGAACTTCCGCCTCGCCGCCAACCTCGGCACCGCCTGGCAGCTCAGCGGCGATCTCGACCAGGCCGCAGCCTGTTTAGAGCAGTCCGCCGACCTCGCGCCGGCCCAGTACCAGCGGGCGGAGAAACTGCATCTGAGACTGGTGCGCCTGCGCGCCGATGAGCCGCGCGACGCGCCAGGCCCTCGACGACCTGTTCGGCGTCCACTACGTCGGCCCCGACGGCAAGTACGCGGCGGGGCGGCTCGACGAGGCGCAGCGGAAGGCGCTGCCCGACGACGCCCCGGCGCTGGTGCAGCAGCTGGGCCTGTGGCTGCCGGCCGACGGCCGACTGCTGTGGCAGATGGGCGAGTTGGCCGCGGTCAACGGCGACGCGACCACGGCGGCCGCCATCCTCGACGGCTGCGTCACCGAGTTCGGCCTGCGCGACCCGGAGCTGCGTCTGCACCGGCGGATGCTGCGCGACGCGGCCGACGCTCTCGCTTCCAACAACGACCCCAACGCCAAGCCGGTCCACGACGCCAACTCTTTCCCGCTCAAGCCGAAGTCGTCGCGGCCGCTCGTCCACAAGACCGACCTGGCCGACCTGCCGCCGATCGACCCCAAGGGCGTCAACGTGCTGCCGTGGACCGTCGTCACGGAAACCGTTGTGGATCGCAAATATCATCCGAGCTTCCCGACCTATTTGAAGGAGCTGGAGGGCAAACAGATTCAATTGACCGGCTACATGCAGCCGTTGAGCGACGACCAGCAGGAGAGCGACTCGTTCCTGCTGATCGAGTACCCGGTCGGCTGCTGGTACTGCGAGATGCCGGAGGTGACGGGCATTGTGCTGGTGGAGCTGGCGCCGGGCCAGACGCGCGAGGTCACGCGCGGCAAGCTGCGCATCACCGGCAAGCTGATCCTCAACGCCCGCGATCCGGAGGACTTCCTCTACACCATCAAGGACGCCCAGGCGGTCCTGATGGACAAGTGATAGGGATGACGCTCAGGAAGAGGGAGAAGCTCCTGACAACATCCGCTGGAAATGGGTAGTGGTACACTTTGAAAAAACTCGCCGTCGCATCCACGGCCCGCTATGGAGATGCAGAAAGCTGTGACCACCGACCTTGGCTACTCTCACACGCAGAAAGCCCCGCTCTGCCTGATCCTTTACGGATTTGCGCTGGCCTGTGTAGCGCTTGCCTGGTTCGTCGGCGATACGCCGGGCATCTTCATTGCTGGCGGCGTGGGCCTGCTCATCGCCTTGCTCGCCCCGGCCTTCCATCACCTTGCCGTTGTGGACCAGGGTGACGTGCTGGCGATTCGCTTCGGCCCCGTCCCGCTGTTCCGCAGGACCGTGCGGTACGCCGACATCGAGAAGGTCGAGGTCGGGCGGACCTTGATCCTCGAAGGTTGGGGTATCCACTACAGTATCCGGGGTGGCTGGGTGTGGAACCTATGGGGCCGGGCTTGCGTCGTTGTGCATTTTCGGAATGGCGTCTTGCGGATCGGTACGGACGATTCCGAGAACCTGGCCCGCTTCCTTGAAGGGAAAATCGGTCGGCAATGACAAGGGGTTCCATGATGCGACTGGCGACCATACTTTTTCTCCTGCTCCTCGCTTTGAGGAAGCATCTAATAAGCGGTGGTGGATACGTGGGCGGTTGGCGCCCCGTGCAGAACGGTGATGGCTACGTGAGCAAATCCTGGACGTATTGCTCAATTTTGGCCAGGCGGTTATTGACGATCTGCTCCTTCACCTCAGGAGCCTGGAACTGTTTGAAGAAGTCGGCCGTAGACTGGTAGCGAGCCAGCATGGACACGTTCTGGAGAATGTGGTAGGCGCTGTGTATGTTATCGGGCAATTTATACTGCACGTATTCGAGGCGATCTTCATGAGAAGTGCTGTCGCCGTCCCCAGCTGTAGCACGCAGACGCTCGATCAAGTGAACGGCGGTGTAAAAGGCAGCGACGACCACCCATTCCGGATAGTCGTCGAGGGAAATGGAGTTCAGGAACTTACGGTTCCGCTCTGCCTTATTCCGGTGCTGATCCGCGCTGGGCATAGACTTCCAGGGCTCCCTCGGGGTTGAAGAAGGTCGCCAGAGACCGGTCCTCTGCTGCCGGGAGTTGTGTCACCCAAACCCGCCAGCCAGCACGCATCAGCTGCCGTTCCAGGTCTGCAATCTCTTCTGCAAGACCGAAGTCGAAGTGAGGCGACGATGTGACTATGAACGCTTGTATATGGCCAGCAGGCAACGGGAGATAGCACGCGTCCACACGGTCGGAATGCTTGGCGCACCATTCATGCAGTGGCATCAGGAACTTCGCCTTGAAACCAGCGATGCGTTCTTCGGTCTTAACCGCCTCCCGGCATGCCTCCGTGGCCTTCTCGGCGCTGATAAAGAAAATGTCTTGATCCTCGGGAGTGACCATGATCTGCCCGTCTCGATAGCTCAGGCGGACAGGCGCTCTGCTGGCAAGTGCTTTCGCCATCGTTCCTCCTCCTATCGGGGCTGTTGTCAGGCCCAAGAAATAGCCTCCTTCCACTGTGCCGTCTACGCGAGTTCCGAGTCACAGTAGTCAGCCGCAGACCTAGCGACAAGGGCCAATTACAAAGCGGCCGCCCCCAAAGGCATTATAGGCCATGTCGCCGGACGGCGCGATAAGGCGTGCAATCACTTGCTAACGGCGGCGCTGGCCGCGTACAATGGGCGCAGAGTGGACCTGCCGGGGATTGAACCCGGCGCCGTGCGATATAAGGCGCTGGCCCGAACCATCGGCAGGCCCAACGGCTAGGGCGGGACGGGTGACTCTTCCCGCAAAGAATCGTTCACCCGTCCCGCTTGTTCACTGGCCGCCTAGCCGGCCTAATCCCTCCTCATTCGGCCATCCCTTTCTCATCAGGTTCCGAGTACTTTGAGCGATGCGTCCGACGTTTGTAGTTTAAGGAGATTGCAAACGCGAATCAGTGGAGAAATGGAGCAAACGGTATTCTGATATGATGTTCCGTTTCGTTACTGTTTCGTCACCGTTATGTCACCGTTTTAGAATCCGTTCGGCGAGCGCACGGCCAGTCGCTGTGAGCCAGCACCCGCCCCCACGCCCTCCCTTGGTCGCTACGAAGCCGCGCCGCACGAGATCAGCAACAGGGCGCTTGAAGACTTCCGGGTTGACCCCTGCACCCTCTGCCGCTCTGGCAATATCCTCAGTCGCCTTCCTTCTCGCTGGATCAGTGGCTTTAAGGTTATACATCGCCTCCAAAATCTCGTATTGCCTTTCACTGAGAACCGGTGTCTCCTCCACGGAACTATCCTTCGGTTGGCCTTGCTCTGACTCAGGCCGCATTGCTGGGACCACCGGCTGTGCGGATATTGGCTGCTGCGCCGCCTTGTCAGCGGCTGCGTAAGTCTTGTTCGCCGTCGCCTGGACGCGGCTCAAGGACTGGTAAACGATTTGCTGTAGCTTCTGGCATTCCTGAAGTGTCTTGTCCCGCTCCTGCCCATACCGTTCATGGCTTTCCTCCCCTTTGTTGGCGGCTTCTTGTAGCTGCCGAATCGTTTGGGAAGATTGTTCGGTCCAGTCCGCGAGCCTGAGCGCATCCTCCTCCAAGCCGACGATTTCGTGCCTCAAATCAGCGGCAAGAATGCCTTTATCTTGGAAGACTTCCGTGAACAGCTTGTTGAAATGGGGCAAGTCACGACGACATAGGCGTATTTCCCCCCAGCATGATCCATTATTCAATACTTCGATGATAGATAGATCGGCGATGCGGCGAGCGCAACTCAGCGAACGCTCCAGCAACTCTTTGACCTGATCGGACGGTGCCACGGTCAGCCTCACCAGTCGGGCCGGCCCGGCCGGTCGTCGCGTGGTGAGGCTGCCGCGAGCGCCGGCCGGGCGTCAGCCGGTAGCTACTCCGGCCGTCCCGACTGGTGATATAATAGCCGAGAAGAGGTGCGGGAAAAGGCAACTCCCATGCCGCATTCACGGACATGGGAGAGTGTTGACTAGCCAAAGTGTACCACTACCGAGGGGCGGCGGTCAATAGCCGGGGGTGAAACCCCTGGATTCCGAGGTCATGAACAGCTTTGCCCCGTCAAGTTCGCCGTTGTAGCATGACAGGACCATTTGGTCGCACGTTCTTTTCTTAACCTCCATGCAGGACGCATCATGGCACGCCGCTCCTTCACTCCCGAACAACTCCAGGAGTTCCAGCGCTTCGCTGCCCCGTGGGGCAAAATCATCGCCCAACGCGCTTCGGCGACGACGGGCCCGGACTCGACGTCGATCTCGACGCCATGGAGCAACTCACCCGTGCCGCTGCCGCTGGACTCACCGAAGGCGCCCTGCAAACCCTTCTCGAACAACAGGCCACCGCCTTGGGCGAACAACAGCCCTGTGCCGCGTGCGGACGGCCCTGTGCCGTACGCCGCCAGGAACGTCCTCTACAGGTTCAGGGCGCAGTCCTGCAACCAAGCGAACCGGTTGGCCCCTGTCCCGACTGGCGCCGGGACTTTTTCCCCCAACGGCCGATCCTGCGCCTTGATGGCCACGGCTGCGGCCCCTTCCTGCCGCAGAAGATCGTTCCTGCCGGCGCTCGCTTGCGCTCCTGCGCCGACGCCGCCTTCGCCCTGAGCCTGAGCGGCCTATCGATCTCGGCCCGCCACGTGCAGCAGTTGACGCAGGAAGTCGGCACGGACCTGGCGCAGACACGCGACGAGCAAGCCCGGAAGCGTCGGCGTCGGCAACTGTCGCCACGGGTGGCAGGGACCCCGGAGGTGGTCGCCGTCGAGGTCGATGGCGGGCGTCTGCGGACGCGGGCCGCCGATAGCGGACGCGGTGTCCCTGAGGCGGAAAACAAGGAGGACAAGATCTCCTGCCTGGTCACGCTGACGAACAACGCACACGCTGAGGATCCGCAACCGGAACCGCCGCCGTCGTTCGTGCAACCGCGGCGTATTCAGCGTCTGGTACAGCAAATGGCTGGCCAGGCGAGCGATCCGCTCGCCGCGGCGGACGCCCCACCGGCTGAGCCGGAAGCGGAGCAGACCGCGACGCCGACCCCGTCGGTCCTGGACCCCGAGGCCGAGCCGTGGTCGCCCCGGCGTCTGGTGCGGACGTGCGTGGCCCGCATGGTTGCGAGCCGGTCGTTCGGGCCACTGCTGGCGGCGGAAGCGCAAAGCCAGGACTTCTACGCGGCGCGGCGGCGTGCGTTCGTGGCGGACGGCCAGGCGTATAACGGGTCGATCCATCGCGGCTACTTCGCGGACTTCGTGCCGATTGTGGACCTGCTGCACGTGGTCTGTTACCTGTTCCAGGCAGCGCAGGCAGTCGAAGCAGAGAGGGAACGTTGGCCGTTGCACCTGCGTTGGTTGCGGTCCTGCTGGCAGGGGCAGGTGGCCGAGGTGGCGGCGCAGATGGAGCGTTATCAGGAAACGGGGGGACGTCCGCCGCCGGGAGAGGCGCTTGTTGCGACCGATCCCCGGCGTGTGCTGGCGGAGACATGGAGTTATCGGAGAAACAACGCGGAGCGGATGGATTATCCGCGTTATCGTCGGGAAGGTTTGCCGACCACGAGCAGTCTGGTGGAGTCGCTGGTGGGGGAGTTCAATGCGCGGGTGAAAGGGAAACAGAAGTTCTGGAATCGGCCTGCGGGTGCAGAAGCAGTGCTGCAAGTGCGGGCGGCGTTGTGGAGCGAGGAGGGGCGGTTGGAGCGGTACTTCGCGGAACGCCCCGGCAGTCCCTATCGCCGGCGGGCCGCCTGATCCCCCTGTTCAATCGCAGAACGGTTCATGACCTCAGCCGCGACCCGAAGGGGAGCGCAGTCCCCGCGCTCCCCTTCGGGTCGCGGCTAAACGGATAAAACTCCAATTTAGATCAATAATTCTCCGGGTGCAGCATTGCGTCCAGCACGTCCGGCGGCGCCGGCCGATACGAGTGCGGCTCCAGCGACGGCGACGCCCGCCCCTGGCTGAGGCTGCGCACCTTGTCGGCGTAGTCGAACATCTTCGCGGCCGGCGACCAGCGCCTCCAGTACGCTGGCGTTGCCGCGCGAGTGGAGCTTCTGGATCTCGCCCGCGCTTGGCGTTCAGGTCCGCTGTGACCGGGCCGAGGAACTCGTCCGGCACCGTCACCTCGACGCGCATCACCGGCTCCAGCAGCACGATGTTGTCGCGCATCGCCTTGCGCACCGCGTCGGCGCCGGCCGCCTGAAACGCCGTCTCGTTGGAGAACTGCTCGTCCATCTCGCCGCCGCGCATGGTCGCCTGCACGTTCATGACCGGGTAGCCCAGCTCGCCCGACTCCAGCGCGCCGCGGACGCCCTGCTCGGCCGCGGCCAGCAACTCCGGCGGCAGCTCATCCGGCGGCGCATCCGCATTGCACCTGGATCGACTGCTCGCTCGGATGCGGCTCGAAGTCCACGCGCACCTTGGCGAACAGGCCCGACGTCGCCCGCCTGGCGGACGCACTCGCCCTCCACGCTCACCGGCTTTTTCAGCGTCTCGCGATAGCTGACGCGCGGCTTGCCGACGCGCACCTTCAAGCTTGAAGTCGCGCTCCATGCGGTGCTGCTTGATCTCCAGGTGCAGCATGCCCATGCCGTTCATCAGCGTCTGGCCGGTTTCGGGGTCGATGCGCCAGGTGAAGGTCGGATCCTCGCGCGTCAGCAGGTTCAGCACCGTCGCCAGCTTGTCCTTGTCGGCCGACGACTCCGGCTCGATCGACCGGCTGACGACGGCCTCGGCGAACTGGATCTGCTCCAGCAAGATCGGATGCTGCGTAGTCGCACAGCGTGTCGCCGGTGATGGAGTCCTTGAGGCCGATGATCGCCACGATGTCGCCGGCGTAGCGCTTCGGGCAGTTCCTCGCGGTCCTTGGGGTCGGCGTGGGTGTGGTAGAGCTTGCTGACCAGCTCCTTGACGTTGCGGCCGGGGTTGTACGGCCGCGCTCTTGCCGGCTTGCAGCGTGCCGGAGTAGATGCGAACGTAAAACAGCTCGCCGGATGTGCCGGCCACGATCTTGAACACCAGGCCGCAGAACGGCTCCTTCGGGTCGGGCTTGCGCTTCTCCTCCTTGTCCTTTTTCTTCGGGATTGACGCCGACGACCGGCGGCCGATCGAGCGGGCTGGGCAGATACCACGTCACGGCGTCCAGCAGCGGCTGGATGCCGATGTGTTCGCGGCCGGAGCCGCACAGCACCGGCTGGATCTGCCGCTTGAGCGTCTGCTCGCGGATCACGTGCGCGGATCGTTTCCGGCGGCGATCGTCGCTGGCCTTCGAGGTAGGCGCTGGTGATCCGGTCCTGCTCGTCGTGGCGCGTCAGGGCGTCGAACAGCTGTTCGCGCCAGCCTGCGCGTCTCGGCTGCGACGTCCTCCGGGATCGGCTCGACGTGGATGGTCTTGCCCTCGTCCTTGCGGGTCGAAGAAGAGGGCCTTCATCTCGATCAGGTCGATGACGCCGCGGAACGGCGTGGGGCTGTCCTTGAGCGAGCCGCTGCCGATGGGGACGACGACGGGGACCGGATCGCCTTCCAGCCGCTCGCGCGACTTCCGTCGACGGCGTTGGCGAAATTCGCCCCGACGACGTCCATCTTGTTGATGAAGACCAGGCGCGGCACCCGATACTTGTCGGCCTGCCGCCAGACGGTTTCCGACTGGGCCTCGACGCCCTTCTGGGCGTCGAAGACGACGACGCAGCCGTCCAGAACGCGGAGGCTGCGTTCGACCTCGGCGGTGAAATCGACGTGGCCGGGCGTGTCGATGAGGTTGATGGTGCAGTCGCGCCACTGGAACGGGATGCAGGCGCTGTAGATGGTGATGCCGCGTTCCTGCTCTTCGTCGTTCGCAGTCGGTCTCGGTGGTGCCCTCGTCCACGGCGCCGAGGCTGGTGCTTGGCCCCGGCGTAGTAGAGCAGGTGTTCGGTGGTGGTGGTCTTGCCGGCGTCGATGTGCGCGATGACGCCGAGGTTGCGGACCTTGCTCAGGTCGATGGGTTTGCCGTCGGCGGCCATGTCACTCACTCCGGAAGAACAAGATTCACCACAAAGACACAAAGAACACAAAGGAAAGACAAAGAAGACAATAACCAAGGTTCGAGACGGGCGCGCCTCGGAACCATGATTTTCTTCTCCGGCCTTTGTGTCCTTTGTGTCTTTGTGGTGAATCCTCTTCTTACCACGCGAAGTGGGCGAAGGCCTTGTTGGACTCGGCCATCTTGATGGTGTTCTCGCGCTTGGTCATGGCCTCGCCCTCACGGCGGTAGGCGGCCATGAACTCGTCGGCCAGGCGCAGGAACATCGGCCGGCCGGCCTTCTTGCGCGCGGCGCCGATGATCCAGCGAATGGCCAGGCTCTGCTGGCGGGTGCGGTTGACCTGCATCGGCACCTGGTACGTGGCGCCGCCGACGCGCTTGGAGCGCACCTCGACGGTCGGCTTGACGTGCTCGACGGCCTGGGTGAAGACGTCGATCGGTTCCAGGTCGGGCATGCGCTTCTTGATCTGGTCCAGCGCGCCGTAGAAGATGCGCATGGCCGTGGCCTTCTTGCCCTGCCACATCAGGCAGTTGATGAACTTGCTGGCCAGCTTGGAGCCGTAGCGCGGATCCGGCTTCAGCGTCGTTTCGCTCGCGGTCCTCTTGGCCATGATGAATACCCTATTCCACGGATCTCAGTTCAGCGAAAAGGTCGGCACGGGTCGGCGGCAAAAGAGGCGCACCGACTGCACCGTCCCGTTCGGCTCGAAGTTCAGTTGGTTGACCTGCCCGCACGTCGGGCAGGGGACGTTGACGGTGGCCGTCCTGGCCTCCCTCTCCAGCCCGTCGCCGCTGCATCGCAGCGTCACCCTCACCGCTCCTTCACAATCACAGCACGCGAACTCAAGCGTCACATGGAGTTCCGTCATCCGTGCCATCTCCCCGGAACCCGGGCGAAACCGTCACCGCCGGCTTACTTGCCTTCGCGTTTGGCGCCGTACTTGGAACGGGCCTGCTTGCGATCGGCGACGCCCTGGGAGTCGAGAACGCCGCGGATGATGTGGTAGCGCACGCCGGGCAGGTCGCGGACGCGGCCGCCGCGCACCAGCACGATCGAGTGCTCCTGGAGGTTGTGCCCCTCGCCGGGGATGTAGGCCGTCACCTCGACGCCGTTGGACAGGCGGACGCGGGCCACCTTCCGCAGCGCGGAGTTCGGCTTCTTGGGCGTCATGATCTTGACCTGCAAACAGACGCCCTTTTTCTGGGGGCAGCCATGCAGGGCCGGGTGCTTGGGCCGGCTGTGCTGCTGCACGCGCGGCTTGCGAACCAGTTGGTTGATCGTCGGCATCGCTCGTGTCTTTCCGTCCTCGCAGGCCGTCGGGCCGGGCCTGTTGCTCGTGATTCGTGAAGAGATCAAGTTAGGGGTTTCGGCGGCGGCGGTCAAGAGGGCGAGAGTATCCGGTCAGGCCGGCGGCGCCGCTTCGGGGAAGAGTGCGGCGACGGGCGTGCGGAAGCCGGGCAGCACCGCGCCGCCGTCGAGTTCGTCCGCCGCGGTCAGACCTCGGATGCGCGTGAGTGATTCGTACACCTGAACTATCCGCAGATTCGGAAGGAGAACCCAGACCAGCGAAACGCCGGCCTCGAAGTATTCCGCGATCTTGTCGAACAATTCCTCGACGCGATCCGTGGGGCTGACGATCTCGACGGCCAGATCCGGCACGACATCCCAGGCTTTCACGGCGTGCGGCACGGGCCGCTCCCGCGGCCAACGGTCGAACGAGACGAAGGCAACGTCGGGCTGCCGATTGCGATCCCGGTCCCGCGCGAGCGGCAGACGGAAAAGGCCCTCCGTGGCGGCCCTTCCCAGGTTGTGGGCCGCTCCGTGGTTGCCTATGAGCCGCGACAACTCCGTCGCGATCAGAACGGCTTGGACGCTCATGGGGGGCAACTCCACTCGAATGCCATTGATGACCTCGTAAGGACGGTCATCGTCGCGGACTGCGACCGGAGCCGCAATCACAGGTTCCAGAACGGCGGTCGCACTCATTTCTTTCTCCCTCACATGGCCGACGGGCCGATGCGCCCCTCCATCGGGCTGGACGCCTGAGCATACAGTTTACGCGGAATCCGCCCTGCCAGGAACGACAATCGCCCCGCCTCGCACGCATGGCGCATCGCCCAGGCCATGCGCAGCGGATCCTTCGCATGGGCGATCGCCGTGTTGAGCAGCACGCCATCGCAGCCCAGCTCCATCGCCGACGACACGTCGCTGGCGGCGCCGACGCCGGCGTCCACGATAACCGGATAATAGGGATCGCCTTCCTTCAGATACTCCAGAATGATGCGAATGGCGTTGGGGTTGAGGACGCCCTGGCCGCTGCCGATGGGACTGCCGGCCGGCATCACGCTGGCGGCGCCGGCCGCCTTCAGCCGGCGGGCCATGATCGGGTCGTCGCTGGTGTAGACCAGCACCTGGAAGCCCTCCTTGACCAGCTGCTCCGTCGCCCGCAGCGTGTCCACCGGGTCGGGCAGCAGCGTTTTGGCGTCGCCGAGGCACTCCAGCTTGACCCAGTCCGCGCCGGGGTTGCCGAGGTTGCCGAGCAGTTCGCGGGCCAGGCGGGCGCAGCGGAGCGCGTCCTCGGCGTTGAAGCAGCCGGCCGTGTTGGGCAGGATCGTGTAGCGCTTCAGATCGAGATAATCGAGAATGTTGCGGCCCTGCTTGTCGATGAGCCGTTCGCGGCGCACCGCCACGGTCGTCACCTCGCAGGCGCTGGCGGCCAGGCAGTCGCGCATGATCTCGTAATTGGGGTACTTTCCCGTGCCGGTGATGAGGCGGCTCTTGAAGACGTGCTTGCCGACGACGAGCGGTTTGTCGGCCGGGGCTTCGTCCGGAGCGCCGCCGCCGACGAGGGTGACGACCTCGACGCGGTCGCCGTCGGCCAGGGCTTGCTCGGCATGACGCGCCGCCGGCACGACGGCGCCGTTGACCTCGACGGCGACGCGGCGCCGGTCGTAGCCGAGACGCTCCAGCAGCTGGGCCGTCGTCAGGGGATCGGGCAGCGCACGGCTCTCGCCGTTGATCGTTAGCATCATGGTCCGTGGTCCGTAGTGCCGAGGGGCTGGCTATCTGATACCTTAGAAGCGCCGACAGAAAATGGCGAGCGGGGTTGCGTAAGCGCCCCGAGTATCGACGCGCTCTCAGAAACGATGCGCACTCGGGGCGCTTACGCAACCCCGCTCGCCGTGGACCACGGACCACGGACCTATCATGTCCTCCCACTACGTTCCGCACACCAAGGTCCCGACGATCGTCTTCCCCACCAGCGGCCACGCGGCCCGGCACGTGGCGCTGATGATCGAGAGCCTGATTCGCCAGAACAACTCGGCCGGCCGCCCCACCGTCCTCGGTCTGCCCACCGGCTCCACGCCGGTCGGCCTCTACCGCGAGCTGATCCGCCTGCACCGCGACGCCGGCCTCGACTTCTCGCGCGTCGTCACCTTCAATCTGGATGAATATTATCCCATGCAGCCGGACGACGCCCAGAGCTACCGGCGCTGGATGCAGGAAACCTTCTTCAACCACGTCAACATCCCGCCGCAGAACATCCACGTCCCCGACGGCACGATCAAGCCGGAAGAGGCGGAGGATTATTGTCAGCGCTACGAGCAGAGGATCCGGCGGGCCGGCGGCATCGACCTGCAAGTGCTCGGCATCGGCCGCACCGGCCACATCGGCTTCAACGAGCCGGGGTCGCCGCGCCACAGCCGGACGCGCCTGGTGACGCTCGACCCGGTGACGCGGCGCGACGCGGCCAGCAGCTTCTTCGGCGAGGAGAACGTGCCGCACCAGGCGCTCGACGATGGGCGTCGGCACCATCCTCGACGCCCGCAAGGTGGTGCTGCTGGCCTTCGGCGAGCGCAAGGGGCCGGTCGTACAGCGGGCCGTCGAGGGGTCGGTCAGCGACGCCGTCACCGCCAGCTATTTGCAGCAGCACCCCGACGCGACGTTCCTGCTCGACCGCGCCGCGGCCGGCGACCTGACCGCTCTGCGCACGCCGTGGAGCGTTGGCCCGGTGGAGTGGACGCCGACCCTGATCCGCAAGGCGGTCATCTGGCTGAGCCTGAAGGTGGAAAAAGCGCTCCTCAAACTCTCCGACGACGACCTGCGCGAGCACGAGCTGTACGAGCTGCTGCGCGAGCACGGCCCGGCCCAGCGCCTGGGCCGGCGCGTCTTCGACGAGATGACGGCGACAATCTGCGAGGCACCCGGCGGCCCGGCGCCGTCCGTCTGCCTAGTCTTCAGCCCGCACCCCGACGACGACGTGATCAGCATGGGCGGCACGCTGATTCGCCTGGTGGAGCAGGGGCACACGGTCCACGTCGCCTACATGACCAGCGGCAACATCGCCGTGTTCGATCACGACGCCTGGCGCTTCACGGACTTCGTGGTCGAGTTCAACCGCCTGTTCGGCGTCAACGAGGAACACACCGAGTGCGTCAAGGAACGGGTCCAGACGTTCTTGCGGTCGAAGGCGCCGGGCCAGCCGGACTCGGAAGACCTCCTCAAGATCAAGGGCCTGATCCGGCAAACGGAGGCGCGGGCGGCGGCGCTGGCCTGCGGCGTGCCGCCGCAGCAGACGGAGTTCATGGACCTGCGTTTCTACCGCACCGGCACCATCGCCAAGGCGCCGATCCATCCGCAGGACATCGCCGACATTATCGCTCTCCTCAAGCGCCTGAAGCCGGCCCAGATTTACGTGGCCGGCGAGCTGTCCGACCCGCACGGCACGCACCGCGTCTGCACCGAGGCGGTGTTCGAGGCGGTGCGAGCGGTGCGCAAGGAGGGGTTGGACTTCGAGGTGTGGCAGTACCGCGGGGCGTGGGAGGAGTGGGAGCCGCATCAGGTGGAGCGCGTGGTGCCGCTCAGCCCGGACGATCTGGAGCGGAAGAAGCAGGCGATCTTCCGGCACCAGTCGCAGAAGGACCGGGCGATGTTCCCCGGCGGCACGGATCGGCGCGAGTTCTGGCAGCGGGCCGAGGACCGCAACCGCCGCACGGCCCAGCTGTACGACAAGCTGGGGCTGCCGGAGTATTACGCTCTGGAAGGGCTGGTGCAGTGGCGCGAGGGGTAGCGCGGCGCGCGAGCTATCGGTCTTGCCAGCTCCAGTCGATGCGGTAAACCCAGTCCTGTTTGGGATCGGGAATTTCCCAATAAAGCTTTCCGCGCGTCGGATCCACGAACGTGCCCGGCGATTGTTCCGAGGGCAAGGGCCTTTCCGTGTCCTTCGGAAAGGTGGAGAAGCCCCAGGATTTCAGTTTCTTGCTGGGCGGAAGAAGCAGGGCCTGGGACACGGCGGCGGCGGGATAATCCAGCCGAACCCCCAGCCACTCGCCCGGCCGTCCGCGCTCCTGATCGTGGAACGCGTTCCAGTAGATCGCGTGCATCGTCACTTCAAACGGCTTGCCGTTCCATTTTATCACGACACCTTCGCCACCAGCAGCGTCCGGTCGTCGGTCGCCGGCCGGCCGTCGGTGAAGGCGTTCACTGCGTCCAGCACCGACCGCAACAGGTCCGACGCCGTCACCGAGCAATTCTCCAGCACCGCGTCCAGTCGGGCCGTCCCGAACAGGGCGCCGGCCGGCCCTTCCGCCTCTGTGATGCCGTCCGTGTACAGCACCAGCTGGTCGCCGGGGACCAGCCGCATCGTCTGCTCGCGGTACGTCTCCCCCGGCGCGATGCCCAGCGGCAGGCCGGCGGCCCCGTCCAGCGCCGCCAACGTGCCGTCCGAGCAGCGCTTCAGCCGCGGCGGATTGTGGCCGGCCGAGGTGTACGTCAGCCTCCGCTCCGCCGGATGGTACACGGCGTAGAACGCCGTCACGAACGTGTCCGACTCGGCCGTGTACAGTCGCGTCAGGTGGCCGTTGACGTAATTGAGCATTTCGCCGGGCGGCGTCGGCGGGCCGGGATAGGTGTGCGCCAGGCTGTGCATCACCGCCATCAGCACCGCCGCCGGCGTGCCGTGGCCGCTCACGTCGGCGATGAGGATGCCCCATTGGCCATCCGGCAAGGGGAAAAAGTCGTAATAGTCACCGCCGGCCCGGTGGGAGGTGTGATAGTAGGCGGCCACCGACAGGGTCGGGATCTTCGGCGGCTTCTTCGGCAGCAGCGACCGCTGGATGTCGGCCACCACCTTCATCTCGTAGTCGGCGGCCTCGTAGGCTTCCTGGAGCCGCTGCATCAGCACCAGCTGGTACGTGGCCCGGCCGAACAGGTTGCTCATTAACACCAGATCGGGCAGCTCCGTGGGGTCGAACGCACCCGGCTCTCGCCGCATCAAGAGCGCCATGTTCAGCGTCTCGCCGCCGTCGTACAGCGGCACCGCGACCACGGAGCGGAACTCCGCCAGGTACTCCGCGGCCGGATCGTTGTCGGAGACGTGCAGGTCGTCGAACAGTCGCGGCTCGTCGCCGTAGATCAGCTCGGCCAGCAGACCGCCGGACAGGCGCGGCAGCCGATCGGCTTCCTTCCAGGGGTTGATCTCTTCCGCCCAGCGCGTGCTGCGCGTGATCCGGTAGAACGGCGCCTGACAGCCGCGGCGGCTGACGGACACCGAGCCGTCGATCGGCCGCAGCTGGCCCATGCGCTCGACGTAGATGCGGCGCATCTTCTGGGGGTCGGTCTGCCGGCTCATGTCGCGCGTCGTCTTGACGACCAGCGCCAGCCGTTCGCGCCAGTCGCCGGCCGTCTCAATCGCCTCGCGCACGGGTGCGCTCATGGGGAGTCCTCGGGAGACAATGGGTACGACGAGGGTATTGTCGCGGCGGGGGACCGGAAAGGCAAATGACGGGTCCGTCGGCAGTATCTTCATTAGTTCCGGGAGGAGGGCGGCGAAACCCCGCCCTCCTGCAGCGGAAACTTCGACTACGGATGCTCCGTCCGATACGCCGGCGCCAGGTTGCGCGGGCCGTCGCTCAGGGGAAGAAGCCGCCATTTGGCCAGCGTCCAGACGGTTTGCACCGCGTCGTGCCAGCCGATCTTCTTTCCCGCCGATGCGCCGCGCGGATGGTAGGAGATGGGAACCTCGACAATACGGACGCCCAAACGGCACAATTTGGCCGTCATCTCCGGGCACAGCTCGAAGCGCTCCGCCCGCAGGTCCAGCTCGCGCCACAGCTCCGTCCGCGCCGCCTTGTAGCACGTCGCCTCGTCCGTCAGCCGCCGGCCGTACAGCAGCCGTACCAGGAGGTTGAAGAACACCACGCCGCACCGGAACCGCGTCCAGGGCAGCCGCCGCGACGGGTCCAGGTAGCGCGAGCCGTAGACCGCCTCGGGCCTCGCCCTCGCAGGATCGGCTCGACCAGTCGCGGGTAGTCCGCCGGGTCGTATTCCAGGTCGGCGTCCTGGATGATCGTGACCTCGCCGCGCGCGTGCAGCAGCCCGGTTCGCACCGCCGCCCCCTTGCCGCGGTTCCTGGTCGTGGCGCAGCAGGACGAAGCCCGGCCGGCCGGCCCACGCCTCCAGCAACCGCGGCGTGGCGTCGGTGCTGCCGTCGTCGATGACGATCACTTCCTTGTCGGGATACGGCCCCTCCGCCACCCGGCGCAGCAGCGCCTCGACGGTGCGCTCCTCGTTGTAGACGGGGATGAGGACGGTCAGCGGCGGCCGTTGCGGTGCCGGCGACTCCCGGCGAGCCAGGGGCGCAGAGCGCCCGGAGTGTGCGGCGACGGGCATGGCGGTCCTCCTTGGCGGCGAATGGCGAATCCCGAGCGGCTCAGAAATCCGGCACGACCTCGCCGCCGGCCGGCGTCATGAGGGCCGAATGGTCTGCGGCGACGTGCCGTAGGCGATCAGATGGACGGAGCCGTCGCAGAAGAGGAAATTGGCCCCGGCCGGATGCGCCGAACCCCAGTTCGTCGCGCGCCTGGCGAAGTCGCCCGGCCGGTCGTGGACGCAGGCCGTTGCCCTTGCGCGAGGTGCCGACGAGCCGCCGAGGAAGAACGGCTCGTCCCAGTACCAGGAGCCGGTGAGAGCAGTAGACGGGGTCCATCGGCCTTCTCACCGGCGAGGAGGGTGTGCGACGTCCCGTCGGTGATGCCGGCGATGCTACCAGAGGGGCGAGGCCGCGGTTGGGAACGACGAAGGCGTTGGCGGCGTAGTCGGTCTTGCCCCACTTCCAGCCGCCGCCGCTGTAGCTGGCGTGGGCGTCGTCCTGGGCCGGCAGGGCGACGGCCAAGCGGCGGCTGGGGCAGATGTACAGCTTGACCGGGTCGGTCCAGGTGCGGGCGTCGAACATGTTCTGCTGCTCGACGTAGGGCAGCAGGGCGAAGGCCCAGGAGCCGGTCTGGTCGGCGCCGGTGCGGTTGGGGTCGCCGACGCCCCAGTAGAAGGGGTGATCGACGACGGCGTCCTGGGTGTAGACGTAGGTGGGCGTGCCGTCGGTGGAGAGGATGGACTGTTGGCCGTCCCAGCCGCCGTTGCCGGGGAAGGCGTGCCGGTCGTCGTGGTACATCTGGAAGGCGAGGCCGATCTGCTTGAGGTTGTTGGCACACTGGCATGCGGTTGGCGGCCTCGCGGACCTGCTGCACGGCGGGCAGCAGCAGGCCGAGCAGCACGGCGATGATGGCGATGACGACGAGCAGCTCGAGCAGGGTCATGGCAGCCCGGAGCGAACGACGACGACCTGACATGTCGAACCTCCACGCATGGAGCCGCTGCGACGTAATCCTCCCCTTCGGGGGACGAGCCAAACACGGCTGAGGCGATGGTTCCGCATGTATCGAGAGGCGGCCACCCACGCCAACCTGCGTAGCAAGCCGGCTGGTGGACCGCCACCGTCGTCTTGCGACGCCGTGACGCCGCAAGACGACGGTGGCGGTCCACCGGCCGGCTTACGCCGGCCCCTCGCCAAAATTAATCATGGGTCACATAGCACTTGTACCACGGTTGGTCCGCAGCCGCTAAGCCCCCTGCATCGGTCACGTTCACTTCCTGGAACGCCACACTACCACAGGCAGGGAGGTGCGTTTGGAAGTTCCAAATATCGACGGTGTTATCTTGGAGATTTGCTGTTCCCGACTGGCAAGTTCCGGTGACCGCCATGATGGTGGGCTGCGCTTGTGGCACAGACGAATTTGTCCCCGCCGCCATGGAGCCACTAGAAAACCTGTTCGCGTTATACCACCAGTTGTTGACTTCCTTGCAGTCACACTGGACACATGTGACCTGATCTCCCCGAATTGACCGCAGCCCTAAGCCGGACGCCGCACCCAGGAGCGCGGCCCAGAATAGGACCAGCATCAGACTCCGCATTCGAGATCTTCTCATTGCGCCCTCCTTTCATCGGTGAATCATGGATGGTTTGCCGCGCAGACGTTCCTAAACGATGGTTTGCCACAGCCTCACAAGCGGGCCGGCATGACGTGGCGTCTCAGGCGGTCGTCAGGGTACCCGGCGGCGCTTCCGCCGCCAAAGCACGAGTGCAAAGGTGCCTCCCGCGACCAGAACTGGAATTACTCCGCCCCAGATATAGTAAGTCCAGAGCGGTCTCGCCTCCGCGCCGCCGACAAGTTCGTGCCAGGAGCCGTCAGGACCGACATGATACATCTTACCTGGATCAGGCTTAGGTGCCACGATTTGGTCCGGTGAGCCGGGAACAGATGCTTGCATCACGACATCGCCAGGCTTTATGTCTCCATGGAAATCCGCGTCACTGACCGCCGGATCAATATCTAACTCGTCCACTTGCATGCGTTGTATGGAGGAAACCAGACCGTCGTCGAGCGTCGTGGAAATCGTCCAACCATGAGGGAGCCAGCCCGCCCGCGTCTCCTGGTAATTGACTTGGATGTCCGTGTAGATTGTGCCATTCACGTATGCCACCTCGCGCACCACTGCGCTTTCGCGCGGGATCCACCCAAAGTTCGTCGAAGCCCACGTTGCCGTACTCCCATGTCTTGGAGCGCAACACGAGGCACGAGCGGTTCGCGAAGACCCCTTCGCCATGCACGTGGAAGGTTTCCTTCTGCGGGGCGACAGCGAGTCGACCGGGCAGGATGTGTTGCTCGGTCGTCAAGGCCACGATTCCATGTCCTAGAAAGAACGGCCAGTAGTCCGCATTGAAAGGACTGCCGCGCATGTTGCCTTTCACAACCAAATCATTCGGAACCTTGAGGTTTTCGGGTGCCCCTTCCGGCCGCAGGCCGGAGGTTCGTAAGTCATTGGAGTCAAAAACGGTCGTTATCGTACGCTTTGGCATGAGCTGCTTTTGCGATTGGCTGTACGGTTGCTCCTCCACGTCGAGACGATGGCGGTTGGTTGTGAAATCGAGCAGCAGCGTCACGCTCTTGGGACATGCGATATCATGGGGAGGCTCATCCGGGCCAAGTAGCCGCCCCGTTGAGGGGTCGCGGGCCGTTCCTTTCGGTATGATGGTTTCCCCTGACGCGCGGTAGCGAACGGTCTTAATCCGCTCCCGGCGCGTCTGCCAATCCGCGAGGATCTTATCCAGTCGCGGATCGGCCGGCGCTTCCCCAGCGGCCCGGATGAGCGCCAGACTGACCGCCGCTCCGCAGAGCGAAAGTATGAGAAGCATTTTGGCTTTCATGGCTGCTTCACTCCGATTTCCGATGATGCGGCCTTTTGAGGAAGTACTCCTACACACGTGACTTCCATCGCCAGCGTCATCGGCGATCCGCCGCTCTTGCGTACAACGAACCGAACCTTGTCCGTTTGGTTCCCCTCCCGCGCTAACGTCTGCCGAACAAGGAACGCCCGCCCGGCTGGGATCCCCTTGACCGTCGTCGCCTCCACGAACACGTCCGGGGAATCCGTGTCGATGCGGTCCACGGTCCAGGCCGCATCGGCTGGGGCTTGCAGAACGACGACCGTCTCCGCTGTCGTTCCCGACTGGATGGGCGCCGAGTATCACGCGAGCCGGCAGCAACCGGGCTTCGGGCTGAACGTCCCCGGCTATAGGCAGGTCGCGCCGGGAAAGCGTTCCCTGGGGATCCACAACGTCTACGACGACCGTGCCTTTGAATGGGCCGGTGGGCAGCGTGTTCGCTGGCGTCGACTCCGATTTCCAGGCCCGATCCGGTTTGTCCGCGTCCGGAGCCACGCTCACGGCCCCGAGGGTGGGCGGTTCCAACTTCGCGGCGAGCCGCTGGATCGGGCACATGAATGGTCGCAGCCACCTATCCGGGTCGGGGAAGTTCCGCCCTGGCACGACCTCTTCTCCGAAATGCACCGACAGAGCATTGAGGGTAACGCGATTCTTGAACTGGCCGTGCATCGTCCATCCCGGCCTGATGTGGCAGACTGATGTTCAGGATCGGCCAGATTTCGACGGCGAACGGCCGCACCGCCAGGCAACTTCGTCGGGCGAGCGATGATATTCGGATCGATCCGCACATGAACCGCGCGATCCCCCCGGCGGGTATTGTCGATGGACGCGGTTCCACAGCCGTACAGAGGCAAGACGTGGAGAAATCTTCGATCTTCTTTTCCGAAGCGGATCGGTTACGGATCGTCAGATCCTGTGTGAACTCGGTGATCTCCCACACCTCGCCGAGGTCCAGATCGGCGGCGGAGACGACCAAGCCGTTGCATTCATATTCCGACGGCGACGGCGAAGCGCGGCGACGCGAGTCGTTTCGCAGCCAGCGGCCCAGGTTCTGTGCGAGCAGATAGGCACCGACGCAAGAGAGTGCGGCTGTCAGCCAGAAAAGGATGGTGGAGACGCGGAAAATACCGAGGCGGCGTGGTCGTGGCAGCCATACCGGACTTCCCCTCTGGGGGAGCAGAGCAAGGATTTCCCTCTAAATTGCCTGTTATCTGCTTTGCATCGCCCGGTGTCAAGCAAATTCTGGACATGGGCGAATAATAAAAATCTTCCCGACCGGCTCCCCCGCGATCTCACGGTTCGGCGGCGGGTGCTTCGCCAAGGTCGAGAAGTCCCATCGCTCGCCGCTACTTGTGTACATTCTTCCGGCGTAATGTGGTAAATGTAGATCGACCAGCCGGCGCGGGCGACCGGGCGGAAACGCTGGAAGTAGGAGAAGGTGTTCAGTGGGAACCAGGGACGTCCCCCGTGCCCGTCCGGGATGCCAAACTCGCAGCCGCGCAGCATGGCCACGCTCACCGCGTACCAGCCGGGATGCGGGCCGAGTTCGCGGGCGTGCGGGCCGGACGCCTCCTCGGGACTCGTCGGCCCCTTCGGCGGCAGCGTGAACTCGATCCCCGCCGCGCGCGGGTCGAAGATAGCCGAAATACGCCAGATGCAGCGGCCGCGCCTCGGGATGCTCCTTCAGCCAGTCGCGCAGGAAGAACAGGTCCTGGCCCCAGTCGATGTTGCTGTCCAGCAGGTGATTGTGCCCGCTTGGCGGGGCCGCCGGCCAGTTCGTTGAAGTACGACAGGCTGTGCGGGTAGACCAGCAGGCTGCTCGCCACGGCCCAGGTCAAGGCCCCGGCCGTGAGGACCGCCGCCACGCGCTCTTTCCGCTCGAACGCCCGCGCCGCCTTGCTCATCCAGACGAAGAAGAACGGGAAGATCGGCAAAACGTAGCGGCGAATGGTGGTTAAATCCCGTCTGCGAGCTGACGAAGCGTCAGCACCAGCGACCGCCGGCGCCAGGACAGCGTCATCTCGTCGCGCCAGCGCGGCCGCGTAGCCGCGCCGCGTCAGGCCGAGGTAGGCCGCCAGCAGCGCCAGCACCCAAACGCCCAGGGGGACCTTGATCGTCAGCGCGTACAGGTAGTAGTACCACCACCCCTGCTTCCGCCATTCGCCGCGCAGGTAGGAGTTGAAGTGCGACTCGAAATCGTGCTTCTGCACGTCGATGCCTTCGAGGTAGTTCCGCGGGACCGGGACAGGCAACGCCCCCAGCCACGTCCCGACGAAACGGTTCCGCCCACCCGCCACCTCCGGCGCCGCCTCGCCGCCGAGTGTGTTGCTCACGAATGGGTACTCGCCGAGCCGCTTGAACGATCCGTCGAAGCCATAGCCCGCGTTGAGCAGGTAAACGCCGAGGATAAATATCATCCCCAGCTGGAGGGTCTGTTTCATCCAAGTCGCGCCCTTCTCCGGGGGCTTACGCCTCCGGCTCGCCTGCCAGACCAGCCATAGCGCCGGCCACAGCGCGAAGAGGATGATCCAGGTCGTTTTCGTCAACAGCGCCAGCCCCAGCGCCAGGCCGGCCGCCAGCGCGAGCATCCAACCGGGCCGTTTCAGCCATCTCCAGAAGACATACGCCGCCGTCACGCCCAGCGCCGTCGCTCCCATGTCCGGCGTAATCATCTGGCCGTTGGCCAGGATGTTCGGCCCGAAGCACCACAAGGTAAGCGCCAGCAGACCGGACCAATCCCCATACAGCTCCCGCGCCCACCGATAGCAGATGTAGCCGCCCAACAGGCTGAACGGGATGCACGCCCAGCGCGCCCAGGTGAAGAACCAGAAGGAGCGTTCGCCGTTGGCCGCGATGAAGTCGCGGCCGATCGGGAACTCCGAGCGCCCCCGGCGCGTCGGAATATTGCGACCAATCGGTTTTCGGTTGCGCGAACAGCACCGGGACGGCGGCCACCATGCGGACCAGCGGCGGGTTGACGTGGTACAGGTCGAAGCGGCCGAGCTGCCAGTGGCTCAGGCCGGCCGCCATGTGGCCCACCTCGTCGATGCTCGGACTGTGGACGGCGGCACCGTAGGCCAAGAGGCCGGCGTGAATCGCCAGCAAGAGCGGCGGCAAAATTCGGCGGATCACGGCCGATCGCATCGGAACATCCTTTTCATCCTCGTGCGCGAAAGGAGGGTCCAGAACGATGGGAAACAACGGAAGCGACGATCGTATTGTCGCGGCGGCGGGCCGGAAAGGCAAACGGCGGCGCGGCTGTTGCTCGCCCCGCTCCTCCGTCGTATAGTTGAATAGCGCCGTTTCTTCTGTTAGAAAGGGGCGAGGGCCGGGGTCAGGGGTCGGAGAAGCCCCATCCCTTTCTTCCCGGACCCCTGACCCCTAGCCCCTGATCCCTGACCTCTCGAACGAGGTGGCCCCATGGCCCTGGCGTTGAACATCGGCAAATGCACGCTTGCTGGGGAACTACCGCGAAAACAACGAAGATTCCATCGACGTCAAGCAGTTCCCCGACATGACGGTCTGCCTGGTGGCCGACGGCATGGGCGGCCAGGCGGCCGGCGAAGTCGCCAGCAAGCGGGCCATCGAGATCGTGCCGCGCGAGCTGAAGAAGCACCTCGGCCGCGTCCGTCACGGCAACGACGACACCAAGACCGTCATCCGCCGCGCCATCGTCCAGGCCAACGAAGAAATCATGGCCATGGCCGCCCTCGACCGCGAACTGAAGAACATGGGCACCACCATCGTCTTGACCCTGTGGCGCAAGGGCAGCAGCCAGATGTACGTGGCCGGCATGGGCGACAGCCGCGTCTACCTGGTCCGCAGGGCAAGAAGATCGAACAGCTGACCGTCGATCACTCGATCGCCCAGGCGCTGGTGGAGGCCAAGACGATCTCCGCCGCCGAGGCGCGCGTCCACCGCTACCGCAACGTGCTGTGGAAGTACCTCGGCTCGCCGGAGGTCGGCGAGGGGCCGGAGGTCAAGGTGGTGCCGCTCCAGGCCGGCGACCGCTTCCTGCTCTGCACCGACGGCCTGAGCGGCGTCGTCTCCGACGAGCAGCTGCTCGAACTTCATGAAGGAGAAGCCGGACGTGCAGGAGTGCGCCGACGGTCTGGGTCAGCTGGCGCTGGACCAGGGGTCGCGCGACAACGTCTCCTGCATCGTCATCGAGGTGGCCGAGAGCAAGATGTGACGACCCCGGCGAGCGGCGAGGTTGATCCTTCCTACGAACCAAGGGAAAGGCGTGGGCAGGTTGGCAACCTGCCCCACAAGAGGGTCGGGACGTGCGAAAGTGGTTCGCCCAAGTCCGGCGATGGGGCCGGTCTCGCGCCGGCCCGGCTCCGTCTTACGAAGTCCCTTGTCCGTGCGGTCAAGCGCTGCGCGGGGTCCGCCAAGCTCGCCGGCAGGTCTTTCGCTGCGCCGCCTGCGGCCGGCCCACGTTCGTTCTGGCGTGGAGTTCTCTGCCGCCGGACGGGGATCTCGCGCCGAGGCCGTCCGGCGCCGGCGGCCGCTTCGGTCCCTGGCGCCTGCCCCTGACGGCGGCGGCGGCCACTCTGGCGGTCTTGGTCCTCCTTTTCGGCGCGATGTTGCCCTTCCTCGGACGATCCGCGCCGCCCCCGCCGAAGGAGCCGGATCGGCCGCCCGACGTTCGGGCCATGACAACGCTCGGACGCCGCGCCCTGGTGGACGGCGACTTCCATCTCGCAGCACAACGCCTGCAATCCGCCCTGGAGCAGAATCAGAAGCACCCCGATCTCCTCTCGCCGGACGAGCGCCGGCAGCTGACGCAGCTGTGGCGCCAGGTCGATCTGCTGTCTCGCTTGTCCAGCCAATCACTGGAGGAGATCGTGGAGGAGGCGGACAAGGTCCGCCATGCCGAGGAGTGGAAGGCCCGTTTCGAGGCCGATTACCAGGGAAAAGCCGTCGTGTTCGACGACGAGGTGTGGTTCGACGACGCACGCCGGCCGGACGGGCGGCGCCGGCCGTTGCTTCGCTACTACCGCGTCACGGCTGGCGGTCGGGAGGTCCGCCTCGCGCTGGAGGATTTGCATGTACTGCAGCCGCTGGCGCGGGAGCGGCCGCAGCGGATGTTGTTCGGCGGCCGGCTGTCGGCGGTCGAGCGCGGGCCGGACGGTCAGTGGGTCGTGCGCTTCGACCCCGACAGCGGCGTGCTGTTGACGGATCGAGACGCGGCGGGGGCGATCTGCCCCGCGCCGCTGGATCCGGGGTTGATCGGCGTTCTCCAGTTCCAGGAGGACTGGCTGCGGCGGCAGGCCCCCGGCCGATTAGGGTCCGGTCAGGGGGCGGTGGGCTTGAGGAGGCCCCGGTCTTTCATCCAGTCGGCGCAGCGCTGCGGCCAGGTGGAGCAGGGCTTGCCGCTGGGCCGCAGACCGAAGCCGTGGCCTCCGGAAGCATAGACGTGCAGCTCGGCCGGCACGCCGGCCTTCTTCAGCGCCAAATACATTTCGACGCTGTTTTGGGGCAGGACGGGGTCGTCGTTGGCCTGGGCCAGGAACATGGGCGGCGTCTCCTTGGTGACGCGGATGTCGGCGGCCAGCCCATCGTGGTCCTTGTTCAGCAGATACGCGGGGTAGATGAGGACGGCGAAATCGGGCCGGCAGCTGCCCTTGTCGGCGTCGTCGATCGGCTCATAGGAAGGCTTGTCGAAGTTGGTCGCGGTCCAGGCGGTCAGGTTGCCGCCGGCGGAGAAACCGAGCATACCGATCCGCTTGGGGTCGAGGTTCCATTCGGCGGCTTTGCTGCGCACGAGGCGGACGGCCCGCTGGGCGTCCATCTGCGCCTGGGCGGCGCCGCATCGCCGGGCGTGCCCGGCCGGCGCGGCACCCGGTACTTGAGGACGACGCCGGTGACGCCGACGGAGTTGAGCCAGGCGGCGACTTCTTCGCCTTCGAGGTCCCAGGCGAGGATGTTGTAACCGCCGCCGGGGGCGATGACGACGGCGACGCCGGTGTCCTTGTCCTTGGCCGGCCGGAAGACGGTGAGGGTGGGATGGGAGACATTGGTGATCCGCTTGACCTGGGATTCTCCCGGCTTGTTTTCCAGGACTTTCTCTTGGCCGAGGTCGCCCTTGTCGCCGGGCGGTTGGCCCGGCCAGAGGTCGATGGTCGTGGGCGCTTCGGCGGCCGCGGCGACGCAGCCCATGACGACGGCCCACGCGACGGTCAGCAGCAATCGCTTCATGACGACACCTTGGCACAGGGAGGCGAACCGTCTTTCGGTTCGTCCGGGATGTAGTTTCCAGGCGGTCATTGTACGTCTTCGACGGTGTTTCGGGGGATCGTGGGCCGACTTGCCATTTTCGGGCGCCCCGTTATGATGATAGGGAGTATGGTGGGTGTAGCTCAGTTGGTTAGAGCGTCAGACTGTGGCTCTGAATGTCGGGGGTTCGAGTCCCCTCACCCACCCTTGAAAACCTTACGGAACATAGACTTACAGCGACAAGTTTTCGGGCAATCCGCCCTTCCCATTTACCCGAAATCAAGGACGGCACGCTAGAAACGCGCCAGGCAAAGATCCGGCTCGCCGTTCATGGCGGGCCTACAGGCCGAAGCCCGGTCAACCGGGCTGCCCGGGATTTCAGCCCCGTTTACGGGGCTTCGGCCTGTAGGCCCGTGCTTCAGCACGGGACGGCTTGCTTCCATTCTTCCATTCGGCGTGGGAGTTGGGGATTCCGGCGGGTGGGACGGCCAGGGGACCGTACAGTCCTTATAGCCGCCGGCCCTGGGAAGGGCGTCTTCGTAATCGCACACGGCCACCGCCGGCACGCCGCGATCCCAGAGGAAGTTCAGAATCCGCGCCACCAGGGACACGCGATCTTCGCGTCGAATCTGCGCCCGCGGGTAGAATTCCAGACTGTGCGAGAAGAAAAGGAAACCATCGGGATACTCGTGGGCGCGGTCCCCATCGGCCTCCTGGTTCCGGCGAACGTCAAATTCGCCCCAGTGAGTCGGAACCGTTCCTCGGGCGGGATCGCCTTCCACCGCGTCCGCGAGAGCGCTGACCAGAAGCGCGGCGGTCCCGTCCAGGGGTTGCCCCGTGTCGATGAATATCCGGCAATCCAGGCCGCTTACATCGTCCATCACACTGCCTCACGCCTTCTTGAGAGATACATACGGGCCTTTATCAAAAGGCCCGCCCTTCCGGACGACCGAAATATCCACCTCCATCCGGAGGTCGGCTTCCAGTTCCTTCCGAAGGGAGCGCAGTCCCGCTTCACCCGCCTGTATCTTACCCGTTTCTCGGGCGTGCCGCATCGTTCTCGCCTTCGCTTGCCGCGTTCGGCGAGCCGAAACGATCGCACAGGATTTCCTCAAAGCGCTCCGGCGTCACCCGGATCGCAATGTCGAGGTCGGAATCCGGCCGCGCCGTCCCGGCGGCGCGGCTGCCTTGAACTTGAATGTCCTCGGCTGTCTGCGCGACTACCGCACGCACTTTTGCCGAGAGGACGGCAAAAGTTTCCTCCGTCAGCCCCTGGGGAATGGTAAGCATGACGCCTCATCCGATCCTGTGGCGGACAAATCGGGCGCTCAACGCTGGAACAAAAACTCCTCGGCCGGCCGGCCCGATGCCCGCACCCGATTGCTCGGATCCGGCAGCGCGATTTCGGGGGATCGATCCCGCGACGGGCCGGAGCGCCGCCGTCCCGACTGGCGGAGCAAAAGGATTGTGTTCCCCCTGTCCAGCGTGTATCCTCCACCATCCTTGGTGCGACGACCGCACGAACCGTTTCTTATCCCGTGACAGCGAGGCCTACCACATGGGTTACCTCCGCTTTACGCCCGCCGAGTACCAAGCCATCGCCCGCGTCCGCCGCCTCGACCTGGACCGCTATGATCCGCATCTGTTCCGACTCATTCTCGTCCTATCGCTGGTGGACGCGGAGCCGGAATTGGCGGAGCGAATCCGCAGCCTGCGCGACGGGGAGGTTCGCCTCCTCCGCGACCACCTGCGGGGCGAAGGGAAGCGGCGATCGTTCACAGACGAGGAGTGGCGGGCCATCGCGGAGGCGTGCGTCTCCGTCCCGGCTGACGCACGATTCGCCCGGCCGTTTCAGCCGGTCCTCGTCCGTCACTTCCGCAAGGCCTGCCCAAGTCTGGCCCGCAAGCTGGGCCGCATGAGCGTGACGCAGTTCGTGCAGGTCTTCGAGCAGGCCCAGCGGCGGGGAACGTAGCCACGAGACAAGGCCGGAAGGTCGCGCTTTCCGGTCTTCGCCTGCCGACTTCCTGGCGCCTTATTGCGGACGAGCGAGGTCCTGAGGCTCCGGGTGGGGCTGCACCTTTCCTCCTGGCTTGCGCCAGCGCCTCGAAGCTCAGCTCCGTGGCCGGATCGCGGGTGAGGAGGGCGGAACCTCCCTATCTGATCGTAGGGAAGAGATGATGCTCCGTCGAAAACCTGGACCTGATCCGTCGGAGCCGCGCACGCAGCGCGGGGTCGCCGCCTTGACCGCCGCCGCGGCGCGACCTATGTTTGTGTGGCGAATCATCCCCTCGCACGGCCGCCCCCACCCCCTCCCCTATTCTCCGAGGTTCTTCCATGCGCACTCCGTCCCTACCCGCCGAATCCTCCTGGCAGACCTACCGCCGCGTCTGCGACCTCGTCCAGCAAGGGCACACCCACCAGGCTCGGGAACTGGCCCTCACCATCCGCTTCGACCACCTGCGCTGCCGGGCGCTCCTGCTGGCCAACGACAGCCGGGAGATACGGAGGCCCGACGCCTTACGCGGCTGAAAAGACGCGGCCACGCCGCGGACAAGGAGGGGGCGAAGCGTGGCCGTCGTTACGCGTGGGGTCGGCGGTCACTTCTTGACGCGCTTGAAGGTGGTGAGCACCAGGCCGCTCCCCTCCTTGGAAGCCAGTTCCTTGGGCCTTTCCGCGTCCGGGTCGCCGTGACAGACCTTCAGCTCGTCGCCCTTCACCTCGTAGATCGCCTTCATGGTCTTGCCCTTCTGGGCTCCGTCTTCGGGCATGACGTCGAGCGTCCGCGGCGTCTTGGAGGCGTCTACGGCGATCGACGCTTTGTGTTCCGCGTCGCCGACCTTGATCGTCAGGGAGTCGCCCGCGACGGTGATCACGATCTTGCCGCCCGCGGGCTGCGGCAGATCCTTGCCGTCGCGGATCGACGAGACGGCCTCCCACGTTCCGTCCAGGTCCTTGTCGCCCTTCGGGGAGTCGTCGGCCCGCAGCAACGCCGGCAAAAGCGGCAGCACGGCCAGGGCGGAAAAGGTAAGAAATCGTCGAGGCATGGGTGCGTTCTCGTAGAGTGAAGGGCGACAACGGCGAAGGTAGCCGACGACGGGGAGCGAGGCAAGGGAAATCGGCCGGCGACGGCGCGGCTAGAGGAATACTTCGGGCCGACCGGGAGCCGCCCTCCATCACCCTGGCGGATTGCGGTCCATGCGAGAGGGCGCAACTCTGTTCAAGGACATGCAAGGTCGAAGATTGATCTCGACGGGATTTGAACAGGTGTCACCGCCTACAAATCCTGAGCCAACTCCAGCCAAACGCGCATCTTCGTATACCACTCCAGGCTTCCCCGTGCGACCCTCACTTGGAGGGTTCCGTTGGGAAGCGTGCTTCGTTTTCGCTTCGACGCAGAGGACACGGCCACCGAGACGAAACGCACGTCAATTCCCAGACGTTCCTTCCAGAATTGCAGAGCGGCCGCGACGTCAGAACCGTCATGTATGCTGAGGGCGCAGGAAAGCGCTACACCCGGCATGAAGCGGCGGCACCAACGGAGCCAGACCTGGAGAAGGTTCACATCGGAATTGCTTATCTCCAAGCGGTACGTTGTCCCGGACTTCCTTCCCTCTCCCCAATAGAGAGCGACGCCCAGAATGAAGAGCGGGTCTTCGCGCCACTGCCTCCAGAAGGCTCTGGCCTCAGTCTGCCAGCGTTGCCGGCGCCGTTTGCGGTTCTCCACGATCTTGGCGCGGCCGCGGGCCGCGGCCTCGCGTCGCTGGGCCAGAAGGAGGAGATTGGATTGCATGGTTTTGCGCTCCGACCCTGGAGAAGATAAGTAGTGCGAAGCGATTGACCCCGACGGGATTCGAACCCGTGTCGCCGGCGTGAAAGGCCGGTGTCCTAGACCTCTAGACGACGGGGCCACGCCGCCCTGCCGGCGGCATTAGGATGTTAGGCGGCGCGCGAGAAGGCGTCAAGTTGAGGCGGCCACGGCTTCCAGCGTTTTCCTCACTTCCGCCTCCGGAATGTCGTCGAATAGCGCCGCCTCCCCCAGCCGCCGCGGCAGCACGAAGCGCAACCGGCCGGCAGACGCCTTCTTGTCGTTGTGCATCACGCCGATCAATTCGTCCGCCGGCAAGGACGGCGGCGCCGTCGGCAGGCCGAACGCCTCCAGCAAGCGCCGCTGCCGATCCGTAATGGTGCGGTCGATCAGGCCGCGCCGCTCGGCCAGCCGGCTCGCGCACACCATGCCTGCCGACACCGCCTCGCCGTGCAGCCACGTCCCGTAGCCGCCCACCGTCTCGAAGGCGTGGGCGAACGTATGGCCGTAGTTCAGCACCGCACGCAGCCCCGTCGTTTCGCGCTCGTCGCGCTCCACCACGTCGGCCTTCAAACGACAACTGCGGCCGACGATGTGCCGAACCGCCTCCGGCTCGCGGGCCAGCACCGGATCGACCTTGCGCTCCAGCCAGGCGAAGAACTCCGCGTCGAGGATGACGCCGTACTTGACGACCTCGGCCAGACCGCTGCGGTACTCGCGGTCGGGCAGCGTGTCGAGGACGGCCGTGTCGATCCAGACGCCGGCCGGCTGGTGGAAGGCGCCGATGAGGTTCTTGCCGCGGGCATGGTTGACGCCGACCTTGCCGCCGACGCTGCTGTCCACCATCGCCAGCAGCGTGGTTGGGACCATCAGCAGCGGCAGGCCGCGGTTGTAGGTGGCGGCGACGAAGCCGGCCAGGTCGCCGATGACGCCGCCGCCGACCGCGACGACGAGGGTGCGGCGGTCGGCCCGGATTTCGGCGAGGCCGTCGTACAGGTGCGCCGCCATGACGAGCGACTTCTGGGCCTCGCCGGACGGCAGCACGGACACGGCGGTGCGAAAGCCGACGGCGGCGAGGGCGTCGGCCGCGGCGTCGGCGTGCGGGCTGACGTGCTCGTCGCTGACGAGGAAGGCGACGGCGCCGAGACAGCGCTCCCGCGCGAACGGCCCCAGGCCGCGGCGGTCGTCGCTGACAATACAGATGTCGTAACTTCGTTCGCTCAGCTGGACGTGGATCGTGCCCATGAGGTCGCCTCGGATTTCGTCGGGCCGTCCCCAGATTACCGCATTGGATCGGGGGCCGCAACCGCGGCGGAGACACTAGCGGGGCGTCGGCCGCGGAGCCGGCCAGTAGCGCCAGGCCAGCGCCGCCAGGATGCAGGCGCCGCCGATCCACGTGGCGACCTTCGGCGTTTCCGTCTTCGGCGAGACGAGGAACGCCCACAACGGATTGAACAGCGGTTCCAGCAGCGTCAGCATCCCGGCCTCCTGCGAGCTGACCCGCCGGAGTCCGCGCGCCACCAGCCAGTACGGCAGGCCCATCTGCAACGAGCCGTACAGGAACAGCGTCACGACCTGCGGCCACGACGGCGTCGCCTTCCAGCAGAGCAGCAGCGCCGGCGCCAGGGCGGCGGCCGCGAAGAGGTGGTTGAAGACGGTCAGCCAGCGCGAGGAGCTTCCGCGCAGCAGCGCGCAGGCCGACCAGCACGGCGGCGTAGGCGACGCCGCTGCCGACGGCGATGCCGGCCGCCAGCAGCTGATCGTTATGGCCCCAGCCGCCGATCACGATGACGGCGACGCCGATCATGCTGACGGCCACGGCCATCAGGGTGCGCCGGTCGGCCGGCTCCTTCAGCCAGAAGACGCCGGCCAGGGCCAGCCACATCGGCGCGGTGTATTGGAGGAAAACGGCGTTGGCAGCGGAACCGACGGCCATGGCGGTGACGTACAGGGCGTTCAT
Organism: uncultured Planctomycetaceae bacterium; assembly: GCA_963771935.1. Classification (GTDB taxonomy): domain Bacteria; phylum Planctomycetota; class Planctomycetia; order Gemmatales; family Gemmataceae; genus UBA4732. The sequence goes on along the minus strand of CAVYVK010000005.1, from coordinate 249,773 downwards.
GGCCGCGAAGCAGACGGCCGTGCCGATCATGGCGGGGCGGAACGACACGTCGCCGCGCCGCAGCAACGGCAGCAGCGACAGTCCGGCGAAGAGCGCTCGCCCGAAAGCGATCTGCAAAGGGTCCAGCTTATCGCCGAAGGCGGGCCGGTCGAGGCCGAAGCCGGTGTCCTGGGTGAGGAGCTTCGTAAAGGCGCCGCTCGTGCTCCAGAGGAGGGCGGCCAGGACGATGCACAGTCGGCCGTTGAGGAGGGACAGGGAGGGCGCGACGGTTGCGGACTGCTGCGGCAAGTCCTTCATCGCATGTGCGCCCCGCCCGTGCCGATCGGTCATCCGGTGCGGGAGGAATTGTACAGAAGCAGCCCGCCGCCGCCGAGGAGCAGCGCCAGCCCGCCGGCGCCCATGAGGAAAATCATCGTGCCGTCCGACGGCTTCCGGCCCACCTCGAAGATGATGCACCGCTCGAAGTCGATGCCGGGGTAGTCCTGAATGAGCAGGTCTCGCTCGTCCTTGCCGAGCGACTCGATGCGGTTGACGACCAGACCCTCCAGCTGCGTGCGGGCGTGCAGGGCGTCCAGCTGATTCTCATTGGCGACGTGGGTGGTCTTGACGATCACTTTGGGAATGAGGACATGGGCCGACTGTTCGCCCATCGTCGGCGGCACGGCCGGGACGAGGACGCGCTTCCAATAGGTCCCGGTGTCGTCCGTGAAGTAGGCGAAGTTGTCGCCGAGCATGAAATCGCGGAGTCGGACGTTGGGATTGCCCTGGGGTCCGCGGGCGATGAGCTGCTGGAGGGTGAGGTCCTCCGGCTGAGCGGAGGCCGCCGACCCGAGCTGCCACTCATGGAAGCCAACGAACAGCAACATGCCGCCCAGCACGAGACCCGCGACGCCCAAACGCAGCCGCCAGAATCCGCCGTACCAGAACATGCCGCTTCTCCGTTGAAACGTCCGGGAGATTTGTGGACGCCCCAAGCATAGCATCGGCCCTGCGGCGCGGCGGAGAAAACGGTAGGCCTTTAATCAGACGGCGCTTTCCTGACGGGCGCGCCGCAGCAGGTCGGCGACGCCGAGGTCGGCGGTCCAGCGGTCGAGGTAGGCGTCGTCGAGCCGGCCGGCCTGCACCTGGAGGACGCCGAGAACGTCTTTGAACTGCTGCTCGGAGGCCTGGTTGCCCAGGCGATACCACCAGAGCTTGAACAGGACCACGTCTTCCGGCGTGTGCAGGAAGACCGGCTGTCCGGAGGCGTCCGGCAAATCCACCGCCACGCGCCGGCTCATGGCGGATTGTTCGAACGGCCGATCCTTGCGAACGAAAACGTCCACCTTGAAGCCGGTGGCGGTGTTGATGATGTTGAAGGAAGAGCGCATTCGGACGGCGTCCCGGACGGCGGCTTCGCTGATGTAATAGTCCTCGCCGAACGCGCCGACGAGTTGAGTCTCCTTGCCGGGAAATGGCTCTGCCGTAACGTCGCCGTCTCGCGTGTTGCGGGGGACGCCGTAAACAGAACTCGCCATGGAGCCGCCCAGAGCATAGGGGATGCCGAGCCGCGTCAGGACGGCCAGCACTTCGCGAAGGTCGCTCAGGTTTTGCATAGGTCGCTCCGTGTTCGGGTTTCCGGCCGACGGAATCGGCGGAACGCCGCAGGTGACGGCCATCCAATGCTGACGGATCTCCTGCGTCGTTGCGGAGGGATGGCGCAGCCGGAATCCGGCCGCGTGCAGGGCGCGTCCATCCTGGTACATCTCTCCCAGAAGGAGCCACTTGCGCGCGAGCGGCATCCGACGATACACGTCACGCAGCACCCAATCGGCCTCCGGCGACGTGTCGCTGATTCCCGCCATGCTCCTGGCCCTCCACATGCGGACATGAGCGGTCTCTTCACTTCAGAATGGCGCGGAGGCAGGCCCGCTTTTTCGGCAGCGGGTCGGCCCACAGCCAGGCGGCGTCCACCCAGAAACCGGGCAGTACAGTCGAGGTCGCCCGTCCCGTTGAGACGGCTTCCGTGGCGTAACTTTTCCGGCGCTTGCGGTCGATGAGGATCTGCTCTTCTATGGGGTCCACAAGCCAGATTTCCGGGACGCCGGCTTCTCGGTAGGCCGCGCGCTTCTCGCCCAAGTCGTAGTCCCGATTCGACGGCGACAGCACTTCGAGGATGAGATCGGGAACGCCATCGAACTGCTGAGGCGTGGGATGCGGCATCCGTCCCGGTCGGAGAAAGTAAATCTCTGGCCCGAACCGCCGACCTGGCCGCAGTCGGACCAGGGAGTCGGGGCCGAACACTTCGCCCGCGTCGCGTTCCTCAGCGAAGTCGGACAGCAGGCCCCGCAGGAAGTTGGCGATCATGTCATGGCGCACGGAGGCCGGGGAATGCACGATCATCACTCCGTCGAGTAGTTCCGCCTTCGTGTCTTCATCCACCATTTCGTCGAACATTTCGTCCGTCACGCCGTACAGCCGCAGCGTGTAAGGCAGGTCCACGCTTCGCAGTTCCGCCGTTGGAAAACCGAACAGATTCGTTACCATAGGATATCCTCCTACTCTGCTGAGTCCCATCAGAAGAGCCAGCGGCCGACGGCGGCGAGTCGGGCGCAGAGACTGAGAATGGCGTTCATGACAGGGCATTGTAAACCCGGTTCGGCTGGAACGCCACGGGCAATCGGCTTGACTGATTTGTCCCATCGGGCCCCTTGGGACAAATCAGACACTACCTTCCGACAAGTCCCCTTGACACGCGGACCCCCTTCAGCTTGAATACCTAAAGATTTAGGCCTTGGTTCTTGGGTGATGGGGTGTAGTCTTGAACGCGATGCCGACGCCGACGCCGCGGGAGCTGGAGATCCTCAAGGTGTTGTGGGAGGATGGGCCGAGCAGCGTACGGGCGGTGCATCGCCGTTTGCTGCTGCGCGAGCCGGACCTGGCCTACAACACCGTGCAGACGCTGCTGCGCCTGATGGAAGTCAAGAGCCTGGTCGGTCACCACCTCGACGGCCGGACCTTCATCTACACCGCCTACTACACCCGAGACGAGAGCACCGCCCGTTTCCTGGACCGCGTTTTCGACGGGGCGGCCTCGCAGTTGGTTCAGAGCCTGTTGCGCAGCGAGCGCGTATCGTCGGCGGAGTTGGAGCGCATTCAGTCCTTGATTGACGCGGCGCAGCACCAGGACGGGCAGCGGTGAGGTCAAGGGGGAGGTCATGAGCGGGACGACGGCGACGGGCTGGCTGCTGCACACCCTGGCAGGCGGCGGGCTGCTGTTGCTGCTGGCCTGGGCGTGGTCGGCGTGGACGCGCCAGCCGGTGCGGCGGTTGCGTCTGGCGGAGTGGGCCGTGGCGGCCTCTCTGCTCCTGGCCGTCCTTAGCCTCGGCCCGGCCTGGTTGGTCCTCCCCACGCCGGCGGCCGCGACCATTTCTCCATCACGCACCAAAACTGATCCGCAACCGCGTCAAGAATCCCAAGCGTTCGTCGATCCGCCAGCGGTGATGCGGTCCATCCCCGCACATCCGTCCGCCGGTTCCGGCGCCGTCCCCTCGGCGCCCGCGCCGGCCGCCACGGTCGTGGCCGAGAACGCGCCGCCTGCCTGGTCGTGGGACGCCGACCGCATCGCGTCCGTCGGGGCGGCGCTTTATCTCGCCGCGGCTGCGGTCGTGCTGGGCCGGTGGCTGTTTGGATGGGCGGCGCTTCGCCGGCTGCTGCGCCGGTGCGAGCCGGTCGCCGGCCGGGCCGCCGACCTGTTCGCGGAGATGGCGGGGCCGGGGCGCCGACCGCGCCTGCTGGCGTCGCGCTGGACGCGGGCGCCGTTCAGCTGTGGGCTGATGCGGCCCACGGTCGTGCTGCCGGCCGGGCTGTGCGAGGCGCCCGACAAGGCGCTGCGTTGGGTGTTCGCCCACGAGCTGACCCACCTGCTGCGGCGCGACGCCTGGTCGGGATTGCTGTTCGTCCTGGCGCAGGCGATCTACTTCCCCGTGCCGTGGTTCTGGCCGCTGCGCCGCCAGGCCCGGCTGTGCCAGGAGTACCTGGCCGATGCGGCCGCCGCTTCCGCCGGCGGCCGTCCCGAAGACTATGCCCAATTCCTGCTGGCCTGGACGGCCGCGCCCCGACCGCCGGTTCGGGCGCGCGGCGTCTGGGGGCGATCTTCCGATCTTTTTTGGAGGGTGAAAATCATGCTTCAGAATCCCGTCGCGCTGGAGCGGCGCTGTCCGCGCCGCTGGTCGATGTTCGCGGCGTGCGGTCTTTTATCCGTGGCGATCGTGGCCGCCGGAGTCACGCTGAAGGCGTCGGCCGCCCCGGCGCCCGAACCAAAGCAAGAGGCGCCGAGCAAGGACCAACCCAAGGCGGAACAGCCCACCCCGCCGCCGGCCGTTCCGGGCGCTGTCTTGCCGAACCTGGATGACCTGTTCAAGAACCTGCCTCCCAACCTCGACGCGGACCAAGCCAAGGCAATCCGCGAGCAGATGAAGCAAGTGCGCGAGCAAATGCAGCGCATGATGGAGATGCAGCGCCGGCAAGGTCTCCCCGGCGTGGGCGGGCGCTTCGACCTCACCTTCCCGGTCAATCCGCCTCAGGACGGCCGACTCGGCGTGAAGGTGGAGAGTCCGAGCGACACGCTGGCGGACCAGCTGGAACTGCCGAACGACCAGGGTCTGATCGTCCGCGAAGTGGCGCCGGACTCGGCCGTGGCCAAGGCCGGTATCAAGGCGCATGACATCCTGCTGGAAGTGGCCGGCAAGCCGGTTTCGAGCAACCCGGAGGAGTTCCGTGCGGCGCTCGCAGGCATCAAGGCCGACAAGCCGGTGGACATCGTGGTGCTGCGCAAGGGCAAGAAGGAGACGATCAAGGGCCTCTCGCTGCCGGAGGCCAAAGCGGCTGCTCCAAGCCTGAATGCCCCGCTGTTCAACCCCGTCAACCCGCTCAACCCGGCCCCCGTACCGATCCTTCCGCCGAACATCCCGAACGTCAACATCGCGCCGGCCGCCGGAGGGAGCCACAGCGCGACGGCGACGACGTCTCGCACCAACGACCAGTTCACCACACGCAGCCAGGAGGACAACCTGACCATCACGCTGACCGGCAAGGTGGAAAAAGGCAAGGCGAAGGTGAGCCGGATCGGCATCCAGGACGGCGGCGAGTCGAACACGTACGACAGCCTGGACAAGGTGCCGGAGAAGTACCGCGACAAGGTGAGCAAGCTGGTCGAGATGTCGGAGAAAGGGAGCGTTCACGTCGATGTCAAGGTGCCCTGACGGCGGGGCGAGCCGCGTCGAACCGGCCAGGAATAACCCGCTGGGGGGACGGCGGGAGGTTTGCAAAGTCCTATGGCCTCGCCATAGGACTTTGCAATTATCCTGCAATTGGGCCGCAGAGACTTGACCGCGGCCGCCGATTCGGCGAACATGGATAGTGCCTGCCACGCGACCCGCCTTTGAATCGACAGCGAGAGTCCCCATGAAGGCTTCCTCCAGGCCGTCGCCGTTCCTCCGCGGAGCGGCGGCCTTGTGCCTCCTTTCTCCCGCGCTGTGGGCCGCGGACGCCCCCGCACCGACCTACAACCGCGACATCCGGCCGATCCTGGCGGAGAACTGCTTCGCCTGCCACGGTCCCGACGCCGGGGCACGGAAGGCGGGGCTGCGCCTGGACCAGCGCGACGCCGCCGTCAAGAAGGAGGCCATCGTCCCCGGCGATCCCGACAAGAGCGAGCTGATTCACCGCATTTTCTGGGACGAGCCGGCCAAGGTCATGCCGCCGCCGCGGACCAAGAAGACGTTGACCGATCACCAGAAGGGCCTGCTGAAACGCTGGGTGGCCGCCGGCGCCGAGTACCAGACCCACTGGGCGTACCTCCCGCCGGTGCGAACCGACCCGCCCGCCGTCCGTGACGAGAAGTGGGTGCGCAACCCGATCGACCGCTTCATCCTGGCGCGGCTGGAGAGTGAGGGGCTGGCGCCTTCCCCCGAAGCGGATCGGGAAACGCTCATTCGCCGCGTCTCGCTCGACCTGACCGGTCTGCCGCCGACGCCGCAAGAGGTCGATGCGTTCGTCGCTGACCAAAGTCCCGACGCCTACGAGAAGCTGGTGGACCGCCTGCTGGCCGAGGACGCCTTCGGCGAACACTGGGCGCGGACGTGGCTCGACCTGGCGCGTTACGGCGACTCGGCCGGCTACGCCAACGACCCCCCACGGACGATCTGGCTCTACCGCGACTACGTGATCCGCTCGTTCAATCAGAACAAGCCGTTCGACCAGTTCACCATCGAGCAGATCGCCGGCGACCTGCTGCCCCACCCGACCGACGACCAGCTCATCGCCACCGCGTTCCACCGCAACACGATGACCAACAGCGAGGGCGGCACCAGCGCCGAGGAGTTCCGCAACGCGGCGATCATCGACCGGGTCAACACGACGATGACGGTCTGGATGGGCACGTCGATCGCCTGCTGCCAGTGCCACGACCACAAGTACGACCCGCTGACGAACAAGGAGTATTTCCAGCTTTTCGCGATCTTCAATAACACCGCCGACGCCAACCGCGCCGACGAGTCGCCGCTGCTCAGTATCTACACCGACGAGCAGAAGGTGAAGCGGACCAAGCTCGAAGCCGACATTGCGGCGGTGGAAGCGAAGTTCAAGGAGCGAGCGCCCACGCTGGCCGCCGGCCGGGCGGTGTGGGAGCGCGAGGCCGCCGCCGGACCGCCGGAGTGGATGGTGCTTGCGCCCGACACGCTGGAATCGTCCGGCGGCGCGACGCTGACGAAGCAGCCCGACGGCGCCGTCCTCGCCGGCGGCGCGAACCCCGCCAAGGACGTTTTCACCATCACGGCCAAAACCGATCTCAAACACATAACCGGCTTTCGCCTGGAGGCGCTGGCCGACCCGTCGCTGCCGTCGAAGGGGCCGGGCCGCGCCGGCAACTTCGTGCTGTCGGCGTTCAAGGTGAGCGTAAACAAGGCTGAGAAGCGCATCCAGGCCGCCAGCGCCGACTTCGAGCAGCAGGGCTTCCCGGTCGCGGCCGCCATCGCCGGCAAGGGCGGCGATGCGGGCTGGGCCGTCGCGCCGCAAACCGGCAAGGACCACACGGCCGTCTTCGCACTGGAGACGCCGATCAAGAGCGACGGGGCGGTCACGCTGACCTTCACATTGGAGCAATCGTCGCAGTACCCCCAGCACGTCCTCGGCAAATTCCGCCTTTCGGCCACATCGGCGAAGACCCCGCTCGGCGGCCCGAAGCCGCCCGACGACGTTCGCGCCGCGCTGGCCGTGGTCGCCGAACAACGCACCGCCCCGCAGCGCGACCTCCTCGCCGACTACTACGCGCACAACGTCGCGCCGGAGCTGGCAGCCGAGCGCACCCAGCTGGCCGCGCTGAAAAAGCAACTCGCCGAGGTCGCGCCCGCCACCGTGCCGATCATGCACGAGCTGGCCGCCGACCAGCGCCGTAAGACGCACGTCGAAATCCGCGGCAACTACCTGGCGCTCGGCGACGAGGTGAGCGAGGGCGCCCCCGCCGTCTTCTTTCGGGACAAGGCCGATATTCCGCGGGACCGCCTCGCGCTGGCGCGCTGGCTCGTGGACCCGAACAACCCGCTGACGGCGCGCGTCCTGGCGAATCGCTTCTGGGAAAAGATCTTCGGCGTCGGCATCGTGCGCACCAGCGAGGAGTTCGGCTCGCAGGGAGAGCCGCCTGTCCATCCTGAACTGCTCGACTGGCTGGCCACGGAGATGGTGCGACAGAAGTGGGACATGAAGAAGTTCCTCAAGCTGCTCGTCACGTCGGCGACGTATCGGCAGTCGTCGCGCGTCACGCCGGAGCTGCGGGAGCGCGACCCGGACAACCGCCTGCTGGCCCGCGGGCCGCGCTTCCGCCTGAGCGCCGAGATGGTGCGCGACCAGGCGCTGGCGGTGAGCGGCCTGCTCAGCCGAAAATGTACGGCCCGTCCGGTGCAGCCGCCGCAGCCGGCGCTGGGCCTCAACGCGGCCTTCGGCGGCGGCCTGGACTGGCAGACCAGCGGCGGCGAGGACCGCTATCGCCGCGCCCTCTACACGGACTGGCGGCGCACCAGCCCCTATCCGTCGATGGCGACCTTCGACGCGCCCAACCGCGAGGTCTGCACGATCCGCCGCGTGCGGACCAACACGCCGCTGCAGGCGCTGGTCACGCTCAACGATCCGGTCTACGTCGAGGCGGCCCAGGCGCTCGGCCCGGCGCATGGCCCAGGGCGGGACGACCACCGCCGACAAGGTCCGATTCGGTTTCCGCCTTTGCGTGGCCCGTTCGCCGCGCGACGCGGAGTCGGAACGGCTCGTCAAGCTGTACGAGGAGGCCCGCGCCGAGTTCGCGAAGGACAAGGAAGACGCCGTGCAACTGGCGACCAAACCGCTGGGCCCGCGCCGCCAGGGGCGGACGTGGCCGACCTCGCCGCGTGGACGGTCGTGGCCAACGTGCTGCTGAACCTCGATGAAACGCTGATGAAACGCTGACCGGCTTGCAAGGAAACGACCATCATGAACCCCCAACTTGAACGCCTGCGCAACGTCACCCGCCGCCATTTCCTGCGCAGGCCGGCCAGTTCAGCCTCGGCGCGATGGCGCTTCGCTGCATGATGGACGGCGACGTGCGGGCCACGCCGGAAGCCGCGGCCAACCCGCTCGCCCCGCGGCCGCCGCACTTCGCCCCGAAGGCGAAGCGCGTCATCTACCTGCACATGTCCGGCGCGCCGCCGCACCTCGACCTGTTCGACTACAAGCCGGAGCTGGTCAAGCACAACGGCGAGCCCTGCCCCGACTCGTTCATCAAGGGCAAGCGGTTCGCCTTCACCTCCGGCACGCCCAAGCTGCTCGGCACGCCGCGCACGTTCGCGCAGCACGGCCAAGGCGGCGTCTGGATGTCGGACGCGGTGCCGCACCTGCACGACGTGGCCGACGAGCTGTGCGTCATCAAGTCGATGTACACCGACCAGTTCAACCACGCCCCGGCCGAGCTGCTGCTGTTCACCGGCTCGCCGCGTGCCGGGCCGGCCGTCGATGGGGTCGTGGGTCACCTACGGCCTCGGCTCGGAGAACGAGAACCTGCCGGGCTTCGTCGTGCTGATCTCCAGCGGCGTCGCAGCCCAGCGGCGGCAAGAGCTCGCTGGGGCAGCGGCTTCCTGCCGTCGGTCTTCCAGGGCGTGCAGTGCCGCTCCAAGGGCGACCCGGTGCTGTACGTTTCCGATCCGCCCGGCATGGACCGCGACTGCGCCGCCGCACGCCTCGACGCGCTGCACGACCTGAACGAGATGCGAGGCGCAGCGAGACTGGGCAACCCGGAGACGGCCACGCGCATCGCGCAGTACGAGCTGGCGTTCCGCATGCAGACTGCCGTGCCCGAGGTGATGGACATCTCGCGCGAGTCGAAGGAGACGCTGGAGGCCTACGGCGCCGAGCCGGGCGGCGCGAGCTTCGCCAACAACTGCCTGCTGGCCCGGCGGCTGGTCGAGAAGGGCGTGCGCTTCGTGCAGCTGTTCGACTGGGGCTGGGACTTCCACGGCACCGGCCCGCAGCGAGGACATCCGCGACGGCCTGACGAAGAAGTGCGCGACGATGGACAAGCCCGTCGCCGCCCTCATCAAGGACCTGCAGCAGCGCGGCCTGCTCGACGACACGCTGGTCGTCTGGAGCGGCGAGTTCGGCCGCACGCCGTTCCGCGAGGGCCGCACGGCCGGCGAGCAACATCCTCGGCCGCGACCACTATCCCGACTGCTTCAGCGTGTTCCTGGCCGGCGGCGGCGTGAAGCACGGCTTCAGCTACGGCGAAACCGACGAACTCGGCTTCTCGGTCGCGGCGGACAAGGTCCACGTCCACGACCTGCAAGCGACGATCCTGCACCTGCTCGGCTTCGACCACACGAAGCTGACGTACCGCTTCCAGGGCCGCGATTATCGGCTGACGGACGTGCACGGCGAAGTCGTGAAAGGGGTGCTGGCGTAGGGCGGTGAAAGAGATGCACGTCGGAGCCGCGACCGTAAGGGAGCGGTTTTAACGAAAACCGCTCCCTTACGGTCGCGGCTCCGACGGTTATTCGTGCCGGGGGCGGATCGACGATGGCCACCGTCTGGGCCTGGATCTTTTTCGGCGCTGAGTGGGCGATTCGCCTGGTGATGCTGTTCTACGTGCCGCAGAAGCGCAGCCCCGCCGCGGCGCGGACCTGGCTATTGCTCATTTTCATCGAGCCTTTCCTCGGCCTGTGTCTCTACGCCCTCCTCGGCCGCGCCTTCATGCCCAAGCGGCGAATCGAGATGCAGGACGAAGTATCCAAACGCGTCAAAGCCGCGAGCCGTTCGCTGGAGGCCCACGTCCGCCGCCCCGACCTGCCGACCGAGTTCCTCCCGGCGGTGCGGCTGGCCGAGAACCTCGGCGACTTCCCCATCCTGGGCGGCAATCACGTCGAGCTGCTGTCCGACTACGACGCCGCCATCGACCGCCTGATCGCCGACATCCACGCCGCCCAACGGCACGCCTATCTGCTCTACTACCTCTTCGCCGACGACAAGACCGGCAACCGCGTCGCCGACGCCCTCATCGAGGCGGCGCGGCGCGGCGTCGCCTGTCGCCTGCTGATGGACTCGTTCGCCAGCCGACGCTCCCTGCGCAGCCTCGCCCCACGGCTGCGGGCCGCCGGCGTCGAGGTCGTCGGCGTGCTGCCGCTCGGCTTCTTCCGGCGCAAGGCCGCCCGCCTGGACCTGCGCAACCACCGCAAGATCGCCGTAGTGGACGGCCGCGTCGGCTACGTCGGCTCCCAGAACATCGTGAACGCCGACTTCAAACGGGGCGTCGTCTACGAGGAACTGGCGGCCCGCGTCACCGGCCCGGTGGTCCACGAGCTGCAAACCGTGCTGCTGGCCGACCGATACTTCGAGACGGAAACCGAGGCGCCCGCCGCGGAGAACTTCACCGCGCTGGACCATACCGGCGACGTGGAGGCCCAGACGCTGCCCAGCGGCCCCGGCTACGCCTTCGAGAACAATCTGCGCCTGGTCGTGGCCCTGCTGTACGCGGCCCGGAAGCGCGTCGTGATGACGACGCCGTACTTCATCCCCGACGACACGCTGCTGCAGGCGATGACGACGGCCGCGCAGCGCGGCGTCGAGGTCCATCTGATCGTCTCCGCCGTGGCGGACCAGCTGCTCGTCGGCCTGGCGCAACGGTCGTACTATGAAGAGCTGCTCGCCGCGGGCGTTCGGATTCACGTCTACAAGACGCACTTCCTACACGCCAAGCACCTGAGCATCGACGACGAGGCGGCCGTGATCGGTTCCACGAACATGGACATGCGCTCGTTCGCGCTGCAGTGCGAGGTCAGTCTGCTCATCTACGACGCAGCGACGGTCCAGGCGCTGCACGCCGTTCAGGGGCGCTACTTCGCCGACTCGACCGTGCTGACGCTGGAGGAGTGGCGGCGCCGGCCGTTCCTGGTGCGCCTGGCTCAGAACATGGCGCGGCTAATCGATGCGGTGTTGTGAGGTCGGGAAACAGGAGAATGCCCATGACGCGACAGCCATGCGGACGACGCGGCGGGAGCCTGCGCACCGACGCGCTCTGGTGCCTGGCGCTGACAGTCGTATTTGAGTTGCTGGCCTGCCTGTTCCACTTCGGGCTGAACTTGCACAGCACGCGCGACACGGCCTGGCTGAGCAAGTTCACATTCGGCCTACGCATCCATCACGGCTACTTCGCGTTGCCGCTGTTCGCCCTGGCGTTCTTCTGCCGCAGCCGCTCCTGGCGCCGTTGGTGCTGGATCATCGGTCTGGCGCTGGTGTTTTCGGATCTGGCCCACCACTTCCTCGTCCTCTGGCCGATCACGGGCAACCCGGAGTTCGACCTGGTCTACCCCCGCTGACGGTCTGGAGAGGAAGACTCGCGCCTGCCATGCTCGCATACGTGCGTCATGGTCCGTGCCTACGACACGTTGGCCCTGGCCGATGTTCATGTCGTCATCGCCTACTACCTCCGGCATCGGGACGAGGTGCGTGCCTATCTGGCGCGACGAAAAGAGGAAGCCGAATCGCTGCGAGCCAGGATCGAAGCTGGCCGCTCCCGCTTTTGGAGGCGTTCTCATTCCCAGGCTCCGCCTGGGAATGAGAACGCCTCCAAAAGCGGGAGGGATGCCCGGCGACTCTTGCCCCCGATGACGCGGCCCCTCCTGTCCCTTATGCTAACCCCATTCGCCTACGGACGCGCCACGGGTGGAAACGACGGGATGGGGAACCTCCAACTGACCGGCCGACTCGCCGCCTACGGTCGCAGCGGCCTCCGCCGCGATCTGGTCGCCGGCCTCACCGTGGCCGCCGTCGCCCTGCCGCAGGCCATGGCCTACGCCCAGATCGCCGGCATTCCGCCGGTGTACGGCCTGTACACCGCCGTCGTCATGACCGCCGTCGCTTCCCTGCTGGGGTCGTCGTCGCACCTTATCAATGGACCGACCAACGCCATCTCGCTTGTCGTCTTTAGCGCCGTCGCCGGACTGGCGCTCGCGCCCGGCGATCCGCGGATGCTGCAAGCGGTCTTTCTGCTTTGTCTGCTCGTCGGCACGTTCCAGGTGGTCATCGCCCTGCTCAAGCTCGGCGACCTGACGCGCTACATCTCAGAGTCGGTCGTCCTCGGCTTCATGGCGGGGGCCGGTCTGCTCGTGGCGCTCGGCCAGGTGCCCAACCTGCTCGGCCTCAAGCAAGAAGGCGGCGGCGACCAGCTCCTGGTGGTGCGGCTGTTCGACACCTTGATCGCGATTGGGCCGAACCACCTCGTTCGATGGACCTCCGTCGCGATGGGCGTGGGGACGGCCGCCGTGGTGGTCCTGCTGCGCCGCCTGGAAACGCGGCTGAAAATTCTCCTGCCCGACATGCTCATCGGAGTCGTCCTGGCGTCGCTGGTCGCCTGGCAGTTCAATCTGACCGACGCGGGGATGGAAGTCCATCTGGTCTATACGCCCTTCCGGATCGACAATTGGTCGTGGGTCAGCCGGCTCGGCGGCAGCGCGCTGGCCATCGCCCTGCTCGGCCTGCTGGAGGCGCTGGCCGTCGCCAAGTCGATCGCCTCCCGGACCCGCGAGCGGATCGACTTCAACCGCCAGTGTCTCGCGGAAGGCGTGGCCAACATCGTCGGCTCGTTGTGCAACTGCATGCCCGGCTCCGGCTCGCTGACGCGCTCGGCGATCAATCACCAGGCCGGCGCCGTCAGCCGCGCGTCGGGAATCATCGCCGCGGCGGCCGTGGCCGTGGCCCTGCTGGTCTTCGCCGGCCTGGCCCGCTTCGTGCCCAAGGCCGCCCTAGCCGGCCTGCTGGTCGTCATCGCCTTTCGGCTAGTGGACTGGAAGCGGCTGCGCTATTGCCTGCGGGCCACGCGCTTCGACGCCGGCGTCTGCCTCATCACGGCCGTCTCCGCCGTCGCCTTCCCGGTTGAATACTCGATCCTCATCGGCACGTTCTTTTCCTTCCTCTTCTTCGTGCCGCGGGCCGCCCGGCTTCAGGCCAGCGAGCTGATCGTCAGCCCCGAGCGCGTGGTGCGCGAGAAGCAGCCGGGCGACCCGCAGTGCGGCAAGCTGGTGCTGCTGAGCCTGGAAGGCGAGCTGTTTTTCGGGGCCGCCCCGGAGCTGGACGAGTACTTCGCGGAACTCAAACGGCGCGTCGAGCAGGGCGTCCGCGTCGTCATCCTGCGCCTCAAGCGCATCCGCAATCCGGACATGGTCTGCCTGGAAAGGCTGCAACACTTCCTGGAAGACATGCAGGTCCACAAGGCGACCGTCCTGCTCTGCGGCGTGCGGCCGGACTTCGCCGCGATCCTCGGCAACCTCCGTTCCCACCACTGGCTGCCGCGCGAGCGCGTGTTCCTGGAGGAAGCGGCGGTGATGTCGTCCACGCTGCAGGCGGTGCGGCGCGCCTACGAAATCCTCGGCGACGACCTTTGTCCGACCTGCCCCCGCCGCGGAGAGACCACGGCGGATAAGGCGGATTGGTATTATATGATTTGAGCGCCGGGTCTGGCGCGTCAAATAATTCTTCGCCCACGCACGGATTTTCATTGCTTTCCGCGCGTCCGCTCCGTTAAAGTATTCAAGCGTTACGGGAAAACATTCGCATCGGTTGCGTTATGGCGGAGGTCGAGGCGCCTCCGCGTTGAGCGGAGGTCGAGGCGCCTCCGCTCAACCACGGAGATGCCCACCGTGGCCGAAGTACCCTTCAACATCGACGAGCTTCTCGCTCCCATCCCAGGCGGCGATCCCGCCGGGCCAGCCTCCGCCTACTACGAGTTGCGACCGCAATTTGAGGAGATGCGGCGCGAGGTGACGCCCGACCGCGACAGTCCCGTCCAGACGGAAGTGAAGGCCGCCGACTGGCGCGGCGTGGAGCGCAAGGCCCGCGAGGCCCTCACGGAAACCTCCAAGGATCTGCGCGTCGCCTGCTATCTGATGGAGGCGCTGGTCAAGACGAACGGGTTCGCCGGGGCGCATGACGGGATGAAACTGCTGCGGCTGCTAGTGGAGCAGTGCTGGGACCGGCTCAACCCGCCGCTCGACCCGGAAGACGCGGAGGTGCGCGCCGGACCTTTCAACTGGATTGACGATCCGAATTTCGGCCTGCGCTTTCCCACCACGCTGCGGCTGGCGCCGCTGCTGATCGGCCCGGATCGGTCGTACAGCTTCAACGACTGCCGGCCGCCGGACAAGGACTCGGCCGCCCAGGGGATACGGGCCGAGGTCGATCGGGCCGCCGCCACGGTTCCGCCGGCCAACCTCAGCGCCGCGCTTCAGCAGGTTCAGGGCGCCCAGGAGGAATTGAAGAAGCTCACGGAGGGCCTGTCGGCCAAGCTCGGCGCGGCGGCGCCGGCCATGAACGCCGTCCGGCAGGTGCTGGAGGAGTGCCGGATTTTTCTGGAACAAATCCTCCAGAAGCGGCCGGACGCCGCGACAAAAAGTGATAAAGAGGCGGTGGACGGTGCGCCCGCCGCTTCCCCCGGCGCGGCGGCCTCGGCGCGGAAATCTATCGCCAGCTCGAACAGGCCGCGCTGGCGCTGCGCGACCTCGAACCGCACAGCCCGATCCCGTATCTAATGTTGCGGGCGGTCGAGCTGGGCAAGATGCCGTTCCCGACCCTGATGGAGGAACTGGTGCGCGAGCCGACCGTTTTGACGCAGATGCGGCGCGAATTCGGCATCAAGGAACCGCCGGCCGCGCCAGCCCCGTCATGATCTGTCCGTCGGAATCGTCCCTTCGTTTAGCCGCGACCCGAAGGGGAGCGCGGAGGACGCGCTCCCCTTCGGGTCGCGGCTAAACGGGAAACAGACCCTTTTTTCTGGAGGAATTCGCCGATGCCAGCCGACAGCAGGCAACACACCCTGGACCGCGTACGCCGGCCACGGGTGCAAATCACCTACGACGTGGAAACCAACGGCGCCATGCGCAAGGTCGAGCTGCCGTTCGTGATCGGCGTGCTGGCCGACCTGTCCGGCATGCCCAAGGAGGCGCTCAAGCCGATCAAGGACCGCAAATTCGTGCCCATCGACCGCGACAACTTCAACAAGGTGCTAGCCAAGATGGAGCCGCGCCTCGCCCTGCGCGTGCAGAACCGCCTCACCGACGAGAACACCAAGCTCGGCGCCGAGCTGAACTTCAAGAGCATGGACGACTTCGAGCCGGCCCGCGTCGCCGAGCAGGTGCCGGCCCTGAAAGAGCTGCTCGACATGCGCTTCCGCCTGACGCAGCTGCTCAGCAAGATGGAAGGCAACGAGAAGCTGGAGCGGCTGCTCGAACAGGTGTTGACCAACTCTGACCAGAAGCAAGCGCTGGCGCAAAAACTGGGCTTCGCCGCCGGCGAGACCCCGAAACCCGAAGCCAAACCCGAGGAGACGAAATGAGCACCGCCCCCCAAACATCGGCCCCGGCAGCCGGTGCCGCCGCCCAAGAGGCGCCCGACCTGCTCGATCAGGTCGTCGCCGCGACCCGGCCGCAGTCGGACAAGGAGAAGGAAACGCGCCGGGAGTACTTCGTGCAGTTCCTCCAGAGCGCCGTCAAGCCGGGTCAGGTCGTCTCCAAGGACGTGGAGCAAAACATCAAATACTGGATCGCGGAAATCGACAAGAAGCTGTCCAGCCAGCTCAACGAGATCATGCACGACCCGGACTTCCAGCGGCTGGAAGGCAGCTGGCGCGGCTTGCACTACCTCGTCCACAAGCCCGAGACGCGGCGAGGCCCTCAAGATCCGCGTGCTCAACGTCAACAAGAAGCGACCTGTTCAAGGACCTGGAGAAGGCGGTCGAGTTCGACCAGAGCACCCTGTTCAAGAAGATCTACGAGGAGGAGTACGGCCAGCTCGGCGGCGAGCCGTACGGCATGCTGGTGGGCGACTACGAGTTCAGCCGCACGCTCGACGACATCAGCATGCTCAAGATGCTCTCGGGCGTGGCCGCCGCGGCCCACGCGCCGTTCGTGGCCAACGCCAGCGCCAAGCTGTTCAACTTGGACCGCTTCACCGAGCTGTCCGACCCGCGCGATCTGACCAAGATCTTCGAGGGCGTGGAATACGCCGCCTGGAAGTCGTTCCGCGATTCGGAGGACTCGCGCTACGTCGCCCTGACCATGCCGCGCGTGCTGGGCCGGCTGCCCTACGGCGAGGACTTCAAGCAGGTCGACGAGTTCAACTTCGAGGAGTTCGTGGACGGCAAGGACCACGACAAGTACCTGTGGATGAACGCCGCCTGGGCCTACTCGGCCAACGCATCACCGACGCCTTCTGCCAAGTACGGCTGGATGGCCCGCACCCGCGGCGTGGAGGGCGGCGGCAAGGTCGAGGATCTGCCGGTCCACACCTTCCCGACCGACGACGGCGACGTGGCCATGAAGTGCCCCACGGAGATCGCCATCACCGACCGCCGCGAGTTCGAGCTGTCCAACCTCGGCTTCTTGCCGCTGCTTGCACAGCAAGAACAACGACTTCGCCGTCTTCATGGGCGCCCAGTCGTGCCAGAAGCCGAAGACCTACTTCGAGGCGGACGCCAACGCCAACGCCGAGCTGTCGGCCAAGTTCAACTACATCCTGTGCGTGTCGCGCTTCGCCCACTACCTCAAGGTGATGGCCCGCGACAAGATCGGCTCTTCATGGAGCTGTCCGACTGCGAGCGGTGGCTCAACCGCTGGATCAACAACTACGTCGTGGCCAACCCCGAGACGGCCGGCGACGAGACCAAGGCCAAGTCGCCGCTGGCCGACGCCAAGGTCGAGGTGCGGGCGGTCAAGGGCAAGCCGGGCTGGTACGAGGCCGTGGCCTAGCTGCGGCCGCACTACCAGCTGGAAACGCTGACGGCCTCGATGCGCCTGGTGGCGGAGGTGCCCAAGAAGACGGGCTGACCCATCCGGGGTGCCGGCGCGGGCCGTCCCGCGCCGGCGCCCGTCCCGCGATTCGTCGCCCTCCCCGCACAAATCCATCCTTTCCGGCGGGGAAGCGAAGGAAAAGTGTCCGGTCTCGGCCGGCCAACTACATAAAGCTTGCAGAGGACAGGGAACAGGGCCGCGGGAGAAGGGGCGACGCCCCCTCCGGCCGCCTCGCTCGGCAGCCGGTCGTGCTGTCCCCGGCTGGATCACACACGAACCGAGGTCGGACAGCTTCGCACCGTTCCATTCAGGAGATCGACGCATGGCACTTTTCGACGCGTTTTTGGAGCTGAAGGGGGTCGAAGGAGAATCGACCGACTCGAAAATGAAGGGCAAGATCGAGGTCGATTCGTTTTCGTGCAGCGCCCAACAGACGGGCACGCAGCACCACGGCGGCGGCGGCGGCGCCGGCAAGGTCAAGATCAGCGACTGGCACTTCACCAAGCACTACGACAAGTCTTCGGTCCTGCTGTGGCTGTCGTGCTGCACCGGCACGCACTACGAGCAGGCGGTCCTCACCTGCCGCAAGGCCGGCGGCGAGCAGGAGCCGTATCTGACCATCACGTTCAAGGACGTGCTGATCTCGTCCTACAACATCGGAGGCCACAGCAAGGGCGACCTGCCGATCATGGACGAGTTCAGCCTCAACGTCGGCTCGATCAACAAGGAGTACAAGACCCAGACCTCCAAAGGCACGACCTCCGGCCCGGTCAAGGCCGGCTGGGACTGCAAGGCGAACACGAAGATCTAACGCCGCGACCGCCCGAGGGGCGCGAACACCGGGGCGGCCATGAGCCGCCCCGGTTCTCTCGGCGCCCCGAACGTCGCTTTCCATTCGATAAGAGCGTCCGTATAAGGGGATCGTCCATGAGCAGCACCGCAAGAATCAAGCTCAGCGGAAGCGTGGGGGGCAACGACTTCAGTTCCTTCGTCGATCTGGGCGGCGGTCTTGTCGATGCCAACTGGTGGTTGGGGACCAACCTCGGCCAGGGCCGGGGTCAGATCTGGAGCTACGACAAGAATCGGAACACGATCCTGCTGAGAGTCGATCGGCTTGTCGGCGACCCCAACGACCCCGATTCGGATCCGGTCGTTGCGCACACCACGGCCGCGCAGCTGAACCTCGACGGCCACTTCTGGGTGCTATTTCCTTTTGACGTGGGACAGACCGGCGACGCCGTCGTGTTCAACGGCCAGGGTCTGCCGGCCGGGGTCTACAACTATGAGGTGCAGCAGGTGACGTGACGTTTCCGCGAGCCTCCTCTCTACGATCGGAATCAGTCATGAACGCGACCGATCTGTACAAGGCAGGTCAGCTGGCGGGCGCGGCCGAGGCGCAGTTGCAAGCCGTCAAGGCCAGCCCGGCCGACCAGGGTAAACGACTGTTCCTGTTCGAGCTGCTGGCCTTCTCCGGCGACCTGGAGCGCGCCCGCAAGCAGATCGACGCGCTCCGCTACGACGATCCCGAACTGGAGAAGGCGGCGGAGGCGTACCGCAAAATCCTGGAGGCCGAACGGCTGCGGCGGCAGCTGTTCGCCGGCGGCCTGGCGCCAGGCTCCCTGATCGACCCGCCCGATCACGTGCGGCTGCGCCTGGAGGCGGTCGATCTTCTCCGCGAGAGCAAGCCGGCCAAAGCCCGCGCCCTTCTGGAGAAGGCGGCGGAGGCCGGGCCGCCGCTGCGCGGTCGGCTCAACGGCAAGGCGTTTGAAACGCTGCGCGACGCCGACGACCTGTTCGGGCCGGTCCTTGAGGTCCTGTCCCAGGGCGCCTATTATCGGGTCCCGCTGGAACAGGTCGATTCGCTGGCCATGAACGCGCCGCGCTCGCCCCGCGACCTTCTCTGGGTTCCGGCCCATCTGGCCGTTCGGGACGGCCCCGAGGGCGACGTGTTCCTGCCGGCGCTCTACCCCGGCTCCCACGAACACGCCGACGACGCCGTCAAGCTCGGACGCGCGACCGACTGGAAAGACGGCGCGGACGGGCCGGTGCTGGGTGCCGGTTTGCGGACCTTTCTCGTCGGCGACGACCCCATCACGTTGCTGGAGTGGCGGGAGCTGGAAATTAGCTCAGGCCCATCGAATGAATGATCCACGCAAGAGAGCGGCGCAC
The DNA here is from genome assembly GCA_963771935.1 of uncultured Planctomycetaceae bacterium. Taxonomy (GTDB): domain Bacteria; phylum Planctomycetota; class Planctomycetia; order Gemmatales; family Gemmataceae; genus UBA4732. The sequence continues at coordinate 230,271 of CAVYVK010000005.1, read as the reverse complement.
GGCCATTCCGCCGCCGCAGGGGAGGCGACCATGCCGGACGACGGTTTGCCGGATATTCGGGGTCAAATGACTCTGCAATACGAAGATGGGAAGTTCTCGCTCCAGTTCACCGGCCCGCAGTGGCCGAACAACAGCAATATCAATCCCACGGCGACGATCTCCTACGATCCCAAAAAGAAGAAGTTCTCGTTCAAGCCCGGCCTGTCGTCCACGGGGCGGCTCAGCCCGGGCGTTCCGACGACGGACGGCGCCGGCGCCCCCATCTACGACAAGGATTACGACTACGACCTGACCGACTTGCCGGACGATTTGAAGAAATACATCGGCAACGGCCCGCACAACGGGCCTCCCGCGGCGCTTCACGCGCCGCCCCGGACTTCCTGTGGCTGGGCGATCACTGGATGACCTATCAGGAATACAACCTGAATCGCAAGGCCATGGACGCGATGCCGACCCGGCCTCCGGGGTACGCGCCGCCGGCCGGCGGCATCGACCTGTTCGCCATCCACGCCGGCTCGATCCTCTATCCGCCGATGCCCGAGCCGATGTTCAACTGGATGATCGGCAAGGCGCAGGCCGCGCGAATCAACCAGACGCTGAGGTGATGAGGGGGCGGAATTTCTCGAATGCGCGGCCGGTCCCACGCCGGATTTCGCATACGTTGGAGGGAACCTGGCGCCCCCTGGAAGCGCCTGTTGAGGAAAGGAACAACCATGTCCCGTCATCTGACCGGCCCGGAAGAGAACGAACTCCGCAAGGTGTTCGACAACACTCTGCCGTACAGCCGCATGCACATCTCCGACGGATCGGGCATCGGCGGCGCGCAGTACACAACCCGAAACATAACCGACTACACGCTCCACCTCGGCCCGGACATGTTCAAGGGCATTCTCTGGTCGCCCACGTTCAGCGCCACCTTCGTCCACGAATCGACGCACGTGTGGCAGGGCCATCACGAGTGGTTCCCTTGGGGATTCATGGTCAACTCGCTGCTGCACCAGGCGTGGTCCGAGGTGACCCACCACGGCAACCGGAACTACGCCTATGAGTACAAGTACGGCAAGGCATGGGACGATTACAATGTGGAGCAGCAGGCGATGATCGTGGAAGACTGGTACAAGGGCGGCATGAAGGAAACGGACCCACTGTTCTGGTATATCTCGCATCAGATTCGGAAGGGGAAGAACTGACGGGGAGGGATCGTTCTGTCGGAGCCGCGACCGTGAGGGAGCGGCCAGTCCAAACCGCTCCCTCACGGTCGCGGCTCTGAGTCCCTTTAGGCGAGGCCCCCGCATCGCGCGCGGCGACGCACAACCCAGTTTGACGCCTTCCCTCCTGGACCGTTTCATCGACCCGACTTTCCAGAACGAGGGCCTCGCTGCGCGGCTTCAGCGTGGCGGAGACGATCGACGTGGTGCGGCGCGACCTGGAAGACCTGCTCAACACCCGCCAGTCCAGCCACAGCGTTCCGCCCGGGTTCGAGGAGGTGCTGCGCTCCCTGGTGGCCTTCGGAATGCCGGACCTGACCGCCCTCGACGCGATCTCGGCGCAGCAGCGCGAGGACATCGGCCGGGTGCTGGAGAAGGTCGTCGAGCAGTTCGAGCCGCGACTGCGCGAGGTGCGGGCCGTGCTGGTCGAGGGGGGCGAGACCAAGTTGCGCACCTTGCGGTTCCGCATCGACGCCCGGCTGCGCGTGGAGCCGGCCCCCGAGGTCGCGTTTGAAACCGTCCTGGAGCTGGCCAGCGGCCTCTCCGCCGTGCGGCGCGCCGACTCATGAGCGAATCCCTTTACCCCTATTACGAGCGGGAACTGGTCTTCATCCGCCAGCTGGCCCAGGAGTTCGCGCGCCAGTTCCCGGCCGCCGCCGGCCGGCTGATGCTGGAGCCGGGCCGCAGCGTCGATCCGCACGTCGAACGCATGATCGAAGCGTTCGCCCTGCTGGCCGGCCGCGTCCACCACAAGCTCGACGACGAATTCCCGGAGCTGACCGACGCCCTGCTCGGCGTCCTCTACCCGCACTACCTCGCCCCGATCCCGTCGATGAGCGTGGTGCAGTTCGCCCTCAACCCCGCCCAGGCCCAGCTGCCCGAAGGCTTCCCCATCCCTGCCCACACCCGGCTCAGGACGCGCGACGTGATCGACGGCCTGCGCTGCGAGTACCGCACCGGCTACCCGGTGACGCTGTGGCCGGTCGCCGTCACCGAGGCCCGGCTGGCGACGCCGCCGTTCCCGCCGGGCTGGAAGCCGCCGCCGCGCACCGCCGCCGCCCTCCGGCTCCAGATCGAGTGCGTCAGTGAGATCCCGTTCTCCGCGCTCACCCTGGCGCGGCTGCGCCTCTTCCTGTTCGGCGACAACGCCGTCATCGGCGGTTTATATGAACTCCTGTTCAACCATGCCCGTCAGGTGGTGTTCCGGCCGCTGGAGCGGGCCACGTCATTGCAGCCGGTGGTGGTCGAGCCGCGCGACGCGCTCCAGCCGGTCGGTTTCGAGGCCGACGAGGGCTTGCTGCCCTACGGCCGGCAGTCGTTCCCCGGCTACCGGCTGCTGACGGAGTTTTTCGCCTTCCGCAACAAGTTCCTGTTCATCGACCTTTGCGGATTCGACAAGGTCCACGACGCCGGCTTCCAGCAGAAGCTCGAAGCGGTGATCTTCCTGGACCGCACGGAGGCGAACCTGGAGCAGGCGGTGGAGGCGTCCACGTTCCGGCTGGGCTGCACGCCGGTCGTCAACCTGTTCGAGCAGACGGCGGAGCCGAAGCCGATCACGCAGACGCGGCCAGAGTATCTGATCACGCCCGACGTGGCCTATCCGCTGGGCATGGAAGTCTACTCGGTGGAGTCGGTATCCAGCGTCGATCCGACGCGGGGGGCCACGACGGAGTACCAGCCGTTCTACTCGTTCCGGCACGGCGGCGGCCGCGACGTGAGCCGGGCCTTCTGGTACGCGGAGCGGCGGCCGGCGACCGGCGAGGGCGACAATGGGACCAACGTCTATCTGCACCTGGTCGATCTGGACTTCGACCCCAAGGCGCCGGCCGAGGGGCGCTGGTGGTGCGGACGCTGTGTACGAACCGCGATCTGCCGCTGAAGTTGCAGAAGGCCGGCGACGACCTGGCCTTCGACTGGGACTTCGCCGGGCCGATCAGCGGCGTGCGCTGCCTGCGGGCGCCGACGACGGCGCTGCGGCCGCAGTCGCGCCGCGGCGCCCACTGGAAATTGATCTCGCATTTATCGCTGAATCACCTGTCGCTGACCGACCCGGTGGACGGCCGGCCGGCGCTGCAAGAGGTTCTGCGGTTGTACGACTTTTCGGATTCGCAAAGCGGCCGTCAGTTGGCGGCGGTCAACGAGCAGATGATCGACGGCGTCTTATCGGTGTCGAGCCGGCCGGTGGTGCGGCGGACGGGGGCGGCCACGTCGAGCGGCTTCGCGCGCGGCCTGGAGGTGACGATCGAGTTCGACGAGCAGAAATATGTTGGGGCGGGGTTGTATCTTTTCGCTTGCGTGCTGGAGCGGTTCCTGGGACTGTATGTGTCGGTCAACTCGTTCAGCCAGCTGGTCGCGGTGACGCGCCAGGGGCAGGTGGTGCTCAAGGACCGACCGCCGCGCGCGGGAGAGCAGCCGTTGTTGTGACGGGTATTGGCGAGCCGAGGCGTGAGCGTCCCTGATAGGCCCTATGGGACTTATACGTCCTATAGGACTTATCAGAGAGACCTACACCGCCGACTCGCCTCAAATCGGGCGGTGAGCGAAGCTCATGAACGTCGAAGAACGCCTGTTCGCGGAAGGCTGTGCGTTCGACTTCTTCCAGGCGGTGCGCGTGCTGGCGCGGCTGGATCCCGCGCGCGGCCGGTCGGCCAGGCCGGGTCGCCGCGCGACGAGGTGGTGCGCTTCCGCGCCCACCTGTCGCTGAACTTCCCGGCCAGCGCCGTCGAGGAAGTCCAGCCGCCGACGCGCGACCGGCCCATGCCGCTGATGACGGTGACGTTCTTCGGCCTGACGGGTCCGAGCGGCATTCTACCGCGGCACTACACGGAGTACCTAATCCGTCAGGAGCGCGACGGCAAGGGAACGGAGAAGCAGGCGTTCCGGGCGTGGCTGGACCTGTTCAACCACCGCTTGATCGCGCTGTTCTACCGGGCTTGGGAGAAGTACCGCTTCTACCTGGCCTACGAGCGCGGCGCCTGCGCCCGGCCGGAGCCGGACCCGTTCACGCGCGGCCTGTTCAGCCTCATCGGCCTGGGCCTGCCGCCGCTGCGCGGCCGTCTCCAGGTGACCTGCCGCGAAGAGAACGATGGGCGGCCGCGCGAGCGCGTGCTGGCCCGCATCGACGACCTGGCGCTGCTGTATTATGGAGGACTGCTGGCGCAGCGGCCGCGTTCAGCGTTCGGCCTTCAGGCGATCCTCGAAGATTATTTCGACCTGCCGGTGCGCGTGCAGCAATTCCTCGGCCGCTGGATGGAGTTCGACCCGGCCGGCCGTTCGCGCCTGGGCGAAGCGAACTGCGGCCTGGGTCACGACCTGACGGCCGGCGAACGGGTCTACGACGTGCAGAGCAAAATCCGTCTGCGCGTCGGCCCCCTGTCGCGCACGCGCTTCGACGCCTTCTTGCCGGATCGCGCGCCGTATCAGAGCGGAAATCGCTCTTTTTGATGGTGCAGCTGGCCCGGTTGTACCTGGGGCCGGAATTGGATTTCGACGTGCAGATGGTGCTGCGGGCCGCGGACGTGCCGCCCTGCCGTATGAAGGGCGGGACCGGCGTCGGCCCCCGCCTGGGATGGAACACCTGGCTCTGTACGCACACGGTCGAGCAGGACGCCGACGACGCGGTGTTTGAAGGCGAAGAGGTGTATTTTGTCCATAGTCCGTAGTCCGTAGCGGCAAGCCCCTTGTCTTCGCTACGGACTACGGACTACGGACTATGGACTACCAGTAAATGGAGAATGCCCATGGCTCTCATGCTCGGATCGAACGACCCCGACGTTCGGAAACAACTGGCCGCAAAGCTCAATCCGCTGTGCCGCAAGGCGCTCGAGAACGCCCTGGGCCTGTGCATCTCGCAAACGAACGAGGAAGTGGAAATCGAGCACTGGCTGCTCAAGCTGCTGGAGCCGGCCGACAGCGACCTCACGCGCCTCCTCAAGCACTTCGACGTCAACTCCGGACGGCTGCAGCGCGAGCTGACGACCGCGGTGGAAAAGATGAAGCGCGGCCATCGCGGCGCCTTTCTGGCCTCCGATCTCATTCACTGGATGCAGGCGGCCTGGATGCTCGCCTCGCTCAAATACCGGACCAATAATGTCCGCTCCGGCTACCTCTTCCAGGCGCTGCTGACGGACGAGAAGCTCAAGCACTGGCTGAACGGCGCAATCCCCGAGCTGGCTCGCCTTCCGGCCGATCGCGTGGAACGGGACCTGGGCGCCGTGATCGAAGCGTCGCCGGAGTCGCAGTTCGAGGCGCCGGCGGCCGCCGCGACTTCCGGGGCGCCCGGCCCGGCCGCCGGATCGAAGACGCCCTCGCTGGACCAGTTCACCATCAACCTCACCGACCGGGCGAAGAAGGGCGAGATCGACCCGGTCATCGGCCGCGATTTCGAGATCCGCCAGGTCATCGACATCCTGACGCGGCGGCGGCAGAACAACCCGATCCTGACCGGCGAGGCGGGCGTCGGCAAGACGGCCGTCGTCGAGGGCTTCGCGCTGCGCATCGTCGCCGGCGACGTGCCGCGACGCGCTGCAAGAACGTGGCGGTGCGCACGCTCGACCTGGGCCTGCTGCAGGCCGGCGCCGGCGTCAAGGGCGAGTTCGAGAACCGGCTCAAGTCGGTCATCGCCGAGGTCAAGGCGTCGCCGCAGCCGATCATCCTGTTCATCGACGAGGCCCACACCATGATCGGCGCCGGCGGCGCAGGCCGGGCAGGGCGACGCCGCCAACCTGCTCAAGCCGGCGCTGGCCCGCGGCGAGCTGCGCACCATCGCGGCCACCACCTGGGCCGAGTACAAGAAGTACTTCGAGGAGGACGCCGCCCTGAAACGGCGTTTCCAGGTCGTCAAGGTCGAGGAACCCGACGTGGAGAAGGGCGTCGCGCATGATGCGCGGCATCACGCCGACGCTGGAGAAGCACCACAAGGTCGCCGTCCTCGACGAGGCCGTCGAGGACGCCGTCAAGCTGTCGCACCGCTACATCACGGATCGCCAGTTGCCGGACAAGGCGGTCAGCCTGCTGGACACGGCCTGCGCCCGCGTGGCGCTGAGCCAGTCGGCGACGCCGCCGGTCGTGGAGGACTGCCGCCGCGAGATCGACCACCTCCAGGCCGAGATCAACGCCCTGCGAACGCGAGGAGGCGACCGGCGCCGCCCACGACGCCCGCCTGGCGGAGTTGACCGCAGCGAAGGACAAGGCGGAGGCGCGCAAGGAAGAGCTGGAGAAGCAGCTGGAAGAGGAGCGCAAGCTGGCGGTGCAGGTGACGAAGCTGCGTTTCGCGCTGCAGAACCCCAGGGCCGCCGACGGTTCGGGCGACGGCAAGCACGGCGAGCGGCCGGCGACGGCGGCCGAGGCCGCCACGGTCAGGGAGCTGCTGCGCTTGCAGGAGCAGCTGTCCAAGGTCCAGGGCAAGACGCCGCTGGTCCACCCCGTCGTGGACCGCCAGGCCGTGGCCGAGGTCGTCTCCGGCTGGACCGGCATCCCGGTCGGCAAGATGGTGCTGCGACGAGATCAAGACCGTGCTGAAGCTGCGGGAGAAGCTGGAGGAGCGCGTCATCGGCCAGCCGCACGCGCTGGAGGCGATCGCCGAGCGCATCCAGACGGCCCGCGCCAGCCTGACCGACCCGCGCCGGCCGATCGGCGTCTTCCTGCTGGTCGGCCCCAGCGGCGTCGGCAAGACCGAAACCGCCCTGGCCCTGGCCGACATCCTCTACGGCGGCGAGCGCAACATGGTCGTCATCAACATGTCCGAATACAAGGAGGAACACAAGATCTCACGGCTGACCGGCTCGGCGCCCGGCTACGTCGGCTACGGCGAGGGCGGCGTCCTCACCGAGGCCGTGCGCCGCAAGCCGTACAGCGTCGTGCTGCTCGACGAGGTGGAAAAGGCGACATCCGTCGATCCAGGAAATCTTCTACCAGGTCTTCGACAAGGGCACGCTCCAGGACGACCGCGGCAACGAGGTCGACTTCAAGAACACGATCATCCTGCTCACCTCGAACGTCGGCACCGACACGATCATGAAGCTGTGCGCCGACCCGGACACGACGCCGGACGCGGCGGGCCTGGCCGAGGCGCTGCGGCCGGACCTGCTCAAGTCGTTCAAGCCGGCGCTGCTGGGCCGCATGGCGGTGGTGCCGTACTTTCCGCTGGCCGACGAGGTGATCCGCGGCATCATCCGGCTGCAGCTGAAGCGGATCGGCGAACGGCTGGCGTCCGAGCCACAAGGCGGCGTTTCACTACGACGATGCGGTGGTCGGGGCGATCGCCGGCGCGCTGCAAGGAGGTGGAGAGCGGCGCCCGCAACGTGGACCACATTATCACCGGCACGCTGCTGCCCGCCATCTCGCAGGAGTTCCTGGGCAAGTTGGCGCAGGGCGAGACGGTGCAAAAGGTGTCGATCGGCGTGGACCCGGCGGGACAGTTCACCTACACGTTTGCGTGACAGGTCAGCGGCGAGCGGGGTCGCGTCAGCGCCCGAGTATGTGTACACTCGGGGCGCTGACGCGACCCCGCTCGCCGATGTCATTTGTCCTTTTTCTCATCCGGCTTCGGCGGCGCGGCGGGCTTGCCGCCGAAGGTCACCTTCGACTCGGGGACGCTCTGGTACAGCGAATTGCTCGGCGACGCCTCCCCTTTGAGCTTCTCTTCCAGTTCGGTCGCGTTGGGGGCCGACAACGCCTTCTCGATATTCGCCAAAAGCCCGTTCGTCGCGTCCACGACCAGGGCGACGTGGGCGTTCTTGCTCTGCGCCTTCATGAGCTCCAGCGCCTCGATCAACCGGCTGGCTTCGACCCTCCAGGCCTGCGTCGGCGGCTTGTCGGGCGTCCGCTTCTCTTCTACATAACTGCGCATGAAATCGACCACGAATAGGCCGATTTGGTGGGCGGCGTAATCCGGCTGGTAGTCCTTGTCGAATTCGGGCTGGGCGTGGGCGACGCCGATGGCCGCCTCGACGCGCTCGTCCAGGCGCGGCTCCGGCTGGATGCCGTCGCGGGCGGCGATCTTCAGCAACACCCAGGCGGGGTGCGGCTTGTCGGGCAGCGTGGACAGCGTCGGATAGCGGCACTGGGCCAGCGCCTTGACGGCCTCGCGCCGGACGTAGCGGAAGCCGTCGATTTCGTCGTCCGGCGTGCCGGGCGGGAAGGGTTGGTTGCGGGCCTGAAGGAACTTCAGCACCTCGCCCAGCGCGGCCTCCTCCTTCTCGCGCGGCAGAGGGGTCATGGAGGGCGGCAGGGCCAGCAGTCGCCGCAGGCCGCGGAAGGCCCACATCCGGGCGGCGTCGAGCTGGTTGGGATCCTTGATGATTGAGGCGTAGGCGTCGGCCAGCGCGGCCTCGTTGGTTCCGGCCAGACGGTTCAGCACGTCGTCGTTCGTCTCGTCGGCCGACCGCTCCGCGAGACGGTCCAGGAGCATGGCGGCGTTGATGCGTGCGATCGGCTTGCGCGTTTGCAACACTTCCAGAGCATGGACGATCAGCGCTTTGGCGTACAATTCGGATAGCTTCTGGGTCTTGTCCTTGCCGGCGCGAATCAGCTGAAGGTTGTCGGTGAACTCGTTGGCGATCTTGGCGAACTCGCCCGGCTCTTTCTCCAGGCCCCAGGTCAGGCGGTAAGTCGCCCAGCGGGCGGCCGCGTCGATCGCCTGCGTGTGCTGGGTGCTGTTGGGGTCGGCGACCTCCAGGCCGCGCAGCAGCTGGGACCACACCGGGGCCCACTTCACCGTCATTTCATCCGTAAGGGCGTTGTGGCCGTCGGCGGGCAGTTCCTCGGTCTGCTGGGCGCCCGCGCGACCGGGGCCGAGCGTCGCCAGCGCCAGGACGAACGCAAAGGGGACGAAGGAGAGGCGAAACGCACTTCGGATCATGTATGCGGCCTCAACAGAGGGGAATACGCGGCAAAGCGGCGGAAGGGCCATAACCAGAGCCTAGCAGTCCGGGGCGGGCGCTGTCAACGGGACCGGCCGCCGGCGCCGCCCCCAAGGGAACAACCCCGTCGGACGGCCCTCCGTTGGCGCTATTTCCGGCGTGTTTCGGCGTCGAGGCTGCGAGCGGCGATCTCCAGGCCGCGGCGCTCGGCCGGCGTGAGGTAACTGAACGGCGGCGGTTTCCTCGGCCGTGCGCAGCCATCGCGCGGCCGGCTGGCGCTGGGCCAGCTGCGACCACACCTCGAACAGATACCAACAAGGCCGGGCCTCGTCGGGACGCTGCCGCAGCGCCAGGATCAGCTCGCCCGCGGCCTTGCACAACAAGCTCTCCGGCGAATAGCCCTCCTCGTCGGCGTCGGCCTGTATCTGCTGACGCGCCAGCAGGTACAGGCCGATGCCGCGGTGCAGATGGGCCGCGTAGTCGTCGTCCTCCCGTTCGGCGATCTCCATGAGCCGGCTGTGGCAGTGGACGAGTTCCCCCTGGGCCGCTTCGTCCTGGTCCTGCACGTCGGCGTCGTAGCGCTCGTACTGGAGGCGGGCGCCGTGGACTTTATTGAGACGGAGCAGCAGTTCGGCGTAGTGGGCGCGCACCGAGAAATGCTGCGGCCGGGCCTCCAGATAGCGGGCCAAATGCTCGCCGGCGTGTTCGTCGTCGCCCTTATCCAGATAGGCGGCCGCCAGGCTGAGATGGTTGCTGGCGAGGTTCGGGTCCAGGGCCAGACTGCGCTGGTACAGCTGCATCGCCTCGTCGGTGCGACCATCACGGAGGGCGTCCTGGCCTTGTTCCCAGAGACGCTGAGCCGGGGACGGGGCCGCGGCCGCTTCCTCGGCCGTCCCGGTCCCGGCCGCTAGACAAAGAAGCAGCACGCCGACGACGGGAAGAGGCGTCGTCATGGAGGATTGCTCCGCAGGTAGGGGACGGGAGGGCGGTGACGATTGTATTAACGTTATCGCCCGCGACGGCGGATGGGGATGAGAGAAAGTGTCCAGTGTTCAGTGTTCAGCAGCCAACCGGCTGAACACTGAACACTGAACACCACTCATTCGACTTGCATACTTTCGCTGAGTTTGCCGAGCGCTTCGCTCTCGATTTGGCGGACGCGCTCGCGCGTCAGACCGAGGCGTTCGCCGATCTCCTTGAGCGTCTTCGGCTCCTCGTCGTCCAGGCCGAAGCGCATCCGCAAGCACGGCCGCCTCGCGCTTGTCCATCTTTTCGAGCAGATCCAGGACGTGGTGCAGGTCGTCCGCCTCCACCATTTCGGTGTCGGGCGTCTTGGTGTGGCCGTCCATCAGCATTTCGTCGAGCGACCAGCCGGTTTCGGCCTGGTCGGTCTGCGGCGCCGAGTTGTAGACGCGGATGGCCTTCTTGATGATGGCCAGCTTCTTCTTGGGCAGGTCCAGGCTGCTGGGCGATCTCCTCCTGCGTCGGCGCCCGGCCCAGCTCCTCCTGCAACTTGGCCGTGGCCCGGCGCCACTTGGCCAGCAGCTCGACCATGTAGGCGGGGATGCGGATCGTCTTGGCCGTGTTGACCAAGGCCCGCTTGATCGACTGCTTGATCCAGTAGCTGGCGTAGGTGCTGAAGCGCGTGTTCATGGTCGGGTCGAAACCCTCCACGGCGCGCAGCAGGCCGAGATTGCCCTCCTCGATCAGGTCTTGCAGGCCCAGCCCCTTGCCGGTGTAGCTGCGGGCGATGTTGACGACCAGGCGCAGATTGGCGCGCACCATGCGGTCGCGGGCCTCGCTGTCGCCGACCTCGATGCGGTAGGCGAGCTGCTTCTCTTCGTCGGCGTTGAGCAGCGGCGTTTCGTTGATCTCGCGGAGGTACGTCTCCAGCGGCGACTGGACCGATTCATTCCGTAGACGGCGCGGTCGGGTCATGGGGAGTCTTCCAGCGCGTGGGGGGACCGAATCTACCGTACAAATCATAGGTCACATTCGGCCGGGACGCCAAAACGCGACCGCGCCAGGGGGGATCGGCGGTCGGCGTTCCGGCGCCGGGCTGCGCCGTTGCGCCCGGCTCTGCAATCTATCGACCGGCGCCGCGGCAGGCTGGAGGGGCTGGGAAGCGGACGGCCGGAACGAGGGGGACCGGCGACGGCAGAGGACGGGAAACCGCAACCACCCCTGTCAACATCGCCGTCGGCACGGCGGCGCGGATTGGTAGAACCGTTCCGAACCAACAGGGCCGCGTCCGTTCGTCGGAGCCGCGACCGTCAGGGAGCGGGGGACGGTGCGGGAAGCCCCCACTCCCTGACGGTCGCGGCTCCGACGGCGGATCGCACGCAGAGACGGCCGTCGGCGTACCAATGGTAGGGCAGCCGCCGGACCATCCCTTGACCACGGCGCACACGGCCTCTACCGTTGTGAAATATCGTACCATCCTTCCTGATCGTTGCACCAGGACCGATTCATGGCAGCACCCGGCGAACCCTCGGCCCCGACGCCTCCCGACGCCTCCCCGGTCCAGACCGCCGAGTCGATCTCCCCCGACCGCATCCCCCTGCCGCCGCCCACCGTCGTTCCCGCGCCGCCGCGCCGCCGCTGGTCCGTGCTGGATTACGTTCTCGCCATAGTCGTCCTCGGCTTCGCCTTCCTCGTCGCCTCCGCGCCGGCGCAACAGCGACCTGTGGTTGCACCTGGCGACCGGCCGCGACCTGCTCGCCGGCAAGGCCCCCTTCGGCGTCGATCCCTTCGCCCAAGGCTCCGAACACCTCTACTGGGTCAACACCAACTGGCTGTATGACGTATCCACCTTCGTCCTGTTCCAGGGGGCCGGCGGGCTGGACGGCCGTGGCGGCGCGGCGCTGGTTCTATTCAAGGCGCTGCTGGTGACGGCCCTGGCGGCGGTGCTGATCCGGCTGGGGTGGTGCGGTCGAGGGCTGTGGGCGCCGGCCGTCGGCGCCGCCTGGGCCGTGCTGGTGCTAAGCCCGTGGCTGGCGCCGCACCCCATGATCGTCTCGTATCTGTTCCTGGGCCTGACCCTCTATTTCCTGGAGCGGCCGCACCGACCGGCCGCCGACGGGGCCGCACGAACCGAACCGATCGCCTTCAGGGCGTACTGGCCGCTCTTGCCGCTCTTCGTCCTCTGGGTCAACCTCGATACCTGGTTCCTGCTGGGGCCGCTGACCGTCGCGCTGTACCTGCTCGGCCAGGTGATCCAGTCCCGCTTCGGGCCATTCCGCGGCGATGCGGGGATGATTCGGCCGGAGGAGACGAAAGCGCTAGGGCTTGCGCTGGCTGCGGGACTGGCGGCCTGCCTGCTCAACCCGTATCATGTGTTCGCCTTCCTGACGCCGCCGGCGCAGCTCGGCGTGTCGCCGGCGCCCACGTCCTGGCGCAGGATCCCGATTTCAAGGGGCTGCTCCTGTCGCCGTTCCAGACCGCCTACCTGCGCCCGGCGGCGCCGGCTGGAATGCGGCCGGGTGGGCGTATTTCCCGCTGGTCCTATTCGGCGGCCTCTCCTTCCTGCTCAACTTCTCCCGCTGGCGCTGGCGCTGGTTCCTCGTCTGCACGGGGATGTTCCTCGTCAGCGCCTTCCGGGTGCGGGCCGTGCCGTTCTTCGCCATCGCCGCCGGGCCAGCCCTGGCGCTCAACGTGCAGGAGTTCCTGGCGCGACAGTCCGGCGCCTGGTTCAAGAGCGCCGAGGCGCGGCGGTGGGCCGTGGCGGGGCGCGCCGTGACGCTGCTGGCGGGCCTCGCCCTGCTCGTGGTCGCTTGGCCCGGTTGGCTGCACGCGCCGTCCTTCGAGCCGCCGCGCTGGACGGTCGAGGCCGACCTCGGCCTGCGCCGCACCGCCGAGCAGGTGGCCCAGTGGCGCCGGGACGGCGCCCTCGGCCCGACCGACGTCGGCTTCAACCTCTCGGCGGACGCGGCCAATTATTTCGCCTGGTTCTGCCCGGAGGAGAAGGGCGTCGTCGATTCGCGGCCGACGCTGGTCCCGCCGGGGGCGGCCGCGGACTTCGTCGCGATCCGACGGGCGATGTCTGATCCGGGCGAGCCGATAACCTACGCGGAGGCCCAGGCGCTGTTCACCGCGGAGGTCCTGGCGCCGGAGGACGGCGCCGATCCGGAGCGCTTCGGCGGGGCGCCGATGGAAGCGGTTCGCGAGGTGATGCGGCGGCGGCGGGCCGACCATTTGATCGTCTACGATAACGACCGTTCCAAAGCCTTTTCCTGGGTGGAGCGGTTACAGCGCTTCCCAGGCGAATGGCCGCTGATCTATCTGGGCGGCCACGCCGCCGTTTTCGCCTGGCGCGACCCGAAGGCGCCGGGCGCCGACCCCCTGCCCCGGCTGCTTCCGATCAATTGGGACCGGATGGCCTTCGACCCGCCGGACGACTGGAAGGCTCCGCGTACCGGGCCGAACCGCGAACCAACCGCGCCCGACTGGACCAACCCGTTTCTCCGGTCGTATAAGCCCCGCACGGCCCTCGCGGACGAGGCCGAGCTGTACCTGAAGCACTTCGATCAGGAAGCGGCGGGGCCTTACGGCTATCGCACCATCTCGGCCTGGCAACGCGCGCTGGCCGCCGGCATCGTCGGCGCGGCGTCCTGCGCCAACGGATCGGTCCTGGCGCCTTCCACGATGGCCCTTCCGTGGGACGTTTTGACCGGCCCAGCCATGTTGCCGAAGGACGCCAAGCCGACGCCGGCGGACCAGTTCCTTTTCTGGTGCCGATCCGACTTCCAGACGCGGCACGACGACGGTCCCGTCGGCTTCCTCTACCTGGCGCTGCGGACGGCGCGGCGGGCAGTTCGCGCCGACCCCGACGACGCCCGCGCCTACCTCGTTCTGGGCGAGGTCTACCTGCGGCTCCTCACCCGCACGGCCGAGCGCGTGGGCTACCCGCCACGGGCCTTCTGGAACCAACCGATCGCGGACGTCCCTCTTTCCTACCGCGTCCGCACCGCCCAGGCGATCACGGCCTACACACAAGCCCTCCGGCTCAACCCCGACCTGCTGGACGCCCACACCAGCCTGCTCACCTTGTATCAAGACCTGAATTACCAGGATCTGGTGCTCCAGGAGTTTCGGGAGGTGCTGCGCTGCAATCGCGAGGGCGGCGCCAAGCCCGGAGAGGGCCCGAAAGCTGTTCAGCGAGCGCATCCACGACTGGGAAGACCTGGTGGCGGCCAAGGAAAAGGATGTCAAGAACCGGCTGGATCAGTTCGAGGTGGAGTCGGTCGGGCAGCCGGTGTACGCTCGGGCCAATCTGGCGCTCCGGAAGTTCGGCCTGGCCGACAAGGCGCTTTCCATCCTTTTACCCTCGGGAGTGGAAGATTTCGGCCGGGAGGGCGAAATCCTGGAGCTGGAGCTGTTCCTGCACACCGGCCGTCTGCACGAGGCGCGGACGTGGCCCCAGAAGGACGTGGCGATGGACTACCTGGGGCCGCTGCCGTTTCTGGCGATCCAGGTGCAGCTGGCGGCCGCGTCCGGGGACTACGACGAAGCGGACGCCGACTTGGCCAAGATGATCGACGCAACGCTCGGTCCCGGCGGCCAGGGCATCGACGCCGTCCCGCCGCGGGTGTCGATGATCGTGGCGGTCATGCAGGCCCTGCTCGAAGCGGAGCCGCAGGACGGCAACCAGGCGTACTTGATCCGCACCGGCCTCTTCTTCCCGGAGATCCTCATGAAAATGCAGCAGATGGCCGCCGGCGTCAGGGGGGAAGCGAACTTGACGACGCTCCGCGGCGCGCTGGCCCTGGAGTCCGGCGAGGTCAAGCAGGCGGAGCAGTTCTTCCACGACGCCCTGTCGGTCTGGGGCGGCGAGGCGCGGGCGGCCTCCGGCGCGGGACTGGACTTCGAGGCCCGCTTCCTCGCCGAGGCCGGCAAGAACGCCCTGAAAAGGGCCGGCTATCTCACGCCGAAGCTCTGGGAACAATAGCCCTCCTTATTGCGTGTGCGAGGCGAGGACCATGACCACGCTGGCCGACGTGTTGTGCGCCGGAATCATCGTGGCGGACCACGTGTGTTCGCCGATCGCGCACTTGCCGGAGGCGGGCGAGCTGGTGCTGGCCGACCAGCTGCTGCTGACGATCGGCGGCTGCGCGGCCAACGTGGCGGTGGACCTGGCCAAGCTGGGCGCGTCGGCGGCGGTGGCCGGCCGGGTGGGCGGCGACGTGTTCGGCCGGGTCGTGGCCGAGATGCTGCGCGAGCGCGGCGTGGACGTTTCAGCGGTGCGGACGACGCCGGGCCTGGACACCAGCCAGACGCTGATCGTGAACGTGGCGGGACAGGATCGCCGCTTCATCCACAGCTTCGGCGCCAACGCCGTCTTCCGGGCGGCGGACATTTCGACGGCGCCATGCCGGGTGCTGTACCTGGGCGGCTATCTGCTGATGAACGAGGTCCATCCGGAGGAGCTTCGGCAGGTGTTCGCGGCCGCCCGGCGCGGCGGGACGAAGACGATGCTGGACGTGGTGACGCCGGGGCCGGCCGACTATTTGTCGCGGCTGGCGCCGGTGCTGCCGGAGGTGGACGTCTTTCTACCCAACAACCATGAAGCGGAGCTGATAACGGGCGAACACGATCCGATGAGCCAGGCCGAGCGATTCCTCGCGCTGGGGGCGAAGACGGCCATCGTGACGCTGGGCGACCGCGGCTCGGTGCTGGCGACGGCGGAGGGAAAGCGGCTGCGGGCGGGAGCGTTCTCGGCGGCGTTCGTGGACGGCAGCGGCGGCGGCGACGCCTTCGCGGCCGGCTACATCGACGGCCTGCTGCGCGGCCTGGACGCCGAGGGCTGTTTGCGCCGGGCCAGCGCGGTCGGCGCCAGTTGCGTGCGCGCCATCGGCACGACCACCAGCGTGTTCACCGGCGCGGAGCTGGAGGCGTTCCTGCGCGAGAACGTGCTGCGGATCGAGGAAGGATGAACGGCGCCCGCCGCCTATTGATTTCTGCTGCTGACGATCCGGAAAATGCCCAGGCCGACGAGGAGGAGGCCCACGACGGCCAGCGCGAGGCCGCTGTTGGTCCCGATCAAAGCGAGGCCGCCGGGTAGCGATTCACAGTGCCAGAATAACGGTTGGCATTGCGCAGGCAGGAACGCGGTCAGGTTGATTCTTCCGGCGTTGCCGGCCTGAGCCTTGGGCAGCGTCTGCCCTGCCTACTGCTTGGTTATGGCCAAGATGAGATCGTGTGCTCGCCGATTCTCTCCACTGTCGGCTCTCAGGACTTCCCGGTCGTTGGCGACCTTGCATCCCTGCCGTCCACTTCGCTTCCTCCCTGCTTGCTCCGTACTCACCCCAGCAGCGACGGCGCCGCCTCGCCGTGCCAGGCGGCCTCGATCGCCGCTTGCAGAAACGCCCACACCGAACGGCCCGTCTGCGCAAGTCGCCAGCACCGTCCAGATCCGCTCACACCACCGTTGCCCCGTCGCACTCCGCGTGCCTTGCGTGACATGGCGGTCGATCACCACGAAGCGGATCGCTTGCTCCGCCACGTTGTTCGTCGGTTCGATCCCCGGAGTGGTCACGAACTGGAAATAACTCTCCCCATAACGCCTCAGCCGTTTCGCCAACCGCGCCGCGGCCGCCGTCGGCGGCACGTCTTGAGTCCCCTGCCGTAGCACTTCCGCCCGCGCCGCCTGCAACCGCCGCTTGAACTCCCCGGCCGGCAGTCGCTCACGCTGGTGGATCACCCCGAACAAGTCTCGCAACGCCTCGCGCAATCGCTCCCCATACGCTTGGTCGCGCCGGTCGGGCAAGGTCGTCAAGTACTTCACGTCGCGTATCAGATGGGCCAGACAGAACTGCACCAGCACGTTGCACTCCCGCATGTAACGCCGGTAGGCCGAGAAACAGTCGCAGCCCAACACCCCGTCGAACTCCGCTCCCAGCACCTCCAGCAATACGTCGGCGCTGCGGTGTGGAGCAATCTTGAAAAGCGTGTACAACTCGGCTCGGAAGCACCAGGTCCACAGCAAGTCGCCCCGGTCCTTGTGTCCGGTCTCATCGACGTTGAGTTCGATCCTCGTCGGGCAGCCGCTCCAACAACTCCTGATAGGGCCGCTCCAACGCCGCGCTGACCTTGGCCACCACCTTGGCCAACATCCCCCGGCTGATCGTCAGGCCGACCACGTCGCGGAGGAATTTGCGCACGGTCGAGAACGAGGCGTGGCACACGCCCTTGAGGTAGGCGACCAGGGCGGTCAGGTGCGGTCCCAGCAAGCCGCCGTGGACGACGACCGGCGGCAGCACGCCGTAGTGGATCTTGTCGCAGCCGGGGCAGTAGCTCTCCTGCTGGCGGTGTTCCTCGACCCACAACGGGATCACCCGGAGTTCGACCTGTTGCACGACGCGAGGATCAAAGCCCGTCGGCTCCAGGGCTTGGCCGCAATCCGGGCAGACGTCCACGCGGTAATCGAAGCCGGCCTGGACTTGTTCCGGGGGGAACGGAGCGCGTTCGTGCTTGGCATGGCCGACCTGGCCGCCTGGCCTACGCCGGCTGCCGTCGTCGGCCAGCGGCGGACGCGGCGGCTTGACGATGTCGGAGGAGGGAGGCTTGGACGAAGTGGACGAGTCTTTACGAGCCGCGGCCAGTTGCTCCTGCAACCGTTGGACGGTGGTTTGCAACTCCTGCACCTGCGCGACAGTCCTGGAAGGCAGCACGCAGGCTCGCCAATTCCCGCTGCAATTGCCGACAGCTCGGACAGGTGCTCTTGGACCTTTTGCTCATAGAGCGATTCTACAACTCACGCAGCTGCGCGGCGATCTGGGCCCATGAACGACTACGCCGCCGGTCAGTCCGCCCACGATGAAAACCAGCCCGATGACGATGTTGATGATCCCGCGCATCTGGTAATCTCCCCACCCGGAAAACAATGAACGACGTCGTTCCCACGACCCCTCACGACTCCCGCTCCCGCAGATGCGCCAGCAGCCGATCCAGGAACGCCGCCTGGTCGGGATGAATCACCCGTCGCGCTTTCTCGATCGGCAGGAAATCGGCCTGGTCCACCTCCCACGAGGTAGGCCGTGGGGCCGCTCCGGCCGGAGCGGCGCCGGCGTAGCAGTGGACACGTTTACGGCTCTTACGGTATACGATGTCGCCGAGGGCGACAAGATCGGCCGCCTCGACGCCGGTTTCCTCGCGCGTCTCGCGGCGGGCCGTCTTCTCCAGGTCGGTTTCCGACGGGTCCGGCTCGCCCTTGGGGATGCCCCACGGGGCGCGGCGGTTGTATGAGCCGGAGGCGTGGACCAGCAGCACTTCCAACCCGTCCGGCCCTTCTCGATAAAGCAACGTCCCGGCCGATTGCTTCATAACATTCCCCGCTCGGCCCCCGATGGCGATTGACTGAAATGGGACGGAAGCCGACCAT
Organism: uncultured Planctomycetaceae bacterium; assembly: GCA_963771935.1. Classification (GTDB taxonomy): domain Bacteria; phylum Planctomycetota; class Planctomycetia; order Gemmatales; family Gemmataceae; genus UBA4732. The sequence goes on along the minus strand of CAVYVK010000005.1, from coordinate 211,822 downwards.
AGGGCAAGGCATCTTGCGGGGGCGCCGACCGATCCGGCGGCCCCGGCGAGTCATCGTCACGTCGTCATTTCCCGGAGCCGCTGCCCGGTGTGCTGCTTCCTTGAGCGCTGGCCGCCTTGACCCACTGGATGGTCAGCGAGTTGCCGGCGTTCCGCTTGATGGCGATGCCCGCGTTGGGAGAAGGGTTGAACGTCAATTCGGCCGCCGTGATAAGCAGGTTGCTGGGCGGATTCGTTGTCTCCTGACCGAACTTGGGTCCGAAGGTGGTGAACAGGTGGGCCGCCAAATCGGCGCCTGATAGCACGTACCCTTTCTGCGTGGCGTTGAATGTCGCGGTAAGGACGATCGGATCGACCCCGTACTGCTTGTCGAATTTGAACGTGACAGCGACGGTGGGATACTTGGCGGGGTCCACGTCGCCCTGCTGGAGCAACAAGTTCGGCGGACTGAAATTGTAACTCGGCTGGTCCGTCGTCGCGGTCGCGGCGGCGGCCGCCTGGCCCGCCGGCGGGGCCGCGATGCCCACACCGGAGTAGACGAACGCCACCTCAAAAGTGGCGGCCTTCCAGGCCACTCCCTTGACGGCCGAGACGCTTCCGTCCGTAGGATCGGGAGGGATGCAAACCGGGACGAGCAGGTGCTGCGTCACTCCGTAGGGCGTGGCGAGCTGGATGTCCACGAATTTCTGGTCGCTCCCGAGCAGGATGGGATTGGCCGGGATGACGGCTTTCATTACCTGGCGGCTGAGCAACTCGACCGTACCGACGTCCTGCCCGCCCGCAATCACACGCGTCTGATGGACGCTGAAGTGGTTGCCCACGAGGAAAAGGGTGGTCGGCGCCTTGGGGTTGATCGAGGGGCTGCCGTACCAGCCCTCCAGCTCCGGCGCCAGGTCGGTGACGCCGGTGTTGAACATGGCGAAGCCGCCGAGGGTGTTCTCATAGGGGACCTGGACCTGCGCCGATTGCAGCGGCAGCCGCGCCTCCAGCTGCTTCGCTTTCTGGAGCAGGCGCTCGAGGTCGCCGTCGCGATAGCAGTCGGAGTCGATGACGTTCGGGCCGCAATTCTCGATCGCCTTGACGCGGCTGCTGAGTTTCATCGCCTGCTTTGAATCCAGTTCCTTGCATTTGGGGTCGGTCAGTCTGAACCAGTTACTGCTGACGTTCATGGTGGCATAGGGGACGAACGACGGCATGATGACGACGGCGGAGCATTCGCGGATGCCCGGCTCCAGGCGACGTTCGTTCAGCAACTCGTTCCGGCTCGGCCCGCCGATGAGCAAGTCCTGAAAGAAGACCTTGAAGTTGCTGTCGATGTCCGGCGATTGGAAGCGCGGATAGAAGCGCCAGCCGAAGGTGTCCTCGCCGTGGGAGAAGCCGACGGCGGTGCCGTTGAGGTCGATGGTGGCGAAATCGAATTCGATGCGGCGGGCGTAGCGCATCATGTTGCTGGCGCTGAGCTGCCCCTTGACGAAGGCGAGCGACATGGCGAGTTGCATCTCGCGGCGGCTGCTGAAGGTGTCGGCGAGGTTCTGCTCGTCCGTGACCGGGTCGAGGGCGAAGACGTGGATCGGCCAACGGCACTGTACGTACTGATTGAACGCCTGGCGGGCCTCCGCCGACGGGTTGGGCGAGAAGTAATCCAGCCATCCCTCCGGGCGCAGGCGCAGCCCTTGGAGGCGGCCGTTTCTTTCATGTCTTGCACGAGCTGATCGGTGAGGAGCGCCGAATCGACGATGATGGCCCAGGCGAGGGCGGCGGTAGTGGTGTGTTTTTGGCCGCCCTCCGGCCCCCCGGTCAGCGCGTCTACCTCGTTCTTGAAATTGAGGCGCTGGGCCATGAGGAAGGGGACATTATGACCGCGAATTGCCGCGGCGAGGTCGGGCGTGCAGTACCTCCAGAGGGAGGCGTTACAGGGCGTTGACAGAAACTTGTAGGCCGCTGCCGTTTCTTCCTGAAAGTATCCCTTGACATCGGGCAACTGAATCCACAGTTGGCCCGAGTCGGGACAAGGCTTGCTGGTCCGGGCCTTGGCGAAGGCCGAGTAGGCGTCTTCGCCGAGCGTGCGGGCGAAATCGATGCCGTAAACGTTGCTCATTTGCGATCGGGGGAAAGGCAGCAGCGCCGGACGCGACTTGGTTCCGGGCGCGGCACTGTGACCCGTACTGATAATTCCTGCAAGGTCATCGCTCTTGAGTGTCTCAATTTCCGACGCCTGCGGTGCCGACGCGTTCCGCTTCTTCTTGGCTTCCTCTTTGTCTTCCTCTTTCGTATCGACATCCGCATAGGCCCTTCGCATCACCTCGTCCACCCAGGCCCACTCGGGCCGGGAAAAGATGTCCTCCAGGCTGGGCCTCCAACGATAGGTGGCCAGCGACGGTTCCTTTTCCGGCTCGGATTTGGATTTGTCCGAGGAAAGCTCATAGTTGACCACCGCCTCGATCATCTTTTGGACGCTATGCGAATCAACATACGCGACCAACTCATCCAGATCGGCCGCCCTCGTCGCGGGTTCAAAGTAGACACGGTTCGTCGGCTCGTTGATGAACTGCGTCACTGGAAAAGTGATCTCATCTACCACGTCGTTTTCGACCAGGTTGCGGAACGTCGTCGGCAACAGTTCGTCGCTGAGGTAGGGCGTCAGCGTCATGGTGATCTCGGCGCCGTGGCCGATCTCGGTGCATTTGCCCGGCAAAACGGAGACGGGGATGCGCACCAGATTCAGCGAGTAGCCCGGCGAGTCGGCGGTGTCGTCGCCCTCGTTGATGCGGCGCAGCTCATGCAGGCAGTTCAGGTAGCGGGCCTTCTCGGCCAGATAGATCGTCGGTTCCAGGGTTATTCCGGTCTTCCCCGCGGCGAATTCGAGGGCGGGAGGGGTCTGAACCGGAGTCCGAGAAATATCCGCGAACGCCCCGGACACGTCGGCCGGGATGGCGGTGCGCGCTACTCTGCGACGACTGTTGAGACTGCTGCGACTGAGAGGACGGCGCGGAGGTGGTGTTCGAGATGCTGACGGACACGCCCTTTTTCGGAGTGGAGGCTGCACTGACGGACGCGGGCGTACTGGAAACCTTATCCGAGCCCCCTATCGCGCTTGCGCCGCCTCCACCGCCGGCGGCGGCACTCAGCGCGAAGGCGTCCATGAAGTACGCCTGGTCCGACCCCGTCACAGACCCTTGCAGAGTATTGGTGAAGTTGCCGAGTTCCAGGGCCATCTCCTCCTCAAATTCCTGACGATGCGCCGTCAGCCGCGCTGGCCCGACACGTCCGGCTGCTTGGCCACGACGCTGCCGAACTTCTCGATGTGGTCCTCCAACTCATCCAGATCTTGCGCCAGCGCGCGGACGGTCGGCTTCTCGCACACCTTCGCTTTGCACGCACAGGCGTCACAGTCGGGGCAACCCGTGCCGCTGATCGATCCCAGCTGCTGACAGGAACTCAGCAGGATGGACGCCAGCATGAACGCCACCCTTACAACGGGCCGAAACGGCCGAACCTTCGTACTCGCCATAGCGTGGGCATCCTCTTTCCGCCGCTGAACCGCCCATGGAGGGACGGCGGTCGGGGCGAACTGCCTGGACGGGGTGAGGGCGCCCGTACGGAGGCGCCGCGCGTTACGTTCTTCATCGTCCGTCCCGGCGAGAGAATTCAGGCGAACTTTGTCGGATACGCCGGTCGCGCCGCGCATCTCGCCCGAAGTCCATCACGGAGGGACGACAATTCCTGGAGAACGAACCGCCGTCCAACCGGATGCGACAAGGGCCGTCCAATTCTTCCTCCGCGGAATCCGGGAAGCATGACCATTGGAATACTTGACACGTCGTTGTCATCGGTTAGACTTGAGCTTTGTGTGGCCGGCTCTTCCGTTCCCCCTTGAGACAGCCCCCGATGCAAAAGACCATCCTATTCAGCGCCGTCGTCCTCTGCTGCGCGGTCGGCCGGGCCGCCGACCCGGATTGCTCGGACAGCAAAACGCAACCGTCTTCCGTTGGCGCCGGCAAGGCGGACGACAAGCCCGCCCCGGCTACGGATGCGGCCAAACCCGGCAAAGGCACTCTCTGCGCGAGCGACAAGGTTGTGCTGGACCTGTTGGTCATCGCCTCCAACTCGCACCTGGATCTCAAGGCCCGCACGACCGCGATTGATCAGATCGGCGCCTCAAAGGCGCCCCTAGCGGCGCCGGCCCTCAGGCGGCTTCTCAACGACCCGCCCGTGAAGTACGCCGAGTGGGAGTGCTTTGTGTACCACGTCGTCAACGCCCTCAATCAATTCCAGTCGCCTGAGGTGTGCGACGCGATACCGGACTTGGTGGCGGCGCGGGCAGACAGCGTTGATCCGTATGTGCAGGACGCCATTGATAAAGCACTGGCTAACGTGAATTTTAAGCACGCGACCGAGTCTGCTTGCGGCCCTTGCGCAGTCGCAGAAGTTGACGGCTGGCTGAAGGATCTCGACGATGAGTCCAAGAAGGCAACGGTGCGAATCTGCGCGGCAAAATCGCTGTCGAGTGTTACGGACGAGAGCCTCATTCCCAAGGTGCTCATAGGTCTGGAAAGCGCCATAGCGAAAGACGGCGATATTGACGTACGATGGCAGGCCGCCTCATCCGCACGGGCCGTACTTGGCAGCCTCAAAGAGAAAGTGAGGAAGCCTGAAGTGCAAGACTACGCCAATGCACTGGCCGAAAGACTGAAGGGGAGCAACTACATGGACCCAAAGGCTCCGGCGACTGCGATCGAGCGGCAAAAAGCTGCTGAGGCGCTCGGCGATTTCCTCTTGATACCGACGTTTGCATCGAATCTCAATTGTGTGCCGACGCCGCTCGTCCTGGCTGCGAACGACAAAACCACTGGTGTTGCGGCCGCCGCCAAGAAGGCCCTTGATAACTTCGCAACGAGCAATGGTCTCCCGCCGGCGCCCCCCATGCCGAAGCCTTGACGGCGCGCACCGGGTGGCCATAGCCGGACGTGAGTGACTGTGGTGCCTCAGGCGAACCGGCGAGCATGGCACCCGGACGACTGTATAACGGGCGGGGGCGGCGTGCGTACTTCATGCGGACGACGCCCCCGCCCCTTCCCGTCGGCGTCGGACTGCGGAGATGTCACCCCGCCCTCCGTCGCGGCGGCGCCGCCTGGACGTAATTCTCCGCCGCCCGCGCCAAATCCAACAACGCCGTCATCGGCGGGACCATCGTGTGCCGGCCGATACGGCCGACGCGCTCGGCGGCGTCCGCCAGGCCCAGCAGCGCCGCCAGCGACGGAGACGCTTTGCGGCCGCAGTCGCGGCAGACCGGGCCGGAACCGTCCGCCATCGCCAGGCGGACGCCGGCCGACGCGGCGTCCGGTCGTCCGCACAGAGTACAGCCGTCGTCGTCCGTGGACGCATGACATTGAACAATGAGCTGCTTCATGAGATGCCGGCCTTGGGTTCGTGACACGCCGGCGCCCGGCGTCCAGATCGACGGTCGTATCCTGTCTTATCTTACATCGGCCGAAGGGAGGCGTAGGCGCCCTCCCCAATGGAGCGAATCGCCGGCCGACCGCCTCGCCAGGCCGCGCCGCGCCTGTTCCCGAAAGGATTGTCGCCTTGCGGAAATGGTCCGATGGCGGATGCAGCGTAAAGCGACATGGGCTTTCCCACTTCCGTAAGCCGATGCGCTCCGGCGGTCTGGGCGGTTCCCGGCGTCGATGCCGCCCTGGCATCGACGCTGCGCCCCGCTATAACAGCTAGGATTGGACTCCGGGCGCTGACGCGACCCGGCTCGCCATCCCCTGAGGATGCTCCGTGAAAATTCATGAATACCAGGCCAAGGAACTGCTGGCGACCGCCGGCGCCGCCGTGCCTCCAGGCGTCGTCGTCTCGACGCCGGCCGAGGCGCAGCAGGCCTTCGACCGGCTCGGCGGCCCAGTCGTCCTCAAGGCCCAGGTCCACGCCGGCGGACGCGGCAAGGGCACGTTCCAGGGCAGCGGCAAGAACTACGGCGGCGTCAAATTCGTCAAGACCCGCGCGGAGGCCGGCGAGGTCGCCGACGTGATGTTCCAATACCCCCTCGTCACCAAGCAGACCGGCGCGGAGGGGCAAAAGGTGTCGAAGGTGCTGGTCGTGAACGCCGCGGCCAAGATCGCCAAGGAATACTACGTCGGCGTGGTGCTCGACCGCTCCATCGGCCTGCCGGTGGTGATGGCGTCCGCCGAGGGCGGCGTCGAGATCGAGGAGGTGGCCGCCAAACACCCGGAAAAGATCCTCAAACGGTCTTTCGATCCCGACGCGGGGCTGCATCCGTTCCAGGCCCGCCGCCTGTCCTACGAGCTGGGTTTCAGCGGCGATCAGGCGCCGAAGGCCGAGGCGATCATCACGGCCCTGGCCAAGGTGTTTCTCGACAAGGATTGCAGCCTGGCCGAGATCAACCCGCTGGTGACGACCGACGGCGGCGACGTACAGGCGCTCGACGCCAAGATCACCTTCGACGACAACGCCCTGTTCCGTCATCCTGAGCTGGAAAAGCTGCGCGACATCACGGAAGAGGACCCGGCCGAGCTGCGCGCCGCCCGCGCCGGCCTGAGCTACATCAGCCTGACCGGCACGATCGGCTGTCTGGTGAACGGGGCCGGTTTGGCGATGAGCACGATGGACATTATCAAGTATCACGGCGGGATGCCGGCCAACTTCCTCGACGTGGGCGGCGGCGCAAACGAGAAGCAGGTGACGGAGGCGTTCCGCATCCTGCTGTCGGACCCGCGGGTCAAGGCGGTGCTGGTGAACATTTTTGGCGGCATCATGAAATGCGACATCATCGCCGGGGCGATCATCGCGGCGTTCAAGGAGGTGGGCTTCCACGTGCCGCTGGTGGTGCGGCTGGAGGGGACCAACGTGGCGCAGGGCAAGAAGATACTGGCCGACAGCGGCCTGAAAATCACGACGGCCGACGGCCTGACCGACGCGGCGAAAAAGGTCGTGGCGGCGGCCAAAGGCTGAGCAAAGGGGATGAACATGACGCGCGAACCGATCCTGGCCCTCCTGGCCCGCAAGCCGTTCCTGCCGTTCCGCCTGTACATGACGGGCCGGTACGTCCATGAGATCCGCGACCCCGAATACGTCGAGGTCCGCGAGTCCGTCCTGGAAATCAAGCGTCCAGACCCGTCCGCGCCCGGCGGCAAGTCCTGGCAATGCACGCTGGCCCTGAGACCACGTCGTGTCGATCGAAGTGCAGATGTGCGACGAGCCGACGGTGGTTTGCCCTGAGCAGAACGAGCGCTGAGAGGAGCAGGCCATGCGTCGAGACGAACTGCTCCGCCTGCTTCGCGCCCAGCCCTTCCGGCTGTTTCGCCTCCGCCTGTCCAACGACGCGGTCTATGAGATCCGTCACCCGGACATGGCGATTGTGACGCCGTCCGCGGTGTACGTCGGCGTCCCCGCGCCTGGCTCGGCCGCCTCCACCGCGGACGACATCGTCGTCGGTTCTCTGCTGCACGTTCTCACGATGGAATATCTGACGCCGGCCAACCCGCCCGCCCCGAATTGAACGCACAGGATCTCCTTCATGAGCATTCTCGTTGACAAGAACACGCGCGTCCTCTGCCAGGGTCTCGGCAAGGCCGGCACGTTCCACACCCTCCAGTGCCGCGACTACGGCACGCAGGTCGTCGGCGGCGTCGTGCCCGGCAAGGGCGGCACGACCAAGGAGGGTTTCCATCTCTTCAACACCGTCGCCGACGCCGTCCGCGCCACCGGCGCCAACGCCACCATGATCTTCGTGCCGCCGCCCGCCGCCGCCGACGCCATCCTGGAAGCCGCCGACGAAGGCGTCCGCGTCATCGTCGCCATTACGGAGGGCATTCCGGTCCTGGACATGGCCCGCGTCATGCGCTTCCTCCAGGGCAAGCCCAGCCGACTCATCGGCCCCAACTGTCCGGGGATCATCACGCCCGGCCAGTGCAAGATCGGCATCATGCCCGGCTACATCCACAAACCCGGCCCGGTTGGCGTCATCAGCCGCAGCGGCACCCTTACTTATGAGGCCGTCTGGCAGCTCACGAACCTTGGACTGGGTCAGTCCACCTGCGTCGGCATCGGCGGCGATCCGATCATCGGCACGAACCAGATCGACCTGCTCAAGATGTTCCAGGAGGATCCCGGCACGGAGGCGATCCTGATGATGGGAGAGATCGGCGGCACGGCGGAGGAGCGGGCGGCGGAGTACATCAAGGGCCACGTCAGCAAGCCGGTGGCGGCGTTCATCGCCGGCCAGACTGCCCCGCCCGGCAAGCGCATGGGCCACGCCGGCGCCATCATCAGCGGCGGCAGCGGCACGGCGGCCGACAAGATCAAGGCGCTGCGCGAGGCCGGCGTCGCCGTCGCCGACAGCCCCGCCGATCTGGGCGTCACCATCCAGAAGGCGCTCAAGGGTCGGGCGTGAAAGGTCCACGGCTTCGACTCCCGGCCGTCTCCGGCGGCAGGAATTCTTGCCGGGTGGGGGCCGCCTGTTCCCGCAACAAGAGAAGCGGGACTTGGGGGGAAGGAGACGGAACAACGGCCGTCCTCGCCTACAATGAGTACACGCTCTTCGGCTTGTGGTAAAGGAGGGTCCGCCATGTCTCTGACCGTCGAAGCCATCTACGAGAACGGCGTCCTCAAGCCGACCCAGCCGCTGCCGCTGTCGGAACACGAGAAAGTCACGGTCACGGTACACGCCCGCCCCAACTGGGTGGAGGAGACAGCCGGACTCATTCCTTGCACGGACCCGCAGCTGATCGAATGGGCCGCGATGGACCCCGAGCTGGAGTACCCGCCGCCGGAGGAGCCATGACCTTCGCCGACCTCCTGGCCGGGGACGCGGTTTTCGTGGATGCAAACATCCTTGTTTATCACTTCTCGCGTCATCCCCAGTTTGGGGCCGCCTGCACGGCCCTGGTGGACCGGATCGAGCGCCGGGAGCTTCCGGGCTTCACGACCGTCCCCGTCCTGGGCGAAACGGCCCACCGGCTGATGACTCTGGAGGCAATCACGCTCCTGAACTGGCCCGCCGCCGGCATCGGCAATCGCCTACGGAACCACCCGGCCGAGGTGAGTCGATTGGGCCTTTTTCGGCAAGCCATCGAGCGCATCGTCCAAAGTAACCTGCAGACCCTGCCGATCCCCCCCGAGCGTCCTGGCCGCGTCCGTCGCCCTGAGCCAACAAGTCGGTTTGCTTATGAATGACGCCTTGATCGTGGCCGTGATGCAGGCGAACGGCCTGACCCACCTCGCCAGCAACGACGCGGACTTCGACCGCGTGCCGGGACTGGCTCGCTACGCCCCCACCTGATCCTTGTGGAGTCGAAGAGCCAGCACATGGACCAGTTCGTTGGGCCGCGCCTGGAGCGACGCGACGAGAAGCTGAACGCCCAACTCGTGCCGCTCAACGACCCCACCGGCCGGCTCTTCCTGGCGAGCGAGGGCCCGGTTCCGGTGGACCAGAACCTGGCGGTGGTCCAGCAGCAGACGGACATGAAGTACGGCGTGGTGACGATCAACGAGGTGCGGAGCGAGCGCGGACTGCCCCCCGTGGCCTGGAGCGACGTGCCGTGGCTATCGCTGAACTGGGACCGGACGGATGCGCCCGCGCCGCGGAGGGGCCGACAACCGGGCAGAATTGCAGGCCGAAAAACAGCCGACCTAAGCACCTTAACCCGCAGCTACGACCGACGTTTTCCCAGGCCGAGGAACTTATTCAACTGTTCGGCCATTTTCCCTGCCCGAAATGTGGCGAATTTCTCATGCGCCTCCGGCCGCAGGAAGGTGTCGTTCGCCCACTTTCCCTGGAGTCTTCACTATGCCACCCTTCCTTCCCGCCTACGATCCCACCGAAGGCCCGCTCGGCTTCCCCATGCTCGACCGCTAGGCCCGCCAGCTCGACACGCTGCTAAAGGCCCTGTCCAAGTCGAAGGAACACGCGTACCGCAAGGCCGTCACGGTGAAGGCCCCGACGGAGCTGAACCCCGGCGAGCGCTCCGACGTGAGCTGGATCACCACCGAGAGCGTGGACCGCACCCAGGATGTCGTCTCCTGCGGCATGAACGACAGCCCGTTCTGCCAATCCGCTCATCACCCTCCAGCACGCCTACACAGTGCCGCCGGTCGGCCGCTCTCTCTGGCGCAAGCGCGTCAAGGACGGCGATCTTCTCGGGATCAAGAAGAAAAAGCAGTATCCCGCCAAGCCAGATTCGTGGGCGCTGGGCAGCCCGTGGCCGCCGGACAAGGTGTTGCCGCTCGTCTCGGCCGGGTTGCTCAACGGGAAGTCGATCGGTTTTCTCCCGCTGAAGGTATACCTCGCCGATGCGAAGTCAAGTGAATAATTCGGAATCCCTCCAGAAAGAAAGTGTGGGCGTCTCGAAAGTTGGTGGGTTCTTTGTACCCTCTGAAGCGGCGGCGGCTTTTCACCAAAGAAGCACCGCCCTTGTCTCCGAGGGTGTTATGAAGGGATCGCTTTCCCCCGAGCAGGAAGCCCAGGCCGTGCTGTTCGCCGACCGCCTGGCCGACGCCTCCCGCGAGGACTTCCTCCGCATCGCCCGCGCCCTGGTCGCCGCCGGCCCCTGCCCCTTCGGGCCGACCGAATTGGAGGTCCGCGATCTGGTCCTGAGCATCGGCGCCTGCGCCTTCGAGCAGCCTGCGCAAAAAAAAACGGCTACGACGGCTCCGGCGTGACCTGTCCCGGCTGCGGTCAGGCCGGCGCCTTCCACGAGGTTGGCACATCGGCAGCGGGGTGGTGGAAAGCGCGTGCAAGACCGTGATGGGACAGCGGCTCAAGGGGGCGGGCAAGCGCTGGAGCGAGGACGGGGCGGACGCGCTGTGTCATGTGCGTGCGCTCTACAGGAGTGAAAAAGGCCAATGGCAGGGATACTGGACCCGCCGACTGGCGAACCGTGCATCTGTTCAGCAACAATAGTGACGCTTACACCCCGAAGGGTTTCGTCGGCAAGGCGACAGAGGCGATCAAGAAGATCGAGAAGGACCACCTGCCGCCGGAGTTCGTTGGCGGCCTGATGCAGTGACGACGTGTGGCGTGTGGCGAAACCAGCGAGAGTGTGGGGCCGTGGCGGAAGTGCCAGGCGGCGGTGTGCAGGCCCTTCGCCAGACGCCGTCGGAAGATAACAGCAACGTCGGGGAAACGTGCCGCAGCCTATGGAGTGCCTATTCAGTCTGTTCGATCACTACCCGGCCATTCCGGCGGGGATCGTCGTGGCACTGCTCGTCGTCGCCCTGCTGCGGCGCATGGGTAACCGTGTGGATGACGCTCTGGTGCTACCGGCGCCCGGAGCGGCTCTAGCGGAGACGCCGGACGCCTGGCACTACGACCTGCGGTTGTACTGGCCGTTTTTCGCCCTGGCCGATCTCGGCCTGGTTGTCTGGTTCATCCCTCCCGGTGGTTCAATTGGGGTGCTACGGCCAAGCGGCTGATGGAACGCGCCAATCGGCTGCTGGCGAAAGGGAGGGTAGAGGAAGCGGACGCGGCTTACGCGGAAGGCCGCTGGATCCTTGACCACAAGTGCAGCAGAAAGTGAGGCGTCCATGTTTTGCGCCTTCTTCACTCTGCTAATGCTCTACAGCGGCGTCGGGGTGCTGGCATGGTTCGTAGAGCGACGCCTCGCCCGGCGCCTTCAGCAGGATCCGGAAGCGGCCCGGCTGCTGGCCGAGCACGTCGTCGTGCCGCTGCTAGTAGGGAAGGAATCGCCCGAGGCGGAGCCGAAAAAGATCAAGGGCGTCGTGGTGTAGCCCTGCAATCAACAACTGTCCAAACGGAGGCCACTCGCCCTGGCCCATTCCTTACCTTTCGCCCTGTCTCGGAGAGGAGCATTGACCATGTGGCGGTTCGTGCATGACTACTGGGTGGTGGCGGCTGTGACGGCCGGAACCTGCGTCGTCCTGTCCTGCACGACGGGCGTCGTCGCCTTCACCGTCATAGCCGTCCGCGAACCGGGGACGCTCGGCAAGGCGGTGGGCGGATTTCGGCGGATGCTGACGGGGAAGTGAAAGTCTGGGCCGCAAGGTTGGCCCAGCACGCGGGGCACGGACGCCCTGCGGCTTACTTCACGTGGCGGCTGCCCGGCCGGTGGGCTCGCGTGAAGCGCGCCTGGCGAAGGGAGCAGAGCGTGGGCGGGGGCGGCGTTCGTCCCCCCGTCCTTACCTCAGCCCGCGTGTTGTGCCGCGTAAGCGGCAGGAGTGGGCGCAACCGAAAGGTGGGACCATGAGCGTTTTCGATACGTTGCTGGAATTTACTGACGCTTTCGTCACCGGCTACAACGCGGTGACCGGGATGGGACTCCAGGGCAATCGCCTGGTTGAGCGGGGAGACGACGAGGAGCCGGGTCGGCTCGAGCGGCTCTGCAGGGAACTCGCCTGGGGAGTGGCCGACAGGGCAGGCGGCACCGTCCTCCTGCACTTCAACCACCCCCAGCTGGGGCCGCGTGACGTGCGGGTGCTGTCCGGCGACGAGTGCCTGGCGAGGTTCCTCGTTTACAGCCATGCCTTGCCGCCGGCTGACAACGTTTCAGAGGAGGTGCTTGGGCACCTGCTCCACCAGAACGTGATGGCGCCTATGGGATGCTGGTTCGCCGATGTGCTCGAAGACGGCAGGGCGATCTTTGGCCTCCGCTATGAGGCGCTCGGCGCGGCCCTGGACCCGCCGACACTCAAGTTCCTCTGCGAGAAGATGGTCGCCGAGGTGTTGTCGTTCGACGCTGGGATGAAGGCCGCGGGGCTGCTGGCGTGAAACCGGCCGGATGGAGGTGACGACATGAGCAGCGTTCCCATCCACAGCCTGTACCTGACGGCGGCCTACATCCGCAGCACCATTCAAGGGATATACGCGCTCGTTAAACGTGGGCGCGTGAAGCCGATGCCCGGCCGCCCTGGGCGGTTGTTGTTCACGCGGGAAGCGCTGGACAGCTACCTGCACGGGAGATTCCGCCGTTAAGAATTCGGAAAAGGAGAAAGCCCCGGTCAAGAGCCGGGGCTTTTTTCTTTCCAGCTGCCCTTGCGCCCGATAGCGCACATGCGTGCAATTAACACTACAGCGCAGCTGACGCAGCATCTGCTTTGACTATTGTTCCTTCCCGACACTGGGAGGGACATTCATGACGGCGGATCCGATCGAGGCCCTCGGATCGGAGTTCACGGCCTTCCTGCGGCCCCTGGAGCGGCTCTTTGACAACCCCCCAACGATTCGGCACTTCCGCAACTACTCCCGCGGACTGCTCACCGACCTGCCGCGCAAGACGGCCGAGCCGCTGGCCCCGTTCGCCAGCGTCCCGCCCCGCTGCCTGCAACCGTTCCTCCAGGCCTGCCTGTGGGACCACGACGGCCTCACCGACGCCGTGCCGGCGCGCCTGCTCGCCGCGGTCGGCGACCTCCCGCCCGATCCGCTGGGCACGGTCGGCGTCCTGGACGAGACCAGCGCGGTCAAGAAGGGGGCCAAGACGCCGGGCGTCCAGCGCCAGGCCTCGGCTGCGTCGGCAAGGTGCGGAACGGCATCGTCACCGTCCACCTGGCCGTGGCCCGCGGCCGGTTCAAGGCCCTGCTCGACGGCGACTTGTACCTGCCCGAGTCGTGGCAGGCGGATCGGGATCGCTGCCGTGAGGCGGACCTCCCCGACGACGTCCGCTACCGGCCCAAGTGGCGAATCGGTCTGGAGCTGCTCGCCCGCGCCGAGCGCAACGGCTGGCGCTTGGACTGGCTGACCTTCGACGAGGGCTACGGCGGCAAGCCGGACTTCCTGCGGGTGCTGGACGCGGCCGGCCGGACCTGCGTCGGCGAAGGGCCCCGGACCTTCTCCGGCCGGCCGGGGCGGAGGCGAACCGCGTTGGGCGCCGAGGCCGTGTTCGCCCAAGCCGGGGTGCGGAGGCGGGCGGCGCGGTCGTTCCGCTTCCCGCAGCAGACCGGCCCGCAGGCCGTGGGGCAGGCCCAGGGGGTGGACGTGGCCCTGGGCCATGACCGTCGGCCGCGTCAGCGATGGATCCTGGTGCGGAACCGGGAGACGGGGGAGAGGAAGGACTTCCTGACCAACGCGCCGCGTCGGATCGGGGTGCGGCGGGTGCTGGCGGCGGGATTCGTTCGCGGGAACGTGGAACACGTCTTCCGCGTGGCGAAAGGCGAAGTGGGGCTGACGCACGTCGCGGGCCAGAGCTGCGTGTCGTTGAAGCGTCCTCTGGCGTTGCGCCTGGTGGTGTTGGCCTTCGTCTCTCTGCACACGAAGCGGTTGCGGGGGGAAAAACGCGGAGGCGACCCTGGAGCAGGTGGGCGCGACCCTGGCCCTGGTCTGCCGGAGGTATGTGCGCCGGCGCCGGGGGACGACTGAGACGGCGTGCCTACTGGACCTGCTCCAGTACCATCAACGCCGAAACGCCGCGGCGCGACGGTCGCGCCAGAAACGGCCCAGAAAGCTCAGACGCTTCGCTGCGCTGTAGTGTTAAGGCTATTCTTAGGGAAGCCGAGGGAAGGTTTCGCGTCACTATCGCGCTGAGCCTGTGGAGAATCAACAAAGACGAAGCTGCCGTCCCTGCCCTGGTAGCTGCCCTCGACCAGAAGGAGGACGTGGTGCGATGGGAGGCTGCGGAGGCTTTGGCGAAGGTAGGCCCGCAGGCGCGGGCGGCCGTGCCCGCTCTGTGCAAGGTCATCAGGGAAGGCGACGACGAGCTACAGAAGGACGCCGCGACAACGCTGGGTCGCATTGGCCCGGACGCCAAGGCGGCGGTGGATGACCTGGCGACCACATTGAGGGACAAAGATGACCGAGTGCGCATCGCCGCTGCGCTGGCCCTGTGGCGAATCAGCCGACACGAGGCCGCTATTCCTACTCTCGTGAGGATGCTTCAAAGCGACAGGATTTTGTCGCGCGACGAGGCGCTCGAGCATGGCGGAGATCGGCTCCGACGCTAAACCCGCTCTGCCCGCAATTGATGCAGCGCTGAATGACGAGGACGGGTTGATCGTCAGCCGAGCAGCCGAGACGCTGGGCCACATTGGCCCGGATGCCAGGCCTGCCGTGCCGAAACTGATTCAGGCGCTCAAGGACGGCCGAATGTTTGTGAGCGATAGCGCCGCCGAAGCTCTGAAGAAGATTGATCCGGACGCCGCGGCGAAGGCAGGAGTGAAATGAAGGGGACGGCGGGTCAGGTCGCAGCCGGGCGGGCTCTGTTCTCGCGCCAGCGCTTCAAACCACCGCGTTACGGCGGCGGACGGGCGCCCGACCACAACCGCAGCTCATCGGCCGCCTGACTGCTGGACGCCGTGAGGAGAGAGTCGCCGTCCGGTGTGAAGCCGAGCGCGTACACGCGGCCCGAATGGCCCGGAAGGAGGGCCAGCTCCTGGCCGGTCACCGCGTCCCACAGCGACACCCGCCGATCGGCGCCGCCCGTGGCAATCGTCCGGCCGTCCGGCGTAAAGGCGATCGCCAGGACGGCGTCGGTGTGTCCGAGCAGGGCGCCGGTTTTTTCCTGTCCGGTGGGCACGTCCCACAGCTTCGCCGTCTGGTCGTCGCTTCCGGTCGCCAACGTCTTGCCGTCGGCGGAAAACGTCAAGCAGTGGACAGGCGCCCGGTGGCCCCACAACTGCCGTTGTTCCTTTCCGGTGTGGAAGTCCACCAGGATCACCGGATATTCCTCTTCCTCTTTCAGAGCGACGGCGAGCAGGCTTCCGGTCGGCGAAAACGCCAGGCACGTACAGCGCTTCTCGGCCCCCACCGGCGAGGGCAGCGTCTTTCCCGTGGCCGCGTCCCAGAGCTGCACCGATCCGTCCGCGGCCTGGCACGCCAGGACGGCGCCGTCGGCGGAAAGGGAAACGGACGCGAACGTCAGGGCCGTCTTGCCGCGCAGAAGTCGAGGCCGGCGCTCCTTCATGTCCCAGACGACCACGGTCCCGTCGCCGCTCTGCGTCACGAGGCGGCGTCCGTCGGCGGAATAGGCGAGCGCGACGATCGGCGATTCGCCTTGCGGCGGCAGCACGTCCGGCGGTTCGTCGCCGTGGATCGGCCGCAGGCGAACGCTTCCGTCCGCCCCCCCCAGCGCCACAACGTCGCCGCGAGGGCTTACCACCATCGCCCTGACGCGCACGCTCTCGGTGGGAATAACTTCAGAGTCCTGCCTCCGCTCCGGATCCCACAGCTTCACCACCCGGTCGCGCCCCGCCGAGGCCAACGTTCGGCCGTCCGGCGAGAACGCGACGGACCAGACGCGGTCGCCGTGGCCTCTCAGGAGGAGGCGCGGTTCGCTCTTCTCCACGTCGTACAGCCCTACCAGATGGTCATTGCCGCAGGTGGCCAGCGTCTTGCCGTCGGGCGAAAAGGCGACGCCCTGCGCCTCGCCCAGGTGGGCGTTGAGCGGCGGGCGCGGCGTCCACGAATCCGCGTTCCAGAGCCGTACCCTCCCGTCACCGCAGGCCGCGGCCAGGCGCCGGCCGTCGCGCGACCAGGCCACGGTCTCCACCGCGTATCTTCCCGTGTCGAGCTTTTGGGACAGGGCCATCCGATCCACGTCCCAGATCAGCACGCCGCCGTCGCGTCCTCCCGACGCCAGGCGCGCCCGTCGTCATTGAACGCCACCGATTCCACCTGATCGGAGTGGCCGTCAAGCGGGGCCAGCTGCCGGCCCGAATCCACGTCCCACAGATGAATCCGGCGGTCGCGGCCCGCCGCGGCGATCAGCCGCCCGCCGGGCGACCAGGCCACGGTCTGAAGCGCCTCGCCGGAGTCCTGCAAGCGGCGGCGTTCCTGCCCCGTCGCCGCGTCCCAGAGGATGATCCGGCCGTCGTCGCCGACGGAGGCCAGCGCGGCGCCGTCCGGCGAGAACGCCGCCGAATTCACCTCTTGCTTGTGGCCGCTGAGCGTGTACAGATCGCGCCCCGTCGCGGCGTCCCACAGATGCAGAACGCCCTCCCGTCCGGCCGAGACGAGCCGGCGCCCGTCGGGCGACCAGGCCACGAAATAGACGTCGGACGTGTGGCCCTCCAGCGTCCGCCGGTCGCTGTGACTCAGCCGCCACAGGTAGCGCCATGTGAACTCGCGTGGGTCGGAATCGCCGGGCGTCGCATAGGGCGCCAGCAGTTCGCGCATCGGGGTCAGGTCCGCGTGATACCAGAGCTGCTGCGCCTGGCGGAGCTGCACGGCGTACACGTATTCCCGGACGAGCCGCTCCCGGTCCTCGACGAGGGCCTTGGCCCGCCGCAAGGCGTCGCGCTCGGTCTGGGCGTCGATACGGGCGCGGTCGGCGGCGGCCAGGGCGTCGTGCAGCTGGAGCGTGTGCCAGGCGGCTCCGGCCAGCAGCAGCAGCAGGGCCAGCAGACTCACGCCGACGAAGACCGCGGTCGCCGGCCGGCGCCGCGTCCACTTGACCAGCCGCTCGGCCGCCGCCGTCGGCCGCGCCTGGATGGGCCGGCCGTCGAGGAAGCGCTCCAGGTCGTCGGCCAGCGCCGCCGCCCCGGAGTAGCGCCGCGCCGGCTGTTTTTGCAGACATTTCAGGCAGATGATATCCAGATCGTCCTGCGGCCGGCGTTTCAGTTGACTGGGCGCGACGGGATCCTCGGAGAGGACGCGTTGCAGAGTGACCAGCGGCGCGTCGTCCTGGAACGGCGGCTGGCCGGTGAGCAATTCGTAGAGGATGGCTCCCAGCGAGTACACGTCGGAGGCGGGGCCGACCTCCTCGGGCTTGCCGGCCGCCTGTTCGGGGGCCATGTAGCAGGGCGTGCCGAGAATGAAGCCGGCGGTGGTCTTGACGCCTTCGCCGCGCCGCTTGGCCAGGCCGAAGTCGGTGATCTTGGGCGTGCATTCCTCGATCGGCGCGGCGGGAAGGCCGGCCAGCAGGACGTTGGCGGGCTTGAGATCGCGGTGGACGACGCCCTGGCGGTGGGCGGCGTCCACGCCCCGCGCCAGATCCGCTATCAGGCGGCCCGCCGGGCGCGGCGGCAACGGGTCGGACCCGCGCAGGCG
Source organism: uncultured Planctomycetaceae bacterium (assembly GCA_963771935.1). Classification (GTDB taxonomy): domain Bacteria; phylum Planctomycetota; class Planctomycetia; order Gemmatales; family Gemmataceae; genus UBA4732. Next base: position 193,867 of record CAVYVK010000005.1, on the reverse strand, counting down.
CTGCGCCAAGTTGCCGCCCTCAACGAACTCCAGCGAGAAGAACGGCCGACCTTCGGCCTCGCCAATCTCGTAAATCTGAACGATGTTGGGGTGGTTGAGGCCCGCGATGACCTCTGCCTCGGAGAGGAAACGTGCGTATTCCTGGGGACGGTCGCGGCAGTCGTCGAGGATCATCTTGAGGGCGACGACCCGGTTGAGCTTGAGCTGGCGGGCCTGGTAGACGACGCCCATGCCGCCCCGGCCCAGCTCGCGGAGGACCTCATAGCCGGCCACCAGCGGCGCGTCCCGGCCGCCGCGGGGGAAGGCGTCAGACGCACGGTAGGATGCTCGGCCGGTAACGGGTCGAATGGGTTCGGAACGGGGCCGACGATCTCGCTCAGACGAGCCGCGGCGATGGGGCCGCACACCGGACAAACGAGGAACGGCGCCGCGCCGGCGCGAGCGTCGGGGAGCGGCCAGCGGTGGCCACGAGGGCATGACAGATGCGCGTCCATCGGTTTCCACCCACCCCTGGCGTAATTGCCAGAGGCACTCCCTGGGCCGGCGGATCGTCCTGTGACGCAAGTATGGCATATGTTAGCGGATGGGGACGGAATCGGAATCGACGGGATGCGCGAGGATCGTCCTTGAGGCAGCCGAAGAGACGGAGAAAAAGGGAAGGATCTGCACCCGGCCGTCCCGTTGGAACGACAAGTGCATTCACTACACATCATGTGGGTTGTCCGGCGTTCCTTGGAGCGCCGGCGCTTCCTATTCCTGGACGAGAGATCACCATGATGTACACCAAACTAGGATTGCTGCTGGCCGGCGGATGTTTCCTCTGCCTGCCCGGATCGAGTCCCGCCGCCGCCGTGGACGGCGGCGCCCGGGCGCCCATGCCATGAGCGCGGCGCTGCTCGCGCAGCAGCCGACTCCTCAGCCCCCTACGGGACCGACCCCGCCGAATGTGAATTCGCCCAAGCCCGTGCCTCCGGCGATCCCGGCCAACCCGCCACCGCCTTCGACGGCGCCAAACCCGACGAATCCGACCACCCCAGGTGGTCCGCCGGTGACTCAGCCGAATCCGCCGAACCCGCCGAATCCGGCGCCCCCGGCCAACCCGCCGGCGCCGCCCAGCCCGAGGCCGCCGGCGCTCGGATGAAACGGCTGGCGCGGCTTCCGACAAGAAACGACAAGACCCCCGACGCCGCGCGGGCGTTCGGGGGTCTTGGATTTATCGTTCCCGCCGATCGGAATGGCTGTTTACGCCTTGTTGCCCTTCTTGTGATGATGGCCCTTCTTGTGATGGTGCTTTTTCCCTTTATGGTTCTTCTTGGCATGCAGTCCCAGCTGCTGGTCGAGCTGCGTCAGCCCCGTCTGCGGGGCGGCCGCAGCGGCGGGAGCGGCGGACAGTCCCAGCCAGGCGAAGGCGGCGACGGAGGACAGAACCAGGGCGGCGACGAACTTCTTGAGGGACAAGGTTTCTCTCCTAACGAGACGGGTGGGGTGGGTTCGATCAACCATTGATGTCCATTGAACCCGCGGGTTCGGCGAAGGTTCCGGTCCCTTTTTTATTTTTCCCTATCCGTGCGGTTGCTTGAGGGGCACTGGGAGGCGTTAAGCCTGCCCAGTGCAGCATCTCGACCGAGCAACTGCGGCTTACCAACCCAATTCGCGGCCCACGTCACCGCCCGCACGGCTGGCAAGGCGGCGCGTAAAGGAAGGCCGGCGGGTTCGGGATGCGGTAGCCGAACTTCTGCGCGGTCCAACCGATCCAGATAATCCATGTATACGAAATGATTGTAATCGCCGCCGATCGAGAAGGTCGGGCCGGCGTAGAAGTTGTATCGGTGCGAGAACGGCTCGTCGTCGCCGGGAATCACGGCGCCGGGCTGCAACTGCTGGTCGTAGCCCCACCAGCTGATGAAGACGCCGGCGCGGGCGGCGGCTGTCGCCCCGGCCCAGAGGACGAGCGCGGCCAGAGTGGCCGTCGCGTGCTGACGGAGGGTTCGCATGAGAGTGCTTTCGCCTCGGAGGAGCAAAGGGGAGGAACGTCCGTCCGCGGCAACGATAACCTGTGTTCGGCCGAGCGGAGCGGGAGGAGCGTGGAATCTCGGAGAAAATCGCCAGGCGGGAGGCGAAACAGGACGGCGGCGCGGGCCGTGACGGCCGGGATCAGTGGTGGAACAGGGCCAGCAGGATCTCGACGACGATGAGGACGATGACGATCACTTCCAGGAACTCCGTGCGGAACGCGACGGTCTGGTCCGAAACGACCTGATAGACGCCCTCGATCACGTCCAGTTTGCGCTGGATGCTCCGCTCCCATTCGCGCAGGTGGAAGCGCTCGGCCAAGAGGCCGTAGACGCGGGCCAGGTAGGGGTCGCCGACCAGCTTGAGCACGTTGCCGGTGCGCTCGAACAGGCCGGTCGCCTCCACGCGCAGCTGGCCGAGGACGCGCAGCGGCGCCTCTGGCCCGTGCCAGAAGGGCAGCCGCGACCTGCCGGCCCGCTCGATCAACTCCGACGCCCGCGCCAGGCTGGCGTCGAGCCGGCCGTCGATGTGCCGGTATTCCAGCAATTGCAGATTGGCGAACTCGATGACTTGCAAGGTCTCCTTACACCCTTGTTCATCGTCGAGCAGCACGCCGGCCGCCCAGTCCGGCACGAACAAGTCGCGCGCCCCGTAGCGCAGCGTCAGGCGGACGGCCTCCGCCGCCTCCTGATCGCTGAGCGGCTGGTCCTCCAGCCGCAGCAGACCGGCCAGCCAGCCGGCGTCGGCAAGCGCTGCATCCGGCAGGAGCGGCGACCCCGGCGGGAAGTGAAAGACGAAATACTCCTCCCACAAGTCTCTGTTCCACTGCGGCCGCAGGACGGCGGGCCGGAGCTTCTCGAACAGCGGCGTCAGGGTTTCGCACGCGGTCTGGACGAGCGACCCCTTGGCGTCCCGGTCGGCCAGCCGGCCGGCCAGCGCGGTGAGTTCGCCCCGGCCGGCGCGGAAGGGATACTTGAAACCGGCGCTGACCGCCCCGAAGTCGAAGACCGTGGCCTCGGCCGACTCGACCGGCAGCGGCGCGGCGCCGGGCACGCCGAGGGCCGCAGCCCCTAGCGGGAAGCGCATCGGCGGCGGTTTGTAGGCGATAGACGTCGGCGTTCGCGGACGGCGCGACAAGTCGAGGGCTGCGCCGGGAGCGAGCCGACTGGCCTCCTGGAGGTTGACCTCGTCGCCCCAGTCGAAGGCGACGTAGAAATACAGCCAGCCGGTGAGGTCGTCGGGATCGGCCATGCGGCCAGTGTAGACGAGGCGGGGCGGCGTCTACAATATCCGGGACGGTGAATTCGGAGGGCGAACCCATGTCGGATCGTTTCGACGCGATCATGATCGGGGCCGGCCACAACGGCCTGGTGACGGCCTGTTACCTGGCGCGGGCCGGCTGGAAGGTGCTGGTGCTGGAGCGCCGCCACGTCGTCGGCGGCGCCTGCGTCACCGAAGAGGTCTTCCCCGGCTACAAGGTGTCCACGGCCGCCTACGTCAACAGCCTGTTTCGCAAGGAGATCGTCCGCGACCTGCGCCTGGCCGACTTCGGCTTCGAAGTGCTGGAGCGCAACCCGTCGTCCTTCACGCCGTTTCCGGACGGCCAACATCTCTTTCTCGGCCCCGACGGCGCCATGAACCGGCGCGAGATCGCCAAGTTCAGCCTGCGCGACGCCGAGAACTACCCGAAGTACGAGGCGCTGCTGAACCGCGTCGCCGAGGCGGTCGAGCCGACGCTGGCCGATGCGGCCGCCGAACCTGCTGCGGCCGGGCCTGCGCGACCTGTGGGCGCTTGTTCAAGCTGGTCGCGGCGCTGGCGGCGGCTGGGCGCGACGGCCGGCGAGGCGGTCGAGATCCTGACCGGCATCGGCCCGCGCCGGTCCTCGATCGCTGGTTCGAGTCCGACCACCTCAAGGCGACGCTGGCCACCGACGCCGTCATCGGGGCGACCGCGTCGCCGTCCATGCCCGGCACGGCCTACGTCCTCTTCCACCACGTCATGGGCGAGACCAACGGCAAGCGCGGCGTCTGGGCCTACGTGCGGGGCGGCATGGGCGGATTGACGCAGGCGCTGGCGTCGGCCGCCCGCGCCCTCGGCGTCGAGATCCGCACCGACGCCGAGGTCGCCCGCATCGTGGTCAAGGGCGGCATGGCCCTCGGCGTGGCCCTGGCCGACGGCGAGGAACATCAAGGCCCGCGTCGTCGCCAGCAACGCCGACGCCCACGTCACCTTCAACCGCCTGGTGGACAGCCGCCTGCTGCCGCCGGCGTTCGCCGAGGCCGTCGGCCGCATTCAGTACGACTCCGCCTCGCTCAAGATCAACGTGGCCCTGTCGGAGCTGCCCGACTTCACCGCCTGCCGCGGGACGCAACCGGGACCGCAGCACCGCGGCACCATCCACATCTGCCCGGACATGGACTATCTCGAACGCGCCTACGACGACGCCAAGTACGGCCGGCCTCCGCCCGGCCGATCCTGGAATGCACGCTGCCCTCGGCGGTGGACCCGACCGTCGCGCCGCCGGGGCAGCATCTGATGTCGATGTTCATCCAGTACGCCCCTTACAAGCTCCGCGAAGGAAGCTGGGACGATCTGCGCGAGCCGTTCGCCGACCGCTGCTTCGATTTGCTCAACGAGTACGCCCCGAACTTCAAGCGCTCGGTGCTGGCCCGGCAGGTGCTGGCGCCGCCGGACATCGAGCGAATCTTCGGCCTGACGGGCGGCAACATCTTCCAGGGCGCGATGACGCTGGACCAGCTGTTCTCCCTGCGTCCGGTGTTCGGCTGGGCCGGCTATCGGACGCCGATCCGCGGCCTGTACCTGTGCGGCGCGGCGGCGCATCCGGGCGGCGGCGTGATCGGAGCAGCCGGGCGCAATGCGGCGCGCGAGATCCTCGGCCGGCGATGAAGAGTGGCGGCGGAATCGTGGCACAGGAGAAAACGATGACGGACGAGAGCGGATACGCGGCGATCTGGGACATGGACGGGACGCTGGTGGACACGGCGGAGCTGCATTTCCGGGCGTGGGCGGCGGCGGTGGGAGAGCGCGGCCGGCCGTTCAGCCGCGACGACTTCACCCGGACGTTCGGCCAGCGCAACCCGGAGATCATTCACATCCTGTTCGGCGATGCGCTCGCCGGCCCGGAGTCTGAAGTCTTGGCGGATCGAAAAGAGGTGTTGTACCGAGAGGCGGCGGCCGGCGGAGTCGAACTGCTGCCCGGCGTTCGCGCCTTGCTCGAAGGCCTGGATCGGATGGGCTTCCTGCAGGCGATCGGTTCCAGCGCCGCGCGCCAACCTCGATCTCATCCTTCGCCTGACCGGCGTGGAACGGTTCTTCCGCGCCGTCGTGGCGATGGAAGACGCGCAGCGCGGCAAACCCGACCCCCAGGTGTTCCAGATCGCGGCCCAGCGGCTCGGCGTCTCACCGGGGCGCTGTGTGGTGCTGGAGGACGCGGTGGCCGGCGTACAGGCGGCGAAGGCCGGCGGAATGAAGGGGATCGCGGTTCGCTTTGTCGGCCACCATTCCGAGGGAGCGCTTCGGAAGGCGGGGGCCGATCTCGTGGCGGACTCGCTGGAACAGGTGTCAGCGGACACGGTGCGGCGGCTATTGGAACCCAGTAGCTAAGAGAAGAAGATTCACCACAAAGACACAAAGAACACAAAGAAAGACAAAGAAGGCGGAAGAGAGAGTTCCGTGGCGCCTGTCTGGAACCCTTTGTTTTTGTCTTCTTTGCCTTTCTTCTTTGTGTTCTTTGTGTCTTTGTGGTGAATCTTCTTTCCGGCCTTACTCGGCGGAGAAGTTGTTGAGGAAGTCCTCGAACTCCTTCTGCTGCTGATGTTCGCCATCCTGCATCTTCTTGATGTCGGCCTGGTACTTCTCGATCTGCGTCTCCTGCGCGTCGAACTTGTCCAGGTAGCGCTTGTACGCCGCCGCCGTCGGAGGCATCTCCTTCAGGTTGGCGCGGAGGCGAACCTGATCGTCGGTGATGTCCTTCAGCTGATGCTCCAGCTCCGCCCGGTGGCGCTGCGTCTTGCCCAGCGCGAAACGCAGGTCCAACGCCTGCTTCAGCCCCTCCTTGACCTTGGGGCTGCTGATGGTGCTGTTGAGGAAGAAGCGCATCTGGTCGTCGTTGCTGTTCGTGAGCTGCACCTGCTGGTTGAGAACCTTCTCCTCGGTGACGACCTGCGTGGCCGTCTTGCCGGCCGGGACCTTGACCTCGAAGCGGTAGACATCCGAGGCGGTTTCGGCGGGCTTGGTGGTGTCGTCGGTGAGGTGGAAGTCGTTGCGCACCGGATGTTCGACCAGCACGAGCCGCTCGGCGTCGTTGCGGTTGACGATGGTGTAGGTCTTGGTCTCGCGGATCTTGGTCTGGCTGTGCAGGATGCCCTTGACCACCTTCACCTGGACCAGCCGGCCGTTGTCCGATGACGGGACCGGATTCACCTCCGTGCCGAGGTCCACGGCGTAGGAGATCAGCCGCTCCTCGTTCGGCTCCATGTCGAGGATGCGGGCGTCTCCGGCGTAATTGGAGCCTTCAAAGACGGTGATGGGCCCTTGCATGAGATGCAGGCCGGAGGTGTTCTTGAACTTGAGGCCGAGCAGGGGGAACTTGGCCTGTGTCGCTTCGTTGTAGATGCTGCAGCGCACGCCTTCCACGTCCTTGTTGACGATGGGCAGCAGCGCCGACTTCTGCCGCGGCAGCGTGACCGGCTTGTCGATGGCGTACTGGAAGAAGTCGCCGAGTTTGGTCGCCGTCGCCATCGTCGAAACGCCCGCGCCGCAAGGTTCATCTTGCCGCCCAGTTCCGTGCGGAAGTCGTTGATGAACCCCGGGGAGCCGGGTTTGTCAGCGGCCAGGCCGAAGTCGGCCATTTTCAGCTCGACGCTACGGCGGCCCTGTTCTTGCAGCGCCTCTCCGTCGGTAGGCCTCGGTTTCAGAGGTTAACTGGCGGGGGCCGTGCAGATCGTCGTTGTAGGTGACGGGTCGCAGCGAGGCGAACAGTTCGGGCACCACCGTCGGACGCGGCACGTACAGCGGAGTGTACAGATCCATCTGGAAGGAGATGGGCCGGCCGCTCACCAGCGCCATCCTCACGTCCTTCCAGTCTTCGTCGGTGGCGTTCTCGACCACGGCCCAGCCTTGCAGGAACGGCTTGTCTTCCTTCTCCTTGCCCAAGACGAGGCGATAGCTCGTCTTCCAGATCGGGTTCTCGATCACGTAACCCACGCGCACGTTCCGCTTGCCTTCGCCGACGAAGCTCAGGCTGACCGCCTTCTTCTGCGTATCGTGCGAAAGGGTCAACGTCTCCAGCGCCTTACGCACCTCGTTGTCCATGACCGGATTGAGGAAGCGCACCCGCTGCAGCTCGGACAGCTTGACGCTCCTCATGCCGTCGGCGCACCACAGGTTGAGCTGCTCGACGTTGACGACGTCCTTGCCGACAGTCTCCTGCTTCTGCTCGACGCCGATGATGGATCCGGTCAGCGTACCGGGCTGGGCGGCGTTGGCCTGCTGCAAGACGATCTCGACCTTCTCGCCGCGGGCCTGGTTGAGGATCTGGCCGAAGGTCGGGTTGGCCGACAGGTTCACCGCGAACGATTGCAGCGTCTTCTCGACGGGAGCGTTGCTGTCGTAGCTGACACGGCGGCGATGTGGCCGCCGTCGAGATCGCGCAGCACCATGCTCTTGAGGAGGTCGTTGATGTCCTGCGTGGGGAAAGACAGGTCCACGCGGGCGTCGCCCTCGATCTGGCCTTCGCGCTGGAAGTAGCCCACGCCGCTGCTGAACAGCACCACCTGGCCGATCGGCAGCTGCACGGACGTCTCGGATGGGGCGGCGGCCGCGACCGGGACGATCGGTGCGGAAAGCCGCGGCGGGTCGGCCGGAGACTTCGCCGTCCAGACGAAATAGGCGCAGGCGGCGACGGCGACAGCCCCCGCGCCGGTGATCGACGTGAGCAACCACTTTCGCTTCATGGATCATTCCTCCCTTGCACGAACGCAACGGCCCGTTTTTGATGGAACATGGCAATAACGGGATTCCCTCCCATAGACGAGGAAGACGCCATCACGGATTGCCCCCGGACACCCGACCATGCTCGATTCCCTCCGCGACAAAGTCACCGCTTTCGACCCCGAATCGCCCCTGGAGCGCGCCAGCACCGTTCCGGCCGCGTGGTACACGGACGCCGACGTGTACGCCCTGGAGCGGCGCGCCGTCTTCGGCGATTCGTGGCTGGCCGCCGGCCGAGCGGCCGACGTGAGCGGGCCGGGGTCGTTCCTCACGACGGAGATCGCCGGCGAGCCGATCCTGGTCGTCCGGGACGAGGCCGGCGTGCTGCGCGCCTTCTCCAACGTCTGCCGCCACCGGGCCGCCCCCGTGGCGACGGAGCCGTGCGGCAAGGCGTCGCGGCTGCGCTGCCGCTACCACGGCTGGACATATGACCTGGCCGGCCGGCTGCGCGGCGCCCGGAGTTCGACGGCGTCGCCGATTTCCGCCGGGAAGACAACGGCTTACCCGCCCTGGTCGTCGCCGTCTGGGGGCCGTGGGTCTGGGTCCATGCGGGGGACCGGCCGCCGAAGCTGCTCGACTTCCTGGCCCCGCTGCCCGACCGCTATCCCAGCCCCTCGCTCGAGGCGTTGCACTTCGTCGGCCGGCGTGAATACGAAGTGGCCTGCAACTGGAAGGTCTACGTCGATAACTACCTCGACGGCGGCTACCACGTCCACACGATCCACCCCAGCCTGGCGACGTGCTCGATTACGCCAATTACCGCACCGAGGTTTACGGCTGGACCAGCGTGCAGATCAGCCCGCTCAGGCACGCGGACCTCTCCGACGCCGCTTCGCGCACCCGTCCCGGCGACGCGGCCCAGTACTGGTGGGTCTACCCCAACCTCATGGTGAACCTGTACCAGGGCGTGATGGACACGAACCTCGTCCTGCCGCTCGACTCCGACCACTGCCGCGTCGTCTTCGATTACTACTTCGCGGAGACGGAAGGGGCGCAAGCTGAGGCCTTCATGCACGACAGCATGGCGCTGGCGGATCGGATTCAGCAGGAAGACATGGGCATATGCGAGCAGGTCCAGCGCGGGTTGAACAGCCGGTCGTACACCGCCGGGCGGTTCAGCGTCCGCCGGGAGAACGGCGGACATCATTTTCATCAGCTGCTCGGAAGACGGCTACGGGCGGCGTCCTCTTCTTGATCTTCCCGACGGCCGCGCAGGATCGCTTCCGCCAGCCCCAGGTCTTCGCGCGTGGTGATCTTCAGGTTGGCGGCGGAGCCGGGAACGAGATGGACCGCATGGCCGGCCGCTTCGACGAGCTGGGCGTCGTCGGTGATCGTGGGGCCGAAGGCGGCGCGGCGGGCGTAGGCGTCCAGCAGCCAGTCGCGGCGGAAAACCTGCGGCGTCTGCGCCAGCCAAAGTCCCTGGCGCGGGATGGTGTCGCGGACGCGGCCGGCGCCGTCGTCGCGCTTGACCGTGTCGGACACCGGTACGGCCAGCAGGGCGGCCCCGGTTTCGGCGGCGCGGCTGAACACGTCGTCGATCATCGCTTGCGTCGCGTACGGCCGAGCGGCGTCGTGAACGGCGACGAAATCGGCCTCCGAAGTGGTTAAGGCTAGGGCGTTGGCCACCGACTCGAAGCGCTCCGCTCCGCCGTCCGCAACTCGGACGCGCTCCCCGATCATCGCAGCGGCGAAGCGTTCGCGATCCGCGGGAGCGGCGACGAGGATGCACTGACACACATCGGATCGGGAAAGGAACAAATCCAGGGAACGTCGCCAGACCGGCCTTCCGTCGAGGTCGGCGAACACCTTTTTTTCCGCCGACTGGAAGCGCGTCGAGCGTCCCGCGGCGGGCAGAATGACGGCGAAACGCGGCATGACTCTGACTCCTGACCCCCTGATTCCTGACTCCTGAATGATACCGCCGGCGCCCTCGGCGTGAAGCGCGAAGCGGGAAAAGCCGATAAGAGAGGAAGGGCTGCATGCCCTGATCGTGACATCCCGGGTTTGTTGGGTGCCATGCTTTCGCGGCCGTCCAGCGACGTTTATTGGCGTCCCTGACCGCCGGGCCGCGAAAGCATGATGGCATCTCCGACCGCACCATGCTTTCGCGGCCCACACCGTCCGGGGAGACGGTTGAGGCGCCGGACGGCCGCGAAAGCATGGCACCCGACGATCCAGCCCCCACTAATCGCCGGGAGGTCCCATGTCGCCGCCGATGACGCGCCGCACCGCCCTGAAAGCCGCAGCCGCCGGGGCCGCCGCCGCGGCCGTCGCCCTGGCCCCGTCGGACGCCGAGGCGCGGATCACTAAGAGCGGCGCCGTCTCCGGCTCGATGACCGGCGCCCGCGCCCTGGTCGAGGCGCTGCTGTCGGAAGGCGTGTCGTGCGTCTTCGGCATCCCCGGAGCGCAGGAGAACGAACTCTGGGACGAGATGAAGAGTCGCGGTCTCGACTACCTGCTCGTCACCCACGAATATTCGGCGGCGTGCATGGCCGACGGCGCCGCACGCAGCACCGGCCGGCCCGGCGTCATCTGCATCGTGCCCGGCCCCGGCGTGACCAACGCCCTGACCGGCATCGGCGAGGCGCTCCTGGACAGCGTGCCGATGGTCTGCATCATCGGCGACGTGGCCCGCGGCGACAAGTATAAACCTTTTCAGCTCCATGAAATCCCGCAAGCCGGCCTGATTCAGCAGATGACCAAGGGCGTCTTCAACGCCGCGGAAGTCGGCGACATTCCCGGCGCTGTCCAGCAGGCGTTTCAGCTGGCCCAGCAAGGCGAGCCGGGACCGACGGCCGTGGTCGTGCCGTACAACCTGCTGACCGAAACCCATCGCTTCTACTGCCCACTCCCCGGCCCGCCGGAAGTGCCCTTCGACGAGGCCGCCGTCGCCTGCGCCCTGCAACTGCTGAGCTGACCGCAAATTGCGCGTGGGCATTTACGCCGGCATGGGCTGCATGGATTTCGCCCCGTCGCTGACGAAGGTCGCGGAACTGCTCCAGGCGCCGGTCGCCACCAGCGTCTCCGGCAAGGGCGCCATCGACGAGTGCCACCCGCTGGCCGTCGGCTGGGGCTACGGGCCGCAGGCCACTCTCACCGCCGAGAACGCCTTCAAGGCCGTCGATTTGGTGCTGGCCATCGGCGTGCGCTACAGCGAGGTTTCCACCGGCTGCTACTCCATTCCGCCACACCGCGTCATCCACGTCGATGCCAACCCCAACAACATCGGCCGCGATCGTCAAGCCGGAGGTCTGCGTCCACGCCGACGCTGGCGTCTTCCTCGACCACGTGCTGGCCCATGCCGATGAGGTTGGCCGGCCGACCGACGCCGCACTGGCCCGTCGCATTCGGGAGTGGAAGTGCGAGGAAGCGAAGGAGCGCTGCCGTCGCTACGCCCGCTGCGGCGCCGACCCGATGCTGTTCATCCTGGCGCTGCGCAAGGCGACCTGCCCCGACGCGCTGACCTTCGTCGATGTGACGTGCGCCGAACACTGGGCGGCCGAGGCGTACACCGTCCGCCAGCCGCGCACCTACTTCAACCCGACGGACAACCAGGCGATGGGCTGGTCGATCCCGGCGTCGATCGGGGCGCAGCGCGTCCACGCCGGCAGGCAGGTCGTCACCGTCACCGGCGACGGCTGCTTCCTGATGACGGCGATGGAAATCTCCACGGCGGCGCGGGAGTGTCTGCCGGTCAAGTTCTTCGTGCTGGACGATCAGGCGTATCACTACATGCAGGTCTTGCAGGAAAAGGCGTACCGACGGACGACGGCGACGATCCTGGCGCGGCTGGATTACGCGGCCCTGGCGAAGGGCTTTGGCGTCGAGTACATGGAGATCGACAGCGACCGCGACCTCGAAGGAGGCATTCGCGGGGCGCTGGATCAGCCGGGGCCGGTGCTGACGCGCGTCGTCACCGACTATGGCAAGCGGCCGATCCGCTGGCTGGACGCGGTGCGGACGCGCTACATCGACGATCTGACGACGGAGCAGAAGGTGCGCTTCCTGGCGCGGCTCGGTTCGCGGGCGCTGGAGATTCGGCCGAAGAACGATTAGAAAGGCGAGCGGCCGGCGTGAGCCGGCTGATGCGGCTATAATCAGCCGGCTCACGCCGGCCGCTCGCCGAAAATGCCGTTGCAAGCTCGTCGGAAGCCCGTACACTAAAGAGAAGTGGAAAGGCGTTCGATCGCCTTTCCTGCCAAGAAACAATCCGATTCCCGCCGGTTTCCGCTTCTCCGTCCTCTCGGACGGAGCGGCCCAGAAACTCCTTTACCCAACCGGGCGGCCTGCGCCGTCCGCGGCGGGGAGTTTCCTTCATGGGCGTGCCGCAGAACATCCTCCCCCAAACCGCATTCCTTCATCGCACGGGCCGTCGTCCCAGCGATCGATTGCTCGTGATCGAGGTGCAGTCATGAAGCTTCCTATCGGCCGCGGCGACGACGACGACCTGTTCGCGCACACGCGCATGTCGTTCGGCGACCACATCGAAGAGCTGCGCCTGCGGATGATCCGGGCGATCCTCGGCTTCCTCGTCGCGCTGGTGGTCGGCCTGTTCGTCGGCCAGCCGGTGATGGAGCTTATCCAGGCGCCGGTGCGGGCGCAGCTGGAAAAGTTCTACGACGCCCGAATCGCCCGGCTTCAGGACCAAGATAATAAGGAACGAGCCAACCGGCCGTCCGACCAGCCGCTCGATCCCAACACCGTCAAGGAGTGGGTGGTGCAGATCCGCGAGGAGGGAGTGGAAGGGGACGGCGGTTGGAAGACGGTTCGGATGCGGATCGACCCGAAGCAAGTGGCCCTCTCCACGAGCCTGGCCTCGCGGCAAATCACCCGGCCGGCCAGCCTGACGACGCTGACGATCACGGAATCGTTCATGACGTACCTGCTGGTGAGCATCTATTGCGGTATCGTCCTAAGCAGCCCGTGGATCTTCTTGCAAATGTGGCAGTTCATCGGCGCGGGGCTGTACCCCCACGAAAAGAAATATGTCCACCTGTACCTGCCGCTAAGCATATTCCTGTTCCTGGCCGGCTGTGCGCTCGCGGAGTTCGTAGTGCTGCCGGTCGGCATCAGCTACCTGCTTAGCTTCAACGACTGGCTGGGCGTCGAGCCGGAGCTGCGGCTGAGCGAATGGGTCAGCTTCGCGGTCATGGTGCCGATCGTCTTCGGCGCCGCCTTCCAGACGCCGCTGGTGATGCTATTTTTGGAGCGCGTCGGCATCGTCCAGGTGGAGTTTTACACCAAAAATCGCAAAATGGCGATCTTCGTTCTCGCCATCGTGGCGTGCCTCCTGGCCGTGTCGCCGGATGCGTTCAGCATGATGTCGCTGGCCATTCCCATGTGGGGCCTGTACGAACTCGGCATTATCCTGTGCCGCTTCGCCCCGCGGACGCGGCCGCTCATGGAGGAGCCGGACCCGGAGGAGATGGTGGAGGTGTAAAAGGCGAGCCGGGAGCGTCAGCCCGATTCAAGGTCGATCCGAGCCGCGCACGCAGCGGAGCGGGTACGCGGCCTCTGGCGCGAGGAGCGGGGGTCTCTCCGCCTCCTCCCCGCGAAATCGCTTACTCCGCTCCGCCGCCGCGGGAACGAGGAACGCGTTCGGCGTCGGCAAGGGCTTGTCGGCGGAAGACCAGCTCACGATCCGCCGACAAGCGAATCGATGGCCCCCTCAAGGACGCGTCCGGCAGCGCCCTTTGCGGGGATGGCGCCTTCGCCTCTTGCCTTCGGCCGGCGGTCTGGTATGCTGCCGCGTTGCATGGTGACGTTTCCGACGACCCACACCTGGAGGCTCGACGCCGTGAAGAAACCGCTGCTGCTGCTCACCGGTCTCGCCGTACTGGCGACGGCCCTCGTCCGCCTGGCGCCGCCGACGCGCGGCGCCGCCGACACGAAGACGTTCCCCCGCTTCGGCAAAAGCACGATCGAACGCAAGGATCCGGCCCTCGACAAGCTGCTCGCGCCGGACGCCTATCTCGAAGACCTGGCCGACGGCTACGGTTGGGCGGAAGGCCCCATCTGGATCAAGGACGGCGGTTACCTGCTCAACTCGGACACCATCGGCAACACGATGTATAAATGGAAGGAAGGCGAGGGGAAAAGCGTTTTTCTCCATCCGAGCGGCTATCTCGGAGACGACAGCGACGTGAAAGAGCCGGGGTCCAACGGCATGACGGTGGACCCCGAAGGCCGGCTCGTGTTCTGCGACCACGGTAATCGCCGCGTCGCCCGGCTAGAGAAGGACGGCAAGACGAAAACCACGCTGGCCGACAAGACCCCGGAAGGCAAGCGCTTCAACAGCCCCAACGATCTAGTGTACAAGTCGAACGGCGACCTCTACTTCACCGACCCGCCCTACGGTCTGACTAAGAAGAACCCGAAGCCGGGCGAGCCGGAGTTCCCCGGCATGGAGATGGACTACAGCGGCGTTTACCGTCTGTCGAAGGACGGCAAGGTGACGCTCTTGACGAAGGAGATGACCAAGCCGAACGGCATCGCCTTCTCACCGGATGAGAAGACGCTCTATGTATCCAATTCCGATCCGCAAAAGGCCGTCTGGATGGCGTGGGAGGTGAAGGACGACGGCACGCTGGGTAAGGGCCGCGTCTTCTACGACGTGACGGAATGGGCGAAGGACAAGACGAAGAAGGGGCTGCCCGACGGCATGAAGCTGGACAAGGACGGCGACATTTTCGGCGCCGGGCCGGGCGGCATCGTGGTGCTGAGTCCCGAGGCGAAGCTGCTGGGCGTCATCGCCACCGGCGTGGCCACGTCGAACTGCAACTGGGGCGACGACGGCTCCATGCTTTACATCACCGCCGACCATAACCTGACGCGGATCCAGACGAAGACCAAGGGGAACGGTTGGAAATAAGAGGCCGTTCGCCGGCAATTGGCGTTGCCCGGTTGGACGAACCGGCTATATGTCCACGGCCAGGGGAAGGACGTCGTGGTCCTTCCCCTCCGATCCCCGAACGCAGGGAGGCGTCCATGCCGATTCGTCCGCCGTCCATCTGCCGCGCGCCCGCGGCGGTGCTGCTCCTGGGGCTGCTGGCCCTACCGCTGCACGCCGCGCCGCCAACCGACGACGCGCATCTGGTAAGAGTGACCTACCAGGTCGCCGATCTCGTCATTTCGCGGGGCGTCGTACAAATCCCCGACGGCGCGGTCGTGGCTAGTGGGCTCAAATCGACCGACCACTGCAGCGCCTCGGCGGATAGTCTGATAAAGCTCATCACCACCACGGTTGAGCCGCGCAGTTGGAGCGAAAAGGGCGGCCCCGGAACCATCGACTATCACCCGCTCACGATGGGCCTGGTGATCCTCCAGACGCCCGACATTCAGGAGCAGGTGATCGATCTGTTGAACAGCCTGCGCCGATTGCAAGAGACGCAGGTGTCGCTAGAGATTCGTTTCATTTCGGCGGACGAGGCGTTGGTCGAGCGCTTCGGCCTGGACGGCAAGGACGGCACAGAGATGCCGTCGGCCGCTCCTTCTGATTCGCCCCTGCGCGTGACGTTTCTCGATGACAAGAAGGTGCGGCAGATGTTGGAGGCCGCGCAGGAAGACCCTCACACCAACGTCCTGCAAACCCCCAAGCCGACCGCGTTCTCCGGCCAGTCCGTCACCGTCGATCTCACCGAACCGGAGTCGTTTGTTACGGGCATCGATCTGCGCGACGCCGAACGGGAACGTCCTTTTCATCCCACACATCGAAGAGGTTCCGGTCGGGTTGCGCATGACGGCCAAGCCGGTCATCTCGGCTGATGGGCGCTATGTAAACCTGAGTCTGAACGTCGATTTGAGCAGCCTGGGCGAACCCAAGGCAGATCTGATTCCTGTGCCGGTTCCCGTCTGGAGTCCATCCAAGCCGGACGGCGAAACTTTCACCCAACTCATTCAGTGTCCCCGCATCACGCGGTTAGCGCTTGACGGTAGCATCAAGGTTCCCCAGGGTGAAACCGCGCTCATCAGCGGCTGGAAGCGCGACCGGGAAGTGCGAACCGAGGTCTCGACGCCGATCCTGAGCGACATTCCGTATCTTAATCGGCTTTTCACCAACGTTGGCTACTCACGCCGGAAGGAATGCGTGCTGATGATGGTGACGCCGCGGGTCATCGTCCCGGAAGAGGAACAGGACGGCGACAAATAATGGGTCCGGCACGGCCCAGGATATATCGGAGCCGCGACCGTGAGGGAGCGGGGCGAGGTACAAGAACCTCGCCCCGCTCCCTCACGGTCGCGGCTCCGACGTGCGCCGATCACTTGCCGACGACCTTCAGCTCGTCGAAGTACGTCTGGGCGTCCGCCTTGGTCCAAAGACCGACCTTGCCGGCCTTCGGAAACGTGTCGTCCTTGACTTCCAGGTACTTCGTACCGTCGAGCGAACAGGCGATCTGATCGCCGACCTGCGTGATCGCAATCGTATGCCATTCGCCGGACGGGGCCTTGAGGTCGTCCTTCGTGCCCAGCTGCGTGCGCTTGCCGCCCTCGACCTTGTAGACCCGGAAGTTGTCCTCCAGCGGGTTCATGCGGGCGAGGTAGTAATTGTCGGCGTCCTGGTAGCGCCATACGAGGCCGCCGCCCCGGTCTTCGTCGCCGCGCATGGCCTTGAAGGCCACGCTCATTTCGAGGTCCTTGTAGGCGCCGTCGTCGGCGACGCACAGGTTGAAAAATCCTTTCGGACTGGAGGCCGTTTGCGCCAGCACGAAGCCCGTCTTGGACGGGACCGTGTCGTCGGCCACGACCTTCCAGACGCTGCCTTCGCCCTTGCCGGTGTGGGCGGCCGTCCATCCCTTCGGCGGTGCGTCGCTGGCCTCCTTGCCGAAGCCAAGGACCAGCGGACTTCCCTTATCGGCGGCGGCGAGGACCGCCGTCAGCAGGCAGGAACCGATCAGCGGAAAGATCCAGCGCGACATGGTTGCTCCTTTGGTTGGATCGCGGCGAGCGGCCGGCGTGAGCCGGCTGATGAGGTTTCATCAGCCGGCTCACGCCGGCCGCTCGCCATTCATTTCGTGCATCACTTCTTCGGATACGGCGGCGGCGGCGGGATGTCCTTCTCCTGCGTTTTCAGCTCTTCCTTGAGGACGGCGATGGTCTTGTCCAGCTGCTCGTCGTCGCCGGCGTACTCCTTCGCCGGGTCGTTGTCCACGACGACGTCGGGATCGACGCCGTGGCCCTCGATGATCCACTCCTTGCCGTCCACGCCGTAGCGCGAGAACTCCGGCTTCGTCAGCTCGCCGCCGTCCACGATCGGCAGCGAGCCGCGGATGCCGACCACGCCGCCCCAGCTCCGTTTGCCGATCAGCTTGCCGATGTGGTGCGCCCGGAAGCGGTACGGGAATATGTCGCCGTCCGACGCCGAGAACTCGTTCATCAGACACACCTTCGGCCCCCACACCATCGCCGGCGGGCTGGTGTTCGGCTCCGTGTTCCGCGCGATCGTGATCATGTCGATCTGCCGGACCAGGCGCTCGATCAGCATCGGCGACACGTTGCCGCCGCCGTTGCCGCGCACGTCGATGATCAGCGCCTTCTTCCGCACCTGCGGATAGAAGTGCTTGGCGAACTCGTCCAGGCCGACAGCCTGCATGTCCGGCACGTGCAGGTAGCCGACCTTGCCGTCCGTGGCGTCGTTCACCTTCCTGATGTTGCCCTCCACCCAATCGTAATAATACAGCTCCGCTTCGTTGCCGATCGGCACGACGACCGTGTCGTGCTTCTTGTCCTTCAGACCGCCGACCGTCAGCGTCACTTGCTTGCCGGCCTTGCCGACCAGCGCCTCGTAGATGTTGGCCATGTCGTTCGTCGGCTTGCCGTCCACCGCCATGATGAAGTCGCCCTCCTTCGCGTCCACGCCGATGTCGGTCAGCGGCGAACGCAGCTTCGGATCGCCGCCCTCGCCCTTGAGGATTTTGACGATCTCGTACCAGCCGTTGCGGGTCGCGCTTCAACTCGGCGCCGAGCAGTCCGGTCTCGATCCGGGCCGGGTGCGGGTAGTCGCCGCCGCCGACGTAGCAGTGGCCGCAGTCCAGCTCGCCGATCATCTCGCCGATGATGTACGTCAGGTCGGCGCGGTGGTTGACGTACTTCACCAGCGGGGCATACTTGTCGTGAACCGCCTTCCAATCGACGCCGTGCATGTCGGGGTCGTAGAAGAAGTCGCGCTCCTGCCGCCAGCTCTCGTTGAAGATCTGCACCCACTCCTCGTGGCGGTCCAGCTTCATCTCCATGCCGGACAGGTCCAGAGGTTCGCCCACCGTCACGGGGCCTTTGGCCAGGTCGATGATCCCGTACTTGCCGTCCTGCGACACGATCATCTTCTTGCCGTCGGCCGAAATCTCGTAGCCGCCGACCGAGCCGAGGGTCGTCTCCTTCTTCGCCGACAGGTCGTACATCTGGAAGGCCGGCTTGGCGATCCTTCGCGCCCTGGCGGATGTAGTAGACCGTCGCGCCGACCGAGGCGAGGTCGCGGTAGTTCGACGCCTGCACTGGGATTTCCACGATGCGGTCCGACAGGCCGTCCGTATCGACCTTGACGCCGGCGTCCGCTTTCGGCTCCGCCTTGGGAGGATCGTCCTTCTTCGGCTCGTCCTTGGCCTCCGCGACCTTCTTCTGCTCGACTTCGTCGCTCTTCGGCTTGAACGGCGATGGCGTGTCCTTGGCCAGCGTCACGAAGTAGAGGCGGGCCATGTCGCGGTAGGTGTAGTTGAATTCCAGGTCGCCGTAGACCGGGTTGAAGTCGCGGTTGGAGATGAAAAAGAGGTATTTCCCATCGCCGCTGAAGGCCGGGCCGAAGGAGCCGTACCAGGGGTCGGTGACGGCGAAGGTCTTGTCCTGCTCGACCGAATAGAGGTAGACGCGACCGAGGCCGTCCGCCTCTTCCTGCGAGTAGGCGACCCAGCGCGAGTCGGGCGACCAGACCTCGTCGCGGATTTCCCACGCCTTGGCCTGCGCGACCGGATGGACCTGCCTTCGTGTCCACGTCCACGTACTGCACGCGGAGCTTCTTGTCCGACCAAAGGATTTTCTTCGAGTCGGGCGACCAGTTGATTTCATATTTATAGGTATCGGCCTTGTCGGTCAATTTGCCGGGCCGGGCCGGAGCCGTCCTGCGGGGCGACGTAGATTTCGTCCTCGCCGGTCGCGTCGGAGAGGTAGGCGATCGACTTGCCGTCCGGCGACCAGACGGCGCTGCGCTCGTGGGCGCCGGAAGTGTTGGTCAGGTCGCGCGTGGCGCCGGACTGGGCCGGCACGGTGAACACGTCGCCGCGGGCCACGAAGAGGGCGCGCTTGCCGTCCGGCGAAATGCTGAAATCCGTGAGGTACTTCTGGACGTTGACCAGCTCGGTGCGCGCCGCGGGGAAGTCCTCCTGGATGCGGATCGGCACTTTTGCGACCTTCTCCGTCGCCAGGTCGAGGCGGTAGATCCAGCCGCCGTTCTCGAAGACGATCGCCTTGTCGCCCAGCGACGGGAACTTCACGTCGAAGTCGGTGAAGGTCGTCAGCTGCCGCGGCCCCGTCTTCGTCTTCGCGCCGACGGCCTGGACGTAGAGGTTCATCCGTTTGTGGGCGTCGCGGTCGGACAGGAAATAAATCTTGTCGCCCGACCACATCGGGATGATGTTCTGCGGGTGAACGTCGGCCGGCTCGTCGGGGTCGGAAACGTCGCGCGATCCGGCGGTGAGATCGTCGGTCTTTTTCGTCTCGAAATCGTAGATCCATACGTCGTCGGCCATGCCGCCGCGGTAGCGCTTCCAGGTGCGGAACTCGCGGAAGACGCGGTTGTAGGCCAGCTTCTTGCCGTCGGGCGAGTAGGAGCAGAAGCCGCCGCGCGGCAAGGGCAGCGGCTCCGGCAGGCCGCCGTCGAGCGACACCGTATAAAGTTGGCCGATGAAGTCGTTGAAGGAGCGCATGCGCGAGCGGAAGACGATGCGTTGGCCGTCGGGCGTCCAGCCCATGACGATGTTGTTCGGCCCCATGCGGTCGGACACGTCGTCGCGGTGGAGGGTGGCGGTGTAGGTGAGGCGGCGCGGCGTTCCGCCTTCGGCCGGCATGACGTAGACCTCGGTGTTGCCGTCGTACTGGCCGGTGAAGGCGATCTGCTTGCCGTCCGGCGAGAAGCGGGCGAACATCTCGAAGCCGACGTCGCTGGTGAGACGGCGGGCCGTGCCGCCGGTCGCCGGGACCGTGTAGAGGTCGCCGGCGTAGGTGAAGACGATTTGGTCGCCGTGGATCGCGGGGAAACGCAGGAGACGCGCCTCGTCCGCGCCGTTGGGTTCGGCGGCGCCGGCGGCGCTGGCCAGCGCCAGCACGGCCGTTAGACTTGCCCAGATGCGCATGAATCGCTCCTTGTGAAAAGGCGTCAGCGGCATCTTAGGCAAGTCGGGGGCGCGGTGAAAGGCGCCCAAAAACCCGTTCCTTGTTTAAACGAATTATCCGCGAAATCCCTTCGCCGAAAATAATCCGCACGACCCGCATTAACGTTGTTTTCGTGCTACGGTTCTTTTGAACCCGACAACCCTTCTGCCCACCCGTCGGGGCGTTCATCAACCCGAAAAAGCCAAACCCGTCGTGAGGCGGGGACGGAAAGCCATGGGCCTCCCGCCCGGGAGGTCGCCAGGCCGCCGAAAGGATGAGTCGAATGCGCATCCCGTTGAGCTGCACGGCCGCGGCCGTGTTCGCGGCGTCGTTGCTGGCCGGGGCCGGGACGGAGGCGAGGGCCGATCACAGCCGCGAAAATCCCGTCGTCACGGCCTTCAAGAAGGCCGCCAACAGCATCGTCACCATCAAGGTCGAGAAGCACGGAACCTATCACTCCAATGAAGTCACCGGCACCGGCGTCGTCGTGGACGCCCGCGGCTACGTCCTCACCAACCGCCACGTGGTCGCCGGCGGCAGCGGCCTGAAGGTCATCCTGTCGAACGGCTCGGAGGTCGGCGGCGAGGTGCTGTTCGAGGACCCGGCCCACGACATCGCCGTGGTGAAATTGCCCTCCGGAAAGTATCAAGAACTGACTTTCGCGCCGGCCAGCGATCTGATGGTCGGCGAAGAGGTGGTCGCCATCGGCCATCCCTACGGCTACACGAACACCGTCTCGACAGGCATCGTCAGCGCCCTCAACCGCGAGGTGTCGATGCCGAGCGGCGACGTGCTGGCGGGCTGCATCCAGACGACGGCCAGCATCAATCCGGGCAACTCCGGCGGCCCGCTGCTGAACATCAACGGAGAATTGATCGGCATCAACTCCGCGGTGCGCCAGGACGCCCAGGGCATCGCCTTCGCGCTCAACGCCGACATGGTGCAGCAGGTGCTTTCCGACCATCTCAGCGCCGGCAAGATCGCCCACGTCCGCCACGGCCTGACCTGCCACGAGGTGGTGACGGCCGAGGACGGCGACGACCGCGTTCAGGTGGTCGTGGATGAGGTGGCGGCCAAAAGCCCCGCGGCGGCGGCCGGATTGAAGAAGGGCGACGTGCTGCGGAAAATCGAGGGCCGCAGGGTGAAGAACCGCTTCGATGTGGAGCGGGCCTTCTGGGACTGCTGCGCCGGCGATCGGGTCGAAGTGTCGCTGCTCCGCGGCGGCGAAGCGACGACGGCGAAGCTGGACCTGACGAAGGGCGACGGCGACCGGGCGGCGGCGACCGTTCCGTCGCCTGTGGTGGCGTGGGACATGAGCGCGGTCGGCACGCCGGTCAACGACCAGAAATAACTTGGACGGGAAACATCGGGGCCGGAACAACGAGGCGAGCGGAACAGGGAAGAGGCCTGATCCGCTCGCCTCGTTTCCTCAGCGGTTGCGGGCCACGAAGGCCGCCAACGCCCACCAGATGACGGCCACCAGGACGATGCAAAGCACCCACAAGGCGAGCAGAAAGAACAGCGGGCTTTCGGATTTCTTCATAGGCTCAGGCCCCAGGGAAGAGACGGGCCGCTGTCAGTGTAGGGGTTGAACACGGCGACGACCATCGGCGCCTAGGTTCTCCGCCCCCCGCGAGGCTTTTTCTTGCGAAGGCCGTGCTCGCGCAGCAGCCGGCCCATCCATGAGGCGTCGCTCTTGCGAAGCGGCGGCGAAGGCGGAGCCGCGTCGTAGTTCACCTCGTCGTCCGCGGCGATTCGATCGTAAGCCACGGTAAAACAGCGGCCGAGATCGAGCTGCGCTGGTCCGCGCCGAGCAGTGGGATCGGCAACAACGGCAGAGGATCGCGCAACGACCAGGCGTACACGAGATGGTTCCATCCCGTCGGCGTCGCCTGGGCCACATAGCTGAGATAGTCCGCCGACCGGGGAAGCGGGACGGGAATCCGCGGCCGCACACCGCAGCGCAACAGGTCGATCTCGACCCAGTGCAAGCCGCCGTGCAGCGCCGATGCGCGTTTCTCCAGGTAGCGCTCCTGGGCGACGGCGCCCGGTTGCTTGTTGCCCGGACTGAGCAGTTCGATTCCGGTGACGGCCAGACGCGGACGGTCCTGGACGTAAATGACGATGCGGCGTTGCTTGCGCAGGTCCAACTCGTCGGCGTCCAGCTCTTCCGCGGCGCTGGCGGCCGGCTTTGCCAGCACGGCAACGGAACCCTCATGCGGGTGCGCTCCGGCGCGGCGGACAATCGTAATGTCCGGCTCCTTCCGCTCCAAGGAGATTGCGCCTTGGGGTACATCCCAGACGCCGCCCTCGGAGAGATGACGCTCTAGGCGGGCGACGTACTTCGGCCGAAGTTGCGGCTGTAGCAGCGCCTGCATCTCCGCCAGCATCTGCGTGTGCAACTCTTGGAAGATGGGATTCGTCTCAAGGAACGGGTCCATGCCTGGGAACGGTGATGGCATGAGGCGCTCCCTTAAGGTTTGCGACGCCCAGCGCGTTGCAGCTGCTCCGCCACCCAGGCCGTCTCAGCGGCCGGGAGCGGGCCGGGCGGCGCCTGGTTGTAATCGAGCAACTCGTCGTAACCGATGATGTCGTACACCACGCGGAAGGGCCTGTTGCAGATCGAGCGGCACGGGCGGATCGCCCGGCAGCAAAGGGATCGGGAAGACGGGCAACGGCTGGTCCAGTGCGATCGGCCACACCTGCACCTCGTGGCGCCGCCCAGCTTGGCTGATGAAGACGAAGTACGGAACGGCAGGCAGCGGTTCCGCCGTCGGGAAGCGCGTGCCGACGCGCAGGAGGTCGATCTCCACGAGATGGGCGGCGCCGGAAAGGATCTGGAAGCGCTTGGCGGCGTATTCCTCCCGGCCCGGCCCGCGCTTGTTGGTGGGCGACAAGACTTCGATGCAGGTCACCAGCCGACGTTCGGCCACGTCGCGGATCTCGACGCTGACATGCGGAATCGGTTCGGGGAGGCTCGCCGGCAGGACGAGCGGCGCGTTGGCAATGGCCGCTCCGGGCGAGGGGCCGGGAGCGTGCGACGTCAGGACGCCTACGTCCGGAAAGCGATGCTCGGCCAATGCCCCATTCTCGTCGGGCGGGGCGAGGACGACGCGCCGCGTGCTGAGGGCGACGTATTTCGGCCGCAGCTTGGGCGCGAGCTGACGCGCGATCTCGGCGCACAGGTCGGTGTGAACGGTGGTCCACAAGTCGCCTTCGAGGTAGGGGTCCATGCCGGGGAATGGGTTGGGCATCAGCGCTCCTTCAAGAACGGATAGAGCGTCACGGCAGTTGCGCTGGCTTCTGGCCCGACGGTTGATGCTGGGTAATGCAGTGGATTCCGCCTCCACCCCCCGCGAGGGAGTCGATACGCAGCTGCACCACCCGGCGGCCTGGAAAGGCTTCTGCCACGACCTGGCGAGCCGCCTCGTCTGCCTTGTCGTCACCGAACTTCGGCATGATAATGGCCCCGTTGGCGATGTAGAAGTTGAGGTAGGAGGAGCAGAAGTCCTTGCTGCGCCGCGGGAGCCGACGCGGGCGCGTCAGCGGCACGACCTTGATCGTTCGTTCCCGCGCATCCTTGTCCGCGGCGAGTTCGCGCTGGCACTCCTCCAAGGCTTCGCACTCAGGGCTCCTCTTGTCCTCCGTCACCTCCGCGATGGCGACACCGGGCCGGCAGAAGCAGGCGATGCCGTCAATGTGGCCGTCCGTCACCGTATCCGCCTTCTTATTGCCGGAAAGCCAAATGACCTTCTCGGCACCCAGGTAAGCACGCAAACGCCTCTCTGCCTCTTCACGTTGCAAACCAGGGTTGCGATTCCGGTTCAGGACCGCTGACACGGAGGTCAGCAGGGTTCCCTCCCCATCAGAGCATAGGTTGCCGCCCTCGATGACCAACGGCCCCGCGAACGCCAGCAGTTTCAATTCTCCGAGAAGCCGTCGGGACAGTAGTGCATCCTCGGTGTACGGCTTGTACTTCTCGCCCCAGCCGTTGTAGCCCCAGGCGGTTGCCGCGCACTCGCCCTTGTCGTTGACGAGGAACGTCGGGCCGGTGTCCCGTGTCCAGCAGTCGTCGATGGGAATAGCGATGACCTCGATGTTGCTGCCACACGCCTGCGCCGCTTCCTTGGCCGAGGCGGGGGAGGCGATCATGGACACCGGCTCAAATTCGGCAATCGCCTGGGCCACGGCGGCCACGTCCTTCCTCGCCGGTTCGAGCAACTCGCGCCAGAGGCTTTCCCGGTGGGGCCACGCCATCCAGCAGCGGGCGTGCGGCCACCACTCCGCGGGCATGAACCATCCGGCGTCAGCGGGGGCGTTGAAGGACTGGTGACCCATGATGCTCTCTCTTGGCTGGTGCCGTCTGCAAGGATGTCATGCGAAACAGCGCGTGATAGCTTCCACCACCGCAGCCGTCTTCCGGCCCTGCGGGTGGACGCTAACAACGACTTCGGGGGAAGTTCCTGTTGCCCGCTCAATCCTGCCCGACCACTCGACGAGTCCAATCCGCTGCGCCCGACCAGCGTTCCCAGGCTTGAAAGGAACGGCTCCGCCCACCGCCAGCCTGTGAGGAACAGAATCCGCTTGGGGCTCCAGAGCGATACCTCTTCGGCCAGATGACACTTGCACGCATCACGCTCGGTGCGGACGAGGGCCGTCCAAGGATTCCCGCCGCTAAAGGGCGCGACCTTGTACAAATTGGACCACATCAGCTTGCTTGGCCAGTCCTCGGAAACGCCGATGACCGACTCCGAGACGCCGCGGACTACCCTCCAGAACGCCGAAGTCTTGGTGCTGTACGGTCTCTTCCGGCGATCTCCCTGTGGGTGCGCCGTTATTACTGTACGGTTGGTACCCCAGAGGTCTGTCACCCACCTCATGCCCGGCGTCGTGGTCCGCTCGAAAACGTCTCGAATGATGTCTGCACGGCCATCCTCCGTGAGCGCCTTCGTGGCGGCCCACGCATTTCCCCAGCCGTTGACGGCTCTGCCCACGACCATCAACTCGCCGGTTGCGGCCGAACCTTGCATGGGGAAGAAAGTCGTAAGCTTTCGCTCGCCAAGCCGACCATGTGCTGTGCCGATGGCTTGAAGCAGTTTGTCATGGATTTCGCACAACCGCTGCATAAGCGTTCCCCTCCGCCGCTAAAGGACTCGCGGGAGAACCTGGAGTTCTCATATTTAAGTATGTAATATGCTATAACTCCATTTATCTCAAGCCTTGCCCAAACCCGGATCAGCCGTCTTGTGCGAAGCGAGCAACCGTCGAATCGCCGGCAAGAGGGCCGCCGGTACGGTGATGACGGTTTGGTCGGCCCCCTCGGAGGTCGCCGCCTCGTCCGCGGCAATCCACTCCTCATCCGTCCGCGCGTCCAATTCGCCAAGCAGCCGCTTCACGCGCTGCTCATCCCAGCCGGCCGGAAATCGTTGCTCTTTCATCGTGCGCGACTCCTTTTCCCCTCGTTCCCAAGCTCCCGTTTGAGAACTCCGTCCGCGAAACTCCCGTTTCGCGCCTCGCATCCGTCACGACGGATTGGTCTCGTCCTTCAGATCGCCGATGAACTGGCTGACCCCCTCGTGATCAAAGATGATCGGGACGCCGCCGGGGGCGACGTAAATGGCCACCCCGTCCCGCACCACCAGGGCGCCGGCGTGGTCCACCTCGAAACGGTCCCCGTCCACCAGGGCCACCGTGAACGGCTTGAACGGCTTGCGGTTCTTGAAGGCGTTCAACGTCTGGTCGAAATGGTCGGGCGGCACTTGCTCACCCCCCAAGCTTATGTCTCGATGAACTCCAAAGCGGATCGTACCACAAGCCCATGCTGCCGGGCAAGCGTCGCATCGCCAACGAAGGGATCCTCTCCTGTGCTGCTCAGCGGAAATCGAGGAAGGCGATTCAAGAAGAGATCAAACAGGAACAGCCGTCGGCGCCGGCAGCGTGGGCAAACCCGCCTCCACGACGACGCCGCCCTCGATGCAGCGGATCGCCCGCATCTCGAACCGCAACGTCACTGGCAGGTTCTCGCGCCTTACAAACTCCTGTACGTCCACGATGATTGCCTCTTCGGTCGCCTCGACGAACGGCTCCTTGACGGCGTCCTTGAGGAGGCTAAGCACCAGCGACCGGAACAGCGTGGCCGGAATGCCGGCCGCCTTCAGCTCGACCAGCTGCACCGCCACGCGCCCTTCCTTCGTCACGCCTGGCTGCCACAGCGACTCGAACGACAACGGCATCATCGGCGTTTGCGCCTCGCCCGACACCTGCACGCCTTCCGGCGTCGCCCGCACGGTCAGGTTCTTGACCGGCGCGTCCTTCGGCTGGAACTTCTTCGCCAAGCTCTGAAGATCCTGCTCGGAGATGAACACCTTAAGACTTTGTATATCCATGAAAACCTCTTAGCGGTCCTCCGGGACCGCTCCGATACCGTTGGCAATTCTTGGATTATGGTGTACCAAACCACCGCGCCGTTCACCAGATCGACCTGCGCCGTCGCGGGTTGCTCGCGGGACGGCGGCGGCTTCTCCGCGATGATATGGAACGGCACCCCTGCCGGCGCGGCCGCGACCGTCGTGTAGGCGACTGTCGAGCGGTCGATCAGGACGTACAAATCCAGCGGTCGCGGCGCCGCGCCGACGACCAGGCCCGCTGCGTGCAGTAGGGGCGGGGTGACCCGGCCCCTACCCCCTCAATCCAGACGCGCACGCCGTGCAGGAACGCCGTGCAACGCACCTCCAGGGCCGTCTCGCCCCACACGCCGCCGCGCTCCGCCGTGCCGTCCACGTCCAGGACCAGCTCGTTCCGCGATTGCAGCAACCGCGTCGCGTCGAACTCAAACGGCCCTTCGCCGCGGAGATCGCCGAGATCGACGCCGTTGAGACGGACGGTCGCCCGGTCGGAAACGCCCTCGCAGATGAGCCAGACGCGCTCGTAATCGTCGATCTGGCCGGGATAGCCGAAGCGGCGGCGAAAGCGGACGCGGCCGGTGAAGTCCGGCAAGCCGCCGTCGGCCCAGCGGCACGGCAGCGTCATGCGCAAGGGAGCCGGGTCGTGCAAGCGCCCGGAGGAATCGAACAGCGGTTCGCACTCCCAGGGGCCGCGCAAGCGGATGCGGTGAGGATAGCGGGTCACGCGGCCCCCCGCTGGGCGATGAGGCGGACGACGGCCTGGACTCCGGGGGCCGGCTTCAGCGTGATGGCCGGCGCGGGGCGGATCGCCTGTCCGGGAACGAGCGCGAAGCGGCAGCGGCTGGCCAGCGTCGCCACGACGAGGCACGCCTCCATCATCGCGAAGGAATTGCCGATGCAGAGCCGGCCGCCGCCGCCGAAGGGGAAGTAGGCGAACTTCGGCAGACGCTTCGCCAGGCCGTCGGCCCAGCGGTCGGGGTGAAACCGCTCAGGTTCGTCGAACCAGCGCGGGTCGCGGTGCATGATCCACTGGGCCATCAGCACGGTGGCGCCGGCCGGCAGCCGATAGCCGCCCAGCTCCGAAGCGGCGACGGCCTGGCGGCCCATCATGTAGGCGGCGGGGTAGAGCCGCATCGTTTCCAGCACCACGCGCTCGGTGAACGGCAGCCGCGGCAGGTCGGCGGGAGTCGGCGGTCGGCCGCCCAGCACCGAGGCCAGCTCCGCCTGGAGGGCGTCGTAGACCAGCGGGTTCTGGGCCAGCAGATACCAGCACCACGACAGCGTCAGGGCGGTGGTGTCGTGACCGGCCAGGAACAGCGTCATGGCCTCGTCGCGGATCTGGCGGTCGGTCATGCGGCTGCCGTCCTCATGGCGGGCCTGCATGAGAACGGACAGCAGATCGTCGCGGCCGCCGGCTTTTCGCCGCTGTTCGATGAGTTCGTAGAGGATCTCGTCCAGCCGGCGGACGGCCCGCCTCATGTGGAGATTGGCCGGCGTCGGCACGCTTTCCGGCAGGATAAACATGCTGGCCACGCGGCGGTTGAAGGAGCGGCCGACGGCGCCTAGCACGGCGTCGATCTCGTGGGCCTTTTCCGTCAAACCCGATCCGAATAGCACGCGAGCGATGATCTCCAGCGTCAGGCGGGTCATGTCGGCGAGGAGATCGCGCGTTTCGCCGTCGCGCCAGGAATCGGCCAGGCCGTCGGTCAGCTCGACCATGACGTGGCCATACCCGGCCAGGCGGTCGCGGTGGAAGAGCGGCTGAAGGAGCCGGCGCTGGCGGAGCCAGGCGTCGCCGTCGCTGGTGAGCAGGCCGTCGCCGAACAGCAGACGGTTCATCTTGAGGGCGTAGTGCTTGACCCAGTTGCGAGCATTCGTCACCAGGACCGATTCGATGAGGTCGGGGTGGTTGATGAGGACAACGCGGCGCAGGCCGAAGCGGAGGCCGGACACGTCGCCGAAATCGCGGGCGCTGCGGGTGTAGAGCGCCAGCGGGTCGCGGCGCAGCTCGGCCAGGTTGCCGCCGAAGAGCGTGCCTTTCGGTCCTGGGGGGAACATCGCGGCGGTCTCCTTGCCTATCCGGACGAGCGGCGCGGCGTCAGCCCGCCGGTACAAACGAGCGGCGCGGCGTCAGCGCGCGGTAAATCTACACCGGCGGGCTGACGCCGCGCCGCTCATCTGCCATCTGACGAAGCAGCTCCGAATAGTCCTCATACGGCGTTCGATCCGGCACCCCCTGGGCGTGTAGATAAACGCTGTCGGCCAGGGAGGGCCGCAAGGCGAGGATGCTACTGGAAGTCGTGCCGCGCTCCTCGCCGCGCAGGCAGACGGGCGGTTCGCCCGGTTCATGTCGCCCGCACAGATCCTTCAGCACCGCGACGCAATCGGCCGACGTGCGGTAGCGGTGGCCCTCCTGGCCGAGCAAGCCAGCCACGAACGTCCGCCGGGCGTCGCGCTCGTCGTGAACGTCGCCGTTGGTCAGCACGTGCAGTCCCGGAGGCAGCGGCCGGACGCGCAACCAGTCGCCGCCGTGGATCACGACGGCGTCGCGACCGTCGGCGCACACGATGTTGCATCCGTCATAGCGGTTGGCGCCCAGCTCGCGCATCGCCTGCTCCGCCGCGGCCGCCGCGGTCGAACAGCCGAGCAGGTCGCGGACGAGCAAACCGCGGCTGCGCGGCCGGCTCGGCGTGGCTCCTTGCGGCGGTTCGTGACGGCCGCCACGACGCCATGCTCGTTGACTCCTAGCCAGGTCCCGCCGGCCGTGGGATCGACGCCGCCGACCCAGCGGCAGGCGCCCGCGTGCAGCCGAGGCGGTTCGCCGCCGCGCCGGTACGCTTCCTCGCGGTTGGCGCCGGCCACCACGGGGGCGTCCTCCACGACTCGGAAAAAGAGAACCAGGAGACACATGCGTCGTTCCTCAACGGCGCCGCCAATGGTCAACGCGCCATGCGTATTGTACAGTGAGCAACGCGGCCTCGCTCCTCCGATTGCGGCCGCGGGGGACCAAACCGCTCATGCCGACGACCACGACGAAACTGCGCTGGGGCGTCCTCGGCGTCGCCAAAATCAACGACCGTGTGCTGCCGGCCTTTGAGCGGACGGCCCATGCGGAGCTGCGGGCCGTCGCCAGTCGGTCGGAAGCGAAGGCCCAGGCCGCCGCCCGGTCGGCGTCCATTCCGACCGCTTACGGCAACTATGAGGCGTTGCTCGACGACCACGACATCGACGCGGTCTACATTCCGCTGCCCAACACGCTGCACGCGGAATGGACGCGGCGGGCGGCGGAGCGCGGCAAGCACGTCTTGTGCGAGAAGCCGCTGACGCCGACGGCGGCGGAGGCCCGCGAGCTGATCGCCTTCTGCGCCGCCCGCAAGGTGCTGCTCATGGACGGCTTCATGTGGCCGCACCATCCGCGCACCGCCCGGCTGCGGAAGTTCCTCGACGACGGCGGCGTCGGCAAGGTGGAGCGCGTGACGACGGCGTTCACCTATCCGCTGCGGCCGCTCGACCCGGACAACATCCGTCTGCGCTCCGACCTGGCCGGCGGCAGTCTGCTCGACGTGGGCTGCTATCCCGTCTACGGCATCCGCTGGGCGTTCGGCGCCGAGCCGGTGCGGGCCTATGCGTCGGCCCGCTTCGTGCATGGCGTGGATGTGGAGATGAGCGGTCTGGTATGGCTGTCGGACGGCCGCGTCGGCGCCTTCGACTGCGGCTTCACGATGCCGATGCGGGGTTGGATGGAAATCACCGGCTCGGAGGGCGTCGTGCATGTTCCGGATCTGTGGCTGCCAGGACCGCGGGCGACGTTCACGGTGCGGCGCGAGGGCCGGCCGGAGGAGGAGATCGCCGTCGAGGGAGAGGACCAGATCGTGCGCATGATCGACGATTTCAGCCGGGCGGCGCTGTTCGGCGAACCGCTGCGGCCGGACCCGGACGAGGCGGTGCGGACGCTGCGCGTGCTGGACGCTCTGGCGCGGTCGGCGCGGGAGGGCCGTGAGGCGACGGTCTGATGCGACTGCTGTTTGCCGCCACGCTGTTCGTCGGCGCCGCTCTGCTGTTCCTGGTGCAGCCCTTGCTGGCGCGCATGGTGCTGCCGCTCTTGGGCGGGGCGCCGGCCGTGTGGAACACCTGTATGGTGTTCTTCCAGGCGGCGCTCCTGGCCGGCTACGCCTACGCCCACGCCGCCCCCGCCTGGCTCGGCGTCCGCCGTCATGCCGTGATCCACCTGCTGCTGCTCACGGCGGCGCTGGGCCTGGTTCCGCTGCTGCTCCTGCCGCTGCATCTGCCGGGCTGGTGGCCGCAACCGGATGATTTCCACCCCATCTTGTGGCTGATCGTCCTGCTGCTGGCGGCGGCGGGATTGCCGTTCGCCGTCGTCTCGACCACCAGCCCGCTGCTGCAACGCTGGTTCGCGCACACGGCGGTCCCCGCCGGACGCGACCCGTACTTCCTGTACGGCGCCAGCAACCTCGGCAGCATCCTGGGACTGATGGCGTATCCGTTTCTGCTGGAACCGACGCTGGCGCTGGCGCACCAGGGCTGGCTGTGGGCGGCGGGATACGTCCTCCTGATCGGACTCACCACGGCGTGCGCGGTGTGTCTGTGGCGGGCGCCACGTTATTCTCCCCTCTCCCCGGTACTCCGGGGAGAGGGGTCGGGGGTGAGGGGTGAGACCTCTCCGGCAAAGGCTAACCCCCTCACCCCCGGCCCCTCTCCCCCGAAGCGGGGGAGAGGGGAGAAGGAAGCCGCTCTTCCCATTACGCGCTTCCGCCGCCTCCGCTGGGTGCTGCTGGCGTTCGCGCCGTCGAGCCTCATGCTCAGCGTCACCGCCTACCTCAGCACCGACGTGGCCGCCGTGCCGCTGCTGTGGGTGGCGCCGCTGACGCTGTACCTGCTCACCTTCGTGCTGGCCTTCGTGCGCCGACCGCCGTTCTCTCAACAAACCCTCACGCGCTGGATGCCGCTCGTGGTGCTGCCGGTCGTGCTGACGCTCCTGTCGCAGGGGACGGAGCTGCCGGCCCTGCTCCATATAATCGTTCACCTCATGGCCCTATTCTGGATCGGCCTTGTCTGTCACGGCGAGTTGGCCCGCGACCGGCCGCCGGCCGAACGGCTGACCGAGTTCTATTTGTGGTTGTCGGTCGGCGGCGTCCTCGGCGGCATGTTCAACGCCCTCGTGGCGCCGTTGCTGTTTCCGGGCGTGTGGGAATATCCGATCGTGCTGGTGCTGGCGTGCCTGTTGAGGCCGGCGCCTGTGACGGACGACAAGGCGCCCCGGCCCAACGCCCGTCTGCTTGACGGAGCCTTGCCGGCGGCGCTCCTGATCGGCACGTCGGCGCTGGTGTTCGGCGTGCAGGCCGTGGGCGTGGAGCCGGGGCCGGTGAGCATCGCCCTGATGTTCGCGGCGCCGCTGCTGGTCTGCTACCTGTTCCTGTTTCGGCCGCTGCGATTCGGCCTGGGCGTGGCGGCGCTGCTGCTGGCGGGGAGCTTCTATCACGGCGAGTACGGCAAAGTGGAATTGCGACTGCGCAGCTTCTTCGCCGTCCACCGCGTCACCGTGGACCCGACGGGCCATTTCCGCCAGCTGATCCACGGCGATACCGTCCACGGCCGGCAGAGCCTGCTGCCCGGCGAGGAGCAAGAACCGCTCACCTATTACCACCGCAGCGGGCCGATCGGCCAGGCGTTTGCTGCACTGGACTATACCGATCCCGAAAAGCGCGATCCACGGCTGGGGCGCGTCGGCGTCGTCGGCCTCGGCGCCGGAAGTCTCTGCTGCTACGCCCGGCCTGGCGAGGAGTGGACCTTTTACGAGATCGACCCCGCCGTCCGGTACATCGCCTGCGACTCGAAGCTGTTCACGTTTTACCCGGACTGCCCCGCCCGGAAGTCCGTCGTGCTGGGCGACGCCCGACTGTCGCTGGAGCGCTCGAAACGGCGGTTCGGTCTGCTCGTCATCGACGCCTTCGGCTCGGACGCCATCCCGGTCCACCTGCTGACGCGCGAGGCGATGAAGGTGTACCTCGACCACTTGGACGAAGACGGCATTTTGGCCTTCAACATTTCCAACCGCTATCTGGATCTGCAAACGGTGCTGGCCGATCTGGCCCGCGACTCGGGGCCGCTCGTCTGCTACGTGCAGGACGACCGCGACGCGCCGAAGGACTCCGGCAAGTCGCCGTCGCAATGGATCGTCGTGGCGCGGGACCGGGCCGCGCTGGCCAAGGTGCTGGCCGGCGATGGCTGGCGGACGGTGCCGCCCCGCGACGGGACGGCGTCGTGGAGCGACGACTTCTCCAATCTGTTTGGGGCGCTGAAATGGAGTGATTTTGGGCAGGAATAGAAACCTTGGCGCAAAGATGACCGTGCATGTACCGCGGACGAACCTCTTGACGCCGGACGCCTGCGGCGCTTCGCCGCCTTCCGGGACCGCATCCTGCTCCAGCTGGAAGGATGACACATCATGGCTGAAAAAATCACTTTCGGCGATCTACGACGCCTCCTTGAGAAATGCGGCTTCGACCGAACGCCGGCGGCTGGCCCCTACGTGGTCTACAAACATCGTGCCGCAGGCACCGTCCAGGCTTTTCGGGCGCACCGCGCCTCGGAACGCGCTGATCCCATGACCCTCGCGTCGGTGCGGAAGACTCTGGTCGGTTTCGGCATCATGGAAGAAAAAGGATTTGAGGCGGCGGTTCGGGAGACCGCGGCGGAGCGAAGCGCGAAGGCCAGGCGAGAGTGAACCTGCGCCTATTCCTTGCCCGAAGACAGTTGACGGATGCCGGCATCCCTCATAGGGTATCTATGTACCGGATAGATACTCAACGCGGGAGGAGGGCCATGAATACAAAACTGGCGGAGATGAGGAACAAGGTACTGTCGGAGTTGTCTCGGATACCCGACTGGCCGAAACCGCAGCAGAGCATGCTGCGGATGGCGTACTGGGTGCTTCGGATGAAATCCCTCGGCAAAAAGGCGGAGAAGAACCAGACGGCCTACGAAGTCCTGCTGGACTGTGTCGCCGAATGGCAGAAGAGCTACCCCGGTTACGAGTTCAAATATGACAAGGTGTTCTTCCGCAAGGCGTAACAACAAGCCGAACTGCAAGGACGCCGGCGCATCCCGCCGCTATCACCGTCAAGCTGCTCCCCTGCGATGCTGGCATTTGGCCTCGCTGCTGAAGTATGATGCGGTGGAGAAAGCGGACGGAAGAAGGGCGGTGAGCCATGAAGACACCTGCATCCAAACCGGCTGATCCGACTGTGAGAAAGGTCATACTCATGCCGATGATCGAAATCAGTCAGGAACACTACGAGCGCCTAATGGCATTGAAGCCGGTCGTCGAACAAGCTGTTCAGCAGCAGATGTCAGAAGCCGAGTTCGCCGACTTCATCGCTTTCTCTGCGGTCGAGCGCCTGTTCCTTGAATCGGCCATGTCAGGCGACCTGCAACTAATCGAAAGCATCTGTCGAGGCGATAGCGTCCTTCAAGCAGCCGTGGAAACCCTGCGAACGGCCCAGCTTACTTTACAAGGGCTTTCTCGGCAGTTCCCGAAGGAGGTTTTCGGCTTCATTGCCAATGTGTGGCAACACATGAGCCCCTGAGGAGCGGCAGGACAAAGGAATCGGGTTTCATGTGTCGTGGGAGCGGTACAAGAAGCAGGAATGAAAAGGGAGGAAGAAAAGAGGGTATCGTGGATGAAGTAACTTACGATGTCCTCTTCTCTCTAGCAGACGGGCCTGACCGCGACGGACATGCCCTGACCGATCCGGGCAGAGGCCCGGGAAGCTTCCTTTGCCGTCGCTCGGGACTGGATTCATGGTCATCACTTTTTCCTGCACAGGCTGCGGCCGCACCATCAGGGTGTCCGACACGCTGGCGGGCGCAATGCGAAATGCCCGCAATGTGAAATGCCCGCAATGCCAGACTGTTCTTTCCATCCCCGAAGGCCCGGCAGTCGCCATGACCCCGGCTCCGGACGCGGCGCGGGGACGTTCACGGAAGGCAAGTTCAAAAAGGATGCGAAGCAACCTGGACCGTGGCTGGACGGCCGCGATGGACCGCGCGCTTCGCACCTTTCAACCGAGATGTCTGCTCTGCGGGACATCCGACGACCTGACCAACCAGCACGTCCGACCGGTCACACACGGGCACGGACTGCGACCAGGCAACGCCGTTCGCCTATGTCGGTCCTGCAATTCATTCATCCAGAACAGAGAACCTGGCGACTTGACACCGGACATGGCCGCCAAGCTGGAAAGCGGTGCGGCGGCTTTCCAGGCCCATTGGGAAAGCGGGTGCGTCGCTCCACGGGAGTACACCTCAGCCCCGCTAGAGGAAACACCAAAGGTTCCCGACCCCACGCTCGTCGCGCTCTTGCGTGCTGTGGAATGCGGCGAAGACGCCGCCATCCTCACCTTGGCCAAGTGGCTGGAAGATCGCAACGATCCTCGGGCCGCCGCAGTGCGGGAAGTGACAAAACTGGAGGCCGTTTTCGGCGATATGCGGACGCGAGAGAATGGGGCGATGCACTGGATACCCGTAACGTATCGACTGGAGGGGAAATGGTGCGGGATGGGAGGAGGCATCCCATTGAGATCCCCGATAGACACCGAACAGGCGCTGGCACAGCTTCGCCGAGACACGCTGAGGCGTACGAAGCGCGAGCAAGTTTGGGAACGGCTCGGCCTCTCCCCGCCTCAATCCTACGCCCTCAAGGGTTACCTGGGCCTCTTGCCCCAAGGTGTCGCCGTCAGCGTGGAGGAGATGGCGCAGAGGTCTGGGAACCGGGTACAAATCATCCGATACAGGGTATGTCTTGCCTTACACAAACTCGCCTCTCCGACGGCCAACGCCAAGGGCAAGTCGCGGCCCGAATAGACAGTGGTGTGATGGCCGCAGTAACCGCTCGAAATGGCACGACCGGGCGTCCAGCGGGTGCCAAGCCGGCCTGCCCAGAAGCCTTGCAGAAAACACGCTGGGAATACCGCGGGCGCGCGGTATACTGCCGGATACGGCGGCGGTTCGTCGCCGTGCAGGGGGGACATGCCGTGTGGAGCATCCTGGGCAAAGGTCCGCGGTTGTGCGACGGCTTGACCCGCCGCGAGTGGTTGCGCGTCGGCGGCCTGAGCGCCTTCGGCCTGTCGTTGCCGGCGCTGTTGAGCGCGCGGGCGGCTGCCACGACGGGCCGGGCGAAATCCTGCATCGTCCTCTTCCATCTCGGTGGACCGCCGCAGCACGAGACCTGGGATCCCAAGCCCAACGCCCCGGCGGAGATTCGCGGCGAGTTCAAGCCGACGGCGACCAATGTGCCCGGCATACAGGTCGGCGAGCTGATGCCGCGCACCGCACGGCTGATGGATAAGATCTGCATTCTCCGCGGCATGGCCACCGACGACAACGCCCACTCGTCGAGCGGCTACTGGATGCTGACCGGAGTGCCGCACCAGCCGACCAACGCCGAAAACAGCACGCCCGGCGCCCCGAACGACTGGCCCTGCACCGCCGCCATCGTTCAGCGGCTGCGGCCCGGCGACGGCGGTCTGCCGGCCTCGATCGTCCTCCCCGAACACATCTGGAACACCGGCGGCATCGTCTGGCCCGGACAGGACGCCGGCTTTCTCGGCCGATCGGCTGACCCGTGGAGCATCTTGTGCGATCCGAATGCTCGGGATTTCGCCATCCCCGGCCTGGCGCCGCCGACCGACGTGCCGCCCCTGCGTCTGCAAGATCGGCTGTCGCTGCTGGAACAGGTCAACCGCGGCCTGGACGCGGCCGAGTCGGGGCCGGCCGTCGAGCGCTTCGACGCCCGCAGCCGGCAGGCGCTCGACCTGCTGAGGGCCGGCCGGGCGCGGGCGGCCTTCGATCTCGACAAAGAAGTCCCGGCCCTGCGCGATCGATACGGCCGCAACCGCTGGGGCCAGAGCCTGCTGCTGGCCCGCCGGCTGGTGGAATCCGGCGTGGCGCTGGTGCAGGTCAACTGGACGCGAGCGGCCGACGACACCAATGACAGTCCGGCCTGGGATACGCACAACCATAACGCCCAGCGCTGCAAGACCGCCTTGATGCCGAAAATGGACCTCGCTTATTCGGCGTTGCTCGAAGACCTCGACGACCGCGGCTTGTTGGACGAGACGCTGGTGGTGTGGATGGGCGAGTTCGGCCGGTCGCCGAAGATCAACGCCGGCGGCGGCCGCGACCACTGGGGCCACGTCTTTTCGGTCGCGCTGGCCGGCGGCGGCGTGGTCGGTGGCCAGGTCCACGGCGCCTCCGATGCGATCGGCGGCCATCCGCGCGACGGCCGCGTCCAGCCGCAGGACCTCACCGCGACGATCTTCCACTGCCTGGGCTTCTCGCCGCACGCCGAGATCCACGACGGCCTGGGCCGACCGTTGCCGCTCAGCCGCGGCGATGTGATCCGGGCGGCGGTCGGTGGGTAAGGCGAGCGGACAAAACCTTACCAGCCCGAAGCGCCAGCAAGGGATTCTGCCGAAACCCTCGCTGGCGCTTCGGGCTGGTAAGGAAACGTTTCCGCGATTCACGATCCGAGGGCCGCCGAGGACGCCGATGACCGCCCCGCAACGCCGACGGAACGAGGCGTCCCGGACCCCGCGCCTGACCCGGGCCGAACGCAAGCGCCAGCTGCTCACGCACGCCAAGCAGCTGTTCGTTCAGCTCGGCTACCGGGAAACCACCACCGAGAAGATCGCCGCCGCGGCCGGCGTCACCGAGCCGGTCCTCTACCGTCACTTCGACAGCAAAAAGGCCCTGTTTCTGGAAGTGCTGGAGGAGGTCCGCGCCGCCACGCTCCACCGATGGAACGAGGAGACGGCGAGCCTCACCGAGCCGCTCGCCCGGCTGCACGCGGTCATGGATCTCTACCTCGGCGCCACGCGCGAACACGCCCTCGAATTCCGCGTCATGCACCGCACGCTGGTCGAGAGCGACGACGAGGAGATCGTCGCCCTGCTGCGGTCGTTCTACCTCGACAGCGAGGCGTTTTTGGCGCGTATCATCACCGAGGGCCAGCAGACGGGCGTGTTCCGCCGATCGCTGGACCCGCGCGTCGGTGCCTGGGAGCTGATTCGCACGGCCCTGGGCTATACACTGACGCTGCCGCTCGGCGTTCCGCTGTACGCCGAGCCGGACTATCTCCTGCGGGCCATCGACTGCTTGCTCCTGTGCCTGCTCAAAACGGACGTGTAAGCAAATGATGAATGATGAATTAAAGACCTTCTTAATTCATCATTCATCATTCATCATTTGTTTCTACGCCGGTTCGATGCTGACGGTCAACCCCTTGTCGGCGAACTGTTCGACGTACAGCTCGCCGCGCTCGCGGTAAGTGATGAAAAGGACCGAGCGGCCGGTGTGGTGGGCCTCCCACATCTTGTGGGTCGCCTCGGCCCGGGGGAAGCGGGTCAGTTCCATCACGCTGCGGACGACGAACATCAGGTCGGCGGCCGAGTCGTAGTGGAGGACGAGTTTGTAGCGGGGTAGCGGCCCGGGTCGCGGGCCGGGCGACGGCCGAATGGATTTGGCGACGTCGCTCGGCCGGCGGGGAACCTCGGGTCGGTCGGAGGGGGACTGGCTCATGGACGCACTCCCAGCCCGGAGGCGTGACAGATGAGGAAGTGGTGAGGCCGCGAACGGCCCCAACCCACTCTTTTCCCCATCATACAAAACGTGGACGGAGATCCGCTACGATCCCGATTCGGAAGCGGCGAAGAAGGGAAGAAGTCGGCGTCCTCCGCCCGCAAAATCGGTAAGGTCCGCGAAAACGGACCTCGAAAGGCCCCCACGCCGGTAACGAGGCAGGCGCGTCGGAGCCGCGCCTCGCGCAGCTGACGAGAGAAATCGTTCGCGGGCCGGCCTGTAAGCCGGGTCCTGTCCCGCACCGAAGTGCGGCGACGGTCATTTCTCTAGCCCGCCGGTCGCCCGGCGGGTCCAGCGGCCTACCCAGGGGTCGTAACGGGCCGGACCAGCCCTGCCCCCATATTTGGCCTTGCTCCCGGTGGGGTTTGCCGAGCCAGCCGGTCACCCGGCTGCTGGTGGGCTCTTACATTAAGGGACCGAAGCCCCCCCACCTTTTCACCCTTACCGAATCTAATGCAGAAGTCAGAATGCAGAATGAAAGACAAACCGAGTTCTTGATTCTGCATTCTGCATTCTGACTTCTGCATTAGATTCGGCGGTATACTTTCTGTTGCACTTTCCCTATCCTTCGTCTCCGCCGCTTGCGCGGCGGCGACTCGGACGGTGGGTGTTACCGCACCACCGTGTCCTGTGGAGCCCGGACTTTCCTCTCCCCGATCCGTCGGCCGCCGCCGAAGCGACGGTGATGAACCGGGCAACGACCGTCCGGCCGGCCCGCGAACGATTGCTATCATAGCAAGGGCGGCGCGCCGCGTCGCCGGACGGCTGCATCGGCTTCATCGGAACGGGTTAGGGCATGGCCAGTTTCACCGTCGATTGGCGCGACCAGCCGCCCGCCGCCTGCCGGGGCGGCGCGGCGACCGTCGGCAACTTCGACGGCGTTCACCGCGGCCACGCCGCGCTCCTCGCCGAGACGCGCGCCCTGGCCGCGGAGCTAGGCGCCCCGGCCATCGCCCTCACCTTCGACCCGCACCCGCGCGACCTGCTCCGACCGGACCTCGCCGTTCCTCCCCTGACGCCAACGGCCGATCGCATCCGCCTCTTGCAGGAAGCCGGCGCCGATCACGTCTTCATCCTGCGCACCACGCTCGACCTGCTGCACCTGACGGCGAAGGAATTCTTCGCGCAGGTCCTCCGAGAACGGCTAGCGGTCAAGACCCTCGTCGAGGGCAAAACCTTCGGCTTCGGCCGCAACCGCGAGGGAACCATCGACACGCTGGCGGACCTGTGCCGGGCCGCCGGAATCCCACTGACGGTCGTGCCGCCGGTGATCCTCGACGGCGGCGCGGCGTCCAGCAGTCGCGTCCGCCATTGCCTCCTGAGAGGAGACGTTGAAGAGGCCGCGAAGATTCTGGGTAGGCCGTACCGATTGCATGGAATCACGGCCGTCGGTCAACGGCGCGGCCGAACGCTCGGCTTTCCCACCGCCAACCTCGATCCGTTGTTGAACCTCGCCCCCGGCGACGGCGTCTACGCGGTTCAGGTGCATGTCGGAGAGGAAAAGTGGCCCGGTGCGGCCAACGTTGGGCCGAATCCGACGTTCGGCGAGAACGCCCGCAAGGTCGAAGTCCACCTGATCGGCTTCCACGGCGACCTGTACGGCTGGCCGTTGGCGGTGGATTTCGTCCGCCGATTGCGGGATACGCGACCCTTCAAGGGGGCGGATGATCTGGTCGAACAGTTACGGCGCGATGTGGAACAGGCCCGACAGGCGCTGAACGGTTAGAAATCGTTTTAATTCCTTTCCTACCAGCCCCGAGCGCGAGCGAGGGGTCGGCTGAACCCCCTCGCTCGCGCTCGGGGCTGGTAGGAAATCCGCTTCTTAGCGCTCACGGCAGGCCGCCAGCAGCAGACCCAGCGCCCCGTCCGGCCGGCACTCCACCGGCGCCGACGCGGCCGGCAGCAGCAAGCTGTCCCCTGTCCGCAGCCTGCCCCCATCCAGGCTCCCCCGGCCGTGGACGACGATCAGCACTTGCATCCGTCCGCCGCCGACCGAGAACGGCCGGGCGTCGCGGACGTAATCCAGCGTGAAATACCGACACGCGACAAGCCGCTGCCGAACGGGTTCCGCGCCGTACGGGTAGCCCTGCGCATGGACCGGATGGACGGGGCCGGCGCTTCCAGTCGATGCAGGCCAGCGCTTCTTCGATATGCAAGGTCCGCGAACGGCCCTGAGCGTCGCGGCGGTCCCAGTCGTACAGGCGGAACGTGGCGTCGCTGGTCTGCTGCACCTCGGCCATCAGCACGCCGCCGCCGACCGCGTGGACGGTGCCGGCCGGCAGGAACAGGCAGTCCCCGCGGCGCGGCCGGAAGCTGTGCAGGCACTCGGCCACGGTCCCTTCGCGCAGCGCGGCCCGCAGCCGGGCCTCGTCCACGCCCGCGACGCAGCCCGGCGTACACCTTGCCGGTCGGCGCCGCGTCCAGCACGAACCAGGCTTCCGTCTTGCCGCCCTCGCCCGGCCACAGCGTCCGAACCGATTCGTCGTCGGGATGGACCTGCACCGACAGCCAGTCGCGGGCGTCCAGAAACTTCACCAGCCACGGGAAGACCGGCCCGCGGCCCCCGCGGCGCCGAACAAGTCGGCCGGCGCCTGCGTCATCAGTTCGTGCAGCGTCCGGCCGGCCGCCGGCCCTCCGACGACCGTGCTGTGGTGCGAGGCGTGGTCGCTGATCTCCCACGATTCGCCGTAGGCCTCGTCCGTCGGCAGCGTCTTGCCCAGCACCTCGCCGAGCCGCCGGCCGCCCCAGACCATCGGCCGCAGATACGGTGCAAAGCGAATCGGAGCGTGCAACACCTGCGTTCCGCCTCGAAACAAAGAGTTACCAGCCCCGAGTCGAGCGAGGGGTTTCCGCCGACCCCTCGCTCGCGCTCGGGGCTGGTGAATGGTCCCGTCACGCCGCCAGGCCCGGGGCCACCGTCGCCTTGTACGCGGCGATGACCTCGTCGATCGGCCCTTCCTCGATCATCCGGCCGTGGTCCATCCAGATCGCGCGGTTGCAGATTTTCGGCAGCGCCATCGAGGTCGTGGCTCACCATCACCATCAGATGCGCCCGGTTCACCATGTTGCGCATCCGCTGCTGCGCCTTTTCCTGAAACGCCAGATCGCCGGCGCTCAGCACCTC
This sequence comes from uncultured Planctomycetaceae bacterium, assembly GCA_963771935.1. Classification (GTDB taxonomy): domain Bacteria; phylum Planctomycetota; class Planctomycetia; order Gemmatales; family Gemmataceae; genus UBA4732. Next base: position 152,298 of record CAVYVK010000005.1, on the reverse strand, counting down.
GTCCACCAGCAGCATCTCGCGGGTCGATGGCCGTGGCGATGGAGAACGCCAGCCGCACCAACATGCCGGCCGAGTAATAGCGCACCGGCGTGTTCAGGAAATCGCCCAGCTCGCTGAACTCCGCGATGGCGTCGCGCTTGTCCTTCACCGTCCGCGGCGTCTCGCCCTGGAGATAACTGCGGTAGGCGATGTTCTCCCAGCCGGTGGCGTCCGGCTCGAAGCCGAGGGTCAAGTCGAACAGCGAGCTGATCTTGCCCTCCACCACCATCGTACCATGCGTCGGCCGGTAGACGCCGGCCAGCAGTTTCAGCAGCGTGCTCTTGCCGGCGCCGTTGTGGCCGATCACGCCGACGCGGTCGCCGCGCTCCACCCGGAGGTTGACGCCCGACAGGGCATGAACCTTCCAGGATGGGGTTGCGCGAGCGGCGGAACATCTGCCCCACCAGGAATTCCTTGAGGCTCATGCGGACGTGCCGGCGCACCCGGAACGTCAGGCCGATCTCGTTCAGCTCGATTCGCGCCATGTCGGGAGCCATCCTCGCCGGGGGTCACAGGTTGAAGATGATCCGTCGTTCTTCCAGCCGCATCGCCACGCCGGCGACGACGGCCGCTCAGGACCGTGATGAGCGATGCGGCCAGGTAAGTCGTTCAGCGGCGGCGGCCGCCCGGCCACGCAGCGGGCTGCGGATCAAGTCCAGGATCGGCACGAACGGGTTCAGGATGAAGATCCAGCCCACCGTGCGCCGTTCCAGGAGCGCTGTCATCTGCTCCGCCCCGTACATGATCGGCGTCAGGTAGAACAGAGCCTGGAAGCCGACCTCGCTCATGTGCTTGAAGTCGCGGAAGCGAACCGTGGCCAGGCCGAACAGGATCGCCAGCGACCAGCCGAACGCCGCCAGCAGGGCGAACGTGGGGACCAGGCTGAGCAGCGCCGGGACGCTGAGGAAGGCGACGCCCTTGAAAATCAGCCGCCAGGACGATCACGAGCAGATAGCCCATCGAGAAATGGAAGGCGGCGCCGAGCATGGTCCGCAGCGGGTAGATGGCCATCGGGGCGGGGTGCTGGCGGATGTAGCATTCGCCGGTGAAGAAGCACTCGGCAGCCCTGGATCGACGTGGTCGTGATGAACTGCCAGTAGGTCAGGCCGGCCATGAGGTAGGGCGCGAAGTCGCCGAGCGGCTGGTGGAAGATCGTGCAGAAGACGCCGCACAGGATCGTCGTCATGGCGATCGGGTGCAGCAGCGACCAGCCGATGCCGAGCATCGAGCCGCGGTAGCGGGCGCGCAAATCGACGCGCACCAGGGACAGCCAGAAGTAGCGCCTTTGCCAGATGTCCTGGAAGTAGCGTGAGAAGCCCCTTCATGTGTCCCCTTCCGTGAGGCAGGACGGTCCGGCCGGTATGGGCCGAACGACCCGCCCGGATCGTCCAATCCGCCGGGCAGGTAACGCTCATAACATTCCGTCCGCGGATTTGCAACCGACGTGCGCCGGGCCGGCCCGTGGTGAACCACGGGCCTACACGCCGAAGCCCCGTGAACGGGGCTGCAATACCTCCAGCCTCGTTCACGGGGCTTTTGCGTGTAGCCCCGCCGTTGACGGGCGGGGCGGGTTGACTTCCAAATCGAGAGGCCCACCCTGCGCCGGCCGCGCCGCCTCTGCCGCTCTCGCGGTCGGGCCGGCCGAGAAGAGACGGCGGACAGGAAAATTTATCTGGCGGCGCAAGTCGGGCAGGGTTTAGAATTCTAGGTAATGACGCGATCGCACGCGCTCCGGGGAAGAGTCGCCCTTCACCCAACCTGACCAGGGGGTTCGGACCATGATTGGAGTCCGCCGGCTCAAGGCAGTCGGATCGGTGCTCGGGGTGCCGACCCTGATCACCTGCACCCACGTCTGGGGCGAACCCGGACGCGACAAATCCGAAAGACCTCGTCAAACCCTCCGAGACGACCCAGTCCGTCGGCCAAGGCCGACGCGGACTTCGCCCGTGACAGGCCGTCTCCCGATTCACCGACAAGACCCTGGTGACGTACCAGGCGGACAAGGGCGCGCCCGTCCAGTGGCGCTGCTGCTCCAGCCCGAAGTTGGACGCCTCGCCGCGGCCGATGGACGTTCTGGCGCTGATCTCCGACTCGGCCGGCATGGCCCAGGGGCCGCTCACGGCGTCCCAGAAGATCACCGAATCGCTGAGCCGAGAACCTCGGCGCCGACGACCGCATCGCCGTCTGGACCATCAGCACCAAGGCGACGCGACGAGTCCCACGGCTTCAAGACCGGCGACGAGCTCAAGGACATCTTCAAGACGCTGGCGAAGGAAGATTACCCCTCCGGCGCCGTGGACCTGAAGAAAGGCCTGGCCGACGCCGCTCGCCAGCTTCCAGCCCGATCCGTCGCGGCAGCGGCTCGATCCTCTTCTTCGGCGACGGCAAGAGCCTCGCCAACCCGCTGGACGACAACGACCGCGCCGCCCTGTGCGACCAGATGGCTCCGCAACGAGATCGCTTTCTTCGCCGTGCCGATCGGCACGGACATGGACGCCGCTAACCTGCACGGCCTGGTCAGCGGCACCGGCGGCACGGTCGTCCGCACCCTGACGACCGACAAGCCGGAGAACGTGGTGCTGCGTCTGAAGGACGCCTTCGCGGAGCCGATCCTCTACCCGACGGCGTTCCAGCCGCCGGCCGGCGCCACCGACGTGCTTCCGACGCGGCTGCCGCCGCTGCGCGGCGACGCTCCGACGCTGGTGCTCGGCAAGCTGCCGGCCGGCGCCACGAAGTTCGACTATAGCGTCTCCGGCAAGGTTTCGGGGCAGGACAAGCGCGTGGACGCCTCCGAGCCGATGCCGGAGCCGGACGTGGACAATTTCTTCCTGGTGAACATCGCCGGCCAGTGGCAGGCGGCGAAGGACCGGCCGGCCCTGCTGCCGGCCGACCGCGCCCTGGCGTCGGCGGACACGCAGCTCGAGTTGGCCCGCGAGGATCTGCTCGCCCAGGCCTACTGGGCGCTGGAAGAGGACCAGATCGATCCGGCGTTCAAGCTGTTCCAGCAGGCGCAGCGGCTCGACCCGCACTGCGTGGAGGCGGCGGCCGGCATCGACATCGTCGCCCAGATCCGCGACGGCAAGCTGACCAAGGAGCAGCTGTTCCAGCAGGTCAAGCGGCACGAGAAAAAGGCCGGCGTCAAGGACCGTCCCGTCCGCCAGGGCCGGCTGGATCGCCGCCGACCGGGGCGTGCTGGTGGCCATGGCCGAGCCGCTGCGAAGATCCGCCGAAAGGTGGACGCCCCTCCCGACATCCTCGCCAACGAGCGGGCCCGCATCGCGGTGGCCGACCAGCAAGCCACGCAGGTGGTCGAGGAGGCCATCCGGCGGGCCAACAACAAGGTGCTGGTCCGGCCCGCCGAGGCCATTGCGGACCTCAAACAGGCGCTGGACGACGTTCGCAACAACCCGGACCTGGGCGAGAAGACGCGCGTCGATCTGGTGGACCGTCTGGAGCGCGACGTCGCAGACGATCGACCGGACGGGCCGCCGCGTCCAGGCGGAGCAGGAACAGGCCCAGCAGGCCGCGGCGGAGGCCGCCGCCAAGGCGGCGGCCGGGCGCACGGACCAGCTCATCCATTTGCAGACCCGCGAGCGGATGCGCCAGTTCGCCGACCTGATGCACCTGGCCCGCGAGGAGTCCGCCTATCTCCAGGCCCAGTCGATCACGGATGACCTGACCGCCCAGGGCCAGCCGATCCCCGTCTCCGTCACGGCCGGCTACAAGGTCGGCCTGGTCGGCTACAACCTCCGCGAATTGCGGCGCCTGAAGCGGCATGCGCAGCGAGCGCTGGCTGGCCACGCTGCTGTCGGTCGAGGAGTCGGCCGTGCCGTTCCCGGACGAGCCGCCGATCCGCTTCCCCGATTCGGCGTACATCAAGATGGTGACCAAGCTGCGCTACGGCGCCTCCGGCTCGCAGTTCGACAACTGGAAGGACTTCTCGGAATACCGCCTGAATGTCAAGCGGTACGCCTCCTCGACGTTCGGCGCTCCGGAGGACATCGGCCGGGCGCTGGACTATCAGAAGAAGCTGAACGAACGCATCAAGTACTGAGCTGCCCGTGCAGACGCACGCTGGACCAGGCGCTGAACGAGCTGCTGACGCGGCGTGGCATTCCCTGGACGGTCAACGAGGCCGCCTTCGTCGCCGCCAAGCAGGACAAGGACATCGTGCAGAAGACCGAGATCGACAAGATCGAAGAGATGGATGACGTGACGCGGGCCACGGTCCTCAAACGACTGCTGGCCGAAGATCCCCAGCGACGGCGGCAAGGGCGTCGCCGACGTACCTCATCCGCCCCGACTCGATCGAGATCACGACGACCGACGCGGCCGTCAAGGACAAGGTGGTGCGCGTTTACCCGGTGGCCGATCTGGTGACGCCGATCGGCGGCCAGATCCCGGCCGGCGGCATCTTCGGCGTCGTCGGCCAGCCCAACCAGCTGGGCGGCTCCGCGCTCGGCGGCCTGCAACAACATCGGCGCCGCACAGATCGGCGGCGGCATCCAGCTCGGCGGCGCCCTTGGCGGCGGCCTCGGCGCCCTCGGCGGCCTCGGCGCCCTCGGCGGCGGTCTCGGTGCCCTCGGCGGCCTCGGCGCCCTTGGCGGCCTCGGCCAGCTCGGCGGCCTCGGCGCCCTTGGCGGCCTCGGCCAACTCGGCGGCCTCGGCCAACTCGGCGGCCAGATCGGCGGTCAGCAGCTTGGCGGCCAGCAGCTTGGCGGCCAGATCGGTCGGACCGGGCCAGTTAAATAGCCTGTTGCAGATCCAGCAGGCCAATAATCTGATGAGCCTCATCCAGCAGGTCGTCGGCAACTCCAAGGATTGGTCGTTGCCGATCGACCCGACGACCGGCAAGCCGCTCGACCCGATGGGCAGACGGCGACCAGGATCCGCTGGCCAGCTTAAACGCCCTCGGCTACTACGCCCCGGCCCAGGCGCTGGTCGTGAAGGCCCAGACGCGCATCCACACGCGGGCCAGCGACCCGCTTTCCTTCGCTGCGGCCCCCGCGACGACGATGCTGGACGACAAGAACCACAAGGTGAACGTGGCCGGCGCCGGCGGCGAGCGGAACAAGGACCCCAAGGCGGACGGACCTCGACGCCAAGAAGGTCTGGCAGGACGCGCTGGCCAAGGGCGTGGACGACCCCGGCCTGATCATCGCCTGCGCCGACTTCCTGGCCTCCCAGGGCAAGTGGGACCACGTCAGCGAGTTTCTCAAGGCCGACCTGCGGCAGGGCATCGTGGTCCGCCCGTGGGTCTACAAGTCGCTGGCCATCGCCCTGCGCGAGAGCCAGGGCAGCCGCCGACGAGATCGAGCGGGCGGAGATGTCGTCGGCCGAGCTGGAGCCGATGGACGCCCAGGGCTTCCTGGACGCCTCGCGGGCCATGGCCGCCGACAAGCGCTAGGACCGCGCGCTGGCCTTCTGCAAGCAGGCGGCGTCCCTGGAGCCGAACACGCCCTACGCCTACAACGAAGCCCTGCTCTACGCCGAGTCGGCCCAGGACGTGCCCGATATGGAATGGGCGGCCGGTCATCTGCTGAGCCAGGACTGGCCGGTCGAGCAACAAGCAGCTCCAGGGCGACGCCATGCAGAAAGCGGAGAGCCTGGCCCACAACGCTGGAATCGGAGCAACCGCAAGGGCGACGGTCAAAAGCTGCTGGACAGCGTGACCGGACATCGGCAGCGCGATCTCGTCATCAAGCTGAGCTGGCAGGGCGAGGCCGATCTCGACCTGAAGGTGAAGGAGCCGACCGGCTCGGTCTGCTGGGTACTCAACCCGCAGACGGTCGGCGGCGGCACGCTGACGGGCGACGCCCAGTCCGACCCGAACAGCGAGACCTACCAGGCGGCCGAGGCCTTCAACGGCGATTACGAGGTGACGGTGGACCGCGTCTGGGGCCGACCGCTTTCCGGCCGCGCTGCAGCTGACGATCACCCGCCACCAGGGCACGCCGGAGGAGACGCAGGAGCTGGTGACGGTCGACCTGAAGGCCGGCAGCCCCGGTCAAGCTGAAGCTGACCGACGGCCGACGGACGCGAGGCGGCATACGTGCCGCCGCCGTCGGCGGCGACGGCCGGTGAACGAGGCCGTCGTGTCGCCGAACAGCAAGGTCGCCTTGCTGAACCAGCTGCGCAAGCTGTCCGAGCCGGACGTGCAGGGCGTTACGCGTGGGCTTCCACGGTTCGTCGACCGGCCCCGGCGAGGCGACGCCGCCGGAAGCGGCGCCGTCATCGGCGCCGTCGGCCGGCGACCGCGTCCTCTACGAGAGCAAGCTGTCGTCGTTCATCAAGAACAGATGGACGTGACGACCCAGACGGTGCTGTCGGCCGATCGCCGTTCCGTGCGGGTGGAGATGACGCCGATGTTCAACACCGTGACGCGACGCCCGGCCGCAGGTGTCCAGCTCCGCGATCCCCGGCGGCCGCAGCCGTGATCGCGGCGACGTAACAACCCCGAGGCCCGCGGCGCCGCTTGGTTCCGCGGGCCTCTTCGTTTCACGGGGCGAGCGGGGTTAGCCGCAACGCGCCGCGAGAGCGCTCGTTTCGGCGACTGCATCGCATCTCGGCGCTCGCGGCTAACCCCGCTCGCCCTGCGCCTTCCGCACTCGCGCATCAGTTTATCGGCCCTGGCCGCCGTCGCGGGAAAAAGCCTCAAGTCGCTGTTTCTTTCAGCCGGCGCCGCGGTCACAATGGATTAGGTACGGTTGATAGGAGGTCCCGCAAACGACTTCGACGGCAGGGCATCGCCGACTTCTCTCAGCACTCCCGGCCGGACGCCGCCGTGCGGAAAGGGACCGATTCGCCATGGGCAACTTCATCGGGAAATCGCAGCGCGGCCCGTGGCTCGCGGCGGCGCTGGCCGCCGTTCTGTTCGGCGCCTCGGCCCGCCCCGCCGCGGGCGGCGGAGCCGAGCCTCCGCCGCCGCCCGAGAAGAAACTCACCTTTCGGGACATCCTGTTGACGGTTCACGCCCGCACGGCGCTGGCCGACGATCCGGTGCTGGGTCCGGCCAATCTCGGCGTCCGCGTGCAGGACAACGTCGCCGTCCTGTGGGGGCCGGTGCCGACGGAGGAAGTGAGGCGGCGGGCCGTCGATCTGGTGAAGAAGGTCAAGGGCGTCTTCGACGTGCGCGACGCGGAGGTGTACGTGGCCGCGCCCGCGCCGCCGGTCGTTCCCATGCCGGTCGTCCACACGCCGCCCGCTTCCTCCGCCGACGGAAGGACCGACGCGCACCGAGTCGGATTCGCCGGACCCCGTCACCGGGACGCTCGGCGCCTTGACCGCCAAGCCGGCTCGCCGCGCCGACGGTGCTGCTCGGGGCCGCCGACGCTCGTGGCGAACAAGGCGCCGGCCCGCACGGTTGCGGCCGCTCCGCCCGACGGACCTGGCCGCCGCCCTGCTGCGGGCGCGCCTGACCGAAGCCCGCTTCCAGACGGTCGATTACCGCGTGGAAGGCGACGTCGTGGTGCTGCGCTATGGGGCCGGCCGCCCCGAAGACGTGATGGCGTTCGCGCGGGCCATCTCCCACCTGCCCGGCCTGGCCCGCATTGAGGTCCGCACCGACGACGCGGCGGGGCCGCGCTGAGCGCACCTGTCACGCCCCGGCGAGCGGCCGGCGTGAGCCGGCTGATGAGACGAATCAGCCGGCTCACGCCGGCCGCTCGCCGGGGCGTCGGTCTTGACGGATGCGGGGAATCGTCTACAAAAAACAAAGACCGTCCTCGCATTCCCGTTCGCGGCCGATCGGCCCCTGTCGCCGGCCATCCCGATTAGGGTCCCGTAATGTCGTCGGATACGAGTTTCACCCCGCCCCCCGAAAACGGCTCTCCGGGCAGGGCGCCTGTTGCCACCCCCGTCCCGCCGCCCGCCGGTCTGCCGCCCGTCGCTCCGCCGTCCGGCAAGCTGATGCTGCAGCTGTTCCTCGTGCCCGGACCTGATCGTCGTCGTCCTCGTGGCCATCGCTCTCGCATCGGCGCTGGCTGTTCGGCGGCCCCGTCTCCAAGACGGACTTCCTCGACAAGCTGCACGACGACAACGCCGAGGTCCGCTGGCGTGCCGCCGAGCAGCTCGCCCAGGTTCTGCAGCGCGACGACGCCCTGGCCTCCGACGGCGATTTCGCCCGCCAGCTCGGCCTGATGCTGCTCGAAGACGCGCGATCGGTCGCGCCAGGCCGAAAAGGACTTTCTCGACTCCCAGAAGTCCATCGACAAGCAACGGGAGCTGACCGAGCAGCAACGCAAAGAGAAGGTGGACGCGGAGCGGACGAAAGTGGAAGCGGATCGCACCTTCATCTCCTTCCTCACCGCGTCGCTCGGCGACTTCCTGGTTCCCGTCGGGGCGCCCGTCCTGAAGGAGATCGCCGCGGCCAAGGACGGCCTCGACCCCAAAGCCCTGGTGCTGCGCCGGCGGCAGGCCGTTTGGGCGCTGGCCAACCTCGGCGAAAACCTCAAGCGCTTCGACGCCCTTTCAGGACAGCAAAAGGATTCAATTCTGGATCAGATGCGCGTCGCCCTCCGGGACGCCGCTCGGCCGGTCGGCGCCGGGAGGACTTCCTCAAGCTGTCCGCGGAGGACAAGGACGCCGTCCTGGAAAAGCTGGACCTGGCGACGGAGTTCGCGCGGTCGGCCCACGCCGACTGGCTGCGCGACGCCCTGCGGCGCCTGCGCCAGCGTGTCAAGGGCGAGGGCGACGACCTGGGCGTCGGCGACGTGCTGATCGCCTGCAGCGAGGACGCGGACGATCCGTATTTACGAGAACTGTCCGCGTTCGCCATGAACTTCTGGCGCGGCGACGAGGCCGCCAACGCGCGCATGGAAAAGCGGCTGGTCGATTTGACCTACGACGACGGCCAAGGCCAAGAGGCTTCCTCCGAGCTGACGGAGCAGAAGGACGAGAGCCGCGACCGTCGCCCTCTCCAACCCCAAGCGGCCTTCAGATCCAATACAACGCCGCCGTGGCGCTGGCCCGGTTCGGCAGCAAGGACGCCCGCCTCGACATGCTCAAAGATATGCTGGACGAGAACCGTTTGAAAAAGGAGTTCGTGCTGCGCCCCGCGAACGGGACCGGAACGGCGACGCCGCCGAAGACCGGCCCAACGACGAGGTGATCGGCCAGACGCTGAATAACACGCTGAAGGCCGTCGCCGAGCTGCACGTGTTGCAGCCGAAGATGGATTTGTCGTCGCTGAAGCCGGCCGTGGACGCCCTGGCGTCCGGCAGCGGCAATCCCGCCGTGCGCATCGAGGCGGAGAAGACGCGCCTCGTGCTGAACAAGTGATCGACCTTACCAGCCCCGAGCGCAAGCGAGGGGATCCCTCGCTTGCGCTCGGGGCTGGTAAGGGTCTGTTCGCCCGCCCGCCGCGTTGACCGTTGAAACCGCACCGAGGTTGATCGCAATGACCACCGTTCCCGCGCGCCCCATTTGTTACGCCGCCGTCCTGGCCCTCGCCCTCGCCGTCCCCCTGCGTGCCGCCGCGGCCGCGCCTGCCACGGAGCTGGAAATCCATCCGGGCGATCACATCTGCTTCATCGGCAACACGCTGCCCGATCGGATGCAACACGACGGCTGGCTGGAGGCGCTGCTCCAGGGCCGCTTCCCCAAGCAGAGTTTGGTCATCCGCGATCTCGGCTTTTCCGCCGACGAAGTGGGCGGCTTCACCGACCATCCCGACTTCAACCAGCGCCTCCGCTCCGCCGAGTTCGGCAGCTCCGACGACTGGCTGACGCGCACCAAGGCCGACGTGGTCTTCGCCTTCTTCGGCTACAACGAGTCCTTCGCCGGCAAGGACGGCCTTGACCAATTCAAGAGGGAGCTAGACGGCTGCATCAAGCACACGCTGGCGCAGAAGTACAACGGCCATTCGTCGCCGCGCTTCGTCCTCTTCTCCCCCATCGCCCACGAAAACCTTCACGACCGCAACTTGCCCGACGGCGTCGAGAACAACAAGCGTATCGCCCTCTACACCGAGGCGATGGCGGAGGTCGCCGCGGCCAACAAGGTCCCCTTTGTGGACCTCTTTAAGCCGTCGCAGGGCCTTTATGCGAAGGCCGCCAAGCCGCTCACCATCAACGGCATTCATCTGACCGAGGAGGGCGACCGACTCATCGCCCAGGTGATCGACAAGGAACTGTTCCCGGCCGACCCGGAGCCGAAGCGCGACCCGAAGGCGCTGGAGCGGCTCCGCCAGGCCGTTCTCGGCAAGAACTTCACCTGGTTCAACCGCTACCGCACCGTGGACGGCTATTCGATCTACGGCGGACGGGCCGACCTCAAGTTCGCCCCGGACCAGCAGACCAACCGTGAGGTGGCCCAGCGCGAGATGGAAGTCCTCGACGTGATGACGGCCAACCGCGACAAGCACGTCTGGAGCGTGGCCCAAGGCGGCGACTCGCCGGTGGATGACAGCGACACGCCGCCGTTCATCCCCGTCAAGACGAACTTCCCCGGCAAGGGGCCGAACGGCACGCACCTCTTCCTCAGCGGCGAGGACGAAATTAAGACCATGACGCTCGGCAAGCACATGAAGATCAACCTCTTCGCCGACGAGAAGATGTTCCCGGAGCTGGCCAAGCCGGTGCAGATGGCCTGGGACACGAAGGGCCGGCTCTGGGTGGCCGTCTGGCCGAGCTACCCCCATTTCAAACCCAAGGAAGAGCAGAACGACAAGATCCTTATCCTGGAGGACACCGACGGCGACGGCGTGGCCGACAAATGCACGGTCTTCGCCGACCACCTGCACTGCCCGACCGGCTTCCAGTTCTACAACGGCGGCGTCCTCGTCGCCCAGTGCCCGGACATCATGTATCTGAAGGCCAGCGACGGCGGCGACCACGCCGACATTCGGGTTCGCGTGCTGGACGGCATGGACTCGGCCGACACGCACCACATGTCCAACAGCTTCTCCATCGATCCGGGCGGGGCCATTTACTGGCAGGAGGGCACGTTCCTCCATACGCAGGTCGAATCGCCTTACGGCCCGCCGGTGCGCAACGCCAACGCCGGCGTCTACCGCTACGAGCCGCGCACGCAGAAGTTCGGGGTCTACGTCACCTACGGCTTCGCCAACCCGCACGGCCACGTCTGGGACCGTTGGGGCGAAGATTACGTCTACGACGGCACCGGAGCCAACCCCTATAACGGAGCGCTCTTCTCCGGACATCTGCCCTTCCCCGAAAAACACCCGCATCCGCCGCAGGTTTATGAGCAGCGGACGCGGCCCTGCCCCGGCGTCGAGATCCTGTCCAGCCGGGCCTTCCCGCCGGAGGACCAGGGCAACCTGCTCGTCGCCAACGTCATCGGCTTCCAGGGCATCCTCCAGTACAAGCCGGAAGAGAAGGGCGCCAGCCTCGGCGCCACGGAGGTCGAGCCGATTCTCTACTCTTCCGATCTGAATTTCCGTCCGGTGGACGTGAAGATCGGGCCGGACGGCGCCATCTACTTCCTCGACTGGCAGAACCCGATCATCGGCCACATGCAGCACAACCTCCGCGACCCCAATCGCGACCGCACGCACGGCCGCATCTACCGCGTCGTCTACGAGGGCCGCGACCTCTTGAAGCCGGTCAAGATCGCCGGCGAGCCGATCGATAAGCTCCTGGATCTGCTCAAGGAGCCGGAGGACCGCGTTCGCTCCCGCGTCAAGACCGAGCTGGGCGCCCGCGACAGCGACGAGGTGATCGCCGCCGTCAACAAGTGGGAAGCCAATCTCGACAAGAAGGACCCGCAATTACGAGCATAACCGGCTGGAGGCGCTGTGGGTCCACCAGTATCACAACGTCGTCGATGAGGGGCTACTCAAGCAGGTGTTGGCCTCGCCGGACTTCCACGCCCGCGCCGCCGCCACGCGCGTGCTGTGCTACTGGCGCGACCGCGTGCCCGACGCCCTCGACCTGCTGCGCAAGCTGGCCGCCGACCCGGCGCCGCGCGTGCGGCTGGAGGCGGTGCGCGCCGCCAGCTTCTTCACCGACCCGGAGGCGGTCGAGGTCGCCCTGATCTCCGCCGACCAGCCGACCGACGAATACCTCGATTACGTCCGCACCGAGACGATGAAGGCGCTGGAGCCATTCGTCACGAAAGCGATCCACGAAGGGAAGGACATCCATTTCACCAGCGCGGCCGGCGCCCGCTTCCTGCTCAAGAACGTCAGCACCGACGACTTGCTCAAGATGAAGCGGAGCCAGGCCGTTTTCGTGGAGCTGCTGTTCCGCAAGGGCGTGCGCGACGAGTACCGCACCGAGGCGATGAACGGCCTGGCGGCCCTCGAAAAGAAGAGTCCGCTGGCGGTGCTGATCCAGGCGATCCGCAACCAGGAGGACGTGCAGGGCACGCCGGACCAGAGCGTCGTGTTCGACCTGGCGCGCCTCTTGTCCAGCCGAGGCCAAAAAGACCTCACCGACGTGCGGCTCGATCTGGAGAAGATGGCGACCGGCGCCAAGCTGCCGGTGACGCGCCAGCTCGGCTACGCGGCCCTCGTCGCCGCGGACGGAAGTCCCGACAAGGCCTGGGATTTGGCGGTGAAGTCCACGTCGGCGCTTCAGGATCTGGTGGACGCCATGCCGCTGATCCGCGATCCGGGCCAGCGGGCGGAGCTGTACCCGAAGGTGGTGGGACTGCTCAAGGGCTTGCCGAAGGAGTTGCAAACGCCGGCCGCGGACGACAAGGCGGTGATCGGCCGCTACGTGAAGATCATGCTGCCCGGCAAGGAGCGGACTTTGACGCTCGCGGAAGTCGAAGTCTACAGCGAGGGCAAGAACGTTGCTCGCCAGGGCAAGGCGAAGCAAATCAACACCGCCTACAGCGGCGACGCCTCCCGCGGCATTGACGGCAACACCAGCGGCCGGTTCGCCGACGGCGGCGAGACCCATACGCGCGAGAACGTCGCCAACCCCTGGTGGGAAGTGGACCTCGGCGGCGAGCACCCCATCGGCTCGGTCGTGGTCTACAACCGCACCGACGACGGCCTCGGCAAGCGCCTGGACGGCTTCACGCTGGAGGTGTTGGGCGGCGACCACAAGACCATCGTCTACCGCAAGGACAACATTCCCGCCCCGGCCGAGAAGGTCACACTGGAGGTTGGCGCCGAGTCACCGGCCGCGGCGATCCGTCACGCGGCGATGAACGCCCTCGTCTCGGTGCGCGGCAAGGAAACCGACACGTTCACGGCCGTCGCCCCGTTCCTGAAGCAGGAGGCCGACCGCGACGGGGCGATACGAACGTTGCAGAGAATCCCGATCCAGTATTGGCCGAAGGAGCAGGCGCCGGCGGTCCTCGCCGACGACCTCGCTTACATTCGCAAGATTCCGGTGTCGGAGCGGACCTCGCCAGCGGCGCTGGACGCGCTGCAGCTGGCCGACTCGCTGGCCACGTTCCTGCCGGCCGACGAGGCGAAGCAGGTGCGCAAGGAGCTGGGCGACCTGGGCGTGCGGATGCTGCGTCTGTCCACGCTGACCGACCAGATGCTTTTCGACAAGGACCGCATGGTCGTGCAGGCCGGCAAGCCGGTCGAGGTGGTGTTCGAGAACGACGACGTCATGCCGCACAATTTCGTCGTGCTGAAGCCGGGGACGCTGGAGGCGGTGGGCACGGCCAACGAAGCGGCGGCGGCCGATCCGGCGACGATCGCCCGCGGCTACGTTCCCAACTCGCCGAACGTGCTGGCGGCCAGCCATCTGCTCCAGCCGCGCAACGTCGAGCGGATCGACTTCACGGCGCCGGTCCAGCCGGGCGTCTACCCCTACGTCTGCACCTATCCCGGCCACTGGCGGCGGATGTACGGCGCCCTGTACGTCGTCGAAGACCTCGACGAGTACCGGGCCGACCCCGAGGCGTACCTGGCGAAGCATCCTTTAAAGATCGCGGATGAGCTGCTCAAGTACACCGGCCCGCGCAAGGAGTGGAAGTTCGCGGAGCTGGAGCCGCTGGCGGCGCAGCTGGTATCGGGCCGGTCGTACGCCAACGGCAAGCACCTGTTCACGGTGGCGGCGTGCGTCTCCTGCCACAAAATGAACGGCGTCGGCAACGAGTTCGGCCCCGACTTGACCAAGCTGGAGCCGAAGCGCAAGAACCCCGTCGAGGTGCTGCACGACATCGTCGAGCCGTCGTTCCGCATCAACGAGAAGTACCAGACGTGGATCTTCACGCTGAAAAGCGGCAAGGAGATGAAGGGGCTGATTCTGGAGGAGACGGGCGACGCCTACAAGGTGATCGAGAACCCGCTGGCCAAAGCCGAGCCGGTGATTATCAAGAAGGCCGACGTGGACGAGAAGAAGGCGTCCAAGGTGTCGCTGATGCCGGTGAACTTGATGGACAAGCTGTCGGCGGAGGAGATCATGGATCTGGTGGCGTACGTGGCGTCCGGCGGGGACGAGCATGACAAGCTCTTCCAGGGCGGGCCGCACGAGCACCATCATTGACAACCAGGATCCGGTTAGCCGCGACCCGAAGGGGAGCGCTTGGGGAGGAGCGCTCCGCTGCGCAGTCGCGGCTAACCGACGCGCCCATTGACAACGAGGGGGAAAATCGGGTAAAACTATCCATTCACCAAGGATAAGCACTTTTCCGTCGCGGCGGTCGCCGGGGCGGACTGGGTAAGGAGGCCCGTCATGTCGGACCCGACGCTTCCTCCGCCCGGCGTCCTCGTCGTCGATGACGAGCCGCTGATCCGCAACCTCCTCGACGCCGTCCTGCGCCGCAGCGGCTTCGCCGTCTGGGCGGCCGACGGCGGCCGATCCGCGCTCGATCTTTACCGGCAAAATCAATCCGCGATATCCGTGGTGCTGCTCGACGTGCGGATGCCGGGCATGGACGGGCCGCAAACGCTGGCGGCGCTGCAGCGCCTCAACCCGGCGGTGGTGTGCTGCTTCATGACGGGGCACGCTGGCGGCCAAACCGCGGAGGGCCTGCTGAGGCTGGGCGCCGTACGGCTGTTCGAGAAGCCGTTCCGCCTGGACGACGTCGCCCAGACGCTATGGCAGACGGCCCAGCTCGCCGGCCGGCGGACGGGATGAATCACTTCACCAGAAACAGCGAGCGCACCAGCGCGGTTAACAGTTCGTAAGCCAGCAGGCAGATGAAGGCCGACGCCCAGAGGAACAGGGCCACGCGCCAGGGCAGGGTCGGCCGCGCGGCCTTCGGCGCCTCGGCCGAACCGGCGTCCGCCGGCGCGACGACGGCAGGCGCCGGCGCTCTTGCTGGATGCTCACCGTCTGGCGGGCGGCGGGTCGCGTCATGGTCGATCTCCCTCCTCAACGAACCTGCTTCATCGGCCGAATCAACGGCCACCGCCCCAGATCCAGTGGCTGATGTCCAGGTAGACGACCAATAACATGAGCGTGGCGAGCATCGCCAGGCCAACGTAACTGGCGACGGCGCGCACCGCGTCGGACGGCGGCTTCCGCCGCACCAGCTCGTAGATCAGGAAGACCATGTGGCCGCCGTCCAGCATTGGGATCGGCAGGAAGTTGACCACCGCTAGGTTCACGCTGATCAGGCCCAGCCACAGGATCAGCATGTACGGGTCCTGGGCGGCCTGGAAGGTTTCCTTGGCAATGTTGATCGGGCCTTGCACGTTGCTCGCCGCGTCGATCCGCCCGGTGGCCATGCCCACCAGGCCCTCGTACATGGTGCGGATGAACGACCACGTCCGGCCGACGCCCATGCCGACGGCCTGGAAGATGTCGTTGGCCTTCTGCGATCTTCGTTTCGGGCAGCAGCAGCAGGCCGCGCTCGGCCAGCGGCCACGTCGGATCCTCCACGGCCGTCATCGGGATCTCGTCGGGAAGCTCGGTCCCGTTGCGCCACACCTTCACCTTGACGTCCGGCGTGTCGTTGGCCTGGAGGGCGGCGAAGAAGTTCGCCCACTCGTCATATACCTCTTCGGTGGCGCCGCCCTTGACGCGCTTGGCCGCCATCTTGTGCCAGTAGCCCCACTTGCCGGGGCCGCCCTTCTCGGTCTGTTTGTAACAGATCTCCACGATCCGGTCGTTGGGCTGGAGTCCGGCCTTGGCGGCGGGCGAGTCCGGCCGGACCTCGACGACGGTGCTCTCGACGCGGTAAGCGATCCCCAGCTCCGGGATCGCCATCGGCGACGCCGGGTTGAACGCCAGCTCCTGGTCGAAGCGCCAGCGGTCGTCCCAGTTCACCGTCAGCGTCACGGGCTTTTGTTCGTTGTGTTCGCCCCAGCGGTTGACCGTCAGGACGGCGTGGCCCTCGTTCGGATCGATGCGCTCGGGGAGCGCGGCCGCCCTTTCGAGGCTCGTAGGGCAGGCGAACCGGGTCGAGCGGCAGGTTCAGCGGCGGAACCTCGCCGCCGTCGGGGACGAAGGCGGAGGCCGGCAGGGTCAGCCCCTGCGCTGGCGAGGCGAGCAGGCCGGCCGCGCGGACTTCCGACAACGCCTGGGCCGTTTTGCGGATCTGGTCGAACGGCAGGCCCAGCAGCGAGACCTCGCCCCCGTCGGGGATGAAGGCGGAGGCCGGCAGGGTCAACCCCTGAGCCGGCGAGGCGAGCAGCCCGGCGGCCCGGATTTCCGACACCGCCTGAGCCGTTTTCGATCCGCCGGTCACCCGCGCCGCCAGAATCACGTCGCCTTCCTTCACCTTGTCCGACGCCGGGGGGCGGACGGCCGCCGCGTCGCCCATCTTCATCTTCAGGCCGAACGTGAGGTGGAAGGCCGGCGGCACGAGTACTTCGGCCATCTTGGAGGTCACACCCTCCCCGTTCACCCCCTGCGTCTCCCGCAGGACGCGCACCACAGCGGGCCGGCCGGCCAACAGCTTCATTCTTCTTTGGAAATCGTAATAGTCGTAATCCCGGCCCTTGACTCCGCCGGGCGTCGGCGCCAGCGTCGTGACGTTGAAGGGGTCGTCGGCGTGGTCGGGGTCGGTCGTGCCCGCGATGATGTCGTCCGGCTCGAAACCCTTGAACGGGACGCGAAGCTCCACCGTCGCTTCGGGAGTCGCGGCGCGCCGCACTCTCAACACCATTTCGCGGTCGCCCATACGACTCATGCGCCGGCACAGCTCGGCCGCGTCAAAGGTCTTTTTCTCCGCGTCGTGCTTCAGGTCCGTGATCGCGTCGTGCGGCTGGTCGGGGTCGGAGGACGCCGTCACCACGTCGCCGGGGCGGAGGTCCATCGCGCGCGCCACGTCGGCCGGCGAACCGCGACGGGCCGGCCGGTCGTAGTCGTCCAGGTATTTCTTGGGCGGCAGTACGAGCTTCGACGGCGGCGACACGCCGATGACCGGCTGGGTGTCGTTGGGGCCGCGGCGCGGCAGGATCGAGACGGTGTAGACGTGGTCGTCGGGTGGGCACTTGTACTCGATGACGACGGGCGTGTCCCACCAGGTGAGGGCGACGCTGGCGTGCAGGTCCTCGAAGTTGGGGTCGGTGGTCGATCCGATTTTGAGGAAGACGGCGCCGCTGGGGATGCCGGCCTGCCAGGCGGGCGAGCCGGCCTCGGTCGCCCCGACGGCGGCGACCGGCATCTCGACGCCGTGGAACTGGTAGACGACCGCGAAGCAGACGAAGCCGAGCAGCACGTTCATGACGACGCCGGCCGAGATGATGAGCATGCGCTGCAGGACGGTCTTGTTCTTGTAGGAGCGCGGATAGCTCTCGTCCTCGTCGGCGTCGGCCCCCTCGCCGACCATCTGGACGTAGCCGCCGAGAGGGAGGATGCCGACCTTGTACGTCGTCTCGCCCCACTTGAAGCTGCATCCAGGCAGGGCGGGGCCGAAGCCGAGGCTGAACGTCTGGACGTGGACGTTGCACCACTTGGCGGCGAGGAAATGTCCGAGTTCATGGATGAAGATGACGAGGCCCAGGCCGACGACGACGAGGCCGGCGCGGACGACGCCGTCGAAGCCCCAGTA
Source organism: uncultured Planctomycetaceae bacterium (assembly GCA_963771935.1). Lineage (GTDB taxonomy): Bacteria > Planctomycetota > Planctomycetia > Gemmatales > Gemmataceae > UBA4732. The sequence goes on along the minus strand of CAVYVK010000005.1, from coordinate 134,388 downwards.
GTAGTAGAGGGCGACGACGCTGGCGACGAAAGCGACGAGGAAGGGACTGTTTTGCTGAAGCCAGCCCATCGGCGTCAGCGGCGGCGCGGGCGGAGCGGCGGCCGGCGGCGAGCCGTCGGCGCCCGGAGGGGCGAGCCGGGTCGCGTCAGCGCGCCGGAGTTTCCCTCACGTCGTCCGGGCGCCGGGGTGTCGGAGACTGCTGTTCCAACGGCCTACCTCCTGTCGCGCCCAGCGGTCGCAGGCGGCGAGTTCCGCCAGCGTCGGCGCCGAGCTGTAGTGATGGTGATCCAGGGCCGCGCGGCAGGCGCGGCACGTCGAGGAACGCCAGTTCGCCGGCCAGGAAGCGCTCGACCGCCGCCTCGTTGGCCGCGTTGAGCACCGCCCCACAGGTGCCGCCGCGCCGAGCGACCTCATAGCCCAGTTGCAGGGCCGGGAACGTCTCGTGGTCCGGCTGCTCGAAGCGCCACGCCGACAGCTCGCGCCAGTTGAGCCGCCGGGCCGGCCCCGACACGCGTTCCGGGTAGAGCAGGGCGTACTGGATCGGCAACCGCATGTCGGGCGGCGACAGCTGGGCCAGCACCGAGCCGTCTCGGAACTCGACGAACGAGTGGATCACCGATTCGGGATGGATAATGACCTCGATGCGCTCCGGCGGCAGGTCGAACAGCCACCGCGCCTCGATCACCTCCAGCGCCTTGTTCATCAGCGTGGCCGAATCGACGCTGATCTTGCGTCCCATGCGCCAGGTCGGATGCCGCAGCGCCTGCTCCACGGTCACGTCGGCCAGGTCGGCGCGGCTCTTGCCGCGGAAGGGGCCGCCACTGCCGGTCAGGACGACGCGCTCGACGGCGCCGGGCGGGCCGGCCTGCATGGCCTGGAAGATGGCGCTGTGTTCGCTGTCCACCGGCAGCAGCCGGCCGCCGCGCTCGATCGCCAGCTTCGTGACCAGGGCGCCGGCCATGACCAGCGTTTCCTTGTTGGCCACGGCCACGGTCTTGCCGGCTTCGAGGGCGGCCCAGGCGCCGGCCAGTCCGGCGGCGCCGACGATGGCGTTGAGCACCACGTCCGCGTCGGGGTCGGACGCCATCCGGGCGACCCCTTCCTCACCATACAGCAAACGACAGTCGGGCGGGAGGCGGGACGCCTCGAGGCGGCGGGCGGCGTCGGGGTCGGTGACGGCGATCCAGCGGGGACGGTGTTTCTCGGCCTGGCGGAGGAGCGTTTCGACGTTGGAGTGGGCGCTGAGGCCGATGACCTGGAGGCGGTCGGGCAGGCATTCGACCACGTCGAGACAGTTGGTCCCGATGGAGCCGGTGGAACCGAGCACGACCAGGCGGCGGGCGAGCCGGGTTGCGTCAGCGCCCGAAGGATAGTGGTCGGCGGTGGACACAATGGCATCATTCCCCGCCCGGCGGGAGGCCGAGCGCTAGGGGCGGCTCTGAAGGGCGCAATCCGGCGCGTCCTGGCATTGTAGTCGGGTTTTGACGGGCGCCGCAAGTCCGCCCCGGCCGCGGTCGTGTCGCCGTTCATCCTTTGGGATCCATCGGACGAACGGCGACACGACCGCGGCGGCGTTTTTTTGGGGAAAATCCTTGCAATCGCCCCTTCGAGCGGCTAACTTCAGCTGCTGAAGTCACAGCCGCGCCTCGGAGTCGAGCCATCTGAGAGACCGGATAAGGTGCGGCGAACCACTACGCTTTCACCCTCGCGGGGTTACAAGTTTAGAAGTCGCCAAACGGTTGACATTCAAAACAACGCGTCCCGCACGGTGGCCGCCTCATTACAGGTCATTCTCGAGCGGTGGTGTGGCGGGGCCGGCGGATGTTTCCCAGCGCTCAGTTCTACTCCTCGCCTTTCAAGGGCGTGAGCGAGATGAGACGGTTTGCAGTCGGGATTCTGTTCCTCTCCCTCCTGGCAGGGACCGTCGCGGGACTGGCTTGCCAGCGCCCGGACCCGCCGCGCCTGTCCCGGACGCCTCCGCCGGTCCCGCCTGGTTCGAGGACGTCACGAAGCAAGTCGGCCTGGACTTCGTTCATGACCCCGGTCCCGTGGGCGACTATTTCATGCCCCAGCAGGTCGGCTCCGGCGCGGCCCTGTTCGACTTCAACAACGACGGCTTGCTCGACATCTACCTCCTCCAGAACGGCGGCCCCAACGGGGCGAAGAATCGTCTCTACCAGCAAACGCGCGACCACCGCTTCAAGGACGTCAGCGCCGGCTCCGGCCTGGACATCGCCGGCTACAACATGGGCGTGGCGATCGGCGACGTCAACAACGACGGTCTGCCTGACGTACTCGTCACCCAATACAACGGCGTCAAACTGTTCCTGAACAACGGCGACGGCACCTTCAGCGACGTCACCGAGGAATCCGGTTTGAGCAACCCGGCCTGGGGGCACGTCCGCCTCCTTCTTCGACTACGACCGCGACGGCTGGCTCGACCTTGTCGTCGTCAATTATGTCGATTACGATCCGACGTGGCCTTGCACCGCGGCGGGCGGCGTGAGAGACTACTGCGCCCCAAGACGTTTCACGGCCGCGTCAGCCGCCTTTTCCACAACGTCACGCCGACGGCCCGGAGCAGCTCCTCGGCGCCGCGCATGCGCTTCGAGGACGTGACCGAGTCGTCCGGTTTGGGCCGGCTGCCCGGCCCCGGCCTGGGCGTGGTGTGCGCGGACTTCGACGGGGACGGCTGGCCCGACGTCTTCATCACCGACGACGGGGCGGCCAACCGGCTCTGGATCAACCAAAAGAACGGCACGTTCAAGGAGGAAGCGGTGCGGCGCGGCGTCGCCTTCAACGGGATGGGAGCGGCCCAGGCTGGCATGGGCGTCGCGCTGGGGGACGTGAACGGCGACGGGCTGTTCGACCTTTACGTCACCCACCTGACGGAGGAGACGAACACACTCTGGAGGCAGGGCCTCGCGGTCTGTTCCATGACGAAACCGCGGCCGCGAGGCTGGCGGCCCCCCGCTGGCGGGGGACGGGCTTCGGGACGCTGCTGACGGATTTCGACAACGACGGCGCCCTCGACTTGGCCGTCGCCAACGGTCGCGTGTCGGCCCACACGCCGGACGACTGCTCGCTCGGGCCGTTCTGGAGCAAGTACGGGGACCGCAACCAGTTGTTCGCTGGCGACGGACATGGGCGGTTCCGCGACATCTCGCCGGACAGCCCCGCCTTGTGCGGTCGCCTCAACGTGGCGCGCGGGCTGGCGCGGGGCGACTTCGACGGGGACGGCGCAGCGACCTTCTCGTCACCACCATCGCGGGGCCGGCCCGGCTCTTGCAAAACGTCGCCCCCAAGCGCGGCCACTGGTTGCAGGTCCGGGCCGTCGAGGCCGCTCCGGGCCGCAACGCCCGCGACGCCCTCGGCGCCGAGGTCCGGGTGACGGCCGGCGGCGTCACGCGCGTCGCCTGGATCCACGCGGCCGAGAGCTACCTGTGCAGCAGCGAGCCGAGCGCCACTTCGGCCTGGGGGCGTGCGACCAGGTGGAGTCCATCGAGGTCGCTATGGCCGGACGGTTCGCGGGAGGCCGAGACGTTTCCCGGCGGCCCCGCCGACCAGGTCCTATGGTTGCGAAGGGGCAAAGGAATCATCCATGAATAACTTCGTTTAGCCGCGACCCGAAGGGGAGCGCGGGGGGCGACGCGCTCCCCTTCGGGTCGCGGCTAAACAGGGACTGTGGATTCTCCGTCCCGGGCGTTCCGGGCGTTCCCGTTCTAAGGGAGGTGTTCTCATGCCAATGTTCATCCGTGTCTTGCGGAAGCGAGGGTTCACGCTGATCGAGCTTTTGGTGGTGATCGCGATCATCGCCATCCTGATCGGCCTGCTCCTGCCGGCCGTGCAGAAGGTGCGCGAGGCCGCCGCCCGCATCAGCTGCACCAACAACATCAAGCAGCTCAGCCTGGCGGTCCACGACTTCGAAAGCGCCCAAAAGGTCATCCCGCCCTGCGAAGGGGTGGGCCCCGGAATCAACAACCCCTATGCGGCAGGATACGTCAGCCCGTCCGGCACCTCCGGGACGACCTTCTTCTACCTGTTGCCATATCTGGAAGGGGGCAACCTCTACAACCAATGCAACGGCGACTCGATGAACGCCGGCCGGACGGTGGTGAATGGTTTCATCTGCCCCAGCGACCCCTCGCAAAGCACGCCGCCGGGCGGTTGCGGTGTAATGAACGGGCTGAACGTGCAGCGCGATAACATGGGCTCTTGCAGTTACGCGGCCAACGTAATGGTGTTTGAGCCTCGGGGGACCGGCAGCCTCGTGAACCAGATGCCGGACGGGCTGTCCGAGACGGTCATGTTCGCCGAGCGGTTCAAGAACTGCTCTCCCTCCAGCGGCGGCTGCACCCTGCCGGCCTGGGCCTGGAACACCATCCGCAACGGCGGCGATTCGTGGGCCAGCCCGACCTTCGGGGCCCAGCAGGACCAGAACGTCACGGGTAACGGCGTCTATGGGGAAATGAACGCTGGGGGCGCCGAGTTCGATTACGGCGGCGTCGGTTTCCAGGGCGGTCCTTCGCCCGCCCAGTGCAACTGGTACGTGACGCAAGGCGGCCACACCGGTTGCATGTTGGCGGGACTGGGCGACGGCAGCGTCCGAACCGTGAACAACGGCATTTCGGTCCAGACCTGGATCAACGCCTGTACGCCTAACGACGGCAGTGTCCTGGGGTCGGACTGGTAACGGCCGACGCCGGAGCGTCATCCTGTGCGAGCGACTCCTGGCCGCCGATTACGGCCGGGAGTCGCCCTTTCGTCCCTTGTTCCTTCCCTCCAACAGTTCGGCCTTCCCTTTCCCCACCAAGTGGGGGGTTCCCTCGCAGGAGTTTCCATGAGCCGCCGGTTGATGATCTCCCGAAGCTGCCTTCTTTTGGTCCTTGCCGCCGCCCTTGGCGCCGGCTGCAACCCGCACTCGCTCCCTCCCATGGCGCCCGTCAAGGGCACGGTCACGCTGGACGGCCAACCAGTCACCGCGGGCCAGGTCTCATTCATACCCACCGACAAAACGGACACCGCCGGGCTATCCTCCGGGACGATCGGGACCGACGGCGCGTATCGAATCCACACGGGCGGTGCGTCGGGCGCACCGCTGGGCAAGTACAAGGTGACGGTGACGACCTCCACGGTTCCGGTGCCGGGAGCGACCACGATGCCGATGGCGGCGTGGGGCGCACAGTACAAAGACCCCATGAAGACGCCGTTGAATTTCGAGGTGGTCAACAACCCGGAGGCGGGCCGCTACGACTTGAAGCTGACGAAGTGACGGCGTTTCCCACCGCGCAGTCAGGGGTGGATGGGCGGTCCCACCGCGCCGGGGTCTGGCGGTAATCTCGTCAGGAGATCCTGCGCCTCCTTCCGCCAAGGGACTCCGGTGGGCGCCAGCCGCACGGCCTGTTCCAGGCAGGAGCGGGCCTCGGGTCCGCCGCCGTCTTCGGCCAGCATTTTGCCGAGTTGGAAGTGGGGTTCGGGGAATTCCGGGTTGCACCGCACGGCCTGGCGAAGGGCGGCCTCGGCTTCCGCTCGCTGGCCGAGGCGTCCCAGGGCCAGTCCCAGCGTCATGTGCGCCTGACCGTAGTCAGACTTGATCGCGAGGGCTTGGCGCGCCTGGTCCGCCGCCTCCCGAAACAGCGCGTCGGCGGCGCCGCGATCCGCGCGGCCCAGCCGCTCGCGCCTCGCCTTCTTGCAGCAGAAGCAAGGCGAGGTAGTAGTGCGTCTGCACCATGTCCGGCGCCAGACGCAGCGCCCGGCGCAACGCCGGTTCGGCCTCCGCGTAATCCCCCATTTGTGCGAGCAGCTTGCCTAGCGTCATCTGGGCCAGGTAATCGTCCGGGTATTCGGTGGTCAGCGGCCACACTTCGGCGGCCGCCTGCCGGAAGCGTCCGGCCGCTTCCAGCTCGTCCGCCAGCCGATAGCGCTGCCGCTTCAACACGGCCCAGTGCAGGTATTCCTCGACGAACGGGTCGAGCCAGCTGACGTCGGGCGGCAGGCGGTCGGCCTGGGCGCGGTACGCTTCCGCCTGGACCTCGTCGCCCAGGCGTTGGCAGACCGCCGCCAGCTGGACGCGCGCCTTTTGCTGGGTGAACGGGCTGCCGAGGCAGCGGAGCAGGTCGGCGCGCGCCTCCTCCCAGTTTTCGCGGGAAGCGCGGAGGAGGGCCCTGTCGAAAAGGGCGCGAGGGTCGTCCGGCTGCCGGCCCAGCGCGAACTCGATCTGCGTTTCGACTTCGTCCTGTTGGCCCAAGATGAGCAGCGCCTCCGCCAGGCGGAGGCGAATCGCCGACGCCGCGTCGTCGTCGGCCGGGCAAAGCTCGACGGCCCTTCGCAGGAGCGGCAGGGCGGACTCCGAATCCCCACGGTTCAGCAGCGGCCCGGCCTGGAAGTACGGCCACCGCGGGTTGCGGGGGTCCAGGCGTTCCGCCTCGGCGAAGCAGGGCCGGCTCTCGTCTTCCAACTCGTTGGCCAGGAAGACTTCCCCGAGGTCGCCCCAGGCCTGAGGGGAGCGCGGCTCCTTGAGGGCCCGTTCCCGGGCCGCCCGCACGGCCGTCACGACGTCGGGGTCGAGCTGGTCGCCTTTCGCCTCGGGCGGCGCCGGCGGGACAGGCGAGCGGCCCAGGAACCACCAGCCAGCGCCGGCCGCCCCCGCCCCCGCCCCCGCGAACAGGAGCAGACCGACCCCCATCCAAAACCGGCCGCGGCGGAGGGGCCGGCGAACTTGTTGGACTTCGCTCATAACAGCGCTGCCGCCTCAAAAGGACGGCCGGTTCACGCCAGGATGTCCGTGACCACATCGAAGAAGCGGTTTCCCTACCAGCCCCGAGCGCCAGCGAGGGGGCGGCACCGAACCCCTCGCTCGCGCTCGGGGCTGGTAGGATAGGTTTTGAAACCGCTTGTAAGTCTGCGACGAGCGTTACCTGGAAACCCCTCTTCCAGCGCCGCGGATCCAGAAAGGTAGTGGCGGAGTCTCGTCGAGGATACCAAGACGACCAGGGCAAGCGGCGTGGAAGCCCTTTCCTTGACCCGACGCCGCTGAAACCATGCAAGCATTCCTGCGAATAGTTGTCCCATCTCCTGAAGGGAGTGTCAAGCGAAATGGCGAAAATTCGATCCATCGCGCTCCTTCCCGGCCTTTTCGGTTTTCCGATTCGAGAACCAGGGGCCGCCGCCCCGTCAACGCCGGGCGGCGTTCCGCTCTTCCAGGTCGCCCGGATCGGGAACTTGTTCCACGCCGGGGCGCGGCTACAATGACCGAACACGATGAATCGAGTTCTCACCGTTCTCTTCGCCGCGACGACCCAAGGTAGACTCCATGAACTTGGAATCCGTTCCTTCCCCCCCTCCCGCTTCTCCCGGGGCTGGGGATGAACCGGAGGCCGGTCGGGGCGGGGCAGCGCCGCCCCTTCGTCCGCCGACCGCTCCCGAGCGAAATCCAAAGCCCGAGGCTTCCGCCTTACTGCCCGCTCCGGGACCGGCATGGCTCGATAGGCTGTTCGTCGGGATCGTCTGCGCGCTGGCCTTCCTTCTGGCTTCCACGCCCTCCCACAATAGCGATCTGTGGTTGCACCTGGCGTCCGGTCGGGCGCTGGTCCAAGGACAGGCCCCGCTCGGAACGGACCCCTTTGCTTCCACCACCGCGGGCGTCTATTGGGTCAACCACTCCTGGCTGAGCGACTCCGTTCTTTATGCGCTTTACGAGATCGGCGACGGCAAAGCCTTGATGATCGCCAAGACCGTCCTCGTGACGGCGCTGGCGGGGTTGTTCTTTTGCTTCCGGCGGCGGGGGACGCGGGCGGGAATGACGGCCTTCGCCGCCGCCGCCGCGGTCCTGGCGCTCGGCCCCTGGCTGCTGCTGCAGCCCGTTCTGGCGTCGCTGCTCGGAACGGCGCTGACCCTCTATCTGCTCGAACGGCCGGCCCTGGTCGAGGATTCGCGGGTCGAAAGGGCGCGCTCGCTGCGGTGGCTGCTCGTACCGCTGTTCGCCCTGTGGGCCAATCTCGACGGCTGGTTCCTCGTCGGGCCTGTCCTGGTCGGCTTGTACGCGCTGGGCGAGGCGATGCGCCGGCCGCTCACTCCGCGAGCGGCCTACCGTGGCGAACTCCGCTCACTGACGCTGCTGGCGCTGATCGGCCTGGCGGCCTGTTTCCTCACGCCCTTCCACTACCACACGTTGGCCTGGCCCATCCCGCTGGGCCTGTCGCACGCCGAACAGGCCTGGATGCGCGATCCGCTCGGGCAGGGGTTGGTCGTTTCCCCGTTCGTGGGGCGCTTGACGGCCGCATCGGCTTTCGCCAGTGTTGGAGGTTGGGTCTACTGCCTGCTCCTGGCGGCTGGCGCGGCCTCCTTTGTCCTGCGCGGCAAGGCCCTGCATCTCGGCCGGCTGCTCGTCTGGCTGGCCCTGGTCGCCCTGAGCGTCTATCAGGCGCGGGCCGTTCCCTTCTTTGCCGTGGCGGCCGGGCCGATCCTGGCGCTGAACCTCCAGGAATGGTCCCGCGCCGCCGTAGCCACGGAGCGCCGGCGCCGGCTGGCGGCCGCCCTGCGAGGCGCGGGGCGCTGGCCGGGCTGGCCCTGCTGGTCGCGGCCTGGCCCGGCTGGCTGCAACCCACGCCCTACCAGCCGCGCGGCTGGACGGTCGAGCCGGAGGAAACCCTGGTCCGGTTGGCCCGGCGCATCGACCAGTGGCATTCGCAACACCCGTTCCGATCCGATCGCGTGGCGTTGACCTTCAGCCCCGAGGTCGCCCACTACCTGGCCTGGTTCTGTCCTTCCGAAAAGGGCTTCCTCGATTCCCGCTGGCCCCTCTTCGACCGGACGGCCGATGATTTCGTGCAGATGCGGCGCTGCCTGCTCCAGCCCGACGGCTCCGGGCCAGCCGGCGAACTGGGGTCTTTGCTGGACGCCCACCGGATCGATCGGATCCTTCTGTACGATCCGGACGCGAGACGAACGCTCCAGGCCTTTCGCTGCTTGCTGCGGGACGGACAGGATTGGGAGCTGCTCGACGTGGAAGGCGCCGCCGCGCTGTTCGGTCGGCGTTCCGGCGCGGAGTCGTCAGGGGGCGTAAGCCCCCCCTCCCCTGGAAAGCCCTCGATCTTCGCCAGGCGGCCTACCATCCCGCGGCGGATCGAGTCGCGCCGCAGACCGCCCCGCCCATGCCGCAGCCGCCGGGGTCTTTCGACGCTTTCTGGCGCGCCCGCAACGAGCACTCCGCGGATCGAGGCGAGGCGGCCCTCTATCTGGTCGTCTTCGACCTGGCGACCGAACAGCAGCAGCAGAAATTGGCGAAGCAATGGCTGCTGGCCCAGGCTACGGGCCTGGTCGGATCGGGTCTGGGAAGCGAACCGGCGGGGACCGCGGGCGCCCTCGCCGTGCGCCTCCATCTGACGCCGCTGCTCCCCGGCGGCCTGGGGGCGGGGGTTGGCGGCCAACCGGCGGAGGCGTTCGCCGCCGGGTTCGTGGCGGCGCACGATCGTGGCCCGCCCGAGGCGCTGCTGTTGGCCGTGCGGGCCGCCCGCCGGGCGTTGGGCGCCAATCCCGACGACGCCGGCGCCTTCCTCCTGCTGGGGGAAGCCTATGTTCGCCTGGCCGGGCAGACGCGCGAGCAAAGCTGGCAGACCGTCCTGCCCGAGCTTGCCGCCGCTCGTCACGCTCAGACCCTTACCGCCCTGGAACAGGCCGTCGTCCTTCGGCCGGACCTCGACCGGGCGCACGCCTTGCTGGCCCAGCTCTACTATGAAGACAATCAGCTCGATCGCGCGCTCGACCATCTCCGCACCCGGCTGCGGATCGCCGAACAGGAGGCCGCGACGTACGGCCCCGAAGCGGCCTCGGCTGCCGACCGATGCGTCGCGCTCGCGCCGACGTGGATACGATGCAATCGCTGGTCCAGCAAGCCGAGAAGATCTACGAGGCCAACACGGCGGACAAGACCGATCCCTTGAAAGTCTTCGAGCGCGCCAGCCTGGCGGAACGTCATGGCCTATCGCGCCAGGCGCTTGAGATGCTGCTGGAATCGCATCCCGCGATCTTCGGCCAGGCCGGCACGGAGTTGGAACTGGATCTGATGTTGCGGGCCGGGCGGGCGTTCGAGGTCCGCTCCTGGCTGGAGCCGCAGCAAGAGGCCGCGCTCGGCTTCGCGCGCTATCATTCGCTGCGGGCCGAGGCGGCCGCGGCCTGCGGCGACTATGAGGGCGCCGACGCGGAACTGAACACGCTGAGCGAAAAGGTGCGTCAGGTGGGCGTCTCCGCGGATCAGCTCGCGCCGGTGCGTTCGGCCATGGCGCTTCGCGTCGGGGACGCGGTCCTGGCCCGTTCATGCCTCACCGCTGGTCCCGCGGGCCTGGCAGGCGCCGCCTTCCGCCAGTTCGATGCGCTGCGGCCCCTCGGAGGACCGGCCGATCTGCTGCGTCAGGAGGCCGACATCCAGGTGCTGCGCGGGCTGCTGGCCCTGGAGCCCGGCGCCGTGGACGCCGCCCGCGGACACTTCCACGCCGCCCTGGACGTGTGGGGGGACGACATTCAGGCCGCCGCAGGCGCCGGGCTGGACTTCCCCACGCGGCCGATCGCCCAGCATGAGATTCGCCTGCTTGAAGCGTCCGGGGGCGAATAATGCAGGAGTCCGAAGGCGAGAGGCGGAATCAAAAACGCCGATTGTCTTTCATGCCGCCTTTCGCCTTCCGCTTTCCGCATTGGGGACGGCGGCGTTTCGTCGTGTCGGCGGCGGGGCTGGTTCTGCTGATTGGTCTGGGCGCCGTAGGCGCCTGGCTGGCAAGTCGGGGTGCGCCGAATCGGAGCGACCCGGTTCCGGCCGCGCCTGCGGCGCCGACCGACCCACGGCGGACCTACACCGGCCCCTATCGGAACATCGACCCTGATGTTCAATATGCAGGCGATGCGTCGTGCGTGGGTTGCCATGAAGACATCGCCAGGAGCTATGCTCGCCATCCCATGGGACGATCCCTGGCGCCGGTTGCGGACCCGGTTGATCGACAACCCTCGCCCTGCCCTGCTCCGACGCCGGGGGACGCCGGCAATCCCTTCATTGCCCTGGGCCGACGCTTTCAGGTGGAACGCCAAGGGAGTGCGGTTTGGCACCGGCAGGCCGTGCTCGACGATGCGGGCAAACCCGTCGTCGAACTGGCCCAGGAAGTCCGCTGGGTGATCGGCTCCGGCACGAAGGGCTATTCCTACCTGACGGAACAAGACGGCTACCTGCTGCAAACGCCGATCAGCTGGTTCACGCGGAAGCAGCGCCGGGCCTGTCGCCGGGGTTCGTGCCGTCGGCCCTGGCGGGGCGTGTGACGCCCGCCTCCTGTCTGTTCTGCCACGCCAACCGCGTCCGCGAAGATCCCGAACACCCCGATCGTTTCGAGCCGCCGGTGTTCGAGGGGTGCGCGATCGGCTGTGAGCGCTGTCATGGGCCGGGCGAACTGCACGTGCGGGGCGGCGTGGACAACGCCATCGTCAACCCCGCCCGTTTGCCCCCCGTTCTGCGCGACGCGGTGTGTGAACAGTGCCATCTGGAGGGCGAAGCGCGCGTTCTTCGGGCGGGCCGGGGCCTGTTCGATTATCGGCCCGGCTTGCCTCTGTCCGAGTTCTGGGCGGTGCTGGTCCGAGCGCGGCAGAGCGGCCAGGACGCCAAGGCCGTCACCCATGTCGAGCAGATGCACCAGAGCAAGTGCTTTCAACGCCCAGTCGGTACGTTGCAGCTGGGCTGTATCACCTGCCACGACCCCCACGTCTGCGTTGGACCCGAGGAGCGCGAGGCGCATTATCGCTCCGCGTGCCTGAAATGCCACGACGAGACAAAGGGCCAGCGCGGCTGTTCGGAGACGATGGCGCGGCGCGAGCAGACCAGCCCGCGCGACAGCTGCATCGCCTGCCACATGCCGCGCTACGGCAATTCGGACGTGGTTCACGCGGCGGCGACCGACCACCGCATCCTGCGCCGGCCAGCCGACAGCCCTCCGGGCCGGACGACCGACCTCGACGACGCCCGTTTGGCGAACTTCTACCAGGATCGCTTTCCCGAAGGGGATCCGCAGGCCGAGCGCAGCCTTGGGCTGGGGCTGGCGAAGATGCTAAGCGCCGGAATGCTGTCGCCGCAACGGCGCGGCGAGCAAGCGCTGGCGTCCCTGGAGTCGGCGCTGGGTCCCGATCCGCAGGACGGCGAGGTGCGCAGAGCAAGGCCCAACTCCTGCTGCTGCTGGGCCGGCATTCCGAAGCACTAGCGGAAGCGCGTACGGCCCTGGCCAAACGGCCGGGCGACTGGCGACTGCTCGCCTGCGCGGCCAGCGCGGCCCAGACGGAGGGGCAAACGGATCGGGCCATCGACTATTGGCGCCAGGCGGTGGAGATCAACCCGCTGGCGCCGGAGCACCAGCTCAGCCTGATTGGACTGCTGGTTCGCACGGGCCAGCTGGACGAGGCGGAAAAGCACTGCACGAAACTCTTGCAGGTCGATCCCTTCAACGTGTCGGGGCGGCAGGCGCGGGTCGATTTCTTGCTCAAGCAGGGCAAGAAAGCCGAGGCGCGGCGCGAGTTCGACGTCATCCGCCGCCTCCAGCCGCCGGACCTCCCGAAGCGGGAAGAGTGGTTCCGGCGGCAGCTGGAAGGGAATGGGTCTTCCGCCCCGGCGGGGCGGCGGTGAATAGCCAGGGGTGAAACCCCTGGAGGGGGACCGAAACCCCTGGAGGGGGACCGAACGATTGGTCGTTTCGTTAGCCCCGGAGGGGCGGCGGTGAGCGAACCACCGCCGCCCCTCCGGGGCTGGAATGCGGGGAGTCCCCCTCCAGGGGTTTCACCCCTGGCTATTCACCGCCGCCCCGCCGGGGCGGAAACGAGGTTACCAAACGGTCCCTAGCGGCAAACCAGGCCGTTTTCCCGGGGATTTAGGGATCATGGACCAGCTGTTGTCGATGTTCCTCCGCCTTGGCCGCGTTGTTGGTTCGTTCGTAATACGCGACGAGCGCCCGATGGCTGGCGGCGTGGCGGGGGTCGATCGACAGGGCACGGTTCAGCCAGAAGAGGCCCCGCTGGTCTTCTCCCAGTTGCAGGAACAGCTCCCCGGCTTCCTCCGCGAGGTCCGCATCGTTGGGCTTGGCGTTCAGCTCGGTACGCACCAGGCGCGTCAGCCGATCTCGGGTCCGACGATCCTCCTGCCACTGAGCCAGCTCCGCCTCGGCTTCCTTTTGTCGATCCGCCTGCCCCTGGAGGCTCAGGTACAGCGAGTAGCGCGCTTCCGGGTCGTGGGGTTTCTGCTCCAGCGCCTTCTTGAGCCAGTGCTCGGCCTCGGCGAAACGGCTGCCGTCCATCTCCAACTTGCCGCGCTGGACCAGGGCGTCGAAATCGTCCGGCTGTCTTGCCAGGACCGAGTCGAGCAAGTTCCGGGCGTCGTCGGTTCGGGACTGAGCCATCCAGCAGCGCGCCAGGGCCGTCAGCACCTCCGGGTTGGTCGGCTGCTCCGGCGCAGGCGATCCAGATGAACCACGGCCTCCCCGTACCGGGCGTTCTCAATCTGGATCTGGGCCAGGCGGAGTCGAACCGCCGATAGACCCGGCTGCAGCTCCAAGGCCCGCTCGTAGTCGCTTACGGCTTGCACGCGGTTATCGAGTTGGTTGTGTACCCAGCCTCGCCAGTCGAAGGTGCGCACGGAATCGGGGGCCAGCTCGACCCAGCGATCCAGACAGTGCAGGGCCTCTGGATAGCGGGTTTGCCGCATGTAGACGGAGGCCAAGGCTTCGAGAATAGCGGCCGACTCGGGATGGCGGTTGTCCACCGAGGCCAGCAAGCCGGGCGAAAGTTCGTCCACGTCGCCCTGCTGACAGCGGAGCAGCAGCCATTCCAGCTGGACCGGCTCGCTCATCCCGTCGAGTTGACCGGCTCGGCTCAGATGCCGTTCGGCCTCGGAATACGCCCCCCGCAGTCGGGCGATTCGGGCGGCCAGCAAGTGGGTCGAAGCCCAGCCGTCGCGCACCAGGAGGGCCGAGTCGATCAGCCGTTGGGCCTCGTCGAGTTGCTCCTCGGCCATCGCCTGGCGGGCCGAGCGCTCCTGCCAATACGCCCAGCCCTCGACGGCCAGAAACCCGCCCGCCAGCAGAAGCAGCACGCCGCCTACCAGGATCAGCCGGAATCGGCGCCGACCAATACGACGAGGCGCCGGCGGCGGAGCGGTGGGAGGTGAAACGTCGGTCGCGGCCATGTCAGAATCAAGGGGTCAGGGAAGACGATTCCTCGTTTAGCCGCGACCCGAAGGGGAGCGCGGGGGCTGCGCTTCCCTTCGGGTCGCGGCTGATCGAAGGGATTCAGTCGCTTAACTGCAGCGGCGGGAGCGTCTGGTCGCCCGCCTTGATGGTGCATTTCAAATCGGTCGTCTGCGGCTGCTTGTATTTGTCCGGGAACGGGATGGTGGGCGTCGTCTTCATTTTGTCATATTGCGCCTGCATCTTCGCCGCCTGGTCGGGGGGAAGGTTTTTCGGGGGGGAGGCATGCCGTTCGTTCCCGTGGCGCCTTGCACGACGATTTTGTAGTCGCCGGGCGGCACGTCGGCGGAGCTGAAGGAGCCGTCTTGTCCGGCGGTGAGCGTCGCCGAGTAAATGTCCCCCCCGGAGGCCGGATAAAATTGGAGCGTGGCGCCGTTGACCGGCTGGCCCTTGTAGGTGATCGTTCCCTTCACGATGCCCTTGCCGTGACCCGCGGGGCCGCAGCCGATCAGCAGGAGAAGGCCGATCGAGACAAAGACGATTCGCCGCATGGAATACCCCGAAGATGGAGAGCAGCCTCGCAACGATGGCAAGGCAGGGACTCGATGGAACGCGTGGTGAGATTCTGTGATGAAGCCGAGCGCCAACCCCTACCTAAGCTACTGGGGTCGTAAACCCCTGTCAAGACGCCGGATTTGGATCGGAAGGGGCGGACGCTTCTCATTCCTTCGCGGGGTAAGGCTCGGCCTTCGCCTGTCCCTGCCGGATGCGGTAGTAGCGATCGCCGGCCAGTCCGTCAAAGGTTTGCTTCGCCCCATTCGGCCACGCGACCGTCAGTCGGCCCGGAGACGTCTCCCGGCCGAGGCCGAAGAGGAGCCGCCGATCGCCCGACGACAGATAGGAGCCGCCGCCCTTGGCGAAGCGCGTCAACGTCCGTGCGCCGGTCTGCAATTCAACCTTTGCCCCTACCACATCGGCAAAATCTTTGCCGACGAGCTGCACGCCCAGCCAGTGGCAGTCCTGGCCGCCAATGCCGCGCAGGACCGCCGCCGGCTCGTTGATGTGGCTGATGACCAGGTCCGTGCGGCCGTCGTTGTCCAGGTCGCCGAAGCCCACGCCGTGCGCCAGGTGGTCCGTGTCGTGGTAGCTTCCGATCCGCCGGCTGACGTCCTGGAACGTGCCGCCGAGGTTGCGATACAACACGGGCGGCTGTTTGCGGCCGGCGCCGGTCTCCGAATGGTAGCGAACGACGTGGCCGTTGACGAAGAACAGGTCCTCCCAGCCGTCCAGGTCCACGTCGAGGAATGCCGTGCCCCAGCCGACGTACTTCTGGCTGCCGGCGGCGAGGCCGGCCTCCGCGGTCTGGTAGTGGAAGAACGTCACCCCCGGCCGTGTTTCGTTGCGGTACAGGCCGGGCAGCTCGTTCTCGTAGTTGGTGACCCACAGCGCCGGCCGACCGTCGCCTTCGTAGTCGCCCGCATCCAGGCCCATGCTGCCGTTGGCGTTGCCGCGGCCGTCGCGGGCCGCCCCGCTGCGCGTGCCCGACCTCCTGGAACCGAATCTTGCCCGGCGTCGAGCGGTTGAGATACAGGAAGTTAGGCGTCGTGTCGTTGGCCACGTAGACGTCCGGCTTGCCGTCGCCGTCCACATCGATCAGGAGCACGCCCAAGCCCTTGCTGGAGTCCGGGCCGGCGGGGACCAGGCCCGCCTCCGCACTGACGTCCACGAACTTCCCCGCGCCGGTGTTACGATACACCTTGTGCGGCAGACCGTCGAAGCCTTTGGGCGGGCAGACGTCGTCCGTCTTGCTGTGGTAGTTGCACCTCGGGTTGTTAGCGAACGACCAGTTGACGTACTGGCAGACGTACAGGTCGGGATAGCCGTCGCCGTCCAGGTCGCCGAAGGCCGCGCTCGTCGCCCACGCAATCCCATCGCCCAGCCCGGCGGCCGCGGTCACGTCCTCGAAGCGCCGACCCTTCGACGGGTCATGCGGGTCCACCGGGACGTTATGGAACAGGGCCAGGCCTCTCCAGCCGGTCACCAGCAGGTCGAGCCAGCCGTCCCGGTCGTAGTCGGCCACGGCCGCTCCGTGGCTGTAGAACCACGGCTTGCCGCCCGCCAGCTTGTCCAGCCCGACTTCGGCGGTGACGTCTTTGAACTTGCCGCCGCCCAGGTTCTTGTAGAGCCGGCACGGCAGGCCGACGATGTCCTTGTGATCCGGACCCGTGTAATAGCCGCCCCCGGTCAGGAAGACGTCGAGAAGACCGTCGCCGTCGTAGTCGATCAGGGCCACGCCGCCGCCGAGCGACTCGAGGATCGACAGGTGATCGGCCGTTTCCTCGCCGTTGCGGTAGGTGAAGGAAATGCCCGAGGCGGCGGTAACGTCCTCGAAGAACGGCGTGCCGGCTGGCTCTTCCGCGGCCGCCACAGGGACCGGCGCGGCCGGCTTCGGGTTGCACGCCGCCGGCAGGAAGCACAATGCGGTAGTCAGAATGCGGAATGCGGATTGCGGAATCGAGAGCCGGTCGTCTCGATTCCGCAATCCGCATTCCGACTTCCGCATGGGACTTGCTCTCACCAGTCCGAGCCGAGCACGTTCCCGTCGGCGGGCTGGACGGCGTTCGCCCAGGTCGCGGCGGAAATGCTGGCGCCGACGAGGCGCACCGATCCGTCGCCTAAACCGACCAGGATGCCGCCGGCGTAGGGAGCCTGCAACATGCAGGGGTTGCACGTGCTGAACGGGTTGGGCTGTGGCTGCGGGGGCGCCGTGATGGTGTAGAAGCCGGGGATGGAGCCGTTGCCGCCCTGACCGCCCGTTCGATTGCACGCGCCTCCGGTTTCACCCCAGTAGTACGTGGCGACGTTGCTGGAGGAGTTGCCGCAGACCGCGTATCTCTCGGCGAAGAAGATGGTTTGGGACAGGCCGTCCGGGACGGCGTTCGGGATTCGGGCGAACGGCGCGGTTCCCCCGAGCTGGGTGTGGTTGCTGGGGTTTTGGACCGAGGGGAACGTTGACTCGTCAAACACCCATTCGTTTGGGGAGTAGCTGGAGCCGAAACGCGGGGAACCGGTGTCGAGTTCGCCACTGGGAGGTTCCGTCGGATCGGCCGGGCCGATGTAGGTCTTGATGCCGTAGGTGCAATACCAGGAGTCGTCGTTATTGGCGGCCACCTGGTTGAAGATGTTGCCCTGCTCCATGTACGGCAGCAAGAAATACTCGACCGTCCCATTCATCGCGGTGGTCCGGGGCGCTGCCCCGCGCCTGGGGTGGGGAAGTTCCCGACCATCGCGGGCAGCACGCTGTTGGAGTCGTTCATGTTGTGGGTCGCCAGCACCATCTGCTTGAGGTTGTTGGTGCTGCTGATGCGTGCGGCGGCCTCGCGGACCTTCTGGACGGCGGGCAGCAAGAGGCCGATGAGGATGGCGATAATGGCGATCACGACGAGCAGTTCGATCAGCGTGAACGCTCGCCCCGGTTTGAAGAGGCGGAACTGTGGCATCAACGACCTCCTGATTGAAAGATAACGACGTTCGGAAAACACGACAGGCAGGTCGGAAATCAGGTCCAGACGCGACCAATGCGAATCGGCATTCTCATTATTCGTCGATCCTGCCTATTCCGACCCGTGTCGGTTAGAATACCCTACATTCGTGTCAATGAAAATCTGGTGAGAATCGGCTTTTCGATTTTCCGATTCGAGAAACAGGGGCAACCCCGTCAACGATCGACAGGTGATCGGCCGTTTCCTCGCCGTTGCGGTAGATGAAGGAAATGCTCGAGGCGGTTGCACGTCGCCGGCAGGAAGCACAATGCGGTAGTCAGAATGCGGAATGCGGATTGCGGAATCGAGAGCCGGTCGTCTCGATTCCGCAATCCGCATTCCGACTTCCGCATGGGACTTGCTCTCACCAGTCCGAGCCGAGCACGTTCCCGTCGGCGGGCTGGACGGCGTTCGCCCAGGTCGCGGCGGAAATGCTGGCGCCGACGAGGCGCACCGATCCGTCGCCTAAACCGACCAGGATGCCGCCGGCGTAGGGAGCCTGCAACATGCAGGGGTTGCACGTGCTGAACGGGTTGGGCTGTGGCTGCGGGGGCGCCGTGATGGTGTAGAAGCCGGGGATGGAGCCGTTGCCGCCCTGACCGCCCGTTCGATTGCACGCGCCTCCGGTTTCACCCCAGTAGTACGTGGCGACGTTGCTGGAGGAGTTGCCGCAGACCGCGTACCTCTCGGCGAAGAGGATGGTTTGGGACAGGCCGTCCGGGAAGCTGCTCGGGATTCGGGCGAACGGCGCGGTTTGGCCGTTGGGACTGCTGCCGTTTCCCGGGAGCTGGGTGTGGTTGGCGAGGTTGGCCAGGTTTGTGACCGAGGGGTACGTTTGCGCGTCAAACACCCATTCGTTTGGGGAATAGCTGGTGCCGAAACGCGGGGAACCGGTGTCGAGTTCGCCACTGGGAGGTTCCGTCGGATCGGCCGGGCCGATGTAGGTCTTGACGCCGTAGGTGCAATACCAGGAGTCGTCGTTATTGGCGGCCACCTGGTTGAAGACGTTGCCCTGCTCCATGTACGGCAGCATGAAATACTGGACCGTTCCCAGCATCGCGGTGGTCCGGGGCCCGCCCCGCGCCTTGGCGGGAGTAGTTGCCGACCGACGCCGGCAGCACGCCGTTGGAGTCGCTCATGTTGTGGGTCGCCAGACCCATCTGCTTGAGGTTGTTGGTGCTGCTGATGCGTGCGGCGGCCTCGCGGACTTTCTGGACGGCGGGCAGCAGCAGGCCGATGAGGATGGCGATGATGGCGATCACGACGAGCAGCTCGATCAGCGTGAACGCTCGCCCCGGTTTGAAGAGGCGGAACTGTGGCATCAACGGACCTCCCGATTGAAAGATGACGACGTTCGGAAAACACGACAGGCAGG
The DNA here is from genome assembly GCA_963771935.1 of uncultured Planctomycetaceae bacterium. GTDB lineage: Bacteria > Planctomycetota > Planctomycetia > Gemmatales > Gemmataceae > UBA4732. The sequence continues at coordinate 115,270 of CAVYVK010000005.1, read as the reverse complement.
TCAGAAATCAGGCCCAGACGCGACCGATGCGAATCGGCTTTCCCATTTGCGTCGATCCTGCCTATTCTGACCCGTATCGCTTAGAATACCCCCCTCTCCATGCGTGTCAATGAAAATCTGATGAGATTCGACCTTTTCTTCGACCCGACATGCTCCGTCCATGGGCCGGATGGTGAAAGCGTGGAAGACTTTCTGGTCGCGCCTTTCAGGGCCGCGACCGTAAGGGAGCGAGGTGAGGCGCCGGGACCGCACCCCGCGTTCGTTGCCGCGAATGCAAGCGTAGATACAATGGACGCGAGCGCGTCGCAAAAGCGCTCATCCCGCACCTTCTCTTGCCGTTCAAAAATGAGGGGCTTCCGGAACAGGTTCCGAGTTCTCCGCAAGCTGTGGGCGGGACCGCCCAAGAGGGCCTGCTGGCGGCGGCCGCGACGATTCCCTGCGCGACCATCGTTTTCATGCTCATGGGCCGTCAGATGCTGGGAAAGAACGAACGGGATTGGGCGTCTCGTTCCTCTCCCGCGATTGAGGAAGGAACATGAAAATCGCCGTCCTCAGCGACACCCACGGCCGTCACGACGTCGTCCGCCGGGCGTTGGCCGAGCTACGCGGCCGCGGCGTCTCCACCGTCCTGCATTGCGGCGACATTGACGATACGGAAACGGTCCTTCTTTTTCGCGGCTTCACGACCCATTTCGTGTTCGGCAACTGCGACTGGGACAAGGACGGGCTGCGGGCGGCGATGGCCGAGATCGGCGCGACGCCGCACGAGAACTTCGGCCACGTCGAGTTGGCCGGCCGCAAAATCGCCTTCCTGCACGGCGACGACAAGCGGATGATGCGCGACGTGGAACACAGCGGCGCCTACGACTTCCTCTTCTACGGCCACACGCACCAGGCGGAGGAGCATGTCAACGGGCCGACGCGCGTCGTCAACCCGGGGGCGCTGCACCGGGCGAACCCGAAGCGGTTTATCGTGCTAGAATTGCCGGGCGGCGTGATCGAGCCGGTGGAAGTGGCGGATCGATAAGGCCAATGGGACGATGGAATGGGCTCTCTCTATCTCGTAACCGGCGGCGCGGGTTTCATCGGCTCCCATCTGGTCGAGGCGCTGACGGCCGGCGGCGGCCGGGTGCGCGTGCTGGACAACTTCAGCACCGGCCTCCGCGACAATCTCACTCACCTCCGCCCCGCCCCGGAAATCTTCGACGCCGACGTGGCCGACGCGAAGACCGTTGACGCCGCCGCGGCCGGCGTGGACGTGATCTTTCACCTGGCCGCCCTGGCGTCGGTGCAGCGCAGCGTCGAGGCGCCGGACGACACGCATCGCGTCTGCGCCACCGGCACGCTGCGCGTCCTCGACGCCGCCCGGCGGCACGGCGCTCGCCGCGTCGTCTACGCCGCCAGCAGCAGCGCCTACGGAATGCCGCGCGGCGACGTGCAGACCGAAGACGACCCCATCGAACCGCTGTCGCCCTACGCCGCGGCCAAGGCGGCCGGCGAACTCTACTGCCAGGCCTTCGCCGTCTCCTACGGTCTGGAAACAGTGCGCTGCGCTTCTTCAACATCTTCGGCCCGCGGCAACGCGCCGACAGCCCGTATTCCGGCGTGATCGCCCTGTTCGCGGCCGCTCTCGGCGAAGGTCGCACGCCGACGGTCTTTGGCGATGGGCTTCAGACGCGCGACTTCACCTTCGTCGCCGACGTGGTGCAAGCCCTGACGCGGGCCGCCGAGGCGCCGAACGTCTCCGGCCGCGTCTACAACGTCGGCACGGGCCGCGGCGTTACACTGCTGGAGCTGGCCGCGGCCCTCAACCGCCTGCTCGGCACGAACGTGACGCCGCGCCACGGCCCGCCGCGCGTCGGCGACGTGCGCCACTCCCGCGCCGACATTTCCCGCGCCCGACGCGACCTCGGCTATGCGCCGCGCGTCGCCTTCGAGGATGGGCTGGCCGAGACGCTGCGGTGGTTCCAGAAGGCGTGACGAACAGTCGGCTCCGATTGCTCTGATCTGGTTGCACGGCGACGGCTGCCGCCAGGAGGCGTCGCCGTGCCCCGCGAGAGCCATCCCTGTCCCGATGAACCTGGTCCGTTCCCACTCTCGTCATTCTGTGGCTGCCGCCCTCCTTCTACGGATCGACAACGGAAGTTAACGGAACATGGAATAGCTGATCTTGCCGTCGGGCGGCTCCAGATTGAGGTGGACGACTCCCCCAAGGACGATTCCTGAGCAGCTCGCCCTACTTCCCCGCGTTCAGCCGCTCCTGGCACAGCAGGACCAGCGGCGCGGCGCGGAAGGGAATCTCACCGGCCGGGGCAAGATTCAGCGCCTTGTCGAGGTGTTCCTGGGCCGCGCAGATCGCCCGCCTCCAGCGCCAGCCAGCCGCGCACCCCCTCCAGGTCGGCCTCCCGACTCAGCGGCTCCATGATCGGCTCGCTGACTTCCTGGATCACGCCGCGCGCGTCGCTCAGCGGCAGTGGCAGCCACAGGCCGTTCAGGGCCGGCGCCTGCCGCAACACCAGATGCCCCACCAGCAGCCCCGTCAGCGTTCGCGTGTCCGGATCGTGCAGGCCGGGCGCCTCCGACCCGTACACCCCCAGCGCCGGCAATGCGACCCGCAGCGGGGCCGCCTGCCGCGTTTTCTTCTCGATCTCGTCCAACCAGTGATCCGCCTCCGCATAGTCGCCGCGGGCGGCGGCGATCTGAACGCGCAGCCATTCGTAAGCCGGCAGCAGCGAATCGGGATCGATCCCCAGGCCGACGCCGCTCTGGAGCTTTTCCTGATCTTCAATAAGCTCCTTGCCGACCTCGTCCACCTGGCCCGTCTGCATCATCAGGCTCAGCTCGCGCTGCTGCAGGCGGAGCCGATCCGGTTCCTTGCCGGCGAACTTGTCCCAATCGGTCGTCAGCAACAAGTCCAGTGCCGTCTGGCCCAGGCCCATATCCAGCGCGGCGTCCACCTTCTCCGTCAACGATCGGTTGGCCGTTCTCACCAGATAGGTGTTCTCTTGGCGGCGGGACGCCTGATCCGCCTGGTCCACCTGCCGGGCCAGGTCGGCGTCGGGAGCGCCGTTCTCGCGGAGGATGCGCACGCACTCCTTGCCGTGCTGGACGGCCAGGTCGAGGAATCCCGCATCCTGGTACAACTCGGTGGCCAGGCGCTGCGCCACGACATTGTTCGGGTCCAGTTCCAGGGCGCGGTGGAGGGCGGTCGCGGCCTGAACGTGCCGCAGCAGGAGCGGATAGGGGACGCCGGGCCGCACGGAGGCGCCGATCAGCCGCGGGTAAGCGATCATGCTCACGAACGGCCCTTCGCGCGTCTCGTGGACCAGGCGGAAATAGATCTGGCCGAGCACCTGATAGGCCTCGGCGTCGGGTCGGACGGCCAGGGCGCGGCGGGCGGCCCGCAGACTGAGGTAGAGCGACGCGGGCGGCCCGTAGTCGAACAGCCGGCGCGCCCGGGCGAGCAGGAACTCCTCGCCGGGCTTCGGCTGGAGGTGGGGCAGCGGCGGCGTCTCGCCGAACTGGCCGCGCTCAAGGCCGACGAGATCGGCCTGGAGGAAGGGGTTGAGCGCCAGGCCGATCCAAAGGTTTCGCCCGCCTCCTCGGCGAGCCAGCCGCGCTTCAGCTCGCCCCACATGCCTTTCCACTCGATCTCGTTGCGGTCGTGCCAGATCGGCTGCAGGGCCGTGTAGCGCAGCCACCGAATGGCGGCCTCGTCGGCCTCCTCCGGGTGCGGCTTCAGCGGCATCCACGGCGCGGCCCACCACTCAGGCGCCGCCGTGGAGGCGGGCGGGGGCGTCGGCGCCGCCTCCGAACCGAACGCCTCCCAATCCGCGCCTCCGCTCACAGGGGGCGAACGGGCCGCCGAGAATGTCGGTCGCGGCGAGGAGGGGACCGGCCGCCGTCAGACCCGCCGTGCTCGCGCCCACGGCCGGCGGATCGCGCCAGCCGAAGACGATCGCGCCGCCGTCCACGCCGAGCAGCGGCCACTCGTCCGGCGCGGTCAGCAGCGTCGGCAGCGGCGACCCGAGAGCGCAGCGGCAGCGGATTCGGCTCGTAGTCGATCACGAAATGCACGTCCTCGGAGCGGAGGAGCTTCCGCCAGCGCGGGTCCGGTTTGCCGGCGTCCCCGTTTCGGAAAGACAACGAATCGCGGACCTCTTTAATGTCCCGTGCCGCATGGTCGTAGAGCGGCAGTCGCTGGAGGTCGAAGCCGCCGCGCTCGCCGGGGCAGTACCAGGCCAGGTACGGTAGGACGGTCGGCGAGAGGGTGAACCAGCGGCCGCCCGGCGGCAGCCCGGCCTTCCACCACTCCCGGATGCGGTCGGTCAGTCGCACCAAGCCGGGGTCCGGCTCCACGGTCCAGCCCCCTCGGTGCGATTCCTGCGGCCAGGCCTGGAGCCACCCCGGCCACGCCGCGGCCAGCAGCACGGCGCCGGCCAGAAACGTCAGGACGCGGCCGCCCATCGCCCACGTCCCCGCCCGACCCGTGACGGCCGGCGCCGCGCCCAGGCGCTTCGCGGCGAAGTCGAGAAAGTTCAGCGACGCGATCGGCCCGGCGACGACGGCGAAGAACGGGATGGCGGCGGCGCGCCACACGGCCAGCGCGAGGAAGGCGGTCCACACCAGCGCCCGCTGCCACGACCAGCGGCCGACCCACTGTCCGACCGCGAAGGAAATCAGGCCCAGCAGCACCAGGGGGTAGAAAGCCATGCCGGCCATGCTCAGGCCCACGTCCGGGCGGAAATAACCGCCTTCCAGAGGAGAAATGAACAACGCCCAGAATTGCCCGTCGCGGGAAAGGACGCCGGCCGCCTCCGACAGACCAAGGGCCGACGGCGGCGTGAAGGCCCAAATGTGATGGGGATTGACCAGGCAGGCGCCGACGGAGGCGAGCAGCACCCAAAGCAGGGTGCGGCGCTCGCCCGGCGCCCGAGCGGTCCTCCCTGGACCGGCCGTCGCCAGTCCGTCTTGCAGCAGCTTGCCCACGAGGAACAGGGCGACCGTGATCGGTCCAAGGAAGAACCACGAGTCGAGGTTGACCCAGAGCAGGCACAGCAGCGGGATCAGCCAGTAGGCCAGAAAAGGCCGTCGCGGCGGTCCATTCTTCGCCGCCGCCCGCGCTTCCATTCGCCGCGGCAGGTGCAGCAGCCAGTACGTCACGCCCAGGAAAAGGAAGGAAACGCAGGTCGGTTGCAGCTGCAGGCGCGGGCTGAGCGTCAGCAGCGCCAGGACGACGCAGCAGGCGGGGACCACAGGGCAAGACCCGGTTCACGGGCGGTGCGCAGCATCACCTCGGCAAGGGCGACGATCATCAGCGCCTTGAGGACGATCAAGATCGTGCCGCCGGCGGCCGAGGCAGCGTAGAGGAGATAGACGATCAGGTCGTACAGCCAGTTCGTATTGACCCAGTAGGCGCCCTGGGTCGTGTAGGCGAAGGGATCGACGCCGATCTGGTACTGGCCGTGGGCGATGAGCCGGCCGGTCGCGGCATGGAGGAAGAAATCGCTGTTGTGGGCGGGGAACAGGGAGATCAGAAAGGCGAAGGCCAGGACGACGGCGACGAGGACGCCGTCGAGGAAGCGTCGGCGGGCGGCGGCGCGTTCCGGCGACGGCGGCTGGCGCGGCGGCGGCAGCGGTTGGGACGCGGACGCCGGCTTGATGGTGGTCGGCGGGGCCGCGGCCGGGTTCGGTGTCGAGGAGTTTTCGGCTGGCGCCATGCGAACCCCGTGTCTCAAATAGAGGGAGCAGAGTCAACGGTAAAGGTTTGGGACGAGAGGGTCAAGGCGCCGCCATTGTTCCCCTCGGTTAGCCGCGACGCGGAGCGGAGCGCTCCGACCGCAGCGCTCCGCTCCGCGTCGCGGCTAACCGGCGCCCCTCGCTCCTGAATCGTCGCCGGCGGCCATTCGTCTAGTGAAGGGCCGGCCGGCGAATTACAATAATCTCGCCCATCCGCGTCCTCATAGTGAAGGAGGCTGCTTGATGTCCGAGGCCCCGACCGCCCCCGCCGTCGTCCGCCCGGCCCGCCGTCGGCGTCTGCCGCGCTGGCTCCTTCCCGCCCTGCTCGTCGGCGCCCTCGCCGCCGGCCTCACGGTCTTCGCGTTCCTCCCTCACAACACGATGCCCAAGGCCGCCGCGGCCGCCGATGAGGAGACGCCCTCCAAGGACCGCCATCGGCCGCCCGCCCCGGAGCTGGACGGCGGCGTCGCCTGGCTCAACACGGCCGGGCCGCTCAAGCTCAAAGACCTCCGCGGCAAGATCGTCGTCCTCGATTTCTGGACGCTCTGCTGCATCAACTGCATCCACACCTTGCCGGACCTGGCCAAGCTCGAAAAGAAGTACGCCGACGATCTGGTCATCGTCGGCGTCCACTCCCCCAAGTTCGACGAGGAAAAGGACACCGAGGCCGTCCGCAAGGCCATCCTCCGCTACGAGATCAGCCACCCCGTCGTCAACGACGCCAACCAGACCATCTGGAACGCCTACGACGCTCACTCCTGGCCGACGCTGGTGCTGATCGACCCCGAAGGCAACCTCGTCGCCGAGGGCGAGGGCGAGGGTCTCTACGCCGCGCTCGACGTGCGCATCGCCGCGCTGGTCAAGGAATACCGGGAGAAGAAGCTCCTCGACGAGAAGCCGCGCAAGTTCGAGCTGGCCTGCTACTCCGAGACCGGCGCCAGCCCGCTGTTCTTCCCCGGCAAGGTGCTGGCCGACGAGCCTTCCCGGCGGCTGTTCATCGCCGACAGCACGCACCACCGTATCGTCATTACGGATCTGGACGGCAAGAAGATCGCCGTGGCCGGCGACGGTCAGGCGGGGATAAGCGACGGCCCCTTCGACAAGGCCCGTTTCAACGACCCGCAGGGCTTGGCCCTCGACGGCGATACGCTGTACGTGGCCGACCGCAAGAACAACCTGATCCGTGCGCTCGACCTCAAGGCGAAGACCGTCCAGACGATCGCCGGCACCGGCGAGCAGGGCGAGGACCGCGACGACACGGGGCCGGCGCTGAAGACGGCCCTGAACAGCCCGTGGGATCTGCTGCTGCACGACGGCAAGCTGTACATTGCGATGGCCGGCTTCCATCAGATCTGGGCGCTCGATTTGGCCAAGGGCGAGATCGGCCCCTACGCCGGCGTCGGCATGGAGCGGCGCCGTGACGGGCCGCTGGGCCGCGCCTGCTTCGCCCAGCCGAGCGGCCTGACCACCGACGGCACGACGCTGTACGTGGCCGACAGCGAGGTCAGCTCCGTGCGGGCCGTGCCGCTGAACGGCAAGGGCGACGTGAAGACGATCGTCGGCGACGACCTGTTCGTCTTCGGCGACGTGGACGGCGTCGGCGACGACGTGCGGCTTCAGCACGCGCTGGGCGTGGCCTGGGCCGACGGCAAGCTGTACGTGGCCGACACCTACAATAGCAAGATCAAGGTGATCGACCCGCAGAAGCGGAGTTGCACGACCTTTTTGGGCGGCGATCCGGAGGGTTGGCTGGGGACGCCGTTGTTCAGCGAGCCGGGCGGCATCAGCGCCGCCGGCGGCAAGCTGTACGTGGCCGACACCAACGCCCACCGGATTCGCGTGGTGGATCTGAAGACGAAGGCGGTGTCCACGCTGACGCTGCAAGGCGTCGAGGCGCCGAAGTGAAGGCGAGCGGGGGGCGTAAGCCCCCTGATGCTTCATCCGGTCAGCGAGCGCAGAAAGCATCAGGGGGCTTACGCCCCCGCTCGCCGGATTCCTAAAGGGATGCCTATGAACACCCTCATTCAACGAGCCGGGACGTGGTGCGCGGCGGGGCTGGTGCTGGCCGTCGCCGGACTGCCGGCGCACGCCGATTCGTTCGCCGTCAACAAGCCGCCGACTGCCAAGTACATCGACTTCACGGTGGATCTTCAGCCGTGGGATGCGTTCTCCGACGCCAACAAGGTCGGAGCTGCCGAGGGAGTTTCGGCACGGCGAGGTGATCCGGCTCGTCATCCACGGGGCGTCGCACGAAGGCTACCACACCTATCCGCTGACCCGGCAGTTCAAGCAAGCGACGGGCAATTCCAGCGCCCTTCAAATCGAGAAAAACGACGCCCTCGAAATCCTTTGGCCGCCCACCGAAACCCCGCAGCCGACCCCCGTCAAGGAAATCGACGATAATTTCTATTTAGAACACAAGGCCCCGTTCACCTGGACGCAATACCTTTACATCAAGCCGGACGCCAAGCCGCAGTCGGTAAAACTGCATTTCAAGATCGACCACGTCCAGGTCTGCAACGACGGCGGCTGTTACGGCCCCGCCGCGCATGAATTCGAGATCCCCTTCACCATCATCGACGCGCCGGTCGTTCCACCGCCCGCCGACCTGGAACAGCGCCTCCAGTTCACGCCGCCGCCGCCCGAAACGCTGAATTTCCAGGGCAAGGACTCACCGTCGTCTCGCTCCTTCCCGTCGTGAAGCCGGGCGCAGCGGCGCCGGCCGCAGCGCCGCCGGTAGGAACCAGCGACAATCCGAAGGCGGTCCAGCCTTCACCGGCTGCGCCGCTTGGGCCGGTGACGATCATTCGCAAAGGCGGCATGGGGGGTTCCGCGCCGTCGGGAGACGGCCTGTGGGACCTGCTCGGCTTCATGTGGCAGGGCGTCCTCTGGGGCGCCGTATCGCTGCTGACGCCGTGCGTCTTCCCGATGATCCCCATTACGGTGAGTTTCTTCCTCAAACAATCGGAGAAGTCTTCCAAACCCGCGCTCGCCGACGGGCCGGCGCACGGCCTCATTCGCCGGTGCTGCTGGCCGCGATCTACAGCTCGACCATCGCGGTGGTGCTGACGGTGGCCGGCGTCCTGCTGCTGCGGCTGGTGCAGCCGGTCAGCCAGCACTGGGCGACGAACCTGGTGCTGGGCGGCCTGTTCATTTTCTTCGCCCTTAGCCTGTTCGGCATGTACGACATCATGCTTCCGTCGTGGCTGGGCCGGCTCACCGCCGGCGGCGAAGGCCGAGGCGGCCTGCTCGGCGTGGTGTTCATGGCTCTGACCTTCACCATCATCAGTTTCGCCTGCGTCGCCCCGTTCTACGGCGGCTTCATCGCCCTGACGGCCTCCGCCTCCTCCGCGACCGACTGGATCAAGCTGGCGCTCGGCGCCCTCGCCTTTTCCGTCACCTTCGCTCTACCGTTCTTCGTGCTGGCGCTGTTCCCGTCGCTGCTCAAGGCGCTGCCGAAAAGCGGCTCGTGGATGAACACGGTCAAGGTGGTGATGGGCTTTTTGGAACTGGCCGCCGCCTTCAAGTTCCTCGCGCCGCCGAGATCAATTATTCCGCCCAATCGCAGTTTCTGACCTATGACCTCGTTTTAGGCGTTTACATCGCCCTTGCCGTGGCGTGCGGCCTGTACCTCCTGGGCGTCTACCGCCTGCCGCACGACCACGGCGCCCCAGAGTCGCTGTCGGTGCCGCGACTGCTGTTCAGCATCGCCTTTTTGGGCCTGGCCCTCTACCTGCTGCCGGGGTTGTTCAAGACGCCCGTCGAGAATAAGGAGCTTCAGCGCGTGCAGGAGCGGCAGGATCGTCCCGACGGGACCGTCTTCGCCTGGCTGGACGCCTTTTTGCTGCCGGAGAAATCCGAATTGGCCTGGGTCGGCGATCTCCAGAAGGGCCTTCAGAAGGCCAAGGCGGAAAACAAGCTCGTCTTCCTCGACTTCACCGCGGAAACCTGCACGAACTGCAAGTACAACGAGGCCAGCATCTTCACGAAACCGGAGGTGGAAAATCGGTTGGACAAGTACGTCCTCGTCCATCTGTACACCGACAAGGTGCCTCCGGAATACGACTCGTCCACGACTGGCCCGCAGAACCAGAAGCTCCAGGCGGACGTGTTCGGGAGCGATCAGCTGCCGCTGTACGCCATCCTCCAGCCCCTCGACGATAGCGGGTCGAAGGCGTACCTGGTCGGGCTGCCCTACCGGGAAGGCAAGATCAACGACGTGAGCGGCTTCACCAAGTACCTGCAAGAAGCGTTGGACGGCGCCGCCGACGGCCGCGCCGAGGCGAAGGGTAAGTGATGCGCCGTCAGTCGTGCCCCACGCGAACCGGCCCCGCCCCGCCCACGGAGAAGTCGATCGACCGCTCGGCCGTGCGCGGGGCGGCGTCGTCGCCGGCCGGCGCCAGCATGTCCTTGACCCGCACGCGCAGCGTGTACCGCCCCTCGGGCAGGCGCGGCAAGGGAAACTGCCAGTTGACGAAATAGTCCTGCCGCGGAGTCTGGCTGCGCTTCACCTCCGCCGGGAAATCGAGGCGCACGATCGGATGTTTCGGGTTCGTGAAGTCGCAAATCTCCACCACGCCGGCCAGCGACGTTTCGTAGGCCCCGCCTCGCGGCCGGCAGGTGAAGTTGCGCACCTCGGCGTACACCTGAATCCATTCGCCGCGGCGGTCGTCGTTCTCGGGCAGGAAGACGTGGTCGGGTGGCCACGGCTCGCAGACGCCGAACTCCTTGATATGGCGGCATAAGCAGACCTTGTCGAGCACCAGCGCCGCGCGCGGCCGCAACAGTGCCTCCACCTGGCGCACCTGATCGAGCAGCACGGCCGCCTCCTGCGGCGTGGTACGGTCGAGGCCGCCGTCGCCGACGCGCGCCGCCAGCGGCAACAGGGTCAGCAGCACTTCCCGGCTGGCGCCGTCGTAGGCCCGCAGCTGGTCCAGCGCGTCCGGCGATCGATTTTGAAGCAAATCGCGCAGGGCCGTCACCACGGGCGGGTCCTGCGGCGCCTTGTCGGCCTGCACCACCGGCGGATCGACCGGCGAGGGAGGCGGAGGAGGAGGGGGAGGAGGAAGATCGACAGGATTCATCGGCGCGGTGGACGCGGCAGGCGGCGCGGCGTCGGGGAAGTGGGCGGGCTGGACCGGATCGTTCGGCCTGTGTTCGCCGTTCACCGCCGCATGGGAATGGTAGGCCGACGGATCGACGGGGCCGGGGTCGCCGCCATCGTGGACGACCTTCACGGAGTCATGGGGGGCGACGTAGCCGGGAAAGCAGCCGACCACCCCGCCGGCGGTCAGTCCGAGGATCAGGGACGGAATCCAGGATCGCCGCGTCATTCCATGACCTCGCCCGTGGGAAGTCGCTTCCCGCGCAGGGGCGGGAACCTACTGGACCGGCGCCGCAGCGTCAAGACGAGAACCGGCGCGAATCCGGCGACTGGTGTACAACAGTTAGGAGAAAACAGACCCGCGCCGGGCGTTGCGTTCCGCCCTCGGTCACGAATTCCCGGAAATAGGGCGTATCCGAAAGCGAAGAACTGTGCAGTATCCCTTGAGAAGCAGGTGGAAGGAGGAAGCGCGTGGCCGGGGAAACACTGGGCGAGGTCCGTGCGGCGCATCGGCCGGCGGGCGGGCCTGGAAGGCGTGCTGGCCCTGACGGACTCCCAGCTCCTGGAGCGGTTCGCGGACGGCCGGGACGAGCCGGCGTTCGCCGCGCTGATGGTGCGCCACGGGCCGATGGTGCTGGGCGTCTGTCGGCGGCTGCTGCACGACGCCGGCCAGGCCGAAGACGCTTTTCAGGCGGCGTTCCTCGTGCTGGCCCGCAAGGCAGGCGCGATTCAGCGGCGGTCGCTGCTCAGCGCGTGGCTGTACGGCGTCGCCTACAAGGTCGCCGCCCGATTGCGCGGCCGGGCGTGGCGGCGCCAGGCCGCGAGAAGCCGGCCGACTTCAACGCCGTGCCCGCCGCGGCCGGCGCCGATTCCTCCGACTATCCCGCGCTTCACGAAGAGGTCCATCGCCTCCCTGATAAGTATCGTAATCCGATCGTCCTCTGCTACCTGGAAGGCAAGACGCACGAAGAGGCAGCGCAGCTGCTGCGCTGGCCGATCGGCACAGTCAAGGGCCGGCTGGCGCGGCGCGCGACCTGCTGCGCACGCGGCTAGTACGGCGAGGCGTGGGGCCGTGCGAGGATGCCTGGCGAACCGCACTGGCGGGCATTCCGACTCCAGCGGCGCTGGTGGACGGGACGGTTCGGGCCGCGAGTCGGTTCGCGGCCGGCGATGCAACGGCGGGTGGGCAGGTTTCGGGCCGCACGCACGCCCTTTCTCAAGGGGTATTGCGAACCATGATGCTGACACACTGGAAAATCGCGGCGGCGCTGGCCCTGGCCGCCGCGCTGCTGGCGGGGACCGGCGGCTATGTCTATGAGACGGCGGCGGGCGAACCCGGCCCCGCGCCGAAGACCGCCGCGAACGCGGACAAACCGGCAGCCGCGGACAAACCGAAGGATGACAAGGACGCCATTCAAGGGACGTGGCAGGTGACGGCCGAGGAAATGGGAGGCAAGGACGTCTCAAAAGACGAGGGAGAATTGAAGGACCTGGCGAACGCAAAATGGGTCTTCACGTCGGACAAGATCACTTTCTTGGTTCCCGGCAAGGGAGACCATTCCGCCGCATACAAGATCGACTCGTCTAAGAAGCCGAAGGAGTTGGATGTCACGCCGCTCGACGGGCCGCCGAACGAGAAGGACAAGGCGATGCCGGCGATCTACAGCCTGGAAGGCGACGTGCTGACGATCTGTGTGGGATCGCCGCAGAACCCGGCCCGGCCGACGGAGTTGGCGAGCAAGGAAGGCTCGAAGGACCCTCCTCATCACCTTCAAGCGCGTGGAGGCCGGCAAGGACAAGGGAAAAGAAGACAAGCCGGCGGCCGACAAAGAGGCGATCCAGGGCGTATGGCAAGTCTCCGGCTTCGAGGTCAAGGGGAAGGGGCCTGACGATAGCGTTCTCAAGAAAATCATGGCGCAAAAGTGGGTCTTCACGGACGACAAGATCGTCGTCGAGACGCCCGGCGAAAAAGACAACACGACCTCCTACAAGCTGGACCCATCCGCAAAGCCCAAGGAACTTGACATAACGCCGCAAGGCAAAGACGAGTCGGAGGGAGCGATTTACAGCCTGGAGGGCGATGTCCTGAAGATCTGCGCGCGGGACCGGAGGGTGGGCCGCGGCCGACGAAGTTTGCGGCCGAGAAAGGCGGCAAGACGGTGCTGCTCACCCTGAAGCGGCAATCGCAGGACGACAAGAACAAATGAACCGACCGAACCGACGACCGCCCGTCGTCGCGCCGCCGGCCGGGAGCCGCACGCTCCCGGCCGGCGGCGTTTGTTTTGTTACAACTCAGGGAACCGGGTATGCTCTCCGGTGCAGTATCTTTGCAGAGGGCCGATGAGAAGGACGGTGACGCTTGGCAGGCGAAACGCTCGGCGAAGTGATTCGGCACCTGGGCCGATCCGGCGGGTTGCAGGGCGACCTGGCCCAGACGGACGCCCTGCTCCTGGAGCGTTTCGCGCCGGCGCGACGAACCGGCCTTCGCCGCCCTCCTGGCGCGTCACGGCCCGATGGTTCTCGGCCTGTGCCGCCGCCTTCTTCCCGATGCGGGCGATGCCGAGGACGCCTTTCAGGCGGCCTTCCTGATCCTGGCGCAAGGCGGGCGCCATCCGGCGCCAAACCCTGCTCGGCCCCTGGCTGTACGGCGTCGCCTGGCGCGTGGCGGTGCGTCTCCGCGGCCGGACGATTCGGCGCTGCCAGCGCGAACGGGCCGGCGTGGATCTCGACGCCCTGCCGGCCAACGACGCCGCGTGGTCGGACGTGCGCGGGGTGGTGCAGGAGGAGGTGCAGCGGCTGCCGGACTCTTACCGGAGCGCTATTATCCTTTGCTGCCTGGAAGGGAAGACCAACGAGGAGGCGGCGCGGCTGCTGCGCCGGCCGGTCGGCACGGTCAAGAGCCGGCTGACGAGGGCGCGAGAGCTGTTGCGGAAGCGGCTGACTCGGCGCGGCATGGCGGTGTCCGTCGGTGCGGTGGGGACCGCCCTGGCGGCGCATACGGGCATAGCGTCGGCGGCGCTGGTGGATGCTACGATCCGGGCCGCGCTGCCATTCGCGGCCGGCGCCGCGGCAGGTGGAGTCGTTTCGGCGCGTGCGGTCGCGCTTTCTCAAGGAGCGTTGCGAACCATGATGCTGAAAAAAGTGACAGTCGCGGCGGCGGTGGTCCTGTCCGTGGCCCTGATCGGCGGCGGCGGCGACCTGGCCTATCGGGCTTGGGCGGCGGCGCCCGGAGAGGTCTCCAAGGCGATCGCGCCGGCGGCGGACAAGCCGGCGGTCGCGGCCGCGCCGAAGGACGACGCCCCGAAGGAGAAGCCGCCGGCCGACGCCGACGCGGACAAGATTCAGGGGACGTGGGTCGCAATCTGGGTCGAGACGGGCGGCAAGCCCGCGCCGTCTAATACGATCAAGAATTTGAGCTTGCTTATCACGGCGGACAAGATCGCCTTCAATCCCGGTGGCGAGAATCGTCAATCCACATACAAGCTCGACCCGGCGAAAACGCCGAAAATCATCGAGTTGACGCCGCAAGACGGCCCGGCCAAAGGGAAGACGCTTCGCGGTCTGTATGAGTTGGACGGCGACCGGCTCAAGCTGTGCGTCCAGAACGGCGAGGGGGAAGAGCCGACGGAGTTCGCCACGAAGCCGGGCACGGGCTGGCGGCTGCTCATCCTGCGGCGGAAAAAGGACCAGGGCAACGACAGATCGATGGCGGAAATCAATATGGCCATCCACGAAGAAATGCAAGCCGCCAACAAGAAGGCGGCCGAAAAAGCCGCCAACTTCGAGTACCCGAAGGCCAAGAAACTTGAGCAACATGAAAGCAACCTCGGGGCGTCGGAGGCGGGATCGATTTACGTGGCCCTCTACGCCACGACGGATGACGTCTCGAAGGTCGTCCTGTGGTACGACAAGAAACTGGCACATTTGGTCGCCGGTCAGCCGACCGGAACGGATGTTGATGCAGAGGATTCTCGCGTTGCCATAAATCAGGACGGGGGCCGGCCTGAACTGGACGCGATCGCAAAACGGCCCATGAGTACGCGCTGTTACCTGGTCAGGGGCTGGAAATATACCGTTTCGGTGGTAATCAGTCGGCCGCCCGGCGAAGCGCTCACGGTTATCTCGCTTACCTACATGCCGGAATAGGTCGAGGGCGGCGTAGCGGAACCAGGCGCCGCGGCCGAAAGACGTTCGGGTTCGGCGGGGCCGGCATGGCGGCCTGTGAGGCCCACCTGCGCTGAGTCACGGACGCGACGAACGTCGTGAAGGACCGCGAGAAGGCCAAGTAAATTCGGAAAAAGCACATTTCACCGCGGAGAACGCGGAGAGCGCAGAGAGAAGACAAGTAATCGCGACGAACCGGCCTTCGCCTCCCGCGCGGTGTGCCACGGCTGTGTCGGCCGTGTTTGGTCCAGTCCAGCGCGGCTGACACAGCCGTGACACATCGGCGCACTCCCACTGGCCCGGACTTTACTTTCTTGACTGGTCATAAACAAGGAACTCCTGTTACGCACATTGTCACACCCGCAACAACCCCCTGACCACCTTGTACAGAGCCAGCGCCTCCGTCTCCATCGGCCGCAGCCGGAAGTAGGCGCTCTTCTCGTCCACCACGACCAGCCGCCCCCTGCTCCGCTCCGCCAACTCGCGTATCCGCTTGCCGTTGCGGTAGCCCAGCACCACGTCCGTCGGCGCCCCCATCTCCGACGCCTTCTCCAGATGCACCGTGCCGATCCGCCAGTGCGACGCCAGCAGCCGCAGCTCCGCCAGGCGCAGCAGCCATTCGGCCGGCTCCGGTGACGGCCCGTAGCGGTCGCGCAGCTCCTTGCGGAAGTCCTCCAGCCGGTCCAGGCCGCGCACCCGCGCCAGCCGACGGTACGCCTCGATCCGCTGCCGCTGCCCCGCCACGTAGTCGCGCGGGAAATACGCCGTCCACGGCAGATCGACCGTCACTTCCAGTGGCGTCCGCCGGGTCTGGCCCTTCAGCTCGCGCACGGAGTTTTCCAGCAGCTGGCAATACAACTCGTAGCCGACCGCCGCGATGTGGCCGCTCTGCTGATTGCCGAGGATGTTGCCGGCGCCGCGGATCTCCAGGTCGCGCATCGCGATCTTGAAACCCGCTCCCAGCTCCGTAAACTCCTCGATCGCCTTCAGCCGCCGCGCCGCCGTCGGCGACACCTGCTTGTCCGCGTCCAGCAGCAGGTAGGCGTAGGCCCGGTGCCCTTCCCGGCCGACGCGGCCGCGCAGCTGGTGCAGGTCGGCCAGGCCGTAGTTGTCCGCCTGGTTGATGAAAATCGTGTTCGCGTTCGGGATGTCCAGGCCGCTCTCGATGATCGTCGTCGCCACCAGCACGTCGGCCTCGCGGCGCACGAAACGCAGCATCGCCTCCTCCAGCTCGTCGCCGGACATCTGCCCGTGCCCCACCGCCAGCCGCGCCTCCGGCACGATCTGCTTCACGCGATCCGCAATCTCCTGGATGTTCTGTACGCGGTTGTGGACGAAATAGATCTGGCCCTCGCGGTTCAGCTCGCGCAGGATCGCGTTGCGGATCAGCTGCTTGTCGAAGCGCGACGATGCGCGTTTCGATGGCCAGGCGGTCGGGAGGAGGAGTTTCCAGGTTGCTTATGTCGCGGATGCCCAAGAGCGACAAATGCAGCGTGCGCGGGATCGGCGTGGCCGTCATCGTCAGCACGTCCACCTCGCGGCGCAGCCGCTTCAACCGTTCCTTGTGCTCCACGCCGAAACGCTGCTCCTCGTCGATAATCACTAACCCCAGATCCTTGAAGCGAACGTCGGCGCTGAGCAGGCGGTGCGTGCCGACGACCACGTCCACGCCGCCCTCCGCCAGTCGGCCGAGGATGCGCTTCTGTTCGGCCGTGGTGCGGAAGCGGCTCAGGCACTCCACGCCGAACGGGAACTCGGCGAGGCGCTGGCCGAAGGTGCGCTGGTGCTGCTCGGCCAGCACCGTCGTCGGCGCCAGCACGGCCACCTGTTTGCCGTTGTCCACGGCCTTGAACGCGGCCCGCACGGCCAGCTCCGTCTTGCCGTAGCCGACGTCGCCGCAGATCAGCCGATCCATCGGCCGCGGCTTCCGCATGTCGGCCTTGATCTCCGCCATTGAGGTCAGCTGGTCCGGCGTTTCCTGGTAGGGGAACGACGCCTCGAACTCCGCCTGCCAGTCGGAGTCCGGCGGAAAGGCGAAGCCGGGCTGCGACTCGCGCACGGCCTGCAACTGGATCATCTCGCTGGCCAGATCCAGTACGGCCGCCTGCACCTTGTCCTTGCGGTGCTGCCAGCCCGTGCCGCCCAGCTTCGACAGCTCCGGCTCCGTCTTGCCGCCGCCGACGTATTTATGGACTAAATCGATCTTCGATGCCGGAACGTATACTCGGACGGCGTCGCGGAACTCGAGGATGAGATGCTCTTCCTTCTGGCGGGCCGCGGCGCCGTCGCGGCCGCTGTCGGCGGCGTTCTTTTCCAGCACCTCCATGCCGCGGTAGCGGGCGATGCCGTGGCTGAGGTGGACGACCAGATCGCCCTCGGCCAGGTCGAGAAAGCTGTCGATGGCCCGCGACTCCAGCCGGCGGCGCGGCGTCGGAAGCCCGGCGCTGGGCGGCGCATCGCGGTGGAATAGTTCCGTCCCGCCCAGCACGACCACGCCTACCGGGTCAACCAGCCGGAAGCCGGCCCGCACCCGGCCGACGACGAGGCGCAGCCGATCCGTCTGCGCCAGCCGGCCGGCCGCCAGCACCTCGCTCAGGCGCTTACATTCCGCGTCGTTGTGGCAGGCGATCATCACGCGCTCGCGGGTCGCCACGGCGTCCAACTCGTCGCGCACCCGGGTCACGTCGCCGCTGAAACGCTCGACCGACTCGACACGCAGCCGGAACGTCGCCTCCACCGACGGGCTGGGCAACGCCGACGCCGTCACGCTCGGAAAGCGCACCAGCCGGGCGAACACCTCCGAGACGGTAAACAGACTTTGCGGGTCGGTAATACGGTCGAGATACTGCCGTCCCTGCTCGGCGAGGTCGGCCGCCTCCACTAGAACGACCCAGGCGTCTCCGGACAGGTAATCGCCCAAATGCCCTCTGTCATTCCGCATTCCGCCTTCTGCATTCTGCATTCCGACGAGCGCCGCCCATTCCGCCCTGTCCCGATCGCCGAGGCTGCGCTGCGTGGCCGGCGTGAACGCGCGGATGGAGTCGATCTCGTCGCCGAAGAACTCCAGACGCTGCGGCGCCTCGGCGTCGGGCGAAAACACGTCGAGGATGCCGCCGCGGCGACTGAACTCGCCGGGCAGTTCGACCGCGTCGGTACTCTGGTAGCCGTGATCGACGAGCCAGGCGGCCAGCTTCTCCAGGTCGGCCGTCTCGCCGCGCCGGAGCGTGCGGCGGCGCGCGGCGAACTCGGCCCGGCCGGGGATCGGCTGCAAGAGCGCCTGAATGGTGGTCAGCAGCAGGCGCGGGGCGTCGTCGGCGTCGAGCTGTTTGAGGAGACGGAGACGCTGGCCGGCGATCTCATCGACGACCTGGCCGGCCGACGGCTGATCGTCCCAGGCGGGAAAGATCGCGGGGCGGACGCCGGAGAACGCGAGGAGATCGCCGGCCCAGCCGTCGAGGTCGCGCGGGTGGGCGATGACGACGAGGAGCGTCTGCGCGGCGTGCGGCGCCAGGGCGGCGATCGCCAGACCGGCGGATGAACCCCAGGTGCCGTCGATGACGCCGCTGCGTCCCTGGCGCAGGGCGGCCAGCAACGGTTCAAAGCCTTCGGCGGTCTGAAGAAGGGTGGGTAAGTCGGTCAGGCGGTCAAGGGCGATGGCGGCGGCGCGCGGCACGGAATGGATCCTCCTCCGTGCATTGTAGCGCGGCCGGGCGATATTTTCCGCGTCGATTGGCGGCGTTGGCGAGCGGCCGGCGTGAGCCGGCTGATGCGATGGATCAGCCGGCTCACGCCGGCCGCTCGCCTGAGTCAGGTGGATTCGCTCTGCGCCGCCGCCTCCGCCAGCGGCGCGACCATGTTGAGGATGTTGCCGAGCTGGGCCAGGCGCATGCCGTAACGGTCCAGGAACTCCTGGAGCGCGAAGTCGTTGTCGATGGCCTCGTCGTCGTCGTTGACGCAGTTGGTCAGTTCGGTGATGAGCTTGCCGAAGGAGCGTTCCAGGGCGGGCATGGCCTTCTTGCAGGCCTCGCCCAGGCCGGGGAACTCCTGCTGCCAGCGCGCCAGGTAGGCGCGCCAGCGGGCGCCCATGTCGTGGGCGGCGGCGGCGGCGCGCTGATAGGACAGTTGTTCTTTTTGCACTTCCAGGAGCTGCTTGAGCAGATCGACGGTCTCCGCCACAGGGTTGGTCGGCGGGGGCGGGTCCGTGGGGACCGCGGGCATGGTTGACGACACGTCGATTTGGAAGTTCATGATTGAAGGATCCGCGTCAGGGCCCCTGGGCCGGGCGAACGCATCGCCGGGTCGAAAGGCGTGGAGTCAGGTCGGGTTCCGTGTCCGGCCGCGTCCGGCCACCGGGCCGGGATGCCAGGCGACGCCTGGGGTGGAGGAGACGAATGAGGTCGGGGAGGTTCTCCGGGGCCGGTCGTTTCACCACCTTATCTTACCAGAGGCGTTTGCAGATTTCCAGCGGCCGTTTGCGGAGCAGGCAAATGGGTATAACTTTCGATTCCGGCAGTTCCAGGGCGGGGAAACCCCGCCCCTACCAGGTACGGTAGGGGCGGGGTTTCCCCGCCCTTCTCCGGACAGGCGCCGGAATCGAAAGTTACACCCCCAGGAGGATTGCAAAGTCCTTCGGACTCGCCGTAAGTCCTTGAGCGATGGTCAGCGGCCCACGATCGTTTCAGGACTTACGGCGTGCCAAACGGACTTTGCAATTGTCCTGGCTACACCCCAGGCAAATGCTTGACACGAGCGGCGCGCGTGAGACAATGCCTTCTCAACTCCTGCGTTCTCAAAGGAGTTTGCCCATGAGCGTCCAGGTGCGGTGTCCGAATCCGGAGTGCGGCAAAACAGGGATGGCGCCGGAGGTCCTGCTCGGCCGGAAGGGCCAGTGCCCGCGCTGCGGGACGCGATTCATTTTCGCCCCTTCGGCGGTCGGAGACCCTCCGCACGGCGGACGCCGCTTCCGCCGCCGACACGGCCGACCCGCCGCCCGCTGCGCTCTTGCTTACCCTACTTGGGCTGGACGGGAACTCGGGCCAGACGGAAGCCGCGGTCGTTGACCCGGAACACCGGCCCGCCGCTGGTCCGGCCGGCCGCCCGGCAGTCGGAGCCGTTGCTAAACCAGCCGCCGCCCCGGGCCACCAGGTTCACGCGCCCCGGAGCGGGACTGAACCGGTCGGCGCACCATTGCCACACGTTGCCATGCATGTCGCACAGGCCCAGTTTGTTCGGTGGGTATGCGCCGACCCGTGTTGGCCGCGCGTGGCTGAACAGAATGTTGCCGTTGAACAGAATGTTGCTGTTGAAGTTCGCTTGATCCAACGACAAGTCGTTGGTCGGCTTATCGAAGTAGAAGTTAAAGGAACATTCTTCCTCGGAAGTGACCCCGCCCCGACAAGCATATTCCCATTCCGCCTCCTTCGGCAAGCGGTACAAATAGCCACTCCCACGCTCCTTTTCATTTAGCTTCCGGATGAATTCCTGGCGTCTACCCACGACACACTCTCCACCGGGAACAACTTCAGCTCCTCGTCGGAGATATTCTTGACCTCATCCCGACCAATGCCGAAGCGCAAAAATAGCTCGGGTTCTCGCCCATCACCGCCTGCCACTGACCCTGCGTCACATCGTGGACGGCGATCTCGAAGTCCTCCGCGATCTCCGTCTTCACGCCCTTCGTCGTCTTACCCGTCACCGGGTCTGTGCCCCAGCCCATGTAAAACGCGCCCTTCGGCAGACGCACGAAGGTCATCAGGATGTCCGGGTCCCGCTCGGCGATGGCTTCGGCCGGTTCGCAGCCTTTGCGGCGGATCGTCGCCTCCGTGCCCGGTCGGAGCCGTTCCTTGTGCAGGTCGGACAGGATCACGAGCTGCACCTCGGCGTCGGCCGCCAGGCTCAGCCGGTCGCCAGTATAGAGCAGCGTCTGAGGAAGCGCCCGCTGTTTTGGGTTCCGGGTGGAGTACAACTGCACCGTGCCGCGTGACTCCAGGATCATGGCCAGCGGCGCCGTCGCCGTCATCCTGTCGTACACCGAAACGACCTGCTTCAGCAGCTTATCCCGCAACTCGGGTTGGTCCGCAAACTTTTGCGGAATCTCCTTCTCGGCAGCGTCCAGTATCTGCCGGGCCGTCATCGTGCCCCTCTGACCTTGGGGATCCGCGAGTTCGAAGATACTCACCAGATACTCACTGGCTCTTTCCGCCTTCGCGGCTTCCTGCCGCGCTGTCCCTTCTTTTTCCAGGGCGATGCCCGTCTGTTTCTCGGCAGCCTTGCGCTTGTTCTCGGCGTCGCTCCGGGCGACTATCAGGTTGGCGGAGAGAACAGCCAAGGCGACGAGGGCTAGGACCGTCACGCCCACCAGCGCCGCCGCCGCCGGCCGCCGCCGCGCCCACTTGACGGCCCGCTCCAGACGACCCACCGGCCGCGCCTGCACCGGCTCATCCGCGAGGAAGCGGCGCAGATCGTCCGCCAGCGCCTCGGCGCTGCCGTAACGCCGGGACGGCTCCTTGCTCAGGCATTTCAGGCAAATCGTCTCCAGGTCGCGCGGGCCTTCGGCGCCAGACGCGAGGGCGGCGCCGGTTCGTCGCCCAGCACCCGCGCAGAACGACGTGCTGCGGCCCCTCGAACGGGGGCCGGCCCGTCAGGCACTCGTACAGCAACGCGCCCAGGCCATAGACGTCGGCCGCCGGTCCCGTGTCGCGGACCTTGCCGGCCGCCTGCTCCGGCGCCATGTACGACGCCGTGCCCATGATCGCGCCCGACTTGCTCACGTCGCGCGCCTCGTCGTCGATCCGCTTGGCCAAGCCGAAGTCCGTGATCTTGGGCGACCGCTCCGCCCCGGCCAGGAGGACATTGCCCGGTTTCAGATCGCGATGCACCACCCCACGCAGATGGGCGTAGTGCATGGCCCGCGCCAGCGTCTCGATCAGCTCGGCCGCTTCCCGCGGCGACGGCGGCTTCTTCTTCAACTGCTCGGTGAGCGTGCCGCCGTCGCAGAACTCCAGCGAGAAGTACGGCTGGCCGCGCACCTCGCCGACCTCGTGGAGTTGCACGATGTGCGGATGCTGCAACCGCGCCACCGCTTCGGTCTCGATCTGGAAGCGCAGCCGTTCCTGGGGCGTGGCGTGTTCGACGGCGCGGATCATCTTCAGGGCCACGAGGCGATTGGCCTTGAGCTGGCGCGCCCGATAGACGACGCCCATGCCGCCGTGGCCGAGGACGCCGAGAATCTCGTAGCCGGGGACGTCGGGGTATTCCTGGCTCTCGCCCGGCGTCAGGCCCGTTGAGACAGCTCCCGTGTTGCGCGTCATCTTCGGCGGGGTGGCATCGGGCGCAGGCGAATCCGGAAAGCGGTCGGCGGAGCGCGTCTCGTCCACGGGGCACCTCGAAGGGAGCAGGGCGTCAAGCGTACATGGGTGGGCCTCTCGATAGGGGAGTCCGTCCGCCCCGCCGTCAACGGCGGGGCTACAGGCCGAAGCCCCGTCAACGGGGCTGCAAGCGTTCCGCCCCGTTGACGGGGCTTTTGCGTTTAGGCCCGCCGTTCACGGAGGGCCGGACCCCGCCGAGGTCCAAAATCCAGAGGGACGCCCGCGTGCATCCTGTTATACCGGCGCTTCCGCGGCGTCGCCAACGAAAACCCTGCGGGAAATGGCTGCGCGATCGGGCGGCGAAGTAGTGCCGCCGCTTCGGCCGTCTGCTACAGTGGCCGTACCGCCCGCAAACCCGGCCCTGGGAAACACGCCGCCATGAACCGCGCCGACGCCTTCGCACTCCTCAACGAATACGTCAAAGACCGCAGTCTCGTCCGACACTGCCTCTCGGTCGAGGCCGCCATGCGCGCCTACGCCCGCAAGCTCGGCGAGGATGAGGAGACGTGGGGGATCGTCGGCCTGCTCCATGACTTCGATTACGAGCGCTGGCCCAACCCGCCGGACCATCCCCTCCAGGGATCGGAGATTTTGCGCCAACGCGGCTATCCGGAGGATGTCATCACGGCCATCCTCTCGCACGCCGACTACCTCTCGGATCGTTATCCCCGCGTCCGTCCCGTCGAGAAGGCGCTGTACGCCTGCGACGAACTGGCCGGGCTGATCACGGCGACGGCGGTGCTGCGGCCCAACGGCATCATGGACCTGACCGCCTCCAGCGTGCTGAAGAAGATGAAGGCGAAGGGGTTCGCCCGCGGCGTCAACCGCGACGACGTGGTCCGCGGCGCGGCCGTGTTCGGCGTTGACCTGGCTGAACACATTCAGTTCGAGATCGACGCTATGAAAGGAATCGCCTGCGAGCTGGGCCTGGAACGCGGGGCCGGCGGCGAATGACGAGATT
This sequence comes from uncultured Planctomycetaceae bacterium, assembly GCA_963771935.1. GTDB lineage: Bacteria > Planctomycetota > Planctomycetia > Gemmatales > Gemmataceae > UBA4732. The sequence goes on along the minus strand of CAVYVK010000005.1, from coordinate 91,935 downwards.
ACCCCCGCGCCCACTCCGGCGGATCCTTCAGCCGGTAGAGCATTTCGCCGGCCTTCGGGACGTAGAGAATACCCTCGTCCTCACGGTCCTGATAATCCGCGACGTGGATCGACGCGGGATCGCGGTAGCCGAGGTTGATCGCCCGGCAGACGCTTTCAGGAATCTGCGTGGCCAGTGTCACACGGATGCGCGGCTTTTCGACGCCGTTCTCGTATGACCCAACTCCGCGGACGTGCGTGGAATGCGCCAGGATGCCCCACGGTTCGTGCTTGAAGCGCTCCCATTGGCCGAGGAAATAGTCGCGCGTGTGGTAGCCGATGCGCTCGATGACGGCGCCGTGCGTGATGGAAATGTCGCGGACGTGTGGGGCGTAGATGATCAGCTCGCCGCCGTCGGCCACGACCGGCTCCAGCTTGTACATGCACTTGCCGCCCACCCAGATTTCGTCGTACATCGGCGGGGCGCACGACAATACCGTATGAAACGGGCGGCCCTTGCAGATGATATGGAGCTTGTCGCTGAGGTCGGCGGCGCTCGACCACGCCGCTTCCGGCGTCCCGGCGAACAGGCCGGCCAGGCCGCCGTCGTGGACGACCATGCAGAAGGCGAAGCGCGGTACGGGGACCAGAGCGGCGGCGCGGTCCACGACGCGGCGCACCGGCGTCCCTTTGTTGCCGATGATCTTCGGGTTGGTGATGACGGCGCCGAGCCAGTGGAAGAAGTTGAGGATGTCGGGGCCGCCGATGCCGGGAAATAGATACTTGTTGCCGCCGGAAAATCCGACGACCTCGTGCGGGAAGACCGGGCCGACGATGACGAGCTGGTCGTAGTCGAAGACGGCGCGGTTGATCGCCACGTCCACGTCCATCTCGAACCGGCCGCCCGACAGCTCGCCGATCTCGCTTGCGGGGATGACGCCGATGTGGGCGAGGGCAGCGGGGTCGTTCCAGGCGTGGTTCAGCACGCGGACGCGGCGATACTTGCCGGCCCGTTCCTCGGCGCTGATCTCCAGGCGCCGGTTGATGGCGTCGTCGCCCATCGGCGGGTGCGTTCCGAGCGCGATCATCACGTCGAAGGTGGCCGTATCCGCACCGATGAGATCGTGAATGGCGCGGAAGAGCAGGCCGACCGGAGCGGTGCGCGTGGCGTCGGGGACGATCAACAGCACCTTCCTGCCGGCGAGGCGGAGCGGTGCGAGGGCTTGGGCCACGATCTCGCGCACCTGCCAATCGGTGAGGCGGCGGTCGATGAAGCCAAAGCCGCTGGCGCTCTCCCCTGCCGGGTCAAGAGTCGTCGTCATGGGTGCATTCCTGCTAGATCGTCACCGCTGAAAATCCACCGTCCACGACGATGTTCTGTCCCGTCACGAACCCCGACGCCCGCGGCGACGCCAGCCAGACGATCGCCCCGGCCAGTTCGTGCGCCTCGCCGAAGCGACCCATCGGCGTGTGGCCGATGATGCGCGAGCCGCGTTCCGTATATGTGCCGTCCGGTTTGAGGAGCATCGCCCGGTTCTGCTCGGCCGGGAAGAAACCGGGACTGATGGCGTTGACGCGCACGCCCTTCGTCGCCCACTCGCCTGCCAACCACTGCGTCAGGTTCAGCACCGCCGCCTTGGACGCCGAGTAGGACACCACGCGCGACAACGGCAGGATGGCCGACATCGACGCAATGTTGACGACGCTGCCGCGCCGGGCCGCGACCATCGTCTCGCCGAAGACCTGGCACGGCAACAGCGTACCGCCGACGAGGTTCAGGTCGAAGACGCTCCGCCACGCCTCCAGCGGCATCTTGCAGAAATCGCCGCCCGGCTGGATCGTCGCCTCCGGTTTGTTGCCGCCGGCCCCATTAACCAGCACGCTGACCGTGCCCCATTGCTTCTCGACGACATCGCGCGCCCGCGCCAGCGAAGTGCGGTCCATCGCGTCGGCGGACACGAACAGCGCTTTGCCGCCAGCCGCCTCGATCGACCGCACGCGCTCCCGGCCGCGCTCCTCATTGCGGCCGGCCACCGCCACGCGCGCCCCGGCCGACGCCAGCGCCTCCGCCATGCCGCCGCCGAGCGTGCCAGTGCCGCCAAGGACGACGGCGACTTCCTTTTCCAGGTTGAACAGGTCGTTCTTCATCCTTCACCCACGAACAGCGGCTTGATGTGGCGGTCGTAAAGGTTCGTCGTCACGTTTTTGGCGATGGTCGGTTCGCACGCGTCCAGCATCCGTAGATAGCGGTCGCCCATCTGCGCGGCGAGCTTGTATCCGACATGGATCAATTGCCGCAGTGAAGGATTGAACGCCGGACAGGCCGGGTCGTGGCGAAGCGCGGAAACGAACTCCGTAGGCGACCAGCCGCGCACCGTCTCCGCCGGAGGCAACCGCGTCGCGTCGATGTCGATCACCGCCGCGTAGGGGGCGCAGAGCTGATCCCGTTTGTAGAGTGCCTGCGAATAGATTTCCTTGGCCAGTTCCAAACCGTCGCCGCCGGCTTCGGCCAATCCGATCACTTCCTCCAGCCAGGTCGTGCCGGCCGTCTTGAGATGAACGCCTGCCCCGCTGCACGCCAGCGCCCTTCTTATTGGGCTATACAGCGAAAACTTGTCGCTGCCGGAATGGACGCTCAGTTTCAGGTTGGCTGGCAGGCCGAACTTCTTCACGGCGAAGGCGATCACCGCGAGATCCTGACGGAACTCCTTCTCAAACTGGGCCACGTCGCCGACGTAATCGACGCCCTTGTTGAAGCGGCCAGTGAACTTCGGCGCGATGGTTTGGATGGGAATCCCTTCGTCGGCGATGGCGGCGAGGATCAGGAGCAATTCCGGAGGCGTTTGTGGACTGTCCGTCTCGTCCATCGACACTTCGGCGACAAACGTCCCCTCACCTTTTGCGGCGGCGATGCGGCGGTAGATGCGCCCGGCCTCCTGCACGGCCAGCAGGAATTTGCCAGAGATGCGTTCCACATCGGCCCGCGTCGTCGGAAATGGCTCCTCAATCCCGGGAACCGCCAGGCGGCCAACAAGGTCGGCGTGGCGATCGGCGAAGGCCTTCACCGCGTCGGCGTCGGCGGGCCGGCCGATGGCGTCGGCGACATCAATCGTATAGAAATCGCTGGAGGCGAGAAAGCCGTCCACCGTCTCCATGCGGATGTGGTCGGCGTCCACGTGGTAGGGTCTGGTCCAGCCCATCTCTTTCACCGCGGCGTCGGCCGCCGCCCGAATGCTTGCCGGGGCCGAGCCGATGGTCGTGTGTTCGCGGTGCGACTTGTTCCAGACCGGAATGACTTCCACGCCGCGTTTCGCGGCCAGGATGCAGGCGCGCAGCTGGGCCTTCGCCTGGTGCGCGAAGCGGTCGCCGACGCCAATCGAGTTTTTCGCCAGCGTTAACATGGCGTGCAATGAACTCCTTTGGGACGGGGATTTATCGTGGACTCTTCCGCGCCGGGCGCGGGCCGATGCGGTCCTTGCCGAGCCACGGCCGCAGCACTTCCGGCACGATCGACCGATCCGTCGGCCTGCTGACCGTTTTCGAGGATGGCCAGGATGGCCCGCGTCACGGCGACGGCGGTGCCGTTGAGCGTGTGGACGAAGCGCGTGCCCTTCTGGCCGGGCGTCTTGTAGCGGATGTTCCAGCCGGCGGGCCTGATAGTCGGTGCAGTTCGACGTGCTGGTCACTTCGCCGTATTCGCCGCCCTCGCCGCGGCCCGGCATCCACGCCTCCAGGTCGTACTTGCGATAAGCCGGACCGCCGAGATCGCCGGTACAGGTGTCGATGACGTGATACGGCAGGCCGAGGCCCTGGAAGATTTGCTCCTCGATGCGCAGCAATTCCAGGTGAATGTCCTCGCTCTGGTCGGGCGTGCAGAAGGCGAACATCTCGACCTTGGTGAACTGGTGGACGCGGTAGAGGCCGCGCGTGTCGCGTCCGGGGGCGCCGGCCTCGGTGCGGAAGCAGTGCGACAGGCCGACGTATTTCTTCGGCAGATCAAGCTCATCGAAGATGTGATCGCGGTGCATGCCGCCGAGCGTGATCTCGGCCGTGGCGATGAGACAGAGGTCGGTGTCGGCGATGCGTGTAGATCTGCCGCTTTTCCGGGTCCGGGTCGCGCGGGATGAAGCCGATGCCCTCCAGCACCTCGACGCGGGCCACGTCCGGCGTGATGACCGGCGTATACCCCTCATCAACGAGCGTTTTCATCGCATACTGGACGAGGGCCAGCTCCAGCAGGGCGGCCTCGTTCTTGAGGAAGTAGAACTTCTGCCCGGCCACCGACGCGCCGGCCTCGAAATCGACAAGGTCCAGCGCTTCGGCCAGGGCGACGTGGTCTTTCGGCGCGAAGTCGAACTGACGCGGCTCGCCCCACTTGCGGATGACCTTGTTGCCGGTCGGTGTCCCGGCTGACGGGGGCGTCCGGGTGGGTCATGTTGGGGATGGTCGCCAGGGCGGCGTGCAAGTCTTCTTCCACCTGCTTGAGCTGCTTCTCCAGGACGCTGACCTGCTCGCGCAGCGTCTTGCCCTCGGCGATCAGTTCCTGTTCTTGCGCCGGATCCTTTTCCTTCGGAATGAGCTCGTTGATCGCATTCTTGCGTTGCTTCGAGTTTCTGCTTCTCGTGGACGATGCGGCGGCGTTCGTCGTCGAGCTGCACGACGCGGTCCACGTCGGCCCGGACGCCGCGGTTGGCGCAATTGGCCTTGACGGCTTCGAGATGGTCCCGGATGAAGGCTGCGTCCAGCATGACACGTCCGCGCTTGGAGGATCGAAAGGACGGGCCGCGCCCGCCGCACGCCAGGATGGACGGAAACGCGACGCAGCGGTTCGCTCCCGGCGGGGAGATTCTATGCGTCCCTCGCGCGGACAACCAGACGCCGGGCGCCTGGCGATTGGGCTAGGAAGAGTTGTTCGGTTGCTCTGTTGAAATCCTTGGCGGGGCGGGCGTATAATGGTATTATGAACACCAGCAGACCGATGACCAAGTCGCCTCGGGCCGTGGCCCAAGAGGCGCTGCGCCTGGCGCGGGAGGTTCTGCCCGCCTATTCGTCGAAGTTCTCCCGCAAGGACTTCACCCAGCACCAACTGTTCGCCGCCCTGGCCCTGAAGACCTTCTTCAAGACCGACTACCGGGGCGTCGTCCGGTTGCTGGCCGACTTCGCCGAGTTGCGCGAGGATCTCGGCCTGGCCGCGGCGCCCCACTACTCGACCCTCTGCTATGCCGCCAAGCGGCTGCTAAAAAAGGGGCGTTCGTCGTACTCCTCTTCCGCGCCACCGTGCGCGCACAGGAAGGCGGGTTGATCGGCGCGAAGCCGACGGCCGCCATCGACGCCACCGGCATGGAGAGCCGCCACACGTCCCGCTACTTTTTCAAGCGGGCCGGCCGTAAACACAACTCCAGGCTGTGGACCAAGTTGGCCGTGGCCTGCGACACGGCCAGCCACTTCTTCACCGCAGCCACGGTCAGCCTCGGCCCCGCCAACGACGCGCCGCAGTTCCGCCCTCTCATGGCCCAGGCGTCGCTGGCGGTCGGCTACGACCGGGTGCTCGGCGACGCGGCGTTCGACGGCGAGGAGAGCCACCGCTACTGCCGGGAGGACTTGGGCGTCCGCTCGACGGTGATCCCGATCAACCGGCGGAACGGGGGGCGGAAGTGGCCCAAGACTCGCTACCGGCGGCAGATGGTCAAGCGGTTCCGCAAGAAGCCGCGGGGCAGCCGGCACAAGCGCGTCTACGGGCAGCGCTGGCAGGCGGAGAGCGCCTTCTCCCGACACAAGCGGCTGCTCGGCTCGGCGCTGCGGGGCAAGTCGGATGCGTCGCGCGAACACGAGTGCTACCTGCGGGTACTCACCCACAACCTCATGCTCCTCGCCGCTACAGGTTAGAGGATTTCAACAGAGCATTGTTCGGTCACAAGTGCCAACGCGCGGATTGCATCGTGCAGTGAGGTCCACACGGGTGAAAGTGGCGGAAGACGGACCGGTCGGATCGGGCCTGGCGATAGAACGCGGCCTGGCGGGCGTTCATCGCGCTCTCCGAGTCGTCTGCCTCCCCTCCAAACTCCAGCCCGCCGGCAGGAGACCGCGGTTGGTCTGGATCTGCTTCCATTCGTCGGGGGTGACGTCTGCGATCAAGACTCGGAACGGAAGGTCCGTGACTGCGGGAGTCGTTTCGATGGGAACAATGGGGCTGTCCGGGTCGGGGTACAGCCCGGTGTTGACCTCCAGCAGCCGCACCTGGTCCTCCGGGGAGCCGGCCGGGAGGTAAACGATCTCCATCAGCCGCGAGTCAAACCCCAGGTGTTGGCGGGCCAGCCACTCCGCGAACGCCGCCCGCTGTTGCGTGATCTCACTCATCGGCGGGTTCTCCTCCCCGATTCCCTCGCTGTTTTCCAAATCAGGGCGTGTAATCAAGGATTCCGTAGTCATCACTGTCGTTTGTGTGCTTCCGGCTCAGTTGCCTTTTCTGCTCCTCTTGTAGGTCGTACTCCGTTTGGCGCTTTTTGTAGTCTTCCTCGGCGATCCGGGCCAGAACCTCGCGGATGAGCTTGACCCTTTGGTCCGGCTGTAACTTCTTCAACTCGGCAATGATCTCCTCGGCGTTCATGACTCCCCCTGTAGCGCGGTTATTTCCCCTCTTGAGCAGCGTACCGACACGAGCAAAAAATCCGCCACTCGGTAGAAGCGCCTTTCCTGACGCTGCGCGATGCCGAGCAAGATCCGCGGGAGTGTCCTTCCCTTCCTACCTCGCATTGACCCCCGTGTCCTCTCGTGGGTCTTCGTCCAGATGCTGCGCATTTGGCATCCGCTCTCATCGCGTCGAGTCGCTTCGCGCTCGGGAAAACCCGGTGGGCGTGGCCCGATCCGTCACGGCTCTGGCACGCCCAAATCGCGGCAGATCTTACCGGCCAACGGGTCTGGAATCTCGGTGTGCCGCGGCACGGCGGAACGCCGATTATTGGCCGGGTTGCCCCACCAGGAATGCCGTCGCCCTTCGCGTATCAGCACGCATCCATGCCGCCGGAGGCGTCGGATCAGGTCGTGGCGCTTCACGGCACAAGGCTCACTTCCTCATACCCGCCGGCCGCGGCCGCGCACGCCTCGGCCCGGTTCATCTCCATCGCCTCCTCTAGCGCATCGCGGAGATTGTCCAGTAATTCTTCGCGGGTCCGTCCCTGCGAATTCACGCCGGGCACCTCTTCGACCCAACCAATCCACCAGTCGCCGTGGTGTTGAATTACGGCAGTGAAAGTCGCGGCCATCAGATTCCTCCGGCTGGTGGGAATGGGCCTGATCCCCTGCCAACAGTATATCGCCTTTATCACGGACGAATGAGACTCTCCCCGCGATCATGGCCTTGTCCCCCGCGAACCGAATTGGTCTAATCCCTCCCTCATCAGGCCCGCAAGAACAGAGAGGTTTCCGCATGAAAACCGCCATCGTCATCCCCGCCCGCTACGCTTCCACCCGCCTGCCCGGCAAGCCGCTGCTCCGCCAGACCGGCAAGTACCTCGTCCAGCACGTCTACGAACGCGCCTGCCAGGCCCACGGCGTCGATGCCGTCGTCGTCGCCACCGACGACGCCGCGCATCGCGTCCGCCGTGCGCGAGTTTCGGCGGCCGCGTCGAGCATGACCCGCCGCGATCACGCCAGCGGCACCGACCGCGTCGCCGAGGTCGCCCGCCGTCTCGACGCCGACTGCATCGTCAATCTGCAGGGCGACGAGCCGCTCATCGAGCCGGCGTCCGATCTGAAACTGCTCGATCCGCGTCCTCGGCGAATGCCGACGCCGACATGGCGACGCTGGCCGTCGCCGCTGCCGTCCGTGGAACAGTGGCGCAACCCCAACTGCGTCAAGGTGGTCTGCGACGCCGCCGGCCGGGCGCTCTACTTCAGCCGCAGCCCGATCCCCTTCGTCCGCGACGGCCAGCCCGACTTCGCCGCCCGACCGGCGCGCTTCCTGCAACACCTCGGCCTTTACGCCTACCGCCGTCGCTTTCTCCTCACGCTGGCCGACCTGCCGCCGCAGCCGCTGGAGCAGCTGGAAAAGCTGGAACAGCTCCGCGTGCTGGCCCACGGCCGATCCGATCCAGGTCGGCGTCGTCGATCACGCCGCGGCCGGCGTGGATACCTACGAGGATTACCTGCGTTTCGTCGCTGACTTGGCGGCAAATCCGGCAGAGTCGGGCCGCGTGAAGACCGGATGAAGGCCGGCCGGCCTCGCGCCGCCTGCCGCGTCCGCCGCGCCGCCGGGTATATTGAACGCTGGTGAGACATTCTCCGGCGACCCGTGAGAGGCGACGACCTTGCCATCCAACAGCGCGACCGCGACCAAGCAGACCAAGCACATTTTCGTCACCGGCGGCGTGGTCAGCTCCCTCGGCAAGGGCCTCACCTGCGCCTCCATCGGCATGCTGCTGGAGCACCGCGGCCTGCGCGTCCGCCTGCAGAAGTTCGACCCCTACCTCAACGTCGATCCCGGCACCATGAGCCCCTACCAGCACGGCGAGGTCTACGTCCTCGACGACGGCGCCGAGACCGATCTCGACCTCGGCCACTACGAGCGCTTCACCAACGCCCCGCTCAGCCGCGACTGCAACTTCACCACCGGCAAGATCTACCAGTCGGTCATCGAGAAGGAGCGCCGCGGCGACTACCTCGGCAAGACCGTGCAGGTCATCCCGCACGTCACCGACGAGATCAAGGCGGCCGTCCGCAAGCTGGCCGCCGACGACGTGGACGTGGTCATCACCGAGATCGGCGGCACGGTCGGCGACATCGAGGGGCTGCCCTTTCTGGAAGCCATCCGCCAGTTCGCCCTCGACGTCGGCAAGCACAACTGCCTCTACATCCACCTGACGCTGATCCCGTACCTCAAGGCGGCCGGCGAGGCCAAGACCAAGCCGACGCAGCACTCGCGTCGGCCAGCTGCGGCAGATCGGCATCCAGCCCGACATCCTCATCTGCCGCACCGAGCGCGAGCTGACCAAGGACATGGCCGAGAAGATCGCCCTGTTCTGCAACGTCGAGCCGCGGGCGGTCATCGAGGAGCGCGACAAGGACGTTCAGCATCTACGAGGTGCCGCTCAGCCTGGTCGAGAACCAGCTGGACGAGCTGATCGTCGAGAAGCTGAACCTGCGGGCCAAGCCGCTGGACATCGGCGACTGGCGGGCGATGCTGCAGCGCATCATCAACCCGGCCCACGAAATCACCATCGCCGTGGTCGGCAAGTACATCAAGCACCACGACGCCTACAAGTCGGTCTACGAGTCGCTGGACCACGCCGGCATCGCCCTGACAGAGCCGGGTGGCGGTGCGCAAGGTCGAGGCGGAGGAGATCGAGCGCGAGGGGGCGGAGCGCATCCTCGGCGGCGTGGACGGCATCCTGGTGCCGGGCGGCTTCGGCTACCGCGGCATCCCCGGCAAGATCGAGGCCATCCGCTACGCCCGCGAAAAGCAGCGTGCCGTTCTTCGGCATCTGCCTGGGCCTGCAGTGCGCCGTGATCGAGTTCGCCCGCAACGTCGTCGGCCTGGAGGACGCCAACACGACCGAGATCGACCGCAACTGCCGCCATCCCGTCGTCTGCCTGCTCGACGAGCAGTACGCCATCACGGACATGGGCGGCACGATGCGGCTGGGGCTCGTACCCGTGCCAGCTGGCGGAGGGCAGCCGGGCGCAGCGCGGCCTACGGCGAGCCCGCTGATCCAGGAACGGCACCGGCACCGCTACGAGTTCAACAACCAGTACCGCCAGCAGTTCGCGGCCAACGGCATGGCGTTCTCGGGCACCAGTCCCGGACGGCAAGCTGGTGGAGGTGATCGAGCTGCCGACGCATCCGTGGTTCGTGGCGGTGCAGTGCCATCCGGAGTTCAAGTCGAAGCCGACGCAGGCGCATCCGCTGTTCCGCGGCTTCGTGAAGGCGGCGCTGGAGCGGCGCGAGCAAAAAAAAGCTGAGGCCGCCGCCCGGGCGCGGGCGGCGGCGCTGGCGTCGTCGTGAGGATTTGCAGGAGGAAGCTAGCCATGCCGCTTTACGATCATTTCCGACCGCCCTGGAGCGTTCAGCGCCCGTGGGAAGGGTTTCATAGCGCCTGGGCGACGGCCATCGCCTTTCATCTCAACAACAGCGGCGTCCTTCCGGCGGATTATTTCGCACTCCCGATGCTCGAAGCAGCCGGCTTACTCGAAGTAGACTTCGAGGTTCAGCTACAGCGTGACCGCGGTGCCCTTCAGCTGCGGGCTGCCATCGAGTTGGTCAGCCCCTCCAACAAGGACCGGCCCGCGACTCGCCGGGTTTTCGCCGACAAGTGCGCGGACTACCTTCGCCGCGGCGTGTCCGTGATCGTCATCGACATCGTAACGGAGCGGCAGGCCAACCTTCATGCCGAGATTTTGCAGGCCCTCGAACGCCCGGAAGAGCCGCGCTGGCAGTCGCCGACGCAACTCTATGCGGTGGCCTACCGGAGCGTTCTGGGGCGAACGGCCCCGCTTGGAAATGTGGCCGACGGCCCTGACTTTGGGAGCGCCGCTGCCCGAACTGTCGCTCTGGCTGGAACTTGATTTATCGGTGCCCCTACGCCTGGAAGAAAGCTATACCGTCACGTGCGGGTCGCTCCGAATGCGAGGGCGAAACACGGACGGATCGGGCTAAGGCCACACCTCCGCGGTTTACGCCGTCCCTGCCCACGACTCGCGCTCTCGCGCGACCAGCAGCCGGAACAAGTCGCGGATCTGCTTCGTATGTTTCTCCAGGTCGGCCAGGAATCGTCCGCCCGCGTCGTAGCCCAGCCGCCGCGCCAGCTTGTCCAGCTCCTCCGGCGCCTCCGGGGCCTCGTCCACCGAACGGTTGTGGACGATCCGCAGCCGTCCCTGCACTGCGCCGCAAGAAGTCGTAGCCGTCGCGCAGGGCGACATGCTCCTCCTCGCTCAGCAGCCCGGCCGACCGCAGCGCCTCCAGGGCCTCCCACGTGTTCGGCTTGCGCAGCTCCGGCTGTTCGCGGCCGTACTTCAGCTGGAACAGCTGCACGAGAAACTCCACGTCCACCACGCCGCCGGGGCCGCGCTTCAGGTCGCGCGGCCCGCGGCTGCTCTCCAGCCGCTCGCGCATGGCGACGATCTCGTCGGCCAACTCCGGCCGCCACGGCAGCGCGCACGCCGCTTCCGCCACGGCCGCCATGACCTCGGCGCCGAAGTCGGCGTCGCCGTGGACCACGCGCACCCGCGTCAGCGCCTGCCGTTCCCACAGCTGGGCGCCGCCTTGCTCCTGGTCCGATCCGGCGGCGAAGTAGCGGCGGAACTCGCACAGCGGCAGCACCAGGCTGCCCGATTTGCCGGTCGGCCGCAGCCGCATGTCGATCTGGTACAGCCGGCCCATCGGCCCCAGGTAGCTGGCCGCGCGGATCATGCGCTGGGCCAACTCCGTGAAGTAATGGAAGTTGTCCGTCGACTCGTAGCGGTCGAAGCGCGTGGCGTCGGGCGGCGGCCCGGTTCGGCCGTCGCCTTCGTAGATCAGCATCAGGTCGAGGTCGCTGTGATAATTCAGCTCGCGGCCGCCGAGCTTGCCCAGCGCCAGCACCACGAACCGACTGCGCCGCCCCGCCCTTTCCCCCTCCGTCAAGTACGGAAGCCCGAACCGTTTCTCCAGCGGGCCGGCCTGTCGGGCCGCTAGCTCCACCAGGATCGTCTCGGCCAGGTCGCTCAGTTCGGCCGTCGTCTCCCGGATGCAGTCCTTGCCCAGGATGTCGCGCACGCCGATCCGCAATAGCTCTTTATCCTGAAAGCTGTGCAGGATCGGCTCCAGGTCCGAGGCGCCACGGCATAGGTCCGTCAACTCTCGGCGCAGCTCGTCCGCGCTGCGCGGCCGGTTGAGCACCAGGCTGTCGAGCAGTTCGTCGATCATGCCGGGGTTGTTGACCAGCAGCTCCGAGAGGAATTGGCTCCAGGCGCACAGATCGACGTAGAGCTTCAGGCTCGGCGGGTTGAAGCTGAACAGCTCCCACAGCACCGTCTTGGCGCCGAGCGAGCCGGTCACTTTTTCCAGGTTGAGCAGCGCCATGTCGGGGTCGGGCGTGTCGGCGACGGCGCGGAGCAGGGCGGGGGCGATGCTGGCCAGGAAGTGACGGCAGCGGTGTGTGGACAAAAACGGCGACGACTCCTGGGCCAACTGGACGAGGTTGTTGTAGGCGCCCTGCACGTCGCGGAAGGGATAGCGGCCGAGGACGGATCGGATCGTTTCCGGATCGGGATTGGTGTCGAGGATGAGGTCCGACTCCGGCTCGGCTCGCCGGCCTCTCCGGCGAAGGTCTGGTGCAGCAGGTGATCGAGAATACGTCTTGTCGGCTCGGTCTTGTCGCGATAATCGGCCAGGAAGGCGAGGCGCGGATCCGGGGCGCCGTCGGCCCGCGGCGGGTAGCCCATGCGCAGGGCCAGCTTGCGCAGCTCTTCTTCGTCCTCGGGCAAACGGTGCGTTTGCAGATCGAACAGGAGCTGCAGCCGATGCTCCGTCTTGCGCAGGAAGCGGTAAGCGTCGTCGAGGACGCGGTACTCCTGGTCGGTGAGGCAGCCGGCGCGCTCCAGGGCTTGCAGGGCCAGGAGCGTGTTGCGCTGGCGCACCGCCGGGAGGTCGCCGCCGTTGAGCAGCTGCAAGAACTGGATGGTGAACTCGATGTCGCGGATGCCGCCGCGGCCGGTCTTGACCTCGGCGGCGGCGCCGCCCTGCTGCGCCTTCTGCTCGATGCGCCGTTTCAGCGCCTTGATCTCGTTGATCTCGGCGAACGTCAGATATTTGCGGTAGACGAACGGTTCGACCGCCTGGAGGAAGCGTTGGCCGAGCGCCAGGTCGCCGGCCGCCGGCCGGACCTTGATGAGCGCCTGCCGCTCCCAGGTGCGGCCGAGCGAGTCGTAGTACGACAGGGTGCCGGCCAGCGACCGGGCCAGGGGCCCGCGGTGGCCTTCCGGCCGCAGACGCAGGTCCACGCGGTAGGCCAGGCCGCCGTCGGCGTGGGCCGACAGCAGGCGCACCACCTCGCCGACGACCTTGGCGAAATACTCGTCATTGCCGACGCTGGAAATCCGCTTGCCGCGCGTGGCGCCCTCCTCCTCGTAGACGAACATCAGGTCGATGTCGCTGCTGTAGTTCAGCTCCTCGCCGCCGTGCTTGCCGAAGGCGAGGACGGCGCAGGAGACGGGCCGGCCGGCCGCGGTGCAGGGCTGGCCGTAGCGCTTGCCCACGTGGCGCTGGGCGACGGCCAGGGCGACTTCGAGGGCCACGTCGGCGGTGCGCGAGATGTCGCGCGTGACCTCTTCCAACGGCCGGTCGCGGATGACGTCGTTGGCGCCGATGCGGAGAAGCTGGCGGCGGCGGAAGCGGCGGAAGACGCGGAGGACGGCGGAGTCCTCGTAGGCGGCGTCCACCTCGGCCTGGAGCTGGGCCTGCATCTCCGCGGCGCTGGGGCTGCGCCGCAGCGGCACGCGCAGCATGTCGAGGCTGCCGGGGTCGGCCGTGAGCAAGTCGCTGAACGACTGGCTGACGCCGAAGAGTTGGAGGAGGATTTCCAGGGTGCGGGCGCGGTTGTCGAGCAGCAGGGCCAGCCGGTCGGCGGCGCCGGGCTGGGCGAAGAAGCGTTCGAGGTTGTTGAGGCGCCATGTCCGCGTCGGGGCAGCGCGGCAGGAGGCGGGCGAGGGCGGGGCCGAGGTCGCGCAACCCGTCGGGCGGCAGGGCGGCGGCGACGCCGGACAGGTTGCGCCAGCCGCGCTCGGGGTCGCGCAGGCGGCAGCCGCTCAGCAGGGCGCGAACCGAGTCGGCGGATTCCAGGGAAGGCCGTGGAGGTTCGAGTTGCATACAGAGGCCGGATGGAGAGAAGCCAGAGTCATTTTAGGTCCAGCGCCTCGAATATGGCCGCCTTGATTTCCGTCATCCTGGCGGGGGAGAGAGTACATATCCGATTTCGCAAACAGCGGCGAGAAACAAACCTCAGAGCACGGGCAAGCCGATGCGGCGAGTGGCAATTGCCGGCGGTTCCACCACCTCAAGCATGTCCACGCCGATCCGCTCGCCCGTAACCACCGTGCCGAACAGCGTGAACGCCGTCGCCTCCTCGATTTGAACCGAGATCGTCCGGCCGATCAAGCGTTCATTTCCCTCGAACACGACAATATGGTCCGTCATCGCCCGGCCGGTGAGCTGGATCGGGCCGGAATCAGGGGGCTGACGCCCCCCGCTCGCCTTCAATGCCGTCTTGCTCGGCCCCTCAACCAGCACTCCCACCGTTTCGCCGACGCGGCGGCGGTGGTCGGCTAGGCTGACGCCATTCTGGATCGCCAAGAGATCGTTATTGCGCCGCTTCTTCACCTCCTCCGGCACGTCGTCCGCGTGAAGCTCGTCGGCCTTGGTCCCCGGACGCGGACTGTACTTGAAGATGAAGCTGTTTTTGAAACCGGCCTCACGCACCAGATCGCACGACTTCCGGAACGATTCCTCCGTCTCGCCGCAAAAGCCGACGATGAAATCGCTGCTGACGGCGACGCCCGGCACGCGCTCGCGGCAGCGCTGCAGCATCTCCCGGTAATACTCTACCGTGTAGAGCCGCTTCATCCGCTTCAGCACGTCGTTGCAGCCCGACTGGGCCGGGACGTGAAGATATTTGCACGCCTTGGGCAGATCGCGCACGGCGTCCAGCAGGTCGTCGCCCATGTCGCGCGGGAAATTGGTCACGAACTTGATGCGCTCGATCCCCGGCGTGTCGTGGATGCGCACGAGCAGGTCGGACAGCCGCTCCTGCCGGCCGTCGCCGCGGTCGTAGCGGTAACTGTTGACGGTCTGACCGAGCAGCGTCACTTCCTTGCAGCCCTCGCCGGCGAGTTGGCGCACCTCCGCCGCGATGTGTTCCGGCGGCCGGCTCTGCTCCGGGCCGCGCACGCTCGGCACGATGCAGTAAGTGCAGAACTTGTCGCAGCCGATCATGATGCGGACGTAGGCCTGAAACGGCGTCGGCCGCATCGACGGGTCGCGCATCGGATCGTAGCTCTCAAAACTTCGTTCAACCTCCTGACGCGACGCTTCCTTGCGGTCGAGGCTCAGCGCGAACTGCGTCTCGCCGCTTTGCCCGGCCTTTTCGATCAGCTCCGGCAGCTGGGCGAGCTGTCCGGTGCCGCAGACGATATCGACGTGCGGGGCGCGGCGGAGGATCTGTTCCTGGTCCTTCTGGGCCATGCAGCCGAGGACGCCCAGCACCTTTTCCGGGTGGCGGCGCATGTGGCCGCGCAGCCGGCCGAGGGCGCTGTAGACCTTGTCCTCGGCGTGCTGGCGGACGCTGCACGTGTTGAAGAAGATCACGTCGGCGTCGGCCGGGTCGTGGGTCAGCTCGTAGCCCTGGCGGCGCAGACTGCCGACGACCAGCTCGCTGTCGAGCACGTTCATCTGACAGCCGACCGTTTCGATGTAGAGTTTCTTGGTCATGAATATCTGCTGAATATAGGGTCTCCCGACCCGTGAATGGCGGCGGATCACAAGATTTCCCGCTCTGCAACCTTCCCGTCCGGCGTCAGGACCAGCTGCCGAACGACCTTGCCTCGGTGTTCGATGGAAATCGCGTCTCCGGCCCGGCTTTGGCGCAGACGGAGCGGGCGATGCGGACAGCCTCCTCCAGGCTGTCGGTCTCGTCAAAACGGTCTTCGCTGGTTTCGCTGATGATACAGTAACCGTCGAAAATCATGTCCGCCTCCTCAAACGCGGTCAATATACACCCACAGATGGTTCAGAGTGGTCTGCGGGTCCACGCCAGGGACGTTCTGCGGGTTGGCAAGCACCTGGAGAACTTGAGCCAACCGAACGGCGGCCTGAGCGAGGGGAATAGCCGCCGACTCCCACGTGCCGGTGTTGGTGTTCTGAAGCCCCATCACGGCGAACAGCCCAGCGATGTGGTTTCGCAAGCGGGACTGGATGTCATGAAAGTAGGAAATCCGAACGATCACCCGCCACATCGCGGCTTCTCCCTTCCGGCCCCGGCAGGCTCCCGCTGGGCCTCCTGGGACTCTATCATCCTACCGCAAAAGCGCCGAGGCGAAAGCCACTCGCGGAGCGAGCGACCTACCGGGATTCCGGTCCTAGGTAATCGCCCGGCTGCGGCCGCCGTCCGCGCAGGAAGTCGGCCGCAGCCATCCGCCGCTTGCCGTCGGGCTGCAATTCCAGCACCTCCACCACCGTCGCCTCGCCGGCCATGACGCCCAGCTTCGACAGATCGCCCTCTTCGCCAAGGATCATCCCCGGCGCGGCATTCTCGCCCGGCCCCACCAGTCGCCACGTCGCCCGGTGCAGAATCAGCCGCAACGGACTCTGGCCCAGCCGATGCCAGAAGGTGTACGCGGTCGGCCACGGCTGCATGGCGCGGATGTGGTTGCACACGTCGCGGCCCGGCCTGTGCCAATCGACGGCGCCATGTTCCTTCGTCAGCTTCGGCGCCTTGGAGACGAGGGAGGGGTCTTGTTTACGGCCCTCCGTCGTCCCCGCCTGCATTTGCTCAATCACCGCCAACGCCAGCCGCGCCCCGATCGGCGCCAGGCGCGCCTCGACCTCGCCGGCCGTCTCGTCCGGGCCGATGTCCACCGTCTCCTGGGCCAGCATGTCGCCGGCGTCCAGGGCCGTGGACATGCGGATGATCGTTACGCCGGTTTGTGTCTCCCCGTGGAAGATGGCCCAGGCGATCGGTGCCGCCCCGCGGTACTTCGGCAACAGCGAAGCATGGACGTTGATCCCACCGCGGGACGGTACGGACAGCACGTCGCGCGACAGGATCTGACCGTAGGCGGCGACGACGAGCAGATCGGGCCGCCATTCGCGGAGTTGGGCGATCCCTTCCGGCGTGTTAACGCTCTCCGGCTGGAAGACGGGGACGCCGGCCGCGAGGGCGATTTCCTTCATGCCCCGGCCGGTCTGGCGCGTCGAGCCGCGCACCTGGCCGCGCTCGCGGTCGGGCTGCGTCACCAGGCCGACGACTTCGTGCGGGCCGGCCAGCACGGCCTCGAACGTCGGTTCCGCAAAGAGACCAGTCCCCATCATTACGATTTTCATGAGTCCTTCGTCCGCGATGGCGTCCCTACCAGCCCGCAGCGCCAGCGAGGGTTTTTTGTCAACCCTCGCTGGCGCTGCGGGCTGGTAAATGAGCCGCCGCTACGCCGCCAGCGCCGTCAGCATCTTCTCGATCTCGTCGTTGGGCGGGACCTCGCCGCGCTCCTGGGCGCGGGCGTAGTCGCGCTCGAACTCTTTCAGGGGGTTGCGTACCGCCAGCTTGCCGATGGGGCCGAGCTTGTCGATGAACAGGACGCCGTGCAGGTGATCGACCTCGTGCTGCCAGGCGCGGGCGGCCAGCTCCGTGGCGGTGATGGCCAGCTTTTCACCCTTAAGATTGTAGGCCTCCACCTGGACGTTCTTGGCCCGGCGCACCTTGGCGAATAGGCCGGGGAAGCTCAGGCAGCCCTCGTCGTCTTCGATCGTGCCCTTGCGTTCGAGGATGACGGGGTTGAGGAAGACGCCCTCCTTGTCGCGCTGCTGCGGATCGCCGGTGAAGTTCAGCACGATCATCTGGTAAGGCAAGGCGACCTGGTTGGCGGCGAGGCCGAGACCCTTGTGGGCGTACATTAACTCGAGCATCGCTTCGGCTTGCATCCGCACCGACTTGTCGATGGCGGTCAAAGGCCGGGCGGGCCGGCGCAAGGCGGGATGGGGATATTGCACAATCTTCATAGGAATTTCCGACAGAGGAACAGGCAACGACGAACGCGGTTTTCACCTTTATTGTATCGAACGCCGCCGGCCCCACAAAGGATGCCTGTGCGCGGCCGGTTTGATCCGCGACCATCGCCTTGACCCGTGAGCAACGGAACGCTATAGCCCCGCCTCCGAACCGCCGCGCCGCGGTCGATGGCAACTGGGCCGTGCCCCGCGCGGACGCCGAGACCCTTGATTCCACGGACGCCCCACGGAGCGAGGCCTCATGCACGCCCCGCAAGCCATCCCCCTTACCGAGTCCGACCCGGCGACCGCCTCTCGCCCTCGTCCGCCGGCCCTCCGGGCGCTCGGCGCCGACGACCCGCCCGCGGAAATCGAGGTGGGTGGAGTACCCTATCAGCGCTTGGAGATCCTCAAACACGACTCCTGGGCCGCCACTGCGGTCTACGACGGGCCGGGCGGCCGCATCGTGTGCAAGTTCAACCGGCGCCAGTCGTTGTTCGGCCTGCCGATGGCATGGCTCGGTCGGCTTTTGGCTCGCCGCGAGGCGCGTGCGCTCGCGCTGCTGGCCGACCTACCCAACGTGCCCGACCTGCGCCGTCCCGTCCGGGTCGGCGGCAAACTTCTCGACAACGCCGTGGCCCATGTCTACGTCCCTGGCCGGCCGCTGGCCCGGCACGACTGCGTCGCCGACGACTTCTTCCCCCGACTGGGACGCCTGCTGGCGGAGATGCACCGGCGGAACATGGCCTATGTCGATCTGCATAAGCGCGAAAACATCCTGGTCGGCGACGATGGCCAGCCGTACCTGATCGACTTCCAGATCAGCGTGGCGCTGGGCCGGCGCTGGCCGGCCGACACCGAAGTGATGCGCGGCCTGCTGACGCTGCTGCAGCGGAGCGACGAGTACCATTTCCGCAAGCACGTCGCCCACAATCGGCCGGACCTGTACGCCGAGATGCCGCTGTCGGAGACGGTCGGCCGGCCGTGGTGGATTCGAGCGCACCGCTTCATCGCCGTGCCGTTCCGGTCGCTGCGGCGGCGGCTGTTGGCGGCGCTGCGCGTCCGCGACGCCACGGGAATGGCGGCGTCGGAACACTTCGCGGAGGACGCGGTGCGGCGGGAGGAGGCGCGGAAGGAGGCGGCGTAGGGCCGTTCATCCGTCGGTCGGGCGATCAAGCAACTCTTTGAAGTCGTCTGGGAACACCGCCCAGGACGCCCGGTAGGTCTCCTCCAGAGGGGCCGGAACGTATTCGTCCTCGGTCAAGAAGATGGGCAGTCCTGCGCCATCTCGCCGTGACGGTGCTGAATGCGAATGCGGTTCGCCCGGCGGGCGTACGCGTCTTCCTCAACCTCGACCACGTACCGAGCTAGGGGCGGGGCCGTGGCGACGGCTAGGGCCCGATTTGGTGGTCGATGAGAACACCGTAGCCGCGCGGCAATCGGCCGGCATTGAGCGAGCGGCAAAGCTCGATTGTCCAGTCCTGGTGAAAGTCGTGGAACAGCCCGGCGTCAACGCGAGTCCAGTCATGGATCGGCATGGAAGGTTCCTGCGCAGTTGGCGCTATCATACTCATGGCTGGCCTGCTTCACCGTCTGGTTCGGCGGCTGGACCCGTTCCCGCCAACCGATTGTCGCGAATACTCCTTTCATCTGTGGCGTTGCGCCGCCACAGCGACTCGAACTCCTGCGCCATGGTGGCGTACAATGGCGAACCGTGCGGGTACTGGCACAGCGGACTGTAGCGGGGTGATTCCGAGTACAGGTACTGGATCACGAGGGCGACCTGGTCGGAGCGCGTCAGATGGATGTGCTGACAGCCACTGCGAACTTGACGCACCTCGACGTTGGGGCTGGCCCGCGCGATGGAGCGGAAGTAATCCACCATTTCGGCGATCTTATGCACGGTGCTGTCGAACGCCTCTTCGGGGATCTGGGGGTTGATCGACTCGCGAAGGGCCGGGTTGTCTGGGTGACTCAGGAGCAAGCGCACCCGGCAGCCCGTCCTTGCCTTGGCCGCCAGAAGCTCGCTGAATCCCTTAACGCGCTTCCAGGAACCTAGCGCCAGGCCCATGACCTCGAACACCCGCTCCGTGTCGTTCAGCACTTTCAGCCACGCCTCGGGATTGCCGAAGTCTATGGACCGACTGTAGAAGTGTGCTGGGCCGGATGTGTTCCCCTCGCCGACCAAGTCCAGGCCGCTGACCGGGCACGTCCCCTTCCACCCCGCGGCTTCGATGCCGCGCACGTGCGCCACCAACTCTTTGACGTAGACCTTGTCAAACAGCGACCGGGGCTTGAGGTCGTAATGGACGCAACGGAGATCTTTTATGTCAAACGGAAGGGACTGGCCCTTCTCCAGCAGGATGATCACCGGCCGGCAGGCGCATTGGGCCACCGCCAATTCGTAAAAGACGTTGGGGTTGTAGCCAGTCAGCACCGCGATCGCGAGGTCGTCCTGAAGGATGGCCCGGAACATCTGCTCGGAAATTTTGCCCGGTTCGTGCAGGTGGTCGGAGCGGTAAGCGCCGATGTCGCACTCCTCCATGGCCGGCTGGATGATGTAGTCAAAAACATCGTTGGCGTGTTCGCGCGTTGGCGTACCTTCGGCACCGATCGGGCTGATGACAAAGCACTTCTTCATAGGTCAAGTCTCGCGGTGGTTCATAATTTAGGCCGGCATCGTTGAGCTAGTGCTTATGCAGCATGCCGTGCGCCACAACGACGGCGGCTTCGGTCGCCCGCTATCTTTCTTCGCCCTTTGCCCGCCGTCAAGTGCTTTCCCGTCGATATGACGGCGCATCCCATGCCTGGATGCACGCCCCCAGCGGCGCGTCGCCCTCCGCCTTGGAAGGCGTTTTGCTGCTTCGTGCAGCCCCTCCTCGCCGCGCCTTCGGCTACTGAGTTTGCCCACCAACGCCCCCTTGTGCCACAATGTTATGGTGGTTACACGGCACCGATGTTCCGCACCCCTACGGAGGATTCCCCCATGCGTATCCTGCACACGGCCGACTGGCACCTCGGCGACCGCCTCGGCCGTCAGGACCGCACCGACGACCTGCGCCGGGCGGTCGAGCGCGTGGCCGACTATTGCACCTCCGAAAAGGTGGACGTGCTCCTGGTGGCCGGCGACCTGTTCAGCGAGCTGGCGCCGCCGGAGGGGCTGCGCGACGCCATCCGCCATTTGCAGGAGACCTTCGGCGGCTTCCTCGCCGGAGGCGGGTCGATCCTCGCCCTGACCGGCAACCACGACAAGGAGAACTTCTGCCAGACGCTGCGCCACGCCATGCACCTGGCCGCGCCCGCCGGCGGCCGGCCCGGCGAGCTGGTCCCGACCGGCCGGCTGCACCTGGCGACCGGCCCTACCTGGCTTCGCTTGCCCGACCGCGCGACCGGGGCGGAAGTGCAATTCGTCCTGATGCCGTACCCGACGCCGACGCGCTACCTGACCGAAGAGGCGGCCCAGTCGTACCAGGGCTTCGACGAGAAGAACCGCAATCTGATGCGGGCGTTCACGGAATGGTTGCGCGGCGTCCGCGCGTCGCCGGACTTCCATCCGTCATTGCCGACCGTCCTCGCCGCCCACGTCGCTATGCAGGGCAGCGACCTCTCAACGCGCTTCCGTCTCACCCCGGAGGAAGACCTTCTCTTCGAGGAAACCAGTCTGCTCGACGAGTATGCCTACGTCGCGCTGGGCCACATCCACAAGCCGCAGTTCCTGGGCGGCCGGACCCACATCCGCTACTGCGGCAGCATCGAACGGCTCGACCTCGGCGAGAAGGGCGACGACAAGGGCGTCGTCCTGTTCGAGGTCGGCCCGGAGGGGTTGTGCGGCGAGCCGATGGTCCTACCTCTGGACGTTACGCCGATGTTTGACGTGGAAATCACGTCCCCGAAGGCGCAAATTCCGTTGCTGGAACAGGACTATCCGGAGGCGAAGCGGGCGCTGGTGCGCATCCGTTGCACCTACACGGCGGGGGTGGACAACCGCGAGGAAACGCTGCGGCGTCTGGAGGAGATTTTCCCGCGCTGGTACGACCGCGAGCTGAACGAGTCGGGGCGCTGGGGCGGACCCTGACGCTGGGCGAGGCGTCGCGGACCAAGAGCTTCGAGGACACGGTGCGCGACTATCTGCGTCAGGAGCTGTGCAACCACGAGGATGCCGTGCGCGACGCCGTGCTGGCGCGGGCCGAAGAACTGTTGAAAGAGGTGCAGGCGTGATCCCGCAACGGGTCCAGCTCAAGGGCTTCCTCTGTTACCAGGAGGAGCAGGAAATCCGCTTCGACGGCGCCGCGACGCTGTGGATGCTGTCCGGCCTCAACGGCTCCGGCAAGTCGTCGATCTTCGACGCTGTCACCTATTCCCTGTTCGGCCACCATCGCGGGGGCGGCCAGCACGCCCACGAACTCATCAACAAGGACAGCGACGCCCTGCTGGTGGAATTCGATTTCCTGCTGGACGGCAAGCTCTACCGGGCCAAGCGGACCCTGCGCCGCAAGCCCCAGGGCGGCGCGACCGCCACGCAACAGATCCTGCGGCGCGAGGGCGGCGACAACGGCCAGGGCAAATGGGTCCCGATCGAGGGGACGGGCCAGAAGCGCGAGTTCGACGCCTGGGTGGCGGAACACGTCGGCCTGACCTACGAGACGTTCACGTCGTCGGTGCTGCTGTTGCAGGGCAAGGCGGACAAGCTGCTGGACTCGAAGCCGGAGGGCCGCCGCGAAGTGCTGGCCGGCATCGTGGACCTGGACCGCTACGAACGGCTGCACAAGCAGGCCGACGAACAGCGCAAGGCGCTGGAATGGGAGTTGAAAGGCCTGAATAATCGTCTGGAGGCGGTCCCGATCGTTGAGCCGCTGGCGCTGGTCGAAGCCTCCGCCCGAATTCAGGAAGCGGAAGAAGCGCGCGGACAGGCGCGGGCCGAGGTGGAGCGGCTGCTCGGGCTGGAGGCGCGGCGCGGGAGTGGGTCGATTGGCAGGGCCGGCTGGCCGACGCGCGGCAACGCTGGCGGCAGGCGGAACAGCTGCTGGAGCAAGCGGCGGACATCGAAAAGGACGTGGAACGGCTGCACGAGTTGCGCGACGTGCTGCCGCGGATGCAGGTGATCGCGGAGCAGCGGAACGAGGTCCACAAGACGGAGGAGAAGGCGAAGGAGTGGACAAAGCAGAGGCAGAAACACGCCGACGAACTGACGCGGCGCGACCACGCCCTGAAGCTGGCCCGCGACAAGAAGACCTCGACGCAGGGACTCATCGACGCGGATGCGGCCCGGCAGCGCGAGGCGTCGGCCCTGCTGCGTCAGCGGAGCATCCAGCTCGAAAAGCTCAAGGAGTTTGAGCGGCACGAGGGCGATCTCGAACGGGTGCGCGAGGAGAAGAAGCGGTTGCCGGACGACCCGGCGGCCGCAGTGGCCCGCGCGCGGGAATCGTTCGAGGCGTTGACGGCCCTGGCGCAGATCGTGCCGCAGCTGGCCCGGCTGGCGGCCCGGCGCGACGATCTGGGGCAGGCGCGCGAGCGCGGCCGCAAGGCGCGGCAGGAGCGCGAGACGGTCGAGGCCAAGGGTATTCAGATCAAAGCGGAGCTGGAAAAAATCCGGCCGCGTTTGCAGGAGGGGGAGGAGGCGTTGCGTCAGGCCGCCGACCAGGCGGCGGAGACGCGAACCGTCGTGCAGCAGGCCCGCGATTCGCTGAAGGAGTTGACGCGCCTGGACGGCTCGAAGGTCTGCCGCCATTGCGGTCAGACGCTGACGGAAGGCCATCTCAAGGAGGAAAAACGCCGCCGCACCAGCGCTGTCGCGGAGGCCGAGGCGAAGCTGAAGCAGGCGACGCAGGTTCACCAGGCGGCGCAGCAGCGCGAACGGCAGACGCGGACGGAACACGACCAGGCGGAAACGGCCCGGCAGGATCTGCGCGTCGAGTACCAGGCGCTCAAGGAGAAGGCCGACCAGGCCGGAGCGGAGGCGTCACGTCTTCAGGAGGAGTGCGGACAAATCTACGGCGAGCTTTCGCCGGCCTTCCGCACGCGCATCGCCCCGTCGCTGCCGTCCGACTGGACGGCGACAGCGTACCCCGCGTCGGCCGACCTGGCTGCGCTCTGCGCCGAGGCGTCCGGCCTGTCGGCGGCGCGGCAGCTGTTGCAGCAGGCGGAGCAGGTCCGCGACCAGTGGCACAGGTTGGCGACTCAGGAGGCCGCCAAACTCCAGGAACTGACGCGCCTCCGCAAGGACCTGCCGAACGAGCCGCAGGAGGTGCGCCGCGAACACGCCCGGCTGGAAGCGGAGGAAAAGTCGCTGGAAAAGAACCTGGCCGCTCGGCGGCTGGAACTGAAGGAGGCCGAGGCGGACCTGGAACGGCTTACCAAGGAGCGCGAGCAGGCGCAAGCCGAGTTGGGCAGGTGTGAAGCCGCGCTCAAGCAGCAGGAATTCCTGAAACAAGAGGCGCAAAAGACGCTGACGCGGACACGGACGCTGCTGCCTCCGGCATGGCAGGCGGCTGCGGAGAAGGTCGGCACGAGCGAACTGTTCGACTGGAAGGGTGAGATGGCGCGGCTGGAGGAGGCGCGGATCGATGAGCGCGGCGCGAGCTGCACGGAGCCAGGCTCAACCGCGACGTACTGCGGAGAAACCGGGATGAGTTGGAGGGGCAGGAGGCGGCGTTCCCCGCCGAGGCGCGGCAGGAGCCGGCGGCGCTGGCGCAATCGCTGTCGGCGGCCCGGACTAGGGACCGGACGTGCGAAGAGGAGCTGCGCAAAGCTCACAGTCACAAGGACAAGCTGGACTCCGACCGGCGCGAGCGGGAGAAAATCGAG
This sequence comes from uncultured Planctomycetaceae bacterium, assembly GCA_963771935.1. Classification (GTDB taxonomy): domain Bacteria; phylum Planctomycetota; class Planctomycetia; order Gemmatales; family Gemmataceae; genus UBA4732. The sequence continues at coordinate 67,425 of CAVYVK010000005.1, read as the reverse complement.
GAGGAACACCGCGCGAAGGACGGCGAGCTGGCGGTGCAGCGGACGCTGGCCGAGCTGCTGGGCAAGGACCGGCTGCAACTGTATCTGGTGCGGCAGGCGGAGCGGCAGGTGGTGGAGCACGCCAACGCCGTACTGGATCGGCTATCGGGAGGGCAATTGTATTTGAAGCTGAGCGGCGAGGCGGAGGGCGACGGGGCCACGGGCAAGGTGCTGGAGCTGGAGGCGTACAACCGCGAGACCGGCGAGAAGCCGATCAACGTGGCCTTTCTGTCGGGCAGTCAGAAGTTTCGCGTGGCGGTGAGCCTGGCGCTGGGCATCGGCCAGTACGCCAGTCGTCAGCACCGGCCGATCGAGTCGGTCATCATCGACGAGGGCTTCGGCTGCCTCGACCGCCACGGACGGCAGGTGATGATTCAGGAATTGCAGAACCTGCGCAGCCAGATGCGTTGCATCCTTTTGGTGTCGCATCAGGAGGAATTCGCCGACGCCTTCAGCGACGGCTACCACTTCGAGTTGGAGGGCGGGGCGACGCGGGTGAAGCGGTTTCAGAAATGACTCCGGCGAGCCAGGGGCGTCGCCCCGCGCGAAATCCGTTCGGAAATCCTGGAAAAAATCAGTTGAGGCGGTTGGCGGTCTTCTCTGGCCGAGGGCGCCGGAGTCGCCTCGATTCTCGATCAGATCGCTTGCGTCCCGGATACAATTTCGGGACGCCCCCTATCGAAGGAACTTCCATGGCCAGGAAAAAACCGAATCCAGAGGGCGAAAAGCCAAAGCGCCGCGGCCGGCCGAAACCGCCCGCCGACGTCCCCGACCTGCCTGACCCGCGGCTGCTCGAAGGGGAGATGCGACGAATCGTGGGCGGCTTTCGGGGGCCGGCGCCGGATGAAAACACGTCGCGAGACAAGGCCCAGGTGCTCCTGGAGCAGGCGTATCAGGAACCGGATGAGGCGCGGCGGGTGGAGCTGGCCGACGCGGCGCTCGCCGCATGGCCCGACTGCGCCGACGCCTACGTTCTCCTGGCCGAACACGCCTCCAATCGCAAGGCCGCCGCCGTCCTCTACGAGAAGGGGGTCGCGGCCGGTGAGCGCGCCATCGGCCCCGAGATGTTCCGTCAGGCGGAGGGCCATTTCTGGGGCGTTCTCGAAACCCGGCCATACATGCGGGCAAGGCTCGGCCTGGCGCATGTATTGTGGACGACCGCTCGTCGGGACGAGGCCGTCCGGCATTTGCAGGATTTGCTGCGGCTCAACCCCAACGACAACCAGGGCGCCCGTTACACCCTGGCGGGTTTCCTTCTCTTCCTCGACCGCGACGACGACCTGGAACAGCTCCTGGACTGCTATCCCGACGAGGCGTTGGCGGCCTGGGCCTACACGCGGACCTTGCTCGCCTTCCGCCGTCACGGCGACGCGATCGAAAGCCGCCGGCTGCTCAAGAAGGCGGTGAAGGAAAATAAGCACGTTCCGAGCTATCTGCTGGGGCAGAAATTCCCGCCCTCACGCCAACCCCAGTACTACCGTCCCGGCGACGAGTCGGCGGCGGTGGAGTACCTCGGCGGTTTCATGGCAGGATGGAAGTCCACGCCGGGCGCGATCGCCTGGCTGCGGACCTACGCCGGGACGAAGAAACGGAAGGCGGCCCCGGAACCGAAGGGGCCGCTCACGGCGGTCAAGGCGTGGCTGAACAAGCGCCTGCCCCAAGAGGACGACGTGTGGCAGTCCGACTTCCGTCAGGTTCCCAACTGGATGGAAATTGACGGCGAAAGGACGCGGCCGTGGCTGGCGCTTGTCACCAGTCCGGTTCGGGAGCTGATCCTGGCCCACGAGGTGACCGGGGAGAAGCCCACGCCGGCGCTGCTCTGGGACATGCTGGTGCAGGCGATGCAGCACCCCACGATGGGAGCGCCGCACCGGCCCTCCGAGCTGCAGGTGCGGCCGGGCGAGCCGTGGGAGTCCCTACGGTCGCACCTCGACGAAATCGGCGTCCGCCTGGCGCCGACCGAAGACCTCCGCCCGATCCGGGGGCGCTGGAGGGTCTGAGCGAACACCTCGCCGGCAAGGGGGAGCCGGGATTGCTGGACGTGCCCGGCGTGACGCCGGAGCGGGCAGCGGCGTTTTACGATGCGGCCGCCTCGTTCTTCCGCAAGGCGCCGTGGAAAAAGGTCGGCTACGAGTCGGCGATCCGCGTGGAGTGCGACAGGTACGAGAGCGGTCCCTGGTATGCTGTGCTGATGGGCCAGTCCGGCTTGACGATCGGCCTGGCGCTGTACGAGGACCTGGCGGCGCTGCGTCGGCTGTGGGCCGGCAATTTCGGCGACGAGGAGAACGCCCGCGAAACGGTGGGCACGAGCGTGACGTTCGACGAGGAGTCTGTCGTCCCCGTGGCGGACCTCGAATCGGCCAATCGTTACGGCTGGCCGGTCGCGCGTTCCGACGCTTACCCGCTGATCTTCCACAAGGAGCGCGGCCTATCGACGCGGCCGCCGCTGGCGTGGGAGCTGGAGCTGATGGAGGCCTGTCTGCGGACGGTCCCAGATTTCGTGGAGCGGCGCGGCCAAGACGATCCGACGCGGGAAGAGACGACGATCCGGACGGCGGGCGGTGAGCTAACGCTGGGGCTGTCGTGGGTGGTGGACGTGGGAGGAGAGGAGGGTTGAGCATGACGGCCGACGTGTTTGCTGACGTAGGCTGCCAGCAAAGGCGATGTTCAATTTACGGGAGGAAATAGAGACTGGCACGGTCCTTCCGAATGCGGCCCTATCCGCGGGGGATGAGAGTCGAGAGGACGGCGTCCTCCGACGGACTCCCATTCTGGGCCAGAGGAAAGAACCCCATTTTCCGCCCGTTGCACCATCCACCGATCCGGCGTAAAATGGATGCGCCTCGACCCACCCCGCCGCGAGACCGCTCATGCACCCTGCCGCACGCTGCTTCGCCTGCCTCGCCGCGCTGACCTTTCTGACCTCGGCCGCGCTGCCGACGGCCCGGTCAGCTTCCGCAACGAGGTCATGGCCGTGCTGTCGCGCGCCGGTTGCAATCAAGGCGCCTGCCACGGCAACCAGAACGGCAAGAACGGTTTCAAGCTCTCGCTCCGCGGCCAGGATCCCGATTTCGACCTCGCCGTCCTGACGCGCGATCAGTTCGCCCGCCGTACCGACCGGCTGCATCCTGAAGACAGTCTCATCCTCCTCAAGCCGACGGCCGCCATCGCCCACGAGGGCGGCAAGCGCTTCGACGTCGGCTCCCGCGAGTACGGCATCCTGCGCCGCTGGATCGCCGCCGGCTGCCCCGACGACCCGCTCGGCGGACCTGTTCTGGAACGGCTCGACGTGACGCCGCGACAGGCCGTGCTGACCGACCCGGCCGACGAGGTCCGGCTGCGCGTGACGGCGGCCTTCTCCGACGGCCGGACGCGCGACGTGACCGGCCTGTCCGTCTTCGACCCGTCGAACCTGGTCGTCCGCGTCGATCGCGCCGGCGTCGTCCATCGCCAGGGCCTCGGCGAAACGACCATCCTGGTGCGCTACCTCGACCGCCAGGCCGTCGTGCAGCTCGCCTTCATCCCCGATCGACCCGGCTTCGTCTGGAACGACCCGCCGGAGAACAACTTCATCGACCACCAAGTCAACGCCAAGCTGCGGACGCTGCGGATGCGGCCGTCCGACCTCTGCTCCGACGCCGTCTTCCTGCGCCGCGCCTACCTGGACACGCTCGGCGCCACGCCCACGCCGGAAGAGGCCCGCCGCTTCCTCGACGACGCCCGGCCGGACAAACGCGCCCGCCTCATCGACGAATTGCTGGACCGGCCGGAGTTCGCCGACTTCTGGGCGTTGAAATGGTGTGATCTGCTGCGCGTCGAGGAGAAGGTGCTGGACCGCAAGGGCGTGCGGCTGTTCCACGACTGGATCCGCCAGAGCATCGCCGAGGGCAAGCCGCTCAACGAGTTCGCGCGGGAGATCCTCGCCGGCCGCGGCAGCACCTACGCCAACCCGGAGGCGAATTACTACCGCGCCCTCCGCGACCCGCAAAGCCGGGTCGAGGCGACGGCCCAGGTGTTCCTCGGCGTGCGTCTCCAGTGCGCCAAATGCCACAACCACCCGTTCGAGCGCTGGACGCAGGCGGACTATTACGGCCTGTCGGCGTTTTTCGTGCGCGTCGATTACCGCATCGTCGAGAACAACCGCAAGGACAAGTTCGACAAGCACGAATTCGACGGCGAGCAGATCGTCTACGAAGCCCGCAGCGGCGAGGCCAAGCATCCGCGCACCGGCGAGACGCTGCCGCCGCGCTTCCTCGGCGCCGACACGCCGGACTTCGCCCCGGACGCCGACCGCCTCCAGGCGCTGGCCGACTGGGTCGCGGCGCCGGACAACCCGTTCTTCGCCAAGGCCCAGGCCAACCGCGTCTGGCGTGAGCTGATGGGCCGCGGCGTCGTCGATCCCGACGACGACTTCCGCGCCTCCAACCCGCCGGTCAACGGCCCGCTGCTGGACGCGCTGGCGAACGATTTCGTCGGCCATCAATTCGACCTGCGTCATCTGGTGCGCACGATCATGAATTCGCGCACCTATCAGCTCTCCGCCATCCCCAATGAGACGAACCGCGACGACGAGACGAACTTCTCGCACGCGCTGGTTCGGCCGTTGCAGGCGGAGCAGCTGCTGGATGCGCTGGGCCGGGCGACGGGGGCACCGGAACGGTTCCCCGGCCTGGAACCGGGGCTGCGGGCGTGCCAGCTGCCCGGCGTCAAGACCGGGGCCGGCAAGCGGACGGACGACGGCGAACGGTTCCTGTCGTCGTTCGGCAAGCCGGTGCGGTCGCTGAGCTGCGACTGCGAGCGCTCCGACGACGCGACGCTGGACCAGGCGTTCCAGCTGCTGACGGGGCCGGTGCTGAACCACATGCTGACGCAGCCGGACAACCGCATCGGCCGGCTGCTGTCGGCCGGCAAGTCGAATGAGGAGATCGTGGAGGAACTTTATTTCGCCGCGCTGGGCCGGCCGCCGTCGGCGAAGGAGCGAGCCGGGGCGCTGGCGCTGATCGGCGCGAACGGGATCGGCGGCGGGCGCTGGAAGACGTATTATGGGGATTGGTGAACGCGAAGGAATTTCTGCTCCGGCAGTGACGCGCCTTGCGGAGGACTGAGCCATGCAAATCCCCGTGCTGATCGAGCCGGTCACTAACGGTTTCCGCGCCCACACCGGCGAGCCGCTTCCGCTGACCGCGGAAGGAGCGACGCGCGAGGAGGCGCTCCAAAAATTGCGGGAACAGGCAGCCCGCAGGATCGCCGACGGCGCCGAAATGACATCGCTGGAGGTGGGGCCGTTTAAGCACCCCTGGGACCGCTTCGTGGGCAAGTGGGACCCGAACGATCCCGTCATCGCCGAATGGGAAAAAGAGGTGGAGGCGTACCGCCGACAAATAGATGAAGACCCAAACATCCCATGAGTCTTTACGTCCTCGACACCGACATCCTCACCCTTTACCAGCGCGGTCAAGCCGCGGTGCGCCGAAATGCCGCCTCCCACATAGCCGCGGATCTGGCCATTGCGGTCCTGACGGTCGAGGAACAGCTGTCGGGCTGGTACACGCTGCTGCGAAAGGCGAGGCAGCCCCCGCAGGTTGCTCATGCCTACCAAGAACTGGCTGACTCCGTGCAATTCTTCGGCCTGTGGCGAATTCTTCCGTTTTCGGTGGCGGCCATCGCGTGTTATGATCATTTGAAAGCCCTGAAGTTGCAAGTGCGCAAGACAGATTTGCGCATCGCCGCGGTCACGCTGGAACACGGCGGCATCCTCGTGACGCGCAACCTCCGGGACTTCCAGCGCATCCCAAACCTCGTCGTGGAGAACTGGGCCGTCTAATCCTAACCCCCTCTCCGAACCCTAACAAAGAGGCTGATCTCATGTCTCGCGTTCTCTGGCTGCCCGTGTTGTTCGTGTTTTTGGCGCCGCCGGCCCCTGCCGCCGACGCGCCCAGGGAGTCGCTGAAGGACTACATCGTCCGCAGCACCGGTCGAACCGCCTACGGCATCTACGTCGGCGGCAAGAAGGCCGGTTGGGAAGTGGATGAGGTCCGGCTCGCCCAGCGCGACGGCAAGGACGCGGCCCTGCTCACCACCCAGTCCTACACCGCCGTCACCGTGGACGGCACCAAGACGGTGCAGGAAGAGAAGACGGCCGTTTACTACGCACTGGAGGGCGAGGGCGACGTCCTGTTCTCCGAGGACCGCAACACCGAGGACGGCCAGACGACCGTGCGGACGGCCGTGCGCAAGGGCGACGGTCTGCTCCTGACCACGCAGGTCGGCGAGCGCAAGACCGAGCGGACCCTGCCGATGGTGAAGAACACGCTGGCCCTGCAACAGCGGCTGGAGGCGTGGCTAAAGACGGCGAAGAAGGGCGACACGTTCGACAACTGGACGACCTCCTGGGACCAGGACAAGGTGGACGTCAAGGAGATTTACACCTTCAAGGAGAAAAAGACGATCCCATGGGAAGGCGTTGCGACGGTGGCGTACGCCGTCCAGACCGTTTCGCAAGGGGCACGGTTCGAGGGCGAGCTGCTCGGCGACGCCCGGCCGCTGGTCGGCAAACTGGGCGTGATGGAAATGCGGATGGAGAAGGAGCCGCTGGCCAAGAAGCTCGACGACGACGTCGATCTGATGGCGGCGACCTCCATCCCGGTGGACAAGGACCTGGGCCGCGGATCGCGGATCGAGAAGCTGAAACTGGAAGTGACGGGGCTGGACGACTACCCGCTGCCGGAGTCGGCGCGGCAGAAGATCACGTCGCGCAAGGACGGCGTCGTCGTGCTGGAGATGTCGCGCGACCACTCCGCCGACAAGCCGGCGCCGCTGACCGAGGCGGAGCGCAAGGAGAACCTACAAGCGACGAACAGCATGCAATCGGACAGCGCCAAGATCCGCGATTTGGCGAAGGAGATCGTCGGCGACGAAAAAGATCCGCTGAAGATGGCGACGAAGCTGGAGAAGTGGGTGTACAAGACCCTGCGCAAGACCTACGACGCCAACGCGGACGACGCGCTGACGGTGCTGGAGAACAAGGCCGGCGACTGCACGGAACACACGCTGCTGTTCACGGCGCTGGCGCGGGCGGCGGGGATACCGGCGCGCGAGGTGGGCGGCGTTGTCTACGTCGGCGGCGACAAGCCGTCGTTCGGCTGGCACGCCTGGTCCGAGATCCACGACGGTACGCAATGGGTAACGGTGGATCCGACGTTCAATCAGGTCCACGTCGATCCGACGCACATCAAGTTCAGCGAGGGCGAGGAGGACCAGACGTATCTGAACGTGGCCGGCAAGCTCAAGGTGAAGGTGTTGGACGTGGAAAAGAGGAAGTAAGCCCCGGAGGGGCGGGGGTTCATAGCCAGGGGTGAAACCCCTGGAGCGAGGGACGGCCCATCGGTCGTTTCCTCAGCCCCGGAGGGGCGGCGGAAGGCGCGGCAAGGCTCCCGACCGAATTCGGGCGTCGGCCTCCAGGGGTTTCATCCCTGGCTATGAACCGCCGCCCCTCCGGGGCTGAAATAGGGAGGATGATGACGATGTTTTCCGCCTGCGACGACTTCAGCTGTTCCCACCTCCGCGCCGCCGCCTCCTCCAGGTCGGCGGCCTCGGACTTCTCGGCCTGTCACTCCCCAACCTGCTGCGGGCGGAGCCTACCGGCCGCAAGGCACGGGCGAAGTCAGTGATCTTCCTCCACCAGTGGGGCGGGCCGAGTTGCCACGAAACCTTCGACATGAAGCCGGACGCTCCGGCCGAGGTGCGCGGCGTGTTCAAGCCCATCGCCAGCCGCGTCCCCGGCATTCAGGTCTGCGAACGCCTGCCGCGCATGGCCCAGGTCATGGACAAGGTGACGCTCGTCCGCGGCATCCGCCACGAGATGAAAAACCACAACTCGGCCGGCTACTACAGCCTCACCGGCTACGCCCCGCCGACCGACGACCAGCGGCTGCGCAATTCGCAGGACCTCTTCCCGGCCTACGGCTCCGTCGTGGACGCGCTGACGACCGCCCGCGCCGGCGTGCCGACCTTCGTCGCCTATCCCTACGTCATCGCCGACGGCTCCGTCACGCCCGGCCAGGCCGCCAGCTTCCTCGGCAAGGCCCACGACCCTTTCTACGTCGGCCAGGACCCCAACGCCGCCGACTTCCGCCTTCCCGAGCTGAGCCTGCCGGACAACCTCACGCCCGACCGCATGGCCGACCGCCGGGAGATGATGCGCCTGGTGGACGAGCAGTCCGGTCTGCTGGACTTTTCGGCCCGCGCCCGCGGCATCGACGACACCTACGCCAAGGCCATGAACTTGCTGCTGTCGTCCGGCGTCAAAAAAGCGTTCGACCTGTCGGCGGAGCCGGACGCCCTGCGCGACCGCTACGGCCGGACGACCTACGGCCAGGGCTGTCTGCTGGCCCGACGGCTGGTCGAGGCGGGGGCGCGCTTCATCAACGTCTACTTCAACGGAACCATCGGCGGCTGCGAGGGCGGCTGGGACACGCACGGCTTCGACAATAAGCCGATGGTCCCGATCCTCAAAAACTGGCTCTTGCCGCACACCGACCAGACGCTGCCGACGCTGCTGGAGGACCTGGACGAGCGCGGCCTGCTGGACGAGACGCTGGTGGTGTGGGTGGGCGAGTTCGGCCGGACGCCGAAGATCAACGCGCTGGCCGGCCGCGACCACTGGCCGCAGTGCTACACGGCGCTGCTGGCCGGCGGCGGCGTCAAGCGCGGCTTCGTCCACGGCGCCAGCGACCATACCGGCGCCTACCCGGCCAGCGATTCGGTGCGGCCGGAAGATTTGTCGGCGACGATGTTCCACCTGCTCGGCCTCGATCCGAAGACGGAGGTGCGCGACGCGCTGAACCGGCCGCTGCCGATCAGCAAGGGCGACGTGATCGACGGCGTGCTGGCGTGAACGGCGGCGTTCGACCCCGAATGATGGACTCGGAACATGATTTGTCCCGTCTGCTCGCACGACAATCTGCCGGGCGCCGAGCAGTGCAACCACTGCTTGCAGGACCTGACGCAGCTAGACCGTCCGACGGCCCACGATCGGGTCGAGCGCAGCCTGATGGAGGACCGGGTGGCGGTGCTGAACCCCCGGCCAGCTGTGACGCTGCCGCCGACGGCGACGGTCGGCGAGGCCATCCGGACGATGCTGGAGCGCAACGTCGGGGCGCTGCTGATCGTGGAGGACGGCGGCAAGCTGCTGGGCATCTTCAGCGAGCGCGACCTGTTGACCAAGGCGGCCGGCGACCCCGACTACGCCGTCCGGCCGGTGCGCGCGTTCATGACGGCCGACCCGGAGACGGTGCGGCCGACTGACCCGCTGGCGTTCGTGCTGCACAAGATGGACGGCGGAGGCTACCGCCATCTGCCTGTGGTGCAGAACGGCCGTGTGCTGGGGATGCTTTCCGTGCGCGACATGCTCAAGCACATCACGCGGCTGTGCAAGGGAGGATGCGGGGGTGGGACATGACGGAGGCGGAGTGGCTGGATTGCGTCGAGCCGGGGCGGATGCTTGAGTTTGTGCGCGGCAAGGCAAGCGATCGGAAATTCAGGCTGTTCCAGGTGGCCTGCTGCCGGCGCATTTGGCATCTCATGCCAGGCGATTACTGCCGTGACGCCGTTTTGATCGCTGAACGCTACGCGGATGGGAACGCAGGCGACAGAGTGCGGCAAACGGCGCAGAAGCAGCTGCGCATACCTATCAACCCGCCAGATCTAATGCAGTACAATGCGGCGAGTGCCGCATTTAGCGCCAATTACAAAACGGTTGCCAGACATATTTTTTTCTCGGCGTGGCGATGGTGATCGGCCGCGCGGCCAACAAGGCCGGTGGGACAGAGAGTTTAGAGGTATACCAATCTGCTTACAAGGCAGAAGAAAGAGCCGAAGCAGGCCTTGTGCGTTGCATTTTTGGCAACCCTTTCCGTCTCACGTCCCTCTCCCCCTCCTGGCTCGCCTGGAACGACGGCCGCGCCGCCCAGCTGGCTGCGGACATCTACCGCGACCGCACCTTCGGCCTGATGCCGATGCTGGCGGACGTGCTGGAGGATGCCGGGTGCGAGGATGTGGCGATCCTGAACCACTGCCGCGAGCCGGGCGAACACGTCCGCGGCTGCTGGGTCGTCGATCTGCTTCTCGGCAAATCGTGACCGTTTCTCCAAACCGCGGTAGAATCACGTCAGGAGGTGGAACATGCGAACCATTCAAGTACGCGGCAAGACAGGGGCCGACGGGGCGTTGCACCTGACGATCCCGCTGGACGCGCCGCACGCCGAGTTCGATATCGTCGTCGTCGTGGAGCAGCAACCCGCCACGGTCCATCCCAGCTGGCCGCCGGGATTCTTCGAGGAGACGGCCGGCGGCATCAAGGACGAAACATTTATTCGGCACCCGCAGGGCGAATACGAGAAACGGGAAGAGTTTTGATGCCCTACCTGCTCGACACCAACGTGTGCGTCGTGTACATCCGCGGTCAGAACGCGCTGCTGACTCAGCGCGTTCTGGCACGCCCCAGGTCCGAAATCCTCCTTTGCTCCGTGGTGAAGGCGGAGCTGATCTACGGGACGTTGCGCAGCGCCCGGCCAGCGGTCAACCGGGCCAAGGTAGACGCCTTTGTGAAACCGTTCGTGAGCTTGGAATACGATGACGCTGCCGCCGAGGTGCAGGCGCGCGTTCGGTATTTCCTGGAAACCCGTGGCACGATCATCGGCCCCTATGACATGCAAATCGCCGCCATCGCCCTCGTTCATCAGCTGACTGCGGTGACGCACAACATCGCCGAGTTCGGCCGCGTGCCAGGGTTGACCGTCGAGGACTGGGAGGCGCCCTGATGAAATCCCCATCTCAAATGGGCATGGTCGTCGTGCCGCGCGGCGACAGGCCCAGCACGACCATCGACGTGCCGCTGAACAGCATCCGGATGCCGAGGAACAAGCCGATCACCCAAACGGCCGTACCCGGCCAACCCGACAGGATGATGAGGCCGAGCAGGAACTCCAGGACGCCGCTCACCAGCAGCCACACCCATGCCGCTCCGGCATGACGCACCATGAAGCCCAGGATGAACCGCAGCACGCCGCCAGCGATCAGGAAGATGCCGATCAGCAGCGTCAAGCCGATGGCGCCGCCGACGGGATCCGCCAGCAGCACGGCGCCCACCACGATGCAAAGAAGACCTTCCACCAGATGAAGGAAAAAGCCCCTCCAGTCGCGCACCATGAAGGCATGGACCGTGTGCAGGACGCCGCCGACGATCAGCAGGATACCGAACAGCCATACGGCGGCCAGCGTGCCGTACATCGGCGATCCGATCAGCACCAGACCGAAGAAGATCCACAGGATACCCAGTACGACAAACATCCATCCCCCAGAGGGCCATCTTCTCATGCCGTCGCCGGTTGAAGTGGTGCTCATGGTTGGATCTCCCGTCTGCGGGTGTACCGTCGCCGTCCTGGCTTCCTCAAGCAATTGGTGTGCCGACTCCGGGCGCTGACGCGACCCGGCTCGCCAAGGCGCTGACTCGGCGCCGATCGCCGCGCCGATTGGACAACCCGCCTCCCGCGACCTACGTTTGTCTAGCACCCTGTCTGGAACAACGTGAGTGGTCGCATCCCAATCCGCTTACGGTTTGCCCGCCGATAGGGGAGTCGGGAACAAAAAGGGTGAAGGAAGAAAGATGAAGGGTGAATCAAGCATTTCTTGTTCATCCATTCCTTTTTCTCCTTCCTCCTTCCGGGAGACCGATCCATGAGCTTTATACGGGAGGCGAACGCGGAACCGCTCCCGGGTTACCGCTTGATCGAGCCGCTCGGCAGCGGCGGCTTCGGCGAAGCCTGGAAATGCGAGGCGCCGGGCGGCCTTTTCAAGGCCATCAAGTTCGTCTTCGGCAACCTCAATTCGCTCGATTGCGACGGCGTCCGGGCCGAACAGGAGCGCAAGCCCTTCAACCGCGTCAAGGAGGTGCGCCACCCGTTCGTGCTGTCGATGGACCGCATCGAGGAAGTCGGCGGCGAGCTGGTCATCGTCATGGAGCTGGCGGATCGCAGCTTGCACGACGCCTTTGAGGAGTGCCTTTCGGCGGGCCTCGTCGGCATCCCGCGCGACACCCTGTTGCGCTACATTCGGGATGCGGCCGAAGGCCTCGACCACATGAATGAGAAGCACGCCCTCCAGCACCTCGACATCAAGCCGCGCAACCTCTTTCTTGTCAGCGACCGCGTCAAGGTCGGCGATTTCGGCCTGGTCAAGCACCTGGAACGTTCCGGCTCCTCCAGCATGATGGGAGGCGTCACGCCGCTCTACTCCGCCCCGGAAACCCTCACCGGCGGCCTCAGCACCCGCTGTGACCAGTACAGTCTCGCCATCGTCTACCAGGAGCTGCTGACCGGCCAGCGGCCGTTCAGCGGGAAAAACGCCCGCCAGCTGGCGCAACAGCATCTCAACGACGAGCCGGAGCTGCGATCGCTGCCCGAGACGGAGCGGCCCGTCATCGCCCGGGCCTTGGCCAAGGATCCCGGCCAAGCGCTTTCCCAACTGCCTCGCCTTCGTCCGCGCCCTCTACACGGCCCGCTCCACGGCCCCGCGCGCCGACGTCGGCGCGGACGGCAAGCGGCCCAAGACCATGGCCGACACCATGGAAGACGTTCTGCTGGAGCAGATGGCTTCCGAGGATGACGGCGTCGCCGACTGGCACGCCGGCCGGCCCGACTCTCCTCCCGACGTCGATCCGTCGATGCCGGACGAACAATCGCGCCTGGGGATGACCGTCGCCCAGCCGGCCACCGGCGCCCTGCGACCGACCCTTCTCATCGGCCTGGGAGGCTTCGGCCGCCGCGCCCTGCTGGAACTGCGCTGCCGCTTCCTCGACCGCTTCGGCGACCTGGAAAAGACGCCGCTGGTCCGCTTCCTCTATATCGACGTGGATGGGGAGGCCGTCAAGGCCGCCACGCACGGCTCGCCGGAAGTCGCCCTCAAACCCGCCGAGGTCTACCACCTGCCGCTCCAGGCCGTCTCGCACTATCGACGCCGCCAGCTGGACTTCCTGACCGACTGGCTGCCGCGCGAGAAGCTGTACACCATGCCGCGCTCCCTGAAAACCGCAGGGATCGCGCGCCCTCGGCCGGCTGGCCTTCGCCGACAATTACCTTCGTCTCATGGGCCGCTTCCGCCGCGAGGTGCAGCAGGCCACGCACCCCGACGCCCTATACCAGTCCGTCAACAACACCGGCCTGGCCCTCCGCGACGGCACGCCGCGCGTCTACGTCCTGGCGGCGGCCGGAGGCGGCCTGAGCGGCTGCCTCACCGACCTCGGCTTCGCCCTGCGTCGCCTCCTCAAGCAGATGCACCAGCCCGAGGCGCCGGTGACGGCGCTGGTCTTCTGCGGCGCCCCGGACGACCCGGCCACGCCGGCCCCGGAGCAGGCCAACGTCTACGCCACGCTCACCGAGCTGAACCACTTCGCCGACCCCTACGTCCCCTTCGCCGCCCAGTACGGCGTGGACGGGCCGCGCCTGTCCGACGAGGGGACGGCCTTCGACAACCTCTATGTCCTGCCGCACGCCAACCGCTCGCCGGAGAGCCGCCGCGACGCCCTCGCCCACCTCGGCAGCTACCTGTTCCACGAGCTGACCACGCCGCTCGGTCTTCGCCTCGACAGCCTGCGGCTGAAGCGAGCGGACGGCGACTCGGTCCCGTTCCGCAGTCTGGGGACTTACGGGATCTGGTTCCCGCGCGGTCTGCTGCTGCGCCTGGCTGCCCGCCGGGTTTGCCAGCGGCTGCTGGAACAGTGGCAGGCGCCGGTCAAGGAAGATCTTTTGCTGGGAGAAGAAGGCGCTCTTGCTGGAGGCGGCTCAGGCGCGGCTGCTGGCCGACCCGGAGCTGCTGCCGGAGAGCCTGTCGCGGCGGGTCGGCGAGGCGGCCGCCATCCCCACGGAAGGCGAGCCTTCCGAGGCGCTGACGCGGCTGCTGGCCAGCATCGAGGAACAATCGCGGCAGATGATCGCGCTGGACGATCCGGGGGCGTGGGCGCACCAAGCCCTGACGCGCGTCCGCGACTGGATGGGCAGCGGCATCCCGACGCCGGGCGCTCCGACGGTCCACCAGCGCAAGAGCAAGTTGACCAAGGCGTTGGAACTGGCCGCGGTGCAGCTGGCCGAGAAGTGGGACGCCCGTTTCATGGAGGCGGCGTACGGCCTGCTGGACCACCCGGGCCGCCGGCTGGCGCTGGCCGAGGCCGCCCTGACCCGCTTCATCGGCTACTGCAACGACGCGGCCGCCGCCCACGCCGACCGGCTGCGCCAGCAGGCGCCGCGGGCGCAGTCAGGCCGAACAGCAGCTGCAATCCGCCCTGGACAGCTGCATGGCGGGCAACGGCTTCAGCTGGTTCGGCAACCAGTCGCGGCGGAAGTTGCGTCTGTTCATGGACCACCTCGCCGCCTACGCCCGCCAGTGCCTGGCCGACGACCTCGCCGCCGTGGTCGGCCAGTTCTTCGCCGCCCTGTGCGGCCGACTGGGCGACCGCCTGCGCGACCTGACCTTGTGCCGGCAGCGCCTGCGGCACATACAGGACGCCCTCCTCGCCGTGGAGAACGGCGAGGACGTGAGCGAAAGCGACGCCGCCGAGGAGTTGCGGCCGTTGCTGGGCGGAACGCCGTCCTCGCCGGACCTCAGCCCGGCGCCGGCCCTGTCCACCGAGGCGTTCTGGGAGGCGGTGCGCGAGTCGGCCACGCACCGCGTCGTTCTGCCGGAGGGCGTGGAGCAGCTGGAGACGGCGGCGAACCGCTTCCTCGCCAGCCTCAACAACGAACACTGGTCCCACCTCGACCAGACCGTTGCAGGACCACGTTTTGGCCGCGCGCAAAGGCCTGTTCCAGGCGTGCATGAACACCAACGATCTCATCCGCCATCTGGCCGTGCCGCTGGTCAATCAGGCCGTGTCCACGCTCGGCGATTATTTGCCCGTCACCGACGTGGCGCAGGTGGAGTTGGCGTCGGCCGGCGCGAGCGCGGCCGACGCCGACGTATCGGTCGAGAGCGAGCTGATCGCGCGGATGCGGACGTATCCAGCAGCTGGCCGTGCCACTGATTGGATCGGCGGCGGCGAAACGGCTGACGGAGGCGGTCCCGGCGAGCGGCCAACGTGAGCCGGCGGAGGCGGTGAGTCCGTCGGCTCAAGCCGACCGCGCGCCCGATGCGCCTACGGACGAAACGTTCCTGCTCATCCCGGCCAGCGACGCCGGCAAGCAATACGGCGAAGAGGCCCAGCGCGTCCTGCCTGGCGTGCAGATCGTCAACGTGCCGGGACAGGCCGACTTGATGTTTTGCCGCGAGCAGAACGGGCTGACGATGGAAGACCTCGACCGCATCCTGCGCAGCTGTCGGGCCGCCTATGAAGACGCGGCCGGCACGCCGCAGTCGTCGCCGCATGCCCGCTTCGACATCCAGGACTGGACCCCTCTCGACCCGTGAACCGTGTATAATACCGGGATGAATTCTTCCTCCCGGTTGTCGCTGCCCCTGTGGAACGAACGCTTCGCCGCCCCGCTGGCCCCGATCAGCGGCGCGGAAATGCGCGCCCGCGGCTGGGATTACGTCGATGTCGTCTTCGTGAGCGGCGACGCCTACGTGGACCATCCCAGCTTCGCCGCCGCCCTGCTGACGCGGGTGCTGGAGGCCGAGGGCTTCCGCGTGGCGGTGCTGCCGCAGCCGGACTGGCGCTCGTGCGAGCCGTGGCGGCAGTTCGGCCGGCCGCGGCTCTTCTTCGCGGTCAGCGCCGGCAATATGGACTCGCTCATCAACCACTACACGGCGAACAAGAAGGTCCGCAATGACGACGCCTATTCGCCGGGCGGCCGGATCGGTCTGCGTCCCGACCGGGCGACGCTGCCGTACTGCCACCGGGCGCGCGAGGCGTTCCCCGGCGTGCCGGTGATCGCCGGCGGCGTCGAGGCGTCGCTGCGCCGCCTGGCCCACTACGACTACTGGAGCGACACGGTTCGCCGCGCCGTCCTGCTGGACTGCAAGGCCGACCTCCTCGCCTACGGCATGGGCGAGACGATGATCGTGGAGATCGCGCGCCGCCTCGCCGCGGGACAGACAGTGCGCGACCTGCGCGACCTGCGAGGGATTGCGTATGTGCTGGGGGCACGGGAGGCGCAGCAGGCGAGCGGGGGCGCAAGCCCCCTGATTCTTCGTTCGGTCTGCGAAACGGTGCAGAATCAGGGGGCTTACGCCCCCCGCTCGCCGACGACGCGATCGTCCTCCCCTCCTACGAACAAGTCCGCTCCGACAAGTTCGCCTTCGCCGAGGCCACGCGCGTTATCCACATCAACACGAACCCCTTCAACGCCAAGACGCTGGTGCAGTTCCACGACCGCGAGGCCGTCGTCGTCAACCCGCCGTGCCTGCCGCTGTCGCAGGCCGAGATGGACCGCGTCTACGACCTGCCCTACACGCGCCGGCCGCACTCGTCGTACACCGAACCGATCCCCGCCCACGAAATGATCAAGGACTCGGTGACGATCATGCGCGGCTGCTTCGGCGGCTGCACGTTCTGCTCGATCACCGCCCACCAGGGCCGCATCATCCAATCGCGGTCGCAAGAGTCCGTCTTGAAGGAGGTGCGCAAGATGGCCGCTGACCCGGAGTTCTCCGGCGTCGTCAGCGACGTCGGCGGCCCGACGGCCAACATGTACGAGATGACGTGTACGCGGCCGGAAGTCGAAGCGAAGTGCAAGCGGCTGTCGTGCGTGCATCCGACGATCTGCAAGCTCCTCGGCACCGACCACGGCCCGCTGGTGGAACTGCTGCGACGGGTGCGCACGGAGCCGGGGATTCGCAAGGTGCTGGTGGCCAGCGGCGTGCGCATGGACCTGGCCCAGCGGTCGCCGGAGTACATGCGCGAGCTGGCCGAACACCACGTCGGCGGCCACCTCAAGGTCGCGCCGGAACACACGGATTCGCACGTCCTGGCGCCTGATGAAGAAGCCGGACAGCAACGACTTCCAGGGCTTCGCCGAAGAGTTCAAGCAGGCGTCGCAGCGGGCGGCAAGCCGAAACAGTACCTCGTGCCGTACTACATTTCCAGCCATCCCGGATCGGATTTGCATGCGATGATCGACCTGGCGCTGTTCCTGAAGCGGAACGGCTACCGGCCCGACCAGGTGCAAGACTTCATCCCGGCGCCGTTCGACATTGCGACGTGCATGTACTACACCGGCATCGACCCCTTCACGAAGGAACAGGTCTACGTCGCGCGCGGCCTCAAGGACCGCAAGCTACAGCGGGCGCTGATGCAGTTCTTCAAGCCGGAGAACTACTTCCAGGTGCGGGAAGCGCTAATCCAGGCGAGGAGGCAGCGACCTCATCGGAGGCGGATGCGACTGCCTCATCCCTGCCCAGCCGCTCAAGGAAGCAATCGAAGCGCGGCGCCGCCGGGCGAACATGGGCGGGGATGACCACTACCACACGGTGACCAACCCGTCCAAGGGCGAGGAGCCTGGGGAGCGGGGCCTGCCGAACCAGGGCTACCGGCCCGGCCGGAGGTCGGCGAAGCGGCGGCAGGGGAACAAGAAGGGGCGGAGCAAGTGAGGCGCCCCATGTTCTATTCGAGGGATGGCAACATGCCAGAGCAACAGCGATACATGGTAAGCGGCTACGAGCCCGAAGGGGGCGGCGGTGCTGTCGTGTTCACCTTCGTGCCGAGAGGCCTGCAACACGAGCGCGGCCCTAGCAGACCACCGAAGTGCGTTCCGCAATATATCGTCACCGTTCGGGGCGAACCTGACGGCCTGGATTTTGATTGGAGCGCGTCGCCCGACGACCCCGGTGCGGCCAGAGCGGACATTCAGGCCGAAATCCGGACGCGCATGCAGGAAAGGGTCGTGTGGATTGACCGCATGAGGGAGCTGGTCGAGCGTGTCGATCAGTGGGCCAAGGAGTTCGGATGGTCTACCCGGCGGCTGGAAAAAAAGCTGGACGATGCGAGGGTGGGCTCGCACCGCGTCCCGGCCCTTATCATGCAGGCGGACACGTGCCGCATCATGCTTGAGCCAGTAGGGCGCTCGGCCCCAGGCGCCGAGGGGGTCGTGGATCTCTACCTGATGCCCGCCTATGACGACATCGCCAGCATTTACCACTACGAGGGCCGTTGGAATCTACACTACATGTTCCCGGGCCTCAAGCCGGTGGCCTCCATCCGTGAGGCCGAGTCGATGCCGCTCTCGAAGGAATCGCTGGGGAGGGTTCTTACGGAGTTGAAGCAGAATGCCAGCTAAACACCAGTGGCAGTCTCGCATCAAGGCTGTCGAGCGCGAATATGTCGCCATGCGACAGGCGGCCGATCGATTTCTTCACCACGCGCACGATGATCCGACTATCCTCCTCGGAGACCTTCGGCATGGTGAAATCGTCAGTGCCTCACGGAACTTGGAGGGGACGTATGTCATGCGCCTGTTCGCGGAATTCGAGACTGGCGCAAGGCAGTTTTGGGACGCGATGTGGGGCACGGACATAAAGACTTACGACTTGTTCCAAGCGCTGGCTGCCCGCCGTGGAATTCCGGACACCGACCGGGACAACGGGCATCTTGTCCGTGAATATCGAAATAGCCTTGTGCATGAACGGGAAGACCGGCCTGAGCCGATTTCAATTGAAATAGCGCGGCGATACCTGTGTGTGTTCTTCAGCTACCTGCCGGCGCAGTGGTGATCGAGGAGGACGGGCGATGATGACGCAACCGACGGTCACGGCCATGTACGTCTTATGCGGCGCAGGCGCCGCACTAGAGGCGGGAATCGGCCAGGACAAGGAGGGGAATATCAGCAGATGACATGCGACATCGCCCCTTGCATGTACTACACCGGCATCGACCCCTTTACGAAGGAGCAGGTCTACGTCGCCAAGGGCTTGCGGGACAGGAAGATGCAGCGGGCGTTGATGCAGTTTTTCAAGCCCGAGAACTGGTTCACCGTGCGGGAGGCGCTCATCCAGGCCGGGCGGCGGGATCTCATCGGCACGGGCTGCGACTGCCTCATCCCTGCCCAACCGCCCAAGGAAGCAATCGAAGCGCGGCGCCGCCGGGCGAACGGGGGAGGGGACGACCATTACCACATGGTGGCCAACCCGTCCAAGGGCGAGAAGCCTGGGGAGCGGGGCTTGCCGAACCAGGGCTACCGGCCGGGGCGGAAGACCGCACGCTGCCAGGATAAGAAACGCGAGCGCGAGGGAGGTGGGTCAGTCCGGCGACCGTAGTCAGTGCATTTTTCCGCTTAGAAGTCGTTTCAACATCTTCCCAACCAGCCCCGAGCGTGAGCGAAGGACCGGCGCCGAACCCCTCGCTCGCGCTCGGGGCTGGTTTTGCAAACCGCTTCTCAGCGACCGGTCATTTGCTCCAGCCGTTCAGGGTAGCGATCCCCCTGCACGGTGATCTTGGAGGCGGCGTTTTCGATCTCGCGGAGGTCGTTGGGCGTAAGTTCGACGGCGGCCGCCCCGATGTTTTCGTCCAGGCGATGGAGCTTGGTGGTGCCTGGGATGGGAACGATCCACGGCTTCTGGGCCAGCAGCCAGGCGAGCGCGATCTGAGCGGGCGTCGCCTTCTTCCGCTCTCCGATTCGGCCGAGCAGATCGACCCCGGCGGGGAGTTTTTGCAACACGCTCTTGCCGCCGCAGACGCTGTCGGCGCTGACGATGATCTGCCGGTCAGGGAACCACTCGGCGAACAGGCGGAGCAGTTCGACCAGCCGTTGGGGTCGAGTGCGGTGGTTGGGATCGGTCGGCCGCCGGGCGGCCTTGGGGCGTCCCTGGGCCAGTCCCTGGCGGTTCTTGCAGAGGCGGAAGCCGACGGGCCAGGCGAAGACCTGGGTCGGGGCCCAGGCGGAGCCTGGCCGGAGCAGGAAGAGGACGACCCAATCGTGCCCCCCGCGGAAGACTTTCAAGGCCTTACTGGACATCAAGGGGTCGTGGTGCATCCCCGCGCCGAAAAGAGTCAGGCCGCGTTTGCGACACAGCGTGTCGTCGCGGCCCAGCAGGATCGGCCCGGTGGGGGCGAAGCGGGCGACGAGGGCTCGCGCCAGGACCATGCCGAGGGCGTCGAGGGACCAGGCGGCGTGGCTGCAGAAGCGGTGGAAGCGACACCCGTGTCCTGGGCCGACGCGGCCGGCGGAGAAGAGGCGCTCGGGGATGAAGCGTCGGCGGCCGGACAGGCCCAGCCGGCGACCAGTTCGACGAAGGTCCGGAAAGGGGGCTGGGTGAAAACGGCGTGGAAGTCATGCAGCAGGAGAAGGAAGGGGGGGGTAGATCCACGGGTCGGCTTCCTGGCATCGGGGTCGCTTGGTCGGTGACAATTCCAAGCTACCAAAACCGCGCACGGAAGCCGACGCTTTACCCCCTCATGAACTCTGCTGAAATCTGCGAAACTCGAACTTACGGTTGCGGCCCCGATCCGGCGGAGTGTTCATCCGCGAAAGGGCGGAATACAACAGCCCCCGGCTGCGCCTCCATCCCTCGGGAGAATGAACTGGTGAACGTCCAAGCAACCGGCCGATTCGCGGCGTGTTTCCTTCTGGTCGGCGTTCTGGCCGCGCCGTCGGCCCTCCGGCGCACGACGCCGCCTGGTGGCCCGACGAGGTCGAACAGGCTCTGAAAAAAGCGGGCGACAACCGCGACGAGCTGCAAACCGCCTTGCGCAAGACGCCGGAGGAGCAGCGCAAAGGCATGGCCTTCCTCGTCGCCAACATGCCCGATCGCGATCTGAAATCACTTCATGCCGACTTCCTGCTCGAAAACGTGGACCTCGCCTACAAGGCGCGCAACGAAACGGCCTGGGGCCGGAAGGTTCCCGAAGCGATCTTCTTCAACAACGTCCTGCCCTACGCCAACGTCGATGAGTCGCGCGACCCGTGGCGGAAGAACCTGTACGAACTGTGCCTGCCGATCGTCAAGGATTGCAAGACGCCGAGCGAGGCGGCCATGAAACTGAACTCGACCGTCTTCACGAAACTCAAGGTCCGCTATTCCACGCAGCGCAAGCAGGCGAACCAAAGCCCGAAGGAGTCGATCGACCAGGGGTTGGCGTCCTGCACCGGCCTGTCCATTCTGCTCAGCGACGCCTGCCGGAGCGTGGCCGTTCCCACCCGGCTCGCCGGCACCCCGCGCTGGTCGAACAATTCCGGCAACCACACCTGGCTCGAAATCTGGGACGACGGCTGGCATTTCACCGGCGCCTGCGAGCCGGACCCCAAGGGCCTCGACCGCGGCTGGTTCGTGCAGAACGCCTCCGAAGCGAAGAGGGACGTGCCGGAACACGGGATCTACGCCGCGAGCTTTCGCCGGACGGACCTGTCCTTCCCACTGGTCTGGGCGCCGGAGCGTAAGGACGTTTTCGCCGAAAATGTCACCGAGCGCTACGCGAAGGAGGAGAAGCCCGGCCTGAGCAAGGGGGAGTCAGAGCAGATCGAGAAGGAGGCCGAGGCGTTCTTCCAGGCAGGCGACGAGGATCGGGCGAAGTGGAAATTCGACCCGAAGTTCGATGCGCTGCTGGTCGATCACGACGCCGCCGTGCGCCGCGCCGTCTGGAAGGCGTATCAGGCCTCGGCGGTCCCGGCCGCGCTGAAGAAGGATTTCGAGGACAAGCAGGTGCGTTTCAAGGATTACGTCAGCGCCTACGTGGTGCGCGAGGTGGGCAAGAAGCCGGAGGCGGGTTGGCCGCTGGTCATCGCCCTGCACGGCGGCGGCGGGGCGCCGAAACAGGTCAACGACAGCCAGTGGGAGATCATGCAGCGGTACTACAAGGACCACCCGGAAATCACCGGGTACAAGTACCTGGCGCTGCGGGCGCCGAACGACACGTGGAACGGCTTCTACGACGATTACGTACCGCCTTTGATCGTCAATCTCATTCGGCAGTTCACGCTCCTCGGCGAGGTCGATCCCGATAAGGTGTTTCTGATCGGCTACTCGCACGGCGGTTACGGCGCCTTCTTCATTGGGCCGAAGATCCCCGACCGCTTCGCGGCGATCCATAGCAGCGCCGCCGCCCCGACCGACGGCACGATCTCGCCGCTCAGCCTGCGCAACACGAGCTTCACGTTCATGGTCGGCGAGGACGACAACGCCTACGGCCGGAAGGACCGCTGCGAGAAGTTCAACGCGGAAATCGAGAAGCTGAAGAAGGAGAACCCCGGCGACTTCCCGGTGGAGTTCGAGCTGAAGAAGGGTTTTGGTCACGGCAACCTGCCCGACCGCGACGAACTCGTGGAGATGCTCCCCCACACGCGCAACCCGACTCCGCGCCATCTGACGTGGGAACCGACCGACTCGCTCATCACGGACTTCTTCTGGCTGACCGTTCCCAAGCCGGAGAAGGGCCAGAGCATTGACGTCACGCTCCGCGACAACGACGCGCGGATCACCACGCGGGGCGTGAAGGAATTCGACCTCGATCTGGATAGTCGGCTGGCGGCGCTCGACAAGCCGTTGCACGTCGTCCTGAACGGCAAGGAAGAGGTCGTCGCGCTGCATCCGCAACTGACAACATTGTGTCAGTCGCTCCTCGACCGCGGCGACCCGGAGCTGGCCTTCACGTGCAGGGTCCATCTCGTCGTGGAGAAGAAAGCGGATTGAGGTCCGCAAAGGCGAGCGGCGCGGCGTCAGCCCGCCGGGGAAGGTCCCACGGCGGGCTGACGCCGCGCCGCTCGCCTCATTCGCCGGTCTGGAGCGTTCCCTTTTGGAGCTGTCCGTTGCGGAGGTAGTAGAAGCGCAACGGATTGATCGTGGCCAGCTCCGGCAGGTTGAGGACGTACAGCACGTTGTCCGGCGTAGTCATGGCGAACTGATGCAGACCGATCAGGATGTCGCCCTTGTGGACGCCGGCGTCCGCCGCGGGGCCGTCGGTTCGCACGTCGGTGACGAGCAGGCCGCCGTGCAGCTGCGGGTTGTCGCGGTTGACGCTGTCCGCCGGGACGGGACGCAATTTCAGACCCAGTTTGCGCCAGATCAGCTCGTCGCCCGCCGCGAGGGATGACGTGGCGACGGCCGTGTGGACCGCCTCCAGGACGAGCTCGGCCTTCTGCTCGGCGCCGTTGCGGCGCACGGTGAGCGGCACGCGGTCGCCGGCCGACTTTTCGAGGAAGCCGCGCTCCAGATCGAGGCTGCTGCCGACGGTCAGATCGCCGACCTGCGTCACCCGATCGCCCCGCTGCAAGCCGGCTCGCGCCGCCGCTCCGCCGGCGTCCACCCGGTCGATCACCACGTCGCGCTCGAAGCCGCCGTCGGCGCGGCCGGTGTGTACGTCGTCCTTGACGGCCAGGCCGAGACCGGCCCCGTCCACGCGCGAATCCATCATGGCGGCGGCCGACTTGACGACGGCGTCCACCGGGATGGCGAAGCCGATGCCCTGGGCGCCGGCCCGGATGGCGACGTTGACGCCGATCACCTCGCCGTTGATATTCAAGAGCGGCCCGCCGGAATTGCCCGGATTGATGCTGGCGTCGGTCTGGATCAGCGCCTTGTAGGAAACCTCCTTGTTCAGCGCCACGTCCCGGCCGACGGCGCTGATCACGCCGACGGAAACCGTGTGTTCGTAGCCGTAGGCGTTGCCGATGGCGATGACCGTCTCGCCGACCATGAGATCGCTGGCCGTGCCCATCGGCGCGACGGTGAGCGGATAGCCGGCGTCCACCTTGAGCAGGGCCAGATCGGCGTCACGGTCGCGGGCCAGGACGCGGGCCGGCAGGCTCGTGCCGTCGGCCAGGCGGACGTGAAGGGCGCTGACCTCCTCGACGACGTGCTGGTTGGTGAGGATGTAGCCGCGCGGGTCGATGATGATGCCGGTGCCCATGCCGTTGACATGGTTCTGGGAGGTCGAGAGGGGCGAAGAGTCGTCCTGGGCGTCGTTACGGGCGGTGCGTTCGCTGTGGATGTTGACGACGGCGTTGCGGACGCGCTTGACCACTTCGACGACGGGCGTCAGGCGCGGGTTCCAGTCGGCCTTCGGCGAGCTGGGGGTGTAAGCCCCCGGAGCGGGTCCGGTGAGGGTCGGCTCGGCGGCGGTTAGGGGTGCGGTCAGGACGAGGACGGCCAGCAAGGAGGGGTGCGTTCTCATGTCGCCTCTCGGCAATGCAAACACGATGGGGCCAGGGACTCGCGTCCGGACAGGGGGCCGTTTGTTGAAATCGGCCGACACGCGCCGCCCTCTGCACGGCGAGCCGGCCACGATCCATCCACCACGGAAAATCGGGGACGGGAGGCGACGACGGTGCGCAGGAGGACGAGCGTGCCGACTGTGCGGCCGGCGCCGGTTGTGTGCGGGTTGCCCTTGGCGCATGGGCTGGGTAAAACAGGTCGGGGAAACGGCGGGAAAACGGCGAATCGGCGGAGGGCCAGGCCATGGCGAAATCGCGGAGGGAGCGGCTGGAGGAGATGCTGGCGCAGGATCCGAGCGATGGGTTCCTGCGCTACGGCCTGGCGATGGATTATGCCGGCGGCGGCGACGACGAATCGGCGGCGGAGCAATTCGCGGAACTGCTGCGCCGGACGCCGGACTACGTTCCGGCCTACCTCCAGGCGGGCCAGGTGCTGGCGCGGCTGGGCCGCGACGATGAGGCGCGGGCGGTCTACCGGGCTGGCGTGGCCGCGGCGCAAAAGGCCGGCGACGCCCATGCGGCCGGCGAATTGCAGGGATTTTTGGACATGCTGACATGACGGCGGGCGAGCGGCGCGGCGTCAGCCCGCCGGTGACGGCATCACCGGCGGGCTGACGCCGCGCCGCTCGCCTTAATCTCGCGCCTGGACCGTGAACCGCGTCTCCGGGCTGCTTCCCCGCGCATCCGGATCGTAATACTCGTAGACTCGCGCCCCGGCCGCCGCCGCCTTCACCGGCATCGTCGCCCGCAGGTGATACGGCGCCGTCAGCGTCTCGCCCTTGTCCAGCCCAGTTAGATACAGCAGCACGGAGCGCGGCCCCATCTGGTACTTGGCCACCTTGCCGCCCGGCTTCACCAGCGCCGCGAAGTCGTCGGCCGATGGCGCGAACCCCGGCGGGACCGGCAATTCCACCATCACCATCGGCATCGGCCGATCCGTCGCATTCCGCACCTTGGCCGTCGCCTGGACCTGATCGTTCACGGCCAGCTCCGTGCGGTCGTAGCTCAGATCGACGGCCAGCGGATCCTGCCGCGCGGCCGGGCCGGCCTCCGGCACGTTGTAGCGGAACGACGCCTGGAAGCCGATCGCCGAGCCGTGCGCCTCCGACACCGTCAGCACCTGCTTACCCGGCTTCAGCCGCGCCGACAGGTCCACCTGCTTAAGCACGTCCGCCTGGTCGGCCGGTATCCGCACCGTGTCGATCAACTCGCCGTCCAGCCGCAGCTCGACGACGCGCTCGGCATCGCCGCCCAGCGGCTTGCCGGTCCCCGCCAGCAGCGCCTTCAGCGCCAGCACCGTGGCCTGCGTCGAGTACCAGGTGCCTTTGGGATCCTTCTGCGACGTGAGCCACGCCAGGGCCTTGCGCGTCGTGTCGGGGTTGCGGCCGGCCCGGACGAGCGCCAGCGTGGCCAGCGCCGTCGTCTCCACCTCGCCGCTGCGGCCGGCGCCGTAGAACGTCGTCCGGGCGCCGGCCGGCTGCTCCCACCAGGCGAACTTGCCGGCCGCGTCGAAGTGCTTCATCGACTCCAGCCGGTCGAGGTACGGCGCCGCGTCGGCGTCGTGTTCGTCGGCGGCCAGCAGCGCGTTGCACACCAGGGCCAGCGTGTGCGCGTCCCGGATAGTTTCGGGAGCATGACCTTTGAGGTAGTTGAAGGTGGCGACAGCCTGGCCGCTCGCGCCGGGGTCGCCGAAGACGGCCCAGGCGATGTACGCCGTCTCCGCCAGGCGGGCATCCTCCGCCGACCGGCCGCCGGCGAGGTCCTCGTGGAGCATGGGGTTGTCGTCCGCGTCCCAGGGCCCATCCGGCCGGCGCTGGGCCAGCAGCCAGTTCCGGGTGCGAGCAACCATGTTCGGGTCCACGTCCTGGACGCGGGCCATGTCCATGAACTCCATCAGGCCGTAGGCGGTCAGCGTCCGGTTGGCCGGCGCGTGACCGAACCACTCGAAGCCGCCGCCGCGGGCCTCGAAGCCGAGCAGCCGCTGATAGCCGTAACGGATGTAGCCCTCCGCCTTCGCCCGCACGGCCGGGCTGTTCTGACCCGTCCGCTTAAGGTAGTCGAAGGCCAGCAGGTTCGGATATGTCGTGGAGGAAGTTTGTTCAAAACAGCCGCCCGGCATCTGGAAGATGTTGTCCAGCCCATCGACCAGCTGACTGAAGCTGGACGGGTAGATTTTGACGAACGCCTTGGCGCTGCCGGGGATGTGATCCTCGGGCAGGTTCAGGGCCACGTCGGCCGGCTTGTCCAGCGTGCCGTTGACGACCTGCTCGACGCGGCGGCCGTCGGGCAGCACCTCGATCGGCCGTTGCACGGCGTCGCCGTCGGCCGCCCCCTGCGCCTTGACGGTCAGCGTCCAGGCGCCGACCTTCTCGACCTTCAGCCGATAGCGGACGGAACGGACCTCGTGGGGGCCGAGATTCAGCCGCTGTTCGGCGCCGTCCAGCCGAGTGAACCACTTCTCCTTGTCGTCGGCCAGCGCGAGCGTGACGGTTTGCGGCTTATCGAGATAGTTATAGACCACGACCGGGACGCCGACCTCGTCGCCGCGCGTCAGAGCGACGGGCAGGTTGAGATCGACGAAGAAGTCCTGGAAGACCTTGACCGGCAGCTGGGCGGCACCAAGCTCGCCGTCGGCGGAGACGGCGCTGGCGCTGATTCGCCAGGTCGTGATGGAGTCGGCCAAGTCGAGCGGCAGCGTCGCGTCGCCGACGTCGTCGGTGATGAGTTCCGGCCGCCACAGCAGGGTTTCGGGGAACAGCTGCCGGACGCGCGGCGCGGCGCCGCCGCCCTGACCTGGGCCATTCACGTCCGCCGCGCCCGGAGGGCCTGTGGGGCCATCATGGGCATGGCGCGGCCCTCTGCCATCGGCTCGCCCGTCGCCGCCGCGAAGGACAACGGCTCGGAGACCCTGCCGTTGAGAACCTGGAGCCGATCCAGATCGATTTCTCCCCGCCAGAAGACGGCGACCAGGCCGACCAGCGCGAGCGGGATGACGACGTAGCCGGTGACGAGGCTCTTGACCAGAACGCTCGACTGTCCGAACAGCCAGAATCCTAGGATGGTGACGCCGATGGCTGCGGGAATCAACAGCAGCCAGAGCCAGTTCATCAGGCCCAGGCCCGCCTGGCGCACCTTCGCCGTCTCCTGGACCTTGGCCTGGTACGTCTCCGCGACCAGGGAGTGCGTCGTGCCTAGTGGCGCCATCGGGAGGGCGTCGCCCAGAACGCGAGGCCGTCCAGCCCGTGCGGCCTTCATGGCCTCGCCGGGGATGGGCGGCCCGGCGTTCGCCTGGGGCGGGTTGTCGGCCCGCGACGCCGCGGCGAACAGCGCCTCCTGGAAGCGTTGCGATCCGGCGTCCTTCGGCGACCAGGGATGAATCCGGTTGACCGGCGCCATCAAGTCTTCTTCGAGCGTGTAGAAAGCCTCTTCCATGCCCGGCCGCTGCGGCAGCACCGAGAACACGGCGTCGTCCACGCCGTCCAGGCTGACCGCGCCGGGGCTTGGCCTGCCGTTTTTGTCCGTCAGCTTCAGGTGCAGCGTCGGACGATCGCCCGGTTTGTACGCCGTCTTGCCGGGATCGAGCGTGGCGGCGATGTGGATTTCGTCCGCCGGCCGGACGTAGACGACGCGCGTCTTGCGCACCGGATAGCCCTTGACGTCGAGACGGTAGGCGACCACCTGCACCGTGCCGCTTAGGTCGGCCGGCAGATCGACGGCGGCCTGGCCTTGCCCATTGACCATCTCCACCGTATCCGTCCGCATCGTCTGGCCGTCCTTGATGAAGTCCACGAACACGGCGCCCGATCCGCCGCCGACCGCCGTGAGCGTCAGCGTATCGCCGCCGCGGTAGACCGCCCGGTCGGTGCGCACCAGGAAGTCGCCGGCCGGGCCGCAGGGAATCAGCACGCTTCTTTCGGCGATCTCCGCGCCCTTGTCGTCCGTAACCGAGAATTGGGGGATCTGGCCCTTGGCCGGATCAGGACCGTGCGCTGGATGCCGCTGGGATGGATGTCAAAGACGGCGGCGCCATTCTCGTCGGTCTGCTCGTCTTCAAAGCCCCCTTGGGGCTTCCTCATATGCACGTGAGCCCCGCGGCCGGTCGGCCGTCGAGGAGCGTGACGAGAACGTAGACCTTGTTATCCACATCCTGCACCAGTTCGCCGGCCTCTGGAATGACTTCGATGTGGGCCGGCCAGTCGGACACGGCAGGCTCCGTGGACGCGGCCTGTTTTTGGCCGGCGGCGTCTGTCACCGTCGCCTGGAAGTGGATATGCGAGGTCTCCGGCGAGCGCTGCAATGGCTGGCGCCACGCGGCCTTCTGGACGACGTAATCCCAGGTCGCCGTTCCTTTGCCGTCGGTGTGGAGGATGGTGTGTGCCGGCGGCGGGGCGCCAGATCCTCCCTGACGACCATATCCACCGTTGCGTCGGCCACCGGCTTGCCGAAGAAGTAATCGGCTTGCACGGCGAGCTTGATCGTGTCGCCGGGCTTGTAGAACGGCCGATCCAGCGCGACCGTGACCTTGAACTTGGGCAGGACGTACTTCTTCACGTCCACCGAAAGCCGGCTCTCCACGTCGCCGGTCTTGCAGAGGACGGTGTACGGCCCTTCGAGGATCTCCGTGTCGAGCGGGCAGTCGGCGGCGGTGATGCCGTATCGGCTCGTTTTGCCCTCCTGCCTGAAGACGATGTTGCCTTTGGGATCGACGACGGAGAAGGTCGCGGCTTGACCGGCGACGGGATGCAGGTTGGGTCGGCGCAGGGCGAGGGCGCGGGTGTGGATCGTCTGTCCGGGCTGGTAAACCGGTTTGTCGGTGCTGAGCATCACCTTGAAGGATCGCTTGAGTTCAACTCCCTGAGCGTTCCTCTCCAGCCCTCCCGCTGTCTGGGCTTGGACGATCAGATCGCAGGCCTGGTCGGCCCAGTCGGGCAGGGTGAAGCGCGGGTCGCCGCCGCCGTCGGCGTCGGTCTGGAAGGCGGCGAGGTCGGCCGTCTGTTTGTTGTCGCGGCCGACCAGCCGTACCGCGACCGACACGCCGACGACCGGCGCCAGCGTCTTGGCGTCGCGGAGGACGACCCGCAGGGAGCCGTCCGCCGAGGCCAACAGCTGCCGCTGGCCCAGGACGACGAGGTCGTAGGGCGTGGCGGCGAGGTTGAAGTAATAGACGTGCAGCCAGACCAGCACGACGACGGACGCGGCCAGCAGTCCGCCGGCGCCTGCCAGGAACAGCCGCCAGCGCCGCTGGCGTCCCTTCTGATGGGCGTCGATCCTGCCGATCGTTTTGCGGACCAGCTTCTCGGACGCCTCGGCCGGCGGTTC
This sequence comes from uncultured Planctomycetaceae bacterium, assembly GCA_963771935.1. Classification (GTDB taxonomy): domain Bacteria; phylum Planctomycetota; class Planctomycetia; order Gemmatales; family Gemmataceae; genus UBA4732. The sequence goes on along the minus strand of CAVYVK010000005.1, from coordinate 37,939 downwards.
GGCCCGCAGAGCGTCGAGGCGTCGGCGGGCGTCGTCCACGGCGGCTTGACAGGCGGGACAGGCGGCGCAGTGCCGTTCCACCTCGGCGGCGCGGTTGGCGTTGAGCAGGCGATGGACGTAGTCGTCGGCGAGATCGGCGACGTGATCGTTGAACGGGGGCATGGAATGTCTCCGTGGCGAGCGGGGGGCGTCAGCCCCCTGATGGCCGCACCATGTCGGCGACGGCAGGAAGAATCAGGGGGCTGACGCCCCCCGCTCGCCGACGCTGAGCTTGTGTTCCAGATGTTTGCGCAGGGCGGCGAGGCCGTGGTGCATGTACGAGCGCACCGTGGCCTCCGAACAAGCGACGATTTCGGCGATGCGGGCGTAGGGAAGTCCCTCCCAGACGCGCAGCGTGACGACGGCCCGTTGCTGTTCCGGCAGGCGGGCGACGGCGCGGCCGACGAGGTCGGCGGTCTCGGCCGCGACGACGGCGTCGGCCGGCGAGGCGCCGGCGTCCGTGGGGCCGTCCTCCGTCAGCGCCGCGGGGCCGGGACGGACGCGAAAGGCGGCCCGGCACTTGTTCAGCGCGATGGCGTACAGCCACGGCCGGAACGGCCGCGGCGACTGGTAGAGCCGGCGTTTCACCCAAATCGCCAGGAACACCTCCTGAAACAACTCTTCCGCCCGATGGCAGTCGCCGCACTGCCGCGCCAGGAACGTCAGCAACGGCGTCGCGTGGCGCCGCACCAGCAGCTCCAGGCAGGCGCGATCGCCGTCCGCCGTCCGGGCCATGAGCGTTTCGTCGGGTTCGCCGAGCGGCGCCATGTCAGTCTCCGTGGATGTACCCCTTACTATGCGGCCGACGCGCCGGGCGTGGAATCAAAAAAATCAGGACCGACCGTGCATTCGGTGGGGCGTATGCCATATTTCCAGTTGAGCGTTCGTTGGCGCGCCCAGAGAGCGTGCGCCGCGGGCGCCAGGAACGAGGGTTCGGCCGTGGCAGTCATCCCCGCCGATTACGATACAGACGTGCATGTGTGGATCGACCGGCTCAAGGACCGGCACGCCGCTCGTCGTTTGTATGCGGCCGGCGTTCTGAGCCAGCTGGGGCCGTGCGCCGCGCCGCCGTGCCGGCCCTGAGCGAGGCGTTGAAAGACCCCATGCCTGAGGTGCGCCGCATGGCCGTGGTGGCGCTGGCGGAGATCGGCCCCGAGGCGCGGCCGGCCCTGCCCGCGCTGGTCCAGGCGCTGGGCGACCCGCATGAGGCGGTGCGCTGCCGGGCGATGATGGCCCTGGCGGAGATGGGACCGGACGCTCGCATGGCGGCCCCGGCGCTGATTCAGCTGCTGAGCGACCCCAGCCGGTTGATACGGCGCTGGGCGGCGGCGACGCTCGGCGAAATCGGCGCGACGGCCCCGGCCGCCATCCCCGCGCTCATCGAGACGCTGGCCGGCGGCGACGCCGTCAACCGGGCGGTGGCGGCGGCGGCGCTGGGCAAGATGGGCGGGCGGACAGCGCCGCGCCTGATCGAGGCGCTGCGCCACGCCGACCCGAACGTGCGCCGCTGCGCGGCCCGGCTGCTGGGCGATAGCCCTCGCGGCGCCGACGCGCGGGCGGCCCTGGCGGAGCGGCTCATCGACCCCGATGCGTCGGTGCGCGAGGCCGCGGCCGACGCGATGCGGAAGATTCGCGGTTAGCCGCGACGCGCAGCGGAGGCGCTGCCTCCCGAGCGCTCCGCTGCGCGTCGCGGCTAACCCTTACGCCGCCGCCAGAATCAGCATCGCCATCAGCGCCCCATTGTGCAGGGCGTGGACCGTCATCGACGGGATCAGCGACCCGCGCCACTCGCGCGCCGCCGTGAAGCCGAACGCCAGCGCCATCAGAAGGGGAGCCGCGATCAGCCCTTGCGGGTGCGGGGCGGCGAAGAGGAAACTGACGACCAAGGCGCTCACGATCACACTTCTTCCCCGCCCCAGACCTGCGGTGGCCTCGCGCATGTGGCGGTAGAGCACGCCGCGGAACATCGTCTCTTCGAGGATGGGCGCCATGACGCTTGCGACGAACACGACCTGGATCCATGTCGCCCAGTCCCCGTGCAGCACCTCGGGGACGGCGGGATGCGTCGGCACGCCTTCCGGGCCGAACGGGTTATGACCGCCCCACTTCTGCGCCTGTTGAATTAGGATCCCAAGGCCGAACATGAGGAGAATGACCAGGGGCAGGGCGGCCAGGTAGCAGAGGCCGCCGTAGAAGGGTTCCAGGACCGGCCGGTCGCCCGCGAACCAGCCGATGTCCTGGCGTACCCGCCGCCAGGGGACGCCGCGAAGGACGGGCCACCCCACGGCGGACAGGCTCAACACTTGGGGCAGGCCCGCGGCGACTCCGATCGGGGCGCCCGGCGCGACAAGCCTCAGCACAAGGGTGAGGCCGAAGTACAGGACGAGCCACAGCGCGAAGGTTTCGGCGTAAATGCCGCTGTAGGGCGATCCGACGACGAAGCGGCTTCGCATCTGGCGCCACAGGACGGCGAACAGGATCAGCAGCACGAACCCCACGGCGCCGCCGCCGAGGGCGGCGAGTACGATGACGAGGGTCGCAACCACCACCCGCTGGGCCGGCGCGATGACGGCGGCGCGCGCCGCCCGATCCGGCCCGCCGGGCGGGTTGAGGGCCAGGTCGCCAAACCAGCCCAGGCGCCGCCGCAGCTCGCCGCGCTCCTCCTCCGTCACATGCGCCGCCGTCAGGTCGCCGTTGCTGTAGTCGCGGTAAAGCCGGCCGAGGATGTCGGCCGTGCCGGCGTTCTTCTGGTCGGCGCCCTTGCTCAGCGACTCCTTGAGCGCGTCCAGCTGTTTGAGCGCCTCGTCCGCGTCTGTCAACTCCCCTGCCAGCACGACGAAACGCAGCCGCTGGTCAGCCGAGCCGCGGTCGAGTTCTTGCGCCTGCTCGTAAAGCTCCTTGCTCTTCAGACCCAGGTTCGCAACGCCGATAATGTAGCGTGCTTTTATCTCAAAAGTGACGATTTCCTTCGTCTCGGCCGGAGGTTGGAACAGGAAGTGAAGCGCGATCAGAGTCCCGACGGCGATCAGGATCACCGCCCAGGCGATCCACGGATGGCCGCGCGGGAGGCGGGGCGGCGGTACGTCCGTGAAGTCAGTGGCCATTCTTGTCCTCTTGCGGCGTGCTGACCGCCCTCGGCTCGTCCTGCCAGAGGCGTTCGCCGCCGCGCATGGCGTCGGCGTTGTCGCCGCGCCGCGACCCCGGCGGCAACTCCGTCAGCTTCTTGACGTTGCCGCCGCCCAGCAGCACGTACTCCGCCACCATCGCCGCCTTGAGGATCGCGACCACGTCGAAAACCGACGCCTGCCACTTCTCCCGGCCGCGCCGCTCCAGGGCGGCCACGCCGACATATTCCTCGAAACTCTTCTCCTTTCGGTAGGGCAAATGACCCAATTCCAAGCCGATGACGGCGTTATCGACGATGAGCGTGGTGCCCAGACCGGTGCCAAGACCGAGGAAGAGCATCCGACCGCCCTGGTAACCGCCCAGCGCCTGCATGGCCGCGTCGTTGATGACGCGCACCGGCTTGCCGAAGCCGGCCGACAGGTCGAAGCCCAGCCAGCCCTTGCCGAGATTGACCGGCTCCTTGGCGATCTTGCCGCCGACGACCGGTGCCGGGAAACCGGCGCTGACGACGTCGTAGTCCCAGTCAGTCGCCAACTTTTTCACGCCGTCGATCATTTGCTGCGGCGTCAGGCCCGGACCCGACTCGAACTTGCGCACCTCGTCCTGGCCGGAGCGCTTCAACTTGACGTTCGTCCCGCCGATGTCGAGCACCAGAATATTCATGCGATTATCTCCCATTTCTATCTTAGTGAGGAGTGAGGAGTGAGGAGTGAGGAGTGAGGAGAAAGACAAGCCGGTCTTTTCTCCTCACTCCTCACTCCTCACTCCTCACTCCTCACTCCTCACTTGCCTCGCAGCCGGTCCCACAACAACAGTCCCACCAACGTCTTGGCGTCACAGATCGTTCCGTCCAGCGCCCACGTCATCGCCTGTTCCCACGGGACGACGTGCGGCTCCATCGCTTCGTCGGCCTCCGGCCGCATGGGGCCGGCCGTCAGGTCCTCCGCCACGAACAGGTGCGTCCGTTCACTTAGCACGCCCGGCGACGGGTAGAACGCGGCCAGTTTCCGCCAGCGTTTCGCCTGGTAGCCGGTTTCCTCCTCCAGCTCGCGCACCGCCGCGACCTCCGGCGCCTCGCCCGGTTCCAGCGTCCCGGCCGGCATCTCCCAAAGCGTTTCGTTCAGGATGAACCGTGGGTTGCGCAACAGACAGACGTGATCGCGGTCCACCAGCGGCAGGATGGCGGCGGCGCCGGGGTGGATCACCATGTCGCGGCGCATCGGCCGGCCGTCGGGGCCGGGTTCGACGTCGTCGTAGACCTGGATTTTCCGACCCTTGTGAACGAGTGTGCGTGGCATAAGGTTCTCCGGCGCGGCCTGGCGATTGCGACCGCCCTGCCGCGATGATAGAATCCTACAGAACGCGGTGCAACGCTTCCCCCGGACGACGAGTTGCTGCAATGCGAGATCCCTTATCGTGGTCGTTCCCGATTGGGCGCCTGTTCGGCGTCACGATCCGCATTCACCTGCTGTTCGCGGTGTTCATCCTCGTCAGCCTCCTCCGGGTCGCCTTCGACCACCCCCGCCACCCCGAAGACGCCCTTCCTGAAGGGGCGTGGGTCGATCTCCTGGCCATCCTAACGCTATTGTTTTTGTCGGTGCTGGCCCACGAATTCGGCCACGCCTTCGGGGCGCGCTTCGCGGGCGGCGACTGCCAGGAGATCCTCCTGTGGCCGCTGGGCGGCCTGGCCTACGTGGACGTGCCGCACACGCCGAAGGCCAACTTCATCAGTACGGCCGCCGGCCCCGCCGTCAACCTCTTCCTGTGCATCGTTTGCGTCCTGCTTCTCCTCGTAGTCAGCGGCAAGCCCATTCAACCGTCGTGGTGGCCGTTCGCCTACAACGGACGGTTTGCCATCGACGCGGAGGGACACAGCGCGGGGATGGTTCAGCTGTTCACCTGGGCGGGCGAACCGGTGAACGTGATGTGGTACAGCTCCGCCAACCTGCTGGCGTGGCTGTTCTGGGTCAACTACGTCCTGTTTCTGCTGAACATCGTCCTGGTCGGCTTTCCGATGGACGCCGGCCGGCTGCTCCAGTGCATCCTGTGGCCGCACGTCGGCTACCGCCAGGCGACGCTATACGCCGTTTTCGCCGGCTTCATCACCTGCGTGGTGCTGGGCGTCTACGCCATGTGGCAGAACGACGTGCTGGTCCTGTGCCTCTGCCTTTTCGTTTTCATCTCATGCAAAAACCAGTGGATGATCCTGGAGACGGGCGGCGAGGACCCGCTGCTCGGCCACTACGATTTCTCGCAGGGATACACGAGCCTGGAGCGCGACGAGCCGCCGCCCCCGCGCGTCCGCCGCCAGAGCTGGTGGCAGCGCTGGTCGCAGCAGCGGTCGGCGAAGAAGGTCCAGCGCGAGTTAGAGCAGCGCGAGGCCGAGGAAAAACGCATGGACGAGCTGCTCGATAAGATTCAGCGCCTGGGCCGCGATTCGTTGACGGCCGAGGAGCAACGCTTCCTGAAGCGCGTCAGCGAACGGTATCGGAATCGGAATTAATCCCTGACGGACACGAACGGCCATGGCAGACCTGATCGAGCCGCGCACCCTGAAAGGCTTCCGCGATTATCTGCCGGAGCTGATGATTCCGCGCGAACGGCTGCTGGAGAAGGCCCGCGCGGTCTATCGCTCCTACGGCTTCGCGCCCATCGACACGCCGGCCCTGGAATATGCGGAAATCCTTCTCGGCAAGATGAGCGCGGAGGCCGAGATCCAACGGCAGCTGTACCGCTTCAAGGACAACGGCGGCCGCGACGTGGCCCTGCGTTTCGACCTGACGGTGCCGTTCGCCCGCTTCGCCGCCCAGCACATCGGCAAGCTCGGCACGCCGTTCAAGCGCTACCACATGGGGCCGGTCTGGCGCGGCGAGACGCCGCAGGCGGGCCGCTTCCGCGAGTTCTGGCAGTGCGACTTCGACACCATCGGCACCGAGTCGAACGCCAGCGACATCGAAACGGCCCTCGTCATTCACGACCTGATGCGGGCGCTCGGCTTCGAGCGCTTCGAGGTGCGCATCAACAACCGGCTCGTGCTCAACGGCTTGCTGGAAGAGCTGGGCCTGGCGGAGCGCGGGGCGGCGCTGCATGCGTGGCGCTGGACAAGCTGCCCAAGATCGGCCGCGAGCCGGTGCTGGCGGAGATGACGGAGAAGGCCGGGGCGACGGTCGGCCAGGCGGAGCGTGTGCTGGCGCTGGCCGGCATGGCGGGGACGAACACCGAGATTCTGGATCGTCTGGGACGCGACTTCGGCGGCAATGCGAAGGCGGCCGACGGCGTGAAGCGGTTGCGCGAGGTGATGGACGTGGCTCGGATCGCCGGCGTGCCGGAGGAGCGGCTGCGGCTCGACCTGTCGATCGCTCGCGGCCTGGATTACTACACCGGCACGATCTACGAGACGTTCCTGCTCGACCTGCCGAAGATCGGCAGCGTCTGTTCCGGCGGCCGCTACGACAACCTAGCCGGCCTGTACACGAAGCAGCGCTCTGCCCGGCGTCGGCGCCTCGCTGGGTCTGGACCGGCTGCTGGCGGCGATGGAGGAGCTGGACCTGCTGCCGAAGACGGCGACGCCGGCGCCGGTGCTGGTGGTGCAGTTCAGCCCCGACCGGCTCGGCGAGTATCAGAAGATGGCCCGCGCAGTTGCGAGCCGAGGGGATCGGCGTCGAGGTCTATCCCGGAGGCGAAGAAGGTCGGCCAGCAATTCAAGTACGCCGAGCAGCGGGGCTTCCGCCTCGCGCTGATCGCCGGCCCCGACGAGTTCGCGCAGGGCGTCTGGAAGATCAAGGACCTGGCGCGGCGCGAGGAAACGACGGTCGCGGCGGCGGAGGTGCTGAACGCGGTGCGGAAACTGCTGGCGGTTTAGAATCCAAGGCGAGCGGCGGGGTTTATCCCCGCCGTTGGGGCGAAACCCGCCGGGATCAACCCGGCGGCTCGCCAGAGCGGGAGGTGCGTGATGGACCGCGGCAACCACTACGAAGCGGCCTTCGAGGCGTACCTGCAGGAACGCCGCCTCTGCTACGTCGCCGTGGACGAAACGCGTCGCGCCATGCTCGGCGAGACGCCGATCAAGAGTCTCGATTTCATCGTCTTCGGCGACCACGGCGCCCGCCTCCTGGTGGACGTGAAGGGCCGACGCTTCCCGATGGGGCCGCCGGAACGGCCGCGGCGCGTGTGGGAATGCTGGTCCACCCGCGAGGACGTGGACGGCCTGGAGCGCTGGGCCGGGCTGTCCGGCCGCGGCTACCGTGGATTGCTCGTCTTCGTCTATCACGTCCTGCCGAGCGTGGAGCTGCCCGACGACGTGGAAGACCTGTGGACGTGGCGCGGCCGGCGCTACCTGATGCGAGCGGTGCCCCACGGCCGACTATCGCCGCCATATGCGCGTCCGCAGCCGCAAGTGGGACACCGTCACGCTGCCGCACGCCGTTTTCCGCTCCCTGGTCCGGCCCTTGCACCACTTCACCCGGCGTCGTCCCGTCCCCGCCGAAGAATGTCCGGTGGTGTCATGAACCGATTGAAGATCGGCGTCCGCCTGGAATCGCTGGGTCTGCCGCTGCGCGCGCCCTGTTCGAGGCGTCCCGTCTTGGCGTGGCCGGCGTGCGCGTGGACGCGGCCGGCGACCTGTCGCCGAGTCGCCTGTCGGAGACCGGCCGGCGCGAGTTCCGCCACCTTCTGCGCTCCCACAACCTCGAATTGACCGCCCTCGGCTGTCCGCTGCGGCGCGGCCTCGACGCCGCGGAGGACCAGCAACCGCGCATCGAGCACGTCCGCAAAGTGATGACGCTCAGCTACGACCTCGGCCCGCGCGTGGCGATCGTGGAGGCCGGCGCCGTTCCCGGCGAGGGTGAGGAGGCGCGCGGCCGGCTGCTGACCGAGTCGCTGACGGCGCTGGCCGCCCACGGCGACCGCGTCGGCGCCGTCCTGGCGCTGGAGACGGGCCTGGAGTCCGGCGAGGCGCTGAACGCCTACCTGGCGCGTTTCGACAGCGGCTCGCTGGGCGCCAACCTCGACCCGGCCAATCTGCTGACGCACGGCTTCGACGTGTGCGCAGTCGGCCCGCGCCCTGAATCGCCGTATGGTGCGCGTCACCGCCCGCGACGCCCGGCTGGTCGGCGCCAGCCGCACCGCGCAGGAAATCGCCGCTGGGCCATGGCGACATCGATTGGATGCTACTACTCGGCGTGCTGGAGGAGATCGAGTATCGCGGCTGGCTGACGGTCGCGCGCGAGTCGGGCGACGACCGCCTGGCCGACGTGACGGCCGGCGTGGCCTTCCTGCGCCGTCTGACGGGATGACAAGAAGAGACGTAACCGCCAAGACGCCAAGAACGCCAAGAAGACAAAATCTTTCTTGGCGCTCTTGGCGTCTTGGCGGTTCGTTCTTTTCCGCTTACCATGCCCCTGTTACGGGGAACCAATCAATCGAGGTGCATCATGAAGCGATGGCTGCCGGCCGCGCTGTGCGCGGGCCTGGGGGTGGGGTTGATCGTTTGCGGGTGCGTGGCGGCGAAGGATCGAGAAAGGAGACACGTTCATCGACGCCGCGGCGGCCGGACCCGACTTTGCCACGCAGGGTGAGTATGTCGGCGATGTCGGCAAGGAGAAGTACGGCGCCCAGGTGATCGCCCGCGGCGACGGCAAGTTCGAGGTCTTCTTCCTCAAGGGCGGACTGCCCGGCGACGGCTGGGACGGCCACACCCGCATCCACACCGACGCCACGACGAACGGCGGCAAAACAACTCTGGAGGGGAGCTGGACCGGCGAGTTGCGACGGCAAGGCGCTCGACGGGCAAGTCGAAGGACGGCGACGAGATCAGCCTGACACACACGTGTCCGCGAGAGTCCGACGCTGGGCGAGAAGCCGCCCAAGGACGCCATCGTGCTCTTCGACGGCACGAACGCCGACGAGTGGGAGGGCGGCAAGATCGTCGAGGACCACCTGCTCAATAACGGCATCAAGAGCAAGCAGAAGTTCGGCAGCTGCACGTTCCACGTCGAGTTCCGCCTGGCGTTCATGCCCAAGGCGAGGGACCAGGGCCGGTCCAACAGCGGCGTCTACGTGCAGGATCGCTGGGAGATCCAGGTGCTGGACAGCTTCGGCCTGACCGGCGAAGACAACGAGTGCGGCGGCATCTACCACCAGTACAAGCCGCTGGTCAACATGTGCTTCCCGCCGCTGTCGTGGCAGACCTACGACGTGGACTTCACCGCCGCCAAGTACGACGGCGACAAGAAGGTCGAGCCGGCCGTCATCACCGTCAAGCACAACGGCGTCCTGATCCAGGACCACGTCAAGCTGGAGAAAGGGCCGACCGGCGGCGGCCAGCCCGAAAGCGCCGACGCCCGGTCCCGATCCAGCTCCAGAACCACGGCAACCCGGTCTACTTCCGCAACATCTGGGTGGTCGAGAAATAATGATGAATGATGAACGATGAATGATGAATAAAAGACAATATGCGTCTTTTATTCATCATTCATCGTTCATCATTCATCATTTTCTACAACGGCGCCGGCAAGTCCCGCCGCGTGAACGCCGCCAGCGCCACGCCATAGCCCGCCGCCCCGACGCCGTACAGCATGGCCAGTGACGGCAACGCCGCCGACCACGGTGCGCCCAGGATGATCGTCCTGCGGCTGGTAGTAATAGAAGATCGTCAACGGGCGGAATGGTTCCAGCACGTCCCACAGCTGGCCGACCACGTTGATCAGAAACTGCACCAGCGTCACGAACACCGCCAGCGCCCAGCACGCGCCAGCGCGAACGGCCGCACGCCGACAGCGCCATCGTGTAGCCGCTGATGGCGAACAGCAGTCCGCCCACCGCCCACAGCGACGGGCCGAACGCCGCCGGGTCGACGTGCAGCCTGCGCCGCTTGCGCCTCCGGGGTTTCCGGCGGCACGAACCGGAGCAACAGCACCCCCGGCTGCCGTCCCAGATCGACCTTCTCCGGCTGGATCGGCCCGACCAGCCACGTCCCCAGGCACGTCCCCGCCCACAGGCTGAGACAAAGCAGCGGAATCGTCGCCAAATCCACGCCGAAATGGGCCAGGACCAGCCGCGGCCGCGACACCGGCTGCGCCATCAGCAATTCCATCGTGCCGCGGTCCATCTCGCCGGCCACGGCGCCCGACGCCCGGCCGACCGCCCAGACGCAGAAGATCGTCTGCACCAGCGGATGGACGTAGCCGATCGACAGCAGATCCATCGCCCGGTCGAGGTCCACGCGCTCGCCGCCGATGATGGTACGGATGATCTTGCCGGGGCCGCCAAAGACCTTGTCCTGAATGTCGCCGAGGTTCTGGCCGGCGAAAGCCGCCAGCTGGGTGAAGTACGGCGACAGCTCACCCAGGATGCGCGACGTGATCTTGGCCCACAGGCACTGGAACGCCGCCAGCAAGAGGGCCGTGACGAGCAGCCCGATGCGGGCGTCGCGCAAGAGCTTGCGGAGGAGCGGAAAGGTCATGCGTCGGCCCCGTGAGAGCGTTGATAGACGGCGGCCAGGCCGAGCGGCTCCAGGCGGAGGTCGGTCAGCGGCTGCCGGGCCAGCCAGGTCAACAGCGGCGGCAGCGGCCCGCGGTATTCCAGAGTCAACCGATCCTTGTCCTGCTCGCGGACGCTCAGGCCGTCGGGCAGGCCGTCCGGTCTCCAGGGACCGTCGAGCCGCGCCTTGACGAGCCGGCCCTCGCGCAGGTCGGCCATGTCCTGGAGGTGGACGAGCCGGCCGGCCCGCAGGATGCCGACGCGGTCGCACACCTGTTCCACCTCGCTCAGTACGTGCGACGAGAACAGCACCGCCTGTCCCAGGTCGCGGGCCTCGCGCACCTGCTGCAGCAGCAGGTCGCGCATGTTCGGGTCGAGCGTGTTGGTCGGCTCGTCCATGATGAGCAGCGGGGCGCGGGCGTGCAGCACCTGCAAGAGCGCGACCTTGCGCTTCATGCCGGACGAAAGGGAGGCGATAGGTCGGTTGAGGTCGATGTCGAAGCGGCGGGCGAGGGCGTCCAGTTCGGGGCCGACGGACTGACCGCGGAGGCTGGCTCAGGAAGCAGACGAGCTGGCGGCCGGTCATGTTCTCATACAGCCGCAGCTCGCCGGGCAAGTAGGCGACGTGACGGCGCGCGGCGACGCCGTCGCGCCAGCAGTCGTGGCCGGCGATCGTCGCCTTGCCGGCGGTCGGCCGCAGGAAACCGAGCAGCAGGCGCAGGGCGGTGGACTTTCCCGATCCGTTGGGGCCGAGAAGACCGAACACTTCGCCCGGAGCGACCTCCAGGTTGAGGGAGTCCAGGGCGCGGAAGCGGCCGTAGTCTTTCGTCAGGTGTTCGGTGCGCAGCAGCATGCCTTGCCGTTGGGAAGGAATCGGGGCCGCAACGCCTTCCATCTATAACGAACCGTGGCGGCCGCCGTCCAGACGAGGGCGCCTTATCCGGCGGCCGACGCAGGCGGCGTCGCGGCCTTCGCATCATGCCGCGCGACGGCCCGGCGCGAAATACAGCAAGATGCCGAGCAGCGTCAGTCCGGCGAGTCCCAGGACCACGTAGATCAGCCACGGAAACCGCTCGGTGAACGGCTTGGGCGGCTCCTGGTACGCCGGGTTCTTTTCGACGTCTTCCCTGTCCGCGTAGCTCGCCAGGCGGATTCGCGTCGGCGCCGGGTCCAGCACGGCGGGCAGCGCGTCGGCGTAGTCGTTATAGCGGCCCGGCGCCGCCTGAGGGTTGCCGAAATAGAGCCGCAGCGGCGGCGCCCAATGGGCCGGCGGCGTAAACACCAGCTGCCGCGCCGCCGTCGTCGAGCGGGCGGTCTGGATTTGCAACGGCGGATCGCGGTTGTCCGTCACGACCAGCCGCAGCCGCCGGGCGCGGACCTCGGTGAATGTGGCCGTCAGCGGCGCCTCGTCGCCCGGCGCGCGCAGCCAGCGCTCTTCGACCAGGCTGCGCCGGAAGCCCGTGCTGGGGTCGGCCGCCTCCACGAAATAGGACCGCGAAAACTCCGTGTTCGCAACGTCGAAACTCAGACGCTCCCAGTACGCTTCCAAATCGGCGCCGTGCGCGTCGCGGACGCTGAGGAACCAGGCCGAGCCAGGGCCGCCGGGAGTCGGAATCGGATCGCGCGGGCCGATCGCGACCGCGACGCTGTAATCCTCGCCCTCCTTCTCCGCCGCCCGCCACACCTTGACGCGCGGCGGGTCCACCTTGTCGTCGCCGGCCTTGTCGGGATAAACGCGCACGCGCAGGTAGCGGAACCGGCTGGCGGGGTAGGACAGGGTGCGGGCGTCGATCGCCTGGTCGCCGACGCGGAGGCTGACGAGCGGGCCGTCGTCCACCAGCGTCCGCCAGTCGGCGCCGTCGTCGCTGCCTTGCAGCTGGCGCGGCGGCGGTAGTTGGCGCCGTCCGGCTCGACGGTCAGCGAGCGGTTTTCGGGCGGTTTGGGGCCCAGGTCGAAGCTCGTCTCGGCCGAGCCGTCGGGGTGGCGCGCCTGGTTGAACGCCTTGGCGGGACTCCTGCAGCTCCACCCGCGAACGCCGGACGCGGATGGCGTAGGGGATTTCCCGGCCGGCGCCGTCGATCAGGCGGAGGTCGCCGAGGTCTTCCCGCGCCTTGTCGAAGACGGCCGGCGTCAGGATGCAGTCCATCCGGCCGGCGCCCTGCGGCGCGGCTAGCTCCAGATACCATTGCCAGTGCGCCAGGCCCTCGTGCGCGGGCGGCTCCTGTCCGGCGGCCATGCCCGCGCACAAGACGACGAACGGCAGCGCAAAAAAGCGGAGGCGGTCAGTCATCGGAAGGCCCCTCCGGCGCGGCGGCGCGGAAGTAAGCCTGGAACTTCTGATAGCCCCAGGCGGCCGCGGCCAACACCACGGACAGGATCAGGAAGGCCAGGATTCGGAACAGACCGTCCAGGCCGGATAGGTCGAACAGGAACACCTTGGCGACCGTGACGGCGAACACGGCCAGCGCCGCCCAGCGCGTGAGGGCGTGATTGAGCCGGAAGCCGGCCCACAGGAGCAAGGCGGCGTAGACGGTCCAGGCGGCCGACAGCGCCGTCTGCGCCAGCCGTTCGCCGGGCGGCGGCCCCTGCATGAGTGCGTACGGCGGGCCTGGCTCAAGAACCAGAGTGCAGAAGTCGTAGACCTCGCGCGACAGCAGCAGCCACGCCAGCGCCACGCCGGTCAGGCCGGCCGCGTAGCGGACGACCACGTCCCCCGACTCCAGCCGGCCCGCGAACCGCCGGGCGGCGAAGGCGGCCCCCAACACGGCGCCGGCGGTGAGTGCGCCGGGCAACGTATACGCGTTGAACACGGGGATAAACGGTACGGAATGGACGTAAAGCCCCTCCGCCGTCAGCAGGCGCAGCACGGCGATCGCGAGGAGGACGACCCCAAAGACGCGCGCCGGCCGCGACTCGACGCGCAGCCCGAACCACCATAGCGCCAGCCCCTCGACCGCCCAGCACGGCGAGACCCAGGCGACGCCGACTTCCATCGACCCGACCTGGAGCGGGACGGCGATCGCCAGAAATGCGAGTCCCACGGCCGCCCAGGCGAAGCGCTGCAACGGGTCGTCCTCCCGCCACAGGGCGACGACGGCGGCCGCCGCGGTGCAGATCAGGGCGATCAGGACGGCGAGCGTCCCCATCCACAGGTGATAGTCCGCGTCCAGCAGGCCGTAGGCCGCGGCGAAGAACAGGAAGGGATTGACGGCGACGACGACCAGCTCTTCCCAGCCGGTGCGCCGCCGCGCGCCGCCAGCAGGCCGGACGCGAGGAACAGGCCGAAGAGGACGATCTGGAAGACCAGGGCCGCGGCCTGCTTCTCGGGGTGATAGTTCCCCGTGAACCAGGCCCAGTAGAGTCCTTGCACGCCGAGGAGCGCGACGGTTCGCAGCGCCGGCCAGCGCGGCCGCAGCCAGGCCAATCCGACCGCGGCGGCGGCCAGGACGGAGAGATAGAGGAACAGGCTGACGTACTGGTCGTGTTCGCTGGCCAGCAGCAGCGGCGTGAGCAGACCGCCGGCCAGGGCCAGCAGGGCGACGGCCGGTGAATCGTACGCCACGGATAGCAGGGCGGCGAGCGCCATCAGCACCGCCAGGAACACCCCGCCTTCCTGCCGCGTCACCAGGGAATAGAAGCCGAAGGCGGCCCAGGTGGACAGGTACAGCACGACGATCCCGGCGGCGGTGAAGATTTCGCTGAGGATTCGGCTCCGTTTCCGGTGCTGGCGCAGGCCGGCGACGCAGAGGCCCGCGCCGATGACGAGACCGATGGCGACGCGGCCGAGTTCGCCGATCCAGTTGTTGTCGAAGGCGTACTTGAGGAAAAAGGCCGCGGCGAAAATGAACACAATCACCGCCAGCCAGCCCAGCCGTCGCCCGATCCACCACTCCACTTCGGCCGCTTCGGAAGTCGTCTCGCGCCTCGGCGACGGCAAGCGCGGCGCGGGTGGCTCGCGCGGCGCCGGTGGGCGTTTCACATGATCAGCGGGCGCGACGGGAATGGCCTCCGGCGGCATTTCGACCGGGGGTTCGTAGCGACCTTCCAGCCGGCGCAGCCGACGCTCCAGCCGCCCGACCTGATCGACGAGTTCTACGATCCGCCTTGATCGGACAAAGGCGACGACGACCAGGACTACAAGCACAATCGGCAGAGCGGCCAGGAGCAATCCCAGGAGAGGCAGAAGGGCTTCCACGGGCGTCCGCTTTCGGGGTAGAAGAAAGGAACGGAACAACCGCGTTGACAGGTGGACTCTATCAGGCGCCGCGTCGGCCGTCAAAGAGGCGCCCGATATAATGGAAGTAGTCCCTTCCCAACATGGTCACTCAGGTAAAGCTCATGGCCGACGCCTTCCTCCTCTCCGCGGCCCGCACGCCCATCGGCAAGTACCTCGGCGCCCTGGCGGAAGTCCCCGCTCCGGAGCTTGGAGCCGTCGCCTTGCGGCGAGGCGCTGCGCCGCGCCGGGCGCCGCCCGACCAGGTCGACGAAGTCATCATGGGCTACGTCCTCCAGGCCGGCTTGGGCCAGAACCCGGCCCGCCAGGCGGCGTTGAAGGCCGGACTGCCCGACTCCATCGCCGCCTACACGGTCAACAAGGTGTGCGGCTCCGGGCTGAAGGCGGTGATGCTGGCCGCCCAGGCCATCCGGGCCGGCGACGCCGAGCTGGTCGCTGGCCGGCGGCATGGAGAGCATGAGCCGGGCGCCGTATCTGCTCTTCGGCGCCCGCGCCGGCTGGAAATTCGGCGATCAGAAGGCCGTGGACGAGATGATCCACGACGGCCTGTGGTGCGCCTGCGAGGACTGGCACATGGGCGAGGCGGCCGAACACATCGCGGCGAAGTGCGGCGTATCGCGGGCGGAGCAGGATCGCTTCTCCGCCCAGAGCCAGCAGCGCGCGGCCGAGGCGTGGGAGCGCGGCGCCTTCGCGGCCGAGGTGACGCCGGTGACGATCCCCAGGGCGAGCGGGGGCGAAGCTCCCTGATGTCGTCAGCCGCGACGAGGGGCCACGGCCGGAGACGACGGCGGAGACGCTGGCGAAGCTGAAGCCAGCTTTCCGCGAAGGCGGCACGGTGACGGCCGGCAACGCCTCGACGCTGTCGCGACGGCGCCGCCGCGCTGCTGGTCGGCTCGGCCCGCGCCGCCGAGCGGCTGGCGGTCGAAGCCGCTGGCCCGCGTCGTCGCCTACGCCACCAGCGGCGTGGCGCCGAAGGACATTTTCATCGCCCCGGTGCTGGCGGTACGGCAGGTGCTGGAGAAAGCGGAGTGGAGAATGGGCGACATCGACCTGTTCGAGCTGAACGAGGCGTTCGCGGCGCAGATGCTGGCGTGCGGCAAGGAGCTGGGGCTGGACGAGGCGAAGGTGAACGTCCACGGCGGAGCGATCGCGCTGGGCCATCCGATCGGGGCGTCGGGGGCGCGGGTGCTGATGACGCTGCTGTACGCGCTGCAGCGGCATGGCCTGCAGCGCGGCATGGCGTCGCTGTGCCTGGGCGGCGGCAACGCGGTGGCGATGGCGGTGGAGCGCATGGGATGAACGGACATCCGCTAATGCCCGATCCCGCGCAGGAGTTGGCCCGCGCCGACTTGCCGCCCGCATCCGGCAATGGGCGGACGGGTTGGGGTATGAATTTGAGTTGTCGCCCCATGCGAGCGAGTTCGGCAGGGTGACCGTGCGCGATCTGCGTGGCGAGTATACAACGACTCTGATACCCAACGTACATCACGGCCGCCGATTACGAAAGGATCAGGTTCGCTACGTTGTGCAAGAAATCAATAATAGCTGGAGGAATTGATCCATGTCCCTGGACGAGGAATACCCGAAGACGTTTCGCAACGTGAGCGCTCGGCTGCGGGCCCTGCTGGAGATCGATCCGGACCTGCCGGAGCGCGAGCGGGGGGATCTCGCCACCGCCCTGAACGCAATGGCGGATAAGGCCCGTGATCTTGACGACATCGTGCATCGCTTGCTGAACGAGCCGCACACGCCCGCGG
The DNA here is from genome assembly GCA_963771935.1 of uncultured Planctomycetaceae bacterium. Taxonomy (GTDB): domain Bacteria; phylum Planctomycetota; class Planctomycetia; order Gemmatales; family Gemmataceae; genus UBA4732. Next base: position 21,304 of record CAVYVK010000005.1, on the reverse strand, counting down.
AGGTCGGCGAATTGCTCATCGCCTTTGAATTGACGACGGAGCAGATCCGCGGTCACTCCGATACGATCGACGGCAAGCTGTACGAGATCGGCGACCGGCTTAAAGCCCTGAAGACTGCGGAGTCCGCGAAGTCGTGAGAGGAGGAACGAAACCATGAGCACCCTGGCACATTCCGCCGCTTCCCCCAAGGAAGCGGAACGAATCCCGCCGCTTCAAAACGGCGATCGGCTGACCCGCGCCGAGTTCGAGCGGCGCTATAACGCCATGCCGGATGTTCATAACGCCCAGCTCATTGAGGGAGTGGTTCACATGCCATCGCCCGTTTCGTATCGGGGCCACTGCAACCCCCATTTCAACCTCATCGGTTGGCTGTCGATGTATACAATCGGCACGCCGGGCGTTGAGGGCGGCGACAATGGGACGCTGCGACTGGACCTGGACAACGCGCCGCAGCCCGACGCCTTCCTAATCGTCTTGCCCTCCCACGGCGGCCAGGTGCGGATCGACGCCGAAGATTACATCGCCGGCGCCCCGGAACTCGTCGCCGAGGTGTCGGCCTCGACCGTCAGCATCGACTTTCACACGAAGCTCAACGCCTACCGGCGCAACGGCGTCCGCGAGTACGTCGTCTGGCGCGTGCTCGACCGCGTCGTCGATTGGTTCGTCCTCCGCGAAGGTCGGTACGACGCCTTGGCCGCAGGCGCCGATCTGCTATTACGGAGCGAAGCCTGTTCCGGCCTGTGGCTCGACCCGGCCGCCCTGATCCGAGGCGACATGACTCGCGTCGCCCAGGTCGCCCAACAGGGGATCGCGAGTCCCGAACATGCGGCGTTCCTCACGCGTCTGCAACAAGCAGCCGCTCAACGAAACCCTTGAATCGAGGGCGAATGATGGCCACCGTCACCGACACCGCCGCCCGCGACCGCTGGGAGAAGGAAAACGCCGCCGCCCCGCCGCGCGAGCAGCCGCCCACCACCGTCAGCAGCGTCCCCATCGACGCCGCTCTACACGCCCGACAGCCTCGACGGTTTCGACCCCGAAACCGACCTCGGCTATCCGGGCCAGTATCCGTTCACGCGCGGCGTCCATGCCTCGCATGTACCGCAGCCGGCTCTGGACCATGCGCCAGTTCGCCGGCTTCGGCACGCCGCGGCAGACCAACGAGCGCTTCAAGTTCCTGCTCGAAAAGGGCCAGACCGGCCTCAGCACCGCCTTCGACCTGCCGACGCTCATGGGACTCGACAGCGACGACCCGCGCTCCCTCGGCGAGGTCGGCCGGCTCGGCGTCGCCGTCGATACGCTCGACGACATGGCCGAGCTGTTCGACGGCATCGACCTCGCCGACGTGTCGGTGTCGATGACGATCAACGCCCCGGCCATCGTCGTCATGGCGTTCTTCCTCGCCAACGCCCAGGACCAGCGGCGTCGACTGGAAGCAGCTGCGCGGCACCCTCCAGAACGACATCCTCAAGGAGTTCCACGCCCAGAACGAGTTCGTCTTTCCGCCGGAGCCGCACGTCCGCCTGGTCGCCGACGTGATCGAGTTCTGCACGCAGCACGTGCCGCAGTGGAACACCGTCAGCGATCAGCGGCTACCACATCCGCGAGGCCGGCTCGACGGCCGTGCAGGAACTCGCCTTCACGCTGGCCGACGGCTTCCATTACGTCGATACCTGCCTGGAGCGCGGCCTGGACATCGACGCCTTCGCCCCGCGGCTCAGCTTCTTCTTCAACGCCCACAACGACATTTTCGAGGAGATCGCCAAGTACCGGGCGGCCCGCGTGCTGTGGGCCGAGGCGATGCGCGACAAGTACGGGGCCAAGAAGGAGAGCTCGTGGAAGCTGCGCTTCCACGCCCAGACGGCCGGCTGTTCGCTTGCAGGACAAGCAGCCGGAGGTGAACCTGATCCGCGTGGCCTACCAGGCGCTGGCGGCGGTGCTGGGCGGCTGTCAGTCGCTGCACACCAACAGCATGGACGAAACGCTGGCCCTGCCGTCGGAACACGCCGTCACGCTGGCCCTGCGCACGCAGCAGGTGCTGGCCTACGAAACCGGCGTCACGAACACCGTCGATCCGCTGGGCGGCAGTTATTTCGTCGAGACGCTGACGAAGCAGATGCAGCAGCAGGCCCGCGTCTACTTCGAGCGCATCGAGGAGCTGGGCGGCATGATCGCGGCGCTGGAAGCGGGCTTCTTCCGCCGCGAGATCGCCGACGCCGCCTTCGCCTACCAGCGCGAGGTGGACGCGAAGCGCAAGCTGATCGTCGGCGTCAACGCCTTTCAGGAGGCCGACGAGAAGCCGATCGAGACGCTGGTGATCGACGAGTCGGTGGAGAAGGAGCAGATCGGCCGGCTGCAGCAGCTCAAGGCGAAGCGCGACGGCGAGGCGGTGCGGCGACTGCTGGACGAGGTGCGGCGCGTGGCGGCGACGAAGGAGAACCTGATGCCGGCGCTGATCGAGGCGGCGCGGGCGCGCTGCACGGTGGGCGAGATCATGGCGGCGCTGGCGGACGTGTTCGGCCGCTACGAGGGGGCGGCGCGGTGGTGAGATGAGCAATCAAGGAGAAAAGCGATGTCCATTGCGATTGCCGAAAAGCTGCTGACTGCTGAAGAGTTTTTCGCGCCTGCCCGACAACGGGACGTCCGAAGGAATTAGTGCGAGGGAGGATCGTCCGCATGAATATGCCGATACCGCGTCACGGCCAGATCTGCGTCGAGAATCGTTTACTTGCTGGAAAGGTTTCAGGAAGACCATCCCCTGGGCCACGTCGTCAGCAACGATTCCGGCGTCATCACCGAACGTGATCCCGACACCGTGCGCGGCGCCGACGTCGCCTTCTACAGTTACGGCCGCGTCCCCCCCGGCCCTCTCCCGCGAACCTATCTCACGGTCGTCCCTGAACTGGTCTTCGAGGTGCGCTCCCCCACGGATCGGTGGCGTGCCATTCTTACCAAGGTCGCCGAGTACCTGAGCGCCGGCGTCGGCGTCGTGTGCGTCCTCGACGAGGTCACGGAAGCCATCCACGTCTACACGGACGATGACGCGGTGCGCGTCTTACGTGACGACCAGATGCTGGAGCTGCCCGACCTGCTGCCGGGCTTTCAGGCGCCGGTGCGGCGCTTCTTCGGCTGACGAAGCGCTTGCGCGGAAACCTGCTGGACAGAGGCCCATTCACTTGCTATGGATACGGAGATACCCGACGTTTCACGAGCGGCGCCAGCGCCCGCGAACCGGGCGACGATCGCCGCAACATAAGTGAAAGAAAGGATCGCGTGTCATGACTCACACCGTCTGCCAGCCGTGCTACGACTGCAAGTACACCGACTGCGTAGCGGTCTGCCCCGTCGAATGCTTCTACCAGGACGAGAAGATGCTCTACATCGACCCGGCCGACTGCATCGACTGCGAGGCGTGCGTCCCCGAGTGCCCGGTCGAGGCCATCTTCGCCGAGGCCAACGTGCCGGCCCAGTGGCAGAGCTTCACGCCGATGAACGCCGAACGCTCCACCGCCCTCAAGGCCAGCGGCGACGGCCACATCACCGAGAAGGGCGATCCGCAGGAAGGAGCGGAGTGCAAGAAGAAGGCGTAAGTGCAGTGTTCAGTGTTCAGTGTTCAGCCATAGCCGACGGACTGCCCGGGCTCGATCTGACTGAACACTGAACACTGAACACTGAACACTGATGCTCGGCATTCTCCTCATCCAGGTCGGCACCCCCGACGCCCCGACGACGCCGGCCCTGCGCCGCTACCTCCGCCAGTTCCTCGGCGACCCGCGCGTCATCGATCTGCCGCGCTGGAAATGGCGGCCCATCCTCAACCTCTTCATCCTGCCGTTCCGTCCGGCGCGATCCGCCGCCAAGTACCGCCGCATCTGGGACCCGCAAACCGGCTCGCCACTGCTTCACTACACTCGCCGCCAGGCCGAGGAACTGCAACGCCTGCTGCCGCGGCGCGGCCGTCGCGTTCGGAATGCAGGTCGGCGAGCCGTCCGTGGCGTCGCGTGGTGCATGAGCTGATCGCCGGAGGGCGTCGATCGGCTGATCGTGCTGCCGATGTACCCGCAATACTCGGCCACGACCACGGCCGGGGCGACGGACGCGCTCTTCCAGGCGCTGATGAAGGAGAAGCGCGTGCCGGCCCTGCGCATCGTGCCGCCCTACTACGACCACCCGGCCTACCTCGACGCCATGACGACGGTGATCCGCGAGGAGCTGGGGCGGCTGCCGTGGGTGCCGGACCATTACCTGCTCAGTTTTCACGGAATCCCGATCCGCTATTGCCAGCAGGGCGATCCCTACGCCACGCACGTCAAGCGGACGACGGCCCGGCTCGTGGAACGACTCGGCTGGCCGCGCGGCCGGTGGACGCAGACGTTTCAGTCGCTGTTCGGACGCGAGGAGTGGCTGAAGCCGTATACGGAGGAGACTCTGAAACGGCTGGCCAAGGCGGGGGCGCGGCGCGTGTTCGTGGCGACGCCGGGCTTCACGGCCGACTGCCTGGAGACGATCGACGAGATCGGCCGCGAGGCGGCGGAGACGTTCCGCCACGCCGGCGGCGAGGAGCTGCACCGCTGCCCGTGCCTCAACGACCATCCAGCGTGGATCGAGGCGCTGCGGCGGATCGTGATGGAACAGGGGCAGGGGTGGATGTGACGGGCCGGGGCGACGGATTTACCTATTCCGCCTCCGGCTCCGGCAACACGCCCGTTTCGACGGCCACGCGCATTTCCTCCGGACTGGCGTCCCAGGCCGCCTGATAGGTCGGCCCCAGCGGAACCATGACATGCACATAGTTCGTCAGGATCAGGGGCATGTCCGGCAAGGAATCACCGACCGCCACTGGCTCGACATAGGCCGCTTGTTGCCCGCCGGTTTCGTAAGACGCGAGGATGCGATCCTTGCCTTGTGGAAACGCGAAGTCCTCCTCAATGATCTCGTCCCAAATGACCTTGTGCATTCCGAGCGGATCGCGCGGCGTCGGCGGCAACAGATCGACGATCAGGACGTGGATTCCTTGGCGGAGAAAGTCGATGGTCTTTTCGACGAAACCGCGAAGGGCGGCGCGGCTGTCCTTGTTGCCCGGCGAAAAGATCTCGATCACCGCGATGATCCGGCCGAGATGATGCTTGACCACGATGCGGTTGGCCCGATTGGCATCGGGCTGTGGCGTTGCTCTTCGCTCGATGGCTAGCACGTCGGCCTCGCGCGGCCCGGCCTGCTGCTCCACGAGCGCGGCGAACCCCTTGGGCAAGCGGCCCGAGTTCAGCGCGTCCTTGATCCGGATCGACCAACTCTGATGAAAATCGTGGAACAACCCGGCGGCCACTTTGGTCCAGTCGTGGATCGGCATGGAATGCGCTCCCGTGGACATTATACCAAAAAGGCGTTTCGACTATTCCGCCATGACTGGCGTTGCCAATGGTCCCACTCCGACGGCTAGCGCCAGGAACCACGGTCTCAGATTGGCTGTCAGGCAATGCTCTAGAAGCTCCAATTGCCCTTTGGGCGTGGCCGGTCCCTCGATGGTGGCATAGCAGGTTAGCACATCGCTGCACTCTCCAAGAAACCCAAACCAGCGCCGGTAATTTGCCTCGACATCTCTGCCATGATGCTGAACGATTCTTCCTCTGGCGTCCTTCCCGGAAATTCCGACGTAAAAGCAGATCCAGACCGTGGGGCTTTGAGAGGGGTGTTTGACATACATAGCATAGACACCGGACCTCCTATGCGCGTCAGCATACAGTCCCGCCAGCGCCGTCCGCGTTGCCGGCAAAGCAATCGACCGTATACTCATGCCGGCGGCATTACCGACTCGCTGATTCCAATCTTCTGTCAGGCGCGAGACAAGGTCCAGAGTGGGGCCTCGCAAGTACTGCTCAAGAAACGTTTTGAAGTCGAACCGCGAAACGAAGACGCCACCAGCGTCATAAACGGCAACCATGTCTCGTCCTCCTGCATAGTACCCCTGGACTCCTCCGCGGGGGTCACATAGGCGCCCCGGTCAGCACCTTGGCATCCGGGTTCTGCGCCACGGCCCGTCGTCGGATGCCATGCTTTCGCGGCCAATCCGCGACTTCCTCCGTCCGCCTGGAATATGCAGGCCGCGAAAGCATGTTTAACCTAACGGGGTCTGGCAAGGTGATCATGCTTTCGCGGCCTACGCGCCCCGGAACAGCCAGCACGGTTGGGATTGGCCGCGAAAGCATGGCACCCTAGCGGGTCTCTAAAGCCGCATGGGCTCTCCTTTTCCGCTTGGAGAGGCCGCTACTTCTTCCCATTCCCCTCCACGTCCCCCAGCGCCGCCAGCGGCCCCAGTGCCAGGGTGGATACGCGGTCGATCGGGTATCGTTCCAGCACTTCACGGATCGTTTTCGTCGTCACCGCTTCGTAGGACTTCAACTCGTCGTCCACTGAGCGGTACTGGCCCTGGTAGGTCCAGTGCATGCCCAGCGCGACCATACGGCCCTTGGGCCGTTCGCTGGCCCGCACCACGCGCGACAGCATCTTGTTGCGGGCCTGCTCCAGTTCTTCCTCGGTGACGCCGTCATGCACCACCGCGTGCAGCACGTCATGGGTGATGGCGAGGTTCTCCTCGGCCTGCTCCGGCTCGCCGCTGAACGACGTGTAGAACGTGCCGGTCCCCTCGTACTCGTGGAAGCTGCAGTCGGCGGAGTCGGCCAGGCCGGGATCGACCAGCGCCCAGTAGAGCCGGCTGCCGGAGTCGTCGCCGACGATCATGCCGAGCAGATCGGCGGCGTGGCGCAGCGGCGAGTCGGCCGGCGGCCCGCCCGCCATCAGGATGACGTGCTCCTGCGTCACCTTGTCCTTGGCGACGACCTTGAAGCCGCCGGCGCCGGCCGCCTCGCGCAGGCAGTCGCGGCCGATCGGCCCGGCCTGCCAGTCGCCGCAGTGCTTCTCGACGAGCCGCACCAGCTCCGGCCAGTCGAAACGCCCGGCCGCGGCCACGGTGATGTTGGGGGCGACGTAGCGGCGCTGGAAGTAGGCGTACATCTGGTCGCGGCGCAGGTCGGTGATGCTCTGCACGGTGCCCAGGACGCTGTTGCCCAGGCGGTGGTCGGCGAAGAACAGCCGCTTGGCGTTCTCGTAGGCGCAGGAGCCGGGCTGGTCCTCGTACATGCCGATCTCTTCGATGATGACGTTCTTCTCCGTGTCGAAATCCTCCTCGCGGAGACTGGGCCGGAGGATGTCGGAGAGAATGTCGATCGCCGCCGGCAGGTATTCCGGCAGGACGGCGGCGTGGAAGACGGTGTTTTCCTCGCTGGTGAAAGCGTTGTAGTCGGCGCCGATCTGGTCGAAGTCGCGGTTGACGTCGAGATAGGTCCGGTGCGGCGTGCCCTTGAAGACCATGTGTTCGAGGAAGTGCGTCACGCCGGACACTTCCGGCGTCTCGTCGCGGGCGCCGGTGCGGACGAAGAAGCCCAGGGCGGCCGACCGGGCCGACGGGCTGGTCTCGCCGATGAGCTGCAGGCCGTTGGGGAGCTTGTGGCTGTGAAAAGGCATCGTTCTCTCCAAAGTGGATTTACCGCCAAGACGCCGAGAGCGTCAAGAAGACAAAAACTTGAAATCAACTGGCTATTGTCTTCTTGGCGTCTTGGCGGTTAGCAGCGTTTGCTTCCAGCGCCTTCGGCCCCAGCGTGACGATGGTGAAGTCGGCCGGCGGGCAGCGGCGGACGTGGGCGAGGATGTTCTCCGGGGCGAGGCCGTTGACGGCCGACTGGATCTCGTCGAAGCTGCGGACGCGGCCGAGGTTGTACCAGTCGGAGGCCAGCGCCAGGCGCGGGCCGACGTGGACTCTTGCTGCATGATGAGCGACGACTTGAGGCCGGCCTGGACGCGCTCCACTTCCTCCATCTCGATCCCCTCCGGCAGCCGCCGCAGCTCGCGCAGCAGCACGTCGAGCGTTTCCTGGGCGCGCTCGTTGGTCGTGCCGGCGTAGGAAATCACACTCGCCCGATCCTTGAAGGTCTGATAAGAAGCCCAGACGGAGTAGCAGAGGGCGCGTTTCTCGCGGACCTCGGTGAACAGGCGGGCGCTCATGCCGCCGGACAGGACGTGGACGGCGCCCATCGCGGCGTAGTAATCGGGGTCGCCGACCGGCACGCTGGCGTAGGCGGCGGCGATCTGCGTCTGGGCCAGTCTCCTTGGCGATGTGGCCGCGCTTCTCGCCGCGCGGGCCGAGGGGCGGCGGCGGCGGGGCGTCGCCCTTCCAGGCGCCGAAGAGGCGTTCGACCTGATCGCGCAGCGGCGCCCACTCGAAGTTGCCGGCCACCGCCAGGATGGCGCCGCGCGGCCGGAACAGACGCTTATGCCGCTCGCGGATGTCCTCAATGGTGAGGGCGGAAACGCCTTCGACCGTGCCGCGGTGGTCGTTGCCGAGCGGCGTGGGGTAGTGGCGCTGCGCAGCTCGACGAGGACTTTCGAGCGCGGCTCGTCTTCCAGGCCGCGGATGTCTTGCAGGGCCAGCGAGCGGACGGCGTCCAACTCGTCTTCGGGCAGATGGGGGCGGAGGAGGACGTCGGCGTAGATTTCGAGGGCGGCGGGCAGGTTGCGGGCGACGGTGGCGCCCCAGAAGCGCATGTGGATGCTGCCGACGCTTTCGCTGCTGTCCAGGCCGAGGTTGTCCATGGCCAGTGTCAGCTCGCGGCTGTCGCGGTCGCCGGCCCCGCGGGTGATGAGGTCGCTCATCACGGTCCCGGCCCCGAGGCGGTCGAGCCGATCGTAGACGTAGCCGGCCGGGATGAGGAAATTGAGCGCCGCCGAACGCACGTGCGGCATCGGTTCGGCCAGCAGCGTCAGACCGTTGGCGAAGGTGTACTGATAAACGTCTTGCGGCACGAGCACCTCACATAAAGGATGAATGATGAACGATGAATGATGAACGGAAGAACCTACCGTGCGCCCGTCCTCCGTTCATCATTCATCGTTCATCATTCATCGTTTCGGGAACGGCCTTGTACAGCGTTCGGGTGCGGCGGAACCCGAGGCGTCGATAGAGGCGCTGCGCGATCTCGTTCTGGGCGGTGACTTCGAGGAGACCGCGCCAGGCCCGCCCGGCGAAAGCCGTGCAGCGCCTGCAACACCAAGGCCTCGCCGATTCCGCGGCCACGCCACGCCGGAGCGACGCCGACGTTCTGGATCGCGCCACGCCGCGCTCGTGCAGCCCCTGGATCGCACCACATGGCCCCGCCGGCCCGACGGCCAGCCACGTCGCCTCGGCCAGGAAGTTCAGGCGCCGGCTGACGACCGTCATCAGCGTGACGCAGCCGTCGGGGTTGCCCAGGCTGGGAAAAACCACGGCGTCGATTTCCTGATGAAAGCTCTCGTACAGAACCTCGGCGTGGGCCGTCAGCTGTTCATCGCTCCAGGGCAGCCAGTGGAAACCGGGCGGCAGCGACGGCGGCGGCAGGTCGCGCAGGTCCGCCTCCATCTTGTAGCGCTTGAAGTAGGAGACGGCGGTCGTGGCCATGGTCGCCCCCTCTGCGGCCCAATGCGCCCCATTCTAGCAGGGCCGCGTCGGAGGGTCAAAAATGAATGCGGAAGTCGGAAGCGGAATGCGGAATGAAGACAGCCTGGTCTTCATTCCGCATTCCGCTTCTGACTTCCGCATTGCTCTTAGCCGCAGCCGCCATGCTTCATGGCTTCCTGGCCGCGCCGGCAAATCTCCTCTGGGGTGAGGTCTTCTTTGTGCGTGGCGATGGTCCACTGCATCCCGAACGGGTCGGTGAGCGTGCCGGATCGGTCGCCGTAGAACTGGTCCTGCACCGGCCGCACCACCGTGGCGCCGGCCGTCACCGCCCGATCGAACCACGCGTCCACGTCCTCGACGTACAGGCAGATGCCCACCGGCGAGCCGCCGTAGGACTTCGCCGACTTCGCCCCCATCTCAGGGAACTCGTCGGCCAGCATGATGCGCGAGTTGCCGACCTGGATTTCCGCGTGGCCGACCCGCCCGTTGGGCATCGCCATGCGGTACAGCTCGCGGGCACCCAGCGCCTTCTTGTAGAAGTCGAGGGCCTTCCCCGCCTCATGCACGATCAGGTACGGGGTGACGGTGTGGTAGCCGTCGGGGATGGGTTTGACCGCCATGCCGATCTCCTCCATTGAGGGTCTTGAAACAGGTTTTTCCGCCGCCAGCGCCTATCATCGAAGGAACCTGTCTTTTTGTCAACCTCAGTAGGAAACCGGGCGACGACTTCACCGCCGCTCCGGAGGCGGCGGGGCCGGCGGCGGTGCAGCCGGTCCCGGCGTGAACAGCAGGGGCGGCCCGGCCGGCGGCGTGCCGGACAGTTCCATGAGCCGATCCTTGAGGCGGAACACCTCGCCCGCCTCGCTGGCGGGCAAGGCCAGCACGTCCGCCGGTCGGCCGTCATGGACGCCGTAAAAATCTTCGTTGGCCCGGCGGTCGATCAGCAGCGCGGCCCCCTCCAGCGATGCGCCGAGGAACAGGCCCCGGCTCCGCGAGTAGGAAAAAATCTCCGCCTTGAGCTGGGCGTCCGTGGCGGCCTCGGCCTGTCGGCCGATCGGCCCGGCCGCGACGGCCGCGTCGGCGCCCAGCGTGATCTTGTCCTTGCCTTCCATCAGGCGCCGCAGGCTCTCCCGCGTCTTGAAGATCAGGATCACGTCGGTCGATTCGACGCCGGCCTGCCAGCCGACGCCGCCGCCGGCCAGGGTGAGGAAGACGGGGTTGCTCCAGGGCCCGTCGGGCCGGCGGGCCAGGACGACGCCGCGCCGAAACGGCCATCGACCACGAAGCCGGCCTTGACGACGTGGGGGATGACGGCGACGCCGGCCGCGTCGCGCATCAGGGCGGGCGGGATGCAGTGGAGCGGGACGTCGGCGAGGGCGGCGGCCGTGTCGGAGGCCGATTCGATCGTTCGGCGTTCGCGTTCGCCGGCCCGCAGCGGCGCGACGGCAAGGGCCGTCAGCAAAGCGGCCCCGACTGCTTTATAGATCGTCTTCATATCGTATCTCCCAAGCGTACAAGGGACGGATGGCTGGGGACGGAATGCGGACGGCGACACCGATGATGGCGCCAGCAGCAGCCCGTCGTACTCATCGTGACGGCGAGGAACAACACCAGGGCGAGGCGACGGAAGCGCATGGCTCGGATCCCCTCCGGGCGAGGACGGCGAGAGCGAGGAGCAAGGGCCGTGCCGGGAGTCGCCGTGATCTCGGTTCGCGGCGCAAGGCCGATGTGGATCAAGGCGTTGCGCCCGGCGGCCGTTTTCGGGAGAGGAACGGGGACCGCCCTCTCGTACAAACGGGACGGTGCTTCCTTGTAAAAAGTGCCGGCCATCGCCGCCGTTTTCAATAATGATTATTGATGACTGCCCCGATGGCCGGGGCGGGAGGAATCCGAGATTTTTGCGACCTCTCTCAAGGAGAACCAGCATGGCAGCAGGCGCCAAACCGCATGCGACCGGCAAGACGAAGCCGGGCGACGTCAACGAACGAGTCGGCGTGGAGCAGATCCGCTCCCGCGGGGTCAACGTCGAGCAGCTGCTCGAGAAGCTGATCGACGCGGCCGGGGCGGAATTCACGACGTACTACTACTACACCATCCTCCGCATGTACCTGGCCGGCCACGAAGATTACAAGGAAATCTGCGAGGACGCCCGGCTGGAGGATCGCGCCCACTTCGAGCTGATCACGCCGCGCATCTACGAGCTGGGCGGCTCCATCCCGAAGGACATCCGCGTCTTCGCCGACCGGGCCGGCTGCCCCGACGCCTACCTGCCGGACAACCCGACGGCGGCCGCCATCCTGACGGTGCTGCTGGAGGCCGAGCGCTGCGCCATCCGCACCTGGAGCGAGGTCTGCGACCTGACCTTCGGCAAGGACCTGCGCACCTACGACATGGCCGCCCGCATCCTCAACGAGGAAGTGGAACACGAGGCCTGGTTCATCGAGCTGCTGAGCAAGGAGCGCGACGGCAAGATCAAGCCGTCCGGCCACTTCCGCCGCGGTGCGCCCGGCGAGGCGCCGTACAGTAAGAATCACGGATTCTATAATCCGTAAGTAGGAATTTATTCGTCGGAGCCGCGACCGTAAGGGAGCGGAGCGAAGACCGCTCCCTTACGGTCGCGGCTCCGACGATCTGTTGCTTGGGAGCAGCGAAGTGGCCATTTACCCCGTGACGTTCGTCACCGACACGAACACGGTGGAAACCCAGGCCGGCGACGATCAATACCTGCTCGACGTGGCAGCGGCGGCCGGCCTTGACTTGCCGTACATGTGTCTGCAAGGCTGGTGTACGACCTGCGCCGGGCGGATTCTGGAAGGGCGCGTCGATCAGTCCGAGGCGCGGCGGTTCTACCCGCAGGACGAGGCGGCCGGCTTCGTCCTGCTCTGCTCCGCCTTCGCGCGATCGCCGCTTCGCATTCGCACCCATCAGAAAGAAGCGATGCGCGCCACCGCGCCGCCCACGGTCTGCCGGCGCCGCGCGGGTGAAATCATGAACACGGGATGGGACGACGCCGGTTCGCTCCTGACCGGCCGGCTGCGCGACGTGGGGACGCCGTGGCCGTTCGCCCTCATGGCGGTCCTGTGCGACCTGCGGCCGCGCTTCCTTCCCAAAGGGGAGGCGGGACGCGGCTTCCGGGCGGTGTCGCGGAACGGCCGAGTCTTGCTGTGCGGCGACCGGCCGCTGGCCGAGCTGACAGGAAGAACGGCTTGCGTCCGCCTTCAGACGTGGAACCGCGGCATTCTGTCCGGCGAGGCGCCAGAGCCGCACGGCGTCTTACTATACGTCCGCGGCCTAGGGACCGACGCGGGAGAACCGGCGTACCAAACGCGCCTGGCGACGACGGCGGAAAGCGCCGACCTGACGCTGGACGTAGGAGGTTTGCAAGTGTTGGCTTTTTTCCGACTTTAAGCATCATGAACATCGACCTCAACTGCGATCTCGGCGAGGGCGGCCCGTTCGACGCCGAGCTGATGCCGCTCATCACGTCGGCCAACGTCGCCTGCGGCTTCCACGCCGGCGGCCCCGCCGACGCCTTGGCCGCCCTGCACTCCGCCGCCCATCATGGGGTTCAGGCCGGCGCCCATCCCGGTTTCGCCGACCGCGAGCATTTCGGCCGACGCGAATTGGACCAAACCGAAGCGCAAATCTACGAGGATTGTGCCTACCAGATCGGGGCGCTGGCCGGCCTGGCGCGCGCCGCCGGTACGACCCTGCGCCACGTCAAGCCGCACGGCGGCCTCTACAACCGGGCCTGCCGCGACGACGCCTACGCCCGGCCGGTGGTCGCCGCCGTGGAGCTGTTCGGCCTGGCGCTGGTCGGTTTGCCGGGGTCGCGCCTGGAGGCGTTGAGCCGCGGCCGCTGCCCGTTCGTGGCCGAGGGCTTCGCCGACCGCCGTTACCAGCCGGACGGCTCGCTGACGCCGCGATCGCAGCCGGACGCCTTCGTGGCCGACCCCGCCGAGGCCGTGCGCCAGGCGGAATGGCTGCTGCGCGAGAAGGGCGTCCGCACCCTCTGCGTCCACGGCGACAATCCCGCGGCGCTGGCCTTCGTCCGCGAACTGCGCGTAGCCCTGACGCGGCTCGGCTTCACCCTCAAGGCCTTTTGACCCCCTCCATGTCTACGCGCGCCACGCTTAAAGTCCTCCAACCGGGTCTTTGTACTCTGGTGGTGGATCATGGCCGGCCGCGTTGCCGCAGTCTCGGCGTGCCCGTCGGCGGCGCCGCCGACCGGGCCGCCCTGGCCGTCGGCAACGCCCTGGTCGGCAACCCGCCCGACGCGGCCGCCCTGGAGGTCGCGCTGGCCGGCCCCACGCTGACCGCCGACGCCGCGCTGGCCTGCGTCCTGTACGGCGCCCCGTTCGACCTGTCCGCCGACCGCCGGCCGCTCAGTCGCCGGCAAGACGTTCACGCTGCAACCCGGCGAAGTGCTGCATGTCGGGGGCACGGCCCACGGCGCCCGCGCGTATTTCTGCGTCGGCGGCGGGCTGCAAACGCCGATCGTCCTGGGCAGCCGGTCGTCGCTGGAGCCGCTGAAGGCGGGGGCGGAATTGGCCTGCTATTCTGGGAGCATTCGGTCCCATTTCGTGCGTCTTGAGGAAGAACGGGCGTCGCCAGTTGTGCTGCGCGTCCTGGACGGGGCGCAGGCGGATTGGTTCCTCGGAGAGGAGTTTTGCGGCGGAGCCTACGCCGTCGCGCCGGCGAGCAACCGCATGGGCGTCCGCTTGACCGGGCCGCCTCTGCATCCGCCGGCGCGAGAAATGGTTTCCGAACCCGTCTGTCCGGGCAGTGTCCAAGTGACTCGCGACGGCCAGTGCATCGTCCTCGGCGTGGACGGCCAGATGATCGGCGGCTATCCGAAGATCGCCCAGGTCGTCAGCGCCGATCTCGACACACTCGGCCAATTGCGGCCCGGCGACCGAATCACATTTCGGCGCGTGACGCTGGCGGAAGCGGAGACGTTGTATCGAGAAAGACAGATACGGCTAAGGGAATGTCTGGCGCGGCTGCGGATTGCGGCGACGATTGCGGATGCGCCGCGTGAATCGTAGGATGACAAGCGAACCGCCGCGTCCGATGAGGTGTCCCGCCCTTGGAGGGCTGCCGCCATGACGATTCAAGAGATGTACGAGCAGTCGATCAAGCCGTTGCCGGCGCCCGATCGCCTCCGGTTGGCGACGCTGATCCTCGGTGATATTTCACCGGAGCTGGTCATCGACGACAGCGACGAGTGGACCGAGGAAGACTTCCGGGATTTCTCGGCCGCCGGGTGCGCCTACGTCAATAAGCTGCTAGAGGAGGAGGGCGATGTTTAATCCCGGCGACGTGGTCAAGGCGGACTTCCGGGCGCCGACCGGGATCAAGCGACGCCCCGTTGTGGTGGTGTCCAGCGCGCTCTACCATCAACAGCGCCCTGATTTAATCCTGAGCGCTCTTGACCACGAAGATAGGGAGAGCCACCACGCCGCTGGACTACGTTTTGCAAGACTGGACGGCCGCCGGGCTTCATCAACCGTCAGCGTTTCGCGCTATCTCAGCATGGACGTGCCGGCAGCCGTTACTGCGATCGGCCGGCTGTCCGACCGCGATTGGCAGAACGTTCAGCTTTGTCTCGCCCGCGCCTTCGGCCTACCACCACCTCCTTAATCCGCCCCTGCGACGATTCGTCGAGCAGCGAAGGTTGCATTCCCTCCTCCTTGGAACTTACCCGATGCCGAAAGTCCTGATGGCCCCCATGACGTTGGTCCACGTCGAAGGCCCCTACCGCCAGGTTCTCCGCGACGCCGGCTTCGAGCTGGTCTACTCGACCGGCGCCGGCCATCAGCTCGTCGAAGATCGAGCTGATCGACCGCCCTCGACGACTGCGACGCCGCGCTGGCCGGCTCCGAGCCGTACACCGCCCACGTCCTCGCCGCCCACCCGCGGCTGCGCGTCATCGCCCGCGTCGGCGTCGGCTATGACGCCGTGGACGTGCCGGCCGCCACCCGCATCGGCTGCGCCGTCTGCACCACACCCGGCACGAACCACGACTCCGTCGCCGAACACACCTTCGCCCTGCTGCTCGGCCTGACGCGCGACCTCGTGCCGCAGCACCTCGGCGTCAAGGCCGGCGGCTGGCCGCGCAAGACCACACTGCCGCTCCGCGGCGCCGCCCTCGGAATCGCCGGCCTCGGCCGCATCGGCAAGGCCGTCGCCCTCCGCGGCGAGGTCTTCGGCATGAAGCTCCTCGCCTACGATCCCTACCCCGATCATGCCTTCGCCGCCGCCCACAACATCACGTTCCTGCCGTTCGAGCGGCTGCTGGCCGAATCCGATTTCCTGAGTCTGCATCTCCCCTTCACGGCCGAGACGCGCCACCTCATCAACCGCAAGACGCTGGCCCTGATGAAGCCGACCGCCTTCCTCGTCAACACGGCCCGCGGCATCCTTGGTGAATGAGGCCGACCTGCTGGAAACCTTGCGCGAGCGGCGCATCGCCGGGGCCGGCCTGGATGTGTTCGAGAAGGAGCCGCCCGGCAAAAATCCGCTCTTTGACCTCGACAATGTCCTGCTGACGCCGCACGGGGCGGGCACCGACGTGAAATCGCGCGACGACATGGCGCTGTCGGCGGCCCAGGCGATCGTGTCGCTCTACCGCGGCGAATGGCCGGCCGAGAAGATCGTCAACCCGGAGGTCCGGTCGAAGTTTCGGTGGCAATCCACATGAGCGACGACCCGACCCCGGCGGCGACCCTCGTCCTGCGCGGCGACCACATCACCCTGGCGCACGCCCTCAAGGCCGTCGGCGCGGCCGACACCGGCGGGCAGGCCAAGCAGCTCGTCCGCAACGGCGAGACGACTGTCAACGGCGCGGCGGCGACGCAGCCGGGCCGGAAGCTGCGCGCGGGCGATCGGTTCGGCGTCGTGGGGGGCGGCGAGTGGACGATCATCGCCTGACGGCGAGCGGCCGGCGTGAGCCGGCTGATGCGGTCCATCAGCCGGCTCACGCCGGCCGCTCGCCGCTCCTCGATCCGAATCGGCCGACGTGGCTGCTGGTGCTGGCGTTGGCGTGGCCGACGCTGGTGCAGCAGCTGCTCGTCTTCGCCGTCAACCTCTTCGACGGCCTCATGGCCGGCCGCTTCCAGAACGTCGGCCAGGCCGAGCAGATCGCGTCGCAGGCCGCCCAGACGACGGCCAATTACCTCGCCTGGTTCCTCAGCAGTTGCACCATCCTCGTCAGCGTCGGCGCCACCGCGCCTGACAGCCCGCCTCCTCGGCGCCGGCGACCGGCGCGGCGCCGGCCACGCCGCCAACCAGTCGATCTTCCTCGCCCTGGTCATGGGCGTCGGCGGCGGCGCGATCCTGTACCTCGGCCTGCCGTACATCCTGGAGGCGCTCCAGCTGCATGGCGAAGAGGCGACGCTGGCGGCCGATTTCCTACGGCCGATGCTCGTACTGCTGACGTTTCAGGTAGTGGAGTCGGCCGGCGTCGCCTGTCTGGTCGGGGCCGGCGACACGGTGACGGGGATGCTGGTGTTGGGCGGCGTGGCGGTGGTCAACGTGCCGCTGACGTGGCTGTTCTTCCACGGCGCCGGGCCGATCCCCGCCCTCGGCTTCGCCGGCATCGGCCTGGGCACCGCCGTCGCGCACACGCTCGGCGGCCTGGCCGTGCTGGCCGTACTGATCCGCGGCCGGGCCGGGCTGAGGCTCCGCCCGCGGCTGATATGGCCCAACGCCGAGCTGATTTGGCGCTTGCTGCGCGTCAGCGTGCCGGCGGGGCTGGACAATCTGTCGTTGACGCTGGGCCATTTATGGTTTTTGGGGATCGTCAATCGCGCGCCTGGGGGACGTGGACCAGGCCGCCCACGGCATCGCCATCCGCTGGGAGGCGCTGAGTTTTCTGACGGGACAGGCGTTCGGCACGGCGGCGATGGCCCTGGTCGGCCAGAACCTGGGGGCGGCCCGGCCCGACCGGGCGGCTCGGAGCGGTTGGACGGCCTACGCGCTTGGGGGGACGTGGATGGCGTGCATGGGGGCGGTGTTTTTCGTATTTGCGGAGCCGATGTTCGGCCTGTTCTGTCCCAAGGCGGAACAGGCGCCGATCATCGCTGGCCGGCGTTTCGGTGCTGCGTTTGGTAGCGCTGGCGCAGCCGGCCCTGGCCTCGACCAACATCTTCACCGCCGCACTGCGCGGGGCCGGCGACACGCGCGTCCCGATGCTGATCACCTGGTTCGGATTCTTCGGCGTCCGAATCCCGCTGGCCTACCTGCTAACGCGGCCCGAATTCGGGCTTGGACTGGTCGGCGCGTGGACGGCCATGTTCATCGACCTGTACGTCCGCGGCGTACTCATTCTCGGCCGGTTCGCCAGCGGACGGTGGAAGCTGCTGCGCGTGTGAGCCGTGGGGCAGGTTTGTAACCTGTCTAGGGAGGCTTTGCACCACGGAAGCCTCTTGCATTATGGTGCAGGAGTCTGCACCATGAATCCGGCGGGCGGCTACAGGACATGATACGCGGCCGGGCGATCGACGCCCGGCCGCGTTCTTTGTGGAAGGCGACTGTCAGGGCACAAAAATGACTCAAGGAGAAACGTGAATCTGGCCGAACCTTCTGTTGACCTGTACCATCTGATGGTATAGAATCCTCATGGTGAGCAGGGATGAACTGGCCATGAGAGTAACTTAACGATGGCTGAAAAAAACCCGGAGCGGGTGGAAGCCTCACTGGCGTACCCGAGCCACTTGCTGGAACCGGAGGACGGCCTGTCGTTCATCGAATCCGAGGTCTTCGCTCGCGCCTGGAAGCGGTGCGGGCTGACAGACGACGATTTATTTGAACTACAGTTGCTTATCATGACCCACCCCAAATTACACCCGGTCATGGAGGGAACCGGGGGAGTGCGAAAGATGCGCTTTACGCCAGACGGCACGGCCGGAGGCAAGAGCGGCTCGCACCGCGCCTGCTACGTCTACTACGAGGAGTACGGCGTTGTGCTTCTCCTTACCGCATACCCAAAGAGCAAGCGGGACAACATCTCTATCGCCGGGCGTAATGCGATGCGCCGGATGGTAGAGTACCAATCCCAACTTCTCTCCAGAGGGCCGATCCGATGAATGTGCGAAAGGAACCGAACCAGTTGAAGAACAAGGCAGCGGAGCCGTCCGTGGAGAACGAGATCCTGGAAGCTCTTACTGGCTTCACGGATGCCCTAGAAAAAGGGGAAGTGACCAAGAAGTTCAGTTGTCGGCAGATCAAGCTGAACTTAGTCCCGACACACTACGGCCCGGATCTCGTCAAGAAGACAAGAAGGCTGCTAGGGGTCAGCCAGTCTTTGTTTGCCCGCTTCCTTGGAGTGTCCCCAAAGACGGTGCGGGCATGGGAGCAGGGCATCAACATCCCCCACAAAATGGCTTGTCGTTTTATGGACGAAATCCGCCAGAATCCACGGTTCTGGAATACGAGGCTCCGTGAGATCGCGGTAGCACGGGACGAAGCGGAGGAGTCTTCAGTCTGAGGGCGCAGGAAAAAACGCCGGTCGCAGTCCAGTTTTAGCGGACTAACTGCGAATCCGGCGCGTGGCAGCCGACGGGAAACCCGCCAGTGCTATAAGGACTTTATAGCTTCCCTCTCGGCTGGTTGCAACCGAAATCTGGCGGCGGCCGGCGCTCCGTCATGCTGCCGAGAGGGTTCTGTCATGAGCTACGGAGGTTACACCGGCGAGGCCAATCAGGTCTCCGGCGTCTTCCAGGGCAACTGCGGACACAGGCCGGAGCGATCGATCCCGCTCGGGCACAAGTTCCCGCCGTGCGACGATTGCCGGCGTGCGGTGTACTGGACGCTCGTGCGTCCGGCTAACACCAACCCCGGACGGTAAGTTGGGGAAACGGGTGTCCAAAGCGACCCCGGCATCAGTATGCCGGGGTCGCTTTCTTTTCTATCGAACACCAGAACCAGTCCTTGTCCCAAGGCTTGATCTGTTCCACCGACCACCCAAGGCGGTTGGCGAGCAACAGGATGCGGTCCTGATTCTCCTGGCAGAAGTATCCGCCGATAGCGTCGGCCCCGCTCCGCATCCGCGCCAGGAGAAGGCCGAATTCGACGCCATAAGCGAACACCGGATCGTCAGTCAGAAACGGGCAGATGAGGCTGTAGTTGGTCATCGGATCGCCTTCCCCGGCGAGTCGCCTATTCGTCCCGCTTCTTGGAGTTGGGCAGGAAGGGGACGGGACGACTTGCGCCCTCTAGTTCCTTGCGGGCCGCTGTCCGGAGTCGTTCCCGTATCCAGGCGGACAGCGCCAGCCCGGCAAGATCGGCGGCTTCCTTGAATGCCTGCTTCTCAGCGACCCCCAGGCGCATATCTAGGTGGAGCGTCTTCGCGCTCTTCGCGTCCACCGGGGGTCGGCCACGCTTTTTCGCCATGTCTCTTTTGTACCGACAAAAAATGCGAAGGTCAAGCTACTGACCTACTATGTCCGTTTTATGTCTGTACAATATCTCGTGTGCACCAGTCCAGAAAACCAAGGTGTCACGTGGACCTCCGCGAGTTGAAGGGCCTGGAAATCGCCGCCCGCACGAAGATCGTCTTCGCCGACGGCATTTGGTTAGTTCCGTCCCAGACAACGGCGACGAAGTACAAGATAACGCTGGACGGCCGCGAGTCTTGCGAGTGCGACGATTTTACGCTCCGCCAACTCCCTTGCAAGCACATCCACGCGGCCCGGCTGGTGCGCGAGCGGGACCACGGCGGCAAATCGCCCATCGTCGTCGCCGACTCGCCGCCGAAGAAGCCGGCGTACAAGCAGGACTGGCCCGCCTACAACCTGGCGCAGACGACGGAGAAGCGCCGCCTACAAGTGCTGCTCGCCGAACTGTGCCGCAACGTCCCGCAGATGCCCAACGCGGAGAGAGGCCCGCGACGCATCCCGACGGCCGACGTGGTTTTCGCAATGGTCTTCAAGGTCTACACCTGTATGCCGACGCGCCGCTTCGCCTGCGACCTGGAAGACGCGCAGACCAAGGGCCACGTCTCCCAAGTCGCTCACTTCAACAGCATCATCCGGCACTTCGACAACCCGGAAATGACGCCGATCCTCCGCGACCTCGTCATCCGTGCCAGCCTGCCCTTGAAGGCCGTGGAAGTCGATTTCGCGGCCGACTCGTCGGGTTTTTCCACAAATCGGTTCGTAAAATGGTATGACGAGAAGTACGGCGTCACGCGGTCGGGCCACGACTGGGTAAAGGTCCACGTCATGACCGGCGTGAAGACGAACGTGGTTACGGCGGTCGAAATCCGCGGGCGGGACGCGGGCGACTCGCCGCTCCTGCCCGAACTGCTGAAGACCACGGCCGAAAACTTCGCCGTCCGCGAAGTGTCGGCCGACAAGGGCTACAGCAGCGTGGAGAACACGGAGGCGGTCTTCCAGGCCGGCGGGACGCCGTTCATCGCCTACAAGGCGAACACCACCGGCGCGGCCGGCGGCCTGTGGGAGAAGATGTACCACTTCTTCCAGTACCGCCGGGACGAGTTCCTCGCCCACTACCACAAGCGGAGCAACGTCGAATCGACGTTCAGCATGGTCAAGGCGAAGTTCCGGGATCACGTCCGGGCGAAGACCGACGCGGCGATGACGAACGAAGTCCTGTGCAAGTTCATCTGCCACAACATCTGCTGCGTGATTCAGGCGCATTGCGAGCTAGGAATCGAAGCCGAGTTCTGGCAGGATGAGAAGGAGCCGGCCGGATCGGCGGACGTGCTGCCGCTGGTCCGGCCGGGATAATTCCTGCACCACGGAAGCGAAGTCTGCACCACGAAAGATCGGCGTTAGGTCTTTCGTGGTGCAA
>CAVYVK010000004.1:0-536536 GCA_963771935.1 uncultured Planctomycetaceae bacterium | reverse complement strand
TGGGCGGCAACCGCGAGAACTTCCCCGGCGCCTTTCAACCCTCGGACTTCCGCGGCCGGCTGCTCGCCCGCGACAACGTCTGGGACCTGCCCGACGGCTTCTCCCTCCAGGGCCAGCTGTCCGCCCTGAGCGATCATAACTATTTGGAGCAGTATTATCCGAATGAGTTCCATAACGGCCTCAACCAGGACACGTTCCTGTACGTCAAACAGTCGCAGGAGCACGAGAACTGGGCGTGGACGGCGGCGGTCGAGCCGCGCCTCCGCGCCTGGGTGACGGAGACGGAACAGCTGCCGGCGCGGACGGCTATCTGATCGGCGAGTCGTTCCTCGACCGCCTCACCTACAACGCCTGGGCCGGGGCCGGCTATTTACGACCTGCGGACCAGCAGCGATCCCTTCGCCGCCCGTCAGCTCGACCGACCAAAACGACGCGACCGGCCGCTTCCACTTCATGCAGGAGCTGGACGCTCCCTTCGACGCCGGCCCGGTCAAGGTCGTGCCCTACGGCCAGCTGCTCCTCGCCGACTACACCAACGACCTCGACGGCGACAACCTCGGCCGCGTCTGGGGCGGCGTCGGCGTCCGCGCCAGCATCCCCTTTTCGCGGCTGTACCCCGACGTGCAGAGCGAGCTGTTCAACGTCAACGGCATCTACCACAAGATCGTCGTCAGCGGCAACTACTTCGTCGCCGGCGCCAACGAGCCGTACACGAAACTCCCGCAGCTCGACCGCCTCAACGACGACGTGTCCGACCAGGCCCTGCGCGACCTGCAAGCCGTTCGACCCGATCCTGTACCCCGGCGTCGGCGCCGCCCTCGCCTCGTCGCCGCGTCTACGACCCGCAGGTTTACGCGATCCGCAATCTCGTGGACAACCGCATCGACACGCTCGACAGCATCGAGGAGCTGCAGTTCGACGTCCGCCAGCGCTGGCAGACCAAGCGCGGCTTCCCCGGCGAGCAGCACATCGTGGACTGGATGACGCTGGACGTGTCCGGCGCCTTCTTCCCGGAGGAGAACCGCGACAACTTCGGCAAGCCGTTCGGCCTGTTGCAGTACGATTACGTCTGGAACGTCGGCGACCTGACGGCCCTGACGAGCAGCGGCTTCTTTCGACCCCGTCGATAACGGCGCCCGGATCTTCACCGTCGGCGTCTACTCTGAGTCGGCCGGATCGCACCAGCTTCTACCTCGGCTTCCGCCAAATCGACCCGATCGACAGCCGGGCGCTGACCGGCGCGGTGACGTATGTTCTCAGTCCCAAGTACGCCCTGACGGCGAGCAGCACCTACGACTTCGGCAACGCCGGGGCGCTGTCCAACTCCGTGCTGCTGACGCGCATGGGCAAGGACTTGCAGGTGACGGTCGGCTTCACCTTCAACGCCCTGACGGACAGCTTCGGCGCGGTCTTCGAGATTGTGCCGAACCTGCTGCCGGCCAATCGCGCGAACGGGCCCGATCGCCGCCCTCGGCTCCGGCGGCCTGCTCGGCCATTGACGCGCCCTCGACGGATGAGACCCCGGCCGCTAGGCTGAATTCACGCATCCGTCCCGCGGGACAACCTCCATCCATTCCGGCGCGAGGCGCCGATGACCGGGACCGAACCCACCCCCTCCGTGCTCCCGGAAAGCCGCGGCGCCGCGGAAGCGCCGACGGCCCTGGCGCGCCAAGTTCGGCGACGCTTTCCGCGGCCTCAAGCTGGGCGTGCGCGGCCATTCCAGCTTCTTCGTCCACTTCTTCGTCGCCGCCCTGGTCGTCGCGGCCGGCTTCGTGTTCGGCTGCGCCCGGTGGGAGTGGTGCGTCCTCGTGGGCTGCATCGGCTTCGTGCTGACGGCCGAGCTGTTCAACAGCGCCCTGGAAACGCTGTTCCGCGGACTGGACGAGGCGACGCGCGAGCGCGCCTGGCCGGCCCTGGACATCGCCGCCGGCGCCGTGCTGCTCGGCCAGCCTCACCGCCGTCGCCGTCGGGCTGCTCATCTTCCTCCCCAAGCTGGCCGCCTTGCTGGGTAGTCCGTAGTCCTTAGTCCGTAGTCCGTAGCGAAGACAAGACGGCTTGCCGCTACGGACTAAGGACTACGGACTACCGACTATGGACATTCGCGTCGAGAACTGGCTCCAGACCAATCACGACCGTCTCGTCGGCGACCTGGCCGCCCTGGTCAAGGTTCCGAGCATCAGCAACGACGGCGAACACCAGCCGCAGATCGAGCAGACCGCCGAGCTGACCTGCGAGCAGATGCGCCGGGCCGGCCTGAACAACGTCGCCGTGCTGCGCACCGGCGCCTCCAACCCCTACGCCTACGGCGAATGGCTCGGCGCGCCCGGCAAGCCGACCGTCTTCCTCTACGCCCATCACGACGTGCAGCCGGTCAACGACGTGGGGGAGGCGAAATGGCAGTCGGACCCGTGGACGCTGACGCGCCGCGACGGCCGGCTCTACGGCCGCGGCGCCGCCGACGACAAGGGGGCCATCACCGCCCAGCTCGGCGGCCGTGGCCGCCTACCTCAAGACGACAAAGGCGCTGCCGGTCAACGTCAAGATGCTCGTCGAGGGCGAGGAGGAGATCGGCTCGTCCAACCTGCTCGGCTTCTTCGAGGAACACAAGAAACGCATTCAGTCCGACGTGATCGTCGTCTGCGACACGGGCAACATCGAGACCGGCCTGCCGTGCATCACCTACTCGCTGCGCGGCATCGTGGCGGCGCAGGTGGAAGTGCAGAGCGCCCGCACGCCGGTCCACAGCGGCGTGGCCGGCGGCGCGCTGGCCGACGCCGCCCTGGCGCTCGACGTGATCCTGGCCCGGCTCTACTGGAAGAACGGCCGCGTGCCCATTCCGCACTTTTACGACAAGGTTCGTCCGCTGACCGACGCGGAGCGGCGGGCCATCCGGGCGCTGCCCGGCGACGAGGCGAAGTGGCGCGACGACTGCGGCGTGCTGCCCGGCGTGCGCTTCGCGCTGGAGGAAGGCGTCGGTCCCAACGAGCAGACGTGGCGGCTGCCGGCCGTGACGATCATCGCGCAGGAGGCCAGCTCCATCAAGAACGCGTCGAACCAGGTGCTGCCGAAGGCGTCGGCCGTCGTCAGCTGCCGGATCGTGCCGGACCAGGATCCCGCCGAGGTGTTCGCGGGGCTGAAGACGCTCCTGACGGAGGATCCGCCGTGGGGCGTGCAGGTGTCGGTCAAGGACTTGGGCGCGGTGAAATGGTGGATGACCGACCCGACCGGGCCGGCGTTCGAGGCGGCGACGGCGGCCATGCACAGCGGCTTCGGCAAGGCGGCGGCGAAGATCGGCTGCGGCGGCTCGATCGGCTTCGTCGGCCCGCTGGCGGACCTGCTCGGCGGCGCCCCGGCCCTGCTGCTGGGCATCGAGGACCCGCGCGGCAACGCCCACGCTCCTAACGAGAGCCTTGAAGAGGGCGACTGGAAGAACCTCATGCGGTCGCTGGCGCACCTATTCGCGAACCTGGCCGACCTGCCCGGCGGCAAGGTGAAGTGATTCAGACGGCGGCCTGGACGGCGAAGGCCGGAGCCAGGACGACGCGGTTGCGGCCGGCGTGCTTGGCGCGGTAGAGGGCCTGATCCGCCGCCTGGAGCAACGCCTGGGAGTCGGCCGGGACCGCATGGTCGTGGATCACGGCGCCGGCGCTGATCGTGATGGAGATTTCCGCCCCGTTGTGCCGCAGGGGCGCGTCGGCGATGGCGCCGCGCAGCCGTTCGCAGATCTGCAATGTGTCCGACTCGTCGCAGCCCGGCAACACGATCAGGAACTCCTCGCCGCCGTAGCGGCCGATCGTGTCGTAGGGCCGCATGGCCGCGGCCATGCGCCGGAAGGCCTCGCAAAGCGCCTCGTCGCCGGTCAGATGGCCGAACGTGTCGTTGACCCGCTTGAAGTGGTCGATGTCGGCCAGGATCGCGCCGATGGGACTGCCGTCCCGTTCGGAGCGCGCCAACTCCCGTCGCAGGATGTCGAGGATGGCGGCGTGGTTCCAGGCACCGGTCAGGCTGTCGCGCATGGCCTGCCGCCGCATGGCCTCGCGCGCCGCAATCAGCTGCTCTTGCAGACCGAGGATGCGGCGCCCGGTGTTCAGCCGCGCCTTCAGCTCCATGGGATCGACCGGCTTGACGAGGTAATCGTCGGCCCCCGCGTTCAGACCGTGAACCAGATCGCTTTTATGGGATTTTGCCGTGAGCAGCAGGAGGTAAAAGTAATGTTCCCGGACCCGTTCTCGGACGCGGCGGCAGACCTGATCGCCGTTGAGACCGGGCATGACCAGATCGAGAAGGGCGAGGCTGGGCGCGTCGTCGCGCTCCAGGAACTCCACGGCTGACGTGCCATCGCAGGCGACGACGACCTCGTAGTCCCAGCGCGTCAGGGTCGCTTCGAGCAGCCGGCGAGAAACCGGATCGTCCTCCGCGATGAGGATTCTCAAGCGGGTTGCTCCTGTCCCCGGAGGGGGGAAGCCTTGGGACGGCACGGGCGCACGACGGAGCTTCCGGTAGAGGAGAAGCGCAAGGAGCGGCGGAACCCATTCCGCCGCCAGCGTAGGCCGCACCTGCGGAAGTATTGATTTTTCCGCCGGGGTTGTCAAATCCGCCTGCGGAACGGCGGCGCCCGTTCCTCGCGCCGTCGGAGCCGCGACCGTAAGGGAGCGGGGTGAGGTTCCTGCACCGCACCCCGCTCCTTTACGGTCGCGGCTCCGACGACCTGGCTCCGCCCCCCGCGCCGGAATACACTCCCGTCAGCCCCCTATCAACGACGGGAGACCCTCCATGAACCGCAGACAGTTTCTCGGCTCGGCCGCGACGGCCGCGCTCGCCGCGCAGCAATTCCCCTTCGGCGCCTTCGCCGCGGCGACGGACAAGGCGCCGCGCGTCGGCCTCATCGGCTGACCGGCTGGTACGGCAAGTGCGACCTGCTTCGTCTCATCCAGGTCGCGCCGGTCGAGGTCGTGTCGCTGTGCGACGTGGACACGAAAATGCTGGCCGACGCCGCCGACATCGTCGCGCGGCCGGCAAGCGTCGAAGAAGAAGCCGCGCACCTACGGCGACTACCGCGACATGCTCAAGGAAAAAGACCTCGACATCGTGCTGATCGCCACGCCGGACCACTGGCACGCCCTGCCGATGATCGCGGCCGTCGAGGCCGGCGCCGACGTCTACGTCCAGAAGCCGATCAGCGTGGACGTGGCCGAAGGGCAAGGCGATGCTGGCCGCCGCCCGCAAGACACAAGCGCGTCGTCCAGGTCGGCACGCAGCGGCGCAGCACGCCGCACCTCATCGAGGCCCGCGACACGATCGTCAAGGAAGGCAAGCTCGGCAAAATCGGCCTGGTCGAAATCTACTGCTACTACCACATGCGCGCGAGCGGCAATCCGCCGGACGAGAAGCCGCCGGAGAACCTCGATTACGAGATGTGGACCGGGCCGGCGCCGATGCGGCCGTACAACAAACTGGTCCATCCGCGCGGCTGGCGCGCCTTCATGGAGTACGGCAACGGCATCGTCGGCGACATGTGCGTCCACATGCTCGACATGGTGCGCTGGATGCTCGACCTGGGCTGGCCGCAGCGCATCGAGTCCGCGGGCGGCATCCTCGTGGACAAGGCCAGCAAGGCGAACATTTCCGACACGCAAACGGCCACGTTCGACTTCGGCGACCTGCAGGTGGTCTGGCAGCACCGCACCTGGGGCGACTCGCCCGATCCGAAATATCCGTGGGGCGCGACGCTCTACGGCGACAAGGGGACGCTCAAGGCCAGCGTCATGGGCTACGACTTCACGCCGTCCGGCGGGGGTCGGCCGGTCCACAAGGACGTGACCTATGAGTTCGACAAGTACCCCGAGGACAAGACGGAGAAGGACCTGGAAACGCACGTCGCGCCGGCCATCCGCGGTCACATGAACAACTTGCTGGAAGCGATTCGGACGCGCGGCCGGCCGGTTGCGGACATTGAAGAGGGCTATATCTCCGACGTCCAGCTGCATCCTCGCCAACCTGTCGATGAAGCTCGGCCGGTCGCTGACCTGGGACGCCGACAAGCAGCAAATCGCGGCCGACGACGAGGCGAACAAGCTCCTCAAGCGCGACTATCGGGGGCCGTGGGTGCATCCGTCGGCGGAGTGAGGAGTGAGGAGTGAGGAGTGAGGAGTGAGGAGTGAGGAGTGAGGAGTGAGGAGTGAGGAGTCTTTACGTGGGGAAAATGGTTCAGTCGCACGCGGAGTTGGATTCCTACCGCAAGGCTTTCGAGGCGGCGATGATCCTGTTTGAGCAATCGAAGACGTTTCCGAAAGCTGAGACGTACTCGCTCACCGATCAGGCGCGTCGCAGTTCGAGATCGGTGTGCGCGAACCTGGCCGAGGCATGGCGTCGGCGGCGTTACCGGGCGGCCTTCCTCAACAAGCTCAACGAGTGCGAGGGAGAAGCGGCGGAAACGCAAACCTGGATCGAGTTTGCCGTTCGCTGTGGCTACTTGGATCGTGATTGCGGCCGCTCCCTTTACCAGGCCTACGAAGAAGTGTTGCGCCTGCTGGTTGCCATGATCCGCGAACCCGACCCATGGCTCCTGTCCCAATCCTGACCTCCTCACTCCTCACTCCTCACTCCTCACTCCTCACTGCTTCTTGCCATGCGTCCCCGCGCATGACAGAATGCACAGAGGGTGTTCCTTTCTCGCGTCCGTATCGATTCAAGTCCACCCCCGGCCTGAACCCCGAGGAGCCGATGCCGGCGCCGAACGTCGTAAACGACTTTCTGGAGTGCGTGGCGCAAAAGCGGCGTGGTCGAACCCAAACGCCTGGACGAATACCTGGCGGGGCTGGGCGACGACGCGCCGGCCACGCCGGCCGGGATGGCCGACGCCCTCGTCCGCGACGGCCTGCTGACCCGATTCCAGGCGGACCAACTGCTCCGCGGCCGCTGGCGCAATTTCATCCTCTGCGGCAAGTACACCATTCTGGAGCCGCTCGGGGCCGGCGGCATGGGCACGGTGTACCTCTGTTCTCACAAGATCATGCGCCGGCCGGTCGCCGTCAAGGTGCTGCCCGCCGCCCAGGCCGACGACCCCGGCTCGGTCGAGCGCTTTCACCGAGAGGCCCAGGCCGTCGCCCAGCTGCGCCATCCCAACATCGTCGGCGCCCATGACGTGGATAAAGACGGCAAGTTCCACTTCCTCGTCATGGAGTACGTGGACGGCGTCAGCCTCCAGGAGCTGGTCAAACGGAGCGGGCCGCTCGACCCCATCCGCGCCGCCCATTACATGCACCAGGCCGCCCTCGGCCTGGAACACGCCCACGAGGCCGGGCTGGTCCACCGCGACGTCAAACCGGCCAACCTGCTGGTGGATCGCGCCGGCGTCGTCAAGATCCTCGACCTCGGCCTGGCCCGCTTCTTCAAGGACACCAAGGAATCCGTCACCCAGAAGTACGACAACAACGTCGTCCTCGGCACCGCCGACTACCTGGCGCCCGAACAGGCCGTGGACAGCCACAACGTCGATATCCGTTGTGACATTTATAGCCTCGGTATCACGTTCTACTTCCTGCTGTCGGGCCGCAGCCCGTTCCAGGAGGGCAGCGTGGCCGAGAAGCTGATCTGGCACCAGGTCCGGCGCCCGACGCCAATCCGCGAGCTGCGCTCGGAAACGCCGCCCGGACTGGCCGAGGTGCTGGACAAGATGATCGCCAAGGAGCCGGCCCACCGCTACCAGACGCCGGCCGAGCTGGCCGAAGCGCTGGCGCCGTGGACGCAGACGCCCATCGACCCGCCGACCGCCGAGGAGCTGCCGCCGATCACGCCGGGGGGCCGCCTGGCGGATATCAACTACGTCCTGCCGCGGACGCCGTCGCCCAGCACGCCGACTCCCTCTCCGGCCAAGCCGGCGTCGTCCGGCGGCCATCGCCTGGAGGCGCCGCAGAGGCACGTGAACACCCATCTGGACGCCCACACGGCCATGATCCCGTCCACGCCGATCACCATGAAGAGCGTCCGTCAAGCGCTCCCCGCGTGCGCCGAGTTCCCGGCCGCATCCAGCGCAATCGCCTCCCCGCCGCGCCGGTTCCCGTGGCTGATCGCCGCCGCGGTCGCCGTCGGCGTTCTGGTGTTGGCCGGCGTCGGCCTCGCGGTTGCTCTGAGCCTGCTCCACCCGACGCCCGTCGCCGTCGTCCCGCCGCCGAACGATCAACCGCCGAATCCCGGGACGAACCCGCCCGACCCGATTCCGGCGCCTGCGCCCGGCGTGTCGCTCGTCCGCAACGACGACGGCGTCCGCGTGAAGACCGCGAAGTACGAGGCCGCCATCGGGGCCGACGGCTGCCTGACGAGCTTCACGGTCGGGGGCGTCGAGTTCCTCCGGCCCGGCGAGCCGCTCTTCAAGGGCAAGACCGTCGCCCGCGGCGCCTACTTCTACTACGAGAAGCCGCCGCACCAGGGCGCCGTCCAGATGCCGACGATCGAGCTGCCGCAAGGCCAAGGCAACGTCGTCAAGGCCAGTGGAGACAAGTTCTCCGTCACGTATGAATTCACGCCCGACGCCGTCCATCTCAAGGCCTCCAACGCGACCGACGACCCCGCCCCGTTCTTCGTCGTGCTCGATTCCGTGCCGGTCGCCGAGGTGGTCAACGGCGCCGGCGAACGGCTGACCGTCCCCACCGTGGCCTTGCCGGATGCGAAATGGGCGACGACGACCTGGAAGGCGGGGCGGAACACCCTCACGATCCGCCGCACGAACGGCGGCGACGTGAAGCTCTGGGGGCCGTTCGGGCAGGCGCGATCGCAGGTCTGGGAAGGCGACGTGGCCAGCTACGGCGCCGCCGACATTTTGCTGGAGCCGTCCGTCGTGACGGACGAGAAGCCGGCCGTGCCGCCCGGCGGGGTCCTGGTGACACGGCAGGGCGGCGCCCGCCGCGTCTGCACCGACCTCTACGAGGCGGTCGTGGACAGAGACGGCTGCGTGCCGAGCCTGCGCGTCGATGGGGTCGAGTTCTTCAAGTTCGGCGTCAGCATCTCTCGCGGCGCCTACTTCCATCAGCAGGGCGTCCCGCAGTTGCTGCCGGACATGGTGCAGATAGGGCCGGCGGTCCTTGTGGCCTCGGGGAAGAACGCCGGCATTTTCTACGCCTTCGGCCCGGACAAGCTCACCTGGGCGCTGGAGAACCGAACCGACGCCGCGATGGCGTTCTTCATCGTCTTCGACCCGACGGTGATCGCCGTGCGGAACGCCAAGAACGAGTGGCTCAAGGTGCCCGTCGGCGATTACAATGCTCCACCGGACCCGAAATGGGCGAAAACGACTTGGTACGCCGGCCGGGCGAAGATAACCATCACCGGCGGCTCAAGAGTCTGGGGTCCGTGGCCCGACGCGAAGGGCTATCAGGTATGGGAGGCGTCCCTGGACCCAAAGGAAAAACGCACCGTCGTCATCGAAACGGCCCTGGCCACGCCCGACGAGGCCAAGCAGGCGGCGGCCGTCGCCGGGACGGCCCCGCCGACGATCGCGGAGCTGTCCGTGTACGCCCCCCTCGATTATCAGGTGGTGCAGCGCACGACGCGGGAACACGGAGAGGTTCCGATTAACGGGCGAGTTCGACCGGACTTCGATCGCTTGGAGGCGCGGGTGACGGGCAAGGCGATGGACGACGCGCCGACCGGCCAGTGGCAGGCGCTGCCGACGACCGCCGGGGCGCATTCGTTTGACGTGACGCTGCCGGCCCCGGCGGGCGGCTGGTATCGGCTGGAGGTGCGAGCGCTGAAGGACGGCAAAAAGGTGGCCGACGCCGCGGTGGAACACGTCGGCGTCGGCGAGGTGTTCGTCGGGGCCGGCCAATCCAACTCGACGAATTGCGGCCAGGCGCGGACGCGGCCGACCTCGGGTATGGTGTCCACGTTCAGCGGGACCGAGTGGCGGTTGGCCGACGACCCACAGCCGGGCACGCACGACCAGGGGCAGAAGGACTGCGACGGCGGCAGCTTCTGGCCGGCGTTCGGCGACGATATGAACGCTCGCTTTCACGTCCCCATCGGCGTCGCTTCCACGGGCCAATCCGGCAGCAGTGTCAACGCCTGGCTGCCGGGCGGCGAGCTGTTTCAGTGGACGACGACGCGCATGGACCAGCTGGGCAAGCATGGCTTCCGCGCCGTGCTGTGGCACCAGGGCGAATCGGACACCGGCATGAACCCGGACGAATACGACCGCAAGATGACGGCCCTCATCCGGGAGACGCGCGAGTCGGCCGGCTGGGACGTTCCGTGGTTCGTCGCTCAGGCCACCTATCATCCCGACGAGGGGCCGAAGGCCGAGATTCGGGAGGCGCAAAAGAAGCTTTGGGAGTCGGGCCTGGCGCTGCAAGGGCCGGACACCGACCAGCTGACCGGCGACGACCGCGACCGCGGCGGCAAGGGCATCCACTTCAGCCCCAAGGGCCTGGCCGCCCACGGCAAGCTGTGGGCGGACAAGGTCGGCGACTGGCTCGAAAAGACGCTGAGGAAGTGAGATCGGTTCGGAGCCGCGACCGTAAGGGAGCGGGGTGAGGTTCCTGCACCGCACCCCGCTCCCTTACGGTCGCGGCTCCGATCTCACGCAACCCGGCTCGCTTCCGCGACATCTTCTCTCCGAATCACCGGAATCAGCACCAGCAGCAACAGCATCAGCCCGCCGCCGACCAAATAGGGCAATAGGTGAGTGGCGGTGGCCTCGTAGAGCGTCACGCCGAGGACGGGGCCGAGAATGCGGGCCATCGCCGACGCCGACTGGTTGACGCCGAGGATCTCGCCCTGCTTCTCGGGGTCGCTGCGCCGTGAGATCAGCGCCTGGGCCGACGGCGTGAGGAAGGCGAAGCCCGTCACCGAGGGAATCAGGCTGAGCAGCGCCAGGCCGAGCAGCGGCCAGAAATGCGCGGCCGGCGGGTTCCACGGCCCGGCCGCCAGCCAGCTCACCACCGCCAGGCTGCACACGCCCAGGCCCATCAGCAGCATCCCGATCGCCATGAACGTCGTCTCGCTCAGCGTCCGCGCCATCCGCCGGTACAGCACGCCCTGGTCGAACGCCAGGACGAAGCCGACGAAGGCGAAGACGTAGGAGTTCTGCTGGTCGGACAGGGACAGGGCGTCCTTGTTCAGCAGGGCCAGCGTCGGCTCGAACATGCCGAAACCCATCGTGGTCAGGGCGAAGGTGAGGACCACGGGACCGACGGCCGGGTTGGTCAGGGCGAAGCGCGTGGCCTGCATGTCGAACCACTTCCGCTTCAGAGGCGGTGCCTCGCTGAATTTGCGCGTCTCCGGCAGCAGGATCAGGCCGAGAATCAGCGCAATCAGCGACAGGCCGGCCGCGACGTAACCGACGACGCCTTGGAACTCTGGTCTGGCTCCAGGGCCAGGGCGGCGGCTGCTACCAGCGGGCCGAAGGCGAAGCCGACGCCGAAGGCCATGCCGATCAGGGCCATGCCGTGCTTGCGCTTCTCCGGCGTCGTACAGTCGGCGACGACCGCCTGGGCCGTGGCGATCGTCGCCCCCGCCACGCCGGCCCCTCCGCGCGAGACGAACAGCAGCACCAGCGCCAGAACGGCCATCGTGGTAGGTGGAAGGTCGGTGGCGTAACCAAACAGCGTGTAGAAAATCACCGATCCTACCAGGCCAATAAGCAGAATGGGCCGCCGTCCGACGCGATCGGAGATGCGGCCCCACAGGGGGGCGAAGAGGAACTGCATCAGGGAGAAGACGGCCATCAGAGCGCCGACGACAGCGCCGACGCGCCAGTCGCTCTGCGGCGCCGTTGGGTCGATGATCTGGCCGACGTAGATGCGGCCGTAGCGCGGCAACAGCGGCAGGACGATGCCGAAGCCGAGCAGGTCGATGACGACGACGAGGAAGACGATGAACAGGGCCGACCGCGCCGACCGACCGCCGACCATCGGGGCCGAGGTCGGGACGGCGGGGGGAACCTGGACGGAAGGATCGACCGGGTCGCCGGCCGGGGGGGTGGACTGAATGGAGGGGTCGGACATGCGCTTCCTTCCTACGGGGAGGGCGTGGCAAATCATTCCGTCTTTATACCGTTGCGGATTCCGGCCGTCCCCTACAACTCCGGGCGGCAGAGGCCGCCGTTCCGGCTCCTCCGACCCCGGAACTGCGGGCGCGACATCCGGCTATTTCGGCTTCGCCTCCTTGTCGTTGAGGAGCACTTTCTCATGAACGCGGGCCACGTCGCCCATGTAGCCGTCGATGAAATACTTGTGGGCGGCCAGTGTTATGTGTTCCAGCGCCTGTTTCTTGTCGCCCGTGGCGTCGAAGTATAGGCCGAGGTAGAGGTGGGCGTAGAACAGCCGTTCCCTGCGCTCGGCTTCGGTCGCGTCGCCGTCGCTGGCGGCCGCCAGCACGTCCTCCGGTTTCGCCGCTCCGCGGTAGAGGTCGTAGACCTTCATCATCGGCACGCGCGTGTCCTTGCCGATCTTGAGCATCGATTCCCGCGCCTTGGCGACGCCGTCGGCGCGGGCGGCGCAGAGGAAATGCCAGACGGCGTTTTCCACGTCGTTGCGGTCCACCTGCTCGTAAGCGGCGAACTGCTTGCGGCCGTCGTCGTAGCAGCCGGCGTAGTAGAGCGAGATGCCGCGGCGCCAGTGGCCCGGCGCCTGTTTGGGGACGGCTTCCAGATAACGGTCGAAGTCGGCGACCGACTCGGCGAAGCGGCCGAGCTTGAACTGCTCGCTGCCGCGACTGTCGTAGATTTCCACCTTTTTGGGGTCGATTTTGAGGGCTTGATCGTAGTCGGCGACGGCGTCGGTCGGCCGGTGCAGGGCCGCCTTCGCCAGGCCGCGGACGTAGAGCGGCTGCGCGGCGTCCGGCTCGGCGGCCACGGCCTTCTCGGCCAGCTCCAGGGCCTTGTCGGCGTCGCCCTTGTGCAGCGCGTCGAGGGACTGCGTGACGTAATCGTCCACGACTCCTCCTGGGGCGGCCAGGACGGCGGCGAGAAGGACAACCATGAGGGACCTCTTTTCCAGATATTGGGCAGCGTCTCCGCTGGTCGTATACGTCCTATGGGGCCTATAGGACTTATACGACCAGCGGAGACGCTGCCACTAGCGGAATGGACCGTCCAGATGGCTCAGGAACCATTCGTAGGTCTCGGTCAGGGCGGTGCGGAAATCCGTGGGCGGCGACCAGCCGAGTCGGCGGAGCGGTTCGGCGTCCAGTCCTTTGAGCGGCATCCCGTCGGGCTTGCTCGCGTCGAAGATCAGCCGGCCGCGATAGCCGACCACCTCGGCGACGGCCCCGGCGAGTTCCGCGATCGACAGGTCGGGACCGCCGCCGAGGTTGATCGGCCCCGGCCCCGCGTAGCGGCGCATCACGAACAGGCAGGCGTCCGCCAGGTCGCGGGAATAGACGAACTCGCGCCGCGCCCGCCCCGTCCCCCAGACCGTCAGCGATGGATCGCCGCGGCGCTTGGCGTCGTGCATCCGCCGGAGGAGGCCGGGGATGACGTGGGAATCGTGCGGGTCGAAGTGGTCCTGGGGGCCGAAGCTGTTGGCGGGAAGGACCGCGATGAAGTCGTCGCCGTGTTCCTGGCGGTGGGCTTGGCACAGCGTCAGGCCGGCCAGTTTGGCCGTGGCGTACGCCTCGTTGGTCGGCTCCAGGGGGCCGGAGGTTAACGACTCGACGCGGAGCGGTTGCGGGGCCAGCCGCGGATAGCAGCAGGAGCTGGCGAGGTAGACCAGCCGGCGAACGCGGACACGGTGGGCGGCTTGCAGGATATTCACGATCGTCAAAAGGTTATCGTGCATCAGCGTGGCGGGACGCTCCTGGTTGGCGGCGATGCCGCCCGATTGGCCCGCCGCCACGAAAACATAGTCGGGCCGTTCCGAGGCGAAGAAGGCCTCGACCTGACTGCGATCCGTGGGGTCCGGCTCGCCGGGAGGCGCCCCGACAATGCGGACGTCCTCCGCGCTCAGCCGTTCCAGCAGGGCGGCGCCGAGGAGCATCGTCCCGCCGGCTACGAATACCCGCGACCCTACAGCCGGCCCTTGTGCGTCCATTGCCATCGGAACAATCCTCAACTCGAACCGGCGAACGGCCCGGCGTGAGCCGGCCGGCGACGGTATTTTATACCGGCCCGCTTACGCCCGGCCGCTCGCCGTCTATAAACTTCCAGGACGGACCCGACACGCGGAGGACGGTTCATGCGCATCCTAGTGACCGGCGGCGCGGGCTATATCGGCAGCCATGCCGTGAAACTCTTCCTGGCGCGCGGCCACGACGTATGGGTCTATGACAACCTGTCGATGGGCCACCGCGCCGCCGTGCCGGCCGATCGGCTGGTCGTCGCGGACCTGTCGGAGGCGCAGCGTCTCGACCACGTTTTGGTGATGCAGCGCATCGAGGCCGTCGTCCACTTCGCCGCCTTCGCGTTCGTCGGCGAGTCGGTGACGCAGCCGGCCAAGTATTACCAGAACAACCTCATCAACACTCTACACCTGCTGGACGCGCTGCGGCGGCACCGCATCGGCCGCTTCGTCTTTTCCAGCACCTGCGCCACCTACGGTGTGCCGGACAAAGTTCCTATCACGGAGGACGAGAAGCAGAAGCCGATCAATCCCTACGGCAACACCAAGTTGGCGGTGGAGCACGCCCTGGCCGACTATGCCCAAGCCTATGACTGGGGCTACGCGGCCCTGCGCTACTTCAACGCGGCCGGCGCCGCCCCGGACGGCCGTATCGGCGAGGATCACGATCCGGAAACGCACCTGATCCCGATCGTGCTGCAAGCCGTGATGGGCCAGCGGCCGGCCGTGGAGGTCTTCGGAACGGACTATCCGACGCCGGACGGGACGTGCATTCGCGACTACATCCACGTCGATGACCTGGCCGAGGCCCACCTGCTGGCGCTGGAGGCGCTGGCTCCGCGAAAGCAGCTGCTCTACAACCTGGGGACCGGCCGCGGTTACAGCGTGCGCGAGGTGATCCGGGCCGCGGAGGAGGTGACGGGCAAGAAAGTCCCGTTGAAGGAGGGGCCGCGCCGGCCCGGCGACCCACCGGCGCTGGTGGCGGCGTCGGAAAAGGTGCAGCGCGAGCTGGGATGGAAACCGCGCTACACGGACGTCAAGTCGATCATCGAAACGGCGTGGAACTGGCATCGCGGCCATCCGAAGGGGTATGATGATCGGAAGTGATCGGATACAACTCTACCAGCCCGAAGCGCGAGCGAGGGGTTGCACCGAATCCCTCGCTCGCGCTTCGGGCTGGCTGGACCGAGGACCGCTCCCGTGAACCGCGCTCTGATGATCGCGGCCCCGTTCTTGGGCCTTTCGGTTTCTTTCACCGCACAGGCGCAGTCGCCTTCTCCGATGCGCGAGCTGATCGTCCAGTCGGAAACCGTTGTGCTGGCCGCGCCGGCTGATCCACACGGACGAGTTGATTCAGGTGTTCCCAAACGGTTCAAGGCGATCCGCGTACTCCTAGGTACAGCCCTGAAAGAAGGAGACCAGTTCGAGATTGTCGCCACCGCCTACGAAGAATATCACCTGACCTTGCCAGCGGTCGAAGGCGCGCCGGCCAAGCCCGCGAAGCCTTCCGAGGTGCTGCTCTTTCTGAAGCGGCCGAAGAAGGACGCGGCACCGATTCCCTGCTTCCCGCTCACGCCATCGGGGATGCGAATGAAGACGGTGGATGGCAGTGTGTACTACACGAGCCGAGACCCCTCGCACGAGACTTGCAGCTTGAAGCAGTATCGCAACGGCATTTCGTGGGATGATCTGCTTCGCAAAGCCGCCTCGGATGCGGCCGAAGTACGCCATGTCCGGTCTCTCACCGCGATCCAGAACCCACGCCGCCGCAACGCGGCGTTGCTGGATTGGATTGAGCGGCATCGGCAGGAATTCGGCGCCGGGCTTTACCTATACGACGACGAGGAGCCTTCCTACGGCTGGGGCTCGCTGGAGCAGGGCGTGTTCGCCGGGATTTGGCAAAGTCGTATTCCCCAGGATTGCTGGGCGGCGGTCAAGCTTTACGCCGAGCTAAATCAGGGATACATCCCGGGCGCTATCTGGTCATCGCCCGCCTTCGGGACGCGCTCGGGGCGCGAATTGTTGTTGGCGGTCGCGCGGGACGACGGAGCCCTGTATGGCAATCGAATCCGAGCCGTGCAGCTCTTGGGCCTGCGGACAACACTTTGGGCGTGGGGAGAGGATTCGGAAGCTACGGGCGATACGCCTGCGGCTGAAGCGCTGAATGCCAAGGAGCAGACGGCTTTGATCGACGCCCTCGGGCCGCTGCTCAAAAGCGCAGAGCCGCAGATGCAGACGGCGGCCGCCCATGCGCTTCTGGAAGCCAGCGCGCCGGAGGCTACTGCTCTCGAATCGCTCCGCACGCAGCGCGCCCTGCCGGCCCTGACGGCGGCGTATCGGGAGCAGCCCCCTGGCGAGGCTCGCGACGCCCTTGCCGAGGCGGTCGCCCTCATCGCCGGCCCCGAACGCTGGAACGAGTTGACCGGCAACAAGCACGGCGTGGCCGCCGTGCTTTCTAACCCCGGATGCCGTGAAGGAACGGAAGCTTATGGTTGGTTGATGGTTCCACTGTGGGATCAGCTGAGGACGTCCCTGGTCAGAGATGACATCAACGACACCGCGACGCTCATTCTGGAGCGGTTAGACGATAAACGGAAGAGGGTGGAAAAAGTGGAACGTCCACTGGAATGCCAGGGACCCGGCGGCTCAAACGCTGAGCATTGCGCGATGTTCACTTTCTCAATGGCGGATTTGAAGCCTGGCCTCTGGCAAGTGACGATCAAAGGGATCGCCGGCCCGGACAAAGCCCCCTGGACCTCCGAGCCGCGCCTTCTCCGCCTGGCCCCGCCGCCGCAGCCCAACCAACCGAACCCAAACCCCACGTCCCCCCGCATCACCTTCGACCCCTGAGCGCCATGCTCGAACTGACCGCCGCCAACGCCGACGACTATCTGCGCCGCAAGGGCTGGATCGGCCCCGGCCCTGTGGTGGTCGAACCGCTCGGCGGCGGCGTGTCCAACGCCGTCCTCCGCGTCCGCACGCCGCAGCGCGTCTTCGTGCTGAAGCAGTCGCGGCCGCAGCTCCGCACCCGCGACGCCTGGTTCAGCGACCTCGATCGCGTCTATCGCGAACAGGACGTGATGCGGATGCTGCACCCGCTATTGCCGACGCAAACGGTCCCCGAAGTCCTTTTCAGCGACCGCGACGAGTATGTCTTCGCCATGTCCAGCGCCCCGGACGGCGCCATGCCGTGGAAGGAATCGCTGCTGGCTGGAGACATCGACCTCGCCATTGGCGAGCGCGTCGGCGCCGTCCTCGGCCGGATGCACGACGCCACGGCCCGCGATCCGTCGCTCATCGACGGCTTCCGCGATCGGGCCGTCTTCGTGCAGCTGCGCGTCGATCCGTTCTACCGCCGCATCCAGGAACGCCGGCCGGAAGTCGCGGCCGCCGTCGCCCCGCTCATCGACGGCCTGCTGACATCGCGCGAGGCCCTCTGCCACGGCGATTACAGCCCCAAGAACATTCTCACGCATGAACACGGCTTCACCCTGGTCGATTACGAGACGGCCCATCAGGGCGATCCGGCGATGGACCTCGGCTTCTTCCTGAGTCACCTACTGCTCAAGGCGGCGCGGCGACCGGCCGAGCGGCGATGCTATTTCGACCTGACGCGGGCCTTCTGGCGCGGCTACGCCGCCGCGGCGACGTTCGCCCCGCGGTCGGAGCTGGAATGGCGCGGCGTCGGCCATTGCGGCGCGTGTCTGCTGGCGCGGATCGATGGGACCAGCCCGGTCGAGTATTTGCCGGAGGAGCCGAAGCGCGAGGCGGTGCGCCGACTGGGCCGCGCCCTGCTGCGGGAGCGCCCCGCCGGGTGGGAGGAGGCGCTGGTTCGGGCGGACGCGGAGATTTCGGCATGAGCGCAACTATCGTTGGCATCCACGCCCGCGAAGTGCTCGACAGCCGCGGCCGGCCGACGGTCGAGGTGGAAGTGATGTGCCGCGACGGCGCCTTCGGCCGGGCCATCGTGCCGTCCGGCGCCAGCACCGGCCGCCATGAGGCCGTCGAGCTGCGCGACGGCGACCCGGCCCGCTACGGCGGCAAGGGCGTCCGTAAAGCGGTCGCCAATGTCCACGATCTGTTGACTCCGCGACTGATCGGCATGGATGCGACCGATCAGGCGCGCATCGACCGCGTCCTGTGCGAGATCGACGGCACGCCGAACAAGTCGCGCGTCGGCGCCAACGCCGTCCTCGGCGTCTCGTTGGCCGCCGCCCGGGCCGCCGCCGCATCGAAGGGCCTGCCCCTTTGGCGCTATCTGGACTCCGAAGACCGGGCGTGTCTGCCGTTGCCGATGGTCAACCTCATCAGCGGCGGTCTCCACGCGGGCGGCAACCTCGACTTCCAGGACTTCCTGCTGCTGCCGATCGGCGCCCGCAGCTATTCCGAAGCGCTGGAAATGACCGTCGCCGTTTACCGCGCCTTGAGCAGCGTCCTGACGCGCCACGGCTTCGAGGGCGTGCTGGTCGGCGACGAGGGCGGCTTCGGCCCGCGGCTGCACAGCAACGAGCAGGCCATCGAAATGATCCTGGAAGCGGTCGCGGACGCCGGCTTGGCGGCGGGTCGGGACGCGGCCGTCGCCCTCGACGTGGCCAGCACGCATTTCCACCGCGACGGCCGTTACCACCTGCGTGAGGAAGGCGGCGCGTCGCTGACCGCCGACGAGATGACGGCCAGGCTGACGCGCTGGGCAGCGACATATCCGATCCTCAGTATCGAAGACGGACTGGCCGAGGACGACTGGGACGGTTGGCGGAAGTTGACGGCCGCGCTGGGCGGCCGGGTGCAGCTGATCGGCGACGACCTATTCGCCACTCATCCCGCCCGGCTGAAGCGCGGCATCGAGGAAGGCGTCGCCAACGCGGTGCTGGTGAAGGTGAACCAGATCGGCACGCTGACGGAGACGCTGGAAGTGGCGCGGCTGGCGCGGGAGTCCGGCTACCGGGCCGTGATCTCGGCCCGCAGCGGCGAGACGGAGGACGCCTTCCTCGCCGACCTGGCCGTGGCGACCGGCGCGGGGCAGATCAAGATCGGTTCCGTGGCCCGCAGTGAACGGCTGGCCAAGTACAATCAGCTGCTTCGCATCGAAGAAGAGATGGGCAGCGCCGGACGCTTCGCCGGGCGGCAGGCGCTTGAATCGACTCGCTCCTGAACGGACAGCAGCCTTTCCCCACCGCCGGCACGAATGTTGCCCTCCCCTTCTGACGACACGTCCTTGATGCGGGGAAGGCGATATGCAAGAGCAACCCGTCCGAGACGACGCGGTGAACCGCAGCCAGCCGGTGCGGATCGACACGAGCTACGGCGTGCTCGCCCGCCGCGCCCTGACTGTCACGGCCGTCGTCGCCGCCGTCGCCGTGCTGATGCTCCTGATCGGCTACGCCGTCCACATCGTTCTGCTGGCCTTTGCCGGCGTCCTGATTGCGGTCCTGCTGCGCGGCCTGGCCGATCTGCTGACCGCCTGGACGCGCCTCCCCGGCGGCTGGTCCCTGGCCGTGGTCGTCGTCGTGCTGCTGGGACTGCTCTCGCTGGCGGGATGGCTCATCGCGCCAGGAGTCGCCCGCCAGTCCGACCAGATCGAGGCCGACTTCTCGAAAGCGGTGAACGAATACGAGGACACTCTGAACAAGTACGAATGGGGCAAGCGCCTGGTCGATCAGGCGAAAAACGTGGGACCGGAACAGCTGGCAAACGACGGCAGCGGCCACGCGGGCGTCGCTAGTCTGCTCTGGACTTCCGTGAACTTCGTGGTCGATTTGGTCGTGGTCCTATTCGTCGGTCTGTTCCTGGCCGTCAACCCACAGCTCTACCGGGAAGGCGCCCTGCGCCTGCTCCCGGAGGCCCGGCGCTCCCGCGGCCGTCAGATCCTGGATGACATGGGCCACTGGATGGGTCGGTGGCTGCTAGGCCGGTTCATCTCCATGGTCGTGATCGGGACCGCCACGGGAATCGGCCTGTGGCTGCTGGGCGTGCCGCTGGCGGCGACGCTCGGGCTGCTCACCGGGTTGCTCGACTTCGTTCCGACCTTCGGGCCGATTATCGCCGCCATCCCGACGACGCTGGTCGCCCTGACGGTCAGCCCCATGATGGCGGTCTACGCTGTAGGGGTTTATACCGCTATCGGCTGCTTCGACGGCTACGTAGTCACGCCGCTCGTCCAGATGCGCATCTCGGAAGTGCCGCCGGCCCTGCTCCTCATCGCCCAGGTGCTGATGGGCCTGCTGGCTGGCTCAGTCGGCCTGGTGCTGGCCGCCCCGTTGCTGGTCGCGGTGATGGTCCTCGTCCAGCGGGTCTACATCGAGGACGTCCTCCAGAAGTCGGGGCGTGCGATCGAGGTCCCGCCCGGCGACGGATCGGGTTATAGCGGCGGACGTTTGGCCTCCGGCTCGTCGTAATACGCCGCCAGGACGATCTTTAGCGTGGCGGCGGCCGGGACAGCCAGTAACACTCCTAACGGGCCGTACAGCGTCCCGCCCGCGAGGAAGGCGAACAGGATCACCACCGGACTGAGGCGCACGGCCCGGCCAAGGATCAGCGGCCCGACGACCTGGTCAATCACCAGTCGCAGGATGATGTAAAAGACGAGGAAGGCGAGCAGCAGCCAGACCCCGCCCTGAGCGACCGCCGCCCCGCTCACCAGGGCCGCCGACGCGACGGGGCCGATCATGGGAACCAGTTCCAGCAGGCCCGTGGCCAATGCTAGCAGGGCCGCATGAGGGATGCGCAGGACCAGCGCCAGCACTACCCAGGACGCCGCCGAGGTGAACAGCACCACGATTCCTGTCCCGGCGACGTATCGCCACAGCACGGGGTGGACGCGCCGGGCCAGCGCATGGACCTGATCGCGCCGGCCGGGTGGAACCAGCCACAACGCCCCACGCAGCAGCCGTTCGGCGCCGTAGAGGAAGAAAAAGTACAACACGATCGTCAGGACGCCGCCCATCAGTACGCCGAACACCGTCCCGACCAGGACGACCGTATCGGCCGGCGTCAGACTCGCGCCCAGTCGCTCGCAGACCTGGCGAGCCAGCTCGTCGGCCTGGACATGCCAACCGAACAGGTCGCCCTGGCCGCCGCCCAGCACGATGCGGAACGTCTGTCCGAGCAGCCGCGGGGCGCCGGCGGCCATCTCTCCCACCTGCCGGACCACCTCGGCGCCGATCCAGTACGCCAGGGCCGCATAGGCCGCCGTGGACGGGGTGAACACTGCCACGACGGCCAGCGCGTGCGGGAAGCGCAGGCGCCGTTCCAGCCAGCGAACCGCCGGGAGAGCGACGAACGCCAGGGCCGCGGCGACGACGAACGGAATAAGGATGTAACGGAGCGCGTAAGCGATCAGAAGGAGGGCGGCCGCCGTCAGGACCGCCGCTCCGGCGCGGGGTTTGCCGTTGGGCAGGGACATCCGAGCCTCCCCCTCACTTCGCCGGCGAGTAGACGCGCCCTTTCCAGACCACGGCGCCGCGAACGTGGCGCAGCACGGCGTAGAGCGCGACGACGGCCGCCAGGGTGTAACCCAGGGGGAAGAGGAAGCCGTAGCCGAAGGGAATGCGGAAGTGCCGCGCGCCGGCCAGGTGCGTCCCCAGCAGGGCCAGTGATCCGATCAGGGCGACGATCGGCGCCGCGAGATTGGCCGTTCCCGCCCTCCAACTCGCGGCCGTCCAGAGCGGGGCCACGATCGGCGCCCAGCCGAGAACCAGGGCCAGGACGGCCGCGGCCAGCGTCCCCGGAACGCCGCCGGCCATGTCCACGACGTTTTTCGCCAGCCCTTCCAGGAGCGACCGCAGCCCGGTATACATCCGCACGTGGATCAACTCCTCCGCACCCAGCAGGGCCAGCCGAAAGCCCGCCCGCTTGACAGCCTGAGCCAGTGCCTTGTCTTCACAGATCGCGTCGCGCACCGCCGCGAAGCCGCCCACCGCCTCGTAGGCCTCGCGGCGGAACAGCAGAAACTGGCCGTTGGCCGTGGCCTCCTGGCTCTCCGGGTCATTGACGCGGCTCGGATCCTGGGTGAACGCGATCAGGAACATGCCCGTAGGGATCACGAGCCGCTCCGCGACGCTGCCCAGCTCCTGAAACGGTTCCAGCGACAGCAGATCGATTTTCTCCGATTGAGCCGTCCGAACGGCGGTGCGCAGCAAGGCTGGTTGCGGCGCC
Organism: uncultured Planctomycetaceae bacterium; assembly: GCA_963771935.1. GTDB lineage: Bacteria > Planctomycetota > Planctomycetia > Gemmatales > Gemmataceae > UBA4732. The sequence continues at coordinate 514,331 of CAVYVK010000004.1, read as the reverse complement.
GTGTCGGCGTCGAGAAAACAGAGCCAGTCGGCCTCGGCCTCGGCGGCGCCTTGCCAGCAGGCGTGCGGCTTGCCCGCCCATCCCGGCGGCAGCGGCCGGCCGCGCAGCAGCCGGACCCGCGCATCCTGTGCGGCGATCTGCTCGACCCGCTCCGCCGTGCCGTCCGTGGAATTGTCGTCCACCACGAGGATTTGGAGAGGCCCAGGATAATCCTGAGCGAGAAGGCCCCGGAGACACCGCTCGATGCGCCCGGCCTCGTTTCGGGCCGGCACGATCACCGATAATCCCGGTAGGCTTTCACCGTCTCGCGGCGCCGGTTGCAGCGATCGGTAACGGCGGAACTGGCGCACGGCCCGGCAGAGCAGCCAGGCCACTCCCCCCGCCCAGGCGCAGGCAATCACAAATGACAACATGACGCCCCCGCTCTCGCCGGTTGTTCACGATGTTGGTTCCAGTCGGCCGTCGGATCGAAGAACGAACTCCTGCCCTCGCCAGCTGATCCGCCGGCCGTACAGTCCCACGGCCCAAACCCCCAAGCTCAGACACTCGCGAACGGGACGCCAGGCCAAGGAACGCCATCCGCTGCAACCGCACAGGTAATCTTGCATCCCCCGTGCCAACGCCAGGCGGACGATGACCGCCGTCGCCAGCAGCGCCAGCCCGACGGCGGAAAACGACAGCGCCGCCGCAAGCGCGAGGGCCAGCGGCGTCGTGTACGTCAGCAGCAGCCCGGCGTAACCCCACGGGCAGCACGATCGGACGCCCATGGCCCAGCGCACCTCCTGGTCCCACTGCCGCCGAAAGTCCATGTCGCCGAGGACGTGCGTCACGACGCAGCGCGACAGCTCGACGCGAAGCCCCAGCCGAGCGATTCGGGCCACGACCTGATAGTCGTCGCTCAGGTAGTCGGCGATGGCGGCGTAACCGCCCGCACGCGTCAGGTCGGATCGTCGCACCGCGATGGTCGCTCCCAGGCCGACCAGCACGCCCAGCGTCTCGTGGGCGAAGATCGCCGAGGGCAGAAACGATCCGTCCAGGTACAGGGACTCCATCAGCGAAGGCAGCGACTCGGCCGGCCGGCTGGCGTACGGACACGTGACGGCGCCGACGCGCGGGTCCGCCAGCGGAGCGGTCACCCGGCGCAGGTAGTCCGGCGCCACGCGGACGTCGCCGTCGCTCATCACCAGCACCGCGCCGGAGGCCTGCGCCGCCAACTCGTGCAGGCTGGCGCTCTTCGGGTTCCCGGCGCCGGGGGGAACGTGGACGAGGCGGATCTTCCGTTGCGGGAAATCGCTCCGCAGACGCTCGACCACCTCGACGATCGGATCGGCCGGGTCAGCCACGCCAAAGAGGATCTCGTAATCGGGGTAATCCTGACGGCAGAAGCTGGCGAAGTTGTCGCAGGCGTCGGCGTCCAGTCCCTTGACCGGCTTGAGGACGGAGACCGACGGCAAGGCCGCGGCCATCGCGGCGCCGGACGCGCGGAAGAAGCGGCGCACGGCCCACCAGACGGAAGCCCAGTAGGCGAGGCTCAAAACGGTCGCCAGGAGCAGCATGGCCGCAAGGATCGCTGTCATCGGCGCCTCCCCGCGGCCAGGTGATTGGTCAGGATCAGTCCGCGGCGCTCGATCACGGAGCGCACTCTGGGACTGAGGAGCGTAGCCAGGTCGCCGGGGTTCGGCCCCAGCGGGTTGAGGCGCCGGCCAAGCGTGGGGTGGAAGTAGACCTCGGCGTCCGGCTCGCGCAGCTCCTGGAGAACGTCCACCACGTAGTCCTCGCCCATATCGCCGCTCTCGAAGAATCCATAAGTCCGCGACGGGACGGCGAGACCCTCACGGCGAAGGCGGCGGGCGAAGGGACGGGCCAGCAGCGCCAGGACCATCGCCCCGGCCGCCTGCGCCCAGGCGCGGCGCGGGGCGTGCCGGGCCGCGAGACGGAATCGATCTTTGGGCAGGCGGAACCCACGGGCGCCGTACCGCTTCGCCAGCGGCACGATTTCCGGGAACACCGCCGGATGGACGTGCAGATGGCAGTGGCCGTCTACGTGGGAAAGCGGCAGGCCGGTGGAGGCGAAGCGCTCGAACTGGGCGGCCAGCTCCCGACGGAGTTCCTTCCGCCCACGGCGGCCGAGCAGTGCATAGCGAAAGCCGGCGCAGACGGGGTCGCGGGGAAACTGGCCTTCGGCATCGACCAGATGAGGGATATCGGTAGGAGGCAGCGCCGCCCGGCCGTCGGCCAAGACGATGTGGAGGCCGACGGCCAGGCCGGTCAGGCGGTGGGCCAGGGCGACCGCCTCCGGGAAGGCGTCGCCGGTGACCATGAGGCTGACGCTGGTGAGCAGGCCGCCGCGGTAGGCCCGCTCGACGGCGCCATTGATCTCGGAGGATCGGCCGAAGTCGTCGGCCCCGAATACGAGTTGCAACGGAGCGCCGGGGGACGGCGTGAAACGATCAAACATATCGGCTGTCCGAGGTAGGGCGAAAAGGGTTATTGCGCCGGCAGTCGCGCCAACGCCCCGGACGGCCCAGCCAACCGCGCGTCGAGCACCTATCCTGGTAGGAAAATCGAAACCAACCGTTCCTTCCCGCAAGGCCCGCCTCGACGCCTTGCACGCACAGCAGTCATGAAGGCACACAGGACCGATAGGATGGTTGCTTGCAAGAATTGTGCCGCGGACGCACCTGTCAGGGCCGCGACCGCCGACGTCAATCGGGTGCGGATGAAAATGGGCAGTGGTTTCGACCCAGACGGATGCGGTCAGGGTGCCATGCTTTCGCGGCCGGTCGGGAGCCTACCCTTCCTTCCGTGATGTGCGGGCCGCGAAAGCATGATGCGGTCGGGGACGCCATCATGCTTTCGCGGCTCGCACGGCTACGGAGACGGCACGCGCCTCGTGGGCCGCGAAAGCATGGCACCCGACATCCCAGCCCCTCCCGGATTTCGCTATCCTTTACCAGCCGCGCCGCCGTCAATCCACGAAGACGAATTCATTCGCGTTGAACAGCGCCCGGCAGAACGCCGCCAGGCCGTCCGCCCGCACCAGCTTCTCGGCGGCCGCCGCTTCCTCCGCCGACGGGTCGCGGCCCAACGCCAGCCGGAACGCCCGCCGCACCTGATCCGGCGCGGCGTCGCCCGCCTCCTTGCGCAGCCGGGCGGCGAACCGCTCCGCCTGGTCGAGCATGAAGGGATCGTTCAGCAGGTTCAGCGCCTGGAGCGGCGTGGTGGACGTGGGCCGTCGCGGCGCCGCCGTCGTCGCGTCGGGGCAGTCGAACACGCCGAACGTCCGGTCCTGCTGCAATCGCGGCTTGAACTGGTAGACCATCCGCCGGAACTCCTCCGGCCCCAGCGTCTTCTTCGGCGTGAACACGATCACATAGCCGGAGTATTCCCACAGGTGATATCCGGGACCGCCGCGCTTCGGATTGAGGGCGCCGCTCGTCGCCAGCACCGCGTCGCGCACCTCCTCCGCCTCCAGCCGCTGCGGCCGGCGCCGCCACAGCAGCCGGTCGTCGGCGTCCGCCGCCGCGGCCTTCGTCGTCGAAGCGCGTGGACTGACGGTAGGCTGCCGACAGCACGATCAGCCGGTGCAGCGGCTTCAGTTTCCAGCCGCCCGACTGATACTCCGCCGCCAGCCAGTCGAGCAATTCCGGGTGCGACGGCCGATCGCCGTTGAAGCCGAAGTCGCTCGGCGTCCGCACGATGCCCTGGCCGAAGTGCCAGTGCCAGACGCGGTTGACCATCACGCGGGCCGGCAGCGGATTCTCCGGGCTGGCGATCCAGTCGGCCAGGGCCAACCGCCTTTCCGGCTCCGGTGCATCCGGTTTCAGTTCAAACGGGGGCGTCACGGCACGCACTCCCGACGGCCCCACCTCCTCCATCTTCTGCGTCGGGTCGCCGCGCTTCAGCACGATACGTCGGATCCGGCTTGTGGAACGTCCCGGCGTAGATCATCGCGCTCTTTTCCAGAGACGCGAGCCGTTCCTCGATCTGCTTCCGCTGATCGAGCCATTTGGCCAGCTCGTCCGTCAGCGCGGGCGGCGCCGTGCCGAACGGCAGGCGATCCCACGAACCGGCCACGGTCGTCCACTTGTCGCCGTCGGTCGAGACCTCGACGCGGTAGTCGCTGGCGAGGCGGTCGGCGTACTTTTGCTCCCGGTCGCGGCCCCAGACGATGCGGTCGATCGTTACGGCCTTCGGCAATTCCACCTCGGCCCATCCCTTGCCGCGCTCGTTGGAAATCCAGCTCCAGCTGTTGCCGACGCGGCCGTCGATGAGGTGGTCGATCGTGTGGAACGGGTTGTTCGGGTAGACCGACGACGCCGACGCCTTGCCGCCGCGGCTGGCCAGGGCCAGGTTGTCCGCCGGTGCGTCGGGGCCGTACACCTCCAGCTCGTCGATGCACGGCTCCGTCCCGTCCACGGTCGCCGCGATGGTGAAGCGCACGAAACGGGCCTCGATTGGGTGGAACCGCTCCACGTTGCGGCGCGGCTGAACGGGCGGCCGTTTCGGCGCGGCGCCGGCGTCCGCCGCCAGCGGTTCCTGTTCGTCGATCTGTGCGTCGAGCCGGGCGAGGTCGCCGCGGAGCGACTCGGCCTCCCGGCGGCGGCTCGCGGAGTCGGCGGGCCGCACCGGCCGCTCGCCGTGCTCGACGCCGGCGAACACGGCCTGAAGCCCGTAGAAATCCTTCTGCGTGATCGGATCGAACTTGTGATCGTGGCAGCGGGCGCAGCCGACCGTCAGGCCGAGAAACGTCGTGCCGGTGAGGGAAACCATGTCCGCCATGTCGTCCATGCGCTGCTGGAGCCGGGCCTCCGGGATGGCGTTGCCGACCAGGTCGTGCGGGCCGCCGACCAGGAAGCCGGTCGCCGCCTCGGTGAGTAGGTCGCCCTTGCCGACCACGTCGCCGGCCAGCTGCTCGCGGACGAATTGCGGATAAGGAACGATCCTCGTTGAACGCCTGGATGACGTAATCGCGGTACGGCCAGGCGTTGGGCCGCAGCGTGTTCATCTCGTAGCCGTGGCTCTCGGCGAAGCGGGCCACGTCCAGCCAGTGTCGGCCCCAGCGCTCGCCGTACTCCGGTCGAGCCAGCAGCCGGTCCACCAGCTTCTCATAGGCGTTCGGCGACGTCGTCCTTGAGGAAGGCGTCGATCTCCTCCGGCGTCGGCGGCAGACCGATCAGGTCGAACGTGACGCGGCGGATGTAGGTCCGCCGGTCGGCCTCCGGCGCGGGCGCCAGACCCTTCGCCTCCAGCCCGGCCAGGATGAACGCGTCGATCGGATTGCGCACCCAATCCCGACCCTTGACATCCGGTATGGCCCGGTCGGCGAATCGGTTGCAGCGACCACCAATCGGGGCCGGCCCGGCCCTTCTCGGCCGGCGGTTTCAGGGCCAGGGCGTCCGGCCACGGCGCACCGGCGTCGATCCAGCGGCGCAGCAGCTCGACCTCGGCCTGCGGCGAGCGGCCCGTCCTGGCGGCATTTTGCCGTCATGCACCTTGGCGTAGAGCAGGCTGTCGGCCGACTTGCCGGGCACGACCACGGCGCCGGCCTCGCCGCCCTTGAGCATCCCGGTGCGCGTGGTCAGGTCGAGTCCGCCGCGCAGCTTGACGGGGTTGTGGCACTTGAGGCAGTGCGACTGCAACAGCGGCGCGACCTGCGTCTCGAACGACGGGGCGGGGTCGGCGGCGCCGAGAACGAGAAAGGCGGACAGCAAGGCGGGAGTCATGGAGGCGGCGCATCCTGTTCAGGCGGGGAGGCGATGGATGCAGTGTAAACGGCTTGCCTGGGCGATGCAATCATCGAAAGGAGAGCGTCTCTTCGCCAACCGCGTTTCTTACCCGCGAACCACAATCCCCGCCCGCCCAAGCTCGACAAACGAATGTGCCTGCAACTCGCGGATGATGGCTGGAATCAGGGGCGCCATCAGCGCCTCCAGATCCCGGTTACTGATGTTGCCCGTCGAGACCAACAGCAACTTCCCCGGCTGGGCGTGAAGGACGTGGGAATCGACGAAATCCGCGTCCTTGGTTATCACGACCCGCTGCTCTTGATCGGCCAACTTAATGACCTGCTGGTCGGTCGTCCGGTTCCCATCCGGCATGTCCAAAGTATGAACCGTATCGCATCCAGCGGCATTCAGCCACCCAGCCAGTCGCCGTGGCAACTGGGCGTCCACGAGGAACCTCATGGTCCCACCGACTGGAGCCGGTGCGTCCGGGCCAGCCGTGCGGCGAAGGCGAGCGCGGCGAGCAAATCATCCCGCTCGAGATCCTCGTAGTCGGCGAGGATCTCGTCGGTCGTCATCCCGGCGCTGAGCAACTCGAGCAGCATCTCGACAGGGTAGCGGAGTCCACGGATACACGGCTTGCCGTGGCAGATATTCGGGTCGATGGTGATTCGGGCAAGCAGTGGGTCCATGACGAACACCCTTTCCAGTCGTGCCATGCAGGGCCGCAAGACGCTCTCGGCTATCGCAGCGATTCACCCCATCTGCCTCTTCGCCGCCCCCGCCAACTCTTGCAGGTAATGCTCCGTGTCCCGGTCGCCGCGCTGTCGGGCCACGGCGAGGCCGTCCTCGGCGAACTTCAGCGCCCGCGCCGCCTGCTTTAGCGACAGCATCGCCTCCGCCGCGCTGCCGCGATACTTCAGTTCGTCGGGCGCCCGCTCGATCAAACGCTGGTACACGTCCGCCGCCGCGTCGGCCTCGCCGCGCTTCACGTGGACCTGTCCCCGGCGCAGCTCGTAGTCGTTGCGGCGACGGCCCTCGTTCCGATCGCAGTCCACCCGCTCGCCTTCGTTGACGTGGTCCAGCGCCGCGTCCAGCTGGCCGTTCTTCAGCGCGTGCTGCGTCAGGAACGAGTACCACGGATACCGATCCGTCCGCTCCGGCCGCGGCGGTCGAGTGGTCAGGGCCAGCGCGAACGCCGCCGCCAGATCCTCGGCGTCGAGCTTCACGGCCGCCTGAAACGCCTGTTCCAGCTGCTCGTCGTTCAGTGACTCCGCCTTCAGACCGGCCAGCTCGGCGGCGCTCATCGCGCCGATGTCCGTGGCCGGCGAGCGGGGGGCGTCAGCCCCCTGATTCATCGCCTCATCAGGGGGCTGACGCCCCCCGCTCGCCGCCAGGCCGAGTTTGCGACGCAGCCGATCGAAATCGTAGCCGACCATCAGGCTGCCCGTGGCGCAGTCCTGGATGAACTTCACGACGCCGCGCAGCTTCTTCCGCAGGTTCGTATGGCCGCCCGCGTCGATCGGCACCGTGCCGGCCAGCGACCGGCGCGGCTGGTGAATCCACGTCTCCTCGTAGTAGCGCTGGGCGTGCTCGACGACCTTGGCCGTGGCGCCGGCGTCGCGCAGTTTCGTCGGGAAGACCAGCGCCTCGGTGATGACGTCATGAAACTGGATCGGGCCGGGGACTTCCGGGGCCTCGCCGATGGCCAGGCCCAGCCGCGAGCGGACCTCCTCGCGCACCCGGCCGACCGCCTCCTTGTCCGGCCCCCACATGCGGAACAGCGGCCCGGCGATCAGCAGGTAGGCCGCCAGCCGGCCGACGTCGGCCGCCGGTCGGCCCACCGTGATGACGCCAACGCTGCTCAGCTCCAGAAGCATGGCGAACAGCACGCCCTCCTGCTGCTGCTGCGGCATCAACAGCCGGCCGGCCTGCTGCCACTCCTGCACCAGGCCGACGATCGCCTGCGGTTCGCGGAACTGGAAGGCGAAGGCGTATTCGTGGTAGTCGCAGGACTCCTCCATGCCCTGGCCGCAGCGCAGCACCTCGGTCAGCGTCGCGGTCGTCGCCGCCTTCGCCTCGTCCGATTCCAGTTCGATGGCGTGGTTCAGGGCGTCGAGCGCTCCGGCGTTGTCGCCGAGCCAGGCGCGGGACAGGCCGAGGTTGAACCAGGCGGCGCCGTCGGCGGCGTCCTCCTTCGTCAGCTCGTCGAAGGCGCGGACCAGTTCACTGAGGCGAGGCGATTGGCCGGCCGAGAGGCGCGGTCCCACGCAGCCCGGCGAGCGGCGGGGTTCACCCCCGCCGATGTCGTCGCGGGTCGCATCAACGTGTATTCATGACGGGCAGCGGCCGGCAGACGCGATTTCTCGCCGAAGGTCTGGTCGAAGGCGTTGCGCACCTCTTCGGCGGCCGGCTGGAGGTGCAGCACGATCTTGAGAGCGGCGCGGGCGGCGACCGGCCGATTGAGCTTCATTTCGCATTCATAAATGAGCGAATAGGCTTCGGCCAGGTAATCGCGGGCCTCGGCGTCGTAGGCGTCGGCGGCGCGGCGGGCCAGCAGCAGGGCGCCGGGGACCTCGCCCTCCTGAAAGCGGAAGGCGGCCTTGAGGAGCAGGCCGTAGGGGTAATTGCGATTGATGGCGAAGGCTTTTTCGAGGGCCTCTTCGGCCTGTTCGACTTTGCCGTGGCCGTAGAGGAGCTTGGCCTTTTGTCCCCAGGCTTCGGGGTTGCCGCCATGTTCGGCCGTCACCTGATCCATGATGCGCAGGGCGGCGTCGTGCTGTCCCTGGGCGTCCTGCTCGAAGGCGCGGTTGATGTTGGCGTAGATGGGCTGACAGCACCACTTGAACTTCTTGCCGCTGCCGCAGGGGCACGGAGCATACGGATCGGTCATGAAAGCGGTCTCGTGGCCGGGGGTCCAGGCGCTGCGGGCGATGGGGTCACGATAGCAGATCGGACGGGGATCGGGAAGCGGCCGAGGATGCGGCTGCCCTCCCAGCTCCACGCGACGTATTGGCCGGCGTACTTATCCAGCTCCTCCGGCGGGAAGTTGCGGCGGTTCTCGAAGTGCTGAGCGTCGAGCCAGGAATCGTCGGGACGCTCGGTAATCGGCGGCTTCATGGCGGCCCTCCGGAAGAGGGGGACGCCTCCCGGTGCGGTCCCTGAGGTTGATTATACCTCTCCTCGCCGACTATGCGTAACACCGCGTCGAGGCCGACGATCATCCGGCTCCCTCGCCTCCGCGGCCCGGCGACCTGCACAGTGGGCTGCGCTCCGCTTTTACCCGCCTGCTTACTTGTCCAAACCGGACGGGACTCGGGCTAGGCGAAAGCCCAGCACGTTGAGCCGAATGCCCGGCGTACACCCCTTGCGGAGCGCCGCATGGCAGCGCCCGACGAAGTAGAGCGACCGCGTGATGCACACGCTGAGCCACCGCGCCCGCGCTATGGCGCGGCTTCGGCCGACCGTCCGGGTGATCGGCGCTACTTCCCCTTCCCCTTCTTGAGCCGGGACAGCAGCGCCGTGAATTCCTGGTCCCAGAAATCGCGCCGGTCCCAGGCGCATTTGCACACCAACATCAAGACGCCCTCGTCCATCCTCACCACCTCCAGGACGACGTAATCACTACGATCCGCGGACTTTTTCGCCTCGAACTTGCTGATGTGGCCCTTGAATTCGCCAATGTCCGAGTCGTTATCCACGTTGGTCAGCCCCTTGTCGGTGACCAGGGCCAGCACCGCGCCGGGGAAGAGGTAGCCGTCGCCGTCGGGCTGCTTTTCCTTCTCGATCTCTAGGAGCGCGTCCGTGGCTTCCGTGATCGCCGCGTGCAGATCGATCGCCTTGTTCAGGGCCAGGATTTGCACCGTGGCCGCGTTGGCGCCGACGCGGGCGTCCTTGTCCTTGGGGTCGTAGCCCAGCAGCACGGCGTCGGCGAAGGGGCTGTATTTCTGCGGCTCCTCCTGTTTTTCCCAGACGCTCTTAATGTACTCCAGTTTGTACGGCAGCTTATCGCCCTGGACGACGGCCGTTTCGGGCGGCTTCTCCGTCCAGCCTTCGCGCTGGTTGCTCACGGCGAATTTCCCCCGCAAGCCGGCCCATTCGTCTGCCAGTCCCGGCGCGTCGTCCACCGGTGCCCAGGTGTAGAACCAGTAGGCGACGCCGCGGTAGGCCATCGCCACGCATTCGCCATGCACCGGAACGTCGTGGTCCCCTCCCTGAAACTCCAGCCGGACGGCTGGCTGGCCGCCGAGCGTGGAGTTCTCGTCCTTCGGCTTGACTTCGTATTCGATGTCGCTCATGGCGCCGCGAAGCTTGTTCAGCGCGTCGTCAATCAGTTCGGGGTCGCGCGGCAGGCGCGTGTGGTAATCGTGGAAGACCAGGGCCAAGGAACTGGACGGATTGGAGCGCCGGTAGGCCACGGTGGCACCGAACAGGCCGGGCTTTCCCTGCCACGGCGCGCCCGGCGGAGTGAAGCGGAAATTGCCGCTCCGGTTGAAAGCTTCATCACCCTCTGGATTGATGCCAACGCCCTCATCGGGGGAAACCCGGCGAACGCTATGGTTGATCGCCCATAGCGCCACGGCGGTCATGCCGCCTATGGCGAAAATCACCACTAACGTTGATATTAGCCATCTTGAAGATATTTTATAATGCGGCCCCTCCCTATCGGGTGGCGAGACGTTAGGTGCGGTCGGCTTCTTTATCGCTGCCCCGGCCCTCGCGCCCCGGCCGATCACAGTCGGGCGATTGAAGACCGAAGGCACAGCGGGAGCTGGCTCGCGGGGCTTCGACGCCTCCGCCGTGGGCACCGCCGTCGCAGTCGGAAGCTCCACCGTCAGGATCTTGGCTAGCGGCGGCGGCACCTTGATGAACGGCGCCAGTGCCTTCGCCGCCTCAATCGGCTTCTGAAAGCGCCCCGCCGGGTCACTTCGCCATCATCTTCGCCACGATGGCCGCCAACTCCGCCGGCACCTCCGGCGCAGCCGGCTCAGCGGCGTCGCCTCCGTCGAGACGTGTGCTTGCAGGATCGCAAAAGCACTCTTCCCCGTGAACGGCGGGGCGCCGGTCAGCAGGAAGTACAGCGTACAGCCCAGGCTGTAGATGTCCGCCCGGATGTCGGCGCTGGCCGCGTCTTGGGCCTGCTCCGGGGCCATGTAGGCCGGCGTCCCCATCACGGCCCCCACGCCGGTCAAGTCCGTGACCGCCTCCCCCTCCCGCTTCGCCTTGGCCAGGCCGAAGTCGAGCACCTTGACGACGTGCCTCTTCCCATGGCGAGACAGGATCAGGTTTTGCGGCTTGACGTCGCGGTGGACCATTTGGTGTTCGTGGGCGTGTTGCAGGCCCAGCGCCGCCTGCGAGACGTAATGGCAGGCCAGTTGGATCGGCAACGGCCCCTGACGCTGCACCACCTTCGCCAGATCCTCTCCCTCGACATATTCCATCGCAAATACGAGCGATTCGCCGGCCTGGGGTGCGCTGTACGCCTTGACCACGTTTTCGTGGTTGAGCTTCGCTGCCGATCGCATTTCACGCAGGAAGCGCTCGGCCACCCCGGAATCGCCGAGCAGCTTCTGGTTGACCACCTTCAGCACCTCGCGCCGGTCCAGCACCACGTTCTTGGCTAGGTCGTTTCTGACAATCCGGTATGCCGGTTGCTTTTCTTCCTGTTGTTGGTCCCATCTCGCGAGTGGGGCGGTTTCCCGAAGGAGGCTACCCATGTACCGCTACGACCTCATTGACGCCCAGTGGGAGCGGATCGCGCCCTTCTTCCCCGACCGCTTCCACCACGGCCGGGCCGGACATCCCTGGGGCGATCACCGGCCGCTGGTCAACGGCATCCTCTGGCACCTGCACACCGGCGCCCCCTGGCCCGACACCCCCGAGCGCTACGGCCCCTGGCAGACGGTCTACGACCGCTTCAACCGCTGGCGCGCCGACGGCACCTGGGCCAAAATCCTTGACGCCCTGCTGCTCCGGCTGGACGACAACGGCCTCATCGTGCGCGACCTGTGGTGCGTCGATGCCACCGTCATCCGCGCCCACCAGGCCGCCGCCGGGGCGGAAAAAAAATCCCGACCCGCGGCCGGAGCTGGGCGGCCCCGCGACGACGCAATGCACGGAACCCGAGGGCCATGCGCTGGGGCGTTCGCAGGGCGGCTTCGGCACGAAGACCCACCTAATCTGCGACAGCAACGGCGTCATCCTGGCCGTGTGGGTGACCGAAGGCCAGCGTCACGAGACCCAGGGCTTCGAGGAAGTCAACCGTCGGGCGCGGCGGCCGCGCCGGGCCGGCCGGCCGACCTGGCCGGAGCGGGAGGCGGGCGATAAGGCCTACAGCTTCGACCGCGTCCGCGGCTGGCTGCGGCGGCGGCACATCGAGCCGGTGATCCCGACGCGGAGCAATCAGCCGCGCCAGGAGGATTTCGACAAGGCCAGTTACCGCCGACGCAACATCATCGAACGCGCGATCGGCTGGTTCAAGTGGTGTCGGGCGTTGGCGACCCGCTTCGACAAGCTGGCGGTCAACTACGTCGCACTCTGGATCGTGGCCAATATCCAATTCCTCCTTCGGAAGTATCCGGAAGCCCTGGGCGTCCGATTGTCAGAAACGACTTAGGTAGACGACGCCCATGCCGCCGCGGCCCAACTCGCCCAGGATCTCGTAGCCGGGAACGTGAATCGCCGTGGCCCCGGTCTCGGGCGCGGCACCCGGAGGCTGGGGCGCCGACAAGGTTTCGGCCAGGGCCGGCCCTGGCGCCGCTTTGCACAGCGTTTCAGGCAGGGGTTGCTGGGCGGCGACGGCGGGGGCCAGTTCCGGGAACCGGCGCAGGTAATCCGTCGATTGGATTGCTTCGCCACGCCGCCGGCGGTGGGAGACTTCGAGCCGCACAAGCTCCTTCAGCAACGCGACCCGCTCGGCACCCTCGGCCCCGCGCAGGTGTTCCTCAATGATCGGCGCCTGTCCGGCCTTCATGGCCGCGTCGAAGCGCTTGCAAACCTCGTCGGCCCGCGCTCCCGCGGATGGGGGAGACGACGTGCTAGAACGGGAGGGTGCATCCTTCATGGGCTTCTCTCACGGGACGCAGGAGTCTGCGGTCGGGAATCGGTTTCTCGATTGTAAGGCCTCGCCGGTCGGTCGCCAAATGGATTTTGATCCCTGGTCGCCGCGACTTCCGAGGCGGGTTGGTTGGGCGGCGCAACCCGGATCGGCCTGGAGCAAACCGCAGCTGAGTCCCTTCGTCTGTCCGGATTTCGTCCGTGTATAATGGCGAGAAGGTTTTGAAGGCTTCGGCCGGGCGAGGGAAGCCAATGCCGCTGCACGACTGGACGGATCGGCCGGGTTGGAGTGGCGTCCATTTGCTGTGGATCGCGGAGTTGCTGCGTTGGATCAAGCCACGCCTGCCGGCAGGCTACCGAGCGTTTATCGGTACGACTCCCGTAGTCGAGGTCGGCGCGACTTCGGAAAAGCCAGACGTGGCAGTCCGGGAATGGTCTGGTGAAAAAGCAGGCAGAGCCGTAAAGGCGAGAAGCCGAAAATTCGCACCGGAGCCGGATCAAGAATTCCGTGTCCGGGTAATCGCGCCAAAGAAGGCCGTTTATGTTGAGTACGTCGGCCGTCTCGCGGCCGCGGTTGAGTTGGTGTCGCCGCGCAACAAAGATCGCCCCGAATCCCGGGCCGTGTACCTGAGCCGCTACATTTCGTATCTCGTCGAGGGGGCGCATCTACTGCTGGTCGATGTTCACCGGCGCCCGCTTCGATTCTCGTTCGCCGACCATATCAATCGCCAATTAGGCATTCGTCAACCGTCCCTTCCGGCTCCGTCAGTGGTCGCCTACCGGGTGAGCGACCCGATGGACACGGATTACCAAGCCCTCGCCGTCTGGCGCCGGCCGCTGACGGTCGGGGAACCTCTGCCGCTCATGGCGCTGCCGATCACCGAGGAGATTTCGGTTCCCGTCGATCTGGAGCAAACCTACATGCAGGCGGCGGCGGACGCGTATTTGTCCTGACGGGCGATCGGCGCTCCGCCCTGTAGAAAGGATGCCACGATGCAATGGCCGCACGAGATCATTTCGGCCTTCGGCGACGCCCTCGTCATTGAGCTGCAGAACGGCACGCCCAAGGACGAAATCATCGCCGCCATGCTCGATTGGGCCATGCGCCGCACCGTCTGGCGCGCCGGCGGGGATCCCGCCAAGGCCGAGGGGGCGTTGCGCAGCCCGTACACGCCGCTCGGCTCGGTCTGCGGCGATGGACTGGACGGCCGCATCTCGAAGTTCACGCTCAAGGGCGACAAATGGGGGCCGGCCGTTCAGCGCGTGGTACGCCTACATCCAGAAGAATGCGGACGCCGTTTTCGACGCCTTCCGCGATCAGGGGGAAGAGTACGACGACAGCCTTTCATGAAACGGAAATGAACCAGCCTGAAGCGCGAGCGAGGGATTTTGGTTAACCCCTCGCTCGCGCTTCGGGCTGGTCCTGCGTGTCGATTACAGCAATTCCGTCACCGGATCGCGGTCGTCGAGGATGTACATCGGCCGGCCGCTGCCGTTGGGGAACGTCTGCGACGGATCGATGCCGATCGCCTGGTACAGCGTGCTCAGGAGCTGCGGCACCTTGTACGGCCGGTCGTGCGGGTACTCGCCGCGCGGCGCTGGTGGCGCCGATCGCCTGGCCCATCTTCAGGCCGCCGCCGGCGACCAAGGCGCTCATCGCCGGCGACCAGTGATCGCGGCCGCCGTTGTTGCCGTTGATCTTCGGCGTCCGGCCGAACTCGCCCCACATCACCGTCACCACGTCGTCCTGCATCCCGCGGTCGTGCAGGTCCTGGATCAGGTTGGCGACGCCGCGGTCCACGTTCGGCAGCTGCTGGCGCAGCGTCTTGAAGTTGTCGCTGTGCGTGTCCCAGCCGCCGTAGGTCAGCGTCACGCAGCCGACGCCCGCCTCGATCAGCCGGCGCGCCGTCAGGAACTGCTCGATGCCGCGGTAGCGGTCGCGGCTGCGCGGCTCCTCGTTGTTCAGGTCGAGCGCTCGCCGCACCGTGCCCGACGCGATCATGTCGAAGGCGCGGGCGTTGAAGGCGTCGAGGCCCTTCATGGTGCCGCTGGCGTCGATGTCGCGGCGCACGTCGTCGAAGCCGTTCAGCAGCGCCTTGCGGTCCTCCTGGCGCGTCGACGTCGACGCCGCCCGCCAGGCGCAGGTCGGCCATGCCCTGGCCCTCGGCCGTGAACGGCCGGTGGGCGATGCCGAGGTAGCCCGGCTCGGTGCCCGGCGCCATGCCGCGCAGGCTCACGAACGGCGGGATGTCGGACGCGCCGGCCCGCAGCTTCGACACCACCGAGCCGAACGACGGGTGGTGCTGCGTGCGGTTCTGGTTCTCGCTGTAGCCGGTCATCACCAGCGAGTCGGAGTGCTCGTCCACCGAGCTGAGCGAGCGGACGACGGCCAGCTTGTCCCACATGCGGGCCTGCATGGGGAATATGCTCGCAGATCTGCACGCCGGGCACGTTCGTCGGGATCGGCTTGAACTCGCCGCGGAACTCCGTCGGGGCGTCCGGCTTCAGGTCGTACATGTCCATGTGCGACGGGCCGCCGCCCAGGTAGATCATGATGGCCGACTTCACCGAGGTGGATTGGCCTTTGACGGCCGGCTCGCCGGCCCGCGCCGCAGCATCCCGGCGAGGCTCAGGCCCGCGCCGAAGGCGCCGATTTGCAGGAAGGAGCGGCGGCTGACGCCGTCGCAGTAGCGCTGACGCGCCCCCCACAAGGTCAACATGCGATGCCCCCCAAACTGGTTGTGAGTCGCCCCCGGTCGCCCGGGGAGGAACCAACGCGCTGTTGATGCTAACCGCACGGGAACAACGAGGCAAATCAATTTCGGCGAAAAGTGGACAGCAATCGGCGTGCCGAACCGCCTCAAGGCGGGCGGCTGGGACGACGACGGATACAATTCCCTGCGTCGAGGGTCCGCCGGGTTAACCTTGTTGAAGGAGGCCTTTTCTTGGAATGGGTCGAGAACGTCGCTTGCACGGTATGCGGCTGCGTCTGCGACGACCTTCGCGTTGCGGTGGAGCGTGGCCGCGTCGTCCGAGCGGAAGGGCCTGCCGCCTGGCGGAGCCCTGGCTGCTGGGACAGGACAGCCGTCGCCCTCCGGCCGCGCTCATCGAGGGCCGGGCGGCCTTGCCGGAGGCCGCCGTGATCCGCGCGTCGGACATTCTCCAAACGGCCAGCTCGCCCCTGATCTACGGCATGTCCCGCAGCAGCACCGAAGGCCAGCGGGCCGCCATCTCCCTGGCCGAGCGCGTCGGGGCCACCATCGACACGACCGCCTCGCTCTGTCACGGCCCGTCCCTCATGGCGCTCCAGGAAGTCGGCGAATCCACCTGCACGTTAGGGGAAGTCAAGAACCGGGCCGATCTCGTGGTCTTCTGGGGATCGAACCCGGTCGAGAGCCACCCGCGTCACTTCGAGCGCTATTCCGTCCTCCCGGCGGGACGATTCACTCCCCGCGGCCGGGCCGATCGCACCCTCGTCGTGGTGGACGTGAAGGCGACCGCCAGCGCCCGGGAGGCGGACCTGTTCGTGCCGGTGCAGCCGGGCGGCGATTTTGAAGCCCTGCATACCCTGCGCGCCCTTGTTCGGGGGCGCGGGTCGAGACGGACGCATTCCTCGGTGCGCCGCTGCCGCTGTTGCAGGACCTGGCGGAACGCATGAAGGCGTGTCGATACGGCATCGTTTTCTTCGGTCTGGGCCTGAGTCAGACGGGGCCGAGGCATCGGAACGTGGAGGCGCTCCTGTTGCTGGTCCGCGATCTGAACGAACACGCCCGCTTCTTCGGCGCCGGATGCGCGTCCCCGGCGACGTTACGGGGGCGGATACGGTCCTCCTCTGGCAGACCGGCTACCCCTTCGGCGTGAACCTGTCGCGGGGTTACCCCCGCTACAATCCCGGCGAGTTCACCGCCAACGAGATGCTGGAGCGGGGAGAGGTGGATGCGTGCTTGCTCGTGGGCAGCGAGGGGGTGAGCCGATTTTCCGCGGCGGCGAAGGCCCACCTGCGGCGGATTCCGACGATCGCCCTGGACTATCCCACGGTCGATTCGCTGATCCCGCCCACGGTTCGCTTCACCACGGCGGTCTACGGCGTTCACCGACGGGGCACGGCTTATCGTATGGACGGAGTGCCCATTCCCCTGCGAACGTTTCTGTCCAGCGCCTACCCGACGGATGATGAGGTGTTGAGAGGGATCGAGGATCAGGTCAAATGAATCGGGGCCGCGACCGTAAGGGAGTGGTTTTCGCCAACTCCGCTCCCTTACGGTCGCGGCCCCGATTCCTTCGCCGTTTCGCCGAAAATGGTCGTCGTCTCCTCCTCGTGCAGCGGCGTGGTCAGCTCGGCCGACTGCAATTCCGCCACGACCTTGATCGCACCGGCTCGAAGAGCGCGGAGTCGGATCGTGTATTTCGTTTCCTTGCCCGCTTCCAGGGCGGCCAGCGACGGGAACGTCAGCGTTCGGCCGGCCTGGGTCGGCCCATTGGGGTCGTTCGGCGCCTCCGGTTGCATCTCGTCGGGGATCGTCGCCGTCAGTTGCAGGTTGCGCGGGGGCGGAGCCGCGGTTGAAGACCCGGATGGTGTAAACCTCGACGTGACCCACCGGGACGGGATCCTCGGACTTGTCGATGTCCACGCGCAGCCCGGCCGCGCCTTCAAAGTGAGTTTTCACCTCCGCCTGGTCCGTGACGCCGCGATCCGCACGGGCCGTGACGCGAACCGCAGCCTCCATCTCTTTCGCAGCCGTCAGCTCGACGGTGAGCGTCGCCGCCTGACCGGGCGGGCCTGGCCGAGCAGCCAGCGGACCTGGTTCCCGGACTGCCGGCCGTCGTTGCTGGGCGGGCCGGCCAGCAGGACGCCGGACGGCAGCTCGGCGCGCACTTCCACGTTCGTGAGGGGCGTTTGGCCGCTGTTCGTCACCGTGATTTGATACTTCGCGGGCCGATTGAGGAGACCTTTCTCCGGCCCGGCGATCCGCACGCTCAGCTTCGGCTCGTCCACGCGCACCTTCCAGGACGCGGTTTCCCGCAACCCGCCCGCAGCCGTCGCCTGGACCACGTTCTCCTGATCGCCGACGGCGCGCGAACGCCTGCAAATCCCGGACCTCCGTCTGTCCGGGGGCCAGCCGGCCGATCTTCCAGACGCGCCTCTTGCCGACGATGCCGTTCTCCATCCCCGCCCACAATTCCAGACCCTCCGGCAGCGAATCGTCAAGCTCCACGTCCACCGCCTCCGCGTTGCCGGTATTGGTCACGGTCAACTGCAAGGGAAGGACGTCGCCTATCAGGGCGTGTGTCGGCCCGGTCGTCCGCAGTCGCAGCACGGCCTTTGCGGGCGGCGCGGCCTCCGGCGCGGCGGGCGGCATCGGGGCCGGCGGCGCTGGAGTGACGGGCGGCGGCATCGGGGCCGGGGTCTCTGGGGGGGCGGGCGGCATCGGCGGGGCGGCGACGGTGCCTGCTCCGATACGGGTGCGGACGGATTCCCCATGCTCGAACTGCACGCGGGCCGTCACATCGATGTCGCCGGTCTCGGTCGGCTTCAGCGTGAGCAGGATTTCTTTCGACGTGCCGGGCGCCAGTGTGCCCAGTTCCCAGACGACCTGCGTATCGTGGGTGGTCGGCTCCGGCGACGCCCGAACGAACGTCGCGGCGGCGGGGAAAGTCGAGCGAACCCGGACGTGATGGGCGGCGGCCTGCGACGTGTTCTCGACGAGGATGCGGTAATCGATTTCCTGTCCGGGCGCCGCGCCGGCCGGAGCGCGGACGTGAAGCGATACCGACGGCGTCGGCGGGTCGGCAGGCTGGACGAGCAGGCCGACGGGAGGCTGCGTCGCTCCGAGCATCGGCGGTTCCGGCGACCCTAGCGGCGGAAACGGTTGCGCCCCCAGTTCAATCGGCGCCGCCGCCCCGGCCAGGACGACCAGCACGCACCGCAGCGCCCACGACCGACTTCCGCCCATCCGCACACCCTCTCGCGCCCACGAACGACGGCCGGCGAACGGCCGCGATCCGATTGTCGCGTTTCCCGCCGGATTTGTCTGCCCGGATTTCCCGGTTGGGGCCGTCGGAATCTCTTCGCCAGCCGGCGCGGTCGGCGTTTCCGGTTTGCTTGACAGGTTTCGCCCCTTCGCCTAAACTCCGCAAATCCGATCATTCCCGTCCAATCACGGCCGGCGAGCGGCCGGCGTAAGCCGGCTGGTGCGACAGAAATCAGCCGGCTTACGCCGGCCGCTCGCCTCGCCCCGGAGAGAAACGCATGTCGATCCGACGAATGACGCCCCTGGCCCTGGCCGCCCTGGCCGCCCTGCCGCTGACGACCGTCCGCCTTCGCGCCGCGGACGATACGCCGACCGTCGCCCACATCAAGCTGTCGGGCGATCTCAACGAGACGCCGGTCGCCACCGACGCCCTCTTCGGCGGCGCTGCGGAGAATTTCAAGAGCAAGCTCGACCGCATTCACAAGGCGGCCAAGGACAACTCCGTCAAGGCGCTGTACCTGGAGATCAACGGCCTCGGCATCGGCTGGGGCAAGCTGGATGAGCTGGCTCGGGCGCTGGCCGAGTTCCGCAAGAGCGGCAAAAAGGTCTTCGCCTATCTGGAGGGCGGCGAGTCCAAGGACTATCTCCTGGCGACCTCTTGCGACGAGATTTGCGAGCCGGAATCGGGCTGGCTGATGCTGATCGGCGTGCGGGCCGAGGTGTCCTTTTATAAAGGATTGCTGGACAAGATCGGCGTCAAGGCCGACATGCTGCGCATGGGCGACGCCAAGTTGGCGGTCGAGCCGTACATCCAGGAACACATGAGCGCGGCCAGCCACAAGCAGCTCGAAGGCGTCCTCGACGATTACTACGAAAACAGCATGGTCGGCCGGATCGTCAAGAACCGGGCGGACAAGCACTTCACGGCCGATCAGGTCAAGACGATCATCGACGGCGGCCCCTTCACCGCCCACGCGGCCGAGAAGGCCGGCCTGATCGACCGCGTCGCCTACCAGCAGGATTTCGAGGACTCGTTCAAAAAAACTTTGAAGCTCGACAAGGTGGACATTGCCCGCAACTACGGCTCGGCCAAGTCGGACGAGTTGGACCTTAGCAATCCCTTCGCCATTTTCAAGCTCCTGGCGCCGTCGAAGGGCGCGGAGTCGAGCGACAAGCCGAAGATCGCGGTGATCTACGCCACCGGCGTCATCACGACGGGCAAGAGCAGCGGCGCCAGCCTGTTCGGCGAGGAGTCGTGCGGTTCGACGACGATGATCGAGGCGATCAAGCAGGCGGAGGACGACGCAACGGTCAAGGCGATCGTGCTGCGCGTGGACAGCCCCGGCGGTTCGGCGTTGGCCAGCGACCTGATCTGGGCCGAGTTGGAACGCTGCAAGAAGCCGGTGATCGCCAGCATGTCGGACGTGGCGGCCAGCGGCGGCTACTACATCGCGATGGGGGCGAAGAAGATCTACGCCGAGCCGGGCACGCTGACCGGCTCGATCGGCGTCTTCGGCGGCAAGATCGCCCTGGACGGTTTGTACGAAAAGATCGGCGTCAACACCGAGGTGATCGCGCGCGGGGCGAACGCGGGCATCTTCTCCTCGACGTTCCCCTTCAGCGACTCCGAGAAGACGGCAATGACGGCCCTGATTCACGACGCCTACGACCAGTTCCTGGACAAGGCGGTCGCGGGTCGGAAAAGGGCGGGCGCGATGATGACGCGGAAGGAGCTGGAGCCGATCGCGGGCGGCCGCATCTGGACCGGCCGACAGGCGAAGGATTTGAATCTGGTCGATGAGTTGGGCGACCTGAACGACGCGGTGGCGGCGTCGAAGAAGGCGGCCGGTCTGCCCGCGGACAAGGAGATGGAGTTGTTGATTCTGCCGAAGCCGCGCAGCTTCCTCGACGCGCTGATGGACATGAAGTCGGACGCCTTGGCCCCGCGGCTGCAGATGCTGGAGCTGCTGAAGGAGGCGCCGGAATTGGCGCCGAAGCTGAAGGCGGCGGCGGGCTTCCTGCGGATGCGCGGCGAGCCGGTGTGGCTGATGGACCCATGCTGGATTGAGGTGCGTTGACCCCTTCACGGAGGCCGTTTAGCCGCGACCCGAAGGGAAGCGCGTCGGCCCGCGCTTCCCTTCGGGTCGCGGCTAAACGGAGCAATCATGGCGCGCTGCGAACAGGGCTACCTGTGCCACGTCTGCGGCGGCGACGTGGGCGAAATCACCGAATCCGATCTCTATTTGCGCTTCGTGCTGGGCGAGGTCCCGGCGGAGCAGCTCCACCTCCTGCCCGAGCGCCATGTCCGCTGCAACCCCGCCGTGGCCCAGTACATCGTCGATCCCGCCTTCCCGCCGGTGCGGTGTGACGGCGTGTTCGCCAAGGAACACCTCGACGCCGGATTCGTGGCGTCGGAGGAGGTCCGCGTGACGCGCGGCTGGCGACGGTTGCAGGAAGTGCCGACGCTGGGCGTTCCCATCACCGAGTACCCGCTGCCGGAAGTGCGCGAGGCGATGCGCCGAGACGCCGCGGAATAACGACTTAATCCGTCTTTAATAGATCATACTGATTGCCGAGCCGGGCGATGGCCTCGTCCGGGTTGAGGTTGAACAGCGCCTTTCCCGTCGTGCGCCAGCGTCCGCCGTGAAAGAAGAAGACGGCCGACGCGTTGCGCAGGTTGCCGACGGCCGCCAGCCCTTCCATGTCGCCGCCCTCCACCGCCTCGAACTGGATGACGACGCCGACCAGGGCGGCCAAGTCGCCGCTGCTGCGCTCCCGTGCGAACGCGGCGCCCGGCTCCCATTCCAGCGCCTTCCAGCGCAGGCCGCGCGGCTTGCCGCTGGCGGAGGCGGCGGCGAAGAAATCGTCCTGAAGATGGGGCCGGCGCCGGGCGAACTGTTCGCGCGCAGCCCGATCGGTCGCACCGCGGCGCGACAGCATCCGCCACAACGTCACCCACGGCCATTCCATCGCGGTCCTCGCGCACCGGTCACGTCGCTTTTCACGTCCCCCAAGCGCACGGCGCAATCTCCAGCGGACAGGATACGGTCGTAGCCGACGAATGCCACACTCATGACACATTTCGGTATGGCCCTCGAACCGGCGCAGCTCGGCGCTCCTGGGGTCCGCAATCGCTCTTGACTCGTTGGGGCCGGTCGCCTATCGTCCGCCGGCCATGAAAACCTTTCTTTCTCTCATCCTGTGCGCCGCCTCCTTCACCGCTTCCGATGCGCCGGCGCCGGCCGGCGCGGGGCCGACGCGCGGCAAGGTGCTTGTCCTCGAAAACGAGCAAACCTTGACCGGCGACGTCGAGAAGATTGGCGACGTGTATCACATCCGGCGCCTGATCGGCGAGACGGCGGTGCCGGCCGATCAGGTGCTGCGCCTGTGCGGCGACATGGCGGAGGCCTATGCCTTCGTGCGCGGCCGGGCCAACCTGGCCGATCCGGATGAGCACCTGCGATTGGCCGAGTGGTGCCGCCTGAATGGACTCCACGACCAGGCCATCGCCGAGGTCCAGGCGGCCGTGGACCTGCGGCCCGACCACGAGCCGAGCCGGCGGCTCCTCGCCTATCTCCAGGAAACCAGGCCGGGACAGCCCGCGGCGCCGCCCCACGGCGACGCGCCGGCGGACGGGCCGAAGCTGTCGGTCGATCTCACCGAGGACGCGCTGGGCCAGTTCGCCACGAAGGTGCAGCCGATCCTGATGAACGCCTGCGCCAACTGCCACGCCAACGGGCGCGGCGGCGCCTTCAAACTGACGCGCACCTATGACTCGGTCGTGCTGAATCGCAAGACGATGCAGCAGAACCTGGCGGCGGTGCTGGGGGAAGTGAACCCCGGCCAGCCGCAAAATAGTCCGCTGTTGTGCAAGGCCGTCAGCGTCCACGGGCCGCTGGAATCGGCGCCGCTTAAGAACCGTCAGGCGGCGGCCTACCGGACCCTGGAAGAGTGGGTGAAAAACACCCTGGCCGACAATCCTCAGCTCCTCGACCCGTCGCCGGTTCGGCCCGCCGCGGTCACGGCGCCCCCGGCGGCCGCCGCGCCGCCGCCCGCCGAAGTGCGGCCGACCGCTTTCAGCAACCAAACGACTCCGGGAAAGGTGGAAACCCCGCCCGCGCCGGCGGCCGCCCCTCAGCCGGCGGATCCGTACAGCCCCGATGGGTTCAACCATCAATTCCACGCCGACAAGTCCCCGAATGGTCCGGCGCCGAAACCGTGACCCCGCGGAGGCCGACGCCGTGACGCCGCTTCCTTCCGTCGCCGCACCGGCCCCGCTTCGCCGGGCCCTGCTGCTCTGGCTGGTGGTCGCCGCCGTCGTCGCCGTGCGCACCCTCCTCGTCCCCGACCAGCACACGATCTTCCCCGTCCTGGCCGGCAGCTCCGCCCACTGGTGGGCCGACCAGCCGCTCTACGCCGACTACGCCCCGCTCGACTTCTTCCGCTACCCGCCAGCCTTCGCCGTCGCCTTCACGCCGCTGGCCGCCCTCGGTCCCCGCGCCGGCGGCGTCCTGTGGAGCCTGCTCGGCATGGGCGTGTTCGTCCTCGGCCTCTGGCGCTTCCTGCGCGACGTGGCCCCGTCCAAGTGGACGGCGACGCGGCAAGCCGTCTTCCTGGCCCTTGGAGCGCCGGCGCGCTTCGCGGCCTATGGAACGCCCAGAGCAACGCCCTGGCCGTCGGCCTGCTGCTGCTGGCTGCGGCGGCGCTGGTGCGGCGCCGCTGGTGGACCGCCGCCGCCGTGCTCGCCGGCTCCGTGCTGGTCAAGCTGACGCCGCTGGCCCCCGCCCTGTTGCTCTGCGCCCTCCAGCCGCGCCGCCTATCGGGCCGATTCGCCCTGTTCCTCTTGGCCGGCCTGCTCGTCCCGTTCCTGACGCGGCCTCCGGGAATTGTGTTCGATCACTATCGCGAATGGGCGTATCATCTGACGGCGACGGGCGCCGAGCGCTGGCCGGGGTTCCGCGACGCCTGGACGGTATGGCTGGTGCTGCGCGAGACGCTGCGCGGCCGGATCGGCGTTCCCCCCTTGCGCGAACCAATGGGTTCCGGGGTCTACCGCGCGGTCCAGCTGCTGACCGCGGCGGCGGCGCTGGCGTGGTGTCTCTGGCAACGGCGGCGCCACGACGACCCGCGTCGGCGGACGACGCTGGCGCTGGCGATGGGACTGACGTGGCTGATGCTTTTCGGCCCCGCGGTGGAGCATGCGAGTTACGTCTTCCTGGCGCCGGTGCTCAACTGGGCCTTGCTCGAACGCGGCGCTTTCCCGCGCGGACGGGGCTTCGTGATCGCGGCGTTCGTTCTGGTGATGGTGCTGGGTTGGGACGCGATTGGCCGGGCGGTCCCGGCCCTGGCGCCGGCGCTGCTGACGGCCCTGCCGATCGGCACGGCCTTGTTCACCGGCTGGCTGATCGGATACGGTCAAAGCGATGTTGGGCCGAGGCGGAAGGACGGCAAGGAGGAGGCGAAGAGCGGCGCGTGGCAGCCGATCACGGCGTGATTTGTCTTGCCGTTTAGCCGCTCTTCGCAGAAGAGCGCTTCCCAGCGCGCTCTTCTGCGAAGAGCGGCTAAACAAATTCCACGCCCGCTTCGCCCTCGCGCACCTCGCCGATGACCCACGTCTTCACGCGGTCCTCGTCCAGCTGCCGCTGGATGCTCTCGGCGTAGTAGCGGCTGACGATCATCACGAAGCCGATGCCCATGTTGAAGACGCGGAACATCTCCGCTTCCTCGACCGGGCCGAGCTGCTGCAGCCAGGCGAACACCGGCGGCATCGGCCAGCTGCCGCGGTGGAGGAACACGCGCCGGCCCGGCGGCAGGATGCGCGGCATGTTGCCCTCCAGCCCCTCGCCGGTGATGTGCGCCAGGCCGCGCACCACGCGCCGCTTCACCGGATAATGCTGCAGCAGCATGTCTTCACCGCCCGGACGTAGATCCGCGTCGGCTCCAGCAGCTCCTCGCCGACGGTTCGGCCCAGTTCCGGCACGAAATCGCTCGATCTTCAGCCCGGCGTGCTCGAACACGATCTTGCGCACCAGGCTGTAGCCGTTGGAGTGCAGGCCGGTGCTGGCCAGGCCGAGCACCACGTCGCCGGCCTGGATGCGCCTGGCCGTTGATGATGTGGTCGCGCTCGACGACGCCGACGCAGAAGCCGGCCATGTCGTAATCGCCCGGCTGGTAGAAGTCCGGCAGGATGGCCGTCTCGCCGCCGACCAGGGAGCAGTCGGCCTCCATGCAGCCGTCGCTGATGCCCTTGATCAGGTCGCGCGTCAGGGCCGGGTCGTCCTTCGGCATGGCGAGGTAATCGAGGAACAGCAGCGGCTCGCCGCCGGTGCAGAGGCAGTCGTTGACCGACATGGCGACGAGGTCGATGCCGACCGTGTCGTGCTTGCCGGTCAGCGCGGCGATCTTGAGCTTGCTGCCGACGCCGTCGGTGCAGGAGACCAGGACGGGATGGCGATAATTGCGGGCGAACAGGCGGGTATTGTAATCGAGGCTGAACAGGCTGGCGAAGCCGCCGAAGCCGTCGAGGACGCGCGGCGTGTGCGTGCGCCGCAGCAGCGGGGCCATGCCGGCCAGGGTCTGCTCGTAGAGGTCGAGGTCGAGGCCGGCGGACTGGTAGGTCAGGGGCGGCTTGTCCGATCATCGCGTCAATCTCCGCGTGGCATCGGCGAAGGGGGCCAAGGATTGGATATGGATTTCACCGCGGAGAACGCAGAGAGCGCGGAGAGAAGAAAGAGAAGAATTCCCAGGCGAGCCGTCCCGTCGGTACTGGTTTTTGTCTTCTCTGTGTTCTCTGTGACTCTGTGGTGAAATCCTTCTTGCCTTCCGGTCAGTGATCCGGGCGGGTGGGGATCGGCGAATGGAGCTTCGAGTCCGGCGGGTCGGGCTGCTGCAGCGACGCGAACATTTTCTCCGCCCTGTCCGGGTGCTGATCGAGGAACCACGCCATCGCGGCGTAGAACATTTGCAGCTGGCCGAGGAACTGCTCCGCCGTTTTCGGGGCCGAATCGCCCATCAGCCGGGCCGCCAGGGCCATCACTTTGCTGTCGGTATGGAGGATGAGCTGCATCTGGTGCCGCATCGCCGGCCGGCCCGCGCCGTCCTTGCCCTCCGTGAAGTCGAGGACCAGCAGCGCCTTGACGGGCACGGCGGGGATCAGCAGCGCCGGTTTCACCAGGCCTTCCGCGTACCAGACGCGGCGGTTCGGGCCGTCCAGGATCACCTCCCAGTGCATGTCGCTGGCCCCTTCCTTCCAGGCGAAGGCGCCGCCGCCCGCGTCCTGGATCTCGATGCACTTGGCGCCGAGCCGCCGCCACAGCTTCACCGCCTGGTCGGGGTGATCGAGCAGCCAGTGGTACATGGACGGCTGACAGGTGAACATCTCTTGCGGGCCGCGGGCGGCCAAGGTCGGCTCCTCGACGACGGCGCGGACGCGCGGCTGGGCCTCCGGGGGAAAATCGTTCGGGTCGAGGCGCGGCGGGGCGACGGCCGTGCGGAGGTCGGCCGCTTCGTCGGCCTGTCCGAACGCCGGGACCGCCAGGCCGGCCAGCACGCACGCAATCGTCCCCAGCCAGACGGCCCCCATGCGCCGGCGTCCCATCGGCCACCTCATAGGTTCTGCGGATATTGCGGCAGGAAACGGCATTCCCCAGGAGTGTAGATCGAACGACGGCCCGACCCGGCATGAAGGATTTTGCCGATTGCTCCGTCGGCGCCGGTTGCCCTTGTCGGGCCGCACGTTTCCGGGCTATGATCGCGCGCCGTCAGGAAGGAATCGCGGCCGAGGGATGCGCCATGCCCGCTCCGAAAAGCATGAGAAAATGGATCGTCGTGGGGCTATTCACGGGCGGGGCGCTTCTGGGAGCGGCCGGGGCGGCCTGGCTGGAGCGGATACCCCTGCTGACGTGGTACTGCGTCCGCGGTCTGGAACGGGCGACGGACCAGGACCGGGCGCTCTGGGTGGATCGCGTCGTCGGCCTCGGCGAGGAAGTCGAGCCGGCCGTGCTGGCGTGCCTGGACCGGGCCGACGATGGCGCCTGTCGCAACGTCGGCGCCGCCCTGGAACGGTGGACGGAACAATGGGGCGGCGACGACGCCCATGCCGTCGCGCTGGCCGATCGCATGGAGAAGCATTTCGCCGCTTGCAGTCCAGCGGGACGGCGTGCGCTGCTGGAGGCCGCGGCGACGTGGTTCCACCCGGATCCGCACCGGCCCGCGGACGCTCTGCTGTCGTCCTGCGCCGCATGACGGCGGAAGCTGCGGAGGCGCCCGGTCCCGAAACGCACGCCGCCCTCGACCTGTGTTCCCTCGCCCTGGATCGGCTGGACGATCCGAAAGAGATGCTCCCGGCCGGCCGGGAACTGGTGAAGAAGGCGTTGCGCGACGAGTCGGCGGCCACGCGCCTCGGCGCCGTCAAGGTGTCGGTCCATTTTAGCCCCGATCTGGTGGAAGAAGTGGCGGGGCTGCTCAAGGATCCGGCCCCCGAAGTGCGGCGGGCGGCGCTGCTCGCGGTCGGCCCGGCCAAGGAGAACGTCGTCTCGGCCAAGACGCTGCTGCCCGTGCTGCACGACGCCGACCCCGAGGTGCGCAAGGTGTGCGAGGAGGTGTTGCGGAAGGATCGGCGCCTGTCGCCGCTGTGCTTCAAAATCGGCTGGTGCCTCTACCACCCCGACCCGGCCGAGCGGCTCAACGTCCTCGACTACCTGCAGCGCGGCGCCGACGTGGAGCCGGGCGTCTGGCTGCGCGAGCTGAGCCACGACGATTCGCCGGCCGTGCGCCTGGCGGCCGTGCGCGTGATGAGCCAGCAGGACGTGGTCGATCTCAGCGACCGGCTGGAGCAGATGGCGGACGGCGACCCCAGCCCGACGGTCTGCCAGATGGCGCGGCTGTACCAGAAGTGGGCGAAGGCCCCCGCCCGTGATGGCGGTCATTGAGAGGCTTAATGGCGGCAATCCTCGTTCCTAAGCCGAGCTTGGGACGAGATGACGATCTCTACGAGCCGGGTAGAGGGCGTTCACTTCCAGCTCCACTTCTTCACGGTCGCCTCGGAAGAACGCCCCGAAGAATTGCAGGCAACCGGCGAAGCCGAGCAGCGGCTGTTTGAGGCGGGCGGCGGTGAAGCCGACCCAGGCGGGCCAGCGACGGTACTCGCGGCCGTCCGTGAGGCGCAGTTCCACGGCGGCGTAGCGGACGATCACCGGCCCCCCGCCGACGCCGGACGCCTCCCCGAAAGGGGCGTTGGTGAGATCGATTCCGATCTTGGCGGCCGCGTTTTCTGGAAAGACGGTTTCGTCCGCAGCCGTGTCGAGCATCGCCTCTGCGACGAACGTGCTCCCTGGACCGATTAGGGTGATCGTGACCATAGGGCGCGGCCGGACCCACCGACCTCCGAGCGAAAGAACCGCTTGATGCGACTTGCGAAGCCGGTACGGGAAACGCATGACCATCGACGCTCTCCTGGGATCAAGCCAGCTCGATCCACTCGAACACGACACGATGGGGATCGATTCCCATGGCTTCCAGCTTGTCCCAAAGCGCCTCCCACTCGGGCGCGCTGGCGTGGATGCGGCTGCCGTCCCAGCTCCAGGCGATGTACTGGCCGTCGTACTTGTCCAGCTCCTCCGGCGGGAAGTTGCGGCGGTTCTCGAAGTGCTGGGCGTCGAGCCAGGAATCGTCGGGTCGCTCGGTGATCGGCGGCTTCATGGCGGCTCTCCAGAATCAGTAGCGCCCCCTGAGCGTCCCTGCGGCTGATTATACTTCTCCTCGCCGCCTCTGCGAAACACCGCGTCGAGACCGACGATCATCCGCCCCGCTCCGTGGCTTCCCTCCCTCGTTCCCAAGCTCCCAACATTTTGCAAGGATGGTCGTAAGCGTTTGTGCAACAAGGGATTCCTAATCGAAGTCGGCGACCGCCGAAGCATCAGCGCCGAAGTTTCGGCGCTGCAACGGCTTTCGCACCGATCCCCGAAGACCCATAAGGAACCTACGGCCACCTTTGCAATATCTTGACAGCTTGGGGACAAGGGCTCTGACTGCTGACCCCTGACCCCTTACTTCTGGTTGCCGATCTTCTCCGGCACGACGAGCCGGTGCTTTAGCGTCGCCCCGGAATTCAGCGTAATCTGGATCGTGTATACGCCAGCCTTGACCGCATGGACCTTCCACGTCACCGGGCTAAAGACGCTGGCGGACCCTGGCGGAACGGGATCGACCGACTGCTTGTCCTGGCCCTGCGCCAGCTCCAGCCCGTGCGGCAGCGCGAGCGTCAGGGTCGCCCCCTGGGCCGGACTCTTGACGAGAGCGGTCAGGCTGAAGTCCTTGCTGGCCGCCACCTCGCCGCCGACTTCCAGGCCGAGCTGACCTTCGCCGCCCTCGCCGGTGACACTGCCCAGACCGTAGGCGAAACCCACCGTCCGCGTCTTCTTCGGGGCGATGTCCTTGGTGTCCCAGTAGAGCGTCACGGCCGAGTCGCCGTTCGGGTTCTCCGAACTCTTGGCGTCGGCCATCGGCAGCACCGGCACGTCCCACTTCGTCTGCGGCCCGTCCGCCTTGGCGCCGCCGGGCAGGGGCCGCAGGGAGCTGACCGGCCAGGAGCCGAGCGTCACGCGCGTCGGCGGCTCCAGGCCGCCGCCGTATTTCAGACTGATGTGGGCCACCGTGCCCGGCTTCTGCAGGTCCTGATGTTCCAGGGCGGAAATGTAGTCGGGAACGTCCTCGGGGCGGTTAAACTCCTTCATCGTGTCGCAGAGGTCCTTGGCTCCGGCGATGGTGAAGGGAACGGCGTCGTTGCTGCCGATGTAGGTGTCCAGCAGGAAGCGCAGGCCGACGGCGTTGGTTTTGCCGTCGTCGTTGTAGATATCGTAATAGATCAGGCAGGTGTCCAGCAGCCGCTTCTTGCCATCGGGCGACAGGCCGCCCGGCACGATCTCGACGTGCTGGGTGATGGCGATCGGCGGGTCGCCGGCGTGGACCCACGTGGCCTCGGCACCGACCAGCGGATGGCCCCCAAGGTCCGTGCCCAGGTCTTTTTTGATGGGCGGCTTCCACGCGCCGAATCCTGGCCCCAGAGGTACTCGATGGGGTTTGTCTTACCGATCTGCACGCAGACGTTATTGGTGCGGCCGAACTCGTCGTAGACCAGGCGGGTCTTGAAATGGCTCCGATCCGACGGGTCCGAAACGCCCAGGCCGAAGCCCATGCGCGGCGCCGGAAGGAAGTCCATGGGCTGCAGCACGTCGTGGAACTTCACGGCGAGGACCGGGTTGCCGTAATCGATCTCCGGCAGCGGCACGTCCGCCAGCGGAACCGGCACCGGGGTCTGCACGCGAGACACGCCGCCGACCCACAACCCGAACGCACCAGCCAACAATAACATCACCACGGTGAAGGCGGCCACGACCATCCAGTTTTTCGGCCTGTTCCCTGTGACAGGACGGGTTGGTCCCGCCGTCGGCTTCTCCAGTGCCGCCGGGCCTCCACCGCGGCGGACGATCATCGTCGGGCGATTGAAGATCGAAGGCGCAGATGGAGCTGGCTCGCGGGGCTTCGGCGCCTCCGCCGTGGGTACTGCCGTCGCAGTCGGAAGTTCCACCGTCAGGATCTTGGCGAGCGGCGGCTTCACGGGTTCCGGCGGAGGCACGGACCCCGGCTTGATGAACGGCGCCAGCGCCTTGGCCACATCAATGGGCTTCTGGAAGCGCCGCGCCGGGCCCTTCGCCATCAACCGCGCCGCGACCGCCGACAGCTCCGCCGGGATCCCCGCACGCTTCTGATGCAGCGGCGTCGCCTCGGTCGATTCGTGCGCTTTCAGGATCGCATAAATGCTGGCGCCGGCGAACGGCGGGGCGCCGGTCAGTAGGAAGTACAACGTGCAGCCGAGGCTGTAGATGTCTGCGCGGATATCGGCGACCGCCGCATCTTGCGCCTGCTCCGGCGCCATGTAGGCCGGCGTGCCCATCATGGCCCCCGCTCCGGTCAGGTCCGTCGCCGCCTCCCCCTCCCGCACGGCCTTGGCCAGCCCGAAGTCGAGCACCTTGACGACGTGCTTCTTGCCGCGCCGCGTCAGGATCAGGTTGGGCGGCTTGATGTCGCGGTGGACCATCCCCTGCTCGTGAGCGTGCTGCAGGCCCAGCGCGGCGTGCGAGACGTAGTGGCAGGCGTGCGCCACCGGCAGCGGACCCTGGCGCCGCACAACCCGGTCGAGATCCTCCCCCTCGACGTACTCCATCGCGAAGACGAGCAGCTCGCCGACTTGCAGGGCGCTGTACGCCTTGACCACGTTCTCATGGCCGAGCTGCGCGGCCGCACGGATTTCGCGCAGGAAGCGTTCCGCCGCCCCCGGCTGCCGGTCGAGCAGCGCCCGGTTGGCGACCTTGAGGACTTCCAGGCGGTTCATGAGGACGTTCTTGGCGAGGTAGACGACGCCCATGCCGCCGCGGCCCAGTTCGCCCTGGATCTCGTAGCCGGGGACTTGGAGCGTCGGTGCCCCCGCCGCCGGCGAAGGCCGAGCATACGGCAGCGTCGGACCCTGGGCGGGCAGGGACGGCGCGTCCGCCGCCGACGGATTGGGCGCGTGCGGCGCCGTCGAGTTGGCAGGACGCTGCGGGGGCGTGGGCATAAGGCGCCTCGGCGATCCGGGACAAGGGGTGGAAGGGATTGTCCCATCCGCCGCGCCCCGCGTCAAGCGCCCCAACGGGTCGGCGGTGTCTCCGTGTCTCCGTGGGTGTGCCTCTGGAATTAGGCGGCGCGGGGAGTGGTCGGGGAAACCCCGCCTGTCCCCAAGTGGCGC
The DNA here is from genome assembly GCA_963771935.1 of uncultured Planctomycetaceae bacterium. Lineage (GTDB taxonomy): Bacteria > Planctomycetota > Planctomycetia > Gemmatales > Gemmataceae > UBA4732. The sequence goes on along the minus strand of CAVYVK010000004.1, from coordinate 482,793 downwards.
CTAAATCGAGAGGCGCACCCTCTATCCACGACGGCATCGCGGCGGACCTTGCAGAAGTCCCTGACCCCTTGATCCGTCGATAGGTTGAGAGCTTGGGAACGAAGAGGAAGCCGGCGCCTTCCGCCCGTCAGTCCCTATCCTTGCCGCCTAGCCCACCGGGGCCGCCACCGGCGGGTAGATGTAGGCCCCGTCAATGCTCAGGTTGCCAAGCCGAACGCTGCCGTAGGGCGTAGGCACAGGGCCAGGGCGACGGCCGGCGATGTCGCGGATGGCCTTGCCGACGGCGCTGTCCGGCGCGACGACCTGCACCTCCATCGGGTCAACCCAGCAGGGCCGCGGCATGTGGACGATCACCGGGAGCACGCGGCGGAGGGCCGGCCGCATCCCTCCGTCCTCGGTCACGAGCGGCGTGACGATGGTGAAGTACCAGGGGCCGCCTTCGCTCCTCTTCACCCAGGCGGCCGTCGCTACAGGGATGCCTTCCTCCATCAGCCGCTCCAGCACCCGCCGGCCGTCGGTGGTCTGCGGCTCTACCAGTACTGCTTGATCCATCGCATCACCCCGTGCCTCTTGTCAACGATGGCCTCGTAAAGGTTCTCGGCGTCCGCTTTCGCCCGGCGCTGGTATCGGCTCGACTCGGTCCACGCCGTCGCCGTGTCCCAGTTCACGAGCAGGTCCGGGTCGGCCGCACAGTCGGCGTCGAAGGTCGTCGTAAGGCCGGCGAGGCCCATGAGCTGGCTCAGGTTGTGCGTCCAGCACTTTTCCGAATACCGTCGGTCCTCGAAGAGGATTTCGGGCGCGGCCGTCACGCGGGCCAGAATACAGGCCTTCAACCCACATTCTACCGCGTATCCCGCCACGTAGTAGGCGGCCGACCACCTCCCGGCCGCCAGAAGGGCCTTGGCGTCGGCCAGCCGCTCCCTGGCAAGCCGCTGGAGATCGTCCCGGTTCACGGTCGCTCTCCGTTCCGTCTCACGCCGGCGCCACGAGGACCACCGCCGACCGCGCCGACACGACGTAATGATCCCCCGGCCGCAGCGGCACGGCGTCGCGCTCCTCGACGACGTCGTCCGGCGACGGCAGATGCGTATCCACCAGCCGCTTCCACCACCGGCCGCCCGGCAATGTGAACCTTTGCGACTCCAGAGAGGCGTTGAAGATGACATAGAGGTCCGGTTGGCCGTGACGGCCGTGCAGCTGGAAGGCCAGCGAACGCCGCTGACCCGTCCAGTCCGGATCGTTCGGCTGCGTTCCGTGCCAGCTCACGCGCTGCACGAAGCGCTCCCGGCTGCCGGCGAAGTGACGCGCCCGCAGCGCGATCATCATCCGCGTGAAGCGCAAGAGGCCGGCGTTCTTCTGCGCCAGCGACCAATCCAGCCACGAAACGTCGTTGTCCTGACAGTAGGCGTTGTTGTTGCCGTGCTGCGTCCGGCCGAACTCGTCGCCCTGCGTCAACAGCGGCACGCCCTGCGAGATCAGGAGCAGCGTCAGGAAGTTTCGCGCCTGCCGCTGGCGCAGCGCGTTGACGTGGCCGTCGTTCGTCGGCCCTTCATGGCCGCAGTTGGAGCTGAGATTGTCGTCCCAGCCGTCTCGGTTGTGTTCGCCGTTGGCCAGGTTGTGCTTGTGCGTGTACGAAACGAGGTCCCAGAGCGTGAAGCCGTCGTGGCAAGTGACGAAGTTGACGGAGTGATGCGGATGGCGCGACGAATCGCCGTAGAGGTCGAGGCTGCCGCAGATGCGTTTGGCGACGGCGCCCACGGCGCCGGAGTCGCCGCGGACGAAGCGGCGCACGTCGTCGCGGAACCAACCGTTGAACTCCGCCCAGCGGCCCCAGGCCGGGAACTTGCCCTGCTGCGACAGGCCGCCCGCGTCCCACGCCTCGGCCAGGAGCTTCGTCCCCGCCAGCACGGGATGCTCCGCAATGTGTTTCAGGAGCGGCGGATCCTCCAGCACCTTGCCGTCCGGCCCCCGGCCCAAAACCGCCGCCAGGTCGAAGCGAAAGCCGTCCACGTGCAGCTCGGCCGTCAGGTACGTCAGGCTGTCGAGGATGAGGTCGCGCACCAGCGGATGGTTGCAGTTGAGCGTGTTGCCGCAGCCGGAGAAGTTGTAGTTGCGCCCTTCGCGGTCCAGCATGTAGTAAAGGGCGTTGTCCAGGCCGCGGAAGCTGAGGGCCGGGCCGCCGTCTCCGCCCTCGCCGGTGTGGTTGTAGACCACGTCGAGGATGACTTCGAGGCCGGCCCGGTGGAACGCCTTGACCATCTGCTTGAACTCATGCACCTGTCGGCCGGCCTGGGCGGCGTAGGCCGCCTTCGGCGCGAAAAACGACAGCGGCGAATAGCCCCAGTAGTTGCGCAGCGGTTCGCCGGTGAACGGGTGCTTGCGCGGACACTCCAGCTCGTCAAACTCCAGTATTGGCATCAACTGCACCGCGGTCACGCCGAGCGATTTCAGGTAGGGAATCTTCTCGACGAGACCGAGGAACGTGCCGGGGTGGGCGACGCCGGAGGACGGATGGCGCGTGAAGCCGCGGACGTGCAGTTCATAGACGACCGTCTGCGCCAGGGGCGTGGCCGGCGGCACGTCGTCTTCCCAGTTGAACTCCTCGACGACCAGCCGGCCGCGGCGCGAACCGCGCACTTCGCCCCAGCGGGCGCCGCCGGAGACGGCCGGGGCGTAAGGGTCGAGCAGCAGCGCCTGCGGCTGGAAGCGGTGGCCGGCCTTCGGGGCGAACGGGCCGCGGACGCGGTAGCCGTACTGGAGGTCCGGCCCGGCGCCGTGGACGAAGACGTGCCAGACGTCGCCGGTCTTGTGCTGGGCGGGGTCGAGCGGGATTTCCACCAGCGGCTCGTCTTGGCCGTCCTTGAAGAGGACCAGCGTGACGGCCTCGGCGTGGCGCGAGACGACGGCGAAGTTGACGCCGCCGGGCCGCGGCGTCGGGCCGAACGGCCGGCAGTGGCCGCGGCTGACCGCGAAGGCCGACCGCGGCGGCGGAACGACGGCCGTGCCCGTCTGGACAGGCGAAGGTTCCAGGGTGGAGGCGATCTGACGCAACATGGGTTGTCCCGTTGGCGGTCTTTACGCGATCCTGGCGAGCGGGGGGCGTCAGCCCCCTCATTCCGTGTTCTGTCAGTGATCGCAGGAAGAATCAGGGGGCTTACGCCCCCCGCTCGCCGGTGCCTTTACCGGAAATCGTGAGCAAGGATCTCCATCCCGCGCCGGCAAATCTCCTGTCCGTAATCGGTCCACACGCCCTGCCCCCAGTAGCGGAAGCAGCTCGTTTGCGACGCCAGCAGGTGGAACAGGGCGTTGCGGTACGCATGGCTGTTCCGGTCCACCGGCTTACCGTCCAGCACCTGGTGGAACGCGGCGCTCAGCTTGTTCATCGGCGTCAGCAGGTTCTCGTATCCAGTCACCCAGCTGATGTTGTTCGTCCACGAGCCGCCGTCGAGTGAGAAGTGCGGCTTCTGGCGCTTAATCTCCGTTAGGGTCTTGTCGGCCGCGCCTGGCTCCCACTTCGTGATGCGGGCGAAGACTTCGCCCTGGTGGATCGGCCGACACGCCGGCAGCTGATGCGGCTTCACGCCGGCCTGTTCGATCATTTCCACGTATTCCGTCCCGTTGACGTTCACGACGCCCTCGGTCCCGAACTGGCGGATCGCCTGGCGGTAGCCGCTCGGAAACTCGTTCATCATGACGCCGCCGTTTTCGCCGTCGCCGATCTGCATCACCAGCGGCGGGATGGAAACGCCGCCGACCTCGCGCCGCTGCAAACCCTTCGCCTCGTAATACGGCTGCATCTGGGCGACCAGTTTCGTGTCGGACCCCTGCGTCTTGATGAGCGCGACGATTGACGCCTCCTCGCCGGAGGAGTTGCGTGCGATGAGCCGGTGCGGCAGGTGTTTGTAGCCGAGGCCGTGCCCTTCCGGCGTTTCGACGGTGTGTTCCTGCACGAGCAGCCATTTGTAACCGCACTCGCGCAGCGCCTTGACGTACTCGAAGGCGGCGTCGGGGTGGTTGGGCAGGTGCATTTCCGGCGGTGAGAAGCCGCGCACCCGCGCCAGGGCGTCCCATCCGTAGACGGCGGCGAAGTGGTGCTGCCAGGCCCGCATGTGCAATTTGAGGTCCGGCAAGGGCGTCGAAGTGGCGACGGCGTGGCCCCACATCGTGCCGAGCCATTCGACATGGCGCCGCAGGTGCGGGTCGCAGGTGATCGGGCGCAGCCTCTCCAGCACGTCGCCGCGGCCCATCTTGCGCAGGCCGTAAAGCAATTCGCCGGAGTAGTCGAGCATGACGCGCGGGTTTTTGCCCTCGCGAATGAGTTCCGGGATGATGTCGCCCATGCGGCCGTAGCAGTCGGCGAAGACCGTGGCGTTGTGGTTGTCGCCGGTCCCCGGGTTCCGCATCATGTGGTCGAGGTTGCTGATGAGGTCGGCGGTGCGCAGGTCGCCGCCGCCGGCGGGGATCAGCGGCTGCTGCATGTGCAGGGCGATCGCGAAGACGGCCTGGAGGCGGTCGAGGCGGAGGTTCGTCTCCGGCAAGTAGACCGGCGAGCGGTCGCGCGTGATTTCCTCAAGGACGGCGTCACGGCCGCACAGGTTGGGCAGGCCGTTCACGACGTCCGGGATGGGGCTGCGATCCATGTGCTTTCCTCCTCCTGCGCGGCGGCGCCGCAAATCACGAATCCATTACCAGGGCCTTGCGCGAAACGCGGCGCACGGATCCCTTTCGACGGTCTCTTGCCGCCTTGTGTCCCCAGGCGAGAGAACGAAGAAGCCGGAACAGGGGAGAGGAAAGCTGGCGAGTCCTTGGACTCGCCGACGGAAGGTAGGCAAACCGTGCGCCAAACCCGTGTTCACGCCCCCGACGCAAACAGACGATAATCCAGCTCCGGAAAGATCGCGTCCATCTGTTCCAGCGCCTCCAGCTTCCGCGGGTCGATGGCGCTCCGGTCGAGGTCGCCGAGCAGGTCGTGGAAGCGGTGGACGTGGTCGTGGAAGCGGCGGCGGGCGTACTGCTCGGAGGTGGCGTTGGTGATGATGAACGGCCAGTCGGAGCTTTGCGCCAGCATCAGCTCGCGGCCGGCCTGGCGCAGCAGGCGATCCTCCAGGCCGTTGCGCGGCGCAGACGGATGGCCCTGGACCGCCTGACGCATCCGCGCCGCCGCCTCGTGCAGCGGCGCCCACATCCAGTCCGTCTTCGGGTTGACCCAGTGCTCGTGGTAGCCGTTCTTGCCCCAGCTGCTGGCGCGGGCGTCGCCTTCTGCTGGATTGGGAAGGCCGACAGGTACTCGCCCGGCGTCCCCAGCTCCAGGTCGCCGCCGCCGGACAGCTCGCGCATCACGTAATAGATCCACTGCGGCCCCTCGAACCACCAGTGGCCGAACAGCTCCGCGTCGTAGGGCGACACGATCACGCAGGGGAACGGCATCCCCGCCCTGGCCCGGCAGGCCTGGTCGCGGCAGCGCGCGGCGAAGTCGCGGGCGTGCTTTTCCGCCGTCTCGCGCGCCCAATCCGGGTTATAAAGATGCTTGTTCTCGCCCTTGCCGGTGATGCGGTGGTACTTGATTCCCGTGCCGGTGCGAATCCCCCTGGCGTACTGGAACGGTTCGAGATATTCCTGATCGAGTTCGTGGCCGATGTCGCGGTAGTATTCGCGGTAGTTGAAATCGGCGGGGTAGCCGACGTTGGTGCTCCAGACCAGCTTGGAGGTCAGCGGGTGGCGGCCGAAGGCGGCGACGCCACTCGGCGTCTGGAGCGGGGCGCTGACTCCGAAGAGCGGCCGCGGGTCGGCGTGGTCGATGGCGTGCGAGTCGGTCATGAAATAGCGCACGCCGGCCTCGGCCAGCACGGCGTCCAGGCCGGGGTAATAGGCGCATTCGGGCGCCCATAGGCCCTTCGGCTTGCCGCCGAAGATGCGTTCGTGCTCCTGGACGGCGGTGAGGATCTGGGCGCGGACGGCGCCCGGCTCGGAAGCCAGCAGCGGCAAAAAGCCGTGCGTGCCGGCGCAGGTGATCAGCTCCAGCCGGCCGGCCTCGGCGTGTTCGCGCAGCGCGGAAACCAGCCGCGTGCCGCAGCGCTCGACGAAGGTGTGGCGGGCCTCCTCGAACAGCTGCTTGTACATTCGGGAGAGGAAATTGACTTCGGGCCAGTGCCGCGTCCGCTCACATTCGCTGTCGGCCAGGCGGACCAGCAGGTCGAGATGGCGGACGCAGCGCTGGCGGAGCAGCGGATCCTCCATCATGTTGGCCAGCGTCGGCGAGACGGACAGCGTCAGCTTGAACGGCGTCCCCTCGTCGCGGAGCCGGTCGAAGAACTTGACCAGCGGAATGTACGTTTCCGTCACCGCCTCGAAGAACCAGCGCTCCTCCAGGAAGCGGTCGTACTCCGGGTGGCGGACGTAGGGCAGGTGGGCGTGCAGGACCAGCAGCAGGTATCCCTTCGGCACGGATGGCTCCTCTCGAAGTAGGATGCGGAATTACCAGCCCGAAGCGCAAGCGAGGAGTTGACCGAAATCCCTCGCTTGCGCTTCGGGCTGGTATCCAATGCGCCTCTAAGTCCGCGCCGCTGCGCCCATGATCTCCTGCACCTGCTCGGCCAGGATGTTCCAGCCGAAGCGCTCTTCCAGGGCGGCGCGGCCTTTTTCGGCCAATCCCGCTCGCAATTCGGCGTCGAACAGGACGCGCTCGACGCCCCAGACGAGGCTGTTTTCGCTGGGGTAGCACAGCACCGCGTCCTGTTCGTGCGACGCCAGGCCGGGGGCGGCGTGGTGCGTGGCGACGACGGGCCGGCCGGCCGCCCAGCCAGCGAGGACCGGCCACCACGGCGTCTGTTCGCGGCTGGGGACGACGACCACGTCGGCCGCGGCGACCAGTTCGGCGAGCGCCTGGCCTTCCAAATGGCCGGGCAGGCGGACGGCGTGTTCCAGCAGGAGGTAGCGGGCGTAGACGCGCAGCGGCCAGTAGAGCGCGCCGTCGCCGACCACGACGAGCCGGGCTTGCGGGTGGTTCTTGAGGATGGCGGGCAGCGCCTTGACGAGCAGGTCCTGGCCGTACGGCTCACTCAGGTCGCCGACGCAAACGATGGTCGGGTCCACCGGGCCGATCTCGAAGCGGGCCTTGACCGCGCCCGGATCGAGCCGGCCCTCGAACGGCGCGGCGGCGAAGGGCTGCCGGGCGTTGACGGTTCGATCGGCGACTTCAGGGACCCAGTATTTGCCGATTTCGGCCGAAGCCGGGTCGTGGAACAGGACGGTCTGCGACTCGCGCAGGGCGCGCCGCTCGATCTCGTCGATCTTCCGCGCGAGGTCGCCGCCCAGGTCGCTGCGCTGGCGCTCCAGCGAATGGAACGACGCGATCACCGGCGCCTCGCGGATGCCGTGCAGCAGCGACAGGGCCGGGGCGGCGGACCACTCGAAACCCATCAGCGCAACCGGCGGCCCGTCGGCGGGGAACTGGCGCAGGAAGGCGTTGACGGCCCGGTGCGTGAACTCATCGACCTGTCCCATCAGACCGGCGCCCTCACACTCGCCGACCGCGTGAACGATCACGTCGTCGGCCGTCTCGAAGGCGTGCCGCGCGAAGACGTGGACCGGCGTCCCACGCCGCGCCAGCGCGGGAATCAGCCGGCGGGCGCAGCCGCCGATGAAGCCGTCCGGGGCGTCGAAGCAAAACACGGCGAGCGCGGGGCTCGCCGCAGGGCGGCTCCGGGGCGACCGGAGTCCGGTAGTTCGGAACGCGAACGACCCGCTCGACGGCGTCGCCGTTGCGGCAGCCGGCGGCGTCCCGTTCCGTCACGATCCCGAATCCATGGCGAGCGATCGTCGTCGATGTCATTCCGTTTCTCCCAGTCGAAATCTCCAGAATCTCCTGCCGCCGCCTCACCAGTCCGTCTCGGTCAGCTGAGGGAACAGGCCCATGCACAGGTCCAGGTAAAGGCGGGCCACGTCGTCCCAGACCGGCGCCGCGCCGCCGCCGTCGCGCCGGCCGTTGCGGCCCATCTGCTCCGCGTGGCTGGGGTCGCCGAGGACGCGGTCCAGCGCCCAGACCATCGAGCCGGGGTTGTCGTAGGTGACGACGCCGTTTTCCTCGTGGCGGACGAGGTGGGCGGGTCCGCCGTGCGTCGTGACGACCGGCCGGCCGGCGCGGCGGGCCAGGTCCACCACGGCGTCGTCGAAGGGGTAGCGGTAGCGCGACGGCAGCGCCAGCGCTTCCGCGGCCCGCAGGAGCCGCGTCAACCGGGCCTCCTCGACGTGGCCCAGCAGGCGGACGGCGTGTCCGACGCCGAGCTGTCCGGCCCGCTGCTCCAGGGCGCCGGCCATGCCGCCCATGCCGACGAGGGCCAGGCGCAGCTGCGGCGCCCGCTGCAACAGGACCGGCAACGCCTCGACCAGAAGGTCCACGCCGGCCGCGTGCTCCAGCGGCCCGACAAAAAGGACCAGCCGGTCGAGCGGCCCGACGCCAATCTCCATCTTGGCGTGTCCGAAATCGAGCGGCGCCTCCCACTCGTTCGGCAGCCGGCCCTCCATCGGAAAGGCGCGGACGCGGCCGCCGTCCACGCCCAGCTTGGCGGCCGCCCGCTCGCGCAGCCAGTCGGGCGCCAGCACGAAGTCCGCCGCGGTCGCCGCCTCGCGCTCAGCGGCTTCGATCGTGAACGACTCGTCGTTCGCCGCCGCCCCGTTGCGGCGCGTCGCTTCCACGGAGCTGAGCGACAGCAGGGCCGCCCGGCCGGCCGGCCGCGGGAAGCCGAGCACGCTCATCCATTCGTGGAAATGGAAGAGGTCGAAAGGCGGGTGATCCGCCAGCGCCTCCCGTGCGGCGCGGGCGAACGCCCGCGCCTGCGCCACCGGCGTGCCGTCCGTCTGAACTGCCAGGGGGTGGTAGTGGACGCCGTCGATGACGCGGTCCTCGGCCAGGGCCGGCGAGGCGGGCGTGAACACGTGCGCCTCACAGCCGGCGGAGCACTGGCCGGCGGCCAGCTCCGCCAGGAAGCGGGCCGGCGCGCCTTCGTGTCCCAGGGCCGCCGACGACCAGCCGAACGCCGCGGTGCGCAGCTTCGGGCGCAGCCGCGGCCGGCGGCGCTCATGAAGGATCCTTTCCTGATCCCAGACGTTGCCGATCTCCTCGACGCGGCTGCGGCCGTCCACGTACAGCCCTGCGTGTCCGCCGCGCGCCGACGGGCCGTGCGGCGGGAACGGCGTCGGCCGGGAGCGCGCCGCGGGGATGAACTCGCCGTTGCGGAGCAGGAAGCCGGCCTCGGCCAGCTGCGTCGCGGCGGGGCGCGGCTGCTTGAAGAACAGCCGGCCCGACAGCGCCGGCAGGGGAACATCGTGCAGGCCGTGGGCGTTCAGCCCGTTGAACTCGATAAAGGAGATGTCATAGAGGCGCAGCACCAGCCGGCAGTCGCGCCAGGCCTCGCCGTGCGCCCCCGCCGTCCGATCGACCCACGGTTGGAGGATGCGCCAGTGGGCGAAGCCCTCGCCCGGCGCCACCGGGGCCAGGCCGACGTGATTCTCCGTCGGGACGTGGGAATCGCCGGCCCGCCGCTCACCGATCTCCCAGCCGATGCGGCGCAGCGCCTCCTGGTCGGCTGCGGAGGGCCGTGGGGCGTGGCCGTTGGGGCGTTCCGCGCCGAGCCGCCGGACCCGGACGATTGGATCGAGCGGTGCGTGGTCGAGAATCCCGTTCGTCAGAGTGCTCATGCGGCGATCATCCCGTTCCGAGGTCTTTGGAGTCGGTGGAAGCGAGGGCAAGAATTCCCCGCCTCCTCCGGGCGACGGGGAGGCGGGGGCGCCTGCCGCCCAAGGGGTCAGGCGACGCTGGCGTAAACTGCTTCGGTCTGAGAGGCGATGGTGTCCCAGCTGAAGGCGGCGTCCACGGCGGCCCGGCCGTTGCGGCCCATCCAGCGGCAGCGGTCGTGGTCGGCCAGGAGCGTGCCGAGGCCCCACGCCACCGAATCCGGCGTGTCGTCCACCTGCAGGCCGTTGACGCCGTGCCAGACGAACTCGGCCGGCCCGCCGCGCTTGGTGCTGACCACCGGCTTGTGGGCGCTCCAGCCTTCGAGAATGACGATCCCAAACGGCTCATTCCGGCTCGGCACCGCCACCACGTCGCACGCCTTAAACAGGTCGTGCAGGTCGCGGCCGCGGCGGTCGCCCAGCATCCGCACGGCGTGCGCGACGCCCAGCCGCTGCGCCGTGGCGAACACCTCGCCGCGCATGTGGCCGTCGCCGGCGAAGACGTACTTGGCGTGGGGGTAGTAGCGCAGCACCGACGGCAGCGTCTGCACCAGGATGTCCGGCCCCTTCTGCACCACCATTCGGCCGACGAACAGCACGGTCGGGTCGAGGGGGGCGATGTGGTACTTGCGCTTGATTTCGCCGGCGTCCACGTCGTAGTCGAACGGGGAGGAATTGACGCCATTATAGATCATGTGCGTCTTGTCATCCGGCAGGTTGTAGAGCCAGCGGATCTCGGCCTTGAGCTGATTGGACACGGTAATGACGCGGTCGGCGCAGTAGGTGCCGTGGCGCTCGTGGTCCTGGACGCGGGCGGACTGGCCGTTGAAGAAGCGGTTGCCGTTGCGGCCGTACTCCGTGGAGTGCATGGTGAGTACGGCCCGGCGGCCGCGGCCCTCCTTGATCCAGACGACGGCGTTGGAGGCCAGCCAGTCGTGGGCGTGGACCACGTCGAAGCGGCCGACGTGGTCTTCGACCGCGCAGAAGACGTGGACGAACGACCGGCACATGTCGTTGATCTCGTCCACGAAATTGGGATTGAGGCGGAAGCCGCAGCGGTGGTAGTGGACGCCGTGAATGACTTCGTAGTGCGACTGGCCGGGGCCGATGCGCGTGAAGACGTGGACCTCATGGTCACGGCGTTGCAGGGCGGCGGCCAGCTCGCTGACGTGGACGCCCACGCCGCCGACTGCGATGGAATGAAGGGTTTCCCATGAAAACAAGGCGATGCGCATGCACACGTCTCCTGGTGCGTGGGGGCTGGCTGATTCCTCTTCCTGTCGGCCGTCCGTCCGCCCGGCGCAGGGGGTAGCCTCTCGACGGCAACGGCGAGAGGGCGCCGGCGAATCGTTTCACGGCAGCCAGATGCTGATTGGTAGACGGCAGCGTTTCACGCCGCTGGGCCGTCGTCCACTTTACGGTGGGTTGTTGAGGGAGGCGCTCACGGCCGTCCCCGGCCTGTGCTTTGAGCAACTTAAGTGCCATTTTCGTCAGCCGTTCGCGCCGACGAGGCAAATCGTTTGTTTTAGTGACTATATCAGAATAGCGGCGGTCGGCAAGCGGAGAAAGGCCGTAATTCGTCGCCCGTTTTTGGGGCAAGACGTGCCAGCTCTTGGGGCGCCGTCGGGGCCGCGACCGTGAGGGAGCGATCTTCGCCTAAACCGCTCCCTCACGGTCGCAGCTCCGACCTCTCCGATCGTTCTTAGTGCGGATGCTCGTGACCGTCCTCGGAAGCGTCCGGCGGTTCGACGCTCACTTCCGGAGGCGCCCAGCCGAACCGGCCCTGGACCCAGCCGCAGAAGAGGGCCAGGACCGCCAGGACCGCCATCGCCGCGAGCTGCCACACGAAATTCGGCAGTCGGACGCCTGGAATCCCGGTATACGGGATCGGCTCCAGGCGCGACCAGACGACGGCCGACATCACCAGAAGCAGGATGGCGGGCGCCCAGCCGCCCCGGACCAGCACCGGCCCCATGCGTTTCCAATTGACGGCCCAGAGCCACCAGACGACCCAGACGAGGAGCGGCAGCAGAACCTCTGCGATCGGCGCCGTGTCCATTGGGTGAGTTCCCTCGCCGGGCGGACGGGTGAAAGCGATTGGAGGGACGATAGCCCGGCGTTCTTCATTCGTCAAGCATTCGGGGGAAGATTTCGTTTTCGATTGTTGATCTCGGCGAATCGAGAGCGTATCTTGAAGCAGGCGCTTCACGATTCGGTAGAGGAGGATCTTCCATGGCGTTCAACAACGACCAGCTGGGAGACGCGGGCCGGGACTACTACGCCCAGCAGTTCGACGGCCGGATCAAGAACATCCGCAAGCCCGGTGCCGCGCCGCCTTCCGGCTCGCGCGGATCGCGGGGCAAGGGTGGGGCCATCGGCGGAGGCGTCCTCGCCGTGTTCGTCCTGATCCGCATCTTCGCCGCCTGCGCCGGCGCCGGCAACTCCAGTTCCAGCTATAACAGCGGCCCCTCTTCCAGCTATGACTTCACGCCGCCGCCGGCCGTTGAATTTCCGCCGCCGCCCGTCTTGAACAATAACGGCCCGGATAATCCGCCGTGGCGGCGCGACCTGGAACAGCCGATCGTCAACCCACCCATCGGCCAGGACAATCCGGGCGTCGAGGCGCCGGACGGTCAGCCGGCCCGCCCGGACCCCGATCTGCCGCCCGCCGACCCGGACAAGGACCGATGAATTCCGCCTCGAATCGTTCGCGCCGACGGAAAATCGCGCGGGCGCATTGCAACGGCCGGCGCGGCGGAGTAGCATAGACTACTTCGGAAATCCGAATCGCCATCGACTGCACCCACCCCAGGTTCCGGCCGCCCCGGAGGCGCCGACGAGCAACAGGAGCAGCGACCGATGAGGGACGAATGGTACGTCGCCCGCCGCGGTCAGGACGGCAACAAGCGTTACGGCCCCGTGCCGCTGCACCAGCTGCGCGAGCTGGTGGACTCCGGCAAGGTGCGCGGGGATGATCTCGTCTGGCGCGACGGCATGGGCGACTGGCAAGCCGCCGACCAGTGCCCGGACCTCGCCGCGCCGGCCCGGCCCCAGCCGCAGAGCTATCCCATTCCCGACCGCCGCGGCGGCTACGGCTATGACGCTGGCCCGCGCGGACCTGGGCCTTACGGCGACGGCCCGTATCGGCGGCCATACACACGGCAGTCGTCGGCCTGGATCCTCCCCGTCGTGATCGTGGGAGGCGTTTTTGCGATCGGCATGATGGTCCTGGGCGGCTTCACGTGCTTGGCCATCATGAACCATCGGTCGAGCACGGTCCCGTCCGGCACTTCGTACTACCCGCCGGCCACGCAGCCGGTGGATGACCCTCCCTTCATCCCGGACCAGAATCCGCCGGTCTTCGTGGACCCGAACGCGCCGCTCGTTGTCCCCCAGCCCGACCCGCCGCCGTTCATCGACGATCCCAAACCGCCGGACGACCACCAAAATCCGCCGTGACGGAGTCGTGACGGGAATTACATCGATCCGGGCGCCACGGCGCCCGGATCGTTCATCTCAGCAGCCTCCTCCCCCGCCCGGCGTCTCATTGCCTGTCCAGTTCTTGCATTTTGCAAAGTCAGTAATGCAAAATGCACGGATTCTCAAGCCCGCCTTCCGGACACCTCCTTACTCAAACGGTTTGGAAATCAGGGTTTATGGCGGACGCACTTCTTGGCACTTCCGTTGCTAGATAGAAGGTTCTCACGTACGGATCATCCGACCAGCCGAATTGCTAGTCCGGTTCCGGCCTACGCCTGGCGGTCGTGGATTCGGAGGATCAACGGGTGTCCCGATGTTATCGTCTCCTCCTTGCCGGAGGAGCACTCGGCTGTGTACTCGCATTGATCCTTGTCGGGCTGGGCTGCCTGGCCGCTGGGTCGCCGTTCGGAATTATTGCAGTAGTCGTCGGCGGATTTGTGGCGGCGGTTATCACGATCTCGATGATCCGAGGAGCCTTCACGCTGCACCCAGTGGGCGACCCGATAAGGGCCATTCCTGAAGCGGAAAAAGTTCTTGAGCGCGGGTACGAGTTTTGGTTCCATCAGGGGAGAGCGTCAAAAATATTTCGACGGTGGGTCTTCACCGCATCTTGGGGGGCCCGAACGGTGGGACGTCTCGACGTCGATTTTATCGGGGCGAGGAAGTGCCTCTATGTCAGCAACGTGTACGTGGTCGAGCCGCACGGAAATCGCGGGTTAGGCACCGTACTGCTTCTGTGCGCCGCGAAAACGACGGACTGCGAGATCGTGACTACTTCTTCGCGGACAAGACAGGGGGCAAGGTTTTTTGAAAAGACGAAGCCCGTGTTAAAGGGCCACGGGATCGAACTGCGAGACTCCTCGCCTTACCCGCACGCGAAGGGACGGTAACGTACAGCTTTCTGGGGTTCCGCCCCCCGCCGCCGGCGTGGTATCCTCCCCCCTTCCATCCTTGGAAGGGGACTCATCATGCCGTTGTTCGGCGCCCACATGTCCGTCGCCGGCGGTTGCCACAACGCCGTCCGGGAAGCCGTGGAACGCCGCTGCGACACGGTCCAGCTGTTCACGAAAAACGCCAACCAGTGGAACGCCCGCGATTTCACCGACGACGAGGTGCGCCGCTTCCGCGAGGCGCTCACGGCCAGCGGCCTGCAAGGCGCGACGGCCCACGACTCGTACCTCATCAACCTGGCCTCGCCGGACGAGGGGCTGTACCGCCGGTCGGTGGAGGCGTTCGTGGTCGAGTTGCAGCGGGCCGAGCGGCTGGGCCTCGCCTACCTTGTGATGCACCCCGGCGCCCACGTCGGCTCCGGCGAAGAGGCGGGCCTCGTCCGGGCGGCCGCCGGCCTCGATGAAATCCACTCTAGATGTCCGAATTATCGCTGTCAGGTGCTGATCGAGACGACGGCCGGCCAGGGCACGACGCTCGGCCGCCGCTTCGAGGAGATCGGCCGTATCCGGTCGCTGGTGAAGGCGTCCGACCAGCTGGGTGTCTGTTTCGACACCTGCCACGTCTTCGCGGCCGGCTACGCGCTGGCGCCGGCCGAGGAGTACGAGAAGACGATGGCCGAATTCGACCGCACGGTAGGACTGACGAACCTCAAAGTCTTTCACGTCAACGACAGCCAGAAGCCGCTCGGCAGTCGCGCGGATCGGCACGCCCACGTCGGCCGCGGCTGTCTCGGCCTGGAGCCGTTCCGGCTGCTGGTCAACGACCCGCGCTTTCAGGACCGGCCGATGATCCTGGAGACGCCGAAGGAAGAAGACGACAACGACGACATGGATACGGTGAATTTGAACGTGCTGCGCGGGTTGGTGCGGGCGGCGTCGGGGCGCGTCGGATAAGAAGTCGTTTCCTACCAGCCCGAGCGCGAGCGAGGGGGTTGACCGAACCCCCTCGCTCGCGCTCGGGGCTGGTTTTCAAGCCGCCGAAATTGGTCACACGATCTGTCTTCTTGCCAGATCCGCAAACAGCCCTTCTTGCCGCATCAACTCTTCGTACCGCCCGCGCTGCACGATCCGCCCGCCGTCCATCACATAGATGCAGTCGGCGTTGCGCACGGTGCTGAGCCGGTGGGCCACGACGATGCGCGTCGCCTTCAGCCGCTCCAGACTCCGGCTCACGGCGGCCTGCGTCCGGTTGTCGAGCGCGCTGGTCGCCTCATCCAGCAGCAACAAATGCGGCCGCGCCACCACCGCCCGCGCGATCATCAGCCGCTGCCGCTGGCCGCCGGACAGCGTGCCGCCGCCCTCGCCGATCACCGTCTGCATCCCCATCGGCATCTCGTGAATGTCCTCCTCCAGGTCGGCCAGCCGCGCCGCCTCCCAGGCGTCCTCCTGCGTCAGCGGGGCCGAGCCGACGATATTGCTGAACACGTCGCCCGGCGTCAGCTTGCCGTCCTGCAAGACCACGCCGATCTGCCGCCGCACCGCCTGCCGGTCCAACCCCGACAGATCCTCGCGGTCATAGTAGACCGAGCCGGACGACGGCGACTCGAACCCTAAAAGGAGCCGGATAATCGTGGATTTGCCCGCCCCGGAAGATCCCACGAAGGCGACGAACTCGCCGGGCTGGACGTGCAGCGATACGTCGTCCAGGATCAGCGCCCCGTCGGCGTGGTAGCGGAACGAGACGTGGCTAAGCTCCACCTCGCCGCTCAGCTCGCCGGGCGCCGCCTTGGCTGGGTCCACCTCCGGCGGCGCCTCCAGGATCGGCCGGTGCGCTCGTAGAGCGGCACGACCTGCACGGCGTAGCCGACGACCGACGCCGTCAGGACGGCGGACGCCAGCACCTGCGCGAAGGCGGCGTAGAAGGCGAGGAAGGCGCCGAGCGAGACGCTGCCCAGCGGCATCGAGGCGACCAGGCCGAACAGGGCCGCCGTCGCCAGGGCCGGCAGCGCGGCGTTGAAGGCCGTTAGGACGTTGGCCGACGACCGCGCCCGGAAGTCGAGTTTTTTTTGCACGCTGAAGTCCTGCGCCCAGACGGCCAGCGCCCGGTCCTCGGCCCCCGCCAGCCGCAGCCGCGACACGCCGGTGATGAGCTGCAAGACCAATCCACCGACCCGGCCGTGCGCCTGATAGGCGCCGCGCTGGAAGCGCAGCTGCACCCACGCCGATATGACGACGGCCGCTAGGGCCACGACGAACACGCCGCACGCCAATCCTGCCAATCGGACATCGTAATAGAACAGTAATCCGAAATAGGCGAGCGAAAAGAGGAAGGTGAGCAGCACGGTCAGGGCTACGTCGGTCAGCACCTGGCGGATTTCGCCGACGCCGAGGGCGCGGAAGGCCAGGTCGCCGGCCGCGTAGCGGCGGAAGAACGGCGCGGGCAGGTTGAGAAGCCGGTCCCACACGGCCGCCTCGACGGAGGCGTCCATGCGCCCTTCCAGGCGGAGGGCGGCGACGCCCCGCGTGAACTGAAACAGGGCGATCGACACGGCGCAGCACCAGCAGCGCCAGGACCACCATCAGCAGCTGGCCGCGCTCCGCTCCGGGGATGATGGTTCCGAAGACCCAGCCTGTGGCGACCGGCGTGAACATGCCGAGCAGGCTGCCGCCCAGCCCCAGCAGGAAGACCCTCAGCCAGTCGCGGCGCCGCGTCCCGCGCAGGGCGAAGCGGAACAGGCCCCACGGCGTCAACGGCCCCGGCGGGAACGGCCGGTAGAAGCAGTAGCCGAACGGCGCCAGCGACGCGGCGACCGCCGCCGTCACCGGCTTTCGCGTCCCCGTCGCCGGGTCGGCCAGGTCGTAGTGCGACGGCCCCCGCGGCAGCAGCGCCGCCGGCCGTTCGTCCGCGCTCGTGAAGCCGAGCAGCGGGCCGTTGTCGTGCCGCTGCCAGCCGGCTGTCAGTCGCACCCGCCGGACGCGCACCCGCGAAGCACGGGCAATATCGCGGATCGGGTCGCCGCCCTTTCTCCGCTCGCCGCTGAGGACCGGCGCTCGCAGGACGATCCCCGACCGAGCGCCGACCAATCGGCACGCGGCCAACAGCGGATCGTCTTCGACGAGGACCGCGCCGCCCTCCGCCGTCTCCAGATCGTCTTCGCCCTCCTCCGGCGGGGCGACGGCGCCGGCCAGCCGTGACAGGGTGTCCTGGAACAGGCGCCGCTCGAAATCGACCCGGCGGCGGAGTCGGCCGCGCTCCGCATGTTCCGCCGCCGCGGCGTTCACGACGATGCAACCGAGGATGCTGCGATGAAAGCGATCCAGATGGCACCATAAGTCCGCATCTCCGACGACGGCCTGCGTGGTCGTGGCCGCGAGCACCGTATCCGCCTCCCTGGACGCCAGCCATCCCGGATACGCCAGCGGAAACAGGCCGTTGTCGGCCATGAGGGTCTGCTCGACGCGGCCGAGGAAGCGCGACGATCCCTGGACGTGACGGACCCACAGACCGTCCTCCGCGGGGATGGCGGCCCCGTGTTCCGGCAGGCGGACCTCGGCGCCCGGCTCCAGGAGCGCGGCCCGGCGCGGCGGCCGGCCGCGCGCGACGGCGGCCGTCAGTCCGTACACCCAGTCGTCCAGCAGCCGGGCGAGCGACGCGGCCAGGTCGGGTCGCCGGGCCGCCTCGACGAACCGCTCCCGCCCGACGCGCACCACCCGGCAACCCGGCCCACCGACCGCCAACAGACCCTCCGTTCCGAGGCCGAGAAGGATTCCCCCCGTCTCCACGCGGAACAGCCGAATGCGCGGGCCGGGCACGCCGTCTCTTTGCGGCAGGACGGCGAAAACGTCCAGCGTCCCAGAGACCAGCGCCCAAACGTCGTCCGCGCCGTCCAGCGGCAGGGGGCTGTTGCCGGCCACGTCTCGTGGGGAGACGTCGCCGACCCACGCTTCCAGAGATTTTTCCATTCAACCACCCGTCATTGTTCCGTAATCAACCGCCGATATAACCCGTCCGCCGCGACGAGCGCCTCGTGGGCGCCGCGCTCCACGATCCGGCCGTGGTCCAGCACGAGGATCTCGTCGCAATCCCGGATCGTGCTCAGGCGGTGCGCCACGAGGACGCACGTACAGCCGCGGCGCCGCAGGTTCTCGTCGATCCGCTGCTCGGTGACCGGGTCGAGGGCGCTGGTCGCCTCGTCCAGCACCAGCAGCGTGGGATTGCCGACCAGGGCGCGGGCGATCTCCAGCCGCTGCCGCTGCCCGCCGCTGAAATTCACCCCGCCCTCCTCCACCCGGCTCTCGTAGCCGCCCGGCCGATCCATGACGTCGTCGTGGATGCAAGCGTCCTTCGCCGCCTGGACGACGTCCTCCAGCGGCGCGGTCGCGTCCCACAGCGTCAGCACTTCGCGCACCGTGCCCGCGCAGAGGAAAAAATCCTGATCGACCATCGCCAGGGAGTTGACCACCGTGACCCGCGGCACGGACCCGCGCGGCTTGCCGTCCAGCAGCACCTCGCCGGACCACGGCCTATACAGCCCGCTGATGAGCCGGGCCACGGTGCTCTTGCCGCTTGCGCTCTGGCCGACCAGCGCCACCCGCGCCCCCGGCCGCACCGTCAGGCTGAAATCCTCGATCAACGGCGGTCCCAGCCGGGCGTAGCCGAACGTCACGTTGCGCAGCTCCAGCTGGCCGGACAGCTTGATCGGCCCCTTGCCGGCCGGGGCCAACTCCGCCTCCTTCTCCAGGTTGGCGTCGGCCGGGTAGCGCAGCACGTCGTCCAGCCGACTTAGTTCCCCCTCAATCTCCTGCAACGAACCGCCCAGGCCGACCAGCTGCTCGACCGGATCGAGGAAGCTCATCATCAGGCTCTGGAAGGCGACCAACATGCCGACGGTCATGTCGCCGCTGATGACCCGCAGCGCGCCGAGGCCCAGGATCGCCGCCGTGTTGACGGCCGACAGCAGGGCCGGCGCGGCGCCGAGGCCGAGCGTGTAGACACCCCGCTTCTGATCCGCCGTCGTCGCCTTGGCCAGATGGCCGGACCAGCGGCTAAAAAAGTCGGACTCCGCCCCGGTCGCCTTCAGCGTCTCGATCGTTTGCAGGCCGCTCATTGACGCGCCGGTCAGCTTGGCCCGCTCCTGAAGCAGCCGCAGGTTCACGTCGCGCCGCCGCCGCGACACCCAGCGCAGCGCCAGGACGTTCAGCCCGGCGACGGCCACTCCCACCAGCGTCAGCGGCACGTCATAAAAGGCCATCAGGGCGACGTAGAGGACGCACATGAGGACGTTGAGCAGGTTGGCCGCCAGTTCGCGCGAGAGGAGCTGGGCCACGCGGTCGTTCATCTCCACACGCGACCCGACTTCTCCTCCATAGCGCTGCGTGAAGAACTCGACGGGCAGGCGCAGGACGTGGCGGAAGAAGCGGAGCGACGAGGTCAGCGACAGCTTGGTTTCCAGGCGCAACAGCGACCGCTGCTGCATCCAGGTGAGCAGGGCGCGGAGGCAGGCCGTCAGCGCCAGGCCGGCCAACAGCGGGCCGACCCAGCCGGTGCGGCCGGCGGCGAGGAAGGAATCGACGAAGGAACGGATGAAGACCGGGATGACCAGGCCGGGCAGCGCCAAGGCCAGGCTCACCAGCACGGCGTATAGGAGACCGGTTTCCGAGCCTCTCAGCCGTTCGCGCAGGGGACGCACCAGGCCGCGCCGGCCGCCGCCGCGCCGGAAGTCGGGGCCAGGCTCGAACGTCAGCACCACGCCCGTAAACGCCTCTCGAAACTCCGCATCGGTGACGACGCGGGGGCCGACGGCCGGGTCGTTGAGATAGACCCGGCCGCGGCCGAACCCTTCGACGACGACAAAATGATTGAAGTTCCAGAAGACCACGATCGGCAGCGGCAGAAAAGGGAGTTCCTGGACCTCTTTTGTGAATCCATGGGCGGTCAGTCCGTAGCCGCGGGCGGCCTTGACCATGTTGCCGGCGTCGGTGCCGTCGCGGGAGACGCCGCAGGCCAGGCGCAGCTCCTCCAGCGAGACGTTGCGGCCGTGGTAGGCCAGGACGATGCCGAGCGCGGCGGCGCCGCATTCCACCGCTTCCATCTGGAGCAGGGTCGGCGTGTGGACGCGCCGCGACGGGCGCGGGGCCGGCCGGTCGCTCATGGCCCGCGCCCTCCCCGCGAACCCAGGCCGGGGAAGACGAGCTGGATCGGCCGCTCCTCGCCGAGGATGACGCTGCCCTGGCACGGCATCCCGCTGTACAGCTCCGTCGCCGCCCCGCGCGAGGACGACCAGGCGCAGCCGCTGGCCGTCGCCGGATCGGCTTTCAGCTCCACAAAGACCTGGAGGCAGGGGCCGGCGCCGGCGAGCTGGCGGGCCTGGTCCTCGTTCTGCGTCACGCGGGCCAGCTCCGACGGCGCGATCGGGTACTTGGACGCCGCGCGAACCGTCCCGATCAAGTATCCGGATTCGCTCCGATTCACCTGGGCCGGCCACACGCGCACCGACATCCCCGGCTGCACCGCATACCCTTCGCCGACGGGGATGAACAGGCGCATGCGCAACGGCTCGTCGAGCGGTTCGAGCACCATCAGCGCGTCGCCCTCCTTGACCTTGTCGCCCTCGCGAACCGGCCGCTGGAGGACGCGCGCCGCGACGGGGCTGTGAACCGGGATTTCCACCCCGTCCGCGCGGCGTGACGGGCGCCAGCCGCAGCAGCTCCTGGCCGGCGGTCACGCCGTCGCCGGAGAAGACCGGGATGGTCGTCACGACCCCCGCGATCGGCGCCTCCACCGTCGTGAGGCCGCCGCGCCGGAGCAGGATGCCCGGCGCGTCCACCGTGGTCGGGATCGTGCCGAATAAGCTCCATAACAGAGCGATCACCAGTAAAAGGCCGACGGCGGCCAGCGCGATCCAGGCGCGGGGCCGCGCGACCGGCATGAGCTGGTCGAGCTGCTCCGGCGAGGCAAGGCGGTCCAGGGCCTCTTTACGGAAGATTGGTCGGGCCATGAGATTCGCGGCGACGGCGCCTCGCCATTCGGGTTCCACGGGACAAGCCGTTGTCGGCGACGCTATTCTATGAGGAGCGTTCGGAAGCGATGAGGACATTGGGGCGAGCCCGTAGCGCCAAGCAAGGACGAGGCGGACGGCTCGCCTTTGCTTGGCGCTGCGGGCTCGCCAGACTGCTTCAACCGTCGCTGACCAGGGGAGTGAACGATGATCGAGCAGCGATGGGAATTCCGGGCCGGCGTCCTGAAGGCGTTCGGCGCCTCCGGGTCAGTCGTCGCGGAACTCCTCACGTTCAACGACGTGGCGCGACCGGCCTTTGCGGAGGGCCCCTTGTTCCCGTTGCCGCCGGAGCCGCACGTCGAAACCTGGCGCGAATATGCAGTCGAGGCCGCGGAAAGGGGGGTGTGGAACGCACTCCGGTCGCGCCTGCCGCAACTCCAGTTTCCGGTGCGTGCGGGCATGAGTCAAACGGAGGCGTATCAGGCGGCGACGCGCCGCGGCGAGGCCCGCAGGTTCCCGACGGCGAAGGGCCGACGTTGCGCTCGCCGGGTCAGCTCCGGCTCTGGGTGCGAGAATCGCTCGCCGGGCCGATCCCGGTCCTTTGCACCGCCGACCGCGACGATTTCGTCTTTCTGGTGCGGGCGCTGAGCGGCCGCAACGAACCGGCTCCGGTCCCCGATTCGATGGGGGCGTGTCTGGTGTCCGGCTTCAACAACGTGGATCGCGTTCGGCGTCTTCGGGAACGCTGTGATCCGGCGGCGTGGCTGGACGAATTTCTACTCATACTACCGCAAAAATCGCTTTATCAGGATCGCTTCATGCTCCTTTGCGACGGGCCATACAGTAACGTTCCCGCGCGAGAAATGGGGCTGGCGGCGGACGAATGGCTGCGCCTGTCGCATGTTATTCGGACGGCGCACGAATGCACCCACTACCTTTCGCTCCGTCTCTTCCGCTCGATGCTCGACCACCCGCTGGACGAAGTGATCGCCGATTACGTGGGGATCGCGGCGGCGTGCGGCCGCTATCGGGCCGACTGGTTCCTGCGGTTCGTCGGGCTGGAGGATTATCCCAACTACCGGCAGGGAGGCCGGCTCGAAAACTATCTCGGTACGCCGCCGTTGTCCGGCGCCACGTTCCGCGTCCTGCAAGGACTGCTCCATGCGGCCGCCGGGAACCTGGAGCGCCTGGACGCCCGGCGTTTTTCCGGATCGCACGAGGGGGAGGATCGGGCCGTGCTGGCGCCCGTGCTGTTTCAGACGACGCTGGAGGAGCTGGCGTCGCCCGATTTTACCCTGCTCCTAGGGCGGAACGGCCCCGCCGATGCTTTGGCGCCGTAAAGCGATCTCCGCCGTACACGAAATTCCGCGCAAGACCTCTCGACGGCCGCGTCTCCCTGTCGGAAGAAGACGACTGAGAACAGAATCAAGCCGATCTTTCCAGCCGAACCCGAATCACCACGCCATACTTTTCGCCCAAAAAGGAGACGAGCCATGTCGAAGACCGTTCGCCGCATCCTTCTGTGCCTCCCCCTGCTGGCCGTGCTCGGCTTCATCGCCCCGGCCGCCGCGCGGGCCGACGACCCGCCGAACATGCAGGACTACAACACGTACTGGCAGGTCGCGCAGGATCCGATCCCCCCGGACCCCAGCCTGGACTACAACACCTACTGGGCGGAGGTGCAGGCGAAGGAGCAGTCCGGGCCGGGGCGATGAGAAACGGCGACAACAGACACAAAAGAGACGCTAAAAGGCGTCCGCCGGCCCTGCCGAGCCACGGCCTGACCGGCGGACGCCGTTTCCTTGCCCCGACTACTTATCGTCCTCCGACTTCTTGGGCGTCTCGACGAGCACCGTTTCGGAATGCACGATCCGCCCTCCTCCCGCGTCGTATTCGCCTTCGCGGAGCAGCACGACCTGGTTGCCGCCCGGATGGACCAAGAATTGCTTGACGACGCCAAATCCCAACTTGTACTCCTTCTTCTTGATCCCGCCGTACGTGCAGAGCATGAATTCCTGGGCGTTGTTCTGCGTATAGATGTAGCCGCCCTTGGGATCGAAGCCCATCGCCAAGGCGTGCAGCAGTTGACGGCAGGGACGGTAAAGATTCTCGTAGCCGTGGTCCAGGACGCAGTGGTGCTTGTCAAAGGACTCCACCGCGTAAATCGGCGTCTTCGTACTATGGCCGACGGGGAAGACCTGGCAGACCAACTTGGAGTCCGGGCTGATCGTGACGCCCGCCGTGGTGTCCGGCGTCCAGTCCAACATGTGATACCTCACGTCGCCAATCTGCTCCTGGGCCTCCTCGTAGTTGAGCTTGCCGTACTTGAACGAAAAGCGGCACATATGTACTTGGACCATGTCGCCCTGGGTGAAAACGTAGGCGCCGTCCGGGGTCATGGCCGGGATGTCCATGCCGATCTTCCCCACCAAGTCCCGCGGCGCCTCCCAGAGTTCGGCCGTTTTCTTCTCCAGATCCACCACGTAGAGCTTTTGCTCATTCAGCGAGCGGTTCCGGACGCAGGCGACCGCCAGCGACAGGCCCGGCGCCGAGACTGCCCGTTTGACCTTGGGCACGTCGATCTTGGACTTCACCTCCAGCGTGTCGGGATCGACCACCCAGATCTGATCCGAGTCGGCGGACAGCACCAGCCCCTCGGCGGACAGCGACATCCAGGTGAACTTCTGTTCCAGATCCTTCTTCTTCACCACCTTGAGGCCGGGGAAGGAGATGCGCCGCAGCACGCCGGTGTCGCCCTCCAGGGCCAGGAAGGCCGAGCCGTCCGCGTCGGCCCAGAGCATGCACGGCAGCGTCGCCTTGCCGGACAGCTTCAGCGGGGTCACCTTCAGGTCGTCCACCCTCTGCGTTTCACCCTTGAGCGACTCGTCGGCGGCCCGGGCGTTCGCCGCGGCGGCGCCGACCAGGACGCAACTGGCCAGGGCGAGGAGCCAGTGCCTACGCCGACCAACTGAGGTCTTGAACATCGGTTTCTCCGGAGAGGGCGAAAAGAGGCCTGCCGATCCCACAGGCGTGCCGGCGAGTGGGAAAGACGAACAACGTGTTCCGTCGTTATAACACGGGCGGCGGCGTCGGTGGATTATGCCTTGCTGCCGAGGAGAAATTCTCCCACCGACGTTTCGGCGCCGTAATCGACGCCGGCCGCCCGCGCGAACAGGTCGGAGTCGCCGCCGCCGAGGGCGCAGGGAGCCAGGCCCATCGCCGTCGCGGCCAGGTACATCGTCTGGTAGACGACGCCGACGTGTTTGAGAGTTAACGTATACGCCAGGGACGCATATTTCCAAGCCAGGCGCGGGAAGCGTGACGCCAGGATCAGCAGCACCTGCAACTCCTCCGGCGCGGCGCCCGCCGACTGCGCCGCGTCCGCCAGCAGCGCCGCCACGTCGGCGCTTCGGTCGGCCAGCCGCTCCAGGCGGTGGCCGGCCGGGTCGTAGTGATACAGTCCGGGGGCCAGGTTTCGGCAGGCGTTGACGATCGCGTACACCTCCAGTTCGTACAGCCCTCCCCCCGCCGGGTACGGCCGCGTCGTGCTTTCCACCTTGATCGGCCCGTCCGGCGCCGGAACCTCCCATTCCGTTCGCCCCTTGACCCGCGCCGTGCGGAACAGGAATTCGCCTAATTGGCGATCCGTTATCGGTTCCGCGGCGTAGGCGCGAAGGGAGCGGCGCTCTTCCTGAACGCGGGCGAACGGCGGGTCGTGGCGCTTCAGACTCTCAAGGTCCGGGCGGTACAGCTCGATCGTCTCGGCCGCCGCGACCGGCTTCAGGGGCGGCGGCGGCTCCAGCCGTCCGGCGTGACGGTACGTCCCGCCGACGGGCGCGTCGTGCCGGCCGACGCGGCTGCGCGCGTGGAAGAGCAGGTCGTGAAATTCCCAGCATTGCAGAGCGGCGTTCTCATCTTCCGCGATCGCCCCGTCGTCGTCCGTCTCCGCGGCCATCCCGGCGGCGACGAACAGGCCGAGCAGCTGGGTCGCGGCCGACGCCTTCAGGCCAAGGATGCGGCGGCCGAGATCCCGCGCCGTCGCCGGCCGGCTCAGGGCATGGACCAGCGCCGCCGCCCGGTCGTCATGCAGAATGAGCCGCGCGAAGGCCAGCGGTGATTCCAGCGCCGTTTCCTCTCCGTCCCGGTGCAGATAGGCGAACCGCGACAGGCGGTAAGGGCCGTCGGACAGCGCGGGGGCGCCGGTGAACGCGAACGAGGCGGCGATGGGGACGAGCGTGGCGAGGCGGTCCCGGTCGGAGGCGACGGCGATGTGAAGGAAGCCACGGCGGGCCAGATGTTGCAGGGCGTAGTACCACCGGGCGAGACGCCGGACCCCTCGGCCGTGAAGACCGACTCCGCCAGCCGCTCCGCCGTCTCGCCGGGCGAGGCGAGGCGGCGGAGCGCGTCCGATAGCGCCGGGCTGAGCCGACGCTGCACCAACCGACTATAGGAATCGGAGAACAGTATTTCTCCCTCGTCGCCGTCCGAGACGGCGATCCCTTCGGCCAGCGACAGAATCCACGACGATGCCACGTCCGCCTCCCTCGTCACAGGAACATGGAGACCGGGTTGAGCTGTTCCTCGGCCAGCGCCGCCGGCAGCCATCCGAGCTTGACCGGCACGTCGTAGAGCCGGCCGGTGCGAAGCCGGCGCCAGAAATGCCGCAGCCCCGGGACGACCACTTTGACGACCGGCAGGCCGATCTCAGGCCGGGTCTGGTCCAGGACCAGCATTTCCATGCCATGCCGCTCGACTAACCTCTGGCAGTCAAGCACGTCGTCGAGCAAATCGTCCGTCGGGCACAGCCGATAGGAGGACGCGACGACCGGCGCCCCGTCCAGCGGCCGCAGATAGGGCTGATTGTCCCGCGTCGCCGTCCGCAGCCACTCAATCGTTTCCCTGTCGTTCAGATTGGCAGGAAGCCGGTCGGCGGGCGCGTACAGCAACGAACCGAGCATCTGGTTCATTTCCGTCACGGCCCGCAACAGCGCCAGCCGGGCGTCCAGATGGGCACCGAAGCCGAGCAGGATTTGCTCCATGCCGCCGTCGTTTCGCCGGGAAATGGCGACGAAGACCGGCACGCCCAGGTCGGAGGTCAGATCGAGGGCCCAGAGGTCGCGGTGATGGCGGGCCAGAAACTCCCGCAGCACGGAGAGGTACGGCTCGGCGAAGCTGTCCAGATCGACGCCGGGCCGGCGCACGCGGTTGTACCACCACAAAGCGACGCTGTCGCGTTCGACCAACTCCAGGAAGCCTTGCAAGATCGCCTCTTCCCGCGTGTTGCCGGCGGCATTCCCGTTGGAATCGCTCCGGCAGAACACGCGAGAAGCATTCTGCGGAGTATTGAAATAGCAGAATGCGGTCGGCAGCCAACGCACGGCCTGGCGCGTCAGCGACCAGAGGGGGGTCCACTCGATTTCCGCTGCCGGGTCGAAAGGCAGGGGAACCTCGAAAGGCAGGGTGATCTCGTCGCCGGCGCGCCGGCGAGCGTTCCACGCCTCGCGCTCCCGGTATTGCTTATCGCTGAACAGCAGACACTTTCCGGGATGGATGGCTTCCTCGCCCAGGTCGATGAAGCGCGCCCGGCGGCGAGCTTCGTCGCCGCGGAAGACGGCGGAGAAGCGCTCCAGACCTTCACACAAGGCGCTCGCCTTGGCCTGCAACTCGGTGGCGCCCTTGCCGGCGTTTGCGCTGCGCAGGTCGCCGCGCAAGCCCCGCCAGGTTTTCGGGCGCCGCGCGACGTTGTTGCCGGACAGGTAGACGTGCAGGACACCTTCGCCGTCGTTCCCGTCGCGCTCCAGCAGGGACACCGCCCCGGTGATCGGGCTGACGTGACGGCTGAAACGGTCGAGCGTCTCCTGGGGAGAAACCGCGCGATGCCCGCCGTCCTGGGTGAACGTCTTCTTGCAGCTGCGCAAGATCACCGGTGCGGACTTCCATTCACGGGTTCCCGGCTCGCCGCAGGCAGGACAGGAAGGCTGGCGGATCAGCGCGTGCGACCGCGTCTGGCCGGTCAACAGGTCCAGGGTCTGCACCTTGCCGTCGAGCCGGGACAGATCGGCGCCGACGATCCAGGAGGCGACCGCCGTGGCCGCCAGGCCCCAGCCGGCCTGGAGCGTCGCCGGTGTCTGGCAAGGATCGACGAACGTGCCGCCGTCGTCGCCGCGTTTCTCTTCCAGGTAGCCCGCCACGGGAGCATTGGCCCGCATGCGCTCGGCCAGACAGGCCCAGCAGCCGGTGTGGCCCGGACGGAACAGCGGGCCAAGCCAGACCTGGCTGCCGCCCGTCCGGAACAGCAGCCACGGGCGGCCGGTTCGCAATGCCTCCTGGTTGCACGCCTGCAAGCCATTTCGCAGATAGCTGTCGGTGACAACTACCGTCCGTTGTCCATCGTCGGCGAGCTGGACGTGCAAGGATTGCAGCAGCGCGCGGAAGGGCGCGGCGTCCACCGCGCCGGCGACGCGGATCGTCACAAGCGTTTCGGCCAGACGCTTTGCGGCCGTCTGGGGATCCACCCCCCGCATCGAATAAAGCCCGGCCTCTCCCGCGGAAATGCCGTCGTCGCTCTCGGCGAGATAGCCTTTTTTCTCAAGCCGGTCCAGGGTGTAGTAGACCTGGGCGGGAGAAATCCGCCCGCGGAGGCGGGCGGACACTTCATCAACCGTCCGGCCGTCAAGGCAGGGCGCGACCAGTTCGTAGAGTCGTCCATGCAGGACCGTCTGACTCGTTTCCGACAGCAGGAAAACGCCCTCGTTCGAGACGATCTCGACATGGAAGTGCGGTTTGAAGCGCGGACGGCGCAGCATGGAAATCACTTCCTTTAGTCGCGGTCGCGGTCGCCGGGGTCGCTGCCCACATCGACGCAGTTGCTGTGGCGGCAGCCGCCGCCGGCGATCTGGTGGAGCTCCTCCTCGGTGAGCTCCTCGGCCGCCGGCTTGACCGGCAGGACCAGATTGACCACCTTGTCGGTGTTCTCCGTCACCTTGACCGTGACGCCGGCCGGCACGATCACCCCGTTCTCCTTCAGCGCCGCCGCCGGGTCCGCCAGCAGCTTCGCCTTCAGAGCGGGGTCGGTCCACGCTTTGGCGACCAGTTGCGCCCAGGCGTTTTCGAGGTCGAGTGGTTCGGCCATCTATTCATCTCCTTCTGTTGAGTCGAGGCCTTCAGGATTGGCCGCACGGCCAGTCGCTGGTAAGCCCCCTTAGAGTTCCTCGGCGTCCTCCGACGGGTTCACGACCGTCAATAGCTTCTCGCGGATCAGGCGCCGGACCAGGACCAGTTTGGCGCCAGACGTGAGGTTGTCCGGCAAGGTCCGCGGCGTGAACCGCCGTGTCCGGGCGATGTAATGCAGGGCCGGGGCGATCTTGGCCGGCCCGTCGATGCGGTTGCCGGGCGCGTAAAGGGCGACCCCGGTCCCCTCCCGGACGACCCGGAAGATCATGCCCGCGGCGGGTTCCAGCACCGTATCCAGGTCGATCCGGTCGGGATCGTCAAGGGCGAAGTAATCCTGGGGCAACGCGGCCAGCTTACCCACGAAGGCCGCGGCCATGGCCCCGACCGCGTCTTCCAGATTGGCGCAGTCGCCGAAGAGCCGGAGCAACTCGTGGAACTTTGCTTTCAGAAAATCCGGGGAGGCGTCGTTGCACAGCAGGCCGCGCGGCAACGATTGGCGGAAACGCACGTCGGAGGCGCCGGCGCCGTCGAGCGCTTGCCGCAGCAGGTCCAGCCAGCGAAAGACCTTGACTCCCACGGTCAGATGAAGCGAGGCGCGATCCGACGTGAATGCCTCGTGAATGTGGCCGCGCGGCATGTACAGCAGATCGCCGGGTCGCAGGAGCACCTCCTGCGTCGGCGATCCGAGCTGGTCCTTAGGGACCGTGGCCGTGTCGCCGGGCAGGGGCAGGTCCCGTGCGACGCCGTAGAGTCGCCAGTTCTTGTCTCCGTCGATCTGCAGGACGAAGACCTCATGCGTGTCGTAATGGGCGGCGAACCCCTGCGCTCCGGGAGGGGTGAGATACAGGTTCACGTGGACGGGGCAGCCAAAGAACGCTTCGAGGTTGCGGCACAGGACTGCCACGGCCGGCCAGCGATGCTGCATGGCGTTGATGATGAGGGTCTTGCCCTGAGCGAAGGTGCGGTGGAAGTCCGGCAGGTCGGGGCAACGTCCGTCCGCCGGCTCGTCGTCGGGACGACCGCCCCGAACGAAGTTGGAACGCGGCGGAGCAGCGGTCTTGAAGTCGCCGACGTCGAGAAACTTGGGGCGCGTGAAGGCGATCACACTGTCCAGGTCGCGCCGCGAGAACAGACCGTGGTAGTAGGCGGGATCGTTGCGCGACACGGCCAGGGGCCGTTTTTCCCAAGAGTCGCGGAAAAACGTCTCCGGCTCGATCGCTCCGAGCAGCTTCGCCAGATCAAACTCCACGGAGGGACGCATTGCGACTTGCCTCCTCGCAGATCACCAGGCGCAACGACGCGCCGCGCGTCACAGGAACATGGGGATGGGGTTCAGCTCCTCTTCGGCCGTCGGCCGCGCCAGCCGTCCTAGCTCGACCGGCACGTCGTACAACCGCCCCGGCGCGAAGCGCGGCCAGAAGTGGCGCATCCCCGGCACGATCACCTTGACCACCGGCAACCCAATTTCGGGTCGCGTTTGGTCGAGAACCAGCATCTCCATCCCCCGCCGTTCCACCAGCGCCCGGCACGCCAGCACGTCGTCCCGGATGTCGTCGGTGCGACAGGCCGTGTACGACGCCGCCGTCCGCGCCGGTTCGTCGCGCGCGACGAGGTACGGCTGGTTGGCGACCGTGGCGTTCCGCAGCCATTCCACCGTATCGCGATCCGTGATGTGGGCGCCGACCGGCTCGTCGTCGCGCGCGTGCAGAACGTGGCCGAGCATCTGGTTCATCTCCGTCACGGCCCGCAACAGCGCCAGCCGCGCGTCGAGGTGGGCGCCGAAGCCGAACAGGATCTGTTCGGCCGCCCCGTCCGTCCGCCGGCTCGCCGACACGAACACCGGAATCCCCAGGTCGGTCGTGGCGTCGAGGACCCACATGTCGCGTTTACGCTTGCGGAGGAACGTCCGCACCTCGCCCAGGTACGGCTCGTCGAAACTGTCGAGATCGACGGCCGGCAGGCGGACGCGGTTGTACCACCACAGGGCGACGCCGTCGCGCTCGACCAGCTCCAGAAAGCCCTGCAATATGGCCTCTTCCCGCGTGTTGCCGGCCGCGTTGCCGTTGGAACAACTCCAGCAGACGGCCGGGTCGCGCTCCTGCGGATAATCGAAATAGCAAAAGGCGGTCGGCAACCAGCGCCTGCGCCGCGAGTCAGCGACCAGACCGGCGTCCATTCCATCTCCGCCGCGGGGTCGAACGGCGCCGGCACGATGTCCCAGCGCGACCCGCGCGCGTTCCATGCATCCCTTTCGCGGTACTGTTTGTCGCTGAATAACATGCAGGTGCGCGGATCGATTCCCGCGTCGCCTAGATCGGTGAGCCGGGCCGTGCGGCGGGCCTCGTCGCCGCGGAAGACGCCGGAATAGCGCTCCAGCCCCTCGCACAGGGCGCTGGCCTTCGCTTGCAAGTCCGTCGCGCCCTTGCCGGCGTTGGAGCTGCGCAGGTCGCTGCGCAGGCCGCGCATCGTGCGCGACCGCCTGGCCGCGTTGTGGCCGGACAGGTAGACGTGGACGACGCCGTCGCCCTCGCCCTCACTGCCGCCGTTTCGCTCCAGCAGCGGCACGGCCCCGGTGATCGGGCTGACGTGGCGGCCGTAGCGCTCCAGCGTCTGCTCCGGCGAGACGCTGCGATGGCCGCCGTCTTGCGTGTAAGTCTTGCGCGAGCTTTGCAACACCAGAGGCTGCATCGGTCGTTCAAGCGGGGCCGGCTCGCTGCACACCGGGCAGGACGGCTGCCGGACCAGCTCGTGCGTCTGGCTTTGCCCGGTGAGGAGGTCCAATGTCTGAATTTTCCCCTCCAGCGCCGGCAGTCCGCCGCGGGCGATCCAGGTCGCTGCGGCGTTCGCGGTCAGGCCGTAAGCGATCTGCAATGTCGCGGGAGTGTTGCACAGGTCCGTTATCTCTCCGGGCGCTGACGCAACCCGGCTCGCCCGCTCCTCCAGGTAGCCGGTGATGGGCGAGTTGGACCGGATGCGCTCGGCCAGGCAGCGCCAGCAGCCGGTCTTGCCGGGCAGGAACAGCGGGCCGAGCCACACCTGGGCGCCGACTGGTTTGGCCAGCAGCCACGGCCGGCCGGACGCCAGCGCCTCCCGGTTGCAATCGTCCAGCCCGCTTCTCAGATATCCATCCGTGAGAACGATGGTCAGCCGGCCTTCTTCCTCGGTGCGGACGCGCAGCGACCGCAGCAGCTCGCGGAACGGCCCGCCGTCCACGTCGCCGACGACGCGAACCGCGACCGGCGTCTCCGCCAGCCGCTTCGCCGCCTCGGCCGGGTCGATGTTCTGGATCGACCACAGGGCGGCCTCGCCGGGCGGGACGGGGGCGTCGCCGTCCATGAGGCATCCCTTTTGTTCCAGAAGGTCCATCGTGTAATAGACCTCGGCGGGCGAGGCCTGGCCGCGCAGCCGCGCGCACACGTCCTCCACCGGACTGCCGTCGAGAGAGGACGCGACCAATTCGTACAACCGGCCTTGCAGGACGAGCTGGTCCTGCTCGGACAGCAGGAAGACGCCCTCGTTAGGGACGACTTCCACACGCAAATGCGGCTTGAAGCGGGGCCGGCGAATCATGGGAATAATCCTTGCGTCAGAAGGCCGATAAAGTGGTTTTGACGCCGGCCCGCAGCGCCAGCGAGGGGTTGGGCGGGATCCTTCGCCGGCGCTGCGGGCCGTTCAGCGAACCGCCTCTCAGCAGCGCTCGCAACGATAGCAGCCCTCGTCGCTGCAACGGCGGCAGGCCTCGTGACAGCGGAAGCAGGCCTCGTGACAGCGGGAACAGGCCTCATGGCCGCGACCGCCGGCGACGCGGTGCAGCTCCTCCTCCGACAACTCCTGCGGCCCCGGCTTGGTGGGTAGGACCAGGTTGACCACCTTGTCGGTGTTCTCCACCACCTTCAGCTGCTTGCCGGCCGGCAGCGCCAGGCCGTTCTCCTTCAGGACGCCGGCCGGGTCGGCGAGCAATTTCGCCTTGAACGCCGGGTCGGCCCAGGCGCGGGCCACCAGCTGGCCCCATTGATACTCGAAGTCTCCAGGCATGGGGATTCAACCTCCAAAGGAAAGACAGGGGCGAATCAGAAATGCTACACAGCAGATCCTCTATTGCCCCATTGCACGGTTCTTGGCCGCGCGATCGGCGGCCTTCAGGAAGCGGGCGCGGACCAGCCGGCGGACCAGCAGCAGCTTGGCGTCCGTGGTCAAGTCGTCCGGCAGGTCCTCGGCGCGAAGCGCGGCGTCCGGGCGATGAATTGCAGGGCCGACGCGATCTTGGTCGGCCCGTCGATGTGGTTGCCGGGGAACTCCAGGCCGACCCAGCCCTCGCCGCCGGTCAGGCGGAAGATCACGCCCGGCGCCCGTTCCACCGTCGTGTCCGGGCCGACCCCATCGGCGTCGTCGCCGGCGAAGAAATAGTCTCCCGGCAGAGGCGTTAATTTACGCAGAAAGTTCGAGGCGAGCCGATCGACGGCCTCCTCGCCTCGGCCGTCGGCGGCGAGCGCCTGGAGCAATTCGCGGAAGCGCTCCAGGAGCGGTTCCGGCGCCCGGCCGGCCGGCAGCACGCCCACCGGCACCGCCGCGCGGAAGCGCGCGTCGCGCCGGCTCACCGCGTCCAGGGCCAGCCGCACCAGATCGGCCATGCGGAACACCTTGACGCCGATCGTCAGGTGCATCGACGCCTGATCTGAGGTGAACGCCTCGTGAATGTGGCCGCGCGGCATGTAGAGCATGTCGCCGCGGCGGACGAACGCCTCCTGCGTGACGGGGCCGATCGATTCCGGCGGCACGGGGCCGTCCTCGTCGGGCAGCGGCAGCTCGCGGCCCGATCCGTAGAAGCGCCAGTGTTTCGTCCCCTCCAGCTGAAGGACAAAGACCTCGTGCCCGTCGAAATGGGCGTGAAAGCCCTGCGCCCCCTTCGGCGTCAGGTAGAGGTTGGCGTGGACGGGGCAGCCGAAGAAGCGTTCCAGGTTACGGCACAAGGCGGCGCAGGCCGGCCAGCGGTGCTGCGTGGCCGTCAGGATGAGCGTCTTGCCGCGCAGGAACGCCTGCTGCACCTCGGCGACGCTGGGGTACAGGGCCGTCGGGAACGGCTCGTCGTCGGCGAGCCAGCCCTGGACGAAGGGATGGGCCTGCGGCCCGTTCGGCTTGAAATCGCCGGGGTCGATGAATTTCGGCCGCGAGTAGGCGATCATCGCGTCCACGTCGCCGAGCGACGGGAGGCCGTGGTAGTAGTCGGAATCGTTGCGGGAGAGGAGAAGCGGTTTTTTCTCCCAATAATCGCGGAAGAAGGCTTCCGGTTCCATCGGATGGAGGACTTTTGCCAGGTCCAATCTCTCCGGATTCATGGGCCGCCTCCTGGAACGTCCGGCCGCGCCTCCCTCTCGTTATAGGGATTCCAGCTGCGGCCCGGACAAAGTCGCCTGCTATGTCCAGCACGGTCAATGCCGCGCGTCGGAGCCGCGACCGTCAGGGAGCGGTTCTCTCCCCGCTCCCTGACGGTCGCGGCTCCGACGCGCGTCTCTTATTGAAGAAACGCCGGGGAGCCGTATGGCTTGCGCCTGCGATTGTACGAGCGTGCGGCTGGTGGTTTTCGGGACGGGCGCGAGGGAGGCGCCGGCCGCATGAGGCCGGCGCCTCGGGAATGGATTGCGTTACTTGTCCTTCGGCTTCGGGGTTTCCGCCGGAGGTTGGATCTTCGACATCTGTTCGGCGACGCAGAGCCATTTCCCGTCGCGCTGGACCCAGACGCGCGTCCAGCGGTAAGAGTCGTCGAACTCGTGGTCCTTGTACTTGCCCTTGATCTTGGACAGGCCGGTGACGACGGCCGTGTTGTCGTAGAGGTGGACCTTCTCTTCTTCATTGTCGATCGAGTCGAATTTCAGGGAGCCTTCCTTGAAGGCGTCGAGGTTCTTCGCCTTGTCCCAGAGGTTGCCGCCCGAGCTGGTCAGAACATAGTCGTCGCTGGTGAGGCTGTCGAACTCCTTGGCGTCGCTCTTGGCGACGGCGTTGGAGAAGGCCTTGTCCGCCTTCGTCACGGCGCCGGACTCCTGGGCGTCCTTGGTCGTCGCCTTGTCGTCGGCTTGCACCGGCTGTACCGCAGCCGACGCGAACACCGCGAGCAGGATCACACCCAAACGCTTCATGTGCCGTCCTCCTGATGGGGGAGAAAATCGCTCCGTGCGCAATCGATCCGATCCATCGAAAAATATGCACGCAAGCGATATGCCATTGGACGACAATTTTCACGCCGCCGCCCGCCGCGCCCTTCGCTATGCTATTCCCCATCCAGCAGCGCATCGACCGTCCACCATTGGGGGATCGTTAATGACGGCGAATGGGTTTGATTTGACCGGCAAGACGGCCCTCGTCACCGGCGGCAGCAAGGGCCTCGGCAAGGCGATGGCGCGCGGCCTGGCCGAGGCCGGGGCCGACGTCGTCATTTCCAGCCGCCATGAGGACGAGTTGCGGGCCGCCCTCGACGACATCCTCAAGGGGCTGGACCGCCGAGGTTCCTTCGTCGTCGCCGACATGGGCCGCCGCGAGGACGTGGCCCGACTGGCCAGGGAGGCGCTAGAGCTGACCGGGCGCATCGATGTTCTCATCAACAACGCCGGCACGAATCGGCCGGAGGCCATCGACGCGATCACCGACAAAAACTGGGACGAGGTGCTGGAGATCAATCTCAGCTCGGTCATGGCGCTGACGCGGGCGCTGGCGCCGCCGATGAAGGCGCGCGGCTGGGGCCGCATCATCCACATCGCCTCGGTGCTGGCCTTCCTGTCCAAGGAGAAGCGCAACTGCTATTCGGCCACCAAGGCGGCGCTGCTCGGCCTGGCCCGCGCCAGCGCCCTCGACCTCGGCCCGTTCGGCGTGACCGTCAACTGCATCGCCCCCGGCCCCTTCCTCACCGACCTGCCGATGTCGATCCTGTCGGAGGCGGAAAAGAAGCTCTTCGCCGACCACACGGCGCTGGGTCGCTGGGGCGATCCGAAGGAGTTGGTCGGCCCCGCCCTGCTGCTGGCCAGCGACGCCGGCAGCTATATCACCGGCCAGACGCTCGTCGTGGACGGCGGGTTCCTGGTTCGGTGAGGCAGGGCGCTTCGTTTGACGACGCGACGATTGCCGCGATTACCACGGCTCCCTATTCCGCCGACGGCGCCTCCGTCGCCCGGCCAGGGCGCTCGTCAGACCGACTTGCACAGATTAGAATGGGACGGTAGGATATTTATTGCGGTGCAACGGCGCCCGTCTTTCTATCCACGGCGAGACGCGGCCGTTCGGAACCGGACGGTAATGAGAAGGGGTCTTCCGATGGAAGTATCCAGCGTCTTCGTCGATGGGGAGCAGGAGGCGCTTCGTTACAAATGGATTGAGAGTGAGAAAGCCGGCTTCGACCTGGGCGAGGCGGCCATTCGCCGTTGGGTCCAGTGTCACTGGTGGGGCTACCTGAGGGCCCGCTGGCTGGAACACCTGCAAGGCAAACGTTTCTGGGTCGAACTCGACCGCGGCGACTTCGGCCTCCTGCAACGCAAATTCGTCGAAAACACTGTTCTCCTCGACCGCATCCTCGACCGCCTCAAGTCCGGTCAAGAAAACCTCGACATCATCTGCTGGGCGCACCACTGGGGCATTCCCATGGAGCCGGTCCTGAAAATCCTCGAAGCCCTCGACATCAACAGCCGCCGCCTTGCCGCCCGCTTCGATCCCCGTCCGGCCTGCTGATTCCCTCCTGGATCCTCGGGCGCTTACGCGACCCCGCTCGCCCCGTCATCGCACCGCCCCGCCGTTCACCCGGATCACCTGTCCCGTGAGATACCGCGCCGCCGGCGACGCCAGCCACCGCGCCGCCGCCGCCACGTCCTCCGGCGCCCCCCAGCGCCGCAACGGCGTCTCGCGCCGCACCCGCTCCTGCCACGCCTCCGACGCCTTGTTCCCCCAGGCCGTCCGAATCCATCCGGGCGCCAGGCAATGAACTCGCACTTCCGGCGCCAGGCTCAGGGCCAGGCTCTTGCTGAACGCCATGACGGCGCCCTTGGCCGCGGCGAACAGCTCGCCGCTGTCGCCTTCCATGCCCGTGTCGGCCTGGTCCCAACCCATGTTGAGGATCACGCCGCCGCCCGCCTTCTTCATCCGCCGACCCACCTCCCGCGACAGCAGCATCGTCGCCGTCACGTCCACCGCCAGCAGTTCCTCCAGCTTCCGCGCGAACGGCCAGCGCGCCGCCTTGCCGGTCAGCGTGTCGGCGCCGGCGTTGTTGACGCAGACGTCCAGCCCCTCCCAGGCCTCCCAGGCCTGCTCGGCGAGGAGACGGCATTCCGCCGCGTCGTGCAGGTCCGCGAGCAGGACGGCGCTCGCGCCGCCCGCGCGCCGAACCGCGCCGGCCGTCTCCGCCGCCGCCTCATGCGATCGCCGGCCGTGGACGATCACGTCGGCGCCGCCCGCCGCCAGCTCCACGGCGATCGCCCGCCCAATGCCGCCGGTCGAGCCGGTGACGAGCGCGCGCAGGCCGGCCAGCTCCCGCCCCGGCGACGGGCCGGCGGGTCGCACGCCGATTAAATCGCTCAAAAGGTCCGTTATGGTGCGCTTGAGGACGGGATGGACCAACGCCGGTGCAATCTCGGCGAGGGGCTGCAGCACGAACAGCCGCTGGTGCATCCGCGGGTGCGGCAGCGTCAGCCGCGGGTCGCCGCTCGCCACGTCGGCGTAGAACAGCAGATCGAGGTCGATGGTTCGCGGCCCGTCCTTCTCTGTGCGAACGCGGCCTAGCCCACTTTCGATTTCGTGCAGCGTCCGCAGCAGGTCGGCGGGGGCGAGGTCGGTGCGCAACTCCGCGACGGCGTTGAGGTACGGCCCCTGTCCCGCCGGCCCGCCGATCGGGGCCGTCTCGTAGACGGAGGACGTGCGCACCACCGCGACGCCCAGCCGACCGCGCAACTCGGCCAGCGCCCGGTCGAGGTGGGCGCGGCGGTCGCCGAGGTTGCTGCCGAGGCCGATGTACGCCGTGGCGGCCATGCGCTCACTTCTCGTCGAGCCAGTGGGTGATTGTGGCGGCGTAATAGACGCCCGACGCGCTGGACGGCTTGCCCTTGGCGACGCCGTAGCCGCCGTCGTCGTTGCGGCAGGAGTCGATGAACGCCCGCAGCCGGCCGGCGTCCGCGGGCGGGGTCTTCAACATGTGCAGGGAGCGCATGACGCGATAGGACGTCGGCAGGTCCGAAGCGGGCGAATCCGCCGTGCCGAAGCCGCCGTCGGCGCGTTGACCGTCTTGCATCGCCTTGATCGCCGCGTCGGGATGCTCCACCTTGCCGCCGAGGCGCAGCACGGCCGCCACGGCCGAGCCGGTCTCGCGGGCCGCTCCCTCACCCTTGCCGTAGGCGCCGTCGTCGTTGCGGAGTTTGGCGATCTGTTGCAGCCAGACGTCGGCCTGCGCCGGCGGCTTGCCCAGCGCCTCGAAGGCCGCCGCGGCGATGCGAATGTCTTCAAACGTCTTGACGTTGTCGCCGAGGTACTTGACGGCGCCGGCCTCGTACAAGTCCCTCGGTACGCCCAGTTCGACGGCCGCCAGGACGCCGACGGCCGTGCTGTTGACGGTGACCTTGCCGCCCGGTTCGTCGGCGAAACCTCCGCCGTCCTTGTCGTAGCAGCTCTTGACGAAGTCGATGCAGGCCGACGGGTTGGGGATGTCGCCGTTCAGGTGCTTGAGCGCGCGGACGGCGGCGTTCGTCGCGCTTACGCTGGGTTTCGCCGACGGATCCTGCGCGAAGCCGCCGTCCTTCTGCTGGAGCTTTTGCAGATAGACGATGGCGGCTTCGCTTTGTTTGGGCGTCTGGCCCCAGGCCGGCAGCGCGACGAGAAGCAGGCCGGGGCCGGCGGACAGGATTCGCTTCATGGCAGACTCCTCCGGGCGGGACGGCCACCGCCGCCCCTGCGGGTGGTATAGCCGAACGCTGGATTTTGGCGAGCGCGGGAGGGGGAAGGAACATCCTCTCCTTTGCCCGTGTTCATTCACGAAACCGCCGTCTCTCGATCCGCTCCGCGCGCTCGCGCTGCAGCTGATCTCTCTCGCCCGCTTCCACAACCTGTACTGGCTTCTGCCCACCAGCGCCAGGATCCCCGCCGTGAGGAGCAGGGCGGCGCCCACCACGACGCCCGCCGCCTGGAGGAACTGCCCGAAGGCCGCATTTAATCCCACCACGCCCAACCCCAGCACACCCAGGATGATCGACCCGACGCCGTTGCCCAGGGTGTCGCGGGCGGTGCCCCGAACGCTCTGGACGCCGACGAAGAGGAAGGCGGCGGCGATCAGCCCGTAAATGACCATCGCGCAAGTGCGCCTCCACGAGGCCCCCGACCGCGGCCCCATTCGCCTGGGCGGGGACGTTTGCATTGGCGGCTAGGACGAAGATCACGAAAAGGGTCGCCGCCAGACTAAGCAGGACCAGACAGCCGTAAACGATCCAGATCACGCCGGCCGCCGTCACGGTCCCCGGAAACGGCGCCTGCATGTAGTCCGACTCCGGCCCGTAGTCGTCGTCGTAGCGAGGCTCCTCCCGCCGAGGAGGAACTCTCCTGCCGCCCTGGATGTCTTCGCTCATCGTCCCACCCCCAGCACGTCCGCCACACGGTTAATGGAGTTGAACCACGCGCTGCCGTTTCCGTTGTACGGGGCTGCGCGGCCGGCGGCAGCGGCATACGGGCGCTCGACAGATCGGGATGCCCTGGACAAGACGGCCCGGCGCCGGACAATGAACTGGACGACCCATGAGGAGGACGACGCGATGGACCATCGGATCGAGCAAGTTCCCGAGAAACTGCGAGGCCGGTTCGCCGACATCGTGGCGATCACCGACCGCTTCTGCGACGAACACCTCGATGCAGAGTTCAAGCGGCTGTGCCGGGAGATGGCCGCGCTGCTGTGCGTGGAGGGTTGCCCGGTGACCAGCGGCAAGGCGGCCGGCTGGGCGGCGGGCGTCGTCTACTCGGTCGGCTGGGTCAACTTCCTGGGCGACCCCGAGCAGCCGCACCACATGACGGCCGAGGACATGGCGAAGGCCGTGGGCGTTTCCGAAGCCACGCTGATGAACCGGGCGAAGGTGGTTCGCCAGGGCCTGGACCTCAACCGCATGGACCCCCGGTGGTCCACCCGGTCCATAACGGACCATAACCCGCTGACATGGATAGTCGAGGTCAACGGCCTGCCCTACGACATCCGGCAGGCACCGCGACATGTTCAGGAGGAGGCGGTGCGCCGCGGGATCATCCCGTACCTGCCGGGGGACGAGCGGGGCGAGGCGGATTCGTGATCTACGGCCGGGCGCCTCTCCTCGTTCCCGAACTCCTGTTCGGGAACGTCGTCCGCGAAACTCCCGTTTCGCATCCCGTCGAGGAACCAAACGCGAAACAGGAGTTTCGCGGAATGCATTCCCGAACAGGAGTTCGGGAACGAGGGCAAGGCGCGGTTCCAGCAGATCGACATCTGGATGACTTCCTATCCGATTGACGTCCTCTGACCTTGTTTGGGCCTCAGCATGTCCGCCACACGGTTGACGTATTTGAACCACGCACCTCTATGCTGCCCCAACTTTCGGCGGCGCCCCCGCCTGCCGGGTGTCCTTGGCCATTCGCCAGGCACGGTAGGGGGCCCGGCCGATCCACAGCAGGACGCCGGCCGACACGGCTGCGGCGCCCATGGCGCCCATCAAGATGAGCGTCGTCCACAGTTCCAAAACGTCGTAGAACGACCAGCCGCTCGATTGCGGGAAGAGCACGAGCGCGAGCGTGGCCGGCTGGGCAACCCCGGTGAGGACGCCAATGCCAATGCAAACCCACCCCACCCAACGGGCGTCTTTGATCTTGTGCTTGCCCCGCATGAATCGGATTACGGCGAAGAGCAGGATCGGCACCGGCCACATTTGCAGCAAAAAGCCCCGCCATGAGGCCCAGCGCCCCGGTTCGCTCAGCGCGATCTCCAGTCCCAGCAGCACCCACATGCCCGTGAAAATGAGCATCAGGACGCCTGCCGCGACCACCGTTTTCGGGTACGGCGGCGGTTTGGCGTCCGCTTGCGGCCTGTCCGCTCCGTCTGGCGCCTGCTTCTCCGGTTGAGGAGAAGTGGACTCTTTCTGGATGTCTTCGCTCATCGTCCCACCCCCAGCACGTCGGCCACGCGGTTGATGTAATTGAACCACGCCGCGATCATCGTGATTTGGAGAATGGCCCAGTCGTCGAAGCCCACGGCGCGCAGCTTTTCCAGATCATCCGGAGTTGTTTTATACGACTCCTTCGTCAGCTTGGCCGTGAAGTCCAGCATCGCCCGGTCTTGCGGCGTCACCTCGGCCTCCCGATAGTCCCGCCGCAACGCGGCGGCGAGTTCCGCGTCCAGGCTCACCCGGACCAGGAACTCAGCGTGGCTCTCCGTTCAGTACAAGCAGCGGTTGAGCGCCGAAACCACCGTCGCGATCATCTCCTGCTGGCGGCGCGTCAGCGGCGTGTCCGGCTTCATCAGCGCGGCGTGGGCCGAAAAGATGTGCAGCATCGCGTCGGGCAAAAGGCTGTGCGCCGCCACAATGCTGTCGCTGGTCCCGTCGGGGCGCTTCACCGCATCGACGTCGGTGTGGTACTCCGGCGGGTACATGCCATAAAGAGTCGCGTAAATCTTTTTCAGTTCGGGACCGGCTTCCGCGGGAGGGACGATGCGAATCCAGGTCATGGCGCGCCTCCCGGCCGTCGCCGTCGCCTCACGCCGAAGCAACCCCGGCGCCGACGTGCGGCCGTGGTCATGGCCGCGGTAGACGCCGAAGTCGTTGAACCAGTAGCGCTTGGCCAGGCGGTACAGCCAGCTTTTCTCGGGGATTTCGTTGCCGGGGTTGTACTGCGACGTGCGCACCTCCATCGCCTCCAACTCCGCGAGGGCGGTGCCGCGCACCGTGGCGTCGCGGGCGCCGTGCTTCTCCACCAGCTGTTTCAGCAGGTCCGGCCTTTCCAGCACGATGCAGCCGCGCGTCGTCGATTGGGCCAGCGTGCGGAAGTCGCGCAGGAACTCCGACTGCAAAAACTTGTCGCGCAGCGAGCGGCGGGGTTTATCCCCGCCGTCCTCGTCGTGGATCGATTCCTTCGTGAACTGGATGACGGGACACGGCTCAATGTCGCCCCACGGGTTGATGTGGTTCGTGATGCCGTTGGCCGCGGGGCAGAGCGCCCGGCCCTCGCCGTCGAAGTAGGCGTCTACAATCACGATCGGCTTTTTCGCCCGCATCTCCACCACGAACCTGCGCGCCGCAATTGCTGCTCCGGCGTCAGGCACAGCTGCGGGTTGGCGTCCGGTCCCATCGGCCGGTAGACGTGGAACCACGTGTACAGCACGCCCATCTCGATCAGCCGATCGACCCATTTCTCCGTCAACAGATCGTCGATGTTCGTTTGGCACAGGCTGGTGCAGACGCCGGTGAAGACCTTGTGTTTCAGGCAATTGTGGACGCCGGCCATCGTCTTGCTGAAGACGCTCGCCCGACCGCGGCGCTCGTCGCTGACGATCTCGTTGCCTTCGACGCTGATGAGCGGCGTCACGTTGCCGAGGCGGCGCAGCTCCCTGGCCTTGGCGTCGGTGATGAACTGGCCGTTGGTGAAGACCTGGAAGTAGCAGTCGGGGTGGGCGGCCAGCATCTCGATCAGCTGCGGGTGCATGAACGGCTCGCCGCCGACGACGCCGAAGAAGACGTTGCCCATTGTCTTCGCTTCGCGGATCAGCTTGTGGAAGGCGTCCGGCTTGATCGTCTCCTGCTTGGCGGCCACGTCCACCCAGCAGCCCTGGCAGCGCAGGTTGCAGCTGTTGATGATCGAAACGTACAGAAACGGCGGGAACACCTCGCCGCGCTTGAGGCGCCGCTTGTGACGCTCGACGGACAACATGCCCTTGAAGCCCATGTTCCACATCAGCTTCCACAGGAGGCGCTTGTCGGTCTCGAACAGCATGCGCTTGGCCAGCTTCAGGAGCATTTCCGGTCCTCACGACGGCGGGCGGGTCAACGGCGGTATAGGTATAGTCTACGGCGACGGCGGCGCCGACGCCAGCGCGGGGGGTGTGTCTCTCGAATTAGGCGCCGGCTGCGTCTCCCGGACTCACGAGTACGTTCGCCCGGGGCTTTACTCAATGTCGCCCGAAGCGGGCTCCAAGACAAGCCGCCGAACCTTACGTTGGAGCCCGGAGGGCGATGGCAGTAAAGCCCCGGGCGAACGTACTCGTGAGTCCGGGGAAGCCGGCACGCCTCATTACCAGAGGCACACCCGGCCGAGCGGATTCTGCCGTTGCGTAGACGGGGACCGCCATTATCATTCGAGCCGCCTGACGCGGTGCGGCCGTACCCGTCTCCCGAGGAAGGAACCCGACCGATGTCCACTTCCACACAGCCCCAGCCGGCCGATCCGCCCGACGCGGCTGCCGCCCCGGCCGGCGCCCGTCGCTTCGGGGTCTGGGAAGCCTGGAAAAACACGGCCGGCTACGTGGCTGCGGCGGTCGGGGCGATCGCCGTCATGGCGGCGACGCTGCACTTGGGGCACGCCCGGTTGAACGTACCGCTGTACGACGCCGGCGACAACCTGATGGCCCAGATGTTCGTCCAAAACGTCCTCGATAGCGGCTGGGTCCTCGACGGCCCGCGGTTGGGCGCGCCCGGCGCCCTCGACCTGCGCGACTACCCGATCCCGGACGTGCTGCACGTCGCGCTCATCAAGCTGCTGGGGCTGACGTCGCGGAACTCGGCCGTCGTCCTGAACCTGTACTACCTGCTGGCCTTCCCCCTGATCGCCCTGTCCGCCTACTTCGTGCTGCGCCGGCTGCGGCTCGGTCGTCTCGCCGCCCTGGCCCCGGCGGTCCTCTACGCCTGCATGCCGTACCACTTCTTCCGGCTCAGCGGCCATATTTTCCTCACGGCCTATTACCTCCTGCCGCTAATGATCTGGCTCGCCGTGCGCGTCTATCTTGGCCGCAACCCGTTCTTGCGGCCGTGGAGCTGGCAGGCGGCGGGGGCGGCGCTGCTGTGCGTCCTCGTCGGCCTGGGCGGCGTCTACTACGCCTTCTTCTCCTGCTTCTTTCTGCTCACGGCCGGCTTAAAAGCCGCCTTCCGCGAGCGCCGATGGCTCTCTCTGGCCGCGGCGCTGCCGCCCATCCTCCTCGTCGCGGGTTCCCTTGGCGCGGCCCTGGCGCCGTCCTTGCTGGAGATGGCGCGGCACGGCAAGAACCCCGAAACGGCGGATCGTGTCCCGGCCGAAGCGGACATTTACGCCCTGCGCGTCAGCGAGATGCTGCTTCCCGTTCAGGGGCATCGGCTCGGCTTTCTCGCCCGCCTCCATGACCGCTT
This sequence comes from uncultured Planctomycetaceae bacterium, assembly GCA_963771935.1. Lineage (GTDB taxonomy): Bacteria > Planctomycetota > Planctomycetia > Gemmatales > Gemmataceae > UBA4732. The sequence continues at coordinate 439,173 of CAVYVK010000004.1, read as the reverse complement.
CCTGGCGCCGCCGCGCCAGCCGACCGGGGGGGCCGCCCTGGTCGCCCTGGGAACGCTCGGCTCCGTGGGGTTCTTCTACCTCATCGGGCGCTTTTTGTGGCGCCGTGGCAAGGTCGAGCGGGCCGACGACGCCCTGGCCTTTCTCAACGTCAGCGCCGTCCTGCTCGGGACCGTCGGCGGCTTCGGCTCCCTGTTCGCCTTTTACGTCACGCCGATGATCCGCTGCTACGACCGGCTGAGCATCTTCATCGCCTTCTTCGCGCTGGCCGGGTTGTTCCTCCTCGTCCAGCGGACGCTCGGCCGCTTCATCAAGGGCCGCCGGACGGCGGCGGCCTACGGGGCTGGGCTGTTCGGGCTGCTGGTCCTCGGCGCCTGCGACCAGACTTCCGCGTGTTTCGTCCCGCCCTATGCGGCGACGCGGGATCGCGTCGCGTCGGACGCCGACTTCGGCCGACGGATCGAGGCCGTCCTCCCGGCGGGATCGATGGTTTACCAGATGCCTTACGTCCCCTTTCCGGAACACGGCCTTGTCCAGGGCCTGGCCGATTACGACCTGCTGCGGTCGTGCTTCCACACGCGGACGCTGCGCTGGAGCTATGGGGCGATGAAGGGCCGCGAGGTCAGCCGCTGGCAGGCCGATCTGGCGTCACGGCCGCTGCCGGACGCTCTGGAGCGGCTGGCCCTCGCCGGTTTCCGCGGCGTCTACCTCGACCGCGCCGGCTTTGCGGACTTCGGCGCCGCGACCGAGGCGGAACTGTCGCGCCTGCTAGCGCGGCGCCGCTGGTCAGCCGGAGCAAGCGCCAGACCTTTTTCGATATGACCGGCTACATTCAGCAGCTGCGCGGCCGCTTCACGAATGAGGAATGGGAGGCGAAGAAGGAGTCGGCCTTTCAGTTCGTCGATGTGCGGTGGAAAAGCGGCGAAGGGTTCCGCGCCCCGAGACGGCCCGCCGACGAGAAAGACTCGAAATGGTTCGGCGGCCAAGACCAATTGCACGTCCAAAACTACGGAAATCATCCGCGGCGCGTCGTGCTGAACATGAAAGCCGCCGGATGGCAGGCCGCCCCGGCCCGGCTCCGGGTGGACGGCGACCTGGCGCATCGAGAGTTGACGTTGACCCTGGAACCGCAGCCGCTGGAGCTGGATCTGCTCGTCCCGCCGGGGGACCATATCCTCTCTTTCACCTGCGACGGCCCCCGCTTGCCGGCGCCGGCCGACCCGCGTGAAATCATCTACTCGATGGAGCAGTTCGAGTGCGAGGTCGGCGACTGACGCGGGGCCGGGAATCTCACGTCCTGACGACCTGCTATTTCTTCGCCGCAACCCGGCGGGAAGCGCCTACCCCCGCGCCCCCGCCGGGTCGCGGCGAAGCGTGGAACTTTTTGAGCAAATTCTTTTTCGCTTCAACGCGATCAAGCGGGCTTGACGGAAACACTCGACAGCCTATAAGGGTGACGCGATCGTCACCCAAAGCGCTCCAGGAGAGGCGCCTGCCAGGCAAGGAGATTCCCATGCGGTTCCGGTTCTGGCCGGCCAAAGCGCCGCCGTTGGAGAAGGAAGCGGCAGATCGGGCGTCCGTAAATGAAACGAAGGGCAAGCTCGCAGCGCCGCCCCATCGGCGGTTCCTCACCGGCCGCCGGCAGGACTATCTCCGCTACATCCAGGCGGCCCGCGACTACGTGAGCAAAGTCGGCGGCGCCGACGCGTGGATGTTCCTCAAGCCCTACAGCCGGGACAGCCTCCTCGAATTCTCCAACCTCATGTACGACGTGATGAACCTCCTGGGGGTCATGCGCGTGCCCCCGAAGGGGCGCATCCTCGAAGTGGGAAGCGGCGCGGGCTGGCTAACGGAAATCCTTGCCGGCCTGGGGTACGAGATCTACGCCCTGGAACCGAGCGCGGAGATGATCGACGCCGCGCGCCAGCGCCTCGCCGGCTTCATCCAGCATCATCGCTACCGCAACCCGCCGCCCGTCCATTTCCTCTGCGAGCCGTTGGAGGAATGTTCCCTGTCCGACGGGAGCGTGGAGGGCGTGATCTTCCACGAGGCGCTGCACCACGTCGTGGACGAGGAGCGCGGCTTTGCGCAGTGTTCCCGCGTTCTCGCTCCCGGCGGCGTACTCGGCGTCACGGGCGAATCCGAGTGGCGCCCCGGCAAGCACAACCTGGAAGCGGCGTGCGAGGAGGAGATGGCCCGCTACGGCACGCTGGAGAACCCTTACACTTTCGAGTACCTGAAATATCTGCTGTCCAAGCATGGCTTCGAGGAGGTGACGCGCTACCACGGCGTCAACGGTTTCTTCCCGGAACGTCTGGGCGGCCTGTCCATCGCCGAGGCTGCCCAGGCGCCGGCCCACGACCGCAACCACATCACCGCGCTCAAGCCGTGGGGCCGGCCGACCACGGCGAATCAGTGCGGCGCCACTCAGGGCATCATTCGCGTCCTCGACGTGAAACGGGACTCGGCGACCGGCGTCGTGCGGATTCAAGTGGAGTTGACCAATTGCGGCGAAACGCTCTGGTTGTCCGAACCACGTACCGCCGGTTGGGTGGTTTTGTCCTTGGCGCGGCACCGCCGGCCATGACTTCCTAGAGGCCGCCGCGCGAAATCGCTTGCCGAAACCGTTGCCGCCTGGCGAGTCGCTCCGAATGGAAGCGGTCTATTCCCCGCCCGCCGGCGGCTGGACCGGCGATTGGCGCCTCGATCTGGTCAACGAGGGCGTCGCCTGGTTCAACCGGGCCGTCCCCGTCCGTATCCCTGCCTGACGACCTGACCCATCCGGTGATTTTACCGAGCCGCGCACGCAGCGAAGCGGAGTAAGCGGGAGCAAACCGCTTACTCCGCTTCGCTGCGTGCGCGGCTCGGACGGCCCCTGTCCTTTTCGTATTCTGTCCCTGAGCGACGAACTCACCTTCTCTCTCCGGGCCAAATGCGCATGAACCTTCCACGCCGCGTCCTCACGCTGCTCCTCGCCTCCATCCCCGCGCTGCTGCACGCCGAGCCGCCGTTGCCGGTCGTCAAACCGGAAAAGGCCGGCGCCTCCAGCGAGCGCCTCGACCGCATCGACGCCGTCGTCAAACAGGCCCTCGACCGAGGCGACGCGCCCGGCGCCGTCGTGCTGATCGTCCACGACGGCCGCATCATCTTCCGCCGCGCCTACGGCCTGCGCAGCAAGCAGCCGGCCGAAGTCCCGATGACCGTGGACACGATCTTCGACCTGGCCTCGCTGACCAAGCCGCTGGCGACGGCCTCCTCCATCCTGCTGCTGGTGGAGCAGGGCAAGCTGCGGCCGTCCGACCCCGTGGCGCGTTATCTGCCGGCGTTCGCGGCCAAGGGCAAGGACAAGATCACCGTCGAGCAGCTGCTGCTGCACACCAGCGGCCTGATCCCCGACAACCCCGTATCCGATTACGAGGACGGTCGTGAAAAAGCGATCCAGCGCATCTGCGATCTGGCACCGGCGTCGGAGCCGGGAACCAAGTTCTCCTACAGCGACCTGAATTACATCCTTCTCGGCGAGCTGGTCGAGAAGCTGAGCGGCAAGCCGTTGGACGTATTCTCGAAGGAAAACCTGTTCACGCCGCTCAGTCTGACGACGATGGGGTTCAAGCCAGCCGAGGCGCTGCGCGACCGCATCGCGCCGACGGAGCAGCGCAACGGCAAATGGCTGGTCGGCGAGGTCCACGATCCGCGCTCGGCGCTGATGGGCGGCGTCGCGGGCCACGCCGGCCTGTTCGCCACGGCCGACGACTTGGCCGTCTACGCCCAGATGCTGCTCGACGGCGGCGTCTGGAAGGACCGGCGCATCCTGGGCGCCCTAACGGTGAAGCGGCTGACGACGCCGCACCCCGTGCCGCTGGGCAACGGCGTCCTCGGCCTACGGAGCTACGGCTGGGACGTGCAGACGCCGTACTCCGGCAACCGCGGCGAGCTGTTCGTTCCCGGCGCCGGCTTCGGCCACACCGGCTTCACCGGCACGTCGCTCTGGATCGACCCGCCGAGCCGGACGGCCGTGATCCTGCTGACCAACCGCGTCCACCCCGACGGCAAGGGCGACACCCGCCGGCTCTGGAGCCAGATCGCCACCATCGCGGCGTCAGCCCTGGAGCCGTCGTCGCCGGAGACGAAGCCGGTGTTGACCGGCCTGGACGTGCTGGAGCGCGACGGCTTCGCGGCTCTAAAGGGCCGTCACGTCGGCCTCGTCACGAACCATACCGGCGTGGACCGCGACGGCCGTTCGGTGATCGACCTTCTCTCGAAAGCGAACGGCGTGACGCTGGTCGCCCTGTTCAGCCCGGAACACGGCATTCGCGGCGTGGCCGACGAGAAGGTGAACGACTCGAAGGACGAGAAGACCGGCCTGCCGATTTACAGCCTCTACGGATCGCGGAAGAAGCCGACGGCGGAAACCCTCAAAGGCATCGACACGTTGATCTACGACATCCAGGATGCGGGATGCCGCTTTTACACCTACGAGAGCACGCTGGGCGGCGTGCTGGAGGCGGCGGCGGAGAACAAGGTGTCGGTGATGGTGCTGGACCGTCCGAACCCGCTGGGCGGCGTGGAAGTCGAAGGCCCGGTGCTGGACGCCGGCCGCGAGTCGTTCGTGGGGTATCACACGCTGCCGGTGCGGCACGGCCTGACGATCGGCGAATTGGCCCGGCTGTTCAACGCGGAGCGGAAGATCGGGGCCGACCTGGAGGTGATCCCGATGGAGAATTGGCGCCGCGGCGACCGCTACGACGCGACGGGGCTGCGCTGGATCAACCCGTCGCCGAACCTGCGCTCGCCGCTGGAGGCGCTGCTCTATCCGGGAATCGGCCTGCTGGAGACGACGAACGTGAGCGTCGGCCGCGGCACGGATCGGCCGTTCGAGTGGATCGGCGCTCCGTGGATCGACGGCCCGAAGCTGGCGGCGACGCTGATGAAGGAAGACCTGCCGGGGGTGCGCTTCGTTCCCTGCCGGCAAACGCCGACGAGCAGCACCTACAAGGATAAAGAGTGCGACGGCGTGCAGATCCTGGTGGACGACTGGCCGCGCTTCCGTCCGGTGCGGACAGGGATGGCGACGGCGTGCGCGCTGCGGAAGCTGTATCCCGACGACTGGAAGGTGGACGGCTACGACCGGCTGCTGTGCAACGCCGCGACGCTGGAGGCGCTGAAGCGCGGGGCGACGTGGCAACAGCTGGAAAAGGGATGGCAGACGGAGCTGATCCACTTCCGCGAGCGGCGGCGAGCGTATTTGTCGTATGCGGAATAGACAAAGGGATGCGGCTGCTACGCTCTCCCTTGACCCCTGCCGACGGCCGGGCGAACATGGAGACGGGAGGGGATGCTCATGTCGCAGGCTCAATGCCCTATGTGCTTCATGCCGCTGGAAGTCCGCATAGATGTGATGATTGCTTTCGATTCGGTCGAGTTTCCATTCCGGAGACGTGCTTCACAATTCGATCTCCTTGACCATGTCGTCGGGAGAATGATCTTCCGGTTCAAACGGCTGGCGGTCATTCAGGACCGCCAGCAATCCCTCGGCTGCCTCGCGGACATTTCTCAGCGACTCCTCAACCGTCTCTCCGGCGCTGTAGCAGCCGGAGAGGGCCGGGACCGCGACCGAGTAACCGCCTTCTTTTTCGGGGTGAAGAACGACTTTCAGCTTCATGACCAGCATCCTCGGGGCGACGGAACGATTGTACCAGGCGGAGAGCCGCGCACGCGGCGGAGCGGAGGAAGCGGCCTCCCCCGCTTCCTCCGCTCCGCCGCGTGCGCGGCTCGGACGGAAGAGCCGCCTTGTCCCTGTCCGATCACGACATCCGTTTCACTTGTTCAGGGCCTTTTTGAGCTGGTCCTTTTGGGCGTCCGTCAAGGTCAGATCATTCACCGTGATGGCCACGTACTCCGCGCCATTCAGGCCCCGTACCTGTCTTCACCATCCCGACGGCGCTAATCAATTTGGCCCCTTCGCCGCCGAAGATCACCTTGAAGGGGAAACTGGACGGATCCGGCAACACGAACTCATCTTTCTTGGCATGCGACTTGGCGTTGAAGACGTAGGCCTTCTTTGGGCTGCCGCTCTCGATGGTGGCCACGAGATCGAGTTGGGGGTGAAAAGCGATGGCGCTTGGAAAGAACGAATGTTCGAGAGTACCGGCGGGCGTCGTCAGGTCGCTCGTCTCGAACACCATGATATTGAAGCTAAGCCCTTTCACGTTCGGCCCGCGGTAGGGACCGGACATGGCGACCTGTTTGCCGTCGCGGCTTACGGAGAACCAGGGGCCGCCCGCTCCGGGGTTCTCGTTGACGGCCACCAGCTTCAAGTCCGCGCCATCCACTTTATACTTCATCAGCGGGGTCGTGGTTTGCCCCTTCAGGAATCGGAAGGTGAGCGTGTGAGGCCCCTCCTGCACCACGACCCGGTTCTTGGAAGGATTGGTGAGGCTGGTGTAGACGAATTCTCCGCCGGCAGGATCGACCACGATTTCTTGTCCCGAAGCTCCAGTCTTTGTCGCCTTGCCCGTTTCCGGATCAATGGAGTAGACGTCCTCCGCCTCCGTCGTCGCGTAGAGCGGGCCTTTGTCGGGAAGGCAGGCCAATTTATGGAGAGGATCGTCGCCGGGAACTTTGATTTCCTTGACGCTCTTGGCCGACGCCGCATCGAGGACCTGTATGGTCGCGGTCCCCTTGTTGACGACGAACAGCTTGTCCCCCTGGACGGCCATCGCCTCCGGCTGGAGGTCCACATCGACCTTTTTCAACTCCTTTTTGTTCACGGTGTCGTAATACACCAGTTGGCCGGCCGAAGGGACCGAGACCACCAAGGTTTTGGCGTCGGGAAGGACGACGAAATCGCCCATCGTCGGCACCTGAAAATCTCCTTTTGGCGCAAAACGCGAGCCTGGAGCGCGGTCGCCGGCGCCTCCAGGAGGCAGGCGACGCCCATCAAGCCGACGAATCCTCGTATCCCTTTCATGGTGATCTCCCTTTGAAAAGTAGGGCGGTAGTCCGCGAACACGTGGAAGGTTTCCGAAGATTCATCCTCCCGCACGCCTTGTATCCCGTCAAGCCTGCTGTTCCGCGAAAAATCCTCGCGCCGCCTGTTTTTCCCTTCTCACCGGCCTTCCGATCCGTTACTTCATTAGAAGACGTGTTTGCCCGCCGAACCGGCCCTCCGGGCGCTGACGCGACCCGGCTCGCCTGGGGTCGTCCGGAAATTGGTATTCCACTTGTCGTGATATCCGCGATCCGGGCCGGAGTCCCGTCGCCGATGGGGGAGATCGTTCATGTGCCGAATCGGGTTGATCGCATTGACGGGGTTCGTGCTTGCCGGGGCGCTGGCGCCGCCGCCGAGCCGAAAAAGACGGCCGCCACGCCGGCCGAAGCGCTGCAAACGCTGCCGGGGTTCAAGGTCGAATTGATCCACACCTCCGATCCGAAAACGGAAGGTTCGTGGATCAATATGGCCAAGGACGACAAGGGCCGGCTCATCATCTCCGGCCAGCACAAGGAGCCGATCCTGCGCGTCACGCTCAAGGACGGCCAGGTCGAGAAAATCGAGAAGCTCGACCTGCCCATCAGCGAGGCGATGGGCCTGCTCTATGCCTTCGACAGCCTCTACGTAGACGGCGCCGGTCCCGGCGGTTACGGCCTCTACCGCTGCAAGGACACGAAGGGGACCGGCCAGTTCGACGAGGTGAAACTGCTCAAGAAGTTCAACAACGGCGGCGGCGACCATAGCGCCCACGCCGTCGTCCTCGGACCCGACAAGATGCTCTACTGCTTGCTGGGCAATTTCTGCGACGTTCCCGAGGGCATGGCCCCGGATTCGCCGCACCGCAACTACGGCGAGGACCTGCTGCTGCCGCGCCAGCCGGACGGCAACGGCTTCGCGGCCGGCCGCTACGCCCCCGGCGGGATCGTCCTCCGCACCGACCCGGACGGCAAGAAATGGGACCTCATGCTCGGCGGCTTCCGCAACGCCTATGACATGGCCTTCAACGCCGACGGCGAACTGTTCACCTTCGACGCCGACATGGAATGGGATTGGGGCTGGCCCTGGTATCGGCCGATCCGCATCAACCACTGCACCAGCGCCGCCGAGTTCGGCTGGCGCAACGGGGCCGGCAAGTGGCCGGAATACTATCCCGATAGCCTCGGCGCCGTCGTCAACGTCGGCGTCGGTTCGCCGACCGGCGTGGTCTTCGGGGCCGGGGCCAAGTTCCCGGCCAAGTACCAGAAGGCGTTCTTGATGTGCGACTGGTCCTACGGCCGACTGATCGCCGCCCACCTGACGCCGAAGGGGTCGAGCTACACGGCCGAGTTCGAGAACTTCCTCGCTCCTAAATCACTCAAGAGCGAGGGGAAGACGCCGCTGAATCTCACCGACGTGGTGATCGGCGACGACGGCGCCCTCTACTTCGTCACCGGCGGCCGCAATACGCAATCGGGCCTTTATCGAGTGTCTTACGTCGGCAATGAACCGACGGCGCCGGTCGATCTGCACGACGCGGCCGGGGCGAAGGAACGGGAGCTGCGCCATTCGCTGGAGGCCTTCCACGGCAAAAAGGACCCCAAGGCGCTCGACGCCGCCTGGCCGCATTTGAACAGCGACGACCGGTATCTGCGCTACGCCGCCCGCATCGCGGTGGAGAGCCAGCCGGTCGCCGAGTGGAAGGAGCGGGCGCTGGCGGAGAAGCAGCCGGAGGCGGCGCTGACCGCGCTGTTGGCCCTGGCCCGCTGCGGCCCCAAGGAGGTGCAGCCGGACCTGCTGGCCGCGCTGGAGCGCATCCCGCTCGGCGGGTTGACGGAGGATCAGCAGCTGGAGAAGCTGCGCGTGCTACAGCTGACTTTCATCCGTCAGGGACCGCCCACCACCGACGCCGCAAAAAAGACCACGACGGAGCTGGACGCCGCTTTCCCGAACAAGAGCGAGAGGGTGAATCATGAACTCGCTCAACTCCTCATCTACCTGCGGGCGCCGCACGTCGCCGAGAAGTGCCTGCGGTTGGCGGCCGAGGCGAAGACGCAGGAGGACGAGCTGTTCTACGTCTACAATTTGCGCACCTTGCCCATCGGCGACTGGACGCTGGAGCAGCGCAAGGAGTATTTCGACCATTTCAAGAAGGACCACAAGCGGCCGCCGCATTCGCCGGAGCTGGTGCAGTGGTTCGCGGACGTCGGCCATCCCTACACCGATGGTTCCAGCTTTCCCAACTACGTGAAGCACATCTTCGCCGAGGCGACCGCGAACCTGTCCGACGCCGAGCGCAAGGAGCTGGCGCCGATGCTGGCGGCGATCGACCAGGCCAGCGTCGTCAACTACGTGACGAAGGCGCGGCCGCCCATCAAGGAGTACAAGACGGCGGAAATCCTGCCCATGCTCGACAACCTCGGCCGCGGCCGCAACTACGACAAGGGCAAGCAGGCCTACCTCGATTGCCAGTGCATCAAGTGCCACCGCTTCGGCAACGAGGGCGGCGCCGTCGGCCCGGACCTGACGGCGATCTCCAGCCGGTTCGCGCCGAAGGACATCCTCGAATCGATCATCGAGCCGTCGAAGGTCGTGTCGGAGCAGTACCAGAACATCGTCGTGACGACGGTGAGCGGCAAGACCATCGTGGGCCGGCTGTTGGAGGACTCGCCGCGCCAGCTGGTAGTGCAGCCCAACCCGCTGGAGCCGGAGCGCGTGGTCGTCCCGAAAACCGACGTCGATACGGTGCAGCCGTCGAAGGTGTCGCCGATGCCGGAGCATCTGGTGGACGGGCTGACCGGCGATGAGATCCTTGACCTGATCGCCTATCTGCAATCGCAAGGACGAAAGGATTACCGGGCGTTTCAGAAGTGATCTTTCGTCTTTCCCCCGACGCGGAAGTTGGGGTAAAGTGCGTCTTCCGTACCAGCCTGAAGCGCAAGCGAGGGATGCAGTTCAACCCTCGCTTGCGCTTCAGGCTGGTTTGTTGGGAATCCGCTCATTCGGAAAGGAGTCCCCCATGACGCCGCGTACCATAGCGGCGGCGCTGCTGCTGGGCGTGTTCGCCCTGGCCGGCCGCGCCGACGACCACGACGAGGCGTGGGTCCAGCGCCGCGTCCAGCAAATCAAGGACGCCGAGCCGACGGCCTGGCGCCGCATCCCGTGGACCGCCTCGCTGCTCGACGCCCGCCAGGCGTCGCGGAAGGAAAACCGGCCGGTCTTCCTCTTCACCCACGACGGCAACATCGACACCGGCCGCTGCTGAGGCGGCGCCTGGGACATGAGGGTGAGTTCACTCTCCGACGCAAAAGTCATCGACCTGCTGACGAAGTATTTCATCCCCGTCTGGGTCTCCCGCGAGCGTTACCAGCTGGCACCGTCGTCCGACGCGGAACGGGACGAGTTGCGAGCGCATCGACCGCGACCGCGCCCAGCACGGCCTGGAAGGCGGCACTGTCTGCGTCTTCGTCCTCGCCCCAGACGGGACGGTATCGGAGACAATGCGCGTCCAGAAAGCGTACAAGCCGGAGAACCTGGCGCCGTTCCTCCAGAAGATCGTGGACGATCAGAAGCTGGCGCCGCGCGGCGAAGAGGCCGTCCGCGCCACGACGGCGGCGCCGCGACCGCCGGCGAAGCCCACGACGGAAGGCGGCATGGTGCTGAACGTCTGGACGCGGTTCGACGACCCCAAGAGCAACCGGGGCACGGCCCAGGACTGGATTGAGTGGATGCCGGACGAATGGGGCACCCTCGTCCCCGCGGCCGACGCCAAATCCGGGGAGATGCGGACCCTGCCGCGCGACGCGGCCGCCAAACTGTTCCAACGGCTCTACCCACCTACCGGGCGCTGGGACGCGCACGACTGCGAAGTCGCCGCAGGCCGTCTCACGGCCACGGTCGTCGCCGTCGAGGACGGCGAGGTCCGGCTCCGGCTGGAGGGGGAAGCGGAGCTGAAATATCCGATTGTGGACAAGCAAGTCAACGGCCGAGTGACGGCCCATCTGATCGGCGCCGCCCGTTACGATCCGGCCCGCCGCGCGTTCACGTCGTTCGCCCTGGCCTCGGAATCGGCCGAGTACGTCTGGCGGTGGGACGGCAAGGCGCAGCATCAAAAGATGCTCCTGGCCGTGGAGTTGCAGCCGTGACCGGGTGGGCAGGTTCGATCCCCCCTCCCTTTCCGGGTAGCGTCTCCGTTGGTCGAATAGATCCTATGGGACATATAGGATCTATTCGACCAACGGAGACGCTAATCCCCTTTCCGCTTGACAGTCCGGGCGTCCCCTTTCATGATAACGGTACTGACTGGTCAGTCCGCTACGGAGCAATCCTCGATACGGGATGCGAGACACCTAATGGACAGAAGGCCTACGAACCCGACGACGGGGACGAGGAATCGGTCGTGGTTATCCTGGCGGACCTGGGCCGCCGGAGTCGTGCTGGCGGGGGCGGCCGGGCTTGGCTGCCAGGGCGAGGCGCCGCCGAACCCCACGAAGGACCCCGAAGTTCAGGTCAGCACCCTGGTCTCCGGCGGTGTCACCGACTACGAGGTGTTCACCGGCCGCACCCAGACGATGCACTTCGAGGACATCAAAGCCCGCGTTACGGGATACCTCAAGAAGATCTATTTCAAGGAAGGCGAGGACGTGCCCGCCGGCGCCGCCCTCTTCGACATCGACTCGACGCCCTATGACGCCGCCCGCGACCAGGCCCAGGCGAACGCCAACCAGGCCGACGCCATGGCCAAGCAGGCGGCCTCCCACTACCAAAGCGCATGGACACGTACAAGCGTGATCTGGCGTCCCCCAGCGCCACGCCGGAGGCCACGTTGATCCAGGACCGCGACGCCGCCGACGAGGCCCAGGCCGCCCTCAACGCCGCCGGCGAAACGCACAAAGCCGCCCTGGCCGCCCTCAAGACCGCCCAGACCAACGTCGATTTCTGCCACCTCAAGGCGGACTTCCCCGGCCGCATCAGCCGTCTCAGCGTCGATCTCAACAACGACATCATCGCCGACAACACCGTCCTGGCCTCGCTCGTCCAGCTCCAGCCCAAAATGTACGCCTACTTCGACGTGGACGAGCGGATCATGGAAGACCTCGTCGCCCCCAAGAAGACGAGCGACCAGCCCAGCTATCTCCCCCAAGGCAAGGCCTCGGCCGAGGCGGTGGGCAACCTCCCCCTCTGGCTCAGCCTGGCCAACGACGAGGACGACCCCGAGAAGTTCGACCACAAGGGCGCCCTCGCCATCGTGGACAACAAGATCGATTCCTCCACCGGCACGGTGCGCATGTGGGGAACGTTCGACAATCCCGCCGAAGATCTCGGTGTCGGGCCTGTTCGTCCGCGTCCGCATGGACAAAGGCAAGGCCCACAAGGCGCTGCTCGTCTCCGAGGCCGCTCTCGGGTCCGACCAGAGCTTCCAGTACCTCTACACCGTCAACGACAAAAACGAGGCCGAATATACGCGCGTGGACGTGGGCCAGAAGGCGCAGGGACTCATCGCCGTCACGGCGGCGAAGGGCTATCCGGCGCTGACCAAAACCACGGTCGTCGTCGTGGAAGGGCTTCAGCGTATCCATCCCATCCTGGATGAGAAGACCGGCAAGCCCAAGCCCGTCAAGATCGTCCCCAAGGCGGTGGAGATGCCGAGGGCGATGGACGAGGCGGCGAACAATCATTAGTCCAGGAAGGACATCGATGAGAAGCGGTTTGCCTACCAGCCCCGAGCGCGAGCGAGGGGTTCGGCGCCGACCCCTCGCTCGCGCTCGGGGCTGGTAGAAAAGGTTTGGAAACTGCTTCAATCGAGAACTTGATTTTGGACGATTCCTAAAGGCAGCGGACGACGGACGTGTTCTCGCACTTCTTCATCGACCGGCCGATCTTCGCCTCGGTGCTGTCGATCGTCATCACCCTGGCCGGCGGCGTGGCGCGTCTTCAACCTGCCGCTGGCGCAGTATCCGCAGATCACGCCGCCCAGCATCATCGTCTCGTGCACCTATCCCGGCGCCAACGCCCAGGTCGTCGCCGACTCCGTGGCCGCCCCCATCGAGCAGCAGGTCAACGGCGTCGAAGACATGATCTACATGGTCTCGCAGTCGAACAACGACGGCTCCTACAGTCTGACCGTCACCTTCAAGCCCGGCGTCAATCTCAATTTCGCCCAGGTGCTGGTGCAAAACCGCATCAACCTCGCCCTGCCGCTCCTGCCCGACGTGGTCAAGCAGGCCGGCGTCACCACCCGCAAGCGCAACCCCGACATCCTGCTCATCGTCAGCATCTACTCGCCCAACGGCCGCTACGATCAGCTCTACCTCAGCAATTTCGCCACCATCCAGCTCAAGGACGAAATCGCCCGCGTGGACGGCGTCGGCGACGTGCAGCATCTTCGGCCAGCAGGACTACAGCATGCGCATCTGGGTCGACCCGGACCGGCTGGCCGTCGCTGAACCTGACGGCCGGCGACGTGGCCAACGCCATCGGCGAGCAGAACAGGCAAGTCGCCGCCGGCCAGGTCGGCCAGCCGCCCAGCCGCCTCCGGCGTAGCCGTTCGAGTTCACCATCACGACGCTCGGCCGGCTGACCGACCCGGAGCAGTTCGCGGACATCGTCCTCAAGACCGACGCCAGACGGCCGCAAGGTCCGCATCAACGACGTCGGCCACGTCGAGCTCGGCGCCAGCAACATGGACGTCACCAGCAAGATCGACGGCCACGCCCAACGCCAGCCTCGCCGTCTGGCAGCTGCCCGACGCCAACGCCCTCGCCGACCGCCGACCGCGTCCGCGCCAGGATGGACGAGCTGAAGAAGAACTTTCCCGAGGACATCGATTACGCAGATTCGCCTACGACATGACGCCGTTCATCCACGAGTCGATCAACGAGGTCTTCCACACGCTGATCGAGGCCATCGTCCTGGTGGCCATCGTCGTGCTGGTCTTCTTGCAGAACTGGCGCTCGGCGCATCATTCCGCTGGTGGCCGTGCCGGTGGCCATCATCGGCACCTTCGCCGTCATGGCGGCCATCGGCTTCAGCCTGAACAACCTGACGCTGTTCGGCCTGGTGCTGGCCATCGGCATCGTCGTGGATGACGCCATCGTCGTCGTCGAGGCCGTCGAGCACCACATCGAGGAGGGCATGTCGCCGCGACAGGCGGCGCACAAGGCGATGGAGGAAGTGTCCGGCCCGGTCGTCGCCGTGGCCCTGGTGCTGTCGGCGGTGTTCGTGCCGTGCGCCTTCATCAGCGGCATCACCGGCCAGTTCTTCCGCCAGTTCGCCCTGACCATCGCCGTCTCGACGGTCATCTCGGCGTTCAACTCGCTGACGCTCAGCCCGGCCCTGGCGGCGCATCCTGCTGCAAGCGCGCGGTCCGCCCAGAAGGACGTCCTCGGCCGGACTGCTCGACTTGTTGCTTGGCTGGTTCTTCCGCCTGTTCAACTGGGGCTTCCGCCGCAGCACCGGCCTCTACACGCGGGTGGTCGGCCTGGCGCTGCGCGGCAGCGTCGTCGTGCTGGTGGTTTACGGCGGCCTGCTGGTGTTGACGTGGTGGACCTCGACCCGCCTGCCGACCGGCTACATCCCCAATCAGGACCAGGGCCAATTCTACGTCGCCATCCAGCTGCCCGACGCCGCCTCGCTGGAGCGGACGCAGGCCGTCGTCGATCGCGTCACCGACATCGTGCCGCCGCACGCACGGCGTCGTCCACACTCTTTCGGTCGCCGGCCAGTCGTTCACGCTCAACGCCAACGGCTCCAACTTCGGCAACCTTTCGTCACGCTCGACGACTTCGACAAGCGCCGCGACTCCGCGCTCTACAGCGACGCCATCGCCGCCGAGCTGCGGAAGATGCATCGCCAAAGAGGTGCCCGAGGCGAATGTCACCATCTTCGGGCCGCCGCCGGTGTCCGGCCTCGGCTCGGCGAGCGGCTTCAAGTTCATCATCGAGGACCGCAGCGACACGGGCGACCTGGTGAACCTGCAAACACAGATCAACCGGCTCATCGACGCCGGGCGAAAGGAGCACCAAAGCTCGCCACCCTGTTCTCGGTGTTCCGGGCCAACTCGCCGCAGCTGTACGTGGACCTCAACCGCGAGCAGTGCCAGACCATGGGCGTCAACCCCAACGACGTTTTCACCACTCTGCAGGTCTACCTCGGCTCGTTCTACGTCAACGACTTCAACCGACTTCGGCCGCACCTGGCAGGTGGTCGTCCAGGCCGAGGGACCGTTCCGCAACGACCCGGCGACGATCAAGCGGCTGCAAGGTGCGCAACGCCGGCGGCGACATGGTGCCGCTCGGCGCCGTCCTCAAGCGTCCAGCGAGATCGGCGGGCCCGCTGATCATCGTTGCCGCTACAACATGTATCCCGCCGCCGCCATCGTCGGCAACACGAAGCCCGGCGTCTCGCTCCGGCCAGGGCATCGAGCGAGATGGAACGGCTGTGCGACGAGATCCTGCCGCAGGGCATGGCCTTCGAGTGGACCGAGATCAATTACATGCAGATCGACGCCGCCAAGAACGTCTGGAACAACCTGATTTTCCCGCTGGCGGTGGTGTTCGTGTTCCTGGTGCTGGCGGCGCAGTACGAGAGCTGGGCGCTGCCGCTGGCCGTCATCCTCGTCGTGCCGATGTGCATCCTCGGCTCGCTGACCGGCGTGGCGGTCACGCAGCGGCGACATCAACATCTTCACGCAGATCGGCTTCGTGGTGCTGGTCGGCCTGGCCAGCAAGAACGCGATCCTGATCGTCGAGTTCGCCAAGCACAAGCGCGAGATCGGGCCTGTCGCGGCGCGACGCCACGCTGGCCGCGTGCAAGCTGCGCCTGCGGCCGATCCTGATGACCTCGTTCGCCTTCATCCTCGGCGTCGTGCCGCTGATGATCGCCAGTCGGCGCCGGGGCGGAGATGCGGCGGGCGCTGGGCATGGCCGTGTTCAGCGGCATGCTGGGCGTGACGCTGTTCGGCATCTTCCTGACGCCGGTGTTCTTCTACGTCATCGAGGGGTTGGCGGAGACGCCGCTGTTCGCGTCGGACAACATGCGCCTTGTCGGCCGGGTGATGCGGTACGTCTTGGGCGTGCTGACGCTGGGCGTTCCGTGGCTGTTGATCTTGCTAGGGGGTGGGAAGTTGCGCCGCCAGGTCGCCGCGGAGAGGCCGACGCCTTCGGCCAACGGCCACGGGAACGAGAACGGCGCCGCCGGCAATGGCCATGTCCCGCTCGGCGATCCCACGGACGCGCCCGACGACGATCCCGATCGCATTCTGACCCGTTAACACCATCCCAACCAGCCCCGAGCGCGAGCGAGGGGTTCCGGTCAATCCCCTCGCTCGCGCTCGGGGCTGGTTCGGAAACCGCTTCTTACCCGCCGCACCCCGGCGGGCAAATTTCCGCGCAATACCCTTTGACCCTCCCCCCCTCCGGTGATACGATGACCTTCTTCACCCTTTCCATCCAGGGAGGGCTGTGACGCCCGGTTCGACGACCGGGCGGGAGTTGGGCATTCCTCAAACCGACGAATCCGCCTGCGGGCAGGAGGGCAGTGCGTGGCCATTGTCCAGGTAAAAGACCTGATCGAGGCCGGCGTCCACTTCGGGCATCGGGCCAGCCGTTGGAACCCGAAGATGCGGCCGTACATCTACGGCAAGCGCAATCTCATCCACATCATCGACCTGCGCGAGACGGTGCGCGGCCTGCTCCGCGGCTCACCGCTACCTGGCCAAGGTCGCCAGCAACGGCAGCCTCGTGCTCTTCGTCGGCACCAAGCGCCAGGCCAAGGAAGCCATCGAGCGCGAGGCGGGCCGCTGCGGCATGCCGTTCGTCAGCGAACGCTGGCTGGGCGGCACCCTGACCAACTACCGCACCATCCGCGATCGCCTCAAGCGCTTGCAGGAACTCGAAGCGATGTGGCTGCCGGCCGACGAGAACCCGGCCAAGGTCGATCTGCCGGCCTACATGAAGAGCATGCTCAACGAGTCCGGCAAGCTCGAGCTGAGCAAGTCGCCCGAAACCGCCTCCATCCGCGGCTACAGCAAGAAGATGGTGGCCACGCTCAACCGCGAGCTGACGAAGATCCACCGCAACCTGTCGGGCATCCGCGACATGAACCGGCTGCCCGACGCCATCGTCGTCGTCGATCCCAAGCGCGAGCACATCGCCGTCAAGGAAGCGCAGCGCATGGGCGTCGCCACCGTGGCCCTGATCGACACCGACAGCGATCCCGACGTGGTCGATCTGCCGATCCCCGGCAACGACGACAGCATTCGCTCGATCGAGCTGGTGCTGGGCAAGCTGGCCGACGCCGTGCTGGAAGGCAAGGCGGCGCTGCCGGCCGAGCAGCCGCAGCCGACCGGGCCGCGACCCCGGCCGCATCAGCCCGCCGGGGCCGGCGGACCCAGGCCTCCCGCCGGCGTCGAATGACGTGAACCGGGCGGCCGTCGCCCAGAGTCTAGTTGAACGGAAACGCCCGCCCTGTCGGCGGGCGTATCGTATCCCTGAGAGTGATTGAAGAGGGGTATTCGCCATGACTGATTTCCGCCGCCGCCGTGGACCAGCTGCGCAAGCGCACCGGCATGCAGATGATGAAGTGCAAGGCCGCCCTGATCGAAGCCGACGGCGACATGGACAAGGCGGTCGAGATCCTGCGCAAGAGCAACAAGGACGCGCAGGACAAGTTCGTCAGCCGCGAGACGGCCGAGGGCCGCATCGGCGTCTTCATCGACCCGGCCGCACAGGTCGGCGCCATCGTCGAGGTGCGCTGCGAAAGCGCGCCGGTGGCCAAGAGCGACCTGTTCATCCAGCTGGCCAACGACCTCGCCAAGCAGGTCGCGCTGAAGGATCCGCCGTCGGTCGAGGCGCTGCTGGCGCAGCCGTTCGTCGGACGACCCGAACAAGACCGTCAACGAGCGCATCGGCGAGGTCGTCGGCCTGATCCGCGAGAACATGAAGCCGGCGCGCTTCACCCGGCTGACGGGCATCCTCGGCAGCTACGTCCACCACGACGGCTCGGTCGGCGTGCTGGTGCAGGTCGAGGGCGCCAAGGGCGACCCTCAGATGCTGCGCGACGTGTCGCATGCACATCGACGGCCAAGCAACCCGCTGGTCGCGCCGCGCGAGGACGTGGCCGCCGACCGCGTCGCCAAGGAGATGGAGATCGCGCGGACGCAGGCGGCCGAGCAGGGCAAGGGCAAGCCGGCCGCACATCGTCGAGAAGATCGCCGAAGGCAAGATGAAGACGTGGTTCGCCGAGAACGTCCTGGTCGAACAGCCGTTCGTCAAGGACGACATCCAAGACGGTCGGCCAGCTGCTCGGCTCGGCCGGGCTGAAGCTGGTCAAGTTCGTCCGCTACAAGGTGGGCGAAACGACCGGCGCGTGACGTTCGTCCTTAGTTCGAGTTTCGCAGATTTCAGCAGAGTTCATGAGGGGGTAAAGCGTCGGCTTCCGTGCGCGGTTTTGGTAGCTTGGAATTGTCACCGACCAAGCGACCCCGATGCCAGGAAGCCGACCCGTGGATCTACCCCCCCCTTCCTTCTCCTGCTACATGACTTCCACGCCGTTTTCACCCCGCCCCCTTTCCGGACCTTCGTCGAACTGGTCGCCGGCTGGGTCCTGTCCGGCCGCCGACGCTTCATCCCCGAGCGCCTCTTCTCCGCCGGCCGCGTCGGCCCAGGACACGGGTGTCGCTTCCATCGCTTCTGCAGCCACGCCGCCTGGTCCCTCGACGCCCTCGGCATGGTCCTGGCGCAGCCCTCGTCGCCCCCTTCGCCCCCACCGGGCCGATCCTGCTGGGCCGCGACGACACGCTGTGTCGCAAACGCGGCCTGACTCCTTTCGGCGCGGGGATGCACCACGACCCCTTGATGTCCAGCAAGGCCTTGAAAGTCTTCCGCGGGGGGCACGATTGGGTCGTCCTCTTCCTGCTCCGGCCAGGCCCCGCCTGTTTGAGAACGGCAAGCAACGGCTCGGTCTACAGGATCCAGCCCATCGCTTGCCGCGCGCCGTCGAACGGACGGCGCGCTTGGCCCTGGTGTTGTATCCCCGGATCGTGGTCTGGTTCGATCACGAGGGGCATCGCTGTGTGCGCTTCCCCGAGAGGCCGTGGCGCCGGCACAAGCACGAGCCCTCGTTTGCGGACATGCGGACGAGCCTCCGTCGCCGGATCGGGCAGGAGAATTGAACCCACCTCCGCCCGCAAGGCGGTGTCGCGCGAAAGCAGCTGGAGCAGTTGCTGGAAATGGCCTGCCGCGCCGGCGGAAACAGCCGCGCCTCGCCGCCAGCAGTGAAAACATCTTTGTTTGCCCCTTAATCTACCCTCCATTGCAGTGGCGGGACGGCCCGGCCGCCACCTCTGAAATCTGCGAAACTCGAACTTAGGATTTCCAGGGTGTTTCGCAGGCATTTTCGCGGACTCGATCTGTACCCTCTCAAATCGTCGGCGGTTCTCGGCGGGCGATCAGCGCCTTCGACTCGACGACCTCAGCGACCCTGTCGCCGTGCGCGAACGGGGCCAGCGCCGCGCGGACCTCACGGGCGATGGCGTCGGCGCGGTCGCCGGTCGCCTGGAGGGACACGCTTGAGAGCGATAAAGTTCGTTCGACGAAGTGCTCCAGCGGCGTCTCCCGGCGTTCGATGACGGCGAGGCGTTCGAGACAGGGAAACGGCGACTCGAGCAGCACCGCCTCATGCTTCAACCACTCCGGCGAACGCCGCTCCGCCCTTCCGGGATCGCTTTCCGAGTAGAGGTCGATCAGCGGGTCGAAGACCTGCTTCCAGCGGTTGTCGGGGACCGACAGGTGATCGTCGCTGAACAGGACGACGGCGCCGCCCGGCTCGATGATCCGGTCGAGACGGCGGAGCGTGTCCGGGCGGTCCATCCAGTGGAAGGCGCGGCCGATGACTGTTATGCGGAATGCGCCGAGACTTGGTTCGAGGTCGTGGGACGACCCCTGGCGGAACTCGATGTCTCGGCCGGCGCGGGCGGCTTCTTCCCGAGCGATGCGCAGCATTTCCGGTTCGGGATCGACGGCGACGACCTGCCGGACGAACGGGGCGAAGGCGACGGCGAGCATTCCCGGTCCGCAGCCGAGGTCGAGCAGCCGACAGCCGGCGTCGAGGCCGCACAGCTGCGCCACCCGGCGGATGAGGGCGGCGGAGTAGGGCGGCCGGCCGGCGAGGTAGTGGTGGGCGGCGGCGCGATAGCGGCGGGGTTCGGACGGCATTTCGGTCTCCCGTAGAATCATCGCGGTCGGGGCGCAGCACCTTGCTTTTCCATCATCATTCAGTTTAGTCGGAGCGCCGAAAGAAGGGGATGAATCCGGCGGACTGGGCTTGGGGATGGATGCCGGCGCCGTGGCGAAAGAAGGCGTCGGGATCGGCGATGTGGTACAATCAAGCGCGGAAGCCCCGTTGGGGAGATCCCCTCTGGGGGAAATGACTCGAAGCCTGTCCCCCTGCGCCCTGCCATCGTAGAAGGTCGCTCGACAGCAAGAGCGGCGCGAAGGTACAATAGGCCCGTCGCCGGGAGAAGAATTCATGGCACAACCCGAAGCACAGATCACGGCAGGACCGCCATCGCTGAACGGGGCGGGGACCTGGAGAGCCGGCTGCGCCGTCTCTTCGCGGAGCAGCAGCGACTGCGAGAACTGCTGGACCGGACGCGGCAGGAACTCGACGACGTCGCCGCCGAGCTGTTCCGCTTCCAGGACGAATACTGTACGGACGCCGCGCGCGAGGAGGAGTACGACAGCGCCATCGAGCGAATCCTGGGAATTAACCCGCGGATCGACCTGAAAGAGGTCGATGAGATCCTGGCCGGGCGACGCAGCTGCGACATGAAAGAGTTCATTGACGCGTTGGAAAGGGATGTCCAGGCGACGCCGTCGCAAGGCGCCGAATGAAAGCGTTTCCCCCGCCGCCGTACAAGGTCGAACTGCTCCAGCCCGCCCAGGCGGAAGTCCGGCGCTGCCTCCGGGAAGCGCAGCGCCTCGGCATCCTCGAGGACTATGTCGCGACGATCCGGCGCATCTACGATCATTTGACGACGGCTCCGCACACCTGGGGCGAAGCTTCCCGTCATTACCGGGCCGCGAAATTGATTCGTCGCAAGATGATCCGCAATCGAATCCTCGTCGTCTACGCCGTCCACGAAGAGAGGCCCGTCGTCTTCGTCGAGGAATGCCGCCCCGTTCTTGGTCACCCGCTGGGGTCCGCCTGAGTAACGACGCCTGATGCAGCCAAACTCGCCATTCACCATCACTCCCGAACTCGCCCAAGAAACCCTCGCCGCGGTCCTCCGCGCGCGCCTGCCCGGCCAGTCCTGGTCGCAAGTTCGCCGCCTCATCGAGACGCGCCACGCCCGGATCAACGGCGAACTGTGCCTCGACCCCGCCCGCCGCCTCAAGGAAGGTGAGACGGTCGAGCTGCTGGATCGGCCCGCGCCGAAACTGCGCCAGGCCGAATCCATCGTGATCCGCCATCTCGACGAGCATGTCGTCGTCGTCGAGAAGCCGAGCGGGCTGCCGACCGTGCGCCATCCGCTGGAGCGCGACTGGACCGCAGCGCCGCAAGGCGCTGGCCCCGACGCTGGAAGACCTCACGCCGCCGCTCATCGTCCGCGAAGAAGGCCGGAAAGCGAAGGGGACTCTGCCGCGCCTGCGCGTTGTCCACCGGCTCGACAAGGAGACCAGCGGCCTGGTCGTCTTCGCCCGCACCGTGACCGCCGAGCGCGGCCTGGGCAAGCAGTTCCACGCCCACACGGTCGTCCGCCGTTATCTCGCCGTCGTCCCCGGCTTCGTAGCGCCGCAGCGCATCGACCGCCGACTGGTCCGCGACCGCGGCGACGGCCGGCGCGGCGTCGCCGACGACCCCGACGACGGCAAGGCGGCCGTCACTCTCGTGGACGTGGAGGAGCGGTTGCCGGGTTACACGCTCCTGGCGTGTCGATTGGAGACGGGGCGGACCCATCAAATCCGTATTCACCTGGCGTCGCTGGGTCATCCAGTGTGCGGCGACAAGGTGTACGATCATCTGTCCAGCGGCGAAGTACGGCCGGACCCCAGCGGCGCGCCGCGGCTGGCGCTGCACGCCGTGGAGCTGGGTTTCCAGCACCCGGCGACGCGGGCGCCGCTGCACTGGACGATGCCGCCGCCGCCGGACCTGACGGCGTTCCTGGACCGGCTGCGGCGCGGGCCGGGGCGAGGCGATCATGCAGATTAAATGGACCGACGAAGATCCCGAAACGGGCCAGCGCCGCTTCCTGTGCGCCGAGCGCTTCGCCGGCGTCTGGAGCTTCCGGTGGAAGCTGCAACGGCGCGGCGAGTGGACGCGCGGTCTTCAGCCGACCAAAGCGATGTGGGAACACGTCCTCGACGCACTGCAGCGCCGCTACCGCCGGCGCGAGGGCGTCAGCGACGAGGATCTCACGCAGGTCGAGCGCATCCTCAAGGCCTGGATCGAGCCGCGCGACCTGGAGGAGTGACCTCCTCTTCTCGTACCCACGCTCCGCGTGGGAACGCACGGGTGCGACGCTCTGCGTCGCGTCCGCTGAGATGCGCCGACTGCACCTGTCTTTCGGGACGCAGAGCGTCCCGACGTGCGTTCCCACGCGGAGCGTGGGTACGAGGAGACGAGGAGAGGCGGTCCCCTTTTTCCCTCATTTTTTTCTTGCCCGCGCCGTTCGCTTGACGTAACATCATTCCTATCCGATCTTCTTTCGTGAATCCCGCTCAACGTTCGAGGCTGCGGCGACTCCGCACCGGAAACCGATCTCTCGCCGAGTGCGCCCGCCGTCTTCGCGCGTCGGATTCTGGATGACTCGCACCGACCTGAGCGTGAGACCTGTTATGCGGGCCTTCAAGACCGTGCGCCTATCTTCTTGGAAATGGGCCTTCGTTGCGTTCGGCGTACTGCTCCCCGGAGCAGGCGTGCGGGCGGAGCTGTCGCCCCTGCCCCAGAACGAGCAGGACCGCGTCAAAAGCGCCATCGACAAGGGCGTCGCTTTCCTGAAGACGACCCAGCTCCCGACAGGCACTTGGCCCGGCGACGGGGGGCACCCGGTCGGCTACGCCGCCCTGTCCGGCCTGGCGCTGCTGGAGTGCGGCGTCCCCAAAAACGACACGGTGCTGCTCAAGGCGGAAGCGTTCATCCGCAAGGCCCTCCCCACGATGGACGACACCTATGAGGTGTCGCTGAGCATCCTGTTCCTCGACCGGCTCGGCAACCCCGACGACGAACCGATGATCCAGGGGCTGGCCCTGCGCCTCGTCGCCGGCCAGAGCCAGACGGGCGGCTGGGGCTACAAGTGTCCCAATCCGTCCAACAAGGATTCCCATGACCTTTTCAAACTTCTCCACCAGTTCAGTCCCAAGCCCGCGGCAGGCAAGCCGGACGGGAAGGATCCGGCGCCCGCGGACAAACCCGCCGGGGACCCGTCGAAGCCCGCCGCGCCGGACAAGCCGCCGGACCTGAGCAAATTCCCGAACCTGAGCGGGTTGAGCGTCGTGCAAGACATGGCCAAGCTCCGCCTGGAAGACCCGCCGGACAAGCCGACCGACCTCATCTACGCCACGACCGATAATTCCGACACCCAGTTCGCCATCCTCGCCCTGTGGGCCGCCCAGCGGCACAAAGTGCCGGTGGACCGGACGATGCGGCTGATCGCTAACCGCTTCCAGACCAGCCAGAACGCCGACGGCAGCTGGGGCTATCGTTACACCAACGGCGGCGGCCAGGGCGAAAGCGCCCCCATGGACTGCTGCGGTCTGCTCGGTCTGGCGGTCGGCCACGGCATCGCCCACGGCGGCCAGGAGGCGGACAACGCGGTCAAGGATCCGCGGATCGTCAACGCCTTCGCCGCGCTCAACAAATTCGTCGGGTCGCCGGCCGGCCGGACGCACACGCTGCCGATGGTGAACCTGTACTTCCTCTGGGCGCTCGGCCGCATGGGCGTCCTGTACGACCTGCAGACCATCGCCGACAAGGACTGGTATCGCTGGGGCGCGGAGACGCTGATCGCCAACCAGGGGCTGGACGGCTCCTGGCCGCAGGGCGGCCCGGAAGGCGGCGCCTACCCCGGCGCCACGCCGACGATCAACACCGACCTGGCGCTGCTGTTCCTGCGCCGCACGAACCTGGCCGAGGACCTCACCTCGGCCCTGAAGCTGAACTCGGACGACCTGACGAAGGCCATCGCGGCCAAGGTGGTGGCGCCCCCGCCCACACCGACGCCGCCGGCCCCGCCCCTCAAGGCGCCGGAGCCGACCCTGCCGCCGGCGCCTCCGCCCGAGGCGCAACACCCCGTGCCGGCCCCTAGCCCCGCGCCGGCGCCAACCGTCACGCCGACGTCCGCGCCGACGCCGGTCGATGTCCCCGCTCACGCTGAAGGTGGAGGCGGGTGGATCGCCTGGGCCCTGATCGTACTCGCGATCCTGCTCCTCGCGGGCGGCGGCGTCGTGCTGGCCCTCCAGCTCCGAAAGCGAAATGAGACCGCGAAAATCTCCAAAGGCGGCAAGAAGAAGCCTGCCGAGAAGCGGCCCACCGCCGCAGCCTCAGCGCCAATAAAAAGACCGGAAAAACACGCCCACATGCTTGACAACGGCGTTTCGGCGGGAGTATAAGAGGGGATGAAAGAACCCGGCATGACGGCCGGGCGACAATTCGCGGCCCCAAATCAAGGAGGTGAGCCAGTCGATACGACAAAGCATCCTACGGGGAGCCTGTCGTCCGGTTGGATTTCGGCTTCTACGGACTGGGGTCCGGCGGCTTCTGATTGAGGCCCGCCGAGCAATCCATTTCCCCGGCTTACACGTCGGGGGCGGATTGAAACCAGAACACCCGATAAGTTACCACCGATCCGACCGTTCGATCTGGTTCCGGTTTATCCCACCTTACCGGCGGCCGATGGCGCCTGAGCATTTCAGACCCGCGCTATCCGCCGCCGGTCCCTTTTTCTCTCGCAACCCTCACCGCGACCGGACGAAGAAGGTCATGCCCTTGCCGTCCGTCGTGCCCAGCCGGCAAAGACGGTCGAAATGCTGGCGCTGGATCACGTCCAGCACCTGATTCGCCGCCTCCGGTGTGTCGCCCAGCTCCACCAGCGGAACGTCCCCAACGCACACTGCCCAACGGCCCTGGAGCTGGCGCACCTCCAGCCGATCCGGCTGGAACGACTGCCCGTCCATGCCGAACATCACGCCGTGCGGCGCCTGTCCCTCGGAAAGGTAGTAGGTGAAACCGCCCGACGGGCCGCCGACCTGGCGCTGCTCCGTGAAGTGGTAATAGTGCATCGCCGACAGGCCCAGCCGGGCCGCGTATTCGTCCGCCCCGAAGTCGGCCAGGACGAGGCTCCCCGCCGCCAGTTTCCACGCGGAGCCGTCCTTGTGCAGCTGGACCTGCCGCCAGTCGAAGGGGATTCGATCCGGTGTATCGGACGTAGCCGATATGCCATGGCCGGTAACCGGCGCCCCGCGCAGCGGAGGGACCGCTGGGGCCGGAAGCGCGTCGAGGCCGCCGTACTTGGCCAGGGCTTTGCCGGCCGGTGAGGCCGGGTCCACGGCGGTCGTCGGCGCGGAGGAGGCGAGCCGGGTTGCGTCAGCGCCCGGAGGCGCCAGGAAGACGATCATCGACGGCGCCCCGCGCCGACCGTGCCGACCTGCGTGAACCCGTACTTGCGGATGACGGCCTGCGCCTGCCGGGCGTCGGCCTGGCTCGATCCGAAGCTGAACAGGACGCGCCGGTCGTCGCGCAGCACCCACTGGTTTTGGGTCTGCTCGACGCGCAGACTCGCGGCGTCGATGGGCAGCACGCGCAGCCCCGCGGCCGGCCCCTGGGGCGGCTTGCCGTCGGACAGCCAGTACTCCAGGGACGGCGCGGGTCCGCCGATGACGCCGTGCTGGTTCAGCCGCAAATCGCGGATCAACCGCAGCGCCTGACGGGCTTCGGTTTCGTTCCGTCCAAAATCCTTGAGCGTAGCGCCGTCGGCGCTGACTTTCCAGCCCTGGAAGGACCAATCGACGAAGGCATGGTCCAGCGCGAAGGTGGAGATGTGTTCCGCCGGAGGGGCGGGTACAGCCGCCTTCGGCAAGCCTGGTTGCGTGAGCGCCGGGAGCGCGGCCGGCGGGGTCGTTGCGTTGGGGTTGGCGCTTTGGGAAAGCGCCATCGCCAGGGCGAGGAGAACATCGCCGGTCATCGCGCGGCCCTCGGTTGCCGAAAGGATCGAATACTTCTTTAATCGGCGAAAGCCGCGTCGGATTTAACGAAGATTCCTCACCGAACGCACCGCCAAGACGCCAAGAACGCCAAGAAGACAATTAAAGTTCTTCTTGGCGTTCTTGGCGTCTTGGCGGTTCGACCTTATTCCGGATACAACGCCGTACTCAGATAGCGTTCCCCCAGGTCGGGCAGCACGACCACGATCAGCTTGCCGGCGCTGTCCGGCCGTTGCGCCACCTGGACGGCGGCGTGAACGGCCGCGCCGCTGCTGATGCCGCCGAGGATGCCCTCCTCGCGGGCCAGGCGCCGGCCCATCTTGAAGGCGTCGTCGTCGGCGACCAGGACCACCTCATCGACCATCTTGATGTTGAGGTTGGTGGGGATGAAGCCGGCGCCGAGGCCCTGAATCTTGTGCTTGCCCGGCTTGAGTTCCTCGCCCTTCATCCGCTGCATGATGACCGGGCTGGTCGTCGGTTCCACGGCGATCGCCTTGAACGACGGCTTCCGCGGCTTGATGACCTCGCTCACGCCGGTGATGGTGCCGCCGGTGCCGACGCCGGACACCAGAATGTCCACCTTGCCGTCCGTGTCGCGCCAGATTTCCTCGGCCGTCGTTTTGCGGTGAACTTCCGGGTTGGCCGGGTTGTCGAACTGCTGCGGCATGAACGAGTTGGGCGTGTTCTTGACCAGCTCGCCGGCCTTCTCGATGGCGCCCTTCATGCCCTGTTCGCCCGGCGTCAGCACCACCTCGGCCCCGAACGCCTTGAGCAGGCGCCGCCGTTCCAGACTCATCGTATCCGGCATGGTGACGATGAGCTTGTAGCCGCGGGCCGCGCAGGTGAAGGCCAGGCCGATGCCCGTGTTGCCGCTCGTCGGCTCGATCACGGTGTAGCCGGGCTTGAGCTTGCCGTCGCGCTCGGCGGCGGTGATCATCGCCACGCCGATGCGGTCCTTGACCGACCACATCGGATTGCCGCTTTCGAGCTTGGCGACGACGACTCCCTTGGCGTCGCCGACCACCCGGCGCAGGCGGACCAGCGGGGTGGCGCCGATGGTTTGGGTGATGTCGTCGTAGATCCGGCCGCGGAACGCCGGTTGCTGGCTCATGAGGGTCTCCTTGTCCTGGGTCCGTGGAAGAGAAAGCGGCACGATCGCCGGACCTCGAATCGTGAGCGAGGTTATCGTATTCGTGAACGAAGCGCGTGCAAGGGAACGTTCGGCGGCGGACGAACGGGAAAACGTCGTGTACAATACGGCGAATGGAACCCGATCCCATCGATCTGCTGCGCGCCATCGCCTCCCGAATGCAGGCCCTGAGGCCCGCGCCCGGTGCGTCCGTTTTCTACGAGCTGATGTCCGACGCTCTGGTCTGGAGCGACGAGATTCCGGACCTGGACAAGGGGAACGTGCGCGACTTCCACTGTCTGCGCTTCGTGTTCCGCTACCGCACCACGCTCATCCTGGGCGCCCCGGACCTGCGCTTCCGGGACTACTGGGAGGAGGCGCATAATCTCTTCCCGGACTGGCCCGGTTTCGAGGCCGGACGGCAATCGACCGCCCTGCGGCCGGTCTACGAGCGCTTCGTCGAACAGGCGCGGGCGGACATCCGGGAACTGTTTACCGAGCCGATTCGGTGAGAACAGCGGCAGCCCGGGGGGAAGGGCCAGGTCACCCGAAACCGCTGGCGAAGCAGCGCCGGCCGCTTCTGGCTGAGTCGGTCGGGATCGGGCCGCCGCGTTCCAGCATCGACAGAGGATCGCAGGAGGCGCGCGGAGAGGGCTGAGTCCCACCGGAAGCAGGCTGTCCGCGGCATCGCGGGAGGACGACGCGCCCGGGTAGCGCGACGCTTCTGGCCTGCGGAGAAGCAACGCCGGCCGCCCTCATTCCTTCTTACCCGCCAGGACGCCAATCTCCTCCGGAGTCAGGACACGGTCATAGAGACACACCTCGTCGATGCTGCCGGCGAAGTAGGGCGGGGAATTCTTGCCGCTGGCCGCCACGAACTGGTCCGAGGCAAGGGCGCGCAGGTCGGTCGTGATAGGCCCGCCGGTGTTCTTGCCCACGTCCTTGCCCTGCGACTGGGCGTCCAGGAACAACTCGACGGCGCCGTCGGGCTGGCGCGTGAGGGCGAAGTGGCGCCACTTGCCGTCGTTGATCGGGCCGCCCTTGAGCTGCACGCCGCCGAAACCGCTGTTGCCATCACGGACCCAACCGTGAAGGTTTCCCTGGACCACCAGGACGCCGATCACGCCAAGCCCGCTGGCCTTGCGAAAGGTGCAGATCACCCCCCGATCTGCTTCGGTAGCCGCCCATCCGGCCAAGGTGAAAGGAGCGCCGCGACCGAAGTTGAGCCGGGCGTCGTCGCCCAGGTCCACGTAGTCGCTGGCGCCGTTGAATTGGAGGGCCGCCCCCCCTTGATCCCCTGAACCCACTCGCCCCCGTGACGAACGGCGGGCTGCTTGGCGCTTCATCGAGCGTGATGGGCCCCTGGCCCTCGTTGAGTGGCCAGGTGGTAAGCGCGCTCGCAGTGCGGGCAGGATATGCGGATGCTCATCCGGTTGCTCTCCCGGCGTCGGCGGACGAGGAAGGCTCCGTGCTCTGGATGCTGAGGGGCGTCAAGCCACGTCGGCTGATAGGTCGGCGCGCGATCGGGCGGTACGCCGTGTCTGACCCCTGATGTTCTGTTGTGTACCGGCGATTGGAAGGGCCTCGAATATTACCCTAACGACGCAGACTGCCTGCCGTCAATCCGAATGAGCTGGGCGGCTCCCGATAATCGAGCTGTCAAGGACGTGATGCGCCGGACGAGCACCCTTAAGAAAGGGACCGAACTGGTGGGGCTGGAAGTGTCCTCCGAGCCGCACCCGTTGGCCAGGTTCGCGGGCATGTTCAAGGACGATCGTGATTTTCAGGGCGTTCTGGACGTCATCGCCGAAAACCGGCGAAAAATGGACGCGGATCCGGATGTCCCATGAGCTTCTATGTCCTCGACCGCCTACCAGCGCTTGGCCGTTTCGGTTGAATTCCCTTCGCACTTAAAACGACCACATGGCTCCGTTTCTCGCTCCCATAGTCGGCCCTGTAAATGCTTCTCCTTCGACGTTGCTCTGTTGAAATCCTCTACCTGGCGGCGAGGAGCATGAGGTTGTGGGTGAGGACACGCAGGTGGCACTCGCGCTCGCGCGACGCGTCCGACTTGCCCCGCAGGGCCGAGTCGAGCAGGCGTTTGTGCCGCGAGAAGGCGCTCTCCGCCTGCCAACGCTGCCCGTACACGCGCCGGTAGCGGCTGCCCTTCGGCTTCTTCCGGAAGCGCTTGACCATCTGCCGCCGGTAGCGCGTCTTGGGCCGCTTCCGGCCCCGGTGCGCCGGTTCAGGGGGATGACGGTCGAGCGGACGCCCAGTTCGTCCCGGCCGTAGCGGCGGCTCGCCTCGCTGTCGAAGGCCGCGTCGGCCAGCACCCGGTCGTAATCGACCGCCAGGGACGCCTGGGCCATGACCGGGCGGAACGGCGGCGCGTCGTTGGC
Source organism: uncultured Planctomycetaceae bacterium (assembly GCA_963771935.1). Lineage (GTDB taxonomy): Bacteria > Planctomycetota > Planctomycetia > Gemmatales > Gemmataceae > UBA4732. The sequence goes on along the minus strand of CAVYVK010000004.1, from coordinate 409,481 downwards.
GGGGCCGAGACGGACCCTGGCCGCGGTGAAGAAGTGGCTGCCGGTCTCGCAGGCGACGATCCGCTTGGTCCACAGCCGGGAGTGGTGCTTGCAGCCGGCGCGTTGGAAGAAGGAGCGGGAGGTGTGCCGGCTCTCCATCCCGGTGGCATCGACGGCGGCCGTCGGCTCGGGGCCGATCAGGCCGCCCTCCCGGCGCGCGCGGTGGCGCAGAAGAGGAGCAGGACGAACTCCTCTTTTTTAGCCGCCGGGCGGCGTAGCAGAGAGTGGAATAGTGCGGGATCTCGATCAGGCCCAGTTCCTGGCGCAGCTCGGCGAAGTCCGCGAGCATCTGGGCGACGCCGCGGTAGTCGGTCTTGAAGAAGGTCTTCAGCACCAGCAGGGCGAACAACTGGTGCTGCGTGTAGTCCTTGCGGGAGTACTTCGACGAGTAGGCCGGCAAAGACTCCCTCGCCAGGCGTAGCGCCTCGCGGGCCACGGCACGCGGCGACTTGGTCATCGGTCTGGTGGTGTTCATATACCATTATACGCCTGCCCCGCCCAGGATTTCAACAGAACACCGCTACGTCAGAAGTGAGAGGCTCGGGCACACAAAAACCCCGGCTTGCGGATAAACTCAGTCGGGGGCGACGGTTTATCCGCAAAGCCCGTCGGGAGCGGTTTTTTCGCTACCGTGTGCAGGAATTGCCCAGCCCAGTGTTCGCTTTTGCCGCAAGATTTGGAAATTGTCTTACCCAGCTTGCCTAGCTTTCCGATAAGACAGGCAATCGACTCCCTGGCGCCGCATTTGCTAAAGACTCTCGGCGGAGATCGCTCAAGGACGGGCCGGCTGAATGCCCGTCGAAGAAGCGATCAGGGCCAGAGCGAATTAGAACATCAAGGAGGGACAGGTATGCTCGTTCTCAGCCGTAAGATTGGCGAACGGATCATCATCAACGAACACATCACCGTGGAAGTGCTCCAGGTCATCGGCAACCGCGTCCGCCTCGGCATCACCGCGCCGACTGGCATCCCCATCCTCCGCGAGGAACTGGTGGCGCCGACGGCCAAGGTCGTCGAGAAGAAGGACGCGCCCCTCGAGACCGCCGGCGCCCGGTGATCGTCGGGACGACTCATCCCGCAAATCCCTAGACCCTACGCCCTCAACGCCGAGGGACGTTCATAGACGGGATGAAACGGGCGCGGATCAATAGTGTTCGGCTTACTGGTTGCAGTGGACGGCATAGGACGTATGGTGGGGGTGACGGCTCAGCGATTCGGGGGTGGCGCAGGCTTGCAAGTGGGTGAGGGACGCGAGCAGGCGCAGCGTCAAGGGCCGTCGGCTTCGGGGCGCAGCGAAGCGACGGTTTCAGTCGGAGTGGTTGGCCAACCCGTCGATGTGCGCTTGCAGTTCTTCGAGGGAGGCCCAGCCGGCGAAGTAGAGTTGCAACATCTCCAGTGTCCTCTTGGTCGGCTTGCGGCCCGTCCCCAGACGGATCAAGAGGCTGGCGATGACGCCCACGTACAACTGGATCGTGACGCCGTTTTGGCTGGTCCCGAGCAAATGGCGACAACCCAAGATGCACTTGAACCAGCGGAAAAACAGCTCCCCCGACCAGCGAAAGCGATAAGCCCAGGCCACGAGTTCCGCGTCCAGGTCGAGGCGGTCGGTGGCCAAAAGCAGCACCTCGGGCCGGCCTTGACTGTCGGTTTTGCCGGTGTCCACTTCGACGACGCGCAGAGGGTGGTGGAGCACGGCGCCGCTCTTGGCGCAGCCGAGCCGGACCACGCGGTCGCTGCGGACGCCGGCGGCGCGGGCGGCGCTGACGGCTCGTTCCTCGACGACGGTCCAGACGGCGTAGCCGCGGATGCGGCCGACGAAACGGCTCTTGGCGTCGAGGACGTCTTGGAACAGTTGGTACTCGGCGTAGCCGCGGTCGATGACGTAGAGGCGGCCGGCCTGGAGCGTGGCCCGCAGTTCTTCGATCTCCGGTCCATTGGCGCTCGTGACCGTGGCATCGCTGGGCACGCCCTTGAGAACGTCGAACTGCAAGTGCCTCTTGAGGGCGCGTTCCTGGTCGCGCCAGAGGGCCCAGGCCATTTTGGGCAGGGCGGCCAGGACGGTCCCATCCACGGCGGTCAGCCCACGCAGGGCTTCGGCTTCCCGGCCGTGCAGCAGGGGCGCGGCCTGTGCGGCCAGGTCGCCGATGACGGCGCGGAGCAAGGCGGGGTCGAAGGCCCGGCTGGCCTCGCTCAGGGAACCCAGCGCTGCACGCTCGCAGCCGAGCAATTTTTGCACTTGGGCCAATCCGCTGGCTTGTTGCAGGGCGCGCAGGCTGGTGAGGATGGGACTGAAGAAGGTCAGGAGCAGCAGGCCGGCGTACGGGTCGAAGAAGAGCTGACGATTGCCGGCGCGGTCCCGGGCGGCGGCGTCGCCGTGCAGGCGGTCGAGCAGCGGGCCGACGAGGCGGAAGTATTTCAGACCTTGGATGTCTTTGGGTCGGACGTCGGCGCGGCGCGGATGCGGCATAGGGTGCTCCGCTCTACAACTGGAGAACACTAGGCGCGAAAACCATGCCGGGCGCAAGAGCAAAATCGCGATAACCCGGAAAAACTTCCCGCCTCCCGGCCCAAGCCCGAAAAGCAAGAAGCGAGCCGAACACTATTGGGCGCGGATGCCTTCTCTACTCCATCCCGCCCTCCCTGCCAATCTCAATCAGCGAATTGCCCTGTGGAAGCGTTGACAAGGGGGGAAAATGGCTTGACTTGCCTCTATGCCTGGACGTACAACCCAGCCGAGCCCTCATGAGAACTGATCCACATAAGTGAATGGCCCCTCGGGAGTCGGAATGGAAAGGATGCCGCCGATGTCTCGCTTCTCCGCCTTCGTTACGGTTGTCGCTCTTGCCTTGTCTACCTGCACCGCGCGCCTTCGGTGATCCCGGTCGGAGGTTTCGCCGAATCGTGGAGCGTAAGCCCGTCCTCCATTCCGGCCGATGCCGGCGCCAACGCGATGATCTTGGCGGCGAGTCCCTATGATCTCATCCTGCCCCCTTTCGCGGCCGACTCCTTCGGGGTAGCCGTCTCCTACCAGCCGTCTCAACGGTGGACGGCCACGAGCATCCCCTTCTCGTTCACGTCCCGCCCAGTCACCGCAACGGCGACCTTGACGAACGTGTGGGGCGACTCCGGCCAACTCACCTTCCTGGGCACACTAGATGGCGTTTTCGCCCCGCACCGCTTCGTTGACATCGCTTGGGCCAATGACGGCCGGCAGTCTCTCAGGCTGACGCACCCCGATGGCTCCGGAACAACTTACGCTATCCAACTCCTGCCAAATCCCTTATCTCCGTACGAGGAGGGTGGCTACTTCGGCGGGGAAGTCAGCAGGGAAATAACATCCATCACAACGCCCGAACCCTGCTCCTTGCTGTTGGCGGCCTTGGCCGTGTTGCTGGCCCTCGCCGCGCAGGGACCACGGCATCGGTGTCGGCTCGGGATGGCGTCTCGCTCGGTTTCCATCATCGGAGGGCTCTCCCTTCTCATGCTCCACCGGCCGGCTGCGGGGTTCCAGTAGGAGAAGTGGTCGATCCTACCATCCTGATCCGAGTCTGACGGCCGGCCAATCTGGGGCGCGGCGGTGCGAGTCGCTACAATGGCGGCGTGATGGAACGCACCGCCGACCTCCAGGAACATCTCACGCATCCCGCCGCCGCGGACGACGCCTTATCCGCGCTGGGGGCGCTGGCGGCGGAATGGCACCGCCGCCGCTTCGTCGCTCCGACCGCGGCGCAACGGCTGGCGTGGCCGGCCATCGCCGCCGGTCGCCATCTGCTGCTCAGCGCCCCCACCGGCGCGGGCAAGACGCTGGCCGCCTTCCTGCCGATCCTCCGGCGCCTACGCAACCCGGCTCGCCTATTAATGCCGCATCCGTTCGTTGTCTCTATATCGCCCCTCTCAAGGCGCTCACTAACGACGTTTTTCGCAATCTTTCCGATTGTCTCGACGGCCTATCCGAATTGCTGCCCGAAGGGGCGACGCTGCCGCGACTCGCCGTCCGCACCGGCGACACGCCGGGCCCGAAACGGCAAGCGCTGCGCCACGACCCGCCCGAGGTGCTGCTGACGACGCCGGAAAGCCTCGCCGTCCTGCTCAGCCAGGCCGCCCTGCATCCCGTCTTCGCTGGGCTGCGCTGGGTCGTCGTCGATGAGATCCACGCCCTGGCCCCGACGAAGCGCGGCGCCGACCTCGCCCTCAGTTTGGAACGGCTGGCCGCCCTGGCTTCGGAGCCGCTGCAACGGATCGGCCTATCGGCGACGGCGGCGCCGCTCGGCGAGGCCGCGCGCTTCCTGACTGGCATGGATCGCCCTTGTGCCATCGCCGAAGTGCGCGAGGAAACGCCGCTGGACCTGCGCATCGTGCCGCTGGCTGACGGCCCTGCATTCATCCCCGATCTAGTCCGCCGGCTGGTCCCGGAGGTGCGCGCGTGTCGGGCAGTTCTGATTTTCACGAACACGCGCCGGCTGGCCGAGCGGTTGGCGTGGGTGCTGCGCCAGCGGCTGCCGGACTGGGACGATCAAATCGCCGTCCACCATTCCTCGGTCGCGGCGGATCGGCGGCGCGAGGTCGAGGCGCGGTTCAAGCAGGGCCGGCTGCGCGTGGTGGTCAGCAGCACCAGTCTGGAACTCGGCATTGACGTCGGTTCGGTGGACCTGGCGGCGCTGGTGCATCCGCCGGGCGGAGTGGTGCGGCTCTTGCAGCGTCTCGGCCGATCGGGCCACGGGCCGGGCCGCACGCGGCGCGGCCTGGTGTTCACGTCCTCCGCGGCCGAATTGCTGGAGGCCGTCGTCACCGGCGCATCGGGCCGGTCGGCGCAGTGCGAACCGCTGCACGTCCCGGCCCACCCGCTGGACGTACTATGCCAGCAGCTCGCCGGCATGGCGTCGGCCGGAACGTGGACGCCGGACGAGGCGTTCGCGCTGGTGCGGCGATCCTACCCCTATCGGGATCTCTCACGAAAAGATTTCGACGCCTGCCTCGCCTACCTGCACGGCCTGGACCCCGATGGTCGGCCGTGGCTGCCGCCGCGGCTGCGTGGCGACGCCGGCGCCTTCGCCATCCGCGATGAGCGCACGGCCCGTCTCCTGCGCCGGAACCTCGGCACGATCCTGGCGGAGGAGCGCGTCGCGGTTCTCGCCTCGTTTAGCCGCGACCCGGAGGGGAGCGCGGACCCGTCCTGGTTGGAGATCGGCGACGTGGATCAGGCGTTCGCGGATCGGCTGCAACCCGGCGACCGCTTCCTGCTGGACGGTCGTTGTTTAGAGTTTCGCCGCCGTGAGGGCGAGATGGTCTTCGTGCAGGAGGTCCCGGGCCGACCGGCGACGCCGCGCTGGGGCGGCGACGGCTGGCCCTTGTCCACGGAGCTGGCGCGGCGGCTTTTCCTCCTGCGCGGGCAGGCGGCCGACGCCCTGCGCGACGGGCAGACGGCGCTGGCCGCGCTGCTGCGGCGCGATTACGGCCTGGACGACGAGGCATCCGCCTTGTTACTGGACTATTTCCAGCGTCAGGAGTGCATCAGCGAGATTCCCGACGCGGTATCTCTGCTGATCGAAGAGGTCGTCTGCGACCAGGGGGCGGATTATTACCTCCACACGCCGCTGAACCGCAAGGGCAACGACGCCCTGGCTCGCGTCGCGGTGCATCGTCTGGCGCGCGACCGGGACCGCGCCGCGGCGGCAGTGGTGGCCGATCTGGGGTTCGCCCTGCGCCTGCGCGGCGCCGTGGCCGACCCACCGGCGGTGGTGCGATCGGTCCTGGACGCGACCCAGATCGGCGCCGACCTGGACGCGGCGCTGGCGGACGGGCCGGCCCTGCGGCAACGATTCGGGCGGACGGCGCTGACCGGGCTGATGCTGCTGCGCAATCCGCTGGGCCGTGGGCGAAAGGTTGGCGGCCGGGACTGGGGCGAACGGCGGCTGTTCGATCAGGTGCGGGCGCGCGATGCGGATTTCGTGCTGCTGCGCCAGGCGGCGCGGGAAATTCGCGCGGACCTGTGCGACCTGGAGGCGGCGCGGCGTTACGCCGAGGAGCTGGCGCGACGGCCGATTCGATGCCGGCGGCTGTCGCGGCCGTCGCCGTTCGCGGAGGGTTGGACGCAGGCGGCGGACGGGCCGGCCGAACCGCTGGAGACGCCTGCGGAGGTGCTGCGGCAGCTGCACGCGGCCCTCACGGGCAATGCCGGCGGCCGATAGAATGACCTCATGGCCAAGAAACGCACCACGCCTGCCCCGTACGTCCAGCCGTACCGCTATCCGTCGCCGAACATCCCGCTTGCGGCGATCCGGCGCTTCGCTCGTCAAATCGCCGAACGCTTCCACCCGGACAAAATCATCCTTTTCGGCTCTTACGCCTACGGAAAGCCGCACGTGGAGAGCGACGTTGATCTGATGGTCATCATGCCGGCGAGGGACGTGGTGGATCAGTCCATCCGCATCGATCTGGCGTTCGAGCGCCCGTTTTCGCTCGACCTGATCGTGCGAACTCCCAAACAAATCGAGCGTGGACTGCGAGATGACAATTGGTCCTTGCGCGAGGTAATGGAAAAGGGGAAGGTGCTTTATGAGATGAAGGTGTTCGGTCGAAATCCTCGTCGGGTCTTTCCGAGCTGCGCACGCAGCGGAACAAGCGGGGGGACGCTTGCTCCGCTGCGTGCGCAGCTCGGACGGATCACGAACAGGCGCGATAGGTTTTCGACAGAGCAAGATGAAGGCAAAACCCCATGCTCGTCCACGACGAATGGTTCCTGACGCCGCAGCGCATCGCCGTCCACCGGCCGACGGCGACCGCTGTCCTCGCCGACCTGCACCTCGGCTACAACGAGGCGCGCCGACGCGACGGCGAAGCCGTGCCGGCCGCCGATCTTCCTTTTATCCTGGCTCCGTTGAAGTCGGTGATTGCAACTCAGTCGATCCGAAAAGTCGTGATCGCCGGCGACCTGTTCGAGGCCGGATTCGTCACGGGCTTGGCCGCGGACCTCGTCCGATGGATGAACGACGCCGGCGTCGAGTTGGCCGCCGTCGCCCCCGGCAACCACGATCGCGGCCTCGTCCCCGGCGGCCACGGCTTGCCGATTCATCCCAAAGGCTTCCTAGTCGGGCGATGGCGCGTGGTCCACGGCGACGGCCGACTGCCGGACGGCCCCGTGATCCACGGACACGAGCATCCCTGCGTGCGCTGGTCGAACCGCGCCGCCGGCCCGTGTTACCTCGTCTCGGATGAGCGGATCGTGTTGCCGGCGTACTCCGAGGACGCCGCCGGCGCCAACGTCCTCAACGCTCGGAAATGGCGGAAATTCCGGTGCGGCGTCGTAGCCGGCGATCAGGTGCTGGATTTCGGAGAGCTGACGAGTCTCCGCAAACGACTCGGCCGCGACCCGAAGGGGCCGCGGCCGGCGAGGCGCGACAGGGGAAACACCCGTTACCAGTAGCGCAGGTGCCACCAGTTGTATTTCGTCGCCGTCTTGCTGAACCACCAGTAGCCGTCGTCCCATTCCAGCTTCACCGAGCGCCAGCCGAGCGGCACTTTGGGGAAGGGGTAGTTCGGGCCGATGAACGGCCACGCGTTGTAGGGATAGGCCAGCGGGTAGGCCACGCGCGAGTAATTGTTGTAGGGTGCGTAGGTCGGCCAAGCGTACGGCGGCATCTTCGGCGGGTTCAGGTCGTAGGGCGACGGGGCCGGAGCCTGGAACGAGGGGACCGGCTCGACCGGCGGAGCGACGGCGACGCCGGGGGCCGGGCCGTCGTTGCGGCGGACGGGCGGCTCCGGGATCGGCGAAGGCGGCAGGGCGATCGGCGGCGGTTCCTCCGCGCGAACCGGCGTGACGGCGCCGGCCACGGTCAGGCGGTCCAGCACCCGCTCCACGCCGGGCACGCCGTGCGCGACCCGCAGCACTTCCTCGCGCTGAGTCGCGTCGGCCACCGTTCCGGTCAAGCGAACCACGCCGTCCTGGCAGACCACATCGACGTTATAACCGTGCAATTCCGCGCTCTGCCGAAGCTGATCGGCGACGGCGTCGGCGATTCGCTGACTATCGGAGACGGCGGAGAGGGGTCGGCCGGGAAGCGGGTCGAAGCGGGGCGGCTCGGCGGCGGAATGCGCCGGGGAATGCGCCATGCACACCCCCAGCGCGGCTGCCAGCCAATATTGGGAACGGAAGGTCACGGCAACATCCTCCTGACGCTGTGCGGTGGGCGGGCGACGGCCAACTATTGCCGCCGGTTCGCCGCCCGTCAAACCGCGCGATGCGCCGCCGTCGGGTTCTTTTTCCGCGGCGCCCGCGCCGACGGCCGATCCGCTGCGCCCGGCGCACCGGGAAAAGCTTGCCGCGACGGAGGCCCGAAGCCGCGCGGTTTCGTCCCATCGCTGTGCGGAGGAGCGCCTCCCGCCCGTCCGAATACGCGGGATGGCTGCCGGATTTTTCTGGATCTCCGGTTTTCTCCGGGTAAACTAATCCCTAGCCCATCTGGCATAACGTTCGCACCCAATGACAACGTGCAGACCGCCTCCCATCACCGCGACCACCCGGCGAGGGGACGGGCCGGCCGGTCGGTAACGCCTGTCAGGCGTTCGCCGACGGATCAGGAGTGAAACCATGAACCATCTCAACACCCCGACGGCGAAGCGTCTGAGCCTGACCCAGGCGACGGCCGAGGATCTGATGTCTCGCAACCCGGTGTCGATCTACCAGGGCGCCTCGATCCAGGAGGCGATCGCTCTGCTGACGGATCGCGGCTATGGCGCCGCGCCGGTGATCGACGACGCCGGCCGGCCGGTCGGCGTTCTGAGCCGCGGCGACATCCTCATCCACGAGCGGGAGCAGGTCCGCCACGCCACGTTGACCACCAACGAGGACTGGGAAGAGAAGCCGCGCCGCAGCGTGCCACGAGGGCTTTTCGGTCGAGGTGGTGGATCCCACCAAGGTGCGCGATATCATGACGCCGGTGGTGTTCACGGTCGGCCTGGAGACGCCGGCCGCCAAGGTCGTGGAACAGATGCTGAATATGAAGGTCCACCATCTTTTCGTGGTGGATGACGACCTGGCCTTGATCGGCGTCATCAGCTCGCTGGACGTGCTGCGGCATTTGCCGATCGGATAAGGGGCTTTGAGAGGCATTCATGACCGGCGCACGCACGGGAAGCGCCCCAATCCTGTCATTCTTATAATCGGCCGACCCAGTAATTCGGCCTACGGCGGAAGTGCATGACCGCGATGAGGATCAAATCCTCACCTCGTAACGGTGTAGACCACGCCGTAAGGAAAGCGGTTGGTCCTGCTGCGCCGGATGCCGGGAGCTAACGGACTGCCTGCGCCAGGCGAAGCGGCGATCCTGTCGATCGTAGCAGCCACCTCCGCGGCGAATTCATCTCCAAGGCTTTCCCTCTGGCGGTCGTAATGGGCGACGGCCTCCTTCAATTCCTCTTTGGCCGGGTCGAGAAAGACGACATTCATGGCTTCTTCCGTAGGGACGGCTCTCGGAAGACTTCCGCCGTCGGGGTCGCCTTCACCGTTCCCTCGTCAAACCCTTTCAGCCTTCGCTGAGCCTCCTCCGTCCACGCGGCGTCAATGTCCGCTTGATCGGCGTCGTTGAGACTGTCCAGCAGTTTCTCGACGACCACAGCCCGGTCGGCGGGCGGCAAAGCCAGTGCTGCCGTCAAGACGGCCCCTAGTTCCGAAGTCACGGTTTCCTCCCTATCAATAGCTTATTACAATCGTTTTCATCCAAAATGCGATACTCCCCGGCGACCAGGTTCCCTAGAGTATAACTTCCGATCGCCACGCGCACCAGCCGCCGCACCTTGCACCCCACCGCCGCCGCCATGCGCCGCACCTGGCGGTTGCGCCCCTCCGTCAGGATGAATTCCACCAGCGCTCCCTTCTCTCCCTGCAGCACGCGCACCCGCGCCGGCCGCGTCCGGCCGTCCGGCAAGTCCACGCCGCCGCGCAGCCGGTCGAGCGCCTCCGCCGTTAGCTCGCCCGTCAGCGTGGCGTGATAGGTCTTCGGCGTGTGATGTTCCGGTTCGGTGAGGCGCACCGACAGATCGGCGTCGTTGGTGAGGATGAGAAGCCCCTCGGAGTCGGCGTCGAGTCGGCCGGCCGGAAATACCCACGGCAACCCCGTCGGCAACAGGTCGTACACGGTGCGGCGACCGCGCTCATCGCTCCGTGTCGTCACGACGCCGCGCGGCTTGTTCAGGGCCAGCGTCGTGCGCACGGTCGTCGGCGCGCCTCTCCGGCACGGGTGATTCGCTGGCGGTCGAGGTCCACCCAAGTCAGCGGGTCGTTGACGGGCCGGCCGTCCACGCACACCGTCGCCGGAGACGATCCAGTCCCATGCCTGCGTGCGCGAACCCCAACCCAGCTTCGAGAGGGCGCGGTGCAGCTGTACGCGCCGACCCGGCGGACCTGACCTGTTCGACGCCACTTCGCTTCTCCGCTCACGACTCGACGGCCCCGAGACCGACCCCGGTGAGGCAGCCCGTCTCCATTCTACCATCGGTAATGTGGAAGATCCCTGGAAAGCGCTTCTCCCACGGCCGGTTCGCCGCCGGAACGTACTGGCGCGCGTTGGACTCGATGGCCGTCACGCCCGGCACGTGCGCCGCCAGCCCCGCCGAGTGGATCAGCGACGCCCCCGGACACGTCAGGTCCTGCACGCACAGGAACAGGCCGTATTTCCGCGCGGCCGCCGCCAGCAGCAGCGATTGGCTCTGCCCCTTGCACGCCTTCAGCGCCGCCCCGGTGTAGCCCATCTCGCGGGCCAGGCGCAGACTTTCCAGGTCCAGCAACGATTCGTCGATCACCACCGGCCGCAGCCGCGCCGCCTCGTGCATGACATTCTCGCGGTGCGCCGCCAGGTCGCGGGCCGTTGGCTGCTCGATGTAGGCGATGCGCTCGTAGCCCTGCGGCGCCCGCTCCCGCACCTTCGCCAGGAACTCCAGCAAATAGCCGACGTTGCGGCAGCGCTCGTTGAAATCCAGCGAGTAGCACCACGCACTCGACGCCGCGCTCGCTGCTGCGTCCGCTCCGTCGCGCGGTCGATGCGGACGACGCGCTCCACGTCCCAGCCGAGGTCGTCGCCATTCAGCTTGATCTTGAGGTGCGTCAGGCCGTTGAAACGAATCCATTCCGACAGCGTCTCCGGCAAGCCGTCGTCCAGGCGTTTGGAGATGTCCGCATCCTCGATCGGATCGAGGGCGCCGATCAGGTGGCAGAGCGGCATTCGTGGCTGGGGCGTGCGTGAAAGATATTGGTCGAGCCGTTCTCCGGCGAACTCGGCGCCGAGGTAATGGCCGAGGTCGTGCGCCAGGAAGTCGGGGCCGTAGGTCTGATAGCAGTTGAGTCCGTGGACCTTGCCGTAGGCGTCATGGACGGCGGCGTCGAAGGCGCTGGCGGCGACCAGCGTGCACAGCGGCGGGATCGGCTCCGCCAGTTCCAACTCGCGCGTCACCTCTGCGGCGGCCTGGTGATGTTCCGGCTCCAGCGTCAGGGCCAGGTCGATCGGGTGGCCGGTTTCGGTGCAATCGCCGACGATCCGGCCGATGCGTTCCACCAGCGCCTTCATGGCCGCCAGCGTGGCGTCGTAGCCGAGGACGCGCGACGGGAACGACCAGACATTGCCGAGCGGCATCGAACCGAAGCCAAGGGCCGTCTTGCCGGACCCGGTGCGAACGGTGCATTCCACGTTCACCAGCGTCACGCGGTCCAGCGACCGTACCGCCGAATTTGATCGGCGTGCGGTAGAGATAGTCCTCGTAGGTGTGTTGCACGGATTCGATACGGATGTCGGTCGGTTTCACGGCTTGCCCAGCTTCCCCGGTTTTCGGCGAGCGGCCGGCGTGAGCCGGCTGATGCGCCATGTTACCCCTGATTGTATGACCCATCAGCCGGCTCACGCCGGCCGCTCGCCTGGATGGGTGCCCCTTTGGATTTTGGAGTTCAGTTGTTCCAATAGGCTTCCCACTCAGGGCTGTCCGCCAAGCGCACAATTCCACCAGGGGGCCCGACGTGTTCACCTTCCAGCGCGCCCCCGTCTGTTTCAACCGCCGGTTCACCAACTGTTTGATCGTCCCCTCGATCAGCCCGCTCCCGATCGACTGGCCCCGGAGCAACCGTAAGGCGTAGTTGAGGCGTTTCTGATGTCCCGCGAAGTAGTTCAACGTCTCCCCCAACGCCGCCCCGTCCCCGCCCGCCGGAAGCCGGCCGCCCAACGTGCCGACCCACTCCGCCACTCCCCAATAGCCGTCCTCCAAAAGCCGTGTCCGCCCCCGCTCCGCTTCCGCCCGCGCCTCGGCCGTCCCCTCGCCGAACACCCGCCGGGCCGCCTCCGCCACGTGTTCGGCCCCGTGGAAGACGTCCAGGGTCTCCGACGCCCCCGGGAAGTGACGCCCCGACAGGTTCCCGATCCACTCCGCCCCGTCTCCAGACACGCTCAGGAGCGTCGGGTCGGTCAGCCCCAGCCGCCGCGCCTCCGCGGCGCAACGCTCGCCGAACGCCGACGCCTCCTCGACCGCCGCCACCACCGAGCGAACGGACGGCGCCGGCAAATCCCGCTGGTCCCAGGCCGCGGCGTCGGCCGGCTCGCCCCGCTCCCGACGGGCGTAGACCGCCGCCTTGATGTCGCGCCAGCCCTCCTGGGTGTTGACCTTGCCGGCGTCGATTTACAATTCCCAGTCGCCCGCCGCGGCGGCGAACGCCTCGGCCGTCACTCGCTCGTCGCGTCGGGCCGTCGCCCGCGCCGCCTCGGTGTGACAGAGGCGGCGGATCGTCTCGTCGTCCAGGTCCCAGCCGGCCAGTTCCGTCAACAACGTCTCGCCACGGCCAAACGACTGGCGGACCCCGGCCAGACAGGCCATGCGGCGGGCGGCGCTGGTCAGGTAGCCGTCCAGGCCCAGCACGCGGTCGGCGCCGAAGTCGCCTTGACCGCAGGCCGGGCAGGTGAAATAGCGGCGATCCACGTCGATCGGCCCGACGGCGGTCAGGGCCGTGCGTTCGTGCCGCCCCTTGGAGAGGCCGGCGTGCCCACACGCGCAGACCCCGGCGCGGGCAGCCCCCCTTTTGGCTCGGCCGCGTCGATGCGCGCCCCGACGGCGGCGGCGAGGCTGTTGCGTAGCAGTCGGCGGCCGTCCTGGAGGGCGACTTCCTCACAGGCGGCCAGGACCGTGCCGTCGGGGGCGGTTCGGGCGACCTGGCGCATCTGCGTGAAAAAGGCGATGGCCTGTTCCAGGCCCATGCGCTCGGCCTCGTCGTGATATTCGATCGTCAGCACCGGCATCGGAATCCCTCCCTAAAAACCCCAAGTTCCTTCGCTGGCGCTTCTACCAAGCCGCGCCTCCAAAATCGAGAGGGACACCCGCGCCGGATCACGCCTTGCCTCGGTGCGGCCGCGCGTGCTATGAGGTCGCGCACCTCCATGATCCGCTTCGCCGCGCCCCGCGTCCCGTCTCGGAGGCCGTCCGTGGGCCAATTCGCGCGTTCCGTTTTTGGGGGAGGAGTGGGCGTCGCCCGCCGCATCGACTGGCGCGTCGTCGTCATCGCGGGCTGGGGGCTTCTCCTGCTTTACCCAATCCGTCAGACCGGCTGGATTGGCGACGACATGTTCAACGCTTCGCTGCCCGGCCTCTGGATTTACCGCGCCATATCCCCGCTCGCGGATGCGTGGAGTGAAATCCGCGCCTGGATGCACGGCGGACGCATCAACCCCGGCATTCACCTCTGGAAGGAAGCCAGCTTCTGGCTGTTCCACGACCTCTACTGGTACAAATGGGCGCAACTGGGCGCCGTCATCGGATCGCTGCTGGTCTTCTACGGCTGTCTCCGCGGGATGGACGCCGACGCGGACTTCGCGGCCCTGTGCTGCCTGCTCGTGGCGGCCCTCATCCAGTTCCGGGGCGGCAACGACCCCGTTTTGGCCTACAATTTCCTCCTGCCGATGGTCCTTTCAGCGACGGCCGTTTCGGTGCTGCTCCTGCATCGCTTCCGCGTCGGCGGCAGTCGCCTGGCCCTGGCCGGCAGCCTCCTTCTCTTCGCCGTCGTGGCGTTGACTTACGAGATGACCTATCCGTTTTGGATTCTGCACGCCTGGGTGCTCCTGCGGACGCGGGCCGGTTGGAAGCGCGGCGCCCTTCTCCTGCTGCCGTTCCTGGGTCTGCCCGTCCTGTTGACGCTAGGCTCCTTGTACCTGCGCCTCCCGCTTGCCGCCCCAGGCGGTTCCGTATTCGATTGGGCTTAACGTCGGCGGGATGGCGGACACGTTCGCCAAGCAATTGGTCGCGGGCTTGCCCTGCTCCTTCGCCGGGTTGGATCGCAACGCCCCGGTGGAGAGAGTGTTCTCGTGGGCGACCTTGGGCCATTACCTGACGATCTTTCTCATCGGCTGCCTCCTGTTCGGGCGACTTTGCAGCGGCGTGATCCGCCGCGTCCGCGCGGACGGCCTGGGCCTGCGCTGGTGGGCCGCCCTCGGTTTGCTTCTCGCCGTGCTGCCCGTCCCCATCCTCTGCCTCTGCGCCCGATACCAGGGGGCGTTCGACTACGGCTACGGATACTTGCCGGTCTATATCCAGTACTTCGGCGTGGCGCTGGTCCTGGCCGGCGGCGTCGGGATGCTCGGGCGGGGACCGCAACGCCTTCCCGCCGGAGTGCTCGCCGCGGCGCCCGCCCTCCTGTTCGCGGCCTTCACGGTCGTGGACTACGCCGCCAACGTCCAGGTCACGCACGCCGTGCGCGTCCCCTGCCTTTATCCTCGATGTGAGGTTGAAGAAGTCGTTGATTCGGGTCTGCTGCGCGGCGTTTCTCGCGGGGGCGTCCTGGTGATCGACCGCCTCTTCCCGTGGGAGCTCTTTAAAGGCGCCGACTACTTCTATTGCTGCCACACCCGTACGCGCCTGGCGGACGTCTTGGCGCCGTCCACCGACGCCGACGCCCTGCGGCGACTCCTGCCGGAACGGCCGACCGAAGCCTCGCCCCAAGACGCCGTCCGCCTGCGCTATTTCCGCCCCTGCATGTCCGGCGGGTTCGTCGTCGCGGGGAAACTGAACTACGCTCGGGTGAGCGCGGACGGCCGGCTGACGGAGTCCGGCGTCCGCGGCATGCGCCTGGCCGTGTGGCGCGGGGAGAAATGGGGCCCGCTGCACGACCGTCCCTTCGTCTTCCATTCCTGCTGCTGGCGCGACGGGGACGACCCCCGCCGCGCCGATCCGGTCGATCTGCCTTCGGAGGTTCTGCGGAAGGTGCGGACGACGGAACACTGGGCCATCTACGAAATCGACACGTCCTATCCCTACCTCGACGGCGAGGCCGCCTGGCTGGAGTTTCCGCCGGTTGTCCAAGGACGCCCGTCGGAGCCGCGACCGTAAGGGAGCGGGGTGAGGTTCCTGCACCGACCATCGCTCCCTTACGGTCGCGGCTCCGACGTACCTCTTTATTTTGCAAGAATCGCCGCCCGACATAGAATTACTTCTATAGAGACCAATCCCGCTCCCCGGCGCGGCTGCCGGGGAACCCCTCGCCGCACGGCGGCCTGGCGTGCGTGTTCCGCGCTGGATCGGAAAGGGCGCCGTCGTCGCCGCTCCATCTCGCGTCCGCCGATCGCCCGGAGGTGCATCCTTCCATGCCCGCCTCTCCTGATCTCCTGTTCTTCTGGGTCGTCGCCGCACTCGGCCTCGTCGTGTTCGGCGCCCTCTTCCTGTTCTGGATGACGCTTCGCAGCATCCCCAACCAGCAGGTCGGCGTCGTCGAGAAGCTCTGGTCGCCCAAAGGCTCGGTCCCCGAAGGCAACATCATCGCCCTCAACGGCGAGGCCGGCTTCCAGGCCGACCTCCTGCGCGGCGGCCTGCACTTCGGCCTATGGCGCTGGCAATACCGGGTCCACAAAGTCCCGCTCGTCACTATCCCGCAGGGCAAGATCGGCTATGTCTATGCCCGCGACGGCGAAGCGCTGCCGCCCAGCCAGACCTTGGCCCAGGTCGTTCCCTGCAACAATTTCCAGGACGCCCGCACCTTCCTCGGCGAGCCGTCCGCGGACGGGGCGCCGGCCGTTCGTGGACAGCGCGGCCGGCAGCGCGCCATCCTCCGCGAAGGCGTTTATGCGATCAATCCCGCCCTGTTCGTCGTCATCACCGAGGACGTCGTCTACCGTCTGCCCAACCTGTCGGGCACGCGCGAGGCCGAGGCCGCCGCTTCCTGGCAGCAGCAGCTCGGCGAGGTGGACGGCTTCAGCCCTGTCGTCGTCGGCGGTCCCGTCAAGATCCCCGACCCGCTCGTGCCCAACGCCACCATCAGCGTGGACGGCATCGCCATCGTCTCCGTCCAGGACGGCCCCTCTCTGGCGCCCGGCGAGATCATCGCCCCGGCCGTCGGCATCGAGCCGGGCGACCCCAACTACCACAACAATTTCCAGGATCCCGAGGCGTTCCTCCGCGCCGGCGGACGGCGCGGTCGGCAGTATGTGCCGCTCACCGACGGCACTTACTTCATCAACCGCTGGTTCGCCACCGTCGAGGTCATCGCCAAGACCGTCGTGCCGCTCGGCTACGTCGGCGTTGTCGTCAGCTACCACGGCAAGGCCGGCCGCGACCTCTCCGGCGACGCCTTCCGCCACGGTGAGCGCGTGGCCGAGGGCGAGCGCGGCGTCTGGGAACGGCCGCTCGGCCCCGGCAAGTACCCGTTCAACACCTACGCCGGCAACGTCATCCTCGTGCCGACCACCAACTTCGTCCTCCATTGGATCACCGGCAAGTCCGAATCGCACCGCTACGACGAAACGCTGCGGTCGATCGACCTCGTGACCAAGGACGCCTACGAGCCGATGCTGCCGCTGTCGATGGTCGTCCACATCGACTACCAGCGGGCGCCGAGCGTCATTCAGCGCTTCGGCGATGTCAAAAAGCTGATTACGCAGACGCTCGACCCGATGCTCAGCGCCTACTTCCGCGACATCGCCCATAAAAAGACCATGCTGGAATTGCTGCACCAGCGCGACACCATCCAGGCCGAGGCGCGCGAGGAGCTGAAACGGAAGTTCCACGATTTCGACATCGAATGTGTGGACGTGCTGATCGGCAAGCCGGACACGGCGGAGGCCGGCGGCAAGATCGAGACGCTTTTGGAGCAGCTGCGCATCCGGCAGCTGTCGATCGAGCAGCTGGAGACCTACGAGCGGCAGAAGACGGCGGCGGAAAAGCTGCGGACGCTGAACGAGGCCCAGGCCCAGTCGGCGATGCAGACGCAGCTGACCAACGCGCGCGTCCAGGCCCAGATCGCCGAGAGCCAGGGCGAGGCCGACCTGGCCCGCGCCCGCAAGGCGGCCGAGCAGACCGTCGTCAACGCCGAGGCCGATCTGGAACGGTCGAAGCGTCAGGCGCAGCAGGTGGTGGTGGCGGCCGACGCCGAGCTGGCCCGTTCGCGGCGTCAGGCGGAGCAGACGGTGCTGACGGCCGAGGCGGACAGCAAGCAGCGCGTGCTGGCTGGCCGCGGCGAGGCCCAGCGCGTCATGCAGATCGGTTTGTCCGAGGCGTCGGTGCTGCTGCGGAAGGTCGCGTCGTTCGGCGATCCACGATTGTACGCCCTGTCGGTGGTGGCGGAACAGCTGACGCACAGCGAGCAGCCGTTGGTGCCGGAGCGCGTCTTCATGGCCGGCGGCGATGGCCAAGCCGCCGGAGCGGGCGGTATGTTGGCCATGCTTCTCAACCTTCTGGTGGCGGAAAAGTCGGGCTTCCTGCCGGTGGACTCCGGCGAGCTGGCCGGCCTCAAGGAAGTGAGTGAGCGCCTGGCGCGTGAGGCGGCGGAGTCGATGCGGCAGGCGTCGGCGCCAGCGACAGTTGCGGTCGATGGAGTGAAGTGATCCGCGGCGAGCGGCGCGGCGTCAGCCCGCCGGTGCTGCTGACACCGGCGGGCTGACGCCGCGCCGCTCGCCTATCTGATGGGGAGACAGCGATGGCCCACCCCGAAAGCGACCTTCTCCAGGACGTGATGCAGGTCTGCCTCAACGGCCACGTCATCACGGACCTGGCCGGCGCCCATCCCGATCGTCGCCGCACCGCCTGCGACCGCTGTGGGGCGGCGACGATTGACCGTTGCCCGACCTGCGGCACCACGCTTCCCGGCGCCGTGGCGGCGCCGGGCCTGGCGACGATTGGCGCGCGCCGGCCGCCGCGCTGCTGCTCCGTCTGCGGGGCGGCCCTGCCGTGGGCGCGACAAGCGCCGCCTGCCACGGATCCGATCGCCCCGCTCGAACGACTGCTCCGCCGTCTGCCGCGCGTCATCCGCCAGCTGCGCTGGCGGCAAGGTGATCGACCGCCTTTCCGGGTGGAGGATGAAAGGGACCTGGAAGACCTTCTGAGGGCGCTGCTGCCGCTTTCCTTCGACGACGTTCGGCCGGAGGGACGCACGCCGCGTTACGCCGCCGGGGTGCGCTCCGACTTCCGGCTCGCCCCGGAGCGGATCGCGGTCGCGGTCAAGCTCGCGCGCCCGCCCGTCCTCGGCGACCGGCTGAAGGAGCAGCGGCAAGAAGACGCGGCCTACTACCGCGGGCGGCCCGACGTCCGCACTCTCGTCGTTCTGATTTACGACCCGGAAGGGCGGATTCCCGAGCCGCGCACGCAGGAGGCCGCCTGGTCGATGCGCGAGGAGGAATGGCAGCTGCGCTGCGTCATCAGCTCGCCCGACGCGGCGTGGTCCGCCCACGACCCCGACTAATTCTCCAGGAGGATTGGAATGCGACGTTGGACTTCCCTCATTCTCGCGGCGCCGCTGCTTTGTGTCCTGGCGCCGCGCGCCGGCGGCCGAGCCGGTAGCCGCGACCGTCGAGACGACGCTGACCACGGCGGACGGGCAGATCCGCCAGTTCGCCTTCGACGGCGACCCCGACACCTACTTCGCCTCGGACAAAAACGCCGCCGCCTCCGATCACTTCACGCTGGTCTTCGACAAGCCCGTGGCGCTGAAGGCCGTCGCGGCGACGACGGGCCGACCCAAGGGCGGCGATGCGCTGGAGGTGGGGATGCTCCAGGTTTCCGCGGACGGCAAGACCTTCGAGGACGCGGCGAAGTTCGAGGACGGCGTTGCGAAGGCCAAGACGGACGGCCGCATGATCCGGGCGGTTCGCATCCAGCCCACGGCCGATCTGAAACATCCGCTGATCGTCCGCGAGATCGCGGTCGATTCGGACCCGGCGGTGACGGTCTTCAAGTACCCCGTCGAGTTCGTGGTGGACGTGTCCGACGCGCCGGAGATGAAGGAGTGGGCGGACAAGTCCGCCCGCATCTGCGAGCGGGAATATCCGCTTCTCTGCGACGACCTCAAGAGCGACGGCTGGAAGCCGTCCCACGTCATCACCATGACGCTCAAGAACCGCTACCGCGGCGTGGCCGAAACCAGCGGCGACCACATCACGGGGTCCGTGAGGTACTTCAAATCGCATCCCGACGACTTCGGGGCGATGGTCCACGAGACGGTCCACACGATCCAGGGCTACCGCGGCGTGCGCAACCCAGGCTGGCTGGTCGAAGGCATGGCGGACTACGAGCGCTTCTTCAAGTATGAGCCGGGCAAGGCGGGGCCGGTCGATCCGGACAAGGCCCACTACGACGGCAGCTACCGCGTGTCGGCGACGTTCCTGAACTTCGTGTCCGAAAAGTACGACAAGGATCTGGTGCGCCAGCTCAACGCGCACATGCGCGAGGGGAAATATTCCAACGATCTCTTCAAGGAGCTGACGGGCAAGACGCTGAAGGAACTGGACGACGAGTGGCGGGAGTCGCTCAAGAAATAACGACGATCGTTTAGCCGCGACTCGGAGGGGAGCGCGTCGGGAGGAGCGCTCCCCTTCGGGTCGCGGCTATCGGTCTTCAGGAAAGTAATGCACGGGTGAATACGGTGTGCCACGGCTGTGTCAGCCGTGTGGGGCGGCCCAAACACGGCTGACACAGCCGTGGCACACCGCGCATTACTTTCCTGACGAGCTATAAACGAACCAGGTCATCGCCCACCCGTCTCGATTGCTTCCAGCACTGTCTTCGCAAGGAGCGCGTGACCCGCCGGGCTGAGGTGCGTCTTGTCCACGACGTAGAGCTTTACTCTCTCCTTTTCGTCCTCGCCCGCCGCCGTGAACGCCTTGTCCGCATCCGCCAGGCCGGCCTTGCGATCCGCCGCCGCCTGACGGCACGCCTCCGCCAACTCCTCCACCGCCCCCCAGCGCGACGCGGCCGGGACCGTGGAAAGGATCAGCACGTCCGCCTTGCCGTGCGTCGCGCGGCGGACGCGGCCCACGGCGTCGCAGTACGTCGCCCGGAACTGCTTGCCGCGCATCCCCGCGTCCCAGTCGTTGCCGCCGAAACAGATCGTTACGAGGTCCGGTTCCGGCGCCTTGGCCGTCCACACCGGGACCAGCACCAGGTTCTGGCGCAGCTGCGTGCCGCCGATGGCCGGGTTGACGATCGTGACGGTTGACTTATATTTCGACTCGATTTTATCCTTGAGCAGGGCCGGCCAGTTGGTTTCGCGGTTGGCCCAGTGGCGCGTGTCGGTGAGCGAGTCGCCCATCGTGACGACGGTGATCGGCTGGCCGGCCTTCAGCTTCGCCAGCACCCGCGCCAGCGGTGCCCCTTCCGGCGTGTAATCGGTCGCGTCGAGGTCGATTTTGTCCTCCAAACGGATCTCGTCGATCGCAAACGAGCAGGCCGGATACTCGCCCCAATACCACCATTTGCCGAAAAAGAGCGCGGAAACCTTTGAAGGCTTGTTCTCTCCCGCCGGGTCGAGCGGGTTCGATTTGTCGCCGGGAAGGACGGGGACCAGGTCGCGCCAGGGGACGACGACCTTCGTCCACTCCGTGTTCTTGAGCGGGAAGGCGTAGTCGTAGCGGACAGCGTAATCGTCGTCGTAGATCAGCTCCAGGCCGCCGAAGTGGTCCGAGCCGTCCCCCTTGACCCAGAACGAGAGGCCGGCCGCCTTGTCCCAGGCGGGCGAACCGTGGTGATTGCTGGCGAAGAAGGCGCCCCTGGCGTCCTTGTCGAAGGAGAACCGCACCGCCTTGCCCATTTTGCCGTCGATCAGCTCGGCCTTGCCCTTCTCCTTGGGCGGCTGGAAGTGCAGCTCGTCCATCGCGTCGATGAGGCCGGCGTCGGCGGCGCGAGCGGCGCCGAACGCGGTCAGCGCCAGAAGGACGGCGAACAGCGGTCGCGGCATGGCGGGGTCCTCATGGGTGGTTCCAGGGTGGGGCGTCTCGGTTGGCATAGCGACGGCCGTAGAGGCGGGCAATCCCCGCGGACGGCCGGAAGATGGGGCGACCCGGCAAGGTGATCCGGCGAGGTAAAAGAGGGTTGTTGTAGGCATTTCAGGCGAGGCGCGGCTGGCGACGACGGCCGACTCCTGATCGCCTGGGTTTTCCTCCCCATTCGGCCGGCACGGCGGAGAATCGCCGGGCAAACTTCCTCGGGGACCAGCGCACCTTTCACCGGGAGGTAGTTGCCATGACTCAGATCGCCATCCGAACGTACCGTCAGGTCGTGGACCTCGTGCAGCTGGGACAGAACGACCAGGCGAGAGAATTGGCCTTGCGGATTCCGATCGATCACCTTCGCGGCCGGGCGCTGCTGCTGGCGAATTTCAGCCGGAAAATGTAGCGACGAGAGAATTCCTGCCGAACCAGCCCGGAGCGCAAGCGACGGAATTTCGTCCAACCCGTCGCTTGCGCTCCGGGCTGGTAGGAGTTGCTTCACATCAGGAACGGCCGCAATCGCGCCTCCAGCTCGCCGACGCTGTGGACGCACACGCCGACGCCGCCCAGTTCGTTGACGCGCTCTAGGAACGCCGCCTGTTCCGGCCGTGGCTTCGCGCCGATTCGCTTCACTTCGACGGCCAGCAAGTTGCCGAATCGCACCTCTCCTTCGCCGACCACCTCCGGCGCTGGGGAAGAATGCCCAGGATGTCGGACACGCCGCGCAGACCGACGAAGCGCCGGTAGCCGCCGCCTTTTCGTGGGATCGCGCCCTGGTTCTGGCGCCAGGCGAAGATCCCCTTCACGGCGAGGTACTGCAGGCACGCAGTCAGCACGTCGGATTCGCGGTCGGCGATTCGCATGGCCTTCCTTTCACGGGTACACTTCCGTATACGGATTGCTTTCGGTCAAGCGGCCCTGCGGACTTCAGCGGAATTTCGCCGCCCTGGTTCCCACACGCAACGTGGGTACGAGGATTTCTATCACCCCCTGGCCCCTTTCATGTGGGACGGTGGGCGCGTAGAATAAAGACGCACTGATTGATGGAAAACGTCCGAATCGTCGGTCAGGCGTTCGAGCCGGATCGACCGGGAAACGAGGTGACGTTATGTCCGGGCCACGCCTGTTCGTCCCGATGGTCGCGGCGCTCACCGCGACCTTGCTTTGGCTGTCCGCGGCGCCGGGCCATGCCGCGCCCGCCCACACGAGCACCTCTCACGGAAGTTCCAGCGGCTTCCACGCCAGCGGCGTCGCCTACCACTCCAGCTACACCGGCGGCTATCGCGCCGGATACTACAGCGGCAACCACGCGGGGTACTATGGCGGCTACAACGGAGGGTATTACAACCGCTACTCCGGCGGCTACTATCCTGGCTATTTCAGCGGAATCGGCGCCGGACTCTATGCTCCGACTTACGCGTCCCCCGCCTACTCGGCGCCGGCCTACGGTTATCCGCCGGCGTCGGCGGCGCTGATCTCCAGCGGCTACACGGGCGACCTTGGTCCGGCAGGGCCGCCCGCGGCGGAGCCGCCGCCGCCCGACGGTGCGGCCGCGGTCGGCGTCGTCGTCCCGGCGGACGCCGAGGTCTGGTTCAACGGCGACCCGACGAAGCAGAAGGGCGAGCAACGCGAGTTCGTCACGCCCACGCTTCCCGTCGGCCGGGCTTATCAATACGAGGTCCGCGCCCGCTGGAAGACGGACGGC
Organism: uncultured Planctomycetaceae bacterium; assembly: GCA_963771935.1. Taxonomy (GTDB): domain Bacteria; phylum Planctomycetota; class Planctomycetia; order Gemmatales; family Gemmataceae; genus UBA4732. The sequence goes on along the minus strand of CAVYVK010000004.1, from coordinate 386,528 downwards.
AAGCTGGTGGATCAGACGCGCACCGTCATCGTCCACGCCAACGAGCGGATCGACGTGGATTTCACGCGGGCCGAGCCGATCGGGGCGCCCATCCCCGCGCCGCCGGGGTGACGTCATTAAGAGGCGCCAGCGCGGAGGCGAGCGGCGCGGCGTCAGCCCGCCGTGATGGGTTCAGCACGGCGGGCTGACGCCGCGCCGCTCGCCTTTCCGCTTATAAACATCCGCTCCTGGCCACGGAAGCGCTGATTATGGTCCGCACCCGTTTCGCTCCTAGCCCGACCGGCTACCTGCACATCGGCGGCGTCCGCACCGCCCTGTTCAACTGGCTGTTCGCCCGCAAGCACGGCGGTCAGTTCGTCCTGCGCATCGACGACACCGACCAGCAGCGCAACGTGGCCGAGGCGCTGCAACCGATCCTGGAGGGCTTTCGCTGGCTCGGTCTGCACTGGGACGAGGGCACCGAAATCGGCGGCCCGCACGGCCCCTATTACCAGTCGCAGAAGCTCGACCGCTACCGGGACGCCGTGCGCGAGCTGGTCGAGAAGGGCCACGCCTACTGGGACTACGCCACGACGGAGGAGGCGGCCGCCGAACGCAGCGCGGCCGAGGCGGAGAAGCGGCCGTATCTCTACAGCCGGCGCTGGATGGCCGAGACGCCGGCCGAGCGGGCGAAGTTCGAGGCGGAGGGCCGCAAGGGCGTCGTCCGCCTCAAGATGCCGCGCGAGGGCGCCTGCCGTTTTTTCGATCATATCCGAGGCGACATGGAGGTGAAATGGGCCGGCGAGCAGGACAGCGTCATTCAGCGCGCCGACGGCACGGTGCTCTACAACCTGGCCAGCGTCGTGGACGACTTCGACATGAAGATCACCCACGTCATCCGGGCCGAGGAGCATTTGTCGAACACGCCGCGGCAGATCTTCATTATCCAGAGTCTCGGCTATCCGCTGCCGGAGTATGCCCATCTGCCCTTCGTCGCCGAACCGGGCAGCAAGAACAAGCTCAGCAAGCGGAAGATCGCGCAGTACCTTAAGAACCCGGATTTCAAGCGGGTCTACGACCACGGCAAGAGCATCGCCGACCGCCTCGGACTGACTACGGCGGCGGACACGTTCAACCCGGTCATCGTCGATTTCTACGAACAGGTCGGCTACCTGCCCGACGCGGTCGTCAACTACCTCGTGCTGCTCGGCTGGTCTTTGGACGACAAGACGGAGTTTTTTTCGCGGCAGGAGATGATCGAGCTGTTCTCGCTGGAGCGGGTCAACAAGGGGGCGGCCAGTCTCGACGTCAAGAAGCTGTTCGCGTTCCAGGAGCGCTACTATCAGGCGTTGCCGGTCGCGGAGAAGCTGGAGCGGTCCTTGCCGTATTTGACGCGGGCCGGCCTGGTCGCCCGATCCGATCCCGGAGGCGACGCGCGGCGCTGGCGATGAAGATCGTCACGGACGCCGGCCCGCGGCTGTGTGTGGCGGGCGATATCCTGAACTACGCCGACTTCTTCACGGCCGACGATCGGTTATCCTATGACGAGAAGGCGTTCGACAAGCACGTCCGCAAGACGCCGGACCTGCTGCGGAAGGCGCGAACCGTGCTGGCCGCGACGGCGCCGTTTGACGCCGCGACGCTGAAGACGCGCATTGAGGACTTCGCCGCAACCGAGGGCCACAAACACGGCCCCGCCAGCCAGATGTTGCGCGTCGCCGTGACGGGCAAGGAAGTCGGCTTCGGCGCCTATGAAACGCTGGCGACGCTCGGCAGGGAGCGCTGCCTGGCGCGGATCGACCGGGCGCTGGAACGGATGAAATCGTGAGGCGAGCCGCCGGGTTTATCCCGGCGGTTTTGGATAGCATACGGTTCAAACGGCGGGGATAAACCCCGCCGCTCGCCAGGTTGGATCGACCATCGAGAGCGAATCTATGGCCAAGAATCCCGACAACGACCGCGGCGACAAACCCGACGCTCCGTCGCTGAATTTCATCCAGGAGATCGTCGAGGAACACAACCGCACCGGCCGGTTCGGCGGCCGCGTCCACACGCGCTTCCCGCCGGAGCCGAACGGCTATCTGCACATCGGCCACGCCAAGTCGATCTGCCTCAACTACGGCCTCGCCAAACAGTACGGCGGCAAGTTCAACCTCCGCTACGACGACACCAACCCCACCAAGGAGGAGCAGGAGTACGTCGATTCCATCCGCGCCGACGTGCGCTGGCTCGGCGCCGACTGGGAGGACCGCGAGCTGTACGCCTCCGACTACTTCGACCAGCTCTACGAGTGGGCCGAGCAGCTCATCCAGGACGGCAAGGCCTACGTCTGCGACCTGACGGCCGAGGAAACCGCCCAGTATCGCGGCGACGTCAAGGGCGGCCGGGAAAGCCCCTACCGCAACCGCTCCGTCGAGGAGAACCTCGATCTGTTCCGGCGCATGAAGGCCGGCGAGTTCCCCGACGGCGCGCGCACCCTGCAAGGCGAAGATCGACATGACCTCGCCGAACTTCAACCTGCGCGACCCGGTGATGTACCGCATCCTCCACGCCAGTCACCAGCACACCGGCGACAAGTGGTGCATCTATCCCATGTACGACTGGGCGCACGGCCAGTCCGACTCGATCGAAGGGATCACGCATTCCATCTGCACGCTGGAGTTCGAGAACCACCGGCCGCTCTACGACTGGTACGTCCAGGCGCTCGGCATCTACGCGCCGCAACAGATCGAGTTCGCCCGGCTCAACCTCTCCTACACGGTGCTGAGCAAACGCCGGCTGATCCAGCTGGTGCAGGAGAAGCACGTCCACGGCTGGGACGACCCGCGCATGCCGACCGATCTCCGGCCTGCGGCGGCGCGGCTACACGCCGGAAGCGATCCGCAAGTTCTGCGAACGCATCGGCGTCTCGAAGTTCGACGGCGTCATCGACGTGTCGCTGGCTGGAGGACGCCCTGCGCGAGGACCTCAACAAGCGTGCGCCGCGCGTGATGGGCGTGCTGCGGCCGCTGAAGGTGGTGATCGAGAACTATCCGGAGGGTCAAACGGAGGAGCTGGAGGCCGTCAACAACCCGGAAGACGCCGCGGCCGGCAAGCGCAAGGTGCCCTTCTCGCGCGTGCTGTACATCGAGCAGGACGACTTCCGCGAGGATCCGCCCAAGGACTTCTTCCGCCTGGCGCCCGGCCGCGAGGTGCGGCTGCGCTACGCCTACTTTCGTCACCTGCACCGGCGTCAAGGCGATCCCGAAACGGGCCAGGTCCGTCGAGCTGACCTGCACCTACGACCCGGCGACGCGCGGCGGCGACGCCCCGGACGGCCGCAAGGTCAAGGCGACCATCCACTGGGTTTCGGCGGCCCACGCCGTCGAGGCGGAGGTGCGGCTGTACGACCCACCTCTTCACCAAGCCCGACCCCGACGACGTGCCGGAAGGCGCCGACTACCGGACGAACCTGAACCCGGATTCGCTGGAGGTGCTGAAGGGCTGCCAGCTGGAGCCGAGCCTGGTCGGCGCCGGGCCGGGCGACAAGTTCCAGTTCGAGCGGCTGGGGTATTTCTGCGTCGATTCGGATTCCCGGCCGAGGGCGCTCGTCTTCAACCGGGCGGTGACGCTGCGCGACACCTGGGCGAAGATCGAGAAGGCGCAACAGAAGAAGAAGTAATGGACTGCCATAGGAGAATTTTCGTCGCCGGTGCGCCACGGCCGTATCCGCCAGCCCTTGCGGGAACTTATGCAACCTGAACCTCGCCCTACGGCATTCCGCCATGAATGAACCTCTCCTCGTCGCCCGACAACGCACCTTCTTGCGGGCCTCGCCCAGCGCGCCGCCGCCCGCGGCCGCGACGAAAAGCTCCTGGGCCAGACCGCCCCGCACGCCAAGGTCCAGACGGAAACCATCTTCGAGAACGGCCGGCTCGACGCCGAGGCGAAGCGGAAGGCGTCGCTGGCGGCCGTGGAGCGCGAGACGGAAGAGGAGCGTGCGCAGATTCAGGCGCTCTACGAGGAGGAGACGGCGGCCGCGACCCGTGAGTTCGAGGAGGCCCGCGAGGCGACGAGCCAGCGCTGCGAGGAGGAGAAGGAGGCCGCACGCAACGCTTACAGGGAAGGCCGGTGGACGCTCAACGCCGTCCTGGAGCGCAATATGGCCAAGGCGGAGGAGCGGCGCCGCGCGGCCGAGAAGCGGCTCACGTCTATCCTCGACCGGCTGGTGACGATCCGCCGCGACGCCTCCGCTCTTTGGGATGCGTGGGAGCGGAATTATCTCCATCCAAGCTGGAAAAACGCAGCTGGGCCGCGCGACAAGAACCCCCGGCTCGGCCTGCGCAAGAGCCTCGCGGCCCTGGAGGAGCGGCTGGCCGACCTGCGCAAGCGGCTGCAGGAATTGGCCCTCCCGAAGATACTCAAGGGCGGCCGGCTCACCGCGGCCTTCGCCGTGTTCGGCCTATTGGCGATTTACCCGATGGGGCTGCTCCTGTCGCTCTTCACCGGCTCCGGCAGTCTGCTGCTGATGCTGGCCGGCGGCCTGGTCGTGTCCTCCGTGGCGACGCTGGCCATCGGCATGACGACCAAGCTCGTGCTGGAATTCGTCGCCCGGCGGCAGGTGCGAACGCTCTTCCGGATCTATCCGGGCTTTTGTTGCGCCGTGGACTCCGTGGCGTTGCGCTGTCGTCAGCGGCTCAAGGGGGCCGCCTCCCGCTGCCGGCGGCAAATCAATGTCCTGAAGAAGCGGCATCGCCGCGCCCTGAAGTACGACCGGGCCCAGGCGCAGCAAGAATGGACGGCGGCCAAGCGCCGCCTCGACGAGGCCATGCCGGCGGCGCTCGCCGCCTGCCAGGCCCGCAAGGAGGCGGCCGAGCGGCGGCTGGAGGACGATCTCCGTTCGCTGGACCGTGAACACGAACGGCGGCTGACCGAAGCGCAGCGCACGCATGACGCCGAGATGGAGGAGCTTACGGCCAACCGTCGGCGCCGGCTCGACGAGATCGAGGGCGGCTTCGAGCGCGGCTGGCAAGTGATGGCGGACGAATGGCGCCGCGCCGTCGCCGAGCTGCGTTCCGGCGTGGACGCCGTGCGCACGGAGTGCATGCGGCTCTTCCCGGCCTGGTCCGACCCGTGCTGGGCCGACCGGCCGCCGGCCGCGGCCGCGCCCCCGGTGCTGCAATTCGGTGAAATCAGCGTCGGAAAGGAGCAAATCCCGGACCTCGTACCGCTCGACGGCGGTAGAGACGAGGCAACCTCACCCCTACGAATGGAAGCTGTGGACGACTTCACGCTGCCCGCGCTCTGCCCCTTCCCGGATCGGGGTTCGATGCTGTTTTTGGCTCAGGACGCCGGCCGGGCCAGGGCTGTGGAAGCCCTGCAGGCCGTGATGTTCCGGCTGCTGACGAGCATCCCGCCGGGCAAGGTGCGCTTCACGATCCTCGATCCGGTCGGCCTCGGCCAGAACTTCGCCGCCTTCATGGACCTGGCCGACCACGACGACCTGCTGGTCACGAGCCGAATCTGGACCGAGACGGCCCACATCGAGCAGCGCCTGGCCGACCTGACCGCGCACATGGAGAATGTCATCCAGAAATACCTGCGCGACCGCTACCCGACCATCAACGACTACAACGCGATGGCCGGCGAGGTGGCGGAGCCTTTTCGCATCCTCGTCGTCGCCAATTTCCCGACGAATTTCAGCGCCGACGCCTGCCGTCGGCTGGTGAGCATCGTCCAGAACGGCCCGCGCTGCGGCGTGCTGACGCTGATCACCGTGGACCGCAAGCAGCCGATGCCGGAAGGTTTTCAGCTGTCGGACCTGCGCCAGGCCGGCGTGCGGCTGACGTGGGACGACGGCCGCTTCGTCTGGGACGACGCCGATTTCGGCCGCTTCCCGCTGACGCTGGACGCGGCGCCCGACGCGGCGCTGGCCGCCCGGCTCCTCGATCGGGTTGGCCGGCTGTCACGGGCCGCGCGCCACGTCGAGGTGCCGTTCGAGTTCATCGCGCCGGCGCCGGCGCGGTGGTGGACGGCCGACAGCCGCAAGGGCATCGACGTGCCGCTGGGCCGATCCGGGGCGACCTCGCGCCAGCACCTGCGCCTCGGCCAGGGCACGGCCCAGCACGCCCTCATCGCCGGCAAAACGGGGTCCGGCAAGTCCACATTGCTGCACGCGCTCATCACGAACCTGGCCCTGCTCTACTCGCCGGACGAGGTGGAGCTGTACCTCGTGGACTTCAAGAAGGGCGTCGAGTTCAAGGCCTACGCCGCCCACGGGCTGCCGCACGCCCGCGTCATCGCGGTGGAGAGCGAGCGCGAGTTCGGCCTGAGCGTCTTGCAGCGGCTGGACGCCGAGATGAAGGCGCGCGGCGAACGCTTCCGCGCCGCCGGGCGCAGGACCTCAACGCCTACCGCCAGGCGGAGCCGTCGGCGCGGCGCCGCGCATCCTGCTGATTGTGGATGAGTTTCAGGAGTTTTTCACCGAGGACGACCGGATCGCGCAGGACGCGGCCCAGCTGCTGGACCGCTTGGTGCGGCAGGGCCGGGCGTTCGGCCTTCACGTCCTTTTGGGATCGCAGACGCTGGGCGGCGCCTACAGCCTGGCGCAGCACCGTCGATCAGATGGCGATCCGCATCGCACTTCAGTGCAGCGAGGCGGACGCCCAGCTGATCCTCAGCGCCGACAACGCGGCGGCCCGGCTGCTGTCGCGGCCCGGCGAGGCGATCTACAACGACGCCAACGGCCTCGTCGAGGGCAACAACCCGTTCCAGGTGGTCTGGCTGTCGGACGAGCGGCGCGAGGAATACCTGAACCAGATCCGCAATATGGCCGTTGAGCGCGGGACGCAGGCGCCTCCGCCGGTGGTCTTCGAGGGCAACGCTCCCGCGGATGTGGGCGACAATCACCTGCTGCGCAAGCTGCTCGGCGAGGCGACGCAGGGAGAGCCGGCGTCCACCCCGCTCCGCGCCTGGCTGGGCGATGCGCTGGCCATCAACGACCTGACTGCGGCCGTCTTCCGCCCGCAGAACGGCAGCAACCTCCTCGTCGTCGGTCAGCAGGACGCGGCGGCGCTGGGGATGTTCACGTCCGCCGTGGTCAGCCTGGCCGCTCAGAGTCCCGCCGCGCGATTCTTCCTGATCGACGGCCGGCTGGCGGAAGCCCCGTCGTCCGGGCCGTGGTCGCGGCTGCCGGACGTGCTGCCCCAGCCGCTGCGCCTGTCGGGCTGGCGCGGCGCCGCCGCCGTGGTCGCCGAACTGGCGGCCGAACTGGAGCGACGGCAGAAGGAGCTGGAGGCGGAGGCGCCGCCCGTGTTCCTGGTGATCCACGGATTGCAGCGCTGCCGCGACCTGCGGCGCCGGGAGGACGACTTCGGCTTCGGCCGCGCCGGCGACGGGCCTCCCGACCCGGCCAAACAGTTCGCCGACCTGCTGCGCGACGGGGCCGGTTTCGGCATTCACACGCTGGTCTGGTGCGACACCTATCTGAACCTGCAACGGGCCGTGGACCGATCGGGTCTGCGCGAGCTGGCGATGCGCGTGGTGTTTCAGATGAGCATCGCCGATTCGAGCAACCTGATCGACAACCCGCTGGCCGGCAAGCTCGGCGCCCACCGCGCCCTGTTCGCCAGCGAGGAGGACGGCCGGCTGGAGAAGTTCCGGCCGTATGGGCCGCCGTCGGACGAGTGGCTCGATTGGGTCAAGGGACAACTGCGTGGGAGGGCCGCGCCGGTCGCGGGGGCGGTGTGATCGGCCTACTTCGGCAGCTCCCACTCGCGCACCATTTTGTCCTCGCCGCCGGAAGCGACCTGCCCGTCGTTTGGGGAAAAGGTCACGTTTCGGACCCGCCCCGTTATGGGCTGCGCTATGTAACTCTCTCCCGTAACGTATTCCCACCATTCGCCACGGAAATCGCCAGTCCTTACTCCTCTTGATGAAGTGACCCAAAGGACCAGAACGGCGCTTATCACGCCGCCAAGGACGTTGACGCAGATGTCGTAGGCCAGCGTGCCCATGACCGCTCCGTTACTCCTTCTCGACGACGAACTTCTTGGTGTTCCAGTCGTACCACACGAGCGGCTTGCTCAGACCTTGTTGTCCTTGTCCAGCGCCTTCAGCTTCGCCAAGACCTCGGCCTTGGCGATGTGCTCCCACACGAAGCGCGGTACGGTGTACGGCTTGTGGAACACCTTGCTGCCATCGGGGACCACGCACAGCAGCCCCTTGGCCACGAGCGAGCTTACCTCGTCTGCGTCCTGCCGCCATGTCACCGTCTGGATGGCATTCGACACCGCCACGACGAGCAGATGGGCCTCCCTTGAATTGAGACTGTCGAGGTGCGTGAGGATCTCCTTCTTCGCCCGCGCCGCTGCGAGGTGCGTCATCGTGTGATCCGTCATGAGCAAGGCCACCTCGACTACCCAGACAACGAAGGCGATCAGGCCGACGAGCCCGACGTACTGGCCGTAATCCTGTCGGATGCCGTCGAGGCGCAAGAAGCCCGGCAGCGGGGCGACGAGGATCAGGAAGCAGACGACCCAGATCGAAAATGAGTACCGCGCCGGACGGCGAGCTTGAGCACTTCCTTGCCGAGTTCCACCCATCCGCCCGCCATGACGCGCACCCTCAGCCGTGGGATTCGACGACGCTCAGGATGCGCAGGACTTGTTCGGCGAAGACCATCAAGTCCACATAGCCCACATCGGAGACGCCCAAGCGGCGGAATCCGACGCACGGGATCGGCTTCGGCAGGTGCGGCGCGGCGTCAGGGAACGCCGCGCCGATCTCCTTCAGGACGGAGTTGAACTCTTCGGCCAGATGAAGCGTGACCCTGTTCTCGCGTTCCTTCGGCGTGGTCTTCTCAAGCACGTTCTTCACGGCCTCGACCTTCGCCTTGAGGAAGTCCACTTTGCTCGGCATGTAGCGCCTCTCTTTCAGTGGTCGGCCCGGAGCACGTCCAAGACGGCGATGACTTGGTTGAGCAGCATCTCCAGTTCGAGAAATTTGATGTCAGACCAGCCCGCCTCCGCCGCGACCGTGTTCCATGTGATCGGTTCGGGGAGATGAGACGCGCAGTTCCGGGGACGCCTTCTTGATGTCCTCCACGAATGCGTTGAACTAGCGGGCGATCTGAATCGAGACGCGACCGCTTTTCTCATGCTGCGGCTTGCCGTCCAGCGTGCTCTTGAAGGCCGACACCTTCGCCTTCAGGAAGTCCAGTTGCGTCGGCATGGGTTGTTCTCCGTTTAGCGTCGTTCAGTAGCTAGGCCGCTTCGGGTTGATGAAAATGGGCGGCTTTTCCGGCGGCGGTGGAGTCCACTTCTCAAGTTCATCTTCCAAAAACTGCGCCCGCTCGAAGCCGCGTTTGCCCTTCCACCGGCAAACGATGTTGCCAGCGTCATCGTAGCTGAGGACGGTCATGATATGATCCCTGTCGCTTTTGTGAACTACTTCATCGCCGACTCGGAACTTTCTCTCCATATCCGTCGTCCCCTTGGGCACTGCGGCCACTCCCTTCCGGTTCTTGATGGCCTGTTCGACTTCGTTGAGCATATCCTCGTACTGGGGAGCCCTTGGTCTCGATCAGTGAATCGCCTTGCCGATGATGTCGGCGATCATGACGCCGCTGCTCAGTATGGTCGCCACCGCCGGGACCACCTCCGCCAGCCGGTTCAGGCAGCGCTGCACGACGCCGGGCCGTTTCTCCTGCTTCAGTTCGTCCGTCAGCTTTTGCAGGTTCTCCTTGGCGTCGTCCTTCTCGTCCGACTTGATCTCGGCGGCCTCGATGGCGTCGATAGCCGCCTTCAGCAGCGTCTTCGTCTCGGCGTCGAAGGTCGGGGTGCCGTCCACCTCCGACTTGTACAGCGTGATGTCCCTGATCCACACGCGGTTGCCCTGCCCGACCGCGCCGAAGTTGTCGCCCTGCACCGTGTTGTTCGTCGTCATGATGTTCACTTCCTCGATCAAGTACATGTTCTGACCGTGGGCGATTCCGCGCTCCGTCTCGTAGATGCCGCTGTCGCTGGGTTTGTGCCGCTTGCTCGCCGCGTCCTGCGCCACGTCGCGCTTGTATCGCTGGAACACCTCGCGGCGCTCTTCGGAAAACTCCCGGAGGAACTCCTTGGAGAAGGGGTGCTTCTCCTTGACGGACTTCTTCGTGACGCGCCGGCCCCCACGCAGGACGCGGCCGAGCGACGCCCACGAATCGACGTTCTCCTGCCGCGCGAACTCCTGCCGGATGTACTCGACGACGTGGCGGTCGTAATACTCTCGGTCGTCCACCGCCAGCCGGTAACGGACGGCCTCCTTGGGGACGAGGATGAGGGGGTAGTCGTTATAGACGGGCAGCAGATCGAAGCCGTTCCGCCACTCCTTCCTCTCGTCATGCCAGTACGGGCCGGTCGGCTTGCTCTCCATAGGTACGGCCCACCGGCGGCACTGGTCCTTCGTGAACTCCACCAGCATCCGCCGGATGATGTTGATCGTAATGTCCGAGATCTTGTCGTGGCTGATGCCGTCGATGAACAGTTCGCAGTCGCTCAGATCCGTCAGGATGCCGGTGGCGACCGCCTTGCTCTTGGCGAAGGAGTTGTACAGCCGGAGCGCCTGACCGACGCCGATGCCGCGCCCCTGCGGCCTGCCGCTGGACAGGCCGAGGCGCGTCTCGTTCGGCTCGTGCAGGTTCGTCAGCAGCGCCCGCGCCCGGTCCTGCTGGCCAGAGCGCATGACATTGATCAACTCCTCGAAGTAGCCGATCACCAAGTCGTTGCACTCGACCGACCAGTCGTTGGCCCCGACCCGGAACACGAACGGGTCGATGAAAAGCGGGATGTCCATATCGACCAGAACGTCTACGAAATCGAGGTCCGTCTGCCGCAGGTGTAGGCCGAAAATGTTCGAGAACCGATACGCAACCGGGAGCCGCACCGCAGACTGGGCGCCGGGGGGCATACGGAGTTGTTCCTTGGGGGAAGCGAAGGTCTACCCTGCGGACGGCTTTGCACGTTTACGATCCCGGACGGGTGGATAAAAGTGCAGGTCGGGGAATAAAAGTGCAGACCGACGCCGGCGAGCTTTGCACTTGAACTGTCTCTAAAGTACCGATTGCACTTAAACCGCCGACTCTGCACAAAAAGCGCGGCTGGGGCGGGGCAAGGGCGATCGGGGGACGGCAAGGGCAAAGCCTCAACAATGAGGACTTTGCACAATGGCTGAGAAGGAACGGAAGGATGAGACGGCGCAGGAAGCCGCAGCAATCGAAGTCACGGCGGAGATGGTGGAGGCGGGCTTCCGGGTGCTGGCGGCGTCTGGAATAGCGGATGACTATCTGGAGGCGGATAGATTACTGGTTGAGCGAATATACCGCGCCATGTCTGCACTTCGGCCGGGTCCAATTCGGCCGCCACGTTCGGGGTGAGTATGTCGTGGAGCCTATGGCCAAGGCGTGCTAGGAACATGCATTTTGCGGTGAAGTCCACCATCACGGTGACGGTAATCGGAGCCGGTGTGTTGTGGCCGAAGTCGTAGATGTTCGCTGGAGTCAGGGCCAGCAGGCGGTCGCTGCCGTCCACGAACATCATCGCGCTCCAGTGGACTATCTCATTTCGCCGCTGCGAAGTGCCGCGGATTGCATCCAAGAACGAACCCCAAAAGGAAGAGTAGGTGGTACCATGCTTCTTCTTCATGAGCCTTTCGAGGATCGAGTGTAGCGTGCCCGCGTTGACGATCCTGAAGAAGATTATGCCGGCCACGTCTGGCGGCATATCGCACAGGGTGGCGAAGATGAGGCATAGAGCCTGTTCCAGCTTTGCATAGGCCTGAATCGCCCTCCCGCGGACGGCCCAGAACCTCTCTTCGATGAAGGCGTCACCGATCTCTGTGGGGAACTGCTTGGAGTCTTTCGGCTCAGCCATTGGCGTCTCTTCCTTCCTGTCGGGCCGCTTGCCGCCGAACCTTTGCGCCTCCACTGCGTCTCCACTCTGGAGACGACAACAGAGATTTGCCCTATGTTCGCCGCCCGTCCCTCTCACCCTTGGCCAGCTTGCGCCGCGCTGCCGCCAGTAGCAGCGCCCGCGCCCACGCGGCCATCCCCTCCGGCTCATCGGCCGTAGCCTGCTGAATCATCGCGTGCTGCTCATCCGTGACCGGAATCCGCAGGTGGATGTCCATCCGGGCGTCGCCATACTTTCGCGGTCTGCCTTTAGCCATGCGAGAATCTTAGCCAAAAAATCCGTCCGCCGTCAACTGCCAAGCTACATCCTTGGCTAGATAAATGCTATGCTGCTGGACGTAAACTCCGTGGCACAAAGCAGGTGCGGCGATGGATATTAGGGAAGTGAAGGCGTGCGAGATGACGGGCGACGCGCGGATTTCGTTCCGGGACGGGTCATGGCACGTCCACAGCCAGAGCGCGAGCCGCTTCTACAAGGTCAACCCGTCGCCGACCGCGCCCGCGTGCGAGTGCGACGACTTCGCACTCAACGGCAGCGGGACCGGCAAGCCGTGCAAGCATATCCTTGCGGTGCGGATGTTGCTGGAGCGCCAGCTAAAGGGCGAGCCGAACCCGGACCCGGCGACGGCCCCGGCCCGGCCGCCGCGAGCGACCTACCGGCAGGATTGGGTCAACTACAACGCCGCGCAGGCCAATGAAAAGGATCATTTTCAGGTGCTATTGGCGGATTTGTGCCGCGGCATCGTCCAGCCGCCGCCACACCCGAACGGCGGGCGCCCGCCCATGTCGATGAACGACGCGGTGTTCTCCGCCGTCTTCAAGGTGTACGCTCTGGTGTCGGCCCGTAGGTTCATGAGCGACCTTCGGGAAGCGCACGATCGCGGCCACGTCGGGCGGGTGTTGTGCTTCAACAGCGTCCTTCGGGTGCTGGACATGGCGGAAGTGACGCCGGTTCTCATGGCGATGATCCGGCAGAGCAGCTTGCCGCTCCGCTCGGTGGAGCGGCAGTTCGCCATCGACTCCAGCGGCTTCGCCACAAGCCGCTACGTCAAGTGGGTGGACGAGAAGTACGGCGTCAACCGTCAGAAGACGGAATGGGTGAAGGCGCACCTGTGCGTCGGCACGAAAACGCAGGTGGTGACGGCCGTGTTCATGGATGAAAAGAACTCCGGCGACTGTCCGCAATTTGACCCGTTGACCAAGGCGACGGCGGAAAACTTCGTGATTGAGGAGATGAGCGCGGACAAGGCGTATCTCAGCAATGACAATCTGGAGTTGATCGTCGGCATGGGCGCAACGCCGTTCATTCCGTTCAAGTCAAACAGCCTGCCGGGCGGCGCGGAGGTCTGGCGGCGGATGTTCCACTACTTCCAGTACCGGCGGGAGGAGTTCCTGACGCACTACCACCGGCGCAGCAACGTGGAAAGCGCGTTCAGCATGATAAAGCGGAAGTTCGGCGATGCGGTTCGGGCAAAAACGGACGTGGCCATGCGGAACGAGGCGCTGGCCAAAATCCTCTGTCACAACGTCGCCTGCCTCATCTCCGCGTGGCATGAGTTGAAGATCGACCCGTCCGCCTGGACGCCGAAGGGCGGGCCGGACAAGGACGACGGGCCGCAGGACGTGCTGCGGTTCCCGGCGCGGTGAACCGGCGTCCCTTGACGGCCGCGCCGTTCCACCTTCACAATGGTTGCAACGGGACGCCGGGAGTAGCTACCCGGTTGAGCCTGCCCGCCGCGCCGCGTTTACTCCGGCGCGGCGCGGCGGCAGGCAAGCCCGTCACCGGAGTACGCGACGTGTTCCAGCGCCTTTTGTGCGCTGCCATCGACACCAATGCCCTGTTTACCGTCATGACGGCAGCCGGCCTAATTGCCACCGTGGTCGTTGCGTCCGCCTCCATGCCAACAGGCGCCATCGTCGCCTGTGTGCTGATTGCGGTCCTCGGTTCGATTGTCGCCGGGCGCCAATTCGCCCGCGCCTACGCTGAGGCGGTCGAAGCGGAAAGGTTGTTTCAAGTCGCCAAGGTCCATTTTGAGGACTGTTCGGAAGAGTGGAAGTCGGCCTTGAATGACTTGCTGGACCGCGGCAGCGTCAAGCAGACGGACGTAAAGGACGAGACAGGGTTCCGCCACTGCGGCTTTGTCTACTTGGACGCCCCGGTGGGGAGGTTCTATCTGATCCCGTCCTTTGCCAAGAGCGTCAAGCGGCTGGCGAAGGAGTGGAAGGCGAGTCGGTTGCACGCAAACCGGCCGCCCTGCACTTAAAGCCACCCTATGGGTGCGGTCTGAGTGCAAAGCTCGATAAACGTGCAAAGCCGTTCAGGCCGCCATTTTTTCGGCGGAGTCGCCATATACGGGCATGAGGTTTAGACGCTACTTCACGCATGAAGAGCGCCAGCGCGGCTCCGATCTGGCGACAGAAGCGGACCTCCTCGGCACTCCCTCCACGGCCGGGTCGCCGGTGAGCCCGAGCGCCGGTGGCAAACCGCATGACCCACCGGCTGCTTCTCCGGCGGCTGGGCAAAACCGGCCGCCGGAGGGCGACGGCACGCTCGGCTCAGGCCGCCGCCCGACGCGATGGACGGCCATCTACGAAAGGCTGGCGCGCTGGCCGCCGAGTTGCAGAAGCTGCTGGTGAAGTTGCCGCGCCCGTAGAACAAGCGGTACTATGTGTTCCTGCGGCCTTTGCAGGCGTTAGTGGCACGGCTCGAAGAAGTCGCCTGAAACGAAAGCGCGGGACGCGCTACGCAACGGCAGCGGTTTTCAGAGTTCCATAGCGCAGCCCCCCGTTATGGCCGATTAGCACGAAACGTTTCGTGGGGAATGCCGCTCGACTCGGCCTTCTAGTGGGGGTTCTGAGCGATCATCCAGATGAGCACGCCCAAGCCTGTCGCCCCCAGACCGATCAGCCACGGCCACGGCGTCAGCAGCAGCCGCAGCCAGGGCGGCATCGGCCTTCGCGGCCGTGGGGCGCGGGCAGGCCGCGGCAATGGGCTGGATTTCGCCAGAGCCGAGGCGATCAGGTCCGCGGCCGTCAGCACGACGGTGATCGCCGTCGGCTCGACGGCCGGCCCCGCGCGGGCCTTGACCTGTTCCCGCGACGGGAAGGGGTCGCGGCCTTGACGGTCCTTTAGCTCGCACCAGGGGCAGGCGTCGAGGCTCTTGTGAAAATGGTGCTGGTCATTAGCGACGCAGTCCGTCAGCTCGGCGTCGGCCTCGGCGAGCGCCCGGTGCCAGTCTTTCGCGTCGGGCCGGGACGAGGACCGGTCGTGGCCGTCCTCGAAGCACTGGCGCATCAGCTCGCGCACCAGAAACGGCAGCACCGTGAACGGCGGCGCCGTCGGGTTCGGCTCATACGATCCGCGCGGCTTTTTGGCGTAGGGCCAGAAGCCCGCGGCAATCCGCCGGGCCGGCAGGTCCGGCTCGCCCTGGCCGGTGAAGCGTCCGGCGAACGGGTGCGTTCCCTGCATCAAAAGCTGGAAGATCAGCACCGCCAGCGCGAAGTTGTCCTGCTCCGGCGTGCGGTCGATCTGCCGGAAGTCGGCCCCCTGGATCTCAGGAGCCATGTACTCCGGCTTGCCCACCGCGCAGCGGAAGACGCGCGGGCCGGCGCGGACCTGGAAGGAGTCAGTGTCCACCACCGTCACCAGAGTCTGGGCATTGACCAGCACGTTCGATTCGTTCAAGTCCCCTAGCACATAGCCGCGAGTGTGCAGCGCCCGAACGGTGATGGCCAGGTTGCGGGCCGTGCGGAGCAGATAACCGTAATGGAAGAGCGGCCAGGTCTGCAAACGCGACTTGGGGTTGTAGACGGTGAAGAGCGAGACGGCCTTCTCGACGCGCGGCATGACGAAGCCGACGCATCGTCCGTCGTCGCCGAGGAAGCGCTGGCTCGGCCAGGCGATGGATGTATGGTTTTGCTTGGCGGTGGGGTCGTCGGGCGGGTTGGCGATCATGGCCGACAGCTTGTCGCCGCGCTCCGGCGTCGGCTCCAGGTACACCTTGGCCAACAGCCCCGGCCAATCCGGCAACGGCCAGATGACCGCCTCGCCGCCGCGGGCCAGCGGCTCTCCGCTGAGGGTGATCGCGGCGCCGTCCTTTTCCAATCGCACGCGCAAGGCTGACTCCTCCGCTGATGGAAGGGTTTTCCGGCTACTTGCTTCCGGTGCGGCCCTTCACCGTGCGAATCCAGGCGCGAACCGCCTCCAGCCGATGGACGCGGTCGGGGTCGGCGGCGTCCACGGCGGAATTGCGGGCCAACAGCTTGCCGTCCGCCGTGCAGAGCAAGACCTCCACCGGCGCCGCGTCCGCCATTGCAGGCATCCGCTTGGAACTTACTTCCCCGCCCCGGAAATCCACCAGGATCGTCTCCTTGCCGTCAGACTCGAACGGCGCCTCCACCGAGTTCGAGTGTTTTTGTTCGAGGGCCTTGGGCGGCGGCCGATCCGTCGCCATGGTGAAACGGTCCTGAGCCTTTCGCCAGTACGGAACTTCCACGCGCTGGCGGCCGATCGGTTCGCCGCGGGTCGCCACGACGCGCTCTGCGATCATCCAGTCGCCGACCGGCAGTTCGACGCGGTTCATCTTCATGTAGTCCAGCCACTTCTGGATCTGGAGCGTCGTCTGGTTAGCGCGGACGGGTACGATCGGGAAGGCGTACTTCCTGGGGTTTGCTTCGCTGCCTACCGTCTTGGCGTCGAGTGCGGCCTGATCCACTGCATAGAAGTTCAAATCCGTCGGGACGGCCACTCTCTGCGGCAGAACGTACCATTCCGCGGCCGTCAGCTCCTTGCTCTCCGCGTCCCCCGTTGTCCCCACGTTCTGGCGGCCGCTGTTGAGGCTGGCCATGCGAACGCGGATCCGGTATTCGTAGGTCTTGCCCGGTTCGATCGTCGTGTCGAAAACCCGGATCAGGCACACATCCGGGACGGTCGGTTCGGCTGTCGCCCCCAGCACCGCCTTTAGGCTCTTTAACCCCTCTTCCAACGGTGGATACTCATCGACGGGCGGCGAGCGCGTCATCCCGAACGTCGGCAGCTTGGGCATGGCCAGGCTGGGAAAGAGGATCGGCCTGAGCTTGGGATCGTCGCGAGGAAGGCTCGCCGCCCCGCCGACGAGATAGACCAAGGGGGCGTAGCCGTCTTCCACCTCCACGGAAGCCCACTTCCCCACAGCCTCGCCCCGGCCATCCAGCTCACGCCGTTGCACGAGGACGCCGAGGAAGCGGAAGGCCGGGAGCGGCGAACCGTCCACGACCTCCGCCGACTTCGCGGACAGAACCTCCGCGGCGGATTTCAATTGAAGCTTATCTTGAAACTCCTGGACCTGAGCCTTGAGCGGGAACGAAGCCACGAGTTCCGCCGCGCGCATCGGATACAGCTGCCGGGCCAGATTCGCTCCTCGAAGATCCCTGATTTCTGTGGCCTTGACCCATTCAATGTCGAAGTCGTTTCCAGAGGCGCCGGGAGCGCGTTTTAGACACATGAGAAATGCCCCGTCTGAACTGTACACCAGCCCCGGCAACTGCGAGCGGACCAGCGCCGCCGCGGACTCGGTAGGTTGCAGCACTTGCGGCGCGTGCCGTTCCGCGGGCGCGTCGGCCGCCGTCTTCGTCGCGACGGCGAAGACGAGCAGAATCACGATCGCGCCGACCTGCCAGGTTTCCTTGAGCATGGACCTTCTCCCGCGCAGCGTGGTCCGAAATGGAGAGCGGCACGAACCCATTCAAGCTACCGCGCCCCGGGCGCCTCACCAATGACAAAGCGATCACGGCCGCCGCACCGCCAGCAGCAATGTCACGTCGTCGTCCGTGCGCTCCGCAACGCCCGGCGACTGGAGAAACGCCCGCAGCTGCTCCTCAGCGCGGGCCGGTTCCGAGGCGGCGGCCGTGAAGCGCAACAGCGGCGCGAAGAACGGCGCGTGCGGTTCGCCCTGCGGCATCTTCAACGCCAGCATTTGCAGCCCATCCGACAGCAGGGCCAGGCCGTCGGCCGGGAGTTCGTACAGCGCGAACTGCATCTCGTCCAGCGCCCCGTCGGAGGTCAGGAAGGTGGTTTCATTGAGATGCTCGGTGTACGGCGGTCGGGTCAGGGCGGTCAGCCCTTCGCCGGCGAAGCGGGCGACAACGGCCCCATCGCCGACCTGGCCGGCCGCCGTCTGCTCAGGCGCGGCGATCGCCAGCAGCAGTGTGGTGGAGAGGTCATGGATCGGTCGGCCGAGTTCGCGGGCGGCGGACTGCACGGCCAGCTGCGCCACGGTGAAGGCGCCCCGAACTAGCTGGCCCCAGTCGTCGCGGTCGTGCGGCCGGCCGACGCGCCAAATGGCCGCCGCCTGCTCGACCGCCGCCTTGACGGCGATGCGGGCGCCTTCCGCGGCGCACGGGACGGACCCGGCGCCGTCGGCGACGGCGGCGATCAGGGCGCCGTCCGCCTCCAGCTTCCACCCGTGAGCGTCCTGGCAGGGCAGACCGCCGCGGACGTGGCCGGCCCCCGCCGCCGAGACGCCCGCCACTCTCCAGGGACTGCGGACGCGCTCGCTCACACCGTTCCCCAATCGACGGGCGGCAGCGGCACCTGATCGCCGACGCGCGAGTGGGCGATCATCTGCGTGCTGCGCGACAGCCAGACGAACAGATCGACGAAGCGCAGTCCCCGCAGGTGGACCGGCGGCCGAACGGAGATTTTCTTCAGCAGCCGCAGGTCGGCCTTATCGACGCCGACCGCGAAGAAGACGACCTTCTTCTCCTTTTCGGAGGTTCGCAGGCGGTAAACGGCCTGGCGAAACACCTCGGTCGGCTCGCCGCGCGGGCGCCGTCGGTGATGAGAAAGACCCACGGCCGGTAATAGGAGACGCCGTGCGCCTGGTACTGCGCTTTGCGGGCCTCGAGCAGGTCGAGCGCCTGGTGGATGCCGCCGCCCATCGGCGTGGCGCCGCCGGCCGAGAGGATCGGCGTCGGGAAGTCGTCCACCGTGACGAAGTTTTGCACGACGCGCGGCGCCCCGCCGAACGTCACGACGGCGACCTCGACGCGGCGACGGGCGAGCGGATCCTTGACGAGGTCGTCGTGAAAGGCGAGCAAACCGTCGTTGAGAGCCTGAATGGGCTTCCCGGTCATCGACTTCGACGTGTCCAGAAGCAGTACGCAGGGACAACGCGGCTCCGGATTGTCGGCAAACTCGACCCCGGAAGCGAGCAGGGCGTCGCCCCAGTCGTCGTCGAAAATCGGATCGACGGGGTCCGGTTCCGGGATGCCGGTCATGGCGCTTCCTCGTCGAGCGTATGGGCGAGCGGGGAGAGTGCGCAATGATTCAGTTTGACGACAAGCGAGCGGCAGTTCAAGAGGCGGTCGTGCGGAAATGGGGGCGAGCCGGGTCGCGTAAGCGCCCGGAGGCGTTCAGAACGGCCAACGGGCCAGGATTTCCAGGACGCGCCGACAGGCCATCTGCATCCGCCGCACGCGCTCCCGGTCCTGGGACGTGGCGCGTTGTTCGGGGGTGAGGGCGTCGGGGTCGTCTTCCTCGTCGTCCGGCTCGGTGATGGGTCCGCCGTCGAAATGGAGTTTCTCCGCGAAGTCCCGGCGCGAACTCAGGAAAAAGCGATAGCCGGCATCCTTGAGGGGACGGTCGAAGACGAAGCGCAGGGCCTGGACGCCGTTCGCATCGCCCGCAATCACTTCAACCCGGAACGGCATCGGCCCCGCCGCCGGCCGGACGGCGAACGCGCCGCGATTCAAGTCGGCCGAGCGCGCCCCGTACCATCCGAGCTGGACCTGATCGCCGAAGTCGCCGCCGAAGAAGGCGCCGCCGTGAGAACGGACCAGCAAGGTGCGGTCGTCTTCCTGCTCGACGGCGACCTTGGTATCCGGAAAGAACAGCTCCGGGGCGAAGGTGAGCGGATAGACTTCCAGGTCGGGCCGATCGGCGGCGTTGCGCAGGGCCGGCCCGACCTCCGCCGCGAAGAACGGCAGGTTGATGAAAAAGAGGCGGGTGCCCCTTTGGGAAGTCTGCGGGCCGGGCGGCCAGCACTTCGTCGCGCACCAGCCGCTCGGCCGTCGCCGCCGAGTGGAGCATCCACGCGCCGGTCCACAACCCGGCCAGGTAGACGGAGGCGAGAACTCCGACGGCGCTCATGACCAGGCGCGGCCTCGTCGCCCACAGCCGGCGCGCCCACAGAGTCAGTAGGACGGCCCAGCCCGCCGTAGCCAGGTAAAAGTTGTAGGGCGCGGAGAAGGCGAGCAGGGTCGGCGCCTGGGCGATCCCGATCCCGGCCAGGACGCCCCAGGCGGCCCGCGATCGCCGCAGAGGTATGAACAGCGCCGCCGCCAGCGCCGCCACGAGGAGGACGCCGGCCGCCGTGGTCAGCGGATGGGATTGCCACCAAGGCACGTCCACGATCGGCACGAACGGCAAGCCCAACGGCAGACATACCAGATCGTTGAGGATCTTATAGGGCAGCCAGGAGAAGAAGCCCGGTTCCGTGGGCCAGTGAAAGTAGGGGCTTCGCGGCGCCGGAGCGGTTCCGAGGGACCAGGCGCGGAAGGGGAGATACGCCAGCCCTTCCAGGGCCAACGCCGCATAGATCGCCCAGCGTCTCCGCCCGGTTGCCTGGAGAGGCGCCGAGGTTGTGGGACGACCCGCGCCCAGGAGATCGAACAGGACGAGCAGGGGACCGACCACGATGCCGCTTTCCCGGCTGAGCAGGGCCAGGGCGTAGCACAGGAAGACGCCGATCAGGAGGATGGGGCGGCGATGGCCGCATCGCGCCGAGGCGTGCATCGACCACAACCCCGCCAGCAGCCACAGCCCGCCCAGGACGGGGCCGTCGTTGGCGAGCCAGGGGATCGTAAAGGCGTTGGCCGGGTGCAGGACGAAGAAGGCCCCGCGAACCAGGAGGGAAAAGATCCCCATCCGCAGCGCCGCAGCAGACCGTAAAACAGCACGACGGAGAGGTTGAGAAAAGTCAAATGAACGAGGTGGAACGGCAGCGGATTCAGGCCGAACGCTTCGAGCTGGGCGGTTCGCATCGCCACCGTTAGAGGGCGATAATAGGCCCAGCCGGTTTCCTGCGCGGCCCACCAGACGTGGGTGAGGCGGCCGGTCCAGTCGAAGCGATTGCCGCCGGCCAGATCGCCGAAGCCGTTCTTGCGGCACAGTTCCAGATGGTTGTGGTCGTCGAACCAGAAGCCGAGAGCCAGACCGTGCCCGTGCAACCCCCAGACGCACAAGAGCAAGAGAGCCACCGCCAGGAGATCGCGGCGACGCCCCTTGGAATCGGAGTTCGGAGAAGGCGCAGGACTCCGGGCGAGAGGTTCGGTCGCCCGAAGCGGTGCAAGGAGGCGGGAAAACATGGCCGCCCAGGGTTCACGATACGTAGAATGGGTATCCCCTCCAATGAGTATCGGGTTTTCCGTCCGGCCACTTGAACCTCTCCATTCGGGACGTTCGCCTGGGGTGCCCCTCTCGATTTTGGACCTGGCCCGGCCCGCCGTGAACGGCGGGCCTACAGGCCGAAGCCCGGTAAACCGGGCTGCCAGAGATTTCAGCCCCGTTTACGGGGCTTCGGCCTGTAGGCCCGTGCTTCAGCACGGGCCGGCTTGCCGACGCCGCCTCCACAATCGAGAGGGGCGTCCTTCGCCTGCGCCTCGACTCTGAAAACGAGTCGGCCGCCGCGACGGGCGATCGCGACGGCCGTTGGGGGGACTGAAGCGACGGCTCAGCTCTTGAAGATCTCCACCGGGTCGAACTTGCCTCCTAGCACGTCCGCGCTCTTGACGCCGAGCCACTGGTCGAGGACGGTGGCGTAGACGCGGCGGAAGTCCGTGGTATATTTCAGATTGCCCATCTCCAGATCGGCCACGCTGGGGTACTTGCCGACCGGGCCGGCGTTGACCTTGCCGCCGACGAAGAGCATGGGGGCGGCGGCACCGTGGTCGGTGCCCTTGCTGCCGTTCTCCTTGACGCGGCGGCCGAACTCCGAGAACGTCATCATCAGGATGCGGTCGCGGTGGCCGCGCGCCGCCAGATCTTTGAAGAAGGCCGTCATGGCACCGGACACCTGCGTCATCAGGTTGGCGTGCGTCCCGGCCTGGGCGGCGTGCGTGTCGAAGCCGTCGATGGAAACGTAGAAGATGCGGGCGCCGAGGTCGGCGTCGATCAGCTGGGCCGCCAGCTTCAGCCGGCCGGCCAACGGCGTGTTGGGATAGGGCGCCTTGGGCTGGTAGTTCTTGCCGATTTCCTGCAACCGCCGGCTGCTGGCGTAGGTGTCGGCCGCGGTCTTCTGCACGAACTGCAACAGGCCGCCGCCGTCCTTCGGCTTGACCGACCCCTCGATCACGTCGCGCTGGCTCCGCTTGTCGGCGCCGTTCGCCGCGGCCGTCTGGAGCTGGAAGTCCTCCAGCGTGGCGATCGACGGTACGCTCACCGGTGCGCCGGTCAGCGCCAGCGGCGCCTTCTGGTCGCCGTTCTTGAGATGGAACGACGGCGCGCCGGGCAATCCCTTGAGGGCCTTGCCGAGCCAGCCTTCCGTCGCCACGTCGTCCGGGGCGGCCGTCTGCCAGATGTCCATCGAGCGGAAGTGCGACTCGGACGGTTTGGGGTAGCCGACGCCCAGCGCGATCGCCAGCGCGTTGTCCTGGAGCAATTCGGCCAGGCCTTCCATGCCAGGATGGAGGCCGATCTGGTCGTTGATCTTCTTGACCTGCGCGCGGAGATGGCCAGCGTCGGCCGGGCCTTCTTGTAGTCGTCGTCGTTGTAGGGGACGACCATGTTGAGGCCGTCGTTGCCGCCGGTGAACTCGACGACGACGAGGACGGTGTCCTTGCCGCCGGGCTGGTCGGAAGCGGGGGTCAGCGCCGCCGCCCGGCTCAGGAAGGCCGGCACGTTCAGGCCCCAGGCCACCACGCCGGCGGAGGTCAGCTTCAGGAAGTCGCGACGATTCTGGGACATGGATGCTCCTCGCAGAGAAATGATGAATGATGAACGATGAATGATGAATCTCGGAATTCTTGATTCATCGTTCATCGTTCATCATTCATCATTCAACTCAGTTGGTACTCCGGCAACGTCAACACCAGATGACACAGGGCGCGGGCGCGGTGGTCGGCCGCGTCGTCCTCCGTCCAGTAGACGGGGATGGTTTGCTTCTGGGCCTGCCGCTGATAGTCGCGCAGCCGGTCGCGCGATTCCTGCGGCACGTCGTTTTGCAGGAACACGGTCAGCAAGAAATCCAGGACCTCATCGTCCGTCTTCTTGTCGTGCCTGCGCACCAGCGCGGCCGGGTCGGTGCGCGAGCCAAAGCGTGGGTCCTCGGTGGAGGTCAGGGCCAGGGCGAGGTTCTGGCGGAACAGCAGCGTCTGGCCGTTCAGCCACGTCGGGCCGCCGTCCCAGCCCTTGACCGACGGCGGGTTGAACACGTTCTGTCCGAGCTGCTCCAGGACCGGAACGAGAGCGGTCGTGCCGATGTGCCCCTCCAGACCGCGGACGATGCCCAGCGCGAAATCGACCGGCGGCTTGATCCGTTTGCGGTAGGCATAGTCGGAGAAGAACAGGTTCGACGACAGCATCGTCTTGACCATCGCGCCGAAGTCGTAGCCGCTCGTGCGGAACTGCTCGGCCAACGGGTCGATCAGTTCGGCCGGCGGCGCCGCGTCCTCGCCGATGAGGAACTTGTATAGCTTGCGCGCGATGAATCCCGGCGCCGATTTCTGCTCCAGGCAAATGCGCACGATGTCGTCGCCGTTCCAGTTCCCCGTCTGGCCGAGGAAGGTCTTCTGGCCGTCGTCGTGCTGGGCAGAGTTGAAGAACGCTTTCTGATCGCGGATCTCCCAGCCGGTGAAGGAGCGGGCGGCCTCGCGCACGTCCTTCTCCGTGTAGTTGCCGATGCCGAGACTGAACAACTCCATCAGCTCACGGCCGTAGTTCTCGTTGGGGTTGCCCTTCTTGCTGTCGCGGCCGTCCAGCCAGACCAGCATGGCCGGCTGCTTCGACATTTCATGCAGAAGAGCCGAGAAGTCGCCGAGCGCGTACTTGCGCATCAGTTCGTTCTGGCCGATCATGAAGCGGGCGTTCTGGACCTTGGCGTTGCTGGTGGCGAAGTGGTTGTGCCAGAACAGCGTCAGCTTTTCCTGGAGCGGATTCGGGCTGTAGAGCATCCGATGCAGCCACCACGCCCGCAGCTGGACGCCGTTGTTCGAGTCGGCGATGCTGCGGGCCATCTGCTGACTGACCTTGTCGTAGTCCTCCTGGCCCGGGCCGCCTTTCAAGAGAGCGTCGATCGCTTTTTCGGGACCGTCCTTGACGGTTTGGTCCAGTTCGGCGGCCGTGGCGCCGAACGCCGCCCGGCGGTGAAGATGGCCGGCCCGGCGCACGTCCCACGGGGCCTTGTCGGTGGGTCGATACGGCTGCCACGCCCAGGAGGGGTCGATTTTGGTATCCGCCATCGGGAAACTCCTGCACTTGGTCCGGCGAGCGGGGGGCGTCAGCCCCCTGATTCTTTATGCAGTCGCCGACAGGATGAAGTCATCAGGGGGCTGACGCCCCCCACTCGCCAAGCGGACGGTTATTTCGTCTTCCAGCGAAGGTCGTAGCGGAGCGAGTCCGCCGTCCAGGTCTCGTCCAGGTCGATCTCGCCAAGGCCGCGGATGAACCGGACCAGCGCCTTCACCTGCGCCTCGGCCTCCGCGGGGGGGACCGCCCGATCGAGGATGGTCTGCGTCACCAGCGTGTCCTCGAAGGATTTTACCAGATCGGCCGCGCCGTCGGCGAAGAGGCGGAACTGGCGCACGGGCGCGGCCCGAGGTCCTTCGGGCCTTGCTGCTCCTTCTGCAACTCATCGACCAGCGAGCGGCACAGTTCCGCCGTGGACGAGACGACGAACTGATTGCCGACTCGCGTGAACGACGGCGTGAAGTTGAAGCGGACGTCGTTCACGTCGATCTTGAGGGGCGAATCCTCGACGAAGCGATAGCTGACGATGTTGCAGCCCTTGTACATCTCCTCGGACATCTTGAGCTTCACCTGCGTCAGGGCCAACACGCCGGCGCCGCGCAGCACCGTCTCGATGTTGTCGCCGAACGCCTGCGGGTCGCGCATCTCCGTGGCGACGGCGAAGGCGGGAATGTGCGTCTTGGGAGTGATTTTGTAGCCGGCGCTGTCCTGATCGACGACGACGATGCGTTGGTAGGGGCCGGCCTCGGTCAGCAGCTTGCTCAGCTGCAATCCGGACAGGAACCGGCCGGAGTTCTTATCGTTCTCCTCGATCGCCTTGACCGTCTGCGCGTTGAACAGTTTGGCGCGGTCGGTCCAGAACGGGGCGGGGTCGATGTAGAACGACTCGGTGTACATCACACCCTTGGGGGCCAGCGGCGGACGGCAGCCTGGCTTGCCCTCCGGCGGCATGAAAATCGCTTGCACGGGGCCCATGCCGTCGCGGCCGCGCGGCAGCCGGGCGGTCAGCAGCAGACCGTCCTTATCCTGGCACAGGGCGGCGCAGACGAACGGCGACCGGCTCAGGGCGTCCACGATGGCGCCGTAGGCGAGGGTCTGCACTACGTCGCGCCGCGCTTCGTAGAAATCCTTGTACTGCTGCGTCTGCTTCACTGTCTCAAAGTTGAGCCACAGACTGGCCAGCGGATCGGCCGGCAGCAGAGCGGCGGCGTCCACGACGGAGGGAACGTCCGCCATGCTCTTTTTCGACTTGCCGAGATACAAATCGAGGGCGCCTTGCAGGGCCGCGTCGTTGTTGCTGACGATCAGGGCCGAGCCGGCGACCGCCGCCTGGAAATCGCCGAAGCGGATGATTTCCACGTCTCCCACGGTCGTCTTGACGGGGCGTCCCTTTATGTCCTGCCGGGCCAGTTCCTGGTCGAGAACGTCCAGGGCGACGTCGGCGAATCGCTTCATCAGCTTTTCGTCCTTGCCCTGGACGACGAGCAGGACCGTCCCCGGATCGCCGCCGAACTTGGCGGACAGGACCACGCCGCCGCCGGCGAGGCGGTCGAGCAGCTCCAGCCGGTCGGCGCCGAGTTCCTTCTCGAAGTAGGCGAGCAGCTGGTAGTAGCGTCGGCCGTCGGTCGAGTTGAGCAGCTCCTGGACGTAGGGGAACTGCTGGAGCTGTTTGACGGCGTCGAGGTTCGTAACGGTTTCGACGAGGCGGCGCGGGTTCTTGACCTGCACCAGCAAGTCGGCCGAGTCGGGCACGAGACGCAGCGGCGAAGGGGTTTGGGCTGCGGCCGTCACGGCGAGAAGGGCGACGAGGGAGAGGCCGGTCGCAAACCGGGAGAGCAGGCGCATGGAGGTCGAACTCCTGACGGGCGAACGGCGGGCCGGTTGACACGTGCTTCGGTCAGGTATACTTCACGGGGAAGCGGTGGGTTTCAAAATGATGCAGAGGACCCTCCATGAGCTTGCGCATCGCCGTCACGGCCGACCTGCACTGGGGCCACCGCACGGGGGCGGGCGCCGCCGCCCTGCTGTCGTCGTATCTGCACGCCGAGCCGCCGGACGTCCTGGTGCTGGCCGGCGACCTCGGCGTCGGCGACCGCTTCGATGACTGTCTGGCGCTGTTCGCCGACCTGCCGGGGCATAAGCTCGTCACGCCGGGCAACCACGACATCTGGGTGTCGGAGGGCGCGGAACACGATTCGCTGAATCGGTACGAGGAACAGCTGCCGCGGAGCTGCGCACGGTTCGGCTTTCACTACCTGGACCGCGGCCCGATGCTGCTGCCCGGCCACGGCCTTGCCCTGGCCGGCTCGATCAACTGGTACGACTATTCCTGGGCGCTGGCCGAGCTGCGACAGCGCTTCCCGGCCGAGGAACATCGCCTGCGCAGCAAGCGGTTCACGCGCGGCCGGCACAACGACGGCCATTTCGTGCGCTGGCCGATCGACGACGTTCAGTTCACGGCGCGCGTCGTGTCCAAACTGGAGCAGGACCTCGGCACCGCGCTGGAGACGGCGGCTCAGGCCATTGTAATCACGCATCATCCGCCGTTCCACGAATTAAGCTTCCCGCGCCCGACGCGCCGCTGTCACTAGACGGATTGTTGTGGGAAGCGTTTTGTGGCAATCAGTCGATGGAGGAAATGCTGAAGCGCTACGCCGATCGCATTCCGTTCGCGTTCTGCGGCCACATCCACCGGGCGCGCGAGGGCCGGCTTGGGCCGATCCACGGCTACAACGTCGGCGGCGACTACTCGACCAAGCGGCTGCTCGTGCTGGACTGGCCGAAGGGGACGGTGACGGCGCACGAATTCAATGATGAATGATGAACGATGAATGATGAATGAAAACGGCTCATCCCTCGTTCCCGAACTCTGTTCGGGAACGCCTTCCGCGAAACTCCGTTTCGCGTCTGGCCCTCGCGCGGGACGCGAAACGGAGTTTCGCAGCCGTGCGTTCCCAAGCAGAGCTTGGGAACGAGGGGGAAAGACCTTCTTGATTCATCATTCATCGTTCATCCTTTCGAGAGCAGCCTTTCCACCAGCCCGAGCGCTTCCTGTGGCGTTTTGATCGTGCCGTCCAGCTGCGCCTCGCGCACCGCGTCGAGCAACCGCTTGTAGATCGGTCCCGGCGCCAAACCAATGCGCTGGAGGTCATGGCCGGTCATCAGCGACGGCGGATTGAGCTGATCGGCCTCCGACCACTCTCGCAACAACTGTTCGCAGTACACGACATGCTCGTCGGATCGTCCGCTGGCCAGGGCGTCGGCCCGGTGCAGCGCGAGCAGTTCGTGGACGCCGGGGTGCGCCAGCAGCGTCTTCAGCTTGCTCGTCTTCATCTGCCGGGCGTCGGCAAGGACCTGATGCTTCTCCACCAGCCATTCCACCCTTTCCCGCTCCTCATTCGATATTTTAAGGCGCAGACAAATGTCCGACGCCATGCGCCGGCCGACGTGTTCGTGGCCATAGAAGGTGTAGCGCTCCGGCGTTCGGCCGACGGTGCGCGGCTTGCCGACGTCGTGCAAGAGTGCGGCGAACGCCAGCGGGAACGACGGCGCGTTGCCCAGCAGCTCCAGAACGCGCAGGACGTGTTCCCACAGGTCGAGGCCGCAGGGGTCGGCCGGACGGCCGGGAGGCGGCAGCGCAGGGCCATCCGGACGCGGCAGGCCCTGCGGCAGCCCAACCATCGGCCGCAATTCCGGCAGCACCGGCGCCGCCAGCCCCAGGTCCACGAATAGGCGCATCCCCCGCGCCCTGTGTCGGTCCACCAGCATCTTGCGGAACTCATCCGCGATCCGCTCGGCGCTGACCACCGTGATTCCGGGCGCCATCTGGCGAATCGCGTCGGCGGTGGCCGGTTCAACGGTCAGCTCGAAGCGCGCCGCCATGCGCCGCCCGCATCATGCGCAGCTTGTCCTCGCCGATGCGCTTTTCTGGATCGCCGATGGCGCGGAGAACGCGGTCGCGCAGGTCGTCCTGGCCGCCGACGTAGTCGACGACCCGATTTTCCAGCGGATCGAAGAACATGCCGTTGATGGTGAAGTCGCGGCGGAGGGCGTCCTCACGGGGCGAGGAGACGACGACCTCGATGGGATGACGTTCGTCGAGGTACGCGCCGTCGGAGCGAAACGTCGCCACCTGCACCTTGAGGCGGCCGGTTTCGGTGCGCGGGCCGAGGACCTCCATGACGAGAAAGGACTCGCCGACGCCGACCGTGCGGTGAAACAGCCGGCGCACCTGCTCCGGCAGGGCCGACGAGGCGATGTCGTAATCCTTGGGCGCCGTACCGAGCAGCTCATCGCGGACGCAGCCGCCGGCCCACAGCGCCTCGTGGCCGGCCTCGCGCAGGCGCCGCACCACCTCGACGGCGAACTCACGCTCCGTCGGCGTTGTCATGACGTTCGCCCTCTTCACCGTTCCGGTCGGCGTCCGCCGTTTCCTCTGACTCCTTGACCCAGAGGAACAATTCATTGCGGCCATAGGTCCGCCGGTCCCAGAGCGTTCGCTCCGGCAGCTCATCCAGCGGGACGCCGCGCTCGGATTGCAGGACGAGGACCGATCCGGAATGGACCTTGCGTTGCAAGGCGCCGGCCAGGCCGAGCAGGTCGTCGAGACGGCGCTCGAAGTCCGCAAAAGGGGGACTGAGAAAGACCACGACGGGTTCGGCCGGCGGCTGGAAGCGCTCGATCCAGCGGTAGACGTCGGAGCGGGCGATGCGCGCCGAGTCGCCGACGCCGAAGGCCGCGATGTGCCGCTCCAGGTCGGCGATCAGACGGAAGTCGCGCTCGACGAACAGGACGGAGGCGGCGCCGCGGCTGAGGGCTTCGAGGCCGACGACGCCGGTGCCGGCGAACACGTCGTAGAACGGCCGATCGGGCACGGCGTCGCCGAGGATGCTGAACAGGGCCTCGCGCACCATCTGCGGCGTCGGTCGGAGGTTCGTGTTGACGTTGCAGGAGAGTTTCCGGCCCTTGAGCGAGCCGGCCACGATCCGCAATTGCGTGCGCATGAAGAAACGCCTCGGGGCCGGGAAGACCCTTTTGAGGAAAGCACATCGGGGGGGAAATGACAAGGGGGCCGCCGACTTCGGCGCCGGCGCCGGGAGGGCGCGGCGAGCGTTCCGCAGGAGCGAGGCGAAATCCGCGCGGATATTCCTTGACCGGCGCCCGAATGCGATTACCATACGTTGCGGATGGGAAAGCGGGGACGGGGGCGGGTGTCATGGACGCGGGAGTGAACCCGATCCGCCGGCGGTCGGCGGCGCGCCAGTTGCCGCCTTTGCTCGACCCTGTGCGGGCGGCCGTGCGCCTCTGTCACTATATTTTCCGTACTGAAAAAGGCGGTCGGGTCGTTCGCAGTCCGCTGGACGGGCTGAGATGAGCGGAGCGCCGGCTCGTGGTGTTTGGGCGCAACCTATCCCGGCTGCCGCGCGGTGATGGGGTTAGCGATAACTACCCGCAAGGGAAGGCGTTGCGTCATCTCCAGGTGCGCGGATGGCCTCGGGTATAGGGCGCGCCTGTCGCGCGATTTACGGGGATAGGTTGCGCCGGCGCGCGTTGCGCCGGGATAGCGTGCGCAATCTAATTACTGGTTCGGCCGGAAAAGACGGCTCAAAGATCTGAATACATTTCTGTCGCACGCCCTGCCGCCCCTCCGTCCCGAAACTCTCGGCCCCCACCAGGGTTTCATGGAGGTCCGACGAAGAAGGCGAGGATTGCGAAAACCAACAGGGGGGCCAGACCGTGAAAAGAACACGCAGACGTGCTCTGACGCCGCAGCCGTGAGGAGCGATGATCATTCTTTCCCTGACGCTGCTCGTCCCGCTGGCCGTCGGCGCAGGGAACGGGGGAGCCGAGGAGCCGCCGAAAACAACGCCCCTCAAGACCGAATCCTTCGACCAGGATCCCGGCTGGGAGGGCCACAACAATCGCATCGTTCCAGAGCGTGTTCCGACGGTGACGCAAGACTTCGGCTACAGCAAGACGAATTTCGCCGGCAAGGCGGCGGGCGAACTGGGGGGCGGGATCACGAGGGCGTCGGAGCCGGCGTACTACGCCGACAAGATCGGCCCCGTGACGCTCGATGACAAGCTCAGCGCGTTCGGCGCCTTCGCCCTGACGAAGACCACCGCCGGCGGCGGCATGTTCTTCGGCTTCTTCCGGGCCGAGCAACCCGGCGCGGGCGGCGCCCCACCGGCTCGCTGGGCCTCGACATGGACTGCGAGCGCGGCGGCGCCTCGCCTGGCCGTGCGGCTCATCACGGGCCAGAACCAGAGCTGCGGCACGTTCGTCACGCCGTTCCTCCCCGGCAAGTTTCGACCCACCCCGATCCGCAACGACGGCACGCGCTACCAATGGACGCTCGACTATGACCCCCAGGGCGCCGGCGGTCGCGGTCAATTCACGTTCACCTTCCACGGCGACGCACCGAAGCCGGGCGAGTTCTCGAACGCCGACATCCCCGAGAGCCACAAGGCGGAGGCCCGCCGCCGGTTCCCCGACGTGACCACCTTCACCGTCGATCTGCCCGAGGGATTCCGGCGGCAGGACACGACGTTCGACCATTTCGGCCTGATGAACCTGATGAAACCCGGCGGCAAGATGGATATCTACTTCGACGACCTGCAATACCTCGGGCGCAGCCAGGATTTTGCCGAGGACCCGATGTGGGACGCCTCCGGCAACCGCACCACGTATCAGTCGAAGGACGTCGGCGGGGCGCACGACTTCGGATTCAGCCCCACGGACTACGCCGGCGGCAAGCCCGGCGAGGTCGGCGGCACGTTCTGGCGCTCGGGCAAGTACGCCTACTACGCCGACAAGATCGGCCCGCTAACGCTCGACGACCGGTTGGAGGCGGGCGGGAAAGTGGTGCTCAAGTCGGGCGCGCCGGATTCGGACATGTTCCTCGGCTGGTTCAACAGCGCGAACAAGGACCAGTCGCCCATCCAGGCCGGGCACTTCCTCGGCGTCCATGTCGGCGGGCCGACGCGGGTCGGCCACTACTTCCATCCCTCTCTTGCGACCGCCGAGGGAACCCGTTCCCAGGCCGCCGCGGGGCCGGTCCTCACGCCGGGGAAGGTCTACGACTGGTCTCTGGTCTACGACCCGACCGCGGAGGGGGGTAACGGCTGCCATTACCGTAACCCTGGACAAGGAATCCGTGACGCTCCCCTTAAAGAAGGGCCTCAAGGCCGAGGGCGCCCGTTTCGATCGCTTCGGCCTGTTTACGTCGAACATCGGCGGGCAAATCGTGCGGATCTACCTGGATGACCTAAAATACACCGCGGCCCGTCCGGCGCCGTAAGCCGGCGCGGTGTCGCACGGCCAAACCAAACGCTGCAGCAGACGGCGGCCGGGATACAGAGTTCTCAGGGTTGCACGCCTCGCGCGCGGCCGCCGCTGCTGAGCGGGTCGTTCGGCGATGGGAGGTAGAGACGTGTGGATACATGCCTTGAGCGCTTGGTTCAACTCGTCCCCCCGCCAAAGCGTCCTGCCTTTAGCGGCGTCGAATCTGAAGCCGCGCCTCCCATCCGCTGTGGGATCGATAGCTGACGACGGCACCTCCCATTCGTCAGATGGCCATGTTGAGCGGGAAGAAGCCGCAAGCATCGCGACACCGCAGATACCGGCGGATGCCGCGGTCGATGTGACCTCGGCGCCTACCACTACGACACGAACTCACCTCGGTGTTTCGGTTCGAAGTGCGCAGAAGACCTCCAAGCCGACGTGACCGGTACTGGAATGATAGCGGCAAGGTGCTATCCGGCTTCTGCCACGAATGGCAGAACTAACCCAAGCGAACCGCCCCGTCATTTCAGGGCGCGGGTGAGTACAGCGGTCACTTCGGCCCAAAGCGCGAGGTAGTCCTTTCGTTCGTCCTCGGCCAGCTTGTTCAACTCGCCCGGCTCGCGCACGCACGCCAGGTCGGGCTCCTTCTGCCAGCGTGTCAGGGCCTCACGAACGCCCAAGCGGGCCGCCGGGTCAGTGTCCAAGGCGCGTACTCGGGCGGCCAATTCCGCGCGTAACCATTGCCTCGCCTGATCGCGCCATTTCTTCCCCTCCGCCTCCCCGAGACCTGGCGCATCCTCGCCGTAGCCGCAGCCAGCCAGAGCGGCCGCACGCGCGGCGTTGTAGCGGCGCCCGGCGCCGAGGTCATCCGCCAGCGGCGGAGAGGCGACAAAGGCGTCGGCGTAAAGGCGGGCCATCGCTCGGGTGCGATCGGTGAACTGGCAGGCCCCGAGCATGGCGAGCCGCTCGTCGTTGTCCTGGGGCAGGTACTTCCCGTCCAGAAAGGCCGGCAGGTTCGGCAGGATTGTGCTTTCGGCTTCTCGGCGGAGAACGTGATAGACCCAGCCGTTCTGATCGTGCGCTTGAACCTGTGTCGCCCGCCAGTCGTACGCCAGGACCGCCGCTGCGAGCGTTTTCCGGGCTTCCGTCGGCCGTCCGCTCCGGTGTAAAGCCATGGCCAGAACCAGGCGGGGGCCGATCCGAGAACGCCGGATGCGTCGCCCCGCATCGTGGCGATCGCCCGGTCTGTCCCTGCCGGTACTCAGCCAGTCCGTGGACGAACGCGAAATAGGGGTGACCCCACTTGTCACCCTCGCGTTCGGCGACGGTGCGCTCGGCGAGGGCCACGGTCTGACGCAGTTCGTCGTCCGTTCCGGGCAACAGCAGACACGCCCGGGCAGTTCGCTCCGTGTCGAACGGATTCGTGGTCGCGCCGAACCGTTTGAGCAACGCTCGCCGGGCGCGGCGGTAGTCGTCCTCCCGGCCGAGGAACAGGCACAACTCGGCATAGCCGTACCAGGAGTCATGATCCGGTGGGTCGCGTTCCAGGAGTTTCTCCCAGGCGGCGCGGGCCTCCTCAAGCCTTCCTCCCTGGGCCAGGGCCGTGGTCAACTCCTTGGAGACGTCAACATTGGGATTGAGGGTAGCCGCCTGGCGGAAGGAAGCAATGGCCCCCTCCGCCTCCCCTGTATCGAGCAACGCTCGGAAAGGTGGTGGATAAGCAACTCCCCTGGCGCCCGCGGGCTGAGTGACTGGAGCGCCTGCCGGGCCGAACAGGATTTCTCTTTGGGCAGCGTCCCGTCCGCCCCGATTATCGCAAAAGTGCGTCCGCCTCCTGTAGGAGCACCTGGGCCTCGAGCCAGTTGTGGAGATGCGATCCCATGATACTGGATTCGGGTGGCATTTGACCGCCTTGCTGGTCCAACCAGTCGGCGGCCCTGTCCAGCCACCGCCGCGCCTCCTCGGGCTTGCCCAACTTCTGGTAGGCGAGCGCTAGCCACAGCCAGCTCAGGACCGTCCGTCCGGGCCGGCCGTCGGCGGTGAGGCTGCGTTCCAGCACGGGGATGGCTTCCTGAAACCGGCCGGCCCGGATCGCGAGGGCAGCCTGCTCCGTGAGCGACCAAAAGGCGTTGTTGCTTCCGGACAGCTCGTCCATGCACAGCCGGCCTGGCAGGGTCGGGTCGTCGGCCGAGTCGGGCGCCAGCGTGCAGGCGCGAGCGACGATGTAATGACGCATCGGCGACGTCGCCTGGCAGCGGGCCAACATATGGGCGCACGCCCGGCGGTATCCCGGCCGGTCCCCCGCGAGCAGCTGCGACGCGGAATACTCGTACCAGATGTCGCCATTGTCCGTGGGCTGCAGCTCGAGCGCCGCACTGTAACAATCGGCGGCCTTCGCCCACTCTCGCCGGCCGACATGTTCCCGGGCCTGGCGGAGCAGCTCGACCGGGTCGCGGGCGGCTAGCGCCGCCGCCTTCGCCCAGAGCGCTTGCCAGTCCCGTCGTTCGTCGGCGGGCAACCCGGCCAGCGCGTGCTCGTCCCGGACGCCGGCCAGGTCTTCGTTATTCAGCCAGGAGCGCACGGCCGTCGCCGCGAGCCTCTGCTCTTCCGGCTTGCCGACGCGGTTCTTTTCGGCCCAGGCGTCGCACTCGGCCCTCAACCAATCGAATGCCTGCTTGCGCAGCCCGGCCCGCTGCTGTTCGTCCAGTTTTCCGACGTCCTCGCCGATTCCGCAGCCGGTAAGGGCGGCCGCGCAGGCGGCGTCAAACCGGGCGCCCAGCTCCAAGTCATCGGCGAGGGACGGTTGCGCCGAGAGGGCCGCGGTGAAAAAGCCCGCGGCCGTCGCCGTGAGCCGCTTGTGCTTCAGGCACCACGTCGCCAGGGCGAGCAGGGTGGGAACGTCCGTCGGCCGCTCCTTGCCGGCGAGAATGGCCGGGAGCCTGGAGTCGATCGTCAGCAGCGCGTCGCAGAGGTCGTGCCGCCGTCGGTACGGCCGGCGAGAGTCATCTGTCCCGGGCAGATCGAGAAGCGCTCCGTCGCGGTGCGGGCCTCGGCGAAGCGACCCTGGTCCAGCAGCGCCGCCGCCAGGGCGTCCCAGGCCTGGTACGGCTGGCTGGCCGCGGCCAGCCGGAAATTCGCGGCCGCCTCCTCCGGACGGCCCTGCGCCCGCAGCAGGTTGCCCAACTCCAGATAGAGTCGGGCGGCGGGTTCCAGGGCGATCGCGGCTTCAAACTCGGTGATTGCTTCCGTCGGGCGCCCGGCGGCGGCCAACTTGTTGGCGAGCATCTGGTGCGCGGCGACGTACTTCGGATCCATCTGTGTCTCAGCGCGGAAGGCCTCCGCGGCTTCTTCGTGGCGGCCCTTCTGCGAAACCAGAAGGCCGACCGAGAAGTTCGCGCTCTGGGCGCCGGGGTCGATCTTGATCGCCCGACGAAACATGAGGATCGCGTCTTCATTCCTCTGGCCGGTCATCAGATTGCCGGCGAGAACCAGGGGTGGGAAGGGGTTTTTGGGGTCGGCCTCAAGGGCGCGGCGACATTCATCGGCCGCCTCCTTCCAGTACCCGGCTCTCGACAGGGCATTCACGAATTGGGCGCGTACGGATCGGCCTGCAGGAGCCAGCTCGGCCGCTCGGCGGTACTCGGCGAGTTCCTCATCGGTCTGGCCTACTTCGAACAAAACAAGGCCAAGCGCCTCGTGGACCCCGGCGTTTTCCGGCCGCACGGCCAGGGCCGCGCGGTAGTAGCCGGCCGACTCGTCCAGACGGACTTGCGCGAACAGCGCGTCCCCCATCTCGCGGCTGAGCCAGAAGTCGGTGGGCTGCCGGCGGCAGGCCTCTCGGAGCAACTGCGCGTCCCGGTTCCCGGCCCCCTTCCGCCTCAGCAACTGTCCGACTAACGCCACCTGATACCCCGGCGGGGGCGGCGACGCGGCCAACGTGTCGTCGGCGAGTTCCCGGAGCCGCTCAGTGCTCTGCCAGGCAGCCGGGGCCCGGAATCGGTCCCGCCAGCGCGGTTCCGGGTCGGCCGAGCGGGCGATCTGCAAGAGGCGATCCACCGCCGGGCGGTCATTTAGCATGAACGCCACGACCGCCCAGTCATCAAGGGCGGCCTCGATCAGCTCGTGAACCCCGGACGCCCGGATCGACGCCGCGACGGCTTCGGCGTCGTCGCTAATCCGAATCCCCGCACGATCGAACGCCGCCCGGTAGTCCGACGCCCGTTGTGCGTAGTCGATATGGCCGTTGGCCTCAAGCGGCCGGCTCTCCCGGACGCGCTCAAGATCGTCCGCGATCCGGAAATCCGCCTGCGCCTGATGGAGCCGGTGTTCCAGTTCGGTAAGTTCGGCGTCAGCGACGTGGGGCGACGCATCCGCCAGGACATGCACCGCCTCCTGAAAGCGTTCCTCCTTCCGGAGTTCGTCGGCGCGCTTCAGCGCGGTCTCGATGGTGTCGCGGGCTTGCCCTTCTCGCCGATCCTTCGCGATCCGGCGATCGGCCTCCTGCCGCTGCATCCAAACGCCCGCCCCGACCGCAGCCCCCGCCATGACCAGGAGCGCAGCGACAAGAAGCGCCGCGGTCGGACGCCGACGGGCCCACTTGACAGCGCGTTCGGCCGGCCCAACCGGACGGGCGCGGATCGGCCTCCCCTCCAGGAAACGGGAGAGATCCTCGGCCAACTCCTGGGCGCCGGGATAGCGGCGGGCGGGCGCCTTGTGCAGGCACTTGAGGCAAATGGTCTCCAGGTCGCGCGGCGCCTGGCGTTTAGCCGCGACGGCGGCGCGGGTTCCTGGTGAATCACCTGCAGCATCGTTTCCGCCGCCGTCTCCGCCCGGAACGGCGGCCGGCCCGTCAGCAGCTCGTAAAGGATCGCACCCAGGGCGTACACGTCGCACGCCGGGCCGATCGCGTGCGTCTGGCCCCGGGCCTGCTCGGGCGCCATGTAACTCGGCGTCCCCAGGGGCACGCCGCTCTGGGTAAGCCCCGCGCCCCCCTCCAGGCGGCGCGCCAGCCCGAAGTCGCTGATCTTCGGGACGCCGTCGGCGGTGAGCAGGACGTTGCCCGGCTTCAGGTCGCGGTGGACGATCCCGCAGGCGTGGGCCGCCTGGACGGCCCCGGCCAGGACGGCCAGCAGTTCAGCGGCCGGGCGGGCGGGCTGGGGCGTGCCCGCGAGCTTTTGGGCCAGGCTCCCCCCCTCGACGAGTTCCATCGTGAGGTACGGCCGACCGTCCGCGTCCCCGACGTCATGGAGCTGCACCACGTTCGGGTGCCGCAGTCCGGCCGCCGCCTCTGCCTCGCGCTGGAACCGCTCCCGCTCGCGCGGATCGGCGAAGTCGCCTCCGAGCGCCATCTTCAGCGCGACCAGCCGCTTGAGCCGCAGGTGCCTCGCCCGGAAGACGATCCCCATGCCGCCGCGGCCGAGCACCGTTTCGACCTCGTAGCCCGGGATTCGCGGCAGAGCCGTCCCCTCCGGCGGCTGCGGCGCCGGTTCCGACGGCGGCGGGAAAAGGGCGTCGCGCTTCGTGCTTGGGACATCGGGCGGCGGGAAAAGGGCGTCGAGGTCGGCGCGGACGCGGCACATCCGCCGCCACCGTTTGCGGACCACGGGCAGCAGCTCGGAACACGACGCGCACACCTCCTCCGGCGTTCCATGCACGTCGAGGAGTTCATCGAGCAGTTGCTGGACTCGCGGATCGTCGGCCATGGTGCGAGGTCTCCGCTGCCGGTCGGGACCGGGTTACGATGCGTCCGGTTCCTCGTCGCCCCGGTACAGATCCCCGAGCGTGGCAGTCAGCATCTGCAGGCCGCGGTTCAGACGCCGGTTGACTGTCATCACCGAAACCTCAAGCACCTGCGCCGCCTCGGCCTGCGACATCCCCTGGATCCGCACCAGGTCGAACGCCTCGCGCTCACCCTCCGGCAGGCCGTCGATGGCCGCCAGGATGCGACGGCTGTCCGGGGAAAGGCCGGAGTCGCTGCTGGCCGGGGCGGGGGCCAGGTCGTCGTGCAGCTCCGCCGCGGCCGGCTGCTCATCTAGGCGGCGGGCCATATCATTCAGCTCCCATCGCATGTGCTGACAGGCCAGGGCGAAGAACTGCCGCGCGCTCGCCGGGCGGCGCCTCGCGCAGCGCCTTGAGCAGCCGCTCCACCACGGCCCCGAGCAGCTCGTCCACTTGCAAGTTCACGGGCGGCCGGGTCAGGCGGGGGTAGTTGCGGTACAGAAGGGCGGCGCAGAGCTGGTGCAGCCGACGGACGGCCCGGTCCAACAGAGCCCGGACCACCGGCTCGGCGGGCGAATCGCCGGCCAGTTCGTCCAGGTAGCGCTGGACGGCGGCGGTGGTGTGTTCCTCGGCCATGGCGACCCCGGTTGAGGCACGGCGAAAGCGGGGTCGATTATACCGCCGGCGGGTGTTAAGCCGCCACGCTTTGTTATGCAGCCGGGGAGAAAAGGACAGAGGCGCCCTTCCCCACGCGAGTTCATCGGCGGCGCCATTTGCGTCCCCCATCATCCGTTATCGCCCCGAAGGAGAGTGCCATGAGCGCGAAAGTGGACGAGTTCTGCGACAGGCTGCGTGATCGGCTCGACGCCGTCGAGGGACGGCTCCATTCCGTCAAGACGAACATTCAGGCTCTGCCCGAGCAGACGGAGGACGCTCTGCGGGACAAGCTGGACGAAGTCCGGGCCAGGCTGCAGGGCCAGAAGGAACACATCGACCAGACCCGGGCCAATCTCAAGGCCTGGGCCCAGCAGAAGGCGGCCGAGACCAAGGAGGCGGTCAGCGAGTGGAAGGCGAAGCGAGAGGCGCGGCAGCTGAACGCCCGCGCGGATCGGGCCGAAGCGTATGCCGCGGACGCCATCGACTTCGCCGCCGCCGGCATCGACGAAGCCGAGGAGGCCATTCTCGACGCCGCGGTGGCTCGGTTCGACGCCGACGCGGCGCAGTAGCCCGGCCCGCCTGTCCGTCGAGCGAATGCCGCCGGGGACGTTCCGGTGGCATGACTTTCTTCATCCTCCTTCGAGAGATCGACCATGACTAGCATCGCAGATGACCGTATCGCAGGCATGTTGAGGCAAGAAGCGAACGGCGTCCGAACGCGTTGGGGCTGGTTCCTCGCCCTGGGCGTCGTACAGATCCTGGCGGGCATGTTAGCGGTTGGCTTCGCCTTTCTCGCGACGCTCGCCTCGGTGGTCGCCCTTGGGATCCTGCTCCTCATCGCCGCCGGCGCCCAGACGGCCGCGGCAATCTGGGCGCGGGACTGGAGCGGGTTCTTCCTGTTCCTCCTGCTCGGCGTCCTGTATGCGGTCGCGGGGTTCGTTACGCTCCTGCACCCCGATGTCACCGCGGAGAGCCTCACACTCATGCTCGCGGCGGCCTTCCTGATCGGCGGGCTGTACCGCATCGTTTTCGCCCTGGTCGCGCACTTCGACTCGTGGGGTTGGGTTGTCTTCAATGGCGTTGTCACCGTGTTGTTGGGCGTCGCCATCTTGCAGCAATGGCCCGGGTCGAGCCTGTGGGTGCTCGGCACGCTCGTAGGCGCCGACCTTATCGCGAACGGCGTGACCTGGTCGATGCTCGCCGTCCGCGTGCGGAACGCGGCGGCGGGCTTGACTGGCGGCTGATCCGGACCCAATCGAACGCCGCCGGGGGCGTCCCGGCGGCATGATTTCTGTGGGCCTGTCAACAGTCGGTCGAGCGTCAAGCCGGCCCGCGCTGTCCCGACCCTCACCTCATGATTCGCACACTCGAAAGGAGGACCAATCATGCACCCAGGGAAACAGCGGCTCCTCGTGGCAGCCGCCCTGACCAGTCTGGCCCTTGCGGCCATGCCCGGCGGGAACCTCCCCGCCGCACGCGCGGAAGGCGACGAGGTCGAGTACACGTTCGGCCGTCCCGTGCAGGACGGCGAGCACACCTACGCCTGGTACCGCAAGACCCACGCCGACGAAGCGGCCAAGCGCTACGGCATCGATCCCCAGAAGGTCGGCGACGGCATGGACACCTGGCACTGGTGGTGCGGCGTCGATAACCCGCACTTCTGGCGGAAGCTGGCCGTTCTCACCGGGGGGAAGGGCCGCGCCGCGACCGACGTGCGCGTGGACTTTCTCCGCATGCTCCACACCACCCCCCGCGCAGAGCGCTGGGATAAGATCGGCCTCATCAACGATCCCGACTGCGTCCCCGCCGACAAGCCCGACCAGTACGGCCTGATGATCGACCGGATGAAGGACGGCTCCTTGACCTGGAACCCCGAGGTGTTCGGCTACTCGAGCGGCGTCGTCGGCCTTCAGCTCTTCGCCAACAAGAAATTCGACGCCAAGAAGTGGTCCGTGAACAAGTACCTGGAGGATCCCGGCTCCGTGGAGCCGCCCTACCTGGTCGGGATGGCCTGCACCCTGTGTCACGTCAGCTTCAACCCGGCAAGGCCGCCAAAAGACCCAAGCGAGCCGAAGTGGGAGAACCTCACCTCGAACATCGGCAACCAGTACTTCCGCGAGGGGATGTTGTTCGGCAGCAAAGCGCCGAGGGAATCCTTTGCATGGCAGTACCTGGACCACCAGGAGCCGGGCACCAGCGAGACTTCCCGGTTCCCGAGCGACTTCATCAACGGCCCGGTTGCCGTCAATTCCATCTACCGCCTTGCGGAGCGCCTGAAACTCGCCAGGGAGGAGAAAATCACGCCGGCCCAGCGCGACCTGATCCGGTCCATGTACAAGAACGCCGGTCTGAAGGAGAACGACCCGGGAGGAGCCTTGGGCGGAACGGAGGCCGAGCCTACGCTCAAGGTTCCCCACGTCCTGTCGGACGGGGCCGACTCGATGGGCCTTCTGATGGCCTCGACTCGCGTCTACGTCAACGAAGGGTGCATGAACGAGCTGTGGTCGTCCACAACCTGGCCCATCAACCCGTTCGACCTCAAAGAAAGCGTCCGCCGGGGGTTCAAGCCGGGCGAATTCGACCTCATAAACACGGCCCGCAAGGATCCGAACAGCCCGTGGATGCAGACGGAGAGGCGGATGCCAAACATGGCCCTCTTCCTCGGCACCTACGACTCCTTCTCGCTCGCCAGCGCCAAAGAGATCGAGCGCGAGGGCAGGCAGCGGAAGGACGGCAAGGACTATCTCACGGACAATCCGGCGACGTTGGACCGGGGCAAGATCGCGTTCGCCGACCACTGCGCGTCATGCCACAGCAGCAAACACCCGGACCCGGCGATAAAGGACCCGGAGGCGCTCAAGGCGGCGTGGCGGGAGTTGGTCCTGCGGGATGACTTCCTCACGGACAACTATCTTTCCGACGACGAACGCCATCCGGTTTCCGACCTGGGCACAAACGCCCAGCGCGCCATAGGCACGAACGCCATGGCGGGAAACACCTGGGGCCAGATGTCCAGCCAGACCTACAAGGACATGCGCGTGCCGACGGAGCTTCTGCAGGACCAGGACGCGGCTGGCAAACCGATCCCGCTCTACAACCCCCTGACCGGGAAGCACGACATCAAATTCACCGCCCACAGGTCGTTCTACCGTACCCCTGCGCTCGTGAGCATCTGGGCCACGGCCCCCTATCTGCACAACAACTCCGTCGGCCTCTACACCGGCGACCCGTCCGTTGCTGGCCGCATGGCGGCATACGAAGACGGAATGACCAAGCTGCTCTGGCCCGAGAAGCGTCTCGGGATCAAGTCGATCAAGGTCACCACTGAGGACAGCACGCTCCCGGACGTATTCCCCATGCTGAAGCAGTTGCTGCCGGAGTTTGCCGACCTCCCAGGCCTGGACCTGGACCTGGTGCGCGTGCCCAAGGGGACGCCGATCAACCTGCTCATGAATGTCCACCCCAAGGACATCAAGGCCGTCCTGCAAGCGTATGTGGACGGAATCCTCCAGGGCCAGCCGAAAGACAAGTTCGCCGAATTGCGGACGAAGAACCACGACCTGGGTCAGCAGAGGATGATGGAGAAACTCCTCGAGGTGAATGTGTGCCCGGACTTCATCGAAGACCGGGGCCACGTCTACGGGCATGAACTCAGCGATGAAGACAAGGGGGCGCTGATCGAGTACATGAAGCACTTTTAGAGGCAAACAAGTTTGGCGCAGGGGATACCATCCCATGATGCAGGTTCGATGGCTAACCAACGGCTGAAGCTGACCGGGGCCGCCATCCTGGTTCTCCGCGCTTCTCCGTCCTTGCAGGCGGCCCCGGCAGCTTTAGCCGAGCGTTCGGCGGCGAGGTTCTCGTATGGCCGATAGCACAAACGAAAACCAGGCCAAGAAACGGCGGAAGAAGCGTCGCGTTTCGGAAGCGGATGTAGGACTTTTTCTCCGCCAATACGGTCGGAAAGCCCATCGCGGGCATGATCCGAATGATCGATCCTATAGCCGAGACGTCGAGAAAAAGATCAAGCGGATGAAGCCGGAAGAACTTGATCGCCTGATGAGCGGCGACCAGACTGAGTCAGAAGAAAGAACTCCAGACGGCGCGTAGTTTTTGCGGGTTCAGCCGCCGAACCAGCCGCTGCGGCGAACCGGGGCCGCAGGTAGGCCTTTCGGAGTTCAAAGTCCGACCTGCGGCCCCGGCTGCTGAGCTTGGTGTTCGGCGACGCTTCTCCGCTTCGGCGGCGGGAAGACGGGGCTGGTTGCGCACGGCACGCCTGAACAGACCTTTCCCCATACCTTCTTCCGAACTTCGCTTCCCAATACCGCTCCGCAGTGTTCTAATTAGTAGATAGATGTGCAAGCCGTGGGTTCGTCGTTCGGCTCTGGAGCTATGAGTACGCGCTCCTGGTGCAGTCGGGCGTTGTCAAAGGGAATAAGGGGAAGAGACCGGCAAGGAAAGCAACAGACAAGGACTCTGGCGCTCAATCCGCGTCCTCCGCGTGGACGAAAGTAACCGCGGGTGGATGCGAGGAGCGCCGGCGACAACCGACCTCCAACCGGCGGCGCGGCGCACTGTATAATACAGCAGTGTTCGTCCGTGCAGTTGCCCTTGCACCCCGGAGGCGGTCGTGACCCAAACCATTCAACCCACCCTGTTCGGCCTGGACGAACCGCCGGCGCCGCCCGTCGCCGGCCTGTTCGCCGATGTCGTCTTCGACCGGCCGCTCGACCACGCCTTCACTTACGCCGTCGGTCCCGACCTGAAAGATTCCATCGCCGTCGGCAAGCGCGTCCGCGCCCCGTTCGGCCGCGGCGACCGCACCACCATCGGTTACTGCGTTCGTCTCACCGAGACGCCGCCGGCCCGGCCCGTCAAGGAACTGGCCGAAGTCCTCGACGACGAGGCGCTGCTCGACGACCACCTGATGCGCCTGACGCGCTGGATGGCCGATTACTATCTTTGCGGATGGGGTCAAGTGCTGAATGCGGTGGTGCCGTCCGGCGCCCGCAAGCAGTCCGGCACCCGTGTGCGGGCTTTCGTCGAGGCGACGCCGGAGGCCGAGGCGCCGGCGCGCCTCCCCGCCAAGCAGGCCGCCGTCCTTCAGCACCTCCAAGAGGCGCGTGTGCCGGTCGAGGTGCGCGAGTTGTCGCGGCGGCTGCGCTGCGGCGCCGCGCCCGATCGACGCGCTGCTGGTCAAGGGCCTGATCCGTCGGCACACGCGGCGCGTGGACCGTTTCCTCGATACGACCGAGGTGCCGGCCGAGCCGGCGGGGCCGATCACGCTGAACGCCGATCAGGTCGGGGCGTGGGCGGTGCTGGAACCGGCCCTGCGCAGGGCGGCTTCCACGCCTTCCTGCTGCACGGCGTCACCGGCAGCGGCAAGACGGAGCTGTATCTGCGCGCCATCGAGGAGGTGGTGCGCCAGGGCAAGGAGGCGCTGGTGCTGGTGCCGGAGATCAGCCTGACGCCGCAGACCATCGCAGCGTTTCCGCGGCCGCTGCGGCGAGGTGGCCGTGCTGCACAGCCATCTCGGCGACGCCGAGCGCGGCGGCCACTGGCGGCGCATCGCGGCCGGGCAGGTGCAGGTCGTGGTCGGCGCCCGCAGCGCCGTCTTCGCCCCGACCCGCAAGCTCGGCCTGATCGTCATCGACGAGGAGCACGAAAGCACGCTTCAAGCAAGAATCGACGCCGCGCTACCACGCCCGCGACGTGGCCGTCATGCGCGCCCGGCTGCGAGAACATCCCCATCCTCCTCGGCTCGGCGACGCCGTCGCTGGAGAGCTGGCACAACGCCCAGCGCGGCCAGTACACGCTCCTGACGCTGCCGCAGCGCGTGCTGGACCGGCCGTTGCCGCCCGTGACGCTGATCGACCTGCGCCACGAGGACAGCCCGGCGCGGCCGGTTCCACGGCCCTCAGCCCGAGGCTGGAGAAGGCGATGCGCGACGCGCTGCGCGAGGGCGGCCAGGTGATCCTGCTGCTCAACCGCCGCGGCTTTTCGACGCACATCCACTGCCCGTCGTGCGGCCACGTCGAGACGTGCCGTTTCTGCGACCTGGCCTGACGTACCACCGCCAGCGCGACGTGATGCTCTGCCACTACTGCGGCTACGAGCAGGAGCCGCCGCAAAAGCTGCCCGCTGTGCGGTCAGGCGGCGGTGCGCTACCAGGGACTCGGCACG
The DNA here is from genome assembly GCA_963771935.1 of uncultured Planctomycetaceae bacterium. Lineage (GTDB taxonomy): Bacteria > Planctomycetota > Planctomycetia > Gemmatales > Gemmataceae > UBA4732. The sequence goes on along the minus strand of CAVYVK010000004.1, from coordinate 342,336 downwards.
GAGAAGCTGCAGGCGGAGATCGAGGAGCTGTTTCCCGCATCACGTCGTGCGGCGGATGGACAGCGACACGATGCGGCGGCCCGGCAGCCACGGCCGGGTGCTGGCGGCGTTCCGCGCAGGGCCTGATTCACATCCTGCTGGGCACGCAGATGATCGCCAAGGGGCTGGATTTCCCCAACGTGACGCTGGTGGGCGTGGTCAACGCCGACGTGGGCCTGCACGTGCCGGATTTCCGCTCGGCGGAGCGGACGTTCCAGCTGCTGTCGCAGGTGGCGGGGCGGACGGGCCGGGGCCGCGCGGCGGCCGCGTGCTCGTGCAGACGTTCACGCCGGAGCATCCGTGCATCGCCCTGGCGGCGGCGCACGATTACGCCGGCTTCGCGACGGCGGAATTGCTTCATCGACGGGCGCACAACTATCCGCCGTACCAGCGGCTGGCGCGGGTGATCGTCCGCAGCCGGGAACAGCAGGCTGCGGCCGCGTTCGCCGAGCGTTTGGCGGCGGCGTTCCAGCGAACAGCTGAAGGCGATGGCCGAGAAGGGGCCGGCGGAGGTGCGACTGCTGGGGCCGGCCGAGGCGCCGGTGTTCCGGCTGAAGGGCTACTTCCGCTACCACTTCCAGCTGCAATCGCCCAGCCCGGCGACGCTGCACCAGCTGCTGCGCGCGGTCCTGCCGACGCAGCGGCCGCCGACCGGGGTGGAATTTACGCTGGATGTGGATCCGTTTAACATGTTGTGAGTGAAACCGGCGAGCCGAACTTGGTCCCGCTCCACACGTGTTCGTCCGGGTCCAGCTCCGGCTGCTGGTCCTACCTCCGCTTCCTCCCCGCGCGGCGGAAATCGTTGACAAACCCGCCTATCGGGTTAGGATGAATTTATACCGTATTCTCACCTGGGCCAGCGCCGGCTTACGCCGAGATAGTTCCATGTCGTCATCTTCGTCCCGTCCTCCATCGGAAAACCATACGGTGGCTTCCACGGAAGCGCTGCCGGCGACGCCTGCCACGGCGCCTCCCGATGACGGGACCGGCACCGTGTTCCAGGCCGAGCCGCCCCGCGCCGCGACCGACTTGACCGAATACCAACCGCCCCCGGCCCGCCAGGAAGCCGCGGACCTCAGCACGACGCTGGCGCAAAACCTATCCGACCGCCTGGCGTCGGAGAAGATCAGCCGCCACATGCAGGCCGCCGGCTACAAGCTGCTCAAGCCGATCGGCGAAGGCACCTATGGGGCCGTGTGGCTGGCCGAGGAGCAATCCACCGGCGTCAAGGTGGCCGTCAAGTTCTTCGCGCACGGGGCGGGGCAGCGCTGGGAGATGCTTCAGGAGGAGGTCAAGCAGCTGGCGGCGCTGGATTCGGCGCAGGGGATGGTCCATCTCAGGGACGCCGTCGCCGACGCCGACCCGCCGTACTACGTCATGTCCTACGCCGAGGGCGGTTCGCTGGCGCAGCGGCTGGAGAAGGGGCCGCTGCCGGTCGCCGAGGCGCTGGCCATCTTCCAGGACGTGGTGCAGGCCTTGGCCTACGTCCACGCGCACGGCATCCGCCACTGCGATCTGAAGCCCGGCAACATCCTTTTGGATCGGCTGGGCAAGCCGCTGGTGGCCGACTTCGGCCAGGCCCACCTGTCCAACGACGCCACGCCGGCCCTCGGCACCTTTTTCTACATGGCGCCGGAGCAGGCCGACCTCGGCAGCCAGATCCCCGACACGCGCTGGGACGTCTATGGCCTGGGCGCCCTCATGTACGCCATGCTCACCGGACAGCCGCCACGGAAGGATCCCACTCTGAGCGGCGAATTGAAGGATACCGTCGAGCTAAGCAGTCGTCTGCGGCGCTACCGTGAGGGGATCGCCGGCACGCCGAAACCGACCGCCCATCACCGCGTCCCCGGCGTGGATCATCGCCTGGCCCGCATTATCGACTCCTGCCTGGAACTCGATCCGAAGAAGCGCTTGTCCAATGCCGAGTCGATCCTTCACGCACTGAAGCGGCGGCATGATCGGATCCGCCAGCGGCCGATGATGGTGGCAGGCGTCGTGGCGCCGCTGCTGATTCTTGCCCTGATGTCGCTGACCGGATTCGCGCTTTTTCGCGGCGAACTGAGAGAGTCCGAACGGACGTTGATCTCGCGGACGCTGGAGGGCGACATAGCGACGGCCCAGCTGGCGGCCAGCGGTTTGAGTCAGGGGCTGCCCAACCGGATCGCCGAGTTGGAGGGGTGGGCGGGCGACAAAACGGGGGACGCGCTGCGCACGCTTCTCAAGAAGCCCCGCGGCCAGGGGGTGGGCGACGATGACGTCGTGAAGGCGCTGGGCGACCTCACCGGCCACAAGGGCAGGACTTCCCAGGATTTTAGCGACCTATTGGTGTTGGATCGCGACGGATACATCCGGGGGGAAATCATCAAGGACTTCTCCAACGGCGACTGGGGTCCGCCGCCCGACCGAGAAGACGTGTGGGCGAAGAAGTGGGCGTGGCGCGAATGGTTCAACGGTCGGGACGGACCTCGACCAAGGGGCGCCGGCGCAGCCCCTTTCGGCCCCGCACATCTCCCAGGCGTACAAGCCGGTCGTCCAGTACCGGGGCGATTGCCTCATCAACATCTCCGTCCCCATCCGCGACGGGAAGGACGGGCCTGTTCTGGGCGTGCTGGTGGGAAGCATGCGCTGGGAGAAGTTCGACAAGTGGCTGAAAGGGACCACCATCCCCGACGGCCAGCTGGTCGTGTTCACCGACCGCGGCCAGCCCCTGCGGCACAAGGGCGGCTCCGGCGCCGACGACGCGCCGCCCGAGGCCTTTCCCCCGGAGTACGCCGAGCAGTTGGCCCGCCAGCTGATGACGCCCGACAAGGGCAAGACCGACAGCTTGCAATCCTTCGACGACCCTTTCCCCGGCGGCGAACAGGGACAGTTGGCCGGCTACGTGCTGTTCGACCCGAACCCGAGCGAGGCGAAGGAATCCGGTCACCTCGCCGGCAACTGGGGCGTGGTCGTGGAGCAGAACCGGGACCGGATCCTGGCCCCGGTGGAGAAGCTGCGGCAGCGCGTGTTCTTCGCGGGGACCATGGTCCTGATCGTCGCCGTCGTGCTGACCGGCGGCGTGTGGTGGTTCCTGATCCGCCTGCTGCGGCGCCAGGAGCGGTTGGGGAACGGCTGACCGCCGACGCGACCCCAAGTTAGTGTCTCCGATTGTCCTACGGGATCTATAGGGCCCATAGGGCAAACGAAGACGCTGCCCTCTCTCACGCATCGTTGACAAACCTCCCCCGCGGGTTACGATAAATCCCATCGGGTTCGGTCGCCGTCGGCGTGCGGGCCGGCGGAGTGTCGCGGCGGCGGACCCGGCGGTTGCGGCGACAGGAGCGGTGGGTGAATGGCTGAACTCGAAGCGCGGTTCGAGAAGGATGCGACCAAGGGCTGGCGTCATCCCCTGCCCGAGAACAAAGACGTGACGCTCGGCCGCGTGGCCGGGCCGGACGCCGCCGACTGGGCCGCCGACTGGGACGTTCACATCTCCGGCGTCCACGCCGTGCTGCGCTGGGACGGTAAGAAGCTCACCGTCCGCAAGGCCGTCAAGCCGCGGCCGCCGCGCAACCCCATCTACTTCAAGGGGACCGAGGTCCAGGAAGGCTCCCTGGCGCCCGGCGAGTGCTTCGTCATCGGCGGCACCACCTTCACCCTCATCGGCGACCCGTCCGTCGTCGAGCAAACGCCGCTCAACCCCGGCCTCACCGAGCTGACCGTCAGCCGCGGCGAACTCAAGGAGCTGCGCTTCATCGACGCCGACCGGCGCATCGAGGCGCTCGCCGCCCTCCCCGAGGTCATCCGCTATTCCCCCAGCGAGTCCGAGCTGGAACAGCGCGTGGTCCGCGTCCTGCTCGACGGCATTCCCACCGCGCAGGCCGTCGCCGTCGTGACGCTCCTCAGCAGCACGTCCAACGACCTCCGCGTGGCCGTCCGCTGCGCCGAAGGCCGGCTCGGCGAAATCTCCACCTTCACCCCGAGCCGCCGCCTGATCTACGAGGCGTTGCACCACGCCCGCCAGGGCGTCCTCCACCTCTGGAACCGCGACCAACCCCCCTCCGAGGACTCCGGTTTCAGTCTCCAGGATCCGAAGATGAACTGGGCCATCTGCACGCCGCTGCCGGACGAGCCGACCCCCGGCTGGGGCCTGTACATCGCCGGCGGCCTCGACCGCAACCTCAGCACCGCCGACAGCGTGGCCAGGGATCTGGAACTCAAGGGCGACCTCAAGTTCACCCAGCTGACGGCCGACCTCTTCGGCGCCCTCCGCCAAGTGCGCCACCTGCAGCACCGCACGTCGGTCCTGTCCACGTTTCTGTCCCAGCAGGTGCTGATCGCGCTGGCCAACCAGAACATCGAGGAGGTGCTGGAGCGCCGGCCGATTGACGCCACGGTGCTGTTCTGCGACTTGCGCGGCTCGTCGCGGATCGTCGAGGAGGGCCAGGGCGACCTGATGGGTCTGTGGGACAAGGTGAGTGAGGCGCTGGGCGTGATGACGGAGGCCATCACGCACGAGGGCGGGGTGATCGGCGACTTCCAGGGCGACGCGGCCATGGCGTTCTGGGGCTGGCCGCTGGCCGCCGACGATCAGGTGGAGCGGGCGGCGCGGGCGGCGCTGGCCATCCGCCGTCGCTTCGCCAAGATGGCGCAGCAGAAGGGCAACCGGCTGGCGAATTTCGCGTGCGGCCTCGGCCTGTCGCATGGCCCGGCCATCGCCGGACGCATCGGCACGCCCGACCAGTTCAAGGTCGGCGTCTTCGGCCCCGTGGTCAACCGCGCCGCTCGCCTGGAGTCGATGACGCGGCAAATTCGAGGTGTCGATCCTGGCCGACGAGGCGGTCGCCGAGCGCCTCAAGGACGCCGGCGATCTGCTGCGCTGCCGCCGCCTGGCCAAGGTGCAGCCTTACGGGATGACCGAACACGTCACGATTAGCGAATTGCTGCCGCCGGCCGCGGTGGAACCGGGCGGGTTGAACGAGCCGCAGTGGCGGGATTACGAGGCCGCCCTGGAAACCTTTCTCGAAGGCCGCTGGCAGGACACGCCGCGCGATCTGCGCTTCCTGACGCACGACGGGCCGAGCAAAATATTGCTGAATTACATCCGGGAACACCCCAAAGGGCCGCCGGAGGGCTGGGACAGCGTCATCTGCATGGAAAGCAAATGACGGCAGTCCCCCGTTTAGCCGCGACCCGAAGGGGAGCGCGTCTCCCCCGCGCTCCCCTTCGGGTCGCGGCTAAACGGGGGACTTGTTTTTCGCTCGCTCACTTCCCCGGCGGCTCCCAGACCGGGTCGAAGACGCGGTCGCTCTGCACGAGGGCCGTGCTGGCGCGGGACAGCAGCAAGAGGAGCGGGCCGTCGTAGGGGTTCTCCAGGAGCAGTTTTCCGGCCCGGCTCGCGGCCAGGGCGAAGTGGGCGCTCTCCAGCTCCTCCAGCGCCGCCTCCGACTCCGCGAAGAACTGCCGCCGCATCCCCAGCCCGGCCGGCTCCACCTCATACAGATCCACCGGCTCCGCAATGTTGACGACGCGCACCCGCACCGCGCCGGGCGATGAAATCGTCGCCGAGCTTCTCGCGCGTGGCCCGCGTCACCAGCAGCGGACGCTGGAGGTACTTGGTCAGCCCCTGGACGCGGCTGCCGAGGTTGACGGTGTTGCCGAGCGGGCCGTACTTGAACTTCTGGCTGGAGCCGGTGTTGCCGACCTGGGCCGCGCCGGTATTGACGCCAATTCCGATCCGGGTTTCCGTCCCCAGCTCCGCCGCCCAGCGGGCGTTGACGGCCGGCAGCGAGGCGAGCATGGCCAAGGCCGCGCGCACCGCCCGCTCGGCCTGGTCGGGCTGGTCCTCCGGCGCCCCCCACATGGCCATCACCTCGTCGCCGACGTAATCGACCAGCACGCCGCCCTCGTCCAGGACGCGGCCGGACAGCTCCGTCATCACGTCGTTCATCCACTTGAGGGAGCCGGCCGGCCCGAGTTTTTCGCTGACGCGGCTGAAGCCGCGCACGTCGCAGAAGAGCAGGGTGACGCCGGCCTCGCGTCCTTCGAGCAGGGCCGGCTCGCGGACGAGTCGGCCGGCCAGGTCGGGGCCGAAGAACTGTTCGAGCTTGAGCGTCCGCCGCTCTTGGTCCTGGCGGGCCAGCCCCGCCGCGACGCCGCAGGCCAGCAGATCGACGAGGGCGGCTTCGAGCGGGCCGCCGTCGTGGAGGGGCGAGGCGGCGCCTGTCGGCGTTCGCCGTAGAGGGCGCCGACGACGCCCCCATCGGCGTCGAGGAGAGGGGCGGCCACGACGGTCTGGAGCGGCGCCAGGCTGGGCGTGTCGGCGTCGCCGGAGCGCCGGCCGTGCTGCCAAAACGTCTTTTTCTTATCCCGCACCTCTTCGAGGACGCGCTGGCTCGGCCGCCAGGACTTTTCGCCCGCCGGCGCATCGCCCCGGCCGGCGGCGATGGTCCACTCGTCGCTATTGAGGAGCAGGACGCGGCCGACTTCGAGGCCGACGATCTGGACGAGGGCGTCGGCCGCCTTGTTGAGGAAGTCGGCGGCGCCGACGGTGGCCTGGAGGACGCCCATGGTGGTCTGGAGCCAGCCGATCATCTGGCGGAGCTGCGGGCCGCTGAGTCCGGGCAGCGTCCGGATGCGGTTGGAGAGGTCGGCGAAGCGGCCGGGGCCGACGGTCATCTCGTCGAGACTTTGGAGGTAGGGTTGCGCGTCGGCTTCGGCGTCGCCGATGCTGACGGTGCGGCCGGGCAGGGCGAAGGAGAACGGCGGGGTGATCTCGGTGGCGGCGCCGGCGGCGAGGGCGCCGCCGGTGACGGCGGCGCAGGGCAGGGCGGCCTTGCTGCGGTTGGTAAGGCGGACGCGGCCGGACGGCAGCGGTTCGAGGAGGGCGTGGCGGCGGGAGACGTTGTCCACTTCATTTTGTCGGGCGACGATGAGCCGCGGCGGCCCGGAGTCGCTGATGGACTGAAGGGCGTACGGTTCCGGCTCGCCGGCCTGCTGGCGTCCTAGCTCGACCGGCCCGGTCAGCCGGCCCTCGAAGGGCGGCTGATCGGCTTCAGAGATGCGGATTGTCAGAGGATCGGGCATGGCGGTAATCGATCCGGTTCACGGGGCGTCGGGGCGGACGGGCGGCGCGGTGTGGTCGCGGTCGGGGCGGTGCTGCTTCTTCCGTCGCCAGGCCCGTATGGCGCCGGCGTCCACAGCGATGTCGTGCTGCTCTTGTTCTTTTAATTGTCGTAGCTGATCGCTATTCGCGAGTTTCAATAATCGCTTGAAGGTCAAGGGGACAACATCCCGTGTCCATTTCGATTCGACGACGTCTGCCAAGTAAAGAGTTCGGTCGCCGGTGTCCAGCCGGGCCTCCACTCGACATTCCAGCCAGCCGGGGACGCCCTCCAGCAAGGGGACGCCCGTCGATCCATTCCGCATCGGCAGGCCGCTGAATTTATCGAATTCCCGGCCCGACCGCAGGCCAAAGCGCCAGACCCAGGACAGGTGTTTCTCGTCCAGCAGGTGCAGGGCAAATGCGCCGCTTGCCTCGATCAGCTCCCAGGTGCGGTGTTGCTGGGCTAGGCCTACCACCACGCGCGGCAGTTCAGGCACGAGGGAAGCCTTGCAAACGAAGGTCGCCACAAGCCCTCCCCGGCAACGGCCCGCGCAAGCGGTCGCCAGCCATAACGGGGGATCGATTTGCCCGAAGAGGGCGGAGGCGGCCGCGAAGTCCATGGACGGATCCTTTCTGTCGCCGGGCGTCCGAGCGGTTGCGGATGCCCGGCGAATCTCAATGAGGCGGGGCAACGGCGGCCAGGCATATGAGATCTTCTACGGAATCGAACGTCCATCCCGAATGAACCTTGGAAGTGAGGCCCTTTCCAAGGTCCAGGACCAAGCGGCCGAGAGCGCGGCGGACTCGAATCCGGTCGTCCGTGGAAGCAGGATGTTGCTCCGCACGACGCAGCCAGCGCGCCGAGCATTCAACTGCCCAAGGATACCAAAGAAAGGTAATCGATTCCTTGCCGATCCGCTCCTGCCCCTTGTGATTCATGAACGCGATGGAGAACCTGCCGACGTCGTCTGCGAAATCCAGGCTGCGCTGGCTGCATAGGGTCAAATGAGCCGGAATGTCCTTCAGGATTCGGTCTGGAACCTGGAAGCCGGCTTCGCCCTCCGCACGCAGCAAGAGGGCGTAGATTTGCAGCGTTAAGCCGTCCTGTGTCCTGTCGGTGCCGTACCCGGCGGAGCGCCACCCCGGTGGGTCCGCCTGGGCGTCGTAGGTGACCGCCAGCTTTTGCGCCGTGGCTCGCAAGAGGGCGTCGCGGCGGTCCAAAGTTCCTTCCCATGCCAGGCCCGCACGTCGAGTTTCGAGCAGGGCGAGCAGAGCCAGGGTCGTCGTGTAAGGGCTATACTGCGAGGGATCTTTTTGGTTGGGGTACATGTTCCATGCCCCCGTCTCCCCCGCGCGATAAGTCTTTAAGACCGCTTGGGTGTAGACAAAGTTCCTTTCGGCTCGGCGGCGTGCTTCACCGTCCAGGAGGCCGGGCTTGGCAAGCGCGGCGGCCAAAGCCGCCGCCGTCCAGAGCGCCGTTTCAGCGATGGTCGAATCTTCTTGATCGCGGATCACCCACCCGTATTTCACGCCGCCGACTTCAACCGGAAAGGCCTCCGCAAACGGAAGATCCAGTCCCGGAAGAACATCCTGGAGGCTCTCGTTCCTGGCGTCCGGCGTGATGAGAAGTGCGAACATCGCCTGGGAATGGCACCAAACCTCCTTGTGGAGTTCCTTGCGGCGATCGAGAGTGGGCTGCACCCATCCGTCCAGGGATCGGGATTGCTTCACGGCGGCGAAAAGGTTCCGGCGGTAGGCGGCAGCCGCCTGGCGGACTTCTCGATCCCCTGGGATGGGCCGGAAGACGGAAACCCCGAAGTGGTCCAGAGAGGAGCGCACGTTTTCTCCACCGAGTACCTCCAGCCCAGAATCGGCGAGGGCGGCGTACAAGAGAACCACCCCAACCAATCCGACGGCGCAGGCCGCGACGAAACGTTTGTGGCGACGGAGGGATTTGCCGAGTACGTAGCGCCAACTCGGCGGGTGAGCGGCCACGGGTCGGCCATTGAGCCAGCGCTCCAGATCCTCCGCGAGCGCCTCCGCCGAACCGTATCGGAGGACTGGCTCCTTGGTCAGGCACTTCAGGCAGACGGCCTCCAAGTCGCGCGGTACGCCCGGCCGCACCTTCGACGGCGGCGTCGGCTCCTCGGTCAGCACTTTCACCAGCACCAGCCCCCCGCCGCCGGGATCGCGGAACGGCGGCCGGCCCGTCAGTAGGGCGTACAGCACGCCGCCCAGCGCGTATACGTCCACCGCCGTCGTCAGGCGCTTCTCGCCGCGGGCCTGTTCGGGCGCCATGTACTCCGGCGTCCCCACGACGGCGCCCGACTGGCTCGACGTGGACTCGCCATCCAGCCGCTTGGCCAGGCCGAAGTCGGCCACATGCGGTTGACCGTCCGCATTGAGGAGGATGTTGCCCGGCTTCAGGTCGCGGTGCAGCAGCTGCCGCTGGTGCGCGTAATGCACCGACCGCGCCACCGTCGTCACGAGCTGCGCCGCCGCTTTCGGGTCGTTGCGATATCGGTCAAGGCGCTGATTGAGGCTGCCGCCCTCGATCAGTTTCATGGTGAAGAAGTGCAGGCCATCGTGCTCGCCGACCTCGTAGACCGGCACGATGTTCGGGTGGTCCAGCCGCGCCGCCTCGTTCGCTTCCTTACGGAAGAGGCGGACATCCTCCTCGGCAGCCAGCTGCCCCGACCGGATCACCTTCAGGGCCACCAGCCGTTCCGGCGCGAACTGCCGGGCCTTGTAGACGACGCCCATGCCACCTTCCCCCAGCTTGGCCAGCAACTCATAGCCGCCAAAGCGGCGCGGGAAACGGCCGGGCGCGGCGGGGGCAACGGGGGTCGGCGGGTAGACGGTGGCATGGGGATCGGCCGGCGTGTCGGAATAGCGGGTGGCCGCCGGATCGGTAGGGGCCGGCGTGTCGGAGTAGCGCGTCGCGGCTGGATCGGGAACGGCCGGCGTATCCGAATAGCGCGTTGCCGGCGGATCGACGGGCGGCGTTGCGCCGTACCGGGTCGCAGCCGGGTCGCCGGCTTCGGGCGATGGGACAGGAGCATTGTCCGGGCGATCGTCGTGCGGGGCGGACATGACGCGGCTCCCTTGCGGCGTTGCGGATGTACAACCATGTCAACGATACCGCCGCGCCTTGGTCCCCGCCAGATAAAAACGCCGTATCCCAGGCGCAACTGCTCCGGGCGCGCATGGCGGCGCAGTGCGCGATGGCGCCGCCGGTGACAGCGGCGCAAGGGAGAGCGGGGCGGCCCTTCTGCGGTTCGTAAGACGGACGCGGTCGGAGATGGGAGCGGCTCCAGGACGGCATGACGGCCGGAGACGTTGTCCACTTCATTCTGATGGGCGACGATGAGGCGAGACGCGCCGGTGCAGCTCCAGCGGCCCGGTCAGCCGGCCCTCGAAGGGCGGCTGACCGGCTTCGGAGATGCGGATTGTCAGAGGATCGGGCATCGGAAAATCGTTTCCGTCGTGCGCCGGCCGTCAGGGAACGGAAGGTTCCTGGGTTTCGGCTTCGCACGTCTTCACCCAACCGGAGGCCGACCAACAGGCGGCCGCGATGCGCTTGCCGTCCGGGCTGAACGCCACCGACCAGACCACGCCGCGATAGACGTGCGGGATCGCTATTTCCTTGCCCGTGGCCGCGTCCCAAATTCGCACCGTCTTGTCGTCGCCCCCGGAGGCGATCCGGACCCCGTCCGGCGACCACGCCACGCAATGAACGCGGTCTTCATGTCCCGTCAGCGTCATCAATTCCCGGCTCTGGAATAGCAACGCATGTGCAGGGTCCACGTCCCAGACCTTCAAGGTATGGTCCCAACTCGCCGAGACGAGACGTTTGCCGTCCGGACTGAAGGCCACGGAAGGGATGGCGCCCTTGTGGCCCTTCAAGGTCATCAGGGATTTTCCCGTGGCCGCGTCCCAGACGATCACCGAGCGATCCGTCCGGCCCGACGCCACGCGCTTGCCGTCCGGGCTGAAGGCCACGGACACCGTCGGGAATGGAAGGCCCGCGCAGGTGGCCAGCACCTTCTCCGTGTCGGCGTCCCAGATTTTCACCAGGCCGTCCCAGCCGGCCGACGCCACGCGCTTGCCGTCCGGGCTGAACGACACGCCCTGGACGGGGGCCGTGTGCCCGACGAGAGTGTGCAGCACTTTCCCCGTTTCCGTATCCCAGATCTTGATCTTGTAATCCCAGCCGGCCGAGGCGAGGCGCTTGCCGTCGGGGCTGAAGGCCACGCCCCAGACGGACCCGTCATGGCCGGCGAGCGTGCGGATCGCCTGGCCCGATTGGCCGTCCCAGAGGCGTATGATGCGATCCATGCCGCCCGAAGCGAGGTAGCGGCCGTCGGAACTGAAGGCGACGCTGTTGACGTGGTCGGTGTGTCCGCCGAGGGTAAACAGGCCCGGCCCGCTCTGCGCCTCCAGCGGCGCGGACTCCCAGATCCGCGCCGTCGAATCGAAACTGGCCGAAAGCAGCTCCCGGCCGTCGGGACTGAAGGCCACGCTCCAGACCATGTCGGTGTGGCCGCGCAGCGTGATTTTGATCTTGCCGGTCGCTGCGTCCCACAGCCGCACCGTCTTGTCAAAGCCAGCGGAGGCGATGCGCTGGCCGTCGGGACTGTAGGCCACGCCGAGGGCCGAGCCGGTGTGGCCGCGCAGGGTCAGGACGAGGGCTCCGGTGGCCGTTTCCCACACGCGGACGGTGCCGTCTTCGCCGGCCGTGGCGAAGCGGGCGCCGTCCGGCGCGAACGCGACGTCCACCACCGGCGCCGGGTGGGCGTCAATGGTGCGAATTTCCGCGAACGTGGCCGCGTCCCAGAGTTTGACGGAGCCGTCGGTGCTCGCCGAGACGATCAGGCGGCCGTCCGGGCTGTAACGCAACCGGTGGACGTGACTGGCGTGGCCCTTCACGACCTGAATCACCTCGCCGGTCTGGGCGTCCCAGACCACAAAACTGTGGTCCTCGTTGATGCTCGACGACGCGATGCGCTTGCCGTCCGGGCTGTAGGCCAGCGAAAGCATGACGCCCGATTGTTTCTGGAACGTGAGGACGTCTTCCCCCGTCGTCGCATCCCAGATTTTCACGACGCCCCATGACTTCTGATTGTCAAGCAGGTTCGGCAGGAAGCTGCCGGAGGCGATGTGACGGCCGTCCGGGCTGAACGCGAGACACATGACCGGAAGCGGCACGGGGATCGGCAAGGCGTGGCCGGTGTACGTGAGCAGAACGCGGCCGGAAGCGACGTCCCATACCTTGACCGTGCCGTCCACGCTGGCGGTAGCCGCGCGCCGGCCGTCGGGGCTGAACGCGGCCATCCACAGGCCGGCCTTGTGTTGGTCGAGCGGCGGCCGGTCGCCGTCGCGCAGGCGCATCAGGTAGTTCCACTCCCAGCCGCGCAGGTGTTCTGGGCACTGTTCCAGCAGGTCGCTGGCCAGATCGACGTCCTGCCGCTTCGGCCACAATTCCCGCACCGCGAGGGAGATGTTCTTGTCGTATAACTCATCTTCGAGGACGGAACGGGCCTTGGCCTCCCCGTCGGCCTTGGCGCTGTAGAGAACAGCGGCGACGGTGGCGCTGACGGCGGCGAGGACGAGCAGCGCCGCCGCCCCGGCGGACAGGGCGGCGGCCGCGGGATTGCGCCGGCACCACAGCCAGACTCGCTCCGGACGGGCGACCGGCCGGCCGTGGACCGGCTCGTTGCGCAGCCAGCGATCCAGATCCTCCGCCAGCGCCTCGGCCGAGGGATAGCGGCGGGTCGGCTGCTTGGACAGGCACTTCAGGCAGAGGGTTTCCAGGTCGCGGGGTACGCCCGGCCGCACCTTCGCGGGGGACGCCGGCTCCTCGGTTAGCACCTTCTGCATGGTGGACCAGGCGGAAGCCTCGCGGAACGGCGGCCGGCCCGCCAGCAGCGCGTACAGGACGCCGCCCAGGGCGTACACGTCCGCCGCCGTGGTCAAGCGCGTGTCGCCCCGGGCTTGCTCCGGCGCCATGTATTCCGGCGTGCCCACCCCCACCGACTGCGACGCCTCACCCCCCTCGCCCATCCGCTTGGCCAGACCGAAGTCCGCCACGTGCGGCTGACCGTCTGCATCCAGCAGGATGTTGCCCGGCTTCAGGTCGCGGTGCAGCAGCTGCCGCTGGTGCGCGTAATGCACCGCTCGCGCCGCCATCGCCAGCAGCCGCGCCGCCGCTTTCGGGTCGTTGCGGTATCGCTGAAGATGCTGATTGAGGCTGCCGCCCTCGACGAGCTTCATCGTGAAGAAGTGCAGGCCATCGTGTTCGCCGACCTCGTAGACCGGCACGATGTTCGGATGGTCCAGCCGCGCCGCCTCGTTCGCCTCCTGACGGAAGAGACGGACGTCCTCCTCGGTGGCCAGTTCGTCCCGCCCGGATCACCTTCAGGGCCACCAGCCGTTCCGGCGCGAACTGCCGGGCCTTGTAGACGACGCCCATGCCGCCGTGGCCGATTTCCTCCAGCAGCTCGTAGCCGCCGAAGCGACGGGGCAGGCGGGCGACCGGCGCCTTGGAGGTCGGTGGGTAGGCGGTGGCGTCGGGATCGGCCGGCGTGTCCGAATAGCGGGTGGCCGCCGGATCGGTAGGGGCCGGCGTGTCGGAGTAGCGCGTGGCCACGGGATCGGCGGGAGGTTTAGGGCCGTAGCGCGTGGCGTCGCGGTCGTCGGCTTCGGGCGGCGGATTCTCTTGGGCTGCGGACATGAGCGCGGCTCCCCTACAATCAATGCGGGTGTGTAACTGTGTTTACCATACCGTCGCGCCATGGCTTCCGCGAGAAAAAAATCGCGGCGCCGCTTCCGAATTCGGAAGCGGCGCCGCGTGAGGATTTGAGTCGGACTGCGACCGGACGCCGCCCCGCGGTCAGGGCAGCAGCTTCGCCAGCTCGGTGAAGGCGTCGCGCACGATTTGCGGGTTGTAATCCGCCTCCTGTTTCAGCTCGTCCCGTAGGAACTTCTCAATCTCGCCCTTCCGCAAGTCTGCGAACGCCTGGGGGTTCTTTTCGTACTCTTTCATGGCGTCCGCGTTAGGCAGGTTCAAGCTCAGCGCGGTTGCCAGCTTGTCCAGCTGCTCCTGGATCTCCTTCTGCTTGTCCTGCAACGCCTGCCAGGCCTTGGAGGCCTCGGCGTCATCCCTCAAATCCTTCGGCGCATTCGACACGTCCTCGTAAATGGCGCGGAAGGTCCAGGCGGTCTGACGGGCGCCGTCGAAATCCGGCGTCTTCCCGCGGCCTGGGTTGGCCGCGTCCGTGGCGAGCTGCTTCAGCAGGGCGATGGACGCCTTCAGGCCGTAAGGGGTCACGGCCCCCTCGGGTTTGTTCAGACCAGGGAGCAGCTTGTCGTCGGTCCACTTGACCAGGTCCTGTCCCGCTTTCGTGACCTCGGCGGCGTCGCCGTAAGGCCGATTCGTGAAGGCGAACCGCAAGGCTCCCATTTTGGCGTCGAACTCATCGCTGAGGGTCTTGCGACCCTCGGCCGTATCGCTGGCGTACCACAGGCACAGATCCAGCCCCGAGGGGGACCAGCGGCGGATTCCCGGCCTTCCGGGCGGCCCCTCGTAGCCGGCCATCTGCCGCCAACTCGGCTGCTTGAGGTCGTGATGGCAGGCGCTGCAATCGAACAGGGCGAAATCCAGCCCCTGGTCGGGAGGCGTCTGCTCGGCCTTTTTCGTCAGGAGGTTCACCGACGCGCGGAACGCGGCCGCATCCCCCAGCACCGAGAGCTTCGTCTGCTCCAGCACCTTGGGGTCCCAGACGATAGTCTTGCGCCTGCATTTCCGGGGTTTTCTCATTCATCAGCTGCCAGTGCCGGGGAAGCATGTTGCAGAAGGCGGCCGTCTCGAACGGCGGCAGCGGCGGGTGTCCAGCGGCGTACATGGCGTGCGTGACGAACCGATGCTTCTCCGGGTCGGCGTCGCCGATGTGGCACGACGAGCAGACCTCCGTCCTCTTGTCGGAGTTCCAGAGGTCCGTCATGCCCCAGTCTTTTTGCTTATCTTCGCGGGTCAGGCTCCGCCAGCAGACCCGTTTTCCGTCGATCGACGACCCGTGTACGTCAATCCAGTTGTCGTAAGCCCCGTGGCAGGAGAGGCAGCTCACCCCTTGCTTGAGGTAATCAGGCTTGATCGCGTTGAGGGGCACCTTCGGATTGATCGTGGCCATGCTATGGCAGCCGAGGCAATCCAGAACCTTTTGGGGATCGCCAATGTTCAGAATCTTGCCCATCTGCACCGCGCGCTCGTCCTGGAGGGCAGTGTAGGCGTCCTGATGCTTGTCGTTGTGTTCCCAGAGGATCTGCTCGTTGCAGCGGCAGAGCGGCTTGAGGGACCTTGCTCGCGGGGGGCGCTTGCTGGTGACAGCTTCCGCAAGCCGAATCGTCCTGAACGAGCGGACGCAGCATGGGCGGCGGTGTCAGGGGCATATCACACTTGGGCGGCTCCGGCTTGTCGTCGCCGAGCGCCGCGTATCCCCACGCCAGCGCCGCCGCGCTTGCGATCCCGAGAAGCCACCCGCGTCGCCGCATCCCCTTCGACGCCATGTTCGCGCTCCTAGTGGTTGGTCAGCCGATCGTGGATGCCATCAAGATATTCTCGCACACGCGCCGCGTCAAACATCCACGGCGCGTCCAGACCCGCCGGAGGACGCAGCACCTCGGCCAGCCCTTCCACCAGGGCGGCCGTTCGTGCATCGGTTCGGGCCGGATCAATCGCCTCAAGCGATCGGTAATATGCCGAGATTGCGAACGATCGCTGTCGGGCGTCCTCCCAGCCGCGAACCGCCACGTCCGGGCCGGTCATCTCCAGCAGTCCGCCGCGCAGATCCTGTGCGTTCCATTCTGGAAGGATGCTGTGATTCAGCCGATCTCGGTACGTATCGGCCTTCTCGGCGACGCGCCCGTGCTTGGGGTACGGCTTTTCCATCTCTTCGCGCAGCTGCTGGAGAACCACCTTCGGATCGCCGTCCGGACCTGGCCGCGCCGGCTCGAGCAGCATCGGCGTCATGGCCGTGTACCACGACCACGCGGGAACGCCGAGGGGACGGCCGACCGGCGCCTCTTTGATATGCAGCCTCTCGGTTTGGTGGCACGACGCGCAATCGTACTCGGCGAACTCCGGCCACGGCCGAACGTCGGGAGGCTTCGTCGCCCGCGCCGCGCCGCCAGCAGCTTCATCGCGGCCTTTCCCGAAACCACCTGGCCGACGGCCCACGTCTCCACCTCGAACGCCGGGTGGCGCCGCCGGTCCTCCGCCTCCGACCAGTGCTGATACGGACGATAGCGATCCAGGAATGAGCTATTCTCGAACAGCAGCGCCGGATGGCCGGCCGCGATGAGGTCGTGGTTGACCTCGGCCCGGTCGCCGCCGACGTGGCAGTCCGTGCAGGCCCGCGCCCGATTTCCCAGGTCTTTCATGTCGTTGAATCCCCTCTTGCATTTCTGCTCGTCGCTCAGGCTTTGCCATTCGGGGCCGTAGTGCGCCGTCAGCCAGCCGCCGGCGGGGCCGTGACAGCTCTCACAGCCGACGCCGTCGCTGAACCAGACCGGCGCCGCCTCGGCGACGGCGTCGGCGTGCGGATCGACGTGGCAGCGGATGCAAAGGAGGTTCTTGTCGGGCGGCGTCGCGGTGTTCGGCGGCGCGGCGTGGTCCAGGTTTTTCTGGATCTGGAGCGAGCGCGCGTCGAAGAGCACCTGAAAGGCCCGCGAATGGGGATCATGGGACGCCCAGACGGCGTATTCGCTGCCGCGGGCGTAGGAGGCGCGGCCGCTGTCCTGGTTGTGGCAGCCGGAGGACGTGCAGGAGGCGACGCCGCGCCACTGGGAGAAGCCGGCCTCGTCGGTCGGGAGTCGGCACGGCGCGGCCGGGGCGGGGCGGAGCAGCACGGCCCCGATTCCGAAGGCCAGGAGGCCGGCGACGGGCAAGGCCCAGCGGGCGGGAAGGCAGATCTTCACGAGGACGCACCTCATCGAGCAGAAGAACAACTCAGGGTACGGCGTCCTGCACCCGATTTCCTCGGCGGGCGATCGGCACGACCGATGAGGGGCGACGACGTGCGGGCGTGGTTCCGGGTCCGATCTGGCAACGCAAAAGAGTCTACCGGCCGCTTTGGCGCGACGCAAGGACCGAATCGCGCGATTCACCGGCTGGGGGCGGGAAGTTATACCGCGCGCCCGGCCGTACCGGCCGTGCGGCGTCAACGACCGGCGCCGGAGAGGACGAAGGCGGCCGCTCGCTTCGGCAGAGCGTCCAACGCGATTGTTCTGGCCGAGGCGCGGCGATGCGGTATTCTGAGACGATCTCCCACGATGGCACGCAGGGGACCGCGCTCATGTCCGCCCATCCAGACGACGCCGACGCGACCCGCTACGGCCCGACTCCTACCCCAACCGATCCCAACGCCACTCGATATTCCGACGATCCGAACGCCACCCGCTACTCCGGCGAATCGGTCCCCATCCCGCCGACGCCGTTGCGGGTGTCCGTCCCCGGCTACGAGATTTTGGAGGGGCTGGCCCGCGGCGGCATGGGCGTCGTTTACAAGGCCCGCCAAATCGGGTTCAACCGCATCGTCGCGCTGAAGATGATCCTGAGCGGCGCCCATGCCGGACCCGAGGAGCGGGAGCGCTTCCGCATCGAGGCGGAGGCGATCGCCCGGTTACAGCACCCCAACATCGTGCAGGTTTACGAGGTCGGCGAGCATGAGGGCAAGCCGTACTTCAGCATGGAGTTCTGCCGCGGCGGCAGCCTTGGCAAGAAGCTGAGCGGGACGCCGCTGCCGTCATCGTAGTTTTTCGAGGCGGATGGCGTCAAGGCGAGGCGAATGTACTCCTTCCTTCCTCCTTATTAGTCGAGACAACGCTCGCCTTCGGAGCTAGGCGCGGCCTTTCCGCCATATTATAATCCCTGCTTATGGTAGGAAAAGGGGGAAGTATGAGCGCCAGCCTGTCGCCGATATTTCTGGCCGACCTTGCGAAACTTTACGCCGCCCTGCGGCCGCCCCTGCTGTCTGCCGAGTTCCTGTCGGACCTGGAGAAGGTTTTCGCCGCCGTACCCGGCACGTCGGGCGCCGACCTTCAGTTCCTCGCCAGTCGCTTCGACGAGTGGCGGAGGACGACCAAGGAGTTCGTGCGCACCCGTCTCGCGGAGTTGTCGGATGACGATCCGTTATGTTGCCCGATCAGTTTATTTCGCACGATGGACTACGGGCGGCTCGAAACGGCGCACACGCGAGCATTGGCCTGGCTGCTCGACCCTGCACGCGAACACGGCTTCGGGACAACCTTGCTCGCCGCGCTGTTGCGGCGCCTGTCCGGCGGCGACCGCTCGGATACGCTTCGAGTCCAGCGGGTACAGAGCGAATTCCAAATGGACGGGTCGGGCGGTCAGGGGCGATTCGACGTGCTGGCGGAAGGGACATGGGAGGAAGAGGGACGGGGCGGCTGGATGCTGGTTATTGAGGCGAAGGTGGACGCCTGGGAGGGAAAAGACCAACTTCTGAAATACGAAACCTGGTTAGAGGCTAATTCGGCGGGCCGCGACGTGTTCCTTGCCTTCCTGACTCCCGACGGCCGCGCGCCCGAAACCGGCGCTGAGGAATGGGAGCCGCTGTCGTTTCTGGAACTGGTGCGAACCTTCCGGGCCGCTTACGGCGGGCTGCGCCAAACACCGGGGTTCCACTTCTTGCGCTTCTATCTGGCGGGCGTCCTTCAGGATGTGTGCCGCTGGCCCCGCAACATCGCAGAAGAGGGCGCCGATCCGTATGCGGTCGCCTCATACCTTCAAACCGTCCGCGAATCGCGCTCGGAGGACGCCAACCATGACTGCGCTCGGTAACGCCCTCGTGTTCTACCTGAAGCACATGGCGGAGATGAATCACCTCTACCAAGAGCTGGAGGAGGGCGAAGAACGAGATCTGACGGGACTGGCCGACGCGGAGCAGGTCGTGAAAATGGCCCGCACCGTCGGGGACGCCGCAGGCGAGCAAGTTGCGGATTTCCTTGCGTTGTGCGGGACAGGGATTGAAGCCCACTTCAGCAACCTGGGGAACGCGAAGGTTGCCAACAAGTCGCGACGTGCAACCGTTGTCCGCGATTGGCGTTGGGGCGCGACGGTCAATGTCTCTTCAGTGCCCGGCGGCTCGTTTGAATGCGGCTTGCTTGTCACCGCTCCGCCGGAGGTCCAAATTCCGATGGACATCAATGCTCGTGGCGTAGTCGTGCTGTGGATTTACTCCAAAGGTCGTCGCAGGGGAGAAGACACGGTCTGGCAAATTCTGGGCGGCTGGCCCCATTCTCGCGGTGGTGATTGGTACTTCAATGACAGGGGTGCGGTCGTCCTTGCGTGCATTCCTATCAAGCCACACCCGCCGGAGAGCTTCGACGTAGACCGCGATCCGCTGGTCGCCGAGGTGACACAGACATTCGCACGAATCACGGCCGAGCAAACGCAGGCCATCGCGAGCTTCGTAGCCGGCCTCAAGAAGTCCGACGAAGGCTGAATCTACGATGGAAGCGGACTTGAAGGATCGTAGCAGCCGCCGGTCGATCGAACCGCCCCGGTCGCCCGCGTCACGGCGTCGCCAGCAGGTCGGCCCACGACTCCGCCGTCAGGAGCAGGTCGCGGTCGGCCGTTCCATCTAATTCCCCGGCAGGAACACTCCCGGTTCGACGCCGAAGTAACGGGCGAACGTCACGATGTGCTTCCGCGTCATTTCCCGGCCGCCCTTGAGCAAGGCGGTTATGGTCGAGTTGGCGATCCCGGTTTCTTTCGAGACGGTTTGCTGGGTGACGCCGCGCTGGTCGATCAGGAACCGGAGCATCTCGGCGGCGCTCACGTCGCGGATCGGGCAGATTTTGTCTTCATAGGCCTCGATCAGGTCGCTCAGCACGTCGAGGTACTGCTCCTCCTCCGGGAGCAGATCCGTTCGATCGCACAATTCCTCGGCCAGAGCCGTGGCTTCCGCCAGTTCCTGGTCGTTGTCGATGGGCCGCAGCAGGAACCGTCCCACGAGCCGCAGATACGCCTTCGGGATCAACTTCCCTTCGACCCGCACGAAGGGATTTGTCGTTTTGGTCGCCACAGAAAGGCCTCCTCTTACTTCAGCCGGTGCAGTCCTTCTTCCACAGATCCTTGTCGTAGTCCTTGTGAGTCAGGATGTGCTTCACGAAGAGCCACGTCATGCGCCTGTTGGCCCACACTATTAATCGATACTTGTTGTGGCAGATGTTGAAGATAAGACAACTGCCGACCTTGTCAGCGCTCGGGAAGGATGCCCGCACGTCCGCCAGGTCCGTCCACCGGGCCTTGCGCACGATCTTGAACCAGGCCTCCAGCTCCTTCTGGGCGTCGCGGTGCTGTTCCCAGAACGCCCGAAGCCGCGCCTTCGAGACGACGTTCTTCATGGCACGCCTCATCCGAAGCGATCCGTGGACGCATCTTCTCCCTATTGTTTCGCAAGCTGCGAAACAAATCAAGTCGGGTCCGTCCAAGTCGGCGCAGCACTTTGTTCCGGAATAATAACGGCGGGGCGTCGCTCGCTTTGGCACCCACCCTCCCCTATCTTGCCCAGCCGACACCACCTTCTCGCCGCAGCGCCGCCCCCGCGCCGAATTGGCCGACGACCTTGCAGATTTCATCTCGCCCCGGCCGATGCAAATCACCGGAACCGCCGGCGCGACAGCTCGCCGGCCCCGGTCGGACGGCCTGCCGTCGCCTTCTCCACGACCCCCACCGCCCCCTGGATGGACCCCCATGCGTGACTCCCGTTCGGTCTGGCAGCGACGCGCCCGCCTCCTGAGCGGCCTCGCCGCCCCGGTCTTGCTCTCGATCGTCCCCCAGGCGCCGGCCCAGGAGCCGCCCCCGCCGCTGGCGGTTCCCCTCGCCGCGCCGGTCCCGGCCGCACCGCAGGTCTTCGACCTCGCCGCCTGCCGCGAATACGCCGTCGAGCATCAGCCGGCCGTCGCCGCCGCCCGCGACTCCCTCGCCGCCGCCCAGCTCAAGGCCGACGCCGTGCAAAACATTCGTGGCGTCGCCGCCTTGATTTCGCGCGACCTGCCGGTGCGCCGCCAGCAGGCCGCGCTCGGCGTCTCCATCGCCCAGGCCGAAGTGGACGCCGCCGAGTGGGACGCCCGCTACAGCGCGACGTACTGCTACCTCGCCGCCCTCTACGCCCGTGAACAGCAGCTCAACGCCAAGGACATCCTCGAAAGCCCCCGCGGGTTGAACGACTTCCGCGACCTCGTCAACGACATCGTCAAGAACGGGCTGCGCAAGGACGTCACCGAAAAGCACCAGGAGCTGGTGGGGGCGTATCAGTCGCTGGTAATCGGCCGCCGGGCGGAGGCCGACCAGGGCTATGAGCGGGCCATCGCCGCCCTGCGCGAGGCGATGAACATCGGGCCGGGCTGCCGGATCGAGCTGGCCGACCAGCGCCTGCCGGAGTGCGATGCGGTTCCCGACAAGGATCAGGTCATTCAGCTGGCCGTCGAGCGTCGCGGCGAGGTGATCGAATCGGCCCTCGCCGAGCGGGTCTTCTGCTTGGAAGTGGACGCCCAGGGACGACTGCGGCTGCCGTCGGCGCGGACCTTCGCTTCCGGCGGAGACATCCACGCCAAAGTTCTCCCGGCGTCCGAGTTCGACCCGGTTTACCGGCCCGGTCCCATCGGGCCGGACATGCCCACGAACCTTGTCGGCTCCAGGCACGAGCGCCAGGACGAGGCCGAGGCGTACCACGCCCGTTCCGCGGCCGTCGCCGAGAAGGCGCGCAACCTGGTCGCCCTGGAGGCCGAGGACGCCTACCTGCGCTGGGCGCAATACGACACCGAGGCGAAGAAGCTCGGCGAGGCGTCCAAGGGCTTCGACGACTACACCCGCGACCTGGCCGCCAAGTTCGACCCGCAAAAGGCCGGCTATCCCACCGTGGACGACGTCCTCAACGCCCGGCAAAAGGCGACACAGGTGCGCATCGAAGCCGTCGAAGCGCGCTTCCGCCGCCTGGTCGTCCTGGCCAATCTGGAGCGCCTGACCGCCGGGGGCTTCTGTCCCCCTATCGAAGCCGCCCCCATCCCGGACAAACCGAAGCGCTAAACAAGTTGAAGCATCGCGCCCTCGAATGGTCTAGATTTTGCGGCGCCGTCCCGTTATGTCGTCGCCGCCTCCCGGAACCTGCGCCGCTACGCGGACGCGGCCGACACAGGAGCAAGCGGCTCATGACGTCATTGACGTGGCTCAAAGGGGGTGCGGTCGCGGCGGCCGGCCTGGTTCTGGCCGTCGGGATGGTTCCGGCCGAGACGGCCGACGCCCCGCCGGTTCGCATCGGCCTCGTGAAGACCTTGTTTCGGGACGTGCCGGAGTCGTTGATCGAATGGGGGCTGCGCCCGATGAAGGCCCTGATGGAAGGGCAGACCGGCCTCAGCGGCGACCTGATTCCATCCGGCGACGCCGACCGCCTGGCCTGTCAGCTCAAGGACAACGACCTCCAACTCGGCGTCTTCCACGGCGTGGAGTTCGCCTGGGTCCAACAGCGTTACCCGACGCTCAAGCCGTTGATCATCGCGGTCAACGAGCATCCGTATCTCCGCGCCTGCTGGTCGTGCGGATCGACGGCAAGATCGCCGCCCCGGCCAACCTCAGGGGCAAGGTGGTGGCCCTGCCGCGCATGAGCCGCGAGCATTGCCTGCTGTTCCTGGAGCGCCGCTGCTGCCCGGCCGGCGCCGTCCCCGAAACCTACTTCGCCCAGGTCAGCAAATCCGCCGACGTGGACGACGCTCTCGACGACGTGGTGGACGACAACGTCCAGGCCGCCGTCGTCGATGAGGTGGCCTTCGACGCCTACCGGAAGAACAAGCCGGGTCGGGGGGCGCGGCTGAAGGTCCTCGACCAGTCGGAATCGTTCCCCTGCGCGGTGATCGCCTACCAGCCCGGCGCCCTGAGCCAGAAGCAGCTGGAGACGTTCCGCGACGGACTGCTGCGGGCCAAGGACAACCCTGCCGCCCAGCCGCTGCTCAAAATGAACCGCATCACCGGCTTCGAGGCGGCCCCTGCGGATTACGACAAGGAACTCAAGGACATCCTCAAAGCGTACCCGGCGCCGGCCACAAAATAATGCCGGCGAGCGGCCGGCGTGAGCCGGCTGATTCCGTGCGTTGTCGCCGAGTGCGCGCTGAATCAGCCGGCTCACGCCGGCCGCTCGCCCAGTGTTCTTCTGTGCATATACACGAACCACTTCATCCTTCGATTCCGTCGCAAGCCATTTCTGAGAAGCGTTTTACGTTAGTAGCATCGATGGAGAACTGACCTGGGAATCCGGGCCGCAGACTGCTACAATTTCAAATTCCTAAGGAACTCGTCCGTTGGCGGAGGCGGGCCGACATGGCCGAAACCATTCAGAACATATCGCTCCAGGAAGAGACGGAGCATCGCTATTTAACCTACGCCATCTCCGTGATCACATCGCGCGCCCTGCCCGATGTGCGCGACGGCCTCAAGCCGGTGCAGCGGCGCATCCTGTACACGATGTATCACGACCTGCACCTGACCTTCGACGGCCGGACGCGCAAGTGCGCAAGATCGTCGGCGACGTGATCGGCAACTACCATCCGCACGGCGACATCGCCGCCTACGACGCTCTGGTGCGGCTGGCGCAGGATTGGATGATGCGCGCCCCGCTGGTCCAGGGCCAGGGCAACTTCGGCTCCGTGGACGGCGACACGCCCGCTCACCAGCGCTACACCGAGGCCAAGCTGACGTCGGTTTCCGAACGGCTCATGTCGGAGCTGCGCCAGCGCACCGTGCCGATGCGGCCCAACTACGAAAACAAGGGCGAAGAGCCGGTCGTGCTGCCGGCCCAGTTTCCGAACCTGCTGGTCAACGGCGCCTCCGGCATCGCGGTCGGCATGGCGACGAACATCCCGCCGCACAACCTCGGCGAAGTGGTGCGAGCGGCGGTGCTGCTGATCGACAACCCCGAAGCGACGATCGCCCAGCTGCTGGAGAAGATGAAGGGGCCGGACTTCCCACTCGGCGGCAGGATCATCACCGACCGCGCCACGCTCCGCAAGATTTACGAGGAGGGGAGCGGCAGCATCAAGGTTCAGGGCGAATGGAAGATGGAGGAGGCGGGGAAGAAGCAGCAGATCGTCGTCACCTCCATCCCCTACGGCGTGGACAAGGGCAAGCTGGAGTCCGACATCGGCGACCTCATCAACGAACGCAAGCTGCCGCAACTGCTCAACGTCACCAACGAGATGAACGAGAAGGAAGGCATCCGCACGGTCCTGGAGATCAAGCCGGGCGCCGACCCGAACCTGGTCATGGCCTACCTCTACAAGCACACGGCCTTGCAGGAGAACTTCTCGGTCAACCTGACCTGCCTGGTGCCCGTCTACGATGCCGACGGCACGGAGCGCACGCCGCGGGCCAGCCGGCTGAGTCTGAAGGAGATGCTGCGCTATTTCCTCGATTTCCGCCTGGCGACGGTGCGGCGCCGTTTCGAGTTCGAGCTGGAGCAGCTGCGGCGGCGCATCCACATCCTCGAAGGCTTCCGCATCATCTTCAACGCCCTGGATAAGGCGATCAAGCTGATCCGCGAAAGCTCCGGCAAGGCCGACGCCTCGGAGAAGCTGCAAAAGGCGTTCGGCCTCGACGAGGAGCAGGCGACGGCGGTGCTGGACGCGCAGCTCTACAAGATCGCGCAGATGGAGATCCAGAAAATCCTCGACGAGCTGAAGGAGAAGAAGGCGGAGGCGCGGCGGATCGAGGCGATTCTGGCGTCGGAGAAGAAGCTGTGGGGCGTGGTCAAGGCGGAGCTGGCGGAGGTGGGCGAGAAGTACGGCGACCGTCGGCGGACGAAGCTGGGTTCGTCGGAGGACGCCGTCGAGTTCGACCCGGAGGCGTACATCGTCCGCGAGAACACCAACGTGGTGCTGACGCGCGACGGCTGGATCAAGCGCGTGGGCCGGCTGGCGTCGGTGGAGGGGACGCGGGTGCGCGAGGGCGACGAGGTGATCGCGGTGGTGCCGGCCAGCACGCTGGACCACGTGGTCTTCTTCGCCGACGACGGCACCGCCTACACGATGCGCATCAACGAGATGCCGGCCAGCTCCGGCTACGGCGAGCCGATCACGAAGTTCTTCCGGCTGGCCGATCAGGTGAAGATCATCGCCGCTGTCCACGACGGACGAGCGCTTCACGCCGGCCGACGACGGCGCCGTCCAACGGCGAGCCGGCGGGGCCGTACCTGCTCGTGGTCACGGCGCACGGCTACGCGCTGCGGACGCCGCTGGCGCCGTTCCGCACGGCGTCCACGAAGGTCGGCCGGCGTTACGTGCGGCTGGAGGAGGGCGACAAGGTCGTGCTGGCGACGGTGCTGAAATCGGAGCAGCGGAGTCTCTTTTTGGCGTCGGCGGATGGGCACGTGCTGCACTTCGCGCTGGAGGAGATCAACATTCTCTCCGGAGTAGGCAAGGGCGTCATCGGCATCAAGCTAGGCAAGGATGATCTTGTGCCTGGGCGGCGCCGTAGTACGCAATCAGACCGACGCCCTGGTGATGGAGACGAGCGGCGGCAAACAGATGGAGTTCTACGGCAGCCGCGAGATGGCCGGCCGCGGCGGCAAGGGCTTCGAGGCGGTGAAGCGGACCAGCTTCGTGCGCGTCGTGCCGCCGCCGATCGAGCTGGTGGACTGGGACCAGATGGAGGGGCGCGAGAAGCCGAAGGAGCGGTCGGCGGAGCGCAACGGGGACGGCAAGAACGGGGAGCAGAAGGGACTGTTCGAGTGAGGAGAAAGAAATGAAGACCATCGAATTGATTGCGAACGTGGATGAACAACATCGGCTGTCCGTGGAAGTGCCTGCGGACGTGAAGCCGGGGCCGGTCAAGATCGTTTTGGCGTTGCCCACGGACACGGAAGAAGAGGAGGGGTGGTGGCAAGAGGCGGCGTCCCACCTCTGGGCCGCCGAGTGGAGCGATCCCAGGGAAGACATCTACACCCTCGAAGATGGGAAGCCGGAAGATGAGCCCCGGTGAAATCCATCTGACTTCGTTCCCGTTCGGGGGAAGGGTTCTGGGTACGAAGGTCCGTCCGGCGCTCGTGCTGACGGGGCGAACGGGAGCATTCCGGAGATATTGGTCGCCTACATCACGACCGTGATCCCCGGCGTCCTCTTACCGACGGATCTGGTACTTGATCCCGCTCTGCCGGAATACCGTGGGACGGGCCTAAAGGTGCGGTCCTTGCTGCGCTTGCATAAGCTCATCACGGTTCATGACTCGAATCTGTTGCGATACCTGGGCAAGGTATCCGCCACGACGCAAGGCGAGGTAGAAACGAAGTTGCGGTTGCTCTTGAAGCTATGAGCGGTGTGTGGCCCGGGCTGAGTCCTCGAAGCCCCGGCATTCCGTCGAGGGCCGCCGCCGGGGCTTCGAGGACTCAGCCCGGGCCACACGCTCAGGAGGCTCTTCATGACGCAGGAACGATGGGACATTCGCCGCCAAGGGCGTCGCTGGACAAGGGAGGAATCGCGGCGCCGCATGGAGCAGACCCCGGAAAAGATCGAGTTCGTGGGTGGAATTTTCGCCAGCGAGCTGGAGCGGTGTACCGTGCTGGGCATGCTCCTCGAGAACCTCGGCATCGACACGGCGGTCAAATTCGGGAACCTCGCGGACTGGAAGGCGGCCGTCGCCGATTGGGAACGTGAAAACGCTGAAATCGCCGCCCGGCGGCGTAGCTTGGGCTGTCAAGATTAGGCTGTGTCTGATGAATCGGTTTGGGCGGGTGTGGCCGGGGCCGAGCTTCAGCGAAGCCTCGGCAGTGCCTTGGAACGCTTTGCCGCACAGCGCCGGATGATGCCCGTGAGGGTAAGGCCGACAGACCCCACGGGCGCGCCGTGTCGGCCTTACGGCCTAGCACGCCCTCAATGACGGTTTTGCCTGATCCGTTGAGTCGAAGAGAAATCGCATGAGTACCCTTTCCCCCTCCAGCAAATACACCGCCGCGGAGTCCATCCAGGTCCTCGAAGGCCTGGAGGCCGTCCGCAAGCGCCCGTCCATGTACATCGGCGGCGTGGACGCCAAGGGACTGCACCATCTCGTCTGGGAGATCGTCGATAACTCCGTGGACGAGTACCTCAACGGCCACGCCGACGCCATCACCGTCACGCTGCACAAGAACGGCGACGCCGTCACCGTCGCCGACAACGGCCGCGGCATTCCCGTGGACATGCACCCCAAGCACAAGAAGCCGGGCTGGAGCTGATCCTGACCACGCTGCACTCCGGCGGCAAGTTCGGCGACGGCGACAGCTACATCCACTCCGGCGGCCTGCACGGCGTCGGCTCCTCGGTCGTCAACGCCCTGTCGCGCAAGCTGATCGCCACGATTCGCCGCGACGGCTTCGAGTGGCAGCAGACCTTCAAGCGCGGCAAGCCGGCCGAGCGAGCTGGAGAAGCTCGGCCCCTTCCGCGGCCACGGCACCACCATCTACTTCGAGCCGGACCCCGACATCTTCAAGACCACGCAGTTCGACCCGCACCTGATCAGCACGCACCTGGAGGACATGTCGTACATCCACAGCGGTCTGAAGATCACCTTCAAGAACGAGGTGACCAAAGAGATCGTCGACTCTGACGCATCCCGGCGGCATTCCGGAGTTTCTGGAGCGGCTTGATCACGGAGGGCCAGAAGGCGACAGTCACCGAGACGGCCGTTCCACCTGGTGCGGCCGGAACGGCGACAAGATGGAGGTCGCCCTGCAGTGGACCGAGTCCACCGACGAGGCGATCCGCTCCTACGTCAACGGCATCCGCACCTCGTCGGGCGGCACGCACGAGAACGGCTTCAAGACCGGCATCGTCAAGGCGATCCGCAACTTCATGGACACGCACGAGGTCAAGACCAAGGGCCTGACCATCACGGCCGAGGACATCCGCGAGGGCATTGGTCGGCATCCTGTCGGTGTTCGTGCGCGAGCCGCATGTTCCAGGGCCAGACGAAGGAGCGGCTGAACAACCCGGAGATGACGGCGTCGGTCGACGGCTTCGTGCGGCCGGCGCTGGAAGTCGTGGCTCAACGCCAACAAGACGGCCGCCGACCAGATCGTCGGCCGGATCGTGCTGGCGGCCCGGGCCCGGCTGGCGTCGCGCGAGGCGGCCAGCGAGGTCAAGCGCAAGTCGGCCACGCAGCGGCGGCTCAACCTGCCCGGCAAGCTGGCCGACTGCAAATCGACCGACCTGGACGAGATCGGAGCTGTTCATCGTCGAGGGCGACTCGGCCGGCGGCTCGGCCAAGCAGGGCCGCAACAACCGGACGCAGGCCGTGCTGCCGCTGCGCGGCAAGATCCTCAACTCCGAGGGGCTGGCCCTCGGCAAGGTGCTGGCCAACGCGGAGCTGAACGATCTGGTGTCGGCGATCGGCACCGGCGCCGGCGACAAGTTCGACCTGAGCGGCCTGCGTTACGGCAAGATCATCCTGCTGATGGACGCCGACGCCGACGGCCATCACATCACGACGCTGCTGCTGGCGTTCTTCTTCCGCCACATGCCGGAGCTGATCCGCAAGGGCCACGCTCTACATCGCCCAGCCGCCGCTGTACCGATCGACGTCGGCAAGGAGACGCTACTGGGCGCGCGACGACGCCCACAAGGAGGAGATCCTGGCCGGTCTGCGGAGCCAACGCCAAGCCGGAGATCTCGCGCTTCAAGGGCCTGGGCGAGATGGACCCGCCGGTGCTGAAGGAGACGACGCTCGACCCGCGGCGGCGCACGCTGTTGCGGGTGGAAATCGAATCGCTGCTGGAGGCGGATCGCTGCTTCGGCGAGCTGCTGGGCAAGGACCCGGCCTTCCGGGCCAAGTTCATCCTGGAGTCGTCGGGGCGGGCGGTGGCGGAGGAGCTGGACGTGTGACGGTGGAGAGTGTACTCCGTTCTTTTGCGGGCACCGTGGCGTCGGCTACAATGGGTGCAAAGGGAGGGTCCACCATGCCTCTGACCGTCGAAGCGATCTACGAGAACGGCGTCCTCAAGCCAGTGCGGCCGCTGCCGCTGAAGGAACACGAGAAAGTCCGCATCACCGTCGAGCCGGAACGGTCCTGGGCGGAGCGGACGGCCGGGATGCTCCAATGGACCGGCGACCCCGAAGTCCTCCGGCGCATCGCCGAGGACGACGAATACGGCCTTCTGGAGTCGCCATGACGTTCGTCCAAATCCCGTCGGGCGCCGCGGCCTTTCTCGATGCAAACACGCTCATTTACCACTTCAGCAACGACGCGACGTACGAGCCGGCCTGCACCCAACTCATCAAACGGATCGAGTTGCGCGACCTCACCGGTTTCACTTCCGCCCATGCGCTGGCCGACGTGGCCCACCGTCTGATGACCCTCGAGGCGATCAACCGGCATGGCTGGCCTCTGGCTGGGATTGCGGCCCGGCTGCGGAAACACCATGTCGAGATCCCCCAGTTGAGCGTCTACCATCAAGCGATCGCGCGCATTCCGCTCCTTGGCGTCCAGGTGCTCCCGGTCACGCATCCCGCGGTAGAGGCGGCTACGCTCTTGAGCCAGCAGTACGAACTCCTCACGGGCGACGCTCTGATTGTCGCCGTCATGCGCCAGCATGGCCTGACCAACCTGGCCAGCGAGGACGCCGACTTCGACCGCGTGGCGGGGCTGACGCGGTACACGGCGGTCTGAGTTCGCTCAGCCTGACCCTGGACCTCGGCGCCGGCGGAGCCTACGTCTCGTCGTCGCCCTCGCTCTTCATCATCCGATATTTGATGTCGCAGTTGAGGATGAACCCAGCCCCACTGGCGTCGTCGGGGCGGTGGCGGAGGAGCTGGACGTGTGACGGGCGAGTTGCGTCCTTTCCCGCCTGCGGGGAGCGCCTGGAAACGGATGCAAGGCTGTCCGGATTAGCCCTTCCCTCTCTGCTCACTCAACATGCCTACGATCCGGCCAACGCAGGCGGTCGGCGACTGCTTGATCTCATGTTCCCATAGCCGCACCACACGGAAGCCCATCGCGGCTATGGCCGCCGCGTCCTTCCGGTCCCTTTCGACGTTAAGCTGGATTTTCTTTGACCAGTACGAGGAATTCGCCTTGGGTGATTTGCCGCACCGCGGACAACCGTGCCAGAAACAGCCGTCGGTGAAGACGGCCACCTGCTCGGCGCGGAACACGAACTCCGGCGTGCCTGGGATGTCTTTCGGGTGGATCGTCCAGCCCCGAAGCTTCGCTTGAATCAGGTAGGCTCGCAGCCGCCTCTCGGTGCTTCGATTGCCCTTGGAGCGGATCGAACGCATGTGCTTGGTCCGCTTCGGGGACACGCTCTCGAACTTGCCGGCCGCCAGCATCTCTCGCAGCACGCGCTGCATAACGTGTCCCTCGCGGGCTACTTTTGCCACCGATTGGCATGTTCGGTCAATGCCGTGACCCAGGCGTCCGCAGGCTCATTGATGG
Source organism: uncultured Planctomycetaceae bacterium (assembly GCA_963771935.1). Taxonomy (GTDB): domain Bacteria; phylum Planctomycetota; class Planctomycetia; order Gemmatales; family Gemmataceae; genus UBA4732. The sequence goes on along the minus strand of CAVYVK010000004.1, from coordinate 311,740 downwards.
GGGCGAGGTCGCGGCGCATCTGGCAGAGGGATTCAGAGAAGGCAAGGACCCAGTGCTTGGCCAGTTCGGTCGCGTTGGCACCAGCCGCACGGCGCACCTGGGCCTCACCCATTCCTCGAAGCTCTGGATGTAGATCTTGACCTTATGAGCATCTTCGACCTCGGCGATGCGCTCGCGGATCTCATCCTTCAGGTTCGGCTCGGAATCCACGACGAACCCGACCTCGTCCGTCTCCGAGTGATCTTCCAGCTTTTCGTTGACCTCGTCCAGTTCCTCCCGCAAGTACGGTTTGCCGTACTTGGCGTCCCACGCTTCGAGGATCTCCAAACCGCCAGCCTTCTGGACGATCTCGATATCGCCGATGTTGCCGTGTTTCTTGTTCGCCGACCGCATCTGAGACAAGGGCTTCAGAACGCCGCCGAAGACTTTCTGCTTGGCCAGCACCTGAAAAAGGGCGTGCAGAGCGATCTCGAACACCCGAGCCGAGTACAGCGATGTGTCAACATATATGCGAATGAAGCGAATGGCGTCCTCCAACGTCTTGAGCTTGCGCAGGCAGGCCCGAACCGCTTTCATCGCCGCTTCGGCCGACCGCTTGAATTTGTCCGAGCGGTTGAACAACAAGCCGACCAGATGACGAAGGGCCGGCTCCGGCCTGACTGCGCCTGCCTCGATGAGATCCACAAGCTCCAGCCACTCGGGGTGCGCGCTAAGGATAGCCGCCTTGTAGAGCGGGCTGTAAGGACAGTTCTTTGCAAGGGCGCGGGTCATCAAGAACCCGTTGGCGTTCAGTTTCAGCAAATTGAAACGCCGGAGGATGGGGGTGATGTAGTTCCTGTCGAGAACCCGCATGGGGATACCCTCGGTCCAGGAGTAGTTGCTTCCGGCGCCGCCCTTGTGCAGTCGAACGCTTTGCTCGGGCGCGATGGTCTTCACGCACAACTGGAGGACGGTAAGACCGATGAGGGCGCGACCGGCTTCGCTCGTCACCGAGTCAACCAACCTCGACAGCAGTTCCGCTTGTTGTGGCTCAACCGGCTCTGCTACCGACGTGGGATTCAGGCACGCCTGAATCAGGTTCGTAAGGTAGCCGGCTTCTAGCCGCTCCTTGATCCTTTGGAGCCTTGCCTTGGCCTCTGGGCTAGGACTGCCCTCCACGAAGGATTCGGGCGACTTCTCGCGCGGGAACAGGACCGAATGGGTCAGGTACACTTCAAGCCTGGGTCGTTCGTCGCTCATCGTTGCAAACCAGTGATTTCCTGTGTTGAACGTGGGAAACATGCAAGAATCTGTTCCCGAAGGGGGCAATCACGGCTGTGTCAGCCGTGATTCGATTACTTTTGGAATAGATTTTGAGTTCTGCCCCGCACTGACTCCCGTGGATGTTACGCCAGCCACACGCCTCGCTCTCGCATCAGCCGCGCCAGCCCCAGCATCTTTCGGAATTCCGCTGCGTAGCTCGCCGGCACGCCCACGGCACGACAAAACTCATCGGAATCAGCCGATCGCAGTTCCGCGGCGTTGGCGAGGACTTGATAATGGAACATCGCCATCTTCTGACCATGAACAGCGGCTGACTCGATGGCTTGCCGGATTGTCTCGTACATCTATGCCCCGCCCCGATGTGCGTGGACTGAGGTTCGACTCGACCCATGTCCGTGTTTTGGCCAAACATGTGATTGAACGAATTCCTGGAACAACGTCCCCCGCTCGTCCTGGGTCCCTTGGACGCCCGCCGCCCTGCGACCGGCGGCGGAAAACGATTGGCAGGGAGGACCGCCCAGGATGAAGTCGAGCTTCCGGCCCGCCGGGGGATGGAAGTCGCGTATGTCCTGGCAGAGAACTTCGGTCCCTTCCAGGTAGCCGCCCCGCACGGCGTTCGCCCGGAGGGTGGCGGCAAACCGCTCTTCGATTTCAACGGCCGATTCGATCTGAAAACCGGCGTCATGGAAGGCGATGTCCAGTCCGCCCGCACCGGAAAAGAGAGAAAGGGTCCGAATTGGAGTTTTGATTGCTGACTTGGCCCAGGCGTTCATGGACGCGCCGAAGCGATCCGGCCAGTTCGGCCCCGGAACAGCCCCAAGGAGGCGGCACAACCCCGCGGATGACCCCTCTTCAGGTTCGGTTGCGTCTTGATCGAACAGGCTCCGCTGTGCAGTTCGCATCCGGCCCTGCCCACCTTTCCTGTTTCCAAGCAGCCTTGCTCTGTCGAAATCCTAGGGCGAGCCGGCAAGGAGCATAAGGTTGTGCGTCAACACCCGCAGGAGGATCTCTTTCTTCTGGCTGGGCCACCGGCGGGCGCAGGCGCCGACCCGAGTAGCCGCTTCTGCCGCGAGAAGCCGCTCTCGATCTGCCAGCGCTGGCCGTACACGCGCCGGTAACGGCTCCGCCGCGGCCGCCGGCGGAAGCGTTTCTTCATCTGGCGGCGGTATTTCGTCTTGGGCTGACGCCGGCCGGCGTTGCGGCGGTTCAAGGGGAACACCGTGGAGCGGATCCTCAGCCGCTCCCGGCCGTAGGCGTGATTATGTTCGGCGTCGTAGCCGCTGTCGCCCAACAGCGTGTCCAACGCGCAGCGCCCGCCCGCGGCGCGGGCCGTGGGCTTAAACTGCGGCGAGTCCTGGCTGGGGCCCTTGCTGACGTGGGCCGACAGGAACAGATGGCTGGCCGTCTCCAGCACCGCAGTCAGCTTGGGCCAGGACAGGCGGCGGCGACGCTTGCCCTGCCGCCAGACGAAGTAGCGGCTGCAGTGCCGGCTCTCGTAGCCGGTGGCGTCAATGGCGGCCCTCGGCTTGGGCGGGATCAGGCCGCGATCCTGCGCCGCGCGGACGGTTTGGCTGAGGAGGGCATCGACCCCTTTTTTTCCAGGAGGCGTCCGGCGGCCTTCTGGAGGGTGGAGTGATCGGGGACCTGGGTCAATCCCAGGCCTGGCGCAGGTCGGACCAGTCCTTGAGGAGTTGTTCCAGGCCGCGGTAGTCCTGTTTGAGGAACTCGCGCAGCACGAGCAGGGCGAAGAGCTGGTGCTGGGTGTAGACCTTGCGGGCGTGCTTGCAGGAGTAGGCCGGCAGCGCCTGCCGGGCCGCGGCCAGGGCGGTTTCCGCCAGCCGCAGCGGCGATTTGGTCATCCAGCGTGTAGTCTTCATGCTTCATTATACGCTTGAGACCCTCAAAGGATTTCGACGGAGCAAAGCAGCCTCAAAAGACTTGTCGGCGGCTGCCCATCGCACCTGAAGTTGGTATTATGCCGGCGAAGTGGTCGCATGTCCAGCACTTACCGCTCATTACTATGCCAAAAGCAGCGCCGGGAGCCGTTCGCTTCGGCACAACTGCTGTCGTCCTCCCCAAACATCGATCGCGCCGCCGACCGCCGGCTGTGAGTCGCGGGCGCAAGACGAGCGGCGCGGCGTCAGCCCGTCAGTGTGGTTTCACTGACGGGCTGACGCCGCGCCGCTCGCCTGGCCGGCCGCGTTTACAACCCCTCCACCTCCCACCCCTTGCGGTACTGCTTGCGGACGAACGCGCTCGCCTCCTTCGAGTTCGGGATCGTCAGGTCCGCCGCGTTCCATTGCAGCGTCTGCTTCGGGAAGCGCGTGGCCAGGCAGCCCAGCAGCACCACCTCCGTGAGCGGGCCGGAATACTCGAACGGCGCCGACGTCTGGCCGTTGCCGCGCACCGCCTCGACGAACTGCAGGTAGTGGTCGTCGCCTTCCACTTTCGGGACCTTATAATCCTTGAACTTGTCGGCCGGCAGCAGAATCGGGTCGGCGATGTACGGCGAATAGAGGACCCCGTCCGTGCCGAGGTAGATCGATCCCTGATCGCTCAGCTTTCGGTCGCCGATCTGCTTCGCCACTTCTTCCGGCGGACGGCGGCCGCCGTGATACCAGTTCAGCGTGAGGGTTTCGGCCGTGTGCTTCGTGCCGGGGAACTCGAACTGCACCTGCGCCTCCAGCGGCCAGCTGTCGGCGTTCGGACCTTCCGCCTCCGAACGCACCGAAGTCGGCGCCGTCAGCGCCAGCGATCCGAACACCGGGTCGAGGATGTGACAGCCCATGTCGCCGAACGTGCCGGAGCCGAAGTCGAGACGCTTCCGCCACTCCGCGGGGTGGTAATATCCCTTGATGAACGGCCGGTAGCTCGCCACACCGATCCAGTCGTCCCAGTTGAAGTCCGGCGGGATCGGGTCGCTGCGGTCGGGACGCGGGTTCTTGTCGCCCCAGCCCTTGCCGCTCCAGCTGTGGACTTCCTTCACCTTGCCGATCGCCCCGGCCTGCACCAGCGCCACCACCAGCTTGTGGGCCGCGTAGGAATGGATCTGGATGCCCATCTGAGTGACGAGCTTTTTGTCCTTGGCCGCTTTGGTGAGTTGACGGGTCTCGTAAATCGTCTGCGTCAGCGGCTTCTGGGTGTAGACGGCCAGCCCCTGCTGCATCGCCCGCATGGTGATGGGGGCGTGCATGTGGTCCGGCAAGGTGACGTTGACCGAGTCGAGGTTTTTCTCCTTGTCGAGCAGCACGCGCCAGTCCTGGTAGACCGTCACGTCGGGGAACAGCTTCTTGACGGCGCCGGCGCGGGCGAGGTCCACCTCGGCCACCGCGACCAGCTGGAGGTGCTTGCCGGCGGTCAGCGCCTTGATGTCGGAAAAGGCCTGGCCGTTGGCCCCGAAACTGGCGTGGCGAACCGTCTCGCTCGGAGCGGCGCCGGCGGAGGCGCGATAGGCGAACGGGGCGGCCAGCCCGACCGCCGCCAGGCGCTTCAGAGCGGTTCGGCGGCTGATTCGTGAAGTCGTCATCGTGGTGGGCCTTGTCGGGGCGCGGTTTAGTGGATTTTCCAGCCCTTGCGGGTCCGCTTTAGGTGGCGCAGCCGCTTGTTGCGGATGCGGCGGCGCTTGCGTTTGGTCTTTCTCGTGTTCGGCGTGGACATCGAATCGCTCCTTGGATGGGGCGGGTTGCTCGGAAGAGGACATCTTCTCCCCCCGGCGGGCGTACGGCAAGAGGAGCGCCGGCGTCCCATCGTGGCTAGCGACGAAAAAAAAACGAAGTACCTTCTTGCGGCCGACGGAGCGACAGGGGATAATCCGATGGTTCCGGCGCGGCTCGCCGCCCGGAGCTGCAATAAAACGATCGTCGAAGACCGAAGCACCGATCCGGCCGGGCGCACCGGTCGGAGCCGACTCTCCTGGGGCGGATCGCCCGCGGGCGGCCGCCGACGCGGAGGCATTCAGAATGGCGACGCATGTTCTTCCGCACATCGCGGAGGCGGAAACGGCCCTGCAAACCGATTTGCAACGGCTGCAAGGGACGTGGGTTTCCGTGGCCGGCCGGCGCGAGGCGGAATTGCTGGTGGCTGGCCGGCTTTTCACGTTCCGCTACAAGGGCGGCGAAGTGTACATGGGGGCGTTCTGGCTCGACCCCAGCCGGGCGCCGCGGGCCATGGACATGCGCATCGACGAGGGGCCGGGCAAGCACCGTGGCCGCGTGGCGCTGTGCGTCTACGACCTAGACGGTGAACAGCTGCGCTGGTGCCCCACCGAGCCGGGGACCACGCAACGGCTGGCGCGATTTCCTGACCCGGACGACCCCAAATATCTCTCGCTGGTGTTCCGGCGCTCCGGGCCTGAGCGCCGGCGTGTGGGCAGCGTCTCCGTTGGTCGAATAAGTCCTATGGGCCCTATAAGTCCTATGGGACTCATACGACCAACGGAGACGCTACCGGCGCGGAAACTCTTTGCGGCGGCGGCCCGATGGGATACAATACAATCCAACGCAATCCAGACCGATCCTGCCCTGCGTCCGCGCCGGACGACCCGGCGGACGCAGCATCCGTGTTCGCTCTCTCCTCCTGGTCGAAGAGGCCCGCGCACGCCGGACGGCGCGGCCGGAAAGGTACGCCGAAATGAGCAGCGTCCTCGAGCAACCACCGGCGCGAACGCCGGATACCGGTTCGTGAAGCGACGGAAACCAAGTACGAATACCCCGGCATCCCCACCACCTGCGACGGCGCCGAGGCCGTCGTCCACGTCGAAATCCACGTCGGCCCAGGCGGCCGGCGCCTACCCGATCACCAGCTCGACCACGATGGGCGGCGGCTTCAACGCCGCCGTCATGAACGGCGGCAAGAACCTCTGGGGCGATCCGCTCGTGTTCTTCGAGCCGGAAAGCGAGCACTCCGCCGCCACCGTCTGCGAGGGCTTCGCCGTCGCCGGCGGCCGCGTCACCAACTTCACCTCCGGCCAGGGCCTCGTGCTGATGAAGGAGGTGCTTTACACCATCTCCGGCAAGCGCCTGCCGGTGCGTGATGAACATCGGCGCCCGCGCCCTGACCAGCCAGGGGCTCAACGTCCACGCCGGCCACGACGACGTGATGTCGGTGGCCGACGTCGGCTGGGGCATGATCTTCGCCCGCAACGCCCAGGAGGCCGGCGACTTCTGCCTCATCGCCCGCCGCGCCGCCGAGGCCACGCAGACGCCGTTCTTCAACGTCCAGGACGGCTTCCTCACCACGCACACCGTCGAGACGGTCCGCCTGCCCGAGCCGGAGTTCATGAAGGAGTACATCGGCGATCCGAAGGAGAAGCTGGTCAACCTGATGGACCCGGCCAACCCGATGATGTCCGGCGTGGTCCAGAACCAGGACTCGTACATGAAGGGCAAGATCGCCCAGCGCTGGTACTACGACCGCGTCGAGCCGGCCCTGGAAGAGGCGTTCGAGGTGTTCGCGCCGCAAGACCGGCCGCCAGTACGGCTTCGTCGAGGCCTACCGCTGCGAGGACGCCGAGTACATCCTCGTCGGCATGGGCTGCTACATGGAGACGGCCAAGGCGACGGTCGACTACCTGCGCAAGCAAGGGCATCAAGGCCGGCGTGCCTGACGGTGTTCGTCTTCCGGCCGTTCCCGGCCCGGCAGATCGTCGAGGCGCTGAAGGACTGCAAGGCGTTCACCGTCTTCGAGCGCATGGACGATCCGCTGTCGACGACCGGCAACCACCTGACGCGCGAGATCAAGGCGGCGTTCTGCGACGCCGTGACCGGCCAGAACGGCCAGGACGAAGATCGACCGCATGCCGCGGATCTACAGCGCCGCGGCCGGCCTGGGCAGCCGCGACGTGCGGCCCGGCGACATCATCGCCGCCTTCCACAACATGATGAAGCCGCGACGGCCAGGATTTCTTCTGCGTCGGCATCGACCACCCGCTGGCCCTGAAGCGCGGCCGAAGACCCCGACCTGCGGCCGAACGGCGGCTTCTCGATGCGCGGCCACTCGGTCGGCGGCTTCGGCTCGGTCACGACCAACAAGATCATCGCCACCATCGCCGGCAACGTCTTCGGCAAGGACGTGCAGGCCTATCCCAAGTACGGCTCCGAGAAGAAGGGCCTGCCGACGACGTATTACCTGACGATCGCCGACTCGCACATCATACATGCACAGCGAGCTGGAGCACGTGGACCTGCTGTGCATCAACGACCGACGGCGATCCTCAGCCCGCTCACGCTGGACGGCCTGCAGCCGGACGGCGTCGATCTTCATGCAGTCGCCGCACGCCGAGCCGGCGGAGGTGTGGAAGCGCATCCCGGCGCACGTGCAGAAGATCATCCGCGACAGCAAGATCCGCGTCTACTACTGCGACATGGTCAAGATCGCCCGCGAGGTGGCGTCGGAGGCCGACCTGCAGATGCGCATGCAGGGCATCGTGCTGCTGGGCGCGTTCCTGCGGCTGACGCCGTACGCCCAGCGAGAGCGACATGACCGACGAGCAGGTCTACGCCGGCGTCGAGAAGGCGCTGCGCAAGTACTTCGGCAAGCGCGGCGACCGCGTGGTCCAGGACAACCTGACCTGCGTCAAGCGCGGCTACAGCGAGATGAAGGAGATCCCGCGCGTGCAGCATGATTCACGGCGTCAACTGAAAGGCCGTCGGGCGAGCCTTCATGACCCGATCAGCATCCCGTGCGACCTCGTACATCCCGATCCGCCGCAAGCTGAACCTTAACATCCAGGAGTCTGCTCCATGATCGCACCGAACGGCACCGCCAAGCCCTCGATGAACGAGGCCAACGAGCAGCGACCCGTTCAACAACAACTCCTACGGCACCCTCGTCGACAGCGGCTACAAGCTGGTCAGCCTGCCGGTGCTCGACGTGATCGACTTCAACGAGCGCATCATCCGCGGCTACGAGGAAGGCTGGGGCGAAAGCGACCTGCCCGCCGACCTCACCACTGGCCCGCTCGCTGATCCCGGCCGGCACCGCCACGCTGCGCGACTTCAGCAACATCTCCCCGGAAATCCCCGAATACATCACCGAGAACTGCACCGGCTGCATGGATTGCGTGACCGAGTGCCCCGACACCGCCATCCTCGGCAAGGTGCTGTCCGAGACCGAGCTGGAGGAGAAGCTCAAGACCATCCCCGAGGCCGATCGGGCGATGTACGCCGCGCAGTGGTCGAAGACCAAGAAGTACTACGACGCCGGCAAGAAGAAGCAGGGCGTCGGCGGCATGTTCCAGATCATCATCGACCCGTCGAAGTGCAAGGGCTGCGCCGAGTGCGTCACGGTCTGCGACGACGACGCCCTCAAGATGATCGCGAAGACCGACGACGTGATGACCACGGTCGCGCAAGAGCCACCGCTACTTCAAGAACATCGGCCCGTGCAACGACAAGTACATCAACGACAACCTGCTCATCGACATGATGCTCAAGGAGCAGACGCACATCTACGTCGGCGGGGCCGGCTCCTGCGCCGGCTGCGGCGAGGGCACGGCGCTGCGGATGATGTGCTGCCGCCACCGGCTCGAAGTACGGCGACCAGTGGGGCCTCGTCGCCGCGACCGGCTGCAACACGGTGTACACCTCGACCTATCCGTACAATCCGTACCTGGTGCCGTGGACCAACTCGCTGTTCGAGAACGCCCCGGCCGACGCGATCGGCGTGCGGATGCGCTGGGACCAGATGGGCTGGCAGGACAAGCCGATCTGGTGCATCGGCGGCGACGGGGCCATGTTCGACATCGGCTTCCAGGCGCTGTCGCGCCTGCTGGCCAGCGGCATGAACATCAAGGTGTTCGTGCTCGACACGCAGGTCTACTCCAACACCGGCGGCCAGGCCTCGACGGCGAGCTTCACCGGCCAGAACACCAAGATGTCGCGTGCACGGCAAGGCGGTGGCCGGCAAGCAGGAGCGGCGCAAGGAGATCGCCCAGATCGCCATGATGCACCCGCGGACCTTACGTGGCCCAGACGACCTGCGCCCACGTCAACCACTTTTACAAGGCGGTGCTGGGCGCGCTGGAGTTCGACGGCCCGGCGGTCGTCGTCTGCTACACGACCTGCCAGCCGGAGCACGGCGTCGCCGACAACATGGCCGGCGAGCAGGCCCGGCTGGCGGTGGACACGCCGGGCCTTCCCGCTCCTGATCTACGATCCCGCGCAAGGGCGACAAGGTCAAGGAGCGGCTGTCGCTGCAGGGCAACCCGGCGGTGAAGGACGACTGGTTCGTCAACCCCAAGACGAAGGAAGAAGTGACGTTCATCGACTTCGCCCGCAGCGAGGGCCGTTTCTCCAAGCACTTCGACAAGGACGGCAACCCGTCGGAGACGCTGCTGCACGCCAAGCAGGATCGGCTGGAAAACTGGCACCTGTTGCAGGAACTGGCTGGAATCCGGTGAGAGTGGTTTCCACATCAGCCCGAAGCGCAAGCGAGGAAGTTCCCTTGCTTGCGCTTCGGACTGGTCCTGGCAATCGATGATGACCGCACCCCGCGCCACCCACGACTACACCCCAGGCGGCCTCGCCGCCGCCCTGGAGTTCCTGAAGCGCACCCGCAACGAGCTGCGGATGTTGCGCTGGGTGCGCGTCTGGAAAGATCGCCTGCACGTCATCGACGTCAACCACGACTATTTCGAGGTGCGCGGCGTCGGCTACCTCGACGCCGATGTCGTGCCGCTGCTGCTCAATCTCAATACAGCCTTCAACCCGGAAACGATCCACAATGAAATCGACGCGGAGTACAAGGAGTTCGGCGCTGGCAAGCGCCACCCGTGGGCGCATGACCGCGTGATGTGAAGGGACTCCAACGAAGAAGCCCCCGACGACAGAGCGTCGCCGGGGGCCGAACCGGACGGCGGGGGGCTGCCATCCGGGAAGATGATTACCGCCCCAAGTCCACGGTCGTCGCCTGTCCGGCGGTGACCTCCACGGTGCGCGACTGATTGACCATCCGTCCGCCATCGTCCCACCGCGCTTCAATCGTGTAGTGGTACGTGCGGCCCGGCGTCAGCGGCGGCGAGACGAACTCCCGCTCCGTCCCCGTCTGCTGGGTGGGACTGCCGTTGAAGAAGACCTGCGCGTCCGGCGCGGGCACCCACACCGTGACATGGGCGCTGTCATCCGCCGGGGGCGGACTGTAGTCGGACGTGGCCGCGTCCGGGACGACGACGGTCGTCGCGGGCGGCGTCACATAGTAGGTGGAGGGCGAGTAGTCCGCGACCGGAGGCGTGTAGTAGTTGTCGTAGTACGAGTTGTCGTAGTAAGGGTTGTTGTAGCCCGAGGATAGGCCGAGACCATAGCCCAGACCAAACCCAGCGAGGCCATAGCCTAGTCCGTACCCACCATAGTAGCCGCGGCCGTAGCCGCCCCGGTAGCCGCCATAGCCGCCACGATACCCACCACCGTGGTAACCGCCGCCGCCGCCGTGATAACCACCGCCGCCGTGATAACCGCCCCCGCCATGGCCCCCGCCATGACCGCCGCCCCCATGACCAGCCGCAAGGCCTGGAGCGGCCGTTAACGTGAGGGCGACGATCGCGCCAAGGACCACCTTGGGCAGCGAAAAGCCTTGACTGAACATGATGAGCCTCTTTTCGTACTGGCTGTATCTGCACAGCCAAGTTCCGGTGATCGGGTTCCGATAGAACGCGGCCGCTTCGCCTTCGCCCTATCTCTCTTCTATCCCTTGTGCAGATAGCGTGCCGAACTTATCAGGCCTTGCAGATGCGTCAAAAGAGGGGCACATCCTTATGGGATGGTCGCGGGCCGCCGTCATTTTGGCAGTCAACGACCCTGCCGGCGGAACAATGGGAGCACGCTCTCCGTCGAGCGGTCAGGATTTGCCGCTCAGGGCCGCTTTTCTTCCCTCCACTCTCCGACCTCATTCCTCTGTCACGATTGCTCCCCAACGCCGTAATAACGGTGAATCTGGCGCCTTTCGGTTCCCGGAAGGTTTCGGCCGGCTTCGCCGGCAAAACGGCATTTCCTCAATAGAGGGGCCGTTCAGGCGTCATTGAGGATCCTCCCATGAAGCGCATCTTTCGCCTTGTTTCCACCGGTGTGCTGGTTGTCGCTCTCGGGGCAGGCGCCCGCGCGGAAAACGCTCACACCGCACAAGTCCTGACCACTCCGGAGCTGGCCCGCCTGGCTGACCGCAGCATCGTCCGCATCGACGTGGAAGGCGCCACGACCGAAACCGTCACGACAGGCATCGGTCCGGACGCCGAAACCAAGGAAGTCGAAGGCTATGGGATCGCCACCGGCACGGGATTCGTGATCGACGACGCCGGGCACGTCGTCACCAACAACCATGTGGTCCACCCCGGCGACGCACCGTTCAAGGGGACGCCAAGGATGACGGTGGAACTGCCAAAGGACTTCAACCCGCATCCGGCCTCGTTCCGCAACAAGGCGGAGAAGGACGCCTACGCCCAGGTGGTCGTCCACAACGGCCGTTGCTATCTGGTCAACCCGCCGGTGGTCGGCTACGACGCGAAGGCGGACCTGGCTGTGGTGCAGATCCCGCCTGGCCTTCTGAAGCCGCTGAAGTTCGCCCGGCCGGAGAGCATCGAGGTCGGCGAGGACGTGGTCGCCATCGGCTTCGCCCTCAGCCTGCCGGGCCAGCCGAGCGTCACCAAGGGCGTCGTCAGCGCCCTGGACCGCACCTACTCCGCGCCCAGCATCGAGGCCGGCGACCTGATCCAGACGGACGCGGCCGTCAATCACGGCAACTCCGGCGAGCCGCTGCTGAACATGGCCGGCGAGGTGGTCGGCGTCAACACCTACACCCTCGCCGATCCGGATAATTCTCAGACGCAGGGCATGTACCTGGCTCGCTCCAGCCGAACCGTGGCGCCGTTCGTTGCGGCGATGATCCACGAGGGCGGCGTCGCTCGCGGCGATCTGGGAATCGAGACGCGGACGGTGAACCTTCTGGAGTCGCGGGCGCTGGACATCCCCACGGGCGTGCTGATCACGGATGTGGAACCCGGTTCGGTTGCCGAAGCGGCCGGCCTCCACACGGGAGAAGTGATCCTGCGGGTCGGCGGCCACGAGGTGCAGAGCATCGGCGATCTCGACGACGCCCTGGCGCTGGCCGGGAAGGATCGGGCGGTGGCGGTGGTCTACGAGGACTTCGAGAGCAAGCTGAACGAACCGAAGGACGACGATCTCCTCGGACAGCTGGCGAGCATTCCTGGCGCCGGCCCCGAAGGAGCCGATCCCCCAGACCGCGATGCTCGTCGTGAAGTGAACGGTCGGAAAAGGCAGGTTGAAAACCTGCCCCACGAGACGCGCGTCTCGTGGGGCAGGTTTTCAACCTGCCTCGTTTTGGTCGGGCCGGCGGTCAGCGTTTCGAGAACTGGAAGCTCTTGCGGGCGCCCTTGCGGCCGTACTTCTTGCGTTCTTTCATCCGGCCGTCGCGGGTGAGATAGCCGGAGTCGCGCAGCTTCTTGGCCATCGCGCTCTCGTTGGATTCGCCGTCGGCTTCCGGGCCGGCGGAGGCGGGGCCGAACATCGTCTTGAGCGCTCGGGCCGCGCCTTGACAGACGGCCCCGGCCTGTCCGGTGATGCCGCCGCCGTTCACGGTGGCCGTCAGATCGAGCCGGCCGCGCATCTCGGTGACTTCCAGCGGGCCGACCACGGCGTTGCGGTCTTTCTGTTCGGTGAAGAAGTCGTCCAGCGGCCGGCCGTTGATGCGGATCTGGCCGGTCCCCTCGGCAAGGCGGACGCGGGCCACGGAGGTCTTGCGCCGGCCGGTGCCGAGATACTGCGTGGTGGACTTGGCTTTCGATTCGGCCACGGTCTGTCTCTCCCTGGTCAGGACGCCGGTTTGAATTCTTGCGGCCGCTGCGCCTGGTGGTTGTGCGTGGGGCCGCCGAAAATCTTGAGTTTGGTCATCTGCTGCCGGCCGAGCTTGGTGCGCGGCACCATGCGCCGCACCGCCGCTTCCAGAATGCGCTCGGGGTGCGTCTGCATCCAGTCGCGGGCGGTCGCCGTCTTCTGGCCGCCGGGATAGCGCGTGTACCAATGATACGTCTTGGTTTGCAGCTTCGTGCCGGTGAAACGCATCTTCGAGGCGTTGACGACGATGACGAACTCGCCGGTGTCGATGTGCGGCGTGTAGACGGGGCGGTGCTTGCCGCGCAGGATGGTGGCGATCTGAACCGCCAGCCGGCCGACCACCCGATCGGTCGCGTCGATCACGAACCAGCGCTGCTCCACCTGGTTCGCCTTCGCCATAAATGTAGTCATCACGACTTCATCTCTAAAGGAAGCCTCATGGGGAAAGAATTATCATAAGGGGTTCTCGCGGCTCGTCAAGGGCCGCCCCGCCGTCAACGGCGGGGCTACAGGCAAAAGCCCCGTAAAACGGGGCTGCTGGAGATTTCAGCCCGGTTCACCGGGCTTCGGCCTGTAGGCCCGTGCTTCAGCACGGGCCTTGCTCCCGGTTCGTCCGTTCCGCACAATGGCAGCACGACTTGCCCACGTTTCTCCCGGAGGCCGACGATGTCCCAGGTTCCGCCTGTGTATGCTCCCGCACCCGCTCCGATAATGCGCCGTCACGCCCTGGGCTTGCCGGCCGGGAGCGTCCGCGCCCTCCTGGCGCTGGGCGTGCTGGGGATGCTCTGGGCCGTCGCCCTGATCCACCCCCACGGCGAGACGGTGGGCGAGGCCGAGAAGCGCCTGCCGACGGTCCTGCTCTCGTTGCAGGTTCTGATGGTGCTCATGCTGGCCCATTTCTTCACCGCCCACGGCAAGACGATCGGCCGGACGGTCAGCACGGCCCCGCCGCTGGGCCTGCCGGGCGGATCGATTCGGTTCGTCCTGGCGATCGGCTACATCGGCCTGTGCGCGTTCCTCCTCTACAATCACGCCGATTTCGAGCTGGGCCGGCGGACAAGGACGTCCTGTGGTCGTTGCTGCTCGAGATCGTCGTGGTGCTGGTTGCATACTTCGCCGGGATGCTGATCTCCGGCTTGGTCCATTCGATTTGGGGCAACCCGCCGCCGGCGCCGTACCAGGATCTGGAGGCGTGGGTGGCGATGCTGGCGCTGGTCGGCTTGGTCGTCGTCGCCCTATTGCACCTGATTAACTGGAAAATGCCTGCCGGGTCGCAAATCTCGGTGGACTACGCCCAGGCCATTCTGTCGGGCCTCATCGGGCTGTATTTCGGGGCCCGGTCGTGAAACGACTGGACTCGGAATCTGTTCCGGAAGGGGCTGTTCAGAGCCGCGACCGTGAGGGAGCGGTGTTGGAGAAAACCGCTCCCTCACGGTCGCGGCTCTGACGGAACCGCCCTCCCGGAGCAGAATCTCAGTCGATGATCTTGTTCAGCGGATACTCGACGATGCCGCGCGCCCCCGCCTGCTTGAGCTGCGGCACGATGTGGCGGACGATGTTCTCGTCGATGATCGTGTTCACGGCCACCCATTCCGGGTCGGACAAGCGAGGAAATCGTCGGCTTCTGCAGGGCCGGCAGGATGGCCAGGACCGCCGGCAGGTCGGCCTTGGCGGACGTTCATCATCAGGCCGACCTTGCCCTCGGCGGCCATCGCCCCTTGCAGCATCAGCACCAGGTCGTCGATCTTCTGCCGCTTCCACGGGTCGGCGTAGGCCGCGTGGTTGGCGATGAAGCGCGTTGTGCTCTGCAGCAGCTCGGCGACGATGCGCAGGTTGTTGGCCCGCAAGCGAACTGCCCGTCTCGGTCACCTCGACGATGGCGTCGGCCAGGCGCGGCGGCTTGACCTCGGTGGCGCCCCAGCTGAACTCGACGTGGGCCGTCGACGCCGTGCTGGGCCAGCCAGCGCCGCGTCAGGCTGACGACCTCGGTGGCGATGCGCTTGCCTTGCAGGTCCTTGACGCGACTGGATCGGCGAATCGTTCGGCACGGCCAGCACCCAGCGGACCGGCCGGCGGCTCACCTTGCTGAAGACCAGCTCGGCCACCTCCTTCACCTCGGCGTCGTTCTCCAGGATCCAGTCGTAGCCGGTCAGGCCGCAGTCGAGCGAGCCGTCCTGCACGTAGCGCGGCATCTCCTGGGCGCGGATGAGCGTGCACTGGATCTCCGGATCGTCGATGGCGGGATAATAGCTGCGGCTGGCGAAGGTGATCTTGTAGCCGGCCTTGCGGAACAGATCGCCGGTCGCCTCCTGCAGGCTGCCGGCGGGGATGCCGAGCTTGAGGATGGGGCCGTCGTTCATTTCTTGTACACCGCTTGCGGATCGAAAACCCGCTCGGCGACGACCTTCAGCCCGTCCGGCTCGACGCGGCGGAAGAAGCAGCTCGGGTAGCCCTCGTGGCAGGCCGCGCCGCCGATCTGGTGGACCTTGAGCAGGATCGTGTCGGCGTCGCAATCGACGAAGATTTCGCGGACCTCCTGCACGTTGCCGCTCTCCTCGCCCTTGCGCCAGAGCCGGTTGCGGCTGCGGCTGAAGTAGACGGCCCGGCGCGTGCGCAGCGTCTCCTCGTAGGCTTCGCGGTTCATCCAGGCCAGCATCAGGACCGCGCCGGTGTCGGCGTCCTGGGCGATGGCCGGGACCAGGCCGCCCGCCTTGTCGAAATCGATGGTCATGGTCGGTCTCTGCTCAAGCATTTCACCGCAGAGACGCAGAGAGCACAGAGGAAGACAGTAATTCCGAGGCACTTTCTTATGGAGTCGTCTTTGTCTTCTCTGCTCTGCGTTCTCCGCGGTGAATTCCTTTTCAATACCGGATCAAGCTGAAGACCTCGTGCGGCTTGCAGTTTCGCCCGGCCGCCGAGGAACGCTCAACTCGACCAGGAAGGCGCAGCCGACCACCTTGCCGCCGGCCTTCTCGACCAGCTGGCAGCCGGCCTTCATCGTGCCGCCGGTCGCCAGCAGGTCGTCCACCAGCAGCACGCGGGCGCCGTTCGCCACGGCGTCGGTGTGGACGTGCAGCTCGGCGCTGCCGTACTCCAGGTCGTAGCGTGAACGAGTGCGTGTGGAAGGGCAGCTTGCCCGGCTTGCGCAGCGGCACCAGCGGCTTGTGCAGCATCAGGGCCAGCGGGGCGGCGAACAGGAAGCCGCGCGCCTCGACGGCGGCCACGGCGTCCACCGGCAGTTCGCGGTAGTGCTCGGTCATGCGGTCGATGGCGTCCTGGAAGGCGTCCGGGTCGGCCAGCAGCGGCGTGATGTCCTTGAACAGGATGCCCGGCTTGGGAAAATCGGGAATGTCGCGGATGTACTTCGTAAGATCCATTGCCGGATGTCCCGTTCAGGACGCCGTGGAATGGTGTAGTCATACGAGGTTTCTTCCCCGAGGCAACCATGCCCTGGACGATCCGCCAGGCCGGGGCCGGCCGACGCCCCGACCATCGTGGAATACAACCGCCGCCTCGCCGAGGAGAGCGAAGGCAAAGCGCTCGACCTGGCCGTGCTGACGGCCGGCGTGGCGGCGGCGCTGGCCGACCCGGAACGCAAGGGGCCGTATTACCTCGCCGTCGAAGGCGGGGCCGTGCTGGGCCAGCTGCAGATCACCTTCGAGTGGAGCGACTGGCGGAACGGCTGGTTTTGGTGGATTCAGAGCGTTTACGTCCGCGCTGAGGACCGGCGGCGCGGCGTGTTCCGGTCGCTGTACCAGCACGTGGTGGACCTCGGCCGCCGCGACGGCGGGGTGGTGGGACATCCGGCTGTACGTGGAGCGCGACAACCACGGCGGCGCAGCGGACGTACCGAGGACTGGGCATGGAGGAGTCGCCGTATCTGATGCTGGAGCGGTCGCCGGTGTGAGCCGGGATTTTCCGCGTGGCCCGACGAGGTATGATGGGAGAGGATGACACGGGAGGGCGAATATCATGTCCACGGTCGAGCAAGAAGTCCCGCCGCTGGTCGCCGGCGACAGCTGACGCGCGACGAGTTCCTGCGGCGCTGGGAGGCCATGCCCAAGGTGAAGTTCGCCGAGCTGATTGGGAGGATCGTCTACATGCCGTCTCCGTTGAGCCGCGGATCATGGCGTTTCGCGACTAGCCGCGTCGGCGGCCTGGCTCGGCCACTACGCGGCGTTCACGCCCGGCTGTGAGGTGCGGCAGCAACGGCACCTGGCTGATGCGCGAGGACTCGCCCCAGCCGGACGTTTACCTTCGCCTCCTCCCGGAACACGGCGGCCAGTCCGAGACCGCCGGCCCCTATCCGCAAGGCGCGCCCGAATTCCTGGCCGAGATTTGTCTGTCGAGCACGGCCCACGACCTGCACGAGAAGTTCGACCTCTACCAAGAGGCCGGCGTGCGCGAATACCTTGCCGTCCTCGTGCGGGAACGGGAGGTGCGCTGGCATCGCCTGAGGGACGGTCGGTTTCACGTCGTTCCGCCAGACGCCGACGGCGTGCTCCGTTCGGCCGTCTTCCCGGGGCTGTGGCTGGACCCTGCGGCGCTCTCGCCGGCGACATGGCGCAGGTGTTCAAGGTTCTTACCCAGGGATTGAACACGCCGGAACACGCCGAGTTCGTCATGCGGTTGGCGCAGGGGCGGCCGTGAAGCGCAGAAGCGGCTCACGTCGGGTTGCTTCCACGCCATCCGCAGCGCATCGGCGACCGCCTCCGCCGTCGGCCGCGGATCTTGCGGCAGGAACAGGGCCGCCGTGCCGCCCTCGGCGACGGCGTGAAGCGCCCCGGCCGCCCGCAGCTGGTGCTTCACCGGCGCCGACGGCGTCCCAGGCGCGTCAGACCCGCCGCCTGCCCGACGGCCGCGCCATCGCCGTCCGAACCGGAAGCCGTCCGGGCCGTCCAGGCAGGTCGCCAGGCGAGACCGTCCGCCGTCCTGCCGCAGCACGTCGTGCAGCGTCTGCACGATCTGTTTGCCGAAATCCAGGGCCGCCCCGCCGGAGCAAAGCCCGCCGCCCATAAACCTCCGCACCACCTCGTCCAGGCCGACCGGCGCCGCGACCAGCCGCGCCCGGTCGAGCAGAAAGCCGCCTGTCACCGGCGGGGCGCCGAGGCGGTGCGGCCGCCGCGCCGCCGTCAGGAACTCGCGTTTCTGCACGGCGGCGCTGAGGGCGAGGCGGGCCAGGCTGCCCAGCTTCTTGAGGAACCGCGACGGATCGCCGTCCACGCCGGGCTGCTCGGCCAGGCGCGGCAGGTGGAGGCCGACCGTCAGCAACGACGCCGGATGTCGCCGGTCCACGCCCTCCGCCAGCGGCGCGGGCCGGCGCGGGCGATCGAAGACGAAAGCCGATCGCCGCCCCGTCCAGGACCAGCCGCGCCATGGCCGTCAGGCGCTCGGCGGCTTCGGGCCGGAAGTCGCGTTCGGACAAGATGCCAGTCGATGCGCACCGCTCGGCCGTCGTCGTCGGGGGCGCAGAATGTCCGCCAGCAACCCGTCGGCGAGAAGGGCGAGATGGTCGGGCGCGGGCGGCGTCGGCCGGCCGGAGAACAGCGGCCCCTCGGCCAGGTCGCCGGCCCACGACGGCGGGGCGGCGCCGTTCAGGTTGACCACCGCCCGCAGGCCGCGTCAGCCGAAGGGCGAGCGGATAGTTCTCGCGCGAAGGTTCGGCGATTCGCTGTTCGCCGTCCCGGCCCGCGGAAGAATGGAAGATATTCCGGACCGTCCAAAACCAGGAAGCCGCCGGCGAACCGCCGCGCCTTTTCCACGGCGGCGAGCAACCCGTCTTCGCCGGGAGGTCCGAGGACGCAGCCGGCCAGTTCGCCCGGCGCTTCCAGTCCCGTCAGCGTCAGCAGGCCGTCGGCGTGGGCGGCGACGAGGTCGCGGGCGAACACGGTTTGCAGCGTGTAGGCGCGGGCGCAGGACGACAGCACCTCGTCCAGCGGCGCCGCGGCCCGCGGGCGTCGGCCGAGCGGGCGCCGGCTTCCGCGTCGCGGCTCGCGCCGCAGGCCATGTTCCGCGAAGGCGGCCGCGAGGGCCGGCTGGCCCAGCTCGCGCACCACTTTAGCGGCCAGTTCGGCGATCTGATTTGTCGTGGGAGTGCGTCGTCGGCTTCTTCGGTCAGGAAATGGACGACGCCGTCGGTCAGTTCGCGGGCGAGGAAGGCGTCGGGCCGGCCGAGGGCTTCCGACGCGGCGAAGAGGGCGCGGCTGATCTTGTCGGCGTCGAACGGTTCCAGCCGGCCGTCGCGCTTGCGCACCCAGGCGGGAGGCATGCAGCGTCGTCCATGATCGCAGTCCTCCTTCCTCTCCGGGCGCTTACGCGCCCGGGCTCGCCTCATGGTCGTTGCTTACGGCGGCGCGTCGCGGGCCACATCATAGACAGCTGGAACGCCCATGCCCATCAACGGGACGAGCGCCGCCGCGAACAGCGCCGCCGCCGCCCAGGCCGCCGCCGCCCCCGCCCAGACGTTCCGTCCGTGAGAAATAAGCCGACGCACGCCGGCCAACACGGCGGCCAGACGCGGCGCCGCCGACGCCCAGCATCTTGCCGAATTGCGCCAACACGTTGCGGCCCATCGCCTGGAAATCGCCCGGCGTCGTCACCATCACCCGCGTCGGGAACAGCAGGAACAGCAAATTCTCGATGCCGAACAGCACGAAATTGTACAGCGGGGCGAAGGCGGCGCCGCCAACAGCAGCGGGTCGCGTTCGGCCGGAGAAGCCGACCATCGCGGCCAGCGCGCCCACTGGATCAGCGTGAAGATCAGCACCGGCGCCAGCACCTCGCCCAGGGCCAGCCGCCACGCCGGCGTCGGCAGCGTTTTCAAGCAGCGCCATCTGGTCCACGTCGCCGCGGAAGTCGAACGGCGCCAGCGTCGTCAGGAACGTCATCATGAGGCCGCCGAAGCCGATCACGAGTGTCACGCAGCGTTACCGGCTCGTTTCCGGCCGCCCAAGCCGGTCCACATGCCCGTCATCGCCGCGCGAAGATCACCATCGCCGTCAGCAGCCGGCCGGCCCCGCGCGTCGCCGTCGTCAGTTGCCGCCAGAAGATCGGCCCGCCCCGCCCCACCACGGCGACATCGGCAGACCGAAGCGCGCCTTGCCGCCGCCGAGGCGCGCCGACGGCCCGACGCGCCGCATCCGCTGCAAGTCGGGCGTAGATCCGGGCGCTGGCCGCCGCCGACGCTTCCAGGTACTCCGCGTCCAGCCCGAACACCACGGCCAGCAGGACGAGGTCCACCGCAGCGCCAGCAGCGCGTTCCACGCCAGGTCCGGCCACAGGTTCTCGGACAGGAAAGCGTCGAAAAAGTATCGCAGGGGCCGTGAGACCGTCCGCCAGACGTCCGTGTGGATCGCCTGGCCCAGCAGCCCGCCGACGCCGCCCTGCCCTTGCGTCCAGCCTGCCTGCCAGGCGATCGCGCGGACGAGCACGACGGCCGCCACGGACGGCGATCCGCCGGCCGGCCGAGAACAGCCGGGTCGCCAACGGCGCTCGCGGCCAGGTTGACCGCCGTCACGAACAGCTGCATGAACTGGTACGTCAGCAGCAGGCCGACGAACGCGGCGAGGAACGAGTGGGCGTAGATCTGGAACACGAACGTCATGAACAGCGCGGTCGGCAGGCTGAAGACGAAGCCGGAGCGTTATCTTGTAGCCGAGCAGCTCCCGCCGGCCGAACGGGCCGGGGAACAGGAAATTCACCTCGCCGGGCGAGAAATAGATGGCCCGTTCGCCCGGCGTGGAAAGGACGTTGAGGAGGCAATAGAACAGCAGCCCGGCCGGACCCCATTCGCGGATCTGGTCGTGCGTGTAGGCCGGGGTTCCGCGTCGTCAGGATGAGGCTGCTGAACCACAAGAGGAACACGCCCAGTCCCACCGCGGCCAGCAGCACGCCCTTCACGGTCCCCAGGCTGCGCACGAGGTTGCGGCCCCAGCCGCGCAGTTGCAGGCCCAGCAGCAGCCACAGGGCGCGGTTCACGGGGCGTCCTCCCGCCGCGGCTGCATCACGATTCCGGCCGGCGCCTCTGTCCGCCGCTCCTCCTCCGGCATTTCCGTGAGCCGGAAAAAAAGCTCCTCCAGCGTCTCCTGCCGTCCGTCGGCAGAGGCCTCGCCGCGCAGATCGGCCAGCCGGCCGTGCCTCAGCACCCGGCCGAGGTGCAGAATCAGCACCGTCGAACACAGGTCCTCCACCATCGACAGCAGGTGCGAGCTGACGATGACGGCCGCCCCTTCCGCCGCATGTTCCCGAATCAGGTCCTTCATGGTGCGAATGCCGCGCGGGTCCAGGCCGGTCAACGGCTCGTCCAGCAGCAGCGCCCGCGGCTTGTGCAGGCAGGCGCAGCCCACCGCCGTCTTCTGGCGCATGCCGCGCGACAGCTCCGACGCCAGGGCGCCGCGCTTCTCGGCCAACTCCAGGCGCGTCAGCAGCTTCTCGGCGAGTTCCTGCCAGTCGTGCAGGCGATAGGTCGGCGGCGGTGAAGCGGAAATGCTCCCAGACGGTCAGGCGGTCGAACAGATGCGGATCGTCGGGGACGTAGGCAAGCTGGGCCTTGGCCGCGATCGGCTCGCGGACGATGTCGTGCCCGGCGATGCTCAGCCGCCCCTCGGTCGGCCGCAGGATGCCGCACAGGGCGCGTAGCGTCGTCGTCTTGCCCGCCCCGTTCGGGCCGCACAGGCCGAGGATCTCGCCTGGCGCCACGGAAAAGGTGACGTCGCGAAACCGCGGCCGTCGTCCCGTAGACCTTGCTGTAATCTTCCACGTCGATGGACACGCCGCGCTCCCGCTGTCGGTGTCGTGGTGAGACGTGGGAGCATTCTATCAGGAGGGGGCACGGGCGCGACAGGCGAACCGCAGGGTTTCGCGGCGGTTTCCAAACCAGCCCTGAGCGCCAGCGAGGGGTCGGCGTTGAACCGCTCGCTGGCGCTCAGGGCTGGTAGGAAAGGGTTTGGAATTGGCTCAGGCGCCGACCAGCTCTTCGTGATGACGAACCAGCTCGTCGCCGATCAGATGGGCGCGCCACTCACAACGGCACTTGGGGCACTGGAACAGGACGACCTGGGTGGCGGGCAGGGCGCTGCGCCACGCATCGCGGTTCTTTTCCGGCAACAGGCTGCCCGACCAGTGACACCGCGGGTTCGGACAGGTGACCATGTAGTCCGTCAGCATGGTTCTCTATCCTCCGTGGGCGAAGAAGTGTAGACGACGTGTAAGGATTAATCTAACAAACGAGCCGGTGAATGCAAGAAAAAAATCGTCGCAATTTGGGAAAAACCCTCCCCAGCGGATCACGGCGAGCGGCCGGCGTGAGCCGGCCGATGCTGCCGGATCAGCCGGCTCACGCCGGCCGCTCGCCCGTCTTGCCCCACTTGCCGCGGCCGCTTCGCCCTCCGGCGTTGTCGCGTCTTTCCTTGCAGGCTGTCCCTGCTACGGGCCGATGATGGCTGTACTCCAGCGCTGCGCGAACCAAGCCGTCTTTTTTCCGACGGCCTCCTGCGGTCTACTGCACTCCGGCTTGCACTCCAGGGGAGACGTGGGGCATGTTCCAGTTCCTCGGCCGTTTCGCCGCGACGCGCCCCTGGTGGATTTGCGGAGCCTGGCTCCTTCTGGCCGTCGGCGTCGCCCTCGTCGCCCCAGACTCCGGCCGCGGCACCCAGGACGACGACATTCGTTTCCTCCCGGCCCGTTGTCCCAGCGTCCGCGGCTACCAGCTCCTGAAAGAAGCCTTTCCCCAGGACGTGTTCGCCAGCCATGTCCTCTTCGCCGTCGAACGCGCCGACGCCCCGCTCACCGAGGCCGACCTTCATCTCGTGGACGCGATGGCGGCCGACCTCAACCAGCTCAAGGACAGCGAACCGGCCCTCCAGATCCGCCGCGTCGTCTCTCACCGCGAGCCGTTCCTCGGCAAACGCCTTCTCAGCGAGGACGGCTGCTGCACCATCCTCCAGGTGAGCCTCGCCACGCCGTACATGGCCCTGCAAACGGCGGCGGCCGTGGATCGGGCCGAGAAGGTCGTGCGCGAACGCCTCGCCGCCGCGGGGGCCGACGCCCCGCAGCTCTACGTCACCGGACACGCCGGCGTCGGCCGCGATCTCGTCCGGGCCAGCGCCAACGGCCTCGACAGCACCACGGTCGCCACGGTGATCCTGGTCGTCGTCATTCTGCTGTGCGTCTACCGCGCGCCGCTGCTGGCCCTGGTGCCGCTCGTCACGATCGCCAGCTCCGTCTGGGTGGCGTTGAAGCTGCCTCGCTCTCTGCACCCTGATTCCGGGGTTCACCCTCGTCAACACCAGCCAGATCTTCGCCGTGGTCATGCTGTATGGGGCGGGCACCGACTACTGCCTCTTCCTCATCAGCCGCTACCGCGAGGAGTTGGCCGCCGGCCGGCCGGGCGACGCGGCCCTGGCGCGCAGCGTCGCCACGGTCGGCGGGGCGCTGGCCGCCAGCGCCGGCACGGTCATCTGCGGCCTGGGCCTGATGGCCTTCGCCGAGTTCGCTAAAATGCGTTCAGGCGGCCCGGCCATCGCCATCGGCCTGGCCGTCGCGCTGGCCGCCTCGCTCACCCTGGCTCCGGCCCTGCTCCGCATCCTCGGCCCCGCGGTCTTCTGGCCGATCGGCCTGCCCAAACGGGAGAACGCCTCCCAACCGCGGCCCTCCCTGTGGGGCTGGCTCAGCCAACAGGTGACGGCCCGCCCCGTGACGATATTCGTCGCGTCGGTGGTGGTGCTGCTGCCGCTGGCGATCCTCGGTTTCCAGGTGCATTCGGCCTACCGGGCCACCGGCGAACTGGCCCCGGCCAGCCAGAGCGTCGTCGGCCTGGCCGCCGTCGGACGCCACTTCAACGCCGGCGAGATCGGGCCGATCACCGTACTGCTCGAATCGCCGAAGGACTGGGACACGCGGCCGGGGAGGGCGGTGATTCGACATCTCAGTCAGGCGATCCTGAATCTCAAGAACGTCGGCGACGACCACAGCAACGTCGCCGAGGTGCGGAGCATCACGCAGCCGCTCGGCGAACCGCTCGACGATCCTCCGCCCGACCCCAACGAGGGGAAAGGCGGGTTCCTGGCGTCGCTGTTCCACAACGTCAAACACACCATCGGCGAGCAGATCAAGAACGGCGCCCGCGAGGTGTACCTGGCGCATCCCACGGCGACGCCGCGCTACGTCACGCGGCTCGACGTGGTCCTGAAAACCGACCCGTTCGATCCGAAAAGCAACGATACGCTCGGCCTCATCGAGCGGGGAATGCGGCAGGACTTGCCGGGCAGCGCCGCCGCCTTCGGCAAGGTCCGGGCCGAGACGTACGGCGTCAGCGTGGGCGCCCGCGACCTGGCGGACGTCACCGAGTCCGACCGGCTGCGCATCAACGCGATGGTCCTGGCGGGCGTTTTCCTGATCCTGATGGTGCTGGTCCGCCGGCCGTGGCTGGCCGCGTATCTGCTCGTGACCGTGCTGTTCAGCTATTACGCAACGCTCGGCGCGACGACGCTGGCGGCGACCTTCCTGCACGGCCGGCCGCTGGGCGAGGTGGACTGGCGCGTGCCTTTCTTCCTGTTCATCATCCTGGTGGCGGTCGGCGAGGACTATAACATCCTCCTCATCACGCGCATGCTTCAGGAGAAGAAGCGTCAGGGGGCCGACGAGGGCACGCGCCGCGCCCTCCGCCACACGGGCGGCGCCATCACGTCGTGCGGCCTCATCATGGCGGGCACGTTCGCCACGCTGATGCTGGCCGGCCTCAACACGCTCGTGCAGATCGGCTTTGCGTTGGCGTTCGGCGTGCTGCTGGATACGTTCGTGGTGCGGCCGTTCCTGGTGCCGGCGTTCACGCTGCTGGTATGGCGGCGGCAGGAGGCGAAGGCGGCGGCCGTGCCGAAACCACCGGCGGCGCTCCGGAAGGTCGCTTGACGAAAGCCGCGAACCCCGCATCTCGGATCGGCCGTGTCGCCGTTCCTTCTTGCCAAGCAACACGGCCTTAATATGCTTGGCAGGAAGGCCGCGCTCCTCGGAGACGCGTCGGAGCCGCGACCGTAAGGGAGCGGTAGGAGCTTCCTGCACCGTCCTCCGCTCCCTTACGGTCGCGGCTCCGACGCGCGTCCTTCGGAGATGTCATTCCGGCCTTGGGGCAATTGAGCATGGAAAGCGCATACAAGCCGGAAAGTCCGGAAACGCTGACGAAAATCTACCGGCTCTTCCGCGACTATTTCGACCGCGCGGAGAAGAAGCGCCGCTGGTCCATCCGAGACGACATTCCGTGGGACCAGTGCAATCCGTCGCTGAACCCGGCGATCGCGGACGTGGTGGAAACGTTCTGTGCCGTCGAGATGTACCTGCCCGACTACCTCAGCAAATTGATCCCGCAGGTGCGCGCCAACCGCGGCCGAGCCTGGATGCTGGCCAACTGGGGCTACGAGGAGTCGAAGCACTCGATGGCCTTCGGCGACTGGTTGCTGCGGTCGCGGAGCCGCAGCGACGAGCAGATGGCCGACCTGGAAGCGACCGTCTTCGCGCACGAATGGCAGCTGCCCTGGGACAACGGCCGGGCCATGGTCTGCTACACGATGGTGCAGGAGTCAGCGACCTGGCTGCATTACCAGAACCTCCGCGAACGGCTGGCCGCGGAGGGCGGCGACGCGGCGCTGGACCGCGCTCTCAAGCTGGTCGCCATTGACGAGCGCGCCCACTACGACTTCTTCCGCCGGCTCGTCGCGCTGTACCTCGAGGACGACCGCGAGGGGACGTTGGAGCAGCTGCGGCGCGTCGTCAACACCTTCGCCATGCCGGCGGTGCATCTGCTGGCCGACTCTCGCAAGCGCACGGAGGACGTAAAAAAATTGCGGATCTTTGATGAGGATATTTACTACTATCAGGTCTTCGAGCCGGTCGTCCAGGCGCTGGGCCTGACCAAGGCCGACCTCCGCCGCCACACGCGGCGGGAGGTGATGCCGCCGGTCGCCGCCCGGCGCACCGGATGAGAGATGAGGGCGGAAGGATGAACAAAGCGAGGCCCCGATTCATCCTTCCTCTTTATATCCCTCATCCTTTAAGGAGGGCGCCATGACCTCCTGCCGTCGCGCGGTGCTGACCGGGGTCGGCGTCGTCGCCCCGATCGGCCTGGACGCGGCCTCCTTCCGGCAAAGCCTCCGCGAGGGCCGCGGCGGCGTTCACGCCATCCGCTCCTTCGACGCCTCCGCGCTGCCCGTCCGCTTCGGCGGCGAGATCGTCGGCTTCGACGCCCGCGATTATCTGGAAAAGAAAGACCGCAAACGCCTCAACGTGATGGTGCGCACCATCCAGTTCGCCGTCGCCGCCGCCCACCTGGCGATGGCCGACGCCGCCGTCGATAAGGAGCAGATTGATCCCGCCCGATTCGGCGTCGTCCTCGGCGCGGGGACGATACCCGGCGACCTGGCGGATCTCGGTCCCGCCGCCCAGGCGAGCCTGTCCGAAACGCCGGATCGGATCGACCTGAAGAAGTGGGGCGAGCGCGGCCTCCCGCTTATCCCGCCGATGTGGATGCTGAACCACGTCCCGAACATGCTGGCCTGTCACGTTTCGATCTTGCACAACGCGCAAGGCCCCAACAACACGATCAGCCAGACCGACGTCGGCGGCCTGCTGGCGCTGGGCGAGGCGTTCCGGGCCGTCCAGCGCGGCCGGGCCGACCTGTTCCTCGTCGGCGGGGCCGACACCAAGATCAACCCCATCACGATGTCGCGGCAGGCGCTGTTCTCGCCGCTGTCGCGCCGGAACGACGCCCCCGAAAGGGCGTGCCGGCCGTTCGACCGCGGCCGCGACGGCATGGTGCTTGGCGAGGGGGGCGGCGTGCTGGTGCTGGAGGAGCGGGAACACGCTCGCCGCCGCGGCGCCCGCGTCTACGCCGAGGTGATCGGTTTCGGCGCCGCGTTCGACCGCGGCCTCACCGGGACAGGGATCGTCCGAGCCGTTCGCAACGCGCTGGCGGAGGCCGGCGTAGGCTCCGACGACCTGGACCACGTCAACGCCCAGGGCTACAGCACGGCGCGGGCGGATGCCGTTGAGGCCTGCGCCTTGCGGGAGCTTTTCGGCCCGTCGCTTCCCGTTTTCGCGGCGAAGTCCTATTGTGGCAACGCCGGCCCGGCCTCCGGCCCGATCGAGTTGGCGGCCAGCCTGCTGTCCGCGGCCGAAGGCGTGCTGCCGGCGACGTTGAATTACGAGGAACTCGACCCGGAGTGTCCGGTGAACGTGGTGCGGGAGCCACGGCCGGCGCGACGGCCGTGCTTCCTGAAGCTCGGCTTCACGGAACGAGGGCAGTGCGCGGCGGTGGTGTGCAGAGGAATGGTTCATGAATAACTTCGTTTAGCCGCGACCCGAAGGGGAGCGCGTCGGGCCACGCGCTCCCCTTCGGGTCGCGGCTAAACGGAGAGCAGAATGTTACGGAATCCTATGAGACGCGTCGTCATCACAGGCATGGGCGCCATCACGCCGGTAGGGCTGGGCGTGGGCGAGCTGTTCGCTGCGCAGGTCGCCGGCCGCAGCGGCGTCGCGCCGATCACGCGCTTCGACGCCTCGACGTTCCCGACGCGGTTCGCCGCGGAGGTCAAGGGGTTCGACCTCGGCCGCTATCTCGACGACCCAGGCCGCTGGGACGAGGCCGGCGCCAATACGCGCTTCGCCCTCGCCGCCGCCCGTCAGGCGCTCGAGGACGCCGGGTTGCTCGGCCTGGCGGGCGTGGACCCGACGCGCTTCGGCGTGTATCTTGGCTGCGGCGAAGGCACGCAAGATTTCCATTGCCTGCTCTCGATGACGGCCCGCGCCTATCGGCCGGAGGAAAGGCGGATCGACCCGATCGCTTTTCCGTCCCTCGCTCTCCACGAGTATCGGGCCGGCGTCGAGTACGAGCAGGAGCTGCACACGACGCCGGCCCACGTCGCGGAATGTTTCGGCCTGGAGGGGCCGAACTACAACTGTCTGACGGCCTGCGCCGCTGGCAGCCAGGCGATCGGCGAAGCCCTGGAAATGATCCGCTGCGGCGACGCCGACCGGATGCTGGCCGGCGGATCGCATAGCATGATCCATCCGCTGGGCGTCACCGGCTTCAACCTGCTGACGGCCCTGTCCACGCGCAACGAGGCGCCGGCAAAGGCGTCGCGGCCGTTCGATCTCGACCGCGACGGCTTCGTCCTCGGCGAGGGGGCCGGGATGCTGGTCCTGGAGGAGCGGGATCACGCGCGCCGCCGGGCGCCCGCATCTACGCCGAGTTGACCGGCTACGGCTCGACGGCCGACGCCTTCCGCATGACGGACAACCATCCCGAAGGCCGCGGCGCCGTGGCGTGCATGGCCGACGCCCTGACCGACGCCCGGCTCAACCCGGAGGACGTCGGCTATATCAACGCCCACGGCACCAGCATGCGCGTCAACGACCGGGCGGAGACGACGGCGATCAAAAAAGTCTTTGGCGAGGCGGCGTATCGGATCCCCGTGAGCAGCAGCAAGAGCATGATCGGTCATCTGATCGCCGCCGCCGGGGTCGTGGAGTTGATCACCTGCGTTGAGGCGCTGCGGCGGGGCGTGCTGCCGCCGACCATCAACTACGAGACGCCCGACCCCGACTGCGACCTCGATTACGTCCCCAACACGGCCCGCGAGAAGCGGGCCGCGCACGCTCTCAGCAACAGCTTCGGCTTCGGCGGACAAAACGTGTCGCTGGTCGTCAGCCGGTATACGGAATGATGAACGATGAATTCAAACCGTTCATCATTCATCATTCATCGTTCATCATTCTCTTCGGAGGCCGTTCCGCGCGTGAAACTCAACGTCATCACCGGGGCCACCGGGTTGCTGGGCAGCCACATCGCCGAACAGCTCGTCGAGCGCGGCGAGAAAGTCCGCGCCCTGGTTCGCCCCGCCAGTGACACCGCCTTTCTGAACAGTCTCGGCGTCGAACTATCCGTGGGCGATCTGGCCGATCCCGATTCGATACGGCGGGCCGTGGCAGGCGCCGACGTGGTCTACCATTGCGCCGCTCGCGTCGGCGAATGGGGACCGTGGAGCGCTTTCCGCGAAGGGATCATCGAGCCGGCCGAGCGCGTTTTCGACGCCTGCCGCGACGCTCGCGTCGGCCGTCTCCTGCACGTCAGCTCGATCGCGGTCTACGGCCATCCGCGCGAACGGGCCGACCTGTTCACCGAGGACGAACCGCTCGGCCAGCGCCTCTGGTTCCGCGATTACTACCGCCGGGCCAAGATCCGGGCGGAGGAGTTGTGTCGCGCCTACCGCGGAGACTGGACGATCGTGCGGCCGAGCTGGATCTACGGCCCGCGCGACCGCACCTCGCTGCCGCGCGTCTTCAAGGCGCTGAAGGCCGGCCGCGTGGCGGTGATCGGCCGCGGCGACAACCTGCTCAACATCGTCTACGCCGCCGACGTGGCCGAGGGCGCCGTCCTCGCGGCCAACCACCCCAGAGCGATCGGCCGGTCCTACAACCTCAGCAGCGACGGCGAAGTCAGCCAGCGCCGTTTCCTCGACGTGCTGACCGACGCCCTGGGCCGGCCGCGCGTGCGGCGCCACATCCCTTTCCGCATGGCCTTTTGGGGAGCGTTTTTCGGCGAGATCATCGCCCACCTCATCCGCATGCGGCGCTCGCCGTACATCACGCGCTACGCCATCTCGCTGGTCGGCCGCTCCACGCGCTACAGCGCCGAGCGGGCGCGGACGGAGTTGGGCTGGCGGCCGCGCACGCCGGCCGTCGAGGGGCTGCGGCGGTCGCTGGAGTGGTACAACGCGACGGGCGATCAGAACCTGTCGGCCGAAATCGGCGAAAAGCCGATGGCGCAGCCGGAGCCGGGACATTGATCCAGGATCGCGGAAGTCGTTCGCACGGCCCATCCAACGGCGCACGAGTTGAATAGGAAGAGACGGACTCCGCCCGCCGGGGGGCCGGAGGGCGGGACGCGATGTTCTCATCTCACAGCCCTGCTCGCCACGCCGGTTCCTCCGTGTGAGCGCCGGCGGCGGCGGGGTCGTCGCCGTCCTGCTGAGAGGCCCAGGCCAGGACGCGCCGCGCCACCTCGGCGGCCATGCGGCTGTGAATGGGCGGCGGCGGCTGACCGCGCGGCAGGCCGAGGTCCACGCCGAGCCGGCGCTGCACCACCTCGGCCGTGGCCAGGGCGATTTCCCGGTTAGGCATTCGCGCCAACTCGTGCAGGGCGGCCGCCGCCTCAGGCGAGTGCCCCTCCGCCATCAGTGCTTCCGCCGCCAGCAGCCGCACCGGGGCCGGCGCCGACGTAGTCAGCAGCCGCCGCATCACGTCGCCGTCCAGCTCGCGGTGCTGCGCCAGAAGCCGCGCCAGCTCCAGCCGCATCACGGCCGGGGCGTGGGGGTCGGTCAGCTTGCGGATCAGCTGTGCAACCAGTTCCGGATCGCGCCCCGACGCCAAAACCTGTCCGTAATGGACGCCAAGCGTCAGCGCCGCTCGCACGGCCAGGATGCCCTTCTCGCAGGCCCAGGCGGTCAGATCGCTGACGGCCTCGGCGGTCAGCAGTCGGCCCTCGTGCCGCAGGGCGCCGTCCTGCTGACAGGCGAGGTCGGACAGGCAGCGGTGCGCGGCCGTGCGGATCCACGGCCAGCGGTGCTCGGTGGTCCAAAGCAGGGCCTCGGTGGCCGCCTGCCGGACGCCGTGCGACGGGTCGTAGAGGAACTCCGACAGACCTTCGATGATTTCGCGGTCGTCGCGGTTGGCCAGGGCGTAGACGGCGGCGGCGCGGATCTCCGGCTCGAGCGACCGCCGGGCCGCGTTGAGGACCAACTCCGCCTGACCGTGCAGCCAGTTCTGACGGAACTCGAGCGCCGCCAGGGCGGCCACGCGCACCTGCGGCCGCGGGTGCGACAGCAGTTCCAGGGCCGGGGCCGCGTCCACGTGCAGGGCCTCGCGCAGCGCCTTGACTTCGGGCAAGAGCCGGCAGGCGTCCAGCTCGGCCGGCCACTCGACGCGCCGGGACAGCTGGCCCGCCAGGCGCGGCGCGGCGCAGGGTCGGGGCACCCGACTCGCGCAGGCACTGCACGGCGAAGAAAGCCAACGGCACCACCAGCAGCACCGCCTCGCAGGTATGCAGAAACCAGTCGTCCGGCGCCGACCGACGCCATGAGCATCCAGCTGAGGGCGATGACGTAGAGCATGATGACGGCGGGGCCGACCGGCTCGCGCCAGCCCTGGCGGCTGAAAAAGGCCAGGCCGCAGGCGAGGAACTGGAACAGGGCGCCGAGTCCGAGGAGGATGAAGGCGGGGCCGCTGCTCCGCGCGGCTCCGACGGCCAGCATCGCCGCCGGCAGCAGCAGGACCGCGCCGCGGACGAGGCGGAGCAAGATCGACGCAGGTTTGGGGGACGGCCCCGGCGTGTTCCGATTGCGCATGGCGCCTCGTGGAGTTTGCCGTCCGCGCGAGGGCGTTCGGCGGCGCAGACTGTGCCGTATCTTTCTCCAGTATGGCTTACGTCTGGAGCGAACGCCAAAATTCCGGCGGGGATTCAACAGATCGTTTCACGATTTTGGCGAGCGGGGGGCGTCAGCCCCCTGATTCTGCGCTTCATCAGGGGGCTGACGCCCCCCGCTCGCCGCCGAGATCACACCTCCACCTCCGCTCCCTGCCCCAGCGCCCCGCCGTGACGCCGCCGGATCGGTTCCACTTCCTGAGTGATGAATTCATCCACCTGCTGCGGCGCCCGGCCGACGAAGCGGCCCTCGGCCAGCACGGCGTCGAAATCCACGCGCGCCAGCAGCGGGTCGGCCCGCAGCCGGTCGAGCAGGTCGTTGCGCCGCCCCCGCCTTGAGCCGTGCCGTCGCCGCCTGGCTGTGATCGCGGATGACTCGGTGCAATTCCTGCCGGTCGCCACCCGCCGCAACTGCCGCCATCATCATGTTTTCCGTCGCCATATACGGCAAGGTCAGGTCCACGTTGCGCCGGATCACGTCCTCGTTGACCACCAGCCCGCCGCCGATGTTCAGCGCCAGCCGCAGCACGGCGTCGGCCGTCAGGAACGCCTGCGGCAACGTCAGCCGCCGGTTGACGCTGTCGTCCAGCGTCCGCTCCAGCCACTGCACCGCCGCCGTCTGGGCCGCGCTCACCGCCAACCCGCCCAGGAACCGGGCCAGGCCGCACATGCGTTCGCAGCGCATCGGGTTGCGCTTGTACGGCATGGCCGACGAGCCGGCCTGCTCCGCCTCGAACGGCTCGTCGATCTCCTGCCGGTGGGCCAGGAGGCGCAGGTCGGTCCCGAACTTGTGGGCGGTCTGGCCGAGGCCCGACAGGGCGTCCAGCACCTGCGCATCCACTTTTCGGGGGTAGGTCTGCCCGGTGACGGGGTAAACGGCGTCGAACCCCATCTTGCGGGCGACCAGGGCGTCCAGCTGGCGCACCTTGTCATGATCGCCGTGGAAGAGGGTGAGGAAGCTCGCCTGCGTGCCGGTGGCGCCCTTCGCCCCGCGGAAGCGCAGCGTCGCCAGGCGGTGCTCGATTTCATGGAAATCGAGGACGAAATCATAGCACCACAGACAGGCGCGCTTGCCCACGGTGGTCAGCTGGGCCGGCTGGAAGTGGGTGAAGCCGAGCGTCGGCAGGTCGCGCCAGCGGACGGCGAACCGCGCCAGGGCGTCGATGACGCCGACCAGACGGTCGCGCAGCATCGTCAGCCCCTCGCGCATCAATATCAGATCGGTGTTATCCGTTACAAAGCAGCTGGTGGCGCCAAGGTGGAGGACGGCGCGGGCGCCGGGGGCGACCTCGCCGTAGGCGTGGATGTGGGCCATGACATCGTGGCGCAGCCGGCGCTCGTGGAAGTCGGCACGGGCGAAGTCGATGTCGTCGGCGTGGGCGCGCAGCTCGGCCAGCTGGCCATCGCTGATGCGCGGCGAGACGCCGTCGTCGGCGGTCAGGCCGAGTTCCTGTTCCGCCTCGGCCAGGGCGATCCAGAGACGGCGCCAGGTCGAGAACTTGCGTTGCGGCCCCCATAGCTCGGCCATCTCTCGACTGGCGTAGCGCGTGACGAGCGGGTTGTCGTAGACCGGATGCGAATCCATCGGCGCTTCTCACAATTTTGGCGAGCGGGGTTGCGTAAGCGCCCGAGTATTCACTCACTCGGGGCGCTTACGCAACCCCGCTCGCACGTCAGTCTTTGCCCAGGCCGTGCAGGCAGTGCGCCCCCGCCGTTTTTTTATCGGCCGCGCCTCGCCGCGTCGCCGCACGGCCGCGAATCGCCGGGTAGAGTGAAGGGAGATGGAGGGCTTGGGGCGCGACGCCCCGCCACGTCAGGAGGGCTGCGACGATGACACGGCTGCGATGGATGCTGCTGGCGGTGCTGGTCGGGGCGAGCCTGGGCTTGACGGCCGCGCCGGCCCATGCCCAGCAGATCGACCCGACGCTCAACCGCTTCTTCTACTACCCCTACTACTACTTCCCCGCCAACTACTGGCCCAGCCAGGGTCCGCAATGGCCGGAACCGACGGGCGCACCGTACATGCGTCCGCCGGCCTACATGGCCTACCCGCCGTTCAACGAGCCGCACTGGCGCTACGAGTACCTCACGCCGCAGAAGCACTACCGCGGCTTCCATTTCTGGCTCGATCAGTTCTGAGCGGTGAAATGTCCGCCGTTTAACCGCGACCCGGAGGGGAGCGCGTCGGCGACGCGCTCCCCTCCGGGTCGCGGTTATTGGTGCGACTGCGCTCGTTCCCCTGGGCGGCAGCGCGGGTTAGCGGGCGGCACGCTCCAGGAGCATTCGCCGCGCACCGCATTCATCATAGTAGTACGCCAACCGTCCCGGACTGCAGGATAAAATCGTTCCCCATCCGCCCAATTCCGTTTCTGAAACAGCTTCGTCGAGGGGCAACTCTCGGCCGTCGATGCCAGCAGTACTTGACAGGACATAGCACGTCGCCGGAGCGCCTCGTGAACGCAGCAGGGCGACTACATTGGTGTTCGACGGCAGCGGAGTGGCATACCGTTCGTCAATATCTCGGCAATGGTTGAGTCGGTCCAGCATCGGGACACGTCGTTTGGCCAAAGCCAACGACTCCAGCCAACGCGTCCGGCGCGGGGGTGATGAACGCGCGGATGACAGCTTCTTCGTTTGCGTTCATACGAATCCGCCGAACGGGGGAGTATGCTGACCAGCCCGGTCAGCATATTGCGATCCCTGAAGAAACCATAGCCGTCGGCCGCTGTCAAGGACCGACTGCGGCTTTTCCTGCTGCATGGCCAGGACCGCGCGGACAGGCTCGCGCCGCTCCGCCGGACCAGCGCAGACGCGGCTTCATGCGTTCCGCTATACTGCACGCGCCCTTCCCACCGTTCCTGGAGGCGCTTATGACTGCTCCGGCGGTTGCCTTGTCCCTGCCAACCGTGTCTCCCGAGATTCAGACATTCGCCGCGGAGAAGGGCGTTAGCCGCTACCTGACCACCGTGATCGACCTGGCGCGGCAAGCCTTCCCCTCATCCACTCTGACCGTGTCGCTTGGGCAGGATGCCGAAGACGAAACGCATCAGTACATTGCCATCGACGTGGATGTCCGCAGGATGGAAACCGAGGAGCTGCTGGCCGGTCAGCGAACTTGGTCGGCGGGCTTATCTCATGTTTGTCCGTCTCGCCATGCCGTATATTTCGTGCTGGGTTGGCGATGAATTGGCGTGACTTCCTACCGCTGGCCGCGCGGCTTGCCGGGGCGCCGACGAGGCCGAATGGCGATCCGCCGTCAGCCGTGCCTACTACGCCGTGTTCCACGTCGCCAGGCGCTTGCTTTCCGACCTACGCTTCACCGTCCCGCGAGCCGACCGGGCGCATCAGTATCTGGTATTTCGCCTCAGCAACAGTGGTGAGGCCGCCGTGGAACAGGTGGGGCGCGACCTGGACACGCTGAGGCGGTTGCGGAACCGGGCGGACTACGATGACACGCCGCCTCTCACGCAGCCCCAGGCTTCCGCCGCCGTTCAGGTCGCGACGGGCATCATCCAAGTTCTCGACGCGGCCCGGCAGGAGCCGGCCCGCACCCAAATCACGGATGCCATGATTATCTACGAACGCGACGTCCTCCACGACGTGACCTGGCGACCGTAGGCGCTGAACCACCCTCCGGGCGCTCACGCGACCCGGCTCGCCAACCGCTCCCCC
The DNA here is from genome assembly GCA_963771935.1 of uncultured Planctomycetaceae bacterium. Taxonomy (GTDB): domain Bacteria; phylum Planctomycetota; class Planctomycetia; order Gemmatales; family Gemmataceae; genus UBA4732. The sequence goes on along the minus strand of CAVYVK010000004.1, from coordinate 276,496 downwards.
AGCTCACCCAGCAGTCGCACCACTTCTTCCACATCCGCCGCCGTGGTCCGCCAGTTGACGAAGCAGAAGCGGATCGCCGTCCGTTCCCGCAGGCGCGTCGAGGACAGGAACGCCCGCCCCGTCGCGCGCACTGCGTCGATCAGCGCAAGATTCAGACGGTCCAGGGCCGCCTCATCGTCGCGGAATTGCGGCGGAACATACCGGAAACAGACGATGCTCAGCCGCCGCGGCGACAGCACCTCGAACCGGCCGTCGCGTTCCAGCAGCGCCTGAGCGTACTCCGCCAGCCGCCGGCAGCGCTCCGTCAGCGCCCGGAACCAGCCGACGCCCAGCACCTTCATCGACAGCCAGATTTTCAGCGCTCGGAAGCGCCGCGTCAGGGCCAGGCCGTGGTCGGCGAAGTTCACCTCGTCGTCGGCCGGCGTCACGTCCTGCATGTACTCCGGCCGCAGCGTGAACGCCTGCCGCAGCAGCCGGCCGTCGCGCACCAGGACGCAGCCCGCCTCGAACGCCTGGGCCAACGTCTTGTGCGGGTCGAGCGTCACCGAATCCGCCCGGCCAATGCCGGCCAATTCGTCGCGCCCCTCCGGCGTCAGCACGGCCGTCCAGCCGTAGGCCGCATCGACGTGCAGCCATAGCCCTTCCGCCGCGCACAGGTCGGCCAGCGGCCCGAGCGGATCGACGGCGCCGGTGTTGGTCGTCCCGGCGTTGGCGACGACCGCCCACGGCCGCAGGTCGTCCCGCCGGTCCCGGTTCGACCGCCCCCGCCAGGGCGGCCGGCGTCAGGCGGAAGTCGTCGTCGGCCGGCACGGGCCGCAGCTGGTCCGGCCGCAAACCCATGATCTTCGCCGCCCGATCGACGGACCAGTGCCGCTGCTCGGCGACGTAGAGGACGGCCCGGCGCCGCTCCTCCTCGGAGAGCGGTTCGCGGGCGGCGACGAGAGCGGTCAGGTTGGCCTCGGAGCCACCGCCGGTGAGAATGCCCATTGTCCCCGGCGGCATCCCAAGGAACTCGCGGAACCAGTCGAGGACGACCAGCTCGACCTCCGTCGGGCCGGACGCCTCCAGCCAGACGCCGGCGAAGAAGTTGGTTCCCGCACAAAGCAGATCGCCGAGGACGGAAAGAAGGTCGGCGCCCCCGGCACGAAGGCGAGGAAGCGCGGGTGGTTGACGCGGACGGCGAAGGGGGCGACCTTGTCGGCGAACTCGGCGAGGACGGCGGCGAAGTCGCGGCCGTCTTCCGGCGGCGGCTCGCGGAGGAGGCGTTCCATCTCGGAGCGCGAGGCGGAGCGGCCGACGGGCTGGTCCGGCAGAGTGGCTGTGATGGTTCAGAAGCCAGTCGAGCGCCTGGAGGCCGTCGGCGCGAAGCTCGTCGGGGCCGGGATGCGGCAGGGGCGCGGCGAGATCCCGGCGGAGCGCGTCGAGTCGGCTGGCGTCAATCGTGGTGGACCTTTTGATGGTGCTCGGCGACGCGGTCGGGCTGGATGTGCCAGCCGCAGTCGTCGCAGCTCGGGGCCTTATCGTAACAGCCGCCGCAGTAGAGCGGGCCGCCGAGGAAGAACTGTTCGAGGCGGGTGTGATCGTCCTCGGCAAGATCGCCGGCCTCCAGCGGCAGGTTGAGCTGGTCGCCGCAGCCGTCGCAGCTGCGCGAGCTGAACTTGGCCAGAAGCGGGGCGAAGTGATCGTGGACGCCGCGCGGCAGGACGCCCTGGCCCTTGCAGAGCGGACAGGCGACGCCAAGCTGGGAGGCGATGGCTTTGCGGATGAAGGCGCTCTTGTTAGGCAGTTTATTGAGCAGGTCGGCCAGCTCTTTTTCCACCTTGAACGCGACCACCGCGGTCTTTGGCGGCTTGTGAGACATGCGGCGCTCCTGGAGCGAAGGACGAGTTGATGAGATCATTTTACGCCAGCCGGCGCGCGACTGCAAGAACGGGCGCGGGCGCCGCTCTGCCGCTCGTGGCGATTCTCCGCGCTGGGTCCATGAAAAAAACCGATCGGACGATGGGATTTTTTCATTGCGGAGGCGCGGCAAACCGCTTATTACTAAAGTCCATACGAGAAGAGACGCGGGGCGGCGCTGCCTCGCTCGATTGCAGCGCCCCAATGATTCATCCTTCCTCCCAAGGAGATCAACCCCATGTCCGCGCTGTTGAACGACGCCGACCTGCGCGAGGCGGCCGCCGCCCGCGATCGGGAACGGCTGCAAGGCGTTTGGAATTTCGTCACCGGACGGCGCAAGGTCCAACTCGTCGTTCGCGGCGGCCATTTCACGGCCCGCTTCAACAACGGCGACGTGTACGAAGGGACGTTTGAACTCGACCCGATCAAGAAGCCCAAGGCGATGGACATGGTCGTCACCGACGGCCCGGCCCCGTACCAGGGTCTCACCTCGCGCTGCATCTACGCCCTGGACGGCGATCACCTCATCTGGTGCCCCGCCCAGCCGGGAGCCGCCGACCGGCCCCAGGCCTTCCCCCCCAGCGACAGCCATGAATACCTGTGCGTCGTCTTCCGGCGAGGCATTCAGGGTTAGGCGAGCGCGCCGTCGGAGCCGCGACCGTGAGGGAGCGGTCTTCTCCCCCGCTCCCTCACGGTCGCGGCTCCGACGGCGCCTCCATGTCACTTCGCTTCAACCGTCCACATGTCGTCGCTGGCGAACAGGTCCTCGAGCTTGCCGCGGCCCTTCGCCTGGATCGCCTCGGTCGGTCTGCTCGCGGAGCTGTCGTCGTAGGTCGGCCGCTCCACGCAGCGCAACACGCCCAGGCACTCCGGCATCTCCGGGTAGACCATCCGGCTCAGCAGGTACGCCAGGCTCGGCTCCTCGGCCGTCTCGTCGTGGACCAGCAGGTCGTCCTCCGTGACGCCGTTGCCCAGCTGCACCACCTCGGGGTCCAGGCCGTTGCAGCCGGATGCCCTTGTTGCGGTCCTTGCCGAAGACCAGCGGCTTGCCGTGCTCCAGGTAGACCATGTTGTCCGGCCTTGACGCTCTTGTCGGTGGCGTACTCGAAGACGCCGTCGTTGAAGATCTTGCAGTTCTGGTAGACCTCGACGAACGCCGTGCCCTTGTGGGCCGCCGCCCGCTGCAGCGTCTCGGTCAGGTGGCGATGTCCACGTCGACCGTGCGGGCGACGAACGTGGCCTCGGCGCCGAGGGCCAGCGACAGCGGCCGCAGCGGATGGTCGATCGAGCCGACCGGCGTCGATTTGGTCTTGGTGCCGGGCCGCGAGGTCGGCGAATACTGGCCCTTGGTCAGGCCGTAGATCTCGTTGTTGAACAGGACGATCTTCAGGTCGATGTTGCGGCGGATGGCGTGGATCAGGTGGTTGCCGCCGATCGACAGGCCGTCGCCGTCGCCGGTGACGACCCAGACGGTCAGGTCGGGCCGGGCCACCTTGAGGCCGGTGGCGAAGGCCGGCGCCCGGCCGTGGATCGTGTGGAAGCCGTAGGTGTTCATGTAGTAGGGGAAGCGGCTGGAGCAGCCGATGCCGGAGATGAACACCATCTTCTCGCGCGGCATGCCGAGCGGCGGCCAGCGCCTTCTTCATCTGGGCCAGGATCGAATAATCGCCGCAGCCGGGGCACCAGCGCACTTCCTGGTCGCTGGCCAAGTCCTTGGCGGTCAGGGTCGGGAGCGTCGTCGCGGTGGACATAAATGGGTCTCTCATGTTGATCGGCGAGCGGGGTTGCGTCAGCGCGCCGAGATGAGACGCAATCGCAGAATCGATCTCGGGGCGCTTACGCAACCCCGCTCGCCGGCGAATTCAGCGCGTCAGTTCCTCGATCTTCGCTTCGATCTCGCTGACCAGGAACGGCCGGCCCTGCACCTTGTTCAGGCCGACGGCGTCGACCAGGAACGTCGCCCGCAGCAGCATGCACAGCTGGCCGCCGTTCAGCTCCGGCACCAGCACCTTCTTGTAGCGCTTCAGCACCTCGCCGGTGTTGCGCGGCATCGGGTTGAGGTAGCGCAGATGGGCCTGCGCCACCTTGAGGCCCTTGCGCTGGCGCCGCTGCACGGCCGTCAGTGATCGAGCCGTAGGTGCCGCCCCAGCCGATCACCAGCAGGTCGCCCTCGGCCGGGCCGTTCACCTCCAGCAGCGGGAATGTCGTTGGCGATGTTGGCGATCTTCTGGGCCCGGCATATGCACCATGTGCTCGTGGTTGGCCGGGTCGTAGCTGACGTTGCCGGTGACGTCTCTCCTTCTCGATGCCGCCGATGCGGTGCTCCAGCCCCGGCGTGCCCGGCATCGCCCACGGCCGCACCAGCCGTTCGTCGCGCTGGTAGGGCAGGAACTGTCGAATCGCCGTTGGAGCCGTACGTTCGGCCCGGTCGGGTGATCGGATCTCGATCTTCGGCAGCGTCGCCGGGTCGGGAATCAGCCACGGCTCGGCGCCGTTGGCCAGGTAGCCGTCGGACAGCAGGAACACCGGCGTCATGTAGCCGACGGCCAGGCGCACGGCCTCGAAGGCCATCGTTGAAGCAGTCGGCCGGCGAGCACGGCGCCACGATGGCGGCGGGGCATTCGCCGTTGCGGCCGAACATCGCCTGCAGCAGGTCGGCCTGCTCGGTCTTGGTCGGCAGGCCGGTGCTGGGGCCGCCGCGCTGCACGTCGATGATGACGCAGCGGCAATTCGGTCATCACGGCCAGGCCGATGGCCTCCGACTTGAGGCAGATGCCGGGGCCGCTGGTGGCGGTCACGCCGATGCGCGCCGCCGAACGACGCGCCGATGGCCATGCCGATCGCGGCGATCTCGTCCTCGGCCTGGATGCAGCGAACGCCGATAGTTCTTCAGGCTCGACCAGGTGGTGCAGGATGTCGCTGGCCGGCGTGATCGGGATAGCCGGCGTAGACCAGCGGCATGCTCGGCCAGCTGCGGCGGCGGCGACCAGGCCGATGGCCAGGGCCTCGTTGCCGGTGATCTTGCGATAGCGTGCCCGGCGGCAGCTTCGGCCTTGGGCACGCGATAGTGGACCGGCAGCAGCTCGGTCGTTTCGCCGTAGTTGTAGCCGGCCTTGAAGGCGTGCGGGTGTTGGCCTCGCAGCACCGCCGGGTTCTTGGCGAACTTGTCGCGGATCCAGCGCAGCGTCGGTTCCAGCGGCCGTTCGTAGAGCCAGTAGACCAGGCCCAGCGCGAAGAAGTTCTTGCAGCGGTCGGCCTCGCGCGGGCTGAGCTTGACGTCGGCGACGGCCTCGCGGTTGAGCTTGGTCATCGGGATGGCGATGACGCGGTAGCCCTTGAGCGAGCCGTCTTCGAGCGGGTTGGTCTCGTAGCCGGCCTTGCGCAGGTCGCTGGTGCCGAAGGCGTCGTGGTTGACGATGAGGATGCCGCCCGGCTCGAGGTCCTTGAGGTTGGTCTTGAGGGCGGCGGGGTTCATGGCGACCAGGGCGTTGAGCCGGTCGCCGGGCGTGTAGATGTCGGTGCTGCTGAAGTGGACCTGGAAGCCGGAGACGCCGGCCAGGGTGCCGGCGGGGGCGCGGATCTCGGCGGGGAAGTCGGGCAAGGTGCTGATGTCGTTGCCGAGGATCGCCGAGGCGTTGGTGAACTGGGTGCCGGCCAGCTGCATGCCGTCGCCGGAGTCGCCGCAAAATCCGATGGTCGCCTGGGTCAGTTCAACGAGACGCTTGTCCAGCGTTGGAGTCATGACGCGTCGCCTCTGCCTTTCTCGGTTGGCCCGATCGGTCGGAGAGCGTGGCTCGACTGGTCCGGACGGCCCGCAGGAAGCGGCGGGCGTGGAATGGTCGGGATCAGTCCGATCGGCCTATTCACATCTTATCCCGTCGCCCCCGTTCCCGCAAAGATTCCGTCCCGGAAATCTCGCGCGACCGTCCGGCGGACGTTCCCGGCCGGCGGAGGATGTCGGCGATAGGGGCGCCGTCCAAAACCTTACCAGCCTGAAGCGCAAGCGAGGGAACCTCGTCCCTCGCTTGCGCTTCAGGCTGGTAAGGAGTCGTATTGGTGCGGCCTGCGGGTGGTCTCACGCCGCCGACCAGGCCTCCGGCGCCAGGACGGGACGCCGCACCGGACGGCGGTCGAACTCGGCGCGGCGCCGGGTCGTTGGGTCGAACTGGTAGCCGAAGAATTGGACGTCCTCGGCCCAGGCCTCCTCGACCAGCCGCCGTGTGTACTCCGTGTAGTGAAGGCGGTAGTCGCCATGCCGCGACTGGTTCAGGTGCAGCAGGTCGGCGTTGGCGCCGATCGCGGAACACACCTTGCCGAAGTCCTCCTCCAGGTTCTCGAACCGGCCGACGAAATCGACGAGGAGATCGCCCTCGGGACTGGCGACGAAGTCCTTCTGCAGCAGCCGGGCATGCTCGGCGCGCCAGGACAGGAACTCCGCGAAGTCCCGCACGCGCGAGGCATCGACGTGCAGCGGGTGCTCCGGGGTCTGGCGGACATAGTGATAGAAGGACACGTTCCAGTCCCACGGGTTCCGCACGAACGCGAATTTGAAGTAGCCGTCGAATGTCTGGGCCGGCAGGACCGCGCAGGTCCGCCGCCGTGGCGTGCGGCGCGACGGAGGTCAGCGGGTGGTGCAACGGCAGCCCGAACCGACGCCCGGCGCGCCGCCATAGCGCGCGGTCGGGGTGGTAGGCGAACCGCCCGAGAGCCTCTCGGACGCTGACGCCGCCGGTTTTGACGACATGGATGAAGAGGAAGCGGTGCGAATGGGATAGGAGCATGGGAACTTGACCCTCAGGAGACGGCCTCGCCACAGGCGCCGCTCGGCAGCGAAGTGCCGATGAGGGACGAGGCGCAACGACATCGGGCGTCCTCACGGAGAGGAGACGCGAATCGATCCGCAGCACCCCGAAACGATGAATCGCGGCGGCTTTCCGCCGGGCGCGATCCGGCCATTCCCATATGGGGATGGGCCGGCGGCGGAAGAGTATAGTGTGGGATCAAACGGGGTCAAGGCGAGTCGCAGGGGGTCGTCTCTTTGGATTTTGGACGCGGCTCGGCCCGCCGTTCACGGCAGGCCGAGCCAAGGTCGCTCGCTCCGCGAGCGACCTACCATCCGCGGGCCGACGTCAATCGAAGATCCCCGCGTCGAAGCCCGGCTTCTCCTCCGCCGCTGGCGGCGCCGTCTCGACGGCCGTCTGGGCCGCCGTCTCGCCTTCCACCACGTCGGCGGCGTGGGCCTGCTCGATCATCATGTCGGTGCTGGCCGGATCGACCTCGCGGCAACTGGCCGTCAGCCGGTCGGCCAGCTCGCGCAGCTCGGCCTGCCACGCGTCGGGGTCGGCTTCCGGCGGCGTCACCTGCGCGAACTCGCCGCACAGCAGGATCAGCCGCAACAGATGGCGGAAGACGATGCCCTCCTGCTTGACCAGGTCGCGCGTCCGCACGTACAGGTTGAAGTTGCCGTCGAAGTCGCAGCAGCTCGCCGGCCGCCCAGACCGATTGCGTGTGTGAAGTCGGCCACGTCGGGATGCAGGGCGTCGAACAGCAGCCGCAGCTTGTCGGCCAGGGTCGGCGGATATTCTTCCTCCTCTTCATCGTCTTCTTCCTCGTCCTCGCTCTTCGGCACGGGGGCGAGGATCAGGCCGCGGCGGATCAGGTCGGCGTCGAGCCGCGTCGTCGCCAGCGGCCCCGGCGGCAACTCGTCCGGCCGCGGCACGCGCACGATAGCGCAGCAGCGGCCGCGGCATTTCCAGCACGCTCTCCAGCGCCTGGAGGCGCTCGTTGCGGTCGGCGATGCCGAGTTGGTCGATGAGGAAGGCGCCGTAGAGCGGATGGACGCTGCGGAAGACGAGCAGCTTGTCGAGGGCCGGCGTCGGCGTCGGCGCGGACGACGTGATAGTCATCGAGGACCGGCGAGCCGAGGGCGTCAGCCGGCGAGTCGGCAGCGTCAGGCTGACGCCGCTGCGGAGGGCGGCGCCGGATCCAGCGTCACGAAGCCGCGCTCGGCCAGCGTCAGCAACATGCGGTCGAGCGCTTTCTCGCTGGCCGCGATGCCGCGGCTCGTCCATCAGCCGCTTGCGCAGCACCGTCGCGGACCTTCGAGACCTCCGGCGAAATCTTCAGCAGGTACGCCAGCAGCCGCCACGGCAGCGGCCCCTTGCTGTAGAGCTTGCCGGGCGGCGCGCGCCTGCAGCTGCTTGAACTGCGCCTCGCTCCAGTAGACGCGCGTTGTCGCGGCGCGTCGGCTTCTTCTTTTTGAGGGCCTTCTTCGCCTTGAGCAGGCCCGGGTCGCGCGTGTCCTCGGGAATCTGGTCGTACTTCTCCTTCCAGCGGAGGATGCGCACGTCGTCCTCGTGGGCCAGGGCGTAGACGAAGCCGCGGTCGTCGAACTGCGGCCGGCCGGCCCGGCCGAAGATCTGATGGGCCGTGCTGGCGTCGACCAGCTTCTCCTTGCCGAGCGGCCCCTTGACCAGCGACGTCAGCACCACCGAGCGGGCCGGCAGGTTGATGCCGGCCGCCAGCGTCTCCGTGCAGACGCACGACGGCCAGCAGCTTGCTGCGTGAACAGCTCCTCGACGACGCGGCGATACTTGGGCAACAGGCCGGCGTGATGGACGCCGACGCCGCGGCGCAGCATCTGCTTCAGCTTCGGCCCGACGCCCTGCGGCCATTCCAGCTTGTCGACCTCGTCGTTGAGCGCGGCCCTTCGCGCCCGGCGGCAGCAGGTCCAGCCCCTTGAGCATCTCGGCCACGCTCCAGCACTCGTCGCGGTTGAAGCAGAAGACCAGGGCCGGCGATCGTTCGGCCGTCGCCCTCGCCCTTGGCCATGCGCACGAGCTGGTCGCCGAGGAACTCGTCGGGCACCCAGCGGAACGTCAGCGGCACCTTGCGTTCCTTGCCCTCGACCAGCTCCAGCTTGCGGCCGATGGCAGCGCTCGCAGCCAGTGCGAGGAACTCCAGCGCGTTGCCGACCGTGGCCGACAGCAGCAGCAGGCGGACGTGCGGCCGGCAACATGCCGAGCGTCAGCTCCCAGACGATGCCGCGCTCCAGGTCGGCGAAGTTGTGGAACTCGTCCATGACGACGGCCGAGACGTTGGCTGAAATCGAACGCCTCGGGATGCAGCAGGCGATTGAGCAGGATCTCGGCGACGACGACGAGGACGCGGGCGTCGGGATTGACGCGGCGGTTGCCGGTGACCAGGCCGACGTCGTCGGCGCGGAAGCCCCAGCGGACGGCGCGACTCCTGCATCTCGCGGAATTTCTGCTCGGTCAGGGCGATGAGCGGCGTGGTGTAATAGGCGACGCTGCCGGTGTGCAGGGCCTCGAAGAGGGCGGCCTGGGCGATGAGCGTCTTGCCGGTGCCGGTCGGGCGCAGACGAGCACGCCCTGCTCGGCGGTGAACCAGGCCAGCAGGGCGTTTTCCTGCACGGGGTAGGGCGTGTAGGGCAGCTGGGCGAGGTAGCGTCCGGCCAGGTCGTCGCGCGAGGGGGCCATGCGGTTTCTCATCCGGGCGGAAAAGGGAGCGAATCCGGCGAGCGGCCGGCGTGAGCCGGCTGGCGTGTCATCTATCAGCGATGATGTTCTACACCAGCCGGCTCACGCCGGCCGCTTGCCGGATTCGTTGGCACGCGGTCCTTTCATAAACTAGAATCGAGTCGAAGGCCCTTGACGCATGGGGTGGCGCCGCGGGCGGAGGCCGAGAGGATGGCGACTTCATGGAAAAGGCGACCGAAACCTGGGTGACGGCGCCGGATCGGCTGGTCTCCACGACCCGCCGCGACGCCTGCGTCGTTCACATTTACCCCACCGGGCCGGGCATGGGGGCGCGCTACGCGCTCGACCGACACGCCCATGGTCCTCGGCCGCGGCAACGACTGCGACATTCGCATCAACGACCATTCCGTCTCGCGCCGCCACGCCCGCATCCAGCCCGGCGCCGACGGCTACTACGCCGTCGATCTGCAAAGCACCAACGGCACCTTCGTCAACGACGTGCCCGCCTCCATCTGCAAGCTCAAGGACGGCGATTACCTCCGCGTCGGCAACTGCATCTACCGCTTCCTGGCCGGCGGCAACGTCGAGGCGGAGTACCACGAAGAGATCTACCGCCTCACCATCATCGACGCCCTCACCGACATCCACAACAAGCGCTATCTGCTGGAGTTCCTCGACCGCGAACTGGCGCGCTCCGCCCGCTACCGCCGGCCGCTGGCGCTGATCATGATCGACCTCGACCGCTTCAAGGCGATCAACGACGACCTCGGCCACCTCGGCGGCGATTTCACGCTGCGTGAGGTCGCCGGCTGCATCAAGGGCAACGTCCGCAAGGAAGAACTGTTCGCCCGCTACGGCGGCGAGGAGTTCGCCGTCGTCCTGCCGGAAACCACACTGGAAGGCGCGGAGGTCGTGGCCGAGCGCATCCGCAGCCAGGTGGAACAGCGCTGCTTCCAGTACGAGGGCAAGGCCTACCCCGTCACGATCAGCGTCGGCGTGGCGGCCACCAGCGGCGAAGAATCGCTCACGCCCAACGACCTCATCGGCAAGGCCGACGAAAAACTCTTCCAGGCCAAGCACGAAGGCCGCAACCGCGTCATCGCCTGAGCGCTCTTCGCACCGCCGCCAACCTGTCACCGTTACGCGATCCGCAGCCCCAGAATGCGGCCGTCCGCCAGCGCGACATACGCCTCGTCGCCCAGGGCGCTCAGGGCCAGTCCGGTCGGCGCGCTCTCCAGCGGCCATTCGCCGCGCACGGCGCCGGTGATGTCATGCAGGTGCAGGCGTTGCCCCAGGTCGGCGGTCAGGAAGGCGTCGCCGTCGTAGGACGCCGCGGCCAGCCGGCACGGCCCCGCCTGCTCCAGGCACGCGCCGCTTCGGACCCTCCAACGAATAACAGCTCAGGCCGTCGCTGAAACAGGCGAGGGCGATCACCGTCCCGTCGCCGCTGACCGCCAGCGACCCGGTGTGGGCCACCGGGGCGTCGCGCCACAGGACGTTGCCGGCGACGCCGATAGCAGGCGACCAGTCCGAAGTCGGCGGCCGCCGCCAGGGCGGGGCGCTCGGGGATGAAGGCCAGGTGTTGCAGCGGTCGGGCGTTGGGGGCGTGCCAGCGCAGCCGGCCGTTGTGGTCGTACAGGGTCAGTCCGCCGCGCCCGTCGGCCGCCGCCAGGTACTGCCCGAACGGGATCCAGGGCCACGGCCATGCCGCGCTGCGGCAGCGTTCGCTCCCAGCGCGGCGCCAGGTCCGGGGCCAGCATCCACACCTGTCCGCCGCGCTCCGACGGCCGCGAAGCTGCCGCCGTCGTCGGCGCAGCAGGCGGCGGTCAGAGCGTCGGCCGTCTGCAAGCGGGCCTGCGGTTCGCCGGAGCGGTTGAAGAGATGAAGGCCGTGTTCGGAGTCCCAGACGAGGAGCCAGCCGCGTTCGCGGGCCAGCGCCAGGCCGCGCGGCGGCGCGGCGAGTTTCCGGGACCAGAGCAGCTGCACGGAGAGGTCCGAAAAGGTGGTTAGTGGATGGTGGATGGTGGTTGGAATGGTTGATCGCCGTACACCAACCACCATCCACCTTCCACCCTAACGCGTCATCATACCGCTGTTCATCGCGCCGTTCTTGAGCAGCTGCACCACCGCCTGAACGCCGGCCGTCATCACGGCGGCGCCTTCCTGATCGACCAGGACGTCCGGCGTCACGCCGCGGTCCGGTGTACGGCTGGTGCTTGCCGGGCGAGAACAGCTTGGCGATGGTGATGCGGATGCCGCCGGGCGCCTTGTCCAGCGGCGGCTTGTCCAGCGGGATCACGCCCTGAATGGAACCTTTGCCGAAGGTCGTCTGGCCGACGATCAGCGTGTTGCCCGGGCGGTGCTCCTTCAGGGCGCCGGCCACGACCTCGGCGGCGCTGGCCGTGTCCCGGTCCACCAGCACCACCACCGGCAGCTGCACCGGGTTCCGCGACTCCACCTTGAACGGCCGGTTGAACTCGGCCAGCGGACTTTCCGAGTAGACGATCACGCCCTCGTCGAGGAACAACTCGGCCACCTGCACGCCCGCCTTGAACGTGCCGCCCGGGTTGCCGCGCAGGTCCAGGATCAGCCCCTGCACGCCGTCCGTCTGCAAACGGGCCAGCGCCTCCTTCACGTCCTGGACGGTCGAATCCTGGAAGTGGTTGATCTGGATGTAGCCGACCGAAGCGTCCCCATCTCCGGTCGTCACGTTCAGCACCAGCGGCTCCATGACGCTCGGCAGGTAGACCGGCTGGCGCTGGATTTCCTGAACGGCGTCCTTGCGGCCGTCCCGCTGGCACTCGATATCGACCACGGTCCCGGCCTCGCCGCGCAGCTTCTCGGCGGCCTGGTCCGGCGTCAGATCGCCCTCGCGGTCGATGCGGACGATGCGGTCGTGTCCGGCAGAAGCCGGCCTCCATCGCCGGGCTTTTCGGGTAGACGCGGACGATCTCGACCTGGTCCGTCCGGCGTCACGCCCAGATCGACGCCGATGCTGACGTACTTGCCCTGAAGCATGGCCTGCACGTCGTTGTAGTAGCCGGGCGTCAGAAACAGGGTGTATTCGTCCAGGGCGTTGCAGGCGCCCGGCCGAGAACTCCAGACCGATCGCCGTCTGCAAGCGACGGCTTGAGGTCCAGGTCCCGAACCGCGGGCGGCCTGAATCAGCGCCAGCACTTCCTCGCGCGCGTCCTTGCCGCTCTTGACCTTGTGCGTCTGCCAGTCGTCCAGCACCTTGCTGAACTTGGCGACGGCCGCCGGCTTGGCGCCGGCCAGGTATTCCTGGAGGAACACGTCCTCGTCGAAGTCGTAGCGCAGCTCCTGAACGCCCTGCTGGAACAGCGAATTGACGTCGGTTCGCGACGGATTCGACGTAGGCCGAGCCGACGACGGCCAGCACCTGATCGTAGACCTCCAGAGCGCCTGCGACGGCGTCAGCTTGGCGACGGCTTCCCGGTAGACGTGGTCCTGGCAGCGGCGGACGAGATAGAGGCGGCGCAGGCAGCGTTGGTAGGCGTCGCGGACCTCGGGCTGGTTGCGGTCCTTGCGGAGCTCCTTGTCGTACCAGCGGCAGGCTTCGAGCCAGTCGTGGCCCTTCTCGGCGGCGAGGGCTTTGTCCTTGAATTGTCGTCGGCCCGGGCGGTTGGAGGAGAACGCCCGAGAAGACAGGCCGCGCACAACAGCACGACCGCCGACAGGCGCCAGAAGCGCAAGGTGGATGGCACGGGGAAACCTCCCCACCGTGTGTTTGGTTCGATCCCGGCCCGGTTCCTCCCGGGCGTCGCGTTCATCCTTCTCCGCCGCACGGAAAATACGCAAACTGGGAATGAGTATAAGGAACTCTTCGCGCCAGGTCAAACGATCCTTGGGTAAATGTTACAAAGCACCTTCATCCGTCGGAGCCGCGACCGTCGGGGAGCGGGGTCGAAAACGCTCCCTGACGGTCGCGGCTCCGACGGACGCCCCCTTCCGCCGGTCTCATAGAAAAACCGGAGCCGCCTCTCCCGCGGAACGAGGAACGCATGATCGACCCGGTTCGCCAAGAAGTCATCGCCCTGGCCCATACCGTCGTCGTCAAGGTCGGCACCAACGTGCTGACGCGGCGCCGACGGCGCCCTGGAACCGGCCCGCGTGCAGGCCCTGGCGGACCAGCTGCATCGGCTGCGCCGGACCGGCCGCAAGGTCGCCCTGGTCAGCTCCGGGGCCATCGGCGCCGGCATGGGCCGGCTGGGCCTCGCGCAACGCCCCACCGATCTGCGCCAGCTCCAGGCCTGCGCCGCGGTCGGCCAGACCTTCCTGATGCGCGCCTACGAGGATTGCCTGGCCCGGCATCAAATCCCGACGGCCCAGCTGCTGCTGACGGCCGGCGACTTCGACAGCCGCACGCGCTACCTCAACGCCCGCAACACCATCGTCACGCTGTTCGAGTGGGGCTGTCTGCCGATCATCAACGAGAACGACACCGTCAGCGTGGCCGAGATCCGCTTCGGCGACAACGACCATCTGGCGGCCCTGGTGACGAACCTGCTGCAGGCGCCGCTGCTGATCCTGTTGTCGGTCGTGGACGGCCTCTACACCGCGGACCCCAAGACCGACCCGGCGCAGAGCTGGATCGGCACGGTCCCGTTCATCGACGCGGAGGTGCTGGACAGGGCGGGCGCCAGCCGCAGTTCCCTCGGGTCGGGCGGGATGCGGAGCAAGCTGCGCGCCGCCCGGCTGGCGACGTCGGCCGGCGAATCGGTCGTCATGGCCAGCGGCGAACGACCGGACGTGCTGGACGCGATCTTTCGGGGCGAGCCGGTGGGGACGCTGTTTTTGCCGCACAACACGACGATGCCGGCGTGGAAGCGCTGGCTGGGTTACGCGGCCCGACCGCGCGGCCGGTTCGTGGTGGACGCCGGCGCCCGGCAGGCGGTGCAGGCGCAGGGCCGAAGCCTGCTGCCGATCGGCGTGGTGCGGGTGGAAGGCGCGTTCCACAAGGGCGACGTGGTGGCGCTGTGCGACGCCGACGGCGTGGAGTTCGCCCGCGGCCTGACCAACTACTCCTCAGCCGCGGCGGAGCGGCTGCGCGGGCTTGCGCTCCGAGCAGATCCGCGCGACGGTCGGCGAGCTGCCGTATGAGGAGATTGTGCATCGCGATAATCTGGTGGTCGTGGCGTGAGCGGCTCCGACGGACGGTATTGGCCGTGCGGGACTCAAATGGGGTGACTGTTACGGCTGCTCGACGCTGATCGTCAGCGGGGCGCTGGTGATCGTTACGGCCCCGAAGCCCTCGTCGGCCGGCGTCGCCGCCGCCGGGGCCGGCGACACGGTCGTCTTGTAGCTGGCCGTCAGCGTGTACTTGCCCGGCGCCAGCCAGTAGGCGTTGTGCGAGCCTTTGAAGCCGAACGCCAGGCTGCTGATCGACACCGTCTGGCTCTTGCCCGGCTCCAGCGTGATGGTCTTCGGGGCGATGATGAACTTGGGCGTGATACGGCCCTTCAACTCCACGGTCAGCGCGTCCGGCCCTTGCAGGTCGAGGTCGATCACGTTGGTCGTGCCGCCCATGCGGATCAAAAGGTCCCGGCCGCCCGTGTTCTTCAGCTCCAGGCTGAGTTCCACCGCCGGGGCCGGGGGATACGCGCCGGATTCCACCATCTTGCGCACGTCGTCCGCGGTCTTGCCGCCCAGGTCCAGCTTGTACGACGCCTTGTTGCTGGTCAGCGTCGCCTGCACCGGCACGCCGGGCGGGTCGGTCTTGCCCTTGTCGGCCGGCTTCGGCTCGTCGGCGCCGGCCGCCAGAATTGAGGCCAGAAAGAGGCCCGGCAGCGCCCATCGCGTCGTTCGCATCGCCCCATCCTCCGATGGCTGATTTGCGGGTACAATCTCACCGCAGAGAACGCGGAGAGCGCAGAGAGAAGAAAGAGAAAAGTAGAGAGAAGTCTGGTCTTTTGGAATCTCTTCCGTCTGCTCTCCGCGCTCTCTGCGTTCTCCGCGGTGAGTATTGTTATAGGCGGCGGCGTCCGGGCAGCTGGAAAGGTTGTCCGTTTTCTCCGCGAAAACGGGAAACTTTCGTGATTTTCTTTGAAGTGCGCGGCGGAAGTCTCTAGAATACTCCTGTCCAGCGTTCATAATGGACTATCCGTGGACGAGCCACCCCAACATCCTTCCTCACCGGGGCGACGCCGCATGGACGAAATCCACCACGAGTGCGGCATTGCCGCCATCTACCACCTGCCGGGGGCGGCCTCCGAGCTTGGCCCCCTTCAGGGACCGGAACAAGTCTCCCGTCTGATGCCGCGAATGCTGCTCGACCTCCAGAACCGCGGACAGCTCGCCGCCGGCATGGCGTCGTTCAACCCGCAGCGCGAAAAGCTGCTCGACACCTACAAGCAGATCGGCACCGTCATCGAGGCCTTCCGCCTCAACCACCACGCGAAGTACGAAAGCATCATGGAGGAGTTCGCGGGCCGGGCCGCCATCGGCCACGTCCGCTACGCCACCTGCGGCGCCACCGACCGCAGCTACGCCCAGCCGTTCGAGCGGCACCACGGCTGCAAATGGAAGTGGTTCGCCTTCGCCTTCAACGGCCAGCTGGCCAACTTCGCCGAGCTGCGCGACGAGCTGCTCACCCAGACCGATTACCACCTCACCCGCAACATCGACACCGAAGTCATCATGCACTACCTCAGCCACGAGCTGAGCAAGTGCATGCGACGACCGGCCCGACCTGGTCGAGGTGTTCCGCAATCTGAGCCGGAAGTTCGACGGCGCCTATAACCTCGTCTTCCTCAACGCGATGGGCGACATGGTCGTGCTGCGCGACCCCAACGGCTTCCGGCCCCTTTGTTACGCCCAGGACGGCCACCTGTTCGCGGCGGCCAGCGAGAGCGTGGCCCTCAACAACCTCGGCTTCCAGAACGTGCGTTCGATGGAGCCGGGCGAGATGATCGTCGTGCAGGACGGCGAAATCCGTCACGAACGCATCGACCCGCACGGCCCGAAACGGACGCCGTCGCACTGCTTCTTCGAGTGGATCTATTTCGCCAACGTGGCCAGCACGCTCGACGATCGCAGCGTCTACCTGACCCGCGCCGCCCTGGGCCAGGAGCTGGCGCGGCAGGAGCGGGCGCTGGACAAGGTTCCGCTCGACGCGGACACCATCGTCGTGCCGGTGCCGGACACCGGCAAGGCGGCCGCCGACGCGATGGCGTTCGCTTTGAAGGTGCCGTCGGTCGAGGGGCTGATCCGCAACCGCTACATCGGCCGCACCTTCATTGAGGGCCAGAATCGCGCGGAGCGCGTGCAGCTGAAGTACACGCCGCTGCGTGAGGTGCTCCAGGGCAAGCGCGTTTTGCTGATCGAGGACACGATCGTCCGCAGCACGACCATGAAGGCGCTGCTGCACGACCTGCGCGAGCGCGGCGGCGCCCGCGAGGTCCACGTCCGCATCGCCTGCCCGCCGATCGTCGCGCCGTGCTTTTACGGCATCGACATGTCCACCGTGCGCGAGTTGTTCGCGCCGCGTTTCATGCACGGCGCCCGCATCACCGAGGCCGAGCAGAACGCGATGGCCGACGAGCTGGGCGCCGACAGCCTGTTCTACCTGCCGCTCGAAGCGATCGCCCGCTGCATCGGCCTAGATGCGAGCCGGCTCTGCCGCGGCTGTCTCACTGGCAAATACCCGACGGCGACCGGCGAACAGCTGTATCAACTCTCGCTGCGCAACCGCAACGGCTCCGTCAACGGCCGCACCTACGAGCTGGCGGCGGCGACGCCACACACCTGACCGGCCCGGCGAGCGGGGAGCGAGAAGTCTGCGCCTTCCCACCCCCGGCTATAGACCGCCGTCCCGCCGCCGTCTCTACACCTTGACCGTTTTGCCGCTCCGGGCCGCCTCGTAGATCATCCGGATCAGCTTTACGTCCCGCATCCCCTCCTCGCCCGGCGTGTTCGGCCGGCGGTTCTCCGCCACACATTGCGCGAAATGATCCATTAACGAATAACGAAGACATTACCGGGGATTTGGCTTGCGTATCGCTTCTTCCTCCTTTAAGCTCCATAACACCAGTGCGGAGGTGGATCGGCCCACGCCGGCCCCTCAATTCATCTGTGAAAGGAGAAACGACGCGGCTCCCGTTCCCAGGTCGGCTCCCTCGAACCGCCGCGTCCCTGACGGGGAGAATACTCTGATGATGCGCACCTGGACCCTTCGCACCTTCGTCGCCCTGGCCGCCGTCGCTCTCGCCGCCTCTACGATGCGGGCCGCGCCGCCCGAGTTTCCGACCAGCACGGACGAAAAACTAACACAGGTCCTCCTGCAACTGCAGGAAGTCAAGTCCCGACTGTCTACCATGCAGGCGGCCCAGGACACGCAAATCCAGTTGATGAAGGACGACATTGACCAACTCAAGAGGGACATCACCCGGCTGAACGCCGAGGTGCATCGGCTGTCCGCCACAAGCACGAGCGTTGCGGCGTCCATCAACCCCGAGGCGCCGGCATCTCCGCAGCTGGCGATCAGGAACATCACCGTAGATAACCTGTATCCTTCCTGGGCCACAGTGGTCGTCAACGACCAGAGTTTCCGCCTGGAACCATTTGGACATCTGACAATACCGACGACCATCGGCCACTTCACCTACGCCGTCTACGCCGACGGCTTCGGCCCGGTGCAGGCGCCGACCAGACGCTACCTCCCTGCGGGGCGCGACTTTCCGATCACGATTCACCCGTGAGATCCTGGCGAGCGGCCGGCGTGAGCCGGCTGATGGATCGGTCCATCAGCCGGCTCACGCCGGCCGCTCGCCGCGCCGCAGTGATCCGACGGATCGGATTCGACGCCATGATCATCACCATCGACGGCCCCGCCGGGGCCGGTAAGAGCAGCGCCGCCAAGGCGCTGGCCCAGCGACTCGGCTTCGAGTTCCTCGACACCGGCGCCATGTACCGCGCCGTCACCCTGGTCGCCCTCCGCGCCGGCGTCGATCCCCACGACCAGGACGCCCTCGCCCGCCTCATGGACGCGATCCGCCTGGAGATGCCGCCGGGCCGCGTCCTCCTCGACGACAAGAGACGTGTCGGACCAAATCCGAACCCGTGAAGTGGATCAGGCGACCAGCCTCATCGCCGACAGCCCCGTAGTGCGCCGCCGGCTGGGGGAGATGCAGCGCGCCATCGCCGCCCGGCGGCGCATGGTTTGTGAGGGCCGCGACCAGGGCACAATTGTCTTTCCCGACGCCCTCTGTAAATTCTTCCTGTCCGCCGCCGTGGAAGAGCGGGCGCGGCGGCGCCAGGCCGAGATGGCGAAACGCGGCGAGGCGGTGGACCTGGCGACCCTGCTGCCGGCCATCGAAGCGCGCGACCGGGCCGACGCCGCCCGCACATCGGCGCCGATGCGGGCCGCCGACGACGCCGTCCGTTTGGACAGCACCGGCCTGAGCCTGGAGGAAGTGGTGGACCGCATGGAGGCGGAGGTGCGGCGCCGAATCAAACGATGAATGATGAATGATGAAGTTCTCTTGATTCATCATTCATCGTTCATCATTCATCATTTCCGAGAGACTGATGCCCGTTCCCGGTTGGCCCGATTGGCTGTCGCACGCCTGGTATCGCGTCAACTTCGGCGTGCAGATGGTCGGCATGACGCTGGCCTTCAGCCTCCGCCACGAGGGCATGGAAAACGTTCCGCTGACCGGCCCCGCCTTGCTCGTCGCCAACCACCAGAGCTACCTCGATCCCTCCATCGTCGGCGTCGCCTCCTACCGCGACATCTACTACCTGGCCCGTAAATCGCTCTTCAAGAACCCGCTCTTCGCCCTGTTCATCTACAGCGTCAACGGGGTGCCGGTCGATTCCACCGGCGTCGCCAAGGAAGGTTTGAAGGCCGTCATCGATCTGTTACATGCGGGACAGGCGGTGGTGGTCTTTCCCGAGGGCGAGCGCACCCGCACCGGCAAGATGCGGCCCCTGAAACCTGGGATCCATCTGGTGTTGAAGCGCGCCCCGTGCCGGTGGTGCCGATCGGCATCGCCGGTGCCTATCACTCGTTCCCGTACACGCGGCGGTTCCCGCTGCTGTCGCCGCTCTTCTGGCCGGCGACGGGCGGCGCCGTGGCCGTGTCGGTCGGCAAGCCGCTCGACCCGCAACGCCTGCTGCAATTGCCGCGGGAGGAGTTTCTGCAAACGATGTTCGACGCGATCCAGGCGGCGCAGCTGCGGGCGGAACGAATCCGCCGGAAGGGGTGAAGGGGGGATGTCCGTCACTCGCCGCCGCCCGTCGTCCGGCCCAGCGCCACGTCGAACTCGCTCAGCAGCGGCACCAGCATGGCCGCGATCGCGAAGCCGAACGCCGCCGTCACCACCAGAAACGGAGGAAGCGGGTCCGCCGACTCCTGAGAACCCGGTCGGGCCACCACGACGTTCATCACCGCGTAAAACACCGCCAGTGGGCAGAACCAGCTGGCCCACGTCAGCGCCGCCGACGGCCGCGTCCCATTCAGCACCCACCATAGGCCGCCAATGCCCGCCCCCAGGAAGAGCAGAAAGCTCAGCCACTGGTACTCGAACCGGCCGCTCAGCACGATCAGCGCCAGGCAGAACAGCGTCCCCAACGACAGGAAGAACACGGTGCCGAGCGTATGCACCACCGCCGCCCCGCTGTTCTGGTTCCGCAGCGCCACGTGCAGCCCCAGCACCATCACGAACGCCATCAGCACGAGGAGGCCGCCTAGCACGCAGGTCAACGCCATCGCGTTCATCGAGGCCGTCAGGTCCGCCTTGTGGCCGGCCGGCGGCGCCGCCAGCAGACCCCAGCAGGCGTAGACCACCGCCAGCGCCAGCGGCGGAATGAGAAACTCC
This sequence comes from uncultured Planctomycetaceae bacterium, assembly GCA_963771935.1. Taxonomy (GTDB): domain Bacteria; phylum Planctomycetota; class Planctomycetia; order Gemmatales; family Gemmataceae; genus UBA4732. The sequence goes on along the minus strand of CAVYVK010000004.1, from coordinate 256,260 downwards.
TTCGTGTTCCACAACACGCCGCCGAGCTTGCCGAAGATGAACTCCTTCGGCGTCAGATCCGTCACCAGCAGCAGGTCGAGCGCCCCGACGTCGCGCTCCGACGTGATCGACGTGGCCGCCTGCGCCGCCACGAGCAACAGGCTCAACACGCCCACCGGGGCCAGGCCGTACGCCGCCGCGAACGGGTAATGCGCCCCGCCCCACAGCGGCGACAGGGCGAAGTAACAGATCAGCGCTAGCACGACGAAGTACGCGGTCTTGACCAGCAGCGGCCGCCGGCCGTAGGCGCACGTCGAGATTTCGCGCCACAGGATCGGGTTAGGGCCGACCGTGCGGACCTTGCCCGGCGCGGCGTGGGCCGTTCTGCGCTCTTTTTGGGGGACGTCTGCTGGCGGCGAGAGGCCGTTCGTGGTCGGCGAGCGGCCGGCGTGAGCCGGCTGATTCGGCCCATCAGCCGGCTCACGCCGGCCGCTCGCCGGGTCGGCCGCCGCGTGAATCAGTTCGCGCCGGCCGGCGCGCCAGCGCGGCCAGGGCCGCCACATCCGCGCGCTCCTTGGCCTCCGTCTCGTCGTCCGGCCGTTCGCGCTGCTGGATCGGTTCGCCGCTGGGGTTCCACACGCGCAGCTTCAGCACGCCCCAGGCGTTGAGGACGATGCTCAGCCCCACCATCACGCCGACGAAGCCGTAGGCCGGCAGAAGGCCGGCCGCGAGCGGGTCCGTGTACGGAACTCAGCGCCGCGAACGGGTCCAGCCACGCCAGCACCGGCTGGTCGGCCAGGGCCGGAATCAGTCCCAGCAGCAGCGCGACGCCCCGCGCCAGGCAGAGGTAAAAGACCACCAGCAGCACCGTCAGCGCCAGCGACTGAAAGGTGCGGTCGCGCCACAGCGCCACCAGCCCGCCGAGCGATCCCGCCGCCAGCGACGCGGCCGCCGCCACCAGCACCGCCTGGATCACCTGCTGGACGCCGACGCCGCCCAACAGCATCAGCAGCATCAGCAGCGGGATCGTCGTCGCCAGCAGCAGCCAGATCGGCAGCAGGCTGCCGAGGATTTTTCCCAGAACGATCTCGGAGTTGCGCAGATCGGTCATCAGCAGCAGCACGAAGGTGCGCCGATCCTTCTCCCGCGCCACCGAGCTGGCCGCCGACAGGGCCGAAAAGAACAGAAACAGCGGCAGCATCAGGTAGTACGTCAGCAGCTGAAACAGCACCGCCCCGAAATGGGCCGTCTCGCCCAGCGTCGCGGAATGCGTCCAGCCGATGATCGTTTGATACGCCGTCAGACCGACGACCCAAAGCGTGCCGAGATAGGCCGTGCGCAGAACGTAATGGCGGCCGCCGCGCGGGACGGTGAGGAACTCGCGGTTGAAGATGGGGCCGAGCATAGGGGTCCGTATTCCGCAGGGAGCCGCTGATACCATTACGATGCGGGACCGAGAAGTGTGCTTATGATAGCGGCGCGTCCTGCTCCGGGCCATGAACGGCGGTCGGGAAGAGCGGTTTACCCGCGTTGACGAAGAACCAGGCGACGGCCGCGACGAACCAGCATCCGGCGTAGCCGGCGAAGACGAGCCGCCAGCGCTCGGCCGCGTTCAGCGACTCCGGCAGCGCCGCCAGGACTTTGGGCGTCAGCCACATGCTCAGGAAGGCGCCCACCGCTCCGACCGAGTTCATGAGGCCCGATACGGTGCCGACGAAGCGGCCGCTCACGTCGGCGCTGGCCTGCCAGATGATCGGGACCGCCAGGTCGTTGATGAGGTTGGCCAGGCAGAGCAGGGCGTAAGCCTGGATCACGTCGGTCGCGTAGCCGGTGGCCAGCACGCACAGCCCGGCGCCTCCAAACCCGACGACGCCGACGAGGCTCCGGCCCCAGCGTCGGCTCTTCAGGCGGCGCACCAGCCGGTCGGAGAGCCGGCCTCCCGCCAGCGCCCCCACGGCGCCGAAGAGGAAGGGCAGGCCGGGGAAGACCACGGCGGCGAAGCTGAAGCTGTGCGACGGCGGGGCCGGGGCCGACGCGGCCGCCGCCAGCAGCGGCCCCGGTCCTCCCGGCGAACCGGCCAGGGCCGTCAGCGCGACCGCCTTGACGGCCAGATCCTCCGCGCCGCCTCCGACGTGGTGGACTTCCTCCAGGTACTTCGGCTGATAAGCGGGAAAGAACCACCAGCCGGCGTTGACGCCGAGCGACGCCAGGCAAAGCGCCCACAGCGACAGGCTGGTCGCCATCGGCCGCAGCGGCGGCCAGGCGTGAGCGTGTTCGGCTTTCTTGGCCCCGTCGCGGATGAGGTCGCGCTCGGCCTGGTTGCAGGCCGGCATGTCCTCCGGGCCGTTGCGGAACCACCCGTGAAACGCCACGCACCACCCGGCCCCCACCAGCCCCAGGACGAAGAACGCCTGCCGCCAGCCGAGCCATGTCGTCAGCGCCCCGATCGTTACGAATGAAATCGCCCCGCCCAGCCGGGCCGACATCCAGACCGCGCCCTGCGCCGCGCCGCGCTCCCGGAACGGGAACCAGGCGTTGACGACGCGCGTCATGTTCGGAAACGCTCCCGCCTCGCCACTGCCGAACAGGAAGCGAATGGTCACCAGGACGAACAGAACGGTCGTCGCGTCGGTGGACAGGTCGAACCCCGGCGTCCAGCGGAGGAGGAAATCGGCCGCGCCGGTCAGGGCGGTGAACAGCGACCAGAAGAGGACCAGCCCGGTCAGGACGCGCCGCGCCCCCCAGCGGTCGCCCATCCATCCTTCGGGAATCTCAAAAAGAGCATAACCGACGGCGAAAACGCCGAGGACGAGGCCCATGTCCTCACTGGAGATGCGCAGGTCGAACTGGATGTCGCGCTGGGCCTGCGAGATGCAAACGCGGTCGAGGTAGGTGAGCAGCGACAGGGTGCAGACGAAGGCGAGGACGCGGAGGCGAACGCGCGTGGGTTTCGCATCGGAACGGCCGGCGGGGAGAGTGCCCATCCGCCCATCCTATGCGGCGCGAGTGACGGCGGGGAGGAAATAGAGTTCCTTGGTCCGGGCGTAGGGATCATTCGGCTGGCGCGGGCCTGGCCACTGAACCTGCGCCGGCTTGCTTGGTTGATTCCACCCGTGCCGTGTGATACTTTACCTCATTAGCGCTTGTTCAGGTCATCGAAAGGTGCAAGGCAGTGCAGCAAAGACTTCTTTTTCCTGACGCCTACCCGGCCGATCATTCGGCCGGATTAGCGCCGCACCCTATCCCTTACCAGGGAAGCAAGCGTCAACTGGCCACCAAAATCCTCGCCTACTTCCCCGAACACTTCACGCGCCTCGTGGAGCCTTTCGCCGGCTCCGCCGCCCTCTCGCTGGCGGCGGCTTGCCACTGCCGGGCGCAGTCCTTTTGGATCAACGACGCCCACCAGCCTCTCGTCGTCCTCTGGCAAGCGATCATCGACCGCCCGGAAGAACTGGCGGCGAAGTACGCCGCGCTGTGGAAGGAACAGATCGGAAGGGAGCGCGAGTATTACGACGCGGTGCGCGAACAGTTCAACCAAGCGGCCCGGCCCGAACACTTCCTTTACCTCCTTGCCAGATGCGTGAAAGCCGCCGTGCGGTACAATTCGGACGGCCAATTCAACAACAGCCCGGACAACCGGCGCAAGGGCGCCCGGCCGGCGACCATGTGGGCGCGAATCGTCGGCGCGTCCCGGCTGCTCCGTGGCAAGACCGCGATCACCGCGCGGGACTACTTAGACGTGCTCTCCGAATGCACGGACGCCGACCTCATCTATATGGACCCGCCCTATCAGGGTGTATGCCGGAGCCGGGACTGCCGGTATGCCCCGCGAATCACCCATGAGGCTTTCTGCGAGGCTCTGGACGGACTGAACAAGCAGCGGCGCCGGTACATCGTCAGCTACGACGGTCGAACGGGCGACAAGGCCCACGGCCGCCCCATGCCCGCTAGCTTGGGCCTCCGGCAAATCGAGCTGCACGCCGGCCGGTCCACCACGGCTACACTGCTGGGGCGGACGGACGACACCTACGAATCGCTTTACCTTTCCCCGACGCTGGCAGGCCAGGTTTCGGTCTGATTGAGTGGGTGCGCCGATTCCACTCAACCCGGTGACTCGCATGGCGAAATCCAGCTACCCCGAAGAATTCTTGGCGAAACTCCGAGCCGTGACGGCCAAGCGCGCCCGGACGGTGATCGACCATGTCCTGAAATACGGGCAGATAACGACAGAGGAACTGAAGGACGTTTACGGCTACGCACACCCGCCCCGCGCGATCAAGGATGTAACCGACCTCGGCATTCCGATTCAGCGGAGCAGCGCGAAGGCGAAAGATGGTCGCACCATCCGCGCTTACAGCTTTGGCGATCCGGCCGCCATGCGCGGCGAAGCGCACGCCGGACGCCCCAACTTCCCCAAGGCGTTTAAGCGGCGACTCATTGAACTCTACGGACTCAAATGCGCCCTCTGCAATCTCGAATGCGGGGCGGCGTTTCTCCAGATCGATCACCGAGTTCCCTACGAAGTGGGCGGCCAATCGGCAGGCGAGTTGAACGTCGAGGACTACATGCTCGTTTGCCGGACTTGCAACCGCGGCAAGTCGTGGTCCTGCGAACACTGTCCGAACTGGTTCAAGGACAAGAAGCCGTCTGTTTGTCAGACGTGCTTCTGGTGTCAGCCCGCGAGCTACACGCACATCGCCACGCTGAAAATCCGTCGGCTCAATCTGACGTGGGGCGACAAGGAGATTGCGGACTACGAACGGCTGGCGGCCCTATCCGCCAAAGCCGGGGCCGAACTGCCGGATTTCGTCAAGGCCGTCCTGCGGCGATCAACACAATCCTAGACAATAACCAACGGTGCGTACGACGATTAGAATATGCTCTCATGCACCAGCACACATCCGCATTCCCGCGCCCGCCGGAACAGGTCCGCCAGGGCCGGGAACCACTCCCGCGCGAACGCCAGCTCCTCCTCGCGCTCTTCTTCGCTGCCGGCGAGGTCGGCCGGCGTCCAGCGCTCCGGCCGTACCGCCGTTAGATATTCGACCAATCGCGACACGTCGGCGACGTTGTTATAGCCGGCGTGTTCGGGCCGGTAGACGGCGGCGCCGAACGTCAGGTCGCGCGAGCCGCGGTGCGCCTGAAGGATCGCCGGCAGCGTTTCGCGCTCCGCAATCTCCTTGCCATAGAATTCCGGCGCCAGCAGCAGGCAAAGCGTTTCTTCGCAGGTCTGAAATTCCGGGATTTCCACCGCCGTGAACAGCAGCACCTCGCCGACCAACGCCCGCCACGTGTCGCGGTCGAACGACAGGCCGGCCGCGACGCGGTCCACGAGCGACTCGTCGCCGCCGACGTGGTAGCGCTCGGCGTAGGCGCGGGCGGCCGGCGCCAGCTCGGCGCACAAGGCGCGGCACGGGTCGAAGCTGTGCAGCCGGCGGCTCGCCGCCAGGGCGGGGCGAACGCGGCCCTCGAAAGTCTTCGCATCCAGCATCAGGAAGTAATCGGCCATGTCGTGAAACTCGGCCCCCTCCCCGATTTCCCTTGGTCGAACCCAGCGGCTGGGGGTATGATACCAAACGGCTTCTCCCCTCCGGCGCGCAATTTGGTCCCCGGCACTCGTCCGGTTGGGGTGGACGCCCATCGTCCCTACTGAGGAGCGCCAGACGTGCCGACGCCCCCGCAAGAACAAGTTCTCATCGACCTGTGGCGGGGCGGCGATCAGGACGCCGCCCGCCAGATCGTCGAGCGCTACTTCGACCGCCTGCTCCTGCTGGCCCGCCGGCGCATCAGCCAGCGCCTCGCCAGCCGCGTGGACCCCGAAGACATCGTTCAATCCGTCTTCCGCACCTTCTTCGTCCGCCTCAAGGACGGCCAGTTCGCTTTCCAGGATGAGGACGACCTCTGCAAGCTGCTGATGCGCATCACCTTGCACAAGACGCTCCGCCAGGTCGCCTTCCACAAGGCCGCCAAGCGCGACCCCTACCTGGAAACCAACCAGGGCGACTGCCACCGCGACCAGCTGCTCGCGGTCCTCGACGAGGAGCCTTCCGCCGAGGCCACCGTCGCGTTCCTCGACCAGCTGGAGCACTTCCTCGAACAGCTGGAGCCGCAGACGCGCCGCATCCTCGAAATGCGCGTTCAAGGCTATACCAACGAGGAAATCGCCAAAGAGCTGAACGTCTACGACCGGAAGATCCGTCGCGCCATCGAACGGGTCCGCGACTTGGCGCGACAGGAAGGCCTGTGCGACGCGGCCGGGACGCCGCCTTCGGAGTGAAGCCCTGTCCGCTCCGCCGCCCCGATTCGCATTCAGGATATAGAAGCGCCGCCCCCGACGGCGTTCCGGAAGGGAGAACCGCCCATGCGCACCCTGGCCCCCGTCGCCGCCCTCGCCGCTCTCTTCGCCTTCGCCTTCACCGCGGACGCGCAGAACAGCCGCCGCCAGCGCCAGGACCCCGAGCTGGTCATCGAAACCGGCGGCCGCACCGGCGCCTGCGACGACCTCCGCTTCACGGCCGACGGCAAGCAGCTCCTCGCCGTCGGCGACGACAAGGTCGTTCGCGTCTGGTCCGTCGCCGACGGCGAGATCGACCCCAAATCGGTTCGCGCCCTGCGCTGGGGCGTCTTGCGCGAGCAGCGCGGCGCCATCTACGCCATGGACCTGTCGCCGGACGGCAAGCAAGTCGCCGTCTGCGGCGTTGGGGAGGCCACGCCGACGGTGGCCCTCCTGGATATTACCAGCGGCGACATCCTCGATCTCGCGCTTCCCCCAACGACTCCACCGGCAACGTCGGCGCCTTCTGGGCCGCCGCCTTCGCCCCGTCCGGCAAGCGCGTCGCCTTCGGCGGCGGCGACGGCAGCGTCTGGCTCTGGGACCTGGACGCGCACGCCCTCCGCGGTCTCGGCAAACCTGCCTCGACCGGAACGTTCAACACGGTTCGCCTGCTGCGCTTCACCGATGAAAATCATCTCCTGTCCCTGGCGGAGGACGGCCGGCTGCTGCGGTGGACGATGGGCGTGGACGAGCCGGAACTCGTGACGGCCCTGAAGCTCGGCGCCCGCGTCTTCCGGGCCGAAGTCAGCCCCAACGGCCAATGGCTGGCCGCCGCCGCCAACGGTCCCCTGATCGCGGTGCGTTCGCTTAACGGCGGCCAGGCCCGGGACATTCACCTCAAAGGATTTGATAACTCTCAAGTGGGCCAGCACGACAACGAGTTCGCCCGCGCCTTGGCCTTCGACCCGAAGGGCGGCCGCCTGGCCGTCGCCGTCGGATCGCTCGTCCACGGGGCGCGACTTCGCCGTGGACGCCGACGACCGCCTCGCCTTCTACGACCTCAGCCAGGATCCGCCGCAACCCACGCCCGGCCCGCCGCACGCCTATCGGGCCGACCGTCTCACCTTCCATCCCGACGGCGGCTTCCTGGCCGTGGCCGGCGGCGAGAACCAGGAAGTGACGCTCTGGAACCTGAAGAAATCAGGCCAACCGGCCAGCGTCCTGCGCGGGACGGGGAGCTGCCTGTGGGACGTGGCCCTGGCGCGGGACGGCCACTCCTTCGCCTTCCGCGACCAGCGGAACCCGACCTCGAAGAATCCCAATGCCCGCGCCCGCGGCCCGTGGCGCGCCTTCGACCCAGAGCATCGCCAGTGGCTGGCCGAGCGACGACTTCAAGAAGTTGGCGCCGGTCCCCCGCCAGGAATCCCTCGACGGCTGGACCGTCGAGCCGGACGATAACGATCCCTACCTGTGGTGGGCCGTCCACGAGTCGGGCGCCCGGCTCAAGCTCGTCGTCAACGGCGACCTGTACGGCAAGCCGCGCTGCTGGACGTTCCTGCCGCCGCTGGACGACGGCAAGCCGGTGCGGCTGGCGGTCGGCCACTACTGGGGTTTCAGCGTCTTCGAGCTGGACAAGCAGGAGACGGAGGCGCGGCGGGTCCGGCTGTGCGTCGGCCACCAGGGGGAGGTGACGGCCCTGGGACCGTCGGCGGACGGCAAGTCTGATGATATCGTGTTCCAGCGACATGACGCTGGCGGCCTGGGGCTTGTCGAAGGAATGGCCGAGTCAGCGTATTCTGGGAGCGAAATTCGATCCGAAGGGGAAGCACCTGGTCGTCACGGCCGTGGACGTGGGAAGCCCGGCCTGGGAGGCGGGGCTGCTCGTCGGGGACGAGGTGCGCAGTTCGCCGCGGGCGCAGGCCTGGATGAAGGGCGGCCCAGCCGACTGGCAAAAACAGCTCGAGGATCCCGTGCCGGGCGTGACGTACTCGTTCGACGTGGACCGCGGCGGCAAGAACATCACCGCGGCCGGCAAGGAGCCGCTGGTGACTTCGATCAAGCAGCGGCCGCTGTGGCGCTTCTTCCCGGCCGGCGGCGACGAGTGGGTGCTGTGGATGTGGCGGAACAACTTCTATGACAGCTCCACCAAGGGGGATTACGCCGTCGGCTGGCACGTCAACGCGCCCGACCCGAAGAATTCGCCGACGTTCTATCGAGTCGAGCAGTTCCGGCGCTTCTTCCGCCGGCCCGACGTCATCAACAAGCTGCTCAACTCAGGCGACCCTGGCGAGGCGCTGGGCCTGCTGGGCGCCAACCCCGTGCCGCTGCACTTCGACGACATGGAGCCGCCGGCCGCGACCCTGACGCTGGGGCCGGTCCAGCCAGGCCGGGACGTGGAGGCGACGCTGTCCGCCTACGCCCGCGGCGACAGCACCGACGAGGTCCCCACCGAGGCGGAACTGTGGCTCAACGACTACCGCTTGCCCTTGCCCCAAATCAACGTGCAAAAGTGGGCGAATGAGGGCCGGACGTGGACGACGACGGCGACCATCCCCTTCGCCAAGCTGCGGGCCGGCGACAACGTCGTCACGTTCCTGACCTGGAACCGGCTGGGCGGCCGGCAGGATGCGGCGAAAAAGATCGCCTGCGACCGGCCCGCGCCGGCCGCGCCGCGCCTGATCGGCATGGTCGTGGGCATCAATAACTACAAGGCGGCCAAGACGGCGCCGGGCAAGGGCGCCCTGGGCAATCTTCAATTCGCCGTCGATGACGCCGAGGCGCTGTCGGGCGCCCTCGAGGAGCAAAAGCGGTACGGCGCCGCGGACCTGACCCTCCTGCTCAACGACAAGGAGGCGACGCGCCAGGCGATCCTCGACGCCCTTGACGCCCTCGCCCGACAGGCCCGGCCGGACGACCTGTGCGTCTTGTTCCTGTCGGGGCACGGCGACTACCACGAGGAAAAGCGGCCCAACGGGGCGCCGAAAAGCGTCTTCGTGTTCTGCCCGCCCGACTACGACCCGACCCGGCCGCGCGACACGGGGATCACGAACGAGGCGCTGTTCGAGAAGCTGGCGGCCGTCCCGTGCCAGAAGCTGCTGATCCTCGACGCCTGCCGCTCCGGCGGGGCCGTGGCGGGGGACAGTCCGGCGCGCGGCTTCGCCCCCGACGGCCAGGGGCCGATCATCCTGGCGGGCTGCGACGTTTATCAGTCGTCGCTGGAACATCCGCTGTTCAGCCACGGCCTGTTCACGCGGGCGATCCTGGACGCCCTCGACGACCCAGCCCACTACCCCGATCACAAGGGCGTCCAGGAGCTGTTCGTCAGCGACCTGTACCGGGACACGCGCAAGGAGATGCCGAAGCTGCTGGCGCAGATTCACGAAAAGGGCGGTGCCCAGGTGCCGATCCTGTTCGCGCCCGGCGACGAGGATTTTGTCGTGGCGCGGAACGACGCGGCGAAGAAGGACAAGTGACCATGCACTTGCGCCATGATAGGGCGTCGTCGGAGCCGCGACTGTCAGGGAGCGGTTTGGGCGAAAACCGCTCCCTTATGGTCGCGGCTCCGACGACCGAATAAACTGATCTTTACCGATGAGATAAGGAGCATACGATGCCGGACATTCGGAAGGGGACGGGACGAGCGGCGCTCGCCGCCGTGCTGGCGCTGGGGCTGGCGACGGTCGAGGCGCGGGCCGACGACGCCGTGAGCATCGACCGGGCGCTGAAGCAGCGGGCGCCGGAAATCAAGAAATACCTGCTGGACCATTCGTACAAGAACGTGGGCGTGCTGAAGTTCCTGGCGTCCGCCAGCGACGGCAAGCCGCGCGACGACCTGGGCGCCTTCAACCGCACGCTGGCCGACCGGCTGGAGGTGGCGCTGGTGCTGAGCCTGGACGCCGACGACGAGGACAAGATCAGCATCCTGACCCACGCCAGCGACGTGGTGAAGAACTCGGGCGACGACCACCGCACCGAGGCCGGCCGCGCCGCCTTCTTCGCCGATCATCCGCTCGCCATTCGCCGCGCCTGGTCCTGCCCAAGCAGTCCGAATCGGCCCCGGCCGATGCCTTCCTGACCGGCGAGGCCGTGCTCGCACGGGATTGCAAGACGGTGACGTTGAGCATCCAGATTTTCGGCCGCGACGACCCGAAAACGCTCCACACGATCGGCAAGGAATTCACGGCCGCCGTCGATCCGCGCACGCTGACCGAGTGCGACGTGAGCTATGCCCACCATAAGGGGGCGAAGGAAAACTGGGACGACACGCCGACCGATCAGGTGACCAAGCTCGACGTCGTCACTCCGACCTTCCCCGGAGCACACGCCCTGCCGCCCGACAAGGAGACGGATCGGCAGCAGCAGTGGAAGAACCTGCTCAAACAGTCGCCCGTAAAGCTCGAAATTCGCTACAACGGCAAACTCGTGACGATCAATGAAGGGACCGTTCCGACGCCTGGCCTCAACGATAAAGTGACGTTCACCCTGGAGAACACCGACCCGGAGACTACGTACGGCGTGGTGCTGAAGATCAACGGCGACAGCACGATCGACAAACAGACGTTGCCGCCGCTGGACTGCTACAAATGGTCCTGGCGCCGGGGAAGAAGATCACGATCAACGGCTACCAGCGGAGCAACCAGAAGGCGGAAGAGTTCAAGGTGCTGGCGCCGATGGCTTCGAAGTGAGCTTAACTACGGCGACAACACGGGCGTCTTCAGTCTGGTGGTGTTCCGCGAGGCCGCCAAGGAGGAGCAGGCGGCGTTCGTGCAAAAGGACGAGCAACACAATCAGGAGGTCAAGGCGATCAGCCGCGGCAGCCTGGCGACGCCCGGCGCAACCGCCGCACAGCCTCATGGCGCTGCAAGACGCGCTGACGGCCGTGGCGGACCCGGCCCAGTCGAAGGAGGGGAAGAAGGGCCTGATCGTGGCGGGCCAGGACACCGACAGCCCGATCGAGCAAAAGGATTTCGTCCCGTTCCCGCGCGAGGAGCTGTCGCTCGTCGTGCGCTATTACCAGCCGCGGAACTGAGCGGCGGTCCCGCTACGTTTAGCCGCGACCCGAAGGGGAGCGCGTCGGCGACGCGCTCCCCTTCGGGTCGCGGCTAAACTGCGCCTTCCGTCGGAGTGCCTGCCATGACGACCTTCCGCCGCATCCTGCTGGTCCTGTCCCTGGCGGCGCCTGGCGCCGCCGACCCTTCGCGCCGCCGACACGGACGAGACGGCCGGCCGCGCCGATCAGGCCCTTCGCAAATACTGCCGCCAGTGTCACGCCGGCCCGGCTGATCGGGTCAAGGGCGACCTCCAGGTTCTCGACCTCCGTGCCTTGCGACGGCGCAAGGTGGTGCGAGCGGGCAAGCCGGCCGAGTCGGAGCTGTTCCAGCTGGTCGAGTGCGGCTCGATGCCGCCGGGCGGCCTGCCCAAGCCGGGGCCGGCCGAGGTGGACGTCCTGAAGGAATGGATCGGCGCCGGCGCCAACGACTTCCCGCCGGAGTACGGCGACGTTTATGTGATGAAACAGATCGCGAAAGACCTCGCCGTGGTGAGCGCCCGCAACCCCAAGGACGTGAAGTTCCAGCGCTACGTCAGCTTCAACCACCTGCTCGCCGAGGACGCCGACCCCGACCCGGATCTGTGGCAGGCCGCGCTGCTCAAGGCGCTCAATCACCTGAGCCTGGAGCCGAAAGCGGCCGGCGTCACGCCGATCGACCCGCCAGCGAACACCATCTTCCGCTTCGACGAGCGCGACCTGGGCTGGCAGCTCCAGCCCTACCAGGCCACCGACGCGAAAGCTCCGGCGGCGCCGAAGGCCAGCGACGTGGACCTGTTCGATCTACTGCTGCTGGAATATCCTTATGGGACTTTACCGAGCCGCTTTGAAGGCGATGCCCGGGTGCTGGCCGACTACCTCCATCGAGCCAACCCGGTTCGGCCAATCCTGTACGTCCGCGGCGACTGGCTCATCAGCACGGCGACGCAGCCGCCCCTATACGAGGATTTGCTGCGTCTGCCGCGGACCCTGGCGGGCAAGGGCGGCCTGGAGACGATATATATGGTGGGCGGAATGCCGGCGCGGGCGGCCTTCGTTCACTCGAAGATGAGCGGCGGGCCGCAGCTCGTCGAACGACGGGACGACGCCGGCGGGCCGGCCGGTCCCGGCGCTTACTGGCGGACGTTCGACCCGGTCCCGGCCGCGGACGTGAAGGGTCTGCTGGGCATGACTCTCGCCGACAGGGGCGGCCTCATGCTGTTCAGTCTGCCCAACGGACTCAACGGATACTACATCGCTGAAAGCGTGCCCGAAGACGCCAAGGGCAAGCGGTTGGTGCGCCTGGCGGCGTCGGCCCCGCCGGAGTGGGTCGCCGACCCGAATGCGGCCGACCGAATCTCCCGCAACGGCCTGTCGTGCATGCGCTGCCACGAGCAGGGCATGGAGGCCTTCGCCGACGCCTCCGCCGCCGCTCTCGACGATATGCCGGCGGCCGAGAAAGCGACGCTGTCGCCGCTGTTTCCCGGCAAGGCGGAGATGGACAAGCTCCTGGCCAGCGACGCCGACCGCTTCCAGGCCGTGGCCGCGGCGGTCCACAAGGGGCCGCTCGACCGTGAGCCTCTGACGCCGGTGACGCGCCGGTTCTTCCAGGCGCAGGCGGGGCCGGTCGCGCCGGCCGCGCTGACGGCGGTCGCGGGGGGCGAGGCGATTCCCGTCGTCGCCGACCCCGGCCCGCGCGACCTGGCCCGCTTCCCCGCGCCGGACCTCGACGCCCCGCCGCTGCCGCCGCTGGACGGCCTGACGCTGCCAGACTACCAGCCGCCGCTGCCGCCGGTCGATGTGACGATCGCGTCCTTCTCGATCAACGTGGACCCCGCGACCAAGAAGGCCGATCCCACTACCAAGAAGCCGGCGAAGACCTTCCATGACGGCGACGACATGGTGATCGAGGTGAAAAACCAGGGCGCCAAAGACGCTTATATCGAACTGATCGGCCTATCGGCCGAAGGCCGCATGATCGTCCCTCAGCCGCCGATTCTGCTGGGACCGGGGAAGACCTACCACTATCCGCACGATCGGCCCGTCAAGCCTGCGGACTTCGTCGAAATGGCTTTGCCGCCGGGGGTGGACCGCTACCTCCTCTTCGCGGCCGACATCCCGTTCCCGGCGGGGGTTCGCTTGCGCGGCCACTGATGTCCCGATCGCCGACCGCGTGGTGCATCCCTTCTGGGAAATCTCGAAGGACGGAACGGCGTCCGTCCTGTTCGACCCGACGCACCTCATCAAGAAGACGCTGGCCGTCGAGACGCGCTAAGGATTCGTCCAAAACCAAGCTCCCGTTTAGCCGCGACCCGAAGGGGAGCGCGGGGATCACGCGCTCCCCTTCGGGTCGCGGCTAAACGGCCCTATGTGCGGCTCCGCTGAGCAGAAAAGACGAGAGCCGCCCGGAGGTCGGGCGGCTCGTGGGATGGGGTCGTTGAATTGGGTATGGCGGGAGGAAGAAGGGAGGAAGCGGGGTTGGGCGCCCGGCCCGGCTTGGTTCGGAAAGACCCTGGGTCGGGAGGACGGGGAAGCCTCCACAAGCCCTTCCGAACCTTCTCGCGGACGGGGTTCCGCGCGAACCGTCGGGGGAACGATTCGCCAGCCGTCCGGGCGTCCCGACCGCCGCTTCCGCGTTCTGGGTCGGGTCATAGGGAAGTAGAGCATTCGGCGTGCCAGGATTCCCCAACCAATCCCTCGATTTCTCTCCAACCGCTTGCCGCCGTGGAACTTGTCGCGGATAATCCCGCGATGCGGGGCGGCGGCGCGGCCGGCGGATATTGTAAAAAGGTCAAAGTTGTTGTAACTGTCGCCGGGTCGGCGGTCGCCAAAGGATCTTCTCCATGACGAAACTCCTCGCCTTCGACCTCGGCGCCGAGAGCGGCCGCGCCGTGCTGGGCCATTTCGACGGCGGCCGGCTGCGCCTGGAGATGCTGACGCGCTTCGCCAACGAGCCGGTGCGGACGCTGGACGCCCTGCATTGGGACGTGCTGCGCCTGCACCACGATATGCTGCTGTCGCTGCGGAAATGCGCGGCCGAGCACAGCGGGGCGGACTCGGTCGGCGTGGACACCTGGGGCGTCGATTTCGCCCTGCTCGGCCGCGGCGGCGTGCTGCTGGGCAACCCGCGCCACTACCGCGACCCGCACACCGAAGGCGTCATGGAAGCGGCGTTCGCCCGGATGCCGCGGCCGGAGCTGTTCCGCCGCACCGGCATCCAGTTCATGCGTTTCAATTCGCTGTTCCAGCTCCTGGCGCTGCAGCGCGACCACTCGCCGCTGCTGGAGGCGGCCGAGACGCTGCTGTTCATGCCCGACCTGTTCCACTACTTCTTCACCGGCGAAAAGGTCAACGAATACACCGACGCCAGCACCAGCCAGATGCTCGACCCGGCGACGCGCACTTGGTCGGCACGGGCTGCTGAAGGCGTTCGACTTGCCGGAGCGGATTCAGGGCAAAATCGTGCCGCCGGGTACGGTGCTGGGGCCGCTGCGTCCGCACGGTCGCGGAGGAAACGGGCCTGCACGGGGCGCGGTGATGGCGCCGGCGACGCACGACACGGCGGCGGCGGTGGCGGCGGTGCCGGCGCAGGGCGACGCCTGGGCGTACATCAGCTCGGGCACGTGGTCGCTGATGGGCGTGGAGACGACCGCGCCGCGCGTCAACGACGAGACGCTGGCGACCAACTTCACCAACGAGGGCGGCGTCGGCGGCACGACCCGCCTCTTGAAGAACATCATGGGGCTGTGGCTGGTGCAGGAGTGCCGGCGGGCGTGGGAGCGCGAGGGCCGGACGTACAGCTACGACGAGCTGACGCGGCTGGCGGAGGCGGCGCCGGCGTTCGCGGCGGTGGTCAACCCCAACGACGACTCCTTCATTCTTCCGGCGAACATGCCGGCGGCGCTGGCCGACTACTGCCGGCGGACGGGCCAGCCGGCCCCGGATTCGGCGGGCGCGACGGTGCGCTGCGCCCTGGAGGGGCTGGCGCTGTGCTACCGCTGGGTGCTGGAACGGCTGGAGCGGCTGACCGGAAAACGGTTGCAAACGATCCACATTGTCGGCGGAGGCAGTCAGAACGGCCTGCTCAACCAGTTCACGGCCGACGCCTGCGATCGTCCGGTGTTGGCCGGCCCGGTGGAGGCGACCGCGATCGGCAACGTGCTGACGCAGGCGATCGGCCTGGGCGTGCTGGGTTCGCTGGCCGACGCGCGCGAGGTGGTGCGGCGGTCGTTCGAGGTGCGGACCTACGAGCCGAAGAACCCGGACGCCTGGGGCGGGCCGTATGAACGGTTCCAGGCGCTCCTGGGCGGCGCGGCGTAATGAGCCATTGGCGCCGAAATTGCGATGTAATAGTTCCGATGATGCGAAGGATTCGAGAAGGTGCAAGTTCTTCGTTCTGTGGATTATAGTTCCAAAGGCGGACTTCCAGAACTCGCGCTCCTCGCCCTTCGTCCGCGGACCCGGAACCATTCGCGCCATCCTCTTGACGGAATGAGGTCGGGCTGGCGACCGGAGACTGGTCATGGGCGCCTCCGTTGCGCCAACGCCGGCGTCGCTCGTCGCCGCCGAGTTTCTGTCCTATTTGCAGATCCGTAAAGGGCTGAGCGTCCCCGGTTACCTCCAGGCGCCGGAGGACGTGCCCGACGGCTGGGAAACCTACACCTACCGCCTTCAGCTCCACGGCCGGAATCGTCTGCCGTCCTTCCTACGCCGGCCGCTGGCCCTGCGCGTCTACGCCGGGCCGGAAGGGCTGCCGCGTTTGCGGCGCGAGTGGACGATGCAGAGCTGGCTGGCGGAACAGGGCTACCCGGTCGCCCGGCCGGTGCTGATGGAGGAAGATCCCGGCTTCCTGGGCGGGCCGTTCCTGCTGATGGAGTGGGTCGAGGGGGAACGGCTGCTGGAACGGCTGCTCCGCGATTATATCGCCCTCTTTTGGGCGCCGGCGCGCATGGCCGAAGTTCACGTCCGGCTGCACGAGCTGCCGGTGCGCGGCCTGCCCGTCCCGGATCGGCCGTTTCTCGAACGGGAACTGGAGACGCTCCAGGCCGCCGTGGATGCGCACCGTTTGTACGGCCTGGCGCCGGGCGTGAACTGGCTGCGGGCGCACCGGCCGCCGGAGGTGGCGCCGCCCTGTCTTTTGCACCTCGACTTCCATGCGAAAAACATTCTGACGCAACCCGGCCGCATCGCCGCGGTGCTCGATTGGAGCGAGGCCGACTTCGGCGACCGCCACGCCGACGTCGGCATGGCGCTGCACATGATCGACGAGGCGCCGGTGGAGGATGCGTCGTGGATCGATCGGGTGATGCTGCCGCTCGGCCGCTTTCTGACGCACGTCCGCTACCTGAATGTGTACCGCCGGCGGTTGCCGCTCGAGCGGCGACGGCTGCGCTACTACCAGGCGTGGGCGGCCCTGCGCCGGCTGACGTGGTACGGCTGCTGGCTCAGCGCCGGGCCGCACGTTATGGGCTACAAGCCGGCGGCGGCGCGGCACGCCCAGCGGGGGCACGTCGCCGGCCTCGAACACTATTTTAAGAGATATTCGGGAGTGACGGTTCGCCTGGGACTGGCCGCCCCTGAGACGATAACATCGTTTCGACAATAATCGCGGCTCTGACGAGCCATTGTCATCGGCGAAGTTAGTTCTGCGCGATCCCTTAGAAAGCGGTTTTCCTACCAGCCCTGAGCGCCAGCGAGGGGTGTGCCGAAACCCCTCGCTGGCGCTCAGGGCTGGTAGGAAACGTGTTGAAACGACTTCTTAACGGGGCGAGGGGCCGAAACGGTTGTCGGGTTCGTACCCATAGCCTGCGGGCGGTTCCTGACCATAGCCGGGAGGGTACTGGCCGCCGTCGGGCGCACGGCCTCTCGGCCCGAAACGGTCGCCATCGTCCTCCGGCCCACTCGGTTCGCCGCGCAAGGCGGCGCGCACTGTCGGCCGGGACATCACGATCAGCACGATGGCCGGGTAGATCATGCCGAGCAGCACAAAGCCGATGGTGAGGGGAAAGATGGCGTGCAGGAAGCCCGCCATCGGGGCGAGCGTCGGATGGTTGTTTAGTTCTTCGTTCAGAATGCGCTGCGAAATTGGCAACGTGTAGAGGAGATTGAAAAAGAGAGCCAAAATCTGCATGGTCAGGCAGACGACGCCGTAAAGGACGGACCCCAACCAGCCGTACCGCTTGACCTGGAGCAGTCCGACGCCCGCGACGATCATCAGCACGGACAGCAGCAGATTGACGAAAAGGATCACGATCCCCACCGGCCTCTGCAACGGCGCCTCCTGTTCACTCCGCTGCGCGAGCTTCTTCTGAAAATCTTCCATCTCCTTCTGCTGCGCATTACCGCCGCCGGGAGGCGGGCCGAACGGATTACGGCCGGCGCCTCCCACGGCTTGCCCGGCCAAGGCCGTCGCGCCGCAGAGGAGGCCAAGGCCGCCAAAGATGAAATGGAAAACCGCGATGACGATAAGCGACGTCGGACGATTGGGTTGCATGACTTCCTCGCGCCGAGGAGACTTCATGGCAACCGAGTTGGTCTCGGCTGCCGTGTCAGGGCTGTTGTAGCATTCCGCGGCCGGTCCATCAATCGATTCGAGCCGGCTACTGTTCACCCTTCTCCTCCCGCACCGCCTGATGGAAGCGTTCGCGGAGCCGCCGAGTGATCGGCCCCGGTTTGCCCGTTCCGAGGACGCGGCCGTCGCACTTCACGACGGGAATGATCTCGGCGCCGGTGCCCGTGAGGAAGCACTCGTCGGCGGAGTAGACGTCGTGCCGCGTCAGGGTGACTTGCTGGGCCGGGACGCCGGCGGCCTCGGCCAGCTCCAGGACAAAGTTGCGCGTGATTCCTTCGAGAATGCCGGCGTGCGTCGGCGGCGTCTTGAGCACGCCGCGTTTGACGAGGAAGACGTTGTCGGCCGTGGCTTCCGCCACCTCGCCGTGGACGTTGAGCATGATGGCTTCCAGGCAGCCGGCGCGGACGGCCTCCATCTTGGCGAGGATGTTGTTGAGGTAGTTCAGCGACTTGATGCGCGGCTCGAGCGCGTTGGGATGGTTGCGGATGTAACTGGACGTGATCACGTCCAGGCCGTTCTCGTACAATTCGGGCGGATAAAGGCTGATGTCATCGACGATGACGATGACCTGGGGGTCGGTCGTCTTGCGCGGGTCGAGGCCGAGGCTGCCGGCGCCGCGCGTCACGATCAGCCGGATGTAGCCTTCCTTCTTGCCGTTGACCTGGACCGTGTGCAGGACCGCCTCGGTCATTTGCTCCAGCGAAAGAGGGATTTCGAGAGCGATGTCTCTCGCGCTTTCGTAGAGGCGTTCGAGGTGCTCGCGGAGGCGGAAGACCCTACCGGCGTAGATGCGGATGCCCTCGAAGACGCCGTCGCCGTAGAGCAGGCCGTGGTCGTAGACGCTGATGCGGGCGTCGGCCTTGTCGAAGAGTTTGCCGTTGATGTAGACCTTGGTCATCGGTCGGACCCCCTAACAGAAGGATGAAGGCGGAAGGAGGATGGATGAATTGTCTTGATTCATCCATCCTCCTTCCGCCTTCATCCTTCTTGATTAGCCCGCCACAGGCGTGGGGGCCAGGACGTGGTTGGCGTAGTTGGGCGTATCCGCGCTGGTTTCGACGCGCCCCTGGACGAGCCGCACCACCCGATCCGTGCCGGCGACGATGTCCATGTTGTGCGTAACCATGATGATAGTCAGCTTCTCCTGACGGTTCAAGCCGCGGAGGAGGCCGACGACGGCGTCGCCGTTCTCGGCGTCGAGGTTGCCGGTCGGCTCGTCGGCGAAGAGGACGCGCGGCCGGTTGATGAGCGCCGGGCGACGGCGGCGCGCTGCATCTCGCCGCCGGACAGCTCGCGCGGCCGGTGGTGCAGCCGCCGGCCGAGGCCGACGCGATCGAGCAGCTCGACGGCCCGGTTCCGCAGCTCGCGCCGCCGGCCGAACCACGACCACACGGAGTTCGCGATCATTTGAGGCATGAGGACGTTTTCGAGCGCGGTCAGCTCCGGCAGCAGGTGGTAGAACTGGAAGATGAAGCCGAAGGTCTGGTTGCGCAGCAGGTCGCGGCGCTTGGACGGCAGGTCGTCGATGCGCCGGTCGTCGAGGTAGATTTCGCCCTTGTCGGGCCGGTCGAGGACGCCGAGCAGGTGCAGCAGCGTGCTCTTGCCGGAGCCGGAGGCGCCGACGACGCTGAGGAATTCGCCCTCGTGGACCGCCAGGTCGAGGCCGCGCAGCACCTCGGTCTGGATCTTGTATTTGCGGTAGGCCTTACAGAGGCCGAAAGCGCCGAGAAGCATGGTATTCACCACAAAGACACAAAGGACACAAAGAAGACACAGAGAGAAGCAATTCGATCCGTCTCCTATGTTCCGTTCATTCTCTTTCTCCTTTGTGTCCTTTGTGTCTTTGTGGTGAATCTTCTTCACTCATACCGCAGCGCCCGCACCGGGTGCAGCAGGGCCGCCCGCAGCGCCGGCAGCACGCTGAACAGCACGGCGATGCCCACGGCGCCAAGGTTGATGAGCAGCAGGGACAGCGGCTGCATGTCCGTCGGAATCTTGTCGAAATAGTAGATGCTGCGGTCGAAGATTTCATGGCCGGTAAGCCGGGCCAGTCCTTGCTCGATCGGATTGATGTAGGTGGTGATGAGCACGCCGATGGTCGTTCCCAATCCCGCGCCGACCAGGCCGAGCAATAGCCCGTAGCCCAGGAAGATTTTCAGCACGCCGCCGTTGGAGGCGCCCAGTGCCTTGAGGACGCCGATGTCGCGCGTCTTCTCGACGACGATCATCGAGAAGATGGCCAGGATGCCGAAGCCGGCCACGCCGACGATCAGGAACAGCAGCACGTTCAGGATGCCGCGCTCCACGTTGATGGCCGCCAGCAGCGGGCCTTGCAGGTCCTCCCAGGTTTGAACCTCCAACCCATCGATGCGGAACACCTCCTGCAGACGGTCCCTCACGGCCTTGGCGTCCCGGTCGTAGTTCTTCAGCCGGATCTGGATGGCCGTGGCGCGGTCGCCCATGTTGCGCAGCATCTGCAAGTGCTTG
Source organism: uncultured Planctomycetaceae bacterium (assembly GCA_963771935.1). GTDB lineage: Bacteria > Planctomycetota > Planctomycetia > Gemmatales > Gemmataceae > UBA4732. The sequence goes on along the minus strand of CAVYVK010000004.1, from coordinate 235,923 downwards.
ATCGGCACGAACACGTACTGGGAGTCGTATTCGCTCATTTCGGAGCGGTAATAATCGGCGATGACGTAGCGGTAGCTGATCGGCCGGATCGCGCCGTCCGTGATGGTGGTGATAACAACGTCATCGCCCGGGTTGAGGATCTGGATGTCGGGCTTGGGGTGCTGCGGGGTGGACTCCGGATCGCGGACGTGGGCGATGGCGTAGCCGAGGAAGGCGCCTTCCGGGACGGCGACCGGCGGGCTGGGCGGCGGATCAGGCAGCGGCATGCCGTTCTCGTCGAAGAGCGGCTGAATGGTCGGGGCCGGCGCCAGGTTGTGGCGTTCCTTGTAGTAGTCGAGGGCTTTACCGTTGAGGTCGAAGGACGGCCGCTGCTGATCGGTGGGATCGACGAGGTGTTCCTTGAAGCCGCCCAAAGCGGATCGGCTTTCGGGATCGACGCCGACCAGCCGGACGGCGCGCATGTACGGCGTGCCGTTCAGGGTGAAACGGATCATGGCGAAGATTTCGACGGTCGGCGTCATGGCCTCGATGCGGCCGGCCAGCTCCGGGTCCGCGCGGATGAGGCGCATCTTGCCTTCGGGGTCGGACATGCCGGTGTAGTCGGGCGATTGGATCTGGATGTCGGACATGGCGCCGTGCAGTCGGTCGCGCAGCTTGGTGCTGAAGCCGGCCATGACGCTGTTGACCACGATGAGCGTCGCCACGCCCAGCAGGACGCTGACGATGCACACCAGGGCCAGGTAGCGCGTCCGCAGGTAGCGCCAGCAGAGCAGCAGCTTGTACACGGCTCACCTCAAATCCATTTCAACCACGGAACACACGGAAAACACGGAAAAAATTCAACCGGCAAAATCGCGTTCACAAGTGTCTTTTGTCTTCTTTCCGTGTTTTCCGTGTGTTCCGTGGTTCATTTCTTCTCCGGCCGCAATAGCGGAAACAGGATCACGTCGCGGATCGTCTGGGTGTTCGTCAGCAGCATGGTCAGGCGGTCGATGCCGACGCCGAGTCCGCCGGCCGGCGGCATCCCGTGCCGCAGCGCCCGCACGAAATCGTCGTCCATCTTCGCCATCGAGTCTTCTTCGGGCATCCCCGCCAGCTGCATCCGGAACGTCGCCTCCTGCGTCACGGGATCGTTCAGCTCGGTGTAGGCGTTAGCCAGCTCCATGCCGCGGACGAACAACTCGAACCGCTCCGCGACGTTCGGATCGGAACGCTTCCGCTTGGTCAGCGGACAAAGTGACGCCGGATAGTCGTAGACGAACACCGGCCCCGTCAGCTGGTCCTCGACGTGTTCCTCAAACAGGTGATTCACGACCACGTCGGGATGTTTCCCGGCCGTCGGGAAGCCCTCCGTCTCCGCCTTTTTGCGCACGGCCTCGGCGTCGTTCATCGGGACGCCGACGTGCCGCGCGAACAGCTCGGCATAGGACTCGCGCTGCCACGGCGGCGTGAAGTCGATGGCGTGTTCACCGAAGGGCAGCTTCATGCCGCCGCCCAGCGCCTCGACGCAGGCGACGATCATGCCTTCGGTCAGGTCCATCATGGAGCGGTAATCGCCGTAAGCCTGGTACAGCTCCATCATGGTGAATTCCGGGTTGTGCCGTGCGTCGATCCCCTCGTTGCGAAAGACCCGGCCAATCTCGTAGACCTTTTCGACGCCGCCGACCAAGAGCCGCTTGAGGTGCAGCTCCAGGGCGATGCGCAGGTAGAGGTCAATGTCCAGGGCGTTGTGATGCGTCACGAACGGCCGGGCCGCGGCGCCGCCGGCGATGGCGTGCAGCGTCGGCGTCTCCACCTCGAAGAAGCCCTGATCGTCCAGGTAGCGGCGGATAGTCCGCACGATCCGCACGCGCTGACGGGCGCGGTCGAGCGTCTCCGGGTTGTAAACCAGATCGAGGTAGCGGTGGCGCAGGCGGAATTCCATGTCCTGCATCCCGCCCCACTTGTCCGGGTGCGGCTGCAGCGACTTCGCCAGGATCGTCAGGCCGTCCGCGAACACCGTCGGCTCGCCGCGGCGCGTCTTGCCGTAGGCGCCGTCCACGCCGATCAGGTCGCCGAGGTCAAGGAACTGGGCCAGGCTCCAGCCCATCTCGCCGACCTGCTTCTGGCCGACCATCACTTGAATGCGACTCGACAGGTCGGGCACTTTTTCGATTTCGCCCTCGCGCTCACCCTTGATTTCACGCAGCGTCGGCTTGCCGGACCAGTCTTTCACGTCGAGGAAATGGACCTTGCCGCCCTCGCGCCGGCTGACGACCCGGCCGGCGATGCGCACGCGCGGCCGTTGGTCCTCCGGCACGTCGGTCGGCAGGGCGAGGACTTCTTGAATCGGCCGATGGCCCTCGAAACGGCCGCCCCACGGGTCAACGCCCAGCGCCTCGATGGCCCGCAGCTTCTCGGTACGGCTGGCCTCGAAAGTATCTTGGGGTTCGTCCACGGCGGCTCGGCTTTCGTTCCAGGAGATTCGGAGGATGGGGACGCAAGGGTGAGACATGGATTGTAATGGGCAGGTTCGGCGTGTCAATTGCAACGATCCAGGCGGCCCGCGGGCGCCCAGGGCCGTTCGTCATTTGGTGTTGGCGTGGCGTCGCGTTTTGGGTAAGTGCGGTGCGGTCGCCCCTTCCCCTCGGAGGCTCGCCGTGGCTGCCCTCGCGCTTACCGATGTCCTCGCCGGTGTCCCAGACCCCCGCAGCCGCCACGGCCGCGTCCATCCGCTGGGGGCGGTCTTGGGCCTGGTGGTGCTGGGACTGCTGATGGGCAAGCGCAGCCTGTCCGGCATCGCCCGCCTGGGCCGCAACTACGGCCCCGCCCTGGCTCACGCCTTGGGCTTCCGCCGCGGCAAAACGCCCGCCAAGTCTACGCTGTCTGAGATCCTGCGGGCCACCGAGGCCGCCGCCGTGGAGGAGGCGCTGAGCCGCTGGGTCGGCTCGCGCCTGCCTCCGAACGCGACCCGGATCGCCCTGGACGGTAAGACCGTGCGCGGCAGCCGCGACGGCGAGTTGCCCGGCCAGCACCTGCTGGCCGCCTACGTCCCCGAGGTCGAGGCGGTGCTGGCCCAGATGCGCGTCGATGCCAAGACCAACGAACACAAGGCCGCCCTGCGGTTGCTGGGCATCCTGCCTTTGGCGGGCAAGGTGGTGACCGGGGACGCGATGTTCTGCCAGCGGGACCTGGCCGAGAAGATCGTGGCGGAGGGCGGCGACTACGTGTTCGTCGTCAAGGACAACCAGCCGGGGTTGGGGACGGACGTGGCGGCCGGCTTCGGCTTCGAGGCCGCGGCGCGGTCGATGGCCGCGGCTTTTTCCCCCTGAAGCTCCGCCGCCGCCGGGCCGGGTCGCCACGACGGTGGACAAGGGGCACGGCCGGCTGGAGAAACGGACGCTGCGGACGACGACGATCCTGACGCTGCACCACCTTTGGCCGGGGCTGGCGCAGGGGTTTGAATTGGTGCGGGAGCGGACGGAGAAGGGCAAGACGACGGTCGAGGTGGCCGCCGGGATCACCAGCCTGGGGCCGGATCGTGCGGATGCAGCCCGGTTGCTGGGGCTGGTGCGCGAACACGGGCGGATCGAGAACTGCCTACACTGGGTGCGCGACGTGACGCTGGGCGAAGACGCCAGCCGGGTGCGGAAAGGCGGCGCCCCCAGGTGCTGGCGGCCCTGCGCAACGCCGCCATCCACCTCCTGGCTGGGGTCGGTGCGGATAGCCGTGCCGCGGCCACGGAGCGACTCGCCGCTCGCCCCAAGGAAGCCCTCAGCCTGCTGGGGCCGCTACCCCATCAATAATCGAACGGCCCTGCACGCCGGCCGCTCGCCAGGACGGTACGGATTGACACCCCGACGCCCGTCGGCGTACACTGCAACGTCTCGCACAGAAAGGAAACGCGCATGAGCCGCGGGCAAGACGAGGATTCGGGTTCGTCGATCGGCTTTGCGACGGCGCGCGGCCGCGACTGGCCGAGCGTCCGGCAATTCAACGTGTTCGTGGCCAACCGGCTGGGCGGCCTGATGGACGTGGTGCGCCGGTTCGAGTCCACGGACGTCCGCATTATTTCCCTGACCGTGGTCGATTCCGCCGACTGCGCCATCATTCGCATGGTGCTGAGCGACCCGGAGCGGGCGCTGGAGATCTTCCAGCAGGGCAAGCTGCCGGTGACGGAGAGCGATCTTTTGGTCGTGAAACTGCCGGAGCCGCCCAACCCGCTGCTCAAAATCTGCAAGGCGCTCTTGGCGGCGGAGATCAGCATCCACTACGCCTACCCGCTGCTGGTCGGCCCTCACGGCTCGGCGGCGCTGGCCCTGCACGTCGAGGACCACGAGGCGGCGGTGACGACGCTGTCGCGGCTGGGATTCGTGCTGTACACGGAGAAGGATTTCGCGGACGAGGACGGCGGCCTGGCGTGACGGTAGGGGCGGATGCCCCTACGCCGACCGCCGTCGCAGCCCGGCGATCTCCAGACGGATGAGCTGCTGCACGACGGCCGCGGCGCGCGGCCGTTCCCGCGGCCGGCGGGCCAGGAGTCGTTCGACGAGGCCGGCCAGGGCGGTGGGCAGCGACCCGGCCAGGCGGCGCACGTCGGCCGGCGGATCGCAGTGGTGACGGCGAAACGTCTGCCGCAACGAGCCGGGCGGGTAGGGCAGCCGGCCGGTCAGCATTTCAAACAACATCACTCCCAAACTGAACCAATCGCTGCTCAGGTCCTCGGCCGGCTCGGGGTCGCACAGCTCCGGGGCCAGGTAGTCGGCGGTGCCCAGGACGTAGCCTTCGCGCAGGAAGGCGGCGTTTTCGCCGACCCGGTGGGCGAAACCGAGGTCGATGAGTACGGCGCCGCCGGGGGTGAGCCGGAGGTTGTCCGGTTTCACGTCGCCGTGCAGAAACCCGGCCTGGTGCAGCGCGGCCAGCGCCTCCGCCGTCTGGCGGGCCGTCCATACCGCCTCGGCGGGGTCGAGCCGGTAGTCGCGCCGCAGCCGCTGCCGCAGCGACTCGCCGGGCAGCCATTCCATCACCAGAAAGTATGGCGGCCGGGTGACGTGGGCGTGGATGACGCGGACCAGATGGGGATGGCGGACGTTCAGGCCGGCGCGGGCCTCGCGCTGAAGCAGCTTGACGGCCGTGGTCGGATCGTCCCAGTCGTCGCGCACCACCTTGACGGCGCAGGGGGCGTCGGTCGCGGCATCGCGGGCGGCGTACACGGCGGTCATGGGACCGCCGCCGAGCGGTTCGAGCAGTTCATAACCGGGAATGGATGGGATCGGCCGCATGATTCGGGACCGCGGGACGTCAGCCGGATAGGATGGACGCGCGGGCGTCGGGAGTGTTATCGGCCGTTGGGGCGGCGGGGGTGGAGAAAAACCGGCGCCTGGATTTTGCGAATCGGCGCTTCGGAGTAGAATATCGTTAATGGATTTGAATGCGATCCGCGGTTCGAGAGAGAAAAGCGATGATGCGCATAGTTGTAGACGACCGACTTCGGACGTTCTTTCAGAACTTCACCCGTGAACTGGATGTCTGTGACGAATCCGGCCGAATCCTTGCCCGGATGTATCCGGTCAGGGACTCGAAGCTGGATGACACAGTGAACCCGGACATCATCAAGGAAGTAAAGCCTGGGCGCCGCAGTGAGTAGAATCAGGTCTTCGACACGGAGGGCGATGCGTTGGTAATTTCGTCGCGCACGCCGGAAGGCGACCCGAACCATTGTCCGATCTGCGGGCTCGACTTCCGGCTTGAACCGTCTTTGCCCGCGAGGGATGGCCCCTGTCCCGGCTGCGGACATTTGCTATGGTTCCCGGATTCAAGGGATGCGGCCCAGGAGAAGGACCGACCGAAAATCCAGCAAATCGACACGCTGAAACAGGCCCGCCAGTCCATCCTGTCGATGGGCGCCAGGCGATTCGGTCCTCCCAGCCCGGAAGTCCGGCAGGCCGTCGAAGATGCGCAAGAGTTTAACGGGTTGAAGGATCTTTTTAACCGTATTCTGACCGCGTCTAGTTGGGGCGAACTGGTGCGCGACGGCTGAGATCATGAGACGGGGGAAGAGTTATGTCGTTCCGCGATTTCACCTTCCCCGAAGTGCAGCAAGTCCTGGGCGTGTCGGTGTCCGAGGCCGATCTCTTCAGCGGCGTCCTGCCCGCGAAGGTCCGGGACGAGTTCGCGGCCGTGATCCGGGACGGGGCCGACCTCGCCCTCGCCGTCAACACGGAGAAGGCCCGGTCGGAATTCATCATCGCCCCGCTGCTGTTGGAGCTGCGCCGCTCGCTGGGCGGGCGCTTCGGCCTCTTCTCCGGCGTGGAATTCGACGTCGATCCAGCGCGCGGCCTGAACGGCTTTTGCGACTTCATCCTCACCCGGTCGCCGCGGCAAATCATCCTCACCGCCCCGCTCGTGGCCATCGTCGAGGCCAAGAACGACAACCTGCGCACCGGCTTCGGCCAGTGCATCGCCGCGATGGCGGCGGCGCAGGAGTTCAACCAGAAGTCCGGCTCGGCGACCGGCGCCGTTTACGGCGCGGTCACGACCGGCAGCGCCTGGAAGTTCCTGCGGCTGCGGCAGACTGAGGTGACAGTCGATCTGCACGAATACTACATCGTCGATCTGGCAAGGATCATGGGCATCCTCGGCCACATCCTCCAGAATGGCTGAGGCCGATTCCGCTCTCAAATGATCCGATACAATGGCCCTCCGTGCGCCGCCAGCGCCTCGACGCGGCGGCTGACGGCCGGATCCTCCTCCAGCGGCGGGGCGTGATGCGGCTTGATGCGGGCGTCGATCACCAGTGGCCCCTCGCAGCCCCAGTGCTTCTGCCGCGTGAAGGCGCCGACGCCGTACAGGTCCGCCGCCGGATTCGACCGCGTGAACGTCACCCACGGCCAGTTGTTCAGCGTCCGCGCCGCGAATTCGCTGTCGTCCACCAGCACCACTAGCGGGAAGCCGTTTCGAGCATCGCCCGGCTGGAACGCCTCGCAAAACCGCCGCACGTCCGCTGCCTCGCCGTCGCGGTCGGTCCCGGCGAACCGCGGCGCCTGCACCGCCAGCACGCCCGGCAGGCACACGCGCGGATCGTCAAAGCCCTCTGGCAATACCAATCCCTCCGGCAGCCGCGTCGCCAGCTGCCGACGCATCGGCCCCGCCGCCGCGACCACGACCTTGGAGCCTTCGTTCAGCCCCGTCCCGCTGTAGTCCAGCGTGTCGATCGTGGTCCGCGTCTGGAAATGCAGGTCCGTCCGCCAGTCCACCCGCTCCAGGACGTGCCGAAAGAACGCCGGGATGTCGTGAATGTCGAGGTCAGGATCGTCCTCCTTGGCGACAATGAAGAGATATTTTGCGAGCGAAAGCTGTCCCTGGCCGAGCAGGGCGTTGGCGCTGGTGAGCAATTCGCTGCGGCCGGCGTTCCTTGGCGTAGGGGACGTAGCGCTCGCTGCCGATCGCCAGCAGCAGCGGATGGACGCCGGCCGCATCGACGGCGTGGACGGCGTGGACGCCGGGCACGACGGTCGGGATGATCGGCCCCGTCAATTCGTGGATGATCCGGCCGAAGCACGTGTCTTCCTGCGGCGGCCGACCGACGACGGTGAACGGCCAGACCGCTCCTTCGCGGTGGTAGACGCGCTCGACGTTCAACACGGGAAAGTCGTGGGCGAGGCTGTAGTAGCCGAGATGGTCGCCGAACGGTCCTTCCGGCAGCTGCCGCGTCGGATCGACCGTGCCGACGATCGTGAAATCCGCCTCGGCCGGCATCGGCAGGAATGGATTCGGCCCCGGCCCGTCATACGGCGGCTGGACCAGCCGCACGCGCCGGCCGCCCAGCATCCCGGCGAACGCCAGCTCCGGCATCCCCTCCGGCAGCGGCATCACCGCGGCCAGCGTCAGCGCCGGCGGGCCGCCGACGGAGATGTTGACGCGGAACGGCACGCCGCGCCGCAGCGCCTTGGCGTGATGGACGCCGATGCCGCGATGGATCTGGTAGTGCAGACCGACCTCGCGATCCGGCTGATACTGGTTGCCGGACAGCTGCACACGGTACATTCCGAGGTTGGAATGTCGCCAACCCGGCCGATCCGCGTCCTCCGTATAGACCTGCGGCAAGGTGATGAACGCCCCGCCGTCGCGCGGCCAACATTTCAGATGCGGCAACTGGCTGATCGTGGTTTGACGTTCGAGGATCGGGCCGCGTTTGACGAACTTCGGCAGGCCGTGCAGCATCGCGCCCGGCGCATCGCGGTAGCGCCACGGATTCTTCCAGAACCCCGACGGCTCGATCTTCAGCTCGACCAGACGCCGCACCGCCGTCAGGGCGTCGCGGAACAGGAAGCGCGTGCGTTCGATCGTGCCGAACAGGTTGCTCACCATCGGAAAGGCGCAGCCCTTGACGTTGGCGAAGTAGAGGGCCGATCCGCCCGCGGCGTAGACGCGCCGCTGGATCTCGGCCATCTCCAGATCGGGATCGACCTCCGCCTCGATGCGGACCAGCTGACGCGCTCGCTCCAGATCGGCGAGGCAGGCGCGGAGGTTGCGGTAGCCCATCGCGGTTCACCGGGGTTCGGGACTCGGTCCTCTTCCATGATACGGTGCGCGGCGCGAGGACGGTCAGGGCGCCCGCCATGCGTGGGCGAACGCATGTCACCTGCCGAATGTCAAAACGCCACGGCGCTAGCATTACTTCGTGCGTTTTTCCTCTGGACAGATCAGCCCATCGGACGATAATTACTAACATGATAAACATGGAAAACATTCATCGAAGCTGTTGTCTGGAATCCGTTGTGGGGCTTCTGGGTGGGACGGACCCTCTTCGGGGGGCAACCTGAGGGAGAGCAGGTTGCGACCGAGGGCGGTCTCGCGGGCCTGGGAGCGGAGGCTCTCGGGTCCTGTTTCTTTTGGCGCGGCGGTCTTTCCTTCCAGAGAAAAAGGAGTCGGAAGTCATGACGTACACGAACCCTGCCGTGGTGTCGGAAGAAGTGCTGGCGGAGCTGACGTCGGCGGCCTACCACGTGGTGCTGCGTCACGGCGGCGTGCCGTCGCCGTTCATCGACGTGGAACTCGACCTGTGGCGGGAGCTGCGGCGCGTGCTGCACGCGGGAGCGCCGGTCGATCGGCCGCACGTCGCGCCCGGTCGGCCCTGAGTCGGCAGGCTTTTCGAGACGCGAAGTCAGGGAGCCGAAGATGACCGATTCCGACGCCGGCTGGCTGCAAGACCTGGACGATTACGCCGCCCGATTCCGCGACGCCTTCCGTCGCCGCGACCAGGCGCTGGGCGGCCGTGTATCTGCAAGGGCTGTTGCGGCACGACGGCCGGAAGACCATCGGCGGCCTAGCGCGGCAGGTGGTACTGCCGCCGGACCTGACGGTGGAGGATGCGGCGCAGGCGCTGCAAAACTTCGTCAACCAGAGTCCTTGGGACGAGGGCCGGGTGTGGCGGCTCTATCGCGGCTTGATGGCGGAGCGGCTGGCCGAGACGGAAGGCGCCTTCGTGCTGGACGACCCGGCCTTCGTCAAGCAGGGGCGGCACTCGGTCGGCGTGCAGCGGCAGTACAGCGGCGCCCTGGGCCGCAAAACGAACTGCCAGATCGCCATTGCGCTTTATCACGCCGGTTCGGCCGGTTGCTGCCCGCTGGGTCTGCGGCTGTATCTACCGCGCGGCTGGATACAGCAACCGCACCGTCTGGACGCGGCGGGCGTGCCGGAGGGCCGGCGCCGCGGCCAGGGCAAGGGCGCCATCGCGCTGGAGCTGCTGGACGAGGCGCGTTCGGAGGGCTGGCCGGCCGGCCTTGTGACGGGCGGCGCCTCCTTCGGGACCGACCACGAATTCCGTGCGGGGCTTGCGGCGCGGGGATGGACGTATCTGCTGGACGCGCCGGCGGACGTCGAGTTGACGGAGAGCGAAACGCTTCATCGGGCGGAAGGCGACCGTGTACAGGTGGGCAACGGCGGCGGGGCTACGGAGCGGGCGGCGTCGGCCCGTCGGGCCGCGGCCGAGGCGGCGGCCGTGCTGATGAGGGGGTTAGGGCTGGACCATTTCGAGGGGCGGTCGTGGCGCGGCTTCCACCATCACGCCTGCCTGGCGACGCTGGCGTATGGATTTCGGTTTTTTCAGGGGTGGAAAATAGAAATCCGGGCGGTCGGAGCCGTAGGCGTGTAGGGTTGTGTTCTGTCGCTTTGGCGACTGCCGATCCCTCCACCATCTTCATCTTTGGTATATCCCGCTGGAATTGGTTGCAACCAGCTGTGAACAGGCGTATAACCTCAGCAATTATCCTCAGCGCCGAGATCCGGGAAAGCCGAAATTCCCTTGGCGTCGCGCCGGCGCCGCCGGGGGACTCCGATGGACGAAATCCTGAACAACGGGCACAAGCAATTCGCCACCGTCCTTATCGACCCGCCCTGGCGGTTCGTTAACCGTACCGGCAAGATGGCCCCGGAACACCGCCGCCTGCGGCGCTACCGCACCATGAGCTTCGAGGAGATCACGGCCTTGCCGATCGGCAAGCTGGCGACCCCGAAGGGGCACCTCTACCTCTGGACGCCGAACGCTCTCCTGGCCGAAGCACTCGGGATCATGCGGGAATGGGGATTCGTCTACAAGACCAACCTGGTTTGGTACAAAATCCGCAAGGACGGAGGGCCGGACGGCCGCGGGGTCGGCTTCTATTTCCGCAACGTCACGGAACTGCTCCTTTTCGGCGTGCGGGGATCGTTTCGGACCTTGCCGCCCGGTCGGCGACAGGTGAATCTCATCCCCACGCAGAAGCGCGAACACTCGCGGAAGCCGGAGGAGTTTTACGACGTGATCGAGCGGTGCAGCCCCGGCCCACGCCTGGAGTTGTTCGCCCGCCACCACCGGGCGGGATGGGTTCAGTGGGGCAACGAACTCGGCAAGCTACCGGACGAGGTTCCGCCTTGGGAATCGTCCATGATTCCCTTCGTTTAGAAGTCGTTTCAACACCATCCCGACCAGCCCCGAGCGCGAGCGAGGGGTCGGCGCCGACCCCTCGCTCGCGCTCGGGGCTGGTCGGGAAACCGCTTCTAAACGGCGCCGCTCTCCCCTCCACCCTCCCCCGGCGTTCCTAAGATGATTAGGGACGGGCGGCGGTCGTCGCCCTCTTTCCACACCCCGATTAGAGGACGGCAACGCCATGGCGGACCAACTCAAGCAGTGGAAGGAACTGGCGGCGCAACTCCGGGTGGACAGCATCCGCTGCACCACCGCGGCCGGTTCAGGACATCCCACCTCCTCCATGTCCGCGGCCGACCTCATGGCCGTGCTCCTGGCTAAGTACCTCCGTTACGACTGGTCCCAGCCGCACTTCCCCAACAACGACCGTCTCATCTTCAGCAAGGGCCACGCCTGCCCCGTCCTCTATTCCATGTTCAAGGCGGCCGGCGCCATCACCGACGCGGAGCTGCTCACCCTCCGCAAATTCGGCAGCCGCCTCCAGGGCCATCCCAACCCGCACGTCCTGCCTTACGTCGATGTCGCCACCGGATCGCTCGGCCAGGGATTACCCATCGGCGTCGGCATGTGCCTCAACGGCAAGTACCTCGACAAGCTGCCCTACCGCGTCTACGTCGTCCTGGGCGACAGCGAATTCGCCGAAGGCTCGATCTGGGAGGCGTTCGACAAGGCGTCTTACTACAAGCTCGACAACCTCGTCGCCGTCCTCGACATGAACCGCCTCGGCCAGCGCGGCGAGACCGACCTCGGCTGGAACAGCGCCGCCTACGCCGCCCGCGCCGCGCCTTCGGCTGGCACGCCATCGAGCTGAACGGCCACGACCTGACCGCCATCGACCAGGCCTACGCCGAGGCCGAGAAGACGAAAGGCAAGCCGACCGTCCTCGTGGCCAAGACGATCAAGGGCAGCGGCGTCTCCTTCGTCGCCAACAAGGAGGGCTGGCACGGCAAGGCGCTCACGCCCGACCAGGCCAAGCAGGCCATCGCCGAGTTGGGCGGCGAGCGGAAGATCATCGTCCAGTCGCCGAAGCCCACGAACGAGACGCCCGACAATCCCATGACCTCGGTGGCGCTCCAGGCGCCGTCTTACGCCCTGGGGGGCAAGGAGGCCACGCGCAAGGCCTACGGCGACGCTCTCACCGCCCTGGGCGCCTACCGGCCGGACGTCGTCGCGCTGGACGCCGAGGTGTCCAACTCGACGCACGCCGACGAGTTCAAGAAGGCCCACCCCGACCGCTTCTTCGAGATGTTCATCGCCGAGCAGCAGCTCCTCGGGGCGGCCGTCGGCCTCGGCGCCCTCGGCAAGCGGGCCTTCGCCTCGACCTTCGCCGCCTTCTTCACCCGCGCCTTCGATCAGATCCGGATGGCGGCGATCTCCAATGCAACCATTCACCTCAGCGGCTCGCACGCCGGTTGCAGCATCGGCGAGGATGGCCCGTCGCAGATGGCGCTGGAGGACCTCGCCATGATGCGGGCCGTCTTCGGCAGCACCGTCCTTTATCCGTGCGACGCCAACCAGACGGCGGCGCTCGTGGAACAGATGGCCGACCTGGACGGCATCTCCTACCTCCGCACCACGCGCGAAAAGACGCCGATCCTCTACAGCCCCGGCGAGCTGTTCCCCGTCGGCGGCGCCCGCGTGGTCCGGCGCGGCGACAACGACCGCGTCGGCGTCATCGCCGCCGGCATCACCGTCCACGAGGCGCTGAAGGCTCACGACCATCTCAAGGCCGAGGGGATCGACGTGCCGCGTCATCGACGCCTACACGGTCAAGCCGATCGACAAGACGACGCTTCGGGAGACGGTCAAGGCGGTGGGCGGCAAGCTGGTGACGGTTGAGGACCACTGGCCGGAGGGCGGCCTGGGCGACGCGGTGCTGGACGCACTGGCGCTGGAGCCGCTGAACAACCTCCGCGTCATCAAGCTAGCGGTGAAGGATCTGCCCGGCAGCGGCACGCCGGCCGAGCTGATGCACGCGGCCGGCATCGACTCGGACGCGATCCTCAAGGCGGTGAAATCGCTTCTGTAACAGTGTTCCGTGGCGAGTCGGCAGGAACCAGCACGCCGGTTAGCCGCGACCCGAAGGGGAGCGCGTCTCCCCTGCGCTCCCCTCCGGGTCGCGGCTAAACGATTTTCCCACGGACCACGATCATGACCATGCTGCGCTCCCTGGCGCACCGCAACTTTCGCCTGTTCTTCATCGGACAGGGGCTGTCGCTGATCGGCACCTGGATGCAGACGACGGCCCTGGCGTGGCTGGTCAACCGGCTGACGGCGCCGCCGGGAAGCAGCGAAGGCGACCCGTTCTGGCTGGGCATGATCGTTTTCGCCACCCAGATTCCGGGCCTCGTCCTCGGGCCGGTGTCCGGCGTCGTCACCGATCGCTTCCGCCGCCGGCCCATCCTCTACGTCACCCAGACGCTCATGATGCTCCAGGCGGTCGCGATGACGGCGCTGGCCTATGCGAACGTCGCTCCGATTTGGCCTTACCTGGTGCTGGGGACGGTCCTGGGGGTGGTCAGCACGTTCGACGTGACGGCCCGGCAGGCGTTCTTGACGCAGATGGTCGGCGGCGACAAGGAGAGCCTGGCCAACGCCATCGCCCTGAACTCGTCGCTGTTCAACGGCGCTCGCCTGGTGGGGCCGGCCCTGGCGGGGCCTGCTGGCGGTCGGCGTCTCGGAAGGGACGTGCTTCCTGCTCAACGCCGTGAGTTACCTGGCCGTGCTGGCCGGCCTGTGGATGATGCGGCTGCACGAGGCCCGTCCGGCCGTCGTCACGCGCGGCTGGTCCACGATGGTGGAAGGCGCCCGCTACACGTTCGGCTCGCGGCCCATTCGCGCCATCCTCGTGCTGGTGGCGGTCGTCAGCCTCGTCGGCACGCCCTACGCCTCCCTGCTGCCGCTCTTCGCCGTCCACAACTTGCAAGGCGGCGCGGGGATGCTCGGCCTGCTGACGGCCGCGGCCGGCGTCGGGGCGCTGGCCGGCGCCCTGTACATGGCCGGCGCAAGACCGTCCTGGGGCTGGGCCGCCACATCGCCGCGTCGCCCGTCGCCTTCGGCGCCGGGCTGATCGTGTTCGCCTACTCGACGACGCAGTTCCTGTCGCTGCCGGCGCTGGCGGTGATGGGCTTCGCCATGATGGTGCAGATGGCGTCCAGTAACACGATCCTGCAAACCATCGTGGATGAGGACAAACGCGGTCGGGTGATGAGTTTTTACGCGACGGCTTTTCTCGGCCTGTCGCCGATCGGCGCCCTGGCGGTCGGCGCCCTGGCGAAGGCGTTCGGCGCGTTGCACGCCGTGGCCGGCGGCGGCGTGATTTGCATCCTGGCGGCGGCGGTGTTCGCCTGGCAGCTGCCGGCGATCCGCGAACATATCCGGCCGATCTATCGGCGCATCGGCATCCTTCCGGAAGTGGCCGAGGGCATCCAGGTCGCCAGCGACCCGCGCACGGGCGCCTTCGCCGCCGTGGCGCCAAAAGATTGAACCGCCAAGACGCCAAGGACGCCAAGAAGCCGGGATTGTCTTCTTGGCGTCCTTGGCGTCTTGGCGGTTCGCTCCTGACCCGGTATGCTGCAAAGACGCCGAAGGGGTCGCGACGGCCCCGCACTGCGCAGGAGTTCTCGCGTTGAATGATCGATTCACCAAACTGGAACAGGCCGCGCCGCTCTCCGGCTTGCTGGGCTGGCTGAACTTCTCCGACGGCCGGCCCGACGCCGCGCTGGCAGAAGCAGCTCAACGACGCCTACGCCTTCCTCGCCGACGCCGGCGAGCCGGCCCCGTGGCAGACGCTGCTCGACGCGCTGACGGCGGGATTGCATCAGCTGCACGCCGACGCCGCCGCCTTCCGCGACGTGCGCCAGGCGGAGTCCGCCCTCGCCCTGGCCGCGCAGGCGCTGCCGGCCTACCGCACCCATCACGCCGACCTTCTGGCGCATCTCGATGATCGCGATCTGTTTACGCCGTTTTTCCTGGTCCGCGTCTTCGAGGCCGTGCTGGCGCAGGGCGTCCCCATCGAGGACGAAGCTCAGGCCGTCGCCGGCGTCCTGCACCGCCTCAACGATTTCGTAGGCCATCGGCCGATCGCCGTGCTGGAGACGCGGCCGCAGGGCGAACCCTACGACCACGAACGCCATCGGCCCGTGCCGCTGTACGTCCGCGGTCCCGGCACGGCCTGGGGCCGCTATCACGACCTCGTAAGTGCGGCTTTGGAGATCCTGAAAGCGACCGATCCGTCCCTGCTGAACGGACGCCGAATTCGACCCGGAGCTGCTGGACGAGCTGGCGGCGGACGTGCGGGCCTACGACCACGCCCATCCGGTCAACCGCCGGCCCAACTACGTCTTCGGCGAATGGGACCCGCACCACATCGACAACCAGGGCCGCTACCGCCGCTTCGTCGTCCGCAAGATCACGCTCGACGCCTTGCTCGACCGCGTCGAAAACCCCGGCCCGCTGGACCGGGGCGAATTGCTGTGGGAGGCGGCGGCGGTGCTGGCCGGCGTCGTGCTGATGGCGTCCGGCGTCAGCGGTTGGGGTCCGTCGGCCCACGACTCCGTCACGACGCTGGGCGTGCTGCTGCCGCGCATTGCGCGCTATCGGGATGCCTTTTATGAGCAATTGCTGCGCAGCGCACCGGGCCTCACGGCGAGCGGCTGCGGCAGGAGCAGGCGACGGCGCGGCAGCCGTTCGGCGCCGCCCGACAACACCTCAACGCCTACCTCGCCCGCCATCGGGCGGCGCAGTTGCAGCAGCGCCACCTGGCCCTGATCTACGCCCAGATGGGCTACTCCGAGGCCAGCCGCGAGGAGGCGGGGCGCATCCCGGCCGTTTCGGTGCGGATGGTCAGCGAGATCCTGAGCCGGCTGACGAGCGGCAACCTGGAGGCGGAGCGCGGCGACCTGAAGCGGGCGGCGGCGCGGCTGCCGGAGGTGGAGGACCTGCTGCACCGCGGCGTCGGCTGCGGGGCGCTGGCCGACCCGTGGAACGTCCTGGGGTTCCAGGGTCTGTTCCCGCTGTCACCGGCCCGCGAGGACTCCATGCCCGACCCGCGGCTGGGCGAGCTGGTGCAGGTGGTGGAACAGACGTTCAACCTGTACGCCCGGTTGAGCAGCGAGGCGGCGGCGGTCGGCGACGAGGGACTGGCCCGGTCGCTGACGGACGGCCTGGAGCGGCTGGCGGCGTGGTGGGATCCGTTCGCCACGGTGGAGGTGGGCGACGTGCGCCGGGTCCACGGCGGCGAGGCGGCGGCGTCGGCGCGGCAGGTGACGGCGGCGCTGGCCGGCTGGAGGCAGCGCGGCGAGGCGGCCGCTGACCTGGCCTTCTGGCGCGGCCAAATGGATCAATTCCGCTCGCCCAAGGCGTTCTCGCTGGTGGTGGACGCGCTGCTGCGCAAGGGCGACTTCCGGGCCGCGCTGGCGCTGCTCGTCAGCTGGCTGGGGCAAGCCGAGCAAGTCCCGCTGGAGGACGGCGCCTATTCGTTCCACGCGCTGGCCCTGCGCTGGATGCTGGCGCTGACGCAGCCGGCCGGCGAGGCGGACGGGGCGTCCCTGCCGCCGCCGGACGAGCGCCGCGCCCTGGTCGTGAAGTTCTTCGACTATCTGGAGGCGAATGCGGAGGAATTCTGGGAGGTTCCGGCGCTCGACGTGGTCGAATCGGAGGCGGAGGACGAGGAAGAAGAGGACCTTTATGGGGCGGCTTACGAGGACGTCACCTATCGAGGACAGCACGGACGACTCCGAAGGGGCGGTTTCGGACGGCGGCGCCGGCGGAAGAGTTCGACCTGGAGCGCGAGGGCGAACGGCTGGACCGGCGGCTGCGCTTCCAGACGACGCTGGCCCGGTTGTGGCAGGTGGCGGCGCGGCTGTCGGGCGTCGGAGGGCGGCGCGGACGCTCCGGCGGCCGGCTGGCTGCGGGCGGCCCGCGACAAACGACGGCGGATGCTGCGGCTGCTCGACGCCGTCCACGCCCAGCCGCTGCCCGACCCCGGTGGGGCGTACGATGCGCTGGTGGAGTACGACCGCCGCCGCGTGCTGAAGGACCAGCTCCTTTACGCCACGATCGGCGCCGCTTTGCACCTAACGCTGGCCGTCGGCGCCCTGCGCGGGATGGCGGGCGACTCGCTCCGCGAGTCGCCGGATGACGCCGACGAGCCGGCGCCGCCGTGGGAGCCGGCCGCGTTGCTGCTGGAAAAGGCGCTGGTTCATGGCGAGCCGGTGGAGGCCCGCGAGGCGCTGCCGTCGTTCACGGAAGGCTTCCGCCGGGAAATGCTGGAGATTCTGCCGTTGGCCGAGGGCGGCTCGCCGCGGCCAGTGCTGCGGTTGCGGGCGGCGCAGACGGTGCTGCTGGCGCTGCTGGCCAACCTGCCGCGGCTCGGTCTGTTGCGCGAGACGTTCGAGCTGCTGCGGGCGGCGCGGGCGGTGGAGCAGGCGCAGCCGACGCGCGGCCGCGGTCTGCGGGAGTTCAACCACTTCTTCCAGGCCGCCTTCCAGACCGTGGTCGAGGCCGTGGTCGAGTCGGCGGCCGGCTGGCCGGAGGAGCAACGCCGGCGACCGCGAGCTGGTCGCGGTGCTGGAGCGGCTGACGGGGCCGTTTCTGGCCCTGTGGGCGGAGTACAGCCGGACGACGCCGCTGTCGGTGCTGGAAACGCTGCCGTCGGAAGGGGAATGGCAGGCGCTGCAGGAGTTCGTGAAGAAGTACGGCGGCGAACTGTTCCACGCCCGCTTCATGACGCTGGCGAACCTGCGCGGCGTGCTGCACCGCGGCGCCGGCGCCTACCTCGATTACCTTCGCGACAATCCCGATCCGCTGCGTCCGGTGAAGCTGCTGGACGCCCTCGGCCGGTCGGTGCGGCGCGAGGACGCGGTGCGGCGCCTGGAAATCGTGCTGCACGCCGTCGTCGAGAACTACGAGGAGTTCAAGGACTACAACACGACGACGGCACAATCGGATTACGGCGAGAACCTGAACATTCTGCTGGAGTTTTTGCGTCTGAAAGCGGTGTACGAGCGGCACGCCTGGCAGATGCGTCCGCTGATCCTGGCGCACGAGGTTCTGGCGCGGTGCGGCCGGGACGCGGCGGCGGTGCGGTGGGAGCAGACGCTGGCGCAGTTCACGCGCGAGCGGGCCGACCGTCTGCTGGAGGAGCTGGCGCGGCTGGAGCGGGCGCGCGGCGTGCGGCTGGGCACGGTGGCCGACCGGCTGGGCGAGCGCTTCACCCGGCCTCTGGCGCTGGATCGGCTGTGTGCGCTGGTCGAGCCGGCGATGGCGGAGGCGCGGGGCGAGAACGGCCGGACGGCGTTCGCGCGGCTGCGCAAGGAAGTGGAGACGTTCACGGCGACGCCGGCGGGCGTGGGCCTGGACGTGCCGACGTGGCTGCGCCGGTTGGAGATGGAGGTGCAGCGGGTGCAGGCGGCGCGGACGACGATTGCGGCGTTGGCGGAGGGCTTTTTCCGCATTCCGCGGCGGCCGCTGAGCTATGAGGAGTTGCAACGGCAGCTGCGCGAGTGGGAGCGGCCGGCGTTGCCGCAGTGAGAATGTCCTTATGCCGGCGGAGTCGGCGTTACGATGTGCTGACCTGTACGAATGGCCTGGACCAGTTGTATGAGTGCGCTTTCGAGCCGGCGAAAGGACCGCATCCCGCGCTCGCGAATGGCTTTGATCTCCACCATTTGCGTCAACAACACCTGATCCGTCGTTTCGGCGTATCCTGTCGGCAGACGCTGCTTCAGCCACTTTTTCGCGTCCCGGGGGTTTTCCTCCAGATCGCCAGGCGGGGCGACGACTCCCGCGGCTATCCCTGCACGCCCGTCAGGGAGTGATCGGCCGGCCAACGAGCCGACCCCAGCGATCAACCAGGACTCGAACTCTTGTCGAGCGAAGACGGAAGCCACGGAGAACAGCTTACCTCCACCTACGTTCCGGGCGCGCTGGGAAAGATCCCGCCCGAGGGTCGCGGCGCAGAACAGCTGACCCGGAATTGCTCCCACGTCGCCATCCTGAAGCAATAGGACTGCTCCAACGCCCCCGCGTTCCACAGCGAGTTGAAGTTTCTTGTTCCAGTTGTCCGCCTTGCGCCCGAAGAGACTGGTAACCCCTCCCACGCGAAGAGGATTCGGGTCAAGCCAAACGCAATCCCAGGCCTGCAATTCGGTGAGGAGTCGCTTGACAAGCAGTGGTGCGGCCGCCACGTCGCCTTCTCCTTCGACGCAGAGGACCAGTCGCTTCGGGGGCGCCATGCTTCACCCTACTGGGACGGGTGGAGTGGTGATTCGAGCCGGATCAACAGTGAGCAGTTCACCGGGATCCAGCAGCTTCTTGCGAAGGCTTTCGACCTGATCCGGCGCCAAAGGCCCGATCCTGGTCAGGTGGTTGTGGATTTCCGCGACCCGGAATTGCTCCGGCTCGAAATGGTTGAGCAAGGTGGGGCTGTGCGAGGTCAGCAATACTTGCCCGCGACCCTGCTCCGCGCATAACGTGAACTCGTCGGCCAGTGCGGCCAGGGCGCCAGGGTGGATGGCCTTTTCCGGTTCCTCGAAGATCAAGGTCTGCTTCGGCGGCGTTTGGTACAGCGCCAGCAGGTAGGCCAGATAGCGGCGGAAGCCTTCCGACTCCTGGCTCAAATCAAACACAAGCGCCTTCCCCTCCATTTCATGACTGACAAGGATGGTTCGCCGATCCGGCAGTCGAGGATCGATATTCACGACCGAACGGTTCAAACACTTCAAGGCCGCAATGAGCCGACGACGATCGCCGAAGGCGCCTAGGTTGTCCACTAGGGCGTTGAACACCTGCAAGTAGTTTTCTCCTCCGTCCGACAACCCCCCAGAATTCTGCTGCTTGACGGGCTGATGCGCGGTCTGCGGTCGGAGGATCCCACTCGGGAAATCGTAGCACCTCAGTCCGTTCGTCAGGACCAGGTAGGCGACGGTGACCTCTTCAACCCCGGAGATGCTACCCAGCATCACGTCGTGGGACTTGGGGGGATTCACCAAAGAGGGCGCGGAAACCCAGTTGCCGGCTTGGTGGTGGAACAGCACCTTCCCGCCGAGGGCCAGCTTTTCCTCGGGAACCCGCAAACCGCCTCCTTGGGGATTAAACTCATAGCGGAGCTGATAACGGTAGTCAGACGCAATTCCCGGCGCCGCGAACGTAAGATCGAAGAAGAAGTAATGCGGTTTGGACCCGGTGGCGCAGTATATCTTCTCCCAACCTCCGTAGCGCTGCTGAGTAGCTGCGATATTCCGCTCCAACAGCGCGTCTCGGAGGAATCGTAAGGCCTCCACGAAATTCGTTTTCCCCGTGCCGCTCCGGCCGATCAACACGGTTACCGGCCCGAGATCGACGGTAACGTCGCCGAGGCTCTTGAAATTCCGAATGTGGACGCGCTTGAACATGATCGCCTCTTGGGGCGCGAATCAGCTGCTTCCCCCTGCCATATTACTCCATCCTCAAACCCAAGGGCAATTACTCTTCCGATCGGTTCGCCGGCGCCGGGAACTGCTTGCACATCTCCCGCACCTCCGCACGCACCCTTTCCTGTCTCGCCGTATCTGCTGCATCCGCCAGCACCTCGCCGATCCACGCCGCGATCTGCCGCATCTCCGGCTCGCGCATGCCGCGCGTCGTCAGCGCCGGCGTGCCGATGCGGATGCCTGACGGGTCCAGCGGCGGACGCGTGTCGAACGGGATGCTGTTGCGGTTGACCGTGATTCCCGCAACGTCGAGGGCGTGCTCCGCCATCTTGCCGCGTCATGCCGCGCGACGCCACGTCCACCAGAAGCAGGTGGTTGTCCGTGCCGCCCGACACCAACCGAAAGCCGCGCGAGGTCAGCTCATGGGCCAGCGTGCGGGCGTTGGCGACGATCTGGGCCGCGTAGGAACGGAAGGCCGGCTGCAGCGCCTCGCCGAAGCCGATCGCCTTGGCCGCGATGACGTGCATCAGCGGCCCGCCCTGCATCCCGGGAAACACCGCCTGGTTGACCTTCTGCGCCCACTCCTTCTTGCACAGGATGAAGCCGCTCCGCGGGCCGCGCAGCGTCTTGTGCGTCGTCGAGGTGACGAACTCCGCCCACGGCACGGGACTGGGGTGCTGATCGCCCGCCACCAGACCCGGCGATGTGCGCCATGTCCACCATCAAGAGCGCTCCGACCTCCTTGCAGATCTCGGCGAAGCGGCTGAAGTCGATCGTGCGCGGATAGGCGCTGGCGCCGGCCACCACCAGCTTCGGCTTGTGTTCGCGGGCCAGGGCGGCCACCTGATCGAAGTCGATCCGCTCGTCGTCCTTGCGCACGCCGTAGGGGACCACCTTGTACAACTTGCCGGAGAAGTTCAGGTGCATGCCGTGCGTGAGGTGGCCGCCGTGCGCCAGGTTCATGGCCAGCATCGTGTCGCCGGGGTTGAGGCAGGCGAAGTAGACGGCCATGTTGGCCTGGGCGCCGGAGTGCGGCTGGACGTTGGCGTGCTCGGCGCCGAACAGCTTGCAGGCCCGGTCGATCGCCAGCCGCTCGGCCACGTCCACGAACTCGCAGCCGCCGTAATAGCGGCGTCCCGGATAGCCTTCGGCGTATTTGTTGGTCAGGACGGACCCTTGCGCGGCCAGTACGGCGGGGCTGGTGTAGTTTTCCGAGGCGATCATCTCCAGCCCGTCCTGCTGGCGGCGCCGCTCGGCGGCGATCGCCTGCCACACCTCGGGGTCGGCCTGCTCGATGGGGTTCATGCGCTCCTCGGTTCTCCTGTATTAATCAGACATCGTTTAGCGGCGACCCGAAGGGGAGCGCTCGATTGGAGCGCTCCCCTTCGGGTCGCCGCTAAACGGGTGCGAATCATTCGCTTGTCAGCACCGGCGCCGAATCGATCAGTTCACGCACCACATCGACGGCGCGCTTGCCCTCGACTTCCGCCTCCGGGCGGATGATGAGACGATGGCCGAGCACGCCGGGCGCGACGGCGTGAACGTCCTCGTGGGTGAAGTAGTGCCGGCCGTCGAGCAGGGCGCGGCGCAGGCGCATTTCAGCAGGCACAGCGACGCCCGCGGACTCGCCCCCAGCACCACGTCGGGGTGCGTCCGGCTGGCCTCGGCCAACTCCACGATGTATTCCAGAAGCCCGTCTTCGCCGTGAATGTGGTTCACGCGATCCTGAATGTCGAGAATCTGGTCGGCGCTGAACAGCGGGCTGACCTCGCACGTCGGATGACTGTGCAGCCGCAGCATGGCGACCTCGCCCTTGCGGCCGGGGTAGCCCATTTCGACGCGCAGCAGGAAGCGGTCGAGCTGCGCCTCCGGCAGGCGGTAGACGCCCTCCTGCTCGACGGGGTTCTGCGTGGCCAGCACCATGAACGGCCGGGGCAGCGCCAGCGTCGTGCCCTCGATGGTCACCTGATTCTCCTGCATCGCCTCCAGCAGGGCCGACTGCGTCTTGGCGGGCGATCGGTTCACCTCGTCGGCCAGCAGCACCTGGCAGAAAATCGGGCCGCGACGCAGCACGAACTCGTTCTGTTTGCGGTCGAAAACGTAGGTGCCCGTCACGTCGGAGGGCAACAGGTCGGGCGTGAACTGGAGGCGCTGGTACTGCGTGCCGAGGACGCGGGCGAAGGTCTTGGACAGCGTCGTCTTGGCGACGCCGGGCACGCCTTCCAGCAGCACGTGTCCGCCGGCCAGCAGGGCGATGAGGAACTGGTGCGTCACCGCCTCCATGCCGACGACGACCCGGGCGACCTCGGCCAGGACGCGGTCGCGCAGGCTGCGGATCTGCTGGGCCAACTCGCGCAGCGGTAGACCGCCGGGCGGGGCCGGTGCATGATTCACGGCGACGGGCTGGGATTGCTGCATAGCGCCTTCCTGCGAAGCTCGAACACAAGGGCGAGCGGGGTCGCGTCAGCGCCCCGAGTCTTCGCTCCCTCGGGGCGCTGACGCGACCCCGCTCGCCTCATCACTGCCATTGTACCGTGCCGTCGGCGAAGGCGCCCTTCAGCGTCTGTACTTCGCGCAGCAGCCGCCGCCATTCGTTGAGCGGCACGCGAACCGGCGGCCCATAGGCCAGGCGCCACAGGCGCTTGATCCGGCTGGCTGTCGTCCAGCGCCGCATCCAGCCGCCGCGCACCGCGACGGGCGGCGGAGCGGCGCCCGGCCGGGCCGAGACGGCGGCCAGGCACTGCCGCGCCAGGTCGTGCGCCGGTTCCCACAGATTATTGCCGCGCACCTGCGCCAGCCGCCGCTGTTCGGCGACGGTTTCGGACGGCACCAGCCGGTGCAGGACCGACGCCAGCAACGGCCCCTGCAAGTCGGATCGATACCGCGCCTTCCAGCCGACCTTCCAGCAGCCGTACAGGACCACCAGCACGGCCAGCACGATCACCAGAACTTGCAGCACCTTGTACGGCGAGACGTTATTGTCGATGAACCATTCCCGCTCGTCGAACGACCGGACCCGCTCCTCCAGATCCTCGGTCTTGCGTCGGGCGGCCGTTTCCAGCCGGTTCGCCACGAAGTCCAGAATACGATTGAGCAGCTCGTCGGGGCATCTCTTTCAGCGGCACGTCGAACTTACTGTTGATCTTGCCGTCCTCGACGAACAGGATCTTGGAGCGCGGCCGCTTGCCGTCATCGACCATCCATTTCAGACAGTTATAGACGAATTCGACGTTGCCGTTGTCCTGCTGCATCAGCATTTCGTTGATGAACAGGCTGTGGTCGGCCAGCAGCAGGACGCGGCCGCCGTTGCCGCCCACGTCGCCGCCGGCGCCGAAGAGGTAGCGACCTTCCGCCGTCTGGTTCGTCCCTTCGGGGCCGCACAGGCCGGGCAGCCAGGCCAGCAGGGGCAGGCGGTCGCCGTTGAAGGGATCGACCGGCTCCAGGTACGAGGGGACATTGGTTGCCACGGTGGACAGTCCGCCCTGTTCCCGGAGGTCACGGAACAGGACCGCGTCGGCGGCCCCATCCGGCGGCTTCAGGAAGGGGCAAAATTCCAGCCCTCGATAGCGGCTGTCGGGGTCGTGGCAAATGATCGAATCGCCCGACACCTGGAACCCGGTCATCGCCTCCACAGCCTGCCCCACCTTGGGAGTGAGCGCTCGGTCGGTCGCCAGGAAGAGGGCGCCGCCCCGATTGACGAAGCTCCGCAGCCCTTCGGGAACCTCCCTCAACCGGCTCGCGTCGCCGAAAACGATGAGCAGGGTGTGTTTGGGATCATCGTTCAGATCGCTGAAGGTCTTGAGTGGTTGGAAGCCGTCGCCGTTCTTGCCGTTGCCGTTCTTGTTGAGGTCTTTGCCGGCGTCGAAGAGGATGCGGCGAAAGGCCTCGGTGCCTTCCAGAAAGGCGGGCGACGGGGGTTGTTTCGGCGACTCTTGTGCCACGGCCGTCTCGGCCGTGAGAAGGGTGCAAAGAGCAAACACGGCCGAGACGGCCGTGGCACACCGGCTTCTCATGCGGCGGCCCCCGCCAGGGCCGCGAGGTCGCCGCGTGCGGCGGTCAGCTCGTGAAGGGGCATCACCTCATCGGGCGGCGCATACCGCGCCTGCTCGTACAGATGGGCCAGGCGGTCGGCGGCCCCGGCGCGGCCGTTGTCGTCCCGGCTCAGCCGGCCGGCCACGTCGAGATGGTTAAGGCTGCGGGCGCCGGGGCCGAGCAGCAGATACGCCAGATGCTCAAAGGCGCGGATCAGATCCTGGCGCGTGGATACCTGGGACGGGCGCACCGGCCACGGCCCTGGCGACCACGGCCTGGCTCGCGCCGAGACGCCGCTTGCCGCCTGGCCACGGCGACGGCCATCCACCCGGCCGCGACGAGCAGCCCCAGGGCGACGATCCAGACGACGCCGTCCATCAGCCCGTCGGACGAGCCGCCGACGGATGGAGCGGCCGAGGCGGCGCTGCCGAGAGTCCCAGCCGTCGAGTCCGCTGCCTGACGACGACTTGCCGGCGTGCGCCAGCCAGGCCGCCTGGTCCGAGGAGAGAATGTTCTTGAGGAAGTCGGCCAGGCCCGAGGACGAGCTGGATTCCATCTTGGCCAACTCCTGCAGGGCGGCGGTGCGAAGCGCCTCTCCTTCGGGGGTCCGATCGATGTCCTTGATGAGGCCCGTCATTCCCTGGACCAGATCGTGCGTCACCCAGTTCGGCTGGGAGG
The DNA here is from genome assembly GCA_963771935.1 of uncultured Planctomycetaceae bacterium. Taxonomy (GTDB): domain Bacteria; phylum Planctomycetota; class Planctomycetia; order Gemmatales; family Gemmataceae; genus UBA4732. The sequence continues at coordinate 210,852 of CAVYVK010000004.1, read as the reverse complement.
CCTCGTGCGGAGACGGCGAAAACTTGTCGGACGAAGCGGGCGGAGACGGCGGGACCGCAGGCTGAGAGGCTCCCGGAGGGATGTGGCTCATCGGGCCGCCGGTCATCGGATCGCTGGAGGCGGGGTCCGTCGGATTCTGCTTGATGAAGTCCTTGGCCAGATCCAATACGCTGTCTTTCGTTTCCTTCGGAAGACTGTTGAGATCGCCGCCGTCTTTCTTGAATTTCTCCACCTTCTTGAGCAGATCGTGCAGTTTGGGGTCGTCGAGAAGCTGCGGGTTCTTCTGGATCGTCTCTTTCAGGCTCTTGAAATCGTCGTCGTTCAGGCCGTTGAATTTGTCCTTCAGCATCCTCCGGTACTCGTCGTTGTCGAGCAGCGACTTGACGAGGTCCTGGACTTCCTGAACGTCGTGGGTGTGGTGCAGACGGAGGGCGAGGAGGTCTTCGGCGCCGGCCAGGTCGCTGACGCCGCCTAGCAGCCGATGGGAGGGGTGGGCCGCGGCGTCGTCCGGTGAACCTACCGACTGGGCCGGTGCGGCGGAAGCGACGGCCCCCCAGCAGACGCCCGCCAGCAACAGCCGCCCGAATTGCCTGTTCATGACGGATCCCGAAAGGGAGGCGCGCGAAAGGAGAAACGAACAGGGACCGTGCCGCCTCGCCGCAACGGCGCGACGAATCGACTGGATTCATTTTACGGTCGTTCGGAAGCGATTGCAAGGAATGGGAACTCGAGCAGAGCCGCGACCCTCCGCACAACAGAGCCGCGACCGTAAGGGAGCGGGGCGAAAACCGCTCCCTCACGGTCGCGGCTCTGATACCGCGAACAGGTCCGACCGCGTCGCCAGCGCCTCGCGGATGGCCAGCAGGTGCAGCGGCGAGGCGGCCCACGCCGCGGCGTCGGCCGGGTCCGTCGCCTGACCGTAGACCTCCTGGTAGAAACCCTGGACCGTCAGGGCGCGGAACTCGTTGGACCGCACCAGACAGCCCACGACGCCGTCGCGGCCCAGCTCCGGCAGGGCGGCCAGCCATGCGGTCAGCTCCTCGGCCGTCGCGGGACGTTGCAGCAGCGTCAAGTGCAGGGCGCCGAGATAGCGCTCGTCCGGCGTGCCGGAGGCGGCCAGGCCGTCGGCGCGTAGACCGAACTCCGCCGTGGACAGGAACGCCTCCAGCAATTGCTCGTGCGTCTGCCCGCCCAGCAGTGCGGCGACCCAACCCTGCTCCTCTCCGCCGCCGGCCGCCCGCCCCAGCAAGGCCCAGTAGAGCCCGCGCACCAGGGCGGTCAACGACTCGCTCGACTCCCGAACCACTTCGGCGATCGGCAAACTATTCTGAGCGGCGGCGTCGGACCCAAGGCCATTCGGCAGGTTCAGCCCCGAAAGCACCACGCCGCCCGCCGCGCAGAGGTAGGCGCCGATCCCGGACTGCTCGTCCAAAGCACCGGTGAGGCCCGAGCCGGGCGCACCAGAGGCCGCGTTCCCTTGCGGCGCCCAGGCGGCGCCCGACGCGAAGAACGCCAGCGGGTCCACCGACGCCGCGACAAGGCCCTCGCTCAGGGAACCCGCCAGGGCCGCCCAGCGCTCCACCCCGACCTGCGGCGCCGCGACCACCGGGCCGGTCGGCGCTGCGGTGGTCCACTCCTGCGCCGCCCAGGCGGCGACGGCCGCCGCAGCGACTTTCGCGGCCAGCGCGGTCGGCGCGGGAGCGTCGATCACGAGCACCTCGACGACCGGCGTCAGCGCCGGGGTCGTGGCGGGGGTGTTCGTCGTGGAACCGCCCGCGTCCGGCGCCGCCGAGGCCGCCGGGCCGGGCGAATCGGCCGGGACCGTGGGGGGGTAATCCGCACTCCCACCAGCCGGGGAGAGCGCCGCGGACGGACTCGAAGGGGAAGGGGCGCCGGTCGCGCTGCCCTGGCCGAGCGCGATCAGCAGCTGGAACGAGAAGGAAAACGCCGTCGGGTCCGGCGCCGATTCGGTCGCAGCAGGGGCGTCGGCGACGGGGGGGCTGTCGGCGCCGACGACGCCGGCCGACGCATCGGCCACGGTCACGGACACGCCGATCCCTTGCCCAGGCGCGGCAGGGGCCGTGACGACGACCGAAAGGACGGTGTTCACTGCCTCGGCGTTCGGCGCCGGGGACGCACCGACCGCGGGGCGCCGGATTGGACCGCGTAGCTGATTTCCACGGTCAGAGTCGAGCCGGTCGCCTGGGTGGGCGCCTGGCTCGCTGGGGTTGCGGCGTCGCCGGTCGTCGTTGGAGCGACGGCGGTCGTCGCGCCCGTCGTGCCGTCCGGGGCCGACGACGACGGGGAGACGCTGGCGTCCGCACCGGACGGCGCGGGAACCGGCGTGGGCGGAGCGAGGGAGGCGCGCACGCGTAAATAAAGGGAGTAGTCCTGGAACTGGATCGCGTAGTATTCGTCCGACAGCCAAGGCGAGATGATCTGCAGCGAGGGCGCGGCAGGATCGCCCTGCACGGGCGCCGGCGCCGACGAATCCTGGCCCGAGTTCGTCGTCGATTGCCCCGACGCATTCGTCGGCGTCGCGGCAGAAGAAGCGCCGCTCCCGCCGCCGGACGGCGTGGGGTTTTGCGACGCGGTCTGTCCCGACGGCGGGGCGACGGAGGGGGTCGGGGTCGGCGCCTGAATCTGGTAGACGCCTGCCACCGTCCAGTTCAGGTCCGGCAAGGTCGGGGCCGCAATCGGGCTGATTTGCACGGGGGACGGCGCGACGGCCGATCCTCCCGGCGCGGCGGCGCCGACGATGGCGGCCGGGGTTTCGAGGTTCGGATCGAGCAGGGCGGGAGGTTGCAGCGCGGTCGCGGCGGAGAGCAGACGCCGGTCTTCCAACCGCTCCAGGCTCGGCGCGGGGGCGCGCCGAGCCTGGCCGGCCGACGACCGGGCTCTCCCACCAGCGTTTCACAAAAGAACCCAGGAACCAACGCATGGCCGTCCTCTTGCTTTCGGGCCGTTCTCTAGCCACTGCAGGCCCATCGCGGGCTTGCCGCACTCCGCTATTGGGACGATCGCCGCCTCTCAGATCCATTCGGTCAGCAGATCTTTCTCCCGCAATACTTGACGCAGCCGGCTAAGCCGCACGCGCAGCACGTCGGCGTTGAGGCCGAGTTCCCGAGCGGCGTCGGCCGTACTGTACCCGAGCAGGCGCAGCTGCACTAAGCGGCGATCCGCCTCGCCCAGCTCCGCGTATATCCTCTCTAAAATATCGTTATACTCGGCCTCTCGGGCCGGGTCCAGCTGCGGGTCGGTCCCCGTCCGGGTGGCGTCCAGGGCCGCCGTCTCCACCAAGGCGGCGTGGCGCTTCTGGCACTGGAGCTTCCGGGCGGCCCGCAGTACCTTGTTGCGCGCCACGGCGACGGCCAGCGCCACCAGCTTCTGCGGGCTGGCGACGACGATCTTGTTGTCCCGGAAGCCGTGGATGAGGGTGCGGTGGACCGACTGAACCAGGTCCGACGGGTCGAGAGAGGAACGGAGAGAGCGGCCAAGCAGATGGCAGGCCGCGCGGTGGACCTCGTGTTCGTAACGCTGCAACAGCTGGGAAATGGGCCTTGCCGTCCCCGAGGCGTACCTTTCGCATCAGATTATCGAAGGCGTCAGCGACTTCGGGCACGCGCGGCTCCTGGGTTTGAGCCGATGGGGCGAGGGCGCGGGAAGATCATGATGAGGGATTCTATAGAGGGTTGTCCAGCCTTCGCCACTCTTTTTTCGGATTTCCGTCCAGAAAGCTGGAAAATCCGGATAACCCTATAGCGCCGGCCACGAAGGGCTAAAACTTTGACTCAACGGCCTTTACGACGGGCGACCAGGCGCCGGCCAGAGAGGGCAAAAAATATTTCCAAACGGGCTGGTTGCGTCGGCCTTCAACGCATGGTAGAGTTGACCCCCTGCATTTCCTGTAAGGGAATGTCCACCCAGGTTAAGTCTCCTTAACGGAGAGGAGAAGGAGAATGATTTCGTTATGACTGTCGCCTATGAACTCGGCAACGCGGCCGAACGCCAGCTCCGCCAGGCCTCGCGGAACTGGACCGCGCCTGCGCCGGCCGTCCCGACCGGGCCGAACGCTATCTCGGCGCCTACCCCCTGCTGGCCGCCCAGGTCCAATCCGTCGTCGAACTGATCTACGCGGAGTTCATCACCCGCGAGGAGCTGGGACAACGCCCCACGCCGGAGGAGTATTACCTCCGCTTCCCGCGCTGGAAGGAGCACTCCGCCGCCAGCTCCACGTCCACGAGTGGCTCCGCGTCAACCTGGACGACGACGCCGCGCCGCTCCCCGTCGCGGCGGAAGGGCCGGCCGGCGTCGTGCCGCACTGCCTCGGGGCCTATGAGCTGATCGAGGAGATCGGCCGCGGCGGCTGCGGCGGCGTGTACAAGGCCTGGCAGCATGGGCTGGAGCGCACCGTCGCCGTCAAGCTCTTGCCCGCGGGGGCCGGCTCTCCGGCCGCGCGCGACCGGTTCCTGCGCGAGGCCCGCGTCATGGCCCGGCTGCGCCACCCCAACATCATGCCGGTCTACGACGTGGCCGAGCACCGCGGCGTCGTCTATTTCAGCATGCCGTACACTCCGCGCGGGCGCTGTCCGCCTGGACGGCCGCGCCGCGACCGGGGGAGGAGCCGGCGTCTTCACCGGCGACCGTCGTACAGTGGATGGAGGCGGTGGCCCGGGCCGTCCATCACGCCCACCGCAACGGCGTCGTTCACTGCGACCTCAAGCCCAGCAACATCCTCCTGGACGACGACGACCGCCCCCTGGTGAGCGACTTCGGCCTCGCTCAGGAGGCCCGCGAGGGCGGCGAAGGCCACGATCTCATCGGCTCGCCGGCCTACATGGCGCCGGAGCAGATCACCGCTCAGCCGGGCGCGTACGCCCCGCCCATCGACGTGTGGCCCTCGGCGTCCTGCTCCACGAATTGCTCACCGGCCGACGCCCCTTCGTGAGCGACCACCTCCCCGGCCTGCGTCAGCTGATCTGCGAACACGAACCCGCGCCCTGCGCGGCTCGTCCCGTCGATCCCCGCCCGGCTGGAGGCCGTCTGCGCCGCTGCCTGGCCAAGGATCCCGCCCGGCGGTATCCGTCCGCCGGGGCGCTGGCGGAAGACCTCGCCGCGTGCCGGCCGGCGTGACGACCGGGTCGTGTCACCGTTGGGCGAGCCGGGGGCGTCAGCCCCCGGAGGCGCGGTGCAATCGCTGAACCCCTCTCCGGGGGCTGACGCCCCCGGCTCGCCCAACGGTGACACGACCGACGACCGTCTTGCCTTGCCGCGACCGCGGCGGTCGGGGACAATACCCTCACCATGACCGACTTCACCGAACTCCGCCGCGATCACCTCGCCCGCCACCTGCGCAAGCACCTGGCCGGCGAGGTCCGCTTCGACCTCGCCTCGCGCCGCCTCTACAGCACCGACGCCAGCATCTACCAGATCGAGCCGCTCGGCGTCGTCGTGCCGAAGTCCGCCGAGGACATCGTCGTCGCCGTGCAGGTCGCCGCCGAGATGCACGTGCCCATCACGCCGCGCGGCGGCGGAACGAGCCTGTCCGGCCAGTCGATCGGCCCCGGCGTCGTCCTCGATTGCAGCAAGTATCTCAACAACGTTCTCGACATCGACGCCGCCGGCCGCACGGCCCGCGTCCAGCCCGGCGTCGTCCTCGACCAGCTCAACCGCGCCCTCGCGCCGCACAACCTCCTTTTCGGGCCGGAAGTGTCCACCTCCAGCCGGGCCAACCTCGGCGGCATGATGGGCAACAACTCGGCCGGCTCTCGCTCCATCGTCTACGGCAAGACCATCGACCACGTCCGCCGCCTCGACGTGGTGCTAGGCGACGGCAGTCGGGCGTCGTTCGGCCCCGTCACGGCGGACGAATGGGACCGCCGGGCCGAGGCGCCGACCCTGGAGGGGCGAGCCTACCGCCAGGTGCGCGAGATCGTCCGCCGCAACCGCGACGAGATCCTGCGGCGTTTCCCGCGCATCCTGCGGCGCGTCAGCGGCTACAACCTGGACGTGCTGGCCGAACGATGGGGCGGGGAAACCCCGCCCCTACAGAAGCCGGTGGGGTTGCACCAACTCCTCGTCGGCAGCGAGGGCACGCTGGCTCTCACGACCGAGGCGGAGGTGGGGTTACTGCCGAGGCCGAAGACGCGCGGCCTGCTCGTGCCGCAGTTCGCGTCGCTGGCCGCGTCCATGGATGCAGTGGCCGCCTGCCTGGAAATGAAGCCTTCGGCGGTCGAATTAATGGATCATTACCTGCTGGAGCTGACGGCGGGCAACCTGGCCTTGCGCGAGACGATGAAGGCCATCGTCGGCCGGCCGCAGGCGGTGCTGATGGTGGAATTCAGCGGCGACGATCCCAACGAGGTGGCCGACCGCGTCGAGCGGTTGCGCAAGCGGCTGCAAGGCGTCGCGGGCCTGACGGCGGCCGTGCCGGCGCTCGACCCGGCCGAGCGCGACCCGCTGTGGGACCTGCGCAAGGCCGGAATGCCGCTCTTGTACGGGATGCGCGGCGACCGCAAGCCGGTGACGTTCGTGGAGGACTGCGCCGTGTCGCCGGAGCGGATGCCGGAGTTCATCCACCGCTTCCGCGAGACGCTGCGGCGCCACGGCACCGACGGCGCCTTCTACGGCCACGCCAGCGTCGGCTGTCTGCACATCCGGCCGCTGCTCAATCTCAAGGACCCCAACGACGTGGACCGGATGCGCCGCATCAGCGCGGACGTGACGGACCTCGTATTGGAGTACGGCGGCTCGCTGAGCGGCGAACACGGCGACGGCCTGGCTCGCAGCGAGTGGAACGCAAAAATGTTCGGCCCGGTCGTCTACCAGGCGTTCCGCGAGGTGAAGGCGGCCTTCGACCCCGAGGGGCTGCTCAATCCCGGCAAGATCGTGGACGCCCCACGCATGACCGACAACCTCCGCTACGGCCCCGGCTATCGGCCGATCGAACTGCCGACCGTGTTCGACTACGACAAGCAGGAAGGCTTCGTCCGGTCGGTGGAAATGTGCAACGGCAATGGGGCGTGCCGCAAGACGCAGGGCGGAACGATGTGCCCCTCGTTCCGGGCGACGCTGGACGAGCGCGACAGCACGCGCGGCCGAGCCAACGCTCTGCGGCTGGCGATGTCGGGTGAACAGCCCTTGCACGAGTTAAAAAGTAAATGGGTCCAGGAAGTCTTCGACCTGTGCCTGATGTGCAAGGCGTGCAAGGCGGAGTGCCCGAGCAACGTGGACGTGGCCAAGCTCAAGGCGGAGTGGCTGGAGCTGCTCTACCAGGACCGCCCGCGGCCGCTAGGCCATCGGCTGGCGGCTCATTTGCCGGCCGTCAACCGCCTCGGAGCGCCGTTCGCCCTGATGGTCAACTGGCTGCAAGGCCGGCGGCCCGTGGCGCTGGCTGCTGGAAAAGGCGGCGGGCATCGACCGCCGCCGGAGCCTACCGCCGCTGCACCGGAACCACTTCCGTCGCTGGTTCGCCCGTCACCGGCCCGACCCCGCGGTCGGACGGATCGGGCGCGTGCTGCTGCTGGACGACTGCTTCACTACGTACAACGAGCCGGACGTCGGCCGGTCGGCGGTGCGCGTCCTGGAGCGCGCGGGCTACGCCGTCGAGCTGGCGAACCTGCGCTGCTGCGGCCGGCCGATGCTCAGCAAGGGGTTCCTGCGGGAGACGCGGTCGCTGGTGCGCGAGCAGGCGCCGGCCCTGGCGCGCCGGGTCGCGGACGGCACGCCGATCGTCGGCCTGGAGCCGAGCTGCCTGCTGACGCTGTCCGACGAATGGACGGAGCTGCTGCCGGGGGCGGAGACGCAGCGCATCGCGGCGTCGGCCCACCTCGCCGACGGATGGCTGGCGAAACAGGTCCGCGAAGGCGCCTGTCAACTGCCGTTGCTGCCGCAGGAGGAAACGTGCGTGCTGCACGGCCACTGCCATCAGAAGGCGCTGGTCGGCGCCGGCGGGTCGGCGGCGGCGCTGCGGCTGGCGCCAGGGCTGGACGTGATGGTGCTGGACGCGGGCTGTTGCGGCATGGCCGGTTCTTTCGGATATGAAAAGGAGCATTACGACCTGAGCGTGAAGATCGCGGGGCTGGCGCTGTTGCCGGCGCTGGCGGCGGCGCCGGACGCGACCATCGTCGCGCCTGGCACGTCGTGCCGCCACCAGATCAAGGACCTGGCGGGGCGGCGGGCGCTGCACCCGCTGGAGGTGCTGGCGCAGCGGCTGCCGCCGTGACAATCGGAGCCGCGACCGTAAGGGAGCGAAGGTTCCTGGACCTCCCCTGCTCCCTTACGGTCGCGGCTCCGATAGCTATTTCTTCGTGGATCCTAAAAGTCGAACTCGCCGCGGAGGAACAGCCCCTGATCGGACAGCGATCCCTGCGACCCGTCGAGTCGGCCGACGTTCCACCAGTCCTGGAACTCATAGCCGAACATAAAGTGGATATAATCCATCCTCGGAGGCGTGTAACTCAGGCCGGCTTTCAGCGTCAGCACCGGGACGGACTGCGTGCCCTGCATCGTGTCGTCGCCGGCGAAGGTCGTGCCGTCGGCCTGGACGAACCCTTCGTGGAAGCGCTGGTGGACCTGCCCGATCAGGACGGCCCCGTCGATGCTTCCGAAGGCGGCCAGGCCGTCCAGCACCTGGAAGCGCCGCTCGGCGTCGAGGCCGAAGTGCGGGCCGGCCCCGATGAAGTTGTTGCTGGTCCGCACCTCGGCCAGGCCGTCCAGCTGGGCGGTGGAGTCGAAGAAGGCGTCGCCCAGCCGGATGCCGACCCGCCCCTGGAGGTCCCAGAAGGGGCCGGGCGAATAGCGGGCGGCGATGTAGTCGAAGTCGAACTGATTGAGGTCGAGACGGCTGCGAAAATTGAGATCGCCGAAGGGCGAAGCTCCGTTGATGTTGCCCTCGCTGGTGAGGAAGCGGTATGTGAAGGCAAACGCGCCGAAATCCTGCCCGAGGCGATAGCCCAGGGTGAAGCTCGGCGCGACGGTCCAGGGCAGGTCGGCCTCGGGCGCCTGCACGGTCGCGGTCGAGCCGTCGGGGAACGTCACCGTGCCGTTCACGCGGTTTTTGACGTGCGGTTTGGTAAAATCCAACTCCACGCCGAAGAGCAACCCCTCGTCTGGGGAGGGACAGTCCACCCAGCCGTTACGGCCGGGGTCGGGCCGGTCGAACAGCGGGGGCGGGGGCGGAGGCGGCGCCGGCGGCCCGGGGAACGGCGCCACGGAGGGCGCCCCAAGCGTCGGCGGCGGCGCAGGATTGGCGGGCGGCAGGATGGGGACAGGGGGGGCGGAGGCGGCTGCGCCGGCGCGGCCGGCGCCGACAGCGCGGCCAGCAGCACAGCGGCCGTCAGAAGGCGGCCCTTGGCGACCATCGCATCTCCCTCCTCGGACCCTGGAACTCCGCGCACCGAGCGCGGCCAGCGTGATAGTCCCGCCGCCTGTTGAGGTCAAGAGCGCCCGTCAACGGCGCGGCGCTCTTGACCGCAGACCCAAGACCCCCACATTAGCCCAGGTCCGTTTCCCACGATTCCCACCCACCGTTCGAGGCCCTCTACACCATGCGATCTACGACACGCCGACTCGCCGGGGCGCTCGCCGCCCTGCTGCTTCTGACCGCCGCAGTCCGCGCCGGGGACAACCTCGTCGCCGACCCCTCCTTCGAGGAAGCCCAGCCGAAAGACCGTTTCGGCCACGTCTTCGCCCACTGGTCCGGCTGGATCTATGAAGGGGCCTGCGAGTTCCGCGTCTCCGACCTGGCCCACAGCGGCAAGCACTCGCTGCTCATGGTCGGCTCCGACGGGCCGAAAATCCGCGCCTGGCCGGCCAAGCTCAGCCTCGACCCCGGCCGCTACCGCGTCACCGCCTACCTCCGCGGCCTCGACATCGGCAAGGGAGTTTACGGACAGACCACGGAGTTCATGTTCGCCGGCAATTACATGGACCTTAAGAAGAACGGCACGTTCGGCTGGAGCAAGCTCACCTACGTCGGCGAGGTCAAAAAGCGGGAGGACGAGGCGAGCTATCCGAGTTTCGGCCTCCTGGCGCCCGGCTATTTGTGGGTGGACGACGTGTCGGTGGAGAAGGTGGGCGACGACGCGGCGCTGACGCCGGAGCCGGTGATCGGCGCGGAAGAAAAGCCGGTCGCGCCGCCGGCCGACCCCGGCGCGACGCCGTCCACTGCCCCGATTGCGGCTACCTCAACGATCCTTCGTGGGGACATTGCTACGCCTGCGGCGCGGCGCTGGAGACCGCGGCGCCCGAAGCGTCGGGGCCGCCGGTCAAGATGATTGCCTCCTTCGAGGAGCGCAATCCGTTCAGCGGCGGCTCCGTCGTCGAAGAACATGCGACCGACGGCAAGAAGGCCCTGCGCATCGACCACGGCTTCGCCGCCCTGGACGGCCCGCAGAACTGGGCCGGCTACGACACGCTCAAGGCCGATGTGTACACCGACGCGAAGGACCCGATGGAATTGACCGTGGAGGTCCGCGATCGGGAATCGCGCGATTACTGGACCCGCGTCAATTACACGACGGTCGTTCCGCCGGGCGCCAGCACATTGGAGATTCCCACCGCGCTCTATGTCGGAGAGAAGTCGCGGCCGGGCCGGTCGCTCCTCAAGAACGCCGTCACGCGGCTCGTCTTCTCCATCGGCGACGACCCACAGGCGCCGCTGTACATCGACAACGTCCGCCTGGAGCGCGACACGGAGACGGCCAAGGTCCGCTTCGACGGTCTGTACGCCTTCGACGTCGGCCCCGCCGGCTCGCCGCTCATGGAGGGATTCACGCCGCTCGACCCCGGCAAGACCTACAGCAAAGGCCGCGGCTACGGCTGGAAGGACGCTCACTTCTGGCGCGCCTTCGATGTCCTCCAGCCCGATCCGCTGTATGAGGATTTCATCTGCGTCGAGAAGGGCGGCCTGGCCATCGACGTGCCCAACGGCAAGTACCACGTCTTCGTCAACATGGATTCGCCGTCCGGCTTCTGGGGCGAGTACCAGCACTACCGCAAGCGCGCCCTGATCCTCAACGGCGAACGCCATGAAGACACGATGGACCTGCAATCGTTCAAGGCCCGCTACTTCCGCAACTGGGACAAGGAAGACCTGCCTTCGGAAAACACCTTCGACAAGTATCAGATCCCTTATTTCACCGAGAAGGAGTACGACGTCGAGGTCCGCGACGGCCGGCTGAGCATCGACTTCGAGGGCGAGAACTGGGCCTGCGCCGTCTCGGCGATCGTGGTCTATCCCGACGCCAAGGTGGAGCAGGGTCGGAAGTTCCTGGACTTCGTGAAGGCGCGCCGCCGCGCCCACTTCGACAACGCATTCAAGCGCGTCCTGCCGCGTCCGACCGGCGAAGCGCCTCAACCCACGGCGGAGGAAAAGGAGCGCGGCTTCATCGCCTTCCACCGCGACTGGATGAAGGACGTCAACGTCAACGACCGCCCTCTGCCCAGCGAGACGGCCGCGGAGCTGACCGGCTCGGCCTTCGCGGGAGAGTACGAGCCGGTGACGGTTTCCGTGCTGTCGCTGCGCGACCTGGGCAAGTTGTCGCTGACGGCGACCGACCTGCGCGGCCCGCGACCATTCCCTCTTCGGCAATCGACATCGGCTATGTGCAGTATCGCGTAACGCGCGTGACGGCCGAGGGGAGCGTCTACACGATCGCGCCGCGGCTGGTGATCCCGGAGGCGTCGGCGGCCGGGCCGGAAGGAGTGGCGCGCACCTTCTGGCTGACGGTCAAGACGCCGGCCGACGCCCCCGCCGGGGTGTACCGCGGCGCGGTGCGCGTCGCCTCGGAGCGCGGCGGTTCCCTCACGCTGCCGCTGCAATTCACGGTTCGCAAGGGGACGCTCGACCCGGTGGACGTGCCGGCCGGCTCGTTCAGCCACACCATCGACCTGCCCTGGTTCGAGGACGAGGCCGCCGCGTGGGACGCGGACATGGCGATGAAATCGCTCAAAAAACTCCGCGAATACGGCTTCACCACGGCCAGCGGCCTGCCGGTGGTGACGTACCACGGCTTCAAGGACGGCAAGCCGCAGCTCGACTTCTCCGAAGGCGACGCCCAGATGAAGCGCTTCCGGGAGGCCGGGTTTACGATGCCGGTCGTCACCTACTGCCCGTTCAACGGCCTGGACACGTACCACCGCGACGAGGAGGCGATGAAGGCGGCCGGCTTCAGCGACTATAGCGCCTTCATCAAGGCGGTGTTCACGGCCGTGCAGAAGCACGCCGACGAGGCGGGCTGGCTGCCGGTCTACTGGAACATCGGCGACGAGCCGACCGGCGACGACGTGGCCCGCGCCGCCGACAACGCCGAGGCGTACCGCCAGGCGTTCCCCAAGGGGCCGCCCTATTTCACCGCGGCCAGCTCGTTCGTCGGTTCCGACGCCAACGACCCGCACTTCCGGCTGTCGAAGGCGCTGCACGTCGTCGAGTGGAACCTGCACGATAAGGCGGGGGTCAAGCTCCTGCACGACGCGGGCGGCGACTGGGCCTTCTACAATGGCGGCAACCGCTGGACCTACGGCGTCTACATGTACAAGGCGGCGAAGGAATACGGCATGAAGTTCCGGCTGGCGTGGCACTGGAACGCGACGGCCGGCGATCCGTACTATGCGCTCGACTGCCGGGAGGACGATTACGCCTGGTGCAATTCCAGCCCGGACGGCCGTCTGATACCGTCGGTGGAGTTCGAGCGGCTGCGCGAGGGGCTGGGCGACTATCAGCGGCTGCTGACGCTGGCGCGGCTGGCGCGGGAGAAGGCGGACACGCCGGCCGGCCGCGACGCGGAGAAGGCGATTGCGGACGTGCTGGGCGGCTACGATCTGGGCGAGCGGCAGCCGAAGAGCGTGGCAATTTACGCCGAGATTCGGGCGCGGCTGGACGACGCCATCGAGAAGCTGCGCTAGGGCAAACTCAACGGACCTGCTGTTCACGTTGCCGACGCGGAATAGCGGAGCCGCGGAGCAGCTCCGCGACGGGCTCGCCACAAACGCTTTTCCCTTGCGTCGGCCGTGTCCCCGCGTTACCTTGCAGATGCTCCGTTTCTGTAGTCCATCGGGAGAATCGCCATGCGATGGTTAGCTGTAGGGGCCGTGATGATGGTGGTCGGCTTGCCGGCGCTTCGGGCCGGCGACGACGTGAAGGGTCAAACCAAGGAGCCTGAAAAGTCCAAAGTCGCCGAGGAAGTTGATGCGCTCATCGCGGCGCATCAAAAAGTCGAAAGCGATTACCTCCAAAACCTCCAAGAGAAGTTGAAAAACGCCAAGAACGACGAAGAGCGGCTCAGAATTCGCCAAAGCGCTACGGCCCCGAAGCCCGATGAAACGATTGACAAACTCTGGGCTTTGTTGGAGAAAAATCCGAACGACAAAGAAGCCGCCCTCCCCGCCTTGCAATGGCTTCTGAACCATTACCGCTACGGCGAAAAGGGCAAAAATGACCGGGCCAGGGCCTTGGACCTGCTCATGCTCTGTTGAAATCCTTGGCGGGGCGGGCGTATAATGGTATTATGAACACCAGCAGACCGATGACCAAGTCGCCTCGGGCCGTGGCCCAAGAGGCGCTGCGCCTGCGCGGGAGGTTCTGCCCGCCTATTCGTCGAAGTTCTCCCGCAAGGACTTCACCCAGCACCAACTGTTCGCCGCCCTGGCCCTGAAGACCTTCTTCAAGACCGACTACCGGGGCGTCGTCCGGTTGCTGGCCGACTTCGCCGAGTTGCGCGAGGATCTCGGCCTGGCCGCGGCGCGCCCACTACTCGACCCTCTGCTATGCCGCCAAGCGGCTGCTAAAAAAGGGGCGTTCGTCGTACTCCTCTTCCGCGCCACCGTGCGCGCACAGGAAGGCGGGTTGATCGGCGCGAAGCCGACGGCCGCCATCGACGCCACCGGCATGGAGAGCCGCCACACGTCCCGCTACTTTTTCAAGCGGGCCGGCCGTAAACACAACTCCAGGCTGTGGACCAAGTTGGCCGTGGCCTGCGACACGGCCAGCCACTTCTTCACCGCAGCCACGGTCAGCCTCGGCCCCGCCAACGACGCGCCGCAGTTCCGCCCTCTCATGGCCCAGGCGTCGCTGGCGGTCGGCTACGACCGGGTGCTCGGCGACGCGGCGTTCGACGGCGAGGAGAGCCACCGCTACTGCCGGGAGGACTTGGGCGTCCGCTCGACGGTGATCCCGATCAACCGGCGGAACGGGGGGCGGAAGTGGCCCAAGACTCGCTACCGGCGGCAGATGGTCAAGCGGTTCCGCAAGAAGCCGCGGGGCAGCCGGCACAAGCGCGTCTACGGGCAGCGCTGGCAGGCGGAGAGCGCCTTCTCCCGACACAAGCGGCTGCTCGGCTCGGCGCTGCGGGGCAAGTCGGATGCGTCGCGCGAACACGAGTGCTACCTGCGGGTACTCACCCACAACCTCATGCTCCTCGCCGCTACAGGTTAGAGGATTTCAACAGAGCAACCTGCTCATCAAAGACCATGCGGACGATCCTAAAATCGGCCCCGTATTAAGACGTCTTATCTACTTGCCCTCGGCCAAGGCGGAAGAATTGTTCCGCGCCGTCATGGCAAAAAACCCCTCGAAAGAGGCCAAGGGTATGGCCAGCCTTTGCCTGGCGGAGTACCTGCAGAGAATGGCCGCAATGGCCCAAATGCTCAAGGATAGCGCCGCGGAAGGCGGAACACCTGCTTCGTTGGAAAGTTTTCTTGGCAAAGAATTCCTCGCGACTCATAAGGACGCGAACGCGGATACGCTCGCCAAGGAAGCGGAGGCCGCCTTTGAAGAGGCCGGCGCCAAGTACGGCGACGTGGTTGTGTACACGAACCCAAGTAGCATGAAGAGCGTCACGGTCGGCGATCAAGCCGCCGGCGAACTGTTTGAAATCCGCAACCTGGCCGTCGGCAAGACCGCCCCGGACATCGTGGGCGACGACCTGGAAGGCAAACCCTTCAAGCTGAGCGACTACCGCGGCGAGGTGGTGGTTATCGATTTCTGGGGCAATTGGTGAGGCCCTGCCGCGCCATGTACACGCACGAGCGGTCGCTCGTCAAACGGCTCGAAGACATGCCCTTCGCCCTTGTCGGCGTCAACAGCGACACCGACAAGGACGAGCTAAAAAAGGCGATGGAAAAGGAACACATCACCTGGCGTTCCTTTTGGAACGGCCCCGAAGGCACGGGCGGCCCGATCTCCACGAAATGGAACGTCAACAGTTGGCCGACAACCTACGTGATCGACGCCAAGGGAGCGATCCGCTTCAAGAATATTCGCGGCGAAGAAATGGATCGGGCCGTTGACGGACTCCTCAAGGAGATGGGGAAAAACCCCAAGGAAGCTGAACCCGAGGAGCCTGAGAAGTCCAAGGCCGCTAAGGACGTGAACGCGCTCATTGCGGCAAGTCAAAAAGCCATGAAGGACTTCCAAAAAAACAACGAAGAAAAGTTGAAGAACGCGAAGACCGACGAAGAACGGTTGAAGATCAATGGAGGGTATCCGAAGCCCGATGAAACGAGGGCCAAGCTCTGGGATTTGGTGGAGAAGAATCCGCACGACAAAGAAGCGACCTTCACGGCTCTGCAATGGCTTCTCTACACTTATTTCAACAATGACGACGAGAGCCAAAAAGGGCGAGCCAGGGCCTTGGACCTGCTCATCAAGGATCACGCGGACGATCCCAAAATCAGCCCCCTGCTGAAGAACCTTTGCTTTTATGTGCGCTACTCGCTCAAGGCGGAAGAATTGCTTCGCGCCGTCTTGGCGAAGAACCCGGAGAAAGAAGCCAAGGGAATCGCTTGCCTCAGTCTGGGCCAGTACCTAAAGAGAGACGCGGAGGGGATCAGAAAGTTCAAGGAGAGTCCCGGCGAAGGCAAAAACCTGGAATACTTTCTTGGCAAGGAAGACGCCATGAAACTTGAGGGCGCCGACGCGGACAAACTTGCCAAGGAAGCCGAGTCCGTTCTGGAAGAAGCCGCCGCCAAATACGGCGACGTGCCCTGGGTTCTGCGTACGGTTAGCACGGTCGGCGATCAAGCCGCGCGGGAATTGTTTGAACTCCGCGATCTGGCCCTCGGTAAGACTGCCCCAGACATCGTCGGCGACGACCTGGACGGCAAGCCCCTCAAGCTGAGCGACTATCGCGGCAAGGTGACAGTTATCGACTTCTGGAATGATTTATATGTCCACGGCAGCGCCAAGTACGCGGACGAATTGGCGCTCGTCAAACGGTACGAAGGCAAGCCCTTCGCCCTGGTCGGCGTCAGCAGAGACGCCGATAAAGACGCTCTAAAAAAGGCTGTGGAAGAAGGACATATTACGTGGCGCTCGTTTTCGGACGGCTCCGAACTTACGGGCGGCCCGATCTCCACGAAATGGAACGTCAACGGTGAACCGACGACGTACGTACTCGACGCCAAGGGAACGATCCGCTTTAAGAACGTTCGCGGCGCAGCCTTGGACCGGGCCGTCGATCAGCTCATCAAGGAGATGGACAAGGGCGACAAGTAAGGCAAGGGACGGGATGCAACGGGCCGGCTTACACCGCAACCCCGTTAAGCTGACGCCAACCGGCGAGGAATCCCAGCATGAAACACAAAAGAAGATAGGGGGACAACCTCGATATTTGCACCCAATGAAGTCTGTTGCTGTGAATACCTTCAAGCGTTGGAAGGCTGAAGAGGCCCAACCATGAACATGCCCATCCAGGCCGTTGCCGTCCCCTTGTTCGATGACGGACAGGGCGGACTGCGCGTCACCGGCACACGCGTTTTGCTCAAGCGCATCGTACATGCCTTCGAGGACGGCGCGACCCCAGAGGGAATTGTCCAGAGCTACGACACCCTCCCGCTGGCCGACGTGTACGCGGTGCTGACGTGGTATCTCCGACATAAGGGGGAGGTGGAAGACTACCTGAGCAAGCGTGCGGCGGAAGCGGAAGCGATCCGCCGAACGATCGAGGCCAAGCAACCCGACCGGGCTGAGCTGCGGGCCCGCCTGATGGCTCATCGAGCCTACGCCGAGACTTGACTCCGCCAGCGGCTTACGGGTTCCTGAACGAGGGACCACGGATCGGTTCAGGGCCCGAGCCACCGACGGGCTTACCCCCCGATCTGCTCCGCGGCGAGCTGGCGGGCCGCTTGCAGCGCCTCGGCCAGCTTCGACGGGTCCTTGCCGCCGGCCTGGGCCATGTCCTTGCGGCCGCCGCCCTTGCCGCCGACCACCGCCGCCGCCTCGCCCACCAGCTTGCCGGCGTCCGCGCCCTTTTTCACCAGATCCTCCGTGGCCGCGGCCAGCAGACCGACCTTGCCGTCCTCCGTCCAGCCGATCACCACCACGGCGCTGCCGGCCTTCTGCCGCAGGCGGTCCACCTGCTGGTCCATCTGCTCCGCCGGCCCCGCCGGCATCTCGCCGACGATGATCTTGGCCCCGTTCGCCTCGGTCGCCGCCGCCAGCAGCTTGTCGGCCGCCCCGGCCAGGTCGCCGGCCGTGCCCTTCTTGAGCTGCGTTTGCAGCTTCTTCACCTCGTCCTGCAGCGCCTCCACCCGGCCGGCGATCTCGTCCGGCTTGCAGTTGAGCCGGCCGCTCAGGTCGTCCAGCAGCGCCGCCTGCTGCTGCACCGCGGCCACCGCCTCGCGGCCCGTCACCGCCGTGACGCGGCGCACGCCCTTGCCGACGCCCTCCTGGCTGACGATCTTGAAGAAGCCCGCCTGGCCGGTGTGCGACAGGTGCGTGCCGCCGCAGAACTCGACCGACGTTTCCAACGTCGCCTCTTCCGGCCGCTCGGCGCCGATCAGCAGCACGCGCACCGGGTCGGGATACTTCTCGCCGAAGACGGCCCGCACGCCGGGGATCTTCTTCGCCTCGGCCAGCGGCATCGTCACCGGCCGTCACCGGCAGGTCGGCGTAAATCTTCTCGTTGACCAGCCGCTCGACCTCGGCGATCTCTTCCGCTGACAGCGGCTTGTCGTGGGTGAAGTCGAAGCGCGTCTTGTCGGCATCGACCAGCGAGCCCTTCTGCTCGATGTGCATCGCCGAGCACCTTGCGCAGGGCCCAGTTGAGCAGGTGCGTGGCGGTGTGGTTGCGCATGGTGTGCGGCGCGGGCGCCGCCGACTTCCAGCGTCGCCGACTGGCCCGGCCTCGACGTGGCCCTCGACGACGCGGCCGATGTGCAGTACGGCGTCGCCGAGCTTCTGCGTGTCCTCGACCTCGAAGCGGCCGGTCGGCGTGGCGATGACGCCCTTGTCGCCGACCTGGCCGCCCTGCTCGGCGTAGAAGTTGGTGCGGTCGAGCAGCAGCGCGGCCTCGTCGCCCTCTTGCAGCTGGCCGGAGGTCACGACGGCGTTGTCCTTCACCCAGCCGACGACTTGCCCTCGGGCAGAGAGGCCGTCGTACTTGGGCGAATCGTCGGTCTTGGGCAATTCGCCCGTGGACGGCTGTGACGACGAGCTTCTTGCGCGACCCTGCCGGATCTCGCTGCCTGAGCCTCGTCCAGTTCGCGCTGGTAGCCGGCGCGATCGACCGTCAGGCCGGCCTCCGCCGCCATCTGCTCGGTGATGTCGATGTAGAAGCCGTAGGTGTCGTGCAGCTTGAACGCGTCCTCGCCGCTGATGACGTTCTTGCCGCGCTTTCCGCGCCGTTCCGCCGCTTCCTCGAAGAGCTTGATGCCGCGGTCCAGCGTGCGGATGAAAGCTCTCCTCCTCGTCGCGAATCATGCTCGCCACCTCGCGCCGGGTTGCGTCTTCAGCTCCGGGAAACGCGTCGCCCATCACCTCGACCACCGTCGGCACCGAGTTCGTACAGAAACGGCTTCGTCGTGCCCAAGTACTGCCGGCCGTAGCGCTCCGCCCGGCGCAGGATGCGGCGCAGCACGTAGTCGCGCCCTTCGTTGCCGGGCACGGCCCCGTCGGTCAGCGCGAACGTCAGCGCCCGGATGTGGTCGGCGATCACGCGGTACGCCGTGTCCTTGAAGTCGTCGAGTTTGCCGGTGTATGGCTCGGCGCCGGTGACCTTCTGGATCGCGGCGAAGATCGGCGTGAACACGTCGGTGTCGTAGTTGCTCGTCTTGCCCTGCAACACCGCCGTGACGCGCTCGAAGCCCATGCCGGTGTCGACGTGCTTGGCCGGCAGCGGCGTCAGCTTCCGGTCCGCGTCGCGGTTGAACTGGATGAAAACGAGGTTCCAGATCTCGATCACGTCCGGCGTGCCCTTGTTGACCAGCTTGCCGCCCGATCTTGTCCGGCGTGCGGTCGATGTGGATCTCGGTGCAGGGGCCGCACGGGCCGGTCTCGCCCATCTCCCAGAAGTTGTCCTTCTTGTTGCCCTTGTGGATGTGCGACGGGTCGATGTCGGTCTCCGAGCTGCCACAGCGCCGCCGCCTCGTCGTCGCGGCGCCAGGCCCTCGTTCGTGATCGCCCTCGAAGACGGTCGCGTGCAGCCGGCTCTTGTCGAGGCCCCACACCTCGGTCAGCAGCTCCCACGCCCAGCGGATCGCCTCCTTCTTGAAGTAATCGCCGAACGACCAGTTGCCGAGCATCTCGAAAAAGGTGTGGTGATAGGTGTCCTTGCCCACGTCGTCGAGGTCGTTGTGCTTGCCGCCGGCGCGGATGCACTTCTGCGTGTCGACCGCCCGCTTGTACGGCCGCGTGCCGGTGCCGAGGAACACGTCCTTGAACTGGTTCATGCCGGCGTTGGTGAACAGCAGCGTCGGATCGTCGCGCGGCACGACGCGGGCTGGACGGCACGAACGTGTGGCCGTGCTTCTTGCACGAAGAAGTCGATGAACTCCTGGCGGACCTGATCGGCGCTGCGCATGTGCGTGTTCCCGGGCGATCTTCCACGGCGTCAATTCAGAAATGGTAGACGATTCGCCGGGTCGTGGGAAGTGAGGGGAATCATGGCGAGCGGCCGGTTTACACCGGCCGCTCGCCGCCGTGCGCGGTCAGCGATCGGATCCCATCAGCCGGTCGTTGGGCGTGTAGTCGCCCGGTTCGCTTCGGCCCGTCGGCTGGACGTGCTTGTCGCGCTCCGGGACATATACGGTGGGATTCTTGTCCGGTCCCGCAGCGAGAGGAACGGGGTCGGTTGGCGGGACGACGGATTCCGGCGCCGGGTCGGCGGAGTAGCCCTTGGCGTGGGCGCCGCCCGGATCGTCGGTCGTTGGTTCGCGGTCGGTTTCTTCGTTCATGGCGCACCTCCTTCGGTCTCTCCGACAGGGTGCAAATCCTGGGCCGCATGCGCCCGGTTTGGCCACTCAGCGAACCGACCTTATTCGTCGCCTGCAAGCTGGCGACGCTTTCCACGTGCGCAGAAAATCCGCGCCCCGCTCCCAGTTCGTGCTTGCCCCCGCGCGCGCCGACCGTTTACAATCTCCTACAGCCCACCGTCCGCTCTCCAGACGCCTACCGCCTTGCCCGCGCCACGACGGCGCAGGCCCTCGACCGGGTCGATCCGACGGCTTCGTCCGTCTCTCACCACAGGCCGGCCCCGATCGCCGGCGCCGACAGCGCACTCATTGTGGGGAACTCGTATCATGGCCACCGTCCTCGCTCTGCCTTCGGACCTCCGCCATCGGATTGCGGCGGTCGCCTTCCGCGTCCGCTGGCTGCGCTTCCTGCGCGGGCTGTGCCTGCTGAGCCTGGTCCTCACCCTCGGCTTCGGCGCCGCCCTGCTCGCCGACGTACTGTGCGTCCAGCTCCTCTCCTTCGATCTGCCCAACGCCGTGCGCATCGGCGTACTGGCCGCCTGGGGCACGATCGGCCTGGGAGTGCTGCTCTTCGGCCTGGTGCTGCCGCTGACCCGGCGGCTCGACGACGCCGCCGTCGCCGCCGCCGTCGAGGACAAGTACCCCGAACTCGCCGAACGCCTGACCACCTCCGTCGAGCTGGCCGACCGCGGCGACGAGTTTCACGGCGCGCCACAGCTGATCGAAGGTCTGATCCGCGACACGGAGCAGCGGACCCGCCGCCTCAATTTCCTCCCGGCCGTTTCGCCCCGCGCCGCGCACCTCATGGCCGTCGCCGCCGCCGGACTTCTCGTCTTGGTGCTGTCCCCCGCCGTTGTGTGGCCCGGTCAGTACGCCGACCTCGCCGAGCGCTTCTTCCAGCCGTGGTTGACGCCGCCCACCTTCGCGATCGACGGCAAGCCCGATCAGGACTTCGCCGCCCGCGGCCGGCCCTTGACGCTCACGGCCCGTCTGACGCAGGTCCGCCATGTCGCCGCCCCGTTCGCCTGCACCCTCGTCCAGGTCGCGGCCGACGGCAAGGAAACCCGCACCCCAATGCCGCGACAGGGTGAGCGCTTCGGCGTCAGCACCTACAGCGCGACCATCACCCCCGCCGCCGACTTCACATACCGCATCGAGGCCGGCCGTGACGCCAGCGACATGTACCCTATCGAGACGATCCAGCCGGTGGATCTGGCCGCCCAACAGCCCTGAGATCACGACCCGACCGCCGGCCTACGCCGAGAACACGGTCGATTCGGACACCGCCGCCGGCCTAGTGGATGCGAGCCTTCTCCAGAACGGCACGGTTCAGTTCGATTGCAAGTTCACGCGGCCCGCGGCCCACGCCTACCTCGACTGGACGGCGCCGGAAGGGATCGTGGAGAAGGATGGCACGAAGGCGCCGGCCCTCAAAGCCGCCGAACTTCAGCTCGGCGACGACCGCACGACCGGCACGGTCACGCTGCCTGTGACCGTCTCCGGCAAGTACCGGCTCCGTCTTGTCGCCGAACGCGACATCGAGACCGTGTTCCCAGAGCACCGCATCACCGTCACGCCGGACATGCCGCCGGAGGTGAAGAAGTTCGTCGGCCAGGACGACCGCGCTGAGGCGACCGTGGCCGCGGGCGCCGCGGGCGTTCTCGGCTCCCCCTTGGGACAGGGGCCGGTCCTTGCGGCGTCCGCCCTTCTCCGCGAACGGAGGGAGGAAGCCAAGGAGGTGCTGCCCTACGACCGCGTTCCGCTGGAGTTCACCGCCACGGACGACGTGGCCGTGGCACTGGCCGAGGTGGAGTACCGCGTCAACCGCGGCGACCCGATCCGCGACCCGATCGCCGCGACCGGCTACAAGAACCGCCAAGCGTCGGCCAAGGACACGTTCAACCTGGGCGGCAAGGTCAAGCCGGGCGACCTGGTCGAATATCGCATCCGTGTCACCGACAATCTGCCGCTGGAGTTCGGCGGCCCGCACGTCGTCTACTACCCGGCCGACCATGCCCTGGTGCTGCACGTCGCCAGCGACAAGGAAATCCTCGCCCTGCGCGACGACATCAACGCCCGCCTGGAAAAGATCAAGGAGGACACTCAAAGCGGAGGAGCGCGGCGTCTACAAGACGCGCAGCGACTCGCGCGACCGTCCCGTCCTCACGAAAGACCAGGCCGATCAGGTCAAGGGCCTGAAAAAGGATAACACGGACACGGAAACGTCTCTGAAGGACCTGGCGAAGCGCGGCCGATCTCGCGCCGGCCTTCCGGCCGTTGGCGGACCTGGCTCGGGACGTGGCCGACAAGGAGATGAAGGAGAGCGGCAAGGCGCTGGACAAGGCGGCCGCCGACCACAAGATTCCCGCCGAGCGCGACGAGCAATTCCAGAACTCCGAGAAGAACCTGGATGCGGCCTACGCCCGGCTGGACCAACTGAAGCGACTGAACGAGGAACTGGCCCAGAAGGCGCTGGCCCAGGAGAACTTGGCGAAGCTGGCCGAGAAGGAGAAGGAGTTGGCGGAGAAGGCCGCCGACCTGGCCGCCAAGGACCCGGTCAAGGATCCGTCGGCCAAGGACCAGACCGAGCAGCTCAAGCAGCAGCAGGAGCAGAACACGGCCGACTTGCAGAAGCTGACCGACGAGAACCCGGCCCTCCGTAAGGATCTGGAGGAGGCCCGCGCCCAGGAGGCGCGCGACCTGTCGCAGCGCGCCGCGAGCTGGCCCAGCAGCAGCGCGATCTGGCCAAGGCGGAGGCCGACGCCGAGAAGCAGCGAAACGAGGAGCGGCTGGCGGACCTGGCCCGCAAGCAGCAGGAGCTGGCCGACAAGGCGGATGAGCTGGCCAAGAAGACCCAGGAGCAGGCCCAGGCGGCGAAGACCAATCCGCTCAAACCCGACGACGCGCAGAAGGCCGCCGACGCCCTCAAGCAGGGCGAGGCCGACCAGGCGCTGAAAAATCAGGACCAGTCGGCCTACGAGCTGGACCGCATCGCCGACGAGCTGGCCAAGGCCGTCGATCTGGCGAAGGACCCGAAGGAAGCGGCCCGCCAGCTGGCCCGCCTGGAGGAGGCTGTGCGTCAGAAGGCCCAGGACGAGGCCAAGAAGAACAACGACCCCCGGCCGATCGCGGAGCGTCTCGAGCCGATCGCGGAGGAACAGAAAGCGATCCACGACGCGATCCAGCGGCTGTCCGTGCCGCCGGCCAACCAGGCGGCGCAGCAGGACCGGAAGCAGGCCGAGGAGCATTCCGCGCGGTTCGATGAAGCGGCGAAGCAGAACAACGCGCGGGAGGCCGCCAGTCGGGCGGAACAGGCCAAGCAAGCGCTGGAACGGCTTGCCAACGACCTCCCCTCGCTCGACCAGCGGAAGGAGCAGGCGTTGAAAGAGGTCGCTCAACTCCGCAAGCAGCAAGACGAGATCGCGCAGAAAGCCGAGCAGGCGGCGGAGCAGGCCAAGAACGCCGACATGAACGACCCGCGGGCGAACGACCAGGTCGCCCAGCTGATGAATGAAGCGGCGCGCAAGCAGGCCGACGCCGCCGAACGCCTGGCCAAGATGGACGCGCCCAACCAGGAGGCCCGGCAGCAGAAGACGGCGGACGCGCTGAACGACGCCCTCAAGGATGTGATGGACGGCCGCAAGGCGGATGTGGCCGCGTCGCAAGAAGACGCCAAGCGCCAGCTGCAGCGGCTGGAGCAGGCGCTCCGCGGCGAGAAGCCGGCGGACGAGAAGGCCGCCGAGCTGGCCCAGCGTCAGAACGACCTCGCCGCGGATGCGGCCAAGACGGCCGACGATCCCAAGGCGACGCCCCAGCAGAAGGACGCCTTGCGGCAGAAGCAGGAGCAGGTCGCCAATGAGGCGAAGAACCTGGACGCCCCCGAGGCGCCGCAGCGGAAGGCCGACGCCGCCGATGCAGTCCAGAAAGCGGCGGAGGCGGCCCGGACGGAACCGACCTCGCCCGAAGCGCGGAAGCAGATGCGGGAGGCGGCCCGGAAGCTGGACGATCTGGCCAAGCAGTTAAGCGGTCAGGAGTCCGAGACGGCCCGCGCCGAGCGGCTGGCCCAGCATCAGGCGGAGGCCGCCGCCCAGGCGAAACACGACGCCGAGAAACAGCCGAATGCGCCGCCGTCCGCCGCCGCGCGGCAGAAGGAGCAGCAGGTGGCCGACGAGGCCAAGCAGCTGCACGCCGGCCCCGAGGCGCAGGCGGAGAAGGACCGGGCGACGGAGGCGCTGCAGAAGGCGAAGGACGCCGCGCCGCAGGACCAGCCGAAGGCCCAGCGCGAGGCGGCCGACGCCCTGCGCGATCTGGCCGACAAGATGGCCGGCCGCGACAGCGACGCCGCCAAGGCGAACGAGTTGGCCCATGAGCAGCACGATCTGGCGAAGGAGGCCTCCCATCCCGACGCCGGCAAGGCCGACCCGAACGGGACGAAGCAAGACGCCGACCGCCAGGCGGAAATCGCGCACCAACTGGATCGTCTGGATCCGAAGAACGCGGCGGAGGCGAAGCGGGACGCCGCCGCGAAGATGAACGAGGCGGCCAAGGCGCTCGACCAGGCGCACGCGCCGGCCGACGCGAAGGATGCGCTGGCCAAGGCGGCCGACGCCGCCGACAAGCTGGCGCACGACCTCGGCAAGCAGCAGGCCGCGAACGCACAGAACCCACAGCAGAACCCGGCCGAGGCGGCCAAGCCGAACGAGTCGCCGCGGCAGGCGGCGCAGCAGCTGGCCCAGCACGAGCGGCAGTTGGCCCAGCAGACGCAGCAGGCCGAGAACAAGCAGAACCAGAAGCCGGGCGAGGCCGGCAAGCTGGCCATGCAGGAAGCGTTGGCCAAGGTCGCCCAGCAGCAGAAGGACCTGAATGAGCAGGCGTCGCAGTTGCCGGCCGGCCAGCAGCAAAAGGCGCTGGAACAGGCCCGCGAGGCGATGAACCAGGCCCAGCAGGCGTTGGAGCGCAACGAGGGCGAGCAGGCCAAGCAGAAGCAACACGAGGCGGCCGACGCGCTGCAACGGCTGGCGCAGCAGTTGCCGGCCAAGGCGCCGGACGTTGCCGAGAAACCGCCGGCCGGCGATCCGCACGCTCAGCCGCCCGCAGGGTTGCCGAACAAGGAGCAGGCCGACCAGGCCCGCGACCTGGCGAAGCAGCAGCGCGAATTGCAGGACGAATTGCGTCGCGCCCAGGAGGCGGCCCGCGCCGAAGCCGCCGCGCCGAAGGACAACCCGCTGGGCGACCTGGCGAAGCAGCAGCAGGAAGTAGCGAACCAGGCGGCGCAGATGCAGCATGAGGCGGGTCAGCATCAGGGCGACGATTCCGAGGCTGCTCACGAGGCGGGCCAGGCCCACCAGGCGGCGCAGCAGGCCGCCAACCAGATGCAGGCCGGGGCGCTGCCGCAGGCGCACCAGGCCGGTAAGCAGGCGGCCGAGCAGATGCATCAGCTGGCCAAGCAGCTGGAACAGACGCACGCCCCGGCCCAGGCCGAGAAGGCGGAGCAGCTGGCCGCCAAGCAGGACGAGATCAACCGTCAGCTCCATCCGCTGGCGGACAATCCCGCCGCGCAGCGGGCGCAGCAAGAGGCCCAGCAGCAGAACTTGCAGCAGCAGACCGGCCAGTTGAATCAGGATTTGAACCGGATGGCGCAGGAGGCCAACCAGGCCCACCAGGGTCAGCAGGCCAACCAGGCCCACCAGGCCGCCAACCACGCCCAGCAGGCCCAAAACGCCATGCAGCAGGCCCAGCAGCAAGGCCATCAGGGCAACGAGGCCGGCGAACACCAGGGTCAGCAGCAGGCGGCGCAGGCCCTGGACCAGGCCGCCCAGCAGCTCGCGCAGGCGGGGCAGCAGCCCGGACAGCAGCCAGGCGCCCAGCCCGGTCAGGCGGTGCAGCAGGCTCAGAACGCCATGCAGCAGGCCAAGGGACAGCTGAACCAGGGTAAGCCGCAGAGCGCCCACGAGTCGATGGCGCAGGCGGCCCAGAAGCTGGCGGAGGCAGCCCAGCAGGCGGGGCAGGACCAGCAGCAATCCCACGGCGCCCCGCCCGGCCAGCCGCACGGCGGCCGCTTCAGCGACCGGGGCACGACCTCGGGAGGAGTACCCGACCCCAGCCTGCTTCCGCCCGAGGCCAAGGATCAGGCCGGCAAGCCCTGGGGCGAGTTGTCGGGCGAGTTGCAAACCAAGATCGTCCAGCAAATGCGCGTGAAGTACGGCGACGATTACGCCCGCATGATCAAGCTGTACTTCGAGCAGGCGGCTGACACTCGCGACAGGAAATAAAACGGTTCACCGCGGAGATCGCGGAGAACGCAGAGATGAAGACAAGAAAAAATCCATTCTTTCTTCTCTCCGCGTTCTCTGCGGTGAGATTTAGAAGGGCTTAGCCATGCGTTACGGCGTTTCGTCGGTCTGCGTTCTCCTGATTCTCCTGTTCGGCGTGCGGGCGGCCGACCCGCCGGCCAAGGACGAGGCGCTCGACAAGGCCGTGGACAAGGCCCTCGCCTATCTGCAAAGCGAGCAGAACTCGGACGGCGCCTGGTCGCTCGGTCGCCGCGGCAACGGGCCGGGCAGCCCCGGCGTCACCAGCCTCTGCGTCATGGCCTTCCTCTCCGCCGGCCACACGCCCGGCGAGGGGCGTTACAGCGCCGACCGTGGAAAAGGGCATCCGCTGGGTGCTTCGTATCCAGCGGGAAAACGGACTCCTCGCCCTTGACAGGCCAGGAAATGTACAACCACGGCATCTGCACCCTCATGCTGGCCGAGGCCGCCGGCATGACCGACGGGAAGCTGGGCGAGGAGGTGCGCGACAGGCTCGTCAAGGCCGTCAAAATCATTTTGCTGGCCCAACGGAAACCGAACGCGCAAGGGCGCGGCGGCTGGCACTACACCGTCCGTGACGTGGGCGACGGCAGCGACATGAGCTGTACGGGTTGGCAGATCATGGCGCCTGCGCGCGCCAAGAACGTCGGCTGTGATGTACCGTCCGAGAACATCGACGAGGCCATCGGATACATCAAGAAGTGCCAGGACGGGAACTCCGGGGGCTTCTGCTACCAGCCCCATTCCAGTCTTTCGGAACCTTGCACCGGCACGGCCGTCCTGGCCCTGGAACTATGCGGCAAGAGTGAACATCGCAGCGCCGAAGTGATCCGGGCCGGGAACTTCCTCATCAAAAATCCACCGGAGTGGAAGGACAACCGTCCCTACTTCAGGATTCGTCCCGATTTCGGGTTCTACGGCCTCTATTACTGCTCGCAGGCGATGTTCCAGCTCGGCGACAACTACTGGGAGTTCTACCGCCCCGTGGTGCGAGACATGCTATTCAAGAACCAGAACGCGAACGGTTCCTGGATCGGCGGCGGCACGGACGGCGGCCAGGGCGGCCCCAACTACTCCACCGCCATGTGCGTGCTGGCGTTGACCGTGGAGTATCGCTACCTGCCCATCTACCAGCGCGGCGAGGAACCTACGGACAAGTGAGGGCGGGCGGCGCGGCGTCAATCCGCCGGTTTCGCATCGAGCGGTTCGAGATCGCCGTCAACTGGAACGGACGGGACCGTTGGTCCCCTCCTGTGCAACAGGTGCGGGTGGGGCCGGCGGGTTCTCCTTCAGCATGTCGTTCAGGACTTCCACCGCATAGCGGTCTTCAAGGACGCTCAGCGCGGTGATTAACTGGATGACGCCGGCCCGGTAGTCTCGCAAGCGCTCGGAAGACGGGACCGTAAGGATGATCGGCTCCTTGTCGTCGTCGAGTTGCCCATCGAACACCATCAATTCCGCACGAGGGTAGGCCTGCGCGCTTCCATCCGTGGGAAAGCATGTAGGATTCGACGGCCGCCGGTTTGACAAGGCTGACGCGCGGATCAACCCAAGCCATGGTGTTCACAGGGTTTCTCCTTTCCGAATCCTCGCGAGGAGGGCCTGGACGCCGTCCACCGACAACACGTTGATGCGAGGGATCGCCGATGGTGCGCTGATTCGAGGTCGGCGGACGCCCTCGCAGCGACAGCCAGTAGGCGCAACGGCGGATCAGCAAGTGTTCCTCGGTCTGCGTCGTCCACAGGGATTCTTCCGCCGGGAACACAACCAGCACCAGAATCCGGTTGCGGCCGACGGGGTCGCGCAAGTCGTCGTAGGCCTTGATCTCCAGATCATAGCCGATCTCCGTATCGGTGACGACGACGCTCGCCTCGGTCGTGCTTTTCAGTTGGACATCGATACAGAAACCGGCGTCGGCGTATCGGCGGCCGCGGCGCACGATGGCATGGAAGGTGAGATCCACCCCATAATCATACTCGCGCGACGCGCTGCACACCAACCCGCACCGAGCGGCGATCGCCTGAACATAGGCGCGGGATAGCGCCTCCTGTCGGTGGTTGCGCGTCAGCACTCCCTCGCCCTCCATTATGACCGCGACGGCGCCCTTACGCCAGCAGCTTCGCGACCACCTCGCCGCTTACGTCCGTCAGCCGGAAGTCGCGCCCCTGGAAGCGGAACGTCAGCTTCGTATGGTCGAATCCGAGCAGGCGCAGCACCGTCGCCTGGAGGTCGTGGACGTGGACGCGGTCCTCCACCGGCGCGAAGCCCAGCTCGTCGCTGGCGCCGAGATTGAGGCCCGGCTTGACGCCGCCGCCGGCCAACCACATCGTGTAGGCGTCGATGTGGTGGTTGCGGCCCACGCTGTCGCGCACCTCGCCCATCGGCGTCCGGCCGAACTCGCCGCCCCAGATCACCAGCGTGTCGTCCAGAAGGCCGCGCCGCTTCAGGTCCGTCACCAGCGCCGCCGCCGGCCGATCCACCTCACGGCACACCTGATCCAGCCCCGTCGTCAGGTTCACGCTCCCCGAACCGTGGTGGTCCCAGTCGGTGTGGTACAGCTGTACGAAACGCACGCCGCGTTCCACCAGCCGCCGCGCCAGCAGGCAGTTGTTGGCGAACGACGGCTTGCCGGGAACGGCCCCGTACATATCCAGAGTCGTTTTGTCCTCCTTGCCCAGGTCGATCAGCTCCGGGGCGCTCGTCTGCATCCGGTACGCCATCTCGTAGGCGGCGACGCGCGTGCCGATCTCCGGGTCGCCGACGTCGGCCAGGTGCGTCTCGTTCAGCTCCTTGACCGAGTCCAGCACGTCGCGCTGGCGGTCGGCGGCGACGCCCTTGGGACTGGCGAGGTCCAGAATCGGCTCGCCGCTGCCGCGGAACGGCACGCCCTGGAAAGAAGTCGGCAGGAAGCCGCTGCTCCACAGCGCGGCGCCGCTGCGCGGCCCGCGTGGGCCGGATTGCAGCACCACGAAGCCCGGCAGGTCGTGCGCCTCGCTGCCGATGCCGTAGGTCACCCACGCCCCCATGCTCGGCCGGCCGAACTGCGCCGTCCCCGTGTTCACGAACAGCTTGGCCGGCGCGTGGTTGAACACATTGGTCGCCATCGACCGCACCACGGCGATGTCATCGACGATGCCCGCGATGTGCGGCAGGCACTCCGACACCCACGTCCCGGCCTGGCCGTGCCGGGCGAACTTACGGCGCGTCGCCAGCAGCTTCGGCGTCTGCTTGGCGAAGGTGTCCATGAAGGCGAAGCGTTTGCCCTTCATGAATTCGTCGGGGATCGGTTGGCCGTTCAGCTCGTTCAGCTTCGGCTTGTGGTCGAACAGCTCCAGCTGGCTGGGGCCGCCGGCCATGAACAGGAAGATGACGTGCTTGGCCTTCGCTGGGAAGGGCGGCTTCTTCGGGGCCAACGGATCGACCAGGGCGCCGTCGTCCGCCGCGGCGCGGCCCTCGTTGAAGAGGCCGGCCAGGGCGGCGGCGCCGATGCTTAGGCCGCACTGGCCGAAGAAGTGGCGGCGCGTTTGCAACAGGAGCGGATTCACTTTTGTCATGGCGGCGTCGTTCCCTTGAGATGATTTCGTTTTCGGGATCGTGGGCGGACGGCTTCGGCCTCTTCCCGGTTCTCGGCGCCGTTTCCCCGCTCCGACTCGGAGCCGCAACGCAGGATTTCGTTGAGAACCTCGATAGGGTGCCGGTCTTCCAGTTCGCTCAGCGTGGTGATCAACTCGGACACCCGCTGGCGGTAATCATCGGACTGGTCGGATGCGGGAATCAGCTGGTAGAACGAGCGCCCCTTCCTCGCAGTCGATTCCTCAAAGCGTAGGAGGTTCGGATTGGGGTTCGGCTTCAGCGTCCAGCCCTTGTGACGGAAGTAAGCCCCAAGGTCCGAGACGCGAACCGACTGGACGCGCGGATCGACCCATCGCCAGGGATTCATGGATGTGCTCCTGCCTTGATCCGGGTCATGATGCCCCGCAGGGCGTCCGGCGAAAACACTTGCGCCGTCTCGATGGTGAGACGAACGGAATTCCGATTCGTGCTGGACGGCCACCCTCTCAACGAAATCCAGTAAGCGCAATAACGCAGGCTCAACTCTTCCGGGGTCTGGCTGCACCACCGCGATTCATCGCGGGGGAGGTGGAGGACGACGAGGATGCGCGGCGCTCCCCGAGAGGAACGCCGCAGCACTTCGTAAGATCGGAGATCCAAGTCGTACGGAATCGTGTTCTCCGCCTTGTTCGTGCGGGTGGTGCTTTTGGCCTGAATGTCGAGTTTGAGCCCCGATTCACTGCGGAGTCTGTCAGTGACCTCAATGTCGCTCAGGGTCATGTCGATGCCGTAATCGGGATACGGCACGCTAACGCTCATGCCGCAATAGGCCGCAATCGCCTGCACATAGGCACGGGACAATCCTTCTTGTCGATGGTTGCGGGTCAACAACCGTATCCCCTCCGATTGTAGCGCGTCCCGTCTCACTTCGCCAGCGGCTTCGCCGTTGCCGAATCAGCGGCGACAGGGGTTCATGCTCATTCTCGCGTGATGGACTCATCCAGGTTAAGCAGCACGCGCCCCACCGCCGTCCACGCGGCGAACTCCACGGCGTCCGTCCCCATCGGCAGGTCAGCCGGCGCCAACCGCTTCGCCTCGTCCGCCGCTGCGGTATACTTCTCGCGCTCCTTCGCCAGCAGCCGCGCGAGGACTTCCTGTTCATGCGCATTCGGCCGGCGGGCCGTGCAGAGGCGGAAGCCGTAGGCGAGGCGGTCGTCGTCTCCGGTCCCACCCTCCTTCAGCACGCGCGCCGCCAACCCCTGAGCGCACTCGAAAAACGCCTGATCGTTGAGCAGCGTCAGCGCCTGTAGCGGCGTATCGGAGCGGTTGCGGCGCGTGCAGGCCGTGACGGCGTCGGGGGCGTCGAACACCGTCAGCGCGGGATGCGGCGCCGAGCGCCAGAAGAAGGTGTACATGCCGCGGCGGTAGCGATCCGGCCCCTCGCTGGCCTTCCACTCGCGCGGCACCTGCGTGAAGGCGTAGACGCCCTGCGGCTGCGGCGGGTAAACGCTCGGCCCGCCGATGGTCGGCGTCAGCAGGCCGCTCGCCGTCAGAGCGGAGTCACGCATGATTTCCGCGTCCAGCCGCAGCCGGCTTTGTCGGGCCAGCAGCCGATTGCGCGGGTCGAGCGTCGCCAGGTCCGGTCGGCCCTTCGACGACTGGCGGTACGTCGCCGAGCAGACGATGAGTTTGTGGATCGCCTTCATGCTCCAGCCGCGGGCCGTGAACTCCGACGCCAGCCAGTCGAGCAATTCCGGGTGGCTCGGCGGCGACCCCTGCGTGCCGAAGTCGTTGTCCGTCTCCACCAGACCCAGGCCGAAATGCTCCTGCCACATGCGGTTGACCGTCACGCGCGCCGTCAGCGGATTTTTCGGATCGACGATCCAGCGCGCCAGGTCCAATCGCGTGTATTTGGCTTTCACCGGCAGCGGCGGCAGCACAGCCGGCACGCCCGGTGTCACCAGAGCGCCCTTGCGCAGGAAGTCGCCGCCCAGGTGGATGTGCGTTTCGCGCGGCGCCGACCGCTCGCGGACGATCAGCGTCGTCGGGATGACGGGTAGATCCTTTTTCAGATCCGCGATCCGCTTTTCCAGGGCCCGGCGCGCGTCGAGCGCCTGGAGATAGAGCGGCTCAGTCAGTGGATCGGCGCCGCCCAGCGCGGCGACGATGAGCCGCGTTTTGTCCGCGTTGCGGTAGGCGTCCAGCACCAGCTGGTCCTGCTTCGCGTTGCGGCCGTTGACGGCGATGGCGAGGACCGTCCGCACCTTTTCCGGCAGATGCGCCTTGTCCTCCAGCGTCAGCGATCCCTCCCACGCGGCCAACTTCTCCGGCGTCACGGCGTCCAGCTCCTTGAGCCGTTTCTCCGCGGCCGCGATCTTCGCTTGCACTTCCGTCCGCTTCGCCGTCTGTTCCGGCGTCGGCAACTCCAGCTTCGGCTCATCCACGCTGTTGAAGAAGGCGAATAGTTCGTAATATTCGCGCTGGGAAATGGGGTCGAACTTGTGATCGTGGCACTGGCAGCAGCCGACCGTCAGGCCGAGAAAGACGCTGCCGGTCGTGTTGACGCGATCGACGATCGAATCGACGCGGAACTGCTCCAGGTCGATGCCGCCCTCCTCGTTGATCTGCGTGTTGCGGTGGAAGCCGGTGGCGATGAGCTGGTCGGTCGTCGGATGCGGCAGCAGGTCGCCGGCCAGCTGTTCGATCGTGAGCTGGTCGAACGGCATGTCCTTGTTCAGCGCATTGATGACCCAGTCGCGGTAGGGCCACATGGAGCGCGGGGCGTCGATGCTGTAGCCGTTGGAGTCGGCGTAGCGGGCCTGGTCGAGCCAGAGTCGGCCCCAGCGCTCGCCGTAATGCGGCGACGCCAATAAGCGATCCACCAACTTCTCATAGGCGTCCGGCCGCTGGTCGGCGACGAAGTCGTCCACCTCTTTCGGCGACGGCGGCAGACCGAGCAGGTCGAGACTGAGCCGGCGGATCAGCACAGCTCGGTCGGCCTCCGGCGACGGGGCGATCCCCTCCTTTTCCAGCCGGGCGAGGATGAAGCGGTCGATGGGATTGCGCACCCAGGCTTCGTTTTTGACGGCCGGCTCGGCGGGGCGGACGACCGGCTGGAACGACCAGTGCTTGCTCCCGGCGACGACCTCGTCGGCGGGGGCGGGAGCGCCAGCGTCGATCCACGCCTTGAGGACGGCGACCTGGACAGCGTTGAGCGGCGTTCCGCTGGGCGGCATCGGCTTGACGCCGTCCGCCCCGGTGACGGCGAGGATCATGCGGCTTTTGGCGGAGTCGCCGGGAACGACGGCCGGCCCGGACTCGCCGCCCTTGCGCCGCCGGCGGCGGTGTCGAGGCGGAGGCCGTTGCGGCGCTTGTCGGGACCGTGGCACTTGACGCAGTTTTGCGCGAGGATGGGCTTCACGTCGCGGACGT
Source organism: uncultured Planctomycetaceae bacterium (assembly GCA_963771935.1). Taxonomy (GTDB): domain Bacteria; phylum Planctomycetota; class Planctomycetia; order Gemmatales; family Gemmataceae; genus UBA4732. The sequence continues at coordinate 177,367 of CAVYVK010000004.1, read as the reverse complement.
AGTCCACGGCAACGGCGGGCGGCGCCTCGGCCGGCAGGGCGGCGAGGAGGAGGGTCCAAAGCGGCGTCATGCGTGCGCTCGGCAGGGAGGGAGGGCGGGTCGTGGCGGGCGGATTGTCTACTCTTTCAACGATACCCGAATCCGCCGGGGCTTCAAGGAAAATCGGCAAGATCGGAGCCGCGACCGTGAGGGAGCGGAGTGCGGCGCCAGAACCTCACCCCGCTCCCTCACGGTCGCGGCTCCAACTCATGGTCGCGGCTCCGATTCCGCTGGCCGCGGCTGGAAATCCTCGACCACTCGGAAAATCCGCACCGTCAGGCGCGGCCCCTCATGATGCTCCAGCGGGACACGGCCGCAATAATAACACGCGACCGTCGCCAGCGGTACGGCGTCCCCGATCATCAGCCGCGCTTCCTCGTGCAGGGCCGGGTCGTTCAGGTCGATGGCCTCGGAGGCGACGCGCCCGTCCGGCGCGACCAGCCAGTCGTCCTTCTTTGGCGAATCCTCCGGCGGCGCCCACAGGTACGTCGAACGCATCCCGCACCGCTCCGCGTAGTATTGAAACCCGTAATGGCCCTCAAACCACGTGTGGCCGCCGCCGTGGCCTTTGATCCACGCGACCGCCTGCTCCGCCCCCCATTCCTCCGCGTAAGCCTCCCGGCAGTCCAGCGCGAAGTAGGCCAGGCCCAGCGCCGCCGAGCAGGCCGCCCACAGCCATGCCGCCCGCCGCGCCCGCGACGACGGCCACGCCCGCGCCGCCAGCCGGCCGATCAGCAGCGTCAGCACCACCAGCGCCCCCAGGATGCGCCGCGTCGCCGGGAACGGCGTCAGCGGGAAGTACGCCAGCGCCTCCAGTCCCAGCCACAGCACCAGGAACAGCGTCGCGCGCCGGTCTTCCTCGGCGCCCCACAGCCGCCTTACGCCCAGCGCCAGCACCGCCGCCCCGCCGACCGCGAAAGCGTCGAAGACGATCTCGCTTCCCGGAAAGTCCCATTGCGGCGTGGCGATGGGGCCGAACAGCTGCGGCGACGGGCGCACCGTGCCGCCGAAGCTGCGCGTCCAGAAGCACGATCAAGGCGAACCCCGCCACGACCGCCGCCGCGGCCGCCGCCTGCCAGCGCCGCCGCGCCCCCAGCGCCGCCAGACCCAGCACGAACAGGAACGGGGCCGTACCGCCGAGGTAGCTGAAAAACACCACCACCAGCGACCCTTTTTGCATCAGTGAATCGGCGGAGTCGCGCAGCGAGTGGAGGAAATGCGATTCGCCGTACAGCAGGGCGGTGAGAAACTCCCAGGTCAGGAAGACCTGGGCGGCGGCGAGGGCCGCCGCCGGCCACAGCCGCCAGCGCCGCGTCGTCGCCGCCGCCAGCAGCATCACCGCCGGAGCGACGGCCCCGGTGTATTTCGTCTCCATCGCCACACCGGCGACCAGCCCCGCCAACACGGCCTGACCATACGAATCGCCGTCGCAGGCGCCGAGAAACAGGCGCACCGCGGTCAACGACAGGGCCAGGGCCGGCACGTCGAGCATCAGATTGATACTGGGCAGCAGCGCCGGCCCCAGCACGGTCATCACCGTCAGCGGCAATTCGACGCCGGCGGCGAAGCGGCGAAGCAGGCCGTGCAGCGCCCACACCAGCAGCAGCACGTAGGGCAACAGGCCCAGCTTCCACAACCACGGCCGTTCGCCGAACAGCCGCCGGCCCAGCGCCCAGGAGTACGGCAGCACCGGCGGCCCGAGGACCTCGTTGGCCGGTTGCGGCTGGAAGTACCAGAGCATCTGGAAGCCGTAGGGGTCGAGGGGATGCTGGTAGTCCTGGAGGGAATTGCATGGCCAGGGCGGCGTCGTCGATGTGCAGCGGTTTGAGGGCGTTGAGGCTAGTGGCGAATGCGGCAAGCAGGATCAGAATCAAGGCGCGGCGGGTCGTCACGATCGGTCTCGTCGGCGAAATCATCCCAAGGAAGTGTCGCGGAAAGGCGCACCTCTGTTTCAAAACGTAACAACCCGCCTGGAAGCGGCCGGGCCGGGGTTGCGGCGCAATCCGTTCGTGCAACTCGTTTCAGAATAGGGGTTTTGCGGACTGAAAGCGAATGGACAGGGCATGGTGCGGCCTATTGGCGCCCGATTCGCTCTATTGACCCGATGCGTCGGCGCCGAATGCAGTGGAAAATCGCCCTCCGAGGGATGTGCTGTATGCTCCCTTCCCCCTGTCTCGCGCGTCACTCACTCCGCGGCGCCCTGCCGCCCTTCCGCACCGTCCGCCCGTCTCTGATGGACCTGCGCTTCACCGGCGACCCGTGGGTGGTCGGACGGGGCGACGGCGGCGCGTGCCTGTGCCTGGACGGGTATCAACTGGCGACCCTGTCCGCGCTCTGCTTCGATTTGCCTTCCCTGAACCGGACGTTGTGCCATTTGCGCCGGCCGCTCGCCAGACCGTTCGAGCATCTTCGGAATCGTGCATGAATCCCTTCGTTTTATCCGCGACCCGAAGGGGAGCGACAAGCCGATTCCGGGCTTCGCGCTGGCCCGGCGCGAAAATGAGGCCGGATCGAAGCCCCTGCGGCAATACGTAAGCTAAGGTTGAACAAAAGGGGGAGTAATGTCGCTCCTCCGCGCTCTTCTCCATCGTCCAGGCCCAAGGCAAGGACGCCGGCGCCGAGAGAGCGTCCTTCGTCGCCGCGGTTGAGGGCGTGCTAATGTCTTTGAAAACCGCCAAATCGTCCGTGCGAACGGTCGGGGAGTACGAAATCCTCCAGCGACTCGCTCAATCGGAGCTGAGCACCATCTACAAGGCGCGCCATCCGGCGACGGGCCTCATCGTGGCCGTCAAGACGGCCGGGCCGGAAGCCGTCACCAACTCCGTCTTCCGGAAACGCTTCGAGCAGGAATTCGTGGTCGCCAGCAGTCTCGACCACCCCAATCTCGTCCGCGCCCTCCACGCCGGCTGCGTAGGCGATACACCCTACATCGTGATGGAGTTCGTGGACGGTCCCAGCCTGGGCGACTGCATCGAGCGCAGCGGCCGGCTGCCGGAGGCCGAGGCGGTTCGCATTATTAGCCAGGTCGGGGAGGCGCTACAGTTCGCCCACGGCCGCCGGGTCATCCACCGCGACGTCAAGCCCGACAACATCCTGCTAGCGCCCGACGGCCGGGCCAAACTGACCGATCTGGGGCTGGCCAAGGACATCGACACGAACAACCGCCTGACGCGGGCCAGCGCCGGCCTGGGGACGCCGAATTTCATGGCTCCCGAGCAATTCAGCGACGCCAAACACGCCGACGCCCGCTGCGACATCTATTCACTCGGCGCCACCCTCTACATGGCCTTGACGGGCGTGTTGCCGTTCCGCGCCCGCGGCGTCCTAAGCGTCTTGAAGAAGAAGCTCAACAACGAAGTCGTCCCGCCGCGCCAGCTGGTCCCCGTCCTGAGTCCCTGGATCGAAACCGCCATCTGCCGGGCGATGGACGTGAACCCCCGCGTGCGGCCGGCGTCGTGTCTGGAATTCCTGGAGGAGTTGAACGGCCGCACCGGGCCGGCCCCGGGAGCGGCGTTCCATCCTTCTTCGGCCATCGCCGGATCGAAGGTTGCGGTCGGAGTCGGACGCTCGGATAGGAGGGCCACGATCCGATTTACCTCGGGCAAGGAATGCCCATGCCAGGCCTTGAGCAGCGAAAAAGACATGCGGTGGCCCGCCGAGGTGAAAGACGTCTCGGCCGACGGGATCGGCCTGCTGATGAATCGCCGCTTTGAGCCGCGGACGGTTTTGACCCTGGAAATCCCTGCCAGGGGTCAGGTGGCGGCCCACCGGCTGTTGGTCCGCGTGGTGCGCGTCCAGGCCATGCCGAAGCGCCGCTGGCTCGTCGGCTGCATCTTTGCGATGCGGCTCGGCGAGGAGGAAGTGCGGACCATGATCTGACGCCTTCGTCGCGGCGCCATGAACTCGTTTAGCGGCGACCCGAAGGGGAGCGCTCTCTCGGAGCGCTCCCCTTCGGGTCGCCGCTAAACGAGGATTTGTTATTGGACGAATCCTTACGGCAGAAACCTCCCGATCAGCAGTCCGGCCGCGAAGGCCACGCCGAGAATGAGTACCGCGCCGACGGTCAACAGCGTGGCCTGCATCGGCGTCAGCACCACGCTGGCCGGCGGCGTCGCGGCGCCGGGCGGGGGGTATGGCCCCACGTCAAAGGCGACCGGCGGCGGAGCGGGCGGCGGCCAGCCGGGCGCGGCCGGCGGCGGAAGCGGCTTGGCCAGGTCGGGCGGCGAAGCGACGGCCGGCTGCAACAGCGCGTCGAGGTCGCTGCCCTCGAACAGCGGATCCTTTCTCGGCGCCGGCTGGTCCACGTCCGCCGAGTCGGTCGGCGGCACCATGACCGGGTTGTGACACGTCGGACAGTTCACCTCCATGCCGATCTTACGGCGAGCGATGCCCAGCAGCTGGTTGCAATAGCGGCAGCGAAACCGTACCGGCATGGGGAAGCGCCTCCGGGAGCGGCAAGGGTGCGACCAAGGGGGCGGCACCGTGGGCGCCCGTCTGTATTGTCTCGCCTGGCCGCGGCCGATTCAACTATTCCTTGACGCCGGCCGGCGCCGTGAGCCACAATACCGATTGGTCGCGCCGCCTCCGACGCGCGGCCGGGGAAGTTGGCGCCTCTCGGAGACAGGAGCGTGTCCATGTCTATTTCTCCGCGCCGCTTGCCGGCCCTCTTGGCCGGCGCCGTCCTTCTTACGGCCGTGCCGCCCTTCCCGGCCGCCCGCGCCAGAGCGCCAGCAAGGAAGGCGCCTACGTCCAGATCATCCTCAAGGACGGCTTCGTCCTTCAGGGGAAAGTCCGCCGTGAAGGGAAGTACGAGATCGACGGCCAGGACGTTGTGTTCATGCCCAGCGGCTTCTTCTTCCTCGACGACGGCCCGCGCCGGCAATACTTCTCCCCTTCCCTGATGCAGCAGTCTCCCACGGAAATCAAGCCGCCGCCCGACGATTTCATTTATCCCAAAAACACGCACATTGCCGTTGATGCGCACTCAATCCCGTCGGTGGATGAAATCCTGGACGTCAGCGCTTTTGACGACAACTGGAATCGCACGGTGCGATTTCGCACCGGGCTGACGAAGGAGCGAACACGCCACGAGCGGCTCCTCGCCCTGACACCGTACTACGCCCACACCCAGGCCACCCAGGATTACGCCTGGCTGACCATGTACCTGACGCGTGAACTCGGCCCCGGTGTGATTCGCAACCTGCTCTCGTCGCACCCGGATTTCACGGACGATCCGAAGCTGAATCCGGCGGATCGGGCGGAGCACCACCTCCGCTACTGCAATTTCATGATTCAGGCGGGTTTCGACGACGAGGCCCTGGTGGAGCTGGCCCGGCTGGACGCCGATAATCCGGCCGCCGCCCTCGTCAAGCCGCAGATGGCGACGCTGCGGACCTCGATCCAACAACTGGAGTGCAGCGACAAGCTCGAAACCGTCAAGCGGATGCACAACGCGGGTCAGTTCAACGCTGTCCGCAAAAAGCTGGCGAACTTCGACGACAAGGACGCCGACGCGAACACGCTCAACAAGTGCAACGAGTTGCGCGACGTGTACAAGACGGCCGACAAGGCGATGGCCGACGTGACGCGCTTCTTCACCGACCTGCCGAAAGGCCTGGGGACCGATGCGCGCGACGCGGCCCTGGCCGAGGCGGCCGCCGCCCTCCTCGCCGAGCTGCAGCCGGACGTCTTGCCGCGGCTCGACGCTTTCCTCGGCCAGGCGCGGCAGGCGGAGCGCCAGCGGGCCGAGGGCAAGACGCCGACGATGGGGCCGGCCCAACTGCTGTCGCTGGCCGTGACCGGCTGGCTGGGCGCCTGCCCGACCCGACGCCCGTCCGCGGTGTCCAACTCTGGCACGCCCGCCAGTTCGTGCTCAAGTACCTCGCCGCTGAATCGACCGCGCGGAAGGCGCTGCTGGATGCGTACCAGAACGACCGCGGCGACGCGGCGACGCTGGACGACATCACCCGGCTCATCCCGCTGCTGCCGCCGCCGCAACCGGAACCGCTCGACAAAATCGGCGACAAGACCGTGGAGATGACCGCCGGCCCAACCGGAGCGGCCGTCAAGTACCTGTTGCAGCTGCCGCCGGAATATCGGCACAGCCGCAACTACCCGGTGCTGATCGTTCTGCACCAGTCCGGCGAGGGGCCGGAAGACATGCTCAAGCGCTGGGCTGACGCGGCCGGACTCAACGGCTACATCCTGGTCGCGCCGAATGGAGCAAGAGCATGAACGGCGTCTACGGCTACAGTGAGCGCGAGCACGCCGTCGTTCTGGAGACGCTGCGCGACCTGCGGCGTCGGTTCGCGGTGGACTCCGACCGCGTCTTCCTGTTCGGCATGGGCGTCGGCGGAGAGATGGCTTACGACGTGGGCCTGTCGCACCCCGACCTGTTCGCCGGCGTCCTGCCGATGAGCAGCTACCCCGACCAGATCGCTCGACGCTACGGCCGCAACGCCGAATACCTGCCCTTCTACATCGTGGACGGCGACCGCTCCGGCGACACCCACAAGCAGCACCAGCGCGACCAGTTCGAGGATTGGGTGAATAAATATCCAATGCTGTGGATTCAGTACAAGGGGCGCGGCGTGGAGTGGTTCGGCGGCGAAGTCCCGACGATGTTCGACTGGATGCGCGGCAAGAAGCGCGAATTCCCCCTGGAGCAGCTCGGCGGCTCGGGGTCGGACGGCTCCTACTTCGTCACGCAGCGCGCGACGGACAACAGCTTCTACTGGCTGACGACCGACGACGTGAACCAGCGTTTCCTCACGCTTGCCAGTCCCCCGGCCCGGGTGGAGGCGCACATCAACCTGGCCGACAACACGATCCTGCTGGATACGACCGGCCTGGATCAGGTGACCGTATGGCTGGGCGCCAACAGCGACGGCGTGGACATGATCCGCTTCGACAAGCCGGTGACGGTTCGCTGGACGCGCACCGCCACGGGGTGGAGGAACAAGCTGGTGACGCGCAGCCTGGACGTGCTGATGGAGGATCTGGCTCGCCGCGGCGACCGGCAACGGCTGTTCACGGCCAAGCTGGAGTTCAGCGCCAGATAGCCTTCCCAACCAGCCCCGAGCGCGAGCGAGGGTTCGGCGCCGAACCCCTCGCTCGCGCTCGGGGCTGGTTTTACGGCTCGCTTCATCCCCGCAGTTCCCGTTGCCACCGCCGCACCAGCGCCGCCACGTCCTCCGGCGCGAGCGCGTCCACCTCCGCGTCGCGCAATTCCCGCAATACCGGATCTTCCATGCCGGCGAACAGGCTCTTGGCCCCCAGTTTTGGCCGGCGGATGCGGCCCGCCTGCCGCGGCGGCGCGTTGACGTGGTGCGTCTCCAGCTCGTTGAGCACCTCGCGCGCCCGGCTCAGCACGTCCGACGGCACGCCGGCCCGCTGCGCGACGTGGATGCCGTAGCTCTTGTCCGCGCCGCCCGGCGCGATCTTGTGCAGGAAGATGACGCCCTCCGGCCCCTCGTGGACCAGGGCGTTGTAGTTCCGCAGCTTCGGAAGACGCTCCGCCAGCTGCGCCAACTCGTGGTAGTGCGTCGCAAAGAGCGTCCGGCAGCCGATCTGGTCGTGCAGGTACTCCGCGATGCTCCACGCCAGCGAGACGCCGTCGTAGGTGCTGGTGCCGCGGCCGATCTCGTCGAGGATCACCAAACTCCGTGAAGTGGCGTTGTTCAGGATGTTCGCCGCCTCCGTCATTTCCACCATGAAGGTGCTTTGCGCCCGGCTCAGCTCGTCGCTGGCGCCGACGCGCGTGAAGATGCGGTCGGCCAGACCGATCCGCGCCTCCTTGGCCGGCACGAAACTGCCCATCTGCGCCATCAGCGTCAAGAGCGCCGCCTGGCGGATGTAGCAGCTCTTTCCGCCCATATTCGGTCCCGTAATAAGCAGGACCGTCCCCTCGTCCGGCCCCATCGTCAGGTCGTTGGGGACGAACGTGCCCGGCGGCATCGTCTGGTCGAGGACGGGGTGCCGGCCGTCGCGGATGTGCAGGGTCGGTTCGTCGGACAGGGCCGGCCGGCAGTAGCCGCGTTCCGCGGCCAGTTCGGCCAGCGCCGCCAGCACGTCCAGCCCCGCCAGCACCTCGCCGGCCTGCAACAGCCGGGCCGTCTGCGCCGCCGTCCGTTCGCGCAGGGCCGTGAACAGCTCGTATTCGCGCTGCTGGATCTTCTCCTGGGCCGTCAGGACCTTTTCCTCATGCTCCTTCAGCGCCGGCGTAACGTAGCGCTCCGCGTTCTTCAACGTCTGTCGGCGCTCGTAATTGTCGGGAACTCGGCTGCCGTGCGTGTGGGTGATCTCGATGTAGTAGCCGTGGACCTGGTTGTAGCCGACCTTAAGGCTGTTGATGCCGGTGCGCGTGATCTCGTCGGCCTGGAAACGGGCGATCCAGTCCTTGCCGTTCTTCGTGATCGAATGCAGCTCGTCGAGCGCGGGGTCGTAGCCGGCCCGGATGACGCCGCCTTCCTTCGCGCTGATCGGCGCGGGTCCAAGAGCGCGTTCTCGATCGACTCGCGGAGGTCGGGACATAGCTCCAGCCGCGCTTCCAGCTCGCGCAAGAGGGTCGAGCGGCGGGCCGTCACCTTGGCCTTGATGCGCGGCAAGAGGGCCAGCGTTCGGCCGACGGCGGCCAGGTCGCGCGGCGACGCCCGGCCGGTGCTGACGCGGGCCGTCAGCCGTTGCAGGTCGAAAGCCTCACTCAGCGAGGCCCGCAGCTCCTGGCGCAGGGCGTGTTCGTCCTTCAGCTCGGCCACGGCGTCGAGGCGGGCGTCGATGGCGCCGCGGTCGGCCAGCGGCGCGACGATCCACTCCTGCAACAGCCGGGCGCCCATCGGCGTCGTGGTCCGGTCCATGACGGCCAGGACGGAGCCGGATCGGCCGCCGTCGCGCAAGGTGCGCGTCAATTCGAGGCTGCGGCGCGTGACCTCGTCGAGGAAGAGGTAGCGGTCGCCGGCGCGCGGCCGCAGGCGCGTGAGATGGCCGAGGTCCGCCTTGAGGGTTTCGCGCAGGTAGAGCAGCAGCGCCCCGGCGGCGGCGACGCAGGGTTGATGATCGTCGAAGCCGAAGCCGGCCAGGGTGGCGACGCCGAAGTGGTGCATCAGGGCGGCGCGGGCGGAGTCGGGGTCGAAGGTCCAGTCCGGCCGCGGCGTCACTGACAGGTTCGGCAGCAGCTCGCGCAGCCCCGCCAGGAGCGGCCCCGTCTCGGCGGTCGGCCCTGGCGCGTCGGAGTGCAGCACCTCGGCCGGAGCGAGGCGGCCCAGTTCGTCGGCGAGTTTTTCGCGGGGAACGTCCGCGGCGTGGAACTGGCCGGTGGATAGGTCCACCCAGGCGGCGCCGGCCGACCCCTTGCCGTGTCCCGGCGCCAGGGCGACGAGAAAATTGGACCGCCGAGGGTCGAGCAGCGCGTCTTCGGTAAGGGTGCCGGGCGTGACGACGCGGGTGACTTCGCGCTGGACCAATCCCTTGGCCAGGGCGGGATCTTCGACCTGATCGCAGACGGCGACGCGGTGCCCGGCGTGCAGCAGCTTGGGGAGGTAAACGTCGAGGTCCTGCGTGCGGAAGCCCGCCATTGGGATCGTCTTCTCGCGGCGGGTCAGCGTCAGACCCAGCACGCGCGAGCCGACGACGGCGTCATCGTGGAACAGCTCGTAGAAGCTGCCGTTCTGGAAGAGGAGCAGCATCCCCGGATGGCGCTCCTTCGCCTCCTGGTACTGCTGCATCATGTTCTGCGACATGGTCCGGGGTCCGTGGTCGGTGGTTCGCAACGGCACGATCCGGGGTAAACCCCGGACCTACAGGCAAAAACCCCGTGAACGGGGCTGGAGTTGGTCCAGCCCCGTTCACGGGGCTTTTGCCTGTAGCCCCGCCGTTGACGGCGGGGTGGACTGCTGCGGACCCCTTTATTTCTTGCCGTTGTGGAGCACCTTGCTCATGGCGACGCAGTTGCCGCTGCTGCTGTAGACGACCTCGGTCATGTAGTGGCGCATGAGCATGAGACCACGGCCGCAGGGTCGTTCGAGGTTCTCGACGGCGGTGGGGTCGGGCACGTCGCTGGGGTCGAAGCCCGGCCCCTCATCGGTGACGCGAACCTCGAAGAAGCCGGGGGCGCTGCGGTAGAGGACGCGCACTTTCTTGGTGCGGTCCATCTGGTTGCCGTGCTTGATGGCGTTGATGAGCGCTTCTTCGAGGGCGAGCTTGATGCTGAAAATTTCGTGGGGGCTGGCGTGACTGGATCGCAACAGGTATTGCTCGATCTGGTCCTGAAAGCGGCGCGCCTCGACCGGGTCGCTGACCAGGACGACCTCCACAAAGGGATTCGGGCCGACGTCGCGCTGTAAGTCCATCGTGGTCGAAGTGGGTAAGAGCACTGTAAAGGGGCCTCCTGACGAACGACCGCTCCATCACGGCCCGTCCAGCCGCGTCTCGTGCGGGATCTCGCCTCCGATGCGCCGTGAACCCGCCGTATTCGGTCTGCCGTCCTAGATCGCCCCCGGACGGCGCGGGCCGCGCGACCCGTGCCGGCCGTGCGAATCCATTCCGCCTCTCGGATTGACGGCCTCGCCGCCTCCGATGAGCGCCCGTGGGAAAGAACGGTCATTCCCCGGACTTCCTCCGTCCGCCCCCCACATCAGAACGCCTGGAGGGCGGTCTGTTCTTCCTTCTGGATATTGAAGAATTTATCGAGCTTGGTGATCTCGAACACCTCGTGGATCTGAGGGTCGATGTTGCACAGAATGAGCCGCCCCTTGGCGGCCTGGAGCTTCTTGTTCAGCGTGATCAGCTTGCCCAGCGCCGCGCTCGACAGGAACTCGACGTTGCCGAAATTCAGCAGCAGCTTGCGGCAGCCTTCCTCGTCCACGAGGCCGAACAGCTGCTCGCCAATGACCTGGATGTTTTGTTCATCCAGGATTTTGCGATCGATGAAATTGACGACGGTGACGTCGCCGATCTGCTCCACCTCCAGGCGGCGGCGGCGAGGTTGCGACGACATGACGGACTCCTTGCTGAGCACAAAGAAACGCCTGCACCCCTGACCGTCGGTGGGCGAAGCGAGCGAGAGCAAGTGTGCAAGGAACAATTCTAATGATGTTAGACTTCCCCTCCGGGAAGTCAAGCGCTTTCCGGCCGTAATTCCCGTCGTTCCAACGAAGACGGGAGCGGAAATGCCGGCGCGGGCGAGCCGGGTCGCGTAAGCGCCCGGAGTTGATTTCCGTCGCTGACGTCATCTCCGGGCGCTTACGCGACCCGGCTCGCCCGCGCCGGCCTGCTGTTTGCTCTTGATTCCCCCCGCCGCCAAGTTACGCTGTCAAGCTGTTTGTCAAGGAGCGTTTATGAGCGACGACGCAAGGCGGCGCCAGACCTGGGATCCGTGGGCGGCCATTCCGACCACCTACAACCTCGGCGTCGATTTGACGGCCGGCCAGGCGCGGCGTGGCCGCGGCGGCAAACCGGCCCTTCTGTGGGAAAACGCGGCCGGCGCCGTCCGCGTCTACACCTACAACCAGCTCGACGCCCTCAGCAGCCGCTTCGCCGACTCCCTCGGCCGACTCGGCGTCGGCCGCGGCGACCGCGTCTTCCTTCGCCTGCCGAGCCGGCCGGAGTTCTACGTCGCCGCCCTCGGCATCGCCAAGCTCGGCGCCGTCTTCATCCCCACCAGCCCGCAATTCCGCGAATCCGAGATCCGTTATCGCCTTCAGGACTCCGAGGCCGTTGCCGCCGTCTCCACGCCGCGTCTCGTCGGGCCGATCGAGCGCGTCCGGGCCGACTGTCCCGCCCTGCAAAACATGATCGTCGTCGAGGACGAGGACGGCGACGCCCCCGCCGACGCTGTCGCCTTCCAGGGGCTGATCGACGAGGGCCGCGAAACCTTCACGCCGGCCGCGACGCGCAACGACGACGTCGCCTTCATCGCCTACACCTCCGGCACCACCGGCGACCCCAAGGGCGTCGTCCACCTGCACCGCTACCCCATCGCCTACGAGGCCCTGGTACACTGGTGGCACGACTACCGGCCCGACGACGTGGTGGCTTGCCCGTCCGAGCTGGGCTGGCTGCTGCCGGTCGCCTGCACCTTCCTCTACGCCCTGGCGAAGGGCCTGACCGTGGTGCTGTACGACGCCCAGGGCGGCCCGTTCAGCCCGCGGCGCTGGCTGTCGCTGATCCAGAAGTACCACGTCAGCAACTTCACCGCCCCGCCGTCCGTCTACCGTCTGTTCACCACGCTCGGCGATGCGGTCGGCCATTTCGACGTGTCCAGCTGGCGGCACGCCGTCAGCGCCGGCGAACCGCTGCCGGCCGACACCCTCGCCGCCTTCCAGCGCCATTTTCACATGCCGCTGCTGGACGGCATCGGCATGAGCGAGTGCATGGTCTACTGCCACAATTCGATCGGTGAGCCGATCAAGCCGGGCAGCTGCGGCCGGCCCAGTCCGGGGGCCGACCTCGCCCTGCTCGACGACGACCTCCGCCCCGTGCCGGACGGCCAGGAAGGCGTGCTGTGCGTGCGGCGCGCTCCCATCCCGGCATGATGAAGGAATACTGGCGCAAGCCGGAGCGCACGGCCGAGATTTTCCGAGGCCCGTGGTACTATTCCGGCGACGTGCTGGTGCGCGACGCCGACGGCTGCTACTGGTTCAAGGGCCGCAACGACGACGTGATCAAGGCGAGCGGTTATCGCATTTCGCCGTTCGAGGTGGAGAGCGGCCTGGTGAGCCATCCGGCGGTGCTGGAGGCGGCGGTGATCGAGTCGGCCGACCCGATGCGCGGCGGCGTGGTCAAGGCGTATCTGGTGGCGCGGGAAGGCACGACGGTGAACGAGGATCTCTGCCGCAACGTGCAGGCGTTCGCGCGGGGCCAGATGGCCGCGTATAAATGTCCGCGAAAGGTAGAATTCGTGGCGGCGCTGCCGAAGACGCCGTCGGGCAAGGTGAAGCGGAAGGAATTGCGCGAGGCGGATCGGCGGATCGGCGAGCGGGGGGCGTAAGCCCCCTGATGCTACCTGCGCTCGCCGACCGGAGGAAGCATCAGGGGGCTTACGCCCCCCGCTCGCCGGCCTTTCGCGCCTGCGCCGCCAGCGCGATCAGCTCCGCACACATGTCCTCACCGAGCAGGCTGGTGTTGAGCAGCATGTCATAGGGATGTACGTCGCCGCCGTTGCGGTGGAAGTGCGTGCGCAGGAACTCGCCGCGCCGCTCGTCGCGCAGTCGCACCATGTCGGCCGCCTCTTCCACCGGAAGACGCAGCCACTGGCTCATGTAAGCGATGCGTTCCGGCAACGGCGCCACCAACCGAACGTGCAGCGTCGTCTCGCGCGGCAGGATGAAGCCGGCGCCGCGACCGACCATCACCGCCTCGCCCTGCGCCCCCAGCGCCAGCACCACCCGCGCCAGGTTCTGGATGCCGGGGTGCTGGCTGAGGTTCTGCTCGCGCAACAGCAGCTGCAACCGTCCTTCCACCCATTCCATCACGGCCGGCGAAAGCGCGTCGAGGACGCCCTGGCGCACCACGGCGTCCTGGGCCATGTACTCCAGCAATTCCTGGTCGAAGACCTGCCAGCCGAGCTTCTGGCCGACGCGCCGGCCGATGGCGCCGCCGCGAGCGCCGGCCTCCCGGCTCAGGGCGACGCACAGCCCGGCCGGCAGGCCCGGTGACGACGGGGCCGCTCCGCGATCTCCCTGGTCGCCGTGCCGCGGGGCTTCCCGGCGATCATCCGGATCGACCGGGGGATCCTCGTGTTCCATGTAGGGTGGTTGCATGAGTGGTCCTCCGGGCGCTGACGCGACCCGGCTTCTACGCTTTCGCCCCTTGCGTCCTATTTGCCTCGTTTACCGCATTCCGTGCGTCGATCCTTTCCACGGGACAGTATACTCTGCATTCCGACTGTAGCACGATCTAGGCTTTGTCTGGCAAACCATCTTCGCCCCGGAGAGGCGGCGGTCCATAGCCAGGGGCGAAAGCCCCTGGGGAAAAGGCCGGCCCATCAATGGCTTTCACAGCCCCGGAGGGGCGGCGGTGAGCCGAACCACCGCCGCCCCTCCGGGGCTGAAATGCGGGAGCGCTGGCACGTCTCTCTCCAGGGGTTTCACCCCTGGCTATTCACCCCCGCCCCTCCGGGGCGGAAATCCAATGGCCAGACGGAGCCTAAAGCTCGTGCTACAGGGGTCGGGCGAATTGTTCATGCCCGGATCCCTGAGATCCGCTATGGTGTGGGGAACCTCACGCACGGATTTTCGCACTGGAGAACGGGGACGATGCCGCCGAAAAGAAAAGATTCGGCTCTGGAGTTGGCCGAGAAAATGCTTGCGGTGCTGGAGGCGCAGTGCGCCCTGGGGAAGGAAGCGTATCCGCTCACGCTGCAACGCCTCGCCGAGCTGGCCGATCCGCAGGCCGCGCCGGAACGGGTCGGGAAGGCGGTCGGCAAGAAGCCATTCAAGGATCGCGCGGTCCTGGCGAGCAGCAAGACGAAGGATCCCGCCGGCCTCGTCGCGCTCGCCGATGACGCCGAGCAGCTGGCTGACGATGCGCGACTGCTGGAGTCCGCGCTTGGGATCCTTTGCACGGCCGACTGACCTGCTCTGGCCGCTGAACCAGGTCAAAGCTCAGATCGAGAACACTAAGCTACGGAAGCCGTTTGAGGAGGCGGTCACACGGCGAGTCCGCGAGAACGCCCTGCCGTCGGGCGTGGGCGTGCGCCTCGAAAAGAACAAGCCGTTTCTCTATCTGACGAAATATCCGCCTCCGCCTCCTCCCCCGCCGCCCAGGAAGCCGGAGGAAGTGTTGGCGGAGAAACTGCTGCAAGCGCTGGAAGCGCAACGACATCTCGGCGGAGACGCGTATCCTTTGTTGCTCCAGCGGCTGGTTGAACGGACGGACTCGCAAGCGAAATCGTCAATCCGCGCGAAGGCGCTGGGCCATCCCATCTTCCGCGACAAAGTGCTGCGGTTCGATCTGAAGAAGCCGGAGGCTTTGGTCGCCTTCCTGGAAGACAAGGAGCAACTCTTCTCCTGTAGCCTCCTGCTTGAGCAACTGCTGCGAATGAAGCGCAAGGCCAACGACAACGCCTTTGCGGTCGAAAAACTGGTCTCCCCGAAGTCCGAACATTTCCCCATTTTCAGGGAGGCGATCAACCGGCGGATTGACGCCGATACGCTGCCGCCGACCATCGGTTGGATGTGGATCGGCAAAAAGAAACAGCTCTTCTTCACGGAGGACATCCATCGCGGCCGGCAAGGAGGCGCACCGATCGCCGTCCCCTCGCAACCTTCGCCGCCGAGCGAGCCGCCGGTGGACTTCGCCCGGACCTTTGACGAGGCCTTCCACCAGATCAATCGACAAAAGGGCGCGCACAACTTCGTCAATCTGGTGGACCTGCGGCGAGCGTTGCCGATGGCGCCGGAGGCTTTCGACGCCGCGCTGCGCAAGCTGCGCGTGGCCGGCCGCTACACCCTCAGCGCCGCGGAAGGGCGGCACGGCGTCACGCCGGAGGAACGCCAGGCCGGCATTGTCGAGGATGGATCGCTCCTGCTCTATGTTTCCCGGAAGAACCTTTGACGCCCTCGCACCGACGACCCCTTGACGCCCCACCCGTTCATCGCCAGCTGATGTTCCGCATGTTCGCCGAGGACATCGACCCGCCGCAGCCCTATCGCGCGGCGCCCGGAAACCATGAAAATAGGACAAGTCTCGGCTACACTGTCCTTGCACCCATGCCGGAACGAGGCCGGTCAGGAGCCTGCCGTGACAACCCTTTCCTCCCAGGAGCGGCTCTTGGACCACGGCGGCGACGCCCTGGACGGCTTCTTCGATATGGTGCGTTCGTCGAATCCGTTCATCGACAACCGGGTCAACGGGCTTTCGGCCGACGGCGTGGACGTGGACGACATCCACCGGACGGAGTTCGAGCAGCTGACGGGCCTGGCCCGGCAAGCGTGCGACCTCCGCCGCGGCCTCGGGGCGGTGCTTTGGGGCGAGGCGGGCGTCGGCAAGAGCCATCTGCTGTCCCGCCTGCTGCACTGGGCCGACCACGACCGGCAAGCCGTCGCCGTCTATTTGCACAACCTCCAGGCCAGCCCCGAGAACTTGCCGCGGTCGCTCCTCAAGTCGGTGGTCAGCATCCTGACCCGCGGCCGGGCGTGCGGCTTCCGCGGCACACCGCTCTACCAACTCGCCCTGGCGCTCGTCGCAGAGGCGCTGCATCACGATAAGACGAGGATTCACCCCTGGCCCGTCGCTCAGCAGGCTTACGGCAAACTCATCGACGGCCTGAGTCAGGAGGAATCTTCGCGCGCGGCCCCGGTGGATCGGAGTATTTACGATATCCTTTATCGCTTCCTGTGCTCGTCCTACCAAGCCCACGAGACCCACGAAGAATGCGAGGCGATCCTGGCCGTGCGCTGGCTGTCCGGCGACTGCCTCGAGCCGGCCGAGGCCCGGCGGCTCAGCCTGCCGCCCAGCCGCGTCCCGGACGAACCGGCGGCCTTGGCGGACAATCAGCAGATCAAGCAAGTCCTTGTCGCCCTGAGCCGAACGGCGTTGAGCTGGAGGCGGCCGTTCCTGCTCTGCTTCGATCAAGTGGACAACCTCGATGACGACCAGGCCGCGGCCCTGTCGCGCTTTCTGGAAGCCCTGATCGACAGTGCGCCGAACCTACTGGTGGTGACCGCCGGCATCCAGTCCTCGCTTCTGCGCTGGCGGGAAATGAAAGTGATCCAGGACTCCGCCTGGGACCGGCTGGCCCAGTTCGAGGTTCCCCTGCTGCGCCTGGCGCCTCAGGAGGGCCGCCGCATCGTGGCCGCCCGGCTGGAGAAGGCCGTCCAGCCGTTCGCCGATCAGGAGCCTGTCCAACGACGCCTGCGGGAAGACGCCCTGTTCCCTCTCGGCCGGCTCTGGGCGGAGGAATTCTTCCGGGACAAAATCGACCTGCGCCGCGCGACGTGATCAACGGGGCGCGCGAGGGCTGGCGCCGTGAGCAGGAGTCGTTGCGGAAGCAGGGCGGCGAGGCCTGGTGGGGGGAGTGGGGGCGGCGAACGCACGACGACGGGGCGCCGTCCGTCGAATGGACGCCGGAGCAGATCCGGGAAATCATCGACCGCAAGACGCAGCAGAAGATTGCGGAGCATGGCGAGCAGCGCCGGCGGCGCCCGGACACATTGCCGCCGGACGCCGCCAACCTCGCCGGCCTGATCGCCGCCCTGATCGGGCAGATGGGCGTCGAGATCGACGGGCCGTGGTCCGGCAAACCGAGCCAGGAGAATCCATTCACCTTGGTCGCGCGCCGTGGACCAGCTTGGCCGGGCGCCGCGTCGCAAACGGGCGTACTGGTGCTGGTCAACGCCGTCGCGCGGACAACCACTTACGCCCTCCGCTACCTCCTGGACGCCGCCGATCGGGTGGACCGAGTTCTTCTCGTCACCGACGAACGGCGGCCGCTGGCGCTGGGCAAGCAGCCCGACGCCAAAGGAAGGCGATACTACGAGGAGTTGAAACGCGGCGAGCCTCAACGCTTTCGGCACATCGCCCTGACCCTGGAACAAACCATTCAACTGGACGCGCTGGCGGCGGTCGCCGGCATGGCCCGCTCCGGCGACCTGGAAATCGAATTGCCGGGCGGAAAGACCCGACCTGTGAGCGAACAAGAGGTGATCGAATCGCACCATCGTCAGGAACGTTTTCTGTCCGCGCCGGTGCTTGGCGACCTGTTCATCGAGGCGCCGTCGAACGCCGCCGTCGCAACGTAGAGCGAAACCGTGCGCCGCTTCATCCGCCGCGAGCCGGCTCCACGCGCCACGCGCCGTCGCCGTGCAGGTCCAGCCGGAGATCGTGAAACGCGAAGAGGGCGGGGTGAAGCCCGACGGTGGCGTAGGTGATCGCGCTGCGGGCCAGCGCTTCGTACAGCCGTTCCAGGCGGGGCGCTTCCAGCGTCTCGACCGTGTCGTCGAGGAAGGCGAACCGCGGCGCGGCCAGCAACAGCCGGGCGACCGCCAACGCCCGCTGTTCGCCCCACGACAGAATGTCCGGCCAGTCCCGTTCGGCGTCCAGGCCGCCCTGTCGCTCCACGACGCCGTTCAGTCCGACTTCCTTCAGCGCGGCCCAGATCCGGTCGTCCGAGACGCCGCGCTTCCCCAGGCCGCTCCGCAGCATGTCGCGCAATTGTCCCGGCGTCGTGTAGGGGTGTTGCGGGATGAACATCACGCGGTCGGGGCGGATGATCCGCCCTTCGCCGCCGTGCCACAAGCCGGCCGTGGCCAGCAGCAGGGCCGTCTTGCCCGCCCCGTTCGGCCCGGTGATGAGCAGCCGTTTCCCCTCCGGTTCCACCAGATTCAGGTTGCGCACGAGCAGCCGGCCCTCCTGCGGCGTCCGCAGCGTCACGCCCTCGTAGGCCACGCGGTGGCCGTTCAGCGCGACTTCGACCGCCGGGGCCGTCGGGTGCGCGGCGCTTCCGCCGGAGTGACCGGGACGACCTTGGCCGGCGCTTCCGCCACCGGCTCGGTGGCCTCCCACATGGTTCCCAGCCGATCCACCACGGCCGCATACGCCGACAGGTCCTGGAACTGCCGCACGATCAGCGAGAACGCTCCGAGCAGCTGGCTGAACGCCATCGCCGCCTGCGTCACCGTGCCGAACGGCACGCGGCCCGAGATGTACAACGGCGCCGCCAGCATGGCCGGGATGATCTGCGGCATGTAGTCGTAGGCGACGGTGAAAAACATCAGGTTCCGACTGACGACGATGATCGAGCGGTAATTGTCCACCAGGGATCTGAGGCGGCCGGTCAGGTGGGTCTTTTCTTCCTCCTCGCCGCCGAGTTGGGCGACGGCCGGGCCGTGTTCCCGGAGCCGCCCCAGGCCGTAGCGGAAGTCGGCTTCTTTTCTTTGCTGAAGATTGTTGAGCGGGACCAGCCGACGACCGATCAGGATCGTCCCCAAGGTGCCGACCAAGGCGTAGCTGACGGCGGCCAGAATCAGCCAGGGAGTGATGGACCACAGGACGCCGGCGAAGGCCACGAACGTGACAACGGCGTTGAACAGCAGGATGACGAAGGAGAGCGACTGGGCGGTGAAGGTGCGCACGTCCTCGCTGATGCGCTGATCGGGGTTATCGATGTCGGCGCGATCGGCCAGGTGATGATAGGCGCGGCCGCCCAGGTAGCGGCCGAGGAAGCGGCGCGTCAGCCAGTCGCGCCAGAAAAGGCCCAGCCGCAGCTCGACGTATCGGGCCAGCGTTTCGACGACCGTCGAGGAAGCAAACACCCCGATGAGGACGGCGGACATCAGGTAGAAGTGCCACTCCTGCCGCCGCTCCAGCGCGGTCATCACGTCATTGCCGATGAAGCTGTTGATGACGTTCAGCCCGTTGACGCCGAGCAGAAGGACGACGATCGTGCCCAGCGCGATCCAGGCCCAGCGCCTCTGATCGGATCGGAAGAACGGCCATCCTACCTTGGCCAGATGCGACCAGAGAGGATGACGGAAGAAGCGCATGGCGGCCCGCCGCATTCCTGCGCCCTGCCGGCCGCCCCCGCGGCGTACGTCGCCGTCGGGTCGTGCGGGCACGCTGAAAGAAATGCGAAGCCCGTGCCATGCCGGCGCGATACGACGGCCAAGTTGAGCAAATGGTTGCTCAGTCTTTTTTCTCGATCCGGTACAGGTGGGTTTTGGTGCGGACGAAGAGCGATTTGCCGGCCACGGCGGGCGTCGCCATGCAGCCATCGTCGAGCTTGTTGACCGCCAGCTTCTTCCAGGCCCGGCCCGGCTCGGCCACCGTGGTCGTTCCCTCGTTGCCGAAGAGATAGAGTCGGCCGTCCGCGCAGACCGGCGACGCCCAGAAGGCCCCGCCCACCCGCTCCTGCCAGACGAACTCGCCGCTCTTGGCGTCGATGCAGCTGAGCATTCCACCCTCGTTGGCGAAATAGAGCAGGTCGTCCACCAGGATCGGCGACGACCGCGACGGCACGTTCTTGCTATAGGTCCAGTCGATGTTGGTCTTGGTGAGATCGCCGCTGCCGTCGGGCCGCACGGCCAGCATCTTCAGACCGCCGTCTCCCGTGCAGAGGATGACATGGCCGTCGCCGAACAGCGGCGGCTGGGTCACGTTCATGCCGCCGTGATAGACCACCCACAGGTCGTCGCCGGTCGCCGGGTCGAGGGCCGTGGTGGCGACGGCGGCCGGGCTGATGAGTTCCGGCTTGCCCTTGACGTTAATGACGGTCGGCGTGCCGAACGCCTTGCGGCGGTCGCCGTCGTCGGTGCCGTAGTTGAAGTCGCGGTCCTTCCTCCAGACCGTATGGCCGTCCTTTTTGTCGAGGGCGACGACGTACTGGGCTTCGTAGCCGTCGAAGGTGAGGATGAGCAGGTTGTCGTACAGGATCGGCGACGAGGCGGGGCCGCGCCAGTGGTTGCAGCGCAGGTCGCGCCGCTCCCAGATTTTTGCGCCGGTCTTCGTGTCGAGGCAGGCCGTGCCGTAGGAGCCGAAGTGGACGTAGACGCGCCCTTCCTCGACGGCCGGCGTCGGCGAGGCGTAGCTGTTCGTGCTTCCGGGGTTGTGGGCCGGGTCTTGCTTTTCCTGCTCATAGAGCTTGAGGTCGTAGAGGATGTTCCCCGTTTTGCGGTCCACACACACGGCGAAGAGCTGCGTGCCGTCGGCCTTCGCCGTGGTCATCCAGACCTGGTCGCCCCAGACGACGGGTGACGACCAGCCCTTGTCGTGGATGGGGGTCTTCCAGACGACGTTTTCCGTCTCGCTCCAGGTGAGCGGCAGGCCGGTGGAGTCGGAATGGCCGTCGTTGTGCGGGCCGCGGAACATGGGCCACGAGTCGCCGGCCAGGGCGGCCGCGGCCAGGGCGGCGGAGGCGAGCAGGATCAGCGGGATGCGCATGACGGCCTCGGGGAAGGCGGACGGGTGGGATGACGTTGTCGCGCCTCAGTATATACGACGGCGCGGCCGCCGTCATCCGGCGTCGGGCTTGAGCTTGGCGGCGAAATGCTTGCGCAGCTTGGCCAGCTTCGGCGGGATGGCGATGTTGCAATAGCCCTGGCCGGGGTTGCGCCGGTAGTAGCCCTGGTGGTACTCCTCGGCGGGGTAGAACTCGGTGAACGGGACCACTTCCGTGACGATCGGCGACCGCCAGACGCCCTCCTCGTTCAGCTCCGCAATTCGCCGTTCGGCGATCTCTTTTTGTGCGGGACTGTGGGTAAAGATCGCCGAGCGGTACTGCGTGCCGGAGTCCGCCCCCTGGCGGTTGAGCGTCGTCGGGTCGTGGACGACGAAAAAGACCTCAAGGATCTCGCGGAAGGAGATCACGTCCGGGTCGAACGTCACCTGGATGACCTCGGCATGGCCGGTCGCGCCGGTGCAGACTTGTTCATAGGTGGGGTTTGGCCGGACGCCGCCGGCGTACCCCGACTCGACCTTCTCGACGCCGCGCAGCCGCTCGAAGACGGCCTCGATGCACCAGAAACAGCCGCCCGCCAAGGTGGCAACTTCCCGCCGCGGGCGATCGGTCGATGGAACCGCAGTCATCGTAGAGAGCTCCTGGAATTGACAGTGTCATGTCGGGGCCGCGACCGTGACAGCAGTTTCAAAGTTATTAGGGGCGCATAGCTTGCTCTCTGAAAGCGTTGCGCCCAAACGACCTTTCGGAGGGGCCGGCCATGCGCCGCTGCTATTCTAGCATTCCCCCGGCCGTCGTCCGGGCGATCCTTCGGGCGGGGGTGGGCCTCTCGATAGGGGAGTCCGTCCGCCCCGCCGAGGTCCAAAATCCAGAGGGACACCCGCGGGCGGCCTGTCCCCGTCGCCGCCCCGCTCCCTCACGGTCGCGGCTCCGACGCGTGTCATTGACCTTAGTACGCATTCCGGTGGAGGATTCCCTTGAACAGCGTCATCCACAGAATGCGGAGGTCGAGCCACGGCGTCCAGTGCGTGATGTAATAGAGGTCATACTGGAGCCGTTTTCTCAGCGACGTGTTGCCGCGCCAGCCGTGGACCTGCGCCCAGCCGGTGATGCCGGCCTTGACGCAATGGCGCGCCATGTAGTTGGGGATGGTCCTCCGGAACTGCTGGATGAACACCGGCCGCTCCGGCGCGGGCCGACCAGGCTCATGTCTCCCATTAGCACGTTGAACAACTGCGGCAACTCGTCGAGACTGGTGCGGCGCAGGAAGGCGCCGAGCCAGGTTCGCCGGCTGTCGTTCTTGATCGCCCAGACGGCGCCGCTCTGCTGCTCGGCGTTGGCGGCCATGCTGCGGAACTTCAGCATGTGGAACGCCCGGCCGTTGAGGCCGCAGCGCTCCTGGCGGTAGAACACCGGGCCGCGGCTGGTCAGTTTCACCAGCCCGGCGATCAGCAGCAGCAGCGGCGACAGCAGGAGCAACCCGGTCAGCGATAAAAGCATGTCCATGACGCGCTTGAACACGACGTTGAGGCCGAAGTGCGGACTTTCGCGCAGGCCGACGACGGGCAGGCCGTCGAGGTTGGTCGTGGTCAGCGACAGGCCGGCCAGGTTGGGCACGTCGGCCACCAGCCGCACCTCGACCAGCGACTGCGACAGCACGTCGAAGACGCGACGGGCGTCGGCGTAGCGGTTGAGCGGCAGGGCGATGAAGACGTGGCCGATGGAATACATCGGAATGAGCTGCGGCAGGTCGGCGACGCCGCCGAGCACGTCGAGGTCGCCGGAGAGCGGGCCGGTGCGGTCCTCGACGAAGCCGACGTTTTTGATGCCCATCCAGCTGGCCTTGCGCAGGGCACGGGCGGTCTTGCGGGCGACGCGGCCGACGCCGACGATGAGCGCGTAGGTCTGGTTATAGCCGCGGCTGCGCAGGGTGCGGACGGCGGCCCAGGCGAGACGGCGGGCGCTCAGCACCAGGACGAAGGCCGCCGCCCAGAACAGGACCATCGCCGCGCGCGACTCGTAGGGGTCGTGGCGGAAGAAGGTGGCGGCCAGGACCAGCAGGGCCAGCAGCGTCACGCCCTTGAGGACGCCGACGACTTCTTCGCGGAGCCGCCGCAGGCGGTGGATGGCGTACTGGCCGGTGGCGTGGAAGGAGAAGGCGGCCAACAGCAGGACCAGCGGCAGGTTGGCCCAGATCAGGGCCGGGTCGGGCTGGGCCTTGGTGATCGGAATGAAGGTGTCGAAGCGGACGTAATAGGCGCCGCACCAGGCCAGGACGGTCATGACGAGGTCGCAGACGAGGAACGACGCGGTCAGGAGCTGGCTGCGGCGCTTGAGCATGACGGCCCCGTCCGTGGGGAAGCGGATTGCGACCGCGCACTCTATCAAGGACGGGCGACGGCAGGCAAGTCCAACTCGGGGTCGTATGGGACCAATGGGTGCTATGAGACCTGTGCGTCCGGCGTTCGCGGAGGACTTCAAGGGAAGTGACATCCACGACGGGCGAGCGGCGGGGTTCATCCCCGCCGTTGGGGCGAAAACCGCCGGGATGAACCCATTGGTATCTGCACAAAGGCAGCGCGTCTGCTCCGTCTTTCGCCCCGGAGGGGCGGCGGTGCATCGCCAGGGGTGAAACCTCTGGAGGCCAGGACGTGCCGCGCCCCGATTCAGCCCCAGAGGGGCGGCGCTAGGCGAGGCGCCGCCGCCCCTCCGGGGCTTCCTCGACCCAGGGACGCCGCCTCGCTCCAGGGGTTTCACCCCTGGCAATGCACCCCCGCCCCTCCGGGGCTTAAGACGGAGCAGATGCAGGCCGACTTGTGTAGATACCAATGGGATGAATCCGGCGGCTCGCACCCTGTTTCACTTCGTCGCCGTCGCGTCCAGTTCGATTTTGGACGCCGTAAACCCGGCCGCCCGAACCTGCGAGACGGCCGAGTGAATCGCTTCCTCCAGCGACGGCGCCGCGCGGTCGAAATGAATCCAGGCCGCGCCATCGCGGCAAACCGGCGTCCCGTCGTCGCAACCCTGTGCGAACAGGGCGTCCGCCTGATCGTCTGTTATCTCGGGAACCCCCTTCAAGAAGAAATCAAATTCGTAGGTCTTCACGTACTCGACTCCCTGTCCGCGCCGTCACGCCGTCGTCGGCTGCTTCACCGTCGGCGCCGGCAGCGCCGCGTCCGTCCCCGGCGCCTCCTCGAACCGCGCCTCGGCCCACCACGCCGCCGCATCCTCCTCCGTCCAACCGTTGGCGTCCGCGCAGCGCGTCAGCGCCTTTTCCAGACTATCTGCATCGGGATAGCGCTCGTCCGGCTTCTTCTTCAGGCAGCGCAGGATCACTTCTTCCAGGTCGCGCGGCACGTCCGGCCGCACCTCCGACGGCGGTTTCGGCGTCTCGTAGGCGTGGGCCAGCATCATCTCCATCGCCGTCTCCTTCACGAACGGCGGCTGGCCGGTCACGAGGTAGTACGCCACGCCGCCCACGCTGTAAACGTCGGCCCGGCCGTCGAGGTCCGACCGGCCGGTCGCCTGCTCCGGCGCCATGTACGGCGGCGAGCCGACCACCGACCCTACCACCGTCAGCTTGTCCGCGTCGCGGCTCAGGCCGGTCGTCTGCACCAGCCCGAAATCCAGCAGCTTCGCCACGTCGTAAACGCCGCCGCGCTCGCAGGCGATGACGTTGCTCGGCTTGATGTCGCGGTGCAGCAGGCCGACCCCGTGCGCCTCGCGCAGGGCGCGGCACATCTGCCGCAGGAAGTGGATCGCCCGCGCCGGCGGCAGCGGGCCGTAGCGCTCCACCAGCGTTTCGAGGTTCTTGCCCGGCAGATATTCCATGACGTAGTAAAAGGTGCCGTCCTCGGCGTGGCCGTAGTCGAACACCTCGACGGTGTTCCAGTGCGTCAAGGTCGCCATCGCTCGCACCTCGCGCTCGAAGCGCTGCTGGGTCGTCGGGTCGAGCGTCTGCTCCGGCAGGATCAGCTTGACGGCGCACGGCCGGCGCAAGAGCGTATGTTCGGCCAGGTAGACCTCGCCCATGCCGCCGGCGCCGAGCAGCTTCTTGAGGCGGTACTGGCCCAGCTCGCGCGCCTCCTGCGCCTGCTGCTGCAAGACGTGGATGCGGTACGATCCGAACACCGCCACGGCCACCGCCACGGTCATGCAAACGGCCGTCTCGCTTAGCACGCCCACCAGCTCCGGACCAACCCAGCCGCGCAGCAAGGCGCACATGACCGTCAGCACCAGCGGCGCCAGGGCCGTGACTCCGACCATCAGGGCGCACCGCCGCCAGGTGTTGGGGATGAAGACGCCGTAGGTGACGATCAGGAAGAACCACCGCAGGTTGCTGGCGGCGGTCAGCAGGTGGAACAGCGGCCCCTCCATGCCGTCCGGGACCGTGCGCGCAAGAGGTGTTCGTGCCGACGGTTACGTACTGCATCCAGGCGAAGTAGGCGGCCACCGCGCCGAACAGCGCGATCTCAACGATTCGCAGTTCGCCCCAGCAAGGGTTGCGCCGCAGCCAGACGTAGGCTGCCATCCCCACGAGGAGGGCTGTCGTCACGACCTGGACGAGGAAATTGGGATTCTGGAGATCGTACAGGACCGGGTCGAAGAAGGTTTTGACCAGGAAGAAAAGGAACGGCCCCGCCGTGAGGAGCGACGCATAGCGGAGGCGCGCGTGCAGCAGCCCGTGCAGCTCGCCGCGGCTGTCGGTGGCCGGCCCCGACGAGCGGGCGAAACGGCAGCGCGGATGGGGGCGGGATTCGGGGGCGGCCTCCCTGGAGGGATAGGCGAGGGTCGGCCCCAGGGCTGGCCGGCCGTTCGGTGCGCGCGTCGTCATGGCGGTACACTCGCGTCCAGTCGAAACCGTATGGGCGTCACACCAGCCCTCATTATATACGCCGCCACCGGGCCGGTCTTCGCGTTTTCGCGGCCGGTGCGGCGCCGGAAGCTGGGCAGCATCTCCATCGGCCCGTATCGGCCGATACGGGCCTATAGGACCAAGGGAGATGCTACCGGCGGCCGACGTGCGCTTGTCCCGTCGGCGGAAGTCGCGTTTAATAAGAACAGGAAGTGGGACGCACGGGGTCCGCCCGCCCCTGGCCATATCGGAACACGGGATCATGAGCGAAGGCACAGTCGCCAGCCGTTGGAACCTGGACGCCATCGAGGACGCGCACCGCCGCTGGAAGCAGGATCCCGCGTCCGTCGATGAGAGCTGGCGCTACTTCTTCGAGGGCTTCGAGTTAGGAGCGATCCGGCCGCCCACCGGCGGCGTGGACGGCGCCCGACTCCAAACCGGCGTCATCCGTCTGATCTACGCCTACCGCGACCTCGGACACTTCCTCGCCCACCTCGATCCCCTCAGCGAGCCGCGGCCGAGCCATCCGCTGCTGGAGCTGTCCGAGTTCGGCCTGTCCGAGGCCGACCTCGACCGCGTCTTCGACACCAGCCCGTTCATCGGCCTGCCGCGGGCCACGCCTGCGCGACCTGCTCAAGGCCCTGCGCGAGACCTACTGCCGCACCATCGGCGTCGAGTACATGCACATCCAGGACACGCGCATCCGCCGCTGGCTTCAGGAGCGCATGGAGCCGCGCCGCAATCGGCCGCAACTTCGACCACGCCCAGAAGATGCGCATCCTCAAGAACCTCCACTACGCCGAGCTGTTCGAGCACTTCCTCCAGACCCGCTACACCGGCCAGAAGCGCTTCTCGCTGGAAGGCGCCGAGACGCTCGATCCCCATGCTGGAGGCGATCGTCGAGAAGGCGCCCGACCACCGGATCCGCGAGATCATCCTCGGCATGGCGCACCGCGGCCGGCTCAACGTGCTGGCCAACATCCTCCGCAAGCCCTACGAGGACGATTTTCGCCCAGTTCGAGGAGAATTTCCTGCCCGAGTCGATGGACGGCGACGGCGACGTGAAGTATCACCTCGGCTTCTCCAGCGACCGCGTCAACTCGCGCGGCCTGCAAGTCCACCTGTCGCTGGCCCCCAACCCCAGCCATCTGGAGGCCGTCGATCCGGTCGTCGAGGGCCGCACCCGCGCCAAGCAGACGGCGTTCGGCGATCGACGAGCGCAAGAAGGGCATTCCGCTGCTGATCCACGGCGACGCCGCCTTCGCCGGCCAGGGGCTGGTGGCCGAGACGCTCAACCTGTCGCAGCTCGACGGCTACACGACCGGCGGCACGATCCACATCATCGTCAACAACCAGATCGGCTTCACGACGTCGCCGCTGCGACGCCCGCTCGACGACGTACTGCACCGACGTCGCCAAGATGATCCAGGCGCCCGATCTTCCACGTCAACGGCGAGGATCCCGAGGCGTGCGTCTACGTCTCCGAGCTGGCCCTGGAGTTTCGCCAGACCTTCGGCTGCGACGTGCGTGATCGACATGTACTGCTACCGCCGGCATCGGCCACAACGAAGGCGACGACCCGTCGTACACCCAGCCGGTCATGTACGACAAGATCAAGAAGCAGCCGAACGTGACGTCGGTCTACCCGGACCGCCTCGTCATCACCGGCGACCTGACGGCCGACGAGGCCGAGGCGATCGACAAGAAGTTCGAGGACAAGCTCACCGAATCGCTGCACGAGGTCAAGGCGGGGCCGCACGAGTACGCCACCATGCACGGCTTCGACGGCCGCTGGCACGGCATGACGCCGCACTATTCGCACGCCCCGGTCGAAACCGGCGTCCGCGAGGAGACGCTGCGGCTCATCTCCGAGGGGCTGGTCCGCGTCCCCGACGACTTCACGCTGCATCCCAAGCTCGCGCCGCAGCTTCAAGACGCGCCATCAGGATCTGCTCGACCGCAAGCCGGTGGACTGGGCCTTCGCGGAGCTGCTGGCGTTCGGCTCGCTGCTTGCTGGAGAAGACGCCGGTGCGGCTGAGCGGCCAGGACAGCCGGCGCGGCACGTTCAGCCAGCGCCATTCCGTCTACTTTGACTACGAATACGGCGATCCCTACGTGCCGCTGAACCATCTGCGTCCGGAGCAGGCCGAGTTCCAGGTCTACGACAGCCCGCTGTCGGAGGCGGCGGTGCTGGGCTTTGAATACGGCTATCGCGCTGGACGCCCCGGACACGCTGGTGCTGTGGGAGGCGCAGTTCGGCGACTTCGGCAACGGCGCCCAGGTCATCATCGACCAGTTCATGGCCTCCAGCGAATCGAAGTGGCAGCGCGACAGCGGCCTGGTGATGCTCTTGCCGCACGGCTACGAAGGGCCGGGACCGGAGCATTCCAGCGCCCGGCTGGAGCGCTTCTTGCAGCTGTGCGCCGACGACAACATGCAGGTGTGCATGTGTTCGACGCCCGCCCAGCACTTCCACATGCTGCGGCGGCAGATGCGGCGCAATTTCCGCAAGCCGCTGATCGTCATGACGCCCAAGAGCATGTTGCGGGCCAAGATTTCTCCCGCTAAGCGACCTGATAAACAGCCGATTCTACGAGGTGATCGACGACGCCACGGCGACGCCGGAGCGGGTCCGCCGAGTGCTGATGTGCAGCGGCAAGGTCTATCACGAGCTGGTCAAGCTGCGCACCAAGACGGAGACGGACGACGTGGCGATCGTGCGGGTGGAGCAGTTCTACCCGTTCCCGGAGGAGGCGTTGCAGCGGTCGCTGGCGCGGTATCGGAACGCGGAGGAGCACGTCTGGGTACAGGAGGAGTCACAGAACATGGGCGGCTGGTGGTTCATGGAACCGCGTCTGCGGGCGCTGGGCTATCCGGCGGAGTACGTGGGCCGCGACGCCAGCGCCAGCCCGGCGACCGGCTCCCATGAGGTCCACAAGCGCGAGCAGGAAGAGCTGGTGGAGGCGGCGGTGCGCGGCGCGGCGCCGCATCTGGTGCGCGCCTCCGGCACGATGCGGGCGCTCCTGGCGGAGCCGGCCTCCACGAACGGCCCCCGCCGCGAGGAACATGCGGTCAGCAAGTGAGCCTCGTGGGGCAGGTTTGCAACCTGCCTCTTCCGACTTTGCACCATGAAAGCCGCTTGCACCATGGTGCAGGCGTCTGCCCCACGGATCGGGCATGCAGCCGCCGACATGATACGCGGCCGGGCGAGAGCCGGCGGACGTACTGCCGCTGGTCCGGCCGGGGCAATTCGCGGTTTCTCGGGAAGGGGTGTTCCGATGCGCGACCAGTGGGAATACAAAATGCTCGTGGGGTCCCTGGGAGTGCCACCCCACTGGAAGGATGCGGACGACGCGACGGATTACGGTCCCACGATCAGCACGGAGATCCTGAACCGGCTGGGCCAGGACGGCTGGGAGGTTTGCGCCTTCGACGTTTCGCTGGCCGGCCGCACGTTGATCCTGAAGCGCCGACGCAGCGCGTCCGGCTGACTTGCACTACGAAACCGGAGTCCGCGCCACAGAAGACCGGCATCAGATCTTCCGTGGGGCTTTGCACCACGGAAGCCTCTTGCATTATGGTGCAGGAGTCTGCACCATGAATCCGGCGGGCGGCTACAGGACATGATACGCGGCCGGGCGATCGACGCCCGGCCGCGTTCTTTGTGGAAGGCGACTGTCAGGGCACAAAAATGACTCAAGGAGAAACGTGAATCTGGCCGAACCTTCTGTTGACCTGTACCATCTGATGGTATAGAATCCTCATGGTGAGCAGGGATGAACTGGCCATGAGAGTAACTTAACGATGGCTGAAAAAAACCCGGAGCGGGTGGAAGCCTCACTGGCGTACCCGAGCCACTTGCTGGAACCGGAGGACGGCCTGTCGTTCATCGAATCCGAGGTCTTCGCTCGCGCCTGGAAGCGGTGCGGGCTGACAGACGACGATTTATTTGAACTACAGTTGCTTATCATGACCCACCCCAAATTACACCCGGTCATGGAGGGAACCGGGGGAGTGCGAAAGATGCGCTTTACGCCAGACGGCACGGCCGGAGGCAAGAGCGGCTCGCACCGCGCCTGCTACGTCTACTACGAGGAGTACGGCGTTGTGCTTCTCCTTACCGCATACCCAAAGAGCAAGCGGGACAACATCTCTATCGCCGGGCGTAATGCGATGCGCCGGATGGTAGAGTACCAATCCCAACTTCTCTCCAGAGGGCCGATCCGATGAATGTGCGAAAGGAACCGAACCAGTTGAAGAACAAGGCAGCGGAGCCGTCCGTGGAGAACGAGATCCTGGAAGCTCTTACTGGCTTCACGGATGCCCTAGAAAAAGGGGAAGTGACCAAGAAGTTCAGTTGTCGGCAGATCAAGCTGAACTTAGTCCCGACACACTACGGCCCGGATCTCGTCAAGAAGACAAGAAGGCTGCTAGGGGTCAGCCAGTCTTTGTTTGCCCGCTTCCTTGGAGTGTCCCCAAAGACGGTGCGGGCATGGGAGCAGGGCATCAACATCCCCCACAAAATGGCTTGTCGTTTTATGGACGAAATCCGCCAGAATCCACGGTTCTGGAATACGAGGCTCCGTGAGATCGCGGTAGCACGGGACGAAGCGGAGGAGTCTTCAGTCTGAGGGCGCAGGAAAAAACGCCGGTCGCAGTCCAGTTTTAGCGGACTAACTGCGAATCCGGCGCGTGGCAGCCGACGGGAAACCCGCCAGTGCTATAAGGACTTTATAGCTTCCCTCTCGGCTGGTTGCAACCGAAATCTGGCGGCGGCCGGCGCTCCGTCATGCTGCCGAGAGGGTTCTGTCATGAGCTACGGAGGTTACACCGGCGAGGCCAATCAGGTCTCCGGCGTCTTCCAGGGCAACTGCGGACACAGGCCGGAGCGATCGATCCCGCTCGGGCACAAGTTCCCGCCGTGCGACGATTGCCGGCGTGCGGTGTACTGGACGCTCGTGCGTCCGGCTAACACCAACCCCGGACGGTAAGTTGGGGAAACGGGTGTCCAAAGCGACCCCGGCATCAGTATGCCGGGGTCGCTTTCTTTTCTATCGAACACCAGAACCAGTCCTTGTCCCAAGGCTTGATCTGTTCCACCGACCACCCAAGGCGGTTGGCGAGCAACAGGATGCGGTCCTGATTCTCCTGGCAGAAGTATCCGCCGATAGCGTCGGCCCCGCTCCGCATCCGCGCCAGGAGAAGGCCGAATTCGACGCCATAAGCGAACACCGGATCGTCAGTCAGAAACGGGCAGATGAGGCTGTAGTTGGTCATCGGATCGCCTTCCCCGGCGAGTCGCCTATTCGTCCCGCTTCTTGGAGTTGGGCAGGAAGGGGACGGGACGACTCGCGCCCTCTAGTTCCTTGCGGGCCGCTGTCCGGAGTCGTTCCCGTATCCAGGCGGACAGCGCCAGCCCGGCAAGATCGGCGGCTTCCTTGAATGCCTGCTTCTCAGCGACCCCCAGGCGCATATCTAGGTGGAGCGTCTTCGCGCTCTTCGCGTCCACCGGGGGTCGGCCGCGCTTTTTCGCCATGTCTCTTTTGTACCGACAAAAAATGCGAAGGTCAAGCTACTGACCTACTATGTCCGTTTTATGTCTGTACAATATCTCGTGTGCACCAGTCCAGAAAACCAAGGTGTCACGTGGACCTCCGCGAGTTGAAGGGCCTGGAAATCGCCGCCCGCACGAAGATCGTCTTCGCCGACGGCATTTGGTTAGTTCCGTCCCAGACAACGGCGACGAAGTACAAGATAACGCTGGACGGCCGCGAGTCTTGCGAGTGCGACGATTTTACGCTCCGCCAACTCCCTTGCAAGCACATCCACGCGGCCCGGCTGGTGCGCGAGCGGGACCACGGCGGCAAATCGCCCATCGTCGTCGCCGACTCGCCGCCGAAGAAGCCGGCGTACAAGCAGGACTGGCCCGCCTACAACCTGGCGCAGACGACGGAGAAGCGCCGCCTACAAGTGCTGCTCGCCGAACTGTGCCGCAACGTCCCGCAGATGCCCAACGCGGAGAGAGGCCCGCGACGCATCCCGACGGCCGACGTGGTTTTCGCAATGGTCTTCAAGGTCTACACCTGTATGCCGACGCGCCGCTTCGCCTGCGACCTGGAAGACGCGCAGACCAAGGGCCACGTCTCCCAAGTCGCTCACTTCAACAGCATCATCCGGCACTTCGACAACCCGGAAATGACGCCGATCCTCCGCGACCTCGTCATCCGTGCCAGCCTGCCCTTGAAGGCCGTGGAAGTCGATTTCGCGGCCGACTCGTCGGGTTTTTCCACAAATCGGTTCGTAAAATGGTATGACGAGAAGTACGGCGTCACGCGGTCGGGCCACGACTGGGTAAAGGTCCACGTCATGACCGGCGTGAAGACGAACGTGGTTACGGCGGTCGAAATCCGCGGGCGGGACGCGGGCGACTCGCCGCTCCTGCCCGAACTGCTGAAGACCACGGCCGAAAACTTCGCCGTCCGCGAAGTGTCGGCCGACAAGGGCTACAGCAGCGTGGAGAACACGGAGGCGGTCTTCCAGGCCGGCGGGACGCCGTTCATCGCCTACAAGGCGAACACCACCGGCGCGGCCGGCGGCCTGTGGGAGAAGATGTACCACTTCTTCCAGTACCGCCGGGACGAGTTCCTCGCCCACTACCACAAGCGGAGCAACGTCGAATCGACGTTCAGCATGGTCAAGGCGAAGTTCCGGGATCACGTCCGGGCGAAGACCGACGCGGCGATGACGAACGAAGTCCTGTGCAAGTTCATCTGCCACAACATCTGCTGCGTGATTCAGGCGCATTGCGAGCTAGGAATCGAAGCCGAGTTCTGGCAGGATGAGAAGGAGCCGGCCGGATCGGCGGACGTGCTGCCGCTGGTCCGGCCGGGATAATTCCTGCACCACGGAAGCGAAGTCTGCACCACGAAAGATCGGCGTTAGGTCTTTCGTGGTGCAAAGCCTGGATCGGCAGGCGAGCCGCCTGCACCACGAGGGGCCCTCGCCTTGACTCCGTCTCCCCGGAAAAACTACGATGACAGGGAAGTCTCGGACGATCCCGCGACCGATGGATCCTTACACAGGATGGGTGGGATGACCACGTACCAGCACACGTTCCAACGTCACAAGACCCGCGAGGTGCGCGTCGGCGACAGGACGGTCGGCGGCGACAACCCCATCTGGGTCCAGTCGATGACGACGCCCGATACGAACCTCGTCGAGGAAACCATCGCCCAGATCCTCCGCCTCGAAGAGGCCGGATGCGAGATCGTCCGCGTCACCGTGCCCAAGCCGGAAGACGCCGCCGTTCTCGGCGAGATCAAGCGGCGCATTCACGTCCCGCTGATCTGCGACATCCATTTCGACTACAAAATGGCGCTGGCGGCCCTCGACCACCCCATCGACAAGATCCGCATCAACCCCGGCAACATCGGCGGCTACGACCGCTACCGCCAGGTCATTCGCAAGTGCAAGGACAAGGGCGTCTCCATGCGCATCGGCGTCAACGCCGGCAGCCTGGAGCGCGAGATGGCCATGAAGTACGGCTTCCCCTGTCCTCCGGCGATGGTGGACAGCGCCCTCCGCTACATCGAGATCGCCGAGGAGGAGGGGTATCACGACATCATCGTGTCGCTCAAGTCGAGCGACGTGCTGACCGTCGTCGAGGCGTACCGGCTGTACGCGAAGCAGGCGAACTACCCGACGCACATCGGCGTCACCGAGGCCGGCAAGGCGCCCTACGCCGTCACCAAGTCGGCGTGCGGCCTGGCGCCGATCCTGCTAGACGGCATCGGCGACACCATCCGCATCAGCCTGCTCGGCGATCCCGTGCCGGAGATCGCGGCGGCCTACGACATCCTCCAGGCGACGCAGCGCCGCGTCCGCAAGCCGGAGCTGATCGCCTGTCCGACGTGCGGCCGGCTGGACATCGACCTGGAAGGGATCATCGCGCAGATGGAGAAGCGCCTGGCCGGGCGCACGACGCCGGTGAAGGTGAGCATCCTGGGCTGCGTGGTCAACGGCCCCGGCGAGGCGCGCGAGGCCGACCTCGGCATCGCGGCCGGCAAGGGCAAGGGCGTCATCTTCAAGCGCGGCGAGATCATCCGCCACGTCCAGGAGAGCGAGATGGTGGACGCGCTGATCGAAGAAATCGACAAATGGGAGAGGGAAGAGAAAGCAAATGGCACACTGCCGACCGAGAAGTCGGTGGATGCGGGCAAGGGACGGACGCGGTTGCCGGTGCTGCAAAACAAATGATGAATGATGAACGATGAATGATGAATCAAGCAATTCATCATTCATTATTCATCGTTCATCATTCATCATTTCTGAAGCCCCTCGCGCGTGAACGTGACCGCCTTGAAGTCCGGGTTGAGTTCGATGTCGGTGAAGAAGTATTCGCCGAGCAGCTGGCCGTCCGCGTTCTTCAGCGTGGAACCGACCTGAAGCCACGTTTCCTTGTCGAAGTAGAAGGTCGCCTCGGTGACGCCGTCGATGTCCTCCGGCCCCTTGTAGCCGGTGCGCCGCAGCTTCCAGCAAACGCGGTCGCCGGCCTCCTTCACCTTGACCTCGCCCAGGAACTCGACGTGCAGCGCTCCGTCCTTCTGAGCTTTCTGCCAGGCGGCGAGCGTGCGCTCCATGCCGCATTTGATCCCGAACTCGTTGATCGGATAACGGCTCGACTTCTTGGCGTCGGGGCTGTCAGTGTCGCGCTCGACGGTGCCGGCCAGGGCCAACAGGCCGGTCCCCTTCACCAGGATCTTGTCCTTGTTCTCGCCCTTGACGAACAGCGTCTTCTGGGCCAGTCCCGCGTTCTTTATCCAATCCATCCGGACGCTGAACGGCTCCTCACGGAAATCGCAGGCGATCTCCTCGGTCGGCTGGAGCGCGCCTTCGAGCCGTTCCTGTTTGTATAAGACGCAGTGGTAGCCTTTGACTTCGCGGTCGTAGCGACGGATGCAGGCTTCGAGGAAAGCGACGGGATCGGTTTCGGCCAGGCGCTTCATCCGCGCCTCGGTGGGAAGGGCGCCGCCGTCGTCGGCCACGTCGGCGAGAGCGGGGCCGGATGGGGCGGCGCGGTGCGGGCCGGACGGGGACATCAGCAGACACAACGGTAGACAGAAGAGCAGGCGTCGCATGATGGATCCTCCATGGCCCGGATCGGCCGAAACGCCTCGGAGCGGATGGCCGCACCTATCCTTCAGTGTAAGCCTCTCGCGGCGACCGGACAACGCCGCCTGGGCCGGCCGCGGCGATTCCGGACGGACGGACGATCAAGACAGCGGTTGTCCTGAAAAGGAGACGCGCGGGAAGGACGACGGCCGCACGGCCGGCTCATTTCACCTGCTTCAGCTGTTCCTCGAACCGCGGCCGGAATTTCGCCTGGTAGCCTGGGTCAATTACTCCGAGGACGTCGAATTCGGCCCGGGCGCGGTCGGGGCTTCCGGTTTCGAGGAGGGCCGTGATCATCAGCTCCCGCGACCGTGCCCGAAAGGGATCGCCGCGCACGGCGTCCTGGGCCGTCTGCAGGGCTTCGACCCACGCCTTCCGCTTCTCCAGAAGAAACGCCAGCGCCTCCCGATGGGGCGGAAAATACGGGTACTTTTCCACGAGTCGCCGGGAGTACTTCTCCGCCAGGTCGAAGCGGCCCCGCGCCGCGGCGACCTGGACGGCCCAGGTCAACGTCTGCTCGCGATCCGGCGCCAGGGCCAGGGCGTCCTCGAGCGCCTGCTGCGCCTCGTCGAGCCGACCCTGGTCGAACAGGGCGAACCCTCGGGCCTCCAGGGCCGGCACGTCGTCCGGGCTCGCGCCGCCGCCTCGTTCAACAGGGGCAGCGCCTGCTGCGTGAGGGCGCCGCTGACGGCCGCCCCCCCGGTGTTCCGCGCCGACGCCGCCAGGTGAACCGCGGCGATCCCCAGGTTGCGCCGTCCTTCTTCGTCCCTGGCGCCCTGCCCGTCGGGAGGAAAGGGGATCAGAGGGATGTCGCCGGGGCGAAAATCGGAGCGCCAGGTGCGCGGCTGGTCGGGTCGCCGCAGCACGCGGTGGTCGGTGACGGCCAGGTGGCTTGCGGTGGAACTGGGATTGCGCGGCATGTGGCAGGCCAGACAGTCGCGGCGGCCGTCCGCGGCGGTTCGCTCCGCCGGAGGCAACGAACAATCCGGCGCCTTCACCCCATCCCCGCCCACCGGCGGCTCGCCCGATGCAACGTGACAATTAAGACATTTTTTCTGGTAAAAGGAGATTTTCTCTTCCGGCGCCGGCGCGCGGTGGGGGTCGTGGCAGGAAGTGCAGCCGAACTTACCGCCGCTTTTCTCGTAGCAGGCGCTCTGGTGCATTTGTTCGACGTGGCCGACGATCCGCCGGGGATCCTCGACCTCCGGCGGCCGCACGAAAATGGACACGTATTCATGGAGCGGAAGGCCCGGCCGGTATTCCGTCTCGGCGCGGCCGCGGCGCGGCACGATCTCTTCCCCTTGCAGATGGCATTGCTCGCACACCGCGTCGCGCAAGGCGGGCGCCAGACGGCGCGGGTTAACGATGGTGACGTCCACGGCGTCCGGCGGATGGCCTTGCTCGCGCTCGGCGACGTGCCGCTCCCCCGGGCCGTGGCAGCGCTCACAGCCGACGGCCAGCTGCCCGAACGGCGGATCCTGGTAGCGGTTGATGGTGTGTTCCACCGGCCGCGCCTCCTGCGCATGACAGTACAGGCACTGCGCATCGACGCGGCGGTTGAAATGCACGAGGTTCTCCGCATAGCCGGGAGACAATTGCCATCGGGATTCGCGGCTATACCAGGTGATCGGCGACTCGAAGAGGAAGCCGTCGCGGCCGTAGAAGTAGGATCGGCCCTGCGACCCGGCGCCCACCGCGTAGGTGATTTCCTCCCGCCGCTCGGCCGCCACGCCGCCCCCTGCGTCCTGACACCATTCCCGGTGGATCAGGCGGGGACCTTCGCGGACCACCTGGAAGTGGAACGGCCCGACCTGGAACGGGTCGTCGGCTTGGGAATCGTACTGTTCCAGGGGCGGGGCGTCCGCGGCGCGGAACAGGCTGCGGCCCATGGGATGCTGGCGGTAGGTTTCGGCGACGTCCTGGTGACAACCGGCGCAACGTTCGTCCCCAACGTAGGCCGTCCCGGTTCGGGTGTTCAGGAAAGGCGAAGAGGTCAGCGACGGCAGGGCCGCGCCCACAGGTCGCGGACGTGGCGGGAGGGGGTGCGACCAAAACAGGAAGGCCGCGGCGCCGGCCAGCGCGGCGACCGCGGCCCCGGACGCCAGCCCCAGAACCCATTGGCGCCGGGTCGGGGTGGAACCCTTCACGGACATGCGTGATCTCTCCCAACGACGCCTACCCGGGCGTAGTATCCCCGGAGGGCGGCGCTCTGTCAAGTTTAGGCCCGCCGTGAACGGCGGGCCTAAACGCAAAAGCCCCGTCAACGGGGCGGAACGCTTGCAGCCCCGTTGACGGGGCTTCGGCCTGTAGGCCCGTGCTTCACCACGGGCCGGCCTGGCGACGCTGCCTCTTCTCACCTTCTCACGGGAGCCGTTCACTTCCTTTGGTAGTTTTTCCGACGGCGTTGGTCCCAGAAGGCGTCCCATAACCCG
Source organism: uncultured Planctomycetaceae bacterium (assembly GCA_963771935.1). GTDB lineage: Bacteria > Planctomycetota > Planctomycetia > Gemmatales > Gemmataceae > UBA4732. Next base: position 139,980 of record CAVYVK010000004.1, on the reverse strand, counting down.
TCGCCGCTGGCGTACAGCGCCCGCAGCGCCGCCACTTGTTCCGATGCCGATGCGCACCGGCGCATCCCCGCTCCCTTGAGGCGGCCACCCAGCACTTTGCAGCCCGCCTCCGTCGGCCCGCTGCCCACGTCCCAACCCCGCGCCCGGTAGGCCGGGTAGTCCATCCGATGCACGTTCGATTGCACGTACCCCAACAGACCCCGCAAGCCCTCCCGCAACTCCTCTGTGGCCTTCCGCGGCAGGCGAAGCCCACGCAGCCAGTCCCGCAGGTCGCGGCCGCCCCGCTCCCACAACACCCCCTTAGCCTCCTCCGCCCACGCCCGCGCCGCCCCCGGATCGTGCCCGTGCAGCAGACCCCCGAAGGCATGCAGCCGCTCCGCCGCGTGGTAATAGTCCAGCACGAACACCACCGCCTCCGAGAACGCCTGCCGCAGCACCCGCTCCAGGCCGTTGCCCCCGTCCGTCAGGGCCACCAGCGTCTCCGCCACGCCCAGGCCGCACGCCACCGCGCACCGCCGCATCCAGTTCGCCACGACCTCGAAGTCGGACAGGTAGACCGTGTGGCCCTTGCGCGGGTCGTACCAAAGGCCCACGTACAGCATCCGCCAGTCCACGCCGCCGCCGCGCCGGGTCGGCACGGCGAAGGCGTCCAGCCCCAGATAGGCGACCGTGCCCGAGAAGGACTGGCCGTCTTGGTCGGGCAGGGTGAAGTCCCACGCCGCCGGCCGTTCGGCCCGGACGGGCTCGCCATCGCGATGCCGCTGACGCAAGGCGTCGCCGGCGCCCTCGGTGACGCGGCGGCAGGTGGAGGCGGACAGACGCAGGCCGGCCAGGCGACGCAGCCGGTCGTCGGCCCGCCCGAACGGCTCCAGGGCGCCGGCCAGGGCCGTCAACGATTGCACCGCCGGGCTTTGGCGGCCGCCGTCCAGGCCCAGCATCCGGTCCCAGGGGCAATGCCCGCCCCGGCAAGGGCCGCCGTAGTAGTAGGCGCGGCTCAGATCCACCTCGCCGTTGACGGTCAGCAGAGTGCGGCTCAGGTAGTCGATGAACTGGGCGGGTCGGCCACAATCGGGACAGGCGATGCTGCAGCCCTGACACCCCCTTTTTTCCGGCCCGCAAGGCCGGTCTGGTGGGCGGCGGCGGCCAGGTCGTGGGCCTGGTCGCGCAGGGCGAATTCCAGCGCGCCGAAGAGTTGGGCGTCGGGGCAATCGACCAGGGACTCCGCCATGCGGCGTGCGGCCCGCTCGACGTGAGGGCGGAGCTGATCCAGGAGGACGCGGACCCGACTTTCACGGTCATCGGCGCTGGCGGAAGGGGGAGAAAGCGGTTGCGGCAACATGGCTGCGGTCCTGCAGTTGGGTGAAAACACGGCGACCCGGGGCGGAGTAATTCCCACCCCTCAGACCAACCTACCGCAACGAGCGCCATTTTGCACCAAAGATCCTGACTCGCTCCCCCTTCTCACCACAATTTCATTATTTGCTTGCTACAACGCTTCGCATCGGTTATTGTCTCCAGAGCGCGGTGCGTTCTTTTCCCGCGCCCGCACCCATACTCCAAACGAACACCCTCGCTAAGGGAAGAACGGCCCATGTCCTCGCAATCCTCTCCCAAAAACCGCATTCTCCTTGTCGTCCTCTTGGGAGGCCTCCTGGGCCTGAGCGGCGGCTGCGGCGGCGGACCTTCCCAAGCGGAGGTGAAAGGCCACGTCAAGCTGAACGGCCAGACCATGACCTCGGGCGTCGTCAACTTCCATCCGGACAAGGACAAGGGCAACACCTACGGAGGCGAGTGCGTCGGCGACATCAACGCCCAGGGAGAGTACACGCTCCACACGACCAGCGGCAAACCGGGCGCTCCCCTGGGCTGGTACAAGATCACCGTTTCCCAGGACGCCCCCGTGACGCCCGACAACACCAACCCGAGTACGACGTCCTCCGTCAACCCGACCTACTCGAACGTCGGCACCACCCCCCTGAATAAGGAGGTGGTGGACAAGGCGCCGCCGGGGGCCTACGACCTTGATGTTGGACCCTGACCAAGCTGGAGGATTTCCACCGCCGACGAAGCGGCGGTGAGCCAGCGAGTTGTTGTTTTCTTTTCCCTTCCCTCATCAGGAGTCTGGTATGATCGCGTGCAAGAGATGTCGAAGCCGGGGAGCGTTCACGCTGATCGAGCTGCTGGTGGTGATCGCCATCATCGCCATCCTCATCGGCCTGCTGCTGCCCGCCGTCCAGAAGGTCCGCGAGGCCGCCGCACGCATGTCGTGCAGCAACAACCTCAAACAGCTCGCCCTCGCCTGCCACAACTACAACGACGCGAACGGCGCGCTTCCCTACGACATGTCGCCGGAGGCGTCGGACTCGGCCACCTGGGGCATGGGCGGGACCAACTGGAGCTGGATCGCCCACGTGCTGCCCTATTTCGAGCAGGGCAACCTGTACAATAACATCGCCGCCCTCGGCGGAGGCAACAGCATCGACAACGTCACCCTGCAGACTGCTTACAACGCGGGGTTTTTGAGCGTCTCGATCAAGTCGCTGGCCTGCCCGTCGGACCCCTCGACGCAGAACGGCGGGTTGATGCAGAACCGGGCCGACCTCGGCAGCAACAAGATCGGCCTGACCAGCTACCAGGGCGTCAGCGGCGCCAACTGGGAGTGGGGCGGCTTTAACGTCGCGGGGACCGGCCGCACCAACGGGGACGAGTACGGACTGGGAGACGGGGACGGCGTCTTCTTCCGCGGGGACGGCAACAAGCGGACCCGCCTGACCGACATCACGGACGGACTGAGCAACACGTTCCTGATCGGCGAGGACATGGCGCAGTTCAACCAGTGGTGCTCTTGGCCGTACAGCAACAACGCGGTGGGCACTGCGCCATCCCGCCGGACTACGAGATGCCGCCGGCGATGGCGGCCAACCCGGGCAACTGGCCGGACACCTACTCGTTCCGCAGCAACCACACCAACGGGTTGAACTTCGCCTACGCGGACGGCGGAGTCCACTTCATCAACACGAGCATCGACCTTCCGACCTACCGGGCCATGGCGACGATCCAGGGCGGTGAAACGCTCCAAGCGCCCTGACGGACTTCCGGTACGCTGGAAAAGGAAGACGAGGCCCGCGGCCGACCAAGAGGGTCGTCCGCGGGCCTCCCTTTTTGGACCAGGGAATTGACGCCTTCCAGCACTGATGGTGGACGGCGGCCGGATGGAACGGATTCGTAGGGGTGTCCCTCTGGATTTTGGACCTTGACGGGGTCCGGCCCGCCGTGAACGGCGGGCCTAAACGCAAAAGCCCCGTCAACGGGGCGGAACGCTTGCAGCCCCGTTGACGGGGCTTCGGCCTGTAGCCCCGCCGTTGACGGGCGGACGGACTCCCCTATCGAGAGGCCCACCCGATTCGTAGTCGCGCTCTAGTAAAAGTCGAGAAGGGACGGTATCGTACTTCCTTACCTCTCTCCCCATAAGTCACTAGAGGGGCCGCCGATGGCGACCAGCCTGCCGGTCGTGAACCTGTCCGAGGCCAAGTTCGAGTGCATCTACGGCCGCGGCTGCGACGGCCTTTGCTGTCAGAACGGTCGGCCCGGCGTGTACCCCGAAGAGGACGAACGCATTCAGGCCAATCTGTCGAAGTTTCTGCCGGAGCTGCGGCCGGAGGCGCGGAAGCTCATCGAATCGAGCGGCTACGTGAGCAAACGCCGCAAGGACGGTTTGCCCATGTTGAGGGTCGTGGGCGGCTGGTGCGTCTTCTTCCACAAGGGCTGCGTGCTGCACAAGGTCGGCGCCGAAGAGGGCGACAAGTACCGCTACAAACCGGCCCCCTGCGCCCTCTTTCCGCTGGCCAAAAATGACGCCGGCGCGTGGTACGTCCGCCAGTGGGGGGTGGAAGGCGAGGAGTGGGACGTGTTTTGCCTCAATCCCAAAGCCACAACACTGCCGGCCGCCGAATCGCTCCAGGACGAGATGCGCCTGGCCGAACGGTACACGGCGGAAGAAGCGGCCAAGAAGTGAAATGTCTGGAAGGACGGCGGAGAACGGAACCGTCCCTCCAGGACACGGGAGAACCATAGCAGTGTTCAGTGTTCAGCAGCCAACCAACTGAACACTGAACACTCTTCATCTCGCCGCCGTCGGGATCGACGCGCCGAACGCCCGCTGATACAGGGCGGCGACGGCGGCGCGGGCGTCGTTCCAGAAGCGGCTGCGCGACAGCCGTTCCAGCTGCTCTGTCACCGTCTGCCGTTCCTGCACCGTCGCTTCCGCGAACGTCACGCCGGCCCGCCGCAACAGCGGGTCGTCGCGCAGCCGATAGAGCGGCACCGCCGTGCCGGTCTCCAGGTAGCGGCCGGTCGTCTGCAAGCCGAGCACCTGATGCGTCTCCAGGTCGAGGATCGGCGCGCCGGCGGTCTGGCCCAGCGGGGCGGCGTCGTGCCGCAGCAGCTCGATCTCGTGGAACGTGAACGCGCCGCGCAGCTGGCCGGGCTGGATGCGCTTGACGTTGTACACGTCGCGGAAGATGCGGGAGATGACTTCCGGCTCGTTGCGGCGGGCGTCGCGGATGGGGTAGCCGATCAGGTAGATCGACCGGCCTTCGAGCTGCGGCGGCGGGACGGCGGCCAGCGCCAGCGGCGTCGGGGCGCTGCCGTTGACCTGCGGCCGTTCCACCTCCAGCAGCGCCAGGTCGTATTGGTCGTGGACGCCGACCACGGAGCGGACGCGGTAGCCGGCGCTGGAGACGCTCTGATAGCCGGAGCGGTAGTCCATCCAGGTGGTGATGCCGGGGCGGAACTGCCAGGCGTTGTTGCGGTTCTCGATGAAGACCTCGGCGATGCGCCGCGTCGTCATCAGGACGTTGTCGTTGACGAGGAAGCCGGTCCCGGCCCAGTCGTATTCGGGGTGACCGAGCAGCTCGATGCGGCCGACGCCGCGCTGGGCCATCTCCACGTCCTCGCGCTGGTCCTCCAACAGGTTCCACAGCGACGGCACGGCGCCGAGGTTGCCGCCGCTGATCAGGATGGCCGGCCGGCCGTACAGCAGCAGAACGCACTCCAGACCGCTCGTCTCGTCGGCCGTCAGGTCGGCCGCGCCGCCCAGGATCTTCTCCAGCCCGGCCGCGCCGGCCTCCAGCACCCGGCCGACGGCCTCGCGCTGCGGCCCCGGCTCAGGTTCGCCGGCCGCCCGGATGAACTCGGTCTCGGTCACGACCGTGGCCGCCGATGGCTCGACGGGCGCATCGGCCGACCCTTCCTGCCGCACGGCCCGGCGCAGCGCCGCCCGCAGGGGGGCGGGTTCCTGCCAGCCGCGCATCTCCTGGCGGTCCTGCCGCACGACGTGCAGCACGTCGTCGAGGCCGTCGCCAAAAATGTCCCGGATGCGCTGGACGATCATCTGTTTGCGATCCATGCCGACCCTCCATTGGTTGCCGGGACGGCCCCGTACAAGACCGTCCCACTCCTGGTGAAAACGGCCGACTACGCCCATGCGAAGACGCGGTCGAGCCGACCGGCCCTTCGGCGTGCGTTCTGGAAACTTCTCAGGGAAGGGGAATGATGAACGGGAACGCTGGGGAAAGGCCCCGATCCCTGGGTTGTTCTGTCGCCTCCGGCGCCGAAATGCGTGGTGGTATCGTAACGGGTCCGGGTGGGTTGTCAAGCAAATAGTCGGTTTTTTTCGCCCTATGGATCCTGATGAGACCTGGAGGTTTCATAGGACCGGGGAACAAGCCTGGCGGACGCCCGACGCCGCGCATATACCTACAGGCACCCGGATTCCTTCCCCGAAGCCGCCCCGCTCGCCGAGATCCCATGCACCCCGACGCTTTTTCCTCCACGCCGGCGCCCGTCGTCGATGCGAAACGCACCGACCTCCCTCCGGTGGACGACGGCCGGCCGTGGTGGCGGCTGCTCACTTCCTACCACTGGTTCGTCCTGGCGGTGGCCGCGCTCGGCTGGCTGTTCGACTGCATGGATCAGCAGCTCTTTCTCATGGCCCGCGTCCCGGCCCTGCAAGCGCTGCTGCCCGCCGGTTGGTCGGAGAACTTCTTCGCCGGCTTGGTGACGGCGATTTTCATCTTCGGCTGGGCGACCGGCGGTCTGATCTTCGGCGTCCTCGGCGATCGCATCGGCCGCGCCCGCGTCATGATGTGGACCATCCTGATTTACTCGGCCTGCACCGGCCTGACGGCCCTGTCCGTGAGCGTCTGGGACTTCGCGCTGTATCGCTTCCTGACCGGTCTCGGCGTGGGCGGCGAGTTCGCCGTTGGCGTCTCCCTCGTCGCGGAGGTCATGCCGGATCGCGCCCGGCCGTTCGCCCTCGGCCTGTTGCAAGCCCTGTCGGCGGTCGGCAATATCAGCGCCGCCCTCATCAGCATGGGACTCGGCGACCTTGAGGAAGCTGGCGCGCTCCAACACTTCGGGAGCGCCTGGCGCCTCATGTTCGTCGTCGGCATCATTCCAGCGCTGCTGACGTTGCTCATCCGCCGCCGGCTCAAGGAGCCGGAACGCTGGCAGCATCTGGCCGAAGCCGGCGAACCGCTCAAGCGAGGCAGTTTGACCGACCTCTTTTCCGACCCGCGCTGGCGAAAAAACGCCCTGGTCGGCCTCACCCTCGGCTGTTCCGGCGTCATCGGCCTTTGGGCCATCGGCTTTTTCAGTTTCGATCTGACCCGAAAGGTGTTCGCGGCCCAGTTCCAGGCGGAAGGCCTGTCGCCGGAAGCCGTCAAGGGCAAACTCGTCTTCTGGGCGAGTATCACATCCATCATGCTGAACATAGGCGGCGGCCTGGGCGTCTATTTTTTCAGTCTCATCACCCACTCCATCGGCCGCCGGCTGGCTTTCGCGGTCTGCTTCCTGCTCGCCATCGCCGCCACGGCCGGCACGTTCTGGTATCTGCACAGCCTGTCGGACATTTTTTGGATGGTCCCGCTTATGGGTTTCGCCCAGCTGTCGCTGTTCGGCGGCTATGCGATCTACTTCCCGGAGCTGTTCCCAACCCGGTTGCGCAGCACCGGCACGTCGTTCTGCTACAACATCGGCCGCTACGTAGCCGGCGTCGGCGTGCTCTTCCAAGGCGTATTGACGGGCGTGCTGTTTGCGAGCTTCGGCGGCCACGACCAGAGCTTGCCGCTCCGCTACGCTGGCGTCATCATGTGCGGCATCTTCGTGCTGGGTCTGCTGGCGCTGCCGTTCGCCCCGGAAACGAAGGGCCGGCCGCTGCCGGAGTAACGAGAGAGGATTACGCCTATGACGACCCCGGAATGGCTGACCCTGCACGGAGGCGAGGCGCGGCTTAGCAAAGACGGTCAGTTCGGCGACGGTCTACCTCGGCGGCGAGCCGCAGTACCTGCTCATCCTGGCACCGACGGCCGGCCGGTTCGGCTGCAAGGTGATGCAGTCGAACAACGGCCAGCGCCTCGACGGCGGTGCGGCGTTCCCGTCGCCGGACGCGGCGTTGCAGGGCGGGTTGGAGGATTTGCGGAAGGCGCTGGGGTGGTGAAGAAAGTGAGGAGTGAGGAGTGAGGAGTGAGGAGAAAAGACAAGTCGCGTGATCCCGTCTTTTCTCCTCACTCCTCACTCCTCACTCCTCACTCCTCACTCCTCACACTTCTGTCCACTCCCCCGGTTGCAGCACCACCGGCTCCGTCGTCGTCTCGCGCCGCACGCGCTCCGCCCAGGCGGCGGCGTCCTGCGCGATCAGCTCCCACGTGTTGTAGTGGATCGGCACGACCTTTTTGGGCCGAATCAACTTGACCGCGCAACGCATCGTCCGGTCCCATCGTGTAGTTGTCGCCGATCGGCAAGAGCGCCAAATCGATTCCCTCCTCGCCGATCAGCGCCATGTCGCCGAACAGCCCGGTGTCGGCCGCGTCGTAGACCTTCTTGCCGTCGTTGCAATAAATCAGGAAGCCGCACGGGTTGCCGCCGTAGGCCCGTCGGGCAGGGCGGAGCCGTGAAACGCCAGCGTCAGCTTGACCCGGCCGAACGGGTAGCCGTGACCGCCGCCGTGCTGCTGGCCGTGGACCTTCTTCAACCCTTTCTTCTGTAGCCACTCGCTAATCTCGTAATTGCAGACGACCTCCGCCCCGGTGCGTTTGGCGATCTTGACGGTGTCGCCGACGTGATCGCCGTGGCCGTGCGACACCAGGATGGCGTCGGCTTCCACCTTGTCGGCCGTCGTCGCGGCCGTCGGGTTGTCTGTCAGAAACGGGTCGATCAGGATCCGCTTGCCGTCGCTTTCCAGCAGCAGACATGCGTGGCCCAGCCAGCAGAGTCGCGTGGACATGGCTTTCTTCTCCGAAACGAGGGATGGGATCGAGATGCGCTCCGAGTTAGACGTCCTTGCGCCGCGACAGCGGCCGTAACGCGGTCACGGCCGCCTGCGCCGCCGCTTCGATGCGCCGTTCCCACGTCGCGTCGTCCGGCTGGAACGGGAACAGCACGCCGCGGGAACTGCTGACCACCGCGCCTAGCCCGTCCGGTCGGAAGGCCGGGACCGCGTCCGCCGCGCCGCCGCCTTGCGCCCCGTAACCGGGGACCAGAAAGATCACGTCCGGCGCCAGACGCCGCAGTTCGGCCAGCTCCGCCGGATAGGTGGCCCCGACCACCGCGCCCACGTCGCCGAGTCCGCATTGGCCGACGTTCTCACGCGCCCATTCCGCCACGGCCTGGGCGACGTGCTGATAGATCGGCCGTCCGTCGGCGACGAGGTCCTGAAACAGACCGGCGCCGGGGTTGCTGGTGCGGACCAACACGAACACACCGGCCCCGACGCGACGGGCGCTCTTCAGGAACGGCTCGACCGCGTCGCGGCCTAGGTATGGGTTGACCGTGATCGCGTCGGCGTCCCAGACCGGATGAACGCGGCCTTCCACCGGGACGCCGAAGGCCGCGTCGGCGTAGGCGGTCGCCGTCGAGGCGATGTCGTTGCGCTTGGCGTCGAGGATGGTCAGCAGACCGAGTCCGTGGGCCTTGCACAGCAGCCGTTGCATCACGGCCATGCCGTCGGGGCCGCACGCCTCGAAGAAGGCGCTTTGCGGCTTCACAACCGAGACGAGCGGGGCCACAATATCCAGCACCCGACCGCAGAACTCCTCGTAGGCGGCGGCGACGGCTTGCAACGAATCGCCGCCGTGGCGCCTGCGGATGGACAGGGGCAGCGATTCCCAGCGCGGATCGAGGCCCACGCACAGGGCGTTGCCTTTGGCGCGAACGGCGTCGGCGAGGCGGTCGGCGAAGTGAGGCATGGCAAACTCAAGGTTGGCGAGCAGGGTCGGCCGACGGTTATAATACGGGAAACCGGGCGTCCTGATAGCGACGGCGTCTCGCCCCCGCCGCTGGTTTCGGGGAGATGATTCATGTCCCTGCCGACCCTCTCCGCGCTGCACCGTCAGGTCGCCGCGGTTCGCCGTCGCCTTATCCTGCGAACCCTCATCCGGGCGCTGGCCTGGAGTTGGTTCGCCGCCCTGGTCGTCGCGGTCGTCTGGTTCCTGATCGAGCCGCTGCTTTTCCAGGCGCCGCCCGGCTGGCTGCGCTGGATGGTCCTCTGCGCCGCCGTCGCCGCCGGCACGGCTGCCGGCGCGGCCTTCACCGTGCGGCGGAAGGCGACCTCGGTGCAGGCCGCGCTGGCGCTGGACGAGCAGTTCCGTCTCAAGGAGCGCGTCACCACGTCGTTGTTGCTGCGACCCGACGAGGCGGTCGGCCCGGCCGGCGTCGCGCTGCTGGCCGACGCCGATCAGCGCGTCCGGCCGCTCCGCGTCGGCGAGCGCTTCCCGATCCGCGTGCCGTGGACCGCCGCGCTGGCGCCAGCCGCCGCCGTCGTGCTAGTGCTTTTGATCTACTTTTACCATCCCGATTTCAGCAAGGCCCAGGCCTCGGTGCCGACGGCGGCCCAGCGCAACGCGGCGATGCTGGCGGCCATCGACCCGGTGCAGCAGCAGCTCCAAAAGCAGAGCGAGGCTCGCAAGGACGACCCGCCGAAGTCGGAACGCCTGCGCGAGATCGAGGCCGAAATCGACAGGATGGTGAACAACCGGCACGACACGCCGGAACAGGTGCGGGAAGACATTCAGAAGGGCGACGACCTTTTGAACGACCTCAAGAAGCAGGATCAGGCGGCGGCCGAGGCGGCGCAGCGCTGAAGGAGCGTCTGGAGGAATTGGAGCGCCCGCAAGAAGGAAGAGCAGGCGAAGCGCGACGACAGTCCTGCCAAGGGCCTGAACCAGGCCCTCGGTCAAGGCGATCTGGCCCAGGCCCAGCGCGAGGCGGATCGGCTGGCGCAGAAGCTGGACGCCAACCAGAAGGCGGAGGAGCTGAAACAGAAGATCGCGGAGGAAAAGGATCCGGAGAAAAAGAAGGAACTGCAGGACGAACTGAAAAAGAAGGAAGACGAGGGTCTCAAGAAGGAAGACCACGACAAGCTGGCGGACCAGCTCAAGAACCTCAAGGACGATGCGGACCAATTAACGCGCAAGAATGAGGACGACCAGAAGAAGAAGGACGACGATGAGAAGAAGCTGGACGACGCGGCCAAGAAGGACGGGGCCGACCAAGACCAGCTCCAGAAGGAGAAGGACCAGCTGAACAAGGACAAGGACGAGCTGAAGCAGCAGCATCAGGATCTGAAGGATCTGGCGAAGAAACTGGACCAGGCGCGGCAAGCGATGCAGCAAGGCAAGGACGGCCAGGCGGCGCAGCAGCTGAAAGACGCCGGCGACAAGATGGGCCAGCTGAGCAAGGACGACGAGCGCAACCGGATCGCCCAGGACGCGCAGCAAGTCCAGGAAATGAAACAAGCCCTGGCGCAGGGGTTAGCCAAGCAAGACGGCAAGCCGGGCAATCAGACCGCGCCAGGCGATCAGCAGGGCAAACCCGGCGATAAGGCGGTCCAGGGGCCGAACCCGCAGGCGAAGCCCGGAACCGGGTCCGGCGCCCGGCCGGAGGGGGTGGACGCCAAGACCGGCGAACAGAATCAGCCCATTCATTCCGACCCGAACGCCAAGGCTCCCTTGCAGGTGGTCGGCGACGCGGACGGGCCGCACGACCGTTTGCAAAGGCCGACGAAGCCGGACGACATGCGGGCCGACCTTCACCGGGCCGCCCAGGAAGGGGAGGCGGCCGCCGAGAACGAGAAGGTGACGGACAAAGGCTCGGCGGAGACGGCCGGCGAATGGTTCAAGGCGATCGGGGAAAAGCCCGGCGACAAGAAGCCGGCGCCGAAGTAAGGATTCGTCCCAAAACGAGTTCCCTGTTTAGCCGCGACCCGAAGGGGAGCGCGGGGATAATGCGCTCCCCTTCGGGTCGCGGCTAAACGAAGTTATTCCGCCAACTCCTCCATCCATTCCGCCGCCTTCGCCAATCCGTCGCTCTTCCCGAAATGGCCGGCCACGGCCCGGCAGCGCTCCCGCACTGCGGGCCGCATGATCCGGGCCAGCGCACGGGCGAGGTGGCCGCCGCTCCGGTGGCGGACGTTGAGCCAGTCGCCGACGCCAAGGTTCTTCACCCGCACGGCGTTGTCGGCCTGGTCGTAGGCCAGCGGAAGGGCCAGCTGCGGCGTCCCCGCGGCCAGCGCGGGCGGTCGTGCCGACGCCGCCGTGATGGACCACCGCGGCGCAGTGGGGAAACAGTTCCTGGAAGGGCGCAAAGGTGCAGTGCCGGATGTACGGCGGCAGCGCGGAGGGCAGCTGCCGGGTATACTTGGTCAGGAACAGGCCGCGCACGCCGAGCAGACGGCAGGCCTTCACGGCGGCGCGGAAAAATCCCGCCGCGTGCATCATGCCGGTGCCGAACGTAAAGACGACCGGCGGCGGGCCGGCGCTGCAGAACTCCCGCACGTCGGTCGCCAGGCCGGTGCGGGGCTTGCCGTCGTAGTTGGGGAAGCCGGTCAGCCGCATCTGCACCGGCCAGTCGGCCGCGGGCTGGCCGTACCAGTCGGGAAACAGGCCGAGAACGCGCTGCGGCGAGTACCACCACCGGAACATGCGGCGCACCGGCTTCAGACCGAGCGAGGCCCGCAGCCGGTTGAGACGGCCCCCCGCCAGCACGGCGCCTGCCAGGTCGAAAAGCATCCAGTACAGATCGGCGATGGGCAAAGGCGTCCCCGGCGGCAGGGAGAGGCCGCCCGGCATGGCCGGCGGGCTGATCGCGCTGGGGATCATCCACGGTTGGAGGATGACGCTGACCAGCGGCCGCGCCAGCTTCTCCTGGACCAGGCGGGCGGCGAACAGCGCCGGCACCGCCGCCAGCACGGCGTCCCGATCGGACGCCAGCTCCGCCAGCTCCTCGTACTGACGAGCGATCAGGCGCGCTCCCCAGCGTGCGGCGATCCACGTTCCCCGAAGGGGATCCCAGAAGCCGGGATTGCCGAACAGCGCCCGCGTTTCCTCGTCCGTCACCAGCGGACGGAAGTCAAGACCGTGTTCCGCGGCCAGTCCCCGGAAGTTCTCGTTGGCGGCCAGGGTTACGCGGTGGCCGCGAGCGCGCACCGCGCCCCCAACCCTACGTAGGGAATTACGTCGCCGTCGGTGCCAATTGACGCTAGGATGGCGTGCATCGCAGTCCCGTTTCTCCGCGTCCCAAAGGCTCCGCCCTGCCCCCATCTTATCCGATTCGGCTGCGGAGCGCATGTTCACGGATTGATTTGCTGAGTATTGATTCCGGGCGCAACCTTCTCGTCTTCATGCGGCGCCTCCTTTCTCGGTTCCGGTTCATCGGGCGTCGGCAGACCAAGCCGGCAGCGGCATTCCAGGCAGGCGCGCCGCAGATCGGCGCGCGTGGCATGATGGTCGGCCAGGACAGCGGCGTCGAGCGGCCGCGCTTCGTCCACGAAAATATCAATGCGCCGTCGAAAATCGAGGCGCTTGTTTTTCATCGGCGGGCCGCCGCGGTAGGAGGCCCAGCTGCCCCAGCCGCCTTCGATCCAGCAGACGACGACGGGCGTTTGCGGCAGCTCTTTCAGGATGTGCCAGGCGCCCTGCCCGAACGGCATCAGCGGCTGGTCTTCGCGCCGCCGCAGCGCCCCCTCCGGGAAGAGCAGCACGCAGCCGCCCTGCCGCAGAACGCGGACGGCCTCTTGCAACTCCGGCGCCTCCCGGCGGAAGGCCGACGCCTGTACGCGGATGGCGTGGACCAGATGCGCCATCAGCCAGTGGATGACCGGCAGGTCGTAAAACACGCTGGTCATCATGGGCGTGGCCTGGCGCGGGACGATCATGCACAGCCAAAACGGGTCGGCATAGGAGGAGTGATTGGCGACGATCAGCAGCGGCCCGCGCCGGGGCGTTCGGCCGGCGCCGGGGCCATGCACCCGGACGTCGTACATTGGCCAGACGAGGATTTCGACAAGCAATTCCAGCATCGGGACGAACAGCAGCGCCCACGCAACGATGGCGGTCGCGCCGAGAACGGCGGCCGAGACGGCGAGTCCGATTGCGATCGCGGCCCACGGGAGCAGCAGCATCAGGCCGGCGCCGACCACGTCCAGGGGCATGGCCGGAAGGCGGCGCGGGACCGCCGCCTGAACGGCGGCACGCAGGGCAAGCACCGACAAGCCGGCGAAAAGGCCGAGGATGACCCAAAATACTGGCGACCATCCCACGAAAGAGGAAAAGGCCGCGCTGACCAGCAGGACGGTCCATCCGGTCGCGGCGATCGGGATGAGACCGAGGCTGCGGCGCGGGTGGAGCTGAAGTCCGGCCGCGGCGCAGCCGACGGCGGCGCCGACGCCGGTCAGCAGGACGGCCCGCCGGACGCCGTCGGGATCGAGGGCCGCCGCGCCCAGCACTTCCGCCAGCACGACGGCGACGGCCGCGACGACGGCCGCCCGCAGACAGGCCAACCCGATCAACCGAAGGCGGGAATGCACAGGATGCTCCGAGGAACGACCGCTGGCGTCTTCGCCGGCCCCCCTTACCATCTTCGGGGCCGCGCCCTGCCGGTCAAGGGGCGCTCCCACCGACGGGACGGCCCGCGGTGGCGAAGGGCCGCGCAACCGGCTACAAAAAGGGACGAGCGCCCCTAGTTCATTCGTATCGGCCAGCCCGTCCATTTAAGCGGGGTGACATGAATGCGGCGTCCCTCTTCTTGCGGACGATGCTGGCGCGGGCCTACCCACGCATCATCGGCCTGTGGCGCGAGCCGACGTGGGTGATCCAAGAGACGGTGCTGCCGGTGCTGTCGGCGTCGGCCTACGCCTTCGTCTACCGCGGCATGGAGGCGCTGGATTACGTCGCCCTCGTCTTCCTCGGCATGGCGATGACGGCCTTTTGGCTGAACGTCCTGGGGGCGATGGGGGCGCAGTTCTACTGGGAGCGCGACTCCGGCCATCTGGAGCTGTACATCATGGCCCCCGCGCCGATGACGGCCGTGCTGGCCGGTATGGCCCTCGGCGGCATGGTCATGACGACGACGCGGGCCGTGGTGATCCTGCTGGCCGGCGTGCTGTTGTTCGGCGTCGCCTTCCAGCCGACGAGTTGGCTCGCGCTGGCGGCCGTCACGGCGCTGACGCTCCTGGCCCTGTACGGCCTGGGCATGGGTTTCGCGTCGGCCTTCCTGCTCTGGGGCCGCGAGGCCTGGCACGTCGTTGCCCTCTTTCAGGAGCCGGTTTACCTTTTTTCCGGCCTCAACTACCCGGTGCGGACGCTGGGCTACGCCGTGGCGCTCGTGGCCGGCCTGATCCCGATGACGTTCGGCATGGACGCGCTGCGCCAGCTGCTCTTTCCGACGCCGCCGTTTCCCCTGGAGATGGTGCAGCCGCTCATGCCGTGGTCCTGGGAGATCGCCGTGCTGGCGGTGCAGGTCGTGTTGTTCATCGCGCTGGCGCGGTGGCTGCTGGCGGTGCTGGAGAAGCGGGCGCATCAGACGGGGACGCTGTCGCTGAAGGGGCAATAACCCCTCTCGTTTAGCCGCGACCCGGAGGGAGCGCTCCTACCCGCGCTCCCCTGTCAGGTCGCGGCTAAACGGCAAGGACGGACGGAGAACGGTATGCACAACACCCTCCGCGCCCTCCGCTGGTCGATGTGGCTGGGCTGGCAGATCGAGAGCAACTGGACGGACCCGTGGCTTTTCGCCATATACGTCGTGGCCAAGCCGCTGGCCGGGTCGCTGCTGATCGTGTTCATGTATTTCGCGGCCGGCCAAACCAGCCTGCTGCCGTTTTCATATGTCGGCAACGCCGTGTACATGCTGGTCGGCTCGGTCGGCTTCGGCATGAGCGCGGCCGTGGTGACCGACCGCGAAAACTACGGAATGCTCAAGTACATCCGCGTCAGTCCAATCGGCCTCCAAAGCTACCTGATCGGCCGCGGCCTGGCCCAGGGGCGCAGGGGATGCTCGGCGCCGTGCTGACGATCGCCGCTGGCCTGGCGCTGCCGCTCGGCCTGCGCCAGGCCATCGATTGGGGCCGGGTGGAATGGGCCTGGCTCGCGCTGTACTTCGTCGTCGGCCTGGCCATGCTGCTGTCGGTGGGGATGATCCTCGGCGGCGTGGTGCTGAACATGGCGCGGCACGGCTATTTCCTCAGCGAGGGCGTCGGCAGCGCTCTGTACCTGCTGAGCGGAGCGGTGTTTCCGATCGCGGTGCTGCCGGGCTGGCTTCAGTCGGTGTCGCTGGCTTTGCCCACGACGTACTGGATGGAGGGGGTGCGGCGGTCGCTGCTGGGGAGGAACGGCGGCGTGCAGATGCCCGGATGGGACCACCCGTCGCTGGCGCTGGCCCTGATCGCGGGAACGGCGGTCCTGGCGGCCGCGGCCCAGGTCGTCTTCCGCTGGGCCGAACGGCGGGCGCGGAGCAAGGGCCGCTATGACCAGACGACCGGCTTTTGAGGTCCGCAAACAGAGAAATCATTTCCCGGCGTCGTTCGGGCGGCATAGAATGAAACGGCCCTGAAAGGAGGACGACATGGCGAAGCAGACGCAAGACGTGACGACGCACATCGACGCCCCGCCTGAGAAGGTGGCGGCCTTCATCGGCGACGTGCGGGACCGGACCCGCTACATACCCTCCCTGAAGGCGCATGGCTGGCGATCAATAACCTGAAGACGATCCTGGAACACTGAAAATTCGTTTAGCGGCGACCCGAAGGGGAGCGCGTCGCCCCCGCGCTCCCCTTCGGGTCGCCGCTAACCGGCCGCTCACCTCGGCAGGATCTTGGACACCTCGCCGGCGATGCCGTCGATGTCCTTGTCCGACAAATCGCTCTTGCGGAAGGCGTGGTTCGCCTTGACGTTCAGGTCGGTGTAGAGGACCACGGTCACGTCGGCGTCCGGGTTGACGTGATACTTCTTCGGGCCGGCCGGCTGGTCGGCGTCGTTCCAGATGGCCAGGACGATGTTCTTCAGCTCCTGGTCGCGGGCCATGTCTTTGAGCTGGCTTTCCAGGCCCTGGTCCTTGCTGACGAAGACCACGAAGCTGCCCATGTCGGCGTCCTTGTGCTTGCCGGTGATCTGATCGACGCGCTTGAGCAGCCGGGTCAGCTCCGGGGTGACTTCGTGGGCGAAGATCATCACCACGGGGTTTTCGCCGTTCTGGCAGACCAGGCAGTTCTTCGTGCCGGCCGCCTCGCCCGTGACGTTGTACGGCTCGAAGGGGCCGGGGACCTTGCCGTCCACCTGCGGGCCGGAAACGAGCGACTCGGCGGCGACGGCCACGGCGGCCAGGGCGACGACCGAAACCAGGGCGGCGGCGAAACGGATCAACTTCATGCCGATTTCCTCTTGAATCGAGAAAGACTCCGGGCGAACCACGCAAACGCAAACCGGCCGGCCCATCGAAGGCCGGCCGTGTCATTAGACGACGGGCCGGGCGTGACATTCACGCCCGGCCCGTCGGAAGCGAATTTACTTGTCATCGCCGTCGTCGAGACGGGCCGACAGTTCCTTGAAGAACCGTTCGACCGTGTCGCGCAGGTCGGGCGGCAGATCCTTGGTCATGTCGCTCATGGCGTCGGCCCGCTCCTTGGGGTTCTTGTCGCCCCAGTGGGAGGCGTTTTCCTGCATCTTCTTGATGTCGATGACGCCCTTGCCCTTGGTGTTCGTGAGATAATCGTCCTTGGCCGGGCTGGTGGATGTGTTGGCGTTCGGCTGATCCTGGCCGTCCTTGTCGCCGCCGGGGGGGCAGTTGCCGTTGTTGCCGCCGCCCTTGCCGCCGTTCTTCTGCTGGTTCTCCAGTTCCTTGATGACTTCGTCAAGGCGGAAAACGATCTCTTTTTCCATCTTCTGGGTCTTCTCGCCGCCGCGCTCGAGGTCGAGGCGGTCCTTGACGGCCTTCATCTTGCGGGTCAGCGGGTCGAGCCGTGAGGCGATGTCCTGACCGCCGTCCTTCCAGTTCATCATGTCGAAGACCATCAGGGCGCCGACCGTGCGGTAGCGGCGCGGGGCGTCGGAAACGTCGGCCAGCAAGTGGTCGATCGACTCCAGGGCCGGGTCCTTCATGATGAGGGCGTGTTCGGCGACGGCCTTGGTGAAAAAGAACGTGGCCGGATCGACGGTCTGCTCGGCCTTGACGTTCTTGAGGGTGTCGAGGACCTGCTCGTACACATGGCGTTCCGAGAGAGCCTTGGCGTAGACCAGGGCGAAGTTGGCGCGGAAGAACGGACTTTGCTTGGCGTCGGAGACGAGGGCCGGCGCCTCTTGAGCGGCGGCGGCGTCCATGTTGTGGGCGTCGGCCAGGAGCTTGCCGGCGTCGGCGTTGCCCAGGGTGAAGGTGTCGCTGAGCTTGTCGAGGACGGGTCGATCCGTGGACCAGATGGAGTTGAAGTTTTTGATCGAGGCGTCGTCGGTCTTGCCGACCGACTTGAGCCAGTCGAGGGCCGTGGCCTTGACGGCGTCGGGCGCGGCCGACGAGAGCACGCCGAAGGCCGGAGTGGCTTGGTTCTCGACATCGGCCGCGAGGACGCTGCCGCCGCACAGAGCGGCCGTCAAGGCCACGACCGCCGTCCGCCGCATCCACAAGGTCATCGTTGGGACTCCTGAGTGTTCTCGACTGCGGCCAGTGAAGCCGCAACCCTCACCTCTCAGTATATGTCTCGCCGGGTTGATTCGCATCAAAAATCCCGGCCTGCTATACGACGAACCACCGGCCCGGACCTATCATCTGAATCCCGGCGGCGCGAAATTTCCGCCGCCGCTCGCGCTGGCTCAAGGCCGGAAAAGACGGCGGACGGGGCGGCCAACTTCCGTGTGGGCGCTGGCCGCCCCATCCCGCCCGCTTCGAACCGGGCAACGCAAGATCCATAGGCTCCCCGCGCTCCAGGCCGGGGCCTGGGGCAACAGGGCGTCTGTTTCGGAGGGCGTTGGGAGAGAGCGAGGGCCAGGCGCAATGGACACGCCGTTAGCGCGAGTCAGCGCATCCACGGAAGGCGAATTCAGGAGCGGCGGGGATGAAAACGAGAAGCATCGCGTCAAGCGGGCGGGAGAGGGCGGTCTGACACGGCATCGTTGGCATCGACCACGCTGCGAGATTTCCCCCACAGAGAGTAAAACGTCTGGAGGAGAAACTGTCAAGTCAAAAAAAGCGGATTATTTCGGTGAGGGTGCAGTGGATTTTTCTAGGGGTCGGCGCTCCTCTCGCTGCTCTGGTCCCTCTCGTTCCCAAGCAGAGCTTGGGAACGAGGGAACCCGGGGCGGACCCCCAGAACAAACTACTGCACTCGTTCGGCGACCGGACGCAGAGGATATATAAGACCTATAACGACCCACGAAGGTTACATCGCCCGTTCCTCAGCGCTCAAGAGAATGCCTTGCAGCGTCTGCCCCGGCCACAGCGTCTTGTTGTAGTCGGCCAGCCAGGGCAGCGGCCCTTCTCGGCGAGCGCCTCGACGATCCACTCCGCGTCGCCGCCGGTCAGGTAAATGTGCGGCAGCCGCGCGCCCGCCAGACGCAGGCGCCGTGCGATCATTTCAATGCCGCCCAGCACCGTCCAGAAGACGCCGGCCTGTATCGCCGGGACCGTGGACCTTCCCGGCAACGCCGGCGCCGGTGGACCCACTTCCACCTGCGGCAGCAGGGCCGTGTAATCGTGCAGCGCCTTCGTCATCAAGCGGACGCCGGGGAAGATGGCCCCGCCGCGGAAGACGTGTTGCTCATCCAGATAATCGACGGTGACCGCCGAGCCGACGTCCACGAGGACGGCCGGCCGACGTGAGGGCAACTCCCGATTCGCCGCCACGGCGTTCAGCAGGCGGTCCAGGCCGACCCGCTCCGGCTCATCCACGCCGACCGTCAGGGGCAGCTGGTCGTAACGGTCGATCCTCACGACCCGATCGCCGCGGGCGGCGATCCAGTCGCGCAGGCGGCCGCAACGTTCGGGATGGACGCCGGCCACCGCCCACGTCAGCACACCGTCCTCTTTCAAGAGGGGAAATTTCTCCTTACAGCGGGCCAACTGTTCGTGCCACTCCGCCGCGTCGTCGCCGAGGGCCGTGCGTCCGACGATGGCCGGCTCGTCCTCCACGCGGGCGCACACACCCCATTTGATGCGGCTATTGCCGACGTCGGCCACGAGATGGACGGTCATGAGGGCGCCTCCGCCCCGGCCAGGCGCTCGACCACGCCGCGCACCAGCTGCGACAATCCCTCTCCGGTGACGGCGGAAATGGCCAGCACCTCGCGGCCCAGGTCGCGCTCCATTCGTTGACGCACGTTCGCGGCCCCGGTCAGTTCCGCCTTGCTCACCGCGACCACTTCCGGCTTGACCGCCAGCTCCGGCCGGTACAGTTCCAGCTCGCGCCGGATGGTCCGGTAGTTCTGCACGGGATCGCTGCCGTCCGGCGGCAGCGGTTCCACCAGATGGACGAGAACGCGCGTCCGCTCGACGTGGCGCAGGAACTCATGGCCCAGGCCGACGCCGTGGTGCGCCCCCTCGATCAGGCCGGGCAAGTCGGCCAGGACGAAGGCCCGTTCGCCGCCGATCGTCACCAGGCCGAGGTTGGGCCGCTTGGTCGTGAAGGGGTAGTCGGCGATCTCCGGTTGGGCGTGCGACAGCCGACTTAGCAGCGTGGATTTGCCCGCGTTGGGCAGACCGACCAGGCCGGCGTCGGCGATCACTTTCAGTTCTAGGACGATCCAGCGCTCTTCGCCGGGCGTGCCGGGCTGCGTCTGGCGCGGCGCCCGGTTGGTGGGCGAAACGAAGGCCCGATTGCCGCGACCGCCGCGGCCTCCCCGCGCGATCACGACTTCCTGGCCGGGCGCGGTCAGGTCGCGCAGCACGTTCCGGCGGTCGCGGTCGAGGATGAGCGTGCCGGGCGGGACGAGGATGACGAGATCGTCGGCGCGTTTGCCGTGGCACTTGTCCGAACCGCCGCGTCCGCCGTCGTCGGCGCGCCAGTGCTTGCGGTTGACGATGTCGGCCAGGCTGTCGGCGTCGGGCGTGGCGCGGACGATCACGTCGCCGCCGTCGCCGCCGTCGCCGCCGTCGGGTCCGCCGCGCGGGACGTACTTCTCGCGCCGGAAACTGCAGCAGCCGTCGCCGCCGTCGCCGCCCTTCACGAACAGGGTCACTCGATCCACAAACGCCATGAAAACTCCGGGAGCAGCGGTTTAGGTCCGTCGGAACCCTGGCGAGCGGGGGGCGTCAGCCCCCTGATTCCGCATCCTGTCAGCGATGCCATACCGAATCAGGGGGCTGACGCCCCCCGCTCGCCAGGATCGGTAGACGTAATTTACTTCTCACCAACTGCCGGCGCCGCAAACGGCAAAGTCGGATCGCCGAAGTACATATACTTCATCGCCTGGAAGAAGATGCTCGGCGGATACCAGTCGTCGTTCGGTTTCAGATTTGCGAGATTCTCTTTTTCGTAATAGGTGCGGACGGCCTCGGCCCAGCAGTCGCCAACCACCGGCCGATCCGATTCGCGCAGGGCGGCCAGGAAGCCGTCCAGCAGCGTCAGAGCGCACGGCTGGCTGCCGGTGTCGCAGCCGATGTAGACGACCGCCCCGTTCGGCCCATCCCGCAGCAGATGTTCGGCCAGGCCGGTCGGATTGTATTTTCCCTTCTGGTACGGGGAGGGCGGGGGCGGCGGCGCCGAGAACACCTCGCCAGCATCCGTCCCCTTGTGTTCCTTGCCATTGACATCCACGTAGGCGCCGTAGGGCGGCAGGGGAGCAAAGTACGCCGTGCTGCACCCCGCGGAGAACATCACCGGCAGGCGATCCGCGTTCTTGACCTTGCCCAGATCGTTCACGGAGAAGCAGCCCTCCCAGGTGTTCTCGCTGCCGTGGCCGACGTGGACGACCAGCGCTTCCCCCTGGTTCAGCGCGGTCAGCAGCCGCTTCTTGTCCGGCGGCGGCGTCGAAAAAAGTCCGTCGCCGGCGTCGAAGAAATAGGGGTCCATCTTCCAGCCGTCGGGCATCTTTTTGGCCAGGCCGTCCATCCGTCGCCGGGCGTCCACCCAGCCGCCGACGTGGAACAGCCCCGCTTTCCGAAGTCCGGGGTGTGTGCCGTCGCGCACCGCGTCCTCGTAGGCCGTCGATTTGGCGGCGAGAATCTTGACCTCGTCCACCGTGCTGACCGGCCAGCGGCCGACGGCGATCTCCGGCCGATAGTCTACCTCGTCATAATTGATGGGGTCCTTTTTGTTGTGTTCGCCGCGCACCTCGCCGAAGTAGCCGGCGTGGAAGCCGTCCTTGCGGGCGTTCCAGTCGTCGAACCCGCCGTCCTGCTTGGCGAGATCCGCATAATAGAGGTCCGACGGGTAGAAGGCGTAGTCGAACGCGGCCGGCGTGTTGCGGTCCAGCACCATGTAGCGCACCGGCATGACGTCCACGTCGCCGACCAGCAGCACGTAACCGAGCGAGCGCTTCTTCCAGGCGTCGTACAGGAACCGCTTCAGCCGTTCGGGATCGTCCACGCCGTCGGTGGATTTCAGCACGTCTTCCAGTGAAATCAGCTCGGTCGGCCGCAGCTTCTTCTTGTGAGCGACGTATTCCTTGAGGGCGTCGTGAAAACGATCCGGCGCCACGATGAAGAAGCGCTTCTCCGCGCGGGCCGGGACGGCCGGCCGCTCGTCGGAGGCAAGGGCGCCGCTCTTGGGCGCGAACGGCCCCAGGAGAACGACCAGCGCGACGCCGGCGCAGAACAGGGTGGCGCCGATGCGGATGGGAGAAGGAGTTTTCACGGTGAAATCTCTCGGATAAAGGAGGCCGACGCCGGACGATTGCTTTATACGAATTGCGCCCCCGAAGAGGAGGGAAACCCGATCCTCTCAGATTGCGGGATCGACCGATTCGCTGGTTTTGGCGCCTCGCAGACTGTACGGCGCCTCCAGACCGTGCTTCTCCATGAGGTCCACGTCCGCCAGCAGCGTGCGCGCTGATCCGTCGGCGATGAGTCGGCCGCTTTCCAGCAGCAGCGCGGGGACAGGTTTGCAGGATCAGCTCCAGGTCGTGCGACGCCATCACC
The DNA here is from genome assembly GCA_963771935.1 of uncultured Planctomycetaceae bacterium. GTDB lineage: Bacteria > Planctomycetota > Planctomycetia > Gemmatales > Gemmataceae > UBA4732. The sequence goes on along the minus strand of CAVYVK010000004.1, from coordinate 117,588 downwards.
TTCGTGCCGGGCAAGCCGTTGATGAGGCGGATGAACTCGCGCCGGCCGCGCGGGTCGAGGTGCAGCGACGGCTCGTCCAGGAGCAGCACCTGCGGCCGCATCGCCAGCACGCCGGCCAGGGCCACGCGCCGCTTCTCGCCGCCGGACAGGTGGAACGGCGGCCGTTCCTCCAGGCCGGTCAGGGCCACCGCCGCCAGCGCCTCCGCCGTCCGGCGCCGCACCTCGTCCGGCGGTAAGCCGAGGTTGAGCGGCCCGAAGGCCACGTCGTCGAACACCGTCGCGTTGAAGAGCTGGTCGTCGCTGTTCTGGAAGACGACGCCGACGCAGGACGGCAGCCGGCGCCGTTGGGCCGGGTCGCGCGGATCGAGGCCGCCGACCCGCAGCGCCCGCGCTTGCGGCGCGATCACGCCGGCCAGGCACAGAAACAGACTCGTTTTGCCCGCGCCATTGGGGCCGATCAGGCCGACGCTCTCGCCGGACGCGACCTCGAAGGAGACGCCGTCCAGGGCGATCGGCCCCCGTGGGTAGGCGTAGGTCAATTCATGCACCTGGATGGCGGGATCCGCGGACACGATAGGCCTTTCCAGCGTCGCCCGATGTTAAAAGAACCAATCCAGCACACCGATCCCTGCCGCCGCCGCGACGATGACGACGAACGCCAGCACGTCGGCGACGGTGGTGTGGAAATCGGACAGCGAGCGGAAGCGGCCGTCGAAGCCGCGGCAGCGCATGGCCTGGCCGACGCGTTCGCCCCGCTCCCAGCCGCGCACCAGCAACGCGCCCGTCACGGCCCCGATGGTGCGGTAGCTGTGGAGGTTGGCCCGGTTGCGGTAGCCGCGCAGGCGCAGGGCGATCCGCAACCGTCCCAGCTCGTCCGCCAGCAGAAACAGGTAGCGATAGCTCAGCAGCGTCAGCTGAACCAGCAGGCCGGGGCGCGCAGGGCGTGAGCGGCCTTGAGGGTGGCGTCGAGCGGGGCCGTGGCCAGCAGAACCAGGGCCAGCGTCACCAGGGCGGCCGCCTTGCAGATCAGGACCAGGGCGACGTCGGCCCCGCGGCCGAAGAAGATCGGCGGCAGGGCGAAGACGGCGACGAACAGGACGGCCGGGACGACGCGCGTCGCCCACCAGCGCGGCGGCAGGCGGCCCAGGACGGCCAGCGCGGCGGCGCCGGCCAGCGCGGCGGCGGCGGCGGCCGGCGTGTGGATCACGGCGACGACGACGGCGGCGAGGGTGAGCGCGGCCAGTTTCCAGCGCGGATCGAGCCGGCTGAGCGGCGAAAGGGTACGCGGCGGCGGCGTGAAGCGGAGCGTCATCGGCGGCGACGAAACGCCCTCCGGGCTGAACGAGGAATGATGAAGGAGGAACGACGAATGAAGCGGGTCTTTGATTCATTATTCATCGTTCATCGTTCCTCGTTCAGCCCGGAGGGGGTCGATCCGGAAAACGGGCGATCCGGTGGGTTCAGCGATGCGAGGGCGCGCCCCCTTGCCGGGAAGAATGGCCGGCCTCCGCCTGGAGTTCGGCTTCGGCTTCCTTCCAGTCCTGCATGTCGCAGCCGTGGGTGCAGCCGCGCTTCATCCACTTCTCGTAGGCCCGCTGGGCGATCTTCTCCTGGGGGATGGAGTGGCCAGTCGCGGCGGACATCGGCGCCTTGGCCGGGGGCGAAACCGGGGTCTTGCTCTGGGGCGACGAGACGGTGCGAGACATCAACGGTCCTCCTTGAAGGATAACAGGATGCGGGTCGATGGGGCCCATCCGTACCACAGGCCGCATTGCAGCAGATTGGCGCGGCCTTCGCAAGCAGAATTCCTGGCTCGTTGCATGAAAAGGTCGTGTACAGGGGTTCCGGCGCCCGCGGCCGACTCACGACTCCGGCGTCCGCAGACGCAGCACGTCGAGCCACTGATGCGGCTCCAGCGTCAGCCGGCCGATAGTGTTCGGCTCGTTCGCCCACAGGCCCAGGCCCAGCAGCACGGGCTGTTTGCCCAGCATCGCCCGGCCCGTGACCAGCACCCAGCGCGAGACCGCGCCTTCCGGTTCGCTCTTGATCGTGCAGCGGTGGAACGAGGCGGTGAACCCCTGCTGGCTGAGCTGTCTGGGCCAAACGCGGATTTTCGGCCGGTCGTTGGCGGCGACGCCGCCCAGGCCGGGCAGGATCGCGTCGAGCAGCTTCTCGACGGCCAGCGCGTCCACCTCGGCGTCCTTTCCGGGCGGCGCCAGGACCACCAGCCGCAGCCGCACCGGCACGTGGTAGATGTAGAGCCATTGCAAGCCCGGCGGCCGCACAGGCAGTGGGCACTCGTCCAACAGCACACGGAGGTTGCGGTCCCACTCCTGCCGCGGCCGCTTCCGGCCGAACAGCCGCCGCCACAGCGCCCGCGCCAGCAGACCCAGCAGCAGCAGCAAGACCAGGGCGGCCGTGAACTCAATCAGCCACCATGCCTCCACGTCCAGCAGTCCGCGCACGTCCGGCGGCATCCAGTCGGTCAGCGGACTCAGGAAAGATCGGATGTCGTCCATCGGTTTTGTCTCCTACCAGCCCGAAGCGCGAGCGCGGGGTTCCATCCAACCCCTCGCTTGCGCTTCGGGCTGGTAGAGGAACCCCTTAAAAGTATGATGCGGAGGCGATCCTGTATAATGGTCCCGGAAACGCCCGCCGCAATCAAGAGTTCGATCGTCAAGGAGCCGCCGATGCTTGCCGTTCTGCTCGCCTCCCTCGCCGTCGTCGCCGCCGAACCGGACGACTGGGAGAAGGCCGAGTCGCCGTATCTCAAAAACATCACCCAGGTCACCAGGGATTACGCCCGCGCCGGCGAGGGCTATTTTTCGCCCGACGGCAAGACGATCATCTTCCAGGCCGAGGAGAAGGACTCCGGCAATCCGTTCTACCAGATCTTCACCATGAGCCTGAATTCCGGCCGGGCCTACCGCGTCAGCCCCGGCGTCGGCAAGACGACGTGCAGCTTCTTCCGGCCCGACGGCAAGAAGATCATCTTCGCCAGCTCCCATCTCGACCCGGACGCCAAAAAGCACTACGAGGAGGAGTATCAGCTCCGCAAGGAGGAGGCCAAGACCGGCAAGCGCCGCCCTTACAAGTGGGACTTCGACCCCTACATGACCATTTTCGAGGCCAACCCCGACGGGACGGACCTCAAGCCGCTCACCCACGCCAAGGGCTACAACGCCGAGGGCAGCTATTCGCCGGACGGCAAGCAGATCGTCTTCACGTCCAACCGCGACGCGGCCGACAGCCTCGAAATCTACATCATGGACGCCGACGGCGGCAACGTCCGCAAACTCACCGACGCCCCGCACTGCTACAACGGCGGCCCGTTTTTCTCGCCCGACGGCAAGCGCGTCATCTTCCGCAGCGACCGCAAGGAAAAAGGCCTCCTTCAGCTGCACGTCATCAACGTGGACGGGACCGGCGACCGGGCGCTGACCGACGAGCCGAACTGGAACTGCTGGGCGCCGTACTGGTACAAGGACGGCAAGCACATCGTCTACTGCGCCGCCGACCACGGCACGGGAATGCGGCCCAATTACGATCTGTACTGGATGAACATCGACACCGGCAAGAAGGTGCGGCTGACGTATGCGCCGGGGGCGGACGTGCTGCCGGTGTTCAGCCCGGACGGCAAGAAGCTGATGTGGACCTCGACGCGCGACGGCAATCAGCCGTCGCAGCTGTACATCGCGGACTTCACGCCTCCGTCCGAGGAGTGACAAGATGACAAGATGTGAGGGGTGAGACGACCGGCGGCGTCCGGTCATCTTGTCATCTTGTCATCTTGACCGCGTCGCTGTTCCCACTCGCGGCGGACCTGGCGGAGTCCGTAGGCGCACAGCTCGAACTCGTCGCTGAGCCGCCGCAACACCGGGGCCACGTCACGGTAGGGGGCGTCCTCGAACGTGCTGGCGATGTAGTAGGACCGTTTGCCCTGTTCGCAATAGTCGATGAAGTGATCGCGGGTCATCACCGAGCGGAGGCGCTGGAGCGCTTCGGGGTAGACGCCGGTCCAGAACAGGGTGAAGTCGCCGATGTGTCGGTGGACTTCGCGGCGGGTGCGGCCTTCCGGCGGCATCGCCTCGGCCTCGATCATCATCTCGGCGACCTCTTCGAGCCGTCGGCCGGCGGTGTTGCGGAGCCGGTAGATGGCGTCGATGTGGAGGAAACGCGAGAGCAATTCGGACAGGTAGTCGGTCAAGGGGGGATCGGCCAACCCCAGCGTCGTCAGGAAGGTTTGTTCGGTCAGTCCGGCGAACAGTCGGCGCAAGGGGTGTTCGGGTCCGGGGGACCACATGGCACACCTCTCTTTCGTTCCGTAAGCCCCGCCGTCCCTGGCCGGGCCTCATCTGTTATTGTAGGTCCCGCTTCGATTCAGTCAAACCCAACCCGCGCAGGTAGTGGCACACTTTGAAAAAACCCGCCCACGCATCAGCATACCGTCATGCGAAAGCATCTAATAAGCGGGAGTGGATGGGTCAGCGGTCCAGCGCCTCAATCGCCTCATCAATCCGTTTTATCCAAAGTTGCGTCAACGCTTCGATTGCGCTATCGCGATGAGCGGTTAAATCGGCGAAATGTACCCATAGGCGCGGGCATTCCTTTTTGATGACGCACTCGCACTCCTGTCGCCATCTGATTAGCTTGAGGCAGATGTCAAACACGCCTGGGTCCGGTCGGTTCCCAAATGAGTTATAGACGCTCAGCAGTTCTTCGCCTTTTCCCCGGACGCGCTTGAGAGCCAGCCGCCCGAATTGAGTAACGCTAACGCGCCGCTCCTTCCAAAGCACGGAGACGGCGGCGACCAGGCCGGAGAGATACGCTCCGATCCAGCTGGCTTTTGAAGTAGTGGGATCGCTCATGAGCAAGCCGACTAGCAAGAGGATAAAGGAGGCCGTTCCGGTGACTAATTCAACCGCGTGCTTCCAAAGCGCGCGCAGGATTTCTACCATCGCTTGCCTCTGTGGCGGGCTTGTTCGTCCGCGACGCCGTGCAGAGGTGTCACGACGCTGCGGACGAACCGACCGGGTAGCTACTCCCGGTGTCCCGCGTGCGGATATTCTATGCGTTGGCTGGACGACAAAGACAAAGACGGGCGGCTTGCAAGCCGCCCGTCTCTTTTCCACTCGCCTTAATCCGCTTCTTGTAGCAATTCCTCCCACGACCACGGATGCCCAGCAATCTTCGCCGCCATCGCTGGCGTGCCCAATAAGCTACCATGCGGACGGCAAAAGTTGTAATGGGCGACGTACAGGCACACGGCCGCCTGTAGGCATTCCAGCTTCTTTGAGAACCCAAGCGCCAGCCGCGTGAACCTGCGTAAAAACGTCCTGATGGATAGATTGTGTCTCTCTACATGGCTTGTGCATATCTCCATCGGGCTTATGTCGCCCGCTATGACGCGCCGCTCCGTGTCCGTCAGCTCCGGCGGCCCGTAGCGGCCGGGCTGCTGGCTCTCGCGGTACGTCTTTATCAGGACGCCGTAGTCAACCCGCTCGCCGAAAGACGCTTCGATGCAGGGCCGGTAGCTGCGCCAGCCGTCCGTCGAAAGCTGCGGACGTGGGCCGCGCTGGAACGGCTCTACCAGCACAAGACGGCTTGCGAGGTCGCTGATGAACCGCTCCGTCGTCTGTAGGGTCCGCTTGCCGATGACGAAGGACGGGACGAGCTTCGTTTCTTCGTCCAGGGCGACGAAAAGGAACTGGTCGCCGATGGACTCGTCCCACGACTCCGGCGCTTCCATATGGGCCTGCTTTTTCAGTACGAAAGTCCAAATTTCGTCACACTGAATATGCTGTAACTCCAGATTTCGCATCCGCCGATCCATGAACTCGCGCAACCGCTCGCCGACGCGGAGCATCAGCTTCGCCGTGGTGGCGCGGTGGACGCCGGTAAGGCGAGTGATGGATCGGAGGGAGGCTCCCTCGACAAGCATGTTGAGGACCGCGATTCGGTCCCACGGAGAAAGGACGTTCGCCACGGACTTTTCCTTTCGGAAGGTCCGGCGAGTCGCTAGAATGAGGTTCTCTAGGCCGCATTCTGGCGCTTACCCGCCGGGTGTGTTCTGCTCCCGTGGTTGTTTCAGCAACCACGGGAGTTTTCTTTTTCAGCCGGGAACCGCTCCCGACGCTTGAAAAATTGTAGCCACAACATTACGATAATCGTAGGTCAGTAGGTCGCAATTTTTCGACGGCGGAAGGCGGTGAACGCATGGCGGGAAGGCCGAAAAAACCAGAGGGCGAAGCGAGGGTCAACGTCCTGCGTATCCGGCTGACGCCGGCCGAACGCGCCGCCCTGGACGGGGCCGCAGCGGCGCGGGGCGAAGAGGTCAGCACTTGGGCGCGGGCGGAACTACTGCGGATCGCCGCCCGCCCGACATTGCCGAGCAAGCGAGGCGGCCTGTAGGATGGGCGTAGTGGACCTGTCCGGATCGAACCGGCGAGCGGTGGGTATAAGGCACTGGCTCCCGAACCTGGCAGGCCCGACAGGAAAGGGCATCCTTGCCCGTTCCTCATATTCTGGCGTCCATCGGACTCACCTCCTCGGATGCGCCGCCGTGGCAACGGCGGCTGGGTGAAACGGGAGAAACCACCGCAAAGGGAGCGATTCCTTTGCGGTGGTTCGTTTTTATCAGAAGTGGATGTGCGGATGAGTCGCGCACCGAAGTGTAGATAAGTGTGGATTAGTGTGGGTCAGCCGATACGGTAACGCACGCCCGGCTTGCCGGGAAACTTGATTACCGCTTGCCAGTCGGAATCGCTGTTCGCCAACCTGCGGAGAATGCCGCGAGCGTCGGCGTGCTTGCTCAGCGAGGCCAGTTCGTCCTTCGTCAATCCCTTCTCGCCGGCCGTAAGCAACACTCCGATTACGTCATATTGCGGTGCTGTTAGAAGATAATTCTTCTGCCTCCCACGTACCACCGGAGGATTCGCGCGGCCACGTAACTCCACAGGTCGCTTGAGGACTTTTTTGACAGGTTTTTTCGCTTTTTTCGGCGACGCACGCTTCGCCGTTCGGCGCGTGCGTCGCGGCGCAGGCCGGCTCGGAGCTAGAAAGTCTGCGGCTTCTTGTAAGGCCGTCGCTTCCGCCTGCGCTATCGACGCCCCTGCATCCTTGGCATAGCGCCCGATCATGCGCCTTATGGGGCCGGTTGAGAGCATTTCCCCAAATTCAGACATGGAGTAAGCGAGAAGTCGATCTACAGCAACAGCGCATTCGGGGCCAAGAGGAATTGGCGGTCGGATTGTCAGTTCGTGCTGACTCGCCCCAGAGACGTGATACCAGCGCTCCAGTTCAAGCATTGTTTCCGGCTGTTGTGTCCACGGATCATAAGACGCACGGTTCCTAGCCATCCTTCGTCCCACCAGTCGGGCCAGCCCGGCAAGCGCCGCGGGGTGGGACCGCCGCACGCGCTCGCCGGGCGTCAGCCGGTAGCTACTCCGGCCGTCCCGACTGGTGATATGATAGCCGAGAAGAATCGCGAAAAGGCAATTCCCATGCCGCATTCACGGACATGGGAGAGGGTTGACTAGCCAAAGTGTACCACTACCCGCGCGCATCTCTCCTTCTCCCTTTACTCTCGCCCCTTCGGCGCTCATACTGGGAACGTAACCTGCCGTCTTTCCTACCTTGAGGAACCCGCCATGATCGTTCGACGCTGGCTGCTCCGTCGGCCGACGTTTGTTCTGCTGGAGCTGGCGCTCGTCATCGCCGTCCCGGCCCGCGCCGCGGAAAAGACCGCCGAGGCCGCCGCGCAGGCTTCCGAGGAACGGCTCCGCAAGGACGTCTTCTACCTGGCGTCCGACGAGCTCGAAGGCCGTGGACCCACCACCCAGGGCCTCCAGAAAGCGGCCGACTACGTCGCCGACCAGTTCAAGAAAGCCGGCCTCAAACCCGGCGGCGTCGATGGGACCTGGTTCCAGCCTTTCCCCTATCCCGCCAACGTCCTCGACGAGCCGGCCCATCTCACGCTCAAGGGATCCAAAGGACAAGAAATCGAGCTGAAACAGGGGATCCAGTTCAACCCGCTCGGCCTCAGCCACTCCGGCAAGCTGACCGCCCCCGTCGTCTTCGCCGGCTACGGCGTCTCCAGCGCCGACGCCAGGTACGACGACTACGCCGACGTCGATGCCACGGACAAGGTCGTCGTGGTCCTCCGCGATACGCCGCACTTCGCCGACCAGGAGCGGGCCGGCCGGCTCAAGGGGTCGGCGTCGCTGACCCGCAAGATCGCCAACGCCGAGAAACACAAGGCGGCCGCCGTTCTCTTCGTCAACGACGCCGAAGACGCGAAAGCCGGCGACGACCTGCTCGACTTCGCCTTCCACTCCGTCCTGGCCGCCCGGCAGCGATCCGACGCGACCGTGCCTATCCTGCAAGTCCGCCGCTCCGTTCTGCAAACCATGCTCACCGCCAGCGCCGCCGCCGACCTGGCCGACCTCGAACAGGACATCGACCACGACGCCCGGCCGCGCAGCCTCGAGTTGACCGGCTGGACGGTGAGCGTGGAAGTCAAGTGCCATGCCGGCGACGTGACCCTCAAGAACGTGATCGGCGTTCTGGACGGGTCGGGGCCGCTGGCCAATGAGACGGTCGTCGTCGGCGCCCACCTCGACCACCTGGGCTACGGCGGCGCCGGCGGCAGTCGGCTCGGCGTCGTCAAGAAGCCGGAGATCCATCACGGCGCCGACGATAACGCTTCAGGAAGCACGACCGTCATGGAACTGGCGCGCCGGTTCGCCGCCATGCCGGAGCGCAAGGGACGCCGAATCGTCTTCATGACCTTCAGCGGCGAAGAGTTGGGCCTGGAGGGCAGCAAGTATTACTGCGAGCATCCGCTCTTTCCGCTGGAGGAAACCATCGCCATGTTCAACCTGGACATGGTCGGCCGACTGCGGCCGAGCGACGCCAGCCACAAGGACAACCTCCTCGTCGAGGGCGCGCCCACCGGCAAGAACTTCAACGACCTGCTCGCCGCGGTCAACAAGCCCTACGACTTCGACCTCACCATGAAGACCGACTCCCTGCCGGCCAACAGCGACCACTTCTCGTTCTACAAGAAGAAGGTCCCCGTTATCTTCCTTTGGACCGGCTTCCATCCCGACTACCACAAGCCGAGCGACACGGCCGACAAGATCAACGTGGAAGGGATGCGGAAGATCGCCGACCTGAGCGTGGACGTGATCGCCGACTTGGCGACGGAAGAGAAGCGGCCGGAATACCAGACGATGAAGGTGGCGGCGCTGCGGCCGGGCGGCGACGCTCCGAAGCTGGGCATCGTGCCGTCGTACAAGGGCGACGACGACGGGCTGACGGTGGACGATCTCGTCGCGGACGGCCCGGCGGCGAAGGCCGGCCTCAAGGGCGGCGACCGAATCGTGGACATCTCCGGCAAGCCGGTCAAGAATATCACGACCTACATGGAGGCGATGGCCGCCCAGAAGAAGGGCGAAACGATCGACGTGACCGTCGTGCGCGACGGCAAGAAGCAGGTCGTTAAGGTGAAGTTGGATTCGTGACAAATAGTGGTTAGTGGATGGTGGATAGTGGTTAGAAAAGACAGTGGTTAGTGGATGGAACGCGAGGGACGATTCGCCTTCGTCTTTTCTAACCACTAACCACCATCCACTATCCACTATTTCTTCTTGTACTCGCCCTGCAGCAGCTGCCGGCCGGTGTCGGAAACGCCCGCGCTGGCGTTCAGATCGCTCACCGTCAGCGTGTCCTTGTCCACCTTGCACTGGAAGCTGAACAGCACGCCCTTTTCCGGGCCTTCGTCCGTGCCCTTCTTTTCGACCTTGGTGATGACGCCGAAGACGAGGCCGTCCGCGGTTTCGCCGTAGGCGGCGTCGCTGGTCAGCGTCGTGCCGTCGCTCTTCGCCACCTCACACCGCAGCGTGTCGTCCTCGAACGTGAACGTGACCGTGACGTCCTGAACGGTGTGCGTCCACGTGCCGGTCGGGTGCTTGACCTTCTCCGCCTTGTCGGCGGCGCCGGCGAACGAGACGGACGCCAGGACGGCCAGCAGGGCCGCCGTCGTGCAGCGAAACATCGGTGATCCTCCTCGTCGGAACGGGGACAGCAGGAAACGTCGAGGCTTACGTTACCAAGATTCGGGCGAGCGGCGAGAGGAGGGAAGGGTTACTTCCGTCTCAGCGCCCAGCGCTCCACGTCCGGGAACACCAGCACCGGGTCGAACGGCGGGTCGGACGACGGCGTCGCCACGTCGGCATGAACGGCCGCCAGCGGATCGAGCTGCCACAGCGGGATGAACGGCATCTCTTCCTTGAGGAACTTGTCATGGATCTGATACGCCCAGTCCCTCACCTCGGGGAAGTCGCGGCGGCGGCTCAGATCCTGGATCATCGAGCTTAGCTGCCCCTTTTCTCCCTTATATCCCAGAAGGTTCTCCTTCGGATCGCCTTCGAGCAGCGGCCCGAGCCAGTACACGTCGTCGGGGAAGTCGTAGTGGTAATAGGCCAGGGAATAGTTGTGGTCCCGCTCCACGGCGTCGCGCAGCTCGTTCGGGTTGACGGCCTTCAGCTCCAGCGTCACGCCGAGCGCGTCCTTCACCTGCTTGGCCAGATCGATCATCGCCGCGGCGACGAGCGGATCGCCGGAGGGATATTTCAGTGAGAGGGTCGCGTCCTGCACGCCCGACTCGCGCAACTTCGCCTTGGCCAGCTCCACGTCGCATGGATCCAACGTGGTCTTGTCGCCGTGCGTCTTGACCTCCTTCGGATTGGCCGCCCACGACCCGACGGGGTAGGGGCCGTTCAGCGGCGTATGGAGATCCTGTCCCGGCGAGGCTCGGAAGTATTTGTCGAGCAGCATGTCGCGGTTGATCGCGTAGGCCAGGGCGCAGCGAAAGGCGGCGTTGTCCAGCTGCGACTTCTCGTTGTTGACCGCCAGGAAGTAGATGCGCCGGTTCGGCGCCGTGCGGCCGGTCAGCTTGACGTGAAGGTCGGCGGCGTTGCGGGCGAGCACGGCCGCCTCCCGGGCGTTCAAGTCCAGCAACAGGTCGAGCCGGCCCGGCCTGTCCTGAAGCGCCGCGTCCAACTCGTCCTTGTGGTCGTTTTTGTAATCCTTTTCATCCTTGAAGTTGTAGGCGATAAAATGGATCTCGTCGATCAGCGGCAAGCCCGCCTTGCCGGGGCGCGCGGCGTAATTCGGGTTGGCGGTGAAGGCCACGCACTGCCGGCCCTCGTCGGTTTGGATGTTCGGCGCATAGACGTAGGGGCCGCTGCCGTGCGGGTTGGCCGCGAAGTCAGGCGAGTCGGGGTCCACGCCGGGCGGCAGCACCTTGAAGTTCATCAGCGCCAGCGGATCGAGCCATCCCTGCGGCAGCGTCAAATTGACCTGATAGGGATCGGCGATGTTATCGATGCGATCGAGCTTGGCGCCCCAGGCCCGCGGCCGACGGGTCAGCCGTCCCGCCTTGATCAGGTTCACCGTCTCCGCCACGTCGTGCGCCGTCATGCGCTCGCCGCCGGACCAGCGGGCGTCGGGCGGCAGCTGAAACCGCCGACCGCGCGGGACCAGGCCCGGCCGGCCCAGCGCCAGGCCCGGCGCCCACCGGGCGCCGCCCACCCCGTCCGGCTCGAGCTTCACCAGGCTCTCGAACAGCAGCTCCACCGCCCTCAAATCGGAGTCGGTCGAGGCCAGGCCCGGCGACATACGCCCCGGCAGCCCCCGCACGCCCACCCGCAGCGTCGGATGCTGGTTGCTCTGTTGAATCGCAAAGGACCGTAGCCCCGGCAGCCCAGGCCACGCCTCGCGGGCCTCGTTGAGCAGCTGATCGCGCTGCTCCTTGTTGTTCTCCTGCTTCGCCGCCTCGAACAGGGCTTGGGCCTGTTTCCGCAGCTCGTCGCTGACGGGCTGAATGAGCGCGCTGTTGGGGAACAGATCCTCCAGCTGACGCAGCCGCCGCCGGGCCTCAGTCCTCTGTTGCTCGTCCACCGACGCCAGCGACTCGCGGACCAGGCCGGCCAGCGGGCCGGCGATGCGCGTCTGGTCCTGAGGCGAGCGGTAGGTCCCGGCCAGCTCCTTCGTCAGGGCGAAGGCGTCGTCCCACTGCCGCGCCTGCACGCGGTCGTCCAGTTCTTCCAGGAGAACGCCCAGCAGCCTCTGCTTCAGCGCATCCTCGACCGCGTCCCAGGCGGCGCCGGATCGGGTTTTGGTCTGCCGGGCCGATTGCAGTCGGAGCAGCACGGTGGTCAACACCTGCGCGGCAGTCACATCCTGATCGTAACGCGACAGGAACTTTTTCGGATCGGTGGACTTCTCATAGTGCTGATTGAGGAAAGCATTGACCGCGTTCAGGGCCAAGTCCTCGTAGGGCGTGATGTGATCCACCGCGTTGCGCGGCGCCTTGATCGGATCCCCCGGCTTCCACGACGTGGCGGGAAAGGGCGTCACCTCCAGCGGCCAGGAGACCGTATCGAGTTTCTCGTCGATGTAGTCCGGGATCGGCACGATGTTCACGGGCTTGTTGTTGTATTCGCCGGAAATGTACATGTTGAACTTGACCTGATCGTGCGGCACGGCCAGGTCATTGAAGAGCGTCTGGACCGCGAAATGTTTGGCGTCGCGGGCGGCGGTCTTGAGATCGACGGCCCGCGGAGCGGGGACCGTCTTCGGATTGGCGTCGTCCGGCTCATCGGAAGTGACGTGGTGAGAGATGGGCCGGGCGTCGGGATCTTCGTCCTCGGTCGGCCGGCCCGATTTGTCCGGCGCCTGAGGGGGAGGGGCAAGATCCCGGGCCGCGGAAAAACCAGCGACGGCGACGACGGCCAGCGCCAGCAGCGCGGACAGGCGGACGACGATCCGGGTCGGATGGGAGGCGCCGGTCATGGGTCGGTCTCACGTCGGCGAGAAGATAGGATAGGGCGGCGTGGAATGGATTATAGCAGGTGGAGCGGCGGCTCGGGCAAGGGAAATGCGGCAGGCAGGAGGAGTGGGATGGGTGCCATGCTTTCGCGGCCCTCCCCGACGGCATCGGTCTTCCCCGGCTCCATGGGCCGCGAAAGCATGGCACCCCAAACCCACAAACAACCAGAACCCATTCATACACCCTCGTCAATCCTTTTTTCCATGCAGCTGGTCGAGGTCGCGGGTCGGGCGCGGGTCGTTGGGGTCGAGGTGGTGGGCGTTCTCCAGGTAGGTTTCCGCCTCCTTCCCCTGACCGGACTCCAGGAGGGCTTCGCCCAGCCCGAGCTGCAGCTCGATTCGCTCCGGCCGGCACTCCACGCCTTTCCGCAAAGGAGCGACGGCGTCGCCGGCCTTGTGGAGGTAGTGGAGGGAGAGACCCCAGGTGAGGTAGGCCCGGGCGTCGTCGGGCTTCAGCTCCGCCGCCCGTTGGGCGTGCTCCGCCGCCTCCCGAAACCAGTCCGCCAGGGGCGGGGCCAGCGCGCCCTTCCCGTCGCCCGGCGTCTCCTCCAGCCGATTCTTGGCCCGCGTGAACAGGGTCACGGCCAGGCCGTAGTGGGCGTCGGCGCTGTTCGGGTCCCGCCGCACCCCCTCTCGAAGCAGGTCTAGCGCGCGGTCGTATTGCCCCAGCCGGGCGAAGTCGATGCCCGCCTCCGTGCAGGCCCTCGCGTCGTTCGCGTCCTCCTCAACCTGCTGAAGATAAATGCCCAACGCATCCTGGAAGCGGTGTTCCCGATCCAGCTCGGCGGCCTCGCGCTCCCGCCGGCGGTGGCCGACTTGCAGTTCGAGGATGCGGTCCAGAAGCGGGTCCGGCCACGCCGGGTCGTCGGGCAGGTCGGCCCATTCCTTCTCGAGGACGGACGCGCCGGGGTCGTCGCCTCGGGCGCGAGCCAGGGCCGCCAGTTGCGCCGTCGCTTTCTTCTGCGCACGGATTGGCGGCGCGGCCGTCAGATACTTCTCGGCGGCGGCCGGGTCGTTGCGGGCCTCGGCGATCAAGCCCAGGCCGTAGGCGGCCCGCGCATCGTCCGGCCGCCGACGAATCTCCTGCTGGAACAGCCCTTCCGCTTCGTCCAGCTGCTGGCGCTCCAGCAGCGCTTCCGCCAGCTGCAGCCGGTAGCGCGATTGGTCTTCCGCCGGGGCCGGGTCGTCGGCCGCCTGGCGCAGGTAGCCGAGGGCGCGATCGGGGTCGCGCTTCAGGGCGATCAGGCCGCGGGCGTAGGGCCAGCGCGCGTCCTTGGGATCGAGCCGGGCGGCTTCCGCGAAGCAGCGATCCGCGTCGCGGTCGAACAGATGGGTCAGCAGCGTCATCCCGAGCAGGCCCCAGGCGTCGGCGGTGCGCGGCTTTTGCTGCACGTTTTGCCGCGCGGCCTGGATCACGTCTCGCACCTCCGGCTCACGGACCTCCGCGGGCATCGGAGGCTCCGGCGGCGGAGAAGGCCAGAGCCACCATGCCGCCGCCGCGCAGCCGACCAGGACGGTCAGGACTACCCCGCTCAGAATCCACGGCCGGGCGCGCGCCCGACCGTCGGAGAAAGGATCATGACAGTAGGTCAACCCTTGGTGACCGTCCCCTTTACCAGATCGATGGTGATGGTCTGGGTCGGGTCCGTCGTCACCTCGTAATCCAGCTTTGAATTGGTCGTGTTGTAGAGCTTGTTCATGGCGTTCCACACGGCCCTCCGCTGATCGGCGTCCGGCCCCGACGAGTAGGGCGCGGCTTCCACGGTGATCTTGTACTTGCCGGGAGGAAGCCCGTTGTGGCCGTCGGCGTCCTTGACCACGAAGGGCCTGTCGGCGGCCGAGAAGGTCCCGGACCCGACCGAGGCGCCCTTGACGTCCGGCACGAAGCTAATGGAAACCGCGTCGCCCTGCACGGGTTCTGCGCCGGGCGGGAATACGACGGTCCCCTTGATGGTCTCCCTTGACCCCCCGCATCCGGGGACGGCCAGAAGGCAGACGGCGGCGAGGGCGGAAAGCAGGGAGAGCGGGAACCCACGGATTCGCAGCATGAGAGGCACCGGGGAGGGTGAGGAAAGGACCGTTGGAGAACGACCGATCGCCTCGACAGCGAAGAACCGGAGGGCCGCGGCGACCGCGGCCCTCCGGTGCATGTCACACGCCCGGGCGGCCTGCCTGGACGGCCGTCAAGTACCTCACTGGTCGAGCGAGAACGGCACGTTGTTCTGCCAGTTGAGGGCGTCCGTAAAGGCGGTGGAACCGGACAGACTGTAGCCGATGGTGCGGACGGAGCCGTCGCACATCACGAACATACCGCCGGCGGGATAAGGCGAGCCCCAGTTGTTCGCATAGTTGTTTCCGGGAGCGTCCTTCACGATGACCGTGCCGGTGCGGCTGATCCCGCCGTAATTGCCGGAGTAGATGCACTCGTCCCAGTTGGCGGTGGCGGTGTTGCTGTACAAGTTCGTGTCCATCGCCTTTTCGCCGACCAGGACCGTGTTCACGGTCCCGTTCTGCTCGGTGATCGTCGCCATGTTCGGCGACGCCGACTGATAAATTCCAGGCGTGGAGGCATTCGGCGGGTTGGTGTAGGTGCCCGGCGGAAAGCTAACCTGGTTGATGCAGTAATCGGTGTGAGACCCCCAGTAGTTCGGGGCGTTGCCGCTGCTGGTGGAGTTTGGCGAGGTGCGGCCGCGGCCCGGGTCCAGATACGTCTTGATCCCGACGTCGTAGACGGAGGTCGCCCCCTGCGGGAGGGTGCTGTTGCCGGTGTTCGGCGCAACGGACCTCACCCCTGTGTAGAGGTTCCCCGCTTCAACGTAAGGCAGGATCTGGAACGCCCAGCACCAGCCGGTGGGGTCCGCGCCGCCCTGGGGGTTGCCTGCATCGGGGAGGTGGCCGTGGTTGTCGTGGAAGTTGTGGCACGCCAGGCCGATCTGCTTGAGGTTGTTGGAGTTGCTGATGCGCGCGGCCGCCTCGCGCACTTTCTGGACGGCGGGCAGCAACAGGCCGATGAGGATGGCGATGATGGCGATCACCACCAAAAGCTCGATCAGCGTGAAGCCGCGCCCTTTGCGGGACTGGAACAAACGTGGCATGGACCTGACTCCTCAACGAAGAAGAGGAAAAGGAAAAGGAGACAAACCACAGGTTGGCAGGAGAAAAGCGATTCCATCCCCAGCAAGGAGCGAGGCCTCGCTCGTGGGAGGGATGAAAGAATTGTCGTGGTCGCTGATAAGGCTGTCAAGAAGAAAGTGAAGAAACCCTGAGAAATTTTCGCGGGATGAGAACCGCGCTGCGCACGCCGCGGAGCAAGCGGCCGTCCCCGCTTGCTCCGCGGCGTGCGCAGCGCGGATTTCGACAGAGTGGCGTCCTTATTTCTTGCTCCCGCTCTTGCCGCCGGAGCGCGCTTTCGCTCCAGCCGACGCGCCGGTGCCGTGGCCGTTCGCCCCCGTCTCGGCCTTCCGGTTCACCGTCTGCCTGGCGAGCTTGGTTAGTTTCTCGTCCGTCGCCCGCTCCTCGTCCAGCGTTTGCTGGAGAAGCGTGACGGCTTCCCGCATTCCGAGCTGCTCGGCCCAGGTGCGAACCGTGCCATAGCCGGCCATCTCGTAGTGTTCTACTTTCTGGGCGGCCGCAATTAGTCCGGCGTCCAGCACGGCCGGGTCCACGTCCTCTTCCAGCAGCTCCTTGCCCTCCTCGATCAGCCCTTCCATGGCGGCGCACTTCTTCCCCTTCGGGGTGACGCCCAGTTCCTGGCAAACCTGCTCCAGGCGCTCCACGTGCCCGCGGGTCTGCTCCAGGTGTTCCTCGAAGCCGCGGCGCAGGTCCGTCGCCGTGGCGGCCTTGGCCATTTTTGGCAGCGCCTTGACGAGTTGGTTCTCCGCGCTGTAGAGGTCCTTGAGCTGGTCCGTGAGCAGGTCTTCGAGAGATTGAATCTTCATGGGTACGCCTTCTCCTTGTTTCTTCCAGGGGACGTCGGGGCCGCGACGCTGGATCGGCGCCGATGTCGTTGCGAGTCCCCTCCCCACTCGGCAAATGACGTGCCGTGGATGGCTTCGCAGGAGGATGTCGAGGACAAAGGGAAACTCAGCGCGCCGCCCGGCAGCGCTCGACGGCGGCGGCGTGGAGGAGGCCGTTGGAAGCGAGCAGGCCGTGACGCTGCCACGCGCCCGGCGTGCCGTAAACAAGCGGCTCGCCGCCCAGGCCGGTGACGACGCCGCCGGCTTCCTCAACGAGGATGTGGCCGGCGCAGACGTCCCAGTCGTGAAAGGCTTCGTAGGAGTTGACGTAATAGTCCGCGTCGCCGCGCGCGTCAGGGCCAGCTTGACGCCGGCGGAGTAGGTTTCGCGGACGTGCGCCGGCGCAGCGCCTGCAGCAGCGGCGACGGCCCGGCGCCCTTCCTCGACCGGCTCTGCGTGAGCGTCGCCGCGGCAAGGTCGCGCACGGCCGTGACGCGGCAGGCCGTCGGGGCCGCTTCGCCGTCCTCCCGCCAGCAGCCGCCGCCGCGCAGCGCGTAGGTCAGGCGCCCCGTCGCCGGCTCCAGCACCACGCCGACCACTACGCGCCCTTCCTCCAGCAGCGCAATCATCACGGAGAATTCACCGTTCTTTTGCGCGAATCCCCGCGTGCCGTCGATGGGATCGACGATCCAGAGGCGCGGCCCCGACCGCACGGCGGCCGCCAGGGTCGGCGTTTCCTCCTCGGCGCAGAGGGCGTCCCCGCGAAAGCGGTCGCGCAAGCATTGGAGGATGATTTCCTGCGATTGGCGATCGACTTCGGTGGTGATGTCGGCGCGGGCGTCAGGGATGGCCGTGAAACTCGCGTAAGCGGCGAGAATCAACCGGCCGGCCCGCCGGGCCGCTTCCAGGGCGGCGTCGAGGTCGTGTTCGTGCGCCATGAGGACATCCTCCGACTGAGGGGCTGTTCCAAAACAGGGCCGAACACGGCTGAACAGCCATTGGTATCGACACAAGTCGGCGCGTCTGCTTCGGCTTTCGCCCCGGAGGGGCGGCGGTTCATAGCCAGGGGTGAAACCCCTGGAGCGACGACCGTCCTCCCCACGGTTTCAGCCCCGGAGGGGCGGCGGTGCATCGCCTAGCGCCGCCCCTCCGGGGCTTCTCGACCCAGGAACGCCGTCTCTCGACCAGGGGTTTCACCCCTGGCTATTCACCGCCGCCCCTCCGGGGCTTCTCGACCCAGGAACGCCGTCTCTCGACCAGGGGTTTCACCCCTGGCTATTCACCCCCGCCCCTCCGGGGCTAAAGACGGAGCAGACCAGGGGTTTCACCCCTGGCTATTCTATTGTGTAGATACCAATGGCTGTGTCCGCCGTGGTTGGAACTCTTCCGGAACAGACACTGAAATCAAATGAACCGTCAGGGCGTCAGCTCCGCGATCGGCTCGTAGCCGGTCATGGTCTGGGCGATCTCGCGCGGCGCGCCGCGGACCAGGCGCAGGGCGCCCACGTCGAAGAGCGTATGCAGCACCGTGCCGATGACGTTGCTTGATGCGCACCGGCTCGGAGATGGGCCGGCTGGCGTCGCGGTCCGACTGGCCGATCACCTGGCCCATCTTGAGGCCGCCGCCGGCCAGCAGCAGCGGGCCGAGGTCGCCCCAGTGGTCGCGGCCGCCGTTCTTGTTGATCTTCGGCGTCCGGCCCATCTCGCCGCAGGCCACCAGCAGGATGTTGTCGCTCAGCCCGCGCGCCTCCACGTCTTCGATGAACGCCGACACGGCGTGGTCGAGCGGCGGGCCCATGTAGCGCATGCCCTCCGCGACGGGGGCGTTGTTCACGTCGGCGTGCATGTCCCAGACGAAGTTCGTGGTCACGGTGACGAAGCCGCAGCCGCGCTCGCACAGCCGCCGGGCCAGCAGCAGCAGCTTGCCCAGCGATTTGGCGTTATCGACGTAGTTGTTGTAGTTTTTCCACTTCTTGTCGATGTTCTCCGGCCGGACCAGCGGGGCCGTGTCGTAGCGGGCGACGACGGCGGGATGCTCCTTCGACAGGTCGAAGGCGTCGGCCGCGCCGCCGAGGACGGCGTCGAAGGCCTGGTCGCGCGTGCGGTCCATTTGCTCCAGCTCGTCGGCGTCGGCCAGGCCGCGCTTCACCTGATCGAGCTGGGCCAGCAGGCGTCGGCGGTCCTCCAGCTGCGCCAGCGGCAGCGTCAGGCGTCATGTCCTTGCGAAGGTCGCCGCCGCCGCTGGGGTCGAACGGGGCGCAGGCGGAGCCGAACGGGCCGACGTCGCCGAAGCGGCCGAAGTTCATGGTTCCCGGCTGCGTGGTAGGGATCGACGGAGCGCGGGAAAAGGACGACGTTGGTGGGCATGCCGTTGGCGGGGTTGTTCGGCCCGGCCATGCGGGCGTAGACGGCGCCGAGGTTGGCGCCGAAGGTGTCGCGGCAGACGACCGGCTTGATGTCGTGGTTGGCGTCGCCGGGCTGGTAGGAGCGGACGACGGCGAGCCGGTCGGCCAGGGCGGCCAGGCGCGGAAAGGTCGCGCCGAAGGTGACGCCGGGCAGGGCGGTGGCGGACCTCGCCGGTCGCGCTGCGGATCTCCGTCGGGGCGGACATTTTCGGATCGAACGTCTCGATCTGGCTGGGCCCGCCGTGGAGGAACAGGAAGATGACGGACTTGTCGGCCAGAAGCCGGCCGCCTTCTGCGGCCCGCGCCTGCGCGGCCAGCAGTCCGGGCAGCGTCAGGCCGCCGAGGGCCAGGCCGCCGATGCGGAGGAACGCCCGCCGATGCAAACGAGGATCGCCGTCGTGGATCGTCAACATCTCTCTACCCCCCTTCGGTCAGAGCGTGCGACCATCCCGAACCATCTTCTCAAGGTATCACGGTTCGCTCCGGCGGGCAAATGGTTCGCCGCGAATTGCGGCGACCACCTCCGACGCGCAGCCGGCCCGCATGAGAAGGTCGCCGCCGCGGCCGTTCCGACACGCGATGGAAGCGTCCGGGGGCGCCGCCTTTCAGAACCGATTTTTGCTTGTACACCGCCAGGATTTCGGTGAAGATCCCAGGCGAAGCTTGCGGCCGCGTGTAGCAATCAACGAGCAAGGGCGCCACGGGGTCCGCAACAGCCGGTATCGTCTTGCGTGGTTGGCGACCGCCGGGGTTTCCGGCGAGGACGTTCCTCGCCTCCTCTTTGAAAAGGACCTCCCGATGTCATCCTCCGCCGAGCCGTTCGTCCGCGATTGCTATTTCACGCCGGTCCCCGACGAGATCACGGCGCACGATCTCCCGGTCGCCGGCACGCTTCCCCCGCAGCTCACCGGAGTCTACCTGCGGAACGGTCCCAATCCCCGATCAGGATCGGCCCACCACTTTATGGCCGGCGACGGCATGGTCCACGGCGTCCGCCTCGAGGCCGGCCAGGGCGCTGGTATCGCAACCGGTATGTCAAGACCCGGCGGGACGCCGGCATCCACGGCGGCCGCTCGTCCAATACCCACGTTTTCGCCCACGCCGGACGCATTCTTTCTTTCGTCGAGGTGGCCCTGCCGATCGAACTCGACCGGCGCCTCGAGACCGTCGGCCCGGTCGATTTCGGAGGCGTCGATACGGCCTTCACCGCGCATGGAAAGATCGACCCTGGCACGGGCGAACTCATCGCCTTCGGCTACCAGTTCGCGAGTCCCCATCTGACGTTCTACCGCATCGATCGTGCGGGACAGGTCGTCGAGCGCCGTGTCATTGACGTGGGCGCCCCCTGCTTCATGCACGACTTCGCGATGACCGAACGCTACGCCGTCTTTTTCGACACGCCGGCCGTCATGGTGCGGGAGTGGGGCGGCGGCGGCCTGCCGTTCCGCTGGCAGGAAGGGCGCGGCACACGCATCGGCGTCGTGCCGCGCCAGGGCGGCGCGGTGCGCTGGTTCGACGTGCCCGCGTGCCAACTCGGGCACACGGCCAACGCCTTCGAGCAGGACGGTCGCATCGTCGTGGATGGGATTCGCACCGACCGCTTCCTGGCAGACATGGCGGTCGATCCGCCGGCCCTGGTTCGCTGGGAGATCGACCTCACGCGCGGCGTCGTCACGGAGGCGGCGATGGGCCGCCATCCCGTCGAGTTCCCGCGCGTCGATGAGCGGCGCAACGGCCGCCCCTATCGCTATGTCTATACCGTTGAGTACCGCGATTTCGGCGGGCCGGCGAACATGCCTCGAAGTTCCCTGCTGCGCTGCTACGACGTCGAGACGGGCACGTCGGCCACGAAAGACTTCGGCGTGCGCTACGCGCTCGGCGAGCCTGTGTTCGTCCCGAAGTCCGCAGACGCCGCCGAGAAGGACGGGTGGGTGTTCACGCTTCGCTATGACCGCGAGCTGGATCGGAGCGACCTCGTCATCCTCGACGCGAACGAGTTCGGCGGCGATCCGGCGGCCGTCGTGCAGCTGCCGCGACGGGTTCCCTTCGGGTTCCACGGGAGTTGGGCGGCGGACTGACGCCGGCGTCCTTTCGGTGCGTGCCGAGAGACCCCTTGCCGAACAAACCGCTGCAGCCGACCGGCCACGCGACGGGCGGTGCGGCCGTCGTCATCGCTCTCCGCGCAGCACGCGCACCGTCTCGCGCACGATGATCAAATCCTCGCGCGTGGCGATGACGAGAATGCGGCCGCGAGATCGCGGCGACGCCACATTGGCGTCCGGCCTGGCGCCGGCGTTGGCCGTCGCGTCCAGCTCCAGACCCAGGCACTCCAGTCCCCGGCAGGCCGCTGCTCGCATCTCGGCGTCATGCTCCCCGCGCTCCCCTTCGGGTCGCGGCTATAGCTCGTCAGGAAAGTAATGCGCGGTGTGCCACGGCTGTGTCAGCCGTGTTTGGGCCGCCCAACACGGCTGACACAGCCGTGGCATACCGTATCCACCCGTGCATTACTTTCCTGAAGACCGATAAACATTACGATCTCAGCAGATGCAGTCGAACGCGGTTGAGCGCCGTCTTCGCCGTCCGCCGCTGCACTTCCGCACGGGCGCCGGTCCAGCTGTGGCCGACCGCGACCGAACCGCCCTCCCAGGCCAGGCCGACGAAGATCGTCCCGACCGGCTTGTCCGGTCCCAGGTCGCCCGGCCCCGCCACGCCGACCGTGCTGACCGCCAGGTCGGTGCGGAAGCGCGTACGACAGCCCACCGCCATCACCTCCGCAACCTCCGCGCTGACCGCACCTTTCTCGTCGATCCGCTGCTGCGGCACGGCCAGCATTTCCACCTTAATGCGATTGTCATAGGCGACGATGCCGCCGCGCAGCCAGGCGCTCGCCCCCGGCACGGCCGACAGCCGCGACGCCACCAGCCCGGCCGTGACGCCCTCCGCCGTGGAGAGCGTCTGGCGCTTCGCGGCCAGCAGGACGGCGACGGCGTCGTGCAGGTCCTCGTCGTCCACGCCGAACACCAGATCGCCGAGTCGTTCGCGGATGGTCCGCTCCACGGGTTCGATCTGTGTCCGCGCCTCGGCGAGGGACGGGCGCGGGCCAGGATGCGCAGCGAGATGACGGCGTCGCTGACGGTGATGCCGACTTCGGGGACGTGGCCCCGCCGCGTCAGATCGAACAGCTTCTCCTCAACGGTCGATTCGCCGGCGCCGAAGGTGTTGATCTTGCGCTGCACCAGCACGCCGCCGCCCAGGCCGAGCGCCAGCAGGCGCGGCCGAACCTGCTTCTCGTACATTACGACCATCTCGGAGGGCACACCGGGCATGGCGGCGATGGTCGCGCCGCCGAGGCGCATCCAGACGCCGGGGGCGGTGCCGCACTCGTTGGGCAGCGCCTCGGCGCCGGCCGGCAGCATCGCCTGCACCCGATTGCGCTCCGGCATGGTGCGATGGCGGCGGCGGAACATCTCGGCGATCTGCTCGAACAGCTCCGGGTGGAAGACCAGTTCGGCGCCGGCCGCCCGCGCCAGGGCCTCGCGCGTCAGGTCGTCCTGCGTGGGGCCAAGGCCGCCGGTGAGGAGGACCAACCCGGCCCGGCCGGAGGCGATGTGGAAGGCGCCGATGTTGGCGTCGAGGTCGTCGGCGATGGTGGTGTGCCAGCCGACGGCGATCCCGATCTCGGCGAGGCGGCGGCTGAGCCACTGGCTGTTGGTGTCGAGGTTCTGGCCGCTGGTCAGTTCACTGCCGATGGAGAGGATTTCGCTTTTCATGGGGCCGGGGCCTGGGGTCGGGCGAGGAGCTATTATAGGATCCGCCGCCCCACCGCCGTCAGCCGCCGGGTTTGAACGTCTTCCATTCGAGCCGGCATTCGGTGCATTTCAGAGCGCCGTAGACGTTATAATAGGTCGAATAGCCGGTGCTGGCGTCGGTCTTGGCGATAGTCAGTTCGCCGTGCTTGTGGGCATGGTCGCGGCAGAGGACTCGGCCGCAGGCGGCGCACGTCCCCTGGGCGTCCTGGTCGCAGAACCAGCATTTCGTGGGCTCATCCTTTCACGCGGTGGTTCGGAAAGCCAGAGCGAGGGCGGTCAGATGCCGACCGTCTTTCCATACGCCCCGCGAGCGACGAACAACGTCGTTTCGTCCGTGCTATACAACACGTGAAAGGCGAAAAAGTGCTGACAGAGTCGGTCCTGGGGATCGATCAACTCGAACCGATAGGACATGCCGTTCGAACGGTTCCTCCGTCCGTTCCAGCAGCCCGGCAGGGTTTTCGCGCAGGTACTGATGCAAACGCAGCAGCACCTCGGTCCACATGAAATCGGAAAGCCCCCAGGAGGCGATTTGCCGGGTCGCGGCGGGGAGCAGTTGAACGCGGAAAGGCACGACGATCACCTCGCGGCGTCGCCGTTTGGATGGCACTGCTTTTTGTGGGCTTCCACCTTCACCCGCAGCTCTTCCAGCGTCAGACCGGCCATGTGCGCGAACGCGACTTCCACGTCCACGCCTTCGCCCCGTGCGATGGCGGCCTTGGCTTCGTGCTCCGCCTCCTTCGTGAGCCAGAGCCAATTCGTCTCCAGTTCGGCGCGGAGTCGGGCGCCTCGGCGAGAGCTTGATGGACGCGTTCCAGTTCGAGCGGCCGGCCTAATACCTGCTCACAGGACTGCACCCAGGTGCGGGTCGATTCAATCTCTGTGATTGTGTAGTCAAAGACGCTCCGGAGATGATTTCCGCCGGAGTTCCAGTTGGTCCCTGGGACTTTTCCGATGGACATCCAGGTGGCCTTCCATAGCCATTTCATGACCGATATGAACCATTCACATCCGATGACCATCCGCCGGGTCGTGGATTCCATCTCTTCCGTCAGACGCGCGATCTCGCGGGCTTGTGATTCGGCCGTTTTCTGGAGGCGAGCGATCTCCAGCTGGTTACGAAGAGACTCGAGCGTGTTGGAAAGGCCATCCAACCCATTGCTTGGCCACCCTGAAAGAGTCATTTCGGACATGACATCCCTCCACTCCCATTCTACCTGAAACCGATACGCCTCGACACCCGCGACAATAATGCTGATTCCTGGTCCTTGATCCACCCTCCCTCGCCTGAACCGAGAGGAGCGGGCTGGCCGCGACCTCTGAAATCTGCGAAACTCGAACGAAGATCAGCAGCGGCCGGTGCGAGGGAGTTATGGACATTCTGGGTATCGGGGCCGACATCGTCGAATGCCTGCGCATCGGCCGGATGATCGAGCAGCACGGCGAACTGTTCCTGACCCGCATTTTCACCGAGCGCGAGATCCTTTACTGCCGCGACCGGAAGCGGTCGGTGGAGCATTTCGCGGGGCGGTGGGCGGCCAAGGAGGCGGTGTTCAAGGCGCTGGGCATCGGCTGGCGCCGCGGCCTATCGTTCACCGATGTGGAGGTCCGCAACGAGTCCGGCGGGCGGCCGCAGGTCCACCTGTGTGGGGCGGCGAAGGAAGCGGCCCAGACGCAGCGGGTCGGCGACATTCTGCTGTCGATCGCTCACTGCCGAGCCTACGCCACGGCCTACGCGCTGGCGGTGCGAGGAGGATGACGCAGATCGGAGCCGCGACCGTAAGGGAGCGGGGGAGAAGACCGCTCCCTTACGGTCGCGGCTCCGACGCTCACCCCGGCGGTGGATTCAGCAGCGGGCCGCCCGTCTGGCTCGGCGGCATCGGTTCCGGCTGCAGATTCAGGCGCCGGAATGTTCGGGCCGGGCGGCGGCGCCAGCGGCGGCTCTTTGCTTTGGGACGGCGGAGGATCTTTGGGCCGGGCCGTCGGAATGTCGTCCTTCTTGGGGGCCGGCTCCCTCCAGCCGCTCCAGCGGTAGGTCAGCAGCGCGCTGCGCCTGCAAGCGGACGCGCATCGAGCCGTCCTTGGCCAGAGACTCCTCCAGGGCCGCGCCGACCGCGTCGGCGATGGGCCGGATCTTGCCGAGGCTCTGGGCCGCTTCGGCGCGCACGCTCGGCTTCTTGTCGTTGAGCAGCGCGTTGATCAGCGCCGGAATGACATCCGGGAACTGGGTGGCGTCGTAGTTGCGCAGCTCCGCGGCGGCGGCCATGCGCTTGTCCTCGTCGCCGTCCGTCTGGATGGTTTTGATGAGTTCGGGCACACGATCGGCCGGGTTGGGTTTGTCGGGCTTCTTGTTGAAGAAGATCCCCGCGGAAGCGGGCGCCGTCAAAATCGGCGCCAGCAGCAGGACCAGAGCAACACGGCGCTTCATCAGAAAGCCTCCCCGATCATCTGGTGAGGAAACCTGGCAAGGGACGGAAGGCGATGCGGCGCGTCCCGAAACGAATCGACCCTCCGGACGGGGAAAGATGTGAGAAAGCGGGCCGATCGGGAAAGCGGCGGCGTTTTTTCCGCCGCAATCCCGATACAGATTGACGCGCGGTGGAATGGGGTGGGGAACGCTTGTTGTACGCGGCGTTGAGTTTGCTTCTTCTGACGGGATTCTATCCGCTGTGGCGCGCGTGGCGGGCCAATCGACGGACCACCCTGCGGCACGCGATCGGATGGTCCGCCGCGGCGTGGACGGCGTGGGTCGGCGCGGCCGGGCTGGGACCGGATACGGAACTGGCCCGCTACCTGGCGCTGGCCCTGACCGGCTGCGCGGGCGTGGCCGTGCTGGGGGCGCGTCGGCCCATCGTCGCCGCCTGGAACTTCGTGGTCGCCAGCCTGCTGGTCGTGCTGCTATGGCCGGTCGTCGAGCGGATGGGCGATCTGCGCCGAACAGCTTCCTGATGGTCGCGACGACGCTGCTGTCGGCGGCGATCCTGGTGGGGATGGTCAACTATCTGCCGACGCGGCTCGCCGCCGCCGTGCTGCCGGCCGGCGCCGCCTGCGCGGCTGAGATGGGGGTCGTCTTGCAACGCCTTGACCCGGCCTGGGGCGCCGGTGCGTTGGCGCTGCTGGCGGTCGCGCCATGGCTCGGTCTGGCCGTCATGCGGCGCCGAACCCGTTCAAGAGATGAATTCGACCGGGAATGGCTGGATTTCCGCGACCGCTTTGGCGCGGTGTGGCGCTGCCGGCCGGCGAGCAGTTCAACCGGGCGTCGGCCAACGCCGGCTGGGGCGTCGTCCTCGCCTGGACGGGGTTGCGCCCGTCCGCCGAGGCGGCCCGCCGCGCGGATGCGCTGGCCGGGCTGCGGGCCTTGCTCAAGCGATTCCGGGCGGATGAAGAAGCCCCGACCTGACCGGGCCTGCCTTCAATGATCGTACGGCGTTCCGGCTGCTCCCTGGCCGTGCAGCCCGCTCTTCGCCCCCGGCCCCGCGTCGTCGTCAGCGTTTTTGCGCATGGTGTCCTCGTTGAGCAGCTTGGCGGGATAGTTCGGCGGCCCGGTGAAGCGCGGATCGTCCGCGGGCGGCTGCACCAGCTCATCCTTCGGCTTGGGCGGCTGAAGGTAATCGTTCTTGTGGCAGCCCGCCAGACCGAGTAGAGCGGCCGACGTGACGATCAGGCCTCTCCATGTCCTCCTCATAGGCATTCCCCGTCGTGACCAGGACCCCAACGGATCGTCTCCCCCAAACTGCGCGGCGGACTATAACCGCTGCGGCCGGAGGGTCAAGGGCAACGGGAAAGGGAAATCGCAGGACCGATTGACTCGCCCCGGCGTTCGGGTATGAATACGCAATTGCCTTCGGCCGGGGGATTCATGGACAACAAGCTGTTACGCGCCTGTCTCGCGGAACTGATCGGGACTTTTGCTCTCGTCTTCGTCGGCGGCGGCGTGGTCTGCGTCGCCGCCCTGGCGGACCAGCCGCGCCTGGACGTGACGGCGATCGCCCTGGCCGAAGGGCTGACGCTGGCCGTCGCCCTGACCGCCACGCACCGCGCCTCCGGCGGCGGCCTCAACCCGGCCCTGACCCTCATGCTCTGGGTGTTCCGCCGCATCGACGGCCGCAAGCTGCTGGGGTTCGTCGTCGCCCAGCTGCTCGGGGCGGTCCTGGCCGGGCTGTTCCTGCGAATGCTCTTTTCTTCCGACCCGGAAGCCCTGAAGACGTCCTACTTGGGAACGCCGCACCTCCGGGCCTTCGCCCCCGGCGGCCTCGATCACGTCGATCTGCGCGGTATTATCAGCGGCGTCGGAATGGAGCTTTTCTTTACCTGTCTCGTCGCCTTCGCCTTCTACGCCACGATGCTGGACCGGCGCAGCCCGCCGCTGGGCGGACTGATCGTCGGCCTGGCCCAGGCGGCGGTGGTGCTGTTCGGCTTTCGCCTGACCGGCGGCGCGGCCAACCCCGCTCGGTGGTTCGGCCCGGTCGTCTGGGAGCTGACGACGCCCGGCGTATCGGCGGCCAACGCGCTGAGCGACCACACGGTTTACTGGGTCGGCCCCATCGTTGGTGCGCTGCTGGGCGGTTTGTTGTACGTGTTCGTGCTGCAACCGCCGGAAGAAGAGGTGGGGCCGGTGAAGCGATGAACGCGCTGACGCTGGACGACCTGTTGCCGCTGGAAGAGTTCGCCGGCCGGCGCGGCGAATTCTTCGCGGCCCACGCCCGCTACCTCGACCGCTATCGCCGCGTGCGGATCGGTCCCGCGGCGGCGCTGGTGTTCACCAACCGCCAGACGCTCTGGTTCCAGGTGCAAGACGTACTGCGCGTCGCCCGGCTGGCGGATTCGACCCGGGTCCAGAAAGAACTGGATATTTATAATCGTTTATTGCCGAACCGCGACCGCCTCCAAGCGGCGTTTCTGCTAACGGTGGACGAGGCGCGGCTGACGGAGGAGTTGGCGCCGTGGCGCGACCTGCGCGGCGGCGACCTGCGGCTGTGCCTCGGCCCGACGCAGCTGCCGGCCAACCTGCTGACGTGCCGGCCGGAAGACCAGTGCATCGGGACGGCGCACTGGGTGCAGTTCGTGCTGGACGCGGCGGCGCGGCGGCTGCTGGCGGATCTGCGTCGGCCGGCGTACTTCACGCTGACCGGGCCGCATTACGCGCACGAGAGCGCGCCGCTCAGCGAGGACGTGCGGCGGAGTTTGGTGGAGGATCTGGAGTTGTCGGATAAGGATCGGGCCGTGTAAGCCCCGGAGGGGCGTCGGTGCATAGCCAGGGGTGAAACCCCTGGAGGCCGAGGCGCCGTCGCCCCTCCGGGACTAATGAAACGACCGATGGTCCGGTCGTCGTTCCAGGGGTTTCACCCCTGGTTATGCACCGACGCCCCTCCGGGGCTACATTCGGCGCCCTCACGCCAGTTCCAGCATCTCCGCCAACCCCGCCGCCACGATCTGCGGCCCCGTGACGTAGCATCCTTCCGCCGTCCACTCACGCACCTGCTTCTCACCCGCGCCAAATAGCTTCACTTGCAGCTCGTCAATGTCTTTTTCCATGTCCTCGAAGTGCTTGGCCCAGTGGCTCGCTTCCTGGGCGTTGACGCGCTTCTCGCTCTGCCAGCGCATCCGGTGGAACAAAAGCGTGCTGTAGCGCGTCACAAACCGCTTGCGGCAGGCGGCGAACAACAGCAGCGCCGCCGACGAGCATTCGCCCAGCACCACGACAGAGGCGCCGAGCTTCCGCTGCCGCAACAGCGTCAGCACCGCCAGCGCCCCGAACACGCTGCCGCCGGCCGAGTCGATGTAGAAGACGCACTCGCCGCCCGGAGCGACCTCCAGCAGGGCCTTGACGACCTCCGCCTCCCAGTCATCGACCTCGCCGACGACGGCGATCTCTTCCGGCCGGTTGCGAGCCTTTCGCGTTGGTTTGGACATGAGTACGAATGTACCCCCGGCAACCGGCGCGGCAAGTGTTTGCGGTTTCGGGGCCGCGACCGTGACAGTGGTTTCAACCCGCGGGAGCGAGCCGTCGTTCGGGGGAACGCTAGAATAGCAGCGGCGCATGGCCGGCCCCTCCGAAAGCCAGAGAGCAAGCCATGCGCCCCTCTCCCAGCTTTGAAACTACTGTCACGGTCACGGCTCCGACGGGCGTCCTTGGGCGGCCGGAAGGAAGAGAGGCGCAGGTCATGCCGGCGGAGAAGGCCCAGGCCCTGGTGCTGCGGACCACGGACTGGAGCGAAACCAGCCGCATCGCCACGCTCTGGACCCGTGAGTTCGGCAAGGTGCGCGCCCTGGCGAAGGGCGGCCGGCGCCTCAAGTCCAACTTTGAAAACGCTCTTGATTTGCTGACGCACTGCCGTATCGTCTTCCTCCGCAAATCACCCGGCAGTCTCGACCTGTTGACGGAGGCGCAGGTGGTGCGGCGCTTCCCGCGCCTCCGCTCGGACCTCGCCGCCCTGTACGTCGCCTACTACGTCGCGGAGTTGCTGGAAGCTCATGACCGAGGAATACGACCCGCACCCTCTGTTTTTCGACGCCGCCCTGGAAACGCTGGACCTCCTGGGCACGCCGGGGACCGTGGAACCGCCGCCAGTCGGATCGTGCGTGGTGCGATTTGAACTGGTTTTGTTGCAGGAAGTCGGCTATAGCCCCGCCCTGGAGCGGTGTGCTACCTGCGGCGGTTCGATCGACGAACGCCAGGCCGGCCTTCAGTTGCGCCGCCGGCGGTCTGGTTTGTCCGAATTGTGCGGTCGGCTGCCGCGACCGCCGGACGCTGTCGCCGGCCGCCTGCGGAATGCTGCGGGCGCTGCAGTCGGCCGAGGAACGCGCGGCGCCGGCCGTGGGACGCCGGCGCCCGACGCGAGGTGCGCCTGGTGCTGGGGCAGTACGTCACGTACTTGCTGGGACGGCAGCCGCGTCTGTTGCCTTACCTGGGGAGTTGAGGCCGTGACGAAAATCCTTCTGCTAGGGACGGCGGAAGCGCCCACGATCCGGCGAGCGGCGGGGTTCATCCCCGCCGTCCGGCGCCGGACGCGGGGGCTGATCCCCTTCACGTTCCTGGGAGCGTGCGCCGTCGCGCTCGGCGGTTGCGCCTCCTCCGGCCTGGCCCAGGCCAGCAAGGACGGTCCTCCCGCCGTGCAGCCCGCGGACGGGGTGCAGCAGGCCCAGGCCGTGCAGCCGGCGCCGAGCGACCCAAACCTCCGACCCGTCCCCAAACAAGACCCTTCCGAGCCGAGTTTTCTGAAACGGCTTCGGCCTGTGGGCCGTGCCCAAGCCGCCGCCGCCGCCGGTGGACAGCTTCGTCGTGCGGCCTGACGGCCTCACGGCGGAGAAGGTCCCCGAGGCCGGCACCTCCGAGGCCCGCCTGGCCGGCGCCCGCGACCTCTACCGCCGCGCCGAGTACGCCAAGGCCGAGGAACTCTATCACGCCGTCGCCAACGACGCCAAGGCCGGCCCCACGAACATTCAGGAAGGACTCTTCTACGAAGCGGAGTGCCTGCGAATGCAGGGCAGTCTATCCGCGCGCCGCCGACACCTACAACGACCTGCTCAACAAGTTCGCCACCACGCCCTACCGCGACCAGGCCGTCCAGCACATGTTCGACATCGCCAACTACTGGCTGGACGACACGCGCAAGGACATGGAGGAGTGGCAGGAGTACAAGGACGGCAAGCACTGGTTCTTCTGGCCGCATGTGTTCAACTGGGACAAGACCAAGCCGATCCTCGACGAGCAGGGCCGCGCCGTCGAGAAGCTGGAGCAGGTGCGCCTCAACGACATCAACGGGCCGCTGGCCGACCAGGCCCTCTTCTATCGCCGGCAGCGTGGCGATGTACAACAACGACTGGAGAGACGCCGACAACTACTTCACCCAGATTTACGAGCACCACCCCAACAGCCCGCTGGCGCCGAAGGCCATCGAGTACGCCATCATGGCCAAGAACCTCAGCACCGGCGGCCCCGAGTACGACGGCCGCAAGGCCGCCGAGGCCCGCAAGCTGGTGGACGCCGCCCTCCGCAACTACCCGGAGATCGCCAACGACCCGAAAAAGAGCGAGTTCCTGATCCGGCAGCTCCAGGGCATCACCCTGCAGCAGGCCGCGAAGGATTACGAGATGGCGGAGTTCTGGGAGAAACAGGGCCATCCGGGATCGGCCTACTTCCAGTACGGCGTGGTCAAGCAGCGCTACCCCAACACGAAGTACGCCGCCGACGCCGAGAAGAAGATGCAGGAGTTGGCCGCCAAGATGCAGAAGACGGGAGTCCAGGAGCCGCCGCACGCGCCGGCGACGGACCCTGGGCCGGCGCCGCAGGTGGTCCCGGCGTCGCTGCCGTCGGGGTTCCATCCGTGAGCCGCTCCGTCAGAGCCGCGACCGTCAGGGAGCGGTGTGAAGTGCAGGAACCGCGCCCGCTCCCTTACGGTCGCGGCTCCGACAGACGACACGGAGACGAGGCATGAAAGCGATATCCCGATTGGCGCTGCTGGCCTGTGCGGCCGTCGCCCTCGCGCTGCCGTCGTGCGAGTCCGAGGGGTGCTACAGCCTTTTCGGATACCAGATCGGGCAGAATGCCCTCTACGACTGCAACATCCATACGGTTCGCGTACCGATCTTCCAGAACCGCACCTACGCCCGCGGCCTGGAATTCGAGCTGACCCGCGCCGTGGTGCGCGAGATCGAATGGAAGACGCCGTATAAGGTGGTCGGCCCCGACCAGGACGCCGACACCGAGCTGAGCGGGACCATCATTTCGTTCACCAAGGGCACGCTGAACGTCAACCCGCTCAATGAGATCCGCGAGCAGGAAACCAATCTCGTGGTCGAGGTGGTCTGGCGCAACCTTCGTACCGGCGAAATCCTGTCCGACCCAACGCGGCGGACCCCCGGCACGTCCGGCCCGGCATTGCCGGCCCTGCCGGGCGCGGCGCCGATCGCGGGCGTGCCGGGTGTCGTGCCGTCGGGCACGATTTCCGCGCCGACCGCGCCAGGAGCGGCCGCCGCGGCGGCGACTCCCCCCGCCGCCCCGGTTCTTGGGCCGGACGGCAAGCCGTTGCTCGGGCCGGACGGCAAGCCGTTGCCGACTCCGGCGGCGGGCAAGATCGTTATCGCGTCCACCGGCGACTTCATCCCCGAAATCGGCCAGTCGCTGACGACGGCGCAGCAGCAGAACGTCGATCGCATCGCGGTGCAGATCATTTCGATGATGGAAAAGCCGTGGTGAGTGTGGGGCAGGTTTTTAACCTGCCGTTGGAAGAGGCAGGTTAAAAACCTGCCCCACGAGAACTATGTCCGACGGCCGCGACGAGTGGCGCCTCCGCGACCGGATCCTGTACCCGGGGCGGACGCCCCTTGTCATGGGGATCGTCAACGTCACGCCTGACAGCTTCTCGGACGGCGGCCGTTTCGCCGCGACCGAGGCCGCCGTGGCCCACGGCCTGGAGCTGGTCCGCCAGGGCGCCGACCTCCTCGACGTCGGCGGCGAATCCACCCGTCCCGGCGCCGAGCCGATCGACCTCGACGAGGAGCTGCGCCGCGTCGTCCCCGTGGTGCGGGAGCTGGCGGCGCGCACTGCCGATTCCCCTTTCCGTGGACACCTACAAAGCGGAGACGGCTCGTCAGGCATTGACGGCCGGGGCCCACGTCGTCAACGACGTGACGGCGCTGCTCGGCGACGCCGACATGGCCGCCGTGGTGCGCGATTTTGGGGCCGGCGTCGTCCTGATGCACATGAAGGGAACGTCCGCCAACGATGCAGGCGAACCCCGTCTACGACGACGTGACGGCGGAGGTCGCGCGGTTTCTGGAGGCGAGGTTGCAGGCGGCGGCGGATGTCGGTATAGCAGGCTCGCGGGTGGTGCTCGACCCCGGCGTCGGCTTCGGCAAGACGGCCGAGCACAACCTGGAGCTGCTGGCCCGTCTCGCGGAGTTGCAGCGCCTCGGCCGCCCAGTCTGCCTCGGCGTCTCCCGCAAGGGCTTTCTCGGCAAGCTCCTCGGCCGGCCGGTCGCGGATCGTCTGGCCGGTTCGCTCGCGGCCGTCTGCCACGCGCTGGCCGGCGGCGCGGCCCAGGTCGTCCGCGTCCATGACGTGGCCGAAACCCGCGACGCCGTGCGCCTGTTCCAGGCGCTGAAGGAGCGACAAGGTTCGTCCGTTTAGCCGCGACCCGGAGGGGAGCGCGGCGAAGAGCGCTCCCCTCCGGGTCGCGGCTAAACAAGGAGGCCGACCGTTGCAGGAACGCCTGACCCAGCTGTATCAATCCGTGGGCGTGCGCGACCTGGTGGAGATCGCCATCCTCGCCCTGGCGATCTTCGTCCTCCTGCGCCTGCTGGGCAAGACGCGCGGCGCCGGCCTGGTGCGCGGCCTCGGCCTCATCGTCGTCGCCCTCTTCCTCGTCGTCCAGGTCGTCGTCGCCACCTTCGACCTCACCGTCCTCGGCAGCGTCCTCGATTATCTGCTGACGACTTTCCTGGTCGGGCTGGTGGTCATTTTCCAGCCGGAGTTGCGGCGCGGCCTGATGGTGCTGGGCCGCTACCGCGTCTGGCGGCTGTTCGGCCACGACCCGCAGCACCCGGTCGCCGACAAGCTGGCCGACGCCGCCGCCGCCCTGTCGCGCGAGTGCGTCGGCGCCCTGATCGCCATCGAGCGCGAGATGGCGCTGACCACCTACGTCCACACCGGCGAGGCCATCGACGCCGAGGTGTCGCCGTTGCTGTTGCGGTCCATCTTCTCCAAGCGCAGCCCGCTGCACGACGGGGCCGTCGTCCTCTGCTCCGGCCGCCTCGCTGCCGCCGCCTGCCAGCTGCCGCTCAGCCAGCCGCCGGAAGGGCCGGGCGTCCACATGGGCATGAGGCATCGGGCGGCGCTCGGACTCAGCGAGGAGACCGACGCCGTGCTGCTGGTCGTCAGCGAGGAAACCGGGCGCATTTCCGTGGCGGTCGGCGGCCGCCTGGAGCCGGTGCCGCGCGAGAATCTGTCGCGCCGCCTGGCGTCGCTGCTCCGCGACCGCGAACAGCGGCCCGACGCCGCCAAACGTTCGGGGAGCGGCGTCCGGAAATCGGCGGCGTGACTCCTTTCAGAGCCGCGACCGTGAGGGAGCGGTGCGACCCAAACCGCTCCCTCACGGTCGCGGCTCCGACGATCCCCGGAGAGTGTCCATGATCGATCGCGTTCTCTCCTCCCTGGTCGCTCTGAGTCTGGCCCTGCTGGTGTGGCTGTACGCCCGCAGCCGCGATCAGGAAATCCTCGACAACGTCACGCTGCCGGTGCAGATCAGCCTCGCCCAGGCCGACGCCGATCACTACAGCCTGGAGGTCAACGGCCCCGCCCAGGCCGTCGTTTCCTTCAGCGGCCCCGCCGACCGCATCAATGAATTGCGCGGCGAAGTCCAGCGCAACGAGCTGCACATCGACGTCGTCCTTTCCATCCCCGAGGAGCGGCGCAACGAGGCCCGCTACTCCGACACGGTCCACGTCGAGGCGGATCAGGTGCCCGCACCGCCCGGTGTCACGCCGATCGTCTCCGAGGGACGCAACTCATATCCCCGTGACGATCCGACATCTGGTGACGCGCGAGCTGCCCGTGACCTTCGACCCGCTCCAGGAAGAGCCGCCGGGGCCGGTGATGATCGAGCCGTTGGTCGTCCGTGTGACCGCGCCGCAGGAAGTGTTCGACAACCACCGATCGATCCCAACGGTGCCGTCGGTGCTGCCGTCACGGCCGGCCGACGCCCCCGCCGACGCCGTCGCCGTCGGCCGCATCGCCCTGGTGCAGGAGCTGGACGGCCTGCCCGTCCGGGCCGACCCCGCCAAGGTGACGATCAAGACGCCGACGCAGCCGCGCGAGCAGCGCGTCCTGCGCGACGTGCCGATCCATTTCCTCTGCCCGCCCGATTTCACCCTGCGGCCGGAGTTCTTCAACGACCGCGACAGCCACGTCTCGATCGCCGTCACGGGGCCGAAGCAGGGCGAGCCGCCCGAAAGTCTTCGCCTTCATCGACCTGACGCACGGCCATTTTGAATCCGGCAGCAATCACGAGCCGCTTCAGGTACAATTCCTACAAAAGGAGTTTCAGCTGGTGGACGACCAGCCGCGCATCGTGACGTTCAACCTGCAGCCGGCGGACTTCATCCCGAAGGGCTTCGGCAGTTCGCCGCCGTGACCGAGACGGAGCCATGAACCTTCCCGCCGCGCCCGACCTCTCCGCCTACTGCACCGACGTCGCCCGCCGCGCCAAGGCGGCTTCGCGGCGCTGGCCGTCGTCCCCGGCGCCCGCAAGGACGCCTGGCTTCGCGCCGCCGCGAAGGCGCTCGAGGAGCGCAGCGCCGAGCTGCTCGCCGCCAACGAAAATGACCTCGCCGGCGCGGCGCGGGCCGACCTGGCCGCGGCGCAGGTGGATCGGCTCCGACTCACGCCAGCCCGGCTGCGCGCGGCCGCCGACGGGCTGCGCGAGGTGGCGGCGCTGGCGGACCCCATCGGCGAGGTCCGATCCGGCACGGTGCGGCCCAATGGATTGGAGGTCCACAAAGTCGGTTGTCCGCTCGGCGTGATCTTCTTCATCTACGAATCGCGGCCGAACGTGACGGTGGACGCCGCCGGCCTGTGCGTCAAGAGCGGCAACGCCGTCATCCTCCGCGGCGGCCGCGAGGCGCTGCATTCCAACCTCGCCCTGCATCGTATTCTCGCGGATTGCCTCGCCGGCGCCGGACTGCCGGCCGACGCCGTCCAGCTCGTCGAGACGCCGGATCGGGCCGCTGTGGGCCATTTCCTACGGCTGAGCGAGTGGATCGACCTGGCCATCCCGCGCGGCGGAGAGGGCCTGATCCGCCGCGTGGTCGAGGAGGCGCGGATGCCGGTGCTGAAGCACTACAAGGGCAACTGCCACGTCTATGTCGAGAAGAGCGCCGACCTGGACATGGCCGAGCGCATCGTGGTGAACGGCAAGTGCCAGCGGCCCGGCGTTTGCAACGCGGTGGAGAGCCTGCTGGTCGATGAGGCCGTGGCGCCGGCCTTCCTGCCGCGGGCGGCCGCCGCCTTGCGGCAGCGTGGCGTCGAGATTCGCGGCTGTCCCATCACCCGCTGCTTCGCGCCGGACACCGCCGTCGCCACGGAGGAGGATTACGCGGCGGAATATCTCGATTTGATCCTCTCCGTCAAGGTGGTGGAAGGCCTCGAGCAGGCGATCGCCCACATTAACCAGTACGGCTCGGGCCACACCGACGCGATCGTCACCAACGACCTGACGGCGGCGCGGCGTTTCACGGCCGCCGTCGATTCGTCGGCCGTGATGGTCAACGCCAGCACGCGGTTCAACGACGGCGGCGAGCTGGGCCTCGGCGCGGAAATCGGCATCAGCACGGATAAATTCCATGCACGCGGCCCTTGCGGCTTGTTAGAATTAACGAGCTATAAATACGTGGTCTTCGGGGATGGACAGGTGCGGGGCGGGTGAAGGCGAGCCGGGTCGCGTCAGCGCCCGGAGTTGCTTTTCGCGACCGCATCGAACTCCGGGCGCTGACGCGACCCGGCTCGCCAGGAGTGGATGACGCCGTGTTGATCCTTGCCGTGATCTTGCCGATGCTGATGGCGGCGACGTTTATTCTGCTCGTCCGCCACTGGCGTCGTCGTCAGCTTTTCGGCGAGGAATTGTCGCCGATCAGCCGGCAACACATCGACATCTACCAGGGCGTCCAGCTGAGCGAGGCGGCGGTGGAGTCGGCCAAGGCCCGCTTCCGCGATCTGCTGGAGCGCGGCGAGGTGGGCGCCGTCGAGGCCAGCTTGCGCGCCGGGATGCAATACGTCGTCCTGGTTCGCGCCCTGGCCGAGATCGGCACCGACGACGCCGGCGGCATCCTCGAGCGCCAACTCCAGCGCCGGCTGACCGACGACGCCATCGAACAGGCCTGGTACTGGATCGACCTGGCCAACGGCCTGCGCACCCTCAACCGCGCCCAGAGCCTGCCGCACCTGCTGCGCTGCGCGGAGTCGGCCGCCGAACTGCCGCTGGGCCATTTCTTCGCCGCCGAAACCATCTGCTTCCTCGGCTTCGCCGGCTACCTGCGCCAGACCGACACGCCGCTCGGCCGCGCCGCCCTCCGCGTGCTGCACCGCGCCCTGGAGGGGCTGCGCTTCGGCGTCCAGCCGACGCTGGTGGCCGAGGCTCGCGTCGGCGAGATGATCGAAACGCTCTGGGACGGCCGCGACCGGGAGGTCGATCCGTTGGTGGTGCGCGTCTTCGTCGAGGCCCTGCGCGTGCTGCGGCGGGCGCCGCACGCCGAGACGGTCCTGGCGGGCGAGGCGTCGGAGCAGGAAGCGTTCAGCTGGCAAATGTCGCGCATGGCGGCGCTGGAGCCGGCGCTGGCGGAGTACCTGGCCGATGCGCCGGCCGCGCTGCGGGCCGGGTTGCCGCGGGCGCCGGCCCCGGAGCAGCGCGAGATGCTGCTGGCCCTGCTCGACTTGCGCCGAGACGGCGCCGGTCGTGCTGCCCTTGCTGGCCCAGCCGCGATTCACCCACGCCGAGTTGGCGATGGAAAGCCTCGTCTGGTCCGCCGACCCGCGGGTCGGGCCGTTCCTGCGCGACTTCGCCCTGCAGCGCGTGGCGGTGATGCGGCGCGGCCGACGCCGTCGCTCGGCGCTGGCGCCGCCACGGCCGTCCATCCCGCCGGACTTTCCCTACCGATCGCTCCTGCGGGCCTTGCGGGCCTGTCCCGGCAAGCCGACGGAGGATTTCCTGCTGACGGCGGCGCAGGACTGGGACCCGACCTACCGCGCCGCGGCGCTAAGCAGCCTGGGCTGGTGGGAGCCGATGCAACGCAAACCCGTGTTGCGGACGTTGCAGGAGGCGCGGCGCGACGCCAACCCCGACGTGCGGCACGCGGCCCGCGCCGCCCTGGCTCGTCTCGGCGAACGGCTGGCGCTGCAGTGGTTCCGGCAGACCCTGACCAGCGAAGACCCGCACCGCATTCACGAGGCCATCCAGGCCGTCGCCGTCGAGGGGCTGACGCTGCTGTGGCCCGACCTCGACCACCTGGCCGACGCCGAGGATGAGGACGTGGCCCAGCTCGCGCGGAGGCGCTGGAACGCATGTGCGAGGAAATGGACCTCGGCGGTCGGGAGCGAAAATAGATTCACCGCAGAGAACGCAGAGAGCGCAGAGAGAAGACAAAAGAATGTTTCATCTTGTCTTCTCTCTGCGCTCTCTGCGTTCTCTGCGGTGAAAACGGGTTGCACTCCCTGCGTTTCGCTTCAAGACCGTCCCGAACGCCCGCCGATAGCTCGGATACGCGGTAGAGTTGCGCGGGCGGAGCGCGACACGTCTTTCGGAATGCGAGGCGAGCTATGATTCGTGCCTTCTGGCGATGGGGACTCGTGATCGGCGCCCTGGGTGCGCTGATGGGCTGTGCGCCTCGGCCGATGGTCCAGCAGAAGGGACCGCCGCCGGACCCGCTCCTGGTGACGAAGAAGCCGATCGAGGGCAAGCCGCGCGCCGACGATGCCGACCTGTCGGCGCGCCTGCAGCCGCCGGCGCCGCCCGCGCTGGAAAGCCAACTCGCCTCCGACCCGTCCCACGACGGCCCATCGCCGGTGCGCCCGGCCGACTTGCGCTCTGGGACCGCCGACGGGGCCGTGATCCGACGGAACCGACCATGCACCCACCCGACCAGGCCGCTCTTCTTTGGAGCGGCGGCAAGGACAGCGCTCTGGCTCTGCACCACGTTCGGGAAACCCACCCCGGCGTCCGCGTGGTGAAGCTGATGACCTGTCTCAGCCAGGCCTACGACCGCGTTTCCATGCATGGCGTCCGGCGGCGGCTCATCGAGGACCAGGCCGACGCGCTGGGCCTGCCGGTCGAGTTCGTGGTCATCCCGCACCAGGGCGATCCCACCTGTCCGATGGCCCACGCCGGGCCGGGAACGACCTTCCCGTCCAACGACGTTTACACCCAAGCCATCGTCACGGCCTGGCAACGTCTCAAGGAAGAAGGGATCGAGGTCGTTATCTTCGGCGACATTTTCCTGGAGGATCTGCGGGCGTTCCGCGACCGGCTGTTGGATCACGTCGGCCTGCGCGGCTGCTACCCACTGTGGGGGCGCGACACCGAACGACTGTACAGCGACTTTACCGATCTTGCTTTCCAGGCGGTGGTGGTCTGCGTGGACCTGGAGCGTCTCACGGCGGAGCATTGCGGACGGTTGCTGACGCCAGAGTTCCGCCGCTCTCTGCCGACCGGCGCCGACCCGTGCGGCGAACGCGGCGAGTACCACTCCTTCGCCTTCGACGGGCCGCCTTTCCGGCGGCCCGTCGGGTTCCGGCTCGGCGAG
This sequence comes from uncultured Planctomycetaceae bacterium, assembly GCA_963771935.1. Taxonomy (GTDB): domain Bacteria; phylum Planctomycetota; class Planctomycetia; order Gemmatales; family Gemmataceae; genus UBA4732. The sequence continues at coordinate 78,231 of CAVYVK010000004.1, read as the reverse complement.
GTTCACCGGCGGCCACCCTTCGCGTTCCAGGAACTGTACCCGGCGGATAAGGGTGCTTGACCAACCCGCGCCCCGAATGGCTTCGATCGCATCCCTTGCGGGCGCTGCGGGCTGGTCGGGGCCGTCCCGCTCCGATACCCTGACCCTGCCGGGATCGGAAAGCGGTTCCTTGGTCGGGGTGCGGCGCGGTCATGGAGCATTTCCTCGACATCTTCGCGGATTACCCGATCCTCACGACGCTCCAGACCGCCTTCATGATCTGGATGCTGGTGGACGTCTACCGTCGTGGGGCCGAAATCTACTGGTACTTCCTCATTCTGTTTCTTCCCGTCGTCGGCGCCTGGGTCTACTTCTTCGCGGTCAAAGTCCCCAGCGGCGACTTCCGTGGCGTCCATCTCGGCGGTTTCGTCCGGCGCGGGCCGCCGCTGGAGCACCTTCGCTACCTGGCCGAGCAGACGCCCACGCTCATGAACCACCTCAACCTGGCCCAACGCCTCATCGAGGTCGGCCAGCACGCCGAGGCCGTGCCGCACCTGGAAGCCGTCCTGAAGACTGAGCCGGACCACGGCATGGCCCTCTACTCGCTGGCGACGTGCTACCACCGCCTGGGCCGGTCGGCCGAGGCTGTGCCGGTGCTGGAAAGGCTGCTGAAGCATGACAACCGCTGGGGCAACTACTCCGGCTGGCGGCTTCTCGTCGCGGCCCAAGACGACCTCGGCGACGGCGCCGGCGCCTTGCAGAGTTGCCGAGAGCTGACCCGCCTGGCGCCGACGCTGCAGAACCAGTGTCTCCTCGCGGAGCATCTTCTCGACGACGGCCAAATCATCGAGGCGCGGATGCTGCTGGAACAGGCGCTGCGCGACCACGCCTACGCGCCCGGCCACGTCCGCCGCCGCAACGGCCGCTGGGCCGCCGAGGCGCGGCGACTCACCAAGCGCACCGAGTCGGGCGCGTGAATCGCCCTTGACCGCCGAGCCGACGGCCGTTATTCCGCCGGCATGGCGACCGCAACCACTCCACCCGCAGGACGGTGGGCCGACGCCGGCCGCTGGGCGCTGCTGTTGCACCTCGTCCTCTCGCCGCTGCTGTTCTGCACCTGGACGGCGGACGCCTTCGAAGGGCCTAAGGCGTTCCTCCTCACGGCGGCGGCGCTGGTGCTGGCTGGGTTGGCGGTCTCCGCCTGGTTCGCGCGCGGCGCCCCGCTCCGTCTGCCGATGCGCCCGGACCTCGCCACGCTGGGACTGATCCTGTTCGTCACCTCGGCGGGGCTGTCCACGATTTTCTCCATTAGCCCTCTGATTTCATGGCGCGGGGCGGCGGACAGCCATGCCGGTCTGCAAACCCTCCTGGCCTATCTGATCCTGTACCTCTCCACGCGCCGCCTGTGCCGCACCGCCGACGACGGCCGGCGGCTGCTGGCCGGCGCCGTGGTCGGCGTCGCCCTCTCTTCGGTGTACGCCGTGATCCAGACCGTCCGCCTCGATCCGGCCGCGTGGGATGGGGTGTCGGCGTTCGCCGATCGCGCCCGGCCCTTCGCCATGTTCGGCCACGCCAATTACCTCTCCGCTTACCTGGTCATGACGGCGCCGCTGATCGCCCTGTTCCTGCTGCGGGCCGCCGGGCGGCGGCGCTGGACGGCGACGCTGACGCTGGCGCTGATCGCCGTCCTGGCGGGCGCGGCCGTGGTCGCGGCGCTGTCGCGGGCCGCCTGGCTGGCGGGCGGCGTGGCGCTGCTGGTGCTGGGCGGCGGTTGGTTCTTCGCCGGCCGGCGGCGGGCGGTCCTGGTGCTGGGCGGTCTTGCGGCCGTCGCCGTGGTCGGCGCGACCTGCTGGTGGGCGGTCGGATCACGGGACGACGGCCTGACCGGGCGCGTCGCCGAGCGCCTGAGCCGAATCGGCGACGGCGAGGGACGCTGGCAAATCTGGCAGGCGGCGGCGGACCTGTTTTGCGATCGGCCGATCGCCGGCTGGGGCACGGACACTTTCCAGATCGTCTTCGGGAAGCATCGACCAATCGACTACGCGGCCGCCGAGTGGGACATTACGCCGACGCGGGCGCACAACGTCGCCCTTCATATCCTCGCCACGCAGGGGCTTCTCGGCGGCGCGGCTGCGGCGGTGCTGGTCGTCGGGCTGGCGCTCGCCGTCGTCCGGGCCTGGCGGCGATCGGCGCCGGACGATCGGCCGATGGTCGTCGCCGTGGCGGCCGGACTCGCGGCGTTCCTCGTGCAGGACCTATTCGGCTTCACGGTGGTCGGCTGCGGCTCCCTGTTCGTCACCGGGGCGGCGCTGCTGTCGCGCTGGGGCGACCCTCCCTCCGAAGCGGAGCCGGCAAGGGGGAAATCTCCCGGACTCCTGGGCGGCCTGCTGACCGGCGGCGGGCTGGCCGTCGTCCTCTTCCTCGTCAACGTCGGCTGGGTCGGCGCCGGAGCGGCGACGGGCCTCGCCGCGACCGCGGTCCTTGCCGCGCTGGCCGTCTGGCGGCAAGAAGATTCACCACAGAGTCACAGAGAACACAGAGGAAAGACAAAAACACAAAAAGAAGGGTTCGAGACGGGCGTGCTCCGGGATCCTCTCTTGTCTTTCCTTTGTGTCCTTTGTGTCTTTGTGGTGAATCTCCTGGTTCTGTACGCCCTCGTGGTTCTCCCGATCCAGGCCGAGATCGCCCGCGGCGCCGGCGACCGGATCGTCGCTGCCGCTCCGGCGGAGGCCTTGGCCTGCTATGAACGCGCCGCCGACCTCGACCCGAACGACGACCGCGGCTGGACCCAGTTGAGCGCGGCCGCCCAACTGGCGTCGCGGCAGGCGTCCGCGCCCGACGAGCGCCGCCGGCGCCTGGACCAGGCCCGCGCCGCGCTGGAGCGCGCCGTCGCGCTGGCGCCGGCGGCCCCCTACCACCACGCCGACCTCGGCCGGCTGCTCGGCGAGATGGCGGCGCTCGGCCTGGCCCCTGGTGACGAGGCCGTCGCCGAGTGGGACGCCGCCCTGGCCGCCGACCCGCGCAACGCCGTGTTCCTGGCCGAGGCCGTCCGAACCGCTCTTGGGGTCGGACGGCGCGACCGGGCGCGTCGGTGGATCGCCCGCGGCATGGAACTGTACCCGCAATATGCCCTCTTTTATGACCAGAAAGGCGCCTGCGACCTGGCCGACGGCCGGCTGGACGAGGCCGCCGCCGCCCTGGAACATGCCCTCCATTCCGACTGGCACGGCGACGAGGAGGACTTCACGCGGGCGCTGGCCGCGTATGCCGCCGTGCAGCTGGAACGGAGGCAGTTCGAGAGCGCAAGCCAACTGGCCGCCGAGGCGTGCCGCCGCGCGCCCGACTGGCCCACGGCGCGCCGGCTCCAGGCGCGCGCCCTCGCGGCCCTGTCTCCGTCCGGTTCCGGTCCCTAATTTCCGTCCTGACGGCGGAAATTCCCCCCTCGATACGTCGCTTTCTAAAAAAATCGACCCATTTCATTTTTTCCCTCTACACTTCCCATCCTTTCCAGATTATCCTATTTATCAGCAAGGGAGGCTTAATCGCTTTCCTTTGCCCAGGATCAGTCGGCAACGGAAGCCAGCTCGGCGAAGCAACCGGAACAGGTAAGGGGAATTGCCCCGCTCATTCCGGTCTCGCGCCTCTCTTATTACCCATCGTTCCTGTTCGGCAAGACAATGGCCCAGAATTCGTTTCGCGGATGGTGGTATGAAAGTTGCCTAATTTGCGTCTTCTGCCGAATCGAAGCAGACAACCCGGTGTGATGCGGGACATTCCGAATGGGCTTCCTGTGAGGAGGGAAAAATGAAGAAGGTCGTGGGGTTCCTGGTCGTGGCGGCGATGGTGGTGCAGGGGGGGCACGGCGTGGGCGTTTGGGCGCCACCGCGGCGAGGCCCCATGCGATTGTGCCGGCGGCGGCGGCGATTATGTCGGCGCCAGCGCCGGCGATTACGGCTGTGGCTGCGGCTACACGCTGCAATACAAGACGGAGTATCGGCCGGTGACGCGAACCGTCTACAAGATGGTCGCGGAAACGACCCAGCAGCAGGTCACCGAAAACGTCGTGACGCCGGTGACGCATGAAGAGACGCGCGAGCGGACCCTCTTGGTTCCGACCACCAAGCAAGAGACTCGGCAGCGCGTCGTGTGCCGGCTCGAGTACCGTAACGAGGAGCGCGAGGCGACCGTCATGGTCCCCACGCAAAAGGAAGTCGTGCAGAAGTACACGGTTTGCGTGCCGGAGACGCACGTGGAGGCCCGGCAGCGGTCCTACATGGTTCCGGTCATGACCCAGGAGACGCACCCGCAGACGTACACCGTCTACCACAGCGTTCCTGAGGTGGTGACGCGGCAAGTCGTCTGCTGCCACAAGGTCCCGGTGTATGACAACTGCGGCTGCCCCGTGGGCTGCCAGAACGTGCAGGAAGTCCAGAACGTCAGCTGCACCGTCATGCGGTGCGTGCCGCAGACGGTGACGCAGAACGTGACGGTCAACGTCTGCCACTACGAGCAGAAGACGGAAACCATCCAGGTGCCCGTCACGACGACGCGCATGGAAGAGCGTTCCCAGAAGGTGATGGTGACGGAGTGCGTGCCGACGACGCGGAAGTACACCGTTCAGGTGGCCGTGCCGAGGCAGGAAACCGAGAACTACACCGTCAACGTCTGCGTGATGGCTCAGCAGGTCGAGAAGTACAAGGTGCAGCTGGTCGAATACAAGACCGAACAGCGCGACCAAGACCGTGCCGGTCACGACCTGGAAGTGCGTGGCCCAGCAGGTGACGGAGAACGTCGCCGGTGACGACGTGCGTGCAGGTGCCGACGGCCCCCGTCATGGCGGCGCCGGTCATGGAAACCGCCTGCGCCCGTGCGCGGCGACGGATTGCTACGACATGGGTTGCGAGGGCGGCCGCCGCCATCGTCGCTGCCGCTAGGCGTCCCAACAGGGTCGCGACCGTTTCCTAACAGAGCCGCGACCGTAAGGGAGCGGGGGAGTAAACCGCTCCCTTACGGTCGCGGCTCTGACGACAACCCAGACTCGCCCCGCGGGCGGAAGCATGGCTTCCGCCCGCGGCGGCATTTCGTATCCCGTCAGTGGGAAGCTCCCTTCACAAGGTCGGCGCTCAGCACGCTCGGGCACCAGTACTTTTCGATGTGTTCGATGATCCGCTCCGTCCCCTCCGCGTGGCTGACGAACGGCTTCATCTTCGGGTTGTACATGGCGTCGGTCAGGTCGCGCACCAGCACGCAGTGAATCCCCCATTTGGTCATCTGCTTGATCGCAAAGGAGCGGTTGAGGACGCACATGTTAGCGTGGACGCCCATGACGAGCAGGTTCTTGATGCCGTGCCGCTTGAGATAGCTGTAGATCTCCTTGCCGTCGTCCGAGATCACGTCCTGGTCGGCGATGGGGATGGCCGGATGCTCGCGGGTCCACGCCTTGTAGAACTTGGCCGGCGGGTCGGCGTCGCAACCGCCGTCGGCGTCGTCGCAGGGCAGCGGCGGGTCGGCCAGGGCGAGGGGCGCCGGCGGATCCACCCGCTTCGCCTCCTGGATGCGCTTGCGCTGCGGGAAGTCCTTGTAGAAGTCCATGCACTCGGACGGAGCGTGGATGACGAGGACGCCGCGCGCCGCAGGGCGTCGAGGACCGGCGGCATCTTCCGGGCCAGCTCGGCGCAGCGCGCCGCCGCCGTCGGACACCAATGATTGTCCCACATGTCGCAAAGGACCACGGCCGTCTCGTCGCCGGAGAACTCGCGGGGGACGACGACCTCGTCCCAGACGCCGCTGCCCTTGAAGGTCTCGACGCGCGTCCGCAGGGATAGTTTCAGGACGTGGTCCGGCGCGGGATTCGGGTCGGCCGCGCCCAGCAGCAGGGCGACCGGCGCCACGCAGCGCCAGCAAACGGGCCGTCGATGCAAAAGTTCGCATGAGGGAGGTTCCTTGGGGAAAATCAGGCTTGCCCTTGCTGCTTTCCCTCTCTTCAGGGGAAGGGATGAGGCGGCGGGGCGATTTCATGGTATCCCGTCGCGGCAGGGATGCAAGCGGCGGATCGCCGCGGGGCGCAAACTTTCGCTTACTCGGCGTTTCCTGAGTGAACACCTCGCACTTCGCGGGGCCGAAACAAGAGAAGCCGAAGTCATACCGGAGGAACACCATCATGTTGCGAAACTTGGCCCTCTCGACCGTCGCCGGCCTTGCCCTGATGACGCCCCTGGCCGTCGCTCCCGCGGCCCAGGCCAGGGCGCCCGAGGCGCCGCGCGAAGCCCATCACGAGCGCTGGCGGGAACACGAGCACTGGCATCACCGCTATCAGGTGATGTACCGTCCGTGCCGCGACCGCCCGTGGGTTTTCTACGGCGGCTGCGAGGGCCGCGGCGAGGCCGACCGCATCGCCGACGACCTGCGGGCGCAGGGCTACGAGGTGTTCGTGCGCGACTGAGCGGCGACGGCGGCGAGGATGCGGCGATGGGCCAACCGGCCCGGCGACCGTTCGACGACCGAGCCGTCGCTCAGGAAGTGCAGAGCGACGGCGGCCGGCCATTTCCCCTCTTGCTGGTGGACGGCCGCCGCCGCCAGTATCACTTCCGCCAGCCGCTCTTCCCAGACCCGTTCCCGATCCGCGGCCGGCGCCAGGGTGAAGAACAGCAGCCGCCAGCGCCCGTCGGCCTCCCGCCACAGACAATCGATCCGGCCGGCGATCGTCGGGGTTTCCTCCGCGACGACGCCGGCGCGGGTGAGACTGAGGAAATACTCGGCCTCGTGCAGACAGGTGCGGGCCTCCGCCAGTCGCCTCCGCGTCTCGGAGCCGGCGAATCGCGTCAAGATCGTCTTCATATCCTCATAATCGTCTTCTCCCGCGAAGCGGCGCAACGGCGCCTGCCAGCCGTCTTCCTCCCGGAAATCCCATGCCTCCAGCACGGCCCGCACGACGCGCTCCGCCGGCGGCTGCGGCGGCGCTCCCGTCAGCTCGGCGGCGGAAACCAGCCTCCGCGGCGCCGGCCGCGCCAGTTCTACGAAGGCGTCGGGCCGGCCGTCCTGGTGCAGCGGAGGCGCGGCCGGCTTGCGCTCCGGCGGCGCCGCCGACGCCGATGGCGGGGGGTGGAGGCGATCATATACGCGCACGGCCGGCCGACGCGGTTCCGGTACGTCCTCCGCGAGACAGCGGCCCGTTCCCAGGTCGAAGCGTTCGGCCAGCGTCTGCATCCAGGGTCCGGCCGGCTGGTACTCGTCGGCCAGCGACGACGACAGGATCAGATAGTCGCGCGACCGCGTGCAGGCCACGTACAGTGTGCGCAGGTCTTCCTGCCATTCTTCCAGGTCAGACTGGACTTGCAGCCATTTCCACGGGGCGTCGGAGAACGCCGGCCCTTCATCCTCGACCGGCGGCCGGGCGACGCAGCCGAAGTCCCGGACCCAGCGCGCGGCCGGCCGACCGCCGCCGTGGCCCGTCGCCGCCAGGTCCGGCACGATCACGACAGGGAACTCCAGTCCTTTCGCCTGGTGAATGGTCATGAGGCGGACCACGTCGGCGTTCTCCGGCTGCGTGGCCGCCTGCTCTTCGCGCGACTGGGTGCGAACGAAGTCGCCGAGGCGGGCGATGAATTCGGCCAGGCCGAACAGGCCGGAGCGGTCGAAGGTGCGGGCGAGATCCTGGAGCTTCCACAGGTTGGCCAGCTTGCGATCGCCGAGCGGTTCGAGCTGCGTCGCCGCGTCGAAGCCGGAGTCGGCGAAGACGGCGCCGAGCAGTCGGGCGATCGGCAGCCGGTCCTTGAGGCCGCGCCAGCGCCGGAGATGGCGCCGCGCCGCGCCACCGGCTCGCGCTGGTCGGCCGGCAGCCGGGCGTCCGACGCCTCATCGCACAGGCCGGCCCACAGACCGTCGCGGCGCCGGCCCAGCACGAACAGCGCCTCGTCGCTGACGCAGCAGAACGGCGACCGCAACACGCCGGCGAGACTGACGCCGTCCTGTGGGTTCTCCAGGGCGCGGAGCAGATTGAGGAGATCGTAGATCTCTTGCTGGGCGAAGAAGGCCCGGCCGCCGACGAGGTAGTAGTCCAGTCCGTGGTCGCGCAGGGCCGCCTCGTAGAGGGCCACGTTGCTCATCGCCCGGAACAGCAGCACCACGTCGCCGGCCCGCACCGGCCGTAGACCATTCGCGCCGCCGTCCCGATCCACGACGATTTCGGCCCCGCCGCGGACCAGCGCCGCGATCCGCCGAGCGATCCCGTCGGCCTCGGCGATACGGCCGTCCGTGACGCTCGCCTTTCCCTCACCGTCTTCCGTCTCGCGCGGACTCCACAAGAATTCAACGCACGGCCCAGGATTGCTTTGCGGATGATGCGCTTGCAGATCCGCATAGTCGCTCAGACAGCGCCGGAACAGGGCGTTGGCGAAGTCGAGGACGGCCGGCTGACTGCGGTAGTTGCGGGTCAGTTCCTGTCGGCCGTCGTCCGACATTCGGAGGCGAAGTTGCTGGAAGCCGTGAACGTCGGCCCCGCGGAAGCGGTAGATCGACTGGTTGGCGTCGCCCACGGCGAAGAGCTTGCCCGCCGCCAGGCCCGCTCCGCAGAGCGACGCCGCCAGCTCCATCTGCACCGGGTCGGTGTCCTGCGATTCGTCGATGAGGAGGTAATGATAGCGCTCCTGGAGCCGGGCGCGCACCTCCGGCCGGTCGCGCAGCAGGTCGCGCGCGGCCGTCAAGAGATCCTGGAAATCGAGGACGCCATGCGCCCTTTTCCGCTCCCGATAGGCATCGACGGCTTCGCGCGCCACGCGCAGCCAGCGTCGGCCAACCTCGACGGACTCCGCCAGCTCCTCCGGCGCGGCGTCGAAGCACGCCAGGTCCCAGCCTTTCAACTCGTCGCGGAACTTCGCCAGGGCGTTCTTGATCGGCTCATAGATGGCCGGATCGGGCCATGCCTTCTTGCCGAGGTGTGTCACCTTGGCCAGCTCGTGAAACTCCAGGACCGCCGCCGCGGGATCGGGCGCTTGCGCCAACCGCGGCAATTTCTCCAGAAGCCGACGTACATTGTCCGCAATCGGGCCGGGCAATGGCGGCGATCGGCGGAGCAGCTCCAGGCAGCGCATGACGTGCGGCCGGGCGCCGATCAGATGCGCGACGCGGCGCGGCCGCAGCGACCGCTGGGCGTGGTCGCACCACCGCCGGGCCACGTGTTCGGCCGGCTCGTCCAGCCACTCCCGCCAGCGCGTCTCGTCGCGCGAACGGAGCAGGGCGGTCACGTCCTCGACGACCGCCCGCCAACCGTACAGCAACACCAGCTGGCGCAGGTCCTCACCGGATTCGGTCTGAGCGGTCAATAGCCTTTGCAGACAGGAATTGAGCGTATCGCTTTCCAGGTTGACGGAGAGGACTTCTTCGAGCACGTCGAAACACGGGTCCACGCCGGCCTCGACGGCGTACTGACGGAGCAGGGCGGCGCAGAAGGCGTGGATGGTGCTGATCGGGGCCGTTTCGAGGTTGCGGAGATGGCGTGCCCAGGTTTCGGCGTCGGAACCATCGGCGCCGCGCAGCAGCGTTTCGACGGCCTCTCGGATGCGGCCGCGCATCTGGCGGGCGGCGCGGTCGGTGAAGGTGATGGCGACGACCTGGCCGACCTCCGCCCCGTCGCGCAGATGGGACAGGTAGCGCTCGGTGAGGACGTGCGTCTTGCCGCAGCCGGCGCCGGAGGAGAGGACGACGGAGGTGTGGCGCGTGTGGACGGCGCGGTGCTGTTGATCGGTCAGAGTTTTGTCGGCCGCATTGGAAGGAGCGGAGATCATGGTTTGGCGTCGCCCGGCCCGTCTCTATTACCGGTTTCCGTCTCGGCCGCTCGCTGACCGGGCTTCAAGGGTCAGAAGGTCGTCCGCCGGCCCTTTCGCCAGCTCGGCCAGCAACGCCCGCGCATCGGCCGTGCCGATCGCCTCCAGCAGGGCCACCCCACGGACGCACCGCAGGTGGTAGGGAGACGGCTTGGGGCCGTCGTACCGGTCGAGGAAGCGGGTGAGCCGCATCCGCATTTCCGGGGAGACAGGCCGGGCGAGCCGGGCCTTGGCTCCTGCGACCGCGTTAGGACCGAACCGCTCCAAGTCGGCCGACGCCTGCTCCCGGTCGGCGAAGGAATCGTCGTCCAATCGCGCGAACACCCGGTCCAGGTCCGCGTCAGTGGGAACGGCCTTGGGGCTGAGCTTCGCCCGCAGCAGCGGCACGGCCCGCTCCGGGTCGGCCGCCAGCCGCGCCATGGCGGCGTACGCCGGCCGGGGCTCATCGGCCGCAAATCGGTTCCACGCTTCGGCCAGCTGATCGTCGGTCGGCTTTTCGGCCGGGGCGCCGCCGAGGGCCGGCAGCGACACGTCCCAGACGAGGCCGGTCATGTCGTCGCTGACGGAGACGAGCCGGCGGCCGTCCGGGGTGAAGGCCAGGTCGGCTACGGGGCCGGAATGCCCTGCAAGCCGTGTCAGAATCTCGCCGCTCGCCGTCTCGTAGATCCACACGTCAGTGCGGTCGGACGATTGGTAATCGCCGTCGGCGGCAGCCAGCAGACAACCGTCCGGGGAAGCCGCGATCGCGCAGACATCCCATTCCGATCCGGGTCGCTTCATGCGCAGATTCTGAAACGGATCGGTGAACCGGCGGCGCAGCGTCCCCGCCATCGGATCCCAGGCCGTCAACCCGTCGGCCTGCCTCTCCTGGCGGTCTCCCCGCTCAAGGCTGTTTCCGCCCAGATACATCACCCGGCCGTCCGGGCTGAAGGCGGCCTGATACCGCGTCTTGGGAGCTTTCAGGCGGTGCAGGTGCTTTCCGGTATGGGCGTCCCACACGTCGTTGGCATATTGTCCCTCGTCGGATTGGCCCGCGTTCGGTATCCGGAGCGAATAGGTGAACACGAACCGGCCGTCCGAAGAGAGCGAGACGCTATCCACCTCAGCAGCGTCCGGCCTATCCTTTGGGTTGGTCGTCCACGTCGGCGCCGGCAGGGGCACGACGATGGTTAGCCGCACCGTTCCGGCCGGCCAATCCCAGAGGGTGACCGTCTCGTCGGCCAACGTCGCCAGCGTCTTGCCGTCGTCCGTAAATCCGATGAGCCTGCCCTTGCCGTCGTGCATCCCTTCCGGCAGGTCGAGTGGTTGCCCGGTCGTCGGGTCCGCCATCGCCAGTTTGCCTTCCGGCGTGTGGTCGTTCGCGGTGAAAAGCAGCCCGCCGCCGTCTGGAGTAAACAGCGGCCGGCCATAAACGTAGGGCTTGTCCCGCGCGGGGATGGAACATACGGTTTTACCGCCGGCCAATTCCCACACCCGAATCGATTCCTCAGCCACATGGGTCGCCGCCAGCCGGCCGTTCGGGGACAACGCAACAGAGAGGATCCGATCCCGGTGCGCGGCGAGCGGGGCCGCGTCTTTCCCTGTTTCGGCATCCCAAATGTTCACGAGGCCGTCAAACCGGACGGTCGCCAACCGCTTTCCGTCCGCACTCATCGCCACGGCCGCCGCGGGCCATCCAGCTTGCGCCCTCCCCGGCGCCTGCGCAGCGCGGCCTCTTTACCTGTCGCAAGGTCCCAGACCTGGATGTAATGATCTATCGTCGAGATCACAAGTCGCTTACTGTCCGTAGTGAAGACAAACCCTGCCCCGTAGGCATTCCCGTCCCAAGGCAGCGACCAGAGTTCCTTGCCCGCGTCAAGGCTCCCAGACCCGGATCGTGCCATCGCCGCTGCCCCTCATACCGAGCTTCGAGCAGGGCGCGAAGGCGGCCAGGTGCGCATCACTGGACAAAGCCGCCATGTATCGCCAGTGTGTGAATCCCGGCGGTGGAATGCGGATGCTTCGCGCGACGGAGTTTTTTTCCGGATCGATGAGCGACAGGGACCAGTCCCCTTCCTTCTCCAAGGAGCCGGAAAGGTAAAACAGCCGGCCGCCGGAAGTGTATTGGAGGTCTTGGCACGGTCCCGGAAATGGCCCGAGCGTCCGCTCCGGTTTCAGGTCGGACGCCGGCCGGCCCGGCGTGGCCGGCAAGACATCAATGGTGAAAAGCTCGGCATCTGCGTTGCGGGCGAGCGCCACGCGGGTCGCGTCCGGGGAGAGGGCGAGGTATTGGCCCCCTCCCGGGCCGGGGTTATTGACGTTTCGTGGAAAGGTTGGCGCGGAGCCGGCACGTTCTCGTTCGGGTCGGTGAACGCCGACACGAAGTAGGAACCATCCATCAACAATACGACCGCCACTCCCGTCCCGTCCGCCCGCCAGCCGGCGGCGACGGCCGTGTACTGCGCACGCTCCACGAGCCGCCGGCCGGTATTGACATCCCAGACGACGAGGCTGCCCGGAGCCTGGTTCCCGCCTGTCGATACAATCTTTTTTCCATCCTTGGAGAAGCTTATCCAGGTCGGCGCAAACGCAAGCGGCCCGCAGAACCGTCGTGTGCCGAGTCGGGCCACCGCCCCATCCGGCAGCGGGTCGCCGAACGCGTCGTCGGCCGTCTTGGGTGATTCTGCCGCGGCGTGATGCGCCGCGGCGGCGGGCGGGGGTGCAGGATCGGCGGCTGGCCGCGCGACGGCCAATCCGATGGCCGTCGCGCAAGTGAGCGCAAGCCCGACCAGCCCCCCGGCCAACTTCCATCCCGCGAGCGTTCCCCGGAGCAATTCCCGAACCGCCGGGGCCGCCGCCCCAGTCGTCCGGAAGGCGACCGCCGCCCGCGCGACGGCCGCGGGCACGCCGGCTTGGAGGGCCGACTCGCCGACGAGCGGCGCGGCCAAGGCGGAGGGCAGAGACAGCCCGCGGCCGGCGAGAAGCCGGCGGAGTCGTTCCCGGCCCCGCGTCACCCGGCCCTTTAGGGCGGCTGGGGAGCATCCGAGGGCGACGGCCGCCTCATCACGAGTAAGCCCTTCCAGGTAGCACAATACGAGCGGATCCCGAAGGCGGGCGGGTAGAGCGCCGAGGGCACGGTCCAGGGCGGTACGGACTTCGGACCATGCGAGTCCAGCGCAGGGGTCGGTAGCCGGGGCGGGAACGTCTTGATTGATCGGCGACATGGGACGGCGGCGGGCGGCGCGGACCCGTGCCTTGGCCGCGAGCCGGCAAGCGGCCTGGTAGAGCCACGGCCCGACCGTCGGCCTCCAGGCAATCGACGCCGCCTTTCGGGCAAGGAGCAAGAAGGCGGCCTGGAAAACGTCTTCGACCGTGTCGGAGTCGCCGACCATCCGCCACGCGGCCCCTCGAACCAATCGGCCGTGCCGGCGCACCAGCTCGGTGAACGCCGCTTCATCCCGGACGGAAGCGAAGGCGCGCAGCAGGTCGGCGTCGTTCTGGACGGCGAACATGTCGCGCGTGCTGCGCCAGCGCCGCCTCAAGGAGGGGTCGCAGGGGTGTGACCGACATGGCGATCTCCCGGAAGAACTCCCCGGAACAAGGACTTCACTACTATAATGCCCCGGCCGGCCGGGGTGGGAACGGGAATTCGCCCCGACGAAACGAAGAATTCAACCTCCCCCATGTTGCGGAGCCGTCCGCGCCAGCAGCGCCGCCACTCGCGCCGCCTCCACCAGGCTCGATGCGTCGGCCACGCCGCGGCCGGCGATGTCGTAGGCCGTGCCGTGGGCCACGCTGGTGCGCACGATCGGCAGTCCGGCGCTGATGTTCACGGCCCGACCGCGCCCCAAGAGCTTCAGCGCGATGTGTCCCTGGTCGTGGTACATCGCCACGACGCCGTCGAACTCGCCGTCCCGGCAGCGCACGAACAGCGTGTCCGTCGGCCACGGGCCGGAGGCGTCCATGCCTTCCGCCTTCGCCTGCGCCACGGCCGGCGCGATAATCCGCTCTTCTTCGTCGCCGAACAGGCCGCCGTCGCTGGCGTGCGGGTTCAACGCCGCCACGCCCAGCCGCGGCTTGCGGCCGATCAGCCGCTGCAATAACTCGTCCAGAAGATGCGCTTTCTCCACAATCGCCGCCGTCGTCAGATGGCGGAACACGTCGCGCAGGGCCATGTGCAGCGTGACGTGCGCCACCGCCAGCCCCTCCACCGCCAGCACCATCGCAAACTCGCGCACGCCGCAGCGCTCGGCCAGAATCTCCGTGTGTCCGGGGTAGTGCAGGCCGGCCGCGTGCAGACCCTCCTTGTGCAGCGGGGCCGTCACAATGCCGTCGGCGGCGCCGGCCTTCGTCTCGTCAATGGCGCGACAGAGGAAGTCGTAAGCCGCTCGGCCGGCCGCGGCGCTGACGCGGCCGGGCTGCACGCTGGACAGATCCTGATCGCTGGCGATGAGGCAAGGCAGCACGTCAGCGGCCGGCGCTGCATCATCCAAGCGATGCACCGGCTGCACCGTCCCCGAACCGCCCACCAGGTCGAGGCCGCGCCGCAGCCATCCGGGATCGCCGATGACAACAGGGCGACAGTGCGCGAACAGCTGCGGCCAGGCGCGGCCGACGATCTCGGGGCCGATCCCGGCCACGTCGCCCAACGTAATCAAGAGCCGCGGCGGGACGGCTTCGGCGGGTTCGCTCATGGGAGGGTTCTCACGATTTCGCGGCGGGGCGAGAGGCGGGCGTGCGGGCCAGCTCAACCACCAGACGCTCGAACAGGGTGCGCGGCGGCAGCGGACTCATGCCCTTGAGGCCGAGGTCCGTCAGCAACAGCCAGTCGTATAGCTGGCCGAGCCGGCGGCGGCCGAGGCGGCGCAGCTGCTTTTCCGCGGCCGTCCGTCCGAACGGCGGCACGCCGACCGCTTCCAGCGCGGCGGCCGGCGGCGTTCCCTGCACGGCCAGCCGGCCGGCCTGCGCCAGCCGCCGCAGCTGCATGCTGAACGCGCCCAGGAGACGAAACGGGTCTTCGCCCTGCTCGAAGAGACGGTCCAGGAACGTCAGCGCCTCGCCGGTCTGGCCGTCGCCGATGAGATCGAAGATCCTCCAGGTGTTCTCGGCCCGACTATTGCCGACCAGCGCGTCTACGTCGGCGGCGTCGATGCGCTTGGCGTCGCCGACGTAGGCGGCCAGCTTGGCCATCTCCTGGTCGAGCAAGCCCATCTCGGCGCCAACCAGATCGACCAGCAGCCGGGCGGCGGCCGCGACGAGCTGCTTGCCGTGCTCGGCGGCGCACCAGCGGACGCACCATTCCGGCAGCCGGGCCGGCGCCGGCGCCTTGCACACGATTGTCGCCGCATCGGGGATGAGCTTCGCCAGCTTCGTATTGGCCGGCCAGGTTTGCACGTCCAGCACCAGCACGCCGGTCGCCGACGGAGCGACGAGGTACTTCTCCAGCCTGGCCCGCTCGCGCGTCACGAAGGAATCGGCGTCCTCGACAATCACCAGCCGGCGCGGAGAAGATGCCGACGGAGGCAAGCTCCGTCGATACCGTCGCGTAATCCAACTTTTCGCCGGGGTGAGACGAGGCGCCGAAGCCGTCGTCGTCGGGGCCGAGTACCAGCATCCGCAGGGTCGCCAGGACGCGGCGCTTCAACAAGCGCTCGTCGCCGTGCAAAATGTAGACTGGACGCGGAGCTTTTTCCGCCTTGCGGTCCAGAAAGGCGAGACTATCCATGCGGGGTCCGTCGAACCATATTGCGGGCGCACGATAGCCATTGTATCAGCGCAATGGTAGAGGAGCGGTTTGAAGACCAGCCCCGAGCGCGAGCGAGGGTTTCGGCGCCGACCCCTCGCTCGCGCTCGGGGCTGGTAGGATAATCCCTGAAACCGCTCCAAACGTCGGGCCGTTTCGATCTCAAGGCGGCGGCATCGCGCCCGCATCCGCCGGCCGGGCGGGGTGGACGTCGATGACGTGCGCCTTGGGGATGGACAGGTCAGTGCTGACCGGCTTGGCCGTCTCGTCCTGGCCGACGTTGCCGGCCTGGTCGATCGCCTCGACGCGCACCAGGATTTGCGGAGGAAGATTGTCCGGCATCCGCCAGACGTAACGGCCGCCCTCGTTGGGGACGTTGGCGGCCATGATCTGCCACTGGCCCGACGCCCCCGCCGCGGCGTCCGCGTAGGAGATCGTGACGGGGTTGGCCGACATGTGTTTGTCCGTCGCGTTCCAGCGCACGGTGACGAAGCCGCTGTCGGGGCCGCGGCCGACCTCGACGCCGACAATGCTGACCTTCGGTTTCGTCACGTCCACCTCGACCCAGACCTGCGGCGCGTCGCCGGACTTCGGGGCCGGCAGGGCGAGGCCGACGCCGCTGCGGGCGATGAGCGTGAAGCCGTAGCGACCCTCCTCCTTCACGTTCACGATGTACGGCGGCTCCGGCGGCGCGTCGTCCGGCGTCTTCTGCCAGGTGCGGCCGCCGTCCTGCGTGTACCAGACCTCCACCGCCTTCACCTTCGACGAACCGACATCGTCGATCTTGAAATTCAGCTCGATGCGCTTGGTGTTGACCATGATGACGGCGCCCGGCCCATCCGCCGCGGGAGCGGCCGCCGGCCCCGGTCCAGGCGCCGGCGTGGCAACGCCCCCGGTCCTCGTGTCGCCGTAGACGGGCGTCTTGTACTCGGCGAGGTTGTGCGCCTTGTCCTGCACCTGAATGCGGGCCTCGATCGGCGCCGTCGTGCCGGGGTTCCAGAAATACTGGCCGGTGGGAGTCTGCTTGACCTGCAGCGGAATCCAGTCGCCGCCGACCGTCCGATAGTCTATCCGCAGAGTCGTCAAATCCAGATTGAAGTCGCTGGCCTCCCACGTCACGCCGACCAGCCCGTTTTGAGACTGGAGCCAGCGAAGCGTCGCCGTCGGCGGGCGCGTGTCCACGCACACCTTGATTTGCGGCTGGGCCAGGCTCAGGTCGGGCGGCGACAGGCGGCCGTCCGCATCGCGCGTCTGGACGGTGAACCAGTACCAGCCGTCGCCCCTCGACTGGAAGCGGAACTCGCGCTCGGCCGGGCCGACTGAGGTTACGCGGTCGTAGGATTTGCCGTTGTTGACGGAGGCGTAAAGAATCACTTCCTGGATGCGGCGATCCACGTCGCCGAAAGGAATGCGGAACGAGCTTTGGTTGGAGAAATAGGCGCCGTCGTCGGAGGAGTAAAAGATGCCGTCGCCGCCCACGGCCCGGACGGCCGGCGCGACGACCAGGACCAAGGCCAGCGCCGTCAGGAAGCCGCTCAGGCACGGTCGGCGAGGAGGTGTAGCTAGGAGCGGATTCATGGTTCGATCCCCGCCTCCTTGCCGGAGGCCCGGACGTATGGAAGCGTGGCGCCGCCATTTCTCTTCTATCGTCCGCCGCAACGGGGGGCTGGAAAAAAAGGGCGAGGCGAGGCGAGCGGGGTCGCGTCAGCGCCCCGAGGTTCGGCGTAATCGCTGAAACCATCGCCGGGATCACGGCTGACGCGGCAGCGCGACCCGGTGTGCATCGCCCCTCGTTCCCAAGCTCTGCTTGGGAACGCACGGCCGCGAGAGCTTCTGCTTCGCGTCTGGCCCCGCGCGGGACGCGAAGCAGAGCTTCGCCGACCAGCGTTCCCAAGCAGAGCTTGGGAACGAGGAACGCCTTCACGGCTGACGCGGCAGCGCGACCCGGTGGACATGGGTTTCCACATTGCCGGCGGCGTCCTCGGCGTGGGCCGTGATCGCGTCCGTCGCCGCGTCCAGCACGACCTCCCATTCCGCGAAGTTCGGAGCCGTCGCCGTCGCCGGCCGGCCGTTCACGATCACCGTCCGGATGACCCATTGTCCGATGCAACGCCGCGAACCCGCCATTGGCCGTCGGCCGTCCGCGACAACCTGCGTGATGACGGTGGCCGGCGGCTGATCGTCCACCGGGTCGAGCAGCTTCGGGAAACTCGACGTCGTGGACCTCGGCGGCCCGCGATTCGTCGCCGGTCAGGAGCGGAACGTCCTTGTAATCGAGGCCGTCCTCCTTCAGCTCCTGCGTCTTGGTGCTGACGACCTTCGCATCGCGGCCGGGGCCGAAATAATCGTGGAGGTAGATCGGCACGCCCTTCGCGGTCTTCGGCGTGGGCCGCGGGCCGCCGCCGAGGTTGACCAGCGCGCGATGCTTCGTCCCGGTCCAGTCGAGCACCTTCACGTTGCGAAAGTGGGACACCGCCTGTGCCGGTCGGGTTGTCGTCGCTGATCTGGATGAGCGGCATCTCGTCGCCGGAGCGGATGCCCTCGAACGTCAGGCCGTCCACGGTCAGCGGGCCGTACTGGATGCTGTCGTCGTCGTGGCCGCGGTTGAACGGCTCCGTGTTGGTCTTGCCGATATACAGATCGCGATAGACGTGATTGTCGTAGTTGGGGTGGTAGACGCCGTACTCGGCCCGCCAGATGTTCATGTCCTCGACCAGGAGCGACGGCGACTTCCGGCCGGAAGGCGTAATGGATGCCCCAGAGCTTCATGCGGCGGACGATGAACGGATGCCGCGTGTCCGGCCCGACGCGGTCGACGCCCTCGCCGAGGTTGAAGCCGTACAGCCCCTCGCAGTGCGACTCGTTGTCCTCGAAGCGGACGAACGGCAGCGTGCGAATGTCGATCGGCTTGCGCTCGCCGTCCGGCTGCATGACCGGCAGCGTGAGCTTGAGGGCGCTGGTCTGCGTGGCCTCGAAGCGGAAGCCGTAGCGGTCGTTTTCGCAGGCGACGTTGCGCGTGAAGGTGTTGAGGCAGTTGGCCCACCAGAAGCCGGCGCCTTCGTTCTGGTCGAACGGCAGCACCTGCTTGCGGCAGCGGCTTGCCGCGAAACGCCTGCACGGCCAGGTTGCGGTCGAGGACGTTGTAGACCTCGGTGCCGTCTTCGAGGAAGAAGCCGTGGCCGACGCTCTGGTAGCCGACGCAATCGCGGACGACGAGATAATTCGTGCCGTGAATGGTCAGCCAGCGGTTGCCGCTGTCCCAGATCGAGGCGCCGACGACGGAGCTGCCGCGCATGGTGTCGCCGCACAGGTGGATAGTGCAGGCTGTAGCGGCCGAGGACGCCTTCCTTGCCGAGATGGCGAAACTCCGCATAGCTGATGGAGCCGGCCGACCAGCGGTGATACATGGTGTGGCCGCGCGACGCCGGCGGGGTCGGCCGACTCGACGACGACGTTGCGGCTCAGGTTGGCGACCTCGCCGCGGTAATCGCCGGTCCCGAGATGGTCGTAGTCCAGCGGCCGGTCGAGCGTCGATCGTGCGTTCCGTCGATGGAACGGATGATGCGTTCCTCGGTGAAGGAGCCGCCCTTGCCGCGGCGCGTGCCGACGACTTCGTCGCCGCTCGTGCGTGGACGTGACGATGACGCGGTCGCCCGGCCGCCAGCCCTCGACCGGCTTCGGCGCAGATGACGTCCGCGTCGCCCTTCTTCGCGGTCGGCGCCGAGCTTGACCCAGGTGCGGTTCATCGGGGCGCCGTGGAAGTCCATGCGGCCGCCGCAGCAGACGATCGGCGGGACACGATTGCTTGTCCATGCCGTCGAAGTAGACAAGGCGGATCGTCGCCGTGTGCTTGGCGTCGATGGGCCGCTCCGGCGAACCGACTTCGAGGGCCGGCCGCGGCTGCCGGGTCGCGGCTCCGTGAGGTGGGCGTCGCAATCGAAGCCCTCTTCGCTGACGTCCTCGCCGGCCTGGATGCGGATCAGGCCGACGTCGAGCCGCGTGTCCCGGTCCGGCGCGAAGGTCAGCGTGCCGGCGACGTGGACGGAGCGGATCGCTTGATCGGAACTGCGGTCGTAAACGACGACGTGGCCGGTGCGGATCTGGACGCGGGCGCCGGCCGGCGGGGACCTTGCCGCCCTCCCAGGTGTCGGCGGCCGACCAGCGGCCGCTGTGGGCCGAGCGGACCACCGGCGGCAGGTCGGCGGCGGTCGCCGCCGTTGTGGGGCCGAAGATGGCGACGATCAGGGCGGATAGGATTAGTCGATGAAAGCGCTGCACCATACCAGGCATGACGGTGGATCCTTTCGCGGGGGGCGCGGCGGGAGGGAAGGCAGGTGAGAGTAGTCTACCGCGGAGGCCGAGAGGTGAGAAGTGAAAAACCACATCGAACAACCTCGTTTCGCCGCGACCCGAAGGGGAGCGCTTCGATCAGCGCTCCCCTTCGGGTCGCGGCGAAACGAGGAACAGGTTATTGGACGAATCCTTAATACCGGAACTCCAGCCCCAGATTCATGCCCTGCGCCCAGAAGTCGGATTGCCGGAACAGCACCGCGGGCCGGTTCTGGCCGGCCGGGGCGATCGTTCCCGGCGCGTCGAAGTTCGGGATCTGCGTCTCGTCCAGCACCCGGTCGATCTGTTCGCCCGGACGCACCACGTTGGTCCAGTACAGGAAGTCGTAGCCGGCGAAGACGCGCCACGTGCTCGTTGAGGTGGTAGCTCAGCGTCAGGTCGATTTCCGGCACGACGCTGAACGCGTTGTGGTTGTGCGAGCCGATGTTGCTCGGCAGGGCCAGCAGACCGCCCACGAACGGCGTCGTCACCCCGGTGGCGAGGTTCGTCACCTGCTGGCCGCCGTTGATGTTGATTCGCTGGTTCGTGTCGCCCAGGGCCAGCTTGCCCAGCACGTCCAGGCTCCACGGGCCGCGGCCGAACTCGCCGTCCAGTCCGACCTGGGCGCCGTAGAACTGGTTCCGCGTGGAGAAATCGTCAAAGACGATCGCGTTTACGTTCGGATTCATCGGGGCCGTCGGCAGGTTCATCACGTTCTCGGTGATCGACAGGTCCTCATTCAGGTTCAAGTAGCGGAACCCGACCAGGCCGTCGAGGTGGTAGTTCCAGCCGGCGAAGACTCGGTCGCAATCGTCGCACGGCACGCAGCCGCTGCACAGGCAGCAGCGGAGGTTCGCCTCCACGCCGTACAGGTTGCTCGAATTCTGAACGTCGATGTTGCCGGTGGAAATGCCCGGAAACACGGTCAGCTGTGCGAACTCTTCATTCCGGTTGAGGCTGAAGAACGGCCGGGCCAGAACGGCGAAGTTCGCCGAGTTCGCGTCGAACCGCTGCGTGTCGCCCGGCAAGAAGAAGCCGCTCACCTCGATCGCCTTCGTCTGGCAATCGTCCAGCCACGCGCCGACCGTGAACCGGCCGCCCGAATGCGAGCCGCTGGACAGGCCGTCGCCGCCGAACAGGGTCTGCGTCGTCGCACGGCCGAGGATCCCCTCGTCGGCCGGCGCGCTGGTCGTCACCAGCGGCGGGACCTGATCCTGCTTGAACCGCCACAGGAGGTACTCGCCGCGGGCGTAGAAGCGCGGCGTCCAGGACGCCAGGCCCGCGAATAGGCCGTTCGGCGCCTCCGGCATCGGCGCGTCCACTTCCGGAACAGGATTGGCGGTGGGGAGCGGAACGTCGGTCGCGGCGGGGCCGGGCTGCGGCGTGACCGTAATCGGTTCGCCCGGATAGGCGGCCGGCCGCACCGGCGCCGTCCGATCGACCGCGAAGAGGCCGGCGGCCTCCGCGTCGTCCGCGGGGTCGTCAGGGGTGCGCGCGGCGGAGTCGGCGCCCGGCTTCGGGATACCCCGCCTGAACCAGGCCGGAGCTGAAGCCGGGCGGAGAAATTGGGATCGGCACCGGCCGGCCGATCGTGGCGCTGGGGGTGGGCAGCTCCACCAGATGGGCGGGCGGTTGCAGCTCCGCCGGCCGCCCCGCGGGCCGCCAGACGACATCCTGCGCCCGGCCGCGCCCGCCCACCCACACAATGACAGGACGATTCCACCCATCCACACGCGTTTTTTCACGGCGCCGTTCCTCCCTGCCGCGAGAGCGCAGGCGCTCCGGGCACAGGAGATTTCGGCGAATACGCAAAGAGAACAAAAACGATTCGCCCGGCAAAACCGCGCCAGACGGACTCACGGCGGATAGGCGGCCGTATAACCGATACATCTTGCGCCGCGTCGGCCGAATTGACCTATTCGGACGAATAGGAAGGTGGTATGGGGGGTTCCTCTTGGGGACGACCGCCTTGAAGCACACCCCGAAGCGTCCCATCGTCAACGACAGAGAAAGGAGACGGAACATGGACGCCTGGAAGGCGAGGCGCCGACACGGGTTCCTGGCCGCCTGCGCTTGCATCGCCCTGGCGGGCTGGTCCGCGAACGCCGTCCGAGCGGCGGACAGGTCGGCCGGAGAGGACGGGTCGGCTAGGGAAGGAAGCGGGAATGGGAGGCGGGCCGTGGTCCTCACGACCGAAGGGGGCCAGGCCGATCAGTGTCCTCGCCGGAATGCTGGCCTTCAACCCGCCTCCACAGCCCCCACCGCCCGTGATTCCCCCAGTGATTCCTCCCCCTGACAACCCTCCCCCCCGGACAATCCGGTCGTGCCCGTCTTCCCGCCGGACATGCCGACCGACGGCATGCCGCCGGACATCCCGCCGGCGAACTCCAGCCCGGAGCCAGCGAGCCTGCTGATCGCGCTGATCGGATCGGCCTGGGCGGGCGCGGCCGGTTGGCGGCGCCGCCAATTCGTCCAGGAATAAATTCGTCGGGGCCGCGACCATAAGGGAGCGGGGAAGGTTCCTACGCCTTCACCGCTCCCTTATGATCGCGGCCCCGAAAAGCTGCTGTCATGGACGAACTGATTTCTGCGCCGCTTAACGCCGCCCCGGAAGCGGCGCGGCCGCCTGCGGCCGGACCTGCGGCGCCGGGAAGTAGCTGAGGGTGTTGCCGAACGCCGTGGCATGGCCGGTGGTGGGAGGAGGAGTAAAGAGATCGGCGTCCGAAGCGGCGATAGGCGGCGGCTGGAGCGCGCGCTGCGCGAGATCGCTGATGGCGGCGCCGTAGAGGCGCTGCGTGGCCCGGCGGTCGAATTCCGGGGAGCGTTCCGAGGTAGTAGTTGACGGCCGGGTTGCCGCCGTTGGCCAGGTCGAGGTAAGGGCTGAGGCGAGGTCGGAAGCCGACGCCGTAGTTAGGCTGATTGGGGAAATAGGGCGGCATGGTCTGGGCCGGGGCGTCGCCGACGGCGAGGAACAGGGCGAAGACGGCGGCGAACGATATGCCGAGGAAACGAGCCATGGCCATCTCCTGCACAAGGTGAGCCGGCGAGGCCGGCGGTTCGTGGCGTTCGACCGGGGCCGCCGTCCGAAGCCCGGACGGCGGCCTCCACTTCCAGCCTAACCCCGGCCGCGCGACTGTCAAGGCGCCGGCCGGGGTTTCCGATCACGGCACGCCGCCCCCTGCGCCCGTCGTACCCTTGATCTGATTCACCGTGCTGGCGCCGAGCAGGACGGAACCCATCACGCGGTCCACCGGGTTCAGGCGCTTGGACAGCCAGCTCTCGAGCCGGATCCACTTGTCGGAGGCGACGTAGATGCGATCGTTGGGGAAAATCTGGTAGTTCGTGGCGACGCAGCCGCGCTGGGTGATGCCGCACCAGTCCACTCGCAGGATGTTGGGGTGGTCGCAATCGGCCGTGGCGCGGGCGACCCAGATGCACTTCTTGGACGCGACCGGCGGCAGGCCGTTGATCTTGCTCAGGGCGTCCAGCACCGTCTCGTTGCCCGTCACCGGGATGGGGTAAACCTGCTCGCCGTAGCCGCCGCCGTCGGTGATGACGTAGTAGAACTTGCTGTTGTAGGCCAGGACATCAACGACCAAGCCTTTCTTGATAACGTCAATCTCTGTTTTATCTAGAAACCCGGGGGAGTGGAGTTGCGCCGCGATGGCGTCCTTCGCTTCGTTCAAGGTCAGGCCGGCCAGGTAGACGCTGCCGTAGGTGCCCAGGCTGATCGTGCCGTCGGGCCGCACGAGGTGCTGGCCGGCAATGGGCTGGAACCCCTTCGTCAGTTCCGGGGTCGTCTCCACCAACAAGATGTCCGGCGGCTCGACGACGTAGGGCGGCAGGGGCTGCTTGGCGAACTCGTGCGGCGCTGATGGCTGAGGCAGCCCAGCAACGACCGGGTGTGAAGGGCCATATTCACCTTGTAGGAAGGGCTGAGGCTGCGGCTCCAGGCGCGGCTCATTCGGGTGCGCCGGCGGTTCGCCGGATGGGGCGTCGGCCGCGCCGGCGACGGCGATCGGCTGCGGGACGTCGAGGGAGGCCAGCACCGTGCCGCCCGTCGAGGGGGGATTGGACACGCGGGCGATCCTGCTGGGCAGCGCCGCGGGCGTTTCGGCGGCGACGCGCTGCGCCGGCTGCCAGACGCTGACCGGGCCGAGGGTCGCGGCCGGCCGAGCCGCCGAGCCGACGGGGCTTGCCGAGGCGACCGCCGGCGCCGGCACGGTCATGGCCGCGGTTGGTCCGGGATAGCCGACGGTCTGGACCATGCCCGTCTGGCAACCGACCGCGCCGGCGCCGGCGCCCAGAACGGCGGCGAAACCGACCATGAAACGGATCCGATTTCTCTGAGGCATGTCCCTTACCTCGCTTCGGTGGTTCCGCAAGGACTGCTCGCGGGCACGATCCATCCTGACAGGGCGAACGGCAACGTCCGGTGAAACGGCGTCGATTCGTCCCACTCGCCCGTTGTATCGTCGCCGTCGTCGCGGTGGTGTGAACCTACCATCCCCAATTCCCCGCGTCCGGGACGGCCCCGCCGGTCAATACCCGCGCAAACCAACGAGTTTATCGCGGCGCTCGCCCGCGCAGATTCGCGCTCTTGCCAAACGCATCGGCGCCCGCGAATCCCTCTTGACTCGCGCTTTCGCGGGGAAGTATGATCCGTCCGCTCGAAGGACTTCGTCGGGCGGCGGCGCCCGGCGGACGCCTGTCGCCCACCCGGCCGCATGGAATGGGGCCGGGGACCGCACCCCTTGACGCGACGCCTCCACCCGGCTCCGCGCACCATGGAAAGGATGCCATGACCGTTTCCGCTGCCGCCGCCCGGCCCCGTCCGTGGCCGGCCCTTCTGCTGCTGTTGATTCCGTCGGCCTGCCTCGTCTGGGCCTTCCTGCCGACGCTCGTCGAGCTTGTCCAGACCTGGGACAGCGACCCGCAATATTCCCACGGCTTTCTGGTTCCCGTGTTCGCGGCCCTGCTGCTCTGGCTGCGGCGGGCGCGGCTCGACCGGGCAGCCCTGCGGCCGAGCTGGTGGGGTCTGGCGCCGCTGGCGGCGGGGTTGGCTTTGCGCCTTGGCGGGGCGTTTTTCTACTTGACTTTTCTGGAGCAAATCGCCCTGGCGCCCTGCGCGGCCGGGCTGTGCCTGCTGGTCGGCGGGCGGGCGGCCTGGCGCTGGGCGTGGCCGTCGGTGCTGTTTCTCGCCTTTATGGTCCCCTTGCCGTTCACGATCGCCCGAATGATGTCCGGCCCGCTGCAGACGATGGCCACCGCCTCCAGCGCCTTCGTCATGCAGGTGATCGGACTGCCCGCCCTGGCCGACGGCAACACGATCCTGCTCGACGACCAGCACATCGACATCGTCGAGGCGTGCAGCGGACTGCGGATGCTCATGGTCTTCTTCGCCCTGGCGACCGCTTTCGTCCTGGTGGTGCGCCGGCCCTGGCCGGACAAGCTGGCGCTGCTGGCCAGCGCCGTGCCGATCGCCCTGGTTTCCAACATCGCCCGCATCGTGCTGACCGGCGTCCTGTTCGAGACGGGCGTGACTAGCCCCGCCGTCCACGCCTTCTTCCACGACGCGGCCGGCTGGCTGATGATGCCGTTCGCCCTCCTCCTCTTCTGGTTGGAGCTGAAGGTTCTGTCCCGTTTGCTGATCGACCCGCCGGCCCGCATCCCGCGGGCGGCGCCGGGACGGAAGCCGCGGCGGCCCCGGCGCCTACGCAACTCGGCTCGCCCATACGCACCGCCTGACGAGGACCGGATGAAGCGGCCGCCGCTTCTCGGCCGCAACCCGACGACGCACCCGGACGGAGAAGGAACGGCGACCGCGCCCGGCCGAGGATCGGCAAGCGTGGTCTCTCCACGACATACGATTTCACCCCTCTGGGATAGGGAGATCCAACGATGGCGCCGCAAGACGCGAACCGACCCGAACCGACCGGCAACCCGCCCGGCCCCCGGCCGAATCCGAAACCCGTCGCCGGCCGCGTGCCGCGTCCGGCCGCCGCCGCCGTCGCAGCCGCCGACCCCGGCGCGCCGCCCGCGCTGAACGGCGCGGCGGACTTCGGCGCGCTGCTCAAGGCGCTGCGGCGCCGCTGGCTGTCCGCCGCGGTGCTGAGCCTCCTGCTCGGCGCCGTCGCCGCCGGCGCGGCCTGGTACTTCATGGCCCCCGATTACACCTCCGTGGCCATGCTCAAGGTGTCCAGCCAGGAGGGCGTCGTCTGGTCCGAAAACCCCGAAAGCAGCGCGGTCCAGAGCGGCTACCTCCGCACGCAGATCGCCGCCCTCAAGAGCCGCCGCGTCATCCTGCACGCCCTCCAGAACGACGACGTCAAGCGCCTCGGCCTGGATTCGCGCTACCCCGATCCGGTGGACTGGATCGGCACGCAAATGAAGACCGACTTCGTGGATCCGAGCGAGTTCATAACGATCACATTCGGCGCCCCGGACGGGACCGACGCCAACACGGTCTTGAAAAACATCATCCAGGCGTACATGGATGAGGTCGTTTACGCGGAGAAGACCGACAAGCAGGGGCGCCTGGCCGAGGTGGAAAAGATCTACATCGAGACCAGCAACATGCTCAAGCGCAAGCGCGAGAACTTCAAGACGGACCTGGAAAAGGTCGGGGGCGTATTCGGCGCCACCGACCACGATGTGCTGTCCCGCCAGCAGCAGGCGCTGCTGGAGAGCCTGCACGACACCAAGCTGCAGCGCGGCCAGCTCGCCCTGAAGCTGGCCGAGGCCCAGTCGGCGCTGAAAGCCATCCAAATCCGCGCAAAGCCGTCGCGGACATCAAAATCGAAGACGCGCAGATCGAGGCGCGAGTTGCAGGCCGACCCGGTCGCCAAGCCGCAGCTGGACCGCCTGCAGGCCCTGCAAGACCTGATCAAGAGCATCCAGGACAAGACGAGCGACGCCCGCAACCCGGTGCTGCTCGACGCGCAATCGCGGATCGCCGACGTGCAAAAGACCGTCGATAAGCGGCGCGGCGATTTGAAGGACGAGATGAAGGCCCAGCTGTCCGCGACCACGACGCAGGACGCCCAGCTCAACAAGGCCCAGCTGGACAACAGCGTCGCCACGCTGACCGAGACCATCGCCAATCTGGACGTGGCCGTCAAGGACATGGAGGGCAAGGCGGACAAGATCGGCGTCTGGAACAACGACCTGGAGGCGCAGAAGGGCGAGATCGCGCAGCTGGAAAAGGCCCTCGACGACGATCGGCGCCAAGCAGGAAAAGCTGACCGTCGAGCTGGAGGCGCCGGCCGCGCGTCGCGGTGTGGCAGAATGCGGACCTGCAAAAGCGGGACATCAAGAAGCAGGCGCTGGCGGCCGCGGCCGCCCCCATCGGCGTCGCGTTCCTGGTCTGCATGGCGGTGGCCTGGCTGGACGTGCGGCAGCGCCGCGTTCGCTCGGCCGGCGAGGTGGCGACCGGCCTGGGCATCCGCGTCGTCGGGTCCGTGCCGGGGGCGGCGCACCTGGAGCGGCGGCTGGTCGTCGCGGCCGACGCCGAGCCGGACGACCATCCGGCGCTGGAATCGTTCGACGCGATCCGGACGCAGCTCTTGAAGGACGACGGCGCCGAGGCGGCCCGCGTGCTGCTGGTGACGAGCGCCGGGCCGGGCGAGGGCAAGACGACGCTGGCCGCCCACCTGGCCAGCAGCCTGGCGCGGGCCGGCCGCAAGACGCTGCTGATCGACGGCGACCTGCGCCGGCCGGGCGTGCATCAGCTGTTCGAGCTGCCGCAGCAGCCGGGCTTCAGCGAGGTGCTGCTCGGCGAGGTGGAGGCGGCCGACGCCGTGCAGACCACGCCGCAGGACGGCCTGTCGGTGCTGGCGGCGGGGCAGTGGGACCGCGAGGTGATGCAGGCCCTGGCCCGCGACGGCTTGGAGGGCGTCTTCGAGCGGCTGCGCGAGGAGTTCGACTTCATCGTCATCGACTCGCACCCGGTGCTGGCGGCCACGGATTCGCTGCTGATCGGCCAGCAGGCGGACGCGGTGATCCTGTCGGTGCTGCGCGACGTGAGCCAGACGCCGCGGGTTTACGCGGCCAGCCAGAAGATGACGGCGCTGGGCATCCGCGTCCTGGGCGCGGTGGTGAACGGCGCCGATCCGGACGAGGTGTTCGCGGCGGCGCCTGCGCCGGTGCGGCAGCGGGCGGCGGGATGATTACACGGGTTAGCCGCGGAGCGGAGCGCTCGTCTGCAAGCGCTCCGCTCCGCGTCGCGGCTAACCGAAAACGATTTCGGATGAAACGGATCGCCTACGCAGAGGGCCTTGCACATGACTCGCATCCTCACCACCGTCGCCGCGACCGTCCTGATCCTGGCCTGCGGCGTCGTCCACGGCTTCTGAGCGACCGCTGGCAGGCGCCCGTCGAGACGGCCGCCGCCGCCGCCCGCATGGACGCCCTGCCGATGGAGGTCGGCGACTGGGTCGGCTCCGTCGTCGAGGTGAAGAACCCGCAGTCCGGCGGCGTGGCCGGCACGCATCGAACGCCGTTACGAGAACCGCCGCACCGGCGACGCCGTCAGCGTCTTCCTGGTCTGCGGCCGGCCGGGGCCGGTGTCCATCCATACGCCGGAGGCGTGCTACGCGGCCAACGGCTACGTGGTCGGCGCCAAGAGCCGGACGGCCGCGCGCGAGACCGGCGGCGACTTCTGGAGCGCGGACGCCGTGAAAACCACGGCCGCCGAGGAAACCCGGTTGCGTATTTTCTGGAGCTGGAATGACGGCAAAGGCTGGACGGCCCCGGAGGACGCCCGTTGGAACTTCGTGGCCCGGCGCCGGTCGGCGGTGCTGTACAAGCTGTACGTGCTGCGCGACCTCGGCGGGCCGGTCCAGGCGTCGAAGGATGAGCCGTGCCAGGCGTTCCTCCAGGCGATGCTGCCGCAGCTGGACCGCACCCTGTTCGCCCCCGGCTCCTGAGCGGCGGTCGTCGCCTCGTCCGGCGCCAGGAGGGGGCCGGTTCGGGGTTGCGGCCGTCGGGGTTCGACTCGCCCGACACAACGTCCCTTTCCACCGCACGGAGGCGATTCCCTTGCCGACCCACATCCAACTGCACCCGGCCGACCCCGCGCCGGCCGACACCCCTATCCTTGGCCGCCCCGGCGCGAACGGCCCGCGACCGCCCGCCCCATCGTCCGGCCAGTCCATCGCTGGTACTTGCCGTGTCAAAGACGCGACGGACTTCGTCGCGGCCTTGGCGCTCGGCCTGATCGCGCTGCCGGTCATCGCCGTGTCGGCCCTGGTCGTCAAGCTGACCTCGCGCGGCCCGGCCTTCTACACGCCAGACGCGCGTCGGCCGCGGCGGCCGCCTATTTACGATTTACAAGATCCGCACCATGATCCATAACTGCGAGTCGCTGACCGGGCCGCGCTGGTCGATCCCCGGCGACCCGCGCGTCACGCGCGTTCGGCTGGTTCCTGCGGGTCACGCACCTGGACGAGCTGCCGCAGCTGCTGAACGTGCTGCGCGGCGACATGAGCCTGATCGGCCCGCGGCCGGAGCGGCCGGAGTTCATCCCCGAACTGGAGCGGGCCTTGCCGGCCTACGGCCAGCGGCTGACGGTGCGGCCCGGCGTGACCGGGCTGGCCCAGGTGCAGCTGCCGGCCGACACCGACCTCAGCAGCGTCCGCCGCAAGCTGGCGCACGACCTCTACTACGTCCGCCACGTCAACCCGTGGCTCGACGTGCGACTGCTGATCTGCACGGCGTTTTACGCGGCGGGCGTGCCGTTTTCCCTCCTGAGTCGGCTGCTCGGCGTCCCGCGCAGCGACGCGATTGAACGGGCCATGCAGGGCGCCCTGTCCGAGCCAGCGACCGTTCGCGCCCGCATCGCCTCGTGAACGGGGGAAACGGATGAACGATTTGGCACATGAACAGATGAAGGAGCGACTCCCGGCGGTGCGGCCGGGGCGCGAGCCGTTCGTCTCGGTGATCGTTCCGGTGCGCAACGAGGCGGCCTTCATCGCCGAGACGCTCGACCAGCTGCTGGCGCAGCGCTACGACCCGCGCCGCTTCGAGGTGCTGGTCGCCGACGGCGGCTCGACGGACGGGACGCGGGAGATCGTCGCGGCATACGCCCGCCGCTTCCCGCAGGTCCGCTTGCTGGACAATCCCGGCCGTCTGTCGAGTGCGGGCCGCAACGTCGCGGTTCGCGCCTCGCGCGGCGACATCGTGCTGTTGGTGGATGGGCATTGTCGCCTGGACGACCCATGGCACCTGGCCGAGGTCGCGTCGGCGTTCGCCCGCAGCGGGGCCGACTGCCTGGGCCGGCCGCAGTCGCTGGATGTCACCGACGCGACGGCGCTCCAGCGGGCCGTGGCGGCGGCGCGTGCATCGCGGCTGGGCCACCATCCCGCCTCGCACATCTACTCGGACCGCGAAGGCTTCGTGCCGCCGCAGAGCGTGGCCGTTGCCTACCGCCGCGTCGGTGTTCGAGCGAGTGGGCCTGTTCGACGAGGCGTTCGACGCCTGCGAAGACGTGGAGTTCAACCACCGCGCCGCCCGCGCCGGGCTGCGCTGCTTCTTCACGCCCCGCGTGGGGGTGCGTTACCATCCGCGGGCCACGCTAGTCGGCCTGTTCCGCCAGATGACGCGCTACGGCCGCGGCCGCGTCCGACTGCTGCGCAAGCACCCGGACTCGTTCTCGCCGCCGGGGTTCCTGCCGGCGGCGTTCCTGTGCGGCGTCGCGCTGGGGCCGCTGACAGCTTGGTGTCATCCGCTGCTGGCGCTGGCCTACGTCGGGGCGCTGGGACTGTACGCCCTGGTCGTTCTGTTGACGAGCCTCGCCCTGTGCGTCCGCCGCCTTGACGCTGCGTTGCTGCCCTGGCTGCCGCTGGTCTTCGCGGTCGTCCACGCCGGGGCCGGATGGGGCGTGCTGTACGAGGCGTTCGCCGGCAAGAAGCCGGCCCAACCGGCGCCGCGCTGCCCGCGGCCATGCCGGTTCGCCGCGCGGCGTGATCCGAGAGCGTTTTGACACGGAGGTTGCTGGCCATGCCCGCCGACTTGCTCCTGCACCCCGCCGCCGTCTCCGTTCGGTCGGGAGAAGGCGTGACGCTCAACGCCCTGACCATCGACGTGGAAGACTATTTTCACGTCTCCGGCTTCGAGGGCTGCGTCTCCCGATCGCAGTGGGACGACTTCCCGCTGCACGTGGCGGACAATACGTATCGCCTTCTGGATCTCCTGGCCTCGGTCGGTGTGCGGGCAACCTTCTTCGTCCTGGGCTGGGTGGCCGAGCGCCGACCGGATCTGGTGAAGGACATCCGCGCCGCCGGGCATGAGATCGGCAGTCACGGCCAATGGCATCGGCTGATCTACACCCAAACGCCCGAAGAGTTCCGCGCCGACATCCGCCAGGCTCGAAACGTATTGCAAGACATTCTCGGCGAGGCGGTGACGGCCTACCGGGCGCCGAGCTTCTCCGTGACGCGGCAATCGCTGTGGGCGCTGGACGTGCTGGTCGAGGAAGGGTTCCTTTTGGACTCCAGCATCTATCCGACGCGGCACGACCGCTACGGCATCCCCGAAGCACCGTCGGAGCCGCATCGGATCGAACGACCGGCCGGGATGTTGTGGGAGTTTCCGCCTCCGGTGTATCGCTGCCTCGGCCGCCCATGGCCGGTCGGCGGCGGCGGCTGGTTCCGGCTCTACCCCTACGGCCTGACGCGCCGCTGCCTGCGGGCGATCAACAAGGCGGGTCGGCCGTTCGCCGTCTACCTGCATCCGTGGGAGATCGACCCCGACCAGCCGCGCCTGTCGCCGGGCCGCATGGCCGCCTTCCGTCATTACGTCAACCTCCGCCGAACCGAAGGGCGCCTGGTCCGGCTGCTGCGGGACTTCCGCTTCGGAACGCTGTCCGAATCGCTGGCGGCGTGGCGCCACGAAACCGTTACGGCCGAGGCCGCCTGAATCCGACGATCCTTCTGTGAACTACTTCGGTGATTGCCATGCACACAGCCTCGACGCCGCAAACGTTGGAAGCCCCGCCGTCATCGACCGCTTCAAAGACGCCGCGCCGCCTCCATGTCGCCATTGTGGACGAGGAACTGCCCTACCCGCCGACCTCCGGCAAACGCATCCGCACCCTCAATCTGATCCAGCGCCTCGCGCACCGGCATCGCATCACCTACATCTGTCATCGCAACGCTGACGCGGAGGAAGCGCGTCAGGCGGCCGGGCATATGCAGAGCATCGGCGTGACGGTGCGCATGACGGACTGGACGCCGCCGCCGAAATCCGGTCCCGGCTTCTACGCCCGTCTGGCCGCCAACCTGCTGTCGCCGCTGCCGTACTCCGTGGCGTCGCACGACAGCCGGCCGCTGCGGCGGGCGCTGCGCGAGCATGCCGCGGCCTGTCCGGTCGATCTGTGGCACTGCGAATGGACGCCGTATGTCTACGCCCTGCGCGGCCTGACCTGCGGGCGGCGACTGGTCATCGCGCAGAACGTCGAGTCGATCATCTGGCGGCGGTACTACGAGACGGAGACGAACGCCCTGCGTCGCTGGTACATCGGCCGGCAGTGGCGTAAGTTCGAGCGCTTTGAGCGATGGGTGATGGGCGAAGTGGACCGGGCCGTGGCCGTCAGCGACCTGGACGCGGCGCGGCTGCGGCGCGACTTCGGGGCGCGGCGGGTCGATGTGGTGGAGAACGGCGTCGATCCCGCCTACTTCCGGCCCGAGGCGATCCGGCGCGAGCCGGATCGCCTCCTCTTCCTCGGCAGCCTCGACTGGCGACCCAACCTCGACGGAGTGCGCCTGCTGCTGGAGCGCGTGCTTCCCGGCGGTGCGCGCCGCCCTGCCGTCGGTGCGGCTGTGCGTCGTCGGCCGTCGGCCGCCGGAGTGGCTGCGTCAGGCCGCGGCGGCGCCCGGCGTCGAACTGCTGGCCGACCTGCCCGACGTGCGGCCGCAGCTGGCGCGGTGCGGCCTGATGGTCGTGCCGCTGCGGATCGGCGGCGGTTCGCGCCTGAAAATCCTGGAGGCACTGGCCATGAACGCGCCTGTCGTTTCCACGCGCGTCGGCGCCGAGGGTCTGGATCTGGCGCCGGGCCGACACCTCACCGTCGTCGAGGACGTGGACGATCTGGTAGGGGCGATACTCGCGGCCGTGCGGTCGCCCGGCCGCTGCAGGAGCAGGCGCGGCGCGGCCGGGAAGCGGTGCTGCGGCGCTACGGCTGGGACGCCCTGGCGGACCAGCTGGAGCGGGTGTGGGTCGATTGTGTCATGGGGACAATCGCTGTCCGTTGAAGGGGCGACAACGTGAACATCGTCCACCTGACGGCGTCCACGTTTTACGGCGGCCCGGAGCGGCAAATCCTCGGACTGTGCCGCGCCCTCGCCGACGCCGACCGCAGCACGGTCGTTTCGTTCTCCGAGGGCGGCCGATGCCGGGCGTTCCTCGGCGAAGCCCGGCGGCAAGGCGTCGAGGCTGTGGAGCTGGAACACGACACGCCGCGCCTTCGGGCGGCCGTCGCTGACATGACGGCCGAGCTGGAACGCCGGCAAAGCCGATGTCCTCCTCTGCAACGGCTACA
Organism: uncultured Planctomycetaceae bacterium; assembly: GCA_963771935.1. Classification (GTDB taxonomy): domain Bacteria; phylum Planctomycetota; class Planctomycetia; order Gemmatales; family Gemmataceae; genus UBA4732. The sequence goes on along the minus strand of CAVYVK010000004.1, from coordinate 44,843 downwards.
AGGCGAATCTGCTGGGCCGATTGGCCGCCCGGCGCGTCGGCGTCCCGGCCGTGGCGGTGTCGCGCGGCTGGACGGGCGAGAACTGGCGCGTCCGGCTGTACGAGGCGGTCAGACCGGCTGCACCTGCGCTGGATGGACCGGGTCGTCGGCGTGTCGGAGGCGCAGGCGCTCAAGGTACGGCGGGCCGGAGTGCGGGCGGATCGGGTGCGCGTCATTTACAACGCGGTCGACGCGGAACGTTTCGAGGACCCGGACCCGACGTTATCGGGCCAAGTTGCTCCGGTATTTCCCCGCGCCGCCGCGGTGGATCGTCGGCGCGGCCGGCCGGCTCAGCCCGGAGAAGGGCTTCGACGTGCTGGTCGCCGCGGCCGAGCGCGTGTCGTGGAGTGCGACCCGACGGTGGGCTTCGTCGTCTTCGGCGAAGGCGCGTGCCGCGCCGGCTGGCCGCGGCAGATCGAAAAGGCTGGGCTGGCCGGCTCATTCGTGCTGGCCGGCTTCCGATCCGACCTCGACCGCTTCTTGCCGTTCTTCGATCTGCTGGCGCTGCCGTCGTTCACCGAGGGGATGCCGAACGTCGTGCTGGAGGCGTTCGCGGCCGGCGTGCCGGTCGTGTCCACGGCCGTCGGCGGGGCGCCGGAAGTGGTGGAGGACGGCGTCAGCGGCTTCCTGGTCCCGCCCGGCGATGCTCGCGGCGCTGGCCGACCGGATCGGCGAGGCGCTGGCGTCGGAGGAGCGGCTTGCACGACATGGGCCGCCACGGCCGCCAGCGCGTTCACGAACAATTCACCTTCGCCGTCCAGGCCCAGGCCTATCGCCGCCTGTTCGAGGAGTTGAATCGACGGGCATGACGGACAAAGAAGACCTGGTAAGCCGCGGGACCGAACCCATGCGGACACTGAACGAACCTGGAACGCCGACGCCATACGCAATCTCCTCGCCGGAAGGCGAGGCGGGTCCGGTGCGGGTCTGCTTCCTGATCGACGAGTTGGCGGCGGCCGGGACGGAGACGCAGCTGCTCGCCCTGATCCGGCGGCTCGACCGCGACCGCGTTCGGCCGTACCTGTGCCTGCTGCGCGGCGGCGCCTCCGCGTCGCAGGCGCTGGAACCGGACGACTGCCCGATCCTGCGGCTTGGCGTCGGGTCGCTGCGCCGGCCGGCGACGCTGCTGAAAGCGGCCCGGTTTATCCGCTTTTTGCGGAGCGAGCGGATTGACGTGGTGCAGGCGTACTTCCCGGACAGCAGCTATTTCGGCCTGCCGGCGGCGTGGCTGGCCGGCGTGCCGCACCGCCTGCGGACGCGCAACAACCTGGGCCACTGGCTGACGCCTGGCTCACCGCCGCCTGGGCCGTCTGCTCAACGCCGTGACGACCGGCAGCGTCGTCAACTGCGGCGCCGCCCGCGCCGCGCTGCTGGCCGCGGAGGGGCCGCGTCCGGAGACGATCACGGTGCTGGAAAACGGCGTCGATCACGCCCGCTTCCTGGCCGTGCCGCCGCTGTCGGCTCGCGCCGGCGTCCCGAGGCGGGTGGGCGTCGTGGCGAACCTGCGGCCGGTCAAGGGGCTGGACGTGCTGCTCGACGCGGCGACGAGATTGGCGAGCGGGCATCCCGATCTGCTATTTCCAGATAGCTGGAGAGGGCGAAATGCGTCGGTCGCTGGAGGAATCGGCTCGCGAGCGCGGACTGGGTGGACGCTTCCAACTCCTCGGTTGCGTGAGCGACGTGCCGGCCTTTCTCGGCGGACTGGACGTGGCCGTGCTTTGCTCGCGGTCGGAGGGCATGTCCAACGCGCTGCTCGAATACATGGCGGCGGGGCGGGCCATCGTCGCCACGAACGTCGGAGCCGCGCCGGAGCTGATCGAGGACGGCGTCCATGGCTTGCTCGTTCCACCGGACGACGCAGGGCGGCTGGCGGAGGCCATCGACGCCCTGCTGCGCAGGCCGGAGCTGGCCCGCCGGTTGGGGGACGCGGCGCGGCGACGCGCCCGCGATCGCTACGGCCGCGAGGCGATGGTCGAGCGATTCACGGACTTTTACGAGCGGTTGGGGTCGCAAAAGCGATTCGGAGGCCGTCGGAGGATCGTCGCCTGATCGCTTGGAGATCCGGGTTGCCAGGGAGGGTCACCCCCATGTTCACGCATCTTGCCATGAGGCCCGCGACGGACCGCCGCCGTCCACAGCGGCCGACGAACCGTCGCATCCCGTCCTGCGACGTCCGGCGTGTGCTGGCGGTCGTGCGCTGGCCCGTCGGCGGCATTCGCACGCACCTGCTGTACAACTATCCGATTGCCGCCGCGGCCGGCTGGCGCTTCACCTTCGTCGGTCCTGCCGACGGCTCGCTCGACGCCCTGCGCGATTCGCTCGACAGCATCCCGCGAACCGAATTCATCGGCGTCCCCGTGCGACAGAAGCGCTGTCGCCTGTGGCCGGCCGTGCGCGGCCTGCTGCGCGACGGCGGCTTCGACCTGATCCATTCGCACGGCCTGACGGCGGCCGTCCACGCCGTCGCGGCCAACGTCGGGCTACGCATCCCCGCACCTCGTCACGCTGCACGAGCCGTTGCGGTCGGCCCAGTTTGCCGGCCTGTTCGGGCGGGTCAAGCGCTGGGCGCTGGGTCGGCTGATGCGACGGCCCGACGCCGTCGTGGTGGTCGGCGAGGACGCGCGGACGAACCTGCTCCAGTTCCTCCCGACGCTGGCCGGCCGCGCGGAGCGCGTGGCGACGATCCCCAACGGCATCCGCATCCGCCGTTCGACCGACTTCCCCCGCGACGACTCCCTGCGCCGGCGGCTCGGCGCCGCCCCGGACGCGGCGGTGATCGGCTTTTTGGGACGTTTCATGCCGGAAAAGGGGTTTACAGTGCTGCTGGACGCCGTCGAGCGCCTGGCCGCCGATCCCACGGCGCCGCCCTTCCACGTCGCCGCCTTCGGTTCCGGTGATTATCGGATCGAATACGGGCGTGAGGTGGAACGACGCAGACTGTCCGGCCGCGTGACACTGCTGGATTTCACGCCCGACGTCCATCCGGTGTTGCGGCAAATGGACCTGGTCGTCGTGCCGTCGCTGTGGGAGGCGTCGTCGCTGGTGTCGATGGAGGCGATGACGGCCGGCGTGCCCGTTCTCGGCTCCGACTGCCCCGGACTGCGCGAGGTGCTGTGCGGCACGCCGTCCCGAACCGTTCGGGCCGGCGACGCGGACGCCCTGCGCCACGGCCTGCACCTGGCCCTGACGCAGCCCTGGACCGAGGCGGCCCGATCCTTCGCCCCGGCCGCGCGGCACCGATTCGACAACGGCCGCTCCGCCCGCCGACTCGTCGATCTGTTCGACCGACTGACCGGAAAGGGGTCAAACAACGTTCGGAGACTAACGGCGGCGTGAATTTCCTCGCCCTTCTCGTTCCCAAGCTCTGCTTGGGAACGAGGGGCGACGTGGGCGACGCCTGACCCCTGACTCCTAACTCCTCGGGGATTTCATCATGATCTGGCTGCTCGGTATCTACATGTGGCTGTTCGTGCATCGGCCGTTCGAGATCTGGCCCTGGCTCGGCGACCTCCAGGTCGAGCGCGTCTACATGCTGATGATGATCGCCTACTGGGCGGTGCAGCCGAACAAGACCTGGATTTCTAACCGGCTTCACATCGCGATTGTCGCCTTAACCCTCGCCATGACCGCCGCATGGCTCGCCAGCCCCTTCATGGGGAACCAGGGCTGCCCCGAGATCGTCGAGGACTATTTCAAGTACCTCGTCTTTTACGTCCTCGTCGTCACCAGCGTGCGCGACGAGGAGGGTCTGCGGAAGCTGATGCTGCTCTACCTGCTGGCCGTTGCGCTCTACACGGGTCATTCGTTCCTGGAGTTCCTCAACGGCCGCTGCCAGTGGCGCATGGGCGTTCGCCGCATGATCGGCGTCAACGAAACGATCGGCGACGCCAACGGCTTCGCGTCCAACCTCGTCTACGCCCTGCCATTGACGGTCCCCTTCTGGCTGACGCGGTCGCCGGGGTGGCTGCGGGCGGCGCTGGTCGGCTTCACGCTCATGGCCGTCGGCTGCATTCTGCTGACCGGCTCCCGCGCGGGACTGCTGTCGCTCGGCGTCTGCACCCTGCTTTGCCTGGCCGCCACGGGCCGCGTCAAGACGGTGGCGGCCCTGCTCTTCCTCGGCGTGCTGGCGGCGCCGATCGTCTGGTCGTGTCTGCCGGAAGACCTGCAGATGCGCTACGAAACCATCATCGACCCCAGCGTCGGGCCGAAAAACGCCCAGGTGTCGGGCCAGGGCCGACTCGAAGGGCTGATCCTTGGCTTCGAGGAGTGGCAGCAAAGTCCGCTGCTCGGCTACGGTCCCGGCGGGTTCAAGTACGTCACCGGCCGGGAAGGCGGGGCGCACAACCTCTACGGTCAAACGCTCTGCGAAACGGGGGCTTTGGGGGCGGCCGGGCTGGCGGGGCTGGTGCTCTGCTTCTGGCTCAACGCGCGCGAGGCCCGGCGCTTCCACCGCAACAACCCGGATGAGCCGCGGACGTTCGCCTCGCACGCGGTTCGCGCCATGGGCCTGTGCGTGATCCTGCTGCTGTTCCTTGGCATGGCTGGGCACACACTATTTCGCTTTTACTGGGTCTGGTTTGCGGCCTTTCAGACGGTGGCGCTGCACTGCGTCCGCCGCCGCGCCGCCGCAACGGTCCCGGCCCCGGCGTGGCGGCCTGCCCCGGTCCTTCCGCAGACGGCCTGAGAGACGCCATGATGCCAAAAACGATCCGCATTATCGCCGCCGGCGATCTGTCGTTCAACGGGCGCTACCACCGGCTGCTGGATGGCCGAGGGCCGGTGCATCCGTTCCGCCGCGTACTCCCTGCCTGGTCCGGCGCGGACCTGCGGCTGGGCAACCTGGAATCGCCGATCACGGCGGCGCGGAAAACGTTCCCGTCGAAGCTGACGCTGCGCTCGGCGCCCGACGCGGCCGCCTCCCTGCGCGGGGCCGGGCTGGACTGCGTGACGCTGGCCAACAACCACATGCTGGACTTCGGAGCGGAAGGTTTGGCCGACACGCAGGCGGCCCTCGACGCGGCGGGCGTCGCCCACGTCGGGGCCGGGAGGGATCTCTCCGCCGCCGTCGCGCCCGTCGTACTGCGCCGGAATGGACAGACGATTGGATTGCTGGCGTTCTGCCTGGTGGAGCAGAACAGCCCGCTGTACGCCGGCCACGACTCCCCAGGCGTGGCGGTGTTCGACGTGGACGCCGCCGTCCAAAGCGTCCGCGCCCTGCGGCCGTCCGTGGACTGGCTGATCGTTCAAATCCACTGGGGAGTCGAAATGTCCCGACTCCCCACGAAGCAACAGCGACAATGGGCGCGCCAAGTCGCCGAAGCCGGGGCGGACGTGATCCTCGGGCACCACCCGCACGTTCTGCAACCGTTCGAGACGGTCGCCGAGACGCCGGTGTATTACAGCCTCGGCAATTTCCTCTTTTCGGATATGTACTGGCGGGGACGCTCGAAAGATGGGGACTCGTTCCTGACGAAGCTGCGGCTGCATCCCCTGTCGCGGCGGACGGGCTGGGCCGAGGTGGTGCTGGAGCGCGGCCGCCCGCCCATTGCGAGCTTCCACCCGGGCCGGCTGGGACGCGACATGGCGGTTCGGCCCGAGGCGACGGCCGCTCGGCGCCGCGAGTGGGAAGGGCTGTGTGCGGCCCTCGCCGCCCCGGATTACGAGGAGCCGCCTGGCGGCGGAGACCGACCGGGCCCGCGCCCGGATCGAGTGGGCCTCGGCGTGGCGGCCCCTGCCGCGGCGCATCGAGATGCGCCTGGTCGATTATGGACTCGCCCCCTTCGCCGTCGAGGGGGATTGAGGGGACCGGGCGGTCGTATCCGGCTTGACCGGCCGCGGCGATTCCCGTACTCTTCGCTAACCGCGATCAAGGACGGATCGGCGCCCACCCTCAAGGATGAGAACCATGATCTTCACGTTTCCTGCCGTGCCCGCATTATCCTCCTCCATTCATCCCAATTCGCAGTTTCTGCCGCGAACACGACTTCGTCGAGCTGTAAGCCCGCCGCGCCGGATTGAGCGGGACGAAGGGCGGCGACCCTTTTTCCGGCGCTGACGGAGCGAGCGAACACGGGACAGGCGGAGCAGCAGCATGGAAAAGCGATCCTTTTTTCGACACGCCCTCCTGTACGGACTGAGCGGCGCCCTGGTGCAGGCGGGGGGCATCGTGCTGACGCCGCTGCTGACGCGCTGTCTGAGCATGGCGGACTTCGGCGCCCTGGAAGTGGTGGGCCGCTGCGCCGAGCTGGCCGGTATGCTCCTGCTGATCGGCGGCCTGCGCCAGGGTCTGCTCACCTTCCATCAGCAGAGCAAAACCGATCTCGAGCGCCAGCGCGTTTTCCGTGCGACCATGGTGCTGCTGCTGGGCGTTTGCCTGCTCGGCGGGGCGATTGCCATGGTCCTGGCGGGTCCGATCTGCGCCATGTTCCGGCCCGGCAACGGGCCAGCCGTCGATCCCGGCATTCTCCGCCTGGCGGTGCTGGCGGTGCTGCTCGAACCGCTGACGCTGATGCCGATGGCCCTGCTCCAGGCGCGCCTGGAGTCGGCGACGTTCGTGGCGATCACGGCCAGTCAGTTCGTGGTGCGGGTGCTGCTGACGGTGCTGCTGACCGTCTGGCTGCCCTGGGGCGTGACCGGCGTGCTGACGGCGACGGCCGTGACGACGGGGGCCTATGGCGTCGTCCTGAGCCTGCGCGAGCTGATCCGCGGCGGCGCCTCCTGGCCGAGCTGGGGGCACGTGGGGGGCCTGCTGCGCTTCGCGGCGCCGATCCTGCCGGTCGGCCTGTGCTTCTTCATTCTCCAGTATGGCGATCGCTTTGCTCTTTTGTACTGGCGCGGCGAGCAGGACGTGGGCGTGTACGGCCTGGGCTACAAGGTGGCGCTGGCGGTCAGCACGTTCAGCCTGGCGCCGCTCTACATGGTGTGGAACGCCCGCCTGTTCCAGGCGGCCGAGGAGCCGGACGCCCCGCGCGTGTTCGGCCGGGTGTTCACGCGCATCCTGGCGGCATTCCTGCTGGTGGGCCTGGCCGCCTCGCTGTTCCAGGACGAGGCGGCGGCGGTCCTCGGCGGGGCGAAATACGCCGGCGCGGCCGTGGTCGTCGCCCCGGTCGTCCTGGCCGGCTTCTTCCAGGCGGCCGCCGCGCTCATGGATGCGGGCTTCTACGTCCGCCGCCGCACCGACCTCAAGCTGTGGATCACGCTGGCGGCCACCGCCGTCATCCTCGTGCTGTACGTCGTCCTGATCCCGCCGTTCGGCGCCCTGGGGGCGGCGTTCGCCACGGTCGCCGGCTTCGCTTTCCTGGCCCTCGGGACGTGGTGGGCGACGCAACGGATCTTTCGAGTCGAATATGAGTGGGGCCGCGTCCTCGACCTCCTCGGCCTGGCGGCGGGCCTGTGGCTGGTGTCGCGCTTCCTGCCGGCGGTCGGGTGGACGATTGCCGCTCGCGCCGGGCTGTGGCTGTTGTGGCCGCTGCTGGTGTGGGTCTGCGGCGTGCCCTCCGCGGCGGAGAAGCAATACGTCCGCGCCGCGATCCGGCAGGCGCTGGCCCGATTCCGACATGAGCCGGCGCGGGCCGCGATGGAGCGTCCGGTCAGGGAAAAGGCCCCGGTGGAAGCAGCGTGAGCGGTTTGCCCGGCGGACGAGTTCCGTTCGAGTCGATCGCGAGGAGGTTCCGCAGATGGACACGAGTTTTTTGGGCGGCGTCCTGAACCGGCCGGAGACCGTCCCGGCCGGCGCCGGCTGGGGCGCGGGCGCGTCGTTCCTCCGGGCCGACGCGCCCGGCTGCCGCCTGTTCACCTGGGACTCTCTGGCGGTGCTGGTGCGCGGCTACGCTCGACTGCCGGGGCGGGCCGGGCCGCCGGACGCCGAATCCGTGGCCGAGTCGCTGCGCTGCTGCTACCTGGAGCGCGGCGAGTTGGCCGTGGACGGCCTGGAGGGGAGCTTCACCGTCGTTCTGATCGACGGCGCCGCCCGCCGCGTGCTGCTCTATCGCAACCTTGTCGGAGCCGGATTCACCTACTATCACGCCGGGCCGGCCGGCTTCCTCTTCGGCGGCAACCTCGCGGACCTCGTCGAGGCGTCGGAAGCGCCACGACGGCCGAATTGCGCCGTGCTGCCGCTGTTCTTTCTGTATCGCTTCACGCCTGGGCGCGACACGCTCTTCGAGGGATTCCAGCGCCTGCTGCCCGGCGAACAGCTCGCCTGGGACGAACACGGCCTCACGCGCACGCAGCGCCACACCTTCGCCGACCTGCGCGACGACCACCCGCCGGCGGACATGAATGCGGCGGTGGAGCGCGTGCGGGCGACGACCGAAACGATCCTGGCGGACTGCGCCACACTGCAGCCGGCCGCGGCCAACCTGCTCTCCGGCGGCGTGGACAGCTCCTACCTTCAAGCGATCTGGAATCGCGTCGTTCCCGGCGGCGACGCTCCTCCGCCCAGCTTCTCCGTGAGCGTGGACCATCCGCGGACCTGGCTCGACACCGACTACGCCGTCACCGCGGCGCAGGCGCTCGGCGCCGGCCACACCCTCATCCCGGCCGACGGTCCCTACGCCGCCTACCTGATCGAGACGCTGTCGGCGACGGGCGAGCCGCCCAATCATGTTCAGACGGCCTATTTCCTGGGCCTGGCGCGGGCGATGGCGGAGCGCGGCGTTTCGGCCGGCCTGTGCGGCGAGGGAGCCGACAGCCTGTTCGGCGTCGGCCCGGCGAACGCCCTCCACGAGGCCGACTTCGCCCGCCGCTGGATCCCTGGCGAGGCGCTGAGGGCCGCGGCGGGGACGACCTGCGGCGCGCTCGGCTTGGGCCGTCTGGCGGGGATCTTCCGCCTCGCCAATCGCTTGAACGACTTCACCGATCTGCAACACCCCGTCAACCAGATCGCCTCGTTCGCCGACTGGGAGGCGACGCGGGACGTATTCGGCGCGGCGGCGGTCGCCGAGGCCGCCGCGTCGCGGCGCGCGCTGCTGGATCGCCTGGCCATCCCCACGTCGCCCCTGGACCGCCTGCACGGGGCCGGCTTTCTCGGCGAAGCCGTGGACAGCGCCTCGCTCTGGACGACCTTGTTCCATCACGCCGGGGCGGACCTTTTTTGTCCGTTCCTCGACTCGCGGATGCTGCGGACGGCGCTCAGCCTGCCGCCGGCGCTGCGCTACCCCTTCCGCCATCCCAAGGAGCTGCTCAAGCGGGCGCTGGAGCGCGTGGCCCCGCCGGAACTGGCCCGGCGCCGCAAGCTCGGCTTCGGGCAGCCGATTTTCGAGTGGCTGGCCCCCGGCGGACAGCTCCGGCCGCTCGTCGAACGCATCGGGCCTCACGACTTCCTCCGCCCCGCAGCGTTCGAGCGCGCCAAGGACCGGCCGGACTGGTTCCTCTACAGCCTGCTCTGCTACGACATATGGCACAAGCTGTTCATCGAGCGCTCGCTGCCGCGGCCGACTGCCGGAATCGCGGCGCGGCCCGATCGGCGGCCGCTCGTGTCCGAGCCGCGACCGTGAGGGAGCGGTTTTGTCCCCCGCTCCCTCACGGTCGCGGCTCGGATGGATGTGGTCGCAACTCCGACGTTGACAGGAGGTTTCATCCATGCCGCTCTACCAGCGCCTCGTCCGTGACGTTCTGACCCCGCTTGCGCTGTGGAAGCGCGGCGACGCGGCCCAGCTCCGCTTCCAGCGCGAGTTCGAGCGGACGCAGTTTCTGCCGACGGAGGAGATCCGTCGGCTGCAACTGGACCGACTACGCTCTCTTTTGTTCCATGCCGGGGAGAACTGCCCGTTCTACCGGCGCCGCTTCGAGAAGGCCGGGTTCGCGCCTGGCCTGGTGCGCTCTCTGGACGACCTGCGGGCGCTGCCGCCGCTGGAGAAGGCCGACATCCAGGAACACGGCCCGGACCTGATCGCCCGCAACTGGCCGCGCTCCGACCTGATCCGCAATCAGACGGGCGGCTCGACAGGGACGCCGGTGACGTTCCACCTGAGCCGGGCGCGTAAGTGCTCGCGCGGCGCGGCGACGGTGCGTCACAACCGCTGGGCCGGCTGGGAGGTCGGCGACAAGGCGGCGGTCATCTGGGGCGCGCCGTGCGACCGGCCGGCCGGCGGCTGGCGCTCCGGCCTGCGCAACACCCTTTTGAGGGAGCCGATGTGGCTGGATGCCGGCTGCCTCACGGAAGAGCGGATGGAAGAGTTCGACGCAGCCCTGCACCACTTCCGCCCCCGCGTCGTCCAGGCCTACGCCCGCGCCGCCGTCCTGTTCGCCCGCTTCCTTCGGGCCGCCGGCCGGCAAGCGTACCGGCCGTGGTCGATCATCGTCTCCGCCGAGACCCTGGAGCCGGACGACCGGGCGCTGCTGGAACAGGTGTTCGGCTGTCCCGTGTTCAACCGTTACGGCTGCCGCGAGGTCAGCGTGCTGGCCAGTGAATGTCCGGCGCATTCGGGGCTGCACGTCATGGCGGAAGGTCTCTATCTTGAGATCGAAACGCCGAATGGGCCGGCCGCGCCCGGCGAAATGGGCGCGGTCCTCGTGACGGACCTCCTCAATGGAGCCATGCCGCTGATCCGCTACCGGATCGGCGACCTGGCCGCGTGGGCCGACGGCCGTTGTTCCTGCGGCCGCGGCCTGCCGCGCCTGGAACGCGTGGCGGGGCGCGTCACCGACTTCCTCGTCGGCGCCGACGGCCGACTCGTCTCCGGCGTCTTCCTGGCCACCTACGTCGTGGCGCAGCGGCCCAGCCTCGGCCAGGTCCAGATTCGCCAGGACCGGGCCGGCGCCGTCCTCTACCGCGTCCGACCGGGGCGCGATTTCAACCGGGAATCGGATGGAGAATATCTCCGAGACGCCACGCGCCGGCATCTCGGCGACGGCGCGGTGTGCCAGTGGGAAGCGGTCGAGGAGTTGCCGGCCGAACCGTCCGGCAAGTTCCTGTTCAGCCGCTCCAGCGTGACGCCCCGCTTCCTTGCGTCCGCGGGCTGAACCAATGGCGGGGACGACGAAGCCCATTGACTGCAATGAGGCGTCAACCCACGGATAAGAAATGAGTTCCGCCTTGAACGCCCTCAATCCGGAAGCATGGACCCGCTGGCCCCGCGTTCTTTCCCGCCTTCCCTTGCTCTTTTATCGGGCTTTCCGCTGGCGCGCCTCCGAGGCGGCTGGCTGGCGGAGTACCTGCACCGCCGGCCGTTCGACCGCCGCCAGCTCCCCGCCGACCGACCGATTGACCTGATCGTCCTCAGCGTGGACCACTTCGAGCCGGCCCGGCGCTTCGGCGACGCGGCGGCCGAGGAGTCGGTGCGCTCCTGGGTCGCCGCCTACGAGGCGATGGCCGGGCGCCACCGCGACGCCGACTGCCGGCCGCCGCAGCACACGTGGTTCTACCGCTACGATTACCCCAACGCCGGCTGCGTACAGGCCCTCAGCGAAAGCGTTTTCCGCGGCTTCGGTGAGGTGGAGTTTCATTTGCACCACGGCCACGACACCCACGAGTCGATGTTGGCCACGCTGCGCGAGGGGCTGGACTGGTTCAACCGCTTCGGGGCGATGCGCACCGCGGAGGCCGAGCCGCGGCAGCGCTTCGGCTACGTCGCCGGCAACTGGGCGCTGGACAACGGCGCCGGCGACGACGCCCTGAGCGGCTGCGACACCGAAATCCTGGCCCTGCGCGAGGCCGGCTGCTACGCCGACTTCACTTTCCCCGCGCTCGGCTCGCCGGCTCAGCCGCGCAAGTGCAACATCCACTACTATGCCACGGAGGACGGCCGGCCGAAGTCGCACCGCGACGGCGTCGAGGCGGCGGTCGGCCGGCCGCCGTCGGGCGACCTGTTGATGTTTCAGGGGCCGATCGCCGTCGTCTGGCGCCGCGGCGGCCTGGAGGACGGCGGGATCGAGGATTACTCGCCGCCCCACCCACGGCGGATGCGCGGCCTGTTGTCGGCCCACGTCCACGTCCTCGGCCGACCGGAATGGGTCTTCGTCAAGACCTACACGCACGCCATGCAGAACCGAGCCGCGTTCCTCGGCCCGGGCAACGACGCCCTGTACGCCGCGATGGAGCGGCACTGGAACCGGCCGCCGTTCCGGCTGCATTACGTCACGGCGCGGGAGGCGTACAACATCGTCAAGGCGGCCGAGGCGGGCTGCGGCGGCGACCCCAATGACTACCGCGATTATCTCATTCCACCGCCGGCCAACCGGGTGATCGCCTGCGGCGCACCGTGGCTGTTGCGGACGTACAGGCCGGGTCGGGTGCATGTCGAGGTGTTCGAGGGCGGCGCGGCGCGGCTGGAGTTCGCCGGCCTGCCGTTGCGGTCGGTGGCGGGGCGGCTGCGCGAGGTGGAGGCGGAGTTCCGCGGCGGCGAACTGGCGGCGCTGCGAATCGAGGGTGAGGGGCCGTTCGAGGTGGAATGCGGCGACGGTGTGCGACTGGAACAGGTGGCGCGGTGCGCGGTGTAGCGGCAAGGAACCAGGCGCGTCGCTCCTTACTTGGCCATGACGCGCTGCGAGTCTACGATCCGGCCGACCTCGAAAATGAACGAATCGTCCCCCGCTGAAGAGTTGCTTGGCCTCAATCGTTCGGCGGATCGCTTCCGCTTCCTCCGCCCGCTTGCGCAGGTAGTCTTCCACCTCCCCCTTATGTCGGAGACGCCGCGTCAACACCGCGTACACGTCAGCAGCCGGCTCACACGGAGAGGACCGTTGAAGCTCGACTGACCTTCCTTCGCGTGACCGGTCTGCCGTAGCGCCTGATTCGGTGGACTTTCTCACTGGCCTTGCTGCTTCATCCGCTCGAGTTCGGTCAACCGTTCTCGCAGTTTCGTCATTTCCGCATCGATGTCTCCAGGCGCAGGACTGGTTGGGCTATCTCTTGCCTGCGCGACCTCTGCCTTGCTCAACCTGTGGAAGATGGGGATCAGAATGGTGATCGCCGCGTCGAAGATCGCCGCGACGCCCAACAGCTGAAACATCGCCTCGCCGTTAGCTTCAGCAAGGATCATCAGCACGATCAGCGAAGCGACCCCGAAGATGGCTGCGTAGGCCGCGACGAGTGACCAATGGAACCATTCGGCCAGTCGCGCCATGGACAATCGCGCCAGATGAGCACAGGCCACGGAGAAAACCGAAGCGGAAGCCGCGAGTTTCCAATAGGCTACGGAGCCTACTTCAATCCACATGCCGGCGATAATCGTGACGGCTGCCAACAACGTGAGTGCCACGCCAACCAGAGGAAGAACCCGACCTCGTTTCGTGGCCAGGTAAGCGCCGCAGGCCAACCCGCAGATACTGGCAACGGAGATGGTAATCGTTGTCAGAAGGATGCGGATCTCGAACCATCCGAAGCGCCCGAGAGAATGGCGCCGATGCCAAGAAGAGCGCTGAGGACCACGGAACCGATCAGAGCGTAGAGGAATGCCTTCTTGACTGGAAAGCCTTGTTGATCGTTCATGGCGTCACCCCCTCCTTCGCCGAACTTGTTAGTAGATTGCGCCGGCGCAATCTATCCCCTAACGGACATTGCGCAGCCGTTACAAGCCCTTGCCATTTGGTGAAGCGGGCGTCCGGGGAACCCCCGGGCCCAAACCAGCCGTCTTGCCGGGACTCGAACCCGGACCATCGACCGATGGCTTGCCTCCGGCTGGGCAAGGTGGACCGCCGTTTGGTGCAGGCGCGGCATAACCTGTTTGACCTGGCGTTGACGATGCCGCCAGTCCCGACCCGTCGATTCGAGGCTGGGAGACGTGCAGACGATCTCCCCCGTCTGCAAGGGGCCGGTAGACCTCCGCCTGCCCTCGCCCGGAACTCGCGGCAGGCATAGGTTCGCGTGTCCTCCCCACGTCTACCAGGGGAAGCACCTGTCCCAGAGAGGCGGCACACAGCGCCCGTGCATTCCCCGCCATAAGGACTCTGGCGTTGCAGCCGGATGCGAGATTGTAGGACAACGCGGTCTACGCCACGCCGCGCGATAGGTCAAATCGTGTCGTCCCCTCCTTTCCTGGCCTGGTTCCATTCAGGCAAATGGGTGGTTGAGCCGACTGGCGCCAGTCAGGGTGTGGCAGGCGCCGGTGGGCCGCTTCCGGTGCGCCGATCCGCCTCTTGCCGTGAATCCACTACAATCCGTCCTCCGCCCGCCGTCAAGGAGATTCCGCCGTCTCTTCGCGGAGTTGAACAACCAGAGCCGTTGCGTGTTTCCGTAAGTCCGATGAAAACCTGCGAACGCATGTCGAAAAATCGAGGTTCTCTTGACAGACTTCAGTCGGCGGCGTATTTTACCGATGAGCTAATTAACCCAATGGTGCAATACATGGCCGACCCACTCAGCGCCACCTTCGCGGCCCTGGCCGATCCCACGCGGCGAGCGATCCTCGGCCGGCTCGTCGGCGGCGAGAAATCGGTGACCGAGCTTGCAAAGCCCTTCAAAATGACGCTTCCCGGCATCTCCAAGCATCTCAAGGTGCTGCAGCGCGCCGGCCTGATCGCGCGCGGCCGTGAGGCGCAATGGCGGCCCTGCAGGCTTCGGGCGGGGCCGCTCAAGGACATCGCCGACTGGGTGGAACACTATCGCCGCTTCTGGGAAGAGAGCCTCGACCGCCTGGACGACTATCTCAAAGAGCTTCAAAGCAAGGAGAAAAAGCATGGCCGCAAGAAATGAGTCCGCCGCGCCGATGGAGCGGGAGCTTGTCCTCACGCGCATCTTCGACGCCCCGCGAGAACTCGTGTTCCGGATGTGGACCGACCCCAAGCACCTGGCGCGGTGGTGGGGGCCGAAGGACTTCACCAATCCGGTTTGTGAAGTGGACGCGCGGCCCGGCGGCGCCCTCCGCATCGTCATGCGCGGGCCGGACGGCGCCGAATATCCAATGATCGGCGTTTTCCGCGAGATCGCGGCGCCGGAACGGCTCGTCTTCACCAACGTGGCGGTGGACGAGAAGGGCAACCCCCTTCTCGATGGACTCACGACCGTCACCTTCACCGAGGAAGGCGGCAAGACGAAGCTCACCTTGCGCACCAGGGCGACGGCCCTGGCCCCGTATGCGGCCGCGTTCCTGCAAGGGATGGAGGCGGGCTGGACGCAGAGCCTGGATCGCCTCGCCGAACGGCTGGCGGACGCCTCCGACCGGGAGATCGTCGCCACGCGCGTCTTCGACGCGCCGCGCGAGCTGGTGTTCAGGGCGTGGACCGACCCGGATCATCTGGTACATTGGTGGGGGCCGAAGGGCTTTACGAACACGTTTCACGAGTTCGACATGAGGCCGGGCGGCGTCTGGCGCTTCGTCATGCACGGCCCCGACGGGACGAACTACAAAACCGAGAGCGTTTTTGTCGAGATCGTGAAACCGGAGCGGATCGTCTTCGACCATGTTTCCGCCCCGCAATTCCGGATGACGGCCACGTTCGAGGGCCAGTTGGGGGCAAGACCCGGCTCACCTGGCGGATGCTCTTCAAGAGCGCGGCCGAGTGCGCCACGATCAGGAAGATCGCCGTCCCGGGCAACGAACAGAACTTCGACCGCCTGGAGGCGCAACTGGCCAAGATGGCCTGATCCGCGACTGTGAAATCCCATTAAGAGGATAAAAAAGATGGTCGATACGATAAATCCTTCCGTCACGGAACCGGCGGGCGGCGAATTCCTCATCCGGCGCAACTTCAACGCGCCCCGTGAGCTGGTCTTCAAGGCGTGGACGGAAACCGAGCGCCTGACGCGCTGGTGGGGGCCGAAGGGCTTCACGATGCTTTCCTGCAAGCTCGATCTCCGGCCGGGCGGCGTCTTTCTCTACGGCATGAGGTCGCCTGACGGCCACGTTCTCTGAGGCAAATGGGTCTTTCGCGAAATCCTGGTGCCGGAACGGATCGTCTTTGTCGCTTCCTTTGCGGACGAGCAAGGCAACGTGGTGCGGGCGCCCTTCAGTCCCGACTGGCCGCTCGAAGTGCTTTCGACCTTGACGTTCGCTGAGCAGGACGGCCGAACGACCCTCACCCTGAAGAGCGTCCCGATCCAGGCGACGGGGGCGGAGCGCAAGACGTTCGAGGCCGGGCGCGAGTCCATGCGGATGGGCTGGACCGGAACCCTGGACCGGCTCGCCGAAGAGCTGGCGAACGCCTGAACGAGCGGCCAAGGCCGCCGGAAGCGAGGAAGGGAGGTGAAATGGCGGAGGCGCCAAGGCTGCTATTTCTGGAGACTTCGGGCCGCGGCGGTTTCGTGGCGCTGGCGGAGGGCGCGGTCCTGCGCGGCCTGCGGCGGCTGGACGAGGCCCGGCGCCAGCGCGCGACCTGGCGCCGGCGACGGCGGAGCTGCTGGCCGCGCAGGGGTGGAAGGCGCGCGACCTGCACGGCGTCGCCGTCAGTCGCGGGCCGGGGAGCTATACCGGACTTCGCGTCGGCGTCATGTCGGCGAAGACGCTGGCCTACGCCGTCGGCTGCGCCCTGATCGCGGTGGACACGTTCGCCGTCGTAGCCGACCAGGCGCCGGCGGACGTGAGCCGGGTGGACGTGCTGGCCGACGCCCAGCAGGAGAAGGTATACGTGCAGTCCTTCGGGCGCGAGGCGGACGGATGGCGGTCGCTGGACGCGCTGGCGGTGCGGCCGTTCGCCGACTGGCTGGCCGGGCGGGCGGCGGAAGCGTGGGTAAGTGGGCCGGGACTGCACCGCTGGGGGGCGAGGCTGCCGATCGGCGTGCCGGCGGTGGATGCGTCCTTATGGGATCCGCAACCGGACAGTCTGCTGCGGCTGGGGCTGGCGCGTCACCTGGCCGGCGAGCGCGACGACCCGTTCGCGCTGGAGCCGCTGTACCTGCGGCCGAGTTCGGCGGAGGAGCAGCGGGCACGGCGGGGCGGGGCGCCTCTCTGAGCTGTTTATTGTTACAATTCCTTCATCGGTCACGCGATTCGAGGTGAGGCATGGACACGACAATCCCGGCGCACCGGATCGAAACGACGCTCGAACAGGACGGGACGCTCACCTTGGAGCATCTTCCCTTCCGGGCCGGCCAGTCCGTGGAGGTGATTATCCTGCCGCGGCCCGATGAGGCCAAGGGTGCAGACCCCTATCCGCTGCGCGGCACACCATTCCGCTATGACCGGCCTACCGAGCCGGTCGCCGAAGAGGATTGGGACGCCCTCAAGTGATCGTCCTTGATACCCACGTCTGGGTCTGGTGGGTGCAGGGCGCCACGCAGCTGCCGCCGAATTACAGCGTCTACATCCAGGCCCATGAGCCCCAGGGCTTGGGGATAAGCGCGATTTCTTGCTGGGAGGTCGCCAAATTGATCGAGCGCGGGCGATTGGCTTTGCCGCATCCGGTGGACCAGTGGCTCGCCAAGGCGCTGGCATACCCTGGAGTGCGCTTTCTGCCGCTCTCGCCGGAAATCGCCGTTGAATCCACGCGTTTGCCAGGTGCGTTCCACCGCGACCCCGCGGACCAAATTCTCGTAGCAACCGCCCGCATCTATAACTGTCCACTGGTGACGATGGACCACCAGATTCGCGCCTATTCCCAGGTGCAAACGGCCCCTTGAGAAATGGTGAAATACTATAGAACTTCAGCTCGTCATGGCGGCCTCGTAGCACGTCTTGAGGTCCGCCTCACCGCCCACGTTCATTCCCAGTTCCCGGAGCAGTCCGTCGGAAAGCCCGTAAATCCACCCATGCACTGTCAGCAGCTGCCCCCGCCCCCACGCCTCCCGGACGACGGTGGTTTGGCAGACGTTGACCGTCTGCTCAATCACGTTCAATTCGCAGAGGCGGTCGTGCCGACGGGCCTCCGTCGGCAGGGCGTCCAGCCGCGCCCGGTGCATCTCGTACACGTCCTGGACGTGGCGGAGCCAGTTGTCGATCAGGCCCAGCCGGTCGTTGCGCAGCGCCGCCAGGACGCCGCCGCAGCCGTAGTGGCCGCAGACGATGACGTGACGCACGCGCAGCACGTCCACCGCGTACTGCATCACCGAGAGGCAATTCAGGTCCGCATGGATCACCACGTTGGCCACGTTGCGGTGGACGAACATTTCGCCCGGCGGCAGGCCGACGATCTGGTTGGCGGGGACGCGGCTGTCCGAGCAGCCGATCCAGAGGTACTGGGGCGCCTGCTGGCGCGACAGCTGCGCGAAGAAGTCCGGCTCGCGGAGCCGCATCTCGGCGGACCACGCCCGGTTGTTCTCCAGGAGGCGGCTCAGGTCGGACATGCGATACTTAACTTGCTTTGTTAGGATTGCAGTGCTAATTCTCCGGCTTGTAATCTTTGACTCGTGTTAAGTCATATCTGAAAACCCAGTTGACCGAACCCACTTGGATTTGGTCATCCGTGGTTCGCTCGGCGGTTCCAAATTCTGCTTTGCCTTGAGTCATCTTCACCACATTGGTTTTCGGGTCGATAACGTACTCGAAGGGGACCGATAGGACATAAAAGGTGCCGTCCCCGACATGAAAGGTGTCGAAGCTTCCTTTGCCGTCTTTCCCGAACCATACCTCTTCGTCGAGGTACGGGCTTTTCCACCGACCTTCGAGCCAATCGGTCGTAAGAGGGGCCGCCTTGTTATCCTTCTCGTTTTTCGGCTCCTCGGCAGGGGCCAGGGAAAGAGACAGGGTTACGGCTACCATGACAGTTGCCACGATTCGCATACCGCGCCCTCTCTTCCGAAACAGGCTTCGTCCTTAGACCACTTCCCCCTTGATGCCACGCCCCCCAGCTAAGCAAATCCCCGGTTGCTGTCAATACGGATTCCAAATCCGGCTAATAGTCACTCGCCTTCGTTCACTTCTACTCTTCCCGCCTCCGGCAAGTACAAAATCCGGCCGCACGACTTGCACGCCACGAAGTCGCCCATCAGCAGCTCGTTGTACTGCTGGGCCGTGATCTCGGTGCGGCAGGAGGCGCAGCCGCGATTCTCCACCGGGGCGAAGGCGTCCACCCCCTTGCCGCGGACGATGCGATCGAAATCACGGCGGATCTTGGTCGGTACAGTCGCCTCCACCTCCTTGAGCCGGGCCTGCGTCTCGTCGAGCTGCTGCTTGAAAGCCGCCAGCCGCGCCCCGGAGTCCTTGTCCCAGCGGGCGAACTCCTCGCGCACCGTCTGGGCCGTTTTGTCCAGTTCCGCGATCTTCGCGGTGCGCTCCTCCGTCTCGCTCATGGCGGCGAGGATCTCTTCCTCCAGCGTCGCGGACTTTTCGCGGGCGGCGGCGATCTCCGCCTGGAGAGCGTCGTACTCTTTCTTCGACCCCGCCTCGTTGAGCTGCTTCTGGTGCTTGCCAATCTGGCCGTGCGTCGTCTTGAGCGTCACTTCCTTCTCGTGGACCGCCATCTTGAGCTTTTTGATCGCCTCCTGGTTGTCGCGGGCCGCATCCTCCTGGCGCGTGACCTTGGCCTTCTGGGCCTTCTGTTGCACCGGCGCGCGGTCGATCTGCTCCTGCAAATCGCGGGCGAACCGCCGCAGGCGATGAATCTCCCGCATCAGTTCGGCCGTCGATGCCATGACTCTCCTCCCCCGCGGCCCGTTTAGCCGCGACCCGGAGGGAGCGCTCCGTCGGAGCGCTCCCCTCCGGGTCGCGGCTAAACGGGCCGCGATTGACAAAAAAAGCCGCCGGTCTTTTCGACCGGCGGCTGCGTGGTCAGCAGCGGCGCATGCCGTCCAGGAACCCCTCAAGCTGCCGGCTTCGCACCGGATGTTGCAGCTTACGCACCGCCTTGGCCTCGATCTGCCGGACGCGCTCGCGCGTCACCTTGAAGATGCGACCCACCTCCTCCAGGGTGTAGGTGTAGCCGTCGCCCAGGCCGTAGCGCAGCTTGATGATCTCGCGCTCGCGGTACGTCAGCGTCTTGAGCACCTGGTCGATCTTGTCCTTGAGCATCTCCTGCGTCGCCGCCTGCACCGGGGACTCGGCCGTGTCGTCCTCGATGAAGTCGCCGAAATAGCTGTCCTCGCTCTCGCCGACCGGACGGTCCAGCGATATCGGGTGCCGGCTGATCTTCAGGACGCGCCGCGTCTCCTCGACGCTGATCTGCGCCTCCTCGGCCGTCTCCTCGATCGTCGGTTCGCGGCCCAACGTTTGAAGCAGCTTCTTGGAGACGTTGCGGAGCTTCGACATCGTCTCGATCATGTGGACCGGAATGCGGATCGTGCGGGCCTGGTCGGCGATGGCCCGCGTGATCGCCTGCCGAATCCACCACGTCGCGTAGGTCGAGAACTTGTAGCCGCGGCGGTACTCGTACTTGTCCACCGCCCGCATCAGGCCGGTGTTGCCCTCCTGGATCAAGTCCAAAAACGAGAGGCCGCGGTTGCGGTACTTCTTGGCGATCGACACCACCAGCCGCAGGTTGCCGCCCGACAGGTCGCGCTTGGCCTGTTCGTACTCCACGAAGCGCTTCTTGACGATCTCGACGCGCTTGCGGAGGCCGGCCGGCTCCTCCAGCGTGTGCATCATGTAGTCGTGCAGCTCTTTTTCGAGGTTGGCCAGGTCCTCTTTACAGCCGCCCTCGGCCCGCAGCGCCATGACCTGGGCTTCCAGCTCGTCCATCCGCAGCGAGATCTGCTCCAGCTTCTTCATCAGCGGCTGGACCTTCTGCGTGCGGATCGACAGCTCTTCCACCAGCGTCACGGCCTTGCGGCGGCGGATGCGGAGCTGGCGCCGCAGCCGGCGGCGGTCGTCCTCCGCCGTGCGCGGGTCGAGGACCTGGCTGAAGTCCTCCTGGTTCTGCTCCATCAGGTGTTCGAGCGTCTTGAGGTTGTGCGGCATCCGCTGGAGGATCTTGTCCTTCTCCAGGTTCTCCGTCAGCGACACCTTGACGGTGCGGTCGAACGGCAGGTCGCCGGAGTGGACGCGCTTGAGCGCCTCGACCACCTGCTGCAACGCCCCGTCGCATTCGAGCACCTTGCGGCGGAAGCGCTTGCGGGTGACTTCGATCTTCTTGGCCAGCGCGATTTCCTGCTCGCGCTTCAAGAGCGGGATCGAACCCATTTGCGTGAGGTACATGCGCACCGGATCGTCGATGCGCCGGCTGTCGTCCTCGTCCATGAAGCTGAGGTCGAGGTCGGCGCGGATGTCTTCCTCGGCCGCGGCCGGGGCGCCGCCTTCGCGCTCCTCCGCCTCCGACTCCTCGATCAGCTCGATGCCCTGTTCTTCGAGGAGAATCAGGATCTGGTCGATCTTCTCAGGATTGGCGTCGTCGTCCGGGAGATGGTCGTTGACCTGGTCGTAGGTCAAGTAGCCTTTTTCCTTGCCGGATTCGAGCAAGGTCTTCAGGCCGTCGTCGATTTTCTCCATCAATCCCTCCTCGCCTCGCAACCCGCCGCGTGCCGCAGTGGATGCGCCGGGTGTAAGGTGGGTTACGGGCACGGCCCGTCGCCCACGACATTGCTTCGGTTGGTCAGCTGCCGGAGCAGTTCCAGGGCCTCGGCGTGATCGCCGGGCGCCTGGAGCCGGTTTTGCAATTCCTGTTTGGCGGGCTGGTCGCGGCGCTCCTTGAAGGTACGGAGCAGGTCCCGCAACGCGGCCGTCCGGTCGGTCATGTGCCGGCCGTGGTTCTGGAGTTTCAGTGCGTGTTCGGTCAGGCGCGGGTTGTCGAGTCGGCCGCGCAGCGAGTCGAGGTCGGCCGGTTCTCCCGCGTCAACTTGATCGTACAGCCCCTGGAGCAGCGCCCGCAATCCGGGGTGCAGAATCTCCGTGGGGTGGACGGCGGCCTTCGCCGCCAGAACCAAGTCCGGCTCGGCCAGCAGCACTTCGAGCAGGTGCCGCTCCTCCGGCCGGGCCGGGGCCTTGCGTTCCGCGTCGTCGGCCTCCGCGACGCGGGCCGGCCGCGGGTCCATCGCGCTGCCGCGCTCCCGCCGTAATTCGTCCAGGCGCGCCCATACGATCTCCTCCTTGAGAGCCAGGCGATGAGCAATCCGGTTGACCAGCAACTGCATCTTGACCGCGCCGGCCTGTCCGGGCAAGGTGGGGGCGAGCGCAATCACGCCCAGCACCGACTCCACCGCCCGCCGCCGGCCTTCCACGCCGGCCGACCCGTCCCCGGCCAATACCTGATTCAGCTTGAACTCCAGCGCGTCCGCCGCCCCATCCAGCACCGCCCGGAAGGCGTCCGCCCCCTGCGCGAGCAGCAGGTCGCACGGATCCATCCCGCCCGGCAGCGTGGCGATGGCGAGATCCACGTCCTGACCGACAAAGATCGCCAGCGCCCGATCGACGCCCACGTCGCCGCCGACGTCCGCGTCGAAGACCAGCACCACGCGCGGGGCGAAGCGGCGGAGCTGGCGGACGTGACGGACGTTCAGCGCCGTGCCCATCGTGGCGACCACGGGCAGCACGCCCGCCTGGTGCGCCATCAGCACGTCGGTGTATCCTTCCACCACCGCCAGGAAACCCGCCGACGCCGCAGCGTGCCGGGCCACGTCGATACCGTACAGGCTCTCGCTTTTGCTGAAAAGGGAAGTTTCGCACGAGTTGTAATATTTTGGCGCGCGCGAGGCGAGCGGCGACGACGGCAGAATCCGCCCTCCGAAGCCGATCGCCTGGCCCTGCACATTCCGGATCGGAAATTGAATGCGGTCGCGGAAGCGATCGTAATGGCCCGGTCCCTGGTCGCGCTTGGCAATTAAGCCGACCGATTCCAGCAAATCCAGGGGAACGCTGCCGGCCTCCGCCTTGCGGGCCAGCCAGTTCCCCGAGGCCGGAGCATAGCCCAGGCCGTACTTGCGAACCGTGTCGCCGAGCAGGCCGCGTTCGCCGACGTACTTGCGGGCCTCTTCCGCCTGCGGGTCGTCGAGCAAACATTCGTGGAACTGCTGAGCGGCCCAGCGGACCACATCGAGCAGGCGGGCGCGTCCCTGGTTGGCGGCCGCGCTCGACGGATCAAGGTTGATGCCGGCGCGGCGGGCGAGCAGCTCCAGCGCCTCGCGGAAGCTAACGTGCTCGAACTCTTGAACAAAACTGAGCACGTCGCCGTATTTACCACAGGACCAGCAGCGGAAATTCTGCCAGCGGGGGTCCACGGTGAAGGAGGGGTGGTGGTCGTCGTGGAAGGGGCAGAGTCCTTTGAAGGTCGCCCCGGCCGGCTGCAGGGACAGGTAGCCTCCGACGACATCGACGATATCGTTGGCCTCTTTGACCTGCTTGACCCGGTCGTCCGCCAAGGGCCACCCATGTTGCAGGAGCCGGCCTCCGAAATGATGAATGATGAACGATGAATGATGAATAAAAGATTCTCTACCGATCTTATTCATCATTCGTCGTTCATCGCTCCTCGTTCCGACGGCGTTTGTCCCAAAGCTGCGGAATCAGGCAAGCGATAAACGGCGGAAACCCGGCCGGAAGGGAAGGTCGATCCGAATCGCATGGCCCCCGCGGTCGAAAGAAACCGGGTTCCCGGGGGAGTCCATGCGTCTACTCCTTCCCGCGATTTCGCCTTGCCGTGTCTCACAAGGCGTTTTGGCCATGGCCGGCAATCCCTTGCCTGGGCCGTCCGGGTCCGTCGATCTTCCTGGACCGGCGGTCGCGCCTGGAATCAGGCGCGACGGTCTGAGCTTTCTTGAGGGAAAGTCGGTCTCGCCCGGCGGCGCGTGTTAAATTATAGCCATACAGATAAAACCAGTCAAGCTGGGCAAGGCCCGTCGCCGACGCGACTGTTTTGCCGTATCCCCTGAACCCTCATCCAGTTAGCCGCGTTCACACGCCGCACCGGCCTCGAACGGAACAATCGTCTCAACCGCGTGGATGGTTTAGGAGCGGCCCCCTACCAGCCCCGAGCGCCAGCGAGGGGGGTCGGGGCAACCCCCCTCGCTGGCGCTCGGGGCTGGTAGGGAAACCGCTTCTCCGCTCCTCATCGGAGGGTCGCCGCTAAACTTCAACTGCCCCCGCCGAATCTGCCGATTAGAGGATAGGGGTTGGACCCTCCGGAATACCCGGCGACGGAAAGGAGACCACGGATGACGACGGAAACCTGGAAGTGGGTGCGCCAGGCGGCGCGGTGGGCGATGGCGGGCTGCTTCGCATTGGGCGGCGCCGCCTCGGCGTGGGCCGGTGACGCGCCGCCGGTCCAGATCATGCTTCGCTACAAGCCCTCGCAAGACGGCGTCGTCTACACCATCCCCAAACCGGAAGAAGAAGCCGGCCTCAAGGTCGAGTCGGTCAAGGGCGGCAACGGCGGCAACGGCTGGATGCTCAAGGACGCCGCCGGCAAGCCGCTCCGCCTCTTCTTTAACACCAATCCCACTCCGACGCACAACATCCCCGACGTCTGGGCCTACTACAAGGACGGCGTCGAGGTCTACCGCGAGTCCGAGAGCGAGACGAAGAACTACGTCAGCAAGCCCGATCAGTTCCGCTGGCTCAACGGTGGCGGCATGAAGTGGGGCGTCGATGAGGCCAAGGAAGGCCACATCAAGCACTGGAAAATGATCTCCCCCGAGGAGGTCAGTCAGGAAGTCCTCCAGGCGCTGGCGAACAAAGATTTCGCCCGCCTCCAGGCGCTGATGATTACGGACGCCGAGATGACCCAGCTCGGCCTGCCGGCCGACGAGGTCGCGCACGTCCATCAGCTCGAAAAGGCGGCCCCGGAAAAGTTCCAGAAGACGATCGCCGACTTGCCGAAATTGGCCTCCGGCAAGCCGAACTGGGTCCACCTGGAGACGGCGGCGCCGGAATGCACGCCGGCCGAGCAGACTGGCGGCCGGGCCGACGTTATCAAATACCCGCACGCCTCGGTCCTGTTCGAGGTCGGCGGCGCCACCGACTGGGTGCAGACCGGCGAGCTGATCCAGGTCGGCCCCGCCTGGCGCCTCATTGACGCCCCGACGGCCGGCGCCGCCGCGGTCGCCGACGCAGGCTCTGGCGATCCCAGGGACGTCGGCGTCGGCGGCGCGACCGATCCCAAGGTGATGGCGCTGGTCAACGAGCTGACGGAACTGGACAAGAAGGCGCCCGAGCCGGGCACGGCGCCGAACCCGGCGCTGGCCAAGCACCACCTGGCCCGCACCGACCTCTTGGAGAAGATCGCCACGGAGTGCAAGCCGGAGCAGCGCGAGCCGTGGCTCCGCCAGATGGCCGACAGCCTGAGTACGGCCGCCCAGAACAGCCCGGCCGGCGACGGCGCGGCGATGAAACGGCTGGTGCAGCTGGAAGAGTCGATGGTCAAGGCGGCGCCCGGAAGCAACCTCGCCGCCTACGTCACCTACCGCGAGATGCAGGCCGACTACGCCGTCCGCATCACCAAGGAGGAGTACGCCGCGGCCCAGAAGGAATGGGTGGACCGGCTGACCAAGTTCGTGGAAACGTACTCCAAGGCGGAGGACGCACCGGACGCCCTCTTGCACGCTGGGCATGGTCAACGAGTTCCTCAACAAGGAAGTGGAGGCGAAGAACTGGTACGGCGTGCTGGTGAGGAACTTCGCCGACACGCCGCAGGGCAAGAAGGCGGCCGGCTCCATCGCCCGGCTGGAGCTGGACGGCAAGGTCCTCAAGCTGGCCGGCCCGACGCTGACAGACTCGAACACGATCTACAATATCGAACAATCGGCCGGCAAGGTGGTGGTCGTTTATTACTGGGCGAGTTGGATCAGCCAGTCGGCCGCCGACTTCGCCAAGCTCAAGGCGCTGGCCGACGCCGAGGGCAAGGGCGTCGAGATCGTCTGCGTCAACCTGGACGGTACGCCGAAGGAGGCGCACGACTTTTTGGCGACGGCCCCGCCGGTCGGCGTCCACCTGTACCAGAGCGGCGGCATGGAAAGCAAACTGGCGACCGATTACGGCATCACCGTGCTGCCGAACCTGATCGTGGTCGGCAAGGACGGCAAGGTCGTCAACCGCAACGCCCAGATCAACACCTTGGATGACGAGGTCAAGAAGCAGTTGCAGAAGTGACGAATGTTCTCTACCAGCCCCGAGCGCAAGCGAGGGGTTTCGGTCAACCCCCTCGCTTGCGCTCGGGGCTGGTAGAGAAACGCAGCGCCGTCAGCGCCGCCCCCGCCGCGACCGCCGCCAACATCAGCAGACACAGCGCCGCCAAATTGTTCGTGACGCCGTAGTGCATCTGCGTCCAAACCACCTCCGCGAACGAGTCCCAGCCCGGCGTGCTGACCAGCTTGCCGGCGCTCACCTCTCCCAAGGACAGCACGCCCACCGCCACGGCCGCCCGCAGGATCGCCGCCGCGTACATCGGCACGGCCACGAATCCAAACTCGCGCCGGCGAGGCGCCGTCCACGCGGGCCGCATCGCGCAGCTCGGGCGGCGTCAGCCGCACCACCGGCCACAGGATCGCCACGGCATAAGGGAAAAAACGGATCGTGTTCACCCACAAAAGCGGCAACGGCGATGGCCCGCTCCACAGGGCGCGGTCCAGCAGCCGCGGCGCTGGACGGCGTCGAGCAGCTCAAGAAGTCGCAGGATCGTCTCCTTGAGTCCCAGGCCGACGACAGGGCCGGGCGTCGCCCAGGCCAGCGCCATCAGCACCAGCACGCCATTGCGGAACCGCGGCGCGCCCAGGGCCGCCCAGCACGCCGCGAAAGCCAGTCCGGCGCCGACCGCCCCCGACGCGGCCGCCAACCCCAGACTGCCCGTTAGCGTGTCGCCGTCGGTGCGGGCCGTCCGGATCAGATGAGCGTCGACGCGCCGCCGCCGACCAGACCGGCGGCGTCCCCTCCAGCCCCGCCCGCCACGCCAGGCTGGCCAGCGGCACGGCCAGCAGGGCGACGCTCGCCGCGGCTGCCGCCGCGCAGAGCGGCCAGCGCCACCGGCCGAGCGGAAACGCGCAGCGGCGGCGCCGGCGCCGCCGCGGCCGGCGGCAGGTTGCGCTCCCAGCGGCCGGCCAGCACCACGACCAGCGCCGCCCAGCCGAGCATCAGCGGCGCCGCGGCCGCCACCGCCCGCGCGATCATGGCGCCCTGCGCCTCGCCGGCGTCGCTCGACCTCCGGCGCCACCATTTGCGTATAAACTTCCTCCGCAAAGGTGCGGACCTGCATCATGTCCGTGATGGTGATTTCGGTGGCGGTCTGGAGGCCGACCCACAGCGCCGCCGCCGCGACCGCGGCCCCGGCCCGCCGCAGCGTGACGCGCAGCAGGACGCGCCGCCGCCCGGCCGCCGTCAGGGCGTCCTCTTCCAGGTCGCGCTCCACCCAGCGCAGCCCCTGGCCGACCACGAGGATCACCCACGGCAGCCCGGCCGCGGCGTGGACCCAGACGGCGGAGCCGACGCCCTGGCCCCACGGCGCCCAGACGCCGCCCGGCGCCGTGGCGCTGGCCGCCCCCGGTCGCGGCGGGTTCCACCACGGCAGCGGCAGCCAGCCGGTCGAGCCGAGCACGGACTGCCATCCCGATGCGAACAGCGGCAACGGCACGAACACGGCCAGCAGCGTCAGGAAGCGGAACAGTCCGCGATAAGGAAGGTCCGTTCGGTAGAGGAGGACGGCGGCGGCCGTGCCGAGCGGGACCGTGACGGCGACGACGGTCAGGGTCAGCCCGGCCGAGTTGCGGGCCAGCGTCAGCAGACGATCCGCCTCGCCCCAGACGCGCCAGGCGGCCGGGTCGGCGAGGAGGCGAATAACGGGCAGCAGCAGCGGGATTCCGACGAACGGCGAACAGCAGCAGGCCGACGGCCAGGCGCCAACGTGTCATTGCCGTCCCCGTTAGGGGATGACAAGGTGACAAGGTGACAAGGTGACAAGGTGAACCCACTGTTCACCTTGCCACCTTGTCACCTTGTCACCTTGTCATCTACTTCTTGGCCGGCGAAACGACGAGCGTGTCCTCGACCTGCGTGTACTCGCCGTTGACCTGGCCGAGCACGTTCGTCAGCACGTCGCCGAGCGGCTTGTTGTCCGCCTTGGGCGTCGTGATCGTCTGCTCGTCCGGCGACGGCAGCATCGCATCCTTGAACGCCTTCGGCGACACGAACATCTTCACGCCGTACTGCTTGGCGATCTTGTCCCGGTAGTCCGGAAGAGCATCTTCTCGCCGCCCGGGTCCGTGATCGGCTTGGCCAGCGTGTCCTTGACCTCCTGGATGCGCTCCTTCAACGATTTGCCGACCGGCGCCGCGACGATCTTCCGGTAGCCCAGGGGCTGGGCGTAATCCTTGTCGTGCAGGCAGACGATAAGGCCGTTGTTGGCCGCGAGGTAAATGCGATCCGTGTCGGCGTTGACGATGGGGAAAGCGTAGTCGCGGATGTCGTAGCGGCTCAGCACGGCGCCGTTCTTCCGATCCAGGATGAGCAGACCGCCCGCGCCGTCGGTGACGTAGACGAACTTCGGATTGACGGCGAGGAAGCGGTCGGCCTCGGGGGAGTAGTCGTCGTGGCTGATCTTCCAGAGCGGCTCTCCCGTGTCCCGGTTGAGGCGGGCCATGCCCTTGCCCGCCGCCGTGATGTACAGGTCCTTCTCCACCACGCCGCCGTTGTCCACGTCCACGGCGATGGGGCGCCGGAGAATGGGCCGGCCGGGAATGTAGCGCCACAGCACCTTGCCGGTGTCGATGGCGACCGCGTAGAGGTGGGAGTCCTCGGTGGGCAGGTAGGCCGCGGTGTCCGAATAGCCGCGCTCCGCCGAGTAGCGGCTGTCGCCGACGTAGCGGTACAACTCCGTGTTGCCGAGGGAGGCGTCGCCGATCTTCGGCACGCCCAGGTAGGAGCCGTTGGGGATCGCCAGGAAGATCGTGTCCCGGCTCAGCACCGCCTTATTTTCGACGCGCAGGTTCGTGTCGAAGTCGAAGGCGATAAGGGGTCGAACGTCCTCGGTGGTCAGGGCCTTGGTCGGGCTGGCTTCATATGGCGTCGTCGCGTCCCCTGGAGAAGGGGTCGGACTCGGGGTCGCCGCTGCGGGCTTTCTCAGTTCGGGCAGGCGCGCCGCGATAAGGCGCGCCTCCACGTTTTCGATGTAGATGTGCTGTTCGTCCGCCGACAGCGGCGCCTGAGGGCGACGCGCAGCTCGTATTTCCACTGGAGCGCTCCGGTTTCGCGGTTCAGGCCGTAGATGGCGCCGCTGTCGTTGGCGAACACTCCTCGGCCATTGAAGGCCGGCGGCAGGTGGCCTGGTAGGCGCGTCCGGGCCGCGACCGCCACAGCGCCCGCCCACCGTTCTCGGCGTCGAGGATGGTAATCATGCCGCTGCGCGTCTGGGCGATCAACTGATTGCCGTCGAGCTGAATGCTGGCGAAGCTGTCGCGCTTGCCGTCCATCGGGACGTAGACGGCCCAGGCCAGGTCCAGGTTGAGACGGTCCAGCGCCTCGCGCGACGGAACGGCCGGCTGCGACCAGACGCGTTCGGGGTCATTGGAAGCGACAGCGGCGACGGCGAGCATCAGTAGGAGGGCGGCGGCAAGGGTCTTCTTCATGGCGTGCCTGTGAGTGACGGCCGCGGGAGGAGCGAACGGGGAACACAGCTGTTAGTGTATCACGGAGAGCCGGGCCGCGTGAGCGCTCGGAGTTGGCGAGCCGGGTCGCGTCAGCGCCCGGAGGATGGTTTCAGCGATTGCATAATATCTCCGGGCGCTGACGCGACCCGGCTCGCCGCATCAGCGCGGCTTCTTCAGCCGCTCCCGCACCAGCTCCGGCAGGTACTTGACCGGCAGCGTGCCGTTGTCCAGCACCGCCTCGTGATAGCGCCCGAGGTCGAACGCGTCGCCCTGCTCGCGCTCGATTTGCTGGCGCAGCCGGTAGAACGCCGTCCGGCCGACGAAGTAGGTCGAGAGCTGACAGGAACTCTGCTTGGACCGGACGATCTTGGCCGCCGCCTCGCCCTCCGACTGGAAGGCCCGTCCCACGAGCAGTTCCATCGCCTCCTCGTCGGTCATGCCGTCGCAGTGCATCTGGTGGTCGAGGATGGCGTTGGCCACCGAACGCAGATACCACTTCAGCTGGTTCAGCCGCAGCACCGGATCGCCCTCGCCGTAACCCTGGTCGAGCATCATCTGCTCGGTGTAGACCGCCCAGCCCTCCGCGAAGACGCCCGAGAACAGCACGCGCCGGATCAGCGACGGACAGCGGTTGGAGTACTCCAGCTGGACGTAGTGGCCCGGATAGGCCTCATGGATGGTGAGTATCTGGATCATGTATTTATTGTACTCTTGCAAATAGCTTTCAACGCGGCGGTCGTCCCAGTCGCGCGGCGGCGGGCTGACGGCGTAGAAGCTGGAGGCGCGGGGGTCGAGCGGCGGGGCGTTGTTGAGGAAGGCGCCGGAGTTGCCGCGCTGGAACTCCGGCATCTCGATCACCTCGCAGCGGTCGGGTTCGGGCAGCCGCAGGATGTCGTTGTCGGCGATGAACGCCTTGATGCGGTCCACGGTGGCGCGGGCGTCGCGCGTCAGGTCGTCCGGCTTGCCGTGTTCCTTGTTGAAGTGGGCCAGCACGAGACGGATGGTTTCGCGCCGGCCGTCGGCGTCGTCGGGCGGCAGCGCCTTCTTGGGATAAGCCTCCGCCCAGAGTTGGCGGGCGATGACGTACATGTCGCGCTCGACGCGGTCGAACTCCTTCTCGGCCTCCTGCAACACCTCGTCGGCCGTCAGGCCGGCGTCCAGCTCCAGGTCCAGCTTGCGGGCGAATTTCTCCTTGCCGAGTCGCCAGTCGCCCTTCGCCTTCGGCAGCAGATCGTCTTCGAGGAACTTCTGGTAGTCCTCGAGAGCGGCCACGACTTTCGCGGCGGCGGTGTGGGCCTCGTCGGTGCGACCGGCCTCGCCGGCCAGGTCGAAGAAGCCGGTCTTGTAGAAGGCGATGGCGCCGTGGTTCTGCGAGATCGCCGTCTTCGTCATCGCCTCCGGCGGGTTGTGCAGCGTCGATTGGGCGACGGCGATCACTTTGGGGATCTGCGTCATACGGGCCACGGCGTTCTTGATGTTCCGCTCCTGCGGCAGTGTGGACTGCGTGAGAAGGGAATAAACGCTGTCCGTGATATAGGCGTTATAGGTGCGCGGGTCTTCCTCGAAGGGGTGGGTGTTCTCGGCCAGCCAGATGGAGCGTTCCAGGTCGTGGCGGAGGATATCGAAGTCGATGCGGCCGTCCGGCGATAGTTTGTCCACGTCGATCTTTTTGGGCAGGTCGGCGAGGACGTTTTTCCATCGTTCGAGGTCGGCGGCGCGGGCCGGCGGCGACACGTCGTCGAGGCGGTCGTCGAAGCGGTGATCGCCGAGGCGGGTGGCGTCGAGCGGCCGGTGCTGAAATTCCTCTTCGAGATACGCCTTGAAGAAGGCGGTGAGCTTGTCGTCCTCGGAGGCGGCGCGGGCCGAGCCGGACAGGAAGACGGCGAGGGCCAGGACGCCCAGCAGAAGACAGGCAGGCGCACGGGTCATGAACGCTTCTCCGTGGGGCGGAAGGATGGGGTACAGCATAGCCGTTTGGCGGCGGCCCGGCAGTGCCGATGGCCGTCCGTCGGCGATTCTCCGCGCCGGCGACGGATTTCGCTTGCATTTCCGACCATCGGTTTGTACTGTATTTCTGTTCACTAACCAGACGGTGCGACCCGGCCGCGCCGTTCGAGTATTGGAGACCTCCCATGCCGTCTTTGTCCCTTCTTCCCAAGGATTTACTGACCGCCCAGGACGTGGCCCGCCGCCTGTCGATCGGCGTCCGCACCCTGTGGCGCATGGTCGCCCAGGGAAAATTGCCACAACCGATCCGCTATACCCGTAAGCTGGTGCGATGGAAGGCGACGGACATCGACCGTTACATCCAGTCGCTTTCGGCGTGAGGGTGGTAGGATGATCCGGTCGCCCGCCGCACCGCCGAGATGTACCCATGAACGACGGGAAAAGTCCGTGGACGCTGTCCGTGCTGCTGGACGGGCCGCCGGCCGACTTCGCGGTGGAGGTGTACCGCGCCGCCGCCTTCGGCTTCGCCTGCGTCGATGTCGTGGCGCTGGAGGAGCGGCCGGCGGCGGATCGCGAGGCGCTGGCCGACGCCGGCGTGCTGGTCGGCTGCGCCGCGGTGGGCCGGGGGATGCCCGACGGCTGTACGCCGGACGCGGCCGATGCGGGGTTGCGGCGCGAGGCGGTGGGGCGAATACGGCGGCATCTCGCCGACGCCGCCCGGCTGGGGGCGACGTGCGCCTACCTCGTCTCCGGCATGGACGCCAGCGCGACAGGGTTGGCCTGCTTCGCCGAGGCGTGCGGCCTGCTGGCGGAGCACGCGGCCGGCCGCATGGTGCGCCTCTGCGTCGAGCCGATTCCGGGCCGGGCGCTGCCGGACGCCGCCGCGGTGCTGGCGTGGCTGCGCCAGGCGGCGCATCCCAACCTCGGATTGCTGCTGGACGTGGGCCACTGTCTCATCGCCGGCGAGGACGCGGCGGCGGCGGCTCGTGCGGCGGGGCCGTTGCTGGGATAGGTCCACCTCGACGACAACGATGGCGTCGCCGATCTGCATTGGCCGTTGCTGTCCGGCCGGCTGACGGCGGTGCAGCTGGCGGACGTGGCGGCGGCGCTGCGCGAAATCGGCTTTTCGGGGGGAGTGAGTCTGGAATTGAAGGCGGCCGCGGCGGAACGAGCGGAGGCATGGCGGCGGAGCAAGGAGATCGCGGAAGGGATTTTTCAGTGAGCGGATTCTACCAGCCCCGAGCGCGAGCGAGGGGTTTGGGCCGCATCCCTCGCTTGCGCTTCGGGCTGGTAGCGCTTCGGGTTGGTGGAGCCGTCAGTTGTCGCGGAACTCGGAATGGCAGGATTCGCAGGTGTCGTTGAGCGTCTTGGCCGCGCTCTGCACCGTCCGGGGATCGCCGCCCTGAACCGCCTCGACCAGGCCCTTCGACTGCTTCTTCATGTCGTCGGCGAGCCGCATCCAGTCCTTGATCGGCTTGCCCGTCTCGTCTGTCTTGGGGGCGTAGCTCGGCGCGACGTAGGAAACGGCCTCCATCACCTCGGCCATCTTCCGGAGATCGGCCTTTTGGACAGCCATCTGGCCCGGCGGGACGCCCTTCTTGCTGAGGAACAACAGCTCCCCCTCGACGCCGTCGAAGGGGAAGGCGCCGGGCCGGCCGACGCCGACGCCGCCCTTGTCGCGCGGCTTGAACTGGTTCATCACGGACTTGACGGCGTGCTTTTGGGCGATATCCTGGGCCTGCTTTTGGATGTCGTCCTCCTTGCCGCCGAGAGCGTCCACCAGCTTCAGCACGTCCACCTGGGCCGCCGCGGTCTTCATCCGATTTTCTTTCTCTTCCTTGTCGTCATCGTCCCGACCGCGGGCCGGCGCCAGGAAGAGGCCGGCCACGGCCGCCATGAGCGCGGCGGCGGTGAGCGCACGTGCGATTTTGAGCATCAGGGACTCCGTATTGCCGCCTTATCAGTCGCGGAAATTGGTATGGCACGCGTTGCAGCTGTGATTGAGGTTGTTGACGGCCTTCTTGAAGGCCTTCTCGTCGATGTTCGTGATGGCGTTCCGCAGGTCGTCTGACGCCTTCTTCGCTTCATCGGCGAAGCCGTTCCACAGTTCCTTATCCACGCGGCCAAAATTCTTCGCGCCTGGATTCGTAACGGGGTACTTCGTCGCATAGTTCGGCGCGACCTCGGCGATGCCCCGCACGACATCCGCCATGCGCTGATAGGTGGAGGTCTTGGCTAGGATGTCCTTGGCGGACGGCGGCTTCTTGCTGAGCCACAACAGCCCCAGTTCGATGCTGTATGATCGGCAGCAGTTCGTCGTACTTCTTGACGACGGCGTCGGCCTGTTTCTTGAGATCATCGGGCTTGCTCACGACATCGGCCAGCTTCTCCACGTCCGGGCCGGCCTTCCTGGCGGCCTCTATCTTCGCCTTTTCATCGTCGTCCCGCGCCCGTGCGACGGCCAGGAAACAGACGCCCACCGCCAGCACGACGGCGAGGGGCAGGATCCGGTAAACCTTCCGCATGGACGCCTCCGTGGGCGCAGTTCCCTACCAGCCCGCAGCGCGAGCAAGGGAGTCGGTTCAAACCCTCACTGGCGCGTCGGGCCGGTTCAGAAACCGCGGCTCAGTTGTCGCGGAACTTGGTATGGCACTCGTTGCAGCTGTGGTTGAGGTTGTTGACCGCCTTCTTGAAGGCCGCCGCGTCGTCGCTCTTGATCGCGGCGTTCAGGTCGTCCGCCCCTTTCGCCATGTCGTCGGACAGGCCGTTCCACACCTTTTCGTCGGCGGGCGTCTTGGTGAACCCACCCTTCACGCCGTAGTGCGGCGCCACGGCCGCGATGCCGTGAATCACCTGGGCCATGCGCTGCATAGGCGGGCGCCTTGGCCTTAATATCAGCGGCGGACGGCGATTTCTTGCCCAGCTGCAGCAGCCCCAGTTCGATGCTGTCATTCGGGAAGGTGCCGGGAGGGGGGATCGAGCATGCCGCCGCGCTCGACCGGCTTCATCTGCCACATGATCGGCAACAGCTCGTCGTACTTCTTGACGATGGCGTCAACGTCCTTCTTGAGGGCGTCGGGCTTGCCCACGTCGTCGGCCAGCTTCGCCACGTCCTTTTCGGCCGCCTGCGCGGCTTTCATCTTCGCCGTCTCGTCGTCGTCGCGGGCGCGGGCGATGGTCAGGAAACAAACGCCCACCATCAAAACGACAGCGGGCAACCACCAGGCGAATCGTCTCATGTGCGTCTCCTTTGGGTAATGGGCGCCAGCAGGGGAGGGACGGCCCGGACAGCGCAGGATTCCCGGTTTTTCGTTTTTCTTCTCTCCGCGCTCTCTGCGTTCTCCGCGGTGAGATCCGAGCTATCCGGCCAGCCTCATCATAAATCGACCGGCGGCGGTTTCAAGCGTCCGACCCGATTTGCCGGAGCCGATTCATCCCTCGCAGGCGGCCCCATCCCGATTTTTTTATTTTTTCTCCTTGACTTTCCCAAAGCAATGCTTACAATCACACCCATCTTGTACCGGCCTCTTCTCTGTTCCGGCCCCGCTGTCCGACCTGCTTGCAGGACGTTCAGCGGGGTTTTTCCTGCGCTATCCCTTTCCCCGCCACTGGCTCAGGGCCGTGTTCGCCACCAGGATCACGCCGATCAGGATGTACTTGACCTCGTTGGGCGCCCCGCACTGGTTGACGCCGTTCTCCAGGACGCCCCAGATCAGCACGCCTAACAGGACGCCCAGCACCGTCCCCTGACCGCCGCGCAGGCTGGCCCCGCCGATCACCGCCGCCGCAATCACCTCCAGCTCCAGATCCTTGCCCAGGTCGGCGTCGGCGCCGCCGCTGTGGTGGGCGAAGGCGATCACCCCCGCCCAGCCGGTCAGCAGTCCCGCCAGCGTGTAGACCGCCACCTTGTTCCGGCCGACGTTGACGCCGCACAGCCGGGCCGTCGATTCGTTGGAGCCGATCGCATAGACGTAGCGGCCGAAGACCGTGTAACGCAGCACCGCCGCGGCCACGACCGCCAACCCCAGCGCGCTCCAGACGCCGGGGTCGAAGAACAAGTACGGATGTCCGCCCGAGCGCTGGATGTCATCGACCCAGCCCGGCGTCTCGCGCAGCGTGACGTTGCTGTCGGCCAAGAGCCAGCAGGTCAGGCCGCGCGCGATGCTCATCATGCCGAGCGTCGTCACGAACGGCGTCAGGCGCAGCCCGGTGATGGTCAGACCGTTGGCTGCCCCACACAGTCCGCCCGCGGCCAGCGCCGCGCCCACGGCCGCCGCCCCGGCCGCGCTCTCCGAGCCGGTCGCGGCCAGCACGGGCCGATACGTCATCACGGCCGCCGCGGCCGACAATCCCACCACGGAGCCGATCGACAGGTCGATGCCGCCGCTGACGATGACGAAGAGCGTGCCCACTGCGGCCGTCATGCGGATGGCGTTCTGGTTGAAGATGAGCTGGATGTTGTCGGCGCTGATGAAGCTGCCGACGTGGCCCTGCATCGAAAGGACGATCAGGAACAGCGCGATCACGCCGACGAGGCCGAGCGCGGAGCCGGTCTCGGCCGGCAGGCGGAAGCCGGGCGGCGGCAGCTCGGTGCGCGGGGCGGGTTCCGTCTGAATAGCATCGGGTTTGTCGTTCATGAAGGCAGCCCTTCGGACCCCGTGGCGACGGCCATGACCTGCTCCGGCGTCCACTCCCCGACCGGCCTGGCCGCACTCAGCCGGCCGCGCGCCATCACCGCCAGCCGATCGCACACGCCCAAAAGCTCCGGCAAATAGCTGCTCACGAACAGCACCGCCTTGCCCTGCGCCGCCAAGGCGCCGATCAGCCGGTAGATCTCCGCCTTGCTGCCCACGTCCACGCCGCGCGTCGGCTCGTCCAGCAGCAAGACGTCGGCGTGCTGATGCAGCAGCCGGCCCAGCGCCACCTTCTGCTGATTGCCGCCGCTGAGGTCGCCGACTATCTGCCCCGGCCCCGCACAGCGCACGCGCAGTCGGCCCAGCCATTCGGCCGCGGCCCGCCGACGCCGGCCGACGTTCAGCAACCCCAGCCACGAATACGGCCCCAGCCGCGAGTAGGTCAGATTGTCCTCGATGCTCTGGTCCAGCGTCAGCCCCTCCTCCTTGCGGTCCTCGCTGAGAAGACCCAGCCCCCCGGCGATGCGCCCCGCCGGCGTCGCCGGCCAGCGACGCCGACCGCCGCCGGAATGCGCCATGCACCTCGACCCGGCCGCGCCGCACCGGGTCCAGCCCGAAGACCGCCCGCAACAGCTCGGTGCGGCCCGCCCCCACCACGCCGGCCACGCCCAGGATCTCGCCGCGGCGCAGCGTCAGATTGACGCCGATCGGCAATTCCTCGCCTGTAAGGTCCGTCAACTCCAGGATCGCCGAACCGATCTCGTGCGGCGTGTGCGGGTACTGCTCGTCCAGGCTGCGGCCGACCATCATCTCGACGATGCGGCCGACGGCGAACTCGGCGGTGCGGCCGCCGCCGACGGTGCGGCCGTCGCGCAGCACCGTGAAGCGGTCGGCGATCTGCTGCACCTCTTCGAGGAAATGGGAGATGTAGACGACGGTGACGCCGCGGTCGCGCAGCCGGCGGACCAGGCCGAACAGCCGTTGCGCGTCCTGCTGCGTCAGCGAGGAGGTCGGCTCGTCCAGCACCAACACGCGCACGTCCATCAGCAGGGCGCGGGCGATTTCGACCAGCTGCTGGGCCGCGGGGTTGAGGCCGGCCACCGACGCCTCCGGCCGGATTTCAGGATGCTCCAGGACCGCCAGCGCCTCCTCGACGCGGCGGCGATCCGCGCGCTTCTGGAGGAAGCCCCAGCGCGTGGTCTCCAGGCCGAGCGCGACGTTGGCCTCGACGCTAAGGTGCGGCGCCAGGGTCAGCTCCTGGTAGATCATGGCGACGCCGCGGCGGCGGGCGTCCTGCGGCCCGGACGGATCGTAGGGCCGGCCGTCCAGCGTCATGGCGCCGGCGTCCGGCCGCACCGCGCCGCTCAACACCTTCATCAGCGTCGATTTGCCCGCCCCGTTCTCGCCGACCAGCGCGTGGACCTCGCCGGCCGCCAACTCCAGATCGACGCCGTCGAGCGCCCGCGTCGGGCCGAAGCTCTTGCGGACGTCAGTCATCGTCAGACGAACGGGCGCGTCCACGGTCGGCCCCCGGCGGTCAGGACTTCTTCTTGTACGTGGGAACGCCTTCGAGCAAATCTTCAGTGGTCCGCTTCGCCTGCAAGTCGGGGTCGAACAGCTGCTTGGTCTTCACGTCGTCCAGGTTGTCGCGCGTGACGAGATGCTCGCCGGTGGCCAGGTCGCGTCCGCCTTCCGAAACGTCGTAGCCCTCCAGGTGCTGCACCAAAATCCATGTGCCGAGATAACCCATCCGGTAAGGATCTTGAATAATCAGGCCGTCGAGGTCGCCGTTGCGGAGGCCTTCCTGCAGCTGGTCAGAGGAGTCGAAGCCGACGTACTTGAATTTCTTCAGCAGGGTGGCGCTCTTCATGGCGTCGAGCATCCCTTCCGCGGCCGACTCGTTGACGGCGAAGACGCCGACGCCCTCGTCGGCGTACTGGTCGCGCAGCTTGCCCAAGA
This sequence comes from uncultured Planctomycetaceae bacterium, assembly GCA_963771935.1. Lineage (GTDB taxonomy): Bacteria > Planctomycetota > Planctomycetia > Gemmatales > Gemmataceae > UBA4732. The sequence goes on along the minus strand of CAVYVK010000004.1, from coordinate 6,953 downwards.
GCGGCCCAGCCTGGGCCTGGGCCTTGTCCACCGTGGAGCCGGCGTAGACCATGTCCGGGTACCAGCTGATGGTCGGGTCGTCCGGCTTGCGGTCCTTGATCGCCTGGTTGATGACATCCTCAAAACCCTTCTCGCGCTGCTCGGTGCTTTCGGAGCCGGCTTCGTAGCGGAACAGCACGACGCGCTGTTTTCTGTATTTCGGGTCCGTTTTGGCGGCTTCATTCATCACGTCCAGCAGTCGTTTGGCGGCGAGCTGGCCGCCGTGGTAGTTGTTGGTGGCGACGTACTTGACGATCAGGTCGGGGTTCTTGTCGAGGGCCTCCTTGTCGAGGCCGGAGTCGATGATGACGACGGGGATGTGTTTGGCGACGACCTGCTGGACCGGGGCGACCATCTCGCGACTGTACTGCGGGGCGAGGACGAGGCCGTTGATCCCCATGTTGGCCTTGGTCTGGATGATGTTGGTCTGCTCGCTGGAATCGCTTTCTTTTTTGGGGCCGTCCCAGAGGATCTCGACGGGGACGCCCTGCTTGCCGAGGTCGGCGGCGGCGCGGTCGGCGCCGCGGTGGATCGACTGCCAGAACTGGTGGGTCAGACCTTTGGGGACGACGGCGATCCGGTACTTGTAATTCGTCCCCGGCCCGCACCCGGCCGCCAGGGCGGCGGCGGCGGCCAGGACCGCGAAAAGGCGTGTTTTCATGGAAAGACTCCCGTGACGGCTGGTGGAATGGTGTAGCGTAGTGCTTGCGGCCGGGGCGGTCAAGGACGCCGCGCCGGCAGCGTCTTCGTTCGTCCCATGCGTCCCATACGGCCGACGGCCCGATGGGACGCATGGGACGCGACTCCGCTTCCTTGATGGCCCGGCGGCTTCGGCGTACAGTACCCTCTGCTCGCCCCATCCGCAACGAAACGGACCCTCCATGCCTTCCGCTTTCTGGACCGCCGCCCGCGCCCGGATGATGCTCGACCCGACGGTCACGAACCTAAACACCGGCTCGTTCGGCCCCTGGCCGCGGCCGGTCTTCGACCGCGTCACCGAGTTGCGCCGCCGCCTGGCCGAGGAGCCGATGGACTTCCTCCTGCGCGGTCTGCCGCCGCTGTTGTGGTCGGCGCGAGGCGCTAGCCCGGTTCGTCGGCGGCGACGCGCGGCGGCTGGTTTTCACCGTCAACGTCACCACCGCCGTCAACCTCGTCGCCTCGTCGCTTCGGTTGGCGTCGCCCGGCGAGATCCTCCTCACCGACCACGAATACGGCGCCATGCACTGGACGTGGGAGCGCGCCGCCCAGCGCCAGGGGCTGACGCTGCGCACGTTCCCGCTGCCGATTCTGGCGTCGTCGCCGGGCGAGATCGTGGACGCCGCCTGCGCCGCCATGACGGAGCGCACGCGGCTGTTTTTCTTCAGTCATGTGCTATCGCCGACGGGGCTGGTGCTGCCGGCCCGCGAGCTGTGCGCCGAGGCCCGCAAGCGCGGCGTCCTGACCGTGGTGGACGGGCGCACGCGCCGGCGTTCGTCCCGCTGAACCTGGAGGAGATCGGCGCGGGCTTTTACGGCTCGAATTGTCACAAATGGCTGCTGGCGCCGACGGGTTCCGGCTTTCTGCACCTCGGCGCGGGATCCTGGGAGCGCGTGCAGCCGTTACAGGTGAGCTGGGGTTGGCGGCCGGAGCGCGACCGGCTGGACGAGCCGGACGAGTTCGGCTCGACGCCGCAGCTGCGCCATCTGGAGTTCGAGGGGACGCGCGATGTGTGCCCGTGGCTGGCCGTGCCGGCGGCGATTCAGTTTCAGCAGGAGATCGGGTTGGAGCGCATCCGCGAGCGCATCGGCGAGTTGACGCGCTACGTCCGGCGACGGCTGACGGGGCTGTGCGGGCTGACGCCGGCGACGCCGGACCATGCAGCCCTGCACGGCGCGATGACGGCGTTCCGCCTGCCGCCGGGACATGAGCCGGCGGCGCTGCGGCGAGCGATATGGGAGAACTGGCGGATCGAATTGCCGGTCATCGAGCGGCCGGAGGGGCTGTTGATCCGGGTCAGCACGCACTTCTACAACACCGAAGAGGAGGTGGACCGGCTGGCGGAAGCACTGCCGCAGCTGCTCTAGATGTGTATCGCCCGCTTGTCCACCGCCAACGCCGCCTCCTTGACCGCCTCCGACAGCGTCGGATGCGCGTGGCAGATGCGCGCCACGTCCTCGGCGCTGCCGGAAAACTCCATCACCGCCACCGCCTCCGCGATCATGTCCGACGCCCGCGGCCCGAAGATGTGGACGCCCAGCACGCGGTCGGTCTTGGCGTCGGCCAAGATCTTGACCAACCCCTCCGTCTCGTCCATGCAGCGGGCGCGCGGGTTCGCGCTGAAAGGGAACTTGCCGACCTTGTATTCGCGGCCGGCCTGCTTGAGCTGCTCCTCGGTCTGGCCGACGCTGGCCACTTCCGGCCACGTGTAAATCACGGCCGGTACGGTGTCGTAGTTGACATGCGTTTTCTTGCCGGCCAGTCGCTCCACGCAGGCGACGGCGTCTTCCTCCGCCTTGTGGGCCAGCATCGGCCCGTTTATCAGATCGCCGATGGCATAAATGCCGGCCGCGCTCGTCTGGAAGTCCTCGTTGACCTGGACGCGGCCGCTGCGCTCGTCCAACACGATGCCAGACTCCTTTAGCCCAAGTCCCTCTGTGTACGGCCGACGGCCGACCGCCGCCAGCACCCGATCGCCGGTGAACTGCACGTCGCCGTTCTTGCCCGTCGCCTTGACCACGACCTGATTTCCCGACTTCTTCGCCCCTGTCACCTTGGTTTCCAGATGAAATTCCAGCCCCTGCTTGCGGAGCGAACGGTGCAGCTGCTCGACGATCTCCCCGTCGCTCAGCGGCAGCAGGCGCGGCAAAAACTCGATCACCGTCACCTTGGACCCCAGCCGTTTCCACACGGAGCCTAGCTCCAGCCCGATGTAGCCGCCGCCGATCACGATGAGATGTTGCGGGACCTTGTCGAAGCAAAGCGCCTCGGTCGAGCTGACGACGAACTTGCCGTCGAACGGCAGGCCGGGCAGTTCCACCGGCTCGCTGCCGGTCGCCAGGAGGACGGACTTCGCCTCCAGCTCCGTCTCCTTGTCGGACCCCTTGACGGCAACTTTCCCCTTGCCGCCGAGGCGAGCGGCGCCCTGGACCCAAACGACCTTGTTCTTCTTGAAGAGATAGGCGATCCCGTCGGTATTTGCTTTGACGACCTTGTCCTTGCGGACCAGCATGGCGGCTAGGTCGAGGCCGACCTCGCCGACCTGGACGCCGAAGCGGGCGACGTGATTCTGTACCTGGGCGTAAACCTCGCTGGAGTCGAGCATCGCCTTGCTGGGGATGCAGCCGACGTTGAGGCACGTCCCGCCGAGCGTGGGGCGCTTCTCGACGCAGGCGACTTTCATGCCCAGCTGGGCGGCGCGGATGGCGGCGACGTAGCCGCCGGGGCCGGCGCCGATCACGACGAGATCATAACGCTCCGCCATCGCGCCTCCCAATAATTACACCACAGAGTCACAGAGAACACGGCTGCGCTACAGAACATCGCAGCCGTAGCGAATTCCATAGCGCCCTGCTGAATTTCGTCGCGCGTCAAGCGCCGCGAGGCTTCAGGTAAGACTCCACGTTATTTTGTCGGCTGTTTCTTCGCCGCCGGTTTCCGGTTCCGGCTGGAGCAAGGAATAGGCCAGTAGATACTTGACTAAACCACGTGCCTTGACAAGAAAGTTGAGCCCGCCTCCATCCCCAAGTGCTAGCGAGCAGTCGTTACGGACAAGCCAAGAGCCGAGTTTGTCGAGCTTGTTCTGGTCGATTCTATTTGGGCCGACCAGCCAAGCCGTATGGGGCTTGGGGGTAACGTCGTCGTGTGGAAAAAACCATACTTCATCGAAGCCATAGAAGATTTCAACCTCCGCCTTCAGAATTAGTGAGGTCGGAACTAATACTCCCGAGCCGAGTGGTTTGGCTGCTTTCCCCAAAGATTTCAGCTCGGGGCTCGCGTCGAGCAGTTTGCTTGGGTGCAGATCACTGTCGAGGGATGTAATAAGAGCAAAGTTCATCCGCGTGGAAGTGCGTGGAATCGACGCAAGAAAATCGCCTATCGAGCTGTCCAGCCAGCCAGCGACGTAATCCTTATAATGAATCATGCTGTTATCGCTATTCTTCACGTTGGTTCTCCTTTCCTCGGGTGCCGCCAAGGCTGACGGGGCGGATCTTTCGCCCAATCCCAATCATGTATGTGGGGATTGGGGTGTCCGTGGTGCGCTTCCCTGTCAACATTCTTGATTGCCCTGCCATCGCCTCCATAGAAGCGCCTTTGAATGATCTTGCCGTTCTTGTCACGTTTGACCCTTGATGTGTTTGGGTTTCCCGTCTTTGGGAGACTCTTCCGTGACATCAGCCGCATCCTCGTTCATTGAACCGCTCCCGAGCCTTTCGGGAGCTTGCTGCTTCGATGCGTCTTTCGGCCTTCGCATTCCACAACAACCCAACGGATTCTACCAGATTGTAACGGACTCGGCCACTAGCCCGGCCCCGTCCGTTCAGGTTTTCGTGGCAAGTCATCGAATTCCATCTTGCTCTGTTGAAATCCTCTAACCTGTAGCGGCGAGGAGCATGAGGTTGTGGGTGAGTACCCGCAGGTAGCACTCGTGTTCGCGCGACGCATCCGACTTGCCCCGCAGCGCCGAGCCGAGCAGCCGCTTGTGTCGGGAGAAGGCGCTCTCCGCCTGCCAGCGCTGCCCGTAGACGCGCTTGTGCCGGCTGCCCCGCGGCTTCTTGCGGAACCGCTTGACCATCTGCCGCCGGTAGCGAGTCTTGGGCCACTTCCGCCCCCCGTTCCGCCGGTTGATCGGGATCACCGTCGAGCGGACGCCCAAGTCCTCCCGGCAGTAGCGGTGGCTCTCCTCGCCGTCGAACGCCGCGTCGCCGAGCACCCGGTCGTAGCCGACCGCCAGCGACGCCTGGGCCATGAGAGGGCGGAACTGCGGCGCGTCGTTGGCGGGGCCGAGGCTGACCGTGGCTGCGGTGAAGAAGTGGCTGGCCGTGTCGCAGGCCACGGCCAACTTGGTCCACAGCCTGGAGTTGTGTTTACGGCCGGCCCGCTTGAAAAAGTAGCGGGACGTGTGGCGGCTCTCCATGCCGGTGGCGTCGATGGCGGCCGTCGGCTTCGCGCCGATCAACCCGCCTTCCTGTGCGCGCACGGTGGCGCGGAAGAGGAGTACGACGAACGCCCCTTTTTTAGCAGCCGCTTGGCGGCATAGCAGAGGGTCGAGTAGTGGGGCGCCGCGGCCAGGCCGAGATCCTCGCGCAACTCGGCGAAGTCGGCCAGCAACCGGACGACGCCCCGGTAGTCGGTCTTGAAGAAGGTCTTCAGGGCCAGGGCGGCGAACAGTTGGTGCTGGGTGAAGTCCTTGCGGGAGAACTTCGACGAATAGGCGGGCAGAACCTCCCGCGCCAGGCGCAGCGCCTCTTGGGCCACGGCCCGAGGCGACTTGGTCATCGGTCTGCTGGTGTTCATAATACCATTATACGCCCGCCCCGCCAAGGATTTCAACAGAGCAATTCCATCTCACAAGGCCGTTTCATAGCGCAGCCGTGTTCTCTGTGGTGAAATGGGTTTAGACTTCCAGCATCAGCCGTTCCGGGCTTTCAATGCACTCTTTTATCCGCACCAGGAAGCTCACCGCCTCCCGACCGTCGATCAGCCGATGGTCGTAGGAGAAGGCCAGGTACATCATCGGCCGGACGACGATCTGATCGTCCACCACCACCGGCCGCTTCTGGATGGCGTGCATCCCCAGGATGCCGCTCTGCGGCGGGTTCAGGATCGGCGTGGACAACAGCGATCCGAACACTCCGCCGTTGGTGATCGTGAACGTGCCGCCCTGGAGGTCGGCCACGCTGATCTTACCGTCGCGCGCCTTGGCCGCCAGATCGGCGATGCCCTTCTCGATCTGGGCGCAGCTCAGCCGGCCGGCGTCGCGCAGCACCGGCACCATCAGCCCCTTCTCCGTGCTGACCGCCACGCCGATGTCGTGGTAGTGGTGATAGACGACGTCCGACCCGTCGATGCGGGCGTTGACGTTGGGAAAGGCGCGTCAGCGCCTCGACGCTGGCCTTCACGAAAAAGCTCATGAAACCCAGGCCGACGCCGTGCTTCTTCTGGAACGCTTCCTTGAACTTCGCCCGCATCGCCTGGATCGCCGACATGTCGGCTTCGTTGAACGTCGTCAGGATGGCGGCGTTCTGCTGAGCGGCCAGCAGCCGTTCGGCGATGCGCTGGCGGATCGTCGTCATGCGCTGGCGCGTCTCACGGCCGTTGGCCGGCGGCTTGGCCTCCGCGGCTGGCGGCGGTGCAGGAGACGGCGGCGGGGCGGGCGCTGGCGGCGGCGCGGATCGTTGAGACAGGAACGCTTGCACGTCCTCCTTGATGACACGGCCGCCGCGGCCGGTGCCGGCCAGCTTGCGCGGGTCCACGTTCTCGTCGGCGGCCATCTGCCGCGCGGACGGCGACAGCAGCGGCTCGACGGCGGCGGCGGCCGTCGTCACCGGAATCGCCTTGTCCTCGACCACGGCGGGAGCGGGCTTCGCCGCCGCTTCCTTCGGCTTCGCCGGAGCGCCGGCCCCTTCCTCGATGCGGCCGACCACGGCGCCGATGGCGACCTTCTGGCCTTCCTTCGTCCCGATCTTCAGGACGCCCGAAGTGGGGGCCGACACCTCTGTCGAGGCCTTGTCCGTCTCCAACTCGTACAGCGGTTCGCCTTCCCGCACGGCGTCGCCGTCGGCCTTCAGCCAGCGCGAGGACGCCCTCGGTGATCGCCTCTCCGACCGACGGGACTTTGATGTCAACAGCCATAGGAATTGGGGGTGATGGGTGATCCGTGGGGCGGGTTTGCAACCTGCCGTCTGGAACAGGCGGCTTTGCGCCACGGAAGGGCT
>CAVYVK010000003.1:0-1431239 GCA_963771935.1 uncultured Planctomycetaceae bacterium | reverse complement strand
GCCGGCGCGGCGCCGCCTGCCTGCGGCTGCGCCGGTCACGTGCCTCGGGCGGTGCGCCTGGCTAGTGGGTCACTTGCTCTGGACATGGCCATAAGCCCGTTGGCCCTTTCGCCCCAGCGGCCGCCGCGTCTGCGCGCCCGATCCGCCGAGGCGGTGCCGACGCTCGCGCTGACGCTTCCGCCGCGCCGCCCGCTGGCCGCCCCACTCGAACGGCGTCGGTTCGGCGTTCCAGTGCCGCGCCACCGCCTCGAACCAGGCGATGATCTCTTCCGGCGTCGCCGGGTGCTGGCCGTCCAACGCCCGCCGTTTCAGCACCCGCTGGATGCTCTCCGCCATGTTCAGCCACGACCCGCCCACCGGCGTGTACACCGGCATGACCCCATGGGCGAACAGCCACAGGACGAACTCCGGCGTCTTGTGACCGGCCAGGTTGTCCAGTACCAACAGCATCCGCAAAGGCGGCAACTCCGTCGGCAGCGTCGGCTTGACCGCCAGTTCGGCCTGCCAGCGCTCCCACGCCGCCCGCGACGCCGTCGCTGTGGGAGGCGGGTCGGGCAACCCAGCCAGGATCTCCGACAACTCTCGCTTCAGCCAGGGGTGCAACACCGCATTGGGACAGGTCGCCACCCCCTCGATGCGCACCCGGCCGTCGGCGGGGTGGAACAGCGTCAGCACCTTGGCCGTCCCGTTGCGAATATACTCGTGGGGCTGGCGGGCGGGGTCGCCCTCCGGTCGCCAGTTCGGCCCGGGGTGAGGCACGGTCTGGAACGGCCCCGCCTGGTCGCAGCACCAGACCGCCAGGCCCAGCGACTTGCCTAGCCGGTAGGCGCCCTCGATCAACTTTTTTTCGGCTCGGCGTCCGGGTCGGTGACCGTCACCGTACCCGCCTTGCGGCGACGCAGCGCCGATCCGGTCGGGCACCAAGTGCGGGTCCGCTGATGGCTGTATCCGGCGTCATGGAGTACCCGCCACAGGGTGAAGGTCGAGACCCGCGGCAGGCCGTCCGGGGCCGAACGCAACGCGCGCCGCAGCGTGGAGAGGGACCAGGTCGCCGTCCCGTCCCGCTCCGGGGTCGGCGTCCGCGCGACCTCCCGCAGGATGCGGTCGCGATCCGCCGCGTCGTAGGCCGTCGCCCGGCCGCCGCCGTGCCGGGGTTCGAGAGCAGCCAGGCCCTCCCGGTTGAAGCGGGTGACCAGGTGGGAGACGGCGTCGCCGCTCTTGCGGCCCACCGCCCGGGCGGCGTCCTGATAAGCGACCCCGTCGCTGACCAGCAGCAAGGCGGCGGCGCGGGCGACCGGGGCGGCCGGGGCCGCCGAGGACCGGCGCAGTCGGTTAAGTTCGTGGCGTTCGGCGTCGGTGAGGGGTCGAAGCGAATCCTTCCGGCGGCGGGTCATAACGGCTCCTGGGTGCGATGGTTCCACCCAGCATATGCCAGTAGACGCTTATGGCCAGCTGCAAGGCAAGTGACCCACTAGCGCCGGCGCACCGCCTGGAGCGGCTGGTGCGTACGGGTGAGGTCCGCGACTATGCGGAGCTGGCCCGGTTGGGCCACGTGACGCGTGCGCGGGTCAGCCAGGTCATGGCTCTGCTGCTGCTGGCCCCCGACATCCAGGAGCAGATCCTGTTCCTGCCCCGCACGGAGCGTGGGCGCGACCCGGTCATCCTGCACGACCTGCTGCCGATCACCGCGACGGCGGACTGGCGACGGCAGCGGCGGCAGTGGGATTGCTTCCGGGGGGGCAGCCGCCGCAGGGGGTGCGACCGGCCCGGCGGCGCCGCCGACGCCGGCCGCGACGCGGCCTCCGAGCGACGAACCATATTACCATAAATCCGAGAGGAATTAGCTTGATGCCGTCCCGTCGGGCGAGGTAACTGTCCTGACCGGTTGCGGCGTCGCGGCAGGCGCGACGCCGACGTGGACCACCCGAATCGAAGGGATCAACATCATGGTGAAGAAGAGCGGCACGACCTCGACCCCGGCGGCGAAGTGCCGGAAGGCCCCGAAGGAGCAAGCGGCGGTCGCCGACGCGGCCGAGGCCAACGGCCCCCAGGCGGCGGTCATCGAGGTCGGCCAGACGGAGGGGACGGCGGCCGAGACGGTCGGCGCCCAGACGGCACAGCTCGAGGGGCCCGGTTCCGATGTACCGGGGGCCGAGGCGGTCAACGAGACGCACGAGGCGCAGCCGCCGGCCCAGGCGGCCGAGGTCGCGCCGGCACCCGCGCCGCTACCGGCGCCGGCGGCGGCGGAGGCGGGCGGGGATGCGGCGGCCGCGGAGGGGACGGCCCGGCCGAAGGGGCGCGGCAAGAACCGTGCGGCGAAGACGCGTCCGGCCGACGCGGCGGCGAAGCCCGGCAGGCTCAGCGCCCTGGACGCCGCGGCCAGGGTGCTGGCCGAGGAAGGCCGCGCGATGGGCTGCCCGGAGATGATCGCCGCGATGGCCGCCCGGGGCTACTGGACCAGCCCGGGCGGCAAGACCCCCTCGGCGACTCTTTATAGCGGCCTACTCAAGGAGACGCTCACCAAGGGGACGCAGTCCCGCTTCACGAAGACCGGGCGCGGCGAATTCGGCCTGGCCTGCGCGAGTGATGGGACGGAGCGAAGCGAAAGGGAATCGCTTCACGCAAACGGCAGCGTCGTGAAGGAGATCAGGGTCAGGCAACCTCGAACTCGTTCACGTCGAACGTCCGCCCCTTCCCACGATGTTTCCAGGGCACCACTGAAGCCTGACCTCCCGTTGCATCAGGCCTCATTTGTTAGATGCCGACGCATCGACGCCCGACGGTGCGTTGGCGACTTTTTTCAAATTAGGCCACCACCGCATTTCGGTTGCATGACGCAAGAGAACAGGTATGATTGTTTCATGGTCGGTTGCCCGTCGTGCGCTGTGGTTGCCCGGCGGATCGGTGCCGTGACGCCGCAGGTGGATCATGCCGGACATCCTGTGGTTTGCGCTCGCCTTTCTGGGCATTCCCATGCTGGGGCGCCTTCTCGCATGGTGCATCCATTGCTGGTTCACCCAGCGAAAGCTCGAAGTCGAAACTGCGCTGAAGCAGGACATGGTTCAACGCGGCATGTCGGCCGAGGAGATCGCCCGGGTGCTCGGCGGTCCCGTGGATGAGCCGAGCGAAGAGGCCAAGATCAGGGAACACCAGCTTACAGTGGAAATGGTGCAGCGCGGCATGCCGGCGGATGAAATCGTGCGGGTACTCGCTGCAACCAAACACCCGCCACCTCGTCCCGAGCCGGAGCGCGGGCCTTCAAACACCAACATCCGACCCGTTTGAACCGCGTCGGTTAGGCACAATCAACAGGTCGCTACGCCCGCTTCCTCTTCGGAGCCGCCGGAAACCGATTCTCCCGCCCTTCCGCCGGCTTCTCGATCTGGTACTATTAGAGCAGGCGGTACAGGGCGCGGCGGTTGATGTCAGGCCGAACTTGCCGCGTGCGGTCTTGGTGAAGCGGGACGCAGTCCCGCTTCACCAAAACCGGACGCGGCGAATTTGTTCTGGCCGCGGGCGGGCGAGGCGGCGGCCGTCCCACGGTCACCACGGAGGCCCCGCACGGCAGGGGCCTTTCGTCGTTTGGGGCGTGGGCCGCCTCCGGTCGCCCGGTCGCGTCGTGGGCCAACGTGGGCGAACCGGCGGCGCCTCCGGAGGGAAGTCGGGGGCCGAGCCGGCCGTCGGCGGGCGCCCTCCCCGGCTTCAGGGAACACACCTGCCCCGCGCCCTTTGAGGATAGGGAGGTACGCCCCCGCCTTCTCGGTAAGCGTCCGGTGTGGGGACGTCTTGCATGATGTCGGCTCGTCGGCCTGGTGCGGTGCGCCCATCGGCGATGAGCTGCGCGAGGGCGTGGCGACACTCGCGCGAGAGGATCAGTGGTTTTTCTGTTTGCTCCTTGGTTGCCTATCCCGGAATAACTTCATGTCGCCGGACGCCCTGGACCCTTGATAGACCCCATCCAACCGCGCCTCGCAGCGGCGCTCGCTGGTTGACCGTCTGGTATCATCAGGCCTTTCCCTCCAACCAATTCAGCACGCCACGCACGACCTGACCGCCGTCTCAGCCTCGTTGAAACCCCGGCCGTCAGCAAGCAACGTACTGATTCAGCCAATGGGTCCGGCATTCACATGAAGCGGGTCCGCGCATCTGGCCGTGGCGCGGCATCCGTGCCCAAGGGCTTGTGGTACATTTTTTGCCACAAGTCGGCGATTTCCGCGCAGAATGGAGGCCGTCGTCACGCTTGTATCAGGAGAGGGCGATGCCCGACCCTGCAGCCAGCCCCGACGCGGGCCTGGAGAAGTACCGTCCGTACCTGACGCTGCTGTCGTGCGCCGAGATCGACCCGCGCCTGCAAGGCAAGATCGACCTTTCCGGCGTCGTCCAGCAGACGCTGCTGGAGCGCACCTGGCCCGGCAGCGCGTCGCCGACTGGAACGAGGCTCAGCAGGCCGCGTGGCTGCGCCGGCTGCTGGCCAATAACCTGACGGATGAGGTCCGTAAACTCCGCACCGACGCCCGCGACGTGGATCGCGAACAGGCGCTCGACGCCTCCTCGGCCCGGCTGGAGGCGTTCCTGGCGGCCGAGCAGTCGTCGCCGAGCGAGCAGATCCTGCGAAAGGAGACGGCGGTACAATTGGCCGACGCCCTGGAACGGCTGCCGCCGGACGCCGCGTGAAGCCCTGATCCTGCAGCACTGGCACGGCTGGACGCTGGCCCGCATTGCCGAACGGCTGAACCGCACGCCCGGCGCCGTCGCCGGGCTGATCCATCGCGGTTTGCAGCAGTTGAAGAAATCCCTCGCCTCCCTGAGTGCACCATGAACGACACGCCGCCGAGTCCGTCCGACCGGGAACAACGCCTGCAAGAAGTGCTGGCCGACTACCTGCAAGCGGTCGAAGCGGGAAAAACGCCCGACCGCCAGGAGCTGCTGGCCCGGCACCCGGACTTGGCCGATGAGCTGGCCTCCTTCCTCGCCAACCGCGAGGAGTTCGCCTGTCTGGCCGAGCCGCTCACCCCGCCAGCTTCCGAATCCCCCACCGTCGGCGCCACGACGCCGGCGGACGGCGTCCCCGCCGTCGGCGACAACATGCGTTACTTCGGCGACTACGAGATCCTGGAGGAGATCGCGCGCGGCGGCATGGGCGTGGTGTTCAAGGCGCGGCAGGTGAGCCTCAACCGCATCGTGGCGCTGAAGATGATCCTGGCCGGCCAGCTGGCGACGCCGCTGGACGTGCAGCGTTTCCAGCAGGAGGCGGAGGCGGCGGCCAACCTCGACCATCCGAACATCGTCCCCATCTACGAGGTGAACGAGCACGCCGGCAGCCACTACTTCTCGATGAAGCTGATCGAGGGCGGCAGCCTGGCCGACCGGATCGAGGCGCTGCGCAAGGACCGCAAGCAGGCGGTGCAGCTGATGGCGAAGGTGGCGCGGGCGGTGCATTACGCCCACCAGCGCGGCATCCTGCACCGCGACCTGAAGCCGGCGAACATCCTGCTGGACAAGGACGGCCAGCCGCACGTCACCGACTTCGGCCTGGCGAAGAAGGTGAGCCGGCGACAGCGGCATGACGCAATCCGGCGCGATCGTGGGCACGCCGTCTTACATGGCGCCGGAGCAGGCGGCGGCGAAGAAGGACCTCGACGACGGCCGTGGACGTGTACAGCCTGGGGGCGATCCTGTACGAGCTGCTGACGGGCCGGCCGCCGTTCCGGGGTCCGACGCCGTTGGACACGCTGATGCAGGTGATGGAGAAGGAGCCGGCGCGGCCGCGCAGCCTGGATCGCACGATCGACCGCGACCTGGAAACCATCGTGCTGAAATGCCTGGCGAAGGAGCCGGCCAAGCGTTATGCCTCGGCGGAGGCGCTGGCGGATGACCTGTGGCGGTTCGAGCGGGGCGAACCGGTGCAGGCGCGCCCGGTCGGTCGGCTGGAGCGCGCCATCAAGTGGGCGAGGCGTCGACCGGCCATCGCCGGGATGAGTGCCGCGCTCGTCGTGCTGGTACTGGCCGCCTTCGTCACCGTCACCAGCCTGTGGCAACGGGCCGAGACGGCCCTCCGGGGCTCCGAAGCAAACCTGTCATCCCAGCGCGTCGTACTGGCCCACTACGAATGGGAGGGCAAGGATTCTGAAAGCGGGGACCGCTTGCTAGACGCCTGCAAGCCGGACTTCCGCGGATGGGAATGGTACTTCGTTAAGGGACTATGCCATCCGCTCCTGCGAACGGTGCGTGGACACGCCGGCAAACCAACGGCGGTGGTCTTCAGCCCGGATGGGCAACGGGTAGCGACCGCAAGTGAGGACCAAACGGTCAAGCTGTGGGACGTACCCACCGGCAAGGAGCTGTTCACCCTGACGCACAGCGCGCCTGTTTGGAGCATCGCGTTCAGTCCGGATGGACGTTTTCTGGCCGCCGGCTGCAGCGATCTCCCCCCAGATGGAAACGCCGTGCCTGACGGCGAGGTCATTGTTTGGGCCCTCAACACCCACGAACAAATCTGCCGTAAGGCTGGATTCGCCGGCCAACTGAATAGCGTCGCGTTCAGCGGCGACGGCACACGGGTCGCCTCGCCCGACCGCGATGGCACAGTTCGTCTCTGGGATCCTCAGACGGGCAAGGATGCCGTCGTTGTCCCTGTGGCTGGGATCAGACCGAACGTGGCCGCCTTCAGTCCGGACGGCGGGCGGCTGGCCTGCGCCCAGGCCGGCTTCAAGTTCGGCCGCGGCGGCGGGGGCGGCGTTGCTAAGGTCGCGATCGTGGACGCGACCGATGGTAGAGAGCTGCTCAGCGTGCCGAGTTGGAGCCAGTGCGTTCGATTCAGCCCCGATGGTCGGCTCTTGGCCACCACCAATGCCGTATGGGACGCTAACACTGGTGAGAAACGGTTCGATTTCCCGGCAGATCTTTTTTCAGCATCGGTCGATAGCCTTGCGTTCAGCCCGGATGGACGCCGTCTCATCCTCAATGGCACTGTGGATGGGGCCCTTGGGCACGTCATGGTTCTCGCTGTACCTTCTGGCGAAAGGCTTCTTTCCTTCAGGGCAACGGACGGGTACGTCTCAGCGGTAGACTTCAGCCCTGACGGGCTGCGTTTTGCCGTGGCCTCCCAGTGGGATGGTAAGGCTCATAACGAGCCGACGCAAACGGAGCTGTCATTCTGGGACGGTGCCTGCGGCATCGAAGCCAGGCAATATGGCCAGCATCGTCTCGCCGTGACGGATGTGGCCTTTAGCCCCGACGGGCGTCAAATCGCGGCTGTGAGCGCGATGCCCCGTGACGGATTCCTGCTGGAATCGCACCCTCGTGCGCCGGGGGAAACAACCATGTGGGACGTTTCCCGCGAACAGGAATTGCTATCGCTAGCCGGCAGCCGCGATGTTCCCTTGGCCGTAAGCACCGACGGCCGACGGATCGCCGCTGCCAGCTTCGACGATGCGGTCGTTATTTGGGATGCGGCAACGTTACAAAGAGTTCTTACCCTGGTCGGCCACCGCGGCATCGTCCGCGACGTAGCCTTTAGGCCCGACGGCAAGCGCATAGCCACCGTCAGCGATGATAAGACTGTCAAAGTATGGGATGCCGAAAGCGGCCGGGAATTGCTTACGCTACCAGGGCACAAGGACGCGCCCACCCATGTCGTCTTTAGCCCGGACGGCAGGAAGATCGTTTCGACGGTAGGGGTGCAATACCGGTACTCACGCCGCGAGCGTAATAATGGCAGCAACGACCCTTCGGGCGTCCCAGAGACAAGGGTATGGGACGCGACGACCGGCGGGGAGCTGGCAACCATTCCGGAAAGTTCATGCGCCGCGTTCAGCCCTGACAGCAAGCAGGTAATCACCGCCGGCAAGGATGGAATGCGCATGTGGGACGCTGAAACGGGAAAGGAGGCGACTCTCCCACCACCTGCGGACCCCTGGCGCTCGGCACACTCGTTTTTGTGGAGTGCCGATGGGCGGCGCATCGCTCGTGGCGGCCCGTGGGAGCAGGAGATAGTTGTTTGGGACGCCCCGACCGAGCGAACTGTTCTCGACCAAGATCTCCTTGGAGGGCATCCCGGTTCTACCGACTGCCGTGGCCCTCAGTCCAGACGGGGAGCAAGTGGCGTGGGCGGCGAGGGAGCTCGTGGGTACGGGACTACAAAGGCCGCCCTACGTCCATGACCTAACGCGCAACGCAACGACGAAGCTCCTCGGGCACCAGGACACCGTCTACGGGCTGGCGTGGTTCCCGGACAGTCGCCGACTGGCCACGATTGGGTTTGACCACACGATTCGCGTTTGGGACACGCGGGACAATAATCGCCTGCTTTCGACTCTGCGCCTCGGCCGGAAGCTGCACGTGCCTGTAGCTTGGAGTCCCGACGGTCGGCTGGCCTCGGCCTGCTCTGATAGGGCGATTCGCATCTGGTCGCCGGGACGTCGCGAACCTGATATGGTTCTCAGCGGCCATACCGCTGACGTTTACCAGGTCGCCTGGAGCCCGGACGGCCGGTGGCTTGCCTCTGCGAGTGAAGACGGCACGGTCAAGGTCTGGGACGGTCAATCGGGGCAAGAATCTCGCACGTTTTCCGGCCATACGGGCGCCGTTTACTCGGTGGACTGGAGTCCCGACGGCAATCGATTAGCGTCAGCGAGTGCGGACAAATCGGTGAAGATCTGGGACGCTGCGACCGGGCAGGTGCTTGCCGATTTGAAGGGCTACCAGGCGCCCGTGGGCGCAATTCCCGAGACAGTTCCTGCCTGGACAGTTTCCTGCAGCCCCAACGGCCGATGGCTGGCTTCCGCGGAAATAACACAGTTCTGGGGCTGGGAGCTAAACAGGCTCCTTCCAGGTCTTATTAAGGTATGGAACGCCCAGACAGGGAAGGAAATCACGACCTCACTTGGTGGACCGTTTGCATGGAGTCCAGATGGCAAGGCATCGCTACCCACGAGCCGGGCGGATCCTTGTTCTCGTGGGATATTGAAACGGGACGCAGAACCGAGCTGGGCCAGTACGCGCCCAGGGTCAACGGGCTGGTGTTCAGCCCGGACGGTACGAGGCTGGCGGTCGCCAGCGATGCCAAAACCGTTACGCTGTGGAACACGGCCACCGGACAGCTGGCCTTGACGCTTCGGGGGCATGCCGACGCAGTAACGGCTGTGGCGTTTAGCCGGGATGGCCGACGGCTGGCGTCAGCTTGTGCTGACGGCACGGGCCGCGTGTGGGACGCCACGCCGTTGGAGGAGCGGGCGAGTCAGAAGTGACAGTACAGAAAGGGCCATCTTGGATTCATTAACCTACGAGTTGTCTTGCTTGTGCTCGGCTTGTGCCGATAGGGAGCCGTCCGGCCCCGCGCCGATGGCATCTCATCCAGGCGGCCAATGCCGAAGCCGACAAAGCCTGGTTCGCCGCCCGCTTCCACCTCAACTGGCTGCTGAAGGACGACCAGACCAATGCGGATCTGGTCCGCCGTCGCGACGAGGCGGAGGCGCACTTGAAAGCTCCTAAGACGCCACGCTGCGCGCCGTGCGTTCGACTGGGAGGGACCAGCCGCACCGTCGGCAAGCGCGCGGCTTGCAGGAGATGGTGCGGTCGGGCGGCAGCAGGGGCCGTTGCTGAAGGACGTGGCCGGGCTGGCCGCCCTTCTTACGCCCGGTGCGCAAGCGGGGCGGGCGGCGCTTGACGCCGGGCATATCGCTCGAAGGAGGACGCGACGAGTTGGTGGAGTTCTGGTTGAGGCGCTGCTGTAAGTCGTCGATCTTCGTTTGGAGGTCTTGCAACCGCTGCTCGTACTGCTCAACCAAGGCCAAGATCGCCGCCTGAGCGACAAGGCGGGACTTGATCCCAGAGTCCCACAGGTAGTGGCTGCGGCCTCATGCAGCTGACCTATGCGGACGCCCAGCATCAGGCAAGTCCAGCCCGTGAACGGCCGCCCCGGCTTCAGGGAACACACCTGCCCCGCGCCTCTTGAGGTTGGAGAGCTACATCCCCGGCTTCTCGGATCGGTATTAACTCGTAGCTGCAGCGGCCGCTGGCGGCTCTTCTGGGGGCCCGTGCGTCCAAGGGCAGTTCGATGAGGCGGTTGATGCAGACCGAAGCGCGGCAACGCGCAGCAAGAGTCACGGTGCCTCCAGCTCCTCGTCGTCCGCACGCCACCACTCCGCAGACACCCGCGCACTCTCCTCAGCCGATCTGGCCCACTCGCGTACCCAGCGGGAGGCATGAGTCCGAAACGCCCGCGCCACCGCCGCGTCTTGGTCGTAGTCGGCCGCGATGTCTCCGACACGGCCAGCATGGCTCCTCGCTCCCAGACGAAACTCGTAAAAGACCTCCTCGTCTTCCCCAAACCGATCCATGACGAACGCGGTGAGTTCCGGGACGGTGGGTACGCCATGCTGAAGGAACGGGGCAGGGAGCAACCGGGCGATCGCCCGCGCCCCGTCGAGTCCGTTCCGGTCCACCCACTCCTGCACGACACGGATCGGCATTGCCCCGAGGACCGACGTGAGGTCGTGAGCCCGAACGCGCATCCCGCGGTGCGGGTCCAGCAGGACGTCCCCAAGTTCTGCCATCAGGGCTTCCGGGTGAAGCGGTGCGGCTGCTGCGAGGTAGCCCTCGGTCGCGTCCGAAAGGGCCACGGAGTTGTCGGAGCCCAGGGCGGCCACGGCGAGCCGGATAGCCTCGATAGGCTCAGTCCGGCCCAACTCGGTGAGCACCTCCCCCCAGGCGTACTCGTCTTGGCCCAGATCGGTCGCCAGGCTCGCCTTCAGAACGGAGCGGACGAGCGGCAAGAGCGGGTCGTCGAAGGCCGCCCCAGCACGCCGCTGGCGGTGGCAGGCATGCACCTGTGCCAACAGGACGTCCACCGCGCCGCGCCGCCTTCTGCGTCCCCACCCCCGGCAGCCGCTAGCATCCGGGTTAGCACAGCGGTCAGTTCGTCCGTGCTGAGCGAGCGTGTCCCGATGAGTCGCCAGTACAGCCGAAGGTGGGTCGCGGGGAGCAGACCCGCATCCACCAAGGCGAGCGTACGGCCCAGTGGGTTGAGAAAAGTGAGCCCCGTCGTCAACAACTCGAACGCAAGGTCTGGGTGAGTGGGGGTCAAGCGGTCGAGCAGATCGGAGACTCGACCCGCCACCGTCGGGCGGTTGTCGAGGAGCCCGATGACGTACCCCCGAAGGAAGGCCACGTCCGGCCTGCCCACGGCGGCGTCTGCGAGTTGGTCGAGAAGGTCGCCGTGCTCATCCAGTCGCCCCAAATGCATGCCGAGCGCGTCGGCGCTCCTTGCCTCACCCGAGTACAGCCAGGAGAGTTCCGAGGACAGGGTGTCTTGCGCGGCGAAGAGTTCTCGGGCGAGGCTCGACAACTCGGCTTCTCCGTGATCCTCCAAGTACGAATGGAGGTCATAGTATGCCCGGCGGATCGTCGTCCGAAGCCGGTCGCGGAGGGCCGCAGGGAGAAGCCGCTGCCGCCACGCCCGGACGGCCGCCTCCGTCTCCGCCGAGGCGACGCGCCGGCCCGGCCGGCAATAGACCTGCAGGAATCGCTCGAGCAACTCCAGGATCGCAACCCGCCGTGCCTCCCCGATCGGGCGGGACTCGACGATCACAACAAAGTCCTGCAGGTGGCGTCGAATCGGCCCTACTCCGTTCCGGATCGCAGTATCAACCACCCCGTCGGCGACCGCCGGGTTCGGGTGTCGGGCGAGGCGGGCGAGAAGATCGACGGTGGCCCGCCAGATCCCGCGGAGTTCGTCCCACGGCACTGGCGACCAGTCCGGCGGGGGGATGCGACCGGAGACGAGCGGTGGGGAGCCCATTCGGTGAGCGGGGCCGTCTGCGGTCAGCGGCCCCACCAGCCCGCGGAGACAGAGCCGGACGTCCACGTCGGTCAGCGCAGCACCGAAACGGCGTTCGAGTCCCGCCAGCCGCTCCGCGAATGAGATCGGGGTACCGGAGAGGCGGGGTCGGTAACTCTGGCACCAGATCGCGCTCGCGTTGTTCCCGCAGTCCTCCGTCTCGGTCAGCGCGAGCCGGTATAAGATCCGCTCGGCGAACAGATAGAACTCCGGGAATCGGAGCAGCCACTCGGCCAGCCAGACCAGCCGCCGCCGAGCCGCCCACCGATCGCGGCAGGACCGGCGCAGGTCCGGGTGGCGGTCCAAGCCGGCGAGTTGGTTGGCAGCTGCCGACTCGATCAGATCGGAGAGGTATGGGAGGAGGGTTTCAGGTTCGACCTCGACCAGGCGAAAGAGCCGGTACATGGCGTCCGGGTCCGCTAGGGCGTCGGGGCCCAGCCGCCGAACCCATGACTCATGGAAGGCGGTCACGAGCCTCCGAGCTTCGGCCGTCCCGGCGTCGCGGACCTGGCGGTACAGCGCGTCTTCGAGTTCGACCGGAAGCGCGCCGAAGAACGCCTCCGGATCGGCGCGGATCCACCGCTCCCACGCCGAGTGGAACGCGGCCTGCGCCACGACGCGCGGGGTCACATACAGATAGCGCGGGCCGACGGCGACGAACCCCGGAGCGTGCCGGATTCCGGCGGCGATTGTGACCACCCGCTCGGGAGTCAGCCCGGCCGCCGGGACCGCGGCGCACAGGGCGTGCAGTTCGACTGCATGGTCGCCGCGATACCCCACCCGGGCCATCAGAGAGACGAGTTCGACCACTGCCCGCTGTTCGTCCGTCAGCCGGGCGGCGAGGTACTGATCGCGGATGACCGGGACCAGCGCAACCATGTCGCCGCCCGCGGGCAGCAGGTGGATGTGCCGGCAGACGTCCACGGCCAACCGCACGAACCCGTCCGCCAGGCCGGCGATCGCCCAACGAGTCTCGTTAGGAACGGCCGGGAAGTTCGCGGCTAGGATTCGTTCTACATCCTGGCGGTCGAGTGGCCTCAGTCGTACCTCCCCCTCGGCGGCCGCTGCCTCTCGCCGTTCGTTATCAACGGCGATGACGCGGAGGCGGTGGACATCGGCAGCCAAGAGCTGGCAGAGCCTGGCGCGGGTCGCCACGTCCGTTCCGTCCAAGACGAACACAGCCCGCGAGGTTCGGTCGTTTACAAGGCGTTGGATGAGTTCGACGGCGGTCCGCTCGTCGTCCGTGGCGACGACGAGGGCGGCAATACCAGGCAGGGCCCGCACGGCCTCAAGCACGCACCGGGTCTTCCCCACCCCGGCCTCGCCGCCGACCGTCAATACCGGGTCGCGGGCGGGTTGGGCGAGGTCGGCGAACCGGCGGATCGCCGCACTCGCCGCCTGCCGGATTTCGACCGGCACGAACGTCGGAGACTGGGCCGACGCCATCCGCTCCCAGGGCCTGAAGTCGTGGACCGCGGCCAGGTACGGCCGCAGTCGGATGACGACCCCTGGATGACGGGAACACCAGTCGGCGAGGATGTCGGCTGACACCACGATGGGGGCCGGCGCCTGCGGGTTGATCTTCCGGGCTTCGTCCAGCAGCCAGCCTTCCCACCGCTGCCGCTGTTGCGGGGTCAGGGAATCCGCGATGCACAGCCGGTATCCGTAGCCTTGCGCGAGCAGCTGGCGTGCGTGAGGCTTCTCAATCTCGGTTCGGAGCGCTGCCTCCTGTCCGCCGGACTGCCCACGGGCCGGCTTGATGTGGTCCGACGGACACGCCTTGAACTGCCAGCAGGTGGGGACTGCCAGGAGCCCAAACTCGTCGTGGATCGCTGGCACGCCCCCGTCGATCGCGGCATCCACTCCGCCGTCCGGTGCCTGCGTCTTCACGTTGAGGCGCAGGGCTGTTGGCGGCATGTGGCCGGCGGTAGCTGCCCCGAGTAGCTCGTTCAGAAGGGTCGTGAACTCGATATCGCGGCCCTGAAGCCGACGGATCTCGTCACCCGTTACCGTCCAGGCGCTCACTGGTCGTTGCCTCTTGTCCGCGCAGGGATTGCGAACCGGTTCGCCGGAGTTGTCCGGGTCGTGCGTGCCCCGAGTGCTAACCTCCAAGATAGTTCGCAATCACCGACAACCGAAGGTCAGTTTGTCATGAAACCCAGCGCGGAGGAACCGACGGTCCCTAATGGATAACGGAGAGCCTTTTCGCTCTGTCGCCGCATCTGGCGCCTTCGATCCGAAACACCAGCGCGCGTATCTGAACGGAACGGCAGCGGGCGCTGCGACCTCAGGAGGCGCGTCTCTGCGATAGGTAGCGACGGGCGCTGGCGGGAGAGTCACCCGGCGGGCCAGCGCGGTTCGCTGCCGGATCGACCCCGCACCCGACCGGAGCCGGGTCCGGGCACCCCTGTAAGGAGTCCGGCTCGCCGCGATCACCGAAGTGCCCGAGCGGTTGACCACTGAAGTCGGGACCATCACGATGCCGACCCGCCCCAAGGTTGAGAAGTGCTTCTACCGTCCGACCTGTAGCGGGTGAAGCGTGGGCGCGATAGCGCTCGGCCTCCCCCCCTTGACCCCCGCCGCCTCCCGGGGCCCGTGGCTCCAGCCACTTCCCCTTCCTTCCCGCCGTCTTCCCGGCGTCCTGTGGCCCTCGCGAGCGCAGGAGCGTTGACTAAGAGCTGCAGGGACAGCCTGCTCCGGTGAGGCGGCCACCGCACGGGAACTTCGGCAAGCCGCAAGTGCCGGCACGCGGATCGGCCGGCGGCCAGGTCCGATTATCCGGCGCGGTGGAAGGCGTCAAGGACTTCACCTGCCGCCCTGTGCCGGAGTGGCCTCGGTGCGCCGGCCTGGCCCGGCGGCCGCCAGCAGCTCCCGCAGGCCGGACGGGTCGAAGGGCTTGACGAGGTGGAAGAGGAACCCCTCCCGTTTCGAGCGCTCCCGGTCGCAGTCGCGCCCGCGCCCGGTAAGCGCCACGAACACGGTGCGGGCGAGGCCGGAGAGCCGCCGGACGTGCCGGGCCGTGTCGTAACCGTCGGCGCCGGGGAGGTCGATGTCCGTGAGAACCAGGTCGGGCCGGAAGGCGGCGGCGGCGTCCAGGGCGGCGGGGCCGTCCTTCGCCGCGGCGACGGGCTGGCCCCACGAACCCACCAGGACGCGGAGCAGTTCCAGCAGCTCGGGGCAGTCCTCGACCAGCATGACGCGCAAGGGCGCGACCGCAACGGCGTTTGTCACATCGAATCCTTCCGGGCAAGGCGGGAGTTCCTGAACGCAGCGATGTGGGAGCGGCGAAAGGCGTGACCGGCCTGCCCTCTGCACCCGCTCCGGGGGCCGGCGTTCCGACCGCGGGTACAGGTTGGACGTGCGCCCCGGCTGAATGGTTCCACGATCGGAAAAGGTGCCTGGCCGGCCACCCTCATCGTCCGTGGCCGGGCCCCGGTCATTCGGCCAGGGCGTTGACCAGCAGCTGAAGGTTTTTGATTCCGCCCGCTTCCTGGGCCAGGCTCTTCACCTGGAGGATCAGCTTCACCGGGTCGCCGTGCCCCATCCCTTGCGATGTGGACTGCACCCGCTCCCGCTTCAACCTCCGGTCGGACTGCTTCTGCTTGCTCCGGACGTAGTACACCAAGGAGGGCTGCACCTTGATCCCCTTCTGCCCCAGGAGGGAGACGATCTCCTTGGACGCGGCGTCCGGGTGCTGGGCGATCATCTCCCGGAGCGCGTCGGACTTGTTGACCCGCTTCCCGTTGTTAGGTTGATTCGGCTTCGTCATTTTCTTCCCTTAGCCATCTTGATTGTCAAAAAAGAACCCTTAGTTGAGAATTTCTAAGGTATGAAGTAACCCGTGTCAACTCACGCGCCCTCACGGGCCATGACAAACCGGCCTGAGCCACAGTTCACGGTGGATTTGCTGAGATCTCGTCACGGTCTGTTACAGGCTGTGACAAAACCGAAAGCTTGCCCACTTTATCCAGGCTTCCCAGGGGTTTTGTCACAGCCTATTAGGAGTGAGGCCGGGAAAGCCGTGAAAGCAAGCACGAACGAATGAACTGCCGGGACAATGTATCCGCGCGGCGGTTCATGTCGGACCTGCGCAAAGCGCACGAGCGCGGGCACGCCAGACAGGTCTTGAGCTTCAACAGCGGTATTTGGTTAGCACCTCAAATCACCTTCTCAGTCGTCCCGGCTCCAGTGGCCGAACACCCCGCTCAGCCGCCGGGGCCGCGGGACGGACAAGATGCCGCGCGAGGGCTAACAGCGGCCCCGGTCGGCTGCAGCGGCTCATATGTTACGATGCCGCCTGTGGTCGGGGGCCGACCGGCGGCCGGAGAGAGCGCCTTGTACAGCGACTGAGGGCACAGCACCTCGGGAACCAGATCGCGCGCCGGCCGCCGGCGTCCCCCTACCTCGGACACCATCTCGCGGGACGGGTTGCCGCCCGTGACCCCGCATTCGTGAGGATGAGGAGAGGAACGCCATGCAGCCCCAAGACCACCCCGCCCCGACCGCCTGGGTCGGAATCGACGTCTCCAAGGATACCCTCGACGCCTGCCTATTGCCAGGGGCGGCGCCTGCGCCACCACACCTTCGCCAACGACCCGGCCGGCCACGCCGCCCTACTCGCCTGGGCCGACGGCCTCGACCCGTCGGCCGGCTTCTGCCTGGAGAGCACCGGGACTTACGGCCTGGCGCTCGCCACGACGCTCGCCGGGGCCGGCCGCCACGTCGCCGTCGTCAACCCGGCGCGGGTCAAGTACGCCGGCCTCATGCGCGGCCAAGGGAACAAGACCGACAAGGCCGACGCCCGGCTTATCGCCGAGTACGCCCGGCGTGAGCGGCCGCCCGCCTGGCGGCCCGCCCCCGCGGAAACGCAGGAATTACAGGCCCTGGTGCGCCGCCGCGACGACCTGCGTGAGATGGCCGCGCGCGAGAAGGGCCGACTGGCCGCCCCCGGCCACAGCCGCGCCGCCCAGCGCCTCCTCGCCCGCACCATCCGCTTCTTGGAGAAGGAGGCCGACCGCCTCCAACGCCAAGCCGACGACCTGATCGCCTCCTCCGAGGCGCTGGCGCCGACCGCGACTTGCTCCAAAGCATTCCCGGCGTTGGCGAAGTCACGGCCCAGGCCATCCTGGCCGAGTTGCCCGAGCCGGCTCACTTCGCCTCGGCCGAGCAGGCGGCCGCCTACGCCGGCCTGGCCCGCGCCAGTATCGCTCCGGCAGCTCCGTCCACAAACGCACGCGGCTGAGCAAGGCCGGCAACGCGCGGCTGCGCAAGGCCCTGTACCTGCCGGCGCTCACGGCGATCCGCTTCAACCCCCTCCTCAAGGCGCTTTTCGGGCGGCTCGTCGCCGCCGGCAAGGCGAAGATGGCGGCGGTGGGGGCGTGCATGCGCAAGCTGCTGATGATCGCCTATGGCGTGCTCAAGAACCGCGCCCCATTCGACCCCGCATGGGCGAGGAAACAGCCCTCTTGACAACACACCATCTGGTTCGCATCCCTCGCAGAGTTCCCTCTGCACCACCATGCCAGGAACTTGGGCGTGAGCCGCCTATCGTAACCCTGGCGTCCGGCGTCGATGCCCGTTCCGTTTCTGGTGCGTCGAGCCTTCACGCTCGGCCCGGTGGTTCGACTGGGACGGGGAGCGTTTTCGGCCCACTCGTTTGGCGACGACCGCCGCCCGGATCCTCATCCCGCCGCGGTCGATCCCGTTGGGACGGCTGTGCCTGCGCCGACTCCCCCGCCGCACGCCCTCGCCCTCCCATTCTGGAGACCGCCATGACCGTTCGCAAGGGAAAAGCACGCCCCACCCGCACCCCGCAACCGCCGCCCCCGGCCGACCGCCCCGACCCAGCCGCCGCCGCCCTGCGCCGCGCCGCCCGTTTCGCCGAGCGAGACCCGTCAGCAGGCCGAGGCCTGCGCCCGCGTCGCCGCCTTGCCCGTGTCGCAGCCCCATGCCGCCGGCATCGACGTCGGCGACCAAAGCCACTGGGTCTGCGTCGAGTCCACCCCCGACGCCATCCGACGCCGTGCGCGAGTTCCCCGCCCACACGGCCGGGCTGCGTCAACTCGTCGCCTGGCTGCGACAATGCAGCGTCACCACCGTCGCCCTCGAAGCCACCGGCGTCTACGGCCACGTCCTGTTCCTCACCTTGCTGGAGGCCGGCTTCGAGGTGGTCATCACGCCGCCCCACTTCACCCGTCAGATCAAGGGCCGGCCCAAGACCGACCGACGCGACTGCCAGTGGATCCAACGTCTGCACAAGCACGGCCTGTTGCCCTCGGTCTTCCAGCCCGACGACGCCACCCACACCCTGCGCGACCTACGTCCGCCAACGCGCCAACCTGGTGCGGCTGTGCGGCCAGCACGTCCAACGCATGCAGAAGGCCCTGGAGCTGATGAACCTGAAGCTGACCAGTGTGCTGGGCGACGTCACCGGCGTGACCGGCCTGAAGATCATCCGCGCCATCCTGGCCGGCCAACGCGACCCGCAGAAGCTGGCCCGGCTGCGCGACCGCCGCTGCCGGCACACGGCCGCGGAGATGGCCGAGGCGTTGGACGGCCGCTACCGGTCGGAGCACGTGACCGAGCTGCGTTGCTGCCTGGCGATGTGGGAGAAGTATCAGGAGGTGATTGGTCAACTCGATGGAGAGATCGCCGCCCAGTTGCGGACGATGCGTCGGCGGACGGAGCCGCCGCCGTTGCCGCCGAAGACGCGTGTGCGTGGCCGCAAGCCGCACGATCCGCGTTTCGACGTGCGCACGGCGTTGTACTATGCGACGGGGATCGACCTGACGGCGATCGAGGGGATCGACGAACTGCACGCGTTGACGCTGGTCAGCGAACTGGGGACGGACTTCACCAAGTGGCCGACGGTGAAGCAGTTTACGAGCTGGCTGGGTCTGTGTCCCAACTGGCAGAAGACCGGCGGCAAGGTGAAGTCGAGCCGGACGCGTCGGGGCAAGAACCGGGCGGCGCACGCGTTGCGTTTGGCCGCGTGGAGCTTGATGCGGAACCAGCGGCTACCTTGGGGGCGTACCGGCGTCGGCAGCGTTCGCGTCTGGGGCGCCCAAGGCGATCACGGCGACGGCGCACAAGCTGGCGCGGATCGTGTATTACCTGGTGCGTTACGGGATCGCGTACGTGCAGGCAGACGGAGGCGGCGTATGCCGAGCGAGTGCATGCCCGGTTGGAGAAGCAGTTGCGTCGCCGGGCGAAGGAGTTGGGCTTTGAGGTGACGAAGATCGAAGCGTCGGCGGCGGCCCCCGCCGCCGAGACATCGCTGTAGGGCAGGCGTAGGCCGCGGGTCGCCGGTCGCCCCGGAGGGGAAGTCCAAGCGTCGTCCGCAGCGCAACCCAGGGCCGCCGGCGGCGCCGGTGCGCGCGGGCGGGCGCGTCCCGGTGAGGAGGTCGCTTCATCGCCGCATCGTCGCTGAGGGAAGTTCCTGGGGCGGCGTTGCCCGCCGCCAATCCCGACAATCAGTCACTTCAAATCCACTCGGAGCAGCCGCCAGCGGCGATTCGGCTGGTCCTTCCCCTCATCGGTATTCCCTCCCAACTGGATCGTCGCCCCGTTCTCCGCCTGGGCATCCTTCACGTCGAGAAACACCTTTTCCTTCAAGGCCGTCTCGATCATGTATTCCCCATTCCCGACGGGGATCAGGTGCCACCGCCGGTTCCGCTGATCACCACCGCTCCCTAACTGGACTAGGGTTCCGTCATCACTGCTTGCGTCGCGCGCATCCAAGACGAACCCCTCCTTCAGGACCGTCTCGATCATGTATTCGCCCTCCTCGACCCGGATGAGTCTCCACCGACGGTTCTTCTGGTCACCTGGGCCAGCCAACTGGACCAACGTCAAGTCCTCCGGCTTGGCATCCGTCACGTCCAGCACCATGCCCGGCTTGAGGGCGGACTCGATCAAGTACTCACCCCTCAGCACTTCTGGCTCTCGCGCCGGCACGGAACCGGAGAGGAGGAGGAGACAGACCGATACAGCAGATTGTCGCAACATCACGGGCACCTCCAGAATGATCACTCAGGCAATCTTGAGCCGCCGAACACCAAGCTCAGCCGCCGGGGCATGGCGCGCGGATCCTTCACAACGCGCGAGGACCGCCCCGGTCGGCTGCAGCGGATGGTTCGGCCGAACCGCTAGGCACCAAGCACCTGCCCAAGCGCCGTCACAAAGGCGGCCGCGCTACACAGCGAGCCGCGTCGCCGGGCTTTCTCCAGGGAAGCCGGAAAGGGTTCCCCAGCGCCGAGAACAGCCAGTCGAGCATGCCTTGAAGCGCGAGCACATCAACCTCAGCGGCGACCCCCTGCGTGCCAGGAGGCAGCATCCCCGACCCGGACAACCAACCGACCCGCCCGAACCCGATCAGTTTCGCTACGCCGTCGGCGGCGACCAGAATATTCGCCGGGTGCAGGTTGCGGTGTGCCACGCCCCTACCGTGAACCCGAGCCACGGCGCCGGCGATGGCAACGAGGACTCGGGTTCCCTCCCTCGGGCTGATCGAGCCGGCGGCGACCCGCTCCTCCAGGGTTCCGCCTTCCACGAACTCCCGAATGTAGAAGGGCCGGCCTTGGTGCTCCATGACCGCATGCACCGGCGGGATATTGGGGTCCTGTCCTGCCGTGAGGCTCGCCACCACTCTGGCCTCGCGGAGGAAGCGCTTCACGCACAGCCTGTTCGGCCCCGGAGGCGATTTGAAGTACCTTGAGGGCGACCACACGGTTGAGTCGCACGTCCTTCGCACAGTGGACAACACCGGTTGTCCCGCGTCCAACCTCAGCGAGGATCTCGAATCCAGGGAGCTGAAGTACCGGTCGAGCCACCACTCCTCCCCATCGAAGGCCGAACGACCCGCTCAGCCGCCGGGGCCGCCTGGAGAGACATTCTACCGCGCGAAGGCGTAATGGCGGCCCCGGTCGGCTGTAGCGGATGGTTCGGCGTTATTGCTAACGGGAGCGATCAGTCGGAGGACACGACGCCATCCTCATCCGTATACTCGTAGCGCCCCGAAAGCAGGCCCTCGGCCAAGGCGCCCAACCACGCCCCGAAACTCTCGGCCGCTCGTCGCCGCTCCGGACTGTCGTGGGCGAATAACAGGACTTGGCTTGGCGAGCCGCCGGGGGCCGGAGCCAAATCCACGCAGAAGAGATCGCCCCCGCCGTTGTCGGCCACCGGCACCCAACCGGCGTGCCACCACGTGCCGGCCACTCCACGATCCGGCGCGCCTGGCCGGCTGAACTCTCCGCCGTCGAGCAACTCCCTCATCCGCCGCCATTCTCTTGCGATTTCCGCGACGCTCATCAGTCTGAAGGCGGGCTCGGGGCCGAGGACGCCGGAGAGCGGGAAGATCCCATTGGGAGCATCCTCCTCTTGCCCATCATGCCTGCGAAGGGATGCCTGGAGATCGGCGGGTAGTTCGACGGCGAGTTCCCGCTGAAGGCGGTCGAGGTCCTCGTTGGCCGCGCCAGCTCGGAGTGAGGCGAAGACGTCGGGGGCGTGTGAGCGAAGCCACTTTTCGATGGCCGACCAATGGGCATCCACGACATCCGTTGCCATAATCCACTCCGCGTCGCCGAACACCCCGCTCAGCCGCCGGGGCCTACCGCGCGGAGCGAATGAAAGCCGCGACGCCTGCCCCGGTCGGCTGCAGCGATTGGATACTCATGAAGGCTCTCGCCTGCGAAGATGGAGGGGGCGACCCGTCGCCTCCCCTCGCACCACCCCCAACCGGAGGCCTTTCATGCGCTGCTTCCAACCGCCCGCCGATGTCCGATTCTACGCTGGCGTCGATCTGCACGCCAGGTCCCTCTTCCTCTGCGTCCTCGACCGCGACGGACAGACCCGCCTCAGCCGCAACCTGACCGCCGCCCCCGAACCCTTCCTCCGAGCCGTCCAGCCCTTCCGCGACGCAATCGTCGTCGGATGTGAGTGCATGCACTGCTGGTACTGGCTCGCCGACGCCTGCCGTGATCACGACATCCCCTTCGCCCTCGGCCACGCCCTCGCCATGAAAGCCGTCCACGGCTCCAAAACCAAGTGCGACCGACACGACGCCGAGGCCATCGCCCGACTGCTCAAGGGCGGAAACTTCCCTCTCGCCTACGCCTACCTCAAGGAGCGAAGAGGACTCCGCGATCTCCTCCGCGCCCGACTCCGCCTCGTCCGCCAACGCGCCGAGCTGTACGGCCACGTCCACACCGCACGACGGCAGGCCAACCTGCCTCCCGTCGCCAGCGAACTCAAGGTCAAGAGCCGACGCGGCGCCGTCGCCGAAGACGTCGCCGACCCCTTCGTGCGCCGCCGCGTCGAGACCCACCTGGCCCTGCTCGATCCGCTCGATACGACCATCCGACGCCTGGAGACCGACATCGAAGACGCTGCGAGGGTGCATTATCCCACCGAGTTGGCCGTCCTGCAAACCACCCCCGGCGTCGGCCCGATCCTGTCGCTGACTATCCTCCTGGAGATCGACGTCATCGAGCGTTTCGACACGCGCCAGCAGTTCTGCTCCTACGCACGCCTCTGTGGGGCGGTGCAGGAGTCGGCCGGCAAGCGCGTCGGCGTCGGCTGCCGCAAGGCGGGCAACGCCTGGCTGAAGTGGGCCTTCAGCGAGGCGGCCGTGCTGTCGGCTCAGAAGGACGAACGCATCGGCGGCCTGCTTCAGCGGCTGACGTCGCGTCTGGGCAAGCCCAGGGCGTTGTCGGCCCTGGCCCACAAGCTGGGCCGGGCTTTTTACCTCATGCTCCATACCAAGGAGGTTTTTGACGTCCAACGCTTCGTGAGACATTGAGCCGCGGGGCGGCCGGCGAGCCGACGCCCAACGGGCGCCGGTGGGGTCAGCCCCCACGATGACATATCGCTGTCACTGGACCACGAGTCCGCTCCGGTATGTCCTGGGTTGCGGCCCCGGCAGCCTGCCGGTTGGAAGGGACGCCGGCCGCGCCCGCTTTTCTTTACCGTCCGCGGTGGTCCGGCCGCGGCCCGGAGGTGGGTCGGGGGACGTAACGAGATCGGCGCGAGGCCGTCTCACTTAAGTGCGGGCTTGGCGCCGAGGCGCCATCCCAAAGTCCACCCGACCCCCACCGAACCGCGGCCCTCAAAGAAGGAGCCATCGCCCGACGACCCGCCCCGACCGTGAAGCCCTGCCTAACTGGCCTCTCCCTTGGAGGAGATGAGCCCGCCGTTTTTCGACTGGCCACGGCCTCGGGCACGAATGAGTATCGGGACCGGCCGGGGCTTCGTTCCCCGGCACAGCCGCCCCCCTCCGCGGAGGGGGGCCGCCGGAGTCCGTATGCGTGTCGGGTGCGGCTCGTCCTGGCCCCGGAGGCCGGGCGCCGCGTCTGCCCTGGATAGAAACAGCCGGGTCGCCGAACCGATGGCCTTCGCCGCCGTTGCCATGACCCCGGAGAAAAGGCGTCAAGAGAAACGCCGAAACCCCGTGGCCGTGGAAAATACTTTCTCTTGACAGCGAGAACCTTATGCGGGTTCGGCGTTTCGCCGACACTCATCCGCGACGCGCCATGGCCTTCTGCTGCTCGTACCACGGGTTGGTGGCCTCAACCGCGGCGGTCACGAACTGGCAGACTTCGGAGGGCGGCCCCTGCGACTGGGAGCCGTAACGCCACCCGGTAAGCAGTTCCTGACCGCCGGCCTGCTGGAAGCCGACGGTCAACTCGCAAAGCTTCCCCTGCGGATGCGGGTCGGACAGCTGGCGGCCGCACCAGCCGAGTAGCTCCGGAGTGACCTTTGCCCGCAGCCCCTGGAACACCTCCGGCGATGCCTTGCCGATGAACATGTCTCGCTCGACGTTCTCTACCGAGCCGGTGCCCACGCGGCTGATGCTGCCATCGGAGCCGAGCATGACGAACAGCGACTGCTCGTCGCCGACGAGTAGCTTAACCATAACGCCGCGAATTTCGTCACCCGCGTCCATCAGTCCCTCTTCGCCGAACAACCCGCTCAGCCGCCGGGGCCGCGGGAGAACATTATACCTCAGAGGGGCGTGATGCGGCCCCGGTCGGCTGCAGCGGATGGTTCGGCGGCTAGCCACCCGTAACGTGCGTGCCCGTATTGTATTCCCTGATGCGGCCGACGCCGCACGCCGGGCAAGACGCCCCGACCGAGCCCGCGCCGTCCGCACCTTCAGGGACCCGCACTTGGGGCACTGCTTCGCGTCCCGATCAATATCCAAGGCGAATTGCCCCAGGCAGTCGAAGCAGAGGCAGTCGCGAAGGAAGCCCTGACGGCCCTCTGCCTCGGCCTGCCTCACAGTCATACCGGTGATCTCTCTTACCGCCGCGGGGTCGCAATGCGGCACCGGGACGCGTTCGCCGGACTCGCGCGTGAAATACAGGATGCCGCGCCAGCCAGCGGGGAAGGCGAGGTCACAGCGGTCGCAACGATAGGCCATTAACCAAGGCACTCACTCAGCCTCCCGCGTCGCCGAACAACCCGCTCAGCCGCCGGGGCCTACCGCGCGAGCGGATGAAACCTGCAAGGACAGCCCCGGTCGGCTGCAGCGGATGGTTCGGCGTTAGACGCCTTCACCCGTCGGCAAACGGGCTGGCAGCGGCGTGCCGTCCTCGAACGGTCCCAGCCTCTCACGCGCCGAATCGGCTAACCACTCCACCTTTGCCAGCGGTAGCGCCGGAAAAGGTTCACCGTCAGGGTGTGGTCGGCGTCGCAGCGGAACACTTCGGCCACGACCTCGTTGGCCGCGTCGATCAGTTCCAAGGCCATGCCGTCACGGTTCACGTCAGAAGCGAGTTGCGTCCGCCAGGCCGGGGCCATCCGCTCGCCTCCTCTTCGCCGAACGACCCGCTCAGCCGCCGGGGCCGCCTGGGGAAACTTCCTACCGCGCAAATCCTGACGGCGGCCCCGGTCGGCTGCAGCGGATGGTTCGGCGGCGTTCGGCTTACCGTCGAAGCCGCCTCTTGTGTATAACGAGCGGCTTTCGCGTGAACGGGTTCGTGATCACTTTATCGCCAGCCGGATCGCGCTCATACATCAGGTCCCATAGGCTGACACCGTTCACCCAATCCTCGAACCAAGCAGCGACTTTGGCGTGCGATTCGGCGAAGGCCGACTTCAGGGGCGCCCCCTCCGGCCGCTCGCCGGGGTCGAATGTGACGACCGAACCCGCATGACAATCGACGCAAGAGAAGATCGCACAGCCCCAATCGCAGACGGGTACGAGTCCATCGGGCCACTGCCAACTGGGGTCGTCCGGACTGTCAACGTGATACTCGTGGTACAGTTCCACGATTGACTTCCCTTCGTCGTGTGCGAACCCGCCCGGCAAGCCGATTAGCCCATAGCCGGGACCGAACCCGCCATTGCCGACCTGCTGGTACACTTCGCCCAAGAACGGCGGGAGCCGGAAGCCGAGGCGCCGCTCGGATCGTGCCAGTTCAGCCCCCGATGCAGGAGGGAACCGGGGTGGTAGGGCAATGTCCGCCTGATCGGTTCGGGTACGAGGATCAGCGGCACGATCCTGGATTCGAGCGATCAAATCCTCGGCCATACCGCGACCCTCCTGCGCCGCCGAACACCCCGCTCAGCCGCCGGGGCCTACCGCGCGGGAAGAATAAAAGCCGCAACGACTGCCCCGGTCGGCTGCAGCGATTGGTTCGGCCTTTAAGCCGCTTTGCGGATCGCTCATCGCGAGGAGCGGGACAGGGCCGCGCTCGCTAACCTGACTCGGGCGGCCGGTCGCGGACCTCGACCCGCCATTGGTGGACGGGCCTCACGGCCCCCCCGCTGGTTCGTTTGAGGCGGGGCGCCTCGCGACCTTCGTATTGGTGGAATGCGCCCCCGCGCACCCCGCTCGGACGAGTGCTCGTCCTTACCCCACGAAGCGCCTCCGCCGGCCTCCCCTCGACCCGTTCCCAGCACCCGCATTGTGGAGGCCGTCATGTCCCGACGCAAGCACAAAAGCCGCACCGCCACGCCCCCCGTTCCCGCGCCGCCCGCCGCCCCCGACCCGCCCGCACCCACGGAGGTCGTCTATCACGACTCCTTGCCCATCCGCCGCCGCCACGCCGGCGGCGTCGATCTGGGCCTGCGCACGCACTGGGCCGCCGCGCCGCCCCTGCCCGACGGCGCCCCGCAGGTCGCCGAGTTCGACACCTACACCGACGGCCTGGAGGCCCTCGCCGACTGGCTGCGGCAGCGCGGCGTCACCACCGTCGCCCTGGAGGCCACCGGGGTCTACTGGGAGCCCCTCTTCGCCATCCTGGAGGAGCGCGGCTTCGAGGTCATCCTCGTGGCCCCCGCCTATACCAGCGGCATCAAGGGCCGCCCCAAGACCGACCGCCTCGACTGCCAGTGGATTCAAAGGCTGCACGCCCACGGCCTGCTGCCCGCCTCCTTCCGGCCGGCCGCGGACGTGGCCGTACTCCGCCACTACCTGCGGCAGCGGGCGGAGTTGATCCACAACGCCGCCCGCCACATCCAGCACATGCAGAAGGCCCTGGAGCAGATGAACCTCAAGCTCCCCGAAGTCCTTAGCGACATCACGGGCGTGACCGGCCGCAAGATCATCACCGCGATCCTGGCCGGCGAGCGAGACCCGCGGGCCCTGGCCCGCCTGCGCGACAAGCACTGCCGCAACGGCGCTGACGCCATCGCGCGGACGCTGCGGGGCAGCTGGCGGCCCGAGGCCCTGTTCGCCTTGCGGCAGGCGTGGGACTCCTGGCAACACTACCAGGGGCAAGTCCGCGCGGTGGAAGAGGCCATCGCCCAGCAGTTGCGGCGCCTGAAGAAGTCCGCGCCACTGCCCCCGTTGCCCCCCAAGCCGCGGCAGCGCGGCCGCCAGCCCAACGACCCCCGCTTCGACGTGCGCACCGCCCTGTACCACGTCACCGGCGTCGATCTGACCGAGCTGGAGGGCGTCGCCGAAGTCACCGCCCTGGTGGTGGTCAGCGAGATCGGCCTGGACATGAGCCGCTTCCCCACGGTCAAGCACTTCTGCGCCTGGCTGGGCCTGTGCCCGGTGGTCAGGCAGTCGGGCCGCACCAAGAAGGGCCAGAAGAAGGTAAAGTCGGCGCGGGTCCGCCGCGGCCGGGGGCGGGCGGCGCAGGCGCTGTGCCTGGCGGCCAGCAGCTTGTGGCAGAACCGCTCGGCCTTGGGCTCCTTCTTGCGCCGCCTGAAGGCGCGGCTGGGCCCGCAGAAGGCGGTGACGGCGGCGGCACACAAGCTGGCGCGGCGGGTGTACCAGGCGCTGAAGTCGGGGGCGCTGCCGGCCCGGGAGTCGGCGGCGGAGTACGAGGCGGCGCAGCACGCGCGGGCCGTGGAGGCGTTGAAAAAGAAGGCGCGGTGCCTGGGCCTGGAAGTGACGGAGGGCGCGGCGCCGCCGGTGTGAACTCGCCGGGGGAATCGCCCACGGGGCGCCCGCCGGGGACCAAGCACGCAGAAACCAACCGGGACCGAACCGGGCCGTGATGCCCCAAGGCCACGACCAAGCGCCGGGGTGCGCCCCGCGTTTAGAAAGGAGCACCCCCGGGGAAGAAGCTCCTCGGACGGACGGCGCTTGACCATACTCACTTGCCAGAACTATCTGGTTCGGCGTTTGGAAACGGGGCAACGAGTCGATCAACGATTGATGTCCCGTCCGGCAGGCCGCCCCAAGGTTTCCCGGTCCACTGCCACATCTCATTGATAAGGAGTTCTCTCGCCGGCTCGAATTCACGCTCGGGAACCAGGCCGCTGGAGAGATAGAGCAAGTTCGTCGTTCGGACGCGGCCGGTGATGACCCCATCCTCAACTTTTGCGGCGGAGACGATCAGGATATCCCTGCGGATGTCGCGGGCGATAAACCCCGAAAGGGTTCTGCCTTCCCGATACCGCCAGCGGCGAAACCAACCTCGAATGCTCTTGAACATCGTCATGTGCAGCCACCACTCGTCGCCGAACAACCCGCTCAGCCGCCGGGGCCGCCTGGGGAGACGGCGCACCGCGCGAGAGCTTAACGGCGGCCCCGGTCGGCTGCAGCGGATGGTTCGGCACGGACCTCTTTTGCGGGACCGCAATGCCCTCGGCGGCGGCGCCCCGCGCACCGGGGAAACGACCCCACCCACGGCACCGGCTGGCCTCGGCCGGGCGTCGAATCGCCTACCCATCCTTAACCCTGTAGGACACGAGAACCAGCACAATTGCAATCAGGCCGACTGCGAAAAACACCGGCCCTGTGAATTGGCTTCGGCCCGTGTAGCACCAACGGACAGTAATGAGCAGCGCGGTAAACAGGAGGCCGCCAGCTACGAACCAGACTTGCCGCATGGCTCATGCCCGCCGATGGGATCGCCCCCACCCATCCTCCGCCGGCCGCACGCGGAGGTCAGGCGGAAAGCGGCGGAGGGACCGGCACTCCAGCAAAGCCGGAGTGCCGAACACCAAGCTCAGCCGCCGGGGCCATGCCGCGCGACGGCTTCACGACGCGCGAGGATGGCCCCGGTCGGCTGCAGCGATTGGTTCGGCCGGCCGTCGCTTCATCATCGGTCGAAGTGCGGCGTATGCTACTCCGACCGACAGGGCTAGGGGGACCAGTGCCGCAACTGAATCGGGCAGCCAGTCCAGCCACGAGCGCGGGAACCACGGACGGACCACCAACCAGTACAGGCACAACCCGGCTCCGAGACTCGCCGTGAGCGTCCAGTCCCACCGCTCGGCGGGTGGCCGCGTGCGCTGGAGGATGACCGCCACAACACCGATGACTGCCCCGCAGCCAACCATGACCGCCCACTGCAAGCGTAACGCCTCGATCATGTCCGCCGTACTCGTGCCGCCCCGGACCATCAGAACGGCGACCCACACGGCACCGCCGAGTATGCCCGCCGCAGCGAGAAACAGTAGGCCGATCAACAGGCGCCTCATCAACGCGCCCCCGGGGCCGAACAATTCATTCTCTTGCGCCGCAAGATAACGTACCCGCGGCGCCACGCCTCACGCAAGGAAATTTCGTCCCCTTCTCCCGATTTTCCCCGAATTCCTATCCGCCGGCTTCTCGCCGCTTCTCCTTGCCGAGAAGCTGCTTGCGGGTGGATGTCCATTGGGCATCCCTCAATAAAACTGAATTTTTGTTGACCCATCCCTCCTTTCCGGGTACGGAATAAAGAAATCGAGAATTTGCGCGCGGCGCGTGCGAAGGCCCGAAGCCCCGCGCCGCGCAAGATAAACCCAGAAGAATCGCGCCCCGCACGGCCCGGCGACCGGAGGTTCCCGTGAAGCTCCTCGATCAGGTTCGACACGCCCTCCGCGTCCGACGGTTCGCCCTCCGCACCGAAGAGTGCTACGTCCGCTGGGTCGAGCAATACGTCCGCTTCCACAAGCGGCCCGACGGCTTCCGCCATCCCGCGGAGATGGGCGCCGACGAGGTCGAGTGGACCGCGCCGCCGGGGCGATGACGGCCGCCGGCGTCCACGAAACGGATGCGAGCCCGAGTTGCCTGGTCCTGAACGCCTCTGGAACCCGCCTGTACTCGGCCAATGAGACGGATCGAGTCGGCGAAGGCAAGGAGGGCACGGTCAGCCCCTTCGCCATTGACCGGGCGGACGGGAAACTGAAGCCGCTCAACACCGTCCGCTCCGGCGGCGCCGGCCCCACCCACGTGAGCCTCCACCCGTCCGGGCGGTTCGTGCTGGCGGCCAACTACTTCGGGGGCTCCGTCGCGGTCCTGCCGGTCCTTGAAGACGGCCGCTTGGGCGACGCCAGCGACGTCCAGACCGACGCCGGCAAGGTCGGCCCCACCACGGCGACCCATGCCCCGTCGGGCGGCTTCGCCGTCAGCGGCCACGACCGGACCCACGCGCCCATGATCCAGGCCGACCCCGCCGGGCGGTTCGTGCCGCACGTGGACCTGGGCCCGGACAAGATCTTCGTCTGGAAATTCGACGAGAGGAAGGGCACGCTGGCCGAGAACGATCCGGCCTCCGTCGCGCTGCCGCCCGGGGACGGCCCCCGGCAATTCCGCTTTCACCCCGAAGGCGGTTGGCCCTACTCCATCCAGGAGGAAGGATCGACCGTCGTGCTCTTTGACTACGACGCCGCGACGGGTCGCCTGGCCTCCCGGCAGACGATCCCCACCCTGCCGCCCCGGTTCGCCGGCAGCAACTTCTGTTCAGGGATTCTGGTTTCGGCCGAGGTCGGTTCGTCTACGCCGGCAACCGGCCGCACGACGGCATCGGGATCCTCTCCGCCGGCGCGGACGGCGCCCTGACGTAGGTCGGGGAAGAGTGGACGCGCGGGAACTACCCGCGCGGCTTCAACTTCGACCCCAGCGGCCGGTTCCTCTACGGTTGCAATCGGCGGGCCGACAACGTCACGGTCTTCCGGGTGGATCCGAAGGCCGGGGGCCTCTCCTTCACGGGCGATTACACCGGCGTCGGGAATCCTTCGCACATCGTCTTCCTTGAGCTTGCGAAGGCGAGCTGAGATCGAGGCGAGTCTTGTCGGCCCGCTGCACCAACGGTAGGCCGCGGTGGTTCAACCCGCCGCCCTGGGGACGGCGACGACGCGACCGCACCGGGGCGGCTCGACCTGACGAGGGTCGGCGCCTCCCCGTCAGCGGCGCTCGCGGCGCTCGCGCCGCCTGTTTACCCGATGGTCGCAAGTTCGCGGCTGCGGAAAAAACGACAGGCCGGTTGACAGCCCGCGCGAGGGCGCGATTCCGAAGAGCGTATCGACCGGCGGCCCGAACGGGATACGAAATACGCGCACCGCGGCAGGGGCAATTCCTGGCCCAATGCCACAAGCCTGATGGTCGCAGGCGTTTATGGTCGATCGCTTCTGCGCCGCCTGTTTACTCGGCGCGTCATTCTGCGCGCGAGTTCGAGGAGTGTTCGGATCGGGGAGCCTTTTGATCCGTAGCGAGTGAGCCCACCCCGTAAGTTGACGCCGACCGCCGAGAGCAGCCGCTCCCGGCGGTTCGCGTTTCCGGCCTTTCCCGCACGATTGGCCGCCGATTCTCCCCTCTCCGCGAGAGCGCCGAGCGGCGCCCGTGCTCCTCCGGACAATCGAAACATGCGCTTATCGTCTCCCCACGGCCTCTCAGAGCCTCGGACGGCCGCACGCCCGGGGTTGACGCCGCCGAGACCCGTAATTGGCAGTTATTGGCAGTTGGTGGCAGGTAAAACCGCCCTTTTTCCTGTACAACCGTATATAAACGAACGGAGCAGAGCCCCGGCCGTCTTCCTTGGCAAGGGGACCTTCCGGTCCTGCTCTTGACCCTCCTCCCCCTCCGAAAAATCTCCAAAAAACACCGCGAATTGCCTTGAGGTCTCCCGCGGGACCGTGCTCAGTGTCAGTCGGGTTGACCGTTTCCGAGTCGCCGAGAAAGGAGCAGCGCATGGAACTGAACATTCACCGGGAGGTCGCCGCCCTGCAACGGATGGGGGCCAAGCAGTTGCGGTTGCGTTACGCCGAGGTCTTTGGCGAGCAGACGCCCGCGCACAACAAGACCTGGCTGGTGCGCCGCATCGCCTGGCGGCTGCAGGCGTTGGCCGAGGGCGACCTGTCCGAACGCGCCCGCCGCCGCGCCGAGGAGCTGGCCCACGACGCCGACCTCCGCCTCAACCCGCCCCGGCCCAGACCGGCCGACACACCCCCGACGACAGCGCCGGCCGCGGTAGTCCCGCGGCGCGACCCTCGCCTGCCGCCCGTCGGTTCCGTGCTGGTGCGCCAGTACCGCTGCGAGACCTTGCAGGTGCGGGTGCTGGCCGACGGCTTCGAGTTCGAGGGCCGCGTCTACCCGTCCCTCAGCGCCGTCGCCAAGGCGATCACCGGCAGCCACTGCAATGGCTTCCTCTTCTTCAAAATGGCCGGGAAAGGGGGCGGCCGATGAGCCAGGCGAACCGCGCCACGCCGCGATCGACGCTGCCCCTGGTCCGCTGCGCCATCTACACGCGTAAGAGCACGGAGGAAGGGCTGCAGCAGGAGTTCAACAGCCTGGACGCCCAACGCGAGTCGGCCGAGGCCTACATCCGCAGCCAGGCGGGCGAGGGCTGGACCTGCCTGCCCGACCGTTACGACGACGGCGGCTTCAGCGGCGGCAACATGGACCGCCCGGCCCTGAAACGCCTGATGGCCGACGTCGAGGCCGGCAAGGTCGATTGCACGATCGTCTACAAAGTCGATCGCCTTTCGCGTTCGCTGCTCGACTTCGCCCGCATCCTGGAGGCGTTCGAGGCGCACCGGGTCTCGTTCGTGTCCGTCACGCAGCAGATCAACAGCGCGACGTCCATGGGCCGGCTGATGCTGAACGTGCTGCTGTCCTTCGCCCAGTTCGAGCGGGAGATCATCGCGGAGCGGACGCGGGACAAGATCGCGGCGACGCGGCGCAAGGGCAAGTGGTCGGGCGGACGGCCGCTCTTGGGCTACGACCTGGACCCGCGCGGCCAGCGGCTGGCCGTCAACGCCGAGGAGGCCGAGCGGGTGCGGGCGGTCTACGCGCTGTTCCTGGAACACGAGTCCTTGCCGCCGGTGGTGCGGGAGCTGGAGGCGCGGGGCTGGTCCAACAAGCGCTGGCGGACGCGCTCGGGCAAGGAGAGCGGCGGCGATCCGTTCAGCAAGGTCGGCCTGCGTCGTCTCCTGACCAACGTGCTGTACGCCGGCAAGGTGCGTTACAAGGAGGAGGTCCACGACGGCGAGCAGGCGGCCATTGTGGACCCGGCCGTCTTCCGCCGGGCGCAGGAGCTGCTGCACGGCGCCGGCCGCGGCGGGGCCTCGGCCGGCAATCCGTTGGGGGCGTTGCTGCGGGGTCTGTTGCGCTGCGTGCCGTGCGGCTGCGCCATGACGCCCTCGCACTCGGCCAAGGGGGTGCGGCGTTACCGCTACTACACCTGCACCAACGCCCAGAAACGCGGCTGGGACGCCTGCCCGTCCAAGTCGCTCCCCGCCGACGCGATCGAGCGGCTGGTTCTGGACCGCATCCGCGGCGTCGGCCGCGACCCGGCCCTGCTGCGTGAGATCCTCGCGCGGCGCGTGGTCAGGAGGAGGCCCGCGGCGTGGAGCTGGAGGCGGAGCAGCGTGGGCTGGAGCGGGACCTGAGCGGCTGGCAGGCGGAGGTCCGCCACATGTCGCTGCACATCCGGCCCGGCGAGGACAACAACCCGGTGGTGGCCCGCCTCGCCGACCTCCAGGAACGCATCGGCCTGGTCGAGGGCCGGGTCCGCAAGGTGCGCGAGCAGATCCACGCCGTCCGCGATCGAATGCTGGGAGAGGACGAGGCGGCCACGGCGTTGTCTTTGTTCGACCCGCTGTGGGGGACGTTGACGCCGCCGGATCAGGCCCGCGTGGTCGGGCTGATGGTCGAGCGCGTGGACTACGACGGGGCCAGGGGCAAGGTGACCATCTCCTTCCACCCGACCGGCGTCCGGGCGCTGGCCGACGAGCTAGCCGTCCGGGCCGAGGAGCGACGCGCATGAACCCGCTGAGCATCGAGTGCGAGGTCCATTTCCACCGCTGCGGCCGGGGCCGCAAGGGGCTGGAGGCCGGCATGGAACCGGCGCTCCCCGCCGAACCGGGACGGGTGCCGCGCGTGGCGCGCCTGCTGGCCCTGGCGCACCGGCTGGACCGGCTGCTCCGCGGCGGCGCCGTGGAGGACTACGCGGACATGGCCCGGCTGGGGCGCGTGACGCGGGCGCGGGTCAGCCAGGTCATGGCCCTGCTGAACCTGGCCCCCGACATCCAGGAGGCGATCCTATTCCTGCCGCGGACCGAGCGCGGCCGGGATCCGGTCATCCTCCACGACCTGCTGCCGATCGCCGCGACGGCGGACTGGGGCCGGCAGCGCAGGTTGTGGCGGGCGGCAAGTCCCGGCCGCCCCCGGCCGGGCCGCCGCGTCGGCGGTGCGGCACACGCATGAGTATCGCCGAGCCCAGGTGCCTATGGCACCCGGCCGCCATGCGCTGCCGCACCCGGGGTCGGCGACGATTCGCCTATGTTGGCCCGCGGCGCGACGTGCCGGCCGGCCGCGGTCCGGCTCTGCGCTTTATCCGATCGGCGCTTGGCGTCACGGCGGCGTCAGACCCTCAATTCGCTCGACTTCCGCGGGCTCCAGGCGGAAATCGAAGACTTCCAGATCGGCCCGCATGTGGCCGGCTTCGGTAGTCCCGGTCAGCGGCATCATGCCGGCGTCGAGCGCGAACCGGAAAACGACCTGGCTGACGGTGCGGCCGTGGCGTGCCGCGATCCGGGCCACTTCGGGGTGCGCCGCCGCCTCCCAGTTCGCGGTGAGCAGGGAAAATGCCTGGTAGGCCAGTCCGTTGGCGGCGCAGAATTGCCGGACGCGGCGGTCCCAGCCTTGGGCGGCGCGGCACCGGTTCTGGACGAATCGGGGCCGGACGCGCGCCCACTCGCAGAGGCGCTGGAGCTGCTCCAGGGTGAAGTTGCTGACGCCCAGCAGGCGGGCCCGGCCGCTGTCGTGGACGGCCTCCATCGCCCGCCAGGCCTCCCAGTCGGCGGCGGCCAGGCCCGCCCTCCGGGTTGGGCCGTGCAGCAGGTAGGAATCGATCCTCTCGACGCCCAGGTGCGCAAGCGAACTGGCGAAGGACTGCTCGACCTGGATCGGGACGGGGGCACCGGGGTCGTAGGGCAGGCGATCGTCCTGGCCCGGGCGGAAGGTGAACTTGGTCTGGAGGAACAGGTCCTCCCGGGCAACCAGGCCGGCCTCGAGCGCCGCCGAGACGGCCAGGCCGACTTCGGCCTCATGGTAATGGCGGCGCTGGTTGGCGGTGTCGATGGCCCGGAAGCCCTGGCGCAGGGCCAGCTCGGTCAGGCGGCGCGTCTCGCCCTCCTTCCAGGCGGTGCCGTAGAGGAAGCGGGGCGCTCGAACGCCTTCGATGGACATCGTCTGGTCGGTCATCGATTCCCCCGGCTGGTGATTCGTGGGCCCGCCCATTCTAGCGGCGCGGAGCGGCTGCGCGGGGAGGGCGACCGGCCGACCTGGCGCAGCTAACCCCCGGCCGCGGTGCCGCCCAAGGCGACGAAACAAATCGCCCTAATTCCGAGAGGAATTAGCTTGATGCCGCCCCGCCCGGCGAGGTAACTGTCCTGACCAGTTCCGGCGTCGCGGCAGGCGCGACGCCGACGTGGACCACCCCAATCGAAGGGAGCGGCGTCATGGCAAAGAAGAGCGGAAAGACCTCGACCCCGGCGGCGAAGCGTAGGAAGGACCCGAAGGAGCCAGCGGCGGCCGCCGACACAGCGGTGGCCGACGGACCCCCGGCGGCGGTCGTCGAGGTCGGCCCGGCGGAGGGGACGGCGGTCGAGACGGCCGGCACCCAGA
Organism: uncultured Planctomycetaceae bacterium; assembly: GCA_963771935.1. Classification (GTDB taxonomy): domain Bacteria; phylum Planctomycetota; class Planctomycetia; order Gemmatales; family Gemmataceae; genus UBA4732. The sequence goes on along the minus strand of CAVYVK010000003.1, from coordinate 1,396,110 downwards.
CGGGACGGCAAGATGGGGCCGGTTCCGCGGTGCCGGGGGCCGAGGCCGTGGCCGACATGCGCGCGGCGCGGCCGCCGGCCCAGGCGGTCGCGGACGCGCCGGAACGCCCGCCGGCGGAGGCAGGCGGCGATGCGGCGGCCGCGGAGGGGACGGCCAGGCCGAAGGGCGCGGCCAGAACCGGGCGGCGAAGACGCGCCCGGCCGACGCGGCGGCGGCACCCGGCAGGCTCAGCGCCCTGGACGCCGCGGCCCAGGTGCTGGCCGAGGAAGGCCGCGCCATGGGCTGCCCGGAGATGATCCAGGCGATGGCGGCCCGGGGCTACTGGACCAGCCCGGGCGGCAAGACGCCTTCAGCGACTCTTTATAGCGCCCTACTCAGGGAGACGCGGACCAAGGGGACGCAGTCCCGCTTCACCAAGACCGGGCGCGGCACATTCGGTCTGGCCGTGCACGGGTGAGGCGTCGCCCGGCCCCCGGTCTCCACGGAGGCCCCCGCACGGCGGGGCCTCCGCTCGTTGGGGGCGTGGGCCGCCCCCGGCCGCCCGGTCGCGTCGTGGGCGAACGTGGGCGAACCAGCGGCGCCTCCGAAGGGGAGGCGGCGGTTCGACTCGGCTGCCGCCGCTGGCCGCATGACCCGCACGGCCTCCCAATCCACCGGAACGTCCGCGAGGCGACGGCTTGACCCAGCCGCCACTGCTGGTCGCTGGCGGGCGCTCTCATCGACTTCCGCCACTCTCCCCCGGCTCTTTGCGGATGTGGCGTTCCGTCCCTGCCTTCTCGAAGTGGTATTAACCGCGGGGGGTTCGAGCAGAGACATCCGTGTCCCCTCCCTTGCTCTTCCAGGTCAAGGCGTCAGTGGGTTAACCAGTGCAACCGTTCACGGGCCGGGGAGCTTGGTTTTCCGCGTCAGAAGCGGCGTCCGGGGGCCGAAGCGGTGGAGCGCCCCCGCATGGGCACCAGCAGATTACCCCCCGAAGGCGGGGCGCCCGACCAGCGAACCGCTACACTATCTCCTGCCCCGGACGTCGCCTCGGGCGTCAGCCCTCATCGCATGGTTCGCCGGCGCGCGGACGTCGTCTATTCCAAGTAGGAGCAATGTCCCCGAGCCATGCCGAGGCTCTGTTGCCGTTCCGCCCTTACCTGGAGGTGCTCGCCCGCGTGCATCTGGATTCCCGGCTGCGCGGCAAGCTCGACCCCGCGGACCTAGTGCAGCAGACGCTGCTGCGCCTGCGCAGCCCTGCCGGATATGCGCGGCCGATCGTCCGAGGCCCTGGCCGCCTGGCTGCGCAAGATCCTGGCCCGGACCCTGGCCGACACGGTGAAACACTACCGCCGCGACCGCCGCGACGTGAACCTCGAATGCTCGCTGGAGGCCGACCTGGACCGTTCGTCGAGCGGGCTGGCGGGCTGGCTGGCCTCCGACCAGACCTCCCCCAGCCTCGCCGCCGCCCGCAACGAGGAACTGCTCCGCCTGGCCGACGCGCTGGCAGACTTGCCGGAGCCGATGCGCGAGGTGGTCATCCTCAAGCACTGCCGCGGCCAGACGCTCCAGCAGATCGCCGACCATCTCGGCAAGACAGTCCCGTCGATCGCCTCGCTCTTGCGGCGCGGCCTGGAAGCCCTGCGACACCGGCTCTCGCCTTCGGAGTAAACCAATATGAGCCCCACAGATCAGCCCGCCGGTTCGCAGCCCGACCCGCTCGACGCCGTCATCGCCGAGTACCTGCAGCAGGTCGAGACCGGCGCCGTGCCCGAGCGGGAAGCCCTGCTGGCCCGCCATCCCGACCTGGCCGAGCGCCTGCGCCTTCTTCGCCGACTACGACCGCCTCGACCGCCAGGCCGCCGAGCTGCGCCTCTCAAGCGACCCTGACCGCACCGTCGGCGGCGCGGAACAGCCCGACGAGTTGCCGCGCGTCCGCTACTTCGGCGATTACGAATTGCTTGAGGAGATCGCCCGTGGCGGCATGGGGGTCGTCTACAAGGCCCGCCAGACGAGTCTCAACCGCATCGTCGCCCTGAAAATGATCCTGCAAGGCGAGCTGGCCACGCCGCGCGACGTGGCCCGCTTCCGCGCCGAGGCCGAGGCCGCCGCCAACCTGGACCACCCGCACATCGTGCCGATCTACGAAGTCGGCGAACACGACGGCCAGCAGTATTACGCCATGCGCTACGTCGAGGGCACGTCCCTGGCCCGCCGACCGCGGTGCGATGCCCGCAGCGAGGCGAGGCTCCTGGCCTTCGTCGCCGGGGCGGTCCACCACGCCCACCGGCGCGGCACCCTGCATCGGGACCTGAAGCCATCGAACATCCTGGTGGACACGGCCGGCACGCCGCTGGTGGCCGATTTCGGGCTGGCCAAGCGGGTCGATGCGGAGCGGTCGCTGACGGAGAGCTGGGCGCTGGTGGGCACGCCGCTTTACATGGCACCGGAGCAGGCGGCAGGACAGAAAGACCTGACAGTGGCGGCGGACGTGTACAGCCTGGGGGCGGTGCTGTTCGAGCGGCTGACGGGGCGGACGCCATTCACCGCAGAGCCGGCACTCGACTTGCTGCGGCAGGTGCGCGAGGCAGAGCCGCCGCGGCCGTCGTCAATCACTCCGGGGCTGGACCGGGATTTGGAAACGATCTGCCTAAAGTGCCTGGAGAAGAATTCGGCTGAGCGGTACGGGTCGGCGGAGGCGCTGGCGAACGACCTGGACCGCTGGCTGCGCGGCGAGCCGATAGTGGCCCGGCCCGCGGGGCGGTTGGAGCGGGCACTCAAGTGGGCAAAGCGGCGGCCGGCTGCGGCGGCGCTAGTCGCCGTGAGCGGCTTGGCCGCTGGGTTGCTGGTGGCAGGCTCCCTGCTCGCCAACATTCTCATCGTTGCCCAGCAGCGGCAGACGCAAGGGGTCTCGATCGCGAACGGGCTGCGCGCGCGGACCTGAGCCAGGCCCTCGACGGCCAAACCAACGCGCTCAACACGCTCTCGCTCGAGAAGCAGGCGACCGAGCGCGCCTTGGCAGCCGAGCTGCGAATTACCTATGTGCATCGCGTTGCACTGGCGCAGCGCGAGTGGCAGGCCAACCACGTCGCCCGGGCCGAGCAGCTGCTGGACGATTGTCCCGCCGACCTGCGGCACTGGGAATGGCACTACCTCAAGCGGCTGTGTCATGCGGAACTGCTCCGGATTGGCGGGCACGCCCACCCAATCACCGGCCTCGCTTTCCACCCGGACGGCAAGCGGCTTGCTACCTGCGTCTGGAACGAGCTCAAGATCTGGGACGCAGACACCGGAAACGAGCTTATCCAGTTCCCGCCGACGAAAGGCCGGATGAGCGCCTTGGCGCTCAGCAATGATGGCGCGGATCGTTACCGCCGGCTTCCAGTCGCTGACGGTCTGGGACGCTCTCAGTGGCAAAGAAGTGGTCAGCTTCAAGGCCCACGAGTTCCTGATCACGAGCGTGGCCTTCAGCCCGGACGGCAAGCGGATCGCCTCGGCGAGCGGCACTCCAACTGGAGGCGGTCGGCAAGAGAGTGGCGAGGTGCGTGTCTGGGACGCGGCCAGTGGAAAGGAACTCCTCACCTTCCCTGACCTGCCGCACTGGGCCAATACCGTGGCCTTCAGTCCCGACGGCAAATACCTGGCTGCAGGCCTTGGCTACCTGGCTGTCATGGCCCCCGCCACGCCCGGCGAGGTGCGGGTCTGGGATGCGGCGACAGGTCGTGAGATCCACAACTTGCGCGGCCATAACTTCTGGGTCACGAGCGTAGCCTTCCGCCCCGACAGTCGCCAACTAGCCTCGGCCGGCGCCGACGGGACCGTGCGCGTTTGGGATTTGAAGACCGGTCAAGAAGTTCTCACGCTGCGCGGCCACAGCGGCTGGGTGCGTGCTGTAGCCTTCAGCCCTGACGGCAAGCTGCTGGCCTCGGCCGGTGACGATCAAATCGTGAAGCTCTGGGATGCCGCGAGCGGCAACGAGGTTCTCACCCTGCGGGGGCACCGCGATCGAGTCCTGGCCATCGCGTTCTGCCCGGACAGCCGGCGCCTGGCGTCCGCGAGCGGGCCCCCCAATGGACCGGGGGAAGTCAAGATTCTGGGACATCACCGCGTCACAGGAGGCCCGCACTCTGCATGGGCATACTGCTATGGTCACCGGCGTGGCCTTTAGTCCGGACAGTACGTTGCTGGCCTCGGTGAGCGAAAGCATGTCCAGCGCCAAGCCAGGTGAGGCCCTGCTCTGGAACTTAGCGGACGGGCGGAAGGTAGAGACAATCCGTGGAGACTTCAGGGGCTTCACCGGGGTGACTTTCAGCCCCGACGGCCTCATCGCCACAGCCGGGGGCCGGGGCGTCGAGTTCTGGGATCGTGTCACCGGCCACATGCGGCTTGTCGTGCCGATTGCTGTCCACCCGATCTTTGGGTTGGCGCTGAGCCCCGACTCCAAGCGGGTGGCCGCGGCCGGCGTTGGGGGAGTCGTCGTCTGGGACAGGGCCGCGGACAAGGAGCGGTTGAACTTCCGCGCGCACACCATATATACCAACGGCGTAGCCTTCAGCCCAGACAGCCAGCACCTAGCCACGTGCACCTACGGCGGGAACTACAGCGAGGGAGTGGGCCAACCGGTAAAGCAAGCACCGAACGAGGTTAAGGTCTGGGACGTGGAGACCGGCAAAGAGCTACGCGTCCTGCGCGGTGGCGGTTTGGCCGTGGTTTACAGTCCGCGAGGCGAGCAACTTGCCTCGTCGAACCCCGACGGCTCCGTGCAGGTGTGGGACAGTGCAACTGGGCAGGAGTTGTTCCGCCTGGTCGGGCACAGCGCCTCGGTCAGCAGCCTGGCCTACAGCCCGGATGGCCAGCGGATCATCACGGGCAGCGACGACTGCACCGTCAGGGTCTGGGACGCTTTGACTGGCCAGGAGGTGCTCATCCTGCGCGGACACATCGAGCCAGTCACCGCCGTAGCCTTCAGCCCCGACGGCCAGCAAATCGCCTCGGCCAGTGGGGACCGCGGCGAGCCGGGGGAGGTGAAGGTCTGGGACGCGACCCCGGCCCCCAGATAATCGGGCCCCGCATTGTTGATCCTCTCGATCATGAGGTCTGGCCGCGCGGCTGAGGCGTCGGCTCGGCCCAGGCGTCGCCACGGAGGCCCTCGCGGCGCGGGGGCCTCTGGTCGTTAGCTCACGGGCCGACCCGGGCCGCGCGGTTGCGTCGTGGGCGAACGTGGGCGAACTGACGCCGCCTGCGGAGGACGCCCTCCCCGGCCTCCGCGAAGTCACCCGCCCCCGCGCCCCTCGCGGATGTGGAGTTGCGTCTCCACTTTCTCGGATAGCTATTAACTCCTAGCAGTGGAGGCCGCTGGCGGCTCACCTGGGGTCCTTCGTATCCAAGAGTAGTTCGATGAGGCGGTCGATAAGGCCGAAGCGCGCTCGGTGATTGCGCCTACGTCGAGGGCCGAGTGATCTGCTGAGCCGGAGCCACGTCCCAGAGAATTGCCTGCTCGATGCACTTCAGAGGGCTGGCTGCGCCGCCTGCCGGGGGAAAGGGCCGCTGGCGCATTCGGACCGCAGCGGCCAGTCCCAAAGGCGATAGTTCTCGATCGCGAAACTGGCCTCGGCGTATTGCTGCCGAATTGGGCTTGTCTTCTGCAGGTTGCTCGTGGCTCAGCATGCAATGGTCGCTATCTGGGGCGACGATCTTGAACACCTTGACCAGACCGTACGCATCAAATCGTCCGCAGCCTGATAATAAGGCCCGCATGCTCGGCGATCGCGTTCGACAGGTCGATGATCTCGCGCTTCAGGCCGTCGATCCGGGCGTTGCTCTCCGAGTTCAGATAAACCATCTCACCGCCCTGCCTGGAGCGGTTCACGACGCCGACGATCTCCCCTACCTTGTGACGCACGAAGATGAGGAACTCCTGGATCTTCCCGTCCTGGAACTGATCAACCGACTTCCCCTTCGACCGCTTGTTGATAGTGCCCTTGCTGATTATACGGGGGTTCCACGAGATTTTCTAAGCGTAAGTGCGGCATGGTGAAATGGCGAATGGGCATGCAATGAGCATTCGCGCGTGACGCGGCATGAGGATTCACTCTCTCGATCTGTCAATCACGCCGCAGACTTGGCGGCCTTGCCGACTCCGACGATGATGGTTGAGACGACGGGCGTCAGGTGGAAGCGTTCCGTCATCAGGGTCGTCAACTTTTCCCTGTAGCGTGGCAGGTTGTCCAGCACAAGGGCCACGGCCGTCTGCATCTCTTCAAAGGTCGGGTGCCACTTCTGCAACGCCTCCTTGCGCAGGAACTTCCACAGCCGCTCGATCAGATTGAAATTGGGAGAGTAGGGTGGCAGGTGCTTGAGGTCGAACGTTACGCCCTTCTCCTGGCGGGTCTGCTCGACCCACGCCTTGAGCAACCGGGCGTGCTGATACCGCGCGTTGTCCAGGTAGATCCGGAAGTGCTTCGTGTCTGGGTGGCGGGCCATCATCTGCACAAACAGTTCAATGACGCTCTGGGCGTTGAGATTCTTGTCGGTGTACCGGCGGTCGAGATACTCCTGGTCGTCGGGACAGTAGGCGCCGAGGATATTCAACCGCTTGCGACCTCCGCCGACGCCGACCTCGAACCGCTGGCCTTGCACCAGCCAGCAGTAGAACACCACGTCCAACCCGTACAGCGGATGCACGCCATCGATGAAGTATACGGGGGTTCCACGAGATTTTCTAAGCGTAAGTGCGGCATGGTGAAATGGCGAATGGGCATGCAATGAGCATTCGCGCGTGACGCGGCATGAGGATTCACTCTCTCGATCTGTCAATCACGCCGCAGACTTGGCGGCCTTGCCGACTCCGACGATGATGGTTGAGACGACGGGCGTCAGGTGGAAGCGTTCCGTCATCAGGGTCGTCAACTTTTCCCTGTAGCGTGGCAGGTTGTCCAGCACAAGGGCCACGGCCGTCTGCATCTCTTCAAAGGTCGGGTGCCACTTCTGCAACGCCTCCTTGCGCAGGAACTTCCACAGCCGCTCGATCAGATTGAGATTGGGAGAGTAGGGTGGCAGGTGCTTGAGGTCGAACGTTACGCCCTTCTCCTGGCGGGTCTGCTCGACCCACGCCTTGAGCAACCGGGCGTGCTGATACCGCGCGTTGTCCAGGTAGATCCGGAAGTGCTTCGTGTCTGGGTGGCGGGCCATCATCTGCACAAACAGTTCAATGTGTATTGCCTGCGTCGGTCCGACACGCCGACGAGCGTTTGTGAGCGGAATGGCAGCGGGGCCTGTTACCTCAAATGTCGCGTCTCTGCGATAGTCAGCGACCGGCACGGGTGGGAGAGTCCACCCCCGGCCCTACACGGTTCGCTCCCTGATTAGCCTGGCACCCGACCGGAGCCGGGTCCGGGCACCCCTGTAAGGAGTCCGGCTCGCCGCGATCACCGAAGCGCCCGAGCGGTTGACCACTGAAGTCGGGACCATCACGATGCCGACCCGCCCCAAGGTTGAGAAGTGCTTCTACCGTCCGACCTGTAGCGGGTGAAGCGTGGGCGCGATAGCGCTCGGCCTCCCCCCTTGACCCCCGCCGCCTCCCGGGGCCCCGTGGCTCCAGCCACTTCCCCTTCCTTTCCGCCGTCTTCCCGGCGTCCTGTGGCCCTCGCGAGCGCAGGAGCGTTGACTAACAGTACAGCGCGGGTTCCCCGACGGCCGATGAAACCGTTATCGGGAGGGAATCCGATGACGGAACAGGAAATCGCCGGCCTGGGGCCGGCCTTCGCCGGATACTTGGGGCGCTTCCGCACCTGCTTCCTGCAGGGGCGGACGGCGGCCCACTTCGACACCTACTGCCGTGGGCTGTTGTCCGACCTGCCCCGCAAGTCGGTCGAGCCGATCGCCCTGGAGGCGGGCAGCGCCGTGCGCACGCTCCAGGAGTTCCTGACCACCGCCCGATGGGACCAGGGCCGCGCCCGGGACATCCTCCAGCGGCGCCTGGTTGAGGCCGTGGCGGCGGCCACCGACGACGGGGTCGGCGCCATCGGCGTGATCGACGAGACGAGCTGCCAAAAGTGGGGCGACCACACGCCGGGGGTGCAGAGGCAGTACCTGGGCTGCGTCGGCAAGGTGGACAACGGCATCGTGACCGTCCACGTCGGGGTGGCCAAGGGCGCCTTCCGGGCCCTGCTGGACGCGGACCTGTACCTGCCCGAGTCGTGGGACCTGGACCGCGAGCGCTGCCGCGCCGCCGGCATCCCCGACGCGGTGCGCTACCGGCCCAAGTGGCGGATCGCCCTGGACCAGTTGGTCCGGCTGGAGCGCAACGGGGTCTCGTTCGACTGGCTGGTGTTCGACGAGGGCTACGGGTCGTCGGTCCCGTTCCTGCGCATCCTGAACGCGGCGGGCCGGCGCTTCGTGGCGGAAGTGCCGGTGAACTTCGCGGCCCGGGACGCGGCCGGCGGGGCGGCCCGCCGGGCCGACGAGCGGCTGGGGGCCGACGATGCCCGCGGCGGGCGGCGACATCGGCTCGCCCACAAGACGGTGCGGGACTCGGTGTGGCGGGCGACGGCCGCGGCGGTGTGGGCGGCCGGCCGGGAACACACCCTGATCGCGGCCGTCAACGAGGCGACGGCGGAAGTGAAGTACTTCCTGACCAACGCGACGGGCGTGCCGCTGGCGCGGCTGCTGACCGTGGCCTTCCGCCGCTGGATGGTGGAACACGCCTTCCGCGTGGGCAAGCAGGAGGCCGGCCTGATGCACTACGAAGGCCGGGACTACACCGCGCTGATCCGCCATCTGACCCTGGCCCTGGTCGTGCTGGGGTTCGTGGCCGTCCACACGGAGCGGCTGCGGGGGGAAAAACCCGCGGCTGACGGCCGAGCAGGTGTGCCGGGCGCTCAACCACCGCTGCCGGATCCTCTTCCGCCGTCGCCGCGGCGTACCGGATCTCCGACACGCCAGCGAGGTCGTCAGTTACCACCAACGTCGGAACGAGCAGGCGGCGAAATCCCACAAGAAAGAGCGGCATAGATGTGTTATCTGAAGCCGCGCTGTACTGCTAAGAGCTGCAGGGACAGCCTGCTCCGGTGAGGCGGCCACCGCACGGGAACTTCGGCAAGCCGCAAGTGCCGGCACGCGGATCGGCCGGCGGCCAGGTCCGATTATCCGGCGCGGTGGAAGGCGTCAAGGACTTCACCTGCCGCCCTGTGCCGGAGTGGCCTCGGTGCGCCGGCCTGGCCCGGCGGCCGCCAGCAGCTCCCGCAGGCCGGACGGGTCGAAGGGCTTGACGAGGTGGAAGAGGAACCCCTCCCGTTTCGAGCGCTCCCGGTCGCAGTCGCGCCGCGCCCGTAAGCGCCACGAACACGGTGCGGGCGAGGCCGGAGAGCCGCCGGACGCGCCGGGCCGTGTCGTAGCCGTCGGCGCCGGGGAGGTCGATGTCCGTGAGGATCAGGTCGGGCCGGAAGGCGGCGGCGGCGTCCAGGGCGGCGGGGCCGTCCTTCGCCGCGGCGACGGGATGGCCCCACGAACCCACCAGGAGGCGGAGCATTTCCAGCAGCTCGGGGCAGTCCTCGACGAGTAGGACGCGCAGATGCGCCCGCGGCGGCGTTGGTCATGTCGAATCCTTCGGGGTAAGGGCGGCGTTTCTTGAACGGGGCGCCGTCCACGGGGTGGGCTGCTGACGAGGCGGCGGCGTGGGAGTGGCGACGGAAAGGCGTGACCGGCCTGCCCCGTGCATCCGCTCCGGGGGGCCGGCGTTCCGACCGCGGGTGCAGGTTGGACGTGCGCCCCGGATGATTGGTTCCACGATCGGAAATGGTTCCCTGCTCAGACGGGTGCCAGGTTCCTGAGGCGGCGACGCGCGGTAGGCAACTACGGCGCCGGCCTGTCGACCCCCGCACGCACGCCGCTGATCGGCTACACTCCACCGCGCGTCCCGGCCGGGTAGGATCGACCTGCGAGGCATCGTGGCGCGCGTGAAGCGACTGGGGCAGCAGAGATACGCTTAGCGAAGGAAGAGGCGGCGTGGAAGGACCGCGACGGCCGCCAGCCTATCCGCCGCGGCGGCCGCCGCGTTCGGTTGTCGGCCGCGCTTCATTGACAGTTAGCGCGCGTCCGTCCACTTCCTTGCCGCCGAGGGCCGCGATGGCGGCCTGGGCCTCCTGGTCGCTGCCCATCTCCACGAAGCCGAAGCCCTTCGACCGGCCCGTGTCGCGGTTCATCATGACTTGCGCCGACTGGACCTTCCCGTGCGACTCGAAGAGGCGCTCCAGGTCGCCGTCAGTGACGGTGTAACTCAGGTTGCCCACGTACAATTTCTTATCCATTGAATCTCCAAAAAAGCAAAAAGGCGACGTGTTCCGCGGCCGATGTCGGCCGCTAGGGCTTCGCCCTGAGCGGCGCCCTGACGCCACCGCTCGCATATCTTTTCCGCAGTCCTCCTGGCACTGGCGCACTGCGTACCGGAAGACCCAGGCGTCTTGCGGCAGCCGCATGTACGCCTGGCGCGTCAAGGCCCAGGAAACCTGGAACAACCAAACACTTCCGCTCGACCGGTCGTGCCACTCCGGCATGGCTCGTCGATCGGCTTCGAGGAGGTTCGCATATGTCCATCCGGCGCCGGCATCCTCTGGGGCAGATTTGGAACGAGTTCGATTGGGCCCAAGACGAAATGAACCGCCTCTTGCAACACTACTTCGATGGCGCGGCCCAGCAAGCCCCTCCGGCGTGCCTGCCGCATATCCGCCGGTCAATGTCTGGGACGACGACGAGAACATTTACCTCGAGGCCGAACTGCCCGGCGTCAGCCTGGAGAACCTCAAGATCACCATTACGGACGGCAACCGGCTGACCCTGCAGGGCCAACGCAAGTCGGCGGAAGTGGGCAAGACGACCTGGCGCCGCCAGGAACGCGGTTTCGGTTCCTTCAGCCGCACTCTTGCACTGCCGATCCCGGTCGATTCCGACCGCGTCGAGGCCCACTTCGAGCTGGGCGGCCTCCGTGTCAACATGCCGAAGAGCCCCAAGGCTAAGCCGCGTCACATTGAGGTCAAGCAGAACTGATCCGGAAATCAGAATCACAGGAAGGGATAGGATCATGAACACGGAAACCAGTGAACTGAAAAACGCGTCGAATGAAGTCCGCGCCCAGAACGGCAAGGCCGATAACGCGCGTGAGGTCGTCTGGGAGCCGCGGGCGGACATTGCCGAGGTGGATGACGACGTGCTGCTATACGTCGATCTGCCGGGTGTGAGGTGGGAGGACGTTGACATCCGCCTTGAAAACCGGGAATTGCAGGTCCGGGGCAAGGCGACGCCGCCGGGGACGAAGCCGAATTTCCTGCTGAAAGAGTACGCCGTCGGAGATTACTACCGCGCGTTCTCGGTAACCGACGACATCGACGCGGAGAAGATCCGGGCCGACCTCAAAGACGGTGTGCTCACGGTGCATCTACCGAAGGCCGATGCGCTCAAGCGGAGGCGGATCCCGGTGAACGGCTAGGAAGCCCGACTTTCGCCTTCATCACCCCTCCGCGGAGGGGTGGTGGCGGTGAACGGCTGCCAACGCAGGGGCACCGTCTTGCATGATCGTCGCGCGGCGACGCAACGGAACTCATCCGCTCCCGGCGACCCAGGATACTGAAGGCCGGCCTCGGGACGACAATTCATTTGCCTTCGCCGACCAAAGTCGTACAATATACGAAGAAGAGAGCCGATATGGGCTTTCTGTCGTTTCCGAAAAAGTAGATTTGTGTTCGTCGGATGACTTGATGAAGGGTAACCCGGCCGTGCCCGGGGGACCTATCGACGAGTAAGCCGACGTGGCCGAACACAGTACTGTGTTCGGCCACGTCGGCTTTTTTTGCGCTCAGGCGGACGGGGCGGTCCCAGTTATCAGAGAGAGCCCGATAAACAAGTCCAAATCGACCACGGCGCGACAGATGCGCCATACAACGGTCGTCGCCGTTCCGGGGCGTAGGAGCAGGAGCTTCGTGCCATGATCGAGCCCCCAGCCGCGGATCTCATTGCTCACAATGTGGGACAAGGTGGGCTGCCGGCGTTGCCCGAAACCACCTTCGCAATTCCACGGGAACCCGGTCTCTTGGTCGTTGACGACGACGCGGGGGTGCGCGGCGTGTTGTACGGATGGATGCGGCTGCAAGGGTTCGCCGTGTGGCTGGCGGCCGACGGGCGGGAAGCGCTCGAACTGTACCGGCGCCACCGCGTGAGCATCGACGTTGTCTTGCTGGACGTGCGCATGCCAGGCTGAGACGGTTCGCGGACGCTGGCCGGGCTCCAAGAGATGAACGCTCAAGTCCGCTGTTGTTTTATGAGCGGCGATCTCGGCGGTTATGCCCACGAGGGCACTCCCCAGTCTGGGTGCGTCTGCCGTCCTCGCGAAGCCGTTTCGGTTGCCCGAAGTCGCCCAGATGCTCCTGGAACAAGCAAACAAGGTCGATTGGCGTCCGTCCCGCCTATGAACGCGCGGCCACCCTTCATGGGCACGCAGGGGCTTGACAGAAGCCTTTGTCCGGGGAAGGAAGAGCAACGAGCGGCGACCCTGGTTCCCAGCCGCCGCTGCGCACTCGTCACGGATGACAACGAGGACCACGGCTGTCACTGCGCCGTCTGAGCGGCCGGCGCAAGCAAGAGGGCCGCGGACAGTCGCCCCGGCCCTCTTGCCACTATCCAACTTCGTCGCATGGTCGGACGACGTTCAGGCCGCCCTCAGCGCAGCTGGAAACAGGTGGCTCGTTCGTCACCTTGGACGACGGCCGTGTTACCCTCGGCAAGGTTCGGACTTCCCTCCCTGCAAATGCCCAAGAGCGTCTGCAACTGGCTTGCGGTGAAGATCTCGTAGACCTCGGCATTCAGGTTGAACAGGGTAAGGCGGCCTCCGGAGGCTTGCATCCGCTTGTGTAGCCCGATGAGCGTTCCCAACTCGACGCTGCCAAGACGCTCGACGTTGGTGAAGTCCAACAGCAGATGGCTGCCCGCCAGCCCGTCGGTGCAACTTTCAAGTTCTCTGGCGAGCATGTTTTCAACGTCACGAACCGCGTCGGCGGTGAACGTGACGACCCTGACGTTGCCGCTCTGTTCCACTTTGGGCGGCAGGTGAACTGTAGACGAACTCATGAGATGGCTCCTTACAAAAAGACAAAGAGGCGCGAAAACGGTTAGACGGTTGACGAGAGGCGGTCAGGCAAGGAGGTCAGCAATGGACTCCCGTTGCCGCGCCTTGAGTCTCTTCAACCCCCCATCAAGCAGCTTACACCAGCAGGCGCGAAAAAGAACCGCATTCTCTCTTAATAGCAGTATTTTATTCGGCCTCCTGAGGCGACGCAAGACGCCCCAGGGGTCTCTGCCCCAGGGCGCTTAGGCTTCCGCCCTGCAACCGCACGCCCGACCTATTTTTTCTTCGTTTCGCGGAAGAGGGGCGATTCGGCCAGGGTGAACAGAATGACCTCCTCGCCGGTCACGGTGCTGACGTCGTGGTGCAGGCTCAGCGGCTTGACGCCGGCGATCCCCTCGACCATCGCCTCCATGAGCGGCCGGGCCGTTTCGATCAGGTGGGACCGCACCTGCTTGAGCAGGCCCTGCCTTTGTCCGCCGGGAGCGCCTTGACGAGCTGCTGCTCGGCCGCGGTCAGAACGCCCTTGAGGCGCACCACGAGCAGGTCGCCGATCAGGTGGGCGTGAATGTCTTTAGGCCCCCGACCCATGTATTCCTGCTCGAAGCGCCGGACGCCTTCGCAGACGGCCGCCTCGATTTCCCCTTGCGTCTTCATCGCGACCTCGAAGGCCGTGGTCCGCGCGAGGCGACGGAAGGGGAGTCTTCCACGCCCTGGCGTCCAGAGAATCATGATATCCAGAGCGCAGCGATAATTCACTTGCGTTCCCCCTCAAGGGCCGTACAATACGACTATGTGGGGAGCCGAAGTAACTTTTTGAATCGGTTCCGAAAAAGCTGATTGGCTGTCGTCGGATGACTTGATGAAGGGCAACCCGGCTCCGCCGGGAGGCCCGTCAATAAGTAAGCCGGCGCAGCGGAACACTTGGTGTTGTTCCGCTGCGCCGGCTTTTTTCGCTTTCGGCGGTGTGGGACGGCCGCGACCGCCAGGAACGGATGGATGAATCAGATCAACCGGATGAGTCAGTCCGAAACGAGCAGGGCGGAACAGATCGGCCGGGCGGCGCGCGTGTTCGAGCAGCGTCGCACGGGCCAGACGCCCGAATCGGTGAACGTCATTTTGAACGAAGACACGCTGGTGATCACCCTTCACGGCGCCCTGTCGGCGGCCGAGAAGGTCCTGGCGAGAACCCCGGACGGGGCCGCTCAGGTGCAGGAATATCATCGCCGGCTCTTCGACAGCTCCTCCGACTCGCTGCGGCAGGAGATCAAGAGAATTACCGGCGTGGAAGTGCGCGAAGCGACCGTGGAAGTGGAGACGGCCGCCGGTGCGGTGGTGCAAACCCTCACCAGCGGCGCCGTGGTTCAAGTGTTCCTGCTCGCCCGCAGCGTGGCCGCGGACGCCTGGAGCGAACGGGGATCGGACGATCCGTCCTGAAAAGGGAGGTTCAGCCATGTTGGTCCTGTCGAGAAAGCACAAGGAAGCGGTGATGGTCGGAGGCTCCGACGGCTTCGAGCGCCTGCTCAAAGTCACGGTGCTCGACATCCGGGGCGGCATCGTGAAGCTGGGCTTCGAGGTCGATGCGGGCGTCCCCGTCCATCGCCTGGAGGTGTGGGAACGCATCCGCGCCGGCGCCACGCCGGCAAGCCCCGCGGACGGCACCGGGGCACCCGTCGTGTAATGCTGGAGGACAAGAACAAGGTCGAAGGCCTCGGGAAAAAAGCGAAGGAAAACGCCCCCGACTCCACGGACAAAACCCAAGACCCGCAACCCCGCCCCTGAAACCGCAATGGCGAACCCGGCGGAATGCACCCCCTTTGAAGGAGAAGAACGTGACCCTGTTACGGCTAGCGATCGCCCTTCTCGTCGTCGCCCTGATCGCCGCCTTTTTCGGCTTCGGAGTCATGGCCGACTACGCCTGGGAGGGGGGGAAGGTCGTCTTCGTCGTCTTCCTCGTCCTCGCGGTGCTGGCTTTCCTGGGACACGGGTTCCGAAGGCGGTCTTTCTGGCAGTAACGGGAGACCGCGTTATCCGGAGGGCATGGACGTGAATGAACGGGACCCGAAGAATCCCCCTCAGGAGATGGGACAAGGCCGGCTAGCGGCCTCGCTGGCCGCTTCCTTCGCAAGTCCGCGGACGTACGGCATTCTGGTCGCCGATGATGAACGGACGGTGCGCGCCGTGCTGAGCGTCGCATTGGAGCGAAGAGGGTTCGCCCTGTGGCTGGTGGCCGACGGTCACGAGGCGCTCGATCTGTATCGGCGCCACCGCGATGCCATCGACGTGGTCCTGCTGGACGTGCGCATGCCGGGTCGGGACGGTCCCCAGACGCTGGCGGCGCTCCGGGAGGTCAACCCGCGGGTTCGCTGCTGTTTCATGAGCGGAGACCTCGGCCGTTACACCGAGCCGGGACTGCGCGAGTTGGGCGCGGCTGCCATGTTCCAGAAGCCGTTCCGGGTCGCCGAAGTGACCCAGCTGCTTTGGGAACTGGCGAGCGAGGCCGATTTGAGCCTGTCCAGCACGTGAACACCGGCCTTCCATTGGGCAGGGAACAACCACAGGAGATGACGAGTGCGCACTGTTCGACCACTCTTTGTATCGACTTACCCGCCCGAGGAATGTGGGCTGGCGACCTTCACCGAGGATTTGGCCGATGCCGTGGATCTCGGCGGCGCGGACCCGGCCCGGCTGGAGCAGGTCGTGGTCAACCTGCTCAACAACGCGGCGAAGTACGCTGACACGGGCGGACTCGTTCGGACGGCCGTCAGCCGGGAAGGGGACGAGGCCGTGATCCGGGTGCGGGACAGCGGCGTCGGCGTCGCCCCGGACATGCTCCCGAAAAACTTCGACCTGTTCACGCAGGTGGACGGCTCCCTCGGCCGTTCTTACAGCGGGCTGGACATCGGCCTGGCCCTGGCCCGCAACCTGGTGGAGATGCAAGACGGCAGGCTGCAAGCGTCGAGCGGCGGCATCGGCAAGGGCAGCGAGTTCACGGTCAAGCTGCCGGCGGCGTCCGCCGCGCCGGGGCAGGAGACGACCACCGTCCTGGAGCGGGGCCGATCCGCGGGACGGTCCATGCGCATCCTCGTGGTGGAAGACAACGTCGATAACGCCGACAGCCTGAGCATGTTACTGCGTCTGTACGACCACGACGTCCAAGTGGCCCTCACCGGGCCGACGGCCCTGGAAATGGCCTCGGCATTCCGGCCCGAGGTGGTGCTGCTGGACATCGGCCTGCCGGGGATGGACGGCTATCAGGTGGCAAAGCGCTTGCGGGAGAGGCCGGAGTTCAAACGGCGTGATGGTGTGCGCCTTGACGGGCGACACCCCGAGTGAGGCGGATCGGCGCCGTCAGCAGGAATCGGGGTTCGACCACTACTACGTCAAGCCCGTGGAACTGGCGAAGCTGCTCGACCTGTTCCAAACGGTCGGGGCGCCGGCGCCTTGACCGAACGCCGCCACGGCCCCGCCGCGGCGCGCCCTCGGCCCAGGCCGCCTGCGCCGCCGGCACGGGCGACCCGTCCGAGGGCCTGGGCGCGGCGAGCAGCGCGAGCAGGTGGATGGGGTCCGCCGGCTTGTCAACGCCGAGTACGCCCTGATCGGCAGCATCATCGTCGCCTTCGTTGGGGTCTGCATCCTCATCGCCGTCGTGCGGTTCGTCGCCCCAGGCAGATTCAGACCTATGACCTCCGTCGGCCCCGGCTTCCGTGCGTCACCCCGTCGCACGGGAACGGCGGCCGGCGGGCACCCGCCTCCTCAAGAGGCGGCCTGTGGCCAACCACTGCGGCTCTTCGGACGCCACGAGACTCCTCATCGGCCCGGCGAACCAGGGGCGGCGACCTCACGGATTTTGCGGTCCATGAACGTCTGAAAATCCGTGTCGAAGGTGTGCTTGCTCCGTTGCCAGGCAGCCTGAACGCTTTCCCTGTGCAACAAGTCGTCGAGGAACAGCTTCCAGCCCGACCACTGCTTGTGCTTGAACAAGGCGGTCTGGTTCTTGAACATCAGGTAGGCCCGCTCGAACAGGGAGAACAGGATGGCGTGGGCGATCAACTCCTGCTTGTGCTTGCGGTCCACGCCCGAAGCAGGGGTCTTGCCCGGCAGGTCGAGGATGTCGAGGTCGGGGTGCATGAGGGCGAGTTTCTGGTACTCGAAAAGCCGGTTGTCGAGTTCGTTGTAGACCTTGAACTCTTGAGCCTGTCTCTCTGTCCTCCTCGCCTTCAGGTACTCGTACAACGCCAACGGGCCTGAAATGCTGAAGGACAGGTAGAAGATAATCTGCGCGATGTCCTTGATGGTTTCCATGCCGCCCTCAGTCGCACCCGCCGCATTCGATGCCAGGCTTCCCGGTGAGGGGAATCGCCTGTCGGCCTGTCCCGCACTCCCCGCCTCTTGGCTTCCCATCGCGCCGAGCCGGTGGCACCCCAGTGCTACCCCCTGTCCTGGTCCTGCCCGCCGCGGGTTGCATCCACCCGTCGGACGATTCACCGGCGGGACACATCAACGAGCCGGTTGCAACTCTACCGCCGCCGGACGGCCAGTCGAGCGCCTTCGGCGTCGGCACCGAGCAAGCTCGTCCGCCCTGAACTCCCGTTTCGTCGTTTTCATCCGGGGCGAGGCGCGACCCGGCCGCCGCCGGGCCGCCGGGCCGCCGCATACCTGCCGCCGGCGTTCCGTTCGGCAGCCACAGCCGGCGCCGGCGTGTCCAGGCCGCCCGCACCTCTGCGCCGCCGATCTCGACATCGATCTGCACGCCGGTGGCACCGCCTGTTCCCGACCGTCCTACCTGGCCGGCCGACCAAGGCCGGCGCGGCCCCACCCACGGCCCTGCGGCGGCCGCCCGCTGGAAAGGCTCCCCGGTTCCTCGGCCCGACCTTCACCCCGGCGACGGCGTCGCCGTCCCCGGCCCGTTGTGGCCCTTCCTTCGCTCCCGCGACTGCGCCTCCCGAGTCGGCAACTTCACGTTCCGGGCCAGGCCCACCAGCCAGAGGAGGCGGATGACCCAGTAGCTGACATCGGGCTGCCACCAGCGCAGGCCGTGGCGCGCCGAGGTCGGGAAGGCGTGGTGGGTGTTGTGCCAGCCCTCCCCCAAGGCCAGCACCCCGAAAAGGTAGTTGTTGCGGCTCTGATCGCCCGTGCGGTAGGGCCGCCGGCCCCATAGATGGCAGATCGAGTTGACGCTCCAGGTCACGTGATGGACGAAGAAGATCCGTACCAGACCGCCCCAAACCAAGCCCAGCCACGCGCCCATCCACGTCCCGCTCACAAGGCCGCCCACGGCGGCCGGGATCAGCAACCCCGCCGCCACCCACACCAGGAACAGCGCGCTCACCACGCGCAGCAGGCGGCTCTGCTGGAGGTCTTTGACGTAGCGGTACAGGTCCGGCGGCTCGGGTGCGAAGACCCAGCCGACGTGCGCGTGCCACAAGCCGCGCAGCAACCCAAGGACGCCCTTGCCTTCGGTGTGCGGCGAGTGGGGGTCGCCGGCCGCGTCGCTGTGCTGGTGGTGCCGGCGGTGCAGCGCCACCCAGAACAGCAGCGGCCCCTCCACGGCCATCGAGCCGAGGACGCCGAGGGCGACCTGGACAACTCTGTTGGCCTGGAAGGAGCGGTGGGTGAACAGGCGGTGGAAGCCCACGGTGATGCCGAGGGCGGTCAAGAAGTACATGCCCAGCAGGAGGCTCAGATCGACCCAGCGGAAGCCCCAACCCCAGAGGAAAAGGACGGCCGCAACCAGGCCCAGGAACGGCACGACGACCGCGATCAGATTCACCAACCACACGGCCAACGACACGCGGCCAGGGGCCGTCCCACGGGGCGGCAACGCCGCGACTGGGTCAGCAACCGGCAGCACGGTCGATTCGGCGACAGGAATTGGGGGCACCTGGACAGTTAATTCGGCCACGGGCCGCTCCTTTCTTGGGCTTTAGCCCGGGCGGCAGGCCGGAGGGGGAAAGAGCATACTGCGTACCGCACGCGTACGTTTCCACCTTGTTCCTGGCGGACTTTGGTGAGCCGGCGGCAGACAGTCGTGATTTCCGTAAACCCGTACAACGGACTGAACGTCCCGCTTTCCGCCCCTCCCGTGTTCGGTGCCTCGCCTGGTCGTAGCTGAAAGATCACCATGCGTATCCGACTTACGCCGCTTCTGCTATTCGTATCCCCGCTCGTGGTCCTGGTTGCCGCAGCCTACCTTCAGTGGGCCACGGTCGGGCTGCCCGCCGTGCCGCCCGTGCCCCAGCCCGCTCTCGACGCAGCGCCGTCCCAGGGCTTCCCGGCCTGGCTGCGAGTCACCCACTACGTCAACTTCCTTTTCCTCATCCTGCTGGTCCGCAGCTGGCTGCAAATCCTTATAGACCATCCTCGACTGTACTGGAACGTCCACTGCACCCCTGGGACGGAGTGGCTTCGTCTCACGCCCATCGAAGTGCCCCAGGACCGGGTGTGGACGGCCAAGGACGATTCCCGCTACCTCTCGCCCTGGATCGGTCTGCCGGGCTCCCGGCACACCATCGGCATGGCCCGGCACTGGCACTTCCTCAGCGTGTTGTTCTGGCTCGCCAACGGCATCGTCTACGTCGTCCTTCTGTTCGGCACCGGCCAGTGGCGGCGACTCGTGCCGGCCTCCTGGCAAGTCCTACCCGACGCTTGGGCCTACTTCGTCCACTACGTCACCTTTCACCTTCCCCCGGAACCGGACACCTTCCACAGCTACAACCCGCTCCAGCAACTCTCCTACTTCGGAGTGGTGTTCGTCCTGGCACCCCTGGCTATCCTGACCGGCCCCTCGATGTCGCCGGCCTTTACGAACCGATTCAAGTGGTATCCGCATCTGCCCGGCAACCGGCAGATTGGCCGCTCGATCCACTTTCTCATCATGTGCGCTTTTGTCATCTTCCTCGTCGTTCATGTGGCAATGGTGTCGCTGACCGGATTCGCTGGGAACATGAACCACATCGTCGTGGGCCAGAACAAGGCTACCCTGATGGGCCTTACTCTTGGCCTCGTGGGAATCGGGGTCGTGGTTGCGGTGAACGCTCTGGCGAACTGGCTGGCGTGGCGACACCTAAGGGCTGTTCAGCACATTGCGAAGGCAATCGTCACGCCCGTCATGAGATTCGTTCTCGACCGCCCTGAGCCGGTAGCCGAATTTCGCCGGGAGGACATTTCGCCATTCTTTTGGGCCAACGGCAAGATGCCTACCTGCGAGGAGTGGAAGGTGCTGGCCGCTAACGAGTTCAAGGACTACCGGCTCAAAGTGTACGGCCTGGTGGAGAACCCGGTCGAGCTATCGCTGGACGATCTTCAGGCGCTGGGAGTGAAGACACAGATCACGCTGCACCATTGCATTCAGGGGTGGTCGGGCGTTGCCGCCTGGGGCGGACTGCCGCTGGCAGAATTAGTCAAGTTGGTCCGACCAAAGCCGGGAGTGCGAGCGGTGGTGTTCTACTCCTTTGGCGAAGGAGCGGAAGGCGGTCAGTTCTACGACAGCCTGTCGGTGCAGAACGCCATGCGCCCGCAGACCCTCCTCGCCTACGAAATGAACTTCGAGCCGCTGAATGATCTGCACGGTGCGCCGCTGCGGTTGCGGGTCGAGAACCAGCTTGGCTTCAAAATGGTCAAGTGGATACAGGCCATCGAGTTCGTTGAAAGTGTGAAGTCGGTCTACCAGGGCGAGGGCGGCTACAACGAGGACCACGAATACTTCGGTGAATTGGCGAATACCCCCTGCGGAGTTCGTGCGACAGCAGGGCCATGAACTCTTCCTTGTTGCGGTTGGCTTCGGCGAGGCCGTCCGCCCGCTGCCGCTGGGCCTCCGTCGCCTGGCTCTCGGTGAGATCGTGCATCACCCTGGCGAACGACCGGGCTTGCTTCGTCTCGTCCAGCAGGGGCGTCACGACGGACTGACACCAGAACCTTGTCCCGTCCTTCCGCACCTGCCAGCGAACGCTGTCCGACCGGCCCGTGTCGGAGGCGGTCTTGAGTTCGTGTTCGGGCTGGCCGTTGCGAATGTCTTCGGGCGAGAAGAAGCGGGAGAAGTGCTGCCCCATGATCTCGTCAACCCGGTAGCCAAACAGTCGCTCCGCACCGGGGTTCCAGCAGATCAGCCTGCCGCCCGGCTCGACCAGGAAGAGGGCGTACTCCTTCGATGCCGCCGCCAGCAAGTCGAATCGCCCTTCCCTTTCCTGCGGAGACAGCGTGCTGTGGTGGTCCTCAATCATGGCTTCACCTTTCTGCGTGCCGATGCCGCTCACGGCATCGACAAGACGCCTCCGTGCTTCGGATGGTTTGATTGGCTAGGTGACTGACAGCCCGGCTGGACTGACGGCCAGATAAGAAAAGAAGGCCATCCGGCCTGTGTGCAAGGGTCTATTCTATGAGGGTAGAGGGCTGAATGCAAGCTAAATGGCTCCCCGCATACCCTGACGAGTGCGTGCGCCGATTCCGGGAGTCAGTTGAGGCGGCGCCGCCAGTAGGCGTCCCAGGGATCGCCGTGGAAGGTGCAACACAGAGTCGCCATGCGGTTGGCCCGCCGCACCCGCCAGCGCGCCCCCGTCTGCTTCATGCGGCGGCTGATCACCTGCTTGCACGCCCCCTCCACCAGGCCGCTGCCGATCGACTGCCCCGCCGCCAGACGCCCCGCGTAGCCCAACAGTTCGGCCCGCCGCCCGAAGTAGCCGGCCGCGTCCGAAAGCGCCGACCGCTTCGCCCCCGACCGCGCCTCGGCCCGGGCCGCCGCCAGGTGCGCCTGCACCCCGGCCGACCCCTCCCGCAGCAGCGCCGCGCCCCGCGTCCACCCAAGCCCTCGCCCGGGCCGACCCCTCGCCGTACAGGGCCTTGGCGCAGTCCGCCAGGTGCTCTGAGGCGTGGAAGATGTCCAACAGCTGCGCCGCCCCCGGCAACTGCCGTCGCGTCTGGTTGCGAATCCAGTCGGCGCCGTCGGCCAGCACCGTGATTTCGGCGGCGTCCCGGATGCCCAACCGGGACGCCCAGCGGCGGGTGCGCGGCCCGAAGTGCTCGGCCGTCTCGACCCCCGCGAACAGCACCCGCGCGGAAGGCGGCGGCAGCCGGCGCGTGTCCCACTCGGCGGCCGTCGCCGGCCGGCCCCGCTCCCTCCGGGCGAAGACGCCCAGGCGCATCTCGCGCCAGCCCTCCCAGGTGTTGACCATCGTGCCGTCGGTCTGCAACTCGATATCGCCGGAGGCCGCTGCGAAGGCCGCGCCGGCGGCCGGGTCGCCGTGCAGCCAGTCGGCCACGAGGCCGGCCTCCTCGAAGCAGACGGCGCGGATGGTCTGGTCGCAGGTGCGCAGGCCGCAGAACTCGGTCAGGTGGGCGGCGGCGGCGGCGAAGGACCAGCTGGCACCGGCCAGGGTGAGCAGCTTGCGGGCGTGCGGGCTGACGAAGCCGGCCACGCCCAGGCGGTCGTCCAGCGGGTAGCGGCTGGCGCCGCAGCGGGGGCTGGTGATCGGCATCGAATTCAGGACCACCCTCGGCATCGAATCCAGGACCACCGCGCCGGGTGGAGGAGGTGTTACTTGCCCTTCTTGGAGTCCTTGTCCTTCTTTCCTTTCATCGACTCCCGGAAGCGGAAGCTTTCGCCATTCATCTCGAAAATCTGGCAACGGTGCGTCAGTCGGTCCAGCAGCGCTGCGGTCATCCGCTCGCCCTGGAAGACCTGACTCCACTCGCTGAAAGCCAGGTTGCTCGTCACCAACAGGCTGCGGCCTCTCGTAGCGGTCGGCGAACACCTGGAACAGCAGTTCAGCGCCGGCGCGGCTGAACGACAGGTAGCCCAGTTCGTCGCAGATCAACAGGTCGACGCGGTCGAGCTGGGCCAGCACGCGGTCGAGTTGGTACTGCTTCTGCGCCTCCTCCAGCCGCGTCACCAGCGTCGCCGCCGTGCGAAGCGGACACGCTTGCCCTGCCGACAGGCTGCCAGTCCCAGCGCGATGGCCAGGTGCGTTTTGCCGGTCCCCGGGCTGCCGATGAAGCAAGTGTTCGTCCGTTGCTCGATCCACTCGCCGCGGGCCAACTCCAGCACCTTGGGCTTGCTCAGTGACGGCACGGCGGTGAAGTCGAAGGTGTCGAAGTCCTTGGCCACGGGGAAGCCAGCGGCCTGCGATCCGTGCCGGCACCGCGTTGCTGGCGCGGGCGGCGACCTCCAGTTCGGTCAGCCGCAGCAGGTACTGCTCGTAGTCCTCGTTCGGCGTCCGCCGCCTCGCGAGCCAGTTTCGTCGAACTCGGCGCGCATCGTGGGCAACTTGAGCTGCTTGAGATTGGCCCGCAGCAGCATGGCGTGATTGGTCATCGGCATCGTCTCCTTTTTGTCTGGGAAAGAAGTCGGTTGAAGCAACCCAAATCGGGCCGGAACGTGAAGACCTAAGAGCGGTCGGCCTCCGGTGTCTTGCCCCGTCATCAAACGCCGAGGCCGCGTCGGAACGGGCAGTCGCTCCGCCGTTCGGCGACCGCGGCGGCGTCCGGGGTGCCGCGGACGCGGCAGGTCTCGACCGCCTGCTCGATCCGCGCCAGCGGATGCTCGCCCAGCAGTTGCAGCACGCGCATGAAGTGCCGTCCGCCAGACGGTGGGCCGTGCCGCGTTTCCAGGTCGCGACGCACTCGTGAACGACTCGGGGCAACTGCCAGTCGCGCAGACCGGGGCGTGGTCCAGCGCCGCCGGCCGTCGTTCCAGCGTCACCAGATAGTGCAGCGGGTCGAGCACAACTGTTCGCGGCCATAACTGCGGGCGTGGCGGGCCACCACCTGGCCGCGGCCACGATCTCGACGCGGTCGATGTAGCCCTTCACGGTCACGGTCCGGAACGCCCAGCGACGCGGCACGCTGTAGCGATTGCGATCGAACCGCACCGTCTGGTACTTGTCCACCTCCGCCGGCTGCGTCACGCAGGCATCGAATCGATGCGCCGGCAACGGCAGCGCGCCTGGCCTGGTCGTGTGCGAAACGTTGGCCGATCGACTCGGTGTAGCCGGCGACCGTGCGTTGGAGTTCCCCGACACAGCGTTGCCGCAGGTAGGCATTGAGCTCGTCCAGGTCGGCGAAGCGCGGCACCGGCGTGGCCCACTGCTGTTGCAGACCCGCACACGCGTCTTCGGCCCGCGGCTTCTCGTTGCCGCGGGCCGGCATGCAGAACTTGGGGGCGAAGGTGTAGTGACTGGCCAAGGCCGCGTAGTACTCGTTGGGCGCGACGCTCGCGGCCCTTGAAGATCTGGCCGACCACGGTCTTGGGGTTGTCCCACCAGACCTCGCGAGGCACGCAACCAAAAAACTCGAACGCCGCCACCATGCCGGCGAGTACAGCCTCGGTCCGCTCCGTGGGCATGGCTGAGGCAAACGAGTAATTGGAATACGCCCAGCCGCGACCATCACGGGCACCAGGCGACGGCCATCGGGAAAATCGACGTGGATATGACCGAAATCGGCCTCCAGCCGCTGGCCGGGGGTATGGGCCAGCGGGATGAATGTCTCGCGGTGGTCGAGCCGCCGGGCTTCAGGTAGCGGCGAACCTGATCGTAACCGCCGGCGTAGGCGTACTCGTCGCGGAGGCGGCGGAAGACTTGCAGGCGGTGTGACGTTGTTTGGGCGGGGCCTGCTCGTCGGCGTCGAGGATGGCGTCGACGACCTCACGGAACGGCCCGAAGGCGGGGGCCGGCCCAGGGTGTAGGGCTGCGGTTCGGGGTGGTTGAGGGCTTTGCGGACGGTGTCCCGTCCGACGCCGAGCTTCCTGGCGATCTCCCGAATGCTTTGGCCGTCGCGGTGCGCCCGCCGGATGGCCGCGAAGTCGTCCACCGTACGCATCCTTCCTCCTTGCGGCCGGCGGAGCTGAATTTGCCGCCAGCTGCAAGGGTTGTGCTACGGTGGTCCTGGATTCGATGCCGAGGGTGGTCCTGAATTCGATGCCGATCACCACTTCCCGGCGTCCTGTGGCCCTCGCGAGCGCAGGAGCGTTGACTAAGAGCTACAGGGACAGCCTGCTCCGGTGAGGCGGCCACCGCACGGGAACTTCGGCAAGCCGCAAGTGCCGGCACGCGGATCGGCCGGCGGCCAGGTCCGATTATCCGGCGCGGTGGAAGGCGTCAAGGACTTCACCTGCCGCCCTGTGCCGGAGTGGCCTCGGTGCGCCGGCCTGGCCCGGCGGCCGCCAGCAGCTCCCGCAGGCCGGACGGGTCGAAGGGCTTGACGAGGTGGAAGAGGAACCCCTCCCGTTTCGAGCGCTCCCGGTCGCAGTCGCGCCCGCGCCCGGTAAGCGCCACGAACACGGTGCGGGCGAGGCCGGAGAGCCGCCGGACGCGCCGGGCCGTGTCGTAGCCGTCGGCACCGGGGAGGTCGATGTCCGTGAGGACCAGGTCGGGCCGGAAGGCGGCGGCGGCGTCCAGGGCGGCGGGGCCGTCCTTCGCCGCGGCGACGGGATGGCCCCACGAACCCACCAGGACGCGGAGCAGTTCCAGCAGCTCGGGGCAGTCCTCGACGAGCAGGACGCGCAGGGCGCGCCCGCGGCGGCGTTTGTCACGTCGAATCCTTCGGGGTAAGGGAGGCGGTTCTTGAACGGGTGCCGTCCACGGGGTGGGCTGCTGACGAGGCGGCGGCGTGGGAGTGGCGACGGAAAGGCGTGACCGGCCTGCCCCGTGCATCCGCTCCGGGGGCCGGCGTTCCGACCGCGGGTACAGGTTGGACGTGCGCCCCGGCGAATGGTTCCACAATCGGAAATGGTTTGCCTGCCCACAGGGCCGCCCGATCCATTGAGACGGCGAAGCGCGGTAGGCGACTCGGGTGCCGGCCTGCCGACCTCGCACCCCCACGCAAGGAAACCCCCCCTGCCCCTTGCAGACTTAGCCGATTCTCATAGGCTGATAGTACAGTCCGGGTGGCCACCTTCCTTTCGCACGTTCCCGGCCGGGACTGCGCCTAACTAATCTGACCATCCCATCGACTCCCCCGCCGCGTTCTCCGAAAGGATCCGCTTATGGCCGATTCGTCGCCGTCGCGCCCGCTCCACGTCCTCGTCGTCGAGGACGACGAGGACGCCCGCGAGTCCCTGTGCATCCTGCTGGGCGTGTGAGGCTACGCTGGCGACAGCGCCCCGACCGGCCCGGAGGCCCTGGAGGCGGCGGCCGCCTCCCTGCCCGACGTGGTGCTGATGGACATCGGGATGCCGGGCATGGACGGCTGGATGACCGCCCGCGAACTGCGCAAGTGGCCGGGGCTGGCCGACGCCGTGGTCGTGGCCACGACCGGCTACGGCCGCGGCGTGGACGTGAGGCGGTCGATGGATGAGGGCTTCGCGGCCCACCTGACCAAGCCCCACGACCCGGCCGAACTGAGGCGGCTGCTGGAGGAGTTCGCGGGCCGCACCGGGAACTGATCGGAGGCGGCTCCGGCAGCCTCCGACGATGGGCCGGACGCGGAAACCGCCTCCCCGCCCCTTGCTGACCCCGCCGATCCCTCTTGCACCTCAAACTTGGTGATTTGGAAGAAACAGTCCTTGACCACCCCGCCCCTTGCTGACCCCGCCGATCCCTCTTGCACCCCGCCCGCCCCTGCATTTGCCTTCAGGCGCCTTCCGCTGGGTCGTCGGCGGGGCCGACGACCCTCTGGAACCTGGTCAGCAGCGCCCGCAGCTGTTCGGGTTTCACCGGCTTGACCAGGTACAGGTCGATGCCCGCCTCCGCCGAGCCAAGGCGGTCGGCCTCCCGGGCGTACCCGGTCAAGGCGACGATAAGCGGCTTTTTCCGCCAACGCCGCCCCTTCAGGCGTTCCGCTACCTCGTAGCCGCTCATGCCCGGCAGGCCGATGTCAAGGAACAGCACGTCGGGCCGGTGAGCCTCCGCCAGTTCCAGCGCGGCCGGGCCGCTCCGGGCCACCTTGACCCTGTGCCCGTGCATGCGGAGCAGCGCGGCCGTGCTGTTCGCACAGTCCGCTACGTCCTCGGCGATCAGGATGCGCAACCCGGCGGCGCCGTCGAGATCGGTCCTTGTGGGCGGGTCCGGCCATGTTGTCGTCATCGGATCGTCTTCCCGTATTTCCGTCGGCGCGGGCGAGTCCTTGATCCTTGCGGGAACCATTCCCCCGTCTGTCCTGGTGCCAACGGCGGGCGGGTTTTACGGCCGCCGCGCCCAAATGCGTTTCCGCCAGCCTCCGCGCCGTTGCACGGCCCCGCCCCGCCGCGTACGTTGGCTTGCGAGGCAGGGTGACAGCCCCAAGGTGGGTTCGCCGGTTCAGCGGCGTCGGCCGTTTTGAAGAGAAGGGCTAATGACCGGATTGCTATTTGCGACCCGACCCCATACCGGGCGTCGTTTTTCGGATGGCCACCGGCTCGAGCCGTCTTTTCAGAAATCCGGGTTTGCAATCGTTCGCGGTTTCGGATCGTGCCACGTTTCCAGCGCGGGTACCAGGGGCTCAGTCGCGTTTTGGTCGGTATCGGAAACAATTCTCCCCTCGCGTTCGGTCGGGCGTTCCAATCCGGGCCACTCCCACTCCTTGTCCGGCTTCCGTTCCGGGGCGTTTCTGGGCTCCGGCGGCGGCGTCGGCTCCGGGCCGCACGTGTGCGTCCCCTCGGCCCGCTTCTTGACAGCCCATTCATGCAGCCCTTCACAAACCTTCGCTGATGCGGCGAAAAGGGCGTAAGGCATGTCGGTCCACTTCGGCAGCGTCTCCTGCACGTCGTCCAGAAGTGCGGTAAACTCGTCAAGTCTCTGGAGTTCGTCGGCTCTGGCCATGTCTTTCCTCCGATAAATGAGTTGTAAATTGTCTGTTATATATCTTAATACTGGAAAGTCAAGGTGCCTGGCCCATCTCCCGCTCTGAGAGTCTGTCCGATAAGGTCCGGTCAGCTGCATAGAATGGGGTATGCGAACCCAACGATACCCCAGCGACCTGACCGACGAGCAGTGGGCGCTGATCGAGCCTTTGATCCCCGGGGACCTCGGGAGGCCGGCCGCGCAAGACGTCGATGCGCGACGTGCTGGACGCCATCTTCTTCCTCAACCGGACGGGCTGCCAGTGGCGCTGCCTGCCCAAGGACTACCCGCCCAAGAGTACGGTCTGGGAGTACTTCGGCCGCTGGCGGCGTGACGGCACGACGGCCACGATCCACGACGCCCTGCGGGAGAAGGTCCGCAGGGCCGAGGGCCGCAAGGCGACGCCCGGCGCGGGCAGCATCGACAGCCAGTTGGTGCGGGCCACGGAGGGCGGGGAGGCCCGCGGCGTGGACGCGCACAAGAAGGTCAAGGGCCGCAAACGCCACATCGTCGTGGATACGCTGGGTTCGTTGCCGGCCGTGACCGTGACATCGGCGGGCGTGGACGACGGCCGGCCGGCCCCGGACGTGCTGGGGCAGCTGCCCCGGGACTCGTTCCCGCGTCTGCGGCTGGTGTGGGCGGACCAGAAGTACCACAACCACGCGCCGTACGGCCGGCTGGACGAGTACGCCCCCTACGACCTGGAGGTCGTGCGCCGCCCCGAGGGCGTCAAGGGCTTCGTGTCGCTGCCGAAGCGTTGGACGGTGGAACGGACCTTCGCCTGGCTGGGCCGCTGCCGGCGGCTCACGGTGGACCGGGAGCGGACGACGCTGTCGTGCGAGGCCATGATTCATACGGCGATGATTCATCTGATGCTCAACCGATTGCGCCCGACGGCCGATGAAGCGGAGTTTCACTACCGCTTGGCGGGCTAATTAGCCCTTATCGGACAGACTCTGAGTGACTGTTCACTTATTTTCCCAAGCGCAAGCGTTTAAACTCTACCCCGAAATCATCGGATGACTAATTGAAGGACAACCCGCCGACGCGGGGGGTCCGTTGAAGAGTAAGCCGACACGGCCGAATGCCTCAGGGCGTTCCACCGTGTCGGCTTTTTTTGTCGCCGGTGACGAATCGAGATGGCCTACGGTCAAAATACTCGAACAAAGGCTATCCGGATGCCACATGTGTATTTCCGTGTGGTGTAGGCGAATGATTCGGGCCGAAGCGGTGCTGCGGGGAAGCCGTCTTCAAGGCACGATCCTACCACGGCAAGCCCTGCCCCGGCCCTTCCGCTTCGACCGGTCCCCAGGCGGCTCGGCAGTCCCGGGGTGAAGGCACGGCGTTAAGCGGCGCGTCGGTAGTAGTCGCGCAAGAGGCCGCCGAGGCGTTCCCGACCATGCACCGGCCCGGCGCCCGACCTCGGCGCCCGCGTCGATCAGGCGATTGCCCAGGCCTGGGTGGTTGCGTTCCGCGTGATAGTGCTCCAGGAACTGGCGAACGGCCTGACGCAGAGACGATTCGCCGAAGAAGATCAGGCGGTCGACACATTCTTCCTTGAGGCTGGGGAAGCAGAAACGAATGCGGACAGGGCCGGAACTGATTCGGACGCTCGTGGAGGGTTAGAGCGGCCCCCGGAGTCGAACCGAGGCCCAAGGTTGTGTGAATGTGGAAATAAACGGTGTTCAGGTATTGTATTTGTCCGTCTTGCACCTACAATCAACTACGGAAGGCCAAGGGGGCAAGTGACGCCAACCACCCAGCCCCTTGAGTCACCGCACCTCTCGGGTGTGATGAACGCGGCGAGCGTTCCACTTGCAGGATTGAGCCCGGCAAGCCAGGTCTCTCCAAGGGGAACTGGTCAACTATCATGCAATCCTTGAATGGACCATGGGTTGTCCTTCCGATGCGGGTTGAACGGCCGTAAACCAAGGTGTACGGGCCGCCGTCCCACAAACGGTGGCGCCAGGGTTTCGCGTTGAGCGGCGCCCTGGCGCCTCCGCTCGCTTAGAGCGTTCGGAAAGAATGAAAGAGGAGGCTGAAAAACAGGCCCATTTTTGTCATTTCGTCCGAACGCTCTTACCTTCTCCGCGGTCCTCCTGGCACTGACGCACTGCCTACCGGAGGACCCAAGCGTCTTGCGGCAGCCGCATGTACGCCTGCTCCTGCACGAAATCGGCCGGCGCTGCAAGGATAAGGACAAAGGCCGGCTGGAGCGTTGGGAGGCCCATCTGGACGAACTGGACGGCGAGATAGGCGGGGAGACCTGGGTGCGCCGCTTCGGCATCATCCCGGAGGCGGGGCCGGTCCTCCGCCTGCTGGCCGAGATGAACGAGCCAATGAGCGAGGAGGACATGACGGCCCACCTGCGGTTGGACGGGCCGGCTTCTGCCGGCCAGGTCGCGCGCGTGATCCGCTGGGCCGATCGCCTACAGTATGTACGGCAGGAGGCCGAGGCCACCTGGGGGATCGACGCGGTGGTTCGCCGTGTCGTGACGGCGGGGTAAAACCATGGACGCGCTGTGGTGGCGCCTGCCTGGCCCGTCGCGTTTCCTGGACGCCATCGAACGCGACCTCCGCGACGGCCGCAATGTGATCCTCGGTCTGCCGAATCCGGCGCCGGCCGGCTTGCGCGAGGCCGTGGCCGAGCGGGTCCACGATAACGACCTCTGGGTGTGGCGCGAGCTGACACTGCAAGAGGAACCGGCGGCCGAGGCAGCCCATCCCGCTATGCTGCTGCACCGGCGTTTCGCGCCGATCGCGGATCACCGTGGCCGTGTGGACGCGCGGTCCCTGGCGGCCGCGGAGCAGTTCACCGGGCATGTGTTCTGGATCGACGACCTCACCCCGGCCGTCTGGGCGGCGTGGCGAGCCTTCCTGGTCGAGTACGAACAGACATGTCGGCCTCGGCCGGCGCACGAGCGCGGCCTGCTTTGCGCCGCAGTTGGTGGTGCCCTGGCCGATGCTCTGCCGCCCGGGGAGGTGACATTGGCGGTGCGCCGTTGGCGCGGCGAAGTCGATAGGCTGGACATGATGCTCTACCTGTCGCACCTCTTGCGGGACGCCCGCATGCTGCGGCTGCATCGCAAGCTGGCCGTAGCCGTGGGCGTGGAGCTGGCCGGGGCTGACCCGGAAGTAGCCCGTGTCTTGGCCGCCTTGGAGGAGGACTTGTTGCGAGATTCCGGCCGGTGCCCTGGAAGAGTTGGGCCAGCGGCGCGGCTGGAACGGCCGTACGGCCGCGCCCGCTAGTCGGACGGGACGGCGGACGAGTTCGAGGGCGCAGAGTACGTCCATTCCGCCCTGCTGGCGGTTCGAGGCGACCGCGCGGCCCTTCAACGGCGCATCTGGCAAGGACAGGTCGGGGTGCTGTTCGGCTTCCTCGAGGAACTGCGGGCCGTCCTGATCGAGGAACTGTGGCCACACCTCCGTCCGCTGGAGACGGACTACGGTCGGAGCAAGGACGTACGCGATCTGGAAATCGGCCACATCCTGTATCAGGTCCGCGGCGTCCGTCTGCCCCGCGACACCTACGCTCTCCTGCGGGCGCTCAAGGACATGCGCGACGCCCTGGCCCATCTGGAACCCGTTCCCGCTGATCTGCTGTTCAAGCCGGAGGTGCTCGCCCAATGCTGACGCGCCGAACCGTCGATCCCGAAGCACTGTCCGGGATTCATCGCGCCGGTGTCGGCGGACCCGTCCTCCGATCCTATAGTGCCGGCGGACTGTGAATTCCCACAACCTCTTCGAGGTTCGGCGTTGCCCTGTCCCTCCGCCGGGTCGGCGCGGCGGGAGACCGCCGCGCCGACCCGGCGGAGGGACACGGGCGAGACGGGCGTGGTCCGGGTTGAGATCCTGGCACCGCCGCCCGCCTTCAACGGCTCCACGCGGAACGGGGTCACGACCAGCGCGTGGGACGCCTACCCCGACGGGGCGTTCCGCTTCATCGTGGACGGAAAGTGAGGGCCGTCTCCGGCGCGAGCACCCGGCCGGCCGGGACCTCCGCCGCCGCCGCGGGCTGCTTGACGCCCTCGGGGCGGCCCCATGAGCCGGCGCTCGCGCCGCCTCCTCTCTAGCCGCTCGGCCGCAGCTTGCCGCGCCACGCGGGCCGCGTCCAACCCCACCATGGCGTTCAGTTAGCGGCGTCGTTCCAGGGCCGGCAGGGGGATTTCCCGGCCCTTCCACGCGGTCACTTCCTTCGCCAGGCCCAGCGTCAGTTCGTGCAGGCGGCCGGGGGAGGAACGCGGGGCAGGACCGCCGGAGCGGTGGATCGGTGCGCGGGGGGTAGGTCAGCCGGACCCGCGCACCGATCCACCGCCCTCCCCGCGTCAGTCACAACGTGGCCCGACCGCGGTAGGCCGGGCGTCCTTGAGACACGGCGGGGCGAATTACTGAACTGATTTCGCCCAGAAACGCCGCCAGAACAACGTAGAGGGCGCACCGGCGTGGCTCATGGCGATTGGGGCGGTTGGCCAGCCGGTGGCTTGCCACTGCCGCTCGCAGGCGCGGGCAGAGCCCCTTCAGCTGCGATTGTTTTGGTCTTGGTTTCAGCGCCACCTGCTTTGATGGCGACCTTCACAGCATCTTCCATCGGATCTTTCAAGGGCACCTCGATTCGGAGCAGGCCGTGTTCGTAGGTCGCTTCGGCTTTGTCAGGTTTCACCGGCCAACCTAAAGCCAGTGCTGCAACATACTCGATGTCCCTTGCTGGCGCCGTCAGGTGGATGCTGTCTTCCAGGATCTTCACATCAATGGTATCCGTGGGTGCTCCTGGGATGGCGAACTCCACTACTAGCTTGTGGTTCTCCCCGTCAGCATAGGCCACTGTATCGGGCGCAACCTTCATCCGATATTCCCGCATCTTGGCACCCTCCTTTTAGGTAACCGTTCACGACCCGGTGCATGGGCTTGTGTACACAACCGCATCACCCACGCCACCTTAACTCACCATCCGCTGAAGATCCTGTCAAGCAAAACCCCGCCGGTGGAGCAGAGTAGCAGAGTACCGGCTCCAAACACCGCACGTCGTCGTGCCGGGCGTCGTTCACCCACGAGTTGACCGTGTAGGCCAGCATCGCGTCGGCGGGGAAGGGCCGCCGCACGTCCGCCAGCTCCGCCGGCTCCTGCACGGCCCGGTCGATCCACAAGTCAAAGTGCCGCGGATCTACACCCTTTCGACCCATCCGCGACATCCCTGAATCCGTTCGTCCGTGAAGAAGCTTCGGAAGACGCTACGAAGTGGTCAGCGGCGCTGGCGGCCGGGGCGCATCAGCCCTCGCCTCCCACGTCCCGGTTCTCGTCGGGGGCGGAGTCGGCCGCTTCCGTCCTCTCCCGCGCCGCGCCGCGCTCAGCCGGGCGCGCAGGTCGGATACTCATGAAGGCTCTCGCCTGCGATGATGGAGGGGGCGACCAGCCGCCTCCCCTCGCACCACACCCTCAACCGGAGGCCTTCATGCGCTACTTCCAACCCCCGCCGATGTCCGATTCTATGCCGGCGTGGACCTGCACGCCAGGCCCTCTTCCTCGTTGTCCTCGACCGCGACGGCCAGAGCCGCTTCGCACGCAACCTGACCGCCGCCCCGGAACCCTTCCTCCGCGCCGTACAGCCCTTCCGCGACGGGATCGTCGTCGGCTGCGAGTTCATGCACTGCTGGTACTGGCTGGCCGACCTCTGCCGCGACCACGACCTCCTCTTCGCCCTGGGACATGCCTGGGCCATGAAAGCCGTCCACGGCAGCAAGACCAAGTGCGACCGCCACGACGCCGAGGCCATCGCCCGACTGCTCAAGGGAGGCGCCTTCCCCCTCGCCTACGCCTACCCCAAAGAGAGAAGAGGACTCCGCGATCTCCTCCGCGCCCGTCTCCGCCTCGTCCGCCAGCGCGCCGAGCTGTACGGACACGTCCACACCGCCCGACGACAGGCCAACCTCCCGCCCGTCTCCAGCGACGTCAAGTACAAGTCCAAACGCGCCGCCGTCGCACAGGATATCGCCGACCCCTTCGTCCGCCGACGCGTCGAGACTCACCTGGCCTTGATCGAACCGCTCGACACGACCATCCGCCGCCTCGAAGCCGAGATCGAGGAGGCCGCCCAGCGGCACTACCCCACCGAGCTGGCCGTCCTGCAAACCACGCCGGGCGTCGGGCCGGTGCTGTCGCTGACCATCCTGCTGGAGATCGACACGGTCGAACGTTTCGACGCGCGCCAGCAGTTCTGCTCCTACGCACGGCTGTGCGGCGCCGTGCAGGAGTCGGCCGGCAAGCGCGTCGGCGTGGGCAACCGCAAGGCGGGCAACGCCTGGCTGAAGTGGGCCTTCAGCGAGGCGGCCGTCCTCGGCGCCCAGAAGGACGAACGCATCGGCGGCCTGCTGGAGCGGCTGGCCTCCCGGCTGGGCAAGCCCAAGGCGTTGTCGGCGTTGGCCCACAAGCTGGGCCGGGCCTTCTACCACATGCTGCATACCAAGGAGGTCTTTGACATCCAGCGTTTCGTGAGACACTGAGGCCGCGGGGCGGCCGGCGAGCCGAGGCCCAACGGGCGCCGAAGGGGCCAGCCGCAGCGATGACACCCTTATGTCACTGGACCGCGAGTCCGCGATGGGGCGTCCTCGGCCGCAGCCCCGGCAGCCTGACGGTTGGAAGGGACGCCGGCCGCGCCCGCTTTCCGAATCGACCGCGGTGGTCCGGCCGCGGCCCGAAGGCGGGTCGGGGAACGTAACGAGATCGGCGTGAGGCCGTCTCAAGTAGTGCGGGCTTGGCGCCGAGGTGCCATCCCAACGTCCTCCCGACCCCCTCCGGATCGCCGGCCCCCAAAGAAGGAGAAGTCGCCTGACGACCCGTCCCCGCCGTGAAGCCCTGCCTAACTGGCCTCTCCCTTGTCGGAGATGAGACCGCCGTTTTTCGACTGGCCACGCCTCGGGGAACGAACGCGTATCGGGACCGGCCGGGGCTTGTCCCCTGGCACAGCCGCCTTGCTCCGCGGAGCGGGGCCGCCGGAGTCCGAATGCGTGTTGGGTGCGGCTCGTCTTCGGCCTTCGGGGCCGGACGCCGCGCCTGCCCAGGATAGACAAGTCGGGTCGCCGACCGATGGCCTTCGCCGCCGCCGCCATGACCCCGGAGCAAAGGCGTCAAAGAAACGCCGAACCCCGTGGCCGGGGAAAATATTTTCTCTTGACAGCGAGAACCTTATGCGTCTTATGCGGGTTCGGCGGACGCGCATCGACTGAAGAGTCCCCCGCACGCCCTGGATGTCCCGGTCCAGCTGCACCAGCTCTGCGCGGAGCCGCTCCGCCGTGGTGGCGGATGCCTTCTTGCTCACGGGACGGACCCCTTTCGCGGTGTGGGGACGTTCGCGGCTCGGGCCGGGATTAATTCGGCGCTTGTGGTCAGAATGGTAAGTCAGTCCCCCGGCGGCTCCTCCATCGTCGCCTTCGGCAGAGGGAACCTCCCCTGGATCTGGCCGCAGTCGAGGCAGTAGTCGAGTTGTACGTCGTCCCCGCCGCCGATTCCCAGGTCGCGGGGGACGTAGCCGTGCAGATGACGGCCCGCAAGGTCCACGCTGCACATGTCCGAACAATGCGCGAGAACGCGGGCGAGGCGAGCGCTTGAGCATCGTTGACATCGAGTCGGCCGTGGACCTGTCATCGTCTTCGCTCCCACACAACCGATTACTGCCCATCGCGTCCTCGGCAGCAAGGCGCCTGCCCCGAGAAACCGACGCCTGTCGCCGTCGGCCTATTGCTCATCCGCGCGTCAGACAAGACAGAGCCCCCGCATGATTCAGGGCCCTGCCGCAGGCGCCCATCCTGGGGCTGGCCGCTACTCCCCTCTGCACCCCCGCGGCCTCTTGGGCGTGTAGATCGCCAGGCCCTTACAAGGTTGGTAAGCCCTCTCGTAATATCGCAACAGCCGGTCTTGCTCCGTCCCGGGGAGTCTCTCGAATCGGCCGGCGGCGTTGTCATCCCCCCCGGATTCGTGCAGCGCGGCGAGCATGAACCCCCGCAGCGACGGCCAGCGCGGCCGACGACGGTCAACCCTCTCTAGAAAGCGGCACCCTCGATCCGCGTGTAAGACCGCCTCGCAGGCGTGATGGAGCACCGTGCGCATGCGACTCTCCATGTCCGCCGCCTGAGCCATCGCCGTTCCCTGTTGTGAGTGCGGGGCGGTCAGCCGGCGGATTGGCGGGGGGAGTTGCTCGGCGGCCTTCGTGGTGAACGGTTTTGAAGGCGGCCGGAAGCGGCCGCGGGGGGGCGAGCCCCGCGAGCACCCCGGCGACGACCGCGTCTGCGACCAGGAACAGCCCCATCCGCCCGCCGTAGGGGACGGGGGAGGTGAAAGTCCGGGGGTTGGCCAATACCCAGACGTATCCGACCTCGTCGGGGTCGCCGCCTGCTCGACCGTTCACGATACAGTCCACCAGTTCGACGACGCCGAGCAGGGCGCCGTATGCCGGGCCGTCCGACCGGCCGACGGGAGGGTCGCCGGCGGCCCACCGGGCGGCGTGGATGAGCAGCGGGCCGCGGTAGTCCGTCTCCCACCCGCGGTGCTCGAACGGGCCCGGCCGGGCCAGCACGGCCGCGGCCTGGGGCTGCCGGATGGTCACCGCGTACATGCCCCGCCCGACTCGGAGATGCTCTTTCGGCTGCTTCGCGGTCACGTCGGTCTCTCCAGGGCGAAAGGGCCGGTGCGCCGGCCAGCGAGGTCAATACTTCTTGGCGATTTCCGGGGCGGAGGCGATGATGTTGCCGTCGCCGTCGGCTGTCAGGAAGTAACTGTCGGCTACCTGCGCCGAACCGGAGTCCTTGCCGGTGAAGACGTTGGCCCGGTAGTGATTCTCCCAAAGGGGCCGGACCTGCACTTTGAGCAGGTCGCGGGGCTCGCCAAGGGCATGGAGTATCTGTTCCCCGATGAGAGAGTTGAGCTTGTCACGCCCATGCCGCTCCAGATCGTTGCGTTGCTCGGGTTGCATTGTCGCTGGCATCGTAGTCCTCGACGGTCTTGATTGGGCGTCTTGCTTGGTAATCGGCGGCCTCCGGTTGTCGCCCCCGCGGCTGGGTCACGGCCGTCAACGTACTCCAGGGGGCGTCTCCCACGGTACACCGGCTCGTCCGCACAGGGGTGGAACCGGCGCACCTGCTGGACGGGTCAGTCTCGCAGGCCGCACGACACCCACCGGGCCGACAGTCGTCGGTGGGCCTCCATCAGCGCCCCGGCCGCCTCCATGCACACGTCCAGGGACGACGCCCTGGGCCGCTTGGGGCGAAGACCCTGCGAAGGCTGTCGATCGCGTCCCGGGGTGAGTCCGCCAGAAGGCCCCGGTTTTCCTCCGCCCCCCCGGGCCGCCGCCAGGCGCGTGGGAGGCTTGCGCCGCTTCTCGTCGCGGATTCTACCGAGGCCGGGGCCTTTCACTTCCTGCGCGTCCATCTGCTCTCGATCCTCCGAACGACTCTGATCCCGCCTCGGGTGGGACGGCAGACCCCGCGTTCCTGCGCCACGTCGAATGGCGCTGCAATCCGTCAGCCGACGCGTGGGGAGGTCGTTTACACACCCCGCGCCGTGGCGAGGGGCGTCAGGACCCGTGGACCCCTTGCTTCGCGCACCGCTCCACTTCCGCCGTCACCTCGGCCAGGCCCCAGGCGAATTCCGGCTTGGACGAGCGCAGCGCATCGGCGATCGCGGCCGGGTCCGGGCCACACGCCGCCGACTCCACGGCGCCGATCTGCTCCCGGATCCAGTAGGCCCACTCGTCGGGCGTGTACGCCCACGCCCCCACGCCGACGGCGGCCTGCCCGGACTGTGTGACGAGGACGGTCGGGGGGAACTCGTCCCCCGCGAGAATCGGCGGGCCGCCCCCCCGCGGCACGACGGTCGCCTGCATCCGGCTGACCAGGCAGAGGTGGGGCTGGAACGGCCGGGCGATGGTGTAGCCCCTCACATACCGTCTCGTCTCCCCCTTGGCGTTCGTCAAGGACATCAGGCCCACGCCGAAATCGCCGGCGACCTTCATGCTGCCCCCCCGCGACGTTAGGCCCGCTCCGGATCGGCGCGGACGGCCACTAGGATATTATTTATAGTATCAGAAGCGGTTAAGTAATTCAATCCGCCCGCGGGATCCTGCCCTTCTCCAGCCGCTTCATCACGCCCCCCATCACGACGCGGGCCGCGTCCAGCCCTGCCAGGGCGTTCGTCATGGCGGCCAGATACAGGCGCTCCGCCGGCAGGAGCGGGCCTGCCCGCCCATTCCACGAGCTCACTTCCTGCGCCACTCCTTGGGCGAGTTCGCGCAGCTGTCGGACGCGGAGCCTTTCGATCCGTAGCGAGTGAGCCCGCCCCGCGGGTTGACGCGAACCGCCGAGAGCGACCGCTCCCGGCGGTTCGCGTTTGTGGCCTTTCCCGCCAGGAATCGCGCCGATTCTCCCGTCTCCGCGTGAGTCTCACGCCGTCCCTGCTCCAATGTCGCAAGCGATCTGTACCGCGGTCGTTTTCCCCGGCCCTCTCCGAGCCTCCGCCGCCGTCCCCCGACGCGTTGACGCCGCCGAGACGACCCCCGCAGCACCCGAGTACTGCAAGCAGACGGCGAGACGGCGCCGCGTGTCAGAATGACCGGCGCACAGGCCAGAATGAGACCGCCTCTTGTCAGCCATAACCATTGATTGCTACGGATATTGCGGTAAGCCGATGCATTCCAAAAGACCCATTTTGACCCATTTTGACCCCCTTTCCGGCCCTTGCCGCGGCCGCAAGGGCGGCCAATCATTCGACATAAGTCGTGTCGTAGAAATATGTTAAGAATAGTAAACGCGACAAGAAACGCCCGAGTCGTCTTGGCCGACCCTGTCAGAATCCCCCTCGTCTCTTGACGTTATCTCTTAAATGACAATTGGTTGCGTTCGAGATCGCGACGAGGGCGCTGGGGACTCGTTTCGGCCCTTTTTGTGCATTTTTGGGCCAAAACGGGGCCATTTGCCGCCGCAAACCGTGTGCAAAGACCATCGACCGCACCCGGCGGCCCTTCTTCGGGCGGCCGCCGGACGGGCCGCGTGGTCCTCCTATGGTCGGCCGCGGGAATGATCACGCTCCTGGCGGCAGCCTGGCGCAGGCTATTATTCCGCTCCGAATATTCTCCATAATGTGGCCGGAACTTCCTTGATCTTCCGTGCGAAACCGTGCTCAGTGTCCAGTCGGGTTGACCGTATCCGAGTCGCCGAGAAAGGAGCATGAGGTGGACCTGAACATTCACCGGGAGGTCGCCGCCCTGCAACGGATGGGGGCGAAGCAGCTGCGGGGCCGCTACGCCGAGGTCTTCGGCGAGACGACGCCGGCGCACAACAAGACGTGGCTGGTGCGCCGCATCGCGTGGCGGCTACAGGCGCTGGCCGAAGGGAACCTGTCCGAACGCGCCCGCCGCCGCGCCGAGGAGCTGGCCAACGACGCCGACCTGCGCCTGAACCCGCCCAGGCCACGCAGCGCCGACACGCCCCACGCGGCCGCGCCGGCCGCCGCCCCGCCGCGCGACCCCCGCCTGCCGCCAGTCGGCTCGGTGCTGGCGCAAGTACCGGGGCCAAACGCTGCAGGTGCGCGTCCTGGCCGACGGCTTCGAGTTCGAGGGCGCCCCCTACTCTTCCCTCAGCGCCGCCGCCAAAGCCATCACCGGCAGCCACTGCAACGGGTTTTTGTTCTTTCGCCTTGCCGGGAAAGGGGGCGACCGATGAACCAGGCAAACCGCGCCGCGCCGCGATCGACGTTGCCCCTGGTGCGCTGCGCCGTCTACACGCGCAAGAGCACGGAGGAGGGGCTGGAGCAGGAGTTCAACAGCCTCGACGCCCAGCGCGAGTCGGCCGAGGCGTTCGTGCGCAGCCAGGCCGGCGAGGGTTGGACGTGCCTGCCCGACCGTTACGACGACGGCGGCTTCACCGGAGGCAACATGGAGAGGCCCGCCCTCAAGCGCCTGCTGGCCGACGTCGAGGCGGGTAAGATCGACGCCGTGATCGTCTACAAGGTCGATCGCCTGTCCCGCTCGCTGCTCGACTTCGCCCGCATCCTGGAGGCGTTCGAGACGCACCAGGTCTCATTCGTGTCGGTCACCCAGCAGATCAACAGCGCGACGTCGATGGGCCGTCTAATGCTGAACGTGCTGTTGTCCTTCGCCCAGTTCGAGCGCGAGATCATCGCCGAGCGTACTCGGGACAAGATCGCGGCGACGCGGCGCAAGGGCAAGTGGTCGGGCGGCCGGCCGCTCCTGGGCTACGACGTGGACCCGCGCGGCCAGCGGTTGGCCGTCAACGCGGAGGAGGCCGAGCGGGTGCGGGCCGTCTACGCCCTGTTCCTGGAACACGAGTCCCTGCCCCGGGTGGTGCGAGAGCTACAGGCGCGGGGCTGGTCCAACAAGCGTTGGCGGACGCGCTCGGGCAAGGAGAGCGGGGGCGATCCGTTCAGCAAGGTGGGCCTGCGGCGGCTGCTGAGCAACGTGCTGTACGCGGGCAAGGTGCGTTACAAGGAGGAGGTCCACGACGGCGAGCAGCCCGCCCTCGTGGACCCGGCCGTCTTCCGCCGCGTGCAGGCCTGCTCCACACCTGCGGCCGCGGCGGCGAGGCGCCGGCCGGCAATCCGTTGGGGGCGCTGCTGCGGGGTCTGCTGCGCTGCGTGCCGTGCGGCTGCGCCATGACGCCTTCGCATTCCGCCAAGGGGGTGCGACGCTACCGCTACTACACCTGCACGAACGCCCAGAAGCGCGGCTGGCAGAGCTGCCCGTCGAAGTCCCTCCCCGCCGACGAGATCGAACGGCTCGTGCTGGAACGCATCCGCGGCCTCGGCCGGGAGCCGGCCCTGCTGCGCGAGATCCTGGCCCAGGCGCGTGGGGAGGAGGAGGCCCGCGGCGTGGAGCTGGAGGCGGAGCAGCGTGGGCTGGAGCGCGACCTGAGCGGCTGGCAGGCGGAGGTCCGCAACCTGTCCCTGCACATCCGGCCCGGCGGGGACAACAACCCGGTGGTGGCTCGCCTCGCCGACCTCCAGGAACGCATCGGCCTGGTCGAGGGCCGGGTCCGCAAGGTGCGCGAGCAGATCCACGCGATCCGCGACCGCATGCTGGGCGAGGACGAGGCGGCGACGGCGCTGTCCCTGTTCGACCCGCTGTGGGGGACGCTGACGGCCGCGGAGCAGGCCCGCGTGGTCGGTCTGCTGGTCGAGCGCGTGGACTACGACGGGGCCAGGGGCAAGGTCACCATCACTTTCCATCCAACGGGCATCCGGGCGCTGGCCGACGAGTTGGCCGTCCGGGCCGAGGAGCGCCGCGCATGAACCCTTTGAGCATCGAGTGTGAGGTGCATTTCCACCGCTGCGGCCGGGGCCGCAAGGAGCTGGAGGCCGGCGCGGCGCCGCCGCCCCCGACGCCGGGCCGCGTGCCTCGGGCGGCCCGGCTGCTGGCGTTGGCGCACCGCCTGGAGCGGCTGGTGCGTACGGGCGTGGTCCGCGACTATGCGGAGCTGGCCCGGCTGGGCGCGTGACGCGGGCGCGGATCAGCCAGGTCATGGCCCTGCTGCTGCTGTCCCCGGACATTCAGGAGCAGATCCTCTTCCTGCCCCGCACCGAGCGCAGCCGCGACCCGGTCATCCTGCACGACCTGCTGCCGATCGCCGCGACGGCGGATTGGCGTCGGCAGCGCCGGTTGTGGGAATGCTTCCGGCGCGGCGGCCGCGGCGGGGCGGGCGACCGGCCCGTTGGTGCCGCCGACGCCGGCCGCCTGGCAGCCTCTGAGAGAAGGAGTAAATCGCCCTAATCCGAGAGGAATTAGCTTGATGCGGTCCCCCCCGGCGAGGTAACTGTCCTGACCGGTTGTGGCGTCGCGGCAGGCGCGACGCCGACGCGGACCACCCGAATCGAAGGGAGCAGCATCATGGCGAAGAAGAGCGGCAAGCATTCGCCCCCGGCGGCGAAGCGCCGGAAGGCCCCGAAAGAGCAAGCGGCGGTCGCCGACGCGGCGGTGGCCAACGGCCCTCATGCGGCAGTCGTCGCGGTCGGCCAGGGGGAGGGGACGGCGGCCGAGACGGTCAGCGCCCAGACGGTACAGCACGAAGAGGCCGATTCCGATGTGCCGGGGGCCGAGCCGGCGGCCGAGACGCACGAGGCGCGGCCGCCGGCCCAGGCGGCCGAGGACGGGCCGGAACCTGCGCCGGGAAGCGGCCCGGCCCCGGCGGGGGCGGTCGGCGATGCGGCGGCCGCGGAGGCGGCGGCCCGGCCGCAGGGGCGCGGCAAGACCCGGGCGGCGAAGACGCGCCCGGCCGACGCCGCGGCGAAGGCCGGCAAGCTCAGCGCCCTGGACGCGGCGGCCCAAGTGCTAGCCGAGGAAGGCCGAACGATGGGCTGCCCGGAGATGATCGCCGCTATGGCGGCCAAGGGCTACTGGACCAGCCCGGGCGGCAAGACCCCCGCAGCGACTCTTTACAGTGCCCTACTCAATGAGACGCGGACCAAGGGGACGCAGTCCCGCTTCATCAAGACCGGGCGCGGCACATTCGGTCTTGCCGCGCGGGTGAGGCGTCGCCCGGCCCACGGTCGCCACGGAGGCCCCGCGCTGCGGGGGCCTCTCGTCGTTGGGGCACGAGCCGCCCCCAGTCGCCCCGTCGCGTCGTGGGCGAACATGGGCGAACTGGCGGCACCTTCGGAGGGAAGGCGGCGGATCCACCCCGCCGCCGCGGGCCGCCGGCGGGCACCCTCCCCGGCTTCCGCGACACTCACCCGCCCCCGCGCCCTTTGGCAAAATGTCAGCGCCGAAAGGTCGGCGCTCCTTCCAAACGGGCTCCTGATGCCATCTTGGCATTTTCGGTATGCCTCTCTCGTTTGAAGCCGCCCTTACTCTTTCCCCAGCACCAAATCCAGCACCCAGCAGCTCCGCATATGACGACCACGCTTTTGCAGGTAGTCAAGGATTACCGCGTCCTAGCATCCCGCCGCTTCAAGCGCGTCAGCCAGCGCGCTCAGCCCATCAGCATCCAGTTCGCCGCTTG
Organism: uncultured Planctomycetaceae bacterium; assembly: GCA_963771935.1. Lineage (GTDB taxonomy): Bacteria > Planctomycetota > Planctomycetia > Gemmatales > Gemmataceae > UBA4732. The sequence goes on along the minus strand of CAVYVK010000003.1, from coordinate 1,353,271 downwards.
GCAGCGCCCGCTTGTCGTAGGCAGCCTTTGCTGCGCTGGTGACCGAGGGCGTCCGCCACGCGGCATTGAACGACACGGGACGGAACGGCTTCGGGACCAGCCGCTTCGTCCGCTGGTATGACGAGAAGTACGGGGCCGAGCGGTCCAGGGCCGAATGGGTCAAGGCGCACGTCTGCTGCGGCGTCAAAACGAACGTGGTTACGGCCGTCGTCATCGGCGACAAGAACCTCGCCGACTGCCCGCAGTTGCCGGAATTGACGAACAGGACTGCGGAGAACTTCCGCATCGAAGAGATGAGCGGCGACAAGGCGTACCTGTCGGGCGATAACATCGCCGCGATCCACGAACTCGGCGGCGTGCCATACATTCCCTTCAAGAGCAATTCGGTTCTCGGCAACACGCCGCTGTGGGACCGCATGTTCCACTACTTCAACCTGCACCGGGACGAATTCCTGGCCCACTACCACAAGCGGAGCAATATCGAATCGACATTCTCCGCAATTAAGCGCAAGTTCGGGGACGCGCTGCGGTCCAAGACGGACACGGCGCTGGTGAACGAGGCCCTGGCGAAGATCGTTTGCCACAACCTCTGCTGCTGCATTCAGGAGTGGTACGAGCTGGGCATCGACCCGGCCGACTTCACGCCGGGAAGGCGGCCCGACGCCCCGGCCCCGGCGCCCGAAGAAGGGCTGCGTATAATCCTACGGTTCCCGGCGGGATGACCTGCGGATAAACTCACCCATCCTGCGGATAAACTGAACCGGGCGGATGCGTTTTGTCCGCAAAGCCTTGCGGTCGACCGGGACGGCTCCGTCGGTGGTCTCGGGCCACCGGCCTGTGCGTTTGTGGAAGTCGTCGGCCCACGCCAGGACCTGCGCCGGGGTCAGTGGTGGGCGGGGGACGAAGGGCTTGCGGGCACGGCGCTTCCTCACGGGGGCGATCCTCCTCGGCCGGCGGAGCCAACATCCCGACCTCCCGCGCCTGGATGAAAGGCCGCCAGTAGGCTTCGGCCCGCGACCGGCCGCGGGCGTTGACCGCGTTCTCGCCGTTCGTGCCAGTAACCAGCCAGGTGAGCGAATGGACCGGCCCGAACGCGGCATCGCCCACGCTCCAACCGGCGCGGCGGAGGCGGTCGCGGGATTCGTCAACGGCGGGGTAGGTCGGCATGGTCGCTACTCAGGCGCAATTCAGCGGGGTGAGGCCTACGGAATTCTCCCCCGGGAGGCCAGCCCATAATAAACCGCGAGCGGCCCCGGTTTTCTGTTGACGACGCTCGACACGTGCCTTAGAATCGCCGATAGTTTGAGTCGCTATTGACTCATTCATCCTAGGGAGGTTCTCCACGTTGCCAACTCCAACGCACGCCCCGTCGCATTGCGCGTCGCCCTGTCGCCACGCCTCCAAGGGGGAATGTTGTGGCCATTGCGTCAAGGCGGCCGATCCGAAACACGACCTGCACCAGTGCGACAACAAGGCCCACCGCGCGTGGGGGCAAGTTGCAACCACCAAGAAAGCGTGAAAACACACCCTGGCTCCCAGCAAGGCCCGCAGGGGCGATTTGCGCTCCTGGAGCGCCTAAATGACCCCCAGTAGGAGAGAATCATCATGGCAGCGGCATCATGGTACTGGAGTGACTACGTCATTCCCCCCGGCGACTACATCGGGGAACTGCTCATGGCGATCCAGACCGGCCTGACTGGCCTCGGGTACACGGAGGTGGTCAGCTTCCCCAGCCCCAGCCCCAGCGGTGAGCTTTACTTCGGCGTGAGGGGTTGGAGGGGGGACTTCCTCGTCATCGCCACCTACTGGTGGCTCCAGAGCGGCGATTTCGGCGGCAGCGCAGGCGGGACGTTTGGACAGAGCGTCTACTGCTTCAACGGATCGGCGGCCTCCTCGGCCGAGACGGACGCCGAGAATGCGAAGGTGTCCAACATGATAAATGCAATCGCGTTCTTCTAACCCTCAGTTAGACGCGGACGCGCGGCCGAGTTCAGGTCGGCTCCGCGGCCAACCTCATGTCGGCACTATAGGCCGTCTGTTACGCCGCCGGCTCCAGACACCGCTCGTCGTCGTGGTGCGAATCGTTCACCCACGTCGAAACGGGATAGGCTTTCATCGCGTCAGCGGCAAATGGACACAGCATCGGCTGTCCCTACTGAAAACGCCATCTTGGTAGGATTGCTCAAACTCGCGACGGCTTTTCGCTTGCGACCGGTCAGCGCTGAAAGTTCGGCGCTCTATCCAGGCCGTCTCCTGATGTCATCTCGGCGCTATCCGTAGGGATAGGTTGATGTTGAGGAATGCGCCGCGGGTAGCGATCCTACCAATTGGGCGGAGGGCCGCACGATCGTCTCCGACTGCCCATTGACAGGCAAAATCAATCTACCGGCGACGATCTCTGCCAAGACGGCATTTTCGGGACGGACAGGAGCATAGACGGCCGGCCGGAGTACGTGCGCGAGGCCTGCGACGGCTCGCTCCGGCGGTTGGGGGTCGATCACATCGACCTCTACTACCAGCACCGCGTCGATCCGGACGTCCCCATCGAAGAGACCGTCGGCGCCATGGCGGAACTGGTGCGGCAGGGGAAGGTGCGTTACCTCGGCCTGTGCGAGGCGGCGCCCGCGACCATCCGCCGGGCGCATGCCGTACACCCGATCTCCGCCCTGCAGACCGAGTATTCGCTGTGGAGCCGCGACCCCGAGGACGAGACTCATCCCCACCGTCCGGGAATTGGGCATCGGCTTCGTCGCGTACAGCCCGCTCGGCCGCGGCTTCCTCACCGGCCAGTTGCGACGCTTCGAGGATCTGCCAGCGGACGACTGGCGTCGCCACAGGCCGCGGTTCCAGGGAGAGAACTTCCAGAAGAACCTGGAACTCGTGGACCGGGTGAAGGAGATCGCCGCCACGAAGCAGGTGACGCCGGCCCAGTTGGCCCTGGCGTGGCTCCTGGCCCAGGGGGAGGGCCTCGTTCCCATCCCTGGCACCAAGCGCCGCAAAAACCTGGAGGAGAACGTGGCCGCGCTCGGGATCACCCTTACGCGCGAGGACCTGCAACGGATCGACGAGGCAGCACCGAAAGGCGCGGCCAGCGGGGAGCGCTACGAGGACATGAGCGCGGTGAACCGCTGAACCGACCGCCCGCTGTCCCCACTTCCGTAATGAGGCCGGCGGCCGGAAACCTGTTGACTTGCTGCTCTCGCCCCGGGCAAAACTTGGTCATGGACATCTAGGTCTGGTTCGCGGCGGTCGCGAGCTGACGTCCATCCGGGCAGTATCGGAGAGGTGAAACAATGGTAGAGAGCGACAACCTTCGCTATACGAAGATAGCCCTCAACAATGGATCCGGTGCGATCCCCGCCCTCGGCTTTGGCACACTGATTCCCGACCCCATGGCGACCAGAACCGCGACCAAGGCGGCGCTGGAGGCAGGATTTCGCCAGCTCGACGCTTCGGAACGCTACCGAAATGAAAAGGAGGTCGGCGAAGCGATGCAGGAGGTGTTCAAGGCGGGGAAGATCAAGCGGGAGGACGTGTTCATCGCCACGAAGCTCTGGAATAACAATCATCGTCCTGAACGCGTCAAACCCGCCTTCGAGGCCAGTCTCAAGAAACTCCAACTCGACTACGTCGATCTCTATCTCATCCACACGCCCTTTGCCTTCCAACCTGGAGACGAGCAAGACCCGAGGGATGCGAACGGCAATGTGATTTATGACAAAGGGGTGACGTTGCTGGATACATGGAGGGCGTTGGAGGGCCTGGTGGACGAGGGCAAGTGCAAGGCCATCGGATTATCCGACGTCAGCCTGGACCAGACGAAAGAGATCTTTGAAGCGGGGAGGATCAAGCCTGCAGTTGTTCACGTCGAATCCCATCCGTATCTCCCGCAATGGGACCTTTTGGACTATTGCAGAAAGAATGGCATCGTGTTGCAAGCGTTCGCGGCGCTGGGGCATAGTAGCGAGCCCAAGTTGCTGGAAGATCCTGTCATTACCGCCATCGCCAAGCGAGTCAACAAGACCCCGGCGCAGGTCTTGCTCGCCTGGGCCATCCAGCGCGGGACGGCCCTCCTGACCACCTCGAAGACCCCCAGCCGGATCAAGGAGAACTTTGAAGTCTCCACCCTTCCTGAAGACGCCATGCGGGAGATTAGCGAAGGAATCAAGACGCGGGTCAGGTTTAATGCCGTTGTGGAGACCGGGGTTCCCGGCTTCATTCCGAGAGCGAAGGGAGGTTGAGACGGCAAGGTGTTCGGCGCGGAGGCGCCATCGACATCCGCGCCCAAGCCACAGTCCGCAGCGCGCTCCGGGCCGACACGCCGAGGTCAATTCGGCTGTCGGCGTTGCCTGCTCCGGTCTGCATCGACCGACGGATCGAACGGCCCTTGGGGGACACGCCCGGCATGTGAAGGCGCCGTTAGAATGGCCAGTTTCGTCTACAACACCGGGGGGAGACGAGTCGCCCCCGGCCGCCCGATCGCCTCGTGGGCGAACGGGCGGCGCCTGCGGAGGGCGCCTGCGGATGGACTCGACAGCCGCCGCGGGCCGCCGGCGGCCACCCTCGCCGGCTTCGGCGACACTCGCCTGCCCCCGCGCCGTTTGTGGACGTGGAGTTCAATCCCTACCTTCTCGGATAGCTATTAACTTGAAGCCGCGCCGGCCGCTGGCGGCTCCCCTGGGGTCCCACTTGATCTCAGCACCGTGTCCTGGCGAATCAAACGACGGAACCGGGAGCGCCGGCATCAGAGTCAACCGCGGTAGCTCTACGCCCTCCTTTACCTTCTCTTGTGCGGTGCCGGTTCCGCCGGCGGCCGACTCGCCCGCGCCCCGGTCGGCTGAGTAGGAGCCACGCACTGCCGTAGGCCCTTCCAGCAACTGCAGGATCCCCGCCATCGGCTCGGCCGCCTTCGCCCGGACTTCGAGCTTGGCCTCGACCATGGTCCGCAGGTCTGCCGGCGCCTTGTCCCGGTACGGCGACCGCCCCACCGCCCCTCGGCCGATCCGCCGGCAGCCCCGCCAGGTACAACTTCTCCTCCGCCGGCCGACTCGGGAGCGCCTGGCCCGACTCCGGCTAGCTCAGACGCTTTGGCGCCATGCAGCGCTAGCCGAACAGCGTCGGGATCGGCTGCCCCTCGCTGGCCGGGCGGGTGAAGCCGTCCGCCCCGAGGCGCGTTTCCGGCGGCACGCCCAACGCGTGGAACAGCGTCGCCCCAAAATCCTCCGGCGACACCGGGGCGTCGGCGACGGCGGCGCCCGTCCGATCCGAGGCGCCGTGGACCATCCCGCCGCGGACGCCGGCCCCGGCCAGCAGCGCCGAGTAACAGGCCGGCCAGTGGTCGCGGCCGGCGTTGCTCACCTTCGGGCTGCGGCCGAACTCGCCGACCACCACCACCAGCGTCGTTTCCAGGAGGCCGCGATCGTCCAGGTCCTCCAGCAGCGCCGACACGGATTCGTCCAGCCGCGGCAGCGCCCAGCCGAGGCCGTAGGCGCCCGTGCCGAAGATGCTGCCCAGGCCCGCCCCCTCGCCGTGCATGTCCCACGTCTGCACGTTGCGGAACTTCTCGCCCGGAGGCAGGCCGGCCCACGCCGTCACGCTCACCAGCCGGACGCCCGCCTCAATCAGTCGCCGCGCCAAGAGAAGGTTCTGCCCCAGCGGCCCGCGGCCGAAACGGTCGCGCAGCGACGGCGGCTCGCGGCCGAGGTCGAACGCCCGCCGCGCCTCCGGCCCGGTGACGAGATCGACCGCCTTTTCCTGGAAGCGCCGCATGGACCCGCCGTCGGGATCGACCGTGGCGAGCAGTTGCTCCCGCCGCATGAGCCGCTCGTCCGGCACGTCCTTCGCCGGGTCGAAGGCGGTGAAGCGGAAGCCCGCCGCCGCGGGGGTGTCGAGGTCCGTGCCGACGCGGAGGGGGCTGTAGGCGGCGCCGAGGAAGCCGCCCGTGAGGTAGCGCGGCTGCACGTCGCCGGCGAGGTTCTGCACCCAGACGTAGGAGGGCACGTCGCGCGTGGCCGGGCGTAATTTCGCCAAGACGGAACCGTAATAGGGCGTGTCCTGCCGCGGCGCGGCATGGCCGGTCATGCAGACGTGCATGGCGCCGTCGTGTCCGCCGTTGCCGTGGCTCATGGACCGAACGAGGCAGAAGCGGCCGGCCGACCGCGCAAGGCGCGGCAGCAGCTCGCCGACGCGGACGCCGGGGACGCTCGTGGCGATGGGTTTATACGGCCCGCGGACGCCTTCCGGGGCGTCGGGCTTGGGGTCGAAACCGTCGATGTGGCTGGCGCCGCCGTACTGGACGATGAAGATGCACGACTTGTCGGACGAGTGGGGCGCCGCGGCCCGCAGGAGCCGCGGCAGGCCGAGGCCGAGGGCGCCGACGCCGCCGATTTGCAGCAACTGGCGGCGGTTGATCGGGCGACGGCTTGGCTTCATGGTTCCCCCTCCCGTGACGCCGGGGCGACCCCCCGATTGTACGTCGTCGCAGGAGCGCCGCAACGATTTTTCCCGGCGCGACCTCTCCCCAATGGTTCCCAGGATAGGGTGGTGGGCGAGGGGCCCTGAGGCGCGGCGTCAACGCTGCTGCGCGTTCGGCTCCCGCACGGCGACCGCGCCCGGTCGCCCACGCCGCGGCGGCGTTTCGGGTGCGTCCCACCGTCGAGGCGTTCCGGCTTCGCCATCGGCCACGGACGGGGCCGCCAAGATGCAGCCGGCGATCCGCCGATCCGTTTCAGCGGCCGGCGTGACCCGTAATCGCCGTCCAAGAGGGAATCCGCCGGCCGGGCCTGGGCGTCCCTGCGGCCCTTGCGGCGATTCCCGCTCCTCGCCAGGCCGCTTCACGGAGCGAACCGCACGCTCACTCCTTTTCGGCAATTGCGGCCCGACCCCTGGCGGGTTAGGATGCCGCTCGAAGGGCGACGGGTTTCTGAGCTTTTTCGGGCGGGGGTGGCTTGTGACGAAAAAGGATCTGGCGAAGGCGATTTCCGAGGAACTCGGCATCACGTCCCTCGTAGCCCTGCAAGCCGTGCAGAGGGTCTTCGACGGCATCACGGCGACGCTGGTGGAACAGGGGCGCATCGAATTCCGCAATTTCGGAGTGTTCGAGGTCAGGAAACGCAAGCCCCGGATGGCCCGCAACCCCCGCACCGGCGAGAAGGTAAAGGTGCCGGCGAAACGGGTCGTCGCTTTCACGCCGGGGCGGGAAATGAAGGAGCGGGTTGGCCGGTTGAAGGACGTGCCCGGCGAAGGTCCGTGACCCGTCCAGCCTCAACGCTTTCAGGCGGATCAGCGGCCCGGTCTGCGCCACGAACTCGCCATTCCTGATGACGACGATGCGCCGGGCGGAGGCCCGCTGGGCAGGGAGTTTGCGACGGCCGGTTATCTTGCCGGCGGGTTCGGGTCGGCCGATGACGACGAATCGGCTGCTGATTTTGGTAGGAGTCATGGCGGTCCCTGTTCGGGTGAACGCCGACGAAGCTGTTGGCGGTATACAGATAGCCACGTCTCCGTCAAGAAGCCGCCGGCCGTCAGAATAACGGCGATGATGAAACGACTCGGAGGCGACGGATCGTATATGTACACTGCCGCCGGCGACGGCGTGGTCGTCAGAATAACGGCGATGATGAAACGGCTCGGAGGCGAAGGCATCTACGCGGAGGATGGCCTGTGGCGGACTTCACGTACCGGATCCGGTTTCGACTTCCGAAAGAGGCGGCGTTGGGGGTGGATGCGCCGTCCTGGACGCTGAGCCCCTCCGATGACTCCGACGATCATCGTGCTCAAATCCCGAGAGCAAGAGCGGCCAATAAAGGACAGTCGAAATCTTTCTATCTTATCTGGGGGCTGGTCCTCGGAGCAGGAAGCATTGCACGCCGGCCAGCAGTGCAAGGTGGCCCTGGCGCTGACTCTGGTGCGCCTGGGCGCTGCCGTTGACTTCGAGGAGCGTCGGCCGCAGGGCATGATCTTTGCGTCCGGGCTTGCAATGTTGGAGCAGCATGCGGGCCAGCGAGTTTTGCGCGATCAGCCCGGCTTGATGGTATACGAGACGGAACCGCTGCCGCTTTTCGGCTCTATGGGCGACGCGGACATGTTCGTCACGCAGGCTGCCGCGAACTTTGAGCGGATGTTCTCCTATGCACTTACTCACCCCTGGAGTTGACGGATCGAGAAAGGCTTTCCCTCGACCTGTACAACGCTTCCTTCTTCGAGATATCGCCGCACGCCAGGTTCCTGGCGCTCGTGATGGCCGTCGAGGCGCTCCTTGAGCCGGAGCCGCGCCCCGACCCTGTCCGCGCTCATGTCGCAGAGTTGATTCGCCTGACGGAAACCTCTGGGGATCTCCCGCCCAACCAGAGGGACTCGCTGTGCAGCAGCTTGCGGTGGCTTCTCAACGAATCAATCGGCCAGGCGGGGCGGAGGCTCGCCAAGGAGCATCTGGGAACAAGGACCGTACGGCGGATTGAACGGGCCCCAGCTCTTTACCCACGTCTACAGCCTGCGTAGCAATCTGGTTCACGGGAATGAACGGCAGCCCGCGCTGAATGAAGTGATTGAAGCGGGGTCGAATCTCCGCCAATTCGTTTCCGACCTGCTGACCGGCCCACTCTCGGCAATCGAGTTGTGACCCTCTCACCCCCTTAAAGGGTAAACGTCCGGTGATGAGGCGTCTTGTGGGGTAGGTTACGATTAAGGCTTTCTCGACCTACGAGGAGACCCCACCCCATGCCGAAGACCCGTCGCCGCAACCAGGCCCGTGAGCAGTTCTGGCGGGATACTATTGCCGCCTGGCAGGAGTCCGGCCAGTCCATCCGCGCCTTCTGCGCCGCCCGCGGCGTCAGCGAGGCGACCTTCTTCGCCCGCCGCCGTGAACTCATCGATCGCAAGCAGTCCGGACCTTCCGCCGACCAACCGCCGGCGCCTCACTTCGTCCCGGTCCACATCGTTCCCGATCCGATGGTCGAGGTCGTCCTTCCCGGCGGGCTGGTCGTCCGCGTCCCCGCGGCGGTCGACCCCGCCGCCGTCGCCCGCCTCGTTGCCGCCCTCGGGGAAGGCCCATGTTGACCCTCGGGCTGACCGGGCGGATCTGGATCTGCGTCGAACCGCAGGACGGGCGTAAGAGCTTCGACGGGCTGGCGGCCGTGGTCACGTCCCACCTGGCACGGGATCCGCTTTCCGGCGACCTTTACGTGTTCCGCAACCGGAGGGGCGACCGGCTGAAGATTCTGGCCTGGCAGGGGAACGGCTTCGCCCTCTACCTGCGGCGGCTGGAACGCGGCACGATCCGCTACCCGACCGCCGGCGCCGCCGAGGTGAGCGTCGCCCCGACCGAGTTGGCGATGATCCTCGGCGGCATCGACCTCGCTCGGCGAAGCGGCGGCCGCGCTATGCACGCCCCACGGCGGGGTAGGATTTAACGTGATCCTCACCCGTCCGAAGAACCCCCGGTGGGCAGGGCGCGTACCACGGGTATGACGCTTGTTCGCGCCACGTCCGACGAACTCGGCCTGCCGCCGAGGCCGCGCACCTCAGGCTGGTGAACCAGGAGTTGCTCGCCAATGTGGCCGAGCTGCGGGCCGCCGTCGAGAAGCAGCAGGCCCACATCGACCGCCTCGTGCGAATGACGTTCGGCCGGCGCTCCGAGTGCGTGGCCGGCCCCACCCTGTTCGACGGCCTCCCCGATCCCGACCCCACGCCGCCCACGGACGATCTCCCCCGTCCCCGATCCGGGGACCGAATCGGCAACGCCTAGGCGGCGGGGCCACGGTCGTCGACCGCGGCCGGCCGACCTGCCCAGCGAGCGGGTCGAGATTGACCTGACCGAGGCGGAGAAGGCGTGTCCGTGCTGCCAGCACATGCGGATTCGGATCGGGGCCGACGTGTCCGAACGGCTCGACTACCGCCCCGCCTCCCTGTTCGTCCGTCAGATCGTGCGTCCCAGCTACGCCTGCCGGTTTTGCGAGCGTGCCGGGGATGACCCGCAGGTGGTTCAGCCGCCGCTCCCGCCCGAACCAATCCCCCGCGGTACGGCCGCGGCCGGGTTGCTCGCCCATCTGATCGTGTCGAAGTACGTGGATCACCTGCCGCTATATCGCCAGGAGTCGATCCTGTCCCGGCTCGGCTGGGAGGTCACGCGGTCCACCCTTTGCGACCAGATCCTGGCATGCGCCGGCGCGCTGGCGCCGCTGTATCGGCTGATGTGCGACCGGGGCCGGGCGTCCGCCTCGCTGCACGCCGACGACACCCCGGTGGCTCTGCTCGCCCCGCGGCGGACGGCCCACACCTGGGTGTATGTCGGGGACGCCGCCAACCCGTACACCGTGTTCGACCTGTCGGTAGGCCGGCCCCGGGACGCCCCGGCCGCGTTCCTCAAGGATTACCAGGGGTTCGTCCACGCCGACGGCTACGCCGGGTACAACCCGGTCTACGAGGGCGGGGCCACGCATGTCGGCTGCTGCGATGCACGCCCGCAGGTACTTCTTCGATGCCCGGCTCACCGACCCGGAGCGTGCTCATGATGCGCTGGGCCGCATCCGCGGCCTCTACGCCGTCGAGCGGGACGCGAAGGCGCGGAACATTACCGGGGCGGCCCTCGCCGGGCGCCGGCAACAGCACGCTGCCCCGCTCCTCACCGCGTTCGCCGATTGGCTGGCCGAACAGGGGCCGCGGGTCCTGCCGAAGTCCGCGATCGGAGAGGCGGTCACCTACGCCAAGAACCAGTGGCCCTCGCTCGTCATTTACACACGCGACGGCCGGCTGACGATCGACAACGGCCCGGCCGAGCTGGCCATCCGCCCGCTGTCCGTCGGCCGGAACAACTGGCTGCACATCGGAGGCGACGGCGGGTTGATGCCCGCGGCCGTGCTGCTGAGCGTTGCCGCCTCAGTCAGGCGGCACGGGGTCAACCCGTGGACCTAACTCAAGCACGTCTTGGCCGATGCCCGGGCCGCCCCGCGGGGGCCAACCCGACCGACCTGCTGCCGGACGGATGGGCGTGGGCGGCCCGGGCATCGGCCTCATCCGCTTCCGGCGCGGCGACGGGGTGAGCCGCTCTCGCGTCCTGCCCCCTCCCTGTCGGACCGCAGCCTCCCGGCGACCGCCAAAGGATCGCTGAGGGCGCTCACGACGTGCAGCTGAAGAGACGCCTGAATCAACCCGTCACGAACGACGAAGCGCCGGCGAGGGGGATACGCATCCTCCTCGCCGGCGTTTTTGCTTTTCGAGAGGCGGGGCCTCTGGAGGGCCGAATCACGGGAAGAGGTTGTCGTTGCTGGTCGAGGCGTCGTTCTGGGCGACGGTGGTCATGATGAGGTCCAGCGTCCCCAGATTGTAGGCGCCGCCGCCCACGCCGTGCCCGTCGTCGCCCCCGGCGCCCTTGTGGCCGCCGTCGGCTTGGTTGTGTTCGATGGCGCTGCCGCTGACCGCGGCGCTCGACCCGGCCTGAACGGCGAGACCGCCGCCCAGCCCGTCGCCGCCGTCGCCGCCCTTGCCTCCGACGCCGCCTTGGGCAAGGTTGTGGTCGATCGTGGTATCCGTCATCGTCAGGGTGGAATTGTCCGTGAACCCAATGAGGGCGTAGAAGCCGACGTCGGCGCCGCCGCCCACGCCGTTGCCGCCGTTGGCCCCGAGGCCGCCGTCGCCGCCCTGAGCCTCGTTGTGGCTGAACACGGAGTCGGCGACGGACGCGCTCGAGTTCCTGGAGTCGTCGAGGCCGCCGCCGGCGCCGAACCCGCCGCGGAAACCGCTGCCGCCGCTGCCGCCGAGAGTCTGGTTGCCGGCGAAGATGCTATCGGTCGCAGTGAGCGTACTGGCCTCTTCGTTTTCGACGCCGCCGCCCGCGGCCGAACCACCGATTCCGACGGTGCTGGAACCGCCCTGGGCCACATTGTTGGTGAGCGTACTGTCGATGACGGTTAGAGTTGAGCCGGAAGCGTTGGCGATGCCCGCGCCGAAGCGCCGCCGGTGAGCGGGTGGGCGGCGGTGGGAGTCCCGCCGGCGCCCCCGATGGCCTGATTGGCGATGATGCTGCTGTCCAGGACGGTAAGCGTGGCGCCGAACACGTTGAAGATTCCGCCGCCGAGGCCCTCGCCGAGCGAGTTGACGCCGTCCGCCCCGGCGCCGCCGATGGACTGGTTGCCGATGACCGTCGAGTTACTGAGGGTCATGGTCGCCGACTGGTTTTCGATGCCGCCGCCGTTCTCCGTTTGACCGGCGCCCCCGACAGCCTGGTTGCCGATGATCGCGACGTCGGTGATGTTCATCGTGCTGTCGGCGAAGTTCATGATGGCCCCGCCGATGCCGAAGCCGCTGTCGCTCGCGCTTCCGCCCGACTGGTTGCCGACGAGGAGCGAGTCGCTGAGGGTCATGGTCACCCCAGGCCCTCGTTGTCCACGGCGCCGCCGTTGCCGGCGACGCCGGCGCTCCCGCCGGCCACGTTGCCGGCGAAGAGAGAGTTGCTGATGGTCGCCGTCGAGGGGTGCGCCAGGTCCAGTCCAGAATTGTTCTCGATGGCGCCGCCGATGCCGAAGTCCCCCGCGCCGGTCCCGAGCGCCTGGTTGTTGACGAAGGCGCTGTCGGTCACCGTCAGCGAGGCGCCGCCGAAGTTGTCGATGCCGCCGCCGACGCTGCCGCCGAAGAAGGAGCCGCCGCCGCCCCCGAGGGCCTGGTTGCCGCTGAAGGCGGAGCCGATGACCGTGGCCGTGCCTTCGTTGAGCAAGCCGCCGCCGAAAACGTCCACCGTGTCGGAGGCCGCCGTCGCCGTGTTGTTGTTCACGGCGTCCCGATTCAGGGTCAAGGTGGAACCGGCCTCGTTGAGGACGCCGCCGCCGCCGAGCGTGGCGCTTTCGTCTCCGGTGACGCTGCCGTTGGCGATGGTCAGGCCGGCCAAGGTCACCGTCGCGCTGTTGTTGATGTCGAAGACCCGGCTGGCGTGGTTGCCGCTGATCGTCAGTTGACTGGCGCCGGGGCCTTCGATGTCCAGGTTCTTGTTGACGACCAGTTCACCACTGGTCAGCGTGATGTCATGGACCGAATGCGCGAAGACGATCGTGTCGCCGCTGTGAGCGGCGGCGATGGCGGCCCGCAGCGACCCCGACCCGCCGTCGGCGTTGTTCAGGACGGTCAGGGTGCTGGGGGTGAGTCGATCTTCCAACGCCTCCAGCCGGAGCAGGGTGCGGACGCGCCGGGGGCTTTGCCCGGGACGGCGAGCACTCGGCGGACCTCGGAACGACCGTGGCGCTGCTTGCAGCCACCGGATCACAGAGAAGCGAGACATGGTGCAGCTCCTTCGTCACAGGGACTGGGGATACGCTCGGTGGGGAACACCCCGCACCGAGAGGGACGGCGACTCACAGCCCTTCTCCGGGCTGCCGCCTGTCGGGGGCCGTTGGCGATGCCACGAGAGGCCCGTCGTCCCCGGCGCAGTTCGAGCGCGGGACGATGCGGGGCGGGCGAGCGTCCTTCTTCGCGGTTGGCGCTCATCGGCCAACGTTGTTACGGAGGTCAGAGGTCAGGGCGGCGTTTGCTTCTTCGGCGACTCCGAATTCTCGACTCCGGACTCCATCTTCATCAGTTCCGCGGCTTCGCTGCGCAGGGGCGGCCAGCTAGGATGTTGGTGGGTCGCCATCCACAGGTCGGCCTTGTCGTACCACTGGCGCGCCTGGGCCTTGTCGCCCAGCTGCCATTGGACCATGGCCAGGAAGAACCAGTCGCCGCAATCGCCGCCGTCGCGCAGGGGCATTCCCTTCTCCAGGGACTCCAGCGCCGCCTTCCAGTTGCCCGCCCGGTATTGCGCTACCCCCAGAGTGAACCAGCAATTTCCGTCCTTCGGCGCCAGTTGAACGGCTTTCGCGCCCAACTCAACGGCAGGCCTGGGATCGCGGCTGGGGTCGGGATGCAAAGCCAGGGGCAAGGGCGCTGCCAATAGTCCTGCGCCTGAATCATCGCGCCCAGATCGCCCAGGTCCACCTCGATCCGCAGGGGCTTGCCGGCGTCTGCCGCCGCCGGCGGGTACGGGGGCAGGTCCCAATCCAGTCCCATCTTGTCCAGCCGTTCCCGGATCGCCCGCAGGTCCCAGACGTGGATCGACCGACTGTCGTCGTTGGAGATGATCAGTTGCGTCCCGTCGGCGTTGAAGCTCGTTTCGTTGGCGCGGTCCTGGTCGGGGTCTTCCAGCCGGGCGTATTCCCGGCCGGTGTCCGGGTTGACCAGCCGCACCGCCCCGTGATCCGCGACCGCCAGCAATTTGCCGGAGGGGGACTTGAGGTTGGGGCAAAAGGCAAACACCCCGCCGCCGATCCGATGGGCCTTCCTGCCACGAGCCGACCGCCCACAGGCGAAGCCCGTCGCCGTTGGTCGCCAGCCATTTGCCGTCGGGACTGAAGCCGACTCGCGAGCCATCGACGGGCAGTTCCTTCTTGAAATCGCCGGTCTGGGCGTCCCATATTTTGACCCCCGTCCCGTTGTGGCTGCCCGTGGCCGCCCATAAACCGTCGGGGCTGACGGCGATGTACCGTGCGTCGCCATGGGGGGTAAGGCGCACCGACTGGTCCGGGCGGTCGGTGTGCAGGACGGAGCCGCCCTGGAATTGGGAGACTGCGATCACCCGGCCGTCCGTGCTGCAGGCGATGTGACAGATCGGACCCGGCACGGCGAGTTTGTGCGGCGGGCCGATTCGCAGCAACCCCGGCGATGCCGGGTCGGCCTGGACCGGCCAGCGCAGCAGACCGGCAGACCCGTTGGTCAGCAGATCGCCCGACGGTTCAAACAAGACAAAGCTCGTGCCTGGCGACTCCAGGAAAGATAACTCTTTGCCGCTGGGCAGTTCCCACAGCCCAACGCCGTTCCACATGCCCACGGCGAGCAACCGTCCGTCCGAACGAATCGACGGCATGGCATACGCACCCTGGCCGGCGGCCGCGGCGCGAAGCAACGTGCGATACTCGCCGCCGGCGGTGACTTCCCAAAGCCTCAACTTGCCGTCGCGGCCATCGCCGGACAGCAAACGGTCGTCGGGACTGAAGCGGGGAACTCCCGCCCCGGACATCGTGCTGAACCATTGCTTGCCCGTTTCGGGGCCCCACAGCCGCAGTTTTCCTTCCCAGCCCACACTGGCAAGCAGATCGCCGGCATGATTGAAGGCGATCAGCACGCCGCCGTTCCTGATTCCGTCGATGACCAGAGTTTGCTTGGCGCTCTGGCGCGGCCACGTCCCACAGATAAATCCGGGAGTCGCCGCCGACCACCGCCAGCGTTTTGCCGTCGGGGCGCCAGGCGAAAAAGAGCGGCGCGACCGGACCCTGCAAGTCCGCGACCACTTCCCCCGTATCCAGGGCACGGATTTCCACCGACGTGTCGCACGAGACCGCCAATCGCCGGCCATCGGGATCGAACGCCAAATACGCACCAGGCCGGGCCTTGGGAAGCTCCCGCGGCGGCCGCCCGGAAGCCAGGTCATACAGGCGGATCGAGCCATCCACGCGGCCGATGGCGCACTGCCGGCTGTCCGAACTGAAGTCGAGGCCATAGGCGTCGTCGAGCTGCACTTCACGAACCGGCTCGGGTCCGCCGAGTTTCCAGAGGTTGAAGCCGCGGGCTGAAAAGACGGCCAGGAACTTGCCGTCGCGGCTGAACAGCACCCAGGTTTCGGCGCCTGTGCCGGGCAGGCGAGCGATTTCCACATCGTCGGCTACGCGGCGAATGCTGACCCCGTCACTGTCCGCCAGGGCGACTCGTTCCAGCTTGCCGTCGTAATCGACGTGCGTTCTACCGGAGACGCTAACAAGCCCTTGCTCGGACAGACGCAGGTCGGGCAGAGCCAGGCAGGCGATGGCCGTGTTGCGGCATTCCAGGAGGCTGTCCGGGGGCAGATTCAGGTCACGGGCGATCTTGGTTGCATCCGCCAAGGCGTCGAGGCTGTCGAGCCTTTGGCCGATGCGCCGGCTCAGGCTCCCCGCCCTGGCCTGGGCCAGCCGCGCTTCGTAAAGCCGGCGCGTCGCCTTTTCCTGGGCCTCTTCGGTCAGGCGCAATTGGCTGTGCGTGGCGTCCCGGGCTTCGGTTTCCGCCTGCAATCGCGTCTGAGCCAGCCCCTCCGCTTTTGTCGCCCGAATCGCTTGCCAGGCGCTGACCAACAGGCCCGTCGTCAGGGCCAACGCCAGCACCCCGACCGTCGCCAGCATGCGCTTGTTCCGTCGCGCAACTTGCGGAACCGATAGCTCACCGTCGGCGGACACGCCTGAACCGGCTCGTCGTTCAAGTAGCGCTTCAAGTCGGCGGCGAAACCGTTGGCCGTCTCGTAACGGCGGTTGCGGTCTTTCTCCAGAGTCTTCATCACGATCCAGTCCAGCTCGCCGCGCATCAGTTTCGACAGCTTCGCCGGTTCCATGTGGCGCTGGGCCGAGATAGACGCCAGCGCCGCGCCCGAGTCGCTCAGCCGCGTACTCGGCTTGGGCGGCTCCTCCTCCTTGATCATGCGGAGGACCTCGCCATAGGCCACTTCACGGATCCGCTTGTGGCTTAGTGGCGTGCCGCCGGTCAGCAGCTCGTACAGGAGCACGCCCAGCGAGTAGACGTCGCTGCGGGTATCGACGCCCAGGGCGCTCATCTCCGCCTGCTCCGGGCTCATGTATTCCAGCGTGCCGACCATGGCGCCGTACTGCGTGAACAGCGTCCGCTCGGTCAGCTTTTGGTCGGTCGCCTTGGCGATGCCGAAGTCGATGACCTTGGGGACCGGCTTGCCGTCGTAAAGCGTGACCATGACGTTGGACGGCTTAACGTCCCGATGAATGACGCCCTTCTGGTGGGCGTGCTGGATCGCCTGGCAGACCGGCACGAACAACTCCAGCCGCTCGCGCGGCGTCAGGCGGTTGTCGTCGCAGTACTTGGTGATCGGCACGCCGTGGACCAGCTCCATGACGAAGTACGGCCGGCCGGATTCCGTGGCGCCGGCGTCGAAGACGCGGGCGATGTTGACGTGGTCCATCATGGCCAGGGCCTGCCGCTCGGCCTCGAAGCGGGCGACGACCTGGCGGCTGTCCATGCCCGGCTTGATGACTTTCAGGGCGACCTTGCGCTGCACGGGATGAGTCTGCTCGGCCATGAAGACGGCGCCCATGCCGCCCTCGCCGATCTGCTGGAGCAGCTTGTACGGGCCGATGACCGTGCCGGGGCGTTCGCGGAGAGGGGCGGCGGCAGGCGCGGGCGCGAAGGCCCCCGTGGCCCCAAGGGCGGCGGCCGGGCGGTCCAGGAAACTGCCGGCTTCGCGGTGAACCTGGAGGAGGCGCCCCACCTGCCGTCCCAGCTCGGCGTCCCCGTCGCAGGCTTCGGTGACGTAGCCGTCCCACTGATCCGGCGGCAGTTTGCCGACGGCGTGAAGGAATAGCTCGCGGGCTTTCTGTAAATCTGCCGGCATGGCGACACGCCCCTTTCGGTTCGCTGCCTACAGTGCGGATTCGAGGTTCGATTTGTCCGGAAGAAAAGAAAAAATCCGGTCCCGCCTGCCGGTCACTCCCGATCCAGCAGGGTTTTGAGGCGGACCCGGGCGTAGGACCAGTGTTCGTAGGCGGTGGAGCGCGAGACGCCGATCGCCTCGGCGGCGTCTTCGATCGACAATCCGGCGAAGTAGCGCAGCTGAATCAGTCGGGCGGCCTGGGGGTCCTCGGCGGCCAGGCGGGTCAGGGCGTCATCAATGTCGAGAAGCTCGTCCGCCGGCGAGGTGAAGCCGACGTCGGCGGCGTCGAGGGGCACACGACGACCCTGGCCGCCGCGTTTGTCGGCCTGCTTGCGCCGGGCCTGATCCACCAGGATGCGGCGCATCGCCTCGGCCGCGGCGGCGAAGAAGTGGCCGCGGCCGGAGAACCGCTGATCGCCGACCAGCCGCAGGTACGCCTCGTGGACCAGGGCGGTCGGCTGCAGCGTCTGCCCCGGCTTCTCCTGCGCCAGCTTCTGCGCCGCCAGCTTGCGCAGCTCGTCGTAGACGAGCGGCAGCAGCCTGCCGGCGGCCTGGGGGTCGCCCTGCGCGATCGCGCCCAGGATGTGAGGGACATCGCTCATGCGATACAGGATAACCGACCGCGCGAGGGTCGGCAAACGGTTAGAGCGCTTTGCACATGGGTGTAGCATGATAGCCGCAGTGGGCGAAGCTGTGCTGACAATCCCGGGCGGTGACGGCCCCGACCGCCTGCCGCAGCGCCTCCCACAGCGCCTCCTGCGTCCGCGCCGCCGCCTTCCGCAGTGCGCCTTTGACCTTCGACCAGATGTGCTCGATGGGGTTGTAGTCGGGCGAGTACGGCGGCAGGCGCCACACCCCCGCTCCCGCCCGACGCACCGCCTTGGCCACCGCCCGGCCCCGGTGCGCCTGCAGCCGGTCCAGCACCACGACGTCCCCCGGCCGCAGGCACGGGACCAGCACCTGTTCCACGTAGGCCTCGAACGTCGGCGCGTCCATCGCCCCCGTCAGGGCGAACGGGGCGACGACGCCGTCGGCCCGGATGCCGGCCACCAGAGTCGTCATTTGCCAATGCGCCTGCGGCGCCTTGCCGACCAGGCGCTCGCCCCGCGGGCGCGGCCGTAGAGGCGGGCCATGGCCGTGTTCACCCCCGTCTCATCGAGGAAGACCCAGCGGTCGGGGTCGATGCCCGCCGCCCGGCCGCGGAAGGTCGCCCGCTTGTGCCGCACGTCGGGCCGGTCCTGTTCGGCGGCGTGCCGGACTTTTTTTTTCCGGCAGGCCCAGCCGCGCCAGCGCCCGACAGACGGTGCTGAGGTGGACCGGCGCCCCGAGGCGGTGGCGCAGCTCGGCCGGGGTGGCGTCGGGTTGCTCGGAGACCAGGACGGCCAGGCGGTCCCGGCGCGGGGGTCATCTTGGGGGGCGGGCCGCCGGCGTGGGGCCGGGCGGCGAACGAGCCGGTCTGGCGGCGGCGTTGGAGCAGGCGGCGGATCCAGGCGGTGGAGACGCCGAACAGCTCGGCGATCTGCCGGCGGGTGCCGCGGTGCTCATCGCAGGCGCGGACCACCCGCTCACGGAGGTCTTGGGAATACGGTTTCATACTACATTCTACGCGGCCCGCTACACGCGGTCGCAAAGTGCTCTAATGGCGGCATTGTATGGACGGCATTCCGGTGAACTGGGGCGGGCCGAGGCCGCCCCTCCCCTTGACCTCCGCAGCCCTCCCGGCGACCATAGGGGGCGTGTCGGTCCCGTTCCACGGAGGGCGAAGCGATGTACGGCGTGTGGCTGTCAGGCGTGCTGGCGGCCGCGGCGGCGGGCGTGAACCGGATGCAGACGCCGGACGCGCCGGCCTGTGTGGTCGATGCGGCCGACGAGGACGTGATGATGATGCTGGGCCGGCCCGACAGGCGGGCTGTCGGTTGCCGCGGCGCCGATACCGTCACCTTCTGGTGCTGGCGGCGGGTCGATTGGCTCGGCGGCCGGCGCACGCGGGTGGTGATCTTCCTCGACGGCATCGCCGACATGGACAAGGCCCAGTACGAGCCGTTCGCGGAAACGCCGCCCTGGCTGAAGGCGCTGCGCGACGCCTTCGCCCCCCGGCCCCGCCCGGCCCTTTACGCCGTCCGAGATTCCGTGTAATTCTCTCGCAATTCGTGTGATTCGGGAATTACGGAGCAAAGTTGGGCTAAACCTATGGCCGCACAGACGCAGACCCCGGAGCAACTGGCCGAGTCCCTGGCGACGTTCGGTCCGCGGACTCCCGACGGCCCGCTGTTCGTCCGGCTGCGCGAGCCGGGAGGGGCTTCCGTCGATTTCGGCCCCTACGAGAACCCGTCCATGCCAACGGGGACGCGGCGTTGGCAAGACCAAGCGCGGCAAGGGCACGAAGTGGATGGTGGTGGTCGATGGCGAAGGAGTTCCTCTGGCATGCCGCCTCGACTCGGCCAGCCCGGCGGAGGTGAAGCTGCTGGAGCCGACGCTGGATAACATCGACGTGCTCCCCGTGCGGGACGCGGAGGAGCCGCCTCAGCCGGAACGGCTGGTGCTGGACCGGGGCTACGACAGCGACCCGCTGCGCGAGCGGCTGGCCGAGCGGGGCGTCGAAATGATCTGCCCCCACCGGAGGAACCGCAAGCGGGCGCCGACGCAGGACGGGCGGCCGCTGCGGCGCTACCGCCGCCGGTGGAAGGTGGAGCGGACGTTCGCCTGGCTGGGCAACTTCCGCCGCCTGGTGGTGCGCGAGGAGCGCCGGCTGGACGTGTAGGAGGCGTTCTTCCATTTGGCTTGCCTGATCATTACGCTCAGGCAGTTATGAAACTGCTTCTAGCCACAAGGAGACACCGATGGCAACGTACAAGAAAATCCAGGCCACGGTCAAGCGTCTCAGCGGGTTTACCGTGGAGACGTGCTGGATCGCCCACGTTCTCTCCCACTACCGCAAGAACATGCGCACAGCCTGGAACCGACTCGATCCGAATCGACGTGCGCGCCCGTGCCCTGACCAGAGAAGGTGGCAGGCCATCATGAACGCCCTACAATCGCTACGGACGATCCCAGCAACGCAAAGCTAGGGCAGTATTGAAGTCTTTGTACGGGGAAGGAAGGGGAATGAGTTGACGCCCCTGGTCCCAAGCCGCCAAGCGTGCCCGGTACAAATGCTCCGCCGTCGGAGCCAGCGGGTGCGACTGACCTGGGAGGGGTTCGCGCAGAGGCTGCGTGCCTACCCTCTCCCCTGGCCTCGGGTGGTGGTCACTATCTGGGGCTGAGGGACGCGAGACGTATCGCCCGAAGAGCCGGATGGTGGAAATCTCCTTGTCCGGATCCGGGAGGGCCCCGGCTGGGTAACCAGCCGGGGCTACTCGACAGTCCTTATCCCGCATTCCCACCGCCCGACTTTCGGCGCGGCCGACACCCGGCCCTGCCCAGGCCTTTGGCTGCCGAATGGTTACAGCGTAGACGCCTCGCGTGAGTCGGACCTACGCTTGGGCTGCATCGCGGTCACGTCGATCTCTCTCCGGGGCGAAAAGGCCGGCGTGTGGGACGGCGAGGTCAATACCTTTTCGTAATCTGCGGGACGGAGGCGATGATGTTTGCGTCGCCGTCCACCGTCACAAAGTAACTGTCGGCGATCTGCGCCGAAGCAACGTCCTTGCCGATGAAGATGTTTACGCGGTAGTAATTGTCCCAAAGCGGTCGGACCTGCACTTTCAGCAAGTCGCGGGGAGCGCCCACGCAGTGAAGTATCTGCTCTCCGACGAGGGAATTGAGCGTGTCACGCTTGTGACGCTCCAGATCGCTGCGTCGTTCGAGTTGCTGCGTCGCTTGCATCGTAGTCCTCCGCTCTTGATTGGACTCCTTACCGCGTCGTCTGCGGCGCCCGGATCATCCCGAGGGGCATCGCCCCGTGTTCGCGCCGACCCCGGACTGAAGTGGCGTCGATTCGGCGATGGCCGGGCCGAGGCCGAGTTCCTCCGACTCAAACCGCCGATCCCTCGGATCAGGCTTGTTCCGCCGTCGAAGGGGTAGGCCCGCTCTTCGATGCAACCCGCAATTCCGAGCTTTCCCGGTGGAAGCGTCAACGGCCAGGCGCGGCAATAGAAGGCGTCCCCGCCCGGCGGGAGGCGAGGGAGCCACCCGCTCGTTTGGATTAGGAGCGGCCCGCGCCGGCGCCGGCTCGGCTGCCTGCGGTTTTCGGCCGCGCTTCATTGACGGTGAGGGCGCGGCCGTCGTTCTGCTGGCCGTTCAACGCCGCGATGGCGGCTTGGGCCTCCGTGTCGGCGCCCATCTCCACGAAGCCGAAGCCCTTGGAGCGGCCCGCGTCGCGGTCCATGATTACCTGCGCCGACTGAACCGTCCCGTGCGCCTCGAACATGCGCTACAGGTCGCCGTCGTTGACGGTGTAACTCAGGTTGCCCACGTACAGCTTCTTACCCATCGAATCTCCTGAAAAGGGGAAAGGCGACGTGTTCCGCGGCCGATATCGGCCGCTAGGACGCGCTCGCAACCTGGGCGCGGGAAGGCGGATGGGGATGAAGTGAGCGTAGCATCACGGCCATGGCGCGGTTCACGGAACCCAACGAGGGTAGTCTACCGCGCGCGAGAGGCTAAAACAAGGTGTTATGGATTGCTTTTATCGAAATAATGGACGTGACTTCCCCTGGGGCTTCGATCCCCCATCCTGTGCAAATCGGCGGCGCGACATCGACTTGGGCGCACGACGGCTGTCCGACTCGGCGAGCAGTGTAGTGATGTCCGACGGGGGCCGCCGCCGACCGGCGCCGGGCCGCCGCCGGGACGGGTCCGGCGGCGGCGAGCACCTGCGACCTCCGGCGATGATCTAGAACCTTATCCCGCCGCACGTCAGGCCGCCCCCGCCTATAGTGCTTGAGCCGTCCGCCCAGCCGCCCCGCACAGGCCACCTGGCCTCGTTCCGCCGGGCGGGGCGGTTGATGCCGTGGAATGCTACGCGGGCAGCGATGCTACCGCCTGGGTAGAGGATCGCATGATCGGCGCAGGCCGCCGGCCGACAGGAAAGACCGATAAGCCGGAGACGATCTCTGCCAAGATGTTGTGGGGGGGAGGGACAGGACGGCCGGGCGGGCCTGTTCAGCCTGGGATGCGTGCTGTACCGTATGAGTCGCGTCCGGATCGCCCACGGGACTTGAATTACTTATCAACTTTTGATACTCTAAAAATGCAGTAAGCCGGCCGTCCGAGGCCGACGGCCATTCGCCTCCTCGCCTTACCTTTGCCTTCGGAGCAACCGGCATGACGACGAACCACCCGCGCACGGCGCTTGTGGAGCCGATGGCGAAGCCCCGCAGCGCCAACGAAACGTTGAAGACGGTGCGCGCCCGGCATGCCGGCCTGAAGGCATTGCCGACCGATGCTGGGCGGCCCGACAAGGTCGGCCACCTCCAGGCCTCGCGACAGAAGTTCGACGACGCCTTGCGAAGCATGGAGCGGTTCATCATGAACTTGGACCCCAGCCGGGTTCACGTGCTGCGGGACTGGCTCCGGGCCGCAGACGCCGACGGGCCGCCGGGGCGCATCCCGGCCCCTTCCCTGGCCGGCTTGCAGCTGGTGGGGCAGACCGGTGAACACATTAAGGCCGTACTCGCGGCCCGCAGCGTGTGGCGGAAGGCGCGGCACCTTCCGCCTTCCGCGCGGAAGGGCCTCGTCCCGCCGGCCGGCGTCCGCTGACCCGATAGCCGCTGCGGTCGGGAAGCCGCGGTGGCGGAAGGAGGCGCGATGAGGTTTCCACGGCCGACTCAATGCCAGCGATGCTCCAGCTCTCGCCTGGCCCGCGTCCTCGCGCACTGTTCGGACATGTGCAGCGTGGACTTGGCGGGCCATCATCTGCACGGCTACGTCCCCCGCGACCTGGGGATCGGCGGCGGGGACGACGCGCAACTCGACTACTGCCTCGACTGCGGCCAGATCCAGGGGCAGTTCCCCCTGCCGATGGCAAGGATGGAGGAGACGCCCTGAAATCGCCGCCGACCGGTACAAAGGTCTCTCCAGTTCCATTTTGCCTGAAACATCGGAAGTAAAAGGGGAAACGGCACTTATAGGCTCTGCCAAAACCTCCGGTGAAGTCTTGTTTTCAGGGAGTTCCGAGAGGTTTTGGCAGAGCCTCTTAGGTAAAGGCCGGCAATACCTGTACACCCCGGTTCGTCTGGGCGCATACCGGACGCTTGTGAAAGGCTATAGTGACCTCACGGTCCAGGGCGAAGTCGCGCAGGCGCCGCCGCGGGCGCATACCGGACGCTTGTGAAAGGCTATAGTGACTCCCGGAGTCGAACCGAGGCCCAAGGTTGTGTGAATGTGGAAATAAACGGTGTTCAGGTATTGTATTTGTCCGTTTTTCCACCTACAATCAACTACGGAAGGGTTAAGGGGGCAAGTGAGGCCAACCACCCAGCCCCTTGAGTCACCGCACCTCTCGGGTGTGATGAACGCGGCGAGCGTTCCACTTGCAGGATTGAGCCCGGCAAGCCAGGTTACTCCAAGGGGAACTGCTCAACTATCATGCAATCCTTGAATGGATCATGGGTCGTCCTTCCGATGCGGGTTGAACGGCCGTAAACCAAGGTGTACGGGCCGCCGTCCCACAAACGGTGGCGCTAGGGCTTCGCCCTGAGCGGCGCCCTGACGCCACCGCTCGCATATCTTTTCCGCAGTCCTCCTGGCACTGGCGCACTGCGTACCGGAGGACCCAGGCGTCTTGCGGCAGCCGCATGTACGCCTGGCGCGTCAAGGCCCAGGAAACCTGGAACAACCAAACACTTCCGCTCGACCGGTCGTGCCACTCCGGCATGGCTCGTCGATCGGCTTCGAGGAGGTTCGCATATGTCCATCCGGCGCCGGCATCCTCTGGGGCAGATTTGGAACGAGTTCGATTGGGCCCAAGACGAAATGAACCGCCTCTTGCAACACTACTTCGATGCGCGCGGCCCAGCAAGCCCCTCCGGCGTGCCTGCCGCATATCCGCCGGTCAATGTCTGGGACGACGACGAGAACATTTACCTCGAGGCCGAACTGCCCGGCGTCAGCCTGGAGAACCTCAAGATCACCATTACGGACGGCAACCGGCTGACCCTGCAGGGCCAACGCAAGTCGGCGGAAGTGGGCAAGACGACCTGGCGCCGCCAGGAACGCGGTTTCGGTTCCTTCAGCCGCACTCTTGCACTGCCGATCCCGGTCGATTCCGACCGCGTCGAGGCCCACTTCGAGCTGGGCGGCCTCCGTGTCAACATGCCGAAGAGCCCCAAGGCTAAGCCGCGTCACATTGAGGTCAAGCAGAACTGATCCGGAAATCAGAATCACAGGAAGGGATAGGATCATGAACACGGAAACCAGTGAACTGAAAAACGCGTCGAATGAAGTCCGCGCCCAGAACGGCAAGGCCGATAACGCGCGTGAGGTCGTCTGGGAGCCGCGGGCGGACATTGCCGAGGTGGATGACGACGTGCTGCTATACGTCGATCTGCCGGGTGTGAGGTGGGAGGACGTTGACATCCGCCTTGAAAACCGGGAATTGCAGGTCCGGGGCAAGGCGACGCCGCCGGGGACGAAGCCGAATTTCCTGCTGAAAGAGTACGCCGTCGGAGATTACTACCGCGCGTTCTCGGTAACCGACGACATCGACGCGGAGAAGATCCGGGCCGACCTCAAAGACGGTGTGCTCACGGTGCATCTACCGAAGGCCGATGCGCTCAAGCGGAGGCGGATCCCGGTGAACGGCTAGGAAGCCCGACTTTCGCCTTCATCACCCCTCCGCGGAGGGGTGGTGGCGGTGAACGGCTGCCAACGCAGGGGCACCGTCTTGCATGATCGTCGCGCGGCGACGCAACGGAACTCATCCGCTCCCGGCGACCCAGGATACTGAAGGCCGGCCTCGGGACGACAATTCATTTGCCTTCGCCGACCAAAGTCGTACAATATACGAAGAAGAGAGCCGATATGGGCTTTCTGTCGTTTCCGAAAAAGTAGATTTGTGTTCGTCGGATGACTTGATGAAGGGTAACCCGGCCGTGCCCGGGGGACCTATCGACGAGTAAGCCGACGTGGCCGAACACAGTACTGTGTTCGGCCACGTCGGCTTTTTTTGCGCTCAGGCGGACGGGGCGGTCCCAGTTATCAGAGAGAGCCCGATAAACAAGTCCAAATCGACCACGGCGCGACAGATGCGCCATACAACGGTCGTCGCCGTTCCGGGGCGTAGGAGCAGGAGCTTCGTGCCATGATCGAGCCCCCAGCCGCGGATCTCATTGCTCACAATGTGGGACAAGGTGGGCTGCCGGCGTTGCCCGAAACCACCTTCGCAATTCCACGGGAACCCGGTCTCTTGGTCGTTGACGACGACGCGGGGGTGCGCGGCGTGTTGTACGGATGGATGCGGCTGCAAGGGTTCGCCGTGTGGCTGGCGGCCGACGGGCGGGAAGCGCTCGAACTGTACCGGCGCCACCGCGTGAGCATCGACGTTGTCTTGCTGGACGTGCGCATGCCAGGCTGAGACGGTTCGCGGACGCTGGCCGGGCTCCAAGAGATGAACGCTCAAGTCCGCTGTTGTTTTATGAGCGGCGATCTCGGCGGTTATGCCCACGAGGACCTCCCCAGTCTGGGTGCGTCTGCCGTCCTCGCGAAGCCGTTTCGGTTGCCCGAAGTCGCCCAGATGCTCCTGGAACAAGCAAACAAGGTCGATTGGCGTCCGTCCCGCCTATGAACGCGCGGCCACCCTTCATGGGCACGCAGGGGCTTGACAGAAGCCTTTGTCCGGGGAAGGAAGAGCAACGAGCGGCGACCCTGGTTCCCAGCCGCCGCTGCGCCACTCGTCACGGATGACAACGAGGACCACGGCTGTCACTGCGCCGTCTGAGCGGCCGGCGCAAGCAAGAGGGCCGCGGACAGTCGCCCCGGCCCTCTTGCCACTATCCAACTTCGTCGCATGGTCGGACGACGTTCAGGCCGCCCTCAGCGCAGCTGGAAACAGGTGGCTCGTTCGTCACCTTGGACGACGGCCGTGTTACCCTCGGCAAGGTTCGGACTTCCCTCCCTGCAAATGCCCAAGAGCGTCTGCAACTGGCTTGCGGTGAAGATCTCGTAGACCTCGGCATTCAGGTTGAACAGGGTAAGGCGGCCTCCGGAGGCTTGCATCCGCTTGTGTAGCCCGATGAGCGTTCCCAACTCGACGCTGCCAAGACGCTCGACGTTGGTGAAGTCCAACAGCAGATGGCTGCCCGCCAGCCCGTCGGTGCAACTTTCAAGTTCTCTGGCGAGCATGTTTTCAACGTCACGAACCGCGTCGGCGGTGAACGTGACGACCCTGACGTTGCCGCTCTGTTCCACTTTGGGCGGCAGGTGAACTGTAGACGAACTCATGAGATGGCTCCTTACAAAAAGACAAAGAGGCGCGAAAACGGTTAGACGGTTGACGAGAGGCGGTCAGGCAAGGAGGTCAGCAATGGACTCCCGTTGCCGCGCCTTGAGTCTCTTCAACCCCCCATCAAGCAGCTTACACCAGCAGGCGCGAAAAAGAACCGCATTCTCTCTTAATAGCAGTATTTTATTCGGCCTCCTGAGGCGACGCAAGACGCCCCAGGGGTCTCTGCCCCAGGGCGCTTAGGCTTCCGCCCTGCAACCGCACGCCCGACCTATTTTTTCTTCGTTTCGCGGAAGAGGGGCGATTCGGCCAGGGTGAACAGAATGACCTCCTCGCCGGTCACGGTGCTGACGTCGTGGTGCAGGCTCAGCGGCTTGACGCCGGCGATCCCCTCGACCATCGCCTCCATGAGCGGCCGGGCCGTTTCGATCAGGTGGGACCGCACCTGCTTGAGCAGGCCCTGCCTTTGTCCGCCGGGAGCGCCTTGACGAGCTGCTGCTCGGCCGCGGTCAGAACGCCCTTGAGGCGCACCACGAGCAGGTCGCCGATCAGGTGGGCGTGAATGTCTTTAGGCCCCGACCCATGTATTCCTGCTCGAAGCGCCGGACGCCTTCGCAGACGGCCGCCTCGATTTCCCCTTGCGTCTTCATCGCGACCTCGAAGGCCGTGGTCCGCGCGAGGCGACGGAAGGGGAGTCTTCCACGCCCTGGCGTCCAGAGAATCATGATATCCAGAGCGCAGCGATAATTCACTTGCGTTCCCCCTCAAGGGCCGTACAATACGACTATGTGGGGAGCCGAAGTAACTTTTTGAATCGGTTCCGAAAAAGCTGATTGGCTGTCGTCGGATGACTTGATGAAGGGCAACCCGGCTCCGCCGGGAGGCCCGTCAATAAGTAAGCCGGCGCAGCGGAACACTTGGTGTTGTTCCGCTGCGCCGGCTTTTTTCGCTTTCGGCGGTGTGGGACGGCCGCGACCGCCAGGAACGGATGGATGAATCAGATCAACCGGATGAGTCAGTCCGAAACGAGCAGGGCGGAACAGATCGGCCGGGCGGCGCGCGTGTTCGAGCAGCGTCGCACGGGCCAGACGCCCGAATCGGTGAACGTCATTTTGAACGAAGACACGCTGGTGATCACCCTTCACGGCGCCCTGTCGGCGGCCGAGAAGGTCCTGGCGAGAACCCCGGACGGGGCCGCTCAGGTGCAGGAATATCATCGCCGGCTCTTCGACAGCTCCTCCGACTCGCTGCGGCAGGAGATCAAGAGAATTACCGGCGTGGAAGTGCGCGAAGCGACCGTGGAAGTGGAGACGGCCGCCGGTGCGGTGGTGCAAACCCTCACCAGCGGCGCCGTGGTTCAAGTGTTCCTGCTCGCCCGCAGCGTGGCCGCGGACGCCTGGAGCGAACGGGGATCGGACGATCCGTCCTGAAAAGGGAGGTTCAGCCATGTTGGTCCTGTCGAGGAAATGCCAGGAGGTGGTGGTTGGAGGCCCCGACGGTTTCGAGCCGCTCCTCAAAGTCACGGTGATCGAGGTCAACGGCGGGACGGTGAGACTGGGCTTCGAGGCCGCGGCGAATGTCCCCGTCCACCGCCTGGAGGTGTGGGAGCGGATCCGCGCCGGCGTCCGGCCGGAAAGTCCCGCGGACGGGGCCGGGCCGCCCGTCGTGTGACGACGCTGGGACACGCCTTCCGAAGGCGGCCTTTCTAGCAGCAAGGGAGACGCCCGTCTCCCCAAGCGCTTCCGGACGCCACGAACGTACGCATTCCGGCCGTCGAGGGGGAAGTGGTGCGGCGCTTCGATGAGCCTTCCGCGGGGTAGGGAACAACCAACAGGAGGTGACGAGTGCGTACGATTCGGCCGCTCTTTGTATCGACCTATCCCCCGGAGGAGTGTGGGCTGGCGACCTTTACCAAGGATTCGGCCGACGCGGTGGACCTGGCGGCGCGGGAGGGAGTGTCCTCCTTGGCCGCGATCCAGAAGGCGCCTTCGCTCCGCCCCGACGACCCGCGTGTGGTCCACGTCATCGACAACAGTCGTCCGGACGCCTATCGCCAGGCCGCCCACGTGGCCAACGACGGCCCTTATGACGTGGTGAGCCTGCAGCACGAGTTCGGCCTCTACCCCGGCGAATGGGGCGCCCGGGTCTTGGACTTCGTGCGCGCCTGTCGCAAGCCCATCGTGACCACGTTCCACACGCTGATGACCCAGCCGGCGCCGCTGCCGCGCCGCCTGGTCCAGCGTTTGGCCGCGCCAGCCAGGGCATCGTGGTCATGACGAAGATCGCCGCCGAGCTATTGGCCGGCGTCTATCACGTGCGGGGCCAGCACGTTCGGGTGATTCCCCACGGAGTACCGCAGGTCCAACGGGAACACGGAGACGCCCACAAGGCGCGGCTGGGCCTCGCGGGGCGAAGGGTGCTCTGCACCTTCGGGCTCATCAACCGCGGCAAGGGGCTGGAATACATGATCGAGGCGATGCCTCGGATCGTGGCCGCCTTCCCGGACGCCGTGTACCTAATCGTGGGCGTCACCCACCCACAGGTCAAACGCCAGGAGGGCGAGGCCTACCGCGAGCGTCTGGCCGCGAAGGCCCAAGCGCTCGGCGTCGGCGCCAACGTGCGGTTCGTCAACAGGTTTCTCAGCGTGGCCGACCTCCTTGGGTACTTGCGGGCCTGCGACGTGTACATCACCCCTTACCCGGGAAAGGACCAGATCGCCAGCGGCACCCTGGCGTACGCCCTGGCGGCGGCGGGGGCCGTCGTCAGCACGCCCTACCTGTACGCCGAAGAGGTACTGGCTGAGGGGCGCGGCCTGCTCGTGCCGTTTTCCGACAGCGCGGCCATGGCCGAGGCGACGCTCCGTTACCTCGGCGACCCCGCGTTTCAGGCGGAGACGCGGCGGAAGGCGTACGCATACGCCCGGCCGATGTTTTGGCCGAATGTGGGTCGGCAGTACCTGGAGTTTTTCCGCCAGATGGCGGGCGGCAGCGAGTCGGGTCTAGAACGGCTGTACCGCCGCGTCGCCGGGACGCCGGGACGCAAGGGCGAGCCCAGCATTCCGATGCACGGAGGCATGTGACGCCACTCAAAATCGACCCCCTGCCCGGCGAAGCCGAAGGGGAATCCCCAATGGTTGGGACGCACTCATCCAGGGCCGCGCCTCCTTCCGGCGCCGCCTCGTTGCGACAGGAGAGGCCATTCATGCGGGTTCCAAGTAAGCCCGTTTCGCTTTCCGTACCGGATGACAAGGCGCTGCTGGCCGTGTTCAAGAATTCCATGCGCGCATGGCAGGCCCGGTACAAAGCGCGGCTGGCCGCTCAGGCGGTCGTATTCAGCACGCCGCGCAAGCAGACCTCACCCACCTGACGGGTCGTCGGCCGGCTTACACAGAATCTCAAAGCGCAGCTCGCCCGGAGAACTTGCACTCAGAGGTCAAGGATGCACGATCACGACGACATCTCGTTGGATCACCTCGATCGCATGACGGACTCGACCGGGTTGATCCAGCACGCCATCTACGGGGTGCCGCGCCGCGACAGCGGTTACACGACGGACGACAACGCCCGGGCCTTGGGACTCTGCGCCCGCCTATGGGTCCGCCGCCCGACGGAACGCATGTTGAGCCGGCTGACGACGTACTTGAGCTTCCTGGAGTACGCCCGCTCCCCCGGCGGGGGGTTCCACAATTTCATGGGCTACCAGCGCCACTGGCTGGATACGGTGGACCGCGGGGACTGCCAGGGCCAGGCGGTTCGCGCGCTGGCCGAGGTCCTCGGCAGCACTCTGCCGGACGACTACCGCGCATTGGCCCGGGAGCTGATCGAGGCGGTCCTGCCCACTCTCGCCGATCTGCGGAGCATTCGGGCGCAGGCCTACGTGATTTTGGCCTGGGGGCGTCTGTGGGCGGCGGGAGTGAAGGGCGTCGAACCGCTCGAAACCATCGCCTGGTTCGCGGCGCAGCGGCTGCTGGAATGCTACCGGCGCAGCCTGCGGCCGGACTGGCAGTGGTTCGAGTCGCGCCTGACCTATGCGAACGCGGTGCTGCCCCACGCCCTTTTCACCGCCGCACAGCGGTGGCCGAACGAGCCGTTCCTTGAAGCGGCGAAGGCGTCCTTCGCCTTCCTGGGCCGGGAAACAACTTCGGAAGGCCTCTTCTGGCCTGTCGGCAACGGCGGTTGGCATCCCTACGGGGAAGTCAAGGCTGCGTACGATCAGCAGCCGGTGGAAGCGGTAACAATGGCGGACGCCGCGCTGGCGGCGTTCGGCCTGCTCGGCGATGAGCAATATCTGGCCGTCGTTCACCGCGCCCGCGGCTGGTTCCACGGTTGCAACAGCTTGAAGCAGCCCCTGGCCGACGTGTGGCGCGGCGCCTGCTGTGACGGGCTGCATCCGTCCGGCGTCAATCGGAACCAGGGAGCGGAGTCGACGCTGGCCTACCTGGGGACGGAACTGCACCACCAGGAAGCGCAACAGCTGCTGGGCGACAACCGTCAGCCCACCACTGCAAGCGCCTGACCCCCTGGCGACTTCAAAAAGAGACCTCTCACACGAGGACATCGGAATGCTTCGAGAATCCAAAGCGCCCAGCCCGTACGCGGAGCTGTTCCAGCGCCACCCCGCCAACCCGATCCTCACCGCCCACGACTGGCCCTATCCGACGCATACAGTGTTCAACGCCGGCGCGTGTCAGATGGGCGACGAAACCGTTCTGCTCGTCCGAGTCGAAGACCGCCGGGGCCATTCGCACCTGACCGTGGCCCGGAGCAACGACGGGGTGTCGAACTGGCAGATCGACTCCAAGCCCAGTTTTGCCCCCGACACGGCCAAATACTCGGAGGAAGCCTGGGGCGTCGAGGACCCGCGCTTGACCTGGCTCGAGGACCGCAAGGAATGGATCATTGCGTACACGGCCTATTCGGCCAGTGGGCCGTTGGTGTCCCTGGCGGCGACGAAGGACTTCACCACCTTTTCCCGGCTCGGCCCCGTCATGCCGCCGGAGGATAAGGACGCGGCCGTCTTTCCGCGGCGGTTCGGGAAGCGGTATGCGATGATTCATCGGCCGGTGTCCGCGGGGAGTTCGGGCGCGCACATCTGGCTTTCTTTCTCGCCGGACCTGACCCACTGGGGCGACCACCACATCCTGCTGCACGCCCGGCGCGGCGCGTGGTGGGACGCCAACAAGATCGGCCTGAGCCCTCCCCCGCTGGAGACGCCGGAGGGCTGGCTGATCCTGTACCACGGCGTGCGGCACACGCCGGGGGGAGCCTGTATCGGCTGGGCCTCGCCTTGCTCGATTTGGACGACCCCTGCCGAGTTCTTCGGCGCAGCGACGACTGGATCTTCGCGCCCGAGACGCCCTACGAGCGTCAGGGCGACGTTAACGGCGTAGTGTTCCCCTGCGGCTGGATCGTGGACAAGGCGAGCGGGGCGATCCGCCTGTACTACGGCGGGGCGGACACCTGCATAGCCCTGGCCACCGGCCAACTCTCCGACGTACTCAGCTACCTGCACAAGTGCCCTGCGCCGCGATGCGCAAGCGCCGGAATGGCCGTGTCGGAGTAACGGTTAAGGTCGCGTCGGGCGGAACGCTCGGAAGAGGTCGAGGAAATAAGGACGGTGCGGGCGGCCAAGGCTGTGCCCGCGCGAGGCCGTCGCGTGCGAGGTGCATGATGGAGAAGCAGAAGCAGGGGCGGACGGGAACCGAACTGATTCGGGCGACGAAACCGTATGCTCAGGAGCATCGCTGGCGGAGTTGGTGGCACTTCGGCTCTACGCTCTTGGTGCTGATCGGCCTGCTCGGTGTGACCTGCCTGCAGCTGCCCTGGCCGCTGCGCCTCTCCTTCAGCGTGTTGGCCAGCCTGGTCCTTGTCCGGATATTCGTGATCTACCATGACTACCTGCACGGCGCGATCCTGGGCCGCTCGTGGGTGGCCGACGTCGCCTTCCGGGCCTTTGGGCTGCTGATGCTCGCACCTCCCAGCATCTGGAAGCATTCGCACGATCATCACCACCACCACAACGGGCAGTACTTCGCCAGGGACATGGGCGGAGTCTGGTTGATGACGACGCACGATTATGCGAAGGCCAGCCGGTGGCAGCGCCTGGGATACGCGGCGGTTCGCCACCCCCTCATCATCCTTTTGGGCTACTTCACCGTCTTTGTCTATAGCCTGTGTCTCTATCAGTTGCTGACCAGGCCGCGCCAGCATCTCGACGCCGCGGCGGCGCTGCTTCTCCAGGCGGGGCTGATCACCGGCCTGGCCGTCTTCGCCCCAGGCGCCCTCGTGTTCACATTCCTGGCGCCCGTGTTGCTGGCCGATGCTCTTGGGACCTACTTGTTCTATGTGCAGCACAACTTTCCCGCGCGCGGTACCGGAATCGCGCGGGATGGGACTACGCCGACGCGGCGCTCCATTCCTCAAGCTGCCTGCGCCTGAACCCGCTGATGCATTGGTTTACGGGCAACATCGGCTATCATCACGTCCACCATCTGAACGCCCGCATCCCGTTCTACCGGCTCCCAGAGGCCATGGCCGGGATTGAGGAGTTGCAGTCGCCCGGGACGACCTCACTCCATCCACGCGACATCTATCGCTGCCTGCGGCTCAAACTCTGGGATAGCGACAGGAATTGCCTGGTCTCCTTCCAGGAGTGCAGGGGAACTGCATTTGACGGTGACAGACCCACTGCCGCGGCGAGACAGCCGCTCCTCGCAGACCACGTCGGCGGGTCTCATGGCTGATGGGCCGCAAACTCGGCCAGCAGATGCCGCCAGCGGCAAGCGCCGGGCCGGCTCGGCGCTTGCGCCGGCAGGTAACCCGGCGGTCCCAAGTTCGCGGCTACGGAAAAACCCCAGGTGGGTTTACACCGCGGCCAGGGCGCGATTCATGCTCGGCCTCATTCGCCTTTTGCCGCCATGCTGTTTTCCCCTTGACCCTTTCGGGTGAAGGTGTCCGGGACAGCCGCTGCTCAGCCCGTTAGGCGGTGCATTGCCCACCTCCTTCCAGTAGGTCCAACCTTCGTTAGCAGAACCGCTCTCGCCTCGCAGGACGCACCGAGGAGTGTCCCTCTCGGGGAGCCTTTTGATTCGCAGCGAATAGGCCCGACCGACGAGTTGACGCCCGCCGCCGAGAGCGACCGCTCCCGGCGGTTGGCGTTGGTGGCCTTTTCCGCACGATTCCACGCTCCCTCTCCCCTCTCCGCGACAGCGCCGCCCGGCGCCCGTGCCCGTCGCGACAACCGAAACATATGCCCATCGTCTCCCCCGACCTCTCGAGGCCCTCGGCCGGCCGCCCTCGGCCGGTTGACGGCCCGCCGAGACCATGGGCGTCTGACCCCGGACGACATCAACGGGGAACAGTTCGTGAACCTGCTGCGCTCGGACAGGGCGCCAGGAGTCGCCGTCTCTTACACGTCGCCGGAGGGTCCGCCAAAAGCCGTCTTGGCACGTATGGCACGAAAATCGAGATTGTCGCTCGGAGGCCGATCGCGAGTTCGCCCACGAGGTTCGTTGCAAGTTTTTATATAGCAATAACTTATGCAAGTGAACCGGCCTGCGGGGGACCGATGCGAGAAGGGCCCGGTTTTCAGCAAACGGGCCGATTTTGTCGCAACTCTATTTTGGGTGAGCGGTTATGGCTTGTCACCCTACATCGCGTTTGCGGGCCGTTTTTGGCACCTTTTCGCCTGATATTGCCCTCTCTTTGTCGTCCCTGCGCCAAATCCGCCCCGGTGGCGACGCCCTTCCGCTGCGGCTGCCGCCGCCCTTTCGCACCGTTCCTGGCCTGCGGCGCGACGACGGCGCCCCGTGTTGTCCCCTGCTTCGGCGGCGACCCGCTCCGAATAATCTTCCTCAAACCGACCCGAATTGCCTTGAGCTTCCCGGCGAAAGCGTGCTCAGTGTCCAGTCGGGTTGACCGTATCCGAGTGGCCGAGAAAGGAGCAGCGCATGGAGCTGAACATTCACCGGGAAGTCGCCGCCCTGCAACGGATGGGGGCCAAGCAGTTGCGGGTGCGTTACGCCGAGGCGTTCGGCGAGACGACGCCCGCCCACAACAAGACCTGGCTGATCCGCCGCATCGCCTGGCGGCTGCAGGCGCTGGCCGAGGGCGACCTGTCCGAACGCGCCCGCCGCCGCGCCGAGGAGCTGGCCAATGACGCCGACCTCCGCCTCAACCCGCCCCGACCCAGGTCTGCCGACGCGCCCCAGGCGACGACGATGGCCGCCGTCGCCCCGCCGCGCGACCCCCGCCTGCCGCCCGTCGGCTCCGTGCTGGCGCGCCAGTACCGCGGCCAGACCTTGCAGGTGCGGGTGCTGGCCGACGGCTTCGAGTTCGCGGGCACCGCCTACCCCTCCCTCAGCGCCGCCGCCCGGGCGATCACCGGCAGCCATTGCAACGGGTTTTTGTTCTTTCGCCTTGCCAGGAAAGGGGGCGACCGATGAGCCAAGCCAACCGCGCCACGCCGCGATCGACGCTGCCCTTGGTCCGCTGCGCGATCTACACGCGCAAGAGCACGGAGGAGGGGCTGGAGCAGGAGTTCAACAGCCTGGACGCCCAACGCGAGTCGGCCGAGGCCTACGTCCGCAGCCAGGCCGGCGAGGGCTGGACGGTGCTGCCCGACCGCTACGACGACGGCGGCTTCACCGGCGGCAACATGGAGAGACCGGCGCTCAAGCGTCTTCTGGCCGACGTCGAGGCCGGCAAGGTCGATTGCACTATTCTCTACAAGGTCGATCGCCTTTCCCGCTCGCTGCTGGACTTCGCCCGCATCCTGGAGGCGTTCGAGACGCACCAGGTCTCCTTCGTGTCCGTCACGCAACAAATAAACAGCGCGACCTCGATGGGCCGGCTGATGCTGAACGTGCTCTTGTCCTTCGCGCAGTTCGAGCGCGAGATCATCGCCGAACGGACGCGGGACAAGATCGCGGCGACGCGGCGCAAGGGCAAGTGGTCGGGCGGCCGGCCGCTCTTGGGTTACGACCTGGACCCGCGCGGACAGCGGCTGGCCGTCAACGCCGAGGAAGCGGAGCGGGTGCGGGCGATCTTCGCGCTGTTCCTCGAACGGGAGTCGCTGCCTCCGCTCGTGCGGGAGCTGGAGGCGCGGGGCTGGGCCAACAAGCGGTGGCGGACGCGCTTGGGCCGGGAGAGCGGCGGCGATCCGTTCACCAAGGTGGGCCTGCGGCGGCTGCTTACCAACGTGCTGTACGCGGGGAAGGTGCGTTACAAGGACGAGATCCACGACGGCGAGCAGCCCGCCTTGGTGGACCCGGCCGTCTTCCGCCGTGTGCAGGACCTCCTCCATAGCGGCGGCCGCGGCGGCGGGGCGCCGGCAGGCAATCGGTTGGGGGCGTTGCTGCGGGGTCTGCTGCGCTGCGTCCCGTGCGGCTGCGCCATGACGCCCTCGCACTCGGCCAAGGGGGTGCGGCGTTACCGCTACTACACCTGTACCAACGCCCAGAAGCGCGGCTGGGACGCCTGCCCGTCCAAGTCGCTCCCCGCCGACGAGATCGAGCGGCTCGTGCTGGAACGCATCCGCGGCCTGGGCCGGGAGCCGGCTCTGCTGCGTGCGATCCTCGCGCAGGCGCGGGGTCAGGAGGAGGCCCGCGGCGTGGAGCTGGAAACGGAGCAGCGCGGGCTGGAGCGGGCCCTGAGCGGCTGGCAGGCGGAGGTCCGCCACCTGTCGCTCCACATCCGGCCCGGCGAGGACAACAACCCCGTCGTGGACCGCCTCGCCGACCTCCAGGAACGCATCGGCCTGGTCGAGGGCCGCGTCCGCAAGGTGCGCGAGCAGATCCACGCGATCCGCGACCGCATGCTGAACGAGGAGGAGGCGGCCACGGCGTTGTCCTTGTTTGACCCGCTGTGGGGGACGCTGAGTACCGCGGAGCAGGCCCGCGTGGTTGGGCTGCTGGTCGAACGCGTGGACTATGACGGCGCCCAGGGCAAGATGACCATCTCCTTCCGTCCAACGGGCATCCGGGCGCTGGCCGACGAATGGGCCGTCCGGGCCGAGGAGCGCCGCGCATGAATCCCTTGAGCATCGAGTGCGAGGTGCATTTCAACAAGCACGGCCGGGGCCGCAAGGAGCTGGAGGCCGGCGCGGCGCCGCCGTCCCCGACGCCGGGCCGCGTGCCGCGGGCGGCCCGGCTTCTGGCCCTGGCGCACCGGCTGGAGCGGCTGGTGCGTACGGGCGTGGTCCGCGACTATGCGGAGTTGGCCCGTCTGGGCCGCGTGACGCGGGCGCGCATCAGCCAGGTCATGGCCCTGCTGCTGCTGGCCCCGGATCTTCAGGAGCAGATCCTCTTTCTGCCGCGCACCGAGTGGGGGCGCGACCCCATTATCCTGCACGACCTGCTTCCGATCGCGGCGACGGCGGATTGGCGTCGGCAGCGGCGGCTGTGGGAATGCTTCCGGCGGGGCAGCCGCCGCGGGGCGTGCGACCGGCCGGCCGGCGCCGCCGACGCCCGCCGCGACGCGGCCCCCGAGCGCCGAACCATATTACCATAAATCCGAGAGGAATTAGCTTGATGCGGTCCCGCCCGGCGAGGTAACTGTCCGGGCCGGTTGGGGCGTCGCGGCAGGCGCGACGCCCATGTGGACCACTCGAATCGAAGGGAGCGGCATCATGGCAAAGAAGGGCGGCAAGCGTTCGACCCCGGCGGCGAAGCGGAGCAAGGCCCCGAAGGAGCGAGCTGCGGTCGCCGTCCCGGCGGAAGCCGACGGCCCCGCGGCGGCGGTCGTCGAGGTCGGCCCGGCGGAGGGGGCGGCGGCGGAGACGACCGGCGCCCAGACGACTCCGGTCGATGGGGCCGGTTCCGATGGGGCGGGGGCCGAGGCGGTCGCCGAGACGCGCGCGGCGCGGCCTCCGGCCCAGGCGGCCGAGGACGGGCCGGAACCCGCGCCGGGAAGCGCCCCGGCCCCGGCGGAGGCGGGCGGGGATGCGGCGGCCGCGGAGGCGCCGGCCCGGCCGAAGGGACGCGGCCAGACCCGGGCGGCGAACACGCGTCCGGCCGACGCGGCGGCCGCGCCCGGCAGGCTCAGCGCCCTGGACGCCGCGGCCCGGGTGCTGGCCGAGGAAGGCCGCGCCATGGGCTGCCCGGAGATGATCCAGGCGATGGCGGCCCGGGGCTACTGGACCAGCCCGGGCGGCAAGACGCCTTCAGCGACTCTTTATAGCGCCCTACTCAGGGAGACGCGGACCAAGGGGACGCAGTCCCGCTTCGCCAAGACCGGGCGCGGCCAATTCGGCCTGGCCGCGGGCGGGTGAGGCGTCGGCTCGGCCTACGGTCGCCACGGAGGCCCCGCGCTGCGGGGGCCTCTCGTCGTTGGGGCGTGGGCCGCCCCCGGTCGCCCGGTCGCGTCGTGGGCGAACGTGGGCGAAGCGGCGGCGCCTCCGGAGGGGAGGCGGGGGCCGAGCCAGTCGTCGGCGGGCGCCCTCCCCGGCTTCCGGGAACTCACCGGTCCCGCGCCCTTGGCGGATGGAGCGGTACGTCCCCGCCTTCTCGGATCGGTACTAACTCGTAGCTGCAGCGGCCGCTGGCGGCTCACCTGGGGGCCCGTGCGTCCACGGGCGGTTCGATACTTCGGGCGATAAGACCTGTCCATTCCGAAAATGTCGTTGTGGCAGGTTTGCTCACATTCGTAAGAACTCTTCGTTGGCGAACTGTCAGCGCCGAAAGCTCGGCGCTCCTTCCAAACAGGCTCCTGAAGCCATCATGGCAATTTCGGCGGGGACAGGTATGTTGATGTTGAGGAATGCTCCGCGCGTAGCGATCCTACCGCTTGGGCAGAGGGCCGCACGATCCGCACCGACTGCCCATTGACAGGCAAAATCAGTCTACCGGCGATGATCTCTGCCCAGATGGCATTTTCGGGAGGGACAGCGATTATACGCCGGCGCAGGCACCCTTGCACTCATGGAATCCGCCGTCCGACGAAAACGGCACGCCGGCTCCGCAGCCGCGGAGCCGGCGTGCCGTTTTCGTCGGACGGCGATTCCGGTCATTCAAACGTCGCAACCTTCAGGCCGGCCCGTTGCCACAGCCAGGAACGCAACCGGACCAGTTCCTGCGGCGGCGACGTGTGAGTCCTCCTGGCTCCTTCAATGGCCTCACGAAAAAACTGCTCGATCTGGCCGCGTGCCGCGGCATCCCGCAAGGCGGCCAGGCCAAGGTGGTCGTCGTTCGACACGAACGACGTGGGCCACTTGCGACCAACCGGTGCCAAGGCGACACGCCCCGCCGGGGCACCCATCCACTTGGCCCTCACCGCCCAGGCTGTATCGACTCCCGCTTCAAACAATTCGGCGGTGACGCTCCAATCGACGTTCAACGTCCACCCGCCAACCAGGTTTGAGAACGCACCGCAGGCACGGGCCAGCCAAGACAAGAACCGCTCGACGGCGGCCTGGACGATCTCGATGAAGCGATCAAACTCGGCGTCCCAACCACACGGCTCCTGGACGCCTTCCACCCACGCCATCACCGCTGGCCGGATCTTGGACCGGCGCACCGAAGGCAGATCGGCGAACATTCGCTCGTAGGCGTCGCCCCGCAACCACGACCCGACGAGCTGTCCCAGGTCTTCACGCTTGACCCGGCACATGGTGCGTTTCCCGCCCGCTAGTTCTTTCCTCAGTTTGGCGTGTGCTTGTTCGGGCAAAGCCCCCAGGCGTCCCAGCAGTTCACTGCCCAGCGACAAGAGGGTCTCCGGGGCAACCATTTCGTGGAGGCTCTGAACGATCCGGCGGCAGCTATCCGGAGAAAAGCCAGTCCGCATTGCGGCCTCGCCGAACGTCGTGAGATGCAGGGGGCTGGCGGCTGTGGCCAAGGCCCCTCCGGTTTGGTCCAGAACCGACTGCTCGATTCCCGCCAGTGCCCTCTGGACCCGCGCCACATTATCGTCCCGCCTGGCCCAAAACATCGTCCTGCCGAACCGCTCCGCCAGGTCATCGACTCCGGGGTTTTCAGGGATGGCCGCCAGAAACTGTGAAGCCAGAATGCCGTGGAGCGCGGCCTGCTGGTCTGTGCTGGGGGACGCCTGGTCGAGCGCGCTGGTCACCTCGTCGGGTTGCGAGGCGAGGAATATGTTGTCCTGAATCTGCGGCACGGTTCGGGTTGAAGGCGAATTCCGGGTCGCCGAGGGGATTGTCGAAGACGACCGTGTCCCCTTCCGTCAGCAGGCCCGCCCGTCCGCTCCTACCAGCAATGTTCCGGAACAGGAGCGTTGACATGGGCCTCTGTTGGTCGCCCTGCCACGTCAGCCAATCGACCAGGATCGTGAAGCGGAGCGG
This sequence comes from uncultured Planctomycetaceae bacterium, assembly GCA_963771935.1. Classification (GTDB taxonomy): domain Bacteria; phylum Planctomycetota; class Planctomycetia; order Gemmatales; family Gemmataceae; genus UBA4732. Next base: position 1,313,156 of record CAVYVK010000003.1, on the reverse strand, counting down.
GAAGTCCACGCCCTCAGCCAACGTGGTAGTTGAACTGATGGCCCGCAGTTGGCGTTCCCGCAACGCCTCCTCGATCAGCCGCCGAACGTCGTGCGGCAGCGTCGCGTTGTGGTAGGCCACGCCGCGACGCAAGTAGTCGCACAGCGGCAGGAGGAATCGGTGGCTGGTTTCAATCAGGGCGATGGCCTCCCCTACCTTGGTCGGGACGGCCTCCAGGGGCGGAAAGCGCTGCGCCAGGGCCAGCGCCGCCATGCGGGTGCTTTCTTTCGTAGGGCAGAAACAGAGGATAGGGTCCGCGTACCGCTGGCGGAACAAGTCAGCCAGGAAGGCGACGTTGCGGTAGATCAGCGGCGCCTGTTTTTTGGCGTATCCAGGGTTGGACGCGGCGTAGAAGCTGGACTCCGGCCAGGGCAAATCCATCTCGCCGATGAGCGTACCGTTCGTGGCTCCGGGTCGTCGGATCGGGTCCGTGCCCACGCACCAAACCAGGCGGCCGCTCTGGCGCCAGAAGGCCAGCCGCCGGGCCGTGGGAGTCCACGAGTCGCTGAACACCAGGTCGTCGGGCGCACCGATCCACTCTTTCAGCCGGTCGTAGCGGGCCAGGACGGCGGACAGGAGAATCAGGCGTATGTTCCGGCCTTGTCCCCGGAGCAGGAGCAACCGCGTAATCACGCCTTCCAAGAGGACGCCTCGCGTGTCGTTTTGGATCAGGTGGGCCTCGTCAACAACCACGCAACGGAGGTGGTGAGCGATTTCGGGGTTGGTGCGCAGTAGACCGTCGACCCGCTCGGGCGTGGCGACGACCACTTCCATGCGACCGCCTGGGTCAAGCCGCTCGCCCGCTCGGTAGCCTCCCACCATCAGGTTGACGTGGTAGCCTTGGGGCAGGTGGGCGCGCAACCTGTCCGCCACCTGAAAGGCGAGCGCGACGTAGGGCGCCAGGTAGCAAACCACGCCGGGCCGCCGGTCGAGCGCCGACGCCAGGCACAGTTCCCCGAGCAGCGTCTTGCCCGTGCTGGTCGGCAGGGCCAGGATCGCGTTCTCGGAACGCGATGCGAGGCGCCGCGCGACAAGGGCTTTGAACTGCGGCGGCAGGAGGACGTAGACACCCGAGTCGAGCAGCTTGCGTAGCAGGTCGGCCGGCAAACGCGGAAGGTGTTCCCGAAAGGTCCGGGCGACAGAGAGACGCAGGACGTGTTCGAGGCATAGGCGGCAGGACCGGAGCAGCGCCCCCTCGAACGCCGACGGGGCGGCCAGGAGGCATTCGATCAGGCCGGCGCGAAGGCCGTCGGCACCGGCGACGTCCCCCGTCCGCAAGTAAGCGGCCAGGGTCTCCAGGCAACGACGCTCCACCGAGTCCCCTGGGCAGCAGGGAATCATCTCGCCCACCAGCGACGGGGCGGCGGCGGCGACGATGACGGCCAGCGACGGGGTAATGTCCTCGACGCCCAGGACGCTCCGACGTACTACCGCCGCCGACGACAGGAAATTGCCGTACATGCCGAAAGCAACGGCGCCCGCCAAGGCAAGGTCGCGTCTGTGTTCAGCCGGCAGGCCGGCGGGCGGCTGAGAGGCCGCATCCAGGATCCGGGCGGCCGCAATGAGGGGAAGCGCCGTCTGCTCTTCGTAGAGCCGCGCCAAGTCGCCGGACAGGTCGTCCTGGAACAGCCCCATCACCGCCTGGGCCGAGGCGATCAACTCCCCCCACGGCGCGGGCGTGGTCCGGAGGCCGCGGAACATCGCCGTCGCCACGTTCTCCCCACCAGCATAGTCCAGCCACTCCGGAAGCATGTATCAGTTTCGTCCCGTTGCAAGTCTGACCAGGCGGTCGTCCAGGTCGGCGAGGCCGATGGCCCACCCCTCGACCGATCCGGCGGCCCAGCCCCTGCCAATAAGGGTCTGCCGAATGGCCAGCATTTTCGTCTGCGGGTCCGTGCCTGCCCGCTCGTGAACCAGTGTGGGGATCAGGCGAATCCGCGACGACGTGCGCGGCGATCCCCCGGCCAGTGCCGACACCCGCCCGCAAAGGCCCGGCTCCAGCGCCTCGAACTCCAGCTTGTTCTTGATGTCCTGAAGCCGGGTCCACAGCGTCAGTCGGGGGTTTGTCCCGAAGAGCTTGTCGTAGTCATCGATGAGGTTGTCGGCGTAGCCCAGCGAGGGGCCACTCGTGGTCTTGACCTCTTGCAGGGTTGCCGCGTCGTCCTTCGGGTCGTCCGCGAGGTCCAGCCACACGATGTCGAAGTCGATGGCCGAGTTTGGTCGGAACGGCCGGGTCGCGTTGGCCGGGTAGGCGCGGCAGCCAGAATAGCCGTGCCAGTAGGCCACACAGAACCCGATGGACTCGCCGAGGTTGCCCCGAAGGATGTTGTTGTCCAGTTGGGCCGACGCCAGGAAGGGGGAACACTTCTCGCGGAGCCAGGCGAGGATCGCGTCGTGGGCGGCCTGACAGTTGGGGTCGCCCACCCACAAGATCACACCCCGCGACCCGCTCCGGCTGAACCCGTTCATTCACCACCTCGCCCGGCGTCATCCGGGCGGGCGGGACGGCGACCGTCTGCTCACTCCGGAAGGAAGGGTGGTAGTATACCGGAACGGTTCTCAGATTCTCTACGGTTCGCACCTCTTGCACTTGCCGATCGCCATTTGCCTTTCCCCACTTTAGAACGTTCGTACACCTGACTGTAGCTCAGTAGGGGCCCGCGACTTGGCCGCTCCTCGACGGCCGACCGGCCCCCAATCTGCGGCCGAGGTCGGCGACCTGGGTTGCCGATCACCTCGGACAACCGCGCCGCGGCGGTCGCCGTCGGCGTGGCACCGGAGCAGCAGGGCCGTCAGGTCGGCCGCGGAGGGGCCGATGACGCCGGGGGCCGGCCGCACCGGCAGGGGGAAGTAGACCTGGGCGTCGCCCGGCAGCGTGCGGTGGTGGCGCTCGAAAAAGTGGTCGAGCCGAAGCACCGCAGGCGGCGTTGATCGGCGCTGGCGAAGCCCTCCCTCCGGCCTTCCGCCTGTCCCCGTACCGAGCCCGATCGCTTCTGGCCTCACGCCGCTTCACGACCATCATCTCACGCGCCCTTCGGCTCTCCGGGCCAGCCTGGCGGCGACGGCGTCGAGCCGCGCGGCGACCGGGGATTGCGACCCTGGACCTTCGGCTTACGGCGAGAGTCAACTTGCATGCCGGGAGGACTCGCTCCGGGATCGACCACGCACCCAGGTGAACGCTGTGGACGCTGCGAGCGCGCCCCTGCCGCGGCGAGGGGAAGGGCATATGCTTTTCCAAGGAGCGTCGCGTTCGTCACGCTCGCCGCCCACAACCCATCTCCTGCTTTAGCGGCTCGCTGGGAGACATCCTCAAACCCGGTGCGGCTGCCACGGTACAATCGGCTATGGACTCGCTCTCCGTCATCGTCACCGCGTACAATTTCGGCCCCTTTGTCGGCCGCTCCTTGCAAAGCGTTCACGACGCCCTCGCCGTCTTCCACGCCGAGTTCGGCCGCGACGCAAGCGCCGAAATCGTCGTCGTGGACGACGGCTCGACGGACGACACGCCGCGCGTCGTGCAGTCCTTCCTGGCCGGCCGGCCCGATTGGCGCGTGCTGCGTCGGCCCGAGCCGAGCAGCCCCGGCGCCGCCCGCAACGCCGGCGTCGGGCAATCCCACGGCGACCTGCTCTTCTTCCTGGACGGCGACGACCTGTTCCTGCCGCCGCACCTGGCCGCCTGCTGGCGCGCCATGCGCGAGGGGGCTGGACTATGTCAAGACGGGCGTGCGTCTGGCCGACCCGGTCCACGCCGACTGGCGCGGCCCTATCGAATACAGCCTCGTCATCAACCTGGCCGTGCGGCGGTCCTGCCACGACTCCATAGGCGGCTTCCCCGACTACCACCTTTTCCGCCGTGAGGGCGATCGCATGCTCCGCGACGCCGACGTGTTCGTGAGGATCGAGGATCAGGCGTACAACCGCCTGCTGGCGGGCTTATTCCGGGGCGGCAAGGTCGCGGCGGAGACGGTGCAGTACGTCCGGCGTCCCGGCAACGCCTACGACCGCCAGTACGAAAAGTTTTGCAGGCCCCGGGGCACGCACCCGGAGATGCACGATGCCGATGAGGACTACCGCTTAGGCCTGTCCGAGGTCATCGTGCGGAAACGGCTGGCGGAGCTGCGGAAGGCCATACCGGGGGCGACCTCGGCGGCGACCGAGGCGGCACTGTCGGCGGCTCAGGAAGCCCTGCGGTCGGGCGATTGGCGTCGCGCGGAGGGGGCGTGCCGGCAGGGCCTGGAAGCCGAATCTGGGAACGCCGAACTGTGGCGGTCGCTGGGGATGTCGCTCTATGGCCAAGGGCGTCATCAGGAGGCCGTGGACGCCTTCGCACAGGCGCTGCGGCTCCGGCCGGAGGACGCCGACGCCCACGCCGGGGCGGCGTCGGCCCTGGCGGCGCTGGGCCGCCGCGACGAGGCCGAGAAGCGGTTCCGTAAGGCTTTGCAGTTGCGCCCCGACGACGGCGAGGCGACGGCCCGGCTGGGGTTGCTGCTGGCCGAGGCGGGGCGGCTGGACGAGGCGACGGGCCTGCTGCGGCGGGCCGTGGCGTTGAAACCGACGGACGCGGCGGTGCAGCAAAACCTGGGCGTGGCGCTGGCGCAGCAGGGCAAGCCGGACGAGGCGGCGCAGGCGCTGGAGGAGGCCGTGCGGCTGCGGCCGGACTACGCGGAGGCGTTCTACAACCTGGGCAACGTGCTTCAGGGGCTGGGCCGACGCGACGAGGCGCTGGGGAAGTACCGGGAGGCAGTGCGGCTGCGGCCGAAGTACGGCGAGGCGTACAACAACCTGGGACTGCTGCTCACGGAGGCGGGTCGGGACGGTGAGGCGGTGGTGCTGTTACAGCAGGCGGTGCGGCTACGGCCGCAGGCGGTGGAGGGGCACAACAACCTGGGGCTGGCGTACACGGCGCTGGGGCGGTTCGCGGAGGCGGAGGCGTGCTTCCGGGAAGCGCTGCGGCTCGACCCCGGCTACGTGGAGGCGCACAACAACCTGGGGAGCGTCTACAAGGAGCAGGGGCGGCTGGAGGAGGCGCTGGCCTGCTACCAGACGGCGCTGTGGCTGGACCCGCAATCGGCCTCGACGCACTACAACCGCTCGCTGGCGCTGTTGCAGGACGGGCGGTACGAGGAGGGGTGGAAGGAGTACGAATGGCGCTGGAAGAGGAAGCAGGCGGTGAAAAGGGCGTTCCGGCAGCCGCGCTGGGACGGGTCGCCGCTGGGGGGCAAAACGGTCCTCTTGTGGTGCGAGCAGGGGCTGGGGGACGCCGTCCAGTTCGTGCGCTATGCGCCGCTGGTCAAGGCGGAGGGCGGGCGGGTGGCGCTGGAGTGCCCGGCATTCATGGCTCCCCTGTTCTCGACGCTCGCGGGGGTGGACGTGCTGGTCGCGGAGGGAACGCCGTTGCCGGAGTTCGACGTGCAGGCGCCGCTGATGAGCCTGCCGGGGCTGCTGGGGACGACGCTGGAGACCGTGCCGGCGCCGTCACCGTACCTGCACGCGGAGCCGGGGCGGGTGGAGAAGTGGAAGCATAGGCTGGAGAGCGTGGGCGGGTTCAAGGTCGGGGTGGTCTGGCAGGGCAATCCCAAGCATCCGTGGGACCGCTGGCGGTCGTTCCCGCTGGCCCGCCTGGCCCCGCTGGCGGCCGTGGAAGGCGTGCGGCTGGTCAGTTTGCAGAAGGGAGCGGGCGTCGAGCAGGTCGAGGCGCTGAAGGGCCGGTTCGCGGTGGAGGAGCTGGGCGGGGGGCTGGACGCGGAGGGCGGGGCGTTCCTCGACACGGCGGCGGTCATGAAGGGCCTGGATTTAGTGGTGACGGCGGACACGGCGGCGGCGCATCTGGCGGGGGCGCTGGGGGCACCTGTGTGGGTGGCGCTGTCGGCGGTGGCGGACTGGCGCTGGATGTGCGGCCGGGACGACACGCCCTGGTATCCGACCCTGCGGCTGTTCCGGCAGGCGGCGCCCGGCGACTGGGACGGTGTGTTCCACCGGATGGCCGACGAGTTGCGGCCGCTGGTCGGGCGCAGTCGGCGCGGCGTGCTGGCGCGGGTGGAGACGGCCCCCGGCGAACTGCTGGATCGCATCGGCATCCTGGAGATCAAGAGCGAGCGGATGAGTGACCCGGCCAAGCGGCGACAGGTACGGGCGGAGCTGGCGGCGCCGTGCGCGGCGAGGGATGAGGCCTTACAGACTTCGCCGGAAGTGAGACGGCTGGCGGCGGCGTTGAAGACGGTCAACGAAGCCCTGTGGGAGGTGGAAGACGAACTCCGCCGCTGCGAGAAGGAAGGCGAGTTCGGGCCGCGCTTCGTCGAGTCGGCCCGCTCGGTTTACCGGCGGAACGACGAGCGAGGCGCGCTCAAGCGACGGATCAACGAGATCGTGGGATCGCCCTGGGGGGAGCAGAAGGAGTACGCGTCCAGCCAGTGACTAGGAGCGACAGATGAGGCGGCCCTTGCAGGAGTAGCCGGTCCACTGGTTTGCGACGACAATGCCTGGCATGAACGCCGTCCTCCTCTTCTGCCTGTGGCTGCGCGGGTTCCTGCTGCGCCGGTGCGCGTTAGCGGCCGAGAACCTGGCCCTCCGCCAGCAGCTGGCGGTCCTGCGTCGATCGGTGCGGCGGCCCCGCCTCCGGCCGTGGGACCGGCTCTTCTGGGTCGGGCTGTCGCGCTGCTGGGCCGGCTGGAAGGACGCCCTGCTCATCGTCACGCCGGCGACGGTCGTCGGCTGGCATCGCCAAGGCTTCCGCCTCTACTGGCGCTGGAAGTCGCGGGGTCGGAACGGCCGGCCGCGCATCGCCCCCGAAGTCCGCCGACTCATCCGCCGGATGAGTTGGGAGAACTCGCTGTGGGGTGCGCCGCGAATTCACGCCGAGTTGCGCCTGCTGGGCCACGACGTGGCCGAATCCACCGTGGCCAGGTACATGGGGCGTCGCACCCGGCCGGCCTCGCCGCCCTGGCGCTCCTTCCTCGCCAACCACATCGAATGCCTGGCGTCGGTCGATTTCTTCGTCGTGCCCACGGTCACGTTTAAGCTGCTGTATGCCTTCGTGGTGCTATGCCACGACCGCCGCCGTGTCGCCCACTTCAACGTGACGTTCCACCCGACCGCGGAATGGGTCGCTCGCCAAGTCAAAGAGGCATTCCCCTACGATGCGGCGCCGCGTTACCTGATCCGCGACCACGACGGAGCCTACGGCGAAGGCTTCAGGGAATGTCTGGAGAGTATGGGGATCGAGGAAGTGTTGACGGCGCCGCGGTCGCCCTGGCAGAACCCCTACGTCGAGCGGCTGATCGGTTCGATTCGGCGGGAGTGTCTCGATCATGTGATCGTGTTCAACGAGGCCCACCTCTGGCGCAGCCTGTCGCGCTACTTCGATTACTACCACGCCTCCCGGACCCACCGCGCCCTGGACGACAACGCCCCTTGCCCGCGTGAGGTGGAACCGTCTGGGAGGGGGCGGGTGGTCGCCATTCCCCAAGTTGGCGGCCTGCATCACCGCTACACCCGCGTCGCGTAGCCTGGCGCGGTGCATCGTCGAATCCGGCGTCACGCCAGGACCGGGAGCGTCCGCGCGGCACGACGAATTCGCCTCGATAGTCCCATTTCACACCCGTAATAAGCGATATCCCTGACCCGGATCCGTCCTCGTCCGCTTCCCGAGTGGCCCTCCAAGCGGATCATTTCGTCTCCTTCCGAACCGGCCGACGAGATTTTCGGGACCGACACCGGGGCTCGGATTTCGACGGGACGTGGTACCTGAACGGCAATGAGGATCTCCCGTTCTCCATCCGGCAGCGGCCGAACGGCCGCACCGTGTTCACGAACGAGAACGGCGACAGCGCCCGGGGGGAGGTGCGCAGCGGCCGCGTTTGGATCCCGGACTGGAGTCCCGGCGAAGGCGTCCAGGGCCTGGAGGGAAAGATACGCGGCGATCGAATCGTCTGGCCGGACGGCCATTTCTGGTCCCGCCGGGCCTGGTGACCGGGCCTTCACGGCCCCACTCGCGCCGCATCCACCAGCCGGTGCTCCGCGAACGCCGCCACGTCCACAGGCCCGACGACGTGCCGCGCGTGACGGATCACCGCCAGCGTCGCATCGACCGGCAGGATGCCCTTCGTGTCCGGGCCTGCGGCTGGCTTGGGGCGACGGCGAGCCGCGTAAGTCAAGCGCGGTCTGCCGAGTGGGATTTGACGGACCTGGTCGCCCGGAACGACCGAGAGGGCCAGCCCCCGCAGCCGTCTTCAGCGGGTGAGGTGCGATCCGCAAAGGAGTGCCGCTGATGTGAAAACAATCCGCCAGCCACGATCCGGCGGCGGCGGTGCGGCGGCGAGAATCTTGACGATGCACTTGATTTCCCCGTCACCGAAGTCTATAATCCCTCTTAATCGTCGGACGACTCGATGAGGGGCAACCCGGCCGCGCCGGGAGGCCCGTCGATAAGTAAGCCGACGTGGTCGAACGCCGCCAGGGCGTTCCGCCACGTCGGCTTTTTTGTTTTCCGCGGCGTGGACCCGTCACGTTTGGCGCCGTCCACGGACGAGGCGTTCCTGGCCGTTCGTCAGGAACCGTGGTCCGAGCCATTGAGTGGGTCGTAACGTTTGCGACCCGCCGCCCGGCCGTCGCCTCTCTCAAGGAGTCGAACGTGGGAAAAGCCTCCCTTCAACCGACCTGCCCGCTGCGCGTGCTGGTCGTGGACGACTTCGACGACGCGCGCGACAGCCTGTGCATGCTCCTGCGAATCTGGGGCTGCCAGGCCGAACCGGCCGCCGACGGGCCGCAGGCCCTCGCGGCGGCGCCGGCCTTCCGCCCCCACGTCGTGCTGATCGAACTCGCCCTGCCCGGCATGGACGGCTACGAAACGGCCCGCCGCCTGGGAGAGCTTCCCCAGCTGGCACGGCTGGTGGCCGTGACGACTTGCGGCGGGACGAAGACCGCCGGAGAACGCGCCGCGAGGGGTTCGTCGCGCATGTGGTCAAGCCCGCGGAGCCGGCGGAACTGCGGGCACTGCTCGGGCGGTTGGCGGGACTGTTTCGCCTGGAGAGGGCGGCCGCGGCGGCGTCGGCAGCGGCCATTGCCCGTCATCGCCGAACCCGGACGTCGGGGGCCATCGGAATGAACCCGTCGCCGGAGGACATAGACGACGCCCTGGACGACGGTGCCTTGAACCTCGCGGCCTCCGGTGCGTGAGCCTGTCGCCGGCCGGCCGGGGCGGCGGCTCGGATCGCTGGTAGCGGGGCGACGGGCGCAGGAGGCGGTCCCCGTCGTCGAACGTCACCCAGTCCCGCTTGGCCGCGCCCCCGTCCAGCTTGCCCGACTGGACGCGGTGGTGTCGGGCGACGGTCTCATGCAGGAGCTGCCGATGAAATGAGTGCATCATGAGCCTACCCGACACCGAACCGGAACTCCTCGTCGCCAGCCCCCCGCCCCGTCCGGCCGCGCCCCGTCCCTTCACGGTGCGGGACTTCGGTCTGACCGATCCCGGACGGGTTCGGCCTTCCAACGAGGACCATTTCGTCGTCATGGAGCTGGCCCGGACCATGTACGTCCACCAGACGAGCCTGCCGCATTCGGAGGCCCAGTACGGCAGCCACCGGGGGCACCTGTTTCTCATCGCGGACGGCATGGGAGGCCACCAGGCCGGGGAAGTGGCCAGCGCCCTCAGCGTCGTGACCGTCGAGGGCTTCCTGCTGAACACGCTCAAGCGGTTCTTCAGCATGGACGCGCCGGGAGAGCAGGACGTCCTCAAGGAGTTCCAGGGTGCCCTCCGGCAAGCCGACGCCCGGATCTTCGAGGAGGCTTCCCGGCACCCCGAAATGATCGGCATGGGGACCACCCTGACGATGGCCTTCGCCGTGGACTGGAGGCTGCTCGTGGCCCACGCCGGCGACAGCCGTTGCTACCTCCTGTCCGGGGACGTACTCCATCAGCTGACCCACGACCATACGATGGTCGCTGAGATGGTCCGGGCCGGCAGCCTGTCGCCGGAGGCGGCGTCCCACCACCCGTACCGGCATGTCGTCACGAACGTCCTGGGCGGCCCGGATCCGGGCGTCCTGGTCGAGATGCACAAACTCGACCTCGAACCGGGGGACGTGGTGCTGCTGTGTTCGGACGGCCTGACGGAGATGGTCCCGGACGCCCGGATCGCCTCCATTCTTCAAGAGGAGAAGGAACCCCGACGGGCCTGCGAGCAGCTGATAGCCGAGGCGAACGAGCGGGGCGGCAAGGACAACATCACCGTCGTCGTGGCACGGTTTGAAGAGGCGTGAGCCTTGCACGCATCGGCTTGCAGACCCGCGGCCGTCCCTATTTCTTCTTGGCGTCGCGGAAAAGAGGCGACTCGACCAGGGTGAAGAGAATGACCTCTTCGCCGGTAACGGTGCTGATGTCGTGGTGCAAACTCAACGTCTTGACGCCGGCGACCCCATGAATCATCGCTTCCATGAGCGGCCGGGCTGTTTCGATCAGGTGGGTCCGCACTTGCTTGAGCAGGTCCCGGCCCTTGTCCGCCGGGAGCGCCTTGACGAGCTGCTGTTCGGCCGCGGTGAGGACGCCCTTGAGGCGGACCACGAGCAAGTCGCCGATCAGGTGGGCGTGGATGTCTTTGGGCCCCGACCCATGTATTCCTGCTCGAAGCGCCGGACGCCTTCGCAGACGGCCGCCTCGATTTCGCCTTGTGTTTTCATCGTCGCCTCGGAGGCGTCCCCATTCGCCGGGACGAGGGTCACGCAGGCCGCGGCCCGCACGCGGCGATGAAACGGCGATCGTCCACGCCCGGGCGGCCTCCCGAATATGATATCAGACTCGTGGCGATAATTCACTTGCATTGGCCGCCCCGACTTGTATAATACGACTATGAGGGGAGCCGAAGTAACCTTTCCATCGGTTCCGAAAAGTTGATTTTCAGTCGTCGGACGACTTGATGAAGGGCAACCCGGCCGCGCCGGGAGGCCCGTCGATGAGTAAGCCGACGTGGCGGAAACCTTAGGGTGTTCCGCCACGTCGGCTTTTTTTTTGGCGGCGCGGGTCGGCCGCAGCCGTCAGGGACGGAGCGAATGAACCAGTCCTACAGGACCAGGGCGCAGCAGATCGCTCACGCGGCACGCGCGTTCGAGGAGCGGCGCACGGGTCAGGCGCCCGAATCGGTGAACGTCGTTCTGAGCGAGGACACGCTGGTGATCACCCTGCACGGGGCCTTGTCGCCGGCTGAGAAAGCCCTGGCCAAAAGCCCCGAAGGCGCCGCCCAGGTGCGGGAGTATCACCGACTGCTGTTCCACAACTCCTGCGATCCGCTGCGGCAGGAGATCAAAAGAATCACCGGGGTGGAGGTGCGCGAAGCCAGCGTGGAAGTGGAGACGACCCCCGGCGCGGTGGTGCAGGCGCTCGGTACGGGCGCCGTGGTCCAGGTGTTCCTGCTCGCCCGAAGCGTTCCCGCCGACGCGTGGAGCGAGAGCGGGCCGGACGATCCGTCCTGAAAAAGGAGTTCTGCCATGTTGGTTCTGTCGAGGAAAAACAAGGAAGCGGTCATGGTCGGAGGCTCCGACGGCTTCGAGCGCCTGCTCAAGGTCACGGTGCTCGACATCCGAGGCGGGATCGTGAAGCTGGGCTTCGAGGTCGATGCCGGCGTCCCCGTCCATCGCCTGGAGGTGTGGGAACGTATCCGCGCCGGCGCCACGCCGGCAAGCCCCGCGGACGGCGCCGCGGCGCCCGTCGTGTGACGACGGCGTGAAACCAGTCGCCCTCCGTTTTCGTCCAGCAAAGAAGGTTCCGTCATGAAAGCGTTTTTGATTTTTCTCGCCCTGCTCGTATTGCTCGCGGCCGGCGTCGCCGGCCTTGGGTTCTACCAGGGCTGGTTCCATCTTTCGGTGGACAGCGCCGACCACAAGCCCAGCGTCACCATCGGCGTGGACGAACACAAAATGCAGGAGGACAAGAACAAGGTCGAAGGCCTCGGGCAAAAGGCGAAGGAAAAAGTCGCAGGCCCGACTGACAAGACCAAAGAACCGCAACCCGGCCCCTGAAACGGCCATTGCGGACCCGGCGGGATGCACCACCTTTGAAGGAGAAGAACGTGAACCTGTTACGGCTAGCGATCGCCCTCCTCGTCATCGCCCTGATCGCCGCCTTTTTCGGCTTCGGAGTCATGGCCGGCTACGCCTGGGAAGGGGGGAAGGTCGTCTTCGTCGTCTTCCTCGTTCTCGCGGTGCTGGCTTTCCTGGGACACACGTTCCGAAGGCGGTCTTTCTGGCAATAACGGGAGACCGTGTTATCCGGAGGGTATGGACGTGAATGAATGGAACCCGAAGCATCCTCCTCCTCAGGAGATGGGACAAGGCCGACTAGCGACCTCGCTGGCCGCTTCCTTCGCAAGTCCGCGGACGTACGGCATTCTGGTCGCCGATGATGAATGGACGGTGCGCGCCGTGCTGAGCGTCGCATTGGGGGGAAGAGGGTTCGCCCTGTGGCTGGCGGCCGACGGTCACGAGGCGCTCGATCTGTATCGGCGCCACCGCGAGACCATCGACGTGGTCCTGCTGGACGTGCGCATGCCAGGCCGGGACGGTCCCCAGACGCTGGCGGCGCTCCGGGAGGTCAACCCGCGGGTTCGCTGCTGTTTCATGAGCGGGGCCCTCGGCCGTTACACCGAGCCGGGACTGCGCGAGCTGGGCGCGGCTGCCATGTTCCAGAAGCCGTTCCGGGTCGCCGAAGTGACCCAGCTGCTTTGGGAACTGGCGAGCGAGGCCGATTTGAGCCTGTCCAGCACGTGAACACCGGCCTTCCATGGGGCAGGGAACAACCACAGGAGATGACGAGTGCGCACTGTTCGACCACTCTTTGTATCGACTTATCCGCCCGAGGAATGTGGGCTGGCGACCTTCACCAAGGATTCGGCCGATGCCGTGGATCTGGCGGCGCGGAAGCACGTGTCCTCGTTGGCGGCGATCCAGAAGACGCCCTCGCTCAATTATGACGATCCGCGCGTCGTCCACGTCATCGACAACAGCCGCCTGGACGCCTACCGCCAGGCCGCCGAAGTGGCCAACGACGGACCTTGCGACGTGGTGAGCTTGCAGCACGAGTTCGGCCTCTATCCCGGCGAGTGGGGCGGCCGCGTGCTGGACTTCGTGCGCGCCTGTCGCAAACCCATCGTCACCACGTTCCACACGCTGATGACCCAACCGGCGCCGCTGCCATGCCGCCTGATTCAGCGTTTGGCCGCGCGCAGCCAGGGCATCGTGGTCATGACGAAAATCGCCGCCGAGCTGTTGGCCGGCGTCTACCACGTGCGGGGCCAGCGCGTGCGGGTGATTCCCCACGGAGTGCCGGAGGTCCATCGGGGACATGCCGACGCCCACAAGGCGCGGCTGGGCCTCGCTGGGCGACAGGTGCTTTGCACTTTCGGGCTCATCAACCGCGGCAAGGGGCTGGAATACATGATCGAGGCCATGCCGCGGATCGTGGCCGCCTTCCCGGACGCCGTTTACCTGATCGTGGGCGTCACCCACCCGCAGGTCAAACGCCAGGAGGGCGAAGTCTATCGCGAAAGCCTGGCTGCCAAGGCCGAAGCGCTGGGCGTCGGCGCCGAACGTGCGTTTCGTCAACAGGTATCTCAGCCTTCCCGACCTCCTGGGGTACTTGCAGGCGTGCGACGTGTACGTCACGCCCTACCCGGGAAAGGACCAGATCGCCAGCGGCACGTTGGCCTACGCCCTGGCGGCGGGGCGGGCCGTGGTGAGCACCCCGTACCTGTACGCCGAGGAAGTCCTGGCCGAAGGGCGCGGCCTGCTCGTGCCGTTCGCCGAAAGCGCCGCCCTGGCGGATGCGACACTGCGATTCCTGAGCGACGCGGCGTTCCGGGTCGAGACCCAGCGCCGGGCGTACCGATACGCCAGGCCGATGTTCTGGCCGAATGTGGGCCGGCAGTATCTTGAGTTCTTCACGCCAGATCGCGTCCGCCAGCGAGGCGGGCCTGGAACGGCTTTACCGCAGGGTTGTCGCGGCGCCGGGCCGCGAGGGCGAGCCTAGCAATCTGATGCACGGAGGCCTGTGATGAACGATCGTGACTGCGATCGCGTTGGATCACCTGGATCGCATGACGGACTCGACCGGGCTGATCCAGCATGCCATCTACAGCATCCCGCGCCGCGACAGCGGCTACACGACCGACGACAACGCCCGGGCCTTGCGCCTCTGCACCCGGCTGTGGGGCCGGCACCCGAGCGAACGCATGTTGAGTCGGGTGACGACGTACCTGAGTTTCCTGGAGTTCGCCCGTTGCCTCCGGCGGCGGGTTCCACAATTTCATGAGCTACCAGCGCCACTGGCTGGATGCGGAAGGACCGCGGCGATTGCCAGGGCCAGGCGGTCCGCGCCCTGGCCGAAGTTCTCGGCAGCACTCTGCCGGACGACTACCGGGCGTTGGCCCGGGAGTTGATCGAGGCGGTCCTGCCCACGCTCGCCGATCTGCGCAGCATCCGCGCGCAGGCATACGTGATCCTGGCCTGGGGTCATCTGTGGACGGCGGGGGTGAAGGACGTCGAGCCGCTCGAGACCGTGGCCTGGTCCGCGGCGCAGCGACTGGTGGAATGCTACCACTGCAGCGTGCGGCCGGACTGGCAGTGGTTCGAGTCGCGCCTGACCTATGCCAACGCGGTGTTGCCCCACGCCCTGTTCATCGCCGCCCAGCGCTGGCCGAAGGAGGCGTTCCTCGAAGCGGCGAAGGCCTCCTTCGCCTTCCTCGACCGGGAAACCACGGCCGAGAACGTCTTCTGGCCGGTCGGGAACGGCGGCTGGTATCACCACGGGGAGGACAAGGCTGCGTACGATCAGCAGCCCGTGGAAGCAGTCACGATGGCCGACGCCGCCCTAGCGGCGTTCGGTCTGCTGGGCGATGAGCAATACCTGGCCGCCTTCCACCGCGCCCGCGGCTGGTTTCACGGCCAAACAGCTTGAGACAGCCCCTCGCCGACGTTCAGCGCGGCGGCTGCTGTGACGGCCTCCGTCCGCTGGGCGTGAATCGAAACCAGGGGGCGGAATCGACGCTCGCCTACCTGTGGACGGAAGTGCGTAACCTTGAAACCCAGCAGTCGTTGGACGACCACCGTCAGGCCGCGACCGCAAGCGCCTGACCCCGTGCGACCTCACAAACGAACCTCTCACACAAGGACATCGGAATGCTTCGAGAATCGAAAACGCCCAGTCCCTACGCGGAATTGTTCCATCGCCATGCCGCCAACCCGATCCTCACCGCCCGGGACTGGCCCTATCCCGGCGCACACGGTGTTCAACGCCGGCGCGTGTCAGGTGGGCGACGAAACGGTCTTGCTGGTCCGCGTCGAAGACCGCCGGGGCCATTCGCATCTGACCGTGGCCCGGAGCAACGACGGCGTGTCGAACTGGCACATCGACTCCAAGCCCAGTTTCGCCCCCGATCCGGCCAACTACTCGGAAGAAGCGTGGGGCGTGGAAGACCCGCGCCTGACCTGGGTCGAAGACCGCAAGGAATGGATCATCGCCTACACGGCCTACTCGCCCAGTGGGCCGCTGGTGTCCCTGGCGGCGACGAAAGACTTTACGACCTTTTCCCGGCTCGGCCCGGTCATGCCTCCGGAGGACAAGGACGCGGCCGTCTTTCCCCGCCGGTTCGGCAATCGCTACGCGATGATTCATCGGCCGGTTTCCGCGGGGAGTTCGGGCGCGCACATCTGGCTTTCCTTCTCGCCGGACCTGACCCACTGGGGCGACCACCACATCCTGCTGCACGCCCGGCGCGGCGCGTGGTGGGACGCCAACAAGATCGGCTTGAGCCCTCCTCCGCTGGAAACGCCGGAGGGCTGGCTGCTCCTGTATCACGGCGTTCGGGCGACCGCCGGGGGGTGCCTGTATCGGCTGGGCCTGGCCTTGCTCGATCTGGAGGACCCCTGCCGGGTCCTTCGCCGCAGCGACGAATGGATCTTCGCGCCCGAGATGCCCTACGAGCGCCAGGGGGACGTCAACGGCGTCGTGTTTCCCTGCGGCTGGATTCTGGACAAGGCGAGCGGCGCGATCCGTCTCTACTACGGCGGGGCGGACACCTGCATAGCTCTGGCCACCGGCCAACTCTCCGATGTACTCGGCTATCTTCGTAAGTGCCCCGCGCCCCGACGCGCAAGTGCGCCGGAATGACCTTGCCGGAGTAAGGGTGAAGGTCGCGTCGAGCGGAACGCTCGGGAGAGGTCGAGGAGCAACGGATGGCGCATGGGGCCAAGGCCTTGATCGTGCGCGGGCCGTTCCGCTTGAGGTGCATGATGGAGAAGCAGAAACAAATGCGGACGGACCCGAACTGATTCGGGCTACGAAACCGTAGCAGCCCGTGGAAGTATTGAGATCAAGACCGACCAACCGAGGGGGACTTGTCATGTCCATCCAGTGCGACATTGTTCTGCAGTGGAGTGCGACCCCGGCCCAGCTTACGGCCCTGGGAAGCGCTCTGTGGAACTGGTGCATGCGCACGGCGGGCGACTCTGGCGTCTACCAGTACCTGGACAGCGATGCGCTGGCCGACCTGATCGCCGGCAAGCTGCCCGTGCCAGGCCGAGCCCCATGCGCACCGGTCCCCCGGGCATCCACCTCAGCGTCGGGGACAGGAGATTCGTTGATCGCCAGGCCGTCATCGACTTTCTGAGACATGAGCTGCCGGCCGTGGGGGTTGAGCGGGTCGCTGTCGATGGGACCAGCTGGAGACTGCCTGATTCATCGGACGGGCGCTGCTCATTTTGACAGTCGATACTCGCTAGGCATGACGACTCGGCCGCCGCCGGCCCGAGGCAATGCTTCAACAACCCCACAGAGCATACGATGCCAACGACCCACGCCGTCTGACCGAGAAGGCCCACTGCTGCCCCAGGAACGCCGGCCTTACCTCGGCGCCATGACCGAACGCGCTGGCGGGGTTGGACGCGGCCCGCGTCGTGATGGGGGGCGTGATGAAGCGGCTGGAGAAGGGGAGAAGGGGGGGAGAAGGGCCGGACCCCGCGGGCGGATTGAATTACTTAACCGCTTCTGATACTATAAATAATATCCTAGTGGCCGTCCGCGCCGATCCGGAGCGGGCCTAACGTCGCGGGGGTGTCGGCATGAAAGTCGCCGGCGATTTCGGCGTGGGCCTGATGTCCTTGACGAACGCCAAGGGGGAGACGAGACGGTACGTGAGGGGCTACACCATCGCCCGGCCGTTCCAGCCTCACCTCACCCGGGTCAGCCGGACGCAGGCGACCGTCGTGCCGCGGGGGGGCGGCCCGCCGATTCTCGCGGGGGACGAGTTCCCCCCGACCGTCCTCGTCACACAGTCCGGGCAGGCCGCCGTCGGCGTGGGGGCCTGGGCCTACACGCCCGACGAGTGGGCCTACTGGATCCGGGAGCAGATCGGCGCCGTGGAGTCGGCGGCGTGTGGCCCGGACCCGGCCGTGATCGCCAATGCGCTGCGCTCGTCCAAGCCGGAATTCGCCTGGGCCTGGCCGAGGTGACGGCGGAAGTGGAGCGGTGCGCGAAGGAAGGGGTCCAGGGGATCTGACGCCCCTCGTCACGGTGCGGGGTGTGTAAACGACCTTTCCGAGCATCGGCTGACGGATCGCAGCGGCATTCGACGTGGCTTAGGAGACGGGGCCTGCCGTCCCGCCCGAGGCGGGATCAGAGCTGTTCGGAGGATCGAGAGCAGATGGACGCGCAGGAAGTGAAAGGCCCCGGCCTCGGTAGAATCCGCGACGAGAAGCGGCGCAAGCCTCCCACGCGCCTGGCGGCAGCCTGAGGGGGCGGAGGAAAACCGGGGCCTTCTGGCGGACTCACCCCGGGACGCGATCGACAGCCTTCGCAGGGTCTTCGCCCCAAGCGGCCCAGGGCGTCGTCCCTGGACGTGTGCATGGAGGCGGCCGGGGCGCTGATGGAGGCCCACCGACGACTGTCGGCCCGGTGGGTGTCGTGCGGCCTGCGAGACTGACCCGTTCGGCCCGCGCGCCGGTCCACCCCTGTGCGGACGAGCCGGTGTGCCGTTGGAGACGCCCCCGGAGTACGTTGACGGCCGTGACCCAGCCGCCGGGGCGACAACCCGAGGCCGCCGATTGCCAAGCAAGACGCCCAATCAAGACCCGTCGAGGACTACGATGCCAGCGACAAAGCAACCCGGGCAACGCAACGATCTGGAGCGGCATGGGCGTGACAAGCTCAACTCCCTCATCGGGGAACAGATACTCCATGCCATTGGCGACGCCCCGCGACCTGCTCAAAGTGCAGGTCCGGCCGCTCTGGGAGAATCACTACCGGGCCAACGTCTTTACCGGCAAGGACTCCGGTTCGGCGCAGGTAGCCGACAGTTACTTCCTGACAGCCGACGGCGACGGCAACATCATCGCCTCCGCCCCGGAAATCGCCAAGAAGTATTGACCTCGCTGGCCGGCGCACCGGCCCTTTCGCCCTGGAGAGACCGACGTGACCGCGAAGCAGCCGAAAGAGCATCTCCGAGTCGGGCGGGGCATGTACGCGGTGACCATCCGGCAGCCCCAGGCCGCGGCCGTGCTGGCCCGGCCGGGCCCGTTCGAGCACCGCGGGTGGGAGACGAACTACCGCGGCCCGCTGCTCATCCACGCCGCCCGGTGGGCCGCCGGCGACCCTCCCGTCGGCCGGTCGGACGGCCCGGCATACGGTGCCCTGCTCGGCGTCGTCGAACTGGTGGACTGTGTCGCGACCGGCCGAGCGGGCGGCGACCCCGACGAGGTCGGATACGTCTGGGTGCTGGGCAACCCCCGGACTTTCGGCGGCCCCGTCCCTTACGGCGGGCGGATGGGGTTGTTCCTGGTCGCGGACGCGGTCGTCGCCGGCGTACTCGCGGGACTCGCGCCGCCGGCGGCCGCGCCCGGCGGCCTTCCAAAGCCGCCCACCGAGAAGGCCGCCGGGCGACAAGCTCCCGAGACGCCGAGGCGGCGTCCGAAGAAAGGAGAATGACGCGATGCCCCAATTTGTACGGAAGGATGACGAGCGGGCTTCCATGTGGAAAAACCGTCTGAGGCTCGTGGGTTCGACCGCGCTCACGCCGGCCGAGTACCAGGACTTGAACGCCCAGAAGGCCTTGCGGAAGGCGCCGCCGAGGCTGAGGACCGCGAACGCCGCGGGCGGGGGCATGAGGTATGGGCCGCGGCGGAGTTGCCCGGAATGCAGCTCGAGCACCTCGAAATCTAACGTGACGGACGAGAACCGGTTGACCATCCAGGGTGAGCGCCGAAAGCTCGAGCTGGACAAAGGCTCATGGTACAGGCAAGAACGCGGGTTGCCGTAGACGGCCCACGGAAAGGAAAGACCAGCAACCGGCGACGATCTCTGCCACGATGACATTTTCGGGAGGGACAACCCTCTCCCCTGGCCTCGGCTGGTGGTCACTATCTGAGGCTGAGGGACGCGAGACGTATCGCCCGAAGAGCCGGATGGTGGAAATCTCCTTGTCCGGATCTGGGGAGGGCCCCGGCTGAGTAACCAGCCGGGGCTACTCGACAATCCTTATCCTGCATTCCCACCGCCCGACTTTCGGCGCGGCCGACACCCGGCCCTGCCCAGGCCTTTGGCTGCCGAATGGTTACAGCGTAGACGCCTCGCGTGAGTCGGACCTACGCTTGGGCTGCATCGCGGTCACGTCGATCTCTCTCCGGGGCGAAAAGGTCGGCGTGTGGGCCGGCGAGGTCAATACCTTTTCGTAATCTGCGGGACGGAGGCGATGATGTTTGCGTCGCCGTCCACCGTCACAAAGTAACTGTCGGCGATCTGCGCCGAAGCAACGTCCTTGCCGATGAAGATGTTTACGCGGTAGTAATTGTCCCAAAGCGGTCGGACCTGCACTTTCAGCAAGTCGCGGGGAGCGCCCACGCAGTGAAGTATCTGCTCTCCGACGAGGGAATTGAGCGTGTCACGCTTGTGACGCTCCAGATCGCTGCGTCGTTCGAGTTGCTGCGTCGCTTGCATCGTAGTCCTCCGCTCTTGATTGGACTCCTTACCGCGTCGTCTGCGGCGCCCGGATCATCCCGAGGGGCATCGCCCCGTGTTCGCGCCGACCCCGGACTGAAGTGGCGTCGATTCGGCGATGGCCGGGCCGAGGCCGAGTTCCTCCGACTCAAACCGCCGATCCCTCGGATCAGGCTTGTTCCGCCGTCGAAGGGGGTAGGCCCGCTCTTCGATGCAACCCGCAATTCCGAGCTTTCCCGGGGAAGCGTCAACGGCCAGGCGCGGCAATAGAAGGCGCCCCCGCCCGGCGGGAGGCGAGGGAGCCACCCGCTCGTTTGGATTAGGAGCGGCCCGCGCCGGTGCCGGCTCGGCTGCCTGCGGTTTTCGGCCGCGCTTCATTGACGGTGAGGGCGCGGCCGTCGTTCTGCTGGCCGTTCAACGCCGCGATGGCGGCTTGGGCCTCCGTGTCGGCGCCCATCTCCACGAAGCCGAAGCCCTTGGAGCGGCCCGCGTCGCGGTCCATGATGACCTGCGCCGACTGGACCGTCCCGTGCGCCTCGAACATGCGCTGTAGGTCGCCGTCGTTGACGGTGTAACTCAGGTTGCCCACGTACAGCTTCTTACCCATCGAATCTCCTGAAAAGGGGAAAGGCGACGTACTCCGAGGCGGTTATCAGCCGTCGGAACCCGCTCGCAAAAAACTGGGCACGGGAAGGCGGATGGGGATGAAGTGAGCGTACCATCAAGACCATGCGCGGTTCACAGGACCTAACGAGAGTAGTCTACGACTCCCCGGGGACTAAAACAAGGTTTTGGATTGTTTTTATCGAAATAGTAGGGCGACTCTTCCTGCGGCGTCGTCCCCTGTCTTGTCCAAATCGGCGGCGCGACGCGAACTTGAGTGGACGACGGCTGCCCGACCTGGTGGACGGTATGATATCCGGCGGGGAATTGCCGCCGGCCGGCGAGAGGCACATGACCGACGCCCTGGCAGCGTTAGACGAGCCTTTTGATCCGTAGCGAGTGAGCCCACCCCGTAAGTTGACGCCGACCGCCGAGAGCAGCCGCTCCCGGCGGTTCGCGTTTCCGGCCTTTCCCGCACGATTGGCCGCCGATTCTCCCCTCTCCGCGAGAGTGCCGAGCGGCGCCCGTGCTCCTCCGGACAATCGAAACATGCGCTTATCGTCTCCCCACGGCCTCTCAGAGCCTCGGACGGCCGCACGCCCGGGGTTGACGCCGCCGAGACCCGTAATTGGCAGTTATTGGCAGTTGGTGGCAGGTAAAACCGCCCTTTTTCCTGTACAACCGTATATAAACGAACGGAGCAGAGCCCCGGCCGTCTTCCTTGGCAAGGGGACCTTCCGGTCCTGCTCTTGACCCTCCTCCCCCTCCGAAAAATCTCCAAAAAACACCGCGAATTGCCTTGAGGTCTCCCGCGGGACCGTGCTCAGTGTCAGTCGGGTTGACCGTTTCCGAGTCGCCGAGAAAGGAGCAGCGCATGGAACTGAACATTCACCGGGAGGTCGCCGCCCTGCAACGGATGGGGGCCAAGCAGTTGCGGTTGCGTTACGCCGAGGTCTTTGGCGAGCAGACGCCCGCGCACAACAAGACCTGGCTGGTGCGCCGCATCGCCTGGCGGCTGCAGGCGTTGGCCGAGGGCGACCTGTCCGAACGCGCCCGCCGCCGCGCCGAGGAGCTGGCCCACGACGCCGACCTGCGCCTCAACCCGCCCCGACCCCGGCCGGCCGACGCGCCCCCGGCGGCCACGCCGGCCGCGGTAGTCCCGCGGCGCGACCCTCGGCTGCCGCCCGTCGGTTCCGTGCTGGTGCGCCAGTACCGCTGCGAGACCTTGCAGGTGCGGGTGCTGGCCGACGGCTTCGAGTTCGAGGGCACCGCCTACCCGTCCCTCGAGCGCCGTGGCCAAGGCGATCACCGGCAGCCACTGCAATGGCTTCCTCTTCTTCAAAATGGCCGGGAAAGGGGGCGGCCGATGAGCCAGGCGAACCGCGCCACGCCGCGATCGACGCTGCCGCTGGTGCGCTGCGCCATCTACACGCGCAAGAGCACGGAGGAGGGGCTGCAGCAGGAGTTCAACAGCCTGGACGCCCAACGCGAGTCGGCCGAGGCCTACGTGCGGAGCCAGGCCGGCGAGGGCTGGACCGTGCTGCCCGACCGCTACGACGACGGCGGCTTCAGCGGCGGCAACATGGAGAGGCCCGCCCTGAAACGCCTGATGGCCGACGTCGAGGCCGGCAAGGTCGACTGCACAATTGTCTACAAAGTCGATCGCCTGTCCCGCTCGCTGCTCGACTTCGCCCGCATCCTGGAGGCGTTCGAGACGCACCAGGTCGCCTTCGTTTCGGTCACGCAGCAAATCAACAGCGCGACGTCGATGGGCCGGCTGATGCTGAACGTGCTGCTGTCCTTCGCCCAGTTCGAGCGGGAGATCATCGCGGAGCGGACGCGGGACAAGATCGCGGCGACGCGGCGCAAGGGCAAGTGGTCGGGGGGCCGGCCCCTGCTGGGCTACGATCTCGACCCACGCGGCCAGCGGCTGTGCGTCAACCCGGAGGAGGCCGAGCGGGTGCGGGCGGTATTCGCGCTGTTCCTGGACCAGGGCCCTTGCCGACGGTGGCGCGGGAGCTGGAGGCCAGAGGTTGGACCAACAAGCGTTGGAGGACGCGTTCGGGGCGGGAATGCGGCGGCGAGCTGTTCACCAAGGTCGGACTGCGCCGCCTCCTGAGCAACGTGCTGTACGCGGGGAAGGTGCGTTACAAGGATGAGGTCCACGACGGCGAGCAGCCCGCCCTCGTGGACCCGGCCGTCTTCCGAGGGGCGCAGGAGTTGCTCCACGGCGCCGTCCGGGGCGGCGGGGCGCCAGCCGGCAATCGGTTGGGTGCGTTGCTGCGCGGGCTGCTCCGCTGCGCACCGTGCGGCTGCGCCATGACGCCTTCGCACTCGGCCAAGGGGGTGCGTCGTTACCGTTACTACACCTGCACCCGCGCCCAGAAGCGCGGCTGGCACGCCTGCCCCTCGAAGTCCGTCCCCGCCGACGAGATCGAACAGCTGGTGCTGGAGCGCATCCGGGGCGTCGGCCGCGACCCGGCGCTGCTGCGCGGGCTGCTGGCCCAGGCGCGTGCGCAGGACGATGGCCGCACCGTGGAGCTGGAGGCGGAGCAGCGGGGGCTGGAGCGGGGCCTGGGCGGCTGGCAGGCAGAGGTCCGCAACCTGGCGCCGCGCCTCCGGCCCGGCGAAGACAACGACTCGGTGATCGCCCGCCTGGCGGAGTTGCAGGAGCGCATCGGCCTGGTCGAAGGCCGGGTGCGTAAGGCGCGCGAGCAGGTCCACGCGATCCGCGAGCGGATGCTGGGCGAGGACGAGGCGGCGCAGGCTTTGGCGTTGTTCGACCCCTTGTGGGGGACGCTGGCCCCGACGGAGCAATGCCGCGTGGTGGGGCTGCTGGTGGAGCGTGTGGACTACGACGGGGTCAAAGGCAAGGTGACCCTCTCTTTTCACCCGACAGGCGTGCGGGCGCTGGCTGACGAACTGGCGTCCCGAGCCGCGGAGCGACGCGCATGAACCCTTTGAGCATCGAGTGCAAGGTCCATTTCAACTGTCACGGCCGCGGCCGCAAGGAGCTGGAGGTCGGCGCGGCGCCACCGCCCTCCCCGCCTGGCCGCGTGCCGCGGGTCGCCCGGCTGCTGGCGTTGGCGCACCGCCTGGACCGCCTGCTGCGCACCGGCGTGGTGCGGGACTACGCGGAGTTGGCCCGGCTG
Source organism: uncultured Planctomycetaceae bacterium (assembly GCA_963771935.1). Lineage (GTDB taxonomy): Bacteria > Planctomycetota > Planctomycetia > Gemmatales > Gemmataceae > UBA4732. The sequence continues at coordinate 1,289,391 of CAVYVK010000003.1, read as the reverse complement.
GGACGCGTGACGCGGGCGCGGGTCAGCCAGATCATGGCCCTGCCGCTCCTGACCCCCGACCTCCAGGAGCAGGTCCTGTTCCTGCCCCGCACGGAGCGGGGCCGCGACCCCATCATCCTGCATGACCTGCTGCCGATCGCGGCGACGGCGGACTGGCGTCGGCAGCGGCGCTTGTGGGAATGCTTCCGGCGTGGCGGCCGCCGCGGGGCGTGCGACCGGCCCGGCGGCGCCGCCGCCTGCCCCGACGCGGACTCCCGGCGACAGGACAAATCGCCCAATTCCGCGAGGATTTAGCTTGATGCGGTCGCGGCCGGCGAGGTAACGGTCCTGACCTGTCGCAGCGTCGCGGTAGGCGCGACGCTCACAGAGACCACCCGAATCGAAGGGAGCAGCATCATGGCAAAGAAGAGCAGCAAGACCTCGACCCCGGCGGAGAAGCGCCGCAAGGCCTCGGCCGCCGTGGCGGCGGCGGCCGGCGGCCCCCAGGCGGCGGTCGTCGAGGCGGCCCAGGCGGAGGGGACGGCGGCCGAGGCGGCCGTCGCCCAGACGGCGCCGGTGGAGGGAACCCCTTCCGAGGCGCCGGCGGCCGCCAAGCTGAGCGCTCTGGACGCGGCGGCCCGGGTTTTGGCCGAGGCCGGCGCGGCCCTGACCTGTGCGGAGATGATCGCCGCGATGGCCGCCCAGGGCTATTGGATCAGCCCGGGAGGCAAGACCCCTTCAGCGACTCTTTATAGCGCCTTACTCAAGGAGACGCGAACCAAGGGGACGCAGTCGCGCTTCACGAAGATGGAGCGTGGCAAATTCGGTCTGGCCGCGCGTGGCTGAGGCGTCGGCCCGGCCCAGGCACCGCCACGGAGGCCCCCACGGTGCGGGGTCTCCGGTCGTTGGGGCACGAGCCGCCCCCGGCCGCCTCGTCGCGTCGTGGGCGAACGTGGGCGAACCGGCGCCGCCTGCGGAGGACGCCCTCCCCGGCTTCTACGACACCCACCCGTCTCCCTCGCGGATGGGGAGTTATGTCTCTACCTTGTCGGCTAGCTATTGACTTGTAGCAGCGGCGGCCGCTGGCGGCTCACCGGGAGCCTGTCTGTCCACGGGCCGAATGGGACACCCTGCGACAGCTGCTCGCCTGGCGGCACGCGCCGCTGGCGGTCCCTTGACGGTTCCAACCTGGAAACGCTACAATTACTACCGTCTCCTCCGCGAGGAGGAGCGATGCCGAGGGGTGATGGGCGACACCCTTTGGCGTTTTTTGTTTGCCCCTCGTCCCCGAATTAGCGATAGCGCGTCCAGCGTCCAAGTGCCATTCCCATCCTGGCCCATGCCCGCTTTGCTCTGGACAGCCCGGCCGGCGCGCGGCAACGGCCATGCCAATGTCAGCAGGCCCCGCCCTCGCGTCGTAGATACTCCCGGCGCTTGCGCGGCGAAACGCCGCCCGCCGAAGTCTGAACCGGTCCCTGCCATGCACGAAAAAGAAAAAGTCGTGTTCTCGTGGAGCGGGGGCAAGGACAGCGCGCTGGCCCTTCAGGAAATCCGCCAGAGCGGCCGGTACGAAACGGTCGCGCTGCTGACCACGGTGGCGGAGCAGTACAAGCGTATCAGCCACCACGGTGTGCGCGAGGAATTGCTGGAGATGCAGGCCGCAGCGGTCGGCTTGCCCCTGGACAAGCTCTACTTGCCGGCCAATTCACCCTTGCCATGCACCAACGCCCAATTTGAAGAACTGATGGGGCGCACGCTGAGGAAGTACCACGCCGCCGGTGTGCTTCTGGTGGCCCATGGGGACATTTTTCTTCAGGACTTGCGAGACTATCGGGAACGCAACTTGGCCAAGGTGGGCATGAAAGGGCTGTTCCCCATCTGGCGCCGCGACACCACCGAGTTGCTCCGCACTTTCATCCAGTCGGGGTTCAAGGCGTACCTGTCGTGCGTGGACGGCCAAAAGCTCGGGGAAGCGTTCGCTGGCCGTGCCATTGACGCGAGTCTGCTTCGCGACCTGCCCGCCGGGGTCGATCCTTGCGGAGAATACGGCGAGTATCACTCGTTTGTGTACGACGGCCCGATCTTCCAGCGGCCAATCCCCGTCCATGTCGGCGAAGTGGTGCTGCGCGACACCCGCTACTACGCCGACCTGCTCCCGGGCCTCGCCGCGCCCTGTTCGACATGACTCGGACGGCCCACCGCTCCGGCCTGTCCCTACCGAAAAAGCCATCTGGGCAGCCTTGCTCAAACTCGTGACAGCTTTTCATTGGCGAACGGTCGGCGCCGAAAGTTCGGCGTTCCATCCAAGCGGTCTCCTGATGCCATCGCGGCATTTTTGGTACAGGCAGGAGTGCAAAACTGGTGATGCGGCAGACTCAGGCCCGACGGGGAAGCGGTTCGGGTCAGGGTTTCGGCTTGGCGGTGCCGTTCGGAGATGGGGCGAACGGTTGCAAGACCTGCCCGGCGTTGGGTTCCGTGGGCGGCTCCTCGTAGCAGGCGTATGGCTCGACCGATGCGCCGGCGAACAAAGGAGCCTTTTCGGGATCGTAATCGGTCAGCTCGATCCGAACCGGCAGCCTCTGGACGATCTTCACGAAATCGCCCTTGGCGTTCTCTGGAGGTGCCAGGGCTAGGGCGGAGCAGGCGCCCATGCTGAACCCGGCCTGCACACGCCTCCCGCGACGGCGACGGAGATGAACAACAAGGATTTGGCAGTCGGGGCCGTCATGGTCATCGACGCGGCGGGGCATAACAGCGTCTAGTATGTAGACGTCAACATCGCGGCCGGCAGAGCAAAGTGGGGAAATCAAGGCAATGAGCAAGGCACTGTCGGCAGTCGTGTACCTTCTATCCTTTGCCGGCGCAACGCAGGCCGCAGAGCCTAACCCGTATGCGCAGCGCGCGCGCGAAGTGACGGAACACATCCAGAAGGCTTTCTTCGATTCCCAAAGCGGCGTGTATTTCAAATCCGTGACGGTGCGAAAGCCGGATTACGTGTGGCTCCAGAGCGTGATGTTCTCGAACCTCGTCGCGGCGGCGCGGGCCGAGCCGGACACTTACGGCCCCCTCCTGCAAAAATACTTCACGGCGCTTGACGGCTACTGGGATGCGAAAGTCAAAATCCCCGGCTACGAAGCCGCACCTACCCGCGGCAATGGCAACGACAAGTATTATGACGACAACGCCTGGCTGGTGATCACGTTCCTCGAAGCCTATGAGACGAACCACGACTCGCGCTACCTCACGCGGGCGGACGAGACGCTCCAATTCGTGCTGAGCGGTTGGGACGAGGAGGGCGGCGGGGGAATCTGGTGGCATCAAGCGCACAAGGACGGCACCAAGAACGCCTGCTCCAATGGGCCGGCGGCGGTGGGCTGCCTGCGGCTGGCGAGATATCGCGAGGGAGACGACGCCGTGGCGCTCGTCGATCAGGCCCGCAAGATCGTCGCCTGGACGGTAAGCTCCCTGCAGGCGGACGACGGCCTGTTTGAAGATCGCAAGGTCGTCGCCAGCGGCGAGGTCAAGCATGGCAAGCTAACGTACAACTCCGCGCTGATGCTCCGCGCACTGCTGGGCCTGTATCGGGCCACCGGCAAGAAAGAGTATCTGGAGCAAGCCCAGCGGATCGCGAAAGCCGCGGACTCGTTGTTGGACCGGAAGACGGGCGTCTATCGTGACGCGGTGCGGTACGCACATTTCATGGTCGAGGCCGATCTCGAATTGTACCGCACCACGAAAGAGGAGTACCTGCTGACGCGGGCGAAGAGGAACGTGGACGCCTTCTACGAGAACTGGAAAGCGAAACCGCCCAACGACATGATCTCGAACGCGGCCGTCGCGCGTGCTGTGGCTGATGGCCGAAACGGAGACGGATCGCGGGCGGGCGTTTTGGCAGGGTGCGGATAAAGTGGGGAAGTAGTGGCGGATGACACGGTCGCTTTTCATGCGGGGCGAATTGCTATCGTTCACGCCGATGGGTTGGAGCGGATCTTCCCGGCGCATGTTTTCGGCCAGGGTCGGGAGATCCCCCATGTCCTTGCGATGGCGGCTGCCTACCTTGAGGGAGTCGATTATGAGTTCCTTGAGCCTGGACCCTTCCCTCATGCCGACGTAGACTTCACCGCCCTCAACATCGCCGCTGCTGAATCCCTGGCGAACTGCTTTTGCAGCCTCCGCACATACGGATACCCCTGTCTCTACCGAAAACGCCATCTTGGCAGGCATGCTCAAACTTGTCACAGCTTTTCGCTGGCGAACTGTCAGCGCCGAAAGTTCGGCGCTCCATCCAAGCCGCTTCCTGATGTCATCGCGGCACTATCAGGAGGGATAGGTTGATGTTGAGGAATGCTCCGCGCGTAGCGATCCTGCCGCTGGGGCAGAGGGCCGCACTATCGGCGCCGACCGCCAGCTGACAGACAAAATCAGTCTACCGGCGACGATCTCTGCCATGACGGCATTTTCGGGACGGACAGCCTCGGCGCCGTCGCAGGCGGGCGGGGATGCGCCGAGCGCGGCGGCGGTTCGACCCAAGAGGCGCGGCAAGACCGAGCGCCCTCGCCGCGCCCCGCCCAGGGCGCGGCGACGGCCGGCAGGCTCAGCGCCCTGGACGCGGCGGCCCAGGCGCTGGCCGAAGAAGGTCGGGCCATGACCTGTGCGGAGATGATCGCCGCGATGGCCGCCCAGGGCTATTGGACCAGCCCGGGCGGCAGGACGCCTTCAGCTACTCTTTATCAGCGCCCTACTCAGGGAGACGCGAACCAAGGGGACGCAGTCGCGCTTCACGAAGACGGAGCGTGGCAAATTCGGTCTGGCCGCGCGTGGCTGAGGCGTCGGCCCGGCCCAGGCACCGCCACGGAGGCCCCCACGGTGCGGGGCCTCCGGTCGTTGAGGCCACGAGTCGCCTCAGGCCGCCTCGTCGCGTCGTGGGGAAAGTGGGCGAACGTGGGCGAACCGGCATCGCCTGCGGAGGACGCCCTCCCCCGCCTCCGCGAAGTCACCCACCCCCGCGCACCTCGTCGTACAGCATCGAGTCGTCGCCGTACGGCAGGTAGACGTGGGTCTCGCCGCTGCCGCCGTCATTCTCCTGCTTCGGGCCGTAGGCGTACTTGTCGGCCCGCAGCTGTTCCCAGCTACGCTCGACGGTTGCGCCCAGCTTGACCTCGACGACGCCCGCGTCGGCGCCGGCCGCGCGGGCGCCGGCGGCAAGGGCGACCGCAACCTGCCGCGCCCCCTCCACCGCGGAGGCGGGAGAATCAACCTTCCGTTGCCGGCCGCCTCCCGCTTGCGAGCCTTCGGGTGGAGTCGCTTTCGGCTCCTTCGATTCCCGGCGGCCGAGAATGATGTCAACGACCGGCTTCGGGTCCTTCGGCGCGGTCGGGTAATGCCCCACGCCCTCCTGAACGATCACCGTCATCGACCCGCCCAACTCCTTGTAGCGCTTCTCCGCCGCGCGCGTCTGGTCGTTGAGCGCCGGGTCCAGGCCCCCGCAGACGTGCAGCAGCGGCACGCCGGCCTTGGCCAGGGCGTCCAGGTGGTCCAGCGGCTGCGCCTTCGTCATGGTGCAGCGCAGGACCGGGTTCTCCCCGTAGACGCAGGCGACCTTGTCCGGATTCGCGACGGCCCAGGCGTACGCCTCCCCCGCCGCCCCGCCGGCCCCTTCCAGCACGGGCTTCCTGGAAAAGCCCGCGTCCGTCAGCAGTTTGTAGACGGCGTTCCAGCTCTGCAAGGACGGCCCGTCGGCGTTGTACGGCACGGGCCCGGTCACGACGTGATAGCCTTCGGCCAACAGGGACAGATCGACGGCCGCTTCAGGGCTCACGTAATCGGCCCGGAACACCCAGGGCTTGCCCGGGGCGGTCTTCCTCGGAACGATGACGTTGACCGCCCCTTCCACGCCGCTCACCTGGAAGGAATAGCGGTCGTAGCACGCGGTGAACCACGGCCCCCGGCAGGTGATGTAGTTTCCCTCACTGGGGAAGTAGCGGTAAGAGTTCTCAAGGCTGTAGAACGACGTTTTGGTGAACTTGGCGCCCACGTAGGGCGGCGCGGCGTCGTCGGCCGGCTGGACGCTTTGCGCAATGAAATCCGCGATCGGCTTGGGATCGTGCAGACTGTGCGGGTGGTGCCCGCTTCCCTCCTTGACCATCACGGAGACCCGCCCGCCGAACTGGCGGTAGAGGGTCTCGATGGTCGTTGAGGACCGCCCCAGGAGCGGGTCGATGCTGCCGCAGACGTGCAGGACGGGCACGTCGGCCGCCGCGAGGTCGCCGAGCTTTTTCAGAACGTCCGGGTTGACGCCGGGGTTGTCGGCGTAGATGCAGGACACCTTGTCCGGGTTCGCCGTGGCCCAGGCGTAGGCGTACTCCCCCCCGCGGCTCATGCCGACGAAGGCCGGCTTCCTGGACAGGCCGTGCTTCTCCGTGAGGAAGGCGTACCAGGCGTCCCACGGCTTGCCGGGCTTCAGGGTCGCGTTGGCCGAGATGTAGGCGACGTGAAAGCCGCGCTTGAGCAACTCCACCTCGGTCTGCGGCTGATGGTCCCAGTAGCAACCCCGCCAGGACCAGGGGGCGCCGGGGGCGGGCCGCCTGGGAACGATGACGACGCAGCGATGCTTCCCTGGCGGCGGGTCCGCGATCCCAAACTTTTCGTTCTCGCCGGGCTTGAAGGGCTGAATGTCCAGGGTCTCGTCGTCCATGAGAAAGTCGTAGCGGTCAAAGCTGTCGTGCCACGAACTTTTTTCCCCTTCAAAGGGCACGTAGGCGTCGGCAGCCGACGCGCGTCCGGAGATTGAAAGCGATGCAGCCAGGAGGAGAAGGAAACTCAGATTCGCCCGTCGATTCGGGAGTTGGTTCATTTCACGAAGTCCTTAGGTCCGTGGTCGAGGCGGCCGACCGGCGTCCCGGCGTGCGGCCGCCTAACTGCCCCGTCATTTTTCCCCTTTCCGCGCGGCGAGGTACTCGAGCAGGTCCGCCGCCTCCTGCGCGGTCAGGCCGGCCAGCTGCCCTTCGGGCATCAGCGAGGTCCGCGACGGCTTCAGCTCCTCCACGTCCTTGTTCGCCAGGACGATCTCCTTGTTCTGGCCGTCCCGCAACGCCACCTCCTTCTCGTCCCTCTTCGCCAGCACGCCGCTGAACGTCCTGCCGTCCACGGTGCGGGCGATGTAGGTTGCGTACTTCGGCTCGATCCGTCGCGACGGCTCCAGGATGCTCTCCAGCAAATCCTCCCGCGGACGAGTCTTCCCGATGGCCGTCAGCTCCGGCCCGATCGCCGTGCCGCGGTCGCCGATTTTGTGGCAGCGGCCGCAGTTGACCGCCTGCGACCAGAACAGCGCCTCGCCACGGCCGGCGTCGCCGCTCAGGGCCAAAATGGTGCGCGGCCGGGGGTTCGAGCCGAGCTTGCGCGGCCCCGCCTCGTCCGTGGGCAGGTAGCCCTCGAACAGGTCGCGGATCGGGCCGGCCGGCGCCTTCGCTGCGGCCGCCACCAGGCCGTCCCGCTCGGCCGGTCCTAGCTCTCCGCGCCCAGCTTCCGCGCGACACGAAGGGCGCGCCTGGGGTCTGCCAGCGCCTCGTCCGGCGATCCACCCCCGGGCGCCTTCGCCGCCGCGCCCATGCCCGCGATCCAGCGCCTCCATAAGCCGCAGCCCCGCCTCGTCCGGCCGTTCGGAGCCGATGTGCGGCATCCGGTCGCGGCCGAACTTCGACATGCGGAAATACAGGGCGCTCGCGTACGGGTCGCCCGGCGTGATGATGCACGCATCCGGCAGCCCGAAGTCGCCGCGGGCGGGTCGGACGCCGACCGCCTTCATGTCCCCGACCGCGACCGGGAACCGGAGCCGCAGGTCCACCGCGCCGCCGCCGCCCTCGCAGTGACAATGCCCGCAGTTGGCGTGCAGGTAGGAGCGGGCGCGGGCCTCCAGAGGTTGGCCCTCGTCCGCGGGGTCGGCGAGTTTGGGTTCCTTCGCGGCCGAATCGGCGCCGAACGGCGGCATCGGCGCGTCGTCCGGCCCGGCCCGGCGGATCAGCCCCGCCTCGGTGAACGCGACGAGCTGGTTGCGCCCGTCCGGCCCCGGCCGGTTCAACTGCTCCGGCTGGAACGCCAGCGCGTACTCCGACCAGCTGCTGTGGCACGACATGCACTGGCTGCGGCTCTGGAACTGCCAGACCCGCTTCTGCTTGCCGTCGCTCACCTCCTTCTCGTCGCCGTCGGCGGGGACCAGGTCGGCGTCCGCCTGGTCGTCCCGCCAGGCGTAGGTGTACGTGTGCCAGTCCAGGCCGTCGAAGTGCAGCAGCTGCGTCTCCAACCGCCGGCCGGCCAGCGAGACGGTTCGCGCCAGCACCGCGTCCTTGGGGAAGTGCAGGCGGAAGTTGTGCCAGTCCACCATGCCAGGGATCGGCTTGCCCGGCTCATACAGCGCGGCGGACGACTCGCCGGGGAACGCGACCCAGTATTCCGCCGTGGCACCGTCCTGCCACTGCCGGCTGTTCACGACGAACGGAACGACGCCAGCCGCCGGCGCCTGGTCCTTTGCCGACGCGAACAGGCCGGTCTGCGACAGCTTCGTCGGGAAATCGCCGTTCTTGCCGCCGGCGTCGTTGCGCTCGACGGTGTGCAGCGTGCCGCCGTCGTAGTCGAGGAAGTACAGCTCGCCGTCCCTGTCCTCGCCGAAGGCGACGATGCGCACCGACGGCTTCGCGATCTCCGGCATCTCCGTGGTGCGGCCGCCCTCGAAGCGGGCCGCCCACAGCCGGCGCGTCTCCCAGTCGCCGAAGACGTAGGCGCCGCGCAGCTCGGGGAACTTCTTGCCGCGGTAGACGCGCCCGCCGGTGACGCTGCACGAAATCGTGTGCGGCAACGCGATCAGCGGCGGGAGGATCGGGGTCGGCCCGATCTGGTCCGGCTTGATCGGCTGCGGCCCTTCCATCGCGGACCAGCCGTAATTGCCGCCCTTCTCGACCCGGTGGACCGACTCCCACAGCTCCCAGCCGACGTCGGCGACGTACAGCTCGCCGGTCTGGCGGTCAAACCCCATCCGCCAGGGGTTGCGCAGGCCGTAGGCCCACACCTCCGGCCGCGCCCCCTTCGTCCTGACGAACGGGTTGTCCTTGGGCACGGCGTAGTTCTTGCCCTCGTCCTTGTGGTCCACGTCGATGCGCAGAATGGAAGAAAGGAGGTCGGAAATGTCCTGCCCTGTGTTGAACGGGTCGGGCGGGTTCGGATCGCCCCCGTCGCCGGTGGAGACGTAGAGCATGCCGTCGGGGCCGAACTGGAGGTCGCCGCCGTTGTGCCCGCCCTGGAGGAACGTGAGGACGATCTCCTCGCTCGCCGGGTCGATCCGGGGCGGGTCGGTTTTCGTGACGGTGAACCGCGACACCCGCGACCCGTCGGTGAGGTTCCTTTGGTCGCGCTTTTCGCCGATCAGCGTGTAAAGGACGAAGCACTGTCGGTTCTTTTCAAAATCCGGGTGGAAGGCCAGGCTGTAAACCGCCTCGACCTCCTTCGCGCCGGGGAGCCGCCGTACCGTCTTGATGTCTTTGCGGAGGTCGAAGAAGAGGTCGGCCCTGGCGTCCGGCCTGTCAACGAACGAATACAGCACCCCGGCCTGCTCGCCGACGAAGAGGCGGTCGCCCCCCGGCGGGCGGGCGATGAGCAGGGGATGCTCGAATTTCATGTTGGGGAACGCCCGGACCACCTTGAAGGGGGGCGGCGGGTCGGGGGAGCCGACGACGCGGGACGTGGTCCAGGGCTTCCGGGCGGCCTTCGCCGCCTCAGCCGACGTGAGCCGGGGCGGTTCGGCCGCGGACGACGTGAGCCACGCCGCGAGTGCCGCCACGACACCGAGCGACAAGGCCGGCAGGGCGACGTGCGGCCGGCGTCCGACTGAGATGAGTGACGACATGCGTACCACTCCGAATGTGGCGGCGTTAGGGCGATCCCGCCCGGAAACGGGCAAGAGGAGGCATTCTAGCGAATCCTGCCGACGGCGGTATGAGCGTGCCTGTAAGTCCCGTTGCGCCGTCGGTCGTCGTATGAAGCCGGCGGTCAGCGGGCTCGATGCTAGGAGAGTCAACCCGCGGCCGAGGCGCCTTTGCTCGCAGTTCGATCGCGGTCGGGGCTGCTTTGGGAGCAAAGGCCCCAACAAGAAATACCGCCTCTTCCTGGAGACCATCGAAGCCACGCGCCCCACAGCATGCCTCGCGGATGTGGAGTTACGTCTCTACTTTCTCGGATAGCTATTAACTTGTATCGGCGGCGGCCGCTCGTGGCTCACTTGGGGTCGCGGACGCGAGGCACTGAAAACACCGAGTCCGCGGCCAGGCGAAAAACGCGTGCGACGGGGCCCAGGAGATACTTAGCCCCCAAGGTCGAGGAGGCCTGCACCAAGGGCAGCAGCGAGGATTCTGCTGGCCCATGAAGCCCCGACGAAGCCGGCACCCGGCCCTCCGCCGCCCAAGCCGCAGCCCGTCTCCCGCAAGTTCAGTGAGATCATTCCCCGGCCCTCCGGTGGCTCTTTCAGGGCCGCATCCCCCTCGGCAAAGTCACGGTCTTCGACGGCGACCCGACCATGGCAGGTCAACGGTCCTGCTCGACATCGCCGCCCGCGTCAGCTCCAACGGCGTGATGCCGGACGGCTCCCAGAGGTCGTGCAGCGACTTCATCGTGACGAGCGGCGAGGGGCGCACTGTAACTGCCTTGTGGCAGCACTAATCTGAGTGGTAAAATATGCGGAGTTTCGCTGCTCACCCAGCTGGGGCGGAAAGTCGGCCTTGCTTGCGCCTGGGACAGCAGCTGGTGGAAAGCGGCGCGTTGCTGTCCTTGCCATCAAGGCAGACCGGCTCAGGAATTCAGTCGAATCTGCCGCCAGCTTGGCAGAATCGCTCGACCTGCCGCTTCCGACCGACCAAGCGGTGCTGGCCGTAGCTCGCATCCAGCCGGCCGTAGTGCTGCTCGACCAGCTGGACGCCCTAGCCGACCTGGCCAACTTGAAGTCTGAGCGGCTTCACGTCCTGCTGAACCTGGTTCACCGACTGGGTGGACATCCGCACGTTCACGTCGTATGTTCGTGCCGCGAGTTCGAGTACCAACACGACAGACGCCTCATTCGGCTCGACGCCCACGAGATCCGCTTACAGCCCCCGTCATGGGGACAGGTATCAAAGGTTCTGACCGCGCACGGCATCGCCGGGGACGGTTGGCCCAAGGACGCGAAGGATCTGCTGCGGGTTCCCTACCACCTGTCAATCTTCCTTAATCGACTCCGTGGGTCGGGCGAGCAGCTGGTCTTCACCACATACCAGCAGCTGTTCAACCAACTCTGGCAAGAGCGGGTGGTCGAGCCGGGCGGTGACCGGATCGAACTCCTCCACAACTTGGCTGCGCAGTTGGCGGAACGGGAAGAATTATGGATCGACCGTGGCCAGTTCGAGGACCGCTGGGCCACCGTGAAGGGCCTGATCGCTGACGACATCCTCTGCCTGACCGAGGGCGGGTTCCGTATCGGGTTCCGGCGCCAGTCGCTATTCGAGTTCACCCGGAGCGGGGTGGCTGTTCCCGGGCTGCCCAGGAATCGGGGACAGGGTGGAACCGGAGCCCGAAGACCAGACGGACTTAGGCAGTCGGCTGGGGTCTCCTATGTGCAGGTCTTCGGTTGGGCCTATCCCCATTGCTTGCGTCCTCCGTAGTCCCTCCAGCAACTCTTGCTCCATTGCGTCGAGTCGCCCCCACTCCGCGAGCCTGTGGATCCCGAAACCTCGTTGGACAGGCGCATCGCAGTGAAATGGGGCGAACGGCGCGTCGGAACAGGAAAGCGGACATGGCGGAGGTAGGAGTCAATCTCATTGGAGGTGGGAAATAGAAGTATCTGAGCAACGGCGTGTCGGCGGCCACCTCGGCGGCCTGATGGACACGCCGCTCCAGCAGCCGGCTGGCAAGATTGGCGGCGAGCTGGCGGGTGCGTTCTTCCAGGCGGTCGAAGGTCGGCGGAGGCTGCGGCGCGTCGGCCGGGAAGAGCCGGTCGAAGACGGCGTCGGCGTGGTTGCGCCGCTGTTGAAGCAGCCGCTCGCGGTCGGTTGTCGGCAGAGTGGACATCAAAACAGCCTCTGGAGGAACAAGGAGAACCGAGAGGTATCTTATGTCTCTTGACCGCGCGCAGCCGCGCTTCAGGACTCGTTATTTGCTTGCAACTGGATTTTCGTTCCGGCACAGTCTAAACTCAAGGCTCCGGCAGTTCGGGGCCGCCCTTGCCGCCTATGTCCCCTGACCGCGCGGAACCCCACGATGGAGGTCCGTCTCATGTCCGACTCCTCTCCGACGACCTCCTCGGTCGACAGCCGCCTGCCGCTCGGGGTCCAGACCCTGCCGACGGGCTTCGTAAACCACGTCGGCGGCCGGGGCGAGGCGCGACGCTTTAGGGCCGCACGGTGGACGCACCGCGGCGCAGCGTGGGCGGCCGCCGGCGTGTGGACGGCGGTCCTGGCGGCCGCAGCCGTCGGCGCGCCGATGGAACGGCCGCAGGCGGCCGCCGACTACCGCAAGGCCGCCGCCCCCGACCCCGCCGACGCCCGAGGCCAGACCGACCTCGGCAACGTCCTGCACGACCAGGGCAAGCTGGACGAGGCGGCCGACGCGTATCGCAAGGCCATTGACATCGATCCCACGCTCGCCTCGGCCCACTACGGCCTCGGCCTCGTCCTGCACGAACAGGGCAAGACGAAGGAGGCGGTGGCCGAGTACCGCAAGGCCATCGAACTCGATCCCCACTTTGCTCAGGTTCACTACAACCTCGCTCTCATCGTGCAGGAACAGGGCAAGGTGGCGGAGGCCGTCGCCGAGTACCGCAAGGCTATTGAACTCAACCCCAGGTTCGCCCCGGCGCACGTCAACCTCGGCAACGCCCTTCGCCAGCAGGGCAAGCTGGACGAGGCGGCCGCCGAGTACCGCAAGACCATTGACATCGACCCCACGCTCGCCGAACCGCACACGGACCTCGGCGTCGTCATGGCCGAGCAGGGCAAGCTGGAGGAGGCGGCCGCCGAGGCGCGCAAAGCCATTGAACTCGCCCCCACGAGCGCCCCGGTCCACTCCAACTGCGGCAACGTCCTGGTCCTACAGGGCAAGGCGGAGGAGGCGGCCGCCGAGTTCCACAAAGCCATCGAACTCGACGCCAGGTTCGCCCCCGCCCACTACGGCCTCGGCGGCGTCCTGCGCGACCAGGGCAAGCGGGATGAGGCGGCCGCCGAGTTCCGCAAGACGATTGAAATCGACCCCAAGTTTGCCCCGGCCTACTTCAACCTGGGCATCATCCTGGCCGGCCAGCGGAGCATGGAGGACGCGATCGCCGAGTCCCGCAAAGCTGTTGAACTCGATCCCAAATCCGTCCCGGCCCACTCCAACTTCGGCAACATCTTGCGCGACCACGGCAAGCGGGAAGAGGCGGCCGCCGAGTACCACAAGGCTATCGAACTCGATCCCAAGTTCGCCCCGGCGCACAACGGCCTCGGCAACGTCCTGCGCGACCAGGGCAAGAGGGAGCAAGCAGCCGCCGAATACCACAAGGCCATCGAACTCGATCCCAAGTATTCCGCGCCGCACAACGGCCTCGGCGCCCTCCTGCGCGACCAGGGTAAGGCGGAGGAGGCGGCCGCCGAGTTCCGCAAGGCCATCGACCTCGACCCCAACTCTCCGTCGCCGCACAACAACCTCGGCGACCTGCTGAGCGACCTTGGCAAGCCGGACGCGGCGATCGCCGAGTTCCACAAGACGCTCGAACTCGATCCCAAGTTCGCCCCGGCGCACAACGGCCTGGGAAACATCCTCCACGAACAAGGCAAGCTGGAGGAGGCCCTCGCCGAGTTGCGTAAGGCCGCCGACCTCGATCCCAAGCTGGCCCCGGTCCACAGCAACCTGGGCACGGTCCTGCGCGACCTGGGGAAGACGGGCGAGGCGGCCGCCGAGCTTCGCAAGGCGATCGCGCTGGACCCCGAATTCGCGTCGGCCCACGGCAACCTCGGCGGCGTCCTGGTCGATCAGGGCAAGGCGGAGGAAGCGGCGGCCGAGTACCGCAAGGCGCTCGAACTCGACCCCCGGCTCAGCGAGGCCCACAACGGCCTTGGCGCCGCCCTTTACAAGTTGGGCAAGCAGGAGGAGGCGGTCATTGAGTTCCGCACCGCCGTCCGCCTCGACGGCAAGAATTTCCGGGCGCACAGCAGCCTCGGCGTCTTCCTGACGGACCAGGGCAACCTTGAGGAGGCGGCGGCCGAGTTCCACAAGGCGCTCGAATTGAACCCCCGCTTCGTCCCGGCGCTCAGCAACCTCGGCAACGCCCTGCTGCAGCAGGGGAAGCTGGAGGAGGCGGCCGCGGAGCTGCATCAGGCCCAGAACCTGGCGGCCGCGCTGCCCGCCTCCGACCCCGCGCGGGAGACCGTGGCGCGGCTGCTGCGCCAGGTCGAGGAGCTGCGGCCGCTGGAAAAGAAATTGTCCGCGGTCCTCAAGGGGGACGCCCGGCCCGCCGACGTCGATGAGCAGTTGGGGCTGGCCCGCCTGGCTTCGCTTCAGCAGCGTTACACCGTCGCCGTCCGCTTCTACTCGGAGGCCTTCGCGGCCCAGCCCGCGCTGGCCGATGACCTGCATGTCGCCCGCCGCTACAGCGCCGCTCGGAGCGCCGCCCTCGCGGCGTGCGGCCAGGGGGACGGCGACAAGCTGGACGACAAGGGACGCCTCCGCCTGCGCCGCCAGGCGCTCGACTGGCTGCGGGCCGACATGACCAACTGGGCCAAGCAGCAGGTATGGCGGCGCGCCGGAAGACCGCTCCATGGCGCAGAAGATCTTCCAACTCTGGGAAACGGATTACGGCCTGGCGGGCCTCCGCGATGAAGCGGCGCTGGAGAAGCTGCCGGCCGAGGAGCGCGCGGAATGGCAGAAGCTCTGGGCCGAGGCGGAGCGGAGGGCCAGCCCGGCCATCGCCGCCCTGGCGCACGGCAAGCGCGGCAACGACCTCGCCGGGGACGGCAGGTACGAGGAGGCGGCCGCCGAGTACCGCAAGGCCCTCGAAATCGACCCCAAGCACGCCACCTTTCACAACAACCTCGCCAACGTTCTGCAGGAACTGGGCCAGCGCGACGAGGCGGCGGCCGAGTACCGCAAGGCCCTGGAGATCAACCCCAACGACGCGTCGTTTCACTCGAACCTGAGCAGGCTCCTGCGCGAGCAGGGCAAGGCGGACAAGGCGGCGGCCGAGTGCCGCAAGGCGATCGAAATTGACCCCAACTTCGCCCCGGCCCATGAACACCTCGGCCTGGCGCTGAGCGCAAGGGCAAAATCGCAGAGGCGGCGGCCGAGTACCGCAAGGCCCTTGACCTCGACCCCTCGTTGGCGTCGGCGCACGACGACCTGGGGAGGGTCTTTCGCGAGCAAGGGAAGCCGGAGGAGGCGGCGGCCGAGTACCGCAAGGCCATCGAGCTCGAACCCCGGAACTCCCGGCGGCGCCTCAACCTCGGCGACGTCCTGAAGGAGATGGGGAAGTGGGACGAGGCGGTCGCCGAGTACCGCAAGGCCCTTGAAATCGAACCCGGCAACGCCGCCCTGCATAACGAGTTCGGCGACATCTTCTTCGACGCCGGCAAATGGGCCGAGGCGGCCGACGAGTTCCGCAAGGCCGCCGAACTCGACCCCAAGTTGACCGCCACGCACTTCAACCTCGGTCTCGCGCTGGGGCGCCTGGGGAAACGGGCCGAGGCAGCCGACGAGTACCGCAAGTTCCTCGAAGCCAACCCGCGGCACGCCGTGGCGCACCTCAACCTGGGCGGCGTCCTGTACGAGCAGCACAAGCTGGACGAGGCGGCCGACGAGTTCCGCAAGGCCGCCGAACTCGACCCCAAGTTCGTCCAGCCGCACGACGGCCTCGGCGACCTCCTGCTGGCGCAGGGGAAAGTGGAGGAAGCGGAGGCCGAATACCACAAAGGCTGGGGCCTGGCGAGCAAGCTCCCCGAATCGAATTCCCTGCGGCAAGCGACGCTGCGGGCCTGGGGCCGCAGCCAGACGCTGCTGGCCCTGGACAAGAAGCTGCCGGCGATCCTCAAGGGGGACGCCCAGCCCGACGGGGCCGTGGAGCAGGCGGGCCTCGGCCAGCTGTGCGTCCTGAAGAAACGCTACGCCGCTGCCGCCCGCTTCTACGCCGACGCCTTCACCACCCTGCCCAAACTGGCGGACGACCCGCAGAATGGCCGCCGTCGCGCCGCCGCCGCCGCCGCCCTCGCCGCCGACGGCCAGGGCGAGGACGCGGGCAAGCTGGAGGACAAGGAACGCGCCCGCCTCCGCAAGCAGGCGTGGGACTGGCTCTGGGCCGACCTGGCGGCGCAGCGCAACCTGGTCCGGAACAGCACGCCCAGCGTGCTGGAGCGGGTCCAAGCGAACCTGCGGCGCTGGCAGGAGGATCCCGACCTGGCCGCCGTGCGCGACGCGGCGTTGCTGGAGAAGTTGTCGCCGGAGGAGCGGGCGGACTGGAAGAAGCTGTGGGCCGAGGTCGATCGGATCGTGACGAAGAGCGGCGCGAACGAGATGAAGTAGTTGACGCCGCCCGGCGGTGAGGACGGATACGCGGCGAATCGCGCTTCCCTGGAGTGCGTCCATGACGAAGCCCCTGGCGTGCGCCCTGCTGCTGGCCGTCGCCCCGGCGCTGTTCGCCGTCGATGGGGGCGACCCAGGCAGTGCGGCGTTTCTGGAAATGCGGGATTCCAGCGCCGAGATCCGGGCCGTGCAGGCCGTCGAGGCGTTGGGCGGCAAGGTGGTGCGCGACCATACGACGGGAGACGCCCCGGTGGTCGGCGTGGAATGGGGCGGGGGCAAGATCGGCGACGCAGACCTAAAGAAACTGGCGGAGCTGCCGCGGCTCCGGACGCTTCACCTCCATTTCGCTCAGGTGACGGACAATGGCCTGAAGGAACTGACGCGCCTCAAGGAACTGCGGACGCTGGACCTCTCCTTCACGCCGGCGACAGACGCGGACCTGAAGGGACTGGCCGACCTCAAGGGGCTGCAAACACTGGACCTGACCCGCAGCCGAGTGACGGACGCAGGTCTCAAGCAACTGGCCGACCTCGGGGGACTAAGGACGCTGAACGTCGGCTTCACCCGGGTGACGGACGCAGGTCTCAAGGAACTGGCCGCCCTCCGGGGGCTAGACACGCTGGACCTCACCGGCGTCCAGACAACGGACGCAGGTCTGAAGGAGTTGGCCTCCCTCAAGGGGCTGAAGACGCTGCACCTCGGCTGCACCAAGGTCACGGCGGCGGGCTTAAGGGAGCTGGCCGGCCTCAAAGGGCTGGAAACGCTGGTCCTCTTGCGCACCCCAGTCGCCGACGGAGGGCTGAAGGAACTGGCCGGACTGAAGAGGCTAAGGGAGTTGGACCTCGGGTTCACCAACGTGACGAACGCGGGTTTGAAAGAACTGGCCGGCCTCAAGAACCTGGAGAGGCTGGACCTTCGCTTTGACCAGGTGGGGGACGTGGGTCTGCGGGAACTGACCGGCCTCAAGCGACTGAAGCGGTTAGACCTCCACGAATGCAAGAGTGTGACGGACGTGGGTTTGAAAGAACTGGCCGGCCTCAAGGAGTTGCAGGCGCTGGACCTCACCCAAGCCCAGGTGACGGACGCCGGCCTAAAGGAACTGATCGGCCTCAAGGAGCTGCAGACGCTGAACCTCGGCGATACGGCGGTGACGGACGCGGGGGTGAAGGAACTGACGAACCTCAAGGGCCTGCGGACGTTGTATCTCTTCAACACTCAGATGACGGACGCCGGTCTGAAGGAACTGGCCGCCCTCCAGGGGCTGCAGACGCTGGATGTCAGCGGCACAGCGGCGACGGACGCGGGGCTGAAGGCGCTGGCTGACCTGAAGGGGCTGCAGATCCTGTGCCTTGGCGGCAATCAGGTGACGGACGCAGGCGTCGCCGAACTCCGGAAGGCGTTGCCGAACTGCAGGATCAAGCACTGACCTGGCAAGATGGTTTTCCGAGCGTTACTGCTGCCGCGGGTGCACCCGCCTGCAGGTACGGATTACGCCTGGAGCCTTGGCGATGGCGGCTCGGGTTCGATGGCTGCTATCACCCCTGCGGAATCGTCCCGAGCCTACCGCGCCCGCAAGGAGTTCGTCAACATGTCCTGCTCGTATCGCACGTTTCTGGCCGTCATCGCGTTGAGCATACCCACGATCGGCCGGGCCGAGGAGCCGACCGCCGCTCCGCAGCCGGCAATGCGGAAGCATGGCCCAACCTCGAGTGGAAGAAGCCGCCCCTTCCCCCTTCGCGCGGGTCGAGTCGCCGACGGCCGTCGTGGACGGCAAGCTGTACTTGTTCGGCGGATTCACCGACGACCTGGGGGCGTCGAACGAGGTCGATGTCTATGACCCGGCGAACGACTCCTGGACGCGCAAGAAGGACATGCCGACGCGGCTCACGCATCTCAACCCGGCCATCGACGGCAAGACCATCTGGTTCGCGGGCGGCTTTCAGGGCAAGCATCCCGGGCCGGCCAGCGCGGAAGTCTGGAAATACGACGTCGCTCGCGGACGGCTGGACCGCCGGCCCGGAGCTGCCGGAACGCCGTGCGGGCGGCGGCCTGGCGGTGGTCGGACGCAAGCTGCACTACTTCGGCGGCTACAAGGCCGACCGCGACACGAACGCGGCGGACCACTGGAGCCTGTCGCTGGACGGGGGAAAGGAGTGGCAGCGTGAAGCGGATTTGCCCGACCCGCGTGGCCATGTGAGTGCGGCGGTGCTGGACGGCAAGATCTACGCGCTGGGCGGCGACCACGGCCACGACGTCACGCAGATCGATGTGCCGTCCTGCCACCGGTACGATCCGGCCACGAAAAAATGGACCGAGATCGCCAGCCTGCCGGACGGCCGCAGCCACTTCGAGGGGAGCACGATCATCTACAAGGGGCGGATACTGGTCGTCGGCGGCCGGTGCAACAGCTCGAAGCCGCCGCGGGGCGTGGTGGGCGACCTGCTCGAATACGATCCCCAGTCGGATGCGTGGGCCGTCGTCGGCGAGATGCCGGAGAAGGTGCTCGCCCCGTCCGCGGCGATCATCGCCGGGCGCCTGGTGGTCACGGGCGGCGGCCTGAACAACCCGCGGCCGCTCACCGCCGCCACGTGGGTGGCGGACCTTCCGGGAAGGAAGTAATCATCGCCTTCACAACGGCCAGTTCCACGTGCTATACGGTCATCCGCGCAGGGCGGCGCGGATGACATGGATGGTCGAGAGACGCTGAAGGAACTCAACCGGATCGATAGGCGACGGGACGGGTAGCAAATCAGGTTGCGTCGCCGCTCGGTCGGCAATACCCTGTCGCCATGTCCAAGCCCGAACCCACCAAACGCGATCGGGAGATTGCACGGCTTCACCGAGATCGCCTCGCGCCGGCGCCACTGCCATTCATACGCGGTGGACCGCGGCAGTGCTTGTCGCGAAGAGTCAACCCGTGAGCCAAGTCGGCTCGCTGCCGGATCGACCACGCACCCGATCCATCCCAAGCAACCGCCGCCCAATAGGATTGCAAGCGCTCGGCCCACGGCGCCGAACAGGACTGACGGCGCCGCAGCCTACTTTCTGTAAAGGAGAGCGTCTCCGAATCGAAGCGCCTCGAACTGGTCGCTGACCCCGTAGAGGTTCTCCGCCGCGCCGAAGACGAGCCACCCGCCGCTCGCGCAGCAGGCCGTGCAACTGCCGGCAGATGCGCCGCCGCGTGTCGAGGTCGAAATAGATCAGCAGATTGCGGCAAAAGATGGCGTCGAAAGGGGGTAAATTGGCCCGCCAGGCTCCCGGTCAGGTTGAGGCGGCGGAACTCCACCAGCCCGCGCACCGGCTCCCGCACCGCCCACCCGTCCCCGCGCCGCTCGAAATGGCGGGCAGAGCAGCGCCGGCGTCAGGCCGCGGGCCACGTCGCGCTTGCCGTACTCCGCCGCTCGCGCCGTCGCCAATACCTTCTCCGAAATGTCCGTGGCCAGAATGGAGAAGTCGCCCTCGCGCACGCCGACGCTCGGGTTGGCCGTGATGTAGTCGTACAGCAGCATGGCCAGACTGTACGGCTCCTGGCCGGTCGCGGCGGCGGCGCACCACAGCGGACCTTCGCCCCGCCCCGCGCGCTTCGCCGCCAGTCGCGGCAGCAGGTGCGGGCGGAACGCCTCGAATGGGTGGCCGTCGCGGAAGAACGAGGTCTCGGCCGTGGTGATCGCCTCGACGATCGGGGCGTGCAGCGCCGCACCCTTCCGGCCCGCGCAGCTTCTGGGCGAATTCCTCGAACGAGCGGCAGCCCACCGGCCCGCGCCATCGGCCCGATTCGGTGCCGAATGAGATAGGCTTTGTCCTCGCCGACCACCAGCCCGCAGAGCCGGTGGATGAGCCGGCGCAGCTCATCGAAGACCGGGCGCGACAGTTCCATGTCAGTGCGCCTCCCGCCCGCCGACCAGCGCCTGCACGGCGGCCGCGATGTCGCCCAGCGGCAACACCTCGTCGGCCAGTCCGGCCCGGACCACGCTCCCGGGCATGCCCCAGACCACGCTCGTCGCTTCGTCCTGCGCGATGACGTAGGCGCCCGCCCGCTTCAGCGACCGCAGCCCGGCCGTGCCGTCGCAGTCCATCCCCGTCAGCATCACCGCCACGGCCTCGCCGCCCAGGGCCGCCGCCGCCGAGCGAAACAGCACGTCGGCCGACGGCCGGCAGTGGTTCTCCGGCGGCTGCTCGTTCAGCCCCGTCCGCAGTCCGCCCCCCCTGGCCCGCAGCACCAGGTGCTTGCCGCCCGGTGCGATGTATACGGTTCCGGGCCGCACCAGCTCGCCGTCCGGCGCCTCCACCACCGGGCGGCCGGTGGCGCCGCGACAGGCTGTCGGCCAGGGAGCGCGTGAACGGCGGCGGCATGTGCTGCACGATCAGCACCGGCAAGTCGACGCGCCGGCAAAGGTCCGGCAGCAGCGGCGTCCAGCGCCCGCGGCCCGCCGGTGGAGGAAGCGATCAGTATCGCGCGGGCGAGGCCGCCGGCGAGCGGCCAGGGCGCGAGTGGCGCGAGAGCACGGCTCTGCGCGGCTCCTGCCGCGGCTCGCCGGTCCGCCACTGGCTACCGACCGGCGGGCCATGAACAGGCGGATCCGGGCGGCGAGTTGCCGGCGCAGCTCGGCCAGAGTTGGCGTCGGCCGACGGGCCGCTCGGCTTGGCGACGAAGTCGAATGCGCCGGCCTGGAGCGCCCGCACCGTCACGTCAGCGCCGCGCCGCGTGAAGGCGCTGACCATGACGACGCCGATCTCCTGCCTCCGGCGGCCGGGAGGCGTTGAGCCGCTGGATCGCCGCGAGCGTTTGCAGACCATCCAGACCCGGCATTTCCACGTCCAGCGTCGCCACGTCCGCCGGCGTCGAGCGAAGGAACTCCAGCGCCTTCTCGCCGCTGAAGACGGAGCCGACGACGACGATCCCTTCCTCGCCCGCCAGCGCCTCCGCCAGCGCGGCGCGGAAGATGCGCGAATCGTCCACGATCAGCACCCGCGCCATGGCTCCGGCCATGCGAATCATGCCCTCGATCCGGAACACGCCGACCAGGCGCTTCAGTTCGGCGGCGACGGCTCGCCAGGCGCTCGGCCGCGGCGCTGACCTGCTCGGCGCTGGCCGTGTTGTCGCGCGTCGCCTGGCTGACGCCCTGGATGTTGGTCGAGATGTCCTTGACCCCCCGGCGGCCTCGGCGGCGTTGCGCGACACGTCGTTGGCGCCCTGGGCGGCCTCCGCGGCGTTGCGCGACATGTCGGTCGCCCCCTGCGCCACCTCCGCAATCGCCGACGCGATGTGTTCCACGCCGCTGCTCGCCTGGCTCAGGTTGCCGGCGCTGGCGTTGGCCGCCTGCGTCTGCTGTCGCCACCGCCTCGGAAATCCGCCCCGCCGACGTGTTGATCCGCCCGATGATCTCGGCCACCCCCTGGATGACGCGCACGGCCTCGCGCGTCCCGGCCTGCACGTCCTCGATGCGGCGGGCGATGTCGCCGGCCGCCTGGCCGCTCTGGTGGGCCAGTTCCTTGATCTCGTGGGCCACCACCGCGAAGCCCTTGCCCGCCTCGCCCGCCGACGTCGCCTCGATCGTCGCGTTCAGCGCCAGCAGGTTCGTTTGCAGCGCGATCATCTTGATCGTTTCCGTCACCTTGCTGATCTCGCCGGACGCCCGGTCGAGCGCGTTCATGGCGGTGGTCGCCTGGCCGGACATCTGCGAGCGCCTGCGAGGCGACCTGCGAACCCTCGCGGGCGTCCTGGCTGATCTGCTCGAAGGCCGCGATGGCCTGTCGCACGCCCGCAGCCGCGGCGGCCAGATTCTCCGACGTCGTCTGGGCGGACGCCGAAACGGAGCGGGCGTTGACGCTGATCTCCTCGCTGGCCGACGAGATCGACGCCACGTTGACGCTGACCTGTTCCGCGGCCGCGGCCATGGCGTCGATCGCGGCCGACGCGCGCCGGCGCCGCTCTCGGCGACGTGGCCGGCCTGGGCCGACATCTCCTCGCTCTGCGCCAGAAGCTGGTGCGACACCGTCGTCAGCTCCGACCCCGACGCGGCGACGCCGTCCGAGACGCGGCGAATGTCACCGATGGCGCCTGCGCGAAGGCCGCGGCCGCGCTGGTCCATGGCCTGCGTCAGCCGGCCGATCTCGTCGTTCTGCTTCAGGTTCAGCCGCTGCGTCAGGTCGCCACGCGCGATGGCCTCCGACACCTCGACGCCCCGCGCGATCGGCCGCGTGATCGATCGCGGCCACCACCAGCGCCAGCAGCAAACTTACCAGAAGGCCCACCGCGGGCACGCCGATCATCAGCCACTGCGCCAGCGTCGAGCTGTCGCGGCTGCTCTTCATGTCGGCCACGAGGCTGCGGCGGAGGTTGTCGTCCATCCGGTCCAGGGCGCCGAGGCAATCGTTGATGGTCTTGATGGAGGTGGTCAACTCGAGGTCACCGCTCGCGGGTGATGGTGTTGGCCCGCAGCAGCTCCAGGAGCTCGTCGTCCATGGACGCCACGTCCTTGAACGAGGCGTCCGATCGGTCGAACAACCGCCTGTCCTTCTCATCCGCCGCCTCCTTCAGCTCGGCCAGCCGAGTTTGGACTTCCTTCTTCACGGCTCGCCGCCCGATCGGCGACGGCCTTCATTTCTTCGTCGGTGGTGGTCAGGACGTTTCCGCCGAACTCTCGGTGCAGGTCGAGCACCGGCGGCAACAGGTCGAAAATCGGCGCGTCGCCGCGCGACGGCGGCCGCGAGCGGGGCCGTCTCCTTCATCTGAGACGGCGTCAGCGATGTCCTTGTCGGCCTTGTGGAGTGCCTCGTTGACGGCCGCCTCGTACTCCCCCAGCTTGTCCGCCAGCTTGCCGCGCAGCAGCTGATGCGCCTTGTAATTGCTGTTCTGCTGCCCCAGCGCCAGGATTTGTTCTTGCAGCGGCTGGTAATCCGCCCAGCTGCGGTTGAAATCCTGCAGCGCCTGGCGATCCTCGGCCGACGGGTTCTGCTCGATCATGGCCGCGAGCTTCTGGCGGTCCTGATCGACCGCGTCCCTGGCGACTGGGTCGCCTTTCTCCGCGTAAAGCCCTGGACGCCTCGTCCTCCAGGGTGATGACGACGTCCAACTCATTGCGGCGCATCGTCAGCACGATCGAGACGCAGCTTGGAACACAGGTCGGCCTCCTTGGAGGTCACCTCGACCATGTGCCGCAAGTGGTCGTTGACCACGGCGAGCTGGAAATAGCCGACCGCCGCGATGATCACGGCCGTAGCCGCCAGCACGCCGACGAGCAGGCCGAGCTTGGTCCGCAGGCGCAGGTTGTTCATGAAGCCGTCTCCGTCGCATAAGAGACCGTCGCCGGACCGCCGGCCGCCAGCGATCGCTCGACGGCCGGCAGCAACTTTGCCGGCGTCGAGAAGGGTGATCAATTCGCCGTCGAGCTTGCCGACGCCGCGCACCAGGCCGTCACAGCGGCGCGTCGGTCTCCGCCGGCCCGCCGGCCTCGATCTGGTCGGGCCGCAACGCCGCCACGCCTCCGACGCAGTCGATCAGCACGCCGAACGGGTCGCCGAGGACTGCCTTGAACACGACCAGGCGCGTGTCGGGGCCGGCCTCCGTCGCGCCCGAGATTCAACAGCTCTTTAAGATCCAGAACCAGATGAATTTGCCCGCGGAGGTTGGCGTAGCCGCGCACGGCGGGCGGCGCCTGGGGCAGCGGCGTCAGCGGCGGCGGCAGGTTGACGGACTGAACCAGCGTGGCGTCGAGGCCGAAAAGCCCGTCGCCGAGGCGGAACGTGCAAAAGGTCCGGGTCGTGCGAGGCCGACGAAGTCGAGAGCAGGGCTGTCATGACGGACCTCCCGGCGCCCGCTCCTTCCAGGAGGATAGCGCCGCCACGCGCGGCGAGAGAAGCGCTCGCGGTCCAGCTTCGCCTCGTGGCGGTCGAAGCCGCACGCCGCCGCTCGCTCCCGGTCGGCCGGCTGTCCAGCGTCGTCAGCGCCATCAGCGGCAGGGCCGTGCCGTCCGGCCGCCTCCGCACGGCCCGCGAAATCGAAACCGTCCATGACCGGCATTTCCAGGTCGGACACCACGAGGTCGAACGTCCCCGCGTCCAGTCTTGCCAAGACCGTCCGCGCCATCGACGGCCGTCTCCACGTCGAAGCCGGCCGACTCCAGGTAGCCGCGCACCACCTCGCGGAAAAACTGGGTGTCCTCGACCAGCAGCACGCGCCGACGCGCTCCGGATCGAGCGGCCGGCGTGGCCGGCCCGGCATCAGCCGCTCGCGCCGGCCGCTCGCCGCGCCAACTCCGCCAGCCGCGGCACGTCCAGGAACAGCGTCAACTGCCCGCGAATCACCGCCGAGCCGAGCAGACCGTCCGCCGGGCACGCATCGCGGTGCAGCTCAATCGGCAGCTCGTCGGAGTCAATCACTTCCGAGAGGAGCACCCCCAGCGGCCGCTGCGCGTGCTTCGGCAGCAGCAGGAACATCTCCTCATGGTCCACGGCCGGCGACACCGCAAGGATCCGGTCGAGCCGCAGCACGGCGGTCGGGACGCCGTCCACAGTGAGTAATTCTCGGTCGCCGATGCGCTCGACGCGGTCCATGCGGATGCGCTCGACGCGGCGGATCAGGGCCAGCGGCGCGGCGAACTGCTCGCGCGGGCCGCAGCGGAACAGCAGCACCGCCTGCGCCTCCGGGGGCCGGTCGCCGTCGCGTGCCGTGACGGCGGCTTCCTCGCCCAGGTCGAAGCGGACGCCGGCGTGGCGCGCCACGCCCTCGACGCTGAGGATGAGGGCGACGCGGCCGTCGCCGAGGATGGTCGCGCCGGAGAAGCACGCCAGCGGCTTGACGGCGGCGTGCATCGGCTTGACGACGATTTCCTCCGTGGCAAGGATGTCATCGACGACCAGCCCGAACCGGCGCGACCCGACCTTGACGACGGCGAAGTACAAGAGGGGTCAAGGGAGAGGCGTCCAGGAGTCAGGGGAGAAGCCTCCGCCTGACTCCTGACCCCGGAGCTGCCTGACCCCTTCACCCCTTTGCTGACGCAGGATCTCCGCCCGTGTCGCAGCGGTGAACGGCTTCGGCCGGCGCAGTACTTCCTCCAGCCGCACCAGCGGCAGCAGCCGGTCGCGTCGGCGCACCACCTCCTGGTCGAACGTGTGTTCGACCCGCGACCGCGAGTGACCGGGGTGCAGACAGACCAGCTCCTCCAGGTCCTTCTGCGGCAGGGCGTAGCGCTCGCCGCCGACGGCGACGATCAGGCACGGGATGATGGCCAGGGTCAGCGGCAGCCGCAGGGTGAAGGCCGTGCCGCGACCAGGCTCCGACTCGATCTCGAGGACGCCGCCGAGGCGGTCGAGGTTGGTCTTGACTACGTCCATGCCGACCCCGCGGCCCGACAGGTCCGTCACCTCCGCGGCGGTCGAGAAGCCGGGCAGCAGGATCAGTGCCAGCACGTCGCGCGATCCGAGCCGCGCCAGCTCCTCCTTCGACCGCAGCCCCTGCTGGAGCGCCTTGCGCCGGATCTTGTCGGGGTCGAGGCCGCGGCCGTCGTCGCGCACCTCGATGAAGATCTGCCCTCCCAAATGGCGGGCGCTCAGCGCGACGCGGCCCGAAGGAGATTTGCCGGCCCGCTCGCGCTCGGCCGGGAGTTCGATGCCGTGGTCGCAGCAATTGCGCACCAGATGCGTCAGGGGGTCGGACATCGACTCCAGAATGGTCTTGTCCAGCTCCACCTCCGCGCCGGACAGGCCCAGGTCGATCTCCTTGCCCAGCTGCTTGGCCAGGTCGCGGACCATGCGGGAGAAGCGCCCGAAGAGATTGCCGACCGGTTGCATCCGCGTCCGCAGGACGACCTCTTGCAGTTCACCAGTGACGGCGTCGAGGCGCTGGACGATGGGGCGGAGTCCGGAGTCGGCGTAGGGCGAGCGCAGCGCCTGGTTGCGCACCAGCACCAGTTCCCCGGCGAGCGTCATGAGCTGATCCACCAGGCCGACGGGGATGCGGATGCTGTCGGCGGCATCGGCAGGGCGATGCGCACCCGCCTCGCCCCGCGCTCGCTCCACGGTGGAAACATTCGGGGCGAGGAGGGTCGGCGGCGTCGGCTCGGGGCGGACTCGAGCAGAACGACCTCGGCCCCTGGCACGCCGAGAGAAGCCGTGAACGGCTCCGGCGGCACAGACGCGGATACGATGGCTCGGTACCAAACCGGGCCTGCCGCAAGGGCGGCGGCGAGGTCGGCGTCGGCCACGTCGAGCCTGGCGTTGAGAAGGGCGCCTGCCGCCTGCACCCGCTGGATGACGGCTAAAGGCGCCAAGCCGTGCTTCCCGCAGCACTCCGCCAGATCCACCCTCACGCCGTAGAGGAATCCGTGGCCGGCGGGCCGTTCCGCCAGCGGCGCCTCGGTCAGCGCGAACGCGGCGGGCGAACCGTGCGGCGCGGCCGTGTCAGCCGTGTTTGAACTCTGCCCCTCCCCCAAGGCCGTTTCGGCCGTGGGGCAAGGATCGGCGGCCGGCGCGAAGCGCGCAGGCGGGCCAGCGGGCCGCTCACGTCGGCGTCGGAGCTTCGCTCTACGTCGTCGAGAAGGGCCTGGATGCGGTCGGCTCCGGCCAGCAGGGCATCAATCACGGCGGCGGGAGGAGAGTCGCTTTCCGACCGCAAATGGTCGAGAACCGTCTCCATGGCGTGGGCCAGTTCCTCGATCGCGCGGCGGCCGAAGAAGCCGGCTCCGCCCTTGACGGAGTGAACCGAGCGGAAAAGGCGGTCGATGCGGTAACGGGTGGAGTCGTCCTTGCGCTGCTCCAGCGCCAGCAGGTCGTCGCCGATGTTGGCCAGGTGCTCCTTAGCCTCGCTGACGAACTCGTACATCAGGGCCCGCTCGGCTGACATACTCAGCGGCCCTCGTCGTTCCGTGGAAAGGCGCCGTCGAGTCGCGTCAGGCGCAGAAGCGTGTGGATCGGGGCGGCGGCGTTGACGAGCTGTAAGGCCGCCGGCGGCCGGCGGTCGCGAGGCGGCGCGAGCGGCCCGTGCGAGCAGCGCCAGGCCGCCCGGTCCCGACCTCGCCGACGGCGGCGAAATCCAGACGGACGACCGGTGCGCCGCCGGTCAGCGCCTCCGCCAGCCGATTGCGCACCGCCTCCGCCTCCGCCCCGTCGAGGTCGCCGTTGGGACGAATGGTGGGCGCGCGCTGGCCCGGCCGTCTCGGCCGCGCTCGGCTCTTGCACCTTCTGCGCGGCCGAGACGGCCGGGCGCTCGGGGGCCGGCCGGCGCGGAGCACCGCGATCTCGCCGAGCCATCGCCGCAGACTTTCCTCCGTCAGCCCCTCGTCGGCTCCCCCGCCGTCCGTGAGAGTGATACGTTGGAGGGCGTCCACGCCGCCCAGCAGCTCGTCTACGGCGTCGCTGGTCAAGGCGATGGCGCCCTTCTGGGCCGCGACGAAACAGTCCTCCATGGCATGGGCGACCTGCACGGCCGTCTCCATGCCGACGATCCGGGCCGCCCCCTTGATCGAGTGGGCGGCGCGCATCAGCGCCTCCAGCCGCTTCGGCTGGTTGGGGTCCTTCTCCAGCGCCAGCAGTCCTTCGCTCAGCGCCGGGAGGTGTGTCTCGATCTCCGCGCGAAACAGGTCCAGCAGCGCGGGGTCCAGCGAAGACTTGCCGCTCACGGGCGCCTCGGCGTCAGAAGAACCCGGTACCGGGATGACAAAGGGTAAGGACGACTTCTCTTATCAGTGTATCCGCCCGGACGGCCGCGCTGCCAGAAGAAAAGGCGGCCGCGGCCCTGTTCGTGGCAGTCGGAGGCCCGATAATATCATTCGTCCTCCCGTCTCCGCACACTATGGAATCGAACATGAGCGCGCAGCTCGACCCGCCGCAAGTGCACCGAGCGTCCGGTGACGGTGTTGCTCGTGGACGACCAGCCGATCGTCGGCGAGGCGGTTCGCCGCATGTTCGCCGCCGAGCCGGACGTTCGGTTCCACTTCTGCTCCGACCCGACCAAGGCCATCGAACTGGCCAACGCCGTCCGGCCGACCGTGATCCTGCAAGACCTCGTCATGCCCGAGGTGGACGGCCTGACGCTCGTGAAGTTCTACCGGGCGAATCCGGCGACGCGGGAGGTCCCGCTCATCGTCCTTTCGACCAAAGAGGAGGCGGAGACCAAGGCCCAGGCCTTCGCCACCGGGGCCAACGACTACCTCGTCAAGCTGCCCGACAAGCTGGAGCTGATCGCGCGTGTCCGCTACCATTCCCGAGGGTACATCGCCCAGCTGGAGAGGAACGAGGCCTACCGCAAGTTGGCCGAGAGCCAGGCGATGCTGGCCCGCGAGGTGGCCGAGGCGGCGCGGTACGTCGCGTCGCTGCTGCCCGAGCCGCTGCCGAAGGGGCCGATTCAGGTGGAATGGCGGTTCATCCCCTCGACGCAGCTGGGCGGCGACTCGTTCGGCTATCACCGGCTCGACGACGACCACTTCGCATTCTACCTGCTGGACGTGAGCGGCCACGGCGTCGGCGCCTCGCTGCTGTCGGTGTCGGCGATGAACGTCCTGGCGCGCGGACGCTGCCCGGCGTCGATTTCCGCGACCCCGGCCGGGTGTTGTCCGGCCTCAACAACGCCTTTCAGATGGACCGGCACAACGGCAAATATTTCACCATTTGGTATGGTGTTTATCAGCTGAGCGGCCGGCGGCTGACGTGGGCGGGCGGCGCCCACCCGGCGGCGCTGCTGTTCACTGGGCCGGACGCCGCCGGGGCAGGGATGAAGCCGCTGGGCTCCCAGGGCGGCATCATCGGCCTGATGCCGGACGCACTCTTCGAGAGCAGTGCGTGCGACCTCGGTTCGTTCGCCGAATTGCTGTTGTTCAGCGACGGTGTCTACGAGATCGAGCAGCCCGACGGCGAGATGTGGTCCTTCGACGAGTTCGCACAGTTCGCGGCCGTGCAGCCTCCGGGGGCCGGGCGTATCGACCGGCTGCTGGCGGAGGCGCGCCGGCTGCGCGGCGCGGACCTCTTGGCGGACGATTTCTCGATGGTGCGGATTATCTTCTGACACTTGGGCCGGTCTCTCTGGTCAACGTAGCCGTGCCAGATGACCTTGCGCCCCTAGCCGCTCGCGCGTCCGATCCCGCGACGCGCCACAGCTCATTACCGACCCGGCGGAGGGACAGCCCAGCAGGGCGCCAGCGGCGCGACCGTCGGTGCGTCGGCTGGGGCTTCACACCTTTCCCAGCAACTCATTCCACCGCTTCCAAGCCTCGTCGTGCGCCATCTTGTTCCCATTGTTGGCCTGGGCGCCTCGCGGCGCATGAAGCCGTTGTCCCTTCCGATATGGGCGCTGCGCCGTCGCGGCCTGTCGGCCCCCAGGCCGTTCACGCGGCCCGCCTTACAGGTGCAGAAGAGGAGCGCCATGCGGATGCACACCCGGCTGAAGCGGTTGGAGCAACGCACCGGCGGCCGCGACGACGGCTGCCCCGCCTGCCGGGTCCGCCGGGCCTGCATCGTGATGACCACGTCCCAACGGCTGCCGGACGGCACGACGGCACCGGAGAGCGACTGCCCCGCGCCGTGCGCGGCCTGCGGCGCCGTACTCGAACAGTTCGTGGAGATTGTCATGCCGGTCGTGGACGGCCGAGGTGAAGCGGCCGACCGCCCCGGCATTTTGTCCCGCGTGGTCGAATTACCACCGGCTGTATACTCGCATAAATCAGCGGGGCCGACGGTAACACACTCGCATCTGTCGCGAGCAGGGCAGTGGTAGTCCATCGGCTTGCAACCATGAGTCACTTCCCCTCCTCCGGCTGCTGCAGCCGGATGAGCGTCCATTGCTGCGTGCGGTCCTTGCCGAAATGCACGAGCACCGTCGTCTCGTCATTTGTCAGATTGCCGACGCCCGTCTCGTAGACCGTGTCCTTGCGGTCGCCGACGGTCCAGGCGGCCCTCTGGGTCTTCTTGTCCACCGCGCCGAGGACCGGCAGCGTCGAGTCGCTCAGGGCGTCGTAGTAGTTGCCGCGGAGGATGCCGTCCTTGTTGACGGCGAGCTGGAAGATCTGGTTGGCTTCCGTCTCCTCGCCTTTGACCATGCCGAAGACTCCGAGCGAGATCCAGTCCTCCTTCTCGCTCGGCTGGGCCTGCTCGCCTTGCTCAGCGATGGCGACGGCCTGCGCCGTGTACTCCTCAGCCGTGGAGACAGCCTCGCCGTCGTAGTACACCTGGTCGCCCTCGTATACGACCGTCGTGCCGTAATCGTAATTGGCATACGTCTCGGGATAACCGCAGGTGGACGAGACGTTCGCCCACGAGGCGCCCGCCCATATGGCGGCTGCACCCGCCGCGGTCCAGGCCGCCGCGCCAGGCGCCGGGGTGGGCGACGTACCAGCCACGGTTGAAGCAGTTGTAGTGGGCGAAACTACCGCGGACGTACGCGCCCTGCGTGCGGAGCGGCGCCCCCGACGTAGGCCGTCCGGTGCCCTACCGCCGCCGCGCGGCCCGTGTACGCGGCGTAGCCGTTCGGCCCGACGGCCGCCCCGGTGCGGGCGGCTCCTCGAACCGTCCCGCCCGCGCCGGTCGCCGCGCCCACCCGCGAGCCGCCCACGACGGCGCCGTTCGGGCCGGCCGCGATCCCGCCGCGGCTGGCGCCGGCGATCGCGCCGTTCGGGCCCGTGCCCACGCCGACGGACCCCCGCGTCCCCACGGCGCCGTTCGGCCCCACCGCGCCGCGCGCCGCCGACCTTGGTCGCCTGCCGGCCGCCCGGCGTCGTGACCTGGACGCCGCCGACGCCAGCGCCCACCGTCCGGCCGCCCGGACCGGTGGCCGTCCGGCCGACGCCGCCGGCGTTAATTGTCGTCCCGCGATTCGTGGTGTAGGAGCCGCTCCCGCCGCCTACGGTGCGCGATCCGCCGCCCGGCCCGACGGCGGTGGATCTGGTGCGGCTGCCGGCTCCCGCACCGCCGTAGGGGCCGACCGCGGCGCCGGCTCGCGTGGAACCGCCCCGGTAGCCGCCACCCACCGCGGCGCCGCCGCGGCCGCCGCCGCCCCGGCCGCCGCCCCCGCCGCCCCGGCCGCCGCCCCCGCCGCGGCCAGCGCCATAGGAACCGGAGTCTGGTATGAACAGGCACAGCCCACCCAGCAACACGAGGAATGTCCAACGTATTTTTTTCATCGGTATATCTCCTTAAGAGCGCCCACGGGTGGGGCGCGGTCACTTCACGCGCGTAACCTTCACCGGGGCGATGTCCGGCACGTCCTCGTCGTCGTCCGTCCGGTTGATGGACTGCCAGGTGAAGGCGTCCTTGCCCAGCGGCGTCAGCAGGTTCGTTGCCGTGACATCGTCGCCGTCCGGTTCGACGCCGGTTGCGTCGAGGGTCCACGTCTTGCCGTCCCAGGTCCAGTCGGCCTCGCCGAAGCCGCCGTCGCCCTCGAACAGCCACGAGTGCAGCTGGCCGGTTCGCGGGTCCCTGCCAATGAGCTGCGTGCCGGAGAGAACCTCGTCCTGGTCCTTTTCCTTGATGGTGAAGCGGGCGCGGATAAAGTTCTTGCCGTCCTCCCACTCGTAGGTCGTGCGGACGTCGGCCGCGTCGCTCTTCGACTCCCACGTACCGATCAGCCAGTCCACGTCGGCCAGCGTCGTGCCCTCGTCCGGCGACTCGCGCAGCAGCGCCAGCAGCCACTGCCCCTTTTCGCGGACGTACAGCGCGCTGATGCGACTCAGGGTTGGCTCGCCGGCCTTGCCGGTCTTGTAACTCCGTGCCGCCCCTTCCAGGATCGCGTTGTCCTGCGAGACGAAGCGGACGGAATCGACGCTCACCTCAAGCTTCATGTCGGGGTTCTTCTTGAAGAATTGGGTGTAGCCTTCCTCCATCGCGGCGCGGCCGTGGAGGGTGGCACCGTCGTTGGAGACGTACTCGCCTTCCTCGGTGAACAGGGAAGCTAGCGCCTTGGCGTCGCCCTTCTCGAACGCCTTGATGAAGTCCTTCACGGCCGCCCGGACGGCCTCCTGATCGGCCGGCCGCGCCTTGACGTCCGGCGCCTTGTCCTTGTCCTTGTCCGCGGCGGCCGGCGTCGGCCTGTCCGCCACCTCGGCGGCGTTCACGGTCGGCGGCGCGAGGCGGAGTCGGTCCCAGGCGGCGCCGACGCCGACGCCCACGGTGCCGGCAAAGAAGGCGGCGACCCACGCGATTCTTGTCCTGATCATGATGCGAACCTCCCTTTGTTTGACGGCCAATGCCCTGCCACGACACGGCGGACCTAAACCGCATCCTCTCCGCTATTTTCCAGACGGATTGAGGGCGAAACATATCCCCGGCCGCCCAGCGCCGCTCTCAGCGCGGGGAGCAGGTCTGAGGCCAGATGGCTCTTGACGATGTAGCCGAGGGCCCCGGTCGCCAGGGCGGCGCGCACGTAGTCCGGGTCTGAATGCACGGTAAGAAACACGATGGCCACGGCGTCGCCCGCCGCCTTCAGAAGCCGGGCCGCCTCGATGCCGTTCAAGCCCGGCATCGAGATGTCGAGGACCACAACCTCCGGCCGAGCCTGGGCGGCTTCGCGCAGCAAGGACTCCCCATCGCCGACGGTCTTGACGACTTCGAACTCCCCTTCCAGAAGTCGCCCCGCGACCGCCAAAAAGTCCGCATTGTCGTCGGCCAGCAGTACGCGAACGCGGTCCAAGTGTTTCTCCTGCACGGCCGCCGGCGCGGGCAAGCCCCTTGCGGTGAAACCGTCCCGGTTCGGGCTGCACGGCGTGCGCCGGGAATTGACCCTTGGCAGATTAACCGCCTGGGAAGGGGAGAGGCTACTGGCAAAAGTGACAGGTGGCGCCGCCGCGGCGTTTCCCGGCCAGGACTAAATGGACACGAGACCGCGCCGGACGGCAAACTGGAGCAGTTCGGCGCCGGACCTGATCCCGAGTTCTTCCATCATGCCGTACTTGTGAAAGGCGACGGTTCGGGGCGTGATTTTGAGGATGCGGGCGATCTGCTTCATCGAGCATCCCTTGACCAGCAGACGCAGCACCTCGCGCCGGCGCTCGCTCAATTCACCGTCAGGGTGCGGCAGACCGGGCGCGTGGACGGGCTTATCGACCAGGCCCGCGGCGACCAGAGGCGTGACATAGGAACGTCCTCGGAAGACCTCCCGAATGGCCTGGCGCAACTCCGAGGCGGCCGAATTCTTGAGTAGATAGCCGGAAGCGCCGATGCGAAGCGCCTCCGCCGCGACGTCGGCGTCCTCGCTCATGGTCAGGAATAATACCTTGACCTCGGGCATGTCCTCTCGGAGTCGTCGGGCGGCGTCCAGGCCATTCAGCAGAGGCATGGCCACGTCCAGCACCACGATGTCGGGCCGCAGTTCGGCGACGGCCGCGAGCAGGGCGCAACCATCGGCCACGGCCCCCACGACATCGCAGTCGGGCGTGAGCAATTGGGTGAACGCTTCCCGCAGCAAGCGGTGATCGTCCGCCAGCAAGACGCGTGGCGCTTCATCGCGGCTCCCTTTGGCCCGAGGATGTGAAGGTTTTATCCTATGCCGGAATGCTGCTCCGTCAACATGTTGCCCGCGGAACGGGCGCCCTGCAGTGGCACGCGGACATCGATCCGCGATCCGGCGCCGGGCTGCGACTCGATGGCGATTTCGCCCCCAACCAGGCGCAGCCGTTCCCTCATGCTCACCAGGCCGAGTCCCCCCTTGCCGTCCACGCGCCGGGGGTCGAAGCCGGCCCCATCGTCGCTGATCCGTAGTCCAACGGCGTCGGCGCCGCCGTTCAACTCCACCGCCGCGCGGCGGGCGCCGCTGTGCTTGATGATGTTCCGAAGGGCCTCCTGCACGATGCGATAGAGGCACAGGGCGACGTCCTCGGAAAGGGCGGCCGGCGACTGGCCGGGCGTGAACTCGATCTGCACGCCGCGGCCGCTGCTCAGTTCCTTGCACAGGCTGCGGATCGCCGCCGCCAGCCCCAGTTGTTCCAGCTTCGACGGATGCAGCTGATGCGACAGGTCATGCACGGACGAAGCCAGCTGCTTGACCCGGCCCGACAAATCTTGCAGCCGTCCGCCCAGCCCGTCCTCCGATTGCGGGGACTGCTGACCGAGCAGTTCCATTTCCACCGACAGCAAGGCGAGGTTCTGGCTCAGGTCGTCGTGCAGTTCACGTGCAAGCCGCCTACGCTCCATTTCCTGGGCGCGAAGGAGCCTGCCGGTCAGCAGCCGCAATTCGCGGTGGCTCTTCTTCAGCTCGTCCTCGGCCCTTAGTCGCTCCGTGATGTCGATGATAGACGCGAGGACGAGTAACCCTGTCTCGGTCTGGACCGGGCTGAGGCCGATCTCGACCGGAAACTCCGTCCCGTCCTTGCGCCGGCCGAACAGGTCCCGTCTCGCCCCCACGGGCCGAACCGCCGGCGAGGCGAAGAAGCGGTCGCGGTGAGCGGCGTACTGCCCGCGGAGTCGCTCTGGGATGAGCATGTCCACATGTCGGCCCTGCAGCTCCTCCTTCCGGTAGCCGAACAGCTTCTCCATATAGGCGTTGGACTGAATGATGGCGCCGTCTCGCCCCACCATGAGCATGCCGTTGGGGGCCCCTTCCAGCATTTGCCGGAAGCGCCGCTCCGCCCGCCGGCGATGCGACCGTTGCACGAGCAGGCCGATTATCAGCAGCGCCTCGAGGACGCAAAGGGCCGAAACGCCGATGATGTGCCACTTGTACTGGTCCCAGAGGCTCGGCTCCTCAAAGTTGACGACGCTGCCGGGGGGGAGCCGGTCTTTGCTGACGTTCCAGCGCCGCAGCTGGCGTGCGTCGAAAACGGGCGTGGTGTGCGCCTGCTGCGGGATCGACATCGTCTCCGGCTGCTCACCCGCCAGGATGCGCAGGCCGAGTTTGGCGGAATCCTCTCCCGCGCTCTCGAACGAGAACACGCGGCCGCCGACCACGCCGCGGCCGATGTAGGTGTCCACATGGCCGTAAATGGGGGCGTTCGAGCGGGCGGCCAGCTGTTCCAGCCCTTCGGCGGGGATGACGATTTTCCCGGCGCCGTCCTGGAAGATGTGAAGGTAATAGACGATGCTGCCGTCGGGAAGGTGGGAAACCCTTTCCAGGAGGTCCGGCATCGGCAACCCACTCAGATAGGTAAACGCCACTTTATCTTCAAAGCGGCGGAACTCCAGCCGGGCCTCCGCCTCCCAGTCGGCGTCGAACTTGGAGGCGCCGCCGACGACGAAGACGCGCCGCGTGTTGGGATGGAGCTTCAGGGCCATGTC
Source organism: uncultured Planctomycetaceae bacterium (assembly GCA_963771935.1). Taxonomy (GTDB): domain Bacteria; phylum Planctomycetota; class Planctomycetia; order Gemmatales; family Gemmataceae; genus UBA4732. The sequence goes on along the minus strand of CAVYVK010000003.1, from coordinate 1,253,658 downwards.
AAGCGTACCGATCAGTTCCATCTGGATGGGCACGCCGACGACGTCGGGCGGCAGGCGGCGGGCTTTCAGCTCGTCGTCGTCCACCGCACAAAAAACGATGGGGACTCCCGGAAAGGTGATTTCACGGTATTTCACCGCGAAATCCAGCGACGACGACAGCCCCGCGATCACCAGGTCGATCTTGCGGGCCGCGTATTTCTGCCGCAGGAATTCCGCCAGATGTCCCTGGTAGCCGGGGTCCGGGAAGCGTGTTACGTCCAGGTACTCGTTTTCTACCTCGACGGACTCGACGGCGCCGGACGCGAAGGTGGAGCGAATGCCGTGATCGGCCTCCCGATTTCCGGGGCTGCCGTCGTTGTCCGTCGGGTACAGCACGACGACCAGACGCGCGGCGCCAGGGGCGGCTGCGGAAGCGAAGGGGCCGGCAAGCAAGATCGCCGGCAAAACGCCGATCCGCACGATCGCGAGGAGCCGCGCGATCGGCGACGCCGCGTGTCTGCAGCTGCTCATGGCACTGGCCCCGCCGTTAGGACAAGCTCGATCGGCAAGCGCCGTCCGCCTTCAGACCGACGCCACCTGGCCGAACGCTTTGCGGCCGGAACCGACCGGCCCTCTAGAGAGGAATGAAAATATTCTATACCATGTTGAATAAACTTCGAGTCCTGGTTCCTTATGGCGCCTGTCCCTTGCTTTCCGCGCGGCCTGTCACTTTTGACAGGTGCGTGCCGAGCCTCTCCGGCGTAACCTCTCCGCTGGGTTCACCAACGATCCCTGGCATGGATGGACGCGGCGTGTGGAAGCCGCGGCTGGAGTTCCTGGTCACGAAGTTCGGAGACCGCGTCCAAACGACGCCGCGCTTCGCGCCCTCGACCCGCGAGGTCACGTTTCAATTTCAGTCGCGCGTGGCTCGCGTTCGCTTGCGATTGTCCCCCTCGACGGATCGGGACGTCCGCAAGGTGATCCTCGGCTACGACCTGGACATCATCCCGGCGCCGATGGAGTTCAATCCTCATGCCGAGGTGAAATTTCCTCTGAACGCGGTGGACAAAGATGCCGTGGCGAAGTGGAATTCGTTCAGACGTACCTGTCGATGGGCGAGAACGAAATCTACTTGAAGGAATACATGGTCGAGGATCCCATCGCCCACGTTCGCTTCCCGAGCATGGCGGCGGGCTCCACGGTCGAATGGCGGGGCAAGACGTTCTACTTCATCGGCGAGGAGACGCGCTGCGAGTTCGAGAAGCAACAGGGGATAGGCTCGAAGTAAATGGGCGCCGCACAAGGAAACTTAAATCCATCCCGTTCTGGTAAAAATGTCATGTGGCGGTGGACAACGTACTGTGGAATGAGTGTGGCCGCGCTCGTCCTGTGTGTTCTGATCGGGGCCTGCTCGGCACGGGGGCGTTCACTGCCCGCTACGCCGAGGGCGCTTCGTACCTGAGCAACGACCCGAAAGCGTGCGTCAACTGTCACATCATGCGCGAACAATATGACGGCTGGCAGAAAGCCAGTCATCACGCCGTGGCGACCTGCAACGATTGCCACGTCCCGCATGACACGATCCCCAAATATCTGGTCAAGGCCGAGGACGGCCTGTGGCACTCCAAGGGCTTCACCCTGCAGGATTTCCCGGAGCCGATTCGCATCCGGCCCGTGAGCGAGCGCATTCTTCAGACCAATTGCGTCCACTGTCACCACGATCTGGTCAACGACATTCTTGGGCACGGCTCGACCGGCAGCGAGCTGGTGGACTGCGTCCACTGTCACGCCGCGGTGGGCCACGGTCCCCAGCGCTAGGCATGAGGAAAGAACCCATGGCTGATCCCATCGCGCCCAAGCGATCCCGCTGGCTGAGTTGGCTGCTTTACCTGACTACGATCCTCTTCACTGCGGCGGCCACCTACGGCGTTGTGGCCTTGTTGATGAACATTAACGAGCGGAAGCAGGAGGCCAAGCAGCAATACCTCAAGCTCGTCGAATTGAATGAGGACGTGATCGACCCGGCCGAGTGGGGCAAGAACTTTCCGCGGGAGTACGACGGCTACAAGCGCACCGCGGAGAACACGTCGCGCCGGCATGGCGGCAGCGAGGCGCTTTCCAAGCTGGACGAAGATCCGCGACTTACGCGGATCTTCGCCGGCTATCCGTTCAGCGTGGACTACCGCGAGCGCCGCGGCCACGCCTTCATGCTCGAGGACCAGGACAACACGGAGCGCGTCAAGCAGTTCAAGCAGCCGGGCGCGTGTCTGCACTGCCACGCCTCGATCATCCCGGCCTACCGCAAGGAGGGTGGCGGCGACGTGATGAAGGGCTTTGAGCTGGTATGCGCCATGCCCCTGAAGGACGCCCGCCAACTCGTCTCGCACCCGGTGTCGTGTATCGACTGCCACGACCCGCAATCGATGCAGCTGCGCGTCACCCGGCCCGCCTTCATCAACGGCATCAAGGAGCTGGCGAAGCACGTGGCCGGAGAACTGGCCAAGGAAGAGGGGAAAAAGCCGGAAGAGCGCAACCCTCCGCCGCTGCCGCAATTGACCAGCATCCACCAGTGGGCCCAGCACTGGAACAAGGGCGACCGCAAGGAGGAGTACGACGTGAACGCCCTCGCCACCCGGCAGGAGCTGCGGAGCTTCGTCTGCGGACAGTGCCACGTCGAATACTACTTCAAGGGGAACCAGAAGGTCGTCACCTACCCATGGCACAACGGATTGCGGGTGGAGGAAATGGAGAGCTACTACGACGAGCAGAAGTTCACGGACTACGTCCACGGCGAGACCGGCGCCCCCATCCTCAAGGCCCAGCACCCTGAGTTCGAGCTGTGGAACCAGGGGATTCACGCCCGCAGCGGCGTGGCCTGCGCCGACTGCCATATGCCGTACCAGCGCGAGGGGGCCGTCAAGATCAGCGATCACCAGGTCCGCAGCCCGCTTCTCAACGTGGCGCGCGCCTGTCAGACTTGCCATCGCTACCCGGAGGAAGAGATCAAGGCCCGCGTGGAAGCGATTCAGGGCCGGAACAAGGCGTTGATGGACCGGGCCGAAGACGCCCTGGTGGACTTGCTGGACGCTCTGAAGGCGGCGAAGCAGGGCAACGCCAATGCCGGGGCGATACAAGAAGCGCAGCGCGACAGCGCAAGCGCAATGGCGGGTCGATTTCATCAACGCGGAGAACTCGATGGGTTTCCACGCCCCCCAGGAATCAGCCCGTGTCTTGGGTGAGGCGATCGACTACGCGCGGCAAGGCCAGATCAAGGTACTGGGTTCAAAGTGATGGGAGCGAAACGACGGCAAGTTCGGCTGCTGGCGACCGGCAGCACGGAACCGCAGATCCTGGACAAAGGAATTTCAACATGGCGACCGTGACCGTTCTCAAATTTCCGACCGCAGAAGGCGCCAATGACGCCCTCTGCCGGGTCCAGGATCTTCAGAAGCAGCTACTGATCAAGCTGCACGATGCTGCCATCGTCTCTTGGCCGGAAGGGAAGAAAAGTCCCAAAACGAAGCAGCTCGTCGATTTGGTAGGCGTCGGTGCGATGAGCGGGCTGTTCTGGGGAATGCTGCTGGGTTTTATCTTCGCAACGCCTCTTTTCGGCATGGCCGTCGGCGCGGCGTTCGGCGCCCTCGGTGGGGCGTTCCGCGACTACGGCATCGACGACGACTTCATCAAGCGGGTTCGCACCCAGGTGACGGAGGGGACGTCGGCGCTCTTCCTGATGACGAGCGACGCGGTCATGGACCGCGTGGCGGAGGCGATGAAGGGCGTGAAGTTCGATTTCATCGCCACCAACCTGTCCAGGGAACAGGAGCAGAAGCTGCGTGAGGCCTTCGGCCAGGCATAACAAGCCGACGCGACGATGAGGGGATGGACGAGTCAACAGCACACCACCAAAAGGAATGACCAATGACGCCGACAACCACCGACGTGAAACGGAAGACCGCCGAGGCCGGTCAGGCCGCTGCCGCAGGGCCGCTCTCGGCCGAAGAGCTGCGCCGGATGGACGCCTACTGGCGGGCCTCCAACTACCTCTCGGTCGGCCAGATTTACCTTCTCGACAACCCGCTCCTGAGAGAACCGCTCAAGCGAGAGCACATCAAGCCGCGGCTGCTCGGCCACTGGGGCACGTCGCCCGGCCTCAACATGCTCTGCGTCCACCTCAACCGGGTCATCCGGCGCGACGACCTGAACGTGATCTACATCATCGGCCCGGGGCACGGCGGCCCGTCGTTGGTCGCCCATGCGTATCTGGAGGGAACCTACAGCGAGGTGTATCCGAACATCAGCCAAGACGCCGAGGGCATGCAGAAGCTGTTCAAGCAGTTCAGCTTCCCCGGCGGCATCCCGTCGCACGTCGCCCCGGAGACGCCCGGCAGCATCCATGAAGGCGGAGAACTCGGATACGCCTTGAGCCACGCCTACGGCGCCGCCTTCGACAACCCGGACCTGATCGTTGCCTGCGTCGTCGGCGACGGCGAAGCGGAGACCGGGCCGCTGGCCACCGGCTGGCACGGCAACAAGTTCCTCAACCCCGCCCGCGACGGCGCCGTGCTGCCGATCTTGCACCTCAATGGATACAAGATCGCCAACCCCTGCTTCCTCGCCCGCATTCCCAAGGACGAGTTGCAGAAGTTCTTTGAGGGGATGGGCTACACGCCCTACTTCGTCGAGGGCCACGACCCCAAGGCGGTCCACCAGCAGCTGGCCGACGTGCTCGACACGGTCACGGCGGAGATCAAGCAGATCTGGGCCGACGCCCGCACCAACGGCGTGGTCAAGCGCCCGTCCTGGCCAATGATCGTCTTCCGCACGCCCAAGGGCTGGACCTGCCCGCCGACCATCGACGGTAAGAAGTGCGAAGACTACTGGCGCAGCCACCAGGTCCCGATGGGCGACATGGACAAGCCCGAGCACATCAAAATCCTCGAGCAGTGGATGAAGAGCTACCGGCCCGACGAGCTGTTCGACGCCCAGGGCCGGCTCAAACCCGAATTGGCCGCGTTGGCGCCGCAGGGCCAGCGCCGGATGAGCGCCAACCCGCACGCCAACGGCGGCCTGCTGCTCCGCGACCTGAAGATGCCCGACTTCCGCGACTACGCCGTCGATGTGCCCAGCCCAGGGGCGACCACCGCCGAGGCCACGCGGGAGATGGGCAAGTTCCTCCGCGACGTAATGAAGGAGAATCTGGAGAGCAAGAACTTCCGGCTGTTCAGCCCCGACGAGAGCAACTCGAACCGCTGGCAGGACGTGCTGGAAGTCACCAACCGCTGCTACATGGCCGACATCTACCCGGAGGACGACCACCTGTCGCCGGACGGCCGTGTGATGGAGGTGCTGAGCGAACACCAGTGCCAGGGCTGGCTGGAAGCCTACACCCTGACCGGGCGGCACGGCTTCTTCTCGTGCTACGAGGCGTTCATCCACATCATCGACTCGATGTTCAACCAGCACGCCAAGTGGCTGAAGGTGTGCCATCACATTCCCTGGCGGCGGCCGATCGCCTCGTTCAACTATCTGCTCAGCTCGCACGTCTGGAGGCAGGACCACAACGGCTTCAGCCACCAGGACCCTGGCTTCCTCGACCACGTCGCCAACAAGAAGGCGGAGGTCATCCGTATTTATTTGCCGCCCGACGCCAACACCCTGCTGTCGGTGACCGACCACTGCCTGCGCAGCCGCAACTACGTCAACGTCGTCGTCGCCGGCAAGCAGCCGGCCCCGCAATGGTTGACCATGGACCAGGCCGTCAAGCACACCACGGAAGGACTAGGCATCTGGCCCTGGGCGTCAAACGACGCCGGGAGCGAGCCGGACGTGGTCATGGCGTGCTGCGGCGACGTGCCAACTTTGGAAACGCTGGCGGCGGTCCAACTGCTGCGCAAGCACCTGCCGGAGCTGAAAATTCGCGTAGTTAACATCGTGAACCTGATGAAGCTGCAACCGGCGAGCGAACACCCGCATGGGATTTCGGATCGGGACTTCGACGCCCTGTTCACCAAGGACAAGCCGATCGTCTTCGCCTTCCACGGCTACCCGTGGCTGATCCACCGGCTGACATACCGCCGCACCAACCACAAAAACCTGCACGTGCGCGGCTACAAGGAAGAGGGCACGACGACGACGCCGTTCGACATGGTGGTGCTCAACGACATGGACCGCTTCCATCTGTGCGAGGACGTAATTGATCGGCTGCCGCAGCTGGGTGCCCGCGCCGCCTACTTCAAGCAGGCGTTGCACGAACGCCTGATCGACCACAAGCAGTACATCGACCGGAACGGCGACGACGCGCCGGCGATCAGCGGCTGGAAATGGGGCCAGAGCGGCGCGGGGCCGGCCGGCGAACGCGGCACCACCACCGAAGGAGACAATGTCTAGGAGAAAGACACCTGCGGCTGAGCGTGGCGCGCTCAGCCGCAGCAGCCTCGGAGGGAAATCGATGTCATCCGATCTGCCAAGGTTGTTCCTTGCTCGGCACGGCGACACGGCCTGGACCGACTCGCGCCGCGCACGGGTCGAACCGATCTGCCACTGAACGAACGTGGGGAGGATCGCGCCCACCAACTCGGCGAACGGCTGCGGCGTTTTTCCTTCGCCCGCGTTTTCACGAGCCCTTTGCAGTGCGCCTCCAAAACATGCATGCTCGCCGGTTTCGGGGACGCAGCGGAGGTCAATGCCGACCTGGTGGAGTGGGACTATGGCCGCTTCGAGGGGAAGCTGACCAGGCAAATTGTAAAGGAGCGGCCCGGCTGGGAAATGTTCCGCGACGGCTGCCCCGACGGTGAATCTCCGCCAGACGTCGCCGCCAGGGCCGACCGCTTTATCGCCCAGGTGCGCGGCATCGAGGGCGACGTGCTGGCGTTCTCCAGCGCCCACATCATCCGGATGATCGCGGCCCGTTGGCTCGGGCTGCCGCCAGGCGCTGGGCGGTTTTTCTTCTGCCGCCCCGCCAGCGTCGGCGTACTTGGGTTCGAGCATAACAGCCGCGCGGAACCGATCATCGGCTTGTGGAACTACGTCACTCATCCTCGACCGTGAAATGAGGTACACGAGAATAATGGGGAAGATACTTAAGGCCGATCTGACTAAGCCAAAGCCCATCGGTCGAAGCTCCCCCCTCGGCGCCTCCGTCGTTGACAGCGGCGTCAACTTCAGTCTATTCTCGCGGACGGCCACGGGCGTCGAACTCCTGTTCTTCGACCGAGAAGATGACGCCGCCCCGTCCCGCAGCGTCCGCCTCGATCCGGCGGCCAACCGCACTTACCACTACTGGCACGTCTTCGTCCCCGCTATCGCCCCAGGGCAGATCTACGGCTATCGCGTTGATGGGCCGTCGGACTTCTCGCGGGGGCTGCGATTCGACCCAGCCAAGGTCCTGCTCGACCCCTACGGGCGCGGCGTGGTCGTCCCGAAGGGCTACAGCCGCGACGCCGCGCGGCGGGAGGGCGACAACGCCGCGACGGCGATGAAGAGCGTCATCGTCGATCCCGGCACGTACGACTGGGAGGGCGACGCGCCGCTGCGCCGGCCGGCCGCGCGCACCATCATCTACGAGATGCACGTCCGCGGCTTCACGCGCCATCCAAGTTCCGGGGTCGGCGAAAAGACGCGCGGCTCCTACGCCGGCCTGATCGAGAAGATCCCGTATCTTCAGCAGCTCGGCGTTACCGCCGTGGAACTGCTGCCGGTCTTCCAGTTCGACGCCCAGGATTGTCCACCGGGAAAGATCAACTACTGGGGCTATGCGCCGGTCTCATTCTTTGCGCCGCACCAGGCGTACAGCTCGCGCCAGGATCCGCTCAGCCCCGTGGACGAATTCCGGGACATGGTCAAGGCGCTGCACCGGGCGGGCGTCGAGGTTATTCTCGACGTGGTGTTCAACCACACGGCGGAGGGCGATCGCACCGGGCCCACACTCAGCTTCCGCGGCATCGACAATCCGACCTATTACATCCTCGAAGACGGCGGGGCGCGGTACGCCAACTACACGGGCTGCGGCAACACCCTCAACACCAATCACCCGGCGGTTCGCCGGATGATCGTGGACTGTCTCCGCTACTGGGTCCAGGAGATGCACGTCGATGGCTTCCGCTTCGATCTGGCCTCGATCCTGACCCGCGACGCTTCGGGTCATCCGCAGCCGAACCCGCCCGTGCTCTGGGACATCGAGTCGGACCCCGCGCTTTCGGGCACTAAACTCCTGGCCGAGGCGTGGGACGCGGCCGGCCTCTACCAGGTGGGCAGCTTCGTCGGCGACGCCTGGAGGGAGTGGAATGGCCGGTTCCGTGACGACATCCGCGACTTCTTTCTGGGTGAGCCCGGTGCGGTGCGGCGGGTCGCCGACCGCATCGTCGGAAGCCCGGAGGTCTACGGGCACAAGGGGCGCGAGGCGGAGCAGAGCGTCAACTTCGTGACGTGTCACGACGGCTTCACGCTTAACGACCTCGTGTCCTACAACCGCAAGCACAACGACGCCAACGGCGAGGACAACCGCGACGGCGGCGACGACAACCGGAGCTGGAACTGCGGCATCGAGGGTCCGACCGATGACCCGGCCGTGGAGCGGCTGCGCAATCGCCAGGTGAAAAATTACCTGACGGTCACGCTGATGTCGCTGGGCGTGCCCATGATCCTGATGGGCGACGAGGTCCGCCGCTCGCAGGGCGGCAACAACAACGCCTACGGCCAGGACAACGAGGTCAGCTGGTTCGACTGGTCGCTGGTCGAGAAGCACTCCGACCTGCACCGCTTCGTCCGCCTGCTGGCCGATAGGCGCCTGCTGCGTACCGTGGAGCACGAGCATCGACGGACGAGCCTGGCGGAAATCATCCGGCAGGCGAACAAGGCCTGGCACGGGGTGAAGCTGAACCAGCCGGACTGGGGCGACGGCTCGCACAGCCTGGTACTAGGCGCGGAACTCAGGCAGGAAGGGCTGCGCTTCCACCTCATCCTCAACGCCTACTGGGAGCCGCTCACGTTCGAGCTGCCCACCCTGGAGGACGGGGCGCCGTGGCGGCGGTGGATCGACACCGCGCTCGATTCGCCCCAGGACATAGTCCCGTGGCAGGAGGCTCCGGACGTTCCGGGGCTGACCTACCGGACCGAGTCTCGCTCGGTGGTGATGCTGGTTGCGGGCGGCGGGATGTGACCGGCGCTGGTTCCGCGGCCGCAACATCGGCTGCCGCCCCTTCCAAAGGAGAGGATCCCATGTCCAGGACTGATGCCCCGAAGAAGCAGAAGCAGAACGAGAGCGCCGGGGTCCGCCTTGATGAAAGGGCGGACCACAACGGCTACAATCGCCACCTGGTCTTTGACCACGCCGTCGCCCCGGAGGGGGCCAGCCAGCGGGAGCGCTTTGAGGCGGTGGCCCGTTCACTGCGCGACCAGCTGACCCAACGCTGGCTGCTAACCCAGCAGACTCACGACCGCGAGAACGCCAAGCGGGTTTACTACCTGTCGATGGAGTTCTTGATCGGCCGCACGCTCATCAACAACATCATCAACATGGGCGCCGAGCAGTTCGTCCGCGACGACCTGCGGTCGGACCCGCGGCAGGACTGGAAGGAAATCGTCGAGGCGGAGCCGGACGCCGGCCTCGGCAACGGCGGCCTGGGCCGCCTCGCCGCCTGCTTCATCGAGTCGCTGGCCACCTTGCAGATCCCGGCCATGGGGTACGGCCTGCGCTACGAGTACGGCATCTTCCGGCAGGCGATCGAGAACGGCTGCCAGGTCGAGCACCCGGACCACTGGCTGGCCCGGCCCGACCCCTGGGAAGTGGCCCGTCCAGGAGAGACGCTCCAGGTGCCCGATCGGCTGCGCCTTCCGCCTGGACAAGGGCGTCCTCCGCGCCGTTCCCGGCCACGCCTCCCACCTGCTCGGCGTGCCTTACGACCGCCCGGTGGTCGGCTACGGCGGCCGGACGATCAACACGCTGCGGCTCTGGCAGGCGCAGTCCCCGGACTACTTCGACTTCGGCGAGTTCAACTCCGGCGACTTCGTCGGCGCCATCGTCGATCGGGTGGTCGCCGAGACCGTCACGCGCGTGCTCTACCCCGACGACTCCACCCTCGCCGGGCAGGACCTGCGCTTCGTGCAGGAGTATTTCCTGGTCTGCTGCTCGCTGGGCGACATCGTGGCCCGCTTCCGCCGCACGAACGCCGACTGGCGACTGCTGCCCGACAAGGTCGCCGTCCAGCTCAACGACACCCACCCCGCCATGGCCGTGGCGGAGCTGATGCGCATCCTGCTCGACCAGGCAAAACTCGGCTGGGACGAGGCGTGGGACCTGACCGTCCGCACCCTCGCCTACACCAATCACACGCTGCTGCCCGAGGCGCTGGAGAAGTGGCCGGTCTACTTTTTCGAGATGGTCTGCCCCCGCCTCCTGGAGATCGTCTTCGAGATCAACCGCCGCTTCCTCGACGAACTGCAGCAGCGCCACCCCGGCGACGAGGGCCGCGTCGGCGCGCATGAGCCTCATCGAAGAGGGCGCCGCCCGGCAGGTGCGCATGGCCAACCTCGCCATCGTCGGCACGCATAGCACCAACGGCGTGGCCCAGATCCACTCCGACCTTTTGCGAACGCCGCGTCGTCGCGGACTTCGCCGAGCTGTTTCCGGAGCGATTCAACAACAAGACCAACGGCGTGACGCCGCGGCGCTGGCTGCTCATGGCGAACCCCGACCTGGCCCGGCTGATCACGGAGGCGGTCGGCGACGGCTGGGTGACCGACCTGTCCCAGCTGCACCGCCTGCTGCCGCTGGCCGAGGACGCGGCGTTCCGGGCCAGATTCCGCAAGGCAAAGCAAGCGGCCAAGGTGCGCTTCGTGAACTGGCTTAAGGAGGCGGCGGGTGTGGCGGTCGAACCCAACAGCATCTTCGACAGCCAGATCAAGCGCATCCACGAGTACAAGCGCCAGCTGCTCAACATCCTGCACGTCGTCGTCCTTTACAACCGGCTGCGAGCCGACCCGAAACTCGACGGTCCCGCCGCGCACCTTCTTCTTCGGCGGCAAGGCGGCGCCGGCGTACCACCTGGCCAAACTGATCATCAAGCTCATCAACAACGTCGGGCGGGTGATCGACGACGACCTGGCGGTTCGCGGACGCCTCAAGGTGGTCTTCGTGCCCAACTACAACGTGTCGCTGGCGGAGCGGCTGATTCCGGCCAGCGACGTGTCCGAGCAAATCTCGACGGCCGGGTATGAGGCCAGCGGCACGGGCAATATGAAGTTCATGATGAACGGCGCGCTGACGGTCGGCACGCGCGACGGCGCCACCATCGAGATGGCCGTGGAGGCCGGCGAGGAAAACTTCTTCCTCTTCGGGCTGACGGCCGAGCAGGTGCAGAACAGCCGCGGCTGGTACAGCCCGCTGTGGCACTACGAGAACGAGCCGGAGACTCGCGCGGCGCTCGACCTGATCTTCTCCGGATCACTTCAGCCGCGACGAGCCGGGGATCTTCGCGCCGATCCGCGACACGCTCCTGGAGCGGGGCGACTACTACATGCACCTGGCGGACCTGACTCCCTACGCCGAGGCGCAGCGGCGGCTCGGCGAGTTGTATGCCGACCCCGACGCCTGGGCCCGCAAGGCCGTCATCAACGTGGCCTGCTCCGGCAAGTTCTCCAGCGACCGCACCATCGCCGAGTACGCCACCGGCGTCTGGGACGTCGGGCCGTGTCCGGTGGACTGAACGCCCTATCCGACCGCACCTGTCACTTTTGACAGGTGCGTGTCGCATCGGCCCCGCATAACCTTTCCGGTGGCTGGGCAAGCCGGCCGCGCCGCGGCGCGGCCGGCGCTTGAGCGCCGGCTATGGCCCGCCCCAAGCTCTAAGGAATGCGTGAACACGAATCTCAGAGGCCGGCGATGAAGCGCAAGAATTTCGAAAAAGAATTGCGCAAACTACAGACCGAGCTGTGCAGGCTGCAGGACTGGGTCGTCCACAAGGGGTTGCGGGTGGTCGTCGTGTTCGAGGGACGCGACGCGGCCGGCAAGGGGGGGACGATCAAGTCCATCACGGAGCGCGTAAGCCCGCGCGTCTTCCGCGTCGCGGCCCTCCCCGCCCCCTCCGACCGCGAGCGCACGCAGATGTACCCGCAGCGCTACCTCCAGCTCTTCCCGGCCGCGGGCGAGGCTCGTCATCTTCGACCGCAGCTGGTACAACCGCGCGGGCGTCGAGTACGTCATGGGCTTCTGCACCAAGGAGCAATACAAGGCGTTTCTGGAGAACTGCCCAAAATTCGAGGCCTTCTGCGCCAACACGGGGATCATCCTGATCAAATACTGGCTCGAGGTGGGCCAGCAGGAGCAGAAACGACGCTTCGAGGCGCGGATCGAGGACCGCTGCGGCAGTGGAAGCTAAGTCCGATGGACCTCGAATCCTACGCCCAATGGTACGCCTACTCGCGCCCGCGACCTGATGCTGGAGGCGACGGACACGAAATACGCGCCCTGGCACATCGTGCGCTCGGACGACAAGCGGCGGGCGCGCCTCAACTGCATCGCACACCTTCTGGATTCGATCCCGCACGAGGAGACGCCCCGGGAGAAAGTGAAGCTGCCGAAGCGGTCTCATGAAGGAGAATACGTCGATCAGAAGACGCTGGAACGGCGGAACTTCATACCGGAGAAGTACTGAAACCCTGCGGTGGGCAGATCACCGGCCGCGTCCTTGACGACCCAGGCGCTTTCGGCAGTGCCGTCAGCGTCGAGGCGGCGCGGACCAAGGAAAACACGTCCCCGCCGGGCCGGTCGACCACAAGCGCGATGACTTCCATGACTGATGCAATCCTGGTCCTGAACGCCGGCTCCTCCAGTCTCAAGTTCGCGGCGTTTCTCGAGGGCGAGCCGCCCAGGCCGTTGCTCCGCGGCCAACTCGAGGAACTCCTTACAAAGCCCCGTTTCAAGGCCCACGGTGAGGACGGGCAGGTCGTCGGCGAAAAGGAATGGCCGGCCGGGGCGCGGCTCGGACACGACGGCGCGATAGAGTTTCTGTTCGCCTGGGGCAGTGGGAAGCTCGGCGGGCGCCGCATCGTCGCGGCCGGACACCGGGTTGTGCATGGGGGGACGAAGTTTACGCGGCCGGTCTTGGTCGATCCGAAAGTGTTGGCGACCCTTAAGGAGTTGGTGCCGCTGGCGCCGCTGCACCAGCCCCACAACCTGGGCGCCATCCGGGCCGTGGCGGAACTCGCGCCGGACCTGCCCCAGGCGGCCTGCTTCGACACCGCTTTCCACCGCAGCCAGCCGGCGGTCGCCCAGGCCTTCGCGCTGCCCCGGCGGTATTCAGAGGAAGGTGTGCTCCGCTACGGCTTCCACGGCTTGTCTTACGAATACATCGCCTCCGTGCTCCCCGGCATCGACGCCCACGCGGCGGAGGGCCGCACCGTCGTGGCCCACCTGGGCAACGGGGCCAGCATGTGCGCCATGAAAGGGGGCATGAGCATCGCCGCCACGATGGGCTTCTCCACCGCGGACGGCGTGCCGATGGGGACGCGCTGCGGGTCACTCGACCCCGGCGTGCTGCTGTATTTGATGGACAGGCATGGCATGGACGCACGCGCCCTGGAAAAGCTGGTCTACCAGGAGTCGGGGCTGCTCGGCGTTTCCGGCGTTTCCAGCGACATGCGCACTCTGCTGGCCAGCCCGGACCCGCGGGCGGCCGAGGGCTCGACCTGTTCGTCTACCGGATCGGTCGCGAGTTGGGTTCGCTGGCCGCGGCCCTGGGAGGGCTGGACACGCTGGTGTTCACTGGCGGCATCGGCGAGAACGCCCCCACCGTCCGCGCCCGCGTCTGCCGCGACGCCGCCTGGCTCGGGCTAGAACTGGACCCCGCAGCCAACGAGGCCGGCGGCCCGCGCATCAGCCGCGCCGGAAGCCGCGTCGCGGCCTGGGTCGTCCCCACCAACGAGGAGTTGATGATCGCCCAGCACACTCAGCGTCTGCTCGCCGGGACGCGGCGGTGACGGTCGGACCTGTGGAATCAACAGGAGTTGTGTTCTTGAGAGTCCGTAATGGAGGACGACCATGGCCGAGGTGAAAAAGTTCGTGGGGTTTCTTTACGTGGACAAAGCAGGTGGGCAGTGGATCGTGCGGGACCCGGAGGGAAAGCTGTGGAGCCTGCCGATGGCGGCCAACCCCTGGGAGGAGCGCCAGCCGTTTACTCCCAGCGAGGAGACGGAGTTGGAGGCCGTCCCCGGCCACTACAAATCCATGCTCGGCCTGCCCTTTTAGCGGAAAGCGAGCGCCAGATGTCTGTAGAACAGGTCCGGCTCGACGAAGCGCGGGAGCAGAAGGCCCCTGGAAAAAATGGGGCCCGTACCTAAGCGAGCGCCAGTGGGGAACAGTGCGCGAGGACTACAGCGACGGCGGCGACGCCTGGAACTACTTCAGTCACGACCAGGCCCGCTCGCGGGCCTACCGCTGGGGCGAGGACGGGCTTGCCGGCGTCTCCGACTCCCACCAGCGCCTCTGCTTCGCCGTCGCCCTGTGGAACGGCGCCGACCCCATCCTCAAGGAGCGACTGTTCGGGCTAACCAACAGCGAGAGCAACCACGGAGAGGACGTCAAGGAGTACTACTTCTACCTCGACAGCACGCCGACCCACTCGTACATGAAGTACCTCTACAAGTACCCGCAGACGGCGTTTCCTTACAGCAACCTCGTCGAAACCAGCCGCCGCCGCAGCCGGACTGAGTTCGAGTACGAGTTGCTCGACACCGGCGTGTTCGACCAGGACCGCTACTTCGATGTCGTTGTGGAGTACGCCAAGGCGTCCCCTGAAGACCTGCTGATTCAGATTAGCGTCCACAACCGCGGCCCGCAGGCCGCCCCGATCCACGTCCTGCCGACGCTCTGGTTCCGCAACCAGTGGTCCTGGCATGGTAGCGACGAGCGGCCGACCCTGCAGCAGGTCATCGCCGGCTCGCGGGCCGGCGCCGTCCGGGCGGTCGATCCCGTGCTCGGCGAGCGCTTCCTCTACTACGAGGGCGACGCGCCGGTGCTGTTCACGGAGAACGAGACCAACACCCAGCGCATCTTCGGCGTGCCCAACCGGACCCCGTACGTCAAGGACAGCATCAACGACTGCGTCGTCCACGGCCGGCAGGAGGCGGTGAACCCGGAGAAGAAAGGCACCAAGGCGGCGGCTCATTATCGCCTGAACGTGCAGCCCGGCGAATGCCAGGTGGTCCGGCTCCGTCTCAGCGACATGGCGCCGGATGAGTTCGCGCGGGCCAACGGCCGGACGGGCGGCCCATTCGGCGACCGCTTTGACGAGATCGTTCAGGCCCGCCGTGCGGAAGCCGACGAGTTCTACGCGACGGTCATCCCCCGTTCATTCAACGCCGACGAAGCCAACGTCATGCGCCAGGCCCTGGCGGGGATGCTCTGGAGCAAGCAGTTCTACCACTACGACGTGGACAAGTGGCTCGAGGAGCGCGGCTCCGACCCGTTCAAGGAGAACCGCAAGCAGGCGCCGCGCAACGACCACTGGCACCACATGTACAACGGCGACATCATCTCCATGCCGGACAAGTGGGAGTACCCCTGGTACGCCGCCTGGCACCTAGCCTTCCATGTCACCGCCTTGACGCTGGTGGACCCGGATTTCGGCAAGGCGCAACTGGCGCTCATGGTGCGTGAACGCTACATGCACCCCAACGGCCAGATTCCGGCGTACGAATGGAATTTCGGCGACGTCAACCCGCCGGTCCATGCCTGGTCCACCATGTTCACCTACATCATGGACATGGCGAAGAGGGGCCAGGGCGACAAGGAATGGCTCAAGAGCATCTTCCACAAGTTGCTCCTCAACTTCACCTGGTGGGTAAACCGCAAGGACCGTACAGGGCGGAACGTGTTCGAGGGCGGATTCCTGGGCCTGGACAACATCGGCGTCTTCGATCGCAGCGCCCCCCTGCCGACGGGCGGTTATCTGGAGCAGGCCGACGGCACGGCCTGGATGTGCCTGTTCTGCGAGAACATGCTCCAGATCGCCACCACGCTGGCCGCGAGCGATCCGGACTACCTCGACATGGCGCTCAAGTTCGTCCAGCACTTCCTGTGGATCGCCTCGTCGATGGCGAATGTGGGCGGGGGCGTCGGCATGTGGGATGAAGAGGACGGCTTCTTCTATGACGTGCTGCGCTTGCCCAACGGCCAGGCCCAGCGGCTCAAGGTGCGGTCGATGGTCGGACTCTTGCCGCTCTGCGCGGCCACGACGTTCGACGGAGTGTTGCTAAAGCACAACCCGGAAATGCGGGAACGTCTGCAAGCCTTCATCAGGGCGCGCCCGGAAATCATTGCCTCGATTCATCCCCCGGGCAAACCGGGCGTCGCCGACCGCCACCTTGCTTCCATCCTCGACGAAACCAAGCTCCGCCGAGTGCTGGCCAAGATGCTCGACGAGAACGAGTTCCTCAGCCCGTACGGGCTCCGCTCGCTGTCGCGCTTCCATGCCGAGCATCCGTTCGTCTTCAACGCCGGCGGCCAGGAGTATCGCGTCGCCTACCTGCCGGCCGAATCCGACACGGGGATGTTCGGCGGCAACTCCAACTGGCGCGGGCCCATCTGGATGCCGGTCAACGGCCTCGTCGTCCGGGCCTTGCTGCAATACTACACCTATTTCGGCGACGATTTCAGAGTGGAGTGCCCGACCGGCTCCGGCCGCCTTATGACCCTGTACCAGGTGGCCGAGGAGATCGCGCCGGCTGTCGAACATGTTCCTCAAGGACAAGGACGGCAGGCGGCCGGTCTACGGCGGCGTGCAGAAGTTCCAGGAAGATCCGCACTGGCGCGATCTCCTGTTGTTCCACGAGTACTTCCACGGCGACAACGGCGCCGGCCTCGGCGCCAATCACCAGACCGGCTGGACGGGCGTCATCGCGCGCATGATGCACATGTTTGCGACGACTACGTCCGAGCAAATGCTCCAGCTCGGCATGCAAGCCGGCGCGATTGAGGTGGAAAAGCCGCGCAGCGGTCAGCTGGTGGGCGTCGGCGACCGTGGATGACGTTCTGGACGCGGCTTAGGAGCGCATGGTTGGTCCGGCGAGCCCACCCGGACCCGAATCGCCGCTCTGCCGGCGGCTCCGGCGGTGGACGGAGCCCTGAGGGAGTTGGGATCGAACCGGCTCTGGTTCCCGGCCCATTCCAGAGATGCAGCATGAAAAAGATCGGTCTGGCGCTGTCCGGCGGCGGCTTTCGGGCCAGTTTGTATCACCTCGGGCTGGTGCGTTTTCTCCGCGACGCCGGCGTCTTGTCCCAGGTGAGCCACATCACGTCGGTGTCAGGCGGTAGCATTTTCGCCGCCCACCTTGTGCTCAATTGGGACCGTTACATCGGCTCGCCCAAGGAGTTCGACGCCGCGGCGTCCGAGATTCTCGCGTTCGTGCGCCTCGACATCCGCAATCGAATCACCCGCCGCTTTCCCCTGGCCATGCCCCTGCGCGGGCCGCGCCGGCTCCTGGGCTGCTCGAATCGCAAGCTGACGCTCACGGGGCTGCTGGAATACCACTACGAGAAGTATCTCTATGGGGACGTCAGCCTGTTCCAGTTGCCGGAAAGCCCGCAACTGCACATTCTGGCCACCAACCTGAGCGAGGGGTGCCTTTGCTCCTTCAACCGGAACGGCCTGCTGATGGTGCGCCGGCAACCGGGAAGCACGTTTCGCATCGACCGCATCCACGCCGGGCTGGCCACCGTGCCGATGGCCGTCACCGCCTCGTCGGCGTTCCCCGGCTTCTTCCCGCCGCTTGAGCTGACCGGCGCGGAAGTCGGGGCCGGCGGCGAGTTCGGCCGGCAGGCGTACACGGACGGAGGCGTCTACGACAACCTCGGCGTCCGCATGTTCGGCTGCCTCGCGCGGTCCTTGCTAGCCGCCAGTCCCCTTTCCGCCGACGACTTCGTCGATTTTCAGGCCTTCGTCCAGGCGCTGCGGGAGGCCGGCAAGGCCGCCGAGGAGACGCCGCTCCGCCGGCTCGCGCAGGTGCTGGCGGCGGCCCGCAGCCGACGGGAGCCGATCCTGCTTGCCAACGGAGGGGCTTCGGGCAAGCTCCTGCCGCCCCCACCGGGCGCCGGCCGGGGCGACGGCGAGGAGTGGCTGGCGGCCGGCTTGTGGGACCTCCTGCGCTATTCTCAGTTGCACCACGAGCCGCTTTTCGCCGGCCTGACCCCTGTGGATCCCGACGCGGAAGCGCTCCTCCATGCCAGCTGCGTGGACGGCCGGATCCTGGACGCCGACGATCAACACTGGCTGAATCGACACCTGCTCGAAGCGGCATTTCGGCAGGCCACGGGCCACGCTTGCTTCCGCAGACTCAACAGTGGGCTGGACGCGGTCCTCGTCAGTGACGTGGGCAAGCGAATCGCGGTGCAGGGCAACCGCCGCGCCGGCGGGTTGATCCGAACCGCCCTGCGCGCGACCGACATCCTCATGGACCGGGTCTGGCAACTGGAAATCGAAACGTTCCATGACACGCCCGGTTTCGTCTTCGCCCCGATTACCGACGTGGTCGAGCCGGCCGAGGATTCCACGGCCTTGCACCCCGAAATCCAGCGGCGGGCGGCCAACATCCGCACGGACCTCGATCGCTTTTCGATGCTGGAAATCAGCAGCCTGGTGCGACACGGCTACTGCGTCGGCCGCAAGGCGTGCCGGGCGCGCCCCGACCTGTTTGGCGCTGACTTGCCAGGCAACGCCCCCTGGGATCCGGTTCCCGGCCCGCGCGGCGCGGCGGCGCCCGCGCTCGCGGCCGGACGCCTAGGCGGGCCGGAGAAGGGGCCGGCGGCCACCACGGTCGAGGCGCGTACCCTGCAAGGCTCGGCCGTCCGGCGCATCTGGAGCACGCTGCTGGACCACCGGGACTGGAGTTCCTACGTTTACGTACCGCTCCTAATCCCGCTCTTCGTCCTGCTGCCCTTTTTCGTGGTCAAGACCTACCGGACGTCCCAGCTGAACAACCATCTCGTGGAGTCGCTTTCCCAGGGCAGCCGGGACCTGGAGAAGATGACCAGCCTGCTCGAAAACGGCTCGGAACAGCCCTGGACCGGCGTGACCGCCGACGAAGTTCCCAAGCTCGACGAACCGGACTTCAAGGGCTTCGAGATCCTTCAGGATTCGCGCATCCTTGACATGAGACGCTGGAAGCCGTCCGAAGCCGGTAAGAACGATCTCACTTCTCTGGTTTACAATTATCGGCGCCTCAAGGTCCTTAAATCGTCCGAGAATGACGGAAACAATAACTTCCGCATCAAGATCCTGCAGGCGGATCCTATCGCGCAAGTGCGGTTCCCGCAGATGGATGGGCAGCTGGCGCCGAAGCTGCGCTCGAGCGTTGAGGAGGACCCCGTTCTGGGCCGGAAAGTGTATCAAAGGGAGGTGAGTTATGATTTCCAAAAAGTCCCAGCTGGCGATTCGGTGGACCTCTACATGGAAGCTCTCTCTGCCGCAAAATATGTCGAAGGCGGGGAGAACGCCAACGGATTTTCCTGGGACGTTCAGACGGAAACCGCCGAATTGACGACGTGGCTCCTGCTGCCCGAAGGAAATCAGTACCGCAGCTGGCGATTGCTCCGGCACAAGACGGGAAAGCCGGAGACGACGGAAACGGTGAAGGTTGTCACCGAGTACCTGGCGAACGACTACTCGATCCTCGCCTTCAAATTGCTGTCGCTGAAGCCCGGCTACACGTACGAGCTCCAGTGGTTTTACAAATAGGGGCTCGCTGTCGATCAAAGCGAGCGCGACCACCAACGCTTTATGAAGGCCGGGAGCGGCAGGGTCGGAAGTCTTCATCGGGCGGGAAGGGAAGGGAGGATGGCCGTGCCGTCGCGACCACGCACCGCTCTGGAAGCCCTCGCGCGTCTGAGCGAAGGCAATCAACGCTTCGTGGAGGGACGGGCGCCCTACGGCAAAACCTCCGCGGAGGTCTTTGTCGCGTTGCGTAAAAGTCAGCGGCCTTTCGCCGTGATCCTGGGATGCAGCGATTCGCGCGTGCCGCCGGAGCTGGTGTTCGATCAGAGCTTCGGAGATCTGTTCGTGATTCGGCTCGCTGGCAACATCATCGCGCCGGGCGTGGCCGGCAGCATTCAGTATGCCTACCAGCACCTGGGCACAACGCTGTTAGTCGTTCTGGGACACGAGGGCTGCGGCGCCGTGAAGGCGGCGCTGGACGCCCGGTTCCAACGCGCGAAGCACCCGGAGCGAATTCAGCAACTGATCGAGCTGATCGATCCGGGACTGGAAGGGATCGACCCGGAACAATCCGCGGCCGAGCAGCTGGAGGCGGGCGTCGCGGCCAACGTGCGATGGTCGATGCATCAGGTAATCCGGGCAGCCGAAGCACGGCAAGCGTTACGGGAACGGCGCGACATCCTCATCGTCGGGGCGGTCTACGAACTGGCGACCGGAAAGGTCCGTTGGCTGGACCCTGACGGGGTCGAACAGGCAAATAAGGGAGGGGCGACTGTCCCATGACCTGGCTTCAGCGCTATCGTGTTTGGCAATACTTTGGGAACTCCATCTGGATCCTCCCCGTACTCGGCGCGTTGGCGGCCATCGGGACCGTCCGATTGCTTCACGAGGTCGAGCAGGAAATGAACTGGGTGTCGCCTGTTGATTCGGACACCGCGCGGCGGTGCTGGGGACCATGGCTTCGGCGCTGTTCACGGCCATCGTTTTCGTCTGTTCCGCGCTGCTGGTCGCGGTCCAACTCGCCAGCGCCGCACTTACGCCACGCATCATTGCCGTGGTGTATAGAGACCCCGTTACCAAGTTCGCCTTGACGCTGATGGTCTTCACCTTCACCTTCTCCCTGGCGGCGCTCATCCGGATCACATCCACCGTTCCTTTGCTTACCGCACACGTCGCTGCTTACGCTTGTCTGTTTAATCTGGGCGTTTTGTTCTACCTGCTTGACCACCTGGGTAAAGCGCTGCGGCCCAGCGGCGCACTCCGGGCTGTCGCCTGCAAGGGGCGCAAAGTCATCGAAAGCGTTTATCCGCGGCGTCTGGCCAAGTCGCCCGAAGCAACCGCGCCGGCGGCCGCCCCGGTCCCTTTTGGGGCGCCGACCGCGACCATCGTCAGCTCCGACGATGGCGTGGTCCTCGCTTTCGATCAGACCGGGCTCCTGTCGCTGACCCGGCGGGCGGACTGTGCCATTGAAATGCTTCCTCAGGTCGGCGATCACGTGGCCGCCGGAGACCCCTTGTTCCGCGTTTTTGCGGGCGGCGCGACGCCGCCGGTAAGAGCGTTGTGCCAATCGGTTGCCGTCGGTCAGGAACGCACGCTGGAGCAGGACCCGGCTTTTGCGTTCCGTATCATGGTGGACATCGCCTTGAAGGCGCTTTCACCGGCGATTAACGACCCGACTACGGCGGTTCTCGCCCTGGACCAGATCCATCACCTCCTCCGCATGTTGGGCGAACGAAATCTGGATACGGGACAGGTTCGAGACGCCGGCGGCCGGCTTCGGCTCGTCTACCGCACGCCGGACTGGGAAGACTTCGTCCGCCTGGCCGTCACCGAAATTCGTCACTGCGGCGGCGAGAGCATCCAGGTCGCCCGGCGTTTGCACGCCATGCTGGAAAACCTGATTCAGACGTTGCCCGAGGCGCGAGCGGCGCTGCTGCGTGAGGAGTTAGCCTTGTTGCATCGATCCGCCGAACGATGCTTCACGGAACCGGAGGACCGAGCATTTGCAGACGTCAGCGATTTCCAGGGAATGGGCGGGAATCAGGAACGGAAGCAAAGGCGGCGGGATGTTGCAGCGGTATCGCAGGTCCCCGCTCCGCTCGAACTGGACGAACTACCGCAAGGATGAGTCGCAACGGCTGTCGGTCGCCGAAGCTTCTTTAGAAATGAACCGAGACGCCATGACGCCGCCGCATTACCCATCGCTGTATCAGATCAACACCCGCGCCTGGCTCACGGGACTGTCGCGCACGCTGGGGCGGCCCGTTACGCTGGACGACATCCCGGACGCCGGGTTGGACCGCCTCGCGCAGGTGGGCTTCGACCGGATCGGGTTCCTGAGCGTCTGGCAGACCGGCCCCGCGGGCCGGCGCGTCTCGCGCGGCAACGCCGGCTGGTGCAAGGAATTTGAGGAGACCCTGCCCTCCGTCTTCGCTCTGAACGCCTGGGTTGACCTTGGGAAAAAAGACTCTTGACATCCCTAATTCCCGCCGCGCCGGGGCGGCTCCGGCGTTACCGGCGGCAGAACCGAAAAAGGAGCATTGAAATCATGACAACTCGAACCCGCGTGGCCCGGCCTCATGGCCCGGCTCGCTTCTTCCTGCTCGGCGGTTTCGCCCTCGCTCTGGGCCTCGCCGTGGGATGCAACCCCCCGCCGCCCCGCGTTCCCGAAACGCCCAAGGTCGCCGTCGCGCATCCGGAGGCGCGGGAGCTGACCGACTACGCGGAGTTCAATGGCCAGATGGAAGCCAGCCAAACCGTCGAGGTCCGCTCGCGCGTCCGCGGCCACATCGTCAAGGTCAACTTCACGGACGGCCAGGTCGTCGAGCCGAGGCGGCTCCTGTTCGTGCTCGACCCGCGTGAGTTCGACGAGACGATCGGCCGCGCCCAGGACCGCGTCGAAGTCCTGACGGCCCAGAAGGTCGTCGCCGCCAAGGAGCTGGCCCGGCAAAAGCAGCTGCTGGTCAAGCAGGCCACGAGCCTGGAAGACATGGAAAAGGCCGACGCCGACGCCAAATCGCTGACTTCCCAGGTGGACGCCGCCGAGCATGAGGTCACGCGCGCCAAGCTGGAAAAGGAGTATTCGGAGATCAAGGCGGAGATCGGCGGCCGCATTGGCGCCGCCAAGCTCAGCGAGGGCAACCTGGTCAACGCCGGCGGCAGCGACCCCCTCCTCACCACCATCGTCGCCATCGACCCCATCCGCGTCGTCTTCAACATCGACGAGCGTTCGCTGTACCGCTTCGCGAAGAACCAGGGCGTGGAGGGCCAGAAGCTCGACGAGTTGCTCGCCAAGCTCAAGGACGTGAAAACCCCCTTCGAGTTCGGCCTGGACGCGGAGAAGGGCTTCCCGCACCAGGGAACGCTCGCCTTCGGCGACAACCGCATCGACCCCGACACCGGCACGCTGCAGTTCTACGGCCTGGTCGATAACAAGGACGGGCCCTACCTCCCCGGGTCGCGCGTCCGCGTCCGCTTGGCCGTCGGCAAGCCCTACCAGGCGTTGCTCGTGCCCGAGACGTGCATCCTCGCCGACCAGGACAAGCGCTACGTCCTCATCGCCGTGGAAAAGGACGGAAAGACCGTCGCCGAGCGTCGTAACGTCACGCTCGGCACTCTCGGCGATGACGCCCGTCGCGCGGTCCAACCCGCCGACGCCCTGGCCGAAGGCGAGAAGCCGGCCGACTGGTGGGTGATGACCGACAACCTCCAACGTGTGCGCATCAACTACCCGGTCGAGCCGCAGAAGCCAGCCCACTGACGCCCGACGAACTTTCGCCCAGCAGGAGGCCTGCTCATGATTTCGCGCTTCTTCATCGACCGGCCCATCTTCGCCAGCGTGCTGTCGATCGTCATCGTTCTCGTCGGCGTCGTGGCCTATCTACTGCTGCCCGTCGCGCAATATCCGGAGGTGGCGCCGCCCACCGTCCAGGTCACGGCCACGTACCCGGGGGCCAACGCCAAGACCGTGGCCGACACCGTGGCGACTCCCATCGAGCAGGAAGTCAACGGCGTGGAGCGCATGCTCTACATGTCCTCGAAATGCACGAACGACGGCCAGATGACGCTCGACGTCACCTTTGAGCTAGGGACCAACCTGGACACGGCCCAGGTGCTGGTGCAGAACCGCGTCGCCGTCGCCGAGGCCAAGCTGCCCGAGGAGGTCAAGCGCATCGGCGTGACGACGAAGAAGAAGTCGCCGAGCATCCTGATGTGCGTCAACCTCATCTCGCTGAAGCGGCCGGACGGGGGCTACTATTACGACCAGATTTATCTCAGCAACTTTGCGACGCTCAACGTCAAGGACGACCTCGCCCGCATCAAGGGGGTCGGCGACGTGACGTTCCTGGGCCCGCGCGACTACAGCATGCGCGTCTGGCTCGACCCGGACAAGCTGGCCGGCAAGCAGATGACGGCCGGCGACGTGATCAACGCCATCCGGGAGCAGAACCGCCAGGTCGCCGCCGGCCGGCTCGGCCAGCCCCCGGTGCCCAGTACATCACCCATTCAGTTCCAGCTCCCCCTCAATGCGAGCGAGCGGCTCACCTCCGAAGACCAGTTCCGGGACATCATCGTCCGCACCGGGTCGCAGGGCGGCGTCGTCCACCTCCAGGACCTGGTCATCGACGACGTCAAAAACAAGGACGGCCGGGTTGTGCATAAGGGCGTCGAGCTGGGCGCCAAGAATTACGACGTCAACAGCTACCTCGACGGCGACCCGTCGGCGACGCTGGCCATCTTCCAGCTTCCGGGGTCCAACGCCGTTAAAACGGCGGAGGCGATCAAGGCCAAGATGGAGGAGCTGAAGGGCCGCTTTCCCGAGGGCGTCGATTACCGCATTCACTACGACACGACCGTGTTTATCGAGGAGTCCATCGCGAGCGTCATTCACACCCTCATCGAGGCGTTCGTGCTGGTCTTCATCGTGGTGCTGGTCTTCCTGCAGAACTGGCGGGCCACCATCGTCCCGATGGTGGCGGTGCCGGTGTCGCTGATCGGCACGTTCGCGATCATGACGATGCTGGGCTTCTCCCTGAACAACCTGTCGCTGTTCGGCCTGGTGCTGGCCATCGGCATCGTCGTGGACGACGCCATCGTCGTGGTGGAGAACGTGGAGCGGTGGATGGCGCAGGGCCTGCCGCCGAAGGAGGCTAGCCGCAAGGCCATGGAAGAGGTGACCGGCCCGGTCATCGCCATCTCCCTGGTGCTGTGCGCGGTGTTCGTGCCGACGGCGTTCATGGCCGGCATCAGCGGCCAGTTCTACCGCCAGTTCGCCCTGACCATCGCCGCCTCGACGGTCATCTCGGCGTTCAACTCGCTGACCCTCAGCCCGGCCCTGTGCGGCATCCTGCTGAAGCCGCACGCCCACGGACAGAACGGCCAGTCCCACCAGGAAGCGCTGCCCCGCCTCGGCGTCGTGCTGATCGGCGGTCTGATCGCTTACGAGTTCCTGCTCGGGCCGGTAGCGCATCTGTTTCACATCGAGGTCGGCGGCCACGGCGGCCACGAAGCGACGGAACACGCCGCCCTCCTATGGGGACTGCAGGCCGGCCTGTTCGCCGTCGGCTGCCTCGTGGGCTGGTTGGTCGCGGGCCTCGTGAACTGGCTGCTGGGACGGTTCTTCGTTCTCTTCAACAAGTTCTTCGACGTAACCATTCGCGGCTACGGGGCGATGGTGGCGCTCCTGCTGCGTCTGAGCGTCGTCGCCCTGGCGGTGTACGCCGGGCTGATGGTCCTGACCTACGCCGGATTCAAGGCCGTGCCGGTCGGCTTCATTCCGGAGCAGGATAAGGGCTATCTGGTGGTCAACGTCCAGCTGCCCGACGGCGCCACACTGGACCGCACCGACCGCTTCATGCACGATCTGGCCGTGGAGGTTCGCAAGGACCCGGGCGTGTATCACACCATCGAGGTGCCCGGCTACTCGATCCTGCTCAGCTCCAACATCAGCAACGTGGGTGGCATGTTCGTGCTGCTCAAGCCGTTCGAGGAGCGGGCCGGCGTGGCGGATCTGAGCGCCCCGGCGGTGATCAAACGGCTTCGAGAGAAGTTCGCCGCCTACCGCGACGCGAAGTTGGCGGTGTTCGGCGCCCCGCCAGTGGACGGCCTCGGTTCGACGGGCGGCTTCAAGCTGCAGGTGCAGGACCGGCGCGGCGCGGGCCTGACGGCGCTGCAAGGGGCGACGGCCCTCGTGGCGGAGCAGGGCAATGCCGACCCGAAACTGCAGGGCTTGTTCACCAGCTTCAGCGTGAACCAGCCGCAGCTGCGCATCGAGGTCGATGAGGAGAAGGCCAAGACGCAGCGCGTCGCCCTTTCGGACATCGACCAGGCGCTGCAGGCCAACCTCGGCTCGTTCTACGTCAACGACTTCTTCTTCCAGAACCGCAACTGGCAGGTCAACGTCCAGGCCGGCCCCGCGTATCCGCAACCAGGTCGGCGACATCGGCAACCTGGAGGTCCGCAACGCCAAGGGCGACCGGGTGCCGCTGCGCACCCTGGTCAAGGTGGACTACGACAGCGGCCCGCCGATCGTCAACCACTACAACATGTACCCGTCCGCCGAGATCAGCGGCGGCACGGCCCCCGGCGTATCGTCCGGCCAGGCCATTCAAATCATGGACGGAGTGACGGCGGACTACCTGCCCTCGACGATGGGCTCGGAATGGACGGAGTTGACCTACCAGCAAATCCTGGCCGGCAAGGACCTGCTCACGAAGCTGGCCTTCCCGCTGGCGGTGGTCTTCGTGTTCCTCGTGCTGGCGGCGCAGTACGAGAGCTGGTCGCTGCCGCTGTCGATCATCCTCATCGTGCCCATGTGCCTTCTGGCCGCCATCGCCGGCGTCTGGCTGATGGGCATGGAAAACAACATCTTCACGCAGATCGGCCTCGTCGTGCTGATCGGCCTGGCCGCCAAAAACGCGATCCTGATTGTGGAGTTTGCCAAGCAGTTGCAGGACCAGGGCAAGGGCCGCTTCGAGGCCACGGTCGAGGCGGGCAAGCAGCGCCTGCGGCCGATCCTGATGACGTCCTTCGCGTTCATTCTCGGCGTCGTGCCGCTGGTGCTGGCCACGGGGGCGGGGGCCGAGATGCGCGTGGCGCTGGGCGTGGCGGTCTTCAGCGGCATGCTGGGCGTGACGATATTCGGTATCTTCTTCACGCCGGTGTTCTACGTCGTCGTCCGCTGGTTCACGGAGCGGAAGGCGCCGCCGCCCGCGGGCCCGGCCCGCCATGAAGCGGACAAGATGGAAGCCGTCCAGGTCAACGCCGGGGATGACGCCATCGTGACGGCCCCGGCGCCGTGACGGCGGAAGCGACACGCCCTGCTGCGGGGGCCGCGATGAGCGACAAGAACGACCTCCAGGAGTCCGGCGCGCGGCCGGCCCGCCCTGGCGAACGGGTGCGCACCGCCTGCCTGGTGCTCATCGCCCTCTGCGTCGTCGGGGCGGCGCTGTCGGTCCTGCAACCCGTCGTGGCCCCGCTCCTCATCGCCCTCTTCCTCTTCTTCCTGCTCCGGCCGGCGGCCGACGCCGTCGCGCTGGCCCGTGTCGGCGTGGCTAACCTATCCCCTCCTCGGATGCGCCTTCCTGGCCGCGCTGCTGCCGCTGGGCCTGCTCGTGCATTACAACGTCGCGGTCTTTGAGGCGCGGCTGCCTTACTACCGCGATCGGCTGGTCGCCCTACTGAACGACGCCGCCCGCCTCACCGGAGGAGCGGAAGCCGAGCAGCGCTTCAATAGCGAGGCGCTGTCCCTGGCCAACCTCTTTGACGGTTCGTCCAGAGAATTGATCCACTTCGCATTCAGCACGACGGTTCATGCCGTGGAGATGACGCTCATGGTCGCCTTCTACCTCTTTTTCATCTTCCTGGAGGTGCAAAAACTTCCCCGGCGGGTGCTCAAGGCGCTGGCGCCGACTTCGGCCGACCGGGCGCTGATGATCGGCAGGACCATCGACGCGGAGATCCGCCGCTACCTGGCGGTCAAAACCGGGGTC
This sequence comes from uncultured Planctomycetaceae bacterium, assembly GCA_963771935.1. Lineage (GTDB taxonomy): Bacteria > Planctomycetota > Planctomycetia > Gemmatales > Gemmataceae > UBA4732. Next base: position 1,225,982 of record CAVYVK010000003.1, on the reverse strand, counting down.
AGCCTGGGGATGGCCGCAGCCACCGGGCTGATCGGCTGGGCGTTCGGCCTGGACTTCTGGTTCCTGTGGGCGGTGCTGATGTTTCTGGCCAACTACGTCACCTACGTCGGCTCGGTCGTGGCTTGCGTGCCGCCGATCGCCGTGGCGTACTTGCAGTTCACCAGCCCGGTCGCGGCCACCATCCTGGCCGCCTTGATCGTCGTTAATCGCCTTTTCTGGATCGACTACGTAGAGATTATGCTGACCGGAAAGCATCTCAACGTCAGCCCGCTGCTGTTGCTGTTCGCCATTGTGGCGTTCGGCTGGCTGTGGGGCGTTGTGGGCATGATCCTGTCCGTGCCGCTCGTCACGGCCGTGCGGATCATCCTGCTGAGTTTCGACCAGTCGAAAGCCTACGGCGTGCTGATGAGCGAGGATTGAGCCTCGCGGATGTCACGACGCCCGCTCGCCTTCCGGCATTCTGTCCGTGGGTGTCCTTCGGACCGGGAGTCGAGGTTCGTGGAGGCCCGGGCCGCCCCACGGTGGATCGTGCGGCGGCCGGAGCGCCTGAAGCCGTTCACTTTAGCCCGTCAATTTCCCTCAAGAGGCCGTTGACAAGCTCGTAGGCCCTGCGCTGTTCGACTTCAAGAGTCGAGCCGGTCCCGGTGGCGGCCTCCTCGGCCACTCGCGCCGCCCACACGGGGCCGATGCTGTCAAGCCGGGCGAATTTGTCCCGTAGGATGGCGATGCCCTGCTGAATCAGCTCGTTATCCAGTTTTCCTCGAAACTCACCAGCCAGGGCCTTGTAGCCTCCGGCGTAGTTGTCGATGCAGAAGCAAATGTCGTAGGCGTCCTTCTCCTTCATCCGCTCGCTGAGTGTGATCGCCTTGATGCACAGGTAGGCGGCGATCATGGGGATTTTGGCGGCGACCCTGTTGTGGCCGCCGCCGGGCAGCACGCCTTCGACCGACACCTCTTGTTGAAAGACGAAAGCCAGGTCCACGCCATGCGCCTTCCACACCATCATTTCCTGAATCTGGGCGTGCGTGCCTGCGGCCGCGACCCCCGGGAATTCCCCGGTGAGGAGGTCAACTTTCACCCTCTGCGCCGTGCCCCCCACGCTGCGCCAGAATCGGTTCGGCAGGTCCGGGCCTGGCGATACCCCCGATCGACCAGCTTCTTCCTGATGGATTCGTATGCCTTCGGTTCGAGCTTCCGGGCGTCCAGCGCCAGGTCCACGTCGAGGGAGCCGATGTGTCCCCGGTTAGGGAATACCAGTTCGGGCACCCATCCGCCGATGATGGCGAGGTTGTCAAGGTCCTTGCTAAGGATGGTAAGCACTTCCATGAGGACGGACCTGCAAATATCAACATCGTTCATGACGTTCTCCCTGCGACTTCCCGCCCCCATCACGAGATGGGGAAAACAGTGGGCGTAGTTCTCCTTCCAGAACCTCTTGCGCTGCATCCTCCCCTCGTCCCGCAAGAAGCCTCAAGTCCAGGTAAAGCTGGAGCGGCGAGACGACCTTCACGCCTCCGATCTCCCTTGCGTCGGCGAACACCGCCGGGTCGTCGGTCAGCCACAGCGAGCAGTTCACTCCCGTACCGACCTCCTTGGCGTCAATGCGACCCAGAAGGTCCGTCAGCGAGGAATCCGTCGCCACCTTCCTGTCCACGTAAGCGACCGTCTTGTCATACCGGACCATCGGGGAGTACCGCCACGCCGCCGACAGTTGGGTGAGCGCATACACGACCCCGTTTGCCCGACACCAATCCGCCAGGCGGCCTTCGGTTTCGGGCGGCCTCGACATGGCGAAGAGTTGCAGGCGTGTGACATGGGGGCGGTACTGGGCCGCCCAGCCCTGAAGCAGGCTCTCCGGGTCACGCAAGTAAAGGAGACGATCCCGCTCTTCGAGGTACGCTTCCTCGACGAGCGCCTTCTTCACCTTCGACGCCAAGCCCAGGCTCACGCCGGCCGCTTTCGCCAACTGCTGAACCTGCCACGCCCGGCCGGGATGGGTCAGGATTGTGCGGACGATCCGGCTCGATTTCTTTGAAAACGGATCGGCGGCCGCGTGGACCGGGGCCCGGCGGTTGGGGCGACCCGACATCTGAATGAACAGGCCCGGCGACACGACCCGGCAGTTCCCTACTCCGTCCAGGTAGTTGACTTTATGCTCCTGGCACAGTTCCGCCACCCTCGGGGAAATATATGGGGCGCAAAGCAGGAGAAGGCCATCGGGCGGCACCCACTTTAGTCGCTGGAAGACCGCCAAAGCCGTTTGGGGTGAGACCTGCGCCTTCGTCTCCACATACAAATCGACACGTCGATTGTCCGGGCGTGTCGAGAGAGTGACCACGCAGTCCCACTCCATGCGCCGTCCGGCGGCATGCACCGTCTCAGGTCCGACTACCTTGGTCACATCAAAGGACGCAGTTTCCTGACCGAGCCGCCGGACCCACTCGGCTGCCGGAATGAATAAGGCTTCGTGAATAGTTTTCCTTTTTCCCATTATTTCACCCAATAGTGAAAGTAGCTAAAATAGCGAAAAATGTCAAGAGGAGTTCTTTTTTCTCACATTTCACCCAAGAGTGAAATCCCTTCTTCTGGTGAAAATCTTGATTGTTTGCCTGCCCAGATGCCCCCGCCGCATGGTACACTCGACGTCGCCCCGCGCTCTCGGAACGTCGAGGTCGGCCATGTTCCCGCACCCGGTCGCCCATAACCAGACGATCGCCCCGCGCGTGTCGGCGGTGCCGTACAGGCCGCGTCGGGCAGCGAACGACAAGGTCGAAAAATCCGGGGGGACCGGACCCTTGGCGCAGTGGCGCAAGGCCCGATTCACCCTTATCTGCCAACGAGTTACGGTGCGCCAAGGGGGTGCGCCACTCGCGCAATGGCGCACCGTATCGGCGACCCTGAGCGCCGGATCGCACCGCGCGGACGTGCATGGCCCCCCAGCCCGCATCACCCGCCCTCGGGGGAGGACGCCGTCGCCGCCGACCGTGAATTGGAGGAATTCGACCATGAACAGTTCGGGCGACGACCCGACGAGACGGCGGCGGATGGAGGTCCACAAGTGCCGTAAGTCCGTCGCGTATTTCCTCACCGCCTACGTGCGGATCAGCGACGTCCTCGCGGGCGCCTGGATTCCGCTCCGATTGTGGCCGGCCCAGCGGCAGGCGCTGCAAACGATCACGGACCATTGCCTCACGGTGATCCTGAAGGCCCGGCAGCTGGGCCTGACCGCGTTGGTCCTCGGCTACGCCCTGTGGCGGATGCTGTTCCACCCCGCGGCGACGGTGCTGCTCTTCTCCCGCCGCGACGAGGAGGCGGTGGACCTGCTCACGGTCCGGCTGCGCGGCATGTACGAACGCCTGCCCGGCTGGCTCCAGGTGCGTTCGTTCCCGACCGACAACGACCACGAGTGGCGCTGGAGCAACGGCTCGCGCGTGCTGGCCTTCCCCACCACGGGCGGCGACAGCTACAGCGCCAGCCTGGTGATCGTCGATGAGGCCGATCTGGTGCCGGACTTCGGCGCGCTGATGGCGAGCGTCAAGCCGACCATCGACGGCGGCGGACGCATGATCCTGGTCTCCCGCGCGGACAAGGGACGGCCGAACTCGCCGTTCAAACGCATTTACCAAGGGGCGCGAACGGGGCGGACCGAATGGAAGGCCGTCTTCCTGCCGTGGTCGGCCCGGCCCGACCGGGACGCCGCCTGCAACGAGGCGCTGCGCCGACATCCTGCACCGGACGGGGTCGTTGGACGAGTTGCACGAGCAGTACCTGGCGACGGACGCCGAAGCGCTTCTGCCGCGGACCCTGGACAAGCGCATTGCGCCGCACTGGCTGCAGGAGTGTTTTGAGGAACGCACTGCCCTGACGGCTTGGCCGGCCGGGACGCCGGCCATTGTGGGCCTGGAAGTGTACACGGCGCCGGAGCCGGGCGCTCCTACGTGATCGGCGCCGACCCGGCGGAGGGCAACCCGACCTCGGACGACTCGGCGCTGACCGTTCTGGACCGGGACAGCGGCGAGGAGGTCGCGGCCCTGGCGGGCAAGTTCCAGCCCTCGACGCTGGCGGCGCACATCGACGCGCTGGGGCGGTGGTACAACGACGCGGCCGTCCTGGTGGAACGCAATAACCACGGGCACGCCGTCCTGTTGTGGCTGCGGGACAATTCCGGGCTGTGGCGGCTGCCGGGACACGACGGCAAGCCGGGCTGGCTTTCCAGCGCCAAGGGCAAGGCGCTTTTGTACGCGGCGGCGGCCGACGCCTTCCGGGAAGGGAGGACGCGGCTGCACAGCTACGCCACCTTCACGCAACTGGCGGGCATCGGGGGCTCGACGTTGCGGGCGGTGGACGGCGAGGCTGACGACCGGGCCGACTCCTACGCCTTGGCGTGCGTGGCGTGCGGCCTCCGGACGCCGGAGCCGTACCGCGGCCCGCTGGTGTGCTGGCCGCCGCCGTCGTATTCGCCCGACTCGCCGCCGGAGTGGTGGGGCGACGACGCGGACGGGCGGGCGTCGTGGCGCGCGTTCCTGGTGGAGAACGGCATGGACTTGGACGACGACTGGTTGGAACACCCGTGGTACGATCCCCCGTGAGGCCGGGGAACCCTGCCGTTGAGAAACCGAAGCGGCGGGAGCGACCGGGAGCAACCGGGAGCGACGCGAAAGGATCGGGCGTCGCGTCGCTCCCGGTTGCTTCCGATCCGATTCGCTCACCTCCGTCCGGCCCCGACGTTGCTCCCGATTGCTCCCGGTTCTTGACACGGCGGTTGTGGGTCGTGGGCGGATTCCTATGGGCCGCTGGCTCTCCCTGCCGCAGCCCTGAGTCGCGTTAGATGCGGCTGCACTTCGCGGAGCCTTCTGATCCGCAGCGAGTAGGCCCGACCTACGAGTTGACGCCCACCGCCGAGAGCGACCGCTCCCGGCGGTTCGCGTTTCCGGCCCTTTCCCGCCAGGATTCCCGCCGGTTCGCCCGTCTCTGCCGGAGCCTCGCGCCGTCCCCGCTCCTGCCTCGCAAGCGGTCCTCGTCGCGGTCGATTCCTCCCGCCCTCTCCGAGCCTCCGTCGATATTCTCACACGAGTCAACGCCGGCAGAGACGATGCCCAAAAAGCCATCGCCGCATGGGTCGCAGAAGGTGCCAAAGCCTGCCAAAATCGGAATGAGCGCATTCCAGACGCAACCCTTTGCTACGCCGGAGGCTAAGGCATACCCGGACAATCGAATTGGCAGACCGTGGCAGACCGTGGCAGGTTTTTCGGCCCTTCGCCGCGACGCCCGCCGGGCCGCGCATTGTCGCAAGTCTCATTCTATCAATTAGTTAGAAACGGATAATGCGCGTGGTCTGGCTGCGGCGATTCTGCCACTCCCTGCCAGTCCATTGTGCCAGATCCGACGCAACTTCTTAGCCGAGAATATCTTGTGGAACCCACGGCGCTGGCGCCGTTCTGACACGGGTTGGCCTCTTTCCGGCCGTTTCCGGGCCAAAACTGCTCTATAGGATACGGCCACGCTGGCATCGGAAGGGGGCCGCAGCCGACGATGCGGCCGTCGCTCGACGCGGCCTCCCGGCAACGCCGCCAGGCGGTCCTTTCGGCGACGGCCCCAAGGCCGCGCAGCGGCAGTGGTTGCAGGCGCCGGCCGGCCGCGGGACAATGTCCGGCCGGAACGCCGCCTCGGCCTCAGACTCCAGGGCGACGCGGCCGAAGGGCCGGCCTCCATAAACCTCATAAATCCTCTCCGAATTGCCTTGAGCTTCCGGGTGAAAGCGTGCTCAGTGTCCACTCGGGTTGACCGTGTTCGAGTCCCTGAGGAAGGAGCGCCGCGATGGAGCTGAACGTCCACCGAGAGGTCGCCGCCCTACAGCGCCTGGGGGCCAAGCAACTGCGGGCGCGTTACGCCGAGGTGTTCGACGAGACGACGCCCGCCCACAACAAGACCGGGCTGATCCGCCGCATCGCCTGGAGGCTGCAGGCGTTGGCCGAGGGCGACCTGTCCGAACGCGCCCGACGCCGCGCCGAGGAGCTGGCCAACGACGCCGACGCGGCCCCGGCGGCCGCGCCTGCCGCTGCGGTCGCCCTGATCCGCGATCCCCGATTGCCTCCGGCCGGTTCGGTGCTGGCGCGGGTGTACCGGGGTCAGACGCTGCACGTGCGGGTGCTGGCCGACGGCTTCGAGTTCGAAGGCGTCGCCTACCCCTCCCTCAGCGCCGTCGCCAAGGCGATCACCGGCAGCCATTGCAACGGCTTTTTGTTCTTCCGTATCGCGGGGAAAGGGGGCGAGCGATGAATCAAGCCAACCGTCCCGGGCCGCGGGCGACGCTGCCGCTGGTGCTCTTGCGCGATCTACATGCGCAAGAGCACGGAGGAAGGCCTGGAGCAGGAGTTCAACAGCCTGGACGCCCAGCGTGAGTCGGCCGAGGCGTACGTGCGCAGCCAGGCGGGCGAGGGCTGGACCTGCCTGCCCGACCGCTGCGACGACGGCGGCTACACCGGCGGCAACATGGAGCGATCCGCGCTGAAGCGCTTGCTGGCCGACGTGGAGACGGGCAAGATCGATTGCGTAATCGTCTACAAGGTCGATCGCCTGTCCCGCTCGCTGCTCGACTTCGCCCGCATCCTGGAGGCGTTCGAGACGCGCCAGGTCTGCTTCGTGTCCGTCACCCAGCAAATCAACAGCGCGACGTCGATGGGCCGCCTGATGCTCAACGTGCTGCTGTCCTTCGCGCAGTTCGAGCGGGAGATCATCGCGGAGCGGACGCGCGACAAGATCGCGGCCACGCGGCGCAAGGGCAAGTGGTCGGGCGGCCGCTCCCTGCTGGGCTACGCCTGATGGTCAATTTGGAGGAGGCAGAGCGGGTACGGGCGATCTTCGCGCTGTTCCTGGAGCGCGGTTCGCTGCCGCCGGTGGTGCGGGAGCTGGAGGCTCGGGGCTGGTTCAACAAGCGTTGGCGGACGCGTTCGGGGCGGGAGGGGGGCGGGCAGCCGTTCACGCGCGTGGGCTTGCGTCGGCTGCTGAGCAACGTGCCGTACGTCGGCCAGGTGCGGTACAGGGAGGAGAGCCACGACGGCGAGCAGCCGCCGCCCGCCGTCCCCTCGGGCCGCGTGCCGCGGGTCGCGCGCCTGCTGGCCCTGGCGCACCGCCTGGACGGCCTGTTGCGCGCGGCGGTGGTCCGCGACTATGCGGAGTTGGCCCGTCTGGGGCACGTCACGCGGGCGAGGGTCGGCCAGGTCATGGCGCTATTGCAGTTGGCCCCGGACCTCCAGGAGCAGATCCTGTTCCCGCCTCGGGTCGAGCGGGGCCGCGACCCGGTGATCCTGCACGACCTGCTGCCGATCGCTGCGACGGCGGATTGGCGTCGGCAGCGACGCTTGTGGGAATGCTTCCGGCGTGGCGGCCGGCGCGGGGCGGGCGACCGGCCCGGCTAGTCGCGCCGACGCCGGCCGCGACGCGGCTTTGAAGCGAGGAAATCACCATGATTCCGAGAGGAATTAGCTTGATATGGTCCCGCGCGGCGAGGTAACGGTCCTGGCCTGTTCGGGCGTCGCGGCGGTCGCGACGCCCACGCGGACCACTCGAATCGAAGGGAGCAACATCATGGCGAAGAAGAGCGGCAAGACCTCGACGCCGGCGGAGAGGCGCCGGTCACGAAGACGGAGCGTGGCACGTTCGGTCTGGCCGGGCGCGGCTGAGGCGTCGGCTTGGCCCAGGCGCCGCCACGGAGGCCCCCAGGGCGGGGGCCTCCGGTCGTTGGGGCGACGAGCCGTCCCCGGCCGCCTCGTCGCGTCGTGGGCGAACGGGGGCGAACCGGCGCCGCCTCCGCGGGGCCCTCCCCGGCTTCTACGACACGCACCCGCCCCCTCGCGGATGGGGAGTTGCGTCTCTACCTTCTCGGATAGCTATTAACTCGTAGCGGCGACGGCCGCTGGCGGCTCGCCTGGGGGCCCGAACGGACGGCCGGCAGAAGCAGCCTGCAAGACACGGATTGTCGCTGAGGATGGAATAAAGTGGCTTGGAGCAGCGGCCGTTGAAGGCTTCGCGCGTGCCGCGCTGATAGCACGCCTGAACCCCATTCGGGCGGTAGAGATCGGAATGATCGCAAAAACAGGCTGCATCTGGTCTTACATTTCACACACTTCCCGTATTCAGGCCTGGTTCAAATCCGCGTAACAGATGCGGGAGGTGAGCGCAGCTGCAAAGGCCCGGATTCCGTAGATCGAGAGTATCACCGTCTCTTGATCCACGGAGTTCCAGGCATGGGCATTCTACCCGGCTCGCCCCCGTCGCCACACCCGCACGCTTGCTGCCGCCCCAGACATGCCAGCAGCTCGCCCTCGACGCCCTGGCCGGCCAGTCCGTCACCGAACTGGCCGGCCAGCAACAGGTCAGCCGTAAGTTCGTCTACCAGCAACTCCAACAGGCGCATGACGCCCTGGACCATGCCTTCTCCCCTTCGCGCGACAAGCCCGCCCCACTCCTCTTTTGGCTTTCGGTCACCAAGCCGTGGCTGCGGTAACTCGTCCTCGGACTCACCCTCATTTGCCACAGTTCCCTCCGCGGCGTCACCGAACTCCTGGACGACCTCTTCGACTTCCCGTTGTCCGTGGGGACCGTCCATAACATCCTGCACCAAGCCGTCGCCACCGCTCGCCGCGTCAACGCCCAACAGGATCTCGCCGCCGTCCGCATCGGGGCCCACGACGAGATCTTCCAGGCGGGTCGCCCCGTGTTGGTGGGAGCTGTACGACCCGTAGACGACGCCGAAGCCGGCGAAGTCGCGGGGACGATTGGGCAAGAAGCCGTAGGTCACCAGCCCGGCGTCGAAGAAGTAAGGCAGTTGGTTGATGCGCTGGTCCGCGCACACACAAAGGCCGCAAACGCGCCCAGATGGCGCTTCTCCGCGGGGTCGCCCCAGCGCGCCAGCGCCTGATCGCCCACGACGTAGAAACCGTAACGGGCCTCTACGGTTTCACTCGATGGGCCTGGTAGGCCGGAGTCGAAGATCGCCGCGCCGCCGCTGTTGAAATAGGCCCCGAGTTTCAGGTTGCCGGGCAGACCTGGGGCGTCCTGACCGTAATTCCGGCGGAAGCCGACCTCGCCGATGACGAACGGCGGCCCGTGCAACGAGAAATCGACGCCGTGACGGTCGCCCTGCTTTAGCCCCGGGTCGCCGTCGTAGCAGCCTGCCATCGCGTAGAACGAATCGACCGGCTCGTACTTGACCCGCGCTCCCTAGGTCGCCTGCGGGTAGCCGAAGGCCCCGGCGCGTTCAGGAATATGCCGATCGGGACCAGGTCAAAGGCGACCGACGTGAAGGCCTTGAAGTACTGGAACCCGGCGAATTCCTCGCCGTAGACGCTGTTGAGCGTCACGCGCCCCAGACGGATGCTCAGCTTGTCGTCGAACAACGACTGCGTGTAGCTGAGGTAAGTCAGCCGGGGGTTGGCGTCCGCCACGTCGGCGAGCTGGACCGGAAAGTTGTTCCCCACGTAATGCTGGGACAGACTCGTGCCCGAATTGTTTGCGAAGCCGACGTGAAACTCGCCGCCCGGCACACCGAGGAGCTTATCGGCGTCCACGATGAGGTCGAGGGCGAGGAGGTCGTACTCGCTGAAGGCCTGCCGACGGCCGCCGGCGGCGTTGTCGAATGGGTCGGTGATGAAGAGAACCAGCGGCTTGATCCCCTGATCTGCGAGATCCGAGCGCACGCCCAGCCAGTCGCCGAACAGGTATTTCTCGGTGAATTCGTCGCTCGTCCGCATTTTCGACGCTCTCGGAATAATCGGCAACGAGCGCCGGCAAGGTTGACTTGAAAGCCCATAGCAGCAGATGACTCACCGCCGCCGGCCCCAACCGTTTCGGCGGCGAAATTGCGTACCCCGGGCCGGCGCGGCCAGGTATCATGCACCACGCCGAGAGCGATATCTTCGAGCTGCGACCGCCGCGATCTCGGGAGAGCCGCGGCGTGCCCCTTCCGGTGCAGGAAGGCGGCGCGACGCAAGTCGGTGCATACTCCGGGCGTCCGCCGGAGCAGCCGACGCAAGGTTGTCATGCGCTTGTTACACCGGGCTGGGGGATGAGGCGAGGCGGCCCGAGCCGGCTTTCGAGCCCGGGCCGGGCCCGCGGCGGTGGTCAAAAATGTCGCCACGCCGCCCGCCGCCGGTAGCTCCTCAGCAGCCCGCCCGGCCTCTCCTCGCACACCACGTCGCCGGGATCCGGCGGCGGGCCCTCCGTCGCCGGTGGGCCGCAGGCAGGGTAGGCCGGGGCTTCGAGGACTCAGCCCCGGCCACGCGAATCAGACACGCTCAGCCGGACCATGAATCAGACGCTCGGCCGGCCGCCGCCCGCAGGTAGACGCCGCCGAGACTCCCATTTGGCAGACCGTGGCAGAAAAAACCGCTCTTTTTCGTGTACGCCCGCACACAAGCAGTCGGCGACGGGGCCGGCGCCTCGGCCGGCGCCGGTACCGGGGATGTCGGGTCCGCCGCGGGCAAAACCTGGGGTTCTGTGGCGGTCGGCCCGGAGGCCGGGAACTCCGCCACCGGCGGCTGTGGGATTCTCTTCCGAGGCCACGGGCGGGGCTTCCGACGCCGTGCCTGGGCCGCCCGACGAGCCGGTCACGCGGCCGGGCCGACCTGTGGCTGCTCGGCAAGCACCGCCTGACCGCCTGCTGTGCGGCATTGCTTGCTTGTGTATCACGATCCTATCGAAGATGATTCTCTTACCGAGTTCCCAACAGGTCGCACAGGGCATGGCGCGCTGCCCCAGGAAGCCGGGCGCATCGACAAGAGATAAGGAGAGGTATGATGGCAAGCCGTGCAGCAGACGCCGATGAGAGACCCCTGGAGGCCTATCGGGACTACCTCCGCGTGCTGGCGCGCCTTCACCTGGGAACCCGCCTTCAGGCGAAAATGGATGCTTCCGACGTCGTCCAGCATGCCTTGCTGCGAGCTTATGAGGGCCGGGAGCAATTTCGCGGCCGAACCGAGGCCGAGCGGCTGGCCTGGCTCCGCGCCATCCTGGCCAATGCGCTGGCGGCCGCCGTGCGGCGTTTCGACGCCGGGATGCGCGACCTGGACCGGGAGCGCTCGCTGGAGGCCGAGCTGGACCTGTCGTCTTCCCGGCTGGAATGCCTGCTCGCGGCCGACCAGACATCGCCCAGCGACGGGGCGGTGCGCGGCGAGGAGCTGGTGCGGCTTGCCGCCGCCCTGGCCCGGCTGCCGGACGATCAGCGGTGCGTCGTGGAATTGCACCACCTCAAGGGGCTGCCGGTGGCCGAGACGGCGGAGCGCGTGGGACGCACGCGCGCGGCCGTGGTTGGGCTGCTCTTCCGGGGGCTGAAGAAGCTCCGCGAGCTGCTCCTGGATGCGGGGGAGGGCGACGCATGAACCGCGAGTCCGCCGGCGACACCGACCGCGAAGAGCGGCTGAACGAAGTTCTCCTGGCCTACGTGGAAGCGCTACAGGCCGGACAGGAACCGGATCGGCGGCAGCTCGTCGCCGCGCACCCCGATCTGCGGCAGGACCTGGAGGCTTTCTTCACCAGCCACGACGCGATGGAACGCCTGGCCGCTCCTCTGCGCGAGGCGAGCGGCCGGCGTGAGCCGGCTGATGATGGGGATTCATCAGCCGGCTCACGCCGGCCGTTCGCCCCTTCTGAAATGGGCCAGCTCGGCGACTTTCGCTTGCTTGGCGAAGTCGGCCGGGGCGGCATGGGAGTCGTCTACGAGGCCGAGCAAATGTCGCTGCGGCGGCGCGTGGCGTTGAAAGTGCTGTCGTTCGCCGCCGCCCTCGACCCGCGCCGTCTGCAGCGATTCAAGAACGAGGCGCTGGCCGCCGCCCATCTCCGGCACGAAAACATCGTGCCGGTGTACGCCGTCGGCTGCGAGCGCGGCGTCCATTTCTACGCCATGCAGTTCATCGAGGGATGGAGCCTCGCGTCCCTGGTCGCGGAGCTGCGCTGCCAGCGGCAAGACAAGGGAATAAAGGGACAAGGGGACAAGGGGACAAGGGGACAAGGGGAAACGATGGGCGTTTCGACGCCTGCCTCATTCTCACACAACGGACGCACGCGGTCCCCCTTGTCCCCTTGTCCCCTTGTCCCCTTGTCCGATTTCTTCCGCATCGTCGCCCGCTGGGGACTGCAAGCAGCCCGCGCGCTGGAATATGCTCACCAGGTGGGCATCGTCCACCGCGACGTCAAGCCGGCCAACCTACTGCTGGACGAACGCGGCCAACTCTGGGTCGCCGATTTCGGATTGGCGCAGGTCGCCACTGAGCCAGGCCTCACCCAAACGGGGGAACTGCTCGGCACCCTGCGCTACGCCAGTCCGGAGCAGGCCCTCAGCCGGCGCGGCGTGGTGGACCACCGCACCGACGTGTATTCCCTGGGGGCGACCCTGTACGAGCTGCTGACGCTGCGGCCGATCTTCGAGGGCCGCGACCGCAAGGAGCTGCTGCGGCAAATCGCCGACGACGACCCGCGGCCGCCGCGTTCCTTCGTCCCCTCCGTGCCGGCGGAGCTAGAGACGGTCGTCCTCAAGGCGCTACGCAAGGAGCCGTCGGAGCGTTACCAGAGCGCCCAAGAGCTGGCGGACGACCTGCAACGCTTCCTGGACAACCGGCCGATCCTGGCGCGGCGGCCGACCCTGATGGAACACGTGCGGCAATGGGCGAGGCGGCGCCCGTCCGTGGTGGCCGCAGGCGTCGTGATCCTGTTCCTTCTGGCCGTCGGGTCTCTGGTCAGCGCCGCCCTCGTCCGCGGCGAACAGGAAAAGACAAGAGCGGAGCAGCGCAAGGCAGAGGAGGCCTATCGCAGCGAGCGGCAGCGGGCCGAGGAAGCCGAGGCGCGGCTCCGCCTTGCTCGCCGCTCGGTGGACGAGCTGATCCAGGTCAGCGAGCAGGAGCTGGCGGATCGCCCCGGCATGGAGGACGTGCGGAAGCGCCTGCTCCGGTCGGCGCTGGCCTACTATCAGGAGATCATCGAACAACGCCGCGACGACCCGAACGCCCAGGCGGAGCTGCTCGACACGACGCGGCGCGTCGAAAAGATCCTCGCCGACCTGGCCGTGCTGCAGGCCGCGAGCAAGCTGTACCTGCTGGGCGCGACGGCGGTGCATGACGACCTGGGTTTGAACGACGAGCAGCGGACGAAGGTGAAGGAGCTGACGGCCCGGCTGGGGAAACAGTGGATCGACTCCTTCAACGACTTCGGCCGACTGTCGCCCGCCGATCACGGCCGGCGTGTGCTGGAGCAGGCGCGGGCCGACGAGGCGGAGGTCAACGCGATCCTGACGACGGCTCAGCAGGCGCGCCTGCGCCAGATCGCGTTGCAGTCGGACGGCCCCGGTGCCTTCCGTGACCCGGAAGTGGTTGCGCAGCTGCACCTCACCCCCGAGCAGCGCGACGGCATTCGGGCGATTGAGGAGGAAGCGTTCTTCACCTGGTTGCGGACGATGGGGCCGGGTGGACCGCCGCCCGGCGGCCCCGACGCCGAACCGAAGGAGCGAACGCCGAACGAGAGAATCCTGGCGCTGCTGACGGAGGAGCAGGCGCGACGCTGGGAGGAGATGAGCGGCGCACCGTTCAAGGGGGTGCTGGCGCCGTTTCCCATGCCGTTCGGCCCACCGCCCAGGATCATGGGGCCGCCGCCGCGATGACTGTTCGGGGTATGCGTTCACAGGCCGAGGTTGACAGCCGATCCGATGCGATTAGGTGCGGCAGCATTGGAGCTAAGTTGGCCGCCATAGGGACAAAGGCAACCCCCGAAAATACGTCGGCGTGTCGGATCGACGCAGTCTCAGCCTCGATTTCAGGGCTCGGCTTGGTTGACCGCCCGGCGGCGAATTGCCCCAACAGCACCTTCCGAAAGAGTTCGGATTCACTCCTGCGCTGCGTTCGTAGCGGTGTGCCTGAGTTGGGACCAGGACACTATCCCTAAACTCACGGTCGAACCGTACTCAGTGCTGACCCTCATGCGGCGCTCGGACGATGCCAAGTTTTTTCATCCGGCTGCGGAGCGTGTTCGGGTGGAGGCCCAAGATCTTCGCCGCGCCGCGTGGTCCGCTAATGACCCAACCTGACTGCTCGAGGGCGGCCAGAATGTGGTTTCGTGTGTTGGATTCCAGGCTTTCAAGCGGCGGAGTCGGTCCAGAGCCTGCTGCCGCTGCCCCCTCACGTTCGGAACCCGACGGCGTTGGTGGACCGGCGCTAGCGGAGCGGACTGACGTCGCCGAGGCGAACACCTCCGGATCGATCTCGAGTGTCGGGCCGTTCGACAGGATGACCGCCCGTTCCAGGACGTTCTCCAGCTCGCGAACATTCCCCGGCCAGGAATAGCGGTCCAGCCGCTCCATGGTCGCCCTTTCGACCGACTCGATTCGCACCCCGACGCGGGCCGCGAACCGGGCCACCAGGAACTGCACGAGTATCGGCACGTCCCCCGCACGGTCGCGCAGCGGCGGCAGGGAGATCGGGAAGACGTTCAGGCGGTAATACAGGTCCTCGCGGAACTTGCCCTCGCGGATCGACTTCACGAGATCCCGGTTCGTGGCCGCGATGACACGGACATCGACTTTGATCGGATGCGTTCCGCCGACGCGCTCGAACTCGCGTTCCTGGAGCACGCGGAGGAGCTTGACCTGCACGTCGAGCGGAACCTCGCCGACCTCGTCCAGGAAAATCGTCCCCCCGTTGGCCAACTCAAAGCGGCCCACGCGCCGGCTGATCGCCCCCGAAAATGCACCCTTTTCGTGGCCGAACAATTCCGACTCGACCAAACCGGCGGGCAGGGCGGCGCAGTTCACCTTGATCAGCGGTTTGTCGTGCCGGTGACTGGCGGAGTGAATGGCGCGGGCGATCAACTCCTTGCCCGTCCCGGTTTCCCCGGTGATGAGAACGGTCGCGTCCGTCTTGGCGACACGGCTGACTTTTTCCAGCGATTGCAGCAGGGCCGGGCTTTGCCCGACGATCTCTTCGAAGTTGTGAACCGATTTGATCTCTTCCTGAAGGTAGGCGTTCTCGGCGGCGAGGCGGGCCTTCTCCTGTTCCATGAGGACGCGGTCGGTGACGTCCAGGAACATGGTTCGCGTGAATTTGCCGCCGGATTCCGGCTTCGCCCAGATCTCGATCCAGACTGGTTTGCCATTGTCCTTGCGGCGAAGCTCGACAACAACACCCCTGGTTTCCTCGCCGCGGACCTGCAACGCGAACTGATCTCGGGCGACGCGCTGGGCGTCGGGCCTGTCGGGGACGAGCGACAGCCCCACAATCCCGGGCACGTCTTCCGGCTTGATCCCCAGGATTCGATGGGCCGCGCGGTTGGCACTGATGAACCGCGATTCCATATCTTCTGTGACGTACGCGATCGGGGCTTCTTCGTACAAGTCCCGCAGGCGCTCCTTGCTTTCGCGGAGCTGCTGCTCGAGGTGAAGGCGCGCCAACTCGCCGGCGGCTTGCTTCGCGAAGATGCGAAAGGTGAGCAGCTTCCGCGGCTCCTCCGGCATTGGACGGTCGTCGAAGGCTGCGACGTGGCCGAGAATCGTTCCTTCGGAATCGCACAGCGGCACTCCCAAAAAACTTTCGATGCCCCACTCGCGCGGGTACGGGTCGTCCGGGAATTTCTGCCGTACTCCCGAGGCGTGGTGGCACAGATTCCCGTGAACCACGTCTTCACACGGCGTGCCCGCCAAAGTCCATTCGAAATTTTCAGCGATGCGGTCCCTGTCCGAGAAGGCGATGGTACGGGCCTTGGTATGGTTCTCAGGAGACGCGAACTGCGCGATGAATGCCCAGCGCGTGTCAACCGCACGCGCCAAGATACGGACCAGTGCCTGGAAATACTCTTCGCCGCTGCTGTGCGAGGCTGCCTCGACGATCGCACGGAGCGCGCGTGAGTTCTTCGGCCTCCCCGCGCGACACGTCGGATGGGTTCGAGGTCGCTAGCTTCTCGGCCGCTTCTTCGGAAGCTTTTTGTGGCTGGGCCATCGACACCTGCCTGACGATGAAGGCCTCGATCAGCCAGAGCATTGCCCCGGAAAGGCGAGCCAGCACACGGTTTCGCCGGGCGTCTGGCGGGGGACATTCTATTCATCTTCGGCCGGAAACCGTAATCGCCGCGCGAGGCGTTCCGGCCGCTTGACGGCCACCCTTCGTGGCGGTCCCACGAACTATCGTGAGCTTCCACGAAATACCGTGGATGCAGTGGCCCCCGTGATGTCGGGCCGTCCCACCTCTTCCGGCAGGATCAGTCCGAAAAGGCCGCGGCCACATGCAGTTGCAACCGCCCTCGGGAGACATTCCGGGACGCGGCACGCCGTTCGCTTTTGTCTTTCCACCAACACCCGCCCCAGCAACCGAAGCCCCAAATAAGGAGCAAGCAACCATGGCTACCGGCAACTACACACACGGCGCGGCTTTGGCTGCGAAAGGCGAACGAGGACACGCCACCGCCCACGAGAGGAGTTCGCTGAGTTCTCGGGTGGAAGCGGTCGGCCGCGAGTTGGCTCGCTATGGCCTGGTGGTCGTGGTGGGGTGGATTGGCCTCATGAAGTTCACGACGTACGAGGCCGAGGGGATTCGCCTGTACGTCGCCAACAGCCCGCTGATGAGTTGGGTCTACGGGCCCATGAGCGTCCGAGGCTTCTCGGCCTTGCTCGGCGTGGTCGAGGTCGCCGTCGCGGTCCTCATCGCCGCTCGCCCGTTCTCGGCTCGGGCTTCCGCCCTCGGGATGCGCCTGGCGGTGGGGATGTTCCTCACGACCCTGACCTTCCTCGTCACGACGCCGGGGGTCTGGGAGCCGAGTGCCGGCGGTTTCCCCGCCCTCTCGGGGAAGCCGGGGCAGTTCCTCATCAAGGATCTGGCCCTGCTCGGGATCTCGCTCTGGTCGCTCGGCGAGGCGTGGCACGCGAGCCAGCGGGCCGCGGCATAAGCCCTTCACGACGAAACGGAGCATCCTCATGAGCACCGAGCACTATCAGAACCTGATCATCGGCAGCGGGGTCGCGGGCAAGATCATGGCCTGGACCCTGGCGAGCCAGGGACAGAAGACCGTCGTCGTCGAACGGTCGATGGTCGGCGGCTCCTGCCCGAACGTCGCCTGCCTGCCCAGCAAGAACGTCATTTACAGCGCCAAGGCCGTCTCGCTCGTCCACCCGACGGCGGGCCTGGGGGTGGTGACCGGGCCGGTGCGCGTTGATATGGCCGGTGTCGCGCGCCGCAAATGGCGGATGGTCAACGAGCTCGTGGAGATGCACCTCAGTCAAGTTCAGGGCCAGCGGCGCGGAACTGGTCATGGGAGAAGCGCGGTTCACGGAACCGAAAACGGTGCGCGTGGCGCTGAACGCCGGCGGCACGCGGTCGCTGCTGGGCGAGCGCGTCTTCATCAACGTCGGCACACGTGCCAGCATTCCCGCCGTGCCGGGCCTCGCCGCGGCCGGGCCGATGACGCACGTCGAAGCCCTGAACCTGGAACGCCTTCCCGAGCACCTCGTCATCCTCGGCGGCGGCTACGTCGGCCTGGAATTCGCCCAGGCGATGCGGCGGTTCGGCAGCCGGGTCACGATCGTCCAGCGCGGCCCGCACCTCCTCGAACGGGAAGACCCGGACGTGGCCGACGCGCTGCGGGAGTTGCTGACCGACGAGGGCGTCGAAGTCCTGTTGCAATCCGAGGTGCTCAGCGTCACGGGGCATTCGGGCATCGGGGTAGCACTCCGGGTGCGCTCCGGGGCGACGGAGAGGACGCTTGAAGCCTCCGACATTCTGGTGGCGACTGGCCGTACGCCCAACACCGATCGGCTGGACGGGGACAAGGCGGGCGTCGAGCTCGATGCACGCGGCTATATCCGCGTCAACGACCGACTTCAGACCAGTGCCCCGGACATCTGGGCGACGGGCGAATGCGCCGGCAGCCCGCAGTTCACGCACGTCGGCGAGGACGATTGTCGCATCGTGCTGGACAACCTCGCCGGCGGCAGCCGGACGACTCGCGGCCGGCTCATTCCGTACTGCCTGTTCACCGACCCCGAACTGGCCCACGTCGGCCTGACCGAATCCGAAGCTCGGGCCAAGGAAGTGCCCTACCGCATCGCCCGGATGCCCATGGCGATGGTCCTGCGGGCGCACACGCTGTCGCAGACGCGCGGATTCATGAAGGCGCTGATCGGCGCCGACGACCGCATCCTGGGCTTCACCGCGTTCGGCGCGGAGGCGAGCGAACTCATGGCGGTCGCCCAGACGGCCATGCTCGGCGGCATCCCGTACACGGTCCTGCGTGACGCGATCTGGACCCACCCGACCGCGGCCGAAGGATTGCTCGGTCTGTTCGCAAACTCTCCGTCCGTCCCGAGCGGCGAGTCCTCTTTCGAGCAGTAGTTGAAACGGTCGCCCTCAGACGGCCGCCCTTCACAGTCTAAGGAGAAATCAGATGTCGAAGTCCGTCGCCGTCGTCACGGGGGCCAGCCAGGGCATCGGTCAAGCGACGGCCGTCCGTCTCGCCCGCGATTTCTCGGCGCTGGTCCTGGTCGCACGGAACCGTGCCAACCTGGAGCAGACGGCCGAAGCGGTGACGACCGCTGGCGCGGAGGCGTTGGTCATCAATGTCGATGTGGCCCAGCCTTCGGCCGCACGCACGGTGGTCGATCAAAGCTTGCAGGCCTTGGGCCGGATCGACGCGCTGCTCAATATCGCCGGTGCGGTGCCGCAGATCGACCTGTTCGAGATGACGGACGAGCAGTGGGAGGCCGGCCTGGCGCTCAAACTGCACGGCGCACGCCGCCTCACCATCGCGGCCTGGCCGGCGCTGAAGCAGGCGAAGGGCTCGGTGGTGCTGATGTCCGGCAATTCGGCGGTCTTCCCGAAGGCGCCCTACGCTGCGGTCGGCACGATCAACGCGGCGATTGTCGCGCTGGCCAAGGCATTCGCCGATCGGGGAATCGAGGACGGCGTCCAGGTAAACAGCGTGCTGCCGGGGCCGGTCATGACCGGTCGCCGCCTCTCCTATCTGGAGCATTGGGCTCCGATCCACAAGATGACGGTCGAGGAGGCCACGGCCAGGTTCCCCAAGGAGGCCGGTATCGCCCGCTACGGCAAGCCCGAGGAGATCGCTGAGCTGATGGCGTTCCTGGTGTCGCCGGGCGCCCGCTGGATGACGGGTTCGGCGCTGCGGATGGACGGTGGGGAGGTGAAGTCGATCTAATGGAAGGAGTGCGGTGATGTCTTCAAATGACGTGAGCGTCGTGCTCGTCCATGGCGCCTGGGCCGACGGATCAAGCTGGGCAAAGGTTATCGCGCCACTCGCGGCCGACGGCATCAAGGTGGTCGCGGCGCCGTTGCCGCTGACATCGTTCCGAGATGATGTGGCGGCGCTCGATCGAACGCTTGAGCGCGTGACGGGCCCGATCGTTCTCGTCGGCCACGCCTATGCCGGCGCCGTCATCGCGGCGACGCGCGACGAGAAGGTGAAGGGGCTCGTCTACGTGGCCGCCCTGGCTCCGGACGAGGGCGAAACCGTCGCGGATGTCTTCTACCGCACCGAGCCGCACCCGCAGGCGCCCAAGCTGGCTCCCGACAATCACGGGCTGATCTATCTGCCCGAGTCGGCCTTCGCCGCCGCCTTCGCCCAGAATGCCGCCGCGGAGGAACTGGCCGTGCTGGCGGCGGTTCAGCGGCCGATCTCGCCGGCATGCATCACCGTCGCCGTCGATCGACCGCTGTGGAAGGACCGTCCGACCTGGTTCCTCGTGGCCGAGCAGGACCGCATGATCATCCACGAAAATCAGCGCTTCATGGCCCAGCGGATGAAGGCTCGGGTGCGCGCGCATCCCGTCGATCACGCGCCGATCGTGACCGCGCCTTCCGTCGTCGTGGACATCATCCGCGAGGCGATTGCCGAGGTCGTCGCGGGCTGAACGATGCATCGACCCAAGACATGCCCGTTACGCTCTTCGCAAAGGAAAAACGCCATGACCGCCATCAAGTATCGAACTGCCGACGTGGACGGCTTCAACATCTTCTATCGCGAGGCCGGCGCGGCCGGCGCCCCGAAGCTGCTGTTGCTCCACGGTTTCCCGAGCGCCAGCCATATGTTCCGGGACCTCATCCCGCTCCTGGCCGACCGCTTTCACATCGTCGCTCCCGATTTGCCGGGCTTCGGAAAGTCCGACATGCCGGGCCGCGGCCATACCTTCGACCGGATCGCGGAGACGATCGATCGTTTCACGGAGGTGGTCGGCTTCGATCGCTATGCCGTCTATGTCTTCGATTACGGTGCGCCGACCGGATTCCGGCTCGCCGTGAAGCACCCGGACCGGATCACGGCGATCATCTCCCAGAACGGCAACGCCTACGAGGAAGGTCTGAGCGACGGCTGGAACCCGATCCGGGCTTATTGGCAAGACGCGTCACCGACCAACCGCGAGGCGCTGCGCGCGTTCCTGACGCCCGAGACGACCGTCTGGCAATACACGCACGGCGTCCCCGACCCGACGGCGGTCTCTCCGGACGGATACTCACTCGATAACTTCTACCTGGGCCGGCCCGGCGCGGCCGAGCTGCAGCTCGACCTGTTCGGGGACTACAAGAGCAACGTCGCGCTCTACCCGACCTTCCAGAAGTATTTCCGCACCTACAAGCCGCCCTTCCTGGCGGTGTGGGGCAAGAACGACCCGTTCTTCCTGCCGCAAGGGGCCGAGGCGTTCAAGCGCGACATCCCGGACGCGGTCGTGCGTTTCTTCGACACCGGGCATTTCGCGCTGGAGACGCACGCCGCGGAGATTGCGGCGGCCATCCGCGACTTCCTCGGCCGGGTCGTTGCTCGCTAACAGCAGGCGAATCAGCGCGCTTCGGTCGCATCGACCGAAGCAGCCGCCGGCACAGGCGCTGCCGCGACGCCTGCGGCTCCCCCCGTAACCGCTTGACCGTCCGCCGCCGGGTGGTTGGCCCACTCCGGCTGGCCATTCCACAGCGGATGCCGGGTGCTGCCAAGGTTTGGATCTCTCTATCTGTTTGTCACCCTCGCCCCATAAACGGTTTCCTGTTCGGTGGAAACGCGCCTCCTCCGCGCTGCATTCAGCGGCCCGGCGCATCTAGAAAGAGAGGGACGCCACTGCTGTACACGACGCGAGGAGGACCGACATGGGTTCGGGTATTGGACGAATGGGCCTGCTCGTCGCGCTCGCCTTCCTGACCCTGGCCGGCCTGGCGGGTGCCGCGTCGGCGGACGACCCGCCCAAGCCGCCGCAGAAGAGCGGCCAACTCGGCCTGCTCGTCAACGACCCCAAAGCGTCGCAGGGATATACCCTGCTCGCTCCAGCCAACTCCATGAACACCTACCTGATCGACATGGACGGGCCGCGTCGTCAACACGTGGAAAAGCGACTGCCAGCCGGGCCTGAGCGCCTACCTTCTGGAAAACGGCCATCTGCTCGCGCCGGCCAGGTCCGAACCCGCCCTTCTTCGGCGGCGGCGCCGGCGGCCGGGTCCAGGAATTCACCTGGGACGG
Organism: uncultured Planctomycetaceae bacterium; assembly: GCA_963771935.1. Taxonomy (GTDB): domain Bacteria; phylum Planctomycetota; class Planctomycetia; order Gemmatales; family Gemmataceae; genus UBA4732. The sequence goes on along the minus strand of CAVYVK010000003.1, from coordinate 1,204,496 downwards.
CAAGCTCGTCTGGGACTACACCTACGTCACCGATACGCAGCTGCCCAACCACGACATCTGCAAGCTGCCCAACGGCAACGTCCTGCTCAACGTGTGGGAGAAGAAGACCGCGAAGGACGCAGTCGCCGCTGGGCGTCGGCCCGAAACCGTGGGCAAGGACGGCATGCTGAGCGCCGCCCTTCTCGAAATCCAGCCGACGGGCGAGAAGACCGGCAAGATCGTCTGGGAATGGCACGTCTGGGACCATCTGATTCAGGAGTTCGACGACAAGCAGGCGAACCACGGCGACGTGGGCGCCCACCCCGAGCGGATCGACCTGAATTTCGGCGAGGCGACCATCGCCGCGATGGTGGCCAAGCCGGAGGAGCTGGAGAAGCTCCGGTCGATCGGCTACGTCGGCGGCGCCGGCAGAAAGCCGCAGTTCGCCCAGCCGGACTGGCTGCACGTCAACTCGGTCGCCTACAACGCCGATCTCGACCAGATCATGCTGAGCACCTACGAGTTCAGCGAGATCTGGATCATCGACCACGGCACGACGACGGCGGAGGCCGCCGCCCACGAGGGCGGCAAGTACGGCAAGGGCGGCGACCTTCTCTACCGCTGGGGCAATCCCCGCGCCTACCGCGCCGGCACGGTCAAGGATCAGAGGCTGTTCGGCCAGCACAACGCCCAGTGGATCGCCAAGGGGCTGCCCGGCGAGGGCCACGTCCTCGTCTTCAACAACGGCATGAAGCGAATCGGCGGCGCGTACTCCTCGCGTGGACGAGATCGTCCTGCCCGTCGATGACAAGGGGCGGTACGATTACACGCCGGGCAAGGCGTTCGGCCCGGACAAGGCCGTGTGGAGCTATTCCGCGCCGAAGCGGATCGACTTCTACGCCCCGTTCATCTCCGGCGCCCAACGCCTCCCCAACGGCGACACGCTCATCTGTTCCGGCACGAACGGCACGGTCTTCGAGGTGACGCCGAAGGACGAGATCGTCTGGAAGTACGTGAACCCGGAGAAGGGCGGCTTTCCCTTTGGCGGTTCCGGTCCGGCCTGGCGGCGCCGGGCTCCCTTCGGCAGTCCTCCCCGAAGCTCGGCCAGATATCTGCCGCCGTTCCTCCAGGGTTTCGTGCGTTTGACGGACGACCAGAAGAAGCAGTTGGAAGCGGCCGAGAAGGACGCGGCCGAGAAGCTGGACAAGGTCCTCACCGACGATCAGAAAAAGCAAGTGGGCGACAAGCCGCTCGGCTTCGGCGAACTGCCGCCGCCCGGCAAGCTGATGTCCGCCGCCCTCCAGGACCGCCTCAAGCTGACGGACGACCAGAAAAAGCAGATCGCCGACATCCAAAAAGACGCCGACGACAAGCTCGACGGCCTCCTGAAGGATGACCAGAAGAAGCAGCTCAAGCAGATGCAGGACATGGCCAAGGGCTTTCCGGGCGGCCCTCCCGGCGGTCCTCCCGGCGGATTTCCGGGCTTCCCCGGCATGGGTGCGGGCGGCGGGGGCGGCCTCTTCCGAGCGCCGCGTTACGCCGCCGACTTCCCAGGGTTCAAGGATAAGGAGCTGAAGCCCGGCAAGACGATCGAGGAACTCCAGCAGGGTCCGGCGAAATGACTTGATCCCGTCCGTTTAGCCGCGGTTCGCAGAACCGCGCTCGAGAGCGCGGTTCTGCGAACCGCGGCTAAACGACAGTCGGGTAGGGAGGAACGCATGTCTGCTCGCGTGACGTGGTCGGTCGGTTGGTCCCTCGTCCTCGTCTTCCTGGCGCCCGCGGCGCGCGGCGACGATCCGCCGAAGAGTGCGGACCCCACCCCCGTGCGGCTGACGGCGGAGCAGGACCACAAGCGCCTCATGGACCTGCTGAAGATCGATTCGCTCCGGCAAGGGGCGAACGGCAACGACCCCAAGGCAGCGAACGCGGCGAACTACGACGAATCCAAGGCGAATCCGTACCCGAACCTGCCCGACCCGCTGGTGCTGAAGAACGGCACGAAGGTCACGACGCCGGAGATGTGGTGGAAGCAGCGCCGGCCGGAGATCGTGGAGGATTTCGACCGCGAAGTCTACGGCCGCGTGCCGAAAGAGACGCCGAAAGTGAAGTGGGAAGTAACCGACACGAAAAAGCGCAAGGTCGGCGACGTGGACGTCGTGACGAAGCAGCTCGTCGGCCACGTCGATAATTCGTCCTACCCGCAGATCAGCGTGGACGTCAAGCTGACGCTGACCACGCCGGCGGACGCGAAAGGCCCGGTCCCGGTGATGATGGAGTTCGGCTTCGGCTTCGGCCCGCCCGGCTTCGGCGAGTCGGCCCCCGGCAGCTGGCAGCAGCAGGTGCTGGCCAAAGGCTGGGGCTACGCCATCCTCATCCCCACCACCGTCCAGGCCGACAACGGCGCCGGCCTGACGCGCGGGATCATCGGCCTGTGCAACAAGGGCCAGCCGCGCAAGGTGGACGACTGGGGCGCGCTGCGGGCCTGGGCGTGGGGCGCCAGCCGCGCCCTCGACTACTTCGAGACCGACAAAGCGGTGGACGCGAAGCAGGTCGGTATCGAGGGACTTTCCCGCTACGGCAAGGCGGCGATCGTGACGATGGCCTACGACGACCGCTTCGCCATCGGCTTCATCGGCTCCTCCGGCGAGGGCGGCGTGAAGCTCCACCGCCGCAACTGCGGGGAGCTGGTCGAAAACGTCGCCTCGTCGGGCGAGTACCACTGGATGGCCGGCAACTTCCTCAAGTACGCCGGGCCGCTGAAGTGGGACGACTTGCCGGTGGACTCCCACGAGCTGGTGGCGATGTGCGCCCCGCGGCCCGTGTTCATCAGCTGCGGCACGCGGCAGGCGGGCGACGGCTGGGTGGACGCCAAGGGCATGTTCCTGGCCGGCGTCGGCGCCGGGCCCGTCTACAAGCTGCTGGGCAAGAAGGACCTGGGCACCGCCGAGATGCCCGCGGTCGAGACCGGATTGATCGACGGCGAAGTCGCGTTCCGCCAGCACGCCGGCGGCCACACCACCGGCCCCAACTGGCCGACGTTCCTCAAGTACGCCGACCGCTATATCAAGGTTGCGCCCGCGGAATCCGGGGATAAGGGAGCGCGATGACCGAGATCCCCTTCGCCTACATCGGACCCGGCGCGGGCTTCACCATCGCCGGGGCGGCCTGGCCGGTGATCGCCGCGTTCTTCTCGGCGCTGCTGATGCTCCTCACCTGGCCGATCCGCCTGCTGTGGCGGGCGCTTTTCGGCGGCGGCGCGCCGCGCGGCCGGTTCAAGCGGGTCGTTGTGCTGGGACTGGACGGCCTGGACCACACGCTGACGGAACGGATGCTGGCTGAGGGGAAGCTGCCGCACCTGGAGGCGCTGCGCAAGCAGGGCTGCTTCAAGCCGCTGGGGACCACGCTGCCGTCCATCTCGCCGGTGGCGTGGTCCTCGTTCCAGACCGGCACGAACCCCGGTAAACACAACATCTACGATTTTCTAACTCCGGATCGCAACACTTACGCCCCGAAGCTCAGTTCGGTGGAGATCCGGCCGCCGCGGCGCAGCATCCGCCTGGGGAAATACCGCATTCCGCTCGGCAAGGCGGACGTCCGGCTGCTCCGCAAGAGCCGGCCGTTCTGGAACTACCTCGGCGACCGCGGCGTTTTCAGCAGCATCATTCGCGTTCCGATCACGTTTCCGCCGGAGAAGCTGCGCGGCGTGCTGCTGTCCGCGATGTGCGCCCCGACCTGCGCGGCACGCAGGGGATGTTCTCTTACTACACCACGCGAACCGAGCGCGAGGGGGAGCGCACCGGCGGCGAGGTTCATCGCGTCCAACGGAACGGCGACGTGGTTCGCGCCGCCCTCATCGGCCCGGAGAACCCGTACCTTGCCGAGGACGGTAGGGGCGGGGTTTCCCCGCCCCTACGGGCGCCATTCGTCGTCGCCGTCAAGGGCCGCGACCACGCCGTCCTCCGCATTGCAGGCGCGAAGCACGAGCTGCGCAAAAACGAGTACACCGACTGGATTCGGATTCCGTTCCGCGTCGCGCCGGGAGTCAAGATCCATGGGCTGTGCCGGTTCCTACTGCTGGAAGCGGCGGAAGAGTTCGGGCTGTACGTGACGCCGATCAACATCGACTCGGAAAGCCCCGTCATGCCGATCAGCTCGCCCGCTGTCTATTCACTCTATCTGACCAAGCGGCAAGGGCCGTTCGCCACGCTCGGCCTGGCCGAGGACACCTGGGCGCTCAACGAGCACGTCCTCGGCGATCGGCACTTCCTCCAGCAGTGCCTCGACGCAGACCACGAGCGCGAGAAGATGTTTTTCGATTCACTCGACAAGGTGCGCTGCGGCCTGTGCGTCGTGGTCTTCGACGGCACGGATCGCCTACAGCACATGTTCTGGCGCGACATCGACCCGACGCATCCGGCCCGCGCCGTTCACCCCGTCCCCGAGGGCCGGAACGTTATTGAGGATCTCTACAAGAGCATGGACGCCCTCGTCGGCCGGACGATGGCGAAGTGCCGGCGCGAGGACAATCTGCTGATGGTCGTGTCCGACCACGGTTTCAACGGCTTCCGTCGCGGCCTCGACCTGAACCGCTGGCTGGAGGAGAACGGCTACCTGACGCTGCATGAGGGGCGGCGCGGCGAGGAGTTCTTGGCCGGCGTCGATTGGTCGAAAACGCGGGCCTTCGCCGTCGGCCTCACCGGCGTCTACCTCAACCTCAAGGGCAAGTTCGCCCAGGGGATCGTCGAGCCGGGCGACCAGGCGGACCTGCTCCGCGAGGAGATCGCCCGCCGGCTGGACGGCCTGGTCGATCCGCGGAGCGGCGAGAGCGCCGTCAAGCGGACGTACATCACCTCGAAGGTGTACCGTGGGCCGTACAAGGACGACGCGCCCGACCTGATCCCCGGCTGGCAGCGCGGCTACCGCGTGTCGTGGGAGACCGCCATCGGTCGGACGACCGAGTCGGTATTTCACGACAACACCAAGGCGTGGAGCGGCGACCACTGCATCGACCCGTCGCTCATTCCCGGCGTGCTGTTCTGCAACCACCCGGTGCAGGCCGACAACCCCCGGCTCATGGACCTCGGCCCGACCATCCTTCAGCTATTTGGCGTGGCGGTCCCGGAACACATGGACGGCAAGGCGCTGACCGTGGGGCGGGTTGCCAACCTGCCGCGAGGGGAAGAGGCAGGTTGGCAACCCGCCCCACGCATCCCGGCGGCGCCCACGAAACAGGGGACGGTGTAATGGCAGGCCAATCTTCTCGCAAACCGAATCGCCGCACCTTCCTCAAGGGCGCCGCCGTCGCCACGGGCCTGACGGCGAGCGGATGCTGGTCGGGGAGCATGGGCCGCGTCTCCCGCAGCGCCGGCAAGAAGGTGATCGTCGTCGGCATCGACGGCATGGATCCCGTCCTATCGGCGAACATGATGAAGGCCGGGGAGCTTCCCAACCTCGCCCGCCTGCGCGACAGGGGCGGCTTCAGCCCGCTGGGCACCAGCATGCCGCCGCAAAGCCCCGTCGCCTGGGCCAACTTCATCAACGGCGCCGGACCCGGCTCGCACGGCATCTTCGACTTCATCCATCGTCACCCCGAGGACCCGTGCAAGCCGTTCTACGCCGCCGCGGAAACCGTCGGCGGACAGACACTGCTGCGTCGCCAGGGCGTCCCGTTCTGGGACGCGCTCGACGAGGCCGGCGTCCCTTGCACCTTTTACGATCTGCCTTCCAACTACCCGCCCAGTCCCTCGCACCACGGCCATTGCCGCTGCATCAGCGGCATGGGCACGCCCGACATGCTGGGGACGTACGGCACCTACCAGCACTTCGCCGACGACGGCCCCGCCGACCCACTCGACGAGTCCGGCGGCAAGCGCTCCAAACTGTCGTTCGAGCGGGACGCGGCCAGGGCCAGGATCGTCGGCCCGGCGTACTCGTCGGGCGGGGAAGCGAAACCGCTCACCATCGAGTTCGACGTCCACCGCGACCGAGACGCGAACGCGGCCGCCGTCGTGATCAAGGACCACAAGATGCTGCTCAGGGCCGGCCAATGGAGCCGGTGGACGCCGATTCGCTTCGACGTGCCCTGGCCGGACCTCACCGAGGTGCGCGGCATCGTGCGGTTTTACTTGCAGGAAGTCTCGCCGCACTTCCGGCTCTACGTCAGCCCGGTCAACATGGACCCGAGCGCCCCGGCCAAACCGATCTCCGAGCCGCCGTCGTTCGTCCGGGACGTCGCGAAGGAAATGGGCCTCTTCTACACCACCGGCTTTCAGGAAGACTACAGCGCCCGCAAGAACGGCGTCTTCGACGACGACGAGTATCTGAAGCAGGCGGGGATCGTCCTGGAGGAGCGGCTGGCGCTGTTCGACCACGCGGTCCACGACTACGACGACGGGCTGCTGTTCTTCTATTTCTCCAGCAGCGATCTGCAATCGCACATGTTCTGGTGGGACTCGGACGACAAGCACCCGACGCGCACGGCCGACGAGGCGAAGAAGTATTACGGCCACGTCCGGCGCCTCTATCAGCGGCTCGACCAGGTCGTCGGCGACCTCATGGACCGCTACGGCGACCGGGCGACGCTGTTCGTGATGAGCGACCACGGCTTCGCCAATTTCGGCCGACAGTTCAACCTGAATTCCTGGCTGCGCGATTTCGGCTACCTCGGCCCGCCGGAATGCACATCGGTCCTGCACGACCTGGACTGGTCGATCACTTCCGCGTACGGATTGGGCATCAACGGACTGTACCTGAATTTGAAAGGGCGCGAGCGCGACGGCATCGTCGAGCCGGGCGAGAAGGCCGAGGACCTTCTGGCGGAGCTAAAGGAGCGGCTGGAGGCCGTTACGGACAACGGCCAGCCCGTGATCCGCAACGTCTACCGCGCGAAGGAGATCTACTCCGGCGGAGCGACCGCCCTGGCGCCGGACCTCATCATCGGCTACCGCCGGGGCTATCGGGCGTCCTGGGCGACCTGCCTCGGCGACCTCACTCCAGACTGGCTTCTGGACAACGACTCGGCCTGGAGCGCGGACCACTGCGCCGATGCGCTGGAAGTGCCCGGCGTACTTTTCTGCAACCGCCCGATGCGGTGCCGCGAAGCCAGCGCTGGTGGACGTGGCGCCGTCGATCCTGGCCGAGTTCGGGCTGCCGGCGCCGTCGTCGATGAGCGGCAAGAGCATCTTCACGTAAGCGGCGAGCGGCGCGGCATCAGCTCGTCGGGGGAGACGCGGAATGGAGAAAATCAAAATCGAGTCGGCCCTTCTCGAAAGGGCGAAACGCGCGGCCGCCGCCGCGGGATACAGCAGCGTCGAGGAGTTCGTCGCCCACTGCATCGAGAACGAGCTAAAGAAGCACGAGACGGACGAGGTCGAGACGCGGGTGGCGGACCAGCTGCGGGGCCTGGGATACATCGAATGATGGACGCCGTCACGCAGGTGATCGTCTGGCTCGACACTGCGGCCGACGCCGTGGGCCGCTGGCTGCTGGCGCCCATCGCCGGGACGCCGGAGTGGTTTTCCGCCACGGCGATCGCCGCGCTCACCGGCGCTGATGCTCGTCGCCTTCAAGTACGCGTCCAACCAGCGGGCCATCAAGCGCGTCCGCGCCGATATCAGCGCCAACCTACTGACGCTGAAGCTCTTCAAGGACAGCACGCCGGCCGTATTACAGGCGCAGGGACGGTTGCTGCTGAGCGCCGGCCGGCTGCTCGTCCTCGCCGTCGTGCCGATGGCGGTCCTGATCGTGCCGGTGGTCTTGCTGTTGGAGCAGCTGTCCCTGTGGTACGACAGGCGGCCGTTGCCCGTCCGACAAGAGGCGCTCGTGGTCATGCAGCTGGGCGGCGGGATCGACGACCCCTTTCCGGAGGCGAGCCTGCCGCCCACGAAGGGTGAGGACGACAAGCTCCTCGTGGAGGCCACGGCGGGGCCGGTTCGGGTGCGAACCGAGGGGCGGCGGGAGTTGTGGTGGAACGTTCGGGCGAATGAGTCCGGCTATCACCGCCTGGTGTTCGTGGTGGGCGGACGGCAGGTGGAGAAGGAGCTGGCGGCCGGCGAAGGCGCCATGCGCGTCAGCCCGGTGCGTCCGGGCTGGAGCGGGTGGGACGCCCTGACGCATCCGTCCGAGGCGCCGTTCGGCCGCGACTCCGCGGTCCAGTCGATCGAGATCGACTACCCGGGCCGCGACGCGCCGGCCGGCGCGGGGGAATCGTGGGCGACGTACTGGTTCAGCTGGTCCATGGCCGGGGCGAGATGGCTCGGCTCCTGGACGGGCCTGCCGGCGTGGATGATTTACTGGTTCGTCGTGTCGCTGGTCGTGGGTCTATGCCTGAGCCGCGCGTTCAAGGTGAACGTCTGAATAAGGCGCCCGCCGGAGGAGGCGATCCGTCCATGACCCAGGAAATCATTATCGTCTCGGGCCTGCCGCGCTCCGGCACGTCGCTCCTGATGCAGATGCTCGAAAGCGGCGGCGTGGAAGTCGTCACGGACGGCGTCCGATCCGCCGACGCGGACAACCCCAAAGGATATTACGAGTTTGAGAAGGTCAAAACGATTCGACGCGACGCGTCCTGGCTGCCGGCGACGCGGGGCAAGGCGTTCAAGATGGTGTCCCAGCTGCTGTACGACCTGCCGCCGAGCGAGACCTACCGAATCGTTTTCATGGAGCGCGACCTGGAGGAGACGCTGCTTTCGCAGGAGAAGATGCTGACGCGGCTCGGACGCGCGGCGGCCCCCCGCGAAGAGATGAGGCGGACGTACGCGCTGCACCTGGAGCGGCTGCACGGGTGGCTCGCGCTGCAAGGGAACATGGCGGTCCTCCGCGTCGGCTACAACCATCTCGTCGAAGGGCCTCGCGACCAGGCGCAGCGTATCTCCGCGTTCGTCGGCGGGCGGGACGTGGAGCGGATGGCGAAGGCGGTGGACCTATCTCTCTACAGAAACAGGAAGACCACCGGCGCGTCGGCTGCGGCCGGGACGGCGTAACCAGGATAGGCGGCGACGAAGGATCCACGACAGGCCAGGCGGCGTCATGGTCCAGCAAAAGTCCCTTGCTGAAGTGTTGGATTCCTTGTAGATCACTGGCGGCGTACGACCGGGTCGTACTTGCTCAGTTCCAGCTTAGGCTTTGTTTGGTAATCGCGTTTCCGCCCCGGAGGGGCGGCGGTGAATAGCCAGGGGTGAAACCTATTGGTATCGACACAAAGGCAGCGCGTCTGCTCCGTCTTTCGCCCCGGAGGGGCGACGGTGCATAGCCAGGGGTGAAACCCCTGGCAGGCCAGGACGTGCCGCGCCCCGATTCAGCCTCGGAGGGGCGGCGGTGCATCGCCTACCGCCGCCCCTCCGGGGCTTCCTCGACCCAGGGACGCCGTCTCGCTCCAGGGGTTTCACCCCTGGCTATGCACCCCCGCCCCTCCGGGGCGAAAGACGGAGCAGACGCAGACCGACTTATGTAGATACCAATTGCAGCTCTTTTAGTGAATTAACAAGGACGCCGCCCGGCGACCTTCCATCGGAAGCGAACCGTGCCGATCGTGCCGTGGACCGACGCCGTAATCACGACGGTGTAGCTCCCCGCCGCGTCAAGGTCGATGACGCCGTCGATCACGCCCGTCCTTGGGTCGATGTGCAAGCCCGGCGGCAGACCGACGGCCTTGAAGCTGCCCGGCTTGGCGTCAATGGCCTTGATCGCCAGGCGGATGCACGCGCCCACGAGGTTTTTCTGACTCCCCGGCTTGCACAAGGCCGGCGGCGCCGCGTCCGCCACCTTCCATGTGAAGCACACGGCCGTGGTGCGCCCCGCGTTCGACGCGGTGATCGTGACGATGTACGTCCCCGCCGCGCGGCGGCCGATGACGCCGGAGATCACCCCCGTCGTCGGGTTGATGCTCAGGCCGGGCGGCAGGCCGACGGCGCGGAAGTCGTGGGCGTCCACTGATCGGATTGCCAGCGAGACCCGATCGCCTTCCTTACTGCACTGGACGCCTGGGTTGGTCAGGGCCGGCGGCGGCGCTTCCTTCACCTTCCAGCTGAAAAGAACGCTGGCCGAACCGACGCCGCCGGAGGCCGTAACCGTGACCGTATAGGTTCCCTCGGCGCAGGCGCCGACGACGCCGGAGATCACCCCCGTCGTCGTGTTGATGCTCAGGCCGGGCGGCAGACCCTTGGCGCTGAAATGGTTGGCGTTCGTGGCGTGGATCGCCAGGGAGACCGCCGCGCCTTCCACGCTCGTTTGGGGGCCGGGGTTGGCGAGGGTCGGCGTCTTCGAGCCGGCCACGGACCAGCTGAAGGCGACGCTTCCGACTGCGCCATTGTCCGAAGCCGTGACCGTCACGGCGTAGACGCCCGCGCTTCCGACGGCCAACGTTCCTGAGATGACCCCGGTCGTCGGGTTGATGCTCAGGCCGGTCGGCAGGCCGACGGCGTTGAATGTGCCCGGGTCCGCGTCCACGGCCTGGATCGCCAGCGAGACCGTGTCGCCCTCGTTGTTGGTCTGATTACCTGGGTTGGTCAGAGCCGGCGGCGTCGTGTCGTTGACGGTCCAGGTAAAGCTTGTGCTTCCGACGAAGCCGTCGTCGGAAGCCGTGACCGTGACGGCGTAGCTGCCCGCGGCGCGGAGGCCGATGGCCCCCGAGATCACTCCGCTGTTCGGGTCGATGCTCAGGCCGGTCGGCAGGCCGACGGCGTTGAATGTGCCCGGGTCCGCGTCCACGGCCTGGATCGCCAGCGAGACCGTGTCGCCCTCGTTGTTGGTCTGATTACCTGGGTTGGTCAGAGCCGGCGGCGTCGTGTCATTGACGGTCCAAATGAAACTCGCCACGCTCGTGAGGCCGCCTTGAGATGCATCAATGGCGACCGTATAGCTGCCCGCGCCGCGGGCGTCGATGGTCCCGGAGATGACCCCGGTCGTCGGATCGATGTTCAGCCCCGGAGGCAGGCCCGTCGCACTGAAGGCGCTGGCATTCACCGTCTCGACGGTCAAGGAGACGACGTCCCCTTCGTTGTTGGTCTGAGGGCCGGGATTCGTCAGACCGGGCGCGTGCGGGGTTTCGAAGGCGCCGACGTCGGGGCCGGTGTCGTCGCGCTGCTCGCCGCGCTGGTCGGTCGTTACGCTGGCGACGGCCACGCCTTGGCCGATCGCGGAACTTCCCGTCCCCAAGGCCAAGGTCTGGGTAAAACCTCCGTTGGAGGCAAGGGGTCCGAGGGCCAACGCGGCGGTGGTGGTCGCCGCGAATACGGATGGGGATAGGCCGCTCTGGGTAATCAGGTTGTTGTCGCCGCCGACCGCGCCGCCGTTATTGAAGAAGTCGGAAGCGCCTGTGCTGTTGGCGAAAAGGGAGTCGATCAGAGTGACGGAAGCCGGCCCACCGCCGTCGGATAGATTGTAGAAGGCCCCGCCGCCATCATTGGCCGTGTTCCCCGCCAGGGTGCTGAACGTGACCGCCGCCGTTCCGTCGCGGTTGAAGACGGCCCCGCCAAGCCCCGAGCCGTTCGCGGCGCCGCTGCCGCCTTGGCCCCCCAGCGCGACATCTCCGGTGAGGGTGCTGTTGACGAGCGTGAGTTGGGCGCCCTGGTCGTTGAAGACGGCGCCGCCAAGCCCCGCGCCGCCGCCGCCGCCGACCGTGTCGCCGGCGCCGCCGGCGAAGCCGCCGCCGGCCGCGGACCCGCCGCCGCCGCCGAAGCCGCCGATTCCCCCGGCCGCACTGCCGGACCCGCCGCCGCCGCCGCCGCCGAAGCCGCCCGCGCCGCCGGCATAGCCGGCGCCGAAGCCGGTGCCGCCGCCGCCGCCGCCGCCGCCGAAGCCGCCCGCCGAGCCAGGGCCGTAGGAGCCGCCGCGGCCAATGTTCGGACCCCCGCCGCTTCCTCCGAAGCCGCCGAAGCTGGCCACGCCGGCCGCACCGCTCCCGCCGAGACCTCCCCCGCCGCCGCCCGCGCTCTTCGGCGCGCCGGGGCTGTAGCTCCCGCCGTCGCCCCCGACCGCCTGATCGCCGGTCAGCGTGCAGGCCAGCAAGGTGAGCTGGCCCTGGTTGTAGATCGCGCCTCCCAGCCCGGCGCCGCCGCCGCCGCCAGTGACGCCCGGCTGGCTGCCCCCGCCGGCGCCGCCCTGGGCCAAGCCATTGGTCAGAGTCAGGTTCTCTAGCGTCAGGTTGCCGGAGCCGGTCACGAGGAACAGTCGGAAGGGCGCCGCCGCGGCGTCGCGCGTGATCGTCTGGCCCGCGCCGATGATCGTGATGTCGCCGACGACGACCAGGGCGGTCGAGCCGGGGTCCGAGCCGATCGACGGGTTCGTGAAGAACTGCAGATCCACGGTCCCCGCGCCGAGCGAGGAGTCGAACTGGATGGTGTTGGCTCCGCCGAAAAAGTTGGCCTGCGAGACGCAGTAGCGCAAGTCGCCCACGAACCCGGTCCCGGTCCCATTGGGGCTGTCGGCCAGCGTATTCACCGTGAACGCGGCCGGCGCAAGGCGCGATTCCAGCTCCTCCAGCCGCGGCCGCACCGGCCAGTCCTTCCGGCGCCGGCCGCCCATCAGACTCAGACGTTTTTTCAGCCTCTCAAGCAAACTTGGAAAAGCCATCGGGTAACTCCTTAACACAACGCGAGGTCGCGGGGCGAGAACGTGGGCGACACGGCGGCGCACGTCTCGTCCGGCAACACGAAGGAATTGGCCAGCAGGTTGGGGTCGGCGTTGATCAGGTCCGGGAAGCGGGCGCCGGGCAAGACCTGCACGGCGAAGACTTCCTGGACGGCGTCCTCGAATCGCAAGAAGGCCACGACGCGGCCCGTCTCGACGTGCAGCACCCAGACGCCGCAGGCGCGCTCGGCCGTCCGTTCGGTCACGGGAATGCCGCCGAAGAACGCGCTTTCGCGCACCTGCGACAGGCCCACGAAGGCGAACGGGCCGCAGAAGTCGAGGCCGCGCGTGAAGCCCGGCAGCTGGGCGACCGGCTCGATCCGCCCCGCGGCCTCATCGACCACGGCCACGCAGCCGGTCCCCGACTCCAGCACCCAGAGCCGGCCGGCGTGCCAGCGCGGGGAATGCGGCATCGACAGGCCGCCGACGATGATCTCATTGGCCGGCACGTCCATGAGGACGCCGCCGTCCTTCTTGTGCGCACGCCATGAGGCCGGCGCGTCGCCGCGCCCGAGCGCGGTGACGTAGCGCGGCCGGCCGTCGCGGAGGCCCAGGCCGTTCAGGTGGCAGCGATCCTCCGGCGTCAGGGCGGAGGTGAACGCGGGCCGCCAGCGCGGCGTGAAGCTGTGAGCCGCGCTGCGCGTACAAAGACAGGAAAAGCGCGTATTGACGAACCAGAGGTCGTCGCCGGCCCAGGCCATCTCGTGAATCTGCACGTCGCCGGTGACGCTAGCCGCGCGCGGCAGGAAACAGGCGTCGTGTCGCCCCCTCACCCCAACTCCTCCCCCCCCTGAGGGCGAGGGGTGAGGGGGCGGGTCCAGCAGTCGTCCCACGGACGGGACGTTGCGATACTCCCAGATCTCCAGGGCGACGCCGACGGCCAGGCGGTCGTCGGCGAGCGCCAGGCCCATCGGCCGATTGAATCCTCGAAAGTGGGTGTTGAGCGCCGAGCCGTCCGCGCGGACGATCACCAGTTTGCCGGCCTGGTAAGTGGTGACGAGCAATGAGGCGCCTAGCTGCGCGAGCAGGTCTGGAAAATCGGCGGTATGCACGCTGCGCAGAGGCAGCGCCGAGGCGTCAAGGGTCATGGGTGTTGACACGACCTCGCAGGGAGAGACGAATGGCTTCGGCGACAACGACGGACGGGAGTTGTGGTCGTTGTCAGCTGGGCAGGCGTCGTCCAGGGGGTGGAGCGCCGTGCGAGGGGATGCATTAACCTTATAGGTCACGATGTTTAGTCGGGCAAGCTGGGCAAATTAGATTTGGCGAACGAGCGGATCGTCGAGCGGCCGCCGTGGCGTGCTCGGGGCGGGGAGGTAGGCGATCCAGCGCATGCCTGATCCCCGTCGCCTGTCGCTTTTTCTTTCCGGCGCCTGTCGCTATTGCCAGTCGTGAGGAATGCCCCTAAATCTCAGAATACGTTCGGCTCGCCAAGTGAGGGTCACGCGCCTGCTGTCTTCGGAGGACGCCGAGATGCACCTGGCTCCGCTGCTAGCCGCCACGCAGAACACCTCCATGTTCGATCCGGTTTCGCCTCCCGCGGAATCGATCCGCGATGTATCCATCCTCGCCCTCGCCATCACCGGGTTCATTTTCGTGGTCGTGGAAGGGGTGCTCCTCTACTGCCTCGTTCGCTTCCGGCGCGGCCGCGAAACCGCGCCGGGGGAGCCGCCGCAGGTCTACGGCAGCCAGCCCATCGAAATCGCCTGGACGGTGGGGCCGCTGCTGATCGTGTTCGTTCTGGTGCTGGTCACCGCGCGCACCTTGTGGGAAATCAACGTGGACGCCCCCGCTCCCCGTCCGGGAGACAACGCCCTGTTCGTCACGGTGGTCGGCCGTCAGTGGTGGTGGGAGTATCAGTACGACCATTACGACGGCCGGGATCTCGGCTTCACCACGGCCAACGAATTGCACGTGCCCGCGGGGGAAGGGAAAACGATCCGGCCGGTCTACCTGACCCTGAAGTCGGCGGACGTTTGTCACAGTTTCTGGGTCCGCGCCTGGCGGGCAAGACCGACCTGATTCCGGGCGCACCAACTCCATGTGGTTTCAGACGTCCGCGCCAGGTCTGTACGTCGGCCAGTGCGCGGAGTTCTGCGGCGCGCAGCACGCCAACATGCTGCTGCGGGTGGTCGTCGATAAGCCCGACGACTTTGCCCAATGGCTGGAGAATGAGAAAGAAGGCGCGGCCGAACCGCCCACGGACGACCCCCGAGCGCGAGAAGGGCGAACCGTGTTCGTCAAGCAGTCGTGCGTCAACTGCCATCGGGTGCGAGGCGTCGCGGACCAGGCGACGTACGCGCCCGACCTGACCCATCTCATGAGCCGCAAGACGCTGGCGTCGGGCATGATTAAGAACACGCCGGAGAACCTGGCGAAGTGGGTACACGACCCGCAGAAGATCAAGCCGGGTTGCCTGATGCCGGCCTTCGGACTGTCGGAGCCTGACGCCAATCTCATTGTTCACTACCTGGAGACGTTGAAGTGAAGGTTTAGCCGCGGTTCGCAGAACCGCGCGGTTCTGCGAACCGCGGCTAAACGGAGGAAGGCTTCCCATGGCCGTCGCCGAACTCCAACCCACGCCGCGGACGACGCCGGCTCCCCGGACGTGGGGAGTCGTCGTCCACGAGTGGCTTACCACCGTCGATCACAAGAAGATCGGCATTCTCTATTTTGTGACGGCCCTCTTCTTCCTGGTCGTCGCCGGCTGCGAGGCGCTGGTCATCCGCTGGCAGCTGTTCTGGCCGGGCAACCGGGTCGTCTCGCCGGACGTTTTCAACCAGCTGTTCACGCTGCACGGCGCCACCATGGTGTTCTTCATGGGCATGCCGATCCTGATCGGCATGGGCAATTACCTCGTCCCGCTCCAGATCGGGGCACGGGACATGGCCTTCCCGCGCCTGAACGCCATGGGCTTCTGGACGACGCTGTTCGGCGGCCTGCTCGTCTACGCCAGCGTCCTCACCGGCGGCGCCCCCAACGTCGGCTGGTTCGCCTACGCGCCGCTGACGGAACACACCTTCTCCCGCGGCCCGGCCGTCGATTTCTGGGCGTTGGGGCTGCTGATCAGCGGCGTCGGCAGCATCGCCGCCGCGGTCAACTTCCTCGCCACCATCCTGGCGATGCGCGCCCCGGAATGACGCTCCGCAAACTCCCTTTCTACACCTGGACGTGGATCTGGACCTCGGTCCTCCTCCTCGTCGGCATCCCGCCGCTGACCGCCGCCCTGGTCATGGTCCTCGCCGACCGAAATCTCGGCGCCCATTTTTTCGACACGGCCAACGGCGGCTCGGCCTATCTGTGGCAGCACCTGTTCTGGTTCTTCGGCCACCCGGAGGTCTACATCCTCATCCTCCCGGTCTTCGGCATCGTCTCGGAGATCATTCCGGTCTTTTCGCGCAAGGTGCTGTTCGGCTACGAGTTCATGGCGGCGGCCACCGCGGCCATCGCCTTCATCAGCCTTGGGGTGTGGGCCCACCACATGTTCGCCGTGGGCATGTCGCGGTCGCAGGACCTCTTTTTCGTCGCGGCCACCTTCCTGGTCTCCGTGCCGACCGGCATCAAGTTCTTCAACTGGCTGGCCACGATGTACGGCGGCAAGATCCGCGTCGCGCCGCCGATGCTCTTCTGCCTCGGCTTCCTCTCCATGTTCCTGATCGGCGGCCTCACCGGCATCATGCTGGGCGTGGCGCCGTTCGACTTGCAGCTGACCGACTCTTATTTCGTGGTCGGCCACTTCCACTGGGTGCTCATCGGCGGCACCGTGTTCGGCGTGTTCGCCGGCGTCTACTACTGGTATCCCAAGGTCACCGGCCGGATGCTCAACGAGCGCCTGGCCTGGTGGCATTTCTGGCTCCTATACGTCGGTTTTATACTTACGTTCGGCCCGATGCACATCGCGGGCATGTTCGGAATGGAGCGGCGGATTTACACCTACGAACCCGACCGGGGATGGGACATCTGGAACCAGTTGACCACCGTGGGGGCGCTCCTCCAGGCGCCGAGCTACGTCATCCTGGTTTACAACCTGATCGCGTCCTTGTGGAAGGGCAAGCCGGCCGGCGACGACCCCTGGGACGCCTGGACGCTGGAGTGGGCCACGACCTCGCCGCCGCCCGTCTACAACTTCGCAACGGTCCCGACCGTACACAGCCGCCGGCCGTTGTGGGACCTCAAGCATCCCGACGATCCGGATTGGCAATACGAATAGGACCGTGGTGCAGGCGGCTCGCCTGCATGAATTACGCCGCAGGCGAGCCGCCTGCACCACGGCTAAAGGCCAAATGAGGGCATAGCGTGAGCGAAACGGCTGTTTCCCCCGGCGTCCTGCCAAAGTTCCCCGCGCCGCCCCCGATCCCACAGGAGCGCCGCCTGAGTACGTACCAGTGGGGCATGATCGCTTTCCTCGTCTCCGAGGTCGCGTTCTTCGGCACGCTGATCGTGACCTACATCATCTATCTCGGCAAGGACACGAACGGCCCGACGCCGGCGGTCTTGGCGCTGCCGCTCGTGATCGGCACGACGATCTGCCTGCTCGCCAGCAGCGGCACGATTCACATGGCGGAGCGGTCGCTGAAACTCGGAGCGCGATCGGGCTTTTTCCTGTGGTGGTCCGCCACGATTACGCTAGGCGTGCTCTTCCTGCTGGGGACGGGCTACGAGTGGTACGGGCTTATCACGCACGACGGCCTGACCATCGGCCGCAACCTGTTCGGGACCACATACTATACGCTGGTCGGCTTTCACGCCATGCACGTCACGGCCGGCGTGATCGTGATGTCGATCCTCCTGGGCCTGGCCGCGAAAGGCCGGATCACGGGGAATCACCCGGTCGGCGTCCAGCTGGCGTCCTGGTACTGGCACTTCGTGGATGGCGTATGGGTGGTTGTGTTCACGGTCGTTTATCTAGTGGGGAGGTGAGGCGCCCATGACAATGGAGCCGTACACGACGCCGCCCCCTGGCGGCCACGTGAGTTCGGAAGCCATCGAGTCGCCGCAGCCGACCATCGCGCCGTTCGTGCTGGTCGCGGGCCTGTCGTTGGCCGCCGCGGGGTTGGCCTTCGACACGGTGTTCTTCCTGGGGGCGGGCGTCCTGATGTTCCTGGTCGGACTGGCCGGCTGGATCGGGCAATTGCTGCCGGGGCGCGGCCACATGCACCTGGAGGTTGTCGAGCCGCTTCCTCAACCCGTGAGGGCCGCGCCGGGGGCCGTGGAGCGACTCGTCGCCGGGACGCCCGGCTACCGCTTCCAGCTGCCGACTAAAATGCATCCCATTTCGGCGGGCGCATGGGGAGGGCTGGTCGGCGGCGCCCTGATGCCGATCCCGGCGCTGGCCTACGGCCTGCTGAGCGCTCACCACAGCATCTTCTACCCGGTCAACCTGCTGGCGGGCATGGTGCTGCCGGGCGTCGCCTCCATGAACCTCGACGAATTCCACCTGTCGCTGCTCGTCGTCGGGATCGTCATCCACGTCGCCATGTGTCTGGCCATCGGCCTGATGCTGGGCGTGATGCTGCCGACGTTGCCGCACGTCCCCAAATCCCTGGCCTGGGGCGGCCTGCTCGCACCCCTGGTGTGGACGGCCGTGAGCTTCGTCCTGATGCGGTTCGTCAACCCCGTGCTGGAGCAGCACGTGGAGTGGCCCTGGTTCATCCTCTCGCAGTTCGCTTTCGGCGTCGGGGCGGCGGCCGTGATCGCGAACACCTCGAAAATCGGTCCCGTGCTGTCCGGGCTTGTGGGCGGCGCGGCGGGCGGCCTGTTCATGGCTATACCCGCTCTCCTTTGGAGCCTATCCACCGGCCGCGGCCTCTGGTATCCCGTCAACCTGCTGGCCGGTATGGTGGTCCCCGGCATGCCGACCGCGGACGCGGAGCTGGGGCGGTTCCATGCCGAGTGGTTCGTCCCGGCCCTGCTGATTCACGCCGGCATGTCGGCGAGTTTCGGAGTGGCCTACGGCCTGGCGCTGCCGAAGCTGCGACCGATCCCCGCCCCGTTCGTGTGGGGCGCGCTGCTCCTGCCGCTCCTGTGGACGGGGGCCAGCTACGGACTCATGGGCGTCGTCAACCCGACGCTTTATCGGGGGGTGGACTGGCCCTGGTTCATCGTCTCCCAGTTCGTCTTCGGTCTGGCGGCGGCGATGGTAGTGGTCCGTTCGGAAAAGATCGAAATCCCCCCGGTCGGGAGCGGTTCCGACGTGGCGGCTCCTCCGGCCCCCGGCCAGGTGGAGGTTCGGCCGTGAACCGATTGCTCCCCTCTACCGGACGCGCGTCGTTCGTCCTGGCCCTTCTCACCCTCGGAGCGGCCGGCTGCAACTTTTCCGGCCAGCCCAACCCGGCGGAGCGGCCGGTCCCGCCGGATCGCGTCGTGGCGTTCGACGCCCTCTACGGTCAGAACTGCGCCGGATGCCACGGCGCCAACGGCAAGATGGGACCGGCGCCGCCGTTGAACGACCCGCTGTTCCGGGCGATCGTGCCGGAGAAGACGGTGGAAGAAGTCGTCGCGGGGGGACGGCGCGGGACGCTGATGCCCGCCTTCTCCCGGGAGCAGGGCGGCCCGCTCACGCCGACGCAAGTGGCCGTGCTGGTAAATGAGATTAAAGGGATTCCCTATCGTGTCATAGAAAAAGAGAAGGACGGAGGTCCAAGCGCCTTCGAGGTCGTGCGCGATTCCGCTGGCACGGCCCCGGCGTGGGGGTCGCCAGGCCCGCGCCGGAGGGCGCGCCGCCGTACCTCGTGCCCAGGGACGCGGCCGGAGACGCCGGCGCCGGCCGCGACAGGTTCCTCACCGCGTGCGCCTCCTGCCACGGCGACCACGGCCAGGGCGCCCCGAAAGAGGGCCGACCCACCCTTGCCCTCAACGATCCGGATTTCCTAAGCCTGATCAGCGACCAGGTCCTGCGGCGCATCGCGATCACCGGCCGGGACGGACCTCGGAATGCCGGACTACGCCCACCACGGCAAGGGAGCGTTGACCCCCGCGGACGTCACGAACCTGGTCGCCTTCCTGCGAGCGCAAGGAGGCGCGACCTCGCCGCCCCACCCCGAACCCGAAGTGAGCCACGAGGCGCACCATGAATGAACCGCATCCGAAACCCGAACACGCGCCGCCGGCCCCGCCGGCTCGGCGCGACTTCTTCCAGAAGGTCACGCACTGGATCACCTACGCGGCGGGAGGCGTCGCCGCGGCGGCCGTGGGCCTTCCCTTCATCGGCTTCCTGCTCGGGCCGCTGCGAAAGGATCCGGAGAAGTGGGTCGATCTGGGATCGGTCGCGGATTTCAAGGACCTGGTGGGCCAGACGCGCCTGCGTACGTTCCACAACCCGATCGGGCGGCCGTGGGACGGCAAGGCGGCCCAGACGGGCGTTTACGTCCGTTACGAAGGCCCCGACAAGCCACCCCTGGAGCAGTTCGTGATCTTCGCCATGAACTGCGCCCATTTGGGCTGTCCGGTGTCGTGGTTTCCCCAGTCCGGGCTGTTCATGTGCCCCTGCCACGGGGGCGTCTACTACGCCAACGGCGATTGCGCCTCCGGGCCGCCGCCCCGCGGCCTGTTCCAGTGCGAGTGGCGGGTCCGCGACGGCCGCCTGGAAGTCGAGGCCCCGCACTACCCCACGCTGCAAAACACCCTGCGCGAGGAGCGATCATGAAGCGCTGGCTGAAGGGGATTGGCCACTGGTTCGACGCCCGGCTGCGCGCTGCGCGAGACCCTGCTGCCCATGGTCACGCACCCCATCCCGGCGCGGGCCGCCGGGCCGATGGGCTGGTGGTACGTCTTCGGCAGCGCCTCGCTCACCCTGCTCCTCATCCAAATCCTCACCGGCATCGGCCTGGCGCTGGTGTACGTGCCGGCGCCGGACAGCGCCTACAGCAGCCTGCTCTCCCTGAACTACGACGTGCCGCTCGGCTGGTTCCTGCGCGCACTGCACTACTATGCCGGGTCCGGAATGGTCGTCATGGTCCTGGCCCACATGACGCAGGTCTACTTGCAAGGGGGGTACAAGTACCCGCGCGAACTGACGTGGGTGGTGGGGGTCTTCCTGCTGCTGTGCGTGCTGGGCATGTTCTTCTCCGGCCAGATTCTTCGTTGGGACCCGGACGCCTACTGGGGCCTGGCCGTCGGAGGCTCGATGGCCGGGCGCGTGCCGTTGATAGGCCCGTTCATCGTCGATCTGCTGCTCGGCGGCCCGATCATCGGCGGCGACGCCCTGAGCCGCTTCTTCGCCCTGCACGTGTTCGTCATCCCCGGCGTGCTGCTGCTCCTCCTGGCCGTCCACCTCTGGCTGGTGCTCAAGTGCGGCATCAGCGCGCCGCCCGTTCCCGGCGAGGTCGTCGATCCGAAAACCTACGATGCGGAGTACGAAAAGGAGTTGAAGAGCGGCGTCCCCTTTCTCGGCGAGGCGATGGTGAAGGACGGCCTCTTCTCCGCCCTGGTCGTGATCGCGGTCGTGGTCCTGGCCGCCGTCCTCGGACCCAGCGGGCCGACCGGCCTGCCGGTCCCTAGCGAAACCGGGGCCAGCCCGCGGCCGGAGTGGCCGTTCCTGTGGCTGTTCGGCCTGCTCTCGCTCAGCCCGCCCGAAGCCGAAACCTTCATTATCCTGATCTTCCCGCTGATCCTGATCGTCGGCCTGCTCCTCGTCCCCTTCGTGTCCCACCGCGGCGAGCGCGCGGCCCGCCGCCGGCCGATGGCCGTCCTCGGCGTCGTGGTGATCTACGCCGTACTCGCCGCCCTGACGTACCAGGGGGCCACGGCGCCGTGGTCGCCGCACATGACCGCCTGGAGCGGCGCGCCCGTGCCCGAAGACGTGGTACAGCGAAGCAGCCCGGTGGAGCTTCAAGGGGCCGTGGTCTTCCAGTACAAGGATTGTCGCAATTGCCACGCCCTGGAGGGCAAGGGCGGCCGGCGCGGCCCGGACCTGACTGAAGTCGGCATGCGCCTGACGCGGAACCAGATCATCGGCCAGGTCAGCAACGGCACTCCGGGCGGCGGCCTCATGCCGGCCTACGGCCACGAGATGCCCGACGCGGACATGACGGCCCTCGCCGATTTCCTGGTGAGTCTGCGGCCGCCGGGCCAGGCGCCGGCCCATTCGACCGGAACGCCGGAGACGGCAAAGAAGGAGCCATGAGTCCCACGCTGGACGCCTTTCTCTGCTCCTGGCCGTTCGACCCCTGGCTGCTCGTTGCGCTGGCCCTTACCGCCGCGATCTATTTCCGTGGTTGGCTCGCCAGGACTCCGGGCGCTCACGCAACCCGGCTCGCCAACGGTCGGCTCTGCGCGTTTCTCGCCGGCCTGGCCACGATCTACGCGGCCCTGGCGTCGCCGATCGAGCCGTTTGCGAGCCTGCTGCTGCAAGTCCACATGGCGCAGCACCTGCTGCTCCTCATGGCCGCGCCGCCGCTCCTCTGGCTGGGCGCGCCTCTGCTGCCGCTCCTCCGCGGCCTGCCGCGCCCGATCCGCACCTACTGGGTCGCGCCCCTTTTCCGGTCCGCTTTTCTTCGCACCCTGTTTGGCCGGCTCACGCACCCGGCGGCGGCGCTGGTCGTCTTCACCGCCGCGTCGTGGGGCTGGCACGTCCCCGCGCTGTACGAGCTTGCCCTGCGCTCGCCGGTGTGGCACTACGTGCAGCATGTGTGCTTCCTCGGCGCCGGCCTGGTGTTCTGGTATCCCGTCGTCCGTCCCTATCCGGCCCGTCCGCGCTGGCCCCTGGGGCTGCTGTTCCCCTATCTGATCTTGGCGGACTTGCAGAACACCATCCTGTCGGCCCTCCTGACGTTCTCCGATCACGTGCTGTATCCCTACTACACGACGGTCCCGCGCCTGGCCGGGCAGTCCGCGCTGGCCGACCAGTCGGCGGCCGGCGTCCTGATGTGGGTCCGGGGTCGGCGGCCTTTCTCCTGCCCCTGTTCTGGATCGGCGTCGAATTCCTGTTCGGCCGGTCGTCCGCGCGCGCACGGGGAATCGGGAGTCGAGGGAAGCAGGTGGGTGCCATGCTTTCGCGGCCTTCGGGGACCGGGATGGGCCTTCCGGGACTTGCCGGGCCGCGAAAGCATGAGGTCGGGGACGACATGCTTTCGCGGCCCATGAAGTCGGGGGGGCAGAAGGAGTCGCCGACGAGCCGCGAAAGCATGGCACCCCGGCGCGGATTCCGCTGCCCTTGGCGCCGTCACGGCGTCCCGCTGTCTCGTCGGGTTTTGACCTGCTCCGCGTCCCGTTGCTGGGCCGCTTCCTGCGCTGGCGGCACGCGCGCCTCGCCCTGCAGCTGCCGCTGGCGCTCCTGGCCGGCGTCGTCATCCTGGACGGGCTGCGCGGGCCGCAGGTCGGCGCCATGAACCTCGCCGGCGTCCTGCCGTGGATTCACTGGCGCGGCCTCGTGGTGCTGGGCCTGCTGGCGGCGGGCAACCTGTTCTGCATGGCCTGCCCGTTCACGCTGCCGCGGACGCTCGCCCGCCGCTGGCTGCCGCAAGGGTGGAACTGGCCGCGCCGGCTGCGGAGCAAGTGGCCTGCGGTCGTCCTGCTGGGGCTATTCCTCTGGGCCTACGAGGCGTTCTCGCTCTGGGACAGCCCCTGGTGGACGGCGTGGATCGCGGTCGGCTACTTCGCGGCCGCATTCGTCGTGGACGGCCTCTTCCGCGGCGGCGCCTTTTGCAAGTACCTCTGCCCCATCGGCCAGTTCAACTTCGTGCAGTCGTTGGCGTCGCCGCTGGAAGTGCGGGTCCGCGATCCGGGCGTGTGCGCGACCTGCCGGACCAGGGACTGCATCCGCGGACGCGACGGCGTTCCCGGCTGCGAGATGCACCTGTTCCAGCCGCGCAAAGTCGGCAACATGGACTGTACCTTTTGTCTCGATTGCATCCACGCCTGCCCCCACGACAACATCGGCGTGCTGGCCGGCGCACCGATGAGCGATCTGTCGCGCGATCCCATCCGCTCTGGCGTCGGCCGATTCGGCTCGCGTCCGGACCTGGCGGCGCTCGTCCTGGTCTTGGTGTTCGGGGCGTTCGCCAACGCCGCCGGCATGGTCGGCCCAGTGGTGGAGTGGCAGGCCCGTTTCTCGTCCCTTCTGGGACAGCGGTCTCCTCTGCTGGCGGTGAGCCTGTTCTACGCGGCTGTCCTGGTCGTTCTGCCGGTCCTGGCGGTGGGGGCGGCGGCCGTCCTGAGCCGCCAGTGGGGGTGGTCGATGAGTAGGGGCGGGGTAACCCCGCCCCTACTGGCGATGGCGACCCGCTTCTCGTACGCGCTCGTGCCGCTGGGGTTCAGCATGTGGCTGGCGCACTACAGCTATCACTTCCTGACCAGTTACGACACGGCTGTCCCCGTGACGCAGCGCTTCCTGCTCGATATGGGGTGGACGGGGCTTGGACATCCGGAGTGGGTCGCCTCCTGCTGTCGCCCCGTCGCCGACTGGTTGCCCCGGCTTGAGATCCTTTGTCTCGATATCGGACTGTTGCTCTCGCTCTACGCGGCCTACCGCATCGCGCAGTCGCAGGCGCATCGGCTCCCGCAGACCCTGAAGGCGTTCTCACCGTGGGCCGTCCTGATGGTCGTCCTGTTCGCCGCGGGCGTGTGGATCGTCCTTCAACCCATGCAGATGCGGGGCGTGTCGTGAAGGAGGAAGGATGAATCACCCATGAAAAAGACTCCCGCGATCCTCGGAGTATTGCTCTTCTCATCCATCATCCTTCATCCTTCATCCTTGCTCCGGGCGGACGGCGGGATCCTGCGCCTGTCGCAGCGGGTGGGCGGCTATCAGGTCACGATCTTCACAGCCCCGGCGCCGCTGCGCCGGGCCGGTGGACGTAAGCGTATTCGTGCAGGACGCGGACACGGGCGAGCCGGCCGCCGGCGTGCGCGTGACGGTTCGGGCGGCGCCGCGCGGCCGGCCCGACCAGGCCGTCCGCCAACCGGCCACGGCCGAGGCGGCGACGAACAAGCTGTTCCGATCCGCGCTATTGGAGTTGCCGGAATCCGGTTGGTGGGAAATCGAGGCGACCGTGCTGGGTGATCGAGGACAAGCGCAGGTGGAATTTGAAGCAGAGGCCGCGGGTCGTCCTCCGGGCTGGCAGGCGATGGCGCCGTGGGTCGGCTGGCCGGTCGTGGCGGTCCTTCTGTTCGCGGTCCATCAAATGCTGGTGCGACGGAAGGCCCGGTCGGCCCGATGACGCCCTGCGGGATTTCGCACCAGCTTGAACTCAGCCGGGACGATGTGCATTCCCACGTTCCCGGCGCCGGATTGCGGCCCCGACTCGCGGCGTGTACCATTGGCAGTGCGCTGTTCGTCTCGGAATCCCGCGAGAATGCCCATGTCCGCTCCCTCCACGCGCAAAACGCGGCTCTTCTTCAGCTACGGCTGGCAGGACAACTTGCTCCTGCTGCTGCACGTCAAGGAGGATCTCGCCGCCGACGGCTACGAAATCTGGCACGACAGGGATCGCATTTCCGGCGGAGACGCCTTCGCCGCCGAAATCGAAGACGGCATCCGCTGGGCGGACGTCGTGGTCGCCTTCATGGGGCCGCACTCCACCCGGCGGGCCGATGATCCGGACAGCAAGGATCGCCGCGACAGCATTTGCTGCCGCGAGCTGAGCATGGCCGACTCCGTCAAGGGGCACGGACGCATCGTGCCGGTCATGGCCGTCGCCTGTTCGCCGCCCTTGCTGCTGCAAGGGTTGGACTACGTCGATATGACGGACAGCCCGCAGGAGGCGGCCAAGTACGCCAGGGCGCTCGACAAGCTGCGCTCCGCCCTGGAAGACGCCCTCGAAGGGAAGGTCCGCTACCGGGCGTGGTACGCCGGCCTGAAGCCGCTCGATTTTTGGGGCGTGATCCGCGACAAGACCGAGGGGTTTTTCGGCCGGCAGTGGCTCTTTCGCCGCATCGACGCCTGGCGCGACTCCGGGACGACGCAATCGCTGCTGATCCTGGGCGATCCCGGCATCGGCAAGTCGGCGGTCGCCGCGAAGTGGATCGAGGACAACCCCGAAGGGCGCGTCGCCGGCTATTTCTTCTGCCAGCACAACGAACATATCACGCTCAACCCCGGTCGGATGGTGCAGACGTTGGCGGCGCAGCTGGCGGCCCATTTCCCGGCCTACCGTGCCAAACTCGACGACCCCGCCGTCCTGGAACGGCTGACCGAGGCCGAACGCGATCCCGGCGCCGCGTGGACCAAGGGAGTGCTTACGCCGCTGGGCCGGATCGACCATCCAAAGACCGACATTCGCTATCTGGTAGTGGACGCGCTCGACGAGGCGCTGGAGTGGGACGGCGCCGAACATCGTCGGCGTGTTGAGCCAGGGCTTGAGGCAGATGCCGCCGTGGCTACGCCTCATCGCCACGGCCCGCAACGAGCCGGCGGTCGTGGAGCGACTCCACGGCTTGCGGTTTGAGCCGCTCGATGCTGGGGCCGTGGACAATCGTGCGGATGTCGCAGGGTACATTCGCGCCCGCCTGCGCCGTTTCCCCTCCGCCTCGGAGCGAGTCGTTGCCACGCTGCAAGACAAGAGCGCGGGCAACTTCCTCTACGTGGTCCTAACGCTCGACGACGTCGCAGCCGGCCATCTTCGGCTGGACGAGTTGGATCGGCTGTCGCCGGGGTTGGGCGGCCGTTATCTGGACTTCTTCGAGCGGCACTTCCCGACGGAAGCCGACTTTGCCGGAGTGCGCCGGGTGCTGGAAGTGATGGTCGCGGCGGCGGAACCGTTGCGCGAAAGCCAGATCGCCGCCGCCACGGGGCTGGATCGCGAAGAGACGTTGCCGAAACTGCGCCGGCTATTAAGCCAGTTCTTCCAGCGGGCGGAACGCGGCGCCGATCCGCTGTACGCCTTCTATCACAAGTCGATCGCCGACTGGTTGACCGACGACGAACGCCGGGGCGCCGACTTCTCGATTTATCCGGCGAAGGGACATCGTCAACTTGCGGAGTGGGGTTGGCGCGAATACGCCGGGGGCCGGGCGAAATGGTCGCCGTACCTCGTCGCCCATCTGCCGACGCATCTGCACGCGGTCCAGCGCTGGGACGACTTGGCCCGCTTGCTCTTCGATCCGCACTACCTCGAAGCGAAGACGGAAGCGGGCCAGGTCCACGCCCTGGCGGATGATCTGGCCCGCGCGACCGCCAGGGAGGGGTTGCCGGAAGAACACCCCGACCTACTGCGGTTGCGTCTCATTGGCGAAGCGCTCCGCCGCGATTTGCCCTTTCTCACCCGTCATCCGACCACGCTGTTTCAGTGCCTATGGAACTCCGCATGGTGGTACGACTGCGCGGAGGCTGCCCGGCACTACGACCCACCCAAAGGAGGTTGGGGACCGGAAGGACCGCCGTGGGCTCGTCCCGGCCCGAAGCTGTGCGAATGGCTGGCAGCGTGGCTTACGAGCAAAACGAAAGCAGGCTCGTTTGTCTGGGTGCGCTCCTTGCGCCGCCGGGCGCGCCATTGGGTGGTGCGTTGCGCGCCATCTGCACCGGGCATGAGAGCGGGCTGGACGTTGTAGCCTATTCGCCGGACGGCCGGACGCTGGCGAGTGGGTCGCTTGACAAGACGGTGCGTCTGTGGTCGGCGGACGGCGGCCGCGAACTCGCCTGCCTCACCGGGCATAACAAGGTGGTAGTGGCGCTGTCGTGGTCTCCGGACGGGAGGACGCTGGCGAGCGGGTCGCATGATGAGACGGTGCGCCTGTGGGAGGCCGAGAGCGGCCGCGAACTCGCCTGCCTCGCGGGGCATACGGACCTGGTGACCACGCTGTCGTGGTCTCCGGACGGGAGGACGCTGGCGAGCGGGTCGGATGACAAGACGGTGCGTTTGTGGGAGGCCGAGAGTGGTCGCGAACTCGCCTGCCTCGCCGGGCATGAGGGAGCCGTGAACGTCGTGGCCTATTCGCGGGATGGGCGGACACTGGCGAGCGGGTCGTGGGACAAGACGGTGCGCTTATGGGAAGTGGACGGCGGCCGCGAACTCGCTTGCCTCGCCGAGCATGAGGACGCGGTGATGACGCTGTCATGGTCGCCGAACGGGCGGACGCTGGCGAGCGGGTCGGCTGACAAGACGGCGCGTTTGTGGGAGGCCGAGAGCGGCCGCGTACTCGCCCCTGCCTTGCCGGGCATGAAGAGGTGGTTACGACGCTCTCGTGGTCTCCGGACGGCCGGACGCTGGCGAGCGGGTCGGAGGACTACACGGTGCGTCTGTGGGCGGCCGACGGCGGCCGCGAACTCGCTTGCCTCGCCGGGCATAAGCACAAGGTGAGCTCGCTCTCGTGGTCTCCGGACGGCCGGACGCTGGCGAGCGGGTCGCATGACCACACGGTGCGTCTGTGGGATGCGGAGAGCGGCCGCGAGTTCGCCTGCTTCACCGCGCGTGAGGACCGGGTGATGACGCTGTCGTGGTCGCCGGACGGCCGGACGCTGGCGAGCTGGTCGGAGGACAACACGGTGCGTGTGTGGGATGCGGAGAGCGGCCGCGAGCTCGCCTGCTTCACCGGGTGTGGGAGTGGGGCGCTGTCGTGGTCGCCGGATGGTAGGCAGTTGCGTAGTGTCGTTGAGTACGAGGGGTACGGCTGCTATGGAGTTTGCTGGGATGCTGTTAGCGGTTGTCAGCTCGTTCACGGGCGGGATTTACGCAAAGACACTTCCTACGGGGAACAAACACACGGCATGCACGCTCGCGCGTTCGGTGGGGAAACGATTTTCCGCTCGGGTGATCGCGCTGTGGCGTGGTTCCCGGTCAGCCCGAATGACATCACTTCTCAAGACGGCAGCACCTGGGCCGGGAACTCGGGAACGGAAGTGTACCTGCTGCACCTGGAGGGGCTGCCGCCCACGTGAGCGCCAGTGGTTGCCCTCCTCTGCCGGCGGAAACTAGCCCGCTGCACAAGCAGTCGCCGACGAGAACGTGGAACAGGTGGATCATTCATGCCGCGGAGCAGCCGTCTGAGTTTTGAGCTGCTGGAGACGTTCGTCCGGCTGATCGACTTCCCCGCCGCGGCCCGACCTGACGCCCCAGGTCGTGCTGTTCGCCGACCTGCTGCGCGAGGCGGCCGCGGAGGCGCGGGCGGCCGAATGAGGCAGGGACGGGCTGATGGGATGGGGATCCATTTCCCGGAATTAGGTCGCTCCAGACAAGAACCGATGTTCAATCGGTCGCGCCGGCCGTCAACTTTTTGGAGAGCCGGTTGATGGCGGCGCCCACTTCATCAAAGGGAGCGGTGTGGTACGTCTGCAATGGGGCCGGGAGGTCGCTTGGTTTCAGCCCCACCGTTACAGGGAGAATGATGCGTTCAAATCCCTCCGCCATCCCAAGCTCCGCCATCATCCAGGCGGAACTCTGGATCGCCGGCGTTACGAGGATCAGCATCGCGTCCGCCCCACGGATTTGCTCGCGCACCGTCTTTTTCCAGTCCTTGCCGACGGGAAGGGCGGTCCAATCCACTACCGGTATGAGACCCGCGCCGTGGAGCCGCCGCGCCAGGTCGCGGACCAGTTCGTCGTCCCGGTGGCTGTGGCTGATGAAAACGCGAGGCGCGATGCCCGGCTTGCGTTTCGCCATGCCAACTCCTGTCGCCTAGGTGTGGGCATCCTCCAAATCGGGTCAGCCGCCGACCGCGTTCACGACCGGCCCGAGGACTCCCGCACGATGCGGTATCCCAATGCCGCCACCGCCTTCAACGTCTGCATCGCCGTCGCCCGGTCGTATTCCTTTTCCCCCTCCGACAACTCCGCATACGGCACCAGGCCGGGGTGCTGCTTGCGCTCGTCGTCGCGGAGCGGCCCGTAGGTCCAGCCCTCGGCCAGGCGCCGCTGCGCCGACGTGTCGTGGGTGTTCTCGGCCAGCCGCTCCACAAGCGCCAGCAGCTCGTCCGGCAATACGACTTGCGTGGTGTCGATGGGTTTCGGCACGTATTGCATGAATGGGTTTCCCACACAGGCGCCGTTTGGATGTCTTCATGTCGGGGCGTAATGCTCGCCGGTCGTCAGGCGATAAAGCGGACAGACGTCGTAGTCCTTGGCCAGCGGCTGCATGCCCAGGTATTCGCAGACGAAGTCGTGGCCGGGCGCCAGGGCCAGGGCGGCGGCGAACTGCTCGCTGGCGAAGGCGCAGCCCGGCGCCGTCACCGGCTCGATGCGGGCCGCCCGGCTGACGTGGCTGCCGAAGTAGTTGTTGCGGCCGATGATCGCGTCGTAAGCCCTCGAAGACCGGCCCGGTGTGCAGGCCGATGCGCACGCCCGGCTTCTTGTCCTCCGGCAGTCGAAGCCCGAACGCCGGCGAAGTCGAAACCCTCCAGCCGGCGGAGCAGACGCAGGGCGAAGTCGGCGCAGCCGACCACGTCCGGGAAGACGATGTACAGGCCGTCGCCCCAGGTGTTCCGGAACAGCGTCGGCGTGGTCTTCAGCTGCTGCTCGACCAGGGCCAGGAACTCGATGAAGAACGCGGGCAGGTGCGGCTCCGGCAGGCCGCTGAAGCCGGCCACGTCGGCGAAGAGCATCGCGCGCACGGTTCGCCCCGGCCGGTGCGAGGCCGGCGGAGGGGAAGGGGCGGCTGGCCGCTCATGGCACGGCGGCGCGGTCAGGCGGCACGCCGGCGCGGATCGCCGCGAGGTCGATGACGCGCGGCTCGCGGCCAGTTCGCCGCCAGT
Source organism: uncultured Planctomycetaceae bacterium (assembly GCA_963771935.1). Classification (GTDB taxonomy): domain Bacteria; phylum Planctomycetota; class Planctomycetia; order Gemmatales; family Gemmataceae; genus UBA4732. Next base: position 1,174,268 of record CAVYVK010000003.1, on the reverse strand, counting down.
TGTCGAGGAACGCGGCCAGGCCGCTCGGGCCGGACGGCTGCACCGGGTCGCGCACCGACCAGGGCGACGGCCTCGGCCTCCGACCTGGGCCGCGCGCGTCAGGGCCAGGCCCTGCATGAAGCCGCCGGCGAAGTCGTACAGCACCTGGTCGTTGAGGAACTCCTCCGTGGTGGCGAAGTGACGGACGACGTGCGGATCGCCGCGCAGCTCCGCATAGCGCCGCCGCCATGGCTCCAGCGCCGGCAGGCCGCCGTAGGTGAGCCGTTCCGTGCAAAATTCCTCCTCCGCGAAGGGCAATACGAGGTGCAGCTCGCCGCCGCGGTCGCGCATCAGCTCCGCGAACAGCAGATCGCTGCCGCACGCGGGACTGCAATAGCCGATGGCGCCGTCGAGGGCGTCCAGCTCCTTGCGGATGGCGTCGCGGACGGCCGCTTCCAGGGCGGCGTCGGCGGGGAAGCGGAACGGGGCGCCGGGACGGTCGATGGCGTGGCCGGCGAAGACGACGACGGGACCGATGCTGGAACAGGCGCAGCAGGTCGTCGCGGAGGGACAGCCGGCCGCCAAGCACGCGGAGCTGGCGGCGCATCGAGGCCACGTCGCCGTCGGCGTGGGCCGCGCGGGCCAGGCGCACTGCGCGGGCGTAGTTGTCGCGGGCGGCGCCGTCGTTGCCCAGCAGCAAGCACGCTTCGCCGAGGGTGGCCGGCAGCCAGTAGTCGTTGGCGTCCGCATCGGGCCGGTCGAGGGCCGCGTGTACGGCGTCCCGGACGCTGGCGGCGAGGGTGCGGGACGGCTTCCGGTTCGCCGGCGAGCAGGGCGAGGGTGGCGGCGTTGATGCCGGGAAAGGGATCGCCGCTGAGTTCGTAGGCCTGCTGGTAGAAGGCGAAGGCTTCGCGGAACCGGGCGGTGCGGGCGTCCGGGCCGGCGGTGCGCGCGGCGACGTCCTTGCGGGTGCGTCCGGCCAGGCTGAGGGCGTCGCTGCGGAGGGCGGGCGGCAGGTCGGGCAGCCGGAGCAGGGCCTGGACGAACAGCGCGGCGCGGGTGGGGTTGCCGCAGCGGGCCAGGGCGAGGGCGCGGCAGTAGAGGAGGTCGGGGTCGTCGGGATGCCGCTCGGCCACGCCGCGGGCGGCGACTTCGAGGGCGAGGCTGGGATGGCCCTGCTTGAGAAGGAGGCGGGCGAAGCGGCGGTACAGCTCCGGCCCTTCCGCCCAGACGTGTCTGGAACGGCGGCGTGCGGCAGAGGGCGAGGAGGCTGAGGACTGGCGCGTCCTGGGCGGCGAGCCGTTCGAGGACGGCGGCGGCGGTCGGGGCGGGAAGGAGAGCGGTGGGGTCCATGCGGAGGCTCGCGAGTTGGTTCGGCGGGACCGGAGGGTGCGACGTGCGCTCCGGTGCGTCGGTCCTGCCCCTTACGATACAAGCTTCGCCAGCCGCGGGCAGGGTCTGCCATGCTAGGGGTCCTTCCTTCATGCAATGTTTCCAAGGTGTCCGAGGGCGAACGCCGAAATCGGCTGCGGGTCTTACCACCATAATCCGTGGCAGTGTGGTCCGCGCGGCGAATGAATTGGTAGAAGTTTCCTTATGACGATGATTTGCTCGGTTGAAACCCTGGCGAGCGGGGGGCGTCAGCCCCCTGCTCGCCAGGGTTTCAACCGAGCAACGATGATTGAAAAGACAGCTGTTGGCGACCCGCAGGCTGCCATGGACGCCCGGCCATCGTCCTGGAACGAAAGCGAAGTTTGTGGATTTTTACCCGCTCGTGGGACACGTGGGTTCCTGCGCGGTAACCTTGCGCGGCCTGCAATCGGAGCGGATTTTTGGAGGTGGACGACGGATCTTTGGGGTAGAATGGGCCGGTTTGGAGGCGGTGCAATCCCGGTCCTTGCGGAGGAATCGTCCATGGCGACAGAGTGTCCAACTCGCCTGCCGCAGCCGCTCGGCGACCCGCTTCGCGCGTACAGACATTTCCTCGCATTCTTTCTCATATTGCAGGTGGCGTGTGTCGTAATAGTGGCAATCTCCCAATTTGGTGGGATCAAGACGCCTTCCCTGTACGGCTTTGGCTTGTGGATCGGTATGGCCGCGTACGGCTTTGGCTTGTGCATCGGTTTGGCCGCGGCGCTGCCGTTCACGTTTTGGCTATGGAGCATCCTGCCGGGGTGCGCCGTTAACGCCTTCTACCTCCGCTCGTTCCGGAACGACTCCGCGACATGGCCCATTCGCAAGGCTGCGCAGGCCGCGCTCGGGCCCGATTCCGCCTGTCGGGTATCCGCGACCCGCGGAGGCGATGGCCCGCGGTGATCCGCTACTTGCACGCGGCTTTCTTCGCCATCCGGTGCTGCACACCGAAGTTCATGAACCTGGAGGCCGGCGCTGACTGGAAAGCGCGGCTCTGGCGCTCCCTCGGGGACGCCCGCTGTGCAATCATCGATGCAACCGACCTTACCACGTTCGTTTTGGAGGAAATTGAACTCTGCTGCCGTTGTCTCGGTTTGAAGCGACTTCTGTTCGTCGGCGACTCCTCGTTCAGCCGCGATGCGTGGCAGGAGCGGATCGGGAAGGCGTTTGACTGGCTCGACCCGACAATATACCATTCGATCCGCGTGGCGATCTGGGATGCGTCAGGCGTGGGAAGGACGGCGTTCAAAGACAGCGTCTGGGGCTTCGCGGCCGAACTGCCCGCCGGCGTCGCCGCGGTGAAACCGGAAGCCCTGCCTTTGGTGCAGTCGCCGGGGAGTCCGGAGGGTGCGCCATCGGGGATCGGGGGGGAGTCGGTGAGGTGGTGCTGGGATTCCTGCTAGGCTTCGTCATTGCCGTGGCTTATCAAGCGATCTGTTATGTCGTGATACCCCCAGGCGAGCACGATCCGGGATACGGTGCTTTTCTTTCTCTGTTATGGCAAATTCCCGCTTTTGCCGTCGGAGTGATCGAGTGGAAGTTGATCTCGCAATACTTGATCGACTCGAGCAAGAGGGAGCGCGTCCGCTCCTACACTTTCTTGGCGTTCGCATTCTGCTGGGGGGCAGGCGTCCTGTCACTGCCTGCCGTCTGGCGCGTTCTCGCGGCCGGGGAACGCATCACGGAAGCAAACGACCTGAAATGGATCGCCTTGATGATGCACTCCTACAATGACAGCGAGCACGGCTTGCCGCCTGCCGAAGCGCGGTGGAAAGACCCGAAGACGGGACAGGTCGGTTATCCCGTCAGCTGGCGCGTCCGGCTCCTCCCCTTTCTGGATGAAACGAAGCTGTTCGACCAGTACCGGATGGACGAGCCTTGGGACGGACCCCACAACATCCAGATGCTGGCCCACATGCCAAAAGTGTACGCCTGCCCGGTCGCCGGTGACCAAACGCAGGGCTACACCTATTACCGGGTATTCGTCAGCCCTCGGGAAAACCCGTTCGTCCACCCCGCGCCCGCCTTCATGGGCGGCGAGAATGGGCAGGGCGTACCGCTCCCGGCAGGGTTTCCAGACGGGCAATCAGATACCATCCTCGTCGTCGAGGCGGCCGAGGCCGTGCCGTGGACCAAGCCCGACGAGTTGGTTTACGATCCCACAAAGCCCCTACCGCCGCTCGGTGGTCACTCCCCCGGTGGGTTCATGGTGGGGCTGGTTGATGGGTCCGTTCGCTTTATCAGGCAGGATATCAAGGAAAGCACCCTGCGCGCCGCGATCACGCGGGACGGCGGGGAAGTCGTCGGTCCCGATGACTGACCCACGCTCCCCACCAATGATGAAAGGATAAAGAACATGCGTCAAGTCCAAGTTGCCGCGGCGATCATTGCGGATCCGGCGGGGTCGCCGCAGCGGTTCTTGCTGGCGTACAACCAGCGCTGGAACGGCTACGCCTTCCCCATGCGGGACTTCGACCCGGACGCCGAGCCGCCGCAGTGCGCGGCGATCACCGCCCTGGAAGACGACCTCGGCGTGAAGCTGCCCTCGGCCGTAGCCGATGAGACCGATTACCTCGGCTGCTTCGGCGTCTCCGGCCGGTCGGGCGAGGACACACTGTACGAGTACTGGGCTGTGGCCGTCGATCCTGGCCAGCCGCTGACGCTGGCGGCGAAGACGCCGGGCAGGGCGCCGCCGGTCTTCGAGGACTACGCGACCCTGCGGACGCGGCCCGACGTCACCTGGTCCACCAAGGAGATCGCGCGCCACGTCGTCGAGACGCAGGAGGCGGCCCTGGCGGTCGTCGTCCGTAACGGCAAGACCGGTCCCGAGTACCTGCTGGTCTGGAAAGGCAGCTACGGCGGCTTCTTCTTCCCGGCGGCGCGCGTCCGCTCCGAGTTCAAGCCCGACACCGTGGCCCGCCGGGCCGTCCGATCCGACCTGGGCTACCGCGGCGACGCCGTCTGCACGTGGAAGGCCGAGGTGCCCCGATGTACATTACAGCAATCGCTACCAGTGCGACCGGATATATCGCTTTCACGTCTGCGCGACGGAACTGCCGGGCGTGGACCTGACGCAACCCGGCAACGCGCTGGAAACCGCCCTGAAGCGCGCCGGCCGCCGCTGGCACTGGCTGAGCGACGATCAAGGAGCGAATCCGCCCGTCCCGCAGTCGCCGACCCTGCCGCCATTGTTGCCGACCGTGCGAGCCGCCGTGCCTGGGATATGATCGGAGGGGCCCATGCGTACTTCCGTCGGCGCCTTCGCGCTCATTCGCCGCCGCGGCCCCGGAGGCGGCGAGGAGTGGCTGACTAACTGGAATGCGGGCTGGCGCGCCCTCAACCTCGTCGGCGGCCACAAGCACGACGACGAGTTGTTCCGCGAATGCTGCGCCCGCGAGGTGGCCGAAGAGCTGGGCCTCGTCCCCGGCGCCGATTTCCGCGTGGCCCCGGAGCCGGAGAGGCGCCTCGAATACGTCGCCGAATCGCGCCGCAACGGCGAGACGACGGTCTACACGCAGGAAGCGTTCGCCGTCGATCTGCTGCACGACGAGGCCCGCGACCGCGTCGCCGCCGACCCCGACAACGTCTGGCTCTCCGAGCGCGAGATCCGCGCCCTCCGCGCCGCCGACGGCCGGGCCGTCAGCGCCACCGTCGAGTACGTCCTCATCGAGACTGGCCGGCTGTCGAAGGAGGAGTGATCGTTTCCGCCCCCGCCCTCCTGACCGGAGACCGCCCCCATGCCCCCCGCCGTCGTCTGGACGCACCGCGCCGAGCGCCGCCTCCACTCCGCCCTCCTGCGGGCCGGCGTCGCCGATGCGTCCGGCCCGGTGCGCACCGCCGACATCGACGCCCGCCTGGCCGTCGCCTTCCACGACGTCGGGCGCCTCGTCGTCCTCGACCTCTATCTCGGCTACCGCGTCCGTCCCGGCCAATATATCCTCCTCATCGATGTCGGCGAACCGCAGCCCCGGACCTTCATCGTCAAGCTCGCCGACGAGGAACGCCTGCGAAGCGAATGCAACGCCTGGATGGAATGCCGTCCGCCCGCCTTCTCCGTCGATCGCGTGTTCATGACCCAGGAGCCGCGCTGCCAACCGGAGGCGCCGCACCACCTCGTCGCCCTCGTCTACCAGGACGCCGGGACCTACATCGACACCGAACGTCAGATGCCGCTCGAAGAAGCGTTCCTCTCCGCCGTCCGCTTCGGCGCTGTCGATCCGGCCTCGGTCGCCGGCGTGCTGGGCGAGCTGTTCGACCGCCTGGGCGGCGTCCTCTACCACGGCGCCAGCGCCAGGGACCCGGCCGGCAAGGCCGTCGAGCTGAACTGGGACCGCGGCACGGGCAAACACCGTTCGCTCGCCGAATCGTTCGCCGCGTGGGAAAGCCGTCCTTCGGCCGCCGAGGTCCGGCGACTGGTCAACGCCGTCTTGCCGCGCGATCCGCTCCGCTTCATCGATCCAGTGGACTTCTTCCGCTACGTGCTGGCGGAGCTGGAAGCGGGGACGCCGGCGCAGCGATGGCTGCCGCGGATGCTCCGCGGGCCGGCCCACGGCGACCTGCACGGCCGCAACGTCCTGGTCGGCGTGCAAAAGGACGAGGACGTCGTCGTCTGGCCGGCCCTGTTCGACTACGAACACATGGCCATCGACAACCTCGTGGGGTGGGACTTCGTCAAGCTGGAGACCGAGTTGAAGATCCGGGCCTACCCGCACGTTTTCAAGGACCAGGAGCCGCGCCGGCAATACGTCGTCGCCGTGCAGGCCCTGGAGCAAGAGTTGGGAGAACAGACGGAGCGGCGCCGCGACGACGGCGGCTGGCCGGCCCCCGGCGGTGCCACGCCCTGCGACCGACTCCGCAACCTGCTCCTGTCGCTCCGCCGCCTGGCCGGGCGCCACCTCGGGGCCGACCGGCCGGGCGACTGGATGGAAGAGTACCACTTCCTCCTCGCCTGCTACGCCGTCCACGCCGTTCGCTTTGAAAACCAGTCGCTCCAGGAACGCCTCGCGACGTTCGTGTCGGGCGGGGTGGCCGCGGTGCGCTTCCTCTATGGGCGACGACTCTCTCAAATGTAATTCTATCCCAAAGGCACTCTATGCCATCCGACGACCTGAAGGAAGTTCTCGACCGGCGTTATCCGAGCTACCACGAGCCGCTGCAAATCGCCTGGGCCTGGAACCGAAGCGCCGAGCCGGAAAAGCACGACCAGGCCCGGACGCTCCTCGACGAGCTGGTGAAACGCTATCCGCACGTCCTGCCGGTGTGGTACGAGCAGGTATACAGCGTGCTGAAAGACCGGGCGAAGCGCGACCAGGCGCTGCGGCTTTTGGCCGAGATCGGCGAACGCTTCCGCGGCATGATGGACGAGGACATGCTCTCGCTGTGGGGCCGCTGCCACAAGGCCCGCGGCGACGAGCTGCGCCTGCAAGGAACGCCATTCCCGCCCGGCCGTCCCCAACGGGAATCGGCGTTCGCGGAGGCCGACCGGGCCTACCGGGAGGCGTGCATGCGCTATGAGCAGGCGTACCTGCTGAACCGAAACGGGTTTCCCGGCGTCAACCTGGCCACGCTGCTGCTGCTGCGGGCGGCGCTGGCGGCCGACCTGAAACGCCCTGCGGAACGGGACGACCTGCTGGCGTCGTCGCGCCGCCTGGCCGAGGAACTCGTGCAGGCGTCGGCGGACTGGAAGGAGAAGCTGAACGACGACAACATCTGGATTCCGGCGACCAGGGGGGAAGCGGCGCTGCTGCTCGGCCGTTGGGACGCGGCCGCCGCCCACTACCGCACCGCCGCGGGGCAGCCGAACCGCCAGCCCGCCCATCCGAAGACCATGAAGGACCAGATCCGCCGCATCGTAGACGCGTACGCACTGCTCGGCGTTCAAGTGGAAGGCGACCTCGCCGACCCGGAGGCGTTCTTCGGGCCGGCCGGAGGTTGCGAGGAATCTTGACCAGAGCGACGCCAGCCGCTCGGCGCCGTCGGCCGGCGCGGCAAGGCCGCTGACCTGCGGGCGCAGTTCCAGCGCCTCGACGCAGTTCCGAAGGATGATCCGCTTGGCGCCCTTCGCGTCCCGGCCGCCCGACGGGGTTTTCGGCGCCACGCGAATTCTCAGAAGGCAAGATAGGGTTTGACCGCTTCCTTGTCGATCTCCGCGGCCTTGCCGTGCATGACGATCGCGCCCTTCTCCATGACGTAATAGCGATCCGCCAGCTTGAGGGCGAATTCGAGATACTGCTCGACGAGCAACACGGCGACGTTGGCCTGCTTCTTGAGCGTGGCGAGCACCTGGCCAATGAGCGAGATGATCGAGGGCTGAATCCCCTCCGTCGGCTCGTCGAGGATGAGCGGCGACGGCTCCGCGACGAGGGCGCGGGCGATGGCCAACTGCTGCTGCTGACCGCCGCTGAGAAAGCCGCCCTTGCGTTCCAGCATCGTTCCCAGCATCGGAAAATATTCAAATACTTTGTTGGGCGCCGTCCGGGGCCGGCGCGGGTTGGCCATCAGGCCGATCTTGAGGTTTTCCAGCACCGTCAGTTGCGGGAAGATCTCGCGGCCCTGCGGCACGTAGCCGATGCCGGCCACGGGTTCGTCGATCAGGAGCAGCTCCGATCCCTGAGCCATAATCATGCCGATTTCAAGCCATTGCTTTTCGCCGTGCGCCAGGCCCCGCCTTGCGGAACGCCTTCGGCCCCAGGCCGATCGTGTGCAGGATTTCCTCGATCCGCACCCGGCCGTCCTGCCGGAACGACGCGGCCAGGGTGGACAGGACGCCGCGCCCGAACTTCAGGGCCAGGAGCAGGTTGTCCACAACGGTCAGGTCTTTGAAGACGTTGGGAGTCTGAAATTTGCGGCCCACGCCCAGCCGGGCGATTTTCTGCACCGGCAGGCGCGTGACGTCCATCGGCAGGCGGCCCGCCGGCTGGAATCAGACCTGGTCGGAGCGCGGCCGCGTCTTGCCGGTGATCACGTCCAGGAGCGTCGTCTTGCCGGCGCCGTTGGGTCCGATGACGACCCGCAGTTCGCCGCGAGTCATCGAAAAGGGCAGCTCCTCGAGCGCTTTGAATTCCCCGAAGGCGACCGTCATGTTATCGACTTTGAGGATCTCATCCACGGTAATATCGGGCCGTGCGTCCATCATCACACCCCTCCGCCGGGTGCCGGCTGCGGTATTCGCTGTCTCGAATGGCGGTGAGGATTTTGCCGAACTTGCTGCGCGTCAGGATGAGGCTGCCGACGAAGCAGACCGACAGGACGGAGACGACCAGATAGTACAGGGAACTCATGTGGAAGCGGACGCCGAACATCTCCAGCTTGGCGAGCCGCGTCATGCCGACCACGCCGCCCGTGTAGGGCTGCTGGTTGACGACGAAGGTGTACGCGGCCAGCACGAGGGCCTGGGTGATGAGCGCGAAGTAGACGCCCTTGATGCGGCGGCGGAACGTTATGAAACCGACGGCCGCGGCCGCGGCCGTCGGCAACAGGATCGCCAGCGGAATCGCCACGTAAATGTTGATGAGCGGCGCGATCCAGGAGAGGACGGCGTCCAGCCGACAGTACGCCATGAAGTCCGGCATGGCCATGTCCGGGGCGGCGACGAGCGGCTTGCCGGCCTCCAGGGCGGCCGTCTGCAGCTTCAGCGAGTAGCCGATGACGTAGGCGCCCATGCCGAAGAACAGCCCGTGGCCGAGGCTCAAAAGGTCGCAATAGCCCCAAACGAGATCCAAACTGATGGCGAACAGCGCCAGGGCCATGTAGCGCGTGAAGAGCGGCAACCAGTATTTGTCGCCGTTGAGTACGACGCCGGGGGCGAACAGCAGGGCCACGAACAGCCCGACGCCCAGCCAACCCAGCAGCTTGGAAGTGGGGGTCTGAGGGTTGACGGCGAACGTGGTCGTCGGGACGGGCGGCCGCATGGGGAAGGCGGGAGCGGCCGCCGCCGTCTCCGCCTTCCCGGCGCTCAAACCGGGCGGATTCGCCTCATTCATAGCTCCGCTCCTTGGTGACGAAGAGTCCGGAGGGGCGGAATTGGATGAACGCGATCACCGCCAGCAGCACGACCACCCTGGCCAGCGAGGCGTTGCCCAGCAGTTTCCGGGCCGCGGTCTACGGCATTCGCCTCGACCTGCCCGCCGGAACGGCCGTGCGCGTCGAGCCGGGGGAGATCAAAACGGTTCGCCTCGTCGCCCTGGGCGGACTGCGGCAGGTGTACGGCGGCAGCGCCCTGGTCTCGGGTCCGCTGGACGACCCGGCCTTGCGCCAGCCTCGAACGCTTGCGGCAAGCCGGGTTCGGCGACGCCGGCTCCCACCCCGCCCCTCCCCCATCCGCGGGGGAGGGCAGGGAGGGGGTTATTGTGCAAAGCCGCATGAAACTGTCTCGCGCCGCCTACGCCGGCCACTACGGCCCCACCGCGGGAGACCGCATCCGCCTGGCCGACACCGAGCTGGTCATCGAGGTCGAGAAGGACTTCGCGGTCCCCGGCGAGGAGGTGCAGTTCGGCGGAGGGAAGGTGATCCGCGACGGCCAGAGTCAGTCGCCGCTGCCCGAACCCCAGACGGCGCCGGCGCTCGACCTCGTCATCACCAACGCCGTCGTCCTCGACTACACCGGCATCGTCAAGGGCGACGTCGGCGTCCGCGACGGGCGGATCGTCGGCGTCGGCGTCGGCAAGGCGGGCAACCCGCTCATCCAGTCCCGCGTCGATCCGCAGCTGGTGATCGGCCCTGGCACGGAAGTGATCGCCGGCGAGAACCTGATCCTGACGGCCGGCGGCATCGACAGCTACGTCCACTTCATTTGTCCGCAGCTGATTGAGACGGCCCTGGCGAGTGGGTTAACGACCCTGCTCGGCGGGGGTGCCGGCCCGGCCACGGGGACCAACGCCACCACCTGCACGCCCGGCGCCTGGAACATGCGGCGCATGCTCCAGGCGGCCGAGGGGTTCCCGATCAATCTCGGCTTCCTGGGCAAGGGCAACAGCAGTCTGCCGGGTCCGCTGGAGGAGCAGGTCCGCGCCGGGGCGTGCGGTCTGAAGCTGCACGAGGACTGGGGGACCACGCCGGTCGCCATCGACGCCTGCCTCGCCGTGGCGGATCGCTTCGACGTGCAGGTCGCCATCCACACCGACACGCTCAACGAGTCGGGTTTCGTGGAAGACGCCATCGCGGCCATCGCCGGCCGGACGATTCACACCTACCACACGGAAGGCGCCGGCGGCGGCCACGCGCCCGACGTCCTGCGCATGGCCGCGCTGCCGAACGTGCTTCCGTCCAGCACCAACCCCACGCGCCCGTTCACCGTCAACACCATCGACGAACACCTCGACATGCTGATGGTCTGCCATCACCTGTCGCGGACGGTCCCCGAGGACGTGGCCTTCGCCGAGAGCCGCATCCGCGCCGAGACCATTGCGGCGGAGGACATACTGCACGACCTCGGCGCCCTGAGCATGGTCAGCTCGGACTCGCAGGCGATGGGGCGGATCGGCGAGGTGATCCTGCGCACGTGGCAAACCGCCCACAAGATGAAGGTCCAGTTCGGCCCGCTGGCGGGGGACGGCCCGCGCAACGACAACCAGCGGGCCATGCGTTACGTGGCCAAGTACACGATCGGCCCCGCGATCACGCACGGCATCGCCTCCGAGGTCGGCAGCGTCGAGCCGGGCAAGTGGGCCGATCTGGTGCTGTGGAGGCCGGCCTTTTTCGGCGTCAAGCCGGAGCTGGTGCTCAAGGGCGGCCTGATCGCCTATGCCCAGATGGGCGACGCCAACGCCAGCATTCCGACGCCGCAGCCCGTTTTTCCGCGGCCCATGTTCGCCGCCTTCGGCCGGGCGCTGACGCTGAGCAGTCCTGACTTTCGTTTCGCAGGCGGCGCTGGACGCCGACGTGGTGGGGCGCTGCGGCTTGCAGCGGCCCGTGGCGGCGGTGAACCGCTGCCGCAAGATCGGCAAGGCGGACCTGCCGCGGAACACGGCGACGCCGGACATCCGCGTCGATCCCGACACGTATCGGGTCTGGGCCGACGGCGCGCTGCTGACGTGCGAGCCGGCCAAGGTTTTGCCGCTGGCGCAGCGGTATTTCCTGTTCTAAGAGGCGCTGACACAATGGCGAGCGGCGCGGCGTCAGCCCGCCGTGCTTCGATCAACACGGCGGGCTGACGCCGCGCCGCTCGCCCAAAAAGTTAGCCTCGAATGAATCTCGCCCTCCTCCAGCTCGGCGACTCCGCCCTGCCGATCGGCGGCTACAGCCACTCGTGTGGGGTCTGGAGGCCGCCGTGGCGCGGCCTGGTGTCGGACGCCCCGACCCTGGAGCGTTGGGTCCGGTGCTGGCTGCGGTACGCGGGGGGCCGTCCGAGTCCGTCGTCGCCGCTGTGGTGCAAACCGCCTTGCAGCTGGCGCCGACGCTTACGGACGGCCCTTCCGCCGCCTGGCTGTCCGGCCATGACCTGGCCCCTTGTCACTGGTTCTCCTTCGTCAAAGCAGAACCGGTGGTGGCGCCGGCCGGCGGCGATGTCCAGGGCAGCGGCTGGTAAACGTCCGGGCCGGCGGGACCGTCGCCCCGCTGGCTGCTTACGGAGCGCCTGCCTGTAGCACGAGCTTTAGCTCGTGCTACAGGGGCCGGACCCTTCCTCCCTGGTTCTCCCTCTGATAGGGACCGTTCGGACGGCGGCGCCTTCCGTTGTCATCTTTTTTTAATTTTTTCCCCCTCCAATCACTTTTTGCTTGACAGTCTCCTTCGCTCCGAATACAAGTCAAGGTTAAGGAAGTGCGGAGGTTTGGGTCAGCGACGAACTCGCACGCACGTCGCCAGCACCCGCCCATCTAATCTCCGCATTGGACCCAGGGTGTTTCTTTTCTTCTTCTCTCTTCCGTGTCCTCATTGGAGGCGTCGTCATGCCGTTATTTCGCATCGGCAGGCGGTGGCAGGGCTTCACGCTGATCGAGCTTTTGGTGGTGATCGCCATCATCGCCATCCTCATCGGCCTCTTGCTCCCCGCCGTCCAGAAGGTCCGCGAAGCCGCCGCGCGCATCAGCTGCGCCAACAACCTCAAACAGATGTCGCTCGCCACCATCAACTGCGCCGACCAGCACCAGGGCAAGCTCCCGCCGTCCGTCGGCCTCTACCCCAGCAACGGTCAGCCCGCCGCCGGCAACGGCGACGGCGGCATCTTCCTGCACATCCTGCCGTACATCGAACAGAACAATCTGTTCCAAGCGTCCTCCGTAACGCCGGAGCCGAACGACCGCAACGGCGGCATGCAGACCTATTCGCAGTGGACCGCTCCGATCCAAAACTCCCGTGTCAAGAGCTACGTCTGTCCGTCGGACGCCACCAACCGCGACTCCCTCGGGCCGCGGTCCAGCTACGGACCCAATGGGCAGACTCTTCCTCGACAACTACCGAATGGGGCAGCGACGGCCTGTTTAACTACCCGGCGAACATCCCGGACGGCACCTCCTCGACCGTCATGTACTCCGAGAAGGTGGCGGAGACCAACAGCGGCAACTACCCGACAACTACTGGCCGGACTGGGGCCCGATCATGCTGTCCGGGCCGGAGGACGGTGCGAACAGCGCGTCCGCCCAGTGGCTGCCGCAATCGGTGCATTCGATCGTCGGCACCCAGGCCGTTGCCTCTGCTGAGGCGCCGAGCAGTTTTCACACGGCCGGCGTACTGTGCGGCATGTGCGACGGCAGCGTCCGGCTGGTGACGCCGGCCATCAGCGTCAACACGTGGTGGGCCGTCATTACCCCGGCGGCCGGCGATGTGCCCGGCAGCGACTGGTAAGAGGGGATTTCCCTACCAGCCCCGAGCGCGAGCGAGGAGGTTCACCGAACTCCTCGCTCGCGCTCGGGGCTGGTAGGGAAAGTCTTGAATCGACTTCTTGACCCCGGCCGCGCGGTCGGGGTTCTTCTTCGGAAAGGACGGGTTCCCATGCGACTCTCCCCCTTCGGGGGTCTGAAAACGTTTGTCCCCTTCCTCACCCTGGGGGCGGTGCTGGCGGCTGGTTGCGGCCCTTCGACGAGCACGGTCAAGGGCACGGTCAAATACAACGGCAATCTGGTGAAAGGCGGCCGGGTGTCGCTGTACGACTCGGATAACCACGGTTACAATGGCGACATTAACGAGGATGGAACGTATCGGATCACGAATGTCCCTCCTGGGGAAGTAAAGATGACGGTGGACACTTCGTCGTTCAAGCCGCCGCCGAACGGCCCGCGAGGCAATGCCAGCCAACCGCAGCCCGGCCCCCAGCCGCCGGGGATGGCCTACAAGGGCGCCGGCGGAAACGACCCCGCGCTACGTCGAGATTCCCCCCATCTACGCCGACCCGGCCAAGACCCCGCTGAAATTTACCGTCAAAGCTGGTGACAACACCTATGACCCCGAGATAAAATGATTCGGGCGGCCGTCGGGGAAGGGGCGTTCCTTCCCCGACGCCCCGTCCGAACCTGGACCGCCGGTCGGGGAGAAAGTCCGTGACGCCGCAAGGGGTTGAGCAAAGCGATTCCGGGTTTCCCGCCTCCATCGTTCCTTCCCTCCCGCCGGTCAGTCCGCCCTCCTCGCCGCCCATCAAGCGGCGCCGTTCTTTCCGCGCCCGGTGCGGCGGCGCCTTCCGCTTCCTCCTCCGCCGTCCCGGCCGCACCGCCGCCGTCGTCGGGCTGGCCCTCCTCATCGCGGCCGGCGTCTGGACGATCGGCGTCTACGTGTGGGGCCATTTCCAGCTCCAGGACGCCCGCTTCGCCGTCGAGCATTATCACAACCGGCCGGCCCAGGTGTATCTCCAGGCGTATCTCAAGGTCTGGCCGAACGACCCGACCGCCCTGCTCCTGTCGGCCCGGACGGCGCGGCGCCTGGGGGCCTTCCCGGAGGCGGAGGGGTTTCTCGACCGCTATGCGGCCGTGCGCGGCAAGGACGACGACGACCTGATCCTGGAGCGCGTGCTGCTGCAGGCGCAGCGCGGGCGCGTGGATGAGGTCCGCGACTTCTGCGAAGCCCGCGTCCAGCAGGGCGACCCCTCCGCCCCGTTGATCCTGGAAGCGCAGGCGGCCGGCCTGATGCGCGTCTACCGCATGAGCGAGGCCGCGGACCGTCTGGAGACGTGGCTGAAGCTGCGGCCGGACGACTGCCAGGCGCTCCTGCTGCGGGGCATTATGCTCCAACTCCGCAACGGCCTGGTCCCGGCCGCCGCCGACTTCCGCCGCGTCGTCGAGCTGGACCCGGACAACGAGGAGGCCCGGCTGCGCCTCAGCGCGCTCCTGATGCAGCAACACGAGCCGAGCGAGGCCTTTCCCCACCTGGAATATCTGCGCAAGGCCATGCCCGACGACCCGCGCATCCTCGTTCGCATCGCCCAGTGCCGGCTGGAAATGGGCCAGAGCGACGAGGCGCGGAAGACGTTGGACGGCGTGCTGGCGCTGGCCGCACTTCCCCGATGCGCTGGCGGCCCGCGGCGCCCTGGCGAAGCAGGAAGGCCAGCCGGCCCAGGCCGAGTCGTGGCTGCGCGAGGCCGTGGCCCGCGACCCCGGCGCGCATCAGGCGCGCTACCAGCTCTACCTCTGCCTGGCCGCGGAACACAAGGACGCCGAAGCCAAGGAGGAGAAGGCCCAGCTGGATCAGCTGGAGGCCGACCTCAAAGAGATCGAGAAACTCGTCAATGGCGGCATGGAGCAGGCGGGGGACGACCCGGCCCCGCGGTGCCGGGCCGGTGTGATCGCGCTGCGGGCCGGGGAAGCCGAGGAGGGCGTCCGCTGGCTGGAGAGCGCGCTGGAGCTTGACCCCGATTATGCGCCGGCGCACCAGGCCTTGGCCGTGTATTATGAACAGATCGGCGACCGCAGCCGGGCGGCGCAGCACCGGGCGAAGGTGAAGCCGTGACGCCGACGTTCGGTTCAAGCGAGCCGTCGGGTTCATCCCATTGGTATCTACACAAAGGCGGTGCGGCTGCTCCGTCTTAAGCCCCGGAGGGGCGGCGGGGAATAGCCAGGGGTGAAACCCCTGGTCGAGAGGCGGCGCCCCTGGGTCGAGGAAGCCCCGGAGGGGCGGCGGTGCATCGCCTACCGCCGCCCCTCCGGGGCTGAAACGGAAGGGAGGCCGGTCGTCGCTCCAGGGGTTTCGGTCCCCCTCCAGGGGTTTCACCCCTGGCTATGCACCGCCGCCCCTCCGGGGCTTAAGACGGAGCAGACGCGGGCCGACTTGTGTCGATACCCATGGGTTTATCCCGGCGGTTTTCCCAAACGGCGGGGATAAACCCCGCCGCTCGCCCCCGCAAGGCGACGGTCCACGAGAGGAGGGCGGTTCGTGGCGCGGTTTCTGCTGGGCCTGGCCGGTCGGTTCTGGCCGTTGCTCTTCGTCCTTGCGCTCCTCGGCGGGGCCGCGGTCGCAACCTGTCCGCAGCTGTGGGCCTGGCGTCACCTCGCCGCCGGCCGCGACGCCATCGACCATTTCCACGCCGAAGAGGCGCGTTCCCACCTCGACGCTTGCCTGACCGTGTGGCCCACTTGCATCGAGGCCCGCCTCTTGGACGCCCGCGCGGCGCGGTTGGCAGGCGACTTCGCCGCCGCCGAGGAACACCTCCGCAAGGCCCAGCGCTTGCAGCCCGCCCTCCGAGGGCCTGGTCCGGGAGTGGGCGATGTTCCACGCCGCGTCCGGCGATCTGGACGGCGACGCGGAGGACTACCTCCGCGATGACATCCGCACCAACCCCAACCCCGTCCACTCGGCCCCGGCCCGCGAGGCCCTCGCGGAAGGCTATCTGCGCATGTACCGTGTGCTGGACGCGCTGGACTGCCTGAAACAATGGCTGGATTTGCAGCCGAACGAGGCGCAGGCGCTGGCCCTGCGCGGCGACCTGTACTGGCAGATCGGCGCCCGCGCGAAGTCGGCGGACGATTACCAGCGGGTGGTGGAGCTGGACCCGCAGCGGCGGCAGATCCGCGAACGGCTGGCCCTCAGTCTGATCGAAAAGGGACGCTACGAGGAGGCGCTGAAGCACCTGATGGTGCTGCGCCAGGCGAAGCAGGGCGACCCCGAGGTCGAGACGTCGGTCGCCCGCTGCTATGAATGGCTGGATCGGATGGAGGACGCCCAGCGGACGCTCGACGCCGTGCTGGCCCGGCACGCCGACTATGGGCCGGCCTTGCTGGAGCGCGGCCGGATGCTGATCCAGGTGGGTCGGCCGGCCGAGGCCGAGGAGTGGCTGCGCCGCGCCGTCCAGGCCCAGCCGCAGGATTACTCCACCAACTTCGCCCTGGCCGACGCCCTGGAAAAGGAGGGAAAGACCGACGAAGCCAAGGTCCAGCGCGAAAAGGCGGACAAGATGAAGGACCGCGACGAGCGCTTCACGGAAGTCGCCACGCGGCAGATGAGCCAGCGGCCGCACGACCCGGCCGTCCACTGCGAGCTGGGCCGGCTCTACCTCGAACGCGGCGCGAAGGCGGCCGGGGAGGATTGGCTGCTCAGCGCCCTGCGGCTGGACCCGCACTACCGCCCGGCCCACGAGGCGCTGGCGAAATTCTACGAGGAGCAGGGGGACGAAGAAAAGGCGGCGTACCACCGGCGCCAAGCACAAATGATGAACGATGAATGATGAATGATGAATCCAAGACAATTCATCATTCATCATTCATCGTTCATCATTTCCCGCCCGTCCGTCCCTTGTTTCGCCAGATCGTGATCGCCGGCAGCGCCTTGTGCGGGTCCATGTGCGGGCAGAAATTACCGACGACAATGTCCATCCGTCCCGTCCCGTAAAGGTCGCCGGCCGCGCAGGTGACGTGGTCGCAGCTCGTGTTCTCCAGCGCGTGGCGCTCGAACTTCATCGGCTCGGTCTGCCGCAGCACGATGAGCGAATCCGGGTGCAGCGTCTCGCGTTCGGGGAAGCCCTCCTCCTTCGTCGGGCCGTACGGCAGGAAGCAAACGGCCGCCACGTCGAGCTTGCCGTCGCCGCACAGGTCGGCCGCCACCGCCCGATGCACGCCGTACATCGGCGTCAGCGGGTGATGCACCCACGGGAACCGGCCCACTCCCGGGTTCTCCAGCCACTGGACGCTGTGATACGGCTTCAGAAGATACGGTTTGTCCAGAACGTCGCCGTTGGTGTAGAGTACGTCGGGCCGGCCGTCCTTGTTCATGTCCACGACCTGGATGCCGCTGCTGCCGTAAGCCGGATGCGGCCCGGTGAAAATGGTCTGCTCGGTGAAATGGCCCCGGCCGTCGTTGAGGAAGGCGACGATGGTTTCGTGTTCCTGACTGATGAGGGCGATGAAGTCGTTTTTGGAGTCGTCGCCCTGGAGGTGGCAGACGGGGACGTGAATGGTCCCGTGCCGGTCGTCCAGCACGCGCGGCCGAAAGTCCGGCTTCGACCAGTCGGTGGTGTTATTTTCCAGATACAGGATCTTTCCCGCCTTCTGCCAGCCGAAGACGCCGACGACGAGGTCCATCGGCTTGTCGGGGCCGCGGAAGCGGGCGGCCTCGACGTCGGCGACGCGGCCCACGTCCTTGAGCAAGGTGTAGGGCGTGAAATGGTCGTGACCGTCGTTGCGCAGCCAGACGACGCTGCCGCACGGGCTGTCGGTGGGGAGGAAGCTGCCCAGGTCGGCCACGAGAATGTCCTTGTGGCCGTCGCCGTCGAGATCGATGACCTGAGTGTGGGCCGGGTTGCCCGGCTCGTCGGGGTGGTTCGGGTGATGCAGCCGGGCCAGCACCTTCCAGGTCGGGTTCGGCTGGTACGGCCGCAGGACCATGACCAGGCCGGCCGCCATGTCGGTGGCCAGCACGTCCAGGTGGGCGTCGTCGTAGAGGTGGACGAGGTTGACGTTGGAGATCACCGGCCCGGTCCCCTTGAGTTCGTCCGGCGCCGCGACGGGGATCGGCTCGAAGTCCACCGGCAGGGGCGTGGTCGCGTCCGTGAAGTCGGCGGGCGGCAACGCCGTGGGGGCGACGGTCCTCGAAGTGCTTGACGACGGCGTCGATGGGCGGTGCGTGGACGTTCGGGCGGTACAACTCGAAGAAGCCGTAGGCCTGTTCGACCTCGTATTTCCAGGACGAACGCGGGAAGGTCTCCGGCGGTGGGTAGACGTGGCAGTTGCCGCAGAAGACGTGGATTTGCCGGTCGAGTTCCGCTCCCGAGGGCGCGGCGGGAGGCGGGTCGTCGATCGGCGCGGGGCGCCGATAGCAGCCGCTGGCGGCGATCACTCCGGCGACCGCCAGCGCGAACAGCCACGGGCCTCGCCTCGTCGGCGGTCGTTCGATGATGTCGCTCATGATCTGCCTCTCGGTCTTCACCGGCCGGCGGCGAGTCGCCGCAGGTGCTCCCGGGCCAGGGCCGCGCCCGGCACGTCGCCTCCCGATTCTATCACGGATCGCGAAAGGGCGATGCTCTCCGTCAGGCGCTTCCGGGCGTCTTCCGGCTCGCCCCGCTCCAGGTCGAGCAGTCCCCGCACCGTGAGCAGGTCGGCCCGCTCGGCCCGGTGATCCAGGTCGGCCTGGAGGTAGAGCGCCGCGGTGTGCAGCTCCCGGTTCTTGGTCCAGGAGACGGCCAGCGGGTTCATCGGCGCGGCCAGGCCGCCGATGTCCGCGGCGACGGACGCCGCATAGCTTCCGCGCCCGGCCGGCCCTTCCGCCGCCACCATAGCGCCGATCTGGCTCAGGGCGGCGTCGGCCGGGTCGTAGTCGCCGTCCGCGGCCGCGGCGCAAGCCAGCAGCCATTCGTAGGTGGGGAACTGGTAGACGACCCCCGGGTTCGCGCCGCCGAAGGAAACCTCGTAGCTCAGCAGCTTGTGCTTGTTGTCCCGCATGTCCGGGTCGTCGAGCATGTCCTGGGCCTCGCGGTGCGCCCCGTCAGCAGCATCAGCTCCAGTTCCCGGTGCGCCACGGCCGCCCCGAACACCTCGACGCGGGCCTTCATCAATACGTCGTCCAGCGCCTTGCCGGCCAGGCCGAGGGCGAGCGCGGCCTCGGCCCGTTTCACGGGGTCGTCGCCAATCGACTTGAAACGGATCTCACATAAGTTGGAAGCGTCCTGGACGGCCTTTTCCAGGTCGTGGACCTGGGCCTCCAGCCGATCGAGGCGCCGTTGGAAGGCGTCGGCGTTCTCGCCGGGGGCGCGGCCGAAGCGGCGGGCCAGCCGCAGCTGGGCGGTGCGGTGCTTGAGGGCGAGGTCGGAATAGGGGACCGGCCGCATCTCCAGGAACAGGTCCGCCAGGAGTTCGTGGGCCGCCTCCTGGTCCGGGTTGAGAATCAGC
This sequence comes from uncultured Planctomycetaceae bacterium, assembly GCA_963771935.1. Lineage (GTDB taxonomy): Bacteria > Planctomycetota > Planctomycetia > Gemmatales > Gemmataceae > UBA4732. Next base: position 1,154,637 of record CAVYVK010000003.1, on the reverse strand, counting down.
GCCTGGCGGAGGGCGGTGACGATCTGGACGTGCCGCAGCATGGCCAGCGGCCGGAGGCCGGCGCCGCGCGAGTGCTCCACGGTTTCGTTGCGGAGGGTGAGGTACGCCAGGGCGAGCTGGAGGTAGGCATGGGCGTCGTCGGGGTCGGCGGCGACGGCCCGTGCGCCGCGCGGACGGCCAGCAGCGCCAGCTCCGGCGGCCTGTCGCGGAATTCCGTCTGATTTTCCTGCAGCGCCGCGACCCGAAGCACGAGCGGCGTCAGGCCCCCAGCGGCCCGCCCGGCGTCCCGTCGGCGACGGCCAGCCCGGCCAGCCCGGCGAAGCCGCCGCCGGCCGTGAGGTAGTAGCGATCCACGGCCTCCCGCCGTCCCGGTGCGGTGGGATCCTCGAACAGCAGCAGGTCCACGCGGGCGGCGGCCGACTCCCAGGCCGGGACCGGCTGCCGGCCGAGGAGGGTCGTCCAGTCCGGCTCCCGCGGGTCGCGGCCGGGTCCGCGGCCCGGCGCCGGCGGCGCCTCGTCGTCGGCCGCACGGAACGCCAGCCGGCCGGCGTCGAACCGCAGCTTGGCAAAACGATCGGCCCCAGCCGGGTTCCAGCCGACGATCGCCGCCTGCCCATCGACGGACAGCAGCGTCCATTCCTCCGGATTGTCGTACATTCGGCCGAGGACGGGCAGCACGTGCGACGGGTCGGGGTCGTAGAGGACGACGACGGCGACGCCGTGGTCGGCCAGGATCCGGCGCCAGTCCTCCTCCGTATGGCGGCCGGGCGCCAGCGATCGGTCCAGCCCGCGGCAGACCGCGGCGTAATCCTCCGTCACGCCGGGAAAGAGAGAAAGACGAGGATCCAGGAAGGATTTCTCGCCCGGACAAAACCAGGCGCAGTAACAGGCGGCGTCCGGATGGACGCAGAAGGAGCGCTCTGCTTCATCGAGCAGCCCGGCCTGGCGCCAACGGTGCAGCGTCTCGGCCGCGCGCCTCAGCGACGGGTTGATTTCCACACCCCAGGCTACCTGGATTGTCTTCTGATTGAAGCCGTGCAGCCAGCCGGGCAAGGCCAGAGCGATCAGACCGACGAGAAAGAGCAGGGCCGCCGCACGCAGACCCGTCAGCACGCGGGCCGGCGGAACGTATTTCATGCCTTGGAAGTTCAGGGCGGCGACCGGGCCGCCGATCACGGCGAAGAAGGGGATGAAGCCGCACCGACAAGGCGCCGAGCAGGGCGAAGACGGTCCAGGCCAGGATGCGCCAGTCGCGCAGGCCGGAGCGGTTCACGGCGAAGGACGCGATTCCCAGGGCGACGAGGACGAAATAGGCGAGGCCCGCGAGGTTGGCGCCGGCCGGCGAGCGGAAGGCGGCGTCGAACAGCCACGGCGAGGCGTACAGGGATCGGAAGCGCACGTCCTGGAGCAGTCCGCCGGAGAACGGCAGCGGAGAGAGGTCGGCCGGCAGCGTGAAGCCGAAAACGTGGTATGGGCTGCACAGACAGGCCGCCAGGCAGGCCGGAAACAGCCAGGTCGGCGTCGGCCGCATTCCCCGAGGCCGGGTGGGGAGCGGCTGGATCCGGTCGCCGATCCAGAACAGGCCGACCAGCAGCGGCCCGAGCAGGAACCAGTCGTCGAGGTTCACCCACAGGGCGCAGAGCGGAATCAGGAGGACGCGGGCGTCGATTGGCGAGCCGGGTTGCGTAAGCGCCCGGAGGCGGGCCGGGGCGCGGCAGCGCCACAGCAGCCAGAGCGTCGGACCCAGCAGCGCCACGGAGACGCAGCGCGGTTGCAGCAGCAGCTGCGGACTCATGGCCAGCACGGCCAGGGCGGTGCAGAACGCCGGGAGCCAACCCGGTTTGCCGGGCTGGCGAATCCTCAGCAGGAAGCCGGCGAGAAGGGCGATCAGCCCCGCCTTGAGGACGACGAGCCAGACGTCCGCATCCGGTCGATAGAGCGAATAGACGATCCGATCATACAGCCATGCGTGGTTCACCCAGGCAAGTCCGGCCGTGGTGTAGGCGAACGGGTCGGCGCCGAAGGAATAGCCGCCTTGGGCCAGCAGCCGCCCCGTCGCCAGGTGCAGCCAGAAGTCGGCGTTGCGCGCGACGAACGAGGCGGCCAGGAAGGCGAAGGTCAGGACCAGACCCGTCAGCAGGACTTCCGCCGTCCGCGGCCAGCGCCTCCGCGACGGCCCGCTGCGCGGCGCCGGCTGCGGAACCGGAACGGGGGGAGCATCGACCACGGCGGGGCGGATCGACTCGGGATGATCGGGGCCGGTCATGAAGATTCGATCCAGGAAGACGCGGGAGGGACGGAAAACGGAACGGCTCGGCGAGTCGTACCCCGGTTTGGGCGGCGCTTGTTTGGATGTATGAAGGCTAAAGACCGGCGGGAATGCGGTCAAGAGTAGTGTGTTCTCATGAGTCGGAATCGGCGTCGCTACGAAACCGCGGCCTCTGGGGAACCTGTGCGGCATGCGCCGCTTTCCGAAGTGAAGAACTGCGTTCGCCGAGCTGATTCATTCACTCTGCGAACAACGGCCGCTCGTTTTTGGAGTGACCGTTGTTCGTTTCTCCGTCCGACGGACAATGCTAAGCGAAAGTCGTTCGAGAGCGGAGAAAACACATGGCGAAGGACGGCCAAAAGACTTTAGAGAAACACGTCCTTGCTTGTCGATAAAGGGAGATGACCGTCGGAAGCGCCGCTACTCCCCGCACGACCGGCCCCGGTCTTCGCGGCCGCCAAGCCGCGGTAGGCCGTCCGGTCGCCGTCGTCGGGTCCCGTGGTCCACCGTCCGGGAGCAAACATGACGGATCGCTTAAGAAGTGATTGCGGGACGGCGGCCTTGCTCGGTGGACTGGCCCTTGCACTGACGGCGGGCGGCTGCTCGTTCGGCCCGCGGGCGCTGGAGGAGACGCACGGCCGCTACAACGAGTCGGTGCGGCGGGTCTATGAACAGCAGCTGTTGCTGAACATCGTCCACCAGCGCTACGACGAAACCCCCACGCAGCTGGACGTATCGGCCATCGACGCCCAGTATGAGCTGTCCGCCCAGACTGAGGCCCGGCCGTTCTTCATCGCCCCCAATCCCAGCAACAGCAATGTGATCTTCAAGACGTTCACCGCGATCCTACCCGACGCCAGCCTGCAAGGAGCCAACCGCCCCACCGTCTCCTATACGCCCGACGCGGATGACGAGTCGGTTCGCGCGTTCCTCACCCCTGCCAGCGAGGACACGATCCTGTTCCTCACCCAATCGTCCGGCTCGCTTTCCACCATCCTGCGCCTCTGGGCGGAGCGCCTCAACGGCGTGCCGGCGGAGCCGGACGGCGCGCGTTTCCAGCGGGCCGTGCAGCTGCTCCAGTCGGCCGAGGCCCACGACCTGCTCTCGGTCTACGTGGAAGAGCGGGACGTGGAGGCGGGCGGGCCGCTGCCGGCGTCCGCCGTCTCCGTTGCGGGGGCCGTGGACGCCGCCAAGAACGGCCTCGAAGTCCGCGCCGGCGGCGACGGCAAGGTCTACTCCGTGTTCCGCAAGGAGCGGAGGCTGGTGATGGAAGTCAACCCGGGGGCGGAGGACGCCCCGGAAGTGCAGGAGTTGGCGGAGTTGCTGAATCTGCAAAAGGGCCGAGGGCGTTACAGGCTGGTCGTGGGCCTGGGCGGCGCGCCCGACCCCCTGCTCCGATCCTTGCCGCCGTCCGACGCCGTGCGAATCACGCCGCGCTCCCTGGCCGAGGTTATCGCCTTCCTGGCGAACGGCGTGGACGTGCCGCCGGAGCACTTCCAGTGCGGCGTGGCCCGACCCCGCCTGGACAGCGACGGGCAGCCGTTCGATGCCGCGGCGACGACGGCGGGGCTGTTCGAGGTCCATACCTGCAAGGGACACAAACCGCCGCCGACCGCCTACGTGGCGGTGAAATACCGCGACTACTGGTACTACATCGACGACCGCGACGGGGCGAGCAAGGCGACGTTCGAGCTGATGCTGCAATTCAGCCGGCTGGACTTCGGTCATCGGCGGGCCCCCGTGGTTCCGGTCCTGACGCTGCCGGCCGGGCGATAGACGTTGGCCGTCGTCCCTGCCGGCCGCAGCGTCGGCGATCGGTGTTCAATCCGGCGAAAGTCGGCGTCCCATCCCAGGAACGCGTGGGCCGACTCGTCGAAGTCATGGGCGTCCAGGCGGCGACGCAGCAACGTCGGCCGCTCCTCGCCTGCCGCGGGCACGACCGCGCCCCTGCTTTTCGTATCCTTCATCGAAACCGCTCCGTCCCGGCGGAAGAGAATGTTTTGCCGTTTTTGGACTTGAATAGTCAAACACGCGAAGGTAGAAACTCCCTTACCTTTCCATACTGGTCACGACGCCAAGCCGGTCGGACGCCGGCGTTTTTGGCCCACAACGCTTGCGGGCCGGCCTCGGGCGGCTCCCCATCAGGACGATATGCCACCCGACAACTCGATATTTCCATGCGCCGAATCCTCCTCCTGGCCGGACTCGCTGTCGGCGCGTTCGGGGTCACGTACCTCCTCGCCGCCGTGAACTGGCGGCAGTGGTTTGAAGCTGCGCCGCCTCCGGGGATGCGCTGGATTCCGGGCGGCGAATTCACGATGGGCAGCGACGCCCCCGACGTTTCGCGCGTCGAGCATCCCGCCCACCGCGTCCGCGTCGATGGCTTCTGGATGGACGAAACTGACGTCACCAACGCCCAGTTCCGCGCCTTCGTCAAGGCGACCGGCTACCGGACCACGGCCGAAACCACTCCCACCCTTGAAGACATTATGCGGAATGCGCCGCCGGACGCGCCACCCGCCGAAGAAGGAAGATCTGGTCCCTGGCTCCCTTGTCTTCACTCCGCCCGACCACCCCGTTTCCCTGGACGACGTGCGGGGATGGTGGAAGTGGACGCCCGGTGCCGACTGGCGCCACCCCGAAGGGCCGGGCAGCTCCATCGACGGCAAGGACGACCACCCCGTCGTTCACGTCTCCTGGGACGACGCGGCGGCCTATGCCAAATGGGCCGGCAAGCGCCTGCCGACCGAAGCCGAGTGGGAACGCGCCGCCCGCGGCGGACTGGACGGCAAGAAGTACGTCTGGGGCGACGAGCCGTTCGACGAAGCACATCCGCAGTGCAACAATTTCCAGGGCCACTTTCCCGATAAGAATACGGCGAAAGACGGCTATGCACGCACCTCGCCGGTCAAGGCGTTCCCGCCCAACGGCTACGGCCTGTACGACATGGCCGGCAACGTCTGGCAGTGGTGCGCCGACTGGTATCTTCCCGACGCCTACGCCCAGTACTCGGACGGGAAGGTCGCCGTCAACCCGACCGGCCCGGACCATAGCTTCGACCCGCGGCAGCGGCCGGCCGAGCGCGTCCAGCGCGGCGGCTCCTTCCTCTGCTGCTCCGCCTACTGCTTCAACTACCGGCCCAGCGCCCGGATGGGTTGCACCCCCGACACCGGCATGTCACACGTCGGGTTCCGCTGCGTGAAGTCGGCGGACGGACGGAAGTGAACCGTGAATGGAGAATCACCATGAAAAGACTCATCCCGTGCGCCGCCCTTGGGGCGATGCTCGCCCTTGCTTCGGCCCTGCCGGCGCCGGGCTTCACCGCCGCGCCCGAACCGGTCGCCGATCCGCTGCCGTCCTGGAACGACGGCGCCGCCAAGAAGGCGATTCTCGACTTCGCGCGGGTCACCACCGACAAAGCAAGTCCCCAATTCGTGCCGCCCGAGCAGCGGATCGCCACGTTCGACCAGGACGGCACCCTGTGGGTCGAGCACCCGATGTACACGCAGCTGGTCTACTGCCTGGAACGAGTCCCCGCGGTCGTGGCGAAGAAGCCGGAACTAAAGGGCGTCGAACCCTTCAAGACTGTGCTGTCCGGCGACCGAGAGGCGGTCGCGAGGCTCTCAGTGAACGACATTGAGGAGATCGCCGCCGCCGTCCTCTCCGGCATGACGGTGGACGATTTCACCGCCGACGTGAAGAAGTGGCTGGCGACCGCGAAGCACCCGCGCTGGAACCGGCCGTACACCGAACTCTCGTATCAGCCGATGCTGGAGGTGATGAGGTTTCTGCGCGCAACGGCTACAAGACCTACATCGTGACCGGCGGCGGCCAGGATTTCGTGCGCGTGTACGCCGAACAGGTGTACGGCGTCCCGCCCGAGCAGGTGGTCGGCAGCGCGGGCACGACGAAGTACGGCTACGACAGGGACGGCAAGCCGATCCTGACCAAGGAGCCGAAGCTCCTGCTCAACAACAACGAAGCGGGCAAGCCTGAGGGCATCCAACTCATGATCGGGCGCCGGCCATTCGCGGCCTGGGGCAACTCGACCGGCGACCGGCAGATGCTGGAGTACACCGGGGCGGGCGACGGCGCCCGGCTGATGATGCTGGTGCTGCACGACGACGCCAAGCGTGAGTACGCGTATGGTCCGGCCGCGGGGTTGCCCGACACGAAGGTCGGCACATTCAGCGTGGAGCTTCACGACGAAGCGATGAAGCAGGGGTGGTCCGTCGTCAGCATGAGGAAGGACTGGAAGCGAATATTCTCCTTCGAGGAGTAGTCCCCCGCGCCCGCATAGGCCGCCCCGGCGCCGGCGCCTCCCACGCCGGGTCCCGGTGCGTGAAGTCGGCGGACGCGCGGAAATGAGACTTTAACGAGTGGAAGGATCGCCTGCCACTGTCTGCGCGGCGAACCGGGCGTGCCGGGGCCGCGGCGGCTCGATGGGCTTCAAAGGAGTGACCGAATGTTGCTTAAGAACGTCAGGCTCCAGTTCCTGCTCGTCGCAGGAGTGAGCGCCCTGCTCGGCTACGCCGCAGCGTCGGGCAAGCTGAACCCGTTCCAGAAAGCGGACGCGGGACGGCCGGAACAACCCAAGGCGGCCGACCCGGCGGGGCGGCCCCGGCCGCGCCGGGCTGCTGCTCGGACGGCCTGTCCAAGGCGGGAATGGTCGCCCTGGCGAACCATAACGAGGCCGTCGCCGCGAAGGCCGCCGCGGAAGGCAAGAAGCCGAACATCCTGTTCATCATGGGCGACGACATCGGCATGTGGAACATCGGCGCCTACCACCGCGGCCTGATGGCCGGCCGGACGCCGAACCTCGACAAGATGGCCAAGGAAGGCATGATCTTCACCGACTACTACGCCGAGGCGAGCTGCACGGCGGGCCGGGCCAACTTCATCACCGGCGAGCTGCCGATCCGCACCGGCATGACCACGGTCGGCCAGGCGGGCGCCAAGATCGGTCTGCCGGCGGAAGCCTGCACGATCGCCACCGCGCTCAAGGCGCTGGGCTACGCCACCGGCCAGTTCGGCAAGAACCACCTCGGCGACCGCAACGAGTTCCTGCCCACCGTCCACGGCTTCGACGAGTTCTTCGGCTACCTGTATCACCTGGACGCGATGGAAGACCCGGCGCATCCCAACTATCCGCAGGACTTGTTGAACGTCGTCGGCCCGCGCAACATGGTTCACTCCTGGGCGACCGACGTGGACGACCCGACCGAGATGCCGCGCTGGGGCAAGATCGGCAAGCAGAAGATCGAGGACGCCGGCACGCTCTATCCCAAGCGGATGGAGACGGTGGACGACGAGATCCGCGACCTCGCCTTGAAGTTCATCGACAAGGCCAAAGAGGACGGCAAGCCGTTCTTCGTGCTGGCTCAACCCGACGCGCATGCACATCGTCACGCACCTTTCTCCCGAAGTAGCAGGCGACTGCGCAACTCGAAGAACGGCTGGTCGATTCAGGAAGCCGGCATGGCCCAGCTGGACGACGACGTCGGCCTCGTGATGCAGAAGCTCAAGGACATGGGCGAGGACGACAACACCATCGTCGTGTTCACGACCGACAACGGCACCGAACTCTTCACCTGGCCCGACGGCGGAACGACGCCGTTCGCGCAGAGCAAAGGGACGGTCATGGAAGGCGGCTTCCGCGTGCCGTGCATCCTGCGCTGGCCCGGCCACGTGCCGGCGGACACGGTGCAGAACGGCATCATGTCCGGCCTGGACTGGTTCCCCACCTTCGTCGCCGCGGCCGGCAACCCGGACATCACCGACCAGCTGCTCAAGGGCGTGAAGCTCGGCGACCGGACGTACAAGAACCATCTGGACGGCTACAACCAGATGGACATGATCACCGGCAAAGGCCCGTCCAATCGTCACGAAATCTTCTACCTCGGCGAAAGCACCGTCGGCGCGGTGCGCATTGACGACTACAAGTTCCGCTTCATCGACCAGCCCGCACGGCTGGCTGGGTGAGAAGACCCATCCCGACGTGCCCTACATCACCAACCTGCGCCTCGATCCGTTCGAGCGCATGGGCTGGTCCAGCAATGGGACGAAGGAGGGGTCGCAGCAGTACTTCGATTGGTTCAAGTACGAGTTCTGGCGCTTTGTGTTCGTCCAGCAGGTGATGGGCAAGGAACTCCAGACTTTCCTCGATTACCCGCCGATGCAGCGGGGCGCGAGCTTCAACCTCGACGCCATCAAAGCGGAGATGGCGAAAAGGATGCAAGAGGCGGAGGCGGCCAGCAAAGGCCCGAGCCAGTAACCGCAATGACCCTTCACGGCGGGCGGCTCGCAAGGGCCGCCCGCCACCCCAGATAAGGCCCGGATGAGCCGAATATCATGAGTCCGCTGGCGACCAGCTCCGTCATGTTCGCGTGCATCTTCGGCGTCGCACTGGTCGCGATGTTCTTCAAGCGTTTCTTGCCCGAGCATCACCTGAGCGCGGACTCGAAAGACATCGTGAAGCTGGGGATGGGGACGATGGCGACGCTCGCCGCCATCGTGCTCGGCCTGCTGATCGCCACCGCCAAGGGGACCTACGACACCCAGAACGGCGCCGTCCAGGAACTGGCCGCCAAGGTCATGCTGCTCGACCGCGTCCTGGCCAAGTACGGCCCGGAAACGAAGGAGGCCCGCGAGCTGCTCCGGGGGGCCGTCGAAGCGATCCAGCATCGCCTCTGGCCCGACGAGGGCGTCGGAACCGCGAACCTGACGCCCGGCGAGGCCAGGACGGCCGGGGAGGCCATGTACGACAAAATCGCGGACCTCGCGCCGACAAAACGACGCCCAGAAAGCGCTCAAGGCCCGTGCGCTGGAGACCACGACCGATCTGCTCCAGGAACGTCTTCGCCTGTACGTCCGGCACGACAGCTCGCTTCCCTTGCCGTTCCTGGCGGTGCTGGCGTTCTGGCTCGTCGTTCTGTTCGCCGGCTACGGGCTGCTGGCCCCTCGCAATGCAACTGTCGTGGCGGTGCTGTTCGTCTGCACGCTCTCGGTTTCCGCGGCGATTTTCCTGCTGCTGGAACTGTCCACGCCGTTCGCGGGCATATTGCGGGTTTCCAGAGGTCCGGTGCAGGACGCTCTGTCGGCGCTCGGCAAGTAATCCGTCGCCTGGCGGCGGACTCGGATGTAACCCCGTGGAGCTACGCAGCTCCGCTCTATTTGAAAGGATGATCTCATGAGATCGGCAATGATCTGGATGGCCGCCGTCGCGGCCCTGGCGGTCGGCCTGTCCGCCCGGCCCGCGTCGGCCGCGGACCCCATCGACAATGCGAAGGAAGAGGCGGCGATTCAAAAAACCGCCGAGGAGTTCGCCGAGGCGTTCAACAAGGGCGACGCCAAGGCCCTGGCCGCCTTCTTCACGGAAGACGGCGACATGATCGACCAGGAAGGCCATCAGGTCAAAGGCCGCAAGGCCATCGAGGAGGTCTACGCCAAGCTCTTCGCCGAAACGAAGGGCGCCAAGCTCTCACATCACCATCACCTCGCTGCGCGTGGCGAGGCCGGACCTCGCCCTGGAGGACGGTCTGACGGAAGTCACCTCGCCCGACGGCGGCCTGCCGTCCGCCGCCCGCTACACGGTCGTTCACGTCAAACAGGAGGGCAAATGGCTTCTGGAAAGCGTCCGGGAGGCGATCGCGGTGCCGCCGAACAACGCCGAGCATCTGGAGGATCTGGCTTTCCTGATCGGCGACTGGACCGAGGACGTGGAGAAGGGCGGCAACGCCAAGGCGTCGTACTCGTGGGACGAAGACCAGAACTTCATCCTGAACACTTTCGACATTACGATGAAGGACGTGTCCGTCGCGGGCGGCAAGCAGGTCATCGGCTGGGACGCGGCGGCCAAGAAGCCGCGGGCGTGGGCCTTCCTGTTCAACGGCGGCTTCGCCGAGAGCGTCTGGACGCAAGGACGGCGACAACAAGTTCAAGATCGCGGTCGTCGGCCAGACGCGCGACGGCGTCAAGGTGACGGCGACGAACGTCCTCACGAAAATCGACGCGGACCACTTCGCCTTCCAGTTCACCGACCGGATTGATGGACGGCAAACCGATTCCGGACGACAAGCCCGTCAAGATGAAACGGGTCAAATAGACGCCTCGGCGAAGGAGGCCATCGACGGAAAGGGTACGAAACCAATCGCTCATTCAAGGAGCCTATCATGATGCGAACGATCCTGCGTCCCGGCAGTCCTCGCCGGCCTGCTGGCGCTGGCTGACCACCTCGCAGGCGCACGCCTACGGCTGCGCCCACGTAGGCTACACGCGCGTCGGCCCCAACGGCGGCGTCGAACACTACGGCGCGACCGCGACCCGCACGCCCTACGGCACGGAGGATGTTCACACCGACCGGTACGGCGCCTCTGGCGGCGCCTCCGGCGGCGAGAGCACCACCCGCGCCTATTCGCCCAGCATGTACAGCGGCTACGGCGCCGTGGGAGTGCATACCACCGCCAATGACGGCTCTGTCACACGCAGCGTCACCCGCTACCCCTGAGCCGTGAACGGTTCGCCGATGGTGGAGGCGGGGCGTTCCACGCCTCCACCGTCCCCGAACGGGGTTCTTCCTTACGGATGGTGTGGACCCGGATCGGGCACAAAAACCGGGGCCAGCGGCGGCAGGGCGGGCTGTATCGACCGCCACGATCGGCCCCGGACTGCGCTCGCAGGCCAAGACGCCGGCCGGGTAGCCGAGGGCACGGTTGGAATCGTTGACGCCCAGGAAGTAGCGAGCGTAGGCCTGGGAAAGCGCCGCAGCGCAGTCAAAAGCCGATTCTCATGGCGGTTCGTCGGTTCGGGCCGACGCCCCGGATGCCGCGCTCACTTCCCGATCAGGCTCATCAGCTTGACGTACGCCGTGCGGTAGGCGAGGTCGGCTTTCACGGCGTCCACCTCCGCCTCCGCTCGCTTCTTCGACGCCTCCAAGAGAACCGCGAGGGCGGCCGGGTTGGTCATCGCTTGCGGGGAGGTCGCTTTCTTCTCGGCCTCCTTGCGCAGCCCCACCAACTCTTCGGCGGTCTGCAACGCCTCCTGGCTCTCCCCAACTTCTCGGAATGCTTTCTCCACGCCCTGACGGACATCGTCTTTGGTCTGTTCCATTTTCAACGTCGCCATCTGGACGAGGTTCTCGCGCTCGCGCACGACGTTGCGGCGCTTGCCCCAATCAACGAACGTGTAGCTGCCAACCACGCCGACGTAGCCGATGTCCTGCTGGATGTAGGAGGCCCCGGTTTGGTTGACGTAGCCTCCCACCAGACCGATGCTCGGCACATAGTCCAGCTTGCCGGCGGCGAGTGCCGCCCGCGCCTTGCAGACCGTCTGCTCGGCTTCGCGGACTTCGGGGCTGGACGCCAGGGCGAGTCCCGCCACGTCGTCGGCGCAATGATAGGACAGCAAGGGGAGCGGCGGCTCGGTGAGGTCCAGAGTCGTGCAGGACGGCAGATCGAGAAGGCCGTTCAATTGCGCCTGAACGTCGGCGATTTGGGCGTCCACCTGCTGCAGCGCCTGCCGTCCCTCCACCAGGGCGGTTCGCGCCTCCAGCGACTTCGTTTGCGCCGCCAGCATTTCGGCCCCTTGAACGCCTTCCGCGGCCCCCGCACGAATGCGCCGGGCGGCCAGCAGACCCCAGTACAGCTGCTCGACCCCGCTGGCGACTTTGCGGATCCCCTCTTCTTGCTGGGCCAGGGCGATCTGCTCGTCGGCCCGCGCGATCTTCACCCCCTGGCGCACCTTGAGCAGGTCGGTGAGCGGCTGCACCACTCCTACGTTGGCCAACGAGGTGTCCTGGTTCAGCACGGGGACGTCAATGGCCGTTGCGGGAAAGGTCAGCAGCGGCCTTCCCCGCGGCCCGGTGATTGTCCTTCCCTGGGTGGCCAGGACTGTTCCCAGTTCGTCGTTGAAGTGCAAATACACTTCGGTTCCCGACCACCTTCGGGAAGTAGTCTGCCTGGGCGGCCTTGACCGCGAACGCCTTGCTCTCGGCGTTCAGGCCGGCGAGGTTGAGCAGCTTGTTGTTCGAGAGCGCCCGCTGCTTGGCCTCTTCCAGCGTCAGGTGAACGACGGTCGGTTGGCCGGCCTCCGGGGCGGGAATGACGGCGGGTAGTGTCTCCGCCGCCGCCCGGACGGCCCCGAAGCCCGCGACCTGGGCGGCCGTCAATGCGGCCGAGAGAAGCAAGCGCCCATCCTGTTGCGCATATCCGCAGCCTCCATTCGTACTCGCAGTCCGACGTTTTTTCCACCGTGCGGTGAAATCGCTCATCGGTTTGTATTATCGAGCGGATCAAGGATCGGTCGTGATGAGCTTTCGGAGTTTGCAGCGGGAGGCGGCGGCGGCGGGGAAGAGTCTGGCGGTGGAAACGGTCGGATCGCCTCCGAAAGCCCCTCTCCCCCATGAAGGGGAGAGGCCTCGGATTTCGGCGGTCACCGGGACGCCAGCTGGGCCAGGCGGTAGTCGTAGTTCAGCAACGACTGGTACAGGACCGTGTACGACGGCTGATCCGCCTCCGTGGCGGGGGCGAAGTGCAGACCCTGCGAGGTCATTTGGTCCACGAGATCGGCCACGGTCGGGCCTTTCGCGGTGTAGGCGCCTCCTAGGTACTTGGCGACGTTGGGGTCGCGCAGGCTCTGGACGGAGCTAACCAAGTCGTCCAAGAAGCTTTTGGACGTGATCCAGTCGGTCGGACTGAGGGTCTGGTTGCTCGCCACCGCATTGTCCATCGCCTGGACGGCGTTATTCAGTGCCTGGAACGTCGCCGCGGTGACGCGGCCGTTGGCCTTGACCTCGTCAACCGCCTTCTGCGCCAGCGTGTTGATCGTCGCCGTGTTGCTGACGAAGGGGGCTTCCTGCAAGGCGAACGGCCAGTCGAGGTTCGTGATGTTCTTGAGCATCCCGGCGCCGGCGCCGGACGCCTGGCCCGTGGTGAGGTTAATGTGCTGGAGTACGTCCGGGTCCAGTGGAACCGGGTCGGCCCGCAACCCCTGCCGCTCCGCCCCCTGGAGGGCCGTGAACAGGGCGTTGAGCGCGTCGCCCGACCAGATCTCTGGGGAGGGCGGGTTGTTGCGGGCGCTTTGCAGCTTCTGCCATTGTTCCTGCTGCCGCAGCTCCAGGGTGGTCGGCTGCTGGTCCTTCTCGTACTTCTGCTCCGCCAGGATGGCGCGGCGGTAGTCGATGCGAGACATGTCCGCCTGCGTCTGCACGATACGGGACTGTTGGTTCGCGATCTGATACTGGCCCTGGGCGCTGATTACGTTGGCGGCGCCGCTCAGGGCACCGCCGACCGCTCCTTGATACGACGGGTAGCCGAACGGCGAGTAGACGCCGGGAGGGTAGGTCGCAGGCGGCGGCGTGGAGATCGCGGCTGGAGGCAGGCAGACGCCGCCGGCGCACTGGGTCTGGGCCGGCGGCTGCGGTACGTTGATGGGCGGCGGCGTCAGCGGGTAGCCGGGCGGCGGCTGGCCGAACGCGGCCGGCGGTCCAAACACGGCGGCGAACAGGACGACGCAAGCGGTGCGACGGAGAATAACCATCGGTGATAGCTCCAAAGGGGGCGCCTCGTTCCCAGGCAGAGCCTGGGAACGAGAAGCGCGGGGGTCATTTGCCTTCCTCTTTCGGGGGCGGCGGCAGCTTGCCGGCGGGGATGAGTTCCTTCCACTTCTTGACGGCGGCGTCCCGCGCGTCCTGCGGGCCGAAGGGATCGTAGCCGAACGCTTTGCCTTCGGGGACGAGGCGCGACAGGTGCCAGTAGGCCAGGCCGCGGATGAACCGCTTGTCGCTGCCCAGGAGGTTGATCAGCTCCTCGTAGGTGACGGGACGGGCCAGGTCGTCGTCGCCGAAGTCGTGGAGCAGTTCCAGGATGGTTTCCGCCTCGCGCGGCGTGAAGACCTTGGAGTCGATGAGGCCTTGATACAACCGCTGGTCCTGGCCGGGAGCGCGGCCGATCCAGTGACGCAGGGCCAGGACGGCGTGATCCCACACGTCGGGCCGATCGCTGTCCTTCAGGACCTTCCCCAGGCGCTGCAGCTGATCCGTGGCCACGAGCGCGACCACCGCCAGCCTTCGGTCCAGTGGATTGTCCGAAGCCAGGAAGGCGTCTTCGGCGGCGTCGAGCGATTTCGTCCGCGCCTCGTCGGCGAAGCGGCCGACCACGTCCTCGACTTTCGCGGCGAACGCCTTGCCGGCCTCGTCCGTGGGAGGCAGCACCCACGGCGGCAGCTTCTCCAGCCGTTGCGGGCTGTCGTCCATGCCGGTGACGCTGTCCCACTCGATGAAGGCCAGCCCTGGCGGGGCGGACATGGCCAGCAGCTTGCCGCCGTGCTCGAGGTCCATCTGCCCCTGGAGGACGAGGAAGGTCATTTGCGCGAGCGGCACGTCCTTCGGCCCCGGCTTCTTCTTGAAGCGGGCGCCTTTGGGCCAGCAGCTGTAAAACTCCACGAGGACGCGGGCGCCCGGTTCTTCCAGCGTCGCTTCCCACGTCTCGCCGCGGGCGCGAAGCCGGACGCGGGCGCTCCCCTTGGGCTTGGCGTTCCAGAACTCCACCATGCCGCGTTCGAGGGTGAAGTCCAGGTCGGAGTCGGCGCTCTTGTGCAGCGTCACGGCCGGCTCCATGACGGGCAAAGGCGAGTTGAAATACTTGAGAAGACGTAAATGCACCGCGCCGTCTGCGGATTCGATCTCGTCGCCGGTCAGGCCGATCAGCAGGTCGTCCGCGAAGACCGGCGCCTTGTCGCCCACCAGCTGCCAGGCGTCCTTTGGCCCGCCCTCGCGGCTGTACAGCCGGCCCGGCAGGCCGACCGACGTGCCGACCTCGACCCGCTCGTCCTTGTCGCTCGTGGTCGGGGCCAGAAAATCGACTCGAACCGCGGCCCCGCCGGTCACGACGATGCGGCGCGTCCGCTCGACCGTCTTGCCGCCCTCGTTCCAGCGGGCGAGTACGTGGTAATGGAAGGGCTTTCCCACCGGCAGCAGGGGGGAGAGGAAGAGCCGTTCAGAGCCTTTCTGCACGGTCGGCGCCCCGTCGAAGAACACGTCAGCGTCGGACGGCACGATGACAGTGATCTCCACCGGCGCCTGGTCCTCAGCGTGCGCCGCACCGCCCGGCAGCGCGAGGGCCGCCAGCAGCGCGGCCGGCGGGAGGAAACGTCTTAGGATATCTTGCATGGTGTGAAAACTCATAAGGGTTTGGAGATCACGCGCGGCCGGCCGTCACTTCGGCTCCGCGACGGTGAGCGGGAACGTCAGCTGGGCCTTCTTGCCGCCGGCCTTGTCCGTGGCGGTCAGCTCGACCGTGAATTGGCCGGAACGATTGAGCGACAATAGGAACTGGCCGGGCACGAGCACCGCGTCGGCGGGAACGTCCTTGTTGACCTGCACGGCGACCGGCTTGGCCTGCGTCGGCTTGCCGGCCTCGTCGAGGACGCGCATCTCGAAGGTCAGATCGGGCTGCTTGCCGTCGCCGCCGCGGCCGAAGCCGACGGCCCCGAAGGTAATCCAGAGGCCCTCGCCGCGCCGGCCACGGCCACGGGGATCTGGCCCTCCTGATCGCTGGTGGTCTTGACGCGGACGATGCCGAAATCTTTCGGCAGGACCTCGACCGTGCGCTTCAACTCCTGGCTGTGCTTGCTGGGCAGATCGACGACGGTGACGGTGACGGTGTATTCGCCGGGGGGCGATTGCAGGCCGACGTCGAGGTGGGCGTAGGCCGGGACGCGGTCGCCGCCAAGAGAGGCCGGCGCCTCCAGGTCTTTCGGCTCCTGCTTGAACAACGTCTTGCCCTTGGCGTCGGCGACCTCGACGGCGATGCTGTAGTGAACCTTGCCGTCGCCGTCGATCGTCACGCCGTCGAGGTCGAAGCAAATGAACAACTCGCCGCCCGGCAGCAGCTTCTCCGCCGTCCGCGTCGGCCCCATCAGGCCGTGGGTGTCGCGGACGTGACTCAGGGTCAGCTGGTTTTTGTCCTCGGGAGCGGCCGCCAGTACGGCGCCTAAAAGCATCGTCGTCCAGATCACGGTGTACCTCAATGGTTTTGGGAAGGGGAAGACCGCAACATACTACCCGCGAAGTCGTCGCGCCTCAAGTCCCCGGACTCGTCGGGGTTGGACGGCGTACCGCTCGCCCAATAAGTTCGAGCCTCTTACTGCTGGCCTCCGTGGATCGAACAGGCGGCCACGACCGCTGTGATGTTGTCGGGGCCGCCTCTGGCCAGCGCGGCGTCGATGAGGGTGCCGCACGCCGCGCCCGTATCGGGATGCCTGGAGAGGATCGCGGCCATCTCGTCGTCGGGAACCGGGCCGTGCAGGCCGTCGGTGCAGAGCAGCAGCCGGTCGCCGTCGGCCAGCACCAGCTTCAATACCTCGCCCTCGACGCCCGGCTTGCCGCCGAGGACGTTGGTGAGGACGTGGCGCAGTCGATGGGTCCGGGCCTCCTCCGGCGGCATCAGGCCGCGCCGGACCAGCTCCTGACCAATCGTGTGGTCGCGGGTCAGCTGTTCCAGCTTGCCGCCGTGGAACAGATAGGCGCGGGAATCGCCCACGTGGACGAGGAACGCCTCGGCGCCGAGGAGGCTCGCCGCCGTCAGGGTCGTGCCCATTCCGGCCAGCGCCGGATCCTTTTCCCCCTCCGTGATGAGCCGACGGTCCACGCGCTCCAGCGCCTCGCGGAGCAGACGCAGCCGCACGCGCTCGTCCGGGTCGTCCAGCCGGAAGAACCACTTGGCCGTCTCCACGACGTGGGTTATGGCTTCGCGGACCACGATCGCGCTGGCGACTTCCCCCGCGGCGGCGCCGCCCATACCGTCGGCGACCAGGAGGAGATGGCCCTCGCGCTGGAGAAGGTGAGGATCTCGCTCCGGCGGCAGGCTCGCGGCCAGCACGTCCACCGACTTGTGCAGGCGGGCGATCAGAAACTGGTCCTCGTTGTTGGGACGGACCTTGCCGATGTGCGTCCGTCCGGCGAACTCCATGCGCACGTCGGCAGGCGCCGTCGGGGCTTCCGCCGGTAGATCGACGGTGGTTGCTTCGTGGAACTCCTTGCCGCCCTGTGTGTCGGCCATACGTTGCTCCATTCGTCTCGTTCCCAGGCAGAGCCTGGGAACGAGAGTACGACCCTCTTTCCCTCAGGGAACGGCGTCTACTTCGCAGGAGTGTACCAGATCGGCGACGTGTAGGCGCGCTGCTGCGCCTCCATGGGGATTTTCGGATCCATCTTGATCCCGAAGCGTTTGGCGTCGTATGCCGTCCAGCGCGGCGTCGGGATCTCGATCACGCGGGCATAATAGAAGGCGCGTTGCGACGCATCGAAGTCCGAGTCTTTCCAGACCGTCGCCAGCTCCGGGGCGCCGATGGTGTTCGTCCACGTCGCCTGCGCCACGTCCACCGTGTCGCCCACCGGCGGCAGCTTGCCCGTCTTCGCGTCGGGCTTGCGGTCGCCGGACCAGACCACGTCGTACACCTTCTCGTGCAGCTCGCCGCCCTTGTCGAGCCAGCCCTTGACGACCTGGACGCGGTCCAAATTGGCCCCGATCGGGTCCTTGAGGGCGCGCACCAGGAAGGTCGCGGGCTTGCCGTCGGGCGGCTGGCTCAACTCGCCGCCCATCGGGACGCCCCGCGTGTAGCCGACGGCGGCCACGTCAGGCGCCTCGGCGTCCCGCGGCTGGAAGTCCCAGCCGCCGAAGAAGCGCACGACCATTCGCGGGCCGGTGGTGGCGTAGGTCTCGCGCCGCTGCATGGCCTCGAAGAGGGCGTCGCGGGTGTTGTCGGTCGCCCACACGGCGGCATAGCCGGACGCGACGGTCTCCCAGCCCATGATGGTCGCCTTGTCCGTCTTGATGAACGGATGCGAGGCGCGCGTCGGGCTTGGCTCGGAGCTGGACGTCTTGCCGAAAAAGTTATCCTGGTCCGCCGTGGCCAGGCCGGTGTGGGAGTCGGTTGAGCCGATCATGCCGAAGTGGTACGGGTTGGTCCCCAGCTCCTGCCCCAGTTTCAGGCCGTTCTTCAGCGCCGACCGGGCGTACTCGTACTCCAGCATCTCGTTCTTTTTCAGCTCGCTGAGGTCGAGGTTGCCCTTGTCCCAGCGCTCGAAGGCCGCGAACTCGTCGTTCGGCGACAGGAACGGGTGGGTCTCGCCGTCGCCCTTGGTCTGCGTCGCCTCGTACAGCCGCTCCCACTTCGCCCGCTGCTCGGCGTACTCGCGGTCGATCGGCTTGCCGGTGAACGACTCGACGACGGGGAACATTCGGCCGTTGCTCAGGTTGCCGTTGTGGGCGATGGCCAGCACCTCGCCGCCGGTTTTCTGTTCGTAGGCGGCCATCCATTTCCACAGGTCGCGGGGGTTGTCGCTGCCGAGCGGCTTCACGGTGATGAGCGGCTCGACCTGGCCGGCCTTCAGGCCGTTGTCGCGGAAGATGACGTTGCGGTGCAGGTTATTGCCGCCGGTGGTCGAGGTCCACTCGTAGCCGATGAAGGCGGTGAAATGGCCGGGGTCGTTGGCCTGGTCGGCCGCCTTGATGATGCGGCGCCAGGCGTCGCGGTAGGCGGGCGTGCCGGGCAGGGGGGCGATCGCCTTGGGGAAGGTCCCCTGCGTGAAGCTGGTGACGATCTCGGCGGCCGCGTCGCCGCCCTTGCCCGACTCGATCATGTTGTACCAGCGGCGGCCCTTGGGGTCGGCGAGCATCTTGGGGTCGCCCGCCAGCAACTCCGGGAAGAACCCCAGGCCGTCGGAGTGGTCCGTCACGACCAGGAAGTCGAGCGGCCGAGACAGCCGCGCCCGCTCGCCCATCGAGGCCGTGACCTCCTCTCCCTTGGCGAAACGGTAGGCGTCCTTCGGGCCGAGCCGGCAGCCGAAGGCCCCGGCGTCCATCGACTCCGACGTGTGCAGGTGCGTGTCGCCGAAGTAGACGCGCGTCGGATAATGACGGTCGGCATAGGGCGAATAGGGCTTCTTGAATGCCTTGTCGGCCGACTCCTTGTCGAGCGTGCCGATGTCGGTGTTGGGGGCGGGTTGCTGGGCGCAGACGACCAGGGCCATCACGGCGAGGGACGACAGGCCCAGGACGGTCTTGACGAGTCGTGAGGTCTTCATGGTTCTCCTTTCAGCGTCGGATTGCCGTCCGCTTCATTTCGATGGTCCCCGACCGGAGCGGCGCTCCAGTTCCTCGGCCAGAATGGGCACGCCGAGGTTGCATGCCTGAACGCCCTCGGCGACGCAGATTTTGAGGACCTCCATGATCTCCTCCATCGTCGCGCCGAGCTTCAGCGCCGCCTTGATGTGCCGCCGCGTGCCGGGCGCGTACATGTGCGTGTAGGAGGCGTCGAGGGCGACGCTGAGGAGTTCAAGCTCCTTGGGAGTCAGAATGCTGCTCTTGTACATGGGGATCGCGGTTGCAAAGAACTCGTCGGTCCACACCGGGTCCAGCTCGAAGAACGGGTTCCAGGCCGTGTTCCATTGCCCGACCGCCCGCATCGCATCGCAGGCCGGCGTCGGCGCCGTTTTCTCTCGCGGGGCCGGTTGCACGCCCGCCGCCTTCGCTTCCTCCAGCAGAATGGGGGCGCCCAGGCTGCACGAATGGATTGCCATCAGCGAGGCGCCCTTGAGAACGAAGAGGATCTCCTCGCGGGTCGCGCCCGCCTCCAGCGCGGCGCGGATGTGGCGGCGCGTGCCGTCCGGGTTGAGGTTCGTGCAGGCGGCGTTCAGCCCAACGCTTACCAGTTCGATGAACTTGCGGGGCAGAACCCCGCTGGTCCAGGGATTCGTGGTCATCTTCGCGCACGTCTCGGCCCAGGCCGGGTCCCATTCGCGCAGCTGCGCCAGGGCGGCGTCCCAGGGGCCCGTTTCCTCCGGGGGACCGCTCGACGAGGACGTGCTTGTTTCTTTCGTTGTCATGTGTGTTCACCCCACTGCCACGAGGATCTTCCCGTCCACAACCTTCACCGGGTAGGAAACGACCCCCGAATCCGCAGTGCCCGCAAAACACCCGGATGTGACGTCGAACTTCATTCCGTGCCCGCGACAGGTCACGATCTTGCCGTCGAGTTTGCTCGTTCCCAGCGACGAGCCGGCGTGGGGACAGGTGTCGTCCAGGGCGTGGATGGTTCCATCCACGTTGAACAGGGCCACGTCCTTGCCACCGACCTTGACGCTCGTGCCTTTGCCCGGCGGGACCTGATCCAGCCGCGCGGCTTCCACGAAATCGGCCATCGGTCATGCCCTCCGTCTTTGGTGCGATGACGCCCCATTGTGGCACGGTCAGGAGACCGTGCCACAATGGGGGTGGACACCTGCCTCATTTCGCCAGCGCCGGTGCCTCCTTCGCCACCTCCTCCTCCCACTCTCCCGCGTGGATGTGTCCGCAGCCGCCCTGCGCCGCCGGATGGAACTTGCCGTCGGTTTCATGCACCAGGAAGCCCATGTTGCCCGGGCGGCGGTTCGGCGGCAGGCCGAGGTTGGCGAGCGTCTCCTCGGTGGACTTGTACGTCACGCCGATCTTCAACATCTGCCTCGCCTGCTCGGGCGTGGCGATCGCGCGCCCCAGTTCCTTGGCCATGCGGACGTGCTTCTCGATCATCTCGATCGTGGTCATCCGCACGCCCTTCGTGGTGTTCCAGAGGTTGTCCTCGATGCCGGCGCGCGTGTGCTGTCCCAGTGCGATGCAGACTGCGGAGACCGGGTGGGTCAGGCGGAACGTCGTCTGGTAGGTGAAGACGGAGCCGTGCGGCGTGCGGCGGATCAGCTCCATCAGGTCGAACGGGTTGGCGCCGCACATGCCGCCGCCGCCGATGCTGAAGAAGCCGTTCACCGGCCCCTTGTAGTAACCCTTGCGGATGAGGCGCTCCACGAGTTCGAGGCCGTGGACGTGGGGCAGCGCGAAGTACGGCTGGATGCCGTGCTGGACGAGGCGCTTGATGTTTTCGAGGTAGAAGTCGGGCGTCGAGTCGGCCACCAGGTTGGCCATGGCACGGAGCATCGCCGGGTTCGTGAAGCGCGTCCCTTCAAAGACTTCCACCGGGTGCAGCGCCGTCAGGTCGTAGAGCGTGGAGCCGCAAGTGACCGTGACCTGGTCCGGCTTGGGCTCGATTTCGGCCAGCTTGTGGCGCGCGTCGTAGCTCTGGAAGTTGGCCTCTTCGCCCGGCTCCGGCGCGAACGAGATCGACCCGCCGAGCTGCAGGATCATTTTCGGCACGGCCTTGCGCAGGCGCGCGATCTGGTCGTTGTACTCCCGGAAGTTCTTCGAGATGTGGCCGGTCTTGGGGTCGCGCACGTGGATGTGCAGGACCGTGGCCCCGGCGTTCTGGCAGTCCACCGCGGCCTGGACCTGTTCCTCCCACGTGACAGGGAGTTTTTGTTCGGGGGTGCAGTCCTGCGGCATCCAGACCGGCCCGTAGGGCGCCGCGGTGATCATGAGCGGAGCCTGGTTTTCGGGCAGCAGAGAGTCGTCGGTGAAGTACATGGTTTCTCTCTTTTCTCCTGTTGAAGACCGCGCGACGCCTATTCACGAAGCGCCGCCGTGATGAAGCCGAGAATCCCAAGGATCGCGATCGTCCCCGCCAGCAACAGGGACAGCGAAAACGAGGCCTGGGCTTGCTGCGCCCGCAACTCCTTCATCTTCCGCCAGTGCTGCCAGGCGGCGACCGCCAGGGTGAACACCCCTATGCCCATCATAATGAGGCCGTACGTCCGCGGCCCGATGAGCTGTTCCGCATGTTTGCCCGGTTCTTGCTCCTGCAAGTAGAAGAAGAACT
Source organism: uncultured Planctomycetaceae bacterium (assembly GCA_963771935.1). Taxonomy (GTDB): domain Bacteria; phylum Planctomycetota; class Planctomycetia; order Gemmatales; family Gemmataceae; genus UBA4732. The sequence goes on along the minus strand of CAVYVK010000003.1, from coordinate 1,132,628 downwards.
TGTAGAGAGTGAAGCCGAACGTGATCAGCGACGTCGCGGTTCGGACCCACCCCATCAGCGTCCGTTCGTGGGCGAGGAGGGTGCGCTCCACGGCGAGGTTCGTTTGATCCGGCGGGGCGGGCTTCGCTTCGGGTTCCTGCGTCATGGGAGTCAACTCCTTGCCGTCCGGCGGTCGCCGCGGGAGCATGCGGGCCGCGATGCGGTTGGTCAAACCGCGGACCACCAGGTACGGGACGACGGCCAGCGTGGCAGCGACGATCAGCAGCTGCCCCGCGTAAACCCCGCGCAGGACGATGATCTGGTAGATCACGTCGAGTACGACGGCGACGAGGAACAGCTTGCCCAGGTCCTTCCAACCGTGCCGCAACAGGTAGCGCCGCTCGCGCCGGGTCCAGGACCATGGCCCAGAAAAAGACCGGCCGGCCTTCCCGGGCGTCCTTCAGGCCCGAGCGGATGGCGAGGAACACGGCGACCGCCGGCTGAATAACCAGCCGAAAGGTCAGGGGGCCGCCGACCCGGGCGATGAGATCGTCCCATCCGCGAGAGATAATGTCTTCCATGTTTGTCGTTACCCCTGTTGTGGCAGGGTTTCCCGACGCTGCCGCCGCCGACCGCAGGTCTCCTCTTCGCGGACAGGGAGACCTTCGGTTCGGGCCGCGTGGCACGGTCAGGAGACCGTGCCACAACAGGGAGTGCAGCTTCCTCAACGGCACGATCAGCGGTCCAGGTCCAGCAGTTTCTCGACGCTCAAGTCTTCGTTAGCCCTCTGCGCCTCCTCGCTGAGGTTGGATTCGCCTAGCTGGATGGTCACCTTGTGAATCTTGCCGGTGAACTTGTTGTCGCCCTCCTTGTAGTCGTCGGTCACAACCGTGTAGAGGTTCTCGCCCACGTCCGTCGTTTCCGCGCCAAACACGTTCGCGTGCGTGTGCTCGATCCGCCCTTCGGCGACCTTTTCGCCGTTGACGAAGATCGAACCCTTACCCCCCGCGCCGGGCTTACCGCCGTCGTAAGCAAAATCGAAGCGCAGCGTCACCCGCCCGGCCGGCAGGCGAGCGGGGCCGGCGATCGTGTAAGTCTCGCGAGCGAGCCAGTTGTAGGCGAACTTGGGCTTGCCGTCCTTGACGTAGAGGCTCCAGCCGCCCATTTTCCCGCCCTGGGCCAGGACCACCCCCTCGGCGCCGGCCTCCGGGACCTCGATGTCGGCCGTGATCACGAAGGAGCGGTTCTTGACGTTGATGAAGGCGTCCTCGCCCAACCCCTTCATGCCTTCATAGACCGTCAGCTCGGTGCGACCTCCCATCAGATCCGGACGACCGGCCAGGGCGGCATTGAAGCGCTCCCAGGCGCGGTCGTCAAGCGGCAACACGTTGTACTTGACGGCCTCCTTCAGGAAGAGTCCCTTTAGTATCTCAAGCTTTTCGGGATATTTCGCGGCAAGGTCATCCGCGCAGCTGAAGTCTTTCTCGACATCGTAAAGCTCCCACCTGTCCTTGTCGAACGTGGCCCGCGGCTTGCTCTCCCACGGCGGCCGATGCACCGTGGTGGCGAACCAGCCGTCGTGGTAGATGCCCCGGTTGCCTGCCATCTCGAAGTATTGCGTGGTGTGGCGCGACTTCGCCTCGGCGTCATTAAAGGTGTAGAGCATGCTGACGCCTTCAAAGGGCCTCTGCCTGACGCCGTGGACGACCCCGGGCTCGGGCAGCCCGGCCGCCTCCAACACCGTCGGGGCAATGTCCGTCATGTGGTGCCACTGCGTACGCAGGCCGCCCTTCTCCTTGATGCCCTTCGGCCAATGGACCACCATGGGCTGGCAGATGCCGCCGTAGGAGGCCACCTGGTGACCCCAACCGAAGGGCGTGGCGCCGGCGAAGGCCCAGCCATTGGGATACAAGATATGGGATTTCGGTCCGCCGATTTCGTCGAAGTGCTTCAGAGGAATCTCGAGAGGCTCGGGCACGGCGTTGAACACGGACATTTCATTGAAGGCGCCGGTGGGGCCGCCCTGGAAAACCGAGCCGTTGTCGCCCGTGATGTAGAAGATCAGCGTGTTGTCCAATTCACCCATGTCCTCGATCGCGTCCAGGAACCGCCCGATTTCGTAGTCGGTCACCTCGCCGAAGGCGGCATAGATTTCCATGTACCGGGCAAAGACCTTCTTCTCGTCGGCCGTCAACTTGTCCCAGTCCTGGATCCCCTCCGGCTTGGGCGCGAGCTTGGTGTCCGGGGGCACGACCCCCAGCTTGATCTGGCGGGCCAGCGTTTCCTTCCGCACCTGGTCCCAGCCCTGGTCGAACATTCCCTTGTACTTGTCGCGCCACTTCTCGGGCACCTGGAACGGGGCGTGGTTGCCGATCGCCGAGTAGTAGACGAAAAAGGGCTTGTCGGGGGCCAACGAATGCTGGGAATGCACCCAGCTGATGGCCTTGTCCGTCAGGTCGGTGCTGGCGTAGTAATTGGGGTCGGGGGGCAGATCCACCCGGGTCAGGTTGTCGTACATGACCGGATGAAAGAGGTCGGCCTCGCCGGACAGGAAGCCGTAGAACCTCTCGAAACCGCTATGCACCGGCCAGCGGTCGAACGGCCCGACGACGCTGGTTTCCCAGGGCCCCAACTCGTGACACTTGCCGAACATGGCGGTGTTATAGCCGTTGAGCCGTAGGATCTCGGGCAGCATCGCGACGCTGCTGGGACGCATCCCAGTGTTCCCCGGGTAGGCGGTGGCCATTTCCGCGATCATGCCGAAGTTGCAGCTATGGCTATTGCGGCCGGTAAGCAAGGCCATGCGGCTGGGTGAACACAACGGCGGGACTTTGAAATTGTTGTAGCGCAGCCCGGTCTTGGCGAGGCGGTCCAGCGTTGGCATCTGGATCGGACCGCCGAACGTGGATAGGTCGCCGAAGCCCACGTTGTCGAGCAGGATGACCACCACGTTCGGCGCGCCTTTCGGCGCCTTCACCTGGAACCGCGGCGGGGCCTTGGCCGTGCGGGCGTCGAGTTCGGTGATCGGGGCAGGCTCTGGCTCCGGAACCGGCAGGACCGTGCGGTCGAGCGTGTCGGGGGCGGCTTGATCGGTCGCAGGATCGGCCCCATCGGCCCGGGTGCAGGGGTTCAGCGTGCCTGTTGCGGCCAGGCAGCCGAGCAGGGCGCCGACGGCGACGACCGCCGCGACTTGGACTCTCAGGTTGCGCAGCATTGAGGATCCTCCGAATAGGGGCGACACGCTTCGTGTGGTCGATCCGCACCCGACGTTTCCGCGAGCCTATGCGAGAACTCCCCCCACACGCGGCTGACCGAAGGTCTCCTCCCGTCCGGGGAAGAGGAGACCTTTGGTCGAACCGCGCGGCACGGTCAGGAGACCGTGCCACAACAGCGGGGCTACTTCACATACTTCACATGGACTTCATCAATCTTGCCGTTGAACTTGAACGGCGCCTTATCGTAGTAATCCACCGAAACCGGCGAACCGAGGTCGATGCCGAAATCGAGACAGTCGTTGGCGGTGAACAAAAGCGGGCGCTCGACAGGCACGACGCCGGAGGCCGCTTCCTTGCCGTTCACCTTGATGACGATCTTGAGCGGGCCGGCGGGCTTCAGTTCGACGTAGGACGTCTCGACTTCGATTTTGGCCTTGCCGGGGGGGAGCTTCTCCTTGGCGCGGATGTGGGTGCGCTGAAGCTCGAACAGGTTGTACTCGTAGGAGAGCGTGCCGTCCTGCACGTAAAGGCTGAGGCCGCCGGAGAAGCCGCCGAGCGCGTACAGCACGCCGTTGGCCTTTTCCGGGATCTCGGCGTCGATCGTTACCACGTTCGGCTTGTTGCCGAGCGCCGCGCGCAGAACTCCGGCATGCGCGTGATTTCGCCGGGGAAGTCCCACTCCGTGTAAGGCGTGGTCTTCCGCAGCTCCGGGTGGAGTATGGGAATCCAGAGGCCGCCCCCGATGGGAAAGCCCTGGTTCTTGGCGAACTCGATCAGGAACAGGTCCTTCATGTCCGCCAGCTTCTGCGGCATCTTGTCGGCCAGGTCGTTGGCCTGCGACCAGTCGTCGTTGAGGTTGTAAAGCTCCCACTTATCCTTGTCGGGGGTCCATTCCTTGATCCCCGGCGGCAGGCCCGCCTTCCAGGGTACGCGCGGGCCGAACGCGGAGGCCATCCAGCCGTCGTGATAGATGGAGCGGCTGCCCATGACCTCGAAATACTGGGTGTGTTTGCGGTCCTTCGCCTTGGCGTCGTTGAAGGTGTAGGCGAAGCTGACGCCGTCGATGGGATCCTGCGGTGCGCCGTTGACGACGCGCGGCGGCGTGATGCCGAGGATCTCGTAGATGGTCGGGGCAATGTCGTTGACGTGGTGGAATTGCGGGCGCGGCGTGGGGTCGGGCTTGATCCGCGCGGGCCAGCGGACGCCCATCGGGTCGCGCGTGCCGCCGAGGTGCGACGCAAGCAGCTTTGTCCCCTTGTAGGGCGCGCCGCCGGCCCAGGCCCAGCCGGCGTGATACATGTTGTCGGTCTTGGGCGAGCCGAGTACGTCGAGGCCGCCCAGGGCGTTGAGAGCCTTAATATGCTGCTCGGGCGTGGACGGAATGCCATTCTGCGCCAGCAGCTCGCTGATCGTGCCGTTAAGGCCTTCCGCCGAGGCGCCGTTGTCGCCCCAGATGTACAGGATCAGCGTGTTGTCGCCGTAGCCGAGCTTATCGACTTCATCGACGAGCCGGCCGACCTCGTGGTCCACGTGCTCGGTGAACCCGGCGTAGACCTCCATGAGGCGGCGCTGGAAAGGTTTCTGGTCCTCGGGAATGCTGTCCCAGGACGCCAGGTCGGCAGGCCGCGGCGTGTTCACGGCGTTGGCGGGAATCCAGCCCAGGTTCTTGGCCCGCTGGAAGGCGCGCTCGCGGTACTTGTCCCAGCCGTCGTCGAACTTGCCCTTGTACTTGTCCGCCCACTCCTTCATGACCTGGTGCGGGCCGTGGACGGCGCCGCTGGCCCAGTACATGAAGAACGGCTTGTCCGGCTCGAACGCCTTGTGCCGGTGCAAGTAATTGATCGCGTCGTCGGCGAGATCTTCGCTCAGGTGGTAATAGTCGTGCCCGCCCGACGTGCGGGGGTGCTCGACGTAGGTCGTGTTCCGCACGAGGCACGGCTCGTACTGCGACGCCTCACCGGCGAGAAAGCCGTAGAAGTAGTCGAAACCGTAGCCGGCGGGCCAGTGATCGAACGGTCCGGCGGCGGTCGTCTCCTCCGCGGGCGTGTTGTGCCACTTGCCGAACGCCGACGTGGAATAGCCGTAATCCTTCAGCACCTCGGCCACCGTGGCGCTGCTTTTGGGGATGACGCCGGCGTAGCCGTCCCAGTCGTTCGCCAGCTCGGCGATCTGGCCGCTGGCGACGCGGTGCTGATTCCGGCCGCAAAGGAGCGCGGCGCGGGTGGGCGAACACATCGCCGTGGTGTGGAAACGGTTGTACGCGACGCCCTGCTTGACGATGCGATCCATCGTCGGCGTGTTGATCAGCCCGCCGAAGGTGCTGGACTGGGCCGCCCCGACGTCGTCGATCAGCACGATGAGGATGTTCGGCGCGTCCTTGGGAAGTCGCCGCGGCTCGACGCGTGTCTTGTAAGTCGACTCCTGCATCGTGCGGCCGGCGACGCTCGCCGAGGGCGTCGGCGGGAAGGGGAGAACGTCCTGGGGCGGCAGCTTCGGCCAGGCCGTCGCCGCGGCGGGTTCGCCGTCGGCTTCGCCGGTCTTCGGCTTCTCACCGCCAGGCTCGGCGGGCTTCACGCTCGCCGCCGCCGACTGGTCCGCACCAGCCCAGGCGCCAGGGTTCAGTCTGCCTGTCGCGGCCAAGCAGCCGAGCAGGGCGCCGGCAGCGAGGACCGCCATGATTTGGGCTTTCATGTTGCGCAGCATTGAGGATCCTCCGAGTATGGGCGACGTGCTTCATAGGGTCGATCCGTACTCGACGATTCTGGGAGCCTGGGCGAGCCTCCCTTTCAGAAAGGGACGTATGCGGGCCGGGCCGCGACTCAGGACAGGAAGCGCACCGCCCCCGTCTCCAGGCCGTACACGGCCCCGGCCGTCTCGAAGCGCTTCTCCTCCAGCGCCTTTTTCGCGTCGGGATTGTCGGCGAGCTGCGCCATCGACCAGCGGACGTTGGCCTCCACCGCCGCGGCCAGCTGCGCTTCGCCCGCCAGCTTGGGGTCGAGATCCTTCAGCGCCGGGTCGATCCGGCGCACCAGCGCCGCGATCGCCTCCGGCTCCTTGGCCTGGTGGAACTTGGCCTCCAGCGCGGCGGCCACCGCCCCGCAGCCCTCGTGGCCGAGCACCAGCACCAGCGGAACCTTGAGGTGCAGCCAGGCGTATTCCAGGCTGCCCAGGCCGTCGGGGGCGAAGACGTTGCCGGCGACGCGGATCACGAACAGGTCGCCGAGGCCCTGGTCGAAGACCAGCTCCGGGGGGACGCGCGAGTCGCTGCAGCAGAGGACAGTTGCGAACGGCTTCTGGCCGCCCGTCAGTCCCTTGCGCCACTCCCGGTCGGCGTGCGGGTGAATCGGCTCGTCCGCCACGAACCGCTTGTTGCCGACGACGAGACGCTGCAGCGCCGCCTTGGCGTCTTTCGGGAACGGCTCCTCCGGCGGTGGCTTCGCATCGTCGGCCCGGATCACGGACGAGGCCGCAAGGCCCAGCCCAATGCCCGCGGCGGACGCCAGGAGCCGCCGGCGGGAAATCAGGTCGTTCATCATCGCTTCTCCCTCATGAATGGGTGTTGACGTGAGTCGTCCGGCGGCGGGCGCCCCCAATCCAGTGCGCCCGCCGCCGGATGCGAAGAGGGCGAGCTAGTTGTCGCCCGACGTTTCCTGCAACTTCTGCATCACCTGATCGAGGCCGAAGCTGGCCGGCTTCTGCCGGGGCGGGTACTCCTTGAAGCTCGACAGCCACTGCAGCACGAAGGCCTGGGCGGGAACCAGCAGGTAGATTCGGTCGATCCGCCAACGCGGGTAGTCGATCGCCTCATGGTCCGCTCGCTCGAACGGGTCGGCCCGCAGGGTAAAGATTTTGGGTACGCGGAGCGTCACCAGCGGGTCTTGCCAGACGTCAAAGCTGTGGCGCGCTGCTCCATGAAGACGATTTTCCACTGGTTGAAGCGCAGGGCGCAGAGGTCGCCGTCATCCGTCCAGTAAAGGAACTCCTTGCGCGGTCCTTCCTTGGTTTCGCCCTTGAAATAGGGCGCCCAGTCGTAGCCGTCGAGGTGGACCTTGTACGTCAGGTCGCCAATTTTCTTGCCCTTCAGGAGCTGCTCCTTGACGTCCGGCTCGCCCGCCGCCAGGAGCGTCGGCAGCATGTCCTCGTGAGCGCCGATGTCATTGACGACCGTCCCCGGCTTGATGACGCCCGGCCACCGGATGAGACAGGGCACGCGATAACCGCCCTCCCAGTTGGTGTTCTTCTCGCCGCGAAACGGCGTGGTCCCGCCGTCGGGCCAGGTCATCACCTCGGCGCCGTTGTCGGTGGAATACATGACGATGGTGTCGTCCGCGATGCCGAGGTCGTCTAGCTCCTTGAGCAGCCGGCCGACCATGCCGTCGTGTTCGACCATGCCGTCGGGGTAAATCCCCAGCCCGGTCTTCCCCTCGGAATCCTTCTTGAGGTGGGTCCAAATGTGCATGCGCGTGGAGTTCCACCAGACGAAGAATGGCTTGCCGTCCTTGTGCGCCTTGTCGATGAACTTCAGCGCCGCATCCGTGATTTCCTCATCCGCCGTCTCCATCCGCTTTTTGGTGAGGGGGCCGGTGTCCTCGATCTTCTGCTTGCCGACCTTGCCCCAGCGGGGATCGATGGTCGGGTCGTCCACGTCCGTGGCAAAACAGTGAAGCACGCCGCGGGGGCCGAACTTCTTCGCGAACGCAGGGTTCTTCGGATAGTCGGCGTTCTCCGGCTCTTCCTCGGCGTTCAGGTGGTAGAGATTGCCGAAGAACTCGTCGAAGCCGTGGACCGTCGGCAGGAACTCGTTGGCGTCGCCCAGATGGTTCTTGCCGAACTGGCCGCAGGCGTAGCCGAGCGGCTTGAGCAGCTCCGCGACGGTGGGGTCTTCCTTCTTCAAGCCGATGTCCGACCCTGGCAGGCCCACCTTGGTCAACCCGGTGCGGATGGGCGATTGGCCGGTGATAAAGGCGGAGCGGCCGGCGGTGCAGCTCTGCTGGCCGTACCAGTCGGTGAACATCGCCCCCTCCTTGGCGAGGCGGTCGATGTTCGGCGTCCGGTAGCCCATAACGCCCTGGTTATAGGCGCTCACGTTGTACCAGCCGATGTCATCGCCCCAGAGGATGAGGATGTTCGGCTTCTTGCCTTCCGCGGCGGCCTTGTCGGCCGCGGCGTCGTTGTGGGCCGCCAGGGCGCCCAGCGCGTCCCGCTTGAGTTCGGTCAAGCGGCAGCCGGGGCAGATCGCGGCGGATGGTTGGTCCGCCGCCGGCGCCTTGGCCGGACTCGCACCCTGAGCGAACCAGTCCGGCAGCAGCCGGCCGGACGACGCCGCGTAGCCCAGCAGCGCGCCCAGCGCCACCAGCGCTGCGGCTTGCAATTTCATGTTTCTCAGCATTACAAATATCCTCCAATACGGATCGATCGTGAATAATTTCGTTTAGCCGCGACCCGAAGGGGAGCGCGGGGAAAGCGCTGCCCTTCGGGTCGCGGCTAAACGGGGAACTTATTTTGGACGAGTCCTTACTTCTGCTCCGGCTGCTCCTCCAGCCGGATGAGGGTCCACTGCTGCGTGCGGTCCTTGCCGAAATGCACCAACATCGTCGTCTCGTCCTCGGTCAGGTTGGCGACGCCGGTTTCATAGACCGTCTCCTTCCGGTCGCCGACGGTCCACGCGGCCCGCTGCGTTTTCTTATCCACGGAGCCGAAGACGGGCAGCGTCGTGTCGCTCAGGGCGTCGTAGTAGTTGCCGCGGAGGACTCCATTCTTGTTGACGGCGAGTTGAAAGATCTGATTGGCCTCGGTTTCCTCGCCCTTGACCATGCCGAAGACGCCCAGCGAGATCCACTCCTCCTTGTCGCTCGCCTGGGCCTGCTCTCCGCGGTCGGCGATGGCGGCGGCCTGCTCCGTGTACGTCTCGGCCGTGGCGACCGGCTCGCCATTGTAATAGACCTGATCGCCCTCGTAGACGATCGTCGTGCCGTAGTCGTAGATAATGGGAGTAGCCGGATAGCCGCAGGAGGCGGACAGCCGGCCCCACGCGACCCCCGTCCAGAACGTGGCCGCAGTCCAGGCCGCCGCCCGCCAGGCGTTCGGGTGGGCCGTGTACCAGGCGGGGCGGAAGGCGTTGTAGTGGACGAAACTCCGGCGGACGTAGACGCCCTGGCCCCGGAGCGCGCCGGCGGAGACGTAGGCCGTCCGGTGTCCGGTCGTCGCCACGCGGCCCGTGTAGGCGGCAAAGCCGTTCGGCCCCACGGCGACGCCGGTGCGCGACCCGCCGACGACCGTGCCGCCCGGCCCGGTCGCCGCGCCGATCCGCGAATTGCCGACCACGGCGCCGTTGGGGCCGACCGCGACGCCGCCGCGGTTGATCGAAGCGGCGGCCCTGTTCGGCCCGGCGCCGACTCCGACGGACGCCTTCTGTCCCACGGCGCCATTCGGCCCGATCGCGCCGCGGGCCGCGCCGGCCTTGGTGTATTGCTGCCCGTTCGGCGTCGTGACCTGGACGGCGCCGACGCCGCGGCCGGTCGTCACGCCGCCCGGCCCGGTGGCCTTCCGCCCTGCCCCGGCGTAGTCGATCTGCACGCCGCCGGGCGTGGTATGCGTGCCGCGCCCGGCGCCGACCGTGCTCTGTCCTCCGCGCGGGCCGACGACGGTCGAGTTCGTGCGCGTGCCGGCCCCGACCCCGCCGAACGGGCCGACGGCGGCGCCGGCTCGGAAGCTGCCGGCCGCCGCGCCGCCGCCCCGGCCGCCCCGCTGGCCGTAGGAGCCGGGGTCCGCCAGGAAGAGGCACAACACGCCCAGCGCGCCCAGCGCTACTATCCGTATCTGCTTCATCGTCTTATCTCCTGTGGAAGCGTCTTGCGAAGCGACGCGGCTACTTCACCCGAACCACCTTGACGGGCGGGATGTTGGACACGTCTTCGCCGTCCACCGTGCGGTCGATGGACTGCCAGGTGAAGGAATCCTTGTCGAGCAGCGTCAGCAGGTTCGTCGCCGTCGTCGCGCCGCCGTCCGGCTCGACGCCGGTCGCGTCCAGCCGCCACTGCTTGCCGTCCCAGGTCCAGACGGACTCGCCGAAGCCGCCGTCGCTCTCGAACAGCCAGGAATGCAGCAGGCCGGAACGCGGATCCTTGCCGATCGTCTGCGTGCCGGAGAGGACCACGTCCTTGTCCTTTTCCGTGATCGTGAAGCGGGCGTGGAGGAAGGTCTTGCTCTCGTCCCACTCGTAGGTCGTGCGGACGTCGAGGTTGGCGTTCTTGGCTTCCCACGCGCCGACCAGCCAGTCCAGGTCGCTCAGGGCGGCGCCGTTATCGGGCCACTCGCGCAGCAGCGCCAGGAGCCACTGCCCGTTCTCTCGGGCGTACAGGGCGCTGACGCGGCTGGACGTGACCTCTCCGGCCTTGTCGCTTCGGGCCGTCCCCTCCACGACCGCATCGTCGTGCGAGATGAAATGGACGGATTCGATGGTCAAGTCGAGCCTGACGTCTGGGTTCTTCTTGAAGAACTGGGAATAGCCATTCTCGATAGCGGCCCGGCCGCGGAGCGTCACGCCGTCCCCCGCGACGTACTCGCCTTCTTCCGTCCACAGGGCCGTCAGTGCCTTGGCGTCGCCCTTCTCAAACGTCTTCACGAAGTCCTTCACGGCCGCACGGACGGCCTCGTCGTCGGTCGCCCGCTTCTTCTCCTCCGGCGCCTTCGGCTTGTCCTTGTCCGCCGGTTCGGCGGCGTTCAGGGCCGGCGGCTGGATGCGGAGCCGGTCCCAGGCGGCGCCGACGCCGACGCCGACGACGCCGGCCAAGACGGCGGCGGTCAACGCGATTCTTCTCCCTGTCATGGTGCAAACCTCCGTGGGGCGATGGTGGAAGCCTTACGAGGCTGCTGGAATGAGTCCTGCCGTTTCGTCCTGCTACGGGTGCTTCGCCAATGCGGCGACCTTTCAGAACATTGTTGACCTTACAAGAATTCTTTAGCCGGCCCTGCCGGAACGCCCGACTCGCGCCAGTTCCTCTGCGAGAATCGGGACGCCGAGATTGCACGCCTGGACGCCCTGGACGACGCAGAGTTTTAAGACCTCCATGATCTCTTCCATCGTCGCGCCGAGCTGGAGGGCCGCCTTGATGTGCCGGCGCGTTCCGGGAGCGTACATGTGCGTATAGGAGGCGTCGAAGGCGATGCTCAGCAACTCGGCGTCTTTGGGCGACAGCACGCCGCTCGTGTAAGCCGGGATGCCCACGGCGATGAATTGCTCGGTCCACTCCGGATCGAGATCGAAAAAAGGATCCCAGGCGGAATTCCACTGGCCGGCGGTGCGCATCCGGTCGCAGGTCGGAGTCGCCGCCTTCTTCGGCGCCGGCCTTGCACCCGCCGCCTTCGCTTCCTCCAGGAGGATGGGGGCGCCGTGACTGCATGTGTGGATCGCTAGGAGGGCCGCCATCTTGAGTACCATCAACACCTCTTCCCGACTCGCGCCCGCTTCCAGCGCGGCGCGGATGTGTCGGCGCGTGCCCTCTGGGTTGAGGTTCGTGCAGGCGGCGTTCATTGCGACGCCAATCAGCTCGACCGTCTTGCGCGGCAAAACGCCGCTTGTCCATGGGTTCGTCGTCATCTTCGCGCACTGCTCGGCCCAGGCCGGCTCCCATTCGCGCAGCTGATCCAGGGCGGGATCCCACGGTCCCCTTTCTTGCGGTAAACCGTTCGCCGGGGTCGTTTCCTTGTTTTCTTTCGTCGTCATCGCAGGCTCCTATTGGGCGACAGCCGATCTATTGTTTCTCGCGCAGGCCTTTGCCACAATGCCATCGGTAACTGCGTTCCACAGCCAGACCGGCGCGAGGCGGTGCATCCAATATGTGAACTTCACCTTCCAGCCGGGGATGATCATGAATTCGTCGCGCTGTATGCCCTTCACGAGGCCGCGCACCGCGGCCTCGACGGGCATCGTTCCGCCGATTCGCTTCAGCGCGGCGCTGGCGGGGTGCAGGGTCTTGCGCTCATCCGCCAGGCCTGGCGTCTCCACTTCGCCGGGACAAAAACACGCGACGCTGACGCCGCGCGGCTTCAGTTCGTAACGCAGGCATTGCGCGAATCCCACGACGGCGAACTTGGAGGCCCCGTAAGCGGTATAGCCGTAGACCGCCACGATCCCTCCCATCGACCCGACGAGAACGATCTTGCCGCTGCCGCGCGCGAGCATGGACGGCAACACCGCCTCGACCACGTTTCGGGTGCCGTAGAGGTTGACCTGGATGATGCGGTCGAACGCCTCGAACTTCATGTCGATGAGTTCCGCCGCGCCCCCGATCCCGGCCATGTTGATGACGACGTCCGGCGCACCGCATTCGCCGACCGCCGTTCCGATGGCCGCAATCACCATTTCGCGATCCGCCACGTTGAGCTTGTAACTCACCACGCGCTGGCCCGCTGCGCAACGCGCCGCCTCAATGTCATGTAGCGCGGCGTCGCTCGGAGTGCGATCAAGCATGACGATGTGGGCGCCGAGGCCAGCCAGCATCTTGCCCGCGATCAGGCCCATACCGCTGGAACACCCGGTGATGTAAATCGTCTTTCCCGCGACGTCGGTCATGGCATTCTCTTTTCAGTCGATTCCCTCGCACTCGGCGCGTCGTTTGTGACCGGCCCGGCGTGGGCGCCGGCCAGTCGCCGTAGTCCGTCAAAGGCGGCGTACTTGTAAGCGTAACTGTAGGTCGGCGTGTTCATCGACACGTTGGCGAACGTGTGGATGGTCCCGCCGAAACGGATGACCATCTGGCCGATGCCCACCAACTCCGAGGCGATGTCGCCGATGCAATGCACACCGATCAGTTTTCGACCGTCCTTGAGGAAGATCAGTTTGAGGAGTCCGCCGCGGCCGGCGATGGCGCCGCGAGCGATGAAGTTGAAGTCCGAACGACCCACCTCGTAATCCAGGCTCCGCGCCCGGCACTGTTCCTCCGTCAGGCCCGCGCCGGCGACTTCCGGCATGCCGTACACGGCCGAGACCGGCGTGGGATCGACCGTGCCTTCAAACGGGACGCCCAGCGCATGGCACGCGGCGGCACGGCCCTGTTCCATCGCGACGGAGGCGAGGGTGGGGCCGAGCACGTCCCCGGCGGCGAAAACACCCTCGGCCGATGTGCGGAAGTACTCGTCCACGACGATCCGGCCGCGTGGGTCGAGCTTCACGCCCGCGGCGTCCAGTCCTAACCCTTCCGTGTTGGCCGCGCGTCCGGCGGCGAACAGCACCGTTTCCCACGGCCCCGCTGTCATTCCACTGCCGTCTTTCGCCGTCATCGCAGACTCCTTGTTTGCGGGCGGACGATCTTTCCCATTGGGGAGGGCAATCGTCAACCGTTCGGCGTGATGACCGCACGCCCCTGAATTTTGCCGTCGTGCAGCAGGTGGTACGCCTCGCCCGCACGCTCCAGCGGAAAGTGCTCGACCAGCATCTTGATCTTGCCGGCCTGGGCGAGACGGACGACTTCCACCAACTCGGGGATCGATCCCCAAAAGGGTGAGGCAACGGAGCACTCGTGCGGCAGGGTGAAGAAGTTGACGGGAAGCACGCCGCCGCCCAGCCCCACAATCGTCACGTGGCCGAGCGCCCGGGCGACCTGCGCGGCCGTCTTGAGCGTCGGATCGACACCGACCATGTCGAGCACGAGGTGCGCCCCATGGCCCCGCGTCATGTCCTTGATGCGCTTGACTGCGGCGTCGCCCGAGAGCAGCGTCTCGTCGGCGCCCATCTTCCTCGCGATCTCAAGTTTGTCGGCCGCGGTGTCCAGCGCGACGATGGTCGTGGCGCCGCTCAACGCCCTGAGCAGCTGGACGGCCATCTGACCCAGCCCGCCGACGCCGATCACCACCGCCGTCGAGCCGGCGCCGAGCAGCGGGAGCGACCGCTTGACGGCGTGGTAGCTGGTGAGCGCGGCGTCGGTGAGCGGGGCGGCGTCGCGCGGGTCCAGGCCGCCGAGCGGGATAAGAAAGCGCGTCGAAGGAACGACAAGATAAGGCGCCATGCCGCCGTCGCGGCCCAGCCCGCCGGCCCGTCCTTCCCCGGCGTTCTCGCAATAGTTCTCCACCCCCATCCGGCAATTCAAACAGTGCCCGCAGCCCCAGGGGCCGTAGACGAGCACCGGGTCTCCGACCGAGTAGCCCGCGGCGCCCGGCCCCAGCTTTTCCACCCAGCCGGCGTTCTCGTGGCCCAGGGTGAAGGGGAGCGGCAGCGCCTTCGCGCCCGCGGGCGCCTCCATCAGATGCAGGTCGGAATGGCAGGCGCCCGCGCCGCCGATCTTCAGGCGAACTTCCCCCGGCCCCGGTTCGGGGACCGGGACCTCGCGGAGTTCGGGTGGCTTCTGGTGCGCGACGAGTTGGAAAGCTTGCATGACCGTCCTTTCAATTTCGGATGCCGTCGATGTCGAGCAGAAGGTGCCGTGGACCACGGAATATCTGATTGCGCCGGTACGGCGGAGGATCGACGACCAGCTTCGGGCTTTCCACGCGGCGAAGGAACACGTCGAACGCGGTGTTCACCTCCAGGCGCGCGAGCGGGCCGCCGAAGCAGGTGTGGATGCCGCTGCCCCAGCCGAGGTGCTGGTTGTCCTTGCGTTCGGGGTCGAATTGGTCCGGGTTCGGGAAGCGGTTCGGGTCGCGGTTGCCGGAGCCGTACAGCAGGAAGATCGCCGCGCCCTTGGGGATGGTCGTCCCGGCGATCTCGATGTCGGCGAGGGCCGTCCGGCTGGGGAAGAACTGGACCGACGATTGGAGGCGCAGCACCTCTTCGATGGCGCCGGGGACCAACTCCGGCTGGCGGCGCAGCAGCTCAAGCGACCCCGGATTCCTTAGCACGGTGAGGACGCAGTGGGCGATCAGGTTGACCGTGGAATCGTGGCCGGCGATGAGCAGGAGCATGGCGTTGTTAACCAGCTCGCTGGCGGACATGCGCCCGTCCGGGCCGTCCTCATGCACCATCTTGGAGAGCATGTTGTCGGCCGGCTTCGCCTGGAACTTCTCGACCAGCCCCATGAGATAACGCACGAGTTCGTTCCGGCTCTCGCGGCCCTTTTCCTGGCGGCTTTTTTGCTCCTCGGCGGCCGCCTCCGGGCCAAGGTCGGCGCCGTTCATCATGTGTTCAATCCAGGCGTGGAAGCGCGGTTCGTCTTCCAGCGGCACCCCCAGCACCTCGCAGATCACGCCGACCGGCAGCGGATAGGCGTAATCGTCCACCACGTCGATCCGGGTCTTGCCCTTCGCCTTGTCGAGTAGGCCGTTGACGATGCGCTGGCACAACGATTCCATGTTCGGAATCAGGTCCGGCGAGTGGGGGGGGCCGAACTGCCGCATGGCCAGGCGGCGCATCCGGCCGTGGTCAGGCGGGTCGCTGACGATCATCGACGGGTCTTTCCCGTACACCTCCAGGGGGTCCGGCTCGGCCCCGGATGCACCCTGGCTCTTCATGCGGGCGGCCAGGGGGCTTTTGCGAAGATCGGAACTCACTCGCGGGTCGTGGGCCAGGGCGGTGATCTCCCGGTGCGTGCTGACGATGCAGACGCCGTTGGGCAGTAGCGCCACCGGCGTCTTGCGGAGTTCGGCGAAGAACGGGTACGGGTTGGCGCGGTTTTCGTATTTCATGGCCTCCGCCCAGGCCGTTTCAAGAGTCATGATGCTCTCCCCTCTCTTGGCTTGTTTCAGTTAAAAATCTTGGGCTCTGCGTTGTTACTGGTCGCGGCCTCGGAATTCGGCCCCGCGCTCGCTCGGGTCGTGGCCGGTCAAGACGACATCGGGAATCGTCGCTGGGGATCGCCGGTCCGGGAACTCGGCCGAGATCGGACTCATGTCGGCGGGCAGATCGTAGCCCACGGGATCGATTGGGAAAGGAGCCGAGCGCTCAATGAGCCTCCCATAGTACTGCAGCCATTTGCCGTGATCGAAGGTGACCGCGCCCACGATACGGCCCCGGCGACCGTACACCGCGGCGAACCGACGCTCCTTGACGGAGCCTTGCGTGAACATGATCTGGTGGCCAAAAGAGGGGATGCCAACGGACTTGATGTTGACACCGAACTGGCCAGACCAGAAGGCAGGCAGCGGCAGGTGGGGACGGCGGTCGGACTCGTCGCTCACCATGTTGTGCGCCGCAACCTCGGCGCCGAGGACGGCGTTGTCCCAGTGTTCCAGCGAGAGAAACTGGTACTCGAACAGCACGTGGGGGAAGCGTGCAATGTCGCCGGCCACGAAAATGTTATCCGTGACCAGGCCGTTGATGTCGAAAGCGCGGCAGCCCGCGTCGCAGGCGACCCCCCAGAACCCGCTGGCCAGTCCAGAGCCTTCCAGCCACTCGTTGTTGCGGAGAGAACCGAGCGAGGCCAGGACCACATCGACGTCAAGTTTGCTTCCATCGGAGAGCTGGACGCGCTGGACGTGACCGCTGTCGTCTCCCTCGATGGCGGTCACCCCGGTATGGGTGCGGAGGTCCACGCCATGGTCCCGCTGCATCTCGGCGGCAATGCGGCCGATAACGCCGCCAAGCGCGCCGTTGAGAGGGTGTGAGGCGCGTTCGGCCACGGTGACGGCGAGGCCCAGTTCACGGCAGACCGAGGCCGCCTCCGAGCCGATGAAGCCGGCGCCGATGATCAGCACTCGCTTTGGCCCGGCCGCCAGTGCCGCGCGTAGCCGGGCAGCGTCATCGCTCGTTCGGAGCGTGAATACGCCCTTTAGCGCGCCTTCTTTTGGGTTCGGCCACGGCCGCGAGCGGGTCCCCGTGGCGATCAGCAGCCGGTCGAACGGAATCTGGTCGCCGTTGGCCAGGCGCACCAATTTCTTTGCCCGATCCAGGCCGGTGGCTGCCACGCCGAGTCGCCACTCCGCATCGACCTTGCGCATGCGCGGCAGCTTGGTGTTGCCTGCCGGAACCCAGCCTTTCAGCACTTGCTTCGAGAGGGGTGGACGATCGTAGGGCTCGTGCGGCTCGTCCCCGATGATGGTCAGATGCCCGCCGAAGCCGGCGTTGCGCAAGGCTTCGGCGCCGCGAAGCCCGGCGAGCGAGGCGCCGACGATGACGATGCGGCCGCCGGACTTCAGGGCCGATTCCGTTGTCGGGCTGTTCACGACGCCGCCCCTTTCTCTGTACCGTCAAGCTGATCCACCAGGATCGCTTGAACCGGGCAGGACGCCGCGGCGCGGAGAACCTTCAGCCGCAGCTTGTCGTCAGGGTTGGGGTCGTACATGAGCGCCTCCTCCCCGTTCAGTTTGAGGACTTCCGGGGCCAGCGGGACGCACTGCGCGTATCCCAGGCAGCGATTCAGGTCAACGACGATTCGCATATTTTCACTCCTTCTTTGGGCTTTCTTGACGCATCTTCCTGTTTTCAGAACACGAGTCCGCCGTTCGGGCTGATGATTTGGCCGACGCAATAGGTCTGGTCGGAGGCCAGATGCACCGCCAGATCCGCATACTCCTCCGGCTTTCCCAGCCGTCCGGCGGGGATAATCTGGTAGAGGGTATTCTTTTCCGTTTCGCTCTTGGTCGCAAGATACCCGGCAAAATCGTCGGTGTGGATGCCGCCGGGAGCGATGCAGTTGACAAAGATGCCGCCGCCGGCCACATCCTGGGCCACGGTCTTGGTGAACTCAACCACGGCGGCTTTGCTCGCGCTGTACCCGGGGCTGTGCCCGCTCATCACCGAGATGCCGCCCGTGGAGGCGATGTTGATGATCCTGCCGTATTTTTTCGGCTCCATGATCTTGAGCGCTTCGCGCGTGCAGAAGAAAACTCCATGGACATTGACGCCCCACCACCGCAGCCAATCATCGTCGGTGAGGCCGCTCGTGATGCCGAGGGACTGGCGGGGCATGGGCGTCGTCATGTAGGCATAGTGGAGGTCGCGCCGCTTTGTGTCCTCGGGTTTGGTTGGGATCAGGGCCGCGTTGTTGACGAGAATGTCCAGCGTCCCGAAGCGCTGAATGGTCTGGGCGAACATCTGCCGCACGCTTTCGACGGAGGACACATCGCAGCGCATGCCCAGGCACTGCGCCCCCAGCGCTTCGATGTCCTTGTGCTCTGCATTACGCCAGCCTCATTGATGTCACACATGGCGATTTTCGCGCCTTCCTTGGCCATCGCGACCGCGATCGCTTTGCCCAAGCCTTTCGGCGCCGCCGTGCCGGTAATCAGTGCCACCTTGTCCTTGAGTTTCATGGTTGATTTCCTGTTTGGTGCTTACTGTTGATCTTCAGAGGATCATGCCGCCGTTTGGACTGATGGTCTGCCCCACCAGATAATGGCCGTCCGAGGCGAGGTAGACGGCGAGCGACGCGTACTCCTCCGGCGTGCCCATCCTGCCGAGCGGAATGAGCTGATGGATGTTATTTTTTTGCTCCTCACTGCACCCCGACAAGAATGCTTCCATCGGCGGCGTCAGTATTCCGCCGGCGGCGATGGCGTTGACGAAGATGTTCGCCCCCGCCACCTCGACGGCCACCGATCTGGTGAAGGCCAGCACGGCGCCCTTCGTGGCGCAGTAGGCGGGCTGAAAAGCACTGTAGCCCCCGATGCCCGCGATGGAGGCGATGTTGATGATCTTCCCTTCCCTCTGCGGCTCCATGAGCCTCAGGCGCCGCGGGTGCAGAAGAACACACCGTCAACATTCACGCCCCAGTATCTGCGCCATTCCTCGTCGCTGAGGTCTTTCGTCACGCCGAGGGATTGTTTGGGCACGGGCGTGGTCATCATGGCGTAGAGGCGCGCGCGGCGCTCTTCGTTGACCGGGCCGGTTTGCACCAGCGCGGCGTTGTTCACAAGGACGTGCAGCGTGCCGAACCGCTCCACGATCTGCTTGTACATCTGCGCGACGCTCTCGCTGGAGGAGACGTCGCAGCGCACGGCAAGGGCTTTTCGGCCCAGCGCCTCGATCTCCTCGGCCGCGCCGGGCAGCGTCTTTTCGTTGATGTCACAGACGACGACATCGGCGCCTTCCCTGGCCATCGCCAGGGCGATGCTCTTGCCCAGCCCCTGCGCCCGCCGGTGACCAGGGCCACTTTGTCTTTCAGCTTCATGGTTGATTTCCTTGTCCACTGTTTGGTTCTTGGGCCGCCCCGTCGCTTGTCCCCGCGTTGCCGCGCTGGTCGTCTATGCCCGTCCCGACTTGCCAGGGCCAGTGTCCCGTGATCTCAAGCGTAATAGACCAGCTGAGTGCTGTGCGGATCAGCACCAGCAGGCCCAGCGCCGTCACGTTGGTCAGCGTGGGCTCCAGGGCGATGGTCTTTACCACGTCGCCCGCAACTAACAAATCCAGTCCCAGCAACAAAGGCCTGCCCAGCTGCTGCTTGTTGCCCTCATGGCCGCCGATCGCGCCGGGCTGGAAGATGCGGCGCACGGTTGCCCGAGAAATCACCGTCAAAACCACCGCTGCCACGATCACCACGGCAGCCAGGCACCTCGATGCCGAGGGCGGCCCAGTCGATCGCCGTCCGGATGGTTTCAACGACCTCGCCGCCTGCCATCGCGTCTGCTCCTCTTCTTCACCCGTGATTAGCCGAGGCCCGCCCCCAAGGGCCGCGGAGCCGGCCGGAGCCTGGTTTACACTCCTCTCCGCTCAGCCGACGGATACCAGGATCTTTCCATCAACGACCTTGACCGGGTACGAGGCGACCCCCGAATTCGAAGTGCCCGCAAAGCACCCGTTCGAGACGTCGAACTTCATGCCATGCGCGCGGCAAGTCACGATCTTGCCGTCGAGCTTGCTCGTTCCCAGCGAACCGCCGGCATGGGGACAGGTGTCGTCGATGGCGTGGATGGTTCCGTCCACGTTGAACAGGGCGACGTCCTTCCCCGCAACCTTGACGCATGTGCTTTTTCCGGCCGGCAACTGATCCAGCCGTGCGGCTTCAACAAAATCCGCCATCGCTTCTACCCTCGCTTTTCAATGAGCTGATTTACGGTTCTGTTTGCTGGTTAGCTCGACGCGCAAGCGAGGTTTTTGGCAATTCCCTCGCTTGCGCGTCGGGCTAACGAGATCCCTGCGTCCGCTCATTTCTTCAAAGCAGGCTTCGCACGCTCCACCTTTTCCTCCCACTCTCCCGCGTGGATGTGTCCGCACCCTCCCTTCGCCGGCTGGTGGAACTTGCCGTCGGTCTCGTGAACCAGGAAACCCATGTTGCCTTCCTTACGATTGGGCGGCAGGCCGATGTTGGCCAGCGTCTCGGCGGTCGTCTTGTAGCTGACGCCGATCTTCAGCATCTGATGGGCCTGTTCGGGCGTGGCGATGGGGCGGCCGATCAACTCGGCCATCTTGACCTGGTTCTGGATCATCTGCAGGTTGGTCCAGCGCTCCCCCTTCTTCAGGCCCCACAAGTTGTCCTCGATGCCGGCGCGGGTGTGCTGCCCGAGCGCGATCATCATCATCGAAATCGGGTGGGTATAACGGAAGGTGGTCTGGTAGGTCCAGCACGAGCCATGCGGGGTCCGGCGGACCAGTTCCATCAGGTCGAACGGATTGAGTCCGCACGAGCCGCCGATGCCGGTGCTGAAGAACCCGTTCACCGGTCCCTTGTAATACCCCTTGCGGATCAGGCGCTCGACGATTTCCAGACCGTGGACGTGTCCCAGCGCGAAATACGGCTGGACGCCGTTGGCCACGCACTGCTTGATGTTCTCCAGGTAGAAGTCGGGCGTCGCATCCATCACCAGATTGGCCATCGCGTGGATCATCGCGGGGTTGGTAAACCGCGTCCCGTCGAAGGTATCTACGGGGTGGGTCGCCGTCATGTCGAATAAGCCCGAGCCGCACATGACGGTGATCTGATCTGGCGACGGGGAAAGGGTGCAGAGCTTGTGCCGCGTGTCGTAGCTCGCCGCGCCCGCGTCCTCGCCGCCCTCCGACGCGAAGGAGATGGACCCGCCCATCTGCAGGATCATCTTCGGCACGGCCTTGCGGACCCGCGCGAGCTGCTCGTTGTACTGGTTGAAGTCCTTGGAGATGTGGCCGGTCTTCGGGTCGCGCACGTGGATGTGCAGGAGCGTGGCGCCGGCGTTCTGGCAGTCCACCGCGATCTGGGTCTGTTCCTCCCAGGTGACAGGGAGTTTTTGTTCGGGCGTGCAATCCCCCGGCAGCCACATCGGCCCGTAGGGCGCCGCGGTGATCATGAGCGGCGGCATGTTTTCAGGCAGCAGCGAATCGTCGGTGAAGTACATGGTTCATTCTCCTTCTGGTGTTGTGAATTCCACGTTTTCAGGTCTGTGAACGGACGGCGCGGCGGCTACTCCTTAAGGAGCGCCGCGAAGAAACCAAGAATCCCAAGGACCGCAATCAGGACCGCCAACACGAGCGACAGCGAAAACGGAGCTTCGGCGTTCTGCGCTCGCAATCGCTTCATTTGCAGCCGATGCTGCCAGGCGGCCACGGCGAGGGTGAATACCCCGATCCCCATCATGATCAGGCCGTAGGTGCGCGGCCCAAGGAGCTGCTCGACGTGCTTGGCCGGTTCCTGCTCTTGCAAGTAGAAGAAGAACTTGTAGAGCGTGAAGCCGAAGGCGATCATTGAAGTCGCCGTCCGGACCCAGGCCATCAGCGTGCGTTCGTGGGCGAGGACGGTGCGCTCCAGGGCGAGCTTTGCTTGATCGGGCGCCGAGGGTGGCTTCGCCGACGTTTCCTGATCCATGCGAGCAGACTCCTTACCGTCTGGTGGTCGCCGCGGGACTATGCGGGCGGCGATGCGGTTGGCTAGACCGCGGACCACCAGGTACGGGACGAGGGCCAGCGTGGTCGCGACGATGAGCAGCTGGCCCGCATAGACGCCGTGAAGAACGATGATCTGATAGATCACGTCCAGAACCACCGCGACGAGGAACAGCGTGCCGATGTCCTTCCACCCCTGCCGGAGCAGGTCGCTCCGCCGGGCCGGATTCAGGACGGCGGTCCAGAAAAACACGGGTCGGCCTTCCCTGGCGTCTCGCAGCCCGGAACGAATGGCGAGGAAGACGGCGACCGTCGGCTGAATGATCAGCCGGAAAGTCAGAGGACCGCCGACCCGGCCGACGAGTTCGTCCCAGCCGCGAGAGATCATGTCTTCCATCGTCTTCCGCTTCCCTGTGCCAAGCGCCCACCTCGCCGAACGGAGGGGCGGGGCTGAGCCGCCCGCGAAGTTACGAAGCCGCTCTCTTCACGGCCGGCGGCTTCCAGCTGCCGTTGAGGATCGACGGGTCCTTGTCATTCGGCCAGTACATCCGCAGCATCAGGATGAAATCGCCCTGCGGGGCCGGCAGCCAGTTGGCCTCCTCATCCGGGCCCGGCGATTCATTCTGGAAGTAGAGCGTGAGCGAGCCGTCGTCGTTGAACTTCGGCTTGTCGCGCATGCTCACGGTGAACTTGTTCAGCTTGTTCGGGTAGAACCACAAACCGCCGTCCTCGAAGTACATCGTGATCGACCAGAAGCCGTTCACGGGCGGGGTCTCCCCCTTTGCGAAGGTGAGCGTGTACTTGTTCGCGCCCGAGAGGGCCTTGCCCGCGCCGTCTTCCGCCGCGTAGGGGTACACGGCGTCCTCGGGCAGGTTGGCCGGCCAGCCGAAGGCCGCGATGAAAGCGCGGTCCAGATAGTTCGTGTCGTAGGCCCCGGCCGCGGCGGGAATGAGCCAGCCGTTCACCTTGGTCCCGGACGTCTGCTTTTGGGCGAAGATCTTCGCGGAGGCGGTCTTGCCCACATTCTTCAGCGCGGCCTGCACCTTCGGGTCGAGCTTGTCCAGGTCGAACGGCTTGCCCGGGACGAGGCCGATCTTCGCCATCTTCTCGATTATCGGCGCGTCCTCCGCCGCGGGCGGGGCGGCGTCGGCCATCAGCCGCGCCATCAGGTTGAAGTAGGTGGATGTGTCCATTGCGTCGATCACGGCCTGCGGCTTGTCGGTCATGCTGAAGCCGGGCTTCGGATCGACCTTCGGCGCGACAAACGTGTAAGGCTTCCCGTACGCGCTGAGCGGCGTGAGTTTGTACTGGTCCTGCAGCGCGTTGACGGCTTTGTAGTCGTCCTCCGTGCCGTCCGCGTAGGTGCGGCCGAGGATCAGGGTGTACCGGGTCGGCGACTTGATCTGCTTCATGCCCTTGGGCACTTCGCCCTTCCAGCCGGGGCCTGTGATCAGGTACGTCGCGGCCTCTTCGCCGGCGTTGCGGCTGCCCGGCGACTCGATCACCGGCATCCACAGGCTGTACATCGGGAACAGGTAGTAGCGCTTGCCCATGTCCGGGTGCGAGAAGACCATTGGCTCCGGCCCCACGTCGAGCCAGGCCGCCGAATAGAGCGTGTCGGCGTTGGGCGCCGACACGCCGCGGTAGTCGCCCGGGGGGTATTTTTTCACGTTGATGAACTGGCCCATGGGGCCGTGGAGTCCTTCGATCTTGTCCACGTTCGTCATCTGCACCCGCGTCACCTCGGTGGTGATCAGCGAGTAGCCGTAGACGTAAGCGTCCGTGGCGATCTGGAGGGCTTCCTCTTCCGAGAGTGGGCCGTCCGCGCGGGCGGCCGGAACCGACGCGACGAGCGCCGTCGCCGCGACCAGCCAGGTGAAGGGGACTCGAAACGTCTTCATGGGTTCTTCCTTTCGTCGATGATGCATCTCAGAAAACACCGGGCAAGCTCACTTTTCCGTTGTCGTTCACTTCCGCATGTCCTTGGTCGTCACGCACCGGAACCCGACGAGCGACATGCCGGTGTCGGGGGGTGCAGCCGACCGCCCATCCGGCGAATAAAAGGATGCGTTTCATCGGGATTAGCACAGCGTATGGCTTCTCCATCGAGTTGGGGTCAATTCTGGGCGGGGCCGTCCCTGACCGGCTGCGGGGCCGTCGCACCCAGGCGGACGGCCTGGAGGTACTCCAGTCCCTTGGAGTCGGAAATCGTGTGGTAGCGAAGCACCGGCGGCCGGGCCGATGCCTCCATGACGGCCAGCAGGCGCTCATACCGCGGGAGCGCATGTGGCGTTCGAGCTGTTCAGGCGTCTCCCACTCTTCCACGTACAGGAGCGTATCGCCCTCTCCGACCTCCTCGTAGAGTTCGCAGGCGAGGCAACCCGGCTCGACGCGAACCGGCCCGACCAGCATCCAGAAGACCTCGGCCATCTCCGCACGCCGGCCCGGCGGCACGGAAACGCTCAGGGTGACGAGGATCATGGTTCCTCAGTGCGGCCCCATGGCGCGTTGACGGACGGTCTGTATGGCATCCACCGATAACGCCGGATGAAGCGTTTTTCAGGCCGATTTCGGTATGAATTGGGGGAAGAATTGTAAGCCGGCCGCCGGCCGTACTTTAGGTGAAAAGAGGAGTCGAGGCGCTACGCGTCGCCTTCACGAGAAGCTACGAAATGTTGGAGAGCCTACGAAATGTTGGATTATCTGCCGGGTCGCCGGATGTCGAGCTTGGCCATTCGGGCTTCCAGCGTGGTGGGCTTCAGCTGAAGCAGGGCGGCCGCGCCGTCCTTGCCTCGAACGCGCCAGCGGGCTACCTCCAGGGCGTGGAGGATGTGTTCCCGTTCCACGTCCGCCATCGCCATGCGCCTGGGCGCAATCGACTCTGCACTGCCCGGCGCCGGCACGTGCAGGGTCGGGCCGGCGCCCATGATCATCGCCCGCTCGATCACGTTTCGGAGTTCGCGGATGTTCCCCGGCCAGGAGTAGCTTTCCAGCGCCTCCATGCTGTCCTTGGCGATGGCCCGGATGGTCTTGCCCATTGTCTTGGAAAACTCCTCGACGAAGGCCCACACCAGCAGCGGGATGTCCTGCCGCCGTTCGCGCAGCGGCGGCACGGTGATGGGGAAAACGTTCAGCCGGTAGAACAGATCCTCGCGGAACCGCCCCTCGCGCACCAGGTGCGCCAGGTCGCGGTTCGTGGCCGCAATGACGCGCACGTTCACATGGATGGGCCGGGGACTGCCGAGGTGCTCCAGCTGGCCCTCTTGCAGCACGCGCAGCAGCTTGACCTGCACCTCCGGCGGCAGATCGCCGACCTCGTCCAGGAAGATGGTCGAGCCGTGGGCCAGCTCGAAGCGGCCGATTTGCTTGGACAAGGCCCCCGTGTAGGCGCCCTTCTCGCGGCCGAACAGCTCGCTCTCCACCAGCGTCGCCGGCAGGGCCGCGCAGTTGACCTTCACCATCGTCCGGTCGCGCCGTGAACTTAGGTTGTGGATGGCCGTGGCCATCAGCTCCTTGCCGGCGCCGGTTTCGCCGAGCAGCAGCACGGTGGCGTCGGTGCGCGCCACCTGCTCCACCTGGACGAGGGTCTGCTTGAGGGCGGGGCTATGCCCGACGACGTGGTCGTGGTCGTGCAGAAGACTGGCTTCCTTGCGGAGATAGACGTTCTCCTGCAGCAGCCGCTCCTTGAGTTGCTTGATCTCGGCGAGCGCCTGCCGCAGCTTCTGCTCCGAGCGCGTGCGCAGCAGGGCGTTGGCCAGGACCTGGGCGAACAGCCGCAGGCGCTGGATCTGGTTCTCCGGCCAGGGCCGGTCTTCGGTGATCTTGCCGAACGCCAGCGCCCCGAACACGACGCCTCCCCCGGCCCTCAGAGGGAACGTGATGTTGGCCTTCGGACCAATCTTGTGAAAGGTCGCCTTGTCCTGGGCGGCCTCTTCGGGCAGCTCGTCCACGCTCGAAAAGACGATCGTTTCTCCGCGAAGCGCCTTGGCCAGTCCCCAGGAGACCAGGTCGCGCGGGATCAGGCCGTTGGCCGATACGAAGCCTGGCGCCGCCCAGCAGTGCGAGACCACCAGGGTGGTTTCGTCTTCGGAGAGTTGAAAGAGCGTGCTGCGATCCAGGCCGAGGAACTGGACGATCCGGCCGAGCGCGGCTTCAATTTCCTTGTCCACTTCGTCAACCGGCAGGTTGATGAAACGGGCGGAGAGATCCGAAAGCAGCGTCTCGAACCGCAGCCGGTCTTCCAGCTCGGCGACAATCCGCGTCCGCTCGGCGACCTCTGGAGCGCCGTCGCCGTTGACAAGCGGCGGCGTGGCGCTGTCGCCGTAGGGGTTGCCATCGGAGGAACGTCGAAGAAGCAGGGCGCGGACGACCGGGTCGTCCGCTGCCGCGTCAGGCGGGCTGGGCATGGGCCTGGCGGCGGCCTTGTCCAGAATGTCAGCGCTCATGGCCAGTCCTTTTCCGCCGGAGCCTCGCTGCTCGCCTTCTAGACGGCCGCGGGCCTACCTTCCAACGCCCCCACCAGGAGGATCGGTGCGGACGACCGAAATTCCGGTTCGTCGTCGGCGGAGCCTTGTCCGAAAGGGCGCCGGCACGGGGCGGCTTCATCACCGCCCGGACAAGAGAGAACAGCGGAAGCGATAAAACCGCTGAAGAGGCCGGCCGCGACCGATTCAAAGGGTGAGGGCCTTATGAGAGGAATTGGGCCGCCACCCCACCCAAGCCGGCGCCGACCAATTGCAAACATGATTCATAGGAAAGATAGGGGCGAGCGCTGGAAAAAGCAAGGGCGTGGCGCGGACCCGGTTGGCGCGGGGAAATATCTCAAGAAGACCCTGGTGACGGGGTTGCAAAGTAGACAAATGAGTGACGAAAAGCTGCAATGATGCTGAAGAACCGCCAACGGCATCCCGCAGTCGGTTCGCCCCATGAAGATTCTACTCATGGTCGCAGGCGGCTCATCCGGGATCGCGGAAGAGAGACCGCGAACTTATTGGAGGTGCGAGAGGGGTATAATCTCGCAGGGTATGGGGTCAGCTTCCCCGCCGACGCGTCGCCGACGTACACGTTTCAATCTGCCTCCGCGTCCGGTGTCCAGGGGAAACGACGCGCGTGGTGCCCGAGCCGGGCGGCGACATACATGCACATCGTGTTTCAATCCGCCCCCGGCCCGATGGCCAGGGGAAACTTCTTGAGTGTTCGTACCTTGATTGCTGCTCTCAGCTGTTTCAATCCGCCCCCGGCCCGATGGCCAGGGGAAACTCCTGTTCCCCGTCCAGTACTATAGCCCCGTGGCGGCGCACCAGCTCCGCGAAGGCGGCCTGGTCGCGCGCGGAGGCGAAGCGTTCCAGAAGCCGCCGGTCGGTGGGCGCGCCGCCGTCGGGTTTGGTGAGGATCCGCAGGCGCCGCAGGAGGGCGGCGAGGGCGGAGTCGGCCATCGGTGGTCCTCGCGGGCGGGCTGTACTTTCCTATGCCGCGGGGCGGCCGCCTGACTACGGAATTCGCTGGCCCGGTCCCGAAATGGAGGGGGCCGGTGTGAACGCGGCCGCCGGCCGGCGGGAAAAGCGGCCGGCGGACCTGCCGCTCGCCGCTCCCGGCCGGGTATAATTCTATAAAATCCATCCTGAAAGGTGTGTTTAATGAACCAGAGACCCGGCCCGTCGCAGGCGCCCGTCTCGACGCCCCGCCGCTTTTCCGCCGCGAGTCCGCGACCTCCGCATCAGCAACGTGAACGGCGTCTTCGCCACCGGAAGCCAGTTCGCCTCCTTGTCCGCTCCAGACGAGTCCGCCTGGATCAGGATATCAAGCGAACCGTCGGCGGTGGCCGGGGCCGCGAACCACTCCCCGGCCTGCGGTGGGCAACGCCGCGCTGGTCGGAATAGTTCGTGTTTGCACGGCGCCGTCTCCGATGACGGTAACAACCGGGCCGGCACATTCCTGGCCGGCCCGGCGTTGAGTCCGTGGGCGCTGACCGTTCATCACTGCGCCGCCATTGCGCAGTCCCTTCGCAGCCGCTCAAGCTCACCTCTCTCCTTGGGGGTCAGCTTGTCTTCGCCGAGCTTGATCTCGACCTTCCGGAGCGTACCGGTGAACTTGAACGGCATCTTCGCGTCGTACTCGTCGATGACCGGCGTGCCGGTGTCCTGGCCGACGTCGAAGCTCTCATCAAGGGAGTATTTCCCGATCGGACACGTCTGCTCGATGCGACCTTCGCCTACCTTCTTGCCATCGACCGTGAGCGCTCCCTGGCCCCCCTTGCCGATGCCGCCGCCGTCGTAGGTGAAGTCGAACGCGATGGTGTGCTTGCCCGGCGCGAGCTTCTCACCGCCGGTGATGCGGGTCTTGTCCTTCCTTTGTTTCGGGTACTTGGCTCCGTCCTGATTCGTGTAGGCGTAAGCGAACATCGGTTTCCCGTCGAGGACGAGCAAGGCCCAGCCGCCGAACCGTCCGCCCTGAGTCGCCAGTACGCCCTCGGCTCCGCCTTCCGGGACCTCCACTTCGGCGGCGATGCGGAACGACTTGTTCTTCACGTCCGCGGAATTCGCTTCCGGGATGCGAATCATACCCGGGTAATACGTGAAGTCCGTCTGGCCGCGGATGAGGTTGGGACGCACCGTCGGATCCCCGCGTTCGACAAAACTGGAATCGAGGGGCAGCACGTTGTACTTGACCGCCTCCATCAGAAAGCGGTCCTGCAAATCGCGGAGCTTCTTGGGGTTCTCCTTCGCCAGATTATGGGACTGGCTGAAGTCCTCGGCGACGTTGTAGAGTTCCCACGGGAAGTCATCCGGGTCGGGCGCCTTGCCGGCGACCTGCCAGGGCAACCGCAAAGGGGTGGTGCTGGCCATCCAGCCGTCGGCGTAAATCGCGCGGTTGGCCGTGATCTCGAAGTACTGGGTCGTGTGCCGCGTCGAGGCCTTCGCGTCGTCGAACGTGTAGACCATGCTGACGCCTTCGATCGGCTTCTGCGGGGTGCCGTTCAGCAACACGGGGGCCTGGATGTTGGCGGCTTCAAGCACGGTCGGCACGATGTCGATGACATGGTGGAACTGGGGACGGATTTCACCTCGAGCCTTGATCCTTTTCGGCCAACTGATGGCCAGCCCGTTCCGCGTCCCGCCGAAGTGCGACGCGACCTGCTTGGTCCACTGGAACGGGGTGTCCATCGCGTGGGCCCAACCGACCGGGTAGTGGTTGTACGTCCGATCGCTGCCCAGTTGGTCCATCATCGACGCCAGATACTCCAGTGGCTCCGGCGCGAACACAGAGGAGGCCTCGCTGGTCGTTCCTTGCAGCGTGCCTTCGGCGCTGGCGCCGTTGTCTCCTTCGATGTAGATGACGAGCGTGTTGTCGAGTTGCCCGGACTGCTCCAGCGAGTCGAGGACGCGGCCGATCTCGTAGTCGCACTGGGCCGTGGTCGCCGCGTAGACCTCCATCATCCGCGCGAAAACCTTTTTCTGATCGTCGTTGAGCGAATCCCAGGCCGGGATCTCCTTCGGGCGCGGCGTCAGCACCGTGTCGGCCGGAACGACGCCGAGTTTCTTCTGTTTCTCCAGCGTGATTTCCCGCTGCTTATCCCAGCCGTGGTCGAACTGGCCCTTGAACTTGGCAATCCAGTCTTTGGGGGCGTGGTGCGGGGCGTGACTGTTGCCGGGGGCGAAATACAGGAAGAAGGGCTTGTCAGGGGCGGTCGCGTGCTGCGTACGGATCCAGTCGATGGAGCGATCGGCCAGGTCGTGGATCAGGATGTAGTTCGGGTCGCCGAACGGCGGCAGGACGGGCTTGTTGTTCTCGAAGAGCGCCGGGTGCCACTGGTCCGTGTCGCCGCCGAGGAACCCGTAGAAATACTCGAAACCCAGGCCCCCGGCCCATTGGTCGTAAGGGCCGCCCGGTCCTTGCATCCACTCCGGGATCAGGTGGTGCTTGCCGAACCACGCCGTGTTGTAGCCGTTGTCCACGAGAATGTTGCCGAGGGTGCCGACACTCTTGGGGATGATGGAGGTGTAACCCGGATACCCCGTGGCAAACTCGGTGATGTTGCCCATGCCGCAGGTGTGGTGGTTGCGGCCGGTCAGGAGCGCGGCCCGGGTCGGGGAACAAAGCGCGGTGGTGTGGAACGTGTTGTAGAGCAGGCCGCGCTGGGCCACGCGATCGAGGGCCGGCGTGGGAATCGGGCCGCCGAAGGTGCTGGCGGCGCCGAAGCCGGTGTCGTCGGTCATGATGAGCAGAACATTCGGGGCGCCCTTGGGCGCGGTCACCGCCTTGGGGAAGTCCGGTTTGGATTCCTTGGCCGTGCGTCCGATGACGCCGCCGAACGGCCGTTCTGGCGCCGGGAGGATCGGCGAGCCGCCCGTCGGCGGTTTCTCGGCCGGTTTGTCCTCCGCGTAGAGGTTGATAGGCAGCCCGCCCGAGGCTGTCAGCCAGCCGAGCAGGGCGCCCGCCGCCAGGGCAAGCCCCAGCATGACTTTGGATCGCGAGAGCATAGCGATTCTCCTTGTTACAGTGGCCGACCACGCCCGCCGCGGGGCGCGAGCCGACGACGCCTCGCGTGTTGGGACGCGGATCGTCTTCCCCGACGTGAGGATGGGCTGAGCGAATCTTGGAATCCCGACGGTGCGAGAAAGCTACTCGCCGGGCGCCTTCCTGGCGTCTTGCGTGGCGAAGACGCAGCGGAAGCCGATGTGCGAGGAGCCGGTGTCCGGCGGCGTGGACCAGGGCAGCTTCGCCAGGCCGTAGGCGGCGGCGAACGCGCCGGCGGCCAGCGCCGCCGACAGCGCGGTCCACCGCAGCAGGCTTCGCACGCGGGGAGATCGCGGCTCCCCTTTTTTCGGGGGAGACCGTCTACCCCGCGCCCGTCTCGGAAGGGTGGACGCCATGTGACGCCTCGACGTGTATTGACTCGGGACGACCTTCGGCCGCGATGCATGAAGGGATGACGACTTAAGCCCGATGGCATCTAAGCGCTGGCCAGCTCAGGGAGTATTTGTAGTGGGCGGCGGGCGGCGATTCAACGCGCCGCGTTCATGCGCCCGCGTTCCAGTGGCAGGCGCCGCGGCCCGTGCAGACCGGGCAGGGCTGCTCGGCCGTGGAGTTCGTGTAGGGGGGGAGCCGGACGCCGACCTGGTCGGCGAAGTGCTGGCGCGCCGCGCCAGTCCGAGAACCGGCCGCAGAGGACGGCCAGTTCCCACAGGCTACAGCGGACCCCGCTGCCGAGGTCCACAGAGCGGCCCTTAACCGGCCCCTCGATACCCACGGCCGCCGACGCCTGGGCGTCCTCTCGACCCACGGCGTGGACCGGCAACCAACCCTTGGCCGTCGGGGAGCCGGCGATGCGGACGCCGAGGTCGCGGCAGACGGCGAGGATGTCCAGGCGTTCGAGGATTCCGCGCTCGGCCGCGCGGTAGAGTGCGTCGGCGTCGGCGTCCTCGTCGTCGGCCGCGGCCGGACGAGGACGGGCCGGCGGAGACGCCGAAGCCGGGAGCATCCTAGCGCCGAGGGAAAGAAAAAGCGACGCCAGGCGGCGGACGTGAGGAGCGCTGCGATGGGGCGGACGAACGATGACAGCGGCCGTCCCGCCAAACCGTTGGCGGTCCCAGCCCGTCGAAGTTACGGCGGGCGGCTCACCCGCCCGTGAATCTGTTCAAGGGGCCCGAAATGAAACTGACGCGCTTCCACCCTCTGCATTCCTTCCTGTCCCTGGCCGCCTTGGCTTCGGCCTTCCTCGCGGTCGGCCGCGCCGACACCTACGGCCTGCCGCCCTTCACGGAGTTCGAGAAGGAGTGGCGGCTCGACGACGCGGGCGTCAAAGGGCCGGACGTCCTGATCGCCCGCACGGCTAGCGAGTGGGCCGCGCTGTGGAAGAAGCTCGACCCCAAGGCCGAGGCGCCGGCGATAGATTTCGGCCGGTGGATGGTGGTCGGCGTCGTGACGCCCGCCGGCAAGCCCGGCCGCGCCGTCTATCGGATCGAACTGGACGACGCGGCCCGCCCCACGGAGCTGCGGGTGCGCGTCGCCGCCGACGGCGCTCTGTGCCAGAAGCCCAAGAACCTGACGATCAATCGGGCGCGGGCCCACCTGGTCGCCACGGGCGTCTCGGCCTTGCCGGTGCGGTTCGTCGAGGATGCGGAGGTGGACGGCGGCGTCTTCGGCCTGAGCGAGGGCACGGACCAGACGCCGCTCGGGGATGCACCCGGCGTCAAGACGCCGGACCTCAAGGAGAAGGCGGCGTACCGGGAGCAGGCGGAGCGGCTGGTGCGCGAGTCGCTGACGGCGGAACAGACAGCGCGGCTGCGGAAGGGCGTCTGGCCGGGCGCGTTCGGGGACCGCTACCCGCAGCCGTGGTCGGTGATCCAGGTGCGGCGAGGCGTGGACGGGTGGGTCATCGGGTACGACGGCCTCCGGTTCACGGTGGACGCGGAGACGGGCAAGGTGGCCGCCGCCAAGCCGGCGGCGGACGGGCCGGGGGCCGCACCGGAGCCGGCGCCGGGGAAGGCGAAGCCCGGTGCGGGGCCGTCCAGCTACGTCCGCGTCGAGGTGAAGGGCGTGCTGGTCCGCAAAGACGACGGCTACTATGTCCGGGCGGCCGACGCGGTGTTTCTTATCACTGAGCTGCTGGTGAAACTCGAACGGGCTGAGGACAAGGACCGCTCGCTGGACGAGCGCCTGCAGGCGCTGGAAGGGAAGGCCGTCGGAACGACATCGAGCCGGAGGTCCACCACGACGGGCTTCCAGGCGGCACGCCGCTGCCTCGCCAGCCACGGCTCCAGTTTCTTGACGATCTCCTCGGCCGTCATGGAATGAACTCCCTTGTACGAGTGCAGGGGTCTCGTCCCTCGCGCTCAGTAGTCGCCAACGACCTCGCCGCCGGCCCTCGTCCCCAGCGCCCGCCAGACGCCCAGGCTCACGCCGTTCTGCACCGGCCGCACGGACCCGTCCATCAGAAGCACGTTCACCAGGCCCGCGTGCCAGCTCCGCGCCGTCACGACCGAGTAGGTCGGCGCCGTGGCCGACTTGCCCTCCCGCTGGCTCGTGAAATCGATGTCGTAGGCGACCCCGCCGCTGGCGAAGGGGATGACCGTGTTGGGGAGGAAGGTCGTCGTGAAGCCGCTCTGGATGGTGCGGCTGTCCACCCACTCGGCGTGACCGCCGGGCAACTTCAACGCGCCGCCGTAGGCTCCCACGGCCGCCGGGGACGTTGGCGGGGCTGCGCCCAGCGTGCCGGGGTTGTCGCCGTCGCGCAGGTCCGGTGTGTACGCCTTGACCTCGGCCATCGCCAGCGTGCTGCTCAGTCCGTCCGTGATGTCCGTGGGTCGGATGCAGCCCAGCGGCGAGGCGGGGCTGGCCGTGAACGCGCCGTCGCCGCCCTGGCCCGACACCGGGTCCAGCACGAACCACGTCCCGGTGCAGACGGCGTAGTTGAGGGGATAGTGCGTGCCGGCCGAGTCGAGGTGGTCGTTGGGGTCGCTGGGACAGACGAAGAGCGGGACACGGGTCGAGGTGACGGCGACCGGGGCGGAGTCGGAGGAGGCGGTGAAGGTGATGAGGTTCTGGAGGTTGGCCTGTTCGAGGAAGGGCAGGACGCGGGACTGCGCGAACCAGGGGTCGGAGGTCGTGCCCGGCGGGTAGTAGCCGCACGGGGGGAAGACCGTCATGGCGTCGGCGTAGTTGTGCAGCCCCAGGCCGAGCTGCTTGAGGTTGTTGGCGCACTGGATTCGCGCCGCCGCCTCGCGGACCTTTTGGACGGCGGGCAGGAGCAGGCCAACGAGGACCGCGACGATGGCGATGACGACCAGCAGCTCGATCAGCGTGAACGCGGTGCGGCGGGTGGGGGATGGGGAACGGGTCATGCGGTCTCCGGGTGGGAGCCGGGGCCGGTGTGGGGCCGGCAACCGGCGGTCGTCACGGCGGCGTGGAAGAGAACAGCCCCTCCGGGACCGGCGCCTCCGCGTCGGACGGCGGTTCGACGCCCAGCGCCTTGGCCAGGATCGCCGCGGTCGCCTGTGGCGTCACCGCGTCCGTGCGGACGCCGGGTCGGACGCCGGGGCCGAACACCAGCAGCGGGACGTGCGTGTCGTACTCGTGCGGCGTGCCGTGATTCGTGCCCGTCGCCAGCGGCGACGACAGGAGGTGGTACGGCTTCAGGACGACGAACAGGTCGCCGCCGCGGCCGGGGTAGAAGGAGAGGCGGACGGCGCGCCCGACCGCATCATTTTCGGGCAGGTCGCCCGCGAGCTGGGTGCGCGTGTAGGCCGTCTGAATGCCGTCCTGCCGGGCCAGCCAGCCGGCCAGGGCCGCCTGCACGTCGGCCTCCTTCAGGCGCCGTCGCTGGATCGCCTGGTTATTGAGGTAGACCCACGGACCCTCCGTCGCCTCCACCCAGCGGCCCGGCGCCCCGCCGCCGAATCGGTCGTCCAGGAACGCCTCGGCCTTCGACTGCAACACCGACGGGTCCACGCGGCCGGCGTCCTTGCCCTGCTTGCGGGCGACCTCCGGCAGCGGGCAAACGCCGTGGTCGGCCGTCAGGGCCAGGACGTACTTGCCTTTCCCCACCTTCTGGTCCAGGCGGTCCAGCAGCTCGCGGACGACGCGGTCGGAGCGGAGGGTCACGTCCAGCACCTCCTGGGAGTCCGGCCCCCAGGTGTGGCCCACGGCGTCGTTGGAAGAGAAGCTCACGCACAGCAGGTCGGGGGCGTCGTGGCCGCCCAGCCCCTCGGCGTCGATGGCCCGCTCCACCAGGCCCAGCAGCAGCTCGTTGCCGTAGGGCGAGTCGTACACCTCGTTGTAGTACGCGGGCTTCTTGTGGTCCTTGCCGCCGCCCGTCGGGTGGGGGAAGGTGCGGCCCTGGTAGACGCCAACGCCCTCGCCGGGTGCGTCGTCGGGGCCGCTGTACTTCTCGTAGGCGAGGTCGGGCAGCAGCCGCGTCCAGTCCTTGCCGAGCCACTGATCGACCTGCCGCCCCTTGTTGAACTCCGCCACCCAGGCGTGGGGGCGGTCGCGGTAGTAGGACGACGTGACGAAGTCGCCGGTCGAGGCGTCGAACCAGTAGCAGGCGTCGGGCCGGCGGCCGCCGGGCAGGACGGCGGCCCGGTCCTTCAGCGAGAGCGACACGACGTGGGCCGCGCCGCCCGTCGCCTTCTTGAGGGCGTCGGCCAGGGTGGGCGACATCAGCCGTTCGGGGGAGACGCCCTTGGGCTTCTTCGCCGGGGCGTCCTTCGTGGAGTCAACCGCCAGGGGCGGACGCGCTCGTACCTCTCCGAGCCGACGCAGCTCACGGAGGCGGCGGCGTCGCGGTCGTACCAGTCGTTCTCGATGATGCCGTGCTTGTAGGCCGAGGTTCCCGTGGCGACGGAGGCGTGGCCGGCCGCCGTGACGGTGTAGGCGTAGGGGTAGTCGCACTCCTGAAACCAGGCGCCGTCCTTCTCCAGGCGGTGGAAGCCGCCCTCGCCGAAGAGGCCGTCCCAGCGCGTCAGGTAGTCGCCGCGCATCTGGTCGAAGATGACCAGCACGGCCAGGCGCGGGCGGGGCGTCTCGGTCGGCGCAGGCCGGGGCGCACTCGCCGCGTAGACAAACTGAGAAAGGGCGGCTGCCGCCAAGGCCAGGAAGAACGGGATCGCCTGGCGTCGAGACAAGGTTCGCATGGAAATGGTCCAAGGAGGAGGCGCCGTCGCCTCGCCGGGGAGGGTGTTGCGGGGACGCACGCATTGTAGGGAAGGGTTCCGCCGAGGCCAACGGCCGGCGCACGGCCCGGCGAAAGCGACGAGACCCCGCCCGTACTGGGCAGGGCCTCGCATTACAGGGAGTCCAACGACCGGAACTGATTTCCTCCCTCGGGAGGCGGAGGCGCTGGCCCTCCTCGGCCAGGCGGCGTGGGACGTCAAGCGGGCGCTCGACGACTTCGTCGGCGCCGCACACGGGCGGCGATCCGAGGCCGACGGGAACTGGGCGCCGGAATGTTACGAGATCTGGCCGACCCGCTGCCGAAATAACGCAGTCGCCAGTCGCCTCTGTTCCGCCGCCGGCCGCCGCGTTGTTCCACGGCGACCGGCGACTACAGTGTAATGGTCGCGGCGCCCGCAGGGCGCGGCGAACCTGACTGGAGCGGCTTGTGCCGAACGACGTATTCCCCATAAGCCAGTGGCCCTACCTGCCCGCCCTGGAGCGGCTGGCCCTCGCCCTGGCCCTGGGCTTCTTCGTCGGCCTCGAGCGGCAGCGGCGTGGGAAAGAGGCCGGCGTCCGCACCTTCGCCTTCGCCGGCCTGGCCGGCTGTCTCGGCGGCCTGCTCGGCGACCCCTTCGCCCTCGCGGCCCTGGCCCTCGTCGGGCTGCTCGCCGTCTTCCTCACTATCCACGCCCTGCGGGCCGACCACGGCACGGAGCTGACCACGTCGGCGGCCCTGTTCGTCATCGGCTTCACCGGCGTGCTGTGCGGCAAGGGGCACACCTTCACCCCGACCGCCGTGGGCGTCCTGACGGCGGCGCTTTTGGCCTACAAGGAGTCGTTCACCGGGTTCAGCCTGGGCCTGACGGAGGCCGAGCTGCGGTCGGCTATCCTGCTGGCGATCCTTGCCTGCGTCATCTACCCGGCCCTGCCGGAGGGGGCGTTGGACCCGTGGGGTCTTGTCGAGCCGCGCGCCACCTGGATCACGGTCCTGCTCATCGCGGGCCTCGGCTTCGGCAACTACATCCTCCTGAAGAAATACGGGCGCGGGCGGTGGAGCTGACCGGCTTTTTCGGCGGGCTGGTCAACAGCACGGTCACGGTGACGGCGTCTCCTCGCGCGTGCGGGAGAACCCCGGCCTGGCACCGATGGCCTACCGGGGCGTGCTGCTGGCCACGGCCGCCATGCTGGTCCGCAACGCGGCGTTGCTGGCGTTCCTGGCGCCGCGGACGCTGGCGACGGCCGCGCCGGCGCTGGCCGTGATGCTGCTGACCACGGCCGTGCTGGTGCTGCTGCGGGGCCGGCCGAGAGGTTCGGCGCCGGCGGGGGCGGCGGGCCTTCCCCTCCAGTCGCCCTTCCGCCTTTCCTCGGCGCTGAAGTTCGGGGCGCTGTTCCTGGCGCTGAAGGTGGCCGGCACGCTGGCCCAGCGGTGGCTGGGCCAGTTCGGCCTGTACGCGGTCAGCCTGGCGGGTGGCCTCGTCTCGAGCGCCAGCGCTGTGGCGGCGGCGGGGGCCTTGGCGGCGACGGCCGCGGGGGACCGGCGGCTGGCGGCGGCCGCCGGGACGGGGGCGGTGATCGCGTCCCTGGCCAGCACGCTGGTGGACCTGCCGCTGGTGGCGAGGGTGGCGCGGGAGCGGCCGCTGACGCGGAAGACCGCCCTGGCCCTCGGGCTGATCGTCGTGCTGGGCGTCGCCGGGGCCGTGGCCGGGGCGATCCTGCCCCTGGCCGAGTGGTGGCCCTGGTAGGACGGTCCTGCCCGCCGCTGGTCGGCATGACGCGACGGGTCGTAGGACTGGCCGCGCATTTCGCATGACGGCACGTCGCGTGCTGCAATACCACCGACAACAAGTCGCCCTCTCGCCGCCGCGGTGGAACGACAGGCGGAGGGTTTGCGCATTACTTCCTGGCTGGACGCGGCGGTCGGGGTCGGCCTGGGATGCAGGCCGCCGGCTGTGCTGGGCGTCTCCCTCGCCTGCCTTGTCGTCGCACCCCTCCGCCGGCGCCGGGGCCGGCATGGCGGAGACGGGTGAGCGCCGCCCCGGCAGCCGGGCGATCTCGTGGAGTTGAAGCCATGCCTCTCACGCTTCCCTGGTACGACATCGCCCTGCGGCTGGCCCTGACGGTCCTCGCTGGGGTGCTGCTCGGCTTCAATCGCAGCGAGCGCGGCCGGCCCGCCGGGCTTTGCACCACGACGCTGGTGTGCCTGGCCGCCTCCGTGTCCATGATCCAGGTCAACCTCCTGCTCAACCTGCCCGGCAAGGCCCCCGACTCGTTCGCGGTCATGGACCTGATGCGTCTGCCCTTGGGCATCCTGACGGGCATGGGCTTCATCGGCGGCGGCGCCATCCTGCGAAAGGGGAACATGGTCCAGGGCGTCACGACGGCCGCGACCCTCTGGCTGGCCACGGTCCTGGGCCTGTGCCTCGGCGGCGGGCAAATCGGCCTGGGTCTGGCGGGCCTGGCCTTGGGGCTGGCCGTCCTGTGGAGCCTGAAGTATCTGGAGCAGCGGCTGCGGGAGGACCGCCGCGGCACGCTGACAGTGGAAGCCGAGGCCGGCGGCGCCGGCCCGACGGACGGGCAGATCCGCGAGGCGCTGCGGACGGCGGGTTTCGCGGCCATCTCCTGGCATGTCGTCCGCCACGGCGCGGAGGGGTCGCCACGCCGGACGGTTCGCTGCGATGTGCGGTGGCGCGGGCCGCGCACCGACGACCACGCCCCCGCCTTCGTCGATGACTTGGCCGCGCGACCCGGCGTGAAGCTGGTGAGGTGGAAGACGTAGGCCAAGGAGACGCGGGCGGCCCTCCCTTTCCCAAGGGGTCCGCGACGTGACCGACGCCGATCAGAAACCGCCAAAGCGCGTCCTGTTCGTCTGCGTGGAGAACAGCAACCGCAGCCAGATGGCCGAGTCACCTACCGGCCGTCTTCCGGTCGGCGCAGAATGCACCGCCGGGACGACGCGACCCGCCCATAAGGCACCGCTGCGATACGGAAACGGAAGGAGGCGGCGAAGGGCGGAGAACCGCCGTGTGCCGCCGGCTCGTCATCCCTGCCGCCCCGGTGGGACATGCTTCCGGTCGCCCTTCTCTTGCGCCGGCGGCTTCTGATCGCCGCCCGGCGGTATCGGCCTGGGCAGGTAGGCCGCCTCGTAGCGGGCGCGGCTCAGGTCGTGCGCCGTGTCGGGAAGGGCCGGCGGGTTCCTGCGCCCGTCGTCGAAGCGGAAGGCGGCGGTCAGGTCGCCGAAGGTCTTCCGCCGCCAATCGGTGATGTTCGACTCGGGCACGCCGGTCCACTTCTCCAGGAACTGAAGCACCGACGTGTGGTCGAACGGCTGGCTGCACACCCAGCCCCCCGCCGTCCACGGCGACGCGATGATGCACGGCACGCGGAACCCGCCGCCGATGGGCAAGTCCTTCACGAACTCCTTCGGCGTGCCCCGCGGCGGCGTCGGCGGCGCGACGTGGTCGAAGATGCCGTCGTTCTCGTCGTAGTTGAGGATGAACACGGTCTTCGCCCACACGTCCGGGTTGGCCGCGATGGCGTCGAGCTTGCTCGCCACGAACGCGGCCCCGGCCGCCGGCATGAAGTCGGGGTGTTCGGACTGCGTGCTGGTCGTGATGATCCACGACACCGCCGGCAAGTTGTCGTGCATCGCGTCGTACTCGAACTTCCCCTCCGGCTCACGCACCATGCCCCGGTTGTACAGGTCCGAGTCCCGGTCGGCCTCTTTGAAGGTCTTGAAATACTCCAGCACGTTGCAGCCGTAGTTGTCCTGCTGCTGGTACACCTTCCAGCTCACGCCCGCCTTCTGCAACCGCTCCGCGTAGGTCATCCAGCGGTAGCCGCCCTGGATCTGCTTGTTGCCTGTCACCGGGCCGCCGCCCTCGCCGTCGGGGTCGATGGTCCCGGTCATCCAGTACAGGCGGTTGGGCCAGGTCGGCCCCATCAGGGAGCAGTGGTAGGCGTCGCAGACGGTGAACGCCTCGGCCAGGGCGAACTGGAAGGGGATGTCGGCGCGGGTGTGGTAGCCCATGACGAACGGGGCCTTGGCCCCGTCGGCCTTGCGGTGGGCGGGCAGCCAGTTGTCCATCTTGCCGCCGTTCCAGGCGTCGTGCTGGACGGACCAGGCGTGGCTGGTGGAGGGAATCTTCTGCGCCCGGTGGTGCGGGTGTCGAGGTGGAAGGGCAGCAGGTAGCCGTCGGGGTTCTGCGGGTCGGGCTGGTAGAAGACCGACTTGCCGTTGGGCAGTGTCAACGCCTTGTCGTCGCCGAAGCCGCGGACGCCGGCCAGCGTGCCGAAGTAGTGGTCGAAGGAGCGGTTCTCCTGCATCAGAAGAACGACGTGCTTGATGTCCTTCAGCGACCCCTGCCGCGACGGTTCGTCCGCCAGGACGCGGCGCAGGTTGGGGGGCATGAGGGCCGACGCGGCGGCGGCGGCCATGCCGGCCGCGGCGCCGAACAGGCGTCGGCGGGTCATGGGCAGAGAACCGAGATCGCTCATGTTCTGATTCCTGGGAAGACATCGCCGACGGGGCCGGGGAACGTTCACGGGGCGGTATGGGGACGACGAACGTGACGCGGCTCCATGGACCGCGCCGCCGTAGGAGGCGTTGCGGGGGGAGGCGCGGCGGCTGGCTGGGGCGGTTGTATCCAGACAGCGTATGGACAGGCGGCCGGCCGTCCAGCCGTGGCGTTCAAATCCGCACGGCTTGGCCGCCTGCGCCGGTTCCGGCAAGAGGCGGCGGGCCGTCCGTCCGGGCCGACTTTACCGCTTGTGCCGGATACTCCCTCCGACCGGGCGCGCGTCGCGCGCGGACGCGCCGCACGGTCTGGCCCCGTCCGGCGGCAGGCCCCATCATAAACAGGAGCAGGCCCGCGCCCGCCAGTTCGCGGCGCAGGCCTGACATCGGACCCCTCGCCCGCCTGGGGAGGCTCGCACATGCTCAGGCGCATCCGGTTCCCCGCCGGCGTCCCGGCGGCCGCCCTCGCGCTGACTTTCCTCGGGACCGTCCCTCCCTGCCGCGCCCAGCTCCAGGAGCGACCCGGCAACTCGACGGACGACCCCTTGCTCGTGCCGCACGACCTGTCCGGCTGCTCGATCAAGAACCCCCGCGTCCGCGTGGTCCACACGACCGACCCCACCTTGGCCGGCGGGTCCATGTACTTGCAGCAGGCGGACCCCTGGCTCGGCTACCAGTGGGGACGCAGCCTCACCCAGCGCGAGTTCCGCGAGCGCGACGGCGTCTACGGCGGCGCCGGCAAGCTCGACGGCCCGCTCCTCGCCGACGGCAAGACCCGCATGATGTCCCGCGGCCACGTCAACTCCTGCGCCCTCTGCCACAACACGCCCTACCGCGACGGCGGGGCCGGCGCCACGATGGCCAAGAACGGCGGCGACGGACGCAACACGCCGCACATGTTCGGCGCCGGCCTGGTCGAGATGATCGGCCAGCAGATACGCCTGGAGGCCCTCGCCATCGCCGACGACAACCGCGACGGCTGGATCAGCTTCGAGGAGGCCAAGGGCAAGCGCTGCGTCCTCTACAACCTGCCCGAAGGCGTGGAGGGCGGCCGGGCCGAAATCGACTACGGCTCGTTCGAGGATTTGGACGGCGATGGCAAGCCCGACCTCAACCCGCTGTTCAGCATCATTTACGTCGATAAGGACGGCAAGCGGCTGGCTCAGGCGAAAGACCTGCGTTCGCCGGGCGTGGCCGGCTACACGTTCGAGGTGCAGTGCTTCGGCTTCGGCCACCTGGCCGAGCCGGGCAACCCGCCAGTCTCCACCACGCTGCGGTCGTTCATCGCCACGCCGTTCGACATCCACATGGGACTCCAGGCGTTCGACCCGACGACCTTGGACGACCCCGACGGCCGCGGCTTCTCCAAGGTCTCCAACGCCGGCTGCCAGCAGTGCGTCACCGCCGCGGGCAAGGACCGGGGGCGGAGGCGGGGGCCGACCGGCGTCAGCCTGGACGACCCCGACGGCGACGGCTACTGCGAGGAGATCAGCGAGGGCGACCTCGACGTGGCCGAGTGGTACTTGCTCAACCACCCCGCCCCGGCTCGGGGCGAGGTCACGCCGGACGTGCGGCGGGGCGAGACCCTGTTCAAGCAGGTCGGCTGC
Source organism: uncultured Planctomycetaceae bacterium (assembly GCA_963771935.1). Lineage (GTDB taxonomy): Bacteria > Planctomycetota > Planctomycetia > Gemmatales > Gemmataceae > UBA4732. The sequence goes on along the minus strand of CAVYVK010000003.1, from coordinate 1,090,997 downwards.
GCCGCCTGCCACGTCCCCGACTGGCATCTGCACGCGGCCGACCCGGACGCGAAGGATTACACGCGGCGCTACGCCGGCGACCGGCGTTTCTTCGAGCTGCAAGTCGCCTACAACGAGAAGGCGGAGCGGCTGGAGGGCAAGCTGGTCTACCTGGCGGATCGGAAGGGCGGCCTGTGGCTGCCGCGCCGCGGCGCGTACACGGTGCGGGGCATCTACACCGACTTCAAATACCACGACGTGGGCGAGGACTTCTACCAGGTGCAGTTCGACGGGTCGGTCGTCCGGAAGTGGCGGACCTCGCCGCTCTGGGGCGTGGGGACCACGTCGCCCTACGGCCACGACGGGGCCAGCCTGTCGCTCAATGACGTGATCCGCCGGCACGGCGGCGAGGCGCTGGAGGCCCGCAAGGCGTACACGGCCCTCGGCCCGGAGGACCGCCGGCGCATCCTCGACTTCCTGGAGAGCCTGGTGCTATATCAGACGGATCGTCTGCCCTGCGACCTCGACGGCGACGGCGTGATCGCCGAGCATTTCGTGGTCGCGGGGATGGACACCGGCTACGAGCGTTTCAACCCCGAATGGCTGTTCAACACGCCGGGGAAAATCGAGGGGTCGGTCCTCAACCCCGACCGGGAGAGGGTCACGTCGTTCGCCCTAACGAACGTGCGGGCGGCCTACGGCCTGGACCTGAAGTACCTCAAGGACAGCGACGGCGACGGCTTCCCGGACGTGATCGACCCGGCCCCGTTCTGGCCCGGCTACAGGGATGGTGAGCATTGAGTACCAACCCCCCCAAAGGAGGCAGCGCATGACCCGCAAGTGGACGACCCTCGGGCTGGCGGCGGCCCTGGCAGCGGCCCTGGCGGCTGGCCGCGCAGGCGCCCAGCCCGGCGACCCGCCGAAGGCGGACGACCCGCGCCAGGAGCTGGAGCAGTTCCGAGCCGACACGATCCGCAGCTTCCAGGCGGCGAAGAAGGACATCGACGCGCTGCGGGAGGAGGTCGGTCGCCTGCGCAAAGACCTGGACGAGCTGCGCGACGCCCGGCCGCCCGCGTCCGGGGTTCGGGTCGAACCGCCAGCCGCGGCGGAGGTCGCGCCCGGCGGCGCCCCGCCGGCGGCGCGGAAGGACGTCGATGCGCTCAAGGAGCAGGTCGCGCTCCTGCGGCAGGCCCTGGATGAGGTGCGCAAGTCGAGGGACGGGATCTCGCGGTACGGGCCGGCCGGGGACGACTTGCAAGCGGCCCGGAAGGAAGTCGAAGACTTGAAGGACCAGGCGGCCCAGCTCCGCAAGGCGTTGGACAGCCTGCGGGGGCCGCGGCCGCCGGAGAGCCGCGCCTCGAACTACGGGCCGCTCGGCAACGCGCCCACGTCGGGGACCGGCAGCATCGTGCTGCTGAACACCTACCCGGCGGACGTGACCATCGTGGTGGACGGCGAGGGCTACACCCTGGCGCCGGGCGAGCGGCGGGTGCTGGCGGGCCGGCCGGCCGGGGGCTTCACCTACGAGGTCGTAGGCGTCCAGCCGCCCGTGCAGAGGACGCTGGCCGCCGGCGGCGCGTTCCCGATCCACGTCCACCCCTGAGCCGACCCGCAGGACGCAACCGCGTGCGCCTGCCTCCGTCGGCGCCGAGCGGGGCCGGCCGGGCGCCGAACCCGAAATGATTCGCGTTGTCCCATGATCCCCGTATCGGGGCGAATCGACCAGGCGGCCGACCCGCCCCGAGCGGCGCTCACGAAGAGATTTGCATCCAGCCGCCGAAGTCCGGGTTGTTCTCCCAGACGTTCAGGTCGTCCGGCAGCGCGAACACCACCGGATCCAGCGAATGGTTTTCCGTCGCGCTGATCGCCGTGAAGCCGCCCGGATCGGAGATCGCCTCCCACACGTTGCCGCTGAAACCCGGGTCGTACTCCCACAGCGAGCCGTCGGACGGGACCGCGTACACCACCGCATTGCCGGAAACGTCCTGCGTCGCGCTGATCGACGTGAAGCCGCCCGGCGTGGAGATGTTCTGCCAGACGTCGCTCTCCAGCTCCCAGAGGGAACCGTCCCCCGGCACGGCGAAGAGGACTGGGTTGCCCGAGGCGTCGCGCGTCGCGCTGATCGACGTGAAGCCGCCCGGCGTCGAGACTTCGAGCCAGGGGTAGCTGAAGGCCGCGTCGTACTCCCAAAGCGAGCCGTCGGACGGGACCACGAACGCCACGGCGCCTCCGGAAGCGTCGCGCGTCGCCGCGACCGCCGTGAAGCCGCCCGGCGTGGAGACTTCGAGCCAGGGGTAGCTGAAGGTGGGGTCGTATTCCCATAGGGAGCCGTCCGACGGGACCGCGAAGACCACCGCCGCCCCCGACGCGTTTTGCGTGGCGCTGACGGCGGTGAAGCCGCCCGGCGTCGAGATCTGCACCCAGTATCCGACGGCGGCGTCGTTCTCCCACAGCGAGCCGTCGCCGGTGACGCCGAAGACCACCGGGTCGCCGGTCGCGTCCTTCGTGGCGCTGATGAAGGTGAAGCCGCCCGGCTGCGAAATCTCCTCCCAGCCGATCCCCGGGAATTGCGGGTTGTTCTCCCACAGAGCGCCGTCCGTGCTGACCACGAACGTCACGGGATCGCCGTTGCTGTTCGTCGTCGAGGCGAGGAGGTTGTCGCCCGTTCCGGGGCAGATCGTCGGCAGCACCGGCCGCGTGCCGAGGTAGTTGACGCCGCTCTCCGCGAACACGATCGTCTTGTTCGGCCCCACGGTGATGCCTTCCGGCTGGCTGTTCGCCTGGGGCGTCGGCAGCTCCGTGATCGCGCCGGTGGAGGGATTGACCAGGCCGATTTGCGAGGCGTTTTGTTCGGTGAAGTACATGAAACCATCCGGGCCTTCGACGATGCCCCACGGCTTGCTGTTGGCCGTGGGGATCTTGAACTCCTGGAGATGGGGCGGGTCGGTGCTGTCAATTTCACCGATTTGGTTCGCGTTCTGTTCCGTGAACCAGATGCTGCCGTTCGGGCCTGTCGCGATCTCCCACGGCATGCTGTCGGCCGTGAGCGTCACCTGGAACGGCGCGAACAGAGAGAGGACGGGGTGGGACGCAGGCCCCACGAACTGCGCCACCAAATCTGGTTGTTCGACGGGGCGGTCAAGTACAGGTTGGCGCCGTCCGCGACGAGTCCGTGAAACGTCACTCCCGAGGCGTCGAACTGCCCCACGACGACGCCAGCCGTCGTCATGGCCCCCAACCCCGACGCATCGGTGAACCAGAGATCGCCGGACGGGCCGGAGACGATGTCCTGCGGGTCGGCGCCGGCGGGCAGGGAGAATGCAGTGATCGCTCCGCTCGGCGTGACAAAGCCGATCTTGTCGGCGCCGGGTCCGTGAACCAGATGTTGCCGTCCGGCCCCAGCGCGATGCCATAGGGCCGGCTGTTGGGTGCGGGGACGGCGATGTCGGTTCGCGTCCCGTCCGGCGCCACCCGGCCGATCTTGCCAAGGAGCGGCTCGGTGAACCACAGGTTGCCGGCGTCGTCGCTCACGACCTGCTCGGGCTGCGTCGCGCCCGTTATGGGAGTAGAAATCTCGCTGACGGCGCCGGCGGTCGAGATGAGCGCGATCTTGTTGGTGACGTTCTCGGTCATCCAGAGTTGATTTCCCGGCCCGCTGATTATGGCGAAGGGAAAGCTGTTGGCTGTCGGGATGTCGAACACGCCAGTGACCTTCCCTTTGAGGTTCATCCTCGCCACCTGATTCGTGCCGTTCTCGGAAAACCAGATGTTGCCGTCGGGACCGTCGGTGATCGCCCAGGGAGCGGCGTCGGGGCTGGACGTGGCGAACTCAGTGATGTTGCCCTGGGGGTCGATCCGGCCGATCTTGTCGCCGACGTACTCGGTGAACCAGAGGTCGCCGTCGGGCGCCGAGGTCATGTCCCAGGGGTGGCTGTCGAGATTGGAGGTGTCGTATTCGACGATGGCGCCGGTGGAGGGGTCGAGTTTGCCGATCTTGCCGCCGTTATACTCCGTGAACCAGACGTTGTTGTTCGCGTCGATGACCAGGCCGGCCGGGCCGCCGTTGGGTGTCGGGACGGTGTACTCGGTGAAGGCGCCGGTGGAGGGGTCGAACTCGCCGATCTTGTTCCCCGCGTATTCGCTGAACCAGAAGTTGCCGTTGGAATCGACGTCCAGGCACTCGATGTTCGCGTTGGGGGTGGAGAGCAGCGTGTACTGATTGAGTACCACGCCGTCGGTGTTCATCCGGCCGATTTTGTTGACGCCCGGTTCGCTGAACCAGAGGTCGCCGTCCGGCCCGACGGTGATGTCGTGCGGCAGGCTGTCGGGCTGGGGCAGGGCGAACTGGGTCAGCACGCCGGAGGGCGTCATGCGGCCGATCGCGTCGCCTTCGTACTCGCAGATCCAGACGTTGCCGTCCGGCCCCACGGTCATGGAGCGCGGCGCGGGATTGCCGGTGGGAAGGTCGTAAATGCCGGTGGGCAGCGCCGCAGAAAGGACTGTGCGATCCTCCAGCGCCTCTAGCCTCGGTCTCGCTCGCCGGCTGGCGCGACGGCTCGCCGGCGTCCCGGTGCGACGGAATCGGAAGAAAGATACGAAGCCGAACGGGTTCATGCCCATTTCTCCTGGGAGCCACACAGGCCGCCGATAGTCTGCCGCGAGGGGATGAACGCCCCCATGGGGCGGCATGGACATATGCTTGTTTATATTCCCGGAAGGGCGCGTGTGCAAACCGCCCGGCGCGCTGTTGATCCCTGGGCGCGGGCCACGTTAAATGAATGGCTGAAGTCGGAGAGGGCGCCCGATCCGGAGGATGATTTCCATGAACGTGCGATGTCCCTATTGCCATATCCTGATTCCCCAGGAATCCTACGGCTCGCACGAACAACAGCACACTCGCCTCAAACCCGACGGCCAGAAGACGGATCACGTCACGGGCGCCCCCGAGCAACGCTACGCGGGGTCTTTGGAAGGGGTTCCGCGCGTCTACCGACACGCTCGATGCGGCGGTGGGACCGGGATGCCCGAGGAAATCATCCGCAGCTACCTCGTCAATCCGCTGCTGTATATTGATCGAACCTTCTGCTGCCGGTGCGGGGACTACGTCAATCCCGCCGAGTTGAAATGGGTGGAAACCGGCGAGAATCTGATGGATTACTGGGGTAGCTTACGGGCGGCTTACCTCGAACGCGCCTACGGGATTTCCCAAGCCGACCAGCGAAAGCAGGGGGTGGTCGTTACGCCCGTCGGCGCGGAAGCCATCAGCCACATCGCACGGAGACGCGGTTGGGCGGCCCCCTACTTTCTGGCGCTGAAACTGGCAGCCGGAAAAACAAAAACGGACTATGTCTGCGCGGTCGTGGGCGCCTGGAATCCGGAGACGGAAACGGCTGTGCCGTCGGCGGGGGTTCGGATCATTGTCCCGAGGGATCAGCTGGAGCAACTCCGAGGAACCATCGTGCATTATGCGACGCCGCCGATGCAAGGTTTCCTGCTCAGCCGCTTGTATGCTCCGAAAAAAGGGACGTGAAGCGTCAGGCGGTCGTGCGCACCCCCTTCGGCAGCTTTCCGCTGTAGCTCGCCCACAGCGCATCCACCGGATGCGCCACCCATAGATCCGGTTTCACCTCTCGCAAATGGCGGATGATCTGCAACAGGCAGCCGACGTTGCCGGTGAACACCGCCTGCGCCCCGGTGGCCAGAATGTTCTTCGCCTTGCGCTGGCCCAGTGCGTGCGACATTTCCGGCTGCGTGAGGTTGTAGCTGCCGGCCGCCCCGCAGCAGAGTTCGCTCTCGGCCAGCGGGACCAGCTCCAGGCCGGGAATCAGTCCGAGCAGCTGGCGCGGCGGCTGGCGGATCTTCTGCGCGTGGCTCAGGCCGCAGGCGTCGTGATAGGTCGCCTTGATCGGCAGCGGGTGCGTCGGCTTCACGGGGCCGAGTTCCATCAAGAACTCGCTAATGTCTCTGGACTTGGCCGCGAAGGCCGCGCCGATCGCGGCGTCCGGCGTCTTCTCCAGCAGATGTCCGTATTCCTTGAGAACAGGGCCGCAGCCGCCGGCGTTGTTGATGATCGCGTCCACCTTGTCGAGGCCTTCGTGCAACCCCTTGCCGAACGCCCGGCAGTTGTCCGCCGCGAGCTGTTCCGCCTTCGCCTCCAGCCCGGCGTGATAGTGCAGGGCGCCGCAGCAGACCTGTGTGCGCGGAATCCACACATCGCAGCCGTTGCGTTGCAGCACGCGGGCCGTCGCCAGGTTCGTCTGCGGGAAGAAGGCGTCGGCGGCGCAGCCGGTGAACAGGGCCACGCGCGCCCGCCGCTTCCCCTCCGCCGGCAGCACCTCCGGCAGCCGGCCGTAGTGCGGCGCCAGCGGCGGCACGATCTCCTGCATCAGCCGCAGCGACCGCGGCAGCAGCCGGCCCATCCAGCGCACCAGTCCGCCGAGGCCCACCCACTGCATCAGCCGCATCGGCGCCAGGGCCAGCCGCATCCGCCCGCATACGGCGTCAGGTGGAACAGCATCCACCGCTGCAGCGCGTTGATGGTCGGCGCCGGCGGCAGGAAGCGCGTCATGTCCCGCTTGTACGAGCCGATGATCTTGCCGTACTGCACGCCGGACGGGCAGGCGCTCTCGCAGCCCCGGCACTCCAGGCACAGGTCGAGATGACGGCGCACCTCGGCGGTCAGTTCGGCCCGGCCGTCGGTGACGGCCCGCCACAGGTAGATGCGGCCGCGCGGGCTGTCGTTCTCGTCGCCGGTCTCGACATAGGTCGGACACGACGACAGGCACAGGCCGCAGTGGACGCAGTCCATGAACAGTTCGTAGTCGATGTTGCGGCCCAGTTGCGGGTCTGCGGCGGAAGACATAGGGGTCAAGTCCAATCTGTTTCACCGCGGAGAACGCGGAGATGCGAGAGAAGAAAGTGAAAACCACGAAAAGAGTGCGATTCCTTTGGATCGTTCTTTTTGTCTTTCTCTGCGTTCTCTGCGTTCTCCGCGGTGAAATCCTTCTTCACATCCCGTCGAGAAAGCGGCCGGGGTTGAAGAGATTATTCGGGTCGAGTTTCGCTTTCACTTCGCGCATCAGCGGGCGTCGCCGCGCGGCCGGCCCCAGACCGGCAGCGACCGCTTCCACTCCACGGGACAGCGCGGCAGGATCATGTTGCCTTGCGCCGCTGCGGCCGACTCGTGCAGCTCCTTCAGCATCTCTTGAACGCGCCCGAGCGTCAAGTCGCCGAACAGACTGCCGCGCACGATCCCCGAACCGGCGTGGGCGGACAGCCGAATGCCCTCCGCCCGCTCAGCGGCTTGCAGACAGAATGAGGCGACCGCTCCCGGAAGCAGATTCGCCTTGAAGGAAAGCCGAGCGTCGGACAGGTCGGTCGCCTCCACCAGCGCCTGCCACAGCGATCCGGCAGGCGGCGCCGGCTCGCACGTCCAGCCCACGGACGCCGGCCGGCGGAATCTCCTGCATCAGCTGGCGCACCTGCCAGTTGACGGCGTCGATGCCGTCCTCGAAGCCGACGACGACCACCCACGGCGCCTCGGGCAGCGCGAGGCCGGCCGAGCGGGCGACGACCCGCGCCGCCTCGGCGTTGTGCACGTCCAGGCACGCCGGCCGGGTGCGGCTGTCGTGCAGCCGATCGAGCAGCGTCGCCAGTCCAGCCGCATCGCAACCCAGCGTCACGAGCGCCTGCGACTCCGGGATCGGCCGCACCTTGAGCGTGGCCTGCACAATGACGCCGAGCGTGCCGAGGGCGCCGACGTGCAGCTTGCACAGGTCATAGCCGGCCACGTTCTTGACGACGCGGCCGCCGGCCTTGACCTCCTGGCCCTCGTCGTTGACGGTCGTGATGCCGAGGACGTAGTCGCGCAGCGTGCCGAAGCCGTAGCGCCGCGGGCCGCTGACGTTGGCCGCGAGGGCGCCGCCGAGCGTGGCCCGGTCGGCGTGCGGTACGTCCACCGGAAGGCGCTGGTTCTCGGCGGCCAGTACGCGCTGTAGCTCGCCGATAGCGACGCCGGCCTGCACGGTGATGGTCATGTCGCGGGCGGGATAATCGACGATGCGGTGGAGGGTTCGGACGTCCACGACCCAGCCGGGTCGGGAGGGGGGCAAGCCGAGGCCGAGCATTGTGCCGCCGCCGACGGGATAAACGGCCTGTCGTTCGGCCGACGCCCGCCGCACTACGTCGCCCAGCTCCGCGACGGATTGAGGCCGTACCACGGGGAGAGGGCCGAAGTCGTCGATGCGGCAGACGGTGTCATCCACAGATGGTGGCCTGAGACTGCGGGGGTGCGGATCGCCGGCGCCGCCGTAATCAGGTTAGGCGGGGCGAGTGGGGATGGCCACCTGCAGAAGAATGCAGAAGTCAGAATGCGGAATGCAGAATGAAAGACGAGGTGCTTTCATTCTGCATTCTGACTTCTGCATTCTTCTTCACCCGGCCCCCACCAGCCACTTCAGCCACGGCTGGACGGCGTAGGCCCCCACAGCGCCAGCCCGAACGCCAGCCGCGACGCGGTCTGCACCGACACCCACCACAGCGTCCGGCTCATCAGCCGGCCGGCCATCTCCAGCGCCGAGCGCACTTCCTTCGTCACCATTTTGCGCGGATTGATATAGCCGAAGGTGAAGATGCGCACCACCGGCGCGGTCCACGGCTTGAGCCAATACTCGGCCTGGTCGAAATATTTCTCTAACAGAGCGTGGTCGAGCGGATTGAGGTGGGTGAACACATAGAGGTCCAGGCCGATCATGAAGACCCCTGTCGGCACGATGGCCAGCAGCGCCGGCCAAAGCTGTAGCAGGCGGCCGATGGTCAGTATGTCGGCGTCGCCCCGCAAGACGAAGTGACTGGTGGTCTCATGGGCCGCGATCAGGGACAGCGACAGCAACAGCGGCAGGACCAGGCGCCAGGTCAGCAGGATGTGGTGGTGTTGCCGAACCAGTTTGACGAGGCGCGGCCAGCGGCCCGGCGCCCGCAGAACCAGGCCCAGCGCGTTGCGGTAGTCGCGGATGCGAAGGGCGGTGCCGATCAGGAACGCCAGCGTCAGGTAGACGAGGAACAGCTGGATCAGGCTGAGGTCGAGCAGCCAGGACATGGCGGTAGTCCGTAGTCTGAAGTCCGTATCGGGAAGCCACCTTGTCTCTGCTTAAGCAAACGGGCGGCCGCGTGACCTCCTCGTCTGTAGATATTGCCCTGTAGTCGGCGTCCGCGTAACTTTCCTCCCCTCATCGCTTGATTATGCCGATCTAATCTTGCCGGCCGCTTGCCCAGTAACCTACTATGGGATATACCTGTCGTATGCCGCCAAAGACCCTTTTTGACTGTCTCGATCCGATTCACCCCGCCAGCAAATCGGCGATTCCGGTGGAGGAAATATCACTCGGCCTCGACGACGCCACTTTCGTCGGTGGTTTGGACCAGCGGATACACCGCTGGTACAAGCTGCGGCCGAGTTTTTCTCCCAAACTGGTGCGGTATTTGATCGGCCGCTTCAGCAAACGGGAGAAAGGTCTGGTCCTCGACCCCTTCTCCGGCGCGTCTACCACTCCCATCGAGGCCGCGCTGCTGGACCGCCCCGCCGTGGGGGTGGAAATCAACCCCTTCCTCGTAGCCTACGCGCAGCGGGCGCTGGACTGGTCGGCGTCGGCGCAGGAGGTCGCCGGCGCACATGCGGAGGCGTCAGCCGCGCTCGGGGAGGCGTTCAGCGTTGCGGAGCGAGGCGGCCTCGACGCCGTTTGTAAGGAATTCGGCGTCGAGCCGCCACCTATTCATAACGTCTTCCGGTGGTGGCGAAAAGATGTCCTGGCTTACCTGCTCGCCGCGAAGGCTACGATGGCGAGGCACCCCAACCGTGTCGCGGCGCGGCTCGTCTGGTTGTCCCTCGGCACGGTGTGTATCGAGGTCGCGAACATCAAACGGCTCCACCCGACCCTCACGTTCTACGACAGGTCTGGCGATCACATCGACACGGCCCGCGCGTTGAAGAATCAATTGGCGGCCGTGGCCGAAGACCTCGCCTTTGTCTCCACCCTTCCCAAGCCTTGCGTGGAGATCATCGAGGGGAACAGTCGCGCGATTGACGTGACGCTGGGGGGCAGGCGTTTGCCTGCGAACGTCATCACGTCGCCGCCGTACTGCAACCGCTACTCCTACGTCTGGGAGACGCGGCCGCACCTTTACATGATGGACCTCATGACCGAAGCCAAGCACGCGGCAAGGCTGGACGTGGAGGGCATCGGCGGCACGTGGGGGATGGCGACCTCGTCGCTGATCAAGGGCGAGGTCTCACCGGCGACCGACGTGCTTGCTGAACTACTAGCCCCCGTCGTCTGCCAACTGCGTCCCGTGGACAACCTGATGGCGAACTACACAGTCAAATACTTTAACAACATGGATGAGCATTTCGATTCGCTAGGGCGGACGCTCATGGCCGGATCGAGCCTCGCCTACGTCGTGGGCAACTCGCGCCTCAAGGGCGTGGAAATTCCCACGGAGGCGGTCCTGGCCTCCATGCTCAAGTCCAAGCCGTGGTGCTTCGTTGACTACATGCTGGTGTTCAGGCGGCGCATTGGCCGCCGGTCCCTCTACGAGACGGCCATCGTCGCGCACACTGTGTAAGCCGTTTACTGCTGTGGAAGTTGGAAAACGCTCATGACCCGCGCCATTTCTTCGAGGAGCTTTGGTCGCAGCCGGACCAGTGTCCCGTACAGGTCGAACCCCGAAATGCGGCGGAGCAGGTCATACGATGCCATCCCTTCCGTCGTCAGCCACGTCTTCCGCAACCTATTGACTGGCGACGGTAGGGACGTGGTACAGAAGATCATCAGCGCCGGCAGGTAGCCGTGCTGTCGCAAGTACACGGCCGCCTGCTCATCCGCCTGGATGCGTTTGGAGTCGCCAATCTGGTAACAGCACCGGACCTCAAAGCCGACCTTCTCACCGTGGTACCCTAACTCGACGGCGGAAAGGACGGAAGAGAGATTCGCGGCGTCTTTTCGTCTCGGTAGCAGTGCCGGGTCAATCTGTGCGTCAAGGGTGCGCGTCTGTTTCTTCCCTTCGATGACCAGTTCAAAGGCGAGCGACAGCTGGGCTTCCGTGAGACCGAGCGTTTCGCCGAGGACCGCTCGGACGAACCCCTCGTACATGTCCCCCATTTTGCGGAAGATGGCCGTGTAGTAGTTGCCGATGTACCGGAGTTTGAGGAAAGCTTCGTTGCCCATCCCGAAGTGGGACCACACGGGGTCGTCCTGGAAGGCGGCGACCTGGTTCGTGACTTTTTTGAACCCTGCGTACTCAGTCGCCTTCTGGAGCGATTCCACGGCGATTTGTTCGATTCGTTCCTCGAGTCTGTTCATGCGCCGCTTCCTCCCTTGGCTCGGCCAAATTGGCGCACAGAACGGACAGTTCCACTCCGTAAACCTTGGCCAAGTCCAGCAGTTCGATGGGGTCCAGCCTGCGCTCGCACTGCTCGATCTTGGACACGAAAGACTGGGGCTTGCCGAGCAGCGCGGCCACCTGCACCTGGGTCAGCCGCGCTCGAAGGCGAGCCTCCTTCAACCGCGCGATGAGAGTGCGGTAGCGGTTCGTGTGGAGGCTGGACATGCGCAAAAGGCTAAAAGGGGACGGCAGAATAACCCAAATGGGGTTAGTGGACAAAAAGGCCCACAATGAAGTGTGGAGCGAGAAGGGTGACGATGCAAGCGCTGTTTCCGGACGCGCGCCGTCTAATTGGTGGTGAACATCGTATCTGTTCGAGACCATCGACTACTTTAGCCGCCGTGCCGCGGCAGGTACACGTCAAAGCACGTCCCCTGGTCCACCACGCTGCGACACTCGATCCAGCCACGGTGCTGCTTGACGATGCCGAACACCACGGACAGACCCAGCCCGGTCCCTTTGCCTACCTCTTTTGTCGTGAAGAAGGGGTCATAGATTCGCGGCAGCACCTCCGGCGGGATGCCGTGCCCCTGGTCGCACACGGACAGCCGGACGAAATCGCCGGAATAACGATCCGGCCGGCCCCGCGCTTCCGCCGCGCCGACGGCCGTGTTGTCCGTATCGATCTCCAGTCGGCCGCCGTCGGGCATGGCGTCGCGGGCGTTCAGGCAGAGGTTCATCAGCACCTGATGGATTTGGCCGGCGTCGGCCTCGGCCCGCCACAGGTCGTCGCCGTAGCGCACGGCGATCTCGATAGAAGGGCCGAGCGTCCGGCGGAGCAGCTCCACCGCTTCGCGGACGCAGCGGTTCAAGTCGAGCGGCTCCATGCGCGGCTTCATACGCCGCGAGAAGCCGAGCAGCTGCCGCGTCAGCTCGGCCGCCCGCCAAGCTGACCCCTCCGCCGCCAGCAGGAACTCGCGCCGGGGGTCGTCCTCCGGCGTCGCTTGCAGCGCCAGCGTCAGGTTGCCGGTCACGCCGGTCAGCAGGTTGTTGAAGTCGTGGGCCACGCCCCCCGCCAGCTGGCCCACCGCTTCCATCTTTTGCGACTGACGCAGCTGCTCCTCCAGCAGCTTGCGCGGCGTGACGTCGGCCAGGAGTTGGACGCTGCCGGCCGGTTCGCCGCGCCCGCCCTCCCCTAACGGAGTGGGGAGGGAAGGGAGAGGGGCGGCCGTCACGCGGAACCACCGGCCGCCGAGCTGCACTTCCAGCGTCGGGTCGTCCGGGCCGACCGGGGCCAGCGCGTCCAGCGCCGCCGCGTCCCGGCCGAATGCCTCGCGCAGGAGCTCCTGATACGGTCGGTAGAGAATGGCTTCGCCCGGCCGGTGGAACAGGGCCGCCGCCGCTCGGTTGCAGCGAAGGATGCGGCCGTCGCGGTCCAGCACGAAGAGGACGTCGTGAATGGCGTCGAACGTGGCCTGCCACTGGCGGGAGGCGATCCGGGCCGCCTCCTCGGCCCGATGGATGCGCAGCAGCGAGTGGATGGTGGCGACGACCTCGTCCGGCTCGACCGGCTTGGTCAGATAGCCGTCGGCGCCGCTCTTCAGGCCGTGCGTCTTGTCCTGCGAGCGGACATAGACGGCGGACATGTGCAGCACGGGGATGGAGGACGTGGCCGGATGGGCCTTGATGCGCCGGCAGACCTCGAAGCCGTCGATATCGGGGAGGTTGATGTCGAGGATGATGAGGTCGGGGCCTTCGGCCGCCAGGCGCAGGGCGTCGCCGCCGGTGGCCGCCTCGCGGGTGGTGAACCCCGCGTCGCGCAGGACGGTCGAGAAGACCAGCCGGTTGGCGGCGTCGTCGTCCACGTAGAGTATGGAAGCGGGTCGCTCCTCAGCCATGGCGCAGCCCTCCCTCGGGGCGCCGGACGGCGACGGATGGATCGCCGCGGGAGTGGTGGAGGAGCGCGGCAGCGCGGGTCGAGCGCGGCGGGACGTGCGTGAGGGGGCGCATGGCGTCCCTCCTCCGGCTGGATTGGGAACCGTGTCGCGTCCCTGCGCGAAAAGAGGGTTCGGCCCGCCGCGTCGCTGGCCACCCTCGCGCATCAGACGCAACCGTTCTGCTGCGTCCTTTCCAACCGTAGGTTACAATTCGCCGCCTGTCAAACGAGGCAAGATAGGGGCCGTGTCGGCAGCCCGACCGTGAGGGAGCGGGGTGAGGTGCGGAAACAGCATACCGTCTTGCGGAGCCGCGATCGTAAGGGAGCGGTTGGGGCGAAACCACTTCCTCACGGTCGCGGCTCCGAAGGGTCGCGGCGACGACCGTTACAACTGTCGCATGAACGCCACGAGGTCCTTCTTCTCCTCGGCGTTCAGCTTCGTCTCCAGGATCAGGTTGAAGAACTCGACCGTGTCCTCCAGCGTCAGCAGCCGGCCGTCGTGGAAGTACGGCGGCGATTCCTTGATGCCGCGCAGCGGGAACGTCTTGATCGGCCCCTGGGCCGTGGCGACCAGGCCGTTGATCGTCTGCGTCTTGTAGAAGCGTTCGACCTTCAGGTCGTGCATCGTGTTGTCGGTGTAGTACGGCGCCGGGTGGCAGGTCGCGCACTGGGCCTTGCCGAAGAACAGCGCCTGGCCGCGCATCTCCGGCGAATCCTCCGCGAACTTCTTCGGATCGAGCTTGCCGTCGACGCCCAGGCCGGGCGCCGGCGGGAAGTCGAGCAGCTCCTGGACCTCCGCCATGAAATGGACCTGGCTGCCGCGCTCCAGCGGGTTGATGCCCTTGGCCGCCGCCGACACCTGATCGCCGTCGAAGTAGGCCGCCCGCTGCTCGAACTCCGTGAAGTCCTCGACGTTCTTCAGCGCCCGCTGCGAGCCGAAAAGCCGCTGAATGTTCACGCCGCGCAGGCTGGTCGTGTCGAGACGGCGGCGGTGCGACTGCGGCCGGATGTCGCCGACCAGGTGCGTCGCCCCCGACGTGTGGCCGTTGACGTGGCAGTCGAAGCAGGCCACGCCCCTGCATGCCGTCCGGCTTGTCGGTCTTGCGGTCGGCCGTGGCGTTGAACTGCTGCTGCGGGAACTGCGTCACCAGCAGCCGCATGCCTTCCAGATCCTTGGCGTTGAGGATGCCCTGGAAGATTTCCTGGAAGTTGTCCACGGTGACGACCTTGCCCTGCGACACGTCGCCGAGGTCGGGCCGCGTCGTCAGGAAGATGGCCGGCGGGAACTCGGGCAGGAAGTGCTCGGGCAGGTCGAAATCGACGTCGAAGCGCTCCAGCCGCGGCAACGCCTTGATCTCCATCTGTGGGAAGACCATGCCGCCGACGTCGTGCTTGGGGTGCGGCAGCGGCAGGAAGCCCTTGGGGAAGAGGCCCTTGTCCTTGATCTCTTCCGGCGACATCTCGGCCAGCTTTTCCCAGGTCACGCCTTCCGGCAGCCGCGCCGCGGGGCCGACCGGGATCGGCTTGCCGCGCGTCATCTTCACCTTGGGGTCCGGGTGCGGCGTCAGGTCGTAGCGCTCTTCCAGCAGCTTCTTTTGCCGGGCCATGACCTCCGGCTTGTCGGCCTTGTCCTTGGCCATCATCTCGGCGAAGCTCTCCTGGCCGAGCAGCACGGGCGCGATCTGGTCGTAGCTGCTGGTCGGCGGCTCGGCCGGCTTGTCCTTGTCTTTGTCCGTCGGCCGGGACTGGAGCAGTGACGCTCCCGTCCAGGCCAGGACCAGCGCGGAGAGAGCTGCATACGGCAGCCAGCCCGGCCAATTCCGTTTCGGGGAAGCGAGCATGGGAATCCTCCGGTGAGAGAGCCTCGAAACCCGACGAACCGGGGGCGTCAGCCCCCGAAGGCGCGGTGCAAGCGCTGAACCCAACCTCCGGGGGCTGACGCCCCCGACTCGTCAGCTGCATCAACCGCGTCGTATCAATAACGATTATTGTTATGGAAAGGAGGAAGAGGAGTCAGCGCTTGCGCTTGGCGTACTTGCCGACGTCGCCTTCATCGACGACGGTGAGGAGCTGCTTGATCACGTCTTCGGTGGTCTTGCCCTCGGCCTGGGCCTGGAAGTTGGTGTTGATGCGGTGGCGCAGCACGGGGATGGCGGCCTTCTTCACGTCATCGATGGCCACGCTGAAGCGGCCGTCCATCGCGGCCAAGGCCTTGCCGGCGTCGCGCAGGAACTGGCCGGCGCGGGCCGGCCCCGTAATCGACCATCTTCTTGACGAAGTCCGGCGCCGACGGATCCTGCGGCCGCGTCGCCCGCACCAGCCGCGTGATGTAGTCCAGGACGTAATCGCCGACCGGCACGTTGCAGGATCAGCTTCTGGTAGCCCATGATCGTCTTGGCGGTCAGCACCTTCGTCAGCTCCACCGCCTCGCCCTTGCCGGTCGTGGCGAGGATCTTTTTCTCGTCGTCAAGAGAGGGGTAATCGACCTTGATGTTGAACATGAAGCGGTCGAGCTGACGCCTCCGGCAGCGGGTAGGTGCCTTCCTGCTCGATGGGGTTCTGCGTGGCGATGACGAAGAACGGATCGGGCAGCTTGTAGGTGTCCTGGCCGGACGTGACCTGACGTTCCTGCATGGCTTCGAGCAGGGCGGCCTGCGTCTTGGGCGGCGTGCGGTTGATCTCGTCGGCGAGAAGGATGTTGGCGAAGATCGGCCCCTTGACGAAGCGGAAGCTCGCGGCCGGCCCTCCTGCTCGTCGAGGACCATCGTGCCGGTGATGTCGGACGGCATCAGGTCGGGCGTGAACTGGATGCGCTTGAAGGAGACGTCGAGGATCTGGCTGATGGAGCTGACCATGAGCGTCTTGGCCAGGCCGGGCACGCCGAGCGAGGAGGCAGTGGCCGCGCGTGAAGACGGCGGCCAGCACCTGATCGATGACCTCGCTTTGGCCGACGATGACGCGGCTGAGCTGGGTCATCATTTGGCTGCGCGTCTGGCTGAAGTGGGCCAGGTACTCGCTGATGCGGTCGGTGGACACCGGGACGGTTCCTCGTCAGGGGGCGCGGCGGGGGCTGCTTGTATTGTAAGGAGAGGGCGCACGGCGGAGCAGTCGCCTTTCCAGCAGGCGCAGGGACCGCGGTGGAGAGGGTCTCTTGCCACAGTATACTGCCTTGTACGGCGGCGTCACACACACGCTGAAGGGGTTCCCGTTGACAAGGGTTTGGCGGGCGTTGATTATTATCTGATGGCGAGGCCAAGGCACCCCTGCAAGGAAATCGAAGCAGCCGTCCAGTACGCGGAGAGCCGGGGTTGGACCTGCACACCGGCCCCTGGACATGCGTGGGGTCGCCTTCGTTGCCCTCGCGGACAGCGCGACGGCTGCCAGTTATCCGTTTACTCCACTCCACGGAATCCTCAGGGCCACGCCGACCTGATCCGAAGGCGGGTGGATCGGTGTCGGCATTAGAGGGAAGAGGTTGCCATGACGACTACCCGCGGCACGGCCTACACCTTTACGCTGATCCTGTCGGGCGTCCACGATCTGACAGACGAGGTGTGCGACGCCTTGTACGAGGCGGGATGCGATGACGCCCTCCCCGGGATGACGGACGGCGTCGTGTTTCTCGACTTCAGCCGCGAGGCAAGCTCCATCCAGGACGCCGTCCTGTCTGCAATCAGCGATGTGGAGTGCCGCCGGAGTCGGTGCGCGAGTCGTACGGCTGGAACCGGACGAGTTGATGGGTATTCCGGAATGCGTCGGAAGAATAACCTGCCGGAGATCGCCATGAAATTCAAGGACGCGCTTTGCTGGTTGGCTGTCATGCGAATCGCTTTGCAGTGCATCCTCTTGTGCCTCGCCCTGCTGGCGGCGGGGATTCCCACCCCTACTTGGGCGATGGGTTTCTACGTCCTGCCGCCGACGCCGCTCGCCAAGGAACTCGCCGCCGCGGACTTTGTCGTCGTAGGCATGCTCCACAACGCCGATGCCCACGCTGGAACGACGGAGGCGGCGATTCTGACCATCCTCAAGGACCATCCGGGCTTGCAAGACAAAAAGCATTTCACCCTTAACCGATATGTTCAAACCGACAATGATGCGCCAACCTACATGGTCATGTTCGGAGCAGTCGTCAAGGGCGAACTCGACATCTATCGCGGCGTCCAGTGCAGCGGCAAGGACGACGTGCTGATCGGATACCTGAAGGGCATTCGGGACCTGAAGAAAGGTGCCGCGAGTGAGAAACTCGCCTTTTACTTCAACTACCTGGAAAGTCGTCGAATCGACATCGCCCAGGACGCCTGCCGGGAGTTTCAGGATGCGACTTACGCCGAGATGAAACACGCCTCCGAATTCTATGACGCGGAGAAGCTCGAAGCCTGGATCGCCGATGATAAGATTCCGCAGGATCGTAAAGAGCTTTATCGGGTGCTGCTGGTCTTTTGCCAGGAAGCTCCGAAGCGCTGAGTCGTGTGATTCTCCTACAGCAGCTCCGCATACTCCTCTTCCACCCCCGCCAGCGACAATCCGCCGAGGAAGTTGGCGTAGCACATCCACGCCGACAGCGCGTGCAGATCGGCGAACGGCGGCGGCAGGTAACGCGGCGGCGACGCCAGTCCCTCGTCCGCCAGCTCCGCCAGCGTTCGCAGGTCGGCGAGGTTCGTTTTGCCGCAGAACAACAGCGGCACCCGCCGCACCCGGCCGCGCGTCACGGCCAGGCGGATGAAGTTGTAGACCAGCACGAAGCCACGACTGTAGCAGAGATCCTTCGTGAACGGGCCGGCCCCGCGCGGCAGGCCGCCGCGGAAGATCCGCGCCGTGTGCTGATACGCCTCGCGCGGATCGTAGCCTTCCGAGAGAAAGAAACGATACACCTCCAGAAAGTCCGCGCCTTCCTCCGCCAGCGCCGTCCCTTCGATGCGGTGCGTCAGCCGGCGCAGTCGGGCCGGGTGCGACGCGAACGCCAGCACCTCCGTCAGCACCGCCAGCCCTTCCTGCGTCGTCGTGGACGACGGCGGACCCTTGCCCAGGAACGTACACACCGGCTGGCGCTGGCCGTTGAGCGTCGTACCCAGGTGGACCCAACCCTCGTGGACCTCCAGCAGCCGCACCTCGCGCGGCGTGAAGCGGGCGTCGGCTCGAATCTTGATGTAATCGCAGCCGGCCGCCGCGTCGGCCACGATGCCGTCCGACAACCGCACCCGCACCGCCGTCGCGTCCTGAAAGAAACCCGACAGCCGCTCCGACAGGAGCGCCACCGTCTGCCGGGCGTCCAGCGTCGGCGCCTCACGGCTCACCAGCGCTTCGCCGGCCAGGTTGTCCAGCAGGGACGCCATCGCCCGGCCGAGGTCGGCCAGCGTCGGGGCGCCGGCGTGGAAGCGATCCGCCGTGCCGCCGTAAAGACGATGGGAGAGATCGCCGAAGGCGGGCGTGCCGCGCTGGGCGATCAGATCCACCACGTCCCGGTACTCCGCGCACATCCGCGTCAGCATCCGGCCGGCCGCGTGAGCGACGCCGAGCGTCCGGCGCACGTCGCGCTCCAGGTCGTGCAGCTCGCGGCGCTTGGAGTCGGGGTCGAAGGGAAGGGGGCGGGCGGCGTAGGTGTCGCGCGTCACCGGCGGCAGCGCGCGGGCGCCGGCGGCGAAGAAGGCCCGTTCCACCTCGTCGCCCCATTTGACGGCGTCGAGGATGCGGAGCGGCCGCTGCGCCTCCACCAGCCGGTCGCTCAGGCCGCGAATCCGGGATTCCAGAGAGGTGAGGGATCGGTAAGGTGCGACGTTGACGGCGTCGGCAAGGGTCGCGTGGGTCATCACTCTCGCAAACGAATGGGTTCCTCGATCCTTCACACGGTTACCGGCAAGCGGCCTCCGCGCTTGCACGTCTTGTAGCGGTCGGGTCGTTCCAGGTCCAGAGCGATGTCGGGCGAGCGGCCGGCGTGAGCCGGCTGATGAAGGATCAGCCGGCTCACCCCGGCCGCTCGCCGCCCTTTATCAGGCGGTCGAGCGCCTTCATCCCCAACTCCGCCAGCTGCGCGGCCGGCGTGCGCCACAGCAGCGGGTTCATCAATTCCAACGATACGTAACCATCATAGCCGATGCCATGCAAATGCCGGAAGATCGCGTTCAGGCGAAAATCGCCCTCGCCCGGCAGGATGCGGTCGGCGTCGGTCGCCACCTCGCGCGGCACGCCGGCCAGGTCGCACACCTGCACGAACGCCAGGTTGTCGCGCGTCAGCAGCGCCAGGTCGTCGAACTTGCTGGGGCCGGTGTAATAGTGGAACACGTCGAGGTTGACGCCGACGTTCGGCTCGCCGCTCGCCGCGACCAGCGACAGCGCCGTGTCGAGGCTGGAGCAGAACGTGGCCGAACCGCGGAACTCCAGGGCCAGCCGCACGCCGAACGCCGCCGCCCACTGCGCCGCCTGTTTCAGCGAAACCACGGCCCGCTCCAGGGCCGTTGCGTCCACCTTGCCGGCGAAGTCGGCCACGACCAGCAGCGTCGGAACGCCGAAAGCCTGGCACAGGTCGAGGCGGCGGCGGAAATGGTCGTAGTGGGCCTTGCGCTGTTCGCCCTGGGAGAGGAGGAGGCCGCCCTGGTAGGCGGCGGCGGCCAGCGTCATGCGGTGGTCTTCGAGCAGCTTCCGCGTGTCGGCGGGCGAGTGGCTTTCGAGGTGGGTCTCCAGCTTCGTCAGCCACACTTCCAGGGCGTGACAGCCGCCCTCGGCGAAGGCTTCCACGTCGGCGGCGAACGCGCCGGGAAGGGACGTGGCTTCGCTGATGCAGGGTTTCATACCTTCATGGTAGCTCGCGGCGGCGCGATTGGCGAGCGGGGTCGCGTCAGCGCCCCAAGCTGCGCATCATCCTCGGGCGCTGACGCGACCCCGCTCGCCGGCCGCAGAACCTTCAACGGTAGGATCAGCTCGAACGTGCTGCCGTGGCCGTACTCGCTGAAGACCTCCAGCACCAGCTCCAGCTCCTCCACCAGCCGTTCCACCACCGCCAGGCCGACGCCGCTGCCGCTGGAGTCGCTTTCCTTGCCTCCCTTGCCGCGGCGGAACGGCTCGAAAATCGACTCCTGCTCTTCCTCCGATATTCCGGGTCCGGTATCCGTGACGATCAGGGCCAGGCCCAGGCGCTTGCCCGCCTCGTCGTCCCGCCATGCCGCATTCAATTCCACGGCGCCGGTCTGCGTGTAGTGGACGGCGTTGGCCAGCAGGTTGGCCAGCACGCGGCCGAGGCGCGTCCCATCGGTATGCACCTCCCACCCCTGGGACGCCGTCAGATTGGTGCGCAGGCCGATTTTCTTCTTCTGGGCCCGCAGCAGCTGCTCGGCCGCCAGGGCCGCCGCGAACGGCGTCAGGGCGAACCATGTTCGCGTCACCGGCCGGGCGACCTGCATGGGACTGCGGCACCACTCCAGCAGCTCCTTGCTGATCGCCAGCGTGCGCTCCGCCGCGGCGCGCACCCGCTCCACGACCTCGGCGGACTCCGGCGCCACGGCCCGGGCCAGCATCGGCGACAGCAGCTGCAGCGATTGCAGCGGCGTGCGCAGGTCGTGGGCCAGCCCCGCCAGCTGCACCCAGTCCGGCTCCGGCGGCGCCAGGCGCAGCGTCCCCAACACGCCGATCACCTCGCCGTGAGCGTCGGACAGCGGGGCCGCGTGCCAGGTCAAATGCAGGTCGCGGCCGTCATCCTCGGCCAGAACGAACACCGCCTCCCGGGCCGACCGCTCGCGCCAGGCGCGAACAGCGGCAGATCGCCGGAAGTCACCGCGACGCCGCCCGGCGTCTTGAGCGGACGGCGGGCCAGGTCGGCGCTGGTGAATGGGATGCCTTCCGCGGCCAGTTCCCGGGCCGTGTCGTTGAGACAATGGAGCACGCGGCGGCGCACGTCGAGATAGACGTGGGCCACTCGCACGGCCGTCATCGGCTTGCGGGTCCCGACGGCGCTGTCGCGCCGGATGTGCGTGGTCATGCCCGACTCCACCGGACGATCAGTCGGCTCATCCTTCGTGCGCCACCATACAAGTATGCCGCGCGGAACGCCTGGACACAACCGTCGGGCGTTCGGTTGACAAGGCGCGTGTCCTTATGCCATAGTAGGAGAGGAAATGCGGACCATCCCAAAATAGTGCGCCAGCGGCCTCCCCACCCTCGCGGCGCCGTGAACCGGCCGTTCCAAAATCCACGAACGATCCGGCGCGAGCATCGTCTAAAGATATAGAGAACCGGAGCGGCGCAAGCCTTCCGTCCGCAGGCGTTCGCATCCTGCGATGCTTTCGATTTCGGCGGCGTCCCGAACCGGGACGCTCTAACCCAGGCGATCCTCATGGCAGCCTCGCGGCCAATCGACCGACGGACGTTCCTGGCCAACGTGCGCCAGAGCGGCCTCGTCAGCGCGGAGGAGCTGACGCGGTTCGAGCAGGAGCTGCCGGCCAGCAATCGCGGCCGGACGGTCGCCCGCACCTTCATCGAGCGGGGGCTGCTCACCCGCTTCCAGGCCGAGCGCCTCCTGGTCGGCCGCACGGCCGGCTTCCTGCTGGGCCAATATCGCGTCCTGGACCAGATCGGCCGCGGCGGCATGGGCCGCGTCTTCCGGGCCGAGCATCGCACCATGGGCCGCATCGTCGCCCTCAAAGTGCTGGCTCCCGACCTGCTGCGCACCGACCGCGCTCAAGAAATGTTCCTGCGCGAGGTGCGGGCGGCGGCCCAGCTGGTTCATCCCAACATCGTCACGGCCTACGACGCCAACGAGATCGACGGCCGCTATTTCCTCGTGCTCGAGTTCGTGGACGGCCCAAACCTGGAACAGCTGGTCCGGCAGCAGGGGCCGCTGCCGATCGGCCAGGCCTGCGACTACGTCCGCCAGATCGCGCACGGTCTTCAGTGCGCCCACCTCCTGGGTATGGTACACCGTGATGTCAAACCGGCCAACATTCTTGTCCAACGGCGCGGCGTCAACGGCGACGAAGTCGGCCTGGTCAAGATCAGCGACTTCGGCCTGGCCCGTCTGCACAACCCCAAAACCGCCGACGATTTCGACAGCCACCCCTGCACTATCCTCACCAAGGACAACACGGTCATGGGGACGCCGGACTATTTGTCCCCCGAGCAGGCCCGCAATCTCCACAAGACCGACATCCGCTCCGACCTCTACAGCGTCGGCTGCACGTTCTACTTCCTGCTGACCGGCCAGGTGCTCTTCCCCGGCGGCAGCACGCTGGACAAGCTGATCCGGCACGGCGCCGAGAAGCCGCCGCCGGTGCGCGACGCGCGGCCGGAGGTTCCCGAGGAAGTGACGGCCATCCTCGCCAAGCTCCTGGCAAAGCATCCGAGCGAGCGCTACCAGACCCCGGCCGAGCTGGCGGCGGCATTGGAGCCGTTTGCGGTGAGCGGGCCGACGCCGTGGGCGCCGCTGCCGCCGCCGGCCGATCCGTTCGAGGACGCCCTGCCGACGCCCGACGTGGGGCCAGCCTCCGATGCGGCTTTTCAGGCGTCCGACGAACTGTCCGCCCTGAGCAACACCGTGCCGCACGACGGCGCTCCGACGCCGCGGGCGCCGGCGTCCCGGCGGATTGCTCGCGTTCGCGCCCCCGTTCGCCGCAAGTCGCGCGTCCGGTTGTGGCTGCTGCTGGGCGGAATCGCCCTCGTCCTGGGACTGACAGCCTTGGCCGGGGCGCTGTTGCTCCTGGTCGGCAAACCGATGCTTGGGCGCTGAGGCGAGCGCTCGGCGAGCGGCCGGCGTAAGCCGGCTGATTCGATTTCATCAGCCGGCTTACGCCGGCCGCTCGCCCTTTGGAGAGACCTCCCATGTCTTCAGACCTTACGGACCTCGTAAAAGCATCTTTTATCCGCGAGATGGAGTCGCTCCGCGACGCCGTGCGCGAGCTGGCGGCGACGCTGGACGAACGGCAGTTCTGGACGAAGCCGCTGGACCCAGGCAACTCGTTCGGCCATCTGGTACTGCACCTGACCGGCAACCTGAACTGGTTCGTCGGCGGCCAGCTCGGCGGCAGCGGCTTCGTCCGCGACCGAGAGCGCGAATTCACCGAAGCGAATCCGCCGCTCAAGGGGGAGACGCTCGCCGCGCTCGACGAGGCCGTGGCGACGTTCCGGCGCGTCGTGCAGGGACTGAGCGCCGCCCAGCTGGCCGCGCCGCACCCCACCGAGCGCTTCGGCGAAGTGGTCCGCGCTCTGCTCCATCTGGTTTCCCATTTCGCGCTGCATCGTGGACAGATGTCCTATATCGCTCGGCTGGCGCGAACGGATGGGATGGCGTGAAATTCTTCATTTCGGTATGGATTCTGCGTCCTCGAATCGACGGTGCGTGCAAGCTTTCCTATCTTGACATTTTGCTTGTAGTCGGTTTGCGAGGTAAGTACACTACATCTTAAAATTTTGCCGGAACTCCGTTGCGTCTTCCCTCCTCTAACCGCGTGGAGTCAAATCCTCGAGGCGGGAAGACGCGGCGATTCCGCCGGGCCGCCGAGACGACTTTTTCTACGATCCTCGGCGCAGCCTTGAGGTCCGGAGGCCCGACCATCATGATGTTGGACGAGCAAACCGCGGTCATGTCCGTCACCGTCGTGGACGATGAGCCGGTCGCCCAGGACGTTCTCATCCGGGCCGCACGGTCCTGGCAGTATCGCTGCCAGGGGGCGAGCAGCGCGGAACAGGCGCTGGAGCTGCTGGAAAAGAACCTGACGCCGATCGTCGTCACCGACCTGCGTATGCCCGGTCGCGGCGGCGTCTGGCTGGTGCGCGAGATCCGCCGGCGCTGGCCGCAGGTCGGCGTCATCGTCCTGACGGCCGGCTGCGATCAGAACGCGGCCGACGAGTGCCGTCTGGCCGGCGCCCATCACTACTTCTTCAAGCCGATCAAGCTGGACGAGTTCCACCACGTCCTCGACACCGCCGCGCGCACCTACCGACTGGAACGGGAGAACCAGGCCTACCGCACCCATCTGGAACGCGCCGTCCACCGCCAGACCGCCCGCGTCCGCCGGACCTTTCTCAGCGCGATCGACAGTCTGGTGCGGACGATGGAGGAGCGCGATCCGTACACGGCCGGCCATTCCCTGCGCGTGCGCTGCTACGCCCTGCGGCTGGCGGACGCCGTGGGTCTGGGACGCCGGCAGCGCAAGCTGCTCAGCCTCGCCGCCAAGCTGCATGACATCGGCAAGGTCGGCGTGCCGGAGGTCATCCTCAACAAGCCGGACAAGCTGACCGACGACGAATACCGGCTGGTGCGGGAGCATCCGGTCATCGGCGAACGCATCCTGAAGCCGATCCTCCGCAATGCCGAGGTGTTGGCCGGCATTCGCGGCCATCACGAGCGCCTCGACGGGACCGGCTATCCCGACGGCCTTTCCGGCAGCCACGTCCCGCTGCTGGCCCGACTCATCGCCATCCCGGATTGCTTCGACGCCCTCACCACCTCTCGCGCCTATCGCTCGGCCCTGCCGCTGCCCGTCGCGCTGGAGATCCTTCGCGCGGGCGCCGGCGTGCAACTCGACGCGGGGTTGACGCAGGCGTTCCTTTCAACCGTCGTGCCGCAGCTGCCGCTGGCCGGGAGCGAACGGCCGGCGTAAGCAGGCCGCTCGCCGTCGCACTTGCTCTTGTGACAACGCCCCGTCGTCGCATAAGGTGTCGGCGTGGCGAGCCGTTCTTTCTCCGAAGCGGCATGGAGGCTGCGCGGATGTCCGATGTCCTGCCTCCTCAGCGAGCGGCAGGGTTTGTCCCCGCCGTTTGGTTCGACGCGGCCTGGTTCCTCGTCTGCGCCGCCGTCTCCTCGGCCTGGTGTCTGACGGCGGCTGCGCAGCTCGAGCGCCACGTTCGACGAGCCGACCTACGTTCAGTGCGGCCTGGAGCGCTGGCGCAGCGGCAGTACGGCCGGCCTGATGCGGCTGGGAACCATGCCGCTGCCCGTCGATGTGGAAACGCTGCCGCTCTATCTCTGGGAGCGCCTGCACGGCACCCCGCTCGACCCCGTCGGCCGATTCTCCCAGCTGCTGCCGTGGGCCAGGGCGTCCGCTCTCGTCTTCTGGTGGCTGCTGCTCTTCTATGCGTGGCGAGCGGCGCGTTCGCTGGGAGGGCCGTGGGCAGGCCGGTTGGCCGTCGCGCTGTTGGCCTGCGAACCGATTTTTCTCGCCAATGCCGCTCTGGCTACAACGGATATCGCCATTGCCGCCTGTCTGCTGGCGCTGGTATATCACTTCCGCGCCGGGCGCGACGGCCCGTGGCTGCGGCGCGTCGGCTGGCCGGCGCTGTGGTTCGCCGCGGCCGTGCTGGCCAAGGCGTCGGGGCTGGTCTTCGGCGTCCTGTGCTTGATCGTCGTCGAGGCGGAGCGGCGGTTGTCATCGGCTCGAGACCCTGGCGAGCCGGGGGCTGACGCCCCCGGAGGCTGGAGGCGGTGGTGGGCGGCGCTGCGGCGGCTCCCGGTGCGCGGCACGTTCCGCGGCGACCTCACGCAGATCGTGCTTCTCGGCCTGGCGCTTGTGTTCGCCTACTGCGGCAGCGACTGGCAGCCGCAGGCGTCCGGCCTGGCCTGGGCGCAGCAGCTGCCGGACGGATTCGGCCGCGCGGCACTGGTCGGGTTCTTTGAGCACGTCCGCGTCTTCCCCAACGCCGGAGAGGCGATCGTCCGTCAGGTGACGCACAACCTCCGCGGGGCCGGCGTCTATCTTCTCGGCCAAACCAATCCGCGCTATCTCTGGTACTATTTTCCCGTGGCGCTGAGCATCAAGCTCAGCGAGTCGCTGCTGCTGGCGCCGGCCCTGCTGTTGATTTTGCGTCCCCGTTCGCTGTGGAACTGGGCGGCGCTGTCGGCCCTGGCGCTGTTGCTGTTCAGCTTCAACGCGCACGTCCAAATCGGCGTCCGCTTCATGTTGCCGATGGTCGCCCTGGCCGTGGTCGGGCTGTCCGCGGCAGCCGTCCACGCCGCCCAGTCGTTCGGGCCAGGACGGCGCACCCGCGCCGTCGCGGTCGTCTGCGTCGCCGCTGTCTGTTGGTCAGGAGCGGCGGCGTGGGCCGTATGGCCCAACGGTCTGTGCTACGTCAACCGATTCTGGGGCGACCCGGCCGACGGCGACCGCCTGGTGAGCGACGCCAATTGGGACTGGGGCCAGGGACTGAAGGAGCTGACCCGCTGGAAGCACCGCCAGGGCGGCGGCGAGCTGGACGTGTGGTACTTCGGACTGGATCCAACGCTGGAGCGGCTGCCGCTGCGGCCGCTGCACTTGCAGGACCTGCCGCTGACGCGGCCAGAGGACGTGGCGCCCTACGTCCAGGGGCACCGCGTGGCCGTCAGCACCACCCTCGTCCACGGCTGCCTCGTGGGCGCCACCCCGGCCGCGCGCGTCGCCCAGACGTTCCTGGCGACGCAACGGCCGGTGGCCCGGACGCGGCACATTTCTCATCTATGATTTCACCACGATTCGTCCGTAGCGACGGCCGTCTCCTCCAGGGCTTTACTTCCCCTTCGGAAAGATCTTGCCGAAGAACATCTTCATTTCCTCCCACGACTTTTCATCGGCTTCCTTGTTGTAAGCGACGCCTTTTTTCGGGTCGTCGCCGTTGGCGGGATTGGTGAAGCCGTGGACGGCGCCGGGGTAGCTGATGACCTTGGCATCGACGTTGGCCTTCTTCATCTCCTCCTCGAACGCGGCGACCTGTTCCTTCGGCACGACGGGGTCGTCCGCCCCGGTCAGCACGAGGATTTTGCCGCGAATCCGCTTGGCGTCGGCCGGGTCGGGCGTATCGAGACCGCCGTGGAAGCTGACCACGCCCTTGAGATCGGCGCCGGCGCGGGCCAGCTCCAGAGCGGTGGTTCCGCCGAAGCAGTAGCCGATCGCTGCCAGGTTGTCGGCGTCCACCTTGGGATAGCGCCGCAATACGTCCAGGCCGGCCATGGCGCGGCGCGCATCAGCGAACGGTCCTTCTTAAAGACGGCCGCCTTCGCGGCCGCCTCCTTGGCGTCCTTGGCCTCGACGCCTTCGCCGTACATGTCCAGCGCGAAGGCGACGTAGCCGAGGGCGGCCAGCTGCTCGGCCCGTTTGCGGACGTAGGCGTTGTGGCCCCACCATTCATGGCACACGAGGATGCCTGGCCGCTTGCCGGCGAAGGCGTCGTCGTAGGCCAGGTAGCCTTCGAGCTTCACGTCGCCGTGCTTGTAGTCGATGACCTCGGTCTTCACTTCGGCGAACGCGGTCGCGCCGCCGACCAGGACCGCCAGGGCGGACAGTCCGAATCGCATGGGAGTCTCCTTGCTCGGTGGAAAAACTCGATACCTCTTTCCTATCTTCCAGAGGGGCCAACGGCGCGGCAACCCACGGTGCGCCCGAATAAACCGCGCAACCGCTTCCTCTTGTTCTCCGACGGCAACGATTCGACCACGGCGACGAAACGCGCCCTGCCGCCCGACCCAGCTGCCGGCGTACAATCGGTCAGGGCGAACTGGGGACGAAGGAGGAAACCCATGAAACGATGCCTTTTCCTCACGCTTTCGGCGGTCGCGGCGTTGGCCGCGTCGCCGGGGTGTGGAACGACGCGCGAGTCGTGTTCCCCTGTCACCTGCTTCCCGCGCTACACGGGGCCGACGCCTGGCGAGGCCCCTGCGACCGCTGCCGTCCGACCCTGTTCGGGCGCGGCCCGGTGCCTGTCCCCGCGACCCTTCCGGCGCCAGCAACCTCCGCGTTCCCGCCCGGTCCATCGCCGGAGAACCTCGCCGGCGCCGTCCAGCCGGGCGCTTACTCGTCGTCCGCCTTCCTCGATCCCTACGGCCGGCCGCTGATCGACCCCGGCGTCCGCCTGGCCGCGCCGGTCCCGGACATGCAGGATTCCGGCCGCAACGCCTCTCCGTCTTTGGGTGCGCCGATGCCGCAACCGCCCGTCGTGGACGATCGGGATGCTTCGTCTCCGCCTCCGGTGGATATTCCCCAATTTGCGATCGTGAAAGATCGGATCGCCTCCGGGCTGCAACCGTTCCCCGACGGCATCACCTGGTTGCAGACGCACCATTATCGCACCGTGCTGCACATTCGCGCCCCCGGCGAAGACGACGCGGCCGCCCGCCGCCAGTTCGAGAAGCACGGCCTGCGTTACCTGAGCCTGGAGGCGGCGCCGAACACACTATCGAGAGCCGTGGTGGACGAGTTCGACCGCATCGTCACGGACGAGAGTGATCGGCCGCTGTTCGTCTACGGCACGAACGGCGCCGTCGTCGGCGGATTGTGGTATCTCTACTTCCGCACGGCTGAGAAAGCGTCGGACGAGACGGCCCAGTCCCAGGCGGCGCGTCTCGGCCTCCGGCCCGACGAGGGCGGTGAACAGCGGACGATGTGGATCGCCATTCAAAACTATCTTCGTAATCTGAATTAGCGCCCCATGACGACGCCGCGCTATCCATCGCTTTACCAGATCAACACGCGCGTTTGGCTCGTGGAGCTGTCGCGCTCGCTGGGCCGGTCGGCCACCCTGGACGACGTTCCCGACGCCGAGCTGGACCGATTGGTTCGGATGGGTTTTGACTGGGTCTGGCTCCTCAGCGTCTGGCAGACGGGCGCGGCCGGGCGAGCGGTCTCCCGCGGCTCCCCCGAATGGCGAAAGGAATTCGAGGAGACGTTGGCGGATCTGCGCGACGAGGACATCGCCGGTTCCGGGTTTGCGATCACGGGCTACACGGTGCATCCGGCGCTGGGGGGCGATGCGGCGCTGGCCCGGCTGCGCGAGCGGCTGCGGCGCCGCGGATTGCGGCTGATGCTCGACTTCGTTCCCAACCACACGGGCCTGGATCATCCGTGGGTGGAGGAGCATCCCGAATACTACATCGGCGGCTCGGAGCGGCGACCTGGCCCAGGCGCCCGGCAACTACACCTGGATCCGGCGGAAACAAGGCGACCTGATTCTCGCTCACGGACGCGATCCGTATTTCCCCGGCTGGCCGGACGCCCTTCAACTCAACTACGGCAACCCGGCCGCGCTGGACGCGATGCTTGCAGAGCTGCGGAAGGTCGCCGGCCAGTGCGACGGCGTCCGCTGCGACATGGCCATGCTGGTTCTGCCGGACGTGTTTGAACGGACGTGGGGCGTCCGGGTGCAGCCCTTCTGGCCGAAGGCGACGCAGGACATTCGGGAGCGGTTTCCGGACTTTTGTTTCATGGCCGAGGTCTATTGGGACCTGGAATGGACGCTCCAGCAGCAGGGCTTCCGCTACACCTATGACAAGCGGCTCTACGACCGCCTCCGTGATCGGCACTCCCGGCCGGTGCGCGAGCACCTTCAGGCGGGGCTGGACTACCAGGACCGGATGGCCCGCTTCCTGGAGAACCACGACGAGCCGCGCGCGGCGACCGTTTTCCCGCGGGAAGTGCATGAGGCGGCGGCCGTCGTAACCTTTCTGTCGCCGGGCCTGCGGTTCTTCCATCAAGGCCAGTTCGAGGGCCGGAAGAAACGCATCTCGCCGCACCTCCGCCGAGGCCCGGACGAACCCGTCGATGCGGACCTGGCCCGATTCTACGACCGTTTGCTGGCCGTGCTGCGCCATCCCGTCGTCCGCGACGGGCAATGGCGGCTGCTGGAGTGCGTCTCGGCGTGGGAAGGCAACGGGACGTGGGATTGTGTTCTGGCCTGGACCTGGGAAGGCGGCGAAGGACAACGACTTGTGGCAGCGGTGAACTACGCTCCCAACCAGAGCCAGTGCTACGTCCGGCTGCCGTTCGCCGATCTCCGCGGCGGCCGATGGCGATTCGAGGACCTCATGAGCGATGACGCCTACGACCGGAACGGCGACGACCTGGAATCGCGGGGGCTGTACCTGGACGTGCCGGCCTGGCGGATTCACGTCTTTTCGCTGAACGCCATTTAAATTCTCCAGATAAGCGATCGACGGCGTCTGGCGCTGCATGGGCGCCGAAACGGTGCGCGATGCGGCGCACCGTTCGGCGCACACGTAAGTCCTTGGCGGATCAGACTTTTCCGGGCCTTGCGCCATTGCGCAAGGTTCCGTCCCCCCCGAACATTTTTCTTTGCGGTCGAAGGGCGCATGCGGCCGGCGCCCCGAGACCGGCCGTCGGCGGCAGGGGCGCCGAGTGGGTTTCGACGGACGAGCGCTTCGCCATGATGCACCTCGTTGCGAGCACGCAGAGCGACGCCGAGTGTACCATGCGGCGGGGGCGTCTGGGCAGCGGAAATGGGAGGGGAAATGTCTGCCGATGAGCGCCCTCGTGCCGCAGCCTCTTTGCCCTTCTGGTTCGTTCCTCATTTCGTTAGGCTGGATGTGTACTTGACAGTCGTTTGTGTTCGGAAGGAGGGTCTGGGGCATGTCTACGATCATCCAGGCGGACGCCGCCGGCGCGGTGACGCTGCCCGCTGAATTGTGCCGGGCGGCCGGCGTGACGCCGGGGGCCGATTTGGAGGCGACCATTCAGGCGGGCCGGATCGTGCTCGAGCGCCGTCGGCCTCCCATTTGGGAGAGGATCGCAGCTCGCGCGGCGGATGTCCCCCCAGAAGAGGTGGACAAATTGCCGGCCGACGGCGCCGCCCAGATCGATCATTATCTGTATGGCCACCCGAAGCGACCGGAATAACCACCCATGCCGCTGCGGACGCTGTTCGCGGACACGTTCTATTGGGTTGCCCTGCTCAACCCGGGCGACGCCTTCCATGTGCGTGTCACGTCTTTCGGCAGTAGTCTCGGCTCGGCCCGCCTGCTCACGACGGACGAAGTGCTGACGGAGGTCTTGAATTGGTTTTCCCGCTCCGGCCCGCACTGGCGCGGCCGGGCGGCCGGTTTGATTCACGACCTGCGCAGCGACCCCGACGTGGACGTGCTCCCCCAAACCCGCGCCGACTTCGACGCGGCTCTCGCGCTCTACGAAGCCCGGCCCGACAAGGGGTACAGCCTGACCGACTGTCGTTCAATGGTCGCCCTGCGGGCCTTGGGTGTGATCGAGGTCTTGACCAACGATCGTCATTTCGCCCAGGAAGGTTTCACGATCCTGTTTCCGACCCCGTGAATGGGTTGTCGGGGTGAGGAGGAAAAAGGGATATGCTCTGGTATTCAATCTGCTCTATCCCGTTTTCCGGTCCTTGTTTGGGACTCGGCGGAAGGCGGCGGCAAGGGAAAAGTACGATCCGCTTTTGGATGTTTGTTGACTGAGGATATGCGGAGGGGTAGGATACGCTGGTGCGACAACTACCTGGTCCAAGGGGAGGGTTGGCATGGCAACGTGGCGCTTTAAGGTTCATGGCGGAGATTTCAAGAAAGGCAACGGAAGCTACTCGGAAGGATGGTTCTCGAAGACCTTCCAGTTACCAGGCATCTTCTTCCCCTGCAAAGTCACGACTGATATTGAGGCGGTCGAGCTTGTGACCGACGAAATGCTTAAGGCCGGCCCCTCCAGGGCAGGCGCGGCGCTGCCGGGCTTTTGTTGCTCGGACCCATCGGGGCCGCACTGGGAGTTCTCATAGGGGGCAAAGAGAAGCGGGAGACGACATTCGTGGTCCGCTTCACCGACGGCAAGGCGTTCCTGGGATCTTCGGACTTCGCTACTTTTCAGGCGTTAAAAGCGGCCTCAATTACCTCAAAAAAGAAATAAGGTCCGGATCTGGTGATTGCTCCCGACCGCCCGGGCGTAACGCGCCGGTCGGTGCCGACCCCCCTCCGACAGAGCAAACCGAGTTCGGAGGGACAAAGCTGTCAGGAACCATTTTCCGAGGGTCAAAAGGGGTCTGGTATAGATTTAATCTACTCGCACCCTTTTTGTCCGCCATACGCGTTGGGCCTCGGGCGTCACATTCAGCCCATCGCTGGGCCCCACAGAGACGACGTGCAGCCAGTCGGCGACGAACTCGCCGCGCTTCGTCGCCACTGAGGAAAAGGCGCTGCAGAGCATCACCGAAGAGTTGGTGCGACTGTCGGTGGGGGTGCGAGGATTTGGGGAGGATCGTGGAGGAAACGGCAAAGGAGTTGGAATAGAATGATGGAATGGGTGACGACTACGACGACAGCCCGTGGACAAAGAAGGAGTTTGCGGCGCTGGCCTGGGAGGCGGGCAAGCACGCGGGATGGGAGGACATGGGCGAATACGACGGCACCCCGGAGAATGGAAGGGGATAGAAGGGGGGGGACACATGTCAGGAAACCACCATCTGCCCCGCCTGCTAGCAAGAACAAAGGAGAGCGCAAATGGGATGGGACGTTGATTTGATGGAAAAGATGAACGAGGACGAGGCGCTTAGATACCTGACCGAGAATGGCTTCTTGGAAGGGCCGGCTCAGGGCATTGCTCTACAGGTCTTGGCTCAAGGCAGGCAGAGTCTGACCGGCAGGCAGGTGCATGTTTTTGAAGTATTCGTCCTCGCGACATACCTCCAGCGGCAATGCACTCGCTGTGGAAACTGCATCCCGTCGAGCGAGATAATCGAGTCGTGGGAAAACGGCGGCCTCTGCGGCTGGTGCGCGCACAGGGAAGAAAACGACGATTGACATCGAATCGCATCTGAATTGGAGGCGTCCCATGCAAGTCCGCTGCGAAGTCAAAGAAGACGGGAATATTCACGTTTCCTGCTTCTCCTTGAAGACTGACAGCTGGCTTGACCACCTTGCGTTCAAGCAAGATGCGCGCACGGCGTTTGCAAGAAACGATTGCTCTGTTGAAATCCTTGGCGGGGCGGGCGTATAATGGTATTATGAACACCAGCAGACCGATGACCAAGTCGCCTCGGGCCGTGGCCCAAGAGGCGCTGCGCCTGCGCGGGAGGTTCTGCCCGCCTATTCGTCGAAGTTCTCCCGCAAGGACTTCACCCAGCACCAACTGTTCGCCGCCCTGGCCCTGAAGACCTTCTTCAAGACCGACTACCGGGGCGTCGTCCGGTTGCTGGCCGACTTCGCCGAGTTGCGCGAGGATCTCGGCCTGGCCGCGGCGCCCGACTACTCGACCCTCTGCTATGCCGCCAAGCGGCTGCTAAAAAAGGGGCGTTCGTCGTACTCCTCTTCCGCGCCACCGTGCGCACAGGAAGGCGGGTTGATCGGCGCGAAGCCGACGGCCGCCATCGACGCCACCGGCATGGAGAGCCGCCACACGTCCCGCTACTTTTTCAAGCGGGCCGGCCGTAAACACAACTCCAGGCTGTGGACCAAGTTGGCCGTGGCCTGCGACACGGCCAGCCACTTCTTCACCGCAGCCACGGTCAGCCTCGGCCCCGCCAACGACGCGCCGCAGTTCCGCCCTCTCATGGCCCAGGCGTCGCTGGCGGTCGGCTACGACCGGGTGCTCGGCGACGCGGCGTTCGACGGCGAGGAGAGCCACCGCTACTGCCGGGAGGACTTGGGCGTCCGCTCGACGGTGATCCCGATCAACCGGCGGAACGGGGGGCGGAAGTGGCCCAAGACTCGCTACCGGCGGCAGATGGTCAAGCGGTTCCGCAAGAAGCCGCGGGGCAGCCGGCACAAGCGCGTCTACGGGCAGCGCTGGCAGGCGGAGAGCGCCTTCTCCCGACACAAGCGGCTGCTCGGCTCGGCGCTGCGGGGCAAGTCGGATGCGTCGCGCGAACACGAGTGCTACCTGCGGGTACTCACCCACAACCTCATGCTCCTCGCCGCTACAGGTTAGAGGATTTCAACAGAGCAAGAAACGATGTGAAAGGGTATGCCAGATATCTCCGTGGAAGCCTGCTTTGCTTGTTCGCGCACATGGAAGCAGTCGTGAACGAGATCTGCGATAATGGCGGCATTCCTACTATCAAAAGCCAGACGCTCTGTGACCGCGTGAGCCATGTTGCGAATGAGGCAAGGAAGAAAAAGACTGTGGAGGTTCCGTCCCTGGCGTTTCGTCTGGAGAAAAACGTGCGCGACATGGTCGCGCATCCAGGGATCAAAAAGACCTTTGAATGCGCTGGAACTCCTGGCGGGGTCCGCGAAGACGATGGTGCAACCTACGAGCGATTGGACTTCCAGGCCTTGAGCGATTTGAGGCCCAGGTTTCTCCGTGGCTGGATGCGGTGTGCGCCGCATTTGCGGTTACTCGGTTAGAGGACACGGACGCCGCTCTAATGGAATTCACCAAGGAATTGGCGAAACTTGCAGGCGGCGAGTGGAAAGCAA
The DNA here is from genome assembly GCA_963771935.1 of uncultured Planctomycetaceae bacterium. GTDB lineage: Bacteria > Planctomycetota > Planctomycetia > Gemmatales > Gemmataceae > UBA4732. The sequence goes on along the minus strand of CAVYVK010000003.1, from coordinate 1,056,606 downwards.
ACGTGATGCCAGAGGGAGGGCCAGACCTGACAAGGTGACGATGACCAAGGTGGTAGCAGGGGTGGGAGTCGCTTACCTGCCGGACTTAGCCCCTTGTTGCCTCTAGCTGCTTTCTCCTCTCACCGTATCCGATCAATCTCCGCCCGCGCTTCCGGATCGACTTTCTCCTCTTTCGCCGCCCCGGCTGCGTCGTCCTTCCTCCGCCGCGCCCCGTATTCCGCCTCCAGCGCCTTCATCATCGCCTCCAGCCGGTCCACCAGCCGGCGCGGCTGGCGCGGGAGACTAAAGGGGTCGAGTCGATTAAACCGACTCACGATCCCTTTTGTCCCTTCGAAAAAAGCCGCTGGCGCCGCAGCGGCTTGGAGGACGCGCGGGGATCCGGTACCATTACCGGAAGGCCCTGATGCGGAGGGAAAACCAATGGTAATCACTCTCAATCCCGAACTGGAGGCGGCGTTGAAGGAACAGGCCCGTCGGCAGGGGGTCGCCCCCGAAGTATTGGCCCTCAGCGCTCTGCGGGAGCGTTTTCTCGCCGACGCACCGCTGGAAGCCCGCGATGAGTGGGAGCGCGGCCTGCTGGCGGCGGCACGGAACTGGGGCGTGTCCCTTCCCGACTCGGCCCTGAGCAGCGAAGGACTGTACGAATAATGTCCTGGCTCATCGACACCAGCGTCCTGGTGCGCCTGGCGAACGCTTCCGATGCGCAACACGCCGCGGCTGTCCGGGCGGTGCTGGAATTGCACCGACGCGGCGAGGTATTGCACGTTACGGCGCAGGTCATGATCGAGTTCCGCAATGTGGCCACCCGACCGAAGGCGATGAACGGCGCAGAGCTGCCGATCGTGGACGCGGAAGCACATGCAGCAACATTCGAGGCGAAGTTCCCCCTCCTGCTGGAGACGCCGGACGTCTACCCCGCGTGGAAAGCACTGGTAAGTGCGCTGGCGATTGTCGGCAAGCAAGTACATGACGCGCGCCTGGCGGCCGTCTGCCATGTACATGGGGTGTCGCACCTGCTGACCTTTAACGTCTCCCACTTCGTCCGGATGGCGGCATTTGGGCCGGGGCTGGTAGTGGTCGATCCGGCGACCGTCTAAAGCCGAGCCTAAGGGAACAAAATGGGATCCCGGCCCGCGAGCAAGCCGCAACGCCGTCTCACCGGATCCGATCAATCTCCGCCGGCGCTTCCGGATCGACTTTCTCCTCTTTCACCGCGTCGGCCGCGTCCTCCTTCTTCCGCCGCGCCCCGTACTCCGTCTCCAGCGCCTTCATCATCGCCTCCAGCCGGTCCATCAGCCGGCGCGGCTTGCGCGGCTTCCGCGACGCGAGGGCGTAGGCCGTGATCAGCGGCAGCGCCACCGTCGAATCCAGGTAGCACGTCACCGTGTCCGGCAGCATCTCGGGATCGACCTTGCCCCACGTCATCGCCTCCTGCGGCGTCGCCCCGCTCAGGCCGCCGGTGTCGGGGCGGGCGTCGGTGCATTGCAGGAAAAAGTCGTGGCCGCTTTCCTCCAGCCCCAGCACCTCCTGAATCTGCGGCTCCGTCTGCAAGATGAAGTTCTTCGGCGAGCCGCCGCCCAGGATGAACACGCCGCTGCGGCCGGACTTCTTGGCGTCATAAACGATCGCCGCACTCTGGTTCACGTCGCGCAGCGGGTCGATCCGCAGGGCCGATCCTTCCAGCTGCAACGCCGCCAGGTTCATGCCGATCGAGCTGTCGCCCGGCGACGACGTGAAGATCGGCACGCCGTGACGGTACGCCGCCCCCAGCAGGCTCCGGCCCTTCCGTCCCGTCTCCTCCTCGTGGGCCGACACGTACTTGCCGACGAGGTGGTGAAACTCCGCCGTGCCCATCGTCTTCTGGAACGCCTCGCCGCGGCACAGCGTCCGGTAGAAGCGGTCGGTGCCCAGGAGGTTGTCGTAACTGAAAACCACATCGTAGATGCGAATTACCTGATTCTCGCGCAGCCGGTGGTCGTCCAGGCCGGGCCGCGACTGGCGCAGGTCCATGCCCAGCGCGAAGTGGGTGTCGTGGTAGAGGTTGGCGCCGGTGCTGACGATCCAGTCGAGGAAGCCGGCCTCGACCAGCGGCGCCAGGCACGACATGCCGAGGCCGGCCGGCGTCAGGGCGCCGGCCAGCGACAGCCCCACCACGGCGTCGTCGGCCAACATCTTCTCGACGAACAGCCGGCACGCCTCGCGCAGCCGGCCGGCGTTGTACGACAGAAACGCCTCATCAATGACGCGCGTCAGCGGCGTGTCGGCCGTCAGCGCCGGCGGGTCGATGCGGCGATGGCTGATGCTGTGCAGGTACGCATGGGGGTCTTTCGGTGTGTGGCTCATGCCGTCAGGCTAGGACGACGCCGCCGGGGCGGCAACCATTCTCCGACAAACGCTGTTGCCTTTACCGGAAAGTGCTTGAAAGCTGGCGACAGCGGAGGGAGAATGGGGCGCGAGGCCGCGACCGGCCCGCGCCACGAGGTGACGCGCCGCATTATCAAGGGCCAGCCCCTGTAGAACCCCTGGCTTCCGCTCCTCGTGTAGTCGCCGATGCACAACGAACGGATTCTTCGAGATAGACCCCACCCCATGCCGCCGACCAACGAAGTCACAACGGACTACCAAAACGCCGACGCGCGCCTTGACGGCCCCGGCCGAGCGAGTCAAAATGGCGCTGGTGGCAGGGGCCAGTCCCCGCATAGCCGGCGGGGTTGAGCCTTCTCCGGCGGCGCCTGCAATTCGTCGGTCTGCTATCGACCGGGGTGTGGGCCGTCGCCTCCGCCCTTCATGCGATCCTGGTCCCTCTGGACGCCAGGCCGTCCGCCGAGGTCTGGCTTGGCGCGGCGTCCATCTGGGCCATGTTCCTGGTCGTCGTCCTCATCACGGCCCTAATCTGGAGTCGGCTGCCGCTGTCCCTGGGGCGGCTCCGGGCGCTGGAACTTTTCCTCTTCGGCCTGCCGCTGATCAACGTGATTTGGTGGTACGTCGATCAGCTGGGGCTGAAGCACTTGCTGCTCCGCACCTTTCAAGAGGGCGGTTTCTTCGTCCCCTTCATCCTCTCGACGATCGCCCTGTATTTCCTGGTCACCATCGTGACCTACGGCACGCTGATCCCGAACACGGGAAGGCGGTGCGGTCTGGTCGTGACGATGATGGCCGTCGTCCCCGTCGCTCTTGCAGCGGCGGTCGGCTTCTTCGAAGTCGAGATCCGTACCAGATTCCTGGCGCCGTTTCTGATTTACCTGACCATCCTGGTCATGTGGATGGGCGTGGCGGTCGCCCTGGCGGTTTACGGCTCGCACCGCGTCGAGATTCTGCGGCGGGAGGTGCAGGCAGCGCGGCAGATGGGGCAATACAGGCTGAAACAGCGGCTCGGCGCCGGCGGCATGGGCGAGGTCTACCTGGCCGAGCACGTCCTGCTGCGCCGGCCGTGCGCCTCAAGCTGATCCGGCCGGGGCAGGCCGGCGATCCGCAGCACCTGCTGCGCTTCGAGCGCGAGGTCCAGGCGACGGCCGCGCTCACCCACCCGAACACCGTCCAGGTCTATGACTATGGCCACGCCGACGACGGCACGTTCTACTACGCCATGGAATACCTGCCGGGGCTGAACCTGGACGACCTGGTTCGGCGCCACGGCCCGCTGCCGCCGGAACTCGCCGTCCACCTGCTCCTCCAGGTCTGCGGCGCGCTGCACGAGGCCCACGCCGCCTGCCTGATTCACCGCGACATCAAGCCGAGCAACGTCATTGCCTGCGAGCGGGGCGGCCTGCACGACGTGGCCAAGCTGCTGGATTTCGGACTCGTGCGGTCGCACACTGCCGGCGACGAGGCGAACCTGACCCAGGAGGGCGCGATCGCCGGGACGCCGGCCTACATGTCTCCCGAGCAGGCCGACGGCAAGAAGGCCCTGGACGGGCGGAGCGACATCTACAGTCTGGGGCGCTGGCCTATTACCTGCTGACGGGCCGGCCGCCGTTCGTCCGGCCGACGTCGTTGCAGACGCTGGTCGCCCACCTCACCGACCCGCCGGTCCCGCCGGACCGGCTGCGGGCGGACGTGCCGGCCGACGTGCAGGCGGTGGTGATGCGCTGCCTGGAGAAGGGCCGAGCGGCGCTTTCCGGATGTGCGAAGTCTGGCAAGGGCGCTGGCAGGCTGTCACGCCGCCGGACTGTGGACCGAAGACGGCGCGGCCGCGTGGTGGCGCGGCCGCGCCGGTTCTGCGGACGGGGTGAACCCGGCCGCGGAGACCCCAACGATGGGGCCTTGACAAGGGATCCTGGGGCGGACGTCAGCGGGCGGCCCGCTCGCGTTCATCGCCTTATGGAAGCTCCTTGATATAGATATTCCGGAATTCGACGCGGTTGCTGTGGCTCTGCAACCCGACGTGGCCCTTCTCGCGCGTCAGGCCGGGGTGGGCCTTGAACTGGTCCTTGTGGTCGTCGAGGTTGGCGTCCACCGTCTTGATTCCATTCAGCTTGATGGTCACCTGGCGACCCTTGGCGGTGATGTGGATGGTGTTCCACTCGCCGACCGGCTTCAGCGCCTCGCGCGACGGAGGCACGACGCCGTAGATCGAGCCGGTCAGCTGCACCGGCTTGAGGCCCTTGAAGTGGGCCGGATCGAGGTGCCACACGTCGTCGAGCAGCTGGATCTCCATCCCCTGGTAGGCCGCGTCGCCCTCGAACGGGGCGCGGATGGCCACGCCGCTGTTGCCGCCGCCCGACCGCGGCATCTTGAAATCCACGTAGACTTCAAAGTCGCCGTATTCCTTGTCCGTCATCAGCCAGCCGCCGCCGCCGCCCTTGGTGTAGAGCGTGCCGTTTTCGACTCCCCAGTCCTCCATCTTGCCGCTCGCTTTCCAGCCGGTCAGGTCCCTCGCCGTTGAAGAGGCGGGTGTAGCCCTCGTACAGGCCGGTCCCCTGGTCGGAGTCGTCGGAGCGGATCGGCGCCAGCGCCAGCAGGGCGGCGGCCGCGGTCAGAACCATGATGCGACGAAACATGCGTGCGTCTCCTTGTGTCGGTTCCGGGCGACCTCGTGCGGCCGATTATGCGCCCCCCGTGCGTCGGATGCAAGGAAAACGCGGGATGGTAGGGCGCCCGGCCGGCTGATACACTCAACAGAGCGGCGGACGCGGCCTTACGCGTCCGCATTTTCGTTCCACCCCGGCCCCGACCATGCAAAGCGAACCCAACACCGCACAGACGCCGTTCCAGATCAGCGTGGCCGACCGCGTCAAGCGGCTGCCGCCTTATCTGTTCGGCAAGATCAACGACCTCAAATACCGCAAACGTCGGGCCGGCGTGGACGTGATCGACCTCGGCATGGGCAATCCCACCGACACGCCGCCGACGGAGGTGATCGACAAGCTCTGCGAGGCCGCACGCGACGACCGCAACCACCGCTATTCCGTCAGCAACGGACTCTATAACCTTCGGCGGGAGGCCGCCCTCCGCTATTCGCGCCTGCACGGCGTGCAGCTCGACCCCGACTCGGAAGTCCTGGCCGGCCTCGGCTCCAAGGAAGTCTTCAGCCACATGTGCCTGGCCCTGCTCGGCCCCGGCGACACGGCGGTCGTGCCGGCGCCGTCCTTCCCCATCCACGTTTACGCCGTCGCCCTGGCCTCCGGCAACGTCATCAGCCTCGACTGCACGCAGCCCGACCGCTTCCTGTCCAACGTCGCCAACGTCGCGGAGCATCTTTATCCCAAACCCAAGGTGCTGATCCTCAACTTCCCCCACAATCCCAGCACCACCGTCGTCGAGCGCGACTTCTTCGTCGAGGTCGTCGCCCTGGCCCGCAAGCACGGCTTCATGGTCATCCACGACTTCGCCTACGGCGACGTTTGCTTCGACGGCTATCAGGCGCCGAGCTTCCTGAGCGTCCCCGGCGCCAAGGAGGTCGGCGTCGAGACGACGACGATGAGCAAGGGCTACAACATGGCCGGCTGGCGACTCGGCTTCTGCGCCGGCAACCCGGAAATGGTCCGCGCTCTGGCCACGATCAAGGGATATTACGACTACGGGATTTTTGCACCGATCCAGATCGCGGCCATCATCGCCATGCGCCACGGCGAAGAGGCGGTCAAGCGGCAGGCGCAGGAGTACCAGAAGCGGCGCGACGTATTGGTCGAGGGACTGCGGCGCATCGGCTGGGAAGTGAATCCTCCCAAGGCCAGCATGTTCGTGTGGGCGCGCTATCCGGCCGAGTGGCGCGAGCGCATGGGGTCGCTCGATTTCGCCATGAAGCTGATCGAGGAGGCGGAAGTCGCGGTCAGTCCGGGGCGCGGCTTCGGCGAGGTGGGAGAGGGATATTTGCGCCTGGCCCTGGTCGAAAACGAACACCGCTTGCGCCAGGCCGTGCGACAAATTGCGCGATGCCTGCGGGTGGAGGCGGCGGAGTAAGAAGATGCAAAAAACCCGCGGCCCGCGTTGTTCCGGCGACGCGAGCCGCGGGGGGAATAAAATTACTTCGAGGCGTCCTTGATCTTCTGGCCCGCCTCCTTAGCCTTGTCGCCGATCGCCTGCCCGGCCTTTTTGGTGGCATCGACGGTCTTGTCCGTCGCCTTTTTGGCGGCGTTCGCGGCGTCGTCAATGCCCTTCTTGGCGTCGTGCTTGATGTCCGACATGACAATTCTCCTCGATAGGCCAACGTTCGGAAATCTCCAACACGCCGGATTCAGGTTGCAACATCCGTGCCAACAATGGAGGCGTTGGCGAGCGGGGTCGCGTCAGCGCCCCGAGGGCGCTGTAGTCTCTGAAACAATGCGCACTCGGGCGCTTACGCGACCCCGCTCGCCAACGCCTGGCGGACGGCGTACCACAGCTCATTCATGCGAAACGGCTTGCGGATAAGACCGACGGCGCCATGGAGAAGCAACTCCGGCACAGGGCTGGCGTCGGCCAGGCCGGTGCAGAGCAGGACGGGCACGCCGGGACGGCGCTGACGCAGCCGTTGGAACGTCGCGGCCACGTCCTCGCGCGGCATCATCAAATCGAGAACGATCAGGTCCACCGGATGGCCGTTGCTCAGCAGTTCCAGCGCCTCCTGGCCGCTGGTGGCGACGGTGACGTGATGGCCGGCGATCTGCAGGAAGCGGCGCACCACGTCCAGCACGGCCTGTTCGTCGTCGATGACGAGGATCGACCGGCCGGGCGCCGACTCCGGCTGAACCACCTCGGCGTCGCGCAACAGCGGGCCGCGCACCTCGCCGTCGGTCTGCGAGACCAGGCGCGGCAGGTAGATGCTGACGCACGTCCCCTGGCCGGGCGTGCTGTCGATGGTGAGCCAACCCTGGTGGCCCTGCACGATGCCGAACACCATCGGCAGGCCCAGGCCGGTGCCCTGGCCGACCTCTTTGGTCGTGAAAAACGGGTCGAGCGCCTGATTCAGCACCTCCGGCGACATGCCGGAGCCGCGATCCTCCACTTGCAAGAGGACGTAGTCGCCCGGCGGCACGTTTTGCGGGAAGGCGGCGCGGACCTGCGTCGTCTTGGCCGACCGCAGGCGGAAGAGGATTTGCGGTAAATTGGGGGAGGAATTGGCGTCCACGGTCAGGGCGTCGCGGGCGTTCAGCGCGAGATTGACGAGCGCCTGCTGTAGCTGGTTGGCGTCGGCCTCCACCACCAGTGGGGCGTCAGGCCCGTCCGCCTCGACCTCGACGCCGACCTCCTGGTGGAGCGTGCGCGTCACCAGCTCCGCCGTACCGCGCACCAGATCGGGGATCGACGTCGGTTGCCGGCTCAGGGCGGGCTTGCGGGCGAAAGCCAGCAGCTGCCGCGTCAGCCCCGCCGCCCGCTCGGACAGGTCCACGACGTTCCGCATAAACTCGCGCACGGTCGAACCGACGTCCGGCTCGCGCAGGGCCAGGGCGGCGTAGCCGTTGATGCCGGCCAGCAGGTTGTTGAACTCGTGGGCCACGCCGCCGGCCAGCGTGCCGACGCTCTGCATCTTCTGGGCCTGCAAGAGCTGCCGTTCCAGCTTCTTGTGTTCCGTCACGTCGCGGTAGATGCCCACGAAATGCGTCATCCTCCCATACGGATCGACGATGGGCGATATGGTGAGCGACGCCTGGAACAGACTGCCGTCCTTGCGGCGGTTGGTCAGCTCGCCCTGCCAGCTGTCGCGGCCCAGGATGGTGCGCCACAGGGCGGCGTAAAGCTCCGCCGGGTGGGCGCCGCTCTTGAACAGGCGCGGCGTCTGGCCGAGCAGCTCTTGCCGGCTGTAGCCGGTCATCTGCTCCAGCGCCAGGTTGACGTTGAGAATGATCCCTTGCAGATCGGTAATGGTGACGCCGTCGCGCGCGGACTCCAGGGCCTGGATGAGCAGCCGGTTCATCTGTTCCAGACGGTGGCGCTTGACCGACTCGGCGACGTGCTTGGGCAGATCGACGAGGAAGGCCAGCTGGGAGTCCTTGACGACGTAATCCAGGGCGCCGGCGCGAAGCACACTGGCGGCCAACTCGGCGTCCGGGTAGACGGTGACCATGAGGACGGGGGCGGCGACGCCCTCCCGCGCCAGGGTGCGCAGGAGGTCCAGTCCGGACATGTCGGGCAGCTTCTGATCGAGGAGGACCAGGTCGAACGCGGTGTGGCCCAGGACGATGAGGGCGTCGGCGGCCGTGCGGCAAGCGGTCACGTGATGCCGATCGCGCTCGAGGCTCTTGCGGATGAGCAAGGCCATGTCCGGGTCGTCTTCGATCAGGAACAGGCGCAGTACGTCCGTCATGGGTCTTCGTCGTTTCCAACCGCCGGCGTCAAGGCGTTCGCACCAGAACGGTGAACGTCGTGCCCCCGGCGGGTTCGGAGTGGACGCGGATGGCGCCGCCCCATCCGGCCACGAGTTGGCGGACCAGGAACAGGCCCAGCCCGGCGCCGCCGGCGAAGCAGTCGAACAGGCGACCCTGCTGGGTTTCCGAGAAGCCGCGGCCGTCGTCCCTCACCCACCACTCGATCCCTTCCGCGGTGCGGCGGGAACCCACGTCCAGAGGCCCGGCGCGGCCGCCGCCCGCCTGGACGGCGTTGCGGATCAGATGGATGAGGACGAGGCGCAGGCTGCGGCGCGAAACGGGAAGGACCGAAGCCTCCGGCGTAAAATGATACTCGATCATCCATCCCGAAGACAGCAAATTCACCTCGGCGGCCGCCTCCCGTGCGATGTCAGGCAGCGCCACGGCCTCGACCGGACCGGGGTCGCACGTCAACCGGCCGATCTCCGCCAGCGACCGTACCAGGCCGTCGGTGCGCTTGGCGAGGTCGGCGAGGCGCAGCAGGAGGACGCGGTCCTCGTCGTCCAGGCGGGCGGACGGATCCTGTTCCACGAGGCGGGCCAGACCCTGAAACGCGACCAACTGGTTGGGCAGCTCATGGCCGAGGGCCTTCTGGAAGCAGGCCAGCAGGCGCTCGAGCTGGTCCACGCGGCGCCGCGCCGGGTTCGCCGGGTCCGGGCCGAAGTCATAATGAAGGTCCATGCGCTGCCCCGCGCCTCCTGGCGGATTCCATCCGGCCCACCCTTGTAGTATAGACCGCTGCATTCTACGGGGCGCGGCGGCGCCCACGCCAGGCCGATCGCGGCCGACGCCTTCCCGCCGCTGCGGGGATGAGGTATGCTTCCTCCATCGGTTGCGGCGGCGCGGATTGGCCTTGCCTCACCCGGCTGAACCGTTACCCTTGTGGGAATCATCGCTTCCCGGTCGGGGCCGTCCGGGCGACGACGCGGCGGAAGGATCTCCCAGGAGCCTGGCGTGGGACTGCTCAAAGAATTCAGCGAATGGATCCAGAACGTCCTGCAGGGCCTGTTGCAGGCCCAACCGCTCACCTTTTTCGCGGTGCTGTTCGCCATCATCTTCGTTGAAACCGGCCTGGTCATTTGGCCGTTCCTGCCCGGCGACTCCCTGCTCTTCTTCGTCGGCTACTTGGTCCACCAGTACGCCCTCAGTTTTCCGGGCGTCCTGGCCCTTCTCGTCGCCGCGGCGCTGCTGGGCGACAACGTCAACTACGGCATCGGCTCCTGGCTCGGCCCGCGCGTCTTCCATTACGAGAAGTCGTGGCTGTTCAACAAGAAGCACCTCCTGAGGGCGCAGGCATTTTACGACAAGTACGGCGCCAAGACGATCCTTCTGGCGCGGTTCGTGCCGATCGTGCGGACGTTCGCGCCCTTCGTGGCGGGCGTCGGCAAGATGCCGTATCGCAAGTTCCTCGCCTACAGCATCGGCGGCGCCGTGGGCTGGGTGACGGTGTGTCTGTCGGCCGGCTACTTCTTCGGCGGCTTCGAGGTGGTGAAGAGAAACTTCGAGGTCGTGGTGATGGCTATCGTGGCCGTGTCGCTGCTGCCGATGGCGGTGGAGTTCGTGCTGGCCCGGCGGCGGAAGCGGGCCGCGATGAAGACGACGGCGCCGGCCGAGCCGTGCGAGGCCGCGCCGAATGATGCGGCATAAGCGCGCCGCCCTTCCAACGTCCTCTGGATGCCCGTGCCAGATGGTGTTACACTACCCAAGGCACTGGGACGAGGAGGCGAGCGCGTGTCCTCCGACGAACTCCGCGACAGCTTGAAGCAGAGGCCGTTCGAGCCTTTCCGCATCGTCCTGACGGACGGTTCCTCATACGACATTCGTCATCCCGATCTGCTCTGGATGGGCCAGCGGGCCGCCTATGTCGGACTAACCGGCCAGCCCGGGCAGGTATTGTTCGAGCGCGCGGTGAAAGTGGACTTACTGCACATTACGCAGATCATCCCGGTGGACTCGCCCACGTTCCCCCCGCTGAATGGTCCCTCGAATCCTTGACGGTCGATCTTCGCAGCACTTCCCACTCTGTCATTCGGCGCGGCGCGAATCGGCATGGCCCTGGCGTAAGGAAAATCCGCGCCCCGAAGTGAGAATGCCGTTGCCATCTTCGCCCTCGTCGCGTACACTTACCTTGATTTGTTGGCCCACAAACCGCTGACCTGCGAGCCGTGATGCAAGCCCTACCGCCGCTTCCGGAGCTGCTTCTCCTCCCTGATGGGGGGTCCTAGTCGCGTTCACAGCCTGCACCGCCTTCGCCTGCTGAACGACCCTGGGACCAGTCGCCCGGGGTCTTTCCCTTTTCGGAGTCTCTTTCATGGCCGACGACCGCCTGATCATCTTCGACACCACGCTACGCGATGGCGAGCAGTCTCCCGGCGCCAGCATGAACCTCTCCGAGAAACTGGAGGTCGCCCACGCCCTGACGGAACTCGGCGTGGACGTGATCGAGGCCGGCTTCCCCATCGCTTCGCCCGGCGACTTCGAGGCGGTCCAGGCCATCGCCCGCCAAGTTCACGGCCCCGTCATCTGCGGCCTCGCCCGCTGTAGCGCCGACGACATCGACCGCGCCTGGGCCGCCCTCCGCGACGCGCCCCGGCCGCGCATTCACGTCTTCCTGGCCACCAGCTCCATCCACCGCGAATTCAAGCTCAAGATGGCCAAGGACGAGATCATCCGCCGCGCCGTCGAGGCCGTCCAGCGGGCGCGGGCCGTCTGCGACAACGTCGAGTTCTCGCCCGAAGACGCCGCCCGCACCGAGCTGGACTTCCTCGCCGAGGTCGTGGAGCGCGTCGTCGAGGTTGGGGCGACCACGATCAACATCCCCGACACCGTCGGCTACGCCGTGCCCAGCCAGTACGCCGCCGCCATCGCCCATCTCAAAAAGCATGTTCGCGGCGCCGAGAAGGTCGTCTTCAGCGTCCACTGCCACAACGACCTAGGACTGGCCGTGGCCAACAGTCTCGCGGCCGTGCAGGAGGGCGCCCGCCAGATCGAATGCACCGTCAACGGCCTCGGCGAGCGAGCCGGCAACTGCTCCCTCGAAGAAATCGTCATGGCGGTGCGCACCCGCAAGGACTACTACGGTCTGGACTCTAACATCAACACGCGCCGCCTCTATCCGACCAGCCGGCTCGTGTCGCACGTCACCGGCATCCAGGTGCAGCGCAACAAGGCCGTCGTCGGTCAGAACGCCTTCGCCCACGAGGCCGGCATCCACCAGGACGGAATGCTCAAGGAGCGCTCCACCTACGAGATCATGAACCCGGAAGACGTCGGCCTGCCGAAGACCGAGCTGGTGCTGGGCAAGCACAGCGGCCGGGCCGCGCTGCGCAGCGCGTCCAGGATCTCGGCTACCACCTGGACGACCCGCAGCTGCAAAAGGTCTTCGAGGCCTTCAAGGTGTTGGCGGATCGCAAAAAGAACATTTACGACGCCGACATCGAGGCGCTGGCCGAGGCCCAGATCAGCGCCGGCGACATGGGGCCGGCCACGTGGACGCTGGAGGCCGTCACCTGCAACGCCGGCTCCGCGACCATTCCGTCGGCCGTCGTCTGCCTGTGGCGGCAGGACGGCGGCATCCACCGCGAGGCCAGCCTCGGCGACGGCCCCGTGGACGCCGTGTTCAAGGCCATCGAACGCATCACCGGCGTCGAGGTCGCCCTGCGCGACTACCGCATCCGCAGCGTCACCGTGGGCGAGGACGCCCAAGGCGAGGCCCACGTCGAGGCCGACCACGACGGCCGGACCATCACCGGCCGGGCCGTCAGCACCGACGTGATCGAGGCCAGCGCCCTGGCCTTCCTTCAGGTCATCAATCGCATCGCGTCGCGCAAGGCGGCCGGCGAACGCATCCGACCGACACAGAACCCTCCGGCGGAGCCGGTGTCGGCGTGAGGATGACAAGGTGACAAGGTGAACTGGCTGCTCACCTTGTCACCTTGTCACGAGCCGCCTTCCCCATAAAGCCCCTTCTACGTCGAACGCCTTCGGACGGCCTCATCCGCGGCCCTCATCTCTCCGCGCGATCGGCCCGCCGCCGGCATGACCCTGGTGAGCGGCGCGGCGTAGAGCTTGCCGGTGAAGCGGAACCTGCGACCCATAGGGACGTGAGCGCGAGAACGGGCGATCATGGGCTACAAGGACGACGTCGAACACCTCGTGCCGAACCTCAATTTCCCGCCGGAAGACTGGCCGAAGGACCGGATCGATCCGGCGCACGGCCAGATCCTCTTCGCGTTCTACTTCGTGCTGACCGGCATCTCAGGAGGTGAACAGTTTCATGGCGCCGAGCAGCGTCATGTAGACGCCCCAGGCCAGCGGCAGGGCGACGGCGCCCCAGGCGACGGCGAGCAGCCACAGGCTGGTCCGGCCCTCGGCCGGGGGGTTGGTCGAATCGGTGGTCATGGCGCATGTCTCCCGGCCGCTCAGGCCTTCGCCGGCGCCAACTCGGCCGGCGCTTCGGCGGGGTTCACGTAGTACCGCGGGTGGGCGCGGGCCACGAACAGGTTGCACACGAAACCGATGACGAGCAGCCCGGCCATGAGGTACATGGTGAAGTCATAGGCGTTCGCGGCGGCGACGTCATGCTTGATCTGATACTCGCGGATGTAATTCACCAGCACCGGCCCGGCGACGCCGGCCGCCGACCACGCCGTCAGCAGTCGGCCGTGGATGGCGCCGACGTAGCGCGTGCCGTAGACGTCGGACAAGTACGCCGGGATCGCGGCGAAGCCGCCGCCGTACATGCTCAGGATGACGGCCGTGCAGGCGACGAAGAGGGGCACGCTGCCGGCCCTCCAGGTGAACGGCAGGGCCACGAAAAGGGCCGATCCGAGCATGAAGAAGATGGCGTAAGTCGGTTTTCGCCCCAGCTTGTCGGAGGCGGAGGACCAGCCGAAGCGGCCGACCAGATTGAACAGGCTGAGCAGCCCGACGAAGCCGGCGGCGGCGTCCTTGCTGACGCGGCCGTTGAAGACCTCCTGTATCATGGGCGCGGCCTGCTCCAGGATGCCGATGCCGGCGGTGACGTTGAGGAATAGCACGGCCCAGAGGAGGTAAAAGGCAGGGGTGGCAAGGGCGGCGTTGGGGAGGACATAGCTCCCCGCGGCGAGCGAACCCGGCCGCGCGGAGGGCGACCAACCCGGCGGCGCCCAGTCCGGCGGCGGCAGCCGGAAGAGAAAGGCGCCGGCGGTCATCGCAACGAAGTAGATCGCGCCGAGGGTGAGGAAGGTTTCCGCCACGCCCGTGGTCGTGGGCGAACCATACCATTTCATGAGCAGGTTGGACAGGGGCGACGCGATCATGGCGCCGCCGCCGAAGCCCATGATGGCCATGCCCGTCGCCATGCCGCGCCGGTCGGGGAACCAGCGGATCAGCGTTGAAACCGGCGTGATGTACCCCAGACCCAGGCCGCAGCCGCCGAGGACGCCGTAGCCGGCGTAGAGCATCCAGAGTTGATGCAGCCAGACGCCGACGGCGGAAACCACGAAGCCGAGGCTCCAGCAGCAGGCAGCGACGAAACCGCTCTTGCGCGGCCCGACCTTCTCCAGCCACCAGCCGGCGACGGCCGCCGACAGGCCCAGGAACACGATGGCGATGGTGAAGATCCAGGCCAGCTCGGGCTGCGTCCAGTCCTGCCCCTTCAACTCGCCCGGCAGGCCGGCCGCCTTGCCCAGCATGGTGTTGAGCGGCAGCTTGAAGACGCTGAAGGCGTAGGCCTGGCCGATGCACAGGTGGATGGCCAGGGCGGCCGGCGGAATGAGCCAGCGGTTGAAGCCCGGGCCGGCCGTAATTCGGTCCTTGGCGAGCAAAGACGTCATGAGACGCCCTCGGTTTTGCGGCGCGGTCGGAGATGCGAGTCGATCGACAATATAGAATGGGTTGAACGGCTTTACAAGCGTCCCGTCGATCCGGCCGTTCGGGACCGCGAGTCGCCCCCGGCACAACCCGTAAGGGGAGAACAATCCAAACCATGAACCGAACACGGTTTTTCCGCCTGCTGCTCCGTTGCGTCGCGGCCGTCGTGGCGCTGACGTTCCTCGGCGGTTGCGAAAGCGACTCGAAGCGCGTCGTTCTCTACTGCGCCCAGGACAAGGAGTTCGCGGAGGGCGTTTTGGCTCAGTTCCGCGACAGGACGGGCCTGGCGGCGATCCCGAAGTTCGACACCGAGGCGAACAAGTCGGTGAGCCTGGTCAACGAGCTGGAGGCGGACAAGGACCGGCCGCGCTGCGACGTCTTCTGGAACAACGAACCGCTCTCGACGATCCGCCTGCGGCGGGAGGGTCTGTTGGAGCCGTACGACAGCCCTTCGGCGGCGGCCTATCCGGCGAAGGATCGCGACAAGGACCATTACTGGACGATGTTCGCCAATCGCGCCCGCGTGCTGCTCGTCAACACCGACCAGCTGAAAGAGGAGGCCGACCGTCCGAAGGGCCTGCTGGAGCTGACCGAGCCGAAATGGCGGAGCCGTGTGGTGATGGCCAAGCCGCAGGCGGGCACGTCGGCGACGCAGGCGGCGTGTCTTTTTGAAGTTCTCGGGCCGGAAAAGGCGAAGAAATACTATGTGGACCTGATGAACAACGGCGTGCAGATCACGAAGGGCAACAAGCAGGCGGCGGAGGCGGTCGGCAAGGGCGAGGCGGCCGTGGCCGTCACGGACACCGACGATTCTCTGGAGGAGATCAAGGCCGGCAGCCACGTCGCCATTATTTTCCCCGATCGCGACGAGGTCACCGGAAGTCGTATGGGGACGCTGTTCCTGCCTAATTCGGTCTCCATTATCCGCGGCTGCCCCAACCCGGACGGGGCGAAAAAGCTGGTGGACTTCCTCTTGAGCGCCGACGTGGAGAAGCAGCTGGCGGAGGGGCCGAGCCATCAGATCCCGCTGAACCCGGACGTGAAAGCGACGCTGCCGGAGGCGATCCAGGGCTGGCGGACGGCGCACCCGATGGCGGTGGATTTCGAGAAGGCGGCGGACCAGTGGGACGAGGCGCAGCGGTTTTTGCGGGACGTGTTTGCGCGGTAGAAGAAGGATCTCACGCAAAGACGCCAAGGCGCAAAGAGAGCCTCGCTTTGCGCCTTGGCGTCTTTGCGTGAGATCAATGCTGCTGCAAGCTTTCGGGACCGCCCAAACTTGATCCGAGACGATTTTCCGCGAAAACCCATTCGCGCACCGGTTTCCCCTCGATCAAATGCTCTTGCACGAACCGCGGAATCCGGTCGGCGGTCATGCCGTGATACCACGTCCCTTCGGGATAGACCACCATCGTCGGCCCATGAACGCAGATGCGCAGGCAGCCGACCTTGGTGCGGTAGCAGGCATTCGGGCCGGCGCCGAGGTCGTGCCCCTTGATCTGCTTCTTCAGCTCCTCCCACGCGGCCTGGCCCTCCTCCGGCGTGCAGCAGTTCGGGCCGGTGCAGAGGAAGACGTGCTTGTGGTAGGCGCCGATACCGAGCTTCGCCGCGACCGTTTCAAGCTCTTGACGTTTGTCGGACATGAAATCTCCGGATAAGGCGGCCGTTCGTTCGCATTCCCCGTCACGCCGTCGAAGGATTCATCGCCAGTCGCACTCGGCGCAGCGCCTCCGCAAAGACCAGCACCGACGCCGTGCCGGCCAGGATGCACAGCCAGTCCAGCCAGCCGAGCGGCTCCACGCTGAAGACCGTTCCCACGAACGGGACGCTGATGATGAGGGCCTGTACGACGGCCACCGTGCCGGCGATCGCCAGGAAGGTGCGGTTGCGGAACAGGCCGCTGAAGCCGCTCATGTCCGGCGTCAGCGAACGGGCGTTGATCTGGTTCCACACCTGGAAGAAAACGTAGACCGTGAAGAAAATGCTGACTTGGCGGATGTTCAGAGGACCAAGATCCCATCCCTCCGGGTTCGGGCCGCTTCCGGCGGCGAACCAATGGAAATGCTCCATGCCGAGCAGCAGCGCCATCATGACTACGACGAAGAACGCCGCCGTGCCGAAGATCGTCGCCAGCATCGGCCGCGTCAGGATGTTCTCGTCCCGCCGCTTGGGAGGCAGACGCATCACGCCCTCGCGCGGCGGCTCGGAACATAGCGCGATCGAGGCGAAGGTGTCCATGATGACGTTGATCCACAGCAGTTGCAGCACCGTGAACGGCGGCTTCACGCCGAAAAACGGTCCCAAAAAGGCGATGGTCAGGGCGCTGACGTTGATCGTCAGCTGGAACTGGATGAAGCGCTGGATGTTCTCGTACAGCGATCGGCCCCACTGCACCGCCTTGACGATGGTGGCGAAGCTGTCGTCCAGCAGCACGATCTTGCTGGCCTCCTTGGCGACCTCCGTGCCGGTGATCCCCATCGCCAGGCCGACGTCGGCCTTCTTCAGCGCCGGGGCGTCGTTGGCGCCATCGCCTGTGACGGCCACCACCTGCCCGCGGCTTTGCAGCAGCTCGACCATCTTGTACTTGTCCAGCGGCCTGGCCCGCGCCAACACGCGCATCGACGCCAACCGAGCCGCCAGCTCCTCGGCGCCGGCCGCGTCGCCGGACTTTTTTCGCTCCTCCATCTCCGTGTAACAGGCGTTGAACTTCGGGCTGGTCAGCACGGCCGCCCCGGCTCGTCGATGACGGCGTCGCGGCGGTCGATCAGGCCGACGTCGCAGGCGATGGCGCGGGCCGTCTCCACGTTGTCGCCGGTGATCATCTTGACCTCAATGCCGGCCGCGCGGCACTTCGCCACGGCGTCCTTCACGTCGCCGCGCAGCGGGTCGCGGATGGCGACGAAGCCGTCGAAGATGAGGCCGGTCTCCAGCCCGTCGCGCCGGGTCGCCATGTCCTCGGCGTCGGTGGGGAAGTCCGCCGGCAGCGCCGAGTGACCGAAGCCCAGCGTTCGCATGGCCTGTACGGAGGAGTCGTGCAGCGCCGCCCGCACCTTCTCTCGCGCTTCCGGCGTCCACTCCCGCGCGGCGCCGTCGGCCGTCTGGTAGTGCGTGCTGTGTTCCAGCAGCCACTCCGGCGAACCCTTGGCCAGCACCACGACCCGCTCGCCGACCCGCACCACGGTCGTCATCCGTTTGCGTTCGGAGGAGAAAAGGATCTGATAAATCGGCGGAAACTGGCCGCGCAGCTTGTGGTAGTTCAGGCCGGCCTCGGCCAGCCACTGGAGAAGCGAACCCTCCGTGGGATTGCCCACGACGACGGTCTTGCCCTGTTTCTCCTCCAGGTTGGCCGTCGAGTTGGCGGCGGCGTTGAGGACGATCCAGTCGAGCGGCCGGCCGTCGCGCGGCCACGGCGAGGCCGCGTCCGGCGCCACCCATCCCGGCGTGTCCCGATCGCGCGTCACACCGTCCCAGAAAAGGCGCACCACCTGCATCTTGTTTTGCGTCAGCGTGCCGGTCTTGTCCGAGCAGATGACGTTGGCCGAGCCGATCGTCTCGCACGCCACGAGCTGGCGCACCAGACTATTGGCCTGCGTCATTTTCCGCATGGCCAGCGCCAGCGAAACGGTCACGCTCATCGGCAGCCCTTCCGGCACCGCCACCACGATGATGATGACCATGTAGACGAAGTAATTCAGGAGCGACTGCGCTACCGTGAGCGCGTCCGCACCCGAATGCGGCCAAAAGACCTCTCGCGGTTCGGCGAAAAACATGCCGCGCATCAGCAGGGCGACGAAGATCAGCACGGCGGCGATATAACCGATCCGCGAAATCAGCTCCGCCAGGTTCTTGAGCTTCAGCTGCAGCGGCGTCAGTTCCTTGGAGATGGTCAGCTTGCGCTGGACGCGGTGCTCGGCCGTGTCCGAGGCCGCGGCTTCCTCCTCCTCTTCGCCCTCGCCGGCCGTCAGGTTCCGGGCGATCTGGCCGAGGTAGCTGGCGTCGCCGACCTCGGCCACGATCATGCGACCGGCGCCGTCCACGACCTGAGTACCGCGATAGAGGCAGCCCGGCTGCTCCGGCCCGTCGGCGGCGAAGTCGGCCGTCTGCGGCGCCTTGCGAACCGGGTGCGATTCGCCGGTCATCAGCGCCTGGTCCACCTCCAGCTCGGTCGCCTTGACCAGCCGGCCGTCGGCTGGGATCTCGTCGCCGGTCTCCAACTCGACCGCGTCGCCGACCACCACTTCCTCAAGGCCGATCGTGCGGAGAGCGCCGTCGCGCAGCACCTTGACGCGCAGCGCCTCCTTGTGGGCGTTGAGCGCCTCGAAATTCACGATCGCTTTTGTACTCGCTCAGAAAGGCCACGCCCGTCGCCAGGATGACGGCGACCATGACGGCCACGCCCTCGACCAGCTTCTCGGCGTGCCCCCAATCCCAGATGAGGCCGATGAGCAGCACCAGCAGCGCCGACGCGAACAGCAGAGAAGGAACCCAGTGCCCCCGACGCATGACGAAGGCGCCGATCACCGCGACGGCGATGACGCCCAGCGCGACGCCCGCCAACACGGGCTGTACCTGGAACAAGCCGACGAACATAGACAGTAGCGCGGCCGCCAGCAGGACCTTGATGATCGGCTCGTCGAACTTGCCGAGGAACTTCTTCCACAGCGGTTCCCGAGGCAGCGGCGTCAGCTTGTTCAGCGCCGAACTCTGCGGCGCTGCGACTGGCCGCTTCCGCCGACAGGCCGATCTCCGCCGAGCCGGGGAAATGTTGCAGGACATCCTGGAGCGTGCGCATGGTCAGTCCTGGGAAATGAAACAAACCACGGAACACACGGAAGACACGGAAAAAAGACCTGAAAACATTTCGTCTTTTTTCCGTGTCTTCCGTGTGTTCCGTGGTTTGTATTTACTGTTCCATGATCTCTTTTGTCTTCTTCGTCGCCATGTCCTCGATCTTGGCCTCGTAGGTCTTGAGCAGCGTCTGCACCTCTTCCTTGCCCTTGTCGCGCTCGTCCTCCGTCATTTCCTTGGCCTTCTCGGCGCTGTCGAAGTGCTTGTTTCCGTCGCGGCGGACGTTGCGGCAAGCGACCTTGGCATCCTCGCCGGACTTCTTGATGCGCGTCGCCATCTTGGTCCGCTGCTCGCCGCTCATCGGCGGCACCGTGAGGCGGATCATCTTGCCGTCGTTGTTCGGCGACATGCCCAGGTCGCTGGAGCGGATCGCCTTCTCGACCTCCTTCAAAACGGACGGGTCGAACGGCTTGATGACGATCTGCTGCGGGTCGGGCGTGCTGATCTGCGCCAGCTGCTTCAGCGGCGTCGGCGATCCGTAATATTCCACGCGCAGCCCATCCACCAGGGCCGGCGTCGCCCGGCCGGTGCGCAGGCCGCGCAGCTCGTCGCGGAAGACGTTGACCGCCTTCTCCATGCGCTCTTCCGTGTCCATCAGGATTTCGTCGCTTGTCATAGCACCACCTGGCCGAATCTCAAAAGGACGCTTCGGGGTTTCAGGCCGTTTCACCGACGAGGGTGCCGACGGGATGGCCGGCGATGGCGCGTTCAATGTTGCCCGGCTTGGTGTAGTTGAAGACCAGGATGGGCATTTTGCCCTCGCGGCACAGGCTGATGGCGGCCATGTCCATCACCTGCAGATTATCGCGCAGCACCTGGGCGTACGTCAACTTTTCGTAGCGGAAAGCATGCGGATTGACTTCGGGGTCCTCGCTGTAGACGCCCTCGACGCGCGTGGCCTTGAGGAGGACGTCGGCTTCCAGCTCGCGGGCGCGCAGGGCGGCGGCGGTGTCGGTGGTGACGAACGGGCTGCCGGTGCCGCCGGCCAGGATGACGATGCGGCCCTTGTCGAGGTGGCGGCTGGCGCGGCGGCGGATGTACGGCTCGGCCACCGTTTCCATGCGGATCGCGGTCAGCAGCCGCGTCTCGCAATGGAGACTTTCGAGAGCGTCTTGCAGCGCCAGGCCGTTGAGGACGGTGGCCAACATGCCCATGTAGTGGGCCGTGCCTTCCTTGATGACCTCGCCGCCGGCGCTGAACTGGGCGCCGCGGAGGATATTGCCGGCCCCGATGACGAGCGCGAGCTGCACGCCGCCCTGGGCCACGCGCTGCACCTGCCGGGCCAGGTCGAGCGTCGCGTCAATGCTGATGCCGCTCATTCGTCCGGGGTGGCCGAACGCTTCGCCGCTGACTTTGAGGACGACGCGACGGTACTTCGCTTTCAGGGGATCGCCGGCCTTGTCGTCCATCGCGGGGGTTCCTGTCGGGGAATCGGTATACGAGGGGATTATACGGCGGGAGGACGGCGGGGCCAACGGAGCCGCGACCGTAAGGGAGCGGGGAACAAAACCGCTCCCTTACGGTCGCGGCTCCGTCAGCGTCGCGCCAGCCGATTCAGGATCTCGACGCCGCGGTCCAGCGTCCGGTCGTCGGCGGCGTAGCTGAGCCGGAAGTGCGTATCGCGCCGGCTGAACACCGCGCCGGGGATGCACAGGAGCTGGTTGCGAATGGCGTCGGCGACGAACTCCGTGCCCGTGCCGTGTGGCGCCTTGGGGAACAGGTAGAACGCTCCCTCCGGCCGCGCCAGCTCATAGCGGTCCTTGAGGCCGTCCACCATGCGGTCGCGCTTGCGGTGGTACTCGGCGACATGTTCCGACACGTCGTAATCCAGGGCCGCGACGCCGGCGTGCTGCACCATGCTCGGAGCGCAGACGAAGGTGAACTGCTGCAGCTTGACCATCTCCTCGATGACGCGCCGTGGGCCGTGGGCGAAGCCGAGCCGCCAGCCGGTCATGCCGTAGGCCTTGCTGAAGCCGTCCAGCACCAGCACGTCGGGGTTGAACTCCGCCGGGCTGGTGAATGGGCCGTCGTAACAGAACACACGGTATATTTCATCGCTGATGAGCAAAATGTTGCGGTCGTGGGCCAGCTTCGCCAGGTCGCGCACCCGCTCGCGCGGATAGACGCGGCCGGTCGGGTTGGCAGGGCTGTTCAGCAGAATGGCCTTGGTCCGCGGCGTCAGCATGGCGCGCACGCGGTCCACGTCCAGGCCGAAGTCGGGGTACGTGTCCACCGTGACTGTCACTCCGGCGGCCAGCGTGACGAGGTGCGGGTACATGACGAAGTACGGGTCGAAGACGATCACCTCATCGCCGGGGTTGACGGTGCAGGAAAGGGCGAGCACCAACCCGCCGCTGGTGCCGCTGGTGATGAGCACCTCGCGGTCGTCGTGAGGGTAGCGGGAGCGGACGTCGGCGGCGATTTTGGCGCGCAGCTCGGGGATGCCCTGCGTGACGGTGTAGCCGTTGGCGCCGCGGTCGATGGCGGCCCTGGCGGCGGCCTTGATCGGCTCGGGCACGTCGAAATCGGGCTGGCCGATGCTCAGGTTGACGGGATCCTTGAGGCTGCGGGCCAGTTCAAATACTTTGCGGATGCCCGAAGACTCGATATGCTTGGTGCGCTCGGCGATCCAGCGCTCGTGGTCGCGGCCGGGGGCCATCGCGGGTCTCCTACGGGGACGGCGGGCGGCAGCAGTGAGTGTAGCGGCCGCGCGCCGGATTGGCACTCCCCGCTCAGGAGACTCCGCCCTACCAGCCCCGAGCGCCAGCGAGGGGGTTGGACCGAACCCCTCGCTCGCGCTCGGGGCTGGTAGGGCTTACCCTTCACGCAGCTGGTTGCTGCGGTACGCCTGCGCCAGCCGCTCCAGCCAGCCGACCAGCCGCCGGATCTCCTCGCCGCGCTCCGTGTCGCCCACCCTGCGCGGCCGCTCCTCCCGACGCAGCTCCGACACCGTCGGGATGATGTCCACGCCGTCGCGCACGGCCGCCTCCACCGACTCGAAATGATGGTGCGTCGCCAACAACGTCCGATCCGCCTCCAGCACTAGCGTGTAACCGTGGTCGCCGTACGCCTCTGAAAAAGCCCCGTCGATCGTCATCGCCTTGCCGCTCCGCTTCACGGGCGACTCGCCCTTCTCGATCTTCACCGGCACGTGGCCGTTCACGATCAGGCCGCGCGCCGGATCGACGCCGAATTCCTTCAATATCCGGTCGCAGAAGTCCACTTCATGGATCATCTGGAAGTACGGGTTCTTCGTCTCGACGTGCGTCGCGGGGTCGGCGATCAGGTCGATCTCCAGCGTGGCGATGCGGTCCTTGCCGAACAGCGGCGAGCGCGGGCCGCACCACAGATACCACGCCAGGTCGCGCTCCCGATCCGTCGGCCGGTCCAGCGAGCGGGCCAGCACGTCGTCCAGGGCGTCGAACAGCGCCTTGCCGCGCCGCGGCCGGCCGTCCACGACCAGCTCCTGAAACTCGCCGCGCTCGTCCACGGGAACGCAGCCGTGGAAGATCAGACAGCCGTCGCGGCGGAGGGCCATCGAGCCGTGGTCCTTCAAAAACCGCATGTGTTGCCAGAGCTTCTGGCTGCTCTGGAACGACTGCCGCAGCCGGGCCATGCACACTTTTTCCTCGGCGGAAAGGTCGTAGGGCCGCGACGGGTCGAGCGTGGGCAGGTGCGCGTCCCGCAGCGGATATGTCTTGCCGTCCACCACGATTGTCCCGGCGGCGCGGTCGATGTGATGCAGCAGCCGGCGGCCGTCCAGGCCCCATTCCGGGTTGCGGCTGATGGTCTGACCTTCGAGCTTGTACTGCAGCACCGCGGCCGCCTTCTGCATCCGGGCCATCGTCAGCCGGTCGCGCAACCCCTCGCCGCGCGGGACGTGGCACGGCGCGGGGTCGTCGGCGTAGACGGCCCGGACGAGGTGCTCCAGCGGCTGCATCGAAACGCCGTAACCTTCTTCGAGCTGCGACAGCCGGCGGTAGCGGCAGGAGATGCGCAACACGTGGGCGATCAGCGCTTCCTGCCCCAGACAGGCGCCGAGCCAGGCGGCGTCGTGATTGCCCCAGATGAAACGCAGGCTTGGCTGCCGCTGGAGGTACTCGACGACGCGGTCGCCGCGTGGGCCGCGGTCCCAGCAGTCGCCGGCGAGGATCAATTCATCGACGGCCAGGTTGCGCACCACGCGCACCGTCCACCGCGTCGCCGACAGCGCCCGGCCGTGGCGCACCAGGGCGTCGATGAGGGCGTCGTGGTAGGCCGGGCCGTATTCGCCGGCCGGCTCGTTGAGAAGCTCTCGAAAGAGATCGCGATACTCTTCGGGAAAGACGCGGGCGGCGTGCTGCACGGTGTAGCGCTGGGCCAGGGTGCGGACCACCGTGAACAGGCGGCGCAGGGTGCGCTGGTAGAAGGCGCGTTCGGCCGCGGCGTCGGGCAGCGACGGCCCCAGGCGCTCCAGCGTCTCGCGCGGGTAGAAGATCAGGGCGAGCAGCTCCTGCATCTCGGCGGGCGAGAGGCGGTCGGCGAAGAGGTTTTCGACGACCGGCCGCAACATGCCGGAGGCGTTGTTGATGACGTGGCGGAGCTTGCGGTCCTCGCCGTGAACGTCGCTGATGACGTGAACGGCCCCCTTGGGGAGCATACATTCGGCGGAGAGCCGCGCGATCTCGGCGGCGACGGCGTCGCGCGTCGGGAACTGACGGGCGAGCGGCCGCAGGGCCGTGAGTTCGTCGTCGCTCAGACGGACGGGCGATTGGTCGAGAGCGTTCATGGGTCGGTGCCTCGGGGAATGGTCGGCTTGCGTCTTTGCAATAACTATATAGGGTACAATTAGCCGGAATAGGTGCGCCCGGATCGGCCCTCCAGGAAGGATTATTTTCCATGAACGATCCGCCCCTTCCCGTCGTCCGCTACATGATCGTTTGCGATGACATTCTCACCGATCCGCGGCAACCCGGAAAGCCGATGCTGGTCGGGTTGATCTGCCTGATTTCGCCGGGTGGAAACCTACCCTATCCGTTCTGGCTCGACCAAATGTGCGTCCTTCTGATTCTCACAGAGGGGAGGGGCGTGGGGTCTTGTCAGCTGAAGCTGGTGTTCGAGAAAACCGGGCAGGTCGTGTGGGAAACCAGGCCTCAGCCGGTGGCTTTCGGCCCGGACCCCTTGGCCCTGCACGGTATCGTCTTTCGGGATCGGCAAGTACCGTTTCCATCCCCGGGCGTATACTCCGTTCAATTCTGGTATAATGACCGTCTGCTTGCTCAGCAACCTGTGCGGGCGAGGTGAAGTCCATGAAGGAACCAGAAAATGGCTCGGCCCCCTGCGATGTAATCAACCACATTATTTTGCAGGGAACCCCAACGGCGCAGCCGACCTCCTCGGTAGATCCTACCGGGACGGCGGGCTGTGCGATCATCACCGAGTTCGTCGGGCTGGGGTGCCCGACCAGTGAGGCGGCCGCGCAGCGCCAGCGGGCGGAGCCTAAAACGGAAACGTCTCATCCATCGGCGCCGCCGCCAGCTGCGTGAGGAACCCCCCCAGCCGCTCCACCAGTGCGTCCATCAGCCGCCGGCCTTTCTCGGCCGTCGCCGCCGACGGGTCGCCCATGCCGGTGTCCGCCGTCGCCAGGTGCCAGGGGCGTGTCAGCGAAATCCACCCCTTATTCACCGCATCAAAGCGCGACGGCCGCACCGCGCCGTCCCCGGCCTGCTCCATGTGCATCAGCTCGGGGAAAAAGGCCAGGCCCAGGCTGCTCTCCACCTCGTCGGCGTGTTCGCCGGGACGCTCGAACAGCGTCGGGTAGAGATCCTTCGCCATGCGGAACCAGTCGCAAACGCACAGAAAGACGCCCGTGCGATGGTGCAGCTGGCGCGTCAGCGGCTTCAGCTCGTTGCCGCCGTGGCCGTTCAGCAGCACCAGCTTTCGCACCCCCTGCCGCTCCAGCGAATCCGTCAGGTCGGTCAGCAGCGCCAGAAGGGTCGTCGGCGTCACGCTGCACGCCAGAGCGCCGGGGATTTTGAGGTGGTTCGTGTTGACGCCGTAGGGGATCGCCGGCAGCAGGGCGACGCGGGCGCCGGCGTCCCAGGCGCGCTGGCAGGCCAGCCGGCCGAGCGTCTCGACCTGGATCGTGTCGGTGCCGTAGGGCATGTGCAGGTTGTGGGGTTCCGTCGCGCCAAACGGCAGGACCGCCGCCTGCCACGGCTGCGACTTGACGAAGGCGTGCGTCTGTTCGGCCAAAATGCTTTCGCGCATGGAAGGGTCCGGGAATTATACGGGCCGGTACGAACCTCCGCTGTTATAATGCCCTTTCATCCCCGTGGGGAGGTTTGGTCATGGATTCGGCGACGGCGCCAGTGGCGCCCAACCTGGCGGACCCGGCGCTCTACATCAACCGTGAGCTGAGCTGGCTGGAGTTCAACCGGCGCGTTCTCGAAGAGGCCCAGGATCCGGCCGTGCCGCTCCTGGAACGCCTCAAATTCCTCGCCATCTTCGAGTCCAACCTCGACGAGTTCTTCATGGTCCGCGTCGGCGGCTTGCAGCAGAAAGTGCAGGCCGGCATCGCCTACGGCTCCGGCGCCGACCACATGCCCGTCAAGGAGCAGCTCGAACGCATCGAACAGACCGTCCGGCGCATGACCGCCGAGAGCTATCGTTGTCTCCACGAAAATTTGCTTCCGGCCCTGGAGCGCGAGGGCATCGTCCTGCGCGGCCTCAAGGACCTCACCGACGCCGACAAGCGGCAGCTCCGCCTCGTCTTCCAGCGCGAAATCTTCCCGGTGCTGACGCCGCTGGCCATCGACCCCGGCCACCCCTTCCCGCACCTGCTCAACAAGTCGCTCAACCTGGCCGTCATGATGCGCCGGCCGCGCGACGACGAACAGCTCTTCGCCGTCGTACAGGCGCCGGCCGTGTTGGCCCGGTTCGTCCCGCTGCCGGTCGAGCCGGGCGGGCCGGCCAAGCACGTGTTCACGGCCCTGGAGACGGTCATTCGCATGCACCTGCCGGACCTATTCCCCGGCATGGGTCTCGGCCGCGACGCCGCCTTCCGCGTCACCCGCAACAGCGATTTTGAAATCGACGACGACGAGGTCGAGGATCTCCTCAAGACGATCGAGGAGGAGGTCCGCAAGCGCCGCCGCGGTGCCGCCGTGCGCTTGCAAATCGAGGACGGCGCCCCGGCCGAGGTGGAGCAGTTCCTGACCACCGCCCTCGACCTCGACGCCGCCGATGTGATCCGCATTCCGGGCCTCCTGGACCTCAACGGCCTGTTCCAGATCCACGGCTTGCCGGGCTATCCGCAGTTGCGCGACAAGCAGTTCGTGCCGCAGCTGGTGCCGGAGTTCGTCCAGGCGCCGGATCCGTTCGCGGCCATCCGCGCCCGTGACATTCTGGTGCATCATCCTTACGAGTCGTTCAGCCACGTCGTCGATTTCGTCAACGCCGCGGCCGACGACGAAAAGGTGCTGGCCGTCAAGCAGACTCTCTACCGCACGAGCAGCGATTCGCCGATCGTGCGGGCGTTGCAGCGGGCCGCCGACAACGGCAAGCAGGTGACGGCCGTCATCGAGCTGAAGGCCCGGCTCGACGAGGAGCGCAACATCGTCTGGGCGCGCGAGCTGGAGAAATCCGGCGTCCACGTCGTGTTCGGCTTCATCGGCCTGAAGACGCATTGCAAGGTTTGTCTGGTGGTGCGCCGCGAGGACGACGGCATCCGCCGCTACGTCCACCTGGCCAGCGGCAACTACAACCCGCAGACGGCCCGCATCTACACCGACCTCGGCTACTTCACCTGCAACCCGGACTTCTGCGAGGACGCCTCGGCGCTGTTCAACTACTTGACCGGCTACGGCGAGTTGCCGCAGTGGCGCAAGCTGGTGGTGGCGCCGAGCCGGATGCAGTCGTTCATGATCGAGAAGATCGACGCGGAGGCGGCGTTCCAGCAGGCGGGCAAGAAGGAGGGGAGGATCATCGCCAAGATCAACGGCCTCCTGGAGCCGGCCGTGGTGCAGGCGCTGTACCGGGCCAGCCGGGCCGGCGTCAAAATCGACATCATTTGTCGTGGAATCTGCGCCTTGCGGCCGGGGTTGCCCGGCGCCAGCGAGAACATCCACGTCACGTCGATTGTGGATCGCTTTTTGGAACACAGTCGGATTTACTACTTCGGCAACGGCGGCGACCCGCTGGTGTACATCGGCTCGGCCGACTGGATGGACCGCAACCTGAGCCGGCGCGTGGAGGTGGTGTTCCCGATCGAGCCGCCGGAGATGAAGAACCGGCTCATCAAGGACATTCTGGGGACGACGATGGCGGACAACGTGAAGGCGCGGGAGCTGCTGGCCGACGGAACGTATCGGCGACCGCCCCTCGACCCATCCACGCCGCGCCTGCGCAGCCAGGAGCGCTTCCTGGAGATTGCGGCGGAAAATGCGGCGCGCCGACTCAAGGAAGCGCCGGCGAACCCGATCCCTCTGGTGGAATCCGGTCGGCCGGCCGTGCATCGGCCGCGCAAGCGGCAGACGAAATGAGAAGGCGAGCGGGGGGCGTCAGCCCCCTGATTCTTCCTGGCGTCGCTGATACGATGCGGAATCAGGGGGCTGACGCCCCCCGCTCGCCCGGGATTACTTCTCCAGCGGCTTCGGCGCGATCTCGACCGATTCCGCGTGGAGCATCATCGGCGGCGAGCCGGGCGCGACCGGCGGCTCGGCGTGAAGGACCGACGGCGGCGGGCGGTCGCAGTCGCAGACGCCGTGGACGCAGTTGCAACCCACGGCCGCCCCCAGCAGCCCCATTCCCAGCGCCATGAAGATCATGCGACGCATTGCTTCCTTGCCTTTCTCTGTGAGGACGCGCCGACGCCTCACCGCGGCTTCCTTCCCGCGGCGCCGCCCGGATTGATCGCCCTGAAGGGACGGCCCGGAAAATGCGGCGTCGGCACTGTATTCATCGTCTGCGTCAGAGGCGCACTTGACTGAATTCCGTGAGGCCGCGCAAGCGGCGGAAGACGCGGAAAAGGCGGTATTTCCCGCACCATCCCCCCGAGGATCCCCCGACGTTATGGACGCCGTCATTCTCGCCGCCGGCCTGGGCACCCGTCTCCGGCCGCACACCCTGCAAACGCCGAAGCCGATGCTCCCGATTCGCGGCCGGCCGATCCTCGACTGGACGCTGGGCGCCCTGCCGCCGAACGTTGACCGCGTCGTCGTGGTCGTGAACTACCTGGCGGAGCAGATCGAGGACTACCTGAGCCGGCAACGGCACGTCCCGGAATGGGCCGTGGTGCGCCAGGAGCAGCCGCGCGGCACCGGCGACGCCCTGCGCAGCTGTCGCGATCATTTGCGATCGGATACATTCCTGACGCTCAACGGCGACGACCTGTACGGAGCGTCCGACCTGGCCGCCCTGGCGCGACGGCCGGCCGGCGTGCTGGTGCATCCCGTGGACAACCCGCGCCAGTTCGGCATCGCCTTCCTCAAGCCGGACGGCACGTTGGAGCGGCTGGTGGAGAAGCCGGACCTCGACGGCCGGCGGATGGCCAACACCGGCGCCTACGTCTTCCCGCGCGAGGTTTTCGACCACGAGTTGACCCTATCGCCGCGCGGCGAGTACGAGATCACCCAGTACGTCACCGCGCTGGCGCAAAGCGGAACGGTCCACGTCGTGGAGGCGACGTTTTGGCTGCCGATCGGGACGGTGGAGGTGTGGCAGGCGGCGCAGGGGCGCGATTTGGATGCGGTGATGACAGGGAGATGATGTGTTTGTGGCGAGCGGGGGGCGTCAGCCCCCTGATTCCGCATCCTGTCAGCGACGGTAGGAGGAATCAGGGGGCTGACGCCCCCGCTCGCCGGTTGTGGTCACTTCACCTGAAACACGCGGACTTCCGGCCCGTCCTTGCCCTCCTGACGCGGCACGGCCACATACAGCCGGCCGGAGTCAGGATCGAACTGGCACGTCTTGGCCCCCGCCGCCGTGGCGACCTTCGCCGCGACCTCAACGTGATCGGCGTCGGTCGGCCGCAGCACGACCACGAAACCCTCGCCGCACGAGGCGTACAGCTGCTTCCGCTTGGCGTCGAAATGCAGGTCGTCGATTTCACCGGGGATGGTCGCGTTGCTCAGTTCCTTGCCCGTCTCCGTGTCCATTACCACCACCATCGGCGCCTTGCGGCAGCCGATGTATAGACGGTGCGTGGACTCGTCCAGCGCGACGGCTGGGAACTCCGCCCCCATTTTCACGGGGTAATGTCCCGTGACCTCGTTCTTGTCGGTGTCGATGACGGCCACTTCGCCGGCGTCGGGGCAGGCGATGTAGAGGCGCGGCCGGCCGGCCGGCCTCCAGCACGAACGCCTCGCCGTCGGCCGGCAGTTTAATGTCCGCCTTGACGCCGTATGTCTTGGCGTCCACCGCCGCCAGCGCCTTTTCGGCGTGGGCCACGTAGACCCGACCGCGGACGGCGTCGTAGCGCACGTTGTCGGCGTCGTCGGTGAACTTGATCGTCTTGAGGATCTTGTACCCGTCGCCGCTGAAGACGTTGAGCAGGCCGCCCGTTCCCAGCGCGGCGTAGACGCGGTTCAGTTCGGGCGCGTACGCCACGCCCTGCACGGCGTTCTGGCCGACGATCTGCTTGACCAGTTGGCCCGTTTTCAGGTCCAGAACATCCAGAGTATTGTTCGCCTTGTTCGACAGGAACAGGCGCTGCCCCTTGACATCGAGCGCGAGATGATCGAGTTCCCCGGCTTTGCCCTTCGAGACGATCGTCTGGACCAGTTCCAGCGATGGGTCGGCCGCCGCAGCCGTCGCCGCCGGCAGGGCGGACAACGCCGCGAGGAGGGAAATGCGGTATCGTAGGCTCATGTCTTCACTCCTTTAGATGGCTGAGGGGCGGGCGGTGCGGCCGGGCCGGACGCAGTGGGCGCGGCCGCGCCGTCGGCGTGGTCCGCCTTCGATGGTTCCGGGGCGACGACAGGGCCGTTCGCAGCGGGGGCGGGCGCCGGCGAACCGGCAAGGACGGTTGCGACTTGCACCGGCACGCCAGTGGCCTGTCGGCCCAGGAAGCGCTCGACCACTTCGTAACCGGCCGGGATGACGGCCCGCGTGAACAGCATGTTGGCGGTCAGGCCGCCGATGACCATGATGGCCAACGGCTGTTGCATCTGGGCGCCGGGACCGACGCCCAGCGCCAGCGGGAAGAGTCCGAGGATGGCCGCCAGGCTCGTCATCAGGATGGGCCGGAACCGCGTCCGGCCGGCCAGCAGCAGGGCCGGCTTCAGTTCCATGCCCTCGGCCCGCAGCTTCTGGATGTACTCCACCAGCAGAATGCCGTTTTTCATGTCCAGGCCGACCAGCAGAATGGCGCCCATGTAGGAGGACACGTTGAGCGGCGTGCTGGTGACGTACAGGGCGAACAGACCGCTGACAATCGAGAGCGGTTGTGTCATGAATATCACGAGCGGCAGCACCACCGAGCGGAACTGGAAGGCCAGCATGACGTACACCAGGAGGACGGCCGTCACCATCACGATCAGCAGGCTGGAGAACGCCTCCTGCTGCTGGAGGACGTGTCCGCCCAGCTCCCAGCGGTAGCCGGTCGGCAGGGTCTGCTGACCCATCCACTGGCGGATGTCGGCCGCCACGGAGCCGAGGCCGGCTTGCTGCTCGTTCAGCTCCGCCGTCACGAACGCGGCCGGCTGCTGGTTGTCGCGCCACTGCTCGTCCGGCGTCCGCGTCGGCGTCGCGTCCGCCACGGCCGACAACGGCACGGTACGCCCCGGACCCTGCGGCACGCCCGGCGGCGGCGTTCGGCCTTCGGGCAGCAGCAGCCACTGGCTCAGCGCCAGGTTGGGGTCGAACCGGCCGGGGCCGAAACGCATCACGTCGGGATAGCGGACGCGCACGTCGAGGATGCGCAACGACGACTCCGGGCCCTGGGCCGCGATCTGGCCGGTGAACATGACGCGCATCTGCCGCATCACGTCTTCGGGTTTGATCCCCACGCGCTCCGCGTCGCGCTCCTTGACGCGGACCTTCACGTCGGGGTTGCCCGCCTGGACGTTGCTGTTGACCTCCTGGAGGCCGCGGCCCTTGCCCTTTTCCTCCATCGTGTCGGCGATCTCCTGAGCCAACCGCCGCAGTTCCGTCTGATCGCTGCCGAACAGTTTCACCTCAATCGGTTTGCTCGCGCCGGACAGGTCGTCCAGCTCGTCCTGCATGATCTGCACCGTCTCGATCCTGAGTTGGTTTTCGCTGAACTGGTCGTGCAACTCATGCTGCACCTCTTTCATGACATCGTCGATCGGCCGGCGGCGGTACTTTTCGCGGATGTTCGCCCTCTCTTTATCGTCAAACTCCTTGCCCTGCGATTTGAGATCCTTCTCCAGCTGACCCAGCGGCGGCCGCACCGGCTTGGTCAGCAGGCTGACGGGATCGTCCTCGGCGGGTCGCAGCACCACCTGGATGTCGCCGCGATTGGTCTGCGTGGCGTACAGGCCCATTTCGGTGCCGGTTCGGCGCACGTAGGCTTCGACGTCGGGGTTCTCGGAAAGGACTTTTTCGATCCGCTGCGCCTTGGCCACGGTTTCCGCCAACGGCGTTCCGGACGGCGCCCAGTAGTCGAGGGTGAAGGCCCCCTCGTCCATGGCCGGCATCAAGCCCGTCTCCAGCCCGCGGACCAACGGCGGCGCACCTGCGGCGGTGGGGCCGGGCCGCCTCCGGCCGGGGCGGCCGGCGCTGCCGGCGGCAGCGGGTTCGGTATCCCGGTGAACAGCAAGACGCCGACGAGCACTGCCGCCAGGGAGACGGCGAGCGTCGCCCACGGGAAGCGGAGGACGAACTCCAGCAGCAGGTCGTACAGGTGGGCGAGGAAGCGGTAGATCCGCCCCGGCTCCGGCATCGGCCGGCCGGCCAGGAACCGCGCCGCGGTGATCGGCACCACCGTCAGGCTGATGACCATCGACACCAGGATGGCGATGCACAGCGCCCAGCTGAGCGAGGCGAAGAACTGGCCGTAGACGCCGACGATGAACGCCAGCGGCACGAACACCACCACCGTCGTCAAGGTCGAGCCGATGACAGCGCCCGTGATCTCCTTCGACGCCGCATCGACAGGATCGGCCGACTGGCTGCTCCTGTCGGCCACGCCGCCGGGCGTCAGGTGGCGGGCGATGTTCTCCACCACGACGACCGTGTCGTCGATGATGAGGCCGATGGCCACGGCCAGGCCGCCCAGCGACATCAGGTTGAGCGTCTCGCCGCTCCAATAGAGAAGGAGAAAAGTAATCGCCAAAGTCGTCGGAATGGCCAGGGCGGAGATCAGCGTCGCCGCAGCTGCGCAGGAACAGCAGCAGGATCAGCACGCTGAACAGGCCGCCGACGACGATGGCGTCGCGCACGTTGCCGACCGACGCCTCGACGAAACGCGCCTGGTCGTAGACCAGCGTCGCCTGAATGTTGTGCGGCTGCCCCTTGTGCGGAGCGCCGGCCGGCAGCGTCAGACCGTCCTTGGCCAGCAGGGCCTGGAGGTCGTTGGAAATGTTGATCGTATTGCCGCCGAGGCGGCGGAAGACCGTGATGGCGACGGCGTCCTTCTGGTCGAAACCGATCGACTGCGTGCGGTCCTGGTGCAGGATCTCCACATCGGCCACGTCGCGGACCCGGATGGTTCGGTCGCCGTGCGTCGAAACCACGAGATCCTGAATCTGCTGGACGGTCTGCGACTGGTTGTCGATGAGCAGCTGATAGGCCAGCGGCTGGTTCTCGACGCGGCCGATCGGCTGGAGCAGACTGGTCTGGCCGATCTGGTCGGCGAGGCCGGCGGCGGACAGGCCGTGGGCCAGCAACTCCTCCGGCCGGGCGATCACCTCGATCTCGCGCACGTCGCCGCCGGACACCTCGGCGAACAGGATATCCGGAATGTTCTTGATGCGCGGGGTCAGCTGATAGAAGGCGTAGTCGCGGAGCTGGGCCGAGTCGTCGCCGCCGGTCAGGACGACCGAAATGATGGGCGAAATCGACGGCGTCATCTGCTCGACGTTCAAATCCAGGTCGGCGGGCAGCTCGAAGCGCTTGGAGCCGATGTGGTTCCAGACCAGCTCCGTGGCCTGGTGCATGTCGGTGCCGGGCGTGCAGGTGATGGACAATTCCGATCCGCCGCGAACGGTTTTGGAACGGACCTCGGAGACGCCGATGACCGTGGCGACGGCCTCTTCCAGCGGCCGGGTGACTTTCAGGTCCATCGTGGTCAGGTCGAGGTTGGGGCACGTTGGCGACGACGGAGATGCGCGGGAACGTCACTTCCGGGTAGACGCCGCTGGGCAATCGGAAGGCGCTGTAGACGCCGGCGGCGATCAGCAGCAGCGTGGTCAGCACCACGGCCCCGAAGAACGGCCGAACTCTTGCGAGGAAACTGATCATGGCGCTACCGGGGTCCGTGGTCCGTGGTCAGTGGTCAGTCTGTGTTCGGCGCTCGCGATTTAGCCCCGGAGGGGCGGCGGTGCATAGCCAGGGGTGAAACCCCTGGAGAGAGGGACTCTCTCGATTCAGCCCCGGAGGGGCGGCGGTGCATAGCCAGGGGTGAAACCCCTGGAGGGGGACCGAAACTCCTGGAGTGAGGGCCGGCCCATCGGTCGTTTCCTCAGCCCCGGAGGGGCGGCGGCGCCATGTACCGCCGCCCCTCCGGGGCTGAATGCGTGGGGAGATTCAACACGCTCCTCTCCAGGGGTTTCACCCCTGGCTATGCACCGCCGCCCCTCCGGGGCTAAATCGCGATTGCCAAACACCGCTAATCTTCCTTCTGCTGAAGCCGAACGGCGTCGCCGGTCTCCAGACCCTGCGCCCCCTCCGTCACGAACTGGACCTCGTTCAGGGATCCCGTGTACTTCTTGCCGTCGGCGTCCTCCAGGCCGCTGACGCCGACCAGCTTCAGCACGCGGTCGCGCACGGCGATCAGCGCCCGCATCCGCCGCGCCTTCCCTACCTGTTCCTCCTTGCCCTCATCGTTCTTTTTAGTCTTGATCTTCTCCACGATGACGACGATTGGTGGATTCTGATCTTCGATCAAGGCCGCCTCCGGGATGCAAAGCTGCTCCTCGCCGGCCTTGGTCTGGACGCGCACGCGCTGCACCACGTTGCCGCGCAGGTGCGGGTCCTTGTTGGGAAAGCGGACCTTCACGACGAAACAGCCTGATTCCGGCTCGGCCTTGTCCGATACGTAGGCCACCTGGCCCCAGCCGTCCGGCGAGCGGGCCTCCCCGGCTCGTTCGTCCAGGCCGCCCAGCCCGGCGTCCTGTCCCGTCTGGAGGCCGGCCGCGTCGCGTTGCGATACGAAACAGAGCACGTCGATCTGGTCTTCGATGTTGACGATCTCGGCCACGTCCGCGCCGGCCGACAGCGTCTGGCCGACCGACGCCTGGATGCGCCCCAGGCGACCCTTGATTGGGGCCGTGAGCGTGTAGAGGCCGATTTGGGCGTCGAGCGTCTTCACGTCGGTTTTGGCCTGGTCGCGCCGCTGCTGCGCGGTCAGCAGTTTCAACTGGGCGTCCTGGGCCGCCGCCTGGAAAGGCCTCAGCTGGACGTCGGGAACGAGGGAAGGGTCTTTTTTCTGAAGAGCGAGTTGACTGGCCAGGTTGGCGGCGGCCAGGTTATTGGCGGTCTGGGCCTGGGCGACTTCCTGCTCGGCGGTGCTAACGGCCGACTCCGCCTTGTCGCGGTTGAGACGCGCGATGCGATCGTCCAGATAAACGATCGGCTCGCCTTGCGCGATCTCATCCCCCTCGTGCAGCTGCTTGACGACCTTGCCTTCCGCGTTCTTGACCACAAGCAGGGCATCGACGCGGCCTTCGATGGGGGCGGTGATGCGGCCGACATTGCCCGGCAGCGGTTGGGCAGCGCCGACCAGTTCGACCCACTCTCCCGGAGCGGCGAGGGTGGCCGCCTGCCACGTAACCGGAGCGGGAGGCGGTTCGTCCGGCGGGGTCGGCGCCTTGGTGCAGCCGGTCAGGAGCGCAGCCGCCAGCGGCAGGAGGAAACGTCGGTGGAAGAAAGGCGGCGTCATGGGGGCGTCTCCAGGTGCTCATTTCGTCCATAGTGGATAGCCAGAGGTATTTGCTATGGACTACGGACTGGGCTTGCAAGGTCCGACGGCGATGGACGGGTCGCCGAGGGCGGCGGCCAGGTCGGCCGCGGCCTGGCGGACCTCGAACTGAGCGTCGAGATAGCCGTCGCGGGCCGTCAGCGCCTTTCGCTGCACGTCCAGGATGCGCAAGGCGTCCACGCCCGAGTCGGGCTGATTGAACAATTCTCGGATCTCTTTCAAGCTCTTTTCCAGGTCCGGCAACACGTCGCGCTCATACGTCTCGGCCCAATCCTGGGCGTGCTTCAGCCGCGCCAGGGCCGCTTGCACCTCCTGGACGATCTCCACGTCGGTCTGGCGAAGGTCGAAGAGGGCGCGCTGCTTCTCGGCCTCGCGTTGCAGGATGTCGCTGTGGTGGGCGTTCAGCACCGGCAGCGGCAAGGCGAACTGGACGCCGAGGTTGTGAATGCTCGAATTATCATATTCATAGGTGGGGCCGACGATCGGGTTGCCGAAGCGGTTGGCGCGCTCCAGCCGCAGATGGGCGTCGGCCTCCGCGACGGCGGCCTCACGGGAGCGTCGATCCGGCCGGCGGAGCCGTGCCGCATCCGCCAGCGCGTCGGCCGACCCGTCCGGCAGCGGCGGCGCGGTCAGGTCGCCGTGCAGGACGAACCTCGGCCCGCCGACCACTCCCAGGGCGGAGCGCAGCTCACTCGACGCGACGGTCAGGGCCGTCCGACTCTGGCCGAGCAGGGCGCGGGAGTCGGCGACTTCCGTCCGCAGGATGATGAGGTCGGCTGGCCGCAGCTTGCCCGCCTTGACGAGATCCTGGCCCTGGTTGTAGGTCTGCTGGTTCAAGGCGATCGTGTCGAGGACGAGCTTGTTCTTCTGGAAGCGATACACGACCGTGTCAAAGGCGCGAACGACGCGGACGGCCAGCACCAGCTCCTGGTCCGCGATGTCCCAGTCGGTGCGCGACAGACTGGCCTGGGCCTGCGCCTCACGGATCGCGCGCTGGCCGCGCACCTCCAGCTCCAGCGTCACCGTGCTTTCGACCGGCTCCTGATTGGTGGCGCCCTCGAACACCGGCCAGGCGTAGCGGAAGCGGCCTTCCCACAGGGGGTTGAAGGGGTAGGCGCGGGCGACCATCACCGCGGCCGCGGAAACGCCGTGGTCCTGGCGCACGGCGATGATCGCGGGATTCTGTTCGAGGGCGGTGCGCACGGCCGCATCCAGCGTCAGCGGCGGCGGGAGGGGCTGCGGCATGGGGGCGACCGGCGTGTCGGCCAGGGCTGGCAACGCGGCCGCGACGGCGATGAGGCCGCCGAGGCAGACCACCCACGGCGGCGGGAGGCGGCGGTTTGCGGAAAACGCCATGACCCGTCCATCCTTCTCGGTTTACCGATCCACCGGAACAGAATCGCTCGGCGACGCCGCCACGACCGCAGGTGCGCTGCAACCGTCATCGGTAATGGTATCGGCCGACTCTGCCGGCGGCGTCAGCTTTAATCGGTTTTCAAGCGCGAACCGGCCGATTTCCTCCCTTTTGACTCAAGCCGCTTCGGAACGCAATTACTTCAATATCAGTTCATATGTCGGCGTCGTGGCGTTGATGGCCGGCTGGCCGGGGAAGGGCGCCGAGGAGAAGAACGCCCGGTCGCCGACGACGCGGTAGCCGAATGGCTTGCCGGTCACGGGGTCCATCGGAATCGGCACGTCCGTTATGGCGTCGAGAGAAGCCGGCGGCTTGTCGGCATGGGCGGCGGCGTAGAGGCGCACGGCCTCGACGCAGCGCAGGGCGGCGATGCGGCGGTCGATGCGCGTCCGCGCCGCGAACACCTTCTTCACCAACGGCAGGAACAATCGCGCCAGCGGGATGGCCGGCCCGTTCTTGTCGTCCCCCTCCTGCTTGAATCGCTTCTCGGTCCGGTCCAGCGCCGGTTGCGATTCCCAGAAGGGGAGGCTCTGCTCTTTCAGCAATTCGTCAAGAGCCCGGTTGTACTGCCGCATCGCCGTCAGTAGGGCGACCTGGACGTGCGGCATGGCGTCCACCAACTGCTTCGGCCGGCCCTCGTCGATCAGCGCCTTCTTGTCCGCCTCGTGTCGGGCCGCGATGCGCAGCATCATCTCCGCCTCGTCCCGCAGTTGAAGGATCTCCATGTCTTGCTGCGAGAACTCCCGCAAGACGCGCACGCTCTTCTCGACCTGCTCCGGCGTCCACGGCTTGGCGTTGAGGTCGTCGGCCATGTCGGCCAGGCCCGGGAAGCTGCCATACGCCATCAGCCGTTCGCCCTGCATCGGCTTGCGCATGTCGAAAAACGGCCGGGGCAGATCGGTCAAGGGCCAGTAGAGGTTCGGCGCGCCCGGCTGTTGGATGAATTCCTCCAGCCGGTCGAGCATGATGGCGGAGATCGCCATGCCGACGAGGGCGCAGATGAGCGCCGGCTCGTCGGCGACGTTGCGGGCCAGGGCGAAGCCCGTTTGCAGCGTCCGCGCCGCCTCATCAAGCTTGCCCTCCGCCAGCTGGAAACGGACGCGCAGGGCGAGGAGATTGGCGATCGCGCGCATCTGTTGAATGTCCGGCAGGAGAACGGTGTAGCCCCGCTGGCGTTCTTTCTCGGTCAGGCCCCAGTCGCACTGCTCGCTGCGGGCGGCGGCCTCCATTTCTTGAAACGTGGATTCGCACTGCTTGAGGAAAGGACGAACCTCATCGCGCGGGAAGTCTTTCAACGGCGCCGCCATCCACTGGTCGAGGCTGGGATACCAGTCGCGTTCCGGCGGGGCGTCCTGCTTCATGTTCTTGATCGCCTGGTGGTAGTGATCGACGGCGTTGCCCGGCGTCGTGTCGCGCAGCTCCGGCAACAGCGCGTACTCCAGGGCGCACGACGGCGGCGGCGCGGCGTGCAGGGTCAACGGTTTGGAGCGAACGTCGTCGGCTGGGGCCGCCGCAGCGGCCAACAGGGCCAGGGCGAACGCCAAAAAGATGTGCTTCATCGTTCGATTCTCCGCAGGACTGAAATGTCATCGGTTGAAGATCAGTTCATAGGTCGGCGTGTTGGCATTTGTGGTCGGCTGGCCGGGGAAGGGCGTGCAGCAGAGAACGGCCCGATCGCCGACGAGACGGTAGCCGAACGGCTTGCCGGTGACGGGGTCGTCCGGGATCGGAACGTTCTTGATGTCGCCGAGGGACGCGGGCAGCTTGCCATCGTGGCCGGCGGCGTAGAGGCGCACGGCCTCCACACAGCGCAAGGCGGCGATGCGGCGGTCGATCCGCGCCTGAGCGGCGAAAACCTTGGAAGCGGTCAGGCGAAACAGTCGCGCCAGGGCGACCGTCGGATTGTCCTTGTCGTCCTGCCCTTCTTTCGACTCCTCTTCCACCTTGACCATCGCCGGGTGCGCCTCCCAGAAGGGAAGACTCTGCCATTTCAGGAGTTCGTCGAACGTCTCGTCATAATGCCGTAGCGCGACGAGCAACGCCGCCTGAATGTCCGGCATCGCGTCCACCACTTCCTTGGGCCGCCCCTCATCAATGAGGATCTTCTTAATCCCTTCCTGCTGCGCCGCCAGATGCAACAACTTCTCCTCTTCTTCGGGTTTTCCACCCAATACCGGACCAAGTATCGCATTGTTCTTGTCCATCTGTCGGAACACAGCCACCACCGCATCGACCTGCTCCGGGGTCCACGGCATGGCGTTGAGGTCAGAGACCCTCTCGTTCACGCCTGGAATGAGACAGACGCTTTCGCCCTGCAACGGCCGGCGCAGGTCGATGATGGGTCGCGGCAGGTCCGTGAGCGGCCAGTAGAAGCTCGGCGCGTCCGGCTGCTGAATCAATTCTTCCAGTCGATCCAACATCAGGCTGCTGATGGCTATGCCGACCAGTGCGGAAATGAAGATGGGGGCCTCGGCAAGGTGTCGCGCCATGGCGAATCCGATTTGCAGGACATGAGCGGCTTGGTCGGTTCGTCCCTGCGCCAACTCATAACGGACGCGCAAGGCGAGCAAGGCCGCGATCGCGCGCATGTCCGATACGTTCGGCAGAATGGCGTCAAGACCCTTGAGGCCGTTCTTTCGCAACTCTTCAGTCAGGCCCCAGTCGCACTGCTCGCTGTGGGCGCCAGCATCCACCTCCTTGAAGGTCGATTCGCACGGCTTGAGGAACTTCGCCACGTCGTCGCGCGGGAAGTCCTTGAGCGGCGCCGCCATCCATTGTTCCAGCGCGGGATCCCAATCCTTCGACGGAGGGGCGTCCTGCTTCATGTTTTTGATCGCCTGCCGGTAGTGATCCACCGCGTTTCCGGGGATCGTGTCGCGCAGTTCCGGCAGCAGCGCGTACTGGAGGGCGCGCGACGGCGGCGGCGCGACGTGCAGGGTCAACGGCTTGGAGCGCGCATTGTTGGCTGGAGCCGCCGCGGAGACCAGAAGGGCTAATTCGGCCGGGACCGCCGCGGCGGCAGCCAGGGCCAGGGCGAACGCCAAGAGGATGTGCTTCATCGGTCGTGTCTCCGCAGGGCTGAAATGTCATCTGTTGAAAATCAATTCATACGTCGGTGTGTTGGCGTTGTTGGCCGGCTGGCCGGGGAAGGGCGTCGAAGACAGAAAAGTCCGGTCGCCGACGACGCGGTAGCCGAACGGCTTGCCCGTCACCGGGTCGTCGGGGACGGGTGTGTCCTTGACGTCGCCGAGCGAAGCCGGCGGCTTGCCGTCATGGGCGGCGGCGTAGAGCCGCACGGCTTCCACACAGCGCAGCGCGGCGATGCGGCGGTCGATCCGCGCCTGGGCCGCGAAAATCCGTGAGGCGGTCGGACGAAACAGTCGTGCCAAGGCGAGCGTCGGGCTCTCTTTATCGTCCTGTCCCTCCTTCGGCTCCTCTTCCGCCTTGACCATCGCCGGATACGCCTCCCAGAAGGGAAGACTCTGCCATTTCAGGAGTTCGTCGAACTTTTCGTCAAAATGCCGTAGCGCGACAAGCAGCGCCGCCTGGACGTCCGGCATCGCCTCCACCAACTCCTTGGGCCGACCTTGGATGATGAGGAGCTTCTTCATTCCTTCTTGCTGAGCCGCTCGGCGCAGCAACTTTTCCGCAACGGCCTTCTCGCCTAACAGCGAACTGGCCTTGTCTATTCGTTGAAACACCGCCTCTACCGCCTCGACCTGTTCCGGGGTCCACGCCTTGGCGTTGAGGTCGGAGGTCGCCTCGGCCAAGCCCGGAAAGTTACCGTAGACGGCGATGCGCTCGCCCTGCAACGGCCGTCGTAGGTCGATGAACGGCCGCGGTAGATCGGTCAGCGCCCAGTAGACGCCCGGTTCGTCCGGCTGCTGGATAAGCTCCTCCAGACGCTCCAGAATCAAGTTGCTGATGGCGATTCCATTCACTGCCGCAATGAAAATCGGAGCGTCCGCAACGTGTCGCGCCATCGCAAAGCCGATCTGGAGCGTATGAGCAGCCTGGCCGGTCTGCCCTTGCGCCAGCTCAAAACGGACTCGCAGGGTGAGCAGGGCCGCGATCGCGCGCATATCGAAAATGCTTGGCAGAATCGCATCGAAACCCTTGAGGCCGTTCTTGCGCAGCTCCTCGGTCAGTCCCCAGTTGCAGTCTTCGCTTCGGGCGCCGGCTTCCACCTCGCGGAACGTCAATTCACACGGCTTAAGGAACTTCGCCACGTCGTCGCGCGGGAAGTCCTTGAGCGGCGCCGCCATCCACTGTTCCAGCGCGGGACTCCAATTCTTCATCGGCGGGGCGTCCTGCTTCAGGTTCTGGATCGCCTGGCGGTAGTGATCGGCGGCGTTGCCGGGGAGCGTGTCGCGCAGCTCCGGCAGCAGCGCATACTCGAGGGCCGCGCTGGCTGCGGTGCGACGAGCAGGGTCAGCGGCTTGGAGTGGCCGTCGTCGGCCGGCGTCGCCGAGGCGGCCAAAAAGGCCAAGGCGAATGCGGTAAGGAGGTGCTTCATCGGTTGTATCTCCGCCAGGCTGGGAAATCACTTGTTGAAAATTAGTTCATACGTCGGCGTGTTGGCAGTCGTGGCCGGCTGATCGGGGAAGGGTAAGGAGGACAAATACGCCCGGTCGCCGGCAATGCGGTAGCCGAACGGCTTGCCGGTCACGGGGTCGTCCGGTACAGGCTCGTCTTTGACGTCGTCGAGCGACGCCGGCGGCTTGCCGTCATGGGCGGCGGCGTAGAGCCGCA
This sequence comes from uncultured Planctomycetaceae bacterium, assembly GCA_963771935.1. Taxonomy (GTDB): domain Bacteria; phylum Planctomycetota; class Planctomycetia; order Gemmatales; family Gemmataceae; genus UBA4732. The sequence continues at coordinate 1,014,875 of CAVYVK010000003.1, read as the reverse complement.
CGGCTTCCACACAGCGCAGCGCGGCGATGCGGCGGTCGATCCGCGTCCGCATGGCGAACACCTTATCGACTTGCGGCACAAAGACCCAGGCGATGGGGATCGCTGGGGCGTCCCGGTCGTCCGGCCACTTCCTCGTAAGGCGCCGCTGCACGTCCGGCGTCATGGCCGGCTGAGCTTCCCAGAAGGGGAGGCTCTGCTCCTTCTGCAATTCATCGAAGACGCGGTCGAAGTGCCGCATTGCGACCAGGAGGGCGACTTGGACGTGCGGCATGGCGTCTACCAGTTCCTTCGGCCGGCCCTCTTCGATGAGGCTCTGTTTGTCGGCCTCGTGCCGCGCCGCGATGTGCAGCAGGATCTCCGAGCGGTCGTAAAGGTCCAGGATCTTGCTGTTCTCAAGCGAGATGGATCGGACCATGCTCATGGATTTCTCGACCTGCTCCGGGGTCCACGGTTTTGCGTTTAGGTCGGCGGCCATTTCGGCCAGGCCGGGGAAGCTGCCGTAGGCCAGCACGCGCTCGCCCTGCATCGGCTTCCGCATGTCGAACAGGGGACGCGGCAGATCGGCCAGCGGCCAGTAGAAGCTCGGCGCGCCCGGCTGCTGGATGACTTCCTCCAGCCGGTCCAGCATCCAACCGCTGATTTCCATGCCCCAGGGGGCGTTGAGCAGGTTGGGGGCGTCGGCGACGTGCCGCGCCATGGCGAAACCGCTTTGCAGCGTCCGAATCACTTCATTCATGCGCCCTTCCGCCAGTGCATAGCGGACGCGCAGGTCAAGGAGCCTGCCGATCGCTTGGAGCGACTGAAGATCAGGCTCCGGGGCGGCGAAGCCTTTCCGGCGGAGTTCCTCCGCCATCCCCCAGTCGCAACCTTCGCAGCGGGCGCCGGCGTCCACTTCCTTGAACGTCGAGTCGCACTGCTTGAGGAACCGGCTGACCTCGTCGCCTCGCAGTTCCTTCAGCGGCACGGTCATCCACTGTCCGAGGGCCGGATACCAATCGGTCTCCGGGGGCGCATCCTTCTTCAGGTTCTTGATCGCTTGCCGGTAGTGGTCGGCGGCGTTGCCCGGCGTCAGGTCTTGTAGCTCCGGCAGCAGCGCGTACTGGAGCGCTGGCGCCGCCGAGGCCGGGGGGTGGAGCGTCAGCGGCTTGGAGCGGACGTCGTCGGCCGGGGCCGGCGCGACGGACAGCAGGACCAAGGCGAATGCCACAAGAATGCGCTTCATCGATCGCTCCTCGGAGAGTAAATGTTTATTGTTTCAGTCTCTTGAGCAGCCCGGCGATGGTTTCGCGCCAGCGCGGCGCCTGCAACCGGGCGTCGTCGTCCACGCCCATGCCGACCAGCGCCCCGTCGCCGGCGTTGAGCAGCCCCTTCGCCCCGGCAGCTCGGGGATCGCGCGGTCGAGCGCCGCCAGGAACGCCTTCGCCTCCTTCACCGCGCCGGCTCGTTTCGGGTCGCCGGCCGCGGATCGAAGCGCCTCATCCAACGTCACCAGATAGGCATAGTCGTTGATGCCCTCGGCCACGTCGAGGAACTTCGACTGGAACAACATCCCGCCGTAGTAGTCGGCCGGCGGCGCGTAGGGGGCGAAGCCGTGAACGCCGGTGAACGGGTTGTACCACTCACGGCCGGGATAGCCGCCCTGGGCCGTGTCGTCGGGCCAGCAGAAGTGCCATTCCCAACGGCCCTCCGAATGCATCCGCCAGTTGTAAAAACCCCATGAAAAGCGGTCCATGCCCGTATTGTACAGCCACAGCGTCTTGCCCTTGTCGCGCGTCCGGGCGATCAGGCCGGCCGAGCCTTTCCAGGCGTGCGTCGAGACGATATCGACGTGATCGGCCAGGACGGTGTAGTCCTTGCCGCTTTCCGTATCTCCCATGGGCGTTATGAACGACGTGACGCCGGCCTCGTGCATCAAGTCGGCGTAGGCGATGGAGTCGGCCAGGTTGCGGTTCCACGGGTTGGGCGCCTCGCGCGGCTCGTCGGCGACCTGCAGCGCCACCGGCAGGCCGGCGCGGCGGATGAAGTCGCGCTCCTGGCGCATGGCGTTGACGAAGTATCCGGCGAAGCCCGGCTGGCGCAGCTCCAGGCCGGGATTGCGGTCGATCTGGAGGCCGCCGTCCTGACCGATGAGCCGATGGCCGATGCCGCGGCCGACGTTCAGCGCGTCGCCCATGAGGTATTGTTTCGGGTCCCGGCCCATGCCGGCCTCCCGCGCCAGGTCATAGAGCGTCGGGTCGAACTCCAGCTGCACCGTCCCGTCCTTCAGCCCCGTCACCTCGGCCGATCCGACCGGGACGGCGGTGAAGCCGATCTCGCGCATCCACTGATATTGCTCCTTGACTAGCCGGCGCTGCACGTCCGGCGCCAGGCCCGGCTCACGGCGCGGCTGGTAGTACATGCCGAACGAAACCGGCAACACCGACTCCAGCGCGAACGGGTAGACCTCGAACTCCAGCGGCACGCGCACGGCGTCGCCCTTGCCGGATCGAAACGTCACTTCACCCTTGTACACTCCCGCTTCGGCCTTTTGCGGCACGTCCAACGTGAGCCAGAAGCATTGCGTGACGCCCTGCTCGACGTCCAGCGACGGCGACGGCGTCAGCGCCATCTCGGAGAGGTTGTCGCCGTCGTAGCGGTAGTTCTGGGAGTAGATCGCCAGACGGTTCGCGGCGATCTCGGCCGGCCCCTTCAGCGCCGACGCCTCTAAAGTACACTTGCCGAGGTCCGTGAAGGGAACGACCGCGAGCCGCAGCGTCGCCGTCTGGCCGCGCGCTCCGGCGCCCTTGAGCGGCGGTGCGTTGCGCTCCTCGGTCGTCGGCCCCGTCCAGGGCTTGATTTCCGCGGCGAAGTCCGGCTCGTAGATGAGAAACGGCCCGTCGCCGGGCTGCGGCCGCGGCTTCTTGCCGGGCAACGGCCGCAGCGTCTTCTCGAACGCTTCGATGCGCAGCCACCGAGTCGTCTCCGCGAACTTGTCGAAGGCGTCCTTCGACGCGGCGGGGACCAGGACCACGGCGCTGACGAAGAAATTCTCGGCTTCCAGCGTGAACACGCCGTCCGCGACCTTCACGCGCGGCGTGTGGACCGGATACATCCGGTCGATGTAGTTCGTCCACAGGGCATGGGGTTTTTCGGAGTAGCGCGTGTCGAGGAAGCGGTAGAGGTACTTGCGGCTGTAGAACTGGTACGGGGCCGGCAGGTCGTCGAAGAGCGTCTCGCCGCCGGCTCGAAGAAGATAATGGCGGTCTGCGAATTCCTTGGGAACGACGGGGCCGGCGCAGAGCCAGACGAGGTAGTCGCCGTTTGGAACGCGGGCGCGGAACTCCAGGCGGCCGTCCTCCGGCGGCAGCACGAACGTCCCGCTCAGACCGTCCGGCCAGCCCTCGCCGCCCGCTTTGAGGTTTTTCGGATCCACGAAGCCGCAATTCGCCGCGCCGGGGAAGACCGTCTCCGGCGTGACCAGCGTGAAGCCAGGGGCTTTCGAGCCGGCGCCGCCGAACTTGTAGGCGAGGGCGCCGGCCGGCAGCGGTACGGACAGCTTCGGCTTCGCGGCGTCCTCCTGCATCAATCGGATATTGTCGATCCACATCACGGCATCGCGATCCGGCAGCGGCGTCAGGAACAGTTTCACCTGCGTCAGGCCGTCGCGGTCGATCTTGTCCTTCGGTTCCAGCTCGCCCCAACTCAGACCCTCCTTGGCGTTGCGGCGGGCGTGGGCGATGGGATAAAGCAGGGTCTGTCGGCCTGGCCGCGTGGTCACATTTTCATAGGTGCAGCGCGTGGCGTAGTTCTTGCTGGCGCCGTCCCACAGCTCCAGCGCCAGGGCGTAGGGGTGGTCGTCGTCGAGGGTCACGTCGATGGCGAAATAGTCGTAGTCGCCCCAGTTCTTGATCGCGTCGTCGTCGAGGATGAGGGCGGCGTAATCGGCGCCCTTGCGGGCCGTCAGACGGCGCAGCGGGCGCCGTGCGTGACGCCTCCGCCCTCCGCCGTGGTGAGTGTCACGTTCTCTGAGCGCTTCATCAGCCTCGACAAATCCGAGGGATCCTCGAAATCGTAGAGAATGCGGACCTTCGACCGGCCTTCGTCCTCCGCCCTGGCAGGGACGAAATATCCGACCAAAAGACACAAAGAAGAAAGCAAAAGGTGGTCAAAACGTTTCATGTTCCGCCTCGTGGTGAATGGCCTTGAGATCGTCTTGTTCGTTTTCTTCGTGTTGTTGTGGCGATCTTCTCGACCAAGCAATCGTCGCCGGTCGGCGGTCGGTTGGCAATGAAAAAAGCGGGAGGGGAGGTGGAACGGTTATGGGATCGCAAAAGCCGAAACAGCCCGAATCGTAAGCGCGGGTCGTCCGTCCCACGCTCACGATTCGAGCCGGTCGATTCTCCAGGTTGCGCCTACGGGTTCCCTGGCGTCGATGGGATCGGCGGCCCCAGCGGGGGCGGTGGAGGCGGCGGCGGAGACGATCCGTCCTGGGGGATCAGGCTCTTGCCGCGGCTCCGCAGCTCATCGCCCCGTCGCCGCAAGTCTTCCTTGTTCGGCGGCTCGGCCTTCCGCATCTGGAAATGGAACGCCTGAACATCGTGCAGCTTGAACGGATTGAGCACCTCGTTCACGAAATCCAGCGGCGGGTACTCGTACCACGGCGCGGGGATGTCCTGATCGGCCTGCAGCGTCTCGTAGCCGTCCTTGACCAGCGTGAAATGATAGTTGCCGTAATAGACGAACTGGTCGTCCACCGGCGTCGGGCCGATCGGCGTGCCGTTGCGGAACACCATCGCGCCGGGCGGGTCGGAGGTGATCAGGTAGCGCTGGTCCACGCAGCCCGTGGACAAAGCCCCGACGACCAGCAGCGCTCCCAGCCAGAAGTTCCGCTTCATGTCCTGCAACCTGCCGGAGCAGGCCCCGTCCGTGTGCCAGGCTTGCGCCGCCGGCGCGTCGGCCGGTTCGCTTGGGAAGGGCGGGGGTGTACCATGCACGAGCTTGGCCGTCAAGCGGGACCGGGGATTCCCTATGCAACGCCTGGGCGCCTGTGTAGCATACAGGCAAGGAACGCAAGCGAGGCGTCCGGGGTGTTTTCCGGTGAATCGATTCGATCAGATCGAATACGCCAGCCTGACCGACGTGGGCGTCCGCCGCAGCCACAACCAGGACAACCTGGCCGTGCAGCTTGCCGTCCGACGACGCCCAGTGGCGGCAGCGCGGCCACCTGTTCCTCGTGGCCGACGGCATGGGCGCCCACGCGGTCGGCGAGAAGGCCAGCGAACAGGCGGCCGGCGTCATCCCGCACACCTTCTTCAAGCACGCCCAGCAGAACCCGCCCGGCGCCGCCCTCCGCAAGGCCTTCATCGAGGCCAACGCCCACATCCACGCCTGCGGCCAGGCCAACCGCGAATTCGAGGGCATGGGCACCACCACCACCGCCCTGCTGATCCGCCCCGAAGGCGCCTGGGTCAGCCACGTCGGCGACAGCCGCGTCTACCGCATCCGCGACGGCTGGATCGAACAGCTCAGCTACGACCACAGCCTGCTCTGGGAATACGCCCGCATCAAGCACATGGACCCCGACGAGGTCCAGGACATTCCCAGCAACGTCATCCACCGCTGCCTCGGCCCCGAGCCGTTGGTCGAAGATCGACGTGGAGGGGCCGCACACCGTCGAGGCGGGCGACGTGTTCCTGCTGTGCAGCGACGGCCTGAGCGGTCAGGTCACCGACCCGGAAATGGGGGCGGTGGCGACGGCCCTGCCCCCGGCGGAGGCGTGCCGATTCCTGGTCGATCTGGCGAACCTGCGCGGCGGCCCCGACAACATCACCGCGCTCGTCGTTCGCATCCCGCACGGCCCGGACGCCAACGGAATCGCCAGGGCGGCGGCGCCGAAGTCGCGGAGGCTTCCACGACCGGCGTGGTGGCTGCTCGCGCTGGCCGGCGGGGCGCTGCTGGCGTTCGGCGCCGCCGCCATGCACTTCAACAGCGTGCCTGGAGGGTTGCTCGTCTTCCTGCTGGCGGCCGTCGCCATCGTCGCCGGCCTGGTCGGCCTGGGACTGCATTACCGAAAGGAACAGAAGCAGCAAACGGAGGCAGAAGAGCCGTCGTCGCCGCCGCGCGTCCACCGCCGCGCCGCCTGCCGGATCGAGACTTGCCGCTGATCGACCGCCTGGCGCGGGCCGTGGAGATCCTCAAGCAGCAGGCCGAGGAAAACCACTGGGAGCCGGACATGCCCGTGTACCACGAACACCACGAGCGCGCCAAGGAGCTGCTTCAGGGGCAAGACCTGATCGGCGCCTTCCGCGAGTATTGCCGGGCCATGCTGCCGCTGAGCCAGGCACTGAGCAAGCACCGCAAGAAAGAAGAGGTCTTCCAGCCCATCTGGGACAAGAACCCCGACGCCCTCCGCCGCAAGATCGATCCGGGATTCTCCGCCCGCTGACATCGTGCAAGCACCAGCCCCAAGCGCCAGCGAGGGATTTCGGTCAAACCCTCGCTGGCGCTTGGGGCTGGTCACCCCTCACTCCGACTGCGGCACAAACCCCCGGCTCTTCCAGAAGTACCACGTCGCCACGGAGCGGTACGGCCGCCACGCCTCGCCGCGTTCGCGCAGGGCGGCGGCCTTGGGGATTTCCGGGAGGCCGTACGTCTCCATAACGCCCGCCCGCAGACCGAAATCGCCCACCGGCAGCACGTCCAGCCGGCCCAGGCAGAAGATCAGGAACATTTCCGCGGTCCAGACGCCGATGCCGCGCACGGCCGTCAACAGGGCGACGACCTCCTCATCCGGCAGACGCGGCAGGTCGTGCAGCGGCAGCAAGCCGCCCTGCACGCGGCCGGCGAGGTCGTGCAGGGCCAGGGCCTTGGAGCGCGACAGGCCGGCGCCGCGCAGCTTCTCCTCCGAGGCGGCGAGGACGCCGGCGGGCGTCAGGCCGGCGGGAGCCAGCTCCCGCTCCAGTCGGGCGGAGATGGCGACGGCCGCTTTCGTCGAGATCATTTGCGACACGATGGCCCGCGCCAGAATGTCGAAACCGTTGGGGTTCGGTTGCAAGGTGCAGGCGCCGACGGCCCGGATGACGCGCCGAAGGGCGGGGTCGCGGCGGGAGAGACGGCGTTGCGCCTTGACGAATTCCTCAGTGAGAGTTTGCATGTCGATCCGCATTTTCCTTGGCGCCAGCCCGCGAGTCCGGCGCTTCCGTTACAGTTCCGCGTTTCCGCGGGCCGATCTAGTCCGTGGTCCATCATCCGTAGAGGCAAAACGTGTAATCCTCGCTTCGGACCACGGACTAAGGTAGGGACCGTGCCATGCTCCGTCACGATACCGCCGATGGCGACCGCCGCCCCCGCTCCTGGGCCCGGACGCTGGCCGGGTTGGCGTGTCTTCTCGCCGGATGCACCGGCGGGCCGGGCAGCCCGTTCTCCTCCTTCAATCCCACCCACAAGCTGCTCGACTCGGCCAACGAAATGCGCCAGGTCGCCCCGGTGCCGGCGGCCGTACCGCGTGAGCTGGACAAGCGCGTCCAGCCGGCGTACGTGGTCGAGCCGGGCGACGTTCTGCTGGTGCAGCCGGCCGACGTGGAATCGCCGGCCCACCTCCCGGGCGACCAGCCGGTGATGCCCGACGGCACGATCGAGCTGGGCAAGTACGGCCGTCTCCAGGTGGTGGGCAAGACGGTCGAGGAGATCGAGGCGGCGGTCAAGGGCCAGGTCGAGGCCCAGACCAAGGACGCCGGCCCCTTGACCGTGCGCGTGGTCACGCGGGCCAGCAAGGTCTATTACGTCCTCGGCGAAGTCAACGCTCCCGGCGCCTACCAGCTCAGCGGCCGCGAGACGGTCCTGGACGCGATCCTGGCGGCCGGCGGCCTGACCGACCGGGCCGCGCGCGACAAAATCGTCCTGGACCGGCCGACGCCGCCCGATTCGTGCCGCGTCGTGCTGCCGGTCTGCTGGAGCGAGATCGTTCAGCTCGGCGACACCTCGACCAATTACCAGATCACGACCGGCGACCGCGTCTACGTGCCGTCGCGCAGCTTCTGGGATGACCTGTGCCACAAGCAAACCTGCCCGTGCGGCTCGCGGCCGCAGATACCGTGTGCGATTCCGGCCGCTGCGCCGGCGTGCGGTACGGTCGTCGAAGAGGGAGCGCCGCCGCCGCCCGGCCCATGGGGGCCGAACGGACATTAAGGAATCGTTCAGGAATATCGTTCAGCCGCGACCCGGAGGGGAGCGCGTTGGAGACGCGCTCCCCTCCGGGTCGCGGCTGAACGGGGGAACTTTTTTGGACGAATCCTAACCAGGATCGAGCACCTTGCGCCCTTCAGGTCGTACCGTCCTCCCGCCTTCACGGAGTCGTAATCGGGCTGATCTTCCGCCGCTGGCTTGCCGCCGTCGTAGAAGTGGGCGACCCCCTTGCCCATCACCGCCGCTTCGTGTCCCCGAACCACGATCGCCGTCGCCTCGTCCAGGCCGATCCCCAGCAGCTGCGGATACGCCTTCATCAGAGAGGTCATGTCCGCAAAGCGATGACGCTGCGAAAAGTGCTGGTCGATGGCGACGCCCGGTAGGAAACCGAAACCGCGCTCGTAGCCCTCGCACATCTCGTCGGTGTTGTTCAGCGGACTGCCGCGACAGAGGTAGTCGCCCTGGATGGTCGCGCCGGCGGAGCTGCCGCCGATCACGCCGCCGCGACGCAGCACGCCGCGGAACAGTTCCTCCGCCTTCGTCCCCTCATAGGCGTCCACGAAATGCCACTGCCGGCCGCCGCCGAACCAGATGGCGTCGGCCTTCTTCAGCACTTCCAGATTTTTCGGGTCTTCCACCTCCGCCAGTTTCACGGCCGGCAGCGAGACGACGTTCCTGGCTCCCGCGCCTTGAAGAAGCCGCCCTCGTCGCCCGACGCGCCGGGGCTTGCGGTCGGCAGCACCACGATCAGCGCGTCCGGGCCGCCGGCCAGGTCGATGAACTTCTTCGTCACGTCGGTCGGCATCCCACCGCCGCCGACGATGACCAACGCTCCCTTCGGGATCTCCGGCGTCCTCGGCTCTATCGGCGGGAACGGAGCGCCGGCGCGGGCGATGGCCGCACGGCACAGCATCGTGTAATCGGACGGCGCTTTCTCCGTGATTTCCAGGACGCGCCGGGGCTTCATGGACGATTTGGCCAGGAGGATAGTCACGGCGCCGTCGCCGACCGCGTTCATCTCCCGGCCGCGGATCCGCAGGGCTGCTCCTTCGCCGAGGCCGACGCCGAACGCGCCGGGACTCTTGTCGAGCGCTGCAAACAGCTTCTCCGGGCCCCCGCCGGCAAAATCCGGGTCGATTACAGCGCCGGGCAGCAGGTCCGATACATCCCTCGTCGCGGAACCGGAAGCCGCGACGATCCCCCGCTTCATCGCGGCGGGCAGTTCCTTACCGGCCGCCGAGTCCACCCCACCCAGGACCCATACGCCCGTCGCGCCTCGCAGCGCCTCCAGCATTTTTGGGGCTTTTGTATCCGCATCCAGCACGACGACCGACGCCGGCTTGCGCGCCTTCAGCGCGGCGGCCAGTTTGTCCGCGGCGTCCCGGTTCGGCCTGTCCCCTATCAGGATCGCGAGAGATGCTTTCTCCTGTCCCGCCTCCTCACAAAAGAGGTCGAGCGCACGATCCGGCGGTTTGGCGCCGCACAACAGGAGCGTCCCTTCGATCCCATCCGGGGACAAACGTTCCCGTGGGACGGGGGAAGCCGCGAGGAGCAGCATAACGACGACGGCCGCGGCGAGGACCACGGCCGTTTTCCGGAAGGGGGATGAAATCCAGGTCGGCAGGCGCATGGGGATGAATCCTCAAAAGAGGCTGTCGGGATGGGAGAGTGGGGTCGGAGCCGCGACCGTCAGGGAGCGGAGCGCCGTCGTTGCACCGTCCCCCGCTCCCTGACGGTCGCGGCTCCGACATTTATTTCAGCACCCTTTCGCGGAATTCCCGGAGTTTCTGCGTGGTCGGTTTGACGGCGCCCTGAACGTCGAGGAGGCCGCAGTGCGGGAACTGGTGCGGTTCGGCGTCGGACAGGTGCGCCCATACCATCCCTTGAACGTAGGGCTTACACAGAACCAGCGGCGCGAAGGCGGCCGCCCACTCGGCCTGCTTCGCCGGCGTGTAGCCGTCGCGCCAGCGGCCGGCGTTGACCTGCATCTCCGGGTCGGAGTCCATGTCGGGGCCGACCGAGCTGGGATAGCCCAGCGTCACCCGCAACGGCACGCCGAGCAGGGCGTACAGGTCGAGCAGCCGGGAGGTCTCCAACAGGTCGCGGCAGTAGCTGCCGCGCGGCGTCGGCCCCATGACCAGCTCCACGTCCAGCGCGGCCAGGTTCATGCCGGAACGGATCAGGGTGTCGGCGAAGACGAAGGGCGAGTGAGTGCGCTCGGCCGACGCCATGTACTCGCCCCACGGCTGGGCGAGGCCGACGACGATCTCCAGCGTCGGATCCACCTGACGGGCGGCCTCGGCCAGGCGGTAGGTCAGGCCGAGCAGCTCGTCTTCGGTCAGAGACAAAAGCGAGGCGGAATTACTGGCGGCGGTCAGCTGCCAGCGGCGGATGCGATGGCGGTAACGGCGGACGGCCGACTCCACGAACTTGCACATGAAGCCGGCCATGTTCGGCAGGTCGCGCTCCCACAGCCACAGCCAGGCCGGCAGCTGCGGCGACGAAAAGTCGATGAGCGGCCCCGCCGCGACCGGCAGGCCGTTCGCCTCGGCCCAGGTCAGCAGGGCGTCGTGCGGCTGCCAGTCGTAGGTGGCTTCCTCGTTCTCGACGAGGTTCCACGACAGCGGCAGATGGACGGCGTTGAAGACGCCCTTGATGAGCGCGGTCGTCTCGGCGGAGGGCGGCGCCCGGCCGACGCGGACGCCCAGCGTCGATTCGAGGCGCGGCTGGCGCTGGCGGCGGATGAGGAAGACCTGTTCGACATAAGTATGGACGAGGCGGTCGGCGGCCCGGTAGGCGGCTTCCAGGGAGGCCTGGGCGTCGCGGTTGGAGTCGTCGGCGTTGGCCTGGGTGATGGACCGGCCGAAGGCGGCGGCGGCCTCACGGATTTCCTGTTGTAGGTCGGCGGGGACCTGGAGGCCGCCCATCTGCCAGTCGGAGGCCTGACCGCGAAGCTGGTTCACCTTGCCGCGGGCCAGCTCGATCAGCAGCCGATAGGGGTTCGGCCGCTCCATCAGCGTGGCCGTCGCGCCCATCAGATGACCGGCGCCGGGGATCGGCCACGGGGCGATGAGATAGCCGCTTTCGTCCACGCCGCGGGTCGCCGTCATGACGCTGGGCGTGATGCGGAGGTCGGTCGGCCAGGGCATGTTGTCCGGGCCGCCGACCATGCAGGCGCGTTCCAACTCCCGCGCCGCGTCGGTCGTCATCCCGCTCGGAAGCGTAAACCTCATCGTGCCCATGAGCGGAGGGTCCGATCTGCTCGCGCCCGCATCCCAAAATTCGAGCCGTCGATCGACGGCCGGGAGCGAAACGCAACACCAATAATTATAGGAGGTTTCCAGCCGGATTGGGTGCGGCCGGACATTTCTTCGATTATAGAGAGCGGGCGGGGGCGGCTCCAATCAAATCGCGGAGACGGCGAGCGGCCGGCGTGAGCCGGCTGATGAGGCGGGATCAGCCGGCTCACGCCGGCCGCTCGCCGTGGAGCGCCACGATGGTCAAGCCGTAGCGATCCGCCAGCGCGACGGTTTCGGCCCGGTCCAGGAATATCGTCCGATCGGCCTCGACGGCGAGGACGCGGCCGCCGGCCTGGTGCAGCGTCTCGATCGTGGTGCGGCCGACGGTCGGCACGTCGAAGCGCAGGTCCTGCTGCGGCTTGGCGACCTTGACGACCGTGAAGCCGCCGGCGCGGCACAGCTCGCCGGCGCGGAGGATGGCGCGGTCGGTGCCCTCGATGGCCTCGACGGCCAGGACCGCCCGTTCCTTGACGGCCACGCTCTGGCCCACATCGAGCCGGCCCATTTCACGGGCCAGGCCCCAGCCGAAGGCGATGTCCGTTTCTTCGCCGGCCGTGGGGGCGCGTCGAGTGAGAACGCCGGGACGCACGAGCAGCTCCGGGCAAAGGGTCAGCGCCGACTCGAAGCGAAGACCGTCGGCGGCAAATTCATCAATAACGGATAGCAATATTGAGTCGTCGCGGTTGTCGCGGCGCCGGCCGAAATACCACCAGCGGAGCGTGCGCAGGTCGGGCAGTAAGGTGAACACCTTCCAGGGCCGGTGCATCAGATCGGCCTTGGGCACCTTGCCGGCCATGACCAGCTGGCGGACGCCCTCGCGCTTGAAGAGCCGGATCATCCGGCCGATGCGGGTGGGGTGCGTCCAGTGAAAGCGGTGGACCAGGGGCGCAGCTCGTCCGCCGCGATGCCGCCGAGCGCTACGCACACGACCGGCAGACCGACGTCGCGGGCCTTGGCCGCGAACGCGATCGGGAATCGGCCGCTGCCGGCCAGCAGTCCCACGGGCGGCGTCTCACTCCCCTTGGGCACGGCTTCCTCGTAGTGAGGAGTGAGGAGTGAGGAGTGAGGAGTGAGGAGTGAGGAGAAAAGAGCGGTCCCGCCGGCTTGTCTTTTCTCCTCACTCCTCACTCCTCACTCCTCACTCCTCACTCAATCCTCGTCCGGCACGCCCAGCTGCCGCTTCAGCCGCCGCACGTCGCGGCACAGCGCCGGCAGACGGTCGAGACTGAGCAGGATGCGTTTCTGGTCGCCCTGCGGTCGGGCCGGTGTTCCGAGCACGCGAACGCCGGCCGCCACGTCGCTCGGCACGCCCGACTGGGCGCCGATCAGAGCGCGGTCGCCGAGGTGGACGTGGTCGGCCACGCCCACCTGGCCGGCCAGCACTACGTAATCGCCGGTGCTGCACGAGCCGGCGACGCCCACCTGGCTGACGAACAGGTTGTGCCGGCCGATCTGGCAGTTGTGGCCGATCTGAACGAGGTTGTCGATCTTCGTGCCGGCCCCGATGCGCGTTGCCTGAAACGTGCCGCGGTCGATCGTGGTCCCGGCGCCGATCTCCACGTCGTCGCCCACCTCGACGCAGCCGAATTGCGGCGTTTTCAGATGCCGGCCGTCCTGCATCCGGTAGCCGAAGCCGTCGGCCCCGATCACGGCGTTGGCGTGAACGATGACCCGGTCGCCCAGGACCGTATCGTCGTACAGCACCGCGTTTGGATGCACTGTCACGTCGTCGCCGAGTCGGCAATTACGGCCGATGGACGTCCCACTGAAAAGGCGACAACGGGCGCCAATCGTGCTGCCCTCGCCAACCGAGGCGAACGGGTACACGCTGGCGTCCGCTCCGATCGCGGCTGATGGGTGGACGAACGCGCGCGGGTCGATGCCATGCGGCGGCGGTTCAGGCCGGCCGTGCAGTCGTTGCATGATGACGACGAAGGCGGCGAGGGCGTCGTGTACTTCCACAAGCGTGAACGCTCGTTCCGATGCGCCGAGGAATTCCGCCATGCGGGCGGCCAGGGGGGCCGGGGCGACAACTGCCGCGGCCCGGCAGGCCTTGAGAAGGCGGGCGTTGCGCTCGTTCTCCACGAAGGTCAGATCCTGGGGACCGGCTTCCGGCACAGGTTTGGCGGCGCAGATGATTCGTCCGCCGTCGCCATGCACTTGCCCGTTCACCAGCACCGCCAGGTCGTTAACGGTGACTTGCACGAGGGTTCCGGCCTTTCTTCCCTGAAAGGAGCCTCCGCCCCGCCGAGGGGACGAGCCGCAATCATCGGGATCATAGTCCGCCGTCGCGGACGGAACAATCCGAATTTCCCGAACAACCGGCCTGCGATTCAGCCCGAACGTCGTGCCGGTGGGTGAATCGATTGCCTTTTCGTTGCACGTGGCGGCCTCCTGACCGTCTGTACAAGATGTCCAGGAACGAACAGTGGCGTTCGCCGCATCTATACACGGGCAGAGAATCATGGCAACCGACTTCGGTCCCTGGGATCGGGTGGCTTCCGAGTTGCGGGCCTGCCGCGAGGCGCAGCAGCAGGCATGGGGCGATGTCGATAACGCCACGCTGGGACGCTACCTGGCCGGCGACGTGACCTCGGAAGAACGCCGAAGGATCGAACAGGAGCTGGGAAGCCACCCCGAGTTGCGCAAACTGACCGATCTAGTTAGCGACGTGATCCGCGACTGCGAAGCCGCCGCCCCTGAGCCGACCCGTCCTTCCGTCCTGCCCTTCTCCGCTGCCAAACCTGCTGCGAACACGATCCGCCGCCGCTGGCGCCAGTGGTCGGCCGTCGCCGCGGCCGCCTGCCTGCTGCTCGGCCTCGGATACACGGTCCTTTCCGGGGGATCTGGTCCGTCCATGTCGTTCCCGCGGGGCAACCTGGCGACCGTGACGACATCGGACTTTCCCTCGAGTCCAGTGGCGTCACACCTGCCGCTCGGGCCGGGCGGCTCTGAACCAGGCAGCGAGCTGCGTTTCGCCGTCCAGGACGCCCACACTGCTGCCCAATCAGCTGCCCCACTCGATCATGTGGCGGTCATATTCGCCGACGGCTGCGCGGTTGCGGCCGAGAGCTATCAACGCCACGGCGACCTCGACCTGGCGGCGTTCTCCTACCAGCTGGCGTACAACGTCCGCGAATGGAAACTCGGGCCGGACGCCGAGCCGACCGTTCAGACCCGCCGCGACCTGGGCACGGTCTACCAGACCGCTCTCAACATGAACGAAGCCGTCGCTCCCACACAGGTGGTGGGTCAGCCCGCGCCGAAAGTCGCCGGCGCCGACAAAGCGCCGAAGAGGGAGGTCGTCCAGCGGAGCGCGGCCACGCTCTGCGAGCGCCTCGCCCATCAACCCGTGGAGGAGGTCCGCAAGTCGGTCGTGCCGATCCTGGTGGCGAAACTGAACGAACCGGATTGCACACCGGAAGACCGCGAGCAGCTAAGCCGAGCCTTGGCCGAACTTGGTCCCGCCGCAACGGACGCGGTTCCCGCGCTGGACGCTTTCTTACAAAACAAGAACCTGGCGAAGCGTGAACGGGAGTTCTCCAGCAAGCGAAGGATCGCCTCGAAAAGGCGAGAAACGTCCCCTGACCGTGCGCCTCGTCATTTCTTCGCTCCTAAGTTGTACATCCTCCAGTCCCCACGAGGCCTCCTTTCGCCGCCCTTGACAAGCTCGCGGTGCGCCTCTAGCCATAAATCAATGGAACGGAATCACCCGCGAGACGCCGAATGATGGACGAAAACCAGATCACCGACCGTATCGAAGGCGACAGGCCCGAGCCTGGCATAACCACTCAGCCGACCGAAACGGCGGGGATGAACCCCGCCGCTCGCCCGGCCGCGCCGCTGCGCCGCAAATGGCGATGGTGGATGCCGGCCGCGATCTTGCTGGTGTTCGGCGGGGCGGCGGTCTTCTTCTGGTTCACGAGCCTGTTCCTCGAGCCGATCCGCAACTTCGCCTTTCAGGCGGCCTGCGCGGCGACCGTCTTCCTGCTGGCGGTGTGGTATGTGTTCTTCACCGGTCTGTCTTGGCGGACCAAGTGCCTGCTCGGCGGCGTCGGATTCCTCGCGCTGGCCGTGGTGATTGCAGTCGTGCGAGTGCGGGGCAGCTACGGCGACATGTCGTTCCAGTTCGTCTTCGTCTGGGACGCGCCTCCTGACGCGGCGCTGCCTCGACTCGCCAACAGCACTCTGCAAACCGGACGTGACGCGACGATCCGTCCCGGGGATTTCCCCCAGTTTCTGGGGCCGCAACGGGATGCAACCGTACACGGCGTCTACCTGGACCCGGACTGGGTAGCCCACCCACCGCGAGAAGTTTGGCGTCAGCAGATCGGCGCCGGCTGGAGTTCCTTCGCCGTGGCCGGCGATCTGGCCGTTTCCCAGGAACAGCGCGGGGACCAGGAACTGGTCGTCGCACGGGACCGCGGCACGGGCGAAGTGGTTTGGGCGCACGGCAACACGGTGCGGTTCAGTCAATGGCAGGGCGGCGACGGGCCGCGGGCCACGCCGACCATCGCCGGCGGCAAGGTCTTCGCCCACGGAGCCACCGGCATTCTCGATTGCCTCGACGCCTCCACCGGCAAGCCGATCTGGTCGCGCGACACGCTCAAGGAATCCGCGGAAAGCAACCTTAACTGGGGCGTGAGTGCTTCGCCGCTTGTGGTTGAGTCCCTTGGGCTGGTCGTCACCAGTCTCGGATCGGGCGGCGCGGGCGGGAGCCTGGCCGCTTACGACGTGGACAGCGGCGAGCGGAAGTGGGTCGGCGGGTCGGACGCCGCCAGCTATTCCTCGCCGATGCTGGCGACCCTGTCCGGCAAGTCGCAAATCGTCAACCTCAATGACAAAACGGTGACCAGTCACGACCCGGCCGACGGGAAGGTGCTTTGGGAGTACCGTTGGCGCTCCTCCCCGGCCAAGGCGTCGCAGCCGGTGGTCTGGACCGGCGACCGGCTGCTCTTGACCACCGACTATGGCGTGCCCGCGGTCTTGCTCCAGGTGAAGCGCGACGGCGACCACTGGAGCGACGAGGAGGTCTGGACCGCGAACCACCTGGCGACCAATTTCTCGACCGCCGTGGTCCGCGATCATTTCGCTTACGGCCTGAACGACGGCAATCTGACGTGCATCGACCTGGACAGAGACGGGCAGGAGGTCTGGCAAGGCCCGAGGGACAAGTTTTCCCCCGACCACTTCGGCTACGGCCAGGTGTTGCTCGTCGAGGATCTGCTGATCGTCCAGGCCGAACACGGCGACGTGGCGCTGGTGAAGGCCGACCCGTCCGGGTATCACAAGCTCGGCGCGCTGCACGCCTTCACGAGCAAGACGTGGAACAACCCCGCTCTGGCCGGCAACCGGCTCTTCCTGCGCAACGACCGGGAAGCGGCGTGCTACGAGGTGGCCACGGTGGAGAAGCGTTGAACGCCAATCACTCCGCCGTCAGCTCCGCCGGCGGTACGTTCACGCGCACCGCGCCATACCACGCCTTCCCCCACCAGCTCCGTAACGCCGACGTTATGAATCGGCCCCAGCCGCCGCCAGTCGCACACGCCGACGCCCGGCAGCAGCGTCACCAGCAGCACCTTGCACACCACGCCATGAGCCACAATCACCTGCGTCTGGTCCGATCGCTCCGCGGTCAGACGCTCCCAAATCGGTCTTACCCGGTCGCGGATGGCGTCGAACGACTCGGCGCCGGGCGGGGCGTAGCCGGTGTCGCCCTCGATCCACCGCCCCAGAGTGTCCGGCCAAACGCCATCGGAGCCGTTGGTGGGCGTGCCGCTGAGGGCGCCGACGGCCCGCTCATGCAGATCGGGTTCGACGCGCAGCGCCAGGCCGCAGGCGCGGGCGATCGGCGCCGCCGTGTCGCGGGCGCGGAGCATGGCGGACGACGTGATCTGCACCGGCCCGAACGGCGCCAGGGCGGCCGCCGCCGCCTCGGCCTGCCGACGGCCGCGCTCGCTCAGGCCGACGTCCGACTCGGCGCCGTGGAAGACCAGCGGCTCGGCGGTTTCGCCGTGGCGCAGCAAAAAGATGCGGGTTGGCATGTCGGATGGTCCTCGGCGGATCGGGTTGGCCTTCTGCCGGTTCGCCGCTTCGCATAGACTATGGAGTGGAAGGGCGACCGCCGGATCAGCGCGGCGGCCTTGACGCCCCAAGGCGGCGTTGCTATATCGCCGCCACTCGAAATTTGCGATTCCGATTTCGGCCCCAGCCAAGGACGGCGCACATGACCAAGACCGCACTCATTACGGGAATCACGGGCCAGGACGGCAGCTACCTGGCCGAGCTTGCTGCTCACCCAGGGCTATCGCGTCTGCGGCATCGTCCGCCGCTCCAGCACCGAGAACTTCTCGCGCATCGAACACCTGCGCGGCCGACTCGAACTGTTCCAGGCCGACCTGCTCGACCAGACCTCGCTGGCCGCCGTCCTCCGCGAGGTCGTCCCCGACGAGGTGTACAACCTCGCCGCCATGTCGTTCGTGCCGACCAGCTGGCAGCAGCCGGTGCTGACGGCCGAGTTCACCGCCCTCGGCGTGACCCGGCTGCTCGACGCCCTCCGCCAGGTGTGCCCCAAGGCCCGCTTCTACCAGGCCTCCAGCAGCGAGATGTTCGGCAAGGTCCGCGAGACGCCGCAGCGCGAGGCGACGCCGTTCCACCCGCGCTCGCCCTACGGCGTGGCCAAGGTCTACGGCCATTTCCTCACCGTCAACTACCGCGAGAGCTACGACCTGTTCGCCTGCTCCGGCATCCTGTTCAACCACGAGTCGCCGCGGCGCGGCCTGGAGTTCGTGACGCGCAAGATCACGGACGGCGTGGCCCGCATCAAGCTCGGCCTGGCGAACGAGCTGCGGCTGGGCAACCTGGAGGCCAAGCGCGACTGGGGCTTCGCCGGCGATTACGTTCGCGCCATGTGGCTGATGCTGCAGCAGGACGAGCCGGACGACTACGTCATCGGCACCGGCGAGACGCACAGCGTCGAGGAGTTCGTGGCGATCGCGTTCGGCCACGTCGGCCTCGACTGGCGCCGTTACGTGGTGCAGGATCCGCGCTTCTACCGGCCGGCCGAGGTGGACCTGCTGCTGGCCGACCCGTCCAAGGCGCAGTCCCGGCTGGGCTGGCGGTTGGAAGTGCCGTTCGAGCGACTGGTCAAGATGATGGTGGACGCTGACCTCGCCGCTCTGTCGGGCGCCCGACCGGTGCCGTTACGCATCGTCGCCTGAGTTCCGTCGGAGCCGCGACCGTCAGGGAGCGGTTTTGGCGACAACCGCTCCCTGACGGTTGCGGCTTGGATTCAGGTTGCGGCTCGGATTCAGCGGGGCCTATGCGGGTGCTGGTCAATGACCTGTGGGCGGGAGGGGCGAAGACCGGAATCGGTCATTACACTGCCCAGCTGATGCAAGCCCTGCGCGTCCGGGCGGCCGGCGACCGGATCGAGAGCTTTCCCGGCTCGTGGCTGACAAGGACGCATGCACTCGGCCGGCGTTTGCGGTCGGTGTTGCAACGGGAATCGAAGGGCCTGGCCGGCGCATCACCGGCCGACCCACCTTCCCGCGGCTGGCGGGCGTGGTGCGTGGGCCAGGCCCGTTCGCTGGGACGTACCGTCCTCGCGCTCCATCTCCGCCTCCGTGGTGCGGGGTGCGACCTCTATCACGAACCCAACAACATCCCGCTCCCTTCCGACCTGCCGACCGTGGTGACGGTTCACGATCTGTCGGCGCTCTTGCACCCCGAATGGCACCCCGCCCACCGCGCCGCCGAGTACGCGGCCCATTTTCATAAGGGCGTCGCCCAGGCTTGCCGCTTCCTTGCCGTTTCCGAGTTTACCCGTCAGGAACTCATCCATACGCTCGGCTTACGCCCCGACCGGGTGACGCGCACCTACAACGGCGTCCGTCCGGGATTAGGTCCGATGCCGGAGGAAGTGGTGCAGGCGACGCTCCGCCTGCTGGGGTTGCCGCCGCGGTATTTCCTGTACCTCGGCACCATTGAGCCGCGCAAAAATGTGATGACGTTGTTGCGCCTTACGTGAAGCTGCCGGGCGAGGTGCGCGAGCGCTGCCCGCTGCTGCTGGTCGGAGGATGGGGGTGGAATTCGGCGGACGTGGCGGCCTTTCTGGACGACGAAGCCCGTCATCGCGGCGTGATCTGCACCGGCTACCTGCCGGAAGAGCGCGTGGCCGCGGTGATGAACGGCGCCCGCGCTCTCGTCTACCCGAGCTTGTACGAGGGCTTCGGCCTGCCGCCGCTGGAGATGATGGCGTGCGGCGGGGCGGTGCTGTGTTCGACGGCGGGGGCGCTGGTCGAAACCGTCGGGCCCGCGCCACTTGATCGAAGCTCTGGACGAGGACGGCTGGCGGGCGGCGCTGCATCGTGCCGCGGTGGACGACGACTGGATCGCCGAGTTGCAGCGCGGCGCGGTGGAAGTCGCCCGGCCGTTCACCTGGGACCGCTGCGCCGCCGACACCCTGGCCGTCTACCGATCCGTCCGCGGCGAAGGGAAGAAGGTTCCGCTTCGACGTGCCGGATGAAGCAAGAATGAATGAACCGCCAAGACGCCAAGAACGCCAAGAGAAGAATGAGTTTTGTCTTCTTGGCGTTCTTGGCGTCTTGGCGGTTCGATTACTTTCTGCTTACTCGGCGGAGAAGTTGTTGAGGAAGTCCTCGAACTCTTTTTGCTGCTGGTGTTCGGTATCTTGCAGCATCTTGATGTCGGCCTGGACCTTCTCGATCTGGGTCTCCTGCGCGTCGAACTTGTCCAGGTAACGCTTGTAGGCCGCCGCCGTCGGCGGCATCTCCTTGAGGTTAGCCCGGAGGCGGACCTGATCGTCGGTGATGTCCTTCAGCTGACGCTCCAATTCCTGCCGATCGCGCTGCGTCTTGCCCAGCGCGAAGCGCAGGTCCAACGCCTGCTTGAGGCCGTCCTTGACCTTGGGGCTGCTGATCGTGCTGTTGAGGAAGAAGCGCATCTGGTCGTCGTTGCTGTTGGTCAGCTGCACCTGCTGGTTGAGGATCTTCTCCTCGGTGACGACCTGCGTGGCCGTCTTGCCGGCGGGCACCTTCACCTCGAAGCGATACACGTCGCTCGCCGTCTCGGCGGGCTTCGTGGTATCGTCAGTGAGGTGGAAGTCGTTGCGCACCGGATGCTCGACCAGGACCAGCCGCTCGGCGTCGTTGCGGTTGACGATGGTGTACGTCTTCGTCTCGCGGATCTTGGTCTGGCTGTGCAGGATGCCCTTGACGATCTTCACCTGCACGAGCCGGCCGTTGTCCGATGAGGGGACCGGATTGACTTCCACGCCGAGGTCCACGGCGTAGGAGATCAGCCGCTCCTCGTTCGGTTCCATGTCGAGGATGCGGGCGTCCCCGGCGTAATTGGAGCCTTCAAAGACCGTGATAGGCCCCTGCATCAGGTGCAGGCCGGAGGTGTTCTTGAACTTGAGTCCGAGCAGGGAGAACTTGGCCTGCGTGCGCTCGTTGTAGATGGAGCAGCGCGTTCCCTCCACGTCCTTGTTCACGATGGGCAGCAGGGCCGCCTTTTGACGGGGCAGCGTGACCGGCTTGTCGATCGCGTACTGGAAGAAGTCGCCGAGTTTGGTGGCCGTCGCCATCGTCGATACGCCGGCTCCGTCCAGGTCCATCCGATCACTGAGCGACTTCTGCAACTCTCGGCGGTACTCCTCGCTCTGCGGGGGGACGCCGAAGGCGAGAGCGTCCTTGCTTTTCTCATCCTTCGCCAGGCTTTCTGTTTCCTCGACTCTAGCTCGTTGGCGAGTCAAACCAGAACGCCCGTCGAAGGCGCCGGACACCAGCGCATGAGTCAGGGCGCCGTTGTAGGTGACAGGTCGAAGCGAGGCGAACAGTTCGGGCACTACCGTCGGACGTGGCACATATAGCGGCGTATAGAGGTCCATCTGGAAGCTGATGGGCCGGCCGCTCACCAGGGCCATGCGCACGTCTTTCCAGTCTTCGTCGGTGGCGTTCTCGACCACGGCCCAGCCCTGCAGGAACGGCTTGTCTTCCTTCTCCTTACCCAAGACCAGCCGGTAGCTCGTCTTCCAGATCGGGTTCTCGATCACGTAACCAACGCGCACGTTCCGCTTGCCCTCGCCGACGAAGCTCAGGCTTACCGCCTTCTTCTGCGTGTCGTGCGACAGGGTCAGCGTCTCCAGCGCCTTCCTGACCTCGTTGTCCATGACCGGGTTGAGGAAGCGCACCCGCTGCAACTCGGACAGCTTGACGGAGCGCATGCCGTCGGCGCACCACAGATTCAGCTGCTCCACATTGACGATGGCCTTATCCACGGTTTCCTGCTTCTGCTCGACGCCGACGATGGCGCCGGTCAGGGTTCCGGGCTGCGCCGCGTTGGCTTGTTGGAGGACGATCTCGACCTTCTCGCCGCGGGCCTGGTTGAGGATCTGGCCGAAGGTCGGGTTGGCCGACAGGTTCACCGCGAACGATTGCAAGGTCTTCTCGACCGGTGCGTTGCTGTCGTAGCTGACGGCGGCGATGTGTCCGCCGTCGAGATCGCGCAGCACCATGCTCTTGAGGAGGTCGTTGATGTCCTGCGTGGGGAAGGACAAGTCCACGCGCGCGTCGCCCTCGACTTGGCCCTCGCGCTGGAAGTAGCCCACGCCGCTGCTGAACAGCACCACCTGGCCGATCGGCAGCTGCACCGACGTTTCCGACGGGGCGGCGGCCGCATCGGGAGCGGGCGCGGCGTGAGCGATGGGATAGTTGGACTTCGGCGGATCGGCGGGGGTCTTGGCGAGGTAGACGGTCAGGCCGGCGACGGCCGCCAGGCCCGTCCCCGCCGCCAGCAACATAGCGCGACGCATGACTGGTCCTTTCGTCTGCAAAAGTGTACGGATGTCGTTGCCCCATGGGGCGCCACCTTTGAGACGAACCAGATAGGCCGGCGGTTTGCTGGTCGGTTCCCCTACCTTCGCAGCAACGGCGGAAGAGCTTCCCGGCCCAGTCGCTCCGTGAACTTCTCAGCGCCGCGCCGGAGAAGGTGGTGCGAGTCGAGGAAGTCGTCCTCGCCGATCCATTCCTCGGCGTCCACGAACCCCGCCCCGTTCTCGCGGCAGAGCCGCTTCAGCCACTGACGGACCTTCGGCAACGTCCCGGCCGGATACCAGCTGCGGAACGTCGGGCCTTCCGGCATCAGTACCACAGCGGCCGGGACCGCGCCTGCCGGCACGACGCCAGCAACTCGTGCAGCACCCGCCCGGCGGAACTGTCGGGGTTGCTCTCGATCAAGGCGGGAACGTACTCTCGCCGGGCGAAGTCCAGCGCCCTGGCTCGCTGGTCGGGAGACGGGTCGTCCGGTATGAAGGACGGCCCCGGCGGCGTGACAAGCGCCGCGCCATGATCGGACAACAGGCATGGCATAAGGGCGTGAAGGATGCCGAAACGGTGGGTGTAGAGCGTCGCGGCCTCGCTCACGATCGCGGCGCGCCGAAGGCACGTCCGCGTCCCGGCTTGATACCGTTCCAGCAGCGGTAAGTCGGACCAGAGGAGATGGTCGGCCGGCATCCGATCCTCGCTCAAATCATGAACTGTTCGCGCATCGGAGACGAGGCCGGGAAGCACCTCGACGAGGAGCAGGTCGGGCCGCACCCCGTCCCGCCGCAGGCGGCGCCAAAGAAAAAGCTCCGTGAAAGGCCCCGCACCGGGCAGGCCCGCGTTGACCACGGAAACCTGACGACCCAATGCTCGGGACAGAGACTCGTGCAGCTCGTCCGACGCCATCCCGTGGTAGGTGCGGGAGCTGCCCAGCATGACGACGGTGAGCGCGTTCTTGGCGTGGTCCGCATGGGCCTTGCGGATACGGGAGAGCCGTGCGCCGTAATCCGGATCGATCATGCCAGGGAGGCGCCGCTCCAGCGCGACGGCCGCGACGACCTGGAGTGCGGCGAAAGCGGCCAGGCCCGTCAGCACGGCGACGCAGGACCGCTTCGTAAGAACCTGCCGTCGGCCGACGGCGGATCGCGGTGGGAGCGAGGCGCCGGATTGGTGCATGACATTCTTCTCCCGATCACGGAGCGCGAAGGGCCGATTGCCGACGGAAAGAAGGGGAATCCGCCGCCTGCCGCAACGCCGGCAGAATGTATTCCCGCCCGAGGCGCTCCGTGAACGCGGCCGCGCCTTCCGGCATCAGGTGGTGCGAGTCGATGAAGCTCTCTTCGCCGAGCCACTCGCGAGCGTTGACGATCGGCGCATCAAATTCCTTGCCGGTCTGTTCGAGCCAGTGCTGGATTCGCGCCCAGGTCTCCGGCGCGTACCAGCTGCGGAACACGGGGCCTTCCGGCATGACCACGAGCACGGCCGGCACGCCGGCCTCACGGCAAGACCCCAATAGCTCGCGCATCGCTTCACACCCCCGGCCTCCGAGATGAAAGTGTTCGTTGGTCAGGAAAGGCTCATACTCCTCACGCACGCTCGCCGTGGCCTTCTCCCGAAATCCGGGCGGCAACGTGGCGGGGAACGGCGCCAGCTCGAACCGCTCGAAGAGCGGAGCGTTCTTGTCGCCGGGCGGGGGGAGCAGTTGGGGCGCCAGGGCGTGAAGGATCCGGGCGCCGCGGCAGCAGAGGGGCGTGATCTCCGCCAGTACCACGTCGCGCCGGGCGGTCGATCGCGCCCGGGGGGCGTAGCGCTTCAGCAAGAACAGGTCGATCCAGCGCAGGCGATCCGTCGGAACTTCTTTTTCAGTCCATTCTCGGACCTCAAAACTCCTGTCCAGGTACGCCGGCAGCACCTCGATCAGGACCAGCGAGGGGCGGACGCCGTCGTGCCGCAGACGCCGCCAGGTCAGCAATTGGATGCACGGCCCGGCCCCCGCCAAACCGAAGTTGACCACGGACACCGGCCGACCCAGTTCCCGGCTCAGTGGATCGTTCAGCTCCTCCGCGCAGGCCGTAATAGGTGTGTGAGCTGCCCAACATCACCACAGTGCGGGTCTGTTCGAGGTCGGCGGCCCTGCCTTGCCGGATGCGGGCCAGTCGAAGGCCGTAGTCCGGGTCGATCGCGCCGGGCGCCACCGCTCGATGGCGACGCCCGAGGCGAGCTGCAAGGCGACGAACGCCGTCAGACCGCTCAGCACCGCGGTACACGCCCGCCGCGCGGCCTTCCGCTTTCCCGGCCCTTTCGTACCAGCGCGCGGGCCGGACGCTGCGTCCACCGGCGCCGGTCGAAGGTCGGACGGGGACACACGGCGCCTCCGGTCAGAAATTGAAATAAATGAACGGCTTCTCGGTGATAGGCGCGAACACCAGGCACAGCGCCAGCAGCAGCGCGTAGCCGACGCCCAGCACCGGCGCCGGCAGACGGTCGGCGATCCGCTTCCACAGGCCTCGTCGCCCCAGGGCATGGCAGAGGACCACCGCCGCGATCGTCAGGAACAGGCCGATGGGCGCCATCGGCGCTCGCATCCGCGGGCCGTGGAAGAGACCCTTGAAGACCTCCAATGCGTCATGAAACGATTGCGACCGGAAAAAGATCCAGCACAGGGTCACGCACGAGAACGTCGTCAGCACCCGCGCCGCCGTCCCCGGCCACGACCGCATCACCGCCGTCCACTGCTGCCGCCGCTCGCTGAACTGCTGGAACACTCGATGGCCGATCAGCAGCAGGCCGTGAAGCACGCCCCAGGCCACGAAGGTCCAGCTGGCGCCGTGCCACAGGCCGCCGAGCGTCATCACGATCAGCAGGTTGCGGAACGCCTTCCCCTGCGAGCCGCGACTGCCGCCCAGCGGGATGAACAGATAGTCGCGCAGCCAACTCGACAGCGAAATGTGCCAGCGGCGCCAGAACTCGGATACGTTCTTCGACAGGTACGGCATGTCGAAATTCTTGGCCAGGCGGAAGCCGAGCAGGTGGCGCAGCCGATGGCCATGTCGGTGTAGCCGGAGAAGTCGCCGTAGATTTGCAGGGAGTAGGCGATCACCGCCATCCAGGTCGCGGCCGCGCCATAGTTGTACGGCGAATGGAAAATGGGGTCGGCGAACAACGCCATGCGATCGGCGATGACCCACTTCTTGAAGAGGCCCATGAGGAAAAAGCGGACGCCCAGCTCGACGCGCAACCAGTCCCAGCGCTTATGGCGGCGGATTTGCGGCAGGAAGTCGCGGGCGCGGACGATCGGCCCGGCGACGAGGTGCGGGAAGAAGAGGATGAACAGCATGAAGTTGGCCAGGTTGCGCTCGGCCCGCACCTTGCCGCGGTAGACGTCCACGACGTAGTTGATGGCCTCGAAGGTGTAGAACGAGATGCCGATGGGGGCGAGGATTTGCATGAGCGGGATGGAGGTCGCGGCGCCGCAGCGGTGCAGCGCCGACTCCAGCGAGACGAGGAAGAAATTCGTATACTTGAAGTAGCAGAGAAGTCCGAGGTTGGCCGTGACGCTGACGGCGACAAGTATTTTGCGCCGTCCGGGGGCTTTGAGCCGCTCAATGCCGTGGGCGAGGAAGTAGTCGAGGATGGTGGAAACAAAGATGAGGCAAGCGAGGTAAGGGTTCCAGCTGGCGTAGAAGTAGAAGCTGGCGGCCAGGAGCAGCAGGACGCGGCCGCGGTCGGGTCCGCGCAGCCAGGCGAGGCCGGCGCCGAAGAGAACAACGGCGGCAACCCAGAAGAGTTCGCCGCCGACCGCGAGACTGGCCCAGGCAGACGGCGGGGCCGGAGGGACCGGGAAAAGGCGCCCCCAGACGGCGTATCCAAGGAAGGCGGCGCTCGCCAGAATCAGAAGGCCGCGCAGCCACCGCGACGGCATGGCCCAGTAAGCGAAGCCGACGGCCAGGAAAAAGATCAAGAATTCGAGCGAACAGAAGACCATGACCGTGCATCCTCCCTCTGGGGCCGGAGGCTCCGGAACGCGATGCAGGCAGGTCATACCCGCGGGCCGGATGCGGCGTCAAGATAAGGGGCGAGGGACGGCCGAGAAACGGGGAAGGGGAGGAGGATGGCGGAGATTTACGTCAGTACGGACGTGGAAACGGACGGCCCGATTCCGGGACCGCATTCGCTGCTGAGCTTCGCGTCGGCGGCCTACCGGCCGGACAAGACGCTTGTTTCCACGTTCGGCGCCAACCTGGAGACGCTGCCGGGAGCGGCCGGCTGCCCGGCGACGATGGCGTGGTGGCAGACGCAGCCGGAGGCGTGGGCGGCGGCGCGGAGCGATTTGCGCGACCCGGCCGAGGCGATGCCGGCCTACGTTCGCTGGCTAAAGGGGCTGCCGGGCACGCCGGTCTTCGTCGCGTACCCGGCGGGGTTCGATTTCCTGTTCGTCTACTGGTATTTGATCCGGTTCGCCGGCGAAAGCCCGTTCTCGTTCTCGGCGCTGGACATGAAGACCTACGCCATGGCGCTGCTGAAGAAGGAGTACCGCCAGTCGGTGAAGCGGAACATGCCGCGCTCCTGGTTCGACCCGCTGCCGCATACGCACAAGGCGCTCGACGACGCGATCGAACAGGGGGCGCTCTTCTGCAACATGCTGGCGGAGAACCTGAAGCGGCCGTGAGGGCGCATGGCCGGCCGGGCGGCGCCTGGTCCTGCAATTCTCGTGGGAAAACAATTTTGCGACTCCGGCGGTGAGCTTTTTGAGATCGGCGTGTTCGGCGGCCGATCCCGGCCGGCTGCACGATCTATAGTTGACATGTGGAGCAATCCCGATGGATTCGCCAGCGATCCCCGGCCGTCTCTCCCCGGACGAAGCGCATGATATCCTCCATTCCCGATCAATCATTAGCGGGAAAGTCGGAGCCTTCCCGCGAGGACCAGGCCGGGCGTCGTCCCGTCGGGATCCTGGGCTTGGCGCGGCGGGGCATGGACAGGCGGCTGCAACGGGAGACGGCGGCGCTGTTTTTGGAAGAGTACCCGCAATGGCTGGCGGAGATGGGCGCCGATCTCCAGCGGGGGAACGTCAGCGGCCTGTGCTTCGCCGCCCACCGGGTCCGCGGCGCCCTGGGCTGCGTCGGCCGACTCAGCGCGTGTGAGCAGGCGCGGCGGCTGGAAGCGTGCGCCGCGCGGGAGACCTGGCGGGCGCCGCCGACGCCTACGCCGTCCTGGAGTCCGCCCTTCTTCAAATGGCCCCCGACTTGGCCGTCCAGGCGCGGCCCTCGACGCCTCATCTCCTCCTCACTCCGGGTACGACGCCATGAACAAGGTGCTTATCGCCGAGGACGACCGCATCACGCGCCGGACGCTGGAGCTGATCCTGGCCGAATGGGGATATGAAACCGTCGCGGTCCAGGACGGGCTGACCGCCTGGGAGGTCCTGCAACAACCGGACGGCCCGCGGCTGGCCCTGCTGGACTGGCTCATGCCGGGACTGGACGGCCTGGAGATTTGTCGGCGCGTCCGCGCCTTGCCGACCCGCCAGCCGCCGTACCTAATCCTTCTCACCGTCCGCGACAGCCGCCAGGACATGGTGGCCGGCCTGCAAGGCGGCGCCGACGACTACATCGCCAAGCCGTTCGACCAGGAAGAACTCCACGCCCGGCTCCAAACCGGGCTGCGCATTCTCCGTTTGCAGCGGGCGACCTTGCCGAGCAGCTTCGCAAGAGCGAGGAGGCCCTGTCGCAGGTCAAACAGCTCCAGGGGCTTCTGCCCATTTGCAGCTATTGCAAGAAGATTCGCGACGACCAGAACTACTGGCGCCAAGTCGAGGAATACATTTCCGCCTACTCCGAGGCCCGTTTCAGCCATGGCATCTGCCCGTCGTGCTGGGAGGGCGCCGTACTGCCGGAACTCGAGAAGGTGGGCGGACGCCGTCGAAATGATGAATGATGAATGATGAATGATGAATGATGAATGATGAATTGTCTTTGATTCATCATTCATCATTCATCATTTAGCACGCGGTTGGTAGCAGATCGAAGGCCCCACCTGGACCCGTTCATAGCCGTCGTGCAGGTTGAGCGTGGTCTCGGCCCCGCCCAGCAACAGATAGCCGTCCGCGCGGAGGACCTTGCGGACCCGTTCCAGGGTGCTGCGCTTGGCCGGCAGGTCGAAGTAGATGAGCACGTTCCGCAATAACACCACGTCGAGGACGGGGAGGGCGGGCCACGGCTCGATCAGGTTCAGGACGCGGAACTCCACCATGCGGCGGAGGTCGTCGCTAATCTGCCACTCCGCGCCGTCGCGGCGGAAGAACTTCTCCAGCAGTCGCGCCGGCAGGCCCCGGCGAACCTCGGCGTCCGTATAGCGGCCGAGCCGCGCCTGCGCCAGCATTTCCGTCGAGAGGTCGGTGGCGATGATGCGGATGTTCCATTCGTCCAGCGCCGGGATGATCTCGCGCAGCAGCATCGCCACGCTGTAGGGCTCCTGGCCGCTCGAACAGCCGGCGCACCAGACGGTCAGGCTGCGCTCGGCGGCGCGACGCCGCAGCAGTTGCGGAAACACCGCCTGATGCACGGAGTGGAAAGGATGGCCGTCGCGGAAAAACGAGGTCTCGTTTGTCGTCATGGCCTCGACGACCTTGCGCTGCAAGCGGTCGTCGCCGCCGGTGCGCAGGTGCGTCGCCAGGGCGCCGAGCGAACGAAAGCCCTCGCGGTGAGCTAGGAGCGACAGCCGCGCTTCGACGAGATACGCCTTTTCGTCTTCCAGGACGATCGCCGCGCAACGCCGCAGCAGACCGCGAAAGTAGTTGAAATCCTCAAGCAGCAGCGATGTACCGGCGTCAGGAGTTTTTGGCGTCATACCGGTTTGGCCTCCTTTTGCTCCCGAATCGGCTGAACGCGGCCCTTGCAGACCCGGCGCACGATCTCAGGCCCCAGCTCGTCCAGGGGCAGCACCGCATCCGCGCAGCCCGCGCGGGCCACGGCGCCGGGCATCCCCCAGACCACGCTGCTGGCCGCATCCTGGACCAGCACCTGTCCACCGGCCGCCCGCACCTGCTCGCAGCCGCGCAGGCCGTCGTGCCCCATTCCGGTCAACACGACGGCCAGCACACCCGATCCGTAAACCTCGGCGGCCGAACGCAACAACACATCGACGGAGGGGCGGCACGAGTTCTCGGGCGGTCCCTGGTGCGTGCGCAGCCGAACGCCGTCCGCGTCGCGGGCCAGCGCCAGATGGAAGTCGCCGGGCGCCACCCAGGCGCGGCCGGGCGCAGGGCGGCGCCGGATTCCGCCTCCTCCGCCTCGACCATGCCAACGGACGTCAGCCGGCGCGCCAGCCGTTCCGTGAAAACCGGTGGCATGTGCTGAACGATCACCGTCGGTACGGGGAAGTCGGCAGGCAGCGCGGGCAGAAGCTGGGCCAGTGCGTTGGGACCACCTGTGGACGCTCCGATGGCCAGCACCTCCACCGGCGCGCGAAGACTCAGCATGGACGAACGGGAGGCGGCGCGCGGGACCGGCGACGGCCCCGCTGGCGTGCTGCGGGCCTTACGGAGCGCGTAGCGCTTGATCTTGGGAATCAGCTGCTCCCGTATGAATTGCGCCGCCTCGGTAAGGCCTTTCCCACGATCCGGCATGGAGACGTAATCGCTCGCCCCGAGCGCCAGCGCGTCCACGGTAGCGGGCGCGCCAGCCAGGGCGAATCGGCTCACCACCAGGATGGGCAGGAGGGGATGGCTGCGGCGGACGGCGGCGAGGGTCTCCAGTCCGCCCATCTCAGGCATTTCCAGGTCGAGCGTGATGAGATCGGGTTGCAGCTGGGCGATCTTGGACAGGGCGATACGGCCGTTGGCGGCGGCGCCGACCACCTCAATGGCGTCGTCGGACGCCAGCAGCTCCGTCAGCATCCGGCGCACCACCACCGCGTCGTCTACGACCAGCACACGGATCTTGCTCATGGGGCCGTCCCTACGGAGACGCCGAGGCGTTCCAGCTTCGCCAAGATCGTTTCGCGGGTGAAGGGTTTGACGAGGAAATCGTCGGCCCCCGCTTCGCGGGCCTGCGCCTGTTCTTCCGGCTCCCCTGCGCTGGCCATCAACACGGGAAGGCCGGTGTAGCGGGCGTCGGCGCGGACGGCCCGGAGAAACGCGAAGCCGTCCATCACGGGCATGAAACAGTCCACAAAGACCACGTCCGGCCGGCCCAGACGCTCCAGCTGCTCAAGTCCGGCCCGACCGTCGCCGGCCTCGCTCACCGCGAAGCCGATGTCCGTCAGGACGTGCTTGAGAATCAACCGCATGGTCCGGGCGTCGTCGATCACGAGCGCACGCATTTGTTCCTCCTTTGCCGGCTCAGGGCCGGCCGTTGATCTTGACGATTAGAGCATCCGGCGTCGATCCACTTCACTCGCTGTCGCCAGGGCGGCCGGCGCGCCGGCCTCGGGCGCATGGGAGCGGTGAGACGCCCCATTGCGAGCGATCTGGGAGGGCGCGACCGGCGCCACCTCCTCTTCTTCGACTCCTCGGAACCGCCCCACCAGCCGTCCCAGCTCACCGGCGACGCGGGCCAATTCGGCGGCCGCCTGGCGCGTCTGCGACGCCCCCTCCGCCGTCCCGCGCAACGCCTGGGCCACCTCCGTTATCCCCCGGCTGATCTCCGAGCCTCCTTGAGCCGCCTCCGCAATGTTCCGCGCGATCTCATTCGTCGTCGCCGTCTGCTCCTCCACCGCGCTCGCAATCGTCGCCTGCATGTCGTGGATTTGATGGACCACTGCCCCGATCTGCGTGATCGCCCCCGCCGCCCCCCGCGCGTCCCGCTGGATCGCCTCGATCTTCTGACCGATGTCCTCGGTGGCGCGGGCGGTCTCCTTGGCCAGCTCCTTGACCTCGTTGGCCACCACCGCGAAGCCCTTGCCCGCCTCCCCCGCCCGAGCCGCCTCGATCGTCGCGTTGAGAGCCAAGAGCTTGGTCTGCTCCGCCACGGAGGCCACCACCTTGACGACGTTGCCCACCTCGGCGCTGCTCTCCCCCAGCTTCGCCACCGTCGCATTGGCCGCTTCGGCGGCGCGGACGGCGCCGGCAGCCACCCGCGCCGCGTTGCCGGCGTTCTGCGCGATCTCGTTGACGGTGGCGCTCATCTCCTCCACGGCGGTGGCGACGGCCTGGGCGTTGCGGCTGACCTGCTCGGCCGCGGCGGAGACCGAGCCGGCCTGGCGGCTGGTCTCCTCGGCGCCGGCGCTGAGCTGTCGGCTGACGGCGGCCAGTTCTTCGGAGGAGCCGCCCAGCACGACGGCGTTGCGTCCGATGGGTCCGACGGCGTCGGCCATGGCGGCGGCGGCGGTGTTGAAGGCGACCTGGATGCGGGCGTGGCCGCCCTGGTAATCGCCGCCGACGCGGGCGGACAGGTCGCCGGAGGCCAGCCGTTGCAGGGCGGCGTCGGCGGCGTCGATGGGGCCGAGCACGGCGTCGAGGGTGGCGTTGACGCCGAGGAGCAGTTCGCGGAAGGCGCCTCGGCATCCGGCGGGGTCGGTGCGTCGGGCCAGGTCGCCCTGGCGCCGCCGCCGTCAGCCGGCCCGTCTCCGCCACCAAACCCCGCACCGTCGTCTGGAGTTCCTGAAACGCCTGACTGAGAACGTCCTTGTCGCCCTGACTCTCCACCGGCACGGCGAGGTCGCCGTGACTGAGGCTCCGCGCAGCGCCGGCCACGCGCTTGAGGTAAGTGATCGAGCGCTGAAACGCCTTACCCAGGGCACCGATCTCGTCGTTGGATTGGCTGGCGACGGTCTGCTCCACGTCGCCGGCCGCCAGCGCGTTCGCGGTGTCGCCCATGCGCCGCAGCGGCCGGAAGATGAGGCGCTCGGACAGGTACGCGACGACGCCCAGCAGCAGCACCAGGCCCAGGCCGATGCCCACTGCCACCCACCGCGCCCCGGCCTGCGCCGCCGCCAGTGGGCGTTCGAGCGGCACCACCACCTCCAACACGCCGCGCACGTCGCCGAGCTTCCAGTCCTTCTTCGGGCTATCGGGATGGGTATTGTGGCACTGCACGCACGACTCCGAAACCATCACGTCCGCCATGGCGAAGCGCACCGTCGGAACGCCGGCGTCCTCGCGGCGCCAGTACTCGCCGCGCGGGTTCTGCTCCAGGTAGCGCAAAGCGTCATCCTCGAAGCCGTCCCGTACGCCTCCGTCCTTGCGGGTCGGGAACGGGAAACGGCTGTAGAGCCGCACGGTGAGGCCGTCTTCTTTTTGGCTGAGAGAATCACTCAGTTCGTGGACCATGGTGGCCGGCAGGGGGATGGCGTTGGGCTTGCCGGCATAATCGGGCGTCACGTCCATCCCCTGCTTGCGGCAGACGCCGGCCACCCGCTCGGAGTAGTAGGCGCGGGTCTCCTCCATCGCGACGCTCAGGCGCCGGGCCTCGACGGCCGCCTCGCGGGCCGCCTGATCGGCCGCCGCCCAGCTCATGTAGGCGTAGACCCCCACTCCCAGCAGCAGAGTGCAGGCCGTTATCGACGCCAGCAGCTTGAACCGCACGCTCCGATTGCGCATCGCCCCCATCCCCTTTTCAAACAGCGGAGTCCGTCGCTCAGTCACCGCTGGTCCCCGACACATTCACCACCTTGTCCACGTCCAGTACGAGCAGAAGCCGATCCTTCAGCTTGTAGGCGCCGCGGATCAGCTCCCGCGCCACGCCCCGGAGCGTCTCGGGCGGGCGCTCGAACGCCTCCTCCGCGACCTCCAGCACATCCCCGATGCGATCCACGAGCAGGCTCGTCGGCACGTCGTCGGCCCGCACGACCACGTTGACGGGCTTCGACCCGGCCGGCCGATCGGGCAGTTCCAGGCGTCTCCGCAGCTCCAGGGCCGTTACGATCTGGCCGCGCAGATTGATGAGGCCGCGCACCACCGGCGGCGCCAGCGGCACGCGCGTCATCTCCTGGCAGCACACCACCTCCTGGACCTGGGCCACATCCACCCCAAAAAAGATGTCGTCGAGGTAGAAAGTGCAATACTGGTGGTCGTCGGCCACGGCGTCTCCTCAGGCGTGAGCCAGGGCGGGTTGCTCGAAGAAGGTCGGATCGGCGGCCCGCAGCACGGCCTTCACGTCGAGCAGGTCGGTGACGCGCTGCTGCAAGACCACCGAGCCGAGGACGCCCTCGCGCCGCGTCCCCCGCTGCACGTCCGCCGTCGTCTCGACCACGTCGAGGATGCGGCGAACCACCAGGCCGATGCTCCGGCCGTGGGCGGAGAAGACCAGGACTTGAAGCGAATCCTGCGTCGCCGCCCCGTCCGTGGCGCTCGGAAACACCTGATCCAGCCGCACCAGGGGCAGGATCTGGTCCCGGTACTGCACCACCTCACGGCTGGCGGTTCGCTCGACCGCATCGGCTGAAAACTCTTCCAGCCGCGCCACTAGCGAGAGCGGGACGGCCATGCGCCGGCCGTCGCCGAGCTGGAACAGGACGAGCGCCTGTTCCGGCCGTCCGCTGAACGCGGGGGCGGGGCCTCGACGGGCTTGCGGCCGCGCACCTCGGAGACGACGCCGGCCCGCTGCGCCAGGCCGAGAATGTCCAGGATCAGGGCCACCCGGCCGTCGCCCATGATGGTCGCGCCGGCGAACAGAGGGATGCCCTTGAAGTGCTTGCTCAACGGCTTGACGACGATCTCCTCGGTATCGTTGACCGACTCCACGACCAGGCCGAACGGCCGCTCGCCCGCCTGGAGGACGGCGACGTGGACCGGCCCCATCTCCGCCCGCGGGCGCGCCGGTTCGACGCTCAGCTCCCGGTGCAGGAACACCAGCGGCAGCAGGTTGCCGCGCAGCCGGTAGACGGGGACGCCGTGAATCTGCTCGAAGCCGCGCCGCGCCTTGTCGCCGTCGAGGCGGACCAGCTCCAAGAGGCTGACCTGGGGGATGGCGTAGCGGTCGCCGCCGCTGCCGACGATCAGGGCGGGGATGATGGCCAGCGTCAGCGGGATCTTGATTTTCACCGTCGTCCCCTGGCCCGGACGACTGAGAACATCCACGGCGCCGCCGATCTTCTCGATGTTGGTTTTGACCACGTCCATGCCGACGCCGCGGCCGGAGACGTTGGTGACGCGCTCGGCGGTGGAGAAGCCGGGCAGGAAGACCAGCTGCAACAGCTCGCGCTCCGTGAGCCGGGCGGCCTGGTCGCGGGGGACCAGTCCACGCTCCACGGCCTTGCGGCGGACGCGCTCCGGGTCGATGCCGTGTCCGTCGTCGGCGATGTCGATGTTGACCTGGCCGCCTTCGTGGAAGGCGTGCAGGGCGAGGCGACCTTCCGCCGGCTTGCCGAGGGCGAGGCGCTCTTCGGGAGGCTCGACGCCGTGGTCCACGGCGTTGCGAACGAGGTGCGTGAGCGGATCCTTGATGGCTTCCAGCAGCGTCTTGTCCAGCTCCGTTTCCTCTCCCTCTATGGTCATATGAACCTGTTTGCCGCAGGACACGGCGAGGTCGCGGACCTGACGCGGGAGCTTATTAAGGATGTTGCCGA
The DNA here is from genome assembly GCA_963771935.1 of uncultured Planctomycetaceae bacterium. Taxonomy (GTDB): domain Bacteria; phylum Planctomycetota; class Planctomycetia; order Gemmatales; family Gemmataceae; genus UBA4732. Next base: position 980,062 of record CAVYVK010000003.1, on the reverse strand, counting down.
TCGGCTGCATCCGCGTCTTGAGGACGCCCTCTTGCAGCTCGGTGGTGATCTGGTTGAGGCGCTGCGTCGTCTGGAGGAAGGCCGGGTCGCGGCGCGTGCCGGTGAATTGCAGGACCTGATTGCGGGCCAGCACCAGCTCGCCGACGAGGTTGACCAGGCGGTCGAGCAGGCCGACGTCCACGCGGATGCTGGCGTCCGTTCGGGCGCCGGCCTGGGAATCTCGCGCAGCAGGCTCGTCCGAGAGGGCGGCCGCCTCCGGCGGGGCGACGACAGGGGGCGGTTGAACGACCGAGGACGGTGGAGTGGCCGCCGCGTCGCGCAGCTGAGCGGCGCGGGCGATCACCGGGCCGTGGTCCTCCGTCCCCTCTTGCCGCGTTGTTTCGATGTGAGAGAGGATTCGCCGAACCGCATCCACCAGGGCCAGCAGAGCGCTGGTGATGTCCGCGTTCAGGACCAGCCGGCCGTCGCGCAGGCGGCTGAGCAAGCTCTCCCCGGCATGGGCGACCGCTTCCAGCCGGGGAAAGGAAAGGAAGCCGCAGGCGCCCTTGATGGTGTGAAGCGTTCGGAACACGCTGGCCAGCCGGTCGCGGTCGTCCGGCGCCTTCTCCAGGGCCACCAGATCGCGGTCGAGCTGATCCAGGTTCTCGTGACTCTCGACGAGGAACTCACGGATGATGTCGTCTTGGTCGTCCATCCGTCCGCCCCCGGCCGCCCGGCGACCGCGCCGCCTTCGTTGCGGCCGTGTTCGCCCCGTCTTAATTCAGCCTAGCTCAGAAATCCGGGAGAAATTCATGACGTATTGTTATTTTCTGGCCGAAGAATTACGTCCTGGCGCGAACCCGGCGTCATTCCCGCCCCAGAGCAGGGGCAGAATCAGCGTGCTAGAGTATCCGTAAAGTGCGGCCGGCGCGTACAACGACCCGGCCGCGGCGGTTCGCGCCGTCGCGCGAATCGTTACTCGGCCGGCGCCCGCCGGTTCGGATCCGTACGAGGAGAAGGTTTCCATGACGGCGCTGTTGACCTCCGAAAACGAAAAAGATATAAATACGGTCCCCGAAGGCATTGAAGGAACGACGATCCTGGTGGTGGACGATTCCGTCGCGTCGCGGCGCTTCGTCGGCCGGTTGGTGGAACGGCGCCGCGGCGTCCGCGTCACCTTCGCTTGCAACGGCCGGGAGGCCCTGAGCGTCCTCAAACAGGAGACGTGCGCGGCCGTCGTGACCGACCTGCACATGCCGGGGATGGACGGTCTGGAGCTGGTGGAGGCGATCCGCGACCGCTGGCCGCTCACGCCGGTGATTCTCATGACCGGCGAGGGGAACGAGGACGTGGCCGTGCGGGCGCTCCAGAGCGGAGCGGCCAGCTACGTCTCCAAGCACGCGCTGGAGCGCGACCTGGCCGATACGCTAGACCGCGTCCTGGCCGCCGCCCGCGTCGATCGGCGCCGCCAGCATCTTCTCGAATGTATTCACGATCTGGATTGTCGGTTTGTCCTGGAGAACGATCCGGCCCTGGTCCCTCTGCTCACGGCCCACCTGCAAGAACTCCTCGTCCGCATGGGCCTGTGCGACCCCAACGGGCGCATGCGGATCGGCGTCGCGCTGGAGGAGGCGCTGCTCAACGGGATGTACCACGGCAACCTGGAGCTGAGTTCGGCGCTGCGGCACGACGGCGGCGACGCCTACGAGCGCCTGGCCGCGGAGCGGCGGCGGCAGGCGCCGTACGCCGACCGCCGTCTGCACGTCCACGTCCGTCTGGACGCGGCGGTGGCCGTCTTCACGATCCGCGACGAGGGGCCGGGGTTTGACGTGTCTGCCGTTCCCGACCCGAGCGACCCGGTGAACCTCGTCAAGCCGAGCGGCCGGGGCCTGCTGCTCATCCGCACGTTCATGGACGAGGCGACGCACAACGCGACCGGCAATGAGATCCGGCTCGTGCGCCGGCGGAAGGCCGCGACGCTTTCGGATATTGTTTAGCATCCTATCTGCTCCGTCGAATTCCTCGCCGTTCGCGGTGATTCTTTCCGAGCCGCGCACGCAGCGGAGCGGAGTAAGCGGCCTGCCCCCACTTACTCCGCTCCGCTGCGTGCGCGGCTCGGACAAGCGATTCGAGGCTGGTGGAGAGGTCCGCGAGCCACCGGCCGCGCCGTTGCGTTCCCGGCAAAACGCCGTATACTGATCCCTTAAAGCGGAACGCCCGAAGTCCCTCACCGTTGCGAAAGGACACGATGAAGACCCTCTCTCGATTCGCGTGCGCCGCCGCGCTGCTTTCCCTGGCCTCGGCCTTGCATCTTGCTTCCGCCGCCAGGGCGCCGGACGAGAAAACGTCCCCGCCTCCGAAGGACGCCGCTGAGGAGAAACTTGCCGATGGAGATTTCAAGATCGAACCGCCGTACACCGACGCCCCGGAATTGACCGTCAAGGACGGCGTTCCGAAGGGGACGATTCACGAGTTCACGATGGATTCGCAGGACAGCAAGATCTATCCCGGACTCACCGGACCCTACAAGCGCAAAGTGGCGGTCTATGTTCCTCCGGGATACGCCGCCGACACGCCCGCCCCGTTCATCGTCGTTCAGGACGCCATGGCCAAAGGCCTCTCTCCAAGATTCTGGACAACCTGATCCACGAACATCGTCTCCCCCCGATGGTCGCCATTTTCATCTCTTCCGGCGGCGGCGACGGCAAGGGGAGCGAGCGAGGGCTGGAATACGATACCGTGTCGGGCGCCTACGGGGACTTCATCGAGACCGAGGTGCTGCCCCGGATCGAAAAGGATTATCAGGTGGCCTTCACCAAGGATCCCGAAGGCCGGGCGACCATGGGAGGCAGCTCCGGTGGGGCCGCGGCCTTCACGATGGCCTGGTTCCATCCCGACCTGTACCATCGCGTGCTGACCTACTCCGGCACCTATGTCGATCAGGAATCTCCGATGAACCCCAAATCTCCGCACGGCGCCTGGGAGTACCATGAGCACCTCATCCTCATGAGCGACGCCAAGCCTTTGCGGGTGTGGTTGGAAGTGGGGGAGAAGGACAACGGCTACAACAAGGACGAAAAATCCTTGCACAACTGGGTGCTCGCCAACGAGCGCATGGCCGCCGCCTTGAAGGACAAGAAATATCACTACCGTTACGTGTTCGCGGCCGGCGCCGGGCACGTGGATCACAAGGTCGTGAATCAGACGCTTCCGGAAGCCATGCTTTGGTTGTGGCAAGGCTACCCGATCAAGTGAAGGCCGTTTCGCCGCGACCCGCAGGGGAGCGCCTTTCCCTCACGCTCCTCTGCGGGTCGCCCTCTTTACAAATTCGTTACACACTCCTTCCGGGCCGGGCGGTTATACTGGCGAACCATAGTCGCCATGACATCCACCCTCATGGGCCTGTTTTGAAGGAGTCTCTCCCATGCGTCGTCGTCGCACTTTCTTCTTTCTCGCCGTCGTCCTGGCGGTCGCCGTCGCCGCCGCCGCCGTGTGGCGCTACTCGGTCGCCGCCCAGCCAGGCGCCGGCCTCGATCCCGACCACGCCCCCGGTATGAGCTTGCCGTTGACGCAGGTCATCCTGTTCAACAGCGGCGTCGGCTACTTTCAGCGTGAGGGCCAGGTCGAAGGCGCCACGCGCGTGGACCTGACCTTCCCTGTCACCGACGTGAACGATCTTCTGAAGAGCCTGGTCCTGCCCGACCTGGGCGACGACAAGGTGTCCACCGTCAGCTACGACAGCGAGGAGCCGGTGGACCGGACGCTGAAGTCGTTCGCGCTGGACCTGACGAACAACCCGACGCTCGGCCAGATCCTCAACCAGGCCCGCGGCGAGAAGGTCGAGGTCGTCTTGCAGCAGGCCAACGCGGCGCAGCCCGGCACGCTGACCGGCCAGATCGTCGGCATGGAGACTTCAGCCATGCCCGGTCCCAAGGACACGATGGTCGATGTGGACATGCTGAACCTGCTGTGCGCCGAGGGCGTGCGCGAAGTGCCGCTGACGCAGGTGCAGCGGCTGCGCTTCCTCAACCCGTCGCTCGACGGCGAGTTTCACCGCGCCCTGGAAGTGCTGGCCGCGGCCCACAACAGCCAGAAGCGCACCGTCAGCCTCAACTTCGCCGGTGACGGAAAGCGGACGGTGAAGGTCGGCTACGTCGTCGAAAACCCGATCTGGAAGACGAGCTATCGGCTGGTGCTGGACAAGAAGGGCAAGCCAGCCTTGCAAGGCTGGGCGATCGTCGAGAACACGAGCGACGAGGACTGGAAGGACGTGAAAATGGCGTTGATCTCCAGCCGGCCGATCTCCTTCCAAATGGATCTCTATCAACCGCTGTTCATCCCGCGGCCGACCGTCGAGCCGGACCTGTTCGCGTCGCTGCGGCCGCCGACTTATCAGGGCGCGCTCAACGGTCAGGTGGGCGGCCAACTCGGCGGCCTCGGCGCGCTGGGCGGCCAACTCGGCGGCCAGCTCGGTGCGCAATTCGGCCAGAACTCCGGCCCGCTCAGCAACCAGGCCGGCCTGAACCGCTACCAGCAGAACGGCGCCCAGCTCGGCAATCTCCAGCAGACGATGAACCCCAACAACGACAATAACAACGCCCAGAACAACTCCGCGAACCCCAAGCTGAGTTACGAGGAGATGCAGCAGCGGCGCCAGCAGCTGCGGCAGAACAAGGACAACGCCAAGAAGATCGGCAGCGCCTGGCGCTGGACCCGTCCGGCGTGGCGTCGGTGGCCAACGCCGACGAGATCGGCGACTACTTCCAGTACGCCATCGACCAGAAGGTGACGCTGCCGCGCCAGAAGTCAGCCATGCTGCCGATCGTCAATCAGCCCGTCGAGGGCAAGCGCGTCAGCATCTATAACGAGTCGGTTCAGGCGAAATTCCCGCTCCTGGGCCTGCGCTTCAAGAACACGACCGGCCAGGACCTGATGCAGGGCCCGGTGGCCGTCTACGAGGGCGGCACCTATGCCGGCGACGGCCGGATCATGGACCTGCAACCCAACGAAGAGCGGCTCCTGAGCTTCGCCATCGACCAGGGGGTCGAGATCAAGGCGGAAGGCTCGATGGCGCCGCAGAAGCTGATCTCGGTGAAGGTGGTCAAGGGCATTATGCAGGTGACGCACAAGCTGCGCGAGACGAAGACCTATCTCGTCAAGAACCGTTCGCCGGAAGACCGTGACCTCATCATCGAGCATCCCATCCGTCAGGATTGGATGCTCGTGACGCCGGAGAAGGCGAACGAGGTCAGCCGCGACATGTACCGCTTCGATCTGTCCGTGGAGGCCGGCAAGACGGCCAGGCAGGAAGTGGTCGAGGAGCGCAGCCAGCTCGAGCGCCGTCACCCTGGCCTCGACCGACGACAACACGATCAAGGTGTTCCTGAGCGGCGACGTGGCCAGTCCGAAGCTGAAGGAAGCGCTGAGCAAGGCGGTGGAATTGCGTGGGCAGCTGTCCGCCACCCAGCGCGACGTGAGCCAGCTTGAATCCCAGCTCAAGGCGATCACCGACGATCAGGTGCGTCTGCGGGCCAACCTCGACAAGATGCCGCCGACCTCGGCGGCGTACAAGCGCTATCTGGACAAGTTCGATCAGCAGGAAACGGAGATCGAAAAAATCCAGAAGGGGATCGACGAGAAGCAGACAGCCGTGAAGACGCAGCAGGCGACCTACGACGACTTCCTCGCGGGGCTGAGCGTGGAGTGAGGCAGGCCGTTTAGCCGCGATCCGACAGGGGAGCGCGTCAGTGAGACGCGCTCCCCTGTCGGGTCGCGGCTAAACGATCTGGGGAATAATTCTACTCCTCAGTGGTCATTTCGTCCCCGCCGCCGACGAGTCCATCCCGATCAGCGCCAGCGTCTGCCGCACGAAATCGTCGCCCAGCCGCTTCGCCCGTTCGTCCACGTCCCGACACGTCGCGCGCCATGCCTCGGCCGGCGTCCCGGCGGGGCAGGGCGGCGAACACGCCTCCAGATAAATCTTCGCCTTCGGCTCCGTGCCGCTGGGCCGCAGAGCGATGCGCGCCTGGTCGCCGAAGTGGAACACCAGTACGTTGCGCGAAGCGGCGTCGGTCGCGCCCTTGATCGGCCCGTACCGCTCCTCGTCGCGCCGGTCCTCGAAGCGCGTCACCTTCAGGCCGTCGACCTCCCGCAGCGGCGTCGCCCGCAGCCGGTCGAGCATCCCTGCCATCTGCCGCTTGCCCTGTACGCCGGTCATGAACACCGGGACGCCGGCGTTGTGATAATAGCCGAATTCCCGCGACAAGCGCTCGACATAGTCCAGGACCGTCTGGCCGCGCCGCTTCTGCTCCAGCGCCAGGTCGGCCAGCAGCACGGCCGCGCCGCCAGCGTCCTTGTCGCGGATCTGCGATGTCGTCAGAATGCCGTGGCTCTCCTCCACGCCGATCACAAAGTCGTCCGGTGAGCCGGACACGTCCCATAGGATCCGTTCTGCTCCAGCTGCCATAGGACATCGGCAATGTACTTGAATCCAACCAGCAGGTCGTCGATCACCTGGGCGCCGAAGCGACGGGCGATGCGCGTCACCTGACCGGTCGTCACATCAGTGCGGACCACAATCGGCGACGGCGGCAGACGGCCCTGCTGCGCCAGCTTGCTCAATTTGAAGTGCGTCAGCAGGGCGGCGATTTGGTTGCCAGTAAGGTAGCGCCATCCGCCGGCGTGGTCCGACGACATGGCTCCGAGGCGGTCGGCGTCCGGATCGGTGGAGAGGACGAGGTCGGCCTTGTGCTGGGCGGCGACGGCGGCGGCCCGATCCATCGATTCAGGCGCCTCGGGGTTGGGCGTCTTCGTGACGTTGGGGAACTGGCCGTCCGGCGCCATCTGGTCCGCCACGGGGAGGATGCGGAAACCCTGGGCGACGAGCGCCTCCATCGCGGTCAGGGTGCCGACGCCGTGCAGCGGAGTGAAGACGATCTTGAAGTCTTCATCGCGGCGCGGCTGGGCGGCGACGCTTTGTTTGCGGCACAGGTCGATGTAGGCGCGATGCGGTGCCTCATCGAGGAAGTGGACGCGGCCCGATCGCGCCGCCTCCGCCCACGGCAGCGCCTTGATATGCATCACTTGGTCCACGAGATCGGCCATGATCTGGTCGTCCGGCGGCACCGGCTGGCCGCCGCGCTCGTCGTAGAACTTGCCGCCGTTGTCGTCGGGCGGGTTGTGCGACGCCGAGACGTTCAGGCCGCCGTGCGCCTTGAGAAAGCGGATCGTAAACGAGAGTTCGGGAGTCGCTAGATAGTGCCGGCTGTCCGGCGGCAGGACGTGGGCGTGGACTCCGTTGGCGGCGTAGACGCCGGCCGCGCGCGGGCGAGGTCGCGCGACGACAGATGCAGCACCGGATTCGGCAGAGCCGGATTGTACTGTTTCCGTTTGTCCTCGAACTGGCGCACGTCGTAGGCGAGGACGACGTGGATCGCTGCGGTCTCAGGGAAACGCTCCTTGAGGTATTCGCAATGACCCTGAACGGAGGCGGCGAGCGTCCAGAGGTTCATGCGGTTGGGGCCGATCCCGACGGCGCCGCGTCGGCCTCCCGTTCCGAACGGCAGAATCTGGCAGAAGCGGTCGAGTAAGCTGGCCCACTGGCCCGTCTGGATCAGCCATTCGAGCTGCGGTCGATAAGCGACGAAGTCCGGTTCGGTCAACCACGGGCGCAGGCGCCCAGCGCCTGCTCCTGGAGCGCGGCGTCGGCCTCGACGCCCTGAAATCCCTGGCGAGCTTGGCTGAGCAGGTCCATGAGGGGGATCCCGTCCCTGGCAATGGGCGGCGTGGTTCCGCGGCGACGGCGCCGTTTAAGGGGTACTGTAACCGCGGCGGGGGCGTGGGGCAATCGTGTCCGGGCGCCTGCCGCGCCCCTCAGCGCGAGCCGATCCGCAACAGCACCTTCCCATGCCGCCCCGGCTCCGCCGCTTGCCGAACCGCCGCCCGCACGTCGTTCAACGGGTAGGTCGCCCCAACTTCCGTCGCCAGGACGCCCGCCTGGATCAGCTTGCCCAGCTTTCGGAAAAGCGCTATCATCGTAAAAGCGCTCTGCTTTTTCACCCATTCCGACATCCAGAATCCTTCCACGCGCTTCTGCCCCGCCATCAGCGTTCGGGGGTCGAGGCTTAACGGCTGCTCCGAAAGCGTGCCATAGACTACCATCCGACCGCCCGGCGCCAGGGCGGCGACGACTTCGCTCCCCGTCGGCCCGCCGACCGCGTCGATGGCATAGGGGGCGCCGGCTCCGTCCGTCAGAGCGCGGATGCGCTCCGCCAGGGGATCCTCGCCGGTCGCCACGACCGCGTCGGCCCCTTCCCGCAACAGCTCCTCGGCCTGCTCACGGCGGCGCACCACGTTGATCGTGCGAAAGCCGAACCGTCGGCCCAGGCGAATCACCATGCGTCCCAGGGCGCTGCCCGCCGCCGTCTGCAAGAGCCACGCGCCCGGCGGGACGGCCAGCACGTAACGCGTCATGACGAGGGCGCTGGCGGGGTTGACGAAGAAGGCGGCCGCCTGTTCGTCCGTCAAGGCGGAAGGCACGGGCCACACCTGCCGGGCCGGCGCCACGACCTGTTCCGCCCAGTTGCCGCCGGCGCCGTTGGGCACCGCGACGCGCCGGTTCATGCGAAGACGGGCCAGCAACCCCGACCCGGCTTCGACCACTCCGACCCCCTCGAAGCCGGGCGTCGCCGGCAACGGCGGCTGCCGGCCATAGCGCCGCGCACCATCAGCAGGTCGGAGGGGTTGATCGGGCTTACCAACATGCGCACGCGCGACCTGGCCGCGCCCCGGCTCCGGAGTCGGCAGATCGCGCACCTGGAGAACTTCCGCCGGATCGCCCCACTTCTCGCAGACCGCGGCTTTCATGATGTTCCGTCTCGTCGCCTGTCTTGCCCGACCGTTTTCGCCGATGGAGAAGCAGATAGGGACGCGCCGCCCGGTCGGCCACCCTGCGTTGACACCACGCACCCACTTCCGTTATCTCCGCAGCGCACTCGGTTCCCGCCGAGTCGCCTGACCCACCCCGTTCCGGAAAGGACGCCGATTCATGTCCTCCCGCTCCATCCGTCTGCCAGTAGCCGCCGTCGTTCTCTGGCTGTCGGCCGTCGCCGTGTCGCGCGCCGGCTACATGGATTGGTCGTACACCTGGGAGCGCGATCCCTTCGCCGTTCCCGCCAACGCCGGCGGCCTGAACGCCGTGGCCAGCCTCAAACTTCCCAGCCTGCCGGCCGGAGGCGGTTCGGGCGCCTCGCCCATCGCCCCGATGGTCGTCGTGGCCGGCACCACGGCCCTGGGCACCGAGCAAAGCCCCACCGACCTCTTCCACAACGCACCATACACCGTCACGTTCACCGTCACCGACGACCAGACCCAAGCCTCTCACCCCTTTGTTTTTCAGGGCCTCTTGAACGGGTCGATGACGATGTCGCTGGTCCACCTCGCCAGCAGCTTCGTCGGCGGCGACCAGGAGTCCTTCACGATCTCGGGACGCCTCTACACGGTCACCCTCGGCTTCGTCGCGCAGGACGCCCCGGAGGCCGCCTTCGCCGGTGAAATCACGGCCTCGGTCCAGGTCGGCGATGCGATGCAGACGGCCAGCACGCCGGAGCCGGCGTCCCTCGTGCTGGCCGGGATGGCCCTCCCGGCGATCGGCGTGAGCGCATGGAGGCGGTTGACGCGGCGGAGCGCCCGACCCACCATTGTCGGATAAGAACGATCCGATGCCCGCGTGGGGCGTGCATCCGGTTGACCGTCCTTGCGATGCCTTCCTACAATACGCCGGTGGGCCGCCGCCGCGTACCTGCGACGGCCCCTCCCGGCCCCCATTGTAAAGGGCATTTCGTTGCTCCTTCTGGCGCTCCTGCTGCCCCCTCTCGCTCTGTACCTGCTGCTGCTGGGCTGGATCAACCGCCGATCGCGCCCCGTCCTGATCGGCGGGGCCTGGGATTTCGCCGGAGTGCTGTTCGCCCTGTCTGGCTTTCTCCTCGTCGTCGGCCCGGCCTTGCTCGGCAGCCTCGATGAGCAATCGCGCTGGTTCTGGCTGCTTGGCGAATCCGAGTCGGCCCAGGCGTCGTCGGCCGGCGCCGAAACCCAACTCGGCCGTCCCAGCCCAGACGAACTCGGTCAAGCCGAATCCGTCCGAGGATGGTCGTCCCAAGGATGGACGACGACCCTGTGGATCGTCATTCGGGTTTTTTACTTCATCGCCGTCGCCGGCGGCGCCGCGTTCCTCCTGTGGCGCAGCCGTCGGCTCACCTCGATTTACAACGTCGATCCTCTCGCCCTGTTTCCCGCCCTCGAACAGGCGTTCCAGCGGCTTGGCTTGTCTGCCCTTCGCACCGGACATTCTTTCCGTATTGGCGGTCGGGCGCCGGCCGTCGATCCGACGCTTGCTTCCCCGAACACGATGCTGCACGTGGACGTCTTCCCCGCAATGCGGCACATCACCCTGCGCTGGGCTCCGGCCGATTCTCCCGTCCGGCGCGAGGTCGAGCAGGAATTGACCCACGCCCTGGCCGCGACCACGACATCGGAACAAGAACCCATCCAGGGCGGCTGCCTGTCCGTCGTCGGCGTCGCCCTGTTCGCACTGGCTCTGGTCGCCGCGGGTCTTCTGATCCTGATCCGCTTCTATGTGACGCACTGAATCGCGTTCAGGGCCGTTGCCGCAACGGGGCGACAGGTTGCAGGATCTCCGCCGGCGGAGCGGGCGGAGGCCCCGACGGATTCCAGGCCGTGTCTCTCTCCGGCGTTTCCTGCGGAGGGATCTTCAGATCGGGGCCGCCGGCCGGCGGGTCGAGCGGATGAGGCGGCGGCAGCACCGGCGCATCGGGGGGCGGCGGCCGCTTTTCGACGGGAACGACGTGGACGGTCACGTCCTTGTCGGCCTCGAACAATCGGCCGTCGGCCAGGCGGAACTGGGCGACGATGCGCACCTTGTCGTAGTTCGGCCACACCTTCCAGGGGAGAACGAGGGCGTATCCGGTGCTGAGGAGGCCGGAACGCCAGGAGCGGTGCAGCTCTTCGTCGGAGATTTGCCAGCTGGAAAGAGGCTGTTTCAGGCCGGCGGGGGTGATTTCCAGCGCCTGAATGAGGAGCGATCCGGGAACCTTGACCGGCTGGTTGTCGGCGTCGAGCGGTTGGACGATGACCTGGAGCGCTTCATCGCCGCCGCAGGCGTCGCCGTCGCGGCCGCCGGTCTGCCGTCCGAGGGCCAGGGAGCGGATGGGGCAGGCGGCGAAGGCCGGCTTGTCGCTGGCGTCCGGCGGGCAGGCGGCGGGATCGCCGTGGAGGCCTTGCAATTCCATCTGCAAGCCTTCGTTGACGGCGTGGCAGCGGTCGATTTCTTCGCGGGCCGTCTGTAAATCGATTTCGCGGGCGTGCAGTTCGCGCTCGACCACATCGCAATTGCTGCGACAGCCGAGCGCGGCAACCGCCGCCGCCGCGACCCATAGCAACGCCCTCGCGAACCGGCGCATGATGCGGCATTCCTTGGTCAAGAGCGTCCTTCGTGGGGCAGGCGGCTCGCCTGCCCTTCCAAACGGCAGGTGAGCCGCCTGCCCCACGAAGTCCCCGTCTCAGCCGCCGTTGGCCGGCTTGACGGGGATTTGTCCAGGTGGAAGCCGTTCCAGCACGTTGTCCACGAGGCCGTAGTCCTTGGCCTCGTACGCCGACATGAAATTGTCGCGATCCGTGTCCCGCTCGACGCGATCGAGGGGCTGGCCCGTCAATCGTTGCAGGATCTCATTCATCTTCTTCTTGGTCCGCAGCAGCTGCTTGGTGCGGATCTCGATGTCGGTGGCCGCGCCGCGGAAACCGCCCAGCACCTGATGGATCATCACCTCGGCGCTGGGCAGGGCGTTGCGTTTGCCCTTGGCGCCCGCGGCCAGGAGCGTCGCCGCCATGCTGGCCGCGATGCCGATGCAGTAGGTGGCCACGTCGCAGGTGATGTAGTTCATCGTGTCGTAGACGCTCATCCCGGCGGTCACCGAGCCGCCGGGCGAGTTGATGTACAGGTGGATGTCGGCCTTGGGGTCGTCGAACTGCAGGAACAGCATCTGGGCCACGATCAGGTTGGCGCTGTCGTCGTCCACTTCGCCCTGCAGAAAGATGATCCGGTCCTTGAGGAGCCGGCTGTAGATGTCGAAGACCCGTTCTTCACGGCCGCTGCGCTCCACGACGTAGGGTACGAGGGGCATGCCGATGTTCTCCAGTCCGGCGCGGCCCCGGTATCTGCATCGGCGGCCAGGCCGGGGAAAGTTAAGAAATTCCGGAATGATGAACGATGAACGATGAATCAAGCCATTCTTGATTCATCATTCATCGTTCATCATTTCTGTTAGGACGCCTTTTTCTCGTCGCCGATCTTGATGAGCACGTCATCGACCAGGCCGAACTCCTTGGCCTCCTGGGCGGCGAAGTAGCGGTTGCGCTCCGTCTCGGCCGCGATCTCTTCCAGCGTCCGGCCGGTGTGCTTGGCCAGGATCTCGTTGAGACGATTCTTCTCTTTGAGGATCTCCTTCATCTCGATCTCAACGTCGGACGCCTGGCCGTACATGCCGCCGCTCCAGGGCTGATGGATCATGACCTTGGCGTGGGGCAGGGCGAAGCGCTTGCCCTTGGCGCCGGCCGCCAGCAGGATGGCCGCCCCGCTGGCCGCCATGCCGATGCAGTAGGTGGCGATGGGGCATTCCAAAAACTGCATCGTGTCGTAGATCGCCAGCGTGGATGTCACCGAGCCGCCGGGCGAATTGATGTAGAAGTGGATCTCCTGATTGCGATTTTCATACTGCAAATAGAGCATCTGCTGGATGACGACGTTGGCCGTGATGTCGTTGATCTCCGGCTGGTAGAAGTTGCCGCCCGCGCAGCCGAAGAAGATGATGCGGTTTTCCAGCAGAATGTCGTTGGTCTGGTATTGCCGCTGCCGTTGGTAGTCGCGGTAGCGCTGGCTGCGGAAGTCGCCCGGCGTACCGGGAGGGAATTCGAGCATTAGCGGTCTCCTTTGGGCGATCCGGTGTGGGGTAGGTTGCCAACCTGCCATTTGCCATGGCAGGTTGGCAACCTACCCCACGTTCACTCGGCGGCCGGCGTCGGGGCTTCGGGTTCGGCGGGCGGCGGGGCGGCGGGGTCGTGCATCTCGCCGGGCACGGTTTGCGCCTCCACGGTCGAAACCGCGGGGGCGCCTTCCTTCAGCGGCGCCTCCTCGTATTCCGCCGCGTCGAGGATCAGGTCGAGCGCCTTGCGCTCGATCATCTCCGCGGCCAGGGCGTCGAGCAGGTCTTCCTTTTCCAGCCGGGCGCGCACGCGCCGCGGCGACTCGTCGGCCTGCTCAGCCAGACGGTCGATCTCCTCGGTCAGGTCGTCCTCGTTGATCTCGATCTTCTCTTTTTCGGCGATCTTTTGCAGGACGAAATGCTCCTTCAGCGCCAGCTCGGTCGAGCGCAGCACGTCCTGCTGCAACAGCCGCTGCCGCTGCGCGATCTCCTCCTCGGCGATCCCGTCGGTGCGCATTTCCATGACGCGCCGGGCCATCGCCGTGCGCCTGGCGCATCAGCAGATCCTGCGGCAAATCCCACGTCGAGGCGGCGGCGATGTGCGCCATCACCTGCTCGCGGACGCCCTGCCGCTGCGTGTACTCCAGCCGCCTCTCCAGCAGGACGCGGATCAGCTCGCGCAGCTCGTCGGGCGAGTGGACGCCGTAGTTGTGGAGGAACTCGTGCGTCAGCTCAGGCAGGCGCAAGGTCTTGACGTCCTTGATCTCAAAAGTCGCCTTGACGGTCTTGCCGCGCAGGTCGGGGTCGGCCGCCGCCGTGGAAAGCTCGACGTCCACGACGCGGGAGTCGCCGGGGTTGGCGCCCTGGACCTGCTCGGCGAAGCGCGGGGCGACGGCGTCCTTGAAGGCCAGCTTCTTGTCGATGCGGAACTGGGCCTCCTTGAGGGTGCTGACGACGCGGTCGCCGTCCCGCGTGATCACGTCGGTCGTGAGGATGTCGCCGATCTGCGCGTCGCCTTCCGGCTTGGGCACGACCTGGCCGTGCGGCGCCAGCAGGCGGCGCTCCTCCTGGGCCACGTCCTCGTCGGTGAACGTGTGGACGAGTTTTTTCAGCTTGAGGCCGCGGTATTCGGGCAGATCGAATTGCGGCCGGACCTCGACCTCGAATTCGTAGACGAGCGGCCCCTGGTGCGGCACCTCGATCGTGGCGGGGTCGAGGTCGGGCTGGCTGAGCGGCGCGATGTCGTGGTCTTCGGCGAGCTGCTGGAGGCTGGCGAGCAGCACCTCGGTCTTGACCTGATCGCCGACCTCGCGCTGGAAGCGGCGCTCGATGATCTTGCGCGGCGCCTTGCCCGGCCGGAAGCCGGAGACGGTGGCGTCGGACACCAGCTCGCTGAACTTCTCGCCGAAGCGGTCGTCGATGTCCTTGCGCTCGATGGTGACCTTGATGTGCTTCTTGCAGGGGCCGACATCCTTGATTTCCACCGTCTGGTGGAGCTTGGCCGGCTCCTCGTTGCCCTCTTCCGCGACGGCCGTGGCGCCCTCGGCGGGCGCGGCGGCCTCGGCGGGAGGCGTCTCGGGTTGGGACGGGTTGCCTGCTTCATCCGGCCGTGCTTCGTCGGTCATGATCGTCCTGCCTTCCAGCCGTAACTCGGTTCGAGGGCCGTGCGGCGCCCACCAGGAATCGTTGTATTCTAGGCACCGGCGTCAAGGAAGGTAGTCCCCGTATGGCGGCGGGTCGGCAAGGAGAAAAAGGCGGCAACGGAGCGATTGGGAGGACGAAAGCGGAAGGGGCGTTCGCTCGGGACTGCGGGCTGCTACTTCGACGAACCCAGAGACAGAATCGCTGTCGAATCAGAGTCCCGGTAGGACGCATGCAGTTTCTCTCCTTCCACCATGCCGGCGACTCGAGCGCTTTTGATCTCCGGCCGGGGATCCTTCTCATGCACGGTTTCGGTGAATCTCCATTCGACCGCTCCGTGATGGATCGTCCCTTCAATCCGCCATATGTAGGAGCCGTCTTCGACGGTGTAGGCCCGCGGAAGAGGTCGCCGGATCGCTCCGCGATCTTGACGTGGATCGCGTAGAGGTAGGTGTCGCCCTCCCAGCAGGATGTCCCGTCCCAGGCGTCGCCGGCCTGAAAGCCGTCGTCCGGCGGTCGGTTGGCGAGGGCGACGGGAACAGGAGGCGCGGGAGGTATGGACGACGCCGACGGGACCGGTCGCGGCCAAGCCCACCATCCGGCCATGGCGAGAAGGACGAGGACGGCGGTCGCCGCGCCGGCGAGCCATCCGACACGGCGCCGACCGAGTGGGGAGCGAATGGGTGGAGCAGGAGCCTGGCCCCAGGCCTCCAGGGCCTCGGCGAAGGCCTCCATCGACGGGAACCGTGCCTTGGGATCCTTGGCCATTGCGGTCAGGCAAATCCGATCAAGACGCGGGTCGAGGTCGGGACGGCGGCGCAACGGCGGTTCCGGGTCGCGGCCAAGGATGTCCTTCAGAATCTGGTGCAACGACCCCTCGAACGGAAGGGCGCCGGTCAGCATCTCGTACAGCAGGACGCCCAGGCTATACACGTCCTGGGACGGGCCTCCCGCATCGGAGCCGCCGTCGATCTGCTCGGGGGCCATGTAGGCGGGCGTGCCGACGAGGGCGCCCGGGGAGGTCGTGCGCGGGTCCAGCGGGCCGAAACGGCGGGCCAGGCCGAAGTCCATCACCACCGGCTCCCGCCGCTCATTCAGCATGACGTTGGCCGGTTTCAGGTCGCGGTGGATCACGCCCGCCCGGTGCGCTTCGTGGACCGCTCGCGCGATCAGCGCGGCCAGTCGGACGGCCTCCGAGACCGCCAGGCGAGTCTCTCGCCGCAGGTGCGCCGACAGCGGTTCGCCGCTGAGCAACGGCATCGTGAGGAAGTGGACGTCGCCCTGGCGGGCGAAATCGTAGACCGGGCAGAGATGGGGGTGCGTGAAGGCCGCCGCGATCCGCGCTTCGCGGAAGAAGCGCTCGACCTGGTCCGGGGCGTGGCGGTCGAAGCGGATCACCTTGAGGGCCACCGGCCGGTCGAGCTGCGTGTCGTGGGCGTGGTAGACGGTCCCCATGCCGCCCTGTCCCAGCACTTTGACGAGGCGATAGCGCCCGAAAGAAGGCGAGACGATCGGCTCCGCCGCGGCGGCGTGGACGGTCAGGGTGGGCGCCAAGTGGTCCTGCCGCCACCGCTTCTCGACGGCGGTCAGACGTCCGGCCGCCGGCTCGTGCCGCAACTCTGGGAAGCGGGCGAAATACTCCTCCGCGCACGTTTCTTCGCCGGCCCGCAGCCGGTGCTCCAACTCCAGGGCCGCCAGCTCGATCAGCGCCGCTCCGCGGGTGGGACCGTCCGCCGGCAGCCAGGTCTCCAGCCGCACGGCCTCCCCACGCCGCAGGGCAGACTCGAAGCGGTCGCGCAGGGAATCGACCGCCCGCGCCGCCACCTTGGAATTCGTCGCGTCCGGCCGTGGTGCGCTCACGCCTTGACCTCCCCGCCCACTTGCGGCGAATCAGGCTGCGCTTGCGCTCAACCGTGGCGATGGAGCAACCGCGCTGCCCCGCGAGCGCAGCCTGGGCCGAGGTGTTCCGCACCCGGCCGCCGCTCGTCCCGCGTCAGGTTGAACACCTTGCGGGCCGTTTACGACGCTTACCAGGAATCGTTGTATTCTAGCTGCCGGCGTCAAGGAAGGTAGTCCCCGTGCGGCCTCGCGGCCGGGCGAAATCGACCATAAGCAAAGCCCCCGCGACTTCGCATCCTACCCACGCGCTCACGAAACGCAGGATCCGACCTCTCATCGCAGTTGAGGCCCCCATGCGTGTCGCGATTGCACGATCTTGATGGAGAGAAGAGCGGGTGATGGGGCTCGAACCCACGACAGCCACGTTGGCAATTTGGCTACACAACCCGTCGCTTTACCCGGAAACCGTTCTCCGCCTTCATCTTACGAAAAACCTTGCCGTTTGCAAGCACAGTTGTACCCTTGCGGGCAATTGCGAGCAAACTCCGTATCGTCCGTAGCGATTTCCGTAGTCCTCCGTAGACCGCCCTGGCGGCTTGGCAGGGAAGCCGGGGAACGGCCGTGCGGCGGCCGGAGAGCGCGATGCAGGGGAAAGCGCCCGCCCGGCCCGTTTGGAAGCCCGCCAGAGCCAAAATAGGGGCCTTGCTGGGCATGTCGGCAAGCCGCCCCGCCAAGTCGCGGACGCACAAGGCGGGGGCGGCTTTCGATTGCATCGGCGATCCTTACGCTCGCCGCTTGGCCGGGCGGAACGTCCCCAGGCACTTCAAGCGGCCCGCCAGCACTTCGTAGACCTGATAGCCGACGCGGAAGGCGTCCGCGGCTTGGCGAGCGAACTGGCAAGCCTCCAGGGGCAGGGCAAAGGACTTCGCGGGGGCGAAGCAGCTCATCGTCGGCGCGGCCCGGTAGGTCGGTCGCATCGTTGCTCCCTCCAAAAGGGGAAGGCGGGCGGGCGGGCCCGCCTCCCCGTCGCATCACCGGGCCTGTCGCCGGTAGTAGCCGCGGACCTTTCGCCATACCCAAGCCAGCACGCGCGAATCGTCGCACGGGCCGCCAGCCCGCGGATTCCGCACTGCGTTGCGATAGCCGCGTCGGCGCTCCGCGGGTGAAGACGTGGCGGCCGGCGTCCGGGCCGGCCAGAAAGCGGCCTCTTGCGTCTCTCATGGTCAGTGCCCTCCGAACGGGGGCGGGTGGGCGGCCCGCCCCGTGGCCGTGTTGGTTACAGCCGGCCGGCCGCGATGAGGGCGGCCAGCCCGTCGGAGTGCTTGCACTTTTGCCAGCGGTTGTATCCGTGACACTCGCACGTCCGCTTGTCCGCGTCGATGTTGACGTGGTACGCGGCCGGCGCGTCGAAGCTGACCTTTTCCAGAAGGAACCCCCGGCCGAAGTCGGCGGGAACCGCGGTCAAGAGGTAGTCCTGCGCGACCTTGCCGAGCGTGATTCGGACCACGCCGGCCGTTTCGTCGGAGGGGCGGATGAGCAGGGCGATTGACCGGGCGGGTTTCGGCCGGGGCTTGCGTTGACGGGTGGGCGCGTTTACAGTAGCGTTCATCTGCGTTCCTTTCATTGGAAGGAATGCCACGGGCCGGGCTGTTGCAAGCAGCGCCGGCCCATTCTCTTGCCTCTCGTTCTCTGTTCCGATCCGTTTGCCTCTCTCCGTTGAAGGCCGCGACTCCGCAATGGCTCACGCGGCCGGCCGCGGCTACTTCGGGTCTGACGGATGGGGTAGCGAACGCCCCATACCTTTTCGCCGCGGCCCGACTTGTCAAAGAACCGGCTTGTAACCAAGTGGTTACATTGATATAATAGGTCCAGTTGGTTACGTTGACAAGGCCAGTTGGTTACTTTTTCTGGATTTTCTTGGGAGGGCGCCGAGATGGCAAACGTCGCGTGGTTTGCGGGCAGACTGCGGGAGTTGCGCGAGGCGGCCGGCTGGACTCAGGAACAGCTGGCCGAGCGCGTCGGGGTAAAGCGCGAGGCCGTCGCCCGGTGGGAAGCCGGCAAGCGCGAACCGGGATGGTCGAACGTACTTGCTCTGGCGGAGGCGCTGGGCGTGGACTGTACGGCTTTCACCCAAGCGCCAGCCGAGCGGCCGTCAACGGGACCGGGCCGGCCGAAGAAGGAGGCGACCGCGGCGCCGTCGCCGAAGCGCCGAAGGGGCCGGCCCAAGAAGCAAGGCGGACAAGGGGCCGACAGACGCAACCGATAAGGCCTTTACCGGCGTGCCAGGGGCGAATCCGGCGCTCCGGCTGGACGGGACAGGGAAGCAGCGGCGAAGCCCCCACCCCACCCCGTTGCGCGTCCCGGCCCCCCGGTCTTTGAGCCTCCGGCCAGGCCGCAGTCGGCACAATCGGGCGGAAATAAATTACCGCGCCAGGACGCCGCTCAGCGCTGCTCAAGAGCGTCTCGTACTTGTGGGTTTGACGAGCAACCCCACGAACGGCGGAAGTTCCGCCCCCACCAGCGCACCGTCAAGCGTCGCCAAAGCCGCGATTTTATGCACTCTTGTCGATCTAAATAGAATGCCGATATGTAGATATGGTCATTTATTTGCCCATGAAATAGAGACCTGATCCGCAGTGCCCAGCCTCTCCGAGCGTGTCGGGAGGAAGGAGGCTGCGGCGAAAACGGCGATTTCGGGTCGGGGAAACGCAACGCCATGCGCTACATTGGGACAGAGGCGTTTCTGGTCGTCGGATTGGCGATGCGGCCGTTGAGCAGATGCGGCGAAGCTCCCGCGGCTTGCGGCAGCGCCGCCAGGAGCGACGATTTGCAGGCGCCCGGCAGGTCGAACAGCACCATACGGAGGGCGTCGGGCATGTTTCACCCGGAAAGGTTGTCCACCTTGATGCCCTTTTCCTCGGCCCACTGTTGCAGCGGTGCCACCCATCCAGCGGTTCGATCCGGCCCGATGAGGAACAGGTGTTGCAATGGCGGCTGCTTCCGGCGGCGCGTCTGGATCGCGTCTTTCACTTCAATCAACGTATGCAAGGCCTTCGGATCGGCGCTGTCCAGGAGTCGGTAGAACTGCCCTTCCTTAACATCCTGTGATTGCCACAACTGGTCGAACATCGGGCGGGTCAGCACTTCCACCCGCATCGTGTTTTCGGGCGTCGCTGGCGACGTGACGGGCGGGGCTTCGGACGATTCATGCGAGGGCGGAGGAGCGTGGAAGAAGCAGCCACTCCACCAGCAGCAACCGAGCGTCATGGATAATAACAAAATCATGGTAGCTACGTTGGCCCATGCCGGGGGAGGTTCTTTTTTGGCAGGTGCTGTGATCTTCTTTTCGGGCGTGGCACGTCCAGCTTCTGTTCCGCGGCGCGTTACAACCGCTGCCAGGGCGTCAGAGACAACGGACTTGGCGCGTCGAGCCTCTGTTGGAGGGAAGTTTACGACCGGGGGAGGCGTGGTGGCCGGGCTGCCCGCAGGAAGAGGCGGACTCTGGACGGGAACGGGATACCGCTTTGCCACTTCGACCAGGACTTGTATCGCCTCTTTCAGGGGGACGGTGAAGAATTCACGGCTGGAGCTGGCCCGATACTTGTCGAGACGGGCATGAATCTCGCGTTCCGCCTGCTCGCAAGACCCCACGTACTCGTCGAATGCGACGACAAAGGGAGTAGGAATTCCCGTCGCCTGTGAGAGTTCTTTGGCTCGTTCCGCCGGCGTCCGTGTCGTGGACCCGATTTTCACAAGGCCGGGCATCGCTGCGTTGAGCAGAATGTAGACGTGTCCAGCGGCCATTAAGCCTCCGGGAAGAGCTTTTCCCCGTCGATGGCGTTCGGGATGGGGTCGCCGTCGGAAGAGGCTGTCATTTCCAGCATGGGCCGATTCTCGCCTTGTGAGGCGGAAGCCAGGCACAAACGCTGATAGGGAGTGTAACGCCATTATCGTGTCGGTCAAGCGTTTATTTTAGGTCTGCCGCCGCCCCCCGCGTCCTGGCGATGAAGGACAAGGGGGAGTTCCGTATGGCCAGGCGGAAGAAACCGGCAATTCAGCACGCGGAAATCGTGCGACGATTCGCCGAGCGGCTGCGCGAACTGCGGCGTGACAGAGGGTTGACGCAGGCGGAGCTTGCCCGCCGGGCCGCCATAAGCGAGAGCTACGTCCGCCGGCTGGAATCGGCAGGGGCGGCGCCGGGGATCGACATGCTCGACAGGCTGGCCGCGGCCATTGGGACCATTCCAAGCGATCTTCTGCCCTCGGTGCTTCCGCCCGACGATTTGGCCGTTTTCCGCGATCAGGCCCGCAAGTTGTTCGATGGGCTGATGGACACGGAGGATCGGCAGACGCTTTCACTGCTGACGCAGTTCCTTGCTCGCCTGTCAGAAACCACCCCTCGCTAACGGGCCTTGACCTGGCGGTGCAGCTCGCGGCTTATCAGTTCACTTGGGTCGGCGACTTTGGCGGGAGAGCGGTAGGGCAAGGGTGGATACCTATTGCTGGCCGATCAGGTCTCTAACAGCCCCTTCCGGCGAACCGCTGCGTGCCTTCCGAGCTGCCTGGGAGGGCGCTGTCGCCAGCAGGCGGTAGACAGTCTCACCAGTCGGGAGCCGTTCCGAGCGCAGTTCAGGCATGGCCGTGTCTGCTGGGATCACTGGCCCCTCCTCCCCCTCTGGTCCGATTACGCGGGAAAAGTCGAATTTGAGCCTGGCTGAATGGAAGAAGGCGGAATAGTTCTGGGGGGAGTAGGGAATCTTCACGTCGGGCTGACCGGGGCGTCGGAAGAATAGAAGCCCATCGTTGGCGACGACAAGCAGGCTTGGGCCGGCGCAGAGCAGGACTCGCATCATCCTAGAACCCTCCCTCGACTTGCCGGACAATGAGCCGTATCCCTTGGTGGTGGGCAATTGCCCGGAGGTCGGCAAGGTCCGGCGAGTCCAGAGACCCCACTTCCACGATTATAGCCTGCACGTTTTCCGAAGTCACTGGCAACGGCCCCCAGATTTGGGCTTCCGGAACTCCCTCTTCGGCGTTGTCACGCAGCCCGCTGTTCGGCGGGAGGGGCCTTCTACGGGAAGGAGGCCACTGGCCCTCATCGCGTCGCTGGACCGGGCGAAGGCGTTGAAGGGGTGGTCCAGCGTCCCAACCTCATCTCCTCCCAGCCCATTTATGCCACTATCGACCGGAGTGAACGTGATGCGGCTGCGGAGGTCGGCGGAGTTGAGATTGAGGATGAAACAGACCGGGCCAAATGGAAATGGTTCGGTCGGCGTCTTCTCAAAGTACGCGAAGCCGTATTTTGGGCGGTTTTCTTCCTCTAGGTCGCCGACTTGGGAACCAAACAGCTTTGGTTCGTATGCCTGCCGAAACGCCACGGTCGCCGCGATCTCCTCTGGCTTCTCGGTGTGGTCCTGCCGACCCGTCTCGAACAAGGCGCGGATTGTCGGGACACGCCCGGCTGCCATTTCCTCGTGCAGGTGATGACAGATGGGCAGGCTTCGCGTGATCCGCACTTCAATCCGATCAACGACTTCCGCGAGGCGGAGCGCCACCACATCGGCTGGCTGGCCGATTGCCACGCCGACGCGAGCCAACTGTTCCGGTTCATGCACAGAAGACCTGGCGCGGGCGTCAGCCAGTATGTCCGCAAGGGCGTTGTCAGGTTCCACGTCATGAACCCCTGCCTGCTGAATTCTGCCGCATGTTCCGCCTTTGCGGGTGCAGGGAGAAGCCGTTCAGATGGTGTCTGCCGGCAAGGATAGAAAGCCCTGTCACCGTGCCGTCAATCGCACCAAGATCGCCGGCTCAAGGCAGTATTGTGGTTTCCTTCTGACCGTTTTCCATGTCAAATAATGCTACTGGCTGGCCAGCTGCCGTATGTGCAATCAGGTCTCTATTCGCGGCCTGGCGCTGCCATTCCATTCCCCAACGGCGACAACCACGGCCAGCGCGAATTAGCGTTGGGGTCCGGCCTTGTTCCAGGCGACGTAACGGTACTGGCTGGCCCGGTGCTTCGCCAGGCTGCCCTTATCCCGCAGTTCCAGAATGCCATCCCCACACAGCATGTCCAGCCAACTCCATGCTTTGTTGTGCGAAACGCCGAGCAGCCGGCCGGCCGTGCGGCAGTCAAGGAAGAAGTCGGCGTTGCGGTCGCACAGTTGCAGTTCCCGGCAGAGAGCGGCCAGAAGTATCACTTTCGGCTCGTCGGGATACCAATGCGCCGCCTTCGCCGGCGGCTTCGCCTTCTGCGCCCGCTGGAACGCCTCGTCAATTGGGCCTTGACCCGCTGGGGCCTTCACCTTCCGCCAACCGCTCAGAAAGTCCGCCCAAGTCGCCGAAAACTCCTTTGTTTGGATGATCGGCGAAGCGAGCCGATGCCATTCCTTGACGAAGGGGCGCAGCTTGGCCGGATCGGCGTCTGCCAGCGACGGAATGGCCTTTAAGCGCCGGCATAGCTCGAAAACCGCACGGTGGCGCTGGCCCTCGCATTGCGGCTGCGTGTCGGCTATGGCGCAACGCAAGGCCATCAGGTCTCTATCATCCACACAATGGAACTCAGAGGACACAGAGGACACAGAAGACGCAGAAGACATAGGGCACTCAGAAGACACAACCTCCTGTGGCCTCTGTGTTCCGTCTGGCATCAGTCCTGATTCCCAGGGGTCAACGGTCGGCAGCTCGCCGGCTGGAAGGGGGTTGATCCACTTGTAGACGTGGCCGCTCGGATGGCGAGACGGGGGAAGCAGGCAGTAGTGGCCGGAGTCGCCTCGATACTCGCCGTCGCCGCAATCCTTGAACAGCACGGGACCGCGAAAGTAGACGTGCCGGCCTCTGGCCGTCTCCACCGTTGGCAGCGTCCGGGCCAGCTCCGGGTGCTTCGTTTGCCATGTCCGGTAGGCTGCCAGGTCGTCGAAATCGCGGCAGGCCAGCCCCCCGGACGCATCGCCGAGAATGACGGCAAGGCCGTCAACGCCCGGCTGGCAAAACAGCTGACGCACTGGCTCTCGGTCGCGGGCTTGCGTTGAAATTCCGTCCATTTGCAAGCTGCTTTTTTGCCTTTGGTCGGAATGATGGACCAGCCACGGTGGGCGTAGTGCAGCGCCCAGGCCAGGTAGTCGTTGGCCCCCGGCTGTTCCGGGGTGCGCCCGTTGCCGGTCAGCGTCGAATGGTGTATCATCAATAGGGATCTTTAGTGAAGCCTGCCGCTCGGCCGGGGTCGCGCCCGCCGGGCGGCGTTTTTGTCTCTACGGGTAGAAGTCGATAGCTTTTATCCTCTTTTGTCGCCGTGTCGTTTTCATCGCACCCTCGGTTAAATACCGGCTTCCTCCAATTGCTTCGCTGCCCTTTCGGCCGCCTTGCTGCGCTGCCGCGGCGTGCGCGGGAATGTGCCCGGTTTTCGGTCGGCTGACGCTTGCAGCGTTTGGGCCTCTATGAATCTGCGGATAGCCCCCGGCGACGTAATCCATCTGCCTGCCATCCTCGCGGCTTCCAACTTGATCCGCTCGCCGTTCGGCCCGATAACGCCAGCCGTGACCCACCTGACTAGGCAGCTGAGGCTTACGGGCTTGTCCTGGCGGGTCCGCGGCACGCGCCGCGCGGCGCGGGTGAGCGTCTCCCCCTGGCCGGCCTCGATCTCTTCAAGTAGCTGTTCAGTGTGCATCGTCGCCTCGGTCCAGGTAACGGCGGGGTTGCAAATGCCCCTCCACCCTAGTTATTACGCAGGTTCCCTGCGTGTTTCGGGCGAATTCCGGCGAACGCGGGCGGCCGTCGCTGTTCACCGGCAAGCATAAGCGACATTGCGCACACGAAAAAAGGGACGAACCGATCCGTCCCGGTGCGGATCGGTGCATCCCTGAAATGGAAGATACTGAGAGTCGTCTAAAGCCGTCGCCTCCGATCCCTGGCCCGGAGTTGCTTGACGTGCTGGCGAAGCGCCTCCATGTCGCCCTTGCCGTCCGTCCTGTGCCGGCAGGTCTCTTTGTACCTGATGACGTATCCCTTGCCTTGCTCGGTGGGCAGCAACACCAGCTCCTCCAGCGCCCTCGTCTTGCTGCCCCGTTTCGCTCCGTACTTATCGACCAGCCGGCAATACTGTTCCAGGGTCTCCCGGTTGGCGGGCGTCATGCCCCGCTTCCGTTGCAAACGCTCCGCCCTCTGACGCAGTTCCTTGAACAGCCGTTCGGCGTCCTCGCCGTCCAGTTGTCGGCGCATCGCAGACGCCGCTTCTGACCCACCCCACAGCTTTTCGGTACTGCGCCACAGCTTGTCGAAGAACCCCAGAGCTTCCACCAGCAATAGGAGCAAGTCCGAAACGGGCTTGTTCTCCGGCAGACCGGCCAGCGACTCAAACAGCGTGTTCTTTTCCGCCCGCGGCAGGGCGTTGATGAGGTCAAGGATTGCTTCGGCCGATTGCCGCTGCCGAACCACAGCCGCGCCGCGTCTGTGGTTCGCCATTGCCGTTGCCCCCCAGCCGATCAGGTCGCTAACGCGAAGGCGGCAGGCGGCGAGACTTCCGCTTTTCGGGACTTGCCCTATCCGCCATGTCGATTCCAAAGGCGTCATCCGATTTCCGCCATGATCTTCTCGGCCGTATTCAGGTCGCGTTCGGCGTAAATCTGTGTGGTCTCCACTTTCGTATGGCCCAAG
Organism: uncultured Planctomycetaceae bacterium; assembly: GCA_963771935.1. Taxonomy (GTDB): domain Bacteria; phylum Planctomycetota; class Planctomycetia; order Gemmatales; family Gemmataceae; genus UBA4732. Next base: position 954,959 of record CAVYVK010000003.1, on the reverse strand, counting down.
ATGACCTTGGCGGCCTCTACGCCGTACCGCGCCCGGATGGCCGTTGCTGACGTATGCCTGAGTTGCAGCGGCGACCAGTCCGGCACCGCTGCCTTGCGGCAGGCACGCTGGATGGCCTGTCGGTAGCTGTTGCGGTCGTAGCGGTCGCGGGGCCGCCGCTTCGGCTTGGCCTTCCTCGTCCGGGTCAGTTCGGACGGAGTACGCTTCGTCTTGCGCGTCGCGGCCCGCCGTGCGTCCCGCGCCGCAATCGCGTCGGCGGGGCTGAACAGGTAGGCCTGTAGGTCGGTTTTGAGAAACGGCTTGACGACGGCTTGGGCCTGGGGACCAAGGAAGATTACTCGGTCGATCCCGCGGTTGCGGTTCTTGTGCTTGAACGGCCTGTAGGTCCAAACCGGCCCGCTCATGTTCAGGTCGATGGCGCGCATGTTCAACGCCTCGCTGACGCGGCAGCCGGTAAGCAACTGAACCTCCGCCATCGCCGCCACGACAGCGGGGAGAAACGGCAGAGTCGCACGCACGTCATCATCAGGGACGGGCTTGATGGGGTCCGTGTCGCGGGCCTCGCCGCGTCCCCGCTGCAAACCGGGTATGGTGCGAAGGGCTTCGTAGACCGGGGCCGGCAGCAGTTCGTAGGAAACTGCCCAGCGGAATACGCGCTTGAGGCGTCCGATCCGCGTGTTGATCGTCCGCCGGCACAGTCCCGCGGCGATCATGTCTTCACGCACCGTCCGCAGCGCCATGGGGCCGAACCTCGCCGCGTCGGCGTCTCCGTACAGCTTCCGTAGCGGCCGGAGAGCGTCCTTGAGGTTGTCTAGCTCGCGGGTCGGCGCGCCGTCGCCGTCGCGGTAGGTTTTCTCGGCCCAGCGCCAGTAAGACAAGAGCAGTTCGTTGATCGTGAGTCCGTCGCCGGCCGTGCCCGCGGGCAAGCGGCGGCCGGCGGCCAGCCACTCGGCAATAAGCCGGTCGTACTCCCGGCGGCTCTCCTCGGAGCCGAATTTCCCGAGGTAACGGTCCTTGCCGTCGATGCGGACAACGGCTTGGCCGCTGCCCTTGTGGTGGCAATAGGATGGTGTGCGATTGTTCATGATGCAGCCCGTCCCTCCGTAGTGTACGGAGAAACCAGTCATCCGGGCTGCACTCCCGACCGCCGGAAGGTACGCATAAGTTGCGTACAGCCTTCAAGTTGTGTCAGAGCGGGTGATGGGGCTCGAACCCACGACAGCCACGTTGGCAACGTGGCGCTCTACCACTGAGCTACACCCGCATGCGGGAAGGGCATCCTTCCCACCGAAATTATAAACACGTCCGGCGCGAGTTCAAGGGCAGGCGATGAGGTTTTGCCGCCGTCGAGTGCTGGAGGAGGGACTCGAACCCTCACGGGGCTTGCGCCCCTTCGGATTTTCGTACCACTTCGGCTTTCGCCGCCCGTGACGGTTCGTGGTCTGGACTTTCCCTTGGCCGTGGCGCAAGCGCGGTAGGCCTCAGCCGCCAAGTCTCTACACCTTCCCCGCCCCAGCCGGACAGGGCTTGGCTCGGGATTGCCGCCACCGAAGAGAAGAAGGAATGATGAATGCGGAACGATGAATCAAGAGTCGCTGTATCTTTTTCATCATTCATCATTCATCGTTCATCGTTTCCATTGTGCTGCGGTTCCCCCGACTTCGACTGAATTCACGCGGGAGGTTTCCCACCCCGGTGCTCAATTTCCTTCAAGTCCGATGCGTCTGCCGATTTCGCCACTCCAGCGTCGTGGTGTACTCTAACTGACTGCGCCGGCGGGGAGCAATGGCGCGAACGACGTCGTGCCTTCTCGCCGCGGCTGAAAAATCACAATCCTAGCGGAAACCTGGTCCGTAAAATCGTCGTGTCCTCTGACGGATGGAGGCGCCGTTTGCACGAGCGGGACAGTAAACTATGATTGTCGAAAGTGCTGGGCCGCGGCCGACGCCGTCCTCGACCCCACCGATGAGCTTCCCGCGCTCGCTGTCCATTCCAACCCGGGTCCGCCTGCTTTCCCTCCGCGCCGGACGGCTGACGGCGCCCACTGGGGTCCCTCAGACCTGATCGGGTGGATGTTGCCGTTATGCCGCCTCACAACGCTGTCATTCTGCTGGTGGATGACGACGACGCCAACCGTCGTCTGCTCAGCTGGATGTTTCGCACCGAGGGTTTCGAGGTGCTGGAGGCCGGCAGCGGAGGCGCGGCGCTGAAGCTGGCCGCGGCCAGGCCCGCCCTCGTCATCCTCGACGTCAGTCTGCCCGATATGACCGGCTTCGAGGTCTGCCGCCGCCTCAAGGCCGAGCCGGCCACCGCCTCCACTCCAGTCCTTCACGTCTCCGCCGTCTACGTCAACAGCGGCGACCGCGCCCAGGGTCTGGAGGCCGGCGCCGACGGCTACCTCGTCAAGCCGGTCGAGCCGCGCGAGATGCTCGCCACGGTTCGCTCCCTCCTCCGCATCCACGCCGCCGAGGAAGCCGCCCGCGCGGCGGCGCACCAGCGGCGCACCACCTTCGACGCCATCAGCGATCCGGTTTGCCTTGTGGATTCGGCGGGCGTCGTCCTCCGTTGCAATCGCGCCGTCTGCGATCTGCTCGGCCGTTCCTTCCCGGCGGTGATCGGCCGGCCGTACGCCCTGCTGATGCAGGAGGTGTTCGGACTCGGGGCGCCGCCCGACCTCGGCTTCGGGGCCGGCGATCCGGGCGCCAGGTCAACGAAATCCACCTGGGCGATCACTGGTTCGCCGTCACGGCCGACCCGATCCGCGACGAGCGCGGCGCCCCGGCCGGCGGCGTCTCCATCCTCGCCGACGTGACGCGCCGCAAGGCGCTGGAGGAGCAGCTGCGGCAGGTGCAAAAACTGGAGGCCATCGGCCGACTGGCCGGCGGCGTCGCCCATGACTTCAACAACCTGCTGACGGCCGTGGTCGGCAACGCGGCCTTGCTCATGCAGAGCCTCGCCAAGGAGGCGCCGGAACATGAGCTGGCCGCCGCCATCGAACAGGCCGCCTGGCGGGCCGCCGAGCTGACGCGGCAGCTCCTGGGCTTTTCCCGGCAAACCCTTCTATGGCTGCGTCCCGTCTGTCTCAACGACTCCGTCGCGGAGGTCGTCGCCCTGCTCAAGCGGACCATCGATCCGCGCATCGCCCTCGACCTCGCCTGCGCCCCGGCCTGGGATCGGTGCAGGCCGATCCGGGGCAGATGAATCAAGTGCTCATGAATCTGTGCATCAATGCGTGCGACGCCATGCCGGACGGAGGCCGGCTGCGCATTGAGACTGGCACCCACGTCGTAGGTGAGGAACATACCCAGGCGGTCGTCGAGGCGCGGGCCGGAGCGTTCATCCGGTTGCGCGTGGCCGACACGGGGAGCGGCATCGCGCCGGAGAACCTGCCGCGCATCTTCGACCCGTTCTTCACCACCAAGCAACCGGGCAAGGGCACGGGGTTAGGCTTGGCGATGGTCTTCGGCATCGTCAAGCAGCACGAGGGCTGGGTCGAGTGCCACAGCGAGCCGGGCCGCGGCGCCTGTTTTGACGTGTACCTGCCCGCCCTGGCGGAGACGACGGAGGCTGGGCCGGCGGCCGCGCCGTCGGCTGTGCTGACGGCGGGGCACGGCGAGGTCGTGCTGCTAGCCGACGACAACGAGATGCTGCGCTCGCTCGGCGCCACCATCCTGCGCCACCACGGCTACCGCGTGCTGCTGGCCGAGGACGGCCAGGAGGCCGTCGAGACCTACGAGCGCGAGGGCGGCCGGATCGACCTGATCGTCCTGGACCTGACCATGCCGCGGTTGTCCGGGCGCGAGGCGTTGGAGAAGCTGCGGCAGATCAACCCGCGCGTTCGGGTGCTGTTCTCCAGCGGCTACAGCACCGACCAAATCACCGAGGCGGATCGCGCTCACATCATGGGCTTCATCGCCAAACCGTACCGCGAAAGGGACTTGATCCAGGCTGTGCAGGGGGCGCTCCAGGCGGCGACGAACTAGGCGCGGCCCATGCGCTTTTCGGAGCCGCGACCATCAGGGAGCGGTGCGCGGCGCCAGAACCTCACACCGCTCCCTGACGGTCGCGGCTCCGATTCCTTCGCCGCGTCGGACTCCGTAGGCGCGGCCCTCGATCACGACGGCGCCTGCTGGACGGCGTCGGTCGCGGCCGCCCCATTCGCGGACGCTCTCGTCGGCGAGTCGATTTTTTCCGGGACCAGCGCAACCGCCGGTCGCTTGCCGAAGCCCATCATCGCGGTCAGCAACCCGGCCGCCGCGACGGAGCATCCGATCGCCAGCGTGGCGCCGAAGAACGGATCTCCCAGCGCTGCGCGGCGACGAGGGCGCTGAGGTTGTAGACGAGATGAAAGACCATGGCCGGCGCCGCGCTGCCGGTGCGGAGCGCGATCAGGGCCAGAATGGCGCCGAGGACGAAGGCCGTGGCGAACTGGAAGACGTTCATCTGAAACAGGGCGTAGAGGAAGCTGCTCAGGAACACCGCGGTCAACGGGCGGAAACGGCGGCGCAGGCCGGTCAGGATGAAGCCGCGGAACGCCAACTCCTCGCACAGCGCCGGCAGCACCGCGATGACCAGCACATACGCGATGGACGGGCCGCCGGGTTCCGACTGTAGCGCCCCGGTCAGGGGATGATACTCCTGGAGCAGTTGCTTCAGCACGGGGAACTGGTCGAGGACGAGCAAGGTCAGCCAGGCCAGCGGCGGCACGCACAAGACGGCCAGGACCGCCGCCGCCGGCCAGGACCACCACGGCGGCAAACGCAGGGCCAGTCCCAGGCGCGGCCGGGTGGTCAGCAGCAGCGCCATAAACAGGGGCGGCGCGGCCGTGAAGGCGAGTTGGCAGACTGCGGTGACGTCCAGCACCGACCGATCGCGGCCGAAGCCGAGCGACAGCCAGCGCAGCACCATCAGAAGGGCGAAGCAGAAGAGAGCCTGGCCGGTCGTCGGCAGCGCCTCTTTCTCGCGGAACAGCCGCCGCAGCCACAGGCCGACGTCCAGCCGCTCCGCCTCTCGAAACAGGACTTCTTCCCTCTGGAATTGCTCAATGGCCCAGCGCAGCGCCAGCCAGCTGTAGATCACCATCGGCGCCAGCACCGGAATGAAGTAGAGCCACGGGGTGGACTGATTCGGGTCCGGGCTGATGAGCCGCTGCAAGAGCAGGGCGACGCCCGTCACCGGCACCATGCTGTAGAACGGGTTCAACTCCACGCCGGGGGCGAGCGTGAGGAAGATGAGGGGCAACGTGAACAGGAAGAGCGGCATCAAGTAGTATTGCCCTTCCTTGGAACTGCGGGCGTAGGCGCCGACCGCGAGGCAGACCGCGCTGAAGAACGCCGACAGCGGCAGCACGAGCAGGACGCTCCAGAGCAGCACGGCCGGCCGGAAGGCCTCGTTCGGCATCTGGCTGCTGAGGTTCCAGGCGGTCAGTCCCATGCTGATCAGGTTGAGCAGGGCGGTGGCCGCGCTGAAGACCCAGATGGTGAGGAACTTGCCCCAGACGATCTCCTCGCGGCTGGCCGGACTGATGAGGAGCGTCTCCATCGTGCCGCGCTCCTTCTCGCCGGCGCAGAGGTCCACGGCCGGGTAAAGCGCCCCCGCCAGCGACCACATCACCAGGATGAACGGGAAGACGCGCAGCAGCAGACTGAACAAGTCCGTATTGGCGCGCTCCGCGGCGGGGCGCGTGCGCTCGGGGTCGTCGATCTTGAACGGGTCGTCGAAGTCCGCCGGTAGTCCCTTGCGGCGGATGCGGTCGTCATTCAGCGCCTTTTTCCATTGGCCAAGGATGGTATTGAAGCGGCGATCCGTGAGCTGCGAGTACTCGTCGTTTTCGCGGTCCAGCAGCAGCAGCGTCGCCGCATGTTGTTCCCCTTGGACGGTTCGCGCGAAGTCGGGCGGCACGACGACGACGAGATCGACGGCGTGATCGTTGAGCGGCTTTCGCAGGGCGGCCTGGCCGTCGGCCGTTGTCGGGTCGGGCGGATGCGCGGCGTCGCCGAACGCCTCGGCGGTCAGCGGGCGGATTTCGAAGTCGGCTTTCGGCTTTTTCAGCGCACCAGGCGGTTCGGCGTCCTGAAGGTATTCCGGCGCGATGCGCCAACTGCCGTGAGCGTCCTCGATGAGAAACGCAGGATACGCCTGGTCGGCGGGCGGGCGGAGATTCTCGACGCCGTAGACGCCGACGACCTCCGGTTTCGGGGCGAAGCCGGCGGCCAGCTGAATCAGGCCGAAGCCGGCGAGCGGGTAGAGGATCAGGGGCAGCACCGCGATCATGAAGATCGTGCGGCGGTCGCGCAGCTGGTCGCGCAGCTCGCGTATCCAAATCACGCGGATGATGGACCAGCGCATGCAAGAAAGTCCGTAGTCCGTAGTCCGTAGCGGCAAACCGTCTCAAGTATACTATGGACTACGGACTACGGACTACGGACATCAAGCCAGGATGTCGTGGACCACGTTGCCGTACACGTCGGTCAGGCGGTAGTCGCGGCCAGCGTGGCGGTAGGTCAGCTTCTCGTGGTCGAGACCCATGAGGTACAGGATGGTGGCGTGCAGGTCGTGAACGTGGACCTTCTTCTCGACGGCGTGCCAGCCGAAGTCGTCGGTGGCGCCGTAGGCCAGGCCGCCCTTGACGCCGCCGCCGGCCAGCCACATGGAGAAGCCGAACGGATGGTGTTCTCGGCCGTCGGTTCCCTCGGCGGTCGGCGTCCGGCCGAACTCGCCGCCCCACAGAACGAGCGTGTCTTTCAGCATTCCGCGCGCCTTGAGGTCCGTCAGCAGGCCGGCGATGGGGCCGTCCGTCGCGGCGCAGTTGTTCGGCAGCTCGGTCTTGAGGCCGCCGTGCTGGTCCCACAGCTGGCAGCTCGACCGCTTCGCCGTGACCGTGTGATAGACCTGCACGCAGCGGACGCCGCGCTCCACCAGCCGGCGGGCGAGCAAACACTGCTTACCGAACGTCTCCGTCGTCTTGTCGCCGAGGCCGTAGAGCTGCTTCGTGGCCGGCGATTCCCGCTCCACATCGAACGCCTCCGGCGCCTCGGTCTGCATCCGGAAGGCCAGCTCAAACGACGCGATGCGGGCGTTGAGCTGACTGTCCTCCTCGCGCTGCTTGCGGTGCAGGTCGTTGAGCCGCTGGAGCGTGTCGAGCTGGTCGCGCTGGCGCTCCGGCGACGTTTCGGGATTTTTGAGATTGGCAATGGGGTTGGAGAGGTCGGCGACGAGTGTGCCCTGATAGGCGGCGGGCAGGAAGCTGGAACTCCACAGCGGGGCGCCCTGCGCCGGCTGGGCGGGGCTGAGGACGATGAAGCCGGGCAGGCTCTGGTTTTCGCTGCCGAGGCCGTAGAGCAGCCACGAGCCGAGGCTGGGCCGTGAGAACGCCTGCTCGCCGGTGTTCATTTGCAGGCAGGCGCCGTTGTGGTTGATGTTGTCGGCGACCATCGAGCGGATGAGGCAGACGTCGTCGATGCGGTCGGCGACCTTGGGGAACAGGTCGCTGACCTCAATGCCGCTCTGGCCGTGCTTGCCGAATTTGAACGGCGACGGGAGGCAGTTGGTCGTCCGGGTGCGGACGAGCTTGGGCTGCTCGAACGGCAGCGGTTTGCCTGCGTTCTGGGTGAGGGCCGGTTTGGGATCGAAGAGATCGACGTGCGACGGGCCGCCGGACATGAAGAGGAAGATGACGCGCTTGGCGCGCGGCTCGAACATCGGCGGCTTGACGGCCAGTGGGTTGTCGGCGTCGGCGGCGCGGGCGTTGTCGGCGGCGAGGAGGCCGGCGAGGCCGATCATGCCGAAGCCGTTGGCGAAGGTGCGCAGGGCCTGGCGGCGGTTGATGGTAGGCAATAAGTTCATCGGTTCGTCTCGCTTCCGTTATGGGGCGCCTGCTTACTTGACCGTTGGTGAATCGGTATGGCCGTGAAGCGTCATTTCTGCGATCTCTTGCACGCGAGCCATCGTAATGCCTTCGCGCTGTTCAACGGCAAGCGGATGGTCGGTCGGTTCCAGTTCGATCCAGGGGCGCTGTCCGACAGGACGGGTATGCACTTTCGTCTTCAGATTCAGCGTATCTGGATAGCAGGGGATGCGGGAGGAAAACCAGCCGAAGCACGGCGGCTCCTGCTCTCGACCGCTCATCCTCCACACTTCCACGGTTCGCCGAAAACTCGCCTGGCTCAAGGACGCCCAGATCCCCCAGGAGAAGGATCCCTGCCCATCCACAACCGGTATTTCAAGGTTGCCGCAGATGAAAAAATGGGCGAGGTCGATCACACACAAGTCGGAATCCAGCTTGCACCGAGCGGCTCGCTCCTCAGCCGGAACGCCGTACCAAGCAAGGGGGGCTTCAAAGCCGAAAGACATCGGCAGTTCATTATGGTACCGGCCGCACGTCCCACAATGATAGCCCGGCGCTTTAGCCATCGCTGGCCTCCCGTAAACCGCCCGCTTCCGAGGATAAGACGTTTCTGGAGGAGCAGTCGCTCCATCTTGGGCGAAGCCCATGCCTTGAGCTTACGAGTGAAGTTGCCTCCGGATATCGTCGATCAGAGCGCCCATTTCGCCAATCGGTTCGCCGCAAACCAGAGTCAGCGTAGATGGCTCCGAATTATCTGCCGTCCAGCGGGGCAGTATGACATGGAGCATCAGGTTGTCATTCTCCGGGATCGCCCCGTACTCGTCCCAACTGCGAGCCACTTCTTCGTCGCGGTAGATGAAAAACTGACGGCTCCGAAGCTGGGGAGGCCACTCGCTATCGGGCAGAGAAACAGGAACCATTTCGGCATCTGCATCTTGGTAAACGCATCGCGGCCAGTGCCGACGCACTGTCCGCAGAATAGCCTCTGCCGCCATCGCGCCGGATCTTACTTCCAGTACGATATCCGTTCCGCCGATCATGAGTCATCCGCCTCATGTTAATCCGCATAAATGAACTCATTCGCGCACAGAAGCACCTGGCAGTATTCCTCCCACGCCTTCGCCGTCCCGCCGCCGCGCCTCAGGAAATCGAGGCCGATTTTCACCTCCTCGTCGATCGGCGGCCGGCCGTACAGCAGAGAGTATGCCCTCCGAATCCGCGCCCGGTCGTCCTTGTCGCCGTCGGCGAGGCGCTTCGCCAGCGCCTTCGTCTGCTCCAGGATGAACGGGTTGTTCATCAGGAACAGCGCCTGCGGCGCGACCGTCGAAATCGTCCGCCGGTCCACCAGGGCCGTCGAATCGGCCGCGTCGAACAGCGGGCCGAAGCCGGAACGGTCGGAGCGAATCGTCATCAGGTAGACCGTGCGGCGCGGCGCGTTAAAGTCGCGCAGGGCCGGGCCTCCCGATGTGCGGTCGAGACGACCGGCCACGACCAGCAGGCTGTCGCGGATCGCCTCCGCCTCCAGCCGCCGGCGGTTCATGCGATTGAGAAGATGATTTTCCGGGTCGTCATTGGACTTCTCATTCGCGCACGATTGCTGATACGTCGCCGACAGCATCATCATCCGGTGCATCGCCTTGACCGACCAGCCGAAGCGGACGAACTGGTCGGCGAGGTAATCGAGCAGTTCCGGGTTGCTCGGCCGGGCCCCGAGCTTGCCGAAGTTGCTGGGAGTGGCGACGATTCCCTCTCCGAAATGGTGCTGCCAGATGCGGTTGACCATCACGCGGGCCGTCAGCGGGTTGTCCGGCCGCGTCAGCCAGGCGGCCAGCTCCAGACGGCCGCTGCCCGACGCGATCGGCTTCTGGTCCTTCCCCGCCAGGATTTCGGGGAAATGACGAGGCGCCGGATCGCCCAGGCGATCGTAGCGGCCGCGCAGGTGGATGCGCACGTCGTGGACGCCGGCGTGTGGACTGCCGGGCACGCCGCCTTCCTGAGCGCCGTTCGCGTACTCCATCGGCTCGTCCGCCGTCTTCTTCAGGGAATCCAGCTCGCCGGACAACCGCGCCAGGGCGTCGCGCGTCTCGGCCGGCAACGCCTTTTCATCCTCGGCGTTTCGGATCCAGAACGGGCTGCCGGCGTCGGTTCGAGTGAACCCCTTCTGGAAAGCGAGGGCCGCCTGCTCGACGGCCGATCGATCGCCGCCGGCCGCCGCCTTCTCCCACGCCGCCATGGCTGGATCGGCGATCGGCTGTCCCCTTCGACTGTCGGCCATGTCCCAGAACGACCACACGCCGGGGTTGCCGTAGCGGTCGGCGTGCGGGTTGCCCTTGCCGTCTTGCAGCAGGTCCGCCGTCACGTCGCCGGCCAGGTTCCAGGTCTTCGAGCCGTCGGCAAGCGCGATGGTCCAATCCACCGTCGTCGTGTCGCAGCTGTAATCGGCCTTCGGCAGGACCACCAACTCGACGCCGTCGCCCGGCTCCACATCCACGGAAGTCAGGGACGCGGCGCCCTTTCCCCGGTCGAACTTTTGGGCTCCGCCGTTGGGGAAGTCGCCCGACGCCAGCTCCTTCCGGCCGCGGGCACGGCGGACGTCGACGGCCCACGCGATGCCGTCGCCGCACACCGGGTCGGCGTCGCTCACGCCGCCGGTTATGTGGATCGTCCCCTTCACCGGGCTGAGCCAGGAAACCACGACGCCGTTGCTCGGCCCTGGATGCACCGAAAGCGACTTAGGAGGCAGCTTAAAGGTCTGAATAGCAATTTCTTGGTCCGTGCTGTTGGCGACGACGTTCGGGCAGTCCGCTTCGCCGCGCCAGGCGCTGACGCCGGCCTTGCCGCCCACGTCGCGCACGGCCTTGGTCAGCAGCTTGTAATCGCCGCCGCCCAGGGAATCGATCCACTGCCGCAGGGCGAAGGTGTACAATCCTTTGCGGGCAGTGAAGTCGGCGAGGGACAGGGCAGGGGAGTCGGCCGGCCGATTCCGATACTCCCATGCAGCCTCCAGATACTTCGCCGTCTCGGACAATTGCGATTTGGCAAAGTCCTGGTACGCCTGGTCCCGCGTCGCCTTGAGCTGTCCTTCCAGTTCGGCGATGCGTTGCCGCCGCTTCTCCTGCTTCGCCCGCTCCGCGGGGGACGCCAGCGGGATGCGCAGCATTGGCGGCCCGTTGGTCTTGGGGCCGACGTTGGGCAGGATGTGCGTGCTGAAGAAGATGCCCGCCATGCCGTAGTAATCGGACTGCGAGATCGGGTCGAACTTGTGATCGTGGCAGCGGGCGCACGCCACCGTCAGGCCGAGGAACGTCCGGCTGGTCGCGTCCACCTGATCGTCGGCGATGTCGGTGAGCAGCTTGTCCTTGTCGGCGTCGCCGCCGCCCCAGTTGCCAATGGCGAGAAAGCCGGTCGCGATAATCCCGGATCGGTTAAAGCCGCCGTCCTTACCGGGGATGAGATCGCCGGCGATCTGGTCGCGGACGAACTGGTCGTAGGGCATGTCCTTGTTGAAGGCGTCGATCACCCAATCGCGGTAGCGCCAGGCGTCGCCGCAGTCCATTTCGTTGCCGGGGGCCAGGCGGGCGTCAAACGAGTCGGTGTAGCGGGCCAGGTCGAGCCAGTGGCGGCCCCAGCGCTCGCCGTAGGCCGGCGACGCCAGCAGCCGATCGACGACCTTCTCGTAGGCGTCCGGCGAGGTGTCCTGGAGGAAGGCGTCGATTTCCTCCGGCGTCGGCGGCAGGCCGGTCAGGTCGAAGGTCGCCCGGCGAATCAGCGTTCGCTTGTCGGCGGACTTCGCTGGTTTCAAGCCCTTCGCTTCCAGACCCGCCAGGATGTAACGGTCCAGATCGGAGCGCGCCCAATCCTTGTCTTTCACGGGCGGCGGTGGGACGACCTTGACCGGCTGATACGCCCAGAAACGCCGCTGCTCGTCGGTGATATGAAAGCCGCCAGCGACGGCCGCGACGGCGGGGTAGGGCAGGCCGATTTCCACCCAGCGCGTCAGAACGGCGATGTCGTGGTCCGGCAGCTTGTCGCCCTTCGGCATTCGCGTCGTGTCGTCGCGGTGCAACAACTGGACGAGCAGGCTGTCGTTCGGCTTGCCGGGCACGACGGCCGGGCCGGTGTCGCCGCCCTGGAGGATCGTGTCGCGCGAAGTGAGCTTGAGTCCGCCGCGCGTCTTCTCGCCGCCGTGGCACTTCAAACAGCGATCGATCAGCAGCGGCCGCACTTCCTTCTCGAAGAACTCGTCCGCGGCGGCGGAAGGCGCATCCGCCCGCGCCGGCCCCATCGTCGCCGTCATCCCGAGCAGGATTCCTAGGAATAATCGCCCCTTCATCGATCCGCTCCGTCTTATTGCTTGCCAAGGTCCACGCACAGGAGGTTGGTCTCGTCACGGAGGTAGAGCCGCTTGCGGCAGAGGGCGGGAATAGCCCACGCCTTGGACGCCAGCAGGTCGGACAGCTCGCCCTTGAGGACGTACTTGTCGGGGTTGATCTCGATCAGCCGCAGCGTCCCCTTCTCGGTGAGGCTGAACAGACAGCCTTCCGCGGCGACGAAAGAGATCCGGCACGGCAGCCGTTCCTTCCACCGCACCTCGCCGGTCTTCAGATCCAGGCAGCGCAGCGACCAGGAGGCCAGGTCGCCGTCGCAGCCGTAGACATGGCCGTCGTGGATTATGGCCGTGGCGAAGTGCGTTTGCAGGTTCCTGTTGGTCCATTTTGCGTGGGCCGCCCACTTGTCTCCGTCCGGGACGATCTCCAGGGCGGCGCAGCCCGTGCCGTAGGCGGCCGAGACGAATAGCAGATCGCCGCTCCAAACCGGCGTGGCGCAAGTGGCGTTGGCGAAGTTACCGAAGGTGTAGCGCCATAAAAGCTCGCCCTTGACCGGATCGATCCCGAGGATCGATTGGCCGGTGGGGCAGACGACCATGCGCTTCTTGCCGACCTCGATCGCGATGGGCGAGCCGTAGCCGGCGGGGTCGGAACCAACGCTCCAGACCACGTTGCCGTTGTCCTTGCTGAAGGCCACGACGGAGTTGTCCTTGTCGCCGCCCGGCTGCACGATCACCACGTCGCCCTCGACCAGCGGCGACGCCGCCTGGCCCCAGTAGAAGAAGTCCTGGAAGTGGTCCTTCGCCTTTGCAGCCTCGAAAATGTTCGTCATCCAGACCTTCTCGCCCTTGTCCAGCGTCAGGCAGACCAGCTCGCCGCGCGGGAAGAGACAGTAGACGCGATCGCCGGCCACGGTCGGCGTGGAGCGCGGCCCGGCGCCCTGATGCTGCCGATCGACGTAGGCGGGAGCGGCGTCGTAGGCCCACAGCTCCTCGCCGTCCTTCGCGGACAGGCAGACGACCCACTGACGGTCCTTGCGCTGGGCCTGGGTGACGAGGCGGTCGCCGACCACGGCGACGGACGAAAAGCCGGTTCCCAGCGTCTTTTTCCAGATGGTGCGCGGTGGACTTGTCTTCCAGTCGAGGTTGAGGCCGGTTTCCGTCGAGAAGCCGTTGCGTTGCGGGCCGAGCAGCTGTGGCCAGTCGTCGTCCTTGTCGGCGCGGGAGGGCGCGGCGAAGGCCAGGCAGGTGAGGGCGGTCAACGCCACGGCGCGGGTCATGGACTTCGCCTCAAGGTAGGTGGGTCAGCGCGGCGGGGGGCGGTAGTTCTTATGGTACAGGGTTCCGGCGCGGACAGGAAATGAAAAAGGCGGAGAGAAAGCGATGAGGTACGAAATCCGCTCGCTTTATCCGGACCCATCAAGCGGCCTTTTTTGCAAATAGCTTTTCCGCCCGGCGTGCGATGCCGCGCGACGCACAGGACGCCGGCGTCAGAACGCACAGGAACAGCACGACCGCACCGTCCTGCCACCCCGCCTGATTGCCCGCCACGCACGCCAGACCGGCCGCCCCCGCGACGGCAAGAAGTGCGAGGTAGGCCGTTGCGCACGTCCGGGCCGGCCCGGCACTCGCCTCGTAGGCGGCGGTCAGCGGTGCGATCAGCGCCAGGCTGAGGAAGAACACGGCGAAGGCGGTCGGCGGCGCCGTGACCAGGCTGGCGGCGCCGGCGCCGCCCGCTAAGGCCAGGCAGACAGCCGCCGCGGCGCCCGCGCCGCGCTGGGCTGGAGACAGCAGGGCACGGCCGAAGCGACTGAGCCGCACCAATGCGTAAAGCGATCCTTTGGAGAACAAAATCATGAAGGAGCCGAAAAAAATCAATAACAGCCCCATGATCCATTGGTCGTGACGCCGCCCGGACGAGACGGGGCCTTGGCCGTCGGTCGCCGATCCAAGCACCCAGATGGTCACGACGAACAGCGCTCCCAGAAAAGTCAAAACGATCGTCCGGCGCGTGTGAAATAGATCGTGGTCGCCCCCGTCCTGGCCCAGTCCATGCCGGGATTAAGCCGCAGCGCTTCCCGGAAATGCCGGAGCGCCGGGCGCCGATCGTCCAGCCGGAGCCTTTGACCCACAGCGTCCACGCCAGGTTGGCATGGGTGAAAGCGTAGGTCGGGTCGAGCGCCAGCGCAGGTCCGCAGCGGAGCCTCGGATTCGTTCTTACGGCCCAGCGCCCGCAGATACTGGCCGCGGCTGTTGAGGCAGACGACGTGTTGGGGGTCGATCGCCAGCCCCAGGTCGGCCGTGTCCAGGGCGGCCCGACGCTCGCCGCGACGGTATTGAATCCACGAGAGCCAGTGCAGCTGACTGACGTTGCGAGGCTCCAGGCGCAGCGCCTCCCGCAAAGCCGCCTCGGCCTCGTCGAGACGGCCCGCTTCGTCGTAGGTGATGCCGAGCATGTAGTGCGCGTAGGCCAGGTCCGGCGCCAGGCGGACCCCTTCCGCGCCCTCCTCCAGCGCCTCCGTCAGCCGCTTCTGCTGGGCCAGGCAGCGGCCCAGGAAGGCGTGCGCCTGGCCGTGGTAGGGGTACTCCGCCAAATCCTCGCGCAGCTCGCGCTCCGCCATCTCATAGCGGCCCTGATTGAACAGCAGGCGTGCTCGTTCATAGTGGAAGCCCATACGACAACCGCCGCCTCACTGTTTCAAATACTTGAGAATGTCGTCGTAAGCGCCGCCCTGGTTGGCGAACAAGGCATGGTTGCGGGCCGTGGCGAACCATTCGCGCGTCGAGGGCTTGACCTCCGCCGCCGCGGCCGTCAGGTCGCGCGTCGTCAGCGGCCTCGGCACGCCGTCCTTGAGCGCCTCGCGCAGCTTCGCGTCCACCGCGCGGTCGAGAACACCTTTGAGGTCGGCGCCCGAATACTGCTCGGTTCGCCGGGCCAGCAGATCATAATCCACGTCCTGGGTCGGTTTATCGCGGCAGAGGATGCGGAGGATGGCGGCCCGCGCCGGGGCGTCGGGCGGCGGGACGAAAAGGAGGCGGTCGAACCGGCCCGGCCGGCGGAACGCGGGATCGACCTGCCAGGGCATGTTCGTCGCCGCCAGCACCAGCACGCCCTCGTTGGACGACTGGATTCCGTCCATCTCGGACAGGAATTGGTTGATGAGCATCTGCCGGCCGCTGTGGCGCATGTCGCTGCGGTTGGCGCCCAGCGCGTCCACCTCGTCGAAGAACAGCACGCACGGCCGCGAACGACGCGCCTGCTCGAAAATCTCGTGCAGGTTGCGCTCGCTCTGGCCGAGCCACATGTCGAGAATCTCGTTGATGCCGACGGCCAGGAAGGCGGCCTTGATTTCGCCGGCCGTGGCGCGGGCCAGGTGCGTCTTGCCGCAGCCGGGCGGCCCATAGAGAAGGATGCCGCCGCCCGCCGTCTTGCCGTAGGCCTTGTAGAGTTCGGGGTGCGTCAGCGGATGAATGATTTTCATCCGCACTTCCTCCTTGACCGGCTCCATGCCGCCCACGTCCCAGAAGGTGATGCGCGGCCGTTCCACAGGGCCTTCGGCCGGTGCGCCCATCGCTTCGGCAGGCTGGCGGACCCGGCCGTCCACGACCTCGGCGCCGGCGGCCGCGTCGAGGCCGAGGCGCTGGGCGAACTCCGCGTCGGCCGCGGCCGGGTCGGCGTCGATCGCCTCGCGGTATTGCCGAACGCTCTCCGCCACGTCGCCGGTGCGAAAGAGCAATCGGGCGTGGAGGAGATAGGCGCGGGCCGGCGGCCGGTTCGTTCGCAGCAGGTCCTCGACGACGACGAGGGCTTGCGTGTTCTTGCCCTGCTGGTAGTACGCCTGCGCCAGGCCGAGCTTGACCGGAACGCTGTCCGGCGCCAGGGCCAACGCGCGGCGGTATTCCTGCTCGGCGTCGTCCGCGCGGCTGAGTCCGAGCAGCACGTCGGCCAGGTGTTGCCGCAGCGGGAAGTTGTCGGGGGAATGTTCCAGGGCCGCGCAGGGCTTGGACCGTTGCATCATTGGTGTTCATGAATGAATCCGTGTAGCGGGTTCCGGCGGCGGCCCGAACCGTGGGCACAGACGACATCTCCCTTCTTGGGAAGGCGCCCTATTATACGGCACACTGAGGGAGGGCGAAAAGTCCGGCGCGAAAACTGCATAATCCTGAAGCTGGGATGGATTATCGGGAGGAACGATCATGACCACAAGCGAGACGGGCGGCGCGAACGTGCTGGTGGTCGGGGCGGGGCCGACCGGCCTGGCGATGGGAGTCGAGCTGACGCGGATGGGCGTGCGCTGCCGCGTCATTGACAAGGCGCCCGAGCCGACGAAGACCTCCAAGGCGCTGGCCGTTCAGGCGCGGACGCTGGAGTATTTCGACCGCATCGGCGTCGCCGACGCGGCAGTGGCCGCCGGCCGGCCGCTCCACGGCGTCAATGTCTTCAGCGAGCGCAAGAGAATCGTTCACATGAACTTCGACGCGATTCCGAGCCGATTCCAGTACGCTCTCGCCCTGCCTCAGTCGGAAACGGAACGCCTCCTGACGGAGCGCCTGGCCGGCCTCGGCGTCTCCGTGGAGCGCGGCCTCGAGTTGACCGGCTTCACGCAGGGGGGCACCGGCGTCGAGGCGGTCTTGCGCCGGGACAACGGCGAGGCCGAGGAGCGGGTTCGCGTGCGCTGGCTGATCGGCTGCGACGGACCGCACAGCACGGTTCGCCATTCGCTCGGCGTGCCCTTCGCCGGGCGGGCCTTTGAAGAAGCATGGTCGCTGGCCGACCTCCACATCGAATCCAGCCTCCCGGACGACGAGGCGTCCGTTTTCCTGCACCGCGGCGACCTCCTCGCCCTTTTCCCGATGAAGGGGGAGAAGCGGTTTCGCGCGGTCATGCAGCGGCGCGACGTCACCGATCCCAGTCCCGAGCCGACCGTCGCGGAGTTCCAGAAGGCGATCGACGACTACGGCCCCAAGGGTGCGCACGTCAGCGATCCGATTTGGATGTCGCGCTTCCACATCAGCCAGCGGCAGGCGGCCGACTACCGCAAAGGCGACGTCTTCCTCGCCGGCGATGCGTCGCACATTCATTCACCGGTCGGCGGCCAGGGCATGAACACGGGCATCCAGGACGCCTGCAATCTGGCGTGGAAGCTCGCCCTGGTCGCGGCAGGGCGCGGCCGGCCGGAGCTGCTCGACAGCTACCAGGCCGAGCGGCATCCGCTTGGCGAGGCGCTCCTGCGGGCCACGACCGGATTCACGCGCGTCGTGCTGTGGCGCAACCCGGTCGCGGAGGCGGTGCGCGACCGCGTCGCCTCGATCCTGACGTCCTTCGACGCCGTGCGGGACCGCATAAGAATGGCAGGGTCGGAGTTGGGCATCCACTACCGCGGCAGCCCCATCGTTCACGAGGATCACGGGCCGGGCCTGGGAGGGATGATCGACGGCTGGCTGCACGGCGGTCTCCGGGCCGGCGACCGCGCCCCGGATGGGACGGCGCTGCGGGCGGCGGATCGGGCGCCCGTGCGCCTTTTCGAGTTGTTCGGTGGGACACGGCACACGCTGTTGCTGTTTAACGGCCCACGCTCGGCGGGCGAGTCTCATCAGGCGGAGGTGGTGCGAGCGGCGGATGCCGGATCGGGAGGACGGATCGAGTGTCACCGGATCGTCCCGGATTCGGCTGCGCCGTCGGCCGGGGAATTGCTGGACGCCGACGGGTCGTTGCATCGGACCTATGGCGCAGCGGACGAGACGCTGTTTCTGGTCCGGCCGGATGGATATATCGGCTACCGCTCCCGCCCGGCCGACGCGGCGAAGCTGCGCGACTATCTGAGGCGAATCTTCCTCTGACCGGCCGCCGCTCGGGCCGCCTCTGGCATCGGATTTGCTCGCGGAGTGGCGGAACGATGGACCGCTTCTTCGCGAGGCTTCATGAACATCACGGTTCTGACTTATCTGGAACACGAGGACGACAAGAAGCACGATCCGGTCGTGGACCAGATCGCGCGGGCGCTGAAGCAACGCAAACACAAGGTTTCGATTCTCGGGGTCCACGGCGACATCGCCAAGCTCCGCACCGGATTGATGCGGCGCAAGCCCGACCTCGTTTTCAACCTGATGGAGACGTTCGGTTCCAACCAGCTCGGCGCCGTCGGCGTCGTCGGCTTTCTCGACCTGATGGGCGTGCCCTACACCGGCGGCGGGCCGGGCGAGTTCTACATCCAGGAAGACAAGGGGCTGACCAAGAAGCTGCTCTCCTTTGACGGCATCCGTTACCCCGAGTTCGCCGTCTTCTCCGAAGACGCCGAGTTGGAGACCGGCGGACACCTCCACATGCCGCTGTTCGTCAAGCCGCTGCGCATGGACGCTTCCATCGGCATCGACGCCAAATCCCTCGTTCACAGCACCAAGGAGATGATCGAGCGCGTCACGCACATTCACAAAGCCGTCAAGGACTCCGCCTTGGTGGAAGAATACATCGAGGGCCGCGAGTTCTACGTCGGCGTCCTGGGCAATCAGGAGCCGCAGGCGTTTCCGCCCATCGAGATGGATTTTTCCGGGATGCCGGAGGGCAAGCCGCACGTCCTGGATTCCAGGGCGAAATGGGACGAGAAGAGCGCCGAATACAAGGGCACGAAGGCCGTGGTCGCCGAGATCCCGGACGAAATCCGCGCCAGGCTCCAGAAGACTGCCGTGGACGCCTACCGCGCCCTGCGCGTCCGCGACTATGGCCGCATCGATATGCGTCTCACGGAAACGGGCGAAGTGTACGTGATCGAGGTCAACGCCAGCTGCTATCTGGAGGAGAGCGGCGAGTTCGCGTCGTCGGCCGCCGTGGCCGGACTCGACTACCCAACGCTGATTAACCGGATCGCCGAACTGGCCCTGGAGCAACGCGCGGGGCACAAGAAGGCGAAAGGGTGAGGCGCCACGATCAAGCCGGGGGACCACCGCCCTGGAGGCGACTCAGGGCGAGCGCCGTGACGAACGCCGTCAGCGCCACGGTTGCGGAGGTTTCGCGGGCTTCCGGGCACGTCAGGCCGCGCTGCTCCGCTCTCTCAGCCAGCTGTTCCAGGAGGTGATGCGCCCGTTCGGGGAACCAGCCGGTCCAGCGGTATACTTCGGCCACGACGATCCGCTCCAGGCGGCGAATGAAAGCGGCGGCCGGCTGATGGACTTCTGGGGTATCAGAAGGAGCGCCGAAGATCGCTTGCAGTGCATCGTCCAACTCAGGCGGGGCGTCGCCCCGTTCCAGGGCGTAGGCTCGGTAGTAGTCGTCCAGCGTCACATCCAGGCCGCCCACGTCCTCGTCGGGGTCTTCCTCCGTGACCAGCGGCTCACGGCCGCGCAGCTCCGCCATGATCCGCTCGCAATACTCCAGTTTCGCTAGGGCCGGCCAGCGGGAGTAGCGGGCGCGCCAGTCCAGTCGCGGGGTCATCCACACGGCGAAGGTTTCGGCCCAGTCCTCGTCGGGGTGCTTCTGCGCGTACCATCCCGGCAGATGGACGACGAAGCGGGAATCGAACGGCCGCGGCCGGTATTCCTCCTCATAAGGATGGTTGATGTCGCCGAAATGCCCGGTCCATTCCGGCCGTTCGTAAAGGCGGTAAGCGTAGTTGACGACGTGCCCCATCTCGTGCCGCAAGTAGCGCAGCACATCGTCCCAGCTGCCACCCTCGACGAAGCCGCCGCGCTCGGCGTGGAAGTCGGTCAGATCGACGCGAGCCAGGTAAAAGGGAATGGCGATGGAAATCGTCCCGAAAGGCACGCCCCACTCGGTGGAGAGGTAGAAGTGGGGCCGCACCTTGACGACGCCGCGGTCGGCGAGTTCCTGCTGAAACTCGCGGATGACAGCTTCGAGCGGCGTGCCGGCGATGACCAGGCCGAGGTCGCGCAGGCGGCGCGATCCTAGGCCGGCTTCATGAATGGCGGGTTCCGGCGGCATGGCTTACCCTACGCAAGACGATGCGGGCGCATTCCCCAGGGGCAGCAGATGGCGTGCCGCGGGAAGGGTTCGGTTTGCGAGGACCACTCGGCGGCGCCCGACGCAGGGGCTCCGATCCTACCGCACTCATCGACGGGCGCCGCCTCGATCATCAGGATGTCGCTGACCACATACTCGCAGGAGAGCATGTCCGCCCGGTGGGCGTCGATGACGGCGGGACTCATTTCCTCCGCCCTTTTCCCTGACGTTTCTTTGTTCCTAGCATCTGTTCTCTCACCTGATGCAAAGGCACTTGGGCCGTCTCCTGGGAGCGCTCGCGGAGCAGCTGCATGAGCGACTCGTTCCGAACCGTCCTGGCGACTTCCTCGGCGAAATCGTCGATTTCCGCCAGAACATACTGCCGCCCTTCCGGGGTCCGCAGGATCACGTTGTCCTCGCCGGCAAGCGCCAGAACCTCTGTCAGCGTCGGTGAAGTGGTCGAGAGGTCAATCGCTTTCATAACTTGTATTCCTTTCCGCGAATGAACAGCCTGTTGTGTTCCTTCCAACCGACCGCCTTGATGGTCACCTTCCGGTTGATTCCATCCACGTCATAGAACACCCGATGGGAACCGACTCTCGCTTCCCAAGCGGAGAGGTCGTTGGGGCGTAGCGGTTTACGGTTTCGCGTATGCGCCAACGGTTCCTTCGCGAGTTGCTGCTCGACGGCGTCGAGTACGACATTCCGCGCGCTCTTTTTCAGAAACCGCAAATCCGCCACGACGCTTTCTGTGAACGCAACCTCGAACATGGAGAAATTACCACGAGGGGCGAAACGGCAATCGGGGTGGCCCCTTCCTCTCACGGCAACCCAGTCAAGGCGTCCGACGGCCCGCGGCGCAGCTGCTCCACGACCCAGGCCGCCTCGGCGGGCGTGAGCGGCCCCGGCAGCGGCTAGGTGTAATCGACCAACTCATCGTAACCGATGATTTCATACACGACGGAAAGAGCCTGCTGTAGATCCAGCGGCACAGGTAAATCACCCGGTAGTAAGGGAACCTGGACGACCAGCAAAGGCTGCTCCAGCGCGATCGGCCACAATTCCACCTCTTGGCGCCGCCCGGCATGGCTCTACGGCTGCTCCTGGCTACTGGTGGCCCTGGACGCGGCCCGCAACCTTCACCGTATTCGCCTGAGATTCCGCGGCGACTAACCCATTGGTATCGACACAAGTCGGCCTGCGTCTGCTCCGTCTTAAGCCCCGGCGGGGCGGTGGTGCATAGCCAGGGGTGAAACCCCTGGGAAGAGGCGGCGTCCCTGGGTCGAGGAAGCCCCGGAGGGGCGGCGGTGCCTCGCCTCAGCGCCGCCCCTCCGGGGCTGAATCGGGGCGCGGCACGTCCTGGCCTCCAGAGGTTTCACCCCTGGCTATGCACCACCGCCCCGCCGGGGCTTAAGACGGAGCAGACGCGCTGCCTTTGTGTAGATACCAATGCGACTAACCCTTACTATCCAGGCGGATTTCGCCAGCCGCACGCTCAAAGTCACCGGGATTTACCCCTCCTTCTCAGTCGTCGGTGAATATGCCGAGGCGTCAAAATAGTTCCGTCAGCGCCCTCCCCTCGGGCAGCAGATCGAACGGCCGCCCCTCCCGGTCGGTCCCCGTGTTATCCGATATACCAAGCGCATGATACACCGTCCGCGCCACGTCCTCCGGCGCCACCGGCCGATCCGCCGGGTAGGCCGCGATCCTGTCCGACGCCCCGTAGACTTGGCCGCCGCGCACGCCGCCGCCGGCTAGCAGCACCGACATGCAGTTCGTCCAGTGGTCGCGGCCGCCGCCCGCCGCGCCGCCGGAACGCGGATCGCCGACCTTCGGCGTTCGGCCCATCTCGCTCGTCACCAGCACCAGCGTTTGACTCAGCAGGCCGCGGTCGTGCAGGTCTGCCAGCAGCGCGGAAAAACAGCGGTCGAACTCCGGCAAGAGGTGATTGCGCAGGCAGCCGAAGTTGTTGCCGTGCGTGTCCCAACCGCCGCCGCTCTTGCACGATGGATCCTGTTTCGGGTCCTCTAACCAATAGACCGTGACGAACGGGACTTCCGCCTCGACCAGCCGCCGGGCCAGCAGCAGGCTCATGCCGTTGACCGTGTTCCCGTAACGTTCGCGCACCGCCGCCGGCTCCTGTTCCAGGTCGAACGCCGCGCGTGTTCGCGGCGCTCCGAGCAGCGTGAACGCCTTTTCCTCCTGCCGGTCCAACTGCCGCATCGGGGCGGTCTGCTCCGCCTCACGCACGGCCCCGTCGAGCGCCTGCAACAGTTGGCGGCGCGACTGGAGCCGCTCGGCGTCCACGTCGCCTTCCAGCGTCAGGGCGGGCGTCGAAAACTCCGTCGGCCGGTCGAGGTTACCGAGGAGGTAGACGGGATCGAAGTCCGAACCGAGGCGGGCGGCGAACTGGCCGGGCCGCGTGTATTCGGGGAATCCCGGCTTCTGCGGCAGGGCGATCAGCGACGGCAGATGTGGGTGCGGCGGCAGCTTACTGGCCGCGACGGCGCCCATGAACGGCCAGTCGTCGGGCTGCGGCTTGCGGTTGTTGAGCAGCTGGCGGAAGGTCGGGTCCGGCTCACGGCCGGTGAGGTTGTAGTAATAGCCGGCGTGGTGGTCGCCGGTGCCGCGGCCGTAGTGGCCCAGCGAGTTGACGACGGCCAAATGGTGGGCTTGCCGGGACAGGCGCGGGAGGTGTTCGCACAGGCGCACACCAGGGGCCGAAGTGGCGATCGGCTTGAACTCTCCGCGATACTCGACGGGAGCGTCCGGCTTCATGTCCCAGGTGTCGATGTGCGAGGCGCCGCCGCTCAGCCAGAAGAGAATCACCGATTTGGCGGGCGCGGCGGACGGCGCGGCTGCGGCCCTCGCTGTTCCAAAGCGAGTCAGCCCGGCCAAGCCGAGGGCGCTGGCGGTCAGGAGAGTCCGGCGATTGATGACGGCTTGCCCTGAGTACATGGGACGGGTCTCTTTCGCGGGCGCGTTCCATCATGGCGCAGCGCCTCCGCCGGGTCAAGCCTCCGCCCGCCGACCTTCCTTCTCCCACTCCTCGCGCAGGACGCCCATCACGATCGTGTCCCAATAACGGCCTTCGCGGAAGCATTCCTGCCGCAGCCGACCCTCGACGCGGAAGCCGGCCTTCTCGTAAGCCCGGACGCCGCGCGGGTTGTATTCATAAACCGTCAGCCAGACGCGATTGAGATTGAGCGTCTCGAAGGCGTATCCGACGAGGAGCCGCGTCGCCTCGGTGCCGTGGCCCTTGCCCCAGGCGCTTTTGTCGCCGATTCCGATCCCGAACATCGCGTGGCGGTTGCGCACGTCCGTCTTGGACAGTCCCGTCACCCCGATGAGCTGGTCCGTCTCGCGCATGACGATCCCCAGCGTCGGTTCCATGGGATTGGCGTTCAGCCCGGCGATGAACGCCTCCTCGGCGGCGACCGCCGTCGGCCGGATCGTGCCCATGAAGCGCAGCACCTCGGCGTCGTTGAACCACGGAGTTATTACAGGCGCGTCTCCTTTTTCCAGGGGGCGCAGATAGGTCGTCGGGCCGATCAGGAAGGGGCATTGCACGGGTCGCGTCCTCGGGGCCGGTGAAACGGGACGGATGGCTCTCCTTTGCCATAGACCCGGCCGGCCGTCAAGGGTTCGCGGCGTAGCCGGAATCCGCTTGCCCCTCCCCGCTGCGTCGAGTAGCTTCGCGCGTGCGGCGAAACAATTTCCCATAAACACCGACGCGCGGGACCGTTCCGACCCACTACCTCTCAGAGAACCTTGGGAGACCGACATGGCCGACCGCAGGTTGATGAAAGTCCTTCAATCCATCCGCCTGGCGCTGCCCCCGCCGGAAGCCGACGGGCAGCTGCTCGCGCGCTTCGTCTCCGCGCGCGACGAGGCGGCTTTCGCGGCGTTGGTCCGGCTGCACGGTCCCATGGTCTACGGCGTCTGCCGAAGGTTGCTGCGTCACGAGCAGGACGCCGAGGACGCCTTCCAGGCGACCTTCCTGGTGCTGGCGCAAGGCCGGATCGGTGGTGAAGCGCGAATCCGTAGGCAGCTGGTTGTACGGGGTGGCCTTCCGCACGTCGCTGGAGGCCCGGGCCGTCAACGCCCGGCGGCGGGAGCGGGAGCGGCAGGTGGACGACGCGCCGCACCCGGCGGTCGGGCCGGAGGAGCCGCCGGACTGGCGGCCCATCCTGGACCGCGAGCTGTACCGTCTGCCGGAAAAGTATCGGGCGGCCGTGGTGCTGTGCGATTTGGAGGGCCAATCTCGCAAGGAGGCGGCCCGCAAGCTCGGCGTGCCGGAAGGAACGCTGTCCAGCCGGTTGACGGCGGCGCGGCGGACGCTGGCCGCGCGACTGACGCGGCGCGGGCTGGCCGTCTCCGGCGGGGCGCTGGCGGCGTGCCTGTCCGCCGAGGCGGCGCGGGCGGCGCCCGGTGCGTTGGCGTCATCGACGGTGCGAGCCGCGGCGCTGGTCGCGGCCGGGAAACTGACCGCAGCGTCGGCAGGCGTCGCGGCACTGGCAAAAGGGGTCATAAGAGCCATGTGGATACCGAAACTGAAGGCGGCGCTGGCAGCGCTTGCCGTGGCGGCGACGGTCGGTGCGGGCGGCCTTTTCTACCACGGGGCGGGCGCACCGGAGGCGCGGGCGGCGGACGGCCCCAGCCCTCCCTCGGAGCTGGACGCCCTCCGCAAGGAAAACGAGCTGCTCAAGCTCAATCTACAGGTGGTCCTGGAGAAGCTCCGGACGCAGGACGCCTCGAAACAAGGCGACGCCGAACCGAAGGGCGACGAAAGCCTCAAGCGATTCGCCGCCGTCGCCAGCCGTTTCAAGTACAAGATCCCCTTCGAGACCGGCGCCACCGACTTCAAGGATGACGCTCGGATTGAAATCCTGGAGGTTTGGGGCACGCGGCCGAAGATTGAAATCGGTGGTCAGTATCTGGTGCATGGAAAGTACACGTTGCCGTCCCGTGACGGAACGCTCTACTTCCACGAAACGGCGAGCGCCGCCGCGGATGCTCTAGGTACAGACCTCGACCTCCAATACACGAGCGTGCAGAAAGGGCAGGGTGAGTTCACGCTCGTGCATGGAATGAGCTGTGCCGGGTCTTTTCATCTGTCGCTGATCGGGGCCGAAAACCAAAAATCCTATGAGGCCGCCAACGTGTACTTCGGCACAGGCGACAATGTGTACCGCAAGACCCCATGAAAGTCGCCTGCTTTCGGATCCCTGATTCCGGGGCGTCTCGTCAGGGCCGCGTATTCGCGGCCCGCACCCGTTCATACGCGGCCAATCCCGCCGCCACCTGATCGGCCCGGAGCAGTACAACGGAGGAATCGCGGTACAGCGGATCGGAAATGTGCGGTTCGACGGCCCGCCACAGTTCGCCAGGCGGCCCCCCGGTTTTCAGCAGGAAATAATCGGTGCCGTAGGATTGGACGCGGCGCAGCCGTTCCGGCCAGTCCGGCGCGAGCTGCGGGAGGTACTGGCAATCCTCGATCAGTTCCGGCGGGAAGAAGAGATAGCGCGTGTCCACGTAACTGCGAACGGCGGGCTTCCGCCACGCGAGGTAAGCCGCATCGTCCGGCGGGGCGAAGACGCGGCCCTCGACGCCGTGCGCGTTGATCCAGTCCGCGACGCCGACCGGCCAGTCCGGGTTGTCCTGCACCGGCATCGCCCGGCTCAGGGGCGGGACGATGGAGACGACGGCCAGCGCCGCCAGCGCCGCGGCCGGCCAGGTCCACTGCCAGCGAAACGCCGGCGCGTGCAGCATCCGTTTCACGAAGCCGTCCCATCGCAGCGCCAGGCGGGTCAGCCCGGCCCGGCGAGTCCGCGCCGCCTCTGCCATCATGCGCGCCAGGTGCGGGACGGCCAGCGTCAGCATGATCGGCAGCCAGTCCAGGACACCGCGGAAGGCCCGATTGCCAAGCCACGCCAGGCCGGCCAGAAGAGCGATTTCCCAGAGCCGATATTGGCGGAAGCGGCGAATGACCGTCCATAGGGCCAGCGCCGCGACGGCGTACACCCAGATCGCCGTGTACGGAGCTTCCAGGGCGAAGACGTACAAGGGCCGCATTTCCGGGATGGACTGGAGGATGGGGTGGTGCGCCTCGGGCGAGAACGGGTAGAGCAGCCGGCCAAGCGGGTCGGGGCTGACGAACGTGGCGGCCAGCGCCAGGCCGCCCAGCCAGGTCAGCCGCCATAGAGCGCGGCCATCGAGCGGGGCGTTGAGACGCGCCCAGCGGTTCAGCCATTCCCAGCCGATGGCTCCGGCAAGGAGGCGCCTGACCCATGACGACGCCGGGGTGCAGGTTGGCCCAGGCCAGAATCAGCAGCGGCATCCACCAGGGCAGGGGCCGCCGGCCGGTGCAATGCTCATGGAGCCGGCCGCTCAGGAGCAGCAGGCCGATCGTCGAGAGATACAGCGGCCGCAGGTTCCAGGCCCGCGACTCCACCAGGACGAGGATCGCCAAGGCGAGCGCGACGCCGCGCCCTCGCACCCCGTCCCGCCGCAGGCGCAGCCCCACCAAAAGCAGCGGCCCGACCACCAGCAGGACGCGCAGCAGTTTCAGGCCACCGTAACCGAAGCGGCTCCAGACCACCCATAGGCCGGCGCCGTATAGCCCCTCGTATTCGGGCACGTCTTTGCCGGCGATCGTGTAGGTGAAGGCGTCGCGCGGCCGCAGGTCGCCGGCGCGAACGACTTCCCGGCCCGTGCGGATCTGCCAGGTAAAATCGAGGTCCGCAAAGGGGGAGAAATAATTTACCCCCATGAGAAGCAGGACGCACAGGCTGGCGGCGTTGGGCAGTCGCTTCCAGGCGGCGGGTGCAGACATGCGCGAAGCTCGCAGGGTCAGGGAGGAGCGGTCGGCCGTTCCGGATACAAGAGGATTCGGAATCAGACGAGCGAACGACGGATCCATCAGGGCGGGCGCGATTCCGTCACAACCATAGTTCACGGGGCGGGGCGTAGCAAACTCGGGCGGCGGACGAACACGACGGCGACGCGGTCCTCATAGGCCAACTCGAAGCGATCATCGGCGCGAAGCAGGGCGACGAGAGGATAAGAGGGGGCGCCGATGACGAGATTGGCCGACGCCAGCTCCGGATCGTCACGCCAGCCGGGCCGGCCGTTCCACGTGTCGTCGTTGTGCTGGAGCCGCTCCTCGCCGTGAAGGTTCGTGCGGCCGTCGATGGAGACGAGGAGATTCGGCCAGCGCTCGATGAGATAGCCGCCCCAGTTGAGGTGGTTGAAGACGGGTCCGGCGCAGCCGTGTTCCCTCACATAATCGGCGGCGGCGGTGGGGAACTTCTCCGCCACGGTACGCCGCAGCCGGGCCTCCGACAGATCCTCACGCCAGACCGCGAAGACGGTCAGCCCGGCGAGCGCCGCCGCCCAGGTCAAGCGGAGCAGGGGGGTCCACCGGAACCTTTGCGCATCCGTTACGGCGGCTTTCGGGCCGCCGGCCAGGAGACCGAGCGCGACGATGACGACGAACCACAGATCGCGCCGCGCCCGGAACGAGAGAACGGCGGACGCGGCCAGGAGCAGCAACTCGAAGCTGCCGATTTTTCGTCGGCGGCCGAGGGCGAAGGCGGCGGCCCCGGTCAACGCCAGCGTCGCCCAGTCATAGGGTCCGCGGAATTCCAGGGATTTCAGCTCGTTGATGAGTTGAAACGGCCCCGGCTGCGTGGCATATTCCCACACCACCAAATAGACGCGAACGTGATAGGGGTTGAGCAGCGTGGCGAGCAGGCACAGGACCGTCAGCACGAGCAGGCGGCGCCAACCGGTCGAGCCGAGCGTCGCCGCTCCCGCGCCGGGAATTCCGCGTCGCAACAGGCGATCCACCGCGGGCGCGGCGCACGCCAGGGCAAGCACTCCCAGGCCGTACACGAACTGGATGTGCAGGTTGGCCCAGAGGACGTAGACGAAAGGCAGCGACCAGTACAGCCCGTTCGGCCGGCCGTCGCGCAGGTCGAGGACCACGTCAAGGGTAAGCGTGGTGAACAGGATCGTGAACAGCCAAGGCCGCTCATCGAAGAGAACGGCGACCGCCAATAGGCCAATTCCGGTCAAGAGAATTGCAGTGAGGAAGCGCGGCTCGCGCCTCGCAACCAGCCGGTGCAGGGCGGCGGTCACGGCGAACGAAAGGACGACACGATAAACGACAATGCCTGCCAGGCCGAGCCAGGAGTAAAGGCCGTACAGCGTCGTCTCGAACAGCCAGCTGTACGCCACCCACGCCTTGTCCTGGCCGTACCGCGAAAAAGGGTCGTTGGCCGGCACGGCATGGTTTTCGCAAATCCATTGGCCGACGCGGAGGTGCCACCACACGTCGGAATCGAGTACTGGGTCGGCGACCGGCCGCACCGCCGTGAAGATCGGCACGGAATAGAGCACGACGAGCATTCCCCAGCGCAGCAGCGTTCGGAAGCCGTCGTCTGGAGCACGAGCTGTTTCAAGGCCCATTGTCTTCACCCGGTCTCACCGCGGAGAGCGCAGAGAAAGATAGGTCGGGACGGAGGCCGTCGCAAATCCCATTAGCTTCCATCTCGCCTGGCCGGCGCCATGCCTCTATGCCGGTCGAGGCGGTCCCGGCCGACGGCAAGGCGGCCAGTCCTGCGACGTGGATGAGACGCCGCGTTTATGACAGCTGGCGAAGGGATTCATAATACTTTTATCCGACGTTACAAGAAAAATGACACCGAAATCTATCTCTTAAACGGCGATACCGTAATACTTTTATCCGACGTTCGGCGGCGAGTAACTATCTAATCCTCTCCGTGAAGTGTGAATACCATAACGCTTTTATCGGACGTGGGCTTGGAGTAGATCGAGACGCCGTTTTCTCGCCGAACTTTTCCGCCGCCGTCGTGTCCTGCGTCTATCGGCGCTCCACGAGGCGCGGTAACATCGACGCCATGTTCGAGTTCTTTGAACACACTGCCGACCTCGGCCTGCGCGCCCGCTCCGCCGACCTGAACGGCCTCTTCGCGGAGGCCGCCCGGGCGCTGTTTTCCGCCGTCGTCGAGGATCTCGGCACGGTCGTTGCGTCTCAGCGCCTGGAGGTCCGCATCGCCGGGACCGACCGGGAATACCTCCTGTTCGACTGGCTGAGAACCCTGCTGTACCACTTCGATGCGGAGCATCTGCTGTTCTCACGCTTCGAGGCGACGGTCGGCGACGGCGGCATGGTCGGGGAGGCATGGGGCGAGCCGATGGATCCGGCGCGACATGAGCCGAATCATGAGGTCAAAGCGATCACCTACCACGGCCTCAAGGTGGAGAAGACGGCCGACGGCTGGCTTGCCGAGGTCATCGTGGATATCTGAGAGGGGACGTACATCATGGGAAAGGACTCGTATCACGGCCCGCTGGAGCAGGTGGACGCGACCTGCTGGCGCATCCCGAAAAACTACAAGCCGGGCATGCGCGTGGACGGGCTGATCTTCGCCAGCGAGCGTCTGATCGCGCAGATCAAGGGGGACCAGGCGCCCGATCAGGTGGCCAACGTCGCCACGCTGCCCGGCATCCAGCACGCCAGCCTGGCCATGCCCGACATCCACTGGGGCTACGGCTTCTGCATCGGCGGCGTCTGCGCCACCGATCCGGAGAAAGGAGGTATTATTTCTCCGGGAGGGGTCGGCTACGACATCAACTGCCTCCCTGGAGACTCTCAAATCCTGCACGCTCATGGCTACACGCGCCCTATCGGCGAGATGGCGCGCGAATGGAGGTCGGCCAACTTGGCCTGTTTCGCCCTGGGGGAGGGGCGCCCGGCGAGCACCGGAGTGGCGAACTGGTTCGGACAAAAGCCCAGCGCCGCCGTTCTTCGCCTAGTCACTGAAAGCGGCGACGAGGTGCGGGCCACGGCCGACCACCCTTTTTGGACGCCCGACGGCATGGTCCCCGTCGGCCGGCTCCGCCCGGGTGATCGGGTCGCTGTCGCGCCCTTTCGGGGCGTGCCGTATGAGGCGCCTTCGGACGACGTGATCGTTTCCGAGGCCGACGTGACCGCCCGACTGGCGGCGCTCGACAAGGGCGCCGGGGGCAATGGCGTCGGCCAAACCCTCGACCACCTCCGTGCGAGGGGGCTGCTGCCGCTGCGCCGCTCCTCTCCGGCGCTGCCCTATTTGTGCAAAATCCTCGGCTTCGTGCTGGGGGACGGCGCCATGCACTTCCAGGCCGGGCGCGGAAAGGGGGTGGTGCATTTCTACGGCCGTTCATCCGACCTGGAGAGCATCCGGGCGGACTTGGCGGCGGTCGGCGTCACGCCCTCGCGCGTCTACCAACGGGAGCGGTGCCACTCGATTCAGACGCAATACGCCACCTACACCTTTGATCGTCGGGAAGAGTGGTTTAAGGTGGTCGGCTCCGGTTTCGCCGCGCTGCTCGCTTGCCTCGGCGCACCCGTCGGCAAGAAGACGCACCAGGATTACCCCGCAACCGCCTGGCTGAACGCCGCCCCGCTCTGGCAGAAGAGGCTGTTCCTGGCGGCGCTGTTCGGGGCGGAACTGACAACCCCGGCCACGATCACAGGGCATGGGACGGTGTTCTGCGCGCCTACGCTCGCCATGAACAAGCGCCGGGCGAATGTGGCGAGTGGGCGCCATTTTCTCGAGCGGATTTCCGCCTGGTTGAAGGGGTTCGGCGTGGCGACGCAGGCCCTGCTCATCGATACGGTCCAAGAAAACGCGGACGGAGAACGCTCCGAACGCTTGCGGTTGGTCCTGTCGCCGCGGGGCGAAAGCCTGCTCAACCTTTGGGGCCGCGTTGGCTACGAATACAACCGCAAACGAAGCGGCCTGGCGGCCTTGGCCGTGCAGTACCTCAAGCGTAAGGAAAGGACTTTGGCCGCGCGCGACAGCGCGTTGCAAGCCGCCCGGGCGTTGGCGGGGCAAGGAATCCCTCGCAAGGAGATCATGCGTCAGCTCGTGGGGCCGAACGTCAATCACCGCTTCATCGAGCGTTCCCTGTACGAAGGGCGTCGCACCTCGGCGCGGGTGGGTGGTGCGTTTCCCACGTTCGCGGCCTTCTGCAAGACCGCCGGAGACGGCTTGCCGGCGGCCGGGATGGCGTGGGAGCGAGTCGCCCACGTCGAAGCGGTCCAGCATGACGGCGAGGTATACGACTTCACCGTGGACCACCCGGATCATAACTTCGTCGCCGACGGCTTCGTCGTCTCCAACTGCGGCGTGCGACTTATCCGATCCAATTTGTATTACCGCGACGTGAAGCGCGAGCAGCACCCACTGGTCGAGGCGCTGTTCCGCAACGTGCCGACGGGCGTGGGGCGAACCGGCCGCTATAAATTCGACAAAAAGGAGCTGCATCACATTCTCGGCGAGGGGCCGAGCTATCTGCTGGGCCGCGGCCTGGCGATGCGCGGCGACATCGACCACACCGAGGCGGAGGGCCGGCTCGACGGCGCCGACCCGGACTGCGTCAGCGACCACGCCCTCAGCCGCGGGGCGGAGCAGTGCGGCACGCTCGGATCCGGCAACCACTTCCTGGAAGTGCAGGTCGTCGATCACGTCTTCGACGAGGAGGCGGCCGCCGTCTTCGGACTGGAGAAGGACATGGTGTGCGTGATGATCCACAGCGGCTCGCGCGGCCTGGGCTATCAGGTCTGCGACGACGCCCTGGCGTCGCTGCGCAACGCCCCCGAGAAGTACGGCATCGAGCTGCCCGACCGCCAGCTCGCCTGCGCCCCAGTGGACAGCCCGGAGGGCAAGAAGTACATCGCCGCGATGCGCGCCGCCGCCAACTTCGCCTGGTGCAACCGCCAGCTGCTGATGCAGCAGGCCCGCGAGGTGTTCGCGTCGGTGTTCGGCCGGTCGTGGCAGGAATTGCAGATGAACCTGGTCTACGATGTCTGCCATAACATCGCCAAGTTCGAGGAACACACGATCGACGGCA
This sequence comes from uncultured Planctomycetaceae bacterium, assembly GCA_963771935.1. Classification (GTDB taxonomy): domain Bacteria; phylum Planctomycetota; class Planctomycetia; order Gemmatales; family Gemmataceae; genus UBA4732. The sequence continues at coordinate 922,910 of CAVYVK010000003.1, read as the reverse complement.
AGAAGAAGCGCGTGTGGGTCCATCGCAAGGGGGCGACGCGGGCGTTTCCGCCGGGCCATCCCGAGGTGCCGGTGATTTACCGCAAGGTCGGCCAGCCGGTCATCATCCCCGGCGACATGGGCCGCGCCAGCTGGGTGTTGGCCGGCCAGCCGGGCAGCATGGAGAAGACGTTCGGCACCACCTGCCACGGCGCCGGCCGGGCCATGAGCCGCACCGCCGCCCTCAAGCACGCCGCCGGCCGTCGCATCGACAAGGAGCTGGAGGCGCGCGGCGTCATCGCCCGCGCTCAGAGCAAGAAGGGCCTCGCGGAGGAACAGCCGGCCGCGTACAAGAACGTCGATGACGTGGTGGATGTGGTCCACGAGGCGGGGCTATCGAAGAAGGTGGCGCGAATGCGACCCATCGGAGTCATCAAGGGCTGACAATTTCCGAGCCGATCCGATCGGCCAAGTCAGCGCGACGACTGCGAGGCCGTCGCGCGCCGCGCCTCCTTCGCCTCGTCAGGGAAGCGGGCGCGGAAGGCCCGCGTGTACGCAGTCATGTCGAAGAAGGTTTGCCCGCCGCCGCGGCTGACCATCGGCTCGACGCCCAGCAACCGTGACAACTCCGCTTCCAAGGCGGTGCCGCCGTCGGCGAATCCCGAGCGATCGACATAGACCCCGCTGAACCCGCTCAGGGCCAGCTGTTCCAGCGCCTGGGGCAGAGGCCGGTGGGCCAGAGTTGCTTGCCATCGGCTGGTGTCCCGCCCCTTCATGGCGCCGTAGCTGAAGCGTAGGGTGCGTGTATGGAAGTAGGGCCGCAGCAGGTCATAGTCCGCGAGATTACAGAGCGAGCCGTTCTCCGGGAACGGCATGTACGGCAGCTGATAGACCATCGCGCCGGCAGGGAGGACGGCCTCCACGCGCTGCCCGAACTCGGCGTCGTCGGCGTACTCTTTTTTGGCGAGCGCGTAATTTGGGATCCAGCGCGGCGAGGTTTCGTCCCACAGGCCCAGCACCAGGAGGGAGGCCAGACCGGCGGCGAAGGCCAGGCGACCCCATCGGCCCCGAATCGAATGGGCAGCCAGCCGGTGCAGGGCGAGGAACAGGCCGGCCAGCGCGAAGAAGGCGATGAAGATGCTGATGCGGTTGTAGCAGCGGATCATCGGACTCACGAAAAAGGCGAAGCAGGCGCCGAATCCGCCGACGGTCCCCAGACCAACCGCGGCGGCGTTCAGGAAAGCGAGCTGGTCCTCGACGCGCTCGACCTTGCCGCGGCGGCGCAGCAGAAACCGCCCGAACAGCCAGAGAAAGCCGGCCGCCCCGACGACGCCCAGCGGCTCGGACCACTCCTCGCCGGTCGGCCGGCGCCCGATGGCCGCCTGGTATCGGTCCCGCAACCGCGCCAGCACGGGGACGCAGTGCCCATTCGTCGGCAGAAGCATTTCGCTGATGCTCAGGCCGAACAGGTCGGCCTCACCCGGAGACCGGGCGGCGGTTTCCGGGTTCGCGCCGTCGCGCGCCTTCCCGAGGAAGGTCGGCGCCAGGGCCGCCCCGAGGGACGCCGCCGTGAGGAGCATGAGCAGGCCCGCGACCAACATCGGCGCCCATTTGCGGTCGCGGAAGGCGGCCCTGGCGCCCGCCGCCAGCAGGAAGAAGCAGAAGAAGAAAGCGTAATACGCTCCGTTGAGTCCGCTCAGCACGCACAGCCCCGCCGCCCCAACGGCTTCCCACGTGAGGAACCGCCAGCGCGGCGCGACGCCGTCCGGGTTGGGCCGGAGGAACGGATGTCGCCCCATGCCGACGCAGACGATCAGCAAGATCATGAGCGGCAACAGGTAATAGGCCGAGAGAAACAAATGCCCGTGAAAGCGGGTGAGGTGGTACGGCAAGCAGATGTAGAGCACGGACGCGACCAGGGCCGGCAGTCGGCCGAGCCGCAAGCGGCGCAGGACGAAATAGGAGGAGAGGGCGGTCAGCGGAAACGGCAGCAGGTAATACAGGTTGAGGACCACCGCCGGGTCATGGAACAGACATCCCAGTAATTTGATGACGCCGAAATGCAGGACGTCCGGCATGGGGAAATCGATCCAGTGCTGAACGCCGGGCGCGCCGAGGCGCGGGTTGTCCAGATACCAGCCCGACTCGAGCGTGCCCTGGACCAGCATCAGGGCCATCGCGTTGTCACCGCGGTAGCAGAACGGCACGCGCAGGTCGGCTTGCCACAGCTTCAACGTCACCGTCATGGCCGCGAGCGCGAGGACGACGGCGGCGAGGTAGCCCGCAAAGTTTTTCAAGCCCTCGGAGCCCGTCGACCGGCCCGGTTCGGCCGACTGCGGTCGCACTGCTTGCGGCTGCGGCGAAGCGGAGAACTGGGTGGGTGACATTCACATCATCCTTGATGACGGTCGATCATTCTGGAATACGGTGCAGCAGACGAGGCGCTCGAAATGGGAGGAGCATATCCGAGGGGCGTTTGTGTGCAATAGCAGAAGGGTGCGCCTCTGGAATGAGGCGCCGCATGGTGGGGCGGCCGCGGAGCGGCCGCCCCACCATGCGGCGCCGAAATCGAGAGGCACGGCCGCCAAGATTTGCTATGTCCCAAGCGCCCGCCGCAATCGCTCGATCTGCTCCGCCATCGGCCGCGGCGGTTTCGGCGTCGCCTGACCATGCTTGCCCTCCACGCGCAGCCACACCACCACCGGCCCCGACCCTGTCAGCGCCTCCGCCGCCTTCGCCCGCCAGTCGTCGATCGCGTCGAAGGCGTACACGCGCCGAATCCCCGCCGCCCGCGCCATCACGGCGAAATCGGCGTGGCCGGTCCCCGCCGTCGGCTGGCCGCCCGTCACCTCGTACAGCGCATTATCCAGGATCAGCAGATACAGATTGGCCGGATGGTTCGCCATCGTGACGAGACTGCCGAGGCTCATCAACATACAGCCGTCGCCGTTGACCACGACTACGCCGCGTTTCGGCTGCGCCAGCGCCAGGCCCAAACCCAGCGCCGGTCCCTGACTCATGGAAGAGGGGATATAGGCGAAATCCAGCGGCGTGTCGGACAGCTGCGGCCAGACGGCCACGGCGCTCATCGTCGTGACGACGACCTTGTCGCCGCGGTGGGCGGCCAGCACTTCCAGGGCGGCGCGTGCGTCCATCATGATCTCACTCCGCGAGCAGCGCCGCGCCGGCCCGACCCTCGGCATGCGCCTGCCGGTACGCCGCGGCCAGGTCGGCGGGGCCGTTCCGTTCGTCGAGCAGCAAGTACGGCAAACGCCACGCCTGAAGGATCGGTTCGGTGAAGACGGGGCAGGTGTCGGCGCTTTTGCCCTGCTTGTGGGCGTGGTAGCTGCGCACGCCGATCAGGAAGAACAACGGCAACTTCAGATCGTGAATGAAGTTGCGCAGCGAGTCGCCGGCCTCGAACAGGCCAGTGCATTGCATCATGACCATCGGCCGCTTGCCGCCGAGGTGCAAGCCGCCGGCGACGCCCACCGCCTCGCCCTCACGGCAAACTCGGATCAGCGACAGGTCCGGGTCGGCCGTGAAGGCGGCGTCCCACTGGCCGAGCACGCTGTCCGGCACCCAGACGACGTGCGTGACGCCGCAAGATTTCAGAGCGGACGCGACCGAGGGGCCGTCGAACATGGCGCCTCCAAAGAAGTTTCACCGCTCGAGAACACAGAGAGCGCAGAGAAAAGACAAAAAGAACCTTTCAAAGGATCCGCTCTGGCTCTGTATTATTCTCTTTGATTCTCTCTGCGCTCTCTGTGTTCTCTGCGGTGAGATCCTTCTTCTACTCCGGGGGCCGGTGCGCCGCGTGGCAGGTCTTGCAGGTCGCGCCGCCCATCTTCGCCCAGGCGGCGCGGGCGCTGTCCTGGTCCATCTTCGCCGTCGCCTGGGCCAGCGTCTTCGCACTGTCGGCGTAGGCCTTCGTGAGCTTGTCCCACGAATCCTTGTCGCCGCGAGGCGGCGTGGCCTGATGCAGCTGGCTCGCCAGTGCGGCGAGGTCTTTCGCTTCTTGCTGGACGTCCGGCCACGACGGGTTGTTGTCTTTCAGGTCCTGGCCGAGGTTGGCGTAAATCCCCGTCGGCGAGTTGGCCTTCTTCATGATCTCCTTCACGGTCGGCCCGTCCGCAGTCGCGGAGGCGGCCGGCCGCTGCGCCAGCATCACTGTCAACGCCAGTCCCGCCAGCAGCAAGGTCGTCCGGGTCATGCGTATTGCTCCTTCACCGATAGGGATTCGCTCAACGATCGCCGCTCATGACGCGGTGGGTCTGGTGACAGGCGCGGCAGTTGGCGGCCATGCGCAGCCGGTCGCCGGCGCCTTCCTTCCCGTCGATCACGTCCTGGGCCGCCGCGACCAGCGCGCCGGTCTTCGCCTTCCACGAGTCGAGACTGCCGTGGTCCGGCTGGACGTTGGCCATGCCGGTCAGCACCTTGAGCAGCCGCTTTTTCTCGACCTCGTTGGCGTCGCCGGCCGCGACGCGCTGGATCAGCGGCGGATCCTGGCCGGTGAAGGCGCGCCGCATGGCGGCGATGACGACCATCCGCGAATCATCGTCGGCGCGAGAGCTGTACCAGCCGGCCGACGCGGCCAGCACCACGATCACCAAGCCGAGCTGCTTGACGGTGCGCACGGGAAGATCCTCGACGGGGCGATGATTCGTCTTACCGGCCGCGCTCGCCTCTGTCAACGATCCCCTGGAAAACGGACGGGCCGACCGGAGATGTGGTCGGCCCGCGCCGCTTCAAGAAACTGACTCAAGCGCGTTACGGCTTGAGGGGCCGGTGCGCCTGGTGGCAGCCCCTGCAGTCGTTGGCCTTCTTCAGGGTGTCGATGCTGCCGTCCTTGCCGTCGGCCACGTCCTTGGCGTCGGTCACCATGACATCGACCCGCTTCGTCCAGTCGTCGGCGTCGCCCCGCGGCGGCTTGTTCTGGCCCAGGATCGTGTACAAGTCCACCAGCTGAGCGCCGAGTTTCTTCTGCTCGTCGGCGTCTTTGCTGGCCAGCAGCTTGCTGTAAATCGACAGCATGGTCTTGTCCTTGCTGTCCTTGTGGGCCATGTCCATGACTTCCTTGACCGTGTACTTCGGCGTGTCGTCCGCCCGAACCAGGGTCAGTCCGACGACCAGACCGAAAATCAGGGCCGCCGGCGCGATCCGCTTCACCATCTGCATGCGATCATTCCCCCTGTGTGGGTCGCCAATCATCCCCGGCCATAACGCGACCGGAGCAAACTCCGTGGCATTCGACGGCGGGACAGGGCGGCCGTCGGGAGAGGTAGATGGTATGTCTTACGGCCTTGCGGCGGGCTGTCAACACCCCGGCGCCACCCGCCGCGAAACCGGCGCATTGTCATCGGCCCCCGCCGATTATAATGGGGGAGGAATGGTTCGTCCGAGTGTCCGCCGAAAGGCCCACCGATGCTTCCGCTGCAAACGGTTGATGCGACCGCGCCCCCGCGCCGGTTGCCGTCCTGGTTGAAGCGGCCGCTGCCACAGGGCAACGGCAATTTCTTCACCGAGGGGCTACTGCGCGAGCTGCGCCTGGAGACGGTCTGCGAGAACGCACGCTGTCCCAACCGGCCGGAATGCTACGCCCGCCGCACGGCCACGTTCATGATCCTGGGCAACATCTGCACGCGGCCGTGCGGCTTTTGCTCGGTCCACAAGGGGGCGCCCGAAGCGCTAGAAGACGACGAACCGGCCCGCGTGGCGGAGGCGGCGCACCGACTCGGCCTGCGTCACGTCGTCATCACGTCCGTGACGCGCGACGACCTGCCCGACGGCGGCGCCGACCACTTCCGCCGTTGCGTCCTGGCCGTGCGCGAGCGCACCGGGGCGGCCGTCGAGGTGCTGACGCCCGACTTCCTCGGCGACCTTGGCGCGGTGGATATTGTCTTATCAGCGGTCCCGGAAGTATACAACCACAACATGGAGACGGTCCCGCGTCTCTACAAGAAGGTGCGCGGCCGGGCGGAATATCAGCGCAGCCTCGACCTCCTAGCTCACGTCAAGCGGCGTTCGCCGGCGACCGTCACCAAGAGTGGCCTTATGCTCGGCCTGGGCGAGACGACCGAGGAATTGCTCGACGTGCTGGCCGACTTGCGGGCGGTTTGCTGCGATACGCTGACGCTCGGCCAGTACCTGGCGCCGACGCTCAAACATATCCCGGTGGCCCGTTACGTCCCGCCGGAGGAGTTCGATGCGCTGGCCGCTCTCGCCCGAACGATGGGATTTCACAAGGTCGTCGCCGGGCCGTTCGTCCGCTCCAGCTACCACGCCGACGAGATGATGTGACATGAACCGGGCACCCTTCATCGCGCTGGAAGGCATCGACGGCGCCGGCAAGTCCGTGCAATGCCGCCTCCTCGCCGACTGGCTGCACGACCGTGGACTAACCGTGACGCTGGTCGCCGATCCGGGAGGCACCCAGGTCGGCGATCAGTTGCGTTCGATGGTCCTCGGCGGCCAGTGGGAGATGTCGCGGATCACCGAAGCCCTTCTGTTCATGGCGAGCCGCGCCGAATTGGTGGGTCAGATCGTTCGCCCGGCTCTGGCGCGGGGAGGCCGTCTTGTCGGATCGTTTTCTGCTCTCGAATGTCGTTTACCAGGGTCGCGCGGGCGGGATCAACCCCGCGGAACTCTGGCGGCTCGGACGATTCGCAATCGGGGGGTTGGAACCGGATATAAGCATTGTTCTCGATTTGCCGGTGGAGCTTGCGGCCGTCCGGCGGAAGCCGCAAGAGGACCGCATCGAGCGGCGCGGCGCCGCTCATCATGAGGCGGTGCGGCAGGGGTTCCTGACGGAGGCGCAGGCGCGGCCGGATCGGATTCGCGTGGTGGACGCGGCCCGGCCCGTGGAGGCGGTGGCGGCGGACGTGGCGCGGGAGGTGGAGCGTGTCCTGGAAGCGCGTACGCGGGCATGAGGCCCAGGCGGAGGCGTTTACGCGGGCGGTGCGGCGCGGTCGGCTGGCCCACGCCTACCTCTTCGTCAGCCCGCCGGGCATCGGCAAACGGCTCTTCGCCGTCGAGCTGGCCAAGGCGCTCCTGTGCGAGGCTCCGCGCGAAGACGGCCGGCTGGAGGCATGCGACCACTGCCCGTCCTGCATCCAGATGGACGCCGGCACGCACCCCGACTTCTTGACCGCCGCTCGTCCTCCTGAAAAAGCAGAATTCCCGATCGAATTAATGCGCGAACTGTGCCAGCACTTCTCACTGAAGGCGGCGCGCGGTCGGGGCAAGGTGGTGGTGATCGACGACGCCGACGACCTGAACGCGGAGTCGGCCAACTGCTTCCTCAAGACGCTGGAGGAGCCGCCTCCGGGGTCGGTCCTGATCCTCATCGGGACCAGTTCCGATCGGCAGATGCCGACTATCGTATCACGGTGCCAGGTGGTGCGCTTCCGACCGCCGCCGCAGGAGACGGTCGCGGAGCTGTTGCAGGCCGGCGGGGTGGACGACGCGGCCTGGCGTGAGCGACTGGCTCAGGTAAGCGGCGGGAGCGCCGGGCTGGCGCTGGCCCTGGCGGATCGGGACTTATGGGAGTTTCGAGATGCCCTATTAACCGCCCTCGCCGGGCCGCGCTTTGATCCGGTGGCGCTGTCGAAGGCGTGGATCGAATTCGTGCAGGACGCGGGAAAAGAAGCGGTGCATCACCGGCGGCGAGCGCGACTGACGTTGCGGCTGCTGATCGACTTCCTCCGAGCCGCGCTGTCATTCGGGCTGAACGGACAGGGCGGGGCAGGGGGGAGAGACCGGCTGCTCCTGGAAGCGATGACGCGACGGATCGATGCGGATCAAATCACGGTTCTGCAGGAGCGCTGCCTGGAGGCGGATTTCCAGATCGAGCGGAATGTGCAGACGGCGCTAGTGCTGGAGGCGCTGGTGGATGCGTTCGCGCAGAGGACGGCGCCGTAGCCGGCATTACTCCTTGCTTGATCCGATCTGTTGCTCAATCCTGCGATCCGGGACGAACCATATCACGGCGACCAGACAGTAAAGAGCGCACGCGACCCATGTGCTGACGAACGCCATGCCGATGGCCAGCGCGTAGATCGCCACCGACGCCCCTTCCTTGAGGTTGGCGCCCATCGCACGCGCCAGTGCGGATTGCGGGTCGTGGTTCCGAAGCAAGACGCGGCGCTCGACGTCCCAGGCGACGGCGCACATGAACAAGACCGCTCCATAGACGGCCACCGGCCACGCGCCGAAGCGGCTCTCGCCCATCCATTCGGTGACGAATGGGACCAGCGACAGCCAGAACAGCAGGTGGAGGTTGGCCCAGAGCGTCATGCCGCTGACGCGCTGGACGGCGTGGAAGATGTGGTGGTGATTGTTCCAGTAGATGCCGATAAAGATGAAACTCAGGACATAGCAGAGGAACGCGGGCAGGACCGGCCGAAGCGCCTCCAAGTCGGCCCCCTGCGGGGCCTTCATCTCCAGCACCATGACCGTGATGATGATCGCGATCACGCCATCGCTGAACGCCTCCAGTCGTTCCTTCTTCATTCACGCTTCTCCGACAGGCCTTCCGAGCGACCGGCCGTGTGTTCCCTGTAATCCACGGACGCCTTACGGATGGGGGCCGTCGTGCGGCGGCTTGAGCGGAGCGGGCGATTGGCGGCGCGCGGCCACGTCCCATAGACGGAAGCCGATGTCTGTTCCAGGTGCGGTCACGTTCCGGCGATCCATTTTGCCGCCGTTGTCCTCGCCGTCGGGACCGACCGAGTAGACCTCCACGCCGTCGTCCAGCCGGCGCCAGCGCAGGGGTTGTCCATCGTAAGGGTCGGCCGGCGTTTCTTGGAGATAGCCGGCTTCCTTCAGTGCGTCCAACGTCTCGGGCCATCGGCCTGTGGCGCGCCGATAGCGTTCGGCTGCCGTCGCCGTGATCGCGCAGCGCAAATGCGCCTGGGTCTTCTGGTCGGCGTCGGAAACCTTGCTCAGGGCCGGGAGCAGCAGGCGCACCAGGATAGGTTGATCCTTCATCGTCGCGTCCAGCTGCTGGAACGCCGCACGCCTTTCGTCGGTCGGCAGCTTGGCGACTTCCACGGCCCGGGTCATGAAGCGCAACAGCGCCGACCGCTGGGAGGACAGAAAGCCGGGCGCCCATAGCGTCAGCTCCTCGTCCCACGACGGGCTCGGATCGACACTGCTGGCATGGTGGAGCGCGATCAGGTCGCGCGCCGACATCTTGTTCTTTCCCGACTGGACGGCCGCCATCATGCCGTCAAGGCCGGCCCGCTCGCCGCGCATCCCGACCAGCAGGAGCGGCGCCAGATCATCCTGGTCCAGCAGCTGTTGGAACTGTATCAAGGCGCCTTCCGATGGCTCGCCCTGCGCCAGCACCCGTTCCGCCTGGCTTGTGGCGATGCCACGGCAAGCCATGCGAACGAGCTGCGAGATAAGCGTCGGCTCGTCACCGATGGATCGGCCCGCGTTGAGCGCCGCGCGGCACGACGCCAGGGCGCCGTCGGCGTCGTTGTCCTCCGCCCGCAAGAGCGCGTCGTGGGACAGCAGGCCGGCGACCTCCCGCGCGTTCTGCACATGGGGGAGCAAGGTGCCAATCCAGTCCGGGCTGTAGGTAATGGGGTAGCGGCCTTCGGGCAGGTCGGCCAGCTTGCGGGCCTCGGCCAGCGCCCCGGCCGCCCGCGTCACCTCGGCACGCAAGGCGGTCGTCTGCTCGTCGTTGAGCTGCCGCTGCGGCTCCAGGTCGCGGAAGCTATCGGCCAGGGCTGGCTTCGGATCGGGGCCTGGTGGGCCTTGCGGGACTTGATGGGCGGGTGCGAAGTCCCAGAATGGCCAGTCCTTCGGCAACAGCGCCTTGGCCGCAATCACCGGCGTCGCCGAGTTCTCGGCGTCGGGCACGGCCGCCCGGTCGGCCTCTACTCACTCCAGCCGCCAGCGCGGATCGAGCCGGTCGGCTTCCGCGATGGCGGCCCCCAGCTCGCGATCGGCCGAGACAGTTCGATAGACGTAGGCCCCCACGCCAACGAGCACTGGCAGCGACAACGCGGCGACGACATAGGGCCAGCGCCGACGCCGGCGGCAGACGGGAGGCGTTTCAGACTCGCCGAAGCGATCGGTCATGACGGGGTTCCTCGCGCGGAAGAACGGATGACCTCTTCCGATTATACCCGCCGGTTGCCGCCGATCGTTCGCGGAAATGGACAAGGATCGGCAGCGGCCCGGTCACTCCAGCGCCTCGTCCCGCCCCGTCGTCAGTCGATGGATGATCCCCGCCACGGCCCCGAGCCGCTTGCTGCCGCGCGCCCGGATGACCTCGCAATCCGCCATCGACGGCGCCAGGGCGCGGCGGCGCGTCCGATCCAGCAGCTCGTCGAACAGGCCGTCCCGCGCGTCGAGCAGCCGGCCGTACAGGAACAGCTTACCTGGGTTGAAAAGGTTGATGACGGCCGCCATGCCGACGGCCAGGTACTCCAGGATGCGGTCCAGGTCCTCGTCGGCCCGCACCTGGCCCGATCGCAGCAGGTCCACCGCCTCTTCGACGCCGACCTTGCGACCGACCTGTTCCGAGACGGCGGCGGCCAGGGCGGTGTCCGTGGCGACCGTCTCCAGGCAACCGCGGTTGCCGCAGCCGCACGATTTGCCGTGAATATCGACGGTGACGTGGCCCAGCTCGCCGCCGAGGCCGCTGTGCCCCTCCAGGATGCGGCCGCCGCTGACGACGCCGACGCCCAGGCCCTCGCTGATGTCCAGCATGGCGAAGTCGGCGACGCCGCGGGCCGCCCCGTAGGTCTGCTCCGCCAGGCAGAGGCCGTGCGATTCCTGGAGAATGGCGGTCTCCATACGCAGTTCCCGGCGCAGGTCGTCGCCGAAGCGCCGGCCGTCCGTCTGATGCAGGTTCGGCGAGAAGACAGTGCGCTTTTCCCGCCGATGCAGCAGGCCCGGCATACTGACGCCCAGGCCGAGCACCCGATTCCGCCGCCGGTCGATCATGTGCCGGGCGTGGCGCGCGACAGCTCGCACCAGATCGGGGTAGCGCCCCGGCGTTTCCAGCGGGGCGACGGTTTCGGGGTGGATTTCGCCGTCCAGGCCGGCGGATACCAGTTCGCAACGCCGGGCGCCGACGACCAGGCCGAGGACCGACGCCGTCTCGTTCGCCAGACGCAGGACTTTGCCCGGCCGGCCGAGCGCGGGACGCTGCAGGTCGCCCTCTTCGAGGAGGCGGGCGCGGAGCAGGGCGGCCACGGTGCGCGTGACGGTCGGGCCACTGATGCCGGTGCGGCGGGTGAGGTCGGTGCGCGACAGCGACCCGGCGGCCTGGATGGCGGCCAGGATTTCCCGCTCATTCATCCGGCGCAGGAGCGAACCCCTCGTCCCCGACTGCGGCATGGGCGTCCTCTTTCGTCGCGGATCCGGTGAACTTTTTCGGACATTTTTCCAGTTTAATCCTTGCAACGGGAGCCGGCCAGCGATATTTTCAAACTTTATGAAAATAAGTGCCGGCGTTCGCCGGCCAGCCATCCGAGGGAGAGGAAGAATCGGGCGCAACCTAACCGCCGCCGCAGCCGTCCTGACTGCGGCGCTGCTGGCGGCCGCACCGGCCGTCGGTGAGGAACCGGCTAAGCTGTCCGTACTGATGCTCGGCGACGACGGCCATCACCGGCCGGCCGACCTGGCCAAGCTCATCACGCCGATCCTGGCGAAGGACGGCATCGACGTCCGCTACACCGAGGACGTGGACGCGGCGCTGACGCCGGAAAACCTGGCCAAGTACGACGCCCTTCTGATCTTCCGCGATCACGGCGATTTGCCGCCCAAGGCGGAGACGGCGTTGCTGGATTTCGTCGAGGGCGGCAAGGGTCTGTTCGCCCTCCACTGCGCTTCCAACTGCTTCCGCAACAGCGACAAGTACACGGCCCTCGTCGGCGGCCGGTTCCTGCGGCACGACACCGGGACCTTCCGGGCGAAGATCATCGACGCCCAGCATCCGGCGATGCGCGGCTTGAGCGGTTTCGAGAGCTGGGATGAGACCTACGTCCACGACCAACTCGCCCCGGACATCCGCGTGCTGATGGTGCGGGAAGAGCAGGGCGGCTACGAGCCGTACACCTGGGTGCGCAACCAGGGCAAGGGCCGCGTCTTCTACACCGCGCTCGGCCACGACGAGCACACCTGGAAAGTTGAGGGCTTTCAGAAGCTGCTGGAACAGGGCCTCCGCTGGTGCGCCGGCAGAATCCCCGAGGATAAGGACGTAAAGCCGTTTGAATACGTCGATGCGAACGTTCCGTTCTACCCGCCCGGCGGGAGGGGGGGGCCACGTCGGACCAGGCGACGCGCAAGATGCAGCTGCCGCTCGACCCGGAGCAGTCGATGAAGCACATGCACTTGCCGGAGGGTTTCGAGGTGCAGCTCTTCGCCTCGGACCCGGACATCTACCGGCCGATCTGCATGGCCTGGGACGCCCGCGGCCGGCTCTGGATCGCCGAGACGTTGGACTACCCCAACGACAAGCAGCCGCCCGGCAAGGGGCACGACCGCATCGTGATCCTGGAAGACACGAAGGGGACCGGCAAGGCGGACAAGTTCACCGTCTTCGCGGATGGGTTAAGTATTCCGACGAGCATGACTTTCGCCAACGGCGGCGTGATCGTGACACAGGCGCCGGAGACGCTGTTCCTCAAGGACACCAAGGGCGACGACAAGGCCGACGTGCGCGAGACGCTGTTCCGCGGCTGGGGCGTCAACGACACGCACGCCGGGCCGAGCAACCTGCGCTACGGCTTCGACAACTGGATCTGGGGCACGGTCGGCTATTCCGGCTTCTACGGCAAGATCGGCGGCAAAGACTACCGCTTTAGTCAGGGAATCTGGCGTATGAAGCCGGACGGCACGGACTTCGAGGTTCTCACATCGACGAGCAACAACACCTGGGGCCTCGGCCTGAGCGAGACGGGCGAGGTGTTCGCGTCCACGGCCAACAACGAACACAGCGTCTTTTTGGGAGTGCCGAACCGCTATTTCGAGTCGGTGCGCGGCTGGCACGGCGCCGGCAGTGTGGGCATCGAGGACCACAAGAAGATCCATCCCGTGACGGACAAGATCCGGCAAGTGGATTGGCACGGCGGTTTTACGGCGGCCGCCGGCTGCGCCCTCTACACCGCCCGCAGCTTCCCAGAAGAATACTGGGACAAGGCGGCGTTCGTTTGCGAGCCGACGGGCCACCTTGTCCACATCGATTGGTTGAATCCTCAGGGGAGCGGTTTCGTCGCTAAAGATGGTTGGAACATCCTGGCCAGCGACGACGAATGGACGGCGCCGGTCTGCGCCGAGGTCGGGCCGGACGGCGCCCTGTGGGTGATCGACTGGTACAACTACATCGTGCAGCACAACCCGACGCCCAAGGGCTTTTCGACCGGAAAAGGCGGCGCCTACGTGACCCCGCTGCGCGACAAGACGCACGGCCGCATCTACCGCATCGTCTACAAGGGAGCGAAGCCCTCTCCCAAGGTGGATTTCACGAAGGCGGACGAGCAGGAACTGGTCGCAACGCTTTCGCATGAGAACATGTGGCAGCGCATGACAGCGCAGCGGCTTCTGGTGGAGCGCGGCAAGACCGACGTTGTGCCGCAGCTGGCGGCGCTGGTGAAGGACGGCAAGAACGCAGCCGGGGCGTTCCACGCGCTCTGGACGATGCACGGCCTTGGGGCGTTCGCCTCGGACAAGGGCGAGGCGTTCGACGCGGCGAAGGCCGCCCTGGCGAGCGCCGATCCCGCCGTCCGCCGGGCCGCTTTGGCTGTCATACCGCGCACGGCCGAGGGGACGGCCGCCATCCTCGCCGCGAAGTCCACGGCCGATCCGGACGCCGCGGTGCGGCTGGAAGCGCTGCTGGCGCTTAGCGAAATGCCGGCGTCGAAGGAGGCGGCCGCCGCCGTTGCCGCGGCCGTCCTCGACCCCAAGAACGCACGCGACCCTTGGATTCCCGCGGCGATGATCGCGGCCGCGGCGCGGAACGACATGGAGTTTCTGCTGGCGGCGACTGCGATGCATCCTCCGGCGGCGTCGCCGTACACCCAAACGATCCGCGTTGTAGCCGAGCATCTGGCGCGCCAGGCGCCCGATGGCGCGGCGCCGCAGCTTCTGGCGGCGCTGAAGACTGCTGATTCGGCGTCGATCGAGCCGCTGTTGGCGGGTTTGGCGGCGGGCTGGCCGGTGAACAAAAAGCCGATCCTGGACGACGCGGCCGAGGCGGATTTCGCCGCGCTGGCCGGCAAAGTGCCGCCGTCCGGCCTGCTGCAACTGGCCACGCTGGCCAGGCGCTGGGGCCAGGAAAAGAAGATGACCGCGCTGACCGGAAAGCTCCGGGAAGCGGCCCTGAAGCGCGTCGCCGACGACAAGCAGTCGGACGACGCCCGGTTGGCCGCCGCCCGTGATCTGCTCAGCCTGGGCGGCGACGAGGGATCGTTGAAGGCGGTGCTGGATCAGATCGGTGCGCAATCCAGCCCGGCCCTGACCGCGGGGCTGTTTGACGTACTGGCGGACAGTCCATCGGATGCGGTGGGCCTGGCCCTGGCGAAGCGCTGGTCGCAGCTGACGCCGGCCGGCCGAGGGGAGGCGGTGGACCTGCTGCTGAGGCGGCCGGCATGGGCCGACGCACTGCTCGACGCCGTCGAAAAGGGCGGCGTGGACCCAGCCGACCTCAGCGTCGAGCAGGCCCAGCGGCTCAGCCGCTATCCGGACGCCGCCGTGAGCAATCGGGCGAAGAAGCTGCTGGCGGCCGGCGGAGGATTGCCCAATCCGGATCGCCAAAAGATCGTGGATGCGTTCCTGCCGGCGCTAAAGCGGCACGGCGACGCGGTTCACGGCCGGAAAGTCTTCGAGCAGAATTGTGCGAAATGTCACCGCCACGGCGACATCGGCGCCAACATCGGCCCCGACCTTACCGGCATGGCCGTGCGCGAGCGCGGCGATCTCGCCATCGACATCCTCGACCCCAACCGCTCCGTCGAGGGCAACTACCGCCAGTACACGATCCTGACCAAGGACGGCCGCGTGCTGACCGGGCTGCTGATGTCGGAGACGAAGACGTCCGTGGAACTCATGGACAGCGAGGCCAAGAAACACGACGTGCTGCGCGAGGACATTGACGAGTTCAAATCGACGAAATTGTCGTTGATGCCGGAGGGTTTCGAGAAGCTGAGCGAGGACGACCTCCTGGCGGTGCTGGAGTTTCTGACCGTTCGCGATAAGTTTTTCCCGCTGCCGCTGGGCAAAGCGGCGACGATCACGAGTGTGCGGGGGATGTTCATCAGCAAGGACGCTGACGAGCAGCGCTTGATCTTCCCCAAATGGGGTCCGCAAGCGGCGTTCGGCGTGCCGTTCCAGGTGATCGACCCGCGCGATGGGGCAGTGCCCAACGTGATCGAGCTGTACGGGCCGGGCGGCGCCGTGTCGAAGGAGATGCCGAAATCGGCGACGGTGCCGTGCAACGCCCCAGCCAAGGCGATCCACCTGCTGAGCGGCGTCGGCGGCTGGTGCTGGCCGTACAGCAAGAAGGGATCGACCTCAATGATCGTGCGGCTGCACTACGCGGACGGCAAAACGGAGGATCACCCTCTCCTTAACGGAGTCCACATGGCCGACTACATCCGCGTGGTAGACGTGCCGGAGTCGCAGCTGGCGTTCAAGCTGCGGGGGCAGCAAATCCGCTATCTCTCGATCAAGCCGGAGCGGAAGGACAAGATCGACACGATCGAGTTCGTCAAGGGCGACGACGACACGGCCCCGGTGGTGATGGCGGTGACGGTGGAGAGCCTGCCCTGACGCAAAAAACAGACGTGCGACCGTGAAGGAGTGGGACGAAAACCGCTCCCTCACGGTCGCACGTCTGACATCCTCGGCGTCGCTCACTTGTCCTTGACCGGGGGCGGCGGGGTCTTGTCGGGCGGGGTCGTCGGCTTGTCCTTGTCCGGCGGCGGGGTCGTCGGATCGCCGGTCAGCAGGGCTTTCAGGGCGGTTTTCTGGGCGTCGGTGAGAACGTTCTCGACGTCCGCGTGTTCCGCCTTTTTCAGATCGTCGATTTGCTTCTGGAGGGCTTCGATCTTGTCGTGGTAAGTGGCTTCGAGTTTATAGATGTCCTGGATCTGTTTGTCCGATAAGCCAAGTTTCTTGAAGTGGGCCGGGAGGTGCCCGCTTAGCTTGGGGTCGTCCGGCTTTTTGTCGTCGCCCATCAGCCAGCCGCCGGCGAGCACGGCGACGGCCAGGGCCGTCACACCGACGAACAGACGAGTCTTCACGGTCGCTCCTGTTGTAAATAGGGGTGGAGGGAATAACCATCTTTCACAGAAATCAGTATCAAGCCGCCGTTGGGCGGAATCAAGCAAAAAAAAGAAAAACCGCATCGGTCGTATCGCTCGGTTAATCTTGGACAGCTGCTCCCGATCATGAAGCGGCTGGCCTTCTCCGCCCTCGCCCTGATTTCGGTCGACCGGCCAGCCACCGTTTGAACGAACTCTGGCTCTCGGAGGAAGGCTGGCCAGCCAGAAGGTTGGCGACGCTTACGTCCTCGTCCACGGCCGGCCAGTGGATGCCGCTGCCTCCGCCGATCAATCGCCAGGTGGACCGTTCTTCGGCTGCGGCATGTTCCAAGCGGGGATACCAAGCTACGGGCGCAGCGATGGTGCGTCCGTCGGACAGTTCAACGGACAAGGTATCCTCGGTCACCGTTACGCGAACCGCTAGAGCCTCGCGGGCCTCAACCGTGGAAGAACTCATTCCAGCTCTCCAATAACTGCTCTTGGTGTTCCACGACCACTCTCCGGACCCGGTTTATCTCCTTTCGGCTGAAACCCCTGCTGCGAGCGAGCCGAACGGGGTCCAGCCAGAACTTGGCCTCATTGTCCTCGCGCTCGACGTGGATGTGGGGCGGCTCTGTGCCGTCGCCGGCGTAGAAAAAGAACCGGAACGATCCCACCCGGAGCACAGTCGGCATCCGCCCATCCTACGCCGTTCGGCCGAGGGGAACAACGCCTTACTCCAGCGAATCGGAAGGCGCTTCCGCCATCGCCTCATCCCCGCCCAGCATCGCCGTCAGCGCCGGTGCCCCCGTTGTCCGCCACTCGTCCCACCAGCGCACGAACCGCTTCCGCTCCAGCGGCAGCCGCCGCTGGTGGAAGCGCAGCAGCCCCTCGACGCCCGCCTGCACCCGCTTCCATTCCGCCGCCCAGCCGAGCTTCATTCGCCGACGCAGGTCGCTCAGCCGCCCCTCGGCCACGTGGCTGTCGTTGGCCCGGCCCAGGATCTCCTGCATCTCCTCCACGCGCGGGTACAGCGACTCCCGGAATGACAGCGAAAAGCAATCCGCAAATACCTCCATCGCGTAACGCAGCCGTTTGCCCGCGATGCGCACCTGATGCAAGTGGGCGTAGTCCTCCAGGTCGCCGGTCGCCGCCCATTCCAGCTCCTGCAAGAGGCCGTTCAGCAGCGGACGCGCCAGGTCCACAAGGTTCGCGTCCGCCGGGAAGCCGTCGGCCGGGCGAACCGCCGCCGTCGTTTCGTGCCGCCAGGCGTCGAACCCCGTATGCTCCTCGTTCCCGACCGCCTTCAGTTCCCCCTGCGCCGGCGTCCGCTGTCCGTAGGCGTAACCGAAGAGGAAATTCAGCCCGATTTGCACCTTCTCCGGCTGGTTCGGACGGCGTTCCGCCAGGGCGATCAGGAACACGTCCCAGTCGCGCGCCGCCCCGGCCGCCCGCCGCAGCCGTTTCAACCGTTTCCGAGCCGTCTTGTGGGCCTTCTTCGGCAAGCACGGCTCAAAGATGCGCAGGGCGGCGTCGGCCCGCCGCGTCGCCACGCGCAGCTGGTGGACGTGCTCCGGATCCTTGTCCGCCTCCTGCGTCGCCTTCGGCAGGGCCTGGCCGACCGCATACAGGCGCACCGACAGCACCGTTTCCGCGGCCTTCGTCAGCGGCGTGTCGGCCGTCAGGCCTCCGATCCATTTGCTATCCGCCATGCGATTGACCGCCTGAGGAGATTTACTTCCCATACAGCCCGGAGACGGTCGCCGACTGCTCGCGCTGTTTCAGCCACAACGACACCTCGCGCGTCTCGCCGGCCAGCTTCTCCACCTGGCGCCGCTCCGCCTCCAGCACCGCCGCCACGTCCGCCGGCGCCGGCCCGTAGACGCTTTCCAGCTCGCGGAACAGCCGCTCCTGGAGCCGCGTCTGGAACTCGCCCCGGATGGCGGCCCACCGCAGCGGCAGCAGAAGCGCGATCAGAATGTGCAGGACGACCAGCACAGCCAGCAGCACGGCGAACGGCAGGACGAAATCCCACACGTCCAGCCCCGGCGTCTGCGGTCCCCACGCCTTGAACGCCTTGAGCAGGAAAAAGACGATCGAGGCGATGAACGCGGCGGGCGGGACCCAGTTGGCCAGCAGGGCCAGGACGGCCCGGACGTAGCGGCGCGGCCCCGTCGGCTCGCTGCGCCGCTTCTCGACTTCATGCAGCACCTCGCTCATCGCCTGGGCGTAGCGCTGCCGCCAGTCGGTCTTCGACAGGGACTCCACCGGGTCGGCCAGCACTTTCAGGGCGAAGCCCTGGGCGTCGGCCTCCACCAGCAGGCGATTGGCCAGCGCCTTGCCGCGGGCGTCGAGTTGGCGGTTGGCCGCCACGTCGCTGCACGCCCGCGCGAACCGCGTCGCGTCCCAGCGCAGCCGGTTCGCTCAGCGCCTCGCGCGGCTTCGGCAGGAACGGGATGCGGTCGCGGACGCCGGCGCCGAAATAGTGCATGCGGTTCACCAGGCGCAGGTAGCCGGCCATGATGCCGCGGAACTGGCGCTGGCCCTCCACCGTGAAATGATGCTCGATCTCGGCCTGGTACGGCTCCAGCGTGTTCAGCAGCACCTCCGTCGTCGCGGTCGCCTCTTCCGTCAGCGGGGCCGTCCAAGCCTTCCGCGTCCGTCCCGCCGCCTCGGTCAGATCGGGAGGACTGGCCTCCTGCAACGCCTGCTCCAATTGCGCCAGCAATTGGCTCACGCCGCGCGCCTTGATCGCCTCGATCTCCAGCAGAGTCAGGCCCATCTCCAGCCATTGCAGCAGCTCGGCGAATTGCTCGCCCTCCGGCAGGTCCGGCGGCGTCAGCCGGGCGACCGGCGCCTCGCCGTCCGCCGACGGTGGGGCCGCGTCGAGCCACGCCTGGGCGCAGGTGCGAAACAGCAGCGGGTTCTCAAAACCTTCTGACTTCAGATCGCGCAGCAAATCCTCGTCCGGCCGCAGACCACTGCCGGCGCCGTGGACGCAGCGGTCCCACTTGTTCATGACGAAGGCGAACGCCCTCCGCTTGCGCTGCTGCAAGAACAGCTGCCAGCCGATCTCGTCGTGGTACTTCTCCTGAGAGCCGACGTAAAGCACCACGTCGGCCACCGGCAGGACGTGATACAGCTTTTCGCGGTTGGCGAGATCGTTGCTGTCGAGGTCGGGCGTATCGACAATCACCTTCTGCGCCAGCGAAGCTCGATCGTGCGGCGCGAGCCGGCAATGGCGCAGGGCGGGGTCGAGCCGGTCGGGTTTGACGGATTCATGGTAATAGACGACGGGGTCGCGCGTGGTCGGCCGGGTGAACGAGGCGCGGGCGACGGCGCCGCCGGCCAGCGCGTTGAGCAGCGACGACTTGCCGACTCCGGTCCCTCCCATGAGGACGACGGTGAGCAGCGGCCGATCCATTTCGAGGGAATCGGCTTGCCGGCGCAGGTCGGTGGCCATGCCCTCCAGCGCCGCCCGCGCGATCGTGGACAGCGGGTAGCGCCGCGGCCCGTCCAGCCACGCGCGCAATCCCTGCTCCAGTCCGCGCAGGGCAGGCGACAGCGTGCGAAGCAGGGGGCCTCCGGCGGAGGCGGCGCGAGCGCGGGTTGATCGGTCATGAACGCTCCCCTAACTCTTCAACGCTCGGACGCGGGCATCCAGCTGCTGCATCGCCACGGGAATGCGGGCCAGCGCTTGTTGCAGGCGCTCGAACGAAGAACCGCCGGTCGCCGGCCATTTCGTCAGCCACTCGGCCATCGGCCCCGACAGGTGTTGTTTGAGCAACTCTTGCTGGCGGTGGCGCGTCTGCCTCGCGCTGGGCGTCCACTACCTGCCAGCCGAGCAGCTCGACGAGCTGATGCGTCAGCGAGGCGACGAGCGGGGCGATGATGAAATCCGCTCCCCAGGGCCAGCCGGCCGCGACGGCAGCCGTGATTGATCCGGCCACCGTAGCCACGTCCAGCGCGAGCTTGCCGCCGCGGAGGGTATTCAGCACCGCCGGCCGCTTTTCCAGCTGTTCATAGATGTCGCGGGCCGTGCGCTCCACTTCCTCGGCCTCGCACGACTGGAAGGAACGCATCGACTTCTGAAACAGTTCCCGCGCCTGTTCCGTCAGGCCGCCGGAGTGGAAGCCCTGCGCCACGTGCGCCCATAGAGGATGCGTCTCGGCGCGGCGAGCCGCCTCCTTACGGAGCATGTCGATCCAGCCGTTGTAGGCGTCTTCCAGCACCGGCTGCTCCGGCCGGCTCAGCTCCTCCGGCCGACTCAGCATTCGCTTCGCCAGCCCGCGCAGCATTCGGTAAGGCGTTCGCAACACCCACAACGCCCCGCTCAGGATGCGGCCGATGCCGGGCAATTCCAGCAGCTCCATCAGGCGGACCAGCGCGTCGTCGAAGCCGCGGAACTTCTCGCTGTTGAGGTATTCACGATGGTAACGCGTGACGAACTCGTTGCGGCCGGTCAGTACCATCGACTGCCAGCCCTCCAGCGCGTCGAGGTCGCGCCGCGCCACGCTGAGCAGCTCCGGCAGTCCTTGCACGAGGAAGCGATCGGCGCCGAAGACGCTGCGGCGACGGGCCAGGGCGGGCGAGCTTCCCAGCACCGCCACCTGATTCAGGATGGGGATGCGGTACTTCGCCGCCTGACGGGCCGGGTCGGCGAGTTGGGCCGGTTTCAGGAACGGGATGGCGTAGCAGCCGACGACGCCGGGCGGCAGGCGCGATGTGACTTCCTGCTGGAAGTGCGCGACGAGCGGCGCGGCGTCGGCCTCGCGCATCTTCGTCAGGACGACGACGACCGGCTTGCCCGCCTCCAGGATCAGTTTGAGGAACTGGGTCGGAATTTCGTCGTTGTAGCGCTCGTCGGAGGCGACGAAAACGATCACGTCGGCGAGGGCGGCGGCTTCGAGCAGACGGGGGATGTATCCGACGGCCGCCCAAGTGGTCATGTCAGGGCAGTCCCAGACGACGAAGTCTTTGAGGAGGTCGTAAGTCGTCGGATCGGCGGGGACGCGGCGCACCTGATAGACGTCCTCATCGAGGCTGGCCGGGGCGGGGTTGGTGAGGCGCTGGAGCGGGCCGAGAAAGCCGATGTGGCCGGCCCAGGCGAGCGCGCCGGAGGCGCCGGTATAGGCGATGGGATGGCGGGTGAAACCAGCTTGCGGATTGGACTCGGCCGCCTGGGCGCCGCTGATCAGGTTGGCCACGGTGCTTTTGCCGGCCCCGGCGCCGCCGATGACAACGACGTGCAGCGGCGTCGGCGGCTGGTCGTCGATGGACGGCCCGACGCAGTTGCGCACCAGGGCGGCGGCCAGGCGCAGGCGCACCGCGGCAGTGGCCTGGTCGGGCTGCTCGCGGCAGTGCTTCTCCAGCCAGCCGAGGTCGTCGCCCAGCTGGCCGATCAGCGCACGGGCGGACAGTGGTTCCATGGTCGATTCTTCTCTCTGCGTTCTCCGCGTTCTCTGCGGTGAATTGTTTTTGATTTTAACCGAACAGCTTCAAGATCGGAATGCCGTCCGGGTCGGAGGGGCGGGCGGGCGGTCAAGACGGAACGCTTCCAGCGGTACAGCTGGCTCGTGTCCGAGGAGGAGATCGGTCATCACACGGCCCGTCCCTGGCGACAGCTGAATGCCCGCGCGGTAGTGGCCGGCGGCGACGAAGAGATTGGAGAAGTTCGGCGCCGGGCCGAGGAAAGGCAGGCCGTCGGGGCTGCCGGGACGAAGCCCGGCCCAGCAGCGCTCCACGGCCGCGCCCCCCAGCGACGGGATCAGCTCGGCGGCGAAGGCCAGCAGTCCGGCGACCGCGGCGGCGGTGGGTCGGACGTCGAAACCGGCGTTCTCCTCTGTCGAGCCGACCAGCACACGGCCGTCGGTGCGCGGGACGAGGTAGCGCTTGCCCTGAAGCAAGACGGGATGCAGCCGCGCGTCGTCGGTCTGGAGCAGAGCGATCTGGCCGCGCACCGGATGGACGCCGAGCCGGACGCCGACCGATTCCAGCAGGCCGTCAGTCCAGGCGCCCGTTGCGACGAGGAATTGGCCGGCGGCCAGCGGCCCCTCTTCGGTCTGCACCGCGTCAATACGCCGAGTTGTCCGAATGAAGCCGGTGGCGGCGCGGCGGGGATGGAAGCGGACGCCCTCCGCCTGACAGGCAGCGATCAGTGCCTTGAGGTGACGCGGGTTGCGGACCTGGGCCATGCCCGGCAGGTAATAGGCGCGGGGCAGGGCAGGGGAGAGGGCGGGTTCCACGGCCCGCAGCGCGTCGCCCTCCAGCTCGCGGAAGGCGATGCCCTCGGCGCGCCACTCCTCCAGGGGCAGCGGGTGCGCGGGGTCCACCAGCTCCAAACCGCCGCAGACGTGATAGCCGTTGTCGATGCCGGTTTGCTCGCGGAGGCAGCTTGACAGATTGGGATACATTTGCGAGCTGAAAGCACGGAGATGGTCCATCGGCGTTTGCGCGGGCCGTTCGCCGGCGGGCGGGATGATGCCGGCGCCGGCCCAGGACGCCTCGCGGCCGAGATCGCTCTTGTCGATCAGGGCGACGCGGACGCTTTCCCGCGCCAGGAAATAGGCCGTGGTCAGGCCGATGACGCCGCCGCCGAGGATCAACACGTCCGCAGGATCTGCCATGCGGTTGTTATAGGGAGGGGGGCGACCATCCGGTCAGATGCCTGCCTTGTTCGATTCGTCCGTGGCTGTTAGCCTGGACGCGAAGCGCCGAATCGAGATTGCGAGGTCTTCAAACCGTGAATGCTCCGCAGACCCATACCGCCCCGGAAGGGACGACCAACGGCCTGGTCCCGCCGCTGGTCCACGGCGAGCGCCTGACGCGCGCGGAGTTCGAGCGCCGCTTCGACGCCATGCCGCACCTGAAAAAGGCCGAATTGATCGAGGGAGTCGTCTCTATACCGTCTGCCGTGCCCTGCCGACAACACGCGGAACCCCACGCTCACCTGATCGGCTGGTTGGGAATGTACCGGGCGTTCACTCCTGGAGTAGAGGTTGGGGCGTCAGGCCATGTCCGGCTGGGCGCCAACAACATGCCGCAACCCGACGCGATGATGTTCATCCGGCCGGAGCGCGGCGGGCGCGTTCGGATCAGCGCGGATGATTACGTGGAGGGCGGACCCGAACTGGTCGCCGAGGTTTCCGCCAGCAGCATTCCCCTGGACACAGGGCAGAAGCTGCAGCTGTACCAGCGCTACGACGTTCAGGAGTACCTCGTCTGGCGCGTCCCGGATCGGGAGATCGACTGGTTCGTGCGGCGCGGCGGACAGTATGAGCGGCTGACCCCAGACGCCGCGGGGACGTACCGCAGCGAGGTCTTTCCCGGTCTGTGGCTGGACGCGGCGGCGCTGGTTCGCGGCGACGTGGGCCGGGTCTTTTCCGTGCTGTAGCAAGGCCTGGCCAGCCCCGAACATGCGGCTTTCGTCGCTCGACTGGGGCAGGCCGGAGCCGGGACGACGTGAGAGAGGTAAGCCGCCGCATGCGCGTGGGCGTTGCCGAGGATGGGGACGTGTCGTTACTTCTTCCGTCGCGGCTTGCGCGGTTCGGCGGGACGGTCGCTCGTCAGCCGCTCCAGCAGTTGCCGGATTTGCTTCACGGACAAGCCCGCCAGGCGCTCCTCCGGCGGAAGGCCCGCTAGGCGCACCTCCGGCGGAAGCGATTGCAGGATGGCCTGCCGTTGCTCGGGAGACAGAGTTTCCAGGAGTTCGCGCTGCTCCTCCGCCGTCAGCTTGGCGAAATTGTCCTTGACGACCTGGCGCCGGAAATCTTCCATCGTGAATGACATGGCAAACCCCTCCCCTCGAAACCTCTCGAAAAGCTGCCGCAGCAGTTCGCTCGTTTCTTTGGAGCGCCGCCGGTAGACGCTGCCGCCAAATCCAATCAATTCGGGCGACGCGCTGAACAGGTGCAGCGGCGCATTGTGCTCCTCGCGAGGCAATTCCCCCGCCGCGACGACGCGCACCACGTCCGTGCCCCATCCACAATCATACACGCCTGCCTGACGCATTTGCCATGGTGCCTGCCCCGCCAAGTTGTGGGGGAAGCGCGCACATACCGCATACAGCCGAAAATGATCCTCCGGCAACAGCCGCGACGGCGATGGGCTGATCAGCTTGCGGTAGGCCACGTAGTGGCCGATCAGTTCCTTCATCGCCCAGGCGTCCAGCGCCTCGCGGTGCGACTTGAACGTGATGAGGTTGTGCGCCGCCAGGTCGTCCAGCCCGTCGGGCAGTCGGCCGGCGAAGCGTCCTCGGCCCTGGCGAAGGATCACCACGTCGAGGAACTGCTGCTGCTGCGACAGATCGCGCTCAACTTCGACGGTGAAGGGAGAATCGGTGAAGAAGTCGGTCAGAAGCAAGCCAAAGAGGCGATGCCAGTCGCGCAGCGCCCCCGATCGACGGCCATCGGACGGGCCGCCTTGTCCTCGCCGGATTGTATTCGCTTCGCCGCCGCCGCTACGTGGGCGGACCAGATATGCGGCGATAGGCGAGTGGTTTCGATGTCATTCGGGAAGGGCGACGCCCAATTCCATCGCCAGATGCGCCGCCCTCTCATGAGTCAAACAGACGACGTACTCGTGGTTCTGCGTCGCAAGGACGTACCGCGTCTTCCCGATCCCTCCCCGATCAACCACACCGCTCTGGACGCGCCGCATGGTCCTAACAGGCGACGATTTCACAACGCCCCCCCCCACCACTAGATTGAATATCCGAAAAGTAGATAATAATGTCGCCGTCGTTGTCACGGGTGTGGTGGAGGTAGTTGACGTTGCGCGCCTTCGGGCTGCCGTCGGTCGAGTTCGTTTGAGCGGTGTTGTCGGAGTCAACCGTTACCTTGGCGGCCTCCGCGGAAGGCACGCGAAACAGCTGCTTGCACTGGCTGCACCGTGCCTTCCTCTTGGCCATTTCATCCGGTGCCAGGATCACGGCATGGCAGGAGGGACAGGCGAAACGAAGCATGTGCAACCTCATCGTTGGCAGGGGACACGGTTCAACCCACCCTGGCTCGGGTGCAGGCGCGATCCAGCCGCCTCCCTTGAGGGTCGCGCTCCGGCGCTTCACGCTTGATTCCTTTCGCAGCGATTATCCTGGGGCCGTCTACAACCGTCAAGCAAAATAACGGATTTCCAGAACACGAACCAAAGATGCTCTGCTGCCCAGACGCCCCTCCCGCATGATACAATCGGCCCTCACACCGTGTGCCCGCCGATTGGAGGTGCATCATGGAGAAGCGACCGCCCATCCAGAAAGTGCCGCTCAGAATGCGCCGATGCGGGCCAGTCTTCGCGCACCGTCCCGGCGTGGCAGGCGGAGGTTGGCTTGGCGGGTTGGCGGGCGGTCGGTCTCAGGCGACATGGGGCGTCGATCCGGGGTGTTGGGGCGTTGATGGGCCACCCGCCAAACGCGGCGTCCTTGGCGGGCGGCCCATCAACGCCCGTGCCCGTGGATCACGCCCGTCTCCCACGCGCCGCGAGGACGATTCGCGCGCACGCCTCCGCATCGGACAGCGCATCATGGTGGCGCAGGGAAATGCCGAGATGCCGGCACACGTCCGGCAGCTTCGTGGGCCGAACGTCCCAGGCGGCGCGGGCGAGCCTCATGCTGCACTCGAAGCGCAGGTCGGGGACCGGCAGCCCCGCCCGCTCGCAGCACGCCTTCAGGACGGAGCGGTCGAACGGGGCGTTGTGCGCCGCCGCGAAATCGGCGCCGTCCAGTTGCTCGCGGATGCGCGGCCACAACTCGGCGAAGGTCGGCTCATTGGCCACACGCGCCCAGGTGATGCCATGCACATAAGTGAAGACGAACGTGCGACGCGGCGGACGGATCAGGAAGTGCGTCCGCTCGACGATTTCCCCGCCGACGACCCGGACCAGGCCGAGAGCGCAGGCGCTGTCGCCGCCGCGATCCGCCGTCTCGAAGTCGATGGCGACGAAGCAAGGCGGTGCGGCCGGCGGCTTGCGGACTGGCGACGGCTGCATGATTCACCCTCCCTGGGCTATATCTTTCCACGATGGTTCACTGTAACCCGACCGGGCCAGTGGGGCAACCGGCAGGCATGGGCAACGATTCACCAACCCCTGTACAATACAGCGTCGGCGGCCGTGAACCCGACCCGCCGGCCGGCTGTCCTGGCAGGCATGAACGACGCGGAGATTATGGATTCACACACCCTGGAATTGCTCGAATTCGGCAAGGTGCGCGAGCTGCTGGCCGGCTACGCCGCCAGCTCGCTCGGCAAGGAGCTGGCCCGCGGCCTGGAGCCGTCCACCGACGCCGACTCCGTCCGCGCCGAGTTGGCCCTGACCTCGGAAATGGTGGATGCGCTCGGCCAGAACCAGGCCCCGCCCTTCGGCGGTCTGCACGACGTCCGCCTGGTGGTTCGCCGCGCCGCCATCGGCGCCCAGCTGACGATTGAACAGCTCCTCGAAGTCGCTGATACCATGAGCTGCACCGGCAACATCTACCGCTATCGGATGCGGCTCAGCGAACGGCATCAGGGCCTTTCCGACCTGCTCGCACCGGTGGAGGATCTCGGCCCCATCGCCAAGTCGATCAGCGGCTGTATCGACGGCCGCGGCCACGTCCTCGACATGGCCAGCCCCGAACTGGCCCAGATCCGCCAGAAACTCGCCGACGTGGACGACCGCGTTCAGGCCCACATCCGCCGCCTCCTCCGCGACCCCAAGCTCCGCGAAATACTCCGCTACCCCAACGCCACTGTCAGCGGCGATCATTACGTCCTGCCCGTCGCGGTCAATCACCGCCAAAAGCTCCAGGGCGTCGTCCACCGCACCAGCGCCACCGGCGAGACAGTGTTCATCGAGCCTGCCGGCGTCGCCAACCTCAGCTCCGAGCGAGCCGTCCTCAAGGGCGACGAAGACCGCGAAGTACGGCGCATCCTCCGCCGACTAAGCGGCGAGGTTGGTCGTGTTTCGAAATCGCTCGTCTTCGCCATCGACATCCTGGCCCGTCTCGATCTCATCACCGCCAAGGCCTACTTCAGCCGCGACTTCGCCATGTACGCCCCGGATGTCAACACCGACGGCCGACTCTGGCTGCGGCAGGCGCGGCACCCGCTGCTGGTGCATCTATTCCGCGAGGAGGCGAGCGGCCGGCGTCAGCCGGCTGATGGCGCCTCGAATCAGCCGGCTGACGCCGGCCGCTCGCCAGGAAAGACGGTCGTCCCCATCGACATCCGCCTCGGCTTCGGCTTCAACCTCCTCATCATTACGGGACCGAACACCGGGGGCAAAACGGTCTGTCTCAAGACGGCCGGCCTGCTCTGCCTGATGGCCCAGTGCGGCATGCACGTCCCGGCCGGCGAGGGCAGCAACGTCCCCATTTTTCACCGCATTCTCGCCGACATCGGCGACGAGCAGAGCCTGGAGCAGTCGCTCAGCACGTTCAGTTCCCACATTTCGCGGATCGCCTTCATCTTGAAGGAGGCCGACGCGCAAAGCCTCGTCCTGCTGGACGAGTTGGGCGCCGGCACCGACCCGACGGAAGGGGCAGCGCTCGGACGGGCGATTCTCGACGGTCTCGACGAGCGCGGCTGTCGAGCGATGGTGACGACCCATTTGGGCGATCTGAAAACGTATGCATTCCACAACGAGCGCGCCGAGAACGGAGCTGTCGAGTTCGACGTGGAGACTCTGCGGCCGACGTATCGGCTGCACATCGGCCAGTATGGCATGAGCAACGCCTTGCGGATCGCCCGCCGGCTGAAGCTGCCGCGCGACCTGTTGAAACGCGCCCACAAGTACTTGCGTCGCCGGCAGAAGCGCGCCCGGAGATGGCCCAGCTACAGCGACTGCGCGAGGAAACTGAAAAGGCCCGCGAAGAGGCGCTGGCGGCCCAGCATGAGGCGGAGCAGCAGCGCGAGGAATTGCGGCACAAGACCGAGACGCTGGAACGCGAGGCGGAAGAAGCGGCGGCGCTGCGCGAGGCGCGGCTGCGATTGCAACCGGGCGACCCGGTCAAGGTGCCGCGCTTCGACAAGCCGGGCCGCATCGTGCGGGTGGATCACAAGCGCAACCTGGCCGTGGTCAGCGTCGGCCTCGGTCAATGGGAGGTGCCCCTGGACGACGTTTTTCCGGCGGAGAAATGAGCGTCGTCCTCAGTGACAGCAGGCCGATTCATCCGTTCTTGCGCCCGTTTCAGCTCCTGCAACTGCCGCATGTTCCGCAGGCTCAGCACGAATGCCGCCAGGCCTAGCAGGAAGCCGAAGCCTGCCACAATCTCCTTATAAGGGATCTGGAAAGGATGTTCGATGAGCCGCGTCGGCGGTGGAAGCGGCTTACCGGGAGAGGCGTCGGACGGCTTCGCGGGTCCTGCGGGCGTCGATTGCGGCAGTGTAGACGCCGGGATCACGAATTCCGCTCGGTGGCCCGCCCCCGCCGACACCACGATGCGGAGGTCTTCGGCGACCTTGGGGGCGAAAACGAAGATCCCTTTTTCGTCCACCGTGCCCTGAGTCAGCACGTCGCCATTGGCGCGGAACACCTGAATCTTGGCCCCCGCCGGCGCCTTGTCGCCTTCGGAGAACCAGCTCTCGACCTGGACCTGGCCGTCCGACCGCACGCGATAGTCCGCCTCTAGCCGATGAGCGCGGGCGGGCGTCGCCGCCCACAATACGCCGAGAACGGCGAGGAAGAGCAGGGCAGGGGGGGGCAAGGCGACGCCGGCAGGCGCGGGCGATTTCGGCGCGGCGGATGCGACGGCGACCGGCGCTGCATTCGTGATCGCGCCGTTGGCGACGACCGGGGCGAGCGGCTGTGATCGTCCGGCCAACATTTCCGGCTTCACGCGGGCCAGAAACCCGACCACGAAGCCGAGGATGACGCCTTCGATGACCGCGATCGGCATATGGGCGACGAACACGATCAGGACCGTGGTATGCCAGTCTTCCGTGCTGCCCCAAAGCAGGACGACGGCGGCGAGGACGAGCGTGGCCAGCACGGCGGCCATGCCGGTTAGCAACCCGGCCGGGAACTCCGAGGCGTGGCCGAGCCGTCCCTCCAGCATGGCGGCGCCCACGGCCAGCAGACCGACCGCCGCCAGGACGAACGAGTTGAAGGGACCGCCGAGCGCCGCCACGGCCGCAGAGGTCCACGAGCCGTCGTCCATCCGGGTGAAGCGGCCCATCCACAGCAGGGTCACGCTGTAGATCAAGCAGAGCGTCCAGATCGACACGGCGGCCGCGACCATGGCGCCGCGCCCACGGCCGACGCGAACCGGCTCGCAGCACGCCGAACAGCCACGCGGCGCCGAGGGCGGGCAGCGCCATGACGCAGGTGTTGACGCCGATGGTGGAGGCGCCGCCGTGGGCGAAGAGGGCGAATTGCAGACCAATCCCGATCAGCACGGCCAGCGGGGCGCGGCGTCCGATGACCACGCCGAGCAGTCCATTGAGCAGCAGGTGGACGCTGGTCGGGCCGATGGAAACGTGGATGAGCGAGGCGATGAAGAACGCGGCCGTCATCGGCGCAATGCGTGGGATCTCCTCGTCGCGCACGCGGATCATGGCGACGGCGGCCAGCAGCCCCGCCAGCGCGAAGCCGCCGGCTAGCCACGGCCACGTCAGCACGCCGTCGGAAATGTGGATGGCCAGGAGCGGGTAGATCGGGATCGGTCCCGCGGTCATGAAACGCCTCCCATCGCGGCCTCACTTGTCCGCTATCTTCTCATCGACGTGGACCCAATAAATGCTGCGCTCGCGAACCGGATAGCTCTTGCCGTCGTGGTCTTTCATCCCCGCATCCTGAGCGGCAGCCAGGCACCACCAGCCGGGGTCGGTCAGCGTACCCATGACGACGCCGTTGGGATCGGTCTTGGCGGTGCGCGTGCAATATTCGTCGGCCGGGATCGTCTTGGGCGGGGTAGGGTGGTAATGCTCGACCTCGACCAGGACGCCGGCCGCGGGCGACTGGCCGGCGCTTCGCGGCACGCCAGTCTGGAGCTGAGCCTGGAACGCCATGCCGGGTTCGAGGCCGTACGGCCGCGTCAGCGGCGTCAGCTCGAAGTCTGTCCCGAAGGCGCCGTCCCAGTGCTTCTGCGCCTGGACGTGCAGCACCACCTTGACGTTGTCTTGCAGAAATTCTTCGTCTTCCGCCATCCAGATAGGCGGCGTCCGCAGCAGGAAGACGAAATCGCCGCGCTGGTCCGGCGTGAAGCGGAATTGATACGCCGTCACGGTCGTGCCCTCGCCGGCCGGGACGGTGATTTTTTCGAGGGACTTCGTGAGGTCGGCGGTCTTGCCGTCCGGTTCAACGACGCTCACCGCGTCCGGCGGGGGGGCGTCGAACAACTGGTGCTCGTAGGGATGACCCCACTGGTAGACGAAGACGACTTCCTCGCCCTTCTTCGCGGAGGGATTTTGGGGCATGAGCATGTTGAAATGGGCCTGCGCCGGCATGGCGACGGCCGCCAGCACAGCGATCGTGAGGCCGATCGTCTTTCGCATCATCGTTTTCCTCAACCGGTAGCGGATCGCGTGCGCCCACCGCCCACTGGGTCATCATACGATTTTGCGAAAGATCATACCAGCCGTTTGAAGAGGAGGTGGGCCGATGAGGGGCGATGCACTGAGTGAGTGGTATAATCAAGCGTGCAACGATCGCGCTGCGCCCTCGACCGTGGAGCAATCAACCGTGTCACTCATGCTACGAGCCGATCCCGTTCCCCTACAGATGGACGATCAGGGCGGCGTTCGGGTCGGCCAGACGTGGGTCCTTCTGGAGTTGGTGATCGACGCCTACCGGGAGGGTGCGACCCCGGAAACCATCGTGCGCTGGTTCGACAGCCTTCAACTCGCCGACGTGTACGCCGTCATCAGCTACTACTTGAAGCACAAGGATGAGGTCGAAGAGTACCTCCGCAAGCGAGAGGAGCTTGCCGACCAGCTCCGGCTTACCATCGAAGCCGGGCAGCCGAGCCGGCCGAACTTCCGCGACGAACTACTGGCTCGCCGCGCCCAAGCGGAACAAGACCATGCTCCGGATGGCCAGTGACGCGGACTTCAACGGCGACGTCCTGCGCGGCCTGTTCCAGCGCTGGCCAGAACTCCACCTGGTTCGAGTTCAAGAGAGGATAGGTCATATGCGAACCGCGAGCATCATCAAGCTGGAAGGGAAAATCCTCACCGTCCGAGATCACGATGGTCAGATCTACAAGTACGAGCAGGGCGCCGGAGTGGAGTCCCCCACGATGATTCATGCAGACATGCTCTGGCCAAAGGGCTTTGAAAAACGCGTGTTCAACTACGAGGGGGACAGGCTGCCCGCCGTGCTCATCGTCAGGGACGGCGGAGTGCCTGATTACCACGAGTATAACCGCCGTACGACAACCTGATGTCACAGGATAAAGAGGCGGAAGTAACGTCGGCTGGCCGGAGTGGGGTATTAGCCCACCGGCCTGAACCGCAACCACCCGAAAGGGGTAGCAAATGGGCTTACAATCACCCTCTTGGCAAGTGGAGATCAAGGCGCGCATCCGAAAGAGAGACGGCTACCACTGCCTCGCGTGTTGCATGGACCAAGCCACGCATAAGAAGCGCTACGGTAGAATCCTTGAGGTTCACCGCATCGTCCCAAGAAGCGACTACTCCCTGAAGCGTGGACAGTGCGTTACCTTGTGCATCGTGTGTCACGACGCGCTTGAACACAAGGGCACTTGGGGGTGGATTGCCAGGTATAGCACACACGATGAGGACAAGTTGGCTCGGTCGGTGAAGTTGTCGGCTGAACACGATGAGAAGGAAGAGTACGCTTGGGGTTGTCGGGAAGAGTGGGGCTCGAGGTTGCGGGAATTTCGTCAAAGGTGGGGGAGGGGTTCAAGGGGATCGTTGCCGAAGCTGGCGCGAGCGACTGGGATACTGGAGAAGACGCTGCGCGACTGGGAAGCCGGTCGGTACTGGCCACTACTGCCGGAAGCGGCGCGGCTTGCGAAGGCGCTGGGCATCGCACTTGACGACTTGTGGAGGGAAGATGATCCGGGTGACTGGTGCCTACAGGCCGCCAGGGAGAGGTCTGATGCCCGAGCGCTTGCTTTTCTGGCTCGGGCACCCCGGGAGGGGGAAAGCCTGGCACCAGGGACTATGTTGATCCGGGAGGTTGTGGCACGGCTCAAGCAAAAGTGGGAGCAAGAGCAAATACGGATTCTCGCCGACGACCATGCCCAAAGACATAATCGGAGCGCATTTGTAGACGATCCGAACAAGTATTTTGGCCTCTTATGATGACCCTTGCCCAGAATCTGACTTGGCGAACGTCTCCTTAAACCCGCCCAGATGTTCCGCCAGCAGCTCCTTCAACTTCGCCGCCTGCGACGGCTCCAGGTGCTGGAACACCAGCTTGAGCACGTCGGCGTCCTCGCGCTTGGAGTCGATGGAAGCCGACGCCGCCCCCAGTCCCTCCAGGCGGCTCAGGTTGAATTGCCCCTTCTTGCCCAAGAAGAAGCAGATCAATCCCGCGGCCTGCTTCGTCTGCCACTGGCCCCACCAGCGGCTCACGCCCGGCACGCGCAGCGTGATGAAGTGTTGCACGTCCCAGCGCACTTCGACCGCCGGATGGACCTCCGCTGTGAGTTCCAGCATCTGCTTGAGCAGCGCCCGGTCCCACTGCACCTTTTTCCCTGGTGGAAATCCCTTTTCTCCCAAATGCCAACGCGCGCCGTTGACCTTCCACGGCATCACGTCTTCCGGCTTGGTCTGCATCCGCTTCACGGCCGCCTGGAACGAAGCGGCCGCCTCCGCCAAAAACTCGCGGAACGCCGGCGTGTCGATCTCGCTCAGCCGGTGGGCCAGCACCGTCACCGATTGCCACGGACCTTTGTGGTTCGTCACCCACACGCGCTCGTCGTTGCCGTACACCTCCAGGCCCGGCGTCTCGTTCAGCGGCGGGATGCCGAGCCGCTTCGCCAGCGCCCCCGACTGGAACGAATTGCGGCCGACGCGGAACACCAGCCGCAGCAGCCATTCCTGGCCGGTCAGAGCGTGCAGGAACCAGCCCGGACTCCCCTTCGACCCCGCGATCTCGACCACGGCGCGTTGGCTCCAATCCGTGTCGGCGAAGTCGCCCAATTCGTGGACGCGCTCGTCGATCCAGTCGAGCATGGCGCCGTCCCAGCGGCAGGGCTTGCCGTCGCTGGTGACGCGCTCGACGGTGTGCCAGCGGCGGCCGTCGGTCTGCCACGGCATGGCGGCGTCGCGGCCGACCGCCTCCAAAGCCACGTCGCCTTCCTTGACGACGGCCGCGGCGTTCGGGTCGTAGCGCGGCCGCTCCACATGCGGGCCGGCCTCCAGCACCGGGGCGAGAGCGGCGCCGGTGTGCGATGCGGCCACCGACGCCACTTGCTCCGGCGTTCCCGCGGCGACGACGAGGCCGCCGCCCGGCCCTGCTTCGGGGCCGAGATCAATGATCCAGTCGGCCGTCTTGAGGACGTCCAGGTTGTGCTCGACGACGATGACCGTGTTGCCGAGGTCCACCAGTCGATTGAGCACGTCGAGCAGCTTGTGAACGTCGTCGAAGTGCAGGCCGGTGGTCGGCTCATCGAGGACGTAGAGCGTCTTGCCGGTGCTGGGCCGGGCCAGCTCGGCAGCCAGCTTGACGCGCTGCGCCTCGCCGCCGGACAGCGTCGGCGCCGCCTGGCCGAGCGACAGGTAATCCAGGCCCACGTCAGCCAGCGTTTGCAGCACTTTGCGGATCTTCGGAATGTTGTCGAACAGCTCCAGCGCCTCGTGGACGCGCATCTCCAGCACGTCGGCGATGGAGCGGTTCTTGTAGCGCACGCCCAGCGTCTCGGGGTTGTAGCGTTTGCCGTGGCAGACGTCGCACTCGACCCACACGTCCGGCAGGAAGTGCATCTCGATCTTCTTTTGGCCGGCGCCCTCGCAGGCCTCGCAGCGGCCGCCCGGCCGGGTGAAGCTGAATCGGCGCGGCTGCCAGCCGCGCACCCGCGACTCCGGCAGCCGGGCAAACAGCTCGCGCACCAGGTCGAAGACGCCGGTGTACGTCGCCGGGTTGGACAGCGGCGAGTTGCCGATCGGGTCCTGATCGACGTTGATGACCTTATCGATGTGTTCCAGACCGAGAATGTCGTCGTGGGCGGCGGCCGGCGTGCGGGCGCGGTGCAACCGTCGCGCCAGGGTCTGGTAGAGGATCTCGTTGACCAGCGAACTCTTGCCGGAGCCGCTCACGCCGGTCACGGCCACGAACGCGCCGAGCGGGAAGGCCACGTCGATGTTGCGCAGGTTGTGCTGCCGCGCTCCCTTAACGATCAGGCAAAGAGGTTTCACCGCGGAGAACACAGAGAGCGCGGAGGAAGACAAAGCAGAGTGGGCCTCCCCGGACGGCGTGGTTCCGGTGTTCCGTTTTTGCCTTTTCTCTGTGTTCTCTGCGTTCTCCGCGGTGAAATAAATACGGCGATTGGTCGGGACCGGGATAGACTTCTTCCCGGAGAGGTATTGTCCGGTCAGCGACGCCTTCGATCGCATGACCTGTTTCGGCGTCCCCTCGGCGGTGATTTCTCCGCCCCGGTCGCCGGCGCCGGGGCCGAAGTCGAGCAGGTAGTCGGCTGAGGCAATCACTTCGCGGTCGTGCTCCACCAGGATCAGCGTGTTGCCGAGGCCGCGCAAGTCGCTGCAGCGCTCCGAGCAGACGCCGATTGTCGCGCGGGTGCAGGCCGATGGTCGGCTCGTCCAGCACGTACAGCACGCCGGTCAGGCCGCTGCCGATCTGGCTGGCCAGACGGATGCGTTGCGTCTCGCCGCCGGACAGCGTCGGCGCCGCCCGGCCCAGCGCCAGGTAGTCGAGGCCGACATCGACCAGGAAGCGCAGCCGGTCGCGCACCTCGCGCAGCAGTTCGCCGGCCACCTGCTGCTGCGCGGGCGTCAGCGGCAAATCCTGGAACAGCGAGAGAACGTCGCGCAACGGCAGATCGCACAACTCGCCGATGGTCAGGGCCGGCAGATCGGGGCCGAACGGGAAGCGGCAGGCCGCAGCGTCCTCGCGCAGCCGCGAGCCGCCACAGGCGGAGCAGGGAACCTCGCTGACCAGATGTTCGAGCCGCTGCCGGTACGCGGGGCTGACGCGCGACGCCTCATCAACGGCAGGGAAGAGGCCCTTGTACTGGAAACGGACGCCCACCGGACGTTGGGAAGCGTCTTCATCGTCCGGAATGACATCCAACGGAATCCACGCTTCCCCCGTGCCGCGCAGGACGGCGTTTTGTTGGGCCGGCGTCAACCGCTCGAACGGCGTGTCGAGCGAGAATCCGGCGAGGCGCGCGATCGCCTCGGCGAAGCGGAGGAACGAGCTACCTTCGACAAGGTCCGGCCAGGCGGCCACAGCGCCGTCGCGCAGCGACCGCCGGGCGTCGCGGAGGAGCAGGGCAGGGGGGCCCCCTGCTGCACGCCCAGCCCTTCGCAGCGCGGGCACCAGCCGAGCGGGCTGTTGAACGAGAAATGATGCGGGTTGAGCGGCTCGAAGCTGCGGCCGCAGTTGTCGCAAGCGAAGTGCAGACTGAAGCGGTCCACGCGCCAGTCCGGCTCCGGCTTCTTGTCGTCCACGAAGGCGACGTGCATCACGCCGCGGCCTAGGTCGAGCGACGCCTCAACGGCGTCGGCGATACGTGTCCGCTGGTTGGCCCGCACGATGATGCGGTCCACCACGACTTCGACGAGGTGCTTTCTCCGGTGATCGATGGCCGGCGGCTCCTCGACGTTGTACGATTTGCCGTCCACGCGCATCCGGACGAAGCCGCCGCGCCGCACCTCGTCCCATAGCGCCTCGTACTTCTCCTGGCCGCGGCGCTCCAGCGGCGCCATCAGATAGAGTTTCGTCCCCTCGGGCAGCGCCAGGATTTTGTCGATGATTTCGTCGGCCGTCTGCGTGCCGATCGGCGTGCCGCAGGCGGGGCAATGCGGTTGGCCGAGGCGGGCGTAGAGGATGCGGAGGTAGTCGTAGACCTCGGTGACAGTGCCGACGGTCGAGCGCGGGCTTTTGCTGGCGGCCTTCTGCTCGATGCTGACGGCCGGCGACAGGCCGCTGACGTGATCGACCTTCGGCTTCTGCATCTGGCCGAGGAACTGCCGGGCGTAAGCGGACAGCGATTCGATGTAGCGCCTTTGGCCCTCCGCATAGATGGTATCGAGGGCCAGGGAACTCTTGCCGGAGCCGCTAGGGCCGCAAAAAACCGACATCCGCTCGCGCGGCAGTTCGACGGTCACGTTCTTGAGGTTGTGCTGGTTCGCCCCCTGGACCGTCAGCGTCTCCAACCGCGCCGGCGGCGCCGCCTTGACCCTGGCCGTCTTTTTCACCTTGGGCCGCTTGCCGTTCGTCGCCTTGCCGTTGAGGATCGGCCGCAGCGCGTGGCCGGTGTAGGAGCGGTCGTTGTCGGCGACTTCCTCCGGCGTCCCGACGGCCACGACCTCGCCGCCCTCCGCGCCGCCTTCCGGGCCGAGGTCGATCAGCCAGTCGGCCGTCTTGATGACATCCAGATTATGCTCGATGACGAGGACCGTGTTGCCGGCGTCCACGAACCCGTGCAACACCTGCAACAGCTTGTGAACGTCGTCGAAGTGCAGGCCGGTGGTCGGCTCGTCGAGGATATACAGGGTCTTGCCGGTCGCCCTTCGGCACAACTCCTTGGCCAGCTTGACGCGCTGCGCCTCGCCGCCGGACAGCGTCGGCGCCGGCTGGCCGAGCTTGATGTAGTCGAGGCCGACATCGTGCAGCGTCTGGAGCATCGCGCGAATGCGCGGCACGTTTTGGAAGTGAACGACCGCCTGCTGCACGTCCATCTCCAGCACGTCGCGGATGCTCTTGCCTTTGAAATGCACCTGGAGCGTTTCGCGGTTGAAACGCCGGCCCTCGCAGACGGGGCACGTCACCCACACGTCGGCGAGGAAGTCCATGTTGAGGCGGTTGGAGCCGGCGCCCTCGCACGCCTCGCAGCGACCGCCCGGTTTGTTGAAGCTGAAGCGGCCCGGTTTGTAGCCGCGTATCTTCGCCTCGGGCAGCCCGGCGAACAGGGCGCGGATTTCGTCGAAGACCTTGATGTAGGTGGCCGGGTTGGAGCGCGGCGTGCGGCCGATCGGCGACTGGTCGATGTCGATGACCTTGTCGATCTGCTCGGCGCCGAGGATGCGGTCGTGGTCGCCGGGCGACGTGCGACGGCCATTGCCGTTGTCGTCGCTGTCGTCGTCCTCCGCTCGCTCGCGCTCGCGGCTGGTAAGAAGTGCCCGCATCAGGATGTCGTTGACCAGCGAACTCTTGCCCGATCCGCTGACGCCGGTGACGCCGATGAAAAGACCGAGCGGGAACTCGACGGTGACGTCCTTCAGATTGTGATGGCGCGCCCCCACGACGGTCAGCCGCGCAGGGCCGGGCGGTCGGCGCCGATCGGGGATCGCGATCCGCCTGGCTCCGGTGAGGTACTGGCCGGTGAGACTGTTCGGGTTGGCCGCGACCTCCGCATAGGTCCCCGCGGCGACCACCTCGCCGCCGCGCACGCCGGGGCCGGGACCGAAATCGACGAGGTAGTCGGCCGACCGCATCGTGTCCTCGTCGTGTTCCACCACGACGACGGTGTTGCCCATGTCGCGGAGTCGTTCGAGGCTGCGCAAGAGCCGGTCGTTGTCGCGCGGATGCAGGCCGATGCTCGGCTCGTCGAGGACGTAGAGGACGCCGACCAGGCCGCAGCCGATCTGGCCCGCCAGGCGGATGCGCTGCGTCTCGCCGCCCGAAAGGGTGGGGGCGGAGCGCTCCAGCGTGAGATAATGCAGACCGACATTGAGAAGAAAGCCGATGCGGCCGCGCAGCTCCTTCAGCACCTCCTCGGCGATGATGCGCTGGATGGGCGTCAGCGTCTCTTCCAGGCTCCCCGCCCCCGGCTCCAGCCAGCGGCCGACCTCGCCGACGGGCAGGCGCAGACTTCCGGCAGCGTCTTGCCGCCGACGCGGACGGCTCGCGCCTGGGCGTTGAGCCGCTTCCCCTGGCAGGTGGGGCAGCGCACCACGCGCATGTACTTTTCCAGCTGCATTCGTCGCGGCCCGGCCGCCGTCTTCTTGAAGCTGCTCAGAAGCTGCGGGACGATCCCTTCCCACTTGGCGCCGTGCTTCCAGACGCCGCCGCCGCGCTGCTTCCATTCAAAGGTGACGTGCCGCTCGCCGGCGCCGTTGAGCAATAGTTCGCGGTGTTCCGACGGCAGGGCGTTCCACGGCGTTTTCAGGTCGATTTCCAGTGATTTGGCGACGCCCTCGTAGATGTGCTTGCGCCAGCGGCCCATCTCACGCAGCGACCCAACGAGTGGGACGGCCCCGGCCGCGAAACTCAACGTCGGGTCGGGGATGAGCAGGTCGGCGTCGAAGGTGTAGCGCGTGCCGAGGCCGTCGCAGTCGGGGCACATGCCGTGCGGGTTGTTGAAACTGAACAGCTGCGGACTGGGCGGCTCGTAGCTCAACTCGCAAAAGGTGCAGGCGTAATGGGCGGAAAAGAGGATGTCGTCGAATCCCGGCGAGCGGGGGGCGTCAGCCCCCTGATTCTTCGCCTCATCAGGGGGCTGACGCCCCCCGCTCGCCTCCTCCACTGCAATGATGAGCGCCCCTTCGCCGAGGGCCAGCGCTTGTTCGACGGCCTCCGCGAGGCGCGGCCGCACTTTCGGCTCCAGCTTCAGCCGATCGATCACCACCTCGATATTGTGCTTGATGCGGCGGTCGAGCTTGAGGTTGTCGGTCATCCGCACGACCTGGCCGTCCACGCGGGCGCGGAGGTAGCCGCGCTTGAGCATCTCCTCGAAGAGATCCTTGTACTCGCCCTTCTGGCCGCGCACCACAGGGGCGAGGACGAGGAAGCGCGTCTCCTCCGGCAAGGCAAGGATCCGGGCGAGAATCTGTTCGCGCGTCTGGGCTGTGATGGGCCGGCCACAGTTGGGGCAGTGGCCCTGGCCGACGCGGGCGAAGAGGACGCGGAGATAGTCGTAGATCTCGGTGATGGTGCCGACGGTGGAGCGCGGGTTGCGGCCGGCCGCCTTTTGCTGGATGCTGATGGCCGGCGACAGACCGCCGAGGTAATCGACGTCCGGCTTCTGGAACTGGCCGAGGAACTGGCGCGCGTAGGACGACAGCGACTCCACATAACGCCGCTGTCCCTCCGCATAGAGCGTGTCGAAGGCCAGCGACGACTTGCCCGATCCGCTCACGCCGGTGAAGACGACGAGGCGGTCGCGCGGCAGGTCGAGGTTGACGTTACGGAGGTTGTGTTCGCGCGCGCCGCGGATGACGATGGTGCTGTTATCCATAACGGAGGGCCGCCGCTCCTGATGTCGGGTGTCGGGCCATTCCTTTAGTATACTTCTGTACGGCATGGGCGGACAAGGGCGGCCCCGACGGTCAGCCGACCGCGATCCGTTGGGCCGTGGGCCATGTCATCTGGGAGTGCCGTAGTGGTCGCGCTACCGCGCCCCATAGCGCCGCGCCGGCGAACAAGCCTCCACAGCTGAGGAACATCAGGATCAGGCTGCCCACGTAAAGGAGCACGGCCGACCTTACCTCGTCGAGATGTGTAAAGAGGAAATACCACGAGTAGAACGGGAGGAACATGCAGAGACACCCCGACAAGGAGTCGTCTTGAAAGGCCGCCAGCAGCACCATGATATGCGCGGTGAAAAACATCACAACGGACAATATCAGGGGGATAAGCGCTAGAAAGGGCAGGAATATGGCGAGGACCGTCAGCGTGAAACAAACGGAGAGCGCCCCGAGGACGATTTTGTTGAACCAGGTTTCGCCGCTGAACCAGTCCCACCCCTTCGCCTTCATGCGGATCTTCCTCCGCTGGCGGGACGGCTTACGGTAAGGCCTCTCAGCGTCCTCCCGGTCGAGCGGGCGAGCGGATTCCTCCGGTTCCTCGACCTCCTCCAGCTCCTCGACCTCTTCTAATTCCTCCACCTCATCGGGCGCCGGCCGGCGCGGAGGGCTGGACTTCACAGGTCTCGGCGGCGGAGGAGCGGTCGCTTCCTGCGCCCCTTCTTCCCGCGCGGTTTCCGGCGAGGGGATACGAACTTTGCTCTTGCAGTTGGGGCACACGGCGATGCGGCCGGCCAATTCATCTCGGACGGAGAGCTTCTTTTTGCAGCCGGAACAGGGAAAGCGTATCATGGGGCGCCTCGGATGCGCGATCTACCAGTGCCGCGCGTATCGGTTCATGCGGATGAATAGGGCCAGGATGAATATCACCGTGGAGAAAAAGACGCCAAAGATGCCGCAGATCTGCCCGGCCTTGGTCATGCCATGGCCCGAGCGCTCCATCCAGCGCTCCTCCATTAGGTGCTGGTCCGCGGAACCCATGCTCATGCTCACCGCGCCCAGAATCCAGCCGGCGAGCGGGATGCACGAAAGAACCACGCTGAGGACGCCCAGCGTCAGGATAAGCAGCCCGCGGTGGGCTCGCACGCCGCGCCGGTCATCGTACTCGTCGTCCGGGCCGGAAATGGTTCGACGGCGGTGTCGCCGCGATCCTTCATCGCGTCTGCGGGGTGCGGACGCCCCGGGGCTTGCGTCTGATTGCAAGGTGTAGGTGTCGTCGTCTGATCCCGGCGAACCCTGGTTGCGGCGTTCCTCCTCTTCGTCCGTGCGGGCTTCCAGACGTGCGACGAAGACCTCGCCGCAAGCAGGGCACCGCACCCGACGTCCCAGCGCGGCGTCGCGCACCTTGAGCCTGCGACGGCAAGCGGAACAGAAGACCGTTACGGGCATGAAATCCTTCGTCCGGTCCTTCTCAAGGGACGCCTTGTGGAGTCGCGGTTTCCACGCTAATGAAAGCCTATCTGTCCGAAGGTGCGATTTCAATGATTATCGCGCCTAGATCGCCGTGCGGTTCGCCGCAGCATCTCGTTCAGTTTGTGTACAGGCGTCTAGGCCTTTCGAAAACGATGACGGATCGAGCCACGGCGCGACCGATTTGATTAAACATAAGGATCATTCTCGGACGTTTTTCGGATAAGGGCCGCCACCTGCACATTTTTCCAGAATTCCTGGCCCGTGGACCAAACGTCCGATAATAGGTATTAAGTATTATAAAGCAGCCATTTTGGCAGGGTGAAAAAGCTCCCATCCACGTCGCGTGAACGTCACAGCCGTCGGCGACCAGTCGGTATGGACCGTGGCGACCCGACGCAGTATCGGATCATCAGGCCTCCACTCGATCGCCTCCTCTACCTCTTCATGACAGTTCCGGCACAGGCATACGCACTTGTCCAACTCGGCCTTGATCTTGTCCCATCCGACGCAATGATTCGTGGATAGGCTGAATCGCTTCCTCCCCGGATCAACGTGGTGGAAGGATAGCGCTCGCATACAGCGATTGTAACCGCACAGTTGACAGCCACCGCCCTTGTACCGGACGCACACCGCCTTGAGGGTGAATCGATGCCGATTCGTCATGCAGCTCCGGCACGTTTTTTTGGCGGCCCTGTCGCGGCGATCATAAGTGAAAGGTCGCTTGCAGAGATCACAGATCGGCATAATCATACCCCGCCGGCTGTCATGCCTTCCTTGCGGCTTCCTCGCCGTCAAACGGTCCTCTCGACCGCGCCGTTCGCCGACGCCTCGACCAGGAAGACCCCCATCCGTCTGAACTTCTGATAGCGTCCCTCCACCAGTTCCTCGATCGGCGTGTGCCGGAGCTCGCGGAGATACCGCAGCAAGTAGGCCTTCAGCGTCGTGGCCATCTCGCGGTGATCGCGGTGGGCGCCGCCCAGCGGCTCGGGGATAACGTCGTCGATCACGCGCAGGCGGGCCAGGTCGCGCGAGGTCAACCGCAGCGCCTCGGCCGCCAGCGGTTTGGTCGTTTCCGTGGCCGTCTTCCACAGAATGCCGGCGCATCCCTCCGGGCTTATGACGGAATAATACGCATGTTCCAGGATGCTCACCCGGTCGCCGACGCCCACGCCCAGCGCCCCGCCCGATCCCCCTTCCCCGATCACCACGCACACGACCGGCGTCTCCAGCCTCGACATCTCCAGCAGGTTGACGGCGATGAGCTGGGCCTGGCCGCGCTCCTCGGCGCCGATGCCGGGGAAGGCGCCCGGCGTGTCGATCAGGCAGACCACCGGCAGCCGGAACTTCGCCGCCAACCGCATGTTCTTCAGCGCCTTGCGGTAGCCCTCGGGGTGGGCGCAGCCGTAAAAGCACTCCTGCTTCTCCTTGAGCGTGCGCCCCTTCTGGTGGCCGATCAGCAGCACCCGAAAGTCGCCCAGGCGAGCGAAGCCCGTTCGGATGGCCCGGTCGTCGCCGATCGCCCGGTCGCCGTGCAGTTCGACGAAATCCTCAAAAATGAGGTCCACATAATCCATCATTAGCGGCCGGTTCTTGTGCCGCGACACCTGAACGGTCTGCCACGGCGTCAGGTTGCCGTAGATCTTCTTCTTGAGGCTGACCAGCTCCCGGCGCATGCGGCGGATCTCCTCCACGCCCCCCGCCTGGCCGCCGTTGGCGGCCTCCAGCTTGGCCAGGAGTTCCTCCATCTCGTAGATCGCCTTCTCAAACGGCAGGTAGTCGTTCGGCGCCATCGGCGTTTTCTCCTGGGGGCCCTCCCTGCTGCCCGGCGTCACTCCGCGACCTCGGGCTTATCGGTGCTTTTGAAGACCTTCATCGTGCGCATGGCCATCAGCACCTCGTGGAAGTCGTTCGGCCTGTCTTCCTTCTTCTTGGCTAGCATCCGCAGCACCAGATCGCCGAACTCCTTGGTGACGTTCGAGTTGTAGACCTCGGGGGACGCTGGCTTCTCCTTGACGTGTTTGTTGAGCAGCTCCTGGTTGCTCAACGCGCGGAACGGCGGCCGGCCCGTCACCAGCTCGTAGGCGCTGGCGGCGAAGCTGTACACGTCGGCCCGCCCGTCGAGCGCCTGGCCGCGAATCTGTTCCGGCGACATGTAGCTTCGCGTCCCTTGCGGCTTGTTCTTGGCGCGGAACCACTTCGCCATGCCCTTCGGGATGCGCTCCGCGATGGCGAAGTCGATCAGCTTCAGCTCGCCGGCGCTGTTGACCAGCATGTTGTCCGGCTTCACGTCGCGATGCACCCAGCCCTTGGCGTTCATGAAGGCCAGGCCAGTCGCCGCCTGTTTGAGAATGTCCTGCGCCTTTTCACGGATGAAATCGGCCTCCTTTCGCTGAATGCGCAGCTTGAGATTGCCGGCCGGGAAGAACTCCATCACGAAATAGGGGTTCTTCGGGTCGCGGCCGACGTGGACGATGCGAATGATGTTCGGGTGGGCCAGTTCCTTGCCGACCTCGGCCTCGTGCAACAGGAAGCGGCGGAACGTCGGTTGGTCCGCCTTCTCCGGCAACAGCAATTTCATCGCGAAATGCCGTCCGCTGGCGTCCCGGACCTCCCAGACCTGGCTGGTCTGCCCCGTCACCATGTGTTTGAGCAGCCGGTAGCCGCCGATCACCTCGTCGGACACATCGCCCTCACAGTGTTCAGTGTTCAGTGTTCAGTGTTCAGGAAGCGCCAGCAGCTTGCTTCCTGAACACTGAACACTGAACACTGTTACCAATATTCCTCGAAATGAACGTTCCCCTTGAACTTGATGTTGGCCTGGTCCACCTGGAAACCGTGCTCCTCCAGCACCTCGATCACGCCCGCCGGCTTCGGATAGACGCGGGCCCCGGTTTCGCGGTTCTTCTCCGGCGCGCCGATCATCTTCGGGTTGCCGCACAAAAACACGTGCGTCCGCGCCGGGTCGAGCGGCCGCCCCAGGTTCGTTTCCAGACGGCCGCTCGTTATCAGATCCTGGATGTAGACCTTGTTCCCCGCGTCCGAAGCCTCGCGCGTCGTTAGGCTCAGGTACGTGTAATGGGGGTAACGGTGCATCAGCTCCTCTTGCACGGCCCGGTAGGCCAGATCCTGGATACGCCGCACGCAGCAGGCCGACAGGATCGGGCCGTCGTGACCGCGGCGCAGCAGATCCCACACCATGTAATTGTGCGGCGCCTCGCCAGTCCCTGTCGAGAGGAACACGACCGCGTCGCCCGGCTTCACCGGGTCGAGCGTGTAGGCGCCGGTGATCTTCTCCCCCAGAAAGAGCCGGTCGCCCTCGCGCAGCATGAACAGCCGCGGCGTCAGCACCGGCGCCTCGTCTCGGTCGGTCTTCCGCACCAGCACGACGTAAAACTCCAGCCAGTCGGTTCGTTCCAGGTCGAGCAGACCGCCGGAGTCGTCGAGGACCGAACAGCTGATGGAGTAAGAACGGCGAGCCAGCCGGGTCTCCTCGACGACGCGCGTCTCCTCCTGGCAACCCGGCATCCGCGGCTCCCAGAAGCCGAGGCCCAGAAGTCCATACTGGCCCGGTTTGTGCGCCGGCCGTGGGAAGTCCGGCGCACGCGCATCACCATCAGATCCGGGTGAACCTTGTTCAGCCGCACCACGGTCGCATTGTACTTCTGGCGACGCAGGTCCGTGATCTGCTCGGGTGTCATGGCCGCTCGGGCGCCCCACTACGCAGAGAAAAACGCGGGCGCGGCGAACCGATGCCGTTCGCGCCGCGCCCGCGGCCCACGAATCGTTCTATGAGGCCAAAGCGTCGGCGGTCAGTGGACGGCCCCCCTGCCCCGCGGCTGGGACGGAGTCTCCCCGCCTCTACGACAATTTCTTCACGGAGTCCTTGAAGACCTGGATGCAGGCCCGCACGTCCTCGGTCGGCTCGTCCGCG
Source organism: uncultured Planctomycetaceae bacterium (assembly GCA_963771935.1). Taxonomy (GTDB): domain Bacteria; phylum Planctomycetota; class Planctomycetia; order Gemmatales; family Gemmataceae; genus UBA4732. Next base: position 877,963 of record CAVYVK010000003.1, on the reverse strand, counting down.
CTGGCCTCGTACTCGATGCTGATCATCCCCTGGAACTTGACCTCGCGCAACGCCTTGAGCACCGCCGGAACGTCCAGCACGCCCTTGCCGAAGACCACGTTGACATCCTTTTCGTTGTCGTTGTCCTTGAGGTGGACGCCGAAGTTGCGCGCCCCCATCGTGCGGATTTCCTCGGCGGGATCGAGCTTCTTGCCGAGCTGGGCGGCGCGGATCAGGTGCCCCGTGTCGAGGCAAGTTCCGATAAGAGGATTATGGTCCTTCACCGCCGGCAGGATGACCTCGGCCGAGTACCAGCGGTGCAGCTTGCCCTTCTGCGGCCCGTGCGGATGGATGCCGATGGCGATCTTGGTTTCGTCGCACAGCTTGTCCAGGCTGTCGAAGCTGTCCGGGTCGGGGTCGGCGCTGAACATGCGGATTCCGAGGGCTTTGCCGACCTCGAAAATCTGTTTATTGGCGTCGTGGTCCTTGGTGAAGCCCTGCACGCCGAAGGCCAGCGGCGTGATTTCGTACTCCTGGCACAGCTTCCGCACGGCGACGGCCTGTTCGGGAGTTATCCCCTTGGAAAAGTGGCCGGAACGCGAGATTTCGATGTGGTGCAGGTCGAGATCGCGGATGCGCTTCAGCGCCGCCTCGATCGGAAACTTGCGATAGGTGTAGCTCTGGACGCCGAGGGTGAAACCGCCGAACGGGTCGTCCTTCTCGCCGGCGAGGGCGAACGGAGCCCCGGCGGCCAGAACCGAGACGGAGGCGGCCCCGAGACGGAGGAAGCGACGGCGGTCCACGACCGATAATCGCTGCATGGTATTCTTCTCCTTGTGGAAGAGGAAATCGGCAGGGAAAGCGCCCTCCCCTGCCCTGCCCCGCTCAGCCGATCTTCTTGACGGCGTCCTTGACGGCCTGGACGTCGGCCCGCACGTCTTCGATCGGCTCCTCCTCCTTGGCCTCGTACTCGATGCTGATTAAACCCTTGAACTTCACGTCCCGCAGCGCCGCGAGCAGGCCGGGGATGTCCAGGACGCCCTGGCCGGCGATCACTTCGTGGGGCGGATTGGCGTCGTTGTCCCAGTCCTTGAGGTGGATGCCGAAGTTGCGGGCGCCCATCTTGTGGACCTCTTCCACCGGGTTGAGCTTCTTGCCGAGCTGGGCGGCGCGGATCAGGTGCCCCGTGTCGAGGCAAGTTCCGATAAGAGGATTATGGTCCTTCACCGCCGGCAGGATGACCTCGGCCGAGTACCAGCGGTGCAGGTGGTCGCCCTGCGGGCCGTGGGGATGGATGCCGATGGCGATCTTGTATTCGTCGCACAGCTTGTCCAGGCTGTCGAAGCTGTCCGGGTCGGGGTCGGCGCTGAGCATCGTCAGGCCGAGCGCTTTGCCCAACTCGAAATAGGTGCGGTTCTTGTCCGTGTCCTTGGTGAAGGTCTGGACGCCCCAGGCCCGCGGCGTGATCTCGTACTCCTTGCACAGCTTCAGGACGGCGGCGAGCTGTTCCGGCGTCGCGTTGGCCGGGACGTGCTTCTGGTAGAACTCGACGTAGTGCAGGTTGACGTCCTTGATATGTTTGAGGGCTTGTTCGAGGTCGAAGTGGCGGAAGGTGTAGCTCTGGACGCCGAGGAGGAAGCCCCCGAAGGGGTCGTGCTTGTCGGCGGCGAGGGCTTGGCTCCCGGCGGCGAGGCCGAGGGCGGCGGCCGCCCCAACCTGGAGGAAACGGCGGCGGTCGAGCGAAACGGCGCCGTGCGCGGCTGCGTCATGGTGATGTTCTCCCTGGAGTGCGGAAATCGGCGAATGCGGGACAAGCTATTGGGGTATCACGCCGGAGGGGCGGTGTCAAGCGCCGCGCAGGATCGCCCTTCCGGCTTCCCGCAACCGCCGTCCTCCCGAAAACGAGTTGCCCCCTCCCCCGCAAAGGCTTTACCATAGACACAGTTCCACCACGACAGATCGACGCGGGCGGGGGTGCTTATGCTGGTCGGGCAGCAACTAGGGCCGTTCCAGATCGACAAGGAGCTGGGCGCCGGCGCGATGGGCGCCGTCTACCGCGCCCGTTACGTCAAGACCGGCCAGGTCGTCGCCGTCAAGGTCATGGCCCCCGGCCTGGGCGACAACAACCCCAGCTCCGTCGCGCGCTTCGAGCGCGAGGCCTCCATCCTCAAGCAGCTCAACCACCCCAACATCGTTCGCCTTTTCGGGGTCGGCAAGTTCCAGAAGACGCGCTACTACGCGATGGAGTACGTCCAGGGCGAGTCGCTCGATCACGTCATGGGCCGCCGCGGCCGCATGACCTGGGAGGAAGTCGTCGAGCTGGGCCAGCAGCTCTGCGCCGCCCTCCAGCACGCCCACGAGCACGGCGTCGTCCACCGCGACCTCAAGCCATCCAACCTCATGATCCTGGCCGACGGCACGCTCAAGCTCACCGACTTCGGCATCGCCAAGGACCTCGACGTCACCGCCCTGACCTCCGCCAACTGCACCGTCGGCACTGCCTCGTACATGTCGCCGGAACAGTGCAAGGGCGAACGCAACATTTCGCTCAAATCGGACCTCTATTCGCTCGGCGTCGTCTTCTACGAGCTGATCACCGGCAAAAAACCGTTCAACGCCGACAACGCGATGGACATGTTCCTCATGCACGTCCAGGGCAAGTTCGAGCGGCCGTCGCGGCTCGTCATGGACGTGCCGGTGTGGCTGGACAACCTGATCTGTCAGCTCCTGGAGAAGAAGCCGGACCAGCGGCCGCTCAACGCCAAGATGGTTTCCGACGCGCTGGGCAGCATTCAGGAGAAGGTCGAGGCGCAGCAGAGCGCCGGCGCCGACGCGGTGCGCGGCCGCAGGATCGACCGGCCGCACGGTGGCGCAACCCTGACGAAGAGGACAAGGAGGCCGCCCGGGCGCTGATGGGCAAGAAGGGCAAGCGCAAGAGCGCAAAGAGAGGGCATGGTACAGCCGCGTCTGGTTCCAGGCGGCCGGCATCCTGGCGGTGCTGGCCCTGATCGTAGGCGTGCTGTTCGTCGTCCTGCAACCGCCCAACCCTCATTCGCTGTACGTACGCGCCAAGAAGTTGATGGAGTCGCCCAATCCGGAGAGCCACGAAAAGGCCTACGCCGACGACGGGCCGATCAAGTCGTATCTGGCCCGCTACGCCAGCATCAAGAACGACGAGACCGCGCAGGTGTTGCAGTGGAAAAAGGTCTGCGACGTGGAGGAGTGCGAGCAGCAGTTGCAGGTGACGCTCAATCTCCACAAAAAGGGGCTGAAAAGCGACCCCGTCTCGGAGGCGGAGGGGGACGCCAAGACGGCGGCGCTGGCCGACGAGCGGGGCGACCTGGCCGAGGCCGTGCATTTGTGGCAGGACATGAAGCAGAAATACGGCGACGACGCCTGGGGCGTCGTCGCCGCCGACCATCTCGCCGCGGACCAGAACGTGGCGAACCGCGAGAAGGAGTTGGCGGACAAGCTCAACCAGTTCCACAAGACCGGGACCGAGCCGGCGCTGGAGTCGGAGCCGGCCAAGGAGGCGTACAAGGCCCTGCGCTACGAGAACTTCGGCGATCTATTGACGGCCAAAACTCTTTACGACCGCATCAAGGGCGAGAGCGGCAAGGCGCCGGACTCCCACTTCTGGGAGCTGTATGCGGCGTGGAGGCTGAAGGGGCTGGAGGCGAAGCCGAAGCCGGAAGATCCCAATTACCGCAAGGGCCTGGTGGGTTCGGCCTTGAAGGCGTGCGAGCAGCAGATCGCGGACGAGCAGCCGAAAGAGGCGCGGGCCATCGCCCTGGACGTCGTGGCGCTGTACGACGACGATCCCGATCTGAAAACCGAGGTGGGCCGCGCCCGCGCGATCCTGAAGCAGCTCTCGGGCGCGGCGGGAAAACCTGTCCCCTAACCCTTGACGACCTGGCCGTTCGATTCCAATGTTCGCCCGGAGGTGGCATCATGGGTCGGCTGCATGGATGGGCCGTCTGCTGCATGATCGTGGTCGCGGCGCTGGCGCCGGCGCGGCGCGGGCAGACGACGCCTGGACCGGCAAGCGCGTCATGACGAAGAAGGCCGGCGAAAAGATCACCACCACGGACGAGAGCGGCCGCGACGTGGACGTCACCGTCCTCGACGAAATGGCCTACACCGTCGAAGAAGCCAAAGGCAAGTTCGTCAAGCTCCGCCAGCGCGGCGCGGCCGGATGGATCGCCAAGGACGACCTCGTGCCCATTGAGGACGCCGTCGATTTCTTCACGGAGGAGATCCGCAATAACCCCAAAAGCGACTTCCCCTACGGGGACCGCGCCTGGGCGCGGAAGGAGAAAGGCGATTTCGACGGCGCGATCAAGGACCTCAACGACGCCATCCGCCTCAACCCGCAGGAGGCGGCCTGGTTCGTCAACCGCGGCGCCGTCTGGCACGCCAAGAAGGACTACGACAGGGCGGTCGCCGACTACGGCGCGGCCCTGAAGATCGACCCCGATTATGCCATCGCCTACAACGACCGCGGCAATTCCTGGTACGCCCAGAAGGAATACGACAAGGCGATCGCCGACTTCACCGACGCCCTTCGCATCGACCCCAAGTACCCGCTCGCCCTCCGCAATCGCGGCGACGCCTGGTATCAGAAGCGCGACTATGACAAGGCGATCGCCGACCTCGACCAGGCCCTCCAGTTCGACCCCAGGGACCAGGACGCCTTCATCGACCGCGGCAACGCCTGGCTCGGCAAGAAGGAGTACGACAAGGCCGCCGCCGACTACAGCGAGGCCCTGAAGATCGACCCCAACGACGCGACCGCCCTCCGCAACCGCGGCCTCGCCCACTACGACAAGAAGGATTTCGACAGGGCCATTGACGACTACAACGAGGCCGTCAAGCGCGACCCCAAGAACGCCTTCTCCTTCAACGACCGCGGCAACGCCTGGCTCGGCAAAAAGGAATACGACAAGGCGATCGCGGACTACAGCGAGGCCGTCAAGATCGATCCGCAATTCGTCGTCGCCTGGAGCAACCGCGGCCTGGCCCGGCACAACAAGGGCGACTACGACCAAGCCATCGAGGACTTCGACCAGGCGCTGAAGATCGACCCCAAGGACGCCGCGGCCCACAAGAACCGAGGCAACGCCTGGCTCGCCAAGCAAGACTACAACAAGGCCATCGACGACTACAACGAAGCGATCCGCTTCGACCCCAAGGACGCCAACGCCTGGACCGACCGTGGCCTGGCCTGGTACTCCAAGCAGGACTACGACAAGGCCATTGACGACTTCGGCAAGGCGATCGAGCGGAACCCCACCTCTCCCCTGCCCTTCGTCCACCGCGGCCTCGCCTATTACCACGAGAAGGACTACGACAAGGCCATCGCCGACTGCGACGAGGCGATCCGGCTCAGCCCCCGTTACGGGGACGCCTACGTCAGCCGCGGCCTCGTCCGGTACGACAAGAAGGATTATGACAAGGCCATCGACGACTACAGCGAGGCCATCAAGATCAACCCGAAGGACTCGATCGCCTGGAACGACCGTGGCCTCACCTGGAAGGACAAGGGCGAGCTGGACAAGGCCATCGACGACCTGAACGAGTCGATCCGTCTCGACCCGAAGAACGTGCTGGCCTGGAACAACCGGGGCGTGACGTGGAGGGACCAGGGCGACCTCGACAAGGCGATCGACGACCTGACGGAGGCGCTGCGGCTCAGCCCCGACTACGGCCGTGCTCTCAACAACCGGGCCGAAACCTGGAAGGCCAAGAAAGAATACACCAAGGCGGCGGCCGACTATGACGCGGTTGTGCGAACCGACCCGTCCGACGCCCAGGCCCTCGATGGCCTGGCGTGGCTGCTGGCGACTTGCCCCGACGGGAACGTGCGCGACGGTGCCAAGGCGGTGGAGTCGGCGAAGAAGGCCTGCGAATTGACCGGCTACAAGAATCCCGATTATCTCTCGACGCTGGCGGCCGCCTGCGCCGAGGCCGGCGACTTCGACGGGGCCGTCAAGTGGCAAGGCAAGGCGCTGGACTTCCCCGACTTCGAGAAGCGCGGCGGCGACGCCGCCCGCAAGCGGTTGCAGCAATACCAGGACCAGAAGCCGTATCACGAACCGAAGTGAGCGGCGCCTGAAAGGGACGAAGTCTCAGGCAGCCGCACCTATCTATCCCGCTCCCGCGCTGCCCATAGAATGTTGCTAGGGGAGTTAACGGGGAGTGACCTACGATGCCGACGCTTATCGTGGAAAATGTGCCGCCGGAGGTATACGAACGTCTTCAGCGACGGGCCGCGGTCGAGCGGCGGACCCTGCCGCAAGAAACGCTGCACCTGCTTCAACAGGCGCTACGGGAAGACGATAATCCGCCTCCGCGTATCCCGGATCTTATCGCCGGCGAAGAGATCTCGGCTCCGTGCGATCTGCCACGGTCGAGTCAACCTCTTCACGTCGTCGCCTACGGTGGGGGGCCGCGCTTGCCCGACCCGCTGCCCGAGGGTGAGCCGGAGTAACCGAACATGATGTACGCGGCGCCGACCGCCGACGAACCTCTGTCGCAAGGAGACGTCCTGGATGCTTGTCCGATCTTTGGTTTGGAGACGTCGGCCGGCGCCGTGGATCTGGAGGCCGCGCCGGCGCGCTGGCGGGAACGGGTCATTGTCTTGACGCAGGCGTGCGACTTGGCCCAAACCAAAACGACCAAGGTCCTGGTGGCCCTCCTGCACGCGGCCCAACTTCTGGTGGACCGCGGAGTTCTCAAAGCTCCGACGATCCGAGACCAGCTGCGTCGAGGAGTGGTCTACGGCTGGTATTTCCTCCCGGCTGCTGCCGCCCCCATTCCGCTGCCGGAATCCATCATTGACCTCCACGATCTGCACACCGTCCCACGAGCCGTGCTGGAGCGCCTCATCGCCGAGGGAAAGCGCGTATGCCGGTTGCTCCCGCCGTACCGTGAACACCTGGCGCAACACTTTGCCGTGACGTACATGCGCATCGGCCTGCCGGGGCCGTATGAGACGCAATAAGGGCGCGGATATTCGCGCGGCCGCGGTTGAACCGTCGGCCGCTGTTCCCTCCGGCGGCTCCATCTATCCCCCCCCCGTGATCCCCATAGAATGAGAAGAGGAACCACGGTTGGCGAGAAGCGGGTCGCGGGAGATCGTGTCATGCCAGAACGGATCAAGGAAAGCGGCGTCGAGGGCGTCGTGAAAGCGAACGGCGCCAACGGCGAGGCCGCAACCAACGGCAGCAACGGCGACCGATCCACCAACCGCGCCGCGCCCGTCGATGACGACCCCGCCGAGACCCAGGAATGGCTCGACGCCCTCAACTCGCTCATCCAGGCCCGCGGCGAGGACCGGGCGCGATTCATCCTGACCGAGTTGAAACACCGGGCCAACGTCTCCGGCGTCCACGTCCCCTTCACCGCCAACACGCCCTACATCAACACGGTCCCCGTCTCCAAACAGCCCCTCTTCCCCGGCAACCGCGACATCGAACGCCGCCTCAAGAGCCTCGTCCGCTGGAACGCGATGGCGATGGTCGTCCGGGCGAACAAGAAGGATGGCACCCTCGGCGGCCACATCGCCACCTTCGCCTCGTCGGCCACGCTCTACGAAGTCGGCCTCAACCACTTCTTCCGCGGCCCCGACCACCCCGACGGCGCCGACCAGGTCTACTTTCAGGGCCACGCCTCGCCGGGCATCTACGCCCGCTCCTTCCTGGAAGGGCGGCTGGGTGAGGAGAAGCTGCTCCACTTCCGCCAGGAGCTGGCGGCCGGCGGCGGGCTGTCGTCCTACCCGCACCCGTGGCTGATGCCTGACTTCTGGCAGTTCCCCACGGTGTCGATGGGCCTGGGGCCGATCATGGCGATTTACCAGGCCCGCTTTAACCGTTATCTGGAACACCGCGGCCTGGCCACGACCGCCGGCCAGCACGTCTGGTGCTTCATGGGCGACGGCGAAAGCGACGAGCCGGAGTCGCTCGGCGCCCTGACGCTGGCCTCGCGCGAGGGACTCGACAACCTGATCTTCGTCATCAACTGCAACCTGCAGCGGCTCGACGGCCCGGTGCGCGGCAACGGCAAGATCATCCAGGAATTGGAAGCGGCTTTCCGCGGGGCCGGCTGGAACTGCGTCAAGGTGATCTGGGGCGCCGATTGGGACATGCTGCTCGAGCGCGACAAGACGGGCCTGCTCGTTCAGCGCATGGGCGAGGTGGTGGACGGCGAATATCAGAAATACACCGTGGCGGGCGGCGCCTACATCCGCCAGCACTTCTTCGGCAAGTACCCGGAGCTGCTCAAGCTGGTCGAACACATGACCGACGAGCAGCTGGAGCGCATGAAGCGCGGCGGCCACGATCCGGAGAAGGTGTACGCAGCCTTCAAGGCGGCCGTGGAACACAAGGGAACGCCGACAGTCATCCTGGCGCACACCGTCAAGGGCTACGGCTTGGGCGAGGCCGGCGAGGGCAAGAACGTCGCCCACCAGGCCAAGAAGATCGACGCCAAGCACCTCGTCGAGTTCCGCAACCGCTTCGGCCTGGCCGTGCCCGACGAGGCGGCGACGAAGGCCGCCTTCTACAAGCCGGCGGACGATTCCGAGGAGATCCAGTACCTCAAAAAGCACCGCGAAGCGCTGGGCGGTCCCCTGCCGATCCGCCAGGTGAGCTGCCCTCCCCTGCAGGCGCCCGGCGACGACTTCGTCAAGGCCTACGCGGCCGGCAGCGCCGACAAGAAGCCGTCCACGACCGGCGTTTTCGTGGACATCCTGGCGCGCCTGCTGCGCGACCCCAACCTCGGCAAGTGGATTGTGCCGATCGTGCCGGACGAGGCGCGCACCTTCGGCATGGATCCGTTCTTCTCCAAGTACAAGATCTACAGCAACGTCGGCCAGCTCTACGAGCCGGTGGACGCGGAGTTTCAGCAGGCCGCCTACCGCGAGGCCCAGAACGGCCAGCTCCTGGAGGAGGGCATCACCGAGGCCGGCTCGATGTCTTCGTTCATCGCCGCCGGCACCGCTTACGCCACGCACGGCGTGCCGACGATCCCGTTTTACATCTACTACTCGATGTTCGGCTTCCAGCGCATCGGCGACCTGATTTGGGCGGCGGCCGACCTGCGGACGCGCGGCTTTCTGCTCGGGGCGACGGCCGGCCGTACCACGCTCAACGGCGAAGGCCTCCAGCACGAGGACGGCCACAGCCACCTGGCGGCCGCGACGGTGCCGACGGTCGCGGCCTACGATCCGGCGATGGCCTACGAACTGGCCGCCGTCATCCGCGACGGCATCCGCCGCATGTATCAGGAGCCGCGCGAGGATCTCTTCTACTACATCACTCTCTATAACGACAATTACCCGATGCTGCCGATGCCGGAGGGATCGACCGAAGGCATCCTCAAGGGTCTGTACAAGTTACGGCCGGCGGCAAACGCCAAACCCAAGGCGCCGAAGGCGCACCTGTTCGGCAGCGGGCCGATCCTGCTGCACGCCCTGCGGCGCAGGAGCTGCTGGCGGAGCATTTCGGCGTGGCGGCGGACGTCTGGAGCGCGACGAGCTACAAGGAGCTGCGGCGCGAGGCGCTGGAGGTGGAGCGCTGGAACCTGCTGCACCCGACGGAGAAGCCGCGACAGAACTACCTGCAGACGGTGCTGGCGAAGGAAGACGGGCCGTTCGTGGCGGCCAGCGACTACATGCGGGCGGTGCCGGAGATGATCGGCGCTGGGTTCCCGGCGGCCTGTTCGTGCTGGGCACGGACGGCTTCGGCCGGAGCGAGACGCGGGCCGCGCTGCGACGGCACTTCGAGGTGGACTCCGAGTGCATCACCGTCGCCGCGCTGTACCAGCTGGCCCAGCGCGGCGCCGTCAAGCCGGACGTGGTGCAGAAGGCGATCCAGAAATTCGAGATCAACCCGGAAAAGATCAGTCCGATGCGGGCGTGAAGTCGGCAAAAGGGTTTCACCACAGAGTCACAGAGAACACAGGGAAAGACAAGAATTGCTTTTCTCTGTGTTCTCTGTGACTCTGTGTGAAATCTCGGGAGGAATAGAAGGCGATGGCCATCGAAATCAAGCTGCCGGCGCTGAAGGAAAACGTGGATGTCGTTGAGGTGAACGCCGTTCGCTGTGCTCCGGGCGAGACGGTGGCCAAGGATCAGGTACTGCTGGAGGTGCAGGCCGACAAGACAGCGCTGGATGTGCCGTCGCCGTCGGCCGGCCGCGTCACCGACGTGCGCGTCAAGCCCGGCGACCAGATCAAAGTCGGCCAGGTGATCTTCGTCCTCGAGAGCGGAGGCAACGGCGAGGCGTCGAAGCCGGCCGCGCCGGCGAAGAAGTCGGAACCGTCTGCCGCGCCGAAGAAACCGGAATCGCCCGCTTCGCCCCCGCCTCCGAAGCAGGAAACGGCCCCACGACCGCAACCGTCCGCGCCGCCGGTCAAGCCGGCCGTGGCCGCACCTCTGCCGGCGGTCAACCGCCTCGCGCCGGCCGGCCCCGCGACGCGTCGCCTGGCCCGCGAACTGGGCATCGACCTGAATCAGGTCGCCGGCAGCGGTCGGGCCGGTCGGGTCATCGAAGAGGATGTCAAGGCCTACGTCCGCCAGCTGGCCTCAGACGGCGGGGCGCCTTCCCTGACCGTCGGTTCGGGCGTGCAGGCGCCGGCGCTGCCCAACTTCGAGGAGTGGGGGCCGATCGAGCGGCAACCGATGCTCGCCGTTCGCAAAGCGACCGCTCGCCAGATGAGCCTGGCCTGGTCCCTCGTTCCCCACGTCACGCAGCATGATTTGGCGGACATTACGGACCTGGATGCGTTCCGCAAATCCCAGGGGGGCAAGGGGCCGAAGCTGACGGTGACGGCGTTCGCACTGAAGGCCGTCGCCGTCGCGCTCCGCCAGTTCCCGAATTTCAACGCGACCCTCGACACGGCCAACAACCAGCTGATCCTCAAGCGCTACTACCACGTCGGCGTCGCCGTGGACACCGAGAACGGCCTGCTCGTGCCAGTGATCCGCGACGTGGACCAGAAGAGCGTCGCCGAGCTGGCCGAGGAACTGACGGCGGTCGCCGACCGTGCCCGCCAGCGGAAGCTGGACGCGGCGGAGCTGAAGGGCGGCACGTTCACCATCACGAACCTCGGCGGCATCGGCGGCACCGGCTTCACGCCGATCGTGAACTACCCGGAGGTCGCCATCCTCGGTCTGTCGCGCGGCCGGCTGGAGCCGGTGGTCCGCGACGGCGAAATCACGCCGCGGCTGATGCTGCCGCTGTCGCTGTCGTACGACCACCGCGTCATCGACGGGGCGGCGGCGGCGCGGTTCACGCGGCGCGTGGCGGAGATGCTGGAGAATCCGATGCTGATGCTGCTGCACGCATAACGGAGGCCGGTCTACTAGACCACCTCATTCGCAATGACGGGACGAGAAGCCTCCGAAATTGCCGGAATGGCAGGAAACTACTCGTCACATCGACGGCGGCGGTCTAGTAGATAATCGCGCCGAACCTGGTGCCGCGGCAGGCCGAGGCTGCCATACGTCCACCGTCGGGGCGCAGCATGAAGGTCCGCGAGGTCATCAAACGCCTGGAAGCCGACGGATGGTGTCGAATTCGTTCCAAGAGTGGCCATCGCCAATATAAGCACGTCGTCAAGAAAGGGCGCGTCACCGTGTCCGGTCAGGCGAATGTTGATGTACCGACCAAAACTCTAAAGAGCATCTGGAATCAGGCGCAATTGCCGGAGGTGGAATGATGCGTTACGCCGTCGTCATCGAAAAAGGCCCCACGAGTTATGGCGCTTATGTCCCCGATCTGCCCGGTTGCGTCGCCGTGGGCAAGACCGCCGCGGAGGTCAGGAAGTTAATCGCCGAGGCGGTCCTCTTGCATTTGGAGGGGCTGCGTGAAGACGGCTTGCCGATCCCTGCCCCTGAAACCGAATGCGAGTACCTTGACGTTTGATTTCGTTAGGATGCGAAAAGGAGGGGCGGGCACATTTGCATAACGGAATCCAATGTATCCGCCCCCTTTAACTCCCTTACGGAGAACGCCACCCATGGTCTTCAACCGCCTCCCCGGTCACGATTCCTCCGGTGAGCCGGCCGGCGATCCAACGCTCTATCCCGATCTCGATCCGCTTCAACTGGAGCGGTTCCTCACAGACCTGGACTACGGCCACATCAAGTCCTTCGACAACGTCTACATTCTGCCATTCGCCCGTCGGAACAGCGAACCTGCGCAGATGGGTTTCGGCTTCGGCCTCTCCCGGCTCATGATTCGCAATCTGATGTTGTTGCGCGACGTCAGCATTCATGGGCCGGAAGACACGTCCAACGTACCGTACGAGGCGATTCGCGACGTGGTGCGTGCTCAGCCGCGATCGTGCCACGTCACCGGCGTCGCCGACTTTGGCACGGACGGCTATTCGTTGCAGGTCGAGGCCCATCGTCCGGGCCGGGTGGTCAACCGCACGCGCGTTGGCCATAAGAATTTCAGGGTATTCTTACGCATATGCTCCACCGCCGTCACCGGACTCCTGGGAAGCCAAGTTGATGATCACATCGTCCAGGGGTGGAACACGGCCCAGCCGCGCGACGCGAAATCGCTCGTTCAGCTCGGCAGAATTCACTTCGACTTCAAGCGCCAGCAGACGGCCGAACGCGGCCGGGCCGCACAACAGCTGTTCAACCTCGACCCCGATTTCGCCGTCCCGCTGTGGGACATCGACGAGGAACTGCCGGCGGCCCGGCAGAAATACTTCACGGGACTGAAGCGCGATCCGTACAACGCCCAGCTTTGTTTCCTGGCGTTCCTCACGGTTTGGACGTCGAAAGGCCCACAGCCGGAGGCGTTGCAGTTTTGCCGGCGGGCGATCGAGCTGTCGCCCGGCCACGGCAAGCGCAGCATGCGCCCACACGCGGCGCAGCGGCCGGCCGAGATGTTGCGGCACTCGGAATTGGGCTATCGCCTGCTGCCGGGCAATTCGTTCGCGGTCAACAACTACACGCTCGCCCTGAATCGTGCGAACGCCCCGGCGGCCAAACGCATCGAGTTGGCCGAGGAGGGCATCGCGGCGGACCCGTGCGATCCGGGCAGCTACCAGCGGCTCATTGAGTTATACACGAGCATCGGCGACTACAGGACCGCCCTCGCGACGGCCGAGCGGCTCCAGAAGCTGTACGAGCCGAAGATGAACGAGCGGGCATTGTACTGTCTGCGGCAAAACCCGCAGAGAGCCAAGCTCATCGACTCCGGCCAGTTCGACCCGGCCGCGGACAACCGCCGGCGCATTGAGGATTTGCGCAGGCGTACTTAATCCTCGTTCATCCTCGTTCCCGAACTCTGTTCAGGAATGCCGTCCGCGAAACTCCTGTTTCGCGCGTCTGGTCACGCCGGGCGGGTCGCCCACTGTCTTGTCGGAACCATAGGATGAGCCTGGAGACCAACGCATACGCCGCGGCCCGGTTGGGAGAGGAATCTCGCGATGCCCGAAGTCAAAGACACCGATCTCGTCGTCCTCGGCGCCGGTCCCGGCGGCTACCCCGCGGCGTTCCTCGCCGCCGACCGTGGCATGAAGGTCACGTTGATCGACGCCGGCGAACGGCTCGGCGGCGTCTGCCTTAACGTCGGCTGCATTCCCTCCAAGTCGCTGCTGCACGTCGCCAAGCTCATCACCGACGCCCGCGACGCCGCCTCTCTCGGCGTCCAGTTCGGCTCGCCGAAGATCGACGTGAACGCCGTCCGTTCCCACGAGCAAAAGGTCGTCGAGACGCTGACCGGCAACCTCGGCCGCCTGGCCAAGGCGCGCAAGATCGACCACGTTCACGGCCGCGGCCGGTTCGTGGACGGCCAGACAATCCAGGTGGAAGGCGGCGCCAGTTACCGCTTCAAGAACTGCATCATCGCCACGGGGTCGTCGCCGACGAAACTGCCGTGGCTGGACCTGCCGACGCCGCGCGTCATGGATTCGACCGGGGCGCTGAAGCTGGAGGACGTGCCGGCCCGGCTGCTGGTGGTCGGCGGCGGCTACATCGGCCTGGAAATGGGCTACGTCTACGCGGCGCTCGGCAGCAAGGTGACGGTCGTCGAGCTGACCGACGGCCTGCTGCCCGGCGTAGACCGCGATCTGGTCCGGCCGCTGCACAAGCGCCTGGAAGGACTCTTTGACAAAATCTATCTGAATACGAAGGTGACAAAGCTGGAAGAGGCGCCGAAGGGGATCAAGGCCGTACTGGAAGGCTCCGAGATCAAGGAAAAAGAACCCATCTTCGACCGCGTGCTGACGGCGGTGGGCCGCAAGCCGAACAGCCGCGACGTCGGGCTGGACAAGGCCGGCGTCGCCGTGGACGAGAAAGGATTCGTCAAGGTGGACGAGCATCGGCGCACGACGGCGGAGAGGATATATGCGATCGGCGACGTGGCCGGCGAGCCGATGCTGGCGCACAAGGCGACCTACGAGGGCAAGATCGCGGTGGAGGTGATCGCCGGGGAAACGGCGGTGTACGACGCCCGGCCGTGCCCGCCGTGGTCTTCACCGACCCGGAGGTGGCGTATTGCGGCCTGACGGAGACGGAGGCGAAGAAGCAGAACCGCGAGGTGAAGGTCGTCAAGTTCCCGTGGATCGGCTCCGGCCGGGCGATGACGCTGGGCCGCACCGAGGGGCTGACGGAGCTGGTCCTCGACCCGGCGGACGACCGCGTGCTGGGCGTCGGCATCGTCGGCGTGGAGGCCGGCGAGATGATCGCCGAGGCGATGCTGGCGATCGAGATGTCGGCTTCGGCGCGCGACGTGGCCCTGACGATGCACGCCCATCCGACACTGTCGGAAACGCTCATGGAGGCGGCCGAGTCGCTGTATGGGCTAGCCCCCCATGCACTGCCGAAGAAGTGACGGCCCACGCTGGCCGCGCCCTCCCCGGCGGGTCGTGCAACCGCTCACCGGCGTCGCACTAACCCGATGCCGCCGAGGTGCAGCGCCAAGCAGACCCAGGACAAGCGCTGGCGGCTGCGGGGCGGCGGACACCGGCGTTGCCAGGAAGCTGTGGTACTGGATATCGCCGTATTGGCCGATGATTTGGCCGGAGTCGTTGATCCCGCTGGGGATGGTGTTGACGGCGCCGGGGATGTCGAGGGTGGTGTAGACCCCGTTGCTCAGCAGGAAACCGTGCGTGTGACCGTCGGCGCTGAAATATGTGCCGACGATCTGGCCCGAGTCGTTGATCCCGGAGGCCCAGGTTCCGAAGGCACCGGGGGCGTCGAGAGTAGTGTAGAGCCCGTTGCTCAGCAGGAAACCGTAGACATGGTCGTCGGCGCTGGTATAGGTTCCGACGACCTGGCCCGAGTCGTTGATTCCATGGGCCTCGGTGGCGCGGGCGCCAGGGACGCCAAGCGTGCTATAGGTTCCCTTTTGAAACAGAAAGCCGTAGGTCTGGAGGCCGGCCTGGGAAGCGCCGACGTAGGTGCCGACGACCTGGCCGGAGGCGTTGATCCCGTAGGCGTAGGTGCCCCGGACACCTGGCTTGTCGAGAGTCGTGTAGACCCCGTTCTGTAGCAGGAAGCCGTGGCTGCAAAAGAGGGCATCGTCATAGAATCCGACGACTTCGCCGGAGGAGTTGATCCCGTAGGCGTAGGTGCCGGTGGCACCGGGAGGCGCCAGTGGCGGTGTAGATCCCATGGCTGAGCAGGAAACCGTTGTCGCCGCCTAAAGCATTGGAATAGCCGACGATCTGGCCGGAGTCGTTCATGCCGTAAGCGAAGGTGTAGGAGGCGCCGGGCATTTGGATGGCGGTGTAAGTGTACAGAGGCCCGGCGGCGGCCGGGGCGGCTACCATCAGCAGCAGGGCGACCGATAATAGGAGGCGGCGCATGGTTCGATTCCTTTCGCGGTGGGGACATCCTTGCCAAGCGCGGCGCACCGTCGCGGCGCCCCGGAATCCTTGAGTCGCCCGATTGTAAGGGCCGCTGGGGTCGAGTCAAGGCGGATCGCCGTCGGCGAAATCGGCTGTTCCCTCTTCGGTGATCGGCAATGTTCTCTTTCCAGGATCCGGCATGAGCAACCGGCGAACGCTCCTGCTCTCTTCCGGCCCGGGCCGTCTCGAGATCCACGATGGCTTCCATTCCCACTTCCTCGGCAATCACCGCACTCTGACGGTCTACCTTCCTCCCGCCTACGACGCGGAAATAAAGCGGCGTTACCCTGTCCTTTATCTCCACGACGGCCAGAACCTATTCGATGCATCTCGGGCCGCATTCGGCGTCGCCTGGGACGCCGACGCCACGGCGGAGCGCCTGATCCTAGCCCGACGCATCCCGCCGCTGCTGCTCGTGGGAATCGACAACACGCCGGATCGCCTCGACGAGTACGCCTACCACCCCGACCGGCGTGAGCGCACCGGCGGCCGCGGTTCGCTGTACGCCCGCTTCGTGCTGGAGGAGGTCAAGCCGTTCATCGACGGGCATTACCGGACGCAACCGGATCGCCGCCATACGGCCGTAGCCGGATCGTCGATGGGCGGCTTGGCGTCGCTGTCGATGGCGCGGGAGCACCACGAGCGGTTCGCGTTGTGCGGGGCGGTGTCGCCGTCGCTATGGTGGGCGGGCGGCCAGGCGCTGAACGAATGGGAGGAAAGCGACAAGGCCTGGATGCGGCGGATGCGCTTCTGGGTGGACATGGGCACGCGGGAAGGCTCAGGTCGGGGTCACGTCACGCCGTCGATCCGCTCGACGCGGCGGCTGATCGGGTGCTTCGACGCCGCCGGCCTCATTCCGGGTCGCGATTATCTGTACTGGGAGGCGGCTGGCGGCGAACACAACGAGGCGGCCTGGGCGGCGCGGTTCGACAAGATACTCTTGTATTTCTTCGGGCGATGAGTGGCTTCAGGACGTTGGAGGCGGCAGAAACAGCTCCGGGTGCGCCGCGCGGTAGGCGGCCCAGCGTTCGTTGGCCCACTGCTGGTCGTCGGCGTCCAGCGGCGGTTCGCACGGCTCGTCGTAGCGAAGGCGCAGCACGTAACCGCCGTCGTGGTAGGTCTGTTCGAGGGCGGCCTGAACGTCCAGCGGCACATCAATGTCCGGTTCAGTCAGGGGAAGGCCGACCCGCGGCAGCCTCTCGCGAAGGCGAGTCCGGTACAGTTCAAAGCGCCGCCGCCTAGGCCAGCGGCTGACGCAAGCGAGGTAGTCATAGTCCGTCGCCTCCCGAACGTGCGCTTCCGGGCGCTCAAAACGTGACGGCCGCGCCGAACTAAATCGATCTCAACAAGATGGCATTCGCTCGCCCGAACCTCCCGCTGTTTTCGGCGGTAGGAGCGCCGCCCAGGCCCGGAGGACTTGTTGGCGGGACTGACGACCTTGATGACGGTCACGACCTTCATGTCGCGGTAGCGGTCGAGGACTTGGATGATCCACTCGTCGATCTCCAAGGGGTCGATTTCCAGCACCAGAGGCGTGTCGATCACGGCCTGAGCGACGGCCGTTCCTCCGGCCCCATTGGTGACTTTCTCCACATGGACGTCGGGGACGCGCTGGCGGCGCGTGCCTTCGATGTACACCCGCTGCTCAATGGCGGCGACGTAGCGTGGCATCAGCAACGGCTGGAGTTGGGCGGCCAGCGCGGCGATGAGACCGTTGTGGACGCCGGGCCATAGGGCGGGGTGTTCCAGGTATGGGTCCATTCCCGGAAACGGCGTGTTCATCGACAGCCTCCGAAAAGATGGAATCGCCCCATTCTATCAGAAGGCCGCCCGCAGAATCCCCTCCAGGTCGTCCACCGTCGGCGTCCGCGGGTTGACGCGCAGGATGCGCTTGACTCCGAACGCCTTCTCCGCGAACGGCCGCAGCTGCGCCTCCTTCACGCCCAGCTCGCGCAGCCGTGTCGGAATGCCGATGTCGGCCCGCAGCCGCTCCACCGCCGCGACCGCCCGCCCCGCCGCCTCCGCCTCGCCCAGGCCGGCCACGTCCTCGCCCAGCAACGCCGCCAGCCGCGCGAACGCAGCCGGACGCGCGGGTATGTTGTACTGCATGACGTAGGGCAAAAGGAGACCATTGCCGGTGCCGTGCGAACAGTGCGTCGCGCCGCCGACAGGATACTCCAGGGCGTGGACCAGGGCCACGCCGACATTGGAGAACGCCATGCCGGCCAGCGTCGCGCCCAGGGCCATGCCCTCGCGCGCCTCGAGATCGGAGCCGTCGCGCACCGCCCGCCGCAGGAAGGCGCCGATCAGGCTCACCGCCCTCTCCGCCAGCATGTCGCCGAACGGGTGACGGCCCTGGTAGACGGAGCGCTCGCCCGGCGGCAGCGGGAAGTCGGCGTTCTCGACGGCGGTGTACGCCTCGATAGCGTGGGTCAGGGCGTCGATGCCGCTGTCGGCCGTCACCTTCGGCGGGCAGGACACGGTCAGCAGCGGATCGACGACGGCGGCCGCGGGCCGCAGATAATTGCTGAGAACGCCGACCTTCATCTGGTTGTCCGTGTCGGTCAGCACGGACGCCGCGGACACCTCGGAGCCGGTCCCGGCCGTGGTCGGCACGCACAGGAGCGGCAGGATGGGACCGGGAACCTTGTCGTCGCCGGCGTAGTCGAGCGGCTTGCCGCCGTGGGCCAGGACGACGGCGGTGATCTTGGCGAGGTCCATGTTGCTGCCGCCGCCGAGGCCGACGATCGCGTCGGGCCGGAAGTCGCGTGCGGCGGCCAGTGCGGCGGCAGCGGCCCGCAGCGACGGCTCTGGCTCACCGCCGGAGAAGACCTCGACGGCGACGCCGGCCTCGCTCAGCGGCGCATGAACCGTTTCCACAAGGCCGAGCTCCAGCAGAATCGGATCGGTGACGATGAAGGCCCGGCGGGCGCCGAGGCGGCCGGCGATCTCGCCGAGTCGCGCCACGGCGTTGCGGCCGAAGACCAGCTGCCCGGCGGAATGGAAGGTCCAGGTGGTGCGCATGATGGACTCCGCGGAGGAAGGCGACGACGGGCCTATTGTCCGTGGTGTGGGGTGGACGGTCAACGGGGGTGATAGAATGCCCCGGATCGCCTGGACGATGGGGTCGCGCGATGAAAGACGCAAAACGTCCCTTCGACTTCACGGTCGCCATACCGCGTCTGCGAAAGGCAGTGCGCCCTTTCCCGAAGGCGGCCATGTTCGAGCTGGCGGAACGCGGCCACGACTCGGTGTTCGAGCTGCTCGTCGCCTGCATCCTCTCCATCCGCACGCGCGACGAGACCTCCCTGCCGGCGTCGCTGCGCCTTTTCGAGAAAGCGCGTTCGCCCGCGGCCATGAGCCGGCTGGGCGTGGAGGGAATCGACGCCCTGATCTCCAACAGCGCCTTTCACGAGGCGAAATCGCCGCAAATCCACGCGATCGCCTTGCGAACCGAGGCCGAGTTCGGCGGCGTGCTGCCGGCCGACCCGGAGGTGCTGCAAACCTTCCGCGGCGTCGGCCCCAAGTGCGCCAATTTGGTCGCCGGCATCGCCGGAGGCCGGCCGCTCATCAGCGTCGATGTCCACGTCCACCGCGTCACGAATCGCTGGGGCGTCGTGCGCACGCCGACCCCGGAAAAGACCATGACGGCGCTGGAGGCGATCCTGCCGCGCCGCTACTGGATCGAGATCAACGCGCTGTTGGTGCCGTTCGGCAAGCACATCTGCACGGGGACGCGGCCGGCGTGTTCGACCTGCCCGCTGCTGGAGATGTGCCAGCAGGTCGGCGTCACGGCGCACCGCTGAGAGCCCGGATTTTTTCATGTCGCAAAGGCCCGTTCCGGAGACAAATAGGGTAGACGCGAGGCGCCGTCCCGAGGATTCGTACGCATGGCCGACCAACCCCTCCCCATGGCGCCGCACCGCCTGCACAAGCGGGCCATGCCGTCGGCGAACGCGCCTGCCGACCACGATCTGCTGGACCGCTTCATCGCGCACGGCGATCAGGCTGCCTTCGCCGCACTGGTCGAGCGACATGGGCCGATGGTCTACGGGGCAGCAATTAAGCCGGTCAAGGGGAATCCGCCAGATTTTCCAGATTTGTTCGGGCTGTCCTTCTGGTTGACGGTCGGCGGGCTGGGCGGGGCAGGTCGGGCCGTCGATCCCGCCTACGGACTGGAATTGTTCCTCATCGTCGGGTGGTCTGCTCCCCAAAAACTGGTCCAGGTGGTCTGAGAGTCTCTGAGGCCCGTTGGGGCCAGGAGACGAACCATGAAGCGACACACGGCTGAGGAGGTCATCGCCAAGTTGCGCCAGGCCGAGGCCGACCTGCGCAGGGCCTGAATATCGCCCAGGTCTGCCAGCGTCTCGGCGTCAGCGAGCAGACCCTCCACCGCTGGCGCAACCAGTACGGCGGCCTCAAGCAAGACGAAGCCAAGCGGCTCAAGGAGCTGGAGACCGAGAACGCCCGGCTGAAGCGCCTCGTCGCCGAACTGGCCCTGGACAAGCAGATGCTCCAGGAGGTCACCCAAAAAAAGGGGTGACCGGCCAGCAACGGCGGCAGGCGGTGCGCTTCCTCCAGGAGCGCTTCGGCGTCTCCGAGCGCCGCGCCTGCCGGGTGCTGGGGCAGCAGCGCTCGACGCAGCGGCAGCTGCCGAGGAAAGCCCCCCAGGAGGAAGGGCGGCTGGTGGCGCGGATGCTGGAGTTGGTGCGGAAGCACCCGCGCTTCGGCTACCGGCGGATCTGGGCCTTGCTGCGGCGGGACGGCTGGCGGGTCCACCGCAAGCGGGTCCACCGGCTCTGGAGGCGACAGGGGCTGAAAGTGCCGCGAAAGCAGCGGAAAAAGCGGCGGCTGGGCAGCAGCGCCAACAGTTGCGTGCGCCGGCCGGCGGAGTACCAGGACCACGTCTGGGCGTGGGACTTCTTGCACGACCGGACCACGGACGGAAGGTCCTTGAAGTGGTTCACGCTGGTGGACGAGTACACACGCGAGTGCGTGGCCCTGGAGGTGGAGCGGGGGATGACGGCCCAGGCGGTGGTCGCTGTGCTGGCGTGCGTTGTGCGTGTGCGCGGGGCGCCGGCGCACATCCGCAGCGACAACGGCCCGGAATTCATCGCCCAGGCCATCCGGGCGTGGGCGGCCGGCGCGGGCCGGGAGACGCTGTACATCGCGCCGGGCGCCTTGGGAGAACGGCTACGCGGAGTCGTTCAACAGTAAGGTGCGGGACGAGTTGCTGAACGCAGAGGAGTTCGGCAGCCTGCTGGAGGCGAAGGTGCTGGCGAAGGAGTGGCGGCGGGACTACAACCATGTCCGACCTCACAGCTCGCTGGGGTATCGGACGCCGGCGGAGTACGGGGCGATGGTTCCTCGGGCCGACTCCGCTTCGCTACGCCGGCCCGAGGAACCATCCATAACGGTTGATCCGACTCTCACAGCGCCTGGACCATAAATCGGGGGCAAGTCAGGGACGCTGGGCCGGATCGGCGGCGGCCTGTTGCCGGGTTGCTCTGAGCGGGCTGCCGGGTCTCGTGGAGGTGGTGGCGGATTTGGCGTCAGACGCGAAACGGGAGTTTCGCGGACGGCGCTCCCGAACGGGAGTTCGAGAGCGAGGGGAGGATATTGGCTTCCTGCCCACCCTCTAATCGCTCAACTTGACTCCGGGCGTCTCGAAAGTCCACTCCGCCACTCGTATGTCTCTGCTGGCGACTCGTGCATGGCTCGCCGTCTCCGGACGCGCTAGCAATTGCTGAACGGTCTGCGCACCGTTGTTCAATTCACGGATGATCTGCTCCGCTTGAAGCACCATGACACCGGAGGCCACGGGGTATGGAAGCGCCAACGGCCACCGGTAGATAAGTCCAAATCTACGACCTCCAGGGTGATCCCCTCCTCCCACCGCGGCCAGCACCTCAGGATGCTCAGAAAACATCCTCTGGTATCTCCGCATCTGGTCGCAGTCGGCATCAAAGGATTTCAGGCGGTCAGAGACTTGCCGCAGCTCAATCGGGAGCGTTGTGTGCTTGAAATCGGTAACGAGAACTTGACCATCCCGGTCACGAGCAACGATATCGGGTGTGATCTGAGTACCGTCGGCCCGGAATCGGCGCTCCATCCAACAAGTCCATCCGGCCGTGCGAAACGCGTCTGCGAGTTTCTGAATCCAGAGGCGCTACAGCCGTTGACTCAGATCCCCGTAGGCTTCGCGAAACAGAGGGCGCGCGTTGAGAATCCACCCGACGAGACCTCTGGGGTCGCAGTGATAGACTAATCGGGGGCACAGAAACACCAGCCCCGAGCGAGTCGTGACAAATGGATGCGAAGCAATCGACGAGTGCAACGTGCCAGCGTCAAACGTCATGAGGTCGAGCATCGCAGCAACGCCTTCTTGCTGGAGACCACCAGCTTCGGCAAGCCTGCTAATCCACTCGTCCCTTCTCATGCAGAGAACAGCCGATGGAAGATCATTTTCATGCCTGGTACGGCGATCTAGGTCGTCCTCGTGGATTGCGTAGCTCGCGCTCACCAGCCAGATGGTCGCCCAGAATCGCCGGAAATCCGACATGTCGATAGGCCCAAGAGAAACCTCCTCCTCAAGCTCGGGCATGACCACTTGACGAACCCAGCCAGCAACCTCGGCGAATGCCCGATGAGCAGCGAGCTTGGGTCTCTCATTTGGCCACTGGCCTGCGGCAAGCCAGTTCTCCTCGCGATCTTGAGCGAGGAGGCTTCGAACCACGGATACCGGCGGCGTATACGCAGGCTCTGATAAGCTCCGCTCACTCTCTCTCATATCGGCGGTAAACTGAGAGACGGCAACATCGCCAGCGAACGTGAATCGGACGCGGCGCGTACTGCTTTCGACATCCGCGTTGATCGCCTTGCGTGTCCAGGCGATGAAGTGCGCGGCCAGCCGCGCATAGTCCACCGCCCAGTTCAGCAGGTCCAGCGTTTCGTCGAGGATTTGCTCGTTCTCGGGCAGCCAGTCGCACTCCATTACGTCCGATTCGGCGACCCAACGGACTACCTGCGCGGCACCTCGTTTGAACTGATCGAAGACCCGCCACAAATCAATAAGCGATGCGTCCGGGGCGGCGGGTGATTGGAACTCACGGGATACCTGTCCAAGGACGCGGAACGCGCCCCAGACGATGGCGCTCTGCGGTCGTCGCCACACGCGGAAAGAGCGATGATGCTGATCGACGACCTCGCGTTCAATAACCCGGAGATCCATCGCCTGTTCCTTCAGAGGTGTGAGCCTGATCCGGCACCGATGATGAGAGCACGTCCTCAACGTGCATCGTCTCTGTTACTTGACACTCGCGGACCAGAGGTTGTTCACTCCGCATCCGGTTATTCATCTCGTTGAATCTGGCACCGTCATCGCGCCTTACTTGACCGCCTGGGGAATCAGAGTCAGAACATTCTTTCCTCACGGTGGTCGTCGGCTTGCCCCCGATTCTCACTGCTCTTCAACCACCAAGTTCCCGTAAGGCGCGGCCGCCGCCGTCGCCTTGCCATCGAAAGACAGCCGGACCTTGTCCACCACGCCCGTCAGGCCCAAGAGATTGCGGGGCACCGTCGCAGCCCGTGACGCCTGCTTGTTCGGATCGCCCAGGAAGTAGCAAGGGAAAACGTACTCCGTGCCGGCCATCCCTACCACCTGGACGCGGATCACACCGGCTCGGATCTCCAGGCCGGTTTGTGCGTGCAGCAGCGTGGGTACGGGATTGACAGGCAAGGGGAGGTCAAGCAACCGCGCTTGAGCCGCCGGCATTGTCGTCATCTCGGTCCCCGAATCGACCCGAAATACGACTTGTTCCCAGGTCCGCGCGTTCGTGTGAATGAGGAGGTCTACTTCGGCCCGCAGCAGGATGTCGCCGGTAGCCCGAACCGTCTTGCCGAGGAGCGGGATCTCGAGCCGGGACGCCATCAGCCTACTCCATAGATGACGCCTTCGCGGTCCTCGCGCGTGCTGGTCCTCCGATATTCGGCGATCTCGTCCAGCCCGGCGGCAAGGACCTCAATGCCGTGCGGCGTCCGTCGGAATGCGATTTCGATGTCCGAAAAGTAATGCGCCAGGGTGAGCCGGTCGCGCAGCGTTTTGCGGTACTCGGGCGTCATCGGGTGCGCTGCTTCCTGGCGTGCGACCTCCGCTTCCACGTCGAGCGGCGTCGGCAGGAGTCCGCGGAGCGTCACACGCGCCGCCGGCTCGCGTTCGTTTTCGACCACGGAGGAGCGGCTGCCGATTCCGAGAGTTACATCCTCCTGTGGCTGCCCGCCGTTCTCCTGGCGGTTGCCTGGAAGGCGAACGCCGCCATCGCCGATTGGCGGTTGCTCGGAAGCCTCCCTTTCTGCGCCACGTGGCATGGCTGTACCCCTGCGGGAGTTGTTCTGTTGAAGCTAACGCATGGACGGAAACGGCATCAAGGCAAGGGCGAGCGAGCGCTGCGCCGTTCCATCCGCCAACGCCTTACTTGACCACCTGAAACGCCTTCTCCGCATAATCCAGCATCATCGGGAGCGGAAAAAGCGTCATCACCACCCAGAGGCAGACGGCGAAGCCGAGCGCGTGGCTCCACTGGAAGCGCAGCACCAGCCACAGGCCGGCGAACCACAGTCCCAGGTGCAGCACGTTGAAGAACACGTTCCAGATCAGCCAGTCCCAGTGAAACTGCTGCACCTGGCCGGGGTCGCCTTCGTCGAGGGTCCGGCCGCTCTTGTCGTAGTAGTGGAGGTCATGGCCCGGCTCGCGTTTGAAGTTCTTGGAGGCGTCGCGTTCCGGCTCGAACACCATCGTCGTATCGCCGTCCTTGATGATGACCTTCACCGGCGTCTCGGTCAGCCGCGTCCCCGTCAGTCGGCCGTCCGGTCCCACGAGCAGGTAATCGGCGCCATGCTTCCGGTACGTTTCCTCCGGGCCGTCCTTGCCGTTTTGCTTCACGACGGCCTGGAGCTGGTCGTACTGCTTGAGCGTGGAAACGCTCACCTTGTACATCGAGCCGCAGTGGCCGCCGGTGCGGCAGTCCACGATCATCCACAGGCCGTAGAACACCGCCAGGCCGACGCCGACGGCCGGGGCGCGCCAGTAGAGGTCGCCGCCCGGCGACTCGTAGAGCCACCCCTGCAGCCAGAGGGCGCCGGCCCACAGCAGGACGCTCAGTACCAGCGCGGTCACGAACAGGATCAGGACGGTGAATAGCATGGTTGTTTCTCGTGACCATCGGAACCGCGACCGTGAGGGAGCGGTTTTGGCGAACTCCGCTCCCTCACGGTCGCGGCTCCGATGGTCACGCCTTGATCATGTCGTGCACGGTCTTGCCGCCGGGGATCATCGGCAAGACGTGTTCCTGATACGGCACCATCACGTCGAGGACGTACGGCCCCTTGCTGTCGAGCATCTCTTCCAGGGCGCCGTCGAGGTCCTCCTTGCGGCTGATCCGGCGGGCGCCGCAGCGGAAGCCCTTGGCCAGCGTCACGAAGTCCGGGTACGGCTCCTCGCCGGGGCCGGCGCCGAGATAGGTGTGGGCGCGATTGCCGCCGTGGAAGCGGTCCTCCCACTGCACCACCATGCCCAGGTGCTGATTGTTCAAGAGCAGCACCTTGACCGGCAGCTTCTCCGTGAAGCAGCAGGCCAGCTCCTGGATGTTCATGAGGAAGCTGCCGTCGCCGTCGATGTCGATGACGGTGTCGTTCGGATGCGCCGCCTGGGCGCCGATCGCCGACGGCAGGCCGAATCCCATCGTGCCGAGGCCGCCGCTCGTCGACCCACTTGCGGGGCCGATTAAAGTGGAAGTACTGCGCCGCCCACATCTGGTGCTGTCCGACGCCGGTCGTGACGATCGTGTCGTCGAGCCGGCCGCGGTCCTTGAGGATTTGCCACAGGCGATGGATGGCGTGCTGCGCAGGATGGCGTCGTCGCGGTCGGCGTAGCGCAGCGGTTCCGCCCCGCGCCACTCCTCGATCCGCCGCAGCCACTCCTTGTACTGGCCGGTGCGCGGGCCGCACGACGAGTCCTCGTCCAGCATCGTATTCAGGTCTTGCAAGGCGTCTTTCACGTCGCCGTGGATCGGCAAGTGGGCGGCCTTGTTCTTGTTGATCTCCGACGGGTCGATGTCGATATGGACGATCGTGCCGTGCTTGGCGAACTCGGACACCTTGCCGGTGACGCGGTCGTCGAAGCGCACCCCCAGGGCCAGCAGCAGGTCGGCGTCGTTGATCGCGTAGTTGGCGTAGACGGTCCCGTGCATGCCGAGCATTTGCAGGCAGAGGAAATGCTCGCTGGGGAAGCCGCCGAGGCCGAGCAGCGTCAGCGCCACCGGAATGCCGGTGCGGTCGGCGAACGCCTTCAGGGCCGTCGCAGCGTCGCTGGAGACGATGCCGCCGCCGGCGTAGATGATCGGCCGCTCGCTCTTGCGGACCAGCTCCAGCACCTTCCGCAGTTCCGACTTCGTCGCCCGGCGATAGGGGTGGTAGCCGGGAAGGTTCATCGGCGGGTCCCAGTCGGCCACGACGACGGCGTTTTGCTGCACGTCCTTGGGCACATCGACGATGACCGGGCCGGGCCGGCCGGTGGAGGCGATGTGGAACGCCTCCTTGAAGACGCGCACGATGTCTTCGGTGCGCTGAATCAGGTAGTGGTGCTTGGTGACGGCCCGACAGACCTCGACGATGGGCGTCTCCTGGAAGGCGTCGGTGCCGATGACCGGCGTGCCGACCTGTCCGGTGATGGCGACGATCGGCACGGAATCGAGCTTGGAGTCGGCGAGACAGGTGACGAAGTTGGTGGCGCCGGGGCCGCTGGTGGCGACGCAGACGCCCACTTTGCCGGTGGTGCGGGCATAGCCCTCGGCCGCGAAACCGCCGCCCTGCTCGTGCCGCGGCAGGACGGTGCGCAGGCGGTCCTGGACGTGAGTGAGCGCCTGGTGGATGGGCATGGAGGCGCCGCCGGGATAGGCGAAGACGACCTCGACGCCGTGGCGGAGCAGGCACTGGACCAGGATGTCGGCCCCGGACAGCTTGGTCGGCGGCGTCTCACTCATGACGAATTCACTCGCGCGTTGGGGAACTCGGAGGGCGGAAAACTTCATTTTAAGGCGGCAGGCGCGTCCTTCCAACCCTTTACCGAGATTTCACCCGACCTCGGCCGGCACGCGGCCCATCATAACCCGCCTGGCCGGGGCACGCGTTTCCAATATCCTCTACGGTATGTCGCAGAATAATCGTTTCACTCTGCGGTGCCTGGGGGCGGACCTGGCGAACACGGTGCGTCGCGTCCGTCGGGTGCTGCCGATCATCGCCCGGCGCCACAAAGTCATGCTGTGGCTGGCCATGGGCGTCATGCTCGTCGGCGGCGCCCTTAACACGCTCATCCCGGTGCTGTTCGGGGGCATCGTCACCCGCGTGGCGGATGCGTTGAAAGACGGCGCCGGAGGAGAAACGGTCTTCGCGGTCGCCGGGCCTTTCCTCCTCCTGATCGGCGGCGGCTACCTGCTGCGCGAACTGCTGCTGGTCGGCCAGAAGTGCCTCGTCCAGGGCGCCTGCACGCGCATCGAGCGCGACATGACGGTGGTGGCCGTGTCCCATCTCATCAAGGTCAATCTGGCGGTGCTGGCCGACGAGAAGGTCGGGGCGGTGCAGGGTCGGGTCGCCCGTAGCGTGGACGGGCTGGTCCTGTTTCTCAACATTCTTTACAGCGAATTGCTGCCCGGTTTCATCGCCATCGCCTTCGCGCTGCTCTACGTGCTGATCGTGGACTACCGCGTCGGCTTGTTGATGCTGATTTCCATGCCCCTATCGCTGGCCCTGACCCTGCATCAGACCGGCTCGCACATGGACACACGGCGGGAGATCCTCCGCGCCCGTGAGAACCTCGACGGCACGGTCATCGAGCGGCTGGGGGCGCTCGAGTACATCCGGGCGGTCAACACCGGCCACCAGGAAGTCGATCGGGTGGAGCACGTCGCCGAGGACCAGCGGCGGCGGAAGATGCACCACCAGCTGAGCCTGGTCCGCTTCGAGGCCCTCAAGGCGCTCAACGAGGGCTTCTTCCATCTGCTGGTGCTGGGCCTGGCCATCTACCTCGTGTCCTGGCGCGCCACGTATCCACTGACGGGCCGGCCCATCCAGCCGGGCGACATCGTCACCTTTTCGATGCTCTACTACCGGCTCGTCATCCCGCTCAAGAGCCTGTGGTTACGGCTGGATCAGATCCAGGACTGCAACCTGCGCGTGGACGACCTGTTGCAGACGCTGGCCCAGCCGCCCGACCCCACGTTCACGCCGGAGCTGAGCCGGAACATGAGCATGATGGTGCGTGTGTCCGACCTGTATAAATGGATTGAACGACCCTTCCCGCTCCCCACCGGCAAGCCGCAGCTGGTGAAGGACGCACCCCTGATTGTCATTTCCAATCTGGTCGTCCAGTACCCGGAGGCGGGCGGCCGAGTGAAGCGTGCGCTGCGGGGCGTATCGCTGACCGTGGCCCACGGCCGGACGGTGGGCGTCGCCGGCCCGGCGGGGTCGGGCAAGTCCACCTGGCTGAAAGTGCTGCTGCGCCTGACGCCGCCGACGACCGGCCAGGTCCTCATCGGCGGCGTCCCTCTGGAGCAGATCGACCGCGCGACCATCAGCCGGCTCTTCGGCTACGTCAGCCAGACGCCGTTCCTCTTCGCCGGCACTGTGATGGAGAACCTGACCTACGGCCACGAGAACGCCACGCCGGAGGAGGTGCGCCGGGCCGCCGAGCTAGCCCGCATCCACGACGAGATCATGGCCATGCCCGATGGTTACCGGGGCTGGATCGCCGAGGGAGGGAGGAACCTGTCCGGCGGCCAGCGCCAGCGGATCACCCTGGCGCGGGTGTTCCTGGCGAATCCGCCTATCCTTCTTCTGGACGAGGCCACATCGGCGCTGGACAACATCAACGAGAAGGCGATCCGCGACGCCCTGGCCGCCACCCGGGGCGATCGCACCACCATCCTAGTCGCCCACCGCCTGACGACGCTGAACGACGCCGACGAGATCCTGGTGTTCGACAAGGGCCTCATCGTCGAGCGCGGCGCGTTTCAGGATCTGGAGCAAGCCGGCGGCTTGTTCGCCCGCCTGGTGCATAGCGCCGAGCAAACCCCGACGGCCGACTCCTGACGGCCGCCCCTTCCCGTCAAACGTCCGGGCTGCTCTCGGCGTCGAGCGCGCATTGTTCCATCAAGCACAGGGCGTCCTTGACCGGGGCCGGCGTCAAACGCCCGCCGGAATGGCTCAGGAGCGACGCCGCCGGACGCGCCAGAAAGCCCTGAGACGCGCGCCGACGCATCTGGGTGATGCGCTCGGAAGAGACGCCCCCCGCCCCCGCCGGCCAGTTCCTCCAAAGATTCGCCAATCCGAACCAGACGAAGCACGCCTGGACATACTGGTAGCAGTTTAACGGGGTGCCGGTCCAGGGCGAGCGAAGAAGGTCGGGCCAATTCTTGTCGAGAATCAGCGACCCTTGGACGGCCTCGTAGAGAAAGAGGGCGGCGTGGATCGACTCATGCACCAGCGAATCGAGCAGCCGAGCCGCATCGACCCGCTCGGCCCAAGGATTCGTGAGGAGGGTCAAGCCGATGAGATGGCCAAAACTAGACGACGCGGAATCCCCTATCCGACCCTCCTCCTCCCTTACGGCCAA
This sequence comes from uncultured Planctomycetaceae bacterium, assembly GCA_963771935.1. Taxonomy (GTDB): domain Bacteria; phylum Planctomycetota; class Planctomycetia; order Gemmatales; family Gemmataceae; genus UBA4732. Next base: position 848,445 of record CAVYVK010000003.1, on the reverse strand, counting down.
ACGCACCGTCAGGAGGCGCACACACTTCAAGGCAACCGGGCGGCCCTGATCGAGGACATCGAGGGCCGCCTCCAGGTGTTGCTTGGCCTGGGCGGCGCGATCAGGCTGGAGGGCGCGCAGCTCTCCGGCGCGCGCCTCGAGGAGGAAACGGGAATGCGCTGTCGAAGTCCAGGGGGATGCCGCGCACGTCGCCATAGTTCCGACCGAAGGAGGCTAACATCCCGGCCAGGTCTGGATCGGCGATCGCGTCGTTGCTGGTCCGCGCGAGAACGCGAACGAAGTTGCTCGCCAGGGTGGAGAAGGCCGGTATGTGGCCGGCGTCTCGAATGAGCAGTTGATTCGAGACCGCGGGGGAGAGCAGGAAATCCTTCCGAAGACCTTCGGGCAACCCAAGGAAGGCCGTGAGCAGCCACTCCAACTTCGCGTTCCGTTCGCAGTACGCGCGGAACCGTTGTTCCAGGAGATCGCGGCAAGCGTCCAGCCACGCGCGGCAGCAATCCACCAGGGCCGGAGTCCATGACAGGTTTTGAACGAACGTCACGAGATCAGGGGGCATCGCCAGGCGTACTCCCGTTGTGCGGATCCAGGGGCCAGCCCGCTACGCGCCGGATCGAACAATCTGCTGTACCCCCGCGGCCAGGCGGGGGTTCGCCGCGCACCACTTGTGCAGATGAGCGACCAGGGGATCCGGCAGTCGGTCGCGCGGCAATACCAGCTCGACCGCCTGCTGGTCGATGACTTCCTTGAGTCCCTCCAGCAGCCTCCGCCCCGCGGGCGTGAATTGCTCCACGGGAGCTTGCGCGTGCCCCAGGCGCAGACGTTCCACGACGAGGCGGCGGCGATCCCGCAGGGCGCCGCGCTCCGCCGTCAGACCGGGATTCGCCTCGGCCTGATGCAGGAACACCGCGACGCCGGTGAACACGTAAAGCGCGTGAAGCAGCCCCTCCAGCGGCCGCGGGTCGTCCCGCCAGGGGGAATAATATCTCGGCTCGTCGCCCCCGGTCAGCAGCTTCTCCCGTTCCATCCGGGCGTTCAGAAGGCCGTGATAATATTCATGGACGATGGCCTCCGCCAGCAACCGACTGTCCCGACCGGGGGAAAGGAATAGGACGCCTCGCAGGTTGAGCGCGGTTCGCGATCGGTGGATTTCGAGGCTGGGGGAGATGAGCGGCGCGTACCACATGATCCCGGTCGCGATCTGCTCGCCCCGGCGCGGATCGACCTCCCGTATCAACTCCAGCGCGGCGGTGATCATCGCCGCGTGGCCGGCCGGGTCGGGCGGGTTGGTTGACACGTTCGCGGCGTAAGAGCCGGGAAAAAGGGCCGGGTGAGAGTTCCACAGCAGCCGGGCGGAGTCGTCGCGTCCCACCGGCAGCCACGACAGCCGCGCGGCCGCCGGGATGTCGTCCAGGCGGACGGTCGTCGCCGGCCCGTCGCCGTCTTCCACTTGGAGGACGTTGCGGCCGACCCGGATCAATCGGGTTGATCCGCCGGACGCCGGCAAAAGGATGCCCAGGCGGGGCAGGACGACCGGGTCGTCCCCCGCCGGTAGAAGGCAGGAGAATCCGTCCGGTAGGATCGAGAAAAAGGCGTCGAAGCCGGTCATCAGGAGGTAGCGCAGGGCGACGGCCAGCGTGGCGCCGGCTTTCCCGAAGGCTTCATGGCAACGGAGGACGTTCAACCCGAAGAAGGGGGTCGCATGACGCAGCAGGTCCGCCAGCCTGAGTGCCTCAAGCCAGCCGGTTGGCAGGGGTTCCCTCGCCCCGGCGGCTTCCAGCCGATCCCGCAATAGCCCGATCCGGCAGGCCCGTCGCAGCCCCAGTTCCCTTTCCGCTTGCGAAGAGAGTTCAAAGAGGGCGTCCATCCGCAGTGTTCCGTTCTGCCCATCGGGGCCGCGACCGTAAGGGAGCGGGGTGAAGACCGCTCCCTTACGGTCGCGGCTCCGATAGTGCGGCCTGTAGCCCCGCTCGGTTCAGTTCCGCGCCGATGCGCATCCGGATGTGACGAATGAGCTTCATCAGGTCCGCGCAGTAGATGCTGGGGTTCGCGAAATTCCCGTCGCCTGAGAAGCGGTGCGGCAGGTAGCCGCCCCCGCAGACGTTCACCAGGGAACACTCCTGGCAGGTGCGGCACAGCCCCTGGGCGTGCAGTTGCCTGGCTTGCACCCGTCCGTCGGCCGCGACGGCGTCCAGATCGTGATCGAAGATATTGTACCCCAGGTGCGTCGCGCCGTCGTACGTCGCTTTCAGCGAATCGACGGCCTCGAGTCCGCCGTTCGTCTCGACGACGATCAGGTCCACGGCATCCGTCCCCAGAGATTCCACGCCCGAGCGGGCGCCGAACAGACTTCGGATGATGGCGTCGAAAAAGCGGACGCGCGTGTACGTCTTGAGCGCGAACCAGTGGTCGAAGGCTCGAATCAGCCAGTCCCCATAGAGGGTGGCCTGTGGGTCGTGCTTTTTCTGCGGAGGGCGGTTGACCCAGTTGTAGTGGGGCAGCAGGAGATCGAACCCTGGAGGCTCGAACGACTGAAGGTAGTCGGTCACCCGGATGGGATCGGTTTGCGGATCGATCACGCACAGCAGCCCGGCGAAGAGCGGGCGATAGCGCGGCGACCGCAGCAGCCGGAGGCGTTCCTCCAGTTGGGCGGAGCTGGGCTTGCCGGCGTGATCCACCCGATAGCGGTCGTTGACCTCGGGGGGGCCGTCGAGGCTAACGCCCATCGACGCTCCGACTTCGAGCAAGACATCCCCGATTTCCGGGGTGAAAAGAAGCCCGTTGGACTGCATGCCGATACGAAATTGGACGCCCGCGCCGTTCAACTCGTCCTTCAAGATGGCCGCGAGCCGGCGGAGATGGTCCGCCCCCCCCAGCAGAGGCTCACCTCCATGAAAAATGATCGACACGTGGCGTTGGTCGTGTTTGAGGCAGTGTTCCCGGATGCGAACGGCGCACTGCCGAGCGACCGCGTCGGACATGAAGGCCGGTTGCTCCCGCCAGCGCTGATCGGCCATGTTGTAGACGAAGCAGTAGGTGCAATTGAGGTTGCACCGGCTGGCGATTTTCCAGATGAAGGTGTGGAAGGGAAGAATCGGATAGGCCGGCTCGGGCCGCTGCGAAAGGGCGGGTAGGAGAGGAAGGGTGGGCATCGTTCAGCTCCGCGGTGCTTCTGGCGATGGGGAAGCTGCGAAGGTCGGCGACGGCGCAGGAAAAGACGGGGCGGCGCGGAGCGCCGCCACTTCCGGCCCAAGCGGACGCGCGAAGTTGTTAGAAAATTCCCGAGTAGAAGACGCTGTGGCTGGTGTGCTGCATCAGGTCTCGGGAACCCGCCGCCTCTTCTTCCATTTGTTTTTTGACCTGCAGCATCACGGACTTGAGGACGGGATTGTCCAGCCGCCGGACGTCGCCGACTGTGACGTTGTTCAGGTCGAGTTCGACTCGATCTTCTACCGGTCCCATGTTTCAGCCTTCCTTAGAGAAGAGGGATTGAGGGTCGAGCAGCCACAACTTCCCATTCTCTAGAATATTTAGACCGGATAGGCTGTCAAGAAAAATTCGGTAGGAAGTCCTGATTTTCCTGGTGCCGCCCGAGCAGTTATCGGATCGCCCGACGCGGCGCCATCGGAGCGGTCGCGGAGGGTGAGAGAACCGTGGAGACTCAGCCGGTTTTCATCGTCGGCGTGCCGCGCTCCGGGACGACGCTCCTGGCGGCGCTGCTGACCGCCCACAGTCGCTTCGATTGCGGATCGGAAACGGACTTTTTTTCCTTCTGGCGCGGCGCCGATGCGCGGCGGATTCTTCGGCGATCCGTGTTGGCCGGCCCGGGCCGTTGCGTTTCTCGGCTCGCTGCCCGCCGTCCGCGGCAAGGTCCACCAGGCCTTCGGGATCAGCCTGGGCGAGATCCACGACTTCCTGGCCCCTCGGCCGCCCCGGGCGGGCTCCTGCTCGAGGCCTTGACCCTAACGCACGCTCGGCGGTCCGGCAAGCCGCGCTGGGTGGAGAAGTCGCCGATCCATCTCGTCCACATGCGCGAAATGCGGCGGCTCTTCCCGCAGGCTCCTATCCTTCGTCTGGTGCGCGACCCCCGTGACGTCGCGCTGTCGCTGCGAGCCGTCCCGTGGGGCGCCCGGTCGCTGCTCGCCAACGCCTACCGCTGGCAGAGCATGGACCGCGCCTCCGCAGAGTTCTTCGCGAAGGACGACCGGAGCCGCACCATCTTTTTCGAGCAGCTGGTCGCGCGTCCTGAAGAGGAGCTGCGCGGTTTGCACTTTTCTCGGAGAGGAGTTTGAACCGGGAATGCTGGACACGCGGCGTTCCGTCCACGGCCTGGCGCTGCCGGGGGAATGGTGGAAGGACCGGGCGGCGACGGCCGCCGATCCCGCCCGGGTGTTCGTCTGGAAGCGGGGCTTCCCGCCGGGAGACCTGGCCGCGCTCGAGGGGATCTGCCAGGAAGGGCTGGACCGCTGCGGCTACGAACGAACCGCCCGGACGACGACGACCCACGACGTGTACGCGCTGGACGCCCGCACGGTGGAGGCCGGCGAGGAGTTCCTGCGTCGGGCCGCCGCCGCCGGCGTTCGGTATTTGCCCCTCCGGTACGAGAGCATATTCGTGAGCGGGCGGTCGGCCGAGTGGCCGGGGCCGCTCGTGTTCCTCGGCGACTCGGTCCCGGCGCGCCGGCCGGCCCAGCGGTGGGCGGACCTGAATCGCCTCGCCCGCACATTGATGCTGCGCCGCCTCCGAGGTAAGAAGAACCTTCGCGTCCCGGACCTTCCACCCTCCTCGGGGCGATCGGACGCCGTCGCCCGAATCGCTCGGCTCCTGTTACTGTGTGCGGCGCGGCCAATGCGCCTTTCAGAAACGCGACCGTAAGGGAGCGGGAAAGGTTCCTATATCGCATCCCGCTCCTTTACGGTCGCGGCTCCGATTCGTTCGCCGAGCCGGGCACTATGGAACCAGGCGAAACGACTTTCAATTTTTGGATGAAGGCGTCGGGGTCCGATGCGAGCGCTTGGAACAGTGCGGATTCGATGTCCGTATGGTTGCCGACGACGTGACTATAATAATTGTACTGATGCGTGGAGCGCATGGCAAAGGTCCGGGCACCACAGCCGTGGTGATAAAAAAAGTGTCCGTAGATGGCGGCGAGAAGGGGATGGGCGTTGACGACGTTCGTCCGCACGAGAGGATAGCAAGCGTTGAGCGGAATGCGGCAACCCACATCTTGCACGGTTTGCTGAAGGAGGTTGGCAGCCGAACCGACGCGGAAATCGAGTTCCGGGCGATGAATGTTTTCGCCCCGCACGAAGAAGGAGCAAGGATGAGGAAAAAGGTCGAGGTTCTCGACCCGAATGGGGGCGGCGAATGGGAATTCGCCCATTCGGGAGACGAGGGTCGGAAGCCAATTCGGCGTAACGGGGAAAGCGTCGCTGTCGAGAAACAGGTAGTAGTCGTAGGACACGGTGCGAGCATGATCGAGAAGTAGTTGCAGCAATTGCCCATGAATCTGAGGGACGGGCCGATCGGCGTCAACGGCCCCCAGGATCCGGCTGCGCGGAAACAAGGAGCTGTCGGCGCGATGTAAATAGACGACATGATCGTAGGAGGGGCCGGTTCGGTCCAGGAAGCGATACTGAAGGTCGATCCAGCGATCGTTCCGCGGCGACCGTGCGAAAACGGAGAGCACGAGGAGCTTCGGAGCGGGAGCAGCCATCCGTTCGACCCTTTCCCCTGAGTCGCCGCGGTCGGAAATACCAAATGATCAACTCCTGCCGGTCGTTTGCCCGTCCGAACCTGTCGAGGATGTGCGGGATCTCACATACCCGCCCCGCTCGAGCATGTCGCTCCAGAAGGGAAACTCAAAATGACGTTCGTCCTTCTTCCATCTGCCGATGCTCTGCGTATGCGTCCCCACCGGCTTCAACGGCCGGCCAAGATACTCTTCCAGACGTTGCAGCTCGCCCTTCTGGTCGGTGCAGAAATCCTCGTAACGAACGCGGAGAAAGTTATTGGGACGGGGCGAATTCTCCACGACGTCCCACTGGTACTTGCAACTGATCGCAGACCGAATGCGGGTCGCTTCAACGCCCTGATCGAGCCAGGGACGAATCAGACGATCAGGAACCAGCATCCTCCAGCGCTGGAAGTCGTCCGTGAGGTGGCTGCCGCAGTCCCGTGGGTCTCGAATCCAATGGATGAACCGGGCGTCGGGATGCATCTTGACGATCCACGGATAACAGAGGGTCGTTTCCGGCAATTTGAAGTAGCGCAATTCCGGTTCACCTTGCAGACAAGACAAATACATCTCGACCAGTCTCGCAAACATGGAGGAAGGCCCGCCCACGTTGAAATCCCACTCGTAATCCACCGCCATACGCACCTTTTCACCAAACAGCTTGGCGGCGCAATACATCTCTTCCGGTGGGATCAGGTCGTAGCATGAGTTGATCGCGCCGTCCTACAGCCGTTGTTGTAAAGCAGTTGACTGATTACGCGTGTACCCGAATGACCTCTACCGATGATGATTATCACGTCAGTACATCCTGAGGAACCGCCTTTCGGAGAAAGGCAATAAGAACCTCTACGCCTGCGAATTGAGCGGTCGTCCCTTCGCTTCTGAAATGCCCCGCTCTTTTCGCCTTTGCAACACCGGCTGTCGGCGCGGTCGCTGTTGTTCACGCCTGGCCGGCGTCGAGAGAAGATCCATTCCCGATATTCTAACCGTCTCTTCCCGGCCGGCCCATAGAAAAAACGTCGGAAAAAGGGTGGAACGGTGACCTCGCCGACGGCTCGCTTTTTTTGCCGGAAGCCTGTACGATTTCTTGCAAGGGAGGAGGCCGGGCCTTGTTGGCCGGACTGGCTTTCGGCAGGCGCGAATTGTAACCGGGAGGTTTGCTTCCTTGCTCGAATTGCCTCACAGACGTTTCGGGGCAGTCCCGTCCACCGGTCTTACGGCTTCGGAGCCGCCCCCGATCTCCCCACGACGGAAGTTCGAGTCGTTTGCCCATGTCTTTGGCTGTTCGAGCCGTGTGTTTGCGCTCCTCGGGCGCCTCCACCTGACCACCGAGGGCCGCATTTTCCTGCGGGATTTCCTGGCGGCGCTCTCCTGTGCATGCTGCGGTCAGGAAACTTCTTCCATCGTGGCGTCATTGCTCGCGCAAATCGAACGCGCCGGCTGGAAGAGGATCGTCGGATCGGTCCTCCAAGCGTCCTTTCGATTGAATGGATTTGAGCTGTCCGTGCGCGTGGCGGAACTGCCGCCCGAGAAAGAGGCCGTACACGTCTTCCTGGGATATGGCAGCATGGAAGATCCCCTGAAACGATACCGGGACTGCCTGTTTCCTCATCAGGCTCGCCGGCTCGCTTCGACCGATTCTTCCCTCCCACTTGGCAAGCCTCGACGACTCCTGCAGCCTCCACGCATCATTCGGATCGTGGATCTTGTCCGGCGGCTCCGGGGCGCGACATGCACCGTGCTTACCGGCGCCGGCGTCTCGACGGCCAGCGGCATCCGTCCTTTCACGGGTCAAGACTCCCTGGATGGTTGTTTTCGACTCGCGGAGCCTTTCCCTGGCTCGGCCCTCGATTGGATGCTGCACCGGCCTTCGGAGCTCGCCTCCCTCGTCGGCTCGTTCCAGGCGTCCGTCCTCACGGCCCAACCCAATTGCGCCCATCTTGCTCTTGTAGAATTGGAACGCAAGGGCGTCGTGAAACGGATCATCACTTCCAATTTCGACGACTTGCACCAATCGGCGGGAAGCGTTTGTGTCAAGGTGATCGGATTTAGCGATGATGAGAGGCCTGATCTACAGGGAAAATCGCTGTTGGCGATCGGAGTTTCTCACGACGAGCATGGTTTGGTTCGGGCCGCCCGTGCGTCAGGAATGAGCGTCGTCGTCCTCGGCCCGGAAACACCCTCGTTCGTCCAGGAATCCGACCTGTATCTTCCGGGGAGGGCCGAGACCTTGCTGCCCGATCTGGCCGAGGGGCTTGGCCGGCCCTGAGCGCCTCTACAATCTGAGAGCAACGTATCTGGATTCCCCTTAGAAATCGCTCTCCGCGTCCAACCACTTCCCCGGCGCAGCCGCCGGCCGCCATTTCTCCAGCGCATCCAGCAGTTCGTCCGGTTCCTCCGCAGTAAGCACCAGCGCCCGGTGTTCGGGCCGCAGGAAGCGCTCGCGGACCATGTGATCCATCCAGTTCAATAGCGGATCGAAAAAGGCGTCCGTGTCGAGCAGGCCGACCGGCTTGGCGTGGAGGCCGAGCTGCGACCAGCTGAGCGCCTCGAACAGCTCATCGCCGGTGCCGAAGCCGCCGGGCAGTACGGCGAAGGCGTCGGCTCGGTCGGCCATCACGGCCTTGCGCTCGTGCATCGTCGCCGTCACGACGAGTTCGGTCAGGCTGCGGTGGGCGAGTTCCTTGTTCTCCAGAAATCTCGGGATGACGCCGACGGCCGTGCCGCCCGCCGTCAGCACGGCGTCGGCGACGACGCCCATCAGGCCGACGTGGCCGCCTCCGTAGACCAAGCCGAGCCGGCGATGCGCCAGGGCGGCCCCGAAGCGCCGGGCGGCGTCGGCGTAGCTGGGACGGCCGCCGGGACTGGAACCGCAGAAGACGCAGACGTGTTGCATTATTATTTGCTCAATCGACCTCGTTCAGCGGCGACCCTGCTCTGTTGAAATCCTTGGCGGGGCGGGCGTATAATGGTATTATGAACACCAGCAGACCGATGACCAAGTCGCCTCGGGCCGTGGCCCAAGAGGCGCTGCGCCTGGCGCGGGAGGTTCTGCCCGCCTATTCGTCGAAGTTCTCCCGCAAGGACTTCACCCAGCACCAACTGTTCGCCGCCCTGGCCCTGAAGACCTTCTTCAAGACCGACTACCGGGGCGTCGTCCGGTTGCTGGCCGACTTCGCCGAGTTGCGCGAGGATCTCGGCCTGGCCGCGGCGCCCCACTACTCGACCCTCTGCTATGCCGCCAAGCGGCTGCTAAAAAAGGGGCGTTCGTCGTACTCCTCTTCTGCGCCACCGTGCGCGCACAGGAAGGCGGGTTGATCGGCGCGAAGCCGACGGCCGCCATCGACGCCACCGGCATGGAGAGCCGCCACACGTCCCGCTACTTTTTCAAGCGGGCCGGCCGTAAACACAACTCCAGGCTGTGGACCAAGTTGGCCGTGGCCTGCGACACGGCCAGCCACTTCTTCACCGCAGCCACGGTCAGCCTCGGCCCCGCCAACGACGCGCCGCAGTTCCGCCCTCTCATGGCCCAGGCGTCGCTGGCGGTCGGCTACGACCGGGTGCTCGGCGACGCGGCGTTCGACGGCGAGGAGAGCCACCGCTACTGCCGGGAGGACTTGGGCGTCCGCTCGACGGTGATCCCGATCAACCGGCGGAACGGGGGGCGGAAGTGGCCCAAGACTCGCTACCGGCGGCAGATGGTCAAGCGGTTCCGCAAGAAGCCGCGGGGCAGCCGGCACAAGCGCGTCTACGGGCAGCGCTGGCAGGCGGAGAGCGCCTTCTCCCGACACAAGCGGCTGCTCGGCTCGGCGCTGCGGGGCAAGTCGGATGCGTCGCGCGAACACGAGTGCTACCTGCGGGTACTCACCCACAACCTCATGCTCCTCGCCGCTACAGGTTAGAGGATTTCAACAGAGCACGGCGACCCGAAAGGGGAGCACTTCGCCGAAGCGCTCTCCTATCGGGTCGCCGTTAAGGGGCGTCCGCCCCCGGGAAGCGTACACGGAACGTCGCCCCCTTCAGCGGCCCCGATTCGATCTCCATTCTCGCCCGGTGGTGTTCGAAAATCGCCGACACGAACGACAACCCCAGCCCCATGCCGGTGTTCTGCCCTTCGTAGATGGCGTTGTCGCGCTTGGTCGTGAAGTGCGTTTCGATGCAGCGGCGGCGCACCTCCTCCGTCATGCCGGCGCCGTTGTCCCGCACCTCCAGCACGACCTCGTTCCCCACGCGGCCCGTCCGCATCACCACGCGGCCTTTCCACGCCGCCGCCGCGATCAGCGCCTGTCGCCGGGTCGCCGCGTCCAGCTTCTCGTCACGCCGGGCGGCGTCGCGCAGGTGATTGCGCATCTCGAACGTCGCATCCCGTGCGTTGAACAGCAGGTTTTCCACCGCCTGTTGCAGATGCGAAAAGTCGCCCGCAATCCAGAGCGGCCCGCCGTCCTCGCCCAACTCCAGTTCCACGTCCAGCTTGTAACGGTCGCGCGCCAGGTCGCGCCACGTCCGTTCCAGGTCGCGCAGCACGGCGTTGAGGTCCAGCACCGTTTGCTCCGTTCGGTTCGGGTCGCGCCGTACCGTCCGCAGGATCTGCTGCAGCCGCTCCGTCACGGTGCCGAGCGTCTGCTGCACCTCGTGCAACATCCCCTGCTGGTCGCCGCTCAGACCGTCCGCCTCCAGGCAGCGGCGCAGCAGGTCGTTGGGCCGCACCAGCAGGTTCTTGATGTTGTGCGCGTAGGAGCCGGCCATGATGCCGATGCTGGCGTACAGCTGCGATTTCAACTCCAGCGCCTTCCGTTCCGCCGCCTGCGTCGCCAGCCGCTGCTCCAGCAGCTTGCGCTCCGTCTCCTCGTGGCGCCGCCCCTCTTCCAGCAATTTGCGCTCCGCCATATCCACTTGCTGCTGGACCAGTATGCGCTGCCGCTCGCGCCGCTGCAGCAGCACGATCCACGCCGCCACCAGCACCGTGGCGATCACCGCCAGGATGCTAAGCTGCTGCAAGCGCTGCTGGTGCTCCTGCTCCAGGCGCTGCCGGATGTTGAAGGCGTGCAGCTGGTAGAAAACGCGGGCCGACGCCGGCGACGACGGCAACGGGTGGCTTCAGCTCCTGCACCTCCGTCTCGCGGAACGGCAGCTCCGAATCCCAGACGATCGGCTGCACGGATCGGTCGTCGAAGATCACTTCGATTCGGTAGATCGTCGGGAACAGCGGCAGCTGGCCGTTGTACATCTTGGTCGGAGGATTCCCCAGGGCGCGCAGGTGTTCGAGGATCTGCTCGCCCTGGACCGCGACGGTTCGTTCGACTTGTCCGCGCTGGCTCACCTGGGGGTCGAATGGCCCCGGGTGGGGCGGCGGCGGCGGCAACTGCTGCAGCTCCTGACGAGTCTGCGCGTAGTCGGCCGCCATCTCCGGCAGCGTCTTGCGGAAGGTGCGCGCCTCGTCCAGCCATTCTTCCAGCGCGGACTTGTCGTAGCTGTCTTCTCCCTCGATCCAGTTATGGATCGGCTCCCAGAGGAGGAACGCCACCAGGACCCACAGCAGGACCGGGGCCGTCAGCGCCTGGGCGTAGCGCCAGAAGCGCGACCGCGGGGCCGGCGGCGGGCCGGGCGGCGGGACGGCGGCGCTCATGGGCCTTCCCCCCCTTCCGCGACGGACGGCCCGTAGGAAACCATCAACGGCTCCCCATGGAGCAGCCACGGGCGGACGGCGCGCGGGACGCTCTCGCGCGACACCCAGACCTCGATCGTGGCCTCCGGCAGGACGCGGTCGCCCTCGAAGTGCGGCCGGAGATAGACGATGTTCTCGCCGGCCCCTCCGCGGCGGTTGCCGTCCGGGCCGAACAACGGCGTGCCCTCCGGGTCGTAGCCGAACCGGCCGCTCCGGTGACTGATCTCCGCGAGGCGCCGGCTCAGCTCGCTGGCGTCGGCGGCCGGCTTGCCGTCGCGATCGAACGCCTGCGCCAGCGACTCAATAATCGCCCCGTTGAGCAGCACGTCCTCCGTCCCGGTCGAGGACAGGTTGAAGTCCTTCTCGCCGTCGGGGGGCGGCTTGCCCTCCGGCAAGAAGGCCAGGTCCGGATCGTCCTTATTGTTATAAATGGGATCGAAATGGCAGAAGAAGACGAACGCGAAGGGGAGGTCCTGGATGGGCCAGGCGACGCGGCGGTCGCGGTAGACGGTGTTAAAGGAGAGGGCGTCGCCGCCGGCGACCACGAGGCGACGCGCTTGCGCCGGGGCCGTGCAAGCCAGCTCGCGGAGGAAGCGGCGCGACGGCGCCGACTGACCGGTCACGACCAGCAGCGGGCGAGAAGGCCGGGCGCCCTCCTCCTTCAGGTCCCGCAGCGCCTCGTCGAGGCCCTTCGGCCGGCCGTCAGCGGCTCGTCGCCGGGCGCCCGTTCCAGGTCATCGACCACGTCGCTGGCGACCTCGGCCTCGAAGCGGTTGGGCGTCAGGAACGAGCCGACGCTGGACGCGACGCGCTCGGGGTTGATGAGGGCGGGCGGAGGCGCCGCCTCGCTGCGGCCCGTCGCGTCGTCCCCGGCCGGCGTCTTGTTCTGACGGAGGACCTCCTCGAAGCCCTCGGTCAGGTCCCTGGAATACGAGTCGTCGTCCCACTGGACCATGTGGACGGGGTTGGCGTCGAGCCGGAGGTCGTACTGGGTGCGCAGGAAGCTCAGGACGGCCGTGGCCATTTGCTCGTTGGAGAAGCAAAAACGGAATGTGCGATCCGGATAGACGCTGGTAAGTCCCATCTCCTTGGCGTTCGGCGGTGCGTCGGCGGGGGCGTCCGGGTCGGTGACCCGGTCGGCGGTGCCGGTCGTCAGCAACAGCAACGGCCGATCCGGTTCCGGTACGTTCGCGCACTGGCGGCGGAGCTGCCAGGCCAGTTCGCGGGCGGCGTCGCTGGAACTGCCGCCGATGATGGCGAGCGGCGGGGGCCGGCGCTGGAGCAGCGCCTCGACCCAGTCGCGCGTCTTCCAGTCGGTGGTGATCTTGTACCAGCGAAAGACGAGCCGACCCGCCCCGTTGGGCAGGGCCAGCGCGATTTCGGGCACGGCCGTCGTCTCCTTGGGGAAGGCGGCGTCGCCGACCAGCGCCTGGGCGCCGGGGTGGTCGATCTGGAGCCGCCGGCCGGCCCGCTGCACGGCGGCGACGAAGCGCTCCCACGCCGAGGCGTTGGTAGTGGTGGAGAGCCAGACGATCTCATGGTCGCCTGCCGGTACGGGCGACGGTGTCGGCCGCGACTGGCCGGGCGATGGGCGAAAGATCAGCGCCGCCGCGCCGATTACCAGCGCCGCCGACGCCGCCGCCATGAGCCACGGGCGAGTTATCCACTTCATGGTCCGTAGTCCATAGTTCGTAGTTTGTAGAATGACGACGCGCCCCTGTCATTGTACAGGGTGGCCGGGCCGCGCCGGCGCTCCCCTATGGACCATCGCCCCGGGACTACGGACCATGACGACCCTCGTGATCTTCGGGGCCACCGGCGACCTGACGGCGCGCAAGCTGGCGCCGTCGCTGTACCGGCTGGCGAAGAAGGGGCGGCTGCCGGAGGACGTGAAGATCGTCGGCGCCGCCCGCACGCCGCTCAGCGACGACGCCTTCCGCGACCGGCTGGCCGCCGCCGTGAAGGAGTTCGCCAAGGAGGACTGGCACGAGGCGAAATGGCGAGAATTCGCCCGCCGGCTCTTCTACGTCCCCGGCGACGCCGCCAAGCCGGGCGGGCTGGACGGCCTCAAGGCGTGGCTGCAGAAGGCGGAAGGCGGCCGCGGCGGCCGGAGGTTGTTCTACCTCGCCGTCGCCCCGAACCTCTACGCCGACATCGCCCGCCAGCTCGCCGCCGAGGGCCTTAACCGGCAGGAGGGGCAGAACTGGTCGCGCCTCATCATCGAGAAGCCGTTCGGCCGCGATCTGGCGTCGGCCCGCGAACTCAACCGCGTCCTGCGCGGCGCCTTCGCCGAGGAACAGATTTACCGGATCGACCATTATCTCGGCAAGGACACGGTGCAGAACGTCCTCGTGTTCCGCTTCGCCAACACGCTGTTCGAGCCGGTCTGGAACTTCAACTTCATCGACCACGTGCAGATCACCGTCAGCGAGACGGTCAAGATGGAGGGCCGCGGCGACTACTACGACCAGATCCGGCGTCCTCCGCGACATGTTCCAGAACCACCTGCTGCAGCTGCTGATCGCTGACGGCGATGGAAGGCGCCGGCCCGCTTTCTGCGCCGACCCGCTTCGCAACGAGAAGGTCAAGGTGCTCGACGCCATCCCCGTGCTGACGCCGGAGGAGGCCGCCCAACGGATGGTCGCCGGTCAGTACGCCGGCTTCCACTCGGAAAAGGGCGTGGCCGCCGGACTCGGTCACGCCGACCTTCGCCGCGATCGAGTTGACGGTCGAGAACTGGCGCTGGCGCGGCGTGCCGTTTTATCTGCGCTCCGGCAAGGCGATGAAACGGCGCCGCAGCGAGATCCTCATCCAGTTCCGCTGCCCGCCGCATCTGATGTTCCCGCTGCCGCCGGGCGCGACGCTCCAGTGCAATCGGCTGACGATGACCATCCAGCCCGACGAAGGGCATCGACCTGACGTTCCAGAGCAAGGCGCCCGACGACGGTACGGTGGTGCTGCGGCCGACCGACCTGCGCTTCCGTTACAAGGAGTCCTACCCGGACGCGCCGTTGCCGGAGGCCTACGAACGGCTGCTGATGGACGCCCTGGCTGGCGACGCCCACCTGTTCATGCGCAGCGACGAGATCGAGCGGGCCTGGGAGATCATGGATCCGTTCATCGCGGCGGTCGAGAGCGGGGCCGTCAAGCCGCAGGAGTACCCGGTCGGCTCGGAAGGGCCGTGCTGCGGCGACGAGTTCCTGGCGCCGACCGGACGGGAGTGGCTGCCGTTGGGGCGGGAGAAGTAAGACGCGCTTTCAAACCAGCCGCGAGCGCGAGCGAGCGGAGGGCGCCGAACCGCTCGCTCGCGCTCGCGGCTGGTAGGTAGGAGAGGATCGTTCATGAGCGATTTCACCGTCCGCCGCGACCCGTGCGACCTGGATTTCCTCTCACTGGGGGCGCTGGTCCACCGGCTCGACCCCGGCGTCGATCCCGTTCCGCAAGGCGCGCTCGTTCGAGGTCCACGTCTCCGGCGGCGAGTACAACGTGGCCGCCAACCTGTCCGATTGCTTCGGTCTGCGAACCGGCGTCGCCACGGCGATGGTCAATTACGGGATCGGCGAACTCGTGCAAACGCGGGTGCGCGAAACCGGGCGTCACGCCGTTCTACAAGTGGTTCGAGCACGACGGCGTGCGCGGGCCGAACATCGCCACGGTCTACAGCGACCGCGGCCATGGCGTGCGGCCTCCCGTCGTCTTCTACAACCGCTGCAACGAGGCCGGCGCCCTGCTCAAGCCCGGCGATTTCGACTGGCCGGAAATCTTCGCCGGCGGCGTGCGCTGGTTCCACTCCGGCGGCATCTTCGCCGCCCTGTCCGAGACGACCGCGGAACTCATCCTCGAAGGGATGCAGGCCGCCAAGGCGGCCGGGGCCGTCACGTCGTTCGACCTCAACTACCGAGCCAAGCTGTGGGCGTCCGTCGGCGGCGCCGAGCGCGCCCAGCAGGTCTTGCGCCGCATCGTCGATCACGTGGACGCGCTGATCGGCAACGAAGAAGACCTGCAAAAGGGCCTCGGCATCCCCGGCCCGGAAATGTCCGCGAAATCGAAGCTCGACCCGGACGCTTTCTTCGGGATGATCGACCGCGTCGTCGAGCAGCACCCGAACATCAAGCTGGTGGCGACGACGCTGCGCGAGGTGCATTCGACCAACCGCCACGACTGGGCGGCCGTGCTGTGGCTGGACGGCCAGCGCTTCGTCAGTCCGACGTGCCCTCTCGACGTGCTCGACCGCATCGGCGGCGGCGACGGCTTCGCGTCCGGCCTCATCTATGGCCTGATCGCCGGCCGGCCGCCGGAGGAGGCGCTGCGCCTCGGCTGGGCGCATGGAGCGTTGCTGACGACCTATCCCGGCGACGTAACGATGGCCCGGCGGGAAGAGGTGGAGGCGTTCGCGAAGGGCGGATCGGCCCGCGTGCAGCGGTGAGCAAGGAGAGAATTAGACGCCGACCGCCTCGTGCAGCGCTGCGGATAGTTCTTTGTGTCCAAACGGCTTGTAGAGCACGCGGCGGGCGCCGAAGTGCATGGCGAACGGCAGCGTATCCATGTCGGCGAGGAGCTGCGATCCGCCGCTCATGGCGATGATCTGCACGTCGGGACAGGTCAGGCGCAGCTGGCGAATCGTCTGCAGGCCGTCCTGGTTCGGCATGAGGATGTCTGTCAATACCACGTCAGGCGGCGAAGTCTGACAGAGCCGCAATCCTTCCGCACCGTCAAACGCCTGCTCGACCTCATGGCCGAGGAGCTTCAGGGTCAGTCGGAGCATGTTTTGCAGCGGCACGTCGTCGTCGATCACCAGGATTCGCGCCATGGCCGAATCTTCCTTCCGGAGCTTTAACATTTGTCGATACGGAAGAAGCCTCAATCGACTATGGGACATGGATGGGGGCGGGGCAAATAGGGAATGGGTCAGAGCCGCGACCGTAAGGGAGCGGTTGGAGCGAATACCGCTCCCTTACGGTCGCGGCTCTGACTCTTACTTCTTCCCCTCGCGCCGCCGGGCCGCGAAGAACTCGCCTAGCACCGCGGCGCAGCGGTCGGCCAAGACGCCGCCGACCACGCGGGCGCGGTGGTTGAGGCGCGGGTCGGTCGGGATCTGGTAGAGAGTGTCGCAGGCGCCGGCCTTGGGATCGGTGCAGCCGTAGACGACCAGCGGCAGCCGGGCCTGGACGATCGCGCCGGCGCACATCGGGCACGGCTCCAGCGTCACGTACAGGGCGCAGTCCTCCAGCCGCCACGACCGCAGCGCCTGCGCGGCCTGCGTGACGGCGATCATCTCGGCGTGGGCCGTCGGGTCGAGAAGCTGTTCGCGCTGGTTGTGCGCCTGGCCGATGACGCCGCGCTGGAAGGAGACGATCACCGCCCCCACCGGGACCTCGCCCTCGGCGGCAGCGGCGGCGGCCTCGTCCAGCGCCATTTCCATGTGGTGGACGTGGAACGGATGGCGCGGATCGGTCAGCGGCAGGTCGAACGGGGAGAAGTCCAAGGACCGTTCCCTCACGGCGTCCAGTCCGCCTGCGGAGTGACCGTCGCGCAGAACTCCGCCAGCAGCCGCGCCGCCCGGTCGAGGTCGTCGAGGCTGACCACCTCCACCGGGCTGTGCATGTAGCGGTTGGGGATGCCGACCAGGCCGACGGCCACGCCCTCGCGGCTCAGCTGCATCGCGTTGGCGTCGGTGCCGGTCGCCCGCGGCGCGCCGCGCACCTGCACCGGGATCTCGACCCGCTTCGCCGCGTCCTGCAATCGTTCCAGCACGCGCGGATTGATGTTCGGCCCGCGGAACAGCACCGGGCCGCCGCCGAGCTGCGTGTCGCCGAGCTGCTTCTTGTCGTTGCCCGGCGTGTCGGTGGCGTGGCACACGTCCACGGCGATGCCGACGGTCGGGTGAATGCCGTAGGCGCTGGTCGTTGCGCCGCGCAGGCCGATCTCCTCCTGCACCGTCGAGACGCAGTAGACGTTGCAGCTTGCAGCGGCCGGTCGTGCAGCAGCCGCAGCGCCTCCATCACCGTCCAGAGACCGACCTTGTCGTCCATCGCCGGCGACGCGGCCAGGCCGTTGCGCAGCGGCCGGTAGCCGAGCGCGACCGTCACCGGATCGCCGGGCGCGACCAGCTCCTCGGCGTCCTTGCGGTCCTTGGCGCCGATGTCGACCCAGACGTCGGTGAACTGCGGCACCTTGTTGCGTTCCTCGCTGGTCAGCAGGTGCGGCGCCCGGCGCGACGACGACGCCGGCGACGGGGCCGTTCTTCGGTCCAGACGGTCAGGTGCTGGCCGAGCAGGATTTGCATGTCCCAGCCGCCGATGGGCTGGACGTAGAGGAAGCCGTTGTCGTCGATGTGCTGGACCATGAGGCCGATCTGGTCGCAGTGGCCGGCCAGCATGATGCGCGGCGGTTCGCCGCTCCGGGGCTGACGCCGCCCGGCTCGCCTTCGCGGGCGGCATAGCGCACGGCGATGACGTTGCCGTGGCGGTCGGTGCGGACCTCGTCGGCGAAGTCGGCGGCCCAGGCGCGGACCACGTCCTGGATGGGCCGCTCGTAGCCGGAGGGGCTGGGGGTTTCGAGGAGGTTTTTCAGGAAGGCGTGGGAAGGCTCGTGCATTCGGGAGTCTCAAATAAAGTCGCCGGGCGACGCTATCATAGCGCGCCCGGCGCGGGGACAGCCAGACGAATCGAGCAGGAAGATTTCACCGCTTCGCCACGGGCCAGTAGCGCCATTCAGTGAACAGGCGCGGCCCCTCGGCGGTTTGCTGAGCCAGCATTCGCACGCGCACCTGATCGTCGTGCCAGCCGTAAGCTTGCAGGATCGACCCCGAAGCGGCGTCCAGACGGCGCAGGCGCCAAGTCGGTCGAAGTCGCGTCCCCACGCCTCCTTCAGCTTGGCCGCAACGTCGGCGGCGTTGGTCGGCTGTACTTTATGCTGGGCGACCACGCGCACCACTTTGCCGGCGTCGAACCAGACCGCCAATGTCTCATAGGGACTATCCGCAGGGGCCGCCACCGCGACGGCGTCCTCGTTTTCCAGCGGCTTGGGATTCGGGAACTTCGCTGCCAGATCGGCGCGGGTCATGCCCAGCCGGACGCCGCCGGCCCCCTCGTCGCAGAAGTGCAGCGGCGGCAACGCCTCGCCGATCTGATCCGGCGTCAGGCCGGCCGGCCAGTCGCGCAGGGTCGCCTCCGCGCCGCCGCCGTCGCGCTGGCAGGTCAGAACCGTCACGTCGTCGGCCCAGCGGTACAGCGTCGGCTTCGGGTTCTGCGCCGGCAAGTCCGGCCACAGACCGGCCCAGGGCGCGGGCAGAGTCAGCGGTTCGCCGCCGACCTCCTTGAGTGCGCCGAGCAGCGACTTGTGATGCTCGTCGGGCTTGCCGGGGCCTTCTTGATAGCGCACCCGGATTTCGGTCAGCCGGTCGTCGCGGCCAAAGCGGAGAAACATCTGGCGGACGCTGTACTTCGCATCGGCCGGGGGGTCGTCGCGGAAGATCAGCGTCAGGTCGCCGTCGAGGTTGCGCTGCTCGATCGAATCTTTTCGCGGCAGGCCGTCCAGCACCTGCTTTTTCGTCAAGCCCAGGCGGATTTCCGGCAGCTGCAGGAAGCGCGGCAACCACGTCAGCGGCCGGCCGGCCTCCAGACGCGCCTTGCGCTGGGTCAGGTCGAAGACTTCGGCGGCGTGGACGTCGGCGGTGTCAGGACCGGCGCGGTTCTCCGCCCGGAACACGATCGGGTTGGACTCGTAGGGCAGCCGCAGCGTCAGCCGCGTCCGGGCGTCCTCCCAGACCAGGGCCAAGCCGTCGCCGTCGGCGTCCGTGGCGCCGTCGATGCGCGGACTGCCGTAGGCGGCCAGCAGCGGCACGACCAGCTTCGTCAGGGCGGTCGCCGACTCTTCCGGCGGCCAGTTCAGCGTCAGGGCGGAGGTCAGGTTCAGGTCGTTATCGCGCTCCAGGCGCGCGAAGTCAGGGACCGAGACGGCAGGCGGCAGACGGACGGCGCGGGGAGATTTACGGCAATCGAGGTCCACCACGGAGCCGGTTCTGTCGCGCGAACAGGACGCGGTTCTGCTCGAAGGTACGGTCGAGATGGACGGCGCCGAAGTCGCGGGCCTCAGGGGGCAGCGCTCCTCAGCGGCTTGGCGCCGGCGACGCGCACGAACCCGCCCAGCGCGTCGCCGCGGTTGAGCAGCACCACGTCATATTGCAATCCGTCGCCGGAGTAGTTGCGGCGCGTCAGGCCGACGCCCTTGATCGGATCGTCGCTGGGCAAGGCGTGATCGACGAGATAATGGGCCAGGTTGACGGCGTCCGGGAAGGTCTGGATGATGCGCGGCCGGTAAAGGACGAGCGTCTCCGTCAGCCGGCGGTCGGCGTCGAAGAAGGCGACGACGGCCTGGGCGCCGTCGGCCGGCACGGGAAGCTCCAGCAGGTCGAGCGCGCGGCCGACCGTCTCCGGCTTGTCGGCGACGACGGCCTGTCCGGCGGCCGGCCGGCCGAAGAGGCGGACGGCCTCGAACTCGCTGGCCCCTGGCGCGAGGGCCGGGGCCGGCGGCGGCGACTCGCCCCACTCCTTGAGGGCGGCTTCAATATCATGTACGAGATCCTGTTTGTCGTTTTCTGACTTCTTCCACGCGGCGGCGGCCTCCGCGAGGGCGCGACGGCCGAGCGGCAACAGGGCGGCGCCGAGCGGCCCGGCGGCGGCCTTGTCGTCGAGCAGCGACCGCAGCTGCTTGTGCATCTGGACCAGATCGGCGGCGCCCTGGGCTTCGCCGGTCGCCAGTTTCCACTCGGCAGACTGGAATGCGAGTCCGGCCAGCTGTGTCCATTCCAGCGGATAATCTCGGCCGGTTCGCCGGGCGTCGATGCGATAAAGGAGGTCCTTGTCGGCGGGATCGGCGAGCTTAAGGGCTGCCGCCCGATCACCGAGCCGGGCCAGGTGGAGCGCCACGGCGGCGTCCCGATCGCCGGCCTTGAGATAGGGCGGCAGGCTGTAGCCTGCCTTCTCGGAGAAGGTCGCCTGTCCGAACACCGGCATCGTCCCCGGTGGCTGCAATCCGGGCAGGAGGTCGAGGGACAGCGGATTCTCCGCGGCGTTTCGCCGCTGCTGCTGCACGGTGTCGGACCACTCCGCGACGCGCTGGGCCAGTTCGGATCGCGGCTGCTTGAGCCAGTCCGCGAGGTTGACGTCGGTTCGGTCGCCGAGCCGGGCGGGCGGTGCATCCGGCGTCGGGGGCGGATCGTCCGGCTTGACTTCCGCCGGGGAGTTGCAACCGACCAGCCCGACCACGGTCAGCAACACCCAGCCGCGCAGCATGTGCATTCTCATGGACTTTTCCCCCGCAACGATGGAACGCGGACGGGACGGAGCATCCGCCGACGTGCAACTATAGAACGAATTCGGCGGACGGGACGGCAAAGCGGGTTGGCCACCCAATTGAAGCGCCCGCCGCGCACCTCAGACTGACGCCTTTGCTACTTTGAGTGGAAACATAGGAGAGATTGCGGCCGGGGCCTTGCGTCGGTTGACGGAGTCAAGGTGCGCAGGATGAGAATGAGTCCCGGTCAGCCCGGAAAGCCTGACCTCCGGCAAGCGCTCGCCGCGATTTGGCGTCACCCCTTGCCGCGCACCCATGTGGAAGCCGCCGGGCCGGCGTCCTCCGACGCGGAGGTCGTGAGGGCCACCGTCTGAGCCAGCGCTTCCAGATCGCCCAGGATGGCGCACGACAGGGCGTATGCGACCGCGAAACCGAACACGCCGACCGCGCTCAAAACGCCCAGGATCGTGCGGTTCTCCGAGCCGATCGCCGCCCAGGCCGCCACGGTCAGCATCGGCGACACCGCGGCGAGGGCCAGGTACAGCCCCGTTCGCCGTCTCAGCCGTTCCAGCGCGGCCGGCAGTTCCGGGTCGCCGCTGCTCCGCAGCAGCGACGGCAACAGCGTACGAACGGCCAGGAA
Source organism: uncultured Planctomycetaceae bacterium (assembly GCA_963771935.1). Lineage (GTDB taxonomy): Bacteria > Planctomycetota > Planctomycetia > Gemmatales > Gemmataceae > UBA4732. The sequence continues at coordinate 827,109 of CAVYVK010000003.1, read as the reverse complement.
CGTCACGCCGAAGAACGGATGAACGGACGCCATCAAGCCGCATAGTCCGAGTGAAACGAAGAAGTGAAAAAAGAACGCCGGCGGCTGGGGACCGAGGACGGCGCACAGCAACACGGGAAACGCCACGCCGGCCGCCAGCCACTCAACGAGGCTGATGAGAGCGGCCGCGTCGCCGACGACGAGACAGCGCCGCCGTGCATCGACCGAACCGAGGTTGGGGTCGGCGCAGCGGGCGGCGCGGGCTGCGGGCCAGGTCAGGCGGGCCAGAATGAAAATGCCGAGACCAAAGGCGACCGTGTTGATCACCGCCTGCACTGCCCAGAAGGCCGGATCGGCGCCGGGTAGACGCGCAATGATTTCGGATCGGTTATAGGCGATATTGAAGAGCAGCGCCCAACGCGTTGGGGACGGCGGCGGCCAGGACGATCGCGATCAGGCCGTGCCGGCGGACCAGTCCGCGCCAGCCGCCGATGGGCGGATGCAGCAGATCACGCGCCCGCGGCCGCAGACACAACTCCAGTTCGTGCGCCAGGGCTGCGCCGGTTGGCGGCCGTCGCGCCGGATCGGGATCAAGCCCCGTCAGCAGAACGTCCCGCAGTCCCGAAGGCAGCTTCGCAGGCAGCGGCGCCGTCTCGGCCAGGTTCACGCCGGCCCGCCGCCTCTCCGTCATTTTGCCCAGCATCGCGCCCCAGTCGCCGCGCAGGGACTCCTCCGGGAACGGCCGGCGGCCGGCCAGCAGCTCCCAGAGGATAATGCAGAGGGAATAGAGGTCCGCTCGGCCGTCCAGGTCTTCCGGGCCGCGCGCGTGGGCGGGGTTGAACGCTTCGAGCTGCTCCGGCGACATGTACGCCAGGCTGCCGCCGAAGAAGGCGGACGGGCTGGCGCCGTCGAGCTTGCTGCTGAAGCTGACGTTGAAGTCGGCCAGGCGCGGTGCGCCCTCCGCCGTCAGCAGGACGTTGGCCGGCTTCACGTCGCGGTGCAGCACGCCGCGGCGGTGGGCGTGGTCGAGCGCCTCCGCCAGTCGCGCCCCCAGCCAGCAGACCGTTTGCGGCCAGTCCCATCCCGCCAGCTGTTCCCGCAGCGCCGACCCGATCGGCGGCGACTCGCCGCGCTCCGCCAGCGCCGCATCCACGACGGACAGCAGCGTCCGTCCTCCTCGCTCGGCTTCCGGCGTCTTGCGGATTCGCTCCAGCACCGCTTGCAAGGAACCGCCCGCGACGTATTGCATGTAGAGGAGGTGCAGATGGCGGCCGGGCACGAGGCGCTGATCGAAGACGCGCACGATGTGAGGATGGTCGAGCTGGGCGAGCGTTTGCGGCTCCTGGCCGGAATGGACCGACGCCTTGAGGGCCACCAGCCGTTGCATCGATCGCTGCCGGGCCAGGAAGACGCGCGCGAACGCCCCCTTGCCCAGCAGAGCCACGAGGTCGAATTCGTCGATGACGCCGCCCGCTTCCAGGGATACCAGGTTCGGCTCGCTGATCAGCGCCGTCGAGGTTCGCGGCGTTTCCACGCCCAAAAGGCGGCCGAGTTCCGCAGCTCGTTCGGGGAAGCGCCAGGTAGACTTCCGGCCGGACGGGTTCACCGGCGCTTGCGGACCTGAAACTCTTCATAGATCAGGTCGCAGGGCGGACCCCCGGCGCCCAGCTCGGGGAACGCGACGAGGTAGTCCTCCACCTGTCGCGGGCCGCGCCGCCGAACCCAGCGATATTCAAGATCCACTTTCAAGAGTTCGATGAGAAACAGCCGCCGCAGCGCCGCCGGCTCGGTCGGGACGAAGGCGCCTGGATCGGGCGGCGCCGAACCGGTTTCCCAGGCGCGGATGAACGCCTGCACCTGCTCGGTCAGCGCGTTCCAGGTCTGGGTGGCGTGATCGGCGTCCACGATGGGTTCGGTGCCGCCGTCCACACGGGCCTCCGGATCCTGCCCTGGCGTCGTTCCGCCGCCGCAGCCCTCCGCGACCGGACGGCACAGCTTCATTCTAAACGGCGGCCCGACGCGAGAATAGATCCTCGGCCGCACTCATACGGCGAACGGCGTGCGGTGGAAGTGGACGTGTCGCCAGCGCCCCTCCTTGCGCTGCCAGACGCGCGTCTCGGCGGCGGCAGTGGTGATGGGCTGGCCGTCCGGGCCGACGCGCTGCACCAGCCGCTGGTAAACGACGACCGCCACGTCGCCCATGACGCGGACGTGCGGGGTACACATCGTCGTTTGATGGCGGCCGCGGATGCCGCCGAGGTCGAAATAGAAGCGGTGGAACGGCAGACCCTCGATGACCTGGCCGTGCGACTCCGGCTCGATCGCCGTCAGCGACGGGTCGCACAGTTCCTGATAGGCGGCCCAGTCGCCGGCCGCGATGCAATCCAGCAGGCGCTGCGTCAGATGCAATAGCTCTTGGTTCGCGTCGAACATTTTCATCTCCTCGGAGCGGATTCGTGTCCAATAGGTGGTTCTGCGGTCGCTTGAAGCAATTCCTGAAACAAACGGACCAGTTCCTTGAATTGATAGTACGCATTCAGTCCGCTGGGGTTGGGCAAGACCCAGGCGAGGGCGTCGCCGAACCGTTCCTCTTGCAAACCGACCTGCGCATCCGACCGCTGCAGCGCGATCCGGTACGCCGTGACGCCGAGGAAAGCGACGAATCCCGGCCGATAACGCCGCACCTTGCGTTCCAGCATCCGCCCGCCCCGGTGGAGCGCGTCGGTCGATATTTCGTCGGCGCGGGCCGTCGCGCCCCAGAAGAGGTTCGTGACGCCAAGCCCCAGCGGCAGCAACTCGCGCTCCTCGAACGGCGTCAGCAGGCGCGGCGTGAAGCCCGCGGCGTACAGGACGGGCCAGAAGCGGTTGCCCGGTCGGCCGAAGTGATGGCGGATCGCGGCCGAGTACAGTCCCGGATTGATGCCGCAGAACAGTACGCGCAGGCCGGGCGCGATCACGTCCGGCACTCGGCCGCCCTTCGCCGCCGCCAGCTGCTCCACCGTCGGCTTCCAGGGTTTCGAGGGAGCGTTTTTCATACCTCGGCCGTGGCTTGAGGGACCAGCACGAAATCAAAGACGATCCGGACGCCGGCGTCATGATCGCCCACCGCGGCCGGCGCCAGGCCTCGATGGCGGCGACGGCGGCCAGCAAATCGCCGATGCGCAAGCCGAAGCGGTGAACATTCATCCCGCCGAAGCGCTGGGCCAAATTGCGGAAGATCGTCACCGCCCGCGCCGCGTGACTGGCCACTCCCCGCGGCCTCCCTTCGCGCATCTTGACGCCGGCGGCCGCCAGCTTGATCAGCCCGCGCAGGAAGTCGGCCGTCGGCCCCATCCGGCCGCAGGCGTGCCACAATCCCTCCCAGGCTTCGTGGGCCTCCCAATAGAAGCCATGATTGAACAGATCCACGCCAACCAGGTACGCCCGGCTTTCCTGCCAGCGGCTTGGGTCCGGCGCGGGCGGTCGTTCCAGCGTCTTACCGTGCATGTGGCCAGCCGGGTCGCTGACCGGATGCGGTGTGCGGCCCGGTATGAAGGTATACGGGGGCAGCGGCGCATCGGGGACGAGACGCGGCCGGGATGCGGCGAGCGAAGACATGAAGCCCTACCTCCGATCGTGACTGTCGCGGCCATTGACCGCCGACCGTTCCTTGAATATCATGATAGGGTCAGTTGGGAGAGCCGTCTCTTGGCGGTTCGTGTTCGGGGCAACCCGAACCCCAGCTGGCCTTTTTTTTCGTCGCTGGGAATCCTACCGTGTATCTCCTTTACGTCGATGAATCCGGCGATCCGGGTCCGGCGGGGTCGCACCACCTGATTCTGGGAGCTGCCGCGCTCTTTGAGGGAAAGTGGCTTCCGCTCGAACGGCGACCTGCGCGGCCTGATCGATCGCTATTTTCCCGTCCCTCCGGCGCCGACCGAGATCCATTTAGCCGATCTGCGAAAGGGCAAAAAAGCGTTTCGAACATTGACCGTCGCCCGGAGAGCCAGCCTCCTCAACGACTTTTGCGCGTTGGCTCTGAATCTTCTATCCGTCGAACTGGTAATGTTCGCGGTCATCGCGGATAAAGCGCATTGGTTCGCAAACAACTCCGGGAAGACCGGCGACGACCTCTACGCCGAGATGTTTGAGGGCCTGTCCAGCCGCTTCGATCTATTCCTTCGCCGTCGATATGCGGAAGGGTCTCCCAGCAAGGGGATCATCATTGCCGACCCGCATAAGGAGTCTTTGTCGGATGCACTAAAGAGGAATCAAAGAATTACCAGCGCCACGGCCACCGATGGGACATCCTTCACAACCTCGTCGAGACGGTCTTCTTTCTCGGCTCCAACGAGTCACCCGGCCTGCAGCTCGCCGACCTCGCTGCCTACGCGGTCTGGAGGCTGGTCACTGCAAATGACTCCAGCATTGCGACCCTTATTGCACCGCTTTTCGATCGTGAGCCGATGACTTCGCGCAGGAATCCGGGGAAATGGCATGGCGTCAAGTTCCTCGGCAACGATCCGACCGTAAGGGCCCGTCTCAGCGCCGTATGGTCTTGATCTTGGTCGATCTGAAACTGTGTTTTCTACGCCTCCGCTCGGTCTTTGCGGTCCCCGAGAAGTCGGCGGGGGCGATAACAATCACCACGGCACATCGGGTGTCATGAGCAACGCCGACGCGCCCGCCGTTCCCGCCCTGCCGCAGGTGCGGCTCAAGATCGCCCGGCGGTCGTCGCACCCGTGGGTCTTCCAGAAGATGGTCGAGAAGCCGGCCGGACGTCTGCCGCCGGGCGCCGTCGTGGACGCGATCGACCGCGACGGCCAGTGGGTCGGCCGCGGCTTCTACAACGGCCATTCGCGCATCGCTCTCCGCATCCTCACCGCCGACCCGGCCGAGGCCGTGGACGACGCCTTCTTCGCCCGCCGCATCGGCCGGGCCGTCGAGCTGCGCCGCGGCTGGCTCGGCCTCGACGCCCTCGCCGACGCCTACCGCCTCGTCCACTCCGAGGGCGACGGCCTCAGCGGCCTCGTCGTGGACCGTTTCGGCTCCGTTTTGGTGCTGGAGTTCTTTTCCGCCGGCATGTACCGCGTCCGCAACGCCCTCCAGGCCGCGCTGTCCGCTCACTACCCCGACGCCCGTTTCTACTGGTTTGCCGAGGAACACGTCCAGAAACAGGAGTCGTTCGACTGCCGGGCGCCGGAACCGCCATCGCCAGAGGTCGTCACGGAGAACGGCGTCCGCTTCCGCGTCGCCCCCGGCAGCAAGCACAAAACCGGCTTCTTCCTCGACCAGCGCGACAACCGCAAGACGCTGGCCTCGTTCTGCGCCGGCCGACGGGTGCTCGACCTGTGTTGCAACAGCGGCGGCTTCGCCGTCTACGCCAAGACGCTGGGCGGCGCCAACGAGGTGGTCGGCGTCGATCTCGACGAGCAGGCGCTGGCGCTGGCCCGCCAGAACGCCGGGCTGAATCAGGTGCGCGTCCGCTTCGTGCAGGCCGACCTGTTCCCGTGGCTGCGGGAATCGACGGCCGCCGGGCAGCGCTTCGACGTGGTGGTGCTCGACCCGGCCAAGCAGACGCGCGACCGCGAGGAGGTGGACTACGCCCTGAAGCGCTACCTTGACATGAATCGGCTGGCGCTCCAGGCCGTGGCGCCGGGCGGCGTCTTCTTGACGTGCTCCTGCACCGGCCTGGTCGGCGAGGACGCCTTTCTCGACACCCTCCGCCGGGCGGCGTGGCAGGCCGGCCGCGTCGTCCAGGTGCTGCGCGTGGCGGGGGCCGGCGCCGACCACCCCTTCCTCGTCCACGTCCCAGAGGGGCGCTATCTCAAGGCCGTCTTCTGCCGCGTGGAATGACGCCGTCCTCCCGGCTTTCCCGGTTTTCCCGTTCGTTCCGTCCTGTCGCGCCGCATCAATTTCGATGCTTTTACCATACCTGACGGATTTATCCCAGACTCCGGCCTTGCCGATAAACAATGCGCCGGCGCCCGTGATGAATCGTCGCGGGGCGACCGCCGATCCTACCTTGCGCGGCGGACGTCAGGCCGGGGCCTGCAAACTATAAGGAATCCGTACCATGGCGCTGAAATGGATGGGTTGTTTCGCGGTACTGGCGGCGTCGGCGGGAATGGCCGTCGCTCAACCCCCGGCCCCCGACGATCCGATCGCCCCCAAGCCAAACGTCGCCAAGCCGCTGCCTCGTGAGCTTCCGCCCGCGGCCGCCGACTCGGCGACGCCGGTGGTCCTGCCGCCCCCGCCGGCCCCCTCATGCACTGCCTGCTCATCGTGCGCGAGCAACCTCTTTCAGGAGGCCGGCGGCTGCGGCTGCGACAACGGCTACCACATTCGGACCAACGTGGACTACCTGCTGTGGTTCTTCAAGCAGGACCACGTGCCGCTGCTGCTGGGATCACTCCCGCCGGCGCTCGCCGGGACGAATCCGCTCCCGCCCGGCAGCATCATTCCCGTTTTCGGCGGCGATCACGACTCCCTGGATTACCACGGCCAGTCGGGCGCCGCGTCGGCGTTGAAGGCTGGTTCGACCCCGGCGAACACATCGGCATGGACGCGGACTATTTCCAGCTCGAGCGCGGGTCCTTCATGCGGGCGCCCAGTCGAACCCTAACGGTCTGCCGATCGTCGGCCCGACCTTCTTTGACCCGACGACGAACCTGCAAAACATCGTGCTCTTCTCCGAGCCGGGGCTGCGATCGTCCGAGCTGTCCGTTAACTCGGAGACCCGCTTCTGGGGCGCCGAGGCGAATTTCCGCACCCGCATCCCGTCCGTCTTCAGCGACCGCACGGAGTTCCTTCTCGGCTTCCGCACCGTGCAGTTCGACCAGAACCTCGACGTGGGCGGGCAGAGCATCGGCTCCGTCCCCGGCGCCGTGAGTCTCAACTACCAGGATTCGTTCTGGCTGCATGACCGCTTTTACGGGCCGCAAATCGGCCTGGACTCGGAGTCCACCTACGGCCGATTCTTCCTCAACATGAAGGCGAAATTCGCGGTCGGCGAGCTGAACGAGACGATGCACATCGCCGGATCCACGACCTTCCTGCCCGCCGGCGGCGCCGTCACCGTGCCAGGCGGCGTGCTGGCCCAGCGCTCGAACATCGGTTCCTACAACCACGACATCTGCACCTTCCTGCCGGAAATCACCATCAACGCGGGCGTGCAGGTGACGCGGAACGTGCGGGCGTTCGTGGGCTACAACCTGATTTACATCGACCAGCTCCAGCGCATCGGTACGGCCATCGACGGCGTGGACGCCACGCAGGTGCCCTTGCTCCAGGCCGTCCCGAACGCGAACGCGAACCGGCCGACCTTCTCGTTCTCCGAAGGCCGCTTCTGGGCGCAGGGTCTGAACACCGGCATAGAGTTCCGCTACTAAGCGTTTAGCCGCGACCCGGAGGGGAGCGCGGGGACAACGCGCTCCCCTCCGGGTCACGGCTAAACGAGATTGTTCGTAGGAGACTCCCTATTCTCCCTTCGTCGGCGGCGAGAGTTCCTTGAACTCAATATTGCGGAACGTCACTTCCATGTCCTTGAAGCCGGAGTGCAACTGCCAGCCGATGCGGCCCTGGTCCGGCATGTGCGGAAAATCGTCGTCCACCGTCGTCAGGTCGTTGAGCCGGATGGTGACGTGCTTGCCGACCATCTTGATGAAGTAGTCGTTGAAGTCGTTCGGCTTGAGCACTTTTTCGACTGCGTTCCAGTCGGCCGCTTTTATCATGCCGCCGAAGTTCTCGCCGTAGAGGCTGGCCCAGTACTTCTGGCCGATGTCGCACTGTGGCCCGCACGCCGAGTACTGATCCGGGTCGAGGATGAAGCTGCGCACCTGCACGCCGCTGTTGCCGACGCCGTCCTTGAGGCGGATCTGAAAGTGCAGCTCGAAGTCCTTGTACTTCTTCTTGCTCCACAGGAAGGTGTTGTGCTTGAGGAGGAAGTTGCTGTACGTCCCCACGATGGCGCTGTCCTTGACCGACCACCATCCGGGCTGGCCCTCCCAGCCTTCCAGAGTTTGACCGTCGAAAAAGTCGTTGACCTTGGGCGGCTCGTCGGACGGGGCCGCGGCCGAGCCGACCAGCCACGCCAGCGCCGCCGCGCCCAACAGCAAGGTGTTTCGCATCGTCGTCTCCCCTGTGAAAAGAAGCGCACCCGGCGACGCCCCGCCAGGCGCGCCCTATCCTAGCAAACGCGAAAGAAGATTCACCACAGAGTCACAGAGAACACAGAGAAGGCGTGAGAAGAGGATGCGTATCATTCCGGTCCTGGACCTGATGGGCGGTCGCGTGGTGCGAGCCGTGGCGGGACGGCGAGAGGAGTATCGCCCGATCGTGAGTCGGCTTACCGTTTCCAGCCGGCCGATCGACGTGGCGCAGGCCTTCCGGACGCATTTCGGGCTGACCGAACTGTACGTCGCCGACCTCGACGCCATCGCCGGGGCCGCCCCCGCCTTCGCCTCCTATGCCGAGTTGACGGCGGACGGCTTTCGCCTCTGGATCGACGCCGGCGTGCGTGAGTTTGGCCGCGTCCGGCAGTTGGTGGACGCCGGGGTCGCGGGAATCGTGATCGGGTTGGAAACCGTCGCGGGGCCGGCCGTTGTGTTGGATGCGTGTAACGCCTTCGGAGGATCGATTATCTTCTCTTTGGATCTTCGAGGGGGAAAAATCATCTCGACCGCCGCCGCCTGGGAAACCGAGGACGCCGAAGGAATCGCCGACCGAGCCGTCTCGCTCGGTGTGCGGCGGCTGATCGTGCTGGACCTGGCTCGCGTCGGCGTCGGCGACGGAACGGGAACGGAAGAACTGTGCGCCCGGCTGACGGCGGCGCACCCGGACGTGGCGGTGATCGCCGGCGGCGGCGTCCGCGACCCGGAAGACCTGCGGCGGCTGACAACTTGTGGCGTTCGGACGGCGCTGGTCGCGTCGGCCCTGCACGACGGCCGGTTGACGCGCCGCGACTGGGAAGCGCTATGAATCCCGCAGTTCGCACGTCGCCGACTGGCCGATGCTCTCCTCCACCTCCACGCGCAGCACGGCTGGGCGGTAGCCGTGCAGCCGCTGCAGGTCGTCGGTCAGGCGGCGGGCGATGTACGAGGCCAGCAGTTCGGCCGTGGTGTTCTCGATCGGCAGCAGGACGCAGTCGTCGCGCGGAAACACCCATTCGCGGTCCCGATAGCGGACGTGGACGGAGCGGGCCTCCTCCTCGACGCGGATGAGCGGGTTGCGCGTCGGCAGCATCATGCGGTGGTCGAGCTCATCGGTGATGGCTTTCGTGCGATGTTTGAGGGCGATGAAGTCGAAGACGTAACGGTTGGCGTCCAGCTCGCCCTCGACCTCGACGGTGGTGCGGTAGTTGTGGCCGTGCAGCCGTTCGCACTTGTCGCCTTCGTAGCTGATGAAGTGGCCGCTGCAAAAGACGAGGTGGTCCTTGGTGACGCGGACCTTGTAGTGTTCAGTCATGGTCGAAACCGGCCGGCCAGGGAATGGAGAGGGGCAACGTTATCCTACCCTCGTGCAGCAAGACGAACAAGCAGGCGGCGATCAGGTCGGCCGTGGCGGGCTTGACCCGGCTTCCGGCGGCTCCCATAATTGCCGGGGTCTTCCCCTCGCCGGCCCCGTTTCCGGTGTAATATGCAGTTGGACGACGTCTTCCTGGCGAAATTTGCCGAACTCGGACCCGACGGCCTTTTTACGGTCGTCGGAGGGGGAGTGGACCGGATTAACGTCGGCGCGTTGCCGTGGTCCTGGGGCTTCTTGTACTTGCTTGCGAGGGTTCGCCTCACAACGGAGGAGGCGCAGGCGCGGCACGTGTGGAGCGTGGAGCGAGAAACGCCATACGGCCGGATTGAGCCTGTCACGGAAGAATCTCCTATGGAGCCGCTGTCGCCCACGGCGGAAATCGGTCCGGACGGCAGAGTAGGCCTCAGTTTCATCATCTACCTGGTGAATCTGATCTTTACTGAGCCGGGCGTTTACAAGTACCGCTTCAAGATCGACGGGCGAGAGTTTGGCGTGGCCGAGCTTCTCGTGGCGGGGCCTGCACAGGGGGAGCTGATCCGATGAGCCCGACGATCCCGCACGGCCCGAGCCTGCTTGTAGCAATCGCCCCCGTCCGAGGGCTTTCCAAAGGAAGTTCTCCCGGCGTGAAGAGCGTTTGGCGCAGCGCGGTCGCCGCGCCCCGGTACACGTCACGGCCCGCCGGCGCGACGGATCATGAAGCGTTCCCGGCCGTCAACACGCCGGAATGGGACGCCATGAACGAGCGCCGGGCCGAACTGATTCGCAAGGACCTCCGCGAAGGCTTGACCCCGGACGAACGGCAGGAGTACGAGCGGCTCCAGTGGATGAGTCTGGCGGCGGTGGTGCAAGCCTTCCCGCGGCCGAAGCCGGACTTCGAGGCGCTGGCCCTGCTTCGCAAGGAGCTGCGCGCCCGTCGGCGCCGGTGACGGAATGACCTGGCCGACCCCCTTTGCCTACCCGGCCGAACCGCATCAACGCAAACATGCGCCGGCCGGCTACAAGGACTATCGGGCCTGCAAGCCCTGGCTGCGGGACGAATTCACGTTCCGCTGCGTCTACTGCCTGGAACGCGAACTCTGGTATCCTGACCGTGCGGCGTCGTTCTCGGCCGATCACGTCGAATCCAAGGTGGCGGCCCCGCATCGCATTCCCTCCCGGATTATTGGCGCAGCGCTCCTCATTGTGTGATAGAAGTTGCGAAGGCTACGCCAGCATGTAAAATGATCCAGGCGGATGTCGTCGGAGTTCTGCCGTTGGAACTCGGCGGGGAACGTCCTTTGCCCCTCGTTTGAGCCGAGCCAAGTAGGGCTCAGACTTGGCTCGCCCAACGCTGTAACAGGGTGAGGCGTGCATGAGTTCGCTGATCGCCGTTCCCCAGGTTGCCGCGTTCGAGGTCTACAGCGTCCATTTCGATTTTCCCGGCGGGCAGGCGATCAAGCTCAGAGACCCGGACACCGATCTGATTATTGGCAGGATCCCAGAGTGGGTTGCCGGCGGCCGAAACGAGCTTGCCGCCTACGTGCGGGCGACCCGCCCGGAGATGCAGGTCGTCTTCCGTGGTACGTCCGCAGCCGACGGGACGTACACCGTCGGCGCCGACGGAGCGCCGTTCCAGGTGCAGGAGCGGCAGGTTGCCCTCGCGTTCGACGCTGTGATGGGACTTTCAAACCCGGTAATCTTTCGTGCCAGCGTCGATCTTCCCGATCAGATCGGGGTGCATTCGGCGAAGCTGGATTGGTACGTCCGAGTGCAGCCCGCGCCTGCACACTGTCCGCCAGTGGGCACGTCAACGCACCGCCTCGCCACGAATTGGCGTGTTCTGGCCACGCCCCCCACAGGAGAGGCCGGCCTGCCGAAATGGGTTTACCGCCCACTGATGGAGTGGACGTGCCAGTGGGCGGCGGGTCAGAACGACGAAAAAGCGATCTGTGATGCCATCATCGCAAATGTCTCGGCGTCTGGTCTACGATATGGCGTGTATGCGGCGAATGTGCGGGAGATGCTGCAGAACCAAGGCGGGATGTGCGGCGTCTGGTACCAGGCGTTCCAGCACATGGCACACTGCCAGGGCGTCTTCGTCTACCGGCGACGCTTCCTTGTTGACTGGCGGCGGCTGGCTAATGGCGAGGAACACTGGTGCGCCATTGTGATCCGGAGGGGAGGCCTGAATCAGGCGAATCCGACGCATCCGGCCAGCGAGTTCCATGACAACGACGCCAAGTTTCCCATCCCGGTTGGAACGGTGGTGCCGATAGTCAAACGAACGGAGCAGCGGTATCGCTTCTGGGGGCGCCGCTGCCGGGCCTCGTCGGCGATGGGCACTGCATCAATTTCTTGGTGCATAGCGGGCAGCTGTACCTTTATGATGCTTGCTTCGGTGCAGGTCCGATCCAAATAAACGCGCATTTGCCCGTTAACAACACGAATGTCACCCAAGGTGGCGCGGATTTGGCTCCCTTTAAGTCTGCCTACCTGGACGGTGCGATCGACTATATGCTCGGCTCCATCCGCAATGGCCCGGACCTACTTCGGTCGGTGCTATATGCTATCAACGGGATGACCGTGAGGACTTCGGACATCCCAGACAATGTGAACGGAGCAGATGGACTAAGCTTTCGATGGGGGAACTAGGAGGCCTCGGCGATGCCAGGTGGATTTCAATCCCTGAAAAGGACCATCTCCGGTGCGGCGCCAGCGGGTGGTTACCGGTGGGAAGAGCTGCTGGCAGACCTGTGGCCAGTCTTCTCCTCACCCCCAGCGGCGGAGGCGGAGCGTTTGCTCCTTGATATCCTCCGTTTTGAGGGGCGTCTACAGATCAATCCGTCCGCGGAGATGCCGCACAGCATGCCGCCCGAGGACATGCTCAAGTCCTTGGCGATTCAGGCACTCGCAAAGTGGACGGGCCTCGCGCATCTTCACGAGATGCAGCGTGTGCAACTCACCACGCAGTCGTCCTCTCTTGCGTCTTTGGTGAGTGACGTGATTCAGAAAGCGCGCGCAACCACCCCGCCCGTGCGGAGGCGCTCGATTACTGAGGAGATCGCCGAGAGCAGCCCGCAGGCGGCCTCGAAGACCGTGGCGCGCCCGCTGGAAAAGGAACACGGGATGTCATTCGTTCCAGGGCGCCGCATCCGCGTGCGCGATCCGGAGCGGGAGTCGGTGTGCTGACTCGGCAGGGCTCTGTCGGCAACGCCTAAGGCGGTGAACAGCCCGGAAAGGGGCGGCCAACCATGCAGGGTTTCGAATGCACGGGTCAGTGGTGGCTCCCGGAAAACGAGAAGGACTTCGCGATAGGCACCCTGAAGGTGTCGCAAAGCGGTGACCTGCGCCTTTGGCTGGTCGGCTCATTGGGGCCGGCGGCGATGTTCCTATCCAAAGTGCATCCCATCATACTCGGCCGCGTGGACAAGAGCCCAGCAGGTGACGTGATTACGCTGTCCGGGTGCATGATGGGCGGATCGACCATCGGATCGGCCACAATCACGCGCGAGAACTATCACGCCAGCCGAGCGTATTTCGGGGCGCATCTCAAGCAGCAGGACGACTTGACTTTCAAGAGCATGTCCCTGCATGTGGCGGGGCTCGCCGACTGGGCGCACAGCTATTCCGGCTTTGTGGATCAGCCCTTCCCCGTCGGACAAGCCGAGGAACCGGCCCCAGTCCTCAGCTACACCCACAAGAACCCGCTCGTCAGCATGGTGCCCGGCGGCCAACTTACCCTCGGTATAGGGTTCAGCGCCCAAGCTGACTACAGGGAGCGTTCCTTCCGTGAAAGCGTCGGTTTCAGCATCTCCTGCGACACAGCGAAGACACCTGATCAACTCAACCGTGAATACGTGTACCCCCTGCAAAACCTCATGACCTTCGTGTGTGATCGCCCGCAGGAACTGCTGGAATTCAAGGTTCGCCGCGGGGACTTCCTCAGCGGCGCCGCCGGCCCCAGCATCCGGGTCATTGGGCCCAGAGTCCAGCCAGAAGAAGAGGAAGGTGCGTCCGAACCAGTGCGATTCTTTCAAATGCTGTTTACGCTAGCTGATGTGGACTTCTCGGACTTCATGGGGAAATGGGTACGCGTCACGGAGACATATGCGAATGCCTGCAGCATATTCTTCGGGCTTCAGTACGGCCCGCCGGCCTACATCGACATGAGCTTCCCCAGCGTCGTCCAATCCCTGTGCTTGTATTACTACCGCCGGGACGATGGAGTTGCGAGGCGGGCAGAAGAACAGAGGCGGCTGAAGGAGATCGTCTCCGGCCTTCCGGCCGTCGATGCTGACTGGATCGTGGACCGCCTGGCGCACGACCAGTCCCGCCGCTGCAGTTCGTGCTTCGGACCTTGGTCGAGCAGCACAGCGACGTCATGAACCCGCTGGTGTCAAACCGTCAGGACAGGTTCGTGAGTGAGGTAATGAACACCTTAGAATACACCCTGCTCCGCGAGGCCGACATGGACCCCGCTGCCCGGAAGGGCGCCGACCTGTACTGGGTGATGCAGAAGCTACGGTTCCTGTTTAAGTCGTGCTTACTACGGGAATTGGGCCTCCAAAGAGAGAAGATAACTGAGCTTTTCGGCCGTAACGCGCTCTACCAGCACGTATGCGGATTAGAGGCTGTGGAAGAGGGACAGCGGCAACATACCTGACGGGATAAAAGGCGTCGGATAAAATGGCGTCAAGTCATTTTAATAGTAAAGAAATAAACAGACCCCATTTAATCCATAATTCTCTCGGCGCTATTATCCGGCGGATCGCCGGCGACAACCTTGACAGAAAGCCAGGAAACCAGCAACATTGGCTGCGTGAGGACGACCCTCGACCTCCCCGACGCGCTGGTCAAGCGAGTGAAACTCCGCGCCCTGCGGGACGGGCGGAAGCTCAAGGACGCCGTGGCCGACCTGCTCCGCGAGAGCCTGGCCGCAGACGTGGCGCCGCCCGTCGTCGTCAGGGACGACAAAACGGGCCTGCCTCTCATCGAGTGCAAACAAGCCGCGTCGTCGTAAGACGAGCTGACGCCGGAGCGCGTGGCCGACATCCTCCTGGCCCAGGAAGCGGGATGGCATCATGCCGCTGGCCGATAGCAGCGCCCGAGCAAATCGGCAAAATCGTTGTCACGCTTTGTTGGGACTACGAGCCAAGAAATCACTGTCTCTCGGTGCCGCCTGCCGATTGCACTCATCGGCCCTCATCCGCACCCATTTCCCCTCTCATTTAGCCTGCCCAGACGCCCCTCCGGCATGGTACACTCGCCCCTCGGCGCATGTCCCGCCGCATCGAGGCCCGTCATGTCCAGGCGTCCGTCCGCCGCAGTCTGCCGTCGTTTGCGGCGGCTCCTGTACTGCCATCTGGGAATTCGCGTCCGCGAAATACCCCTTTCGCGTCCGCCCCTTCACGGAGTGGGCCCGCAACCAAACGGAGCTTCGCCAAAGGGCGCTTTCGGGCGGGAGCTTGAGAACCTGGCGCGAATCGGCGTTGGGGTACGCGCCAGGGACGGAGGCGCCTCGATCATGCGGCGCCCAGGGCGCTGAACGGCGCGATCTTTTCCGGGGGTCCAGAGGCTTGGCGCAATGGCGCAAGCCCGGTCAACAGCCGTCTGGCAAAGGACTTGTGGTGCGCCAAACCCCTGCGCCAAATGGCGCAATGGCGCAAGCAACGGTTTATGCGTCTCCAACGACTCGCGCCGGCCGTTCGCCGATGTCCGCCGACCACGGCAGCGACAGCGGCAGTGCAACTCGCCCCTCGTGCAGCAGCACGAACAAGCACGCGGCGATCAGGTCGGCCGTCGTCCCCGGATTGCGCGTCCGTCCTTCCGCCCGCAGCCAGCCGTCCAGCTCGGCGAAGGCGACCCATCCCGCGCGGTCGTTCGGCCATCCTGCGTCGAGGACAGTCCGCGCTCGCCGCGCCGACTCCTCCGCCTCCGCGGCGCCGCACTTGCGAGCGATCAGCGTGTCCGGGTGACGCGCCATCAAATGAAGATGTGCATAGATGATCGCCCCTTCCATCGACCCCGTCCGCTCCACGCCTTCCATCACCGCCGGCGCCCCGTCGTCGAACACCTCGCGGAACCCATTGGCGTACTGGCGGGCGATCAAGTCACGTTCGGCGGCCAGGGCCATCACCTCGCGCAGCGGCAGCGTCGGCTCTTCGGCCACATCCTGTTCTGGCGCCCGGCCCAGACCGCCGGGGTTGGCGAGGCGGATCGCGGCGTAAACTGCGGCCGAGTCCTCCACGGTCAGCGCGTCGAGCACGCCCGGCAATTCCCCGCGCAAGTTCCACCTGCCTGCCGCCTTCGTTAGCGGCGCCAGCAGCAGCAGAATGCCGAGGTTCGTGTTGGTGCGGACGACCAGTTGCGTCCGGCGCACTGCCTCGAATGCCGTCCGGCCGACGGAGCGGCGGCTGGGCGAAAGGGCCAGCACGACAGAGGACGCGGCGGCGGCCATCAGGAAATCAAGATAATTCGCATCGTCGAAATCGCAATAACGGTGGACGTTGCCGGGCTTGCGCGCCGTCGCCTCCCAGATGCAGGCGGTCTGGGCGTACAGGCCAACGTAAGGACACCGCTCCACGGCTTCACCCTCCGGTGTACTCCTCAGTCAGGAACCGCACTATTGCGGCCGCCACGTCCACGCCCGTCGCCGGCGCGAGCGCCCGCCAGCCGGGCACGGCGTTGACTTCCAGGACGTACCACTCGCCGCCCGGCCCCGGCAGCAGATCGACGCCGGCCATTGCGGCGCCGAGCGCGGCGGCGGCGCAGCGCCAACCGTTCCTCGTCCGGCCCCAGGCGAAAAGGTTCGGCGACTCCGCCCTGCGCCACGTTGGTGCGCCAGTCGCCGCGCGACCATCGCCGCATCGCGGTCAGCACTCGGCTGCCGACGACGAAGGCGCGCAAATCCCATCCCGGATGTCGGATGAATCGCTGGAGATACAGCACCGCCTGGGTACGTTCCAACGTGCGGAAGGTGCGCCACGCCATTTCGAGGTCGGAAATGCGCACCATGCCGCGGCCCTCCGAGCCGAACAGCGGCTTGACGACCACGTCGCCGCCCAGGATCTCGAACGCCTCCAGGGCCGCGTCGGCGTGCTGGCAGACGATGGTGGGCGGCACGCGCAACCCGGCGGCCTCCAGCAGGGCCGTGGCCAGGTACTTGTCCACGCAGATTTCGACGGCCCGCGGCGGATTGAGGACGCGGACGCCGGACGCTTGGAGCCGGTGCAGCAGGTTCATGCGGAAGACGACTTGCTCCAGCGAACCCGGCGGCATCGTGCGAACCAGGACGCCGTCGAACGCGGTAAGGGCGAGCCGGGTCGCGTCAGCGCCGGAGAAGGAGCGCTCACGGACGCGACGACGCGGCGGAAATCGACGGCGGCCGATTCATGGCCGAGCGCGGCGGCGGCACGATGCAGGTCGCGGACGTGCCAGCCGTCGCCGGCCGAGAGCAGAGCGATGCGCATGACGGGATTCTACTGAATCCGGCACGGCCAACGACACTCGTCGGAGCCGCGACCGTCAGGGAGCGGAGTGCGGTTCCTACACCTCATCCCGCTCCCTGACGGTCGTGGCTCCGACGTTCGGCCGGTCCTTGCCTCCCTTGCCCGCATTCCCGGACTTTCCGTCGCCGTCGGAGTCTTCGCTAAAGTCGGCCCGGTCGGCGTCCGATAAAGGATACCAACCAGAGCGGCGAGACCGATCGGGGCGAGACGATCCGGCGTGGATTCAGCCGGAAGGGAGGACTGGGATGCGTAGGGGCCGAACCATGTTTCTGTTGGCCGCGGCCGTCGTGGTGACGGTCGGCGCCTCCGGCTGCTTCCCGTTCTCGATGGGCATTTTCACCCCCATCCCCGTACCGCCTTGGGTGTCGGAGCGGATGGAAGAGAAGTATTGCTACGACAAGGATTTCAAAACGCCGATATTACCGCCCATCCGTCCCGGCTTCCCTCCGCCGACCTGCGAGGACGAGCCGGACGACGCCCGCATCCTCCGGGCGCTGGAGCACGTGACTCGCGGCGTGCCGTATTTCTATGAAGAGTTCCGCGACAACATTGACATCGTCAAGGAGCGCATCAAGGACACGATCGACCCGCCGCGCTTCTTCCCGCTGATCGGGCCGGCCCAGCTGCACCACTGCCACTGGAAATGCACCGTCAGCTACGACGAAACTATCGAGTCGGGTTATCCGTTCCCCTTCCGCTGCCGCCGGCCGCGCGTGAAAGTGATCTACATGGACCTCGACCACCTGCATCTGTACCCCGGCTGCACGCCGGAATCGCAGCAGGCGGTCAGCCGCGACCTCAGCGGCCCGTGAAATCCAATGCAGAAGTCGGAATGCAGAATGCAGAATGAAAGGACCCGTGATTTCATTCTGCATTCTGCATTCCGACTTCTGCATTGATTGGATCGCACTCCCTTTTTCCCGCCCCGAATGTCCGCGACCACCGGCCGCGCGACCCACGACCCTCAATCCGGAGACCCGCCATGCGCAGGGTATTGAGAGGTGCCATCCCGCTCCTTGCGGCGGCCCTCGGTTTCGCCCGTCCCGCCTCGGCCCAGTTCGCCGACTCCCCCGACCCCGCCCCCGCAATCTCCGCGGATGCGGACGACCAAGTATCGCCTCCGCCGCGCGTCGCTCCCCCCCACCGCATCGTCCTGGAGCCGATGAAGGAGCCGACGGACGCCGGGCCCCCGCGACGAGGCCGGCGGTGGACCTGTTCGCACCGCCCGCCGCTTCGCCGAGCACGTGGACCCGGTCGATTCCGGCCCCTGCTCCCGTCGCGCCGTCCGGTCTTCCCGGTACCGCTCCGGCCGGTGCTCCCGCCCCAGCCCGGTCCTCGACGGCGGCGACCACCGCGGTCACGCTGCACCCGCAGACTGCCGCGGCCCCGCCCGTTCACGTCTGGCCGGCCGCCTTCCTCGTCTGCAAGGAATCCGAAGTCACGGAAGTGAAGCAGGCCGCTCACTCCGAGCCGGCCGACGATTTGGCGCCGCCGCCCTGGGAAAACGCCGAGGCGCCGGCCGTCGCCGGCGTGAGGCGCCGGATCGAAGCGGCCTACGGCCGGCAGGTTACAGGGATGGCGGCGGAGACGCAGTCAAACGGCGTCGTCGTCGTGCGCGTCTGGCTTCGCAGCACGGCCGCGGACCCGAACCGGGGGAAGATCATCGAATTGCCCCAGGCGCCCGGTTCGGGCGTCCGCGTCC
Organism: uncultured Planctomycetaceae bacterium; assembly: GCA_963771935.1. Lineage (GTDB taxonomy): Bacteria > Planctomycetota > Planctomycetia > Gemmatales > Gemmataceae > UBA4732. The sequence continues at coordinate 808,437 of CAVYVK010000003.1, read as the reverse complement.
TGCTGGAAGTGGACCGTTGAAAGACGCCAATGGGAGATAGCGTCTCCATTTGTCCTCTAAGTCCCATGAGACGTATAGGACGTAGAGGACAAACGGAGACGCCGCCCAATGGGACGAAGCCGGCGGGTTTCGTCCGAATTGCAGCGATGAACCCCGCCGCTCGCCATCCGTGTTTCAGACCCCCGATGGATACGTTTCCGGCGCTTCGTGGTCCACCTTCACCCGCATATGGAGAGGGTGGAGCGCCCGCGTCTCGTCGAGGTACAGGAAGGCGTCATAGCGGCCCGGCAGCGTCGTCGGAACGTAGTTGCCGAATTGTTCGTATTCGGGATGGTATACCACTCCAATAGCCCGGTGGCCGCGCGGCTCGCCCAGCGGCCCGAAACGGTGGGCCTTCTCGAAGATCAGGAGCTTGTCGGCGTCGCTCGCCCGGTGCAGCACGTCCTCCCAGCTGTCTTCGCGGGCCGACGGCACGTCCATCCGTTCCATCGGCGCGTCCCACTCCGCGCCGGCTATTACCCGGCCGCGGTGCGAGCCGAAGCCGATCAGCACGACATCGCCGTCGCCGTAGCGCTCCCGCGCCAGCTGGCCGACGTTCACCATGCCGTCGCCGGCCATGTCAGTAAAGCGGGCGTCGCCGATGTGAGTATTGTGTTCCCAGACGATCGCCTTTGCCTTCGGGCCATGATGCTTCAACAGACGGTCCAGGGTCTCCGCCATGTGGCGGTCGCGCACGTTCCACGACTCGGGGCCGCCCTGGACCATCGTGCGGTAATAGGCCTCGGCGTTCTTGACGACGAGAGCGTTCTGCTCTGCCTCAAAGCGGCCGTCCCGGCCGTCGCCGTCATGCCGATCCGCGTCCGCCTGTAGCTTCCGCAGCAGTTCGACGACCTCGTTCTCACAAGAGGCGGAGACGAACGCCGTGGCGCGAGCGTAGTCCTGCGCCTCCTCGCCGTACGGCTCGAAGCAGCGGTAGGCGCGCGAGGCGGCGGGCAGGGCGGCCGGATTCTCCTTGCGGACGTACGTCATCACCTGATAGAGCGAGTCCCACAGGCTGTAAACGTCCAGGCCGAAGAAGCCGACCCGATTCGCCTCCGGCCGGCGGTCGTTGGCCTCTTTCATCCACTCGGCAAGCTCGGCGAATTCCTCGTTGGCCCACATCCAGGTCGGCCAACGATTGAAAGCGTGCAGCACCTCGCGGGCGCTGCCGCCGGAGTCTGGAAGGCCTTTGATGTAGCGGTTAACGCGATAGCAGTCCGGCCAATCGCCTTCAACGGCGAGGAACGAGAAGCCTTTTTCCTCGACGAGCCGGCGGCTGAGCGCGGCCCGCCAGGTGTAGTAATCGGCCGTGCCGTGTGACGCCTCTCCCAAAAGGACGCACCGGGCGTCGCCGATGCGTTCCAGCAGCGGGTCGAGGTCGGCCGGCGAATGCAACGGCCGGGCCAGCGAACGGATTTCCGCCGTCAGCCTCGCCGTCGTCGGGGAATCGGCGTGTGAAAAACGTCGGCGCTTGACCATGGCTGTGCCTCCTCTGCAACTCTCTTGCAAAGGCGGCGCCGAAGGCAGGCCGTCACTCCATCGAACCGTCCACGCCGGGACGTCTCATCCGGCCGGCAATTGGCGAACGGCCGGCGTGAGCCGGCTGGTGGAAAACGATATCGCGGATAGGATTCTACACCAGCCGGCTCACGCCGGCCGTTCGCCCGGCCGGTTACTTGGCGGCGGCGAAGCGCTTGGCCACCGCCGGCCAGTTGACGACCTTCCACCAGGCGTCGAGGTAGTCGCCGCGACGATTCTGGTAGCGGAGGTAGTAGGCATGCTCCCAGACATCGACGCCGAGCAGCGGCGTGACGCCGGCCTGCATGTAGGGGCTGTCCTGGTTGGGCGTGCTGACGATCTGGAGCTTGCCGCCGGAGGCGACGAGCCACGACCAGCCGCTGCCGAAGCGGCCGAGGCCGGCCTCCTTGATCTTGGCCTTGAAGGAGGCGAAATCGCCGAACGTGGACTTGATCGCGTCGGCCAGCGGGCCACTCGGCTCGCCGCCGTTATGGGCCATGATCTCCCAGAACATCGAGTGGTTGGCGTGGCCGCCGCCGTTGTTGATCACCTTCTGGCGGATCGACTCCGGCACGCTGCTTATCTCGCGCATCAGCTGCTCGATCGACTTGGACTGCAAGGCGGGTTGGCCTTCCAGGGCCGCGTTCAGGTTGTCCACGTAAGCCTTGTGGTGCTTGCCGTGATGGATCTCCATCGTCATCTTGTCGATGGCCGCTTCGAGGGCGTCGGCGGGGTAGGGCAGGGGGGGCAGGGTGAAGGCCATGTCGTCCTCCTGAGAAAAGTTGGAATGCCCTGGGTAATCTATTCGGGACGCACGGTCAGGCAACCGCCGTCGGCGGCGGTACAATGGCGAGGAAGCCCTGGAGCACCACCATGCAAGAGAAGACGGTTCAGGCGGCGATCTATTCCACCATCGACGAGGCGCTGGCGGCCCGGCTGCGGCTGGAGTCGGAGGGGATCGCGTGTACGCTCTCGGAGGAATCGCCCTCGCCCGCCGACGTTTCAATCTTCGGCCAGAGGAACGACGCCCCGATCCGCCTGTACGTGGCGGCGTCGCAGGCCGAGCAGGCGGCGGAAGTCCTGGCCGCCAATGAGCCGTTGGAGCTGGACCAGGATTGGCAGGCCCAGGCCGAGGGGGCCATAGTGGGATGGATTTGCCGCAATTGCGATACGCAAAACGATGAATCCGCGACGACCTGCTCCGCCTGCGACACGCCGCGCCGCGTCCGCAAGAAGAAGCGCCGGGAGCCGCCGGCCTAGAAGCGGATTCCCTACCAGCCCCGAGCGCCAGCGAGGGGGAGCGTATCCCCTCGCTGGCGCTCGAGGCTGGTAGGGGAGGGCGAACGGGGAGAAGCGGCGTCTTCGCTCACTTCAGCCGGTCGGCGAGGTTCGCGGCGAGTTCATCGGGGTCGTAAACCTTGCTCACGATTTTGCCGTCGGCGTCGAGCAGCCAGTATTCGGGCACGCTGGAAACGCCGGCGCTGTCGGCTGCGTCCAGCCGGCCCTGTGGCCAGGCCAGATCGAGCCGCTTCAGCGCCGCCTTCCATGCCGCGGCGTCGTCGTCGAGCGAAAGGCTGAGGACGGCCAGGCCGTGGGAGGCGAAGCGTTCTTGCAGCCGCCGCAGCGCCGGCAGCTGCTGCTCGCAAGACCCACACCAGCTCGCCCAGAAATGCACCAGCGTATATCGGCCCCGGTTGTCCGCCACGGCCCAGGTAGTCGGCCTCCGGAACCGGAGCTTCGTGGCCGGTGACGAAGACGGCGTGTCCGGCCTTCAGGTAGAGTTCGGCAACGGCCTGGCCGACGAAGCCCGTCCCGCCCGTGATGACGATTCGCATGTCATCAAGGGAGTAGGGCGCATGAAAAAAGCCGGGGCTGCCCCGGCTTGTTGTCCAGTGTGACGACTAGGCTTTGAACAACTCCTCTGCCATTTTCCCGGAAATCGCCCCGCTCTGGACCAGCTTTCGAGCTATCCGCCGAACCCCTCTTGACTTGCCCCCGATTTATGGTCCAGGCGCTGTGAGAGTCGGATCAACCGTTATGGATGGTTCCTCGGGCCGGCGTAGCGAAGCGGAGTCGGCCCGAGGAACCATCGCCCCGTACTCCGCCGACGTCCGATACCCCAGCGAGCTGTGAGGTCGGACATGGTTGTAGTCCCGCCGCCACTCCTTCGCCAGCACCTTCGCCTCCAGCAGGCTGCCGAACTCCTCTGCGTTCAGCAACTCGTCCCGCACCTTACTGTTGAACGACTCCGCGTAGCCGTTCTCCCAAGGTCGCCCGGCGCGATGTACAGCGTCTCCCGGCCCGCGCCGGCCGCCCACGCCCGGATGGCCTGGGCGATGAATTCCGGGCCGTTGTCGCTGCGGATGTGCGCCGGCGCCCGCGCACACGCACAACGCACGCCAGCACAGCGACCACCGCCTGGGCCGTCATCCCCCGCTCCACCTCCAGGGCCACGCACTCGCGTGTGTACTCGTCCACCAGCGTGAACCACTTCAATGACCTTTCCGTCCGTGGTCCGGTCGTGCAAGAAGTCCCACGCCCAGACGTGGTCCTGGTACTCCGCCGGCCGGCGCACGCAACTGTTGGCGCTGCTGCCCAGCCGCCGCTTTTTCCGCTGCTTTCGCGGCACTTTCAGCCCCTGTCGCCTCCAGAGCCGGTGGACCCGCTTGCGGTGGACCCGCCAGCCGTCCCGCCGCAGCAAGGCCCAGATCCGCCGGTAGCCGAAGCGCGGGTGCTTCCGCACCAACTCCAGCATCCGCGCCACCAGCCGCCCTTCCTCCTGGGGGGCTTTCCTCGGCAGCTGCCGCTGCGTCGAGCGCTGCTGCCCCAGCACCCGGCAGGCGCGGCGCTCGGAGACGCCGAAGCGCTCCTGGAGGAAGCGCACCGCCTGCCGCCGTTGCTGGCCGGTCACCCCTTTTTTTGGGTGACCTCCTGGAGCATCTGCTTGTCCAGGGCCAGTTCGGCGACGAGGCGCTTCAGCCGGGCGTTCTCGGTCTCCAGCTCCTTGAGCCGCTTGGCTTCGTCTTGCTTGAGGCCGCCGTACTGGTTGCGCCAGCGGTGGAGGGTCTGCTCGCTGACGCCGAGACGCTGGCAGACCTGGGCGATATTCAGGCCCTGCGCCAGGTCGGCCTCGGCCTGGCGCAACTTGGCGATGACCTCCTCAGCCGTGTGTCGCTTCATGGTTCGTCTCCTGGCCCCAACGGGCCTCAGAGACTCTCAGACCACCTGGACCAGTTTTTGGGGAGCAGACCAGAGGCGCTCGAACACGCTCTCGACCTCAAGCCTCCCCGGCGCGAAAAGAACGCCTGGCGTGGCGTGGTCGGCATGTTCGCCGGCAGCGATTTCATGCGGCAAGTCGATGAAGAGGGGCGGAAGATCCGCGAAGCCGGGCGCTCCCAGGCTCAGCAGGAGCCGGGTGCCGGAATGATCCTTCTCGACACCTATCAACTCACACTGCTCAAGTACCCGGACAACAAGCGCGCCGTTCAGCTGAACGACAGGCTCGCATGCCGCCGCGACTTCGAGCAACTTCCAGGCTTGCGGGTCGAGAACTGGTCGGAATAGGCCTATCGGAAGTGCTTGCCAGTGCCTCTCGTTGACTCCGCATTCGTGCCCAAGCGCCGTCATTTGCCCCCTTGGCGCAATTGGGCGGCCTCGCTCCTACCGCCCGCAAAATCGAGACGGGCGTTTCTCATTTTGGACTACCCATTGGCAGTGGTATAAAGTACACTAGTCCAGCACAAACCGCCGCGCCGCTCACGGTCGGTGGGTGGTCCCCGCAGCTGCGGGCCGCGTGCGCCGATTGGACGATCACGGCCATCGGCGCAGGAGCGCAGGCGGTGGGTGGTCCCCGCAGCTGCGGGCCGCGTGCGCCCTGATCGCCGTTTGCGCCAAGCGAAACGCCAACCAAACCAGCCATGTACCTTCCATCCCTATTGCTGTTCTGTAGCTCTTCCGCTGGCCTCACCGCCGTGGCACAAGCAGACGGCGTGCGCCGAGTCGCCGAGGGAGCCCTGCCCGCCGCCCGCGGTTTTCCTGGGGGAAGCGTTCCCTTTGGCGCAATGGCGCAAGCCCAAAAAACTCAAGCCCGCCAACAACTTACGGTGCGCCAACCCTTGCGCCATCTGGCGCACCGCCCTTGCCGACGGCGGCCGGTCGGCGCACATAGGACCGCAGCGCCATCACTCATGCTTATACTTGACCATCCACGGCTCCTTGGGGATAAGAATCGTTTCTGCGGTCATCGAAACACAGGTGTGTCCGTCGTGCCTGTTCCCTTGGGGAACCGAGTCTCACTTCCCCGGCGTCAGCGTCACACGGCGGAAATCGATCGGCCCGTGGTCGCCCTGCAAGAGGATCGGCCCCGGACTTCCCTCGTCGCTGTCCAGCGCGCCGCCGGTCACGCCGGGGATGACCTGCCGGTCGATGATCCGCTCGCCGTTCAGCAGCACCGTCACCGTGCGGCCCACCAGCGTAATGTCGAGCGTCTGCCACTCGCCCGCCTTCTTCGCGGCGTTGACCGACGGCGTCAGGAAGCCGTAGACGCCGCCGATGCGGTGGCTGTCCGGCGCCTCGCCGTAATCGTCCTCGATCTGCACTTCATACCGGCCGCGGAGATAAATGCCGCTGTTGCTGCCGGCGGGGTAACGGAACTCCGCGTGCAGCTGGAAGTCCGTGAACTTCCGCTCGCTGACGAGATCGACGCTGGCCGCCGTGTTCGTCAGCAAACCGTCGCGCACTTCCCATCGGCTCTTGACGTCGGCGGAGCGCGGCTTCCACCCGGCCAGGTCCTTGCCGTCGAACAACTCCACCGGATCGGCCCAGGTCGGCGGCTTCGACCGCTCCAGCGACGGGGCGCGGCGAGCGGTCCAGGCGACGCGCTTGCCCGCGTCGTCCGTCGTCTCGCCGTGGAGGGCGTCGCCTTCAAGTTTGCCCTCGAAGTCCAGGTCGTCCTTGCGCGATTCCCACTGAGGCGGAAGGGCGAAGTGGACGCGGCCGTCGGCGAACTCGACGCGCGAGATCGGCCGGGCGCTGCCGAATCGGCCGACGAACGAGCCGACGAGCGTGGTGCGCCCGGACAGCCGGACCTCCAGCCAGGAAGGATAATCCCCCTGCGACCCCTGCACGGTCAGGGCCCAGCGGCCGCAAATCGGAGGCTCCCCCTTGGTCGATCGGTCGTCGCCCCCGGCCAGAGACGAGATCATTCCCACCGCCAGCAGCGCCGCGCCGAACACCGTCGGCCGTCTTCGCATGAACATCGTTCGATCCTCCGCCTATTCGGGATCGATCTCCAACTTCGTTTCCGCCACGACCGGGTCGCCGTCGGTCAGCGTCGCCCGCACCGTGAGCGGCATGTTGAACGGCCCCGGCGCGTCGGCGAATCGCACCGTCAGCGTTCCGTTCGCCTGATCCGCCGGTATGATGATCGGCTCGGCCGACACGCCACGCAGGTGCGCCGGCAGGATCAATTCCACCTTGACCGGCCCCGTAAGTCCGCGACCACGGCTCACTTTCACCGGCACGGCGGCGCTCTTGCCCCGGCCGGCCGCCAGCGCCGTCTTCTCGACTTCCACGCCGAGCCGGCCGGCCTCCACCACGGCGATGATCTGGTCGTTCTGCTGGACCGAGCTGTAGCTGACATAGCGCTCGGCACTGCCGTCCTTGACGACGCCGACGCCCATGACGCAGGTGCGCGAGGTGCGGCCCAGCTCCATCCACGGCGGCAGTTCCACCGCGTAGTCGAATTCGCTGACGCCGGCCGGCACGACGACCGTCGGCCCGTGGACGCCCTGGAGGTGCCGCGCCTGGCGGTCGGACAGGCTCACTTCAATCGGACCGTCGTAGCCGCCGCGCTCGATCCGGTAATGACGACGGCGAACCGAGCCGCGCGGCGACTGCGTCGATTCGTAATCCCCGACGATCTTGAACGGCGTCGGGAGGGCCACGGCCAGCAGCACCGTGTCGGTTTCCGGCTGGCCGCGCGGCGACGGCAGCACGGCGGTCGCATGGAGCGATTTGCCGTCTTTCGTATTGCCCTCGCCGCGGATCGTCAGCCGGCTCACGTCGATGGCCGCCGTCGCATCGGCCGTGAACGTGATTTCCACGGCGGCTTGCCCCGCGGGGATGACGACGTTCGCCGCCTTTACGCCTGCGGGAAGTCCGTCAATGGTCAGCGCGATCGGCTCGTTGAAGCCGCCGAGGCGTTCGGCCGTGGCCTTGAGCTTGGCCTGGCCGGTGCGCGGTAGCGTAACGACGTCCGCCGCCAGTTGCAGCTGAAAGCCGGGCGTCGGCGGCCCCAGGCGAAGCCGGTAGGCGAATTCCGGGCCGCCCCGCGTATGGAAGCGGTCGGCGATGCGGACGCAGTAGGCGCCGTCGGCCGGCGGCGCGAACGTCAGCATGGGATCAAGCTGCGTCGGCGCGGCCTCGGCCCGCGCCAGCTCCTTGCCCTGCGAATCGCAAATCGTCAGCACGCCGTGCAGCGGCGAGCCGAGCTGCTGCGCTCGCAACTCCAGTACAATGCTTTCGCCTTTCTTCGCCTGGAAACTCCAGTAATCTACGTCGCCCGGCTTGTCGATGCGGCCATTCAGGACGCACGGTACGGGCGCTTTCGCCGCCTGGGCCGGCTGGTCGTTCGGCTCCCTCTCGACGACTTCCGGCAGGTCGTCGAGGTCGAGAAGTACGGGGTTCGCCGGCTTGCCGTCAGCGCCGACGAAGCGGCAGGCGCAGTCGCGCGAACCATCGGCAGGCAGCTTCACCTCGACCGGATCGGTCGGAACGCCCTGGCCGTACAGAGTGAAGCGCGTCGTTTCGCCGCGCCGACCGCCGAGCGGGAAGACGCGCTCGACACAGGGATCAGATGTAAGAGTTAAGCGATATACGTAGGCGGGGCCGCCGCGGCCGTTGGCATCGCGGATGCGGACGCCGTACTTGCCGTCCGTCGCCGCCGTGAATCGGAGGAACGAGTCGGCGCCGAACGCGTCGTCGTTCGCGGCGACGACCCGGCCGTCGGGGCCGATCGCTTCGAGGTAAGAATCCAGCGGCGAGCCGAGCCGTGCGGCGCAGACCTCACAGGCGATGTTTTGTCCTTTGTGGAGCGGAAAAGTCCACACATCCACGTCCTGATGCGGGAAGATGCGGCCGTTGATGGTGACGGGGAGCTGCACGTCCACCGGCACAGGGTCGCCGTCGATCTCCTGTTCGACGATTTCGGGGAGGTCGCCGACGACGAAGGCGAGGCCGGAGGCGGCGCCCTGTGCGGTCCAGACGCGGCCGCGGCGGATGCCGAGGGCGGCGTCGGAGGCGATCGTGACGCGGGCGGCCGTGTCCTTCGGGTAATCTTCCGCGGCCTGCGATTCCGGCAGCGGCAGCATCGGCCCCTCGAACCAGAGCGTGGATGCCGGCCCCAGGTGCGGCGAGGTGAGGGCGACACCGCGTCCGAGCAGTTCCCAGCAGGCGTCCTTGTTCAGGAAGAGGCCGCCGACGTGAAGGTCCACAGTCGCGCCGCGCCGCCCACCGGCCGGGAAGAGGTACGACGCCACGGGCGGCTCGGCCAAAGAAGATTCACCACAAAGACACAAAGAACACAAAGAAGAAAGACAAAGCAATCCAAGGCGACCAAAGGGAAGCGGGGGAGGGAACATGCTTCTGGCCCTGTATTTGTCTTCTTTGTGTTCTTTGTGTCTTTGTGGTGAATCTTCGTTTTAAAGCAACGACTGGATGACCCGGCCGTTGTTCACGATCTTCACAGGCCGGCCTTCGGGAGTATAGAACTCCTCATCGGGGTCGATGCCGAGGCAGTGGTACAGCGTCGCCGCCAGGTCTTCCGGGCCGCACGGGGCGTCGGCCGGCTTCTCGGCGCGGGCGTCCGTCTTGCCGACGACGCGGCCGCCCCGGACGCCGCCGCCGCCCAGGGCCACGGTGAAAGCCGTGCCCCAGTGGTCGCGGCCGGCGTTTTTGTTGATGCGCGGCGTCCGGCCGAACTCGCCGGTGACGACGACCAGCGTGGAGTCGAGCATTCCGCGGTCGGCCAGGTCGCGGAACAGCGTGGCCAGGCCGGCGTCCAGCTTCGGAAGCAGCTGTTCCTTGAGTACGCGGAAGTTGGCGTCGTGCGTGTCCCAGTTGCTGTGGTCGATGGTGACGCAGCGGACGCCGGCCTGGACCAGCCGCCGCGCCATGAGGCACGATTGGCCGAGCGTGTTGCGGCCGTACTCGTCGCGGAGGGCGTCGTCTTCGGCGTGGATATCGAAGGCCTTCTTCGCTTCCGGCGAGGTCATCAGCTCGAACGCCTTCTGTTGGAAGACGCTGACGGCCTGGGCGTCGTGGTTGGCGCGGGCCTCGGCGGCCTTCTGAAAGCGGTCCACGCGGGCCAGCAGCTCCCGGCGGGCGTCGAGCCGCGATGCATCGACGACGGCCGGCGGCGCGAGATCGGGCACGGCGAAATCAGGGGCGTTGGGGTCGGCGTCGATGACGAAGGGGGCGGCGGTCGGCCCCAGGTAGGCCGAGCCGGCGCTGGGATGCAGCTTGGGCAGGCAGACGTAGGGCGGCACGGATCCGCGGCCCCAGGGTGCGAGCGACGACGGCGCCGTGGGCCGGCCGTTGGTTGTTAGGGCTGAGCGTCGGGTTGAAGCCGGCCGTCGGAAAGTAGCCGGTCAGGATGTAGTGATCGGCCGGGCCGTGGTCGGAATTGTGGTGGCGGAAGGAGCGGATAAGGGCGATCTTGTCCATCTGCTTCGCCGTGCGCGGCAGGTGTTCGCTAATACGGACGCCGGGGACGTTCGTGTCGATGGGATGGAAATCGCCGCGGAACTCGGCCGGGGCGTCCGGCTTGAGGTCCCACGAATCCATGTGGCTGAGGCCGCCGTGCAGGAAAAGGAAGATGAGCGAGACATCCTTCGTCGGCTTGCCGGCCTCGGCGGCGCGGGCCTGCCGCGCCAGCAGCTCCGGCAGCGTCAGGCCGAGGCCGAAGACGCCGGCGGTCCCCAGGCGCAGGAAGTCGCGGCGGGCGACGCCGTCGCAGAATCGGATCGAACGACTCATTGTTTGCCCCCCAAGAGATCGTTCCAGCGGAACATTGTGCGTTTCAGCGGCCAGGCTTACGCCGGCGGGTCGTTGCCCAGACCCAACTCTGCCATCGAGCGGGCGTCTACTATGGCCATGAGCAGTTCTTCCAGGCGGTCGCTAGCCATGGAATTCAGGCGCGCCAGACTCGGAGGGCTGAGTTCGCCGAACTTCTTTTCGAGTTGCCCTTTCGCCACCCGGCGCAGCGCTTTCAGTTCGGCTTCTTCCGCCCACGTCAATTGCGTTTTTAGACCCGCCATATACTTCTCCGTCATCAGCAGGTGGTTGAATTCCTCCAGCTGCGGCCCCTCCAGCGGCAGGTACGCCTGCACCACCTCGCATAGCAGAAACCGCCGCATCGGATTTCCGGGCAGGCGATCAGCCGCCGCAAGGCCTCCGCCTTCAGCCAAGCCCGCCGCTCTTCCGGGATCCGCATCAGCGCCGCCAGGGCCACGCCCAGCCAATTGTTCCCTTCCACGTAGCGCTCGGCGTCCAGCGCCGGCAGCCCGACGTACGCATACTGCAAAGTGTACCAGACGCCGCTCCCAAAAGGACTCCTCAAAAACGTCCCAGCCCACTCCGTCCAGCCCAACGCGGAGATACAGGCCGATCGGCAGTACCGGCCGGCGGTAGCGCGACCGCAAGGCCCAGTAGTAATCGAACATCCGCGGCCGCAGTGGCGCCACGGCATCCGGCCACTCGATCTCCACGTGCAGCAGGGCGATCCAGGCGTCATCTTCGCCCGGCCGCATCGCCGGCACGACTTGCCGCGTTGGCAGCTGCGCGACCAGATCGAGGTAACGCCGCTCTCCCTGCGGGGGGTCGGGGAAGACCTCGGCGTTGAGCCATTCCAGCCCGGAGAAATCGAAACGATCCGCCCAGTCGGGGAAGAACAGTTGCACGAACTCGGCGAAGAATTCCTGCAACAGGGTCTTGAACCGCTGGTCGTGGTCGGCCATAGCCCCTCCGGCTAGTGGTTGAACACAAACTCCAGCGAGTTCATCAGCGACCACGCCAAATCTTCCACCGCCGCCCGCCGATCCTTCGCCTTATGGATATACGCGACCGCATTTCCACGTTCCTCGTCGGTCGGCCGGCGGCTGTAGAAGGTCAGATACAGGTCCTCCGCCAGCGAATCGTCGCCGCCCTCGCGCTTGGCCAACTTCGCCACGTAGCCCGCGTCATGCTCCAGCTTCGTCTGAATCTCCGGTGCGTTGAGCAGGTGCAGCACCTGGGCCGTGCTTGGCTCCTTCCGCCGCTCGCATTCGCAGGCGCTCACCCGCGCCGGCCGGCCGAACACCTTGAGGAAGTAGTGCGACGCCTTGCTGTCCCACAGCTGGATCGCCCGCGTCCCGGCCGGCGCCCCGTCGAAGCGCTCGCCCACTCCAGTCGTCTGGCACACCATGTCCAGCAGCACCTCAGCCTGTATCCGCTTGAACATGGCCCGCGAGTAGTTCTGCTCGTCCCGCTCGTTGGTGGCGTTCGGTTTGGACGACAGCTGGTAGACGCGCGACGCCGTGATGGTGCGAATCAGTGCTTTGACATCGTATTTGTTGTCGATGACGCATTTCGCCAGCGCGTCCAGCAGTTCGGGATTGGTCGGCGGGTTGGTGGCGCGCACGTCGTCCACCGGCTCGACCAGGCCGCGGCCGAGGAAGTGCGCCCAGACGCGGTTGGCGAGATTGCGGGCGAAGAACGGATTGGCCGGCCGTGTCAGCCAGTCGGCCAGCGCGGCGCGCCGATCGCCCGGTTCCGGCGCCTTCGCCGGCGCCGGCTCGCCCAGCGGATGCGCGAAATACTCCTCGCCGGTGCGCGGGTTCCGCGCCTCCGGCACGCCGTCCGCGAACACGGCCTCGTCACGGCCGATCGGCTTCAACGACACTCCTGAAAAGTACGCCGTCATGCTGTAATAGTCGGCCGTGCTCCAACGGTCGAACGGATGGTGGTGGCACTCGGCGCAGCCGATGCGCACGCCCAGGAACACCTGCGACAGCGTGCCGGCCTCGTCGCCGGGCCGGGTCACGACCTTGTAGAAGTTGGCCGGGGCGTCCTCGCCGAGCGGGCCGTCCGCCGTCACGATGGCGCGGGCGAACTCGTCGAACGGCTGGTTCGCCGCCATCGACTCGTGAATCCACTGGTAATAGGCGTAGGCGCGCTTCGACCCCAACGCCTGCCGGTCCACGCGCAGCAAATCGCTCCATTGCAACGCCCAGTAGTCCGCGTATTCCGGCCGTTCCAGCAGTTCGTCCACCAGGCGGGCGCGTTTGTCCAGCCGGCGGTCGTCGAGGAAGCGCCGCGCCTCGTCGGCGGTCGGCAGCGTGCCGATCACGTCGAGATAGACGCGGCGCAGGTAGTCGGCGTCGTCGGCCAGGTCGGACGGGACGATGTTCAGCTTGCGCAGCTTGGCGAACACCAACCCGTCGATGAAATTGTTCTCCGGGATGGAGGGGTAATGGTCGATATGCTCGGCTCGGGGGACCACGACCCGGAAGATATCGACCTGATTCATGAAGCCAGCCATGACCGCCGCCTCGCCGGGGGCGTCGCCGGCCGTGACAAGGCCGTCCGCGTCCACCGACGCCAGGCCGTCGTTGTTGGACAGGAACTTGGCCAGGGCCGTCACATCGGCCTCGCGGCCGTCGGAGTAGCGGGCGATGACGCGGAGCTGCTGCTTGCCTCGCGGAGTCAGGACGCGCTCAGCCGGCTCGACGCGGACGGCGACCGCCCTGGGGTCGGTCGCCCGGCCGAAGGGGACGCCGGCCGCGATCCAGCCGCGCAGCGTCTCATAGTCCGCGGAGTCAGCAGGGATGCGCACGCCGCCGCCGTGGGCGATGCGCCCTGAGATCTTGCGCAGGACGAGGCTGTATTCCGGGGCGGCCGGAAAGACGCGGCGACCCCGCGCCTCCTTGACCAGGGCGGCGTAGTCGGCCGCGGGGTCGAAACCGAACACCGATAATTTGAATCCGTTTTGCCCTTCCGCCTTGCCGTGGCAGCCGGCCGAGTTGCAGCCGTAGCGGCTCAGAATCGGCTCGACGTCGTTCTCGAAGTTAAACTGGTGCGGCCCTGTCGCATCGACGGTTGACACGGCGATATTCAGGGGTTTGCCGTCGATCTCGGCGACGACCGTGGTTTGGCCGTCGCCGACAGCGCGGACGACGCCGGCCGGCGAGACGACCGCCGCCTTCGGATCGAGGGAGCGGAAATGGGCGTCGCGGGTGCGATCCACGAGCCGGCCATCGGCGGTGCGGCCGGTGACGAGCAGGGTGTAAACGGCGCCGGGGCCGCGCAGCGCGACGGCGGCGGGATCGACGGTGGTTTCGACGAACTGGGCTCGGCCGGCGACAGGGAGGAGGATCAAGAACGAAATGGCGATGGAGCGGCCGAAGGCGTTCATGGCGGGACGGCCTCGTGAGCGAAACCAACCGGCGAGAGGGCGAGGGCGGGCGCGGGGGGTACGTTCAGTCCTACCAAATCGCCGGGGACGGGGCAAACCAATTCCGGGGATCGGCGCCCGCCGAGTCGCAGCTCGTTCGTGTTCGACCCTGGTTGGAACGACGGGCAAGTCGGGCGAACCGATAGAATGCGGTGGGAGCAGACTCGAAGGAGGAACAGCCCCTGACCGCCGCCAGCGCTGCAACCGCGAGCCGAATTACCTCGACCCCTGGCGTATGTGGGGGCGAAACCTGCATTCACGGCACGCGGATCATGGTCTGGTTGCCGGTTTACCTCCGCCGCCGGGGGCGCACCGACGCCGCCCTGCTGGACGACGATCCAGGGTTGACGCCGGCCGACCTGGACGCCGCGTGGGACTATTCCCGCCGCAACCCGCTGGAGATTGAGCAGGCGGTTTGGCAAAACATCGTCGCGGCTGACCATGAACCGGGCGCGCCCATGCCGGCCTGGGCTCTGTCTGGCCATTGGATTTCCGCCCCGGAAGGGCGGGGTGAATAGCCAGGGGTGAAACCCCTGGAGAGAGAGACGTGCCAGCGCTCCCGCATTTCCGCCCCGGAGGGGCGGCGGTGAGCCGAACCACCGCCGCCCCTCCGGGGCTGTGAAAGCCATCGATGGGCCGGCCTTTTCCCCAGGGGTTTCACCCCTGGCTATAGACCGCCGCCCCTCCGGGGCGAAGATGGTTTGCCAGACAAAGCCTGGGCAGTGGTCTGCGCACGGCTGATCGGCTTGACCGACGACCTGATCCGCGACGCCTTCGATCCGCCGCTGGAACAGGCGCGGCTGGACGCGATCCGGGAGGAACATCGACGTCATCCAGAGCGGATCGACCGCCGCATCGCCCAGAACCGTCCGGTGGCGTGAATCATGGCCGCCCTCCTTGCCGACGAGAACTTTCCGCGGCCGGTCGTTATTGGCTGACTGGTCCGAACCAACCCGGGAACTCCGCCTTGAATGCCGCCTTCCGGCTTTCGGCGTCCAGGATCTCAGGATGCCAATCAGGATGCATGTGGACCGCCGCGACGTGGGGATCCCACCCGCCGCGCGAGCCGCGGAAGATATAGCCACAGGATGCTTGTCGAGAAGCGCGGCGAGAGGAGCCTCGAAAGGCCAGACGCCGAAGTCGCGTCCCGGCAGAATGAGCGGTGTGAGTTCCTGCCAAAGCGCCCGCGTGCCGGAACCGACCGTGCCCGGAATGCCGGAAACGATGAACAACGACTTCGCGCCCGTCTCCTCCTCGATTCTCCGCAGAAGCCGGCCGCCTGAGCGGATCCAGAAGGCGCCGAGCGAGCCAGCGCCCTTTGGGACCGCGATGAACGGCTGGTCGTATCGCCAGTTCGCGGCGTCGCGGGACTCGACGAAGAACTGGGGCGTCGCAGCCGCGCGGTGCATCCACGAAAGGAAGCCGTTCACATCGCGCCAGTCGGCCGCCCATGCCTGAAGCCGTTCGAGGTATCCCGCCGGAATGCCCAGTACGGCGTCGATGGCGACGATGATGCGACCGTCAAGGCGCCGCGAAGCCGCGAGTACGTTGGCCAGGGTCCATCGGTCTCCTTCTAACTTGCGGACGCACCGGGCCTCCACCTCCGCTACCCATGCGCGCCGCTTGCCGAGTTCCTTCCCCCAGTCCACGCATACGATCCGGTCGATGCTGAGGTCGGTCATCGCCATCTGTTTGCCCCCTACATTGGGAGCAGGAAAAGGGGACGTTCGCCATTTCTGAGATGACAAATCTCCCTTTTGTGCCCTATTCCTTCTCCACCGGCGGCGCCGCCCGCCTCATGACAAGCGCCACGGTCCCATAAATCGCCCCCTCCAGGTCGCGCAACCCGTGTTCGATGTCCTCCGCCGTGCCGAGCTTGCTGGTCCAACGGCCGCTTGGCAGCTGCCGGGCGGCGTGCGTCGGCCTGCCGTCCGCGTCCTCGAACAGGGCAACCCTCTCGCAACCTGCTTCCGGACCTTCGCCCTCGCAAATCGCGTAGCCGAGAGAAATGAAGGCCGCCACGAAGGCGTCCCGTGTTCGCTCGCGCGGCACGCCGGGCGGCCAGTATTCCCGCTCAACATCCCGGCCCGGCCACCACCAGGCGCGGGTCTCACCGACGGCCCAGGCGATGCAGTTATAGTCGCTGGCCCGTGGGCTGGTTACCTGGTAGCCGCTCTTGGCCAGGCCGGGGAACGCTTCTTCAAGCGGCGTCACCATCGGTAGCCGTTGTCCTTGGCCCAGCGGAGCCACGCTTCCGCCATTCTCGGGATGTCGCCGGCTGCCGGCGCCGGCGCCGGCCACGCGCCGGTGATCGCTTTCAGGGCGGCGAACCAGTGCGTGTGGTTCTCCGCGAGGTTGCGCAAGAGCAGCGGCACGACTTCCGGCCCCAGGCGGATGATCTCCTGGTAGGCCGGATGGACTTCCGCATCCTCCATCGAGGACAGGTAGTCCGTGTCCTTGTGCCAGGCGGCGGCCAGGCGGCGGAAGCGTTCCTCCACCGTTTCCGCCGGCGTTGGCGGCGTCGGCTTGACAGGAGTTGTAGCCATTGCACGTGCTCCGCTGCGAGTCAGGCGATTAATCGCAGCCCTTTCCCTCCCGGATTATAGTCGCTCATCCGTTTGAACGCAAAATGGTTCTCCGGCGATCCAAGACTCAAAGACTCCCATAGGCGCTCATTGCCTGCACGTCTTCCCCTGCCCAGACACCCTCTCCGCATGGTACAGTCGATGCTCCCCGCGTCTCCGGAACGCCAAGGTGCATCATGCCGCATCCCCCATCCGCCGAAACCCGCTCGCCGCTCTGCTTGTGCCGCACCACGTCTGTGCCCGTCGCCGCGCCGTCTGGCGCCCGCCTGGCTTGGCGGGTTGGCGGGCGGAACGCAAACCCTTGCATCGATGCGACATCAGCCCGCCAATCCGTTTTGGTGACGGAAGAATGTTGGCGGGACAGGCGGACAATGGCGGTCCATGAACGCCGCAACGCCCAGCCTTGGCCGCTGATCGGTCTCGACGCGCTTGCCCCGGCTTCCCCGCTGAAAATAGTCGAGGGCGGGCGCGGGGGACGATATGTGTACTCGTATCGGGTCGGCGGGGACGGGGCTAACCAAATCCGGAGCGGCGGATGCTCTTCCGAGGAATTCCATCCGGCCCTTGCAGCGGCCGCGCGACCCGGCGATAATTCATCCACACCCGACGGCTCACGAGCCTGCCTTCCGCCTTTTCAGACGCTATGAGGAGCATGAGCATGTCCCCCCACTGGTTGTTCCCCTGTCTCGTCGCCCTCGTTGCGGCCCGCCCCGCTGTCGCCGCCAGGCCGGAACCGCTGACGCCCGTGCCGTTTCCCAATGTCCACATCGACGATGACTTTTGGGGCCAGCGGCTGCGCACCAATCGCACGTCCACCGTCGAGGCGAACCTGCACCAGTGCGAGATCACCGGCCGCATCAAGAATTTTGCGATCGCCGCCGGCCTGGAGAAAGGCAAGCATGAGGGAGCGCTCTACAACGACTCCGACGTGTACAAGGTGCTGGAAGGCGTCGCCTACACCCTGGCCGACAAGCGCGACCCCGATCTTGAGAAGCGGGCCGACGCGATCATCGACCTCATCGCCGCCGCCCAGCAGCCCGACGGCTACCTCGACACCTATTTCACCCTCGTCGAGCCGCAAAATCGCTGGAAGAACGAGCAATACAGCCACGAACTGTACTGCGCCGGCCATCTCATCGAGGCGGCCGTCGCCTATCAGCAGGCCACCGGCAAGGACAAGCTGCTCAAGGTCGCCCGCAAGCTGGCCGACCACATCGACTCGATCTTCGGCCCCGACAAGCGGCATGAGGCCAGCGGACACGAGGAGATCGAGCTGGCCCTCATCAAGCTGTACCGCGCTACAAAGGAGGAACGCTACCTCAAATTGGCGCTGTTCTTCCTCGACCAGCGCGGCCGGGCCGACGGCCGCAAGCTGTTCGGCGAGTACGCCCAGGACATGAAGCCGATCCGCGAACAGACGGAGGTGGTCGGCCACGCGGTGCGGGCGATGTACCTCTACTGCGCGATGGCCGACGCCGCGGCCATCACCGGCGACGACGGCCTGCTCACCGCGATGGACAAAATCTGGCACGACGTGACGGAGCGCAAGATGTACCTCACCGGCGGCATCGGGCCGTCGGCGTCCAACGAGGGCTTCACCGTCCCCTACGACCTGCCCAACGACACGGCCTACTGCGAGACGTGCGCCGCCGTCGGCATGGGCTTGTGGAACCACCGCCTGTTCCTGATGAGCGGCGACGGCAAGTACGCCGACGTGCTGGAGCGCGAGGCCTATAACGGCCTGATTTCCGGCGTTTCGCTCAGCGGCGACCGCTTCTTCTACGAGAACCCGCTCGGCAGCACCGGCGGCCATCATCGCGTCCCCTGGTTCGGCACGTCCTGCTGCCCGACCAACATCGTCCGCTACATCCCCGCCATGGGGGAGCGCGTTTACGCCCAAAAGGGCGACGCCGTCTGGACCGTCCTCTACATCGGCAACGACGCGGAGCTGACGCTGCCCTCCGGCAAGGTCAAGCTGAAAGAGGAGACGAAATATCCCTGGGAAGGCGACGTGCAGCTCACAGTCGAGCCGGCCAAGAGCTTCGCGTTCGATCTGCACCTGCGCGTGCCCGGCTGGTGCGACGGCGAGCCGGCCGTGACGGTCAACGGCGAGAAGCTGTCCGGCCTCAAGGCGGAGAAAGGTTATCTGAAAATCGCGCGAACCTGGAAGTCCGGCGACGTGGTGCGGCTGAGTTTGCCGATGCCGGTCCAGCGCGTCTACGCCGACCCGCACGTCCAGGCCGACGAGGGCCGCGTCGCGCTGCAGCGCGGCCCCGTGGTATATTGCCTCGAAGGGGTGGACAACGACGGCCAAGTGCGCAACCTTGTGCTGCCGAAGGACGCGAAGCTGACGACGGAATTCGACAAGGAGCTGCTCGGCGGCGTGGTCGTGGTCAAGGGCGAGGCCCAGGCCGTGACGGGGCTGGACGACGAGGGCAAACCGATCGTGAAGACGACCTCCTTCGTCGCTATTCCGTACTGCATCTGGGACAACCGCAAGCCGGGGCCGATGGTGGTATGGCTGCCGGAGCGGCCGGAACTGGCCGAGCCGCCCGGCGACCTCGGCGTCCTTTCCAACGGAGTCCGCGTCCGGGCGTCGCACGTCTGGCAGAACGACACTCTCGCCGCCGTCAACGACGGCGTGGCGCCGAAAAGATCCAACGACCAGAGCATCCACCGGCACACATGGTGGGATCACCGCGGCACGGAGGAATGGATCGCATATCGCTTCGGCAAGCCGCGGAAGATCGACGGCTGTTCGGTCTACTGGTTCGACGACACGAGCGTCGGCCAGTGCCGCACGCCGGCCGAGTGGCGATTGCTGTGGCGCGACGGCGACGAGTGGAAGCCGGTGAAGCTGACCGGCGCCGCTTCCTACGACACGGCGCCGGACCAGTTCAACACGGTGACGTTCGAGTCGGTGACGACGCGGGAGCTGAAGATCGAGGTGAAGCTGAAGAAGGACATTTCCGGCGGCGTCTTGAAGTGGGCGGTGAACGAGGCGAAATGACTGCCGGCGGTCGGGTAAAATAACTTCGGTCGGCGCCCCGCCAAGGAGAGAAGCAGCGATGACGATCACACTGGAGCTTCCGGCGCACCTCGAAGGGCCGTTGCGCGACGCCCTTGTCCGCGGCGACGCGGCGGAGGTGCAACGTCTGCTGGCCGAAGCCTTCGCCCCAACGGTTGCGGCGCTGCTGAAGGGCCTCCCCCGCCGTTGAGCGACGCCGAGTTTGAGGCGCTGGCGGACCAGCTGACCGATGAATGGGAAGCGGACGGCGGACCCGAGGACATCGTGCCGGCGGATCGAATCCTAACCCGTGAAGACATCTACGAGGACCACCCATAGGTGAACTACCTCGTAGACACCAACGTCCTGCTTCCCTTCGGGCGCCGCGGCAATCCGTTCCGAGCCGTGGTCCGCACCGCTATTCGGCGACTGCGTGCGCTCGGGGACACGTTGCGAGCCGCGCCCGAGAATTTCGTGGAATTCTGGAACGTATCCACGCGACCCCTCGCTCGGAATGGCTTCGGACTTGCTCCCACCGCCGCCGACCGCCGCCTCCGTCGGATCGAACAGCTCTTTCCGATCCTTCCTGCCTCCCCCACAGTCTACACGGAGTGGCGGCGGCTCGTCGTCGCCTACGGCGTATCCGGCGTTCAGGTTCACGACGCGCACCTCGTCGCCGTCATGCGGATTCATGGGGTCGGTCACATCCTGACCTTCAACACGGCGGACTTCGTTCGGTACGCCCCCGAAGGCCTCACGGCCATCGATCCGGCGACGATGTGAGCCGTCTGCGAAATCCGGTATCGTTCGTCATAGGACGTATAGGACTTCGAGGATAAAGGGAGATACCACCAAGCGCCGGGCCGGCGTGTTCACTTCGCCGGCTCTGTCCACCACGGACTGAGGACGTGGATCTTCTTCAGAATCGTTTCCTTTTCCCCGCCGCTCTTGGCTGCGGCCAGACGCGCCTTGAGCTTGGCCATCTTCTGCTTGCGGTGGTAACGGCGGTCTAGCTCGCTTCGTCGTTCGACCATAATTCCCTCGTCTGTTCTACCCGCTCCCGATCCTTCGACCCGAAGAATCGTTATGTTACGCGACGCGGCCGCCGGAACAAGAGTGGTGAGCCTTATGAGGCACCGTTCAGCGATAGGGAACGCCGTTCGGAGCGACCGACGCCGACGGCGGGGAACTGGCCATCGGGGCGGCGACCGGAAGCGACGGCGGCCGATCGACCGACCAGGAGAGGCGGCCGTTGCCCCAGGCGTAGGCCCACAGCGCCAGCAGGCCGACCTCCGCGGCAATGTCGAGCAAATAGATCGCGGAAATCGTCCGTTGCAGGACGAAGATCAGTTCCGTCAGCGCGAAGACGGATGCGCAACCGACGGCCAGGACAAAGGTTTCCAGCGCCAGGCGGCGCCGGTACGCGGATAAGCAAAGCGTCGCGCCGACGACGGCCGTGACGGCACCGACCACCTTCACTAGCCAGAGATCGGTTTTGGGGCCGGTGACCGTCAGGAAGCTGTCGAGGGCCAGCAATGGCCACAAGCCCGTCAGCAGGTAATAGACGCCCTGCGTCAGAGTGGGGTGGGCCGTCAAATAGGCCCAGACCGGCCCCAGCACAGACCCGCCGTGCCGCTCGACATGGCCCCAAACATTTCGCATCATCTCGGCCCGGCGTGCGTTGGCGCCCGGACCTCGGGGGATCGTCGCCATGATGGACCTCCCGGTGGAAAGGGCAAAATGTCCACGGCCGGTGGCCTACCGACCCTGCGGACTCCGAGCGATGGTGCAAACGCCGTTCCTTCCATCCGACCTGTGCAGGCGAACCCGGATTTTGTTACCCTTTCCCTGGAATCTTCTCGTTTCCCCTTTCGGTGCCTCCGCCATGCACAAAGAAGAAGTCGCCGCCGCCCTCGACGAGATCGGCACGCTGCTGGAACTGCAAGGCGAAAACGCCTTCCGCTGTAACGCTTACCGCAACGCCGCCCGCGCCATCGAACAGCTTGACGGCGATCTGGGCGAGCTGGTCGCGGCCAGCAAGCTCACCGAGATTCGCGGCGTCGGTGAGACCCTCCGGGACAAGATCACCGCGCTCGTCACGACGGGCAAATTGCCGTTCCTCGACAAGCTGCGCGAAAAGACGCCGCCCGGACTGCTGCAGATGCTGCGCGTCGGCGGCCTGGGGCCGAAGAAGGTCAAGGCCCTCTACGACCAGCTCGGCGTGGACGACCTCGACAAGCTCAAGGCCGCCTGCGAGGCCGGCCGCGTCGCCCAGCTGAAGGGCTTCGGCGCCAAGACGCAACAAAAGGCCCTCGCAGGCGTCGAGTTCCTGGCGCGCACGGCCGACCGCGTGCGCATCGACCAAGCCGAGGCCGTGGCCCTGTCCCTGCTCGCCGCCCTGCGCGATGCTCCCGGCGTGCGCCGCATTGAGGTCTGCGGCAGCCTCCGCCGCCGCAAGGAAACGATCAAGGATATCGACATTCTCGTCAGCGCCGACGACGCCGGGCCGATCATGGACCGCTTCGTCGGCCAGCCGGGCGTGGCCCAGGTGCTGGGTCGCGGCGATACGAAGTCGAGCGTCACCATCGCCGCCGGGTCGGACGGCCATCGCTTCGTGATCCAGGCGGATTTGCGCGTGGTCCAGGAGGAGCAGTTCCCCTTCGCGCTTCACTACTTCACCGGCAGCAAGGAACACAACGTCGAGATGCGTCGCCGCGCTCAGCGCGCGGCCTCAGGCTCAACGAGTATGCCTTGAGCGCTCCTCCGGGCGCCGACGCAACCCCGTCCGCCTGCCGCGACGAGGCCGAGCTGTACCGGGCGCTGGATCTGGACTACATTCCGCCGGAGATGCGCGAAGACACCGGGGAGATCGAGGCCGCCGAGAAAGGCGAAGTCCCCGTCCTCGTGGAGGTCGGAGACGTCACCGGCATCTTCCACTGCCATACGACCGAGAGCGACGGCGCCGACACGCTGGAAGACATGGCGAAGGCCGCCCGGGCGCTCGGCCTCAAATATCTCGGCCTGGCGGACCATTCGCAATCGCTCACCGTCGCCAACGGCCTCAGCCCCGAGCGCGTCCGCCGCCAGCAGGAGGCCATCGACGCCCTCAACAAGCACTATAAAGGGTTCCGGCTGTTCAAGGGGACGGAGTGCGACATCCTTGCCGACGGCCGGCTCGACTTCGACGATGCGCTGCTGGCGACCTTCGACTACGTCGTGGCCAGCGTCCACAGTCATTTCCAACAAAGCCGAGAGGAAATGACGGCTCGCATTGTGCGGGCGGTTCGTCACTCGGCCGTCACCATGCTCGGCCACGCCACGGGCCGTCTGCTGCTGCGGCGCGAGGGCTATCCGGTCGATCTGGAGGCGGTGTTGCAGGCGTGCGCTGAGAGCGGCGTCATGGTCGAGATCAACGCGCACCCCGCCCGGCTCGACCTCGACTGGGTCCACTGCAAACGGGCCAGGGCGCTGGGCGTGCCGCTCGTCATCAACCCGGACGCTCACAGTACGGCGGACCTGGGGCTGTATCGCTTCGGCGTGGACGTGGCCCGTCGCGGCTGGTTGACGAAGGCGGACGTTTTCAACACGCGGCCGCTGAGCGCCATCGTCGCGGCGCTGGCGGCGCAAGGACCGACACTCCGGGAAGTGACGGCCGGCCGGTATCCTCTTCGGTCCTCTGGCTTTTGCCCTTCCCCTCTGCTAAATCCAGAGCATGAGCCAACACGAGCTGATCCTGCTGAGTCCCTACCGGCTGCCGACCCACCACATCGCTCTACCTCGCCGACGAGGACGTGGCCGCCTTCCTCAACGGCCTCGCCGCGCTCTGGCACCCCGCCGCCCTCCGCGGCGCCGCTGGGCCGCCGCGCGTCGCCTCGCCCTACGACCACGAAGCAGCCGCACCCCAACTGCGTCTACGCCACGCCCGATCATCCGCCCCTCCTCCTGCCCGACGACTGGAACGCCCGCGTCCAGGCCGCCGGCGCCGTCGCCTTCAAGGCCCATAACGGCCGTGACGCCACCCTCGGCAACCTCAAGGACGCGCTTCGCGCTCCCGCGCCGAACGGATGGCGCCGCCGACCCGCTCCTCGACCTCGATCCCGCCCGCGTGGCGCCGTTCCTCGGCATCGGCTTCGGCCACGCCATGATGGAAGCGCTGTTCGAGGCGATGTCGCATGAAAATATGATCGACGCCGCCGGCTTCTGGAAGGACGTGCAGGACGCCGTCGCCGCCCTGGCCGGCGACGACGCCGACGCCCCGCGCCGTTGTCCTGCAAGCCGCCGCCGAAAAGCTGCGTCTCCGCCCGCGACGTGATCTACTCGGCCGCCGTCCACGTCGTCGATCTCGCCCTGCTCGACGACGCTCAGCCCGACGCACCCTGGCCCGCCGCCTTCGACAAGGGACTGCCGCTCAACCTCGTCGCCTGCGGCCGCCCTGCTGGAACGCCTTGGCCGCGAGCAGCCCGAACGCCTCGCCGCCCTGCGCGAGCGCGTCGCCGCCGATCTCGTGGACGTGTGCGGCGGCCCGTACCTGGAACGCGACGACGCCCTGCTGCCGCTCGAATCGCAGATGTGGAACCTCCTCAAAGGGCGGAGCGTCGCCAAGGAGCTGCTCGACCGCGAGGTGCGCGTCTTCGGCCGGCGCCGCTTCGCCTTCCATCCGCAGACGCCTTTGCTGCTCCAGAATGTCGGCATCAGCCGGGCGCTGCTGCTGGCCTTCGACGAAGCGGTCCTTCCGCACCACCGCACCGTCGTCGTCAACTGGCCGTCGCCGGACGGCAAGCAGGTGCAGTGCTTCACGCGGACGCCGCTGCCGGCCGACTCGCCGCAGACGTACTTCCATCTCGCCCACCACCTGCACCGCACCATCATGAACGACCACGCGGCCACGCTGGCCCTGCTGCACCGCGGCAAGCCGGCGGGGCCGTGGTACGACGACTGGCTGGAGTTGACGCGGTTGGCGCCGGTGCTGGGCCGATGGACCACGCTGTCGGCGTACCTCAACGAGGTGCAGGCCGGCGATTACACGCCGGCGTCGTCGGCCGACGACTTCCGCGACGATTATCTCGTGGAACGCGCCAACCCGCCGGAAGGCCAGCCGGTCGGGCCGGAGCGGCGCGAGCCGGTCAGCGGCTTCGCCCGCCAGGTCCGCGCCCGTCGGCAGGCTCGACACGGCCTGGTCGCTGGCGGCGCTGCACCGCGGCCTCGGAGGCGCATGACGGCGGACGGCGTTCCCGCTGACAACGAGTCTGTCGCGGCTGGAGGATCGGCTGGAGGGAGAGCCGACTGCCGCCGTCGAGGAGCTGAGCAAGATTCAGAATGAGGCGGCCGCCGCACTGGCCCGCCGGCTGACGGCCCGCGGACAGGCGAACAACCCTGGTTATCTCGTTCTCAACCCGTGCAGCTTCAACCGCCGCGTCGCCCTGGAACTGGGCGGTCTGTCCGCCCCGATCCCGATGGGAGGATCGGTCAAGGCCAGCCAGTTCAACGACGGCGTCGGCCGCGTCGTCGTCGAGGTCCCGGCGCTGGGCTTCGCCTGGTTCCCGCGCGAGGGGCCGCCGGGACCGCCGCCGCCGGCCAGCCGGATGCGCCTGGCCGACGACCGCTTCGTCCGCAACGAGTATTTCGAGGCCGAGATCGATCCGGCCACCGGCGGCCTCCGCGGCTATCCGCGACCCGCGCACGCCGCGCCAACCGCGTCGGCCAGCAGATCGTTTTCAACCCCGGCTCGACCGCCGCACGTCCAGCAAATCCGCACCACGTCCACGGGGCCGGCCCTCGGCGAGATCGTCAGCGAGGGCGTGCTGCTCGACGCCAAGGACGAGGTGCTGGCCTCCTTCCGCCAGCGCTTCCGGGCCTGGATCGGCCGGCCGCTGCTGGAGATGCGCATCGACATCAAGCCGGTGCAGCCGCCCAAGGGCTATCCGTGGCACGCCTACTACGGCGCCCGTTTCGCCTGGCGCGACGAGACGGCCGTCCTGCAGCGCGGCGTCCTGCGGCACGGCCTACACCACCAGCCACACCCGGCCGGAGACGCCCGATTACCTGGAGCTGCGCGTCGGGCACGCAGAACACCGTCCTCTTCCCCGGCGGCCTGCCGTTCCACCAGCGGCACGGCGGCCGGATGCTCGACGTGATTCTGATGGTTGAAGGAGAGGAAACGTCGTCGTTCGAGCTGGCCGATCGGCCTGGACCGCGAGCAGCCGATGCAGACGGCGCTGGGCGTGGTCACGCCGGTCCCGGTGGTCGAAACCGAGCAAGGGGCCGCCGCACGTCGGGGCGGCCGGCTGGCTGTTCCACCTGGACGCGCCGAACCTCTGCTGACGAGCCTGCGGCCGGCGCCCGACGGGGCCGACGCCGTGACGGCCCGGCTTGCTGGAGGTCGAGCGGCGTCGGCGGTCAGGCCCAGTGGCGCTGCGTCCGCGACCCGAAATCGGCCCGCCTCCTCGACGCCCGCGGCGAGCCGATGATGGACCTGCCGATCCAGGGCGACGCGGTGCAACTCGATGTGGCCCGCAACGATTTGATCCAGATGCGGGTGGATTTCAGCTGACGGGCGCGAGGCCCCGAACGGCCTTCCTTCCAGGTGTATCCGGCCGCGTATCGCCGATCGCGTGTGCATGACCAAACCCTCCCTCCTTCTGCGGGCAAGGCCGTAAGGCCGACACTGCGCGCGCCTGGGGTGTGTCGGCCTTACCCGACGCGGCGCCCAACGGCGCCGTCCGGCGCCGACCCCGGCTCGTGCTTGCGCCGGGCGGAACGCGGCGCCGCACGCCCCCACCGCGGGGCGAAACGACGCGGGGCCGCGGCGGGTCATCGAGTGTATCACGGGGAGAGGGCGTCTGGGCAGGTTGAAATGGAGAGGAAATGTGCGTCAATGTACGCCGATGGGCACCCGCCGGCGCCGTCAGCGATCCGCGTCGGGCGGCGTTTCAGCGAGGATGACAGAAAATCGAGCCGCCCCGCGCAGTGAAACGCTGATAACAGATCGACAGACGGCCTTCATCTAGGCTGTCTACTTTTCTTGCCTTGGGCTCCTACTGATTTTGGGGAATCGCCAGCCGCGCTGATGCTTGCGAGATTGGATCGCGTGAGCGTCGCATGGGGCCGCTCGCGCGCGGCGGGTCCGTTTCCTTCGTCCCCACTTGCTGCGGTGCGTCGGACCTGAGCGTGTAAGACGCTCTCAGAAGGGGATATCGTCCTCGCCAATGGGCGGCGGGTTGGGTGCGGGGGGCGCGTCCTCCAACTCCAAGACGGCCAGGCGTTGGCCCAGGGGAGAGGCGACTAGCGTAGCGGCGGCCGGCCCCTTGATGCGGTTGTCCGCCAGACGCAGTATGAGCAGCCTGCGGAGGTGCGCCGACTCGCCTAGGGCCAGCGTGGCGGCGGGCGACAGACCGTTCTGGCTCAGGTCCACATCGAGCAGGGCGTCCGACGCCGGCACCCCGGCCAGGTGTACCGCTCCCTGGTCGAAGAGGTCGTTGTCGCGCATCCGGAGCGTGTGGAGCGACGGCGGCGCACGCCCCAGCAACTCGGCCAGCCCGGCCGGCCCGAAGTGGTTGTGGCCGACGTCGAGCCGTCGCAACCCGCCAAGGAAGGCGCCTTTCTTCGCAAATAGACGCGCGCCGGTCAGCGTGATCTCGCACCGGTCCAGCCGCAACGTTTTCAGTTCGCGGAGGCAGGGGGCGATCGCGACGTACTCCGCTCCGAGGTCCTTGAGGATGTTCTCGCCGAGATCGAGCGTCTCCAGATGCATTCCGGGCAGGGCGTCGCCGAATGCAGCCATCGCTTGCCCGTCGAGTCGACCGCCGCGCAGGGACAACCCCCGGAGTGCGCCCGCATGAGGCGATTTGAGCAGCGCCTGTAGGCCGGCCGGGCGAACGTCGCTGCCCGACAGCGTCAGGGAACGAACGCGGGCCAGACCGCCCCAACCGGCCAGCGACGCCATCCCGGCCGTGTTGATGATCGGATCGTCATAGTACTGGTCGTAATACCCTGGCCCGGACAGGTTGAGTTCCTCCAGGGCCGTTAGCGTGGCGGCCTGGGTCAGGGCGCGAACGCCGGCGGAGCCCAGGCCGTTCGACACGAGACGCAGCGCCCGCAGACCGGCCAGGTGGGGGGAGGCGACCAGTATGCTCAGGTCCCCGGCGCTCAGGCCGAGTACGGTCAAGGCGCGGAGGGTCGAGAGCTGCGGTGAGTCGGCCAGCCAGGCGACGCTCTCCTCGTAAGGCCTGCCGGTGAGCGTCAACTCGCGCAGTTCGGCGATCGGGCGAACCGCGATCTTCCCCTCCTTCCGGCGCGGCCAGGGCACGGTCACCGCCTCGACCGGGGCGGCGGCCCGGCAGGCGTGGGCGTTGAACCGCATCGCCTCGAAGCTGGCGAACGTCACCGCGGCGACGACACCGCGGCGGAACCCCTCCCACCTCACCCCCTTGATGGCCGGCAACTCCGCCAGCCAGCCCTCCCCATGCCGCGTCAGCAACTCCTGCTCGCGGAGGCGCAGGCGCACCTGGGCGGCGTCCCAGGACGGCAGGCGGGCTCGTTCGACCTGCACACGGATGAACTCGGCGCGCTCGCCCCGGCCCTTCTCCTCGAGCCAATCGGCGAAGAGGAGGCGCTGGGCGTCGTCGTCGATGTTCGCGACCATGGCGTCGAGGAAGTGTCGGGTCAGGCCGCCGCTCATGGCAAACCCTCCAGGACGGGGGCCAGACGCGCGGCCGCCTCGGCGACTACGCCCCCCAGGTCTCTCGGCACGTCCTGCCCTCGCGACGACTTGACGAAATCCAGCCAGCGGGCCGAGGACCGCTTCATGCCCCACCACGACGACGGCTCGAAAACCGCCCGCGCGTCGGCCCCGGTGCGGCCCAGGTCCGCCATGTACGCGGTGATCGCTTCGCGCAGGTCGGCGTCGCCCAATGGCATACGAGCGAGCAGCAGGCGGAGGTCGTTGAGGTCCTTCGGCCGCCAGCCCATCATTCCGAGGTGCCATAGCGCCTGAATCTTCTGCGCGACAATCGACTCGGGCCGGCACATCCACACGCGGGCTGTTTGACCGCATGCCGTCGGTAATTCGCCGAACACCGGGGCCGGCCGCGGCGGCGGGCCGCCGGTGACGTCTACCTGGAAGTCGGCCTCGTCTTCGCCCAGGATGCCGTAGGCGTGGACGCGCACGCCGGGGTTGTCCGTGTGCCGCCAGATGCCCTCGACGTGGATCCCCTCGGCGTCGAAGGTCACCCCATCGACGACGGCCGATTGGGCGAACAACGGCAAATAGCGGTGAGCCGCCTCCTCGACGGTCAACGGAGAGGGCGCCACCAGATCGAGGTCGAGGGCAGGGCGCCGCATCGGCCGGAACCAGTGGCGCAGCAACATGCCGCCGCGCAGGACCAGTCCCCCAGCGTCGGGCAACCGGGCCAGACGCAGGAGGATGCCCTCAAGCAGCCGGTGGCGAGTCGTGTCCAGGGAGGTCGCCTCGGTCCTCATTCCATGAAGTTTATCCGGAAGTCCCGCTCGGTTCCAGAAGCGCTCCCGCTTGAAATCGATCCGGCGGAAACGAGAATGTCTCCAACAGCATCGCGGAGGTCGGCATGCAACGATCCTTATTCCCCGAGGCCGATTTCACCGGGTACAAAAGCGGGCAGGACGCCTCGGTGAACTGGGACCGGCCCGCGGGCGTGGGCCGACTTGAGGCCCGCTACGTCCGCCGCTGCCCGGACTACTTCGTCGTCTACCTATCGTCCCAGACTGGCTGCGCCCAGGGCTGCCGCATGTGCCACCTTACGGCTACCGGACAGACGCGCCTCCGCGACGCGATGTTCGGCGAGATGATCGAGCAGGCCCGGACGGTGCTGGAACACTACCGGCGCGAGGGGCCGTCGGCCCGCACCGTCCACTTCAACTTCATGGCGCGAGGGGAGCCGCTGGCCAGCCGGGTCCTGCTGGCGGACGCCGACCTCCTCCTCGGAGAGTTGTCGCGGTTGGCCGTCGAACTCGCCCTGCGGCCCCGCCATCTGATCTCGACCATCTATCCCAGGGAGCTGGGCGACCGGCGACTGGAAGACATTTTCGTCACGCATCACCCTGATATCCATTACTCCATCTACAGCATGAGCGACCGGTTCCGCCGCCGCTGGCTGCCGAAGGCCCTGCCGGCCGAGGCGGCGCTCGACCGCCTCAGGTCGTGGCAACGGAGTTCCCAAAAGATCGTCACACTCCATCATGCGTACATCGCCGGGGAGAACGACGCCGAGGGCGATGTTCATGCTATTTGCGACGCCCTGGAAGAGCGGGGGCTGACGGCCCACGTCAACATCGTGCGCTACAACCCGCACGACCCGTCGCGGCACGGCGTCGAGCCGCCCGAAGAAGTGATCGAGCGGAACGCGGCGATCTACCGCTCGCGCCTGCCGAACGCCCGCGTCAGCGTCATCGCACGGGTGGGGTACGACGTGGCCGCCTCATGCGGGATGTTCTTTGAACCGGGAGGTCCGGGCGCGGATCGGATCCCGCTGCCGACGGCTTGATCCCTGGTGCCGGTCACGCCAATCCGGGGCCTTTCCCATCGATTGGGGTCGGCTCCAACAGCATTCGCCCCCACTCGGGACAGGGACTGTAGAGAGCGGCGTATGCAACCTCTCGATTATCTCGTCATCGCCCCGCACCCCGATGATGCCGAGCTGGGAGTCGGCGGGACGATCGCCCGGCCGAGCGGCGGCTTCCGGCGGTTGCCGACCACTTGGCCGAACGGAACGAATCACGAATCACGGCAGCGACGCGAGCGGCACGATGAAGGGGAACTGAGATCGGAGGTTCCTCACGAGCTTGTCATCCGCAGTCGCCAGTTCGCACTTCTCGCGCTCTGCGAGGGCGACGTAGATGCAGTCGTAGACTCCTTGTCGAAACTGCGAGGAGATGTCGATGGCGCGTGGCAGGATCGGCCCGGATCGTATCAGGCGCGGGGGTGTGGACAGGACATCGGACCAGAGGATAGCGGCCTGCCCGACGGCGATTTTTCCCTGCCGCTCCGCACGGGTGAGCGCGTGGGCGACCTCGATCTCGAAGACGTCAGGGGCAAGCAGTTCATGAACGGCCTTCTGATAGTCGTCGCGCAACTGCTTCGCCTTGGCGGAGTCCGGTTCGGCCAGAACCCACTTGAGCGCGATATTGGAGTCGAGGACGTACCTCATTCCTCGCGACCTTGACGGATAAGATCGACGGCGATCTCCCGCACGCCGTACCGACGCAGCAGCTGCTCCTGGACCTTCTCCGACCGCTCGCGGACGCGCCGGGCGACGTCAGGAGGCACGGGACGGCCGGCGACAAGGGCGTCCGCCACGGCTTGCATGTCGTCCCGCACGTCCTGGGGGGTGGCGTTGGTGGTTTCTGGGGTGTCCATGGCGCTATTGTCCCAAGCCGGGCGTACCTGTCAACGCTTCATACTGCTTGAGTCACGCGGTCGCACACGACGGCGCTCCCGCCGACGGCAGCAGTGGGTCCGGGGAAAAACGGCGTCAGTTCATATTGTTAGTAAAAATATGAACTGACGCCGTTTTCCCCATTTCCCTGGCGGCCTGCGACGGCTACTTGTTCTCCTTCGGCTTCCCCTCCAGCTCCTTGATCTCGCGGATCCAGATGTTGCGGAAGCGCACCGGGTCGCCGTGGTACATCAGCACCAGCGGCTGCCTCTCGGGGTGCTTCGTGTACACGTTCGGCTTGTCGTAGTAGGTCTGGCCCTTCACCTCGGTGTGGTTCTGCACCAGTACGCCGTTTTGCAGCACGGTGACGTAGGCCGGCGTGACGACTTTGCCCTCGGCGTCGAAGTGCGGCACGGTGAAGGCGATGTCGTAAGTCTGCCACTCGCCCGGCTTGCGGCAGGCGTTGACCATCGGCGGCCGCTGGTTGTACACCGCGGCGCACTGGCCCTCGTAGTAGGTCGGGTTCTCGTAGGAGTCGAGCACCTGGATCTCGTAGCGGGCGCCCATGAAGCCGATGCCGTTGTTGCCGCGGCCCTGGTCCCTGCCGTGGGGCGGGTTCGGCTCGGCCCACTCGACGTGGAGCTGGCAGTCGCCGAAGTCCTGCTTGGTCTGGAGGTCCCCCTTGACCGTGAAGCCGCCGTCGGCGTCGGGCTTCATGCCGTCGGCCCCTTTCCAGGCGTCGAAGTCCTTGCCGTCGTAGAGCACGACGGCGTCCGACGGCGCGGAGTTGTTGTCGCCGGGCGTCACGACCGGCGGCTCGGGCCAGACGATGGGGTAGACATAGCGGTCGGCGTACGCGGCCGTGAGCAACAGGCCGGCGCCGAGGGCGAGGATGCCGAGGGCCTTCGCATAACGTTTCATGATTCCGTGTCTCCGAGGCGGGAAGTCAGGGCAATGCTATCGTATGAACCGGGGCGGGAGCGCTGGTTCCACGGCTTCTCCAGGCGGTCCCGCTCCTCCTCGCCGATCACCTTGTTGGGGCCGTCCGGCGCCCGCTGCGATATGACGTTCTGGCTAGAAAAACTTGCTCTTTGAAATGGTCGCGCCCCTATCCTTGGTTGCGTTCGCGGCCGCATTGCTCTGGAGGGCCTCAAGGCCCCCTGAACGTCGGCGGCGACGCCCTTGCATTCGTGGAAGACCGACGCGCCGTGCGCGGACAAGGCCTGTCGGTCTTTTAGCAAGTCCTCCAGCTGAGCCGCCACTTTATCCACCTGGGGAAAAGGGATCCGTGGTCGAATGTGGCTCTTGAAGAGTTCCTCCAGCTTCTTCCTTTCGGGCGCCCCCGCCGCCCAAGTGGATCGGTGGATGAACTCCCTCACCTTCGGCAGGGCGTAATGAACGCGGCTTTTTGCCTTGTTCCACTGGGCCACGTCCGCGTTCAGGGCATGCACCTTCTCGTCCGGCGTCAACATCCTCCCCAAGGAGGCCTCCAATTCCGCCCGAAGGCCTTCCATGCTGATGCGCAGCGTATCCATGCTCGCTTCCAGCTCCAGGACGGCCTTCCAGCGGGCTTCGAGGTCCTGCCACTTCGCCTCAGGAATCTCCGGCTCACGGTTCTCGTCGGGGGCGACCGCCTGGGGCGGCGGCTTCAGGCGAACGTAAAGATTCAGGTGGGCGATGTCTGGCGGGGCCGGCGGCAGGGGATGTCCCAGTTCGGAACGCGACCCGTCCGCGCCGGAAGGGGAGGCGCCTTCCTGACGGCAGGACTCGACCTCCTCCGTCGCTATGCCCACGGCCTTCAGAAGATTTTCCGTCGTCAACAGATCGCCCATGCCGGGAATTTGAAAACTTCCCTGGGGGATGCGAAACGCAAGAGCAAGAGGCTGGCCCTCGGGCTTGAACCAGACCTCCGCAAACTTCTCTCCCCGGTACTTCAGGTCCGCCCATTGCGTCGAGGGCGGCCGCTCAGCAAAGTTCACTTCGCACCTCCCCCTGAGAACCAGCGATATGATCGTACCTTTTGCCTCCCATTGTAACGCCGACCCAGAAAGGAGAAAAGACGGGCGCCGAGGTTCTGTAACATACTTACCATCCCCAGGCGCGGACGGAAACTTCCACCCCCCGCGCTCGGGGCTAGTCCTTTAGAGAATGGCATATGCAACCTCTCGATTATCTCGTCATCGCCACGCACCCCGATGACGCCGAGCTGGGCGTCGGCGGGACGATCGCCCTGTTGCAGGCGCAGGGCGCCCGCGTCGGCGTCCTCGACCTGACCGACGGCGAGCCGACGCCCTTCGGCAGCCCCGAAATCCGCCGCCGCGAGACGGACGCCGCCACGGCCGTCCTCGGCCTGGCCTGGCGCGGCAACCTCGGACTGACGAACCGGCGTCTGGAAGCCGACCTCGCCGCGCGGGCCAAGTTGGCCGGCGCCTTGCGGGAGCTGCGGCCGCGCGTCCTCTTCGCCCCCTACTGGGAAGACGCCCACCCCGATCACGTCGCCGCCACGGCCCTCGTCGACGCCGCCCGATTCTGGGCCAAGCTGACCAAGACCGACCTTCCCGGCGATCCGTTTTATCCGCAACGCATCCTCTACTACTTCAGCGTCCACCTCCGCATCCATCCCCGGCCGTCGTTCGTGCTGGACGTGACGCCGCATTTCGAGACGAAGATGCGGGCCGTCGAGTGCTATCGGTCGCAGCTCATCGAGGGCCGCGACCCGACGCCGCCGACCGCGCTGGACGACCTGCCGCGCCGCGGCCGCTACTGGGGCTGGGCCATCGGCGCCGGCTACGGCGAACCGTTCGTCTGCCGCGAAGAAGTGGGGTTGCGCAGTCTGCGCGACCTGGCGTGACGGCGCCGAAATGACCGACGCGCGACTTTGCGGCCCCCGACTGTCGCAGCCCTTTCCCTTGCGGCGGCGGTCGTCGCCCGGTCGATAGTCCCTTCAGCGACCCGCCTTCTTCTCTCCGGCGGGGCGAGGAGGGGTGCATGGCCCGTGAAGTGAACGTACTGGCGTTGATCAAGGACCACGAACGCTACGTTTATGTCTACGACGACGAGAGCCGCGACGTGCTGCTGCGGTTTTTCCGCGAGCAGGCCGCCGACCTGAACCTGGGCCTGAACTGGTTCGACGCGGCCGTGCTGACGCAGAAGGCGCATGAGCAGGCTGCCACGGCGCCGGCGGAAGGACGGAGAAGCCGGCCCGGCGATTTTGACGGGAGCGGCGAGCGGGGGGGCGTCAGCCCCCTGATAGCGCAACGTGGTCGGTGACAATGGGAAGTCATCACGGGGCTGACGCCCCCGCTCGCCGGAAGGTCGCAATGCAAGAAGCGCTCGCCGAGTTCCTGCACCACCTGGCCCTGGAAAAGAACGCCTCGCCCAACACGGTGAAGTCGTACCGCGAGGACCTGACGCAGGCCGTGGACTTCTTCCGCACGCGGCTCGGCGGCGACTCGGCCGCGGCCGGAACAGCTCAGCACGCGCGTCGTGCGGGCCTACCTCGCCTGGCTGCACGAACAGGGCTACGCCAAAAGCACCATCGCCCGCCGGCTGGCCGCGGTGCGGTCGTGGTGCCGGTTCCTGTGCCGGCAGGGGATGTTCAAGGCCAACCCCGCCGACGGCCTGCGCGGGCCGCGCCAGGACCGCACGCTGCCGCACTTCGTCCAGCGCGACGACATGCTGCGGCTGCTGGCGACGCCGCCGGCCGAGGAGCCGCTCGGCGTACGCGATCGGGCCATCCTGGAGACGCTCTACTCGGCCGGCCTGCGCGTCAGTGAGCTGACCGGGCTGGACGTGGACGACGTGGACCTCGACGCCGGCTGCGCCACGGTGCGCGGCAAGGGCCGCAGCGCGAACGCCTCGCCCTGCTCGGGCCGCACGCCGTCGCCGCCGTGCGGCTCTGGCTCGGCCAGCGGGCGATCATCGTCGCCCGCCGCAGTCGCGCCGAGCCGGCGCTGTTCCTCAACCGCAGCGGGACGCGGCTGTCGTCGCGCAGCGTCGGCCGGCTGCTGGAAAAGTACCTGGCACGGGCGGGCCTCGACCCGCGCACCAGTCCGCACACGCTGCGGCACAGTTTCGCCACGCACCTGCTCGACGCCGGCGCCGACATCCGCAGCGTCCAGGAGCTGCTCGGACATCGCAGCCTCAGCACCACGCAGATATACACGCACGTGACCACCCAGCGCCTCCGCGAAAGCTACCACCAGGCCCACCCGCGCGCCTGAACGCCGGATCGGAGTCGATCGTCATGCAGACCCGCCGTTTCTCTTCCGGCCGTCTCGTCGCCGGCTGTCCGCTGGTCGTGCTTCTGCTGGCCGCCGGGCGCGCGCGCCGCCGCCCAGGAAATCGAATGGCGCACCGACTACGGCAAGGCCCGCAAGGAAGCGGTGCAAAAAGGCCTGCCGCTCATCATCGACTTTAGCACGGAGAATTGTTACTGGTGCCGGCAGCTGGAACTGCGCACCTTCACCGACGCCGCCGTG
Organism: uncultured Planctomycetaceae bacterium; assembly: GCA_963771935.1. GTDB lineage: Bacteria > Planctomycetota > Planctomycetia > Gemmatales > Gemmataceae > UBA4732. Next base: position 772,909 of record CAVYVK010000003.1, on the reverse strand, counting down.
ATCGCGCTGCTCAACGAACATTGCGTGCCGCTGCACATCGACGCCGGGCGCAACCCCGACCTGATCGAGAAGATGAACATCCAGAGCTATCCGACGCTGGTCTACGCGTCGCCGGAGGGCCGGGTACTCGGCTACCAGGAGGGCTTCATCGAGGCGCCGGTCCTCCACGATCAGGTGCAGCGCGTACGGTCAACTCCGTTTCGGCGCCCGAATGGATGACGCACGACTACGAGGAGGCGGTGAAGGCGGCCGGCCAGAAGGACTACGCCCGCGCCCTGTCGTTGCTCAAGGGCGTCGTCGAGGACGGCAAGGAGCGGCTGATCCAGACGAAGGCCCGCCAGTTGATGGCCGACATGGAGCAGCAGGCGACGGAGCGGTTGACGAGCGCGAAGCAGCTGGCCGACCGCGGCGAGACGGCCGAGGCGCTGAAATCGGCCGGCGAAGTGGTGCATCAGTTCGCTGGGGCCGACGCCGCGCGGGAGGCGGCCGAGTTCGCGGCGACGCTGACCGGCCGAACCGACGCCGGCGACCAGCAACGCCATGACCGCGCCCGCGACCTGCTGGCCCAGGCGCGCGAGGATTTCCGCACGCAGCAATACCTGTGCTGCCTGGATCGCTGCGAGGCGCTGTCGTCGCAGTTCGCGGACCTGCCGGAGGGCGCCGAGGCGGCCCGCCTGTCGGCTGACATCAAGAGCAACGGCGAATGGGCGAAGATGGCGGCCGACCAGATGAGCGACCGGCTGGGCGTGCTGTACCTGGCCCTGGCGGACGCATGTCTCAAGAAGGGGCAGCCGCAGCAGGCGGCGTTCTACCTGGAGCGCGTGGTGCAGAACGTTCCCCAACTCGCGCCACGCCGAGGCGGCGCAGGTGCGGCTGTCGCAGATCCAGGGGCAGCCGCCGGGGCGGACGGAGGATTTCAAGAAGTAGCAGAGTAAGGCGAGCGCAGGGCCGAGCCCGCAGCGCCAAGCAAGGGCGAGCGTCGCCCTTGCTTGGCGCTGCGGGCCCCCGATGTCTGATACCATGACGCCATGTACGTCCTCGTCACCGGCGCCACCGGATTCGTCGGCCGTCATCTGGTCGCGGCCCTGCTGCGACGCGGCGATCGGGTGCGGGCGCTGGGACGCAACGCCGACGCCTGCGCCGCCCTGGCCGCGAACGGTGCCGAGGTGGTGCGGGCCGACCTGCGCGACCGTGACGCCGTCATCGCCGCGTGTACCGGCGTGGAGGCGGTCTGCCACGTCGGGGCGATGTCGGAGCCGTGGGGCCGCGCCGCCGACTTCCATGCCGTCAACGTCGGCGGCACGGAACACGTCCTCGCCGGCTGCCTTGCGCATCACGTCGGACGAATGGTCTACGTCTCGTCGCCGAGCGTCGTCTTCGACGGGACCGACCACCGCGACCTGACTGAAGACGCCCCCTATCCGCGCCGGCTGATGTCCGTTTACTCGCTGACCAAGAAATTGGGCGAGGACCGCGTCCGCGCCGCCGCCGCGGCGGGGTTGGCGACGGTGACGCTGCGACCCAAGGCGGTCTTCGGCCCCGGCGACACGTCGCTCTTGCCGCGCCTGCTGGCCGCGGCGCGGAAGGGCCGGCTGCCGCAGATCGGCAATGGTCGCAACCTCGTCGATTTAACCTATGTCGATAATGTGGTGCATGCCCTGCTCCTGGCGCTGACGGCCGGCGCCGCCGTCGGCGGAACGTACACGATCACCAACGGCGAACACGTGCCGTTGTGGGCCTTATCAAGACGGTGCTGCGCCGGCTGGGAATCCATGCGAACTTGCGGCGACTGCCGTACCGTGTGGTGTACACCCTGGCCGGCCTGATGGAGCTGCGGGCGATGCTGTTCGGCGGCGAGCCGCTGCTGACGCGGTACACGGCGGCCATCCTGGCGAGGACGCAGACGTATAACATTGAAGCGGCGCGGCGGGATTTGGGCTATGCGCCCTTGGTAAGTATCCCAGAAGGGGTCGAGCGGACGTTGGCGGGACTTGAAAAACCGAACGCAAGGAAAGGGCGAGAAGAAAGGGACGAGTAACACGGGTCACGGTTCCGTGACCGGGCTGCAGGCGAGCAGCTTTTGCAATTCGTCGGAGTCGGCGGGCTTGACGAGATGAGCGTCGAAACCCGCCTCGTGGGCGCGGCGGCGGTCCTCCTCCTGGCCGTACCCGGTCAGGGCCACGAGCAGGGACGTTTTCAGTCCCGGCTGCTCGCGGAGGCGGCGCGCGACCGTATAGCCGTCCATCCGAGGCAGGCCGATGTCCAGCAGAATGACCTCGGGCCGGAACGACTCGGCCGCATGCAGAGCGGCGGGGCCGTCGTGGGCCGTGCGGACCTCATGCCCCTCGGTTCGCAGGAACAGGGCCAGCATTTCGGCGGCGTCCACGTTATCGTCCACGACCAGCACCCGGCGGGAGGGGACCGGCGAACGACTGTCCCGTTCGGTCCTGCCTCCGCGGCCCGGCAAGGGCGATTGCGCCGCGATGACAGGCAGCCGCACCTCGAACTCGCTCCCCTTCCCCATCCCTTCGCTGCGGACCTCGACGGAGCCGCCGTGCATCTCGACCAGACTCTTGACCAGCGTCAGGCCGATGCCGAGGCCCCCTCCGTCCGGGCCGGCGACCGGTCGCCCTGCGTGAACAGGTCGAAAACGTGCGGCAGCAGGTCTTCGGGGATGCCAATGCCGTCGTCCCTCACCCGCAGCACGGCCTCACCCGCCCCCCGCTCCACCGTCAGCCGGATGTGTCCGCTGTCCTCGGTGTATTTGGCGGCGTTGTTCAGCAGGTTGCTGACGACCTGTTCCAGACGGGCGGCGTCCCCCTCCAACCACACCGGCTCGGGCGGCAGCGCGACGGTCCATTCATGGCGGCGGGCCTCCATGAGCGGCTGACTGGTCTCGACGGCGCGGGCGATGACCGTCGCCAGTTCCACCGCTTCCTTCTGGAGCTTGATCTTCCCCCGGGTGATCCGCGACACGTCGAGCAGATCGTCCACCAGACGCGCCAGGCGCCCACCTGGCGTTCGATCATCTCCGTGGCCCGTTGTAAAATCGGCTCCGCCGTTCCGAGGAATTTCATCACGTGGACGGCGTTGAGGACGGGGGCCAGGGGGTTGCGCAGCTCGTGGGCCAGCATGGCCAGGAACTCGTCCTTGCGGCGGTCGGCCTCTTTCAACGCTGCCTCGACGCGCTTCTGCAGCGTCAGGTCCAGCACGAAGCAGATGAAGCGGTCGCGGCCTTCTTCGAGGGCGGCGAACCCGATCAGGACGGGGACGAGCGAGCCGTCCTTGCGGACGTACTCCTTCTCATAAGGTGTGCAGGCGCCCCGCCGCCGGGCCTCGGCGATCCTCTCCTCCTCCAAAGTCCGGTACGTTTCGGGGGTCATGTCGATCCAGCGGAGCCGCCCGTCCCGAAGCTCCTCTCGACCGCAGCCGATGATCCGCAGCAGTTCGTCGTTGGCCTCCAGCCAATCGCCGCCCCCGTCCGAAATCCCGACGCCGACGATGTTGGCGGCGATCAGCCGGCGGAAACGCTCCTCGCTCTCCCGCAGGGCGCGTTCGGCGTTCTTGGCCTTTGTCACGTCCAGCACCACGCCGTCCCAAAAGGCCCCGCCGCCGGGCAGGCGGCGGGGGGCCGAGCGGCAGTGGACCCAGATCACCGCGCCGGAGCGGGTCCAGGAACGGAACTGACAGTCGAACGGCGTCAGGTCGCGGAGGGCGGCCGCTTCCTCGGCCATCATACGGGTCCGGTCGTCCTCGTGGATGAGGCCGTAAAGGGCGTTGGGGTCGGCCTTGATCTCATCCGGCGCGACCCCGTACATCCGCTCCACGCCGGCGCTGAAATAGGTGAAGCGTCCCCGGCCGTCCGGGTCCATCATGGCCTGGAAAATGGCGCCGTGGGGCAGGTTGTCGCTCAGGGTGCGCAGCCGTCCCTCGCTCTGCCGCAGGGCCTGTTCGGCGTTCCTCGCGTCGGTGATATCTTCGGCGATCCCCGCTACGCGGTAAAAACGCCCGGACGGGTCTTTGACGGGGAAGGCCCGGTCCCGCACCCACCGCACCGACCCGTCGGGCCTCACCACCCGGTACTCCACGTCGGCCGTCTCCCCTCGGACCTGTCGCTCCAGCGACAGGGCGACGACTCGATCAAGGTTCCTCCGGATGGACGGACTCCAGGAACGACCGAGGCCGCTCGTAGAGGCTCCGGCAGGACCGGCCCCAGATGGTCTCGTAGGCCGGACTGACGTAGAGGATCTCGGTTTTCTGCGGGTCCGACATCCAAAAGACGGCGTTGACGTTCTCGGCCAGTTGCCGGAACCGCTGCTCCGACTCTTCCAGCACCGCCTGGGTTCGTTTCTGCTCGGTGACGTCGATGGCCATCCCGCCCACCAGGGCCGGTCCTCCGTCCGGGCCGGGAATGGCGAACTTGCTCACCAGCGAGTGGTGCAGTACTCCGTCTTCATGCTCCAGCGTCTCAATCGCCTGCACGCCAGCCCCGCCGGCCAGCGCCCGCAGGTCGTTCTCCCGGAATTGGGCAGCCGTCTTCGCCGGGAAAACCTCCTCGTCAGTCCTGCCGTAGAGTTCCTCGCGCTGCTTGCCGAAAGCCCTCACGGCGGCGTCGTTGGCGAAGACGTATCGCCCCTGCCCGTCCTTGATCCACGCCAGGCCGGGCAGATGTTGCATGAAGCGTGCGAACCGCACCTCGCTCTGCCGGAGGCGGGCGTCCTCCTCGGCCAACTGCCGCTCGAACTCCCGGCGTTCCAGCTGCCGGAGCCGTTCCGCCTGCCCCTTGACTTGCTCGGTCTTCCGGAACAGTTCGACGAACACCGCCACCTTGGCCCGGAGGATCACCGGCACGACTGGCTTGACGAGGTAGTCCACGGCCCCGAGGGCGTACGCCTCCTCCACGGGCAGGCGGTTGTCCTCGTGAGCGGTGAGGAAGAGGATGGGGGTGTTCCGCGACCGTTCGCGGCCGCGGATCAGCTTGGCCGTCTCGAAGCCGTCCAGGCCGTGCATTCGCACGTCCAGGAGGATCACCGCAAAGTCCTGATCGAGCAGCCGCCGCAGGGCCTCCTCGCCGGAACCGGCTCGGACGAGACGGTGGCCCAGTTCTTCCAGGACCGCCTCCAGGGCAAGGAGGTTGGCCGGCTGATCGTCCACGAGCAGGATGTTGGCTTGGTCTTCCGCCACGGGACAGATCTAGCTCCTGGGGCGCCCCTTCGAGGCGGCTCGGTAAACAACCATAATACACGAAAACGAATGCCGGACGGAAGGATGGGCGGACGGGTAGTGTCCTAGGATTGCGTTACTGGCGTCCCTCATCCATCCCGGATTCGGATCCCTGAACGCTGGACTGCCATGAGCATCCATGCTACCATCGCGCCTGTCCATTGAAGCTCGTTCCCAAGCTCTGCTTGGGAACGCATGAGGGCGAAGCTCCGCTTCGCGTCCAGTCCCGGGACCAGACGCGAAGCAGAAGCTCTCGCAGACGCCCGTTCCCAAGCCGAGCTTGGGAACAAGGTTTTAAGGAAACCAACCATGCGGCTCCGGCGCGGTGAGGTTCTCGCTCTATTTGGCGCGGGCGTTTTCCTGGCGGCGTTCCCGTGCCTGAACGCGCAAGGTCCAGCGGACGAACCGGAGAAACTGACGCGCGAACAGGTCATCGCGCAGACGATGAAGCCGTTTCAAGGGACGAGCGAGAAGGGCGTGGACCGTTCGACGCTGAAGGGCAAAGTGCTGTGCGGCTACCAGGGATGGCACGCGGCGGAAGGGGACGGCTGTGGACGGGGGTGGTATCACTGGGCGGGGAGGAACGGCTTCAAGCCGGGCAGCACGAACGTCGATCTGTGGCCGGACGTCAGGAGCTTGGTCCGGATGAGCGTTACGCGACCGCGTTCATGACCGCCGACGGCAAGGCCGCCGAAGTCTACAGCGCGTTCAACGCCAAGACGGTGATCCGGCATTTCCAGTGGATGCAGGACTATGGGATCGACGGCGTCTTCGTGCAGCGTTTCGCTGTTGAGGTGTTCAACCCGCTGGGATTGCGGCAGTTCAATACGGTGCTGGATCACTGCCGGGAAGGGGCCAACAAGTACGGGCGCACCTACGCCGTGATGTACGACCTCTCGGGCATGAAAGCCGGCCAGATGGACCGGGTGAAGGAGGACTGGAAGCTTCTCAACGAAAAGATGCGGATCACGGAAGACCCGGCGTACCTGCACCACAACGGCAAGCCGGTCGTGGCGGTGTGGGGCTTCGGCTTCAGCGACGGGCGGAAATACACGCTGAAGGAGGGGCTGGAGCTGGTGTCGTTCTTGAAGAAGCACGCCGGCCGGCGGCTGCACGGTGATGCTGGGCGTGCCGACCTACTGGCGCACGCTGGAGCGGGACGCCGTTCATGACGACACGCTGCTGGAGTTGATCTCCAAGGCGGATATCGTGAGTCCCTGGACGGTGGGGCGGTACGGCACGCCGGAGGAGGCGGCGAAATACGCCCAGAAGACGATGGCGCCGGACCTCGATTGGTGCAAGCAGAACGAGAAGGATTACCTGCCCGTCGTCTTTCCGGGTTTCAGCTGGCACAACCAGAACCCGCGCTTTCCACTGAATTCGATTCCGCGCCTGGGCGGCAAGTTTCTCTGGTCGCAGTACGTCGCCGCGAAGAAGGCCGGGGCGACGATGGTCTACCAGGCCATGTTCGACGAGGTGGACGAGGGCACGGCGATCTACAAATGCACCAACGACGTGCCGGTCGGGGACTCGTCGTTCGCAACGTTTGAAGGTCTGCCGAGCGACCACTATTTGAAGCTCGTGGGCGCGGCGAGCAAGATGATCCGCGGCGACGTTCCGCTTTCCGAGGAGATGCCAACGCTCGAAGCGCCGAAGAAGTAGCCTATCCTCGCGCGGTCGTATCAGCCGGCTTCGGCGATCGCAACATCATGCGACCGCCCCCATCACTTTCGGGCCAAAAGGATCGCCATCAGCACAAGCAGTGGTATCAGCACGTAAGCCTGACCGGCGACGGTGTCTAGCTGAAGGGAGTGGAGCAAGGAAGAGAGATTCAGTCGGTCCAGACCACCCGCATCAGCCGACAGAAAGCGCCAGGCCGCTGCGCTCCCCTGGAAAATCAGCCAGAAGATCAGCAGAAACACAGCGAAAGCGCGGATCCATCGACCCTTCCGTCCCAGCGAGCGACGGACGCCGAGGTCGCGCTCCAGCTGCCGACCCTGCGCCAGCAGATTGCTCAGCAACTCGGGTTCCGTTCGTTCCAGGCTGTCGAGGCTGACCCACGGCTGGAGAATCGCATGCAGCCGTCGAAACAGGACGCGCCGTTCCGCCGGCACCGACTCGCCGCGCTGGCAGGCGCTCAGCAGACCTTCGTGCAAACGGCGGTAATCGCTTTCCTTCCAATTTCCACGCCCCTGACGATGGTAAATAGAGGAAACAACGCCGGTCCACAGGGCGAGAGCGTCGTGGAGCAAGCGGTCGGCCGGAGCGCCGCTCTTGCCCTCGGTCGGGGCCGTCCGAACGGGCGCCGCCGATGTCCCGTCGGCGGCAGGCAAGCTGGTCTCCAGCGCAAGAACTCGGGTCGGCGTCGCGGCCGCTGCTTCCGCCCCGTCGGCGCGCTGCTCCTCCGGACCCTGATGCGCGACTTCCTTGACCACGACTCGCGTCCCAGAATCACGGGCGGAGATCGCCGTACCGGGCGCCCTTGCGTGCAAAGAGGCGAGCCGGGGCGGCAGCTCACGGGCCGGCCCAAGGGCGGACGACGAAGCCGCCTGGGACGTCGAACAATAGGGACGCAAGGCCCGTGCGAGAGCGATCGGCGTCTGGAAGCGCTGGTTCGGATCCTTGGCCATCAGTTGGAGCACGATGGCCGCGACGCCGCTGGGCGCGTCCGGGCGCAGCCGCGTGACGGGAGGCGGCGGTTCCATGAGGTGGTTGGCCAGTTTTTCCATGACCGACTGACCGCCGAACGGCGGCCGTCCCGTCAGGGCGAAGAAAAAAGTGCAGCCCAGGCTGTAGAGGTCCGAGCGAATATCCACCGCGTGAACGTCCCGGCACTGTTCCGGCGAGGCGTAATCCGGCGTGCCGGCGAAATGGTCCGTGGATTCAAGCACGATGGTTTCGGCCATGGCCGGAGTGCGCAGCCGGGCCAAGCCGAAATCGACGATCTTGATCCGCGGCGACTGTGGTCTTGCTTCGCCGTTCTCGTTGGCGGTCGTGGGACGGTCAGTGAAAACGTCAGCTGGGACGAGCAGGTTGGCCGGCTTGACGTCGCGGTGGACGAGGCCCTTTTCATGGGCGTACTGGAGGGCCGTCGCCGCCTCGGCCATCATGTCGCACGCCAACGGGATCGGCAGCGGCCCCTCCTCGCGCACCAGCGACTGAAGGTTTTGACCCTCCACGTATTCCATCACGAGAAACCGCGCGCCGTCCACTTCGTTGGCGTCGTAGGCCAGGACGATGTTGGGGTGCTGCAGCTGGGTGAGCGTCCGCACTTCCCGCTCGAACCAGCCCTGGGCGAGGTCGTGTTCCCTGGGCGTCGGCCACAGCACCTTGAGCGCCACGATCCGGCCCATGACGGCGTGGCAGGCCTTGAAAACCTGTCCCATGCCGCCGCGGCCCAGCTCGTCGAGCAGGCGGTATTGCCCAAGCACCAGCCGGCCCGGCGCGTCTTGCAAGAGCGTTCGGGCCTGGAAAGGGGTGAGCAAACCCTTGACCGCCAAAAACTCGGCGCAGGCGGCGGCCGACGATTCCCCCACGGACCCGTCGGCGGCCAGCCGCAGCTGTTCCGTCGTCAGCAGACGGCTTTCCCGCAGCCGTTCCAGGAACGCCTCTCGGTTCACGGCCACCCCCTCGTCTTCCCTACCAGCCCCGAGCGCGAGCGAGGGGTTCGGTCCAACCTCTCGCTCGCGCTCGGGGCTGGTAGGGAAACTGCTTCTTATTTCATGTGGCTGAAGATCGTGTGGATCTGATACGCCGCCGGCCCGAGGATGACGACGAAGATCGCTGGGAAGATGCACAGCAACGTCGGGAACAGGATCTTGACCGCCGCCTTCTGGGCCTTCTCTTCAATGCGGTGTTTCCTCTCCGTCCGCAGGCCGTCGGCGTAGGTCCGCATCGCCTTGGCGATGCTAGCTCCGTAGCGCTGGCTCTGCATCAGCACCGAACCGAGGCTGCACAACTCTTCTAGGCCGACCCGCTCACCGACTTTTCGCAAGGCCTCGCCCGACGACAGGCCCACCATGATTTCCCGCTCGGCGACGCACAACTCGGCCGCCAGCTCCGGGTGCGCCGTCTGCATCTCCGCCCGCACTCGCGGAAGGGAAGCGTTCAAACTCAGTCCTCCCTCCACGCACATTACCAGCATGTCCAGGGCGTCCGGCAGGGCACGGCGCAACCGGGTCTGCCGCCGCGCCGTCCTCCAGTCGAGCCACAGCCCCGGCAGGATCAAGCCCAGCGCGCTGACCGCCGCCCCGGCCAGCATGGATAGGACGGTCGAGAATCCTCCCACCATGCCGAGAAGAAACGCCACCGGACCAAGCAGCATGAGGGTCGCCCGGACGCCGAGCAGAACACCGAAGGCCTTGGTATGGTGGATGCCGGCCCGCGACAGTCGGTGCGCCCACTGGCCGCGCTCCTTCCGGTCCTTCGGCGCCAGCGCGTCGCCCAGCGGCGGAAGCCACGCCAGGGCCGTTTCCTTCGCGCCGTCCCGGCCCGATTCGCGCGGATCCGGCCCGGCCATGTCGCGCAGCCGCTGGCTGACCTGGCGGTTCCGGCGGGAGACCAGGGAAACCAACAGGAGCAGCAACATGCCGCCCACGGTCACGCCCAGCAGGCTCTCAATGGCGCTCGGCAACATGCTTCCTTCCTCGCAACCGGACTGGCCTACTCGATGTCGATGATTTTGCGAATCCACAGGGCGCCGATCGCCATCAGGACCCCCATCCCGGTCAGCCAGTCGGGGTGGGCCAGCAGCACGTCCGTGTACGGCCGGTTGACCCAGCGCATGGCGAAAAACATCACCACTGGCAGCACGAGCAGGACACCGGCCTGCATTCGACCCTCCGCGGTCAACGTCCGGACCTGACTGCGGAGCCGCAGCCGCTCGCGGATCAGCTCGGCCAGCCGCTCCAGGACTTCCGACAGGTTGCCGCCCGTCAGGCGCTGGATGAGCATGGCCATGACGAAGATTTTCATCTCCAGCACCCCGATTCGCTCGGCCATGCCGCGGAAACTGATTTCGGGGAGGATGCCGAGGTTCTGCTCATCGCGACAGCGGGCGAACTCGGCGGCGAGGGGGTTCGGAAACGCCTCCGCGACGCCCTGAAACGCCTGCGGCATGGATAGCCCGGAACGCAGGATGCGGGCCATCAGGTCGAAAGCCGCGGGCAACTGGCGCAGGACTGCTTCCCGTCGGGCGTTCAGCCGCATGCGCAGGTACAGCCAGGGCGCGGCCGCGCCGACCAGGGAGGCGGCGACCGCCAGCAGCGCACCCTGGACCAGCCATCCGACGGCGAACAGCGAAGCGGCGACAGTGGCGACGACGGCGAGGAACCCATCCGGCGGGATGCGGAAGCCCGCGCGGTCGAGCCAGTCCCGGAGCCGCGCCCGCAAGCGGACCATCGGCGGGCGGGGCGGGACGGCGACGGCGGGAGGCGGCGGGGCTGGGTCGCCGGGCGGCGGAAGCCGCGACGGGTCGGCTGGGGTTTCCGTGGGCGGGGCCGTCACGGCCAGGTTGAAATCGTCCGGCTCCTTGAACAGGCGCTCGGTCGGCTGCTCCGGCTCGGATTTGGTTACTTCCTGGCTGAGGCGCTTCACCGCCCGCATCTGGTCGCGGCGCGTGATCTCGACCCACACCAAACCCCCGGCCGCGACGCCAAGACTGACGGCGAAGAAGATCAGCATCTGTAGCAGTTCCACGTCCCACCTCCTACACGCCCTGGGGGCTGAGGACGCGCCGCTCGAACCCCTCGACCGGCAGGTTGAGACCGGCGGCGGCCAGCCGTTCGAGGTGATGCGGCCGAACGCCGGTGGTGTGGAAATACCCCTGCGCCCGCCGCTCGCCGTCCAGCCCCGTCTGCCGGAACAGGAACAGGTCGTGCGTCGTCAGGTTGTCCCCCTCCATGCCGACGACCTCCGTCACCTTGATCACCTTGCGCGCCCCGCCTTGCAGGCGGCTGACCTGGATGATGAGATGGATGGCGGAGGCGATTTGTCGCCGAATCACCCAGATCGGAATCTCCAGGCCGGTCATGCCGACCATCACTTCGAGCCGGCCCAGGGCTTCGCGCGTGTCGTTGGCGTGGACCGTGGTCAGGCTGCCGGCGTGGCCGGTGTTCATGGCCTGGAGCATGTCGAGCGTTTCGGCGCCGCGGCACTCGCCGATGACGATGCGGTCGGGCCTCATGCGGAGGGCGTTTTTGACCAGATCGCGCGTCGTCACCTCGCCGGCGCCCTCGGCATTGTTCGGCCGCGTCTCCAGCCGGCCGACGTGCGGCTGCTGCAGCCGCAGCTCGGCCGCGTCCTCGATGGTGATGACGCGCTCCTCGGCGGGGATGTACGCGGACAGGGCGTTGAGCAGCGTCGTCTTGCCGCTGCCGGTGCCGCCGGAGATCAGGACGTTGAGACGGGCCTCGACGCAGGCCGCCAGGAAGTCGCTTCATTTCCTGGGTCATCGCCCCCAGGCGAACGAGGTCGTCGGCCAGGATCGGGCGCACTCCGAAGCGGCGAATCGACACCAGGGCGCCGTCCAGGGCCAGGGGCGGGATGATGGCGTTGATGCGGCTGCCGTCCGGCAGTCGGCCGTCCACCATCGGGCTGGTTTCATCGACGCGCCGGCCCATGCGGCCCACGATGCGCTGGACGGTGTTGACCAGGTGCCGCTCGTCGTTGAAGGCGACGTTGGCCTTCTCCAGCCGGCCGTTGCGCTCGACGTAAACGACGTTGTATCCGTTGATGAGAATGTCGCTGATCGTCGGGTCGGCCAGCAGCGGCTCCAGCGGCCCCAGGCCGAAGGTTTCGTCCATGACCTCCGTGACCAGCCGCTCGCGCACGGCGCGGTTGAGCAGGATGCTGCTGCGATTGCACAGCTCTTCGAGGACGCGGCGAACCTCGATGCGGAGCGTCTCGGGATCGACGGTGTTGATCGCCGCCAGGTTCATGTTGGCGATCAACTGCTGGTGCAGCTGGGTCTTCAGACGGCGGTGCTCGGCCGTTTGCCGGACCTCGTCGATGTCGTTCCAGGAATCCTCGGGCGGGGTCGGCTTGCCGGCGTTGGTTGTCATGGGAAAGGCCTTTGCTGGAGCGCGAGGCTCTTCAGGGAGAACGGGCATCCGTGGAGCGGTTCATGTCCGGGCGCAGCCCGTCGCAGCGAAGCCTAGATCGCATTATTCCTGCTGTCCAATAATCCCGGTTTGACAGCGCCGTCCACCGGCCTATAGTTGTTTGACGGCGGACATAACTTCTGCTCACCAGCCCCAAGCGCGAGCGAGGATTTTGATTCCCTCGCTCGCGCTTCGGGCTGGTAGGGTCTTGTCCGCTCCCACGTGCTGGAGGCCGGCAATGCGCATGACACGCACTCCTGCGGCAGATCCTCGGCGCCGCGCCGACGCGCCGGAGTGGCGGCCCTGGAATTCGCCATCGCCTGCCCGCTTTTGTTCCTGATCTTCCTCGGCATGGTCGAGATCGGCCGAGCCATGATGGTGGCGGGTTCCGTGGCGAACGCGGCCCGCGTCGGGGCGCGGTCGGCGGCCGTGTCGGGGGGGAGCTACAGCGCCGCAACGGCCGCGGTCGCCGCGGTCCTGTCCGACGCCGGCCTCCCAACTTCGACGGCACCCACCGTGACGGTCAACGGCGTCGCCGTCAGCGACGACGACTCGTTTCAGGCGGCGGCCGTCGCCGGCGCGACCATCGTGGTGCAGGTGGCGCTGCCCTACGCCAGCGTTTCGTGGCTTCCAGGCGGCGGCGCCCTATTTCTGTCGGCCAATCAATCGATCTCGGCCTCCACCACGATGACGCGAGAAGGATGACCGGCGACGCTTGTCTGCGCTGGACAGAGGAGTTCCGCATGATTCTTGGCCCATCCATCAGCCCGCGACGCGGCGGCCTGACGATCTGGATCGTCCTGCTGATCCTACCTCTGTTCGCCCTGACTGCCTTCGCCGTCGATCTGAACTACATCTGGACCGTGGACGCCGAGCTGCAGAACGCCGCCGACGCCGCCGCGCTGGCCGGCGCCGACCAGCTGCTGGCCCCCAACACCGTGGCCTGCCTGCCGAACACCCCACCTTCTCAGTGGAACTCGCTAGTGCAGCTGGCCGAACAGGCCGCCGTGAAGGCCGCCGAGGCCCGCGCCGCCACCGAGACCGCCGCCGGGTCGTCGGTCGTGCTGAACGACGCCGACATCCAGGTCGGCTACATTGAGGATCCCTCGGCCGCCCCCGACACCCCGGCCGGCGCGTTCCAGGGTACCTCCAGCTGCTTCCCGAACTCGGTCCAGGTGACGGTGCATCTGGACGGAAGCGTCCCCGCCGGGCCATTGCGGCTGTGCTTTGGGCCGCTGCTGGGCAAGCCAAGCACCACCCGCTTGGTGCAGGCCACCGCATCGCTGCGCGGCCAGAACGTCACCGGCTTCAACGGCGCCGGGAGCCGCTTGCTGCCGATCGCCATGAACATGGACTCCCACAATCTTTTGCTGGGACCATCCCAGGCCCGTCCGGCAACGGCAACATCGGCGACGGATTGGGCGCCTTGCTGAGCAACCTGGTGGCCGACTTGCTCAACCTGCTGCTCAGCCTGCTCTTTCCTCCTCCCCCTGTTCCCGGAGTGCAGCTGCAGGACGCCTTCACCGTTACACTGCCCATCGCGGGCGGTTCGCAGGCGCCCGGCAACGTCACCGCGGGGGGCGACGGCATCCAGGAGGCCAAGATTTCTCCCAACAAGACGCAACCGGGCGATTTTTATCTGGTGTCGCTGCGCAACGCCCCAGTGACGGGCGACCCCAACTACGTCAACTGGATCCTCAACGGCCCCTCGGCCGGCGACCTCAGCACCTTCGGGCCGAACGGGCTGCAGGCCAACGCCCTCGCCCCCGCCACGATGTATGCGGGACCGAACGTAGACTCCAACATGGACAGCGCCCTGAATTCGGTCGTCGGTCAGACGCGAATCGTTCCCGTTTTCACCAGCTATCAGGGCGGTTTGGTCCCCACCTACAAGGTGATCGGCTTCGCCGCCGTGGTCGTCGTCGCGGTGAACTTGCAGGGGGCCAACCCCACGATGACCTTGCAGCCGACGGCCACCATCGATCCGTCCGCCACCCTGGGCGGCGGGGCCAGCGTCGGCACGGCCGCCTTCGTGTACCAGAGGATCTCTCTGAGCCGTTGAAGGGATGCTTTCCGATTTTCGTGTTCAGCAGCCGCCGGCGCAGGCGCCGCCTGCTGGTCAGGACAGCCGAACGCTGAAAACTGACGAGGAATCGCATGCGTACCGCCGTGCTCGCTTCCGACGCCTCCCACCCCTTGAACTCGTCTCTGCGCCGGCTCATCGAAGACAACTTGGACCCCCAAGGGCCGCTGATTACGGCGTTTGAACAGGCGGAAAACGTGCTGTTCCGCTTCCGGCCCCAGGCGCTGCTGGTGGTGCTGTCGCCGGACCCCGACCGGGCGCTGCGGGTCATGAGCAAGGTCCGCTCGCAGGTGGCCGGCCGCGTCCTGGCCGTGGGACCGACGGCCGACCCCAAGCTCATCCTGCGGGCGCTTCAGGACGGCGCCGACCATTACCTCGACGAAGACGACTTGCCTGAACAGTTCGCGGCGGTCCTCCCGCGGCTCGGGGGCAAGGAGCAGCCCCGGCCCTCGGCCAACGGCCAGACGATCAGTGTGTTGGCGGCCTGCGGCGGCTGCGGATCGAGCACGCTGGCGGTCAATCTGGCCGTGGTCCTGGCCGGGGAACGCCAGCGCTGCGCCTGGTCGATCTCAAGCCGGGCGTCGGCGACCTGGCCGCCCTGCTCGACCTGAAGCCGACGCACACGCTCGCCGACCTGTGCCTCAATCCGACCCTCGTGGATGAGGCCATGCTGGAAAAGGCCGGCGTGATGCATTCGAGCGGGGTGCGCCTGCTGGCCGCGCCCCTTCACTTCGAGGACATCCGGTTGCTGACGCCGGGGGGCGTCCAGAGGGTGCTCGGCCTGGCACGCGCCTGCTTCCCCCACGTCGTCATCGACCACGAGGATTGCTTCCACGAGGAGCAGCTCCTTGCCCTTCGGCACGCGGACACCATCCTGCTGGTGGCCCGACTGGACTACACGTCTCTCCGCAGCGCCCGTCGGATTCTCGATCACCTGGACCGAATGGGCGTTCCGAGGGAGCGCGTGCCGCTGGTGATCAACCGTTACGGCCAGGCCAAAGAGCTGCGCAAGGAGGAAGTGGAGGCGGCGCTGCGGATCAAACTTTCCCACTTCATTCCGGAGGATCCCGGTCCCGTCAACGGGGCCAATAATACCGGAGTCCCCGTGGTGCTGAAGGCGCCTTCGAGCAAGGCGGCCCAGGCGATCCGGCGCCTGGCCAAGAGTCTGTTGGTCGCCAACCCGTCCCCGCCGCCGAAGCTTTCGTCCCCGTCCAAGAACACGGTCATGCGTTGGCTGGCGCCGTTTCGGTGAGCCGCCGTGCCTGCCGCGCTGCCGGGCGGCTGAAAACCAATCAGAAACTGTATCTTATTTGGCGAGCCGGGAGCGTCGGCGACCGGAGATCTCCGGGAGCTGACGCTCCCGGCTCGCCATTTTGTTCCCTCGTTCCCAAGCTCTGCTTGGGAACGCACGTTGGGAAGCTCCGCTTCCCATCCGGCGAGGGGACGGGACGCGAAGCGGAGCTTCGCAGCCGTGCGTTCCCAAGCAGAGCTTGGGAACGAGAGGGAGAGGGGGACCAGAGGAGCGCCGACCCCTCAGAAAAAACCACTGCACCCGCTTCACCGAGTCGGCCGACATTCTGCTGTCCCCTTTCCTCGGCGTGCCGTAAAGTAGCCACGGCAAGCGTCCCACCTACGTCGATACCCGTTGCGAGGCCGCCATGAATCGGAACATCCAGCGAACGAGCTATCTGGTTCCCCTGCTGGGGGCGCTCTTTCTGCTGACACGGTTGGACGACGCAGCAATGCTCCTGGCGCCCGGAGGGCAGAGCGCGGCGACGGGAATGGCGTGGGCCGCAGCGCCCGAAACGGTCCTTCCTCCCGGCGTGAAGGCGGTGTGGGATCTGGAAACGGCCCAGCGCGAGAAGACCCCGACGCGCAAGCGCGTCTGCCTGAACGGCCTTTGGCGCTGGCAGCCGGCCAAGGACGCGGAGGACGCCGTGCCGGCGGATCGATGGGGTTACTTCAAAGTACCCGGCTTCTGGCCAGGGCGCTCCAGCTACGACCAGGAGGACTGCCAGACGCTTTACTCCCATCCGAGCTGGAAGGATGAAGACCTACGGGGTCTCACCGCGGCCTGGTATCAGCGCGAGATCACCGTTCCCGAGGACTGGAGCGGCCGCCGCATCACCGTGCAGGCGGAGTATGTGAATTCCTACGTAATCGCCTTCGTGGACGGCAAAAAGGCGGGCGAGATCCGGTTCCCCGCCGGCGAAGTGGACCTCAGCGCGCGTTGTGCAGGCCGGGAAAGACGTACGTCCTCAGTCTCCTCGTCGTCGCCCTGCCGCTCAAGGGAGTTCTGCTCTCCTACACCGACACCAATTCGGCCAGGGAAGTCAAGGGCACGGTGGAGCGGCGCGGGCTGTGCGGCGACGTGTACCTCGTCGGCGCCCCTCGGCCGCGCGCATCAGCGACCTGAAGATCGACACGTCGGTTCGCAAAGGGGAGATCACGGTCAGCGCGGCGCCGGAAGGCCTCGCGGCGGATGCGTCCTACGCCCTTCGCGTCGAAATCCGGGACGGGGACCGCGTCGTCCGACAGTTCGTGAGCAAGCCCTTCAAGTCAGGAGACCTGGAAGACGGCCGCATCGCCGTCGCCGAGAAGTGGAAGCCCGAAAAGCTCTGGGACGTCAACTCGCCTCAAAACGTCTTCACCGCGCGGGTTTCCCTGCTGGGACCGCAAGACAAGCTGCTGGACGCCGCCCTGCCCGTGCGCTTCGGGTTCCGCGAGTTCTGGATCGACGGCCGGGATTTCTACCTGAACGGCACGCGCATCTTCCTCTCCGCCGAGCCGCTGGACAGCGCCCAGCTCGGGCGCGGTCGGCGACCTACGAAGGGCGCGCGAGACCATGAAGCGTCTCCAGAGTTTCGGGATCAACTTCGTCTACACCCACAACTACGGCTGCGAGCCGGGTTCCCACGTGAGCTTCGCCGAGATCCTGCGGGCGGCGGACGACGTGGGCATGTTGGTAGCGTTCTCACAGCCGCACTTCGCGCATTACGACTGGAAGGCCGCGGACGCCGATCGGACCAACGGCTACGCCCGCCATGCGGAGTTCTACGTCCGCCAGGCCCAGAACCATCCTTCGGTCGTGGCCTACAGCATGAGCCACAACGCGACCGGCTACGACGAGGACATGAATCCCGACCAGATCGACGGCCTCAAGGATCCGCGCACCGACTCGTGGAGCCAAAACAACGCCAAGCTCGCGCTGCGAGCGGAGGCGATCGTGAAAAAGTTCGATCCGGGCCGCATCGTCTATCATCACTCGTCGGGCAACCTCGGCTCGATGTACACGGTCAATTTCTATCCGAATTTCGCGCCGATCCAGGAGCTGTCGGACTGGTTCGAGCACTGGGCCGATAAGGGCGTCAAGCCGGTCTTCCTGTGCGAGTACGGCGCGCCGTTCACCTGGGACTGGACCTCGTACCGCGGCTGGTACAAGGGACAACGGGAATGGGGCAGCGCCAGGTCCCGTGGGAGTTTTGCCTTGCCGAATGGAACGCCCAGTTTCTCGGCGACCGCGCCTTCCGCATCGGCGATGCGGAGAAGAAGGACCTTCGCTGGGAGGCCGGGCAGTTCCGGGCCGGCAAGCTGTGGCATCGCTGGGACTACCCGTATCCCGTGGGATGGAGCGGTTTCGACGACCAGCAGACGGTCCTCGCGGAATACATCACGGACAACTGGCGCGCCTACCGCACCTGGGGAGTCTCCGGCATCTCTCCGTGGGAGTATTCGGCGTTCTGGAAGCTGCGCGAAGGTCGGGAGCGGCGACGCCAGGATCTGAAGGTGGATTGGGACCACTTGCAGAAGCCCGGATTCAGCCCGGACTACGTCGCGCCGCGGCAGGGGGAGATGAGCATGGATGGGGAGCGGGAGGACTGGATCCCGACGGAGGCGGGGCGGGCGGTGATCCGCAACAACCGGCCGCTCTTGGCCTACATCGGCGGCGGTAGGGGCGGGGTTGCTCCGCCCCTACTTTTCACGAGCAAGGACCACATCTTCCGTCCGGGTGAAACGGTCGAAAAGCAGCTGATCGTCATCAACAATTCGCGGGAAACTGTGTCGTGCGATTGCGAGTGGTCGTTGGGCCTACCGCAGCCTGTCGCCGGGAGCAAGAAGCTCTCCCTTCCCACGGGCGAACAGGAACGCATCCCGTTGCGTTTCGAGCTGCCCGCAGCGCTACCCGCCGGTTCGTATGAACTCACCGCAAGCGTCCGCTTCAGCAGTGGTGAGACGCAGAAAGATACATTCACGATCCACGTCTTGCCGCGTCCGTCCGACCTTGCGATCAACGGGAGGATCGCCCTGCTCGATCCGAAGGGCGAGACCGGCAAGCTGCTGTCGGCCCTGCATGTGCATTTCCAGGAAGTGGATGCAAACGCGGACCTGTCAGGGTACGACGTGCTGATCGTCGGCAAGGAGGCCCTTACACCGGACGGTCCTGGGCCGGACGTCAGCCGGGTGCGCGACGGACTAAAGGTCGTCCTGTTCGAGCAGAGCGCCAAAGTACTCGAACAGCGCTTCGGTTTTCGAGTCGCCGAGTACGGGTTACGGCAAGTGTTCCCGCGCGTGCCGGACAGTCCGCTGCTGGCCGGCCTGGAGACCGCCCATCTGCACGACTGGCGCGGCGAGGCGACGCTCCTGCCGCCGCAGCTGGAGTACACGATGCGGCCGCGCTACGGGCCGACGGTGCAGTGGTGCGGCATCGACGTGACGCGGGTCTGGCGCTGCGGTTGCCGCGGCAACGTCGCCTCCGTGCTTATCGAGAAGCCGGCGCGCGGCGATTTCCTGCCGATCCTCGACGGCGGCTACGACCTCCAGTACAGCCCCTTGCTGGAGTATCGCGAGGGCAAGGGGATGGTATTGTTCTGCCAGATGGACGTCACCGGGCGCACGGAGGGCGATCCGGCGGCGGACGCGCTGACCCGCAACCTCTTGGGGTACGTGTCGGCGTGGAAGCCGCCGCCGAGTCGCAAGGCGATCTACGTCGGCGACCCGGCCGGCAAGGCCTTTCTCGAAGCCGCCGGCCTGTCGCCGGGCGCCTATGCGAAGGAAGAACTGACGGCCGACCGCGTGCTGATCGTCGGGCCGGGCGGCGGCAAGAAGCTGGCGGGCGATGCGGCGGCGCTCGGCAAGTGGCTACAGGAGAGCGGGCGTGTGCTGGCGCTCGGCCTGGACGGAGAGGACGCGGCGGCATTCCTGCCGTTCCAGGTCGAGATGAAAAAGAGAGAACACATCGGCACGTATTTCGAGGCGGCCGGCAAGGACTCTCCGCTGGCCGGCGTCGGCCCGGCGGATGTCTACAACCGCGATCCGCGCGAGCTGCCTCTCATCGCTGGAGGGGGCGGAGCGGTCGGCGACGGCGTTCTGGCCAAGGCCGAAAACGCCAACGTCGTCTTCTGCCAGCTCGTTCCGTGGCAATTCGACCCGAAAAAGCAGATGAACCTCAAGCGGACGTTCCGATGCTGTTCGCGCCTGGCGACGCGCCTGGCGGCGAACCTGGGGGCGGCCGGGCCCACGCCGATCCTGACCCGTTTCCGCACCCCGGTGGATGCGTCCAGGGGCGAAAAGCGCTGGCTGGACGGCCTTTACCTCGACGCGCCGGAGGAATGGGACGACCCGTATCGCTTCTTCCGATGGTGACCGGAAAGCGCTGGCGACTCACAACCCATCGAGCGGCGCCGTGGCGTCGCCGAAGCGGTCGGCCTTCACCCCCATGCGGTTCATCAGCGACAGGTACAGGCTGCACAGCTTGCGATTGTCGTCGCCGCGGTCCGTGTAATCGAGGACCCGGCCGGTGGCCAGCGTGCCGCCCAGGCCGCCGACCAGCAGCACCGGCACCTTGCTCGAATCGTGCCGCGCTGCCCGACCACATGTTGGAGATGAACATCAGGCACGAGTTGTCGAGCACGGTCGCGTCGCCTTCCGGCATCTCCGCCAGCCGGCCGGCCAGGTACGCCAGCTGGCTCGACGTAATAGCGCGTCACCCGCTCGTAGGCGTCGGAATTGTCGTCGTGCGAGGTCGGATGGTGGGCGGTGCGCACGTCGAGGAACGGGATAAAAGAGACCGGAGAGGTCGCGGCACAACAGCAGCGTGGCGACGCGCGTCTTGTCGGTCTGGAAGGCCAGCGCGATGATGTCGCACATCAGCCGCATGTGTTCGCGGATGTCTTCGGGCAAGCCCGTTGTCGGGGCGGGGCATCGCGATCGTGGGCCGGCCGCGGTCGCGGGCTTTGTCGTCGGCCCGGTCCTTGTCGGCGCGGGTGCGCTCGACGCGCTTCTCCACGTCGCGGACGCTGGTCAGGTACTCGTCGAGCTTGGCCTGGTCGGCGTGGCTGACCTGGCGGTTGAGGTCCGCGGCCTGCTCCTTGACGCGGTCGAGGATGCTGAGCGTGCGCCGGCTGCCCTGGTTGTCGAAGAGGCTGTCGAAGGCCAGCGACGGGTAGACTTCCATCGGCACCGGCGAGTTGGCGTTCTGCCAGGAAATGTGCGAGCTGTAGGCCATCGAGAAGTTGGTCTCGTGGTAGCCGGTGATCGGCTGCTCGCACCCCAGCACGAGGCTCGGCTGCGCGGTCTCCTCCTCGAAATGCGCGGCGAGCACCTGATCCACGCTGACGCCGCCGTGCAGCACGGCCCCCTTTTGCAGGGCGGCGCCCGACAGGATGTTGCCGGTCTGGCCGGGATGGATGCCGACGCCCGTGGCGTGCTTGTTGAACAGGCCCGAGATGACGTTCAGCTTGGGCCGGAGCGACGCCAGCGGCTCGAGGCTCTTGCTCAACTCCATGTCGGCGCCGGCGCCCTTGGCCCACCAGTTCTTGGGGCTGATGCCGTTGCCCATGAACAGGGCGGCGAAGCGTTTGGGATACGAGGCCGGCGGCGTGCCGGTGGGCGTTTCGCCGCCCCAGCCGGACAGCGACTCCAGCCAGGGGAGGGCCATCGTCACGCCGACGCCTTTGAGGAGGGTGCGGCGGGTGATGTTGTGCGAGTGCAGGTTCATCGTGTCCATCGATCCATCCCTTCGCGTCCAACGCCGCTCGACCTGTTTCATTTTCCCGGCCAGAAACGCTTCAAGTCGGGAATGAGGTCGAAATGAGGATCGGTCGTGTAGACCCAGGCACGACACTGGCGAGCCACCGCGGCGAGCAGGAGATCCGTCAAGGGGAGCTTGTTTCCCTTGGCGGCAAGGTCACGCCCGAGGTCCGCCGCCCCGCGCCAATCATCCCAGCCGACCTCAACGTAATGCGCTAGCTGTAGTCGTGACGCAACCCAATCCGCCTGGTCCTTGCGCCGAAAACCTAGAAGGACTTCTGTGACGATTGGCCCGAGCAGGGCCACTTGATCTGCATCAAGCAGATCGTCCAAGGCGGCTTTCTCCGGCGAACTGGGTTTGCCGAAGAAGGAAGCCCAGATGCATGTGTCCACGAACACCCAATCTTCCATCGGCTTTATCCGTCACTGCGGGAAATCAGACTCGGCCAATTCGAGTTCCTCCAGTTCCCGCCAGTTGTCTTTGAACTCGACTTTTCCGGAAGCGGTTTTCAGTTCGCGCAGCCGACGGAGCCGCAAGAACTCTCGCACCGCCTGGGCGACGGCTTCCGCGTCGTTGTCGAGTTTGGTGGCCTGCTTGAGCGCGGCGATTTCTTGAGCCGTCAAGTCGATGTTGATGCTCACGGTTCGGTCTCCGCATTTCGGCAAGGCGGCGGCGATTCGATCATGGCTTCCGATTTCCATTCTACTATTCCCGCGGATCGTCGCGCCCCCGCTTGTTCAAAAACTGCGGCGTCGTCACGATCGCTTCCACCAGACTGCCGAACGCATACCCGTCCGCCGCCAGTTTCGTCCGCATCGCTTCGATCGCCTTCTGGTCCGACGGCAGCAGGCTGCGGCCCAGCGCATACGAAAACAGCTTCCGGCACAGGTTATCGACGAAATCGTCCTGCCGCTTGTCGCGCAGGTAGTCGCGCAGACCCGCCAGCCCCTTCCGCTCAAGGCCATCGGGGAAGGTCGCGGCGGTATCGACCGGCCGGCCGCCCAGGTCCTTTGTGCGGCAGTTCGCCGATAGGACCGTAATCCTCGAAGACCAGGCCGACCGAATCGAAACGGCTGTGGCAGGCGGCGCAACTCCTGTCCGCGCGGTGACGGGCGAGAACCTGCGGCAGGGTCAACTCGCCCAGGTTCGCCTCGTCCTTCGGCAGCTCGGGCACGGTCGGCGGCGGCGGCGGAATCTGCTTCGCCCAGCAGCCGGCGGACGACCCAGTAGCCGCGCTTGACGGGACTGGTGCGCAGGCCCGGCGCGTTCTTGGTGAGGAAGACCGCCATCGGCAACAGGCCGCCGCGGCCGTAACGCCGGGCGTCCTCGACGTGGACCCATTCGTCCGTCCCGGCGGTTCGGGCATGCCGTAGTGCCGGGCCAGCACGCGGTTCACGAATGTGTCGTCGCCGTAGAGCAGGTCGAGGACGGAGCGATTGCGCTTTGCCATATCGATCGAAGTAGCGGATCGGCTCCTCGAACATCGCCTGCCGCAGCTCATTGGTGAAGCTCGGGAAGCGTTCGCGATCCACCGCGTTGTGTTCCTCGAAGCGGCGGAAATCGAGCCAGTTGCCGCCGAACTCGGTCGCCAGTCCGCGCACCCGCGGGTCGCGCAGCATGCGCCGCGTCTGGGCCGTCAGCACGTCCGGCTGGTGCAGATCGCCTGCCGCGGCGTGGGCCAGCAGTTCGGCGTCGGGCATGCTCGACCACAGGAAATAGCTCAACCGGCTGGCCAGCGCGTAATCCGACAGCGGCCGTGCATCCGCGCCCGGCTCGGCCAGATCGATGCGGTAGCAGAAATGCGGCGACATCAGCACGCTGACCAGCGTGTCGCGCAGCGCCTCCTCGTGGCCCAGGTCGTCCTCGCGGCGGAGCTGGCGATAAAACGCCAGCAGATCGTCCCGCTCGGCGGCCGACAGCGGCCGGCGATAAGCCCGCTCGGCGAACTCCACCAGCGCGTCGAGATGGCTTCGGCTCGGCGGCCAGCCGGTCGCTGCTCGACCCGGCGAATTTCCGCCGACATGCCGGCGAAATAGGTCTTGATCGCCTCCACCGCCTCGCCGCTGGCGCCCAGCTTGCGCGCCTTGGCCAGGTACGCCTCGGCCAGCCGGTCGATCTTCGCCTGCGGAAGTGGCGTCCTTGTCTTCGGAGCGGGCGAAATCGAACTCGGCCTCGCGCATGAAGCGCGGCGGCTCGGCCCGCTCGAAGAAGATGAAATCCCTGTACTGCCGCATCGGCGCCAGCGTGACGAAATTCAACTCGTGCCACAGTCGATCGAGTTCGCGCCGCCCCCGTTCGTCGAGAATCAGGTCGCACAGCGGCTCGTCGTCGCGGAAATACCCCTGCATGAGATGGAAGCCGGCCGTGAGCGGCCGGCCCTGGCCGGCGGCGTTTGGGTCGAAGTACGGAGCCACGGTCGGACACGACGAAGGCGTCGGGAAAGACCGCACAGAAACGCTCCAGCGCCGCGCGCAGCCGGGGTTTGCTCGCGGCCTCGGTTTCATTCGTCGCGAACAGCTGCGACAACCCGGCGTCCGCGCCCGTGAGCTGTTCGGCCAGCTTCCTGAAGTCGGCAAAAACCTCTCCGGAATAACTGCGATGCCGGCTCGCCAGCTGGCGGTTGCCCCACAGGACGAACGGCTGGCTGCCGTCGGAAATGCCCTCGACGTGCAGCTTGGCGACCTTGGGCTTGAGCTGCCGGCGCAGCCGCACGACCAGGTCGCGCATCCGCCCGCAGCCGGCGCGCGCCGCCTCCGTCGTTCCTCCGGCAACGCACGCCACATCTTGCGCACGGCGGCCAGCGGCCCCGCATCCGGCCTCGTCATCGGTCAGGGCCGACCAGACCATCGCCAGATACTTCGCGCTCAGTCCCGCCTCGGCCGCAATCCGGCCGAGGTCCGCGTCGGGCCGGCCGCGCGCAGCGTATTTCCAGGCGGCCAGGAAGTAGTCGGCGTAATCGACCTTGTGGCGCTCGTAGAAGTCGATGATGCGCTGGACGCAATACTTGTCGCGGTCGGTGTCGGTCACGGCCGGGTAGGGGCGAAGGCGAAGCCCGTCCGGTGTCAAGACGGCGTGGTCGGCGACCAGCCGCGCCGCCGCCAGGTACTTCTTGAGCAGGGCCGGCGACATGGCGAGCGATTCGCCCGAGTTGTCGAAACCGGCCTCGTTGGCGGGATCGACCGGGAACTCGCGCGTCGGCCGGATGTCCACGCCCGTCAGGTCGCGGATCGTGTAATCGAACTCGGCGTTGCTCAGGCGGCGGGCCAGCACCGTCCCCGGATCGCCGGCGTTTCGCTGAGTTTCCCGGTCGCGCAAATCTCGAATCCAGGCGACGACTTCGGCCCGTTCGTCCGCTTCCGGCCGGCGCGGCGCACTCTTCGGGCGGCATCTCCTCCGCCTGGAGTCGATCCAGCACCTGTTCCCAGCGGTGCAGATTGTTTGCGACGGCCGTCGCCGTCGAGTCGCGGCTGAGGTCAAGCGCGGCTTTGTGCTTCTCCGGGCCGTGACAGCCGTAGCAATAGCGCTCCAGGAACGGCTGTACGCGCGTCGTGAACCGGGCTTCGAGCAGATCGTCCGCCGATCGTGGGCCAATCGCTCCGCGATTGGCCGGCGACTCGTGGAGCGATTGGCCCACTCTGGGGGCCGATCCCGTCACGAAATGTGAGGCGCACCACGCGCTCAAACCGACGAGGCCGAGAGCGACGCCGCAGAGGACAAGGCGGGTTCCGAATTCACTGAACATCATAGCGCCGTCTTATCGCTCAGCGGGGTAATCCGTCGGCGGCACAGGATTCACCTGGACAGGGCGCGAGGCGGGCCGTCGGGGCGGGTGGGACTTCAATCGCTGAGGTTATCTTGTCGGAGGGGCGAATTCAACTTCATTCCCCCAGAATTGGCCTCCCGGAGCGCCTGTCAATCCCATCGGCAGTCACGCATTCGTGTAAACCGGCGTGGGTGCGGCTGTCTTACGAGTGCGGCCGCCGAAGGAGAGGATGCTGGCGCCGACATGGATCTTGTCACCGGTTCGCAGCGGCGTAGGCCCGGCGATGCGTTGGCCGTTGAGCAGCGTACCGTTCGGGCCGCCGGCGTCCGCCAGCAGCCACTGATCGCCCTGGCGCACGATCCGGGCGTGCATTTTTTCCACGGCGGCGTCGCCGAAAAGGCCGAGGTCGCATGACTCGGCTCGGCCGATCGTCGTTTCCGGCCGCGTCAGCAGAAGCTGCCGGCCGGGGCGGAAGCCGGATTCGACCCGAAGCCACGCCTCGCGCAGGATGACCTGCGCCAGCGGCACGGTCAGGCCGATGCAGGCGCCAAGGGCCACGTAACCGGCGGCGGCCGGCGACCACAGATCCTTGGCGTCGGCGTCCGTAAACAGCCCCTCCCAGACGCCGTGCAGGTAGACCGACAGGACGCCGCCCAGAAGGCCGCCCACCGCACCGCCGATCAGGCCGTTGCGCAGCTTGCGCCGGACGCCCCGCCCGTCCTCGTTGCGGAGCACGGCCCCGAGGTAGTCGTAGGCCGCCGGCGCGGCCCCGATCAGCACGCCGGTCAGCGTCCAGCCGGGCACGACCAGCAGCGGCCACTTATCGTTGGCCAGCAGAAGCACCTGGCCGAGGAAGCCGCCGAGCAGGCCGCCGACGGCCCCGACCAGGACGGCCATGGTCAGCCGAATGATCAGCGCGGCGGGGCTGCGCTGCGCGTCGCTGGCCAGGGCGTCCACCAGGCCCAGGCCGAGCGCGAGAAACAGGCCCAGGGACAAGCCGC
This sequence comes from uncultured Planctomycetaceae bacterium, assembly GCA_963771935.1. Classification (GTDB taxonomy): domain Bacteria; phylum Planctomycetota; class Planctomycetia; order Gemmatales; family Gemmataceae; genus UBA4732. The sequence continues at coordinate 746,709 of CAVYVK010000003.1, read as the reverse complement.
GCAACGCAGCGCCTCCCAGGGCGGAATCCCCCTCGATGAGACGGCCCAGCACCCAGCCGAAGTAGGCCGACGCCGCCCCCCAGGCGGCGCAGTAGTAGATGAACAGGCGAAAGGACATGGTGCGTCTTCCTTATAGGAGACAGAGGACAGGGACACCTTTGATTTCTGGCTTTCGTCCTCTGTCTTCGTTACTTCAGGTTGTGTATTTCCTCCGGCACGACGAGCCGGTGCTCCAGCGTTGCTCCGGTATTGAGGGTAATACGGATCTTATATACGCCGGCCTTGATCGCGTGGACCTTCCACGTCACGGGGCTGAACGGGCTGGCCGACCCGGCGGGGACCGGATCGACCGACTGCTTTTCCGAGCCTTGCGCCAGCTCCAGGCCGGGCAGCAGCGCCAGCGTTACCGTCGCGCCCTGCTCCGGGTTCTTGACGTAGGCGGTCAAAGTGAAGTCCTTGCCGGCCGCGACCTCGCCGCCGTCCGTCAGACCGAGCTGCCCAGCGCCGGCGTCGCCGGTAATGCTGCCTAGTCCGTAGGCGAAACCGACGCGCCGCGTCTGCTTCGGCGGTATGTCCTTGGCGTCCCAGTAGAGCGTCACGGCCGAGTCGCCTTTCGGGTTCTCCGAACTCTTGGCGTCGGCCATCGGCAACACCGGCACGTCCCACTTCGTGTACATTCCGTCCGCCTTGGCGCCGCCGGGCTTGTCGCGCAGCGAGCTGACCGGCCAGGCGCCGAGCGTCACGCGCGTCGGCGGCTCCAGGCCCGCGCCGTACTTCAGGCTGATATGCGCCACCGTTCCGGGCTTCTGCAGGTCCTGGTGTTCCAGCGCGGAAATGTAGTCGGGAACGTCCGCGGGGCTGTTGAACTCCTTCATCGTGTCGCAAAGGCCCTTGGCTCCGGCGATGGTGAAGGGAACGGCGTCGTTGCTGCCGATGTAGGTGTCCAGCAGGAAACGCAGGCCGACGGCGTTGGTTTTGCCGTCGTTGTTGTAGACGTCGAAATAGATCAGGCAGGTGTCCAGCAGCCGCTTCTTGCCGTCGGGCGACAGGCCGCCGGGCACGATCTCGACGTATTGCGTCACCTCGATGGGCGGGTCGGGGGCGTGGACCCACACGGCCTTGGCGCCGATCAGCCGGTGGCCCTCCGGTCCTTGCCCAGCTCCTGTTTAATGGGCTGCTTCCACGCGCCCTGTTCGGCCCCCCAGAGATAGTCGATCGGGTTCGTCTGGCCGATCCGCACGCAGACGTTATTGGTGCGGCCGAATTCATCGTAAGTCAGGCGGGTTTTGAACCGATTGGGGTCCGCCGGGTCGGGCAGGCCCAGGCCGAAGCCCATGCGCGGCGGCTGGAGAAAGTCCATGGGCTGCACCGCGTCATGGAACTTCACGTCGAGGACCGGGTTGCCATAATCGACCTCCGGCAGCGGCACGTCGGCGACCTCGCGGAACCAGAAGTCGCGCCCCACGGCCACGGCCAGGCCGATCGCCACAATTCCGATCGGCAATAAGCGCATCAGCAGGGGGAAGCGGGAGCCGGAGCGCGGTTGGACCGGGGTGAGCGTCGGAAGGGCGGCCACAGCGGGCGCGGCGGCCGGGGCCGTGGCGGCGACGGGGGTGGGCGCCGGCGCCGGGGCGGCGGGTTGCTCGAAATCGAACGGCGCCGGCTCCAGAGTGGGCGCGCCGGCGCGTGGCGACGGGGCGCCGAAATCGAACGGCGACGACTCCGCCGTGGGAGCGGACGCAACGGCGACCGGCTCAGGCGCCGGGGCCGGCGTGGGCTTGGAGCTGCGGTGGGAGTGACGGCCGGCCGGGCCGTCGCCGACGGCCAGCGTCACCGGCACGTCGAAGCGCTGATTGCCGTTGGCCGTCACTTTCAGACAGGCCGTCAGCGTCTCGCCGGGCTGCGACGGGACCTCCGCCACCAGCAGCGGAATCGTGGCCGTCTGACCGCGGTAGGTCGGCCGGCCGACCGTCAGCCAGGGCTGATCGCTGGCGCCGTACGCCACCGCCGCCCGCTTCTCCTGCGTGAGGACCGTCAGCAGGTATTCCAGCCGTTGGCCGGGCTTGCCGCGGAGCGCAACCGCCGATTCGCTCAGCTCCACTTTCGGCGGCTTGACCAGGCCGAGCGTCTCGAACAGCTGCTGCACCGCGGCCAGGCCGGACGCCGTCGGCGCCTGCACCGGGTAGGTCCAGCCGTTGCTCTCGTACCAGCAGGCCACGGCGCCGTTCTCGATCAGGACGGAGGCCTCCTTCGGGTGCTGCTTCGCCTTGGACGCCAGCTGCCGCGGCGACAGCGCCCCCGACAGCACGCCCTCCGGGAACGGCTTCACCGGCGCCGTGAGCTGCACGACGATCGTGACGGCGCCGCCGTTGGACTCCAGCGTGACCTCCGCCCGCTGCGGCTTGTCGAACGCGCGCAGCCGCTTGCCCAGGACGTGGATGGGCAGCGTCATGGCGCCGAAGAACTGGAACAGCTTCTCCGGCTGGCCGCTGTCGCCGACCACTAGCCACGCGCAGTTGTTTTCGACCGCCGCCTTGCCGAACAGCAGCCGGTCCTTGGCATTGGTCAGGGTCAGGTCGAGGCGGCGGTCCTGGCCGACGGGAACGACGCCGAAGTCCTTCTGCAGCGGCTCGACCTGGAGCTGGGGCGGCTGGAGCGGCGAGCCGGGCATCTTGCCGAGCAGGTCGTCCAGGCCGCGCTCGCGGTCGGGGGATTTCGCCGCGGCGGCCGCCGCCGTCACTAGGTCGATGCGGCCCAGCGAGGCGAAGAACTTTTCGAAGTAGCCATGGGACGCCATCTCCATCGCCGTCGCCGGGTCGCGCTGGCAGGCGAGGGCGAGCTGAAGGAAGTTGCGGCATGTCTCGCCGTGCGGGAAGACGAACGGGGTGGGAAACGCCCAGACGCCGTAGTTGATGGAGCCGCCCTCGGCGGACGACGCGGCCCCGCCGTCGAGCGGCGCGCCGTCGTAGTAGCAGAAGCCGGCCTCCGACGGGTTGGCGCGGGTGCATTCACTGCAGCGGCGAGGCATCTCAGACTCCGAGACATTGAGGGGCGCTTGCGACCAGCCTGAAGCGCGAGCGAGGGTATTGACGGAATCCCTCGCTTGCGCTTCAGGCTGGTCGGGCGCCGAATCACGGCAACCGGATCACGTACACCGTGCCGTCGCCGTTGGCGGTCAGCAGGTCGCGGCCGTCAGGCGATAGGGCCACGCCGTGGACGCCTCCGAAGTGGGGCGGCGGCGTCCACTCCCACACCTTGGCCGCGTCCACGCCGGACACGAACGCCCTGGCCCCTTGCACGCCGGCCACCCGTTTGGCGTCGCCGCTCAGCGCGGGCGCCGTCACGCCGCCGAAGTTGAGGCCGATGCGGCCGATCTCCCTCGGATCATCGCCGGTCACCTCCCATACCGGAGCGTCGGCGCCGCCGAAGAAAGCGACCTGCGCGTCGGGCAGGAACGGCGCCCAGGACGTGGCGGCCGGCCATTCGTGCAGCACGTGCTGACAGCGCAACTGGAGCAGCAGCGTGCGGCCGTCCGCCGTGGCGACGGCCCGGTGCATGTCGGGAGAGAGCGTGGCGGCGACGGTCACGCCTTGGGGCTGGGATGGGCCCTTGCGTAGATCGAAATAGCGCACCTGCCGGCCGTCGCTCAACCGCCACAACCGCACCGTGCCGTCCTGATAGCCCCCCGTCAGCGCGAACCTGCCGTCGCGCGTGACCGCCGCGGAGAGGATTGCCCCGTTGTGCTGCGCGCTATAGGTCGGCGTTCGTGCCTTACCGCTCTCCACGTCCAGGAGCGGCAAGGTTGCCCAGGCCGAGCCGTAGTAGTAGACCGTTTTCGCATCCGGCAGAAAACCGACGCCCCACACTACACCGCCGCCGCTGGCCCCGCAACGCTGGCTCAAGGAGTCGAGGGCCCGAACGCGCACGGCCACGTCCGTGCCGCCGGACGCGACGTTGCGGCCGTCTGGAGCGAACGACACGCACCCCACGGCGTTCAGGTGCCCGACGGGCGGACGGAACTCATTGCCCGTTTCGACCTCGTGAATGTGGACGTTCCAGTCGTTGCCGCCGTTGCTCGTGAAGGCGACGCGGCCGCCCTTGCCCAGGAAGCGAATTTCGTTGAACGCGCCGGCCGTCGCCAGCACGCGCACCCGTCCCCCAGTCCCGGCGTCGTACAGCCAGACGCCGCCGTCGTTGTGGCGGCCGGTGGCCAGGTAACGGCCGTCCGGCGAGTAGGCCAGCACGGGGGCGGCGCCGGGCACGTGTTCGCCGAGGCCGTGGATCTCCTGGTGCAGTTCGAAGCGGGTCAGGTCCAGAGCCGCACCACGGCGTCGGAGTGGGCCGAGGCCGCCTGCTTGCCGTCGGGGGAGAAAGCCACCTGGCCGACGTAGGTGGTCGTGTCGAACTTGCCGGCGAACTCGATGGTGCGCTGCTCGTCGCTCTTGACGGCGTCGCTCCACAGGTGGAGGCGTCCGTCCTCCGCCCCGCCGCCGGTCAGCGCCCGGTAGTCTCCGGGCACGGGGCTGAAGGCGACGCCCATCACCGGGCCGGAGTGCTTCAGCTGGTGGACGACCTTGCGCGAGTCCGCGTCCCACACCCAGGCGACGCCGAGCTTCGGCGTGTTGTCGCCGCCGAGCAGGTACTTGCCGTCGCCCGAGTACGCCAAGTGCGTGACCATCCCCGCCGCCTTGTCGAAAGCAGCCGGGTCCGGGATCTTGTCGAGGGCCCCGCACGTCGTACCGGCGCACGACGCCGTCGCCGCAACTCACGGCCACACGGTCGCCGCCCGGCTCCCAGGCCAGCGCGTAGGCGCCGCCGGGGCAGGAAAGCACCGCCTTCTCGTGGATCGTGTCGGTCGGGCCGATGCGGAGGAACGGGTCGCCGGGCGAGCCGACGGCCAGCTTCGCCCCGTCGGGGCTGGCGGCGAACAGCTGGCCGCGCATGCGATGCTCGCCGAGGACGGCGACCAGCTCCGGCGGCTGCCACGGGTACTTTTCGAGGTCGGGGATCGGCCGGTTCGGCAGCGCGTCGAGGCGGCCGCGGTCGAAGCGCGTCGCGACGGGCGGGCCGAAATCGAGATGTTCCAGGTATTTCGGATCGTCGTCGTCGGAACAGACCTGCCCCGTCGCGGCGGCCGCGCCCGGCCCGTCCGTCTTCGGGGGGCCGTCGCCGGGGCCGGCGGGGCGGTATCGGACCCACCAGACGCCGGCCGCGCCGCCGAGCAGCAGGAGCAGAAGCAGGAGGGCCGCCACGACCCAGCCGAGCCGCCGGGGCACGGTGGGCGTCGGGACGTTCGTCGTCATGGCAGGCTCCTCTTCGCCCTGGTCGTTCTGGTTCCCACGCTCTGCGTGGGAACGACGGTGCGACGCTCTGCGTCGCGGGACATGCGGTGCGGCATCGGAACCTCGCCTGACCGGGACGCAGAGCGTCCCGACGTGCGTACCCACGCGGAGCGTGGGTACGAGGGATCCGTGAGATACGATATTATCAGCGCAACACCTGCAGCGGCAGGTCCGGGTGGTTGGGCCGGTACTTGGCGAAGTCCTTGGGATTTGGCTCGCGGGTCCCGTCGTCGTCCACGATTTTGAAGCGGAACAGCTTGGCGTCCTCGGCGCCTGGGGACGCGCGGTAATCGCCCTCGGCCGTGGCCGCCAGCCAGTGGCCATTTTCCAAAAAGACGATGGTCCCCCGCAGCCGGCCGGTCTGTACCTCCCACACGCGCAGCTTGTTGTCCGAGTCGCAGGAGAACAACGTCTTCCCGTGCGGGGCGAAGGCGACGGCGCTGGACCGTTCCTTGGTTCCCTCCACCGTGCGCAGGAGTTTGACGTCGTCCCACGAGGTGCAGTCCCAGATCTGGATGGTCGCGCCGACCGGGAGGGCCAGCAGCTTGCCGTCGGGCGACCACGCCGGAGGGCTGGCGGCCGCGTCGTGAAAGAGGTGGAGGATTCCCGGATTCTTCAAATCGTAGACGCAGACCTTGGAGTCGTTGTGGCAAAGGACCGCGACCTTGTCGCCTTCCGGATGCAAGCGCACCGTTTCCACGAGTCCCTCGACAGGGACCGTGTGCAAGGTCTTGCCGCTGGCGACATCGATTTGGTACACGTTGCTGAGGTTTCGCATCCAGAATACAATCGACTGGTCGTGCGGGTCCCAGACGAATTGGCTGCGAGTGTTGCTGGTCGCCGTCGTGACGTCGCCCCAGGTCCACGCCTTTTGGGATAGCTTTGGATCCCAGACGCAAACCCCCTTGTCGCCGAAGGTGGCGATGTAGTCGCCGCCATGGGACCAGGCCGTCCACTGGACGCCGCCGGCGCCCAGAGTGTAATCCAGCTCCGGTTTATCCTTCACACGGATCAAGACCGACTGCGGCTGGATCAAGGCCAAGCGGCTCCCGTCCGGGGAGATCGCGTTGTAGTAGTCGTTGAACGGCGGCGTCAGGCCCGCGTCGAAGTCCCAGAAGTTGTGATAGAGGCTGCTCTGACAGACATCCAGGCGCCCGTCGTTCGTGAACGAAAGCGTGGGGTCGCCGATCGCCGCGACGTGGTCGGTGATCAGATCCCAGTTGCGCAGGTCCGGGAGTTTCGCCGGACGGCTGACGAGGGAGTTGGCGTTGAGCGGTGCGCCGGCGGCGAGATCGACCACCAAATCCGGCGGGCTGGGGACGATCTTGACGGGCGGCCCGGTCGAATGGCCGTCCTTGTCCTTTTCCTTGCCGGCGATTGGCTGTCCCGTCGTCGGCCGCGAGCCACCCGGCCACAGCAGAGTCACGAGCAGGACCAGCAGCAGGACGCCCAGCAGCACCGCGGCGGCCCCTCCGCCGAGCAGCAGCTTCTGCTGCGGATTCAGACTGCGCGCCCACGATTGCAGGGCGCTCACCCTGAGAATAAGCGAGTATCCGGGATTCTTTCCGTCATTTTGCGGCGTCGTCTGGATTTGCGGTGCCGGCGCGGCCCGCGGGCCGGCCTGGACCAGTTGGGCCAACGGCGGCGCGACCGCGGGCTTCGCGCCCGGCTCAAGCGGGAGCGCCACGGGCGGCGTGAGGAGAACCTGGATCGTGGCCGACAGCTGCTGCTCCAGCGTCTTGATGCCTTCGCCACTACGGCCGCGGACACCGGCCGCTGCTCGCGCTCCTTGGCCAGCAGGCGCAGCATGAACTGGTCGAGCGCCGCGGGGATTTCCAGGTTCAGCTCGCGCGGCGAGCGCGGCGCCTGGACGGCGATGTTGCGCAGGATCTCCATCGGGCTGGAGCCGGGGAACGGCAGCCGGCCCGTGGCGGCGCGGTAGAGAACGCAGCCGAGGCTGAACAGGTCGGCGCGGTGGTCGATGGGGCCGCCCGCCTGTTCCGGCGCCATGTAGGCGGGCGTGCCCATGATAGTGCCGGGCGTGGTCAATTGCACGTCGCCTTCCTGCCCCGAGGCCAGGCCGAAATCGAGGATCTTGACGCGGTCGCCGGGCCTCTCCAGCCAGACGTTTCCCGGCTTGATGTCGCGGTGGATGATGCCGTGGTCGTGAGCGGCGGCTAGGCCTCGGCGATCTCGCGCCCGATGCGGAGCGCCTCGGCCAGCGGCAGGCGCCCCATGCGCTTGAGCCGGTCTTCGAGCATCTCGCCGTGGAGAAGCGGCATGGCCAGAAACGGCAGCGAGCGCTCTTCGCCGACTTGATAAATGGGCACGACGTGGTCGTGGTTGAGGGCGGCGGCGGCCCGCGCCTTGCGCAGGAAGCGGGCGCGGGCGCCCGGCTGGGCCGCGACGGCGGGTTTCATCGTTTTCAGGGCGACGCGGCGCCGCAGCGTGACATCCTCCGCCTCGTAGACGGTGCCCATGCCTCCCACGCCGAGCACGCGGAGGACGCGGTAGCCGCCCAGCCGGCCCAGCTCGCCGGGGCCTTGCGGCGGACCCAAGAAGTGCGAGGATTCGTCGGCGTCGTCGGGCGCCGGCGCCCCGGCGTTGGTCAGGGACACTTCTCCGGTGTTGACCAGGGAGGGCGGCAGCGGAGCGACCTTTTGCCGGCCGATCTTGTAAAGGAGACGCCCGAGCACCGGATTCCGCGGCTGCGGCACGGTGAGGTTGTCGTGCATCGCCTGGACGATTTCCTTTTCGCCTGCCAGGGCGGCTAGTTGCTGGAAACAGGACGGACAATCGGCGACGTGCTTTTCCAGGCGAACGGCGTCCCCGTCGGAGGTTTGCCCCCGGAGCAGTTGTTGCAACGCCTGGGGCCCGGGCAAGCGGTGACCGGTGGCATCGGCGGCGCTTCTCCTAAGAACCTCAGCCGCGCCGTCCGCCGAACAGCTGGCGCCCAGTCCGAATGCTTCGGCGGCGGTGGGTGTGGGCCGGTTGAATGGAGCAGATGGGATTGTACTTGCGTCCCGCGGCCGTCGCAAGCATTCGTCCCCTAGATTTGTGTCGTGCTGGAACGATCGGGGTATGGAGAAGGCGATCGGCGAGGAGGAGCGGGACCGCCGTCGCCCGCGGCATGAACGACAGCCGATTCGTGACCAACCTGCTCGTCGCCCTCCAGGTCGCTGACGCTGATCTACTCGGAAATTCCCTGTGTGGATTTCGACGGAACGAAACGGCTTCTAACTCATCGCGGGAGACAAGCAAGCCGCCCGTCCAGGTAGACCTGCCGTAGCTTCAAGTCCGCGTCGAGCACGACCAGATCGGCCCGTTTGCCGACCTCGATACTACCGATTTCCTGGTCGAACCCGGCGATGCGGGCCGGCGTGAGGCTGGCCATGCGCACCACCTCCGCCAGCGGCGCCCCCGTGAGGCGGTGGAAGGTGCGGACGCAATCGTCCATGCCGACGACGCCGGAGGCCAGCGCCTGGCCGTCGGCCGTGACGCCGACGCCGTCGCGGCGCCGGATCGGTTCGCCGCCGTCGAGGGGACCGAAAACATATTCGCCGTCCGGCAGGTCGAGGGCGCGGTTGCAGTCCGTGACCAGGGCGAGGCGATCCGGCCCCTTGACCTTGTACGCCAGCAGCAGCAGCTCGCGCTGGAGGTGCTTGCCGTCGGCGATGACCTCGGTGGTCAACTCGTCGAAATAAAGCGTCGCCTCCATCAGGCCGCCGCGCATGGGGTAGGTCTGGGTCTGGCGCAAGCGGGCGCGGTCGGACATGGCGCAGAAGAGGTGATCGACGTGGCGGACGCCCCAGCCAACGGCGGCCTCGACCTGCTTGAACGTGGCGTAGGAATGGCCGGCGTTGCAGCGGACGCCGTGCTCGCAGCAGGCCCGAACGAACGCCTCGGCGCCGGGCAGTTCCGGCGCGACGGTGGCCGTCGTGATGCAATCGGCGTAATCGAGATAGGCCAGGTATTCTTCGGGAAGCGGCGGCCGGATGGGTCCGGCCGGGTGGCAGCCGCGCGCCTCGGCGGCGAAGTAGGGGCCGTAGAAATGGCCGCCAAGGACGCGGGCCTCGCCGTCATGGCGCTCGGCCTTGACGCGGCGGCAGAGGTCGAGGAAGGCGAGGTGCTGGTCGTGGCGGGCGACGGTGGTGGTGGGCAGGAGACTTGTCGTGCCGTGACGGGCGTGGGCGCGGCAGACGGTACGGAAGGCGTCTTCCGTGCCGTCCATGAAGTCGGCGCCGGTGCCGCCGTGGACGTGCAGGTCCACGAAGCCGGGGGCGAGGTAGGCGCCAGCAAGATCGATGCAGTGAACGCCTGCGGGTGGCGCCGCGGCCTCCCTGCGAACGGCCGCAATGGTCTTGCCCCGGACCAGCACGGAGCAAGGCTCAACAACTTCGTCCGGCAAGATGACGCGGCCGACAAATAACAGGTCGTCTTCCGGCATGGCCGCGAAAGAAGTTGTCGTCTGCACTTTTCCTCCTTATCGTCTTGCCATTGAAAGATATGAGTAGTTTACATACCTTCCATACCAAGAAGCGAATAAGGGAACCTCACGGAAATATTCCATAGTCCGTAGTCCGCAGCGGGCCTTGAACCCGATCCTTCTCACCGCCGAAAGATAGGGTTAGTGACAAGGCACGGTCAGCGGCTCGCTACGGACCAGGGACTACAGACGACGGACTTACTTGGCGTTCTTCAGCGCCACTTCCAGCTGGTCCGCGACGAGGGTGAGCTGGACCAGGACCACGTCGCGCTGGTTGCCCAAGTCGTCCTTCGAGTCGTTGATTTCGGTTCGCGCCTCGATGATCTCATCGCGCGCGCTGTTGATATGCGGATGGTCCTTGTACTTCTTGGAGACGGGCGAGGCGTCCGGGGCCTCATCCACGTTCACGCCGGCGGTCTTCAGGACGTTTTCGATCTTGTCAATGGCATGGTCGAGGGTTCTCGTCGTCTCGTCAAGGTGTCCGCCGAAGTCGTGGCCCGCGTCGCGCAGCTCGCCGTGTGCCTCACGCATCTCGTGCAGGGCTTTGAGGAGGTGCGTATGATGATGAGCGTCGGACGCGGCCGGCGTCGGCGGTTGAGCGTCGGACGCGGCCGGCGTCGGAGTGTGCGGCGCGTAGATCGCGTAGATGAGGAAGGCGAGCCCCACGCCGACCAGCAGCACCGCCAGGAGCGTGGCGACGAGGCCGGTCGGCCCGATCCAGGCCATGAATCGGCCGAAGGCGGTCGGCTTGGGGAAGAGGCCGCGAATGCCGCGGGCCGCGAACCAGTGATTGGTTCCGTCCTTGCAGACGAGGTCCGTCGGCAGGAGCCTCTCCGCCTTCGCTAACATCTGGAGATCGTCAGGCGTCACCGGCCCGAACTCATGACCGTCGCGCTTGTAGCGCCAGAGTCTGGGCATGGCATTTCTCCCTGAAGGATGGCTGGAGGATGGACGAGCGAGGCGGGACAGGCCCGGCTGACCGGCGACTCGCCACGGTCGGCTGCTCATCCGCGGAACGCGGCGGCCGGGGCGAACTTGCGCCCGCGGCGAGCGGCCTCGCCATCGTGAGACAGCTTACCGGATCGCGGCCCCTCGCACCATGTCATCACTCCGTTTAGAATGGTTTCATGTCCGCCGACCCGAAAAACCTACCGCCGGCTCCCGACCGTTGCGGTTTCGCGCCGACGCGCTGGAGCCTCATCGTCGCCGCGCGTGACGGCCATTCTCACGAGGCCCGGCAAGCTCTTTCGCAGCTCTGTGAAGTCTACTGGTATCCCCTCTACGCCTACATTCGCCGCCGCGGGCACACAGCCGACCAGGCCCAGGACCTGACGCAGGAATTCTTCGCCCGTCTCCTCGAGCGCGATTTCCTCGGCGCGGCCGACCCGGAGAAGGGCCGGTTCCGGGCGTTCCTGCTCGCGTGCTGCAAAAACTTCCTGGCGAACGAACACGACCGCGCCGCCGCCCAGAAGCGCGGCGGCCGCGCCCCGGCGACGCTGTCCGTCGAAGGGGCGGAGGAGCGCTACCGCCGCGAGCCAGCCCACGACCTGACGCCCGAACGGGCCTTCGAGCGGCGCTGGGCCTTGACCCTGCTCGACCGGGCGCTGGGCCGACTCCGCGACGAGTTCACGGGCCGCGGCAAGGGCGGCGTGTTCGACGGCCTGCGTCCCTACCTCGTCGGCGACCGTGGCGCGCCGCAGGAGCGAGCCGCCGCCGCATTGGGAATGTCCGTCGGCGCGTTCAAGGTGGCCGTCCACCGGATGCGGCAGCGCTACCGGGAGCTGTTGCGCGAGGAAATCGCCCAGACCGTCGGCGGGCCGGACGAGGTCGAGGAGGAAATCCGCGACCTATTCACCGCTCTGGGTCCGTGAAATGCGCCCGTGGTGCGTAACCTTGTCCACCCGTTGCTTATGTCTCTGGTAGAACACGGCCGGTGAATGAATTCCGGTGCTCGACCGTTGCGATCGGAAAGGCGAGTGATCAGATGCTTCTTGTATTAGCCCCACCTGAGTCGGCCCAAGTCCCAAGTCCTGGTTGGTTCCTCCTCGTCTTCCTCCTCGTCGCCGCCTTCATGGTTGCTTTCGCCCTTCTGGCCTTCTTGCTCATGTTCGCGATCAAGTTCGCCCAACGAGCGCTCCGAGGGCGACCGCTGGCGCAGAAGGATGATCCCCAGGCCAACCGTCCAAGGCCGTCCCCTTTTCCCGACTCGAAAGGCCACGTGCCCTTGAATGCCACCACCGCCGCCTGCCCCGAGTGCGGCGCGGCGTTGGCCGCTGACTCTCCGGAGGGACTTTGTGCGCACTGTCTCCTCCGGCGCCATGATCGGTCCCGACCCGGCGCCGAGTCCCGTCAGCCCTTCCGGCGCCGGCGCCGCGTTCGTGGCGCCCGATCCCGCCGAGCTGGCCCCGCACTTCCCGCAGCTGGAAATCCTCAGCCTGATCGGCCAGGGCGGCATGGGCGCGGTGTACCTGGCCCGCCAGCTCAAGCTCGACCGCTTCGTCGGCCTCAAGGTCCTGCCGGAGGAGTGGGGCCGCGACCCCGCCTTCTCGGAGCGCTTCCAGCGCGAGGCCCGCGCCCTCGCCAGGCTCAACCACCCGCACATCGTGTCGGTCCACGACTTCGGCGATGCCGGCGGACACTTCTATCTTCTCATGGAGTATGTGGACGGCGCCAACCTTCGGCGGTTGCTCCAGTCCGGCCCGCTGGAGCCGCGATTGGCGCTGCAAATGGTCCCGCAAATCTGCGACGCCCTGCAATACGCCCACGAGGAGGGCGTCGTCCATCGCGACATCAAGCCGGAGAACATCCTGCTGGACAACCGCGGCCGGGTGAAGATCGCCGACTTCGGCCTGGCCAAGCTGGTCGGCCCGTCGCGCGCCAGCTTCACCCTCACCGGGACGCATCAGGTCATGGGCACGCTCGACTACATGGCGCCGGAGCAGCGCAGCCGGCCGCAGGAGGTCGATCACCGGGCCGACATCTACTCGCTCGGCGTCGTCTTCTACGAGATGCTGACGGGCGAATTGCCGCTGGGCGCTTCGCCCCGCCGTCGCAGGCCTCCGGCGTGGATGGGCGGATCGACGATGTCGTGTTTCGCGCCCTGGAACGCGAGCCGGATAAGCGCTACCAGCGCGTCAGTGAGGTGCGCGACGACGTGGAGTTGGTGAACGCCGGAGCGCCTGCGCCGGTGGGGGGTTCGGCGATGGCGCGGCGCACGACATGATCGGCCCGGAATACCTGCACTTCCAGGTGCAAGGGCCCGCCGCAGCACTCATGGTAACCGCGCTCGGCGCGCTTGTCCAATGGGGGTGCAGCATCTGCGCAATCGCGTTTCTCGCCCAAGACCGGCCGCCGCCGCCGGTGGTCGTGCCCGCGGTTTTCTTCATGGCCATAATCGCGGTCTGTCTGGTTACCGTCATCCTGGCGGGCGCTTTCCGGTTGAGGCAGTTCCGGGATTACACCTTAGTCGTCGTGGCCGCGATCCTGGCCATGGTGCCCTGGTCGGCGGCCTGGCCCATAGGCCTGCTGGCGGGGATCTTCACCTTCAAAGCGCTTTCGCGGCCGCAGGTGCAGGCCGCGTTCGCAGCCAACCTGCGGACCGACGGCCGCAAGTCGGGACCGCGGCCGAAGCCCCGACCGGCGCCGCCGCCGACCGGCCCGGTGCAACGCCAAGCGCGTTCGTTCTGGCGAGCGCTCCGATCCGTGTTCATCAGCAGCCCCCGCCGTGAGAATCCTTCGAGGCCGGACGCGCGCTCCGCGGCGGAGTGACGGCGCCTTCCCGCGCTACCCTTATGCAGAACAGCCCCGCCAAGTTGAACGGTCCTGCTCGCCGTCTTCTCGCGTCCCGGTACAATGCCTCCTTTCGCCCTTGCCGGCGCCCGGGGAGCCTTCATGCCGTTCACCAAACTGGGCCTGCATTCCTCGCTGGTGCAGGCCACGCGCGACATGCGCTACGCCGAGCCGACGCCGGTGCAGGCGGAGGCCATCCCCGTGATCCTCGCCGGCCGCGACCTCATCGCCACCGCCCAGACCGGCACCGGCAAGACCGCCGCCTTCCTCCTGCCGATCCTGCACCGGCTTCTCGACGGCCCCCGCAACGTCACCCAGGCGCTCGTCCTCACGCCGACGCGCGAGCTGGCCCAGCAGATCGACGACGTGCTGCTGGCCCTGGCCTACCACACGACGCTGCGCGGCGGCATCGTGGTCGGCGGCACGGCGATGGGGCCGCAGGAGAAGGCGCTGCGGGCCGGCGTCGAGCTGGTCGTCGCCACGCCGGGCCGGCTGCTGGACCACATGCGCCAGAACCAGACGCGCTTCGACCACATCCACACCCTGGTGCTCGACGAGGCCGACCGTATGATGGACATGGGCTTCTTGCCCGACCTCAAACGGATCATCGCCCGGCTGCCGGCCCGTCGGCAGACGCTGCTCTTCTCCGCGACGATGCCGCCGGTGATCGCCCGGCTCGCGGCCGACATCCTGCGCGATCCCAAGATGGTGCAGATCGGCCGGCGCAGCACCCCCGCGGTCGGCATCACGCAGGCGGCCTACCCCGTGCCCGAACACCTCAAGACGACGCTGCTGCGCCATCTGCTGCGGCACACGGACATGCCTTCGGTGCTGGTCTTCACGCGCACCAAGCAGGGCGCGCCGCCGGCTGTCGCGGACCATCGCCGCGGACGGTTTCACGGTCGGCGAGCTGCACAGCAACCTGACGCAGCCGCAGCGGACGCGGGCGATGGAAGCGTTTCGCAAGGGCGACACGCAGATCCTGGTGGCGACCAACATCGCCGCCCGCGGCCTAGACGTGGACCACATCACGCACGTCATCAGCGTGGACGTGCCGGCCGTCCCCGAGGACTACGTTCACCGCATCGGCCGCACCGGACGGATGGAGGCGGAAGGGGACGCATTTCGTGCTGGTGGCGCCGGCGGAAGAGAAGAACCTCACGCGGATCGAGCGTCAGATCGGCCAGCGCCTGCCGCGCGTCACGCTGCCGGACTTCGACTACGGCCAGGCAGCGCCTGCCCGATCGCCGCAGGCGAAGAAGGCGCCGCGCGGGAAGGCGCCCTCGGCGAAAGCACGAGGCGACGGCCGCGGCGGGCGGCGGCGCCGATGACCCCTACAGCTTGACCTTCGCCCTCTCGCCCTCGTTCCCGAACTCTGTTCGGGAACGCACACCGCGAAACTCCTGTTTCGCGTCCAGTCCCCGCGCGGGACGCGAAACGGAGTTTCGCAGACAGCATTCCCAAACAGAGTTTGGGAACGAGGGAACCCGGGGGAATTGCGCCTATTGTGGTGGAATACTACAGCTTGACCTTGGGCAGGGTGAAGAACGACCGCTTCGGCGGCGGCGCCGCGATGATGACGCGCGGGTAGGTGTTCGGGTCCGCCGGGTTGGGCGGCGTGAGGTCGGGATCCCACTCTAGCACCTCGGAAAACTCCGCCGTTTGCACTCCCGTTTCATCCTGGGCGTTGCGGCCGCCGGTGCGAACGAAGATCGGCCACGGCTTCCGGTCGGCGCCGATCACCCAAACCGTCCGCCACAGGTCGTGGTCCTTCATCGACTGCCAGCTTGCCAGCTTCGCCCTCGCCGCGTCCGTCTGCGCCGTCGGGTCGAGCTGGAACGTCAGGGCGGCGGCGGGGACCTTCCAGACCGGGTCATGCACGCGCAATAGCACGTCCACGTCGGCCGTCATGCCCGGCCGCAGCCGCCATTCGTGCGTGGCGGTGTCGCGCTCGTTGCGAACGCCGACGAGCGCCCGGTAGAAGACGGCGCCGTGTTCGCTGATCGGCGTAAGCCGCACCTCCTCGACGCGACCCTCGAAAGCCGGCCCGGAGTCGCCGCCCGGCCCCCGCACGTCGGCGGTCTGGTCGCGGGCGATCTTGCTCACGTCGGCCTCGGCCACCTGCACCTCGACCTGCATCTGGTCCAGGCCGCCGGCCAGAGTGAACAGCCGGCCGGAAGCGGGTGGGCCGACCAGCTGATTGACGGATATTGCCCGGTCGAGAACAGTGAATGTGCGTTTATGGGGCGCCGGCGCCCCGTCGGGCGCGACCTGGCCCAGACCGCTCCGGTCGGCCGGGGCGCCCGCGGACGCCGTGGGGTTGTCGGCCAGGACGGGGGCGCGGATTTCCGCCTTGTGGAGGTCGTCGTCGGCGCGCCTCCGCGACTCCTCGGCCTCCTGTCCCTTGACCCGCGCCATCTCCACCGCCGCCGCGGCGCTCTTGAGCTGGCGCTGCGCCACGTCCACGTCGATCTGCCGGCGAACCTCGGGCGACCGCTCCTGTTCGCGCTGCAGGGCCGTCGCCGCAGCGTCGTCCGCCGCCTGCGCCTGTTCCAGGCCGGCCTTCGCTTCATGGACGGCGAACTCGGACTGCTTCAGTCGTTCGTTCAGGGGTTGATCGTCGATGCGAGCCAGCAGTTCGCCTTCTTCGACTTCCTGGTTGAAGTCGGCCCGGACCTCAACGATCTTGCCGGCCAGCTCGGTCCCGACCGTGTAAACGTCGCGCGGCTGGACCGGCCCCGTTGCCGTGATGATGTCAGTGGCCCGACCGTGCTCCACCGGAACGGTGGTATAGCCTTCTTCCTCGTCCTGCGATTCACGGCCGCTGAACCACCAGCAGACGACGATGAGCAGGGCGAAGCTAAGCCCCAGGAACAGCAAGAGTTTCTTGCCCACGAATCCCCCGTGCGGAGCAGGCGAAGACCTCGGCGAATCGAATGGGCGTCCCTGCCTCCCGCTTACCTGATTTTCCCAGGTTGCCCGACTTTCGGCAAGGCGGACGCGAACCGGGAACGAGTCGGGTTTTCTTCGCTCGTGGTATAGATGCTAAAATCGTTCCACTCCACGTCGGCTTCGGGCCGGCGCCTTCCTCTGAGGGGAGCGATCCCGTCGCATCACCGCAGTGCATAGGGTAAGCTACTATGGCGACGCCCTCCCCGCGGCGGCCTTCCGCCGTCCCTCCTCCAACCCCCTCGCATTCTCATGAAAGCAAACGCGCAGCCTTCGGCGGCTCGGCGCCGCAACGTTCGTCCTGGCTTCGCTCCTAGGACTGCTCACGGCCGACCGTTGCGGCGCCGAGCCGGTCCTGGTCGGCCGCATTCTCATTGGCGGCCCCAGCGACGCCGAAGTGGACACCGGCTTCGGCTACTACCCCAGCGGCCACGGCTTCGTGAACGGCTACGGCGCCTATCCCGACTATTACTACGTCAACAGTCCGCAAATCGCCATCAACTCCTATAAATGGCGAGGACCGCCGCCGGTCGTCGCCGCCCGTCGTCGATCCGGATGCGGGTGTGGAGGCGTCGGCCGCGGTGCTGCGCGTGCGCGTGCCGGCCGACGCGAAGGTCTGGGTTTCCGGCGCGGCGACGACGCAGCGCGGCGAGCTGCGCCGCTTCATCACGCCGCCGCTGGAAGCCGGTCGCAACCAGGGCTATGAACTCCGCGCCCGCTGGACGGAGGGCGGCAAGCCGGTCGAGCGCACCGAGGCCGTCCGCGTCCATCCCGGCGACCGGCTGACGGTCGATTTCCTTTCTCCGGCCCAAAACCGGCGTTGACCGATTGGCGCTCGGGCAGGTCGTCGCTCTTCCGACCCGTCCTTATAATTCCATTATGGAGTTCAGCTCGGACAATGAGATCGTCGGAGCCGCGACCGTGAGGGAGCGGGGGGCGATGCCAGGACCGCCCCCCGCTCCCTCACGGTCGCGGCTCCGACGACGGACACGCCGGAGGACAGCCCCATGACGCAGACCACTACGCACGCGGAGAAATTGGAGTTCAAAACGGAGCTGAAACAGCTCCTGCACATCATCACCCATTCGCTCTATTCCAACAAGGAAATCTTCCTGCGCGAGCTGATCTCCAACGCCAGCGACGCCATCAACAAGCTCAAGTTCGATTCGCTCCAGCACGAGGAGAAGCTGGAAGGCAACAAGGACTGGAAGATCAAGATCGCCCTCGACAAGGAGAAAAACGCCCTCACGGTGTCCGACAACGGCTCGGCATGTCGCGCGACCTAGCCGTCGAGAACCTCGGCACCATCGCCAAGTCGGGCACGCGCGCCTTTCTGGAGAGCCTCCAGTCGAAGACGCGAGCGGCCGGAGCTGATCGGCCAGTTCGGCGTCGGCTTCTACTCCGCCTTCATGGTCGCGGACAAGGTGACGGTGGTTTCGCGGCTGGCCGGCGACCCTCCCGACCAGGGCGTGCGCTGGGAGTCCGACGGCCAGGGCGATTTCACCGTCGAGACGGTGCGCAAGGACCGCCGCGGCACGGACGTGACCCTGCACCTCAAGGCGGACGAAAAGGAGTTTCTCGACCCGTATAACGTTCGGCAGATCGTCAAGAAGTTCTCCGACTTCATCGAGCATCCCGTCGTCATGGACGTGGAGAAGGAGGAGAAGGGCGAGAAAAAGGTCGTCGAGGAGACGCTGAACTCGCGCAAGGCATTCTGGCTGCGCGGCAAGTCGGAGGTCACGAAGGAGGAGTACGCCGAGTTCTACAAGCAGATCGCCAACGACTACACGGAGCCGGCCCGTGTCATCCACTACACGGCGGAGGGCGCCAACGAGTTCCGCGTGCTGCTGTTCATCCCGTCGCACCGGCCGATCGAGTTGCAGTGGGGCGACTTCAAGGCCGGGCTGCGGCTCTACATCCAGCGCGTCCTCATCATGGAGCGCTGCGAGGAGCTGCTGCCGCCGTACCTGCGCTTCGTGCGCGGCGTCGTCGATTCGTCCGACCTGCCGCTCAACATCTCGCGCGAGCTGCTGCAGCATAATCCCCTATTGGGACAGATCAAGAAGAACATCGTGCGCACCGTCCTCAACAACTTGGAGGACATGAAGGACCACGATTACGAGAAATACGTCGCCTTCTACAAGGAACTGGGCGAATCCTGAAGGAGGGGATCGGCCGCGACCACGCCAACCGCGAGAAGCTGGCCGACCTGCTGCTGTTCGAGTCGATGAAGACGCCGGTCGGGCAGTTCACCACGCTGGCGAAATACGTCGAGGCGATGCCGGCGGAGCAAAAGGAGATCTGATTATCTCATCGGCGACGGCCGCGAGCAGGTCGAGCATTCGCCGCTGTCTGGAGGGGTTCCGCGCCCGCGGCTGGGACGTGCTGCTCTTGACCGACCCGATCGACGAGTTCGTCATCCCCAGCCTGCCGGAGTACAAGGGCAAGAAGCTCCAGGCCGCCGACCGCGGCGAGGTCGGGGACGATAAGAAGGAGAAGAAAGAGGCGAAAACGGGCGAAAAATACGGAAAGCTGTTCGAGCATCTCAAAACGAAACTGCCGGAGGTGAGCGACGTGCGGCTGTCGAGCCGGCTGAAGGAGAGCGCGGCGTGCCTGGTGGCCGGCGAGGGCGAACTGTCGGCCCACCTGGAGCGGCTGATGCAGCGCATGGGTCGGGCCGACGAGTTGTCGGCCGGCCGACGCATCCTGGAGCTGAACGGCGAGCATCCCGCCGTCGTCGCGCTGCGCGAGCTGTACGAGAAGAACGCCGAGGATCCGCGCGTCGAGATGTACGGCCGGCTGCTGTACGAACAGGCGGTGATCGCGGAAGGGTCGAAGATCAAGGATCCGGCGGCGTTCGCCCGGCGGATCAACGAGTTGCTGGTGAAGGACGCGCGGTTGTGAAGCCATTCGGCGTGCCCAGGAGGGCGGCGTCGTTTGCCGCCCTCCTGGGCACGCCTCGCCGGAGGCCGAAAAGAGCGAAAAGGCGCAATCTCCTGATATTACGCGACTTGCGGGATATTCGGAGAAAACGAACGAACGGCACCGGGATTGCGTTCTACCGCCCCGACTCATCTTCACCGATGGCTCTTCGCCAGGACGCCGGCGTGCGGCGATCGGCGCGTCACGCATGTCTACCAGTGCGCACGCCGGGGCGGGGGCCGACAACCAGAGGGACGTTCATGAAGATCCGAACCCTGGCCGCATTTCTGGCGATGACCGCCAGCACGGTCGTCGCCACGCTGTACATCACCGGGATGGGCCGTATGGCCCACGCGGACGCTCCCGCCAAGGCGGGACCGATCTACGCCCAGCTGTCGAGCATGACGACGCAGCTCCCCAAGGACGGCAACCCGCTCATCGTCCAGATGGAGAACAACGACGCCCTGAGCGGCCTGACCCACGACCCCAAGGCGAAGCCCGGCGAGATCAAGATCGACACCGACGGCGTCTACTTCGTGGTGGCGGCCATTCAGGTCGGCAAGGAGAAGGGCGACACGGAAGACTCCGTGGACGTCTGGATCAAGCAGAACGGCAAGGACGTGGACAACTCCGGCTGTCGCCAGGCCGTGCCCGATCCGAAGTATACGACGGTCCTGGTGAGCCAGGGCATAGCCGAATGCAAGGCCGGCGACATTCTCAACGTGGCCATCTCGGCCAGCGCCCCGGACAAGGGTCTCGGCATCGTCGCCACGTCGCCGAAGGGCGAGGCGACCATCCCGAGCATCATCCTGTCGGTGTACAAGATCAACTAAGGAGGAAAAGCACTTTTCGGGGGTCCGGCCCCGCCCCGTTTCCGTCCTTTGCGGGCGTGGGCCGTCCCCCGTTTTTCGATGTTCTCCAGGTGGGTGGTCTCCTTGTGAAACGGCTCGGGGTCGGCTTCGGCAGGCTCCGGGCCGTTGTCCGTTATTCTTCCACCTTCAGCGATCCCGTGATGGCCCGCAAAACCGGCTCCGTTTCTGGCAATTCCAAGTCGTTCGCCTGCCAGTACAGCAGCAGCGTGCCCGCGCCGCAGTAGAGGCTGCGCGTCCAGGCGGTGTTCGGTAAATCGAAGCTGAAGAACGCGATGTCATGGCCGACCGCCATTTCGCCGGCCAGGAGGTCCATCGCCGAGTCGGCGTCCAGCAGCGGGTACTCGGATTTCAGGGTTTCCAGGGCCGTCTGAACCATCCGCTCCGGCTCCGGCATTCCTCGATCCAGCGTCACCACCAGAAACGTCGTTTCCCGGCTTTGCAGCGACGCCGTCCAGCCGGACTCTGTCTCTTCACGCTCCAGCGTCCAGTCGTCCGGATAGCGGAACGACACGCCATCCTCGTCGAATTGCTTGACCATGACCCGGCCCTGCCATGTTGCACGTCTCAGGGTTTTTTCGGCTCCTTCACGTCCAGCGGCAGCACGCCGAGCGCCTCCTGCGATTCCGTGGCGGCGTAGGCGCGGACGTTCAGCCGCTCCCACGGCAGCTTCGCCGGCAGTTCCAGATTCGCCTCGAATCGGCCGTCCTTCACCGTCGCCTCCGCCTCGGCCACGGTGAATCGGTTGGCCCGCTCATGGTTTCGCATCACTGCCCGGTCGCGCTCCGGCCCGGCTTCCTTCGGCAGCGTCTCCAGGTCGGTCGGCGTGCTGCTCACCGGCCGCTCCGCAACCACGTGGACGCGGCCGCCGTTCAGCCGCGCCGGTGCCGTCCCGTGGATCACGATCGTCGCGCCCGGCGCCGCTGCGTCGTCAGTCTTCAGCGTCAGATCGGCCGGAGTCGCCGCCAGCTTCAGCGCCGGGTCGCCCAGCAGCGTGAACATCTCCAGATGCTCCAGCCGCTGCGTCGCCTGCGGAATGTGACTGTCGCCGTCCACCGCGTCCAGCATGGCGAATGAAAGGTCGTCGATGTCGCCTTTCGCCACGCCGGCCTTGATCGCCAGCCACGCCGCACCCAGACGTTCCGGACTCCGGCCCGCGAAGGCGCCTTTGACTAGACCGTCCGTCGCCAGCTGGACCATCGCCGCAAAGCAGATGCCGTGCGAGCCGATCACCGCGACGGGACCGTCCGGGTTGCGCATCGCCGCCACGCCGTAGCCCTCGCCGCGGCCGCCCTTGAGCTGACAGCCGTTGCAACCGAACGTGGCAAACACTCCTGCGCCGCGCGGCGATTTTGAGCGTCGCCCAGTCGTCGCGGTCGAGGTAAGGGGCGCCGCCGCCCCACAGCCCCTCCGCGTTGGAATGGCCGAGGTACAGCGTCCAGGCCTCGCCGCCTTCCACGTACTTCCGGGCCTGGTCGCGGAGTTGGTTGTCCGGCACGGTGAAGCGCGACGACGGATTGCTGTAGATCGCCCGGCCGGTCCACGACGGGTCGAGCTTGTCGAAGCGCGCGAACGCCATGCTCTCCACCAGCCGGTCAACGATCGGATTGTACGCGGGAATGCCGGCCAGCACGGTCAGCCGATGGCGCCATTCGCCCGGCTTGTCGTCGGCCTCGTAGGCCAGCGTTTTGCGCACCATGCGGATCGCTTCCGGCTCCGTTCGGGCCGGGAAACGGCCGACGGGCACGGTCGGCTGACGGCCGTCGTCGAGACAGCCGTAGCCGTTGTCGCTGGGCTGGCCCTTCATGCGGCCGACGCCGCCGTCCAGCGCCGGCACGACCGTCCGCTCGGCGTCCTCCGGCCGCACCGGCTCCACGGCGCCGACGAGCAGGACGTAACTCGGCCCGTCGTAATCGCGGCAAAACTTGTTCACGCGGACGCGCAGCTTGCGGCCGTCGCCGGCTCGGATCTCGTCGGCGGAAAGCACGTCGGTCGTCAGCACCTGCACGACGTGGAAACCCTCGCCCTTGCGGTGGTCGGCCAGCGGCTGGACGGCGTTGCGGAAACCGGGCGCGACCACGACGACCCACTGCGGCGCGGGGGTGTCGGAGGGCGCGAGCAGGAGAAGCGATAAGAAGGAGCCGATTATGGTCATGGAAACCTCCGTGGGGGCGAGCGGGGGACGTCAGCCCCTTGATCACTCCACATTGTCACCGACATTGTTGAGGAATCAGGGGGCTGACGCCCCGCTCGCCGACTGGTTGCGCCGCACCGCCGGCGTACAGCCGGGCGTCAACGCGCTGCGCCTTCGACAGATCGACGCCCTCGTGGGCCAGGTCGAACTCCAGCCGCGGCTCCTCGCTCCGCTGCAGCGGCAGGCGCACCGTGAACGTACTGCCGCGGCCCAACTCGCTCTGCAACGTCACCTCGCCGCCCAGCAGCTTCGTCAGCTCGCGCACGATCGACAGGCCTAGGCCGGTGCCGGCGTGCTCGCGCGTCAGGGCGCTGCCGCCCTGCCGGAACTTCTCGAACACCAGCTCCTGCTCCTCCGCCGCGATGCCGACGCCGGTGTCCGACACCGTCAGTACCACGTGCGTCGCGTCGGCCTCGGCTTTCAGCAGCACGCGGCCGCCCTCCGGCGTGAACTTCACCGCGTTGGACAGCAGATTCGACAGGATCTGCTGCAGCTTCACCACGTCCTGGCGCAACAGCGGGATTTCCGGCGCCAGGGCCGACCGCAGCTCGATGTTCTTCTTCTCGGCCATCGGCCGGAACATCGTCAGCAGCCCCTCGCAAATGTCGTAGATGCTGAATTCCGACACGCGCACCTGCATCTTGCCGGCCTCGATCTTTGCCAGATCGAGAATGTCGTTTATGAGGGCCAGCAGCTGTTCGCCGCTCGACTTGATGTTGCCGACCCAGCGCGTCTGCTTGTCGTTCAGCCCGTCGGCGGTTTGCAGCACTTCGCTGAAGCCGAGGATGGAGTTGAGCGGCGTGCGCAGCTCGTGGCTCATGGTGGCAAGGAAATCGCTCTTGAGCCGGTTGGTCTCATAGAGTGCGAGGTTGGCCTGGGCCAACTCGTCCACCTTGCGGTCGAGGTCGGCGTTGACCTTGCGCAGACGGTCCTGCATGGACACCAGACTGCGCAGCATCCGGTTGAAGGCGTGGCTGAGGTCCTCGAACTCGTCGCCGGTCTGGATCTCGCTGCGGACGTTCAGTTCGCCGGCGCTGATGGCGTCGCTGACTTCCTTGAGGTGCTTGACCGGCTTGACGATCACGTAGCGCACGATCAGCCAGCTGCCGGCCATGATGAGCAGGGCGGTCACGAGGGCGGTCGAGATCAGCACGGCCCGGTTGACGTGCATCCGATCGTCGATGGATTCGATCGCTTTTTTCGGCACCTCGATCTTGACCAGCGCGATGAGGTCTTTCGCCTTCATCTCCGGCAGGTCGGGGTTGGTGCGGTGCTGCAGCTCGCGGTGGCATTCGAGGCACGACTCGCTGGCCCGCACCGCCGCGTAATAGAGATAGGGGCCGTCCGAGAGGAGCAGCCGGTTGTCGTCGAGCTTGTCGGGGTCGTTGAGGAATTCATTGAACCTTTGCAGGGTGTAATTGTCGGAAGGCATCTGCTCCGGCTTGGTGTTGCGCGTGATCTTGTAGGCGTGGTAGTCGTCGAGGCCGCCGGGCAGGTTCTGGCCCCAGTCCTTGCGGAACTCGTCGAGGGACTTTTCGGTGGTCTTCTGGTCCTCGCCGGCCGGCCGGCCGGCGGCGTCGAGAGGTCGGCAGCCAGTCGTCAGCTGGCGGTCCATGATCTGAACGACCAGCAGGCGGCAAGTGGTGGTCAACTGGTCAAAGGCGAGCTGCTCCGTCTGCCAGGCGTACAGCCAGAAGCTGCTGGTGATGAGGAGGAGGATGAACGCGCCGAACAGGAAGCGGCACTTGCGTTCCAGGCTCGTCTCGCCGAGCAGCCGTTTGAAGGCGCGGTAGGACATACGAAGCTCTCAGCCCTCGGAAGGCGTTTGTTTATAGCTCGTCAGGAAAGTAAGGCGCGGTGTGCCACGGCTGTGTCAGCCGTGTTGGGACCGCCCCACACGGCTGTGTCAGCCGTGTTGGGACCGCCCCACACGGCTGTGTCAGCCGTGGCACACCGTATCCACCCGTGCCTTACTTTCCTGACGGCCGATAGCCTCTCTTCGCAGAAGGGCGCGTCGCCGACGCGCTCTTCTGCGAAGAGAGGCTAAACAATTTCTGGCACGCGGGGCAATAATGGCTGGACCGTCCGGCCAGGCGCAGCCGTTCGATCGCGGCGCCGCAGCGCGGGCACGGCTTTCCAGTGCGGCCGTAGACCCGGAACTCCTTCTGCATCTCGCCGCGCTGGCCGGAACCGCCGACGTAGTTGCGGATACTGGAGCCGCGCCGTTCGATCGCCCGGTTCAGCACCGTTTCCACGGCCCGCCGCAGCCGCTCCGCCTCGCCGGCATTTAGTCCGGACGCGATCCGGCCGGGATGCAGTCGGGCCTCGAACAACGCCTCGTCCGCGTAAATGTTGCCGACGCCGGCCGCGACGGTCTGATCCAGCAGCACCGCCTTCAGGATCCGCGAGGTTGCCTTCAACCGTCCGTTCCAGTATTCCGTGTCGAGGGCGAACGGCTCCGGCCCCAGTCCGGACGCGGCGAAGAATGTTTCCAGATGCTTTTCATCCGAAAACAAGGTGACACTGCCGAATCGGCGCACGTCGCGGAAGCGCAGCTGGCCCTCGTCGTCCAGGTCGAATCTCAGATGCGTGTGATCCTGGATCGGCGCGATCGGCCGGCGCCACGGTCAATTGGCCGGTCATGCCCAGGTGGAACACCAGACGGGCGCCGTCGTCGAGTTCCGCCACGATCCACTTGCCGCGCCGCCGCACCGCCTCGACGCGCCGGCCCGTCAGCCGACGGCCCCAACCGCGGACCCACGGTTTGCGGAGCGCCAACCGGCTCACCCGGACGCCCTCGATGCGCCGGCCGACCAGCAGCGGATGCAAATCGCGGACGACGGTTTCGACTTCCGGCAGTTCCGGCATAGGCCGCCTCGGATCGACGCTTTTTCCCCATCTTCGCGGATTATACGGCGATCCGCCGCGGCGCACCACATCGGTTCCGGCTTGACCGGCCCGCGCCGCCGCCCTACGTTGACAGGGCGCCCCGGACCTTCCCTCGCCGCGGATCGAGAACGCCATGTCGGTTCCCTTCGCCGCACAGCCGGACGCCCAGGGCCGCTTCGGTCCCTACGGCGGCCGCTACGTGCCGGAAACGCTGATGGACGCCCTCCGCCAGCTCACCGAAGAATACGAAAAGGCCCGCAAAAGTCCGGAATTCCAGCGTGACTTCAACCACTACCTGCATACCTACGTCGGTCGGCCCTCGCTGCTGTACTTCGCGGAGCGGCTGACTAAGGAGGCCGGCGGCGCCCGCATTTACCTCAAGCGCGAGGACATGAACCACACCGGCGCCCACAAGATCAACAACTGCATCGGCCAGGCGCTGCTGACCAAGCGCATGGGCAAGCCGCGCGTCATCGCCGAGACGGGGGCCGGTCAGCACGGCGTCGCCACGGCCACGGCGGCGGCGCTCTTCGGCCTGGAGTGCCAGGTCTACATGGGCGAGGAGGACGTGCGGCGGCAGAAGCTGAACGTCTTCAAGATGAAGGCGCTGGGGTCCGAGGTGGTGAGCGTGCGAACCGGCAGCCGGACGCTGCGCGACGCCATTAACGACGCCATGCGCGACTGGATGGCGACCGTGGCCCACACCCATTACATCATCGGCAGCGTCGTCGGGCCGCATCCGTTCCCGGCGATGGTGCGCGACTTCCAGTCGGTGATCGGCCGCGAGGCGCGGGCGCAGTGCCTACAACAGATAGGCAAACTCCCCGATGTGGTCGTGGCCTGCGTCGGCGGCGGCAGCAACGCGGCCGGCATGTTCGCGCCGTTTCTGGACGACGCCTCGGTGCAGATCGTCGGCGTGGAGGCGGGCGGCCGCGGGTCGAAGGAAGGTCACCACGCGGCCACGCTCAGTCACGGCAAGCCCGGCGTGCTGCACGGCGCCTTCAGCTACGTCCTCCAGGACGCCGATGGCCAGACGGCGGCGGTGCATTCGGTGTCGGCCGGTCTCGACTACCCCGGCGTCGGCCCTGAACACAGCTACTGGAAGGACAGCGGCCGCGTTCGTTACACCAGCGTCTCGGACGACGAGGCGCTGAAGGCGTTCGGCGTGTGCGCCCGGCTGGAGGGCGTCCTTCCCGCGCTGGAAACGGCCCATGCGGTGGTGGAGGCGATGCGGATCGCGGCGAAGCGGCCGAAGGACGAGGCGGTGGTGGTGTGCTTCTCCGGCCGCGGCGACAAGGATTGCTTCGAGGTGGCCCGCTTGCAGGGCGAAAACATCGAGTAGATTCCCTCGTTCCCGAGCTTCTGCTTGGGAACGCCTGCCGCGAAGCTCTGCTTCGCGTCCCGTCGAGGAACCGGACGCGAAGCAGAGCTTCGCCGACTCGCGTTCCCAAGCAGAGCTTGGGAACGAGGGCAAAGGAACGCGCCGCCGACATGAACCCCATCGACGCTCTCTTTCAGCGACTTCGCAGCCAGGGCCGCAAGGCCTTCCTCCCGTTCGTCACGGCCGGCGACCCCGACGCCGACGGCTCCGTGCAGGTCGCGCAGGCGCTGGCGGCCAACGGCGCCGACCTCATCGAAGTCGGCTTCCCCTACAGCGACCCCATCGCGGACGGCCCCGTCATCCAGGCGTCCTACACGCGCGCCCTCGACCGCGGCCTGAAGCTCGATGACGTGTTCGCCGTCGCCCGCCGTATCGCCGCCTTGCCGGAGGTGAAGGAGCGGCAAATTCCGTTGGCGGCCATGACCTCGTACAGCCTCGTCCACCGCCGCGGCGCCGAGACGTTCCTGAAGCAGGTGGCCGACGCGGGGATTAGTGGCGCCATCGTGCCGGACCTGCCGCTGGAGGAGTCGGAGGCGCTGGCGCGGCGGGCCGCCGAGCGCGACTTCAAGCTCATCCAGCTCGTCACGCCGACGACGCCGCGCGACCGCGCCGCCGTGATCGCCCGGCGCTCCACCGGCTTCCTTTACTGCGTCAGCGTGGCCGGCATCACCGGCGAGCGCGACCGGGTGCCGCCGGAATTGCTGGAACAGCTAGCATGGCTACGGACGCAGACGGACCTGCCGCTGTGCGTCGGTTTCGGCGTCAGCCGGCCGGAACACGTCCGCACGCTGCGCGAGGCGGCCGACGGCGTCATCGTCGGCAGCGCGCTGGTGCGCAAGCTGGAGCAGACAGGGACGCGGCCGCTCCCGCAGATCGTCGAGGAGATGGGCGACCTGGCGCGATCGCTGGCGGCTGCCCTTAACGGGAGCGGATGACCGGCAAACGGCCCGCCTGCATCAAGGGCCGAGCACGAGCCAGTCCGACGCAGCCGTGATGCCGCACTGCGTGCCCCTGAGCTGCCACCCAGTGGTGTGCCTGGGTGGGGGAATCTGGAAGATCGCGCCCAGATGGGGCTCATGGTCACGTTCGGCTGATAGGCCACGTTGCCGTCATACGACAGTGACGCGCCGGCGTTTTTCACGATCGCGCCGCGGCGACCGTGTCGATGATGTCGTCCGGTGATAGGGAATGAACCCCGCCCCCTCGCCTCCCGCATCGACTCGCCCCCGGTCTCGAGGCGATCGCGGGAGGCGTTTTCTCATTCTTGTGTTGCGGGGTTCGTGCGGCGCTGCCGCGCTGCCCGCCGCCAGCGCCGTACATGTACAAAGAGGAGAGGCAATCCCCAAATGACCAGCAGCGGCCAGGGAGAAGCTGCAGCTCGGTTCCAGGCGCCCGTTATATATCCGGCCAAGTCGCACAAGACGATCCAGACAAAATACACAGTCCAGCGTGTCAGCCCCGACCACTTGCGAAAAACGGCGATGAGAGCGATAGTCCAGGGAACCAGTAGACAAACGATTGCGAGCGGCGGATTCGCAACGCCCAGCATGGGTAAAATGCCTTGCGAAGGTACAACCTGCGGCAGGAGTATCCACAGCACATCCATAATCGGAATGAGGAGGAAGGCCATGCTGAACCCCAACAGTTCCACGTAGGGGAGCAGAGCGGCCAACCACGGTGTTATGCCGTGACCGGGCTGATTTCGGTATTCACGCCTGACGAAAAAGCCTGCCACGGCCGCCGACAGGATACACGCAGTCATGGCGCCGAGCATCGTGCTGAACACACTCCACCAACAGCCGGCTACGATCTCGTCTACCATGTGAACCTGGTAGTTGACCCGCACGTATTCGACCGTCAGCTTCTTCTTTTGCCATCCCACGTTAGGGCCGAAGTGGGCGTAAAGATCAAATACCTGCCGATGATCGCGGCGTGTAAACTCATCAGGAATTTGGTAGTGCGGGTCGGATAATTGCTCCAGGCCGGGATGCCGTGAAACAAGATCGTTTTCCATCCATGCTAATTCCTCCGATTCCGCGCCGCGGAAACCCAACAGCTTGCCTCGCTGAGACAGGTCAGCGATTTGCTCAGCCTCTTGCAGGTCGTCCAAACCGGGCTGCGCCTTGAGAACCGCTGTGTTGACAGAATTCAGCGGTCCCATGACGAGAACATAGGCGGTCAGCCCCGCGACAGCGCCGGTTGCCATGCCCGTCAACACGTCGGCCCACCGGTCGTGCGGCCGGATGGTTCGCTGAAGAAGCCAGCCGCTTGCGAGGAACAGGAGCAGCCCGCCGCCCATTAACAACGCGACCACCCAATCCGGGACAAGTGACCAGTGGAACGACGTCAGCCAGGGGACTTCCCATTGATTGTGTGGAGAAATCGCACGGGCAATCGAGAAGCCGGAATCGAAGGATCGGAGGACCAGCAGGCCCAGCCCCAGCGGCCCCACGACGCCGCTCAGCACGCCGATGAAGAGAACCCATGCGGCAGCCCGGACATTTTTCCGAAGCCAGCGCAGGATCAATTGCGCCGTACTCGGCGAACGCGCCGTCAACGGCTCGCCGATCAACCAGTGTTCCAGGCATCCGCCAGCGCCGCCGCCGTCGCGTAGCGGCGCGACGGGTCTTTTTGCAGACATTTCAGACAGATCGCCTCTAGATCCCGATCCGCTTTTGGGTTGACCTTCAACGGCGGCTCCGGCTCCTTCTCTAGGACTTGCAGCATCACGTCCAGCGGCGTCGCCTCGGTGAACGGCGGCCGGCCCGTCAGCAGTTCGTACAGGATCGCCCCAAGGCCGTACACATCGGCCAGCGTCGTCACGGTGCCCTTGCGGCCCGACGCTTGTTCCGGCGCCATGTACGCCGGCGTGCCGACGATCGCCCCGCTGTGCGTCTGGCCGGCGTCGGCGGCGCGCTTGGCCAGGCCGAAGTCGGTGATCTGTGGTTGGCCGTCCCGGTCGAGCAGCACGTTGGCTGGCTTCAGGTCGCGGTGGATGACGCCGCGTTGGTGGGCGTGATGCACCGCCCGCGCCGTCGCCGCCAGCAGCGTGGCTACGCGCTTTGGGTCGGCGACCAATTTCGGAACCTCGGCGGCGAGGCTGCCGCCTTCCACCAACTTCATGCTGAAATACTGGCGGCCCTCGTGTTCGCCGACCTCGTAGATGGGCACGATGTTCGGGTGGTCGAGGTTGGCGGCCGCCTCCGCCTCGGTGCGGAAGCGCTGCACTTCCGCGGCGGAGGCGAACTGGCCGGCCAGGATCATCTTCAGCGCGACGATGCGGTTGAGACTGACCTGCCGCGCCTTGAAGACGACGCCCATGCCGCCGCGCGCGATCTCCTCCAGAATCTCATAGTCGCCGATGTAGCGAACCGTGATGAGCGAAACGTCAGCAGCCGCTCCCGGCGCGACGGTCAGGGCCTCGCTGGCGGCGGGCGGGTTGGGCGCCGGGGGCAGATCGGCGGCGAAGTGGGCGAGGCGGCGGCGATCCGCGAAGAAGGCGGCGAGGTCGTCGGCCAGATCGGGATGCCGCGCCAGCCATTCGGCTTCGGAAGGCACCGGCCCCGACTCCGCCGCCGCCAGATACGCCGCGATGACGGCGTCCACCCACTTTTCCCGCGAGCCGCCGTCGTCCGTCGGTTCTGTCATGGATCATCCCTCTTCGTCGAGCCGTTCTCGGAGTTGTTTCAGACCGCGTTTGAGCAGTCCGGCCACGGCCTCCGGCCCACGTCCCATGTGTTCGCTGATGTGCGCCAGTGGCCAGCCGTGCCAGTGATGCAGCAACAGCGCCTCGCGTTGGGCCTCCGGCAATTCCTCCAGGGCGTCGGCAAGGCGCACCGCCCGTTCGCGCCGCTCGGCCTCCTCGGGCGGGCCGGGAGCGTCGTCGGCCAGCCACGCCTCCAGTCGCACCGACGACGCCTGAAGCGCCTCCTGCAACGGCCGTTCCCGCGCCAGGTCGCGCCGCTCACGGGTGAACGCCCGCAGCGCGTCGGCCAGGTTGCGCGCCAGCATTCGCCGCACCCAGGCCAGCCACTCCGCTTCTTCGGCGCCGCGAAACTGGTCGCGGCCCGCGTGCGCCTCCAGCAAGGTCTGCTGTACCACGTCGGACGGGTCGATCTTGCCCTTCAAACGCGGATCGAGCTGCAAGCGGGCCAAAAACCGCAGGTAATTGCGGAACTTCGCAAACAGCGGCTCTCTCGGGTCCGCCTCGCGGTCCATGAATCCCTCTGTATCACGAAGGCGCCGCGGCGGCGCCTTCCGGGCGCGCCGCGGCACCTTTTTTCGGGGCCCGGATAACGTAGCAGACGGGGGGGAGAAGTCGCAAGCCGTGGGAAGGGCAAGAAAGGAAACGGCCGCGGCGTTGGCCGCGGCCGGAGGAAGGCTTACGGGATCAGCTGCGGCGCCGCCGCAACCAGAAAAGTCCCGTGAGCGGCAGGGCCAAACCTGCCAGTACGGCCGTGGGTGGCTCGGGCGTGTCCTGCACCGTCACCGTGGCGATGGCCGTCACCTGGCCCGTCGTGCAGTCCTCGCCGGACGGGGCGTAGGTACTCAGCTGGATGGTATACAGGTGCTTGCCCAGCGTCAGCGACTTCGTGGTGGCGCCCGTGTAGAACGTCTGGATGTGAGAGTCCGTTGGCGTCAGATAGCCGAGGATCTCGCCAGTGAAGGTGACGCTGCCGGGGTTTGCAACGCTCGGGTCGTGGATGGTCAGCGTCAGGGTGAACTGGTCGGAGGGACCGCCGCTGAACTCGGCGGGCGGGCCGTTGGCGCCGTCGCCGTAGTGGAAGACGTTGGCCGCCTCGATGACGGAGGAGGTCGGCGTCTGCTCGACCTGGCTGGCCGGGCTGAGCGCGACGGTGCTCGCCGTCGAGTTGTCGGCGTAAATGACATCCGGGGTGCGCGACCAGCTGTAGTACCAGGGGATCGATTCGGCCCGAGCGGGGGCGGCGCCGAGACTGAATAGGGCCGTCGCAAGGACGACGGCCGGCGCGTATCGCATCCGTGAAACTCCTTTCTCTTCCGCGTGGTCGCGTAGGGAGGACGCGGCCGCGTTCGTCGCCTTCATTCTGTTCCGGTTCCGATCGGGGGGTAGCTTAGACCCGCGGCGTCCGCGTGTCAATCGCAACGGTGATGGGCGCAAACTTTGCAACGACATTACCTTGCGGATACGGACGCCAAATATCGGTTCAATACGGCAGCCAGCCTTGCGAATCCCACCAGCGATAGAGCCACGGGTGCCGCCACGGGTTCCAGGGGGAATAGCTGACCGACAGCACCGACAGCGCCAGCAGCGCCAGGCACAGGACGCGGCCCCAGCGGCGCCGGCCGAGCCAGTCCGCGACCGGCAGCAGGGCGAACAGCCACAGCGGCGTCAGCCACAGCAGCCAGCGCGGCCCGTTGGTCCAGCCGCCGTAGTTGGCGGTCTGGGTCACGAAGGCGTAAAAGACGAAGACGACCACGGAAACGGCCAGCGACTCCGGCGGTTATCACGGCCCACCCCCGGCGTGCCACGGCTGTGTCAGCCGTGTTGGGACCGCCCAACACGGCTGACACAGCCGTGGCACGCCGAGATCGCGCCAGGACGAGCAGCGCCGCGACCATGCCGGCCCCCCCGAGGAGGTTGATCGGCGTCAGCGAGAACCAGCCGTGATGGCCGAACAGGAGGTGGAAGGCGTACATCCAGCGGGGTTCAGTGTATTTGGCGAACTCGATGCCGTGCCCCTCGCCGGGATGGATCGTGCTCCAGACACTGCCGGGGTACTGATACCAGGGCGTGTCCAATTTCTCGTAAACGGGCAGCCATTGTCCGGTGGCCAGGTGATTGAGGAGGAAGAAGACCGCGATAAGGAGCAGCAGAGGCGGCGCGAACCAGAGCAGCGTCCGGCCGGGGGCGCACCAGGAGCAGCAGTCCCAGCGCGGCGATGAAGGCGGCCGCCGGCAGCTCACAGTTGAAGAGGAAGCCCGCGGCCAGGCCGGCCACGACGAGCCGCCCCGCGCCGTCGGCGAGCCGAGGGCTTACGCCCCCGGAGTCTTCCCGCGGAAACGCCACCGGCAGCGCGGCGTAGAGCGCGATCAGCGTGGCGAAGGCGGCAGGGACGTGGTTGTTGAACGTGATGAGGAAGGTGGAGAGCAGCGTCCCGAAGGCCGCGGCGGCGACGACGAAGAGCCGGCCCCAGTCGGTCGTTCCGTAGCGCTCCGCCAGCCGGGCGATCATCCACAAATACAGGATCAGCGGCAGGACGTTGAACGTGAGCAGACCGATACGGACGATCTCGTCGGGATGCTCGTTGATCGACCAGCCGAGCGCGTGCTTGAGGAGCCAGTACTCGCCGGCCATGAGGACCGTCAGCAGCGGCGGCTTGCTGGAATAATATTCGTGTGTGTCCGGGTTGAGTACTTTGTCCACCGAGAACCAACCGTCCTCAAAAGTGATCCCATAATCGTAGCCATGCGCCGGATGGTCCTCTACAACGCGCAGGACAGCGGCCAGGCCGAGCGCGTTCGTCGCCGCGAGGCCGCAACCGGCCGTCAACAGACCGTGGTCGCGCCGGCCGATGACGAACGTCCCCTCGTCCACCAGCGCGCGAACGGTGTCCCAGCGCGAGCGGTCGTTGGAACCGAACGTCGGCATCGGCCGCGGCCGTCCGTTGGGCGGCCACCCCTGATGGCGGCCGTCCGGCGCCACTCCTGGCGGCGGGGCCAGGCTCGGTTCGTAGACGCGCTCGGTCGAAAAGACATGACCGACGGCGATGGCCGCGGCGACCGCGATCATGAGCCAGGAGATTTGCCGCCGGAGCGCCGCGGTCGGATCGGGAGGGGGAGGGTTCATCGCGTGGGGTCCGTCTCCTCTTTCGGCTTCATCTCCTCGCCGGGGAAGGTGCGCTCGGCGACGCTGTACACGTCGTCATGGCGGCCGTGGTAGGCGATGACGAGTTCGGCGAGAAACCCGATCGTCATCAGTTGCGCTCCGAGGAGCAGGGCGCCGAGGGCGTAGATCAGCATCGGCCGCTCGTGCAGCGGCGGGAACAGGTCGGGATACCAGAAGCGCATCACCCACGTCACGCCGAGGTAGGCCAGACCGAGGCCGCCGAGCAGGAAGCAGATCAGACCGACGCCGCCGAGCAGGTGCTGCGGCCGGCGGCCGAAGCCGGTCAGGAATTTCACCGTCAACAGATCGAGAAAGCCTTTTACGAAACGACGGACGCCGTATTTGGAACGGCCGAACTTGCGCGGCCGATGGTTGATCTCGATCTCGCCGACGCGGAAGCCGTGCGCCGCCGCCAGGACGGGGATGAAGCGATGCAGCTCGCCGTAGAGGCGCACCTCGCGGAAGATTTCCGCCTTGTAACATTTCATGCCGCAATTGTGGTCATGAAGGCGGACGCCGGTCAGCAGGCCGACCATGCCGTTGAAGACGCGGCTGGGGAAGACCTTGTGCCAGGGGTCGTGGCGCACGCGCTTCCAGCCGCTGACCACGTCCAGGCCGGCGCCGGGCGGCCGACCGTCCACCGGCTTGCCGGAGCGCATCGCCTCCAGGAAGCGCGGGATCTCGTGCGGGTCGTCCTGGAGGTCGGCGTCGAGGGTGAAGATGACGTCGCCGCGGGCCGCGTCGAAGCCGGCGACGAGGGCGGCGGCCTTGCCGAAGTTGCGGCGGAAGCGGACGCCGCGGACGTTGAGCTGGGTCCGCGCCAGCTCCGCGATCGCGTCCCACGAGCCGTCGGTGCTGCCGTCGTCCACGAACACGACTTCCAGGTCGAGGCCGGCCGACTTGGCCGTTTCCACGATCTCGGCATGGAGCGGAACCAGACTTTCCCGCTCGTTGAAGACGGGGATGACGGCGGAGATCATGGCCAGTGAGGAGTAAGGAGTAAGGAGTGAGGAGAAACGCCGAGTGCGGCGTCACGGGCCGGATTCCTGGACCGCGGCCGCCTTGTCTTCTCTCCTCACTCCCCCCTCCTCACTCCTCACTCTCTTTACCGGCAGCCAGAAGAGCACGCCGGCGGCGACGATTTCGGCCGTGGTCCACAGGACGCGCACCAGCAGGGCGACGACCAGGGCGCGGGTGCCGTCGTGGAGCTGGAGCGTGAGGAACTGTTGCAGGATCAGCTCGCGGACGCCGACGCCGCCGGGCGTCTGACCGACGAAGCCAGCGACGTAGGAGAGCGCGGCGACGGCGACGCAATCGAGGCACTGCCCCAGCTCCCACGGCCCCGGCGCCGGCTGCACCGCCCGGACCACGGCGTACAGGCTGGCGCCGAGCAAGGCCCAGCCACATGCGGTGACGGCCAGGCCGATCGGCAGCGCGACGGCCGGCAGACGCGGCAGCGGCTGTCCGGCGGTGAAGCGGCCTGACAGTCGGCGCACCAGCGGGTTGAAGACGCCCGGCAGGATCGGCACGCCGGCGAGGACCAGCAGGCCCAGCGCCCACCAGAGGTAGACGGGATCGCTCGTCGCCTTGGCGCCGATAAGGACGGCCGCGACGAGGGCGCCGGCGGCCATCGTGGTCAGCGTCTCGTAGGCCGCCGTCAGCGCGGCCGTGCCGGGACGGACGCCGGCCGCCGCCGCCATGCTCACGCGCATCAGGGTCGGCAGGCCCATGCCGGGCGTGTACTTGCCGAGGTGGCTGATGTAATAGGCGCGGAAGCCGGCGGCTGCGGGAATCGGTGCGCCGGCAGTGCGCAGCAGGCCGAGCCAGAAAAGGCCGGAAAACGCCATGCCGGAAAGGTATAGGGCGGTCGCCAAGGCCAGGTCCGCTGGCCGGGAGGCGCGTGCCTCGTCCCAGAGGATTTGCGCGGCCGAGCGGGACCGATCCGTCTTTTGGAGGTCATCGTTGGTGAGGATGCGCGTGAAGAACCAGGCCACCCCGGCCAGGACGACGAGGGTGAACAGGAGCTTCAGCAACGGCATCCAGCGGCGGATTCGCGCCCACATGATGGCGATTGTACGAGGGTCGGCGAGACCGTCCGGCGCCGCGATGAAACGCAATCTGTAGGGAAGGGATTTCGGCCGCCGAACACTAACGCTACGATGCTGGGGCCGACGGCGGAGACGCTGAGCCGGAAGAAGCCGGAACGGCGGCTGGTTTCGGCTTGCCTTTGAGGACGGATCGGTGGGACAATGCCTCAAGGCGAGGAAGTGGGTTGGCGGTAATCCACGTCCAGGCGCCTCAGCTGGCGCAAGGAGCGAATGATATGTCCAGCACGGGCGATGAGCAGAAGGGCGGCTGGGGCGCTGTCGGCGCTTTCCTTTGGTCGAACAAAGAGTGGATATGGGCAAAGCTCGCTGAGATCCGCTCGTGGTTTGGCCGCGGCGAAGGGACCGAGGAAAGCCCGGGCATCCTGATCTTGGCCGGCGGGGCGGGGAAGAGCACGCTTGCGCGGCTCTTGGCTGAGGAGAACTATAACCCTCTGCTGCATCTCCCAGGAACGTACAAGGAGAGCATCGGCGTCGAACATTACGCCCTGAAGGATGCGCCAGGAGTGGAAATCGTCGTGCCGCCGGGACAACGCCAGAGACGGGATGCCACATGGACGGATCTGCACGCGGACCTCGTGGCGGGGAAGTTTCGCGGGGTCATCCTGCTGGCCGCCGACGGGCACCATAGCTTCACGCGGAGCTACAAGGAGAACCGCCTCTATCAGAACGACAAGGATCGCTTCGTGGAGGAATTCTGCGGCGCAGCGGACAGAAGAACTCACAGTCTTACGGCAACTCGCGCCGCACATAACGGCGAGCCGCGGGAGGGTGTGGATGCTGACGCTGGTGGCGAAACAAGACCTGTGGTGGCCGAAGCGCGCCGAAGTGACATCACATTACCTCGACGGAGATTACCAGGCCGAAATCGAAAAGATTCGTAGCCGGCGAGGCGCTCAGCAGTTCCGGCACGAATTCGCCTTCGCATCGCTTGTTGCTCTGTTGAAATCCTTGGCGGGGCGGGCGTATAATGGTATTATGAACACCAGCAGACCGATGACCAAGTCGCCTCGGGCCGTGGCCCAAGAGGCGCTGCGCCTGGCGCGGGAGGTTCTGCCCGCCTATTCGTCGAAGTTCTCCCGCAAGGACTTCACCCAGCACCAACTGTTCGCCGCCCTGGCCCTGAAGACCTTCTTCAAGACCGACTACCGGGGCGTCGTCCGGTTGCTGGCCGACTTCGCCGAGTTGCGCGAGGATCTCGGCCTGGCCGCGGCGCCCCGACTACTCGACCCTCTGCTATGCCGCCAAGCGGCTGCTAAAAAAGGGGCGTTCGTCGTACTCCTCTTCCGCGCCACCGTGCGCGCACAGGAAGGCGGGTTGATCGGCGCGAAGCCGACGGCCGCCATCGACGCCACCGGCATGGAGAGCCGCCACACGTCCCGCTACTTTTTCAAGCGGGCCGGCCGTAAACACAACTCCAGGCTGTGGACCAAGTTGGCCGTGGCCTGCGACACGGCCAGCCACTTCTTCACCGCAGCCACGGTCAGCCTCGGCCCCGCCAACGACGCGCCGCAGTTCCGCCCTCTCATGGCCCAGGCGTCGCTGGCGGTCGGCTACGACCGGGTGCTCGGCGACGCGGCGTTCGACGGCGAGGAGAGCCACCGCTACTGCCGGGAGGACTTGGGCGTCCGCTCGACGGTGATCCCGATCAACCGGCGGAACGGGGGGCGGAAGTGGCCCAAGACTCGCTACCGGCGGCAGATGGTCAAGCGGTTCCGCAAGAAGCCGCGGGGCAGCCGGCACAAGCGCGTCTACGGGCAGCGCTGGCAGGCGGAGAGCGCCTTCTCCCGACACAAGCGGCTGCTCGGCTCGGCGCTGCGGGGCAAGTCGGATGCGTCGCGCGAACACGAGTGCTACCTGCGGGTACTCACCCACAACCTCATGCTCCTCGCCGCTACAGGTTAGAGGATTTCAACAGAGCAATCGCTTGTCATTAGCAATTTCATGACGGGAGCGGGCGAGCAGTTGAAGCCGAATGCCGCGGGATACGATCAGAAGCTTCAGGTGGAGTCGATCCGACGTCTATTCGAGACGGTGGAAGAACTCCGCAAGTGGGAGACGGCGAAATGAGCCTGACGGAAGAGGAACACGAGATCGTAAGAACCGCCGCGCGCATTTCGGCGCTGCTCAAGGAGTATACAAAAAAGCTCCGTGAAATGAGTTCGCAGCTGCGCGAGGTTCAAAGCCTCCGCTCCGAGGCCATGAAGCTCCGTCGGCCCGATGAGGCCAGGAGGGCCGAGGGCGATTACCAGACAATGCGTTTCGGATATTTGAGGCTCCTTACGGCGGCTAACGATTTGGCCCGGCAAGCGTCTCAAATGGTGGAACACGCGAAACTGGAGACCGTCGCGCGGCTGGAACTGGCCTTGCGAACCGCCGAGTTCGAGGCGGCGCTGCACGAAGCTCAACAGAGAGTCAACGCCGGCCCCAACGGCTAGCACATCTGGTGATTGCCGCTTCGCCCCGAACGGAGTCAGCCGAACCGTGCGTTGAGACCGCTCATTCGACCGATGCCAGCGCCCCCAGCACCACATCCCGCACCGCCGTCATCGCCAATTCCCCTTCCGCCGGCGCCGTCCCCTCGCCGATCAGCAACGGCCTATCCCGCGCATCGGCCCCCGCCAGCCCATGACTGCCGCGCACCAGCCCCGCATCCAGCGGCACGACGTCGAACAGCGTGCGAAAGCCGAGCTTCTTCTGCAACAGCCGCCACGCCGCCCGGCCCTTCGGCCACAACAACTTGGGGTCGAAAAACAGCTCGCACGGATCGTACCCCGGCTTACGGTGGATGTCGATGGTCCGCGCGTAGTCCGGCGCCCGGCGGTCGTCGAGCCAGAACGGGTACGCGAACCACGCATCCGGCTCCGACAGCACCACCAACTCACCGGATCGTTCGTGTCGCAATTGCACCTCGCCGCGCTCCTCGCCTTCGAGGACGCGGCCCACGCCCTTCAGCCCCGCCAGCACCTCCCGCACGCGCGGCCGGTCGGCGGCGTCGGCGACGTAGACATGGGCCAGCTGGTGATCGCACACGGCGAACGCCCGACTGTGGAACGTCTCCAGCGTCTCGCCGAACGGGCCGTCGCGCACCGTCAGCAGTCCCGCCTCGCGCAGCGCCCGATTGAGATATACCGGACGGCTTACATCGACATGACCGTATTCGCTCACCACCCACGCCCGCGCTCCCGCCGCCTGCGCGGCGTCCAGCAGCGGGGCGCAGGCGTCGTCCAGCTCGCGGACCAGGCGCGCCATGTCGCATCCCGCGGGACCGAAGCGCTGCGGGTCGTAGTCCAGGTGCGGCAGGTACACCAGCGTCAGGTCCGGCCGCTCCGCGCGCACCATCTCAGCCGCACATCGCGCGATCCACTGCGTACACGGCAGGCCGCTCATCGGTCCCCAAAACGTCTGGAACGGGAACCGTCCCAGCCGGCGTTCCAGACGTTCCGTCAACCCTTCCGGCCAGCCGTGGACGCCGAAGACCTTATTGCCGTCCGCCCCGTACCACGGCTTCGGCGTCACGCTCCAATCGACCGCCGCCCCCTGGTTGAACCACCAGAACAGCTTGGCGCAGCGGAACGGCCGGCCGCGCTCCGCCACCCTTCGTCGGGCCGTCACGTACAGCGGCTCCGCCTGGATCAGCCGGTTCGACTGCTGCCAGAAACGGACCTCGCCGGTATCGCGACACAGCCAGCCGTTGGCGACGATCGCCATGTTTCTCCGGCGTCCGGCCGGTCAGGAGGGTCGCCTGAGCGGTGCAGGTCACCGCCGGAATCGTTTCACGCAAGGGCCGCATCCAGCCGGCGGCGGCCAGCGCATTCAGCCGCGGGGCGAGCGGCAGCAGCCGCGGCGTCAGACCGACCGCGTTGATCAGCACCAGCGACGACATGAAATTTCCGAGAAGGAGTTCCGATTGCCACCGTTCCCCCCCATATCCTATAATCCCCCACCAGTAGGCGCGGCGGCGTGATTCGATTTCCCACCCTCAAGGAAGGGTCTAATCCGTGAGCGAAGACCGATACCTCTTCACCAGTGAATCCGTTTCCATGGGCCATCCCGACAAGGTGGCCGACCAGATCAGCGACGCCATCCTCGATCACTGCCTCCAGGCCGACGACAAAAGCCGCGTCGCCTGCGAAACCCTCGTCACCACCGACCTCGCCGTCGTGGCCGGCGAAATCACCACCCGCGCCAACCTCACCCGCTCCGTCATCGACGGCCTCGTCCGCGACGTGATCCGCGAGATCGGCTACGTCGATCCGCAAATCGGCTTCGCGGCCGACACCTGCCAGGTCATTTGCAAGATCCACGCCCAGTCGCCGAACATCGCGGCCGGCGTGGACGTCGGCGGGGCCGGCGACCAGGGCATGATGTTCGGCTTCGCCTGCAAGGAAACGCCCACGCTGATGCCGATGCCCATCTACCTGGCCCACCGCCTCGTCGAGAACCACGCCGACGATGCGCACCAGCGGCGAGCTGCCCTTCCTGCGCCCCGACGCCAAGAGCCAGGTCACCATCGAGTACAACGCCGACGGCACGCCGCACCGCATCCATACCATCGTCCTCTCGACCCAGCACGACGAGAAAGCCATAGTTCAGAAGGACGGCAAGGACTACTTCTCGGATGCGGCTCGTCATGAAATCGTGCGATAAGCTGATTCTGCCGACCTTGCGCAAGGAGCTGAAGGAGGAAAAGCACTACGACTTGCTCGAGGGCAAGGACAAGGTCGCGCTGGTGATCCCCGGCGAACGGCCGCCGCGGGCCGACGACCGGACGATCCTGTGCCACATCAACCCGACCGGCTGCTTCCTCGAAGGCGGCCCGCACGGCGACTGTGGGCTGACCGGCCGTAAGATCATCGTGGACACCTACGGCGGCCGCGGCCGGCACGGCGGCGGCGCCTTCAGCGGCAAGGACCCGACCAAGGTGGACCGCTCCGCCGCCTACATGTGCCGC
The DNA here is from genome assembly GCA_963771935.1 of uncultured Planctomycetaceae bacterium. Classification (GTDB taxonomy): domain Bacteria; phylum Planctomycetota; class Planctomycetia; order Gemmatales; family Gemmataceae; genus UBA4732. Next base: position 705,961 of record CAVYVK010000003.1, on the reverse strand, counting down.
TACATCGCCAAGAACATCGTCGCCGCCGACCTGGCCGACCAGTGCGAGGTCCAGCTTTCCTACGCCATCGGCTATCCCGAACCGATTAATATCTGGGCGTCCACGTTCGGCTCGGCCAAGCGCGGCCTGACCGACGACCGCATCGCCCGGCTAATCCGCGACCACTTCCAGCTGACGCCGTGCGGCATCATCGAGACGCTGAACCTGCGCCGGCCGATCTACCGCGAAACGGCCCGCCACGGCCACTTCGGCCGCGAGCTGGCCGCATTCACCTGGGAGAAGACCGACATGGCCGAGACGCTGCGGCGGGCTGGCGGGCTGGCGGCGGCGGACGAGCCGGATCGCTGGGCGCCGGGAAAACCGACCTTGACCCGGTAGCCGCTCAACGCCACCCTGGCGGCGGGAGGATCCTGAACCGGCGATTCCGGCACGAACGGAGGACGACATGGCGGACTTCACGCCGTATCAGCAGAAGATCATCAAGCGCTACTACAACAACCAGGACACGATCCAGCAGCAGCGTCTGGCGGAACTGGTCAGCGACCTCTACCTGAGCAGCGGCAAGAAGCGCCAGCGCGTTTGGGAATCCGTCGTCTCCGCGATGCAGAAGCTCGGCGTGCCGCAGCCGCGCATCGACCACCTTCGCGCCCAGGACAACCCGGCGCTCATCGCCCAGGTCGTCAAGGAGTTGGAGGGCAAGCGCTAAGGCGGAACGAAAGGGATCGGAGCCGCGACCGAGAGGGAGCGGGGCGAGGTTCAGGCGCCTCACCCCGCTCCCTCTCGGTCGCGGCTCCGATGCTTTATGGATCTGGAATGGTTTCTTACCGGCCGTAGGGGGCGAACAAACCGGCGTTTGGCGGCAGCATCGGGGCGCGGCCGTAGGCGCCGGCCGCTTGCAGCGGGCCGCCGTAGGGAAGCCCCAGGGCGCCGGGGCCGGGGTTGGCGGCTGGGGCCGGAGTGGGCTGGATGGTCGCCGGCGCGTCGGAGGCGGCCGGGCCATCGGTCGTCGAGCAGCCGTCGCAGGGGGGCAGGGTCATGCCGCCGGGGCCGCCGGGGTAATAACCGGGGTAGCCGCCGGGCTGACCGCCGGGGCCGCCGCCCGGACAGCCGCCGCCGCAGAACGGGTTGCAGCCGTCGAAGCACATGCTGCCGGAAACCGTCGGGCTGAAGGCGTTGTAGGGGCGGATGCAGATCGTACTGCAGCACTTGTTGCAGCAGCCGCCGCAGCCCCCGCAGCCCCCGAACGGGCAACAGTGGTAGGGAATCAGGCCGAACGTCCAGGCCTGCGAGGGAGCGGCCGACAGTCCCAGCGCGGCCAGGCCGAGGATCGAGGAGAACAGCAGTTTTTTCATGGCGGGAAGTCGTCTCGGGAGCCGGGCGCACGGCCTCTGCCGCCATCCTGACGGCGGGCGCACGCCCCGGGATTCGCTCCAACTGTACCCGCGCCGCGGACGACGCGGCGGCGATCGGCCGCCGTTTTCGCCCGAAAGGCGAAGAGGCTTCGCGTCAAGTCGGATCTCTTGATTGCGAGCGTTACAGGCCGGCGAACGGAACGGAAATGCGGAGAAAGCGCCGCAGGGCAGGGGGAATGATTCAAGGCGCGGTCGGCGTCAGACGAGGGTCGGGACCGCGTCCAGGTCGAGCGGTGAGCGCCGGCCGCGGCACCACTGTTCAACGGCCGCGGCCGCCATCGCGGCGTTGTCGGTGCAGAGGGCCGATGGCGGGATGAACAGTTCGGCGCCCTCCTCGCGCGTCATCGCTTCTAGGGCGGCTCGCAGTCGGCGGTTAGCCGCCACGCCGCCGCCGACCGCCAGGCGCTTCAGTCCCGTGCGTCGCAGCGCCTGGCGGCACTTCGCGGTCAGCACGTCCACCACCGCTTCCTGAAAACTGGCCGCCAGGTCGGCGCGGCGCCGGCCGGGAGGAGGCGGCACCGGCCGGGCTTCATTCTGGCCGGCGAGGGCGTACAACACCGCCGTTTTCAGACCGCTGAAGCTGAAATCCAGCCGATCCTCGTGCAAGAAGGAGCGCGGCAGCCGGACGGCTTTGGGATCGCCGGCCGCCGCCTCGCGCTCGACGGCGGGACCGCCGGGGAAGCCGAGTCCGAGCAGACTGGCGACCTTGTCGAAGGCCTCGCCGGCCGCGTCGTCCAGCGTACCGCCGAGGCGCTCGAAAGAGACGGCGTCGCGGCAGTGGAACAGCATCGTGTGGCCGCCGCTGACCACGAGGCCGACGCAGGGGAAGATGTCGCGGCCGGCCGCCATGCGGCAGGCGTAGACGTGGCCGTGGACGTGGTTGACGCCGAGCAGCGGCACGTCGAGGGCGACGGCCAACATCTTGGCGGCGCTGACGCCGACCAGCAGCGCCCCGACCAATCCCGGCGTATGGTGGACCGCCACGCCGGCGATCTGGCCGAGACGGACGCCGGCCTGCCGGAGCGCCTCGTCGATGACTGGGAGCAGCTGGCGCAGATCGGCGCGGGACGCCACCTCCGGCACGACGCCGCCGAAGCGGGCGTGCAGGTCGGTCTGCGACGCCACGACGTTGGCGAGGACGACCGGCTCGTCGGTGAAGACGGCGGCGGCCGTCTCGTCGCAGGACGTTTCAACACCGATAAAAAAGGTGGGATTCATCGCTTTATGCGGAGGCGCCGTCGGAGCCGCGACCGTAAGGGAGCGGTCTTCTCCCCCGCTCCCTTACGGTCGCGGCTCCGACGGCGCCTCCGAGTAATAGGCATTCGCCGCCGCCACGCCCGCGCCCGGCGCGGCCTTCGCGCCCCGGCCGGCGAGGCACTGCTCCAGCGCCGCCAGGAACAGCAGCACGTTGTTCGGCCGGCTGTTGTGGCCCATCAGGCCGATGCGCCACGCCTTGCCCTTCAAGTCGCCGAGACCGCCGCCGATCTCGACGCCGAACTCCGTCAGCAGCCGCTTGCGCACCGCCGCGTCGTCCACGCCGGCCGGGATGCGCACCGCGTTGAGCTGCGGCAGCTGATGACCTTCCACGGCCGTGTATTGCAGACCGAGCGCGTTCAGGCCGGCCTTCAGCGCCCGGTGGTTGCGCAGGTGCCGCGCCCACCGCGCCTCCAGCCCCTCCTCGTGAAGAATACACAATCCCTCCCGCAAAGCGTAGACCATGCTGATCGGGCCGGTGTGGTGGTAGCTGTGTTCCTGGTCCCAGTAGTGCTGGATCATCGTCACGTCCAGATACCAGCTCTGCACCTTGCTCTTGCGGCGCTTGATCGCCTCCAGCGCCCGCGGGCCGAACGTCACCGGCGACAGTCCCGGCGGGCAGCTCAACCCCTTCTGCGAGCAGCTATAGACCGCGTCCAGTCCCCACGCATCCACCTCCACCGGCACGCAGCCCAGCGAGGTCACGCAATCGACGATCAACAATGTGTCCAATTCGCGGCACAGGGCGCCGAGGCCTTCGAGCGGCTGCCAGGCGCCGGTCGAGGTTTCAGCGTGGACGATCCCCAGGACTTTGGGCCGCACCTTTTGCAGCGTCTCGCGGATGCGGTTGAGGTCGAACACGTCGCCCCAGGTCTGCTCCAGCACCGTCACCACAGCGCCGGCCCGGCCGGCCACGTCCGTCATGCGCTGGCCGAAGAAGCCGTTGACACACACCACCATCTTGTCGCCCGGCTCGATCAGGTTGACGACGCACGCCTCCATGCCGGCCATGCCGGTGGCGCTGACGGGGAAGGTGATCGGGTTTTTCGTGCGGTAGGCCTGGCGCAGCATCTCCTGCGTCTCGGCCATGATTTGCAGGAAGGCTGGGTCGAGGTGGCCGAGCAGGGGAGCGGCCATCGCGCGGAGGACGCGCGGGTGGGCGTCGCTGGGGCCGGGGCCGAGCAGCAGACGAGAGGGAGGGTTCAGAGGTCCGGGAAGGGTCATTTCAGCTCGCGGGTTGGTGGGTTGGTTCAGGGCGCGGACAGGCGCTCCATGCGCTGCTGCACCAGACGACTTATCTCCTTGAAGCGGGGATGGCCCGCGCCGCCGATCCACTCGAAGGCGCACCCCTCCGTCGTGGTCAGCACGGCGCCGGCCTGCTCCAGCCGCCGCAGGGCCGTCTCGTGATCGATGCGGTAGCGGGCGCCGACCGCGTCCACGGCGATGAAGACGCGGAAGTCCTCCGCCAGGAGGTCGAGGGCCGTGTGCAGGACGCAGACGTGCGTCTCGATGCCGGCCAGCACAACCTTGGGCCGTGCCTCGCGGTGGAACGTTTCGATGACGGACGGCACGGCGCACGAGCTGAAGGCGACCTTGTCCGGCCGCTCCGGCAACCGCCCGGCCAGCTCCGGCACGGTGGCGCCCAGGCCGCGCGGGTACTGCTCCGTGGCCTGGACCGGCATGTCCAGCAGCCGGGCGGCGTCGATCAGGAAGGCGATGTTCAACGTCAGCGCCGCGGCGTCGGGCAGCTTGGGCAGGAGCTTTTCCTGCACGTCGATCACCAGCAGGGCCGTGTCGGCCGCCGACATTAGCGTGGCGTGCGCCATGAGCATCCTCCGTCGGGCGACCGAGGGCCTGTTCGGATGCTACCGACGCCCTCCCCGACCGTCAAGCAAGGGCGCCGCGCCTCCTTGTGCCGGCCGCACGGCTCCCATACAGTAGAGGAAAGCGTGGACTGGTTCCCGGCCCTCTCTTTTCTACCAAAGGAATCTGTCATGGTTCGATCACTGGGCGCCCTGCTGGCCGGGCTGCTGCTCGTGCAGGCCGGCGCCGTGCGGGCGGCGGACGAGGCGGCGGCCCCGGCCGGCTCCTGGAAGATGACCCTCCCCTTCCAGGGAGCTACGTGGCTGCTGAAGCTCGAATCCAAGGACGGCAAATGGACCGGGACGGCGACCCCCGCCGAGAAGGCGCCCGAAGCCAAGGTCCAGAACGTCGCCGTCGCCGACGGCGTCCTCAAGTTCGACCTTCGCCTCGAACAGCAGGGATTGACGCTGCCGTTCGAGGGCGCGCTTCCCCAAGGAGGGCGACAAGATTCGCGGCTCCGTTCTCCTCAACGGCAAGGCCCAGCCTGCCGAGCTGGACAAGACCACGCTGACCAGCTTCGACCCCTACGACCAGCTGAAAGAGGATCTGGTCAAGCAGGCGGGGCAGGCCGAGGGCGTGGCGACGGCCCTTGAGTTGCTGCACGACGCCGCGGAGAAGATGGCCAAGCCCGAAGAGGTCCGCGCCTGGGCCGACAAGGCCATCAAGTGGTCAGAGCCGTACGGCCCACGCTGGCATCGAGAAGTCACCCTCGATGGTGGCCGAGGCCCTCGCCGACCAGAAAGGCTTTGGGACGCTCGCGCTGGAAACGCTCCGCCCGCTGGAGAAGTCGCTGGACGCGAAGAAGGACTCGGCCGGGACGCAACGGCGCGTGCTGCGGGCGCTGGCCGCCGCCCTGAACGCTTCGGACAAGAAGGACGAGGCCAAGGAAGTCGAACAGCGCCTCGAGAAGATCCCGGTGGTGTCCGTGCAGGCGTACACCGGCCGCAAGGGCACGAACGACGACGTGGTGCTGGTGGAACTGTTCACCGGCGCCCAGTGCCCGCCGTGCGTCACGGCCGACGAGGCCTTCGACGCCCTCAACCAGACCTACAAGCCCTCCGACGTCGTCTTCCTGGAGTACCACCTGCACATCCCGCGCGGCGACCCCTTGACCGTCCCCGACAACGAGGAGCGGGCCAAGTTCTACAAGGTCGAAGGCACGCCGACCCTGTTCGTCAACGGCAAGGAAGGCCCGCCGGCCGGCGGACGCAGCGAGGACGACGCCCAGGATAAGTACGATGAGTACGACCACCTGATCCAGCCGCTGCTGGAGAAGCCGGCCAAGGCCCATCTGAAGCTGACGACCAAGTTCGACGGACGGCAAGTCCTACGCCAAGGTCGATTGGTCCGACCTGGCGGAGATGGGCGATAACGTCCGTCTACGGCTCGCGCTGGTGGAACCGGAAATCGCCTACACCGGCTCCAACAAGGTGTCGATGCACCACGACGTCGTCCGCGGCTTCCTTGGCGACGACGGCGTCAAGGGCACGGCCCTCAAGGACAAGTCCGGCAATCAGATCCGTCACGATCGACCTGGCCGAGCATGAAGAAGAAGGTCGAGGAGGCCACGGACAACGCCGTCAAGGGCGTCGGCATCTTCGGCAAGGCGCCGCCGGTCGAGATGAAGAACCTTCGCCTGGTGGCGTTCGTCCAGAACGACGACACCGGCGAAATCCTACAGGCCGTCCAGGCGGACCTGGCCACGAAGTAACAAGTGGGCGAGCGGCGCGGCGTCAGCTCGCCGTGTTGATCGAAGCACGGCGGGCTGACGCCGCGCCGCTCGCCTTGGTAATCAGGCACGTCAATTGCACTTCTTCGCGGCTGATCGGAACGACGCCGATTCGCATTGACAACAAATAGAATCCAGGTAAATTATAACGATACTGACCAGTCAGTCCGCTTCGAGGACGCTTTTCCCCGACGGTCGAGACAACCATGCATACAAAACCCGGAAGCCGGGCGGCGCGAGTTCCCGGCGTCTTGTCCTGGCAGGCGTGGGTCGTCGGCGCGACAATAGCAGGTCTGGCCGCAACCGGCTGTACACCGGCGCCGCCGCCGGCCGCCCCGAAGGCGCCGGAGGTGGACGTTACCCAGCCGGTTCAGGAAGACGTCACCGACTATGCCGTCTTCACCGGAAACGCCCAGGCGGAGAAGTCCGTGAATCTGGTGGCCCAGGTGACGGGCTATCTGCTGCCGGAGCCGATGCCGAAGGAGGGGACCGACGTCACGAAGAACCAGCCCCTGTTCAAGATCGATCCGAGGGTTTACCAGGCCGCCCTCGACCAAGCGAAGGCGGACACCGCAACGGCAGAGGACGTCTGGAAGCGCGACGTGGCCTCGCCCATCGCGACCCCGGAAGCAAACCGTCAGCAGGATCTCGACGCCTACACCAAGGCGAAGGCCGTGCAGCAGAGCGCCCAGCTCAACGTCGATTTCACCGACATCAAGGCCCCGTTCGACGGCCGCATCAGCCGGCGCAACATCGACCCCGGCAACCTCGTCACGGCCAACGTCACCATCCTGGCCAGCATCGTCTCGCTCGACCCAATCTACGCCTACTTCGACGTGGACGAGCGGACACTCTTGCGCATTCACAAACTCGTGGACGCCGGCGTTATTCCTCCGGAGTCCATCAAGGGCAAGAACCTTCCGGTCAACCTCTCGCTGTCCGACGAGACGGGCTTCACCTACACCGCGGAAGACGTGAAGAAAGACGCGCTGCGGCGGAAAAGTCTGTCGTCCGAAGACGTCCACGGGACGCCCGCGGCCGAAGCGGGCAAGCCGCGCCACCCCGGTTTCATCAAGATCGTGCAGAACCAGGAGAACGTTCAGACCGGCACCCTCCGCATGTGGGGCGAGTTCCCCAATCCCGTGGCGCTGGGGGGTCAAAACCTGAATCCCGCGCCGCGCCTGCTCTCCCCCGGCATGTTCGCCCGCATCCAGCTGCCGATCGGCCCGCCGCTACCGTCGATCCTCGTCAACGAGGCCTGCCTCGTCAGCGACCAGGGCCGGACGCTTCTCTACGTCGTCGGCCCGCCCGACGCCGACGGCGACTGCGAGGTCAGCGCCCACTACGTGACGACCGGCCCCGAGCAGGACGGCCTTCGCGTCATCGAAACCGGACTGAAGCTCGGCGAAAAGGTGGTTTTGAACGGGCTCCAGCGCGTCCGCGACAAGGGCAAGGTCCGCATCCGAAAGGAAGTGGCCATGCCGCGCGGCGCCCAGACGGCCGACCAGGGATCGAGCGGCAAGGGGCCGGAGTCAGGAAGCAAGGACCAGGGGGCCGGCGCTGGCGATCAGGGGGCCGCCAAGAAACCATGATCCCAGACTTCCGGACTCCTGACCCGCGAATCCTGACTCCCGATGCGGGGGACGCACCTTGTTCTCGCGCTTCTTCATCGACCGGCCGATCTTCGCCACGGTGGTGTCCATCATCATCGTGCTGACGGGCGGCGTCGCCGTCTGGACGCTGCCGATCGCGCAGTACCCGCAGATCACGCCGCCGAGCATCATCGGTCTCCACCACCTACCCCGGCGCCGACGCCCAAACCGTCGCCGAGTCCGTGGCCGCGCCCATCGAGCAGCAGGTCAACGGCGTCGAGAACATGATGTACATGTCCTCGCAGGCCGCCAACGACGGCTCCTATAGCCTCAGCGTCACCTTCAAGCCGGGCGTCAATTTGAATTTCGCCCAGGTGCTGGTGCAAAACCGCGTCAACCTCGCCCTGCCGCAGCTGCCCGACGTGGTCAGCCAGATCGGCGTCACCACGCGCAAGCGCAACCCCGACATCCTCCTCGTCGTCAGCCTCTATTCGCCCGGACGACCGCTACAACCAGCTCTACCTCAGCAACTACGCCTACATCTACATCGCCGACGAGATGAAGCGCATCGATGGCGTCGGCGACGTGTTCCTGTTCGGCGAGCAGGACTACAGCATGCGCATCTGGGTGGACCCCGACCAGCTGGCGGCCCGCGGCCTGACGGCGATGGACGTGGTCGCCGCCGTCAAGGAGCAAAACATCCAGGTGGCGGCCGGCCAGCTCGGCCAGCCGCCCTCCAGCGGCAAACAGCCGTACGAATTCACGCTCACCACGCTCGGCCGGCTGGTCAAGCCCGAGCAGTTCGAGAACATCATCCTCCGCACGCACGCCGGACGGCCGCGTAATCAAGGATCAAAGACGTCGGCTACGCCGAGATTGCGCCCAAGAGCCAGGACGTGGACGAACACGCTCGACTTCCACCCCTCGACCAGCGTCGCCATCTTCCAGCTGCCCGACGCCAACGCCCTGGCCACCGCCGACCGCATCCGCGCCAAGATGGAGGAGCTGAAGAAGACGCTTCCCGCCCGGCATGGACTACTCGATCGCCTACGACACCACGCCGTTCGTCGCCGAGTCGATCGTCGAGGTGGTCAAGACGCTGATCGAGGCGATCATCCTCGTGGCGCATCGTCGTGCTGGTCTTCCTGCAGAGCTGGCGCTCGACGCTCATTCCGCTGACGGCCGTGCCGGTGGCCATCATCGGCACCTTCGCCGTCATGGCGGTGATGGGCTTCTCGCTGAACAACCTGACCCTGTTCGGCCTGGTGCTGGCCATCGGCATCGTCGTGGACGACGCCATCGTCGTCGTCGAGGCCGTCGAACACCACATTGAAGAGGGCATGACGCCGAAACAGGCCGCGATCAAGGCGATGGAGCGAGGTGTCCGGCCCGGTCATCGCCGTGGCGCTGGTGCTGTCGGCGGTGTTCGTGCCGTGCGCCTTCATCACGGGCATCACCGGCCAGTTCTTCCGCCAGTTCGCGCTGACCATCGCCGTCTCGACGGTCATCTCGGCGCTCAACTCGCTGACGCTCAGCCCGGCCCTGGCGGCCCTCTTCCTGAAGCCGCAAGGGGGCCAAGCGCGACCTGGATCGGTCTCGGCCTGCACTTCCTCCTGGGCTGGTTCTTCTGGCTGTTCAACTTCGCCTTCCGGCGCACGACCAACGGCTACACCCGAGCCGTCGGCATGCTGCTGCGCCTCAGCGTCCTGGTGCTGGTCGTCTACGCGGCCATGCTCGGCCTGACGTACTGGGGCTTCAACCAGATGCCGACCGGCTACATCCCGACGCAGGACAAGGGCTATCTCCTGGTCAGCCTCCAGCTGCCGGACGCCACGGCGCTGGAGCGGACCAAGGAGGTGCGTGGACCGGGTCGATGCGATTCTGCCACGACGGAGAAGGGAGTCGCCCACTCGATCGCCATCGCCGGCACGTCGTTCAGTCCTCAGCGCCAACGGCCCCAACTTCGGCCAGTTCTTCCTGCCGTTGAAGCCCTTTGACGAGCGCACCACGCCGAACATGAGCAGCACGGCCATCGCCGACCGGCTGAACGAAGAGATCGCGAAGGAAGTGCCCGAGGCGCGGGTGGCCATCTTCGGCCCGCCGCCCGTCGCCGGCCTCGGCTCGGGCGGCGGCTTCAAGTTCATCGTCGAGGACCGCGGCGAGAACGACCTGAAGAACCTGCAGGACCAGACCAACAAGCTTGTGGCGCTGGGCAACCGCGTCGCCGGCATCGGCCCGGACGGGCGGGTGCTGCTGTCCGCGGCGCCGCCGCCGCCGCCGGCTGGTGATGAGAAGCTTACCTACGGCGACGTCACGAGGGTCGAAGCCGGCAAGATCACGGTCAGTGGCAAGGAGTTCATCGTCCCCGACAACGCCAAGGTCACGGCCGGCGACAAGAACAGGAAGGCCGCCAACCTCAAGGACGTCAAGAAGGAGTTCACCGTCCCCGACGACGCCAAGGTCACGATCGACGGCACGAATATGAAGGCCACCGACCTCAAGGTCGTCAAGGGCGACAGCACGGCCGTCGTGACAGAGAAGGACGGTAAAGTAACCGCCATCGCCGTCACCGGGGGGCAGACCTACACGTCGCCCAAGCTCAAGGGCTTGATGACCATTTTCACGGTCAAATCGCCGCAGAAATACTTCGACCTCAACCGCGAGCAGTGCGAGCGGCTGGGCGTCAACCCCAGCGACGTGTTCAGCACGCTGCAGATCTACCTCGGCTCCCTGTACGCCAACGACTTCAACCTGTACGGCCGCACCTGGCAGGTCAACGTTCAGGCGATGGGCGATTTCCGCAACCAGGAGCAGGACGTTCGGCGGCTGATGGTGCGCAACAAGACCGGCGGCATGGTCCCGCTGGGCACGGTGGGCGACGTGACGGACATCAACGGCCCGCTGATCCTGACGCGCTACAACATGTACCCGGCGGCGGCCATCAACGGCGACACCATGCCGGGCGTCAGCTCCGGCGACGCCATCAAGATGATGGAGGCGCTGGCCAACCAGAACCTGCCCAAGTCGATGGCCTACGAGTGGACGGAGATCACCTACATCCAGCAGCAGTCCGGCAACACGGCGATGGTGCTGTTCGCCCTGGGCGTGCTGGGCGTGTTTCTGGTGCTGGCCGCGCTGTACGAGAGCTGGGCGCTGCCGCTGGCCGTCATCCTCGTCGTGCCGATGTGCCTGCTCAGCTCGATCGCCGGCGTGTGGCTGTCGCACCGACTTCTGGGAGACGGCCGGCGACATCAACATCTTCACGCAGATCGGCTTCGTCGTGCTGGTCGGCCTGGCCAGCAAGAACGCGATCCTGATTGTCGAGTTCGCCAAGCTGAAGCGCGACGCCGGCCTGCCGCGGCGCGAGGCCACGCTGGAGGCGGTGAAGCTGCGTCTGCGGCCGATCCTGATGACGTCGTTCGCCTTCATCCTCGGCGTCGTGCCGCTGGTGGTGTCGCAGGGGGCCGGCTGGGAGATGCGGCAGACGCTGGGCATCGCCGTGTTCAGCGGCATGTTGGGCGTGACGCTGTTCGGCATCTTCCTGACGCCGGTGTTCTTCTACGTCATCGAGTGGTTCAGTGAGTTGTGGCCGTTCAACACGCCGGAGGCGAAGCACGTCGGCCACGTCGCGCTGGACGTGCTCGCCCTCGGCCCGGCCCGGCGTCTGGGCGGGCGGCTGTGGCGGTGGGCGGCGAAGGTCGCGCGGGAGCGGCGGCCCGGTGGGCCGCTCGCTCCGCGAGCGGTCGGCGACTCGCCGGGGCCAGTCGCCCACGACGGCGCCGCTGAAGACGAACGGCGCCGGAAATGGGGTGCAACGGCATCCAGCGCCGGACGGGACGCACGGCAACGAGGACGTTGGAGCGACTCGGAAGTAAGGAGCCGGCATGTTCTCGCGCTTTTTCATCGACCGGCCGATCTTCGCCTCGGTGCTGTCGATCATCATCACGCTGGGCGGCGGCATCGCCCTGTTCACGCTGCCGATCGCGCAGTACCCGGACATCACGCCGCCGACCGTCGAGGTGGCGGCCTACTATCCCGGCGCCAACGCCCAGACCGTGGCCGACACCGTGGCCGCGCCGATCGAGCAGCAGGTCAACGGCGTCGAGAACATGCTGTACATGTCGTCGCAATGCACCAACGACGGCGACTACACGCTGACCGTGACGTTCAAGCCCGGCTCCGACCTGAACATCAGCCAGGTGCTGGTGCAGAACCGCGTCTCGCTGGCCCAGCCGGTCCTGCCCGATCCTGGTCCAGCGCCGCGGCATCGCCGTCACCAAGAAATCGTCCAGCGTGCTGATGATCGTCAACCTCTACTCGCCCCACGGCACGCGCAGCGCCATCGACCTGAGCAACTACGCCACCATCCAGCTGCGCGACGAGCTGGCCCGCCTCCAGGGCGTCGGCGACATCACCTATCTCGGACAGCGCGATTACAGCATGCGCGTCTGGCTCGACCCGCAGAAGCTGGCGGTGCGCAACCTCACCTCCGACGACATCGTCGCCGCCATCACGCAGCAGAACATCCAGGTGGCGGCCGGCCAGATCGGCCAGCCGCCGGTCCCCAACGGCCAGGTCTTCCAGTACACGATGACGACGCTCGGCCGGCTGTCCGACGTCCGTGCAGTTCGAGCAGATGGTCGTCGCCACCGACGCCGAGGGCACGCCCCATCCACCTCGGCGACGTGGCCAACGTCGAGCTGGGCGCCATGACCTACGACCAGAGCTGCACGCTGGACGGCCAGCCGTCGGTGGCCCTGTCCGTCTACCAGCTGCCCGGCTCCAACGCCCTGCAGGTGGCCGAGGCCGTCAAAAGCAAAATGACGGACCTGAAAAAGCGCTTTCCGCCCGACCTCGACTACAAGATCGTCTACGACACCACGCCGTTCATCAACGAGTCCATCGGCGAGGTCTTCAACACGCTGCGCGACGCCGTCATCCTGGTGGCCGTGGTCGTGCTGCTGTTCTTGCAGAACTGGCGCTCGGCCGTCATCCCGCTCATCGCCGTGCCGGTGGCCATCATCGGCACCTTCGCCGTCATGGCCTTCATGGGCTTCAGCCTGAACAACCTGACCCTGTTCGGTTTGGTGCTGGCCATCGGCATCGTCGTGGACGACGCCATCGTCGTCGTCGAGGCCGTCGAACACCACATTGAAGAGGGCATGAAGCCGCACGACGCGACGATCAAGGCGATGGAACAGGTGTCCGGCCCGGTGCTGGCGATCGGCCTGGTGCTGTCGGCGGTGTTCATCCCGTGCGCGTTCATCACCGGCATCACCGGCCAGTTCTTCCGCCAGTTCGCGCTGACCATCGCCGTCTCGACGGTGCATCTCGATGTTCAACTCACTGACGCTCAGCCCGGCCCTCTGCGCCCTGCTGCTCAAGCCGCGCCAGGAGGGGCGCTACGAAGCCCTGCCGCGGCTGGCGTTCGTGCTGATCTTCGGCTGGCTGGGCTACCTGCTCGGCGCCAGCCCGCGGACGCTCGACCTACTCCACGGATGGCTACCCTCCGCGCCGGGCGCCGCCTACCTCCCGGTCGCGCTGCCGTGGGTCGCGGCGGCGGTGCTGGCCGTCGCCGGCTGGTTCCTCGCGCCGCTGCTCAACTTCGTGCTGGGCTGGGCGTTCCGGATGTTCAACCTCGGCTTCAAGTACAGCACGAACCTGTACACCCGGACGATCGGCCTGCTGCTTGCGGGTCAGCCTGGTGGTGCTGGTGGTCTACGGCGGCCTGCTGTTCCTGACGTGGCTACGGGTTCATGAAGACGCCGACCGGCTTCATCCCGACGCAGGACAAGGGCTATCTGCTGGTCAACGTGCAGCTGCCCGACTCCTCCTCGGTGGTCGCGAACGCAGCAGGCGATGAACGCCGTCGAGAAATGGCCCTCAAGCAGCCGGGCGTCGCGCACACCGTCGGCATCTCCGGCCAGTCGATCCTGCTCAACGCCAACGCCCCGAACTTCGGCGCCATGTACCTGATGCTCGACGAGTTCGGCAAGCGCAACGGCCCCGGCCTGTCGGCCGACGAGATCGCCGCGTCGTTGCAGGCCAAGCTGGAGGACGCGGTTCCGGCCGCCGTCGTCAACATCTTCCAGGCGCCGCCGATCGAGGGCCTGGGCACGGCCGGCGGCTTCAAGATCATCATCGAGGACCGCGGCAACGAGGGGCTGGTCCCCCTGGAGCAGGCGACCGACGAAGCCATCGACCGGGGCGAGGCCGTCCTGCGCGGCGACAAGCGGCCCGCCCTGGAGGGGCTGTTCACCAGCTTCCGGGCGCAGACGCCGTGGCTGCGAGCTGGACATCGACCGCGACCAGGCCAAGCGGCTCGGCCTGTCCATCAGCGACATTTTCGACACGCTTGCAGGACCAAGATCGGCTCGTACTACGTCAACGACTTCAACAAGTTCGGCCGCACCTGGCAGGTCAACGTCCAGGCCCAGGACGACTTCCGCCAGCAGGTCGATGGACCTGTACCAGCTGAAGGTGCGCAACAGCCAGAACGGCGATGGTGCCGCTGGGCAGCGTGATGACCGTCGAGCCGGCGGAACGGCCCGGTGCTGATCATGCGCTACAACATGTATCAGGCGGCGGCGATCAACGCCTCGGCGGCGCCGGGCACCAGCTCCGGCCAGGCCATCACGCTCATGCAGGACGCGGCCCAGCAGGACCTGCCGCCGTCGATGGCGACCGACTGGACGGAGCTGGCGCTACTTGCAATTGCAGACCGGCAACACGGCCATGTACGTGTTCCTGCTGGCGGTGGTGCTGGTGTTTCTGGTGCTGGCGGCGCAGTACGAGAGTTGGTCGCTGCCGCTGGCCGTCATCCTCGTCGTGCCGATGTGCCTGCTGTGTTCCATCGCCGGCCTGTGGATCGCCAATCAGGACATCAACATCTTCACGCAGATCGGCTTCATCGTGCTGGTCGGCCTGGCGTGCAAGAACGCCATCCTGATTGTCGAATTCGCCAAAGCGCGGCGCGAGGAGGGGGCCGACCGGCGGCAGGCGACGCTGGACGCCGTGCAGTTGCGTCTTGCGGCCGATCATGATGACGTCGTTCGCGTTCATCCTGGGCGTGGTGCCGCTGGTGATCGCGGTGGGGGCCGGCGCCGAGATGCGGCGGACGCTGGGCACGGCGGTGTTCGCCGGGATGCTGGGCGTGACGCTGTTCGGCATCTTCCTGACGCCGGTGTTCTTCTACGTCATCCAGTGGTTCACCGACACGTTCTGGCCGACCGCCGAGCAGGCCGTCGCCGATTCGCCGCAGCCCGCGGAACATCGGGAGGAACCGCCGCACCACGGCGGCGGACATTCCGAACACGATGGGGGCGGCGGCTTCACGGATCGGCCCGTATGATCTTCCGGCGGCTTTCTTGCCGGCGCGCGGCCGATGCTTTACAATCAGGCCGTGTTCCGGGATCCATACAACCCAAGAGAGGTCGCCATGCAAGCCGATTGGTTCCGCATGTTATGGGGCGGCGGCCTGGTGGACTGGACGCCGCTGGTGACCATGCTGGGCCTGTTGGGGGTGGGCGTGGTCTACTTCCTGGCGCCGGTCTGCGGTTACACCACCTACAACCGCGGCCTCCTGCTCGGGGCCATGTGGGTGCTGATTGCGCGAATGGGCCTGTCCATATTCCAGACGGGCCTGTTGTTCCTGCAGACCCTGGATCAGCCCTCGATGAACGGCCCGTCCACGGCGCAGAATACGATGATGATCTCGATGTTGTTTTCGATGCTGGAATCCGGCATGTTCATCCTGGCCATGGCGCTCTTCGCGGGCGGTCTGGCGTCGCTGCGGCGCGACCTGGACCCCCGGCGCGATTCCGACCTGGGACGGGGGCCGGAGCTGCGCCGGCCGCAGCCGCCGCGTTTTCCGAACGATTGAGCCGATGACGGAGGACTGAAATGCCGTCCCCCTTTCCTGGCATGGACCCGTATCTGGAGAACCCCGAGTTCTTTCCGGGCCTTCACGACAGTTTGATCGCGGAATTGAAGCGAACACTCCAGGAATCGCTGCCGCCGGGGTATTACGCGGATATTCGGTCCCGTGTGTGGGTTGAATATGAGGAGCGCGTCCTCGAACCGGACGTGAGCGTACTTCGCGCCTCGCCGCCTGCGGAGCCGGCCGCAAACGGCGGCGGCACGGCTGTGGCCGTCAACGTTCATCCGGTCGTGGTGCTCGTGCCCGAGGAAGAGGTGCGCGAGACATTCGTCGAAATCCACACGGTTCGAGGGGAACGCCGCCTCGTCACGGCCATTGAAGTCCTCAGTCCAAGCAACAAAATGCCCGGAGATCACGGCCGCGACCTTTACGTTCGCAAGCAGCGCGAGTTGGTCGGCAGTCGGGCGAACCTGGTCGAAATCGACCTCCTCCGCGGGGGGGTCTTCAGCACCGCCGTGCCGCGCAACCGCGCCGTCCAGGAAGCGGGACCGTTCGATTACCACGTCTGCGTTCACCGCTTCGACGACCCCGAACGGTTCTACGTCTACCCGATCCCGTTGCAAGGACGCCTGCCGGAAATCGCCGTGCCGCTGTCGCCCGGCGATGCACCGGTGGTCCTCGATCTGCAAGCCGTATTCGACCGCGCTTACGACGCTGGTCCCTACACCCGCGTCAATCCCTACTCCGGCCGTGCGCCGGAACCGCCTCTGCCGCCGGACCAAACAGAGTGGACGATGCAGCTGTTGCGTGAACGCGGACTGTTGCCCTCCGAATAGCGCCTCGTGTCTACGCCTTCTGCAACTCCTCCAGGATCAACTTCCGCACGTCATCGGCGTTGGCCGCCCCCTTCGTCTCGCGCATCACCGCGCCGATGAACGAGTTGGTCGCCGTCGTCTTGCCCTTCTTGTACTGGGCCACGGCTGTCGGGTTGGCCGCGACGGCCCGCCGCACCAGCTCGCGCAGCTCTCCCGCCTCCACCGATCGGATGCCGAGATGGGCGATCGTTTCCGTCGCCGAAGCGCCGGACTCCAGCATGTGGTTATAGACCTCTTCGGCCGTCTGCTTGCTCAGGCCGGCCGCTTTCTGCTCCGCGATCAGCTCGGCCAGGCGCTCCGCCGTCAGCGGGAAATCGCCGATCTCCTGCTTTCGCTCCCCCAGCGACGCCAGCACACGGTTCGTCACCCAGTTGCTCGCCGCCTTGGCGTCGCCGCACCGCCGCGCCACGTCCTCGAAGTAGGCCACCGTCGCGCGCCCCCGCTGCGTCAGCACGCCGACGTCATACGCCGACAGGCCGTATTCCTCGGCCAGACGCACGCGCTGCGCCGCCGGCAACTCGCCCATCTCGGAGCGCACGCGCTCGCGCCACGCCGCATCCACCACGACCGGGACGAGGTCCGGTTCCGGGAAGTAACGGTAGTCGGCCGCCTCTTCCTTGCGGCGCTGCACCACGGTGACGCCGCGCGCCTCGTCCCAGCCGGCCGTCTCTTTCTCGCCGGGTGCCAGCCGCCGGCCGTCGCGGAGGAACGCCTCGTACTGTCGCCCGGCCTCGTACCGCATCGCCCGCTCGACGGCCCGGAAGCTGTTGAGGTTCTTCACCTCGACGATGGGCGTGGCGGCGACGGAGCCGTCGGGCTGAGGGACATGGACGTTGACGTTGGCGTCGCAGCGCAGGCTGCCCTCCTGCATCTCGCAATCGGAGACGCCGATCTCGCGCAGCAGCAGCCGGATTTCCTCCAGGTAGGCCTTGGCCTCTTCCGGAGAGGAAAGATCCGGTTTGCTCACGATCTCCAGAAGCGGCGTACCGGCCCGGTTCAGGTCCACCAGACTGTCGCGGCCCGCGCCCGTCTCGTCGTGCAGCATCTTGCCGGCGTCCTCTTCCAGATGCACGCGAATAAGGCCGATCCGCTTCTTGCCGCCGGCCGCGTCGATCTCCAGCCAGCCGCCCTCGCTGAAGGGGAGGTCGTACTGACTGATCTGGTAGTTCTTCGGCAGATCGGGGTAATAGTAGTTTTTGCGGTCCCATTTGGTGAAATCGACGACGCGGCCGTTGAGGGCCGAGGCGGCGCGGAGGGCCAGGTCGAAGGCGCGTCGGTTCATCACGGGCAGGACGCCGGGCAGGCCGATGCAGACGGGGCACGTGGCCGAGTTGGGGGGCAGACCGAAGTCGGTGCGGCAGCCGCAGAAGAGCTTGGTCCGCGTCAGGAGCTGGACGTGGACTTCCAGGCCGATGACGACGCGGTACGGAACGTCCGCCATATACGCCTCATGGGCGAGCCGCCGGGTTTATCCCGGCGGTTTTCGCTCCGCCGCGAGATTCGGTCCAAACGGCGGGGATAAACCCCGCCGCTCGCCGAAACGCCCTATTTCTTGTCGTCCTTGCGTCCTTCTTCGCCGAGGGCGTTCTCGAGCGCCCGGATGGTTTCCGCGACGCCGCCGAGGTTGGGGTTGAGGCGCAGGGCGGTGCGGAAGGCCTTCAGCGCCGCCTTGTGCTTGCGGAGTTGCATGTAGCTCTGGGCCATGCCGGCCTGGGCGCCGAAGTGGTGCGGATTGAGCTGCAGCGCCTTTTCGCAGTCGGCGATGGAACGGTCGTACTGCTTGAGCCGGAACAGAAGGATGGCCCGCTGGTTGAAGGCCTCGGCGAACCCCGGCGCCTTCTCGATCAGCTGGTCGAGGCCGCTCAGGGCCTTGGCCCGGTCGCGCAGGCGAACCAGCCGTTGCAGCTCCTGGTTGTTCTCGTCGGAGTCGGCGCGGAACCACAGACCCCACAGGGCGTCGGCGGCCATCTGACGCACCTCGGCGTCTTCGTCCTGGAGTCGGGCGGCCGCGGCGTCGTTGGCCGTCATGCCGCCGATCTTGCCCAACGCCAGAAGCGCGGCCCGCCGCGCCCGCGCGTCGGTGCTCTCCAGCAGCCGCAGCAGCGTGCCCTCGGTGTAGCGGGCCTGGGCCTGATGGAGGAAGCGTTTGCGGCCCTCGTCCTGACGTTTCCGCCACGTTTCGGCGTCGTCCTTGGCCCGGCGGGTTGGCATCCGTTGGTAGTATTCGACAAGCAGAGCGGCGCCCACTTTCGCACCTCGCTGGTTGGAAATGGGGAGACTGCGTCAACGCACGTCGGCCGTCCCTGTCCCGTTCGTTCCGTCGGCGGACCAGCCTGTAATCGACCCGGCCCCGCGTCCGTGCGCCGCCGGCTGTATCGGGAGTTTATGACCCCGGCGACCGAAAGACAAAGGCGAAAGTACGCGAAGGCCCAAGTAGCGACCGTGAAGGGGTTTGCGATTTCTCTCCCGCGATCCCGCGGCGCCCCGGCGGCTGGGAGATGGGACGAGGCGGCACCCTCCCCCCTACTTCTCATTCTCCTTCATTCCCGCAATCCACTCGCGCAGCATCTTCACGGCCCCCTCATCCACTTCCGAACTGGCCAGCGGCGGCATCTGGTTCGGCCCCCGCCGCGCGAGCCGTTGCAGCAGCACCGAACGATCCGGGTCGCCCGGCGCAATCAGCAGCGGATCGGCGATTCCGAACGTCTGATGTTGCGGCTTCGCCCCGAACAGATGCGCGTCCTTTTTGGGAGTGGTAAACTCCAGATCCATCAGCGAATTGCCACCGCCGGCCGACACGTGGCACTGGGCGCAGTTGGCCTGCAAATAGGAACGGGCGCGCACGGTCGAGGTCGGCATGGCGATCCGTGGGATCGGCGAGGCGCGCGGTACTCGCCCGGCCGTCGCGGCAGGAGCGTCGTGTAGCGCGGCGCCTTCCGCATTCCGTCCTCCAGCGGCCGCAGCAGGTCGGGCGGCTCGGGAACCGTCGCGTACAGGTCCGCCAGCTTCCGGTCGACCGCATCCAGCGCGTTCCTCACCGGGACCGGGACGACCGACCGCGGCGCGGCGACCGCGCTCGTACACACCCCCGCCAGCGCACGGCCGGCGTCCAGCCAGTCGCGGCCGCGGCGCCGGACCTCCTCGACGTGGTCGATCCAGTTGACCCTGAAGACGCCGAGATGCTCCAGCGTCCGCAACTGCTCGTCCCGGACGCCGCCGTAATCGTGGACCTTGTTCATCTGCATTTCGGTCAGGCCCAGCACCCAGTTGGCCGCCCGGCTGTGGCAGACCATGCACTCCGCCCGGCTGGGATAGTGCCACGTCTGCTTGCGCGCTCGCCGCCCGGCGTCGCGGCGTCGCGGATCGCATACATCCGATCCAGTCCCGCCGCCGGGACCAGCTCGGCGTCGGTCTGCTCGTCGTTCCACAGGTAAGAGTAGCCGTACCACTGGCCGCTCTTGCCGCGTCAGCAGCCGCGTCTCGATGCGGCGCCGCGACGACGGATCGCCCTCGACCAGTGTCCAGCGAGAACGTCTTGACCAGCACCGTCCCGTCCGGGAAATTCCAGCCGCGCCAGGTCGTGAACTCGATCTGCGCCGTCGCCAGGCAGGCCGATGTACCGCTCCTTGGGGGCGCCGTCGGACCACAGCGGGGCGTTCACGTCGTAGGGAATCAGGCCGGGGTCCACCTGATGCCCCTTGACGGAGGTGAAAATGCCGGTTTCGCTCAGCCGCGTCGGGAACGGCGCCGGCGGCTCCTCCTTCGGCGTCGGCTCCAGGGTGTACAGGCCGCCGGCGTGGTCCACGATCAGCAATTCGCCGTCCGGGTCGAGGCCGAAGCCGACGATCTGCAACCGCGAGTCGGCCAGTTCACGATCCGAGAGCGTCTTCGTCCCGTCGTGCCGCGCCGCCCAGATTTGGCCCGTCGAATAATCGCCGTAGACGTAGCCGCCGTCGAGGTCGGGGTATTTCTTGCCGTAATAGACCACGCCGCCGGTCAGCGAGCGGAACTCGGAGTGGTGATGCTCCACGGCCGGCATGACGATCGGGTCGGGGCCGTGCTCGCGCTGCGGCTGGAACGGGTGGCTGCCCTCGTTGACGCTCCAGCCGCAGTTGTCGCCCTTGTGGACGACGTAAGCCTGCTCCCACAAATCCTGGCCGTTCTGGCCGACCCACAGCATCCCGGTCTTCTTGTCGAACGTCATCCGCCACGGGTTGCGCAGGCCGTAGGCCCACGTCTCCGGGCGCGCCCCTTTGCGGTCCACAAAGGGGTTGTCCTTCGGCACGGAATAGGTCTTGCCCGCGGCCGGGTGGTCCACGTCGATGCGCAGCACCTTGGCCGTCAGGTGCGTCAGATCCTGGCCGCGCAGGTCGCCGTCGGAGTCGCTGGTGCCGTCGCCGGAGGTGACGTACAGATAGCCGTCGGGGCCGAATTCGAGGTCGCCGCCGTTGTGGCCGTTCGACGCCCATTCGAGGATCACCACCTCCGATTTCGGGTCGCAACGGTAAGGCGGCTTGCGCTCGACGGTGAAGCGCGATACGCGGTCCATTTTGTGGACCTTTTCGCTCGTCGGGGCCGTTGCTGCCGACGTAGAGGTAGCCGTTCTTCGCGTAGTCGGGGTGGAAGGCTACGCCGTAGGCGATGCGGTTTATTTCCAGAAGCGGCTCGGTTTTGTCCGCGTCCGGCCGGTTCTTGAGGCGGACGAAATGGGCGGGGCCTTCGTAGCCGCCGTCGTGGCTGATGACCAGCATGTCGTCGGTCCCCGGCTCGGTCTTGACGTAGAGCGGCTGGTTGAAGGTCAGCTTCGGAAAGGCCCGCACGACGCTGAAACGGCGGCGGCGGGTTCGGCGAGCCGACGACGTGCGAGCGAGTCCACGGGACGCGTTGGTCGATGCCAAACGGTTGCTCGGCGCGCCTGGAGTCGGCCGGCCCGGCGGCCAGGGCGGCCCAGCCGAGGACGCCGAGAAAAACCACGTTTGGATATCGGAGAAGACGCATGACGCTGTCCTCGCTGCTCGTCCGGTCGTCGTGGGATCCCAGGTTATCGAAACTAAGGCCGGGCAGAGCGGCTGTCAATGCAAAAGCCCCGCGGGGTTTCGCCCGCGGGGCTTCGGATTTCGATTGGGGCCCGGCCGGGGTCACGGCTGCTTCGGCTCCGGCGGGGGCGTCTTCGCCTGGCCCGAGGCGCCGTAGTCGTAGGCCACCAGCGCCTGATGCAGCACGCGGTAGGCCCATTCATCGCCCGGGGCCGAGGGGGCGAAGTCCAGACCCTTTCATGCCGTCGATCAGCTCCGCCACGTTCTTCGCGTTGAACTTGTGGTTGAAGTTGGCGGCGACGTTCGGGTCTCCCAAGGCCTGGATAGCGGCGCTCACCTGATCGAGATAGCTGGACGCATCGATGTATTCGGTCGGAGACAGGTCCGACGTTTTGACCTGCGCTGCGGAGCTTGGCCAGATCGCCGTTCAGGTCCACGATGGCGCCCGCTTCCGGTTTGTTGGAGAACTTGAGGGCGGCCACCACGGTCTGGAGCCGTTCGGTCAGGTCGTTGCGCGGCCCCTCGAACTCCTTGCCGCTCAGGGCGGCCGGCCACTGGAGCTTGCCGTCGTCTTTGAGCAGGCCGAGGCTGGCGGTGGGGGCGGTGGGGCTGGTGACGTTGATGCGCTTGAGGACTTCCTCGTCGATGGGAACGTTCGGCCCCTTGCCCACGCTGGGGTCGCTGGTCAGATGGTTCAGGATGGCGTTGAGCGCGCGGGCCGAGGCGATGTCGGAGATCGGCGGCTGGTGCCGATACCAGTCGAGGTTGCGGGTCAGCTCCTGTTGCCGCAGCTCTTCGGTCGTCGGCAGCAGGCCGCGCTCGTAGCGGGCCTCGTCGATCAGGCGGCGCCGATAGTCGATACGGGCCTCGTCGGCCGTCGTCTGCTTCAGACGGGCGTCCTGAACGCTCTTGAGGTAGTTGCCGCTCGCGTCGATCACGTTGGCCGTGCCGCTTAGGAACCCGTAGTTGGGGTCCATGGAGCCGTAGGTGTTGCTGCCATAGCCGCTGCCGCCGTACCCGCCGTAGCTCGACGTGAGTGACCCGGCGCCGCCGTAGGGGTTGGTTGTCAACGTCGCCGACGAGGGATAGGCGCCTCCCATGCCGGCGTAGGAACCGAGGGTGGGGTAGATCGGCGGTATGTAGGACATGCCGCCGACGATCGGCTGCGGGTACGGGTTGAAGCCGAAGGCGTAGGGCGGAATCTGTCGGAGGGTCCGGCCGAGGATGGCCGTGTTGACGAGGTTGTTGTACTGCTGGATGCCCGGCGCCACGGTGAAGGCGGGGTTGATTAGCGACGGCCTCATAACCGGCTGGGCCTGTGCCGCCGAGACGGATACGCCGAGCGCGACTGCACCCGCCAGTAGAACCGCGCTCCACCGATGCACTGTTACGTTCATGGCCGTTCTCCAGGATGGGTTGCCTTGGGTCCGGCGCGACGGCCGGACGCCTTCACACTCGTGAAGCCAGCCCCCAGGGCCGAACTATCACCCAATCTATTTTAAGCGGCCGTGTGGCGCCAAATCAAGTCGCCGGAGGGTGGCGACCTCATTTGGCGAGCAGGAGGCGGACGCCCCCGCTCGCCTAATGAGGATCCTACCAAAGAAAGGGGCCGTCTCACGACGCCCCCGCGTCCTTGTGCGTGAGCTTGCGATCCGACGTGAGCCGATCCGCTGCATCCACCAGCGCCAGGAACTCGGCGCGGCGTCCGTCCGGGTCGGCGCCCAGGCGCGGCGCGGGCAATGGCCCGCACGGCGGCGTAGCCGGCGTCGCCGGGGGACGACCCGTGCAGCAGCAGGCCGAACTCCGCCGCCGCCGCCGCGAAACGGAAATCCTCCGGCGCCTCCGCGAAGCGGCGCGGCGCGGAGGCCAGCGAACGGGTGATCGACCAGGCTCGATCCGACCGATCGCGGCAGCGGATTTCCGCCGTCAGCCACTCGGCCGCATCCGCATAGCCCGTCGGAACGATTTCGTACAGCGCCGTCACGGCTTGCCCGGCGGCGAGCGATTCGGCGTCGAGCGCGGTGAGGCCGCGCCGGCCCTCGTAGCCGATCAGCCGATAGGCTGCCACGCGCCGCGGATTGAACGAGACTCGCACCCGCGCTCGCGCGCCGCCGCGTCGGCCCGGCCGCGCAGACCGATCCGGGCCAATTCGTGGGCCGCGTTCCACGGGCACTCGGCCAGGTCAAGCGTCAGGGAAACGGGGTCGTCGCCGGACGGTTCCGGATAGGAATAGGTGAAGGAATTGACCAGGTCGGCCACGCGCACGCCCTCGGGCGCCGGCAGCCGCTTCTCGTCCAGCAGCGCCCGTCGCACGTCGCGGTAGGCGGTTGCGTCCACGGTCAAGGGGAACGTCGAAACGGGGGAGCGATCCGCCTCTGTATACGACCCATCGGTCAGCCGGCCGTCGCCGGCTTGCGGTCGATCCGCCGCACGATCCACGCCGACAACCACGTCAGGGTTCCCTACGTCGCCTCCGTCGCCGGGGGAGAGAGCGGTCCCGGCGCCCGGCGCGGCGCCGTCCGTCCGACTGTTCGGGTCGAAGCGCCAGCAGACCAGCAGCAAGCCGAACGTCAGCATCAGCACGGCCGCGACCGCGGCCGCTGTGGCGATGCGGTGGTATCGGACCCACGGGTTGACCTTGCCCGGCCCGAGTCGCCGCGCCCGCTCCAGCGCGCGGCCCACCGATGCGGCGGGCGGCGGTTCCGTGCGCACCTGATCCACGGCGCTCCGCAGCGCCTCGCCCAGCTCGCTCACGAACGGGCGTTCTTCCAACGGGTTCGGCCTGTCGTCCACGGCTATTCCCTCTTCGCGGGTTCGATCAGCACGGCCTCCAGCTTGGCCCGCGCCTTGTGCAGCGCGACGGCCGCGGCGCCGGGCGTGATCGACAGCGTTTCCGCGATTTGCTGGTAGGGCAGGTCTTCAAAATACCGCAGGCAGAACACTTCGCCTTCCCGCTTCGGCAGCTGCGCGATCGCCTCGCGCAGCCGCTCGGACGTCTCGCGTTCCTGGAGGGCCGCATCGGGGGCGTCGATCGCCGCCGCCAGCTGAAGGCCGTCCAGCGGCATCGTCTTGCGGCGCTGGCGCAGACGGTCCAGGGCGCGGCAGGACGCCAGACCGGCGCAGCAGCGCCACCCAGTAGCGCACCGGATGCGACTGTTGCAGCTGATGGATTTGCAGGAACACGTCCTGGACCACGTCTTCGGCGTCGGCCGCGTTGCCCAGGATGCGCCAGGCCGTGCCGTACACCATCGAACCGTGTTCGCGGACGATGCGGTCCCAGTCGGTCGCCACGCCGACCTCCTCATCCCGGGGAACGGCGGCTTACTGTCTGAGTCGCACTCCCCGCTTGGATGTTACCTCATCGGGCGGGATTATGGCGGCATGGCGAGCGGCCGGCGTGAGCCGGCTGATGAAACGCATCAGCCGGCTCACGCCGGCCGCTCGCCCCCGAAGCGTCAACGCAGCGAGCCGGCCGGCGGCATCGATGCCTCCCGGTCGGCTCGTTTTAGAAACGCATCAAGAGAAAACCGCGGTCACTTCGGCAGGACGAGGTTGCACACCAGCCAGGCCACGGCGCCGGTTAGCAGCGCCAGCAGGACGTAGCCGAGCGCACCCATGCGCTGGCCGAGCGATTTCGGCGCGAGCGTCGATCCCGGCTCCTCCCCCAAGGGCGCCGCCTCCAGGACGGGCTTCGACGCGGGAACGGCTGCCGTCGGCGGTGCGGGCGTCGGACGAACCGGGGCGGAGGGCTTTAGTTTCGGGGCCGCCGCGGATGGGACGCGCGGAGGCAATGGGCCGGTCGGCCGCGACGTGGCGCGAGCTGGGGCGTCCGCCGATTTCGGCGCGGGGGCGGCGGACGCCGACGGCTTCAACCGCGGGATCGTCATCGTCGGCCGGCTCCGCACGGGGCCGGAGACCGGCGCGAACGGCCGCAACGCCTCGATCACCTCGGCGCAGCTGGCGTAGCGCACGGCCGGCGTCTTCTGCATCAGCCGCTCCACCACCGCCGCCAGACCGTCCGGAATCTCCGGCGCCAGCTCCTGGATCGACTTGGGCTGCTTGTGCTGGTGGGCCATCATCTTCTCGACGGCCGTGCCGTCCGGGAACGGGTATTGCCCCGTCAGGCAGAAGTACATCACGCAGCCCAGGCTGTACTGGTCGCCGACCGCCGTGAGGTTCGTCGGGTCCATGATGCTCTCGGGGCTGGAGCAGTCCAGGCCCGAGTTCACCGAGTTGGCCGTGGACATCGTGTCCACCAGCGACTCTCCCTCGGTCTCCGCCAGCAGACAGCCGATGCCGAAATCGAGAATGCGCACCTGCCCGTCCGCTCCGATCATCAGGTTGGACGGCTTGAGCAGACCGTGGAACAGCCCCTGCTGGTGGCACAGGTCGAGACCTTCCGCCGTCTGCATGGCGAACTGGACCGTCTTTTCCGCGACTCGGCTTGCCTTCCTTCTGAACGATCTTGTCAAGGGTCTCGCCCTCGACGAGCGGCCAGGCGAGGTAGTGCATTCCGCCGGCGGTGCCGACGTCCACGAACGGGACGACGGACACATGACGGCACGACTCGAACAGACGGACCTTGCGGCGGGCGATGCGAACGTTCCACATGCTGCGCCGCGGCAGCACCTTGACGGCGTAGAGTTGGTTGTCGGTTTTGGACTGGGCCTTGTAGACGGTGCCCATGCTGCCGGTGCCAAGGGCGTCCTGAAGGGTGAACGGCCCGAGGACGAACCCTTGGGTCTTGCCCTGGAGGAGGCGTTCGGCCTGGAAGTCGGTGAGAACGCCCTGGGCGACGAGGAACTCGGCGAGGGCGGGCGGTTCGGCGCCGGGGTTCTTGGCGAGGAACTCTCCGATGACCTGATCCAGCTGTCCGCGGTCGATAAGGTTGCTGCGGCGGAGGTCCCAAACGAACCACTCGCAAGCCCCGAGGTCCGTAGTCATCATTGGCGGCGGCGTCCTTTGTGTTCTAAGGGGGGAATGCGCGGCCCACAACCCCGCGCCCTGCCCAAGAGCGATCCGAAACGTCAGCCGGCGGCACTTCGATCCGAAAACGGTCGGAGAGGATGGGAACTGCGCCTGGCGTTAGACGGTTTCACTCTTGCCGAAAGGATGGGACACAAAAAGGGGGCTGTCAAAAAAACGCGGTGGGAGGACTGGGGTCGCTCGGTGCATAGCAGCGCTTGCGCGTTTACGCTTGTGGACAGCCGGCCGACTTGTGTACACTGACTCCCACCTTTTCCACGGGGACCGGCCGTGCCAACCACCGAATCGCTCGATGAACTGATCGCGCGTAAGGCCGTCGAGTTCGCCGATCAGGTGAAACGGGCCGCCGCCCAAGCCGACAAGGAACTGGAAGAGCTGGAGGCCGGCAGCATCTTCCGCCACCTCAACATCACCAACTTCCTCGAAGGGGACCTGTTCGCCTGGTACATGGCTGACGAATTCCTCGCCCCTACCTACCTCCCTTCCGAAAGACGGCTGAGGTACTCTCGACGGGGATTGACAAGCCTGGCTCCGTAACTTATAGTCCACAGAGCGCATACGTCTGCTTCCTGCTAAGGGGAGACCGATGGCGAAGAAGATGCAGGCTGCCTGCCGGGGACTCTTCGACGATCCCGACACAAACGGAATAGAGGTGGACCCCGAAGCGCAAATTGACATCGCTGACGACAACGCCGGCAAGGCAAGGCGGGTTGCAGGGGGTATAGCTACCACGGATTTGGTCTTCTCGGCCCAGTTCGGCGAAAACGCCGAACTGTTCCCCCGCATTCTGGCTCTCCACGTGCCAAAGGGCGCTACCGTTGCCGACGTGACATTCGGGCAAGGCGTCTTTTGGAAGAACGTCCGAGCGGACGACTACAATCTTCTGGCTTCCGACATTGATGCGAAGGACGGCCATGGCATCTTCCCATCAAAACCAATAGATGTCCAGAATGGGATCGACTGCCGCAGCCTTCCCTACCGCGACGAATCCCTCGATTGCGTCGTACTCGATCCGCCCTACATGGAGGGCTTGTACCGCAAAGAGGCGGACCACATGGCTGGGTCAGGAACGCACTCCAGTTTCCGCCACGCCTACTCCAACGGGAAGGCGACGGAGGAGGATGGACCAAAGTGGCACAACGCCGTCGTGGACATGTACCTCAAAGCCGGATGGGAGGCGTATCGCGTGCTGAAAAAGGAGGGCGTCCTAATCGTCAAGTGCCAGGACGAAGTCAGCGCTAACAAGCAGCGACTAACCCACGTCGAGATCATCACCGCCTACGAGGCGATGGGGTTTTACACCAAGGATCTTTTCGTACTTGTCCGCGTAAACCGAGCCGGCGTGAGCCGGATCAAGAAACAGGAGCATGCCCGCAAAAACCACTCCTATTTCCTGGTGTTCCAGAAGCGCAGGGTCAAGATTTCTTCGGTGGCCTCCTTTTCACGACCTTCACCTTCGTTTCCTCCACCACCTTCATCTCCTTTACCGCCTCCTTCTTCAGCACCACCTGCGTCTCCTCAGTGACCTTGCCCGCCTGTTTCGCTTTCTCGTCAGCCACCAACCTGTCCAGAAGGCTGTAGATGTCGCTTAAGAACGGAGCCACGAGAGGCCATGTGACTGAGATCATGCTCGTGATCAGCTTGCTTCGCTGGTATTCGGGATACTCCATGTTGGCAGAAGCAGGCAGCTGGCTGTTCAGGGCGTAACCGAAGTCCCATTTCTCCCTGAACGCGAACAGGCCGGCGGCGAGGATGTCGAACTCGCCGAAGAGAAGATTCGTGGTTTGCAGAGTGCTTCCATCGGGGAACTCGACCGGACGCTTGTCGCTGGCGTCGCACTGGAATTGTCCCCGGAACTTACCGTCGAGCCGGTGCTTGTTCCAGACCGGAATGTACTCCGAGTTCGCCTCGCCCCGACCCTTCTTTTTCAGGATTTTCCGAATCCACCTTTCCGCGTTCGCCGTCGAGTGTTCTTCATCCAGGATTTCCACACTGTTCGTCTGAAGGGATTTCACCTCGACTTTGAACTCGAACCCCTGGTAGGTCACAACCAGGTCGCCCTTCTTCTTCCGATCGTGATCGTCCTCCTTGCGGAAGGCCGATGCCCGCCCATGACCCTCAATGACTCCTTCAGCTTCGCCTCGGCCAAGTAGCCCAAAACCATCCCCCTCAGACTCGGATTATCCACCACGACTTTGGTGAGGAAGCCGAGCGATACGTCGAATATGTCGAGCAGCGTGCGAGCCACCGTCGAAAGCCCCGCCATGGCACTGACGGAGTATGCGGATGGAGCCTATCAGCTGGATGGGCTACAACCCCTCTGTCAGATCTGAAATGGAAGTGCCGAGCGCCTCGGCGATGACCTCGATGTTCCGAAGCGAAACGTTGCGTTTGCCCCGCTCGATTCCGCTGATATACGTGCGATCGAGGCCACACCTGCCAGCAAACGCTTCCTGGGAAAGGCCCATCGCCAGCCGCCGATCGCGCACACGGCGTCCGAACCTCTCGGCGATATCGGCACTCTTGGCCATATCTGGAACTTAATGGGGTATGGACTTTCGGTCTACGGACGATAAGTCACGAGCCGTTATCGGCGAAAGCCGGCCCGCCGACAGGGCCGGCGCGCACGATTGCCCTTCGGCGCTTGACGCGCCGGCATCGCCAGCAGCCCTCTCGTCCGCAGCACGAGCGGGGTCTACAAAGCCTACGGTGTCGGCCGCGACCTCAAGGTGCGCGACGACCTGGCCAAGGTGGAGCTCAACCCCACCGTCTTCATCGGGCCGCGCGGTAGAATGAGGCGGGACCATTCGAACCACCGGGAGGAACACTCATGCAAATCCCCGTCCTGATCGAACCCGTCGCCCATAACGGCTTCCGGGCCAAAGGTCTGGAGCCGTTCGCGGTCAGTGCCAAGGGCGCCACGCGCGAGGAGGCGCTGGCCAAGCTGCGCGCAAAATCCAGGCCCGCCTCAAAAAGGGGACGGAACTCGTGGGGCTCGAAGTCGGAGAGCCCCAACACCCCTGGATGGAATTCGCCGGCATGTACAAGGATGATCCCTGGATCGACGACTGGGTGCAGTCCATGGCGGAATACCGCCAGCAGGTCGAGGACGACCCGGATCGATGATCGGGAGAAGCCGTGCGCATCGAGGACTGGTCGAAGTAGGCGTCGCCGAAATGGAACGAGTTGAACCTCCACCCCCAGGGCCCGGCGCATCAGCCAACGCCTTCACCGAAGGCGCCCTCGTCCGCAGCACGAACCCCATCTACAAACCCTACGGCGTCGGCCGCGTCGTCAAGGTGCGCGACGACCTGGCCAAGGTGGAGTTCAACCCCACCGTCTTCATGGCGCCGCCCTACCGCTCCGAGAACAAGCTCCTCTACTTCTCCGAACTGGAGCGCGTGGAGACGCCGCTGGATCGTGCGGTGCGCGGGGAGTGGGAAGAGCCGTGGCGCTTCGAGTTGAAGATGCAGGCGGCGCGGTTCCTCACCGGCAACAAGGGCGGCCAGCTCGGCAACGCCCGCACCGAGATCCTGCCGCACCAGATTTTCGCCGCCCACCGCGTCGTCTCCAGCCCCCGGCGCCGCTTCCTCCTGGCCGACGAGGTCGGACTCGGCAAGACCATCAAAGCCGGCATGGTCTGGCAGGCGCTCGCCCAGCGCGGCCAGGCCAAGCGCACCCTCATCATCACCCCTGCCGGACTCACCACACAGTGGCAGGAAGAGCTGCAAGACAAGTTCGGCGAGACTTTCGAGATCTTCGGCCGCGACTTCCACTCCGTCAACCCGCGCATCTGGGCCTTCAAGACGCACGCCATCGCCTCGCTCGACCGCCTCAAGCGGCCGGAGCACAAGAGCCTTCTCCTCGAAAACCGCAAGTGGGATCTCATCATCTTCGACGAGGCCCACCGCCTCAGCGCCCTCGATTACAGCTCCGGCAAGGTGGAAAAAACGCTCAACTACCGCCTGGCCGAGGAGGTCGCCAAGAAGCAGTACAGCGAGGCGTTTCTGCTGCTGACCGCCACACCGCACCAGGGCGAGGACAACCACAGCCGCTTCAAGAACCTGATCGCGCTTCTGGAGGACGACGTCGATTTCAGCGCGCTGGAGGAGCGCAACCTGTTCAGCGACGCGGGCGGCGGCCGGAAGTTCACGGAGCTGGTCATCCGCACGCCGAAGAAGGACGTCACCGACGCCGAGGGCCGCAAGGTCTTCAAGGGCCGCCAGACGCACCGCCTCTTGTGCAAGATGTACGACGACGAACGCCGCTTCTACGCAGCCGTCACCGATTACATCCGCACGGGCTACCAGGCGTTGGAACGGCACGGCGACCCGACTCAGCGGCGGGCGGCGGGCTTCCTGCTGACGACGTTCCAGAAGCTCAACGGCAGCTCGACGGCCGCCATCCGCGCCGCCCTGTCGGCCCGGTTGTTGCGACTGCGGGGGGTGCTGGACAAGCTGCCGCCGGAGGAGGAGGAACCGGAGGACCGCGACGAGCGTTTTGAAGGCGAAGTGGAGGAGCGGGACGCCCTTCGCGGCGACCGGGAAATGGTCGAGGGCGAGATTGACCTCCTGGAAAAGCTCCTGGCGCAAGACGTGAAGCGCGACCGCAAGCTCGACGAGCTGCTGCGGCTGATCGATCACGTCGCCAAAGAGAGCGAGCGCGGCGCGGAAGAGAAGGTGCTGATCTTCACCGAGTACCGCGAGACGCAGCGCCATCTGGTCCGTGTGCTGGAGGGGCGGTACGGCAAGGGGTCGGTCGTCGTGATCCACGGCGGCATGAAGCTGGAGCGGCAGGGGGAAACCGAACAGGACTTGCAGGCGGTTTGGGCGCCGTTCGCGCGGGACGGCGCCTTGGAGGCGCCGACGACCAAGCGGACCAGCCAGCGCCTCTTCCGCGACCATGCGAAGGTGCGCTTCCTCGTCTCCACCGAGGCGGGCGCCGAGGGGATCAACCTCCAGTTCTGTCACATTTGCGTCAATTACGACCTGCCGTGGAACCCGATGCGCGTGGAGCAGCGCGTCGGCCGAGTCTACCGCTTCGGCCAGCCGAAGGTGGTGCAGGTCTACCACCTGCTCAACAAGGCGACCGTCGAGGAGACGGTGCAGGCGTATTTCGAGGACCGCCTCGGCCGAGCGGCGACTGCCCTGGCGACAGTGACGGGCGAGAACCCGGAGGAGATCAAGGGGACGCTCAACGGCCAGCTGGAAAGCGAAATCGACCCCAGGCACGTCTACCAGCGGGCGCTGGTCGAAGGGAACCTCAACAAGCAAACGCAGAAGGAAATCGCGGAGGCGGTGGAACGGGCGAAGCGGGCGTATGAGATCGCCACGCGGAGCCTGTTCCGCGACGTGTCGAGCTACTCGTTCGACAGCTACCGCCGCGAGCTGGCGACGGACCTGACGCTCGACGACCTACGGACCTTCACCGAGCGCTTCCTGACGCGGCACCGCCGGCAGCTCCAGCGCAAGGAGCCGTTTGTGGAGTTCCTGACGCCGGACGTGCTGCGCACCCCGGAGGCGCCGGAGCGCATGCGCAACGCCACCTTCGACCGGGAGCTGGCCATCCACCGGCCCGACGCGGAGTTCCTGGCGCTAGGCCACCCATTCGTCGATGCGATGCTGCAATACGCGGGGCCCTATGACTTCGGCGGCCTCACGGCCGTTCGCACCATTGCCGAGCCGAAACTCGCCGGGCGCAGCGGCTTCCTGTTCGTCTTCGTGGTGCGGCAGCGGATCACGCGCGAGGACGGAGATGAATGCCTGTTTCGCTTCGAGCCGGTGTTCGTGACGGCCGACGGACAAATCGACGACGAGGCGGTGTGGCCGGCAGTAGTGGCCCCCGCCGATAGCGCAGCACCGTCGCCCGGAGTCGTCCCGGATGCAGCCCCCGCTTTCGACGCCGCACGGCGCCGGATGGAAGAAACCGCGGGCGTGTGAGACTGGGTGGATGATGTCGAGTTTCTGGGACTGAGTTGGGTGATGTTCCGGTGACTCGGCGACGCTGAAGCCGAGGTCGGGGCTAGCATCTTTTGGCTTCGCCCGAGCGGGTAGTGTCTCCGGCTGATCCGGCGATAGGTGTGCCGCGAACACTTGGTAAGGGAAGAAGCTCACGGCGCAGGTTCCATTGCCGCTCCCTCTTTCCC
Organism: uncultured Planctomycetaceae bacterium; assembly: GCA_963771935.1. Taxonomy (GTDB): domain Bacteria; phylum Planctomycetota; class Planctomycetia; order Gemmatales; family Gemmataceae; genus UBA4732. The sequence continues at coordinate 673,190 of CAVYVK010000003.1, read as the reverse complement.
CCGCTACATTACTCTCTTTCCCCGCATCAACGCCCGGCATGGCAAGGGACCGACCGATGGGAGCCAGACGAATTCGCCGCGAGCAGCGCCGCGTGGACATGGACATCTCGCGCCGCACCAACGGCATGCTCAAGATGGACGAGCGCAAGCGCCGCCAGCTGCGCATGACCGAGCTTCTCAAAAAGGGCAAGCTCCCCTACACGCCCTCCATCATGAGCTGGCTCAGCGCTCAACTCAACAAGCCGTCCACCCGCATCGTCCAAGCCGACGTCGATGGTCTGCTCAATCCGAAGACGTAGCGCCGCCCGCCGCCCGCCACCGTGCGGGCATGTGTTCCTCGCAAAAGGCCATCCGGCGAGGAAAGACCGGCAGCCTCCCCCAAAGGCGGTGCCAACCCCACCGCCGCGCCACGGCCGGACGCGAACACTCCTCGCACTTCAACGGCAGCCCGTCCGCCCCGCAAATCGTCCGCGCCCGCCGCTCCCGGTGGGACGCGACCTCCGCCGCGCTGACGCCCCGCGTCCGCAGTTCCGCGTCGATCAGATCCAAGGCCGCCGGCTCCATGCCGTCCCGATACACCGTCGCCCGGTCGAGCAAATCCTCCGTGTCGGCCTTCTGCACGTTCGTCTTCACGCGCTCCAGGTTCAGTTCCAGTGCCATCCGTTTCCTCCCCCTCCGGGCGCTGACGCAACCCGGCTCGCCAGCTCCGGGCGCTGACGCGGCCCGGCTCGCCGTCATTTTGTCTGACCGGCGCGAGTTTGGGAACCAAACTTCGGCCGGCTCCGTCTCATCCACGGGAGCGGCGTATTTTCCACCGAAGCGTTGACGCACCTTCCGGGCCGTGTCACAATTGAGTCTGACAACTTCCGTCTCACGATCGACGATTCGCCGCCCGGCTCGGACGGGCCGGCGTCCGACCCTTGCATCGGGCGCGGGTTGACATGAACACAGGGGGTCCACTGATGGTCCACAGATTCTTGCGCGGTTGGCGGCCGAGGCGCTCCGCGTCCTTCGTGGTCGGAATGGTCCTCGTCGGCGGCCTGCTGCTGACCGCAGTCCCCACTCATGCGGGGGACGCCAAGGACACGGACAAAAAGGCGGCGAAGGAAACTCCTCCGCCGCCCCCCTGGCCCAGGCCGCTCGATCTGGCGATCGTCGGCAAGGACGACGCGCAAATCACCCAGACCGAAAATCAGGTCAAGTTCATCAACGACAAGCTCGAAGCGCAGTGGAAGGCCGAGAAGGTCGTCCCATCCCGCTACGCCGACGACTACGAGTTCATCCGCCGGGCCAGCCTCGACATCATCGGCCGCATCGCCACGCCCGAAGAGATCAAGACGTTCCTGAAGGATCCGGAGAAGAAGCGGCGGTCGATGCTGATCGAACGGCTGCTGTCCAGCGAGGACTATCCGCGCCACTGGGCCAACATGTGGAGCAACTGGCTGCTGACCCGTTCCGGCGCTTTCGGCCGCGGCGAGTATCACGACCAGATGAACCTCTGGCTGGAGGACCAGTTCGCCTCCAACATCACCTACGACCAGATGGTGCGGAAGCTGCTCACCGCCACGGGACCGAACAAGTCGAAGGATCCGAAGGACAACGTTGACCCGGCCGTCAACTTCCTGCTGGCCCACGTCGGCGACAAGGTGTCGGGCAAGGACGACCCCGATCTCGTCCGGACGGACGGCCACTTCCAGATGGTGCCGGTCACGTCGCGCATCACCAAGCTCTTCCTTGGCACCCAGGTGCAGTGCGCCCAGTGCCACGACCACCCCTTCTACAACAACATCAAGCAGAAGGACTTCTGGGGCATTAACGCTTTCCTGCGCCAGGTCAACCGCGAGGGCACGCCGCCCGACCCGACGATGGGCAAGAACATGATGAAGGACTACCCCGCGTTGACGTTGGTGGACGACACGAGCGTCAACGCGGACGGCATGGTCTACTTCGAGAAGCGGAATGGCGTGGTGCAGAAGACGCGGGCCTCGTTCCTGCCCGGCGCCGACGACGCGCGCGGCGGACTGGTGGATAAGGATGGTAAGGTGCTCCAGGGCCTCGACCGTCGCAAGGCGCTGGCCGATTACGTCATCAACCACCCGATGTTCCCCAAAGAATACGCCAACCGCATGTGGGGCGTGTTCTTCGGCAAGGGCTTCGTCAACCCGGTGGACGATTTCAACGACCAGAACCAGCCGTCCAACGCGGACCTGCTCAACGGCTTGGCCGACAGCATCAAGAACTACGGCTACGACCAGAAAGCGATGATCCGCTGGATCTGCAACAGCAACGCCTACAACCTCAGCTGCGTGGCCAATTCGACCAACGACTCGCCGGACAAGGACGTGCTGTTCAGCCGGATGCTGCTCAAGTCGATGAGTCCCGAACAGCTGTTCGAGTCGCTGATGACGGCCACCAAGGCCGAGGCCGGCGAGAGCAAGCAGGGCCGGAAGGACGCCAAGGCCAAGTGGCTGGACACCCTCATCGGCGGCTTCGGCGACGACGAAGGCAACGAGGTCAACTTCAACGGCACCATCGTCCAGGCGCTCTTGATGATGAACGGCGGCGACATCAACAACGCCATCAGCCGCGAGGACAAGGGCACGGTGGCCCTGCTGATGAAGGAGCATGGCATCACCAGCGGGGCGAACGACAAGCCGACGCCCATGATCCGCGACCTGTTCCTGACGACCCTCAACCGCGAGCCGAGCCAGAAGGAGATCGCCACGATCGAGGCCAAGATCCAGCTGGTGCGCCCCGCCCTGAAAGCGACGGACATGAGGAATCCGGAGCGGAAATATCAGGATTTGCTGTGGGCGCTGGTCAACAGCAACGAATTCCTGCTGAACCACTAACCGCGGGACTCGTCGGAGCCGCGACCGTAAGGGAGCGGTGGCAAGGTGCAGAAACCTTGCCCCCGCTCCCTTACGGTCGCGGCTCCGATCGTTCTGTTGGCCGGGCCTGGACGGTCGCATGGACTCCCCGACTTCTCTCGATTCGCTCGTCCGGAGCGCCGAAGCCGAGTTCACGCTCCGGTTCGGCCGACCGCCGCGCTGGGTCGCCGCCGCCCCCGGCCGCGTCAACCTGATCGGCGAACACACGGACTACAACGACGGCTTCGTCCTGCCGATGGCGATCGACCGCTACGTCGTGATCGCCGCGGACAAGGGGCCGACCAAGCGCCCCCAGGTCGGAAGGCTGTTCAGCATAACGCTCGGCCAGGAGGCGACAATCCCGGTGGGACCGCCGTTCGCTCCCGGCCCCGACGTGTGGGCGCGGTACGTTCAGGGCGTCGTCGCCTTTTGCCCCCCCGGCCCGTTCGAGGCCGTTGTCGCGTCGGACCTGCCTCTGGGCGGCGGTCTGTCGAGCAGCGCGGCGCTCGAAGTGGCCGCGGCCACGCTGTTCGAGGCGATGACCGGCGCGCGGTTCCCGCCGCTGACGAAGGCGCTGCTGTGCCAAAAGGCCGAACACGACTTCGCCGGCGTGCCGTGCGGCATTATGGACCAATGCACCTCCGTCATGGGAAAAGAAGGGGCGTTGCTCCTGCTCGATTGCCGCCGTCGCACCGTGCGGCTGACGCCGCTGGCCGACCCGGAAGTGATCGCGCTGATCGTCAACAGCAACGTCAAGCACGAGCTGAACGACGGCGGCTACGCGGCGCGGCGGCGCCAGTGCGAGGAGGCGGCCCGCACGCTCGGCGTGGCGGCCCTGCGCGACGTGAACCCGGATCGGCTGGAGGCGGAGGGCGGCCGGCTCGACGACGTCCACTACCGCCGCGCCCGCCACGTCGTCACGGAGATCGCGCGCACGGTCGAGGCAGCCGAGGCGCTGGGGCGCGGCGACTGGCCGACGGTCGGTCGATTGATGCACGCCAGCCACGCCTCGTTGCGCGACGATTATCAGGTCAGCTGCGAGGAGCTGGACCTGCTGGTTGAGCTGGCCGCGGAGTGCGACGGCGTCATCGGCTCGCGCATGACCGGCGGCGGCTTCGGCGGATGCACCATCAGTCTCGTCCGCCGGACGGTCCTCGATCGCATCGTGCGCCACATCGAAGACGGATACCTCCAGAAGACGGGCCGCACGGCGTCGGCGTTCGCTACGCGGCCGGTCGATGGGGCGCGGATGGTGAAGGGTACATAAATCGACTTCGATACCAGCCTGAAGCGCGAGCGAGGGTTTTCGGCGAAGTCCCTCGCTCGCGCTTCAGGCTGGTAGGGTTGAAAGCACCTCCTCACCCGGCGACAATAACTTCTGACCTCCTTCACCCTGAAATCCCCCGGAACCGGACCTGCCATGCGCATTCGTCTCGACTACGGCCGCACCGGACTGGACGTGAACCTTCCCGACGACCGCACTCGTCGGCCCGCTGGCGATCCGCCCCGCCGCGCCGCTGGCCGACCCCGAGGCCGCCGTGGCCGAGGCGCTGCAACGCCCGATCGGCGCCCGTCCGCTGGCCGAGGTCGCCCGCGGCCGCAAGAACGCCTGCATCCTCATCTGCGACTTCACGCGGCCCGTGCCGAACCGCCTGATCCTGCCGCCGATCCTGCGCACGCTGGAAGAGCAGGGCATCGCTCGCGCGCGACATCCTCATCCTCGTCGCCACCGGCCTGCACCGGCCCAACGAGGGAGCGGAACTGGTCGAGCTGGTCGGGCCGGAAATCGCCGCCGCCTACCGCATCGAGAACCACCACGGCAAGGTCCGCGAGGAACACGATTTTCTCGGCACGACGCCGAACGGCGTGCCGGTCTGGCTCGACGCGCGCTACGTCCGGGCCGACCTGAAAATCACGACCGGCCTGATCGAGCCGCACCTGATGGCCGGCTACAGCGGCGGCCGCAAGGTCATCTGTCCCGGCATCGCGGGCTTGGAGACGGTCAAGGTCTGGCATGGGCCGAAATTCCTGGAGCATCCCAAGGCCGACTGCGGCATCGTCGAAGGCAACCCCGTCCACGAGGAGAACACGCGCATCGCCCTGATGGCCGGCTGCGATTTCATCGTCAACGTCTGCCTCGACGGCCAGCGGCGCATCACCTGGGTCGGCGCCGGCGACATGATCCAGGCGTGGGAGGAGGGCGTGCGCTTCGTGGAGCAGGTCGTCAAGGCGCCGGTGGCGGAGGCGGTGGACGTGGTCGTCACCAGCTGCGCCGGCTACCCGCTCGACACGACGTGGTATCAGGCGGTCAAGGGGCTGACGGGGGCGCTGCCGATCGTCAAGCAGGGCGGCACGATCGTGCTGGCGGCCAGCCTGAGCGAAGGGCTGGGCAGCCCCGAGTTCCAGCAGGTGCTGGCGGAGAACCCCGACCTGGAGGCGTTCAAAAAGCGCATTCTGGGCATCGGATTACTTCATCATGGACCAGTGGCAGCTGGAGGAACTGGCCAAGGTCGTGGCCCGCTGCCGGGTGAAGGTGGTGAGCGACGGCGTACCGGCCGAGACGCTGCGGCGCTGCCACGTCGAGCCGGCGGCGACGGTCGAGCAGGCGGTGGCGGAGAGCCTGGAGGAGTACGGGCCGCGGCGCGCGTGGCGGTCATCCCCAAGGGGCCGTATGTGTTGCCATACCTGGCGAGCGGGGTCGCGTAAGCGCCCCGAGTAGTCGCTCTCTCGGGGCGCTTACGCGACCCCGCTCGCCGCGATCCATCACGCCCCCTTCTTCCTCCAGTTCAAAATGGCGATCAACGGCTCACTTGGCGGCGCGGCGGCCGGATCGATCGTCAGCTCGTTGGTCGTGTCGTACCGCTTGACCACCTGCGGCTTGAGGCCGTCGAGGAACTCGTCGAGCGGCAGCAAATCCTCGAAGATTTTCGGAATCCCGTAGTGCATCGGGATGACGTAGCGCTTCGGCTTGAGCTGCTCGATCACCTTCTTGGCGTCGGTGCCGTTGAGCGTGTAGACGCCGCCGACCGGGACCATCAGCACGTCCACTGGCCCAATCTCCTTGAGCTCTTCGTCGGTCAGCAGATGCCCCAGGTCGCCGAGGTGGACGATGTGCAGGCCGTCCACGTCGAGGACCCAGATGCCGTTGCGACCGCGGATCATGCCGCCGGCGTTGTCGTGGTAGGCGGACACGTCATGGAACTTCACGTCCTTGACGGCGTCGTCCACGGGGACGAACTCGATGCGCCGGCCGTCGCCCCGGACGTTCTTGAGGGCGTTGTACGTCTTGATCTTCCTGTAGTCGTCCACCACCTGCACCTGCGTGTGGTCGCTGTGGAGGTGGCTCATCAGGATCAGGTCGGCCTTCGGGACCTCGATGCGACCGTAGGCCTCAATCGCGTGCGGGTCCAGAACGACGCGCGTGCCTTCGCTGGAGACGATCTCGAAGAAGGATTGGCCGTGCCAGATGATCTTGACGGGCGGCTTGTCGTCGGCGGAGGCGACGGCCGCGGCCGTCAGCAGGACGGCGAGGGCGGCGAAGGTGCGGTTCATTACGGAGACTCCCGGGTGCAGAGGGACTTCACCCTCCCATCATAACCCGGCTGGGCGCGCCGCTTCAAGCACCACGCCGGTTGAGTCGAGTCTCGGTTTATATAGATCCTGTGGGATCTATGCGCGTCACCGCAATTCGCCGCGGCGCGCGTCCACCCCCAGACCCATCATGAGGATGGCGACGAGGACGTGCTTGGCCACCATCAGGCCGATGATGGCGGGCAGGATTCCCAGGGTGCATATCCAGCCGGTCGCCACGATCGTCACCGTGGCGGCCATGACCAGGGTGAGCCGTCGGCGGAAACGGCGCATGCGGTCGTCGTCCGCGGCGCCGATGCGCGGCGGGGCGGGCGGAGGTGGAGCTATCACGGCCATGCGACGTTCTCGGGCTGGAAACCGATCCAGAGGCGGCCAGACGGCTGGGCCGTCTCCATTCTCGTCTAGTCTATCAAGAGGGAGGGCGATTGGTCCACCTCCAACGACGGCCCGAAAACCCGTCAGCGGCTCGCTCCCGCCGGCGCGTCCGGCTCCGGGTCGATCGTCCGCACGGTTTTCGCCTCGCCGTCGTGGAGGCTGACCACGAACACGCGCCGACGGGCGCGGCCGTCCTTGAACCGGAGCGGCCCGGTCAGGCTGTCGAAGCCCGACGCGGCCGCGAGCGCATCCCGCACGTGGTCGGGCGCCGTCCCCTTCGCCCGCACCAGTGCGGCGAACAACGCCCGTGCGGCGTCATACGCCTGACAGGCGGGCAAATCTGCCGTTTCGTGAAAGCGCTCCTGATATTTTTTCGCAAACTCCTTTCCGCGATCCGTTAAATCTTCCAAAGAAACCACGGTGGCCGTGGCGAGGTCTCCACGCCCCGCCGCCAGCGGCGCCACGCCCACGTCCTCGCCGCCGTAGAGCAGCGGCGCGTGCGTCCCACCGGTCTCCACCTGACCGGCCGCCGCCTGGAAATCGGCGACCGACGTCGCGATCAGCACCACGTCCGGTTTCGCCGCCGCCGCGCGGGCCGCGCGCCCCGGCAGGTCGGCGTCGGCCTGGTACGTCGCCTGTTCTACCGCGGCCCCCTCACCGCTCGGCCATTCCCGGACGAAGCCGGCCGCCGCCGCGACGGCGATGGGGTTGCGTTCGTCGATCAGCACGAAGGCACGTTTCGCCTTGAGGACGCCCGAGGCGTACCGAGCCAGCACCTCCCCGCGCCATCCCGGCCGGACGCCAAGCGTGAAGACGGCGTCGCCGGGGAGGGGGCTGGCGCATTCACAGGGCAAGACCACCGGCGCGCCATAGGGTTGGGCTGCCCGCGCCAGGCGGAGAGCGCGGACGGGGTCCGCGCCGCCGATCAGCGCGGCGACGTGGTTGACGGACAGCAGCCGCACCGTTTCGGCCTGGGCGGTTTCCTCGGAAGCGCGGTCATCGGCGGCGACCACGGCCAGCCGCCGTCCCTCGACCCGCAGGTCGGGCGAATCGTCCACCGCCAGCGTTACGCCCTGCTTCACGGCGGCGCCGGCGGAGGAATCGCCGCCGCTGAACGTGGCGACGCAACCGATCCAGACAGGTTCCTCCTCGGCCGTCGGCCCGCAGCCACAGAGGAGAATGGGGAAGATGGAGAGGGCAAGAGTCGTTGGAAGCAGCCGCATGAGACGCATCCCCGGAAGAGGAAGAACGTCGAGCCGTCGGCGGCCCGTCCTATCCCCATTCTAGCGGCCCTCGCTCCGTCTGGCGCCCGGAGAACTGGGCAAGAGGATCGTCTCGTCCTTTTTGAGGATTTGTGCGCTTGGTATAATGCCGGTCAGGCGGTTTTTCCGAAACAAGGGAGACGGAATGTTATCGCAGAAGGTGGAGTACGCCTTGCGTGCGGTGGTGCATCTGGCGCACGAGTCCCCCGCGCCGCGGACGACGGAGCAGATCGCGGCGGCGACGCGGGTGCCGCCGGCCTATCTGGCCAAGGTGCTCCAGGCGCTGACGCACGCCGGCGTGGTCCGGTCGCAGCGCGGCGTCGGCGGCGGCGTCTCGCTGGTCAAGGAACCGGCGCGTTTGACGCTCCTGGAAGTGGTGAACGCGGTCGATCCGATCCGGCGGATCCAGGAGTGCCCGCTCGGATTGGCGTCGCACGGGGTGCGGCTGTGCCCGCTGCACAAGCGGCTGGACACGGCCTTCGCTTCGGTGGAGGACGCCTTCCGGCGGACGACGCTGGCCGAGATCCTGGCAGAACCGACCGAGAGCGTTCCCCTGTGCGACTTCCCCGCGGTTCGCAGCAGTCCGGCTTGATTCTCCGGGGCCGGCCGGCATAATGCTCCGCCCGCCTCCCGTCGGATCGAGGCGCGGACGAGGACGGGAGAGAGCCCCGCCATGAAGGCCTCGCTGCGGTTCACACTTCGGAAAGTCCTGTCGCTGATCCCCGCCCGGCGCCCGACGCCTGGGAAGGTCCGAAGACCGAAACTTCAACTCGAAGAACTGGAACCGAGGGCGCTGCCGTCCGTCGCCGTCCCGGATTTTACTCCCGCGCCGCTGACCACCCTGGCCACTGCCCCCTATACGCCGGCGCAGGTTCGTGACGCCTACGGCTTCGACAAGCTGTCCTACGACGGCACGGGCCAGACGATCGCCATCGTCGATGCCTACGACGACCCGAACATCGCTTCCGACCTGAAAGTCTTCGACCAAGCATTCGGCCTGGCCGCCCCGCCGTCGTTCGTGAAGGCGCCGCTGGCCAATGCTTCGGGGACGGTCCCGAAGTCCAATCCGGTGTGGGCGGGCGAAATCTCCCTCGACGTGGAATGGGCGCATGCGATCGCGCCGAAGGCCAAGATCCTGCTGGTGGAAGCGGCGACCAGCTCCTGGACGGACCTCATCAACGCGGTCGATTACGCCCGCAAGCAGTCGGGCGTCTCGGTCGTGTCGATGAGCTGGGGCGGCCCCGAGTTCCCCGGCGAGACGGCCTACGACGCCACCTTCACCACGCCGGTCGGCCATCCTGGCGTCGCGTTCGTGGCTTCGTCCGGCGACGGCGGAGCGGGGCGCAGTATCCGGCCGCGTCGCCGAACGTGCTGGCCGTCGGCGGGACCAGTCTGACGATCGCGACGCCGGGCGCCTACGTCGGCGAGACGGCCTGGAACGGCAGCGGCGGCGGTCCTAGCCAGTACGAAGCGAAACCGTCCTATCAGAGTTCGACCCCGGACGCCGGCAAACGCACCACGCCCGATGTCGCCTACAATGCCGACCCGAATACGGGGTACTACGTCTACGACAGCGTGCGCGACTCGAGCGGCGAAGCCGGTTGGTTCGCTTACGGCGGCACGAGCGCCGGGGCGCCGCAGTGGTCCGCCCTGATCGCGCTGGCCGACCAGGGCCGCGCCGCGGAGGGGCTAGGCGCGCTGACGAACGCCGCGGCCGCCGTTTACAGTCTGCCGGCCGGCGACTTCCACGACGTCACCAGCGGCGGCAACGGTTACTCCGCGGCGGCCGGCTACGACCTCGCCACCGGACGCGGTTCGCCGCGCCGACCTGGTGATCGCCGGCCTTGTGGAATACGGCGGCGCCTCGTCCAACCACGTCTCGACGACCAAGACAGTCAAGCTGTCCCCTGCCACGACGTCGGCGCACGCGGTCGCGGCGATCGCCGCCGGCTCAGGGTCTGACGTGCTGGACGCGCGGGCGGATTGGACCTCGGCGGAGCGGCTGCGCGACCTGCACGCGGCGCGGCGCCCGGACGACGATTTCCGCCCTCTTCATGTCTGCTAAGAGACGGTTTCCCAACCCAACCAGCCCCGAGCGCGAGCGCGGGCTTCGGCGTCGAACCCCGCGCTCGCGCTCGGGGCTGGTTGGGAAGATCCTGAAACGATTTCAAATCCACCAAGGAATATCTAGCGAACGGTACGGAAATAGGGTATAACCACTCTCTCGCGGCGGAAGTCGGCCCTGCGGCCCCGCGCAAGCGCCTTGAGTGCAACTGAGTCTGGCCCCATGACGCCTAACGCCCCCACACCCGACGACCGTTCGGCCAAGGTTCCCGACAGGACCAGGGACCAGGGCGATCCAGCCGGCTTCAACAACGCCGCCACCGCCAGCCGCCCGACTACCGGCTCCTACGAGGCCACCGCGGCCTGCCTCCGCGGCGCGGCCGGAATTGGGAGCATTCGGCGCCTACGAACTCCTCGAAGTCGTAGCTCAGGGCGGCATGGGCGTCGTTTACAAGGCCTACGACGCCAGCCTGAAGCGCGTCGTGGCCCTCAAGACGCTGCGCTCCGGCGCCCTGGCCGGAGCGGAAGAGGTCGAACGCTTCTATCGCGAGGCGCGGGCCACCGCCAAGCTCAACCACCCGCACATCGTTCCCGTTTACGAAGTCGGCCGCCACGACGACCACCACTACTTCTGCATGGCCTTCGTCACCGGCGGCAGCCTGGCGGACCACCTGAAGCGCTTCCATGGGGACTGCCGTGCCTCCGTGGCCCTGGTCGAGAAGGTGGCCCGCGCCGTCCACTACGCTCACTCCAAGGGAATCCTGCATCGAGATCTCAAGCCCGCGAACATCCTGCTGGACGAGCGCGGCGAACCGCAGGTCAGCGATTTCGGCCTGGCCAAGTTGCTCGACGCCGACGTGGAGCTGACGCAGACGGGGCACACCATCGGTACGCCCCCATACATGTCGCCCGAACAGGCGTCCGGCGGCGCGGTCGGCCCACACTCCAACGTCTGGTCGCTCGGCGTGATGCTGTACGAGCTGCTGACGAACCGCCGACCCTTCCTGGCGGACGGCCGCGGCGGTCTCCTGCAGGCCATCCGCCTTTCCGACCCACCCCGGCCCCGCTCCCTCCGCGCGAACCTGGACGGCGCTCTGGATATCATTTGTCTCAAGTGTCTTGAAAAAGACCCCGCCTGGCGCTTCCCAACCGCGGAAGCCCTGGCCGACGACTTGCACCGCTGGCTCGACGGCCAGGCGATCGTCGCTCCGCCTTCCCGCCGCTTCGCCCGCGCCTGGCGGCGGCACTCGCGCCTGCTCCAGCTGCTCGGCCTGGGCTTGCTGACGGCGATGTTCGCTGGGGTGGTCCTGCTGCTGGCGGCCTGGCGCCTCGGACCGTCGGCCGCCGAGGGGCCGCCCCGCTCCGTCCGTGTTGAGGAACTGCAACAACAGCTCCTCCAGGGAAAGCCCGTGACCCTGATCGGCGAAACCGGGGTCGAGAGCGGCCGGCTGCCGGCGTTCGAGTGGGTCGCCGGCCGGGACAAATCGACCGCCGACGTCAGTGATTCCCGGCCGTTCGGAGTGCGGACCAACGAAGCGGCCCTGCTGGAGTTGCTGCCCGCCGTTTCCGGGCAAGGGTGCGCTTTCCGCGCCGAGGTGCGCGTCGAGGCGCCGGCCACGGCGGGAATCTACTTCGGCCGCCACAGCTTCCCGACGGCGTCCGGCGTCGAGCACTGCTTGAACACTCTCACGCTGCGGGAAGGCGAAAATGGCCGGAATGTGAATGTCGAAAGCGTGGAATTGAACTCACGGCGCTTGCGCGGGTCTGGCCAGGGCGACGGCCACAACTTCGGCCTGACTTACCTTTCGCGAGAGGAGCCTCCCTCCGAAACGTGGCGCCGTCTGGAGGTTCACCTTTCGGCCGCCCAGGTCCAGGTCTTTTGGGAGGGCGAACTTCTGGTTGCGACGTCCCACCGCGAACTGAACGACGGCGTCAAGACCCTATTGGCGAATCCGCGCGACCCCCTGAATTTGCCTTACGACTATGCTCCCTCGGATCCCGTGGGACTTTTCGTGATGTCCGGCGACGCCGCGTTCCGGCGGGTCGTCGTGGAACCGCTCGGCGATGTTCGGCAACCCCAACCCTAACCAAGGAGCAGCCCGTGTCTCAGAATCAGCCCGTGAAGATCACCTGTACCGTCACCGTGGAAATTGCAGCGGGAACGGAGACGCAGCCCAGCACGGAGGTGAAGAAGACCAAGACCATGACGGCTAGCTTGGTTCCGACCGATACGCTGACGATCGACCCGCCCGGCGACTGCACCGGGCTCAGCTTCACGGCCACCGGGACGGTCACCCCCTACTGCGCCGTGGTTTCCGGCACGATGACGCACATCGCCTGCGGCCTGGTGTATCATGGACAGCCGCCCACCCAGAGCGGTCAGAACACCTGGAGCCTGACGTTCGGCGGCCCGACCAACCCCCTGATTTCCGGCAAATACTCGCTGAACGTCTACACGCAGTCCGGCACGGCGAACCAATCCACGACCGTGAACGTGGCGAACGGCTATTCGTATTCCTGCCCCTGAAGCCGCGCCGGGGCCGGCCGCCTCAGCCGCGGCCGGCCCGCACGAAGACAAGACCGCCTTCACGAGTATAGGAACTTTCCATAGTGGATTGTTCGCGCACGCGCATCCGTGGCTCCCGCGTCCAGGGCGAAGCCGGCCTCGGCGAAGCGGGGCGCCCAGGACGTCTCGGCGCCGCCGTCGCCCGCCGTCGGGCCGGGGGCCGTCACGAACACGACCCGACAGCCCCGGAAGGTCGCCAGGCAGTTCGGCAGCCAGCGCCCCCCGTCGCGGCACGCGAAATCGACGGACCAGCCCAGGTCGAAATCGCCCAGGAACAGCGGGCCGAGGGCGTAGTCGTGTTCGACCAGGCCAGGGTGCCCGCGCCGCTCCGGCGGCGGCCACGCCAAGCGCCTTGACGCCTCTGGAACGGGCATAATAGACCATGCCGCCCGGCCCGCAGCCGACGTCCACCATGCTCCGGACGCCGAAGCGGGCGGCGAGATAGTCGAACGCCCCCTCGTCGAAGTGCGTCGGCCCGTCCGGGTCGCCGGCAGGAATCGGCCCTGGCTCCGCCCGCACGCCCAGCGCCTTGCGGAGCAGGTGCGAGAGGAACCACGGGCCGGCCAGCAGCTCCTCCTCCGACAGGCAGCAGAGCAGGCGCGTCTTGCGCCGGCCCTTGATGGTGTTGTGGAACAGCATGTAACAGTAGGCGTCGGGCCGTACCAGCGCCTCGTGGCCGGCGGCGTCTGCCACGGCGCACAGCCGTTCGCTCTGCGACCAGCAGATCGGCATGATTCGATCCGTCGTCGCCAGGAAGAACTTGCCCGGCAGCAGGGCGGCGGCTCGGTCCAGACTGACGCAGGTGGTGTCCAGCCAGTCCAGCGGCCTGCCGGAACGGATCAGCCGGCAAACCTCCCGGTAGTGTTCCGCGATCAGTTCCCCGCGAGGGACCGTGGCCATCAGGTTGCCACTCAGAGAGCCGGACGCGTCGCGGTAGCCGGCGAAGCCGTGTTCCCGCGCCGCCGCCAGCAACGGCCGCAGACTTTGCAGCACGACGCAGTCGGTATCGACCCACAGGCCGCCATAGTGGTGCAGCAGGTAGGCGCGGATGAAGTCGGCGCGGTGCTCGACGACGAGCCTCTCCAGCGGAACGTCGCGGTCCTCGTGGAACAGCGCGTCAAAGGCCGTCGGGTCCAGCATCTTCACGTTACGGTTGTGGGCGAAGACCGACTTGCAGCACAGGGAGATGTAGGCCGGCATCGCCCCCTCCCAATAGAGCCAGACCGTGTCCGGGGCGGCTTCCGGTCGGATCGGCCCCTCGCCGGCGGCAGGGGCGGGCGCGTCCTTCCGTACCACGACCAGCGAGCCGGCGCGGCCGACCAGGCGGTACGCCCCACCGGCGAGCAGCTCATCGACGAACGTCTGGACGCCGGGGTAGTAGTCGGCGTAGTCGTGGAAGGCCGCGTAACCGCCGGGCAGGACGTGCGCCTCGAAGTGATGGAAGTCGGCGGCCACGCTCGGGTAGTCGTGCAGACCGTCGATAAACAGCAGGCCGACAGGCCGTTCCCACGGTACTTCGTGACTGGCGGCGCGGATCGGCTCGACCACGGCGCTCAGGCCGGCCTCTTCGACGTTGCGGCGGAAGCGGTCGAACGTCGGCGCTCCGCGGTGGAGGCCCTGGTCCAGGGCGCCGACGACGCCCTCGTGCGGATCGACGGCGAACACGCGGGCCTGCGGATCGACGGCCCGCGCCGCTTCCGCGAGGACGATAGTGCATCGGCCGCAGTAGCTGCCGACCTCCACGATGGCAGGCGATCCAGGTAACTCGCGGAGCGCATGGGCGGCCGCCGCGGCCAGCAGGACCGCCTCCTCATCGGAGAACCACCCATCGACGATCTTCATACGCGCCAGAAGGGCGAGTGTCGGCAGGCCCGGCTCGTGGAGGGTCGGAGCGGCGGGGTTGTTGGGCATGGCGGGTTCGGCCCTTCGGTATTGGTGGAAGCGGGCGCGGATGCGGCGCGCGCCGGGTCGTCGTAGCGGCGCGGCACGGGATGAACCCAGAAGACGTCGGGCCGGGTCGCGGCCCCGTCGATGTACTCCAGGGGATAGGTCACCCGGAAGCGGACGTAATCATACCTGCACGGGTTGGCGGCGACCTCGTAGCCGAGCAGGGCCGTCAGCGTCGGCAGAAGCGACTCCTCGGTGGCCCAGATCGCGGTGCGAGCCAGCAGGCCGCGCAGCTGGGCGTCGGAGTCCGCCAGACGTGTCAGGTCACGGGCGGCGGCCGCGGTGAAGACGGTCGAGGGCCAGAAGGTCCAGTAGGCCCATTTTTGCTCCCCGTCCGGGAAGCGCCGCAGGAAGGGCCGCCACAGGTCGATCTCGCGGACGGCGCTGGCGGCGGGCGGGATGTCGGTGTCGGCGCCTGCCGCCGAGGGTCACTGCCGAGGACGCCGACGCGCGGCCGGTCCCGCAGGAACGCCGCCAGGTAGTCGGAATAGCCGGGCCGCACGGCGAGCTGGTCGGAATCCACGATCGTCAGCGCGTCGAAGGCGAGGTGTTGCAGGGCGAAGCGCATGCAGTCCAGGGCGAAGTCGTGCAGCCGGCCCCAGGTCATGCGCCGCGGTTGCGGATGCACCACCGCCCCAAGGCGCGCGAAGGGGAAGCCGCGCGTGAGCAGTTCCGGGTCGCCGCCGCCGTCATAGAGCAGGACCGTCGAGGACGGGTCGAGGCAGCGGAGGTTGCGGACCAGGTCGATGACGCAGGCCCGGTTTTCGTGGACGAGGCAGGCGAAGACGTTGTGCAAGGGGGCACCGCGGGAAACGAGTCGGTGGGGCCGCCGTCGGCTGACGGAGCCATAATATGCCGCCCGCTGGCATCGACAATGACCGCTGTGCGGCCCAACATTTTCCTATCCAACATTCTTTTTTTTGAGATGAATAGCAGCAAGGCGCCATCCGCGACGAAGCCGGCGGCGAGCTCCTCCAGGCCGACGCTGTTCCTGACGGCATTTTTAGTAGGGACGGGGTCGAACGCCTCACCGGCCGGCCATTACCTCGTGGACCTTATAGGCGAGGCTCTCAGGGGTGAAGGGTTTCTCCAGGAAGGCCATGCCGGGCGGAAGGAGTCCGTTCCGAATGGCGGCGTTGTCGGTGTATCCCGACACATACAGCACTTTCATGTCCGGCTTCCGGCGCAGGCAGACTGCTGCGCCAGTTCGCGGCCGTCCATCTCGGGCATGACCACGTCGGTGACGGTGAGTTGAACGGCGTCCATTTCTTCATCGCTGATGTCCAGCGCTTCGCGGCCGTGTCTCGCCTCCAGGACGGTATAGCCCTGCTCCTGTAGGATCTCCTTGCCGATGGTGCGGACCATGTCCTCGTCCTCGACGAGGAGGACCGTCCCCTTGCCGCGGGGCACGACCGCGAGGCGTTGGGACGGCGCCGCCGGGCGCTGGGCTTTTCGTCGGCGCACGGGAGATAGATCTTGAAGATCGAGCCGTGGCCGGGTTCGCTGTAGATGGTGATGTGGCCGCCCGACTGCTTGACGATGCCGTAGACCATCGCCAGCCCCAGGCCGGTCCCCTTGCCGATTTCCTTCGTCGTGAAGAACGGCTCGAAAATCCGCGCCTTCACCTCTTCCGTCATGCCCATGCCCGTGTCGCTGATGGCCAGCAGCACGTAGGGGCCGGGGCGGACCTCCGCGTGCGCCTGGGCGTAGTCGGCGCCCAGCTCGACGTTGGCCGTCTCCAGCGTGAGTTTACCGCCGCAGGGCATGGCGTCCCGCGCGTTGACCGCCAGGTTCATGATGACCTGCTCGACCTGGCCGAGGTCCGCCTTGATGGGACGGAGGTCCGGCACCGCGATGGTGGCGAGGTTGACGTCCTCGCCGATAAGGCGCTGCAGCATCTTGCTGAGGTCGGCCACCACGGTGTTGAGCTGAAAGACCGTTGGTTCCAACCGCTGCTTGCGGCTGAAGGCCAGCAGCTGGCGCGTCAGGCCGGCCGCCCGAAGGCCGGCTTTGTGGATGAGGTCGATGCGCGCCCGGTTCGGGCTCTTCGCGGGCAGCTTGAGGAGCATCGACTGGGTATAGCCGTTGATGACGGTGAGGAGGTTGTTGAAGTCGTGGGCCACGCCGCCCGCCAACTGTCCGACCGCCTCCATCTTCTGCGCCTGACGGCACTGCTCCTCCGTCCGCCTCAGCGCCTCCTCGGCCTGCCTGCGCTCGCGGAGATCGCGGATGGTGCAGGTGAAGAGAGCGGGGCCGTCGGCCTGGATGTGCGTCACCGACAGCTCGGCGGGAAGCTCCACGCCGTCGGATCGCTTCAGGGACAGTTCAAGCCGTTGGCCGAAGACGGTGGACGACTCGCACCACGAGTCGCCGGCGCCTCGCGGAGCTTGGCCGACCTGCAGCTCGATGCACCCGACCAGCGCCTGGCGGTAGGCGCCGTGGGAGGCCGCGGGCACGATCTGGTCGGCCATGTTCTGGCCGATGGCCTCCTCCCGGTCGAGGCGGAACAGCCGCTCCGCCGCCGGGTTGAATTCGAGGATTTTGTCCTCGTGGTCGATCGTGATGATCGCGTCCAGGGCCGCTTCCAGGATGGCCGCCTTGCGGGCCTCCGACTGCCGCACCGCTTCCTCGGCCTGCGGCATGCTCGAGGAAACGGCCGATCTGCGAGCCGATGTTGTGGAGCGTGTCGAGGAGGGGCGGTTCCGGGCTTTGGCGTTCCGGGTCAAAACATTCGATCACCCCCAGGACCTCCGCGCCGAACAGGATCGGGAACCCGAACGCCCCGGGCGGCGTCTCGTCTCCGCCGTTCGCCAACGGCGATGGGCACGCGGCGAGGGAAGGAGCATCGGATCCGGCCGACCCACGCTCCGGGTCGTCGCCGGCCGCCCGGAAGGCGTCCTGCGTTTGGTCCTCGAGCCAGACCGGCTCGGCGGCGTCCCAGATCCGGCCGGGCAGCCCGACTCCGCGGGGGTGCGTGAAGGCGCGGCTCGCCTTCAGGGAGGCCGGTTCTATGACCTCGGGGTTCCCCCAGCTCTCGGCGCAGCACAGCTTGTCCAGCTGGGGATCGACCGTCCACAGGACGGCACGGTCCACGCCCAGGGATTCGCAGATCGCCTCCAGGAGGAGGGGGCGGCGCTGGCGAGGCTGGCCTTGTCCGCCAGGATGCGCCGCACCGCGTGCCGGGCCTCCCGGAGACGCTCCACCTTTTTCCGCTCCGTGATATCACGGATGATGCTGATGGTGAAACTCCCCTGATCGGTCTTGAGGGGGCTGAAGCTGATTTCCACCGGGACGAAGCCGCCGTCCTTGCACCGGGCCTGGAGCTGGGGCTCCTGCTCCTCTGCCGGGGTGCTCGAGTCGTAGTAGCCGCGGGTGGAGTGGAACACGTTCGTCCTCCAGCCCGACTGGCACAGCAGACCGTCCACGGGTTTGCCCACCAGCTTCTCGCGCGGGCCTGGAACAGCTCTTCGGCCCGGGCGTTGACCAGCGTGACGAGGCCGTCGCCGTTGATGATGACCATCGGATCGGGGGCCGCGTCCAGCAGGCTCCGGAACTTGGCCTCTGTACTTTTCGCCTCGGCCGCCCGGCCCCGTACGACCAGGACGACCAGGACGATCGCCAGGATGGAACAGCCGATAAGGCCGACCGCGATTAGGCTCGTCGTCATGTGGCGCCAGGGGCGGCCGAACCATTCCTGATCCAGGCACATCCACGCGAGAAGCAGCGCGGTGTTAACGGCGAGGCAAGCGGTGAGAAGAGGACGAAGGCGAGGCCGACGGGGGGTCACGGGTTACCTCATGGCAGCGGGCGGGTCGAGCCGGCGTTCCGCCCAGGGGACGATCCTCAGAGCGGTCGTGACGCAAGTATAGGTTACGGCGCCGGTTCGGAGTCGAGCCTCCGCAAATAGAGGCGCACCTCCGGCGCGGCGCGGACGGCTAAACCCGCGACGCACCGAGGTCGTTCCGAACGTGACGCAAGCACTCCAGACATGGAAGCAGGGCGCGGTGTTTCTGGTGGGCTTGGCTTTGTTTCGCTGCGGCCGCGTCGGTCAAGAAAGCCGACCCTTATCGCGCCCGGTCCTCGCGCCGTCCTCGCTCTCCAAGGGCGGCGCGCCGAACTCGTCCGCCAGCGCGACCAGGGCCAGCGCGCAAGCGGGGCCAGGCCGCGCCCTTGCGCCGCCGCGGGCCGACTGACGACTTCCGGAGGTTCGTCCCCTGTCGGTTCGTGGATGACGTGGGCGTGCGCGCCCATCCTAAATCGGCCGGTCCCCCACCGTTCCGATGGTCCGGGGCTTCGATGGCCAAAGCGGAGTCGGAGGCAAGGGTTGCCGCCGAGGCCGTCTCTCCGCGAGCGCTTCCGGCGACGCCGGAGCTTGTGACTACCTCGTCTGCCCGTTGATCCTGGCCGTCGGTGTGTTGCGGAGACGCCGCCTGCGAAGGAAGAGCCAGGACCGCTTCATCCTTCATCGTATCCGAGTTTCCTGGAAGAAACCCGTCCCACGCCCCCTTGAGCCAGTCGCCCGGCGGCGCGTCCTGCCAGGCCGGATCCGCGAAGACGGCGTCGGCCGCCACGTTCGAGGTCGCCTCTCCGCCCGTCCCGTCGCGCAGGAGAGCGTCCTCGCCGGACGCAACCTTGCCTCCGGTCTCGGCCGAAATCGTCGTCGCGCCGCCCAAGCGCTCGGGGCCGACGAGGGCAATGATTTGTTGTCCCGATCCCGTCGGGGCGCCCTGCGGCCAAGCTGTGGGGGCCGCGGCGAACTGGGACGAAGGCGCGAGCAGCTGGATGGCCATCTGGGAGGAGGTGGCGGTGAGCATGTCGGGCGGTTGCGTTTGGAGCGCCTCACCGCCCCCTCCCTGGAGAATGGCGCCGTCGAGCAGCTGGGTGTTCGGCAGCGGCACGGAGGGCAGAGGTTGGCCGAGGCCGCCCGAGCTAAGGAGTCCGGCGCCCAGCAGGCCGCCCGAGCCAAGGAGTCCGGCGCCCAGCAGGCCGCCCGAGCCTAAGGCTCCGGCGGGCAAATAGGCCGAACTCGTCCCCAAGGTCAGGGTGTATTCACCGGTCCCGAACGCGGTGTTGTCGGCGCCGGACACCTTGATGTAGAACTGCTGGCCGGGGCTGACGTTGGGGATTGACACTTGCAGGGTGGCGCCGTTGTACAGGCCCGCGCCTGACGCGGTCCCCAGCACGGTGGACTGGTCGGCGGCGTACACGGTCACCACCGGCCGCAGCAAGCTCAGGCCGGCGCTCTGGACGTTCACCACGAGCGCACCGCTGCCCGCGGGGGCGGTCAAGGTGTAGTATTCGGCCCGGCCGGTCGAGGTGATGTCAAGGTTGGTCGCCTGGGCCGTCAGGGCCGTGGGGTCGATGAGCGAGGTAAGATTCGCCGCCGTCGCGAAGCTGCCGTCGGATGCGCCGCCCTGATTGTAGACGTCCGGCGACCGGGGGCCGTAGACGGCCTGGACGCCGGCGATGTCGTCGGCGGTCAGGGTCGTGTGCGTGGTGGTGTAATACGGCCACATCACGGCGCCGGGCGTGGTGGTGTGGTCTAGGCCAAGGGCGTGGCCGATCTCATGCATCGCCACGGTCTCGAGGTCGTAGGTTTTTCCAATATTGTAGCTTTGCTGGTCGTTGAGGTCGATGTCGCCGGCGATCGAATAGTTGTTGCCCGGGGGCGGCTGATAGCCCATGCCGAGGTAGCCGGACCCGAGTGAATACGCGCCGAAGCGAATGTCGCCCATCCCCGGGTCGCCCTGCTGGTAGCTTCCCTGGCCCGAGGGCGTGCCGTTGTCGCTGACGACGGTAAAGTTGATGTTGCCGTATTGCGCCCACACCTGGGCCGCCGAGATGAGCGCATCCTCCCACGCTTGCGTAGAGAAGCGGGAGTTCATCTTGGCGAACAGATCGCTAGTTACGTTGCCGTTCGACCCGGCGCTGATCAGCGTGCCGTCCGGCATGAAGCTGAGCGTGATTAGCTGGGGGGCGGGCCAGGCGTTGCCGGTGACGCTGTACGGGACGAGTCGCGATTCCAGCTGTTCGAGGCAGAGGCGAGTCCGCCGTGCAGGGGACGGGCCCCTTCCGGAGGACGTCCAGAAAAAACGCATTCAGATTCCCTCTCTCAAGCAATGGGAATTGAACGGGTACGCCGCCAAGTTGGGTGGCTTGACGACCGCAACCGACCAACAATGGCCGATTACTGCGCCCATTCAACTGCCGGCCGCGGGGGGGGCCGGGGGGAGGGAACTGCCGACGTAGCAGATCCAAGGGGAAGCTTGTCTGACGGGACGCGCTCTTGCGCATCCATTCGGACAATCTCAACCTAGATCGGGAAAGCAAGCGATGCAAGCGTCGAAGAGCGATATTATTCATTATTTTTTGACAGGATTCCTACCGGACGTGAATGCGTCCGCGGATCCCCGCCTTACGAATGAAAAACGATTTTTTCGACCGCGTCTTGACCAGCCGTGAAAATGAGAGCTAGAGTTGCCCGGTGTGAAATCGGCGTTGTCGCCGGTTCGGAGAAGCAAGGCTCTCGCATCGCCTCTCTCAGGCCCGCCCCCGGGCCGGAGCCTCCAGAGGCGCTGCGTGCCTCGCGATTCCTCCTCCCCTCAACGGCAAAGTTGCCCGCACTCCCTGGCGACTCCCCTTGCGAGGTCGCAGCTCTGGGTGCGAGAGTGGAGCCAACCCGTATGCCCGTCCGTCCTTCACGAAGTCGCGGCCGCCGATGTCCCAAGCCCCGAACTGTCCGCCCTCACCTCGAACTCCTGGAATCGCGCTGCCTCCTGTCGGCCGGCGGTCCAGCGCCCTCGGGTCAACCCGTGCTCCAACAGGAGCCGGACGGCACGCTCACTCAGGCCCAGGCGCTGGCACCTTGAACAACCAGATCGAGGTACTCGGGGCCGTGGGCAATGACGCATCGGCGTCCGCCGACGTGGATTGGTACAGTTTCACGCTGGCGCAACCGGCCGCCGTCAACCTGTCCGCCGCCCCGCGCGCCGATCAAGCGCCCCCGTCGTCAGCCTGTATAACAACGATCCCAATGACTTCGGCGACTTCTTCGACACGCTCGGCCATCGCCTGCTGGCCCAGGCCGGCGGCGGTTCGGGCGCCCCGTCGGTGGTGTCCTTGTCCCTGGACGCGGGCACGTACTACGTGGCCGTCAGCGGCGCCGGCAACCAGTACTTCAACCCCTTCCTCGCCGACAGCGGCTATCCCGGCAGCCCCTGCAACTACGACCTGCGCTTGACCGCGACGGACCTGCCGGACGCGCCCGGCGACGGGCCGGTCGTGCTTTCCGCCGACCCCGGCGCCGGCGCCCAGCTCGCCAACTCGCCGCTGGTGCTCCGCCTCGACCTGAGCGGCGCGCTCGATCCGAACACGGTCGTCCCGGACCAGACGGTGCAGCTGACCTTCAATCCCACCGGCCAGTTCGGCGATGGGAACGACCAGGCCGTGGCCCTCAGCGGGGTCAACCTCAGCACGGCGGGCGACGAACTCCAGCTGACGCCCGTGGACGCGCTCCAGCCCGGGTTCTACCGGATCTTCCTGGCCGGCGACGCGAGCGGCGGGCCGGTGCTGGCGGACCTGAACGGCAACCCGCTCGGAGCCAATGCGGCGAACCCACTGGGCCAGGACTTCTCGATGACGTTCCAGGTGAAGGGCGTCGAAGGCGGCGCCGCGGCGGACGACACGCCGGCCACGGCCCACAACCTCGGCGACGTGACCAAGGCGGGCCTGGTCCAGGCGACCGGCGCGATCGGCGACGACCCCGCCTACGATCCGAACAGTTCGGACCCGTATTTGTCCAATCCGGCCTCCGACGTGGACCTCTACCACTTCACGGTCAGCGGGCCGGGCCGCTATGCCCTCACCTCGGAAGTCTTCGCCGGCCGGATCGGCTCGCCCCTCGATCCCGCCCTCACCCTGTTCCAGGCCGACCCCGTCACGGGCCAGCTTGAGTTCGTCGCGGTGAATCAGGGCAGCCTCAACAGCGAGGTGGGGACCGACGGCTCGATCCCGCTCTTCCTCGACCCCGTTCTCTTCGCCGGGTTGACGGCGGGGAACTACTATCTGGCCGTATCGTCGGAAGGCAACGCGCCGGACCCAGCGCTGGGGCTGACGCCCGGAACGGACGGGGTGTTCGACCCCAACGTCTCCCACAGCGGCTCCAACGGCTTCTCGACCGGGGACTACGTGTTGAACCTGGCCGTGACGCCGGAACCGAAGCCGCCGCAGGTGGTGAACGTCAGTCTGACCCAGGGGGCCGTACTCGACGCCCCGCCCACGACCTTCACGGTCCAGTTCAGCGAGCCGGTCAACCTGCCGCAGCTGGCCTACCAGACCTTCCAGCAGAGCCAGGCGACGCAACTGGACGCGGTTTACATCCTGGGATCGGACGGCGTGAAGATTTACCCCCGCATGACCTCGTATGACACGGCCACCAATGAGGCCACGTTCCTGATGCTGGCCGCCGTGCCGAACGGCCCCGCCGAGCTGCACCTTTCCGGGGCCGGGGCGCTCGGCGTGGCGGACCTGGCCGGAAACCCGCTGGTCGGCTCGTCCGGACCAGGTTCCGACTACGTCGTCAACTTCACCGTGAACGGCCCGGCGCACGGCTCCGACGGCAACCCGCTCCTGGGCTTCGATCAGGAGCCGAACGACACGGCGGCCTCCGCCCAGAACCTCGGCGTGCTCTTCCCCCAAGAACTACAGACGGGGGTGGTGATACAACGAGTCGCCGGGAGCGCCACGGCGGACACGGCGGACTTCTACGAGTTCCAGGTGTTGCAGCAGCGGCAATACCTGCTGACCCTCAACGGTTCCGGCCTGCCCAAGAACGCTCTTCCGACCCTTACAGACGCCGCCGGCAACCCGGTGAACGGCATCCCGCAAGGGAAGGGCGGGGGCGTCCAGTACAGCCTCAACCCCGGAACCTACATCGTTTCCGTCGGTGGATGGACTGCCGCGCAGGCCGCTGCCGTGCAGTACAAGCTCGGCATCGTGCTCCTCTCTTCGTTCGACAATCCGCCGCCGCTGACGACCGGCCCCGCCCCGGCCATCCGCCTGCAAATCGCGGACGACACGAACCCGAATCCGCCGCCGGGCGGAGGCGCGCCTCCGGGAACCCCACCCAGTTCCCCAGGGAAGACGCCGGGAGGCGTCGCCACCCCGGTCGCCCCGCCCAGTTCGTCAGGAGACACGCAGGGGGGCGTCGCGGCCCCAATCGCCCAGCCGACGGACCCGGATGCACCGCCGGCCGCTCCCGCCGCCGTTTCCGTCATCCCGACTCCGGCCCTGATCCTCCTCACGTTGCCGGGTCTGGCCGACTTTTCCGGCGCACCCGGCGGAGGAAGCGTCGGCTCGTCCGGCGCTTCGGACAATATCCTGCTGACGCGGGTCGCCGACGCGGTTGGCGTGAGGGCGGACCTGAACGCCGCCGTCGCGGCCGATCTCCTGCCGGACGGAGGAGGGGAACCGGACTCCACCCCGGCGCCCGACCGCGTCGTCGGGGCCGCACCGGCCTCGCCACCCCCAACGCAAGCCTCCCGGGATCCGGGAACCGTTGCAAGCACCGACCCGTCGGGAAATCCCGCCGTGACGCCCGCACCGCCGATCGAAAGCGGGCCGTCGAAGTTGCCGATGGACGCGCTGTTCGAGATGAACCTGCTCCCGAGCCGGTTCCTCGCCCTGCGCGACGCCGCGTGGGGCGACGCGGCCGTCGCCGGCCTCCTGCAGCACGCGACGCTGGCCCGCATCCCGGACCTTCCCGGGGTGCAAGGCGCCCTTCCGGGGGCGTGGATGGATGGTCTGGCCGCCGTCAGCGCCTTCGCCGCGGTCGGCCTCACGGGATGGTGCGTCGTCAGCCCGAGGCTGCGCCGCAAGCCGAAAAACCAGGACCTGAATCTCCTCAGTGAATAGGGTGCGCCGTCATGCCTCAATCCACGGGGGCCGAGAAGTCCCGGACGTTCGCCCTGCCCACGCCGGGCGAGGAAGTCTTTCATTTCCGCCTGGGCCGAGAGCTGGGCCGCGGGGCGTTCGCGCGGGTGTTCGTGGCCGAGCAGGCGGACCTGGCCAGCCGGCGCGTGGTCCTGAAGTGCTCCACGATCGAGGGGCGCGAGCCGCAGACGCTGGCCCAGCTGCAGCACACGAACATCGTCCCCATCTATTCGGTCCACGAGGACCGCCAGACCGGCTTGCGCGGTGTGCATGCCCTATTTCGGCGGGGCCAGCCTCTCCCAGGTGTTGCAGCTGCTTTGGGCCAAGTCCAAACGGCCGACGCAAGGGGAAGAGCTGGTGAAGGCCCTGGAGGAGGCGCAAGGCCCCGCCGATCCCGGTGGGCCGCTCGCCCCACGAGCGGCCGGCGACTCGCGGGGCGGCGTGCCCACGATCTCCGCCGGCGCCAAGACGGGGTCCAAGGTTTCCAGGACGGTTCGGGTCGTCAGCCCGGCGCCGCTGGATTTGCTGAGGAGCGTCAGCTATGCCCGCGCCGCGGCCTGGATCGTGGCGCGCCTGGCGGATGGGCTGCAGCACGCCCATCAGCGCGGCGTCCTCCACCATGACATCAAGCCGTCCAACATTCTTCTCGGCGCCGACGGCCAGCCCCTGCTGCTCGATTTCAATCTGGCCCGCAACATGCGCGACGAGCAGGCCCAGGCGGCGGCCGTGCTCGGCGGGACCGTGGCCTACATGGCGCCGGAACACCTCCGCGCCCTCCTCTCCAAGGATCCGGCCCAGAAGGGCCAGGTGGACCAACGCTCGGACGTCTACTCGCTGGGCATGGTCCTGTTCGAGATGCTGACCGGCCAGGGCCCTTTTCCCAGAAGGGCAGCTATTCCGCCCTGCCGGTGCTGATCGAACTCATGGCGATGGAGCGGACGCAGGCGACCCCGTCGGTGCGTCGCAAGCGGCCCGACGTCCCCTGGACCCTGGAAAGCATCACGCGGAAGTGCCTGGCGGCGGACCCCGCCCAGCGCTACCAGCACGCGGCCCACCTCTCGGCGGATCTGCGGCGCTTCCTGGAAGACCTGCCGCTCAAGTACGCGCCCGAGCTGAGTCAGGTCGAACGCATGGGCAAGTGGTTCCGGCGGCACCCGCGGCTGACGTCGTCCGCGTCGGTGGCCGCCGTCGCCGCGGTGCTGCTGGCGGGGGCGGCTTTCGGTCTGGTCGGCGTCCGCCAGCACCTCGCTGACACCCAGAAGCAACTGGAGGTTTCCCAGGACGGAGATCGGAAGCGGGCCTACGAGGCGGGGACGCAGCGCGCGCTCTGCCTGGTGAACACCACGGTGGACCTGCGCGACCACCAGCGTCAGGGCCAGGAAGCCTGTCAGCAGACGTTGGCGCTTTATGGGATTCTCGATAGAGAAGATTGGCAGGCGCAGCCGGCCTGGCAACGGCTCACGTCGGAGGAGCGCTTGCGGCTGGGAGAGGACGCCCGCGAGCTGCTGCTGCTGCTCGCCTGGACGACGGCGAAGGCTTCTCCGGCCGACCCCGCCGTGCTGCGGCGGACGCTGGCCCTGCTGGACCGGGCCGAGGGCATCGACGGCCTGCCGGCGTCGCGGGCCTTGTGGGAGGACCGCGCGCGCTACCTGGACCAGTTGGGGGACGCCGCGGGGCGCGAACCGCGCGCGACAAGGCCCGGCAGATCCGGCCCTCCAGCGCCCGCGACCGTTACCTGCTCGCCGCCAGCTACGCCCGCGGCGGCCATTACGCCGAGGCGATCGCCGAGCTGGACCAGGCGCTGGAGCTGAACCCGCGCCATTACTGGTCCTCGTTCCAGAGGGGCGTGTGCTACCAGGAGCTGGGGAAATACAGCCTGGCCGCGGGAGACTTCGGCACGTGCATCGGCCTCTGGCCGGAGTTCGCGCTGGGCTATTTCAACCGCGGCTACAACCTGGACCAGAACGGCGCCAAGGCCGAAGCCGTGCGCGACTACACGGCCGCCCTGGAGCGCGACCCGGACTTCGCGCCCGCCTACCTGGACCGGGGCATGGCCTGCCTGGAGTTGAGGCGCTATCACGAGGCGCTGGCGGATTTCGACAAGGTCGCCGAGCTGGGGGTGGACGACGCTTCCCTACACGCGGGGCGCGGCGTGGCCCTGGAGGGGCTGGGACGCTTCGACGAGGCGGACGCGGCGTTCCAGACCGCCCTGACGCAAGCCCCGCTGCCCCGAGGAGAGAAGGCAGAGGGCGACGAGGTGGGGCTCCGCGTCCGCTGGGTGTACGGGTTCGCCGTCTCTCCGCGGCTGCCGGACAAGGCGCGCACGGCCTTCGACGAGGTGCTGGCGCGATCCCCCAACCAACCGCAAGCGCTCTACGGCCGGGCCATGCTCCTGGCCGACGAGGGGCGGGAAACCGAGGCGCTGGGCTTCCTCGACCGAGCCGTCGAGGCGAACCCCGGCTTCCTGGAGGCGCGCCGCTGCCGGGCCGTCTTGCAGGCGCGCCGCGGCAACCTCGACCCGGCCAGCCGCGAGATCAACGCCTGCCTGGCCCAGGCGCCCGACTCCGGCTCGATCCTTTACGCCGCCGCCTGCGTCTCCGCCTGGGAGTCGAAAAAGTCCCCGGACCCGGAGGCCGCGAAGCGATCGGCTACCCAAGCGATTGTCTTACTAGAAAAAGCGTTCGCCCACGGCTACGGCCAGGATAAGGCCGCCAAGGACCCCGATCTGACGGCGCTCCGCGACGATCCGAAGTTCCGTCAGCTGGCGCCGTGAAAGCCGGACGGAGAGAAAGGTCCGATACCCGCGATTCGTCTTCACTCCCCACGGTCGGATGGGCCTTCCATGAGTCGAGTCCCTGTCCGGATCATGACCATTCGCCCCGTTGACACGTCCCTGGACCCGGCGGGGCGGCGCCTGACCCGTGCCGAGCAGAAGACGTCCGTCCGGGTCACGCTTGAGGGCCTGCTGGGGTCCGGAGTGGTCCTATCGGAGGACTGGGAGACCCTGCCCGACGAGGTGCAATCCCAGCTCATTCGCTGCGACAAGCCGGAAGTCCTACTCGCCCTCCTGATCCAGCACGACCTCCTGACCGAGTACCAGGCCTCTTGCCTGGATCGCGGCCCGAGTTTTGGGCTGGTGCTAGGCAACTACCGCGTGCTCGACCACCTGGGGACCGGCGGCATGGGCTCCGTCTTCAAGGCCGAACACATCCGCCTGCGCCGGCTGGTCGCCATCAAGGTGCTTCACACGTCGCTCTACCAGGACCCCGCACTCTGCAGCGGTTCTCCCGCGAGATCCGCGCCGTGGCCCGGTTGCGGCACCCGAACGTCGTGGCCGCCCTCGACGTCGGCGAGACCGCCGGGCCTTCCGTCCACGTGCCGACCGTGCATTACTTCGTGATGGAATACGTGCCGGGGCAGGACCTCGAAAATCTGATAACCTCCAAGGGGCCCCTGCCCCTGATCCGGGCGTGCGACGTGGCCTACCAGATAGCCGACGCCCTGGCGGAAGCGCACAAGCACGGGCTGGTCCACCGCGACATCAAACCTTCCAACGTCCAGCTCACCCCCGAAGGCCAGGCCAAGCTGCTGGACTTCGGCCTGGCGCCTGACGTGCGACCGCATGACCAACCCCGGCGTCCTTTTGGGGTCGATCGATTATCTCGCGCCGGAGCAGGCCCGCGACTCCAGCTCGGTCGATATCCGTGCGGACATCTACGGCCTGGGCGGCGTTCTCTTCTGGTGCCTCACCGGTAAGCTGCCGTTCCCGACGCGGGACAACCTGGCCGACGCTCTGGCCCAGCGCATGACCGAACAGCCGCCGTCGGTTCGGGATCAACGTCCCGACCTGCCGGTCGCCTTCGACGCCCTCCTGACCCGCATGATGGCGCAAAGGCCGGAGGACCGGTATGCGACGCCGCAGGCCGTCATGGAAGCGCTGCGCCCCTACCTGAAACCGGAAATACCCGAGTACTGCGGCCCTCTGTCGGGGCCGCTCGCCGTCTTCCAGCGGCCGACGCCTCGGGGCACGGGGCCGGACGGCGCCGGGACGCACCGCGTATTGATCGTGGACGACGACCCGGACGTCCGGGAACTCTGCCAGTCCCTGTTGCAGTCCGATACGCTCGTCTGCGACCAGGCGGAGGACGGGGCGCCCGCCCTGGAGGCCCTGGGCGCCCGCCGCTACGACCTGGTGCTGCTCGACATCGACATGCCGCGGATGAGCGGCCGGGAGGTCCTCCGGCGTCTGCGCAGGCCCCGCCGTGCCCGCACCTCAAGGTCATCATGTTTTCCGGCCGCGCCTCGGCGGACGACATGGCCGAGCTGCTGCTGGCCGGCGCCGACGACTACCTGTCCAAACCGTTCAGCATCGTGCAGCTGGAGGCCCGCATCAAAGCCTCGCTCCGCTTCAAGGACGCCCAGGACCGCTCGGACTTGCTTAACCACCACCTGCGGACGTTGAACCGCGAGCTGGAAGACAAGGTCAACGACGGGAATCACAGCCTGGTGCAGGTTCGCAACGGCCTCGTCCTGGCCCTTTCCAAGCTCGTCGAGTATCGCGACAGCGAAACCGGCGAACACCTGATCCGCATGCAGCGCTACTGCCGTTGTCTCGCGGAGGAGGCGTCTTGTTCCCCTGTGTTCGCCGGCCAGATCGACGAGAACTTTATCAACATGCTGGTGAGCTGCGTGCCGCTCCACGACATCGGCAAGGCGATCGTCCCGGACCACATCCTACTCAAGCCGGGGAAGCTGGGCGTGGACGAGCGCCTCATCATGCAGCGGCACACCAACGCGGGCCGGGACACCCTGGCGGCGATGACGATTCGGCAGGGCTTCTCGCCGGCGTTCTTGCAGATGGCGGTCGATATCGTGGGCCACCACCACGAGCGCTACGACGGCGCCGGCTACCCGGATCGGCTGGCGGGCACGACCATCCCCTTGGCCGCCCGCATCACGGCCCTCGCCGACGTCTACGACGCCCTGCGCTCCCGTCGGGTCTACAAACCCGCCCTCTCGCACGCCGCCGCTTGCGAGGTGATTGCCAAGGGTTGCGAGGGTCAGTTCGATCCGGCCCTCCTGCCCATATTCGCGCGTGTGCGCCGCAATGGGAACACGTCTTCCGGGAATTGCCGGATTAGGAACGGACTCCTCTTGGGCCTTCCCGCTGGATAGCCCACAAACGGCCGGCGCGTGGGGTCCAGGAATCTTAGTCACGTTTTGACGGAATCTCCCGATTTGGGATAGAATTTCGCGGAAATCAAGACGGGCCGCTGCGCCTTAAGGCATGGCGGTCTGGATTGAGCGAGGTCAACGATCCCCGAGCGTTGTGACGCGCTTCAGCAGCACCGCTTCTTTCGGACACTCGGCGGACGCCTCCGCCGCCGCAATGAAGCGGGTGGTGACGTACTTCCCGTTTTCCGGGCAAGTGAACGTGTACGTCCCCGAGACGGAACGGCTTGAGCGATCGGGGTCGCAGAAGAGGTGGGCCTTCCCACAGCAACCGCAGGGAACATTTCGCACAAGGGTAGACATACCGACCCTCTCCGCGCCATGCGGAATTGCGTTGCAACCGATCCACCGCTTCCTATCGCAGCAATGCGCGTGCCACGGATCGCCGGAAGGCGGCTTTGAAGTACGTGGACTGACGCACACGCACCTATCGTTCGCTCGCAGCAGGGGCACCCGGCGACACGGACAGCTCGATGGACGACCGGCTTTCATGCACTCGTACGGAACGGCCCGGCGGATTGTGGCCTACCAACCTTGCATTCCGGCCGGGGCGACGCAACAATCCGGCGTTGCCTGATCCGTCAAGGGGATGCCATGACCGCCTTCTAAGCACACACCGGGTTGTCCACGACCGGCCAGGACTGGCAGCCCCTACGGGAACATCTCGAACGGGTGGCCCTGCTCGCTCGTTGTCGTGTTGAAGCCTCGCCGCTCCCTGCGGTTTCCCATTTCACAGGAGGTCCGCCATGACAAAGCCGTATTACGCACACTCGCCGCCCGGGAAGGGGCCGAAGAAGCCGCCTGACGGGTGGGAATTACTGGCTGACCACCTGCATCACGTGGCGAAACGGGCGGAGCGGTTCGCGCTGGAGGCGCTGCCGGAACGGGAAGACAATCTGGTCGTGCGGGAAGGCCTCGCCGCCGCGGCCGGAGCCGCTGGGCTGTTGCATGACCTTGGCAAGTATCAGCCGGAGTGGCAGCAGTACCTGGAGGACTCCGCCGCAGAACGGCCGACCACTTCCGTCCCGCACGCCATCTACGGGGCGGCATATGCGGCGTTCCTTATGGACAACCTTTCAATTGCATTCGCGATTGCTGGCCACCACGCCAGCCTGCATGACCGCGACGGACTGAATGGGCTGGCCCAAAAACTGGCGCACGAAGGATCCCAGTTGAAGGCCGACCTCGCCCGCATCCTGCCGGAGGCGCGAGGGGAAGTCCCCAAGTTCCCGGACAGGGAACTGCCCGACCCATTCGCTGAGAAAGACGCACCGAGCGAGCTTTGGTGGGAGTTCTGGACACGCACCTTGTTTTCGGCCCTCGTCGATGCCGACCGTCTGGAGACCGAGCGAGTCACCACCGGCGAACGCCCAGACGGACGCCGACTCGATAAGGATCAATTGGCGGAGCAGCTGCTGAAAAAATTGCACCATGCAAGGGAGGACAAGGCGCGCAAGGCGAAGGAGGGGAAGACCGACTTCGCCTTGCTGCGTCTCCGCAACCGCATCTACGACGAATGCACGATCGCCGGAGAGCAGGAAGGCGGGTTTTTTGAATTGACAGTCCCCACCGGCGGTGGGAAAACGATGTCGGGAATGGCGTTCGCTTTGGCGCACGCTCGGAAGCACCGCCTGCGGCGCGTGATCGTCGTCATCCCGTACCTGTCGATCATCGAGCAGAACGCACGGGAGTATCGGAAGATCCTTGGCGCGGAAACCGTGGTCGAGCATCACTCAGCCGTCGGGGAACAGGAAGTAAAGGGGACCGCTGAGGAACCGCCCCGCCGCTCCGCCGCCGAACTGGCTACCGAAAATTGGGACGCCCCGATCATCGTGACTACCTCGGTGCAGTTCCTGGAAACGCTACTCGAATCCTCTCCACGACGGTGCCGGAAATTGCACAATGTAGCCCGGAGCGCCATCTTGTTCGACGAAGCCCAGGCGCTGCCGACCCATATCCTGAATCCGTTGGTCAGTGTGTTCCGGGAGTTAGTCGATACGTTCGGGTGCAGCATCGTATTCAGCACCGCAACCCAGCCCGCATTCCAGCACGGGATCGGCTTGACGGAAGGGATGAAGCCGGGGGAGTTGAAATCCATTCTGCCGAGCGACCTTGTGACCGAAGCGTTTGAGTCACTCCTGCGGGTGAACTACCGGGTCGAGCTAGAGCCCCCTGGGATTGGAACGCGCTAACCACTCGGTTGACTGAATCCGGCCACACCCAGGGTCTCTGCGTGTTAAACACCCGACGGCACGCACGCGAAGTGTGGGAGAAGTTGCGGGCCACGGTCACGGATAAGGAGGCCGTTATTCACTTGTCGTCCGCCATGTGTGCCGAACACCGGCTCAATGTGCTGGGACGCCTCGAGAACCCAGCCCCCGGAACTGTCCGAGCGCGGCTCAGGGATGGACTACCGTGCTGGCTTGTCAGCACCCAGGCGATCGAAGCCGGAGTCGATGTGGATTTCCCGCGGGTCTTCCGTGCCTTGGGGCCGCTCGATTCCATCGTCCAAGCCGCTGGTAGGTGCAACCGGGAAGGGAAGCTACTAGATGCCAGCGGCCGGCCAACCCGCGGGGAGGTGGTCATATTCCAGCCGGCCGACGAAGGTCTGCCGAAGGGGCTATACAAGACCGCGACGGGAAAGGCGCAGACCTACCTCGGGGAGTGTAGGAGCGAACAACTCGCCACCGATCCAGAGGTGTTCGCCCGATACTTCACGGAACTCTACGGGATCGCCAATTGCGACGCCCACGGTATCCAGGCAAAGCGAGTCAACAGACAGTACCGCGAAGTCGCCGCCCTCGCGCGGGTGATCGCCGACGGAGGGACGCCGGTGATCGTACCGTACAAGGGGGCGAAAAAGTTGATTCGGCAGATCGAGCGAAAGGGCGCATTCGACCGTTCCGACATCAGGCGACTTCAGAGATACACGGTCAACATTCGAGCCAACGATCTCCGCGAACTTGAAGAGATCGGGGCAGTGCGACCGCTAGTCGATCCTGACGGAGCCTTGCTTCTGAACGAATCGGCGTATGATCGCCGTCTCGGGGTCGTGATCCGGGGGTTGTCACCGGACGATTTCCTCCAGTTCGACATAAAGGAGGGGAAATGAACTCCTTGATTTCGATTCGGGTGTGGGGCGAATTCGCCTGCTTTACCAGACCGGAAATGAAGGTTGAGCGCGTGAGCTACCGCGTACCGACGCCATCGGCTGCTCGGGGCGTGCTGGAAGCGATCTATTGGGAGCCGGAGATGTACTATGTGATCGACTCGATCACGGTCGTCCGGGCTGGCCGGTGGTTCTCCTTCCGGCGGAACGAGGTGGAAAAGGTGGTAAGCATCGACGCAGCCAAGCGGTGGATGGCCGGGAAGGAATCGCCAGAACCGATCCGGGCCGGCGGCGGAGGAAAAGACCTAGCCCAGCGGAACATGCTCGCTCTCATGGACGTGGAATACGTCTTCAACGCCGAAGTTCGGCTCACCGAAAGACATGATCCACAACAGGACAACGTGCCGAAGTACGTCGATCAGGTAATGTGGCGAGCGGCAAAGGGGAAGTGCGCCCACCGGCCAGCCCTAGGGTGCCGGGAGTTCGCCGCCTGCTTCGAGTTGGTCGAGGTGAGGCCACTGGTGGAGAACGGCCTGACCGAGGAGCTCGGGCTGATGTTGTATGACGTGTTCGATCCGGCGAAGCGGCGGACAGATCGCCACGTCAAGCCGCAACCGGTGTTCTTCGAG
Organism: uncultured Planctomycetaceae bacterium; assembly: GCA_963771935.1. GTDB lineage: Bacteria > Planctomycetota > Planctomycetia > Gemmatales > Gemmataceae > UBA4732. The sequence continues at coordinate 639,615 of CAVYVK010000003.1, read as the reverse complement.
GCTCAGATTAAGAACGGGTGGATGGACTGTCACCCTGATCGGGTGAGGCTGATCCGCCCTGCCACTGGAAGGATATGACAATGCTCCTGCAAGCGCTACAGAAGTACGCCGCCGAACGGAATCTGCTGGCCGAACTGCCGTTCCGACCACGGACTATTCATTTGCTTATACCGCTAAATGCGGACGGATTCCCGCGCGGCGCCGGCTTCGACCTGCTGACCACCCCAGTGATCGTGAACGATGAGACCAAGGATCAACCCGGCCGCGAGTTGCTGCTGCCCCGCTTCCCCGGCGAGAAGAACAACACCAAGGCCCAGTACCTTGCGGATCCGGCTCACGTCGTTTTGGGAGTGAATAAGGACACCCTGGAACCGCACCCCGAGAACGCCGGAAGGGTTCCCGACGCGGTGCGCCAGTTCCAGATGTTCTGGCGGTGGGCCGAGGAAGCGGACAAACGACTCCAGAGCGCAGGCCGCTCGGATTCGCGGCTCCAGGCGATCCTCGCCTTCCGTCGGACGTATCTTGCGACCGCCCGTCGCTGGCTCGTGTTGTGGACCAACCCCAAGGTTCGGAACGCCAAGTCGGAGCCGGCAGCGCTGTTAGTCGGAGGCGGAGAGCCATTTCCACTGGCCAAGGGAAACACAGTCGGATTCGCGGTCGGGGGGCGCGTCTTGGCTGTGGACGATCGGGCGGACCCGCTTTGGATTGACTGGTCGGCAGAATACATGCGGGCGTTTCACGAAGAAGTCAGCGATCTCCACCTTGGAGTGGATCAGCCTTCGCTGTGCCTCGTCACCGGCGAAACCGGTGTGCGTGTGGCCGCGATGCACAAACCCGAAATCAAGATTCCGGGAGCACCGCCGAAGGGCGCGTCGTTCTTCTCCTGTGGGGCACCAGCGTTTTGCTCGTTTGGGTTCAAGGACGGAGGGAACGCCAGCGTTTCCATCGACGCCTCCGCGTCGTATGCCCTCGCCCTCGAACACCTTCTCCGTTCCGCCGACACCAGCATCCGGGTTCTTACGGGGCGCTTTTGTTTTTGGACTGAGAAGCAGACCAAACCCGTCGGGAACAAGTTCAGCCTTCTCGGGGTGGGCGGTGCCAAAGCGGTCGCGGACTTCCTAAAAGAGCCGTTTTCGGGGATCAATGTCGCGCTCGCAAAAAGCGAACAGTTCATGAGCGTGGCCCTGTCCGCGAACGGCGGTCGGGTAATGGTCCGCGACTGGCTCCGGGTTCCCCTCGCCATCGCGATCGAGAGCCTTGCCGCCTGGTTCGGTGACTTGGAGATCACGCCGCCCTCGCTTGAAACCCGAGGCCGGCCTTACCGGATCCACGCATTTGCTGCGAACGCACTTAAACCGCCGGTTGGGAAACCGTCGAACCAATACAAACAGCGCTTCGATCTGGTCGTGAACGAGTTGTACAGGAGCGCGCTCACGCCAGTGAGCGCCCGGAGAGGGAACCCGCCTCTCCATCTACTCGAGCCGGTACTGGCCGTCTTCCGCTCGGCGCTTGTTACAGACTCCGAAAAGAAGCCGAAGTTTCCCTACAGCCAGTCCCGGTTCGCGTTAATCAAACTGATCCTCGCCCGCAATCCCACAGGAGGCTTTATGCCCAAGGCGCACCTCGCCGACACCGACGACCCGGCCTACACCTTGGGTCGGCTGCTGATGGTCTTCTCCAAACTGCAAAAAGCCGCCCACAAGAGCGACGCCGACGAGTCCGAGGGTGGCGGGTTGAAGGGACCAGGGATCGTGGAGCGCTACTATGGTGAGGCGTCGTCCGCCCCGGCGACGGCATTCCCGACGCTCTGCAAACTCCACTATCACCATCTCCGAAAGCTGGACCAGAAGGGCGACAAAGGTCGCAAGCAAGCCGAGGCGTTTCGGAGCAGGATCGACGAAATTCTGGCGTTGCTCAAGCACTCTACCCGTGCGGACGGCAGCCCGGAGTTCCCCCGGCAACTGTCGCTCGAAGCCCAAGGGCGGTTCGCCCTCGGGTTCTATCAGCAGCGAACGCATGACCGCATCGAAGGGCTGATCAAGTATTTGGTCCGCGACGCCAAGACCAAGCGCGACAGCGAGCCAGCGGGTGCGACCGAGTCGTTCAACGAGGCCAAACGGATCGCGGAGAAATACGGCTATGCCGACCTTATAAACCTTGTGAACCGCGCGTTCACGCAGTGATCTCACCACACCAAAGGAGCTTATTGTCATGCCGATCAACCGCCACGACATCCTGATCTTCTTCGACGTACAAAACGGCAACCCGAACGGAAACCCCGATGCCGGGAATATGCCACGAATCGAACCGAACACCGGCAGGGGGTTGGTGTCCGACGTGTGCCTCAAGCGGAAGGTGCGGAATTTCGTCTCACAGTTCGCCCCTCAGCCGAACGGGGATGCAGGTAACCGATTCGACATCCTGGTGCAACAGGGCAACGTCCTGAACCGGGAGATCGAGACCGGGATCGAACAGGCCACTGCGGCTGCGGGGCTCACCATCATCGACCCGACACGAAAGAAGGAAGCTGCGGAACTCAAGAAGCGGGCCAAGCAACTCAAGAAGGATGCCAAAACGCAGAAGGACCGTGCCGAGGCATTGAAGCAGGAGGCCATATCCCTGGAAGAACGCGCGAAACAACTCACAGCGGGTGCCACCGATAGCGAACGGGCCGAACACGCGATGCGGTGGTTGTGCCGGAAGTTTTACGATGTCAGGGCGTTCGGCGGCGTCCTGTCCACCGGAGAGGACGTGCTGAAGGGGTCGGCGTACGGACAAGTCCGCGGGCCGGTCCAGTTCACATTCGGCATGTCGCTCGACCCGATCCCGAACCAGGAGATCACTGTAACCCGGTGCGCGGTTACCAAAGAGGAAGATGCGGCCAAGGAGCGAACGATGGGCAACAAGCACATCGTCTCCTATGCGCTGTACCGTGCCAAGGCGTTTGTGTCGCCGATGTTCGCTGACCGCACAGGGTTCGATGACGCCGACCTGCGGGTGTTCTTCGATGCGCTGGCCCACCTGTTCCGGGACGACTCGTCAGCCGCTCGGGCAGAGATGATCGTGCGGGCCGTATACGACTTCAACCACATCGGCACGCAAGGTGAAAGCAACGCCGCCCAGAACCGCCGGGAGCAGCAACTCGGATGCGAACACGCACACAAGCTGTTCGAGAAGGTGAGTTTCAAGTGGAAATCGGCAGACTCCGCGAACAGGCGGAGTTACCCTGCCGGGTTCGGCGAGTACGAACTGATCGACGGGTGGCGCGGCCAGGAAACTGAATTGCTCAAGAAGGGCGTCGAATTGAACAGGATCGTGGACGCCCAGGGGTAAGCGCATGACAATTGCCCAACCTACACTGGCCCCGGACGCCGGCGACGACTACCCGCCGCTGTCGGCGTTGAACGACCTTCTCTTCTGCCCGCGCCGCTGCGCCCTGCATCGCATCGAGGGCCTGTGGCACGACAACGTCCACACCACCGCCGGCACGCTCGACCACCGCCGCGTCCACGCCGAGCGCGACGGCGACGAGGCACCGTTCCGCACCGCCCGCGGTCTGTGGCTCGTCAGCCGCCGTCTGCGCCTGCTCGGCGTCGCTGACCTCGTCGAGTTCCGCCCCGGACAAGCCGGCGGGACGGAAACGCCGTACCCGGTCGAATACAAACGAGGGAAACGCCGCAAGTGGGACAACGACGAGGTCCAGCTCTGCGCCCAGGCCCTCTGCCTGGAGGAGATGCTCGGCGTCCCGATCCCGGCCGGCGCCGTGTTCCACGTTCAGTCGCGGCGGCGGCGCGAGGTCCTCTTCGACGCCGACCTCCGACGCCGGACGGAGGACGCGGCCGTCCGCCTCCACGCCCTCCTCGCGGCCGGAGCCACCCCGCCGCCCATCGTCCACCCCAAATGTAGACAATACTCCGTGCGCGGCCTGTGCCTGCCGGAGCTGGTCGCCGCCCCGGCCCGTTGGCAGCGGGCCGTCGCCGCATTGTTCCAGGTCCCGGCCGATTCCCTTTAGGAGGCCGCATTCCCCGGCCCATCGACCCGGGGCGGATTGAAACCGTGGAAGTTCAACTCAACACCCTTTACGTGGTCACCCGTGCGGCCGCCCTGCACCGGGACCACCTCACCATCCGCGTCGTCGCCGAACGGCAGACGCGACTTGTCGTCCCCATCCACCAGCTGGAGTCGGTGGCCGTCTTCGGCGGCGTGCGGGTCACGCCGGCCGTCATGGCCCTCTGCGCCGAGCGGGGCGTGGCCGTCAACTTCCTGACCGAGTCCGGCCGGCTGCTGTGCCGGGTGGACGCCCCGGCGTCCGGCAACGTCCTTGTCCGGCGCGAGCAATACCGTTGGGCCGACCGACCGGAGCGGCGCGCCGAGATCGCCCGCGCCCTCGTCGCCGGCAAGGTCCACAACGCGCGGAACCTGCTCCTGCGGGCGGGACGGGAATCCGACCGGCCCGAGGACCAGGCGGCCCTGTCGGCGGCGGCCGTCCGCCTCGCGGACGCCCTGCCCGCGATCGGCCGGGCCGACGACGTGGACTCGATCCGCGGGCATGAGGGCGACGCCGCCCGCGTCTACTTCGAGGCGTTCCCGGCGATGGTCCGCCAGAACCGCGACGCCTTCCGCCTCAACGGCCGGACGCGTCGGCCGCCGCTCGATCCGATGAACGCCTTGCTGTCGTTCCTGTACGCCCTCGTCCTGGCGGACTGCACGGCGGCGGCCGCGGCGGCGGGGCTTGATCCGAGCGTCGGCTTCCTGCACACCGACCGTCCGGGCCGTCCCGGCTTCGCGCTCGACCTGATGGAGGAGTTCCGCCCGCTCCTTGCCGACCGGCTCGCCCTGGCCCTGGTCAACCGGCAACAGGTGAAGCCCTCCGGGTTCGTGACGCGGGAGGGCGGGGCGGTGTCCATGGACGAGGCCACTCGGCGAGCCGTGCTGGCCGCCTACCAGCAGCGGAAGCGAGAGGAGGTCACGCACCAGCTTCTGGACCAGAAGGTCCCGGTCGGCCGGCTGCCGTTCCTACAGGCGCGCATCGCGGCGCGGCGCCTGCGCGGCGACTTGCCGGGCTATGTGCCGTGCATCTTGAGGAACTGAGGGGAGAGTTGGAGGCGACCCATGAAGGTGCTCATTGCGTATGACGTGTGTACGCGGGACGACGGCGGTGCGCGAAGGCTGCGGCGGGTGGCGCAGGCGTGCCAGGACTATGGACAGCGGGTGCAGAAGTCGGTGTTCGAGTGTCAGGTGGGGGCGACCGATTGGGTGGTGCTGCGCCAGCGGCTGTTGGAGGAGATCGACTCCGCCCAGGACTCATTGCGCTTTTACTTTCTGGACGCCGATGTACGACTCGAACATCATGGGGTGGATTTGCCCTGGGATTTGGACGGCCCGCTGGTAGTATAAAGGGACATCCGCGGACCTGGAGTGATGGCGAAAAGGCCGGAGGGTCCGCGAGGGACGCAAGGCAGTGTTTGAACAGGAGTTCCGTCGCCGTGAGCTGCAAGCATCCGATCAGAGAGGTCGCCCGTGGAAGCCGTCCGCGGAAGAGCCCCTCCAAGTGCTTGTCTGGACGACAGTTGCAAGGACAACTGTTTCCCCTGGCCATCGGGCCGGGGGCGGATTGAAACGATGCAGCAGCGTCCACGCGTAGTTTCCCCTGGCCATCGGGCCGGGGGCGGATTGAAACACAGTTAGCGCAGTGGACAGTCGTTTCCCCTGGCCATCGGGCCGGGGGCGGATTGAAACGCAATCCGCGGGATGGCGGTACTAGTTTCCCCGGCCATCGGGCCGGGCGGATTGAAACATCGCACGATCCGGCAAGCGATCGCGTTTCCCCTGGCCATCGGGCCGGGGGCGGATTGAAACAGGACATGCGCTGTCGCTGATCGCAGCGACCTGAGTTTCCCCTGGCCATCGGGCCGGGGGCGGATTGAAACTCGATAGCCGCGACTGCGGTCAGTCGCCTCGGCCGGTTTCCCCTGGCCATCGGGCCGGGGGCGGATTGAAACACGATCAAGACGAAAATCGATGGCCGTGGACCAGTCGTTTCCCCTGGCCATCGGGCCGGGGGCGGATTGAAACACGGCGTCCACGGAGATGAGCGGCGCCTTGGGCAGCGTTTCCCCTGGCCATCGGGCCGGGGGCGGATTGAAACCAGGCGTCGCCGGCACGGCGTCGTCCGGCCGGGCGGCATGTTTCCCCTGGCCATCGGGCCGGGGGCGGATTGAAACACCATAGATGTGGAGTTCTGTCTCCTCACTGTCTCGGGTTTCCCCTGGCCATCGGGCCGGGGGCGGATTGAAACGATTTCCTCGTCGGCGGGGCCGGGACCGCGACCGCGCTGTTTCCCCTGGCCATCGGGCCGGGGGCGGATTGAAACATCCTGCAATCGCCCTGTCACGTGATCGTCACGATGTTTCCCCTGGCCATCGGGCCGGGGGCGGATTGAAACAAGATGGAGGCCGCCCTCGCGGCGTGGGGGACGAAGTTTCCCCTCGCCATCGGGCCGGGGGCGGATTGAAACAGGTCGTCGAGGTGGGGGTCGGCTGGGGTCGCTCGTTGTTTCCCCTGGCCATCGGGCCGGGGGCGGATTGAAACAGGTCGTCGAGGTGGGGGTCGGCTGGGGTCGCTCGCGTTTCCCCTGGCCATCGGGCCGGGGGCGGATTGAAACAAATGAGGATCCCCGATTTGCTGGGGCCGCGGCGTTTCCCCTGGCCATCGGGCCGGGGGCGGATTGAAACCTCAATCTCATTCACCGTGTCCACCACGATCACGGAGGTTTCCCCTGGCCATCGGGCCGGGGGCGGATTGAAACTTGTTCTTTTCCAGCCTCTCCCTGCCACACTGCTGAAGGTTTCCCCTGGCCATCGGGCCGGGGGCGGATTGAAACCTCGGGCCGGAGACCGCTAGCCGCAACGAGGTGTCTCGTTTCCCCTGGCCATCGGGCCGGGGGCGGATTGAAACTACATCGGACTGTACCAGACCGGAACGCCGGCCGTGGTTTCCCCCGGCCATCGGGCCGGGGGCGGATTGAAACTCCAGGCGTTGCCGTCAATTGCCAGACCACGATCAGGTTTCCCCTGGCCATCGGGCCGGGGGCGGATTGAAACCCGACCTCCACCTTTGACCTCCGCGATTGGAAAGCCGTTTCCCCTGGCCATCGGGCCGGGGGCGGATTGAAACTCGGCGAGCCAGTCGAGGATCCGCACCAGCAACAGGTTTCCCCTGGCCATCGGGCCGGGGGCGGATTGAAACTATCTGCTGGCGGCCCATCCCGGCTTCCCCCTCGTTTCCCCTGGCCATCGGGCCGGGGGCGGATTGAAACAACCTCAGCGGAGCCTACCTCGGCGAGGCCTACCTCGTTTCCCCTGGCCATCGGGCCGGGGGCGGATTGAAACCGGCACGGAACGTGCTATGGAGGCGCAGCGCGTACGTTTCCCCTGGCCATCGGGCCGGGGGCGGATTGAAACCAGGATCTCCGTCATGCGGACGGGAGAGACCGCCGAGGTTTCCCCTGGCCATCGGGCCGGGGGCGGATTGAAACAGCGCCAGGGCCGGGGCCGTGTCGGGCGTCCCGGAGTTTCCCCTGGCCATCGGGCCGGGGGCGGATTGAAACTTGCCCTCCTGGCCGCTGGTCAGCGTGAAACGGAGTTTCCCCTGGCCATCGGGCCGGGGGCGGATTGAAACAGGCGAAACCACATCCACGCCGCTTCCCACGCGCCGTTTCCCCTGGCCATCGGGCCGGGGGCGGATTGAAACCGCTCAACCACCGCCGCGCTTGACGGTGGGGCCACGTTTCCCCTGGCCATCGGGCCGGGGGCGGATTGAAACACCTCGGCGCGTTGAGCGTTGAACGCGGCGCTGCCGTTTCCCCTGGCCATCGGGCCGGGGGCGGATTGAAACAGGATGAGCCTCACGCACACTCTGGAGGGTAGATGTTTCCCCTGGCCATCGGGCCGGGGGCGGATTGAAACCCCTTCGCCGAAGATGCCCAGCGGACAGCCGGCGAGGTTTCCCCTGGCCATCGGGCCGGGGGCGGATTGAAACGCTTCCCACGCGCCGTAGTGCGGCGTTCCCAGACAGGTTTCCCCTGGCCATCGGGCCGGGGGCGGATTGAAACGGGACCAGCTCGGGGGGTCTGGTGTTCGGCGGGGTTTCCCCTGGCCATCGGGCCGGGGGCGGATTGAAACCATCCCTGGATGCACAGTCTCTCGCGCTGCTCTTGTTTCCCCTGGCCATCGGGCCGGGGGCGGATTGAAACAGATACGGGACAAGTACGAGCGTGAATATCCCTCCGTTTCCCCTGGCCATCGGGCCGGGGGCGGATTGAAACATCCTACGCAGGGCATTTTGCACGAATCAGCACCTGGTTTCCCCTGGCCATCGGGCCGGGGGCGGATTGAAACCGGTAGAATCAGAGCCGTCGAAAGCATCCACGCTCGTTTCCCCTGGCCTTCGGGCCGGGGGCGGATTGAAACAACCCAAGCGGCGGTTGCGGCACGCGGTCAAGCCGTTTCCCCTGGCCATCGGGCCGGGGGCGGATTGAAACACTGATGACGTTGTAATGGGACTCCGTCCAGGAGTAGTTTCCCCTGGCCTTCGGGCCGGGGGCGGATTGAAACTGATGCACAAGCTCCGGCTGTCGCGCGGAAGTAAGGTTTCCCCTGGCCATCGGGCCGGGGGCGGATTGAAACAGTAGTCGGTGGTTTGCCGCCGCACTGAGTCTATCGTTTCCCCTGGCCATCGGGCCGGGGGCGGATTGAAACAGGCTGGCCTCGGTGTCTGTATGTGATATCGCATAGTTTCCCCTGGCCATCGGGCCGGGGGCGGATTGAAACTCGACGAGGCGCCGGGGAGCTGGGGAGCTGCGAGCAAGTTTCCCCTGGCCATCGGGCCGGGGGCGGATTGAAACCGGACATTTGGTTCATCACCACAGAGTAGGAAGCTCGTTTCCCCTGGCCATCGGGCCGGGGGCGGATTGAAACCAGTACCCCGGCTCCGTGGGCATCGTCACACTATCGTTTCCCCTGGCCATCGGGCCGGGGGCGGATTGAAACCACGGAGAGCCGGGAATGATATGAGCTGGTCGAAGGTTTCCCCTGGCCATCGGGCCGGGGGCGGATTGAAACTATGGACCCACCACCATGTACCGCACGACACTGGACGTTTCCCCTGGCCATCGGGCCGGGGGCGGATTGAAACGATTACAACATAATCGCGATCCACAATGAGCGCGGGTTTCCCCTGGCCATCGGGCCGGGGGCGGATTGAAACTTCATTCTCATCATCCATTCGCGCTGCCGGGTCACGTTTCCCCTGGCCATCGGGCCGGGGGCGGATTGAAACAGTAGTCGTCGTACTCGCACATCACGGCATGTACTCGTTTCCCCTGGCCATCGGGCCGGGGGCGGATTGAAACATGCGGGTCAGGGGCAGGAACACTTCGGGGTCGAGTTTCCCCTGGCCATCGGGCCGGGGGCGGATTGAAACTCCTCCAAGACGATGAAATCGTCGTCGTCGGCCCCGTTTCCCCTGGCCATCGGGCCGGGGGCGGATTGAAACCCAAGTTCCTGGCGGCGCACCACTCGGGACCGTTACGTTTCCCCTGGCCATCGGGCCGGAGGCGGATTGAAACAAGCTTCGCCAAGAACAGGAATCAGTGTCGGCACTGCCGGTTTCCCCTGGCCATCGGGCCGGGGGCGGATTGAAACACTCGGTCTTCGACCTGATCTTCGTGACCGGCGGCGTTTCCCCTGGCCATCGGGCCGGGGGCGGATTGAAACCTCAGCTGGGCGGTCAGGCTGGGGTTGCGGATCGCGTTTCCCCTGGCCATCGGGCCGGGGGCGGATTGAAACATATTGCGCCACAGCAGGGCGGGCAGGGGCTTCTCGTTTCCCCTGGCCATCGGGCCGGGGGCGGATTGAAACTTGATCGAGGCGGGCCGTATGGAGGCGGTGCAGAAGGTTTCCCCTGGCCATCGGGCCGGGGGCGGATTGAAACGTGTACCCCCCGGCGGGCGGGCAATTCTCCCTGGTCGTTTCCCCTGGCCATCGGGCCGGGGGCGGATTGAAACATCAACAACGCGGTGGCGTCGGGGCGCGTGCGGGGCGTTTCCCCTGGCCATCGGGCCGGGGGCGGATTGAAACCACCAGAAGTTGCCGCTGTAGTGCCACTTGCTGGCGTTTCCCCTGGCCATCGGGCCGGGGGCGGATTGAAACCGGTCAAGGACGACCAGGGCGTCAGATGTTAGTCGTTTCCCCTGGCCATCGGGCCGGGGGCGGATTGAAACCTTACCCCCATCCATTGTCTACGGCGTCTGCCGGCGGCTGACGCGCGGCGCCCACGACGCGGAGGACGCCTTCCAGGCCACCTTCCTTGTGCTGGCCCGCGCCCCGTCCGCCATCCGCTGGGGCGAGTCGCTGGGCGGCTGGCTCTATGGCGTCGCCCGCCGCGTGGCCCTCAAGACGCGGGCCGGCGCGGGCTGGCTGACGCCGGTTCGACCGCCGGGGCCGGCCGCGCCGACCCGGCCGAGGAGGCGGCCGCGCGCGAACTGCGGGGCCTGGTGGACGAGGAACTGAATGGCCTACCCGCGAAGGACCGGGCGGCCATCGTCCTGTGCGACGTGGAGGGCCGCACCCATGAGGAGGCCGCCCGCGAGCTGGGCTGCCCGCGCGGGTCGGTGGCCAAGCGCCTGCAACAGGCGCGGGAGCGGCTGCGGGCGCGGCTGCTGCGCCGCGGGGTCGGCGCCACCGTGGTTGCGGCGGGGGCGGCGGGCGAACTGACGGCGGCGGTCCCGGCGGCGCTGAACGCCGCCGCGGTCGCCGTGGCGGGCGGGGCGGCTCCTGCGGCCGTCGCCGCCCTGGCGAAAGGGGTGACTCCGATGGCGATGTGGGTGCGGGCCGCGCTGGCGGCCCTGGTGCTGACGGCCCTGACAACGGGGGCGGGGGTCGGCGTGTTCGCCTACCAGGCCGCGGCGGCGAGGCGAAACCAGACGGCCGCGGTCCCCGCGCCGGCCGAGGGCGACAAGGCCAACGCGCCGGCCCCCGCCGAGCGGCGTTCGGAACCCGTGCGCGTGGCCGGCGTGGACTTCGAGGCGACGGCGCCTACCAAGCCGATCCGCGTGCCGCCCGTGGGCGGCGCGTCCGACCTCGATATCGGCCTGCGCATCACCAACGCGACGGACGCGCCGCTGGCGTTCTACGACGCCATGACGCTCACCGTGAGGCACCCGGACGCCCCGAAGGTCTCGGACACCTGGCCCTACAACCGCGACCAGGTGCGGCGTCCGGCGCTGGTCACACTCGCGCCGGGGGAGAGCCACACCATCCACGCCGCCGCCAGGCTGGAGCGGCCCGACTTCGGCGTCCAGGGCGTCCGCATGGACGTGCCGGGCTTCCGGCTGGTCGGCCCCAACCCCCTGAGCGGCAACTCCGTCTCCGACGGCCTGCCGCCGGGCCGGTGGCTCCTGACCGTGGAGTACGAGTCCCTGCCGAAGCCGGACGGGCTGAAGGCCGGCTACTGGGAGGGGAAGGCCACCGCCAAGGCCGTGGAGTTTGAGATCCTGGCCGACGAAAAGGCGGACGGGCCGCCGAAGGGCAAGGCTGCCGCCGCGCCGGCGTCGGAGTACGCCTACCCCGGCGCCGAGCCGCTCGGCGACGCCTTCGACGGGCCGGGGGTCCACGCGGCAAAGTACGCGACGGCCGACGGCGCGGTCAAGGTCGCCAATTGGTATCGAGAGAAGCTCTGCCCCGGCTTCGGCCGCGAGGGCGTCGGCATCAACCCCGGCAACCGGCCCGGCATCCGCATCGGGATCCTCGATGACTCGCGCCAGCCTGGGGCGAAAGACGGCGAGGCGGGGGAGGCGCGGCCATCCCCGGTCGTGCTGCTGGAGCGGAAGACCGCCGAGGCCGTGGTGACGGTCGTGGTCAGCCGCGGCGAGGGCGAGAAGGTCACGCACATCGACGTGATCGTCGTGGACAACAAGGCGGAGTGAAGAGCCGACCCGCCGGCCCCGACGCCGACGACCCGAACAAACCGCTTGCCGTCCCGTCAATGCGTCGGCGGCCGCCCCGACCAGGCCGGCCCGCACCTGAGCCGGGCCGTGCGCCTGTGGGGGACCGCCGCGCCCCCCTCGACACCGCAGACGGCTGGGACATGCTGCTTCGTCGCCACAGGGCGATGGTAGAGGCCATCGACCCCGAAAGGCCGCGAACCGATTACCGTAGTTGCGCCGCGTCTTGTAGCTGCACTTCTCTCGGCTTTTCAGAACCCAGTCCAGGAACTCGTCCATGAGTTCCCCGGCCGTCAGGCCCTTCCTCTTGTGGCTCACGTCCTCGTTGCGTACCTTGAGCAGGTGGGCGGCGAAGAGCTTCAGCGCCTGCTTCGCCGTGACCTCCTCGACGTTGCCGAAGTAGGTGTCGCCGCCCGTCCGGGTGAACCAGTAGGTGGACTGCCCGACCGTCTTCTGCCGGAGCTTCGGTTGCCGCGCCAGGCGGGCCTTCCTCGCGAAAGGGGTAAGATTATTCAGCCCACAAGAAGGGTGTGGCGTAAGTCGGGCGGAGTCAACGGTTAGCATCGCTGGGAGTGTTTGCACAACTGGTGTTGGCCCTGGTCTTCAAAACCAGTGGAGGGTTTGAACAAAGCTCTCTGTGGGTTCGATTCCCATACACTCCCGCTCTTTCGCCCCCGCCGCTCCCCTTGAGGCGCCTGTATGATCCACGGCATCATCCCGCCCGTCGCCACGCCGATGCGGCCCGACGAGGACCTCGATCTGCCGCGGCTGCGCTGGTTCCTCGACCACCTCATCGCCCACGGCGTCCACGGCGTTTTCGTCCTCGGCACCAACAGCGAGTTCTACGCGCTGGATGAGCGCGAAAAGCAGGAAGTGATCGCCACGGCCGTCGCCCACGTCCACAAGCGCGTCCCCGTCTATGCGGGGACCGGCGCCGAAACCACGCGCGAAGTCGTGCGGCTGACGCACATGGCCGAGCGCGAGGGGGCCGACGGCGTCTCGGTCATCACGCCCTACTTCATCAGTCCCACCCAGCAGGAAATCTTCGACCACTATCGGCGCATCGCCGAGAGTACGTCGCTGCCCGTCGTCCTGTACAACAACCCCGGCACGTGCGGCGGCGTCAAGATCGACGTGGACACCGTCGCCCGCCTCGCTCAGATCCCGAACATCCAAGCGATCAAGGACTCCAGCGGCGATTTGCAGAGCACCAACGAGATGATTCGCGTCGTTCCGGATCGCTTTTCGGTGCTGATGGGCCGCGACACGCTCATCTTCCCGGCCCTGATGTTCGGGGCGAAGGGGGCGGTGCCGGCCACCGGCAACATCGCGCCGGCGCTGCTGGCGGAGATCTACAACGCCTTCCGGCGCGGCGATCTGGAAGCGTCGAAGGCGGCGCAGCTCCGCCTCAACCCGCTGCGGCTGGCGCTGACGCTCTGCACGGCTCCGGGGGCCGTGAAGGCGGCGCTGGACCTGCTCGGTCTGTCGATCGGGCCGTGTCGCTCGCCGGTGTCGGGACTGGCGCCGGACAAAGCGCCGAAGATGCGCGCGGCCCTGGAAGCCGCGGGGCTGCTGCCGCCGGATATTGGTTAGCCGCGACGCGCAGCGGAGCGCTCCGTCCCACGCGCTCCGCTGCGCGTCGCGGCTAACCAATCCCAACTATTTCGATCCGGATTTGTATCCATCCTTCTCCAGCTCGATGGTCGTCGTCAGGCCGCCGGAGGTGATCTCCTGCTTGACCATGCCGACATCCTTGACGAAATAGGTCTTGAAGGAATACTTCGCCCCGTTGGCGTCCAGATCCTGGCAGGAGACGACCACCGTGTTGTTGTAATCCGTTCCCCCCGCCGAAACCGTGTCGGCTACGGCTTCCGTGCAGGTGCCGTTCAGCGCCTGCTTGTCGCCGCCGTTCTTCGCTTCCACCTTGGAGTTGACGTTCCAGGCGGCGCTGGCCGGCGGCAGCTTCAGGATCAGCACCGCCGGCTCGATCGGCTTGTCGTCCGTGGCGACGCGGTAGATGCCGTCGTCCTGCACGGACACGTCTTCCGAGCCGACCACCTTGCCATCCTGGATCGTCTCGACATGAGCGCACAACCAGCGCTTCGCCCCCACCCGCTTCTGCTCCTTCACCGTGAGGGTGAACTTCGAGTCGCCGGACTTGTAGCTCCAGGTCGCGCCGACTTGCATGGGGTAGTAGGGAGAATACCGGAACTCGTCCTCGGCCGCGGCGGAGGCCGTCATCGCCAACGTCAACGCCAGGGCCAGGGACGCACCGCAGAGCAGTTTCATGATCGTCTCCGGGGAATCTTTTCACGGAAAGCACGGTTATGCTACGACCGCCGCGCCGCGGACGCCAGAGGAGATGGAAGGCGATTCGCATGGTCGGCCAGCCGCGTTGACTTCGTCAGCGGAGAGACCTAGTGTACCCCTGTCCGCACGCAACGGACTACGGGAGCATGAATGATATGGGCAGCGCCTGGTCGGCCTGGGACGTGGGCAATTTCGACAACGACGGGGCGATGGACTTCCTGTCGATGCAGACCATGCAGTTGACGGCCACCATCACCGCCGTCGCCAGCGACGAGGCGCGGCTGGAACTGGACGAGGACGGCGAAACGCTCTTCATGCCGAGTGTTGAGCTTTTGGCGCTCCTGTGCGAGCGCTACAACGCCGAGCCGCCTCGGCCGGCCGTGGTTCGGCAGTGGCACGAGAAGTATCTGGAGGTGTACGACCGCGGCGTCGATGGGCTGAAGCCGTCGCCCGAGTTCAAGGTCGGCCGGCGCAAGGCCGTCGAGAAGACGTTCCGCTGGCTGGAGAGCCTGGCGGAAAGTTTCTGGGACGCCTGACGCCCCGGCCGTGCCCCTTGCGTGGTTGGGATGACCCGTTCCGAGCGAGGCGGGCCATTCAGGGGAAGAGATCGCCCCCGTCCTATGGGGCTTTGGCGATGCGCCTGTTCACGACTCTCCGCATCGCGCTGCGGGCCTTGCGGGTCCACAAAGGGCGGTCGTTCCTGACCAGTCTCGGCATCATCATCGGCATCGGCTCCGTCATCGCCATGGTGTCGGCCGGCGACGGCGTCCAGCAGAAGCTCGACGAGAGCATGGACAGCGTCGGCAAGAACCTCATCGTGGTGCGGCCCGGCGCCCGCTCGCACTCCGGCGTCATCACCGACACGACGCCGCTGACCCGCGACGACGCCGCCCTGGTGCGCAAGCAGGCCGCCCCCTTCCTGACCGCCGTGGCCGAGGTCGAACTGACCCACCGCATCGCCGTCTCCCACTCCGCCAACTGGTCCACCCTCCTCAATGGCACCATTCCGGATCTGCAAACAGTTCGCGCCTGGAAGACCACGTCGGGCCGCTTCTTCACGCCGGAGGAGACGGTCGAGGCGGCCGACGTGTGCGTCATCGGCCAGACGGTGCGGTCCAAACTCTTCCCCAACGATCCCGACCCGCTCGGCCAGACCATCCGCATCGACGCGCTGCGGCTGCGCGTCGTCGGCGTGCTGGCCGCCAAGGGCCGCAACCCGGCCGGCAGCGACCAGGACGACGAGATCTTCACGCCGATCACGACGGTGCAGCGAAAGCTGACCGGCGACGACAACGTCAGCACCATCCTGGCGGCGGCCCGATCCGAGAGCGTCCTGGACGCGGCCCAGAAGGCGATCGAGGCCGCCATGCGCCGCGCTCACCGGGTCAAGGAGGGGTCGGAGGATTTCGACGTAAGTACGGTACAGGAGATGGCGCAGCTGGCTTACGTGATCGCCGACGCGGTGCAGGGGCTGGTAGCGGTGATCGCGTCGCTGTCGCTGCTGGTGGGCGGCATCGGCATCATGAACATCATGCTGGTGTCGGTGACGGAGCGGACGCGCGAGATCGGCCTGCGCATGGCAGTCGGCGCAACGGGCGGGCACATCCTGACGCAATTTTTGATCGAGGCGATGGTGCTGGCGGTGATCGGCGGCGTGATCGGCGTGGCGTCCGGCCTGGCGGCGGCCGCGGCGCTGGCGACGGCCCTGAGCTGGCCGCTGGTGATCTCGCCGTTCATCGTGCTGCTGGCGGTCGCCGTCTCGGCGGCCGTTGGGGTCTTCTTCGGGTTCTATCCGGCGTGGAAGGCGTCGCGGTTGGATCCGATTGAGGCGCTGCGGTACGAATGATCGTGGCGCCCGACGGCCGACCCGTTTGGCCGTCACATCTTGGGTTTCAGCTCCGGCAACGGCATGGACACGGGCAGGTCGTCGCCGGGCGGGTCGTCGTCGCGCGAACGTCCTCCTTCATCCTTGCCGTTGACGCCGACGCTGTAGAACAGGTAGCCCTTCTCCGTGGGACGGTAGACGAGCGCCTTGCCGGAAAAGAGGTCGTCGGGGACCGCCGCCAGGTACTTGGGGGCGAGGTCGTCCAGCTTCGCGGGGTAACTGCCGTGGTCGCGGTGGTAGGCGGCCAGAGCGAAGGCGATCCGCACGTTCCTCTGCACCTGCTCGTCGCGGTCATAGGCGATCTGCAACTTGCGGGCGGGGGGCATCAGGAGGACGATGAGCATGTCGCCTATCTCCTTGCCGGTCCCCTTGTCGGGTGCGTTCAACCATAATGAAATGATTTTCGCGAGGTTCGCCGGCTCTTGGACCTTCTTCTTCTGCGCCTTGACGTCTTCCTCGATCTCGTCGAACTCCTTCTCCCGGTCGGCCCGGTCCTTGAGGCGCATGGCGGCGACCAGCCGGTCGTACCAGCGGTTGCCGTCGCGCAACGCCGGCGCCCAGTCGATCGTGGCCAGGGTCTTTTCCTCCTCCGCATTGGGCTTTTTGGGCACCGGCCCACCGGAAAGGGCGTCCAGCATTCCCAAGCCGCCGCGGCGGATGAGTTGCACCGAGTCGAGGTACTCGAAGCGCTCGTCCAGGTCGATTTTGTCGGCCATCGGCGGCATCGGCGGAAGGCCTTGCAAATCCTTTAGGCGATCCTGGTCCTGCTCGACCGTCAGGTCGGCGCGCTCCACAAATGCCAAATCGGCGTTGCTCGCGATCTGGTCGATGGCGATGCCGACCAAGGCTTCGATAGTGCTGCCGCTGCGGGCGACGAGGCGGCCGAGTCGATGACAGGCGAGCAGGTCCGTGCCAGGCCTCGTCGAATTTCCCCTTCTCCACCCGCAGCATGGCGCGGGCGGCAAGGGCGACGGCCAATTCCCGACACTTTCGCGCGCACGGGGTCAAGGCGCCCAGCAGCGAACCGGGCCTATCGTCCCGATCGGACTCATCTTTCCAATGCGAGGTAAGCGGGTTGAAATAATCCGGCCGCTTCGTCGCCTCGATTACGACGGCCAGCGGCTTCTCGTTGGCCTCCAGCCAAGCGGCGATGTGCGGGTAGTCCTTCGCCGCCCAGGGCCGCCGGCCGGCCCGTTTCTGTTGGTCTTCGATCGCGCCGAACTCGCTGGGGTCGAGCTTGAGCTGGTCCTTCAAGTAGGCGTGCAGGTCAATGAAGTAGACGCCGTCCTTTGGCGGCTCCTCCATGCCCAGCCGTTTGAAGTACTCGGCCGGCAGCCGCTTGCCGTGCTCGGGCGTCGGCCCGAGGGCCTTCCAAATCAGGACGTTGGCGTTCCTCTCCGGCGTGACGCCCTTGCCGAGGCGGTCGTTCAGGGCGGCCTCGTAGTCGATGTAGCCGTCCTTGTCGAGCGGGCCGGTGACGTAGGTCGTGTCCTTGCCGAGCGGCAGCTTCGGGGCCGGCACGCCGTCCGCGACCAGGACCAGACACAGGAGGAGGGAAGGACCGATTACGCTCATGGGGTCGCCTTAGAAAGAGAACTCAAAGGGCCGTGATTGGGCATAATTTATGGCGGTCGGTATAGCTCCAGCCGCTTACGCCTTCGGATCGCGCACACCTGCAAATATCCCGCGCTGGACGTGAAGAATCCGCTTGCGGCGTTCCTTGGCTTGCGGATCGCTCTCCTTCTGGCGGGCGTGGAGGTCGGCGAGGTTGGCCGTGCAGAAGGGGCAGCCGACCGACTGGAGATGAAAGTCGATGTAATCCTGCCGGGCCTCGTCGAGCACCTGGAAGAGGTAGCTGGTCAGCTCCTCGCGCGTCGGACAGGTGAGCCGCTCCCTTCGCCAGATGGCGCCGAGCGAATGCTCGCCGCGGTCGCGCTCCTGCATGGCCTGGCGCAGCGAACGCCGCAGCGCATCGGATTCGCGCAGCGACTGCTCCACCCGCGCCATTTCCGATTCGGTCAGGGCGTCGTCGAGATAGGCGTGCAGCTGCTCGTGCGTCACTTCGGTCATGGTTGCTCACCGGGGTTGCTGGACGCGGTTGGTCCTTTATTAAACCCGATCCGCCGCCGCTTCGTCAAGCGATCGGGATTATCCCGTCAGGAGGTCCCAAACCGCGAGACAGACGCCGGCCGTCACTTTCGCCAGGAAGGAGTAATCGAGCGTCGCCGGCGCGTCGGTCGGCTGATGGTAGTGGGGGTTGCGGAAGAAGGACGTGTCGGTAATCATCAGCGCCGGCAGGCGGCGATCCCAGAACGAGGCGTGGTCGCTCAGCCGCGTCACGGGCAGGGCCGTTCCGTCGCCCGGCACGGCCAGGCTTTGCACCGGCAGGCCGTCGATGCGCCGCAGCCCGGCGGCGACGGCCGCGAGTAGCGGCTTGGACTCCTCGTTGCCGACGACGCCGATGAAGTCGCCGACGTCGGGGTACAGCCCCTTGAGGTGCGGCGGCAGCTGCTGGCTGCCGGGCCGGCGATCCGCGTAGCCGAGCATCTCCAGGGAGATCATTCCCTTAATGGGCGGGTGGATTTGTCTGCTGTGATGGTCGCTGCCGAGGAGACCGAACTCCTCCTCGTCGTAGGCGGCGAGCACCAGCCGCGCCGTCGGCCGACCGCCTTGCGCCAGCCGCGGGCCGACCCACGCCGCCAGCTCCAGGAGCGCGGCCACGGCGCTGGCGTTGTCGTCGGCGCCGGGCGAGTCGGGGATCGAGTCGTAGTGGGCGCCGATGACGACCAGCGGCAGGGCGTCGTCGGCCGGGACCGGCGCCGTGAGGAGGTTCACGCCGGGCGCCTCGAACACTGACGCATAGGCGACGGCGTCCACCTGGAACCCGCCCCGGTCCAGATGCGTCCGAATGTGTTCCCGGGCGTTCCGATGCTCCGCGCTCCCCGGAGGCCGCGGCGCGGCGGCCAGCGTCTCCACATGCGACCGGAGGCGACGCTCCAGGGCCGTATAGTCTCCGAACCCGTGTTGGTCCATCGCGCCCTCCCTCGGGGGTTCTCCTTTGGTGTTTATATCGGAGGGAGGTCGATGGGGGGGAGGCATGGGCTGAAAAACGGCGGAAGGGATAGGGCGCGCGGCCCTCACGCCGCCCGCCGCGTCGGCGGAACGTATCGCGGTCGGCCGTCGTCCGGCTGCAGCCAGTCCATTCGGCAGAACCACTCGTGTGCATTGCGCAGCGATTCCTCGACCGGCCGCGCGTGGTAGCCGAGTTCCGTCCGGCGCGCTCGGACGAGTAGTACCAGCGGCGTCGGTTCATCCGGGCGTGCTGCAACGACGGGTACGGTTCGCGGCCGATGAAGCGGGCGCGCACCTCCGCGTACCACGCCGCGATGGTTTGCGCCCACGCCGGCAGGACCAGCCGCCGCGGCGGCGGCAGCCCGCGCACGGCCGCCAGCCGGGCCGCGAATTCCGCGAACGTCAGGTTCTCGCCGCCCAGGATGTAGCGCCTCCCCGCCCGCCCGCGCTCCGCTGCCAGCAGGTGGCCCCGCGCCGCGTCGCGCACGTCCACGAAATTCAACGCGCCGGCCGGAACCAGCGGCAGCTTGCCCTTCCAGCCGCGCAGGCACAATCGGCCCATCGCCGAGCGCTCATAGTCCTCCGGCCCGATCAGGTAGGCAGGGTTCACCACCACCACGTCGCGCCCCGCCGCGGCCGCCGCCAGCGCCGCCGCCTCCGCCTCCCGCTTGGCGTGGACGTAATCGACCTTCAATCGCTGCAAATCGAACCGCGACTCCTCCGTCAGCGCTTCGCTCCCGGCCGCAGCGCCGACCGCGACCACGCTGGACGTGTGAACCAGCCGTGCCCCGGCCGGCAGCGCCTCCACGACTTGCCGGATCCCGGAAAGATGGATGTCCCGCATCGCCTTTAAGGCCTTGCCCCACAGCGTCACCGGCCCCGCTGCGTGAAACACCACGTCGCAGCCGCGGACAGCCCGGCGGACGGCGCCGCCGTCGCGCACGTCGCCGACCACGCAGTCAAGCGGCCGCAGCCGTTCCCACAATTCCTCCGACGCCGGCCGCAGACCCAGGACGCGGACGCGCCCCGTCAGCGGCAGCAGCTGGCGCAGCAGGTGCCAGCCGAGAAAGCCCGTGCCACCGGTGACGCAGACGCGCTTGCCGGCCCAGAAATGAGAATCAAGCTCCATCGCCTTTCCCCGTCGTCGGCCTTGGGCTAGGCCGCCGCAGACCCCCCTTCCCGCAGCGCGTCCAGCTCCGCGACGATTTCCGTTTGCAGAATCCGCTCCATCTCGACCAGCGCGGTCGCCGGCCCGGAGCCGTCGAGGACGCGATGGTCGTAGGTCAGGCGCATCGTGATCCGGCCCTGCGAGTCGATCACGCCGTAGTGCAGCAGCAGGGTCCACGGGGCGATGGGCCGCAGCGACTCGACGCCCCAGTTGCCGACGGTGGTTACCCCGAACGTCCCAAAATAGCGGGAGCGCGTCCGGCCGGAGGCGTTGAGCAGCCACCACCAGACCCGGCGGCGGACGAAGGCCGGGAATCGCGCCAGCATCACGCGCGGCGGAAGCGGCGCACGCGGCCGATCGGGTCGTCGCGGCAGGCGGAGAGCGTGCGGTCGATTTCCAGAAGGGGCGCGGCTTCCGGTCGCTTCAGCGGGACCGTAATGAGGACGGATTCATCCCCCACGCGCGCCTCCACGACGATGTCGGCCGTCGTGGCTGGTTCATGATGGATACGCTCGCAAGGGAAGGTGAGGAACGCCCTGCGCAGGTCGGGCCGGGCGGCGACGACGCGGGCGAACGCCTTGGTAAAGACGGCGCACCAGCTCGGTCGCGGCCGTGCTGCTTGCCGTGCCGCCAGCAGTCCGCCCAGGTCCATGGTCTTCTGGATCGATACGAGAGGAACCTGCGTTCCCGCATGCAGAAAGTCGCAGGTGATGCGGCGTCCCAGAGAGACGGGCGTCGAACGGTCAGCCGCGTCGGACATGATCCACCTCGGCGTCAGGCGCCAATCCATCGAACCGAGGTGTCGTACTCCGGTTGACCCAGCGATTTACCCACTCCGGGGCGCGCCGTCAATGCTGGCTTTTTTTCTCCGGGTGCGCCGGCGGAGGATTCCTACGGCGGGTGGTGGGTATCGGCCTACGGCGAGAAGGCGCTGGACCAGGCCAGGGCTTCCGACACAGAGTTGAGCCAGATCGCCGTGAAGCGGGAGGACGTAGCGGCAATCCCGGCAAACGACGCACAGTGGACGCCTGGCGACTTGGGCCTGGCCCGGCCGCCTCGCGATCGGTCGCACGGCGGCAGCGTCTATGTCCACGATTACTATCGCAAGGACGGAACCTACGTTCACGCCCATACCCGCAGGCGCTGATCCCGCCGAGAAAGAAAAGGGAGAAAGAAAGGAGGACAATCTAGATCTTCCGAGGATCAATATGACATCCCATTTTCGACCCCTTTCCCGGACCCGTCCTCACGGCGTGAATTCCGCCATGCCAACAGCGGCCGCGGCGGCTTTGAGTCTGCCGTCGAGTGTGGCCAGCGGCAGGCCGCGACGCAGGGCCAACTCCAGGTAGGCCGCATCGTACACCGACGGCTGGTGCGCCGCGCCAAATGCAACGATTCCTGCCACGCCCGGGTCGCCGTTTCGTCGTCGATCGTGATCGGCAGAGCTTGAAGGAGGGTCAAGAACGTGGCCGTCTTGGCTTCGGTCGCGCGTCGGCGGCGCTCCCCGAGGAGCAAGGCGTTGGCGACTTCCAGCGGCCACAGCATCGGCGCCACCGCGATCGCCGCCTCCAGGGAGTCTTCGACCGCCTCCGCATAAGCGTTCGTCTCGTCCTAAAAGAACCAGGCCACAGTCAGCGAACAATCCAAGACGAAGGCTCGCGGTTTGGCTTTGCCTCTTTCTTCTTGCTCATCCCCACTCATCCTTTCGCCGACTCGCCCCGCCTCAGAAACGGCGGCCCTCGTCGATCAGGTCGCGGATCGACGCACCCTCGCCGAGGGTGTTGCCTCGCCGCAAAGCTTTCATCTCCCCAAGCACCTCTCGGACGTCCCTGGCCGCTTCGGTGGGGGGCGGGCTGAGTACGGCCGCAGGCTTGCCGCGCCGGGTAATCAGGACCGTCTTGCCCCGGGCCACCTGGTCGAGAAGTTCGGAGAAGTGGGTCCGTGCCTCGTAGAAGCTGATTGAAGTCATAAGCGCCTCTTGAATGGACCTGTCCGTACGACCAGTCTAATACCTTCCCGGTTATCCATCAACACACGATCTCACCGCAGAGAACGCGGAGAAAGGCGCAGTCGAAATGCCTTCGTGTCTTTCCTCGGCGCTCTCCGCCGAGTTCAATGCGGCACCGGAAAACGCGCTGTAAGACGGGGTCACGCCGGCTCGTCGGGCTTCTTTCGCACCCGGCGAACGCCGTCCGCCTTGACTGCGGCGGTCGCCTCATGCTGGAACGGTTGCAGCACCGGCCGGCCGTCGTCGTCCACGCCGGTCAGCAGCAAGATGCGCTGCTCGGCCTGACGCAGCCGGGCGTGACAGCTTTTGATGAGGCCGACGCCGCGCTCGTAGCGCTCCAGCGAATCGTCCAGGCCGAGGCTGCCGTCCTCCAGGTCGCGCACCGTGCGTTCCAACTCGACCAGGGCTTCCTCGAAGGGAAGAGCGTCCGAATTAGGTTCGTTCATGGCGAAGGGGGTCCGATGGAGTTGGGATTAGGTTGTTTCCTGTCGTTTCCTCGACGCGGCTGAGGATGCGCCCGTCGCCGACGCGCGTGACCAGACGGTCGCCGCGCCGGACCTGTTTCGTCGAACGCACCACCGCGCCGTCCGCTTCCTGGAGCGTCAACGTATATCCGCGTGCCAATATGTTCAACGGGCTGAGCGATTCCAGCTGCGCCGCCAGCGACTCCATCCGTCGCCGTCCCGTTTCCAGCCGTTGAGCCATGGCCCGGCCTAGACGCTCGTTCCAGTCGTCGAGCCGGCGCTCCTCGTCGCGGATGCGGTCGAGCGGCGCCGTGAAACAGCGGCGTCCGGCCAGGTTCTCCAGCCGGGCGCGGGCCTGCTCCAGCTGCTTCATCAGCAGGCCGCGCAGCCGCGTTTCCTGCTTTTCCAGCCAGTCGAGCACCGCGACGCGATCCGGCGTCACCTTTTCCGCCGCCTCGCTCGGCGTCAGGGCGCGGTGGTCGGCGACGAGATCGGCGATGGTCAGGTCGTCCTCGTGGCCGACGCCGCTGACGACGGGGATGCGCGAGGCGAAAATCGCCTGCGCCGACCGGCTCCTCGTTGAAGGCCCACAGGTCTTCGAGACTGCCGCCGCCGCGGCCGACGATCATCACGTCGATGGCGGCGGCACCGGTCGCCTGGAGCTTGTTGAGGCGGCGAATGGCGTCGGCGATTTCCTGCGCGGCCCCGTCGCCCTGCACCTTGACCGGGCAGACCCACACCTCGGCGGCCGGCCAGCGGCGCGACAGGATCTCCAGCATGTCGCGCACGGCCGAGCCGGTCGGACTGGTGACCAGCACGACGCGACGTGGGATGCGCGGCAGCTTCTTCTTGCGGGCCGGGTCGAAGAAACCCTGGGTGAACAGCTTCTCTTTGAGCTGGCGGAAGGCCAGCTCCAGCGGGCCGATCCCCTTGGGCTGAACCTCCTCGATTTGCAGCTGGTAATTGCCTTGCGGTGCGTAGAGGGTGAGCCGGCCGCGGACGATGACGCGCATTCCGTCGTGGAGATCGAAGCGCATGCGCAGGCCGACGCCGCGCTAGATCACCGCCCGCAACGGGGCCTCTTCATCCTTCAGCGTCAGATAGAGATGGCCGGAACTGGGCCGCGACAGGTTCGACACCTCGCCCTCGACCCAGACGGGCGTAAATTGCGTCTTCCAGAAGACCCTTGATGGCGCGCGTCAGTTCGCCGACCGTGAAGACCTTGATCGTCGGCGGTGGGAAGACGGCGCTCATGGAATCGATCCCCCTCCTCCACGAAACCACGATAGGGTACACAAGTCCAGCGAAAAAAGGCAAGAGAGGATTGAGGAGGCGGTGCACGGAACGTATAGGTCTTATAGGTCCGATAAGACCTATAAGCAGAGCGGACGCCCCGGCCTTCCCCCCCTTCGCCGGACGAACACCTTGCCATCCTTGCCCCAACGCGACTATCTTCAGAGGGAGCGGACCTAACCCGAATCGGCAGCCGGATCGCTTATGCTCACCTTGCCCTTGCGGATCGCTCGTGGCCGGTGCCTGCCGCTGGGCGCCTCGGCCCAGCCGGACGGCGTCAACTTCGCCCTGCTCTGCCGCCACGGCACGGCCGTTTTCCTGGTCGTCTACGCTCTGGACGGCACGGAGCCGATCGCGGAGATCGCCCTGCACCCCCGCCGCAACCGCACCGGCGACCACTGGCACGTCCTGGTCGCCGGCCTGCCGCCGGCCTTCGCCTACGGCTGGCGCGTGGACGGCCCGCGCAGCCCCGGCCACTGCTACGACCCCAACAACGTCCTGCTCGATCCCGCCGCCACCGCCCTGTCCAACGGCGCCCGCTGGGGCATGTCGCGCGAGCCGGAAAAGCACCGCTCCGCCCGCCGCAGCGTCTACATCCGCCGGCCGTTCCACTGGCAGGAAGACGCCCCGCTCCTGACGCCGCTCGAAGACACCATCATCTACGAGCTGCACGTCCGCGGCTTCACCTGCCATCCGTCCTCGCTGGCCGCCCACCCCGGCACCTTCGCCGGCCTGATCGAGAAGATCCCCTACCTGCAATCGCTCGGCGTGACCGCCGTCGAGCTGCTGCCGATCCACGAGTTCGACGAGAACGGATTGTCCGTTCATCAATCCGATCAACGGCGAACGCAACTGCGCAACTTCTGGGGCTACAACAGCATCGCCTTCGGCGCCCCCAAGGCGGCCTACGCCGGCACCGGCGCCGGAGCACGGCCAGATCACCGAGTTCCGCGAGATGGTGCGGGCCTTCCACGCGGCCGGCATCGAAGTCTATCCTCGACGTGGTCTTCAACCACACCGGCGAGGGCGACTACCGCGGCCGCACCTACTCCTTCCGCGGCCTGGACAACCAGCTCTACTACATGCTCGGCCCCGGACGGCCGCTATCTGAACTTCTCCGGCTGCGGCAACACCGTCAACTGCAATCACCCCGTCGTCCGCCAGCTGCTGATGAACTGCCTGCGCTTCTGGGTGGCCGACATGCACGTGGACGGCCTGCGTTTCGACCTGGCGTCGGTCATGGGCCGCGACTCGCACGGCAACGTGCTGATCGAGCCGCCGGTCGTCGAGATGATCGCCGAGGACGGCGTGCTCAGCCGACACCAAGCTGATCGCCGAGCCGTGGGACGCCGGCGGCCTGTATCAGGTCGGCCATTTCCCGTTCGGCCGGCGCTGGTCGGAGTGGAACGGCCGCTACCGCGACGACGTGCGCCGCTTCTGGCGCGGCGACCCCGGCATGGCCGGCGCCCTGGCGACGCGGCTGTGCGGCAGCTCCGACCTGTACCGAGCCAACCGGCCGCAGGCCGCATCCATTCGATCAACTTCATCACCTGCCACGACGGCTTCACGCTCTGGGACCTGGTTTCCTACAACCAGAAGCACAACGAGGCCAACGGCGAGGACAACCGCGACGGCAGCGACGACAACTGGAGCTGGAACTGCGGCGTCGAGGGCCGACCGACTGACCCGAACATCCTCGGCCTGCGCCGGCGGCAGGCGCGGAACCTGATGGCGACGCTGTTTCTGTCGCAGGGCGTGCCGATGCTGCTGGCCGGCGACGAGTTCCTGCGCACGCAGCACGGCAACAACAACGCCTGGTGCCAGGACAACGAAATCAGCTGGCTCGACTGGTCGCTGGCGGTGAAGAACGGCGACTTCCTGCGCTTCGTGCGCGAGCTGATCGCCCTGCGGCAGGCGGCATCCGGCGCTGCGCCGCCGCCGCTTCTTCGACGGCCCGGAAGTCGCCTGGCACGGCGTCGAGCCGTACAAGCCGGACTTCTCGTGCGGACAGCCATAGCCTGGCGCTGACGCTGGACGGCCGGCTGACCGGCCGCGAACCGGACCGCGATATTTACATGGTCTTCAACGCCTGGCGGGAGGCGCTGCCATTCACCGTGCCGCCGTCGCCGCAGAACAAGCGCTGGCGCCGGGTCATCGATACGGCGATGGCGCCGCCGCTCGACATCGTCGGGCCGGGCGAGGGACCGGACGTACCGGCGGCCTCGTCCTTCACCGTGGCGCCGCACTCGGTGTTGGTGCTGATTTCGGATGCGTGAAGGCAAGGGCGACAGGATTTTCCGCTTCTGAATCACTTCACTTCTGCGTAATTTGGGCGATTTGTCTTGTGGACCTCCCACCCGGCGCGGTACGCTCACACCCAATGGACTCGCAACCCGTTCGCTCCCAGGATAGGCAACGCCTGTACATTTGATCGCACACATCTCCCCTCAAACCGCCTTTCGGCGGCTGTTTGATTCCGTCGTCTTCCGTCGAATGGCGGACGCCGTGTTCGGAGTGCGCGCCCGGCGGGAAGTCGCCCGATTCGACCGGCTGACGGCGGCGCGCTGCCAACGGCGGATTCTGCTGGGACTGGTCAACGCGGCCCAGGCGACGCCGTTCGGCCGCGAACATGACTTTCACCGCATCCGAATCGAGGCGGATTTCCGCCGCCTCCTGCCGCTCCGCACGATGGCCGAGTTGCGGCGCGCGGGCGGTGCAACGGCCGTCATCGGCGGCCCGTGGCGCCGGCAGGCGCACGGCGCCGCCTGGGCCACGGCCCTCGCCTTCGTCGTTGGCGCTCGACCGGAGGCCCGTTTGCTGTCGGGCCGTCTCGTGTTCCTCGACGGCGCCGCCGTGCTTCCGTGGCTCGTCCGGCCTTATGCGCTGATCGAACCAAACCAGCCCGCAGCGCTACCAGCCGGAAGCGCAAGCGACCGAACTCCTCCCAATCCCTCGCTTGCGCTGCGGGCTGGTTTGGAAGAGATGACGTGCCTCGCGGGGCCGGCCGAAGCGATCGTCTCCTGCATCGATCAGTTCCGAGACGCCGCCGGCCGCGACTCCATCAAGGATATTTGGTGCCGTTTGACGGCGGTATTGTACAGCCGACAAAGCTCCCTCGACAATCCGAAGGCGCGCCTCCGCGAATCGCTGGGCGACGATGTGCTGCTGCTGGAAACGCATATTCCCTCCGAAGGGCCGGTCGCCGTGGAGGATCCGCGCCACGGCGACTTCCGTCTGCTCTTCGACCACGGCGTCTACTTCGAGTTCACCCCGGCGGCCGAGGCCGGCCGACCCGAAGCCGTGCGCCACACGCTGGCGGAAGTCGAACCCGGCGTCGTCTATGAGATGGCGATGACTTCCCCGGCCGGCCTGTGGGGCTGTCGAACCGGCCTGGCCGTGCGCTTCGATCGGTGCGACCCCCCGCTGTTTCAGGTCGTCGAAACGCCGGCACCCGCGCCGGTTGAAGTGGTCGTGGACGGCCGGAAGCTGCTCACCCGTTCGCTTTGTCCGACACCGGCGCCTCATCGACCCAGCGCCGGCATTCCGGCAACGCCGCCAGAAAAGCTCGTCCATATCCCTTGGTCAGCACCCGCGGATCGAGGATGACGACGCATTCCCGTGTCCGTGGCGGTGCGGATCAATCGGCCGAATCCCTGCTTCAGCTTGATGACCGCCTGCGGCAATTGGTAGTCCATGAACGGCTGTCCGCCCGCCGCCTCGATCGCCTCCTGCCGCGCCGCCAGCACCGGCCGATCCGGCACGGCGAACGGCAGCTTCGTGATGATGACGTTGGACAAGGCGTCGCCCGGCACGTCCACGCCCTGCCAAAAACTGTCCACGCCGAACAGCACCGCGTTGCCCGCCGCCCGGAAGCGCTCGATCATCTGCGAGCGCGGCAGGCCGTCGCTCTGGCTGAGCAGCGGATAACCCTGCCGCTCGCACCAGGGTCGCAGCCGGCTCGTCGCCTTCTGCATCGCCTGGTTGCTCGTGAACAGGACGAACGCCCTCCCCTTCGTGCGCTGAATGTATTCGGGGAGGATCGGCGATCACCGCCTCCTCGAAGCCGGCCGGGTCGGCCGACGGGTCCGGCATGGCGCGGAGTGAGGTGCAATTCCACCTGTTCGCGGAAGTTGAACGGACTGCCGAGCTGCAGCGCGTCGCAGCCGTCCAGACCCAGCCGGCCCTGGACGTGGCGGAACCCGGTCTTGCCGCCGGTGCTGAGCGTGGCGCTGGTCATCACCACCGTCGGAACCTGGCTATAAAGATGCTCTTGCAGGGCCGGGCCGACCTCGATCGGGGCGCTGACCAGCTCCAGCCGCGACGTGCGGCCGGTAGACGCCTCCACCCAGTAGACCTGGCCTTCCAGCTTCTGGCCGAGCCACTGCTCGAACCGCATCGGCCAGCTGTAATGCCCGGCCGGACACGGCCGTGAACTCGATCTTCTGCTCGTCGTCCAGCTTTTCGGCCGCGGCATTGATGCAAGTCGCCAGCTTTTTCAACTCTTCGGAGAGGTTGTCGGGCACAATGCCGGGTTCGCGGACGCGCACCGAGTCGGAGGTCGGCCGGGGTTGGTTCCGGCCCCCGCCGCGCGGCTGGCGGAGCGACCAGTTGAAGACGGCGTCGAAGAAGCGCTCGGCGGCGCCGCGCGCGATTTCGACCTGGCGGAGGGAGTCCTCGTCGCCGATCCAGGTGAGCAGGCCGCGATGCTGGCGCGGACTGTGCAGCTTGTTGAGCAGCCATTCGACGCCGCCGCGGCCGACTTTCAAGCCGAGATGGTCGGCGGCCACGTCCTCCAGCGTGTGGGCCTCGTCGAAGATCACGACCTTGTAATCGGGCAGCATGGCGCCGCCCTGCCGGCGGAGGGCGAGGTCGCTGAAGAATAGGGCGTGGTTGACCACGAGGATTTGCGCCCGAACATCTGCTTGCGCGCCTTGAAGTAGAAGCACTTGGCGTAGTCCGAGCAGGCGCGGCCGAGACAGTTGCCGCTGTCGCTCTCGACGGCGTCCCAGACGGCCGACAGCGGCTGAAAGCCGAGGTCGCTGCGGCTGCCGTCCTCCGTCCGCCGCGACCAGCGGCCGATCTGCTGCAGCTGGTCCGCCGCCCCCGGCTCGACCGCCAGCGCCAGGCGCGCTGCTGCGCCCCGTGCAGCCGCCGCAGGCTGAGGTAATTCGACCGCCCCTTAACCAGCACGGCCGTGAACGGCTGCGGCATGACTTTCTGGAGAAAAGGGATGTCTTTATAAACGATCTGTTCCTGAAGGCTGATGGTGTGCGTGGACACGACGACGCGGCAGTCCTTCCGGGCCGTCGCGGCGAGAAGGGCGGGGACGAGGTAGGCGAAGCTTTTTCCCACGCCCGTCCCGGCCTCGACCATCAGCTTCTTGCCGCCGTCGATGGCGTCCGCGACGGCCTCGGCCATGTCCAGCTGCTGCGGCCGGGTCTCGTAGTTCGCCAGACGTTGGGCGATGGCGCCGTCGGGGCCGAGGATGGATGCGATCGACATGAAGCGAGATCCCTGGGGCGAGGGTAGGTGGATTGTACCATCGCCCGGCGATCCGACGGAAGCCTGGCCGAAACGCCGCGCGGAACGCAGAATGCAGAGTGAGGAACCAGCGGGGCGCGATCGTTCCGCATTCCGATGGGGAGATGATTCATGCAAGGCGACGAAGTCGTGCGGCTGGCGACGGCGGCGAACCCGGCGGAGGCCGTGGCGTGGAAACAGGCCCTGGAGGAAGAAGGCATCTCCTGCAAGGTGGTAGGGGAAATGCTCGATTCCGGGTTTCTCGACCCACACGCCGCCCGGCCAGAGGTCTATGTCCACCGCGCCGACCTGGAGCGCGCCGCCGCCGCTCTCGAAGCGCACCGCCGTGCCGCCGCCGAGGACGCCGAACCGGAAGAAGGCTGACGTTCGGCTCGGCCGCGCCGAGCGCCCCTTCACGCTCTCTCCTTTCCTTTCGTCGTCTTCGGCAGGATTGGCGCCGCCTTCAAACTCGAGCGCCGATCCTGCGCCGGGTCGCGGTCCTCCACATATCCTTGAACAAACGTCGCGTGAGAAGCCGACTTCCTATTTTTCACCGCCGACTGAGTACAAAACTGCTCTTGAAACAACTTCGGCGGACGGAATGGACTCGTTTTCGGATAGAAAGCCCTTCGCCGCCTCGGCGTTACCTGTCTTCTCCGCAATTTTACCCGTACAAACGTCCAGAATCCATTCAATGCCAGCCCTATTCCAAGTCCGACGGCACGGCGCTTGCCTTGATATACCCATCGGTCGCCTCGACCCTGCGGGTCGATACGGTTTCGCTCAGGACGGGCGTTACCCCCTTGCTCCCCTGCGGCCGGTTCCGTCGCCGGCCTGCTCTGGAGGATACCATGCCCTGGACAAAGGAACGGCTGGAAGAAGTGGCCCGCACGCGCCTCGGCAACGCCAAACTGGTAGTGGTAGCCAATCGGGAGCCATACATCCATTTTCACGACGGCGAAGAGCTTAGGTGCAGTCGGCCGGCCAGTGGCGTGACCACCGCCCTCGATCCGGTGTTACAGGCGTGCCGCGGCATTTGGGTCGCCCACGGCAGCGGCGACGGCGACCGTGAAGCCAGCGACGAACACGGCCGCACCGCAGTGCCGCCGGAGAACCCGACTTATACGCTCCGCCGCGTCTGGTTGACGCGCCAGGAGGAGCAGGGCTATTACTACGGCTTCGCCAACGACGCGCTGTGGCCGTTGTGCCACGTCGCCTGCACTGCCCCGCGTTTCGACGCCGCCGACTGGGAACATTACCGCGGCGTCAATCGTAAGTTTGCCGACGCCGTTCTCGAAGAGGTGGACGGACGGCCGGCCGTGGTCTTCGTGCAAGATTACCATTTCGCTCTTCTGCCGCGAATGCTCCGTGAGGCGCGGCCGGACCTCGTCATCCTCCACTTTTGGCACATTCCCTGGCCCAACCGCGAAATCTTCCGTATCTGTCCGTGGCAGGAAGAGATCCTCGACGGCCTTCTCGGCAATGACATTCTGGCCTTTCACATTCAGTATCACTGCATGAACTTTCTGGAGACGGTGGACCGCGCCTTGGAAGCGCGCATCGAGACGGATCGCTCCGCCGTCACGCGCGGCGGCAAGACCACGCTGGTGCGGGCGCAACCGATTAGCATCGACTTCGACGGGGTTGCCCCTGCCCCGTCGGACGAAGGCCGGCGCGAGGAACGGCGGCTGCGCCGGCGCCTCGGCGTCCGCGACACGGCCGTGCTGCTCGGCGTCGAGCGCGTGGACTACACCAAGGGCATCCCCGAACGGCTGCGGGCCGTGGATCGACTTCTCACGCTCTATCCGGACCTGAAAAGGCGCTTTACCTTGGTGCAGATCGGCGCCGAGCCGGACGCACATCCCGGCTTACCGCCGGCTTGGTGTGGAGATCGACTCCCTCGTCGAGCAAATCAACTGGCGTCACGGCAATCACACGTGGCAGCCGATTGTTTATCTCCACGAGCATCACAGCCACGAGCAGCTCCAGCCGCTGTTCCGCCTGGCCCAGGCCTGCGTCGTATCGTCGCTGCACGACGGCATGAATCTGGTGGCCAAGGAGTTCGTGGCGGCGCGGTCGGACAACCGCGGCGTGCTGGTGCTGTCGCGCTTCGCCGGGGCCGCCCAGGAGCTGACCGACGCCCTGCTCATCAACCCGTTCGCGGTCGATGCGTTCGCGGAGACGCTGCGGCAGGCGCTGCTGATGCCGCCCGAAGAGCAGGAGCGTCGCATGACGCGGATGCGGCAGCAGGTCGCGGACAACAACATCTATCGGTGGGCCGGCATGTTGCTCTCGGAGGCCGGCAAACTGGTCCAGGCGCGGCCGCCGGACGAGGCGCGGACGGCCGAGGTCGAGGAACTGGCGGCGGTGAGCGGATGATCCCTTTGGGAGGGTTGAGCCATGCTGGAAGTCCACTTGCAGCCCCTGCTGCCGGAAGGCAAAAGCGGGCCCGTCGGGAACGTGATCGCGGCCCACTTCCCCTATACCATCGGCCGTCGGCGCGAGTGCGATCTGCGCGTGTCCGACGCCTGCGTCTCGCGGGAACACTGCCGGCTGCTTGAGCGGGGCGGCCGCGTCTGGGTGAAGGATTCTGGAGTCGCTGAACGGGACGTTCGTGAATGAGGAGCCGGTGCGAGAGCCGCGGCCGCTCAACGACGGCGACATGCTCCGCGTGGCTTATGTCGTCTTCAAGGTCGGCGTCCCCGACGCCAACGAACGGACGCTGGTGGAGGCGGAACCCGAGGAAGCCCGGCCGGTGCGGCGGCGCCAAGTGCTGGTGGTCGAGGACGACGTGAACGCGGCGGCGTCGCTGGCCCTGGTGCTGAATACGTGGGGCTGCCAGGTGCGCGTGGCCCGTGACGGGGTGGAGGCGGTGCGGTCGGCGCAGGCCTATCCACCGGACGCCGTGCTCGTGGACCTGTGTCTGCCGGGGATGGATGGCTATCAGGTGGCGCGGCGCCTGCGCGACGAGGTGGGTCTGCGGGGCGCCCGGGTGACAGCGATGACCGGCTCCGCCGAGGCGGCGGAGCAGCGCGGTCCTGACGATACGGGGGTGCAAAAGTTGCTGATCAAGCCGCTCGGCGCCGACGCCCTGCGGGAAGCGGTCGGCGTCCGGTAGTGCTTGTTTATCGGCTCCTAGGACGCGATAGCCGCGACCCGACCGGGCGCTCTGAGCGCAGCGCTCCCCTCCGGGTCGCGGCTAAACGGCGGTTCTCACTTCGCCGTCAGCAGCGGCGACTTCCACGCCCCCAGCCGGTGCAGCCAGTAGCGGCCGACCTCGCCCAGCGTGCTGAGGCCGTAGACGAGACTGCGGCGGAAGTTGATGCTGCTGGCCTCAT
Source organism: uncultured Planctomycetaceae bacterium (assembly GCA_963771935.1). Taxonomy (GTDB): domain Bacteria; phylum Planctomycetota; class Planctomycetia; order Gemmatales; family Gemmataceae; genus UBA4732. Next base: position 606,553 of record CAVYVK010000003.1, on the reverse strand, counting down.
CGAAATAGCGCACCGGCACCGGCACGTCACCCAGCCGGAATCCGAAGTGGATGGCCTGCACCAACAACTGCGTGTCGAACACGAAGTCGTCGGAGTTGCGCTCGAACGGGATGCGCTCCAGCACCTCGCGACGGTAGACGCGGAAGCCGCTGTGGAAGTCGCCGAGGTTCTGGCCGAGCGCGAAGTTCTCCGCGAACGTCAAAAAGCGGTTCGACAGATATTTATACACCGGCATTCCGCCGTGCAGCGCCTCGGCGCGCGAGCGGATGCGGCTGCCTAGCACCACGTCGCAGACGCCCAACTCGATGAAGCCGACCGCCAGCGGGATCACTCGGCTGTCGTACTGGTAATCGGGATGGATCATCACCACCACGTCGGCGCCGCGCCAGGGCCTCGCGGTAGCAGGTCTTCTGGTTGCCGCCGTAACCGCGGTTCTCGGGGTGGACGATCACGGTCAGGCCCATGTCGCGCGCCACCTCGACCGTGCGGTCGGTGCTGCCGTCGTCCACCAGGATCACCTCGTCCAGCGCCCCGACCGGCACATCGGCCAGGGTCGCCGCCAGCGTGCGCTCGGCGTTGTAGGCCGGCATCACGGCCACGACGCGGTGCTGTCGCTTCGGCGACCGATCCGACTCGGACTTGAGGATGCGATCGACGTGAAAGAACTCGTGACGCAGGCGCAGGGGCGGGCGATTCAGCAGCGGCATGGTGTAGACGCTCCGACGGATGAATCGTTTAGCCGCGACCCGAAGGGGAGCGCGGGGGGCGACGCGCTCCCCTTCGGGTCGCGGCTAAACCAATTGTACGGAACGTCTGCTACAATGACGACGATATCGGCCCCGCATCGGGAGGTCCCATCTCATGCAACGAGTCCTGGCGCCGGCCGCGGCGTTGCTGGCCGGCCTGACGTTCCTCGCCCCCGCCCGCTCCGACGAGCCGACCCCGGCCGAGCGCGGCAAGGCCCACCTGCTCGGCCAGGCCTACAATCCGCCGGTAATCCCCGTCGATGCGTGGGAAAGTCTCTGGAAGGAATGGGGCCTCCAGGAGAAGCCGGCCCCCGAAGACTACGCGCGGATGATGCGCGAGCGCTACGGCTTTCACGCCGCCCCGTATCCCAACAAGGGTTACCCGATGGGCTTCCGTGAGGCCGACCTGCCGCTCGGCCTCGGCAAGGGCGTCGCCCAGGACTGCATGATCTGTCATGGCGGCTCCATCGCCGGCCAGTCCTACGTCGGCCTCGACAACTCCACCCTCGATTTCCAGACCTTCTCGGAAGACCTCAGCCGGGCGATGGGACGTTCGGGCAAGACGCCGTTTACGTTCTCCAACGTGCGCGGCACCACCGAAGCCGGCGGCTTCGCCGTCTTCCTGCTCGGCTACCGCGAGCCGGACCTGTCGCTGCGCCTCCATCGACTCGACCTCGGCCTCCATGACGACATGTGCGAGGACGCGCCGGCCTGGTGGCTGCTCAAGAAGAAAAAGACCATGTACTACGACGGCGGCGGCGACCAGCGCTCGGTGCGCTCGATCATGCAGTTCATGATGAGTCCGCTCAACTTCGCCTCCGCTTTCAAGACGGCCGAGCCGGATTTCAAGGACATCCGCGAGTATCTTCTCAGCATTCAACCGCCGAAGTACCCTCTGCCGATCGACGCGGAGCTTGCCGAGAAGGGAGAGCTTCTGTTCACCGCCAACTGCTCCCGCTGCCACGGCACATACGGCGCAAGCTGGACCTATCCCAACAAGATTATTCCGATCGACAAAATCGGCACCGACCGCAAGCGCTTCGACGGCCTCTCGAAGCAGTTCGGCGAATACTACAACCGAGCTGGTTCGGCGAGGAGTACAAGGCCTTGCCGTCGGTCGGCTACCAGGCGCCGCCGCTCGACGGCATCTGGGCCACCGCCCCCTACCTCCACAACGGCTCCGTGCCGACCGTCTACGGCGTGCTGAATTCGAAGGCGCGGCCGAAAATCTTCACGCGGTCGTACCGCACCGACCTGGACGCCTATGACGCGGCCGACTTGGGCTGGAAGGTGCAGGTACTGGACGGGCCGCCCGACGCGGACAGGACGCCGGCGGTCGAGCGGCGGAAGGTATACGACACGACGCAGCCGGGCCGCGGCAACGGCGGCCACACCTACGGCGACGGCCTGACCGACTCCGAGCGGCGGGCGATCATCGAGTATCTGAAGACGCTATGACGGCGGCCGGCCGGTCGATATGATAGGTGCGGGGCCAGACCCACTGGTATCTACGCAAGTCGGCGCGGCTGCTCCGGCTTCCGCCCCGGAGGGGCGGCGGTTCATAGCCAGGGGTGAAACCCCTGGAGCGACGACCGGCCCTCCCACGGTTTCAGCCCCGGAGGGGCGGCGGTCGCCCCAGGGGTTTCACCCCTGGCGATGCACCGCCGCCCCTCCGGGGCTATTCCGAGTCGCTCAAGCCACCGGCGCTTGTGTCGATACCCATGGGCCAGACCCCGTGTTCCGCAATGGGAGACCCAGCACATGCCGTTGACGGTCGATAAAGTCGATGACGTGGCGGTCGTGACGGTGAACTTGGACGAGTTCGACGCCAGCAACGCCGATGACTTCAAGCAGGAGATCGCTCCGGTTTTGCAGACCTGTTCGCGGATCGTCCTGGATCTGAACCGGGTGCGGTTCGTGGACAGCAGCGGATGCGGCGCCATCCTGTCGGTCCTGAAGAACGTCACCGCGTCGGGCGGCGACCTCAAGCTGTGCCGCGTGTCCCGGCCGGTGCGCACCACGTTCGAGCTGATCCGCCTGCACCGGATCTGTGAAATCTTTGACACGCGCGACGAGGCGGTGCGCGCGTTTAAGAAGTAGGCGAGCCGGGGAAAGGGTCATGGCCGTCCTGCGCGAATTGGCTGGGGCCGAGAACACCCGTTGCACGGCAAGGTGACGCTCATCGGCCGCGACCCGGCCTGTGACGTCGTCGTCCGCACCGATCAGACTTCCTTTCGCCATGCCATGATCGTCCAGACCGGCGGTTGCTACTTCATCGAAGACCTCGAAAGCGTCAACGGCGTCTACGTCAATGGCCAGCGCATCCGCGGCGCACGCCACTGCGAACCGGCGACCGCATCGAGGTTCCGGGCTTTGCCGCGCTGCTGCATTCGGTCGTCCCCACCCCGCCGCCGCAGGCAGGCATGACGATCGTGCCGATGTCCGGCGGCGGCCGGCTCGAAGTCAAGCCGGAAGTGAAGCTGCGGGCGGTGCTGGAAATCTCCCGCTATCTGAGTACGGCGCTCGATCTCAAGGACGTACTGCCGAAAATCCTGGAATGCCTGTTCGCGGTCTTCCCGCAGGCCGACCGCGGCTTCATCCTGTTGCAAGACCCCAACACCGGCCAGTTCACTCCGAAAGCGGTTCGCAAGCGGCACGCGCCGGACGCCGACACGCCGGCCGTCAGCCAGAACATCCTCAATCAGGTAGTGTCCAACGGCCGGGCGATCCTCAGCGCTGACGCAGCGGCCGACGCCCGCTTCGATCCCAACCAGAGCATCCGCCGCCTCCACATCAAGTCGATCATGTGCGCGCCGATGCTCAGCTCGGCGGGCGCGGTCCTCGGCGTGATCCAGCTGGACACCGAGGAGGTGCGGACGCCGTTCCGCGAGGAGGACCTGGAGGTGCTGGTCAGCGCCACGACGCAGGCGGCGCACGCGGTGGAGCTGGCCCGGCTGCACCAGGAGCGGCGCGACCTGGAGGCGGCGACGCAGATCCAGAAGAGCTTTCTGCCGGCCGCGCGGCCGCGCGTGCCACAGCTGCACTTCTTCGACTATTACGCCTCGGCGCGGCAGATCGGCGGCGACTACTACGATTACATTCCACTTCCCAGCAATCGGCTGGCGGTGGCGCTGGGCGACGTGTCGGGCAAGGGCGTGGCGGCGGCGCTGTGATGGCCCGGCTGTCGGCGGCGGTGCGGTTCTGTCTGGCGTCCGAGGCGGACGCGCCGACGGCCATGCGCCGTCTCAATGTCGGCCTGACGCAGACCGGCGCCGACGACCGTTTCGTCACGTTCACGGCCGCGATCCTCGACCTGGCGACCTACGGCGTGACGTTGGTGAACGCCGGCCACATGCCGCCGCTGCGACGACGGCCGGGGCGGCCGGGCGTGGAGGAGGTCGGCGACGCGATCGTCGGCCTGCCGCTGGGCGTGATGGATAGGCCGTATGAACAAATGACGTTTCCGCTGGAACCTGGCGACGTGTTGCTGTTTTACACCGACGGCGTGACGGAGGCGCGCAACCCCAACAACGACCAGTACGGACTGGATCGGCTGTCCAAGATGGTCGCCAGCGGCCCGAAGGACGTGGAGGCGCTGGGGGCGGCGGTGCTGGCCGACGTGCGGCGCTTCGCGGCGGGAAGGCCGCAAAACGACGACTTGACGATCGTGTGTGTGGGACGCGATGCGTGAGAGGCGAGGGGTGGGCCTCTCGATATTGGAGTCCGTCCGCCCCGCCGTCAACGGCGGGGCTACAGGCCGAAGCCCCGTCAACGGGGCTGCGAGCGTTCCGCCCCGACGAGCGGCGCGGCCTAGCCGGGCTTGCCGCCCACGACCCTTCTGAGTTACACTCCCTCATCCACAACCAGGCCCAAGGACGGGCGGCGGCCCTTCACGGAGGAACTCCCATGTGCGGAATCGTCGGCTACACCGGCCGCAAGAAGCGGAACCCATTCTCGTCGAAGGCCTGCGCCGGCTGGAGTATCGCGGCTACGACAGCGCCGGCCTGGCCACCGTCACCGGCTCGCGACTGCATCTCCGCAAGAAGGCCGGCCGCATTCAGCGACCTCGTCCGCCACCTGCGCGACCAGCCCGCCCCCGGCTGCGTCGGCATCAGCCACACCCGCTGGGCCACGCACGGCCCCGCCAACGACCGCAACGCCCATCCCCACGTCGGCGGCGACGGTCTGGTCGCCGTCGTCCACAACGGCGTCATCGAGAACTACGCCACTCTCAAAAGGCAGCTCGAAGCCGACGGCGTCGCCTTCCACAGCGACACCGACACCGAAGTCATCGCCCAGCTCATCGCTTACCACCTGCGGCCGGCCGTGACGGATCGGCCCGAAGTCAACGACTTCATCGACGCCGTCCGCAAGGCGCTGGTCTCGCTCAAGGGCACCTACGGCCTGGCCGTCGTCTGCCGCGCTCTTCCCCGACCTGGTGATCGGCGCCCGCCTGGGCAGCCCGCTCGTCCTCGGCATCGGCGACGAGGAGAACTTCCTCGCCAGCGACCCCGGCGCCCTCGTCGGCAAGGCCGACCGCGTCGTCTACCTCCAGGACCATCAGCTCTGCGTGCTGACGCCGGACGACTGGCAGCATCCTCGACCCGGAAAAGACGCGCGTCGAGGCGTCGGTCCAGGCCATCGAGTGGGAGTCCGCCGACGCCGACAAGGGCGTCTTCGAGCATTACATGCTCAAGGAGATCTACGAGCAGCCCGAAGCGCTGGAAAACGCCCTGCGCGGCCGGCTCGACGACGCCGACGCCACCGCCCACTTCGGCGGCCTCAACCTCGACGCGCAGCAGCTCCGCCGGGCCGAGCGCATCATCATGACGGCGTGCGGCACCAGCTATCACGCGGCCCTGGTCGGCGAATATCTGTTCGAGGAGTTCGCGCGCATTCCGGTGGAGGTGGAGTACGCCAGCGAGTTCCGCTACCGCAATCCGCCGATGGACCGCAACACCATCGTCCTGGCCATCACGCAATCGGGCGAGACGGCCGACACGCTGGCGGCCCTGCGCGAGTCCAAGCGCAAGGGCCATCCGACGCTGGCCCTCTGCAACGTCGTCGGCAGCAGCATCGCCCGCGAGGCCGACGGCGGCGTCTACCTGCACGCCGGCCCCGAGATCGGCGTCGCCAGCACCAAGGCGTTCACCAATCAGGTCGCCGTCCTGACCATGCTCGCCCTGTACCTCGGCCGCATGCGCCACCTGTCGAGCATCCAGGGGACGCAGATGATCCGCGACCTGCGGGCCGTCCCGGACGCGGTGCGGCGGGCGCTCTCCTGCCACGACGAGGTCAAGCGCATCGCCGAGCGCTACCACCGCTGTCAACAACTTCCTCTACCTGGGCCGGCAGTACCACTTCCCGGTGGCGCTGGAAGGCGCGTTGAAGCTGAAGGAAATCAGCTACATCCACGCCGAGGGCTATCCGGCCGCGGAGATGAAGCACGGGCCGATCGCGCTGGTGGACCAGCAAACGCCGTCGGTGTTCCTGATGCCGCGCGGCGCCGATGTTCGACAAGGTGATGAGCAACCTGGAGGAGATCAAGGCGCGCGGCGGCCCGGTGATCGCCATCGCCTGCGAGGGCGACGAGGACGCGGCGGCGCGGGCCGACGAGGTGATCTACGTGCCGGAGGTGCCGGACTACTTGCAGCCGCTGGTGTCGGTGGTGCCGCTGCAGCTGCTGGCGTATCACATCGCGCTGCTGCGCGGCTGCGACGTGGACAAGCCGCGCAACCTCGCCAAGAGCGTGACGGTGGAGTGAAAAAGATTCACCGCAGAGAACGCGGAGAGCGCAGAGAGAAGACAAGAAACTATTTTCTCTTGTTTTCTCTCTGCGCTCTCCGCGTTCTCTGCGGTGAGATTTTTTCTTACTTCGTTGTCACGTTGACGCGGCGGCCGTCGCGGTCGAACGTCACCACGCCTTCGACCAGCGCAAAGAGAGTGTCGTCCTTGCCGCGGCCGACGTTGCGGCCAGGGTGGTACTTCGTGCCGCGTTGGCGGACGATAATGCCGCCGGCCGTCACGGAACCGCCGCCGAAGATCTTGACGCCCAGCCGCTGACTGTTTGAATCGCGGCCGTTGCGAACCGAGCCTTGCCCTTTCTTATGAGCCATCGCTGCTCCTCAGGGTGTCGAATGTTTCACTTCTTGTTCTTGTCCTCCGGCTTGTCCGGCGCCAGCGCGGCCGCGTTCAGCTCGGAGGCCCGGTAGATCCACTGGTAGGGGCGCGTCTTGTCCAGCTGAATCTCTTCGGAAAACATGTTATAGCGATCGCCGAGCCGTTTGAAGTTGAGTTCCAGCGTTTTCCGGCGCACGACCGGCTCCTTGTCGGCCGCAATCGGGTTGTCGGTCTGCGCCCAGCCGTTGGATAGGCCGGCCACATAGATGCTGTAATTGTTCGAGTCGGGATCGACGTCGTCCCAGATGGCCACGCCGGTGACGGCCTTGGGGTTGGCGTTTTCGCGCGACGGCGGGATCGGCTCGGCGGCGATCGTGACGGAGTTCTTGATGTGGAGGTAGCCGCTGGGATCCTCGACCTGGCTGATAGCGTCCTGCACCCTGGGCAGCACCTGATCGTGGTGGATGGTGCGCCGGTCGTGCGTGACCAGCTCGAAGTCGGGGATGAACGTGTGGGCTTCCTTGGTGTGGTTGATGACCTGATACCAGAGATACCAGCACACCTTCTGCCCACGGCCGGGCACGTCCACCTTGATCAGGCGCGGATCCTTGAAACGGAAGTCGAGGACCCAGATTTTGCTGTCGGCCTTGGGTACGGGATTGCCCTTGTCGTCAAGGATGGGCTGGCCCGTTTTCGGGTCGGAAGCGTAGATTTCGTCCGGATCCTGGACGTTGGGCGCCGGTTTGACGTCGCGCTCATTGGGATTGGCGGCCAGGGTCAGTCCCGCCAGGGTCAAACCCGCCGCCAGCCCCGCCGTTAGGATCAGGCCGCGGCGCCATGGACGCCCGCCCGGTTTGCCCGCCATGCCGCTCCTCCTTCCGTCCCGCCCATTGGCTGGGCGCGTACACTTTGCGCCGAGCCTCTTCTCCCTGCGCTTATATCAGAGAGGCGGGCGGGCGGTCAAGGCGGAGTGGCTACGGCACCACCTCATCCAGCAGCGGCGCCGACGCCAGATCGCCGCGCAGCGCCTCGATCAGACGCCCCGCCAGCACCGCGGTCAGTGGGTCGGATGAGCGGATGAGGTCGTGGAAGAGCGACGACTTCATCGGCGCCTCCAAGTCGGCCTGGCGGAACAGAAGACCATCGCCGGTGTTGTATTTCTCCCCACAGCGCCCGGCCGCCGACCTTTACGGCGCGGAGGGCAGTGGCGATCAGCAGCAGCGGGAAACGATCCACCTCCAGGCTGTACGTCTTTTCGCGGATGCGCTGAGGGTGCTGATAGGCGGGATGGCCGACTTCGCCGGAGTTCTGGTCGGCCAGGGCCGGGACCCACATGCCGTCGTAGTCGATCAGCTTGAGCCGAACCGAACGGCCGTCGGCCCCCGGCGCCAGCAAGACGTTGCCGTGTTGCAGGTCGCCGTGGCCGATCTTCGCCGCCCGCAGACGCCGGGCCACATCCACCCAGGCCTGAAACAGCGCCTCCAGCCTGTCCGGGTCGTCGGCGTACTCGCCGACGAACTGGTTGAGCGTGAGACCCTGCACCCAGTCCATCTTGAGGACGGGCCGCCACTTGCCGGCCACGCGAATGCCCTGCTCCAGATAGGTGAAGTCCACCATGAAGGGCAGCCGCGCTCGGCGGAGGTGTCGGCTGATCTGGTGGTAGCGCTCGCGCAGTCCGGCCGCCTGGCGCGTGAAGCATTTCACGGCCCAGCGCAGGCCGTCCGGCCGTCCCACCTGGTACACGTCCGCGAAGTTGCCGGAACACGGCTGCGGGATGCCGAGCGCATTGGTCACGGTCTGTCCGCTTCGGAGATCGGCGTCGGCGAAATTGGTCGCGGGGGACTGGACGGCTTCGTTATAGTCCTGCGACAGCGGCCACGCCGTTGGCCTCAGCGTCGTCGGCCGGTTTCGGCGTCCGCCGCGGCGTCTGTTCGAGGCGCCGCACGTCGTCCAGCCAGGCTCGCGCCGGTGGATTGGCCAGCGATTCCAGGGCGGGAACGTCCAGGCCGGCGTCGGTGAGAGCGCGGACCCATTCCGGCAGGGATGCCGTCGGCGGCAATCGCGGCGTTCCGGCGGGGACCGGCGACGGGAACACCAGAGCGGCTTCGGCCAGGACCGCCGCGGCCGGATCGACGGATTCCGGCCAGATGCGGTCGTCGGGACGCAGTCCGCCGGTCGCCGCCAGGCGGAGCAGTTGCTCCGTGGAGACGGGGCCGTGAACGGCGCCGGCGTGGGTGTAGAACCAGGTGTCGGACATGGGCGCGTTCCTTTCGGCAAACTCACTTTACAAAGTTTCGGATCCCCTCGTTGTAGTTCTGCGACAGCGGCCACGTCATGGGGAATGCTCCGGGACGGTTTGCGTCGCTTCTTCTCCCGCCGCAGCACCGCCCGCGGCAAACGGCTTCGCACTTCCTTGCGAACTCGCCGCGCGACGGCGACTGCTGTGCGAGCTTCAGTCAAGGGAATGTCCTGCCACTCGCGGACCAAGGCGATGACGGGGTTAGGGCCGGGCATACAGCACCTTCCCTTCCCGCACCGTCGGCCATTCGATCGTGCCGACGATTTCCTTTCGCCAGACGAAATCCTCCGGCTTGGTGATGATTATATCCTTGGGGACGAGAATGCTGTGAAGCACCTCGCGGACTTCCACCGCCTTTTCAAAGGCGCTTCCCTGGAAGTCCATCACGACCAGCAAATCCACGTCGCTGTCCGATCCGGCGTCGCCACGAGCCTGCGAGCCGAACAGGATCACCTGCTCCGGGTGGAACTTCCGCACGATCCGCTGCACCATGCGGTCGATTTGGGTCTGCACGGAGGTATTGTCAGGGATTCTGGGCATGGTCGCTCTTGCTTCTAGCTGGACTGTAACCGTTTTTTCTGGGAGGGTATGCTAACGACCTGACGCCTGGATGGACAAGAGCAGAGGAGGAGCGGCACGGACGCCTCTGCTGGAACACCCCACGGCCCAAGCCCTGCTCGCCGATGCCGAGGTCTGCGCCGCCGATGCGCCTGGCTGCCGCCGGAGCCTGGAACGCTTCCTGCGCCGCTACCTGCCGCGCTTCTACCGCAAGGAGCAGCACGCGCTGGCCCGGGTGGTCCTCCAGGGCAGGCTCAGCAACCTCCAACGCAAGACCTCCGAGCCCATCGCCTCCCTGGCCGGCCTCCAACGCAAGCCGGTGCAGCACTTCGTCGGCGCCGGCGCCTGGGACGACGAGGCCGTCCTGGCCGAGCGGCGTCGGCACGTGGCACAGGAGCGGGGCGACCCCGACGCCGTGTTCGTGCTGGACCCCAGCGGCTTCGCCAAGACGGGCGAGGCCTCCTGCGGCGTGGCCCGGCCGTGGTGCGGCCGGCCGGGCCAGGTCGAGAACCGCCAGGTCGGCGTCTTCCTGACCTACGCCACGGCCCGGGGCCACGCGCCGCTGGACCGGCGGCTGTACCTGCCCCGCGAGGGGGTCGAGGACGACCAGCGTCGGGAGGAGACGCACGTCCCCGAGGGGGCGACGTTCCAGGAGAGCTGATGCATCGGGCTGGACCTGCTGGACCGCTCGGGTGCGGACGTGCCGTTCGGCTGGGTGGCGGGCGACGACGAGTTCGGCCGGGCCTCGGCGTTCCGGGCGGCCCTGCGTCAGCGCCGCCTGCTTCGGCCCGAGCCTGCGAGCGCCGCACGGATCGCGGAGGAAGTCAGCCGGGTGCTACGTCGGAACGAGGAGGCCCGCATCTACCACGGGTACGCCAAGACGGGGCGGTTCCCGCCGCGTCGCGGCCAGCCGGACGGGTAAATCGGTTACAGTCCAACTAGGCTATCCAGAAATACCTCGTTTCGGAGTGCATCATGGCGAAAAAACCACGACCGAGCAACGCCGACGGGCGATGGTCGCCGCCGTCCGCGCCGGTGCCCCTCTGCGTCCCACCGCGCGCCGCTTTGGCGTCAGCCTGTCCACCCTCCAGCAATGGGTTCGACGGGCCCGCGGTCAACGTCTGGACCGCGTCGATTGGTCCGACCAAGCCCCCGGACCACGCCGCTCGTCGCAACGCACCGACGCCGTCCTGGAGGAGTGGATCGGGGAGCTGCGTCGCCAACTTCGTCAGACCAGCGACCTGGGGGAATACGGCGCCGCCGCCCTCCGCCGCGAATGGCTGGACCCCGGCTTCCCCGACCCGCCTGTGACCCACACCATCCACCGCATCCTCCGGCGACGCGGCCGGCTCGACGGCCCACGCCGTCAACGCCGCCCGGCGCCGCCGCCGGGCTGGTATCTGACCGAAGTCGCCGCCCGCCGCGTCGAACGGGACCGCTTCGACAGGATCGAAGGGTTGGCCTTGGAAGGCGGCGCCGAGGTCCAGACGCTGACGGCCGTGTCGTTGCATGGCGGCCTAGCCGCCGTGACCGCCCAAACGAGCGTGGAAACGCTGCTGGGACACGGGCGGCAAGTCGGGCTGCCCGGCTACGCCCCATTCGACAACGACACGCGCTTCCAGGGGCCGCGGATGGACCCCGACTCGCTGGGTCGCGTGATCCGGCTGTGTCTGCAGTGGGGCGTGACGCCGGTGTTCGCGCCGCCGCTGGAACGGGGCTTCCAGGCCGCCATCGAGAGCTTCAACGGCCGCTGGCAGGGCAAGGGAGGGGCGCGCTTCCATCCTGCGTCGCGGCAGGCGTTGGCCGAGCAATCGGCGCGTTACGTCGCGGCCTGTCGGCGTCGGATGGCGACGCGAACCGCCGAGGCCCCGGAGCGGTTGACGATGGCGGAGACGTGGCGTTTGGACGGGCAGGCGCCCTGGCGAGGTCAGGGGATCTTCGTGCGTCGGGCGGACGCGACGGGATCGGCGGCGGTGCTGGGCCACACCTTCGCGGTCGATGGCCAATGGACTCACCGGCTGGTCCGGGCCGAGGTGGACCGGGACGCCGATCGCATCGGCTTTTATGCCCTGCGTCGGCGTGAGCCCAGCGTGCAGCCCTTGTTGCGGGTAGATGTGTCATCGTGTGCCCCGAAAGCGGTTCCGTGAGGGACCGGGGGATTACTGTCCGTTGGTCAGGTTGCGACAGTTTGGGTGTACCGGACAATACGGTCACTTGTCCCCTGAAGGCCTGGGCTAACAAGGATCACCACCCAGAAGCCGCGAACACACCTGCTCAGCCCCGCGTCGCTTCTCATTGGCTTTTCGTGGAGCGCCGCATACATTTTCCAGGGGACCGCCGCGGTCGCGGCCCTCATTTCTTGGCCGTCCCACTCCGCTATTCCACTGAACGTCTGACAAGGGAGAGGTCATGGCGAACGTCAAGGAACTGCACGTCAACGGCGCCCCGCGCCCCATCGACACCGACGGCGCCCGCAGTCTGCTCAGCGTCCTGCGCGAGGACCTCGGCCTGACGGGGCCGAAATACGGCTGCGGCGAAGGCCAGTGCGGCGCCTGCACCGTCCTGCTCGACGGCGGCCGCGCCCGCTCCTGCGTCACCCGCCTCGACGTGGCGCAGGGCAAGAAAGTCCAGACCATCGAGGGGCTAGCGGACGGCGATAAATTGCATCCTGTTCAGGAGGCGTTCCTGGACGCCTGCGCGTTCCAGTGCGGCTACTGCACGCCCGGCATGGTGATGTCGGCCGTGGGTCTGCTGAACCGGCAGCCCGAACCGAGCCGCGACGACATCGTTCGATTCATGGACAAGAACCTCTGCCGCTGCGGCACGTACGTCCGTATCGTGGCGGCCGTCCAGGACGCGGCCAAACGGATGAAGGGAGGCGCCCCATGAGCGTCAAGACCCCCGTGGAATCCCTGATCGAGCCGGAGCGCTACGAGCTTTTCGAGAGGCCCACGTTCGGCGAGCTGAGCCGGCGGCAATTCTTCCGCATCGCGGGCGCCGGCGTCGTGATCGCCCTGCTGCTCCGCGACCGCGCCTTCGGCCAGCGGCCCGGCCCGCGGGGTCCGACGCCGAAGGAGATCGGCGCCTGGCTGCACGTCGGCGAAGACGGCACGGTGACGGTCTACACCGGCAAGGTGGAAATCGGCCAGAACATCCGCACCTCGCTCTCGCAGGTCGTCGCGGAGGAGCTGCGCACGCCGGTCGAGCGCGTCCGCCTCGTCATGGCCGACACGGCGCTCACGCCGTTCGACATGGGCACGTTCGGCAGCAGCACGACGCCGCAAATGGCCTCGCAGCTCCGCCGCGTCGCCGCTGCGGCCCGCGAGGAATTGATCGGCCTGGCCGCGGAACAGGGCAAGGTCGATAAGGCGTCGCTGACCGTCAAGGACGGCAAGGTGGTGGGGCCGGACTCGAAGCCGTCCTTTGACTTCGGCGAGCTGACAAAGGGCAAGAAGCTGCTGCGCGTCGTCGGCGCCGACGCCCCGACCACGCCCGCCGACAAGTGGACGATCGCCGGCACGTCCGTGCCGAAGGTGGACGGCCGGGCGTTCGTGACCGGCACCCACGTGTACGCCTCGGATGTGAAACGGCCGGGGATGCTGGTCGGCAAGGTGCTGCGTCCGCCGAGCTTCAAGGCGACGCTGGTTTCCGTGAAGACGGGCGACGCGGAGGCCATGCCCGGCGTGACGGTGGTTCACACCGGCGACTTCATCGGCGTGGCCGCTCCCAGCGAACGCGAGGCCGAGGACGCTCTCGACGCCCTCCAGGCGGAGTGGCGCGAGACGCCGCAGCCGTCGGCGAAGGACCTCTTCAAGTACCTGAAGGACCACACGGGCGGCGGCGGCGGTTTCGGCGGCCGAGCGGACGTGCGCGGCTCGGTCGCGGAGGGGATGAAGGTCGCCGACGCCACGCAGGAAGCGACGTACACGGTGGCCTATATCGCTCATTGCCCCTTGGAGACGCGGGTCGCCGTCGCGGAGTGGGCCGACGGCAAGCTGACCGTATGGACCGGCACGCAACGGCCGTTCGGCGTGCGCAGTGAGCTAGCGAAGGCGTTCAACCTCGCGGAGGACGAGGTCCACGTGATCGTGCCCGACATGGGCGCCGGCTACGGCGGCAAGCACACCGGCGAGGCGGCGGTGGAAGCGGCGCGGCTGGCCAAGGCGGCGGGCAAGCCGGTCAAGCTGGTCTGGACGCGGAAGGAGGAATTCACCTGGGCGTACTTCCGCCCGGCCGGCGTCCTCGACGTGAAAGGCGGCACCATGAAGGACGGGACGCTCACGGCCTGGGAGTGCCACAACTACAACTCCGGCGGCTCGGCCCTCACCACGCCGTATGCCGCGGCCAACAGGCGCACCGAGTTCCACTCGGCCGATTCGCCCCTCCGGCAGGGGTCGTACCGCGCTCTGGCCGCCACGGCCAACGTCTTCGTGCGCGAATCGCACATGGACGACCTGGCCCACGCCGTCGGCATGGACCCCGTGGCCTTCCGTCTCAAGAACCTGAAAGACGACCGTTTGCGAGCGGTGCTGGAAGCCGCCGCGAAGCAGTTCGGCTGGGAAAAGGCCAGGCCGGCCGCGGGGCGCGGCTTCGGAATTGCATGTGCCACGGAAAAGGGGAGCTACCTGGCGACCTGCGCCGAAGTCGCCGTGGACCGCGACCGGGGGCGGATTCAGGTGGAGCGCCTCGTGACGGCCTTCGACTGCGGAGCGGTGCTCAACCCCGACCAGCTGAAGAACCAGATCGAGGGTGGCGCGGTCATGGCCCTCGGCGGAGCGCTTTTCGAGCATATCGACTTCGCCGACGGCAAGATCCTCAACGCCGCCTTCGCCGACTATCGCGTGCCGCGTTGCCGCGACGCCCCGACGGTCATTGAGGTGGTGCTGCTGGACCGCAAGGATTTGCCCTCGGCAGGGGCCGGCGAGACGCCGCTGATTTGCGTCGCCCCGGCGGTCGGCAACGCCGTGTTCCAGGCGACGGGCGTGCGGCTGCGGTCGCTGCCGATGGACTTGTCCCATGCTTGAGCTTCTCGCCGACGCGAACAAGGAGAGCATCCATGCAACATGAACGCGACGTTCGCAAGCCGCCAGACGGGAATGACCCGTCCCGTCGGGACTTCCTCGGGCAGGCCACGGCCGGCGCCGCCCTCGTCGGCGTCGGCCTGGCCCCGTCCGCCCACACTCTGGACGAGGCGCCTCAACCCGCGGCGGGCGCCGATCTCCTGGCCGTCGCCTTCGTCGTCAACGGCGCGAAGCGTGAGCTGAAGCTGGAGCCGCGCGTGACCTTGCTCGACGCCCTGCGCGAACACCTCGAACTGACGGGTACAAAAAAGGGCTGCGACCACGGCCAATGCGGCGCCTGCACCGTCCTCGTCGAAGGGCGGCGCATCAACTCCTGCCTGACGCTGGCCGTCATGCACGCGGGCCAGTCGATCACCACCGTTGAGGGACTCGCCAAGGGGGACGAGCTGCACCCCGTCCAGGCGGCGTTCATCAAGCACGACGCCTTCCAGTGCGGCTACTGCACCTCCGGCCAAATCTGCTCCGCCGTCGGCCTGATCGCCGAGCGACAGGCGCAAACGGAAGACGACGTGCGCGAGCTGATGAGCGGCAACATCTGCCGCTGCGGCGCCTACCCGAACATCGTCGCCGCCGTCCGCGAGGCGCAGCAAGCCGGGAGGGCCGCACCATGAACCCGTTCGCTTACAGCCGCACTGCCGACGCGGCGACCGCGGTCCAGCAAGTCGCCGGCGACGCCAGGGCGGCTTTCGTCGCGGGCGGCACCAGCCTGATTGACTTGATGAAGCTGCGCGTCGAGTCCCCCGCTCTGCTCGTAGACATCAACGCGGTCCCGCTGAACAAGATCGAGGCGACTGACGACGGCCTGCGCGTCGGCGCCCTCGTCAGCAATACCGACCTCGCCTATCACGAGTCCGTGCGCAAGGACTTCCCCGCCCTGTCCGAGGCGCTGCTGTCCGGCGCCTCGCCGCAGCTGCGCAACATGGCGTCGGTCGGCGGCAACCTCATGCAGCGTACGCGCTGTTACTACTTCCGCGATGGCATTTCACCGTGTAGCAAGCGCGACCCTGGCAGCGGCTGCACTGCGCTGGAAGGCTTCAACCGCATTCACGCCGTCCTCGGCGGCAGCGACCAGTGCATCGCCACCCACCCGTCGGACATGGCCGTGGCCCTCGTCGCCCTTGACGCGGTGGTGAAGGTGCGCGGGCCTAAGGGCGAGCGCTCGATCAACGCGATCGACTTCCACCTGCTCCCCGGTGAGCATCCCGAGCGCGAGACGGCGCTGGAACACGGCGAACTGATCACCGCCGTCGAGCTGACGCGCTCGCCGCTGGCCGCGCGGTCGCACTATTTGAAGGTGCGCGACCGGGCGAGTTACGAATTCGCCCTGGCGTCGGCGGCGGCCGCTCTCGAAATAACCGACGGCGTCATCCGGGCGGCGCGGCTGGCGCTCGGCGGCGTGGCGACGAAGCCGTGGCGCGCGTTCGAGGCGGAAAAGGCGCTCGTGGGGCAAAAGCCGACGGAAGCGGTCTTCGCCGCCGCCGCCAAGACGGCGCTCAAGGACGCCAAGCCTCGGAAGTTCAACGGGTTCAAGATCGAGCTGGCGCAGCGCACCATCGTCCGCGCCCTGACCACCGTGGGAGAGACGCCATGACCACGAAAGCCGTCGGAACGGCCCTCGATCGTGTGGACGGGAAGCGGAAGGTCACAGGCGCCGCGAAGTATGCGACCGACTTCACGGCCAAGGACACGGCTCACGCCGTCCTCGTGGGCAGCCCCATCGCCAAGGGCAAGGTCAAGGAGATCGACGCCGCGGCGGCGCTGAAAGCGCCTGGCGTCCTCGCCGTCCTCACGCACAAGAACGTTCTGAAGTTAAGACCTGCGAAGGAGGATTTTAATAAGGGCGGCAAGCCCGGCGAGGACCGACTGCCGTTGTCCGACGACGTGATCCACTACGCCGGCCAGTACGTCGCCTGCGTCGTCGCGGACAGTGTGGAACGCGCCCAGTACGCCGCGGATCGGGTGAAAGTCACCTACACCGAGGAGAAGCCGCTGATCGAGCGCGACGAGGCGCGCGGTACGGCGACCAAGCCGACCCAATCGTTCGGCGAAGGGCTGCAGTACCAGCGCGGCGACGTGGACAAGGCGTTGGCCGATCCCGCGGCCGTCAAGGTCGAGCAGACCTACACGACGCCGGTCGAGACGAACAACCCGATGGAGTCGTCCGGCACGCTCGCCGTTTGGGAAGACGATCATCTCACCGTTTACGACGCGACGCAGTGGGTCAAAGGGACGCAGGCGACCCTCGCCGACGTGTTCGGTCTGCCGCGCGCAAGGTCCACGTCATCTGTCCGTTTGTGGGCGGCGGCTTCGGCTGCAAGGGCTTTCTCTGGCCGCACACGATCCTGGCGGCCGTGGCGGCCAAAGTCGTCGGCCGGCCGGTGAAGCTGCCGCTAACGCGATCCCAAATGTTCGTCGGCACCGGCCACCGTCCCTCGACGGAACAGAAGCTGGCGCTGGCCGCAACCAAGGACGGCAAGCTGACGGCCATCCGCCACGTCACGACGCAAGAGACCTCGCCGGTCGGCGAACACATCGAGCCGTGCGGCCTGGCGACGAGCCGCCTCATGTACGCCTGCCCGAACGTATCGGCGCCGCACCAACTGCTGCACGTCAACATCGCCACGCCGACGCCGATGCGCGCCCCGGCGAGGCCGCCGGTACGTTCGCCCTGGAGTCGGCGCTGGACGAATTGGCGTACGCGCTGAAGATCGATCCCGTCGAGCTGCGTCTCCTGAATTACACGGCCGTCAACCCGGCCAAGGACAAGCCGTGGTCGAGCAATCACCTGAAGGACTGTTACCGCCTCGGCGCGGAGAGGTTCGGCTGGAAGGATCGCAAGCCGGAGCCGCGCTCGATGCGCGACGGCGAGCTGCTGGTCGGCTGGGGCATGGCGACGGCGACCTACCCCGGCTACCGCTTCCCGGCGTCGGCGCTGGCCCGCCTCACCGCCGACGGCAAGGGCGGCGCCGTCAGCGCGACGCAAGACCTGGGTACGGGCGCTTACACCGTCTTCGCGCAAACGACGGCCGACGCCTTGGGCCTGCCGGTCGAGAAAGTGACGTTCGAGCTGGGCGATTCGGCGCTGCCGGCGGCGCCAGTCTCCGGCGGGTCGAACTCAACGGCGTCGGTCAGCCAGGCCATCGTCGAAGCGGGGGCCGCGGCGCTCGCCAAGCTGATCGCCCTGGCGGTCGGCGATGAGAAGTCGCCGTTACACGGATTGCGCGCCGCGGCGGTGTCCGCAGGCGACGGCCGCTTGTTCGCCGCCGACGATCCGAAGCGCGGCGAGGCCTACACCGATATATTGCGCCGCGCCGGTAAGGATTCGGTGGAGGCCGAGTCGGCGACGAAGCTGAGCGACGAGCAGCAAAAGAAGTTCGCGTTCCAGTCGTTCGGCGCTCAGTTCTGCGAGGTCAAAGTGGACGAACCGTTGGGCCGCGTGCGTGTGACGCGCTGGGCCGCCGCCTTCGACAACGGCCGGGTGATGAATCCCAAAACATGCCGCAGCCAGGTGCTGGGCGGCGTCGTGTTGGGCCTGGGTATGGCGTTGACGGAACACACCGTCTACGACCTGCGCACCGGCCGGCCGGTGACGGACAACCTCGCCGACTACGCCGTGGCCGTCAACGCCGACGTGCCGGCCATCGACGTCCATTTCATCGACAAACCAGACCCGGAGATCAACGCCCTGGGCTGTCGCGGCGTCGGCGAGATTGCCGTGACCGGCGTGGCCGCGGCAGTCGCCAACGCGGTGTACCACGCGACCGGCAAGCGCGTGCGCGACCTGCCGATCACCCCGGACAAGTTGCTCTGACGCATCCGGGCCGCGGTTGGGCGGCGCAAGCGGGGCAGGGTAGGACCATGCGTGAGTTGCTCGCCGAAGTCAACGCGGCGTTGGAGCAGGGCCGGCCGTGCGTCTACTGCGCGGTGGTCGAGACGCGCGGCTCGACGCCGCAGAAGGCCGGTGCCGCCATGCTCGTCTTTCCGGACGGCGGCCAAGTCGGCACGCTCGGCGGCGGCTGCGTCGAGGCGGAGGTGAGACTGCGGGCGCTCCAGGCGCTGCAAACGGGCGGAGGCCGGGCCGAGGTGCGCACATTTCATCTCGATGATGTCCAGGGATGGGACGACGGTTTGATCTGCGGCGGCCGCATGACCATTCTGCTTCACCCGCTGCCCGCCGGGTCGGACGCCGCCCCCTATTACCGCCGCCTGCGCGACCTCGCCGCGAAGGGCCGCGGCTTTACCGAGGCCGTCGTCCTGGCGGACGCCGACGACCTGACCGGCGGCGACCGATACCTGTTCGACGCCGACGGCCGTCTCGCGGCCCATAGTGGGCCAATCGCGGAGCGATTGGCCGGCGACTCGCGGAGCGAGTCGCCCACGATCGTCGCCGCCCAGCTGATTCCTCTGTCCGACTGCCCGCGCCCGGCCGCGCGGCACGGCGTCGCTTATCTTCCGGCGCTGCCGCGCATCACCGTTTTCCTGATCGGCGCCGGCCACGTCGGCCAGGCTACGGCCCGCCTCGCCGCCGAGCTTGGCTTCGATGTGTGGGTCCTCGACGACCGGGAACAGTTCGCCGGTCCCGAGCGCTTTCCGACGGCGAGCCGCCGCCTGGTCGGCGATATTGGGCCGACGCTGGCCTCCCTGGTCCCGGAGCTGACGGCCGACGTTTACGCCCTGATTCTGACGCGCGGCCACCGCCACGACGAGGAGGCGCTGTTCCGGCTGGCGGGGTCGGCGTGCGGCTACGTCGGCATGATCGGCAGCAATCGCAAGATAAAATTGATCTACGAAGACCTTATTTCTCGCGGGATCCCAACGGTGGCGCTGGCCAAGATTCACGCGCCGCTAGGCCTCGACATCGGTTCCCAGACCGTGGCCGAAATCGCGGTCAGTATCGTCGCGGAGTTGATCGCCTGCCGCAACCTCGGCGTCGCGGAAGCGCGGCGGCGCTGGCGCGTCGGCCGGGGGACGACGGAATGATCTTCGCCGTGGTCGCCGCCGCCGGCCGTGGTTCGCGCATGGGACGGCCGAAGCTGTCGCTGCCGCTGGGAGACCGCACCGTCCTGGAACAGGTCGTCGCGGCCCTGCGACAAGGCGGAGTCGATGAGGTGCTGGTGATCGTCGGCCCGCACGACCCCGCGCTGGCGTCGTTGGCGGAAGCGGCCGGCGCGTCCGTGCTGGCCCTGGCCGAACCCACCCCGGACATGCGTGCGACCGTGGAACTCGGCTTGCGCTGGCTGGAGTCGCGCTTTCACCCACGGCCGGACGACGCCTGGGTGCTGGTCCCGGCCGACCACCCGGCCCTCGACGCGGACGTGGTGCGGCGGCTGTGCGAGGCCTACGCGGCCCAACCGTCTCGTTCCATCGTGGTCCCCGTGCATGGAGGGCGGCGCGGTCATCCGACGCTGATCGCCTGGCGTCACGTCGCCGGCGTTCTGGCCCACCCCGGCGGGAAGGGTATCAACGACTATCTGCGGTCGCAGCAAGAGCAGGTTCTGGAACTGCCGGCGCCGAGCGCGGCGGTGCTGTGGGACCTGGACACGCCGGAGGATTACGAGCGTCTCCGGCGCGAAGGACGCGGGTCCCGATGAACGATGGACCCGGCGGAAGCCCTGAACGGCCAACGCCTTGGACGAGATCCAGTACCCCTCAAAGGTCCGCACGACCCGACCGCTGACCGCGTCCACTAAGTAGGATGGCTGCGTGCGCAGAATGAGGGGGGACGTGAACAACATGAGCGCCGAAAATCGGGCTTATCCCCGGCTGCTATTCTGCTCGTACCACTGCTACCCCGATCCGTCCAGCGGTGCGGCCCTGGCGACCCGCGACCTGTTGGAACTGCTGGCGGCCCGCGGCTGGGCCTGCGGCGTTCTTTCCGGCCCCCGGCTGGACGCCGAAGCGGTGCCGCGGCTGGAGCAGTTATTGCACGACCACGGACTCTCCTTCGAGGCCCACGCCGCCCCGGGCGGCGCAACTTCCGGCTCTACAACCTGCCGATTCGCGGCGTGCCCGTTACTCTCTACGAACCGCCGACGCAGGGTAATAGCACCCTTCCCATCCGTGCGGGAGCCGACGACTTCCTGCGCGTCCTGGACGGCGTGATGGACCGCTTTCGGCCCGACCTGCTGCTCACCTACGGCGGCGACGATTTAGCCCGGGAAGTCATCGCTCGGGCGAAACGACGCGGTCGGGCGGTCGTCTTCTGCCTGCACAACTTCGCCTACCACGACGCGGCCTTGTTCCGCCCGGTGGACGCCGTCTGGACGCCGTCGCGCTTGCGCGGGATCACTACCGCAAGACGTTGGGCCTCGATTGCACGGCCATCCCCAACGTGTTCGACTGGTCTCGCGTCCGCTGTCCCGACGTACAAGGCCGCTATGTTACTTTCGTCAACCCGGAGCCGAACAAGGGCGTGACCGTCTTCGCCCGCATCGCCCTCGAACTCGGCCGACGGCGACCGGACATCCCCTTGCTGGTCGTGGAAGGGCGCGGCCGCGCTGGCTGGGTCGGGCGAACGGACCTCGACCTGAGCGGCCTCACGAACCTCCACGTCATGAGCAACACGCCCGACCCGCGCGACTTCTACCGGGTCAGCAAAGCGATCCTCATGCCCTCGCTCTGGCGGGAATCGTTCGGCCGGGTCGCCGCCGAGGCGCTCGATCAACGGCATTCCGGTGCTGGCCAGCCGGCGCGGCGCTGCCGGAGACCCTGGCCGAGGCGGGCTTCCTGTTCGACGTGCCGGCGCGGTACACGCCGGAGGTCCGCCTGGCGCCGACGGCGGAAGAAGTGGGACCGTGGATGGATACGATCGTCCGTCTCTTTGACGACGCCGCCTTTTTCGAGGCGGAGAGAAGGCGTTGCCTGGCCGCGGCGGAGGCGTGGCGGCCGGAGCGGTTGCTGCCGAACTTCGAGGCGTTCTTCCGGGCGGCCCTCCTGCACATTTGAGACATTGTTGACGCTGATTACGCGCTATCGCTGCTTTGAGATTTATTTTGGATTTCGCTTGCTTCCCTTCGATGGGCCGGATAGCTTTCTCTCACCATCCCTTCACCGAGTCCGCAACCGGAGATCGCCCCATGGCGGCGCACAAGAAAGCCACAAAAGCCCCCCCCCCATGTCTCTAAAGCGATTCGCAAGCCGCCGAGTTTTAAACCGAGGCTGGAAATCCTAGAGTCACGCGACCTCCCGAACAATCTGATGGGCTTGATGCAA
Organism: uncultured Planctomycetaceae bacterium; assembly: GCA_963771935.1. Lineage (GTDB taxonomy): Bacteria > Planctomycetota > Planctomycetia > Gemmatales > Gemmataceae > UBA4732. The sequence goes on along the minus strand of CAVYVK010000003.1, from coordinate 584,537 downwards.
CCTCCCTTCCTGGACGCCGATGTCCCGGCGGCCTTCTCCCAAACGAGAGACGATCCGATCTTCCTGCTGAGTGCGACCCAGGAGGAGCGCGCGCGGATTGCGCCGGCGAGGCCGTACCGTCCCGCCGTGCCCATCGTGGCGCCATCCGCCGCCGCGCCTGCCCCAGCCGGGATCGATGGTTCGGCGAGCCAACCCGCAGCCGCTCCGGCGAACGCGCCCTCCGGCATCGACGACCCGCTGGCGCAGATGCTGGTGTTCTGGGACGCCTCCCATCAAGAAGGGAACGACGCCGTGGATCGCCTGGCCGGTCTTCAGCCGGCCGTCGGCGGGGGCGGGGCGGCCTCCGCACGGGGCGCCATCCGGCCCCTCCAGGCGGCGGCCTCCCAGAACACCGCGCAGCCGGCGTTCGCTTCCGGCGGGTCCGGCGGGTCCGGCGGGTCGGGCGGATCGGGCGGATCGGGCGGCTCCGGCGGCTCCGTCTCCATCGGCGGTTCGGGCATGCCCTTCCAGCCCATCGAAGGCGGCCTGGCCAGCATGGAACCCATGAGTTCGGCCGGCGTCAACCCGATCCTGCGCGGCGTCGAGGGCGTCGCCATGAACAACGTCACCACGACCTATTTCAACGACGCCGACCCCAACGCCACCGTCAGTGATTTCGGCGCCTCGATCGACTGGGGCGACGGCGTGACCAGCATCGGTAAGGTCAACGCCGCGACCGGCGGCGGCTTCAACGTCACGAGTTCTCACGCCTACACCGAAGAGGGAACGTACACCGTCACGACTACGATCACGGACCTCCGGGCCAAGACCACCACCTTCGGGACCGCGACCGCCGTGGTCGCCGACGCCCCGCTCACGGCGTCGGAGGTCAATTTCACGGTCGCCGCCGGCGCCTCCGCCAACGTCACCGTGGCCGCCTTCACCGACGCCGATCCGAATGCGACGGCCTCCGATTATCAGACGACTATCGCCTGGGGCGACGGCTCGACTTCCTCCGGGACGGTCAGCGCCGATCCCGACGGCGGCTTCGACGTCGCCGGAGCGCACGCCTACGCGCAGCCGGGCGATTACCAGCCCACGGTGACGATCACCGACGGCTCGTCGGAGTCCGGCGGACAGACCCAAACGGTCGATGTCGTCGCCACGGTTACCGACCCCACCTTCACGGCCGGGACCGTCGAGGTCACGCCCGCAACCGAAGGGGGCGACAGCCCGCTGACCGCAACCTTCCAGGACAGTTCGCAGCCGGCGACGGCGTTCACGGCGACGATCGCCTGGGGCGACGGCGACACGGAGCCGGGCACGATCGTCGCCGGCGACGGCGCCTTCCAGATCGACGCCGACCACACCTACGTCGTCGCGGGGACGTACACGCCCACGGTGACGATCACCGACCCGGAGGGAGATGTCGTCGCGGAATCAGGGACAGTGGCGATCTTGGACGCGCCTCTTTCGGCGACAGGTGCGACCGCTTACGCCGGCGTCAATTCTTCCGCCACCCTCACCGTGGCGACTTTCACCGACGCGGACCCCAACGCCGACGCCTCTTCCTACACCGCGACCATCGACTGGGGCGACGGCACGAGCAGCGCCGGCGTGGTCGCCGATGCGTCGGGCGTCTTCACGGTGTCGGGGACGCACACTTACACGACGACGGGGACCTTCGCGCCCACGGCGACGATCCAGGACGTGGACAGCACGGCGACGGCGACGGGCAGCGTCGTCGTCTCGACGGTGGCGGCGACGGCCGAGTCGGCCACGGCTTCCAATGGGATTTCCAGCGACGTGACGCTGGCGACCTTCACCGACGCCGGGCCGGGGCCGGACACGGCGGTCATCGACTGGGGCGACGGGGCGCCGACCTCAACCGGCGAAATCGACGGTTCCAGCGGGAACTACACCATCTCCGGGTCGCATGACTACGCGCAGGTCGGCGACTACACGGCGACGGTAACGATCACGACGCCGGACGGGGGAACCGGCGTCATCGCCGCCCTGGTCGCGGCGACGGACGGGCCGCTGTCGGCGACCGGGACCAGCATCAGCGCCGCCCAGGGCGTCGATTCCGGCCCTGTCGTGGTCGCCACGTTCACGGCCGCCGATCCCGACGCCACGGCGTCCGACTTCACCGCCACGATCGACTGGGGCGACGGCTCCGGCCCGTCTAGCGACGGAACCGATAGCTGTCCCGATGATGCGTCGCCGTTCGACCCCATCACGCAGTTCGGCGACACGTTCAGTGTCATCGGCGACTATACGTATCTGGATCAAGGCACGTTCAACGTGACCGTGACGATCACCGACGCCGGAGGCGCCACGGCGACGGCGACCAGCACGGCCGCCGTCGGTCCCGGCCCGATCAACGCGACGCCCGTCGCCGTCAACGCCACGGAAGGGATCGATTCCGGCAACGTCGCCGTGGCGACCTTCACCGGCGACGCCAGCGCCGCGACCATCGACTGGGGCGACGGCAGCACGCCGACGGCCGGCACGGTCGGCGACGGCGTCGTCACCGGCGACCACACCTACGCCGAGGCCGGCAACTACGCCGTCAACGTGACGCTCACCGACGCCGATGGCTACACGGTCACGGCGGCCAGCACGGCGAACGTGGCCGACGCGCCGCTCACGGCCGGGGTCCTTATCGCTGACGGGCTTCACGGAGGGACAGTCGTTTTCCGGGACGGTCGTTGCGTTTTCGGACGCCAACGCCGGCGCCACGGCCGCCGACTTTACCGCGATCATCGACTGGGGCGACGGCACCGTCCTGGATGGCACGGTCAGCGGCTACAGCGGGCGCCTTCACCGTCAGCGGCGATAAAACGTACTACGAAACCGGTTCCTTCCCCATCTCGGTCACGATAATGGACGCGGACGGCGCCGCGATCGTCGCCTCCGGGTCGGTCGTGGTCGCCGACGCGGCGCTCACCGGGTCGGCGGCGACCATCAACGCCACGTCCGGCGACCTCCTCAACGGTGTAGTGGCGGCCGCCTTCACCGACGCCTACCCGTACCAATCCGCTTCCGACTACACCGCGACCATCAACTGGGGCGACGGGACCACGACGGCCGGCGTGGTCAACGGCAGCGAGGGCTCCTACAGCGTGGCCGGCAGCCACACTTATGTCTGGCCCACGACGTACACCATCGCGGTGACGGTTTCCGACGCCGGCGGCAGCGCGACCTTCTACGGCCTGGCCGACGTGCAGCCGCCCCCCTTCTACGACCTGGTGGACTTCTCCGCCACCGACTCCGGCTATCCCTACACGGGGCCGTCGGCCTCGGACTTCACCGCGTCGGTCGATTGGGGCGATCAGACGCCGCCGACGCCGGGGTGGGTGACCGGCGGCCCCAGCGAGTTCCACATCAGCGCCCCCACTCCTACGCCGAGGAGGGGACGTATAATGCCATCGTGACGCTGTTCTATCAGGGCGCCCCCGCGGCCTCCTTCGCGGCGGCGGCCACCGTCTTCCCCGCCCCGATGGAGGGCGCCGACGCCCCGCAGACGCCGGGGCCAGGGCCGGAAGTCACGCTGGACATCAACGGCACGCCCTCACATGCGGACGACGTCGCCTTGCTCGGCGGCGCCCCCATCCCGGTGGTGGTGTCGCTCTCCGACGCCACGGCCGGTGAGCATACGGTGACTCTGGAATTGCCGGGGGAATCGTCGGTCCTGTCGTCCCTCAGCCAGACGACGCTCCAGCTGGTCAACGGCGCCACGCAGACGGTGTGGCTGACGGCGCTGCAACCCAGTGTGGCGGAGGACGACGTGCAGCTGGAGGCGTTCGTGGACGGCAACACCGCGATCGCGGGCGACGGCCATCTGACCAACGAGCAGGTAAAGTTCGAGGCCGACATCAAGAACGCGGACACGCCGGAGGGAATGAAGGACCGCATTCCGCCGACGGCGATCACTCCCACGACCGTCACGCTGAACGTGACTCTGACGAAGGGACAGGCGATCACGCTCGCAGTTCACGGCAACAGCCAAGCCAACGGCGACGCCGAGTTCCACGGCGCGACGGGGAATCAAGCTTATCTCAAACTGACGCAGGCCGGTGCGAACGTCGTCTCGCTGGTTGGCACTGACCAAACGCAGCCGAGCACGACCAACGGCAAGCCCGACGGCAAGGGCGGCAACGCCGGCAATCTCAAACTGTACGCCTTCGTGTTTGTGAACGACGTCGGTGCCCCCGGCGTCTCCAGCAACGGCTTCAGCGTGGCGGCGATCCCGATCGGCGTCGCGATCGATGGAGTGAAGCCGCTCAAGGGCGAAGCCACGGACGCAGGCAATGGCCTCTATCAATTTGCCTACAAGGCAAAGTACGGGATTGTCTACCAGAGCGATTCGGGCAACTCGCAGGATCTCGACGCAGTCGGCATCTCAGAGCGAATCGAGACAACCAAGGTAACGAATGTCGCCAAGAAGATCGCCAAAGAGGGAGGGTTGATTACCAGCTCGTTCCGTCCCGGCAACGGCTCGGAGGACGCCGACGCAAACGGCTTTGCGGTCCTCTACCCAGAGGTAGATAACGGACAAGCACTCTCCGTGGGCGCCGCCCGACCCAAGGCCGCCAAGCTGTTCCAAGATCTGATCGACCAAGAGGGAAACGGGATCGCCGAACTCCAGCAGTATTTTGTGTTCACCGAAGCCCGGACGGGAGCCACCGACAAGGACCACCCATTCATCGTGAAAGCGTCCGGATACTCCTTGACGTACGACGTACAGAAGGGCCAAGTCGGCGGCGTGGACGGGTACTTCATCATCGTCCAGCGAAGCTCCGCCGCAAACAACGGTGCGAGCGGGGGAAAAATCTCCGACGCGGACGCCCAACCGGTGCCTATTCAGATCAAATGATTCGCCAGAACGGAACCCGATCATCGAGAGACCTACTATGACAGGGAGTTCGATATGCTGCTTCCCTTCATCTTCCTCAGCTGCTGCCTCTCTGGGCAGCAGCTGAGCGACCAAAGCGGATCGATCAAGCGCCAGGATTTTTCGCTCCAGGCGGAAGTCCTTGAGGCGCTGGAGGGCGGGCCTTTGGTCGTGAGGGCGACCTTGATATATCGCGGCACCAGTCCAGTGAAGGTGTACCGAAATCCGGACTTCCCCGACGCCTACCTGGAGTCCCCGCAGGGTTGGACTCGGCGCGCCTTCATCGTTATGTGCCTTGGCCCGTCGGTTGGGGAGTTTGACTTCGCGCCTGGCGGAAAGAAGACCGAAACGCTCCTGGTGCATCACGACTACACCAACCTCACTGCGGGGAAGACTACCGTCCAAGTGGTATGGCCTATCCACGCCCCGAGTACGGATGGACTGAACCCTGGCCCGCTAGTCGCAAAACTATCGACCGCGCTGGAAATCGACATTCCGCCTGCAACCTCCGAACGTCTAGCCGCCCTGCGAAAGCGGATGGAGGAGCAACTGCGCCAACCGGACCTCTCCGATTGGGACCAGCGCCGGCTGGGCGAGGACATCATCGACACCCGGCACTGTGCCTTGGCCCCCGTGGCCTGGCGGCTGATCGAGTCGCCAAGACGCTTTGACCTAACCCGCGAGTTGATAGAATTCGTGTCGGAGTGCCCCGACGACGCCCAAGACCTGGATGTCCGGGTGGCAAAGCTGGCGGCCGACCCCACCTGGCCCGGCGCTTCGGACGCCTTCGATTTCTGGAGGAAACGCAAGACCGACCTGTCGCCCGCCGCCTGGAAAACCCTGACGGAATCGGAAAGCGTTTGGACGCGGGCCTTGACATTCGTGGTCTTTCCCCAGCGCTGCGGCAAGGAATGGAAGGAGTCGCTCCTCCAGGATCTTCGCACTCAGACGCAGCCGCTGCCGCCATCTCAATTCGACCACCTTCTCGCCGACCTGGACAGCGACGACTTCGACGTGCGCGAAAAGGCATCGGCCCGGCTGATGCGGCTCGGCGAGCGGGTGGAAGCCCAGCTGCGCCATGCGCAAGACGGCCCTCTCTCGCCGGAGGCGGCGCGGCGCGTGCGAGACCTCCTCGATAAGCTGCGGAGCGTGAAGCAGCCGCCGGACTGCCTTCGCACGTTGGAATGGTTGGGGGTCCTCCGACCGCCCGGAGGCCGACGAAATCCTGGAAGTCCTCGCCCAAGGCGCGCCGGACGCCTGGCTGACGCAGCAGGCCAAGGCCAAGCTGGCGCAGTGGCGGAAGGACCAAGAGCGTCCCGACAAGTGAGGCCCGCGATGGCGTCTCTCGCTTCCGATCCGGCGGGGCTGCCGCTCAAGTACGGCGCGACCGGCCTGCCGGCCGGATTGACCATCGACCCGAACAGCGGCGCCATCACCGGAACCGTCGGCGCGACGGACTCCCTCTCTGGCCCATACGCCGTGACGGTGACGGCATCCGAACCCCCATTTTAACGGCCCTCCCCCCTTATCTCCCCTTATCCGGGCGCGTCGGACGCTCCTTGCACGTCCGCCGGCCCGTCGCTACTGTTGAGGGGTGCAGGGCCCTGTGTCGTTCCCCGCTGGAGATGGGGATGGATTGAAACCCATGGCCCTGACGCTGGAACAGTACGCGACCTATCTCGACACGCGCCGCGACCTTCCGTGGCCCGCGGCCCCGGAGGCGGATCGTCCCCGGGCCAAGCCGCATCTGGTCCGCCTGCCCGAGGTGCGCGCCGTCCTGTGGAACGTCTACGGCACGCTCCTCGCCATCCCCACCGGCGACCTCGTCTTCGAGCATCCCACGGCCTTCATCATGAACAACGCCCTGGACAAGACCATCCAGGAGTTCAAGATGTGGGCCTCCATGTCGCGCAAGCCCGGCCAGCCGTCCGAGTACCTGGGCCAAATCTACAGCCAGATCCTCACCGAACAGCGCCTCGGACCCGGCGGCGGCGAACGCCACCCCGAAGTCGCGGCCGACCGGCTCTGGGAAACGATCCTCAAACGTCTCCTCCAGAAGGACTACAAGTTCGACGCCGGATTTTTCGGAGCGCTCAACGAGTATAGCCGCAAGGTGGCGTACTTCTTCCACGCCAGTCTCCAGGGCACGGCCGCCTATCCCGGCGCCGCCGACGCCCTGCGCCACGTCGTCTCCAGCGGCCTGACGCAGGGCCTCCTGGCCGACGGCCAGTGCTTCACGACGGTGCAACTCCAGCGCGGTCTCGCCGCCCAGGATCCGAAGGCGAAGCTGGACGAATGGCTCGACGCCGATTTGCGTTTTCTCTCTTTCGAGGTGCGCGGGCGGAAGCCGTCGGAACGGCTGTTCCGCCCGGCCCTCGCCGCGCTGAACGAGAAGGGGATCGGCCCGTCGGAGGTGCTGCTCGTCGGCTCGCGCATCGCGCAGGATCTGGCGCCGGCCCGCCGGCTCGGCATGCGCACTGCCCTGTTCGCCGGCGATCGGGCCTCGCTGCAGGCCACGCCGGATCAGCTCAAGGACGCGAACCTCCGCCCCGAAGTGCTGCTGACGGAACCGTCTCAGATCGCCGAGGTGGTGGGCTGAGTCACCCCCCGATGCGCGGGAACAGCGGCTTGACCTTGCCGTCGTGCAGCGGCGCCAGCACCTTGAGGTCCTCCCCCTGCCGGGCGTGCGACCACGCCTCCTCGTAGCTCACCTCCGCCCACGGCTCGGGGAAGTTGAAGCTGGTGTAGATGGTCTGGGCCGCCCGCGGCAGGAACGGCTTGAGCAGGATCGACACGACCCGCAGCTGTTCCGCCGCGTCGTAAAGCACCCGTTTGGCCGCCGTCTTGTCCGTCTTAACCAGCTTCCACGGGGCCGTGTCGTCCAGGTACTTGTTGGTCGGGTTGAGCATTTGCAGCCAGATCCGTTGCAGCGCCTGGTTGTACTGGCACGCTTCAATGTGCGTCTGCACCTGCCGGGCCGTCGTTTCGGTGTCCACCTCCGTGAAAATGACGCCGGGTTCCAGGCCGGCGGTGCCCTCCAACCGGCCGTCGTAGTGCTGCGTGATGAGCTTCACGACGCGACTGTAGGTGTTGCCGAGATTGTTGGCCAGGTCGGCGTTGTACAGCTCCTCGAAGCGCTTCCAGCTGAATTCGCCGTCGCCGGGGAAGGGGCACTCGCGCAGGAAGTAGTAGCGAAACGCCTCGGCGCTGAACTTCGTGACGATCTCCATCGGCTCGACGACATTGCCGAGCGATTTACTGATCTTCTGAGCGTCGCCGGTTTCGTCGTCCTTGATGTAGACGAAGCCGTGGCCGAAGACGTGCCGCGGGGCTTCGATGCCGGCGGCGAAGCACATGGCCGGCCACAGGGCGCAGTGGAAGCGCGTGATGTCCTTGCCGATGACGTGCAGGTCGGCCGGCCACCAGCGGGCGAAGCGCGCCTCGTCGGCGCCGTAGCCGACGCCAGTGATGTAGTTGAGCAGGGCGTCGAACCAGACGTAGATCGTGAACTGCTCATCGAACGGTACGCGGATGCCCCACGCCTCGCCGGCCCGCGTGATGTTCGTGTCCTTCAGGCCGGACGTGACGAAGTTGATCGACCTCGTTTCGCCGACTTTCCGGCTGGATGAAGTCTGAATTCACGTTGTAGAACTCGAGCAGTCGGTCCTGGAACTTCGACAGCGCGAAGAAGTAGCACGGCTCGCTGCGTTTGACGGGCGGCGTCTTGTGGATGGGGCAGACGCCGCCGGCCTCCTGGATTTCGGTGTCGGTCTTGAACGCCTCGCAGCCCTCGCAGTACAGCCCCTCGTACTGCCCCTTGTAGATATAGCCGTTGTCGTAGACCTTTTGGATGAATTTCCGGCAGGCTTCGTGGTGGCGCGGCTTCGCTGGTCTGGATGAAGGCGTCGAAGCTGACGTCGAGGGCGCGCCAGACCTCCTGGAACTGACGGGCCATGTCGTCGCAGTAGGCTTTCGGGTCGAGGCCCAACTCGGCGGCGCGCTTGGACACCTTGACGGTGTTCTCGTCGTTGCCCATGAGGAAAAAGACCTCGTAGCCTTCCATGCGCCGGTAGCGGGCCTGCACGTCGGCGCCGAGCTTCTCGAAGGCGGTGCCGATGTGCGGCCGGCTGTTGGGGTAGTCGATGGCGGTGGTCAGGAAGTAGCGCGGCGAGTCGGCCATGAGTCGGTGCCCTCCGTGCGAGCAATGGCGCCCGCGATCCGGTGTGGTCCTCTGCTCTCTTCATAGCAGGAGAGGACGCGACGGTCACGGGTTCGGCCGGCCGCGGCGCTATGGACGCCGCGCACGGAGCGACGTTACAGTAGATGCGGCTCGCGTGATTTATGCCAAGGAGACTGTCATGAAAGCCGTGATGCCCGTCGCGCTGCCTGATGTGATGGCCTGGCGCAAGAACGTCGGGGCGGACCAGTGGGACGAAATGTGGGAGGGAGTGCTGCACATGCCGCCGCCGCCGAATGTGGGCCATCAGGATCTGGAAGGAGCGCTGGAAGCCTATCTGCGCCGCTACTGGACGCCGGCGAGCGGCGGTAAAGTGTATCACCAGATCGCATTGACCCCGAGCGCCGCCGGTTGGACCAAGAACTACCGAGTCCCCGATCTCGTGCTGCTGCTGCCTCAGCGCTTCGCCATCGACCGTAACGAGTATTTTGAGGGGGCGCCGGATGTGGCCGTCGAGATCCACAGCCCCGGCGACGAGGCCTACGAGAAGCTGCCCTTCTACGCCGAACTCGGCGCCGGAAGTCTGGATCATCCATCGCGACACGAAAGAGCCGGAAATCCACGTCCTCAAGCGAAACCGCTACAAGAAGCAGCCCACCCGCGCCGATGGCTGGCTCCGCAGTCCGGGCACGGGCATCGAGCTGCGCGTCGGCCGGCCGGGCAAGCTCGCCGTGCGCCTGGCCGGCGATGAGGCCAGCCGTCAGGATCTGCCGGGCGAATAGGCCGCCGTCGGCGCGGGCGGCGAGCCGTCGGCGCCCCTGAGACGTAGGATGTTCGTGCGGGAACCGGCCCGCATTCCCCGTCAAGCATGGCATCTCAAGGAGGACGGACGATGAAACGTTCGGTGCTGGTGGTCGGGGCGGTGCTAGCCGCTCTGGTCCTGCTGGGTGCGTGGCGTGCATCGGCCCCCGGAGCGCGGGCCGATGAGCGAAGAGACGACCGAGCGAGGGAGCGGGAACGGGAGCGGAAGGAGCGGGAGTTGGAAGCTCTCCAGGGCACGTGGAAGTTCATCCGCTACGAAGAGACGGGCGGCGTCGTCGATGACGGAGCGAGGCGATCCTGGATCATCAGCGGTCACAAATGGGCGCACCGGGAGAAAGACGATACCAGCCCCGAAAGCCGACTGGACATCGACCCGGAGGACGCCCTTCATCACTTCGACGTCTGGGAGGGCGATACGCACGTGATCTCGGCCATCTATGTTCGAGCCGGGAACTTCATCACGCTCTGCGGCAACCGGCCGGCCGACCAGCGGGGCAAGGGCCGGCCGACGCGGTTCGAGACGGGCACGCCGGAGGGCGGCCTGTTCATGATCGTCTGCCGGATCGAGAAATGATCTGCTCCGGCCCCCACCGTCCAAGATGGCCTTGCCCCGGCGCGGCTGGTCGGTATCCTCCCGCACGTCTGGAGCAAGGAGGACGGTCGGCATGGCGCGAACGCGGACAAGGTGGGCGACAAGGGCGGTCCTCGCCGCACTGGCGACGACCGCCCTGATCAACGCCGGCTGTCTGGTGGCCGCGGTCGGTGCGGCTGCCGGCGCCGCTGGCGCGGCCGGCTACCTCTATTACACCGCCCCGCTGGTGCGCGATTATCCGGCCTCCTACGGCGACACGCTGGCGGCCGTGAAAACCGCCCTGGCGGAGCTGCAATTCCCGCTCGTCAAGGAACAGCCCGAGGGCGGCGGCACCCTGATCGAGACGCGCACCGGCGACGGCGTTTCGGTGCAGGTGACGCTCGACATGCTGACCAGCCCCGTGCCGGCCGACGGCTCCGCGACGCGGGTGTCGGTGCGCGTCGGCCATTTCGGCGACGAGGCGATCAGCACGCGCATCCAGGACCAGATCGCCAAGCATGTGGCGCCGCCTCCGCCGCCGCTGGCGCGGCCCGTCCCGCCGCCGCCGGTCGAGACGGCGCCGCCGCCTTTGGCCGCCCCCGTGAAGAAGTGAGGAGTGAGGAGTGAGGAGTAGGGAGTGAGGAGAGAAAGCAGCCCAACCGACCTGTCTTTCTCCTCACTCCCTACTCCTCACTCCTCACTCGATTCTCCCCGCGTCCCGAGATAGAATCGACCCGTCGCCCCCGCTCTCCCGCCGGAGGAACCCCTTCCCATGCCGCGCCGCACTCTCGCCTGGCTGCTGGGCGTCTCCGCCCTGACGCTGCTCGGCGCCGCCGTCCTCTACAGCGCCCCGACCAAGGAGAAGGACAAGGACTATGAAATGGTCCGCCTCGTGGTCGATACGCTGCACGAGGTCCGCGAGCGCTACGTCACGCCCATCGACGAGGAGCGCGAGCGGCGGCTCGTCGCCGACATGCTCAAGGGCGGACTGGAACGGCTCGACCCGCACTCGACCTACATCGACCCCGAAGAATTCAAGCAGTTCAGCAAGCAGAGCAAGGGCAAGTTCGGCGGCATCGGCGTCCACGTCAGCGCCGACACGCAGACGCGCAACCAGCTCACCGTCATCAGCCCCATGCCCGGCACGCCGGCCTACAAGGCGGGCGTCCTGGCCGGCGACGTGATCGTCAAGATCGACGGCAAGCCGACCGCCAGTATGCACCTCAACGACGCCGTGGACATGATCCAGGGCGACCCCGGCCAGCCGATCCAGCTCACCGTCCGCCACCCCGGCGCCGCCGACACCGTGGACGTCGATCTCGTCCGCGAGGAGATCCACGTCCCCACCGTGATGGGCGACCTGCGCAAGCCGGACGACCCGATGCACTGGGACTTCATGTGTACGACAAGACGAGCAAGATCGGCTATATCCGCATCACCAACTTCGGCGAGACGACGGCCGAAGAGGTGAAGGCCGCCGTCGCGGAGCTGGAGAAGCAGGGCGTGCGCGGCCTGGTCATCGACCTGCGCAACAATCCGGGCGGCCTGCTGATGTCGGCCGTGGAGATTTGCGACCTATTTCTGGAGCAGGGCGTGATCGTCAGCACCAAGGGCCGCAACCACAAGGACGAGGTGTACGAGGCCAAGCCTGAGGGCACGATGCTCTGCCCGCCGATAAGCACCCGATGGCCGTGCTGGTCAACCGCTACAGCGCCAGCGCCAGCGAGATCGTCAGCGCCTGCCTGCAGGACCACGGCCGGGCCATCGTGGTCGGCGAGCGCAGCTACGGCAAGGGCAGCGTGCAGAACATTATCAAGATGGAAAATGGGGCCAGTGCGCTGAAGCTGACCACGGCGAGCTACTGGCGGCCGAGCGGCCGAAACATCCACCACTTCCCCGACGCCGAAGGACTTCGCGGCGGCCGGCATCGACCCGGACGAGTGGGGCGTCCTGCCCAGCGGCTACAAGCTGACGCCGGCGGTGATCGACGAGGTCCGCAAGGCCGGCGTGCCCGACGCGGTCCGGCCAAGTTGAAGGGCTTCCCGGATCGGCCGTTCCTCCAGGACGCGGACTTCCTCGCCGAGTTGAGCAAGTCGCTGACGCCCGACGAGATTCAGAAGTACGGGACCAAGTTCATCTACCACGCCGAGCGCGAATATCAGGTTCCGCTGACTGACGAGGAGCGGGCCGACGTACATGAACTACCGCGGCGAGCGCGACGTGGTCCGCGGCGCCGAACAAGGAAGAGAAGAAGGACGACAAGAAGCCGCCGTTCGTGGACCGCGTGTTGCAGAAGGCGGTCGATTACCTCAAGGGCGAGATCGAGAAGGAAGGCGCGGCCGCGCCGGCGCGCCGGAAGGGCGCGACGCCTGAGGCGTTGAACCACGGAACACACGGAAAAGAAGAAAAAAACTTCTTCTTTTCCGTGTGTTCCGTAGTTGATTGGTATTTCTCGTTGAGCGACCCCGTGACTCCTGAATTGACTATCCTCTATGAGGACAACCACTGTCTGGCCGTGGCGAAGCCGGCGCCGCTGCTGACGCAGGGCGTGCCGCCCGGCGTGCCGACGCTGGAGGCGATGGTCAAGGCCTATATCAAGGATCGCTATCACAAGCCCGGCAACGTTTACCTCGGTATCCCGCATCGGCTGGATCGGCCGGTGTCCGGCGTGGTGGTGTTCGCGCGCAACACCAAGGCGGCGCGGCGGCTGGCGGAGCAATTTTCGCAGCGGCAGGTGCGTAAGGTCTACTGGGCCGTCGTGGAGCCGAACGCCGACGGCGAAGGGCCGCCGGAATCGGGCGTGTGGGAAGATTGGCTCTTGAAGATCCAGGATGAGGCGAGGACGGAGCGCGTTGCGCCGGAGACGCCCAGGGCGCGGCGGGCGGTTCTGCGCTGTCGGCGACTTTCGACATCCGCGGACGGGGCGTTGCTGGAGATCGAGCCGGAGACGGGACGGATGCACCAGATCCGCGTGCAGGCGGCGACGCGCGGCTGGCCGGTGCGCGGCGATTTCCTGTACGGAGCGCGTCTGCCGTTCGGCCCGCCAGGCGGAATTGCCGCGCGACCGAATCATCGCCCTGCACGCACGCAGTCTGACGTTTTTGCACCCGATCCGTTACGAACCGCTGACGGTCACGGCGCCGGCGCCGGAGGCGTGGCGTCCGTGGGCGCCGGAGCTTCCGGCGCCAGAGACACCCAAATCTCCGTGAACGGCTCGCCCTGTTCGGGGACGATGCGCCGTTGCTTCGTCAGCTCCAGTACGCCGAGAAACAGTCCCACCAGCCGGCCGCGCGTGTACGGCGGCGTGAACAGCGCCGCGAATGGCAGGCGGGCCTCCGCCCGCAACCGATCCAGGATCATTTCCATGTACACGTGAAGCGGCGTCTGGTCCACGATCACGTCGTGCGTCTGCTGCGCCATGGTTTCGCGCATCAGCCGGCCGAACGCGCTAACGAGGTCCCACAGCTCCACCGGCTGCAACCGCTGCGGCGCGTTCGACGGCCCCGCCGCGGCCGGCTGACGCGCCAGGCGCAGGGCAGTGGCGCTCCGCCTGTGCGTCCAGCAGGGCGGTCGCGTCCTTGAAGCGCTTGTACTGGATGAGCTGCTGCACGAGCTGGCGGCGCGGGTCTTCCTCAGCCTCGGCCGACTCCTCGGCGTGCGGCAGCAGCAGCTTGCTCTTGATCTCCATGAGCGTGGCCGCCGTCACGAGGAAGTCGCCGGCGCGCTCCACGTCGATCAGCGTCAGCACGTCGAGGTATTCCTTGAATTGCTCGGCCACGCGCGCCACGGGGATGTCGCGGACGTCCACTTCCTCGCGCTTGACGAGGTACAGCAGCAGGTCCATCGGCCCGCGGAACGCGTCGAGAACCACCTGATATTCGTAGGGTGCGGCGGAGGGCATGGGGGCGGCTATACCGGCCGCGGTGCGCTGCGTCCAGCCCATTTTTCGTCGAGACCTTCGCGGATGGTGGATGGTGGATGGTAGTTGGAGAAGACGGTCCTTCGCTTATCGTCTGGTCCAACCACCATCCACCATCCACCATCCACCATTGTTCCGCGTGGTACAATACCCCCGTCCGAATCAGGAGGTGCGCATCGTGGAGTCTCCGCCGTCGCTGATCGAACTGGACCACGTATCGCGCTGGTACGGCAGCCAGCACGCCCTCCGCGACGTGACCGTCCGACTGCCGCCCGGTCGCATCGGCCTGCTCGGTCCCAACGGCGCCGGCAAATCCACTCTCCTCAAAATCCTGCTCGGCCTGCTGCCGCCGTCGTCGGGGACCGGCCGCGTCCTCGGTCTCGACCTCGGCCGCTCCGGCGTCGAGCTGCGCCGGGCCGTCGGCTACATGCCGGAGGCCGACGCGCTGGTCCCCGGCCTGCACGGGGCCGAATATGTCGCCCTGGCCGGCGAGCTGTACGGAATGCCGCCGCGCGAGGCGCGCTGCGCGCCCATGAAGTGCTGACCTATCTGGAGCTGGAGGACGCCCGCTACCGCCGACTGGAGGAGTATTCCACCGGCATGAAACAGCGGCTCAAGCTGGCCCAGGCGCTTGTCCACGATCCGCCGGTGCTGCTGCTCGACGAGCCGACCAGCGGCCTCGATCCGTCCGGCCGCGACGCCATGCTGCGGCTGCTGCAGACGCTCGGCCGCGAACACGGCAAATCGTTCCTGTTGTCCACCCATCTGCTCGGCGACGTGGAGCGCGTCTGCGAAACGGTGCTGATCCTGCATCAGGGCCGGCTGCTGCTTCAGGGCGGCGTGGACGCGGTGCGCGCCCGCCGGCACGACCGCTACCGTTTGCAGGTCCAGGGCGACGAGGAGGCGTTCCGCGAGAGACTGCGCCTTGAAGGGGTGCGCGTCCTCCACCACAATGAACGGGGCGAGCTGCGCGTGGCCGTGCCGTCTGGCTGGGAGACGCGCTCCTTTTTCGCCCTGGCCGGTCGCGCCGGCGTCCTGCTGCGCGGCCTGCTGCCCGACGACGAGGCCCTGGAGGAGCTGTTCCACCGGACCCTGGCCGCCACGGATGAGGATCGCCGTCATGGGTGAACCGACGGGAAGAACCGGGCCTCCACAACTGCTGCATTACCGACCCTGGAAGGGGGTGTTCCGGCCGCCGCTCGCGTCCGCCTGGCCGATCGCCCGCACCGGCCTGGCGTTGCTGATGCGGCGCAAGCTGTTCTGGGGCCTGTTCACCCTCGCGCTGATGGTCTTCCTGCTGTTCTTCTTCGGACTGTACCTGCTGGCGTGGTTCCAGACGCAGCTCGGCCAGACGCGGATCACGATCGGCCTGGTGCCGGTTCGGCCGGGCGACCTGGTCGATCTGCTCGCCGACCACCTCAAGCTGGACGGCTCCGCCGAGACGTACCGCAACTACATCTACTACCAGGGCTACGTCGTGATGATCGTCCTGGCCCTGGCCGGCTCGGTCCTGATCGGCAACGACTTTCGCTACGGCAGCCTGACGTTCTACCTGTCCAAGCCGATGGGCCGCCGTCACTACCTGCTCGGCAAGGGCCTGGCCGTGGCCGGTTTCATCAACCTGACGACGACGCTGCCGGCCCTGGTGCTGTTCGTCGAATACGGCTTCGTCTATTCGTGGGACCACTTCACGCGCAACGGCCATCTGATTCTCGGTATCCTGGGCTATGGGGCCGTGCTGACGGCGGTGCTGACGCCGGTGCTGCTGGCGACGGCGGTGTGGCTGGTGCGAACCGTGCCGCTCATCATGGCGTGGACGACGCTGTTTTTGCTGTGTCGGCTGCTGGCGACGGCGCTGGTGCTCGGCCTGCACTTCGACCCGCACTGGCGGCTGATGGACCTGTGGAACGACGCCTGGCTGGTGGGCGGCGCCTGCCTGCAAATCACGCCGGCCGCCGACGGCGAACAACCGACGGGGGGTGAGGCGGCCCTCGTCCTGGGAGGAGTGAGCCTGGCATGTCTGAGCTACCTGGCGCTGCGGCTGCGGGCGGTGGAAATCGTCCGGTAGGAGTGAGGAGTGAGGAGTGGGGAGTGAGGAGAGAAGATAAGCCGACGAACCGCTCCTCACTCCTCACTCCTCACTCCTCACTTCTCACTCCCGTCCTCCTGTGCCAGCGCGTGAGCAAGTGGTACGGCCCCGTCATCGGCGTCAATCAGGTGACGCTGGAACTGCGGCCGGGCGTCACCGGACTGGTCGGCTCCAACGGGGCCGGCAAGAGCACGTTCATGCGCCTCATCACCGGACATTTGCGGCCGGATTTGGGCACGGTGCAGGTGCTGGGCCGGGATGCGTGGTCGGCGCGGGCCAAGCGACACATCGGCTATTGCCCCGAAGTGGATGCGTTTTACGAGGAAATGTCGGGACGACAGTTCGTCGAGACGATGGCCCGTCTGAACGGCTACGCGGCCGCCGACGCCGAACGTCGGGCCGGGGCGGCGCTGGAACGAGTCGGCATGGCCGGACGCGCCGAGCGGCGGCTGCGCGGCTACTCCAAGGGCATGCGCCAGCGCGTCAAGCTGGCCCAGGCGCTGCTGCACGACCCGGCCTTGCTGGTCCTCGACGAGCCGCTCAGCGGCATCGACCCCGTCGGCCGGGCCGAGTTCATCGCGCTGTTTCGAGAACTGGCCGAGCAGGGGAAGTGCTTACTGGTGTCCAGCCACGAGCTGGACGAGCTGCAAAAACTGACCGATCACGTTGCGGTCATGGCGCGCGGCCGTATCGCCGCGATCGGCTCGGTGGCGCAAATCCGCGACCGTCTCGACGACCATCCGCTCACGGTTCGCATTGACGCGGCGCTCGGCGACCCGGAGAAACGCCAGGACCGCCGGCGCGACTTCGCCGGATCGCTGCTGCGGTTGCCGGACGTGGTCGGCGTCGAGCTACTGGAGGACGAGCCGGGCGAGGAAGGCGTCGGCCGACTGTTGGTCCGCGCCCGCAACCCGCGGACGTTCTTCCGGGCCCTGACCCGGCTGGTGCAGGAGGAGCGGTACGAGATTCGCCGGCTGCAGACGCTGGACGAGTCCGCGCAGGCGGTGTTGGGGTATCTGCTGGGCGGCGGGGCGTAACGCTTCGTTCCGGCGAGCCGGATCGCATAAGCGACCGGAGGTATGATGCAGTCGCTGAATCCATCTCCGGGCGCTGACGCGACCCGGCTCGCTGGCACGGACGCGCCCGGCTCGCCCCGTCGCTCTGGCGCGCCTGGTGCTTCCTGGTGCTGCTCAGCTGGCGGCGGCAGGCGCGGGCGCGGCAAATGGTGTGGATCGCGCTGGGGCTGCTCGTCTTCATCGCGGCCATGACCGCCGTCGCCACGGCCGCGGACCAGTGGCGCCGGCCGCGCTACCGCCAAATCGTCGCCGAACGCCAGGCCATGATCGACGCCGTCCACCCCGGCGACCCGGCGCAGGCCGTCACCGACGCCTACTTCGGCACCGCCCGCGCCGCCGTCGAAACCAACGAGTCGGCCGTCCAGGTCTTCGCCCGCTGGTTCGTGGCGCCGATCTTCCTGTCGTTCCTGCTGCCGCTGTGGAGCCTGAGCTTCGCCACCGAGGCCGTCGGCGGCGAGCGCGAGCAGAACAGCCTCATCTGGCTTTTGGCCCGGCCGCTGCCGCGGCCGGCCGTCTACTTCGCCAAGTTCGTCGCCCTGCTGCCGTGGTGCCTCGCCCTGAACATCGGCGGCTTTGCGCTCCTGCTCGCCGCGGCCGGCCGGCCGGGGCTGACCGGCCTGGCCCTCTTCTGGCCGGCCGTGCTGGCCGCCACGCTGGCCTTTGCCGCCCTGTTCCACTTGATCGGGGCCGTCTTCCGCCGGCCGGCCATCGTCGCCATCGGCTATTCGTTTTGTCTGGAAATCATCCTGGGCGACATGCCGGGGTACATGAAGCGCGTCAGCATCGGCTACTACGCCCACTGCATGATGCTGCAGGCGGCGGCGGCGCACGGCGTGCAGATGGACGAGTCGGCGGTGTACATGCCGGTGGACGGGGCGACGGCGCTGGTCGTACTGCTGTCGGCGACGGCGGCGTTGCTGGCGCTGGGGATGGTCGTCTTCTCTCGGAAGGAATACATAGATTCGCTATAAGTCCTTTATTCACTTCCTTTTGCACCATCGCCGCGGCGCAAACGCTCGGGACGGCCCTCCGGCGGGGAATGGGGATCGCCCCGTATAGTACCGCCCCGCAGCCGCGCGTGCAAACGTCCGGGAGCCGATAAGAAGCGCCGGACTACGCCTGTTCCTCGGGCGAGGCGACCTGGGGAACGTCCTTGCCAAGGGCCGTGGCGAGGTCGATCTGGTGGTCCTGCTCCTGGACGAGGATGCCGCGGATCAGCTCGGTCATCGCGTACTCGCCCAGCGCCTCGCACTGGCGGACGCGCTGGCGGTAGTTGCGGATCGTCTCGTTTTCGTTGTCGAGGTCGAAGCGCAGCATGTCCTGCGCCTTCTCGGAGGTCCGAACGGGCTTGGGCGTTACGCACGGCTGGCCGCCGAGGTAATCGATCTGCTTGGAGATGATGAGGGCGTGTTGCAGCTCCTGGGCGGCGTGCAGTTCCAGCTGCTGGGCGATCGCCATGTACTCGGCGCCCTTGAGCACCTGCGAGTAGACGACGTAGGAGATGATCGCCTGATACTCGCGCGAGAGGTCTTCGTTGAGCAGCGCGATCAGCTGTTCGCGAGAGACGGTCGCGGCCCCCTCGGGGGCGGCTTTGGTCTGTGCGGCCATGTCATTCCTCCGGGATTGCGTCATCGGGCCCAACGCCCGTTGAGAAGCATATAGGGCGCCGCCGGAGGAGAGAAGAGTAAAAGGGAAGTGGGGAAGAGCCGACGACTGGATTCGCACCAGTATGGTCCGACTTACGGGGTCGGCGCCTTTCTGTCATCGAGCCACGTCGGCGCGAGGGGGTCTGGGGGGGATCGAACCCGCCGCCTCGGCTTTCACAGAGCCGTATGCAAGACCACTACACTACAAACCCCATCCGTAACAGCGGAAGGAGCGGGAGTCGAACCCGCAAGGCGTCGCCGCTCGCCCGGCTTCCAACCGGGGGCCATCTCCCCTTGGCTTGCCCTTCCGTAGAGGACCGTCCAGACGGCTGGACGACGCCCCAGTACCCCGACCAGGAATCGAACCCGGAACGCCTCGTTCGAAGCGAGGGATGATGTCCGTTTCACCACCGGGGCGGCAGCGGAAGCGGTGGGAGTCGAACCCACAGGGCCGGAAACCCCGGACCCGACGCTTTAGCGGAGCGTTCAGCCTGCCGTTAGCAAGCGCTTCCGTACTTCAGTGGACCTACCGGGAATCGCACCCGGATTTCCAGTCTGCCGAACTGACGTCCTCCTGTTGGACGATAGGCCCATTCACGAGTGGACCGCGGGGGAGTCGAACCCCCATCTCCGGCGTGCGAAACCGGCGTCGCTCCCATTGGACCAGCAGCCCATCCACCTTCACACCCACTCAGACGCCGATCCGACGCCGAAGGTTCGCACAATAATCCGCCGGCGGGCCGCCGCGGAACGCGTCTCTTGGCGGCTCAAGTCGCTCCTGCCGCGAAGCCGATACCACAAGCGTCCTCGGTCCCCCGGCCCCTTAGCCAAGCGGAAAGGCAACGGATTGCAAAAGGGATATAGCGACGCAGCGTTTCCCCTTAAATCGCCTAGAAACCCCTGGAATTCCAGGGGTTTTCGCGTTTTGCCCGTCCCTGTCGTAAAGCTTCAAAAGACCCTGAAAAACCTAGCTCACGGGTGTCATGACACCTGGGGGGAAGGCGACGGACGCTCGCACCGTGACAGGCGGGATTCGGGATGCGGCCGTTCCCGCTTCTCAGTTCGGGACGCGGACGGCGGCGGCCAAAGGACGGAGGGCATTGTACGTCGGGGATGGGGGAGGGAGGTCGGCAGGCGGCGGGGCTATTGCAGACGGCGGGCGCCGACGGAGTACCGGCTGGTGGACGCGGTGCGGGCGGGGCCGTGAGGCGTGCGCTTGCCCTCGCGTCAGTCGGCCTGCCCGTGCGTGAGCCAGAAGGTGAACCGCGCGAGGCCCTGCCCGGACAGGGCCTTCGCCGCACGCTTGGCCGCCTCCAGCGGTCCCGCCCCGCCGCGTCCGGCGGCGGCCGGGGGGCCGGCCTCGGCCGGGGAGGACTCGGCGGGCCGCGCGGCCTGCTCCGGCCCGCCCGCCTTGCCGGCGGCGTCCCCCTTCCAGCTGTTCAGCACGAACAGCAGGTAATCCGACAGCCCCGCGGTGCTGACGCGGGCCAGGCGCGCGACCCACGCCCCGCCGTTCTCGCCCTTCTTCTGCGCGAACTCGCTCATGCGCCCCTCCCCCGTGCCGGCATGGACACCAACGAAGGGTAGCTCACGGCAGGGCCGGTGAGCGGTGAAGAATAGGGCGGCCGGGACGTGGGGGGGTAAGTGTAGCCCGGCGGGGCGTGGCGGAGAGAGATAGGCAGCGACGGGCGGAATAGGGAGGCGGCCCTCGTGAGCCGCCCGACGAACGCGGCGGCCGTCGTCAGCCGCAGACGGCATTCTACGAGGTCGGCGTCGCGTGGAAAGAAATGCGGCCGGCGGGGCGTGGGGGTGCGAGGTCGGTAGCGTGGGAAAAGTAGTGGCCGCCGGCGTGAATGTGGACGCCGACGGCCTGTAAGGCGTCGGGTTCTCTGGCCACTGCCACGAGAGGACGAAGGTGTCGGCGGAGGTCAACCGGGTGCCAGTGCCGCCCCCTCGCGCACGTACATCTGCCGCCCGCGGAACATCTCCGACTCGCAGTCCACATGGTCGATCAGCAGGTCGTACTCCTGTTGGGTGAACACCTCGGGCGGCCCGCGGGTGAGGCCTTTCTTGCGGACGTGGATCTCCTCCCGATCGACCGTCACGTCCTGGGGCGCCTGCACCCCCAGGCGCACCTTTTCTCCCTTGACCTCGGCCACGACCACGCGGACCTTGCCCGCGATGACGATGGCCTCGTTCACCTTCCGCGTCAACACTAGCATGACATTCCCTCCTTAGATGTCTCGGCCGCCGACGTGGCGGCCGACTTGCTCGGCCGCCGACGTGGCGGCCGACTTGGTGCGTGCGCCTCTCCAGGGCGGGGGCAGGGTGGCGCCCGTGCTTCCTTGCGCGGCAACCGCCATCCTAAGGCCCCGCCAACGCCCGCCCCGCTGCCCTGGAGATGGTCCGCACGCGTCCGTCTGGATTCGTCACCGACGACAAAAAATCCGGCACGGCGTTAATTCCTGTGCCGGCGCGGGTCCGACGGGCCGCCGGCCGCCTGGGCGACCATGCCGGAGCCGCCGCCCCCCAGCACGGCCAGCACCTTACGAGCGACCATTTGCCAGGGCGCGACGCCGTCCCGCACGTCGGCCACCAGTTCCTCGCCCAGGGAGTCCTCCGCGCTCGCGCGGCTCCGGCCCATTCCGAATGCGTCTTGCCACGGCGGCCATCTTTCTGAAGGAGGTGAGAGATCCTTCGGGGGAACCGAAGGGGGCGCGGCGCGGACGGCGCAAACGAGAGGGGCGGCGAGGCCCGTCCGACTCCGCACTCTTTGACATCCGCCGGGTCGGAAGGTGGCGTTGACGGCGAGGTGTCAGAGATGAAGAGCAACGGGATTATTCTACGGGAAGCGTGACAAAATGGCCAGCTCCCGCCCCGTGCCCGGTCGCCGCCTCGCCGGGGCCATTTCGTTCAAGGGCGTCCCGGCGCGCGGCCGATACCTCCCTTACGCCCGGACGGACCCAACGGGTGTCATAGTGGGTGTCAACTCATTGTAGTATCGCGTGAGGAGTGCAGTTCAAGCGACGTTGAGGAAATGCCTGAACGGAAGGCGTTTTCTGATACACCCGGCCCCTTAGCCAAGCGGAAAGGCAACGGATTGCAAATCCGTCATACCCCGGTTCAAATCCGGGAGGGGCCTCTTTCCTCACCTCCTTCCACCGTTCTCAGGTTCACCGCGACTAGCAAAGGCGAACCTCCGAAGGTCGTCGCCTGTCAATCCCTTGACGCCGCCCGGTCGATCTTGCCCTTGCAACTTCTAGTGTCCTATACTTTTATACGGGACATCGGCCGGTTTCGTCGTGGAACACGGCCGGCGTTCCCTATATGGATAGCGTCGCCCCGCCCCGGTTCGATGAAGAGGTGGAGGGATAATGCCGAATAGGACCGCCCTGCCCGCGCCCGTGTCGGCCGGGCGCTTACGCAGCCCGGCTCACCAGGAACCTCCCCCTCCCTCCGCCCCGCCCGGTCTACGCCGCTGGCTCACTCTGGCCGTCGTCCTCACCGCGGCCTTCCTCGGTACGCTCGACTTCTTCATCATCAACCTCGCCCTGCCCTCGATGCAGGCCGATCTTCACGCCTCCTTCGCCCAGGTCCAGCTGGTCATCGCCGGCTACGGTCTCGCCTACGCCGTCTGCCTCATCACCGGCGGCCGTCTCGGCGACATCTTCGGCCGCAAGCGCGTCTTTCTGATCGGCGTGGCCGGCTTCACCCTCGCCTCCGTGCTGTGCGGCCTGGCGCCCAGCCCGGAGCTGCTCATCGCCGCCCGCATCTTCCAGGGACTCTCCGGGTCCTTGATGTTTCCGCAAGTGCTGTCCATTATTCAGATCACCTTCCCGCCCCACGAGCGCGTCCGCGCCTTCGCCGCCTACGGCGTCGTCTCAGGCGCCGCCTCCTTCTCCGGCATCGTCCTCGGCGGATTGCTGGTCCAGGCCAACGTCTTCGGCCTCGGCTGGCGGCCCATCTTCCTCGTCAACCTGCCCATCGGCCTGCTGACCCTGCTGGCCGGCTGGCGGTTCGCTCCCGAATCGCGCTCGCCCAAGGCCCGCCGGCTCGACCTCGGCGGCGTCGGCATCGTCTCCGTCGCCCTGATGCTGCTCGTCTTTCCCCTCGTCGAAGGGCCGGACGCCGGTTGGCCGTGGTGGACCTTCGTCTGCCTCGCGGCCGCCCTGCCGGTCCTGGCCGGCTTCGTCCTATTCGAGCGGCGCGTCCTGGCGCGGGGCGGCTCGCCCCTGGTCGAGCTGGGGCTGTTCCGCAACCGCCCCTTCACCTTCGGCGTCGTCACCAGCCTCGCCTTTTGCTGCGGCCTGTCCGCGTTCTTCCTGACCGTCACGCTGTTCCTGCAGTGCGGCCTGGGGGCGGCCCCTATGGTCGCCAGCATGGCTTTTGCGCCTTTCGCGATCGGATACCTGATTGCGTCCGCCTCCAGCGTGCGACTGGGCCGACGGCTGGGCAATGGGATCATTCAGTTCGGCGCCGTCCTCATGACAGCGGGGCTGCTCGGAATCATCGTGCTGGCGAACGTCTGCGGCCACGCGCTGAGCGTGCTGGAGCTGATGCCGGTGCTGCTCCTGTACGGCGTGGGTCAGGGATGGGCGTTCCCGCCGCTGATCGCCGCCACCTTGTACGCCGTCCCGGCCGCCGACGCCGGCTCGGCGTCGGGCCTTCTGGCCACGTTTCAGCAGGTGGCCTTCTCGATGGGCGTGGCGATCATCGGCGGCGTCTTCGCCGCCGCGCTCGGCCCGGCCGGCCAGCCGGGGGCGTACCCCGCGGCGCTCGGCGCCGCCCTGCTCTGCAACGTGATCCTCCTGGGGCTGACGTTCGTGCTGGTTTTCCGCTTGCCGCGCCGAACCGCCGCGGACAACCACGCGGCGGAGATCATCGCGGAGATTTAAGCCCCGTCGTCTTATACAATCATCGTCATCCCCCGCGGAACGTTCGCGGGGCGCTCTCTCGATAACCGGAGATTACGGACGATGAAAGGGAAAATGATGGCGCTCGCGGCGCTGGCCCTCGCCGCCGCGACGCTCGGCGCCGCCGACAAATCGGCCGACCTGCCCCCGCCCGACGCCGACGGCTTCATCCCGCTGTTCAACGGCCAGGACCTTACCAACTGGCAAGGACTCGACGGCTTCTGGTCCGTCACCAAGGAGGGCCACATCAGCGGCCATGAAACCAAGGACGGCTCCAAGCAAACCTTCCTCATCCTCACCGCGCTCCATCCGGCCGACTTCGAGCTGCACTTCAGCTACAAGTTCATCTCGCCCGACGGCAACTCCGGCGTGCAGTTCCGCTCGAAGGTCATCGACCCCGACACCGACCGCGTCGGCGGCTACCAGGCCGACTGCGACGCCAAGGGCGGCTACGACGGCTCCATCTACGACGAGGCCGGCGTGGCCGGCGGACGCGGCACTATGAGCAACCGCGGCGAAAGGACCGTCTGGGACTCCGACAACAATCGCAGCAACGAAAAGCTCAACCCGACCGGCGACGATCTGAAGAAGTTCATCAATGTCGGCGAATGGAACCACTGCGTGGTCGTCGCCAAGGGCGCCACATCACCTACGCCATCAACGGCCACCTTATGACCCAACTGATCGACGACAGCCCCAAGGCACGCCACGAGGGCGTCATCGCCCTGCAGCTGCACGCGGGCTTCACCATGGAAATCCATTTCAAGGACATCAAGATCAAGCTGCTGGAATCGCCCAAGTAGCGCGAACGGCGAGCGGGGTCGCGTCAGCGCCCCGAGTGCTATCACAGACGACATCTCGGGGCGCTGACGCGACCCCGCTCGCCGCCTCTCTTGCGACTCTTCCCGCCGGGCGGTACAGTGATTTCGTCCCCGTCCGGAGCGAAGCGCATGATGGATGTGGCTCGGGTTTGCGTCATCATCGGCCGGACTCGTCACAAGATGATCCTGGTCGAGATTCAGGAGGCCGCCAAGCGCGGCGCCCAGCTGATCGAGCTGCGCCTCGACTTTCTCGCCAAGGCCCCGGACTTCAAACGCCTCCTGGCCGACAAGCCCTGCCCGATGATCGCCACGGTGCGCCGGCCGACCGATGGCGGCCGCTGGAGCGGCCCCGAAGAAGGCCGCCGTATGCTCCTGCGCCAGGCCGTCGTCGGCGGCTTCGACTGGGTCGATCTCGAAACCGACGTCGCCGACGCCATTCCTCGCTACGGCAAGGTCCGCCGCATCGTCAGCTACCACAACATGCGCGAGACGCCGGCCGACCTCGAAAAAATCCACGAGCGCATGTGCCAGCAGGACGCCGACGTGGTCAAGCTGGCCGTGCGCGCCGAGCAGCCGACCGACAGCCTCCGCGTCCTGGCCCTGATGGACAAGCCGGGCAAGCCGACCGTGGCCATCGCCATGGGCGATACGGGCTTCTGCACGCGCATTCTCGGCGCCAAGTACGGCGCCCCGTTCACCTACGCCGCCTTCAACAAGGAGCGCGGCATCGCGCCCGGCCTGCCGTCGTTCACGGAGTTGCAGCACGTCTATCACTTTGACAAAATCGACTCGGACACCAAGGTCTACGGCGTGATCGGCGACCCGGTGGCGCACAGTCTCAGCCCGCTGATCCACAACCAGGCCTTCCGGGCGTCCGGCCTGAACTGTGTCTACGTTCCGTTCCGCGTGGCGCGGGCCGACTTCTCGACGTTCCTCAAGGAATTCGACCATGTTCCGGTGCAGGGCTACAGCGTCACCATTCCGCACAAGGAGGCGGCGGCCGTGGCGTCCAAGTACCAGGACGACGCGGTGAGCGACACACAGGCGGCCAACACGCTGGTGCGCACGCCGAACGGCTCGCACGCCTACAACACCGACTATCAGGGCGTTCTGGACGCGCTGCGGGCGCACTTCCTGGGACGGGAGCGGCCGACCGAGGCGCCGGCGCATCCGTACGGCGTGATGGAGGCGCCCAAGGGCCAGCCGCTGGAGTTCTTCGGCAACTCGCCGCTGCACGACAAAGCCGTGCTGGTGCTGGGCGCCGGCGGCGTGGCGCGGGCGGCGACGCACGCCCTGCACCGCGAGGGGGCGCTCGTGACCATCACGAACCGTACGCCGGAGCGCCGGCCTGAAACTGGCCGAGGAAGTCGGCTGCCGCAACATCGACTGGGCCGCCCGTCATAGCGTCATCTGCGACATCCTGATCAACTGCACCTCGGTCGGAATGCACCCTAACCTCGACGAAATGCCGGTCCATCCCAGCTTCCTGAAGCCCGGCCTGACCGTCTTTGACACCGTTTACACTCCCGAAACGACGCTTCTGGTCAAGGAGGCGCGGGACCGCGGCTGCGCGGTCGTGACCGGCGTGGAGCTGTTCGTGCGCCAGGCGGCCTTGCAGTTTCAGCTGTTCACCGGCCGCCCGGCGCCGCTGGAGCTGATGCGCAAGGTCGTCAAACGGGCGCTGTCGCCGGTGGCGTTGCGGCCGGATGAGGAGGCGGAAGAGTGAGGAGTGAGGAGGAGGGAGTGAGGAGAGAGGATTCGTTTAGCCGCGACCCGTCAGGGGAGCGCGCGGGTTCCTCCTCACTCCTCACTCCTCACTCCTCACTGTTCCTCATCGGCCCCCGCGGCAGCGGCAAGACGACCGTGGCCCAGCTGCTGGCGGCGCGGCTCGGCTGGGACTGGGTGGACGCCGACGATGTACTGGAGACGCAGCAGGGCCGATCGGTGCGCGTCCTTTTCGCGGAGGAAGGTGAGGCGGGCTTCCGCGATCGGGAGTCGGCCGTGCTGGCGGACCTGTGCGGCCGGCGGCGCTGCGTCGTCTCGACGGGCGGCGGCGTGGTGGTGCGCGAGGCCAACCGCGCCCTGCTACGGGCGTCGGGCTTCGTTGTTTGGTTGACGGCCGGTGCCGAGACGCTGTGGCGGCGGATGCAGGACGACGAGCGCTCCGCCGAACGCCGGCCGATGCTGACGGTGGGCGGCCGGGGGGAGGTCGAGGAGATCTTGCGCGTCCGCGAGCCGTGGTACCGCGAATGCGCCACCTGACGGTGCAGACGGAAGGCCGAACGGCGGACGCGGTCGCCGAGGAAATCCTCCTCACTCCTCACTCGTGAGAGAGGCGACGAATGCTCTACATCTGGGTCGGGTTCGTGTTCGTGATCGGCGCGATCGTCGGCAGTTTTCTGAACGTCTGCGTCGCCCGGCTGCCCTTCGAGAAGAGCCTCCTGTGGCCTGGCTCGCGCTGCGGCCGCTGCTTTCAGCCCATCCGCGCCCGCGACAACATTCCGATCCTCGGCTGGTGGCTCCTCCGCGGCCGCTGCCGAAAGTGCGGTCAACCGTTCTCCGTCACGTACTCCCTCGTCGAGCTGTTCACCGCCTGCGCCTTCGCCGGCCTCTTTTATCTCGAAATCGGCCGCAACGTCCTCGATTTGCCGTTCCTGCGCCAGCCGCAAGTCCAGTTCGATATCGAGTGGGGCATGATCCCGTGGCAGGCGTGGGTGGTGTTCGTCTGGCACGCAACGCTCCTCAGCTTCCTCCTCACAACCTCCTTGTGCGATCTTCAATACCTGGAAGTGCCGCTGGGCGTCACGGTCTGCGGCACGCTGGTCGGACTGATTGGATCGGCGTTCCTGGCTTGGCCGTTCCCGGCCGCATACGGCCCGGTCCCGCAGGCGCCCGGCTGGCCCCGGCCGTTCATTGAGCCGGGTCTGTACCCGTGGCCGATCTGGCCGCCCACCCAGCTGCCGACCTGGCTGGCGCCGGGCAGCTGGCAACTCGGCCTGGCCACCGGGCTGGCGGGGGCGCTGGCCGGCATGATTACGCTGCGGGCCGTGCGCTTCCTGTTCGGCCTGGGCCGCGGCAAGGAGGGAATGGGCATCGGCGACGCCGACGTGATGATGATGGCCGGCGCCTTCATCGGTTGGCAGCCGATCCTCATCGCCTTCTTCGTCGGCGTCTTCGCCGCCCTGTTCTTCGGCGTCATCCAGCTGATCCGCCGCGGCGACCAGGCCCTGGCGTTCGGCCCGGCGCTGGCTGTCGGCGCCCTGGTGACGCTGCTGGCCTGGCCGGTGATCGGCCGGCTTCCGACCGTGACGATGCTCTTTTCCGAGGCGTGGATCCTCGGTGGTCTGGCGGCCGTCGGGGCGGTCTTTCTGTTGCTGGCGAGTTTCTTTCTGCGAATCGTCCGCGGCGTCGAACCTCCGGCGGCCGGCGCGGGTCCAGAGGAGAAGGCGGCGGAAGCGAAAGGCGGAGGGGGTTCGGCATGAGCAACATCATCATCGTCGATTACGGCATGGCCAACCTGCGCAGCGTCCAGAAGGCGTTCGAGAAGGTCGGCTGTGCGGCCGTCGTCAGCGGCGACCCCAACCGCGTCGCCGAGGCCGACAAAGTCGTCTTGCCCGGCGTCGGAGCCTTCCGCGACGCCATCGCCCGCCTGCACGAAGCCGACCTGGCCGCCCCGATTCTCGCCCATCTCCGCTCCGGCAAGCCGTTCTTCGGCGTCTGTCTCGGCCTCCAGCTCCTGTTCACCACCAGCCACGAGGACGGCGTTCACCGCGGCCTCGACTACTTCCCCGGTGAGGTCGTCCGCTTCAAGGATAATCCCGGTCTGAAAGTGCCGCACATGGGCTGGAACCAGCTGCGCGTGCGCCGGCCGGCGCCGCCGCTGGGGGGGCTGCCGGAGAACGCATCGGTCTACTTCGTCCACTCCTATTACGCCGTGCCGCGGGACGAGGACATCGTCGGCGCCGAGACCGATTACCCGACGCCGTTCGCGTCGGCCGTCTGGCGCGACAACGTGTTCGCCACGCAGTTTCACCCGGAGAAAAGTCAGCGCGTCGGCCTGGAGATGCTGCGGCGGTTCGCGGAATGGAAGTAAGAATCGGTTCGGGAAGCCGTCGATCACGGCGGACACAGCCGTGGCACACCCGACTTCCCGAACCGACGCCTACTCCCG
The DNA here is from genome assembly GCA_963771935.1 of uncultured Planctomycetaceae bacterium. Classification (GTDB taxonomy): domain Bacteria; phylum Planctomycetota; class Planctomycetia; order Gemmatales; family Gemmataceae; genus UBA4732. The sequence goes on along the minus strand of CAVYVK010000003.1, from coordinate 555,456 downwards.
CGGCAATGGACGAACCGTCGGTGTATCGACTTTCGACAGGCCCTTCAGTCCGTTCGGATCGAGCTGGACCGCCACCTTGCGGACGCCGTTCTGTTTCGTGCCCTTGACGATCAGCTTGGCGTCCCCGACGGCCTTCACGTCCCAGCCACCCGCCTCGAACGAAGCACGGACCAAATCGCGGACGCCCATTGTCCCTGTCCGGCCGTCGATGTCGAAGACCTGGGAGTAGTGGTCGGTTCCCGCTTCACACTGGATGGCGATTTTGTAGCGTCCGGACTTGAGTTCCGGCAGGGGCGAGAAGTCGATCTCTTTCGGCCCTAGCTGCTCCAACTGCGGCGTCGGGGCGGGAGGCTCGTCCGCGGCGAAGAGGACACTCGCTCCCCCGAGCAGGATCGGCGCAAACCAGAGGGTTGACGGCATCGCACATCTCCTGTGTCTGAGCCGGGCCGCCCCTCCATGAAGAGGGGCGCGCCCGCGGTGTATCGAACTTCTCAACCATCGGCGCTCATAAGCTCCAAGGTTAGGGGGGCGTGGACACCGAAATATCCGTCCCCAGCCAGTCAACCGGCAGGCCGGAACTGTTCGAGGCGGGGGCGAATTCGGCCTGCACGGTGGTGACCGGCTGGCCGTTGATGCTGGTGAAGTTCATTCCGCTTCCGTAGAAGTCGGCATCGACGCCGGCCTGTTGCAGCGAGGTCTCGACCGCCTGATCGACCTGATCCGCCGTCATGCCGTCGGAGACGGGGGTGTCGATCTCGATGCCGTTGATGAAGACCTGGACCGTGGCGTTGTCTTCCATGGCTGAGGTCTCATCGGTGGGGTCGAACGACAGCCCCCATTCGTTGGGAAGGGATTGCGACGGATTCGGCGCGGCCTTCGCCGGGCCGTTTTGTGAGACGTTTGCCGTCACGCTGACGATCGGTTGCTGCCCTACGGTAAGTTGCCCGGTGCTGATGACGATCTTGGTGATTGTCCAGAACGTCTTTTGCGGCGATGTCCAACCTGTGACAGTGAAGGCGGTTGTGCCGCTCGGTGTTGCGGTCCAGCCCCCAGCCTGCAACGAGGAAACCACCAAGTCCCGAACCCCGGTCGGCGACGTTCCTTGCGCGATTAGAAACTTCTGCTGGTAGATCTGACTTGCGTCCACTTCGAGCGTGACGCTATAGCCATTGGCCGGATTCGCGGGGAAGTTTTTGAAATCGACGAAAGCCGAGGGCGGGGCTTGCTGTTGGTCCAGAGGCGCATCAGCCAGGGAAGGTTGGCTTGTCCGTGTGAGTTGGCTCGTCGGCCCTTCGACAGGCATCAGGTTGTGGCCCAAGGTAGAGGGCGTTAATCGCCCTTCCAGTTGTTCCAGCGATGGCCGGAAGCGAGGTTTGATCCGGTTTCCGTGGGTCCGGCGCGGCCTGGATCGGCCCTGGACGTTGGCGGAGAGGGAGAACCGTGCGACGAGAGCCTGGAACATGGTGTGCCTCCTGACACGTGTTCCTCTGGCGTTCGGCGGGTGGAGGGCAGACGCCCGGAGAAGGTCAGAAATGTGGGGATGACCATTCCGGCCTCGTTGGCGGGTAAACTATTCATAGGCGGAGAACCTATCAACTGTCAAGGATATTTTTGCGCGTTGCACGTTTTTTTGCGGCGACGCAGATCCCGTCCCGTCCGGCCGCCAGCCCGACCAGGGCGAACGCCGCCATGCCGATCACAATCGGTAGCGGGGATGGCCCTCCAGATACTTCCTCGCCCGCTCCACGCGCGTCGCCGCCCCCGCCAGGAACGCGACCGCCTCATGCAGTCGCTCGTCCGGCTCGGCACAGCTGAAGCGCAGGAACCCCTGCCCGGCCGGCCCGAAGCACTCGCCGCCCAGGCACGCCACGCCCTTCCGATCGTCCGCCGCCTCCAGCGGCACCGCGAGCAGCGCGTATGCCGCCGCCGCCGCCGGATGCCGCCGCGCCCACCGTCCCGCCCGCTCTAGCCGACCCACCGGCCGCGCCCGGATCGCCTCCCCCTTCAGCCACCGCCGCAGGTCGTCGGCCAGGTCGCGTGCCGTGCCGTAGCGCCGGCCCGGCTCCTTCGCCATCGCCTTGAGACAAATCGTCTCCAGATCGCGCGGAATGCGGTCGTTGAGCCTCCGCGGCGGTCGCGGGTCGTCGTGTATCACCTGATGCAGCAGCATCCGCGCCGTGCCGCGGAACGGCAGCTCCCCGGTCAGCAGCTGGTACAGCACCACGCCGAGACTGTACACGTCGCCGCGGGCGTCCACCGCGTGCCCCTCCCCGCGCGCCTGCTCGGGAGGCATGTAGGCCGGCGTGCCCAGCACCTGCCCCTCGACGGTCATGGTGATCTCGCCCGCGTCGCGCTTGGCCAGGCCGAAGTCCATGATGAACGGCGTGCCGTCGTCGCCGATCATGATGTTCGACGGCTTCACGTCTCGATGCACGACGCCATGTTCGTGGGCGTATTGAAGGGCGTCGGCGATGGCCGCGATCAGCCCCGCCGCCTCCCGAAAGCCCGGCCGCCGCGCCGACGTCAGGTCCGCCAGCGTCACCCCTTGAACGAAGTCGCTGACCAGATACGGCACGCCGTCGGCTTGGCCGACTTCGTGGATCGAGACGATGGACGGATGGCGAAGCTGAGCGACGCTGCGAGACTCGCGCAGGAATCGGTCCAGCTCCTGCGCCCGGTCAGGTTGCCGGCTCGCGGCACCTTGATGGCCACGGTGCGATCCAGCTCCGGGTCGCGCGCTTTGTAGACGGAGCCGAACGCCCCCTGGCCGACGACGTCGATCAGCTCGAATTTGCCGAGCCTCTGCCCGGCGCCGCGCTCCCAGCCGGTGGTGGACCCCGATTCCAGGCGGAAGCTGGAGCCGCAGGATTGGCAGACGATCTCCTCGCGAGGAGCGGTGTTCACCACCTCGATCGGGTTGCGGCAATGGGGACAGACGATGTGCATGGTCCGGGGGTCTCCGGCCGGCATGGTCGAGCGACCTACCGTGATGATTGACGGTCTTTATACCACTTTGCGACGCATTTTCACCCGGAGAAGAGCCAACGCGTCGGCCTGGAGATGCTGCGGAGGTTCGCGGAATGGCGGTGACGGCGAGCCGCTAGTGGGTCACTTGCCTTGCAGCTGGCCATAAGCGTCTACTGGCATATGCTGGGTGGAACCATCGCACCCAGGAGCCGTTATGACCCGCCGCCGGAAGGATTCGCTTCGACCCCTCACCGACGCCGAACGCCACGAACTTAACCGACTGCGCCGGTCCTCGGCGGCCCCGGCCGCCCCGGTCGCCCGCGCCGCCGCCTTGCTGCTGGTCAGCGACGGGGTCGCTTATCAGGACGCCGCCCGGGCGGTGGGCCGCAAGAGCGGCGACGCCGTCTCCCACCTGGTCACCCGCTTCAACCGGGAACCGCCTGGCTGCTCTCGAACCCCGGCACGGCGGCGGCCGGGCGACGGCCTACGACGCGGCGGATCGCGACCGCATCCTGCGGGAGGTCGCGCGGACGCCGACCCCGGAGCGGGACGGGACGGCGACCTGGTCCCTCTCCACGCTGCGGCGCGCGTTGCGTTCGGCCCCGGACGGCCTGCCGCGGGTCTCGACCTTCACCCTGTGGCGGGTACTCCATGACGCCGGATACAGCCATCAGCGGACCCGCACTTGGTGCCCGACCGGATCGGCGCTGCGTCGCCGCAAGGCGGGTACGGTGACGGTCACCGACCCGGACGCCGAGCCGAAAAAAAGTTGATCGAGGGCGCCTACCGGCTAGGCAAGTCGCTGGGCCTGGCGGTCTGGTGCTGCGACCAGGCGGGGCCGTTCCAGACCGTGCCTCACCCCGGGCCGAACTGGCGACCGGAGGGCGACCCCGCCCGCCAGCCCCACGAGTATATTCGCAACGGGACGGCCAAGGTGCTGACGCTGTTCCACCCCGCCGACGGCCGGGTGCGCATCGAGGGGGTGGCGACCTGTCCCAATGCGGTGTTGCACCCCTGGCTGAAGCGAGAGTTGTCGGAGATCCTGGCTGGGTTGCCCGACCCGCCTCCCACAGCGACGGCGTCGCGGGCGGCGTGGGAGCGCTGGCAGGCCGGACTGGCGGTCAAGCCGACGCTGCCGACGGAGTTGCCGCCTTTGCGGATGCTGTTGGTACTGGACAACCTGGCCGGTCACAAGACGCCGGAGTTCGTCCTGTGGCTGTTCGCCCATGGGGTCATGCCGGTGTACACGCCGGTGGGCGGGTCGTGGCTGAACATGGCGGAGAGCATCCAGCGGGTGCTGAAACGGCGGGCGTTGGACGGCCAGCACCCGGCGACGCCGGAAGAGATCATCGCCTGGTTCGAGGCGGTGGCGCGGCACTGGAACGCCGAACCGACGCCGTTCGAGTGGGGCGGCCAGCGGGCGGCGCGGCGGAAGCGTCAGCGCGAGCGTCGGCACCGCCTCGGCGGATCGGGCGCGCAGACGCGGCGGCCGCTGGGGCGAAAGGGCCAACGGGCTTATGGCCATGTCCAGAGCAAGTGACCCACTAGCTCAGGCCGACGATCCGCCGCCCGATGGCTTGCTCGCTTCGGTTGACGTGCCATTCGGTTTCCGTTACGAATAATGCTCAGGAGGTTCCGATGTGCGACTCACGAAAGAGGCCGGGCTTTACGCTGCTCGAGCTGCTGGTGGTGATCGCCATCATCGCCATCCTGATCGGCCTGCTCTTGCCCGCGGTCCAGAAAGTCCGCGAGGCCGCCGCACGCATCAGCTGCGCCAACAACCTCAAGCAGCTCGGCCTGGCGGCCCACAACTGCAACGATACGGTGGGCAGTCTTCCGCCGGCCCTGGGCTGGTTTCCGGGGTCGGCGCCGGCGTCGAACGCCGGTTGGGGCGGCGTCTTCTTTCACCTGCTGCCCTATCTCGAACAGGACAATCTCTACAAGAGCGCCGTCGCCGCCGGCCCCAACCCAGTGGGAGATAACCCCGGCCCCAACCAGCCCTACTACAGCGGCGCCGCCGGCGTCGGCACGCCGTCCTTCGTCGGCGCCCGCAGCCTCAAGGGCTTCATCTGCCCTTCCGACCCAAGCGTGCCCAGCGGGACTTATACCGATGTGATCTACAACTACCAGTGGGCCCCCGGTTCCTATGCCGGCAACTGCGTGGTCTTCGCACAGCTTCCCAACCCCGTCCAGCCCGACACGGTGACGAGCTGGCAGGGCGGGAGCAGCATCCCGACGTCCTTTTCGGATGGCACGTCCAATACGATCCTGTTCGCCGAGAGATACGCCGTCTGCGTATCGAACCCGCTCGGCCTGCAAAGGGCCAACCTGTGGGACGGCTGGCTATACCCGGCGCAGCTCAACGGCGGTATAGGGCACGATTACCTTCCCTACTTCGCCGTCCCCACGGCCAACGGCAGCCCCATCGGTCCTCAGTCGATCTTTCAGGTGCAGCCCACGCAAGGAAACTGCGACCCGTCGTGCGCCTCCTCGGCGCACACCGGGGGGATGAACGTGGGCCTGGCCGACGGGAGCGTGCGCTTTCTGTCCGCGGGCATGTCGGGAACGACCTGGTGGTCGGCCGTCACGCCGGCCGGCGGCGAGGTGCTTGGGAGCGACTGGTAGCCGTGGCCTTGAATCACAACCGATACAGCGGACGCCCCTCCAGATACTTCCTCGCCCGCTCCACGCGCGTCGCCGCCTCCGCCAGGAACGCGACCGCCTCATGCAGACGCTCGTCCGGCTCGGCGCAGCTGAAGCGCAGGAACCCCTGCCCGGCCGGCCCGAAGCACTCGCCGCCCAGGCACGCCACACCCCTCTTATCGTCCGCCGCCTCCAGCAGAAACATCGCCAGCCCGTGCGACGTGATGCCCAGGCGCCGGCAAATCGCCGACACGTCGGGGAAAACGTAGAACGTCCCCGCCGGCATAAGAACCTTGACGCGCTCCACTTGTCGTAGATCGGCGGCCAGCAGTTCCACCTTCTTGTGGAAGCGCCGCATCACCTCGTCGCGCTCGGCGGCGTCGTGTTCCAGCGCCGCCTGCCCGGCCAGCTGCACCGGCGGCGGCGTGCAGGACAGCGACGTGTTGATCATCTTGCCCATCGCCTCCGCTATCCGCGCGTCGGCCACGGCGTAGCCGAGGCGCCAGCCGCTCATGCTGTACGACTTGCTGAAGGTGTACGCAGCCACAGTCTGCTCCAGCATCCCCGGCTGGGCCAGCGGCGTCTCGTGCCGGCCCTCCCAGACCATGTGGCAGTACGGCTCGTCGCTGAAGACGCCTACGTCGCGGCCGCGCACCAGATCGGCCAGGCCGCGCAAATCCTCGGCCGTCGCCACGCCGCCGGTCGGGTTGTGCGGCGAGTTCAGGAAGATCGCCCGCGCTCGCGGCGTCTCGGTCAGGAAACGCTTCACGTCGTCGAGGTCCGGCCGGAATTGGTTCGCCTGCCGCAGCGGGCTGAACACCGCCCGCGCGCCGCGGCGGTCGATGTTGGGGCCGTAAGTGGGGAAGTGCGGCGTAAACACCAAAACGGAGTCGCCGGGGTCGAGAAACGCTTCGCAGAAGAACTGCTCGAACACCTTGGCGCCGGCCGCCGCGACCACGTTTTCCGGCCCAATGGCGATCCCGAATTCGAGCTGATAGTTGTGGGCGACGGCCTCGCGGAACGACGGCAAGCCGGGCGAGGGGCAGTAGTGCGTGGCACCCTCCTGGATGGCCCGGACGCCGGCCGCGACGGCGCTCTGCGTGCTGGGAAAAGGGCTGTCGCCGATCTGCAATTCGATGACGTCCTTGCCCTGCGCCTTGAGCCGGCGGGCCACGGCCAGCACGTCGAACGCGGTCTCGGCATTCAGGCCGCGGGCGAAGGAACTCAGAGAGACGGACATGAAGGTGTTCTCGCCGGGGGACGGTCAGGCCGTTGGGTCCACGACCAGGGTGAATCCGGGAAGAAGCGAAGTCGTGTACGTGCCGCCGAAGGGCACGTCGATGGGCCGCTGCCAGGAGCGGAGACCGCTCTTGCGGTAAACGCGCAGCGTGGGACGGTCCCCGGCGTCCCGCGGGTCGAAGACCCAGTATTCGCGCAGCGTCGGCGCCTGTCGGTAGAGCGTCACGTTGCGTTCCAGGCCCTTTCGGCGATAATCCTCGGAAAGGACCTCGACCACCAGGAGCGGGTTGAAAACCTGCCAGCGCCGCATCTCGCGTGGCAGGCGATAGGGATAGTCGCGATAGGCGGCCAAGTCGGGTTGGGGGCACGTGGCCTCCCGACGCGCCGGGATGAAAACGCGGCACGAGCCGGAGACGTAATTGATCACCTCCCGGTGCGCGTCACGGTAGGAGAACAGCCGGCCCTGAATCCATTCCAGAACCATGTCGTGCGGCAGTTCAGGGTTGGCGAACACCTCCACTCTCCCGTCGATGAGTTCGTAACGCCACCCCTCCTGACAATCGGCCTTCTCGTATTCCTCCAGAGAGAGGTCTCGCCCCGCCCACTCCGGCGTCAGGCGGATACGGCGACACGTGGCCGGCCCGTCCGAGGGGTCGGCAGAGGAACGAGGGCGCAATTTCGGTTTCACGGAGGACATCGGAGGCGCTCACTGCTTGGCGGCGATGGTCTGGGCCAGCGGCCGGACCACGGCGGGGATGATGTGCGAATCCACCAGCTCCTGGCAGAGGCGGCGCTGGTTGCGGTAGGAGTCGCCGAACTCCTTGATCGGCTGGCGGCCCCAGTACTGGCGCACGGTGAAGTAGACGCTGATCGGCGCGTCGGGGAACTGGCCAGTGCGGACCTGGTAGGCGTTGGTGCGCGTCTCGATGTTGAGCCGGCACTGGAGGCGGCAGGCGTCGTCCAGGGCCAGCATCAGCGACGGCTCGTAGTTGATGACCTTGCTGCCGGGCATCTGAAGCAGACTTTCCAGAGTGGTATTCAAGCCCAAGGCCTCGGCCACGACCTCGTCGTGGTTGCCGCCGTACATGAAGTCGAAGGCGAACAACACGTCGAGCGCCTCGCAGTCCAGCGGGCTGAAGCCGAGGTGGAACGGCGCCACCTCCAGGATGTGTTCGTGCTGGGCGTCGGCCGCTTCCAGCTCCGGCGGGTTGACGTAGCCGGTGCAGAGCCGGCGCGCCTCCAGCGTGATCCAGCGGTAGCTCCCCTGTTCGCGGTCCTCCTCCAGCACGAACTCGCCGCTCTCCCGGTGGTCGAAATCGGTCATCAGCGGGTAGGTCTTGCGCAAGCCCTCGAAGAAGTGCAAAACGGTTTCCCGGCCGGTGGGAAGGTCCATTTTGGTGGTGAGATAGACGTACACCCCAAAGTCGTCGCACAGGGAATTGTAAGGTGTCATGTCGCGGCCCTCGGTGTCCGAAGAAGTCGTGTCCGACGCGCCGTCCCGCCCCCTTGGGGGATGCCGCTCCTGGCCGAACCGTGGTCCGCCGCTTCTCCTGCCGGCCTGAGGAGAGCGGCGGTTTCGGTTGGGTGCGGACGTATTCCCTCCACTCCATTGTTCGGTTTTTCACGGCCGGATGCAAGGTCCGTGAAGACATTTCTCCGCGAGGTGCAACGGCACAAACGGCGAGCGGCCGGCGTGAGCCGGCTGATGAGGGTTCATCAGCCGGCTCACGCCGGCCGCTCGCCGGCTTCCACGCGTCGGTTCACGCGCTGCGGGCCAGCTTGGCCTTGAGGGGCACCGTCAGGTTGGTCTGGTGAATCCAGCGTCCGGCGTCGGGGGCGCCGTGCCAGCGCTGCAGCGAGATGGAGCGGACGTGATCGCGCTCCTCGTCGTCGAGCACCTCGAAGAAGGCCTGCCCGAACTGGGCGCGGACCTGCGTGGATGAGCGGCCGAGGTACAGCAGCCGGTCGGTGCGGTCGTCGAAGACGGCCACCGCACGCCAGCCCTGCGGTTTGGCCTCCGTGTGGTAGAACATGCCGGACCCTCCTTGGTCAGGGATGGTTGCAACCCACACCCGGCGGCGGTGCGGGCCGCCGCGGCACGGGAGAGGATAGAATGATCGCGCGGGCAAAAAAAGTCAAGGTTTCGTTGTCACGGTCCCACGATCTCAAAATCCACCGGCTCGGTCGCCGCCGTGCCGACCCAGTTGGGGATTTCGGTCAGCTCCATTGTCTTGTTGACGTATTCGACCACGAGCCGGTACTTGCCGGGATGCAATGTGCTGAAGGACCACTCTCCGGCGACGCCGCGGCCGTCCGGCCCGGTCAACATCAAGGTGGCGCGGTCGGTCGTCCATTGCAGGCTGGCTTCGGGCCGCCAGGTCCAGTGATCGCCGGGCTTCAGATTCGCCAGCGGCGTTATTTTGGGCGTGTCCTTGCGGGCGCACAGCTCCGGCTCGATTTCCTTGCCGTCCGGCGTAATGAGCCGCGGCCGGATCACGTCGAACGTGGTAAGGAGCAGCCGATTTTCCGAGACGTTGACGACGCGCATTTCGATGTCCACATCGGTCTTGCCGCCGGGTGCGGGCGCCGTGACGCGCACTCGCGCTGCGCCGTGAACTCCAGCCCCTCGACACGCACCGGCTTCGAGGCATTGGGCGGGGCGTCGAGGATCTCGAAGGCGACCGGCTCGGTCCTGGCCGTGCCCGTCCAGAACGGCGTGCTCGCATCCGGCGACTTCTCCAATGCGTACTCGGCAGTCAATAGATACTTGCCAGGCTTGATGTCGTCGTAGAGTTGGTCGAAATCTTCGAGGTTCGTGATGTGCAGTTGCAGCTTCTTACCGTCTGGCGTCCAATGCAAGGTCGCGTCGAAGAACGGCATCATCTCCTTGCCGGGATTGATTGTGACCGGCGCCAACGCGAGGTAGCCGGGCGAAGTCCGCTGGTAAGCCCCCGGCGCCTCCTTGCCGTCGGCCGTTAACAGCTTCAGCTTTGCGAAAGCGCCGAAGCTGTAGAAGGCCAGCGACTTGTCCGACCGGTTGACGATCTTCAGGCCAAGATCGACGGGCTTCTCCTCGCCGACCGCCGGCGCCCGGATCGAGCTTTCCGCGAAAGCGACGAAATCGGCGCCGTTGACGCGCACCGCTTTCGACTCCTGGCGGTCGGCGTCCACGACGACGAAGTCGCGGGACGACACGTCCGTGCGCCCATTCCACGCCTCACCGGCGGGCAAGCTCTTCCGCGCCTGCCATGTCACCCGCAGCTGGTAGCGCCCCACCGCGAGATCGACGGGAACCTGGACCAGCGGCCGCCACACGATGTTCTTTGTATATTCCTTGCCCTCGGCCTCACCGCTGGTGTAGGCCATTTCCAGCTCCAGACGGCCGCCGCGACGATTCAGCGCCACGGCGACGGCTTCATCTCCGGAATTGAGCATTGGCCCGACGGCCAGGATCGCCAGATGCGATCCGATGGGCACGGGACGGCTCTGGCGTGTGGTTTTCTCAAAGGCGGCAAGATACAGTTGGACATTGCCCTTCACGTCCTCTGGCCGATCGGTCACGACCGCCGCCCCTTCGGTCAGGGCTTGGAACGCCGCTTCGCCCTGTGCCAATCCGACGTGATAAACGACGGCTTTGTCGATCGGCATCGTATCCTTGTCCTTATTCTCCACGGCTGGCGGAGGTGGGTTTGGCGCCGGGGCCGGCGCGGCGGCCCGCACCTCCCAGGCGCGGTACGCGCCGACGCCGGCGACGGTCCCCGCCGCGAGCAGTGTCATAACCAGCACCGTCGCCGTCGTCATTTTCGCCAGCCACATCGCCTTCACCACACCTTTCGCCAGGGCCGTCGCCGCCGTCGAGGCGCCGCCGTGCGCCGCCAGCAGCGCTGCGGCGGCCAGCGCGGCCGACGGGACGGCCGTGAGATCGTGCGCCGTATTGTCCGCCGGGGCCACGCCACGGCGCCGGAGTCGCACCCGTAACAGCTCGCGGGCGCCGTTGAGCCGCTTGGCCAGGGAGCCTTTCGGCCAGCCCAGCTCGCGGGCAGCCTGTTCGTGCGTCTTGCCTTCCAGGTCGCACAACACCAGCGGCGCCCGCAGCTTGGCCGGCAGACCCTGGAGTTCCTGGTCCAGCACGCGGCGCAGCTCCCGCGCCGCCGCCGCCTCGGACGGGTCGGGATCGGCGAGCGGCCGGCGTGAGCCGGCTGATTGCTGTTGGATCAGCCGGCTCACGCCGGCCGCTCGCCTGGCTCGCAGCGCCACACGCCGGGCCGTACCGTGCAGCCAGCCGCCCAGCGACTCGCGCCATGGGACCATCCGCGCCCGACGCACCAGCACCAGGAACGTCGCCTGGAACGCATCCTCCGCGGCGTGGTCGTCGCCGAGGATGCGCCGGCAGACGCCGAGGATCATCGGCCCGTGCCGCCGCACCAGCTCCGAAAACGCGGCTTCTTCCCGGCGCCGACGAAGCGATGCAGCAATTCGCGATCCGTCGTGTCCGCATCTTCCGGTTCGAGGATCGTGCGCAGCCGATTCAGGACCGCGCCCAGCGGGCTGTTCGTCATGAAGGACTCTCCCGGACCATCTTCACCCACTTATTGCAGGCGGGCCGTGTTTTGACTTCCCGATCCGCCACGCTTTCGCAAGGGCCGCTCACAGAACATGATGTCATTTGGAGGCTACCGGCGGCCGGCGAAGACGTCAATCCACGGCGCGGCCCAACGGCCCAGGTTTCCCGACAAACCTCATGGACAAGGCGACGCCTTCCCGTTAGGCTGCATGGAGATTTGAGGTTCAAGAGGGCGGGACATGATTCCAATCCAGCTGCCGCAAGAGTTAGAGGTCTTCGTCCAGCAGCTGATCGGCGGCGGCGACTACCCCTCAGTGGACGAGGTGGTGCAGGACGCGTTGTGGCTGCTCAAGGACCAGATGGATTTGCGTAACGTCAAGCGGGCGGAACTGCGAAAACAGATCGCCATCGGGCTGGAGCAGGCCGAACGCGGCGAATCGGCCCCGCTGGACATGAAAGCGTTGCAAGCGGAAGCGGCGCGAATCCTCCAAGAGCAAGAGCAGGAAACCGGCGCAATGCCCAGGTGATTCGCACTCCCCAGGCGGCGCAGGATCTGATCGACATCCTCGTTCATCTTGGCCGGTACAGCCCCGCGGCCGCCGACCGCTTCGCCGCTGAAGTGGATCAAAAATGCAATCTGCTGGCGCAGTTTCCGGGCATGGGAGCCGCCTGCGAAGAATTGGCTCCCGGTTTGCGCCAGTTTCCCGTCGGGAAGTACGTCTTGTTTTTCCGGTCGGCGGCCGGCGGCATCGAATTGATCCGCGTCCTCCACGGGGCGCGAAACCTCCCAAGCTTGTTTAACCCCTGACCTCAACCGCGTGAAGCAGCACCATGAACCGGCTTCTCCCCCTTACGGCCTTGCTCCTTGCCCTCGGCTTCGCGGCAGTCCTCTGGGCCGTCCCGGCGTCCGTCGCCGAGGACCAGAAAAACCCTCCCAAATCCACGACGACCTCGCGCGCCCCGGTGGTGCTGACCGACGAGGCGCTGAAGCTCCAGCGCGACAGCCTCGTCTGGGACGGCCACAACGACCTGCCGTGGCAGTTCCGCGAGAAGAAAGACCTGTCGTTTCAGGTCATTGACCTCAACAAGCCGCAGAAGGGCCTGCACACCGACATCCCTCGGCTGCGCAAGGGCGGTCTCGGCGCCCAGTTCTGGTCGGCCTACGTCCCCACGGACACGGCCAAGAAGGGCACGGCCGTCCGCGACACGCTGGAGCAGATCGACGTCATCAAGCGAATGGTCAAAACCTATCCCGATACATTCGAGATGGCCTATACCGCCGATGACGTGGTGCGCATCCACAAAGAGGGCAAGATCGCGTCGCTGATCGGCGTGGAGGGCGGCCACTCGATCGACAACTCGCTCGGCGTGCTGCGGATGTACTACGAGCTGGGCGTCCGTTACATGACGCTGACGCACTCGGACAATACCGACTGGGCCGACTCGGCCACCGACAAGCCGGCCCACCACGGCCTGACCGAGTTCGGCGAGCAGGTCGTTCGGGAGATGAACCGGCTGGGCATGTTGGTGGACATCTCGCACGTCTCGCCGGAAACGATGCGAGCCGCCCTGCGCGTGTCGAAGGCGCCGTTGATCGCGTCGCACTCGTCGGCGTTCGCCCTGGCGGACCACCCGCGCAACGTGCCGGACGACGTGCTGGAGCTGGTCAAGAAGAACGGCGGCGTGGTGATGGTCAACTTCTACTCCGGCTTCATCACGCCGGAAGGGGCGCGGCTGACGCGAGACATGTTCCAGGTCGGCCGCGACCTGAAGGAAAAATATCCCGATGAGAGAGAGTTCAAAGCGGCGATGGAGCAGTATCGCCAGGAGCATCCCATCCCGACCGGCAGCGTGCATGACGTGGTCGATCACATCGAACACGTCATCCAGGTGGCCGGGATCGACCACGTCGGCCTCGGCTCCGATTTCGACGGCATCAACTCCACGCCGAAGCAGCTGGAAGACGTATCCTGCTATCCGTACATCACCCAGGAGCTGCTCAACCGCGGACATAGCAAGGAGGACATTCAGAAGGTTCTCGGCCTAAACATTCTCCGCGTGATGCGCGAGGCGGAACAGGTTGCAAAGGACAAGAAGAAGTGAGAGGCGGATAATCCGGGGAGTCCGACATGGCGCCGCAGTTCACCCAGCTCGATCACGTTTCCGTAATCATCACCAACGTGGAGCGCAGCCGTCGCTTTTACCGCGACGTCCTCGGCCTCAAGGAGATCCCGAAGCCGCGGACGTTCGATTTCGTCGTCCTGTGGTTCGACCTGGGCGCCATGCACGTTCACCTGCTGCTCAAGGACAAGGCGGACACGATCAGCGGCCGGCACTTCGCCCTGCGCGTGGCGGACGTGGCGGCGGCCCGCACCTGGTTCGCCGAACAAGGCGTCGAGATCCAGGAGACGACGCCGATTCCGGGCGCCGACCGCTTCTTCATCCGCGACCCGGACGGCAACCGCATCGAGATCATCCAGTGGTTCGAGCGATACGGCCGCGCGGCCCAGTCGGACGCGCTGGCCTGACCCCCTGACGGCGCCGGGCGGCGAATTCCTTTGCCCACCGCCGTGCCGGACCTTACAATGCAGCGATCCATTACGGGATCAACTTCCCGCGCCGGGGGATCGCCGATGATCGACGCCGAATCCGTCGCCCACCCGTCGCTTGCTGCAACCGGGAGAAATCCATGAGGGACGTTCCATCCAAGCGGAACGAGTCGTTCCCCCCCACTCTGGAGCCGCGGTTGGATACGGCCTGCCAGCGCTTCGAGGCGGCCTGGAAGGCCGGTCTGGCGCCGCGCATCGAGGGACACCTGGGCGCGGCGGCCGGCGCCGAGCGCGCGGCCTTGCTGAAGGAACTCATCCGCGTGGAGGTTTCCTACCGCCGCGCCCGCGGGCAGACGGTCTCCTCGGCGGAATACCTGCGTCGGTTCCCGGAGCTGGACGCGGCCTGGCTGGAAAGCGCCCTGGCACCGGCCACGCTGCCCCACGCGGCGTCATCGCCCGGTTCGGCCGAAACACTGCCGCACGATGGGCCGGCACCGGCGCCGCTGTCCGCCGGAGCGGCGCTTCAGGTCCCCGGCTACGAGGTCCTGGGCGAACTGGGCCGCGGCGGCATGGGCATCGTCTATCTGGCCAGGAACGTTCTGATGGATCGGCGCGAAGTGCTGAAGGTCGTGAACAAGGAGTTGCTGGACAAGCCGGGGGTGGCGGAGCGTTTCCTGCGCGAGATCCGCTCGGCGGCGATGCTCCGCCATAACAACGTGGTGCAGGCGTACAGCGCCATCCAGGCCGGCGAATTGCTTCTCTTCGCGATGGAGTATGTCGATGGAGAGGACCTGGACCGGGTGGTGCAGCGGCAAGGGCCATTGCCGATCCCGTACGCCTGCCATTACATCTCCCAGGCGGCGCTGGGCCTGCAACACGCCCATGAACACCAGATGGTCCACCGCGACGTCAAGCCGCAAAACCTGATCCTGTCGCGGCAGGGAAAGAAGCACGTCGTCAAGGTGCTCGACTTCGGTCTGGCCAAGGCCAAGCGCGAGGGCGAGGCGGTCACGGAGCTGACTGGGGTGGGGGCCATGATGGGAACGCCGACCTACATGGCGCCGGAACAAGCCCAGGACGCGGCCAGCGCCGACATTCGGGCGGACATTTACAGTCTCGGCTGTACGCTGTACTTCCTGCTGACCGGCGCCCCGCCGTTCACGGGAAAGAGCGCTTTCGCGATCCTGCAAGCGCACGTATCCATGGAGCCGACGCCGCTGGACCGGGTGCGAGCAGGGGCGCCGGCGGAACTGGCCGCCGTCGCGGCGAAGATGATGGCGAAGGATCCGGCGCGGCGCTACCAGAAGCCGATCGAGGCGGCGCAGGCGCTGGCGCCGTTCATCAAGCCAGGGTCCGCGCCCGCCGAGCCGGCCAAGACCGGCGCCCCGGCGCCCACGGCGCAGGCTGGCCAAACGGAAGTGCGGAAGTCCAGCGAGCCGACCCCCGCTGGGGCTTCGATCTTCAACCAGCCTACGCTGACGCCCCCCGGTAGGCGACGCGCCGCGGCGGCGCCCGCCAAACCGACGACGCCGGGCCAGATCGTGTGGATCGAAGTGGACGGTGTGATGCACGCCACGCCTGCGCTCGGCCAGGACATGGTGCGGAGCAACAGCGGTGCCGGCGGCGCCCGGACGCGAAAATCGACCGGGGGCCGCGTACGGCGCACGGCGAAAAAGGGATGGAAAAAGTGGCCGATCATGGCGGCCTTCGGATTGCTCCTGGCGCTGGCCGCTGGGATCGTGTTGTGGGTCAGCGGCGCGTTGGGGATGGGGCCGTCGAAAAATCATGGCGATCCGTCGGCGCCGGAAGTTGCTCCCCTGACGCCGTCGCTGGCCGCAGCCCCCTTCGACTCGGAGGAGGCGAAGCGGTTGCAGAATGCGTGGGCCGATTCCCTGGGCCTGCCCGTGGAGCAGGAGGTGGACCTGGGCGGCGGCGTGACGATGAAGTTGGTCCTGATTCCGCCCGGCTCATTCCAGATGGGGTCGCCCAAGGAGGAGAAGGATGGCGACGACAACGAGGGGCCGCAGCATCCGGTGGAAATCACGCAGCCGTTCTATGTGGGTGCATTCACCGTGACGCGGGGGCAGTTCGCTGCGTTCGTCCAGGACGACGGCTATCAGACGGAAGCGGAGAAGAGCGGCGCCACGGGAACGTGGCGAAACCCGGGCTTCGATCAGACGGACAACGACCCGGTGGTGGAGGTGACGTGGAACGACGCGGAGAAGTTCTGCGAGTGGCTAAGCAAGAAGGAGGGCAAGCCCTGCGAATTGCCCACGGAGGCCGAATGGGAGTACGCCTGCCGCGCCGGAACGACGACGGCCTTTTCCTTCGGCGACGATGCCGACGGACCTCGGCGACTACGCCTGGTATAGCAGCAATGCCGGGGATCACACGTATCCGGCGGGGGTCAAGAAGCCGAACCCGTGGGGCCTTTACGACATGCACGGCAACGTCTGGGAGTGGTGCGCGGACTATTACGACCAAGATTATTACGCCAAAAGCCCCATAAAAGATCCTCATAATGAGGATAGCGGAGCATGCCGCATCCTGCGCGGCGGCTCGATGCTCGTCGCACCGAGTCTCTGCCGCTCGGCTGTCCGCCATGACAGTGTTCCCGATTTCTGCTGGGACGACGATGGGTTCCGGGTCGTGTTGCGCGTTCCCGCCAGGACTCCGTAACGAGCGGCGTCGGTCTGTCGGCCGAGACGAAGGCGGGGTACAATGAGGCCACGCCTGCACGGAGGGACGCGCATGGCGGTACGAGGCAAAGTCAAAAACGGCAAGGTCGTCCTGGACGATCCGAAGGCCTTGCCCGAGGGGGCCGAGGTCGAGGTGCGCCCGGTTAAGAAAGGAAAGCAGCCCGCCAAGGCTTCCAAGGATAAAAAACGCCGGCGGTCGATCGCCGAGCGCCTCGCGCCCTTCATCGGCAAGGCCGAGGGCTTGCCGCCGGATGCGTCCGTCAACCTGGACCACTACCTGTACGGCCTACCGAAGCGCAAATGAAACCTGTCTTCGCCGACACCTCCTATTACGTCGCCTTGCTCAGCAAGGCCGACGAATGGCATCGGCGCGCCGTGGAGTGGAGTGAAAAGTTGCTGGGCCGCCAAGTCGTGACGGAGTACGTACTGGTCGAATTGGGCAGCGCCCTGTCCAACGTCAAGGACCGCCCTCTCTTCGTCGCGTTCGCGCGGCGCCTCTTGGCGGATCGCGAAACGCTGTTTGTTCCCGCCTCGAACACCCTCCTGCGGCGCGGCCTGGAACTTTACGGCGGCCGGCCTGACAAGGGCTGGTCGCTCGTGGACTGCATCTTCTTCGTGGTATTGAAACAGCGGCGCTTGACCGACGCCCTGACTGCTGATCGCCACTTTGAGCAAGCGGGCTTTCGTGCCCTGCTTCTTTATCCGCCCGATGCGCCTGGCGAAGAAGGCCAATGACGTCGCCGATTTATCTGGTCATCTGGTCCCAAGCCGCGGAAATTGCGTGGATGCCGTGCGCCCATTGTGATAGTATTATCCATAGATTGACCCTGCCCGCCTGACCCGCGCTTCGCCCTCCCACCCCGACGAAGGCTCCGCAATGGAACCTCATCCCTCCTTCTCGCCGACGCGCCGTTCCTTCCTCCGCACCGGAATGCTGGCCCTGAGCGGACTCGGCCTCGCCGACGTGCTGCGTCTCCGCGCCCTGGCCCAGGACGCCGGCCGGACCTCCGACGACACGTCGGTCATCCTGTTGTGGCTGCCGGGTGGTCCGCCGCACATGGAAACCTACGACCTGAAGCCGGACGCCCCGGCCGAGTATCGCGGCGAATTCAAGCCGATCGCCACCAACGTGCCCGGCGTGCAGGTCTGCGAACACCTGCCGCGCCACGCCCGCATCGCCGATCGGTACGCGCTGATCCGCTCCGTTTCCCACAACTTCGCCGACCACGGCGGCGGTCACAAGCGCTTCCTCACCGGCCGCGATCCCAAGGAGCCGACCGGCTTCGTCAACGACTACCCGATGGTCGGCTCGATGGCGGCCAAGGTTCGTGAGGGCCGCAACGTCGGCGTGCCCAACTACGTCTCCGGCGTGGACCAGGGCCGCAGCGACGTGGACGTCTTCAGCTTCGGCGCCGCCTACCTGGGGCCGTCCTACACGCCCTTCACCGTGATCGGCGACCCGAATTCGCCGAAATTCTCGGTGCAGAACCTCGTCATGAACGCGGCCCTGGCGGCCCAGCGCGACGACCGCGAACGACTGCTGGCCGACTTCGACCAGATGCGGCGCGCGGCCGACGGCAGCGGCGTCGTGGACGCGATGGACGAGTTCCACAAAAAGGCGATGACGCTGATGACCAGCGAAAAGGCCCGCGTCGCCTTCGACCTGTCGCGCGAGCCGGACGGTCTGCGCGACCGCTACGGCCGGCATCCGTGGGGCCAGCGGGCGCTGCTGGCGCGGCGGCTCGTCGAGGCCGGCAGCAGCTGGGTGACGATGGTGCTGGAGAACCCGACGCCGCCCGGCGCCACGATGCCGATCACCTCCTGCTACAACTGGGATTCGCACGCGGTCAATTGCCACATCTTCGAGGATGCGAAATATCGCCTGCCGATCTACGACCAGGCGATCACGGCGCTGGTTGAGGATTTGTACGATCGTGGACTGGATAAAAAGGTGCTGCTGGTCGTGACGGGCGAGTTCGGCCGGACGCCGCGCCTCAGCTACTCGGAAGGCACGCAGACGAAAGTGAAGCAGCCGGGCCGCGACCACTGGCCCAGCGCCATGTCGATGCTGGTCGCCGGCGGCGGCTTGCGCGTCGGCCAGGCGGTCGGTTCGACCGATTCCAAGGGCGAGCATCCCAAGGACAGTCCGCTGACGCCGAACGATCTGTGGGCCACCGTCTTCCGCCATCTCAGCATCGACACGGAAACGACCTTCCCCGACCGGACAGGGCGGCCGATGGCCATTCTTCCGTATGGCGATCCAATTAAGGAATTGATTTGAGGAGTGGTTTCCCAACCAGCCCCGAGCGCCAGCGAGGGGTTCGGCGGCCGACCCCCTCGCTGGCGCTCGGGGCTGGTTGGGGAGATCTTCAAACGACTGCTTAGCAAGTCCCACTGCGCCTAGAACAGCTCTTCAATGGGTTTACCGTCCACGGCGATGCCGAGGGTCGCGGCCTGTTCGCTGGTGACGCCGACGGCCCGGTGGACGGTGGCGGCCACGTCGGCGGGCGTGGCGGGGCGGTCGTGCGGATGTTCGGCTCGGCCGTCGCTGGCGCCGACCACCTGGCCGCCGCGGACGCCGCCGCCGGCGAACAGGGCGCTGTAACAGTGCTCCCAGTGGTCGCGGCCGGCCTTGTCGTTCACCTTCGGCGTCCGGCCGAACTCCCCCATCGCAATCACCAGGGTGCTGTCGAGCAGGCCGCGCCCGGCCAGGTCCTCCAGAAGCGCCGAGAACGCCTGGTCCATCCAGGGCGCATGTCGATCTTGCATGATCTGAAAATTCCGATAATGGTGGTCCCAACCGCCGTCGCCGGCGTCCTCCTCCGCCTCGACGTGGTCGCTCCAGTTGACCTGCACGAACGGCACGCCGTTCTCGATCAGCCGTCGGGCCAGTACCAGCGACTGGCCGACGCGCGTCCGGCCGTAGCGGTCCAGCAGCGCCTTCGGCTCCTGCGACAGGTCGTACATCCTCCGCGCGGCCGGCGAAGTCAGCATGGCGAACGCCTCGGCCCGGTAGTCGTCGATGGCGCGGGAGGCGGCGACCGCCTCGGCCTGACGCTCCGCCCGGTCGAACGCTTCGAGGAGGCGGCGGCGGTCGCCGAGCCGTTCGGGCGTGAGGTCGTCGGGCAGCTGGAGGGCCGGGATGCGCGTGCCGTGGACTGGGTCGTATTCCAGCCGAAACGGATCGTACCTACCTCCGAGCGAGCCGCCGCCCTCGCCGACGATGGGTTTTTTGCCCTGGTGCAGCCGACCGCCGACCACGATGAACGGCGGCAGCTTCGAGGCGCCGCCGCGGACGCGGGCCACGACGCTGCCCGTCGTCGGCCGGACGCCGCCGGGCAGCGGCCGGCCGTCCAGTCCGACGCCGCCGCCGGCGCTGCCGGTCAGGCCGATCGTCCCCGCGACGCCGTGATCGCTCGAACCGGAGTGGAGCGAACGCACGACGGCGAAGCGATCGCTGAGTTTGGCGATCTTCGGAAACAGTTCGCAGACGCGCAGGCCGGGCGTTTTGGTGGCAATCGCGCCGAACGGGCCGCGAATGTCGAGCGGGGCGTTGGGCTTGGGGTCCCACGTGTCGAGGTGCGACGGCCCGCCCCATAGCCAGAAGAGAAGGACGGACTTCACCGCGCCCGTCGCACCGCCCGACTCGGCGCGGCAGCGCAGCAGGTCGGCCAGCGACAGGCCGAAGACGGAACAGGCGCCGATCTGAAGGACGGCGCGGCGCGTGAGACCCTGGCAGGTGCGCGAGCGGAGCCGGCCGAGCAGCAGCATGAGCGGTCCTCCACGGCGACCGCCCGATTATAACACGGGACGCGGAGTGCGTCGCGGATTTTCCGTCACGCGCCGCCCTCGCGGAAGCGGTAGCCGACGCCGCGAACCGTCTCGATGAGGTCCATGTCGCCGAGCTTGCGGCGCAGCGTCTTGATGTGAACGTCGATGGTCCGCTCCAGGACGATGGCACCGTCGCCGATGGCGGCGTCCATCAGCTGGTGGCGCGTGAAGGCCCGGCCGGGCTGGCGCACCAGGCACTCCAGCAGGCGGAACTCCGTCGGCGTCAGCACCAGCTCGCGTCCGTCGACGAAGGCCCGGTGCCGCACACGGTCGATGCGGACGTTGAGATGCTCGATCACGTCCAGCGGATCGCCGCCGGCGTCGAAGCGGCGCTGGATGGCCTTGATCCGCTGCAGCAGCACCTTGACGCTGAACGGCTTGGTGACGTAGTCGTCGGCGCCGAGCGAGAAGCCGACGACCTGATCGGTTTCCTCGGCCTTGGCGCTGAGGATGATGATCGGGATGTCGCGCGTCTGTTCGCCGGCCCGCAGCTGCCGGCAGATCTCTTCAGCCCGAACACGCCGGGCAGCATCAGGTCGAGGATGATGAGGTCCGGCAGCAGCGTCTGGGCCTTGCGCAGCCCTTCCTGGCCGTCGTGGGCCACGATCGTCTCGTAGCCCTCGCGTTCCAGGCTGTAGGCGAGCGGGTCGGTGATTTCCCGCTCGTCCTCGATGAGGAGGATGCGCAGCCGGGCCGTCGGGGGCGCGGAGCCCCCGGCGTGGAAGGGACCATGGCCAATACTCTCCCCGTTAAAGGGAACGCGGTCGCGCCCGCAGGCGCACCGGGGACGGAGGCGTTCTTCACGCCTTTTTCTGCCTCTTTTATCATGAGATCAGCGATCCTCGGTTCGGTCGGCCGGCGGCCGGTGGCGCACGATCTCCCCGTCGATCAGGTAGATCACGTCCTCGGCGATGTTGGTGGCGTGGTCGGCGATCCGCTCCAGGTGGCGCACGGCCGAGAACATCGACAGGCCGGCCTCGATCAGGTCGGGCGATTTCTTCATCTGCGCCGACGATCTCGTGAATGATCTCGTCGTTGTAGCGGTCCACTTCGTCGTCCATGCGCATGACGGCCTGGGCCTGCGACTTGTCGAGGTTGACGTAGGCGTCCAGGCTCTGGCGCAGCATCATGGTGGTCAGGTCGGTCATGCGCTGCAACCGCTCCGGGATGGGCAGAAGCGGCGGCTGGGCCAGGTGAATGGCCCGCTCGGCGATCTCCTCGGCCAGGTCGCCGATGCGTTCCAGGTCCATGTTGATGAGCATGGCGGCGGCGATCAGGCGCAGGTCCACGGCGACCGGCTGGTGCAGGGCGAGGATTTTCAGACACTCCTCGTCGATGTGGTTCTCCTCATTGTCGATGCGGCCGTCGCCGTCGATGACCTCGCGGGCCAGGTCCACGTCGCGCTTCTGCAGGGCGTGGATGGCCTTGTGGACGGCCTCTTCCACCAGCCCGGCCAGCGCCAGCATGTCCTTCTGCAGATTGTCCAGGTCGCGCTGCAGGTGTTTCGCCATTGCGTTCCGCTTCCCGTGGGAGTTCCCGCCTCGACCCGTCCGTTCGACAGTTGCTGCGTTCACGGCCACTGCCTCCCGAATCATGTCAGCCTGCACAACCAGCCCCGAGCGCGAGCGAGGCGTTCGGCCGGCCTCGCTCGCGCTCGGGGCTGGTCTTCAAACGCCTCCTAACCGAAGCGGCCGGTGATGTAATCCTCCGTCTGCTTGACGTGCGGGCGCGTGTACAGCTGCTCGGTCGGGCCGGACTCGATGAGTCGGCCCTGGAAAAAGAAGGCGGTCAGGTCCGAGACGCGAGCCGCCTGCTGCATGTTGTGCGTCACGATGACGATCGTGTAGTCTTGCTTCAGCTCGAAGATCAGATCCTCGATGCGGGCGGTCGAGGCCGGGTCCAGGGCCGACGCCGGTTCGTCCAGCAGCAGCACTTCCGGGTCGGTGGCCAGCGCGCGGGCGATGCACAGCCGCTGCGCCTGGCCGCCGGACAGGTTCAGGGCCGAGTCGTTCAGCCGGTCCTTGACCTCGTCCCACAGGGCGGCCCCGCGCAGGCAGCGCTCGGCGATCTCGTGCAGCCGGGCGCGGTTGTTCAGGCCGGCGACGCGCGGCCCGTAGACGACGTTCTCGAAAACCGACTTCGGGAACGGGTTCGACTTCTGGAACACCATGCCCACCCGCCGCCGCAGGTCCACCAGGTTGACGGAGCGGTCGTAGATGTCCACGCCGTCCAGGACGATGTCGCCGACGTGGTGCGTTCCCTCGATCAGGTCGTTCATCCGGTTGAGAGAGCGCAGGAACGTGGATTTGCCGCAGCCGGACGGGCCGATCAGCGCCATCACCGAGCGCTCGGGGATGTTCAGGGAGATGTCCCAGAGCGCCTGCTTGGGGCCGTACCAGAACGACATGCCCTTGACGACGAACTTGGGCGGACGCCGGTTTTGGCGGACGGCTCCCGGCCGTTCAGGCTGCGCTCGGAGATGATGGCCGAATAGGACAGAGTGGACATACGGGTTGTCTCTGAGCGTTCGCAGATCCTCAACGTGGAGGCGGGGATCAGTCTATGGGTTCTGTGTGTAGATTTGATGAAGATGCGACGGAAAATGCAAGTGAGGAGTGAGGAGTGAGGAGTGAGGAGTGAGGAGATAAGCAGCCCACCGACCTGTCTTTCTCCTCACGCCTTCTCGCTCCTCATCCGCCCGCGGCAGGCGCACGGTGAACGTGGCCCCCTGACCGACGCGGCTGGAGGCCTGGACGCCGCCTTGCATCGCCTGCGTCAGGTGCTTGACGATGGCCAGGCCCAGGCCGGTGCCGCCCATCTGGCGGGAGCGCGCCTTGTCCACTCGGTAGAAGCGCTCGAAAATGCGCGGCAGGTCGGCCTCGGGAATGCCGATGCCGTCGTCGGTCACCCGCAACCAGACCTGTCCGTCGTCCTCGCCCCAGCCGACGTGGATGACGGCCGCCTTCCGGCGTGTACTTCACGGCGTTGTCCAGGAGATTGTCGAGGATCTGCTCGACGGCCTCCTCGTCGGCCCAGGCGACGGCGGACGGCGAACCGTCCGGGGCCATCTTCAGCGTCTGGCCGTCTGGCCTCCGCCCGCGGCCGGTGCCGCTCCAGGCAGGCCTGCACGACGGCCGGCCACGGAGACGGCGACCGAACTCAAACAGCTCCTCGCCGGACTCGATCCGGGCCAGACTGAGCAAATCGAGGATCAAGCATGTGCAGCCGTTCGCTCTGGGCGACGATCTGGTCGAGGAAGCGGCTGCGGTGCTCGCGGTCCTCCACGGCGCCGGCCAGGAGCGTTTCGGCGCAGAGCTTGATGCCGGTCAGCGGCGTCTTCAGTTCGTGCGAGACGTTGGCGACGAAATCCTGGCGCAGGCGTTCGAGGCGGCGCAGGTCGGTGGTGTCGTGCAGCACCAGGACGGCGCCGCGCGGCGGCGGCCCCGGCAGCCGGGCGACGTGAACGGTGAGGCTGCGGGCGGAGCCGGCGTTGGCGGCGCAGCTCCTCGCGGCACGGTTCCGGCTGCCTCAGCGCCCGATCCACGAGGTCCAGCAGCGGCGGCCGCCGCACCACCTCCCAGAGTCGGCGGCCGACCACCGCCCGCGTCGGGAACTCCAGCAACTCCACGGCCCGGTCGTTGGCGAACAGGATGCGCTGTTCGGCGTCGAGGGCGACGACGCCCTTCGACCATGCCGCTGAGGACGGCGCGCAGCTGCTGGCGATCCTCTTCCAGGGCGGCGATGCGCGTGGCCAGCTGATCGCTCATGCGGTTGAAGGCCCGGCCAAGAACATCCATTTCGGAGTGCGTATCGGTGTAGACGCGTTGATCGCTGGAGCCGGTCCCGAGACGCTCGGCGGCGCGGGTCAGCTCCCGGAGGGGTTGGGCCATGCGCCGGGCGACGCGGCCGCTGAGGGCCAGCACCGCCGTCTCGGCCGCCGCCCCAACGATCAGGAGGAAGATCAGCAGCCGCAGCCGCAGGTCGGGGGAATCGACGCACACCAGCACGGCGACCGCGCAGGCGGCCAGCGCGGCGAGAAGGACCAACCCGAACGGGATCGCCAGGCGATAGAACACGGCGGTCTCCCGCGGCGGCTCATTCGGCCCGGCTGGCGGACACCATGCGGGCGCCGGACAGCAGGCGGATGCCGATGTTGAGCGCCATGACGAAGGCCAGCAGCACCAGGGCCGCCGACCAGGCCAGCTGCTGCCGCGACGGGTCCGGGTCGAGCGAGTAGGTGTAAATGTAATAGGTCAAAAACGGCGTATCCTGGTTCAGGCCCCGCATCCAGAACTTGCTGTTGCCGGCCGTGAACAGCAGCGGCGCGGTTTCGCCGGCAATGCGGGCGATCGACAAAAAGACGCCGGTGACGATGGCCGGCAGGGCCGACGGCAGGATGACGCGCACCACGGTCTGCCAGCGCGAGGCGCCGAGGGCGTAGCTGGCGTTGCGCAGGGCGGCCGGCACCAGCTTGAGCGACTCCTCCGACGTGCGCAGGACGATGGGGACCATCATCACGCCCAGCGCGAACGCCCCCGCCCACGCGGAATACTCCTGAAAGGGGACGACCAGCACGGCGTACACGAACAGGCCGATCACGATCGACGGGACGCCGCCCAGCAATTCCCCGAAGAAGCGCACGGTGGGATTGATGCGGCTGCGGGGGAACTCCGTCAGGAACAGGGCAGCCAGGATGCCGATCGGCACGGCCCCGGCGGCGGCGAGGGCCACCATGACGGCGGTGCCGACGATGGCGTTGCCGAGGCCCGGCGGGTGCTGGACGGGAAGGTTCGTGAAGAAGGCCAGGTTGAGCATCCCGGCCCCGGCAATCAGGATGTAGGCCAGGATGTGGAACAGCGGCACGAGGATCAGCAGCAGGCACAGGCCGAGCACAACCGTCATCAGGGTGTTGATCGGCTTGGCCAGGACGTTGCGCAGCTGCGAGACGAGCGGCCCCGTACGTGACGGGGCGGCGTTCCGGGCGAGCCGGGGGTGTAAGCCCCCGGAGGATGAGGCGGCCGCCTCGGGCGTTGCAGCCACGGCGGCCTTCTTGCGGCCGAACAGCGGCCGGGTGCGGCCCATGTTCCAGAGCATCAGGTGCGCCAGGCTGTTCACCACGACGGTGACGAGGAAGAGCGTCAGGCCTAGCTCGATCAGGGCGGACTTGTGCAAGATGGTTTCCGCGCTGCCCCACTGGTTGGCGAGGACGGCGGGGATCGAATAACCCAGTCCGAAGATGTTGAAGGTGAGCTTCTCGCTATTGCCGATGAGCATGGCGACGGCCATCGTCTCGCCGAGGGCGCGGCCCAGGGCGAGGAAGCAGCCACCGATGATGCCCGGCCGGGCGTAGGGGAGGACGACCGTGCGGATCGTCTGCCAGCGCGTCGCCCCCAACGCCAGCGCCCCTGCCGCTGGGCCGTCGGCACGGCCTGACAGACATCGTAGCTGATGGCCGTGATGTAGGGCACGACCATGATGGCCAGCAGCACGCCGCAGGTGAAGATGCCGCGGCCGCTGGTGTTGGCGATCCCCAGCACCGGGAACAGCCGCTGAAACAGCGGCACGATGAAGAAGACGCCCCAGAAGCCGTACACGACGCTCGGAATGGCGGCCAGCAGCTCGATCAGGAACGACGACACGCGCCGCACCCAACCGGACACGATCTCCGACAGGAAGGCGGCCGCGCCCACCCCCAGCGGGACGGCAATGATCATGGCGATGATCGACGTGAGCAGAGTGCCGACGATGAACGGGACGGCCCCGTACTGGTTCGTGTTCGAGTCCCAGACCGTGCCGACGAAGAGGGACAGGCCGTAGCCGCGCAGGGTCGGCATCGATTGCCACGTCAGGAAGACGAGCATCAGGGCGACGACGGCCGGCACGACCAGGGCCATGGTCATGCAGACGACTTTGAAGACCTGATCGCCCAGGTGCTGCCAGCGAGCGTTGGCGGTCCCCCGCCGGGGGAGGCCGGCCCCCTCCGGCGGAGGGGGCGCGGCGGAAGTGACGGACATAAGCGATGTCCCTCGGAGCGGTGACTACTCGCCGATGCGGTCGATCTTTTTGTCGGCCAGCTCGACGATCGACGCGGGGAGCGGCGCGTACTTGAGTTCCGCGGCCGCCGTCTGGCCGTCGTGGATAGCCCAGTGGAAGAAGCCCTTGAGCGCCTTGGCCTTGTCGGCCGGCTGCTTGACCTTGACTACGGCCCAGGTCGTGCCGCTGATCGGATACGACCCCTTGCCCGGCGCGTAGACGATGGAGAAGCGGAGGGTGCTCTTCTCCTCCGGCGTGAAGTTCTTGGTAGCGTTGTCGGCGGCCGCCGTGACGCCTCCCAGGCTGCCCGTGAGGGCTTCACCGTCACGGCTCACGACCTTGGCCATATTCAGGCCGGGGTTCTTGAGGGCGTAGATCAATTCCGTGTAGCCGATGGCGCCCTTGGTGCTCTTGACGGCATCGACCACCGCCGGGTTGAGGGCCATTCCCTGGCCGCCGTCCACCTTGAGCTGCTTCGTCGCGCCGGGTCCGCCGTGTTCCTTGTCGGCCCAATCCTTGTCGGCGGCGGTAAGATAGCTGGTGAAAATATAGCTGGTGCCGCTGCCGTCGGCCCGGAAGACGACGTCGATCTTGTCGGAGGGCAGCTTCGCATCCTTGTTCAGCGCCTTGATCTTGTTGTCGTCCCATTTCGTGATCTTGCCGCGGTAGATGCCGGACAGGATCTCGGCGTTGAAGGTGAGCGGTCCTTGACGCCTTCCAGGTTGTAGATCGGCACAACGGCGCCCATGACGAGCGGGATGGAGACCACGGCGTCTTCGCCGCCGGCCTGTTTGATCTCGTCGTTGCTCATCGGCGCGTCGGTGCAGCCGAAGTCGGCCGTGCCGTCGATCATGCTGCTGATGCCGCCGCCGGACCCCTTGCCGGTGTAATCGATCTCGACGCCCTTGGCGGCGTAATCGCCGATCCACTTGTCATCGAACAGTGGGTTGATGAAGGTCGATCCGCCGCCCTTGAGCCGTTTCGCCGCCCCGTCGTCGCCGCCGCCGCTGTTGTTCGACGGGCCGCAGCCGAAACAGACAGTCGCTAGACACGCCGCCGCCAGTAGTCGCATGACGTTGCGCACGATCCACCTCCCCGGAATGTTGTAGGGTCTTTGCCTGGTTGCGTCTCGCGGAGGTACTGTACGGGGGGCGCGCGGCGAACTTGTGTGGAAATGGTGAAAATCGGGTGAAGACGATGCCGCTCGCCTCAATCGAACAGCCCGCGCGGCGCTCCAGGCGGCGGCGGCTGGGATCCTGCCCAGCAGCGTGAATGCTCGCGGCGTGGCCACCCGGCCGCGCGGCGTGCGGACGATGAACTGCTCGCGCAGCAGGTACGGCTCGATCTCGTCGCTCAGCGTGTCACCCGGCAGGTTCATCGTCGCCGCCAGCGCCTCCACGCCGGTCGGCCCGCCCTCGAAGACGCCGACCAGCGTTTCCAGATAACGCCGATCCTGCTTGTCCAGCCCCTCGCGGTCCACCTCGGCCATGTCGAGCGCCAGGCGGGCGAGGTCGAGGGTGATGCGGCCGTCCGACTCGCTGGCGGCGTAGTTGCGCGTCCACCACAGGCGGGCGTTGGCGATGCGCGGCGTGCCGCGGCTGCGCTTCGCCAATTCCAGAGCGGCGTCATCGCTGATTTCGGTGCTGCAGCTTGCGCGAGTTGATGCGGACGATCTCCGCCAGCTCTTCGATGCTGTAGAACTCCAGATGCTCGTGCATCTTGAAGCGGTCGCGCATCGGGCTGGACAACATGCCGCTGCGCGTCGTGGCGCCGATGAGCGTGAAGGCTTTGAGCCGCATGGAGATCGTCCGGGCGTTGACGCCTTCGCCGAGAACGATGTCGATGCGGAAATCCTCCATCGCCGGATAGATGAACTCCTCGACCACGCGCGGCATCCGGTGGATCTCGTCGATGAAGAGGAACGAGCCGTGTTCCAGATTGGTGAGGAACGGCAGCAGGTCGGCCGGCTTGGACAGGGCGGGGCCGCTGGTCATCTGGATCGACGCGCCGAGTTCATTGGGCAGGACGGTGGCGAAGGTGGTTTTGCCGAGTCCGGGCGGCCCGTCGAAGAGGATGTGCGACATCGGCTCCTTGAGTTTGCGGCAGGCGTTGAGCACGATGCCGAGCCGGCGCACGACGGCTTTCTGGCCGATGACTTCGCGCAGCCAGCGCGGCCGCAGGGCGGCGTCGTGTTCGCGGCGGGAATCGTCGTCGGGGTTTTGGTGTACGATCGCTTCGCGGGCCATGAATGCGTCCTCGGGGCGGGGCGAGCGGGGGGCGTAAGCCCCTGATTCTTGCTACTGTCGCTGACAGGATGCGGAATCGGGGCTTACGCCCCCCGCTCGCCCTATGCTTGCTTGTAAATCTCCAGCAACACCTCTTCGACCGTCTTGAACGACCGTCCGCCGGCGAAGACCTTGTCCAGCCGGGCGCGCGCCTCCTGCGGACTGTGGCCGATGCTCATGAGCGCCCGATAGGCGTCCTCGATCACGTCGCCGTCCATCGCGGCCGCCGCGCCCGGTTCGCCGGCGGCCTGGGACGCCGGCATCAGGGCGAACTTCGTCACCTTGCGCCGCAGCGTGGCGATGATCTGCTCCGCCGTCGCGCCGCCCACGCCGGGCAGCGTCGTCAGCCATTTCGAGTCCTGCCGCTGAATGGCGTCGGCGATCTCCTTGACCGGCCGGACGAACGCCTTTAGCGCCTTCCGCGTGCCGACCTTGTCCACCGTGCAAAAGAGGTCGAAAAAGTCCAGTTCCGCCTCGGTGGCGAAGCCGATCAGCCGCGGCACGACGCGGCCCTGCATCGGGTTGCCGTCGAAGTAGTGGCTGGTGTGCAGCGTCACCTCCTGGCCGACCCGCGTTTGCAAGGCCCGCCGCACGAACTCCGGCGTCAGCACCTCGTACTCCAGCGACCCGACCTGAAGGCGAACGCCCTCGTCCAGAACGCGGTTCAGCACGCCCGTGATCTTCGTTATCATGACGCCGCCTCTCAGGCCGGTCGCTTCTGGATGTAGTAATGGCACAGCGCCGCCGCCAGCGCGTCGGCCACGTCCGCCGGTTCCGGCAGCTCGGACAATCCCAGCTCCTGCTGAATGGCCCGCTGCACCTGGTCCTTCGTGGCGTGGCCGTTGCCCGTGACGACCTTCTTGATGCGCGTGGCGTTGTAGCTCTGCACCGGCACGCCGCGCTGGCCCGACGCCAGCAGAATCACGCCGCGGGCGTGGGCCATCAGAATCGCGGTGCGCGGATGGTCGTAATGGGCGAACAGCTGCTCCACGACGACGACGGCCGGCCGGTACTGGTCCATCACCTCAACTATACCATCGTACAGGGCGCGGAGGCGTGGGGCCATGTCCGTTGTGGCGCGTCCCTCCGCGCTGCGGACGACGCCGGCCTCGCAGACGAGCGGCGCCGCCGGCCGGACTTCGAGGACCGCGTAGCCGGTCGTCTGCAGGCCGGGATCGACGCCCAGCACGCGCGAACCGGGGGCCAACGACGGGGTCGGCGTTGCGTTCATGACAACAGCCTAACGTCCTACCGCATGGGCACAAGAGCAGTGGCGAGTGGCGAGACGCCATTGCCGCATGGTACACTCCACGTTTGCTCGCCTCCCGAGCGCCGAGGTGCATCATGTCAAAGCATCCGCCCGTCGAGACCCCCTTGCGACCAATGGCCCGATTTTCGAGACTAGCTGTCCTTTTTGTCGTTCTGGCAATGCTCGCGGCCTCGTTTGCCAGCGCGGACGAACGGCCGGCGGACAAGCCAGCGCGGCCCGTCCCGGCCTTCCCGCTGAAAGTGGCCGAGGACGGACGCTGCCTCGTCGATCAGAACGGCGCCCCATTCCTGATCGCCGGCGAGTCGCCCCAGGCGCTCATGGTGAACCTCTCGGAGGAAGACGCCGAATGGTTCTTCGCCAACCGTCAGTCGCACGGCTTCAACGCGGTGTGGATCAACCTGCTCTGCCGCTCCGGCACCGGCGGACGCGCCGACGGCAGCACTTACGATGGGTTGCCGCCCTTTGAGAAGCCCGACGATTTCTCGAAGCCCAAGGAAGCGTATTTCGCCCGCTGCGACCGCATGATCCGGCTCGCCGAGAAGTACGGGCTGCTGGTCCTCCTCGACCCGTGCGAGACCATCGACCACCTCAAGCCCATGCTCAAGAACGGCCCGAAGGCGTGCCGGGAGTTCGGCCGCTACCTCGGCGCCCGCTACAAGCGTTTCGACAACATCCTCTGGCTGCACGGCAACGACTTCCAGGCGTGGAAGGACGCGGACCACGACGCGGTCGTGACGGCCGTGGCGCAGGGCATCAAGGACGAGGACCCGCGCCATTTGCACACAGTCGAGCTGAATTACGAGGTGAGCGGCTCGCGCGACGACGCCCGGTGGGCCTCCCTCATCGACCTGAGCGCGGCGTACACCTACTACCCGCCTTACGCGGAGGTGCTGAAGGAATACGACCGCCAGCCGGTCCAGCCCGTGGTCATGATCGAGTCCGATTACGAGTTCGAGCGCGACAGCACGCCGGCGGTGCTGCGGCGTGAGGAGTATTGGTCTCTCCTCAGCGGTGCGGCGGGCCAGCTGTACGGCAACGGCTACACCTGGCCGTTCAAGCCCGGCTGGAAGGAGAAGCTCGACACGCCCGGCGCGAAGCAGATGGCCCATGTGCAAGCGCTTTTCAATCCGCGCGCTGGCACAAACTTGTTCCGGACCAGAAGCACAAAGTCGTGACCGCCGGCTACGGCACGTTCGACGCCACGACCACCGAGGGCAACCACTTCGTGATGACCAGCGATTACGTGACCGCAGCCCGCACGCCGGACGGCGCCCTGGTGATGGCCTACCTGCCTTCGCTGCGGACGGTGCAGGTGGACATGGCGCAGTTTGGCGGCCCCGTCACGGCGCGATGGTACGACCCAAGCCGGGGCACGTTCACGGCGGTCGAAGGGTCGCCGCTGCCGAATTCCGGCGGCCATTCGTTCACGCCGCCCGGAAACAACGGGGACGGAGACGGAGACTGGGTGCTGGTGCTGGAGACCGCCCCGCCGAAGTAAAGGAGTGGAAGGATCATCTATGGCCGATGGATCGTTCCCGGTGAAGAATCCACCGCCTGCGCCGGACGTCGGCCTGGACACCGAGTTCAAGCGCGGTCTTGGGCTGTTCGACTCTACCATGGTCGTCGTCGGCTCGATGATCGGCTCCGGCATCTTCATCGTGTCGGCGGAGATGGCCCGGCGCATCGGCAGTCCGGGCTGGCTGCTCGTGGCGTGGCTCGTCACCGGCGTGCTGACGGTGGCGGCCGCCCTGTCCTACGGCGAGCTGGCCGCGCTGATGCCGCGGGCCGGCGGCCAGTACGTCTATCTGCGCGAGGCGTTCAACCCGCTATGCGGCTTTCTCTACGGCTGGACGCTGTTCCTTGTCATCCAAACCGGCACGATCGCGGCCGTCGGCGTCGCTTTCGCCAAGTTCCTCGGCGCCCTATGGCCGGCCATCAGCGAGACGAACTACCTGATTCCGCCGCTGCACCTCACGCCGGGCTACGCCGTCTCCCTGTCCACCGCCCAGCTGGTCGGCGTCCTGCTGATCGCGCTGCTGACCGTCACGAACCTGTTCGGCATCGACTACGGCAAGCTGATTCAGAACGTCTTCACGGTGTCGAAGACTGGGGCGCTGATCGGCCTGATCGTGTTGTGCCTGGCGCTGGGATGGAACGCCGACGCCGTGGGGCGTAACTTCGGCGCCTTCTGGACCGTCCGGCCGACCGCCCCCGTCAGCAACGCCTTCAAGGACTTCACGGCCGTCACGGCGCTGGGCCTATTCGCCGCCCTGTGCGTTACGCAAACTGGATCGCTCTTCTCGTCGGACGCCTGGAACAACATCACCTTTGCGGCCGGCGAGGTCCGCAACCCGCGCCGGACGGTGGCCTGGGCGATGGCGCTAGGAACAACGGCCGTAATTACTCTTTATCTCCTCGCCAACGTCGGCTATCTGGTGACGCTGCCGCTGGAGGCGATTCAGGCGGCGCCGTCCGACCGCGTCGCCACCGCCGCGCTGGAGCGAATCTTTCCGCAGAGCGCGGCCGTGCCGATCATGGCGGTCGCCATCATGGTATCGACGTTCGGCTGCAACAACGGTCTGATCCTGGCCGGCGCGCGAGCCTACTACGCGATGTCCCGTGACGGCCTGTTCTTCCGGGCGGCCGGCCGACTCAACCGGGCGTGCGTGCCGGGTTGGGGGCTGATCTTCCAGGGCGTGTGGGCCTGCCTGCTGGTGCTGCCGCGGACGTACAACGTCGAGACGAAGGAGTACGGCAATCTCTACGGCGCCCTGCTCGACTACGTCATCTCGGCGGCCCTGCTCTTCTACATCCTGACCATCACCGGCCTGTTCGTGCTGCGCGTGCGGCGACCTGACGCGCCGCGGCCGTACCGGGCGTTCGGCTACCCGGTCGTGCCGGCGCTGTACATCGTCGGGGCGGCGACGATCCTGGTCGTGCTGTTGGTGTGCCAGCCGATGACTACGTGGCCGGGCTTCGTGATCGTGTTGCTGGGCGTGCCGGTGTATTTCCTGTGGCGGCTGGTGCGGCCGACCGCCTCCTGACTTGGGGTAGGCGCCGGCAATGGGTAGAATCCACCGGGGCGGCGCGACGAGACAAGGGGTGATGTCATGGCATCCGCATCGGACACCGAGAGCGTCGAGACGGTCGATGAGGGGGCCAAGCCTCCATTCCTCCGGCGCGTGCGCATCCGGGGCTACAAGAGCATCGCGTTCTGCGATGTGACGCTGGAGCCGCTCACGATCCTGGTAGGCCGCAACGCTTCGGGGAAGAGCAACTTCCTGGATGCGCTGGCGTTCCTCCGAGACACGCTTGAGGAAGGCGTGAACTCCGCGCTTGAGGAACACGGCGGGATGGCCGTGTTCTCGCAGGAACCGTACACGGGCAAACTGGAGTTCGAGATCGAGTCCGTCTTTCCCAGCCATCGTATGCTCTGCCAAGCGGCCTACCGCGTCGAGTTGGCTTTGAGCGCCCGCAAACAGCTTGAAGTCGAGCAGGAAGTTCTCCAGCTCGAAGATCGAACGCACGGGTGTTCGTGCGGCTTCACTGCCGCTCATGGCCAAGTGACTTGGCGAGGATTGGAATTATTTCAGGAGGGCCGATTTCGGCGTGGCTCTGCCAAGCAGGAGGCGGCGGAGAGAGGAGAACCGACTTATCCGTCACTGTTCGATCACTACCGATCGGATCGACTTCTGCTCGGTATCATCGGCAGCCAGCCCTTCGTTGACCTCGCCGAAGGAATGCGATCGATCGGCTGCTTCAACTTTCATCCCGATCCCATCCGAAAACCCCAGCCAAGAGCGGGCAGTCCCGCTTTGAAGCGAGATGGGCGAAACCTCGCCCGAGCTATCGAGGGACTGAAGGAAATCGAGGAACGCGACTTGGATCGTGTGAAAGCTTATTTGCGAGCGATCGTTCCCGAAATCGAAGGATTTGAGGTCTTCCCGCTCGGCGATTTTGAAACCATTCGCTTCCAAGTGCGTTGCAGCCCGGAACGCCCACCGTTGAACTTGTACGCCGCCAGCATGTCCGACGGTACCCTGCGGGTAATCGCTTCCCTAATCGCGGCTTTCCAGATTCACATTCCCGTCGGGCCGAGCCTCATCGCCATCGAAGAGCCGGAAACCTCGCTTCATCCGGCGGCCATGCGGGCGCTGGTGGCCGCACTGGACGAGGCCACCTTGCGGACCCAGGTCCTTCTTACAACGCACTCGCCCGACCTGCTCGACGCGGAGCAGGTCAAGCCCGAGAATATCCGCGTTGTGGAATGGCGGGATGGATCGACAAGGATCACTCCTGTAGATGAGGTTATCGTCAGCATCGTCCGCGATCACCTCAATACGCTCGGCGGCCTGGAACGCGACCGGCAACTGGAGTTGAATCTTGACGATCTGGACCGGCAGGCCGACCTGGCGCGGCAGGAGCGGAATTCGGCATGACCCTATTCATCGCTCCTATCGTGGAAGGGAAAACGGAAGAAAATTGCATCAAGATCCTCCTGTCGCGGCCTGGCGCGAACTACTGGCCGCGGCAGAGCGTGTGGAATTGTGCGTCCTGGAGCCGAACCCGGCGAAGCGCGCATCACTGGCCAAGAAAGACCACCCGGAGTTGTCGCAAAAGGTGGAGCAATCGTTCCGCCTCTTGAGATCGAGAATTCGGCGTCCCGACGCCGATCAGGGGTTCATTTTGCTGCTGCTCGACGCGGACGAAGACTGCCCGGCGACGCTCGCCCCACAGCTGTTGGAACGGGCCAGGGCCGCCCGGCGCGACGCCGACGTGGCCTGTGTCCTGGCCAAACGCGAGTTGGAGAACTGGTTCAAGGCCGCGGCGGCGTCGCTTGCCGGTGTGAGCGGTCTGCCCAACGACCTGTCGGTTCCGGCGAACGCCGAAGAAGGCAGCGGAGACGCCTGGCTGACCAAGCAGATGCAAAGGCAAAATCGTCGGCGAAAATACGCGAAGCCGGCCGACGCTGTCGAATTTGCGAGGTGCATGGACTTGCAACAGTGCCGCGATAATTCGCCGTCGTTCGACAAACTCTGCAAGGAACTGCAAAAGCGACTGCCGCCGCCTCCGGCCGAAGCGACCCCGCCATCCACGTCGGAGGAGGCCGATTCGCCCCCACAAGGGCAATCCGAACTTTAAGATAATTACGAGCCTTGAATCCTGATTCCACGACCTAACCGCTGCGCCCTTATCCACGAGCCGGGCGCCGGCGACCTGCAAGGGTTGCCGGCGATGGTCGCGGCGGTGATTGTTTTGGCGCTGGCGCGGCTGTATGGTGGGGACGGGCCGCCCGGATAAGAGCAGAACCGCGGGGGTTTCGTGCGACGATTCGCTGTCTCGGCGGCGACGGTGTTCGCGTTGACGCTTTTTGTCAGCGCCTTTCTCCTTTTTCTCGTCCAACCGATGATCGGCAAACTGGTGCTGCCGCTCTTCGGCGGTGCCCCGGCCGTCTGGAACACCTGCCTCGTCTTCTTCCAGGCCGCGCTGCTGGCCGGCTACGCCTACGCCCACGCCTCGACCGCAGTGCTTGGCGCCCGCAAACAGGCCGTCCTGCACCTCGTCCTGCTGCTGGCGCCGGCCGTCGTCCTGCCCATCGCCGTCAACCGAACGCTGGCCGCCGCCGGCGCTTCCGACCCGGTTCCGTGGCTGCTTTTGACCCTGTTTCTTGCGGTCGGACTGCCGTTCTTCGCGGTCGCCGCCACCGCGCCGCTCCTGCAACAGTGGTTCGCGGATACCGATCACCCCGCCGCGCGCGACCCGTATTTCCTCTACGCCGCCAGCAACCTCGGCAGTCTGATCACCCTCGCCGGATACCCCTTCCTCGTCGAACCGTACCTGACGTTGGCCGCCCAGCGCATCGTCTGGACAGCCGGTTATGGCGTCCTCGTCTTGCTCATCTTCGCCTGCGCCGTCCTGCTGTGGCGATCCGGCCGTCGGCAGCCCGAGAGCGTCGGAGCCGCGACCGTCAGGGAGCGGTTTTCTCCCCGCTCCCTGACGGTCGCGGCTCCGACGGGCGGGCGACTGCGCCTGGGTGCTGCTGGCCTTCGTCCCCTCCAGCCTTCTGCTCGGCGTCACGACGTACCTCACCACCGACGTGACCGCCCACCCGCTGCTGTGGATGCCGCCGTTGGTCCTCTACCTGCTGAGCTTCGTCCTGGTCTTCTCTCCCGTCCCCGGCCGCATCGCACGCCGCTTGACCGGGCTGGACGGCCGGCGTTTCTGGGCCTTCGCCCTGCCGCTGCTCGTGCTGATTCTCCTCTATTTGGTGCTGTCGGGCGCACCGCTCGGCGTCGGCTGGCTGCTCGGTCTGCACCTGACGGTCTTCTTCACGGTCTGCATGGTCTGCCACGGCGAACTGGCCCGCGACCGGCCGGCCCCGGAACGCCTCACCGAGTTCTTCCTCTGGATGTCCGTCGGCGGGGCGCTCGGCGGTCTGTTCAACGCCCTCGTCGCGCCGCTGGTCTTTCCCGACGTGGTCGAGTACCCGCTGGCCCTGTGGCTGGCCTGTCTGCTGTTGCCGCCTCTCGCCGCCAAAAAGGAGAGCGTTTGGGGCTTTCGGGTCGAGGCCGGGTTGACCGTCGTCTTCGCGCTGCTGGGACTGCTGCTGATCGGCCTGCGCGTGGCCGATCGCAATCTCGACTTCGCGGGCCTCGCCTGCGGCCGCTGGGGCTGGCACGCGGCCGTGCTTGTCATCGCAGCCGCGGCAGGGGCCGTGTACGTCTTGCGGCGCCCCGACGACCGGACGGCCCGCACTCTGGATTTCCTGCTGCCGCTCGCGCTGGGCGTGCTGGTCGTCGGCCTGATCTGGGGCGTCTCGTCCGCCCCGGTGTACCGATCCTTGAGCGATGCCGCCGGCGGTCAAGATCCTTTAACGCTGCGCAAACTCCTCGCTTTCGGCCTGCCGGCCGTGCTGTGTTTCCTGTTCGTGGACCGGCCCCTTCGCTTCGGCCTGGCCGTCGGCGCCTTCCTGCTGGCGGCCGGCTTCTGCGGCCTGTTCGACGCGGCGGCGCTGTACCAGACGCGCGACTTCTACGGCGTCCTTCAGGTGACGAAAGTCCGGGAGGCCGACCGCGACTACTACTGCCTCTACCACGGCGCAACGCTGCACGGTCAGCAGGCGGCCGACGGCCCCGACCGCGGTGAACCGCTGGCCTATTACCACCGCACCGGCCCCATCGGTCAAGTCTTCGCGGCGTGCAACGACGGCCCGCCGCGCGGCCTCGCGGTGATCGGCCTCGGCACGGCGGCGCTGGCGGCCTACGCCCGGCCGGGCCAAGACCTCACCTTCTACGAGATCGATCCGAAGATGGCCGAGTTGTGCCGGAAGGGCGACTATTTCACCTACTGGGCTGACGCCGAGGCCCGCGGCGCCCGGCTGCGGCTCGTGCTAGGCGACGCCCGCCTCGCGCTGGAGAATGACGCACAATCCAGAAAGACGAAATACGGTATCCTCGTCGTGGACGCCTTCAGCTCCGACGCAATCCCGACCCACCTCATCGACCGCGAGGCGCTGGCGCTCTACCTCGACCGGCTGGCTGACGGAGGAATCGTTGCGTTTCACATCTCCAACCTCCACATCGATCTGCGGCCGGTGCTGGCCAACCTCGCCGACGACGCCAAGCTGACCGGCCTGTGCGAGGACGACGGCTCCGGCGGCGTGCCCGGCAAGGCCGCTTCGACGTGGGTGGTGCTGGCGCGACGCTGCGAGGATTTGAAGCCGCTGACGGACGGCCCATCGGGGCCGGCATGGCAGGAGCTGGGGCCCGACCCTGCCGTCGGCGTGTGGAGCGACGATTACTCGAACCTGTTCTCCATTCTGCGGCGGGGCCGATGATCCTTGAATCGGCCCGACCCCGCGACTACAAAACGGCTCGAGATCGTCAGAACATTCCGCCCGGAAGGACTTACCGATGCGACCGCGCACGTGGCTGGTGTTCGTCGGGGCCGCGGCCGCCTGCGCCTCCCTGGCGGTGAGCGGCGCCGAAAAAACCTCCACCGACGGCAATCTGGTGCAAAACCCGTCCTTCGTGAAGTCCGGCGACGACCCCAAACAGCCTGCCCACTTCGCCGTCAAGGGCGACGCGGAGTGGGTGAGCATTGGGGGCAAATATGAATTTGCCCCCAATGGCGTCGCCTTCTACCCCTGGCTCGACCTCGACAACGACGGCAAGCACGCCGGCTCCGTGTCGCAGGACGTGACCGGCTTCGAGACCGGCCGCGGCAAGTGGTTCCGCTTCGCCTTCCGCGGCCTGGCGGAGGACAACTTCGCCGTCGCCGACGACGGACTCCGGATGAGGGTCGATTTCTACTCGCGGAAGGGCGCCGAACTACCTCGACGGCGTCTCGCGGAAGCTCTACCCGCTCGTCGAGAAGGACCGCGCGGAGCTGGCGGCCAACGGCAAGTTCCGCAAGGGCGGCGGAGCGGTCTGGAAGACTTACGCCCTCGACTTCATGCTGCCCTTTAACGAGATCAACCAGCTCCGCTTGAGCGTCGAGTTCCGCGACGGCGCCTCCAAAACCGACAAGGAGTCGGCGTTCTTCGTCTCGGAATTCTCGCTGACGCCGTTGCCCGATCCGGAGGGACGGCCCAGGGTGAGCAAGGGGCCGAAGGGCGAACCCGTCGCGCCGTCGGACCTGATCCCGCTCGGCGGCCGCTGGTACTACCGGCCCGATAAGAAAGGCGACAAGCCGGAGAAAGTGAGGATCGATTCAACCAACGCCGACCGTCTCTACTTCCTGGACGGCAATCGGCTGACGAACCCGTTCGCGGACAACATGACGGCCTGGCTGCGCAAAGGCTACCTTGACCTCGACGGCAGGCTCGTGGACGAGGACCGCTTCGTGCCCGACAACGTGGTCATCGAGTTCCCGGACGACAAGACGATGGTCGTCCACGCCCGCAACCTGCCGAACCACCCGACGGCAGTGTTCCCGGCCCCGCCCGGCTCCGGCGACCGCAATCCGTCGTACATCCAGGAACACGACTACACGTACTACATCCCGCTGAACCCCGTGCGCAACCCCAAGGCCGTCGCCATGAACGACGACGA
Organism: uncultured Planctomycetaceae bacterium; assembly: GCA_963771935.1. GTDB lineage: Bacteria > Planctomycetota > Planctomycetia > Gemmatales > Gemmataceae > UBA4732. Next base: position 516,323 of record CAVYVK010000003.1, on the reverse strand, counting down.
CTCCAACCGGGCGCTGCCGATGGGTCCGACCGGGATCGCGATCAACGGCGTGGTGTTCTACAACCCGTTCGACGCCGGCATGCGCGACGCCACCGACTTGATGGACCGCTGCTGCGGCCATCCCAGCCCGGACAACCGATATCATTACCACAAGTATCCGGTATGCGTGAAATCGCCGTTCGTGGACGAGGGAGAGGAGCATTCGCCGGTGATCGGCTTCGCGTTCGACGGGCTGCCGATCTACGGGCCTTACGAGAGCAAGGGCGTGATGGCGAAGGACTGTAAGGACAACCCGCTCAACGAGTTCAACCTCCACTACGATGAGGTGCGCGGCTGGCACTACCACGTCACGCCGGGCAAGTTCCCGTACATCATCGGCGGCTACTGGGGCGAAGTGGACGCGCGGAACTTCCGGCGCGGGCCGCGGCCGGGGGAGTAGAGGTTCTGGAGCGAGCCGCCGGGTTCATCCCATTGGTATCTACACAAAATGGCGCAGATGCTCCGTCGTTAGCCCCGGAGGGGCGGCGGTGAATAGCCAGGGGTGAAACCCCTGGAGCGAGGGGGCGTCCCTTGGTCAATTCAGCCCCGGAGGGGCGGTGGTACGCCGGGGGCCGTACCGCCGCCCCTCCGGGGCTGAAAGCGTGGGAGCCGGTCGTCGCTCCAGGGGTTTCACCCCTGGCTACTGACCGCCGCCCCTCCGGGGCGAATGACGGAGCAGCCACGCGCCGACTTGTGTAGATACCAATGGGATAATCCCGGCAGGTTGGATGGCATACAGTCCAAACGGCGGGGATGAACTCCGCCGCTCGCCCGTTCATTACCAGTCGATCGTCTTGCCGACGCCTTCGGCCTGGGCGCGGGTGTAGACGCGGGCCGCCGTCGTCACATCCTCCAGCGCGATGCCCAGCGACTTGAACAGCGTCACGTCCTGCGGCTGCTTGCGGCCGGGGTAGCGGCCGACCACCACCTGGCCCAGCTCACGCACGTCCGACCAGTGCAAAACGCCCTCCTCCAACGGCTGCTGGAAGTCGCCCGCTTCCAGCCGCGCCTGCTCCTTGCTGTCCACCACCACCAGGGCGCAGCGGCGGAATACCGCCACGTCCAGCTCCGCCTTGGTGATGTAGTTGGAGCCGATGGCGTTGACGTGCGCGCCTTGGGCCAACCACTGGCCGCTCAGCACCGGCTCGCGGCTGTTGGTCGCGGTGATCACGATGTCCTTGTTCTCCGCCGCCCGCTCCGGGTGCGACGTCGGCACGACCTCCGTCTGGCACGCCGCGCTCATCTCCTCGGCGAACTGCCGGCGCCGCTCCTCGTGGGGGCTGTAGACGTGGACCTGGCGGACGCGGCGCACTTTACAGATCGCCAGCAGCTGCGTTCGGGCCTGTTTGCCGCTGCCGTAGACGCCGACCTCGGCCGCGTCCGGCCGGGCCATGTACTTCGTCGCCACGCCGCTGGCCGCGCCGGTGCGCATCTGGCCGAGGTGGTCGGCCTGCATCAGGCACAGGAGCGATCCGGTTTTTCCGTCGAACAGCGAGAGGTGGAAGCGCGTCGGACCCTTGCGGCTGGTGGCGTAGACCTTGGCGCCCATCACGCCTAGCGACTTGGCCGACGCCGCCATCGTATGCAGCATGGAGTGGTCGGTCTGCACGCGCGACCGAGGAACGTTCTGCGCTTCGTCGAGGCCCATCTTGCGCAGACCCTGTTCGACCGCCTCCAGGGCCATGTCCATGGTCAACAGCCGACGAACGTCGTCCTCGGTGAGCAGCAGCACGCCCATGAGAGGCCCCCTTGGTAGGGGCGGGGTCACCCCGCCCCTACGAGCCATTGTTCCAGCCGGTCCAGGCCGCCCGTCAGCTGGTCGCGGCCGGCGGCGTAGGACATCCGCACGTAGCCCTCGGCCCCAAACGCGGCGCCGGCCACCAAGTTGACGTGGGCCGTCTCCAGCGCCGCCATGCAGAACCCCAGGGAGTCGGTCACCTTGCGCCGCCCAACGTCCGGCCGAAGTGGGCCGACACGTCGAAGAACGCATAAAACGCGCCTTCCGGCGTCCGGTTGCGCACGCCCGGCATGGCCGCCAGCCGCGCACAGACCAAATCGCGCCGCGCCTCGAACTCGCGCCGCATCCGCTCGACGCACTCCTGATCGCCTTCCAGCGCCGCCAGCGCCGCGTACTGGCTGATGCTGCACGGGCAGCCCGTCTGCTGGCTCTGCACGTCCCCCATTGCCTTGATAACGCGCGCCGGACCCAGCGCCCAGCCCATGCGCCAGCCGGTCATGGCGTAGGTCTTGCTGGCCCCGCTGATCGTGATGACGCGCTCGGCCAGCTCCGGCCGCAGCGACGCGAAACAGGTCGGCTTCGCGTCGCCGAAGACCAGCTTTTCGTAGATTTCGTCGCTCAAAACGCTCAATCCCGTTTCCAGCACCACGTCGGCCAGTGCCTCCAACTCTTGCCGCGTGTAGACGGAGCCGGTGGGATTGCTCGGCGAGTTGAGCATGAGGAGCTTGCTGCGCGGCGTGACGGCCGCGCGGAGCTGGGCCGGCGTCATCTTGAAGCCGGTCTCCATCGTCGTCGGCACGAGGACGGAAGAGGCGCCGGTCATCTGCACCAGATCGCTGTAGCTGACCCAGTAGGGCGTTGGGATAATTACCTCGTCGCCGGGGCCGACCGTGGCGGCGAGGGCGTTGTGGAGGGAGTGCTTGGCGCCGTCGGAGATCAGCACCTGTTCAGGCTTATAAGTCATCCCATAGGTCTTCTGATAGAAGCGGCTGACGGCGGAGCGCAGCGCGGGGACGCCGTTGGCCGGGGTGTAGCGCGTGTGGCCGTCCTTCATGGCCTTGACGGCGGCGGCGCAGATGTGTTCCGGCGTGGGGAAGTCGGGTTCGCCGAGGCTGAAGTCGAAGACCTGGACGCCCTCGGCCTGGAGCTGTTTGGCGCGGGCGCCCGCGGCAAGAGTCGCGGAGGGCTGGACGGCGGCGGCCATCTTCGAGACGGCTATCATAACTCGGTTCCCTGGCGGCGCGGGGCGAATCGTTCTCGCATTGTATCGCTTCCCGCGCCGGCATGGGAGGGTTGATTACGGAGGAGGTGGAAGGCGATGCGCGTGGCCCATTTCGTCCACCGTTACCCGCCGGCGCTGGGCGGCGCCGAGGCGTACTTCGCCCGCCTCGGCCGCTGGCTGGCCGCGGTCGGCGACGACGTGACGGTCTTCACGACGGACGCGCTCGACCTGGAGGCGATCCGCTCGCCTTGGGGCCGCCGCGTGCCGGCCGGGACGATGCGCGAAGACGGCGTTGAGGTGCGGCGCTACCCGCTGTGGAGAATACCCGGCCGGCGCTGGCTGCTCAAGCCTCTGTCGCTGTGGCCGCATCGCGCGTGGCAGGCGTTGACGCTGCCGTGCAACCCGATCAGCTTCCGCATGTGGGCCGACGCCGGCCGCGGCGCCGAGCGCTTCGACGTAGTCCACGCGACGGCGTTCCCCTACGCTTTCCCGATCGCGTGCGCCCGCCGGCTGGCGCGGCGTCTGGGCGTCCCGTTCGTGTTGACGCCTTTCTTGCATTTGGGCGATCCGGAAGATCCGCAGGACCGGACGCGGCGGCAGTACACGCAGCCGGCCCTGATGGAGCTGGCGCGCTCGGCCGACTGCGTTTTCGTGCAGACGGAAGGCGAACGGCTGGCGCTGATCGAGCGCGGGGTGCGGCCGGAGCGATTGGTGTTGCAGGGCATGGGCGTGGACTGGGATTCCTGCACCGGCGGCGACCAGGAACGGGTGCGAACGGCGTGGGGCGCCGGATCGAACGACGTAGTGATCGGACATCTCGCCAACCAGAGTCGGGAGAAGGGCAGCGTCGATCTGCTGACGGCGGCGGAACGGGCCTGGCAGCGCGGCGGCCGATTTCATCTGATGCTGGCGGGGCCGGAGATGCCGAATTTCCGGCGATTCTGGATCGGTTATGGGCAGGCGGACAGGGTGCGACGGTTGGGCGTGCTGGACGAGAAACAGAAGCGCGACTTCTTCGCGGGCATCGACGCGTTCGCGCTGCCGAGCCGGTCGGATTCATTCGGAATCGTCTTGCTCGAAGCCTGGGCGAACGGCGCACCCAATATCGGCTATCGGGCGGGCGGGGTCGCTTGGGTGATCCGGCACGAGCTGGACGGCTTGCTGGTGAAGTGCGGCGACGTGGACGGGTTGGCGTCGGCGCTGCTGCGATTGTCGGGCGACGGCGAGCTGCGTCGGCGGCTGGGTGAGGCGGGGCGGGAACGGACGAAGAAGGAGTTTGGTTGGGAGGACAAGTTGCGGCTAGTGCGGCGGGTGTATCAGGAGGTGCGCACCGCATAGTTTTACGGCAGCCCGAAGGAGACCGCGACGCTGTTGCGCTCTCCTTCGGGCCACAGCAAAACGGAAAGACAAAACGATACGTTCTCAGTGATGGCCGACGAACAGCCAGACTAGCAGCACGATCGGCAGCGGCGCGCCCAGGAGCAGGGCGATCAGGCCCCACCGCATGTTCGCAACCCGACGGAAGGATTTCTGCAACATGGTTCTCTCCTGAATCAACAGGGTTCGCTTCACGGTTGGCGCTGGGAACGCGGGGCGTTCCGCATGGGCCAAATAATCAAGCAAAGTCCGTGCCAAGGTCGAATCCGCCCGGCCGGCGCGATTCGGCTGGCGGCCGAATTGCACCATTCAATCCCGACGGTTCGCTCCATGTTGATCCACAAAAGAGGTGCGCCATGAGTAAGGCAACGAAGAGTGGAAACCGGATTCACCGGCGTTCGGATGTGTACCCCAAGCGCGGCAAGAATGAATACGGCGACGTGAAATTCGCCGACCCTGTCAACAACAAGTACCCCATCGACTCGCCCACCCACATCCGCGCCGCCTGGAGCTATATCAACCATAAGGACAACGCCGCCAAGTACGACAAGAGCGAGGTCGCAAAGATCAAACGTCGCATCCGGACGGCCGCGAAGAAGGAAGGCGTGGAAATCACTACGAAATGAACGGCTGCTTACCAGCCCGAAGCGCTGGCTAGGGATTTATTTCCTCGCCGGCGCTTCGGGCTGTCGGCCTACCGCGACCCCAGCCGCCGGCTCGCGGTGTTCCAGAGCAGGAAGCCGAGGGCGACGCCGCCGACGGCGCACGCGATCGGGTGCTGCGACAGCAACGTCTCGCAGCGATTCAGCCAGCTCGTCGTCGCCTTCGCTTCTTCCGGCTCGCGCAGCCACTCCCATGCCTTCGCCTCCTCCGAGCGGTCGAAGTAGCGCACCTGGAAGAACGGCTTGCCCAGGTCGGTCAGCCACTCTTCCCATTTCTTGTCGCCCACGACCGCGCAGCGCTCCAGATGGCCGAGGTGCTTCAGGCCGAACGTGAAGTCGGCCCAGGCCGCTCCGAAGTCCCAGCCGTGGAAATCCTGCAGGTCCATCAACACGCGGATGCGGCCGTACATGCGCATGCGCCGCTCCATTTCCTCCGTGAAGTGTTGGTAATCTCCGTAGGTCAGCCGACCGGTGGCCCGTACGGATACGATGTTGCCCTGGGTCTGCGTTTCCTGGGTGAGTGTGAACATGTCTGGACTCCTCCATCGGAAAAGGGAATCACCGTCCCGATCTCTGAATCGGAACGGCGCGTCGTCTCGGATGCGTTGGGACGGTCGTGAGGACTAGAGTGCAAGCGGCGTGCCGCACGGCCGCGAAGCCTTGACCGGGGAGGAGTCTTTGCGATAATCGAAACCTGACCGCACCGCACCGGCGCGTCCCGCTTCCGAGACGATTCATGCTGCAACTGCTGACCTGCTCCAGGGGCCACTCCTGGGAAGCCGTTTCCGAGGACGGCCCGCCCGATCAAGGCGCCGTCTGCCCGGTCTGCGGCGAGGCGGTCGAGCTGCTGCCGCTCCTAGACCTGGCGCCGTCCCCGGACGCGATCACCGCCGCCCTGGAGCCGATCCTGCCGCAAGCGCCGCCCCTCCGCGACGCGGCCGGCAAGCCGGTCGTGGCAGGCTTCGAGATTCAGAAGGAAATCGGCCGGTCGCCGCTCGGCGTCCGCCAGTACAGGGCCAGGCAACTGCTCGTCAACCGCTTCGTCCTGCTCAAGGTCGTCGTGGCCCGTGACGACGCCGGCCAGATCGGCTGGGGGCGCTGCGCGGCGAGGCCGCCGCCCTCGGCCGGCTCAATCATCCCAATATCGTGCAAATCCTCGAGGCCGGCGAGCGCGAGCGTCAGCTCTTTTACAACGCCGTCGAATGGGTCGAGGGGCCGACGCTGGCCGAACACGTCGCCGGCAAACCGATGCCGCCGCGCCAGGCGGCCCGGCTCGTCGAGGTGCTGGCCCGCGCCGTCCACGCCGCCCATGAGCAGGGCGTCGTCCACCGCGGCCTGCGCCCCGCCTGCGTCCGATTGCAGCCGCAACCCGAAATGTCCCAGCGGCGCAAATCGGCGCCGGTCGAGCCGCCGTTTTATCTGGCCGACGGAACGTCGCGCTGCGTGCCGAAGATTGGCGACTTCGGCCTGGCCCGACGCGCCGTTGAAGGCGATGCGACCGACCTGGAGCTGTACGAAGGCGCACCCAGTTGCCTGTCGCCGGAACAGGCCTGGGGACGCGCCCGCGAGATCGGCCCATGCTGCGACATTTACGCTCTGGGTACGATTCTGTATGAACTGCTCACCGGCCGGCCGCCGTTCCGTGGCCGAACGCCCGGCGAGACGCTGGATTTCATTCGTAGCAACGCCCCGCCGTCTCTTTACCGCAACGCGCCGGGACTGCCGGGCGACCTGGCGCTCGTCTGTCGCAAGGCCATGCAGCGCAGCCCGCGCAGCCGTTATCGAACGGCCCTGGAATTCGCGGAAGGCCTGCGAGCGTTCGTCTCGTGTCGTCCCGTCCAGGCGTGGAAGGGCGGGATGGGCGGCCGGCTCGTCCTGTGGACGCGGCGCCGGCCGCTGGCAGCTTTGCTGCTGCTGGTCTGCCTGCTGGCGCCGATCGGGCTGCTGATCGCCTACGGCGTCGGCGCCGGCGATGCCTCCGCTGCCCGGACGGATGTGGACAGGGCGAACCAGCGCGCGGCTTCCGCGGAGGCGCAAATAGCGAGCGTCCAAAGGGACGTTACGGATACGCGAAAGCGCGAGCAGCGCGCGACCTACCTGCACCACATCCTTCTGGCCGACCGCGAATTGCGGGACGGCGACGGCAACCGGCGCGGCAACTGCTCGCCGACTGCCCCGCCGACCTGCGGGGCTGGGAGTGGCGTTACCTGAACTATCGTGCAAACGTCTTTAACCAGCCTGAATATCTCATTCTGAAAGGAGAGGATCCCGTCCCGGACTTCACCTTCAGCCCCGACGGCCGCTGGTTGGCGGCGGCCTCGGACGGCGCCGCCCCGGAGGTCCGTCTCTGGCAGCTTCCCTCGTCGGAGCCGACCCGCGTCCTGACCGGCTTTGGCGCACCGATCCGCAAGATCGCTTTCCGCCCGGACGGCAAGCGGCTGGCGGTCGCCTGCGCCACCGACGGCAACCTCGGCGACCGGGCCGGCGAAGCGGCGGAATGGGACCCAGCGGATGGAGGGTTTCCGCCCCCGCCCCTCGCGCTGAACGGGGCTTTGCCAAGGGACGTGGCGTACAGCCCCGACGGCAAACGGCTGCTGATCGTGGACGATCACGGTATGTTGCACGCCTTCGCCGCGGGCGGCCAGGCCGAAACGCGTCTCGGGATCACGACGGGAGGCGATTGGCTGCCCCGCGTTACCGCCTCGCCATGCTCAACCCAGACGGCACGAAGGTCGCTGTCGTCGGCAGCTTCGGTCAGGCCGTGCAGATATACGACCTTCCGCGCGGCGGGGGAGGGATGCAGGCCGCGAAGCACGGGGGCATCGTGACGGCGTTGGCGTTCAGCCCGGAAACGAACCTGCTGGCGTCAGCCAGTCAGGACGGGTCGGTGGTCCTCTGGAACGTGCAAACCAACTGGCCGATCCGCGTGCTGCAAGCCCCCGTCGGGGCGGCCACATGCGTCTCGTTCACGCGCGACGGCCATCGGCTGGCCACGGCGGGGGACGACGGCCGCGTGCGGATTCTGGGATCCCGCCTCGGGCCAGGAGGTCTACGAGCTGACGCCGTTTGGCAACGGGCTGGGCGTGACGGCCGTGCAGTTCAGCCCAGCCAAGGACGACGACCGGCTGGCGGCGGCCCACGGCAGCGAGGTTCGGGTCTGCGGCCCGACGCGGCCGTGAGCCGGCGTAACGAGGCGCTCATGTCGTTCTTCACCGACCCACCGCTGCACGACTTCCCCGACCGGGCGCACCGTCTGCTCTTGGAGCACCCGGACAACCTGCGTGAGCTGGTCGGCGCGGCGGCGCCGGATCTAGCGGGCGGATTCGTATTTTCACGGACGCGCAAGCTGGACCGCGCCTTGCCGCTGCCCGACTGGCGCCGGCGCGAATCGGACCTCCTCTTTTCGATCCCGTGGCAGGAGTCGGCGGGCGGTCCAACGACGGAGGCGCTGGTCTGTCTGCTGATGGAGCAGCAGAGTCAGGAAGACGCGGCCATGCCCTTGCGGACCTTGCTGTATGCCGTGCTGTTTTGGGAGCGCGAATGGAAGCGATGGGAGGACCGACGGGCGCGGCGCCCCGCTGCGGCTGACGCCGGTGCTGCCGATCATCTTCCACACCGGCCGCGCTCCGTGGGCCGCGCCGCGCGGCTTCGCCGACCTGTTCGCCGTACCGGAGGCGCTGAAGTCGGAGATCCTGCCGTGGCGGCCGCGTTTTTGGGACCTGCCGGCCCTGCCGCTGGAGGCGCTGCGCGGGGCCGACGGTGAATGGCTGCGGGCGATGGCCGTGGTCCGGGCGGAACGCGAGGACCGAGCCGCGTTTCACGCCGTGGCGGAGGAGACGTATCACCGGCTGGCGCCGCTACAGGCGAAGGACCGGCTGCGCTGGCACGACTTGATGTGGTTTTTGTTATCATGGACTGTGCGTCGGCGGCCGAAAGAGGAGCGGCAAGACTTGACCGCCCTGGCCGCCGCCAGCCATGAGGATGTGATTGTGCGAAGGGAGGTGGAACAGATGTCTCAAATGCTCGGCCAGACGTGGGAAGAAGAAGTGATGAGTCGGGGGATGCAGAGGGGGGCCGTTCTCACCCGGCGGGAGGATCTCCGCGCCCTACTGGAGAATCGGTTTGGGCCGCTGCCCGAAGGCGTGACGCGACGGATCGAGCAGACTGAGGACGTCGAGCGGCTGAAGGCGTGCTTTCTCCAAGTTTTACAGATGAAATCGCTCGACGAACTCCCCCTGTAATCGACGCCCGTACTGAGAACCCCTCATGCCATCCAAAAAAATCCTCATGCTCGTCGGCGACTTCGTCGAGGACTACGAAGTCATGGTCCCGTTCCAGGCGTTGCGCATGGTCGGTCATACGGTCCACGCCGTCTGCCCCGGCAAGGCCGCCGGCGACAAAGTGCGCACCGCCGTCCACGACTTCGAGGGCGACCAGACCTACACCGAGAAGCCGGGCCACAACTTCGCCCTCAACGCCAGCTTCGCCGACGTGCGCCCCGAGTCCTACGACGCCCTTGTCCTTCCCGGCGGCCGGGCGCCGGAGTACCTGCGGCTGAACGAATCGGTGCTCCAGATGGTCCGTCACTTCGCCCAGGCGAAGAAGCCGATCGCCGCCGTCTGTCACGGCGTCCAGCTGCTGACGGCGGCCGGCGTCGTCGAGGGCCGCGCCTGCTCGGCCTACCCGTCCGTGGCGCCGGAGGTGCGCGCGGCCGGCGGCCGATGGATCGACGTCGGCTTCGAGGAGGCGCACGTGGACGGTAACCTCGTCACCGCCGCCGCCTGGCCGGCCCACCCGCAATGGCTGGCCCGCTTCCTCGAAGTGCTCGGTACGCGCATCCAGACGTGACCCTCTCGCGATGACGCGGCTTTTACGTTCTGGTTCCCACGCTCCGCGTGGGAACCGACGGGTGCGACGCTCCGCGTCGCGTCTCCGTGGCAGCCAGGACGCAGAGCGTCCCGACGTGGTTCCCACGCGGAGCGTGGGAACCAGGAGGACACATGCACGTTTGCCTGTTTGACATCGACGGCACGCTGATCGCCAGCGGCGGCGCGGGCAAGGCCGCCCTGGAGGCCGCTCTAGCCGACGAGTTCGGCGTGATGCACCTGATCGAAAAGCTCCAGCTCAGCGGCCGAACCGACCGCGCCATCATCCGAGACCTGTTCCGAATGCACGTCATCGACGAGACGCCGGACAACCTGCGGCGGCTGACGGCCGCGTATCTGCGCCGTCTGCCCGCCTGCCTGGAGCGGAACGCCGGCCGGGTGTTGCCCGGCGTGGCGGAGCTGCTCCGGCGGCTGAGCGGCCGTGACGACGTGCTGGTCGGCCTTTTGACCGGCAACGTCCGCGCCGGCGCCCGCGTCAAGCTGGGCCACTTCGGCCTCTTCGATCACTTCACCGTCGGCGGTTACGGCGACCATCATTTCGACCGCGACGACGTGGCCCGCGAGGCGCTGGCCGAGGTGCGGCGCACGCTCAACGGCGCCGCAGAGCCGGAGCGCATCTGGGTCGTCGGCGATACACCGCTGGACGTGCGCTGCGCCGCGCCATCGGCGCCCGCGCCGCCGCCGTCTGCACCGGCTGGCACAGCCGCGAGGAGTTGGCCGACCACCGGCCGGACGTGCTGCTCACGGATTTATCCGATCCGACGCCGCTGCTTACCCAGTGGCAGTAAAGCAATTTTCTCTCTTGACCCGCCCAAAGCGCAAGCGAGGGAGGCTCGGCATCCCCTCGCTCGCGCTTCAGGCGGGTAGGGCGCGAAGACGCATTGTGACGCGCGCCGACCCTGTTATAATCCGAGAGGTTGTTTTCGACGGGGAGGCCGTACCGAAGTCGTCGTCATGGGCGTGTATTTTCTCCGACCTCCGGTGACCGATCTGGTCTTTCAGCTCTACGGGCGCCACCTTCACCCCGAGCTGTTCGACATCCTCGCCGTGCGCAAAATCCGGCGCGATGACTACGAGCTGACCGTCCGCATCACCCGCACCGGCCACGTCATCACCTGGGAGAACGCCGACGTCTGTCTGACCGAGGTCGCGGCCGCCGCCGACCAGGAGCTGCCCAGCGGCGCCGCCTGCTCGACTACCGGCTGCGCGGCGAGTACAGCGGCAAGCTGCCCTGCGCCTCACGGCATCCACTACCAGATGAGCTTTCAGGTCGAGACGCTGCCGCCGGAGATTTTTCTCCAGGTGCAGGACGAGCTGCGCGCCGACGGCGACAAGCGCGGCCTGATCCACACCTTCCCGGCCCAGCACCGCATTGATGTGGCGCCGCTCGGCTTCGTCACGGCGGACGGCCGACCAGGGTGCCTGTGCCTGTCCACTTTCCACACCTTTCCGCTGGAGCATACCATCGTCAAGACACAGTCGCTGATCGAGAAGCACGGCGAACGGCCGGCGTGAGCCGGCTGATGCATTTCATCAGCCGGCTCACGCCGGCCGTTCGCCAAAATCCGTGTCACCCCCTTGCCGTTCCCCCTCCGTCCTGAAATAATATTCCTTTCCATAACGGGCGAGCCTCGGAACATCCGCGTCGCGGCGGGATGTTCCCTTTTTGTTTGGCGGCACGGGGGCGAACATGGCCGAAACGGCGGTGCTGAAAGTCAGCAAACGGGACGGACGCGGCAGCCGCAAGGCGAGGAAACTACGTCTCAACGGCCAGACGCCCGGCGTGATTTACGGACACAAGCAGGAGACGATTTCGATCGCGCTATCTCAGAGCGAGCTGGCCGCCGCGATCCGCCACGGCGCCCGCGTCGTCGATCTCCAGATAGAAGGCGGCGCCGAAAAGGCTCAGATCATGGAGGTCCAGTGGGACCACCTTGGGTCAGGACATCCTGCACGCCGATTTCCGCCGCGTCTCCGCCGATGAGCGCATCCACGTTCCGGTGCGGATCGAGCTGCGCGGCATCGCCCCCGGCGTTTCGGCCGGCGGCGCCCTCGACCAGCCGCTGCACACGCTGGACATCGAGTGCCCGGCCGTCGCCGTGCCGGACTCGATCCGGGTCAACATCAACGAGCTGAAAATCGGCGATGCCATCCACGTGCGCGACCTGACGCTGCCGCCGGACGTGAAGGCGCTGGCCGACGCCGACGCCATCGTGGTCCACGTCACGGCGCCGCAGGCCGAGGCCGGAGGCCGCCGGCCGAGGCGGCGCCGACCGCGGCCGAGCCGGAGATCGTCGGCCGCCGCGTGGCCGCGGAAGAACCCGAAGGAGAGTGAGGAGTGAGGAGTGAGGAGTGAGGAGAAAAGACCGATCCTGCCGGCTTGTCTTTTCTCCTCACTCCTCACTCCTCACTCCTCACTGGACGCGATGAAGGTCGTCGTCGGTCTGGGCAATCCGGGCAGCCGCTACCAGGGGACGCGGCACAACGTCGGCTTCGACGTGGTCGATTCGCTGGCCGCCAGTCCGCACGCCGGCCGCTTCCAGGGCCGGTTCCAGGCCCAGGTGGCCGAGCTGCACGAGGACGGCGAAAAAATCCTCCTCGTCAAGCCGGAGACGTTCATGAACCTGAGCGGCCGATCCGTCCGCCAGGTGCTGGACTTCTATCAGGTGCCGGCGGACGGATCTGCTGGTCGTCTGCGACGACATCAACCTGCCGCTGGGCAAGCTGCGCGTCCGGGCCAGGGGGACGCACGGCGGCCACAACGGCTTGCGCGACATCCAGAACCACCTGGGCGGCGTCGAGTACGCCCGGCTGCGGATCGGCGTGGACGCCCCGCGCGACGACGCGGTCGACCACGTGCTGGGCCGCTTCCGCCCGGCAGAGCGGTCGGTGATCGAGGACGCCGTGGCGCTGGCGGCGCAGGCCGTGATGGTCTGGGTGCGCCAGGGCGTCGAGGCGGCCATGAACAAGTACAACGCCGAAGCGAAAGACAAGGACAAGGGCGGAAAGAACCTCAACTGAACGGGTAGGTCACGAATGCCAGCCAACGTCTACGAATGCATGTTCCTTCTGGACACGAACAAGGTCGCCAGCGACGTGCCGGCCGCGGCGCAGAAGCTCCACGCCATCCTGGAACGCAACCAGGCCGAGGTGCTGGCCAGCCGGCCGTGGGACGAGCGGCGCCTGGCCTACCCGATCAAGAACCACAAAAAGGGTCTGTATTACCTGACCTATTTCCGCACCGAGGGCAAGAACGTCGTCAACATCGAGCACGACTGCTCCCTCAACGAAATGATCATCCGCATGATGATCATTCACGTCGATGAGAAGCTGGTGGAAGCCGATGCTGGCCGTGGCCCGCGACGAACACATGGTGGCGTTGCCGACGGTGAACGAACCGCCGCCGGAAGAGGAAGGCGGAGCGCCGGCGGTGAGGAACGCGGCCCGCGCAGTCGGCGGCCGCTCGCGGAGGTGAAAGAAGAGTAATAACCGCTGCGTCGGGCGCAACCCGTTTAGCCGCGACCCGAAGGGGAGCGCGAGACGCTGCCGCTCGCCTACCGAGCTTGCACGGCCTGGAAGACGGATGTATAGTAATCCCATTCTCGGACCCCTTTGGTCCGGGGTGCGGACGCATCCGCTTCCCTCCGGCACAGGAGACGCCCCATGGCGAACCTGAACAAAGTGCTGCTGATCGGCCGGCTGACGCGCGACCCGGAAATGATGACTTTCCAGAGCGGCGGGCGCGTCGCCAAGTTCGGCTTCGCCGTCAACAACCGCAAGAAGAACCAATCGACAGGCCAGTGGGAAGATGAGCCGGTCTTCCTCGACGTGGAGGCGTTCAACCGGGAGAACCGGTCGGAAGCTGGCCGATCAGGTAGAGCAATACCTGAAGAAGGGGCATCAGGTGTATCTGGAGTGCAGCATGAAGCTGGACACCTGGAACGACAAGACCACCGGCGGGAAGCGCAGAAACTCAAGTTCGTGTCTGAACGACATGCAGTTCCTCGAACCGCGAAGCCGACGGCGGCAACGCCGAGGGCGGTTCGCGTCCGATGCGCGGCGGGGCGGCCCCGGCGCGGTCCGGCGGGCGTCATGTCGCGCAGCAACGGCCCGGCTCCAGTCCACGACGACGAAGAACCCGAACCGATGGACGCGCCGCCGGCCCACGGCGGCCAGGAAGAGGACATCCCGTTCTGACGTGGGGCAGGTTGCTAACCTGCCGTTTGGTTGGCAGGTTAGCAACCTGCCCCACGGGCGACGGGACCAACCGCGAGGCGAAGGTCATGGCGACGAAGGCGAAGCAGCAACCGAAGCAGCGCGACCAGATGCTCAAGGGGCCGCACGGCGGCATGCAGCTGGTGCTGACCGAGGACGTGGCCAATCTCGGCAAGCAGGGCGACGTGGTCGAGGTGAAGCCGGGCTACGGCCGCAACTACCTCGTGCCGCGCGGCCTGGCCACGGTCCCGACGCCGCACAACCTGCGGCTGCTGGAGCGGTTCAAGATCCGCGTCAAGCAGGCCCGCGAGGCGCGCGTCGCCGACCTGAAGGCCCTGGCCGAGCAGATTCAGAAGATGGCCGGCATCACCATCGAGGCCAACGCCAACGACGAGGGCCATCTGTACGGCTCGGTCGGCGCCGCCGAGATGTCGAAGGGGCTGAAGGCCAAGGGCCTGCTCGATCGAGCCGGACATGGTGCATCTGGATGGGCCGATCAAGGAAACCGGCCTGTACGCCGTCAAGCTGCAGCTCGGCGCGACCTTGAGGGCGAAAACAAGATCGAGGCCGAGGTGAAGGTCGCGGTCATCAAGGCGCAGGAAAAGAAATGAATGAGCGTGGGCGACTCGCTCCGCGAGTCGCCGGCCAATCGCGGAGCGATTGGCCCACGATCGACGCACAGGGAGGTGGGTCATGGCCCCTGAGACGCCCGGAACGGATCGTCTGCCGCCGCAGAGCCGCGAGGCCGAGCGCTCCGTCCTCGGCAGCATGTTGCGCGACAACAGCGTCATCAGCGTCGTCGTGCAGTTCTTGCGCACCGAGGACTTCTACGCCGACGCCCATCAAAAAATCTATCTAGGCGATCGTCTCTCTTCACGACAAGAGCGGCCAACCCGTCGATGTCGTCCTCCTGGCCGAGGAGCTGAAGCAGCGCGGCCAGATCGAGGACATCGGCGGCTACGCCTACCTCGGCGAATTGTGGGACGCCGCCCCCACCGCCGCCAACGCCGAATACTACGCCAACATCGTCCGCGACCGGGCCCTCGTCCGCAACCTCATCCACGCCGGCACCGAGATCCTCCGCGACGCCTACGACCAGGCGCAGCCGGCCGACGAGCTGCTCGAACAGGCCGAACGCCAGATCCTGGACGTGGCCCAGATGGGCGTCACGGGCCAGACGTTCACGCTGGAAGAGGCCATGCGGCGAGGCCTACGACCGCATCGACGCGCAACAGCGCCAACGAGAAGTCGATCAGCGGCGTCTCGACCGGCTTCACGGACCTCGACGAGATCACCGCGGGCTTGCAAGATTCGCGAGCTGGTCATCGTCGCCGCCCGGCCGTCCGTCGGCAAAACCGCCTTTGCGCTGAACATTACTCGCAATATCTGCGTTGAGGAAAATCGTCCCGTCTTCTTCGTCAGCCTGGAGCAGTCGCGCATCGAGCTGGCGGAGCGCCTGCTGTGCTGCCAGGCCCGCGTGGACAGCCACAAGCTGCGCAAGGGCATCCTCAGCTCCGACGACATGCAGAAGCTGATCGAGGCCGGCGGCGTCCTGCGCAACGCCAAGACTGTTCATCGACGACACGCCCGGCCAGAGCATGCTGCGCATCGCCGCCAACGCCCGGCGGCTGAAGCTGCGGCACCACATCAAGCTCGTGGTGATCGACTACCTGCAGCTGATCGAGCCGGACAACCGCCGCGACCCGCGCCAGGAGCAGGTGGCGCAGATCAGCCGGCGCCTGAAGTTCCTGGCCCGCGAGCTGAAAATCCCGGTCGTCGCGCTGGCCCAGGTCAACCGCTCGTCGGAGGACCGCCAGGACCACCGGCCGCGGCTGGCGGATTTGCGAGAGTCGGGATCCATCGAGCAGGACGCCGACACCGTGATGCTGCTGCACCGGCCCGACCGCTACGAGCCGGGCCAGAACGAAGGCGTCGTCGAGGTCATCGTCGGCAAGCAGCGCAACGGCCCCACCGGCGAGATCACCCTGGCCTACATCAAGCAGTACATGCGCTTCGAGAACTTCCAGCCCGGCACGCCGTTCGAGATTTGATCCGTCCGAGCCGCGACCGTGAGGGGGCGGGAAGAAGACCGCTCCCTCACGGTCGCGGCTCTGTATGTCTCATCAGCGGCCGCTTTTATCTTCAATACGCAGGCACCTCCGCGACCAGGTACGGCTCGCGCAGCACCGAGGGGCCGCCCCACTCGCGCACCGCTTCCGGGTGGTCGCGCACGATCGCCGCGATCTGCTCCTCGACGCCGGAAGCGTCCGGCTCGACGCGCCGGCCGCGCAGCCACAGCGACGCGACGAACACCGCCAGCACCGTCAGGCCGACCACCACCGACGCGGAGGCGGCCGAAGTCAGGTTCGAGCCGGTCGCCAGGAAGTAGTCGTACCTCTGCTGCGTGACGTTCTCGCCCTTGACGAAGTAGGTGTAGGCGGAGGAGTTGGGGTCGTAATCGCGCTGGGCGTACTGATCGGGGTTGTCGTAGACGGCGGCGAAAATGCCGAGGCCGGCCAGGGCGCCGAGGACGGCGCCCAGCAGGATCACGGCCGCACCCCTTCCCATCCGGATCCACTCCCTCACGCGCCGCGTCCGCGCCGCCACTTCGTGACAGCGGAGGAGGATGCGCAGCTTCGTCGCCGCCGGCGATCGGCGCACGCGCTCCAGGGCGTCCAGTGACGGGCCGTCCGAAAGCGGTTCCGGCGGAACCGGAAGCGGCTCCGTCGGCGCGAGTTGGAGGTCTTCCGCCGCGGCAGGCCGCCGCCCGTTGGGGTCGCTGGATGGTGACTCGGCCGACATGATCGGTCCCTCGCTGCACGCGCCTTCGGAACCAAGGCGCCTGGCACTACGATCGTACCGGGCCGCCGGCCGGGACACAAGCAAGCGACGGCGGCGATAGCTTCTCCATTTGTCCCATAGATCCTAGAGGACTTATCGGTCTTATAGGACAAACGGAATTCCGGTTGGCGTCCCCCGCAATCCGATGCTATAACCTTTTATCCAGTGTTGATAGGCGGCCGGCCGTCCTCGCCGCAAGAGGGGCGGCGGGCTTTTCCAGGGAGAGGGCCGCCCTCATCGGCCCCGCGGACTTCGAGGCTCACCGCATGCGCCTTCAGACAAGGACGGTCGTTTCTCTCTCCTTTCTCGTCGTCGGATTCGCTCTCCGGTCCCTCTTCCCGGATGCGTCCCTCCGGGCCGCCGACGCGGACACGCCACACGCCCTTCCGGTAAGACACTCGCCCCGAGCGGAGGGGGAAAGCTGGGCGCTCGCCGAGACGGCCAACTTCCGCATCCACCATAACCAGAGTCGGGCCGTCGCCGAAAGGGCGGCGCGCATCGCCGAGGCCGTGCGGGAAGCGGCCGCGAAGAAGTGGTTCGGAGAACCGGCCCCGCCCTGGGACGAGCCTTGCGACATCTATCTGTACGACACCGCCCAGGACTACAGCCTGGCGACAGGCCGGCCGCCCCAGGTCGCCGGACACTCGTCCTTCCAGGAAAAGAACGGCCGCGTCGTCTCGCGGCGCATCGACTTGCATTGCGACGATCCCAACGTCTTCATCGGCGTCCTGCCGCACGAGACGACGCACGTCGTGCTGGCCGGACGATTCGGCGCCCACCGGCTGCCGCACTGGGCGGACGAGGGCATGGCCGTCCTGTCCGAGCCGCGCGACCGCGTCGCGCTGCACCTGAACAATCTGCCGCGACACCGACAGGACGACGAGCTGTTCCCCGTGGCCGAGCTGATGCAGATGGACGATTACCCCGACGTCCGGCGGATCGGGCCGTTCTACGCCGAGAGCGTGTCGCTGGTGTCTTTCCTGTCGGCGGAAAAAGGGCCGAAGGCCTTCGCCCGCTTCCTGCGCGACGGCCTGGAAGACGGCTATGAATCCGCCCTAAAAAGGGATTACGGCATCAACAACTTTGACGATCTGCAAGAGCGCTGGCAGCGTTACGCCTTCCGCGCCTCCCCCTCCCCTCAAAGGGGAGGGGGAATGAGCGTCATTTGCCGGGGGACGTCGCTTTCGGCCCCTCGAACACCACGTCTCCAGTGAAATGTTCGGTCAGCACCGCCTGGGCCGGGTGCGTCACCTGCTGCGTCACCACGTCACCGGGCTTCGGCGCGTTGACCCGCCAGTGGACGTGCAGCACGTCGCCGTCCACGACCAGGCGCGTGATCTCGACGGTATAGCCGCCGGTCGGCTCGGCCCCGGCCGTCGCCACGATGAGCATCTGCCGGTTCCAGTCGATCGATTCGAGCTTGAACTGTCGGGCCGTCAGTTCGGCCTCCCGCGTCTGGACCTTGTCGTCGTCCGCCTGGTTGGCGGGCAACCCCCGCGCCAGCACCAGTTCCCTGGGACTGCGGACGGCGAACTGCGCCGGCGCAAGCCCGCCGAACGGCCATTCGTTGGCGACGCCCTGCACCTTCAGCTCTCGCGCCGTCTTTTCGCCGGCCGACTTGTCCCCCAGCACCACCAGGCGCCGCGGCAGGATATAGGAAAAAGGCACGCCCTGCTTCGTCCCCGACACCTTCTTGCCCGTGATCTTCACGCGCATGCCTGCGTAGGGGTCAAAAAGCGAGTATTGCTGGTTGAAAAGATGAATATCTTGCCGGTCGATGAAGTCCTCCGCGTCGATGAGCAGGGTGTAGCCGACGGCGTCCTCGCCCTTCTTCTTTCGCAGGATCCCGACGTAGTCCTTTTCGGGCGTCGCGTCCGCATTGTAGACCTTGTTGCCGGAGAGGACGTCGAGTTCGTCGGGCGGTGCGACAGGCGTCTCAGGCGTCGCCTCCATCAGCTCCACGCGGGCGGGCCAGATTTCGGCGTGCAGCTTGCCCTCCACCTCCGTGTCCACCGCCTTGCCGATCAGTTTGATCTTCCGGCCGACGTAAGGCGCGAGAAGCTCCGGGTGGGCGCCGGCGTAGATTTCGCGCTCCGACTGTTTGCCCTTGTCGTCGGTCATGGTCAGCCGGTAGGGGTTGAAACGGCCGAGGGCGGCCGCTCCGCCGGGTGCGGTCGGCGCCCGCGACAGGACGCCGACGAAATCCTTTTCCTCCCCTTTTTGATTCTTGTACCAGCTGTCGTCCGCGAACAGTTGCAGCTTGGCGGGCGGGGCGTCCTTGTTCGCCGCCGCGGGTTCGGGCGCCGGCGGAGCGCCGAGCAACAGGGCCGCCGTCAGGGTCGCCAACATGGTTTGGGCCCCTCAAAAAGAAGCTTGGGATTCGTCCAAAAACCAAGTTCCCCGTTTAGCGGCGACCCGGAGGGAGCGCTCCCCTCCGGGTCGCCGCTAAACGAAGGGACTCGTGAACGATCCCTGGGATCGAGTCGCGGCGTCTGAACCGTATTCTTTTGCTCCATCCCAGGCGGTATATGGACCGCAAATCTCATGCCCGTCCATGCCTTCCCGGATGAGTTTGTGATCCGCGCGCGCATGGCGCGGAAAGTTCGGATTCTGATTTGCTCATATCTTTGTTTCGCACGGTCTCGAATTGTGACCTAGACTTGAATCGTCCCGTCCGAATGAATCGACCCGGTACGCCGCGCCTCCTGTCGGGCGAGGGCGAAGGAGAGGGTGCGCCTCGGAGTTCCGGGGCGACGGGGGAGACGACCATGTCCAAAGATCGGGACGACGGCTTTGACGCAACCCGGCCCACGCTGATCGTGAAGTACGGGGGCGCGACGCGACAATATCGAACGCTGGACCGGGAAGTGCTGATCGTCGGCCGGTCGGCCGGTTGCGACGTCGGCCTGGAGGCGCCGGACGTGGCGCCGGTCCACTGCGTCCTCGCACGCGCTGGACGGCTGGCACATCCGCGACTGCACCGGCCGCGGTTGCACGCGCCTCAACGGCCAATCCGTGCAGGACGCCGCGCTGACCGATGAAGACGTGGTGCAGGTCGGCAGTTTCAGCTTCACGCTGCACCTCCCCCCCGAAGAACGACCGATCCGGGAGACCGGATCGGTGGACGAATCGGGGATGCGGCGCGCCCAACGGTCGCGCCATCACCTGGCGCGGCTGGCCCTGCGACTTCGCGGCCGGCTGGCCGAGCAGGCCGCGGCTTCGGCGGAACAGGCCGACAAGCAGCTGACCGGCCGCCACGAAGAACTGAATCGTCAGGCCGAGGAAGTGCGCGCCTCCAGCGCGACCTGGACGCGCGTCTGGTCGAAATGAAGCAAACCTCCCGGCAAACGGCGGAAGAGGGCCTGGCCCTGACGGAGCGGCGCGGACAAATCGAGGTGGAGCTGGCGGAAAAGCAGGCCGAGGTCGCCGCCGCGCGGGCCGCGCTGGAGGAATGCACGGCCCGGCGCCGGGCGGCGGAGGAAGACCTTCGGGAGTCGTTGCGGGCGCTGGAGATCCGCGGCCGGGAATCGGCCTGCTTCGCCGGCTATTTGCGCCGGCTCCGGCAACGCCTGAACGAACATGAGGAGAGCCTGACGATCCGGTGGGAGGAATGGCTGCGCGAGCAGCAGGAGGCGTCCATCGCGGCGGCCCACCAGAACGAAAAGATCGCCCACGAGGAGGCGTTGCTGCGCGAGCAGCGGGCGGAAGTCGTCCGGTTGATGGGCGAGATGCGACAGATGCGGCGTCAGCCCGACCCCGCCGACGAGAAGCTGCGCCGGGAGAACGAAGCGCTGCGGCGCGACCTGGCCGCGGCGCTTGAAGAATCGAAAGTCGTCCAGGCCCGTTGGGGCCATCCGCCGATTGAGACGGCGCCTCCAAGGGCGCCGAAAGTCTGAAACGGTTCCAGGTGGAGCTGGACACCGGCCGCCGCATTCTCGACGACCAGATCCGTGATCTACAGGGGCGCTTCGCCGAACTGGAGCGGTCGGCGGCCGAGGCGGAGGGCCACATCGCCCAGGAACGAACGCGGATGACGCAGGAGCGGGAGGAGCTGGAGCGGCTGCGCGGCGAGCTATGGCCGGCCGACGGCCCTTCGCTCGCCGCCGAAACGCTGGTCGATGCGCCTTCACCGCTCCATAAAAGCTCCGAATCGGCCGACGCGGAGGCGCCGCGAGCGCCGAGCCATGCGTCGGCCCTGGCGGAATGACCCCTGGGCCAGGGGCGAAAACAACGCCCCACAACCTCCTGCGAAGGCGTGTAGACGCCAATGGGATGAACCCGGCGGCTCGCCTGCTCAGGCGCTCCGCTTTACCGACGCGCCGGATCGTCGCGGGCGCCATTCTACCAGCCGATCGAGATCTACCAGCCGGCCGACGCCGCACGCCTGCTTCCATTCGTCGTACAAGTCGTAAACACGACGACCCTCCAGTGCGCGCGGCGGAAACGTCTTCAGAAGGTCCCGAAACGCTTTTTGCAGTCGGTCGTAATAGCCGGGTGGGAACTTGGCCCGGACGGCGGATTGATAGCTGGTAGGCGTCTGCCGCCGGCCGCCGACCCTGCCGCGCAGGCGGCCGTCCACGTCGTAAGCCGCGTCGATGTCGTCGCCGCAGAAGTGGATTTGGTGCGAGGCGACGTGCTTTTTCCCGTGGGGCGGCTTTGCCGTCCGCGGCTCAGGCGCGTGGGGCCGCAAACGGGCGCGGATGGCGTACAACACGGCGTAGGCGTGGCCCAACGACTCGGCCTCATCTTTCCGATAGCCCAGCCGGCGAGCGGCCTCCTCGGCCCACAGGCCCAGGAGCGGGAAGCGGTTCAAGGTCGTCATGGCCCTCCTCCGCGATAGAACGGCCCAGCATGGAGGGAAGCAAACCAGGCGCCGGCGAGGGGGATTTCACCCCTGTCGCGTCTTACAACCCGGCCGCTCGCCGGCTCTGGGCGCCGTCCTCCTCCAGGGTGCGGGCGCAGTCAATGCAGTAGGGCGTATAGGGGGCGGCCTGGAGCCGCCGCTGCGGGATTTCCTTGCCGCACACCTCGCATTTCCCGTAGGCCCCACCCTCTAGGCGGCGCATGGCCGCGGCGATGTCCGTCAGGATTTGGTCCTGGTTTTCCAGCAGACTCACCGACATTTCTTGCTCGAAATTGTCCGTACCCAGGTCGGCATTGTGAAACGGCATGTTGGAGAGGTTGCCGCTGGCCTCACCGCCGGATCGCCGCAGCGCCTCCTTTGATAGATCGGAGACGTCGCCCTTGAGGCGATCCGCCAGAACCTGGAGCTGGCGGTGGAAACCTTCGCGTTCGGATTCGGTCATGGGACTGGTGCTTTCATGAAAGTTGCTTAATCGGCGGGGGCCGTCCGAGCGGCCGTCGAGGCGGCTTCGCCTGCGCCGAACTGGAATCCGACCCTGATTTGTGCAAACGGCATTCCAGCGGCGCGACCGAAGCGGGGATTACGTCGCCGCGCAAGCCGCGCGCGCCGCCGCCGGCGCCAGCGCCTTGTCCTTTTCCGCGGGATGCCGCCGGAACCACGCCGCCACGAGCAGCACGCCGTCGATCTCGTTCAGCCCCGGCGGTCCCGAAGCGCCGCCGCGATCAACTGCGTCCAGCGCCGCCACGGCTGCGGATCGCGTCGCGTCGTCGCGCGGCGCCAGCACGACCGCCCGTACCCGGCCGTGGTGGATGACGTGCCAGTGGTCGCGCGATCCATCACGCCCGACGGCCGGGTAGACGCAGGACCGCCGGCACGCCTGGCGGATCCGCTCCAGGTGGGCGCTCAGCCAGTGCATGGGCTGCCACCGATCGCGCAGAACCGCGGTGCGCTCGAACGCCTCCGCCGCCGACGCCTCTTGCATGGCGCGTTCCAGCGTCTTCAGCGGCGAGGCGTCGGCGCCTTCGAGGAAACGCACGGCGGCCCGCACGGCGGCGGCGTAGTCGGCGCGGGAGCAGACCGCGGCGCAGGGGCCGAGACAGGCGTTGATCTCGACGCGCAGACAGCCGGCGACGAGGTCGAGGGGAAAAAGACCGCGCTGCTCGGCGAACACCATCTTCTGCGATTGCGGGCAGTCGCGCAGTCGGAACCAGTCGTTGAGACGGCGAACGGCCTCGCGCGCCGTGATACCCGATGGGATGGGGCCGAAACCGGCGAAGGCGGTTCCTGGCGGCCGCGGCGACAGGAAGAGGTATGGCGCCGGTTCGCGGCCGACGCAGACGTAGGTTCGCCGACGGCGATTCGGCTGGCCCTGCACGTTGAAGCGCGGCCGCCAGCGGCGGATCAGCTCCAGCTCGCGCAGCAGCGCGGCGAACTCGCCGTGGGCTGGCTCCCATGCCACGACGCGGGCTTCCTGGACGATGCGACCGGCCTTGGGGTCGCGGCTCTTCGACCGGAAGTAGCTGAGCAGCCGCGAGCGCAGACATTTCGCCTTGCCGACGTAGATGAGTTCGCCGGATTCGTTGAGCATCCCGTAGACGCCCGGCAGGCGGGGACATTCGCGCCGTACCGCGGCGCGGAGGCGCGACGGCCGACCGCCCTGCACGGCGTACAGTGACGGCGTATCGCCAGCCGGCGTGAAGAGAGAGGGACCGAAGCCGGTGAACAGCTGACGTGCGAACAGCCCTTTCACGGTGGATCCATCCAGGTGCGAGCGACCGACGACGGAAGAATTGTAGGAATTTTGACGGTTATATCAGCGCCGATGAACGCCTGGTGTCTTTTCGTCCATATGTACTCTTGACCACTATCCCCGGAGAGGTTATGGATATTACCGACGACTCGGGGTCGTCAGCGCCGCAGCCGCCCGGCTGGGATATTAGGGCGGCTGCGGTTTGCTCATTGTTGGGGAGGAAATAACGCGCACAAGCATTAGGTGCGTGGTCGGACTGCTGGCGCGAATACTTCGCCGTTGACGGCTTTAACCGGCGGCAAGGCGCAAAGCGCCTCAGGGGCGAAATCGGCGCCGTTCGGCCAGACGACGGTGCCACAGACCGGATCGAGAGCGGCCTGAGCGAAGTAACTGGGGTCGCGGAGCGGCTCGAATACCAAACCGGTCAGGAGCGGCTCGACATCGACAACGGCCCGCGCGCCATCGCTGAAGGATAGTTCCAGATGGTGAGGCCCACGAACCTCCGCGCCCAGGATTCGCAAAATCATCGGCCCCCTCCGTCAAATTAAGGGCGGGATGGGAAACAGCGGCTGACTGGCGGCCGCGAGGTGCCCAGTCCTGCTGCAACTCCGCCCGGTGCGCGGCGAACCAATCCTCGACCAACGCCCGTGCCCGGCGCGGGAGCCAGCCAGCAAGGATCGATCCGGTCGCGATCCGGAACGTCGCCTCGTGTTCGCCGTAGATGGCGTGAAAGTGCGGCGGCGCATGATCGCGGTAGTACATGTAGATCGCAATCCCGTAGAACTGCGAGAGCCGCGGCATCGGGGCCTCTCCCCCAGAAGAAATCACCCACGGGCATTGTAACAAACCATGTTTTCCCCGACGACTCGGGGGCGTCAGCGCCGCGGCCGCCCCAATGTCCCAGCCGGGCGGCCGCGGTTTGCTCATTTCCAGCGGACGCCATTCTCACTTCTTCGGCTGCTCCTTATCCATCTCCGTGTTGTCCGATTTGATGACGACGGACATTTTTCCCTTTGTACCGTCCTTCAAGTCGGTCGCCGTGTTGATCGTCGCTTCGACGGTCCAGTGCAGGGTTTCGTCGATTAGTTTCCCGTCGATGCAGGCGTCCATGTCGATGTCGTAAGCGACCGACGACCCTTCCAGGGTTTCCTGGCGGTCTTTACCGCTGCCCGCGGCCTTGAGGGGGAAATCGAAAAGCACGTGGAAGCGGCCGAACGTGTGGTCGTCCTTCGTGTACACCTTGACGAGCTTCCCCGTCCCCCGCACCTTGGCGGCGTCGCCTTCCGTGCCGCTCAGCTGGTCGATGATCCGGACGATCGGTGCCATGTCGAGCTTCCATTCCTCCCCCACTTTCACTGGGTGGTCGGAGAGGAAGTGCTGCTCGAAGTCGCGGAACTCGTCCACGCCGTTGAATTCCGAATCGAGGAGTTGGGCGTCGTCGGTCACTTCCTTCCCGCCCTCGATCTGAAAATGAAACTTGCCGTCCTTCTGCCGCTCGATGAGGACCGCCTTGCCAGAATATGAAAAGTCCGTCGTCTTATCGCCCTGCTTCATCCGGGCCTTGTCGTACGCGCGGCGGATCTTCGTGGGCGGCTTGCCGGCTTCCTGCGCGACGATGACTTCCCGGAACACGTCGCTGTCGGTCTCCTTGTCCGTGTCGCTGGACACCGTTTTGCCCGCGGCGTCGAGCGCCTTCGTCCGGGTGACGACGGTGTAGCTGCGGTCCACCAGGACGACATCGCCGACGCCGGCGGTCTTCACCTTGACGGCGTAGGCGTCGTCCGCCGGGGCAGGCGCCGCCAGCAGCAGCACCGCCGCCGGCCACATCATCGGGATCATGGGATGCGCCTCCGAACGGGGGAAGAATTTGGCGAACGGCCCGTCGCCGCCGGGTGGAGAGGGTCCGCCTCTTGAGGAGGCGCGATGCTCCCATAATATGAGGTCAAGACCCGCCGCACACAAGAGGCAACCGTCGCCGAGGGGCTGAATCGAAATGCCGCGTCGCACCGACCTGAAAAAAATCCTGCTCATCGGTTCCGGCCCCATCGTCATCGGCCAGGCGTGTGAGTTCGATTACAGCGGCACGCAGGCCTGCAAGGCCCTCCGCGAAGAAGGCTACACCGTCGTTCTGGTCAACTCGAATCCCGCCACCATCATGACCGACCCGGAGACGGCGGATCGAACCTACATCGAGCCGATCACCTGGGAAGTCGTCGCCAAGATCATCGAGCGCGAACGGCCCGATGCCCTCTTGCCCACCCTCGGCGGACAGACCGCGCTCAATACGGCCATGGCGCTGCACAAGCACGGCGTCCTGGAAAAGTTCCAGGTCGAGATGATCGGCGCCACGCCGCACGCCATCGACATGGCCGAGGACCGTGAGAAGTTCAAACAGGCCATGATCCGCATCGGCATCGACGTACCGCAAAGCGGCGTGGCAACGACGCTGGCGGAGGCGCAGGAAATCCGCGACCGTATCGGCCTGCCGTGCGTCCTGCGACCCAGCTTCACGCTCGGCGGCACCGGCGGCGGCATCGCCTACAATCGGGAGGAATTTAACGAACTGATCGCCCACGGCCTCGATCTCAGCCCGGTCAGCCAGGTCTTGATCGAGGCGTCGGTCATCGGCTGGAAGGAGTTCGAGCTGGAGGTGATGCGCGACAAGGCGGACAACGTCGTCATCGTCTGCTCGATCGAGAACTTCGACCCGATGGGCGTCCACACCGGTGACAGCATCACCGTGGCGCCGGCCCAGACGTTGACCGACAAGGAGTATCAGCGGATGCGCGACGCCGCGATGGCGATCATCCGCGAGATCGGCGTTGAGACCGGCGGCAGCAACATCCAGTTCGCCGTCAACCCGGCCGACGGCCACATGACGGCCATCGAGATGAACCCGCGCGTGTCGCGCTCCAGCGCCTTGGCCTCGAAGGCGACCGGCTTCCCGATCGCCAAGATCGCGGCCAAGCTGGCGGTCGGCTACCGCCTCGACGAGCTGCGCAACGACATCACGCGCGAGACGCCGGCCTGTTTCGAGCCGACCATCGACTACGTCGTCACCAAGATCCCGCGCTGGACCTTTGAAAAATTCCCCGACGCCGATCCGACGCTGACGACGCAGATGAAGTCGGTCGGCGAGACGATGGCGATCGGCCGAACGTTCAAGGAATCCCTGCAAAAAGCGCTGCGCGGCCTGGAAACGGGCCGGTTCGGCATCGGCTGCGACCGTGCCGACCTGTGGGGCACGCCGAAACAGCCGACGGCCGACGAGATCGCGGCCCGGCTGGCGACGCCGACCTCGGAACGGATCTGGTATATCCGCTATGCTCTCAAGTCCGGCCTATCGGTGGAGGACATACATCGGCGGACGAAGATCGACCCCTGGTTCCTGAACAACATCCGCGAACTGATCGAGGTGGAGGATCGGCTCCGCGCTATCGGGAGTGAGGAGAAGTCGCGCGCGGTGCTGCTGGAGGCGAAGCAGAACGGCTTCTCCGACCGCCAGCTAGGTCAGTTGTGGCACGTCACCGAGAGCGAAATTCGCCGCCTCCGCAAGGAGCTGGGCGTCGTGCCGTCGTACAAGCGCGTGGACACCTGCGCCGCGGAGTTTGAAGCCTATACGCCCTACTATTACTCCACTTATGAGGCTCCGGCGGTGCAAGTGAGGAGTGAGGAGTGGGGAGTGGGGAGTGAAAACCCCTTGGAAACTTCTCCCTCTCCTCACTCCTCACTCCTCACTCCTCAGTCGGACGACGAGACCGTCCCCCCTTCCGGCAAGGACCGCATCATGATCCTCGGCGGCGGTCCCAACCGCATCGGCCAGGGCATCGAGTTCGACTACTGCTGCTGCCAGGCCGCCTTCGCGCTGAAGCAGGCCGGCTACGAAACCATCATGGTCAACTCCAACCCGGAGACGGTTTCGACGGATTACGACACTAGCGACCACCTCTTCTTCGAGCCGCTGACGGCGGAGGACGTGCTGAACATCTGCGACCGGATGAAGCCGGCCGGGCTGATCGTGCAGTTCGGGGGCCAGACGCCGTTGAACCTGGCGCGGGCGCTGGCCGACGCCGGGGCGCCGATCATCGGCACCAGCGTCAACAGCATTGAGGAGGCCGAGGACCGCAAGCTCTTTCAGGAGTTGGTGGATCGGTTGGGGCTGAAGCAGCCGGCCAACGGCACGGTGCGCGACCTGCAAGAGGCGATCCACACGGCCCGGCGCATCGGCTATCCCGTGCTGGTGCGGCCGAGCTTCGTGCTGGGCGGCCGCGGCATGGAGATCGTCTATGACGACGCGGGGCTGAACCGCTACGCCGAGCGGGCCATCGAGCTGTCGCAGGGCAAGCCGCTCCTGATCGACAAGTTTTTGGAGTCAGCCGTCGAGGTGGACGTGGATTGCATCAGCGACGGCGAGCGGACGGTGATCGGCGGCGTGATGCAGCACATCGAGGAGGCGGGCATCCACTCCGGTGACTCGGCCTGCGTCATTCCGCCGCACAGCCTGCCGCCGGCCGTGGTCGAGGAGATCCGCCGACAGACGCGGATGCTGGCCCGCGAGCTGAAAGTCAAGGGGCTGATGAACGTGCAATTCGCCGTCACCGGCCTGGCGAGCGGGGGGCCGATGATCTACGTCCTGGAGGTGAACCCGCGCGCCAGCCGCACGGCCCCGTTCGTGTCGAAAGCGACGGGCGTGTCGCTGGCGCGGCTGGCGTCGCTGGTGATGGTGGGCAAGACGCTGGACGAGCTGGGCCTGTTCGACGACCCGGCGCCGACGCACTTCTCGGTTAAGGAGAGCGTCTTCCCGTTCAACAAGTTTCCCGGCGTGGACATCATACTGGGGCCGGAGATGCGCTCGACCGGCGAGGTGATGGGCATCGACGACGGTTTCCCAATGGCCTTCGCCAAGAGCCAGATGGCGGCGAACAGCGCCCTTCCGATGTCCGGTTTGATCTTCATCTCGGTGGCGGATCGCGACAAGGCCGACGCGGCGGCGATCGGGCGGGCGCTGACGGAGCTGGGCTACGGGCTTGTCTCGACGCGCGGCACGGCTGCGGCGCTGCGGTCGGCGGGGGTGGCGGTGCAGGAGGTGCCGAAGATCCAGGAGGGCCGGCCGAACCTGCTGGACCGGCTGAAAAACGATGAGATCGCCCTCGTGATCAACACGCCGAGCGGCAAGGGGACGCGAACCGACGAAGCCAAGATCCGTTCGGCGGCGGTGGTACACGGAGTAACGTGCATCACGACGATCGCGGCGGCGCACGCGGCGGTCGAGGCGTGCCGAGCGCTGCGGCAGCGCGAGCTGACGGTCAGCGCGTTGCAGGATCGGTTTCCGCGGCGATAGGGACGGCCTCGGTCGCAACCGGGCCGTCGCGGGTCAGACCACCGCAACCTTCACGCAGTGGATCGGCGGCAGCGAGTCGAACAGGCAGTCCCACTCCTCGCCGCCGTCTCGCCCCATCCAGAGCTGTCCCGTCGTGGTCCCGAAGTAGAGCGCGGGCGACTTGAGTTCATCCACGTCCATCCCGTCGCGCAGGACCGTGAAAAAGCTCTCCTTCTTCGGAAACCCGCGGGCCAGGCGCTTCCACGAGTCGCCGCCGTTCTCGCTGCGCCAGACCGCGGGGCGCCGCCCGGACAGGTGCGCGTCGGCGGCTCCAGAGGCATGACGTAGACCGTGTCGGGGTCGTGCGGATGCACGACGATCGGGAAGCCGAAATCGGACGGCAGCCCTTTGGCGATCGAGCGCCACGTGTGGCCGTGGTCGTCGCTGCGCAAAACGCCGATGTCCGGGCGCGGCCCTCCAGGCCCGTCCCATTCGGCCCAGCCCCCGTGGTTCTGCATGTAAAGGCGGCCGGGCGCGTCCGGATGGCCGGCGATCTTGTGAACGCACTGCCCGAACTCGGGGTAGGGGTCGGGCGTGAAACCGGCGCCGACGCCCTTGTTCGCGGCCGTGAACGTCTCGCCGCCGTCCTCGCTGAGGTAGTGGCCGCCGGTCGAGATGCCCAGATGCACGCGCTTGCCGTCGCGCAGGATCGTGTGCATGCAGAGGCCGCCGGCGCCGGGCTGCCACTTCCGGGCGTGCTCGTGGTTGCTGATGCCCGGAACCATTTCCCAGGAATCGCCGCCGTCGCGGCTGCGGAAGAGCGACGCCGGCTCGACGCCGCACAACAGGTCTTTCTTGCCGGCGCCGGCTTCGAGCGACCAGATGTTGGCGAGCGCCCGGCCATCCTCCTTCGGGAAGGCCGGGGCGGACTTCGTCTCCTTGAACTTTTTGCCGAGGTCGGTCGAGACCAGGACCTTCATGCCGAAGAAGGCGTTGCAGCTGGAGGCGTAGAGGCGCGGGCGCCGCGCGTGTCGATGAGCGCCGCGTAGACGGCCACCCCGGAGCCGAATGGCCCGCGCAGGGTGAAGCTCTTGCGCGTCTTCGCGGCCTCCGCGATGAAGAGTCCCTTCTTGGTCCCGATGCAGAGAACGACGCGCTCCGGCATGTTCAACCTCCTGAAACCGCGGGTAGTATGGAGAGAACGTCCCCCGCGACGAGCGCCGTATCAAGCCCTTCCCGGTCGCGCACGTGAGCGGTGTTTACAAACAGGTTCACGTGGCGGCGCACCGCCCCCGTCTCGTCGCAGACGCTGCGGTACAGCGCCGGGTGGCTCCGCTCGATTTGCTCCAGCGCGGCGCGCACGCTCGGGACCGACAGAGATAGCATGTAGGCACCCCCGCAGGAGTCGCGCAGGACGGATGGGATGTGGATCGTGATCGTCACGGTTCGGGGTCCGTGTTGGAAGGGTTTTGGGATGGGCGCGGAGCAGTCCTCCCGCCTTGCTTCGGATTCGTCCGGGAATTCCACCTTCCGGGCTTCCATGCTCATCTCCTCTCTATCATTCATCACGCAGATACTACGATCCTTCCTGAGTGGGCGTCAAGCACAGTAGCCGTTTGGAGGTGGGTCAGGATTCCAATCCTGACGTGGGAATCGCCCGTCAGGATTGGAATCCTGACCCACCTCCAGCCGTTGAGGCGGCTCTCCGCCCTCCTGGACGATTGCCGGAATCCAAATCCAAATCCACGCGGCCGTCTCGCGCTTGTCGGCGGCGTCGGCCGCGGGTAGACTGGACATATTGAACCCAACGCATCCGTCCGGGAGCGGAAGCCCCCGGCTCACCCTCTCCAGGCGCTGACGCGACCCGGCGGTCCTGATCCTGCCAATGCACCGCGAGATTTCCCACGCCGGCAACAACCTCCAGCCTGAAAGCCGGCTGTTCCTCTACCTCCTCACCGCCGTCGTCGCCGGCCTCATCGGCGTGGACGTCTGGCTCTGGATCACGGCCGGCGCCGACGACGTGACGTTCTGGGGCTTCCGCTTCAGCTTCGCGCTGGTCCCCGCCATCCTGGGCGGCGCTCGCATCCTTTACGGCTCTCTTGATTCTCTTTTCGAGGGCCGCATCGGCGCCGACCTGGCCGTCGCCGTCGCCTGCGTCGCCGCCATCCTCGCCGGGCCGGAGGTCGCCGAGGAAGTCGTCTTCGTCGGCCTGCTCGGCGAATGTCTCGAACACATCACCTTCGAGCGCAGCCAGCGGGCCAATCCGCTCGATCGTCGCCATCTGCCCGCGCCGCTGCTGGCGGCTCCGCGACGGTCGGGAGGAGCGCGTCCTCGTCGCCGACCTGCGCGCGGCGATCAGATCGTCGTAAAGCCCGGCGCCCGTGTGCCGGCCGACGGCATCGTCGTCGAGGGGCGGTCGTCGCTGGACGTGAGCGCGCTCACCGGCGAGGGGCTGCCGGCGGAGAAAGGACCGGGCGACGAGGTGCTGGCCGGATCGCTCAATCAGCAGGGGCGCTGACGATCGAGGCCCGTCGCGTCGCCGAGTATACCGTCGTCGGCCGCGTCATCGAGCTGACCGCCAGGCGCTCAAGGACAAGGCGCCGATCGAGCGCGCCGCCGACCGCCTGGCCCGCTGGTTCCTGCCGGCGGTGCTGGCGCTGGCCGCGGTGACGTTCCTCGGCGCCCTGATCGGCGGCAGCTTGTGGGGCCGCGACGCCAGCGGCGCCCGGCTGCCGTTCTACGATGCAACGCAAACGAGCGTCGTCGGCGA
Organism: uncultured Planctomycetaceae bacterium; assembly: GCA_963771935.1. GTDB lineage: Bacteria > Planctomycetota > Planctomycetia > Gemmatales > Gemmataceae > UBA4732. The sequence goes on along the minus strand of CAVYVK010000003.1, from coordinate 484,639 downwards.
GAGCGTGCCGCCGGCGCTGGCCGTGCTGGTAGTGGCCTGTCCGTGCGCCCTGATCTTGGCGACGCCAGCGGCGGTCATCGCGGCGCTCGGCCGTCTTGCCGGCACCGGCGTCCTGCTCAAGGGCGGCTCGGCCCTGGAACGACTCGCGTCTGTCAACGCCTTCGCCTTCGACAAGACCGGCACGCTGACCGAGGGCCGCCTGGAAATCGGAGAAATCGTACCGCTGGAGGGCGCGACTGCGGCGGAGGTGCTGGCCGGAGCCGCGGCGGCGGAGCAGCGCAGCGAGCATCCATTGGCGCGGATCATCCTCGACGAAGCGGCGCGGCGCGGCCTGACCACGGGAGCAGTGGAGGAATTCCGCGCCCACCCCGGCGGCGGCGTCACAGCCCAATCGGCTGGCGCCGTCGTGGTCGTCGGCAACCGGCGGCTGCTGGAGGAGCAGGGCGTGACCGTGCCGCCGGAGGCGCTGGCCCTGCTGGAAAGGCTCGACGCCGACGGCCAGACGGCGCTGCTGGTGGCCCGCGACGGCCGGGTGCTAGGAGCGGTGGGGCGCGCGACAAGGTGCGGGTCGAGGCGGCGGCGGTGCTGGGCGAGCTGCGCGGGTTGGGCGTCGCGGACATCGCCCTCTTGACCGGCGACCGGACGGCGCCGGCCCAGCGCGTCGCCGAGGCGCTCGGCGTCTTCGAGGTCCATGCCGAATTATTGCCCCAGCAAAAGGCGGAATTTCTGACCGCTTGGCAGGCTCAGGGTAAGCGCGCGGCGATGGTCGGCGACGGCGTCAACGACGCCCCGGCCCTGGCCAAGGCCGACGTCGGCGTGGCGGTCGGCGGCGGCGCCGACGTGGCCGCCGAGGCCGGCGACGTGGTGCTGATGAGCGCCGACGGCCTCAAACAGTTGCCTTTCCTGCTCCGCCTCTCCCGCGAGACGGTGCGCGTCATCCGCCAGAACATCCTCTGGTTCGCCTTCGGCGTCAACGCCGTCGGCGTCGTGGCGACGGCCTGGCTGTGGCCGCTGCTGGCGCCGACGAAATGGTGGTACGAGCAGTCGCCGCTGGCCGCGGTGATTTATCACCAAATCGGATCGCTGGCGGTGCTGCTGAACGCGATGCGGTTGCTGGCGTTCGAGCGCACCGGCGGGGCTGCGGCGGCCCGCTGGCGCGATCGGCTGGGCCGCGTCAACCGCTGGCTGGAAAAGTGGTTCGACGTGGAGGCCGGGCTGCACTGGATGCTGCACCACTGGCGGCCGATCTTCGCCGCGGGGTGCCTGCTGGCCGTCGGCGGCTACGCCTTGAGCGGACTGACGACGGTGGGGCCGGACGAGCGGGCGGTGGTGCGGCGCTTCGGCCGGGCGCTGCCGGACGACCTCGGCCCCGGCCTGCACTGGACCTGGCCGTGGCCGGTGGACACGGTGACGCGCGTGCAGCCCGATCGGATCTACACCGTCGAAGTCGGCTTCCGCTCCACGCGGCCGGTGGCGGGGAAGCCGTCGGTGCGCAGCTGGTCCAGCGCCCACGGCGACGATGGCGTGCGGCCCGTGCCGGAGGAGTCCGTCATGATTACCGGCGACGGCAACCTCGTCGAGATGCAGGCGACCGTCCGCTACACGATCGGCGACCCGCACGTCTTCTTGTTCGAGGCGGCCGACCCGCCGGCCGTGGTGCGCGACGCGGCCGAGTCGGTGCTGCGCGACATGGTCGCCGGCCGGACGTTCGGCGACCTGCTGACGCGCGACCGCGAAGCCTTCCACACCGAGGCGCTGCAGAGGCTGCGCGAGCGTTGCGCGGCGTACGGGCCGCACGGGCTGGGCGTCGATCTGGAGGGGCTGTCGCTGGCCGATCTGCACCCGCCGCAGGAGGTGGTGGAATCGTACCATGAGGTGACGACGGCGATGGAGAAGCGCGACGAGCTGATCAACCAGGCGCAGCGCGACGCCCTGAGCAATGAGCGCCAGCAGGAGGCGAAAAGTCTGGAAACCACGCGCAAGGCGGAGGCCGCGAAGCTGGACAAGGTGCGGCGCGCCGAGGCGATGCGCGACGCGGTGACGGCGCGCGTCCGCGCCGAGACGTCCTATCCTGGGATCAGGAATGCGGCGCTGTTCTCCGGCGCCGTGGCGGAGGCATGGAACGACGGGCGGCCGGACAAGAGCGAGAAACTCCGCGAAGCGACGCGCCATTATCAGGAGCGACGCGACGAGGCCGTGGCCCGGCAGGAGGCGCTGACGGACTTCCGCCTCTACTGGGAGGCGCTGGCGACGGCCCTATCCGACCGCGAGAAGGTCGTCATCGATGCCGAGGACGTGCCGGGCCGGAGGCATTTGTGGCTGACGCCGGCGGACGCCCTGCCCTTCGCATGGCCGGGCATGTTCGGGCCGGGGGCGATGACGCCGCGCGAAGGCCCGTAATAACTGATCCAGGCGTTCACACGCCTGCCTATTATCCGCCGCCCCTCCGGGGCTTACTGACATTGGATTGACACCCATGCGCCGGAAACTGATCCTTCTTCTCCTGGTTCTCGTCGCACTCGCCGCCGTCGTCGGCGGCTTGTCCGTCTTCACGGTGGACCGCACCGAATTCGTTTACTTGACACAGTTCGGCCGACCCATCGCCGTTTTCGACGGCGCCGACGACTCCCAGGCAGGACTCCACTTCCGCCTCCCCTGGCCCATCCAGTCGGTCCAGCGCCTCGACCGCCGCCTCCAGTATTTCGACCTACCGGGGGAGGAATTACTCACCCGCGACCCCAAGAAGAACACCATCGACAAGACGCTGACCATCGACGCCTACGTCTGCTGGCGCATCGCCGACGCCGGCGTGGACCGCTTCATCCGCAAGATGGGCAGCGTCGAGGGGGCGAAGTCCGTCCTCGGTCAGCGCCTCACCAGCCAGCTCGGCGCCGCCGTCGGCAAGATGGAGCTGGACGACCTCATCAGCACCGACGAAGTCCCGGCCGGCGACGGCGCCGACAAGGTGCGCCGCGTGGACCAGAAGCGCGAACGGCTGCGAACCGTCCTTCTCGACGAGGGCGACCAGCCGTTGCGCGAAACCGCGCGCAAGGAGTGGGGCATCGAGATCGTGGACGTGCGGCTGCGGCGGACGAACCATCCGCCGGCCGTGCGCCAGGCCATATTCGACCGCATCATCAGCGAGCGCGAGAAGAAATCGGCCGACTACCGCAGCGAAGGCGAACGGCAGGCCGCCGACATCAAGAGCGAAAGTGACCGCAAGGTGGCCGAGATGCGCACGGAGGCGGAGGCCGAGGCGCTGCGCCTGCGCGGCCAGGCCGACGCCGAGGCCGACCGCATCCGCTCCGACGCCGCCCGCCAGGACCCGCAGTTCTACACCTTCCTCAACAAACTGGAGGATTATAAGCGCATTCTCGGCGACAACAAAACGATGCTGCTTCTGTCCACCCATCACGCGGTGTTCGACGCACTGTTCAACCCGCCCAACCCCGGCGCCCCTCCGCCGCCCCGCCCCGCGCCTCCAACCACCCCGCTCACTCCGACGACCAAGGGGGTCGGGCCATGAAACGCCGCACCCTCCTTCTACCGGCGCTCCTGGCGGCCGCCTTGCTGGGCTACGCGGCTACCGGGTTGTATCAGGTATTGCCGGGCGAGGCGGCCGTGGTGCGGCGCTTCGGCCGGGTGTTGCCGGAGCGGCCGGAGCCGGGACTGCACCTCGGACTGCCGTGGGGCATGGACCGCGTGGACCGCGTGGCCGTGGACCAGCTGCGGCGCGTGCTGGTCGGCTATCAGGAGGGCGACCGAGATCGGGCGATGCCGGCCGGCCAGCTGCTGACCGGCGACCACAACCTCGTCAACGTCCAGGCCACGATCTTCTACAAGGTGCGCCCCGACGAGGCCGCCGATTACGTGACACAGGCCGACCGCGTGGACGGCGTGACGGAGCGAGCTGCCGAGACGGTGATGGCCGAGTGGGTCGCCAGCCGCACCGTCGATGAGGCGCTGCTCAACGGTAAGGTCGGTTTGCGCGAGGCGCTGACCCGCGAAGTCGGCCGCCGCATTCAGCCGTACGGGCTGGGCGTCGAGGTGCTGGACGCGCCGGTCGCCCTGATCGCGCCTCCCGACGAGGTGAAGTCGGCGTTCGACGACGTGGCCCGCGAGCAGACGCGCATCGAAACGAAAGTGAACAACGCCAATCAGGAGGCGGATAGTCAGGAAAAGGCGGCGCTGTCCGATCAGTTCCGCATCCAGCAGGAGACGGAGGCGTACGTGTCCGGCCAGAAACTGCTGGCCCGACGCGAGGCGGACAACTTCCTTGATCGGCTGGAGAAGTACCGCGAGGGGGCGCGCACGAACCCGGACTACCTGCGGCAGATTTGGGACGATGAAAGAGGCAAGTTGTTCGCCGCGTTGAAGGCGAACGGACAGCTGGGTCTGCTCGACGACCACGTCGGCAAGGACGGCCTGGACTTCAACATGACGGCGCCGCTGCCGAAGAAGAACCCGTGAGGCGAGTTCACGTCGCTTCGATATCCCTACAATTCCCTGGCGGCACGGGCGCGAGTCCGTGGCGCCGTCGCGGTGTTTCAACTCGTGTACTCGCAGGGGTCACCCCTTTTCCCTCGATTCGAGGAGTCGGATGATGCGTCGCGTTTACGCTAACGTCTTGACCGCCGGCCTGATGGTGCTGGCGGCCTCCCCCGCATTCGCGCAACAGCCGGGCCGCGGTCCAGGCGGCCGAACGCAGCAGCCCCCGAGCATTGAAATGCTCCTGCGCAACGACAAGATCCAGGAAGAGCTGAAGCTCACCGACGACGAGAAGGCCGCCGTCAAGAAGGCCTCCGAAACGGTCAACGCCAAGTACAAGGACGACCTCGACAAGGCCCGCGCCGACCGCGACTTCCCGAAGATGACCGAACTGCGCAAGACCATGACCGCCGACCTGGAGAAGGCCCTGGCCGACGCTCTCAAACCGGAGCAGCTCAAGCGCGCCAAGCAGATCCAGGTGCAGGCCGCGGGCCTCGCCGCCTTCTCGATGGACGACGTGCAGACCGCGCTGAAGCTGTCCGACAAGCAGATGGACGATGTCAAGCAAGAGGAGAAGGATCTGCAAAGCGACATCCGCGACATCTTCCAGGCGGCGCAGGGCGACCAGACGAAGATGGCCGACGCCAGGAAAAAAATCCAGACGATGCGCACCGATTCCCTCGACAAGATCGTGGAAGGGATGAGCGCGGATCAGAAAAAGACGTGGAAGGACCTGACCGGCGAGAAGTCCGAGGTCGCGCTCAACTTCGGCGGCGGCGGCTTTGGCGCCGGCGGTCCGGTCGGCGGCGGCGGCTTTGGCCCCGGCGGCCCCGGCGGCGGCTTCTTCGGCGGTCAGGGTCGGGGCGTCAACGCCGCCATGCTGCTGCGAAATGAAAAGGTGCAAGGCGAACTGAAGCTCACGGACGACGAGAAGAGCGATGTCCAGAAGGAAGGCGAAAAGATCCGCGATAAGTACAAGGACGACTTGGACACGGCCCGCGCCAACATGGACCGCGAGAAAATGGGCGAGCTGATGAAGGCCCAGACCGAGGACATGGACAAGGCCGTCGCCGGCATCCTCAAGCCCGACCAGACCAAGCGCCTCAAGCAGATCGAGGTGCAGGCCGCGGGCCTCGGCGCCTTCTCGATGGACGACGTGCAGTCCGCGCTGAAGCTGACCGACGCTCAGAAAACGGAGATCAAGGAGGCCGCGGACGGTCTGCAAAAGGACATGCGCGAAGCGATGCAGGGCGCCTTCCAGGGCGGCTTCGATCGGGACAAGATGACCGAGGCCATGAAGAAGGTCCAGACCATGCAGTCGGACGCGGTGGACAAGGCCCTCAAGGATCTGACCGACGATCAGAAGAAGACGTGGAAGGACCTCACCGGCGAGAAGTTTGAACTGGAGCTAGGTGGCTTCGGCCCCGGCGGCGGTCGGCCCGGCCGGCCCAATCGGGATCAATGATCGCCGCTCCTGTCGTTGTCTCACCCCTCAAGCCTGGCGGCCCACGAATCGATTCGTGGGCCGCCTTCTTTTTTCTCGTCCCCTTCCGCCGGAACTTCGTCGATCACGGAAATAATCGGGGTCGCGCGGCGGTGTTCCATCTCCGCCCCGACCAGAGGGATAGACGAGTCTTGCGAAGTCCGCCGGCTTCGCCCCGCAGGGCGCGCCGGGTTTTGGGAGGGCCGGTCGATGAAATGGATGACGCAGTGGACGTATGCGGGCGCGGCGGTCCTGGCCTTGGCGGGCCTGACGGCCTTTCACTACACAACGCAAAGCCGCGAGCCGCGACCCAGCGCTTCCTTGGTGTTGAGTGGAGGCGGCCCCGAGGACGCAGTAGTCCAGTCGCGAATCATGGTCAAGGAAGAGATCGCCCGGGAACTCGTCGCGGGCCGCCTGTCGCTGCTGCAAGCGGCGGCCGGTTTTCGCGACCTCGGACTCCAGGGGCCGCCCGACATGGTGCGCGACGCTTTTCCGCTCGCCGGTTCGGAGGCCGAAGCCTATTGCCGCTCCGCTATCGCGTATGCCAGCAGCTTCGCACCTGCAGGCCAGAACGACGATCTCGCCTATGTCCTGGAGGCGGAACTGCACGATCGACTCCAGGACGGGACGCTACGCCTCCCCGATCCGGACGTTGATTCCAGTCGGGCCTTTCCCGATTCGTCCGCGCCGCGCCCGGCGGAGGAGGGGCGCGGCGCGGGAATGACCTCATCGGCGACGACCACGTGTCGGCAACCAAGCCGAAGGGACCGAAAGCTGTCCGTCTCGTCCTTCCCTTTGGTATGATGCGGACTGGAACGAGTGGGGGCCGGGGCGATATTCCGTGGGATCCCACGGCAGTCGTCTGAGGGCCGCAACGCATGGGGCGGCCAGACCGTGCGGAGGCCACGGCCATGACCGACGACCCGGAAAACCTGTTGCGTGAGGCGAAGGCCGGCGACGCCGTCCGGCTCGGACGGCTGCTCGAGTTGTACCGGCACTACCTGTCCTTGTTGGCCCGCGTGCAGATCGGCCGCCGCCTCCAGGGCAAGGTCGATGCGTCCGACCTCGTTCAGGAGACGTTCCTGGACGCCCACAAGAACTTTGCCGGCTTTCGCGGCGGCAGCGAGGCTGAGTTCGTCGCCTGGCTGCGCAGATTCTCGCGGCCAACTTGGCCGACCTGTTCCGGCGCTACCTTGCCGCCCAGGGCCGCGACGTGCGCCTGGAGCGCGAGATCCAGGACGCTCTCGACCAGTCCTCCGTCCTGCTCGACCGCGCCCTGGCGTCGCCGCAGTCGTCGCCGAGCCAGCAGGCGGTGCGCCGCGAACAGGGAGTCCTGCTGGCCGACGCCCTGGATCAGCTGCCGGAGGACTACCGCGAGGTCCTCGTGCTGCGCCATCTGGAGGGGCTGTCCTTCCCGGACGTTTCCCGCCGCATGGGCCGCAGCCAGGACAGCGTCGAGAAGCTCTGGATGCGCGGTCTGGCCCGACTGCGGCAGGTCATGGGAGGTGCGACGTGAACCCGACGTCCGACCGGCCCGACGCCGAAACGGAAGACGACCCGCGCCTGGTCCGCGCGGCCCAGGAGTACCTTGCGGAGCTGGAGGCCGGCCGCCGGCCGGATCGCGCCGGGTTCACGGCCCGCTTCCTCGATCTCGCCGGTCAGCTGGCGCCGTACCTCGACGCCCTCGACATGGTTCACGGCGCCAGGTCGGCGGTCCCTTCACCCGCGAAGGCGGCGGAGACGCCGGCCGTCGAGGCGCTCGGAGATTTTCACATCGTCCGCGAGATCGGCCGCGGCGGCATGGGCGTCGTCTACGAGGCGGTGCAGCTGTCGCTGGGCCGCCGCGTGGCGCTCAAGGTGCTGCCGTTCGCCGCGGCGCTGGACGCCCGCCAGCTGCAGCGTTTTAAGAACGAGGCCCAGGCGGCGGCGCAGCTGCACCACACCAACATCGTGCCGGTCTACGCCGTGGGCTGCGAGCGCGGCACCCACTTCTACGCCATGCAGCTCATCGAGGGGCAGAACCTCGCCGACCTGATCGGCTGCCTCCGTGCGACGGACCCCGCGGGTGCGACGGGGTCGTACCGGCCGGCGAGCAGCGAGGTGGATTATCGACGTCCGGAGGAAGACCGCCGGGATCAATCCGGCGGCTCGCCAAACAGGCCCGTCTGCTCGCCGACGAGCCAGGCCCAGGCCGCGGAGCTGACGGCGCAGCATTCCGCCCGTTCGGCCCGCTTCTTCCGGACGGCCGCGCATCGCCGTCCAGGCGGCCGACGCCCTGGAACACGCCCACCAGTTCGGCGTCGTCCACCGCGACGTCAAGCCCGCCAACCTGATCGTGGACGAGCGGGGCAACGTCTGGGTGACGGACTTCGGCCTGGCGCAGTTCCACACCGGCCAGGGACTGACGCGAACCGGCGACCTGATGGGGACGCTTCGCTACATGAGTCCCGAACAGGCGGGAGGACTCCACGCCGTCCTCGACGCGCGCACCGACGTTTACTCCCTCGGCGCAACCTTCTACGAGTTGCTGACGCTGCGGCCGCTGTTCGACGGCACGGACGCCCAACGCCTGCTCCGGCAGATCCTGCACGACGAGCCGCGCCCGCCGCGCTCCGTGGACCGCAGGATCCCGGCCGAGCTGGAAACCATCGTCCTCAAGGCGGTTAGCAAAAGCCCGGGCGACCGCTACGCCACGGCTCGCGAGCTGGCCGACGACCTGCGCCGCTTCCTGGACAACCGGCCGATCCTGGCCCGGCCGCCGAGCCTCGTCCAGCGGCTGCGCAAGATGGCGAGGCGGCACCCGTCCGTGGTCATCTCCGCCCTCGTGGTCTGCGTGCTGACTGCGGTCGTCTCGCTGGTCAGCGCCGGGCTGATTCACCAAGCCTACGACCAGGAGCGGAAGCGGGCCGAACAGGCGGAGAAAGGGCTAAAGCTCGCGCGTCAGTCCGCGGACGAGATGATCCAGATCAGCGAGCAGGAGCTGGCCGACAAGCCGTTCACGGACGAGGCGCGGAAGCGGATGCTGACCTCGGCCCTGGTGTACTATCAGGGGCTGATCGCGCTGAACGGCGACGATCCCGCCGCTCAGGCGGATCTGACCTCCGCGCAGGAACACGTCAACAAGATCCTCGCCGACCTCGCCGTGCTGCAAGGGGGCGCACGCCTGGACCTACTGCACCAGGACGACGTGAAGGAGGACTTGGAGAAGAACGGCCTGGCCCTGACGGCGAACCAGCAGGGCCAGCTGAACGATCTGTATCAAACCCTGGACCGCCGGCGGAAGGAAGGTTTTCACACGTTCTTCCAACTCGGCCTGGACGAGCGGAAACAACGGTGGCTCGACGAGGCGCGGCCAAGGAAGACGCCCTGGACACGATCCTCGACCCTGCGCAACTGGGTCGTATCAATCAGATCGCGTTGCAGCTCAAGCAAGGGCTGTCCGCCTTCCACGACCCGGAGGTGGTGGAAGATTTGAAGTTGACGAGTGCGCAAAAGGACAGCCTCCGGGTCATCGAAGCGGAGGCGTTCATTCCGAGGCCGGACAATCGGCGCGGCACCGGCGGGCCGGGCAAAGGACCAGAGCCGGGACTCCGGCCCCCCACCGAGAAGGTTCTGGCGTTGTTGACGGAAGATCAGAAGCGGCGCTGGAGGAATATGACGGGCGAACCGTTCCAGAAATCGCCGCCTCCGCCGGACCACGGGCCGCACGGGCCTGAGCCCAACGGCCCTCCGGGGCCGTCCGGATTTCCCGGGTAGCGGCGTCCCACTGCCCGGCCCGCTTGGACCGCCGCCGTCCGAGCAGAATTACGTTGCGTTGGCGCCAGCCCGCAGTGCAAGCAAGGGTTTGGAACGAACACCGTTGCTCGCGCTGCGGGCCGGTCGAACCGCTTCCTACTCGATCGTCCACAGCGTCAACGAGTCCTTGTCCTTCACGATCACCCGGTTGCCCGCGATGATCGGGCAGGCCCAGGTCGGGCTGTCGGCCACCTTGTATTTGGCCAGTTCCGTGTACCCCTTGTCGCCGGGCTTGAAGACGACCAGCTGCGAGTCGGAAGTCAGGGCCAGCAGAACGTCGCCGGCGTCGAAAACGGCCCCGCATTCACCGCGCTTGGCAGAGTCGGTCCAGGCCTCCTCGCCGGTGTCGGCCTTCATGCAGAAGAAGTTCGTCGCGCCTCGGCCGGCGGCGGAAAGGCCGTAGATTAGGCCGTCCTTCAGCACCGGCGTGTTGTACTTCTCGGCGGAATTCGACTTCTGCCACAGCTGCCGGGCCGTGAAGCCGTCGTCCTTCTTCTCCACCTTGATCGCCGTCGTGCCGGTCCCCTCCCGCGCGTAATACACCGTTGGCCCATCGACCAGGGGGGTGATGGAGTTGTACGATCCCATACCGCCGGCCCGGAACGGGATCTGCCACAGGAGCTTGCCGTCGGCCGCGCTGACGCCCACCACCGACTTGTCCGTCAACGCCACGATCTGCTTCACGCCATCCACCGTCATCAGGACGGGGGAGGCGTAGGAGGGGCCGGCGCCGGGCCATTTCCACTTCTCCGCGCCGTCGGCCAGGTCGTAGGCGGCGATCCCTCCGTCGCCCTCCGTGCCGACCTCGGCGATGCACTTGCCGTCCACGATGATCGGCGAGGACGCGGCGTAGAACTTGGGATGCTCCTTGGATTCCTTTCGCCACACGACCGTGCCCTTGTCGGCGTCCAGGCAGGAAAGGACGCCGCCGACGCCCAGGGTGCAGACCTTGCCGTCGGCGACGACGGGCGTACTTCGAGGCCCGGGGTGCCGGCTAGGGGCGCCGCTCACCGCCGCGGCCGGGTATTTGTCGTGCCAGATCTCGTGGCCGTCGGCCGCGTCCAGGCAGAGCGTGACCTCATCCCCGCCTTGGCGCGTAAAGACATAGATTTTGTCGCCCACCAGGACCGGCGAGGCGTCGCCGAGACCGACATCGACTTTCCACTTCCGCGTCAGCTCCTTGGGCCACACAGCGGGCGCGTTGAATCCCGTCACCTTGTTGTCGCGGTTCGGCCCGCGCCACTGGGGCCAATCGTCCGCGTGGATGCAGCTCGCGCCGAGCAACACCACGCAGATCGCCGTGGTCACGGCTTTCGCCGGATTCGCCGTTTTCATGGTCGCTCCCTTTGGGTTCCTTCTGGACGCCTTCCGGGCGAACGCCGTTTCTTTCTGGAACCCCGGCAACGGCGTCGGGTAGCAATCGCGGCGCGGAAGGACTCGTCCCAAAACCGTTCCCCGTTTAGCGGCGACCCGAAGGGGAGCGCATCGCCCCCGCGCTCCCCTCCGGGTCGCCGCTAAATGAAGGGGTTCATCGACGATTCCTCGATTTCCCGACCCCTGACCCCTTACACCGGATGATCCGGTCGTGCGGTCAAATCGCGCACCCGGATTGGCGTTTCGGCCGATCGCACACTAGAGTTGTGTGCCGTTCCTTCTCGTTCCACGGCACGAGGGCTGCGAGGCGCGCATGGTAGGCCACGTCTTTCTAGGCAAGTACAAGAACGATTCGTCCACTGGACGAAGGCGGCATGAGCCGAATCTTCCTCGCTCATCAGATAAGCCCGGAGCGGGAGGTCGTCGTCAAGGTGCTGAAGGAAACGCTCCTGACGCAGTCCACGATCCGCGAGCACTTTCGGCGCGAAATCCACATCACGTCGCGCTTCCAGCATCCCTGCGCCGTGGCCTTCATCGACGCCGACCCCAAGGCGCCGGATGGCCCCGTGCTGGTGCTGGAGTACCTGCGCGGCGTCGATCTGAATGTGCTGCTGCATCGGGAGAAACGCTTTACGCCGGAGCGAACCGGCCGACTGCTGACGCAGCTGTGCAGCGTCCTTCAGGCGGCCCACGACGCCGGCGTCGTCCACCGCGACATCAAGCCGGGCAACCTGATGGTGATTCATCCCGGCACGCCGGTCGAGCAGCTGAAGCTGATGGACTTCGGACTGGCCAAGATGTCGTCGCTCCTTTACATTTCGCCGGACGATATTTTCGATTACACGCTGCCGCCGGCCGCGGGCACGCCGGAGTACATCGCTCCGGAGCAGGTGCGCGGCAACGAGATGGACGGCCGGGGCGACCTCTACAGCGTCGGCGTCGTTTTGTACGAGATGCTGACGGGTCGTCGGCCGTTCTCGGCGCCGACGGTGGGCGGGCTGATGCGGGCGCACGCCGAGGCGCCGCCGCCGACCTTCGCGGAGCTGGGCCTGGCCGACCTCGTGCCGCCGGCCGTCGAGCGCTTGGTACTCGACTGCCTGGCCAAGCACCCCGACGATCGGCCGGCCAGCGCTTCGGAATTGCTGAAGCGTTACGAGACGGGCCTGGGCAAACGGTTCCCGCTGCCGCGGCGCAGCGCCCTGGTTCCGAACCTTCGGGCGGTCCTGGCGGCCGATGCGGCGGCCGGTCCTGCGACCCCGGCGCCGTCGAAGGTGCTGAAGACGATCGCGGACGTTCACGCCGTCCAGCACAGTATTGAGGCGCGGATGCCCGAGTCGATGGCGATGCTGAAGCTGCGGGGGTTCATTCACGACTTGGGGGGCGTGGTGGTGGACAGCGTTCCCGGCCTGATTCGCGTGCGGTTGGCCGAACCGGCCAGTGAGCGAAAGGGCGGGATGTTCGGCTGGATGGAGCGTCGGCCGGCGGTGCAGACCGCCCCATCTTCCACGGAGATCGAGTTGCACATGCAGCGGCCCGACCCGAGCCAGCCCGGCCGGCTGGTCGTCACGCTGGTGCTGCGCTCGCACAATGGGATCGTGACGCAGGAATGGAAGTCGCGGTGCCACCAGATCAGCCGCGACTTACAGGCGTACCTCATCGGAAGGTAAGACGGGTCGGCGGCCGCGGTTGACGCGATTGCGGCGTCTGACCTACAATCCTCGAACCCGCCACGAGGCCCGGTCGGCCTCGCCCTGCTGGGGACGGAGGATTTCCGATGGCCCAGTTCGGGCTGATTACCATTCACACCGACGGCGCCTCGCGCGGCAATCCCGGCCCGGCGGCCTTCGCCTACATTCTGGAGCGGGACGGCGAGGAGCCGATCGAGGAGGCCGGCCGCGTCGGCCGCATGACGAACAACCTGGCGGAATACACGGCCCTGGTGCGCGCCCTGGAACACGCTCTGGAACTCGGCGCCGACCACCGCGTCCTGATCCACAGCGACAGCGAGCTGCTGGTCAAGCAGATGCGGGGCGAGTACCGCGTCAAGAACGAGGAGCTGCGCGACCTCTTTGAGCAAGCCGGCGCCCTGAGCGGCCGGTTCCGGGGCGGCGTCACATTCCGCCACATCCGACGCGAGGAGAACCGCCGGGCGGACGCGCTGGGCAATGAGGCGCTGGACGGCCTCCGCGAGCCGACGCCGCGGGCGTCGAACACGCCGCAGGCCGCCGCGCCTGCCGCGAAAGCGGCGGCGCTTCCGTCGTTGCGCGACCAGGGCGTGGCGTGTCTGCGTTGGGCGGCCGTCGCCTGGTCTGGCGGCGCCGCGGCGCCGACGCCGGAACAGGTGTGGGACGAGCTGGTCGCCCTGCTGAAGCGGCGGGGCGCCTGGAAGACCTCGTAATCTCCCTGCGCCGCTCAGGAACGGCCGGCCGGCCGGGCGAAAAACACCGTCGAATGGCCTTGCCAGCGGGCGGGGCTTCTGCCATAAAAATCAGAGCCGCCGCGGCCCCTTTAGCTCAACTGGCAGAGCAGCTGACTCTTAATCAGCGGGTTGTAGGTTCGAGTCCTACAAGGGGCACTTGGGACAGGGAGGGCCGGAAGGGGCCATAGAGGGCCAAAAGACGCGGACGCAAGGAGTTGCGACGCAGGCCGGGCGAGTCGCCCGGCCTGTTCTTTTGGACATGAGGGGCCACGGAGTTCCCCGAGGGAGTGCAAGACAGGTGCAAGGCGCGCGAGGGCAACCAGCCGCGGATCGTTGTAGAAACTGAGGGTTTCCGGCGGCGGCCGGCGGGGAAAAGGGCCGCGCCTTGCACCGGGCGGTGCAAGGCGCGGCCCTTTTTTTCCTTTCAGGCCTTCCGCCTGGCGCCGGGAGGCTTCTCGGCCGGCGCCGCCAGCGGCGGCAGGCTGTCGAGGGCCGCGTGCAGGTTGGCGGGCCGCACGTGGGCGTAGCAGTCCATGGTCAGGGTGATGGTGGGTGGCGGGCCAGCGTCTGCGCGTCCTTGGGGTGGACGCCGGCGTTCACCATGTCGCTGATGAACTGGTGGCGCAGGGCGTGGAAGTCGTAGGCCAGGCCGTCGGCGTCGATGTAGGCGATCCCGGCCGCGGCCAGGTCGAGCCGCACCATCTCGGCGCCGTCGTCGGGCCATGAGCCGGGCCAGAGCGGGGAGGCGGCCGGCCGGTCCTTGACGTAGGCCCGCAGCTGCTCGGCGGTCTCGGCCGGCAGCGGCTGCACGTCCGTCCGGCGGCGCTTGCTGTAGGCGGCCCCGACGGTCACCGACGGCGCGGCGAAGTCGAACGACGCCGGCGACAGGGAGGCCAGCTCCGAGGCCCGCAGGCCGGCCCGCGCCACCAGGGCGTACAGGGCGGCCCGGTCGGGGCCGGTCAGCCCGCGGAAGGGCCGGCCGCCGCGGGCGGCCGCCAGCAGGGCGGCGAACTCCGCCGGGTCGAGGGCCCGCCGGCGGCGGCGCAGGCCGGCCGCCGCGGCGTTCATCCGCGCCAGGCAGGCCAGCGGGTCCGTCGGGAAGCGGTTCTCCCGGGCCGGCCCGAGCCAGCGCGTGAAGCCCTTGATCGCCGTCAGGTAGTGGTTCGTCGTCGCCACGCCGACGCCGGGGGCCAGCCGCTCGCGCAGGGCCTCGACGGCGGCCCGGGGGTAGCGGCGGGCCTTCCCGTTCCCGCGGGCGGCCAGGCCGTCGCGCAGCAGCAGCCGGGCGACGCTGCCGGGGTGGACGCCGACGGCGGCTACCAGCTCCTTCTTGGTGAACCACTCCCGGCCGGTTTCGAGGGGCGGCCGGCCGTCGGGCCGGTCGCGCAGCGACGCCAGGAACTCGACGACGGCGGACGGCTGCAGATCCTCGAAGGCCTCGGCGCCGGTCCCGGCCAGCACGGCCTGGACGCGGGCGAGGGCGTCCCGGACGTGCTTCGCGCCGTCGCCCTTGGCGGCGAGGCAGCGGCCGTAGTCCTGGGCGTGGGCCGACAGGAGGCGGGCACGGTGCTCGGCGAAGGGGTCGGCGATGCCGACGCCGGCGAGCTGGGAGTCCCCCGCCAGCTTGACCAGCATCCGCCGGGCGATCTCCTTGCTCTGCGACAGCGGGGACCTGCCAGCGCTGCTTGGCGCCGTCGGTGTAGCGTCCCCACCATGTCTTCGACTTCGTGACGGAGCGGACGGCGCCGGGGTGCGCTTCGTGACGCGCTTGCCGTCCGGAGTGCGGTGACCGCCTCCGGGCAGGGTGTAGACGACGACGCGGGGCCGGTAGAGCGTGGCCATGAGGGGCGTCCCTTCTGAGAGCGCCGCTCCGGCGTCCGGGGCTCTCAGTTCCCGGACGCCGGCGGCGGCAAAGGACGGAGAAGATCATACCCGGGCGAGCGGGCGGAGGCGAGGCCGCCTGGCCGGCGGCGGCGCCCGCCTTCATTGTTCGCCGCCGCCGGGCGAGCCGTCAACCAGCCGCGAGTCGCGGCGGAGGCGGCGCGGGCCTATCGTCGCCCCTTCGGCTTCGGCCCCCGCTTCGCCGACGGAGCTGCTGAAGGCGATGGGGGCGGAGCCGGCGACCCGCCTGCATCCAAGCCGCGCAGCCCCTCCAGCAGCGTCCGGTCGATCGCCTTTCCCTCGCCGCCAATCGGCGGCTCACGAGCCGACCGGCTTCACCTTGGTCCCGACGTAGGTGTAGGTGTTGCCGGCGTTGACGCCGAGCGCCGTGATCGCGGCGATGCACACCACGATGATGAGGGCGAGCATGACGGCGTACTCGACCGCGGTCGGGCCGTCTTCGTTCTTCAGGAAGTGAAGGAGCGTCGATGGCAGCGTGCGCATGAATCGGGCCCTGTACAGAAGGAGACGGGAAGGCAATCACGTCGGCAGCGCCGCCAGGAGGGGCAGGCGCGGCGGCCGCGTCCGAAATGTAGGACGCGCCGCGCAGTCGGGTCAAATCGAGCAACCCTTCGCGGCCGCGAGGTCTCGGCGGCGCGTAAGCCGGGAAGACCTTTTTCTCAGATTCGTGCAGTCGGTCGATGCAAGCCTTGACGCCGTGCAGCTGGGTCATGCTTCCCTTCCCTGCCGGGACAGGAAGGGGTGCAGCCGGGTGGGGCGTGGGCGCGCGAGGTCGGCGGGGGCGGGCCGTTAGGTGGAAGCGGCCGTACAGGGTCGTCGCATCCTTCGGCGGACAGGGGCGCACGTCGAAGGGTTGCAGCTGCGGGGACGGCCGGCGGGGCTGACGGATGCGGCGTCGGGTTGCGGCCGCGGCGCGGGCCGTCGCCCACGGCATAGGCGGCAGGGGTGCTCTGTTGAAATCCTTGGCGGGGCGGGCGTATAATGGTATTATGAACACCAGCAGACCGATGACCAAGTCGCCTCGGGCCGTGGCCCAAGAGGCGCTGCGCCTGGCGCGGGAGGTTCTGCCCGCCTATTCGTCGAAGTTCTCCCGCAAGGACTTCACCCAGCACCAACTGTTCGCCGCCCTGGCCCTGAAGACCTTCTTCAAGACCGACTACCGGGGCGTCGTCCGGTTGCTGGCCGACTTCGCCGAGTTGCGCGAGGATCTTCGGCCTGGCCGCGGCGCCCCACTACTCGACCCTCTGCTATGCCGCCAAGCGGCTGCTAAAAAAGGGGCGTTCGTCGTACTCCTCTTCCGCGCCACCGTGCGCGCACAGGAAGGCGGGTTGATCGGCGCGAAGCCGACGGCCGCCATCGACGCCACCGGCATGGAGAGCCGCCACACGTCCCGCTACTTTTTCAAGCGGGCCGGCCGTAAACACAACTCCAGGCTGTGGACCAAGTTGGCCGTGGCCTGCGACACGGCCAGCCACTTCTTCACCGCAGCCACGGTCAGCCTCGGCCCCGCCAACGACGCGCCGCAGTTCCGCCCTCTCATGGCCCAGGCGTCGCTGGCGGTCGGCTACGACCGGGTGCTCGGCGACGCGGCGTTCGACGGCGAGGAGAGCCACCGCTACTGCCGGGAGGACTTGGGCGTCCGCTCGACGGTGATCCCGATCAACCGGCGGAACGGGGGGCGGAAGTGGCCCAAGACTCGCTACCGGCGGCAGATGGTCAAGCGGTTCCGCAAGAAGCCGCGGGGCAGCCGGCACAAGCGCGTCTACGGGCAGCGCTGGCAGGCGGAAAGCGCCTTCTCCCGACACAAGCGGCTGCTCGGCTCGGCGCTGCGGGGCAAGTCGGATGCGTCGCGCGAACACGAGTGCTACCTGCGGGTACTCACCCACAACCTCATGCTCCTCGCCGCTACAGGTTAGAGGATTTCAACAGAGCAAGGCAGGGGCCGAAGCCTCGCCCCGCTGGACGGCGGGCCGGCCGCGAGCTACGGTTGGGGACCGAGCCGTCGCCAGTCCCTCCTACCGGGCTCCCCTCCATGTCCGAACCTATCGACGCCCCGATCCTGCCCCGCCCCGAGCCGAACCGCCCCCGACGGGAACGCCGCCGGGCCGCCCGCCGCTCGTCCACGCGCCTGCTGCACTGCCTGGTCTTGGTGGGCGCAGGGGCGGCAGCGTCCGCCGCCCTCCTGCTCGACGTGTCCCGCTGGGGGGCCGGCCTCGTCGTCTACCGTCCCGTCCCGCCCGGCGCGTCCGTCGTCGTCCGCGTCGCGGAGGCGGGGCGGTCCCGGCCGGCCGCGGACCTGCCGGGCCGGGCGGTCCACTGCGGCGAGCTGGGGGCGGGCAGGCACGTGCTGGGGGTGGAGTTCGACCGGCCGCTGGGGGAGGCGGAGCTGCAGGCGCTCCTGAACCGGACGCAGGGGCCGCCGGGTGGCGGCTGAGGCGCGGCCGCCCCTGCTTCTCCGTTTGGGACGCGGCCGGCGGCGGCCAAAGGACGGAGGGCGTTGTACGGCGGGGCTATTGCAGACGGCGGGCGCCGACGGAGTACCGGCTGGTGGACGCGGTGCGGGCGGGGCCGTGAGGCGTGCGCTTGCCCTCGCGTCAGTCGGCCTGCCCGTGCGTGAGCCAGAAGGTGAACCGCGCGAGATCCTGCCCGGACAGGGCCTTCGCCGCACGCTTGGCCGCCTCCAGCGGCCCCACCCCGCCGCGTCCGGCGGCGGCCGGGGGGCCGGCCTCGGCCGGGGAGGACTCGGCGGGCCGCGCGGCCTGCTCCGGCCCGCCCGCCTTGCCGGCGGCGTCCCCCTTCCAGCTGTTCAGCACGAACAGCAGGTAATCCGACAGCCCCGCGGTGCTGACGCGGGCCAGGCGCCGCGACCCACGCCCCGCCGTTCTCGCCCTTCTTCTGCGCGAACTCGCTCATGCGGCCCTCCCCCGTTCCGGCATGGACCCCAGCGAAGGATAGCTCACGGCAGGGGCCGCCGGGCGGCGGCTAAAGGGCGGCGGCGACGGCGCAGGGCGCCGGGTCGCCCCCCCCTTGCGGGCGATTCCTGACCTATCCTTTCTCCGTCGCCCCCACCCTGAACCGCGGAGCCCTGACCGTGGCGCGCATCCTCATCGCCGACGACGAGCCGCTCCTCCGCAAGCTGCTCGGCCTGCTGCTCCGCCCCGAGGGCCACGAGGTCGCCGAGGCGGCCGACGGGGCGGAGGCCCTGCACGCCTGCCGCGCTGCCCCGTTCGACCTGCTGCTGTGCGACCTGCTGATGCCGAACATGGAGGGGCTGGAGACGATCCAGGCGGCCCGGCGCGAGTTCCCCGGCCTCAAGATCGTGGCCATGAGCGGGCGCGTTCGATGCGGAGGGGACTTACTGAAAGTGGCCGGGCTGACGGGGGCCGACGCCGCCCTCGCCAAGCCGTTCTCCCGGGAGGATCTGCTCGGCGCGCTGGCCGAGTTCGTCGGGGCCGCCGCCCGCACCGCGCCTCCGGCCTCGGAAGCTAGGGAGGCTCTGAGCGTTGTTCCGGTCGCGGAAGGTGTTGTACCGCGTCGGCTCTGCTTGCAAGACGGCCTGCTGTGAGAGGGCAGGCCGGCCCGCTCTATCCTACGGGCAGGCGGAGGCGTCAGTCGCCCGGCAATTTCAAGCGGATGCGGCGGAGGTTGCGGGCCGCGTCCAGCGCCAGCAGCAACCATGCGGCGGCGAAAATCGCTGCACAGACGGCCAACGCGTAGCAGGCGGCCATGAGCAGCCAGGCGAAGATCATGGCGCAGCCGCCGAAGGCTGTTTGGTTTCCGAACCCAACTTGCGCGACTGCGGCCCCTTCAATCAGCATCAGCACCGAATAGGCCACGAAGATAAGCGTCAAAACGGCTATCCAAATGCACAAAAGGACGATCGTGTACCGCTCGATATAGCGGTAATACCACGGTTCCAACTCGTCGTAACGGTTGGGTTCGGACGGCGGTTGAGGCGCCGCATCCGCGTCCGGCGGCAGCGGGTCGGCGGCTCCCGAAGTCGCTGTTGGCGCCGGCGCCGGTGCGGGCCTGCGCCACGGGCGGCGGCGCGGCCATCCAGTCAGGGGCGGCCGCGCCCTGTAGCGGCACGCTCAGCTCCTCGCCGCACCGAGGGCACTTGACGCGCCGGCCGGCGGCCGCATCGGGCGCTGAAACCCGAGTGGCGCACGCATGGCAGCGGACTGTGATGGGCATGGCTCCCTCGTGTACTCCGCCGGCGGGGCCGGAAGCCGCCCCCCGCTGGGAGAATTGTCGCCGGCCGCGGGCGCTTTACAAAGGCCGTTGGGCGCGGGGGCGTCCGCTTCCTGCGCCGCGTCCTCCTCTCGGCGTCGCGGTCACTTCGCCCCTTTCTTTGGGCGGGATGGTTCGCCGGCGTCCTTGCGGGGCCGGCCACGGGGCTTTGGCACTGTCGGGGCGGGCGGCTTAACCTTCGGGTCGGCGAATGCCGTGCAGTCAACGCCGAGGGCGGCCACCACCTTGAAGAAGTCCGGCGACACCGGCGAACGGCGCCCTTGCTCCCAACTTTGAATGGTGCGCAGCGACAACCCTGTCTTTTGGGCCAGGTCCGCCTGGGTCATCCCCGCGGACTCACGCAAACGCCTGAGGACCGTCCCGAAGGCCATCTCGCTCACCTCCATAAACGACGAACGTAGTATACGTCGTTTGTCGGATAAGGGACAGCCCGCCCGTCATCCAATTTTCCTTTGCTACTACACTTGACGCATACTACAATCGGGGTATACTACATATGTAGCACTAACGGAATGGGCCGGCGGCGTCTCGTACACGCCCCGGCCCCGGCAACCCCGAACGAACTGAGGTTACGATGAACACCTTCCCCGCAACCGCCCCCTGCGTCAATCCCGAACCGGCCCCCTTCCGCCCTCTGCTCTCGCCGCCGTGCTGCACGCACTGGACCGACGAATGCGGCGCCGTCCACGTCCTGCTCTCCGGCCGCCGCAAAGCCGACGCCTACGAACTCGTTCCCATCAGCACGGACATAGGCGGCTGCGCCTTCCGCTGGTTCAAGTCGGGCGGCGAGAGCTACGACGTGCTGGCCCACGGCCGCGAGAGCAGCTGCACCTGCGCCGGCTTTTGCTACACGTCGGGTTGTAAACATCTCCAGACCACGCACGAGCTGCTGGCGTCCGGCGTGCTGTCCGCGGCCCCGGACTCCGCTGCGTGCGACGGCGGCGAAGAGGCGGCGTGAGAACGCGGGACGGAGGCAGGGCGCCCGCCCGCCTCCCTTCGGAGGACGCTGGCCATGAACCGCACCGCGAAGATCGCCGCCGCCCTCGTCCGCAGCGTGCTGGCGCTGCTCGCCGCGCTGGGCGGATCGGCGGCGCTGGCGTGGCTGTTCATCGACGACGACGGGGAGGACTGAGCCGTGCAACCGACCGCAGTTCACTACGCCGTCGCCGCTGCGCTGGTCGCCCTGCTGGCCGCGCTCGCCGCGGCGTTCCACTGAGCCGCGGGCCGGGGGCGTGCGGGCCCGGGGGAGCGCTTCCCCCGCCGCGACTGGGAACGCCCCCGGCCCCTCCGTCCCAACCTCTTTTTGAGGAGAACCATCCGTGAAGAGCAAGAAGAGCCGCAAGCCGTTCATCGTCGAGCCGGTGATCGCCGCCGACCTCCTCGGCGTGCGCGCCGCCGGCCGGGCCGAGGCCCTGGAACGCGCCCGCCGCACGGCCGACCGCCACCGCCTGACCGTCGCCGTCTGGCGCGAGCTGCCCGACGCTGCCGGCGGGACGCGCCGGATCGACCTGGTGCAGCTCGTCCACCCGCGCCCCCGCAAACGCCGCCCCGCCCGCAACGGCGACGGCCGGGGCCGCCAGCCGCCGCCGGCCGCCTGACGCGCGGCGGACCCGTAAAGGGCGGGGGCGTCAGCCCCCGCCCCCTGAACATGACCCGACTCGCCGACCGCAGGAAGCCGCACCCGCCATGTCCACCGACGAGTTGCTCGAATGCGTCCGCCGCTACGCGCTGGAGCACTGCCCCAGGACGGACGCCGTGCGCCTGACCCTGGCCGACGGCCGGGGCGAGGGCGGGCCCTACCTGTCCGCGCTCGTGCCGCTCGCCGGGCCGCCGGCCGGTTCAGCCGCCGCGCCGACCCTGGGGAGCTGGTATCGCAAGATCCTCCGCGCCGTCGCCGGCCTGGACGCCGAGGCGCCGACGGGGCCGGAGATCGCCGCGGCCCTCCAGCTGCGCAGAGCGCGCCGGAGCTGCGGAAGATGCTCGGCGCTGCGGAAGAAGGGCCTCCTCGGCGGCGCCGCGCGGGACCAGGGCTACCCGATCACGCCGGCCGGCCTGGACGCCCTGGACCAGGCCGGCGACCTCTGACCGCTCCGCCATCGTCCCCCACCGAGGAAGCTTCCATGAACGCCGTCGTCCTCTCGCCGCTCGCCGTCGTCGCGGCCGACCCGGACCTGGCCGAGCTGCTCGCCGTCGCCGCCGCCCTGCCGCCCTGCCGCGCCGACTGCGGCCGCCTGGCCGAGCGGCAGCGCGGCGGCCTGTGCCGGCGCTGCTCGCGCGACCCCGCCGTCCGGGCCCGGTTCCCCGCATCGGTCCACGCCCGCCGCGGCGCCGGCCTGGGCTGCCGGGGCTATCGCCTCCCCGACGCGCCGACGGCGGCCCGGCCCGGCTCGCCCGCGAAAGTCGCCGTCCTGGAAGAGCGGGCGGCCCAGGGCGTCGCGCTCTGGCATCCCGACGACGCCCGCTGATGCAGCCAGCGCCGGGCGGATGGTCCGCCCGGCTTGTCCCGTTCGCCCCTGTCAAGGAGTCGCACCCATGTCCGTTCTTGCCCCCGCCCCCAGCCTCAAGGCCGCGCTCGCCGCCGCGCCGGGCGACCGGCTGCTCACCGTGCAGCAGGTCGCGGCCCGCCTCGGCGTCGGCGTCCGCACGCTCTGGCGTCTGGTCGAACACAAGCGGGCGCCTCAGCCCATCCGCTTTTCCAGCAAGCTCGTGCGGTGGCACTCCGCCGTAGTGCAGGCCTTCCTCGACGGCCTGCGGGCCGATGCGGCGCCGGCCAAGGATTGACGCCGGGCGTGGGGCCAGGGACGGCCCCTCTTGTTTTGCGCCTTCCCCTACATGGCCGCGGAACCGGACGCCCTCGAGCTGCGCGGAGAGAACGCGCCGTAAACTCTGCACCTGGCTTACCCATGGCCAGCCCGCGGGAGGCGATTGCATGAGGCTTCGGGAGTCGTTCGGCCGATCCTCAATGCGTCGGCCGGCCGCAGTCGCAACGGAGAAAGGGCGATGCTCACGATTCCCAAGGACTATCTGACCACGGCCCAAGTCGCCCAGGAATTGGGGGTGGATCAGGACACCGTCTACGCCTGGATCAAGCGCAGCGTGCGCACCCCCTCCGGTCGGGTGTACCTCGCGGCCCTGCGCGTCGGCCTGTACCGCATCGCCCCTGAGTCGATCCGGCAATTCATCGAAGCCCAGAATCCGGGCGTACACATCGCCGCCGCGGAGCGGGACGACGCTGCACGGCGGGCCGACCGTGAGGCTGGCGAGCGGCTGGAGAAGCGCTTTGCGGCGAAGGACAGGCGCGCGAAACCGAAGGCCTTCAAACTCCCGCCGGGTTAGGCCGGCGACTTCGCGCGAAGCCCCATCTATTCACTGGTCGGGAACGGAGGGAAAGCCGTCGTGTTCGCCATGGATCCCGACGCCGACAGGCCGCGCCCGCGGCCGGAAGCGGACTACTTGCGTCCGGAATACATCGCCGCAGCCTATGACGTGAGCACGGCCGCAGTGCGCAAGTGGATCGTCGCCGGCGTCCGCTGCCAGGGCCAGCAAGTGAAGCTCCGCGCCCTGCGCGTCGGCCGCTGCTGGCGCATCCCGCGGGACGCCTGGACGGAGTTCCTGGCGGTTCTGAACGGAGGCTCGGTCGAAACAGTGGACGACCAGCGCGACCGCCGCCGCGCCCAGCGCGAGGCGGAGCGGCGGCTGGACGAGCGGCTGGGGAGGGTTGGCGAGAAGAAAGGGCGGTTGAAGAGGGAAGGTTGATCCCCTCGGCGGCCGCGTCCCGGCCGCTCCGCCGGCGATCCGGTCCTTGGCGGCCCGACGGCGGCCGGGTAAACTGCCTTCGCACCTCCATCGGTCGAGGGCGGCGGCCTTCGGCCTGAAGCCGGGGACCGCCGCCTTTTTTGCGCGTCCCTCTGTGAGGCGACGCGTCGCCTCACAGAGGGACGAAGAGCACTTTGTTTACGACTTCATCCTCGCCCCAACACACGGCGCCGAGACGGACGGCGTCGATGGCATCGCCGATC
This sequence comes from uncultured Planctomycetaceae bacterium, assembly GCA_963771935.1. GTDB lineage: Bacteria > Planctomycetota > Planctomycetia > Gemmatales > Gemmataceae > UBA4732. The sequence continues at coordinate 460,908 of CAVYVK010000003.1, read as the reverse complement.
GTCGTGTTCGGGCGAATAGCCAGAACCCCTGGCATCGGAATTCCCCCCTTCACCCTCTCCCAGGCGACGCCGACGAGCGTGCTGCGGTCCTGGGTGACGACTACTCGATTCTCCTCGGCCGCCCACGCCAGCACCTCCGGATCGGACGCGCGGCGCAAGCCCACGTCCTGCACGCGGACCAAGTCGAGTTCCGGCTCCTTGGCCCACAGCCCGCGGATGACGTCGCCATGCACGTCGCCGTCACTCACGAGGCGAAGCATGTTCCAACTCCATCTGAGCCTTCCGGGCCAGCAACTTCGCTTTCAATTCCTCCCGGCCCGGCTGCTTCGCTTCAATCTCCCGCCGCAACCGCTCGGCCGCCTCTTCCCGCGCCATGATGTAGCCGTTCACCTCCCCGTAGTTGCGGAGGTAGTAGGCGATGACGGCGTAAACGTCCGCCAGCTGGAGCATCGAGTAGGCGTGGGCGATTCCTTCCGGCGACGTCCCCTTCAAATACTCCAGAATCATCACGTCGAGCGTCAGGCGCGAGTCCCCGACCCGAACCACGCCGTGTTCGTCCTTGCGAAGGGGGACGGGGAATTCGCGGATGGTCAAATCCATGGTCAGTTTCTCCCTGGCCGCGAGGCGCCACGCCTCTTTTTCGCTCGCTGCTTCGACCGTGAACGCGGTCTTGCCATTGCCGAGGGTGAGCCGGAACGGCTTACCGGTCTCCCACTGGAATTGCACTTCCGTCCACCCGGCAAGCGCAAGACGCGCCTGCAGCTCGCCCGACGATGGGCCGGTTTCCTCGATGAGACTGCGGCGCAAAGTTTCCTCGTCGGGGCAATCCATTTGACGAATTTCGGTTCCCTCTTGGCTGAAACCTTGCCGGTGCGCCGCCCTCTGGGCTTGCAGCGTCTCAGCCACGGCCGGGGGTAAAACGCTGCCGATTTCCGCTTGGTCCGTTTCTATACACAGCCACTCCCGGCCCATCGCGTCCGTAGCGACGAACGGGGGCTTGCCGGTTTGCTCATGGACCAAATTGTTACAGTCGCCGCGGAACAGCACATAGACGGGCATCGGCTTTACTCCTACCGGGATCGCCTGCCCAGGCCGGCCGCGGGAGTAAAGACGCGGCCGAACAGGGCAAGCCGGCCGGGTAGCTGGCCCGGTCGCCCCGATCAAGGCCATTCTACAGACGTGCGCCGTGGTTTCCGATGCCAAGACGCCTGCGCCGTCAGGGCATTGTGGATACGGAGGGGGCCGAAAGCAAGCCGCGCCGGCGGCGGCGCTCCTCCCGCTTCCGCTCGGCGTCCCGCCTTCGCGTCTCCGGCGTCGGCGGCTTCCGTTTCCGGGGCGTCCCGCTGACCGGCGCCGGCGGCCCCCCGGCGTCGTCGGCGCGGAAGAGTCCGACGCGCAGCCGGTAACGCTCGGCAAGATCCCCGACCTTTTCCTTGCTGCGCGGGGGATGAAGGGACCGGGCCGGCGCGGGCGGGGGTTGGCCGGGGAAGTCGCGGCCTTCGTCGAGGTCGAGCTGGTCGAGGGCGTCGGGGCCGGCTGTTTCGCCGCGGGACATGCTGGATGGCGCTCCGATGCCGGGGTATGCTGTACGGCGTCGGTTTTGCGCTCGGGCCGGGCGGCCGTGAGAGGACTCGCCCGGCCCGATTTGTTCTACGGACGGGCCGGGGCGTCGCCGTCGGCCGGCGTCTCGGGCCCGTACTGCGCGAGCAGCTCGGCCAGGATGCCCAGTTCCTCCGACCCCATCGCGTACCCGATCGCGCCGCCCGTCTCAAAACCCGACCCCTCCAGTTCCTCCCGCGCCGCGTCCGCCTCGAACGGGCGCAGGCCGAACGGGATCAGCACCCAGCTCCGCCCCCGCGCATCCGTCGTCGTTCGCAGCGGAAGCGCCGGGTTCCGTTCCAACGTTCCGAGCAGGCACAACCAGTCCCAGGGCCGCGGCGTCGGCGGAATCGGCAGGTCGCAAGGCGAAGGAACGATGTTGACGGGCATTGACGCCTCACCGGAAGTTCTGGCCGAGATCCTGGGAGGTTTCGGACGGGGCGTTCACGGGCGGGACCGCGTAGGCCCTTGCAGCGCCTGCATGAGGAGCGTGCCGACCCACGTCCCCTTGGCCGTGCCCGGCCCCGGCGGGTTGGGGTTGGGCGCGGGGACGCTGCCGGTCCACGGAACGGCCTCCTTGATATTTGGATTGGCCGCCACGTCGTTGCTCAGGTTGAAGCGCGTCTCGAAGGCGCCGGGACTGTGCGCGCCTTTCCAGGTGCCGAAGAACTCGCCGCGCAATTCGACCCACAGCTCGTCCACGTCCGCCGAGGACGTGGCGTACAGCGACACGAGCACCGGCCCGCCCTTGACGCCGAAGAAGTTCACGTTTTGCGGCCCGAAGCGGTCCAGCGCCAGGTTGAGGAGCTGGCGCAGCATCGTAAGACGATTCGCGCCGGGAGCGCCGTAGGCGCGGAACTGAAACGAGTTCTGGATCGTCGGCACGAAGTTCCAGGTGTAGCCGACGATGGCGCCCGTGACCGCGCCGACCGGGCCGGCCAGGGCGCCGACGGTCCCACCTACGATCGCGTGCCACGCCTTGCCGAGCACGCTCTTCATGTCCTTGACGTCCACGTAGGAGCCGTTCGTGTACTGGCCCTTCAAGCGCGTGATCGCGCCGCCGTTGGAGCTCGGCCCCAGGTTCAGGACGCGCTGCTCATCGACGACGGACCAGACGAGCTCCAGACCGTCGGCCGTGACCGTCACGTCGGGCATGCGGCGGTAAAAGCCGTCGGGCACGGGCAAGGGCAGCACGGCCTGCCGGAAAATGTCCGGCGTCGGATTGTTGGGAAAGACGCTGTTGAGCACGTCGGCCCGGAGACGCATCCGCCCCGAAGTGACGATGTTGCATTTCCAGTCGCCGGCGTCCTGGGTCCGCGCCGACCAGCGGTTGGCCAGGACGAGGTTGTCGTTGCGCGGGTCGCCGTTGGCAGGGTTGCCGCCGATCCACGTCTCGATGCGGAAATAGACGACGGCCGTCTTCGCGCCGTGGACCTCCAGGATTTTAAAGGCCAGAGGGTTCGGGCCGTTCTTGGCGTCGCACACGAAGTCGTCGATCTGCGGCGACGTGAACACTGTATCGGAGCTGATCGAGTAGCTGAGGGTTTGCCGCTTCTGCATGAGCGCGTCTTGCAGGTTGGCGATCGTGAAGCCGGCGCGGTCGCCGGCGAGGCCGGGCGCCCCCTGGTCGGTGAGCGAGGCCGTGGCGTTGGGGTTGACGATCGCCTGCACGCCCAGCGTGATGTGGTAAATGCCCAGGTAGTCGGCGTTGGCGTAGTCGTTTTCCGGTACGCAGGTGTATTCGAGCAGACGACAGATGAGTAGCGTCACCGGCTCGTAGACGAGGGTCGGCTGCACGTCCTGCCGGAACGTTACGGGCTGATTGGTGACGAGGGGCATGGTCACTCCGGGATCAGGAACGGGGCCGCGATCTCGACCCGCGCCTCGCTTCAACGCGCCGCCGGGGCCTCGGCGGCCGCATCGCCGTTTCGCCGTGCCGAAGTCAGGCCGGCCGCCGCGGCTTCAGCCTTCATCTTCGCCACCCGTCCCGCGAGGCTCCTGGAGCCGGCTGCCGAGCGTCAGCTCGGCGAACACCTGGCAGCCGAAAGCGATCGCCTTCGCTCGCCGGGCGCTGATGCGGCCGTCGCGCAGCTCGGCGAGCACGCGGCTTAGCAGATCGGCGGCGTCCTTGATCGTGGCCGGAGGCGGCGTCGCCTGCGTCACCCTTGCGGCCGCCCGCCGCGGCTTCCGCCCGGACTGCATCTGCGTCTCGGTCTGTGCGTTCATGGCATTGCCCCTTGTGCGTGCCCGATGTTCTCCGGCCCTGCCGGGTCGTCGCCGAACCCATTCCCGTTGCGGCGACCTCCCGGCCCGTCCAGCTCTTGATGCAGCCCGATGACGGAAGCCTGCCGGTCCATATCTTCATGCAGCCCCATGACCAAAGCCTGCAAGTCGGTGGCGTCCCGCATCTTCAAGGCCAGCTCGACGATGGGCCTTGGCCGCAGTCACGCGCACCGCTTCGTTCTTGGCGCTCAGCGACCGCCGCAGCGTCTTGGCCGCGGCCGTCAGGCCGTCCACCATGACGCCGAGGGCGGCGGAAACCATGCGGCCGCGCAGCTCGGCGACCTTGACTTTGAAGCCCGGCTCCGCGAACCACGTCCGCGCCGTCCGCTCGCTGACGCCGGCGGCCTTCGCCGCGGCTTTCAGCGTCTTGCCGACGGCCAGGGCAGCCGCCAGCAGTTCTTGGCGGCCCTGGTTTCCACGTCGGGCGGCCATGGGTCACCCCCGACCCGGGTCCGGAGCAGCTGCATCTCGCCTTCGCCGAGGCGAACCGCACCGGCCGGGCCCGTTTTTTTCTACGAGTCCGACGACGGCCGCGCCGCCGCGACGCAAGCTCAACCCGGCCCGGAGCGGCAAAAAGCGGCAGACAGCGGCAGTGGACGACCCCGTTCACGACGGCCGATAGGTCATCCCTACGCGGCTTCGGCCGCCGGCTTCAGGCCCGCGGCGGCCATGGCCTGTTCCAGGGCGGGAAGGTCGTCCGAGGCCACGCCATGCAGCGTGCCGAGGCGGCGCACGACGGGCAGGCCGCAATGGGCGACGAACCGCCGGACCCTCCACTCGGGCAGGCCAAGAGCGCGAGCGATCTCCCCCGTGGTCAGCAGCCGGCTTTGCGTCGCGGTCGTCATGGTCCGTCCCTCAATGTTCAGGCGTGAGCAGATTATCTTCTCGGCGCGTCCGGGCGATTTCCTAGGAAAAGGCGCGTATTATCTCAGGAGGAGGACATGCTGCCATGAACCGGACTTTGGCGGAGCTTCGCGCGTCGTTCGGCCTGAGCCAAGAGAAGCTGGCCCGCATGGCGGGCGTCAGCGCCTCCTGCATCGCCAAGGCGGAGCAGCAGGGCCGGCGGCCGCGGCGGGACACGATCATGAAAATCGAGCGGGCGCTGGGACTGCCGCCCGGTGGGTTTGACGGCCCGTCGTCGCCGGGGGGCGACCAGGAGGGGTCGCGCGGCGTCGCCGCGCCGTCGCCGGTTCGGCTCCGCCTGTCCGCAGACGAAAGCCTCGCCCAGGCGGCGGACAGCGCTCCGACGCGCTTTTTGCGGCGGGCGCTGGCCTCCCTGACCGCGCTCGAACAGGCGCTCGCGCCTCTGAGCCTGCCGAGCGACTATCCCGACCTGGCGCGGCTGCGGCGCGACCTGGAGAGGACGGCGCGTCAGTTTGCAGCTGCTTGAGAGGCTTCCGCGTCCGGCGGGACGGCGCCGGCGGCCGCGGGCAACTCCCGCACGTCGAGGCACTCCAGGCCGTAGCAGCGCAGCAGCCGCTTCAGAAGCTTGCGGAGACGAACCCCGTCCGGCGGCGGGTCGTCGTCGGTCGCCTCCAGTTCCAGGACGTAGCGGGGCCGCGACATGGGTCAATCCAGAGTCTGCTCGATCGCCGGCCAGTCCGTCGGCCGCCACACGAACGTCCGCACGCCGACGGCTTCCAGGGCGGCGAGCCAGGCGGCCTGCTCCGGCGTCGGCCGCCCCCGCCCGGCCTTCAGCTCGGCCGCCAGCAGCACGGAGCCGCGCACGAGCAGCAGGTCCGGGAAGCCCCTGCCGTCGCCCTGCACGGCCGTCCGCCAGCCCCGGGCGGTGCGGGCCGGCCGGAAGTGGGCCGACCGCCAGCCCCGGAGCCGTGCGATCGCCTCGGCGATCGGCGGCCGGCCGGTCACTTGCGCGGCCGCTTGGGCTTGTCGCCGTCGCCCTGGCCGCCGGCGGCGTCCTTGCCGAACAGCGGCGCCAGCTTCTTGCGGGCCTCCTTGGCGAGCTTGGCGAAGGCGCTGTTGAGGCGCATGGCGGCCACGATCGCCGGCGCCGCCGAGGTCGCGGGCAGGCTCATCGCTCCGGTCGAGGTCCTGGCGCAAGGCGCTGAGGCCGTCGGCCAGGGCGTCGAGCTGGGTGATCACGTCGGCGTTGCTCACGGTCAGGCCCTCCGTCGGGTCAAGGCCGCCGGCGTCCAGCTCGCCGCGGCCGGTGGTTTCAGTCGGCGTCGCGATGGCCACGGAGAAGAAGAGCAGCAGCTCCCTCTCCCCCTACCTTCTGAGTAAGGGGTTCAGTTGCCAATTCAGTTACCAATTCCCGCCCCCCGCGCGAGAAATGGCAACACCGGCACCCGAAACGGCAATGCGGAGTTGCCAATTCAGTTGCCAATTCCCGAACCCGGGTGGAATTGGCAACTGAATTGGCAACTCGGAAATCGCGGTTTTCAGGCACTTTCTCCCCCTTTTTCGCCCGGAGTTGCCGATTTGCCGTTTTCGCTCGCGTGTGCGCACGCGCGAGGGCCCTGTTCCGGCAACTCGGCAGGTTCGGGCGGTTTGGTCAGCAGCGATTCGATGAACTCGGCCGTCAGCTCGACGCAGCGAGCGCCGGCGACCTTCTGCTCCGGCACGACGCCGACGCCGTAGCGCTCGCACAACCGGCCGAAGCGGTTTTGCCCCATCTGGCCGAGGGCGGTTCCCCTGCCGAGCTGGCCGAACAGCTCAGGCCGGATGGCGATGCGCAGCCGGCTGTCGCCGTCGTCGCGTTTGGTCCACGCCTGGTAACTGCGGATCGACGCCCACTTCCCCGTCTTGACCCATATGCTGCACCACTCCACGATGGAACGCCGCTGCACCTCGATTTCCGAGGTCTCCTCTTTCGAGCCTTCCTTGCCCTTTTTGTGCGCGTATCCGACCGCGACGATCGTGTGCATGGCCTCGGCGACTTTGGCGCGGAACTCCTCCGCCGCGCCCTCGGCGAGCTCGGCGCCGTCGTCCTCCTCGGGCAGGCTGTCGAGCAGGTCCACCGCCGCGACCTTCGCCCAGGTCTGGAAGAATTTCGGGAGCTGGTCGGTCTGGAGCTGGCCCTTGTAGGTCGGCGCGTCGGTCGCCTTCGCCAGCTGCTCGACCAGCTCGCTGTTCGGCGCGAAACAAGCCGTGGAAACCTTGACCTCGCGGCCGAGGCGGTTGGAGTAGAACGCCGTGCCGCGGCGGAAGGTGGGGTCGTACTTCTTGCGGAAGTAGGCCAGGATGATCGTCTTGCCGTCGCGCTTGTCGTCGGGCTGCGTCGGCGGAGCAACGGGAGGGGGCGGATCGCCGGTACGACGATCCGCCGCGCGCGTCTCGGCAGGCGGCTTGCCGTTGAGGAGCCAGCCCCGCGGCTTGTCGAACGCTTGGGCGTCGGCGTCCCTGCACTTGTGCCGCAGCTCGGCCTCCGTCCAGGGCGGCAGGCAGTGCGGGTTGTAGTGCGTCCACAGGAGGGTGAACCCCTGCTCCGGCCCGAGGTCGAAACCATAGACGACGGCCCGCGCGACCGCGAAGGTTTGATCGTGTCCGCTCTGGCCCGAGACGGCCGGAGGGCACTTCGCCAGATAGGCGACGGCCCGGTCAATGACCGATGCGCCGTTCGTAGCCCGCAACGGGTGCAGCCCATTGCCGTTGGTTTGAATCGGGGTCGGCGTCCGCGCTGGCCGGAAGTCCCGAGCGTAGAACGCATCCGCCTCAGCCTGGCGGGGCTGAGGCGTCGCCGGCGACCCACGCCAGATCTGGCCTGTTACGCAGAAGAAGCGGCCGCGGTCGTACATCTCGGCTTTGCCGTCGCCGAGCGGGGTCGAACACCTGCCCGCCGGCTTGGCGGCGGACAGGAACAGCTTGACGCCGGTGCCGGTCGGGGATACCTCCGTGTAGGTGCCCAGCTCCGCGACGACCGCCGCCGCCCACGGCTTCAGAGCGCCCGTCGCCGGGTCGATCGCGTCGTCCAGGTCCACGCCGCACAGGCCGTCGTCGGGGCTGAACACGAACCCGACGCCGGGAAGGCCGGCGGCGCGGCTGTGCGCCTCGGCCTCGGCGAAAGACGCCCATGTCGATGCGTCGTTGATCTTGGCCCGCTTTCCCGTCGCCGCGTTAATCAGGACCTTGGTCCACTTGTCGGCCGGCCGTTCCCACCGCCAGGAAACCCACTGCCGCCGCTCGCGCAGCGCGGCGGGGATCGCCGCGACGTTGACCGGCGCCGTTTCGGGCGGTTGGTCGCCGGCCAGGGCCTCGGCCTTGGTCCGCCCTACGCGCGGGAGCTGGACGGCTTCGCTCATGCCCGCCCTCCCACGGCTGCGCCTGGAGCGAGACGCGCCAGCTCTGCGCGGACGACGGATCGGCGGCCGGGCTTGCACGAATCGGACTTATCAGGTAGTTTAATTGGCATCTCTGCACCTCAGCCCGCGGCGATTCTTGCACCGATCGTCGCGGGCGTTTTCCTGCGCGGCCGTCCTCGGCCGCAATGACAACGGGCCGTCAGTCGGCGATCCGGCCGGACCTGGCCCGGCGCCTGCCGGCCGTCGGGGCGAGGTCGGGGCAGCCCCGACTCACCCACTCCTTGATTTCCGCGTAGGCGAACAGCACGCGCCGCCGGACGCGCCGGGCGCCCGGCAGCTCGCCGGCCGCGGCCATCCGCTTCGCGGTCCTCCGGCTGACGGAGAGCAGCTTGGCCACGCGGCCGAGGTCCACGAGCAGCGGCTCAAGCGCGGCGTCGTCGGCGGCGCGGCCCGGCGGGCGGGCGCCGTTCTCGGCTTCGGCTGCGGCCGGGCGGCCGCCGCGTGTACGTGCGTCGGTTCGGTTGCTCATGGCCTACGTCCCCGTCGGTGGGCGATCGGCGAACGTAGACCAGCATCGGATGTGGTGCGCGCGGCATCTACCCTACACCGCGCCTATAAGTGCCAAATATATCTGTTTTATCGTCTTTACGAGCGGGCGGACCAGAGGATCCCTTGGCCGCTGCCGTCTGACAGAAACCGAAGCGGCGTACTCTTCAGCTTGGTGTTGAGCGCCCAGAGCGTTGAGCGGAGCTTGCCGTTCGGGAGAGGGTCGTCGATGCGGTCAGGCCAAGCCAACTCCTCAAACGACGCGAGCAACAGTTCTTGATGCGGGGCCTGCTTCTGGTATCGCGCGAGGTGACTTGACCGAGCGCAGCTCGCGCCGAGCCGCGTTCCAGCGAGGCTTGACCTGGGGCGCAGACGATGCAACCTTGGACGGCGCGGCGCGTTCGCTGGGTTCGGTCGCCGGCGTGCCGTTCGTCGAACCGGCCGGGGCGGGGGCGGACGGCGGGTCGCTGGTCGCGGCGGCCAGCGCCGCGGCCGCAGTGCATACAGCCTCTTTCGCACCTGGCCAGGTGGTCAGGGGATTGTTCTTCGCCCACGCCGCGGCCGCGGCGCCGTCGCTCTCCAGGTAAACCCAGACGAGTTCGAATTTGCCGTTGGTGCGCGGGTTGGGGATCAGCCGGGCGTGCAGTCCGCCCCCGCCCTGTTCGGGCGGCGCTTCGTTCCTTTGCTCTCGCACAAACCGGCGGTACAGACCGTAGACCTTGCAGAGGTGCTTTCCGAGCATCCACGCCCGTTGCTTGTCGTCGTAGTAGCGTTGGCCCTTGTCGATGGGCTTCCTCTTTGCCTTTAGCGCTTCCACGTCGCCGCGCCGGAACCGGCCGGAAACGTCAGTCAGTTCTCCGCGTTCCCTGATGTTGTCCACCGTGGTGCGGCACACGCCGAGTAGTTCGGCCGTGTCGCCCCTCGTCATGCCGGCTCGCGCCATCGCCGCTTTAACCTCCGCAATGTCGTTTTTCGTGATGAAGCGATATCCGCATGGTTGCCCCCGCGGTTCGCCCCTGGCGCACGACGTAGGGAAGTTTCTTGTCGCGGAAGGGAACGTCGAAGGGAACGCCCTTATTGATCCAGTTATAAACCGTCTTCCGATCGACGCCGAGCATGGTCGCCGCCTCGTCGAGGGGCACGTCGTCGTCCTGGCGGGGGACGTACGACTTCTTCGATTCTTTGGCGCTCGCGGCGTAGGCGCGCATGGCGCGAATGCACACCTTCACTTGCGTAGACGGCGGGTTGCGGCGCGTGCAAATGTGCCCTTCGCGGATGAGCCGGAAAAAAGTGTGCCGGCCGATTCGGCATTTGCGCAGCGCCGCCTCACGCAGAAGAAAGACGCACGGCTTGCCCGGGTGGGGATCCAGCATGGCTTGTGCTCCTACGGTCGGTCAGGCGCCGGCCGCCGCGCTAGGAGCCGGCGCTGACGGCCGGGCCTGTGTTTCAGGCCGCCGGGGTCGCGACACTCCGGCGGCCGCCCGATCGGATGATTCTACACCCGCGGGCGGTCGCATGAAAAGCCTGGCTGATGGGTACGGAGAAAGGGCCAGAAAGGGCCGTGCGGTTCCCCGAAGGCCCGCCGCGTGGTAGACTGAGCGGGGCGCCCGCCGCGGGAGGAAGGTCATGAGCATCGACGTGTTGCCGGAGCTGGCCCTGGACGGCGCGGAGTCGGTTCGCCGCGCCCTGGCCGCGCCCGAGCGGCCAGGCCTGGCGGGCGCCCTGGGCGCCATCGTCCGCGAGGCGATGCTCATGCTCGACTTCATCGCCGGCTACAAGGCCGAGCTGGACGGCCGGCTGCGGCGGGGGCCGTCGAGGCCTCGCAGCTCCGGGCCGCATGCGAGGCGTCCCTGCACGTCGTTGACACGCTGGCCGGCGGCGTGTCGGAGCTCCGCGACGCGGCGGCCCGTCACTGCGGGCGCGAGAACCCGGCCGCGGCGTCGGCCGAAATCGACCGCCTGGAACGGCAGGCGGCCGAGCTGCGGCCCGCGTTCGCGGCCTGGCTGGATTTCGTGAACCGACCTGCGCCGCCCATCGACCGGGAGCGCTTCGATCAAGGCGTCGCCGAGGCGGCCGCCGGCCGGGCGATCCGCTACGACTCCGCCGCCGACGTGCTGCGGGACCTGGCCGGGGGCTGACGGCCCATGCGCTTCACCCTCGACTTCACGCCCGCCTTCCGCGCCTACTTCCGGGCCGCCCCCCTCTCCCGCGGCGAGCGCGTCCGCGTCCTGACGGAGCTGCATTCCCAGCTGCCGACCGTGGCCGACGACTACCGGGCCGACCCCGCCAACAGGACCGCCGCGGGGTCGGCCTGCTTCTGGTGGCAACTGATCTTCGCCGGCGACGACGGCCGGGTCCGGGCCTTCCGGTGCGCCGTGGACGACTCCGGGGCCGTGTTCGGCGTCCTCCGCGTCGTCTACGCAGACGTGGCCTGACGGCCGGGTGGCCGGTTCCGGGAAGTTCCCCCGATCGGTGCAAGACGGGTGCAAGGCGCTGGGGAGGATCGCCGCAAGTCGTTGCCGCGTCGGGCGGCGGAACCGCACATCGACGGACTCTTAATCAGCGGGTTGTAGGTTCGAGTCCTACAAGGGGCATTCGATAGGACAAGGACTTACGACGCATCCTTTCTCTCGGTAGGAAGGCCGCCCCCATCGTCCCTCTCTTGATCGGCCCCTTCGCAGGATGTGACCACGGCCGCCTCGGCGCCGGTCAGGCGCGGGCCGGTCGGCCGGCCGGCGAAATCCGTCCAGCAGCCCCGCTCGAAGTCGTAGAGCTTGCAGGCGGCGCAGGTTCGCAAGTACCCCCACGGCGTCCAGCGGACGACCACAACATGCCCCGAGCAGTCCTGCTCCAGCCGCCGCTGGCTGTCGGGCAGTTCGTACAGCGGTATAGCGGGGTCGATGTGGTGGGCCGGGTGGTCGGTAATGTTGTTCAAGAGCCGCTCGATCGGCCACGGGAAGACGACGTGCGCGGTGCTGGTTAGCTGGACGCGGTAAAAAGACCATGCCTTTTCGTCTTCGTACCACGGCATGTCGCGGATGCGTGTGCTGGTTATATGTCACAAATCCCATAAACCAGACCCACAATCCCCACGGAATTAGGACGACCGCCGCGGCGTGGACGACGGGCGGCAGAACCGGGTCCGGCGCCCCGACCACGAGCAGGGCGGCGGCGGCGACCTGCAAAACGAAAAAGCCGGCCACCTGCAGGCGGTCGGCGAGGAAGGCAAGACGATGGAGCGGACGGAAGATTCCTCGCGGGAATAGCAGATATCTGAAGTAAAAGTCGGTCCCATAGCAGACGCCGACGCCCAGGGGCGTGCGGAAGAGCCGCTCCTGCAGCCGGCGCCAGAGCGGCAAGCGATCGAACTCCGCCTTGGTGAAGGGCGAAAAGCCGGGATCGCGGTCCTTGAAATTGGTCCAGCGGTGGTGCAGCGTGTGGTGGATGTGGACCCACGAAGCGACCGGGTGCCAGGCGGGCAGGAGAGAGAGCCGGCCCAGCAGGCGGTTGAGCCAGCCGGTGCGGACGAGGCTGCCGTGGCAGGCGTCGTGGGCGACGACGAACAAGGCGCCGATGGCCAGCGGATTGGCCAGCAGACAGGCGGCTTGCAGCCACCACGTCGGCAGGCGGAACGCGCCCACGAACGTCAGGAGGTAGGCGGCGGCGCCGGCGGCGAAGAACAGTCCCCCGCGCAGGTCGGAGCGACGCCGCCGTTCCGGAGGCAGACTCGCTCGCCAGGCGCGGGCCGCCTCCGCCGAGCCGACCGATGGCAAAGAGGAATGTCCATCAACGGCGCTTCCGTGGCTCTTATCAGGGACCATATCGTTCCTGGGGGAATGAGGAGGCGGCGGGAACCCAAGGGAGGGGCCAGTCTTCAGGGTAGGAAGGTTTCTCAGCTTGAAACCTCTCCTCTCAGCACCCTCGACGTGAGCGTCTTGAGGCAAGTGTCATGCCGAAGATCTTGCCCCTGAGAGCGGCACACGTCCCGGCGCGGGCAGGACCGTACCCATCGTCCCGTTCCATCAGTCCGTTTTCTTCGCCGCCTTCTCGAACAGCGGAGCGAGGTCCAGCTCGTGCAGCTCTCCCGCCGACGCGGGCGTCTTGCCGAACGCCAAGTACAGCCGCTGATTCTCCGGGTCGAACACCATCGTCTGGAGCGTCTGATCGCCTTGATTGACGGCGTGGAGTTGCCGATGCAGATCCTCGACGCCGAGCTTTTGCTTGCCGGCCCGCACCCGGTCGAGCGTCGCCAGTCGGTTGACGGAATCGACCACGTCCGTGAAATCGGCCGGCCGCACCGCCTCGCTGCAGAAGTGGTTCGTGCAGGTACACACGCCCTTCTCCGACGGCCGCATCACCACCTGCTTCGGCGTCACCTCGAAAACCGCCGTCCCCGTTTTGTCCGCGACCGCCAGGTTCAGCAGAGAGGTGCGGGGCAACCTTTCCAGCAGCTTTTTCGCCTCCGCAATGGTCGTGCATTCCTCCAGGAGCCGGCGGTGGCACAGCGCGTAGGGAATGCCCTGGCCGTCGAAGCGCGGCTCACCGTCCTTGGCGTCATAGACCTCCAGCACCGCCAGGCACAGCCCCGCGTCGTTCATGCCGGACAGGACGCCGACCAGACCGGGGAAGCCGACCGAGACGAAGGCGTGCTTGCCGGCCGGCCGATAGACCGTCACCAGCGTGTGTTCGTGGATGTAGCCCAGCGAGGGATAGTCGAGGTTGCGGCCGAACAGCACGCCGCCGGTCGCGCTGCGCGACCCCTCGACCATCAGCGCCGAGCATTCAAACGTATTTTTCAGGTCGAAAAAGGTGTTGGCCATCATCACCACGTCTGGGTCGGCGCCGGAGGCCCGCGTGATCGCGTCCATCTCGGTGCGGTAATCGGCCGGGAAGTGTTTCAGCATGCCTTTGCCGCCGAAGACGAACAGCGGCCAGGCGAGGTCGATCCGGTCGGCCTTGAGCAGGTCGCGCGGGTAGGACAGAATCCGTGCGTCCGGCTTGAGGGCGAGGCTGCCGACCGCGGCGCCGATCTCGTTCGGGCTGCCGGCCACGGTCAGTACGGGCAGGCCGTTGACGTATTTCAACTCGGCGCCATCCGGCATCTTGCCGGCCGGGTAGCGGAACGGCTCAGCCGCGTGGACGGAGCCTGCGAAGAGAGACGGAAGAAACACGAGCAGGGCGACGGCAAAGCGGCGTTGGCGTAGCATAATCGGTGAGTTCCCTTGGCTGGGACGGGGAGAGGCGTCGGCTCATTTTACAAGAACCGTGGCGTCCGTGTCTCTAGCGGAAGGACGGCGGCATGAAGATCGCGCTTCTGGGCGCCGGTGGTCAACTCGGCCGCGACCTGCAACCACGTCTTGGCGGAGAGGTCGTCGCCTGGACGCGCGAACAGGCCGACCTGACCCGGCCGACGGAACTGCGGGCGGCCCTACAGTCGCTGCGCCCCGATTGCGTGGTCAACTGCGCCGCCTATAACCTGGTGGACCGGGCCGAGGGAGATCCCGCCGGCGCCTTCGCGGTCAACGCCTGGGGGGTGCGCGCGTTGGCCCTGGCCTGCCACGATCTGGATTGCACGCTCGTCCATTTCAGCACCGATTACGTATTCGGTCTGGACGAAACCCGCCGCCATCCCTGGGAGGAGACGGACGCTCCTGGCCCGGCGAGCGTCTACGGCCTCAGCAAGCTGTGCGGCGAGTACTTCGTTCGTTCGCTCTGTCCGCGTCATTTCGTCCTTCGCACCTGCGGCCTGTACGGTGTCTGGGGCGTCGGCGGCAAGGGCGGCAACTTCGTGGAGACGATGCTGCGCCGCGCGGCGGAAGGGAAGCCGTTGCGCGTGGTCCACGATCAGGAATGCACGCCGACCTACACGGCCGACCTGGCGGCGGCGACCGCGGCCCTTACGGCGACGACTCGCTTCGGACTGTATCACATCACCAATGCCGGATCCTGTTCCTGGTACGATTTCGCGCGCGATCTTCGAGACGGCGGGAGTGACAGGCGAGGTGGCGCCGATCACGAGCCGCGCGTTCGGCGCGGCGGCGCCGGCCCGTCTACAGTGTGCTGTCCTCGGCGAAATATGAACGGCTGGGACTCGCCCCACTGCGTCCGTGGCGGGAGGCGCTGGCGGCCTACCTGGACGAGCGCCGCCGGAAGAATCGGACCTGACCGGCGCGCTGTCGGGCCGATTTTCGCCGGAGAATTTGTCATCTTCCGCATATGAGCTATACTCCGGCAGGGCCTTGTTTTTTCCCTGGATTGCCACAGCCGACCGGATCATTCCTCCCGACCGGCTCGTGGCTGCAACGAGGCGCGCCGACATGAGCGACGAACCGATCCCCGCCACTGAATTCGTAGTCACCGATCGCCGCGGCCAAGACCGGCGCGGCCGGCCGGATCGCCGCAAGCGCGAGATTCCCGTGGCCGTCGAGCGCCGCAGCGGCAAGGACCGACGCTTGCAGGGCGAACGGCGCCGCCAGGTCGATCCCACGACCTGCGAGAAGGAGTACAGCGACGAAGAGATCATCTTCATGAAGGCGATGGACCAGTACAAGCGCGCCAACCGCCGGCCGTTCCCGACCTGGAGCGAGGTCCTGGAGGTGCTGCGCGCCCTAGGCTATCGCAAGACCGAGGAGGCCACCGCCATGCCGGGCCTGCCGCTGGCGCCGACCGAATAAGAACACGAACCCAATGGCGAGCGGCGCGGCGTAAGGCCGTCGGTGTGGCTTCACCGGCGGCCTTACGCCGCGCCGCTCTATACCATTCACCGTTATACCAGAAACAACCACTCCGATTCTCTTGACCCCTCGGTAGCCGCGGGGACTTGCTGACGTTCACCCCACTCACCGGCCGCTGTTTCTCCTGTTCCGCGATAGAATTACGCTGTGGCCTCAAACTATCTCGGCCGAACCCTGAATTTGCTTGCCTTGGCCGTTGCAATCGTTTACTCTCCGATTATCCTCATGGTCCGTACCTGGGTCGGGTAGGCTGTCGGGACTCAATCCCCGCACACCCGCCTCACGGCTGCGGCGTCGGCGGCCGGCTCTCTCTTCACCAGGAGGATGACCAGGTTCAAGAATCCGTGGAATTGGTGGAAGTCCGACCAGCGGCTCCGCGCCGTCCCGAAGCCTCGACCCCGGACGACGCTCTACCTCGAGCGTCTCGGCGACCGAATTGTGCCCACGGTGGTGATGAATCTGAATGACTCCGGGATGTGGTCGCTTCGCGCGGCCATCGCCGCGGCCAACCAGGCCGGGGGCAACCAACAGATCTCCTTCGCCGGTCTATCCGGCACGATCACCCTGGAATCGGCACTCCCGGCTCTCAGCGCCAACATCACCATCTCGGGGCAAGGGTCATCCGTCACCGTGGCGCGCGACCCCAACGCGGCGGCCACGTTCCGCATCTTCACGGTGGATGCGAACACCACGTGCTCCATCAGCAACCTCGGGATCACCGGCGGCATCGCCGAAGGCGGGGGTGTGCAGAACAGCGGCACCCTCTCGCTCGCCAACGACAACATCTACGAGAACGGAACGACGAACGTGGACGATGGCGGCGGGATCGAAAACACGTCGTCTGGGACACTGACCGTGACTAGCTGCTCCATCACAGACAACAAAGCCGGCGGGTACGGCGGAGGGATTTACAACGTCGGGACGCTCACCATCCTTGGCCAAACGAGCCTGACCGAGAACAATGCGTTCGTAGGCGCGGGCCTCTACAACGAGTTTTCGGCCTCGGCCATCATCAACGGGTACACCGAAATCAATGACAACACAGCGAGTCAGCAAGGCGGCGGCATCGCGAACTTCGGCACCCTCTCCATGAACAGCGGCTTGATCGACGACAATGTGGTCACCGGCAACGCCGGAGTGCAGGACGGCGGCGGCCTCTACGATGTGTTAGGCGGCGGAGCCACCCTCACTGGCGTCGGAATCGAGGACAACTCGGCGGGCGCAGGCACGGGCGGCGGGTTCTATCTCGGAAGCACCTCGTCGCTGACACTCAACAGCTGCACCGTCAGCAACAACATCGCCGCCACGGGCAACGGCGGCTACGTCGAGAATGGGGCGACGGACACGCTTACCAACTGCACCATCACCGACCAGATCGTCCAAGGACCGTAAAGACAGGCCAGCGGGCCGGGGTCTCGGCCCCGGCCCGCTGTTATCACCGACTCAACGGGTCGCGCATCCCGATACTGACGCCGTTGCATCCCGCGCTGCGCCTGCGAGGGGGCCGAAGGCGTTTGGAGAAAACCGCATGAAGCTTGCTCCCCTTCCTTCGCTCACCATCGCTGCCCTGCTCGGCTTGCTCATGGGTCGATCAAGCTTGTGTGAGCAACCGACGGGCGACGCTCCGGCCACGGAAGTCTCTAGCCGTGGGCAGATCGAGCGCTGGATCGAGCAGCTGGGGGACGACGACTTCGATGTCCGCGAAGCGGCCACACGCGAGTTGAAGGACCGTGAGGATGCGAAGCCTTTCCTTCGCAAGCTGCTGGCATCGTCGGACGCAGAGGTGAGAAGGCGCGCCGTCGATATCCTGTCGGCGCTTGACCGCAAACTCGCCACCCACGAGCTGGACAAGGCGCTTGAGTTGGCCAAGGACGGCCGAATCGACGAGGTGGTGGACCGGTTGGTTCACTGGCAGGGATCGGAGGACGGCCGAAAAGGTTGGGAGGCCGTCTACCAAATTGCGACCAAGGCGGCTGAGAGCGCCGATCAAGATCCCAGCGCACGTAATCTTCTCGAATCGGCGCGTCTTCCGCTGCGCAGCTCTCGCCATGACGTGCTTGCGATGCAACCGACGGAAGTCATTTTCCCATCTGTAAAGGCCGCATATGAGAGGAACAACCTTATACGAGGCGAGACCATCAACCTAGGTCCGCACTCACTCTGCAAGTGGAGCATCATTGCCGGATGCTACGCAGTGCGGCTTCGTTCTCACGCGCATTTCGCGATTATCGCGTGCGGTGGATCTGTCGAGGTGTACGCCTTAGAGGGCTCCATTGTCATCTGCGATGGGGACTTCAAGGCCGATGGCGGACTGGAAAACTGCGTCGTTATCGCTAGCGGCAAGGTCACTTGCGCCACCATGACCGGCGGCGTATTCATCAGCGCCCGCGAGGTCGAATTTCCCCACGGCGGCAAGGATCGCTGCGTGGTGCGCACCGGAGAAACCCATCCGTTGAATTTCATCAAGTTCTTCAACCCCGCCGAGGCGGGCGTCGAGGTGTCGGCGGACGGGGACGGCGGCCGCGTCCCGGACGGCGTACGGGTCAAGGGCGTCGCCAAGGACAAGCCGTTCGCCGCCGCCGGGCTGCAAGCGGGCGACGTGATCACGGCCGTCGGCGGCGAGAAGATCGACGCGAGCGGAAAGGCCGACGACCAGTTCGACTCGTTCCGCCGGCCGTTGCGGAAGGCGTTGGCAGCGGACGAGCCATTCACGCTCACCGTGCGTCGGGGGGACAAGACCCTGGAACTCACGGTTCGGCCCACGGATTGACGGCCCGTGCGCGAGTTTTCTCCAATCGGTCATGGGGCAAGCGAGGGGTGAACCGCCGCTCCCCTGTCTGGCATGGCTTTCGACAGAGTAACCGATCCGGAGCGGCCGACGCGTTACGCCTCGTCCGACGGGAAATGCGTCTCCAGGTCGCGCAGCTTGGTGATGCGCCGGGCCACCGCCGCCTGGGTGTCGCGCATGTGCTGGAGGGCGGACTCGAATTTCTTGACGCACTCGTCCAGGTCGCCGCCCCCGCCGGCGCCGGCGTTCAGCAGAGAACTCGACAGGTCCTTGATGGAGGGTTCGACTTCTCTCTCCAGAATCTGCTGCAACAGGCGGCCCGCGTCCATAGCGTCGATGGCGCCCTGGTGCAGGTTCGTCAACAGCGTGGCGTGGACGGTCGGATCGACGGTCTGGTCGAGGACGCTGCCGCCGCCCTTGGCGATGCGGCCGCTCGACCCGACGGCCAGGCCCGACGATCCCTTGTTTTCCTCCAGGGCGGCGGCCTCCCGCGCCGCCTCCAGGCCGTCGATGGCCTTCTCCCAGCCGGGCCGCAGCTCCAGCGCCTTTTGGTAGTTAGTTTCCGCCTGGCGATATTGCTCCTTCTCGAAGAGCAGATTTGCCAGGTTCAGATGGGCGTCCGACATGCGCGGGTTGAGGCGGATCGCCTCGCGGTACGCCTGGATGGCGAGGTCGGTCTGGCCCTTACGGCGGTAGACCAGGCCAAGGTTGTAGTACCCCTCGACGCGCTTGGCGTCGAGCTGGATGCTGCGGCGGAGGGCGACGACGGCCTCGTCGAGTTGATCGAGAAGGTTCAGCACGGCCCCGAGGTTCACAAAGGCGCCGACCCGCTGCGGGTCGAGGCGCGTCACTTCCTTGAAGTGATGGGCGGCGCTGGTCAGCTCGCGGAGCTGGAAGTACACCGTGGCCAGTCCATAATGCACATCCGGCAAGTCCGATTTCAGACCCAGCGCCTGGAGGTACATCATCTTGGCGGTCCCCCAGTCGCGCTGCTCGATGGCCTGCCGCGCTTTGAGAAACAGCCCTTCGATGGATTCCGCACTCATGAGACGCCCCCGACCGGGCCGCTCGCGAAGCCAAACGACGAGTTGACTCCATAATGGGACACGGCAATTATAAACGCAGCCGCGTCCTTTCCTCAACGGGAAATGCCGTGAGGAGTTCGGTTCCCGTCGATCGATTGGTTTCGTGGAACTCAGGAGGAGAAATCGGGGCGCCGCACCGCGGCGCGCGACTCGGCGCCCCGTTGACGCGGCTGGGCGCTCCCCGTATAGTACCATCACACGCCCACCGCGCCGTTCCAGCGTCGGCCGCGGAATGTAAGCACCTGTAGCTCAACTGGATAGAGCATCGGTCTACGGAACCGAAGGTTGCAGGTTCGAGCCCCTGCCAGGTGTACTAATCGCAAGTTCTTCCATCCACTCGACTTCCCTTCCGCCGTCCCCCTCCCGACCGTTCGACTCCTGAGCCGGAATGTCGTGGCGGCGCTACGACCGTTCAGGATGGCTCCAACAGCTGCCCATGACGGCCCTTTCGCTCCCCGGTCGGCAACATCGTCCTCCTCTCCCCTCTTGCCTATCCGGAACACTTTCTCACCGGCGCGAGGCCGAGCCGTGAATTCCACCAGAAGATCCTTGCGGCGCCCGGACTTTTCGGGTCAGATTCTGTCGTAGCCTGAATTTTATGCTCCCAGCTGAAAAAATCTTCGCCCCGCCCTGATTTTCTTTCGGTTCGTTGTTGAATAATCGGTTGGAGCGGTTATTCTCTTCCGGGCAGACTCGCACAGAACGGAAAAGGAAGAGGCAGGCTGCTGTTGCCTGATCGAAGGACGACGTCGTCGTACGCTCCCTCCGTGTTCCAGAGGCTCACTCCCCATGAAACGATCGAATTCCCTCCATCTTGAGCGGTTAGAAGACCGCACAAATCCCTCCTCCCTGACTGTCAGTTTCGTCCCGGACGGGACGCAGGTCGGCTCGCTGCAAAGCGAGCTGTACCAGGACAGCGCCGGGACCGCCCCGGCCGTCTGGCAGCAGATGATGGTGGGCGAACTCCAGTCGGCGATCTACGCCGCCAACCAGACCAACGTCACGCTGTCGATCGTGCCGGACGACGGCGCCTCAATGAACGCCCCGGCCCCGCAGGACGGCGCCATCCGGATCGCAGCCGTCGATGAGCTGTTCGCCTCCGGCGGCACGGTGGTTGCGCCGCCCGCCGGCACGGACTTCGTGGTCGCCGGCGGCAGCGGCGCGGCCACGTTCGGCACGGGGCTTGGCCTGGTCGGCCCCAACGGCCAAACGCTCAGTCCAGTCCCGGCGCCGCCCGGCCAGCAGACGTCGGGTTCGATGCTGCCGCTCCTCTTGCCGTTTCCGAAGGGGGAGGGCAACCTGTATCCGCCCTACCCGACCAGCCCGACGCCGACTCCGCCGCCGCCCAGCACGGCTCCGACCAGCCCGCCGCCTACCTATTCGGAGACGGTCTACGCGCCGCCGCCGCCTTCCTCCGACGCGACGACGCCGTCCTACTCAACGCCCCCGTCCGATTCAACGCCTCCATCCGACTCGACGCCCCCGTCCGACTCGACGCCCCCGTCCGACTCGACAGTCCCTTAAGGATCCGTTGAACAGGGCGCTTCAGACGTGGGCGGGGAAGGGCCGTTTGACGCCTTCCCCGCCCACGCGGTCTTTCCAGGCCGATTCCTTTCTTTCGCTCCGCCAGTGGACCGCCGCCGGCCGCCGTGGTAATCTGGCCTCACCGCCGGATCGCTCTCCCTTCCTTCGCGGAGCCTGGTCATGAAACGATGGTGTGCGTCCGCCCTCCTCTTTTTGTTCGTTTGGTCGGCCGCGCGGGCCGCCGGTGGTAGGGGCGAGGTAACCTCGCCCCTACCACAGCCGTGGGACTACGCCGCGGCCATGAAGAAGGTGGCCGCAAAGTCGCACGCCCGGCCCGGCGTCGTCCTCCACGTCGGCGATTCCATCACCTACGCCAACCCCTACGGCCAGTGGGCGCGCTCCGGCGCAGGCCAGACCGACGAGGACAAGGCCGCTCTGAAATGGATGCACGCCGGCGCCGACGACGACACGGACGGCTGGTATCTCGCCCGCTTCGACCACCCCGACGGCGGCCGCTCCTGCACCGCCTGCGGCGGCGTCCGCATCGACGAGATGCTGGCCGGCGGCAAGAACAAGATGCCGCCGCTGAAAGACGTCCTTACGACCTACAAGCCGCAGGCCGTCGTCCTCATGCTAGGGACCAACGACGCCTCGCAGGGGCGGCCCGTCGCCGACTACAAGGCGGACATGGAGAAGGCGGTCGATCTCATCCTCGGCCAGGGCGCCGTCTGCATCCTGTCCACGATCCCGCCGCACCCCGGCAAGCCGGAGCTGGCCAAATCCTACAATGACGAGCTGCGAAAGCTGGCGAAGGATCGCGGCCTGCCGCTGATCGACTACGAACAGGAGATCCTGAAGCGCCGGCCGGACGACTGGAACGGCACGCTGCTCGGAAAGAACGACGTCCACCCGACGGCCGACCAGGGCGGCGCGACGCCGGTCTCCGCCCCGACGGCCGAGAACCTGCGCAACAGCGGCTACCTGCTGCGCGGCTGGTTGTCGGTGGAGAAGATCGCGGAGGTCAAAAAGACCGTATTCGACGGACTGGCGGCCAATCCAGCGGCGCAGGCGCCCGGCTCGCCGACGCCGTGCCGCCGCCGGCGGGCGAGACGGTCAAGGCGCCGGTGACGCGCGATACGTGGTTCTCCAACGTCGGCGTGGAGGCGGACGGCAACAACGGCGGCGCCGACAAGCTCAAGCTCAAATCCAACCAGGAAATGTCGCTGATCGACGTCGATCCGGCGCCGCTCAAGGGCCGCGTCGTCCTCGGCGCCACGCTGCACCTGCATCTGGCCGGCGAACCGATCCTGCACCGCGTCACGGTCGGCACGTTCGGCGCCGAGTGGGTCGAGGGCACGTCCTCCGAACTACGCCCCTCAGAAGGGCAGCTCCTGTCACAACTGGCGGCAGTTACCCCGACGTGCCGTGGACCGTGCCGGGCAGCGACCTGTGCAGCGTGATGCTCGGCGAGGGCGGCACGACCTGGCGCATGGCCGACGCCTTCCCGCCGGACAAGGACGGCTGGCAGAAAGTGGCCGTCGATCCGTCGATCGTGGCGGCCCGCGTGGCCGGCGTCAGCTACGGCTTTCTGCTGTTCGACGACACCGGCTCGGAGTGGAAGCGCGACGGCGACAAATTCACGCTGATTCACATGCCGAATCGTTTCGTCCACAGCCGCGAGGCGGGGCCGGCCAAGGCGCCGTACCTGACGGTTCGTACCTCGGCGCCGAGGACAAGGCGCCGCCGGCCGCTCCGACGGACCTGCGCGGCGACGCGGCCGACCTGCCGGCCGGCGAGGCGTGGCTGTCGTGGGTCACGCCGAAGGACGAGGGGCCGGCCGGGACCGTCGGCTTCTTCGTGACCGTCGACGGCAAGGACGTGCCGCGTTATCTCATACCGCTGGCCGGGCAAGCCGGGCGACCGCGTGCGGATGCACCTGCGCGACCTGGACCTGGGGCCGGGCGTCGCGGTCAAGATCGCGGTCAAGGCGGTGGACGGGGCAGGTAACGTCGGATCCGCGGCCGAGGCGATGGTGAACGTGTCCGATCGCCGGCCGGAGGAGTTGCCGGGTAAGCCGCCGACGCCGTTCACGGACGCCGCCCCGCTGCCGAAGCTGGGCGACGCGGAGATCGCCGTCATTGACGAGCTGGATAAGGTGCAACCCGTCACCGGCGAGATGATCCCGAAGCAGGCCGGACGGCTATCTCGTCGCCAACCACCTCTGGAACGCGAAGACGAAGGAGGTCCGCCTGCAAGCCGCCCGCAACGAATTCATCGGCTTCCAGGTGCTTCTGCACGGCGCCGCGAAGGGCGTGCAGCCGACGCTGCTCCTTCGAGCGGCGAAGACAAGGTCCGCGTAACGTTCGGCCGGTATCGCACCATTCCAGATACGAAAAAAGGCCCATTGCCCGATCCGATCGTACCGCTGGGCGATGGCTGGGACGTGCCGGCGTCCGACGATCCGGCCGGCGCTCGATATGGCGGCGATGTACGTCGAGGTCTACGTCCCGCACGAGGCGGCGGCCGGCGACCACAAGGGCAAGCTGACGCTGAAGAGCGGCGACCAGACGCTGACGCTGAACGTCTCGCTGAACGTTTGGAACTTTACCCTGCCGGATTATCTCAGTTTCATCCCGGAGATGAATTGCTATGGCCTGCCGGCCAACGAGCGCGACTATTATCGGCTGGCCCAGGTCCATCGCGTCGTGCTGAACAAGGTGCCGTACCACCACAGCGGCGACGTGGAGGCGGGCTGCGCCCCTGTCTGGAACGGCAAGCGCCTCGACTGGACCGCGTGGGACAAGCGCTTCGGCCCCTATTTCGACGGCTCCGCCTTCGATGATTTGCCGCGCAAGGGAGTGCCGTTGGAGGGCTTTTACCTGCCGCTGTTCGAGAACTGGCCGACGCCGATGGAGGGCAATTACAACGGCGACTACTGGGCCGACCGCGCCTTCCCCGACAGCTACCGCAAGAACTTCGTCGAGGTTTCGCGGCAGTTCGCGGAACACATCCGCGGCAAGCACTGGGACGACACGCTGTTCCAGTGCTTCTTCAACGGAAAAAACAACTTCAAGGAACGCGGTTGGTCGCACGGCACCTGCCCGTGGCTGCTAGACGAGCCGTCGAACTTCCAGGACTACTGGGCGCTGCGCTGGTTCGGCGCCGCGTGGCACGAGGGGATCAACCAGGCGCCGCCGGGCAAGGCGAAGCTGGAGTTTCGTTGCGACATTTCCCGTCCGCAATGGCAGCGCGACGCCCTGGACGGCGTGCTGGATTACAACGTGGTGGGCACGGCGATGCGGCAGTATCCGCGGATCGTGCTGGACCGCAAGGAGGCGAACGGCGAGATCGTGGTCGAGTACGCCGGCAGCAACGCCATCGAAGACTCGAACATGCAGCCGGTCGGCTGGTCGCTCGACGCCTGGTCGCGCGGCGCCGACGGCGTGCTGCCGTGGCAGACGATCGGCTCGGACGAGTCGTGGAAGAAGGCCGACGAATTGTCGCTGTTCTACCCCGGCCGCGATGCGAAGGAGGAGCCGATCCCTCGATCCGGCTCAAGGCGTACCGTCGCGGAGAACAGGACGTGGAATATCTCACGCTGCTGGCGCAGGCGACGGGCCAGCCGCGCTGGGCGGTGGGCGAGCGGATACGGCAGATCCTTGCACCTGGCGGGCGAGCGGAAGGGCACGGGCTTCACCGGCGGCGAGGACGCGGGCGTCGTCGCACTTCGCCCAGCTGAAGCCGCAGGACGTGTGGGCGCTGCGGGTGCAGGTCGGCGCGGCGCTGTCCGACGCGGCCCCGCCGGCGAAGCGGCGGCTGATCGACTTCCGCACGCCGCCGCGCGACCCGGCCCATCTGCCGCCCGGTTACGTCTCGGTCGGCGAGGTCCCCGCCGGATCGGCAGCTTCGACGGCCACGCCGTCGCCGGAAACAGGCGTAACGAAGGTCCTGCAAGGGCGCGAGGCAGTGCGCGACGCGCTGATCGACCCGAGAGCAGCCGGACCACAAGTTCGGCACCGAGGCCCGCGGCAACGCCGTGTCCAAAGGCGATGAGAGCGGCGCATTCCTGGTGCGATTCGACCTGGACAAGCTCGAATTGCCCAAAAACGCGAAGATCGCGAAGGCGACGTTGAGTTTCTACGTATGGGACCCGAGCAGCCAGGGGAACACCAAGGTTTCCGCGTTCCCGCTGAAGACGGCATGGGACGAGGCGTCGGCGACATGGAACCAGCCGGCGGACGGCAAGGCATGGGCGGACGGCAAGGCGTTCGCACTGGCCGACGATGCGGGGATGGCGAGTCCGCCGGTCGTGGTCAAGCCGGACATGGGTTCCGACACGGTCGATCCGCCGCTGGAGTACCAGCTGGACGTGACCGACATGGTGCGAGCGTGGCGGGACGGCGCGACGGCGAACCACGGGCTGGCGATCGTCCCCGTTCCCGACCGCGCCATCGACGAAGGCTTCCACACGCGCTTTCAGATGTACGCATCGGAATATCAGCAGGCGAAGTACGGGCCGAAGCTGACGGTGGTGTTGGAGAAGTGAAAGTTTTTCGCCGGGGTCGGCTCCTTGTCCCTGTCTGGACTGATTATCATGGCAACATCCAAGGAGCCTGCCCCTCGATTCGCCATCTGCGTGGAGAACGCGGAGTACCCCGCGTCGCTGGAGATGCACAAGGTCTATCGCGTCGTCCCAGATGCGGAGGCTGAGAGAGACGGCGACCTCCGCGTCAACGACGACAGCGGCGAGGACTACCTGTACCCTATGGCGTACTTTGTCGTCGTGGACTTGTCGGAGGACGTGGCGCGGACCTTGGCCAGATCGTTCGCGACGGGCGCATGAAAGGCCGACGTTCGATTACCGGAGACTGTCATGAAATACACAGTCCTCATCGAAGAATCCGATGAAGGCTTTGCGGTGTCGGCGCTGGGCCTGCCCGGATGCCATTCCCAGGGGGCCACGCCGCGGAAGCCCTGACCAACATCACGGACGCGATTCGAGAGTACTTGGCCGTGGTCCAGGAATTGGCCCAGGCGGCGACGGGGGCGCAGCAGGCCGAAGTCGAGGTGTAGCCATGCCCAAGCCGCCGGGCGTCAATCACCTCGATGCGGTTCGAGCGCTACAGAAGGTTGGTTTCCGGATAGCTCGCCAAGGCCGGCACGTCCTGATGACCGACGGGACGCGGCTGTTGAGCATCGCACGCCACAACCCGGTCCACACGATCACGATGGGCCACATCGTGCGAGACGCCGGCCTTACGAACGACGAGTTCCGCAAACTTCTGTAATGATCGCTTTGGCCGGCTCGATTACTTGTCCCCCGCGGACAGCGACTTGTAATAGCTCTTAAGAAGCCCTTCGTACCCCGGCGGGTACGCCTCCTCCGACGACTGCAGCAGCTCGCCGCGCAGCTCCGGCGGCAGATCCTGCGCCTTGTGAACCGCCTCCGCCATGCCGTGGTCCACGTCGTCCAGCGCCGAGCGCAGCTTCTCTATCGCGTCGCGGCGCTTGCGGGCCGCGTCCTCGTAACGGCCGTCGGCCAAGTCCTTCTCGACCGACTTCATCAGCTCAATGCTCTCGTTCAGCCGCGTCGCCGACACGCTCGTCGTGTCGAGCTTCTTGGCCACCTTTTCCGCCTTCTCGCGCAGCCCCGCCTGCTTGGCGCTCAGCCGCTGCATGTCCTTGACGTACTCGGGCGGAGGCGGCGCGTCGCCCTGCAAACCGATTCGGCCTTCGCCGGAGTCCTTGCCGCCGCCGGTCGCGCCGTTCGGGTCTTCGTGGCCCTCCTGCTTCACCCGGCCCGGCTCGAACTTCGAGTCGTCCACCCGCGCCGGCGTCGGCCGGCCCGGCAGCGACCGCGACGTGTCGCCGACCATCTGGCCCGTCGATTTGCCGCGGCGGCCGTCGCCGGAGCGGCCGTTCAGCTCGTTGCTGTTGGGCAGGTCGTTGCCGGTCTTGCCCTTCGCCGAGAAGCTGGCCATCGGGCCGTCCGACACGCCCCAGCCGGCCTGGTCCAGATTGCCCGCGAACGAGTTGGTCACGTCGTCGGCGTCCTTGTCGAACTCGTCGGCCTTCTGCAACAGGTCGCCGATCATGTCTTCCAGGCTCTTGGGCAGCGGCATTTCCGGGATTTTCGGACTTTTACCGTCCGGTGAATCCTCCAAGAGCCACTTGGCGTTGTCCGGCGCGTTCGGCAGCCACGATTCCAGGTCTTCCTTCATCTTCGTCCCCAGCATGAAGCCGAGGTCTTCCGCCGACACCGGGATCGTCTCCGCCTTGGCCCGCTCCGCCGCTTTCTCGACCTCCTCGTAGATGCGGTTGGCGTCCTTCCGCACCGCGAAATCATCGACGAACCCCTCGGCCAGCTTCGGCAGCTCGCCCACGGACCCCTTCGACCAGGCCTGCGTCCGCTTGGCCAGGTCTTCCAGCGATTGAAGCGCCTTCAGACCTTCCTCGCCCTTGAGGTCGTTCGGGTTCTTGGTCGGCAGCTTCTCGAACTTGCCCGCGACCTGCGTCTCGTCCTTGAGCAACTCGTCCAGGTGTTTGATCGTGTCGGCGAGGACGCCGGTCAGCTTCTTGTACGCTTCGGGGTCTTTTTTCTCGATCCGCTTCAGCTCCTCGCGGGCCTGCTGATTTCGCGCGAGGCGCTTGAGGGCCGCCAGCAGGTCTTCCAGCTCCGCGATGATCCTGTCCTGCACGGGCAGCGACTGGGCGCGGAACTCGCCCTGCTTGGCGAGGTCAGCGGCGTCGCGGCCCGACTCCAGCAGGTGAACGGCGTCGGCCATGGGTCCGGCCGCCAGGTCGTTCAGGCGGCGGGCGATCGGCGCGGCCAGCGTCTGCGCATCCTCCATCGTCCGGGCGACCTGGGCCGACGATTGCCGGATGCGGTCCTGCTCCTTAACTAGATCCTGGAAGGGCGCCTTGTCGTCGGTCTGCTTGCGGTTGACTCGCTGCCGCTTGAGCAGGTCTTCCAGCGTGTCCACGTTCAGCTGAAGGTCAGCGGCCTTCGGCTCCGCCTCCGCCACCTGGAACGACAGCCGGCGCGATTTCGTCGCGCCCGGCCCGGTGACGTCGTTGTGGTCGGCGGCCTCGGCCCAGTATTCCACGCGCTGACCCGCCTTCAGACCCGAATCGGCCAGCTTCCATGCGTAGTGCCATTGCTCCTGATCGTGATGCTTGTCCGTGAACCGGCGGCCCGGCGCGGCCAGCTCCTGGGCTTCGCCGCCGTTCGCGGAGTACATCAGATGCACGCCGGCCAGGCCGTGATCGTCGGTCGCCCGGAGGTTCAGAGCGACCACCGCATCCGCCGTCGGCGGTTCGCTCGGCCCGGACAGCAGCACCCGCGGCGGCAGGTCCGGCACGACCGTGATCGGGGTCGGCGCTGAATCATTTGGCGTGCGCTCGTCATCCACCATGTGGATCCGGTACGCCACGGGCCGACTCAACACCCGGCCGCGCGTGCCGTCCGGCAGGTGGGCGCCGGGCGCGGACAGGACGAACGAGCCGACCCAGGTGTGGTCGTCGCCGCCTTTCTCCATCGGGATGGATCGATCCATTACCGTTCCCTGCTCGCCCTCCTTGAGAACCTCGGGCCGCAGCTCCGCTTCGAGAAGTGGCTTGGAGGCGTGCAGTTCCACCGTCACCGTCGTGCCCGCGGTCGCCGTGACGGCGCCGGCGGAGTCGGCGACACGCTCGTCGGGCAGGCCAAGGTATGTGGGGTAGGCGTAGGTCAGCGCGAGCTTCTCGACGTGGGGCGGCTTGACCGCTTCGACGTGGAAGACCTCGGAGCGAGCGTCGCCGGCCGCGACGTAGTAGTCGAAGGAGTCGAGGACGGGGCCGCCCTTCCAGCGGAACACGCCGACGGCGCCGTCCTCCGCCTTGACCGTGTCATGCCGCCAGTCGCCGCCCTTCGCCCGGCGGAACAAGTCGGCGGAGTCTGGAACGCCGCGGTCCACCACGGCCTCGACCGGGAAGTCCTGGCCCTCGATGACGCGGCTCTCTTGCTTGCCCGGATCGACGGATTTGATATGGGACCGCGTGTAGGGCGCCTGATCGGTGAAGGGCAACAGGACGCGCGCGAAGCCTGTGGCGAACTGCGGCGTGAAGGCCGCCGCGTAGCCGGCGACGACGAGGAGCGAGACGAGCGCGAGGACGGCCGCGCGGCGGGCCGGCCGCCGATCGACGCTGTCGCCCATGTCCATGTCGGCGGTTGTCTTGCCGGCGTCGTGGATGATGGCCGCGATGAGGCCCGGCGAGAAGCCGCGCTGGTCGCCGCGGCCGAGCTGCAGCGCGTTGATGAGCTGGTTGTGCAGCTCCGGGTGCTTCTGCTCGACGAGGGCCGCGAAGAAGTCGTCGCGCCGGTCCTCCCACACGCGCCGCAGCACCAATCCGACCAGGGCCGCCGCCAGGCCGCCCCAGAGGAGCGTCGCCAGCACCCACCGGCCGACTGGACCCGGCGCAGCCAGGTTGTCGGCGGCGACCAGCGCCGTCACCACGACGGCCGCCCCTGCCACCGTTAACAAGGCACCTTCCATGATCTTATTGCGACGCCACTGGGCGCGGACCTCGTGCAGCGCGTCCAGCAGCAGCGGATAGGCTTCCGTCGATTTCATGGTGATTGCCTCATTCATCCGTTATGCGATTGCTGTGATCCGGTTAGCCACGACTCGAACGGCAGCGCTTATTTCGGCGTCAGCCCCCACCCCAAGGAGGCATGAGAACTCCAAGTGCCGCCAACTGGTGACGACAAGCAGTCATTCTTTCCTCATCACACATTTCGTCGCTCGGCTTTTCGGAGGTAGAGCGAAGAAACGCGACTTCGTCCTTCGTCAGATCGATTATGCCCGTAGGTTTCGCCATCTTGCGATCAAACAACGACCGAGCAAGGAGTAACTGTCCGGGCTTCATGTCCATCTCCACTTGCCATTCGCCCAATGCCTCCTCAATGTCCTCCATCAATTCGGTGTGGACAAGACGCGCGCCTTCCTCCAGCACAACCTCCCAAGGATCGGCGGCCGTCAGAAGGTCGCCGACATTCCAGAACGCCGTTGTTGCACAACGGACTCCTTCTTCAAACAGTTCGGGTGCCAGGTTCGGTCTCGTTTTCAACAGGCAACGATGGCAGGGAGGACAGCGCCGGAACAGCCGGCGGAGATCGTAGCTCTTGCGACGATGGTAGGGCCTTCGAGGACTTTTAGAATCGAAAAATGTTGCCACAACCAGCGGGCCCTCGAAACTAATTGCACCATATTGTCCCTGCTGATTATCCGCCAAATAATCCATTCCGATCCACGACCTAGAAAGACCGTAGAACGCGTTTTCAGCCGCCATAATTGCATGTGCCAAGCCACCTAGAATGGCACCACGCCAGACTACAGCGGCCTTTGGGTATCCGTTTCTCATGTTCAAGGACCGGGGGCGCGCTTCACTTGAACATCGTATGCCGTTTCGGATTTCTGCTGCACCACCGAACCAGTGGTGGTCACACCATCTGGTTCCACCGCCGCAAGAACCACTCCGCCGACACGCACGCCAGGAACGCCGCGAACAGCAGCGGCGAGTTCCAAAACTCGGTGCGCTGCTCCGGCCCCATCCGCTCCTGGCGTTTGATGTACTTCGCCAGCTGCTCCGCCTGGTCCATCGTGAACACCGTGTCCGGCTGCGCCTTGGCCAGCGCCTTGAGGTTGCCGATGTTCGTCCGCCGGTCGGCCAGTTCGGAGTCCGGCCCCTGGGCGAAGAACTCCGCCGTCTGGTTGGCCAGCGGCCGGCCTTCGGCCGTCAGCACGGCGTTCACCTGATAGCGGCCGCCGGCGACCGCTGTGAACTCTGCCGCAAAAACGTCCGGCTGGCCGGAGCCGGCGGCCGGCACGGGCGTCTGATCGGGCGGCAACGCCTTGCCGTCCGGCCCCATGATCTCCAGCGACGGCCTGGCCTGGCTCACGTCCACGTCGGCCCGCGACCGCCGCACCAAACGGATCTTCACGCGCTGGCCGAGGTCGTAATAGGGTCGGTCGGTGGAGACGGTCAGGAGCGGCCGATTGTCCTCGTGGTCGCGGCCGGCCAGCCAACGGATCGTTTGACTCCAGAATCGATTGTACGGCGTGTCGGCCTGGCCGAATAGCCGCGGCAGCCGGCTCCACATCCACGTCGAATCGATCGTCAGCACCAGCACCCGCCCGCCGCCCGGCGCGGTCTGCGCCGCCGCCACGACCGCCGGCTTGCCGTCCATCGACACGGCCGCGTTGACGGCCAGCTCCTCCGCGGCCGGCTTGACGCGCTGCACCAGGCACATGCCCGGCAAGGCCGGCATCCCGGCCCACGTCTCCGCGTCCTTGACGCGGTCGCCCGACAGCGTGAAGATCGGATGGCCCTGGCCCCGATCCGTCAGCCGCAGATGAACCGGCTCCTCGCTCTGGGAGGACGGACCTTCGGCGAAGACGACCGGCAGAGCGTCGGCCAGCGGCGTGTCGCGGAAGCCGCCCGCTCCGAACGATTTGTAGCCGCCCAGCACCAGCAGCGAATGTTTCTTCTCATCGAGCCAGTGGAGAAGCCGCTGATACTCCGCCGGCGACAGGTATTTGCTCTCCATGTCGCCGAGAATCACCACGTCGGTGCGCTTCAGGCGCTCGTCGGTCAGGAACTCGGAACGGGCGTCGCCGGCGTCGGGGTTGTCGCGGCGGACCTCGGCGTCGAGCGTCACGTCGGGGTCGTCGCGGAGGCGCTCCTTGAGATATTTGGACTCGTAACGGAGGAAACCCTCGGCGTAGGCCACGCGGATCGGGTCGGAGTCGATCCGCATCGGAAACTGGGCGGCGTTGTTGCCGAGGTACGGCTCGACGGCGTCGGTCTCGATGGAGGCCGTGAAGACGAAGTCGCCGGCCTGGTCCGGCGTGTACTTCAGCGCGACGAACTGCTTCTGCTCGCCGGGGTCGAAATGCACCTTTTGCGAGGCGAGAACGACGGTTCCCAGCTTGAGCGAAACCACGGCGTCCGCGGGGGCCGCGCCGTCTTGCCGACCGTCGTCGCCACCGACAGCTCATTATGGATGAGGGCGGTTTTCGGCGCGTCGGTCGCAATCACGGCCAGGTCGAGGTCGCCGCCGGCCGAGTCGGGGAAGCCGAGGCCGTAGAAGGGGACCGACTCGCCGCCCCAGGCGCGGAAATCCGTCCGCCCGGTCGTGTCCATGCCGTCGCTGACCAGCACGACGCCGGTGACGAGATGGCTGCCGCGAGACTTGAGGATCGCCTCGTCCAGCGCGTGCATCAGGTCGGTCTGGTCCACCGTCGCCGCCGCAGGGGGAGAGTCCACCGGGGCGCCGGTAATGTCGTACAGGTCCACGGCCATGCGCGAGCCGCCGGGTTGCGACTCCAGCGCGTGCTTGAGTTTGTCCACCGCGCCACGGGCCTGATCGTAGCGCGAGTCGCCGTCGGGACACGGCAGCGACATCGACCGCGAATTGTCCAGCACCACAACCACGCGGCCGGGGTCCACGTTCTGATGCTTCCAGACGGGGTTGGCGAGGATCACGATCAGTAGCAGGATGCCCGCCAGGCGCAGCGCCAGCAGTCCCCAGGCGAGCGGCCGGCCGGAGCGTTCAAAGATCCGCAAATAGGTGCCGACCATGGCCCACAGACCCCAGCTGAACAGGAAGCCGACGGACGACTGACCGAACACCGCCCACGACGGCCCGCCGCCGAGCGCCGGCCAGGCGAGGCCGGCGAGCGCTTGCGCGGCCAGCGCCAGGAGGAAAGCCAGTCCAATCGCGACGAGGCACGCCCCTCCCTTGAGCCAGGCGGTGACCTTGAGACGGCCGATCAGGACTCCGAAGGCTGCACCGGCGACCGCCCCCGCCGCCGTGGCGACGGAGAACAGCAACAGGTACGGCTCGAAACCAAGGGAAGCCAGAGGAACCATCATGGGACGCTCACCTCCGGCTGGGAGGACGCCTCGGGGGTCCGCGCCTCCGACGTGAAGGCCGGCGCCGGCCGCGGTCGGGAGTAGAGCAGACTGCTGATGCGGTTGGCCAGCGTCGGCTCGGCCACGGCCACGACCAGCACGCCCAGCAGCACCCACACCCACACGTTCGGATCGCCGAGTCCGCCGGCGGGGCCTGCTTCGCCGGGGTCGTCCACGAACGCCGCCAACGGCCGGTTGACCAGCCGCGACTTCTTCAAGCCCGCTTCGACCTTCGCCCGCCGGTCCCCGCCTCCGGGCGAGCCGCCCAGCACGTCGTCGAGGTACACTAATCTCGACTCATAGCTCTCCGTATTAACGGCGAACTTGCCGACGGTCTTGCCGTCCGGCGTCTTGACGACGTAGACGCCGGGCAGTTCCGTCTCGGCGAACTCCATCGCCCGCGTCGTGTCGTTCCAGTGGGCGGCGGCGGTTCGCCTGTCGGGCTTTTCGACCAGCAACGGCCCCGACGGCTCGCCGCCCTCGGCCGTCACTTCGACCGCGTCGCCGGTCAGGTGAAAGGCGTCGCGGGCCAGCGGCCCCTGCGTCAGGTACGCGACCAGCAGGTGCGTCCACGGCAGGTACGCCGCCGGCCGAATCGGGAAGTTCGTCCAGGAGCGATCCGGCGACGACGTGAAGACGAGGACGCGGCCCTTGCCGACGGTCTTCTCGCAAAGAAGCGGCGCCCCCGTACTCGCCTTCATCAACACGGAGGAAGGCGGCGCGTCGATCTGCCACAGCGCCTTGAACGACACGGCCGGCCCGACGAGCGCGGCGAAGCCGGGGTCGCGGAAGGGGGCCAGAGCGGGGTGGTTGAAATCGACCGCGCCGACGAAGGCGACGTCGGGCGTATCCTGGACCGGGGCGACGACGCCCTGGCAGCGCACCAGGGGGCCGGGCAGCAGACCGCCGTCGCGTCGTCCCGGCCCAAGGAGATCGCTGTTGTAAGCGTCCTTCTCGACGCGGGCGCCCAGGAAGAAGAAGACGCTGCCGCCGCCCGCCACGTAATCTTCCAGCTTCGTAACGGCCTCCGGCGACAACCGCCCCACATCGGCGATAATAACCAGCGGGTAAGTCGATAAATCCTTGCCGGCGAGGGCGTCGGGCGTCGACGTGTCCACCGTGACCGGGCTTTTCTGGCCTTCGGGCGCGACCGTCAGAGCGCGGCGGAGAAAGAACAGGGCGTCCTCGCGTTCCACGGCCGACGCGCCGCCGTCCACGGCCAGGATGTTGACCGACGCCGGAACCTCGACCGCGAAATAGCGGGCGTTGTCCGGCGGGTAGGCGGCGTCGGCGACCTCGACCCGGCCCGAGTACCAGCCGCCCTCGGCGAACGTCGTGTGGAACCAAACGTCCGCCCAGCGGCCGCCCTGGGCCGTGTCGACCTTCTGCCGGCCCACTTCCCTGGCGTCGCCCGTGTTCTTGTCGTCCACGAACAGCTTGACCTCCGGCGCCTCGCCGCCTTCGCCGGCGACGTTCACCTTCGCGCGCACGGCGAACGGCGCCCCCGCCATTGGCCGGCCGGAATTGAACTGCACGGCCGTCACGCCGACGTTCGTGACCGGCTTCTTCGGCCGCACCTGTACGACGACAAGGGCCGGCCCGCCGGGATCGCTCTCCAGCGGCCGATCGGGCCAGCTCGTCTCTTGCAGATCGCTGAAGACGTAGACTTCCTTGGCGTCGGCGTTGGCGCCGCGGGCCTGCTTCTCCGCGACGGGGATCGCCTCCGTCAGATCGGCGCTCAGCCCCGACGGCCGGATTCCGTCCAGCGCTTGCGTCACGTCGTCGAGGCGGCCGGTCGGCCGGTCGAAGAGCGCCAGCGGCCCGTCGGCGCCGGCCGGCCAGGATCACCGAGGCGCTGTCGCCCGGCCGCAGGCCCTGGATCACCTTTTTTGCCGACTCACGGGCGCGGTCGAGCAGTGTCGCGCCGTCCTCGACGTAGCCCATGCTGGCCGAGTCGTCTAGCACCAGGACGACGGTGCGCGGCCCTCCCGACCGCAGCGCTCCGAGGGCAGGCGCCGACAGCAGCGGCTGGGACAGGCCGAAACCAAGCAGCGCGAATAGGGCCATACGACAGGCCAGAAGGAGGACTTCCCGTATCCGGCTCATGCGGTAGGAGCGCAGGAACTGGTCGGTGAAGAAGCGCGTTGTCGAGAAGCGCATCTTCCTGGTGCGGCGCGACCGACTCAGGTGGATGACGAGCGGGATGAGCGCCGCCAGGAGGCCGACCAGGGCCGGCCCGATCTGGAACGACAGCGGGCCGAGCGGCAGCCGGTTCGCCAGGAAATTGAAAAAACCATTCACGGCGGACTCCGGTTCAATGCAGCAGGGCCTGGCGTCGGGCAAGGTAGGCGCCGAGGAACTCGTCGAAGCGGCGGTCGGTTTGCGCGGCCGTGTAGTCGATATTGGCGGATCGGCAGCCGCCGCGCACGGCGTCGAGGAACTTGTTCAGTTCGTCCAGGTACGCCTTGCGGAAGGCGCGTGGGTCGCTGGTGATCTCGCGGCGCGTCTCCATATCCTCGATCCGCGTCACGTCGTCAAACGGGAACGTCAGTTCGGCGGGGTCGAGCACCTGGAAGACGATGACCTCGTGCTTCTTGTGCCGGAAGTGCTTGAGCGCCCCGACCAGCTCGGCGGGGTCGTCGAACAGGTCGGACAGGATCACCACCAAAGCCCGCCGCTTCAGCGACTCGGCCAGTTCATGAAACACCTTGCTCAGCGAAGTCTCGGCCCCCGCCTGCGTCTGCTGCAGCTTCTCCATCAGCACGCGCAAATGTCCCGGACTCTGCCGGGCGGGAATCTGATCGCGGACGCCGCTGTCGAAGGTGATGAGTCCGGCCGCGTCGTGCTGGAACGCCGCCAGGTAGGCGAGCGTGGCGGCGAGGAACGAGGCGTATTCCAGCTTGGACAGGGCCGCGCCGTCGGACTTGTAGCCCATCGACGCGGACTTGTCGAGGAGCAGATAGCAGCGGAGGCTGGTTTCCTCCTCGTACTGCTTGACGTAGAGCTTGTCGCGGCGACCGAGGACGCGCCAATCGACGTGGCGCGGGTCCATGCCGGGCGTGTACTCGCGGTGCTCGGCGAACTCGATGGAGAAGCCCTTGTGCGGACTTTTGTGCAGCCCGGCGAAGAAGCCCTCGATGACGTGCTTGGCCGCCAGCGACAGGTTCTTGAGGCGGCTGAGCGCCACGGGGTCCAGGTATTTGTAGGGTGCGTCAGTTGGCATGTTCTCATCCGCAAAACTCACCACAGAGTTACAGAGGACACGGAGAGAAGATCGGTGTTTCTTCTCCCTGGGATCTCTGTGACTCTGTGGTGAGTTTCTACTTGTAATCCTCCGGCCGCGGCTCCTTCACGGCCTCCAGCAATTGCTTGACGATCTTGTCCGAAGTCATACCCTCCGCCTCGCCGTGGAAGTTGACCATGACGCGGTGCCGCAGCACCAGCGGCGCCACTTCGCGGACGTGGGCGCAGGTGATGTTGTACTCGCCGGCGATGGCTGCCCGCGCCTTCGCCCCCAGCACCAGATATTGCACCGCCCGCGTGCCGGCGCCCCAGTTGACGTAGTCCTTCGTCAGCTTCGGCGCGATCTCGTCCTCCGGCCGCGTCGAGCGCGCCAGGTTCACCGCGTACATGCCGACGTGATCGCTGACCGGCAGCTTGCGGACGATCTGCTGCAATTGCGTGATTTCCGGCCCGGTAAGGATCTTGTTCGCGCTGAGCATCACGTCGGCCGTCGTGGCCTTGGCGATCTCCAGCTCCTCGTGCGGCTTGGGGTAGCTGATGCGGATGTCGAACATGAAGCGGTCGAGCTGCGCTTCCGGCAGCGGGTACGTCCCCTCCTGCTCGATCGGGTTCTGCGTCGCCAGGACGAAGAACGGCGAAGGCAACGGGTAGGTCCGGCCGCCGACCGTCACCTCGTTCTCCTGCATCGCCTGGAGCAGGGCGGCCTGGGTCTTGGGCGGCGTGCGGTTGATCTCGTCGGCCAGGAGGATGTTGGCGAAGACCGGCCCGTGGACGAAGCGGAACTGTCGGCCGCCGGTTGAGCGGTCCTCCTCGATGATCTCGGTGCCGGTGATGTCGGACGGCATCAGGTCGGGTGTGAACTGGATGCGGTTGAACTTGAGGTCGATGGCCGACGCGATGGTGCGGACCATGAGCGTCTTGGCCAGGCCGGGCACGCCGATCATCAGACAGTGGCCGCGGGCGAACAGCGCCGTCAAGAGTTGATCGACGATGTGCTCCTGGCCGACGACCGCCTTGGCGATCTCTTCCTTCAGCTTCTTGCGGGCCTCGCCGAGGCGGGCAATGGCCTCCAGGTCGCTCGCGGTCGTGGACGCCCCGGCCCCCATCAGCGGGTTGGCCTTCGTTGCAATGCCTGCGGACGGCATGAAATAGTCTCCTGATGGTCAATCGTCCGTGCGGTTTTCAAACTCGGTGGGCCAAACCTCAGCCAGCGGGATCTCTAAGCCGGGGAAAAGCGAGGGCCGGAACACGTCTCCCCTCACCGTCTCGACCAACTCGTAGGCCCGCCCGCCGTCGGGCTGGTCGCGCAGCTGATAGACTTCGATGGCGCGGTTGGGGAAGTCAATCAGCCAGTATTGGCCAATGCCGAGTTGTGCGTACTCGTCCCGCTTTTCCGTCCTGTCAACTTGCTCCGTGGTCGGCGACAGGATTTCAGCCGCGAATGGAGGGACGCCGTGGAAGACGTTCCGCCCGACCCTGTGATATTGGTCGGTCGGGATGAGGAACAGGTCCGGCTTCCGTCCATGGAAGGCGGAGATTTCCAACGGCGTTGTCGAACCAACGAGCTGTCCCAAGCCGTGCCGTTTGATGTGCGCGACCAGGAAACCTATCAGCTGAAACAGGAGCATGTCGTGCCAGGAAGCCACTTCGGGTTTCTCCCGCAACCGGCCGTCCACCAACTCGTAGTGCGGCGGCCCTTCCATGGCGCCCCATTGCGCCACGGTAATCGGCCCCGGCGGCGCGCCGAAGGCAGTCGTTTCGATGTTCATGATTCCCTCGCGTTCAATTCTGGAGCGCGTAGGCGACCACGTTGACGATCATGCGGCGGCAGGTGTCGGCGTCGTAGCCGTTGCCGAACGGGTCGCTCACCTGCTTCAGCTGCGTCACCAGATCGTTTTTGGAGTAGACCAGCGCCAGCCGGTCCTTGATCCGCACGCCCTCCAACTCGATTGGCCGCGGCTGGTTCGTCTGGCGGTCCTTGCCGACGGCGACCTTCCGCTTGCTCTCCGGGTCCACGGCGGTCGGCATCGTGTGCAGCGCCTTGAACAGGCCGTCGTCGGCCGGGATCGCGGCCAGCTTCTGGTCGGGGAACAGCCGGGCGGCCAGCGACCGCGCGGCCCGGTCGAAGGCGTTGTAACCGGACGGGTTGTTGATGAAGAGGAACCCGCCGGCCTGGAGGTGGCGGCGCAGCACGCCGACCTGTTCGTCCGACAATCCGGGGTCGCGGAAGCCGGTCAGGTACAGGAATGGGTAGTGCGCGATTGTTTCCTCCTTCGCGTCCACCCCC
Source organism: uncultured Planctomycetaceae bacterium (assembly GCA_963771935.1). Classification (GTDB taxonomy): domain Bacteria; phylum Planctomycetota; class Planctomycetia; order Gemmatales; family Gemmataceae; genus UBA4732. The sequence continues at coordinate 422,602 of CAVYVK010000003.1, read as the reverse complement.
TTGAGGTCGCCGAACTGCACCGCCAGCGACGAGTCCGACGCCAGGCAGCGCAGCATCTGCACCGTACTGTTGGGGTCGGGATCCCAGTCGCCGTTGTGCCGCAGCTGGGCCAGCGTGAATTGCGCCCGCGGGCGATCCGTCTGGTCGCTAATGAGGCGCGTGACGGCCTGCGTCTCGGCCACCGGCCGCAGGGCGGCGATGTAGCTGATGAGGTTGATGCCGAGGCGGACGGCGTCGCCGGGCAAGAGCCTGGCCCCGCGAGGGTGGGTGTGATTGTCCCAGCCGCAACTCATGTCCCACGGCGTCAGGATCACGGCCGTCCGGCAGCCGAGGTTCATGCCCAGCATTTCCGGCGGCCCTTCCGTCGTTGTTTCCACACCCATCGGGTAGGTCATCAGGTGCAGCGACTCGTAGCGGTAGAAGGCCCGGAATACCGGGTGGTCGAGCTGCAAGAGGTCGAAGGCCCGGTCGGGGAACATCGTCTTGACTTCCTTGCGGAAGGAGTCGGCGAACTCCGTATGGCCGCAGCAGGCGTCGCCGACCAGCGTGCCGCCGTCCACCAGATATTGCACCAGGGCGGCGCGCTGGTCCTTCGTGAAGTCGAACGCCTCGTGGCCGCTGATGTAGAGGGACGGGATCTTGCACTGCTGGCCGGCCTTGTGCAGAGCGGCCAGCTCATCGACGTTCATGTGCTTCCAACCGTACCACAGGCCGAGCGCCTCGCGGACGTGGCGCATCAGGTTGTCGGCGTCGCCGGGGTCGGTGTTCCAGTCCTGCGTCGTGCCGTACTCCAGCTTGGCCATCATCAGCGGCGGCGCCGGTTCGGCCTTCGGTTCACTGCGGCGCAGCGGCGTGGCCGGCAGCGGCAGCGGCGGCATCCCCTCCGCCGAGGTCTGCCGCGTCGGGTTCTGGCGCGGCGGCGGCCCGCAGGTGCCGAGCTGCCGTTCGCCGGCCAGGCCTGCGCTCCAGCCAGGCCGGTCAGCCCCGCGGCCGCGACTGTCCCCTCGATGATGAACCGACGACGATTGATTTCCGCCATGGTCGTCCTCCCCCGTTTCGCGGCGTCCGCCGCGTCACTTGCCCCCGACCGCCGCGTCGCGGAGCCGAACGCCCCGCTCGTTGGGCGGCAGGACCACCTTGCCGAGTTCCACGTCCGGTTGCTTCTCCGTCACCGCCACGCCGCCCAGCGTCGGGTCCAGCGTCAGCGACTTCTTCTCGAAATCCGACTTCTGCAATCGCTCCCGGTGCAAAACGACGAACAAGTCGCCGCTGCGGTCCTTGATCCACGTCTCGTCCGGCTTCTCGAACTGCCACACCTCCACGCGCCAGATCATCTCGCCGGGCGCCTGATTGACGAACGGCGTCGTTCGCGTCTTGTTCAGCAGGACCGCGGCGTGCTGCACGTTGCCGACGACCGTCAGCACCTCGACGTTGTTCTCGAACGGGTTGAGCGATTTGACAGCCGCCGTCACCGCTTTCACGTCATCCTTCGTCATCGGCTGTTCAATCTCGAAATCCGAGTGCGGCACGTTCAGGTTGACGCCCTCCAGGCTCGCATCGCCGGCTTCGACAATCAGATCGTAGGTCGCGTTCAGCGGCAGGTCCTTGACCGCGAACCGGCCGCTCTTCGCGTCCACTTCGCCGGGGTAGCGCTTGTCCTCGGCGCGGTTGATCGCGATCACCTTCGTCACGGCCGCCGGCTTGTCCACGGTCCCGGCGATCGACCCGGTCGCGGCGAAAGAGATTTCACCGCGGAGAACGAAGAGTGCGCCGAGAAAAGCAAGAGAAAAGCGCGGAAGCAGATTGGTCCTTTGGAGATTCATTTTGTCTTTTCTCGGCGCTCTCCGCGTTCTCTGCGGTGAAATCTCTTATCGCTGATACGCCGGCAAATAGTGCCGGTAGATGTTCAGGATCAGCGTCGCCATCGCCGTGGGATAGACCCGGTCGCCCTGCGTGTACTGGGCCTCGGACGACCCCGGCGGTACGTCCCAGCTGCCGTCCTTGTCCTGGTGGGCCAACAGCAGCTCGCGGACGTCGGGGTGCCAGTCGTTCCACTCCTTGCCGCCGGCCTGGTAGAAGGCCTGGATCGCATAATAGTGGAAATAGTAGAAGTACTGCACGGCCGGCCCCTTCCGATCCTTGCCGTTCTGCTGCAGGTCGTTCGCCCCCCACCGCACCGGGATCGTGTTGAGGAACGCCACGGTCGGGGCGACGGCGGGATCGTCGTAATGGCCGAGCAGCTGGAGGCAGAGCGTGCCGCCGGCGCTGGTCTGCGGCGAGTTGCCCGGTCCCTGATAGCCGAAACCGCCGACCGGCTTGCCGTCGCCGCCGCGCAGCGCCGCCGCCTGCACGTACTGCACCGCCCGGTCGAACGTCTCCTTCGGCACCGGGACGCCGGCGTTGTTCGCTGCCCGCAAAGCCACCACCTGCATCACCGTCACGCTCAGGTCCTGATCGGTCGGCGAAGGCGAATAGCGCCAGCCGCCCGCCGGCGATTGGCACTTGATAATCAGCTCCACCGCCTTGCGCAGCTTCTCCTCCAGCTCCGGGTCGGGGTCCATGCCGTACATCTCGGCCAGGCACAGCGTCGCAAGGCCGTGCTCGTACATCGACCCGGACGAGATGAACCCGGTCGGCAGCGCCTTGGACAGCAGGTACTTCTTGCCGCGCGTCAGCACGCCCGGCTTGAGGACGCCGTCCTCGATCACGTCGCCGTACTTGCCGCGGCCGGGCGTATGGCCGCTCGACAAAAACGCCAGCATCGCCACGGCGTTGAACGCCTGGTTGGTGTTCCACGAGCCGGTATTGTCGCCTTGCTTGATCTGCTTTTTCTCCAGCCAGTCGAGCGCCTTGTCGGTGGCGAGGTTGATGCGTTCGATGACCCGCGTCTCGGTCAGCGGGGCGGCGTCGGCGTCCGGCAGGGGCGCGTCGGTCTTCTTCTCCTCGGCCGGAGACGCGAAGGCGGCGAGCAAGAAGACGAGGCCGGCGCCGAAAGCGGCCGCGGTCAGCACGGTGGGCCGAAGACGGGGGATGGGATGCGACAACCTCATGACAACCCCCCCAGGCGGCGCAGTCCCACGTCCAGCGAATACAGCACGGCGATCCCCAGCGCGAGCAGCGCCTCGTCCCACGGGTTGGTCGGCGGCAGCGACGGCGGGGGCGGAGGAGGAGGCGGCGCCTTCAGCTCCTTCTCGACCGACGCCAGATCGTACAGCTCGATGAGCTTGCCGTGCGAATCGGCGGCCAGCTGTTCCAGGGCCGCCCGGTTGAGGTTCGGTCGTTTCAATTCGTCGGGGGCCGCAGCCACCGGCAGCGTCGTCTCGGCCGGCGAACCGCCGTCCGGGGCGTAAGTCAAACGATATTCTCCAGCGTTTTTGGGCGTGAATTTCCCGGTGTAGCGGCCCTTCACGTTGGGGTCGGCGGTCATCTCGACCGTGCCGATGTCGTCGCCGGACTGCGTCTGCACCGTAAGCGTCGGATCGACGCGCGGCGAGCCGTCGGCGGCGAAGGCCATCAGCTCCACTCGGGCCGCGTCGCCCGGCTCAACGTGGACCGGCCGCACTTCCAGCCAGCTCTTCTTGTGCGTCGTCTTGTCGTTGCGGGCCACGGCCCGGATCGCCTGCCCCCAGAATTTGTAGAAGAATCGGTCGCCGACGTTCTGCCGCCACAGCCACGTCGAGTCCGTGCCGATGAACAGCACCTGCCCCTGGCCGGCGTAACCCTGGGCGATCAGCGGCGTCTTGCCGCCGGTCTGGTTCTCGACCGGGTTCCACGCCAGGACCGTCGCGCCGGGCGACGCCTTCTCGGCCGCGGCGCACCAGTAGTACGGCGGCATCTGCGCCCAGGCGTTCTGGTTGGCGGTCGGGTCGTCATACAGCCGCATGGCGTCGTGCAGCTGGCCCTCCGGTGCCAACTCGATGTGGAACGACGGGGTCTCTTTCGGCAGCTTGCCGGGGAGGCCGTGCGTCAACCGCACCGGCAGGAGGGCGGCGAGCGCGTCGTCGAACTTGTGCGGCATGGAGAGCGGCCCCGCCTCGACGACCAGGCCGACGCCGCGATCGCGCACCGCCTTGACCAGCAAGTTCACGAAGGCCGCATCCAGCAACTTCGGCGATACGTCTCCGAGAATGATCGTGTGATACTCGGCCAGCTTATCCAGCGTGTCCGGCAGGGCGGCCTTTTGGTCCGCGCGGAGAGCCGGCGCCATTCCGCCTCCAGGACGATGTCCGGTTCCTTGGCCGCACGGCCGGTCAAACCATTGTCGCGGCGCATGGCGTTCTTGAGGAAGCGGAAGTCCCAGCGCGGCAGGCCCTCCAGGTACAGCACCTTGAATTTCTCGTCGCTGACGCGGAGGAAGGTCGTGTCGGCGTTGTTGCCCTGGAGATAGTCCGGCTCCTCCGGCTGCGGCGGGACCTTCACCGTCAGATAGTGGGCGCCGGCCTTCGTCGCCTTGAACGTCAAATCGACGTGCTGCTGCTCCGTGTCGCTGAGCGTCACCTCCTTTTCCACTTCCTTGTTCGCCTCATCCTTCACCGGATGATCGCCCTCCCACAACTGGACTTTCACCACTCGCTTGTCGAACCCCTTCGATTCGATGGTCGCCGCGACGCGCACCGTATCGCCGACCGACACGGTGCTGGGGGCGTCCACGCCGACGACGGCCACGTCCTGGAGCTGGCGGACGGGGCCGACCGGCACGGGAAAGACCGGCACGTCGGCGTCGGCGCAATCCCGACCCACTTCGGTCAGCGAGCGGCCGGCGGTGTTCTGCCCGTCGGAGAAGACCAGGACGCCGGCTACCTTCCGCCCCGCCAGGTCCGCCCGCAGCTGGTCGAGGGCGGCGCCGATCTCGGTGGACTTGCCTCCAGGATGTGGCGGGTCGGGTAAGTCGGGTTTGGAGGGATTGACGCCGAGCTGTTTGAGGTCGGAGGAAAAGGAGTAATAGCGGAGGTCGAATTTCTTCGATAAGGCTTCGGCGAACGTCGCCGCCTTGCCATCGTCGCCGGTGAGCGAAGCGTGAGTCAGCACCGTCTGGCTGAGTTTGGAGCGGCCGATGCGGTTGAGCGCGTTGCGCGTCGCCGGGTCGGGGACGCCGTTCGTGACGGTGTAACCGGCCGCGGCGGCGACTTTCGCCAGATCGTCGTCCGTCTCGAAGGGGCCGGCCGGCAGCTCCATACTCGCGGAATGATCGAAGAGGACCGCGAAGACGGGCTTCGGCGGAGCGGCCGGCGCCTCCTTCCGATACGGTTGGGCGAGATAGAAGCAGAGGGCGGCCAAAATGAAGACGCGCAACCCCGTCAGGACGCCGCAGAGCGATCGCGGCGCGCTGGTCAGACTCCAGCGCTGCCAGACGTAGAGGAACCAGCCGGCCGGGATCAGCAACGGGAGGCCGATCCATAGCGCAAGGGGATACAGAAAGGCAACCTCGCCCAGGTTGAAGATCAGCAGGTTGTGAAAGCCGAACGGCGGCATCAATCGGTCTCGTCGGAGCGGGCGCGGCAATTTCGGTTAGCCGCGACGCGCAGCGGAGCGCTGCCGGTCCAGCGCTCCGCTGCGCGTCGCGGCTAATCAGGATTTCAAGGATTCTTCGACTCCGTTAGCCGCTTGAAGTAATCCTCGATGAACGGGCCGTATCCGTCCGGCCCCTGTTCGCGCAGTCCTTGCAGCAGTTCCTCGCGGACGCGCGGCGGCAGCTTGAGGATCGCCTGCTGCGTGGCAAGCGGCAGCGTCGCCAGTTCAGCGCTGTTGACCATCGGGTTGTTGCCGGTGTCGCTAGCCTGGCTCTGCGACGGCGTGGGGCCTGGTTCTGGCCCTGCTGACCGGGACGCCGCGCCTGGGCCGACTGCGCCCGACGCATTCGGCCGAGCATGTCCCGCGCCGCCCGCATGGCCGGCGATTGCAACATGTCCTGCAACTGCGCCATCGCCTCGTCGGCCTCGTTCGGCTGACCGGAGTGCGGACGTCCCTTCGGACTGGTCTTTTGCAGCGCCTGCTCCAGGCCGTGCAGCATCTGCTCCAGCGACTGCTGATCGGCCGCCATGCTCTTCTGCGCCAGGTCTAGGTTGCGCAGTCGGTCGTTCTGGTGGGATTCCAGATCGTCGCGCTTCCCGTCGGGGTCGTCCTTGTCGCCCGGCTTCTTCTCCACCGGCCGGCGTTTCTTCTCGTAGCGCGGGTCGGGAACCTGTCGGGGACCGCCCAGGGCCGGCATGTCCAGCGGATCCTTGTCGTCGTCCTTGGCGTCGTCCGGCTTCTTGTCGCCGGAGTGGTCTTTGCCGTCCGGCTTCTTGGCGTTGGGCAGCGACGTATTGCCGTCCTCGTCCTTCGGCGGCGCCTTCTCCTCGTCGTCCGGCGTGTACGGCTCGTTGGGGAAGTTCGGCCGACGGCGCGGGTTGCGCTTGGCGTCCAGCAGCCGGCGGGCCGCGTCCAGAAGCTTCTCCATCTGCTTGTCAAGGTCCGCCTGCTTTTGCTCCAGATCCTTCATGTCGCCGCCGTTCTCCGCGTCATGAAGAAGGTTTTCCTCCTGTGTTTGCACATCTTTCATCTGCTCGCGCATCCGGGCGAGGAAGTCGCGCAACTCCTGCAAGTCGCGCTCGGACAGCTTGCCGTTCTCGTTGAGCATCTGCCGCTGTAGGTCGGCCAGCGCCTTGGCCAGATCGTCGCGCAGCCCCTTGCGGGCCTCGTCGATGGCCTCCAAACGATTCTTGAGACCCTCCAGGTCGCTGGCCAGCCGGTCGGACTTCTGATGGATGTCCGGCAGGTTCGGCGTCCCCGCCTGCGGGTTGGCGCCCTGGTTGAACTGCTGCGCCAGGTTCTGCATTCCATGCACGGCGGTTTGCTCAAACGCCTGCTGCAACGACTGCATTTGCTGCACCAGCGGCTGCGGCAGCGACTTGAGGCGGTCGGCCTGCGCGGCGGCGTTGGCGAGGTCGTTGTTCAGCTGGGAGGCGGTCTGCGTGTTCTTGTCCTGCTCCTTCGCCAGTTCGGAAAGTTGCTTTTGCAGCTCGGCCATTTGTTTCGCCGTTTCGGGATCGAGCTTGGGGCCTTCCTTCGGCGGCGGCGGCGGCTTGGTCGGGTCGGCCGGCGGCGTCGGCGGCGCGGCCTCCTGGTCCTTGCGGACCTTCTCGGCCAGCGGGGCGTACTGAGCGGTCAGTTTCTCGACGTTGACCTGCACCTTCTTCTGCTCGGCGATCAGCTGCACCAACCGATCGTGGAACGTGTCCTGCGTCTTGTCGAGCGCGGCCTCCTGCCGGTCGGCGGCGTTGGGGTCGTCGGGTTTGATCGTCACCGTCGCATCCTTGTCCGGCGCCGGGCCGTCTGATCCTTGCGGTCGGATGCCTGCACATGGTAATGCAGCGTCTGGCCCGGTTTCAGCTCCTTCACCTCATCCAGAGCGGCCACGATGGTCTGTGTGCGCTCCGGCTTGTCGAAGTGGTGGATGACACGGCTCTGATAAGGCTTCGATTCGTCGGTGCGGTAGAACAGCGTGACGTCGGCCAGGCCGTAGTCGTCGTAGGCGGCCATGGTCATCGGAATCGCCTGCGGCTGACTCAACGTTCGCTCGGCGTCCGGTTGCTGGAGGACGATCTGTGGCGGCAGATCCTTGACGGCGGAGTAACGCAGCTCCGACATCGGCTTGTTGGCGGCCTTCTGCTCGTTGCGCAGCTCGGCCCGGAATACGCCCCGGCCCACCAGAGGCATCCGGCCGATCCAGCGGCCCGGCCCGTCCTCGTGCATCGCGAACGTCTGATCGACCTGATAGCTCGACTCGGTGACGCGCACCGCGCCGGCCTTGCGCCACCAGCAGCGGCCGCCGTTCAACTTGAACGCCATGCCGAAGACTTTCTTGCCGTCCAGTCCGACCGCCGCTGCGGGGACGGCCAGGCGGACCCAGCCGCCAGCTTCCGGGATCTTGTCCATCGGATGACGGGACTCCGTGCCCGATTTTCCCTGTTGGATGAGGTCCACACCCCAGTAGGCGCGATGCTCCCAGCCCTTGCCGTCGTTCCATTCGAGGAGGATTTCGTCCGGCCGCGCCGCGGGATCAATGAACACATCGGCGAACAGCGCTTCGCCTTGCTGAACGTCGAAGCCGGCCGGGTCGTCCTGGAACCAGTGGCCGTGCGGCCCGACGACCGGCGGCTCCGTGTGGACTGCCTGCTTGCCCTTTTTCTCCCGATTCCAGACGCCGCCCACCGAAGCGGCTGGGACGCCGGCCGGGGGCGCGTCCTCGAACCAGACCCGCGGCGTCTGCTTTTCCGGAGGGACCGGGCGGACAGCGGGTTTGAGCCGCTGGATCTCGCCTTCGTGGATCCGGCCCTCGGCCTGGAGAATCACCTCGATCGCGCCGCCCTCCGGCCCGATGATCTCGGACGCCTCGCGCGGCGTGGGGTGCGCTTCGGGGACGCCCATGTAGGCGGGGTAATAGACTGCGGTATCGACGGCGGTGATGAGCGGCCGCGGCCCCAAATGGATGTGATATTTCGCGCTCCACGTCCCGCCGCCATAAACGTGGTAATCGAAGCCGTCCTGGAACGCCTGGCCAATGCTCACCGTGTCCAGCTCCAGACGGAACGAGGACGGATCATCTCGTACTGGATCAAGCGGAATCGCCTTTGTCGTCCCATTGTCGGCCCGCAACTCCAAGGTGAGCGAAGCGGCCTGGCCGCGCGTGATCGCGGCGGAGAAGTCGATCTTCTCCTCGCGCAGGTAATCGCCGCCGCGCGGCTCGACGGTGTAGGCCGCGGCGCCGACTGGCGGAATGTCGTCGAAGGGGCGGAAGATGCGGGCGAAGGCCGTGGGCATCTGGCCGGCGAAGAGGCACCACACGACAGCGAACGCCGCGGCGCCGACGCAAGCGACCAGGCCCGCGCGACGGAGTCTGCGGAAGTCGAGGACGCGGCTGGCGTGGAAGCCGCGGATGCGTTCCAGGGACTCGCCGACCAGGCGGCGGTAGAAGACCGGCGACGCCGTTGCCCGGCCGCGCGCTTCCAGGTCGATGCAGCTGACGAGACGGTTGTGGATATCCGGAATGTGCGCCTCGATGCGGCGTGCGACGCGGCCGGTCGTGAGACGGCGGAACAGCGGAAAGAGGACGCCGACGAGGAACGCCACGGCCGGCGGCGCGACCACCAGGCAGAGCGAGGCCAGACGCAATCCGCTGTCGCAGCCGTGCGCGAGCCAGTACGGGAGCTGGAGCAGCGGCAGCAGCAAGTCCACGGCGACGACCAGGGCGGCGGCGCCGAGGAGAAGTCCAGCGGTGAGGGCTAGCCCGGTCGCCACTTGCGTGGTCCGCAACAGAACGCGGGCGCGACGGATGAGGCGGTGAAGGGGTCCGGCGTTCGGCGGCGCAAGGGGGGCAACGTCCACGGCCATGCGTCAATCCTCCGCGTGGGATCCGGCCGCGATCGTCGCGTCCGGGGTACGAGGCGAGCCGGGTTGCGTCAGCGCCCGGAGAAGCAGTTCGTCGGGGGGAGCCAGGGCAGGTCGAACCGCACCTTCCCATTGAAAGAGATGGACGGGGCCGTGTCAATCAACAAACGGAAACGGGTCGGCAAGTTTTTCCTGGGCCGGAGCCGTCGCGGACGCCAGCTCCGGCCGGGCGTGGACAGATCGATTTTCGTTGTTTTCACACGTCTCCTGAATTACACCCTGTTGCCGTCAAGAAACCTGTCATCGACCGACGGGAACGCGCCCTCATGGAATCCACTTCCTCCAGTCTGCTCCTGCGCTTACGGCGTCCCGGCGAACAGACCGCCTGGCAGCGTTTCATCGATCTGTACACGCCACTGATCTATTATTGGGCGTGCCGCATGGGCCTGCCGTCACAGGACGCCGCCGACCTCGCGCAGGACGTGTTCGTGACGCTCGTCCAGAAGCTGCCGAAGTTCCAGTACGACCCCGCCAAGGGAAGTTTTCGCTCCTGGCTGCGTACGGTGACCGAGGGCCGCTGGGTCGAGGTTCTGATCGGCCTGGGCATTCTACTGGACTGCAAGACGCTTCTCGACGGCCCGGCCCGGCGGTTCATCTTGGAGTTCTGAACCATATCGGGGCCGCTTGTCCTCACCCTTCCCGCAGGTCGCGAAGGTTCTCCTCGATCGCCTGCACCTGTTTTTGCAGATCCTCGACTAAATCGCGCTGCTGCTGCACCACCTCGGCCGGCGCCTTGTCCACGAAGTTGCTGTTGTTCAGCTTGCCGTGCGCCGCCTGAAGGTGCTTTAGTTTCTCCGCTTTCTCCTTCTCCAACCGAGCCGTCTCCTTGTCCACGTCGATCAGCCCGGCCAGCGACACGAACGACGCAAACTCCGGGTGGACGTGCGTCGCCGATTGGCGGGGTTTCGCCGTCGCCGGGCCGCATTCCAGCCGGCCCACGCCGGCCAGCGAGGCGATGAACGGCGCCAGCGCCCGGAAGTCGTCGGCCGCGGCGTCGGAGCAACGCACGCTCACGTCCAGCGGAGTTCGCGCATCGATCTGGTAGCGGTTGCGCACCTCGCGCACCACGCCGCACCATCTCCTGCATCCGTGCCATGCGCGCCTCCATCGCGGCGTCCTTCCACGCCTCGGGGAACACCGGCCACGGGGCGATGACCACGCTCTCGGCCGCCTCCGTCGGCAGCGGCAGGCCGCGGTGCGGCGCGGCCTGGAACAGCGCCTGCCAGATCGACTCGGCCACGAACGGCATGACCGGCTGCACCAGCCGCAGGACCGCGTCCAGCACGCCGATCAGCACGCGCTGCACCAGCGCCCGGCCCTCGGCGTCGCGGAGCCGGCCCTTGCTCATCTCCACGTACCAGTCGCAGTATTCCGACCACGTGAAATCGTAAAGGGTGCGGATTGCCTCGCTGAAACGGTAGCCCTCCAGCTGGGCCGTCACCGCGGCCGTGGTGGTCGCCAGGCGGCTGAGAATCCAGCGGTCCTCGATCGGCAGACCCTCCGACGGCAGCGGCGCCGGCGTGTAGCCTTCGAGGTTGAGCAGCAGGAAGCGGGCGGCGTTCCACAGCTTGTTGGCGAAGTTGCGGCCGATCTCGAAGCGCTCCGACGCCTGCTTGGCCGTCGGCAGCTCCGGGTCCGGCGCCGGCCACGGCCCGCCTGGGCGGAACGGCTTCTTGCAGTTGGGGCACGTCACCTTGCGCGTCCGCAGGTACATATGTTCCTGCTTCACCGGCACGAGGGCGTCGCAATGCGGACAGACGTTGGACACCGGCATCCGGCTGTCCTGGTTTTCGGTGGCCAGATAGACCATGAGGAAGCGAAGGGCGTCCGTCCCGTAGCGGTCGATGATGTCGAGCGGATCGATGCCGTTGCCCTTCATCTTGCTCATCGTGTCGCCGAAGCCGTCCAGCATCTTCGTGTGGATGTAGACGTGATGAAACGGGATTTTGCCGACATTGTAGATACCCGTCATCACCATACGGGCCACCCAGAGCGTGATGATGTCGCGGCTCGTCACCAGCACGTTGGTCGGGTAGTAGTAGCGCAACTCCGGCGTGTCGTCCGGCCAGCCGAGCGTGGAGTGCGGCCAGAGGGCGGAACTGAACCAGGTGTCGAGCACGTCGGGGTCTTGCTCGAAGTGTTCCGCTTCCAGCACCGAAATGACCTCAGAGTCACCCTCGTTGAGTACACAGACGTACCAGGGGTATGTCACGCGGCGGAGATCTGGATTCTGCTCATCTGATTCACTTAGAGCGATGGCGGCACGACCTTGCTTCTCCCATTCCCGGAGGCGGTTTTCAAGCGCCTTCAGTCGCTTCGCATGATTGATCGCCTCGGCGGGATTGTCGAATTGCACCATGCCTGGATATGTCCACACCGGAATCCGGTGGCCCCACCACAGCTGCCGGCTGATGCACCAGTCGCGTTTCTCGCCGAGCCAGTCGAGGTAGGTGTTCTTGTAGCGCTCCGGGAAGAACGTCACGCGGCCGTCATTCACGGCGTCGATGGCCGTCTGCGCCAGCGACTCCATCTTCACGAACCACTGGTCCGACAGGTACGGCTCGATCGGCGTCTTGCTGCGGTCGCTGTGGGCCAGCGGAATGTCGCGGTCCTCGCGGCCCTCGAAGAAGCCGAGCTTCGCCATGTCCTCGGTGACGCGCTCGCGGGCCGCATAGCGGTCGAGGCCGGCATAGGGACCGCCGGCGGTGTTGATCGTGCCGTCGGGGTTGAGGATGTTGATCATCGGCAGCTTGTGCCGCAGGCCGCAGGCGTAGTCGTTGGGGTCGTGGGCCGGCGTCACCTTCACCGCCCCCGTGCCCAGCTCCTTATCCACCAACAAACCATCCGCAATGATCGGAATGTCGCGGCCGAGCAGCGGGATCGTCACCGTCTTGCCGATGAGATGCTGGTAGCGGTCGTCGCTGGGATGCACCGCCACGGCCGTGTCGCCGAGCATGGTTTCCGGCCGCGTCGTCGAGAAGCGGATGAATTCCGTCGCTCTGGGGGCTGACGCCCCCGGCTCGCCTTTGACGGGATAGCGAAAGGTCCAGAAGCCGCCCTTCACGGTCTCGGTGAACGTTTCGTCGTCGGCCACTGAGGTTTGCAGCTGCGTGTCCCAGTTCACGAGGCGCTTGCCGCGGTAGATGAGGCCGTCGCGGAACATGCGGAAGAACGTGGTGCGCACCGCCCGCGCACACTGCTCGTCCAGCGTGAAGCGCGTCCGCTCCCAGTCGCAGCTGCAGCCGAGTTCCTTGAGCTGGCCGAGGATGCGCTTCTCGTACTGGTCCTTCCACTGCCAGATGCGCCGCACCAGATCCTCGCGGCCGATGTCGTGGCGCGTCTTCTTCTCCTCGTCGCGGAAGCGGCGCTCCACCACGGCCTGCGTGGCAATGCCGGCGTGGTCCGTGCCGGGCATCCACAAGACGTTGTAGCCCTGCGTCCTCCGCCAACGAATGAGTACGTCTTGCAGTGTGTTGTTGAGGGCGTGGCCCATGTGCAGGGCGCCGGTCACGTTCGGCGGCGGGATGACGATGCAGAACGGCTTGCGGTCGAGGTCGGGTTCGGAGTGGAAGTAGCCGCGCTCGTTCCAGAATTGCAGCCAGCGCGCCTGGGCTTCCTTGGGGTCGTACTGCTTGGGAAGATCGGTCACCATCGCGTCGCCGTCCTTGTCACAAAAAAGACCGGAAATCATCCGCCGTCCGACGGACACGCTCAGGGGGAGGCGGGGTTCGGAGGGCCGCCGGGGGGTTGGCCGCGGAGGCGCTGCAACTCGGCTTCCAATTCCTTCATTCGGACCTCCACGGCCTGTCGGGCCTCGGCCTCGGCCTTCGCATGGGCCTCCGCGATCCGTCGGGCCTCGGCCTCGGCCTTCAGAAGGGCTTCGGCCTGTTCGGCCGTTCGCACCGCCTCCACGTGACCCGGGATGCGGGCGCCCCGCTCGTCGTACAGGACGGCCTGGTCGTCCTCCAACCCCAGCCACAGACCAACCGTCTCCAGCCACAGGCGACCGCGCTCGTCCGGTGGCACTTCGGCGTAACGTCCCGAATGGGTTGGGTCTGCGTGGTAGCCTAGTAAGCGCGATGCCCCCTGGCGCCGGCTTTCACGGCGATCCACGACGGCGTAGAAGAGGGCGCCCACCCGGTGATAGAATTCGACTTTGATCCCCAGGTCGTTCGCCCGGGTGTCCGGCGACGTCACCTCGATCACCAGAACGGTCCTCGCCCCGAAGGTCCGCACCGGGAACGTGCCGCGGGCCGGGCGCCCAGGCTTCGCGCAAGCCATCGAAGACCGCGACGTCCGGCCCGAGCGGACGGAGACCCGTCGTCCCCCAGTCCACGCGGTGGTCCCCCAGCACCAGCCCGCCTTCCCGATCGGCCGCCCACCGTGTCAGCGTCATATAAAGATATTCGCAGTCCTCATGGTGGCGTTGATTGTTCACGATGAAATCGCCTTCTTGCGGGAACAGGACGTCCTCCGGGCTTAATGGGATCTGCTCGTACTCGACCTTTCCGTCCGGCCCCTCGCGCCGCACGTAGCGCCAGCCGTAGCGCCACGGATCCTCCTTCTCCACCGCGACCGGCTGAGGCGTCGCCCCGGTTTCCGTCGTCGTACTCATGTCGTCGCCTCCTTCTTGCCCGCCACCGGCGTCTCGCCGTCCTTGAATAACTTGTACTCGACCGCATCGACCAGGGCCAGCCAGCTCGCCTCCACGATGTTCTCGCTCACGCCGACCGTGCCCCATACGCCGTCGCCGTCGCGCCACTCCACCACCACCCGCACCCGCGCCGCCGTCTCCTCCCGCGCGTTGACCACGCGCACCTTGTAGTCCGCCAGGTGCATCTCCGCCAGCCGCGGGTAGGTCGATTGCAGCGCCTTCCGCAACGCCCCGTCCAGCGCGTTGACGGGGCCGTCGCCATCGCTGACCTCGTGCATCACCCGGTCGCCGACGCGCACCTTCACCCGCGCCTCCGTCCGCGCGGCGCCGTCGGCCACGGCCTCGATGTCCACCCGGTACGCCAGCCGCTCGAACCACGCTCGGTACAGCCCCGCCGCCTTCTGCACCAAGAGGTCGAACGACGCCTCCGCCGCCTCGAACTCGTAGCCGGCATTCTCCAAATCCTGCACCTGACTCAGGATCTTCTGCATCAGCGGCCGGTCGTGTGTGATGGCGTATTTCGTCGTCTTGGTCAGGATCGTCGATTGGCCGGACAGCTCGCTCACCAGCACGCGCCGCTCGTTGCCGACGACGGCCGGGTCGATGTGTTCATAGCTGGCCGGGGTGCGGGCCACGGCGTGCGTGTGCATCCCGCCCTTGTGGGCGAAGGCGCTGGCACCGACGAACGGCTGGCTGTTGCGGAAATTCATGTTGGCCGTCTCGTAGACGTAGCGCGACGCCTCCGTCAGCCGGGCCAAACTGCCCGGCTTCAGCACGTCGTAGCCGCGCTTCAGCGCCAGGTTGGCGATGATACTTACGAGGTCCGCATTGCCGCAGCGCTCGCCGATGCCGTTGATGGTGCCCTGCACCTGCACCGCGCCCCTGGCCACCGCCGCCAGCGAGTTGGCCGTCGCCACGTCGCAGTCGTTGTGGCAGTGGATGCCGAGGTCCACGCGGAGGGCGCGGCGGGCCTCGTCCATGCCGGCCGCGATCTCTTCCGGCAGCGTGCCGCCGTTGGTGTCGCACAGGATGACCACCGACGCCCCGGCGTCCTGGGCCGTCCGCAGCGTTTGCAGGGCGTAGTCGCGGTTGCAGCGCAGGCCGTCGAAGAAATGCTCGGCGTCGTAAAACACCTCGCGGCCGGCCGCCTTGCAGTAGGCGACCGAGTCGGCGATCATCCGCAGGTTCTCTTCCGGGCTGACGTTCAGCACTTCGCGGACGTGCATCTCCCACGTTTTGCCGACGATGGTCACGATCGGCGTCCGGGCGTCGAGCAACGCCTTGAGGCCGACATCGTCCTGCGGCGCCGACGCCCTTGCGGCGGGTCATGCCGAAGGCGGCGATCTTGGCGTGGCTCAGCGGCAGCTCGCGCACCTTCTGGAAGTACTCGAAATCCTTGGGGTTGGACAGCGGATAACCGCCCTCGATGAAGTCCACGCCCAGCTCGTCGAGCCGGCGGGTGATGTTGAGCTTGTCCAGCAGGAGAAGTTGACGCCCTCGCCCTGGCTGCCGTCGCGCAAGCTGGTGTCGTAGATGAAAATACGCTGCATACCGCCCTCGCAACGAAAAAGCCCTGAAGCGGAGGCTTCAGGGCCGGCACGGTCGAACTCATCAGGACGAGCGGACCCCGGCCTCAGCCTCCCGGAACGGAAACGACGATGACGGCGCGGCGCGGACGCCGCGCCCCGGTAATCACGATCGTCGGTCGCAAAGGAGAGAAGCGCAACACGCCAGGGAACCTCGCCGGGGTCGGGATCAACCGCCCTCATTGTAGCAAGCCGAACGCGCGGCTGGACACGCCGTTTCAGCGGACGCGGATGTTGGGCATCCGCTCGTCGGGCACGACGCAGGCTCTTGGTCTGGTCGGGCAGCGGGTTGAACTGGAAGGGCAGCACGGTGTCCGCCGGCACGGCGGTCGCCGCGTTGGCCGCATCGAGCAGGCCGCCGGACGGCAGGAACTCGACGTAGTTCGTGGCCTCGATGAGGGCCGGCCGGCCGTCCACGAGATCGCGGTGGGCCGCGATGCGCACGACGCGGAAGACGCCGAGGCCGGGCATCTCGACCCGCTCGCCGCGGGCCAGGTCGTCGCGCACGGCCGGGCCGAGAGCCGTCAGCACCTTGACGACGTCTTCTTCCTTGAGCTTCGTCTCGGCCGCGATGCGCCCGGAATGGTGATCGGTCGTTCCCTGGGTTTTTCCTTGTCCTTGACGGCCGGTTTGTTTTTGTCAGCCGGCTTGCCCGGTGGGGCCGCCGGCTCGGCGAAGGCCAGCCCCGCGACCACCGCCGTCAGTATCCCCGCCGCCGCCCACCCGTGCAGTTTGCGCATGGCATCCCTCTCTGTCCGCTGGACAACGACCCGTAATCCTGGATCGGCCGCTGCGGTGGATCACTTCAGCGAATCCGGCGGCCCCAGGGAAAGTGTACCGCGCAACGGAGCGGAAGGGGGGAAGAATCCGGATAATGTCCTAATGAGACGAGTGGTGTAAGCGTGCTGGCCGTTTAGCGGCGACCCGGAGGGGACGCTCCAGAGAGCGCTTCCCTCCGGTCGCCGTTGTAACGGGGTCTCATTTCCCCGTAAGGCACTCTCGCAGCACCCGCACCCCATGGGCGATGTCACGGATGCGCCCCTCCTGATCGCCGACCTCGCGCTCGATGCACAGCGGGCCGCGATAGCCGACCTTCTTCAGCGTCTGCACGAACGCCGCGATGTTCACCTGCCCCTCGCCGAGCGGGACTTCCGCGCCCCACTGTCCCGGCGTCGTCGGCCGGTTGGCGTCCTTGACGTGGACGCTGCGGATGTCGGGGCCGAGGATCTCCACCGCCCGCAGCGGATCGCCCTTGTCGTAGAGAAGCATGTTGGCGGGGTCGAAGTTCACCTTCAGGTTCGGACATTTCAGTTCGTCCAGGGTGCGGCGCAGCAGGTCGGCGGTTTCCTGGCCGGTCTCGAAGGCGACGGTGACGCCCTTGGCCTGGGCCAGCACGCTGACCTTGCCGAGCGTGTCGAGGAACGGCCCGCGGTCGGGGTCGCCCGGCTCGGGCAGGAAGCCGGCGTGGAGCATCAGGTCGGTCAGATCCGAGGGCGCGGGTGCGCTCCAGCGCCCAGGCGAAGCGTTCGAGACGGGCGGGCCGGTCGGCGGGGTCGCCGAAGCCGCCGGTGCGCTTGATGGTCTCGGGCGTCGTGTAATCCTCGCCGGGGAAGCCGAGCATGGCCCCGGTCAGCTCGAAGCCGGCGGCGGCGGCGGCCTCGGGCAGGCGGTCGCCCTCTTCCCAGTCGGCGTGATGCGGATCGCCGCACGCGATCTGCACGACGTTGAGGCCGAGCCGGTCGCACAGCCGACGCAGCTCCGGGATGCTCTTGACTTGCAGCGACCAGCTGCACACGCCGATCGCCAGCGGTTCGACGGCCATGACGACGCTCCGTGAGGACGGGTGGATGCGAGTGGAGGCCGGCGAGCGGCCGGCGTGAGCCGGCCGGTGCCTTGCCAAGTCGCCGACGCTATACTACACCGGCCGGCTCACGCCGGCCGCTCGCCTTCCCGCCTCGACCCTGGAGAGGACTTCCCGTGGCCGACCCGACCGCGACCGCCGCCCCTAACGCCCATACGGCCTTCGACATCGAGCAGCCCGACTGCTTCTACCTCGGCCGCGAGTACGACCTGGCCAAGAAGGCCGTCCTGCCGGACAAGTTCGTCATGTACGACGCCCGCGACCTGACCACGCACGGCGTCGTCGTCGGCATGACCGGCTCCGGCAAGACCGGCCTGTGCATCAGCCTCCTCGAAGAGGCCGCCATCGACGGCATTCCCTGCGTCATCATCGACCCCAAGGGCGATCTCACCAATCTGCTTCTCCAGTTCCCCGACCTCGACCCGCAGCCAGTTACGAGGAGTGGCTCAACGAGGACGACGCCCAGCCGCAAGGGGCTGTCGCCGGCAGCAGTACGCCGAGCAGACTGGCCGCCGCCTGGCGCAAGGGGCTGGAGGACTCGGTCCAGACGCCGGAGCGCATCGCCCGCCTCAAGGCGTCGTCGGACCAGCGCATCTACACGCCGGGCAGCGAGGCCGGCCTGCCGCTGTCGATCCTCGGCACCTTCGCCGCCCCCAAGACGAAGATGCCGCGCGAGGAGCTGACGCAGAAGATCGCCGCCACGGCCACCGCCCTGCTCGGCCTCACCGGCATCACCGCCGATCCGGTGCAATCGCGCGAGCACATCCTCATCTCGCAGCTGCTGCTGAACGCCTGGACGGCCGGCCAGCGACCTCGACCTGCCGCAGCTGATCCGCGAGATCCAGAAGCCGCCCATCAGCACCGTCGGCGCCTACACGCTGGAGACGTTCTTCCCGGCCAAGGATCGCGTCAAGTTCGCCTCGACCCTCAACAACGTGCTGGCGTCGCCGACCTTCTCGACGTGGACGATGGGCGAACCGCTCGACCTCGCCTCCATGCTCTACCGCGCCGGCCGGCCGCA
The DNA here is from genome assembly GCA_963771935.1 of uncultured Planctomycetaceae bacterium. Lineage (GTDB taxonomy): Bacteria > Planctomycetota > Planctomycetia > Gemmatales > Gemmataceae > UBA4732. The sequence goes on along the minus strand of CAVYVK010000003.1, from coordinate 404,051 downwards.
ACAGCTGATCTTCTACATCGCCCATCTCGACGACACGCAGCGGATGTTCTTCACGACGCTGCTGCTGGAGGAGATGCTGGCCTGGACGCGGCGGCAGCCGGGCACGCACGAACCTGCGGGCGATCCTGTATTTCGACGAGGTGTTCGGCTACCTGCCGCCGCACCCGGCCAACCCGCCGAGCAAGGGGCCGCTGCTGACGCTGCTCAAGCAGGCCCGCGCCTTCGGCGTCGGCGTGCTGCTGGCCACGCAGAACCCCGTCGATCTCGACTACAAGGCGCTGTCCAACGCCGGCACCTGGTTCGTCGGCAAGCTGCAAACCGACCGCGACAAGGCGCGTCTGCTGGAGGGCATGGAGAGCGCGGCGGCGGAGCACGGCACGCTGACCGATCGGGCGATAGCTCGGATTCGATCATCTCGGCGCTGGGCAACCGCATCTTCCTGCTGCACGACATCCATCGGCCGGCGCCGCTGCTGTTCCAGAGCCGATGGGCGCTGTCGTTCCTGCGCGGGCCGATGACGCGCGAGCAGGTGGGCCGGCTGATGGCGCCGCTCAAGGGCCAGGGCGAGGCGCCGCCGGCGGTCATTCCGCTGTGCGCCGCCTGCGGGGCCGACCTTGGGCCGGAGGTGACGGACCATTGCCCCAAGTGCGGCAAATATCCGTGGGCCGTGCCTCAGACGCGGTTGCAGGACAAGGCGTTCCGCCAAGGTCTACCGCGCGCCGTCTCCGCCCCCGTCCCGGCGGAGGCGGAGGCGGCGACCGACCACATGCCGCCGGTGCTGCCGGGCGACGTGAAGCAATTCCACCTGCCCGCCGTGGAAGCCGCGGCCGAAGGACGCGCAACTCGAAATGTTCCCGCGGGTGCTGGGGGTGGCCAACGTCGTCTACGTCCTGGACAAGCACGCGGGCACGGAGCATACGGAAGCGGTGCATCTGCTGGCCCAGCCGCCGGCCGCCGGCCATCCGACGGCGTGGGAAACGCGCGCGACCCTTCGCCGGCCCCGTGCCGGACGCCGCCGCGCCGCCGGCGGATGCGCACTGGGTCGGCGTGCCGGAGTCGATGGACACCGGACGCAAGCTCAAGGCGCTGGAAAAGGCGTTCGGCGAGCATCTCTACGCCACGCGCAAACTGTCGCTGTGGGAGAACCGCACGCTCGGCTTGCTCAGCCGGCCCGGCGAGACCGAGGCGGACTTCCGCGACGCGCTGCCGCGCCGCCGCCGAGGAGCAGGCAAAACAGGCAGTGGAGATGGAAAAAGTAAAATTCCAGCCGAAGTTCGAGTCGCTGGACGCGAGCCTGCCGGACGAGAAGCCGAAGAAGGCGTCGTGGCGGCGGAGGCGGAGCGATGACCCGAAGCGGGAGGAGAAACGGCGCAAGCTGACGACGGACTACCAGTCGAAGGTCGCGGAAATTGCGGAGAAATGGAAGCGCGTCGGCGAGGAGGCGGCGGCCATCCAGGTGAAGCCGCGCAAGGCCGACGTCCACGTCACGCACTTCGGCCTGGCCTGGGTACCGTATTGGCGTGTCGGGGAAGCGAATCTGGCACCGGCGTATCGGTGAACAATGCACATTACCAGCCTGAAGCGCAAGCGAGGAGTCGAACGAAACCCCTCGCTTGCGCGTCGGGCCGGTTCAATCGTTCCGTGCGTCAGGAGAGGCCGGGCGAAGACGGGTGCATCAGTTCTCGCTGAAATCGAATTTCTGGGCCGAGTCCTTGCTGAGCGGATCGCGCAAATACCGTTGGCGGCAATCCGGACACAGATCGTAGCGGAAGTGCCGCGACGCCGGCTCGACCGCGTCGCCGTCTTCCGACTCCTCCATTTCCCGCAACAGCTGGCTGACCGCTTCCATGTGGTCTTCCTCGAGATCCTCCTCGGTGATCTCGGCCGGGTCGTGGGCGGCGAAGACCTCGATCTTCACCACGAAGTGGTCCTCGCCGGCCCTGAGTTGCTTCCCGCAATGATCACACGTTACGTGCAGCATGTACCGTTGACCCTCCAGAAGAACCGGCGACCACGGCGGCCGCAGGGTGCGTCCTCGCGTGCAAAGCCATCTTGCGTTTGCAGGGTGCGGAGAAACCGCTCTCTATCCATCCGTCGCACGTTTCCCGCTCTCTGTCAAGCCGAATCCCGGAATTGCTTGGCGTTCGAGGCGAGCGGCCGGCGTGAGCCGGCTGATGAACTCCATCAGCCGGCTCACGCCGGCCGCTCGCCGAAGGCGTCGCCGGTTGCGGAGCGGCCGGCCCCACCGTAGCATAGCGGGGTACTCCCCTGCCCCGGAGGCCGCGGACGATGGTCGGCGCCGTCTTCCATCAGGAAATGCTGCTCGGCGGCCGCCGCGGCCGACTGCACGTGCTGCGCTGGGTCTACGTCGGATGGCTGGTTTTGCAGATCGTCTTTCTCTGGTTCGGGTTCATGTACCTGCAAGTGCAGCACCGCAAGGCCGTGAATCCGTACTCCTATCCCCCCAATTCCGACGCCGAGCACGTCGCCCCGGACAACCCCGCCTCGGCCCCCGGCGTCGTCGGCGACTGGTTCGTCCGCGGCGGCGACGACGGCCTCCTGAGCGGCCTGTTCTTTCCCGGCTTCGTCCGCAGCCAGCTGTTCATGCTCCTGCTGGCGACGCCGGCCTTCGTGGGCGGGGCCGTCGCCGACGAGAAGCGGCGCGGCACTCTGCAATACCTGCTCACCGCCGACCTCGACACGCGCCACCTCATCCTCGGCAAGATGTTCGGCCGCGTCGCCCAGGTCGGCCTGCTGGCGCTGGCCGGTCTGCCCCTGTTCGCCCTCATGGCCGGCTTCTGCGGCGTCGAGCCGGTCACAATCGTCGTGAGCGTCCTCGTCCTCCTGGCCCCGATGTTCGCCCTCAGCGCCGCGACCATTCTGGCTTCGGTCCTGTGCCGGCAGGCCAGCGACGCGGTGCTGGCGATGTACTTCTTCAGCCTGATCGGATGTCTGGTCGTCGGCCTGGTCGGCGGGCCGCTCCGCTGGCTCGATCCGGCGTATGCGGCAGCGGCGTCGTCGGGGGGCAGCGTCGCCTGGGGCGACCTCGGTGCGCGGCTGGGCGTCGAAGCCGCCGCCTGGGGGCTGTTCGGTTGCGTTTGCCTGTTCGTGGCGGTGCGGCGGCTGCGGCCGGTCTACATCCGCGAGCTGGAGGGGCCGCCCGGCCGGCCGGCCTGGCAACAAGGCGATCGCGTGCCGGTCGGCGACGACCCCGTTCGCTGGCGCGAGCGCTACGTCGAACGGCTGATGCCGGCCGGCCTCAAGGCGTTCCTCCTACCGCTGCTGCTCGTCCCTTATTCTATCGTCTCCTTTTTCACTCCCAAATCGGCTGGAGGAAGGGCGCGACGGCTGGCGCTGTGGCCGGGCATCCTCCTGACGGCCGTGCTGACGACCGCCTCGTCGCTGTCGATCTTGTGGCATCGCCTCCCGTCCAGGGCGACGCCCGCGGCCGCGGCGATTGCCGTGGCGCATCTGGACCTCGCCTCCCTTGCCGCCATGCGGCCGGTCGGCGCCGAGAACGGCTTCCAGGTGCAGGGGCTGGTCGTCATGTTGACGGCGAGCTTCATCGTCGGCGTGCGCTGCTCCGGCGGCATCACCGGCGAGCGCGAACGGCAGACGTGGGAGGCCGTGCTGCTGACGCCGCTCAGCGCCAAGCAGCTGGTGGCCGCCAAGCTGTGGGGCGTGATGTCCGCGTGCTACTGGTATCTGCTGGCCTACGCGGCGCCGGCTGTGCTGCTGTCCGCCCTGGGTGGCTGGGCGGCGCTGTTCTGGACGGCGGCCTGGCTGGCGATCACGGTGCTGGCCATGTATTTCCTGGGGGCGGCCGGCGTGTGGTGTTCCGCCCGGTCGAAAACGTCGTGGCGGAGCCTGCTGGCGACGATGGGCGTGGGCTACGTGGTGGGGACCGGCCTGTACCTGGGCGGGGCCATCTTCGTCACGGCGTTCTCCTGCATCCTCCTCGGCGTCGATTCCAGCTTCACGCAACTTTACTCACCCGCGCCCGCCGGGGTCTCGCCCGTGATCAGCCTGGCCTGGTGGGCCTGGCTCGTGCCCAGCCCGCCGTTCGTCGCGCTGTCCTGCGTCGTCCTGGCGGCCATCTTCCTCGGCCTGCCGCGCCTGTTCCTCGGCTGGGCGCAGCGATGGATCGCCGACCGCGAGCGCACCCGCCACTGGCACGAAGAGCCGTTCTACCGCCGGGCGCGGCGGGAGGCGGCTTACCCGCCGCCGTACTACTGAGTCCGGCGCGGACAAGGCCGCCCGTCGGAGCCGCGACCGTAAGGGAGCGGATGAGGTCCCGGCGCCGCACCCCGCTCCCTTACGGTCGCGGCTCCGACGGGCGTCTCTTTCGTCCCGCCCGGCCGATGGCTTGACGGGACGCGAGGGCCGGCGGTATCGTCATTGCGAACGTTTCCCTTGGTTGGGGCGCCATGCGTATCCTTGTGACGGGCGCGACGGGCTTCGCGGGCGGCTGGCTGGCCGAGGCGCTGGCGGCGCGCGGCGGGGCCGTGTTGTTCGGCCTGTGCCGCCGTCCAACCTGGCCGACCGAGTGGGCGCACCTGGCGCCGCGCGTCGCGCTCTGCGCCTGCGACCTGTGCGACCGCGCCGCCGTCGAAACCGCCCTCCGCGATATCCAACCTCAGCAAATCTATCATCTCGCCGGATACGCCCAGGTCGGTCGGTCGTTCGACGAGCCGGACGAAGCCTGGTCCGGCAACCTGACGGCCACGCGCTCGCTGTACGAGGCGGCGGCCCGCTGGGGCGGCCGGCCGCGCGTCCTCTTCGTCGGCAGCGGCTTGGTCTACGGCGAGCCGGCCGTACACGACGAGGCGCAGGACGAAAACTGCCCGCTGCGGCCCCGCAGCCCCTACGCCGTCAGCAAGGCCGCCGCCGACCTGCTCAGCTATCAGACCGCCGTGATGAACCACGGCCTGGAGATCGTCCGCGCCCGCCCTTTCAACCACATCGGCCCGCGTCAAAGTCCCCAATTCGCGGTGGCCAACTTCGCCCGCCAGGCGGCGGCCATCGAGCGCGGAGAGCTGCCGCCCGTGCTGGAGACGGGCAACCTGGAGTTGCGCCGCGACATGACCGACGTGCGTGACACGGTCGCCGCCTACGTCCTCCTGATGCAGAAGGGCCGATCCGGCGAGGCCTACAACGTCGGCTCCGGGCAGAACGTGTCGATGCAGACGGTGCTGGACCGGCTGCTGGCGCTGAGCAAGCTCAAGGTCGAGGTGCGGCGGCGGGCGGAACTGATGCGCGCGGTGGATCAGGCGGTGGCGCGAGTGGACGCCTCCCGGCTGCGGCGCGAGACGGGCTGGGCGCCGCAATACTCGCTCGACCAGACGCTGTCGGACACGCTGGATTACTGGCGGTCGCGGCCGTCGTCGGTCCCGTGAGGAACGGCCGCCGGACGCCTTCCATTCCTTCGGAACGGTGGTTCGTGGTGGAATGGCGGACGGCGGCGCGGTATATTTATGTTCTCGCCTGATGAATAGCGCACCCCGCCTCCGAGGAGACCCTCCCTTGAAGCAGACGACATCCTCCGTACCGTCCGGCGCCTCGCGCCGCGAGTTTCTGGCCGTCGCGGCGGCCGGCGCCGTCGCCCTGGGTTCCGCGCCGCTGGTCCACGCCGGCGGCTCGGACACGCTGCGCGTCGGCCTGATCGGCTGCGGCGGACGCGGCACCGGCGCCGCCGGGCAGGCCCTCCACGCCGACCCCAACGTCAAGCTCACCGCGATGGGCGACCTGTTCGAGGACCACCTGCAATCCAGCCTCGCCAACCTCCGCAACGACTCCGAAATCGGCGCCAAGGTCGACGTCAAACCCGACCACTGCTTCATCGGCTGGGACGCCTACAAGCAAGTGCTCGCCAGCGGCGTGGACGTGGTGCTCCTGACGACGCCGCCGCACTTCCGGCCGCTGCACCTCAAGGCGGCCGTCGAGGCCGGCAAGCACGTCTTCTGCGAGAAGCCGGTGGCCGTCGATGCGCCCGGCGTGCAGTCGGTCGTCCAGTCCTGCCGCGAGGCCAAGAAGAAGAACCTGGCCGTCGTCTCCGGCCTGTGCTACCGCTACGAGCACGCCAAGCGCGAGACCATGCAGCAGCGTCCACGACGGGGCGGTCGGCGACATCGTCGCCCTGCATTGTACCTACAACACCGGCTTCCTCTGGAACCACCCGCGCCAGAAGGGCTGGACCGACATGGAATGGCAGCTGCGCAACTGGCTCTACTTCACCTGGCTGTCCGGCGATCACAACGTCGAGCAGCACATCCACAGCCTGGACAAGATGATGTGGGCGATGAAGGACGCAGCCGCCCAAGCAGTGCGTCGGCACTGGGCGGCCGGCAGGTGCGCACCGACCCCAGCTGTTCGGCCACATCTTCGACCATCACTGCCGTCGTCTACGAATGGGCCGACGGCGTCAAGCTGTTCGCCTACTGCCGGCAGCAGGACGGCTGCGCCAAGGAGGTGACCGACTTCGTCCTGGGCACGAAGGGCACCTGCGACGTCATGAAGCACAAGATCATCGGCGAGAACGCCTGGGCCAGCAAGATCGACCCGCGCCAGGACGACATGTACCAGAACGAACACAACGAACTGTTCGCCAGCATCCGCAAGGGCAAGCCGATCAACAACGGCGACTACATGACGCAGAGCACGCTGATGGCCATCATGGGCCGCATGGCCACCTACACCGGCCAGGTCATCACCTGGGAAATGGCGCTGAACTCGAAGGAAGACCTGACGCCGGCGAAGTACGAGTTCGGCGACATCGCCGACGCCGCCGGTGGCGCATGCCGGGGGTGACGAAGTTCGTGTGATGCGTCTTACCAGCCCCGAGCGCAAGCGAGGGAGAAATATTCCCCTCGCTTGCGCTCGGGGCTGGTAAGCGGCAGCTCCCCTGAATCCGAGGATCCCCCGCCTTGCTCGCCATCAACAACGTCCCCATCGAAGACACCTTCGCCGAAGCCTTTCCGATGACGGCCGCCCGGCTGATCGTCACGGCCGAGACGCCGGCCTGGGCGCAGACCGCCGGCCAGGTGACGACCGGCTACGCCGCCTCGGTCATCGGCTGCGACGCCGAGGCCGGCATCGAACGCACCCTGGCTCCCGACGAAACGCCGGACGGCCGGCCCGGCGTCAGCCTGCTGTTGTTCGCCTTCAGCCGCGACGCCTTGCAAAAGGCGGTCGTCAACCGCGTCGGCCAGTGCGTCCTCACCTGTCCGACCACGGCCTGCTACAACGGCCTGCCGGTCGTCAAGGAAAAGGCCATCCGCATCGGCGGCAACCTGCGTTTCTTCGGCGACGGCTTCCAGTTCAGCAAGAAGCTCGAGGGCCGGCGCTTCTGGCGGCTGCCGGTCATGGACGGCGAGTTCACCTGCGAGGATTTCTTCGGCACGATCAAGGGCGTGGCCGGCGGCAACTTCCTGATCCTCGGCGCCAGCCAGGCCGCGGCCCTGGCGGCGGCGGAGGCGGCCGTCGCCGCCATTCGGGACGTGCCCGGCGTGATTCTGCCGTTTCCCGGCGGCGTCGTCCGCAGCGGCAGCAAGGTCGGCAGCCGGTACAAGAAGCTGCGGGCCAGCACCAACGACGCCTACTGTCCGACGCTGCGCGGCCTGGTGAAGACCGCGCTGCCGGAAGGGGCCAACGCGGTGTACGAGATCGTGATCGACGGCGTGGACCTGGCGAGCGTGGAGAACGGCGACGCGCGTCGGCGTCCGGGCGGCGTGCCGGCCCGGCGTGCTGCGCATCACCGCCGGCAACTACGGCGGCAAGCTGGGGCCGTTCCACCTGCACCTGCACAAGCTGCTGGCGTCAGGGTAGAAGCATGGGGCAAGTTTGTAACTTGCCGTTGTGAGAGGCAGGTTACAAACCTGCCCCGCGTCAGCTGGCCGTCTCGGCGCCGACCACGCCGGTTTGGCCCATGAGATAGCCGCGAAGGTCGCAGAAGATTTGCGTGCAGAGCCGGCGCCAGCTCGGATCGCCGAACAGGGCCGGGCTGGGAGGACGCAAGACGACCGTGATGCGCAGCTGGCTGCCGCGGGTGTCGTCCGGCCGTTCCAGGCGCAGTTCCATCTCAATCTTGGTGGGCCGGAGGCCGATGCCCAGCCACGAGAGTGAGCCGCGCTGCGGCGCCTCGTAGACGCTGCCCTTGCCGCCCAGGCGGACGCGGATGCGGCCGGGCACGCTCTCGACGACCTCGCCGCCCACGTCCTGGATGAAGCCGCGCAGCTTGTACGAGGCGATGGTTTCCGGCATCCACGCTTCCAGGTGATGGACCGTCGCCAGCGGATCGTAGCCGTCCGTGGGGGCGGTCGGTGGGGGCGGCGCCGGTTGCGATGCCGTGGCGGGAGTCTGCGGGGGGTGGCGCTGGGTCGGTAGGTAGGTGGTTTCGGATCGCGGCTTCAAAGCCGACGCGCCAGGGTCGCCGTTGAGGGCGCCCTCGGAGGCGGCCAGGGCGGTCTCGAAGCGCTCGGCGAGTTCCCGCGCATTGCCGGGTCGGTCGGTGGGATCCTTGGCCAGGCACCACTGCACCACTTCCTCGACCTCGGGCGGCGCCAGGCGTCCGGCCCCCAACAGCGCGAAGGCCGGCGGCGGTTCGACGGCGTGGGCCAGCAGTACGTCCATCGTCGATTTGCCGGCGAACGGCAGCTGACCCGTCAGCAGCTCGTACAGGATCACGCCGACGCTGTAGAGATCGCCGCGGTGGTCCATGTCGTCGCCGCGCGCCTGCTCCGGGCACATGTAGCCGGGCGTACCGACCGCGAAATCCGTGTTGCTCACCGCCGACAGCCGCATGTTGGTATGGCTTTCGGTCCCCACCAGCTTGGCCAGGCCGAAATCCATGACTTTGAGGAGTTCATAAGGCGTATTAGGATCGACGATCATCAAGTTGGCCGGCTTGAGATCGCGGTGAATGATGGATTCGGCGTGGGCGACCTGCAGCACTTCGCACAGCATCCGCAGCAGCCGGGCGACGCGGCTGGGGGCCAGCCGGCCGGTGGTGGTCAGCAGGTTGTCGAGCGTCACGCCCTTGATGTACTCCATGACGATGCACGGCCCCTGCGGGTCGTTGAGCGAGGCGTCGTAGAGAGTGACGGCGTAGGGGTGCTGGAAGCGGGCCATCGCCAGGGTTTCGCGGGTGAAGCGCTCGCGGAACTTGGGGTCGGCCGCGATGTGGTCGTGCATGACCTTGACGACGACCTGACGGCCGAGGTCGCTGCTGCTTGGCGAGGTAGACGCGGCCCATGCCGCCCTCGCCCAGCAGTCGAAGCGCCTCGTACCGACCTAGAAAGACGCGGCCCACCATGGAGCGTATCCATCCCGGTCAAGAGAGCGGAACTGATGTCCGCCTGAAGTGTAGGTCGCAATCGGGGGACGTGCGGCCGAAATCAGTGAGGAGTGAGGAGTGAGGAGTGAGGAGAAAGACAAGCCGGCGGGATCTTCTTTTCTCCTCACTCCTCATTCCTCACTCCTCACTGAATTATCCGCACCCGCCGACCTTCGATGCGCAGCCGCCCCTCCGCGAACAGGCGCACGGCCTCGGGATAGACCTCGCATTCTTGCACAAACACACGTTCGGCCAGGGTTTCCGGCGTGTCGTCCTCAAGGACGAGGACGGCCCGCTGCGCCACGATGGGGCCGTGGTCGTATTCGTCGTCCACGAAATGGACCGTGCAGCCGCTCACCTTGACGCCGGCCGTCAGCGCCGCCTCATGGACGTGCCGGCCGTGAAAGCCCTTGCCGCAGAAGGAGGGGATCAGCGATGGATGGATGTTCAGAATGCGTCCGCGATAGTCCTCGGGGATGCTCAACAGCTGCAAGAAGCCGCCCAGGCAGACCAGCTCCGCCCCGGCGGCGCGTATGGGATCGAAGATCCGCCGACTGAATTCCTCGCGCGACGGACAGCCCCGCCGCTCCACGACCGCCGTGGCGACGCCGGCCCGTTCGGCGCGGACCAGGCCGAACGCCTCTGGGTTGCTGGAAACGACCTGGACCACGCGCGCCGGCATTCGGCCGTCGGCGGCGTGGTCCAGGAGATTTTGCAGCGTCGTGCCGCCGCCGCTGAGGAGGACGGCAAGGCGGAGCGGTCGGTTCATGGTCGGCCCTCTGATCGGCGCCCGCACGGCGGCTCGGAGAGCCGCCCGCCCTGCCAGGATAGGAGAGCCGGCGCTGACGCGGAAAGGCCATTTCGGCGGCCAGCTGCCGTCACCTTTCCGGTGGGCGACTCGTCGCACCCGGCGGGAGGGTGCCGCCCGGGCCAGGGAACCTCGCACCCGGAGGAATCGAAGATCCCGGTCCCGGGCCGTATGGACCGGCCGAGCCGCCTGGTCCGGGACCGTATGGACCGGCCGAGCCGCCTGGCCCGGGGACGAATGTACCACCCGGCGGAAGACCGCCTGAACCACCCGGCCCTGGCCCCATCCCCGTCGGTGCTCCCATCATGCCAGGCCGCCTCGTGGTCTTCCCCTGAATCAGGCCGATGAACTGGCCGATGGCGTCCTGCGCATCCGGCGTCGTCGTGATGACGAGGCTGTCGCCGGCCACCTTGGTTTCGAGGATGGACGCCTTGACGTTGTCCTTCAGGAAGCCAGCCAGGGCCTCGGCCGTGGCGGGCTTGAGCTTGTAGGTAACCCGCGTCAGCGTGATGACCTCACCGGGAGGCTCGGCGGCCGCGGGCGGAGTGGCGGCAGGCTCAGGCGCAACCCGAATCGTGTCGGCCCTGGTCAGGTACTCCAGCGCGCTCTCCACTGGATTGGCAGAATTAGGATCGGACTTGGTCGCCGGGGGCGCCGCCGGCGCCTGGCCGCGCAGCTGGTCGATCTCCCTTAGCAACCGCTGCACTTCATTCTCCAGTTCCTGGATTTTCCTGTCCCGGTCGGCGTCAGCCGGCGGAGCGGCCGCCGGGGCGCCGCCGCCCTGAGCGGCCGTGACTGGCTGCCCGATCGACGGAGCGCTGCCGAACGGATTGGCCCCCGGCGTCGCCTGAGTCGGCGTCCCGGCCGGTTGCACCGGCGGCGCCGTCGGCGTTTTGGGATCGCCGCCCAACGTCCACGCTGGCAGCGCCAGCAGTCCCAGCACGCCCACGCCCGCCAGCCCGGCCCACGACAACCGGCGCGTCGCCGGTCCACGCATAATCATGACCAGTCTCCTTTCGAGATCGCGACGGCCGCCCGCCGCTCCGAGGGCGGGGACAGCGGCCGTCGAAACCACCCGCTGCGAAACCTCCAGCAGCGCCTCGGCGTAGGCCCGCCGCCCATCGGGCGCGGCCCCGACCACCCAGGTGTCGCACGCCAATTCGGCCTCCTGCATCAGCCGCCGCCGCACCCACCAGAACAGCGGGTGCCACCACCACACGCATCCGCCCGCCAGCAGCAGCCAGCCGATCCAGTGGTCGCGCCGCCGCAGGTGCGCCAGCTCATGAAGCAGCACCGCCCGCCGCCCTTCCGTCGGCAGCCGCTCCTCCAGGCCGAGCGGCCAGATCAGCCGCGCCACGCCGAAGCCCCAGACCATCGGCGACGCCACGCCCGGAAGCACGACCAGCCGCGGCGGCCGCAGACTCATCGAACCCGCGAGGTCGCGCACCGCCTCCACCAGCCAGTCCGGGGCCGGCAGGCCGCGCCAGCCGGCGCCGCCAGGAGTGGATACACCTCCCATTCCGGAGCGCGACGAAGACGGCACCGGCCAGCCACACCCACGCTGCCGCCGTCGGTATCCCTTCCCAGGAAAACGCCGGCGCGGCCGGAGGGTTCGCTACGGGCGGAGGGGCGGGAAGCACAGCGACTGGGGGGGTGGACTCCGCCCGGATCGCGGGCATTGGGTCCGTGGCCGGTTCCTCGTCGATGACGACGACGCGCACCGCCGCCGGCGCGGGTCCGTTCGTCGGAGCCTCCGGAGCGGGCACGGCCGGGGCCGACCCAAATGGGAGCAGCGGCCACGGCCAATAGACGACCGGCGGAGTCAGCAATTTGATCAGCACCACCAGCCAGAGCAGATGGCGCGCGGCGGGGCCGAGGCGGGACCAGCGGCACGCCGCCGCCACGACGACCGCCATCGCCGCGGTCGTGACGGTATGGACGATCAGCCACGGGAACATGGCACGCGCCTTCGACTAAACAGGACGGTTCAATCTTTGACACCATCGGGCGTCGCGCCGCGTCATCGCGAGCGGCGGCCGGGCGGATCCAGCCGGTCGAGCAGGCGGCGGAGTTGCTGCACGTCCTCATTCGTCAGGCGGCCGTCCTCCACCAGCGCCAGCAGCAGCGGCGAGGCCGTGCCGCCGCAGAGCTGGTCGGCCAGGTCGCGCAGCCGTCGGCTGACCAGAGCCTCGCGCGACACCGCCGCCCGGAAGACGTGGGCCGGGCCGCTCCGATCGCAGGCGACGTAGCCCTTCGCCTCCAGGCGCTGCAACAGCGTCTGCACGGTGGTGTACGCCCAGCGCCGGCCGCCTTCCCGCAACGCCGCGTTGACCGCGCGCACCGTGCCGGGACCGCACTCCCAAAGGCTCTTCAGCACTTCCAACTCGGACTCGCTTACCGGCGCTTGCCGCTCATCCACGGCCGTACCCCTCCTAACCTTCGCCTCCTGCAACGTATCGTCCCGATCCTACTACAACCTGTAGGAGCGCGTCAAGCCTTTTTTGAGACTGTTCGACGGTTATTGATAAGTGATGGTTGATAGGTTTCGGGCTGGGCGGACAACTGGGTCCGCCCGGCCCGGAACGGTTTGCCTCGCCAGTCCTTGGTCGCGGGACGGTGGCGGTCACTTCTTGACGCGCTTGAGCGTGACGAGGGTCAGGCCGCTTCCCTCCTTGGAGGATACCTCGGTCGGCCGGTCCTTGCCCTCACCGGCCTGGCAGATGCGCAGCACGTCGTCCTTGATCTCGTAGACGCCCTTCCGGACCTTGCCCTTGTCGGGGCCTTCGTCGGCCCGCACGTCAATCGACTTCTTGTCGGCGTCCACCCAGACGGTGGAGGTGCGGGTCTGGTCGCCGATCCGGAAGCCCAAAACGCTGCCCCGGATCGTGATGACGGGCCTAGGGTCGGGTGGCGGCCCCTCCTTTCCGTCCCGGACGATCGACTGCAACTCCCACTCGCCCTCCAAATCCTTGTCCACCTCGGGCGCATCATCGGCGCGAAGCAAGGCGGGAAGGAGCAGGACGACGGCAAGGCCAGCGGTCAGGATGCGTGCGAGCATGGGTTCACCCTCTCAGGAAGAGAACGTAGCAGCCCCATGTTCGCCGGGCCGGGGGCCGGGGTCAAGGGGGCGGCTTTGCACCTGCGGGAGGGATGGGGCAAAAACTGGGATACTGGGTTGCCATCAGATGTCAGGCTCGTCGGCCATCTCATTTGGGGGTTTTTCCGTTTTTTTGTTGGCGCGGGATCCGAAAGGGCCCGACAATCCTAGCGGCCGTGCGGGACGGTCGCCAGCTGCCTCTTCGACTGATTCCTACTTACCTACCCATGTGAACATGCGCACAGTATTCTTGCTCCGGGGGAAAAGGTTGACGCTGCCGGGAAAAGCTGGCACACTCCGAAGCCCCCGTAACAAGGATGGTCAAGGGGTAACAAAAATGGCCGAAGCGACCTATGTGTCGGAAGTGGAGTGCGTGGTGGTCGTCCCAGACGGGATCATGAACTCCCAGGTGGTGAAAGTGACGGACACGGACAACAACGGGCATATGCTCCGCGTCGCCAAGGGCAGCTTGGTGAACAAGGAAACTAAGACATACCTTGCCAGTCGGGTTGGTGATGCTTGACCGCGAGCAAAGGCGCGCGCTCGTTGAGCTTCCACAAGAAGCTGACTCGGGAACGCGCCGCGTATGGATGGGACTTTCACGCTTCCGGCGGCAGGAGAACGGCGGATGATCCTCTGCGAACGTGAAATCCAGGCGCTGGTTAAGCGGAAGCTGGTCGTCATCGAAGGATGCCCGAACGCTGATTCTAAGCGCTGGAGTTCTACGGCCCTAGACCTCACTCTGCATGGCGTCATTCTGGAGTGGGACGTTACCAGCGCCGCTCCTACGGGCGGCGCGGCGGACGAGGTCAGGCCGTTCTCCGACACGTTCAACGTGCAGCAGATGATGGACGATGAGCGGTACGCCAAGAAAGTCACGATTCCCGATGGCGACGGCTATCCGCTCAGGCCAGGCGGCTTCATCCTCGGCTTCACCGTCGAGAAGGTGAGCATACCCCACGATCGCCGTATCGCCGCCCGCGTTGAGGGTAAGAGCAACTTGAGAACGCCCACGGCACAACAAACTCAACGGAGCGGGCAAATCGCTGGTTCCGCAAGCGGCGGAAGACCCCCTACCGAAACCGGCGGGAGTACACGATAAAGAACAGGCTCCATGCCGACCTGATCTACAGGCGCGAGCGGACGGACCCGAACGAGCCGCCGGCGCGCCTCAAGGAGAAGTCGGCCGGGATGCAGCAGTCGGCGTGACGGCGCCTGCTGATGGCTGCTTGCCGTCCTGTTGCTCTGGCCTTCCCGTTCCCTTGTCGTTGGCGCGGAGGTAAAGGACATACGGCAGCGTGATCGTATCGGCGGCGGCGGACAGCGGCGTATCGGCTAAGAGGCCTGCACACTCCACCCACCCCACCGGCCCGCCCAACGTCGACCAGGCAGCAAGGTCTAAGTCATACCCCACGCCGCCGTAAGGGCTTCTGGGCTTGCTGGATGAACTCATGGGATAGGTAGGACTTTGATCCTCCGTCAGGTTCATGACCGTCCCGCAGCCGCTTGCCGCGGACAGAGCCAGAGCCGCGGCGCAGACGCCGAGCCGCATCTTCATCACCCCGCCTCCCGGTTAGCGTTCCGACGGACGGCCGGTGTATAATCCCGGAGAGAAACGGCGTCAAGCCGGTTCAGTCGGGAACGCATAAGCGCCGCCGCATCAATAACCGTCGAACGGTCTCCCTTTTTTCAGCCGCTTCGCACGTCCCTATAATCTCCGCAGGCGTTCCAGCCTGCCGCCGGCGTCTTTCGGGATATTCAGGAGGGATGATGCGCACGAATGCGATCCTGCTGATCGACCTGGAAAACTTCTTCCTGGGCCGCGAGGAGAACGTCAACGGCACGCCGGCGCCGCACATCTATTCCTTCAAGGAAGACCTGGAAAAGCTGTATAACTTCGCAGTGGACCTGGCCGGTGGGCGCCGGCTGGTGGTGCGCCGGGCCTACGCCAACTTCAACGTCTGGCGCATGACCAAGGAGGGCGGGCCGAAGGAATACTATCTGCAACCGCTGCCCAACCTGCTGATGGACAAGGGCATCGAGCCGGTGCAGGTGTTCCGCTTTCCGGGCGGCGGCAACAAAAACGCCAGCGACATGCGCCTTGCCATGGACGCGACGGCGTTGCTCAACGACCAGGCGGGCGTCGATTTTTTCCTGCTGGTGACCGGCGACGCCGACTTCATTCCCTTGGTGCTGGAGCTGAAGCGGCGCGGCGCCGAGGTGGCCGTCATCGGCGTCATGTGGCACACCAAGCCGGTCTTCCAGCGTTACTGCGACCGCTTTGAATACTTCGAGGACCTGGTGGCGGCGCAGGAGATCGAGGCCGACAGCACGGCCGACCTGGCGCAGGTGCGCGACGCGCTGCAAGCCCTGCTGGCCCGGTCGCAGCCGATCAAGTTCGCCGCCGTCAAGCCGCTGCTGGGCCGATCGCTCAACCGCACCTTCGACCCGACGCGCTTCGATTGCCTGGACACCGGCGACTTCCTGCGACGCTACGGCGCCGAGCTGGGCGTCGCGGTCCACAAGGGCGAGCACGATTGGGAGATCACACGGCCAGGAACTGCCGCGCCCGGTGGGGCCGGCGAGACTCCAGCCCCACCGGCGCCGACCGCCTCGGCCGTCGCGCTCTTCACGCCGCCGGCCCCGTTCGCCGGCTTGACCGACTACCGCGATCTCCTGGAGCGCGGCACGCCGCGCGTCTATCTGGTGCCGTTCGCCCAGTGGCAGACGATCACGGAATGCCTGTTCCGCCAGGCGACCGGTCCAGGCGAGGAGCGTCCGGTCATCTGCTACTACGACCTGTTGCGTAACCTGACGGCGGAGTGCGAGCAGCAAGGGATGCTGGACGCGGAACGGCGGGTCAAGGCGGTGACGTTCCAGGTGTTCAAGGCCGGCTGCCTGCTGTGCGCCGATGGAGCGACAGGACCAAACCCGCGCGATTTCAACTGGGCGCGGCCGGCCCGGCTCGATCCCGGTCTGGCGACAGCCGACGAGCTGCGGCGCCGCACGCACGCATTCATCGTGCAGCTGCTGCTGGACCGCCTGGAGGAGCGCGGCTGGCCGCGGCGGATCGACGCCGGCCGGCTGGCGGAATTACTGTACGGCCCCGGTCCCACGCCGGAGCAGGTTGAGGGGCTGCAAGCGATGGCGGACAGCGTCGAAGGCGAGCGGCCGGCGTGAGCCGGCTGATGAGGTGCATCAGCCGGCTCACGCCGGCCGCTCGCCTTCCGAGAAGCCGTTTCACTTCGCGATCGTCACCTCATAGCGGACGTTGGAGGAGGCGTCGTTTTCCCACCCAGCCGGTGGTGTGCCGCGCAAGGTCGCCGTATCGCCGTCGAGCTGGTACGCGAACGCCTTGCCGGTGATCGGGTCCACAGGCACGGGTACGGGCACGTCGGCGAGGCTGGCCGGGAGCTTGCCGTTATGCTCGGCCGCATACATCCGCAGCGCCTCGACGCAGCGGAGCAAGGCCAGCCGCTGATCGAGCCGCGCCGTCGCCCAACGCACGTTGAAGACTGCCGACGCGATCGGGGCGAACAGAGTTTCGCGGCGTTTCTCTTTCGCGGCGGCCTGGAGCTTCTCCGCCTCCCAGTACGGCAGCGCCATCCCCTTCATCGCCTCGTCGCGCTGAATCTCAAACTCAAGTTTCTCGTCCAGCAAGATCACCTGCTGGGCCGGGAACTGCTTGACCTTCTCCTCGGCCAAACCGGAATCGACCAAGCGCTTGCGGGCCGCACGAACTCGATCCTCGTTCTTAGCCTGGGCGGCCACCCAGCCGATGGGATCCTGGATGGCCCCGTCATCCGGCTTTTCCTTGGATAGCGCCAGCAGCACGCGGACCTCTTCCAGGGCCTTTTCAGCTGGGCGTCGCTCATCGGCTCCTTCTCATCGATCATACGGAGTTCGGCCTCGAGGACGACCCGTTCGCCTTGCATTCCCTGGTGAAGGTCGATGAACGGTGTTGGCAGGTCGGTCAGCGCCCAGTAGAGGTTCGGGCAGCCGGGCTGCTGGATCATCTCCTCCAGCGGGCCGATGCTCAGCGACCCGATGGCCACGCCGACCAGATCGCCGATGAGCGTCGGATGCTCGCCCAGGCAGCGGGACAGGGCGAACAGCGTCTTGGCGGTGACGAGGGCGTCGTCGAAGCGGCGCTCCGCCACTTCGACGCGGAAGCGCACCTTCAAGGCCGTCGCCAGCAAACGCATCTGCTGGACGTCGGGAAGGAGCGTATAGATGCCGTCGCGGCGCAGCTTCAGCAGGACCTGCCAGTCGGGAGTGGTCAGGCGGGCGGCGTAATCCGCCTGGCGCAGGCCGGCGCCGCCGTAGCCGCGCAGCTCCTTGAGGGGCAAATCCTTGAGCGGCATCGTCCGCCACTTCTCGCGGTTCTCCACCTCCGTCTTGTCGTGGTAGAAATTGGTTTGCTCCATGAAGCAGAGGAGGTATCCCTGAATGGGGTTGCCGGGGTTCATCTCTCGCAGTTCGGGCAAGAGCTGGTAGCGCAGGGCCGGCGTCGGCGCGGCCTGCGGCGACACTTTCAGACGGATGATGGTTTGCGTCGCCGCGTCGTCGGCGTCGGCGGCGCAGGAGAGAACGATCAACAAGGCGCAGACCGAGAGCGCTTCGAGCCATGAGGCCCTCCTTGAAACAAGAGAGATGCGGAAACGAGTTAGTTCGCGAGCGCCGTTTGGACCGAGAAGGCCCGAAGCGGCGGATCGTCTGGAACGAGAGAGTCCGAGACTGTCGGCGGCTGATCGTCCGGTTCGTTCATCATCCGCCAGTTCGTGGCCCAGGAACCGGGGTCCGAGGGCGCGGGCGGCGGTTGGACGGCGACAGACGGCGTGGAGGCGAGCGGCGAGCGGGGGGCGTCAGCCCCCTGATGCGGCGTGCGCGGCCACAGGAACAGGAGCGTCAACAGCTGCGATGCGGCCAGCGCACCGGCCACGGCCATCCAGCGTCGGCCGGGACGGGCCGAGGCGCGGCCGGCGGCGAACAGCAGGGCGTCGCGGTCGAGCTGGCCGGCGTCGGGCGTGAAGCGGCTCAGGCGTTCGGCGAGGGGTTCGGACATGGCACACCCAACTCCCTGCGCAGGGCGTCGATCCCGGCGCTGAAACGGCGAAAGGCGGTGCTGGCGGAGCAGCCGGCCGCCTCCGCAATCTGTTCAAAACTCAGACCACCCCAGAGACGGGCAACGATCGCTTCGCGCTCCTCAACCGGCAGCCGCTGCAGGGCGGCGACGGCGCCCTCGGCGTCCAGCCCTTCCACCGCAGGCTCCACGAACCAGCGGCCGGGACGGCACGCCTCGCGCCGCTTCCGCCGCAGGTCCGCCTTGCCGGCGTCGATGGCCGCGTTGCGAACGACGCGGTACAGCCAGGCGACCACGTCGCGTGGCGGCGGATGAAGACCGACCAGTTTCAGAAAGGCGTCCTGCACGACATCCTCCGGCGCATGACACCACTGCCGGGCGTACAGGATCAACGCCGGCCCGCGGGCATCCACCAGGCGGACGAAGTCGTGCGGGAGCATCAGGAGAGAAGACGACGCGAGAGCGGATTTATTCCGCGGAAAATGGATGCGAGGAGAGCCTTTGCCGGGAAGCGATGTTTGATTAGGGTGGCGGAAGGCCGGGAAAATGGTAAAGTGGGTAAATCCACCTCGTTGGTGGGATTCAAATCATCGGAACAGGGAGAAGAAGCATGAACCGCTGGTTCTGGGCCCTGGGTCTTATCCTGTTGACGGCGGTCGCGGCGCGGGCCGAACGTGTGCCGAGCCAGAAGACGGAGGTCCGCGCGATCCGGGCGTGCGGCCCGTCATCGCCGTGCCGGTGACGACCAACGGCTACGGCAACCTCGGCGTCTACCAGGGGATCGCCGTGCGCATCTACGTCACCCCGGTCGTGGACGCCCCGATCAACCCGGGGGCGCGGCCCGTGTACAACCTGCCCTTCTACGGGGCGTCGCAGGCGTTCGGCTCCAGCAATGGGGTCGTCACGCGCCCGAAATCCGTCGTGCCGCACTGAGTTCTTCGGAGCCGCGACCGTGAGGGAGCGGTTGGATCGAAACCGCTCCCTCACGGTCGCGGCTCCGACATAATGCTCAATGATTGAACACGTCGTCCGACAGGCCGACGTTCAACTTCAGGTTAGCGTAATTCACCACTTCCAGCAGCGACCCCTTGGCGTCGCCTTCGACGGTCGGCCAATCGTAGGCCTCCACGCGGATCGGCAGGTGGTTTTCCTTGTCGAAGTAGATGACGGTGCGGAAGCAGAGAAACTGGTTGTCCGGGTTCGTGGGATGGATCGTCTCGACGCGCACGCACCGCCTTTTGTTGTACTCATACTCGCCGATTTTGACCTGCGTGATGTTGAGCTTGCGCTCGGCTTCCCAGCGGCCGGAGAAGCGTTGGAGGAGGTTGCCGATGCCGGCTTCGGTGATAGCGTGGCGGCTGGTCTTCTGACGCGCGGGTCGTTCGGGTCGAGCGAGACGAAACCGACGGCACCGAGCAGGCCGGACGACTTCACGCGCATCTTGCCGTCGTTGCGGCCGGCCACGTAGCACGCTTCCTGACCGACGCTGCTCCGCGGCTCCAGCCAGCGCAGGTCCACGCTGAACGGGTCGTTGCGCACGGACATGGCGATGACATTGTCCGGCGTGAGGGCGCCGTTGACGCGCTCCTTCTTGACAAGAGTGCAGGTGTAATCGGCAACTTTTTCAAAGCTGCTCCTGGCGTCGGCGAGCAGACGGAGAGGCTCGTCCATCGGCGAAACGTCCGGGTCGGCGGCGCGCACCGCGGGCGGTCCAGGCAGGACGGCCCCGCAGACGCCGAGGCATAGCAAGGCGACGGCGCCCTGGAACCACCCAGAAATCCCCAACCGCAATCGTCGCCGCCGCTTCATGCTGTCGTTCCTCCGAAAAAAATGATGAACGATGAATCAAAGCCCCTCTTTATTCATCGTTCATCATTCATCATTTGTCTTTCGGTGGGTCATACCTACGACCGCGAACCGGGCGCGGGGAGGGAGAGCAAGCCGCGCACGGCGACGCTCCCCAGTGGCTGCGATCCTTTGCAAGAGACGGCGGTGCAAGCAGTTGGCTTCGTCCATGCCGCCGGCGCGGGCGCCCGGCGCGGGATCCGACCTTGTACAATGTTCTCGGCGTTCGGTGGTCGTGGCGTGAAACGAAAACGGCCCCGAATCGAGCGGCGGCGGCGCGGCCGCCGGCGCGGCCCTTCGCCTCACCCCGTCCTCGCCGGAACCCCTACCTTGCCCTCAGTTGAGAGTTCCCCATGACCGCGCCGGTTTCCCTCCGCACCCTGGTTTCCAAGCCCTTCGAGGAAAACACCTATGTGGCGTGGCTGCCCGGCCGCACCGATGCGGTCGTGATCGATCCGGGGCTGGAGCCGGAGAACATCCTCGACTTCCTGCGCGAGGAGGGTCTGGCGCCGGCCGCCATCCTGAACACGCACGGCCACGCCGACCACATCGCCGGTAACGGGGCGATGAAACAGGCGTTCCCGACCGCCCCGCTGATCGTCGGCGCCCGCGAAACGCCGCTGTTGGCCAGCGCCGAGCAAAACCTCAGCGCCGCGTTCGGCTTCCCGATCGTCAGTCCGCCGGCGGATCGCACCGTCGTCGAGGGCGACGTGGTGGAGGCGGCCGGGCTGCGCTTCGAGGTGCTCGACCTGCCGGGCCACTCGCCGGGCCACGTGGTTTATGTCTTTCGCGGTCCTCCGTGTCTGGTTTTTGGCGGCGACGTGCTGTTCCGCGGCGGCGTCGGCCGCACCGACTTTCCCGGCGGCGATACCAACGGCCTCTTCGACGGCATCCGCCGCAAGCTGTTCACGCTGCCTGCCGACACGGTCGTCTACCCCGGACACGGCCCCGTCACCACGGTCGGCCACGAGAGGCGCACCAACCCCTTTCTCGCGGCTGAATAAAAAATTCACCACAGAGTCACAGAGAACACAGAGAAAGACAAAAGGCAGGGTTCCAGATCGGCCTGTCATGAATCCTGCTTCTTGTCTTCTCTGTGTTCTCTGTGACTCTGTGGTGAAACTCCGGAGCCGTAGCGGGACAGAAGCGCCTTACGGCTGATCCGGATTTCGCATCGCGCCGGCGTCGCGCAGGCTGCCGGGGTTGAACGTCCACGCCAACATGCGGACCAGCATATCTTCTCCCCAGCGGTGCAGGCGACGCGCCAGGCCGTGCGGAGGTCCGATGGGCCGCGTCTCGAAGCCGTAGCGGCGCCCGGTGACGGCCAGACTCGGCGCTCCGTGGATGGGAAGGCCGCACATCACGCCGCCGAAGACCTGCACATTCTGGTAGCGAGAATCGGACTCGGCGAACGCCGCCAGCGCCTGAAGCGACCGCCGCACCGCGCGATCCGCGGCCAAGGCCCAGGCCAGGGCCGACCGCCCCTCCCCCAGACGCGGCACATGCTCGTTCCAGTAGTGGATCTCGCCGACCGGATCCCCGCGTCGGACGTGCGTACCGTCGATCAGGCGGACCTCTTCGCGCGCCGGACGAGAGCGATCCGGAAAATACAATCTTTCCTCCGGCAGAACTCCTCGACGCCCTCCAGTCGGCGGAGGCCGCGATCAAGTCCGCGCACCGCCGCCCGGCCCAGCGAGGCAAGCAGTGAGAAGTGAGCTTTTCTTTCTTCCTCACTTGGCTTCGGTGCATTTTGGATGTCGGCTTCCGCCATCAGTCCGCTCCAAACGGCCAACGGGACGTGAGATGAACCCTTTTTTGCCCAGGCTCTGCGCCCGCCGAACAGGCGAAAGTGCATCCGCCATGCCATGGGACAAGGCGACAAGGGACAAGATGAGAGAAACAGGCGCATTCCTCCCCGGAAGCGCCGAAAAAACATTCGCCACAGAGTCACAGAGAACACAGAGAAGACAAGGAGCAGAGTTGCAGTCCGTGCCTGTCGTGAACTCTGCTCCTTGTCTTCTCTGTGTTCTCTGTGACTCTGTGATGAAATTCCGTATCCTCCCAGCGCCTGATCTTTCCTTGCGACGCCCCTATGGTCGTTTCATATAACGCGACAGTCGGCTCGCTTCCCCCTATAACGCACGTTGCTTGGCCGGCCGCCAGGCGACTTGGCAGGAATGGACGCGTCGTTGGATAGGAGGCACCATGCCTCAGATCTTCTCGCGCAGCGCCAACACGCTCACTCGAGCGAGCGTGTTCGCCGTCCCCTTGCTGGGGTGCTTCCTCGTGTGGGGGGTCTTCGTCTTCGGCCAATCCTCTTACGGCACCGGCTCGGGCATCGACCGCGTGCAGCCGGTCCCCTTCAGCCACGAGCATCACGTCGGCGTCCTCGGCATCGATTGCCGCTACTGCCATACGTCGGTCGAAAACTCCTCCTACGCCGGCATGCCGCCCACCAAGACCTGCATGAACTGCCATTCGCAGATCTGGGTCGGCAGCGACATGCTCGAGCCGGTGCGCGAAAGCTACCGCACCGACGATTCCCTGCACGTGGCAGCGCGTCTACAACCTGCCCGGCTTCGTCTACTTCGACCACAGCATCCACGTCCACAAAGGCGTCGGCTGCTCGACCTGCCACGGCCGGATCGACGAGATGCCGTTCACGTACCAGGAGCCGTCGCTGCTGATGGAGTGGTGCCTGGACTGCCACCGCAACCCGGAGCCGAACCTTCGGCCGCAAGGAGGTGTTCGACGTGCAGCTGGCAGCCGCCGCCCGACCAGCTCGAACGCGGGCCGCGAGCTGGCCGAAGCAGTACGAGCTTCACGACACCCGATACCTTACCTCTTGCTCGGTGTGCCACCGATGAACCCGCGCAAAGACCTGTCCCCGAACTCGCCGATCTGCAGGGACGCCTGGACGGGGCGCAGGGCAAGAAATACTGGCGCACCGCTGGAAGAGCTGGCCGACACCGCCGCCTTTCAGGAGTTGATGCGCCGCGAGTTCCCGGAGCAGGCGGAGGTCTGGCCCGAGCCGCTGAGCCGGCGCCAGTTCCTGACGCTGATGGGCGCCTCGCTGGCCCTGGCCGGCGTCTGGCGGCTGCTCGATCCGGCCGGCCCCGCCGATCACGCTCGTGCCCTACGTCCGCGCAGCCGGAAGAGGTCGTGCCGGGCAAGCCGCTGTTCTTCGCCACCGCCATGACCCTCGGCGGCGCGGGCGTCGGCCTGCTGGTCGAGAGCCACGTGGGCCGGCCGACCAAGATCGAGGGCAACCCCGACCACCCCGCCAGCCTCGGCGCCACCGACCCTTTCACCAGGCCTCCGTGCTGACGCTCTACGACCCGGACCGTTCGCAGACCGTCACGCACCTCGGCCAGACCGCCACCTGGGACGACGCCCTCGCCGCCCTCCAGGCCGCCCTGGACAAGCTGCCCGCACCGGCGCGCGGGCTGCGCCTGCTGACCGAAACCGTCGTCTCGCCGACGCTCGGCGAGCAGATCACCGAGGACTTTCTCAAGCGCTTTCCCGAGGCCAAATGGCATCAGTACGAGCCGCTGGCCCGCGACTCCGCCCTCCGTGCGGCATCCGCGGCCTTCGGCGAGCCGGTCAACACCTATTACCGATTTTACGACCGCGAAAAGAACAACGGACGGCCGACGTCGTCGTCTCGCTGGACGCCGATTTCCTGAGCTGCGGTGCCGCGGCAACCTGCGCTACGTCGCCGACTTCATGGCGCGGCGGCGGGTGCGGACGGACGACGCCGACGCCGGCAAGGCGGACATGAACCGGCTGTACGTGGTCGAGACGGCGGTGAGCAACACCGGGGCCAAGGCCGACCATCGGCTGGCGCTGCGGGCCGGCGAGATCGAGGCGTTCGCACGGGCGCTGGCGGCGGAGTTGAAGGTTTCTGGCGCTCCCGCGGCCGAGCTGTCAGGGGACGCGGGCCGGTGGCTGAAGCAGGTCGCCGCGGACCTGCTCGACCTCGATCGAACCGGGCGGACGCGACAAGCCGCGGCCGCCCGGCACGACCCTCGTCGTGGCCGGCGACCGGCAGCCGGCCGCCGTCCATCTCCTGGCCCACGCGATCAACCACCATCTGGGCAACGTCGGCCAGACCGTGATCCACACCGACCCCATCGAGGTCCGGCCGGTCGATCCAGCCGCAGTCGCTGCGCGAGCTGGCCGAGGACATGGAGCGGCGGCCGAGTGGAGCTGCTGGTGATCCTCGGCGGCAACCCGGTCTTCACCGCGCCGGCGGACTTCCGCTTCGCGGAGCGCCTGCAAAAAGTGCCGCTGCGCTTCCACCTCAGCCTCTACCAGGACGAAACGTCGCGGCAGTGCCACTGGCACCTGCCGGAGGCGCATTACCTGGAAGCCTGGAGCGACACGCCGCGCCTTCGACGGCACGGCGTCGATCGTGCAGCCGCTCATCGAGCCGCTCTACCAGGGCCGCTCGGCCCATGAAGTTGCTGGCCGCGCTGACCGGGCAGCTGCAGACGCCGCCGCTCCGAGATCGTCCGGGACTACTGGCGCCGGCAGCCGGTCAGTTCCGGCGCCGCGTCCGCGGGCGATCTTCGACGACTTCTGGCAGACGGCGCTCCACGACGGCGTCGTGGCCGAGCACCGCGTATCCGCCGAAGACCGTCTCGCTCAAGGCGGGATGGGAAAAGCAACTCGGCGCCGCGCGCCGCGGCCGGATGCGGACGCGCCTCGAACTTGTCTTCCAGCCGGACCCGACGCTCTACGACGGCCGCTTCGCCAACAACGGCTGGCTGCAGGAGTTGCCCAAGCCGATCACGCGCCTCACCTGGGACAACGCCGCCATCATGAGTCCGGCGACGGCGCAAGCAGCTGGGCGTCGGCCTGGGCGAGCTACGCCCACGGCGGCGAGCACGGCGGCTACCATCAGCCGGTGGTCGAGCTGCAACTCGGCGACCGCAAGGTGCCGGCGCCGGTCTGGATCGTGCCGGGCCATGCCGACGGCTCCATCACCGTCTACCTGGGCTACGGCCGGCGATGCGCGGGCCGGGTCGGCGGCAGGCCGAGCAACAGGTCGGCTTCAACGCCTACGCCCTGCGCACCTCCGAGCATCCGTGGTTCGCCGGCGGCCTCACGGTCCGCAAGACCGGCGACACGTACCTGCTCGCCTGCACGCAGCAGCATCACCTGATGGAGAACCGCGAGGTCGTCCGCGCCGGCACGCTGGACGAGTATCAGCAGACAGCCGCGATTTCGCCGCCGACAAGGAAGCAAGGAGACGCGCGAGCAGAGACGCGCAGCGCGCGCGCCAGCCGCTGACCCTGTACGAGCCGACTACCCCTACCAGGAACACAAATGGGGCATGGCGATCGACCTGACGGCCTGCATCGGCTGCAAGGCCTGCGTCGTCGCCTGCCAGGCCGAGAACAACATCCCCGTCGTCGGCAAGGAGCAGGTCGCCGCCGGCCGCGAGATGCACTGGCTGCGCATCGACCGCTACATCGCCGGCGCCGGCGGACGACCCCAAGGAGTTCCACTTCCAGCCGGTGCCGTGCATGCACTGCGAGAACGCCCCGTGCGAGTACGTCTGCCCCGTCGAGGCCACGGTCCACAGCGCCGAGGGGCTCAACGACATGGTCTACCAGCGCTGCGTCGGCACGCGCTTCTGCTCCAACAACTGCCCGTACAAGGTGCGGCGTTTCAACTTCTTCCACTACGCCGACTACGACACGCGAGAGCCTGCGGCAGCAGTACAACCCGGACGTGACGGTGCGGTCGCGCGGCGTCATGGAGAAGTGCAGCTACTGCGTGCAGCGCATCCGCCACGCCGAGATCGACTCCCAGGTGGAGAGGCCGGCCGATCTTCGACGGCGAAATCCTGACCGCCTGCCAGGCGGCCTGCCCGGCCGAGGCGATCGTCTTCGGCGACATCAACGACCACGAGCAGCAAGGTCAAGCAGTGGAAGGACTCGCCGCTGAACTACGGCCTGCTGGCCGACCTGAACACGAAGCCGCGCACGACGTACCTGGCGGCCCTGCGCAACCCCAACCCGGACCTGGAGGCGGATTGACATGGCGACGGACGCCCCCCAGCTCCCGACCGCCACCGCCGGGACGCGGCGAACGCCGACGGCCGAGCCGAGTTACATCGCCGCCGGGCAGACCTTCCGCTCGATCACCGACAAGATCAGCGCGCATCGTCCTGAGCCGGCCGACCGGCATGGGCTGGTACGTCTCCTTCGCCCTCAGCACTGCTGCTGCTGCTGCTCTTCATGGCCGTCGTCGTCTACCTGATCGCCGTCGGCGTCGGCATCTGGGGCATCGACATTCCCGTCGCCTGGGGCTTCGCCATCACCAGCTTCGTCTGGTGGATCGGCATCGGCCATGCCGGCACGCTGATCTCGGCCATCCTGCTGCTGATGCACCAGAAATGGCGCACCTCGATCAACCGCCTGGCCGAGGCCATGACCATCTTCGCCGTCATGTGCGCCGGCCTGTTCCCGCTGCTTGCACCTGGGCCGGCCGTGGTTCTTCTACTGGCTGTTGCCCTACCCCAACACGATGGGCCTGTGGCCGCAGTTCCGCAGCGCCCTGGTCTGGGACGTGTTCGCGGTCAGCACCTATTTCACCGTGTCGCTGCTGTTCTGGTACATGGGCATGATCCCCGACCTGGCGACGCTGCGCGACCGCGCCCAAACGCGGCTGGGCCAGGTCGGCTACGGCATGCTGGCGATGGGCTGGCGCAACTCGGCCCGGCACTGGCAGCGCTTCGAGATCGCCTACCTCCTCCTCGCCGGCCTGGCCACGCCGCTGGTCGTCTCGGTCCACTCGGTCGTCAGCTCCGACTTCGCCATGTCCAACCTGCCGGGCTGGCACGAGACGGTCTTCCCGCCCTACTTCGTCGCCGGGGCCATCTTCTCCGGCTTCGCCATGGTGCTGGTGCTGGCCATCTTCCTTCGCCAGCTTTACCGCCTGGAGGACTTCATCACGGTCGACCACCTCGACGTCATGGGCAAGATCCTGCTGGCGACCAGCTTGCTGACCTCCTACGGCTACCTCAGCGAGCAGTTCATGTCGTGGTACGGCGGCGAGACGGTCGAGCACTACGTCGTACCTCAACCGCCTGATCGGCTTCGGCCAGTACGCCATCGGTCACCTGGATCATCGTCTTCTGCAACACGATCGTGCCGCAGATCCTGTGGTTGAAGCCGGTGCGCCGCAGCCAGGCGTGGCTGCTCATCGTGTCGTTGATCGTGCTGATCGGCATGTGGCTGGAGCGCTACATGATCATCACGCACCAGCCTGCACCGCGATTTTCTGCCGTCGTCGTGGGGCATGTTCCAGCCGACGATCTGGGACTATCTGACGTATCTTCGGCTCGATCGGGCTGTTTTTCGTGATGTTCCTGCTGTTCGTCCGCTTGCTGCCGATGATTTCGATGTCGGAGATGCGGGCGATGCTGCCGGGCACGCACGCGCATGAGGAGGGACGATGAAACCGCCGACCGCCATATTACGGCCTGCTGGCCGAATTCGAGACGGCCGCAGGAAATCCTCGAGGCGACGCGCCAGGCGCGGCGCGGCCGGCTACCGCGTCATGGACGCCTACACGCCCTATCCGGTCGAGGGGCTGGCGGCGGAGCTGGGCATGCCGCGCACGCAGGTGCCCTTCGTCGTGCTGGTCGGCGGCCTGGTCGGGGCGCGGTTCGGGCTTCTTCATGCAATGGTGGTCGATGGCCGTCGATTATCCGTTCAACGTCGGCGGCCGGCCGCACGAACAGCTGGCCGGTGTTCATCCCGATCGCCTTCGAGGTGATGGTCCTGGTCGCGTCGCTGTCGGCGCTGTTCGGCATGCTGTTCCTGAACGGCCTGCCGCGGCCGCACCACCCGGTCTTCAACGTGCCGCGCTTCGACCGAGGCCAGCCAGGACCGCTTCTTCCTGTGCATCGAGGCGATCGACCCGCACTTCGACGCGGAGGCGACGCGGACAGTTCCTGGCCGGACTGAAGGCAAAGAGGTCCTCGAGGTGCCGCACGAAGCGCCTGAATCCACGTTCGCAAGCCGCTTGGGAGCAGTTGGCGAAGCCGCTTCGCGTCCCGCAGGCCAGACGCGAAGCGAGCTTCGCGACGCGTTCCGCAGAGCTTGCGAACGAGTCGGACGAGGCAGAGTCTCCCAGACGCAGTGAGTGTCTCGGCGATGAACTGGTATACGAGGGTCGCTTGAATGGCCGTCGCCTTGCCGCGACCTGTCGGCCTTCGCTGTCTTCCTGCTGCCGGCGTGCCAGCAGGAGATGGCGGTGCAGCCGAGCGGCCGGCCGGACGAGTCCAGCACCTTCTTCGCCGACGGGCGGGAAGACCGGCCGCTGGTCGCCGGCACGGTGGCCCGCGGCCACCTGCGGACCGACCTGGCACCTGTTCACCGGCAAGCGCAGCGCAGGCGCCGGAGCCGTGGCGGATCGCCGCGGCCCTGATCGGCGGCGCCGCCGGCGGCAGACGTCTACGGGGGGCTGGCCGTGGTCGCCGACGCAGTCGGAGGCCAACGACGTGGACCGAGTTCCCCTTCCCGGTGACGCGACGAGGTCTCGAAGCACGGGCACGAACCGTTTCATGATCTACTGCGTGGTCTGCCACGATCCCCTCGGCACGGGCCGCGGCAAGATCGTCGAGCGCGGCTACACGCAGCCGCCGTCGTACCACATCGACCGCCTCCGCGACGGCGCCGGTCGGCCACTTCTTCGAGGTCATCACCAACGGCTACGGCTCGATGCCGGACTACAAGCAGCAGATCCCGCCGCGCGACCGCTGGGCCATCGCCGCCTACATCCGCGCCTTGCAGCTGAGCCAGCACTTTCCGGCGAAGGATCTGACCGACGACCATGCGGGCCGGCAAGGGACAAACAGGACCAGGCGGGAGGGCGGCCACGATGAGCAGTCGCTCTTGCACCGGCCGACCAGGCCGCGCTGGACCGGCCTGCGGACGAAGGCCCTGGTCGTCGGGGCCGTCGCGCTGATCGTCTGCGTCGTCGGGGCGTTCTTCAGACCCGACGCAGTTCTTCCGCGCCTACCTGGCGGCCTACGTCTTCTACCTGGGCATGGGCCTCGGCTGCTCGTCATCCTGATGATCTACCACCTGACCGGCGGCGCCTGGGGCTTCCTGGTCCGGCGCATCCTCGAAGCCGGCGATGCGGACGCTGCCGCTTCTGGCGGTGCTCTTCATCCCGATCGCCTGCGGCGTGTCGCTACCTCTACCTCGTGGGCGCAGCCCGACGAGCGTCGCGGCTGACGAAGGACTCTGCAGCACAAGCAGATCTATCTGAACGTGCCGTTCTTCTCGGCCGGGCGGTGCTTTACTTCGTCGCTCTGGAGTCGGTCTTCGCCTACCTGCTCGATCGCTGGTCGTCGCCCAGGATCGAACGGGCGATCCGCGCTTCCGCCGTCTGGATGCGCCGCCTGAGCGGGCCGGGCCTGGTGGTCTTCGGCATCACGATCACGTTCGCCGCCGTGGACTGGATCATGTCGCTGCAGCCGGCGTTCCATTCGACCATCTTCGGGCCGCTGGTCGCCAGCAACGGCTTGATCTCGGCCCACGCCTTCACCATGCTGGTGCTGCTCTGGCTGGCGCGGCGGCCGCCGCTGGCCGAATTCGTCTCGCCGGACGTGCTGCCGCGACCTGGGCAATCTGCTGCTGACGTTCCTCATCCTCTGGGCGTACATGGTCTTCTTCCAGTTCATGCTGATCTGGATCGCCAATCTGCCGTTACGAGGTGATCTGGTATCTGCCGCGCGTGCGAAGCGGCTGGGAGTGGGTGGCCTGGGCGCTGTTCCTCTTCGCGTTCGTCGTGCCGTTCTTCGGCCTGCTGATGCGCGAGGTCAAGGCGCAGCCTGTCGGCCGCTGGCGAAGGTGGCCGGGCTGTTGCTCTTCATGCACCTGGTCTTCGCCTATTACCAGGTCCTGCCGCCTTTTCACACGGACGACGATCGTCCGACCACTGGATGGATTTTCTGACGCCGCTGGCGGTGGGCGGCCTGTGGTTGGCCTACTTCCTCTGGCAGCTGACGCGGCGACCCGCTGCTGCCCCTGCACGATCCTTAGTCAGGCGTCGGCCGTTCACCTGCGCGAAGTCGATGAGGAAGAGGCCCGCGAGGAACAGGAGGCGGTCCATGCCTGAAGAAATCATCCACGACGACGGCCGCATCGAGCACCCGGAGGTGCGCAACGAGAAGACCGACGCCAATTTCCGCACGATTCTGTTCATCATCCTGGGGTCGATGGTCGTCGCGGCCGTCATCTTACGTCGGCGTCCTGGTTCTTCTTCAGCGACCGGCACGGGCTACGAGGCGGAGGTCGAAGCAGTCGCCGTTCCCGCTGGCGCCCGGCCACCGTCCGAACGCCCGCCCTGCCGCCCGGAGAGCCGCGTCTCGAACAGATCGACCGCCTGGCGGGAAATCGAGAGGCCCAATGTCTACGAACGGCAGGAAAGCCAAGGAGGAGAGGCTCGCCCACTACGGCCCCACCGACGAGGACGGCTTCGTTCACGTTCCCATCGACCGGGCGATGCAAGATCTGTTGGACAAAAAGCAATTGCCGGCCCGCGCGGAGCCGCCGGCCGACCGGCCGCTGGCGCTCGGACGGCCTGGTCGATGGCGGCGAGTCCAACTCCGGCCGCGAATTCCAGGGAGAAACCGCGATGACACGCGCGACGATGACCGTCTTTGCTTTCGCGCTGGTCGGGTGTGCCACGGCTGTGTCAGCCGTGTTTGGCTCGTCCAACACGGCTGACACAGCCGTGGCACAGGGCCAACCTCCCGTGCCGGCCCCGTTGCGCGGCGTCGGCTTCGACCAGCGCTCAACGAGCAGGTCCCGCTCGACCTTCGCCTTCCACGACGAGGCGGGCCGTGAGGTCCGGCTCGGCGACTACTTCCACGGCAAGCCGGTGATCCTGGTTCTGGCCTACTACCGCTGTCCCATGCTCTGCACCGAAGTGCTCAACGGACTGGTGCGGGCCATGCTGGACATGTCGCTCGACGCCGGCAAGGACTTCGAGGTCGTCACGGTCAGCTTCGACCCGCGCGAGACGCCGGAGCTGGCGGCGGCCAAGAAGCAGACCTACCTGGAGCGCTACGGCCGGCCCGGCGGCGAGGCCGGCTGGCATTTCCTGACCGGCGACGCAGGAACCGATCGAGCGGCTCACCAAGGCCGTCGGCTTCCGCTATCACTACGACGAGCAACACGATCAGTTCGCCCACGCCAGCGGCATCATGGTGCTGACGCCGGCCGGGAAGCTCTCCCGCTACTTCTTCGACATCCACTATTCGCCGCGCGACCTGCGGCTGGGTCTGGTGGAGGCGTCGGACAACCGAGATCGGCATCGTCGGTCGATCAGGTGCTGCTCTTCTGCTTCCATTACGACCCGGCCGTGGGGCAAATACGGCGTGGCGATCATGAACTTCGTCCGGCTGGGCGGCGTCCTGACCGTCCTGGCCATCGGCGCTTTCGTGCTGGTGTTGTGCCGGTGGAAACGGCGAAGCGAATGATGAACGATGAATGATGAATGATGAATCAATCTGGAATTATCATTCATCATTCATCGTTCATCATTCCGAAGGGGGTGAGCCATGTTCGCGCAGATCATCTGGTTCCCCACCGCGGCCTCGACCACGGCCGGCGGCGTGGACGACCTGCTCTACTTCCTGACGACCATCTGCGGCCTCGTCGGCCTGCTGGTGGCGGCGCTGCTCATCTATTTCGTCGGTCCGCTACCGGCGCCGGCCCGGCGACGCCGCACGCCGGCCGAGATGCGCGGCAACATGCCGCTGGAGCTGTTCTGGACCATCACGCCGCTGGTGATCTTCATGGTCTTCTTCGTCTGGGGGGCGATCGTCTATTTCGACGCCTACCGGGCCCCGGACGACGCCACGGTGATCTACGTCGTCGGCAAGCAGTGGATGTGGAAGTTCCAGCACCCCGAAGGGCAGCGCGAGATCAACGAGCTGCACGTGCCGGTCGGCCGGCCGGTCAAGCTGATGCTGACCTCCGAGGA
This sequence comes from uncultured Planctomycetaceae bacterium, assembly GCA_963771935.1. Taxonomy (GTDB): domain Bacteria; phylum Planctomycetota; class Planctomycetia; order Gemmatales; family Gemmataceae; genus UBA4732. The sequence continues at coordinate 371,872 of CAVYVK010000003.1, read as the reverse complement.
CGTGATCCACAGCTTCTTCGTGCCCGGCTTCCGCGTCCACATGGACGTGCTGCCCGGCCGCTACACCACGGTCTGGTTCCAGCCGACCCGCGCCGGCGACCTATCACCTGTTCTGCTCGCAGTACTGCGGCACGAACCACGCCGGCATGATCGGCACGCGTCGTCGTCATGGAGCCGGCCGACTATCGAGAGCTGGCTGCACCTGCACGCCGAGGGGTCGCTGGCCCTGCAAGGGCGCAAGATCTTTCTCAAGTACCGCTGCCTCAGCTGCCACAGCGCCGACGAGAACGCCCGCGCCCCGGTGCTGGAAGACCTGTACGGCAAGCCGGTCCACCTGCGCGACGGCCGCACGGTCGATCGCCGACGAGGACTACATCCGCGAGTCGATCCTCGACCCGGGCGCCAAGATCGTCGCGCGGCTGGCGAGAACATCATGCCGACCTTCAAGGGCCAGGTCAGCGAGGAGGAGATCATCGAGCTGATCGCCTTCATCAAGTCGCTGCACCACGGCGAGACGCCGAGGCGGGTCGAGGAGTTCCCGCCGCCCGTCGCCACGCCGCCCATTAACCCGCAAGTGAGAAGCCATGAGCACCGTCACCCAGGAACCCCGGCTGCCGCTCGCCGCCCCCGCCGCCGGCGAGCCGCGCGAGAACTACCTGAACGTCGCCCACGGCGTGCTGTCCTGGCTGCTGACCAAGGACCACAAGCGCATCGCCATCCTCTACCTCATCACGGTCACGGTGATGTTCTTCATCGGCGGCGTGGCCATCACCATCGTGCGCCTCAACCTGATGACGCCGGAGGGCGGGCTGGTCACGGCCGACACCTACAACCGGCTGTTCACCATGCACGGCGTCATCATGGTGTTCTTCTTCCTGGTGCCGGTGGTGCCGACGGTGCTGGGCAACTTCTGCCTGCCGCTGATGATCGGCGCCAAGGACCTGGCCTTCCCGCGCATCAACCTGGCGAGCTGGTATCTGTTCATGATCGGCGGCGCCTGGACGCTGTTCGCCATGCTCGCCGGCGGCGTCGACACCGGCTGGACGTTCTACACGCCCTACACGCACCAGCTCGTCGCACTACAACGTCATTCCGGCCCTGATCGGGCATCGTCATCGCCGGCTTCTCGTCGATCTTCACCGGCCTGAACTTCATCGTCACCGTCCACCGCCTGCGCGCGCCGGGGCTGACCTGGTGGCGGCTGCCGATCTTCGTCTGGACGATCTACGCCACGAGCTTCATCTTCCTGCTGGCCGTGCCGGTGCTGGCCATGGCCCTGATCCTGGTCATCCTCGAGCGGCTGCTGCAGCATCGGCATCTTCGATCCGGCGCTGGGCGGCGATCCGCTGCTGTTCCAGCACCTGTTCTGGTTCTACTCGCACCCGGCCGTCTACATCATGATCCTGCCGGGCATGGGCATCGTCAGCGAGGTCATCCCCTGCTTCGCCCGCAAGAACCTCTACGGCTACACGGTCGTCGCCCTGTCGAGCTTCGGCATCGCCACGCCTGGGCTTTCTGGTCTGGGCGCACCACATGTTCGTGGCCGGCATCTCGATGTACGCGGCCATGATCTTCTCGTTCCTGAGCTATCTGGTCGCCGTGCCGTCGGCGATCAAGGTGTTCAACTGGACGGCCACGCTCTACAAGGGCTCGATCTCGTTCGAGGCGCCGATGCTGTACGCGCTGGGCTTCGTCTGCCTGTTCACGGCCGGCGGCCTGACCGGCCTGTTCCTGGCCTGCCTCGGGCATGGACATGCACGTCCACGACACCTACTTCGTCATCGCCCACTTCCACTTCATCATGGTCGGCGGCATGGTCATGGCCTACATGGCGGGTCTGCATTACTGGTGGCCGAAGATCACCGGCCGGATGTACTCGCGATGGTGGTCGCAAGCTGGCGGCGCATCATCATCTTCGTCGGCTTCTTCCTGACCTTCCTGCCGCAGTTCGTCGCCGGCTACGCCGGCATGCCGCGGCGCTACCACCGCTACCCGCCGGAGTTCCAGGTCTGGAACGTGATGTCGTCGGCCGGCGCGTCGATCCTGGCGGTCGGCTACGTCCTGCCGCTGTTCTATCTGCTTCTATCGCTGCGGTACGGCGCGCCGGCCGGGCCGAACCCGTGGCGCGCGACCGGCCTGGAATGGCAGACGCCCTCGCCGCCGCCCAAGGACAACTTCGAGGAGACGCCCGTCGTCGTCCGCGGCCCCTACGAGTACCACCTGGAGAAAGCGCAAAATGAACTCTGAACAACGCCATCTTGACGCCCGAGGAACGCGACGAGCTCGAGCTGACGGCGCTGGTGCGCCATCGGCTCGAGGAGCAGTATCGCAACCTCGAGCAGCAGCACGAGGCCGCGGCGCTGGGGATGTGGGTCTTCCTGGCCACCGAGGTGATGTTCTTCGGCGCCCTGTTCCTCGGCCTGGGCGTCTACCGTCACCAGTACCCGGAGGCCTTCGAGAAGGCCAGCGAGAAGCTGAACTGGATCATCGGCGGCATCAACACCGTCGTGCTGCTGGTCAGCAGCCTGTTCATGGTGCTGGCGGTGCATTACGCCAAGCTCGGCCGTCGCAAACAGGTGGCGACGTTCCTGGGCCTGACCGCGCTGCTGGGCATGGACGTTCCTGGTCCTCAAGGGATTGGAATACTACATCGACTACCGGGACAACCTGATCCCCGGCTGGCGGTTCGACGACAAGGAGTGGATCGACGCAAGGACGGACCTGCAAGCCGCGGAGCAGGTGCCGCACGTGAAGCTGTTCCTGCTGTTCTACTGGATCATGACCGGCCTGCACGCGCTGCACGTGACGCTCGGCATCGTCGCCGTGCTGATCATGCTGGTGCTGGCGCGGCGCGGGCGTTTCTCGCCGGCCTACTACTCGCCGGTGGACGTCACGGCCTTGTACTGGCACTTTGTCGATATGGTGTGGATCTTTCTGTTGCCGATGCTCTATCTGCTCGGCACGCACACCTGGGCGGACCTGCACATTCTGTAGGGGGGAGGCGGCCATGGCGGAGCAGCGCACGATCTCGGTCCCGACCTACCTTATCGTCTGCGCCCTGCTGATCGCGTTTACGGTCCTGACGGTGGCGGTTTCCTTCATCGACCTGGAAAGCCCCTGGCACATCATCGTCGGCCTGCTGATCGGCGCGTGCAAGGCCAGCCTGGTCGTGCTGTTCTTCATGCACGCACTCATCAGCAACCGCGTGACGTGGCTCGTCATCCTCATCGCCTGCTTTTGGTTGGGCCTGCTGATGGTGCTGGGCCTGACGGATTACTTCAGCCGCGGACTGGTCCCACTCATGCCCGGCCACTGACTCGGAGGATACGCCATGCGTCTGTCCGGCCCGCACGGCCCCCTGGCGGCCCTGGGCATGACCTCGCTGGTCCAGGCCGTCATCGCCCTGTTCCTGGGCGTCGCTCCCGTGCTGGGACTGCCGATCAGCCTGTTCGCGCTCCTGTTCGGCGTCCTCGGCCTGATCGCCGCCTGCCTGCGCCTCGGCCCGACCTGGCGCTCCTGCCTGGCCGGCGTCGGCGCCTCGCTGCTGGCCGTGGTCGTCAACCTCGCGGTCGCCTTCGCGCCGGCGGGATACCACCCGGAGCATGGCGTCCCCCCCATCTGGCAGACGGTCCCGGATCGGCCGACCGTACCGCCGCCGGCGCCGACGCGGTGGTCCGATTGAGCCGAGCCGACGGTCCACGTGCTAAGCCGATGGATTGAGCGTTTTCGCTTGCATTACGGTCGCGAGGGCTTACCCTATAGCGCGGGCGAGACGGGCGGCCCGAGGCGGCCGCCGGTCGCTCTTCGACGACCCAGGGAAGCGGTGCCTACCATGTCCGAAGCGCTTGACCGGGAGCAGGCGATGGCCTCGCCGCAAGGCCCTGAGAAGTGGCTCGTGCTGGTGGTTCACGGGGTGGGCGAATCTATGCCGGGCCAAACGGTCGAGGCCGCCGGCAAGGCTGTGGTTAGCGTAAAGCCCAACTTGCGTTTCGCGGACAGGGAGGAATTATTGCGGTTACCCGAAAGGGACGACCCAAAAACGGACTTCCCTGTAGTGCTGAAGCGAGACGGCGACGGCGGGAACCGCTTTGTCTTCGCCGAAGTGCATTGGGCCGACCTGTCTCGCATCCGGGACGGCGTGCAGAACCTGGCCGTGGCGGTGTGGCGTCTCGCCTTCGGCATCCGCTACGTTTCGGACCAGGCGGCGAACCAGCCGGGGTGGACCGCCCGCTACTTGCGCGTCGTCCTCTACCTGGCGATCCTGCTGCTCCGCGGTCCTCGGCTCGTCGCCTACGTGGTCGCCGGCACCTATGCCTTCCTTGTTTATTTGTCTGGCCTCCATGCCCAGCCAGGCGCCCCGCTGCTCCTTGCCAGCCTGGGGTTGCTCTGCGAGGCCGCCGCCGTTGTCCGCTTCCTCCGCAGGGGACGCAACAGGGTCCCGTTCGACTCGTTAACCGTCTCGCTGACGGCGGCCGGACTAGGAGTTATGCTCCTTGCCGCGTGCGGCACCCAAGGTTGGCTGATGCCCGTCCTCCAGTGCCTTAACCAGCCGCCCGACCACGTGCTTGACGCCGCAATGGGCGCCGCAATGGGCTCCGGGGACGCCGGCGTTCTACCTGACGGCCTTGGCGGTGATCGCGACCTGGGCGCGTAACGTCGCTGTGTTCTTACTCGTCGCGGCCTTCGCGGGGCTCGCCGCGTGCTGCCCGTTCGTGAAGCGAAGCGACCGAGCGGGTTTGGCGGCGGCGTGCCTTTCGGGCCCCTGCAATTGGTGCTATGGATCGTAGTCGTGTCTCCCCTCGTTCTGATTACCTTTGCGGTGCTTGTGAGACAGCCCGAAATGCTCGCGCTGAAAGGAGGAGCCCTGGACGGGGACGTCATGCAGTATTACGGAGACCTGCTTGTGCTGCTGCTTGTCTTGCTGCTGGCGGCGGCGGTCAACGGGCTCGCCGTCTTCGTTTGGGGAAAGACGCACTCGGCGGCCAGTTGGCCCGACGGGTCTCGGCCGCTTCGGTTGATCGTGGGCGTATTCATCGCCTGGACCCTTGTCGGCGTTACGTTGGTGCTGTTCCTGTTCGCGGTGCCGCTGCCTTGGTTTCACTGGCTATACCGGCTGACGCCCGTCGAGCTGGGGCACGTGTTGATCTGGTCGTTCGCGTTGGTCGTCGGGGGGGTGCTCCTCTGCAAGGCAGAGATAGCCCGCAATGTCCTGCACGTCGCAATGGACGTAATCAACCACTTCTATGCCCCGTGCGATGGGTTCCCCGAAAGGAGGCGGATCCAAGGAAGATTCCTGACCGTACTCGAACGGTTATGCAGGGACGAGAAGCCGACGCGCCTGACCGTCATCTCCCACAGCCAGGGGACGGTCATCGCCATCAGGGGGCTGGCGGAGGAGGTACTGGACGTTCCCGGATTGAAGGAGGTGAACCTGGTGACGTTGGGGTCGCCCTTCGCCCACATTTACACCTGGTACTTCCCGTACGCCTATCCGCCGCTCACGGACGCCAAGTGGCGGCAGCTGCGCACGAACGTTCGGCACTGGGTCAACGTGTTTCGCGTAGACGACTACGTCGGCACCGATATACCCGACGGGAGCGGCGGCCCTCTGGACAAGCAAGCATGGCCTGAGAACAAACCGGCTGACCCGCGCGGCCATACCCACTATTGGCTCAAGGACGTTTTCTCGAATTTCCCCGGGTTGCTGCCGGGTTAGAGGTGAGAACCGACGAGGACATGAGGGCTGCGCGGCGCTAGGCGCCCTTTTGGCGCTCGGCAGGCGCTTGCAGCGAGTCGTAGATCGGCTCCGCGTGCATCATGGTCGGCGCCACCATGGCCGCGAAGCAGGCCGCAACCAGAGGCAAGAGCAGCGTGAAGGACGCCGTCATTTCGGCGACGAGCACGATGCCGGTGACGGGGGCGCGCACGGAGGCGGTGAAAAACGCGGCCATGCCGACGACCGCAAACGCCATCGGGTGGGGGGCCAGGCCCGGAAACCAGTACGAACACAAGACGCCGATGATGAGGCCGCTCTGCGCCCCCACGACAAGGATAGGAGCGAATAATCCGCCCGGCGTGGCCGCCGAATAAGAGACCGGCCCCAGAGCAAAGCGAAATAGCAGGGCCAGCGAGAGAACGAGAAGAGTTTCTTCGCCCCTTAGCACGCTCTGCGCGAGCTCTTCGCCGCCGCCGACCAGATCCGGCACGAACCAGGCTGCCAGGCCCACGCCCGCTCCGATCAGCGCGGCTCGCGCTTCCACCGGCCAGCGGTGGAAGCGTTCCTGGATCTCAGCGCGCCGATGATCGCATAATTGTAAGCCACCCCGAGAAGGCCGGCGACCAGGCCGAGTGCGAGGAAGAGCGGCAGCGTTTCTGAGCCGGGATAGGGCAGCGGCGCCACGGCGAAGTCCGGCGCCCCGCCAAGAAACACCCGCGACACGGCGATGGCGCAGGCCGAGGCGCCGAGCGTCGAGATGGTGTGCCGGAGGTCGAAGCGGCGCACGACTTCCTCCAGGATGAACACGGCGCCCGCGACCGGCGCGTTGAACGCCGTGGCCAGTCCCGCACCGGCGCCGGCCGCCATGAGAGCCAGGACGTCCACCCTTGTCCGGCGAAAGAAAACCCCCACAGAATGGGCCAGGCTCGCCCCCATCTGAACGCTAGGCCCCTCACGACCGAGGGCGAGGCCGGCTCCGATCGCCAGGACGCCCCCAACGAACTTGACAAGGATCAGGTGCGGCGGCGACGAGGACAACTTCCCCCTCAGTACGGCCTCCACGTGCGGAATCCCGCTCCCCCTGGCGGAGGGCGCGAACCGCCGCACGAGCCAGGCCGAAACCCCCGTGGCGGCCGCCGCCGCCGCGACCACCAGCGCCAACCCGAGCGCACCCCAGCCGTGCGCCCAGCCCACGATCAGGTTGCGGACGTGATCGGCCCGCTCCAGCGCCAGGCGGAACAGGGCAGTCAACAGTCCCGCCGCCGCTCCCACGACCACGCTCAGGGCTGCCAGGATCAGCACGCTGCCGGGCGCCTGCTCGCTCATGGGGGCGGGTTTCGGGTCCCGGCTCATGTTCGACCTCCGGGTCAGACGGGGGCCGGCACGGAGGCCGACGACAGCTCCGCGGGCGAGGCGTGGAATGGAGTCAACACTTCGGCGCCCTGTTCGGCAAGCGCGACCAGGTCGCAATGGCGCAAGCCGCCGTAGCCGTCGAAATAGACGGCCGGCTCGACGTTGAAGACCATGCCCGGTTGCAGCACGTCGTTCGACTTCGGGTGGAGGCGCGGCAGAGCGTTGGGACTAATGGCCTCGAAGCCGACGCCGTGCCCTGTCGAGTGCTTGAATTCCGCACCGAAGCCGCGGTCGCACAGTACGCCGCGCGCCGCCGCGTCCACGTCGTAAGCATAGGCGCCGGGCCGAAGCGCTTCCAGGGCTGCGGCGCGGGCGGCGAAGACGGCGTCGCACATCCTCCTCATGCGGTCTTCTGGCTCGCCGAGGCAGTAGGTGCGCGTCACGTCGGTCCAGTAGCCCCCCGCATAGGAATTGCAGTGGACCAGGATGAATTCGTGGGGGCCGATGCGACGCGACCGAGAGCGGGCGTAGGCGCCGTGGGCCTGCGCGGAATGCGGACCCGACATGCAGAACGTGAAGCCGCCGGCGCGTCCGTCGGCCTCGCCGTCCGCCGACAACGACGCACGGAAACCGTCCGCCGCCTCCGTCTCACGCAGCCCCGGACGCAGACGCCGGGCGCCCTCCGAAAAAGCGCGTCCAACGATCCGGCAAGCGGCACGAATGCGTTCAATTTCGCCGGGCGTCTTGACCGACCGCAGCCGCGCCAAGCCGTCCGCCGCCTGGACCAGCCGGGCGCCGGGGAACACCGCCGCCAGCAGTTCGGGAATCAGCGAGCCGTATAGATGCAGGGCCGCGTAGGAGGCCGGCTCCGACATGCCGCCGCCCTCGTAGCCGACGGTTCGCGGCCCGCTCAGCGACCGGGCGATCTCGGCGAGCGGCTCGCGCACGGCCTGAGCGGGCGTGCGCAAATCGTCCAGCGACGCGGGTTGGAACGTGCGGATTTCGTCGGCCCAACCATGTTCCGCCAGCTCCCGCTCGTCCTCGGGGACCAGGGCGACGGTGCGGCCGCGCGCCGCGATCACCAGCGACGTGCCGACCACCGGCCAGTAGCCCGTCAACAGCAGCACGTTGGCCGGCAGCGCACACACCAGCGCATCCAGATGTGACTCTCTCAATAACTCGCGGATTGAATCGATCCGGGCCGTGTCGCGCGTCATTTCAGCGCCTCGTCCATCAAGAACCAAGCCGCCCCGCGCCGGCAGGAGGCCGGCGCGGGGCAGAATCGTCCGTGGCGCCACGCTTACTTGTTCGGTTCCTTCTTTTCAGGGGCTTTCTGCTGCATTTGCTTCAGCTTGCCTTGCTCCTCGATGACCAGCACTTCATTGCCGGATCGGAACACGTCCAGGGCCGCCACCTTGCCCGTGCTGTCGAAATAGCGGGCGTCCTCCGCCAGGGTGAAGGTGCGCTCCACTTCCTTGCCGTCCTTGTCCTTCATCCGCACTGTGACCGTCCCCTTCTTGGCGTCCACGTTGGTGATCGTCGCCTCGTTCTGTTCGCCCTTCTCCGCCTGGAGCGCGGTGAGCTTGCCGTTGTTCTCGGTTATGCGCACCTGCTGGCCTTCCTTGAGGGAGTCGGCCTGAAGGGTCTTGCCGTTCTCGTCCGTCAGCTTGACGTCTTTGGTCAGGTCGAACGAGTGTTCCTCGTCCTTGCCGTTTTTGTCTTTCCATTTGAGCGTGATGTTGTTCGTCTTGGCGTCCACCTTGACGATGGTGGCCCGCATGCCGTTGTCGTTCGTGTTGTCCTTGGCGTCCTTCGCATCCGCCGCCACGCAGACGGTCGCGAAGCCCAACAGGGCCGCCGAGCAGAGAAACGCTCGCATCATCGAACCAACTCCTATCGCCGAAACCGGAACCGCTCTCCCCGGGCGACACACCCAGGCTGAGGACGGCTCACTCGGTCGTCGAATCGTCGGCGCCGGCCCCGAAAGGGGCCGGCGTTCTTCAGTAAGGGGAATGGTCCTCCATGCCCATTACGGATTCGCGGCGGGGGCCGTAGACCTCGCTCAGCGCTCCAGCCACTTGCCTAGGCCCCTCTGCGGCCATACCGCCGGAGAAAGTGGTTAGCTGGGAAATGAGGCTGCAAATGACGTACCCACGGGGGTCTTTCTCATTGAATAGGCCCCCTCTTCACGTTGTGTTCACGGTTTCGCCAATCATCCCAGGGCGTCGAAATGAATGGCCCTGCCGGCCTTGACCCGTTCGACCATGCGGAGGATCTCCTTACCGCCCCCGCCGGGCCACACCTTCTCGCCCAAGATTTCGAGCCGGTTCAGGTCGAGGGGGCGACGGCCTTCGTCCGAGGAATGCTGAACCATTCGGGTGAAATCGACCGCGTCCTGCATTCGCTTGTCCAGGTCTCGCGTCAGCGTGAGCATGGCGCCATACTTGTTCGCCAGGGCGGCTTCCAGCGCCGGAACTCGGTATCGAAGGCCTATCTCGTTGTTCTCCGTCCATACCGGGTTGGCCAGAGTTTCCTCCTGGTCGGCACGGTAGGGACAGGCGACGTCGATGACGGAAGCCGTCTCGCCGGGGAGGAAGAAGGCCGTGAGGCCCGTGAAGATGCGCACTTCCAGCTGCGGGTAGAGCGCCTGGACGGCTTTCACCGCGCGGGCGTGGTTGCGGCCTGCCTTGACGAGGATGTCCACGTCTTGCGTGTTCCTCGGCTTGCCGGTCCAGCCGCTGAGGCCGTGAGCGCCGGTGAGGACGAAAGGGATTCGCTTTTGGGTCAAGGTCCGCAGGACCACGTTGAGATCGACCGGGGAGGGAGGCACGCGGTTGCTCCATTGCGATCGGTATTGTCGTTGCAGGAAGGCGACCTCCTGCACGGCCTCGTCGTGTCCAAGGTCGCGGCGGGCGGCCTTCATCGCTTCCCAGGCCGGATCGGATGGCGCCAGGTTCGGCCGTCGCATGGGTCGCTCGGTTCTCGTGGAGGAAGCGGAAGTCAGCTAGTTTTGGCTGGCCGTGGCGTCACTGCTTCGGTTTCAGCGCCGGCAGCGGCATGGACACGGGTAGGTCGTCGCCGGGCGGGTCGTCGTCGATCTTGCGCCCCCCGTCGTCCTTGCCGTTGACGCCGACGCTGTAGAACAAATACCCCTTTTCCGAGGGGTGATAGATGAGGCACCTTTCCCGAAAAGAGGTCTTCCGGGACCGCCGCGAGGTACTTGGGCGCGAGGTCGTCCAGCTTCGCCGGGTAGTTGCCGTGGTCGCGGTGATAGGCGGCCAGAGAGAAGGCGATCTGCACGTTCCGCTGCACCTGCTCGTCGCGGTCATAGGCTTGCTGCACCTTTTGCACCGCCGGCATCAAGAGGGTGATGAGGATGTCCCCGATCGCCTTACCGGCCTTCGTGTTGGGCGGTTCCTTCCCCAGAACGATCTGAGCGACGTTCAACGGCGGGCTGGTTTCCACCTTCAGAATCTTCAGGTCCCGCTCGATCTTGTTGAGTTCCTTCTCGCGTTCGCCCCGGTCTTTGAGGCGCAATGCGGCGGCCATCCGGTCGAACCAGCGGTTGCCGTTGCGCAGGACCGGCGCCCAGTCAATGGCGGCAAGGGCCGTTCCGCGCTCGCGTCGGGCTTCTGCCCGTTCAAGAGGGCGTCCAGCGTGCCCAGGCCGCTGCGGCGGACCAGCTGCGCCGAGTCGAGGTACGTGAAGCGCTCTTCCAGGTCGATCTTGTCGGCCAGCGGCGGCGTCGGCGGCAGGCCTTGCAAGTCCTTCCGGCGATCCTGGATTTGCTCGGAGGTCAGGTCCGCACGTTCCAGATACACCAGATCGGCGTTGCTGGCGATCTGGTCGATGGCGAAGCCGACCAGCGCCTCGATCAGCGTGCCGCCGCGGCCGACGAGGCGGCCGAGTCGATGACAGGCGAGCAGGTCGTGCCAGGCGTCGTCGAGCTTGCCCTCCCCAACCCGCAGCATGGCGCGAGCGGTCAGCGCGGTCGCCAGTTCCCGGCACTTCTGCACACTCGGCAGCAAGGCGCTAATTAGCGAGCCGGGTTCCTTGTCGCTGTGTCGGGAGACCAGCGGGTTGTAGTAGTCCGGCCGCCGGGTCGCTTCGACGACGAGGGCTAGCGGCGTCTCGTTGGCCTCCAGCCACGCGGCGATGCGCGGGTGGTCCTTCGCCGCCCACGGCCGCTTGGTTGCCAGGGCTTGCTCCTCGGCGATCGCCTGGAACTCGCTCGACTCCAGCTGGAGATGGTCCCGCACGAAAGCGCCCAGGCCAATGAAATAGGCGCCGTCCTTCGGCGGCTCGTCGATGCCAAGCCGTTTGAAGACCTCGGGCGCCGTTCCCGGGCCGCCTTCGGGCGTGGGTCCGAGGGCCTTCCAGATCAGCACGTTGGCGTTCGTTTCCGCCGTGACGCCCTTGGCGAGGCGGTCGTTCAGAGCGGCCTCGTAGTCGATGTAGCCGTCCTTGTCGATCGGGCCGGTGACGTAGGTCGTGTCCTTGCCGACCGGCCACTTCGGGGCCGGCTCGTCCGCGGCCGCCGCCAGGAACAGAAGAAGGGGAGAGACGATCAGGCTCATGGGGTCGCCTTCGCGCGAGGGGAAAGGGGATCGGCACCGAGGGAGCGCTCCACGGTACGGCCGGTTCGGCGCCCGCTGCGATTTAGGATGAGCGCCGGCGGAAGCCGTGTCAAGCGCTAAGGACGATGCGAAATAGGAAAGCGCGCGGCGTCACTTCTTCGGTTGCAATGCCGGCAGCGGCATGGCCACGCGCAGGTCGTCGCCGGGAGGGTCGTCGTCGAATGTGCGCCCTCCTTCGTCCCTGCCGTTGACGCCGACGCTGTAAAGCAGATAGCCCTTCTCCGAGGGATGATAGACGAGCGCCTTGCCGGAAAAGAGGTCGTCCAGGACCGTCGCCAGGTACTTGGGGGCGAGGTCGTCCAGCTTCGCCGGGTAGTTGCCGTGGTCGCTCTTGTAGGCGGCCAAGGCGAAAGCGATCTGGACGTTCCGCTGCACCTGCTCGTTTCGGTCTAGGGAATCCTGCACCCTGCGGATGGAATCAATGGACAGACCGATGAATATCTGGAAGGTATCGGCGATTGCTTTGCTGACTGTCTGGCCAGGCGACCCCAGGAGGAATCTGGCGATTCTCTCCGGCTCGGGCGCCCTTTTGGTCATGGCGGCGATGTCTTTGTCGATCTTGGTTAACTGCCTCTGCTGATCGGCGCGGTCGTGGAGGCGCATCACCGCGGTCAGTTGGTCGAACCGGGAGTTGCTGTCGCGGAGAACCGGCGTCCAATCGATCGCGGCCAGCGCCTTTTCACCGTCCGGGCCGGGTAGGGGAGAAGGCGATCCGCCGGTGGAGGCTTCCAACACGCCCTCCCCACCTCGGCGGAGGAATTGCACGAACTGAAGGTGAGTGAACCGCTCCATCAGGTCGATTTTGTCGGCGATCGGCGGCATGGGCGGCAGGCCTTGCAAGTCCTTCCGGCGATCCTGGATTTGCTCGGAGGTCAGGTCCGCACGTTCCAGATACGCCAGATCGGCGTTGCTGGCGATCTGGTCGATGGCGAAGCCGACCAGCGCCTCGATCAGCGTGCCGCCGCGCGCGACCAGACGGCCGAGCCGATGGCAGGCGAGCAGATCCTGCCAGACGTCGTCGAACTTCCCTTCCTCGATACGAAGCATGGCGCGAGCCGCCAGGGCTACGGCCAGTTCCCGGCATTGCTGCACGCCCGGAAGTAAGGCGTCGAGCAAGGAACGGGGTTTGTTCTCAGTCCGCCGCGTTACCAGCGGGTTGTAATAATCCGGCCGCCGGGTCGCCTCGACGACGAGGGCCAGCGGTTTCTCGTTGGCGTCCAGCCAAGCGGCAATACGCGGGTAGTCCTTCGCCGCCCACGGTCGCTTGGCAGCCCGGCTCTGCTGATCGTCGGTCGCGGCGAACTCACTCCGGTCAAGTTTGAGTTGGTCCGGCATGAAATGGCGCAGGGGGATGAAATAAGCGCCGTCCTTCGGCGGCTCGTCGATGCCCAACCGTTTGAAGAACTCGGGCGGCATATGCGAACCCTCGGGCGTGGGCCCGAGCGCCTTCCAGATCAGGACGGTGGCATTCGTCTCCGGCGTGACGCCCTTGCCGAGGCGGTCGTTCAGAGCGGCCTCATAGTCGATGTAGCCGTCCTTGTCGATCGGGCCGGTGACGTAGGTCGTGTCCTTGCCGACCGGGAGCTTCGGGGCCGGCTGGTCCGCGGCCAGGACCAGGCACAGAAGCAGGGGAGAAGCAATCAGGCTCATGGGACCGTCTCCAGATGAAAGTCGCACACGATCGGCAGGTGGTCCGACGCCCGACGGGCCGGCCGATTGCGCACCACGCGCGTCGCCTCCACGCGCAGCGCCCCGCGGTGATAGATCTTGTCGATGGCGGCCAGCGGCAAGAACGCCGGGAACGTCCGAAACCGTCGGATGGGGGCCGTCGCCGGGCGGAAGCCGTGCGCCAGCAGACAGCGCCGGCCGAGCGTGTTGCGCCAGTCATTGTAGTCGCCGGCGATCAGCGTCGGCAGATGCGCCGACGCCAGGAATTCCGGCGCTTCAGCAGCAACGCCGCCTGCCAGCGGCGTTCGCGCTCGGACAGGCCGAAATGGACGTGGACCACATGCAACGGCCCTTCCGGCGTCTCCACCACCGCCAGCTGCGCCGCGCGGCACGCGCTGCCGGTAGCGCAGCGACAGGGTCCGGCCATCGCGGATCGGCCAGCGCGACAACAACAGGTTGCCATAACCGCCGTCGCCGTGCGGCGCGTTGAGCTGGTACAACCACGTCTCCGCCCGCAGCCGGTCGGCCAGCAGCGCCGGCTGGTCGTCGTGGTGTGAGCGGCGGGCGTTGCGGTCCACTTCCTGAAGGCAGACCAGGTCCGGCCCCTCCGCCGCGATCACGGCCGCCACCCGCTCCAGCCGGTAGCGGCGGTCGCCGCCGATGCCTTTGTGGATGTTATAAGTCATCAATTTCATGGCGGCGTCCCGCTCGTTTCCGCCGGCAGCGCCGCCAACCCCTTCTCGTCCAGCATCACCCGCCGGATCGACGCCGCCTTGCCCGTCGCCGCGTCCACCTCGACCACCGCCCCGGCCAGCCGCGGGTCGCCCTCCGCCACGTCGAACGCGCTCGGCACGAACGTCACCGTCGTCCCCAGCACGCGGTCGATCCGCCGGCCCAGCACGCTGTCGTACGGCCCGGTCATGCCCACGTCGCAGAGAAATGCGGTGCCGCCTGCGAGAATCTGTTCGTCGGCGGTCTGGACGTGCGTGTGCGTGCCCAGCACCGCGCTGACGCGGCCCCGGAGATGATGGCCCATCAGGTACTTGTCCGCCGTCGCCTCCGCGTGCATGTCCACGACGACGACGTGTACCTCCGGCGGCAGCTCCTTCAGCACACGGTCGGCGGCGCGGAACGGACAGTCCACCGACCGCATGAACGTTCGGCCCAGCAGCGACACCACGGCGACCGGCGTGCCGTCCTTCATCCGCGCCAGGGCGAAGTCGCGGCCGGGAGCGTCGGGCGGGAAGTTGGCCGGCTTGCAGATGCGGTCCTTTTTTTGGAGGGTCGAGATGATTTCCGCCTTTTTGTAGATGTGATCTCCCAAAGTCATCAGATCGACGCCGGCCTCGCGGAGCTTGCGGTAGACGCCGCCGGTCAGGCCGGAGCCGTTGGCGGCGTTCTCGGCGTTGGCGATGACGCAGTCGATGCGCTCGTGCGCGACCAGCGACGGCAGCGCCTTCTTGAGGAACGTCACGCCGGGGGGGCCGACGATGTCGCCGAGGAAGAGGATTCGCATGGAAAGTCCGATCCGTTTAGCCGCGACCCGGAGGGGAGCGCGGTGGCCGACGCGCTCCCCTCCGGGTCGCGGCTAAACGAGAGGCCAATTAGCGGGCGTACTCCACCGCCCGCGTCTCGCGCACCACCGTCACCTTGATCTCGCCGGGATAGTGCAGCTGCTCCTCGATGGCCCGCGCGATGTCGTGGCAGACCTTGAGCGCGTCGCTGTCGGACGTCTGCGAGGCGTTGGCGATCACGCGCACCTCGCGGCCGGCCTGGATGGCGTAGGCGTGCTCCACGCCGGGGAAGCCGGACGCCACCGCCTCCAGCTCCTCCAGACGCTTGACGTACTTCTCCAGCGTCTCGCGGCGGGCGCCGGGACGCGACGCGCTGATGGCGTCGGCCGACGGCCACCAGCACCGTGTAAATGTGGTCGATCGTCACGTCGTCGTGATGGCCGACGATGGCGTGCAGCACCTCCTTGCTCGTCTCGCCGTAGCGCTTGGCCAGCTCGGCGCCGATCTTCGGATGGCCGCCCTCCATCTCGTGATCGGCCGCCTTGCCGATGTCGTGCAACAGGCCGCAGCGCCGGGCCAGCCGGCCGTCCAGGCCCAGTTCGTCCGCCATCATGCCGCACAGGTGCGCCACCTCCAGGCTGTGCTGCAGCACGTTCTGGCTGTAGCTCGTGCGGAACTTCAGCCGGCCCAGCAGCTGCACCAGCTTCTCGTGCAGGGCGCCGATGTTGGCGTCCAGCACCGCCTGCCCGGCCGACCTCCAGGATGTGCTTCTCCATCTCCGCCGGCGTCTCCTTGACCACTTCCTCGATCCGCGAAGGGTGAATTCGGCCGTCCTGGATCAGCTTGGTCAGCGCCAGCCGGGCCGTCTCGCGGCGGATGTTGTCGAAGGCGCTGACGATCACCACGCCGGGCGTGTCGTCCACGATCACGTCCACGCCGGTGCATTTCTCGAAGGTGCGGATGTTGCGGCCCTCGCGGCCGATGATGCGGCCCTTCATGTCGTCGCTGGGAATGTCCACGGTGCTGACGGTGGTGTCGGCGGTGTGCTCGGCGGCGTAGCGGTGGATGGCGGTCGCCAGGATGCGGCGGGCCTTCTCCTCGCTGGCCTGTCGCAAATTCTCCTCGTGCCGCTGCAGCCGGCCGGCGATCGTCTCGGACAGCTCGCGCTCCAGCCGTTCCAGCAGCAGCGTCTCGGCCTGCTCGCGGCCCAGGCCGCTGATCTCGTGCAGCTTCTGCGCCTGCTGCTTGACCAGCTCCTCCGCCTCCTGGGCGCGCCGCTCGACCTCGGCCTTGCGCTCCGACAGCTTGCGCTGGCCGTGTTCCAGGGTGCGCTCCTTCTTGAGCAGGGCCTGGCTTTTCTCCTCCAGGCCGTCCTCGCGCTTGTCGAGGCGGCGTTCCTGGTCGCGCAGCTCGGCGCGGACCTGATCCATCTCGCGGTTGAGTTCCTCGCGCTTCTGGTAGAGGTCGTCCTTGGCCTTTAATTCGGCTTCTTTCAGCACCTTTTCGGATTCCGCGCGTGCGGCGGTCGTGATCTCGGCGGCGCGAGCGTGAACGCCCCGGAGCCGGGACCGATCCAGCAGCCAGGCGCCCAGCCAACCGGCGACCGCCCCGACAAGCAGGGCCAGGCAGCCGATCAGGACGCATGAAAGCGGGTCGCCCATATAGGCCACTCCTTAACGAGGGGCCGCGGGACGATCAGACGTACAGGACGCGGAACGGCGCAAGGGAACACGCCCGCCCCGGCGCCGCTGGCGCCAGGCCGGGTCATCGGAAAGGAACGCTGACCGGCAACCAAACCCGAGGATTCATTCCGCCCCCGACGCGAACGCCGGGGAACACGTCGCCGAGACCCCATCAACGATGGCGCGGACCTCGGTCGCGCCGCGGCCTTACGGTCCCGGCCGCGTCGCCACGTTCGGCGGCGGCAGGCGACACGGAGGCGCGGCGAGGCGGGCGAGGCGGCGGCGGTCGGTGCGAGATGGCTCCGGGCGGCGAAGGACGCGGACGCGAACTCCGAAGCAAGTAAGCCAGAGCTTCTCGAACGTCGCGCGCACCTCACGGCGCACGGCCCATCCACCAAGCACCAGACTCACGCACAGCAAACAGAACAGGATCATGCGGGACTCGTCAGGTTTTGGGATGCGACGCTGCAACGGTCGGTCGTGGTTGCCGCAGCACCTCCGGCGTCATTCAACGTACGGCGCCCGGTCGGCCGCGGACCTCGCTTGTTTAGATGCAACGCTCCCGCCGATCGGGGCGGGAGAGTATGGGTTATGACTTCGTGTATTATGCGAGACGCGACGGCCCGGCGTCAACCTAATTAAATGGAGGCGTGAGAGGTGCGAGAGACAAGGGGCGTCGCTGAACCAGCCCGAAGCGCGAGCGAGGGTCGGAAAATATCCCCTCACTCGCGCTTCGGGCTGATCGAAATGCTGAGAAAAGCGCGGATTATCCGACCGTTGTCGTCCGTTGCCGCTGGTGGGCGCCGTGCCGATCGAGGATGGCGCGCGCCGCGTCGCGGCGATCCGGCGTTTGGACGAGCACCACGGTTCGGCCCTCGCGTTCGACGGCCCGCGCGTAGTAGTGGGCGTCGTCCTCCGACATCTCCAGGGCCGTGAACGTGCCGACCAGCGAGCCGCCGAACGCGCCCAGCAAGACCCCGCCGCCGATGAAGCTGGCCAACAGCCCCGACCCCAGCACCAGGCCGAAGCCAGGGATCGCCAGCGTCGCAATGGCCGCTGCGGCCAGCGCACCCACGGCCGCCCCGGCCGCCGCCCCAGTCACCGTCCCGTCGGCCGCGTTCTTTTGCAGCGCGAAATCCGGCGTCCCCTCGGTTTCGCCCTGACTGCGCGTCACCATGTCGATCTTGTCGATCGAGAATCCCGCCCGATAGAGATCCGCAATCGCCTGTTCGGCTTGCCGCACGTCGTCGAAAACGCCGGCCACGATGTCGTCTTTCGTGAGCATGACCCCGCCTCCAGGTTAGAATCGTCCGTCGAAGGCCGCTCGGCGCGGCGACGGACGACGAATCCATCTCAATGACTCAATGAACGGTCGCAAAAACGGCGCCACGCTGCTGGCAGCCTGCGGAGCGATGGTATACAATTTGCAACAAAATCCCTGCCCACGGCCGTCAGGAGGAATCGAGACATGGCCGCCACGCCGCACAAGCGCATCCTTCTGATCGACGACAACCCCATGACGCGGGAAGCGATCAGCATGATCCTCGCGGGGGCGGGTTACTGCGTCGCCCTGGCCAATAATGGCGCCGACGCCCTCCATCGGCTGCGCGAGCACCGCCGGCCCGACCTCATCCTGCTCGACCTGGCCATGCCCGTCCTCGACGGCCAACACTTCCGCCGCGAGCAGCAACAGGATCAAACCCTAACGTCGATCCCGATCATCATTTTTTCGGGAGCGGAGCGAGCCGAAGAGGAAGCCGCTGCGCTCGGGGCGGCCGGCTGTCTGCACAAGCCGGTGGACCTCGGCCGGCTGCTGGAGGTCGTCGGGCGCTGCTTCGAGGGGCAGCCGGCGGCGGTGTGAGCGGTCGTTCGAGGCGAGGGCGAGCGGCGCGGCGTCAGCCCGCCGTGTTGATCGAACCACGGTGAGCTGACGCCGTGCCGCTCGCCGTTACTTTCCCTGTTCGTGGAGGATCTCCACCGCCTTGAGGAGCTGGGCGTCGCCGGATTTTTGGAACGCAGCCGGCGTGAGGTCGTCCTCCATCTCCGGCAGCAGGGCGGCCGCCGGATCCTGCAGCGCGACCTTGTCGTCCGGCTCGATGCCGTGGTGCCAGATTTCGCGCCCGTTGGGCGTCAGCCACTTCAGGGTGGCCAGCAGCACTTCCGAGCCGTCGCTCAACGTGAACGGATCCAGGACCGTGCCGGTGCCAAACGTCTTCTGGCCGACCAGCGGGGCCCGCTTGTAGTCCTGAAGGGCACCGGCGCAGATCTCCGCGGCGCTGGCCGTGCCTCCGTCGATCAGCACGACCAGCGGAACGTCCGTGGCCATGCCGCCGGACTCGACGGGAACGGGGTCCTTGTCGCCGTGCATGTTTTCCTCAATGAAGACATTGCCGCTCTTGAGGAACTCGCTGGTGACTTTCACGGCCTGGTTCTTGATGCCGCCCAGATTGCCGCGCAGGTCGAGGACCACGCCCTTTGCCCCCGCCGCCAGCGCCGCTTTCAGCGCGACCCGCAATTGATCGTCGGCGCGTTCCCCGAACGACTCCAGGGCGACGTGCGCATACGGCTCGCCGGGCAGCATGTGCCAGGTCACGTCGGGGACGTTGACCTGGCCGCGCGTGATCGGGACCTTGATCGGCTCGGGCTGTTGGCCGCGGTGGACGGTCAGCACGACCTGGGTGCCGGCGGGGCCGCGCACCTGTTCCACGACCTGTTGCAGCGGCTGCTGGGCGACGGATTTGCCGTCCACGGCCAGCAGCACGTCGCCGGCCTTGAGGCCGAACTTGCGAGCCGGCGAGTCCGGCATGGTCATGAGGATCGTGGGCAGCCGGTCGTGGATCGTGATGCGGGCGCCGATGCCTTCCATGTGTCCCTGAAGGGCGTCCTGTTCGCGCTTCACGTCGTCGGGGCTGAGGTACGTGGTATGTCCCTCGTCGCCCAGTGCGTCCAACATGCCGGCGATGGCGAAGCGCGCCATTTTGACGTTATCGACGCTCTTCTGATCGACGTAGTTCTCATGGACGAGGTTCCACGCCTCCCAGAAAGGGCCGAAGGTGTGGACGACGTTGGCCGGCTCACGGTCGGCCGGGCGCGGCAGGAAGCCGGCCCGATCGACGAAGACGCCGAGGAAAAACGCCGCCGCCAGGAGCACGCCGACGAGGACGTAGCGCCAGACCGCGCCGGTCGATTCCAGACGCCGGCCGCCGGAACGAGGCCCCAGGTCGGGGCGCCGCGGCGGAAGGGGACGGCCCGACTCGGGATAGACGTAGGAAGGCGGGTCGGAGCGCGGGGCCGGCTCGGACGGCTGGCCGGTCGAATCGGAGGGGAGAGGCGGGAAGTCGGGATCGGGGTTCGGGGAATTCATGATGCGATTCCGCGGGGTGGTGGAAGGGCAAGGGCAGGATCCGTCCCGACGCTCCGAAACGTTGCCGCAATTCATGCGCCCGCCAGAGGCGGCAAAGGTCAGGCTTGCCGCCGTGAGACGCGGGCGGCTTCTTCAGTGTAACACGCCGCGAATGGAAAAGGCGAATTCTCCATCGACCGTTTAGGGGATCGGTTCGGGATCGAAAGTTGTCACCCGTTCGACCAGTCCGGGCCGCTTGACGAGGTCGTCATAAATGAGCTTGCCTGGCACGATCACCTTCGCCATATCCACGGCCAACGCTTGCTCCCGGCGCAAGAACGCAACAATCTGATCGACCGCCCAAGCGACGGCGTTTCCATGGGGAGGGCAAAAACGCCCCCGATCCCGCAGCGCCCCCCAGACCGTGCGGCATGATTTCCGGATCCCCTGAATCGAGGAAGAAGAGCGGCAGTTCCACGTTGAGCAGCGGGTCGCCGGGGTAGAGCAGGTTGCCCTGCAGGAGGTCGGCATACGCCAACTCCATCGGACACCAACCGCGGCGGTAGTCCATCATCGCGAGGGTGACGAAGAAAGCCACGTGCCGGGACTTCAGCAGTCCGTAGCGCAAGGCGCTCCGGGAGTCCCGGCCGTAATAATAGTCCTCGCGATCCAACCAGGGGATGATGCGACGCCGCCGCAGTTCGGCGTCTACAGGATGCACCAACCCATCCCGATCCTGGGCGCAGTGGGACAGGAAGACGTGGTAATCGCATTTGGGGAATGCCGTAATCTGCCAAAACACGGCGGCCCCCATTCACCATGTCGGAAGAGGCAGTTCCGGCACGCTGAACGCCGGGGCGCGTTTGCCGGTCAGGACCGCGATGAGGCGCTCGCCCAGTTCCGTTGGGTGCGCAAAGATTTCGTTGCGGATCTCGAAGAAACCCATGTCCGCCAACCGCCGGCAGGCCTCCTGGACTTCGGGTAGTGCGTATTCCATCCGCCGGTTGGCGAAATGCACCGCCAGAGTCTGGAACGCAAGACCGTAGCCGGCCTTTCGTCCCGGCTCAATTTCCGGAAAGGCGGCAAGGATGTCCCGGTAAATCGGCGGGAGCCGCTGGGCGTAGGCGGCCAGTTCGGAGTCGGTTGGCATGGCCGCACCTGCGGGTAATGGCCGGGCGCAGAGAAGCGGGTGGTGCAGCGCCCACCCGCATTATACCACTTCCGTCCGCCTGCTCACGCCTTGAGCATCTCATCGTGCCTCATGCCGCTGGGCGGGTTGTCGGCCTTGCGCGCGTTGGCCAGCGCCGATTTGGCGCCGGCGTGCTGCTCGGCGTCGTTGTCCTCCCACTCGATACTGACGGCCCCGTCGAAGCCGACGCGGTTCAGCTCGATGAAGATTTCTTCCAGGCTGTTGGCGTCGCGGGCAGTGCCGGCCGTGACGAAGTTCCAGCCGTTGGCCCAATGGCCCATCGGCCGGTGGCCACCCAGTCGGCCGGCCCGGCAATGCTCCCGCGCCACCCACACCCCCTTGACGTGGGCGCAGTGGATGCGCTCGCTGAACTCGCGGATAAACTCGATCACCGACACGTTCTGCCATTCCAGGTGCGAGCCGTCGAGGTTGAAGCCGACCGCCGAGGCGAACCCCGCCTTGTCCATCGCCTTCAGGTAGTCGTTGGCCGACTCCAGGTCGCCCATCGCCCGCTCGCTCGGATGACATTCCAGATCGTAAGTGACGCCGTAGTGCTTGCACAGGTCGA
Source organism: uncultured Planctomycetaceae bacterium (assembly GCA_963771935.1). Taxonomy (GTDB): domain Bacteria; phylum Planctomycetota; class Planctomycetia; order Gemmatales; family Gemmataceae; genus UBA4732. The sequence continues at coordinate 350,202 of CAVYVK010000003.1, read as the reverse complement.
AGACCGGCCCGAAGCGCTCGGCCAGCAGTTCCAGGCTCACGTCGCGCGCGTCGGGGATCTTGTGACCGCCGATGCTTCCGGGCAGCGGCGGGAAGAGGAACCAGTGGCTCCAGCAGTGGGCCGGCGAGCCGACGAAGCCGGGCACGGCGACCTTGCGGTCCTGCAGCTTGCTCAGATGGCCTGCGAAGCGAACGACGGCAAGGAGGTCTTGCGTCGCCTTCTTGTGGAGGAGTTTGCCCACGTCGTCGGGGACGTAGTAAGGGTCGGTGCGGGGAGGATTGTTGCCCTTGGGCGCCAGGCCTTGTAGGCCTCGATGGGTTCGCCGCCGACGAACTGGAGCGTCTTGGCGCTCGGCTCATCGCCCAGCGCCTGGCCCTGGAGGTGGGCGGCGACGGTGAAGATTTCCAGGCCGAGCTTCTTGGCCTTGTCCACGCGCTCCCTGGCATAGGCGGCGGCGCCGGCGTCGTCAGCGCAGCGGCCGAGGTCGAGTTCCCAGCTGGCCTCTTCCCAGCCGTCGAAGCCGGCGTCCTGAACGAATTTCAGCCATTGGCCCTCCGGAAGGTTGCCGAACTGGCCGCGGACCAGGCCGATCTGGTGGTAGGAGCCTTTGCCGAAGCGGTGCTTGGCCGTTTGATGAAAACCCATGGGACCGTCCCCCTGTTCGCAGGCCTTGGAGAGAATCGCGGCGACGCTGCGATGACTATACCGGGCGGCGAGCGGACGGCAAGCGGGGAAATGCAGTGAGGAGTGAGGAGTGAGGAGAAAAGACAAGTCGCATGATCCTGTCTTTTCTCCTCACTCCTCACTCCTCACTCCTCACTCCTCACTTGACTTACTGGGCGTGCGGCGTCATCGAGCCGCTCACCTGCTTGAGCACCTGCTCCGCCTCGGTGCGGACGTGCGGGTCGGGGTCGGTTCGCAGGGCCTGGGCGATCGTGGCGACCGGCAGCGTGCGGACGTTCATCCGCGACAGGCTCCGCAGACAGGCCGCCCGCACCGGCGGATCGGCGTCGCTCCGCGCGGCCTCGATCAAGGCCTGCACCACGCCCGGATTGGCCCAGCCGTCGCAGGCGCCTAGCACGTCGGCCGCCTTCGCACGCTCCTCCGGCTGGATCGAATCGCGCAGCACGCCGATCGCCTCGGCGGTGATGGTCGCGCTCAACCCGGCCTGTACGGTCGGGGTGCGCTTGATCGGAGCTGGCGCCGGAGGCGCCGTCTCGACGTGGACGGCCGCCTTCACCACCACAGGCGTCTTATCCACCTGGGCGGCCGCCTTCTCGGCTGCGGCGGGCTTGGCCGGGACGACCAGTGTAACCACCACGGGCGGCGGCGGCAATTTCTCCACCTGAATGGTCGCTTTCGCGGCCGGGTGCGTCTTCTCTACCTGGACAGTCGTTTTCTCAACCGGCGCCGGCTTCTGCGCCGGCGGGATCGTCTTCTCCGTCGGCGTCGTCTTCTCGGTGGAGGAGGTGGAGATCGTCTTCGGGGTCGTGGAAAAATACCCCGCCGGAGCAACGCCGGTCGAGGGCGGCGCGACCGGGACGACGACCGGCGGCGCGACCGGGACGACGACCGGCGGCGCGACCGGGACGACGACCGGCGGCGCGACCGGGACGACGACCGGCGGCGGCGACGATTTCACCGGCTGCACCAGCACGGCCGGCACGACCGTGGGATGCGTCGTCGGCTTCTCCATCACCACCACGGCCGGGATGACCGGCCCCGGCGGCGGCGTGGCGGCCGCGCGGACGATGCCGAAGAGGGTGTGGTCCGCGGCCGGCGACGGCGCTTCCACCGCGACCGGCGTCACGTGCTCCACCGCACGGCGGGCCTCCTCCACCACCTTCTTCTCCTCCAGGTTCGCCGCGTGGTGGTAGAACTCGGTCGGGCCGAACGGCCGGTTCTGCGTCATGGGCGGAGTAGGCGTCGGCGGAGGGATTGGCTCTCCGGTCTTCGGCGGAATCGGCTCGCCGCCGTGGTCCGTCTTGATCGGTTCGGGGGCCGGAACGACCTCGGTGTAGTTGGCCAGGCAATGGTTCAGGGCCGCCAGCGCCGCCATCTTGACGCGCTCGGAATCCTCGGGCGGGTTGCCGTCCTCGGTGCTGCTGGACACCGTCAGCGTCAGCGCCTTCATGGTGGCGCGGTTGCAGCAGCAGCCGCGGCCCAGCGCCAGCGCCGCCTCCAGGCGCACGCACTCGTTGCGGTCGGCGTGCAGCGAGCCGATCAGGGCCAGTGTCACTTCCGGCCAGTAGTGGCAGTCGGCGCCGGCCATGTAACGGATGGCCTCGCGGCGGGCCTTGGCGTCGGCCTCGTCCAGCTTCAACTGGGCCGCCGCGCCTTCGGCGCTGTCCGGCGGCTTGGCCAGGTCGGCCGCGTTGATCGTCGGACAGCACGGCCCGAGAATGCCGCCGCTGAAGGCGCCGATCGGCGTCAGCATGTTATTGAACAGTTGGCCGATCCGCGAATTGCAGATCTTAGCCTTGCATGCGGCCTTCTGGTCCGCACGCGGCATGAGTTGGTCCCAGATGTTGGGCGGCAGGGCCGCCGGCGGGGCCGGGGCGTTGACGGGGGGCGGTTGCGGCGCGATGGCCAGGCCGGGCGGCGGCGTGATGGCCGGCAGCCCCTGCGCCAGCGCGTCCGACGCCAGGGCCGCCGTCATCACCAGCCCCGTGCAAACCAGGTTCCAAGGCTTCATAATTCCGATTCCCTCCCCTCTTGAAAGGATGAAGGATGAAGGATGAGCGTTCGATCCCAACCGGCCCAGCGCGCTTCATCCTCCTTGATCCTTCCTCCTTCATCCTTCCGATTCTTCCCGCGATTTCTTCGACCGGACGAGACTTCCTACTTGACGGAATGCGCCGGTTACGCGCTTTCTTTGTTTTGACGCAGTTGCAACGGAATCGCCGGCCCTGCACGATGTGCGGCCCTTCCCCATCCATCCGGCGCTCTCGGCCGATGTCATAAATCACGCAAACACGGATTTATCCGCTCCTTCGTCACTTTGCTCAAAGCCGTCCGGGTCGGCGAGTCGATAGCAACAACGACCCGAAAAGGGCGGCCATCCGCATGGGCAAATAGAGATTTCCGGGTGACGGGGGAAACGGCGGGGTCGCCCCGACCGCCCCGGCCCTTGGAGGGGAAGGAGCACCGAAATATGAGCGGTACGCTGTTCACGAAGTCCGGGGGCGGTTTCCGTGTCTGGACGGCCGGCGTCCTGTTCGCCGCCCTGTTCGCCGCCGCATCCCAGGCGGAGCCGGTCTCCGTTACGCTTCCTCAACCGTCTTCGGCCCCCGCGGCGGCTCCCGCCGCGGCGGGAACCGGCAACGTGGACGGGGCCGTCGTGCCGGCCAGTTGCGCTAGCTGTTCGGGCGGCGGCCTTCTCGGCCTGCCTCCGACCGACCTCGGCGAGGTGAGCGGCTGTTCGAGCTGCGGCTGCGGCTCCAACGGCTGCGTGCCCGGCCGCAAGCCCTGCGACTGCTGCTGCGACGCCACGGACGGCCCCGGCCGGTTCCTGTGCGGCCTCTACCAGTGCATCTGCTGCCCCGACCCTTGCTACGATCCGCACTGGTGCGCCCTGGCCGACTCGGCCTTCGGCCAGACGAGCGGACCGCGGCCCATCACGCAGATGAACCTGCGTTATGAGCAGGGCTGGAACATGCCGTTCCCCGATAAAAGCGAGTTCTTTATGGCGCGGGCCGACGGCAAGGGCAAGGGGCCGATGCAGACCGTGTCGCCGATTTTCGACAACAACCTCGCCACCTACCGCGAGTTGCACATGTACAACGAGGCCGCCGTCGGCCCCTTCAGCGCCTGGGTCGATGTTCCCTACGAAAACGTCTCCTTCAAGGAGTACAACGGCGCGGCCGGCCTGGGCGACCTGAGCTTCGGCACGAAGTCGATGCTTTTGGACTGCGAGCTTTTGCAGTTCACGTTCGAGTTCAACACCTTCACGCCGACCGGCAACTTCACGCGCGGCCTGGGCACGGGCCACGTGTCGCTGGAGCCGGGCTTCTTGATGGCGCTGAAGCTGGCGCCGGAGACGTTCCTGCAGAGCGAGTTGGCCTACCGCTTCCCCCTGGGCGGCGATCAGGCGTTCGAGGGGCCGGTGTTCCATTACCACCTGAGCCTGAACCAGCTGTTGTGCCACTGCGGCCACGACATCCAGCTGATCGGCACGGCCGAGTTCAACGGCTGGCAGTTCACCGGCGGCGAGTACACCGGGCCGGGCAGCACGACGGCAAATCCCCTGGACCTGGCGGTGTCGTCGTCGCCGGTTGCGGAGGTGTTCAACATGGGACCGGGCATGCGTCTGGTGATCTGCGACAAGATCGACTTCGGCGTGGCCGGCTTCTTTAACGTCAGCAGCGGCAGCATCGCCAAGGAGCTGCTGGAGGCGGAGTTCCGCTGGCGCTTCTGAGCGAGACGGCGAATGGTGCATCGGCGGGCGGGGCGTCGTCACGCCCCGCCCTTTTTCATTCCGCTCACCGTTGCGGCTTGGCGGTCGGCGGTTGGCCGCTCGACCCCTTGGCGTGGGCCGGCTTTCCCTCTATGAAGCGGTTGCAGCCGCTGTTGCCCGACACCCGCAGCTGGAACCGTTGCAAGTCCTCGTCAATGCACAGGCCGAGCGTCAGGTTTTCCGCCGAGGCGCCCGGTTCGATCTGCCACCATTTACAATCCTTGCACAATCCCCATGACTCGCTCATGACGACCCCCTCTTCGGTAAAATAGGCTCCGAGAAGTCGCTTGCTCTCACGGCCGTCTTCTTATCGAGCAAACCGTGCGCCGGGTGTAGCTTTCCTTTTGCTGGACACGGAGCGCGGCGGATGGGACAATCCCTTCCGCCCATTCTCCCGGATCGCCGAGGCGCCTTATGCCCACACCCCCGCATCGCCCCCCCAACTCGACGGCGCCTCCTCCCTCGCCGTCGGACGCGCCGTCCGTCCCCGCCCAGGGTCCGACGCTGCCGTATGCTCGGCCTTCGCCAGCGGCGGGTGCGCCGGCGCTCCAGGTCCCCGGCTACGAAATCCAGGGCGAACTCGGCCGCGGCGGCATGGGCGTCGTCTACCTGGCCAAGAACGTCCTCATGAACCGCCTGGAAGTCCTCAAGGTCGCCGACCGGGCGCTGCTCGACCGGCAGCCGGGCGCGGCGGAACGCTTCCTGCGCGAAATCCGCGCGGCCGCGCAGCTCGGCCATGAGAACGTCGTCAAGGCGTACAGCGCCGTGCAGGTCGGCGAGTTGCTCATCTTCGCGATGGAGTACGTCGAGGGGGAAGACCTGGACAAGGTCGTGAAGCGCCAGGGTCCGCTGCCGGTGGCGCACGCCTGCCATTACGTCTCCCACGCCGCGCTGGGCCTTCAGCACGCTCACGAGCAGGGGATGGTCCACCGCGACATCAAGCCGCCCAACCTGATCCTGACGCGGCGCGGCAAGAAGCACGTTGTCAAGGTGCTCGACTTCGGTCTGGCCAAGGCCGTGCGGGAGGGGGAGGCGGCGACGGACCTGACTGGGGCGGGGGCCATGATGGGGACGCCGGCCTACATGGCGCCCGAGCAGGCGCAGGACGCGGCCAGCGCCGACATCCGGGCGGACATCTATAGCCTCGGCTGCACGCTGTACTTCCTGCTGACCGGTGCCCCGCCGTTCGCCGGCGCCAGCATTTATGCGATCCTGAAAGCGCATGAATTCACGGAGGCGGCGTCCCTGCATCAGAAGCGGCCGGGCGTGCCGGCGGAGCTGTCGGCGATCGCGGCGCGGATGATGGCGAAGGATCCGGCGCGGCGCTTCCAGAAGCCCATCGACGCGGCCAAGGCGCTGGCGCCGTTCATCAAGGCGGGGCCGCCTCTCGCCAAGATCATGACGGTGGAGCTTCCGACCCCGGATAAGGGAGGGCATCAACCGTCGCCGGTTCCGCCGGCGGGTGCGCGACCGTTGCTGTTGGACTGCACGGGGGAGCAGGGGGTGAGCGCGGCGGACGTGCGGAAGTCCCAGGAGGCGTGGGCGAAGTGCCTGGGGCGCCAGGTGGAAGAGGAGGACGAGATCGCGCCCGGTGTGAAGATGAAGTTCGTGCTGATCCCGCCGGACAAATACCTTATGGGATCGCCGGAGGGCGAAACCGATCGGAGCAAGGACGAGGAGCAGCACGAGGTGGAAATCACGAAGCCGTTCTACCTGGCGGTTTACGACGTGACGCAGGCGCAGTACGCGGCGGTGACGGGGAAGACGCCGAGCGAGTTCAAGGGCGCGGACCTGCCGGTGGAGCAGGTGAGTTGGGAGGACGCGGACGCTTTCGCGAAGGGGTTGACGGAAAAAGCGCGGGATGGACTCTTGTACTGCTTGCCGCACGAGGTTGAGTGGGAATACGCGTGTCGGGGAGGGCGTCCTTCTTCTCTTGCCTTCGGTGTTGGGGACGGTACAACTCTTTCAACGCGCGACGCGAATATCTTGGATTCCGACCTTCACAAGACGACGCCGGTGGATACCTACAAGCCGAACGCTTTGGGCCTGTACGACATGCAGGGCAACGTGTGGCAGTGGTGTTCGGATTGGTACGGCGATTACCCGCCAGGACGTGCGGTTGATCCGACGGGGCCGCCGTCTGGCTCTTCTCGGGTGTTCCGGGGCGGCAGCTGGGGCAACGGCGCCAGGTACTGCCGTGCGGCGCCGCGACGGGCGCGCGCCGGGCCTCCGGAGCAGCTACCTGGGCTTTCGCTTGGCCCGAGTCCCGTCCGGTCTGGACAAGTAAGCCGGCGGGCAAGAACCGAGCGTAGCCCCCCGCGCAGGCCGCCGGGCCGCGGAGGCGAGGGGGCCGGATGATCGTCGGTCTCGACGCGGTGTTTCGCAGAGGCGGCGAGGAGAAGTATAATCAACCGCAGGGACGCTCAAGGGGGACGCCCCGGACAACAAGCGGAGTGACAGGAACATGCCCAGCAAGCAAAGAAAACTCCTGGGGCGCTACGTGGTCGCGGATCCGGAAATCTGTCACGGCAAGCCGACCTTCCTGGGCACACGGATCCTGGCAGCGCAGGTGCTGAAACAGGTCGCCCAGGGGATGTCCTGGGAGGCGATCACGGCCGAGTGGCGGGGCGCCGTTACCCGGGACGCGATCGCCGAAGCCGTCGAGCTGGCCCAGCGCACGTTTGAAGATCATGCGGCGGAGTACGCCTTGGAGTCGCTGCCGGAATGAACATCCTGGACGAGAACGTCCCGGAGAGTCAACGAGCCTTGCTGCGGCGCCAGCGCGTCGCCCTCCGGCAAATCGGCCGGGCCTTGGCCGGAAGGGCCTGAAAGACCACGAGATAATTTCCCCGCTGCATGGGTTCGATCGCCCGACGTTCTTCACGCTCGACGGCGATTTCTACGATCGTCGCTTATGTCATGCGGGGTATTGTCTGGTCCACCTCGACGTCGAAGAAGAGACGGCCGCGGAGTTTGTCCGCCGGCTCTTGCGCCATCGTGAACTAGACGCCAAGAGCAAGCGGATGGGCTGCGTCATTCGCGTGGCGCCGACCGGGTTGGCTCTTTGGCGCATCCACCAAGACCGAGAAAGCCGTCTCCCGTGGCGGTGAAGGCCCCTTCCCCTTGGGATCCGATCTGGAAGGACGGAGAGACCCCGCCCCCTTACGGGGCAGATTCTTACTTCGGCGACTTACCGTGTCTCGCTTTCGCCGCCTCCTCGTCCCGAATTCATGCTTCGCGGCTGCGGCGAGGAGAAGTATAATCAACCGCAGGGACCGCACAGGGAGGCGTCCCCCTCTTCCGGAGAGCCGCCATGAAGCCGCCGATTACCGAGCGTCCCGACGATTCCTGGCTCGACGCTCAGCACTTCGAGAACCGCCGCAACTTCCCGCCGGAGGAGCTGGACAAGTACGCCGGCCAATACGTCGCGTGGAGCTGGGACGGCAGCCGCATCCTCGCCAGCGCCGAAGATCGCGAGCCCTTATGGGAGAAACTCGTTGCCATGGGCGTCAATCCTCACCGCGTCGTTTTTCAGTATGTGGACGAGTGCTGATCGAGGCCGCCCTTGAGCATGGTCTTCCCCTACACGCTGGTGCGCGTGCCCCGATCCCTCGTTTCCCTCGGCGGGAGGTGGGTCCGGCCCCGGCCTCTTGTGACCGTTAGCCTTGTCAGGCCGTCCGGCACGTTCGTGGAAGACGCCATTCTCGATACGGCCGCGGATGACGTGGTTTTTCCGATTTCAGCCGCCGCCAGGGTCGGCATCGACTTGACCAATGCGCCCATCGGAGAAGCGTCGGGCGTCGGTTCCGTGCCGGTGATCGTCCGCTACGCCGCCGTGGAGTTGCGTCTCACGGACGGACGGGAATTCCGCCGCTGGCCGGCCTGGATCGGCTTCACCGCCGCCCGCTTCATGCACCCGCTGCTCGGCTTCGCCGGTTGTCTGCAATTCTTCGGAGCGTACTTCCGCGGCGACCGTGAAGAAGTGGAGCTGGAAGTGAACGCCCTCTACCCCGGCTCGTAGGGGTGGATCAAGCGGGCCTGGCCCCAGGAGGGTGCCGGTGGTCATGCCTCTCCCTACCCGCTAGGGCGAATGGGAATCGATATCCATTGCTCGCGCTCGGGCCTGGTTTGGAAACCCCCTTCTAAACTACTTCGCGTCCACCACCAGCGTGAAGTCGTGGACGGTTTCGCCCTCCTGGAGGTCGATGTCGTCGCCCTTGCTCTTGTTCGCCGTCAGGTAGTGCGCGAACGCTTTGGGCCCCATCTCGTGCCAGGCCGTGATCCGAACCTTGGAACCGGCCGGCACATTCTTGATCTCATACGTCCCGTCCTTCTTGGTCACGTCCGCGTAGGGGTGGTCGAACACCCACACATAGGCGTCCATCCACGGGTGGATGTTGCAGCTGAAGTGGACCAGGACGTTGTTGCCCTTCAGCGTCACTTCCTTCGGCGCCGTGCCCGACGGCAGCGTCCCCAGCTGTCCGTTGATGGACGGACTGTTCCACGTTGTGTTGTGCGACACCGGCGCGGTGTTCGACACGAGGAACTTCTGGCCGGTCGGGATCGATTTGGTGGGGTCGTTAGGGTCCACCATCGTCGGCATGGCCCAGGTGACGTGCGGGATGAAGGCGCAGTGCGGCTGGTTCAGCTCGACCTGATCCGGCCACGTCTTGTCCTTGGGATCGATCTGGAAGTAGCCGTTGGCGGGCGGCTGTATCCAGACGACGACGTTGCCGACGCCGCCCTTGCCGTCCAGGACCCATTTCTGCTCATCCCTCTCGGGGCCGGAGGCCATCTCGTAGCAGGCCGGATACTGGTCGGGCTTCTTCGACATCTCGTCTTTCAGTGCCGTATTCTCGGCCGCGACATCGGGCGCGCCTGGATCGTCACCTTGCCGCGCAGGACGGCACCGTGCTTGGCCGGCAACGCCGTCATTTCCGCCGGCTTCGCGGGGCCGGCAGTTGAGCCGCCGCCAGTGTCGCCGCCGACGTCCGCCTCGTCCACGGGTCGGCCGCAGCCGATCAGAAACAAACCCACCAGAAGCGGCATCCCGACAGCGGCGGCGGCCAGAATGGATCGTCGCATCAGCAATAGCTCCCTTGGCGAACGGGGTTGCGTCAGCGCCCCGAGGGCGTTGCGCTCACAGAGGTGATGCGCCCTCGGGGCGCTGACGCAACCCCGCTCGCCCTTTTTGTCGTCTACTTCGGCTTGACCTCGAAGTCCTTCTTCGTCACGTCATCCGCCTTGATGTCGATCGGTTCGCCCTTCTTCAGGCCCTTGCTGATGTAGCCGACCGACTCCTGCCAGGCGACGATGTTGTACTTGCCGGCCGGGGCCTTCTCGATCTTGTAGTGCCCGTCATCGTCCGTGACGGCGAAATAGGGATGGTTGAACACGCGGAGATAGCCCGTCATCCAGCCGTGGATGCTGCAACCGATGGTCGAGGGCTTGTAATCGGCCTTCCAGCCGGGAACCTTGACTGACGTGCCCGCCGGGATCAGTGGGTTGGTGCTCGGATTGTCGCCGGGCGAGTCGATCTTGGTGTTGTGCGTGATCGTGCCGGAGTTCTTTATGACCAGCGTCTGGCCCTCGCGCATACAGATGATATGCGGCACGAACTGGCAGCACGGCTGGTCCAGCACCACGTCCTTGTCCTTGACGTCCTTCAGGTCGGGGTTGATCGGCAGCGGCTTGTTGAAGTCGTCGGCGTCCACCAGCCATACCACCACCCAGCGCACGCCGTTGTTCTTCGGGTTGACGACGTAGTCCGACTTGTAGATCGGGCCGTTCTTGAGACAAGCGGCCTGGTCCTTGTCCACGTTGGCCGGGACCGGCTTGGCCTGGGCGGGCGTGCCCGCGAAGGTCACCTGGCCCTCGATCGTGCCCCAGCCGTCGTCGGAACGCGCCGGGGCCGAGGACATCAGAAAAGCGGCCGCGCCGCAAAGCGCAAGCGCCGCAAAACGCAATCGCATGGTCATTTTCCTCCCGTCAGGTCCTCCCGGGTCGGTTTGTTTGCAGGCAGGTTTTCCAACCGGGGCAGGTCCATCAGGACGTCTCGTACGGCCCGCACCTGCTCGCGCGGGTCGCCTGCAAGGTACTCTTGGTATTGTAACGAATCGTTCGGGAAGTTCTGCGGCATGATCGTCTCGTAGGCGAACATCCGCGCCGGATTGCCGACCCACATCATCGTCCACTCCGGCCGCAACCGCTCGGCGGCGAGGCCGAGGTCCGGCCCCTTGGCGCCCTGAACCCGCACCGCCCCGACGTTGTGACAGTTCAGACAGATGGCGGGGTGCGTCGCCAGCCGGTAGGCGTCCGTCGCGTAGGCCTCCGGCGATTGCCACTGCGCCAAAAGCTCGGCGGCGTCGTCGGTCGCGCCCTCCTTGTCCGCCCGGTCCACGTCGCTCTGCAAGGCGTCCACGTCCGCCTGCTTGGCCGCCTTGTCGGCGTCCTTGGCGTCCTTCAGGGCGCCCTGAGCGGCGGTAAGACGTGATTTCAGGTCGGTAATATAGGCGTTCTTGAAATCGGCGTTCGCCTTGTCGATCACGCCCTGAAGGTCCTTTTCTTCCGCCTCCTCATGGGTCTTCTCGTCGCCCTGCGCCGTCTTCAGCGCCTCGCGGACCTCGGCCAGCTTCCGCAGGTTCTCCGCCTGCTTGGCCGCCGCCGTCCAGAAGGCGTCGGGCTGCTTCGCCTCGTAGTTCCAGCGATCGATCACGGCTTGCAGCGCCGTGACGTCTTCGGTCGCCCGCGCCTTCTCGTCGGGCGTCGCCGTCGGCGAGGTCTTGGCCGCCTTGGCCGCGTCGAGCCGCAGCTGGATGCCGGCTGCCATCTTCGTCAGGAGATCCTTGACCCGCTGGTTCAGGCCTTTGCCTTCCGGCCCCGCCGAGGCCAGTCGTTTCAGGTAGTCCTCGTTCATGTCGCGCCAGTACTTCGCCTCGGTCTGCGGCACGGTCAGGTACGGATAGGTGAGGCCCGCTCCCGGATTGCTCCGCTTGTCGGCCGCGCCGAAATAGTTGACCAGCGCCATCGCCTCGTCGCCGCTCAGGTTGAACTTCGGCATCCGCAGCCGCATGTACCCCTCCGGACGCACCGGCGTGGGGTCGAGCAGGAACTGGTACAGCCATTTCGGCTGCACCCGCTCGCCCTCGCGGACCAGCGGCGGCGGCAGCGCCGACCGCGCCTTGGAGTCGTCGCTGTAGTTCGTGTCGCCGGTCTGCTTCAGGTAGGGGACCAGCAGCAGCGCGAACGCCCCGCCGAACGGCGGCGACTTGTCGATGACGTCCTCGGGCGGAAGCAGGGCCTTCATTCCGGCCGGCACGTCGCGCACGACGCGATCGTTATTGGTGAAGTGTACGGCCTCGATCAGGCGCAGACTGCAGCGCGTCGCGGCCCGTGTCCTTGTCCGGCTGGATTTGCTCCTCCGTGCCGTAGACCGTGAGCCGGTCGGGCCACGACGAGGCCAGGCCGGTCCAGGCGTTGTGGCCGGGGAAGACGTGGTCCTTCTTCGCCGCGTCGGAAGTGTAGGTCTGGTAGGTCCGCTCCAGGGCGGCGAGCGTTTCCTTGCTGGGCTTGAAGTCATAGACCCCAGGCCGGACCTGATGGCAGCCGATGCAGTTGAACTTCTCCAGCAGCTTGCGGCCCTGCACCTCCGCCAGCTGGTCCGGGTCGGGCGTATGGACGTAGTGCAGCCGGGATCGGCTCGGCGACCAGGCCGAGGATGAACGTCATCACGGCCTCGCGCGCCTCGGCCTCCTCGCGCTCCTGGCGCGCCGCAAACGCCTCCTCATGCTCGCCGGGCCGCCGACGCGATCGGGCGAAGCGGAACTGCGGCATCCGCAGCCGATCGTCCCAGGCCCGGATGCGATGGTAGTCGTAGCTGCGCGGCTCGGTCAGCTTCAGGTGCAGGAAGCCCTCGCGCGTGTGCTCCGTCAGCGCGTCGGAAAACACCTGCTCATACGGCCCCTTGCCGGCCACGGTATGGAAATCGGGGTTGGGCCGGTTCGGGTTAGCGGCGTCGTAGCGGGCGTCCACGACGTTGTAATGGTCGCGGACGAAGGCGTCGCCGTCCTCGAACGCCAGACGTTCCGGATCTTTTTTGCCCCAATCATTGAGGGCCGTGCCGATCGGCTTGGCCGTCTCGAAGCCCGGCACGTCGTGGCAGCCGTAGCAGCCGAGCCGGCCGATCGCCTTCTTCCCGATGTACCATTCCAGCTTGCCGGGCAGATCCTTCTTCATGATGCGCTCCGGCTTGCCGCCGGAGTCGTCCACCAGCGAAAACTCGTCGGCGTCGTGGCCCATGTGGCTGTAGGTGTCCGGCAGCAGGCCGGCCACTCGTTCGTCGTCCTGCCGACTCGCGGCCAGGGCGTCGGCCGGCAGGATCGCGTCCACCTTGGCGCTGGTCATGCCGGGCGCCTTGGCCAGGTACAGCCGCGCCAGCGCCACCAGCGCGTCTCGGCTTCGGATCCTCCGGGTCCTTCCAGTTCGCCAACTCCTCCGGCTTGACTTCCTGGCTCAGCAGCCAGTCGGCCACGTCGCACGCCTGCTGCACGGTCAAGTGCGTGATCGGCATCTGTGTTCGCGGATGGTAAATGTTCGGATTCAGCACCCACTGCACGACCCACAGCCGCCGGGCCGTCGCGTCCTCCTTCGGATCGCCGGTCTTTGGCGCGATCTTGGCGGCGACGCGGCTCAGGTCGGGGGCGAAGTCCGCCGCCGCGTCCGGCACGGGCGGCGGGTCGCCTGGGTTGGTTCCCTTCTCGCGGACGCCGTTGTGAACGTGGCAGGCCAGGCAGCCGCGCTCACTGAACACCCGCCGGCCCTCGCCCAGCCGATTCTTGTCCGGCGCCGGCAGCGACTCCGGCTTGACCGGATCGCCCTGCTCGTCCACGATCTGCGGCTGGTACTCCTCCTTGTCCTGCTTCTTGACCCGCACCAGAATCGGCGTGCACAGTCCTTCCTTCTCCAGGTCCTGCGCCTTCGTGGTCATGTCCTTCCGGGCGCCATCCATGCTCTGAACCAGCGACGCCATCTCTTTCGTGAGCCGCAGCGAATCGTCCTTCGCCTGGTCCACTTCCTTCTTCTCGTTCTGCACCCGGAGCAGGTCTTTTTTCGGCTGCTCCAGCTTCTTGTCGAGGTCCTTGGTCGCGTCCGCCAGCTTCTGTTTCGCCTCGACGAGGCCCTTTTGCTCCTCGGCCTTGGCGTTGGGATCGGCCGCTTTCTTCACCCGGTCCTGGGCGTCGGCGACCGCCTTTTTCAGCGGGTCCAGCGTCTTTTGCAAATCATCCACTGCCTTTTGCCGATCGGCGACGCGCTGTTGCAGGACCGGCGCCGCCTTGGCCATCAGGTCCTCGAAGGCCTTGTCGCGCTTCGGCTTCACATCGACCAGTTCCGCCGCCTCCTCCGTCTTGATCCCCGTGAGGTACTTCCGGGCCAGCTCAGCCGAGCGATCCGCCGCCGTCTTGAATTCCTTCTGCAATCCGTCCACGTCCTTCGCCAGGGTCGCGTCCTCGTTGCCGTCCTCCGCGAGGTCCGCGGCCGCCAGCTTCACGGCCTGGGTTTCCCGGTCCACGATCTTCTGTTCGAGGTCGGCCTGCTTGGGGTAGCGCTCCAGCAGCTGGTCCTGCGCCCCGTGGAGGTCGGCCTCCAGCTCGTCGATCTTCGCCGCCCGCCGCGGCGCCGACAGCAACCCCAGGTCGGCCAGCTTGTGCGTCGCGTCGATCAGCTCCTTGCGCTCCTTTTCCTCCAGCGGCGAGTATTGAAGTTGGTCCTGCAACTCCTTGATGCGCCCTTCCAGGAAGAGCCGGTAGGTGTCCTTGCCTTCGAGGTGGTCGCGCTCTCTGTGAACAGGTAGTGGGCGATGGAGTGGATCTCGGCCGAGGGGAAATCCTTCTGGTCGTCCGGCAGGGCGTCGGGGCCTTCGGCGCTGTCGTTGCTCAGGTTGTAGAAGTGCGGCATCTTGGTGTCGGGCCGGAAGCCGCGCGGCGAATTGATCCAGCGTCGCGCCCACTCCTCGTTGGTCTTCTCGGCGATGCGGCGCAGGCTGGGGCCGATCTTGCGATACGTCCCCGGCGGGTTGAGCGGGTCGGCCTTGGCCTTGTCCTGCTCGGTCGGCGACAACCACTGAAGGGGCGGCTGCGGCTCGAGCCGCAGGTCAGGGCCGATCTCCCGGCCGCTCTTGATCGCGGCGATCTCGTGGCAGCCGAAACAGCCGTTCTCGCGGACCAGATTGAAGCCGCGCAGCAGCTTCGGCGCCTCCTCCTTGTTCCCCTCGCCGCACCAGGTCCGTCACTTCATGATGACATTTCAGACAGCTCGACTCCACGAAGCGGTTCGACAGCATCGGGAATTCCCAGTCGCGGGTGGCGTGCCAGTGATAGTCGCCTTCCCACTTGGCTTGCTGGCGGGCGTCGGACGGGGTGTGGTCCGACAGCTGGAAGTCGGTGGCGCTGCCCTGGCCGGCGTGGCAGACGGTGCAGCCGAACTTCTCCATCGGGTGTGGGCTGTTGGAATCGACGAACAGGTCCAGCCGCGGGTGCGATGCGAACTGCGTGATCTCGCCCGGCGTCAGCGCGACGGTGCGGGCGTGGCTGGGCAGGTCGCCCGGCTCGAAGCCGAGTTTCTCGCCCTTCGTCCTTCCGCTTCTGCAAGATGCGCCGGGCGGTTTCCAGCTTCTTCGGCAGCGATTGCGCCTCGCGGAAGTCCTCGTTCTCCTCCTTGACGCGGACGAGGTCCGCCTGGATGCCCGGCTCGCTGACGGCCGCCACGACTTCCGGCCCGTAGGCGTCGGGGTCGCGCAGCTTACTGAGGAGGCCGCCGATCACCTGGAAGGGGTTGGCGTCGTCGCCCTTGACGATGGTGACGAGGCTGTCCGGCTTGACGTTTTCCAGCTTGTCCTGCGCTCCGTCGATGACGACGGTCGCGTCGTCCGGCACGGCGAAGATCGTCTCCTTGCCGTCGTCCTGGAGGGTGATCTTGTTCTTCTCGACCTTCGTCGCCTTCCCGGAGATCGTCTCCGGCGTGACCGGCGTCGGGGCCGGCGAGCCGGGGGCGCGGGCCTCGACGTGCGTGACCACGTCGCCCTTGTCCACGGCCCTGTCCAGGGCGGCCAGCTGTTCGCGGGCGTCCTTGGGCAGCCCATCGCCGACCGAGGCGATGATGTCGTTGATCGCCGCCTTGACGGCCGCCCGACGCGCCTCACGGGCGTCGTTCTCGCTGCGCGTCAGCTTGGTCAGCGTGCGGTGGTCGAAGCCGACCCGCTCGACGGCCATGTGGCAGGAGGTGCAGCGGTCGTAGCGCGTGACGAACTTGAAGCTGCCGTACTCGATCGGCAGGTCGGCCAGCACGATCTGCTTGATCTTGGTCGGCGACTCGAAGGCATCGACGATCGGCATCGACCGGAAGACGTCGCTGAAGCCCCATTCCTTTTGCACCGTCTGCTTGGCGAAGCGGTCGAAGTTGCCAGTCAACTTCTTCAAATCTCCCTGGGCGTCGGCCAGGTCGTTGTCCGCCTTGCTCACCTTGTCGGTGACTTCGCGCTGGTATTCCGCGTCGGCCGCATCGACCGCCTTCTGAGCGTCGTCGAGGTTTTTCTGAATCTCGTCCAGCTCTTTTTCCGCGCCTCGACGCGCTCGGCCCGTATCCGGCGGACCTCGCGGCTGATGCCTTCCTGATCGCGTTCGCCGATTTCGATGTTATAAAAGCTCGATTTGGAGTCGAAGTCGGCCTTGATCGCGCGGTAGGTCGCCGTGGACATGTCGCGCTTGGCCGTCAGCTCCCGCTCCTTGGCCTGGGCGTTGGCCTTGGCGTCGTCGAGTGTCCTTTTGCCGATCCGCGACCAGCTTCTGGGCCGCCGCCACGTCGGCCGGGTCGGGCAGCTGGGCGAGCATCTGCCGCTCGTTGAGGACCGATTCCACGTCGCGAAAGCTCCGCTGCACCGCCTTGAACTCGCGGTTGTAGTCGGCCACCAGCATCCACAGGACGCTCAGCAACATCAGGAGGCAGGAAACCGCGAAGACGACGTCCAAGGTCTTCTGCTTGCGGTAGGGTTTGTCGGTGGCGGCCATGACTACCTCAGTCCGTAATCCCGTTTAGCCGCGACCCGAAGGGGAGCGCGTCGGCAACGCGCTCCCCTTCGGGTCGCGGCTAACCAGGGTCAGATGTTGAAGAAAATCTCCGGGAAGTACACGACGTACTTCAGGTTGAGCGTCCAGCGCAGGATCATTTTGATGGGCAGGGCGGCCATGAACAGCATCAGCACGACCAGCACCATGAAGCGGGCGAAGCCCATCTTGATGAAGAACGTGCGCAACACCGTCCGGGCCAATATCGGAGGGATCAGGAACAGATAGGCGAACAGCAGCACCAGGCCGGGCAGCTCACGCACCACCGGGTTCATGCCCTCCAGCGGCTGCGCCGGCAGGCCGAAGAACGGCAGCCAGTGCAGCCAAAACAGCTCCGATATGTTGACGTTGTTCAGCGGCAGCACCATGTGCGGGTCCCAGTAGGCGAACGGCCCGAAGAAGTTCCAGTTGGGGCCGCGCAGGAAGGTGCCCAGCACGATCAGCGTCACCCACAGCACCAAAAAGCCGAACATGAACGTGGTGATGGCGAACCGGCGCTTCATGAAGGTGTAAAAGCCGTTGCCCTCGCGGTTGAAGTCGATGTAGGGCAGGGCCACCAGGCCGATGATAATCATGGTCGGCAGCACGACGCCGGCCATCCACGGGTCGAAATAGACGAGCATTTCCTGGAGGCCGAGGAAGTACCACGGCGCCTTCGACGGGTTGGGCGCCTTGGCGGTGGTGGCCGGCGGTTCGAGCGGCGCCTTGAGCAGGATGGCCCAGACGATCAGCACGAACGTGCAGACCACCATGCAGATCAGCTCGGTGTAGACAAGGTCCGGCCAGACCAACACCTTGTCGTCGTCGATCTTTTCCATCACCGGCTCGCCGCGGGCCATGCGTTCGTCGTTGCGGACGGCGCGGTTGAGGGCCAGCCAGGTGAAGAAGCCGGCCGAGCAGATGAGCAGGCTGATCGGCACGTTGTCCGGCTTGGTGACGATGGCCTGGAAGTTAGGGTCGGTCATGGCCCAACCGGCAGCGAATAGGACGACATTGAGGATCGCCCAGGCGACCTGCGGCCGGACCACGTACTTGCGGAAGATCAGCACCAGGGCGAAGACGACGACGGAGACGGTGGTGTACAGCACCGGGTTCATCAGGGCGTCGATCTCTTCGCGGATCGACTTGGACAGGAGCAGGCGGTCGCCGTGGAGGAAGTAGGCGAAGGCGTGCATGAGGGCCAGGCCGGTGACGACGAGCCACACGGCCGACCCGCGCAGGTTCTTCGCGCGGTACAGGGCCAGGGCGAAGACGAGGTTCATCACGGCCAGCAGCACGTAGTACCACAGCAGGCCGGCTTGCACGCTGAGAGGGAGATACAGGTCGTTCATGCGATCATCCTGGCAGCAGTGTTCGGTGTTCGGTGTTCGGTGTTCAGTGTTCAGCAAGAAACCGGACAGGGCCGGTTCCTTTCTTACTGAACACTGAACACTGAACACCGCTTTTACAACGGGCCGCTGATGCCGCCGTCCTTGCGGACGCGCCAGAAATGCACGGCGATCAGCAAAGCCGCCGCCAACGGGATGGCGACGCAGTGCAAGACATAGAAGCGCAAGAGCGTGTCGCCGCTGACGAACCGGCCTCCCAAAAGCAGGAAGCGTGCGTCGGAGCCGGAATGGATCAGGGCCACGTCGCCGACCTTGAGGAACGTCGCGCCCGGCCCTTCGTTGCCGAGGAACGGCGTGGCGCGGGCCATGTTGCTACCGACCGTGATGGCCCAGATGGCGAGCTGGTCCCACGGCAGCAGGTAGCCGGTGAAGCTGAGCAGCAGCGTCATGACGAGGAGCAAGACGCCGACTCCCCAGTTGAATTCGCGCGGCGGTTTGTAGCTGCCGGTGAGGAAGACGCGGTACATGTGCAGCCAGATCGTGATGACCATGGCGTGGGCGCCCCAGCGGTGCAGCTCGCGGAGGATGCCGAGCGTGGTCACGTCGCGGAGCTGGAGGATGTCGTTGTAGGCGTGTTCGAGCGTCGGCCGATAGTAGAACATCAGCAGCACGCCGGTCACGGTTTCGACCAGGAACAGGAAGAACGTCAGACCGCCCATGCACCAGGTGTAACTGAGGTTGATGCCGCTCTTGCGGACGGACACCGGGTGCAGATGCAGGAAGACGTTGGTGAGCATGACCACTACGCGGTTGCGCCGGTCGCGCGGGGCCGGGTGGCGGAAGATGCTCTTCCAGACCTGCGAATTGCGGATGAAATCGACCATCGCCATGAGAGCGCCCTATACCTTGATGAACGAATCGGGGTTGCTCCACTCGCCGCGCTCGGCATGGAAGCTACGGCTCTTGTCCACAACGATCTGACCGTCGTCGCCGACGCCGACGGCCCAGCGCTCGAGCGGCGCGGGGCGGGGCCTTCAAAGTTGACGCCGCTGATGTAGTAGCCGCTGCCGTGGCAGGGGCACTTGAACTTCTGCTCGCGCTCCAGCCAGTTGGGCGTGCAGCCGAGGTGGGTGCAGGTGGTACTCAGGGCGTAGATCTTGCCGTCCTTGCGCACGACCCAGGTGTTCTGGTCCTTGTAGCGCTCGACGACCTTGCCTTCCTCATAGTTGTCGGGGAAGCCGACCTTGATCTTGCTGGGCGGCTCCGAGAGGACGTTAGGGTAGAGGAAGCGGAGGGTGCCGAGGGTCATGAGGCCCATTGAGGCGATGAAGGCCGCCCAGGCGCCGGCGAACCAGCTCGTGAAGACGGCGAAGAGGAAGAAGCGTCGCTGCTTGCCCTTGGCGGCTGGCTTGGCGGGCGCCGGCTTGGGCGCCACGGCCGCGGCGGGTTTCGGCGGAGCGGTGGTCGTCATCGGCTGGTCCGGGGCCGGGTTCGGAGCGCCGGTGATGTTGGGGTTTGCTTCCGACATGGTATAGTCCTCACCGCCCGGCGTGGGTTCGGTGCGTGGTTCAGCGGGAAATCGACCGAGACACCGGGTTACGTTGTAGCCGACTGAAATCGCTTGTCAACGGTGCGGGACAGGGAGTCGTGTAAGTTCCTCGGAAGAGCAAACCTCGCGCCGCAGGACCAGCCCGAATGACCGTGGGGTGCCATGCTTTCGCGGCCCCTCTGTGACTGAGACGGTCCTCCCAAGACTACTTGGGGCCGCGAAAGCATGGATGGCATCCTCGCTCGCATCATGCTTTCGCGGCCCGGCACGTCCTGGGAAGACGAAAGGAGTCGCCGGAGGCCGCGAAAGCATGGCACCCAGCGCGTCGGGCTGGTAAGGAATGCTTTCCCATCTCCGGCAATTCCCGCCGCCGTCGCTTCCCAAACCTGAGACAGCCTTCACGTCCCCAATCGTTCACAGATCGCTGCCACGGTGACGGGTTGAATCAGCCCTTTCTCGGTGATGAGGCCGGCGATGAGACCAGCCGGCGTCACGTCGAAGGCGGGGTTGTAGACGGCGACGCCGTCGGGCGCCGTCTGCTTGCCGAAGCCGTGCGTCACCTCGCGCGGGTCGCGCTGCTCGATGGGGATGCTGTCGCCGCTGGGCAGGCTGAGGTCGAAGGTGCTGGACGGGGCGGCGACGTAGAACGGGATGCCGTGGGCCTTGGCCAGCACGGCGACGCCGTAGGTGCCGATCTTGTTGGCCGTATCGCCGTTGGCCGCGATGCGGTCGGCCCCGACGATGACGAGCTGAATGCGGCCCTCCTTCATCACCTGGGCGGCCATGCTGTCGCAGATCAGCGTCACATCGACGCCGGCCTGTTGCAGCTCCCACGCGGTCAGCCGGGTGCCCTGGAGCAGCGGCCGTGTTTCGTCGGCGAATACGCGGAAGCGACGGCCCTGCGCGGCAGCTTCATAGAGGACGGCGAGGGCCGTGCCGGTGCCCGCGGTGGCCAGCGAGCCGGTGTTGCAATGGGTCAGGACGCCGTCGCCGTCGCGGAGAAGATCGACGCCAGCCTGGCCGATGGCCTGGCACATACGGCGGTCCTCTTCCTGGATGGCGAGCGCTTCCTCCAGCAGCGGCTCGGTGCTCCGACAATCCCGGCCGCAATCCCACATGCGCTTCAAGGCCCAGAACAGGTTGACGGCCGTCGGTCGGCTGGTTGCCAGGTAGGCGGCGACTTCCTGCAGCTTGAGCGAAAAGGCGTCGGCGGAGCTGTGCTGCACGCCGAGGACGATGCCGAACGCGGCCGCCACGCCGATGGCCGGCGCCCCACGGACGCGCAGGCTACGAATCGCCTCCCAAAGATCCTCGACGGTGCGACAGTCGCGGTAGGCCAGCGCTGTCGGCAAGAGAGTCTGATCGATCAGCCGGAGAAAGCCGTCGGGGCCGCCGACCCATTCGATGCTTTTGGGGATCGCCATAAGCTCACTTCTTGCCGGCGAGAAGGGCGAGAACGTCGTCGTGCCGCTTGCCGTTGCTGACGATCACGTCGGGCCGGTTGACGTCCCAGACGCCGTCCCAGTCGGTCATGCGTCCGCCGGCCTCCGCGACGATCGGCTGCAGCGCGGCGATGTCCCAGGCATGGACGCCATGCTCCACCATGATTTCGCCCGCCCCCTCGGCGACGAGAACATGGCCGTAGAAATCACCGAAGCCGCGCTGCCGCTCCGTCCGCCGCGTCAGCTCCAGAAAGACATCCTGCTTGTCCGCCTTGAGGAACCACGACAGGCTGGAGTAGAACATTAGCGACTTTGAGAGATCGGCTTCCTCGGAAACGCGGATGCGCCGGTCGCCGCGGTGGGCGCCGTCGCCGCGAAGGGCGCGCCAGGTGGTGCGCAGGGCCGGCGCCTCGGCGACGCCGGCGATCGGTTCGCCCTTGTATTCGAGGCCGACCAGCGTGGCCCAGACGGGGATGCCGCGGACGAAGTTGCGCGTGCCGTCGATGGGGTCGAGTACCCAGCGAAAGCCGGACGTTCCGGGCGCGTCGCCGTACTCCTCGCCGAGAAAGCCGTCCTGCGGAAAGGCTTGGTGGAGCGCCTGGCGGAGAAGCTGTTCGGCCTCACGGTCGGCGACGGTGACGGGGCTGTCATCGTGTTTCCATTCGACCTTGAGCTGGGCCTGCTCAAAGTAGCGCAGGGCCAGCTGGCCGGCGCCGGGCCGCCTCCACGGCCGACTCGTAACGGTTTCGCCATTCCGGGTTCACGAAGACCCTCCTGTCGCTTGACGGCGTGGACGCAGCCGGGAAGTGGTGTCATTATGGGAAGCGCGGCCGGCGAATGCAACCGGGCGGGAAAAACAACGGAGGGTCGAAATCCGGCAATCCCTCGTCCCTTCCGAATCGTCGAATAGGGATACGCCGTCCGCCGCATTCTTCTTCAGGAGCAGCTCGTATGAAACAGTCGTTGTGGGCCGGCATGGTCGGCCTGTCGTGCCTGGCGCTGGCCGCCGCGCCGAGTTTCGCCCGCGCCATGATGATCGCGCCGCCGCCGCTCAGCCAGCGGACGGCCCTCGCCGACGTCATCGTGATCGGCAAGGTGACGGGTTTCGGTGATAAGCTGGTGACCGCCGCGCCGCCGAACGGCGGCGCCAAGGTGGACTATCAGGTCGCAATCGTCCAGGTGAGCGATCCCATCTCCGGCCTCCAAGACGTGAAAGAAATCAAGGTCGGCTTCATCCCGCCGCCGCCTCCGCCGCCCCCGCCCGCTCCGGGAGGGCCGTTCATCATCCGCAAACGCTATCCCCAGTTCAACCTCACCCTCGACCAGGAAGCCTGCCTGTTCCTGGTCAAGCACCCGACCGAGGACTTCTACGTCGGTCAGGCCTACTACGACATCCTCAACAAGAACACCCCTGACTTCGACAAGAACATGGACGAGGTCAAGCACTGCGTTCAGCTGCTGGCCGATCCGACGGCGTCTCTCCAGAGCAAGAAGGCCGACGACCGCTTCCTGACGGCCGCTATGCTGATCGTGCGCTACCGCACGGCGAAGCCCGGCGAAACGAAGACGGCGTCGATCGACGCCGAGGAGAGCAAGCGGATTTTGCAGGCGCTGGCCGACGCCGACTGGAACGCCAAGCCGACGGCCGGCCCGGTGTTCACCGGCTTCCGGCTGACGCCGATGACGGCCTTCAACCGGCTGAACCTGACGCCGCAGGACGGCTGGACGCAGCCCAAGGACGCCAAGGAAGTCCCGGACGCCGCCAAGCAGTGGGTCAAGGACAACGTCGAGAAGTATCGGATCCAGCGCTTTGTGGCGGATAAAAAGGATAAGTAAACGACTCAAGCCGTCTGTATCCGTTTAGCCGCGACCCGAAGGGGAGCGCGGCGACCCCGCGCTCCCCTTCGGGTCGCGGCTAAACGGCGCCGGCCAGGAGGGCGGTCATCTCCTCGTCGCCGAGCCGGTGGGTGAACTCGCAGCCCAGGAACCAGTCGCCGGCCGGCCGACTCGCCGCTCGCACCACGCGCAGCAGCACCGGCCCCGCGGCGTGGGCCGGCGTCCCTTCCAGGTCCAGGTTCAGCAGCGTCCCCGCGCTGAACTCGCAGGGCAGCAGCAGCCCCATGCCGCCGGCCGAGATGTTGATGATGCGGGCCGGCGACTGCTCGCCGGGGGCCGCGTCCGTGGCGTAGCACGCCGTCTGGACGTTGCACGGGAAGCGCACCCAGCGGCGGTCGTCGCCCGCCGTTGTCGGCAGACGATGGGCGTGGAAGAGCCGCAACGTGGCGTCGTTCATTTCCCGCACGAAGGCGCAACCCACCAGGCCGCCGTCTTCCGCCGTGACATAGACCACGCGAGCCAACGTGCCGCAGACCGACTGGCCGGCCGCGACCTGAAAGTCGAGATGCAGCAGGGCGCCGGTAGGGATCGACCTGGGAAGCGCCATACCGGCGCCCAGCGGCGACAGGTCGCGCACCCCCGCCCGTCCGGAACCTTCTCCCTGGAGCAGACGATAGGCCGCCTGTAGGGTCGCCGGGACGCGCCCCGACGCCCGCCGCTCCTCGCCCGGAAACCACGGCGCGGATTCCAGCACCACGGAGCCAGTCGGTTCGGACATGATCGCCTCTGCTGGTTACGAAGGAATAAAGTGTTAAAAAGGTACTTTCCGATCGCCGCCCTGTCAAACGGCCGGAACGAGGGAGGCCCGGCCCGCCGTGAACGGCGGGCCTACAGGCCGAAGCCCGGTAAACCGGGCTGCCCGGGATTTCAGCCCCGTTTACGGGGCTTCAGCCTGTAGGCCCGTGCTTCAGCACGGGCCGGCTTGCCGACGACGCCTCCAAAATCGAGAGGGGCGCCCCGCCGCGAACTATTTCTCGATCAGCGCCCGCAGCACCTTATAATCCGTCTTCCCCGTCCCCAGCACCGGGACCTTTTCGACCCGCCGCACCTCGTCCAGCCGCATCACGCCGTGGAACCCCTCTTCCATCAGCGCCGCGTTGGCCTCGCGCAGCTCCAGGCTCTCCGTCGTAAATAACACGATGCGCCGACCGCCGTCGGTCTCCACGCCCTCGACGGCCACCCGCGGGCCGTCTTCCGTCGGCGGATAGCGCCGCGCGAACGGCTCCTCCAGCGCCGGCAACGAGATCATTTCGCCGCCCGCCTTCAGGAAGCGCTTCATCCGTCCCCGGAAACGAATGTACCCGTCGTCATCTACTTCCGCGAGGTCCCCGGTGACGTACCAGCGCTTGCCGTTGATCTCCCGGAACGGCGACGGCCCGTCGTGGCCGATGTAGCCGGGGAAGACCGTCGGGCCGCTCACCAGCAGCATCCCCATCCGGTTCGGCCCCAGCGGCGTTCCCGCGTCGAGGTCGAGGACGAGCAACTCGACGCCGGGCAACGGCTTACCGACCGTGCCGCGGCGCGTGGCGCCGGGCATGTTCCCTGAGACGACCGGAGAACACTCGGTGATGCCGTAACCCTCCTGGAGGGCGGCGTTGGGGGCCGCCCTGGCGCAGCGCTCGAACAGCGTTTCGGGACACTTCTCCGCGCCGACGAAGATGAACCGCAGCGAGTCGAGATCGCCCGGCCGGGCGCGGTCGAGGATGTGACTGAGGAAGGTCGGCGTCCCGGCCAGCAAGGTCGGCCGGTACGCCGCGATCTTGGCGACCAGGCCGGCCGCGTCGGTCGGGTCGGGGTGGTGGACGACGCGGACGCCGCTGGCGAGCGGCAGCAGACAGGTCACGCTCATGCCGAAGCTGTGGAACGCCGGCAGGAAGCCGAGCATCGAATCGTGGCGCGTCCAGCCGAGGACCGTCAGGCCGCCGCGCTGGTTGCTGAGGATGTTCGAGTGGGTCAGCGGCACGGCCTTGGGCGTCTTCTCCGAGCCGCTGGTGAACAGCACGACAGCCGGCTGGTCGGCGGAGATGTTCGGGAGGCGGCCGCGCACGCCGCCCGGCCGGAGCCGCACGGCCAGCAGCGTCCCCAGCCGTTGGAGGAAGCCTATACCCTTACGGAGGTCTTCAAGGTACACATACTCGGCCCCTTCGACCGCGACGGCGGTGCGGTCGATGAACGCGCGGGAAGTGACGACGTGGGAGAGCTTCATGAGCTGGGCGGCGTGGGCCAGGTTCGCGGGGCCGGTCGTCCAGTTGAGGATCACCGGCAGCTTGCCCGCCAGCGACAGGCCGAGCAGGGCCAGGTCACAGGCGACTGACGCCGGCAACAGCAGGCCGACGTCCGGCGCCGGTATCCGGGCGAAGCGCTTCGCCATCAGCAGAACGCCGACGAGCATCCGTTCGTAGGTCAGCACGCCGGCCAAATCGTCGGCGGCCGCCACGTCCCCTGGCGACGCCAGGGCGCGCGTCACGAACGCCGCGGCGATCGTGTCGCCCTGGATCTCCGGCCGCGCCTCGCCGGAGATCGGCCGGAACCAGGCGGCGGGCGGCGGCTTGAGCGGCTCCTTTTCGGTGAGACCCTGCGCCAGCGCCCACAGCTGGCCGAGGTTCGCCGGCACTTCTCCGCCGGAGAAACCGAACCGCTGCTCGACCTGGAGCATTAATTCCGCACGGTCGAGGCTGTCGAGGCCGAACTGATCGAGCGTGGCGTTCGGCCGCTGCTCCTGCTCGCTCAGGGGGCGTTGCAGCTTGTCCGCGATGAGGTGATCGACGGCCTCCTTCGTCTCCGGCTTGATCTTGCTCAGATCGACCTCACCCAGGCCGGCCCGCTTCGGAAACTCGAACTCGCGTGGGCCGAAGAGGAAATGAGGCCGCACGAAGATCGGCTGTGACCGGCCCCCGGCGTTGTACCAACTCTCGAACCAGGGGTTGATCTTCTCGCGCCGCAGCTCCGGAAGCCGGGCGCGATCCAGCCGCTCCACCGTAATATCCACCCGCCGCCGGGGGGTGAAGAAGAGGAGATTGGCGAGGAGCAGGCCGACCCCGGAGAAGAGCAACTGCGTCAGGTTCGGCTCCCGCCCCGTGAAGGCGTAGCTGAAGCGGCTGCCCCAGACGCCAGTGGTGCGCACGAGGACGACGGTCGCTTCCGGCGCCGCTTGCAAGATGTCGGTAAGGGCGCGGGCGCCGCCCAGCACCTCGACGCCGCCGCGCTGGATGCGGCCGGAGGGCCAGAGGATGAAGTTCTCGCCCCTTTTCAGACCGTCGATGACGGCATTCACCGCCGTTTGGGCCTGTTCGCGCGCTGGTGCTGGCCTGGACGTTGAGGTCCGGCACCGACAGACCGCGGAGGAGCTTCATGAACGGCCACAACAGCGGATTACGGTACATGCCCTCGTAGACCATCGGCCGCGGTTTCAGGGCGGGCCACACGGCGGCCAGGACGAGCGGCGGGTCGATGTAGCCGGGGTGGTTCGGCAGGACGAGGACGGGGCCTTTCAGACCGCGAACCTGCTCCCGCCCGTGGACGCGCAGCCGGTAGCGCAGGGCGAGGATACATCGGGCCAGGGCCCAGAGCAGATAGCGCAGCAAGACCATGAGCGAACCTTGTCCCGCGGCGGAAGGAACTCACCCGATCGGGGGGATCGACTGGCGGATTTCGTCCAGGACGGCGCGGCAACCGAGCCGGTCGCACCAGGCGTTGACGTAATCCCAGTCAATGCGATCGCCCTGCACGGCGATGACGTTCCGCGCGTCGTCCCGGTCCTTTGAGCGGCGGGCCATGTTCGCCCACCGCACCTTCTGAACGACAACATCCTCGACGGTGGGCACGCTGACTGCGTGCGCTCCCAGCAGGCTCACTCGCCGCCGCCGGCGGAAACGTTCCTGGTCATGCGCGTCGTCGCTGAGGCGGAACAGTTCGATCGTGAACGAGGCGCCGACGACTTCCAGCTTGTACCGGAGCGTCATCGTGACCATCTCGAAGGACGGCTGGGCGTTCAGCCGGAATTGCGGACCCAGACGGCCGGCCAGTTGGACGACCGATTGGGAATTAATCTCCGCGACAAAGTCCGCGTCATTCGTCAAACGCCCAAGGCCGTAGAAGTTGCTGGAGAACGACCCCACGAGCATGTACGGAATGCCGAGCGACTCCAGGGCTTCGACGACGGCCAGGGCCGCCTCGTCGCTGGTCATGCCCGTTCCTCCAACCGGCGGACCAGCGCCAACCGTTCGCGGAGGATTTCCTCGACGCGGGCCTCGTCGGCGTCGGGGTACTGGTCCCGGATGCCGTCCCGCATGATGCGGCAGGCCAGATCAAACAGCCGCGGGCCATCGCGGAGCTTCTCCTCCGGCGGCGTCCGCCGCGCCCGCAGGACGCGCTCACGGAACAAGGCGTCAATGAGTTCCTTTGTCGGTTCCATGCCCCGATTCCCCCGCCGTTCACTTGCCGGACGGATGAGCGAAATCCACGACCGTCGTGTGCCCCGCCGACACCTGGATTTGCCGCTCCTTCGTCACCGCGTTCCCGTCCTGCGTCCAGTCGGCCGAGACGGTGTAATGGGACGTCTTGCCGTCCGGCAGCTCCGGCGTGATGAAGTAGCGAATCGTCCCTTCGGTGTACGTTCGCTCGCCGTCGAACAAGACATGGGCCGAGCCGTCGGGCACGCGGACCTGGACGATCGCCGCGCCCGGAGGCGGCGTCTCCACTTCGCCGGTCGGGTGCGGTATCACAACCGGCTGGCCGGCGCTGGTCGGGAACATGGCACCGTCCGGCGCGGCCGCATTGTGGGGGCCGTAGACAAGCGGCGGGGCGTTGTAAGGCGGGTAATACGGAGGCGGATAGGGCACGATGATGGGGTTGTACGGGTTGCGGCCGTAGTTATAAGGACTCCAGGGGTAGATGCGTTCCCAGTCCCAGCCGGGCATGTGGTCTGGATCGGGGCGGTAGGTGCGCGTGTAGCGTCCGCGGAAGACGGCCCCGCCGGCGGGGTCGGCGGCCGTCAGGAGCGAGACGAGAGCGATCGCGGAGACGGCCAGCGCTAGACGGAAGATATGTGTCATGGCGGCTCCTCCAGGAAGCGACGCCCCGCGCCGGGGTAGCGTTTCGCCCGATAAGGACGGGGCAATTCGCATTCTACGGCCCGTCGCCACGGCGGCCAGCCGCGATCGCCGATCACTTGCCCTCCGCGCAGTCAAATCGACGACCTGGATCTGGCCGGCCGTCGCCTCGATTTTCCGTTCCCGCTTCACGTTTTCGCTGCCCTGCTTCCAGCGGGCCGACACCGTGTATTTTTCCGTCTGGCCCTCCGGCAAATGCGGCGTGACGAAATACCGCTTCGTCCCCGCCGTGTAGGTTGGTTTGTCGTCGAACAGCACCTCGGCGGAGGCATCGGGGACGCGCACCACGACGACGGCCGCGTCCGCCGGCGGCGTCTTGACTTCCCCGCTGGGTTGCGGCTGCTGAAGGCGCCGCAGCAGATGGAGCAGCGGGTTGTCCGGCATGGCTTGGTTGGAGGCGTCGGGGGTCGTCGTGACGGAGTGGTCCTGCGGGGCCTCGGTAGGATTGGACGGCGGGGTCGGGTTGTACGGATCCTGGGCGGCCGCGGGAGCGGCGAACGTCAGCAGCAGAACACAGACGGCCGCGGGGACGGCCGACGCAAGGCGGATGGGATTCATCACGGGGACTCCTGTTCCGAGAAGCCGCCCCGTGCCGGGAAGTCGCGTCACCCCCTGAAGAGACGGGGCTGTTATTAATGTAATCAGCCGCGGCGCCGCCTGTCCACTCCGTCCCGCGCTCCCGCCGATTCACATCCCTTGCGGATCGTAATCATCCCTGTCCAGCGCGTACTTCACGGCGGACTCGTCGTAGCCGGGGAGGCGGAACTCCGCCTCGCGCCGCAGCCCCGCCTTCTCCATCACGCGCGTCGAGGCCCGGTTGCCGACCAGCGCCGCCGCCACGACGCACGCCGCTTTCAGTTTGGTGAACGCATCGTGGACCAGGGCGAGCGACCCTTCCGTCGCATAGCCCCGGCCCCACACCGCTCGGCGGAAGCGGTAGCCCAGCTCCACGTCGCTGGACCGAAAGCCCGCCTCCGCCGCGAAGCGGTAGTCCAGGGCCGGCCGCAACAGGAACCAGCCCAGAAAGAAGGATGCGCCCGCCTTCTCCACGGCCGCCCAGACGCCGTAACCCGGATGTTGTGTGTAATACGGGATGTTGTATGTCCGAATGCGCGCCCGGTAGGCTTCCAAGTCCCCCAGCTGGTAGGAACCGATGTAGCGCATCACTTCCGGGTCGCTGTCCAGCAGAAACAGTTCCCGGGCGTCATCCTCGGTGAACTCGCGCAGGATCAGGCGCGGCGTTTCCAGTCGGATTTTCACGGCACGGCCCCCTGTAACACGCCTGTAACTCCGTCCGAACGCCCCTCTGGTTCGTCGTATAGCATGGAGAGCGGTATTGGCCCGACGACCGGGCCTATCTCCCCACGTCCCCCCTGTTCCGAGGAGCCCCATCATGCTACGCCGAAGCCACGCCGCGGGCCTCGCCCTCGCCGTCCTCGCCGCCGCGCTGCTCAGCCTGCGCGCCGAGGAGCCGAAGCCGGTCGACAAGCCTGTCGCCCCCGACGACAAGACCGCCAAGGCCGACGCCCCCACCGACATCCTGGCGACGGTCAAGGAGTGGAACTCCGACAAGTTCGCCGCCCCGCCGACCCAGTTCCGTCAGGGCAACGCCACCCCGCGGCCGGTCGAGGTGAAGGCGACCACCGCGACGAAGAACGGCTTCGTCATCCAGCTGCCCAGCGGGCTCCGATCCCGACGCCGACGGTCTACAAGGACCGCCTCTACGTCAGCGGCGGCTTCCACAGCCGCGAGTACTACTGCTTCGACGCCGAGTCCGGCAAGCCGGTCTGGGGCGTCAACCTCGACGACGACGGCCCGACCTCGGCGGCCTGCCAGGACGGCGTCATCCTCTTCAACACCGAGTCCTGCACCATCTTCGCCCTGGACGCGGAGACCGGCAAACAGTTGTGGTCGCTGTTCCTGGGCGATCCGCTGACCAACACGCCGACCATCGCCAACGGCAAGGTGTTCACGGCTTACCCCTGCGCGGCTGCCGGCACGGGCGGCAAAGCCCCGCCGCCCTGCTCGCACGTCCTGGCGGCGTTCGACCTCAAGACGGGCAAGATCCTCTGGCAGCGCTGGATCGACAGCGACGTGATGTTGGCCCCCGTGGCGGTGGACAAGGAGCTGTACGTCACGTCGTTCGCCGGCACGGTGTACAAGCTGAACCAGGACGACGGTACGCTGCTGTCGGCGATGCGCAGCCGGGCCACGTCCGCCCCGATCGTCGTGGCCGATCACATCTTCCTCACGCGCCGGGCTGACGACGGCAAGGGGGCCGTGTCGGAGACCGTCGCCTCCGATGGCGCGACTCGCTCAGGGAAGTGGCCTCCGGCGCGAAGAAGGCGGCGCCGTACCTGGACAAGACGGTGCAGGACAGGGCGGCGATCAAGGACCAGGCGTTGAAGCTAGACGCGGGCAACGGCTTCGCGGGCGGCGCTCCGGCGTCGGCCAATCCCACGGCGGCTTACGGCAACGTCGGCCAGTCGAACGTGTCGTCGATGCAAGCGTTTCAGGGGTCACGGATTCTGAATTACCGCGATTCCAACTACAACACGATGGGCGACGAGATGGTATGCAGCGACCCGGCGACGGGCAAGAAGCGTTGGTCGGTGAAGCTGGACGGCGATCTGAAGAAGGAGGGCGGCTTCCTGGCGTCGCCTCCGGCGGCGGCGGGCGGCCAGCTGTTCCTGACGACGCTCAAGGGCGAGGTGCTGCGCCTGGACCCGACGGACGGCAAGGTGACGGTGCGCTACGCGGTGGATTGCCCGGTGCGCTATCAGCCGGCCGTGGAGGGCGGCAAGATTTACGTCGGCACGGAGAGCGGCAAGGTGGTGTGCCTCGACGCCGGCGACAAGAAGTTCACCGGCTGGCCGTGCTGGGGCGCCAACGCGGCCCACACGGGGTTGGCGACGGATAAGAGGGAGAGGTAAAGTCCGTGAATGCTTGCCGTCCGAAGTTCCGTAAACGGGCCTGGAGTTGATCCGGCCCCGATTACGGGACTTTGGACGACGGCCGAGGTTCGGAAACCGATCGCCCGGCCAGGCGCTTCAGAATCGCCCGCGCCTCCTTCGCGGCAACCGACTCCGCCGGCCCGTCGGCGACTTCCTTCAGCAGCCGCCGCGCCTCCGGGTCGTCGATCCATTCCAGGACCTGCAACGCCGCGAGGGCGCACTGCATTTCTTGCACGGCGCCCTTCTCGCCCGATTGGGGCAGCCTCGCCAGCAGTGCTTCCACGCGCTTACGCACTTCCGGCGAAGGCGACGCTTCCAGGGCCTTTCGCAGGGCTGGCCCCGCCGTCCGGCCCAGCTTCGCCAGCTCGGCCGACGCCTTTTCGCGCACGTCGAAATCGTCGTCATCCAGTTTGGCGATGAGCCGCCCCACCCGCGCCGCTTCGTCCAAGGCGTCGGGCAGCCGCCGGCGGATCAGATCGACGGTCGCCGGGCCGCTGGCCGCCAGCATCTCGACGGCCTGACGGACGCGGTACTGCCGCGGATCGCTGAGATCATCCCAATAAAGCTGCGATTGCTCCGGCGCGAGCGCGTCGGCCGGAGCCCGTTTGCGGTGCAGCAGCCAGTCGGCGTCCCAGAGCAGGATGGCGGCGTCGTCCCCGGTGGAGGCCAGCGTCTTGCCGTCCGGTGAAAAGGCGACCCAGCACACCTCGCCGCGATGCCCCCGCACCGGCGGCAAGGGCCGTCCGGTGGCCGTCTCCCACAGGCCGACCACCGGTGATAGATCCGCAGAGGCCAAGGTTTTCCCGTCCGCCGAGAAGGCCACGGATCGGATCCCGGACTGGTAAGTGGTCCAGTGACGGATTTCCTTGCCGGAGCTGGAGTCCCACAACCAAATCGTGCCGTCTTCGTTGGCCGAGGCTACGGTCCTGCCGTCGGGAGAGAAGGCCGCGTCATGGACTTGGTCCGTGTGGGAGTCGAGCCGATGCAGTTCCTCACCCGTGGCCGCGTCCCACAGGCGAGCGGTCCCGTCGCCGCCGGCCGAAACGAGGGTCTTGCTATCAGGCGACAAGGCAATGCGGTTCACCCAATTCT
Source organism: uncultured Planctomycetaceae bacterium (assembly GCA_963771935.1). Taxonomy (GTDB): domain Bacteria; phylum Planctomycetota; class Planctomycetia; order Gemmatales; family Gemmataceae; genus UBA4732. The sequence continues at coordinate 318,255 of CAVYVK010000003.1, read as the reverse complement.
CGTGCCCGACCAGCGGCGCGAGTTCCTTGCCCGACTCCAGGTTCCAGCGCCGGATTTCCTTGAAAAGCCCCGCGGCGAAAAGCGTCTTGCCGTCGGCGGAGAAGACCAGGGCGTATACCACGTGGTCGCCGGTGGCTTTTTCGGGAACATGCCATTGATGAAGCAACTGCTTGCTGGCCGCGTCCCAAACGCGGATGACGCCGTCGCCGCCGCCCGCGGCCACGGTCTTGCCGTCGGTGGAGAAGGCGACCGCCCGCTGCACCACGCGCGGCGACACCTCGAATTCTTGCACCTGTCTTGCCGTGGTGCAGTCCCAGAGCCGCACGACCCGGCCGGACGTGCCGGAAACAAGCCTCTTCCCGTCGGGAGAGAACGCCAGCGAAACGGCGAATTCCCCATGGCCGTCGTCGGGAATGGGTTGGCCGCTCAGCACGTCCCAGCGCCGCATGACCATTTCTCCGGCGGCGGCGAGCAGGGTTTTGCCGTCTGGGGAGAAAGCCAGCGCCCGGGCCTCGAGCAGCAGGCCTTTCAGGGTATGCAGAACCTTCCCTGTGGCCACGTCACAAAGGACGATCCCCTCATCTTGCTCCATGACCAGCTCTTTGCCGTCCGGCGAGAACGCGCCGCAAGTGCCATTCGACCACGTTACGTCGATCGTCCGAATCAATTCACCCGTAGCGGGTCCCAAAGACGGACTTTGTTGCCGGAGGCACCCGTGGCCAGGATCTTGCCGTCCGGGGAGAAGGTTGCCCACCCGCCTCCGGTCAGCCCCTGGGCGAAAGAGCGCACCTCCTTGCCGGCGTCCACGTCGATGAGGACGATTTGAGTCAGATCGACCGCGCCAGGCTCGCCGCCGACCGCCAGCCAGCGGCCGTCCGAGGATAGCGTGACCACGCGATTGCGTAAGTCCGGCGCGGAAAACGAACCCCGCTGCTCGCCCGTCTCCGCTGCCCACCGCCGAACCGTTCCATCTTCACCGACGGAAATCAGGACCTTCCCTCCGGAGCCGAAACCCACCAGCTTCACGCTCAATTCAGACCCGTAAAATCGCTTCAATTCCTTGCCCGTGGCGACTTCCCACAGCCGCACGGTCCCATCGCCGCTCCCGGATACGAGCCGCTTGCCGTCGGGGGAAAAGGCCAGCGTCCAGGCGTCCTCCCGGTGGCCCCACAGCGTTCGGATCAGCTTGCCGCTGGACGCTTCCCACAGGTGAATCGCCCGATCCCTCCCGGCGGAGGCGACGAGGGCGCCTTCCGGGGAATAGACCAGCACGGTCGTAACGCATCCCGCCCGCCAGCGACTCGTGCCGAGTCGTGCCACGGCGCCGGGCGGCAAGGGATCGCCGTAGAGGTCGGTGCGCGCGGGTTCGTCCGCGTCGGCGGCCGGAGAGGCAGGGGCCGACACGAGAAGCGCGGCCAGGACCACGACGGAAGAAGAACAGGCCATCGGCGGCGCTCCGGAATCGAGGAGAGGCTGCGCACTTCCAATTCCCGAAGATACTTCGGCGCGGGGCGCCGGTGCAAAGGAAAAGCGATCACATCCGCGAACCGGCGGATTTGTGTACAACACTCAAGGATGTCGTCATGGACGTCCGCCTGTTTCGAGGACTTCTGCGAGCCGGAAACGCCGGTCCATGGAAGACGTGATTCCGGAAGGAACGGCCAAAATGGTATCTCAAGAGCAGCTTACTCTCTCAACTCGCCGCCACGGCGAGATGCACGACCTGACGGCGCAGGTCGCCGCCGCCGTGACCCGGGCGAAGGTCCGCACCGGCGTCGTCCACGTCTTCGCCGTCGGCAGCACGGCCGCAGTGAGCGTGATCGAGTTCGAGCCGGGGCTGCGGCAGGATTTGCCGGCGACGCTCGACCGTCTTATGCCGCCCAGCCGCGACTACGGCCACGAGCAAACCTGGCACGACGGCAACGGCCACTCCCACCTCCAGGCCACCCTCCTGGGGCCGTCGCTGACCGTCCCCATCGCCGACGGGAAACTCCTCCTGGGCGAGTGGCAGCAAATCTTCCATCTGGAGTGCGACGTCCGGCCGCGCAGCGCCAGGTGGTCGTCACCGTGATGGGCGAGTGAGCCGATTGCGAAGGACGCCGCCGGGGACGCGACGGACGGGTGCTCGCTTTCGTCGGCCTGACGCCGCGCTTCGACGGAGACGACAAAGCGGTGGTTGTCGGGGGAGCGATCGAGAAGAGTCCCGCGGAGAAGGCCGGGCTGCGAAAGGACGACGTCGCGCTCAAGGTCGGCGATACGGACGCAACAGACCTTCTTACGGCGGTGAACGCGGTTCGGCGCTTGAAGCCGAGGACCGAGCTGACGGTTCCCATCCACCGCGATGGGAAGGAAATGGACGTGCCGGTCAAGATCGGCGTGGCGCCGTTCGCGTTGCTAGCCCAGCTGGAATGCGTTCGTTTAGCCGCTCTTCACAGAAGAGCGGCTAAACGGTGGTCTTGTCGCCCCGCTCCGGCACCGCCACGTCCGCGAACCCCGTCGCCCGCAGCCCCGCCGCCAGCGCCTCCGCCCGTTCCGACTCGCCGTGAACCAGCCGCACCTGTCGCGTCCGCCCGGCCAGCGGCCCCAACATCCGCAATAGCTCGCCGTGGTCCGCGTGGGCCGACAACCCGTTGAGCGCGATCACCTCCGCCTTGACCGCGAACGTCCGGCCCAGGATGCGTACCTCCGGCCGATGCTCCACCAGCCGCCGGCCCAGCGTGTCCGGCGCCTGGAAGCCGACGATCAGCACCGTACTACGCGGATCTTCGATGTTGTGTTTCAGATGGTGCAGCACGCGGCCGGCCTCGCACATGCCGCTCGCCGAGAGGATGACGCACGGCCCCGGATGGTCGTTCAGCGCGATGCTTTCGTGAACTTTGTCGATATATCTAATCCTCTTCTCGCCGAATAAGTCAGGGTGGGCCTTCAGCAGGAGCAGCGTCTGGTCGTTGAAGCATTCCGGGTGCGAACGGAACACCTCGGTGGCCCGCAGTGCCATCGGGCTGTCCACGTAGATCGGCAGGTCCGGCAGCCGGCCGGCGTTCATCAGCTGGTGCAAGAAATAGACGACCGTTTGCGTCCGGCCGACCGCGAAGGCTGGGATCAGCACCTTGCCGCCGCGCTCCGCCGTGCGCCGCACCACCTCGCCCAGCCGCTCCGCCGTCTCCTCGACCGGCTCGTGCGTATGGCCGCCGTAGGTGCTTTCGCTGATGAGCAGGTCGCCCGGCGGGACCGGCGCCGGGTCGCGCAGGATCGGCAGACCCGGCCGTCCCAGGTCGCCGGTGAACGTCAGCCGGCGCTCGCCCGTTGGGCCGTCCATGCGCAGCGCGATCATGGCCGAGCCGAGCAGGTGCCCGGCGTCCACGAACGTGGCCTCCAGGCCGCGGCCGACCTCTTTCGCCTCGCCGTACAGTACGACCTGGAAGCGCAGCAGCGTCTGGTACACGTCGCGGCCGTCGTACAAGGGCTGGATTTTCGGCTCGCCTTTCTCCCGCTTCCGGTTGAGGTAAGCGGCGTCCTCTTCCTGAATCTTGGCCGCGTCGCCGAGCATGACGGCCGCGAGGGCGCGGGTGGCTGGCGTGCAGTAGATCGGGCCGCGGAAACCCTGGCGGACGAGGTTGGGCAGGTTGCCGCAATGGTCGATGTGAGCGTGGCTGAGGAGAACGGCGTCGATGTCCCTGGGGCGGAACGGGAACTCCTGGTTGCGGCGGCGGCTCTCGGCCCGGCGGCCCTGGAACAGACCGCAGTCGAGGAGCAGCGTCCGGCCGCAGGCGTCCACGCGGTGCAGGGAGCCGGTGACGGTGCGTGCGGCGCCCCAGAAGGTGACGGTCGGCTCGGCGGACGGCTTGGGTTTCGCGGGCATGGAGGCATTGTACGCGGCGGGAGTGGCCGCCTATAGTATCGGAGCGAAAACCCTGGCGGCGTCGGAGCCGCGACCGTGAGGGCTGGCGGACAAGACCGTGGGGCAGGTTGCTAACCTGCCAATCAGAGGCAGGTTAGCAACCTGCCCCACGGTCTTGTCCGGTAGCTCTTAGGGAGCGGGGGCGGCGTCAGGGATCTCACCCCGCTCCCTTACGGTCGCGGCTCCGACGTCCTGGAACCCTGCCATGTCCTCCGAAGCGCTGCCCCGTATCCTGGCCGACCTGCCGGTGTCGCCGGCCATCGCCGAAATGTTGGGCGATCGCGTCGAACTGGTCCCCTGGTCGGCGGCGCGGGGACCGGAAGCGGAGCGCATCGCGGGCGTCTACACCTACGGTCATCCGACGGTGGACGCGGCCCTGCTCGATCGGGCGCCGGCGGTGCGCGTCGTCAGCAACTTCGGCGTCGGCGTCGATCACATCGACGTGGCGGCCGCGGCGGCGCGGGGAATCCCGGTCGGCAACACGCCCGGCGTTCTCGACGGCGCCACCGCCGACATGGCTTTCGCGCTTCTGCTGGCGGCGGGGCGGCGGCTGGTCGAGGGCGATCGCTACGCCCGAGGGCCGGACTTCCTGCGCTACGACCCCTCCTACTTGGTCGGTCGTGAGATCCACGGTGCGACGCTGGGGATCATCGGCATGGGCCGCATCGGCGAACAGGTGGCCCGGCGCGGCCGCGCCTTCGACATGACGGTGCTGTACTGCAACCGGCGGCACCGGCCGGCCGCAGAGGAGGCGCTCGGGCGCGGCACGTCGGGCGCGACGAGCTGCTGGCCGGCTCGGACTACGTCGTGCTGACCGTGCCGCTGACGCCGGAAACGCACCGCCTGATCGGCCGGGCGGAGCTGATGCGGATGAAACCGACCGCTATTCTCGTCAACATCGCCCGTGGCCCTGTGGTGGACACGGACGCGCTCACGGAGGCGCTGGCCGCTCGCCGCATTTACGCCGCCGCCCTGGACGTGACCGACCCGGAGCCGCTGCCGCGCGGTCATCCGCTGTTGCGGCTCGACAACGTCATCATCACGCCGCACCTCGGCAGCGCCACCGAGCAGACGCGGCGGCGCATGGCGGAGATGTCGGTCGAAAACCTGACGGCCGGGCTGGCGGGTCGGCCGTTGCCGTTTCCGGTGTCGTCGGAGCCGCGACCGTAAGGGAGCGGGGGTGGACATGGACCTGGAGCTGACCGGACAGACGGCCGTCGTCGCCGGCGGGGCGCGCGGCATCGGCCGGGCCGTCGCCGAGGCGTTCGCCGCGGAGGGCGCCCATGTCGCGCTCCTCGACCGCGACCCCACGGTCGCGGCCGTCGCGCGAGAGCTGGAGGGACGCGGCGTTCGGGCCGTGGGGTTCGTCGTCGATGTCACCGACTATGCGGCCGTGCGCCAGGCGGCCGACGGCATCCACGCCGCGCTCGGTCGCACTGACCACGTCGTCCACGCGGTCGCCGTCGGTTCGGGCCAGTACGGCTTCCCGTTCTGGAACCTGGAGCCGGCCGACTGGCCGCGCGTGCTCCAGGTCAACATCGTCGGCGCGGTACACGTCGCCCACGCCTTCGCCCCGGCCCTGGTCCGGCGCGGTCGAGCACGCTGCTGTTCCTGGCGTCGGTTGCCGGACAAATCGGATCGCAGACCGACCCGCCCTACAGCGCGTCGAAGGCTGCCCTCATCAACTTCGCCCAGTGCGCCGCGAGGACCTGGCGCCGTTCGGCGTCCGCGTCAACGCCCTGTGTCCCGGCATGGTGAAAACGGACCTGAATCGTGCGGTATGGGAGGCGTGGGCGCGGCGGCGGCCGGAAGCGGAACGGCGGAGCTACGAGGAGTGGGCCGACGACAAGCTCCGCCGCACGACGCCGCTGGGCCGCTGGCAACAGCCGGAGGACGTGGCGGCGATGGCGGTGTTCCTGGCGTCGGCCCGCGCCCGCAACGTGACCGGACAGACGGTCAACGTAGACGGCGGATTCGTCATGCGCGGGTAAGGGGCGCACAGGCGAAGTCGTCCCGGAAGGAGAAGGACTTGAACCGCAAATCGATCCATGCGGCCTGGGTGTTGCTTTTGGTGGCGGGCGCCATCCTGTGGTTCCTGTTCAACCCGCCGGCGCCGCCGCCCGCGCCGAACTCCTATGTCCATCTCCGCTGGGGCAATCCCAGCGGGGCCAAGGCGGATGTCAGCGACCGCAATAATTACTTGATGGAAAAGCCGTATTTCGCCCTGTCATACAACAACGCCAACGGCACGCCCAACTGGGTCAGCTGGCGCGTTCGTGAAAGAAGACCTCGGCGGCGCACCCCGCTTCCCCTTCCTCCCCGACATGGACCTGCCGGCCGGCTTCAAGAAGGTGACGACGGACGACTACATCGACAGCGGCTTCGACCGCGGCCACATGTGCGATCATGCGGATCGGCAAAGCAGTGTGGAGGCCAGCAAGGCGACGTTCGTAATGACCAATATCGTGCCGCAGTCAAGCGCCAACAACGAGAAAGGCTGGGAGAAGTTCGAGTCCTACTGCCGCAGCCTGGTGAAGGACCGCGGCAAGGAGCTGTACATCGTGGCCGGGCCGCAGGGAGAAGGTGGTTCGAGCCGCAAGGGCTACCTGAAAATCATTCACAGCAGGGACGGCGACATTACCGTTCCGGCAACGACGTGGAAGGTGGTCATGGTCCTCGACCGCGACGCGGCGCCGGGGCCGGACACGCGACTCATCGCCGTCGTCATGCCGAACGATGAGACAGTCGATGAAAATTGGGCGAAATACCGAACGTCGGTGAAGGCCGTGGAAAAGCTGACCGGCTACACCTTCTTCGACCGGGCCGATCCCGCCATTATCGGACCCTTGAAGGAGAAGATCGATGCCGGACGCTGAACCGAGGGAGTGATGAAGCAAGATTTGCTCGCCGCCCTGAAAGATGCGTCGAAAGGACTGCTCTACCCCAGCGAGACGGACGCGCCATTCGAGGCGTTCTCGTGGGGCAAGGCGGCCGGCGACCTCACGCCGCAGAAGGTCGCCCCGCTGGTCAAGGCCGCCGCCGGGGCGCCGGTCGAGGAGCAGTCGCTCGCCGACTTCTTCCAGTACCTGACCGCGGACGGGGCCGAACACGCGGAGGCGTTTCGGAAGCTGCGACAGGTGGTCGGCCAACGGCTCTCCGGCGTCCGCGTGTTCCGCGTCGGCGAAGTGAACATCGACGTGTACGTCGTCGGCCGGACCCCGGACGGCGACTGGACGGGGCTGAAGACGCATTCGGTGGAGACGTGATCCACTGCAATGCTCCCGGCAGGATTTGAACCTGCAACCTCGGCTTTAGGAAAGCCTTGCGCTATCCAATTGCGCTACGGGAGCTTACGATGACTCGAACCGTGAAAACCTGTCTCCGGTGTAAACAGAGCAAGCCGCTCCGCGACTTCTACGCGAAACCCCGGAAGAGCGGCGGCTACGTCTGCTACTGCAAGCCGTGCTTCAACGCCTATACTACCGAAAGATTCCGCCGCCGCAAGAAGCAAGCCGTTACGTATCTGGGCGGCCAATGCGCCAATTGCGGAGGTGTTTTCGCTTATTATGTCTACGATTTTCATCACCTCGATCCTGCGCAGAAAGATGTCCAGTTTACCGTGCTACGACGCCGGTCCTGGGAGGCCATCACCAGAGAGCTAGACAAGTGCGCTCTCTTTGTGCAAACTGTCATCGCATTCGCCACTGGCACAAGTTCGACGAAAACGACGCCCTTATCCCCTGAGCGACGGGCGCAATTCGCGTAGATGCGTTCCTGTTAAGCACCCTTAACGCCGCGCCGCTCGCCAGGGTCCGCCTTGATTCGCCGGGACGCGGGAGTATATTTGTTCTCGCGGAGAAGCCCGGAACGCACCTCGATTTGTCCCCCGTGTCTTACCCTCGACGCACCCCATGACGCCTCCCTCCGGCGGTGAACCGCATCACGTTTCGGTCCTGCCGGACGAGGTGCTGGCGCTGCTGGACCCCCAGCCGGGGCAGGTGTTCGTAGACGCCACGCTCGGCGCCGGCGGACACGCCCGCCTCGTGGCCGAACGGCTCGGCCCGGCCGGCCGCCTCATCGGGCTGGACCGCGACGCCTCCATGCTGGCCCTGGCCGCGCCGCGGCTGGCGGGCCTCCCGACAACCCTGGTCCACGCCGGCTTCGACGAGCTGCCCGAAGTGCTAGGTCGGCTCGGCGTCGCGGCGGTGGACGGCGTTCTGGCCGACCTCGGCGTCTGCTCCGACCAGCTGGACGCGGCGGAGCGCGGCTTCAGTTTCGGCCAGCCGGCCCCGCTCGACATGCGGCTCGATCCGACGGCGGGCGAGACGGCCGCCGACCTGCTGCGGCGGCTGTCGGAACGCGACCTTGCGGACCTCATTTGGCAGTACGGCGAGGAGCGTTTTAGCCGCCGCATCGCCCGCCGCATCGTCGAGACGCGCCGCCTGGCGCCGCTGAAGACGACCGACCAGCTCGCCGAGCTGGTGCGCCGCTGCGTGCCGCGACCGCCGCGTAAAGGCGGGCGGAGGCGGCCGCCGATCGACCCCGCGACGCGGGTGTTCCAGGCCCTGCGGATCGCGGTCAACGACGAGCTGGGAGCGCTCGACCGCCTGCTGGCGGCGTTGCCCGACTGCCTCCGTCCGGGCGGGCGGGCCGCGCTCATCAGCTTCCATTCGCTGGAGGACCGGCGCGTCAAACTCGCCTTCCGCGACCGCACGCGGTGGCAGGAATTGACGCGCAAGCCGATCCAGGCGGGCGACGAGGAAGTCGCCCGCAACCCACGGGCGCAGCGCCAAGTTGCGTGCGGCCGTTCTGAGGAGGAAGGACGAAGGATAAATCAAGGCGCTCCGTCGTCTTGATTCATCCTTCCGAAGAAGAGGAGCAAGGATTGTGACTCGAAAGACCCAATACGGATGGATGGTACTGGGCGGCATTCTCTGCCTGTGCGGCGGAGTGCTCGCGTTGAAGCTGCGAGAGGGCAACCCGGCCGTGGCCCAGACCGAGGCGCCACGGCCGCCCGCGCCGCCCACGGCGCCGGACGACCCGCCGCAGTCAGGATCAAAATCGAGCCACGAAATCGCCAACCCGCCCTCGCCGGCCCCGGACGCCGCTCCGACCGCCGCCCCGTCGGCCGATCCGGCGCCGGCGGCGCTCCCCGCGCCCCTGGTCGGGCCGATGCCGTCGGAAGCGACGCCGCCCCTGCCGCTCCCGCCGGGACCGCCGATGTCGGACTCGGCGCCGCTTCCGACGAAGGCCGAGCCGCCGCTGCCTCCGCCTCCGCAGCCGCCGGCGGACGTGAGGCCGACCCACGGGCCGGAATCCTCGCCGCCGGCCGTACAACTGCCGCCCATGTGGAGCGACCCGACGGCGCCTCCGGGCGCTGACGCGACCCGGCTCGCCCCGCCGCCTCCGTCGGCCGACCCGATTCGAGTCACGTCGCCAGCCGTCGTCCAGGCCAGCCAGGTCGGCGAGCCACCGCTGGCCGGCATGGGACCACTTCAGTCGTACCGCGTCCGCGGAACCGGCGAGACGATGCGCGACATCGCCCGCCATACGCTGGGAACCGGCGAGCGTTGCAGCGAGGTGTACAAGCTCAACCCCGGCCTCCATGCCGAGGACACCTTGGCGGCCGGCACCGTCGTCCACCTGCCGCCGGACGCCTGCCTGCCGGCCGAAGAGGTCGAGGGCCTCAAGCCGCTGCCGGCCATGCGGCCCACGACGGCGCCGGCCAAACCGAAATCCGTGATGGCGCTGACCGGCGCCTATCCCGGCAACCTCGACGACAAGCGCACCCTCACGCTGCCGCGCGCCGTCCGCGACCAGTTCGACGACGCCGACGTGGTGCTGGTGTCGCCCGGCCCGGACCAGTGCCTGTGGCTGACCGACCCGACTCACCAGGAGCGGCTGGCGGATCGTCTGGAGCATTCGCCGGCCCGCGAGGTCGATGTGCGCGTCTTCAAGCGGCTCTACTACGCCCAGACCGAAAAGGCCGAGGTCGGCGCCGACGGCTGCGTCACGATCTCCGATCGGCTGGCCCAGTTCGCCGGGCTGAGTCAGGAAGTGGTGCTGGTCGGCATCGACGACCACTTCGAACTGTGGGACGCGGCCCGCTGGAAGCAGTACACGCAGGCCAAGAGCGCGGCCGGGTCGGAGTAAGGAACGATGAACGATGAATGATGAATCAAGACAATTCATCATTCATCGTTCATCGTTCATCATTTCCCAAGGAGGGGCCTATGACGCGGGAAAACAAAGTGGGCCTGGCGGTGTGCGGCTCCTTCTTGTGCCTGGTGGGCGCGGTGACGGTGCTGAAGCTGCATGAGCCGCCCGCTGCCGTCGCGGCCGCGCCAAACAGTCCGACGCTGGCCTTGGCCGGTCAAGGCGCGGCCTCGGAGAACAAGGAAGATCCGCATCCACCCGTATCGCCGCCGTCTGTGAGTGATCCCGCACCGGCGGAGCCGGCCGCCAATCCTCCGCCGTCGCCGGCTAATCCGCCGGCCCCGAAGCCGCCTGATGATCCACCGGTCGCGCCCCCGATGACTCCGCCGCTCACCCTGCCGCCGCCCGTCGGCGGAGCGCCCCCGGCCGCCGCAGTCGGCGCCGAGCCGGACAATTCCTCCACGACCTTGCCGCCCTTCGTCGGTCCACCTACGCCGTCACCGGCGCCGCCGATGCCGGATCCGATGGCCTCGCCTTCGCTGCCGCCCCCGCCTGGCCCCCCAATGGCAGACCCGGCGCCTCCGGCGCCGCTCCCGCCGCCCGCGGCGCCGATGTCGGACCCAATGGCCCCGGTATTGCCTCCGCCGCCGGGACCGCCTCCTGCCGAGGGGGTAGGTCTCCTCCCGCCGTCGGCCCCCCCTGCCGGCGCCCCGAAGCACAAGCACGGCGACGCCCCGACCGACGACCATCCCGCACCGCTTCCGCCTCCGATGAAGCCCTCGAAACCGGAGGTGGTCATTCCGGCTTCGCCCCCGCCGGCCCCGGCGGGCGATCCTCCCAGTCCGCCCCCCCCGCCGCCGGCGCCGATGCCTCCGCCGTTGCCGTCCGAGGTCAATGTCCCGCCGGCTCCGGCAAAGAACGACCCGCCGGGACCGTCCCGCAACGACCTTCCTCCCGCGTCGCCGGCGCCGAAGCCCGGCCATGAAATCGTGATCCCCGCCTCCGGTGGGGTCATCGCCGCCACGCCGCCGATCGCGGCCCGGCCGCGGAATCCGTCGGCCCCCACCGACAAGCTGGTGGACAGCTGGGACGAGAAAGTCCACGTCTGGACGAAGGGCGACAGCTTCGCCGCGCTCTCGCAGGGCGCCTACTCGACCGAGGATTACGCCGCCGCCTTGCAGATGTACAACCGCAACCATCCGCGCGCAGCGCCTCCCTGCGCCGCGACGGCACGGTCGCGGAGGGCGATAAAATCTACATTCCCGAGCAGCGCATTCTAGAAAAGCGGCACGCCGACGTGATTGCGAAACCGAAGCCGAAGACGGAAGGCGCCGGCGCGGCTCCCGCGGCCGTCAGCCCGGTTCAGGCGGGATTTAACCCTGCCGACCTGCCTCCGCCGCCTGGCCCGGCGCCCCAACACTGAGATCGGAGCCGCGACCGTCAGGGAGCGGGGACAGTGCAACCGCTCCCTGACGGTCGCGGCTCCGACGAACCTCCGTCCTTGACTTCGCGGCCTGGCGCTGGTTTGCTATGCGGAACGCGCCTTCCTCCTCACCCGTCCCCCGGGACGCAGCCATGTCCACGCTCCTGACCCAACCGCCGCCCGTCGAGAGGCCGACCCCGCCGCCGCCCACCACTCCGGTCGCGCTGCCGCGGTCGGTGGAGAAGCCGGCCCGCCTCACGTCGCTCGACGCCTACCGCGGCTTCATCATGCTTGCCATGGCGTCGTCCAGCGGCTTCGCCCTGGCCGAGGTCGCCAAGCACTTCGCCGGCAACCCGGTCTGGGAGTTCATCGGCTACCACACCGACCACGTCGCCTGGGTCGGCTGCGGCTTCTGGGACCTCATTCAGCCGGCCTTCATGTTCATGGCCGGCGTCTCCATCCCCTACTCCTACGCCAGCCGCAAGGCCAAGGGCGATTCCGACGGCAAGATCCTCTTCCACGTCGCCGTGCGGTCGCTGGTGCTGGTCCTTCTGGGCATCTTCCTCTCCTCCAACGGCGGTCAGGCGCCCGGCCACATTCTCGTCAACGTGCTGTCGCAGATCGGCCTGGGCTACTTCTTCGTCTACCTGCTGCGCGGCCGCGGCCTGGCCGTGCAGCTGGCGGCGACCGCCGTGATCCTCGTCGGCTACTGGCTCTGGTTCGTCGTCTATCCGCTGCCGCCGGCCGGCTTCGATTACGGGTCGGTCGGCCTGACGAAAGAGAACTGGACATTCCAGACCGGCTTCTTCGCCCATTGGGAAAAGCACACGAACGCGGCCGCCCGCTTCGACTCCTGGCTGCTTAACCTCTTCCCGGCTTACCACGCCAAGGAATTCATCCTCAACAAGGAAGGCTACCCGACGCTGAATTTCATCCCGTCGATGGCGACGATGATCTTCGGCCTGCTGGCCGGCGAATTGCTGCGCGGCCCCCGGAGCGCCGTCGCCAAGTTCGTCTGTCTGGTCGCCGCCGGGGCCGTCTGCGTGGTGGTGGGACTGATCGCCGGCTGGACGGTCTGTCCGATCGTCAAGCGCATCTGGACGCCATCGTTCGCGGTCTACAGCGCCGGCTGGGTGTTGTGGATGCTGGCGGCGTTTTACGCGGTGTGCGATCTCAAAGGATGGAAAAAGTGGTCTTTCCCGCTGATCGTGGTGGGCATGAACTCCATCGCCATCTACCTCATGTCGCAGCTCTTGCGGGGGCCGATCAAGGGGACGTTCCGCAACCTCGTCGGCGAATGGTGGATCGAGCAATGGCTGGGTGCGATGTGGCTGCCGACGGTGCAGTGCGTGGTCATCTTGGCGGTGCTATGGTTGGCGTGCTACTGGATGTACCGCCGCAATCTCTTCGTGCGGATCTGATAGGCGAGCGGGGTCGCGTGAGCGCCCGAGTACAACAACTCGGGGCGCTCACGCGACCCCGCTCGCCGGAAGTCACTTCCCGTCGATCTTGTTGGTCACGTGGTCGCCCGGTTGGAGAGCCTTCGGCGGCGCCTTCACGGGTTTACCAACGGATTCTTTGTCGCGCACCTCCAGGATGCGCAAACTGCCGAGATAGAGCGGCGGGTCCAGCCGGTAGACTTCCAGCGTCATACCCTTGGCGACTCCCGCGTCCGTGCCGATTGATATTTCGACCAGACCGTCGGCCGCCTTCGTCACCACGCCCTCGACGTGCGGCGCGTCCGCCGGAGGCGCGGCCGGTTTATCGTCCTTTTTCCCCTTCTCGACATCCTTCTCCAGTTCATGGATTTTCTGCTCCAGGGCCTTGCAGCGATCCGTCAGCGCTTCCACCTGGATCTGAGCAGAGACGAGTTTATCCCGCAGGAGAGCGATCTCCTTGTCTTTTTGAAGCAGCGCCTTGTCCGCGTCCGTGATCGCCGCAGCGTACTTTGTCTTCTCGAGCTGCTTGCGCAGGTCGGCGACGGTTCGCCGCAACTCGTCCGACTCGTCCGCGCGATGGAGCGCCTCCGCCATGCGACGGTATGTACAGCCATTTCGGCGAGCCGACCAGCTGCATCTCGCCATCGACGCGCTTGAAATCCAGCTCCAGCGTCTTGCGCTTCACCTGATCGCCGTCCACCTTCCAGTCGTTGGACAAGCCGTACACGTAAATGTTGCAACGCTCCAGGCCAGGGTCCACGTCGTCCCAGGTTGCGACGCCGGCCACGGGCTTCGGGACAGCGTTCGGCTTGGTGGGCGGGATCGGGTCGGCCGCGATCGTCACGGATGTCTTGAGGAGGAGGCGGCTAAGGGAGCCGTTGGGATCTTCCACTTGCTCGATGAAGTCCCGGATCGCGTCCGACGGCGCCTCGTCGTGGTGGACCTCCTTGTCAGGTATCGTGAGTTCAAAATCGGGGATGAACCGATGTTCCTGGTTGGTGGGATTGGCGACCGTATAGGGTAGGTACCAGATCGGTTTCTTCACTTGCCCCGCCACGCGCAGCACGATCACGCGCAGAGACTTGAATTCATAGTCGAGGGTCCAGACGGCGTCCTTGTCGGCGTCCGCCGCAGGTTTGGTCGAGTCGGCCCTGGCAGGGCCTTCCGCTCCGACCTTTCCCGGTCCCAGCGCGGCCGCACCCGCCCCAGCGAATAGCAGCCCCGTCGTCAATACAACGACGACCGTAATCTTGAGTTTCGTCCACAGCATGGCTTTGATTGCTCCTTCCGTAAGCGCGGCGACCTTCGCCGAAACGACGGCGATCGCCGTCGCGGACGCCGACGCCGCCCGAACCGTGGCGGCCGACAGCGCGGCCGGAACGGCGGCGGACGCCTGACGCGCCAGCACCGCCGCCAGCGCCCCGCCGGAGACCGCCAAGCCAAAACGGCCCAGCCGCCGCGCCAGCATTCTCCGTCCCGTCGCCAGCCGGCTGGACAGCGTTCCCTCCGGCACGCCGAGACGGTGGGCGACCTCCTTGCGGGTTGCGCCCTCCAGGTCGCACAGGACAATCGGGATACGGTATTTGTCGGGCAGGCGGCTCAGCTCCTGATCGAGCAGCGTCATGATTTCCTGCCATCGGTCTTCCGGCTCGACCACCGGCTGAGGCATGATCGCCACCTGCTTTTCCCTGCCGCGCAGGCGGTCGGCGACGACGCGGGCCTTGCGCGGTGCGGTAGGCGACGCCGTACAACCAGGCGCCCAGTCGGGCCGGCGCCTGGATTGAGGCCGCCTTGCGGGCCAGGACGAGGAAGACGGCCTGAAAGGCGTCGTCGGCGTCGTCGGCATGGCCGGCCACGCGCCGGCACACGCCCAGCACCATCGGCCCGTGTCGCCGCACCAGGGCCGCGAACGCTGACTCGTCCCGCCGCGCGACGAAGCGCTCCAGCAGCTGTGCGTCGGTGCGGCCGTCGTCGCCCGTCCGCAGCAACCGTTGCAATTGCCGCAGGGTTTGGTTCATCGGCCCCGTCGCCATTGCTTCCGCCCTCCAACGTTCTCCTTTATACTGCCCCTTAGGGTGGCCGCGCGTCGATGTTTTTGTTCCCGACTCGATTGCGTACGATTCCTCGCGCTAATCTCCGAAATTCGTCCGCAGCGCCGCAGCCGGGTCGCGCTTCTGCCGGGCCAGGCGGCCGAGCATCGTCCGCAAGTCGAAGCGCTTCGGGTCGAGGTCCGGCGTCAGCTCGGCCCAGCGCAGCGGCGCCGAAACCGTCGCCGTCGGCGTCGCCCGCAGCACATACGGCGGCACGACGTGTTTGCCGCGCGCGTTTTGCAGCACGTCCACGTAAACGCGGCGGTCGCGCTTGGCCTTGCGGATCTCCAAGGTCGCCTGTTCCGGCGCCGCCTCGGTCAGCCGTTCCGCGACCGCCCGCGCCCAGGTCCGCGCCTCGTCGTATCCGCCTTCCGCCTGCCAGGGCGTCAGCACGTGCAACCCGGACTTGCCCGACGTTTTCACGACCGCCTCGGCGCCCTCCTCGGTCAGCAGCTCGTGCAACCGTCGGGCGATCTCGATGACTTCGGCGAACGCCGCCTCGCCGGGGTCGAGATCGTAGAGGACGAAGTCCGGCCGGTCGAGACTGCCGACGCGCGACAACCAGGGGTGGAACGTCAGCGCCCCCTGATTCACCAGATAAAGCAGCGTTTCGATGTCGTTGACCATCGAATAGGCGACCGATCGGCCGTCCTCGCTCGGCAATTCGACGCGCGGGATCCAGTCCGGGTACGACGGCGGCGTGTGCTTTTGCCAGAAGTGCGGCTTCCCCTCGCCCAGTCCTTCCGGCAGCCGTTCCAGCGTCACGGGCCGGTCGCGCAGGTACGGCAACAACCGCGGCCCCACGCGCCGGTAATAGTCGAAGACTTCTCCCTTAGTCGCGCCGACTTCGGGAAAGAGCACCTTTTCCGCGTGCGTAAGCGTCACTTCTTTCGGCCCCGCGCCCACGGGCCTCGTTCGCGCCGCTTTCGTGGTTGGACGCGGCTTCTTTGGGGCCGCCGGCTCGGAGCTTCGGGCAAACGCGTCCTTCCGCTTGATGAGCAGCCAGTTCTCCTTGCGGCCCTTGCCGCCCTTCATGCGGACCAGGGTGAATCGGCCGTTCAGCCGCTCGCCGTGAAGCGTGAACTCCAGCCGTCCCGCGTCGATGCCCTCGGCCACGGTGCGATCCGACGCGTCCGGCTCGTACGTCCCACGGTCCCAGATTTCGACGTGCCCCGCTCCGTACTGCCCTGCGGGGATGTCGCCGTGAAAGCCCGCATAGCCGAGCGGGTGGTCCTCGACGCGAACCGCCAGCCGTTTCTGGCTCGGATCGAGCGACGGCTCCTTGGGCACGGCCCAGCTCTTGAGCACGCCGTCCGCCTCCAGACGGAAGTCGTAGTGCAAGTGGCTGGCGTGATGCTCCTGGATAACGAAGATCGTTTGCTTGTGTTTCTTGCCCGGTTTGGGGTCGGGTTCCGGCGTCTTGCTGAAATCACGCTTCTTCCGGTATTCCGCGAGAGTCATGTTCGGTGTTCCCCCAAAAGGGACGGCTCCGGTCGGGAGGAGCAGGGCAACTGCCATGCCGCGCCCTTTCTCGGAATATGCTTGACACCCCCCGGCGCCATCGTTCACATTAATAGGAGAACGTGTACTCTTTGCAGGCCCACCATTCGTGTACTTCCCTGTCCGCGCCACGGCCGGAGCGTCGGGACGGTCTGGGAACTAAACGAGTGGTTTGCACGTCTCACTCGGTCGGCCGATTCCGCCCCCGGCAGTCGTCGCCCCGTTCGCACCGACGCGCGGGCGCCGAGGCGGCCTGGACGATGAATGGGTTGGAAAACCCTCTTTAACTTCTCCGTGTCAGGGATTTTTGTCATGAAACTCTCCGCAGGGCCTGCTCGGTCGCGGTTGGCCGCATTCCTCCTCGGCTGTCTGGCGGTCGTGATCGTTTACGTCGCGCTCGTCCAGCACCCCACCATCGCCCGCGCCGACGACGCGCCGGCCGCCGCCGCCCCCGCCGCGGGAAGCTCGGGGCCGAAAGAGGACAGGACCGAGTCCCTCGGTTTCCTCTTCGGACACATCCTCAAATCGCTCGGCTGGGTCTTCGGCCCCATCCTGGGCATCGTGTCCATCACCCTGGTGGCCCTCGTCGTGCTGCTGGCCATGGACCTGCGCATGGGAGGCGCCATCCCGCCGGGGTTCGTTGAAGAGTTCACCGAAACCGTCAACAAGCGCCAGTTCAAGGCCGCCTACGACCTGGCCAAGGGCGACGATTCCTTCCTCGGCCGCGTCCTGACCACCGGCATGAGCCGGCTCCAGTACGGCATCGAGGACGCCCGCGAAGCCGCCTTCAACATGGTCGAGAGCGTCAAGTCCGGCAAGGAACAGATCGTGTCCTACCTCGCCGTCATCGGCACCCTTGGCCCGCTCATCGGCCTGGTCGGCACGGTCTGGGGCATGATCCTCGCCTTCATCGCGCTGAGCGATCAGCAGCCGTCGTTCGGCGTCCTGGCCGGCAAGATTTCGCAAGCCCTCGTGGTGACGCTGTTCGGCATCGGCCTGTCGGTGCCGGCCATTTTCTGCCACACGTTCTTCAAGAATCGCCTGACGCGCATCTCGATGGACACCGCGAACATCTCCGACGACCTGCTGACGCAGATGTACCATAACTCGAAGAAGCCGGCCCCGGCCTCCGCCCCCGCGGTGATCGCCGTCGAGCCGGTCGCCGACAATCGCGTGCCCACCGGGGCCGTCAAGCAGAAATAGTGTTCAGTGTTCAGTGTTCAGTAAGATTGAGACATCCAGATCGACTTGTCATAGGGAACAAGCATTCTGCCAGGCCTGTCTTCCTGAACACTGAACACTCTGGAATAGAGGAGAAGCCGCCATGAGTCATGGGCCGGCAGGCGGTGATACGGTCGAACCCAACCTGACGCCGATGCTCGATCTGGTGTTGCAGCTGCTGATGCTCTTCATGATTTGCGGCAACTACGCCAGCGAAAGCAACGACCCCGTCGAGCTGGCCAAGTCCCAGACCGCCAAGCAGCTGACCGACAGCGACAGCCTTCAGGCCGATCAGAACAAGGAAGACGATTTCCTGTTCATCACCGTCAAGCCCTATGAGAGCGCGGACGGCGTGCGCAAGATCGCCCTCAATGAGATCAACAACCGCGAGATCCTCGGCACCAACCCCAACGAGGCGGAGCGGAAAAAGGGCTACACGGCCGAGCTGGCCGGCCGCTACCGGAAGATGGTGGACAACGGCGGCGACCCGGACAGCATTTACAACCGGCTCAGGAATCACGATCTCCTCAGCAATGAGCAGGCGGCGCTCCTCAAGGACCTGAACGTCCCGATCAACAGCGAGGACGACCTCGCCAAGCACATCGACACGGACACGCGCGGCGCCGTAATGGCGAAGTTCAAGGACGGCGACTCCTACGTCATCGTGCCGGGGGCCGACGCGATGCGGCCCGACGGGGAGCTGCAAAAATGGCTGCACGACCAGTACAAGATCCTGGCCGACAAACACAACAACGACGTGAAAACGGCCGTGGTCATCCGGCCCGACGGCAACATGGACTACGCCGTCGTCTACCGGATCCTGCTGATGTGCCAGGATGAGAAGTTCACGAACCTCAAAGTCCGCGCCCTGATCCGCAAGGGAACGCAATCGTGACCGGAGGTAACATCGGCGTCGTCCGGCCGACTTATGATACGGAGCCGCCCATCGGAGCCGCGACCGTAAGGGAGCGGTTTTGGCGAAGACCGCTCCCTTACGGTCGGCTCCGATGGCTAGAAAAAGGGTGAGGTCCGAATGGCTTTTCGACATAAACCCGCAGCGGGGACCGAGATCACGCTGCCGATCACCCCGATGCTGGACATGAGCTTCCAGCTCCTGTTCTTTTTCATCTCGACCTTCAAGCTGCCCACCGGCATGGAAGGGACGCTGGATTTGCTGCTGCCGTCGCAGGCGACGCCCCTCGCCGACAACATCGCATCGGCCGCTCCCTCCACCAGCACCGACAAGCCGCCGGACCTCAAGTCGATCATCCCCATCGACGTCAAGACCCCGACGGAGGACACCGGCTCTGACGACGCGGTCGGTGACATCACGACTTCGTATAAGGGGAAAAATGAAACCCTGTCGCCGCCCTGGACCACGGGGGCGACTCCGGGGAAGTACGACATGCAGGAGCTGATCGACAAGCTGAAGTCGTATCTCGACGAGGCGAAGAAGGACGGCGATACGATCGCGTCCGTGAAGATCCAGGGCGTCAGCCGCCTGAAGTTCCGGGCGGTCGTCCGCGTGATGGACGCCTGCCGCCGGGCCGGCCTGAAGGACATCAGTTTCGCCATGCCGTCGGATTACGCGGACTACGTGAAACTGCATCCGTGACGGGCGGAAAGACGACATGCGGAATTGGAAGCGCCCCTCGACGACGGCCTCGACCTGCTGGACCGCGAGCGCGGCCAGGGCCGTTCTCGTTGCGCTCGCCCTGATGGTCGCGGCTGGCCCGGTCGCGGCGGACGGCGCGCCGGAGTTTCAGCCGGGGGCGGGGCTTTCGGCCGAGGACCACGACCGCGTCAACGCCAGCGCCCTGTTCCTGAACGGGTTCCCAGCGGGGGACGAGGTCTTCAGCGAGTTGGCGTTCGTCTCGGCCGGCCAGGACGTGCATGTGTGGCCGGCCCGAGCGCCGGAGCGGCGGGTGGTGGATCCCGACGCGCAGGCCGGGGTGGGAGCGGCCACCCTCTTCCTGAACGGCTTTCCCGGAGGCGGCGAGGTCCCCACGGAGCTGGCGTATCTCTCGGCCGGCCAGGATCTCCGCTTCTGGACGTTCTTCGATCCGAACATCGTGCGGCGGATTCCGCCGTGGGAGCTGGACGAGGTCCACGACAAAACGCCCATCCCGAAGGAGCCGGAAGACCGCGAGCTGGACGCCTATTTCGACATGATTATTTACGCCAACCGGACGGCACCGGCGGCCCTGGACAAGGCCGCGCTGCACGAGGACGGCTTGTGGACGAAGGTGTTCCACGACCCGGACAAGTATCGCGGCGAGGTGCTACACTTTGACGGCCGCCTGAAGAAGCTCCGCCAGTTCCCGGCCCAGGCGATGGCGATCCAGGGCGGCGCGACGGACTACTACGAAGGATACCTATCCGTCGATGCGTGGCAGGACGACCCGGTGTTCTTCATCTGCACGGAGCTGCCGCCCGGCCTGAAGCCGGGCGAAACCCTGGACGTGCCGGTCGGCGTGAGCGGCTACTTTTACAAGGTCTTCCGCTACACGCCCGCCGACGCTAAGCAGACGCACAAGGACCGTCTGGCCCCGCTGGTGATCGGCCACACCCTCACCTTGACGAGCCAGCCGGCGCCGGCCAAGGAGGAATCGGGCTGGGCATGGCCGGAGTGGTTGGGTCCGGTGTTTTTCGGCGTCATCGGCCTGACGTTGGCGCTGATTTTCACGCTGGGCTACTGGTTTCGGAGCGGCGACCGGCACGTGCGCGGCCGGGTCCAGGCCGCCCGCTTCGGAGAGTTCGTCCCTCCGCCCGAACCTCGGAAGGCGGACGGGGACGAGGAGACGGCGGGACGTTAAGAAGCGGGTTTGCTGCGTCGAAATCCTGGCGAGCGGAGGGCGTCAGCCCCCTGATTCTTCCCGCGGTCGCTGACAGGATGCGAGATCAGGGGGCTGACGCCCCCCGCTCGCCAAAAAGTCAGAGCGCTTGAAACGTTGGCATTCCATCCCAAGAGGAACCTTCCATGTCCACCAATGCACCCCCGGCGCCGCGGCGGCGAGTCATCGTCGCGCCGAAGATCGGCGCCGGCCGCTGGATGTTTTTCATGAAGGTCTGCCTCGTGTGGTTGCTCAGCGCGGTCGTTCACGCGGGCATGATCGCCGGCTTCGTTTTGATCCTGCGCTTCATCCCGATGGAGAAGGTCGCCGCCAACGACACCGGCCCGGAGCAGGCGACCACCACCACCCAGATCGACGAGGATCAGGCCCAGGACCAGCTGGACCTGACCAATCCCGACCTCGGCAACGACCCGACGCAGCAGCTCAACTACAACGTCAGCCGGATCGAGGACGTGAGCGTGCCCGGCCCCGTCGATGTGACACAGGCGGTGGGCGTGCAGAACGCGACCAGCGACGTGCGCCAGAACGTGCCGCCGCCGCCGGGCGTCGGCCAGGGCGCCACGGGCGGCGCGACCGGCCCGTCGTCGGACTTCGGCGTCACCAACATGCTGGGCGAAGGCGGCTACCAGGGCGTCGGCAATGCGTTGCCCGGCGGCTTCGCCGGCCGTAGCGGCTCCACGCGGCAGCAGATGCTCAAGGAAGGCGGCGGCAACGCGGCGTCCGAGGCGGCGGTGGCCAACGGCCTGATCTGGCTGGCCCACTGCCAGGCGCCGGACGGCCACTGGTCGATCAATCACTTCGAGCAGTTCGCGCACGACGATGAAGGCAAGCGCACGCCGTACAACCCCACCGGCCAGGCCAACCGCGACGACGACATCGCCGCCACCGGCTTCGGCCTGCTGCCGTTCCTCGGCGCCGGTCAGACGCAGAAGCCGAACAAGGATCCCAAGCAGAAGGACTACAGCAAGACGGTCAAGGCGGGCCTGGACTTCCTGATCGCCAAGCAGGGCAAGGACGGCTACTTCGGCGGCAGCATGTACTCGCACGGCATCGCCGCGATCGCCATTTGCGAGGCCTACGGCATGACCTCCGACCCGTCGCTCAAGGCGCCGGCCCAAAGGGCCATCCGCTTCATCGAATCCGCTCAGGACCCGGCCGGCGGCGGCTGGCGCTACTCGCCGCGGCAGCCGGGCGACCTGTCCGTGAGCGGCTGGGAGATCATGGCGCTCAAGAGCGCCCAGATGGCCGGCCTGGAGCTGGCCAACAAGGATTTGGCCCTGAAGGAAGCCGACAAGTTCCTCGACTCGGTCGAGGCGTCCAACAAGGGCGGCTACAGCTACATGCCGGGCAACCCCGAAACGGTGGTGATGACGGCGGTGGGGATGCTGTGCCGGCAATACCGGGGCGTCAACCCGCGCAACCCCGGCCTGCTGGCCGGCGTGGACCGCCTCAAGTCCGTGCCGCCGGGCAAGGCCAACAACATCTATTACGAGTACTATGCCACGCAGGTGATGCACCACATGGGCGGCGAGGCGTGGGAGTTCTGGAACGAAGGCCCCGGCGGCAAGGACAGCCACACCGGCATCCGCGACTCGCTCATCGCCAAGCAATGCACGCTGACCGAGAAGTCCGGATTGCCGGGCGCGAAGCCGCCGCTGCCGGCCAACCTGGCTCCCGAGGCCGGCAGCTGGGATCCGGACGGTGCCTGGGGTCCGGACGGCGGCGGTCGCATCATGTACACCTCCCTGTCGCTGCTGACCCTGGAGGTCTACTATCGCCACCTGCCGCTGTACCGCCGCGAGATGGGCGGGCAGAAGGACATGCCGCCGGCCAGTGAATCGAAGTAAGGTTCCTCCAAAACCGGCGCCCCATTTCGCCGCGACCCGAAGGGGGAGCGCGTCTCCCGAAGCGCTCCCCTTCGGGTCGCGGCGAAACGATGGGATTCCTGGTTGTCCGCCCAGCGCCTTGTCACCCCATTTTTCGTCGGCCTGTTCACCATCCGCAAGTCCGTCAAGTCCAAATTAATCCGCAGGTTCGCCACGGCCGATAACAACAGAGACGGGAGCCGAGGATTTCGTCCCGGCCGGCCGCGTTCTCGTGCCGCCAAAGGAGACCAACGGATGGTCCGGTCACAGTGGATAGGGCCCGTGTTCGGGGTGCTGGCTTGGACCGGCCTCGCCTGGGGCCAAATGACGCCCATCGCCGCGGAGGCGGACGGAACGAAGGACCGCTATGTCATCGTTCAGGAGGCGGGCAAACCTCCGCAACGGTGCAAGGTCCTGAAAACGTGGACGAATGGGGACGGCGACCCGGCCTACCAGGCGCAGGCCCTGGACACCGGCGAGCTAATGACCATCGTGGAGACCGGCCCAGCCTCCCCACGGCCGGCGGCCCAGGCGCGCTCAATGCCGATGCACATTTTCCACTGGGGCTGGAACGGTCCTGTACCGGTGGGAACGCCGGAACCGCCGCCCAACGCCGTGGTCGTCGGCTACCCGATCGACCTCCGCCCGACGCAGCCGGAAACGCCGCGGGTCGCCTCCGTCCCGCCGCCGGCGCCGAAGCCGCGGGGATTCTGGCCCTCGCCCTTTGCGCAGATCAAGGTTTCCGATCTCAACGTCAGCGCCGAGCACCTGGCGCCGCCGCCGGCGACCGCCCCGACGGCGCAGGTCGCGCCGCCTGCCAAAAAGGTGGAGCTTGCGCCGATGAAGCCGACCCCGGCAACGGTCGTGAAAGCGCCGGACGCCTATCCGGCCGCCGTAAAGCCGGCCGTCGTCGCCGCGCCCATCGCGCCTGCGCCGACTTCCCCCTACGCCATGAAACCGGGCGCCGTCGTCGCCGCTCCCGCGCCGACTTCTCCCTATGCCATGAAACCGGCCCCGGAAACGGTCGTGAAAGCGCCGGACGCCCATCCGGCCGAGTCGCCCTGGTGGGTCAGCCGGACGACCGCGGGAAAGCCTCCGGCCCCGGCGGTCACGGTCGCTCCGGCGTCCCCGACATGGATCCCGGCCAAACCCGCGGTGAAGCCTACGCCGGCGTCCCCGGTCGCCAAGGCGCCCGAGCCGACCACCACCTGGGCGACGACCGTGTGGAAGCCGTACGTCGCAGCGACGCCTCCGGCTCCGCCGAAGGAGCCGGTCGTGGCGAAGAAGGTTGAAACGACCACGCCCCCGCCGAGCGACTGGCGGCAGTCGTGGGGCAAGGTCGAGACGCCGCCGACCCCACCGACCCCGCCGAAGGTCGCCCTGCCGCACGCCGAGCCGCGGGTTGCCGATCCGCTCCGGACGCCGGATCAATTCGCCAAGATGCCGCAAACGGAGGGATTCGCCGCCGATCCACCTCCGTCGGAAAAGAAGGCCCCGCTGCTGGCGGCGCTGGCGCTGGAGCAGCCGCCGGCCACGCTCCGGCCGGAGGTGAAGGAGCCGCAACCCCACGCCGCGCCGAATCCGCCGACGCCGCCTGCCCCCCTGCGGCGCCGGTCGTGGTCGCCAAGCCGGCTCTGGTCCTCGCCCCTGCACCGCTGGTCGTGGTCGCCAAGCCGGCCCCGATCCTCAACCCCGCCCCGACCCCCGCGCCCGCCGTGGCGAATACGAAACCGGCTCCCCTCGCCAAACCGGAAACCGCGCCTCCCACCGTGCCGCTGGGTCTGGGGTCGGTGCTGGCCGCCTCCTCGCCGGAGCTGGCCGCGCCCGCCGCGCCCGCCGCGCAAGAGAAGGACGCCGTGGGCGTCCGCGCGGATGAACCCAACGCCTTCACCGATCGGCCCAAGAGCGGGGATGTCGCGTCGGCGCCCAACGCCTTCAGCGCCCCGGCGCCGAGCGCCTCCACCGCCGGACGCCCTGGCGATGAACGCCTTCCCGACGCCGCCGCCGACCGCCCCGTCCTACGCCCCCGCCGCCGTGGCGATCCGCACCGCGCCGCGACCGACGGCGACCGCGCCGCAGGCGCCGATCGGCTACGTCGTTCCCGCCGGATTCCATACGGAAAGCAGCTATGACCTGACGCAGCTGTCTTCCATTCTGCGAGATTCACTCTACCCGTCGCAGCGCGAGTGGGCCGCGGAGAGCCTGGCGTCGATGGACTGGCGTCGCCAGCCACGGATCGTGGACCTCCTCGTCGAACGGGCGAAACAGGATCCGGCGCCGACCGTCCGCGCCGAGTGCGTGCGGTCGCTGGGCCGGATCAAGGCCGATACGCCCGCCGCCGTCGAAGTCATAAAGGCCCTGCGATCCGACTCCGACGACCGGGTCCACCAGGCGGCCGACGAGGCGGCCGGATCGACGCACTGATTTTGGGTGCGCGGTTTAGCCGCGACCCGAAGGGGAGCGCGTTCCTCCAGCGCTCCCCTTCGGGTCGCGGCTAAACCGCGCGCCGCTTGGCGATGCCGCGTTCGGTCCCTATGGTGTCCAGCGGTAGTCTCCCACCAACCGAGCAGGTGCGCCGATGGCATTCTTCCCCGAAGTCGAAAAGATCCGCTACGAAGGCTCCGACTCGACCAACCCGCTCAGCTTCCGCCATTACAACCCGGACGAGCGCGTCGAAGGCAAGCCGATGAAGGAGCATCTGCGCTTCGCCGTGGCCTACTGGCACACCATGCGCGGCATGGGCGGCGACCCGTTCGGCCCCGGCTGCGCCCGCCGGCCGTGGGAGGACGGCAGCGACTCCGTCGAGATGGCGATCAAGCGCGTGCGCGTGATGTTCGAGTTCGTGGAGAAGCTCGGCGCCCCGTTCTACTGCTTCCACGACCGCGACGTGGCCCCGGAGGGCAAAAACCTCCGCGAAACCAACGCCAACCTCGATAAGATCGTCGCCGTGCTGGAGCAGGAGCAGCAGCGCACCGGCGTCAAGCTGCTGTGGGGCACCGCCAACCTGTTCAGCAATCCGCGCTTCGTCCACGGTGCCGCGACCAGTCCCAACGCCGACGTGTTCGCCTACGCGGCGGCCCAGGTCAAGAAGGCGATCGAGGTCACGCAGCGTCTCGGCGGCGTCAACTACGTCTTCTGGGGCGGCCGTGAGGGCTACTCCAATCTCTACAACACCGACCTGAAACGGGAGCTGGACCACCTGGCCCGCTTCTTCCACCTGGCGCTGGACCACAAGAAGAAGATCGGCTTCACGGGACAATTCTTGATCGAGCCGAAGCCGAAGGAGCCGACGGTCCACCAGTACGATTTCGACTGCGCCGCGGTCGTCGCCTTCCTGCGGGGCTACGGCCTGGCCGACGACTTCAAGCTGAACGTCGAGACGAACCATGCGACATTGGCCGGCCACACGATGATGCACGAATTGACCTACGCCTCGGCGCAGGGGCTGCTCGGCTCGATGGACGCCAACCGCGGCGACCTCTTGCTCGGCTGGGACACCGACCAGTTTCCGACGGACCTGTACCTGACGGCGCAGTGCCTGTTGGTGATCCTCGGCCAGGGAGGCCTGGCGCCGGGCGGCGTCAACTTCGACGCCAAGGTGCGCCGGGAGAGTTTCGAGCCGGTGGACCTGTTCCACGCCCACATCGGCGGCATGGACGCCTTCGCCCACGGCCTGAAGATCGCCGCCAAGATCCGGGCCGACGGCGTATTGAGCAAGTTCGTCAAGGAGCGCTATGCCTCGTGGGACGCGGGGATCGGCCAGAGGATCGAGGCGGAGAAGGCGACCTTCGAGGACCTGGAAAAGGTCATGCTGGAGGCGGGCGACGCGAAGCCGAACGTCTCCGGCCGGCAGGAAATGCTGGAGAATGTCTTTAACCGCTATCTGCGGTGACTTATGGCCGAATTGACGCGGGTGAGCATTTCGCTGGAAACGGCGCTGCTGGAGGCGTTCGACCGCATCAACGCCGCCAAGGGCTATTCCACGCGCAGCGAGGCGGTGCGCGACCTGATCCGCGAGCGGCTGATCCGCGAGGAGGCGGCCGGCCCGCTCGGCGACAGCGCCGAATCGGTCGCCGTCGTCACGCTGGTCTACGACCACCACGCGCGGGAGCTGGCGACGCGGCTGATCGACAAGCAGCACCATCATCATGAGATCGTGGTGTCCACGATGCACGTCCACCTTGGGGAGCGGCATTGTCTGGAAGTGTCGGTGCTGCGCGGCCCGGCCGGGCTGGTGCGCCATCTAGGAGAGGAATTGACCTCGGTGAAGGGCGTGTTGCACGGCGAGATCACGTTCACCAGCGGGGAGAAGGCGTTCAGCCGTTGGGGCGGGGAACACGAACATCACCATTAGAGGACGTTTCCCGGTTCCGCGATGCGATTATTTCTCTACGGAACGTAGGTGCATCATGGCGCTAGATCGTGAATGGGCAACCTTGCAGGCGAACCTCCCGGCCCTCCTGGAAAAGGAGGCGGGCCGCTATGTTCTGATCCACGGCGAGCAGATCGTCGGCGTGTGGAACACGAATGCGGAAGCGTTGGCGGAAGGCTATCGGCGCTTCAATCTCGACCCGTTCCTCGTCCACCGGATCGTCGCCGACGAGAAACCCATCTTCGTGCCGCGGAACATCCTCTGATGCCGACGCTGACCGGCCTCATCACCGCAGACGGCGCCCTGGTCAACGTCCTCATCGGCGTGTCGGAGGCGCGACGGCAAACGCTCCGGCGCGTCGGTTTCCCCGTGCCGGCCCCGTCCGCGGTTCGCGCCGTGCTGGACACCGGCTCGTTCCTCAGCCTCGCCGAGGCGACGGCCATCCTGCCGCTGGGAGTAACTTACTACAAGCGGCGGCAGTTTCTCACGTCCGCGACCGGCTCGACGCCGCACGTCCGGGACGTGTACGATCTGAGCGTTACTCTGCTGGACGACGGCGGTGCGGCGCTGGCATACTGGCCGTCCGTCGATGTCCTCCCCGCCACTTTTCTCCCAGCCGACGCGGTTCACGGCGTCATTGGCCGCGACCTGCTCGCGACGGCGGTTCTGTACTTCGACGGCAAGGGCGGGGCACTTTACCCTGACGGTTTGACGACAACTGCCCATCCGGCGTATCCTGTCTATATGAAAACAGCAAACGGCCGAATCCTCGAACGCCTGCTTGATCCCGTCTGCGCGTCGCTCAACGAGGAGGCGGCGCAAGCTCATCGGCCTCAAGGCGGACGCCGAGGCCCAAGTCCGCGTGGACGAGTTGGCCCACAAGTGCAACGAGGGCGAACTTACGCCCGAGGAAAGGGCCGAGTACGAGAGCTACGTTCTGGCTGGCGAAGTCGTCGCAATCCTCCAGGCGAAGGCGCGAATCCTCCTGTCCCGCCGCGGCTGGCCCGCATGAAGGCCTCCACGCGGGCGCTGGTCCGATCCCGTGCCGCGCGGCGCTGCGAATGCGGCCATCGATCCCTGCCCGTCGCGGAACGGTCCTCTCCCGGCTCCCCCTCGATTCCGATCATTCCCTGGCCGGCACGGCTGAAAACAGCGCGACCAGCCCCTCGGCTATCGTCGGGTGCGTCAGGACCATGTCCCGCAGCGCCGTGTAAGGCAGTCCGGCCGCCATCGCGACCTGAACCACGGCCATGACTTCCCCGGCCTCGACCCCGAACGCGGTGAAGCCGAGGATGCGGTCGCCGTTCGGCTCGATCAGCGCCTTCAGGAAGCCCCGCGTCTCGGACAGCGTCCGCGTCCGCAGCACGGCCAGCATGGGGATTTTCGCCAGGCGGTAGGCGACGCCGCGCTCCTTCGCTTCCGCCTCGCTCAGCCCAACCCGTGCCATTTCGGGGTCGGTGAACAGGCAGAACGGCACTTGTCGCCCGGTCGTCACGCGATTCCCTCCGGCGAGGTTGTCCCGGACCACCCGGAAGTCGTCGAAGCCGATGTGCGTGAAATAAGGGCTTCCGGCGCAGTCGCCCACCGCCCAGACGTCCTTGGCGGTGGTCTGCAGCCGCTCGTTGACCCGGACGCGCCCCTGCTCGTCCGTCTCGACCCCCGCCGTCTCCAGCCCAATGCCGTCCGTGTTCGGGGTGCGCCCTCCCGCGACCAGGAGGTGAGTGCCTTCTATCACGACCTCCGCCCCGCCGCGCGTCACATGCAGCCGCACGGACTCTCCCGACGCGCCCTCCACGCGATGCACCGTGGCCCCGGTCACGACCTCGATCCCTTCATCCCGGAAAACTTCTTCGATCGCCTCGGTCACGTCCCGGTCTTCGCGGTGGATCAGGGCGCCGTTCCGTTCGACGACCGTTACGCGGCTGCCGAACCGTCGCATGGCCTGGGCCAGTTCCAGCCCGACGTAGCCGCCGCCCAGGACGATCAGGCGATCGGGGACGCAATCCAGCTCGAGCGCCTCGACGTGCGTCAGCGGCCTGGCCTCCCGCAGACCGGGCGTGTCGTCGATCCAGGCGCGCGACCCGGTGTTGATGACGACGATCTTGCCCCGCAGGGTCCGCGTCCCGCCGGCGGAGAGCGCGACTTCGATCGTCCGCGGCGCGACGAAGCGGCCGGCGCCCATGACGATTTCCGCCCCGCTGGCCTTGAATTTGCCGCGGTGCATCTCCATCAGGCCGTCAACCATTTTCCGCTTGCGGTCGCGCACGGCGGCCATGTCGATCTTCCAGCCCTCCTTGGCGACGCCGAACTCCTCGCTGCGGCGCAAGTAGGAGGCGACCTTGGCGCTGTGGATGACATTCTTGCTGGGCAGGCAGGCGATGTTCGGGCAGGAACCGCCGAGGTATTTTCTTTCGATCGCGGCCGCCCGCTTGCCCTCGGCAGCCAGCGTCCAGGCGAGGTATTTGCCGGCCTCCCCGCTCCCGAACACGACCAGATCGTATTCTTCCGGTTCGGCCATGATCTTTCTCCCGGCCTCTTGCGTAGGCCCCCATGCACTGCCGTGGCGTCAAACCACCTTGCACGCCTCCTCAAAGCTGAGGCGCGGCGAGCGTGGATAGAGTTTGCTCGCGTCGCCGTAGCCGAGGCTGCAAAGGAAGTTGGATTTGACCGTGGTCCCCGCGAAGAACGCCGCGTCCACCTTGGCGTTGTCGAAGCCCGACATCGGGCCGCAATCGAGGCCCAGCGCCCGAGCGGCCAGCAGGAAGTACGCGCCCTGTAGCGAGGAGTTCCTCAGCGCGACGTACTCCAGCACGTTCTCCGGCAGGTTGACTTGAACCATGCCTTCGCGTCGGCGTGCGGGAACAGCTTGGGCAGCTGCTCGTAGAAGTGGACGTCCATGCCGAGGATGGCGGTGACGGGGGCCTTCATGGTCTTGTCCACGTTGCCCGGGTCAAGCGCGGGCCTCAGCTTCTCCTTCGCCTCCCGCGACTTCACGAAGACGATGCGCATCGGGCACATGTTCGCCGAGGTCGGCCCCATCTTCGCCAGGTCGTACACCTGCTGCACCAGGGCGTCCTCCACCGGCTTGTCCAGCCAGACGTTGTGCGTCCGGGCCTTGCGATAAATGAGGTCCAGTTGGTCGTTGCTCAGCATGTCGCTCATGTCGATCCTCTCTTGGAAATACACTGGATTTACTTCGCGCTCGCCGCCCGCCTTCTCCGCCCGCTGAGCAGGTAGACGTCCGAGCGCACCTCGGTGAGCGGATCGCCGGACGGGTCGATGCCATCGACCCGCGGGACGGGGTCGAAGATGATGTTTCGCCTCTGGGGTTCCTGGTCATCAACGCAGGCCGTCAGGGTGAGCGTACCGAAGGGAATCTCCACGCGGCTGTCCGGCCACGGTACGCTGGCGTCAGCAACGTCGTCGCCTCGCTCCGCCATCTGCACGAAGACGCCGAGACGGAACGGACCTCGGGCCAGCCTCGGGCCGATCTCGTCGAAGAGGAAATTCGCGGCTTTCCGGGCGGCTTGCTCGTCCGTGAGATACTCCGTGCCCGCCTCGGGCCGGATGCGGAATCGGCCGGTTCGGCTCACGCCCTCGGCGTTCGTGAACCGGAAGGCCGTGACTGCGAAGAACGCCTCTCGGGCGAAGCTGGTCGGGATCGGCTTGGCCGCTTCGACGAACCGTTTCGCGTTCGGGTGCGTGGCGAGGAAGGCCCCAGCGCCTCGGGCCGGCCCGCCCCGAAGGCGGCCGCGGCGCGGAGGAACTCCAGGAACTCCTCCCCGGTGCGGACGGGGAAGCCGTTCGTGGAGTGGGCCACGATGTCCGTGTGGGCGTGGTCGGCCAGGTGAAAGCGAATGGCGATCCCGCGCGGGCTGGACTGTTGCGGGTCGTTGTCGGGGATCGTCGGCACGCCCGTGGAATCCGAATAGCGGACGGTGACGGGCGTGGACGGCTTGACCGCGTGGGGGGCGCGGGTCAGCTTGGCCGCCTCGGGCGACGGTGTGAACGTGCCGGAACACATCAGGCCCTTGGCGTGGGCGGCCCGGAAACCGGGGTGCAGGCCGAACAGCGTATCGAGGGCGTCGAGCAACTGCTCGGCGAGGGCAAGGTTCGTATACGTGCCGGTCGGCATGGCGTACTTCCCTGGAAGGCAAACCGTCCTGGCAGGACGAGCGCTGCCTTCCTACGCCTCGTCACGCTCGGTTCCGGGGGCCTGCGGCGTGGAGGCCGCTCAGGCCGAAGAGATTTGAACGTTGTCATGATAGGGCGGGTAGGGCCACGCGGTCAGAGGGAGACGGAGAAGCGATTCGGAAAGGATCGTCATGCCGTGAGCGCGGCGCGGCGGCGACTTCGTTGTCCCGCCTGTTCGCTGGCGTAAGATGACGGCTGTGGCAAGAGGGGGGCATGAACGCCGGCCCGGCTGGCATTCCGGAGGAAGGAACATGGCGATGATGCGTGCGGCGCAGGTCTCCCGCCCGAAAGGATCCTTTGAGATCGTTGAACGGCAGATCCCGGAGCCGGGCGCCGGATCGGTGCGGATCAAGGTGCATGCCTGCGGCGTTTGCCACAGCGATTCGTTCATCAAAGAGGGTGGTTTCCCGGGACTTCAGTACCCGAGGGTTCCCGGCCACGAGGTGGCCGGGGTGATCGACGCGGTCGGCCCCGGCGTCGCCGGATGGGCGCCGGGCCAGCGGGTCGGCGTCGGGTGGAACGGCGGCTATTGCGGGTATTGCGACCCCTGCCGCCGCGGGGAGTTCTTCGCCTGCGTGCGCGGCCAGATCACCGGCATCACCTACGACGGCGGATACGCCGAATACATGGTCGCCCCCGCCAGTGGGGTCGCGCGGATGCCCGCCGAGTTGCCGCCTGTCGAGGCGGCCCCGCTGATGTGCGCCGGCCTCACCACGTTCAACGCGCTGCGCAACAGCGGCGCGCGGCCGGGCGACGTCGTCGCCGTGCTCGGGCTGGGCGGCCTCGGCCACCTCGGAGTGCAGTACGCCGCGAAAATGGGCTTTCACACGGTCGCCATCGCGCGCGGCAAGGACAAGGAGCCGCTCGCCCGCCAGCTGGGCGCGTCGGTCTACATTGACAACCAGGCCCAGGATCCCGCGGCGGAACTCCTCAAGCTAGGCGGCGCCAAGGCCATTCTGGCGACGGCGACCAGCGGCGAGGCGATGAGCGCCGTCCAGGGCGGCGTGGCTGTCAACGGTACGCTGCTGATCATCGGGGCGGCCGAGTCGATGCAGGTGTCTCCCCTGTTGCTGCTCGCGGGCTGCCGCTCGATCAAGGGCTGGTATTCCGGGACGTCGATCGACTCGCAGGACACGCTCGCATTCAGCGTGCGCACCGGCGTGCGGTCGATGAACGAAACCTTTCCGCTGGAGCGCGTCGCGGAGGCTTACGATCGCATGATGAGCGGCAAGGCGCGTTTTCGAGTCGTTCTGACAATCGCGGCGTTACCAACCTGAAGCGCAAGCGAGGGGTTGGGCGTTATCCCTCGCTTGCGCTTCAGGTTGGTATCGAGGGTCGCCGCGCGATTTGCTCATTCCGCGCGGGCTCCCGGCCGATGGAATGCTCTGTCGCCCGCCGGCCCCCCTCGCCGACGGGCGTCTCCGCCGACAACCTCGGCGGAGCTGCCAGGCTGGCGCCGCACCCCGGCCCGGAGCCGACGGCCGACAGGCCGGCTCCCCACCTCCGCCGGGGACGACCCCCACCCCCGTCGTGCGGCGCCAGCCTTCGATCATGAGCGGACGGCTTGATCTCCTCTTTTCTTTCCCTTTTCGCCGTAAAATCGTTTGCTACGGCCCCCACCGCCGGGCAGAATGACGGGCGCCGTGAGAGCGGGGCCGCCGGCGCACGCCGCGCCGGGGTTCGCCTCTCGCGTCCTTGTGGACTCCCGGAAGGAGGCGGTTATGCAACGCCTGGCGATGGCCGGATTGGCAATGCTGGCGCTGGCGGCGGCGGTCGGCCGCGGCGGCCCCGACGACGAGCCGATGGTCAACGGCAAGCCGCTCAGCGCCTGGACGGACCAGCTCAAGGACAAGGATGCGCAGAAGCGAAGCGAGGCTGCCCAGGCGATCGCGCAGATGGGGCCGCTCGGACGGCCCGCGGTCAAGCCGCTGGTCGCGCTGCTCGGCGACGCGGACGGCGGCGTCCGATTCTCGGCCGCCTCCGCGCTGACCGCCATCGGCCCGGACGCCGTGCCCCCGCTCAAGGACGCCCTCAAGGACAAGAGCGCCGATGTCCGCGAGATGTCCGCCTTCGCCCTGGGCGAAATGGGGCCGAACGCCAAGGACGCCGCCGATGCGCTCGTCGCCGTACTGAAGGACGACAAGGAAGCTCCCGTCCGCCGGGCCGCCGCCGAGGCGCTGGGCCGCCTCGGTCCCGAGGTCAAGTCGCCGATCCCGGCGCTCGCCGCCGCCGTCAAGGATCCGGATCCCGACGTGCGCCAGACGGCGGCCGGCGCCCTGGCCAACCACGGCCCGGACGCCGTACCGGCGCTCCTGGGCTTGCTGAAAGACAAGGATCCGTCCGTGCGCTCGGCGGCGGCCTCTTCCCTGAGCTTCATGACCGACGCCGCCAAGGACATCGTTCCGCCGCTCGTCCATGCGCTGAAGGACAAGGAGGCGGAGGTGCGGGCCGCCGCCGCCGGAGCGCTTGGCGACTTTGGACCGGACGCCAAGGAGGCGATCAAGCCGCTGATCAGCCTGGCGAAGGACGACGACGCGAAGGTCCGCGCCGCGGTCATCGGGGCGCTGGGCCGGTTCGGCGACGACGCCAAGGACGCGGTCGGGACGGTGATCACCGGCCTGAAGGACGAGGACGCCGACGTTCGCATCGCGGCGGCCCACGCGCTGGACGGTCTAGGGGCGGAAGTCAAGGAGGCGGTCAAGCCGCTGATCGAGGCCTTGGGCGACAAGGACGCCGGCGTCCGGGCGGCGGCCGCCGAAGCCCTGGCGGAACACGCGCCCGCCAACGAGGCGCTGCCGCCGCTGATCAAGGCGCTGAAGGACCCGGAGCCGCAAGTTCGGGCTGGGGCGGCGGGCGCCCTGGGCCGCTTCGGCGCGGAGGGCAAGGAGGCGGTCGAACCCCTGATCGGTTTGCTCAAGGACAAGGACCCCAACGTCGCCGGCATCGCCGCCGCCTCTCTCGGAGCGATCGGTTTCGACGGCGGCGCCAGGGCCGCGGTCGAGCCGCTCATCGCGGTGGTGAAGGATCAACAATCGCCGATTCGCGGGGCCGCCGTGTACGCCTTGGGGGCGATCGGCGAGGAGGCGAAGACCGCGCTGCCGGTGCTGACGGCGGCCCTGAAGGACAAGGACGAAGGTGTGCGTTCCGCCGCCCCTTATGCGCTGGCCGGGATGGGCAAGGAGGGCCTGGCGGCGCTGAAGGCCGGGCTGAAAGACGACGACCCGCAGGTGCGGAAGCTGGTGGCGCCGGCCCTGAGCGGCTTCAGAGCCGACGCCGTCGGGCCGCTCGTGGGCGCCCTGAAGGATAAGGACGTCGAGGTGCGCGAGGCCGCGGTGAACGGGCTGGCGCAGATCGGCTCCGACGCCAAGGCCGCCACCCCCGCTCTGGCGGAACTGCTGAGGGACAAGGACGTGAATCTACGGCAGGCGGCCGCTTTCGCCCTGACGGCCATCGGCGCGGACGCCGTGCCGGCGCTCTCGGCGGCGCTGAAGGACGAGGATGCGGACGTGCGCCTGAACGCAGCCGGCGCCCTCGGCCAGATCGGCCCCAAGGCCAAGGCCGCGACCGCCGCCCTGGCGAGCCTGCTGAAGGACAAGCGCGCGGACGTGCGCCTCACTGCCGCCGAGGCCCTGGGTTTCATCGGCCCGGACGCCAAGGCCGCGACGGACGCGCTGAAGGCCGCGACCAAGGATGAGGATCCGGCCGTCGCCGAGTCGGCCACGGAGGCGCTCAAGCTGATTGAGGCCAAGCCGGACAAGCCGCCGACCGATCGGTGAACAGTGAGACAGGGCGCTCGTCGGAGCCGCGACCATAAGGGAGCGGTTTTCTCTCTGCTCCCTTACGGTCGCGGCTCCGACGGCGGCCGTATCGGAGTCCGTAGCGAAAGCGATTGCCTACATTGAAGCAATCGCTTTCTCAATTCAGCCGACGCCCTTTCCAAAATCCATCCAAAGTCCCCATCTTCCCGCCAGCGAACCCTTTCTTCCAAGCTGCGCATTCCATCCGGCATTCTATCTGCATTCCCACCGCCGGACTCGAACTCCCTGCCGGTAGCGGTCCCGCTCGGCGATCCCGCTGAACCGGAAGGGGGCGATTTTATCCTGATCCTCTTTCCCCATTCTGGAGACGCAGTCATGTTACCGCCGTGGCTCAAGTCGCGCTCCGCGCGCCGCCGGATCGCCGTCCCATCCCGCAGGAACTTCGTCCGGCCGTGACTGGAGTGGCTCGAAGATCGCCGTGTGCCGTCTGTCTCGACGGTGGCCGCCGCCCAGCAGTTCGTACCCAGCACAAACAGCCTGGTGGAAGTGAGCTTCCAGCTCGATCAGTCCGGCAACGTGTGGGAGTACAACCCCACCCTGGGGACCACCGGCGTCAACGGCCATCTCGTGCAGCTCTCGACCAGCAAGACGGGGCAGTGGTCGTCCCTCGCCGCCACGATCGGCGCCGACGGCAACCCGGCGCTGTTCGCCATCAACAAGGCGGACGGCAGCCTTTGGGAACACAGCCTCGTCTTCGGCGACAAGGACGGGAGCGGCGCGACCGCGACCGAAGGCGAAACCGACCTCAACTGGCGCGAGATCTCCAGCGGCAGCTTCCAAGAGATCAGCGCCACGACCGCCGCCGCCAACGGAGGCGACGCCGCCGTGGTGTTCGGCATCGTGTCGGGCGGGACGCTCTGGGAACACAATATCGGCTTCGGCGACGCGAACGCGCAGGGTGCGGTGACGGAGGCGAGCCAGGCAGCTCAACTGGCGCGAGCTTTCGAGCAATCAATACACCCACATCGCGGCCGCCCAGGTGACCTTCCCGCCGTCCGCGGCCGCCGGCGCCGGCGGCTTCGCCCCGCTCCTACTCGCCGACCCCGTCGTGTTTGCGATCAGCAGCAACGGCAACCTCTGGGAACACAACGCCAACCTCACCGCCGGTCAAAGCGGCGCCGCTCCGGAGGGGACGACCGACGCCAACCTGTACACGATCAGCAGCGGCGTCTTCACCGCCCTGACGGCCGTGATGGACTTCGGCGTCGGCGGCGGCTCGACGCTGACGCCCGGCCATCCGGTGGTCTACGCCGTGACGTCGGGAAGCGGCAACGTCTGGGAACACAACACCGACCTGAGCGCCGGCGCCGCGGAGGGGACGACCGACGCCAACTGGGCCCAGATTTCCTCCGGCGACTTCGTCCGGCTGAGCGCCACGGTCGAGGTCCAGCCCGCCAACGCGGGGGCGCCCGCGACCGTCAACCCGCTGCTGTTCGGCGCGATCCAGGGCAGCGGCAACCTCTGGGAACACAACGCCCTTTTCAACCCCGCGGGGGAATTCCTCCTCGATGCGAACTGGTCCGAGTTGTCCACCGGCCAAATCGGCGAGTTCGCCGCCGCCTTCCACACGACGAGCAGCAACGGCGCCGAGCCGGCCGTGTTCGCCCTGCCGGCGGACTTCAACCTCTGGGAGCACTACCTGAGCGCCACGCCGGTCGGCTCGGAGGGGACGACTGACGCCAACTGGACCATGCTCTCCACGGGCCTGCCGTTCGCCAACGCGCCCATCGCACCGGTCGTATCGACCGCACCGACGGCCAACACGCTGCTCACCCTGAATCTGAACCCCCTCGACATCAACCTGCTCGGCTTGCGGGTCCAGACGAACCAGATCCAGGTGACGGTGTCCGCCCAGCCCGGCCAGGGCGAATTGCTCGGCAACGTGCTGACGGACGCCTCCAACCTGCTCAATCTGCAAGGCGTCAACAACGCCCTCAACAACGTGCTGGGCAGCGTCGTCACGCTGCTCAACTCGACGAGTCTGAGCATCGCCGGCGTCAACACGACCTCCGGTTCGCTAAGCAACGCGACGGCGGCTGTCACGCCGGTCCTCGACCTGTTCGTCGCCCCGGTCCACCTGAACCTGCTGGGAGCGCTCGTTGACACCAGCCCGATCCACCTGACGATCACGGCGCAGTCGGGCCAGGGCCTCGTCCTGGGCAACGTCATCACGGATCTGGCCAACTTGTTCAACCCGCCGCTGCCGAGCACGCTCAACCTGGACACGATCAACAACAGCCTGACGCAGCTGCTGGGCGAGCTGAACCAACAGATCCCCAACATCGGCAGCTCGCCGACGACGAACTCGACTCCGCCGCTCGGCGCCGATCAGGTCGTCAGCCTGAACGTCCCGCCCATCAACCTCGACCTGCTCGGTCTGGTCCTTCAGACCTCGCAAATCCAGGTGAACGCCGACGCGATCACGGGCAACGGCGAACTGCTCGGCAACGTCCTGACCACGCTGCTCAACACGCTGGGCGCGACGCCGCAGAACCTCACGACGCTCAGCGACAACCTCAATGCGCTTTTGGCCAAGGTCGTGGGCGTGCTGAACGCGTCGTCGCTGATCCTGCCGTCGAACGCGCTCAGCTCGCTCGACCAGACGTTGCAGACGCTGGCGCTGCCCAACCTCGTGAACGCCACGGGCACGGCGTCCACTCCAATCCTCAATCTCGCCATCGCCTCGACGAACGGCTCTTCGCCGCCGGTCAACGTGAACCTGCTCGGCCTGCAAGTGACGACGAGCAACATCCAGGCGCAGCTGCTGGCCCAGACCGGCGACGGCCAGATCCTCGGCAACCTGCTGTTCAACGTCGCCAACCTGCTCAATCCGGGCAGCTCGCTGAGCCTGCTCTCGATCTTGAGCGCGCTGTCGCTGTAACCGGCGCGGCGCCGTCCTTCGCGGTCATCCCGGGACCGGCCTTCCCTGGTGGAACGGACGGTCTCGGGATAAACTTTGCGCGACCGGCCGCATCGTCCCACTTCGATAGGCCGCTCTGCAGATCGGGTGCATGAATGGTTTCGGGGGTACGGGGCGGTAGGGGGGTGCCATGCTTTCGCGGCCCCAAAGGACTTCCCCTTCTCCCGGACTGGGTGGGCCGCGAAAGCATGGCGGCGTCCCCGACCTCACCATGCTTTCGTGGCCGGTGGAGTCCGAGGGGCCGGTCCAGTCGCGGAAGGCCGCGAAAGCATGGCATCCCACCGCTTGCACGCGCTCCCCCGAAACGGCGCATGAACCCTGGAGATCTTTATGGGCGGACTAACCGTTGCGGCGGCGCTGGCGCTGGCGGCCGCATTCACGACGGCGGACGCCAAGGAACCCGTCTACCAGGGCAAGCCGCTGTCCGCCTGGGTTGAGCAGCTGACCGACCGCAGCGCCACCGCCCGGCAGGAGGCCGCCGACGCGCTGGCCAAGATGGGGCCGGCCGCGAAGCCGGCCCTCGGCGCGCTCATCGCCGCCCTCGGCGACACCGACGAGGCCGTGCGCGACTCCGCCGCCAACGCGCTGTCCACCTTCGGCAAGGACGCCATCCGTCCGCTCGTCGCCTCCCTCAAGCACCCGGACCCCGCCGTGCGACGCGGCGCGGCCGCCGCCCTTTTCCACATGGGCCCCGACGCGCACGACGCGGTCGAACCGCTCATCGCCGTCCTCAAAAACGACCCCGATCCCGACGTACGCGAGGCCTCCGCCATCGCGCTGGGCGGCGTCGGCCCTGCCGCGAAAGACGCGATCGAACCGCTGGCCGCCGCCGCGCTGGGCAAGGACGCCAACCTCCACGGGCCGGCCCTGATGGCCCTGGGCGGGATCGGCAGCGCCGCCGTGCCGGCGCTGACGCGGATGCTCAAGGAGAAGGAGCGCGACGTTCGGGAAACCGCCCCGTTGGCCCTGGCCCTCGTCGGGCCGGCCGCCCGCGAGGCCGTCGGCCCACTGATCGACCTGCTCCGGGACGACGACGTCGAGGTGCGGTTCGGCGCCGCGGCGGCGCTGGGCGCCATCGGGTCGGATGGGAAGAACGTCGTCGAACCGCTGATCGCCGCTCTCCGCGACCGGGAAGTGAAGGTTCGGACGCAGGCCGCCCACTCGCTGGGCGCATCGGCGCCGAGGCGGCCGACGCCGTTCCGGCGCTCCTGAGCGCTATGAAAGATCCGGATAAGGATGTTTACCGCGCCGCGGCGGACGCCCTCGGCCAGGTCGGCCCGGCGGCGAAGGCGGCCGTACCGGCGCTGGTCGCCGCCCTGTCCGACAAGGACGCCGTGCTTCGGTCCAAGGCGGCCGCCGCACTGGGCGGCATAGGACCGGATGCGCGCGAGGCCGTGCCGGCGCTGGCCGCGGCCCTGACCGATGCGAACGACAACGTTGCGACGAACGCCGCCCATGCCCTGGGCAAGATCGGCCCGGCGGCGCGGGATGCGGTCCCGGCCCTCATCGACGTGGTAAAGAACGAACGGTCGCCGATCCGCGAGCCGGCCATCCTCGCCCTGGGTTCGATCGGCCCGGATGCGAAAGCCGCCGTGCCCGTCCTCCAGGGCGCGCGCCGACGCGAATCCGCGCATTCAGAAGGCGGCCGCGGCGGCGCTGGACCACATTGAGAACAAGGACGGACGGACAAACCCCCGTGGCGCCAGCGGCTCGCCTGCTCTTGATGCAGGCGAGCCGCTGGCGCCACGATCTTCCTCTCACTTCACCGAGAACTTATAAATCGTCGTCTGCGTGTAGGTCTTGCCCGGCTCCAGGATGGTGGACGGGAAATCCGAGTGGTTGACCGAATCGGGGAAGTGGTCCGCCTCCAGGCAGAACGCCTGGTGCTTCTTGTAGACGACGCCGTTTTTGCCCGTGAGCTTGCCGTCCAGGAAGTTGCCGGTGTAGAACTGCAAGCCCGGCTCGGTCGTGTAGACGTCCATGATTCGGCCCGTTATCGCATCCGCCACGCGCACCGCCAGGGCCGGTTCCTTGTCGCCGCCGCGCAGGACGTAGTTGATGTCGTAGCCGCCCGGATCGCCCTTGGCCGCGTCGCCCTTCAGCTCGTCGATCCGCGCCCCGATCTTCATCGGCGTCGTGAAGTCGTACGGCGTTCCCTTCACCGGCTTGATCGCGCCGGTCGGGATCATCGTCTCGTCCACCGGCGTGTACTTGTCGGCCGCGATCGTGATCTCTTGGTCAAGAATGTCGCCCGAACCGGGTCCGGCCAGGTTGAAATAGGTGTGGTTCGTCAGGTTCACTGGCGTCGCCTTGTCCGTCGTCGCCGTGTAGTAAATCCGCAGTTCGTCGTCGTTCGTCAGCGTGTAGAGGACCGTTACGGACAGATTGCCGGGATAGCCTTCCTCTCCGTCGGGACTGAGGTAAGTCAGCGACAGCGCCGGGCCGCCCTTCGTCTCGCCGGGGTCCGCCTTGGTTTCGGTCGGCTGGGCCTTCCATACCACCTTATCGAATCCTTTCAGTCCTCCGTGCAGCGAATTCGGGCCGTTGTTGACGGCGAGCTTGTACTCTTTGCCGTCGAGCGTGAACTTGCCCTTGGCCACGCGGTTGGCGACGCGGCCGACGATCGCGCCGAAATACGGGTCGCCGGCGAGGTAGCTCTTGAGGTTGTGGAAGCCGAGGACGACGTCGCCGAGCTTGCCGGTGCGGTCGGGCACGTCCAGCTCGGTGATGACGCCGCCGTAGGTCATGATCTTGGCCTTCAGGCCGTGGGCGTTGGTCAGGGTGTAGAGATCGACCGTCGTGCCGTCGGCGGTCTTGCCGAATTCCGATTTTGCCACGCCCACCCCCATCGGTTCACCCCCGGCGCCGCCGCGGCGCACGCGCCCACGAAATAGAAAAACGAAACGGCGATTCCGACGATCCGCATAAGTCGTTGCATGGCGAGTCTCCTGGTGATGGGCCGGCCGCGACGACGGCGGCAGCCGATGCGGGTCATCTTGCAACGACCGCGGCCCGGCGTCAATGAAGAATCGCAATGGCGGCCGGAGAAGCGCTTGACGACGCCTACTGCTGTAGGTAGAATGCCGACAGTTGTAGGCAATGGCGGAGGAGGGCGCACTTCATGGCTCGGTCCAAGTTGCTGCCGCTGGCCGAGGGGCAGCTGGAAATCATGGAAATCCTCTGGGAGCGCGGCGAGGCGACCGTCGGCGAGGTGTGGAAGGTCGCTGTCCGCACGCCGCCGGGTCGCCCGCAACACGGTGCAAACGGTGCTGCAACGGCTCACGGATCAAGGCTGGCTGCACAGCCGGACGGACGACCGCGCCCACCGCTTTCGGGCCGCCGTCCCGCGCCGGGCCACGCTGCGCGACCTGCTCCAGCGGTTCGTGGACGTCGTGTTCGCCGGCTCAACCGAGGGGCTGCTGGCGTCCTTGCTCGACCGGCGCAAGGTGTCGCCGGAAGAGGCGGCGCGGATCCGGGCCTTGATCGACCAGGCGGAGAGGAAAAGACCATGATCGACTTCCTCGCGTGGTTCGATCTGGGAGACGCGACGGCCCTCGGGGCTGCCGTCGTTTTACTGCAAATCACGGCCGTGATTGCGCTGGCGGCTGCCGCGGCGCGTTGGCTGGCGCGGCGCGGCGGCGCCACACCGTTTGGCTCGCCGCCCTCGGCTGCGTGCTGGCCAGTCCGATCATCGCCGTCGTGGCGGGGCGGCTGGGCCTGGCGCTGCTGAGGATCGAGCTGCCCGGCCGTCCCCCGGTCGCCGAGGCGCGACCGGACGGCGGCCGGGGGGAGTTGGAGCCTATCCCGGTCCCGACGGCACCGTCGGTTTCGGCGGATGCGCCGCGCCGGAAGGCGAAACGCAGGCGCCGCCGGTTGCACGAGACGTGCCTTCCGCGACGCCGCGCGAAGAGTCGGCGCCGCCGGTGCTCGTGCGATCCGGCGCCGAGACCGCTGCACCGACGGAGGCGGCGCACCCTGCTGACGCCTGGCGCCGTCCTGGGCGTATTGTTCCTGGCGTGGGCCGCCGGCGCCGTCTTCCTGTTATTGCGTTTGCTGCACGGTCGGCGCGTCCTCGCCCGCTGGCGGTGCGCCGCCCGGCCGGCCGACGCACGGCTTCCGGCCGGCGTCTTGGACGCGGTTCGTGCCGGGCTTGGCGTCAAGA
The DNA here is from genome assembly GCA_963771935.1 of uncultured Planctomycetaceae bacterium. GTDB lineage: Bacteria > Planctomycetota > Planctomycetia > Gemmatales > Gemmataceae > UBA4732. The sequence goes on along the minus strand of CAVYVK010000003.1, from coordinate 276,339 downwards.
CTCTGCCGCCGATCCTCCTCTCGCCGCTCGCTTCGGGGCCGTCGGCCGTCGGCGTCCTGCATCCGTGCGTCCTCTTGCCGGAGGAGTTGATCGCTTCGCTGGACGACCGCCAGCTCCGCGACGTTTTGATCCACGAATGCGCTCATCTGCTGCGGCGCGACCCGCTCGTCGGCCTGCTGCAACGCCTGGCCGAAGCGCTCTTCTGGCCGCACCCGCTGCTGCATTACCTCAACCGCCGCCTGGCGCAGGCGCGCGAGGAGGTTTGCGACGACTACGTGTTGAGGGCGGGTGACGCTCGCGCCTACGCCCGCACCCTTTTGACCCTGGCCGAGCGCGGCGTCCGCCTGCCGGTCGGGGCGCCGGGCCTGTTCGGGTCGAACTGGAAACTCGAAGATCGCGTGGCCGGACTGCTGGACCCCAGGAGAACTCCCATGACGCGCGTGAATCCGTGGACCGCCGCCGGCCTGGCGGCCGTCCTGCTTGCGGCCTGCATCGCCGGCGCCGCCGTGCGCCCGGCGGCGTCCGCCGGTGAGAAAGCCGCCGCGAACAAGGACAAAGACGGCGACGTTCCGACGGACGTTTCCAAGGCGAGCATTGAGGGCGTCGTCGTGGACGAGGACGGCAAGCCGGTCGCCGGAGCGATGGTCGGCGTCCTTTGTCCTGGGTCGGAGCGCATCACCGACCGCGCCGCCGCCGATGGCTCCTTCCGCCTGGTTCTCGACGCGGCCTCCGCCCGCCAAGAGATCGTCACGGCGTCGGCCGACGACGGCGCGCGGCAAGGCGTCGCCGTGTTCCCAGCGGAGATCCTGCCGCGCACGGCGCATGCGCGCATCGTCCTGAAGCCGAGCCGCAAGATGACAGTGCGCGTGACGGACGCCGCGAAAAAGCCGGTGCGGGACGCGGTGGTCGGCGTTCTGGAGTACACCTACGACGCGCTCCTGGCCCACGCCGAAACCGACGCGGACGGCGTGGCGTCGCTGCGATTGCCGAGGGACGCCAGCGTCTACCAAGTCGTCGCGCTCAAGCCCGGGGTCGGCTTCGACTACTTCGAGAACTATCGCTCTTCGCTTCCCTCCAAGATTGGCGATCCTCCCGCCGAGGTGGACCTGACGCTCGACGGCGCGCGAACGCTTTCCGTCCGCGCCGTCGATTCGTCGGACAAGCCGTTGTCCGGCGCGGTGTTGGTTCCCTGGTCGGTGAAGAAGAAAGGCAAGCTGTTCTACGCGAACATCGGAGGCGCGGAGGCGATGAAATACCTCGCCGCGCGCACCGACCGCGCCGGACTCGCGGCCTTCGACTGGATCCCGCCGGAGCTGACGGAGGGCGTCACGATCCTGTGCACCGGTGCGGAATACCATCTTCCCCATCCGCCCTCCCAGGACGCCAAGCCGCCGTACACGACGCTGACGGCCAAGCTCTTCCGCACTACGCCGATCCGCGGCAAGGTCACGCTGCCCGACGGCAAACCGGCCGCGGGAATCCTCCTGCAAATCGAAGGGCGCGGCGATACGAACTTCTACTTCCGAGCCGACGTTCGCACGAACGAGGACGGCGCCTACTCCTTGAACGTCTTTCCCAACCAGTCGTACATGATCGCCGTCACCGACAAGGACTGGGCGGCGCCGAGCCAGACCGGCGTCGTGGTCAAGGAAGGCGAGCCGCGCGAGGGATTGGATTTCCGCCTGGGCAAGGGCACGATGCTTCGCGGCAAGGTGACGGTCGGGCCGGACGATAAGCCCGGCGCCGAGGTGGACATCGGAGTGAACGAACAAGGCGCCGACATCGCCCCGGAACTGGGCGTCAAGTACGAGAAGCGCGAGAGCCTCGTCCGGGGGGTAGAGACCGACGCGGAGGGCCATTACGCGATCCGCCTTGGACCGGGCGTGTATCAATTCACGGGGCCGGGACAGCAGTCGTGGGGCGAAGTCACGATCAAGGACGAGAAGACCATCGACAAGGATTTCCACGCCGATCGTCTGGAACGCCTGGTCTCGCTCAAGGGGACCGTGCGGAACGAAGCAACGGACGGCAAGCCCGTCGGCGGCGCGATGGTGCAGGTGCAGGCGTATATTTCCGTAAGGTTCGAAGCCATCGCCGATGACAAGGGCCGGTTCGAGTTGGAGCGCTGGAACCGCAAGGCGCTGCTTTACGCGCAACGCCGACGGGACGCGGGCCACACTCGTCGCTCTTGGGGCGGACGACGACGAAGTGAAGCCCGTGCTGGCGCCCGCGGGCCGGCTGACGGGGCGAATCGTCGATGTCGCAGGCAAACCGGCGGCAGGCGTGACCGTCGAGTGCGGCCTCTCCCTTCCGGGGGAAAAGGACCCGAACACACGCTTCGACTTGCAGGCCGAGACGGACGACGCGGGCCGATTCACGCTGGCCGGCGTCGTGCCTGGGACGCGATGCACCTTTTTCGCCAGTAAGGGGCCGAATACTCGGCGCAGTTCAAGGAAGTACCGTCGGCGCCCGCGGACTCGCTGGATCTCGGCGATCTGGTGTTTGATCCGAAGCCCTAGAAGTTGTCCCGGAATCCCTTCGTTTAGAGGCGACCCGAAGGGGAGCGCGTTGTCTCGGGAGGCGCGCGGATCCGGGCCTTGATCGACCAGGCGGAGAGGAAAAGGCCATGATCGACGTCCTCGTGTGGTTCGATCCCGGAGACGCGGCGGCCCTCGGGGCTGCCGTCGTCATGCTGCAAATCACGGCCGTGATCGGGCTGGCGGCTGCCGCGGCGCGTTGGCTGGCGCGGCGCGGCGGCGCGCCACGTCGTCTGGCTCGCCGCCCTCGGGTGTGTGCTGGTCAGCCCGATCATTGCGGCCGCGGCGGGTCGGCTGGGCCTGGCCCTGCTGAGGATTGAGCTGCCCGGCAGTTCCCCGGCCGTCGAGGCACGACCGGACGGCGGCCGGTCGAAGTCGGAGCCTATCCCGATCCTAACGGCACCGCCTGTTTCGGCGGATGCGCCGCGCCGGAAGGCGAAGCGCAAGCGCCGCCGGTGGCACGGGACGCGCCTGCCGCAGCGCCGCTCGGAGAAGCGGCGACCCCGCCGGCGCTAGTGCGATCCGGTGCCGGAACCACCGCACCGACGGAGACGGCGCACCATGCCGACGCCTGGCGCGCTGTCCTGGGCGTATTGTTCCTGGCGTGGGCCGCCGGCGCCGTCTTCCTGCTATTGCGCTTGCTGCACGGGCGGCGCGTCCTGGCCCGCTGGCGACGCGCGTCCCGGCCGGCCGACGCGTGGCTTCCGGCGGCCGTCCTGGACGCGGTTCGTTCCATCCTCCGCGTCAGGAACTTGCCGCCGATCCTCCTCTCACCGCTCGCCGCCGGGCCGTCGGCCGTCGGCGTACTACATCCGTGCGTCCTCTTGCCGGATGGGTTGCTCGCTTCGCTGGACGACCACCAACTCCGCGACGTTTTGATCCACGAATGCGCTCATCTGCTGCGGCGCGATCCGCTCGTCGGCCTGCTGCAACGCCTGGCCGAAGCGCTCTTCTGGCCGCACCCGCTGCTGCATTATCTCAACCGCCGGCTGGCGCGGCGCGCGAAGAGGTTTGCGACGACTACGTGTTGAGGGCCGGCGACGCCCGCGCCTATGCCCGCACCCTGTTGAGCCTGGCCGAGGGCGGAGCCCGCCTGCCGGTCGGGGCGCCGGGACTGTTCGGGTCGAGCTGGAAACTCGAAGATCGCGTGGCCGGATTGCTGGATCCAAGGAGAACTCCCATGACGCGCGTGAATCCGTGGACCGCCGCCGGCGTGGCGGCCGTCCTGTTCGCGGCTTGCATCGCCGGCGCCGCCGTGCGCCCGGCGGAACCCGCCGGTGAAAAAGCCTCTGTGAAAACGGACAAAGAGGGCGGCGCCCCGCCGGACGTTTCCAAGGCGAGCATTGAGGGCGTCGTCGTGGACGAGGACGGCAAGCCGGTCGCCGGCGCGGTTGTCGGGGTCATTGCCCCCGATCCATCGCTTGTCACAAGCCGCACTGCCGCGGACGGCGCCTTCCGCCTCGTCCTGAATGAAACCGCTGTCCGCAACGAGGTCGTTCTGGCGTCGGCCGAGGACGGCGAACGCCAGGGCATTCACGAGTTTGCGGAGTATTCAGCTCCGCTGACGGCGCAGGCGCGCATCATTCTGAAGCCGAGCCGCAAGATGACCGTCCACGTGACGGACGCCGCGAAAAAGCCGGTGCGGGACGCGGTCGTCGGCGTACTGGATAACTGGAAGCTTCTGGCTCACGCCGAGACCGATGCGGACGGCACGGTATCGCTGCGATTTCCGAGCACCGTTCCGGTCACCGACGTCGTCGCGCTCAAGCCCCAGACGGGCCTTGACTATTTCGAGAACTTCAACGCCGCGCTGCCGTCCAAGGTCGTTGAGCCTCCCACCGAGGTGGCGCTGAAGCTGGACGGCGCGCGAACTCTTTCCGTCCGCGCCGTCGATTCGGCGGACAAGCCGTTGTCCGGCGTCGAGCTGGCCCCGTGGTACGTGCAGAAGCAGGGCAAGCAGTACTCCGTGTTCCTTCCAAAGGGGATCGAGTACGCCTCCGCGCGAACCGGCCCCGGCGGCTTGGCCGCGTTCGAGTGGGTCCCGCCCGACTTGAAAGTGGGGATCACGGTCCTCTACACCGGTAAGGAATATAGTCTTCCCGATGCGCCGTATCAGGATCCCAAGCTGCCGTACGAGACGTTGACGGCCAAGCTCTTCCGCCTTACGCCGATCAGCGGGAAAGTCACGCTGCCGGACGGCAAGCCGGCCGCGGGCGTCTTGGTCCAGGCGCACGGGGAAGGCAAGACGGGCTTCTACTTTTCGGACGAAGTGCGCACCCAGGCCGACGGCTCCTATTCCTTCCTCGCCTACGCCAACCAGTCGTACATGATCGGCGTCATCGACGACGACTGGGCGGCGCCGAGCCTGACCGGCGTGGTGGCTAAAGAGGGCGAACCGCGCGATAAGCTTGATATTCGGTTGAATAAGGGCACGATGCTCCGCGGCCGGGTGACGGTCGGCTCGGACAATAAGCCCGTCGCTTCCGTGGGCATAGGACTAGATGAAGTAGGGCCTGAACTCCCGCCGGAGATGAGTCCCGGGCTGGGGAGGCGTGAGACGCTGGGGCGGGGAGCGAAGACGGACGCGGACGGCAGCTACGCCATCCGACTCGGCGCGGGAATGTATAATATTTGGGGGCCGATCCAGCGGCCGTGGGGTAAAGTCACGATCAAGGACGAGGAGACGATCGATAAAGACATCCACGTCAATCGCCTGGACCGCATGACTTTGCTCAAGGGAACCGTGCGGAACGAAGCAACGGACGGCAAGCCCGTCGGCGGGGCGAGGGTTGAGATGCAGATAATCATGCGCGGTGGAGTATATAAAGCCGTTGCCGATGATAAGGGCCGGTTTGAGTTGGAGCGCCTGAACGAAAAGGCGTTGCTTTACGCGCGGAACGCCGACGGGACGCGGGCCGCCCTCGTCGCTGTTGGGGCGGAGGACGTCGAAGTAAACCCCGTGCTGATCCCCGCTGGCAAGCTGACGGGCCGCATCCTGGACGTGACGGGCAAGCCGTTTGCGGGCGTTCGCATCGCGTGCGGGTGCTTTATACCGCCCGAAAGCGATCTGAATATGCGGATTGACTTGAACGTCGAGACCGACGAGTCGGGCCGCTTCACGATAAGCGGCGTCGTGCCGGGGACGCAATGCAGTTTTTTCGCCTCCAAGGGCGACAAATACTCGAAACAGCTCAAGGAAGTGCCGTCGGCGCCCGCGGAGTCGTTGGACCTGGGCGATCTGGTGTTTGATCTGACGCCATAGCGTCCGCGTCCGAATCGTCCAATCCAGGCAATCGCGGATGCGTCGCCACTCGGCGGCGCGTGGCCCGCGGCACGGCGTCAAGGCGCGGCCTCCGGCGGACGATGGATGCCGCTCCAAGGTGCAGGGTGGCGCCCGGCTCGTCCTGCCGGGCGGTGTGGACCTCGACGCGGACAGCCAGCTCGTCCAGCACCGCCTTCGCCGCCTCCCGCGCCAGGTCCGGCCGGTTGCAATGGCGGCTCAGGTGCAGCTGGACCAGATGCCGTACCCGGCCCGGCTCCGACCGCGCCAGCACCGTGCGCATCAGGCCGGCCCCCTGGGCGTTGGACAGGTGGCCCTCGTCGCCGAGCACGCGGTCGATGAGGCGCGGCGACCGGCCGCTGGCGTACTCCATCGCCACGTCGTGATTGAACTCCACGGCCAGCACGTCCACGTCGGCCAGTCCGTCCGCCAAGGCGTCGTCCCAGCAGCCGAGGTCGGCGACGTAGCCGAGCGCCGCGGCCCGACCGAACAAGTCGCGGCCGCCCTCCAGACGAAAGCCGAACGACCCGCCGCTGTCGTGCCGCAGCGGCAGCGGCCGGCAGTACAACGTCCCGGCCGCCGTGAACTCCTGCCACGGCTCGAACGGCCGCACCAGTCCCGCGGCCGTCAGCTCCCCGAAGGCCGGCGAATAGGCCCGCAAGACCGAATGCGTAACCGGATGGCAATAGAGCGGAATGTTGCGCCGCAGCAGGTGGGCCAGGGTGCGGTCCTTCCAGTGGTCGGAGTGCGCATGGGTGAGGACGACCGCATGGACCGCCGACCAGGAGGCGCCGGCCGAGGCCAGGCGCTGGGCCAGCTGGCGCGGGCCGAGGCCGGCGTCGATCAGCACGCCGAAGCCGCCGGCCTCCACGAAGCTGGCGTTGCCCGCGCTGCCGCTAGCCAGGACCGTGAACCGCAGGCTCATGCCGTCGCCTCCGTGGCGGCCGGCAGGACGGCCGGGCCGAAGTCCGGGCGGTCGAGCAAACGCCGGCAGTCCTTGAGAAACCCCTCGCCCGGCCCGTCGCGGGCTTCCGCCATGACCGGCCGGCCTGGGTCGCCCAGCGGCACGTCCTCGGCAATGATGCAGCCGAGGAAATTGGCCTTGGCCAGGATTTCGACGTGGACGAACGGCCCGTCCGACTGGAGCGGGATGCGCCGAAGATGTCGCGGCGCATCAGCCGGTAGGGACAAAGCACGTCACGGTTGCGCACGCCGAAGAGGACGCGGGCCAGCAGACGGGCTGCGTGGCCCTGGCGCCCGAGCCAGCCAGGCAGCGGTGCGGGGGCCGCGCTGAACACCACGCGGCAGAACACACGGACGACGGCGCCCAGCACGCGCCACGCCGCCGGCACGGGCCGCCCCGCCCGGTAGCCGCTGACGAGGTGAACCGGGTCGATCGTTTGGAGCAGGCGCGGCAGATCGTCCGGGCGGTAACGCGGGTCGCACAAGGTGTAGAAGAACAGCGGTCGTTTCGCGGCTTCCAGGGCCGTGCGCAGGGCGGCGCCGACGCCGCGCGGCGACTCGTGCCGCAGCACCTCCAGGCGCGGGAACTTCTCGCGCAGGGCGTCCGCCCGGCCGGCCGTGTCGTCGGCGCTGCCGTCGTCCACGAGCAGGAGCTGATAGTCGCGCCCCATGCCGTCGAGACGGCCGGCCCAGGCGGAAAGCAGCTCCTCGACGTGGGCGGAGTCGTTGTGCGCGAGGAGAGCGACCGTCATGGGCTGCGAGGCGATCGGAGGCAGTGGCGGAAAGTCAGGCATCTTGGATGGAGAAAGGGGGAAGGAAGGATGAGTACCGATGGTCCAGTGGATTCTGGTTCATCCTTCATCCTTAAACGCATAAGCACAAGGGGCCGTTCGTGTCGGCCGCCGGAAAGGTCGGTGTTGCGGAGAACTTCGTCGAACCGGACGCCCGGCAGTGATTGCGGCCCATCGACTGCCTCCTCCTCCGGCATCACCACGAACCGTTCTCCCGACTCCGCGACGCTTTCTTCAAGCTCTTTCCATTCTACCAGAACGGCCAGCGGCCTGCCCACGTGAAACGCAAGGGCATGGGCCTCGGTGCGGAAGAACACGACTTCTTCGGGCAGCGGCGCCCGTCGGCGGACCTCGGCGGCGAATGCGCGGTAGTCGCGGAACGGCTCCTCCGCCGGCAGGCCGCGCTCCACGCGCACCAGCCACGCGGCCGTCATTGCCAACGCGAACAGGCACGGCAGCAGACATAGGCCGGCCCAGATGGCTCGTCGGCGCACCTCCCGCCATCGCCGCTCCTCGTTGGCGAAAATCGCTCCGAGGAACAGGGCGGCGCCGGGGAACGCGGGAAGGAGGTAGTCGGCGCGCTTGAAGTTGGCGCACGACAGCACGAACATCACGGCCAGGAGCCAGGCCGCTCCGAGGCGGACTTCGGGGTCGGTGTTCCAGTAGCCGCGGCACCAGCAGACAATGGCCGCGATGGGAAGCAGCAGGCTCCACGGCAGGAAATCGACGGCGAACTGCGGCCCGTAGAACCACCACGGCGACGAGCGCAGCGTCGGCCCTCCAAGGCCGCGCTCCACGTTATGGAGGAGTATGAAGACCCGGAATAACTCGCCGTGCGTGGCGGCGTCGGCCCAGACGAACCACGGCAGCGCGACGGCCAGCACCAGCGGCGCGCCCCACCACAGGCCGTGTTCGTGGATCAGCCGCAGCCATTCCCGGATGCGCCACGGCGGCGGCAGCTGACCTTCGACAAGAAGATGCGCAGCGACGACGGCGACCGGAAGCACGGCGCCGATCGGCCCTTTCAGGAGGATGCCCGCGGCGGTTGCCGTATAAGCGAGGAGCTGGAGGGATATTCGGGGAAGCGTCGTGGCGCGTTGCGCCAGATAGATGCCGAGAATGGCCGTCCCTGTCGTGAGCGTCAGCGGCATGTCGATGCGGCCGATGCGGGCCAGCCAGGTGAAGTGCAGCGCCGTCGCCAGCACCCCGCCCGCCGTCGCGCCGGCCGTGATCCGGCCCCGCGCCCATCCGACCGCGGTCAGGCCGAGGACGCACAGCACCGCCGCCGCCGCTGACGGCAGACGCACGGCCCAGGCGTCCACGCCGCCGCGCGCCATGCTGATGACGGCGACGATCCAGTAATACAGCGGCGGCTTCTGCAACTCCGGCTCGCCGCTGAACAGCCGCGGCAGGCCCCAGGCGCCGTCGTCCAGCACGGTCGTGGCGTCCATGCCGGCCCGCGCTTCGTGGCTGCTCCACAGGTCGCGATCCGCCAGCCGGTGGAAGAACAGAAGATAAATCACCGCCAAGACGCCAAGAACGCCAAGAAGAACAATAAAAGCGTTCCAATGAGCGCGGCGCATTCTTCCGGCCTTCCTTGTGCTCTTGGCGTCTTGGCGGTTCGCGCTTTTCACGCCACCATCCGCTGCGATTGAGCCTCGTTCAAGCGCTGGTAGAGGGGGCAGGTGCGCATCAGTTCGGTATGGACGCCCACCGCGGCGATGCGGCCCCGGTCCAGCACCACGATCCGGTCGGCGACGTCCAGCGTGTTCAGGCGGTGCGTGATCAGGAACGTCGTCCGGCCGACCTTGAATTCCTTCAGCGCCTGGTGGATCAGCGCCTCGTCGGCCACGTCGATGGCGCTGGTGAACTCGTCGAGGATCAGGATGCTCGGATTGCGCAGGATCGCCCGCGCCAGCGCCAACCGCTGTTTCTGTCCGCCGGACACGCCGCGGCCCAGCTCGCCGACGCGCGTCTGGTAGCCCCTGGGGAACTTCATGATGAAGTCGTGGGCGAACGCCTTGCGGGCCGCCTCCTCCACCTCCTCCTGCGTCGCCCGGCGCGAGCCGTAGGTGATGTTGTTGTAAATCGTGTCGTCGAACAGGATCACCTCCTGCGTCACGACGCCGATCTTCCGCCGCAGGCTCCGCGTGTGCATGGTGCGCAGGTCGCAGCCGTTGATAAGGATCGTCCCGTGGTTGGGGTCGTAGAAGCGCGGCAACAGGCTCACCAGCGTCGATTTGCCGCAGCCGTTCGGCCCGACCACGGCGATCGTCTCGCCGGCGCGGACGCCGAGGTGGATGCTCGAAAGGACCGGCTGGTCGAGGTCGTAGGAGAAGCACACGTCGCGGAACTCGATGAAATAGGGGGAATCCTCTTCACCCCTCTCCCCACCCGTGGGGAGAGGGGTGGGGGGATGCTCGGCGACCGGCGCCGGGATCTCCAGGCGCGCCCCCTCGCTGTTGCCGTGGACGCGCGGCTGCTTGTCGATGTAGCTGAAGATGCGGTCGGCGGCGGCGCAGCCGGACTGGATGCGCGTGAAGACGCTGGACAGCTTCCGAACCGGATCGGAAATGGCACCGAGCAGGATGTAGAGGCTCAGCAGCGCTTCGGCGCTCAGCGGCTGGTCGGTGATGCGGAGCCAGGAGATCCCAAAGAGGTGCGTTTCCTTGTTCATCACCAGGTAGGCTCCGGCCAGCAGCGCCACGGCCACGGCCGCGACGGCCACCACCTCAATGATCGGGTCGGAAAGGGCGTCGATGTTCACCACCAGCATGGCCCGGCGGTAGTAGTCGCGCGTGGCCGCCTTGAAGCGGCGGCGCTCGGCCGCCTCCATCGTGAACGCCTTGACGACGCGGATGCCCTGAAACGACTCTTGCAGGATCTGGTAAATGTTCGACATCCGCTCCAGCAGCCGCCGCGTGGCCCGCTTCATGATCCGGCCCACCTTCGACAGGATGAAGGCGGCGATCGGCACGAGGACGAGGAACATCAGCGTCAGCTGCCAGCTGATGAGGCAGGCCCCGATGATGCAGGCGAGGGCGCGGAGCGGCTCGGCGACCACCTTGCCCATCAGCATCTTGACGCCGGCGCCGAGCGACTCCATGTCGTTGGTGAAGCGGGCGGTCAGCTCGCTGGACCCCTGCTCGCCGAACTGGTCCACGTCGAGGTGAATGACGTTGCGGTAAAACCGATTGCGGAGGTCGAATAGGGACAAATTGACGACGCTGCCGACGAGCGACTCCTGGCCGAACTCGAAGAAGCACTTGACGGCGACGACGACGAACAGGACGCCGACGACCCAGGCGAGGGCCTGGAAGCGGTCGGTGGGGGCGAGGGCGCAGATGAACTTGCGGGCGACCTCGTAGCGCCACAGCAGGTCGCGGTCGGCGGCGAGGCGGTGTTCGACGTCGGCCAGCTCGCTGGTGGCGTCGCGCCGTTCCTTTTCGGTCAGGTTCCGTTCCTTTTCGGTCAGGTTGTTGGATGTCTTATCGTCGAGGTCGTGGAGCGTGGCGTGAAGCTTCTGCTCCCTCGGTTCGAGCTCATTGATTCTGCCGGTCACTTCGCAGATCTGGCTGTCCACCATCTGCTGCGGCGTCTGCGCCTTGTTGAGCAGGTTGAGGACGGGATAGATCGCGGTGAAGTTGAGGCCCCACAGCATTGCGGCGAAGGCGGCGCAGACGACGGACACGGCGAATCGGCGCCGGTAGGGCCAGGTGTGGCGGAGCGCGCAGGAAGTTCTTCATGCGAGTTCCGTTTCGGCGGCGGGATCGGGACGGACGACGCACGGCGAATCGTCCGAGCGGCGACGGGTTGTAGCATAGCGCCGTCCGCGGGGACAAGACCAGTGGGGCGATGGGCGGCGTCTCCGTTGGTCCCATAAGACCTATGGGCCCCATGGATCCTATGGGAAAAAACGGAGACGCTATCCGCTCGTATCGACCGCGCGCCTCCCGCTCCTTGTGACGCGCCTCCCCCCTTGCTATGATTGCTTTGCGCCTCCCCACCGGACGATTTCGCAGGCCTGAGTGAGGATTGAGCTTCATGCCGGAACCAAAAATTATCCTCGTGGTAGACGACGACGTCGAGCTGAGCGACGGACTGCGCATGGTGTTAGAGAAGCAGGGTTATCGCGTCATCCAGGCCCGCGACGGCCAGCAGGGCCAGCGCCTGGTGTACCAGCAGCGGCCCGATCTGGTCATCCTCGACATGATGATGCCGCGCATGGGCGGCTATCCCGTCCTGGAGCACTTCCGCGGTAAGACCAACGTTCCGCCGATCATCATGATCACCGCCAACGAGGGCAGCCGGCACAAGGCCTACGCCGAATACCTCGGCGTCGTCGATTACATCCGCAAGCCGTTCGCCATGGAACGACTGCTGGAGGCCGTCGAACGCGCCCTCAAGGGCGAGGCGGCCCCCGAAACCACGGATGAAAAAGAGTGAGTCCATCCGCGACCGCCGTGCCGCTGGCGGCGACCGTACTGCTGGCGCGAGGCCCCGGCTCGCCGGAAGGCTTTCTGGTGCGCCGGGCCGAGACGTTGCGCTTCATGGGCGGCTTCCACGCCTTCCCCGGCGGCCGCGCCTTGCCCACCGACGGCCCGGACGCCGCCTCCGCTCAGCGCGTCGCCGCCGTCCGCGAGCTGTTCGAGGAAACCGGCGTCCTTCTGGCCCGGCGGCCGGACGGCTCCTTTCCCTCCGACGACGATCTCGCCGAAGCGCGAGCCGAGCTGCTCGCCGACGGCGCGGCCTTTCCGGCGCTGCTGCGTCGCCTCGGCCTTACGATCCGCCCAAGCGACCTCTCTCACGTCGGCAATTTGGTCACGCCGCCGTTCTCCGCCATCCGCTTCGACACCGCGTTCTTTACGGCCGTGGTGCCCCCGCGACAGACACCCGTGGTGCAGGTGGGCGAGCTGGATGCGGGAGAATGGCTCACGGCCGACGCGGCCCTGCGGGCGTGGGAAGAGGGCCGCATTCTCATTTCGCCGCCAACGGCGTCGTTGCTGGAGATGATTCGCGGTCGGCCCGTGGAAGAGTTGGCCCGCCGCGCCCGGCCCCTGTTCGACGCGCTGGCGGCCGGATCGCCGGAGGTGATTTATTTCAGCCCGCACGTGCAGATGATGCCGCTCTTCTGCAAGGGTCTGCCGCCGACCTACTACACGAACGCCTTTCTCGTCGGCCGCGACCCGGCTTACCTGATCGACCCCGGCCCCGCCGAGGCCGACGAGCAACGCCGCCTCTTCACCCTGCTCGACGCCCGCCGGGAAGCGGGCGCCCGTCTCGCCGCTGTCCTGCTGACGCACCACCACCCCGACCACGTCGGAGCGGCCGCGACGGTCGCTCGCCGATACGGCGTGCCGGTGATGGCGCATCCGTGGACGGCCCGCGCTGGCGGGCAAGGTCGCCGTGGACCGCGCGATCGACGACGGCGCCGTTCTGGACCTCGGCACGGCGCCGCACGGCGGTTCGTGGCGGCTGGAGGCGCTCCTCACGCCCGGCCATGCGCCCGGCCATCTCTGCTTTTGGGAGCCGACGTATCGCCTCCTTTTCGCAGGGGATATGGCGTCCACGATGTCGTCGGTGGTGATCGCGCCGCCGGAAGGCGACATAACGGAGTATCTGGAGTCGCTGCATCGGTTGCGAGCGCTGCCGGCCCGGCTGCTGCTGCCGGCCCACGGTTCGGTGAGCGCCCGGCCGCGGGTCGTGCTGGACGAGGCGATCAACCATCGCCGCAAGCGCGAGGAGCAGCTGATGGCGGCGCTGGCGTTGGGGCCGCGGCGCGTGGTGGAGCTGGCGCAGGAGATGTACCGCGGGGTGGCGGTGGAAGTGATGCCGTATGCGGAGAAGCAGGTGTTGGCGGGGCTGCTGAAGTTGGAGCGCGAAGGGCGGGCGGTTAGGAATGATTCCGAGTGGCGATGGATTGCGCCGCCCCCTGACTTCCCCGTCGAAGCAATCAGAGCCGCGACCGTGAGGGAGCGGGGTGCGGTTCCTGCACCGTCCCCCGCTCCCTCACGGTCGCGGCTCTGATTCCGCGCAAGACCCGGCGGACGCCCCGTTCCCATCATGGACAGCGGAAGAGGCGTCCGCTGGCGGGGCTGTCCGTCTGGCAGGAGCCGGGCGGGCAGCCCACTCTCGTCACTTGCCGGCCGTCGCCACGCCGGCCTCCGGGAACTCCACCGACACGTCCTGGCCGGCCGCGACCAGCACGCGCCGGCTGTCGCTGACCTTGCGGCCGTCGCGGGTCGTCTCGGCCGTCACCGTATAGTAATACGTCCGCCCCGCCGCCAGCGCCGGCGTGCTGAAGGTCCGCGCCGCCCCCGGAATCTCAACGCCGTCCACGGTCAAGCGCGCGTCCGCCGGGGCCGTGATGGTCACGTGGGCCGGGGCGTCGGCTGCCGTCAGGTCGCCGAAGTCCGCCCGCGATTCCCGACCGGCTTTCACGATCACCGTCTGGGTGCGCGTCACGGTCTTGCCGTCGCGCACCGCCTCCGCCCGGAAGTCGTAGGAGTAGGTTTTGCCCGGTTGAAGGTCCGGCGTGGTGAAAATCTGCTCGGCCGACTGGCGATCGGTCAGCTGGCCGTTGACCGTGATGCGGACGTCCATCGGGGCCTTGATGACGACCGTGGCCGGGGCGGCTTCCCGCACCGATTGATTTTCCTGCGGTTCCGGCAGCTTCGGCATCGGCGGAGGCGCCGCCATCCCTGGCGCGACGACCGTGGTGCCGGGGTAGATGGGGGCCCAGCCGGAGGCGCCGCGATACCAGTCGCCGCCGCAACAGGAGTAACCGGACGACCAGGCGCCGCCGCAGCAGCTGGAGTAGCCGCAGCAGCCGAAGGCGCTCGCCGAGCCACAGCAGCCCCAGTAAGCGGGATAGCTGTAGCCGGCGGAATACCAGCCGCCGCCGCTCGACCAGCCCCCGCAGCATGAATACCCGCCGCAGCATGAATACCCGCCGCCGCAGCATGACCAACCGCCGCAGCATGACCAACCGCCGCAACAGCTGCTAAAGGCGTTGCCGCCACAGCACCCGTGGCATCCGTGGCCCCACGACGGCGTCGCGGCCGGGCCGGTCGTCAACATCGCCGCCAGAACGATGCTGTACATGCGATTGCACCTCCCTCAATGAGTTGCAGCGCCCGGGTCGCGCAGGCAATCGGGGCGCTTGCGCCAAGATGTTCCGTTCAGGCAAACTGAACAGATCCCCTTTTGACGATAAGAAGCAAATGCCCTGCCGTCAAAGGTAAATTGGGAGGTTTCCGAAAGATAGGAAAAATCGTTGCCGGCGCAACCGGAGGGTGCGGTGGATTTTTCTGGGGGGTCGGCGCTGCTCTCAGTCCCGAGCACGGGGATTCTGGCCGCAGCGAGGGCGGTGCGGTGGATTTTTCTGGGGGGTCGGCGCTGCTCTCGCTCCTCTCGTTCCCAAGCTCTGCTTGGGAACGCACGGTTGGGAAGCTCCGCTTCGCGTCCCGACTCCTCGCCGGACGGGAAGCAGTAGCTCTCCCGACCGGCGTTCCCAAGCAGAGCTTGGGAACGAGGGAAACTGTTACAGGTCGCGGGCGCAGGGTGGGCTGAGCATTCCATCGCGCTGCTGTCCGTGCTGGTTGGCTTGCCAGAACCGGCCGGTTTCCACTTCCAGGCAAGTGAGCCACCCCTCGGCGCCATAGGCGCCCGTGTCGATGCAGACGGTGGAACCGTAGTTGCGCGGCCGGCCGTCGGGCTGACGGGTGTGACCGCAGACCATGACCTTGCCAGAGACATGACGGCAAGGCACGTACAGCGCTTCCCACAGCAACATCGCGCGCGGCTGGTCGTCCAGCGGCAGGTCGGAGTAGGCGTTGGCGTGGACGAAGAAGTGGGTTTCCGTCTCGTACCAATCGAGGCAATCGCGCTCCAGAAAGGTCCAATGACTCTCCGGCACCTCCTTCAAGTCGGACAGCACGGGATCGGAAACGCCGTAGGACTGGAGCGTTTCCCGGCCGCCGCAGGCCAGCCACAGGGTCCAGTCGCCCACCGGGCGGATGCGGGCGTCGGCCATCATCTCGTCGTGGTTGCCGCGCAGGGCGACGAGTTGGCCGCCGGCGTGCAGGGCGATGAGAAAGTCGAGGACGCCGCGCGAGTCGGGGCCGCGATCGACGTAGTCGCCCAGCGCGATGATGCGGTCGTCGGCCGTAGGCGCCACGAACTCCAGCAGGGTTTTCAGGGCGGTCAGACAGCCGTGGATATCGCCGATGGCCAAGGTGCGCATATTAGGCTTTCGGTGCGAGGGCGGCGGCGACCTGGGCGGCCAGGCGGGCGTTGGCGACGAGCAGCGCCCGGTTGGCGCGCAGCGTGGCGCCGTTGCTCAGCTCAGCCAGCCGCGCCAGCAAAAACGGCGTCAGGGCCGGGCCGCGGACCCCCTTCTCCGCGGCCTGCCGCTCCGCCTGCTCCAGGTGCATCGCCAGGGCGCCGGGGTTGAGCGCCTCCTCTTCCGGCAGCGGCTGCGCCAGCACGACGCCGGCCCCGTCCAGCGCCCAGTGGGCCGCGAGCAGGGCGGCCGCCTCCGCCGGCGTGTTCACGCGGGCCGCCGTCGGCAGACCGCTGGAGCGGACGTAGAAGGCCGGGAAATCGTCCGTCCCATAACCGACCACGGGGATCCCGTAAGTCTCCAGGACTTCCAGTGTGCCGGACAGGTCGAGGATGCCCTTGGCGCCGGCGCAGACCACGGCGACCGGCATACGGGCGAGTTCGGTCAGGTCGGCGGATACGTCGGGGACCTGCGGCCAGGCCTGGCCCCAGCGGAAGCCCGGCGCGACGGGATGGACGCCGCCGATGCCGCCGGTGGCGAAGACGCGAATGCGGGCGTGGTGCGCCAGGGTCATCGTGGCGGCGACGGTCGTGGCCGCGGTCGCCCCCTGGGCCACGGCGGCGGCCAGGTCGCGGCGGCTGGCCTTGCGCACGTCCTTCGCCTTCGCCAGCCCTTCCAGCTCGGCGCCGGTCAGGCCGACGGTCGGCCGACCCTCCCACACGGCGATGGTGGCGGGCACGGCCCCGGCGGCGCGGACGGCGGCCTCGGCGGCGCGAGCCGTTTCGAGGTTCATCGGCCACGGCAATCCGTGCGCGATGAGGGTCGATTCCAGCGCCACGATCGGCCGACCGGCCCGCAGGGCCTCGGCCGCTTCAGGCCGCACGTCGAGCAGAAGCGGGGTGGTCATGGCCAAACCCTCGTGGGGCATGAGGGCGATGAGAGCAATCTACCGTCTACACCCTCTCCCCATTCCGTTCGTGGGCCGATGTCCGCCGGCCGCGGATCGCCTGCACCAAATCCGTCATCGTCCGTGTGCCCTCCGGAAACTCCGTGTAGCAGACGCCCAGCGTGTCCTCGTGGTGGGCGTCGCTGGAACCGAGACCCGCCAGCGGCCGCTTTGTCCTCACCTCCGCCGCCCGCCGTCGGCATTCGGCGTCCATGTTGTTGGTCATTAGCTCCAGACCGTCGAGATCCGGCTTTTCGCGCTCCAGAATATCGTCGAATGGCTGTCCCCAGCGGAAGGGGTGGGCCGCGACCACGGCCCCGCCCTGAGCGTGGACCTCGCGGCACAGATCGGCCACGTGAATGCCGCGCCGCACGGCGAAGGGGTTCGTGACGCCGTAGGCCAGGAAGTGCCCCTCGCGGGCCGACACCTCGATGCCGGCCAGAATGACCAGGTTGGGATGGCCCTCCCGCAGTGCGTCCAGCTCCGCCTCCGTCCACAGCCAGTCATGCTCGGTGAGGACGACCCCGTCCAGCCCGATCACGCGCGCCCGCCGACACATCGCCAAGGGGTCCATGACGCTGTCCGCCGAGTGCCGCGTGGTGTGCAGGTGCAGGTCGAACTTCATCGAGCCATCCTCCGGTTCCTTGCTCCCCCGTTCGGGGCCGCCTCTCCGTCATGATACGCGGATGGGGCGAGTCGGGCGTGCTTCTCGGACCTGCGCCCGACTCCAGGGCGCGGCTGAAGAGGGGCGGCGGTTTCGGTTCGGACGGACGGGATCGGGGCGCCATGCTTTCGCGGCTGGTCGGGGGCCGGCCTCACCTTCCGCGGCGTGCGGGCCGCGAAAGCATGATGGCGTCCCCGACCCCATCATGCATTCGCGGCCCGCACGCCTTCGTGGGCGGCACGCGCCTCGGTGGGCCGCGAAAGCATGGCACCCAATGTCCAAGACCCCCCAGCAGCAGCCGCTTCTCGGATCGCGCCGCCCCGCCGCGCCCCCCGATAGACCCTTGCCCGCCGTGCGCGGACGGAGTATCGTCAAGGACGCGCCCCCGTGCATCCTCTGAACCCGAACGGTGCGTCATGAAGTCGTTCCGCCTGCTCCTCCCCGCGGCGTGTCTCGCGGCCGCGCTGGCCGCCGCCGCGCCCAAGGACGCCCCGCCTCCGCCGGCCCCGCCCGACGCGGAGACCCTCAAGGCGATCGCCAACGAGGCGGTAAAACTTCAAAAGCAGATCGATCATCTCCGCAGTCAGGGCGTCGGCAATCCCGTCCTGGCCGACATCGAGATTTATCACAAGGCCGCCGAGTGGGTGCTCAAGCACGACGAGTTCGCCCAGAAGAGCGCCGGCCCCGACGTGGTGCGCGAGGCCCTCGACCGCGGCCTGCTCCGCGCCAGCCAGGCGGCCCGCGGCGAGCATCCGTGGCTCGGCGAGACCGGCCAGGCCGTCGTCCGCGCGCTACCGCTCGCGCGTGGACGGCTCCGTGCAGCCTTACGCCGTCACGTTTCCGGCCGACTACGGCAAGGACCGAAGACCCCCTGGCGCCTGGACGTGGTGCTGCACGGCCGCAACGACGACCTGACCGAGGCGGCGTTCCTGCACCAGCACGACGGCGACCGCCCCGCCCCCGCCGATCAGAGCTGGGTCCAGATCGACATCTACGGCCGCGGCAACAACGCCTATCGCTGGGCCGGCGAAACCGACGTGGACGAGGCCGTCGACAACTTCCTGGCCGTCGAGCAGTGCTGGGCCGCGGCGCCCTGATCGACCGCGACCGCGTTGTGCTGCGCGGCTTCTCGATGGGCGGGGCGGGGACGTGGCACCTCGGCCTGCATCGGCCGTCGCAGTGGTGCGTCATCGGTCCCGGCGCCGGCTTCACCACCACGCACGGCTACATCAAGAACCTGCCCGACAAGCTGCCGCCCTACCAGGAAGCCTGCCTGACACATCTACGACGCCGTCGATTACGCCGAGAACGCCGCCGACGTTCCGGTCGTCGCCTACGACGGCTCCGACGATCCGCAATTGCAGGCGGCCCGCAACATCGAGGAGAAGCTCAAGCCGCTTGGCATCCCCATGACGCTGCTCGTCGCGCCGGGGCTGAAGCACCAGTTCCCCGCCGAGTGGCAGAAGAAGGCCGAGGCGGAGTATGAGAAATACACCGACCAAGGGCCGACCGGAGTTTCCCAACCACGTCCATTTCGTCACGTACACGCTGAAATATCCTTCTTGCGACTGGGTGGAGATCCTGGGGCTGGAGCATCACTATCGAGCGCTCCCTGGTGGACGCCGAATGGAGCGACAAGGGCGTGACCGTCAAGACGGAGAACGTGCCGCATGCTGCATCTCGGCGTCCCGCCGCACGCCTTCCGCGAGGCGAAGGCCGTCGCCATCGACGGCCAGAGCCTGGAGATCGTGCCCTACCAGTCGGCGGACGGCGAATTGCAGTCTATCTGGAGAAACGCGACGGCCGATGGGGCGAGGTGCTGCCGGAACGTCTGTTGACGGATCGTCTGCGCGGCCGCAGAAAGTCACCGGGCTGCAAGGGCCGATCGACGACGCCTTCACGGCGAGCTTCCTGTGCGTGCGCGGCAACGGGCAAGCCGTGGAACGACGCCGTCCAGCAGTACGCCGACGCCGACCTGCAGCGCTTCCAGGACGAGTGGTCGAAATATCTTTCGCGGCGAGCTGCCGGTCAAGGACGACGACGAGGTGACGCCGGCCGACGTCGCCACGCGCCACCTGATCCTGTTCGGCGATCCGGGGTCGAACCGTCTGCTGGCCCAGGCGCTGCCGGGGCTTGCCGTTCCAGTGGACGAAAGACAAGATCACCTGGAACGGCAAGGAGGGCCGTACCTTCGCGGCCGACGAGAAGGTGCCGGTGCTGATCTACCCCAGCCCGTTTTCGCCGGACCATTACGTCGTGGTGAACTCCGGCCACACGTTCCACGCCGAGGACTTCAAGGGCACCAACGCCCTGCTGTATCCCCGTCTAGGCGATTACGCCGCTGCTGAAGCTGAAAGGCGACAAGAAAGACCCCCTCGCCGTCGAAGTACAGGAGGCGGGGTTGTTCGACGACTTCTGGAGGCCGTTAAAGAGGAATGACGAATGATGAACGATGAATGATGAATTAAGACACCCTTGGTTCTTAATTCATCATTCATCGTTCATCATTCATCATTCCAGAAGAGGGCGACCTGTGATCCAGTGTCCGACCTGCAAACAGATGCTCGAAACCGGCGTCCGCTTCTGCCCACACGACGGCACGCCGTTGACGGAAACCTCGGCCCAGGCGACCGTGCCGACGCCGTCGGGCGGGCGTCCGAAGTCGGCGGAGATCGAGCTGCCGGTCGTGGTCGGCGGCCGCTATCGGCTGGAGGAGAAGCGCGGCGGCGGCGGCATGGCCAAGGTCTACCGGGCCGTCGATGTGACGCTGGAACGCGACGTGGCCGTCAAGCTCATCAACCAGGAGCTGCGCCAGGAGGAGGAGTTCGACGCCCGCTTTCAACGCGAGGCCCGCATCGCCAGCCAGCTCGCCGACCCGCACATCGTCGTCGTCCACGACTACGGCATCGACCCCAATTACGGTCCCTTTTTGGTGATGGAATATCTCATCGGCGAGACGCTGCGCGAGCGGCTGCACACGAAGGGACCGCTGCCGTACAAGGCCGGCTTGCAGCTGGGGGCGCAACTGCTGCTGGCGTTGATCCACGCCCACGATAAGAACATCGTCCACCGCGACGTCAAGCCCGACAACATTTTCCTGCTCAACCAGAGCGGCGTCCGGCTGCATCTGCGCGTGCTGGACTTCGGCATCGCGCGATCTTCCGGCGCGACGACCCCAGCCGGCAGGAGACGTTGACCAGCCCCGGCGCCGTGCTAGGAACGCCGCGCTACATGTCGCCGGAACAGCTGGCCGGCCAGCCGGTGAGCGCCCGCTCCGACCTGTACAGCGCGGCCGTGGTGATTCACGAGGCGCTGACCGGCAAGCTGCCCTATGTCAGCGGCAAGAAGCTGTGCGAGCTGTGTCCCGATGCGACGGTGGAGATGCAGGCGCTGCTCGACCAATGTTTGAAGCCGAACCCGACGGAGCGGCCGGAGAGCGCCTTGGAGATGTATCTGCGGTTACAGGAGCTGGGCAAGGCGAGCGGCGTATTGCTGCTGCCGCCCGGCGCCCTGGAGAAGCTGGCGGCCGCGCGCCGCAACGCCGGCCAGCCGATCGTCGCGCCGGACGTGGCGACGGTCAAGGCGGCTCCGCCGACCGGCGGCCGGTCGCCGCGAACGATGCGCCTGGTGATGATCGGCGTCGCGGTCCTGCTGGCGCTGGCGGGGGCGGCGATTCTGGTCAAGATCCTGTGGCCGGCGGCGCCGCTCCCCCCTCCTGGGCCGGAATCGCTGCTGGGCGTGAAGATCGGCGACCCTCAGCCGAAAGTGGTGGACGACCTCAACCTGCTGCACGGCGGTTCGATCGAGAACCCGTGGGCGAACGGATCGGCGCCTCCAGACTACCTGAGCCGGATCCTCACGCCGGAACGCATGATGCTGACGCCCGAAGAGATGCAGCGGCTGGAGGTCCGACGCAGCAAGGATGAGAAGGTGTGCGTCGTGTTCGTGGACGCGAAGGTGCGCGGTCTGGCGGTTCGCCAGCCCAACACGGTCCTGGCGGAACACCGCGTCGGCGTGTCCAGTTCGGAATCGGCCGTCCTGGCGGCCTTCGGGGTCGATTTTCATCAGGACGTTCTGCCGGCCGCCCACACCGGATGCGCCGTACACCCTGGTGCGCGTCTATCGGACGGCCGGCGTCGGCTTCGAGATTCAAAATGGGGTCGTGACCGGCGTGGCGCTGTTCCCCGCGGCGCCGGCGGGGCAATGAGCAGGCCGCGGAGAAGAGAAGCGCGCGGCCAGGGACGCGCGTATAAGAAGCGGTTTCCCCACCAGCCCCGAGCGCGAGCGAGGAGGTTGGCGCAACCCCCTTCGCTCGCGCTCGGGGCTGGTGGGGAAGATGTTGAAACGACCTCATCCGAAGAACGACCGCCGCAGCACGGCCGGCTCCGGCCGGCCGAAGGCGTGGCTGCGTCCGGTGCGCAGGTTGTGGAACACGACCTCGGCGGGGCTGAACAGCAGCGGATCGATCTTGTAGAAATCGCGGTTATAGCGCTCGAAAATCTCCGCGAAGGGGGCGCCGTAGTCCGGCGATGCCGACGATGGCACGCGCGGGCCGACGGCGGCGAGCTGATCGTCGTCGGCCCGGACCCAGAGCAGGGCGCGGCCGCCGTAGAGGACAGCGTCGTTGGTGCGGCCGATGCCGGTCATATCGTCCGCCGCGACCGGCGGCAGCGGCGCGAGGCCGACGCCGGAAACCACCTGGGTCAGGTCGAACTTCAGCTCGTGCAGCTTGTGCAGGGCGGTTTCGAGAGCGCGGGCGACCACCTGCACCGTGCCCGCGATGCTGGCCGTCGGGGCAACCAGCAGCGTCAGCCGTTCGGGCGGCAGTTGCAGCTTCTCGGCGAGATGCGCGATCACTTCCGGCGTGGGTAGTTTGCGCGACTCCAGCACGCCGACGGCGGCGGTCGGCCGCTCACGTCCGGGGATGTCATCGAAGAGCGCTTCCTTGTCGTGGGCGGCGCGCATGGGACCGGACCCCATCGCGAAGAACTTGCCGACGGAGATTTGCCAGCCGGCGTACTGCGACGCCATGCAGGCGAGGACGGGGTGATCCGTGGCGACCTGCACCTGCGGACAGGGCAAATCGGCGCCGCCCGGCGGCAGCAGCGTCACGTCGGCGAGGTCGGCGAGACAGACGCGAGCCATGCCGATCCCGGCCGCGAGACCGCCGTCGGTTCGCACGCCGCAGTCGAGGATGCGGGCGCCGCCGGGATCCTGAGAGACGGCGATGCGCAGGCTTTCGGCGTCGGCCGCCAGTTGGTCGGCGAGGCGCCAAGCGCGGTCGTTGAGGGTCATACAGAGATCCTCTCCTCAGGTCATTTCAAAACTGAGGATAGGATAGGAGGAGTCGCTCGATCGTCAGCCGTCCGTCAGAACTCCGGCGCCTCCTGAAGCACCTTGCGCAGCTTTTGCAGCGCCGCCCGCATCTGCGTCTTGACGGTGCCGACCGGGACGCCCCGCAATGCGCCGATCTCCTCGTAAGTGCGGTCGGTGTTCTGGCGCAGCAGGAAGACCTCGCGCTCCTCGGATCGCAGCTGTTGTAGGGCGGTGCGGAGGCGGTCGAGCGTTTCCAGGCGGACGAGGGTTTCGCTGGGGGAAGGGGCCGGCCGCTCGACCGACGACTCCATGCCAAGCAGCGGGCGCGAGCGCTGCGCCAGACGTTGCGGCGCAGGTCGCGGCCGCTGTTGATGCCAACGCGGAAAATCCACGCGCGGAGGTTAAAAATGCCGCGCATCTCGCCGCGCTTGCGCCAGCACTTGAGGAAGGCTTCTTGAACGGCGTCCTGGGCGTCGTCGCGGCTGCCCAAGAGCTGCGTCAGGGCGTTGAGCAGGTCGGGGCGCGCTTCCGAGAAGGCGCGCAGCAACTGTTCGCCACCGCCGCGCCGCCGCTCCTCCGCCAGCGCCGCGCGTACCATGTCCGTCCCTCGGATCGAAAGCGACGACTCCCCATCTATGGACGATCCGGCGGGCTGTCCCTAACGAAGCGTCTCCTGGTCCGGGCTGCCCCTGGCCTTCCGCCGCCCCGTCGATTATCGTGTCTAAAGTTGCCGTTAACCCCACCTGCCGTGAAAGGGCTCCCCTGTGACATCCCACCGCCTCGCGCTCTCGCGCCCGCCTGCCTCCTCGCGCTCGCCGCGCCGCTCTTCGCCGACGAAGCCCTGCCGAAAGTGCCCGACGGTTTCAAATGTGAAATCGTCCTCCAGGCCCCCGACATTGAGGCGCCGACCGCCCTGTGCGTTGCGCCGAACGGCGACGTGTACTTCGGCGAAGACACGATGGACATGGGAGGACCGCCCACGAAAAACCTCGACCGCATCTGGCTCCTCAAGGGCGGCGATCCCCATAAAAAGATCCTTTTCGCCGAAAATATGTGGGCCGTCATGGGCCTGGAGCTGGTCGGCGACAAACTCTACTGCGTCAACGCCCCGCACGTCACCGTCTTCACCCTGAACGCCGATGGTACGGCCAAGGACAAGA
Source organism: uncultured Planctomycetaceae bacterium (assembly GCA_963771935.1). Taxonomy (GTDB): domain Bacteria; phylum Planctomycetota; class Planctomycetia; order Gemmatales; family Gemmataceae; genus UBA4732. The sequence goes on along the minus strand of CAVYVK010000003.1, from coordinate 252,398 downwards.
CGGACCTCTTTACGGACCTCGGCCCGCCGATGGCCGGCGTGCCCAGCTTCAACGACCACATCCCCAGCGGCATCCGCTACGGCGCCGACGGCTGGCTCTACGTCAGCATCGGCGACAAGGGCATTCCCAAAATGACGCGCAAGGAGGCCGACGAAGGTTCCGTTTACGTCACCGAGGGCCGCGAGCGCCGCACCAAGGACGGCCAGTACATCAGCCTGGAGGGCGGCGGCGTGATCCGTTTCCGCCCCGACGGGTCGCATTTGGAGGTCTTTTGCAGCGGCACGCGCAACCATCTCGACGTGCCGCTCGACGACCACGACCGCATCTTCGTGCGCGACAACACCGACGACGGCCGCGGCTGGTGGGCGCGGCTGATGTACCTTCCGCCGGGCGGCTTTATGGGTTATCCGTGGGCCTACACGATGCGGCCGCAGGAAACGCTGCCGATCATCCACGACTTCGGCGGCGGCGCCCCGTGCCAGGGCTACGTCTACGAAGACGACGGCCTGCCGGAGACCTACCGCGGCCGCATCTTCCACTGCGAATGGGGTCAGGGCAAGGTGTGGGCCGTCAAGGTCGCTCCGGACGGCGCCGGCTTCAAGTACGTCGATCAGATCGCCTTCATGGACCCGGTCGGCGTGAAGGACTTTCGGCCGTTCTCGATCCGTCCGACGGCCGACGGCCGCGGCTTCTACGTCACCGACTGGGGCTTCAGCGGCTGGCTGCAGAACAAGAAGGTCGGCCGCATTTACAAGGTCACGTATGTCAAGGACGACGTGAAGCCAGCGCCGCGCGGTTCGGATAAAGACCCCATCGCGGACCTGATTAAGGCGCTGGACCACCCGGCGTATACGGAGCGGCTGCGGGCGCAGCGGGCGTTGCAGGCGAGGGGCAAGGAAGCAGCGGAGACCCTTGCAAACAAGTTCAAGAATGGTGAACTGTCGAAGCGAGCGTTGCAACGCGCGGTCTGGGTCATGGACATGGCCTGGCCGGACGCCTGGAACGTGGTGGTCCTCGGTGCTTCCAGGGACTCCGACGCTGAGGTACGTCTGGAGGCGGTTGCGCCATCGGTTGCGCCCCCCGATCATCAAATCCAATGAGTTGGGCGGTATTCTGAGCGATGCGCCGATAGAGGCTCGCTTGCTTCAGCTGGTCGAGAACGACCCCGAACCGCAGGTGCGACTGCACGCCGCCGCCGTCCTCTCGAAGTGCGGCGACGTGGCGGACGTCCTTCTGCCGTTGCTCGCCGAGGAGAAGAACCACTACGTTCGGTTCGCCCTCGTGCGAGCGGTCAAACGCACCGCCGACTGGAACAAGCTCGGCAAGTCGGACGCCCTGGAATACATCACCGTGCGGCCCAAGGACGATCCGGCCTTCGACGGCCTTTTCTGGCGCTGGCCGACGAATACGACACCGGCGCCGTCGCCATCCTGGCGAAGCTGGCCAAACACGGCGACCCCGCCGTGCGTCAGAAGGCCGTCGCCGGTCTGGCCCGCGTCTACCGCGACCGCAAGCCCTACGCCGGCGGCTGGTGGGGCACGCAGCCAGCCGCCCACGGCCCGCCGCCCCGTGAGGTCGATTGGGAGGGCACGCCGGCCGTGCGCGAAGCGGTCCTCGCCGCGCTGTCCGACAAGGACGCCGATGTCCGCAAGGCGGCGAGTCTCGGCCTCCTGACGGTCAACGACCCGGCCACGCTGGAACCACTGGAGAAACAATTCGCCTCCGAAAAGGATGTCGATACGCGGGCCGACCTGCTGCGGGCCGTGGCCGGTCTGGCGTCGCCAAAGGCGGCTGACTTCCTGACGGGGATTGCGAAGGATGGCCAGGCGGCGGAGGCGCTGCGGCTGGAAGCCATCGACGGCCTGGAGAAGATCAAGGCGCCGGCCTCGGCCGAGACGCTGGCGGCCCTCGCCGCACCGCCGCAGCCGGTCGCGGTCCAGGTGCGGGCGCTGACGGCGCTGGGCGTGTTGAAGGCGCCGGCCGGCAAGGCCGCCTGCGTCGAGGCGCTCAAGAGCAAGGAGCCGGCCGTGCGCGCCGCCGCGGCGACGGCGGTCGCGGCAACGGCGGGCGGCGAGGCGGTCGGTCTGCTGGCGCCGCTGCTGGAGGACAAGGACGGCGACGGTGCGCATCGCCGCCGTACAGGGTCTTGGATCGCTCAAGAACAAGGCCGCCGTGCCGGCGCTGGTGAAAGCGGCGGGCGAGGAGACGACGGAGTTTGACGCGATCCACGCCTTGGCCCAGACGCCGGACGTCCGCGCCCTGACGGCCTACCTGACCGGCCTCGGCTCGAAGAACGCCGAGCAGCGCGCCGAATGCAAGGCCGCCGTCGCCGCGATCCGCGACGAGGCGGCGCCGGCCCTGGAACAGCTCGTCAAGGGCAACGAGGTCAAGCAGGAGCTGTTGCCCGAATTGCGCTCCATTTACTCCTCTCATGTGCCGATCCTGCAATGGAAACTGATCGGCCCCTTCCCGCGCGACGGCAAGGCTTATCCCCCGGAGACGGAGCAGAAGTTCGACGCCGTTTACAAGAGCTTCGACAAGACGGTGAAGTGGACGGCCCACAAGGCCGACGCAAAGCAGCACGGCCGGATGACGCTCGACCGTCTGTATTCGCCGAACAGCGACGTGGTCGCTTACGGCTACGCCGAGTTGGAGTCGGCGACGGCGCGGGACGCTGAGCTGCTGGTCGGCAGCGACGACACCATCACGATCTGGCTGAACGGCAAGAAGGTCCACGAGACGACGGGCGACCGCGGCTGGAACTACGACGCGGACCACGTGCCGATTCACCTCGACAAGGGAGTGAACAAGGTGCTGATCCGCTGCGGCAACAGCGCGGGGCCGTGGGAGTTCAGCGTGGCCGTGAGCGGCGAGGCGGACCAGTACGCCTGGCTGAAGGGCGGGGCGAAGAAGTTCAACCTGGAGGCTTTCCGCGCCTTCGCCCGCAAGAACGCCGGCGATGCTCAGCACGGCGAAAAGCTGTTCCGCGACCTCAAGGGGTTGGCCTGCGTTAAGTGCCACTCGGTCGGCGGTCAGGGCGGACAGGTCGGCCCCGACCTGGCGGGCGATCGCGCTGAAGTACAAGCGCGAGGATCTGATGACCTCGGTGCTGGAGCCGTCGAAGGTGATCGCCCAGGGCTACGAAACCATCGTCGTCACCACCGACCAGGGCATCACGCTTACCGGAGTGTTCAAGGGCGAAACGGCCGACGCCGTGAGCCTGGCGGACAAGGACGGCAAGCTGATCTCGGTGCCGAAAAAGGAGATCGACGAGCGGAAATTCTCGCCGGTGTCCACGATGCCCAACGGCCTCAACGACGGCATGACCTTGCAGGACTTCGCGGACGTGATCGCGTTCCTGGAGGCGCGCAAGGAGGAGAAGCCGATGAAGAAATGACGGAGGGAATTTTCACCGCGGAGAACGCGGAGAGCGCGGGGAAAGAATAGAATGACGGGACCATGGTTCTCTCCGCGCTCTCCGCGTTCTCCGCGGTGAATGATTCGACCCGTTGAAAGGAGGGTGCATCATGCCTTCTCCGTTTCCTGGGATGGACCCGTTTTTGGAAGACCCGGCGGTCTTCTCGGATCTGTACGACCGTCTCATTGCCTACTTGAGCGAGGCCCTCAACGCGGTTTTGCCGCCGCCCTATTACGCCGGCATCGCTTCGCGGGTCTGGATCGAACCCACCCACCGACGCATCGGGCCGGACGTGAAAGTTTTGCACCCGCCGCCCGTTAACGGCGGCAGGGCCGGAAGCGCCGGGGGCGGCGTCGCGGTCGCCGAGGTCGAGCGCGACGAGGCGGTCGTCGTGCGGGTGGATATCGAAGAGACGCGGGAAACGTACCTGGAAATCTATGCCGAACCGGGCGGGCGGCGGGTCGTTACAACCATTGAGGTACTTAGCCCGGCCAACAAGACGCCGGCCGGCCACGGTCGCACCCCTTACCTGCAAAAGCAGCGCGAGGTTCTGGAGAGCCAGGTCCATCTCGTCGAGATCGACCTGCTGCGCGCCGGCCTGCACACTACGGCCGTCCCGCTCGAAGCCGCCGTCGCCGCGGCCGGTTCGTTCGACTACCACGTCTGCGTCCACCGTTGGGACCGGCCGAATCTGTACTATGTTTATCCGATTCGGCTTCAGGGGCGGTTGCCCCGCGTGACGGTCCCTCTCCTGTCAGAAGATCCGCCCGTTGCTTTCGACCTCTTGGCCGTATTGGATCGTGCCTACGACGCCGGCCTATACCGCCGCTGGACCCCCTACCGGGAAACGATCCCGCCCCCGCCGCTGCACCCCGACCAGGCGATCTGGGTCGAGGAAATCCTCCGCTCCGCCGGCCTGCGCGAACCTCCGCCGGCCGCTCCGGCGCCCTGAGCCGTCGCCGATGAAGGGATGAAGCGGTTTCACCGCCGCAACAATCGGAACCTCTGGAAATCGGCCTTCCGCCGTGGTATGGTCAAGAAGACCCGCCGACCCCCGCCTTGGGACCGACCCATGCTCGACCGCCAACTGCGTTGCTCGCGTCGCAAGTTCCTGGCCTCCGCGGCCGCCCTCACCTTCGCCAGCGGCATCGCCTCCGCCGACGGGCCCGACGCGCCGCCGGCCGCCAACCGCGGCTTCACCCCGCCGACCGTTCAGGGACGCAAACCCCTCGCCATCGTCACCACCGTCTACCGGCCGCTGTCGCATTCATACCACATCGCCGGCCGCTTCCTCTACGGCTACACCCTCGCCGGCCAACCGCACACGCCCAAGTTCTACATCGCCTCGCTGTACGCCGATCAGACGCCGGACAACGACCTGTCGCGCGACGCGGCCCGCGATTTCGGCGTCCGCACCGCCCGAACCATCGCCGACGCCCTGTTGGTGGACGGCAAGCTGGCCGTCGAAGGCGTCCTGCTCATCGGCGAGCACGGTAACTACCCGCGCAACGACAAGGGGCAGATCCTCTACCCGCGGCTGGAGATGATGGAGGAGATCGCCGCCGCCTTCCGCAAAGCCGGCCGCAGCGTGCCGGTCTACAACGACAAGCACCTCTCATACACCTTCGCCAACGCGAAGAAGATGATCGGCTGGTCGGAGGAGCTGAAGTTCCCGCTCATGGCCGGCTCCAGTCTGCCGGTGACGTGGCGGCGGCCGGAACTGGAGCCGCGCCTGGAGACGCCCTTCGAGGAGGGCCTCGTCGCCGGCTACGGGCCGATCGAGGTCTACGGCTTCCACGGCCTGGAAGCGCTGCAAGTCATGATGGAGCGGCGCAAGGGCGGCGAGAGCGGCGTCAAAGCCGTCACCTGCCTGACCGGCAAGGACGTGTGGAAGGCCGGCGACGCCGGCCGCTGGAGCTGGGACCTCCTGGACGCGGCCCTCCGCCGCAGCGAGACGGTCAACCTCGGCGACGTGCGCAAGAACACCGGCAGTATGAGCGTCCAGGGCATGCCGCTGGCGCCGGCCACGGCGTTCCTAATCGAGTACCGGGACGGCTCGCGCGGCACGGTGCTGCTGCTCAACGGCCACGTTCAGGATTTTTGCTTCGCCGGCCGCGTCAAGGGCGAGGCCAAGCCGGCCTCCTGTCTCTTCTTGCTGCCCAATCCGCCCGGCGCGAAGTACTTCGACGCGCTGACCCGAAACATCGAAAAGATGCTGGAAACGGGCAAGGCGCCCTATCCGGTGCAGCGCACCCTTCTGACGACCGGCGTTCTCGACGCGCTGATGGAAAGCCACGCGCGACGGGACGACCGGGTCGAGACGCCCCAGCTGGACGTGGCGTATACGGCCCCGGCCGACAGCGGTTTCCTCCATGGCGCCGTCGCCGCATTGGAGGGATGAGGGATGAAGGATGAATCCGACCCGATGGACCGCCGTGGCTTCATCCTTCATCCTTCATCCCTCATCCTTTATAGGCGGTTCCTTTCGCTCTGCGCCCTGCTGTTCTGGCAGGGAGGGTTCCTCTTTTACGCAGCCGTAATCATTCCTACCGCCGGACGAGTCCTGGAAGGGAAGCTCCATCTGCGGGCGCAGATCACCGGCGAGGCGACCAACTGGCTCAACGGCGTCGGCGTCGTCGTCCTGGCCCTGCTGCTATGGGACCTGGCTTCCTCAGTCGATTCCTCCCGGCTGCGGAGCAGGGGTCGTGGCGGCGCCTGGGCGGTGTTGTTCCTCACCCTGGCGGCCCTGTTCGCGCTGCACTACTGGATGGATCGGCTCGACCCGCCGGACAGCGCGGGACCATCGGACCCCACGGCCTTTGCCGTCGCTCACGGCCTGTACGTCGTCGTTGCGCTGGTGCAAAGCGTGACGGCTCTGGTTTTCCTGAGGCTGACCGTGAGCGCCTGGCGCGGAGGATGCGCAACTTGCCAGTATGAAGGAAGTTACGATGGAGAAGGGAGGAAAAGAAAGAAGAGGATAAAAAAGGTTCCGCCGTTGGCTTCTTCGGCGTCGCCCAGTCACCGAAGCCGTCACACGGGGGAACCATTTGAAGGATACTCTATCCGGGAAGGTTTGCAAGAGGAAAATCAGAAAAATTCAAAAAAATCAAAAAATATCGGTCGGCTGCCAATAGTGTTCGGCTCGCTTCTTGCTTTTCGGGCTTGGGCCGGGAGGCGGGAAGTTTTTCCGGGTTATCGCGATTTTGCTCTTGCGCCCGGCATGGTTTTCGCGCCTAGTGTTCTCCAGTTGTAGAGCGGAGCACCCTATGCCGCATCCGCGCCGCGCCGACGTCCGACCCAAAGACATCCAAGGTCTGAAATACTTCCGCCTCGTCGGCCCGCTGCTCGACCGCCTGCACGGCGACGCCGCCGCCCGGGACCGCGCCGGCAATCGTCAGCTCTTCTTCGACCCGTACGCCGGCCTGCTGCTCCTGACCTTCTTCAGTCCCATCCTCACCAGCCTGCGCGCCCTGCAACAAGCCAGCGGATTGGCCCAAGTGCAAAAATTGCTCGGCTGCGAGCGTGCAGCGCTGGGTTCCCTGAGCGAGGCCAGCCGGGCCTTCGACCCCGCCTTGCTCCGCGCCGTCATCGGCGACCTGGCCGCACAGGCCGCGCCCCTGCTGCACGGCCGGGAAGCCGAAGCCCTGCGTGGGCTGACCGCCGTGGATGGGACCGTCCTGGCCGCCCTGCCCAAAATGGCCTGGGCCCTCTGGCGCGACCAGGAACGCGCCCTCAAGAGGCACTTGCAGTTCGACGTTCTCAAGGGCGTGCCCAGCGATGCCACGGTCACGAGCGCCAATGGACCGGAGATCGAAGAACTGCGGGCCACGCTCCAGGCCGGCCGCCTCTACGTCATCGACCGCGGCTACGCCGAGTACCAACTGTTCCAAGACGTCCTCGACGCCAAGAGCCGTTTCGTCGGCCGCATCCGCGGCTACGCCGTCTGGACCGTCGTCGAGGAACGAGCCGTCAGCGCCGCCCGCGCCGCCGGCGTCCGCAGCGACCGCGTGGTCCGGCTCGGCTGCGCCAAGAGCGGCGCCGTGCTCCACCACCCTCTGCGCGTCGTCGAAGTGGACACCGGCAAAACCGACAGTCAAGGCCGGCCCGAGGTGCTGCTTTTGGCCACCGACCGCCTCGACCTGGACGCGGAACTCGTGGCCTGGGCTTATCGCTTTCGCTGGTCGGGGGAGCTGTTTTTCCGCTGGTTCAAGTGCATCTTGGGTTGTCGCCATTTGCTCGGGACCAGCCAAAACGGCGTCACGATCCAGTTGTACGTGGGCGTCATCGCCAGCCTCTTGATCCGTCTGGGGACGGGCCGCAAGCCGACCAAGAGGACACTGGAGATGTTGCAACTCTACTTCGCCGGCTGGGCCTCCCTCGAAGAACTGCAAGCGCACATCGACGGGTTGGCCAACCACTCCGACTGAAACCGTCGCTTCGCTGCGCCCCGAAGCCGACGGCCCTTGACGCTGCGCGCTGCTCGCGTCCCTCACCCACTTGCAAGCCTGCGCCACCCCCGAATCGCTGAGCCGTCACCCCCACCATACGTCCTATGCCGTCCACTGCAACCAGTAAGCCGAACACTATTGATCCGCGCCCGCCTTTCTCGGAGGTTCCGTCGATGGCCCCTCTTTCCCTGCTTGACGCACTGGCCGACGTGCCCGACCCGCGCAGCCGGCAGGGGCGGCGTCCCCCTGTGCTGGCCATCCTCTCCCTGGTCGTCCTCGCCCTGCTCCGCGGCTGCAAGGGCCCCACCGCCATCGCCCCGTTTGGCCGTGACCACGGCGTCGCGTTGGCCCACGCCTTGGGATTCCTCCGCGGCAAGACCCCTGCCCCCTCTTGCCTGTCCGAACGGCTCAGCCGGCTCGAGGCCGCCCTCTCCCGCTGGGTCGCCTCTCGCACCCCGGCGCCCACCCCGGACAGCGACAAGCAGTCCGTCTCCCTCGACGGCAAGACGTTGCCTGGCAGCCGCGACGGCGAGGCGCCCGGCCATCCCCTGGTCGCCGCCTATGCCCACGAGCACCAGGCTGTCCTCGCTCCGATCCGCGTCGATGCCAAGACCAACGAGCACCAGGCCGCTCGGGAGTTGCTGGGCATGCTGCCGGTCCAGGGACGTGTCGTCCTCGGCGATGCCCTGTTCTGCCAGCGCGACCTGTGCGAGAAGATCACCGAGCCAGGCGGCGACTACCTGTTCACGGTTAAGGGCAATCAACGGGGGCTGGAGAGAGACATCGCTGCCGGCTTCGGCTTCGAGGCCGGCGCGCGAAGCGTCGCGGCGGCTTTTTCCCCCGGAGCCGCTGCCGGGGCCGGGGCCGGAGCGAGCACCCACCCGTGTGGAGAAGGGGCACGGACGGGTGGAGAAGCGGATCGTGCGGACGACCTCGATCCTGACGCTGCACCCGAAGGGGCCGGGTCTGGCGCAGGGCATTGAAATAACGCGGGAGCGGACGATCCCGGGGAAAACGACGGGGGAGGTGGAGTACGCCAGGACCAGCCTCCAGCCGGAGGAGGCGGACGCTTCGCGTTGGTCGGGCCGGGTGCGCGAGCACGGGGGATCGGGAATGCGTTGCACCACGTGCGCGACGTGACGCTGGGGGAGGACGCCTGCCGGGTGCGCAAGGGTTCGGCCCCGCAGGTACTGGCGGCGGTTCGCAACGCCGTCCTCCACCTGTTGGCGGGCGTGGACGCGTCCAGCCACGCCGCGGCCATCCGCCGGCTCAACGCCCACCCCGAGGAGGCGCTGGACCTTCTCGATCTCCCGCAGCCTCAATAACCGAACTGCCCTGCCCCCTTTGCCGGCTGGAGTAGACCGCGACGCGGCCTTCGGGGACAATGGGGATGGAGTCCCCCTGTCCCCGGAGACCGCGTCATGACGGCGACCCTGCCGGCCCCCGGCTTTGTCGAGGAAGTCGAGATCCACGGGCACATCATCGATTCGCTCTTGCTGCCCAAGGTGCTGGACGAGATCCTCACGCGCGGCGGGTCGTTCACCATCAAGGACGTCCGCATCGGCGAGCGCCAGGAGGACCCCAGCCACGCCCGCATTGAGGTCCGCGCTCCCACTCCGGATAAGCTCCGCGAAGTCCTCAATGCCATCCACGACCACGGCGCCGTCCCCGTGGAGCCGCGCGACTGCGTCGCCACGCCGGCCGACATGGACGGCGCCTTCCCCGAGGACTTCTACAGCACCACCAACTACCGCACCCAGGTCCGCCTCCACGGCGACTGGGTGGAGGTCGAAGACCAGGAGATGGACTGCGGCATCCTCGTCGATGCCGAGGGCGACGCCGCCCGCTGCCTGGCGATGACCGACGTGCGCAAGGGCGATCGCATCGTCGTCGGCCGGCACGGGCTGCGCGTCTTCCCGGCCGACAGCGCCGCGCGCCAGAACCTCTTCGAGTTCATGGCCAGCCCTGTCTCCAGCGAGAAGCCCAAGGGCGTCACGGTGCGCGAGATCGCCGCCGCCATGCGGCGCACCCGTGAGGCCGGCGAAAAGATCCTGGCGGTGCTGGGGCCGGCCGTCGTCCACACCGGCGGCCGCGATCACGTCGTCCGCCTGATCCGCGGCGGCTTCCTCGACGTGCTGTTCGCCGGCAACGCCCTGGCCACGCACGACATTGAGCTGGACCTCTACGGCACCAGTCTCGGCGTCTCGCAGGACCAGGGACTGCCCACGGAAGAGGGCCACGAGCACCATTTGCGGGCCATAAACACTATCCGCCGCCTCGGCGGCATCCGCCAGGCCGTGGAGCGCGGCGTTCTCAAAAGCGGCATCATGTTTGAATGCGTCAAGCGCGACGTGCCGTTTGTGCTGGCCGGCAGCATCCGCGACGACGGCCCGCTGCCGGAGGTCGTCACGGACATTTTGGAAGCGCAAAGGCGGATGCGCGAGCGCATCCACGGCGTCGGCTTCTGCCTGATGATGGCGACGATGCTGCATTCGATCGCCACGGGCAATTTGCTGCCGGCGTGGGTCAAGGTGGCATGCGTGGACATCAACCCGGCCACCGTCACCAAGCTGACCGACCGCGGCAGCATCCAGACGGTCGGCGTCGTCACCGACGTGGAACCGTTCCTGCGGGCGCTGGTGGCGGAACTGGGGGTGTAATGGGACCGGCCCGCAGCGCCAAGCAAGGGCTTCGACCGCATCCCTTGCTTGGCGCTGCGGGCTGGTACGGAGGATCCGTCATGCGACAGCCGCGCATCCTGATGTGCCCGCCCGACTATTACGGAATCGAATACGAGATCAATCCCTGGATGAGCCGGTCGCGCGGCAGCGACGCCGAGCGCGCCCGCCTCCAGTGGCGCCGGCTGCACGATACGCTGGTCGGCCTCGGCGCGACCGTCGAGCTGATGGCGCCGCAGCCGGGCCTGCCGGACCTGGTGTTCACGGCCAACGCGGGGCTGGTGTTTGGCGCGCGCTTCTTCAGCTCGCGCTTCCGCCATGAGGTGCGCGCCCGCGAGTCGCCGTTCGACGACGCCTGGTTCGCGGCCCACGGTTTCACGGTGGAGCACCTACCGCCGGGGATGTACTTCGAGGGGGCCGGCGACGCCCTGTTTTGCGGCCCGTCGCTGATCGCCGGCTACCGCATCCGCAGCGACGTGCAGGGCCATCAGCACCTCGCCGGCCTTCTGCGCCGTCAGGTGCTGCCGCTGGAGCTGGTCAATCCCTACTTCTACCACCTGGATACTTGCTTTTGTCCGTTGGCGCCCGGCGAGGCGATCTACTATCCCGAGGCGTTCGACGGGTACGGCCGGAAGGTGCTGGAGAAGCACGTGCCGCGGCTGATCGCGGCGGAGGAGGGCGAGGCGAAGCGCTTCGGCTGCAACGCGGTGGTGGTCGGCAAGACGGTGGTGACGAACACGGGCTGTGAGCGGTTGGCGGCCGACCTGCGGCGGCGGGCTACACGCCGGTGGCGGTGGAGCTGGACGAGTTTTTGAAATCGGGCGGCAGCGCGAAGTGCCTGACGCTGCGCCTGGACGGCGAAGAGGCGGCGGTGTGGGAGTGAGCGGATCGTCTACCAGCCCCGAGCGCGAGCGAGGGGGGTTGCCCCGAACCCCTCGCTCGCGCTCGGGGCTGGTAGGGAGACGCACTTCACGTCAGCAGATCGACGCGCGGCGCCGGTCGCGCGCCGCGGCGCTGGACCCAGAACGTCAGGCCGGCGCCGAGGACGGCCAGGATCAGGAACAGCACGACGAGGTCAAGCCAGAAGGTGCGGCTGACCTGCTGACGGACTACCCCACGTTCCATGGCGAGCTGCCGCTTTTCCGGGGTCGTGGGCGATGAGGGCGCGTTCTTGGCGATGGCGCTGTCCGCCGCCCCGATTACATTGTTTTCCAGGCTGAAGCCGAACACCATTTGCAGGACGAGGAAGAGCAGAAGAATCAGGTTCAGCACCGCGACGAGACCCCAGCGCCAGGGCAGAAGCGGATGGAGCGCGGGCGGCGGCGCCGACGCCGGCACGAACACCAAAGCCAGGCAGGCGGCCGTGATCAGGAGCGTCACGATGAACAGCAGCAAGTAGAACAACAGGAGGATGTTGAGGCCCGGAGCGGCGGGTTTGACATCTTCGGGCATCTTAGCGAAGATACCCCGCTCTTCCTCCTTGGTTGCGAACGGATCGCCGATGTCGGTATCGACGCTGTACCCGCCGAAGGCGGCCTGCCACATGTTTTGCGTGACATCGGCGACGCCGCCAGGGTAGACGCCGGTCCACGCGAAGAAGCTCAGCACGAAGACGAGGAGCACCGCTGCCGGCGCGACGTACTGCAGCACCTTCGGGCTGAACCAGATGCTGTGCTTTCGCTGGTAGCCTTCCGGCGGCGGCGTGACCGGGTAGGTGGGCTGTTCCTCGGTGAAGGCGGCCGCCGGTGCGCCGGGCGCCCGCGGCGGGGACGGCTTGCCGGCGTCGGGTATTATCTGCACTTCCGGCAGATCCATGACGGGCGGCGGGGGCGGCGGCGCGGCGTCATGGACGCCGTACACGTCGGGCGGCGGCGGCGGCGCTAGCCGGGGTTCTTGCGGTGGCGGTGGGGGCGGCGGGGGCGGCGGCGCCGACGACTGCGGCAGCGCCGGAACGGTGAAGGTGCCGGCGCACAACGGGCAGCGCATCGGCTGGCCGGCGTACTGTTCCGGCACACTCAGCGGCTTCTGACAGTTCGGACACAACAGATTCATGTTCAACGGCCCTGCGGGGGAAATACAGAATGTGCGTAAAGTCGCATGGCAGGCGTTCCGTGTCAATGGCGATGGGCGCGGAACGCCTGCGGCAGATGGTCGAGCAGGTCCGTGGCGATGAGAGAGGTTTCGCCGAGGATGTCGCGCCAGGTCGCCGGCCAGGCCGTGCAGATAGACGGCCAGCTGAGCGGCGGCGAACGGTTCCAGCCCCTGACCGAGCAGCGCCGCGGTCAGCCCAGTCAGCACGTCGCCTGTGCCGCCGGTGGCCATGCCGGGATTGCCGGTTTGATTGATATAGACGCGGCGGCCGTCGGTGACGACGGTGCGTCGGCCTTTCAGCACCAGGACGACGCTATGTTCGGCGGCGAAGCGGACGGCCAGCTCCTGGCGATTCGCCTGCACGGCGGCGGCGTCCGCGCCGATCAGCCGGCCGAACTCGCCGGGGTGCGGCGTCAGCACGGTCGGGCCGCCGCGGCGCTTGAGCCGGTCGAGCAGCGGCGGCAGGGCGTTGAGGCCATCGGCGTCAAGAACGAGAGGTAAAGTCGTCTGTTCCAGGACCGCGCGGACGACGGCCGAGACGCCATCGCCGCGTCCCAGGCCGGGACCGAGGCCGGCGGCGGTGTTTTGGCCGAGCAGGGCGACAAGGTCCGGCGCGGCGGCGGCGGCGAGTCGGCCGTGGTCGTCTTCCGGCAGGGGCACGGTCATGTAGCAGGGGTTGGCGGTCGCGGCGATGGGGAGGATGCCGGCGGGGAGGGCGAGGCGGACGAGTCCCGCGCCGCCGCGGAGGGCGGCGGAGGCGCACAGGACGGCGGCCCCGGACATGCCGCGGCTGCCGGCGGCCAGGACGACGCGGCCGAAGTCGCCCTTGTTGGCGTCCGGGTCGCGGGGCGGCCAGGCGGGGAATCTCGGCAATGATGTCAGGAGTCGGCGTTGCCATGCGGATTGAGGAGTGAGGAGTGAGGAGTCGCCGAAGTGTTTCTATCCTGACGAATCCTTGTCGTCCACACGCTCCTCACTCCTCACTCCTCACTCCTCACTCTGTTCGCTTGACCGTCCTCCCGGCCCCGACTAGACTGAGCGAGACCATGAGCAAAGACGGAGAGGGGACCGAACCGCGCCTGTCGCGGGCCAGCGTCGGCCGGTTGAGTCTGTACCTGCGGGGACTGGAATCGTTGCTGCGCGAAGGGGCGACGAAGGTGTCCAGCGGCGCGCTGGGCGAGGCGCTGGGCGTCACCGACGCCCAGGTACGGAAAGACCTGGCGTATCTCGGCCACCTCGGCCATCCGGGCGTCGGATATGCGGCGCCGGAGCTGGCGGCGGCGATTCGCCATGCGCTGGGCGTCGATCGGGAATGGCGAGTGGCGCTGGCCGGCGTGGGCAACCTGGGCCGGGCGCTGCTGCGCTATCGCGGCTTCACGGAACGCGGCTTTCGGGTGGCCGCCCTGTTCGACGCGGACCCGGCCAAGGTCGGTCAGCGCATCGACGGTCTGGAGGTGCATCCTCCCGAAGCGATGGCGCGACTGCTGCCGGCGTTGGGGGTGGAACTGGGCGTGTTGACGGTGCCGGCCGAGGCGGCGCAGGCTTCCGCGGACGCAATGGCGGCGGCGGGGGTGCGCGGCCTGTTGACGTTCGCCCCCGGCGTGCTGCGTCCGCCGTCCGGGGTGAGCGTGGTGTCGGTCGATCTGACGGTGCAGCTGGAACAGCTGGCGTTTCTGGTGCAGCTCGGCGACGAGTGAAGGCGAGCGGCGCGGCGTCAGCCCGCCGTGTTTTCGTGTCACGGCGGGCTGACGCCGCGCCGCTCGCCTCGGTTGAGGACCAGCGCCTCGGTGTACGGTACGCCCGGATCGACGCCGGCGCGGCGGAGGGCGGCCAGGTGACCGCACAGCATCGTCCAGTCGTCGGGCGTGTCCACGTCGTACCACGGCGGCAGCACCGACAACCGCCATCGGGGATCGGCCAACGCCGCTGTCGTATCCGCCAGTACGGTCGCCGCGCCCCAGGCGACGCCGTCGAAGATCGGCGGACGGGTTGGGCCGCAGCCGACGAGGTAATACCCGCCGTCCGTGGCCGGCCCCAGCACCACGTCGGCGCGCTCCAGTGCGGCGAACGCCCGATCGACGTACTCCACCGGCAGCGTCGGACTGTCGGCGCCGACCACTACCACCGCCTGCGCCCCCTCTGCCAGCCGCCGATCGACGAACGCGATCAGGCGTCGGCCGAGGTCGCCGTCCGCCTGCGGCGTGAGGGCGAAGCGGCCGGCCGTGATCGCGGCGAAGTCTGCTTCCCGATCCGCGGGGGCGAACGCCAGCAACCGGCGCGCGTCCACGGCCGCGAGACGGTGCATCGTGTCGAGCAGGAAGGCCCGCGCGACCAACGCTCCCCAATCGGGATCGCCGTCCGCCAGGCGCGTCTTGACGGCGCCGGGCGACGGCCATTTGGTGAACAGACCCAGCACGCGAGGTTGCATATCGGCCATCCCGTATGAGCATTTCCGTCGTCATCCCCGCGCTGAACGAGGCGGCTTGCCTGGCCGAAACGCTCCGCTCCGTCCGCAGTGAAAATCCTTATGAGATCCTCGTAGTGGACGGCGGCAGCGCCGACGGGACAGTCGAGGCGGCCAGGGAGGCCGACCGCGTGCTGCAAGGCCCGCGCGGCCGGGCGGCCCAGATGAACCTTGGCGCCGCCCACGCGACCGGCGACGTGCTGCTGTTCCTGCACGCCGACTGCACCCTCGAAGCGGGCGCTCTCCGGGCGGCCGAGAAGTGCCTGGCGAGGCACCATGTTGCGGCGGGGTGCTTTCGCATGACGGTGACGGCCCCCGGCCTGGTCTACCACCTGATCGACGCCTGCGCCACGGCCCGCGTGCGGCTGACGGGATTGGTATATGGCGATCAGGGTTTGTTCGTCGAGCGCCGCCGGTTCGAGCGCAGCGGAGGCTTTCCGCTGCTGCGTCTCATGGAGGACGTGTTCCTCAGCAAGACGCTGCGCCAGGGGCGGATGGTGGTGGCGCCTCGGCGCATCTTCGTGTCCCCGCGCCGCTGGCAACGGCAAGGCGTCGTTCGCCAGACGCTGCGGAACTGGACGCTGACGGCCCTGGCCGCCGGCGGCGTCCACCCGGATCGGCTGGCGGCGTTCTATCCGGTGGTGCGATGAACCCCGAACGATTCACGGCCGCACGACGAGCGCCGTGTCGCCGCGCGGCATGACTTCGCCGACGACGCAGGCGTAGGCGCGCCGCGCTTGCGGGCGCTTTCCGCCAGTGCCTCGGCCTTCTCGGCCGCCACGCTGATGAGCAGGCCGCCGGAGGTCTGGGCGTCGTGGAAGAATTCCAGTCGAAGCGGATCGACTTTGCCCTCGATGCGCAGCCCCGCCTTGACGTAGGCCGCGTTGGTGGCGCTGGCCCGCGTCAGGAAGCGCTTCTGGGCCAGCGCCGCCGCCCCCGGCAGCAGCGGCAGCCGCCGCAGCTCGAAGATCAGCGTGGTCTTGCTCCCCTCGGCCATCTCGAAAGCGTGGCCGGCCAGGCCGAAGCCGGTTACGTCCGTGGCCGAATGGGCGCCCGCCTCCAGCATGGCGTCGCGGCCGACGTCGTTGAGCTGGATCATGCTCGCGCACGCCGCCCGCAGCGTTTCCTCCGGGCACTCCTGGGCCTTGGCGGCCGTGGTCACGAAGCCGGTGCCGAGCGCCTTGGTCAGCACCAGCTTGTCGCCGGGCCGCGCCGCCGCGTTGGTGAGGATGCGTTGCGGATGGATCAGGCCGGTGACGGCCATGCCGAACTTGATTTCCTTGTCGCGGACGGTGTGGCCGCCGACGATGACGGCGCCGGCCGCGGCGCAGCGCTCGGCCCCGCCGCGCAGGATGTCGGCCAACCAGATCAATTCGGGGTCTTTATCGTCGGGATATCCGACCAGATTGAGGGCCGTCTTTGGGGCGCCGCCCATGGCGTACACGTCGGAGAGGGCGTTGGCGGCGGCGATCTGGCCGTAAACGAACGGATCGTCCACCACCGGCGGGAAAAAGTCGATGGTCTGGACGATCGCCAACTCCTCGGTCAGCTCGGTAGACGCCGGCGTCGTCGTGCGTCTCCGTGCCGACCAGGAGGTTGGCGTCGGTGCTTCGCGGTAGGCTGCGCAGAACCTGCGCAATCCCCTGAGGGGGAATCTTGCCCGCTCAACCCGCGCAGGAAGCGTAGTCGGTCAGGCGCTTCTTCCGGCCGAAGAAAAGCATGGGTCGTCCTTCGGAGTCCAGGAGATCGGCCGACCGCGTCGGAGCCGCGACCGTAAGGGAGCGGGGGAGAAGACCGCTCCCTTACGGTCGCGGCTCCGACGGTCAGCGCGTCTTCAGCCGGCCCCCCACGGCGTCGATCATGGCCTTCTCGTCGGGGAACTTGCCGGCCTCCAGCTTCGAGTAGATCAACTCGCCGTCGACGCTCAGCTCGAAGCAGCCGCCCTTCGACGGAATCAGCTTCAAATCCTGGATCTGTTGTTTGTAAGTGGTGAGCAGTTTGGTCGTCAGACTGACGGCCTGCGGCTCGTAGTTTCACATCGCGCAGTACTTGAGTTCAAGGTGCATAAGTCTCCTTTCCGGCGAAATCGGGGCGAATCCGCCGCATATTGTTATACTAAGGCCGTCGCCCGCCGCTTTCAAGCGCCCGCCGCAGGTTCGCACGCATGAGCCTGGTCTATCCGCCGACCGTGATCGTCCGCCACCCGCGCGAAAACCCACGGAAATGTTCCGTCCTGCCGTTACGCGGCCGGCCGGACCTGATGTTCCTGCCGTACCCGGTGCGACAGCGCCCGCCCCTGGACGGCTATGTCCGGCTGTCGGCGGACGGGCCGCCGCTGACGGCAGCCGATGCGGCGTCAGGCCTGCTGCTGCTGGACGGCAGCTGGCGCTGGGCGGCGTCGATGACGCGCAACTTCGCGGACGTGCCGCCGCGGTCGCTGAGCGGCTGGCGCACGGCCTACCCGCGCATCGTCAAAGCAGGGCACGGACCCCGACAACGGCCTGGCGTCGGTGGAGGCGCTGTTCGTGGCGTACCACATCCTGGGCCGGCCGACGGCGGGACTGCTCGATCATTATCGCTGGGCGGAGGAGTTTCTGCGGATGAATAGGATAACGGAGCGGTAGGCCGTTGTTTTTCGACGAATTCAAGGAGCATCGTTATGAAGAGATGGTGGATCGCTGTAGTCGCCCTGGGACTGCTCGCCTGGGCCGCCGCCGAATGGTCTGGTCCCGCGCAGGGCGATGCGGCGCCGGCCGACTCGCCCTGGCTGTGGGTCTACGCCCCGGTCAATTTCCAGGTGGACCAGGAGGGCGACCGCCTCGTCGAGCTGATCCGCCGGGCCGGCAAGGCGGGCTACAACGCCGTCGTCGTCACCGACACCAAGTTCGGCCGCATGGGCGACCGGCCGAAGAACTATTACGACAACCTCCGCCGCGCCGTGAAAGCCGCCGAGGAGGCCGGCGTCGAGATCATCCCCATGACCACGTCGTTCGGCTACTCCAACGATCTCTTGCAGAACGACCCCAACCTGGCGGAGGGGATCGCCGTGCGCGACTGCCCCTTCGTCGTCCACGACGGCAAGGCGGTCCCCGCCGACGACGCCAACATGCTCCCCATGGGAGATTTTGAGACGTTCAAAGGCGACGCCCCCGCCGGCTGGGACTACGTGGACGGGCCGGGCAAATCCACCTTCCCCGACGAGGAGGTCAAGCACGGCGGCCGGCGGTCGCTGCGCCTGGAGAACTTCAAGGCCGGCAATGAGGGCGGCAACGCCCGCGCCATGAAGAAGGTCGCCGTCCAGCCTTGGCGGCAGTACCACATCAGTCTGTGGCTGCGGACCCGCGACGTCGAGCCGGTCGGCGATCTGCACGTCGCTGTCCTGGCGCCCGACGGCCATGAACTCAACTACGCCTTTCTCGGCGTCCAGGCGACCGAGGACTGGACGCAGCACCACGTCGTTTTCAACAGCCTCGACAACGAGAGCGTCACCGTCTCCGTCGGCCTGTGGGGCGGCCGGAAGGGGACATTTTGGATGGACGACATCGACATGCGGCCGGTCGGCGGCGTCAATCTGCTGCGCCGCGAGGGCTGCCCCGTGCGCGTGACCAGCGACGGACGGCGCCATCGAGTACACGGAGGGCAAGGACTACAAGCGCTGGGTCGATCCGCTCATGGGCGAGGTGCCGTGGCGCGGCGGCTACGACGTCTACCACGCCGCCTCGCCGCTGGTCCTCGCCGAAGGCTCGCGTATTCACGAGGGCGACCGCCTCAAGGTTTCCTTCTACCACACCCAGACCATCTACGACGGGGCCGTCGCTTGCTGTCTGACGGATGACGACGTGTTCAAATATTTCGAGGACACCGTCAAGCGGCTCAACGACACGTTCCATCCGAAGAAGTTCTTCCTGAGCCACGACGAGCTGCGGCTGGCGAACCAGTGCGAATTATGCAAGGGCCGCGGCCTGACGGCCGGCGGACTGCTGGCCGACAACGCCCGTCGCTGTCTCAAGATCCTGCACACGGTCGCCCCGGACGCGGAGGTGATTGACTGGAGCGACATGTTCGACCCTTACCACAACGCCGTGGACCATTACTACCTAGTCGGCGGTACGCTGGCGAAGTCGTGGGAGGGGCTGGATAAGTCGGTGATTATCGCCAACTGGAACTCCGGCAAGGCGGCGGATTCACTGAAGTTCTTCGCGGGGCGGGGCCATCGCCAGATGATCGCCGGCTACTACGACACGGACGACGTGAAGGCGGAGGTTGGCCGCTGGGCGGAGGCGGCCCGCGGCGTGGACGGCGTGCGCGGCTACATGTACACGACCTGGCGGAATGACTACAAGGACCTGGAAAAGTACGCCGACGAGGTGCGGAGGATCCGGGGCGGCCGTTGAGAGCGCCGCTGTCGGAGCCGCGACCGTAAGGGAGCGGTTTTCGCTCCATCCGCTCCCTTACGGTCGCGGCTCCGACAGCGGCGTCCTGCGCCCCCGAACGCTGTGCGGAAACAATTCCTCCTGCCGCAGATTTCCCGTCACGTCGAACGGCAGCGGTCGCGGTTCGCCCTCGACCTTCAGGTGCGGCCGCGCCTCCTCCGCCACGGCCGGCGACGCCCACAGCTCCGACAGCTCCAGCGTGTTCGGGATCACGACCATGCGCAGCCGATCCGGCAGCGGCTGCCAGCACGTCTCGACGCCGGTTCGGATACATTCCCGATCCGTCGGGAAGGCGATCGGCAGCTTCGACCGGCACAGAAAGCACGCCGTCAGCTTGTTCATGCGGAACGGCGCCGGGTCGATCGACGCCAGCAGCCGATCGGTCGTCAGGTCGGCGATCCCCACGCCGACGCCGTTGCCGTGGCTCTCCGGCGACAGGTCCAGGCGCAAATGCGCGTGATGCACGGCGACCACGCCTCCGGCTGCGTCTCCATCAGCAGCCGGCCCACCACATTCGGGTCGATTCCCGATCCGCTATAGTTCTTGCCGATCTCGCCGATCACCAGCAGGTCGAGCTGCTCGAACGGCAGCCGGCCCATCAAGCCCCGCGCCTCTTCCAGCAGGCGCGGCTCCACGTCCAGCAATTCGTCGCGGTCCACCACCTGAAGGCGGGCCGTTTGCTCGTGGGCGTTCTCCAGGACGGCCAGGCCGGCCCGGAACGGCGTCTTTTCCAGGAGGACACGGGCCGTCTCCGGCATCAGGTCGCGCAGGCCGCGCACGCCCCAGCGGTGGTGCTGGGCCGCCCCGTCGCGCTTGCCCAGGCCGATCACCAGCATCTTCACGACGCCGCTCTCGAACCGGCCGCGGAAGTCCGTGTGCGGCTTGACGCGGGAAATCGTGACGACGTGGTCCGCCGCCAGGGCGTTGCGGTCCCAGAAGACCGGCTCGCCCTCGCCATCGACGCGCTCCGCGTCCATGTCCGTCTTCACCGGAACGCCGAGCGCGGCCTCGCTCACGCCGTATTCGGCGAGCAATTGTCGCTGTCCCTCGGCCGTCGCGCCGCCGTGGCTGCCCATCGCCGCCACGACGAACGGCCTGGCCCCCCGGTCGCGCAGGAAGTCGAGCGTGGCCCGGACCAGCGCGGCCAGGTTGGCGACGCCGCGACTGCCGACGGCCACCGCGACGCGGTCGCCGCTTCGGACCCGGCCGGCGAAGCGCGAGCCGGACCACTGCCGCCGCGCCTCGGCGGCCACGTCGGCGACGACGGGTTGCGGGGCGGTCTGACGCAGCGGGACGACGAGGGGGAGGTCCACGGTCGGCGGCTCCGGGTGGGTTCGGGGGAATCTCGCGGCTATTGTAAGCGGGGACGCGCCGGACGAAAGGAGACATTTGACTTTGCCCCCTGGGCGGCGTTACAATCATCCCAAACGGCACGCCAGCGGACTCCGCCGTTTCAGGACGAGGTGCGGTGAGTCCATCCCATCTTCTTCAGAGGGCATGACATGCTCGGCAAAGGGTTCATGGCGGGCCTGCTGGCCGCGGCCTGCGCGGTCTTCGCGCTGCCCGTCCGCGCAGGCGACGTGCAGAAGCTGAACCTCCCACGCGGGGCGGCGGACGTCCCGACCGTGCGACTGACGGACAACGGCCGAGGGGCCGACACGATCGACGTCGGCCGGGGCGGCGGCCATGGCGGGGGGTTCCATGGCGGCTATGGCGGGGGCTTCCGTGGCGGCTATGGCTTCCGTGGCGGCTATGGCTACCGTGGCGGCTATGGCTACCGCAACTTCTACGGCTACCGTAACTTCTACGGCTACCGTAACTTCTACGGCTACCGCCGCTATGGGTACTTCCCACGCTACTACGGCTACGGCAGCTTCTACGGCTCCTACTACTACGCACCGTACCTCTACTATTCGTCGCCGGGGTACTACGCGTCGCCGGCGTACTACAGCGACCCGTGCCTCTACCCGACCGGCGGCGCCTCCGTCTCGGCGCCCTATGCCAACCTGAGCATCACGCGGAGCGCGGTCGCCCAGCAATCGACCGCCGAAACCCTGCCGCCGCCGCTGGATGGTTCTTCGCCGCCGATCATGCCGCCGCCGGCCGACGTGAATACCTTCCCCTATGACGGCGGCCCGCGCATCCCGGCCCCGATGCCCAGCGCCGACCCGCCGGCGGTCCCGCTCCCGATCGACGCCAAACCTGCGTCGGCGTCGTTCAAGGTCGCGGGCAAGATCGTCTACCCGGCCTACGGCGAGCGCCCGACCTCGGCGACCGACCAAACCATCGTCGTCAAGGCCGGGCCGAGCAAGAACGTGAACAAGTAAGACCTTGTTTAGAAGCGATTTCAAAATCGGCGAGCCGCCGGGTTTATCCCGGCGGTTTTCGCTCCCACGGCGGGTTGCGACCAAACGGCGAGGATAAACCCCGCCGCTCGCCTGGTTTTGAAACGGTGAAACGGCCTTTCACCTCGGCGGCCCGCCGATGACGATGAACCGCTCGCGCTTGCCTTCTTCCTCCACGCTGCGGGCGCACGGCTTGAGCAGGTCGCTCCGCGTGATCATTCCAATCACCTTCTTGGGCTGATCCGCCGCCACCACCGGCAGGCGGCCGACGCCATGCTCCGCCATGCGTTCCGCCGCCGTGCGGCACGACTCCCACGGCGAAATACTGATCGGCTCCCGGTGAATCAGGTCGTAGGCGATGATCACATCCTCGCCCGCCGCGGCCTGGTCCGGCTTGCTCAGGCTGGCCGTCACCCAATCTTCCAGCAGGTTGCGCCGCGTGATGACGCCCAGCAATTGGCCGTCGGCGTCCACCACCGGATAGGCCTGATGGCCCTTGCCGTCGGCGCCGAGAAAGTAGTCGTGCAGCACCTTTTTGACCGGGGTGCTCGCCGGGACCGTCGTCACGTCCGATGTCATCACCTCGCGGACGGAAACCATCTCCAGCGGATCAACGGAGTATTCATAGGTCATATGGTAGCCACGGCGCGCCACCTTCTCCGTCAGGATCGACCGCTTCATCACCAGCACGGTGAAGCCGTAGGAGACGATGGAGGCGATGAGCAGGGCCGGGAAGGTGTTGATATCGTGCGTCAACTCCAGGGCGAAGACCGTGCCGGTGAGCGGCGCCCGCATGGCGCCGCCCATCATGGCGGCCATGCCGGCCAGCGCCCACAGCGGGCCGTCGCCGATCTCCGGCGGCACGACGGAGCCGACGAGCAGGCCCACGCCGCCGCCGATCATGAGCAACGGCGCCAGCACGCCGCCGGACGTGCCGGACCCCAGCGACGTGGACCAGATGACCGCCTTCACCAGGAGCAGCGGCACGAGCACCGCCACGAGGACGCCGCTGAACTTGTCGTGCAGCAGGTCCGTGATCACGTCGGCGCTGATGCCGAGGGCGCGCGGCTGGAAGAGACCGCCGACGCCGATGATGACGCCGCCGATCGCCGGCCACCACATCCAGTGGACCTTCTTCAGGCGATGAAAGAGGTCCTCCGTGGTGTAGACGGCCAGGGTCAGGACCAGGGCGAAAACGCCGACGAACAGGCCGACCGCGGCGGCGCAGGCGACGGCCTGCCACGACACCGGCGCGGAGTGGATGTAGGGGTCGGGAATGTACGTCCCCACCGGGAGCAGAAGCGGCCGCAGGGCGGCGGCCACGGCGCAGGCGACGGCTACCGGGATCAGGCTGCGCGGCTTCAGCTCGAACAGGAGCAGCTCGACGGCCAGCAGCACGGCGGCGATGGGCGTGTTGAACGTGGCGGTCATGCCGCCGGCCGCCCCCGCCGCCAGGAGGGTCTTGCGCTCGGCGGAGGTGAGGTTGAAGATTTGGGCGATGATGGAGCCCAGGGCGCCGCCGGTCATGATGATCGGCCCCTCGGCGCCGAACGGGCCGCCGGAGCCGATGGAGATGGCCGACGACAGGGGCTTGAGGACGGCCACCTTGGGCGACATGCGGCTGCCGCCGATGAGGATCGCTTCGAGCGCTTCCGGTATGCCGTGGCCACGGATGCGGTCGGAGCCGAACCGCGCCATGAGGCCGACGATCAGACCGCCCAGGACCGGAATGAGTACGGACAGCCAGAACAGGGTGTCGTTGTGGAAGATGTCCCCTTGCCAGGGGAAGGTTTGCTCGAAGGAGATTCGCCCGGAGTAGAAAAGCGTCGTGAAGAAGAAGATCAGCCGCAGCAAGACCCAGGCCACAACCGCACATGCGGCCCCAACGATAAAGGCCAACGCCGAAATAAAGAGGAGCCGCGCCTTCGCGGTGAAGTCGCCTTTGTGCAGCACCTGGACTTCCGCCTTGGGTTCCCCGTGTTGTGTCATTCCTTCAATCGCTCCGACGACCCACGAACATCTGGCCGCGCCAGGGAATGGGCGGCGCGAGTGGAGAATACGGCCCGTCCCAAATAGTCTTAGCAAATCGGGGACCGGATGGGGAACCCGAAAATCGTCGTATCGGGTTCAGTCGCCGTGCTTCTGGCGGAGGCGGGCGCTCAGTCGCAGCATCAGCTGCACGCGCTCCACCTCGTCGAGCCAGTCCTGTAGCGTCGCCGCCATTTCGTCCTGGTCGGGCGGAACGATGCCGGTCGGACACGATGGCCCCAACTGCCGCACGGCCAGGGCGCGATAACGTCGCAGCGTACGGTCGCCGAAGACGGCGCAGAGTTCATGGTCCTCGGCCAGGAACAAGGCCACCGGCACGCGGTCGCCGCCGTTGATGCGGACGCGGTCGGTCAGGTCGCGGTGTTCGTCGCGGTCCACGAAGCGCAGGTCGATCCGCTCCGGATCGGCCTCGGCGATGCGGGCCAGCAGCGGGCACTGCTGTACACAGTCGCCGCACCAGACGCCGCTGACGACCAGGATTTTCAGGTCGCGGACGAAGCCTCCGATGAGCTGCTTCTGAGCATCGGTCAGGCCGGCCGCGTCGTGGACCTGCCGCCAGCGCCGCTGCTGCTCTTCGGTCCCGGTCTGGACGTAGCGGTCGTAGGGCAGCGCGGCCGCGAATTGCTCCGCAAGATAGGAGGCGTTCATGGGGAGAACCTCGAATGCGTGGGGCAGGATGCCAATCCTGCCTGTCCCAAGCAGCAGGATTGGCATCCTGCCCCACGGTTACTTCACAAATCGGGCGTCCACCCAATCGACGTGATCCTGCACCGGGCCGCCCTTGCCGAAGTCCACTTCCAGCGTCAGCTCCTTCGCCCCGGCCACGTCCACGCGGACGGATAGCGGAGCATCGGCCGTCAACTCGCGGTCGCCGCCCAGGTCCAGCGGCTTGCCGTCGGCCAGCACCCGGACGCGGACGCTGCCCTCGCGGCCGGTGCGGTCGTCCAGGCCGACCACCGCCTCGAAGCGCCGGCCGTCCTTCGGCACAGCGTAACTGAGCCGGCTGCGACTGTGCAGGCCGACGCCGCGGTCATAGGTCGAGCCGGCCACGCGCAGGTCGAGGCCGGTCACGTCGGCGTCGCGCGACCACTCCCAACGCTCATCCAGGTAGGGAAAGTAATCGTATCGACTGGGCTTCAATTCCGAGAGGTGGACCGCCTTGCCCCCGAACAGGTCGAGGGCGGCGACCTTCGCCAGCGGCACGCTCAGCGCGGCGCCGAACAGCGTGGTCCCGGTCAGCGTCGCGCCGTCGGTGCAGCGGGCCGAGGCCAGCGACAGCCGGGCGCCGTCCAGGTCGCGGTCGCCGGGCGCGTCCAGAATCAGGCGGCCGTACACTCCCTGGGGTTTCGGCGCCTCCGTCAGATCGCTGCTCAGAGCGACCGCGGCCGTTCGATGGACGTCCACGGTCACGGGTCGCCGGTCCACCTCGATCGTGACCCCGCTTGCGTCCAGGGCCGTGAGTACGCCCTCCAGCACGTCGCCGTTTTTCAGCAGCACCACGTCGCGCTTGCGGGTTTCCCGGACCAGCCGCCGACGCAGGCGTTCCGGCGACTCGCCGACCGTGCCGCCGTACCAGATCGCCGACACGGCCGACAGCGGCACGCTCGCATCCGCGCCGCCCGCCAGGCAAGGGCACAGGAAATGAATGCGGTCGCCGATCAGTCGCGGGCCTTCCTTCGGGTTCGTGTTCACCGGAATGGAGTCGCCTCCGGCCAGCAAGAGCTGCGCCTCGGCGGACGGCGGCGGCAGCGGCCGGTCAGCGCGGCGCAGCGTCAGAACGTCGGCCCCGTCCACGGAGGCGCCGCCGACGCGGATGGTCCAATCGGGACCGAGTTCACGCAAGCCGCCTTCGACCGACTTGCCGTCCGCCGTGCGAACGACCAAAACCGGCGGGGCGTCGTCGGCGTGAGCCAGGGGGCGCAAAGGATCAGCGCAAGCGCCGCGGTGGGACTCATCGTTGCAGGATGGGCAGGTAGTTGTTGGGGACCTGAAGGATGATGCAGGCCATGGCCGTGGCGTAGTGAATGCAGATGCCGTCCACCCAGAAGCCGTCGTTGTACTGACGGCCGACCAGCTCGTCGCGGATGAACGGATACCAGTCCTTCCAGTAGTCGCCGCCGGCCGCCCACATCGCCTGCGTGGCGTAATAGTGGCCGTAGAAGTAGTGGATGTCGAGGTGGTTCATCGGCCCACCGATGGGGCGGTTTTTCTGCATGAAATCCAGGCCGAGCTTGATGCCGCGGATCGCGTCCGAGGCCCGCCGCTGCTCGTCCCGGTCCTTGATCTGCGTCGTGTCCGTGTTGAGGTAGTAGCCGGCGCTGTAGAGCGCGACCACGCCGGCGGCCGTCCGCGCGAAAGCCTCCGGCCCCGTACCGCCGCCTCCGGTGGTTTGGTAGCGGAAATATCCGTCTTGTCGGTCCTGACAGGCCATGACGTACTGGACGCAGCGATCGACCTTGGCCTTCGGGACGGTGATCCCAACGTTGCGGGCGGCGCAGGGCCATGATCTGGCAAATCGTGACCGAGATGTCGGCGTCGTGCGGCGGCGAGCGCGGCTCGGGGTCGTAGCGCCAACCGCCCTCGGAGTTCTGGCTGTCGAGGATGAGCTTGACGGCCCGGTGCAGCTTGGCGTTCACCTCGTCGCTCAGGGCGGCGTCTTGCACCATGCCCGAAACCTCGGCCAGGAAGAGCGTGCCGAAGCCGTGGCCGTACATGGGACCGTGCGGCGTGCCGTCGGGATTGTGCAGGAAGCCGGGATGGAAGCGGTCGCGGTTTTCCTGACTGAGGACGAAGCGTAGGGCGTCGGTGACGATGCGGCCGTACGGCCCGCGGTTGGGCTGATTGCCGGCGGCCATGAACGCAAGGGCGGCGAGGCTCGTGACCGCCACGTTGCCGGTGTAGCCGTTGGTACCGAACGAGCCGTTACGGTTACGGTGCGAGGCGAGGAAGGCCAATCCGTTCTTGACGGCCTGGTCGGTCTGCGGCGTGATCATGCCCTTGGAGGCGGAGCCGTCCGGCAGCGCTTCCTTGTCGTCGCCGCCGGGCGACGTCGCCGGGCATGGCTAGACAGACGCCGCCGAGGCCGAGCATCCCCAGCACGCCGCGCGACACGAATTGACGCCGCGTCCACATGGCTCAGTCCCCCTTGCGCCGGCCCTGCTCGGCGATGTTGCTGTAATAGCGGCTAATCGAGCGCCTCGTACTCCGGCATGAAGCCCTTGGTGTTGGAGTAGGCGTTCATCTCCGCCCGCAGCGTCTCCGGCAGGTGGCCCCACACGTCCTTGTACAGATCGGCGTTGGGATCCTTCATTTGCGGATCATTGCCGCCCTTGCCGACGCCGTTGCCGCCGTTGTTGCTCTTGCCGTTCGCCGGATCCTGCGACTGCTGATCGCCCTGCATCCCCGACTGCTTCTCACCGGAGGTCTGGTCGCCGGACTTCGGCTGCATCCCGCTCTTGCCCTGGCCCTTCCGGGAATGCCGGCGCCTCTGGCCCGGCCGGCTCGACCGAGACGACCCCGACTTGTCGCCGGGCGCGCGGGAAGCGTCCGGTTTCCCGGCGGAACGAGTTGTCCTTCTGGTCCTTGCTCCCCTGATTGCTCGATTTGTTATTCTTGTCGTCCTTGCTATCCTTGCTGTTGTTCTGCTTATCCTTGTCGTCCGGGTCGTCGGGCGGATTATCGGCCAGGTCGATGAGAGAATCGAGACCTTTGAGAGCATCCTCTTCCGCCTGCCGCGTCGGGTCGCCCAGCTCCTTCTTGGCTAGATGCTCCTCGGCCGCGTGCATGCTCTTGGTCACGTCCTTCAGGACTTCATCGGCGTCGGGCCGCGGCTTGGCCTTTTCGGCGGGCTTGTCGCCGTCCGGCTTGGGGGCGTCCGGTTTCTTGTCCTTTTCTTTGTCCTTGTCGTCTGCCGGGGCCTTGAGGCCCGAATCATCGACGTCCGGTGCCCCCTTTTTCTTGAGCATGGGCGGGTCGTCGCCGGGGTCAGCCGGCGGCTCCGCATAGACGGCCAGGCCCGCCATGACCAATCCGGCCACGATCAGGGAAGCGATTCGGTACATCGTGCGTCCTCGGTTGGGGAACGGCCGACCCTACATCCCACTATACAGCGTATGCCAGGCGGACCAAAGCGAATCCGGAGGCGAGCGGGGTTGCGTAAGCGACCCGAGTGCCCGCTCTCTCGGGGCGCTTACGCAACCCCGCTCGCCGTATCACTTCTTCTCCTCGTCGTTCTTCATCGGCGCCGGATGGCGGAACTCCTCCACCAAATCAATGACGTCCTGCTGCTCCCGTTGGATGTTCTCCAGCTCCGCTTTTTCCTTATCGCCGTACTTCGCCGGGTCGGGATGGTCCTTCTGGAACGCGGCCGTGCGGTCGTTGACTTCCTTCTGCATCGCCCGCAGCAGTTTCAGCTGCGCCACCGGCGGCACGTCGTCGGGTTGCGTCGCCGGGTCGCCGCCCCGGCCGGCCGGCCTGCCCACCGGACTGCGGCAAGGCCGGATCCTGCGACTTCAGCGCGTCCAGCCACTAGCGTCAGCCGGTGCGATGCGTCCTGCTGGGCCTGCATGGCCGCGTCGCCGATCGACGCCGGCTTCGCTCGCATCCCCTCGTCCAGCCGGTTGCCGGCGTCGGTCATCGACTCGGACGCGCGCAGCAACAGCCGCAGCAGCACCGGCGCGTCGGCCAGCTCCTTCTTCGCCAGCGCCTCCGTCTCGCCGGCCAGGCCATTTTGCGCATCCCGCAATCCGCCCACGCTGTTCAGCAGCACGTCGCGCCGCACCTCGTTCTGGGCCAGCGTTTCGTGCAGCCGCGCCGCTTCCTGGTTCAACGCCTCCTGCCGCTCCTTGAGGCCCTGCACCTCCTCGGCGATGCGGGCCTGCTTCTCGCGCTCCAGCTGGTCCTGCGCGTCCTGCTGGGCGTCGTCGGCCTCGTCCTGGGCGTCCTGCAAACGATCCAATGCCAGGTCCGTCATTCTCCGGCTTCTGACCCTTCTCCAGCTTGTCGGCGTTCTGGTCCATCGCATCGGCCGCCTGCTTCGCCGCGGCCCCGGCCCGCTCGGCGCCCAGCCGCTTTAGTTCGTCGGCCGCCGCCTTCGCCTGCGCCGCTAGCTCCTTCTGCTTCTTCGCCAGCTGCTCCAGATCCTTGGGATCCTTAGCATCCTTGATCTTCTTCTGCAATTCGTCCTGATCCGCGGCCAGCTTCTCCAACTCCTTTTGTTTCTCGGCCAGCTTCTTGGCGAGCTGATCCAGGTCGTCCTCGTGATGCCCCTCTTCCTGCGCCCGGAACTGTCCGAGCATCTCCTGAAGCTTGTTCGCCGCCCGGTCCTGGTCCTTGCTTCGCGTCGTTGAGCTGGTTCTTCGCCAGTTCCTCGCCGGCCTTCTTCATGTCGCCCTGAAGACCGGCCTCGTCCTTGTCGGGGCCGGCCTGCAAGGCTTTTTCCAGGGCTTCCTTCAGCTCCCGCGCCCCGGCGGGATCCTTCTGATTCAGGGCGTCCTGCAAACCCTTCTGGGCGTCGTCGCTCTCCGGCTTCTGGCCGGTCTTCAGCCGCTCGGCGTCTCGCTCCATCGCGTCGGCGGCCTTCTTCAGCGCGGCCGCCGTCTTCTCGGCGCCGAGCCGCTTCATCTCCTCGGCCGCCGTCTTCGTCCGCTCCGCCAGCTCCTTCTCTGTCTTTTCCAGCGGCTCCAGCTCCTTTGGTCCCCTGGCCTCCTGGATCTCCTGCCGCAGTTCCTCCTGATCCGCGGCCAGCTTCTCCAACTCCTTCGGCCCCTCCGCTGTCCGCCGCATCCGACTGAGCAGCTGCTGCGTGCGCTCCTCCAGCCGCTTCTGATTGTCGCGCAGTTCGTCCAGCTGGGCCTTTTGCGCGTCCGTCAGGTCCTTCGAGTCCTTGCCCAGCAGGTCTTGCAGCTTCGCGGCGTCGGTCTCCAATTTGCGCTGCTCCTGCAAGATGCGCCCGGCCTCGACCTTCGCCTCGCGCGTGCTGCTGTACGATTGCAGATCGTTCAGTGTCCGGGCGACCTCGTTCTGCATCTCCTCGGCCTTGGCCACGTCCTCGCGGGGGGCGGCGGCCGGCGCCTCCTGGTTGGCGTCGGCGTGCAGCCGTTCCGCTTCCTTGTGCAGGGCCGTCGCCCGCTTGCGGTCCTGCTCCGCTTCCTGATGCTGGCGGTCCTTCTCCGCGGCGTCCCTGGCGGCGTCTGGCGCGGCCGTCGGCCCGCGCGGCGTCCTGCTCCGCCTCCTTCGCCTGACGCTCCAGGTCGCGCCGCTGCTCCTCCCGCAGCGCCTGCCGCTCCGCCTTGTTCTTGGGGTCGAGCAGCTCCGCCTCCTTCATCGCCTCCGTCAGCTTTGGGTCGATCTGCCGCAACTCGTTGTCGGCGATGCGGCCCAGCTCCTGATCCGCCCGCTCCATGCGGTCGCGCAGCGGCGTGTTCGGCGGCTCGCCGTTCGCCTTCACCGACTCCAGGAGCCGCCGCGCCCGCGCCGCGCCCCGTTCTTCGGGTCGGAAACGCCCTCCTCGATCTCGCGCTGCAGCTGCTGGGCCTGCACCAGATCGTCGCCGACCTCTTTTTGGAGTTTCTCGACCTCTTCCCGACGTTTCTTCGCCTCGTCGCTCTGGTCGGCCTCCTTCGGCTGGATTTTCTCGACCTCCTTGAGCTTGCCCTCGGCGTCCTCCGCTTTCTGCAGCGCCTGCAACTCCTTTTCGCGCAGCCGGGCCAGCTCCTTTTGCAGATCGCCTTCGTCCTGAGTGACGGCGAGGTCCAGGTCGTTGCGGCCGACGATGCGGATTTCGATTTCGGTGCTGCGGCCCGGCTCCTTGGCCGGCGATACGTCGTCCCAGTCGTCGGCCGTCGCCCGCAGCAGGAACACGTCGCCCTCGCGCGGCGTCGAGCCGTCCGGCCGGCGCAGCGACGCCACCGCCAGGGTGCGGCGGAACTCCAGCCGGGTCGGCCGCAGAGGCGGCGCGACCGCCTGCACGGCCGGACCCGTCAGCGGCGCCAGCACCTCCGCGGCAGCCGTCGCCGGGTCGTGCAGCGTCAGCCGCTGCTTCGGCGCCCCGTCGGCCTGGAGGTGATACTCCAGGTAGACCGACCGCAGACCGTACAGCGGATCCTCGGCCGTCGCCTGCAACGGCAGCACCGCCGTCGGCAGGACGCTCAGTACGTCGCGTAATTTCGACGGCCGATCCAGCTGGACCACAGGGGCGGGGTCGTCGCGCACGGTCAGGCCGTAGAGGCGCGTGGCGCCCAGGCCGGTGTCGTCCTCGAAGTGCAAGGCGTACACGCCCGACTGGCCGGGCTGGAAGCGGACGGTGAACGAGGCGCGGCTGTCGTCCAGCTCGGCGGCGGCGCGAATCCGGGCGGTGGGGGCGGACGCCAAGGCGCCGGCGACGCCCAGCGCCGCGGCCGCCGTTTGCGGGACGGCGGGATAATCGACCCAGGCGGTGCGCAACGGCCGATCGGCGGCGGCCCGCAGGACCACGGACGTGCCGAGCACCGCGTCTACGTCGCCCTGGCCCGGCGTCTGCTCCTGCGGCGACGGCAGGCCGGTATAGCGCGGATAGAAGAGCTGCAATTGTGGCGACGCCGCCTTGCCTAGATTCGTCAGCACGGGCGGCGGCAGCACCTTGACCGCGAACTCCTTGCTCTCGGCGTCGTTGTAGTGGACGCGGAAATGGAAGCCGCTCTCCACCTTGTCCAGGCGGAAGGAGATGTGGGCGGCCTTGGCGCCGTCGGGCGTCACGTCGGTCGAAAACTCCTTGGTCGCATAGTCCATCCGCACGATGATCTTCGCCTTGACGTTGGGCGGCAGAACGCCGGTGACGCGGGCGTTGATCTCGTAGGACTCTCCCTTGCCGACGCGGTCGGGCGGCGGGTCCGGGATCAGCGTCAGGTTGGATTGCGGCGGCAGCGAGCGGTTGTTGAACGGGTTGACCAACCGCCCCAGGGCGCTCAGGGCCGGCTTCGGGAAGAGCAGAAGCAGCGTCACGGCGGCGGCGCCGGCCAGGGCGGCCCCGGCCAGGGTGCGGGCAGCCCGCGGGCGTCCACGACGCGGTTGAAGTCGTAGCCCTTGGAGCGGGCGAGGGTGCGCTTGACCGCCTCGCGCCGCAGGGCGGCCGAGTCGCCGCCCGTCGCCGTCCGGGGCGTCGAGGAACTGCACCGTGCTGGCCAGCGCGTCGTTGAGGGCCGGGAAGCGCTGCTCCACGCGCAGGGCCAGCGACAGGTCGTCCGCTGCGCTGGGACAGCGGCCGGTAGAGGAAGCGCCAGAACAGCAAACCGGCGCCGACCAGCCAGGCGACGAGGACGACGGCCCGCACCAGGCTGTCCAGCGGCCAGAGGAAGTCGAGGAGACAGACGGCGACGGCGGTCGCCGCTGTGGAAAGGACCAGCCAGCTCACGCCGCGAAGGATCGCCGTGCGGCGCAGGCCGCGACGCAGGGCGGCCAGGCGTTGGCGCAACACGTTGCCATCGGGGGCGGTAGGGGCGGCGGTTAGCGGCATGGCAGCGGTCTCCGTGGCGAGCGGGGGGCGTCAGCCCCCTGATTCTTCATTCGGTCGATCATTCCAGATAGGCCCGGCGTGCGGCCTCGCTGTAAGTGCGTCCCAGGTCGATCAGGAGCGTTCGGTCGGCGGTCAAGGCAAGCGGCAGAGTCGGCAATGGCTCGCTGGACGGTCAACGACCGACACCAACCGTCCAGGAACTGACCGCCTTCGGGGGTGGCGCCGCCGACGTTCCAGCTTACGACGTGGGGCAGTAGTCCCACGGGAAACTGACATTCCACTTCGGCCGCCATCGCTTCCACGAAGGAAAACCCTAACGGCCGGCGGTGAACGTCGATCAGCATCAGATGGACGCCGGACCACAAGTAACCCAGGTAACGGTTGCGGTAGAACTCGCGGGACGAAGGGCGATCCTTGTTACGCGGCGACACCAGCTCGACGGCCGCGACGAGCTGGCCCTGGCGGAAGACGTGGACGGCCGCCCGCGGCTCCGGGTGGAGGAGGGCCACCGTTTTGAAGTCCGGCTGCGGCGTTTCGATCAGCGTTTCGGACGGCGCCGTCGTTTCTTCGCCCCGCGGCTGCCAGGAACGGACGCCGACATTGGGCCGGCCGGGGTCCGCGGCGATGCTCAGACCGGGAACGGAGCCGAGATAGGCGCGGTAGCCGGACGGCAAGCGTTCCTGCACCCAGAACAGGAGGGCGTTGATCCACAACTGGTGGACGCTGTCCCAGCCTCGGTCGTCGGTCCAATCGTGCAGCGGCATAGTCGCTCCCTTCCAGCCCTCCTCGTCCCGTTCCCCGGTTAGCCGCGACCCGGAGGGGACGCTTGCCGCGCTCTCCTCCGGGTCGCGGCTAACCGAAGAGGTTCATGGACGATTCCTAGACGAGGTTCCTCTGCTTGCGCAACACCCATTCCGTGGTCAACGCCAGCAGGGCCATCAGGAAGAACACCGGGAAGGCCCAGAACATCCACGCCGACCCCGACGGCGCCTGCAGGCGCACCCGGGCGTCGGCCCGCAGGTTCTTGTCCTGAGCAGCGTCGTCGGCGTTGGCCACCGTGTAGAAGCCGCCGTGCGTCTTCTCCGCCGCGCGTTCCATCTCCGTCTGGTTCATCCGCAGCTGGTCCATCTCGCCGGGCGGCGCCAGCACCTTGCACTCGGCCGTCGGCCGCGGCGCCGGCAGCGACGGGTCGGTCAGGACGAACTTGTACAGCCCCTCTGGCGTCTGCGTCAGCACCGCGCCGGTACGACGCCCGGCTGCCCTCGACCTTGGCAGCTCCAGCGTGCGTACGGCCGGCTCGCCGCCGCCGTCCAGCCGCGCCGCTCCACCAGCACCTTGACCGCCGCGTCCTTGGCCGGCGGCGGCTGCATCGTCGGGGAAGCGCACCGTCACCTTGATCGGCTCGCCGCGGCGGTACGGCGTCTCGCTGGTCCAGATACAGCTCGACGTGGTCGCGCCGGCTGCCGGAGAGATAACGCACCGTCTGAATCCAGAACTGGTTGTAGTGGGCCTGGTCCTCGCGGAAGCCCCAGCGCCACGTCTCGTTGAAGCCGAGGAACATGCTGCGGCCGGCCCCGACGAACTGCGTCACCACCAGCGCCTGGCGCTCCGGCGGCCGGTCGCCGTCCCGTTCCCGTCCGGCCGGCCCCTTGGCCGTGGGGTGGTAGGCCAGCACCTCGGCCGCCCGCTTCGGCACGCACCACGTCCGACCACCAGTACATGTCCTTGAGATGGTCCCACATCTCCTCGTTCTTCTGCGCGTCCGCCTCGAAGCGGAAGATCGGGTGGCGCTGGCCCTCCGGCGTCAGGTCCGGCTTGTAGCCCTCCGTCCGCTCGACGTTGCCGCTCGTCCGGCGGCCGATCGGCGACCACGTCCACCGGCAGCACGTCCTTGAGCGGCGAGTCCTTGTAGTAGAACGGGGCGTAGCGCTCGCCGGCGATCATCAGCAGACCGCCGCCGTGTTCCGTCACCCACTCCGCAATGTCCTTCAAATGCTCCGTCATCTTGTTGTCGTCCTTCGGCCGCGGGTCCACGTCGCCGAGGATGATCACGTCGTAGGCCTTCAGCTCCTCCTTGCGTCGGGATCTCCGCCAGGGCGGTGCGGTCCTGGGTCGCGAAGCTCCGGGTCGGCGTTCAGCAGCACCACCTTGAGGTCGATGCTCTTGTTGCCCTGGGTCCGGTCGCTCTCGCGCTCCAGCAGCGTCTTGAGGAAGTGGTACTCGTAACGCCGGTAGCCCTCGACGTACAGCACCTTGATGAGCTTGGCCTCGCGGACGAAGACCTTGCGCTCGAGGCGGTTGTCCTCCTTGTCGGCCTCGTCGGGCTGGCAGCGGCGTCTCGATGACGAACGTCCGCTCGCCCGGCTCGGTCGGCTTGTACTCCAGCTGCACCTTCACGTCGTCGTTGCCGGCGGGGAGCGTCACCTCCTTCTTGTCCAGGACCGCGTCCTTGCCCTTCTCCTTGAGCGTGACGGGCACGGTCAGGCCGGGGTAGCCGACGCCGGTGAGCGTCAGCTCGAAGAGGATGCGGTCGTTGACGTAGACGCTGTCCACGGCCTGGAGGTCGTGCAGGCGGAGGTTGCGCACGTCGTTGGCGTCGCCGACGCCGACGAAGAAGAGCGGCACGCCCTGGTCTTTGGCGAAGTCGGAGGCGTGATCGAGGCTCTCGCCCTCGGTGGTCACGCCGTCGGTGAGCACGACGACGGCGGCCAGCGACGCGGCGTTGTACTCGGCCAGCACCTGGCGCACGGCGGCGCCGAGCTGCGTGGAATCGTTTTTCGGCTCGGCCTTGAGGTCGCTGATCGCGTCCGCCGCGGCGCCTAGCTCCTCCGACCTGGTGACGTCGGCCAGCCGATGCAGCCGGCCGGAGCAGTGGTAGATGTGCAGCCGCACGTCTTGCTTCGTCAGCAGCGTCTTCAGCCAGTCCGGGTCGGGTCGGGTCACGATCGTCTGGGCCAGGCGCAGGCGATCGGCCTCCGGAAACGCCGGCCTGCTTGGCCAGGGCGTCGGCCGCCTTCTGCACCTCCGGGTCGCGGTAGTGATCCACCGTGCTCATGCTCTTGCGAGTCGTCGAAGATGACGACCAGGTCCGGCGCCGCCTGGCGGTCGTACCAGACGCGCAGCTGCGGCAGGATCACCAGCAGAAGCAGCGCCAGCAGACCGAGACGCAGGCCGGCCAAGAGCAGTCGGTGGCCGAGACCGACGTTGCGGCCCTCGCGGAAATAGACGGCCAGCACCAGCACCGCGCCCAGCACGAACACGATCCCCGTCACCCACGGGTCGAGGCAGTCTGTTCCAGAAGGCCGAGGAGGCTTCGAGGTTCCAGCGGCTGGTTTCGCCCTCGGCCGGTGGGGCGACGCCCTGCATGGACTCCATCCACCGGCGCATTCCGTTGGGCAGAAAGCTAAGGAAATCGCCGGTCCAGTAGTTGTGGATCAGAACGAAACCGACGCCGATCAGGGCGACGGCAAGCAGGCCGGACAGGACGTACAGCGGCAGTCGGGTCGCGGCCCAGCGCCGGCGCGTCATGGCGCGCCGAGCCATCTCCTCCTCCAGCGGGGCCACGGCGGTGTAGTGGCCGAACAGCCACGCCAGCAGCACTTCGACGAAGAACAGGCCGAGCATGAGGAGCAGCAGCCAGTGGGCGATCCAGGGGCCGATCGGCGCGTCCTCGACGGCGACGGCGGCGCCGGGGGCGTGCGTCACCTGGTGCAAATCGGCGACGACCTGGAGGTTCCAGTCGGGAAAGGAAGCCTTGAAGTTGTCGGTCGTGGCGCGGCCCAGGTCGCTGGAACTGCCCTGCTGGTAGGCGTTGAGGGCCGGCGGGTTGACGGCGACGAGACGATCCGCGCCGCCGCTCCGCCGCGGAGATGCGGTAGAGGCCGGACACGTCGGCGCCCGACCAGCGCAGGACGCCGCCGTCGTCGAGCTGACGGATGGGGGCCGACTCGTCACGGCCGTCCGGCGTGTGGACGGAGGCCGAGCCGCCCGCCGAGTTCGGCAGGAACAGCTCGATAGCGTCGCCGACCTCGACGGACTGTTCGCGCAGCCGGCCGGCGGCGGCGAAGTGCATCAGACGGTCGATGAACGGCGGGAAGACCGGCGAGGCCGGCCAGCTGTTCCAGTCGGCGTTGAGCGTCGTGGTCACCAGGACGACGCGGCCGCGCAGCTGGCCGCGGTCGGCGGCGTCCTTGCCGGAGGCCGGCGGCCGCCATTCCAGCACGGCCGGCCCGCCGGGCGGACGGACGGCGGACGGATCCTTGCCGGGCAGCAGGACCGGCGTGAACGAGAGCAGGGTGTGAGCCGCCGCCGTCTTCCGCGCCGGCGCCTTGGCCGTCGCGCCTGCCCCGGCCGGCGGCTCGATCACGGCCGGCTCCACGCGCAGGAACGAGTGGAAGTGGGCCGCCTGCAGCATCTCGCGCGGCCGGGAGTCAGTGAACGGCCGAAACGCCGGCTCGGCGGCCAGGTCGGATTCCGGCGTCAGCTGATAGGAATAGTTGCTGTCGTCGTTTTGCTTTTCGATGAGGCGAACCGGCAGGAGTCCGACGCCGCTGGGCGAGAGGGTGGCGTTGTACTCCTTGAGGTCCACGCGGTCGCCGGCCACGAAGACGACGCCGCCGCCGCGGCGGACGTGGTTAAGCAGCCGGTGCGCCTCGCCGTCGGTGAACAGCGGCACGTCGCACAGAAAGACGCAGTCGTAGGGCGTCAGGTCGCCCAGCCCCTCGTCGGCGAACTGCGTCTCGTTGATGACCTTCGGCCGGGCGACCACGCCGTTCTCGCGGGCCATCGCCTCGTCCTGGAAGGGGTTGAGGGCGGTGCGGACGTATTCGGCCGCCCGGTCGAAGGCCTGGCCGGCCGGCTTGCCGTCCACCAGCAGCACCTCCACCCGGTCCTTGACCGTCACCACGACGCGGCGGGCGTCGTCGGCTTCCAGGCCGTCGTGGTCCACCTCGACCCGGATGACGTAGTCGCCGGGTTCCGGGAACGTGTACTGGAAGGTGACGGGGACCTGTTCGCCGTCCTTGATCTCCTTGACGGTGGGCGTGGGGCCGACCTCGCGCAGCTCCGGCGGCTGGCCCTCGGCCCCGACCTTGCCGACGAGGAAGTGGACCGCCACGTTGTGCGCGGTGGCGCCGAAGTTGTGCAGGACGGCCTGGAGCAGCGTCTTCTGGCCGGACCACGGCGACCGGATCGGCCAGCGCCAGCCCTTCGACGGCGAGGTTGTCGAGACGCTTTTCGTGGCCCTCCCCGTCGTCGATCTTGGCCAGGTCGAGGAGGACGGCCGTGCGGGCGCGGGCCTGGATCTTCTGCACCGTGGGCGCCAGGGCGGACGCCTCGCGGGCCAGCCAGGTGGTGCGCTGAAGGTTCGACAGGAAGTAAACCTCTTTTTCGGCGTATTTCTGCGGCGACGCATCGAGGAGGTCTTCGACGGTGTTGAGGGCGGCGGCGAGGTCGGCGTTGCCGTCGGTGGGCCGCAGGGCGTCGATGCGGCCGAGCACCTTTTCCGCGTCCTCCGACGGCGCTCCGGGGTCGGCGTCGTCGGTCGGGTCCGGGGACGATCATGCGCGGCGGGTCGGCCAGGAGGACGACGCTGAAGCCGTCGCCGCCGTTGCTCTCCTTGACGATCTGCCGGGCCGCCGCCCTGGCCTTGTCAAAGCAGTCCTGGTCGCCGGCCTTGAAGCCCATGCCGAGCGAGCCGTCCACGACGATGATCTTGTGGGTGGCGCGGCCCCGCTCGGCCACGGCGACGCCGGCCGGCGCGAACGGGCGAACCAGCCCCAGGCGGTCTCGGCCCACGGCGTCACGCTGCACATGGCCAGGAGCAGCAGCAGCACCAGCAGACAGCGGACGACCAGCAGCAGGATCTGCTCGATGCGCACCTTGCGCGAGGTCTTGCGCTGGGCGGCGAGGAGGAAGCGCATGGCCGCCCAGGGGACGATGCGGTAGCGCTTGCGGTTGAGCAGGTGGATGATGATGGGGATGGACACGGCGCCGGCCGGCCGCCGCCGCGGCGAGGAGGGGGTCGAACAGGAAGGCGAACAGCGGCGAAATGGCGAGGAGCACCGGTCGAATCTCCGTGGCAACGATCCTTCGACCAGCCGCGGAGCGCGAGCGAGGCGGTCGCTGACAGACCCGACACGACGCTTCCGGCTCGCTCTCGGCGCTACGCGACCCGGCTCGCCGTCATTTCCCCTTCCGCGCCAGCCGATGGGCCGAGGTACGTCGATAGCGCCAGCCCCAGCGGCCGATCCGTCCGCAGCCGAACGTAGTCGATGTTCTGCGCCCGGCATCCCTGCTCCAGCTCGGTGGTGAACAGCCGCACCTGTTCCAGGTAGCCGTCGCGCAGCGAGCGCGGGTCGGTCAGCAGTTCCGGCATCTGCTCCATGCCGCGGAACAGCGTCGATTCCTGGAACGGGAACTCCTCCTCCGCCCGGTCCATGACGTGGAAGACGATCACCTCGTGCCGCCGGTGCCGCAGGTGCATCAGACCGGTCAGCACCTCGCTCCGGCTCGTCGAACAGGTCGCTGAAGACCATGACGATGCCGCGCCGCGTGACGCGCTCGGCCATGTCGTGGAAGATCGGCCCCAGGCGCGGTGCGCTCGCGGCCCGGCCCCGCGTTGAGGATATTGACGACCTGTTTCATCAGCGACGGCTGGCTCGACGGCTTGAGGACCTGGCGCACCTGATCGTCGAAGGTCACGAGGCCGGCCGAGTCCTGCTGGTGCAGGACGAGGTAGGCGAGGGCGGCGGCCGACATGGCGGCGTAGTCGTACTTGGAGACGACGCGGCCGGCCGTCGGGCCGCGCCGGGCCGGAGCCGTAGCGCATCGACTCGCTGGCGTCCACGAGCATCCAGGCAGGCGAGGTTCGTTTCTTCCTCGTACTGCTTGAGGTAGAAGCGGCCGGTGCGGCTGAAGACCTTCCAGTCGAGGTGCTTGAGGTCGTCGCCGGCGACGTACTCGCGGTGCTGGGCGAACTCGACGGAGAAGCCGTGGTAGGGGCTTTTGTGCATCCCGGAGAGGTAGCCCTCGACGATGAGGCGGGCCTGCAACTCCAGGTTGCGCACCTTGGCGAGGGCCACGGGATCGAGATAGCGTTGCGGGTCGTCCATAGAAGGTATGACCTCAAGGCTCTGCACGCCTTTATCGGGCAAGCAGGTGATAACCCGAGAACCCAAAGTTGCGCTGTCTCCTGGTAGACCGCGTAGCGGCACGCTCAGGGGCATGACTCCTCCGGCGCGAACATGTGTGAGCGCGTACCCGCACTGGCGTGAAGTGATGTTCGCCGAACCCGCGCGGGTCATTCCGTAGTCGCTGACGTGAATCATCCGCAGAGCAGCGGCACACCGACGGCGAGCCCCTCGGCATCGTCAGGCCGTCGACGCAGCCGTCGAACTTCCTGAAGACGGCCGCGGCGATAGACCGACGCGATAATCAACGGTGGCTCCGTTTCCGCCGTTGAGCCGCTCATTCCTGCCGACCTCGTCCGGCCGGCCCTTCGGTCGCCGTAACACCGAGTTCGTCGCATCATGCTCCTCGAACGTGAGTTTCCACCGTCTTCATTCTCTCCTCAATTCCAGAAGTCGTTCAAAGTCCGTCGGCATCGAAGTCCCGGCGCAACTGGTCGTATATTGCATCCATGCCGTCGCGCACGCGGCCGGGGCGGCGGCGGCGCCTCAACGGCAACCACGATTTCGACTTGATCGGGGCTAAGCCGTTCGTGCCCTCTTTCCAGCCGCCAGGTGGGCCTTGGCCGCCGCGGTGACGTCGGCCTCGGCCTGCTCCGCCGTCGCCGCGCGGATCTCGCAGCCCGGCAGTCGTCGGCACGTAGCCGCGAAAGCCGTCTTCGGTTCGATTCACGATGGCCAGGAGTCGCTTCATCATATCACCCTCCCTCACACCCTCGCCGTCGCCTCGACCTTCTCGTTCGGATCGCGCGGCATCGATGTCGATCAGCTTGCGCACGATGTCGTCCGGCTTGATCGCCCTCGGCCTCGGCGTTGAAATTCGTGATGATGCGGTGCCGCAGCACGGGCGGCGCCACGGCGCGCACGTCCTCGCAGGAGACGTAATAGCGGCCGTGCAGCACCGCCCGCGCCTTGGCCGCCAGGATCAGGAACTGCGTCGCCCGCGGCCCGGCGCCCCAGGTCACGTAGTCGCGCATGAAGTCCGGCACGTCGTCCGCCTTGTCGGCTTGCCGACGTCGCCGCGTGGTCGCCGGCCCCTTCACCCGCGACTGCCCTTGCGCGTCAGCCGCGTGAACTTCATCGCGTAGCGGATCACGTACGGCGCCACCGGCACCTTGCGGACGATGTCCTGCATCTCCAGGATGTCCGTGGCCGACAGCATCCGGTCGATCTTCGGCACGTGCGTCGAGGTCGTCATCTCGACGATCTTGAATTCCTCCTCCTCCTCGGGGTAATCGACGAGGATGTTGAACATGAAGCGGTCCTGCTGCGCCTCGGGCAGCGGATAGGTGCCTTCCTGCTCGATCGGGTTCTGCGTGGCCAGGACGAAGAACGGGTCGGGCAGCTTGTGCTTGGTGCCGCCGACGGTGACCTGGCGTTCCTGCATGGCTTCGAGCAAGGCGGCCTGCGTCTTGGGCGGCGTGCGGTTGATCTCGTCGGCCAGCACCACGTTGGCGAACAGC
This sequence comes from uncultured Planctomycetaceae bacterium, assembly GCA_963771935.1. Taxonomy (GTDB): domain Bacteria; phylum Planctomycetota; class Planctomycetia; order Gemmatales; family Gemmataceae; genus UBA4732. The sequence continues at coordinate 211,331 of CAVYVK010000003.1, read as the reverse complement.
GGGCCGTGCAGGAACTTGAACATGCGTTGGCCGGTCGTCTTGTCCTCCTGCAAGACCTCGGTGCCGGTGATGTCGGACGGCATCAGGTCGGGCGTGAACTGGATGCGGCTGAAGCTGAGGCTGAGCGAGTCGGCCAGGGTGCGGATCATGAGCGTCTTGGCCAGGCCGGGCACGCCGACCAGCAGGCAGTGGCCGCGGGCGAAGATGGCGATGAGCAGCTCTTCGAGGACGCGCTCCTGGCCGACGATGGCCTTGCCAGCTCCTTGCGGATGCGGCGGTAGCCGTCGTTGAGCCGTTCGATGGCGGACAGGTCGCCTTCGATGCGCGGCCACGGCTCGGCGGGCGTCGGCCTCGACGACCGGCTCGACGGTCGCGACGACGTCGTCGTCGCCGGACAGCCAGGCGCCGCAGCCGCACATGCGTCGGCCGCCGGCCGGGACCTGCATCGCCAGGCCACACGTTTTGCAGCGGATATTTGGCATCGGTGTTACTTGAGATTCGGATGTAGGTGTGTGAATGTCAAAGGTGATTACGTCGGCGGGTTCGCCGCGATCGACCAGGGCCACGCTCGTGACGGCGCCGAAGCTGCTGAACACCACCAACTCCGTTCGAGATCACATGGAAGCGATCCCACCATTTCGCCCCCTCCTTCGCGTCAGGATCAAAGGCGATGTTCTCCGGGTGGGCGACGACCGCGCGATCTCCGTTCTCCAGGTTCAGCGCGAAGGGGTGGAAGGGCGAGGCGCGGACCAGGAGCTGGATCTCGGATCGGATCGTTTCAACGCGAGACATGATTCCCCGATGGGCTCAGGCGGAGAACTGTGATGGCCCACGGTCGTCGATCGATGCGTTCGCACGCAGGCAAGTCCATCCCACCGTGTCGCCGCCGTGGCAGTGGATTTCACATGACGTTCGCGAACATACCGCCAGTATCGTTATTTCATCGCCGACAGTCCCCACGCCCGTCCCGCCGCCGCAACGACCAGTCCGTGCGCCGACAGCTGCACCAGTGGACGCCCTTCCACCGTGCCCCATCGTCGAACGCCGGCAGCACGCCGCGTCTCATCAGGATCCAGACGGGCGAACGACTGCGGAGCGACCGGGAAATTCAATCGCTGCACCAGCCGGCCCGTTCGGGCGTCATGGCACGCGACCGGGAAGCCGCGGCCGGATTCCTCTTCCGGAGGGAAGCCTACCTTCCCATTGTAACCGCCCCAACAGCCAACGGAATTGAAATTGCGCGCCGCGCGTCTCGAATGGGATAGGCGAACAGGCTGCCGCCGACCCGCAGCGTCCGCCAGCGGCCCGCCGGCCCGGCCTCCGGCTGTTCCCACAACACCGCGCCGTCCTTCAGCGATCGGGCGAAGAGGACGCGATCCTGCAACGCCGTAGAAGGCGTCGGCGTCCTGCGACCAACCGTCCACGTCCAAATCACCGACGTTGAACAGCGGCGGATCGGCCCAGATTGGTTGCCCCGTCGCCCGGTCGAGCCGCTGCACGCGCCAGCCGATGTTCGTAGCCCACGCCAGCAGCACGGCGTCCGGCCCGACCGACAGCCGCGGCGCCTCGCCGGTGCGCGTGGTCATGCCGGGCAGTATATACGTCCACACCTCACGATCCGAAGCCGGGTCCAGCATGCACGACGGTTCGGGCGTCCGTCGTGAGCAGGACGCCGCCGTCGGGCAGCGGGACGGGTGGACGCGGCCACGGTTCGCCGGCGGTCGGATCGTCGTGAAGCAGCCGGCCCGTGGCGGCGTCCAGCAGCCATCGGCGGCCGCCGGAGGTCTGCACCAGCAGCACGTCGCGCGCCCACCGGCACGACATGAAGGAAGCGGCCGTCGGGATACGGCTGACGCAGCCCCGCGCCGGGCGTCCGCCGCGCCCACAGCACACGGCCGCTCTCCGCGTCCAGGACGAAGAGCCGGCGCTCGCCCTGCACAAAACAACAATCGGCCTCCGATAAGATGGAAATCTCCGAGCGGGTCGGGCCGGCCCGCGTCGGCCGTCAGGACCAGTGCCCGCCTCGTCGGGAAGCGTCCGCGACGGCGGCGGCGCGGCGAATTCCCAGACGACCCGGCCGTCGTCCGCACGCAGGCCCGGCCGCGCCGCCGTCGCCCGCCGCCACGATCACGCCGCCCTGTCGGCCGGCCCACGTCGGCGCGAACGCAAGCGCCGTCTGCCAGCGGACCTTGCCGGTATCACCAGCCCGAGCGCAGCGAGGTCGAGCCGTCGCTTGCGCTTCGGGCTGGTCGCGGCCGCACAGCAGCACGTCGCCGGACGCACAGTGGGGTTTCGCCGGGGTCGAGCGTCGCCTGCCAGGTCCGAAACAACGGCGGCGTCCGCCGACGCCGGCCGCTCCGGATCGTCGCCGGCCGTGCGGCGTCGGCCGGCTTCGGCGGCTGGCCGAGCCGTGCGGCGGCGAACTCGGCGGCGCTTCGCGGCACGCCGGTTTCATCCTCGACGGTCAGGCCGTGAAACTCCTCCGCCCTTCGAAGGCGCTTGCCAGACGGCGACGGCGCGGTATGCCTGTCCCGCAGTCTTCCACAGCGCCGCCTCGTCGAGCAGCGTTTGCAGACGCAGCGGAGCGCCGAACTCGGCAGCCGACGCCTGCTGGAAATCTTTCGCCGCCGCCTCCCAGCTCCCGGCCGCGACGGCCTGCCGCGCCGCGTCCATCAGCGCCGCGTGTTTCGTCCTCGCTCCGCGACGCCTCCTGTCTCGGCAGTCGCATTCGCGGCGGGCGTGAAAATCGTCAGCGTCTGCCGATCCGCGCTGAGGAGGCAGCCGTCGGCGTAAACGAGGTTGCCGGCCGGGATGCGGCTCAGCAGCGACGGGTCGTCGGGCTGTACGCCGTCGCGCTGGCGCACGGCGTACACCGTCGAGGGACCCGGCCCCTTGCTGCGGTCGGCCACAGCACGAGATCGCCGATCAGCAGACCGCGGCCCGCCGGCGCCAGACCGCCGCCGCCGTCCGGCAACGCCCAGGCGTCCACGCCGTCGTCGGCCCCCACGGCCCGCAGCCCCGTCGGCGTCGTGAAGATCAGCCGGCCCTCGCCGACGCCGAGCAGATGGACCACCTCCAGCGGGCCGCGGTCCCACAGCTTTTCGCCCGTCGCGGGGTCCAGACAAAGCATACGGTCGTAGTCGGCGGGGGCGACGTACAGCCGGCCGTCCGCGAACAGGCACGGCGCCAGGATCGCGCGGCGACGGATCGCCGTCGGCGGTCTTGTCGCCGCGGCTGGGGTAGCGCACCGACCAGGCCGGCTTGCCGGTGACGGCGTCGAGGGCCGCGATCGCCCCGGAGTGCGAGCAGTAGACCAGATACGGCTCCGGCCAGCGTCAGCAGGTGCTGGCGATAACGCCGGTCCCTGTCGGCGAATTCGTGGGTCTCGCATACGTCCTGATGCCAGAGTTCTTGCGGCCCCTCCGCTGCGTCGGCCGGGTAGCAATGGATGCGGGCGACGGCCCGGCCGTTCACGAAGCGCGTCGAGGCGATGTACACCAGGCCGTCGTGGACCAGCGGCGAACCCTCGAAAACGGCCGCACGCCTTGTCCGCGTCCGTGTTCTCCGGCGCCGAGGCTCCGACCGCCCACAGGAAGCGGCCGCCGTTCGGCCGTCGGCCGCAGGCTCAGGCAGACCAGCAGACTCTGCGTTGTCCTTGTTCTTCTCCCTGTCCACGGCCCGGACGTCGCGCACGCTCTGCGTGCCGAGGCGGACGAAGACGCGATCGCCGGCCACGGTCAGCGTGTAGCGCAGGTCGGGCGGGGCGGGCAAGTTTCAGGTTCGGATCGATGCCGCCGTTGCCGCCGTTGCCCCGGCCGCGTCGTACCAATTCTCGACCGCCCCGGTGCGCAGATCGTAGGCGGTGACGTAGCGCGCGTCAGCGACGATCGCCTTGCCGTCGGCGACGACCGGCTCGAAGGCCATCGAACGGTTGGCCAGGATCGGGCCGGCGCCGCGGTCGTAGACTGGGTCCTCCTCCAACGGCCTGGCGGTCCTTCAGACTGTACTGTTGCTCGTTGGCGGGACGGCACAGCGCCCCATCCTTTCCAGCAGGCGCGGCGGCGCGACGACGATCCGGCCGCGCGCGGCGTCGCCGCCGAAGGTCGGCCAGGCGGCCGTCGGGGCCGGCGGGTCGGCGTTGTGTTCGGCGGCGACCTCTCGCAGGATGTCGGCGTAGCGGCCGTTCCTGCCGGCCAGCGCCCCTCGGCCGTGCCGAACTCCTTGCGGTAAGCCTCCAGATCGTCGGCCCAGCCGTAGGCGCCGCGCGAACAGCCGGGCCAGCAGCAGCTTGGCCCGCGTCCGGGCCGGGATCGGTCTGCGGGTCGGGATAATAAAGGAGAAAGGCGGGCGGTGGATCGCCCTTGACCATCCGGGGCGGCAGCAGCAGGCGCCACCACTGCTCGGCCTCCGCGAAGTCGCCGCGCTCGAAGGCGAGGTCGCCGAGCAGGTCGAGGGCTTTCTCGCCCGGCCGGCTGCAGAACGCCTCGTCCACCACCTTGCGCAGCAGCCGAACGTCGTGCGCGGCGACGGCTTGGTCGAGCTGCTTCCGCGCCTGCGGGTCGGCCTCGGCGCGGTAGGAACGCAGGGCGTCCGGCGGCAGCGAGGCCAGCAGTGCATGGCACAGCCGCCGGCAGGCGACGCACCGCTCCGGATCGATGGCGACCAGATCGTCGCCCGACGCGGTCAAGACGGACTGAATCTCCTCGACGGCTTGCGGCCATTTCTTGTCGGCGAGCAGCTTGCGGATCTCGTCGATGCGTCCGGCGGTCGCCTTCGACTCGGCGGGGAACACGGCGGGAAGCGGCTCGTCGCCGCGCACCGCCGCCAGTCCGCCGAGCGCCAGCGCCAGGGCCAGCCAACTGCTTCGGAGCCGCGAGCCGGTCATGCCTTCTCCCGAACGAGAGGAATGTCGCGCGAATGGGTTTATTATAACGGCCGACGAGCGGGGGGCGTAAGCCCCCTGATTCTGCATCGAGTCAGCGACCAAAGGAAGTATCAGGGGGCTTACGCCCCCCGCTCGCCTAGCGCCGCTCCCCCGCCTTCTGGAGCATTCGACCGAGAAAAAAGATCGCAATTCCAATCCCGGAAAAGGTCAGCGAGGTTCGCAGACTCACATCATTGGGGGTCACGACGTTGCCCATCACGGCCAACGGCACCATGAAAAAACCGATCACCTGCAACAGCTGGCCCAGTCGTAGCAGCAGCATTCGCCCTTCCCGAACCTGAGAAATCGGCGCGGCGTTCGTTCTCACTTCTGCGACGATCCGCGCCGCCTCCGGGTCCATTCTTATGCTCGATCGGCCGCTTCGTCCGCTGTCCCAGCCGATCCGCTCGCGGCACACGACTTGCTCCTCGCGGCCCCGCCCGTCGCCGATCCGCGGACAGGAATGAATCCGCTTGACTTCGCGCCGCAAGCAACTACAAAACACGCTGCTCGCTCCACCCAGCAAGGAGGGTCGCCCCTATGCCGGCCCGATTCCCCAGTCCCCGAACCGTGGCCGTTTTGAAATGGTCGCGGATTCGTTGGGCCTTCGTGGCCGCCGTCCCCCTGCTGGGCGTCCTCTGGCTGTCCGGCTGCGAAAACACCCTGGAATACTCGCGCTATCCCGCCAGTCTCGTCTATCCGCTCCGCACCGACCTGATCGTCGCCAAGAAGCCGCCCAACGAAGTCTTCTCTTCGCCCGAGCCGGGCCGTCTGGACGAGGAGATCGCCCAGGTCGCCAAGTCGGGAGGCGAGACGGAAGATCCCAACGGCGTGGCCGCCGACCAGCGGAAGATGATCGAGGCCGCATTGAAAACAGAGTTCGGCACTCCTCGTCAGCCGCGCGTCGGCAAGGTCAAGGAAACGGACGACGCCCTCGTTCAACCGCTGTTGCTGCTCAAGGTGCGCGACGCCGACGCCAAGGCGCCCTTTCAGACGCTCGCCCAGGGCAGTAAGGTCTATCGTTATCATTGCGTCCACTGCCACGGCCTGACCGGCGACGGCCGGGGGCCGACTGGCCCGTGGGTCGTGCCGCACCCGCGCGATTACCGCCGGGGCGAGTTCAAGTTCATTTCCACCAAGCCCGAGGTCAATTCCAAGAAACCGCACCGCGACGACCTGCTGCGCATCCTGCGCACCGGCATCGAGAGTACGTCTATGCCCTCTTTCGCCCTCCTCGATATCCGCGACCCGGAGAGCAAGGACAAGGAAACGGACCTCGAAGCGGCGGTGAGCTACGTCATTCACCTGAGCATCCGCGGGCTGGTGGAACAGCGCATCTTTCCGCCGTGATCGGCGGCGCGAAATACGAGAACCAGGACGAGGCCGACAAGGACGTTCACAATACCATGATCGGCGTGGTCGGCGAGTGGGCGGAGTCGAACCAGCGCGACAAGGACTCGGACGTCAACCTCATGACGCCGCCGAAGGACTCTTACAACGAGAACATGACCACCGAGGAGCGGGAAGCGTCGATCCGCAACGGCTACAAACTCTTCTCCGACCCCAAGGGCGAAGCGAGTTGTATCAACTGCCATGCGGACTACGGCCGGCAGGTGAATTTCCGCTACGACGACTGGGGCACGCTGGTGCGGCCGATGAACTTGACCACCGGCGTCTACCGCGGCGGCCGTCGGCCGATCGACCTCTACTGGCGCATCAAGGGCGGCATCGAGCCGTCCGGAATGCCCAAGACCGGTCTGCAAGACGAGAAACAGATCTGGGACGTGGTCAATTTCGTTCACAGCCTCCCTTATCCGCAGATGCTGCCGGAGGACGTGCGCAATAAGGTGTACGACCGGCCGCCCGAAGAGAGCGGTAAGGGGGAGCGGGCGGAGCGGTAAGAAAGTCTGAAACGATGGCGAGCCGGGTGGCGTCAGCGCCCGGAGGATCGCATCGAACTCCGGCGCTGACGCGACCCGGCTCGCCATGACTTCTGACGGGAGCGTTGTCGTGCCGAAGTTTTGGCCCGTGTTTTTTGGAGTGGTGCTGACGGGGATCTTCGCCCTGTGCGTCGTCGCGCCCTGGGTGGGCTGGTGGATGCCGCAAAACGTCTCCAGCTTCGGCGGCGACGTGGACAACCTGTTCTACATCATCCTGTTCATCACCGGGGCGGCCTTCGTGCTGACCGAGGCCCTGCTGGTCTGCTTCATGTGGCGCTACACCCACGACCCGCGGCGCAAGGCGGCCTTCGTCCACGGCAACCACCGCCTGGAGCTGGCCTGGACCGTCGTAACCGGCGCCATCCTGCTCTACATCGCCTTCGACCAGGTCAACGTGTGGGAGCGGATCAAGTACCAGGGCTTGATGCCGCAACCCGCCAGATCGTGCAGGTGACGGGGCGCCAGTGGGAATGGCGGCTCCGCTACCCCGCCGACGTCACCAAGACCGACGCCGAGGGCCACGCCTGGGCCGAAACCCCGGAGATCGACGACGTCCGCATCCAGAACGAATTGCACACCTGGAAGGGGGCGAAAGTCCGCATCTACCTCAAGACGCAGGACGTGATCCACAGTTTCGGCCTGCCGAACCTGCGGCTGATGCAGGACGCCCTGCCCGGCAAGACCATCCCGATGTGGTTCTCGGCCAACGAATCGAACACGCAGTGGGACGAGTCCACCGGCCGATGCGAGGAGCCGGACGACCGTGTCCAAACGCTGGGAGATCGCCTGCAAGGAGCTGTGCGGCGGCGGTCACTACCGCATGCGCGGCCGGATCTACGTCCACCCCAATCAGGGCGATTTCGAGCGGTGGCTGAACGACCAGCTCAAGGCGCAGAACAGTCACGAGCCGGAAACCACGCCCGCCGCGTCCGAGACGCCGGTGGCGGCGAACGGTTCGTGAACCGTTTTGAAGCGGTTTGCCAACCAGCCCCGAGCGCGAGCGAGGGGTCTGGTCAACCCCCTCGCTCGCGCTCGGGGCTGGTAGCTGGTAGGAATGGTGTGTCGTCCTACGAGGAACGGGCATGAGCATCAGTCATTTGCACCCCGCCGCCGGCGCCCACGGCCATGAGCTGGGTTTCCTGCGCAAGTACATCTTCTCCGAAGACCACAAGATCATCGGCATCCAGTTCCTCTTCTCCGGCCTGATCTTCTTCTTCATCGGCGGCGCCCTGGCCCTGATGGTCCGCCTCCAGGTCGGCTACCCCAACGGCATGCCGATCCTCAGCACGTTCTTCCCCAACAGCTGGGCCGGACAAGATGTCGCCCGATTTCTACACCATGCTGTTCAGCATGCACGCCTCGGTGATGATCTTCTTCGTCATCATTCCGCTGCTGGCGGGGGCGTTCGGCAATTTCCTGATCCCGCTCATGATCGGGGCCAAGGACATGGCCTTCCCCAAGCTGAACATGCTGTCGTACTGGTTCATGTGGCCGGGCTTCATCGTCATCGTCGCCAGCTTCTTCGTGGACGGCGGCGGCGCCGGCTCCGGCTGGACCTCCTACCCGACCCTGGCCAGCGTCCATGCTCGGCCCCGGCCAGGGCTGGAACTCGCCGGCCTCGCCGCATTCCGGCGTCGGCCAGGTCTTCTGGCTCGTCGCCTTGCTCTTCGTCGGCATCTCCTCGATGATGGGGTCGATCAACTACGTCACCACCATCATCAACCTGCGGGCGCCCGGCATGACGCTGTTCCGGATGCCGCTGAGCGTCTGGTCGCTGTTCATCACCGCCATCCTCCAGGCGATGGCCCTGCCGGTGCTGACCGTGGCGCTGATCCTCCAGCTGCTCGACAAGACCATCAACACGACCTTCTTCCTGCCGCCCGGCGGCCTCGACTTCGGCAACCTCCACACCGCGGCCGGCGGCGGCCAGCCGCTCCTGTGGCAGCACGTGTTCTGGTTCTACTCCCACCCGGCCGTGTACATCATGATTCTGCCGGCGATGGGCATGGTTTCCGACGTCATTGCGACCTTCTCGCGCAAGCCGCATCTTCGGCTATCGGCCGATGGTCTACGCGCTCGCCGGCATCGCCGGGCTGGGCTTCATCGTCTGGGGCCATCACATGTTCCAGAGCGGCATGGACCCGCGCCTCGGCACCGGCTTCATGCTGGCCACCATCATGATCGCCCTGCCGTCGGCCGTCAAAGTCTTCAACTGGCTGGGCACCGTCTGGGGCGGTAATGTGACGTTCACCACGCCGATGCTCAACGCCCTGGCGTTCGTGGCCATGTTCATCATCGGCGGTCTCAGCGGCATCTTCATGGCGGCGACGCCGGTGGACGTGTACTTCCACGACACCTATTTCATCGTGGCCCACCTCCACTACGTGCTGTTCATGAGCAGCGTCTTCGGCATCTTCGCGGGCATCACCTTCTGGTTCCCGAAGATGTTCGGCCGGATGCATGAACGAGCCGCTCGGCAAGCTGCATTTCGCGCTGACGTTCCTCTTCGCCAACTGCACCTTCTTCCCGATGCACATCATCGGCATCGGCGGCCATCCGCGGCGCTATTTCGACTCCACGATGTACAGCACCTGGGAGCATTTCCGCGTGCTGAACCAGTTCATGACGATCAGCGCCATCCTGCTGGGCTTTACGCAGCTCGTTTTCGTGTTCAACTTCGGCTGGAGCCTGTTCCGCGGCAAGATCGCCGGCCGCAACCCGTGGCGGAGCAACACGCTGGAATGGACGGCGCCGTCGCCGCCGCCGCACGGCAACTTTGACGTCGCCGCCGGTCGTCCGGCGCGGCCCCTATGAATACAGCGTGCCGGGCGTCGAGGAGGATTTCCTGCCGCAGACGGCGGAGCATCCCGCCGGCGTGCCGGAGCCGGTCCCGGTGCATTGACGAATTCATTCGGCGAGCGGGGGGCGTCAGCCCCCTGATTCGGTAGGGCGTCGCCGATAGAACGAAGCATCAGGGGGCTAACGCCCCCCGCTCGCCGGTATCCTTGAGTCGCACATGATGTCGCAGTCCCGATCCACAACCTGTCCCCCGCTGGCTGCACGTCTGGGCCGTGCTGACCGCCGTTGTGGCGACGGCACCGATTGCGCTGGGCAGCGCCGTGACCACGCTTCAGGCGGGGATGGCCGACCGCGACTGGCCGACGGCCCCCTGGCATCTGCTGCTCGTGCGGGCCAAGGACCACCTGCCGTTCGACTACCTCGTCGAACACTCGCACCGCGCGGCGGCCTGGACGTGCGGCTTCACCGTGCTGGGGCTGGCGGTCGGCCTTATGGGCGGTTGCGCGGCGCCGTTCGCTCGCCTGGCTCGGGACGGCGGCCCTGTTGGGCGTCGCCGCGCAGGCGGCGCTGGGCGGGATGCGCGTCCTTTTCGACGTGCAAATGGGCGATATCCTCAAGGCCATCCACGGCTTTTTCGCGCAGGTCGTCTTCACCCTGCTGGTCTGCGTGGCGATCCTGACCGCCCCCCGTCGCGCCGAAGAAACCCTGACGAACGGCTACGCAGGGCGTTGCCGCCGCGCTGCGTTCGCTCTGGCGGGCGCGGCGACCCTCCAGGTGGCGCTCGGCGTTCTGGTGCGGCACACGCACACCGGCCTGTCACAGCGGCTGCACGTGCTCACCGCGTTCGCCGTGGTCGCCGCCGCGTCGTGGCTGGTCAAGACGGTGTTCGAGGAACCGTCCGGGTCGCCGGACGTTCGGCCGGACAGTCGTGGTCCTGGTGTGTCTCGTCACGGTGCAGCTGGCTCTCGGCATCGAGGCGTGGATGGGTCAGTACGCCGGCCCGCTTCCGCCCGAGTTGCAGCCGGTGACGGTGGGGTCCGCTCTGGTCCGCACGGCCCACGTATTGGTCGGCGCGGGCGTCCTAGCGACTTCGGTCGTCGCCGCGATGCAGGCTTACCGCGCGACCGTTCCATCGGAGGTCGAACACGAGCCGGAGTCGGCCCCGGCGAGTTCGTCCATCATCGCGGCGACTTCGCACCATGTGAAGGGGACAGCATGAAGGCGGCCGCCCCCATGTGCAACGAGACGACCGTCGGCGCCGCCCTCGCCGCTCCCGCGGCCTCACGCTCGCCGACTACGTTGCGCTGACCAAGCCGCGCATCGCCGTGCTGGTGCTGTTCACTGTGGCGGCCGGGGCACTGCTGGCCGGCGGGATGCGCGTCAACCTGCTGACGCTCGGGAACGTCCTTTTCGGCACGACCTTGGTGGCGGCCGGCGCCAGCGCGCTGAACCAGCTGATCGAGCGCCGCAGCGACGCCCGGATGCGCCGCACCGAGAATCGGCCGTTGCCGGCCGGCCGTCTTCAGCCGCTGGAAGTGCTGCTGTTCGGGGTGATTCTCGGCGCCGGCGGCGTGGCCTACCTGGCCCTGACGCTCGGCAACTGGTCCGCCGCGGCGACGGCGGCCGCGACCTTCGTCCTCTACGTCGGCGTCTATACGCCTCTGAAATCTCGGACGACGCTGAACACGCTGGTCGGCGCCGTGCCGGGCGCCTTGCCGCCGCTGATCGGCTGGGCGGCGGTGCGCGGCGGTCTGACGTGGGAAGCGCTGCCGCTGTTTCTGATCGTGTTTTTGTGGCAGGTGCCGCACTTTTTGGCGATCGCCTGGATCTACCGCGACCAGTATGCGCGGGCCGGTCTGCGGATGCAGCCGGTCTTCGACCGCACCGGCCGCGGCACCGGCTGGCGCATGGTCGGCTACTGCCTGGCGCTCGTTCCGGTCAGCCTGACGCCGCTCTGGTTCGGTACGGGCGTCCTGTACGGCGTCGGCGCCGCACTGTTGGGCCTCGGCTTCCTGGCGTCGGCGGTCGGCTTCCTGTGCGGCCCCTCGGCGGCGCAGGCGCGGCGCGTGCTGCGGACGTCGCTGCTGTACCTGCCCGGCGTGTTCGCCCTGCTCATGCTGGACGCGGTGATGAGATAGTGTTCAGTGTTCAGCAAGAGCCGGTGAACACTGAACACTGAACACTGAACACTGAACACTGGAATTGCCATGACTCAGGCCGTCCACGACGAACCGCAACAGGCCCACATGGGATTGCCCTTGCCCAACGGCAAGCTGGCCATGTGGCTCTTCCTCGTCACGGAAATCATGTTCTTCACCGCCCTGATCGGCGTGTACGTCATCCTGCGCAACGGCACGCCGAACCATTCACCGTTCCACTGGCCGGAGCCGCACGAGGTCCATCTCGTCGAGTGGATCGGCGCCCTGAACACCTTCGTGCTGATTTGCAGCAGCCTCACGGTCGTGCTGGCCCACCACGCCGCCCACATCGGCAGGCCGCGCCAGGCCATGATCTACGTCGCCGCCACGCTGGCGCTCGGTTTCCTCTTCCTCAGCATCAAGGGATACGAGTACACCACCAAGTTCGACCACGACATTATTCCCGGACACATCGGTGAGGTGCTGCCCGGCACGATGGAGCCGCCCGACAACCTCAACGCCCAGCAGACGGCCGAGTGGCGCTTCAACGACGCCTTCCGCCGCGAACAGCAATTCCACGCCGTCGGCATGGATTACGTCGCACCGCGTCCACGGCCAGCTGGCCCACATGGTCAATGAGAAGTATTTCGACGCCGTGCGCGGCCAGCTGGCCCCCGTCGTCAAGGACGTCACCGATCAGAACGTCGGCGACAAGTCCGCGGCGGTGCAGGCGGCCTACAAGATCAACCAGTCAATCGGAGCGCCGGCCGACGCCGCGGGCGTGCCGCAGGTCAACGCCCACGCCGCCGAAGTCAATACGAGCCTGAACGCGCTGGCGGCCCAATACCCCGAACTGTCGCTCAAGCCGCCGGCCTTCCCCGACACGGCGGCCGACTGCGACAAGCTCTACTGGGACATGAACGCCGGCAACGTGGACGGCGCCTACAAACGGCCGCTGCCCCCCGAGCAGGTCGGCGCCCGCGTCAACGAGCTGCTGCACAAGTACGAGGGGCAGATTCATCTGACGCCGTCCATCCCGTTCGGCAACCTGTGGGCGTCGTGCTATTTCGCCATGACTGGCTTCCACGCCTTGCACGTGTTCGGCGGCTTGGTCGTCTTTGCGATCATCCTGGTCGTCGGCGCCCGCAGCCGCGGACTCCAGCGGAGGCACTCCCGCATGTTGGAACTGGTCGGCCTCTATTGGCACTTCGTCGATATTGTTTGGATCTTTCTGTTCCCGCTGCTGTATCTGATATAGTGTTCAGTGTTCAGCAAGGAATCATTATGGGGTGATTGAATCATCTTCCCTCTGTCGCTGAACACTGAACACTGAACACTGAACACTGTCTTGGAGGACGCCATGACGGACGACGCACCCCAGCCCGAGGCCCATGACGACGACCACGGCCGAATGGTCCGCCTGTACCTGAGCGTGTTCGTCGCGCTGGCCTTCTTCACGCTGGCCTCGTTCGTGGCCAACTTCGCCGCGTCCGAAGACCGCCAGTGGATCAGCAAGGGCGTCAGCTTCGCCATCGTCCTGGGCGTGGCCGTGATCAAGGCCTGCCTGGTCGGCTACATCTTCATGCACCTGATGGCCGACTGGCGCAAGCTCTACTTCATGATCTTCCCGGCGTTCATCCTCGGCGCCATGATGATGTTCGTGTTCCTGCCGGACATGGTCCTCGCCTGGATGCACTGACGGAAACGAGCGGAATGATGAATCAGGACCGGAAAGACGCTTTCATTCATCATTCATCGTTCCTCGTTCATCATTCTGGCGCAGCCGCCTGGGCCGTCGCCTGCCTGCTCTGCCTGACCTGTCTCATGTCCTGCCGGCCCGCCCCGCCGGCCGAGGGCCGTGAGGACGTCTCCTTCCCCGTCGGCGATTTCACGCTCACCGATCAGGACGGCCGGACGGTTCGGCCGTCCGATCCCGCGCTGGCCGGCAAGGTCTGGATCGCGTCGTTCATCTTCACGCACTGCACCGGCCCCTGCCCGCAAGTCACCGCGACCATGGCCCGCCTCCAGGGCGAGTTCGCCGACCGGCCCGACGTCCGCCTGCTCACCTTCACCGTCGATCCCGAAAACGATACGCCGGAAGTCCTCAAGAAGTACGCCGCCCGTTTCGGGGCCGACCCGAAGCGCTGGCTGTTCCTGACCGGCCCGGAGGCGGACGTCTACCGCCTGGAGAACGAGGGCTTCAAGGTCGGGGCGGCGAAGAACCCCGACGCCCATGCGTCGCCGGGCGACGCGGTCAGTCACAGCACCCTCCTGGCGGTCGTGGATCGGCACGGCATGGTGCGCGGCTACTTCGACGGCATGGCCGACTTGTCGGCCGGCGAGTCGTCCCGGATGTTCGAGGAGGACCAACGGCGGCTCCACGACAAGGTCGCCGCCCTGCTGCGCGAGGGCCAAAGCACGGAGTTCTTCCCGCCGCTCAACGCGGCGCTGAACGCCGCGGCCGGCGTGCTGCTCCTACTCGGTTACGGCGCCATCCGCCGTCGCATGGTCCGGCTGCACGTCGCCTGCATGTTGTCGGCCCTCGCCGTCTCGGCGGTGTTTCTGACCTCGTACCTTTATTTTCACATCGCCGTCCGCCACGGCGTTCCCACCAAGTTCGCCGAGCAGTGGCCGTACGCCCCGCCGTGGCTCGGATGGAGCTATTACGCCTTGCTCCTGACGCACACAATTCTGGCGGCCGCGACCGCGCCGCTGGCGTTGATCACGGCCTATCTCGGTCTGCGCGGCCGGCTGGCCCGGCATGTGTGGATCGCCCGCTGGACGTTGCCGATCTGGCTGTACGTCTCCGCGACCGGCGTCGTCGTCTACTGGATGCTGTACCGGCTCTATTGACGCCGCTTCGCTTTGTCGAACTCCTCGTTCCCAAGCTCTCAACATTTTGCAAAAATGACGTAAACCGTTGTGGCATAAGGGAAAACTGCTCAAACCGACCTGTCAGCGCCGAAACTTCGGCGCTGACAGGGCTTATGGCGGGTAGGCCACTGAACCATAAGGACTTACGTCACCTTTGCAAAATGTTGAGAGCTTGGGAACGAGAGCGACGCGCAGGCCGACGGTATCCCTACTTCGGGAGGCACACCCCGGAGGTTTTATGCACTAGTGGGTCACTTGCCTTGCAGCTGGCCATAAGCGTCTACTGGCATATGCTGGGTGGAACCATCGCACCCAGGAGCCGTTATGACCCGCCGCCGGAAGGATTCGCTTCGACCCCTCACCGACGCCGAACGCCACGAACTTAACCGACTGCGCCGGTCCTCGGCGGCCCCGGCCGCCCCGGTCGCCCGCGCCGCCGCCTTGCTGCTGGTCAGCGACGGGGTCGCTTATCAGGACGCCGCCCGGGCGGTGGGCCGCAAGAGCGGCGACGCCGTCTCCCACCTGGTCACCCGCTTCAACCGGGAGGGCCTGGCCGCTCTCGAACCCCGGCACGGCGGCGGCCGGGCGACGGCCTACGACGCGGCGGATCGCGACCGCATCCTGCGGGAGGTCGCGCGGACGCCGACCCCGGAGCGGGACGGGACGGCGACCTGGTCCCTCTCCACGCTGCGGCGCGCGTTGCGTTCGGCCCCGGACGGCCTGCCGCGGGTCTCGACCTTCACCCTGTGGCGGGTACTCCATGACGCCGGATACAGCCATCAGCGGACCCGCACTTGGTGCCCGACCGGATCGGCGCTGCGTCGCCGCAAGGCGGGTACGGTGACGGTCACCGACCCGGACGCCGAGCCGAAAAAAAGTTGATCGAGGGCGCCTACCGGCTAGGCAAGTCGCTGGGCCTGGCGGTCTGGTGCTGCGACCAGGCGGGGCCGTTCCAGACCGTGCCTCACCCCGGGCCGAACTGGCGACCGGAGGGCGACCCCGCCCGCCAGCCCCACGAGTATATTCGCAACGGGACGGCCAAGGTGCTGACGCTGTTCCACCCCGCCGACGGCCGGGTGCGCATCGAGGGGGTGGCGACCTGTCCCAATGCGGTGTTGCACCCCTGGCTGAAGCGAGAGTTGTCGGAGATCCTGGCTGGGTTGCCCGACCCGCCTCCCACAGCGACGGCGTCGCGGGCGGCGTGGGAGCGCTGGCAGGCCGGACTGGCGGTCAAGCCGACGCTGCCGACGGAGTTGCCGCCTTTGCGGATGCTGTTGGTACTGGACAACCTGGCCGGTCACAAGACGCCGGAGTTCGTCCTGTGGCTGTTCGCCCATGGGGTCATGCCGGTGTACACGCCGGTGGGCGGGTCGTGGCTGAACATGGCGGAGAGCATCCAGCGGGTGCTGAAACGGCGGGCGTTGGACGGCCAGCACCCGGCGACGCCGGAAGAGATCATCGCCTGGTTCGAGGCGGTGGCGCGGCACTGGAACGCCGAACCGACGCCGTTCGAGTGGGGCGGCCAGCGGGCGGCGCGGCGGAAGCGTCAGCGCGAGCGTCGGCACCGCCTCGGCGGATCGGGGCGCAGACGCGGCGGCCGCTGGGGCGAAAGGGCCAACGGGCTTATGGCCATGTCCAGAGCAAGTGACCCACTAGTCCATCAAGCCCGTTGTCTTTATAATATCCGGTTGCCACGCTAACGCCGCCGCCCTCGCGGAGCACTATCTGCTTGAACGAAACAGTCTTTCCGCACGTCGCATAAACGTCCCCGCAGAATCCGCACGAGCAAGTATCCTTGACGTGCCAAAGATCTGTACCAGGCTGCTGCTGGACCAACACCCCGTCCGGTGGCACGACATCTTTCGGGTCCGCGTTCTTCATCAGGCCGAGCATTGGCCCCCCTGTTATGAGCAGGCTCAGAACAACCGTGGCCGCCGTGGCTGGACACCGATATACGCTGATCCCGCCGGTCCCTCCTGACAGCGTTCCGCCGCCGCTTGTAATCACCCATTGCAGCCCGCCGATGTCAGAGTCGTTGATCCCCGACGGCGTTGTCTGATAAGACAAATCCACGTTCTCACAGACGCCGTAGGTGGTGAGGTCTCTACCGTCGAAATTGTCTTCCGGGGTTAACACTGGCGTCAGGTCGTACACAATCACGTCGGCCGTCGCCGACGAGTTCCCGCACGTGGCGGTGACGGTCTGGTAGTCCGAGGTCGAAGCAGAGAGCTGGTTAAAGGTGACGGTGATCGGGTCGCCCGTACCCGAGGCGCCCGATGTCCCGCTCCAGACCGGCTGGCCTTGCGGAAATGTCGAGCCGGCGGGCGTCGCCACGGCCTGGAAAGTCACGGATTGGCCGACCAGCACGTACAGCGTACCGGTCACGTCCACGAAGCCGCTTCCCGGTTGAAGGTATTGCAGATTTTGCACGCCGACGCCGTCCACCGTGATGGTGATTGGGCCGGCGGCGCCCGATGCGACGAACGCGTCCCCGCAAGTGTCCGTCCAGGTGGCCGTCGCCGTGGCGGTAAATGTGTAGGCGCCCGGTGTGGTGATGGCGACTGTCAAGGTGGCCGCGAGCGACGACGGGTCCGGCTGGTTGACGCCGACCTGTCCGGGAGCGGTTCCGCTCAGCGTCCAGCTCCAGGTTGGGCCGGACAGCGGGCAATACGGATTGGACGTGGGCGGCGTCGCCGTCGCGCCGAGTTCGGCTGAGGCGGTCTGGCCGGGAGCCACAGGGTTCGGCGTCAGTGGTCCCGCTATGGCCGCCACCGAACCGCCGGATGTTTGGGCGAGCGCAGCCTGCGCACCGCTGAGGAGGACCATGCACACGCCTACTCACACCGCGCATCGCGCCTTTGATGCAGATCGCATTGCTGTGCTCCCTCGGGGAAAGAGTAACTTCACAGATCGAGTGTGAATGAGTTCTGTTGAGTGAGCATATAGGGGGTAAGGGAGACCGCCAAGGAGAAACCGAGCGGCGCTTCTGTTCGCCGCTCCGAGGGCCCGGGCGTTGCCCGTCCCGCCCGCCTGGCTTACGATATCAGCCGGCGTCGTCGCGCCCGCTCTCCACTTTGAGGTCTCCCCATGTCCAGGCGTCTCGCGCCGGTCGCATGTTTCTTCGTCGCCGTCGCCGCCCTGGCGGTCGGGTTCCCCGCGATGGACGGCGACAAACCCGACGCCTTCGAGCAGATCAAAACCGTCGCCCCGCCGCTGCCGTCGAAACGGATGGACCCGAAGGACCACGACATTATCGAATGGGTGCTCGGCCCGCAGCGGCAGCGCGAGCGCAAGCCGATCAAGGCCAAAACGATGTTCGCCTTCGGCCCCACCGTCTACGTCGAGGAGGCCGACACCGGCCGTTGGCTCGTCGGCCGTCAACCCAAACCCGACGGCCGCGATGTGGAATGCGACGCCGATTTCGAGAACCTCCAGGCGCTGATCGACGCCTCCGCCTTCGCCCCGCTGCCCAAACCGCCGGACGGCTTCACGCTCCGCGAGATCGCGCGCCTGCCCAACTTCCCGTCGCGCCTGGCCAGCGACGGCACGGGCCGCGTCCTCTACGTCCTGTGCGTCAACGGCGACGTGTGGCGCCTCGAGCCGGCGACCGGCGCTCTCAAGCAAATCCTGTTCGCCGACCGCTACCTCGATCCGGACATTTCGGATCGGATGCTCGTCGGCATGACGCTCGACGCCAAGGGCCGGCTCTACCTCGTGGCCAACCAGCGCGACGAGCGGCCGAAGATCGTCATGAACCGCGTCGTCATCTACCGCACCACCGAGACGACGCCGGACGGCGATCCGGCCGCGCCGAAGCCGTGGCTGAAGGCGACGTACCCCTGGGGCATCGGCCCTTTCAATCACGGCGTCGGCCACATCGCGTTCGGCCCCGACGGGATGCTCTACGTCAACAGCGGCTCGCGCACCGACGGCGACGAAACCGGCGACGACCCGCGCTACTCCAAGGAAGGCGAGGATCACCTGACCTCCTGCATCTGGCGGCTCGACCCGAATGCGGACAAACCGGAGATCGAAATCTACGCCCGCGGCCTGCGCAACGCCTACGGCTTCTGCTGGAACGACAAGGGCGAGATGTATGCGACCGACAACGGCCCCGACGCCGACCCGCCGGAGGAGCTGAACCACATCGAAAAGGGCAAGCACTATGGCTTCCCCTACCGCTTCTCGGACTGGACCAAGCCGCCCTACGTCTACACGCCCGACCCGCCGGCCGGCCTGGCCTTCACGCCGCCGGTCGTCAACCTCGGCCCCGACGCCGGCGGCTCTCCGGATCGGCCGCTGTCCACCTTCAACCCGCATTCATCGCCTTCCGGCATCGTCTACCTCCGCGACGACTTTCCGCCGCCGTACTGCGGCGGCTACTTCGTGGCCCGCTTCGGCAATCTGCTCGACAAGCCGCGCGTCGGCTTCGACGTGCTGAACGTCGTCCTTCACAAGGAGAAGGACGGCGAGACGGCGACGGTCAAGACAGTGCTGGCGCCGATCGCTCGGCCCGTGGATCTGCACCTTTCGGGCAAAGGCAAGATGTACATCTGCGAATACTCGCGGCAGATCGACAACAAGGGCTACAACGGCATGTTGCCGGGGCGCGTGCTGGAGCTGGCGGTAAAATCCGGCGAGTAAAAACCAAACTTGACCTCCGGGCCGGTCGCGGATTACAAGCCACGGCCCAGCGTCCCCGGAGGTCCGCGCATGTCCGAGCCGCCCCGCGCCGCCTTGCCCACCTTGCCCGTCTGGGCGTGCCGTCTCTTGGCAGCGGCGCTGATCCTGGGGTCCGTCGGTCTGCGCGTCGCCTACCTGGCCCACGACTGCCCGCTCGACCTGTCGCCAGACGAGGCCCACTACTGGGACTGGTCGCGCCACCTCGACTGGAGCTATTACAGCAAAGGCCCGCTCGTGGCCTACCTCATCCGGGCCGGCTGCGAAACGGCCGGCGCCTGGTCGGAGCAGCACACCGACGGCCTCGCCTTCGCCGTGCGCCTGCCGGCCGCCGTCTGCGGCGCCCTGCTCTTGCTGAGCCTGTACGTCCTGACGGTGCAGGTCTACCGGCGCGAGACGCTGGCGCTGGGCGTCGTGGCGCTGTCGCTGACGCTGCCGGCGATGGCGGCGGGGGCGTCGCTCATGACCATCGACGCCCCGTACACCTGCTGCTGGGGCTGGGCGCTGGTCCTCGGCCACCGGGCGATGTTCCGCGGCTCGCGCTGGGCCTGGCCGGCTGCGGGGGCGGCGGTCGGCTTGGGAATCTTGGCGAAATACACAATGGTCCTCTGGCTCCCGTCGGCCGGCCTGTTCCTGCTGACCGATCCGGGCCGCCGCCGTATGCTGGTCCAACCCGGCTTCTGGATCATGAGCGCCACGGCGGGTTTGTGTTGTCTTCCTATCCTCATTTGGAACATGCAGCACGGCTGGGTCACGTTCCGCCACGTCGATCATCTGGCCGGCGACGGCTTCCACTGGTTCGGGCCGCTGGACTACGTCGGCGGCCAGGCCGCCTTGCTGATTGGCTACTGGTTCGTGGTCTGGCTGGCGGCGATGACGGCGCATCGTCCGACAGCGAAGTCCGACGCCGGCGTGAGCTATCTGTGGTGGCTGTCGGCGCCGATGTTTTTGGTATTTTTGGCGTTCAGCTTCAAGACGGGCGGCGGCGAGCCGAACTGGCCGGTGACGGCCTACCTGTCCGGCCTGGTCCTGGCGGCGGCGTGGCTCGGCCGGCAGATGGCGTCGCCGTCCGCGTGGTATCGGCGCATCGTCATGGCAGCGTTGTCCGTCGCGTGCGGCCTGGGCCTGGCGGCGACGGTGGTGATGCACCACACCGACTGGATTCGGCCGCTGCTGGCGCGGCTGTCCGGCCCGGCGACGGCGGATCGGCCGATGCCGCTGCGCCGCTTCGACCCGACCTGCCGGCTGCGCGGCTGGCGGGCGCTGGGCGAGGCAGTGGACCGCGAGCGCGTCCGGCTGCGCGCGGAGGGCGGCGAGCCGGTGCTGGCGGCGTCGAGCTGGTGCTGCCCGGCGAGCTAGGCGCCTACTGCGCCGGCCATCCGCAGGCGTACTCGCTGGGTCTGGCGATGGGAGATCGCCATAGTCAATACGATTTGTGGCCGAACCCCCTGCGCGACGCGGCGGCGTTCCGCGGCCGGACCTTCATCGTCGTCGGCTGGGTGTCGGAGGAGGCGCGGAAGGGGTTCGAGCGGGTGGAGGAGCCGCGCGAGGTGGTGTATCGCGAGGAGGGACAGCCGATTTCGTCGTGGACGGTCACGGTCTGCCGCGGGTATCGCGGATTTCCGGCGCGGCACGACGGAGCGCCGACGTACTGACGTGGTTAGCCGCGACGCGCAGCGGAACGCTTGGGATCAAGCGTTCCGCTGCGCGTCGCGGCTAACCGAAGAGCGCAACGATTATTTCCCCATCAACTTATCCAAAATATACATCTCCAACCCCTCATAATCCCGCGCCGCCCGGCACTGTTCCACCCGCCCCGCGTCGATGGACCGCACCACGTCCACCAGCCGCAGGAACACGGCCCGGCTGTTGGCGAGGTGGCGCGTCTGCTCGCTCCGGCTTCGTGGTGCGCATCGCCTTCACGTCGAGGCCGATGCAGCCGTCGTAGCCGGCCCGCTCCAGCACCCAGACCGTGTTGAACGCCCGCCGCAGGTCCACCGAGCCGAACACCTTGTCCTGGTCGTATTTCAAGCCGTTTTGGTCGTTGAGATGGACGCTCCACAGCTTCTTGTGCCACAGGGCGTAGGCCATGTCGTCGGACGGGTCGAGGCCGGCCAGGATCGAGTGAGCCGACTCGATCAGCACGCCGACGCGGGACGGGTCGGCCGCGCGGTAGCACAGGGCCAGGAAGTGGCCGGGCGTCGGCAAATACGCCTGGTCCATCGGCTCGTTCGGCTTCATTTCGCCGAGGATGCGGATCTTGGAATCGTAGGCCAGCATCTCGTTGACGGCGTCGAGGATGCGCTGGGCCGACGCCAGCGGGTCCTTGGCCTCGCGGATGTAGGTCCCCTCGCGGGCCAGCCACAGCACGATGTCGCGGCAGCCGAGGCCGCGGGCGATGTCGATGGTGCGTTTGCGAGCGGTCGAGGGCGTACTTGCGTTCGGCGGCGCTGTTGGAGGTGTAGCCGCCGTCGATGGTGCTGGGATGCTCCCAGAGGCGCGGGGCGAGGAACTCGCAGAAGAGGCCCTCGTCGTCGAGCATCTTCTTGACCTGGGCGACGCCGCGCTCGCGTCTCGGCCGGCGACAGGTCGGCGGGGACGACGTCGTCGTCGTGGAACTGGACGCCGTCGAAGCCGAGCTTCTTGTACTCGCGGATCTTGGAGGCGAAGGCGACCTCGGCGCGGACCGGCGGGCCGAACGGGTCGGCGCCGGTGCTGATGTTCCAGGGGCCGAAGGTGAAGCGATAGGTGCGCGGCGCGGCCATTCAAGAATTCTCCCTTGGCGGTCGATCTGATAGGAAGGTCTGTATCCGGCGGCCGGCGCCATGGAGGGCGGCGGCCGCCTTCTCATTTCCGGGTGTCGTGTGGAGCGTCTGACGATCGCTTGTGCGCAGTGCGGCCGGACGTGGACGGTCGCCGTTTCCTTCACCCTGTACGAACAGCAAGCCGTGGAATCCCAGCCGTGTCCGGGCTGCGGGGCGGGCACCCTCTGCTGTCGGGAGCCGCTTCCGCCGCGCGCCGGCGCCGGCCGCGCGTCGCGGGGATTGTAGCGGCGAAGGCGGGGTAAAGCAAAGAATTCACCACAGAGTCACAGAGAACACAGAGAAGACAGAAAGCAGGGTTCCTGGGCTTCACCGCTTGGAACCTGTTTTCGGTCTTCTCTGTGTCCTCTGTGACTCTGTGGTGAATCCTTTTATCCTGCCGCGAGGATGCAGCCGCCGAGGCGGGCGCCTTGACGCGGGATGGCTTGCAGCAGCTCATCCACCTGCGCGGCGGCGGCCTCCTGTTCGGGCAGCACGAGATAGACCACGTCACAGGCCGGCGGCCAGGGCGGCGGCGCTCGGGCCAGTGCGGCCCCAGCACCAGCGCCAGACCGCAGCACCGCCGGACGTGTCGCAGCAGCGAGGCCGGCGTCTCCACGACCAGCCGCGGCCCCGCCGGCGCCGGCCCGCCGGCCGTGAGGATGGCGAGGTTGGCTTGGCCGGTGGGCTGCAACGCCTGTTCCAGCGTCGCGGCGCCGGCCAGCACGTCGGACAGGCCGGGCCGGGCGTCCAGGCCCAGCCGTTCGGCCAATGCCGGCTGTTTTGAGGTCCGCGTCCACCACGATCACGCGCCGGCCGCCCTTGCGGGCGGCGGTGACGGCGAGGTTGAGCAGCACCGGCAACGGCGTCGGCGCCCGGCAGGGCCGGGCGTCAGCAGCAGCACCGGCGCCGCCTCGCCGGCCGCGGGCGGCGTCACCGCGGCGAGCAGTTCGCGGTACTGGCCGCTGACGGGATGGTCCGGCTGGTGATGGGCGATGACTTCCGGCGCGAAGTGCGGCCGGCGCGGCAGGCGTTTCGGCCGGGGAGGGGCGAAACGCGACGAGCAGGCCGGCGGCGCCGGACGCCGGCCGGGCGAGGACGCTGGCCGACGCCTCCATGCTCTTGTGCGGGCCGACCTCGATGAACGGGATTTCTTCCATCCGCCCGCTGCTTCCTCACGGCCGGCTCCGGCGGCGCGGCGGGGCGCGGCCTGCTCGTCCGGCGGAGTCTGCCGGGGCGGCGTCCTGCCTCAGCGTCTCCAGGAATTTGCCCATGTTGCCTCTCCTTTTGCCGGACGTCGCCGACCCCTCACCCGCGGACCGCGGCCGGGGCGTCCGCACCGATCCGCGGGAAGACCTCGTCGCGCTCCGGTCTCGCCCGCCGCGTCGGCCGGGGCGTCCGCCTCCAGGCCCGAGCGCCGCCAACGCCTCCAGCGCCGCCTCCGCGTCCACCGACTCCACCTCGGCCGCGACGGCCAGCGTCAGCGCCTGGTGGG
The DNA here is from genome assembly GCA_963771935.1 of uncultured Planctomycetaceae bacterium. Lineage (GTDB taxonomy): Bacteria > Planctomycetota > Planctomycetia > Gemmatales > Gemmataceae > UBA4732. Next base: position 187,680 of record CAVYVK010000003.1, on the reverse strand, counting down.
CGGCCTGGTTCAGCAGGCGCGGCACGCCCAGGCGCCGCGAGCCAGCAGCTCCACCGCCTCGTCGGCGAAGACCTCTTCCGGCCGGGCGCCGGCCGAGCGCAGGTGGTGCAGCAGGAAGTCGGCCGACTCCTCCAGCGACAGCGGCCCCAGTTCCACGCGCACCGCCAGCCGTTGCCGCAGGGCGGTCAGCTCCGGCCGGGCCAGCGTCTCCGCGATCGCCGGTTGAGCGACCAGGACGATCTGCAACGCCCGGCCGCCCGGCGCCTCCAGGTTCGCCAGAAGCCGCAGTTCCTCCAGAAGGTCGGCGTCGAGGTGGTGCGCCTCGTCCACGACCAGCACGACCGGCCGCCGCTCCGCCGCGAAGTGCTTCAGCAGATAGTCCGTCAGGACGATTCGCATTTCCTGCTCGCCGCGATGCTCATACGGCAGCGACAGGTCGTAGAGGATCGCCTGCAACAGCCCATTGCGGTCGCGGAAGTGGCTGTTGGTGAGGAACGCCGTCACGGTCCCGGCTTCCGAGACGCTCCAGCAGGCAGTGGCACAACAGCGTCTTGCCGGCGCCGGGGTCGCCGGTCAGCAGCAGCAGCCCCTCGCCGTCGGCCAGCCCCTGAAGGAGCTGGGCCAGCGCCTGCTCGTGGCCGTCGGACGGGTAGTAGCAGGCCGGGTCGGGCGTCGCCGGGAAGGGCCGGCGGCGCAGGCCGAAGCGCGTGGCGTCCATGTCGAATGACTTCCCCCTCGGCCGCGCGGGCAGCACGACCGTATCGGTGAAATCGACCGGGAGGGGGCGAAACTTGATGAGAAAGGGGTCAACGGGCCGCAGACGACCGAATCCAGGAGCGGCGAGAGGCGGCAGGGCGGCGCGCAAACATTTCCTCCGGCCGCATTCTCCCTGCGAAGCCTGCGAGGGGCGGGCGGATGAACAAGACATCAAAACTCATCGGGGAATCACCATGACGCGCACGTTGCTTCTGACGGTCTTGACGGGCGTGGGACTGATGACCGGATTGGCGGCCGCCTCCGCGGCGGAAGCTCGACCTTCCGGCCACGACCGCGACGATTATCATCGCCGCCACGACGACCGCGACCGGAGATACGACCGAGACCACCGCGACTACAGGGTCGCCCTGCCCGACCCCGGCAACCTGACCGGGTTCCGCGGCCAAAACGGCCAGTCGTTTTACATCGAGGTGACGGGCAACCGGGACGCCGGCCAGGTCTGGGGCAACGGCCTCTATACCGACGACTCGGCCCTGGCCGCGGCGGTGGTTCACGAGGGCGTGCTGGCTGACGGCCAAACGGGAGTCGTCAAGGTCACTATTCTGCCGGGTGCGGCCAGTTACCGCGGGACCGATCGCAACGGCGTCGCCACGGGCGACTGGGGCGCCTGGGACGGCAGCTATCGCATCGAGCGATGATCGGCGAGCCGAAATGTCCATAGGGAAGCGGGACCGGGGGTAGAAATCCCGGTCCCGCTTCCCTATGGACATTTCGGCTTCTTCCGTTTATTCCGACTGACCAACCGCCGATAATACGATTGTAAAAACCGTAATACCACAGGGCGTCGCCATGCCGACCCGAGGGCTGGCTGCGATTGCAGATGGGGGGAGGCGATTGCTCCGGGCCGCAATCGTGTGCGGTCTGCTCATGGCTCTTGCCTCGCCCAACTTCGCCCAGCAGCCGCAGCCCCAGCCGTTGCCGCCGACCGATGTGACCGCCCCGCGCCCGATTACGCTTCCGCCGCCGCCGCCCGAGCCGCCGCCACCGCCGCCGCCTGAACCGCCGACTCCGCTCCCGTCCGAGCAGTCTGGCCGATCCGCCCCGATTGCCACCGGCCCCGGCAGTCCCATCTCGGCCTCGGCCGGCGAGATCACCCAGGCGGACCTGGAAGACCGGCCCGTCCTGCGAACCGCCGACTTCCTCGAAGAGATTCCCGGCCTGATCGTCACGCAGCACTCCAGTCAGGGCAAGGCGAACCAGTATTTCCTGCGCGGCTTCAGCCTCGACCACGGCACCGACTTCGCCGGCTACGTGGACGACGTGCCGTACAACCTGCCGACCAACGCGCACGGCCAGGGCTACCTCGATTTGAACTCCGTCATCCCCGAACTAATCGACCACGTCGATTTCCACAAAGGGCCGTATTACGCCGACGTCGGCGACTTCTCCTCCGCCGGCTCGGCGTCCATTCACCTGATGGACCGAATGCCCTACGGCATCTTCAAGATCGAAACCGGCTCCTACGACTGGGAGCGCATCGTCGTCGCCAACTCCGAGAAGGTCGGCCCCGGCGATCTGCTCTACGCCATCGAGGCCAACTACTACAACGGGGCGTTCCAGCTCAAGGAAGACTTCAACCGCTTCGTCGGCGTCCTCAAGTACACGCTCGGCGACAGGGACGGCGACGACTGGCTGTCGCTGTCGCTCGTCGGATACGACGCCTCCGGCAACTCCGTCAATCAGGTCCCGCAGCGGGCGATTGAGGAGGGCCTGATCGACCAGTACGGCGTTCTGGACCCGTCGGACTTCCTCACCACCTCGCGCTACACCTTCGACGCCCAGTTCCAGCACCGCGGCGACGACGGCTCCGTAACCAAAGCCAACGCTTACGCCTATTACTACTCTCTAAATATCTTTTCCAACTTCACCTTCTTCCTGCAGGATCCCGTCCACGGCGACCAGCTCGAACAGATCGACCGCCGCTGGGTGACGGGCGACAACGTCTCGCACCAGTGGAACTCCCTGTTCTGGGGCGACAACGTGGTGAACACCGTCGGCCTCCAGGTGCGCAACGACTACATCCCGCACATCGGCCTCCACCACACGGAAGACCGCCAGCTGATCAACGTCGTCACCGACGATACGGTGGAGGAATTCAACGCCGGGTTGTACGCCCAGAGCGAGGTGAAATGGGCGGAGAAGGTGCGCACCATCATCGGGGCGCACGGCAGCTGGTACTACGCCGACGTGGTTGACTACGACACGCCGGCGAACTCCGGGAACCGGGCGGCGCCGATTTTCAGCCCGAAAGGCTCGCTCATCCTGGGTCCGTGGAACAAAACGGAGTTCTACCTTGACGGCGGCTACTCCTATCACAGCGACGACGCCCGCGGCGCCATCGCGACCATCGCCCCGGCGTTCACCCCGTACCAGACGGCCAGCCCGCAGGCGCCCTCGCCCTTCCTGGTCCAGTCACGCGGCTGTGAGATCGGCGTGAAGAGCCAGGCCGTCGAAGGTCTGACGACGACCTTCGCCCTCTGGCAACTCCATCTCGGTCAGGAACTTGTCTTCGACGGCGACACCGGCACCACCACGCCGCTGCGGTCCAGCGATCGCTACGGCATCGAGTGGAGCAATACGTACCACGTCACGCCCTGGCTGACGCTGGACGCGGATTATTCGTGGTCCCACGGCCGGCTGCTCGGAACCGACCCGACGACGCCGGGCAATTACATTCCCGAAGCGGTGACCACGGTCTTCAGCGGCGGCCCTTCCGTCCGGCTGCCCAGCGGTTGGTTCTCGGAGTTGCGTTACCGCTACATCGGCGCGCCCTCTCATCGAGGACGCCAGCGGCGTCTCACGGGCGACCAACCTTTTCGAGCTGAACACGGGCTACGAATGCAAGCGTTACACCTGCGGCGTGGAGTTCCTGAACCTGTTCAACTCGAACGGCAACGACATCTATTACTACTACGGCACCGCCTTGAAAACCGACCCCGGCTTTCCGTTCCCGCCGGGTTCCAACGGCGTCAACGACTTGAACGTCAAGCGACTGGCGCCGTTCGAGGCGCGGGCCTACTACACGATGCGGTGGTGAGGAGCAAGAGGGCCAACCCCCCTCGTTCCCAAGCAGAGCTTGGGTACGAGGGTAGAAGCGAATCATGAGAGGGTTAATTGAGATAGAAATGAACCGGTTTGGTGACTTCCGCTTCGACGCGGACGCCGTCGCGGGAAGCCGGGATGAACTTCTGCTCCCGCGCCCAACGGAGGGCGGCGTCGTCGAGGATGGGATGGCCGCAGCTTTTTTGCAGGCGCGCTTGGAGGACTTCGCCATCGGCCGAGACGCGCAGCCAGATCACCGGCGTCCCTTCCAGTCCCTCTTCGAGGGCCTCGGCAGGGTAGGCCGGCCGGCCGGTTGCATCGGCCATGCGGACGCCCGTGACGACGCCCGCCGTCCGACCGCCGGCGGAAGGCGTCCCCGGAAGGAAGTGAGAGCCGCCCGGAGCGCCGGACAACGGACCCGTTGGCCCTGCCTGCGGATCGGGATGGGCAACGAGAGCAGGCCCGGCAGTCGCTCTCGAGGATAGTTTGTCGGCCGTCGGAGCGTCGGCGGGCTTCGGCGGCTGTGGGACCGGAGGAGGAGAGAGAATCGGATCTGCTTTGGGAGGTGCCTTGGCCGCTCCATCGCCGCCGGGAGTGTTCGCAGCGCCGGGGCGGAGCGTGCCGGGATTCGGCGCCACGACATCGACCGGCACACCCTCCCGATCGCTGTCGCCCCAGGTCACGACCAGAACGGGCAGGGAGGTCGCATGGTGCGGCGCGGCCAGCGGCAGGATCAGCAAGACGGCGGCGAACGCGCCGGCGTGGGCCAAGGCGGCGAGGGACGCCGCGACCCAGAAGGGCGAGGGCTTGATCGCCGTCCGGAGAAACGCGGGGATCCGGAGCCACGGCGGGATGGTCATCGGCCGACCTCCATCCGGGAGGGACGGTGTTTTCGTTGTTCCCGTGCGGGTCCAGCCGCCTCGCCGGCCCCGTAATACGGATGAGTTTATCGTATTACAGGATCCATGGCCGGCCAACAGCTTTTTTCGTGGGATCAGGAGGATGACTTTGTTATGAAAGCTTTCCTATCGCTGATTGGGCTATATCTGTTCGGGCTGGCCGCGCCGGCCGTCGCTCAGGACGCGCCAACCGGCCCTCGACCACCGGTGGAAATCGTCCTGACGCCGGGCCAGGCCAGCGCCGTGCCGGTGAAGCAAGGCGTCGCCTACGTCAACGGCGGCGTCATCGACGTGACGCAGCCCAACCCGACCACGGTGGTCGTGACGATGACCGGCCTCACCGCCGCCGACGCCGACCTGCTGCGCACGTCCGTGGCGGAGTATCAGTTCGAGCTGGCGCAGGATTTCGAGGTGGTCTTCAACTCGAAGCGCGTGAAGTCCGCCAGGCTGACGGTGGAGTCGCGGGTGATGGGGCTGCTGCGAACCGAGTTCAATCACGAGGCCGGCTGCCTGCATTTCCGCAAGAAATGGGCGACGGCCGAGACGCTGGACGCCGTGACGACGATCCATTGCGGATCGTCGCAGGTGATAACGACGATTCTGCCGGGTCGCGCCGCCCCCGGCAGCGACGACCTGTCCGTGTACGATCACTTCGGGCCGGTGGCGACCGAGGTCGGAGCGGGGCCGTACCACTTGTGCGAAACGTGGGGCTTCGGCGTGTCGCACCCGGCCTTCAACTGTCGCGGCGCCTCGGCGGAGTTCTCGCCGCAGCCGTCGGTCCTTCCCAGCGGCTATTGGCTCAGCGACTTCCGGCCGTTCAACGGCCTGGCGACGCGCAACTTCGGATTCCAGATGACGCTGAAGGTCGTTCCCGTGTTCCTGCCCGAAGAGGAACCCAAACCAGCGACCAGGCCGTGATACGTTACGGCCAGAGCAGGTCCAGTTCCTTGCCGTCGTCCGGTTGCGCGACGAAGTCGAGCAGTCGCCGCACCTTGGCGTCCGCCGTCGCCTCGCCCAGCGGCTCGGCGCCGGGCGCCGCGCCATCGGGCGCGCCACCCATCGCCCCGCAGCGTCAGACCATCCGCGCTTATTTCGATCCTGCGGAGTTTCAATGGCTCCTGATGCGGCCGGAGCAGCGCCGCCGTCCGCGCCGCCCCCTGCACCCGGTCGTCGCCCCACGGCCGCCCCTCCGGCCCCGTCGGCGGCGGCACGTCGCCGCCCAGCAGCGGCAGCGCGTCGTCCACCGCAGCCGTCGGCAGTCGGATGCCGTTCGCGTCTACCGCCCATTGCGCGTCGCCGGAACTCTGCACTCGCAACACTGCTGTGCGAAAGGTCAGCCGCACGCGCACTTTCCGCCCCGCCTCGACTTCGACGCCCTCCACTCGTTCCACCCACGGATGCTTCGCAAACGCCGCCGACAGGCGCGCCGGCAGGCCGTCGTCCAACACGCACACGGCGTCCGGCAGCCCGGCGAAGTACTGGACCTCGTCCAGGAACGTCTCGCGCGTCAGGTGCGGCGGCGGAGTGCATTCAATGTCGGCGAAAGCGATCCGGTAACGATCCTGACCGCGCAGCGCCTGCGACGCCAGCCAGCCGAGGACGATCGCCGTGGTCAGCAGAAGAAGCCCGGCGGCCAGGGGGGCCAGGGGCAGGGCCGCGCGGAAGCGCGAGGAAGGGGGCTTGACGGGAAGGGGAGACGGCGCGGGGCGGTCGGAATCGGCGCGCTTCACCACACCGTGACCTCCCGCTCCAGGTCCACGCCGAAGCGCTCCTTGATCCGGCTTTGCACCAGGTCGATCAGCCGCAGCGCGTCGCGGCTGGTCGCGCCGGGATGGACCACGAACGCATCCGCGGCGCGGTCGCTGACCTCGACGCCGCCGACGCGCGTGCGGGCCAGGCCGGCCTCCTCGATCAGGCCGGCCGCGCTGAGGCCGCGCGGGTTCTTGAAGATCCGGCCGGCCGACTGGTAGGCCGCCGGCTGCGACGCCTTGCGCAGGATCCACGCCTTGCGCATTCGCTTGACGATGGCGTCGGGGTCGTCGCTCTCCAGGGCGAACTCCACCGTCAGCAGCACCGGGTCGTCGAGGTTGCTGTCGTGCTCGCCGAAGCGCAACTCGTCGCGCTCGCGCACCTGCGTGGCGCCGCTGCTGTCCATGACCACGACGAGCCGAACGGACTGGCCGATGTCGCCGGCCCGGTCGCCGGCGTTGGTGCGCAGGGCGCCGCCGACCGTGCCGGGGATGCCGACCAGCGTTTCCAGGCCGGCCAAGCCGTGCCGCGCCGTCTGCGAGATCAGGGCCGACACCGCCGCCCCCGCCCCCGCCCGCACGCGCTTGCCCTCCACTACGATCTCGGCGAAGACCGGCTCGCTCAACCGCAGCACCACCCCGGCCACGCCCTCGTCGCGCACGATCAGATTGCATCCGCTGCCGAGCACCCGTAATGGGATTTGTTCCCGAAAGCAGCGCTGGACGACGGCCGACAGCTCCGCGTGGGAGCGCGGCTGCACGAGCATCTCGGCCGGGCCGCCCAGCTTGAGGTACGTGTACGGCGCCAGCGGCTCGTCGCGCTTGATGATCGCTTCAAACTCGGCCAGACGGGACATAGCGTCCTCCGCATCGGGATCGATGCCCATCATAGGCGGGCGGGCCGGACGCCGTCGAGAGCAATGCGGAAGCTGGAATGAGCTCGCAGGGATTATTCACCGGAGCCTCCGCGCGGATGGTAAACTCATCGCTATTGGTGGGGAAGAAACAAGCCCGCGCGGGTTCCGGCATTCGAGAAGGCGCCGATGAATGAGATAACGCGAATCCAGTCCGCCATCGAAGCCGGCGACGCCCAGGCCGCGGAGGAGCTGTTGCCGCTGGTCTACGAGGAATTGCGCCAATTGGCGGCCGTACGGATGGCCCAGGAAACCCCCGGCAATACGCTGGACGCCACGGCCCTCGTCCACGAGGCGTATGTGCGGCTCGTCGGTTCGGCCGACGCTTCCCGCTGGGACAATCGCGGGCACTTCTTCGTCGCCGCCGCCACGGCCATGCGCCGCATACTCATCGAACGAGCCCGCCGGAAGCAGCGGATCATCCACGGCGGCGGCCGACTGCGGCAGGAACTGCATCCCGATCTCGTGGCCGCGCCCATACCCGACGACGATTTGCTCGCCCTCGACGCCGCACTGGCCCGGCTGGCCGAGCGCGATCCCGTCAAGGCCCGGCTGGTCGAGCTGCGTTACTTCGCCGGGCTGACCGGCGATCAGGTGGCTCAGGTCCTCGGCGTGTCGCCCAAAACGGCCGACCGCTACTGGGTTTACGCGCGGGCCTGGATCTGCCGCGACATGGAAGGCGGCGGCGCCGAACGCTAAGCAGCGGTTTCACCCCCTGTAAGACGGCTCAGGAGAGCCGTCCTACAGGGGGTGAAACCGCTCCTAAAATCAAAAAAATCGGTGACGCCGGCGGCGCCTTTTCGTCGCATGGAGTATAGACTCGAACCGTCCCCGCCCGAGGAACCGCCATGAGCGAAGAAACCCTGTTCGTGGAAGCGTTGTCCCGATCTCCCGAGGAGCGCGCCGCCTTCCTGGAGCAAGCGTGCGCTGGCCGTCCGGAACTCCGGGCCGCCGTCGAGGCGCTGCTGGCCGCCCACGACAAGTCCGGCAACCTGCTGGACCGGCCGCCGGCCGCGCCGGACCACGGCGCCACGGGGAGAACACAGGCCGCAACCCGACGATGCGGCTCCGCCCGTGGCGATGACCAAGGACTACCGCCCGGAATCCGTCCCCGGCGCGATCGTCGCGGGCCGCTACACGCTGATCGAGAAGATCGGCGAGGGCGGCATGGGCGAGGTCTGGGTCGCCAGGCAGACCGAACCCGTCAAGCGCAAGGTGGCGCTGAAGCTCATCAAGGCCGGCATGGACTCCAAGGCGGTGCTGCAGCGCTTCGAGCAGGAGCGGCAAGCGCTGGCAATGATGGATCATCCCAACATCGCCAAGGTCCTCGACGGCGGCCTGACGCCGGATCGTCGGCCGTTCTTTGTCATGGAACTGGTCAACGGCTTGCCGCTGACCAAGTTCTGCGATGAGGCCAAGCTGGGCATCCGCGCACGGCTTGAACTCTTCACCGCCGTCTGCCAGGCGGTGCAGCACGCCCATCAGAAAGGCGTCGTTCACCGCGACCTCAAACCGGCCAACATCCTGGTCACCGTCATCGACGGCCGGGGCGTACCGAAGGTCATCGACTTCGGCGTGGCCAAGGCGATCTCCGGCCGGCTGACGGACGAGTCGCTGTCCACGCAGTTCGGGGCGGTGGTCGGCACACTGGAGTACATGGCGCCGGAGCAGGCGGGGTTTGCGGGCGAGGACGTGGACACGCGGGCGGACATTTACTCGCTGGGCGTGATCCTGTACGAGTTGCTGACGGGGCTGCGGCCGATCGACGCCGGGCGGCTGCACAAGGCGGCGTTCGCGGAGATGATCCGCATCATCCAGGAGGAGGAGCCGTCGAAGCCGAGTACGCGGCTGTCCACGGAGGAAGCGTCGCCGTCGCTGGCGGCGCTGCGGCAGACCGAGCCGAGGAAGCTGATGGCGCTGCTGCGCGGCGAGCTGGACTGGGTGGTGATGCGTTGCCTGGAGAAGCGACGCGACCGCCGCTACGAGACGGCCAACGGCCTGGCGCGCGACCTGCAACGGTATCTGGCGGACGAGCCGGTGGAGGCGCGGCCGCCGAGCGCGGGCTACCGGCTGAAGAAATTCGTCCGCCGGCACAAGGGGCAGGTGATCGCCGCGAGCCTGGTGCTGTTGGCCCTGCTGGCCGGGATGGCCGGGACCACGTTCGGCCTCATCCGAACCGAGCAGCAACGGCAGGTCGCCGAAGCGGCCGCCGACGCCGAACGGCTGGCCAAACGGGACGCCGAGGCCGGGCGGGCCGAAGCCGAGACGCAACAACGTCGCGCCGAAGCGGGCGAGAAGCTGGCCGGCGAGCGGCTGGTGCAGGTCGAAGCCGAGAAGAAGCAGACGGAAGAAGAGAAGCGGATCGCCGTGGCGATGAAGGACTTCCTGGAAAACAAGTTGCTCGGCCAGGCCGACGTGACGGCGCAGGCCAACGCCCTGCTGAAGGCCGGCGGCCTGGCGGCGGCGGCGAAGAAAGACCCGACGATCCGGGAGTTGCTCGACCGGGCCGCCGAGGAACTGTCCGAGGCGAAGATCGAGGCGAACTTCCCCGAGCAGCCGCTCCTCCAGGCGGAAATCCTTCGGACGGTGGGGGACGCCTACCGCGGGGTGGGGGAGTCCGAGCGGGCGATCGGGTTCCTGCAACGGTCGCTCAAGCTCATGAAAGCCAAGCTCGGCCCCGAGCATCCCGACACGCTCGCCACCATGAACGACCTGGCCTGGGCGTATAAGGTTGCCGGGAAGCCGGACCTAGCCCTGCCGCTCTTTGAAGAGACGCTCAAGCTCCGCAAAGCCAAGCTCGGCCCCGACCATCCCGACACGCTCGGCAGTATGAACAACCTCGCCTTGGCGTATCAGGCTGCCGGGAAGCTGGACCTGGCCCTGCCGCTCTTTGAAGAGACGCTTAAGCTCCGCAAAGCCAAGCTCGGCCCCGAACACCCCGACACACTCCGCAGCATGAACAACCTCGCGGGGGCGTATCTGCCTGCCGGGAAGCTGGACCTGGCCCTGCCGCTCTTTGAAGAGACGCTCAAGCTCCGCAAAGCCAAGCTCGGCCCCGAGCATCCCCAAACGCTCGGCAGCATGAACAACCTCGCCTTGGCGTATCAGGCTGCCGGGAAGCTGGACCTGGCCCTGCCGCTCCTCGAGGAGACGCTCAAGCTCACGAAAGCCAAGCTCGGCCCCGAGCATCCCCAAACGCTCCAAGCGAAGAATAATCTCGAGTTCCTGCGCGACGTGCTCACCGCGGAGGAGCGCTACCGGGCGAAGTTGGCCGAGCTAGGGCCGAAACACATCGGCACGCTCCTTGCGCCGTGACCTGGCCCAAATGTACATGCGGACAAACCGGCTTGACGACGCGGAGTTGGCTCTGTCGGAGGTACTCCAGGGGATGAATGACCGAACTCCGGATGATCCGATTGTGGTGTTCATCATCGGGCTGCTGCGAAGTTGCCTCGCCAATCGGCAGCGATCGAACCCGGACGCCTGGACGACGTTCAACACGCAGTCGCTGCTCGGCGGGGCGCTGCTGGGCCAGAAGAAGTACGCCGACGCCGAACCGCTGCTGCTAAAGGGCTACGAGGGGATGAAGCAGCGCGAGCAGACGATCCCGCCGCAGGCTGCGACCCGCATCCCCGAAGCCCTCGACCGGCTCGTGCAACTGTATGAGGCGACGGACAAAAAGGACGAAGCGGCCAAGTGGCGGAAGGAACTGGAAGCGATCAAGCCCCCATCTCCTCCGAAGTAGCGGCCCCTTACCCGTTCGGGTCATCAAGCAACTGCCGCAAGCGCTCGCCGCGCGGCGGCGGCAAGCGGGCGGTCCAGGTCGCGTCGAGAAGGCCGACGAGTTGCCCTGCGCAGCCGCTCTTTGACCTTTTCCGCTGCCATGAGCGCCCTTTCCCAACCGCCGGGTTGGACTGCCGCTTCTGCCATGACGAAAGCTCCCTGGGACGTGTTCTATGAGAACGAACGTCGCCAGCACCTCACGGAGTTGATTCCGAGCGCGGTAGAGAAGGCTCTTGGCGGCCTTGGGCGTCATGTCGAGTTCAGCCGCGACCTGGTTGTACGTGCGGTCCTCGAACTGGTGCAGCTCGACGGCGGCGCGCTGCCGGCCGGCCAATCCCGCCACGGCGGCGCGGACGACGCCGGCCAGCTCGTCGCGCTCCAGCGGACGCGACGGCGGCTCGGCCCGGTCGAGCAGAAGCGTCTCGACCAGGCTCGATTCGGACGCGGCCGCCTCCAGCCGCACGGTCGGCCGGCGCCGGCGCGAGCGCAAGGCGTTGCGCGCCACGTTCTGCGTGATGTGGAAAACCCAGGTGGCGAAGCGGGCGCGCGGCTCGTAACTGCGGCGTGCGCGGTAGAGGCGCAGAAACACTTCCCGCGTCAGATCCTCGGCCCCGCTGCGGTCGCCAAGCCGCCGGCAGAACCAGCCCAACACGCGCGTGCGATAGATACGTTCCAACTCCGTGAAGGCCGCCGCGTCGCCGTCACGCACGCGCAGCATCAACCCCACTTCGGGATCCTGCCGCCAGCGCGCCGTGGTACGGGGTGCGGTCAATACGGCCATGTACGACTCCTCTGATCTATGGGACTCCTACGACCCATAAGACTTATACGACCCATAAAGAACGTCACGCCGGCCCATGCGCCGGCAGCTGCACGCGGAACGTGCTGCCCTGGCCTTCCGTGCTCTCGACGAGCCGGCTTCCGGCATCTCGTAGACCTCACGGTTGCTCAGGACGCGCCGGCGGACCAAGTAGTCGAAGCGCTGTATGGTAGGTCACTTGCCGGGGTCCAACACAGACTCCATCACCGAGAAATCCTGTCGGAGATAGGTCACGTCGGCGCGAACGAAATCGCCGTCGGGTTGTGCGTAGTAGGACACCGGAATTGCTTCCCCCGGTTTCGGGATGAAGCCGCGGACTAGGTCTTGGCATGGCGCGGACCTCCTTGACGCGGAGGAAGATGGGACAGTTACGCCAAACGTGATTGTAACCATCGCGTCAACCGGAAAGCGAACACCAATTTCAGGATCGCCTTCGGTTCGTTCGTCGCTCAGGCTCCGCCGCTCTTGCGGATTCGCGTCCGCGCCTCCTTCGCCGCCTCGCGCACGGCCTCGGACGGGTCGAGCCGCTGCAAGTTGGTCAGCGCCGCCAGCGCCTTGAACGTGTTGGCCGCCGGCCCCATCGCCTCCAGCGCCTTCACCGCCGCCAGGCGAGCTTCCGTATTGATCCGACCCTTCATGCTGTGCAGGCCGCCGCCCGTGAAGTCGTTCTCCAGCGCATCGACCAGCGGCTTGACCGCCGGCTCGCCGATCCGGCCCAGCGCCTCGATCGCCCGGTTGCGCTCCGCCATCTGCTCCGCGTCGTCGAGCTGATCGACGCGTAATCCTTCCAGCAGCACCGGCACCGCGTCCCCGGCGTCCGGCCCCGCGATGGCGGCCAGTGTGGTCGCCGCGTCCAGCCGAACCGCGAACTTGTCGTCGTCCAGAAAGGGTTCGAGCGCGCCGTCCGCCTTGCGGGCCGCCGGACCCATCGCGGCCAGCAGTGCGAAGGCCTGGCGGCGGCCTTCGCCCGGCCCACGCCGCAGTATCTCGCAGACCCCGCCCACGGCCGGCGCCGCGTCGGCGCCCAGCGGCTTGAGCAGGGCCATCACCCGCAGCCGCAGCGGCGCCTTCCCCTCCTCCAGCGCGTCGCCGAGTTCCGCGATCTGCTTTGCGCTCAAGTGGGCCGCCTTCAGCGCATCGCCGACCGCCGTCGCCGTCGCCTCGTCGTCCGAGCCGAGCGCCCGGATCAGGCCGGGCAAGGCGCCGTGCGCCGGGCCGACCTTGACCAGCGCCGCGACGGCCGACCGCCGCACCTCCGGGTCGGCGTCGGCGACGGCCTTGCCGAAGGCGTCGATGCTGTTCGGGGCGTCGGGCGACACGGCCAGCAGGGCGGAAACTGCCAACCGCCGCAGCTCCGGCGAGGCGTCGTCGGTGACGGCTTCCCGCAGGTAAGGAGCGTAGTCGGCCGCATCGGGACCGAGGTCGCGGAGGGAAGTGAGGGCGTAGCGCCGCGCCGCCTCCGCCTTGTCGGTCAAGGACAAAAGAAGGTCCGTATCATCCGCCTTGGTGGGCGGCCCCATTTTGGCCAGGGCGGCGGCGGCGGAAGCGCCCACGTCGGGATCGGCGTCGTGCAGCGCGTTCACCAGCGCTTCGCGGGCAACCTCGCGCACAGACGGACCCAGGCCGCCCAGCACGTCGGCGGCCTGGCGCTTCACCGCCGGATCCGGATCCTTCAGCGCGTGACACAGGGCCGGCGCCGCCGGCTGGGCGTCCGTCCCCAACGCCGCTAGCGCGGCCAGGGCGTATTTCCGCCCGTCGGGAAACGCAGCATCGTCAGCCAGCTCCGCCAACACGTCCACGTCGGCGGCCGTCGGCGAACCGATCTTCGGCAGGGCCGCCAACGCATCGCGGCGGAAGTCGGCGTCGCCGTCCTTCATCGCCCGCAGCAGCGCGTGCAGCGCGGGTGCGGCCTTCGGCCCGAGCGCCGCGAGCTGCTTCAGGGCGGCTCGGCGTGCGTCGGCGTCGTCGCCTTTCAGGGCCGCGGCGATCTCCGACGGTTCCGGGGGCGCCGGAGGAGAAGGCGGTCTTTTCGGAGTATCATGATCCGGTTTAGGGGCGATAGGGTCGCTCTTCGGCGCGTCGGGGGGCGTCTGGGCGGCCGGCGGCGACGCTGGCGTTTCCCCGCCGCCGGGGGGCGTCAGGAGGACGACTGCCCCGACGACCACGGCCGCCGCCGCAGCGAGCAGGAAGAAGCTGCCGACGAGAAGCCACGCCATCAGGCCAGGCCGACCGGAGGCGCGCCGGGCCGGCAGCGCTTCCAGGATCTCCTCCGGGACGCGGCGCGGTCGCATAGGGGCGGCGCCTTGCCCGCTCGGTCGTCACCCAGGGGAATGACGCCCCCGACTCGCCGCACCGCCAGCGTCACCTCGACGGCGAAGTGCTGGTTGCCGTTGGCCGTCACCTGCACGCGGCCGCGCAGCACTTCGCCCGGCCGATCGGGGACGTGCGGCACGTGTACGGGAATGCGGGCGGTGCGGCCGCCGAGGACGGCACGGTCGATTCGCAGCCACGGCTCGGCCGTCGTGGCGTGGGCGAAGACGGCCCGCCGTTCGGACGTTTGCAAGACGACGGCGGTTTCCAGGGCGGCGCCCGGCGCCCCTTCCAGGCGGAGCGTGTGATGGTCCAGCTCGACGCGCGGCGGGGCGGCCAGGCCGAGCGCCTCGTAGAACTGCTGCAGCGCGGCGACGCCGGCGGCCGGCGCCCCCTGCACGGGATACGTCCAGCCGTTGACCGCGTACCAGGCGGCGACGGCGCCATTCTCGAAGTAGACCGCCGCTTCACGCGGGGAAGCCCGCGTCATCTCGGCCAACCGTCGCGGCGAATCGGCGCCGGCCAGGACGCCGTGCGCGAACGGCGCCACGGCCGGCGGCTCGACGCGCACCAGGACCACGGCCGAGCCGCCGTTGGAGTCGATGACGAGACGGCCCTCCGGCGTCCGGAAGCCCGCCCGCAGCCGCTTGCCGATCACGCGCACCGTCACCGCCTGATCCGATCGGAATTGAAAAATCTTGTCCGGCGCCCCGCCGTCCTCGCCCAGCGCCAGCCAATCGGGACCGGAGCAGGCGACGGACCCGCGAATCAACCCCATTCCCTCGTTCAAAAGGCGAACGACGACGCGGTGGTCGGCGCCGCGGGCGACGCGGCCGACGTTGATCTCGGTCGGCTGCACGGCCAGCCGGGCCGGCTTGCGCACGCCGCCCGGCAGCTGGCCGAGCAGTTCGTCGAGGCCGAGGTCCGGGTCCGGCGCCGCGGCGGCGCCGCGCCGCCCAGGAAAGATCGGTTCGCCCCAAACCGCTGAGAAAACTTTCCAACAGTCCCTCGCGCAGCAGGTCGCGCGCTTCATCCCAGTGAGCCTCGCAGGCCAGGACCAGCTCATCGAAGGCGCGGCAGAAGCGGCCGGTGGGGAAGACGAACGGGTTGACGAACGGCTGAGCGCCGACCGCGATAGGCCCAGCGGAGCGCGAGCCGCACCCGAGCGCCGCGCCGTCGTGGCAGCAGAATAAGGCCTCGTCGGGGTTTACCCGGTGGCACAGGGGGCAGTTCAGAGGCATGACGTCTCCGGTCGCCGCTTCCGTTCCACTCATTTTACAGCAACGAGGAGGTGAAAGCGCCTTCTCGTTCCCAGGCTCCGCCTGGGAACGAGGATCGGGAGGTGCAGCCGCAAGCGACCTTCTCCCTCGGACCTGATCGTGACAAACGCCGTGCGGCGAAATACACTAAAGCGCGCACGATGCGGCGCCGTCATTCAGGATAACAAGGATCGAATTATGGGGGAAAGACCGTGAGCATCGTTCGTATCGGGCTGGCCGAGACCAAGAAATTCGCCGCGGGTTACGACGCCATCTTCGGCAAGAAGAAGGAAGCCCCGGCCAAGAAGCCGAAGACCAACGCCGACAAGAAGAAGAGCAAAAAGAAATCGTGACCGCCCGACATGACGGCGGCCGCAGGCCCTCAGGGCCTGCGGCCGCCGCGTTTTACTTTGAGGCGATCGGCGGGAGCCGTCGTTCCAGGGCGTCCACGTCAGCGCCGCAGCTGTCGGCTGGATCCACCGGACGAAACTGCGCGGGCGTGGCCGTGTCAAACGGATCGTCGATCGTCGGCGGCAGACCGGCCCAGTGGAACGGCTTGACCTGCTTGTCCCCTGTATTGTTGCCCCAGACCGTCTCCCAGCGCGCCGCGCCGATCGGCATCGGGGCCATCTCCGCCGGGGGCGGCGTCTGCTCGACCATCGTGTCGTAATTGCCGTACTCGATCCGGCCATCGCCCGTCCACGTCAGCAGTCTTCCCAGGTCCTTGTCCTCCAGGACCTGCGACAGGTCCGATTCGTTGACGTGGACCAGCGGCTCCTTGGCCGCGCCGACGAACAGACAGTCCGTCGCCGTACAGTGGACCGGCGTCAGCGCGTCCTTGGTCCGCAGACGGACCAGGTTGCCGCCCAGATATGTCGTCACCTTTTTCAGCGTGACGGTCATCGGATCGGCCGAGGCCGGCGGAGTGGGCGAACCGGCGTCCACGCACAGGAACGAGCCTTTCAGCGCCGCCAGCGTGCTGGTCGCCTCCAGGGTGAACGGCCGGCTCGTCGGACACGCCACCAGATCGCCGTCGCCGCGGACAAAGCAGCCGTCCAGGGTCAGCTGCGCCGACTGGTCGAGCGGCCGCGTCGGTTGCATCATCGCCTTGGTCGGGTCCGCCAGCCAGACCACGGCCAGCCGCGTGTTCGGCTGGTCGGCGCGGTCCAGGGTGACGAGACAGTTCTTGAAGCTGCACTGGCCCTGTCCCACGAGGTCGATCAGCGCCTGACGGCGATAGTCCCCCTCCGGACGCAAGATCAGTTCCAGCCCCTCCAGCCGCAGCTTGCCGTCGTAGACGCGGAACAGCGCCGGCTCGGCGTCCTGGCCGGCCGTCAACAGGATTTGGGGGTGGCGATTCTCATCCGGCCGGATAGTCACGTCCTGAGGGGTCTTCTTGTCCAGCCGGATCGGTGCGACGCGCACCATGCCGTCCCAGCGCAGCAAGATCTCGTCTCCGGGTTCGGCCGCCGCCAGGGCTTGTTCCAGCGTCTTGTAGACGCGGTTCGCGCTGTCGTCCTTTTGTGGATCGACGATGCGCCGTTTCTGCAGCGCCAGGTCCGCCGCCTTGTCGGCCTCGCGCAGCGCCTGGACGTAATCGACGCCGCCCAGCGTCTGGACGCCGACCGGCAGCGTCTTGTCGATCCCCAGCCGCAGATCGGGCCTCGCTTCCCGCGACGGCTTGATCTGGAAGGCGGCGGCGAAGTGGTCCTCGTGATCGTCCTTGAGGCTGTAGCGCCGCAAGGGCTTCAAGGGGTCCGCCACTTTCCAAGGCGACTCCATCAAAACCGTGGACGTTCTGGGGTCGGGTTTCGCCCAGTTTTCAAAGGCGGTCCACGACTGCCGATCCTCGCCGACCACGCGGAAGGGGTCGAGGCCGTAATAGCGGTTGTCGCGGTCGGCGAAGGCGACGCCGACGCGGTCGGTCTGGCGAACCAGAATGAATCCGCCGGTCGCGGCGAGCCGGGTTGCGTCAGCGCCCGGAGCGTCGGCGAACAGCGAGGCCTGAGCGCTCAAATCGACGGCCGCGTCATGGCCGACGTCGAACACCACGGACGGGCCGGCCGCCAGCACCGAGCAGTGCTTGAGCGTCAGCGCCGCGTTCTCGTCCTTGCCGCCTTCCAGCCGGAACAGGGCGCCGTGCGGGCCGAAGGCGCAGTTGTCGGCCTGGATCTGGACCGGACCCTCGCGCAGTACGGCGTCGTCTCCGCCGAAGGGTCCGTCGTTGAGCAGCGCCTCGCTGTCCAGGCCCTCGTACTCGATCCGCTGGAAGCTCAGGAAGCGGCACCCGCTCAGAGTCAGCGTCGCCGCCGCCCCGTCGGAAGCCACGTCGAGAGAAGCGAGGCGTTTGTCGCCCGTGCCGGGGCGCACCTGAATGAATTCGCAATTATTCACGGTGAACGTGGACAGCGCACCTGCCGGCGCGTGGAGCCGCAGGGCGGCCATGCGCACGTCGGACGCCCGCCCGTCCACGAGAAAGCGGACGCCGCGGATCGTCACGTTCGGGCTGTCGATGCTTACGCCCACCCAAGGGTTCCCCTCCTGGGCGTCGCCGTCGTGCGTGAACCGGATGGTCGGCCGCCGGCCGGGCTTCGCCTGGATGGTCACCTGCGGGCCGGACAGGACCAAACCAATATCCCCCTTCTGCGGCGCCTTGGGGAGGCGGAGGTCCACATCACCGCTTAGAACGATCTCTTTCGGAGCGTTCCTATCGGCGTTCTTCAGCCAGTCCAGCAGATCGCGGCCGTCGCCGTCATAGCGGGCGACGGCGACGGGTTGAGGCGGCGCCGGCGTGATCGGCAGCTCGGCTCCCGGCGGCTTGGTCCCGTTGTTCGGCGGGTTGACGGGGTTCGGTCGGGGATCGTCGGATTTGGGGGAGGCCTGAGAGGAAGCGACCTGAGGGCCGTTCGTCGCCGGGGCGGCCGGCCGGTTGAACAGTTCCAGGGCCATGATGACGAGGACGACGAGTCCGGCGGCCAGGCAGGCCAGCAGAAGCGGCCGGCCTCCCGGCGGCGGCGGCAAGGCGGTCTCGACGCTCAAGACGCCTTCCGGGACGTTGCTCGGCCCGCCCAGTTTGCGCGCGGCCAGCAGCAGGTGATGCACCAGCTGCTCCGGCGACTGGTAACGGTCCTGCGGCCGCTTGGCCATCATGCGGTCGAGAATGACGGCGACCTCGTCCGGCAGGCCGGGAACGACCTCGCGCGGGTCGCGCGGCTTGACGTGCTGGTGGTGGTGCAGCTTCTTGGCCGCCGTGCCGTCGGGAACGGGGGGATGGCCGGTCAGCACGTGATAGAGCGTGCAGCCGAGCGAATAGATGTCGCTGCGCACGTCGGCCTCGCGCGGCTCCAGGGCTTGCTCCGGCGAGATGTAGTCGAAGGTGCCGAGCGTGACGCCCGATTGCGTCAAGCCCTGGTCGTCCTGGCGCTCCAGACTGCGCGCCAGGCCCATGTCCACGAGCTTGGCCCGGCCGGTCGGCGTGATGATGATGTTGGACGGCTTGATGTCCCGGTGGACGACGCCGCGCTGGGAGGCGTGGGCCAGGCCGGCGGCGACCTGAAGGACGTAATGCAGCGCCTCGGCCGCCGGCAGCCGGCCGCGCCGCTCCAGGATGGTGCGCAGGTTGTCGCCCTCGACGAACTCGAAGGCGATGAAATGCAGGCTCTGATCTTCGCCGCAGAAGAAGACGCGCGCGATGTTTTCGTGGTCGAGCCGGGCCGCGCTGCGGGCCTCCTGGTGGAAGCGGCGCACGTTTTCCGGGTCCTTGGCCATGTCCGGCGGCAGGATCTTGAGGGCGACCAGACGATCGAGCTGCGTGTCGCGGGCGCGGATGACGGCGGCCATGCCGCCGACGCCGATCGGTTCGATCAGCTCGAAGTGGGCGAGAATCCGTCCGCGCAGCCCGCCGGGAGGTTCCTCATGAGCATGGCGGGGACTGTTGCGCGTGATGATCGTGGGCGTATCGTCGGTCGGTTGGACGTGGCCGTTGAGCGCGACGAGATCCTGGGCATCCACGGCGGCCGGGGCAGCGGTCGTGGAGTCGGCGGGGTTCGGTTCGCCGTTGGGTTCGGCGTGCTGCGTTTCCGACATGGCATCCGCGCGGGTCGGCCCGCCCCCCATGAGTACGCCTGGCGCCCTGCCTCCGCAGTCCCTGCATCGGCTTTGATGCGGGCACCTTCGGCGTCGTTCCCCGTGCAAAGATATGGAGCGCGGGAAAGACGCGCAAACCACGATGCGATTTTAAGACTATACCCTGTCCGACACCCGGCTGTCAATTCGACAGCCGTTCTCTTTTAGACGAGCGCCCGGTCGTATAGTTTCCTCGACGAACAAGATGTTACGTTTTCGCGCCGAACGGTCGCGACTAAAATGGCAACCAACGGGAGCGAATTGCGGGCCGTCGCGCGAGAAAATCACAGAAGGCGCGCCGAAATGCCGGCCTGGACACCCGTTTCCCCAATCGCCACAATGAATGGGCCGCCTTCGCCGATCCACCTCTCTGAGTTTCGCGCATGAATGTCGAGTCGCTGACCTGTCCGTACTGCAACGCCCTCGTCCCCGCCGCGGCGGCAGCGCCGGTTGGCCAGCGCATCCCGTGCCCGCGCTGCGGCGAGGCGTTCACGCTGCGCCATCCGCCGCCCCGTCTTTCCGCCGACTTGCAGCCGACGCCGACCGGCGCCTTCCCCGCAGCAACCGCGGTGCAACTCGACGTGGATCGGCAGCTTCATGCCGGCCGCAACAACCGGATCGTGGCCGGCGCCGTCCTGGGCGTCATGGCGACCGGGGCAGCGGTCGGCCTCGTCTTCGCGCTCTGCACGATCGGCGACCGCCGCGCCCACGACACCGCTCTGCCGCCCCCACCGCGACGGTCGCCGCTGGTCGATCTGCCGTCCTCCGCGGTCACGGCGACGGCCCCCGCGGCCCTGGAGGCGCTGCGCTGGCTGCCGAACGACTGCACCCTGATCGCCGGCGCCCAGCTCACCGAGTTGCGCCAGACCGAGGAGGGCCGCGACTTCCTGAATCATTTATTTCGGATCGGCCAATGGGAAATCAACGCCGACCTGCTGGAGCGCTGGACCGGGCTGAAGGCGCGGGAGATCGACCATCTCGTCGTCGGCGTCCGGGCCGAGGAGCCGTTTCCGACGCCCACGGTCCTAGTGGTGCGGACGTTGCGGCCATATGACCGAAGCGCGGTGAAGGCGGCCCTGGCAGCGGAGCCAAGTCCGAACGCGGCCGGCGGCAAGACGATCTACCAGGGCCGACCGGCCGATGGCGGCTTTCGGCCGGTGCTGTGGTTCGCCGACGAGCGGACGCTGGTGGTCGGTCTGTTCGTCCGGCACGTCGAAGCCGTGCCGGATCGGCCGGCCGACGGACTGGAACGACTGCCGGCCGCGGTGCGTGAGCAATTGCAATCGCTGTTGCCCGGCGGCCCGGTGTGGGTCGTCGGCCATTCGCCGGACTGGCGGCGAACCGGTGCGGCGCTGCTGCTGCGGGCGGCGCGGACGGAGAAAGACGCCGACTTGCTGGGCCACGTTCGAGACTTCGCCCTCCAGCTGCAAGTGGAGCGGCCGGCGACGTTGACGGCCGTCGTTCGGTGCGACGGCGAGGCGACGGCGGCGGCGCTGGATGCGCGACTGACGAACGCGAAGCCGGCGGGCATGGACTGGAAGGCGGCGCACGAAGGGCCGACGGCGACGCTCCAGGTCCGCGGCGATCCGACGGCGCTCGTTCCCAAACTGGAGTTTGGGAACGAGGAGTTGGGAAAATAACCCGCGCCGCGCTTGAATCATCCGGCCGGCGCGGTAGCCTGATACGGGTTGACCCCTTCCGTCCCATGCAGGCGATGGTAACCATGGCGACCGAACAGACCAAACCCCAGTACATCGGCATCGAACGGCACGGCGACATTGCGGTCATCATTCCGTCGCCGGAAGTGGAGAAGCTGCCGGAGAACCTGATGGAGCAGGCCGCCCAGATGGTGCTGGCCCCGCTCCGCTCCGACCCGCCGGCCGGCCTCATCTTCGACCTGAGCAAGGTCGATTACGTCGGCTCCGTCTTCCTGTCCTTTCTGCTGCGCTGCCACAAGCGCGTCAAGGAACACGGCAGCGAGGTGGTCGTGGCCGGCGCTTCCAACCGCGCGCGTGAGCTGCTCCACATGACCGCCCTGGACACCCTCTGGGCCTTGTACGCCGACCGCAACGAGGCCATCGCGGCCCTGACGGGAGATTAGTCCGCTGCCCTTACTCCCTAGTCCGTAGCTCTTCTTGCTACGGACTAGGGAGTAAGGGCAGCGGACTACGGACTAACGATATGCAAGACCCTCCCGACACCGCGCAGCGCGGCACCCCGCAGGGCGGCTTCGAGCAGATCCATGAGGATCCGCATCCCGAAGTGCGGCAGCCGCCGGGCCTCGATCAGCTCGTGCAGCAGATCCGCGAGACGGCCGACAAGCTCCTCCGCGACGGGGCCACGCGCGGCGACGTGAAGCTGCTCAACACGGCCTTGAAGGAGCTGCGCTACGCCTTCAAGATCTTCACGCCCTACCGCGGCGTTCGCAAGGTGACGGTCTTCGGCTCGGCCCGACTGCCGCCGACCAACGCCGCCTTTCAGCAGGCCGTGGCCTTCAGTCGGCGCATCGCCGAGGCCGGCTGGATGGTCATCACCGGCGCCGCCAGCGGCATCATGGAGGCCGGACACATCGGCGCCGGACGCGAGAAGAGCATCGGCGTCAACATCCTGCTGCCGTTCGAGCAGGAGGCCAATCCGATCATCCGCGGCGATCTCAAGCTGATGCACCTGAAATACTTCTTCACGCGCAAGCTGCTGTTCGTGAAGGAGGCCGACGCCGTCGCCCTTTTCCCCGGCGGCTTCGGCACCCAGGACGAAGGCTTCGAGGTGCTGACGCTGGTGCAAACGGGCAAGAGCCAGATTTTCCCGATCGTCATGGTGGACGAACCGGGCGGCACGTACTGGGTGCAGTGGCTGCGCTACATCAAGGACGTGCTGCTGGCCCGCGAGCTGATCTCGCCGGCCGACCTGGCGCTGTTCAAGGTGACGGACTCGCTGGACGAGGCCGTGCATGAGGTGCTGGACTTCTACCGCGTCTATCACAGCATGCGCTACGTCGGCCCCGATCTGGTGCTGCGGCTGCAAACGGCCCCGTCGCCGCCGTTGCTGGAGCGCATTCGCACTGAGTTCGCCGACATCATCAAGACCGGAACCTTCGAGGTCTGTGGGGCGCTGCCAGCCGAGGCCAACGACGTGCAGCTGGCCGACCTGCCGCGCCTGCGCTTCCGCTTCGACCGCCATAGTATGGGGCGACTGCGGATGCTGATTGATTTGATCAACCGGGAGGGGGACGGCGTCTCTCCGGCCGCGCGGTAATCGGCGAAATCATAACCAGCCCCGAGCGCGAGCGAGGGGGATTACCGAAACCCCTCGCTCGCGCTCGGGGCTGGTTCGATGATGTGTATTACTCGTACCGCAGCGCATCGATCGGATCGAGCCGCGACGCCTTCCAGGCGGGGTAGAAGCCGAAGATCAAACCGACCGCGGCCGAGACGGCGACGGCGGCGAAGATCGTCTCCAGCGACATGGCCACCGGCCAGTGCATGAAGTACCAGACGCTGATCGACGACAGCCGGCCCAGGCCGATGCCGATGAAGCCGCCCGCGACGCACATCACCGCCGCCTCCACCAGGAACTGCACCAGGATGTCGCGCGGCCGGGCGCCGACCGCCATGCGCAGGCCGATCTCGCGCGTCCGCTCCGTCACCGACACCAGCATGATCGCCATCACGAACACGCCGCCCACCAGCAGCGCGATGCCGGCCACCACCAGCAGCAGCAGGCTCATCAGATCGCCCGTCGAGCTGAGGGTCTTGTTCATTTCCGTCATATCGCGGATCTGGAAATCATCGGGCTGGCCGGGCCGCAGATGGTGCCGCTCGCGCAGCAGTTCCGTGATTTCCTTCTTGGCCGATTCGATCTCTTCCTGGGAGCGGACCTGCACGTAGATCTGATCGACGTTCACGAACCGGGTCGTCACCGGCTGGTCGGCGACCTCACTGGCCGACGGCGTGGAATACAGGGCCGCAGTGCCGGTTCCGGGGTACGCGGTGTCGTTGGAGCCGGCACCCTGGTAGCTGGGATCGCTGGAGGTCCCTGAAGCCGAGGCGACCTGCTGCGTGACCTGCGCCGACGCACCGGCCAGCTTGAACTTGACCGTAGTCCAGGGCGCCAGGACGATGTCGTCCTGGTCCGAGCCGAGCGTGTTGGCGCCCTTGGCGCTGAGTACACCGACCACCTTGAACGGCTTGTTGCTGATGCGAACCTCCTTGCCGACCGGCGACTCGTAATCCGTGATGTCGTCGCCGGGACCGATCTTGTCGAACAGCTGCTTGACGACCGTCTGGCCCAGGACGCAGACCTCCGTCTGGCTGGCCACGTCCTGATCGCCGAACGGAATGCCCTCCACGAGCGTGTTCCAGTTGCGCACGAACAGGAACTCCGGCGTCGTGCCGTAGGTGGTGTTGGGCTGCCAGTTCTTGCTGTTGTAGATCACCTGCGGCTTGACGCGGACGATGGGAGCCACGTCGATGATGGAGGGACAGCGGTTGGGGTCGAACATGGCGTTGGCGTCGTCGGGGCTGAGCGTGACGACGCCGCCGGCCCCGGAGCTGGCGCCGCCCGCCATGGAGGCGCCGGGCAGCACCAGCAGGATGTTCGATCCCATGCTGGCGATCGTCTCCTGCATCGACTTGGAGGCGCCCTGGCCGATCTCGCGGATGGCGATGACGGCGGCCACGCCCATGATGACGCCCAGCGTCGTCAGGATCGTGCGCATCGGGTTGCGGGTCAGGGCCTTGAGGGCCATGCCGATCGATCGGAAAAGGTATCGCATGGGTTTCACCCTTGGAAGATCGCTGAGACGAAGATTCAGTGCGGCGCGGCCGCCTGTACGGGATCCTCAGGAACGGCCTCCGCGTCGTGGCCGGGGTCGGTGAAGGCGCCGGCCTCGATCAGGCCGTCCTTAATGCGGATGGAACGCTGGGCGTAGCCGGCCACACCGGCGTCGTGCGTGACCAGCACGATGGTGATGCCGTCCTCGGCGGCCAGCGCCTGAAACAGTTCGAGCATTTCGCGGCTGGTGCGCGAGTCGAGGTTGCCGGTCGGCTCGTCGGCGAAGAGCAGCGGCGGGCGGTTGATGAGGCTGCGAGCGATGGCCACGCGCTGCTGCTGGCCGCCGGACAGCTGCGACGGGTGGTGGTCCATGCGGTCGCTCAGGCCGACGCGCTCCAGCAGGGCCTCGGCCCGCTTGCGAGTCTCGCGGCTGGACAGGTGCGTCGCGGTGTAGGCCAGCGGCATCATGACGTTGTCGAGGGCGCTGGTCCGGCTGAGCAAATTGAAGCTCTGAAAGACGAAGCCGATCTTTTTGTTGCGGATCACGGCCCGCTGGTCGGCCGTCAGATACGACACCTCCTCGTTGTCGAGCCAGTACTTGCCGCTGGTCGGCCGGTCGAGGCAGCCGAGGATGTTCATCAGCGTCGATTTTCCCGAGCCGGACTGGCCCATCAGCGCCACCATCTCGCCGCGCGCGATCGCGATCGACACGCCCTTGAGCACGGGCACGTCCAACTCGCCGAGGTGATACGTTTTGGTGATGTTTTCAAGCCGAATAAGATCCACGCCTTCTCTCCTGTCCGACCTATGGGCGGCTCGCCGTGGGGGCGAGGTTACTTGTCGTCCTGGATTTTCCTGGGGACCAATGGCGGCAGTTTCGGATTCGTTGCGTCTCCCGTCTGACCCTCGCCGGTGATGACCGCCGTCCCTTCGTCCAGCGCGTCGCCCTCGTGGACGCTCACCACTTCCGCCGTGGCCCCGTCCGTCAGCCCGGTCACAAGCTGGATCGGCCGCACGAACGTTCCGTCCTGCACCCAAACGACGCCGCGGAGCCCGCCTTGCGCACCGGCTTTGGAATCCTCGGTCGCTTTCTTGCGCAGCAACCGCTCATACTCGTCGCGGAATTTCGGGTCCACCTGTTGCAGCTGCGGTCGCCATCGCAGGGCGGCGTTGGGGACCAGCAGGGCGTTCTTCCGCTCGGCCACGTGAAACGTCACGTGCGCGGTGAGATACGGCAGCAGCTCCCGTTCCGCGGCGGCCGTCGTCTTTCCCTTTTCCGGAGCCGCCAGCAGCGGGTTGTCGGCGTCCACGACCACCGTGTAGGTGACGACGTCATGCTCCATCGAGGCGTTGAGGCGGATCTGAAGAACCTTGCCGGCATAGGTCTTGCCGGGCCGGGCGTCCACCGTGAACGTCGCCTCCTGGCCGATATGGATGGCGCCAATGTCCGCCTCGTTGACGGAGGCCCAGACCTGCATCTTTGACAGGTCTTTGGCGAGCAGGAAGAGGCTGGGGGCGCTCAGGCTGGCCACGACCGTCTGGCCGACGTTGACGCGGCGGTCCACGATCACGCCGTCCACCGGCGCGGTGATGGTGCAGTACGAGACGTTCAGGTTCGCCTCTTCCAGGTTGGCCTGGGCCAGGGCGACGGCCGCCTCCTGGACGTCGCATTCCGCTTCCGCGAGTTCGATGGCGGCCTTGTCCGCGGCAAGCTGCACCTGGGGGACCGCCCCGGGGGTGTTCAGGTCGCGCTGGTAAATGTCCTTCGAGGCTTCGCGATTGGCCACGGCTTTCTTCAAACCTGCCTTGGCGCTCGCGAGGGCCGCCTTGGCCTGCTTTACCTTCCCCTCGTACAGCGCCGGATCAATGACGGCCAGAACCTGGTCTTTTTTCACGGCGGTGGTGTAATCGACGACTGGCCCGTCGGGTTTGGCGGGATCGGCGGGGCCGAACTTCTGAATCAGCCCGGCGACCTGGGCGCCCATGTCGATCACCTCCTCCGGCTCCACGACTCCCGTGGCGTTGACGGTGGCCGTGAGGTTCTTGCGCTCAACCGGCTGAGTTCGGTAGCTGGGTTTGCCCTCGGCCGACTTGGGATCCCCGGCCTGTGGTAACGGACCCCTTATCTGGAAATCGTCCGGAAGGCCCCGGAGTTGATGCCGAGCGCACAGCACCTCCGTGATTTCCTTCTTGGCTGACTCGACATCGTCCTGGGAACGGACCAGCGCCAGGATTTCATCGACATCCGCCGATCGGAACGGCGTCGGCGCGTCGGCGATTTCCGTGGCCGAGGGGATACGGTACAGGGCCGCGCTGCCGGTCCCGGGGTAAAGGGTGTCGTTGGAGCCGGCGCCCTGCGAGTTGGGGTCGCTGGAGGTCTTCGCCGCCGACTGGCCGGCCAGCTTGAATTTGACCGTTGTCCACGGTGCCAGGACGATGTCGTCCTGGTCTTGGCCGAGGATGTTCTCGCCCTTGGCGCTGAGTACGCCGACCACCTTGAACGGCTTGTTGTTGATGCGGATCTCTTTGCCCACCGGCGATTCGTAATCCGTGATGTCGTCACCCGGCCCGATCTTGTCGAAGAGTTGCTTGACGACGGTCTGGCCCAGCACGCAGACTTGCCTCTGGCTGGCCACGTCCTGATCGCCAAACGGAACGCCGTCCGCAAGTGAGGCCCAGTTGCGCAGGAACAGGAAATCCGGCGTCGCGCCGTAGGTGGTGTTGGGCAGCCACTTGTTGCCGTGGTAAATCACCTGCGGCCGAACGCGGACGATCGGGGCGACATTGATGATGGAGGGGCAACGGTTGGGGTCGAGCATCGCGATGGCGTCGTCCGGGGTCAGCACGGCGGCGTCGCCGGCGCTGGTGATGACGCCGAAGCTGTTGGAGACCCCGGGCAATACCAGCAGGATTTGCGGACGGGGACCGGGCTTGCTGTCGGCCGGTTTGGGGTCATCGGCGCGCGCAGCGGCGCCGGCCGCCAGGATCAGCACGGCCGGCGTCAGGATTGGAAGCGCCGAATGCCGCAACCATGATGCCTTCATGGACGGTTCTCCTCGGAACGAAACCGACTTTCCGCCGCGCCGAAAGATCAGGCGCGGCGGGAAGTCGCGGAGCAGTCGGGTTCCTATCCGATCACTGCCCGTCCTGCTTCTTGGGCGTTTGCCGCTGGAAGATCTTCGGGGCGAACGGATTCGTCGCGGCCGCAGCGCTCGGCCCGGAGCTTTCGCCGGTGATGAGCATTGTCGGCTGTCTCGGCGGCGTTTCGTTCGCCGCCCCTTCGTCGAGCGCGTCGTCCTTGTGGAGGTTGTCATCCGTTATTACACGCACGACCTCCGTCATGGCCCCGTCCGTCAGGCCGGTCTCCACCTGGATCGGTCGCACGAGATTGCTGTTCGGGATCTCGACCCAGACCATGCCGTGGCTGGCGGCCCCGCTGGAATGTTCGTGCGGCTTGGCGGCGTTCTTGGCCCCCGAATCCGTCCCGGTTTTCGGCGTTTCCGTCGAGTCGTCGCTCGATGCTTTCGTCGTCCTTTTCCGCAACGAGTTTTCATATTCCTGTTGGTACTTCGGATCCACCTGTTGCAGCTGCGGCCGCCACCGCAGAGCGGCGTTGGGGACGAGAAGGGCATTCTCCCGGTTGGCTACGTGGAACGTCAGGTTGGCCGTCAGGTACGGCAGCAGCTCCAGCTCCTGGGTCGGGGTCGTATTCACGGTGTCTTCGGAGGGAGGTGCGGGGTTTTCGGCCGGGGTCGCCGAGTCCGACTTCTGGGG
Source organism: uncultured Planctomycetaceae bacterium (assembly GCA_963771935.1). Lineage (GTDB taxonomy): Bacteria > Planctomycetota > Planctomycetia > Gemmatales > Gemmataceae > UBA4732. Next base: position 159,456 of record CAVYVK010000003.1, on the reverse strand, counting down.
AGGCGTCTTGCCGGCCTTTTTCACGTGCGTCTGGGGCGGCACATTAACCATCCGGTTCGTGGTTTCCACGACCACGGTGTAGGTGACGACGTTTTGGGTCATCGAAGCGTTGAGACGGATCTGGCTGACTTCTCCCCGGAAGGCCCTGCCGGGCCGGGCATCGACGGTGAAGGTCGCGTCCTGGCCGACGTGGATGTTGCCGATGTCAGCCTCGTTGACGGAGGCCCAGACCTGCATCTTGGTCAGATCCTTGGCCAGCAGGAAGAGGCTGGGGGCGCTCAGGCTGGCCACGACGGTCTGGCCGACGTTGACGCGGCGGTCCACGATGACACCGTCCACCGGCGCCTGATGGTGCAGTAGTTGAGGTTGGTCTGGGCCTCCTTGAGGGTGGCCGTGGCCTGTTTGACGTTGGCTTTGGCCTGTTGGATGGTCGCCTCCTGAAGCGTGCAGTCGGCGGCCGCCGACTGATACGCGGCCTTGTCCGCGACGATTTGCTGCTGGTTGACGGCGCCGGGGGAGGCCACGTCGCGCCGGTAGGCGTCCTGCATGGCGTCCCGGTTGGCCTCCGACTTGGCGAGGTTGGCCTCGGCGCTGGCCTGGGCGGCCTTGGCGGTCGCCAGGGCCGCGTCGGACTCATCCAGGTGCGCCTGGTAGATCGTCGGGTCGATGTTGGCCAGGATCTGTCCCTTGGTGACGGGGGTGCAGTAATCGACGATCGGCCCGTCGGGTTTCTTGGGGTCGGCGGGGCCGAAATTGAGGATCAGCCCCTGGACCTGGGCGCCGACGTCGATCACCTCTTCCGGCTCAAGCGTTCCGGTGGCCGTGATGGTGGCGGAAAGGTTCTTTCGCTCGACGGCTTCCGTATGGAAGCCCGGCCCGGAGTTTCCGTTCTCCGAAACCCACCAGAGGTATCCGCCTCCCCCCAGCACCAACAAGCCGAGGAGGACCAACACGATCGTCCGGACAGAGAACAGAAACCGGAAGAAGGACTTCATGAAACACCCTCGGAAATCGGCCAAGACCGACCACGTGGACAGTTAGGGTTGCAAGCGATCATGGGACGGAAAGGCGTCGTCGGCCACCGTCACTCACACCATCCGGCGGCAAAGGTGGGTAAGGCGCGAGGGCCGGAAGATACCCTCATCCTAAGCACCCGACCGTGTTCCTGCAACCACAAACAGGACGCTAAGAGAGGGCGTACTTGCGCCGCCGGCAAGGCGAACCAGCTCGCGCAGCGCCGGGGGGGCGGGGCAAAGTCATAAACCCCGGTAAGCGGTGGAAGTTGCTGGGTCGGGGCGAAATTACCGTGCCGCGGAAGCGGCCCGCTCGAACTTGACCACGCCGCCGACCAGCACCGTCTCGGCCCGGCCGCGCACCTTCCAGCCGGCGTAGGGACAGTTGCGGCTCTTCGACTTGAACTGGCTGGGATCGATTGTCCACTCGACCGACGGGTCGATGACGGCGACGTCGGCGACGGCCCCCGGCTTGAGCGTGCCGCGGTCGATGCTCAGCACCTTGGCGGGGTTGACCGTCAGCTTCTCGATCAGCCGCGGCCAGGTCAGGCGCTGCGTCTCGATCAGGGCGCGGACGCAGACCGGCAGCAGCGTCTCCAGGCCGATAACGCCGTTGGGCGCCTGGTCCAACTCGCGCATCTTCTTCTCCGGCGCGTGCGGCGCGTGGTCCGTCGCAATCACCTCCAGAGTGTCGTCGGCCAGGCCTTCCAGGATCGCCTGCACGTCCGCGTCAGTGCGGAGCGGCGGCGCCATTTTGTAGTTGCTGTCGAAGGTGCGGAGGCAGGCGTCGGTCAGCGTGAAGTGGTGTGGGCAGGCTTCTCCCGTCACGCGCACCCCGCGCCGCTTGCCGCGCCGAATCAGCTCGACGCCCCCGGCCGTGGAGACGTGGAGAATGTGGACGCGCGCCCCGGTCAGTTCGGCCAGGGCGATCTCGCGGAAGATCATCACCTCCTCGGCGGCGGCCGGCAGGCCGCGCAGGCCGAGACGCATGCTCTCGAAGCCCTCGTTCATGACGCCGCCCTTCGTCAGATCGAGGTCTTCCGCGTGGCTTAGCACCGCCTTGTCGAACATCTTGCAGTATTCCATCGCCCGCCGCATGATTTCGGCGCTGACGACCGGCGAGCCGTCGTCGGTGAAGGCGACGGCGCCGCCCTGGACGAGGCCGCCGATCTCGGCCAGCTCCTGTCCGCCGCGGCCCTTGGTGATGGCGCCAATGGGGAAGACGTTGGCGGCGCCAGCCCGCTGCGCCTGGAGGATGACGAACTCGGCTGCGGCCTGGCTGTCGAGGGCCGGCTCCGTGTTCGGCATACAGGCCACGGACGTGACGCCGCCGGCCAGGGCCGCCGCGGCGCCGGTGGCAATGGTTTCGTCCTCTTCACGGCCCGGCTCACGGAGGTGGACGTGCATGTCGATCAGGCCGGGACAGACGATCTTGCCCGCGGCGTCGAGGGTGCGGTCGGCTTGCACCTGCGGATGCGGCCCGACGCCGAGGATGCGGTCGCCGCGGACCCACAAGTCGGCGACCTGATCGAAGTTTTGCGACGGGTCGATGACGCGGCCGTTGCTGATGCGGAGGGTGGTCATGGATCGTATTCTAAGGGATGACGGAAGCAGGAGGAAGGAGGAACGCCGCGCCTCATGAGCGATTCGCCGAACTCTCCACCCGCCGGGCCGAGGATCCCGCCCGCCGTCCTTGCGGCGGGACTGGGGTTGGGCGTTGCCTTGGTTCAGCTCGTCCTGGCGTGCAGCCTGTCGGGCCGGGCGAACATCTCCGAATCCTACCGGGCGTTGTACCAGTGGGACAGCATCCACTACGGGAACATCGCGGTCGGCGGCTACGTCTGCCCCCCCCAGCTGACCCACGAGTCCCACGGCAACGTTTCGTGGTTCCCCGGCTTTCCCCTCAGCATCTGGCTGCTCCGGGCCGCCGCCGGCTGGCCGAAAGAGGTTGCGACGCTGGCCGCGGCGCAGCTGGCGTGCTGGGGATTCTGGACCTACGTTTTCCTTCTGTTCCAGCGCTGGCGTATCCCCATAAGGCTTTCGGCGCTGGGGTTCCTCCTTCTGGTCAGCCGGCCGAGCGCCTTCTTCCTGGTCGCCGCCTACTCCGAGCCGCTCTTCCTGATGAGCCTGCTGGGATTCGTCTACTGGTCGGTGCGCGAGATCCGCGCCGCGCCCGTGCTGGCGGCGCTGCACGGCCTCGTCCTCACCGCGACGCGGATCTCCGGCCTGCCCGTGGTCGTCTACCCCGTCCTGTACGCCTGGCTGAACCAGCCGCGGGAGGCCGGAAGCCGGCGCAACGCCGCCCGACTGGCGACCGCGCTGGCCGTCGCCGCGTTCGCCGCGCTGGGCGCCGGCCTGTTCTTCCTGTATTGCCAGATCCATTTCGGCTGCTGGGACCTCTACATGAAGACGCAGCTCCTCGGCTGGGGCGTGCGCCGGACTACTTCGCCTTTTTCAACGGGGACGCCTATCAGCTCGGCGTTCCGTTTTGGATCGATGGGTACATCGACCCGGGCTGGTTCAGTCGCTTTTCCTCCACGTCCCTTCTGCCGGCCTTCGCCGGCTTCCTCGTGGCGGAAATCCTGTGGGTGCGCTCGGCCCCGGACACGGGGTGGCGGAAGCGGGCCGGGATTTACCTCGCCGCCTGGCTGGTCTACTACCTATCCGTAGCGGGAACGAGTCGCCTGGGCCTGGTGAGCATGAGCCGCTACGCGCTCGTTCCCGAGGTGTTGCTCGTGCTGTGCCTGATCCACATGCTGTCCCGGCGGGTCGGGGCGGCGGGTCGCGTTCCGACCTGGCTGCGGCTGCTCCTGGCGGTCTGGGCGCTCTTCGGGTTCGCCTCTCAGGTCGCATGCACTGTCCTCTTCACGCACGGCCTTTGGGTCGCCTGAACCGCTGGATGTCGGCGAGCGGCCGGCGTGAGCCGGCTGATCTATCGCATCAGCCGGCTCACGCCGGCCGCTCGCCAGCCGACGGCAATCGGCCTTTTCCCGTTCGCGCCCCTGCATATACTCCGCGCCGACGCGGGACGGCGCGGCCGGCCGGCGCAAGTCCATTCCAGGGAGGGAAAAACGATGGCCCAACCGACGCGGCCGTTCATTGGCGTCAACGCCGACTTCACGACGGCCGGCAAAACGATCACTGCTCATTTGCGATTGCCCATCGGCTATATCGACGCGATCACGGCCGCCGGCGGCTTTCCCGTCGTGATCCCGCCTTTAGGTAAGGACTTCGATCTCGACCCTCTGCTCGATCGGCTCGACGGCGTCCTGTTGAGCGGCGGCCTCGACCTTGACCCGCGCCGTCACGGCCTGCCGACGCACCCGGCCGTTCAGACGATGCCCGAGCGGCGCGACGAGAGCGACCGGCTGCTGGTGCGCCTGATCCTCGACCGGCGGCTGCCGGTGCTGGGGGTCGGCCTCGGCCTGCAGCAGCTCAATGTCGCGCTGGGCGGCACGCTGTTTCTGCACCTGCCGGAGGAGCAGCCGCGGGCCATGCCGCACCGCGACGGCGCCGGGGCGCCGCACCGCCACATCGTGCTGGTCGAGCCGAACACCCGGCTGGAAGAGATCTACGGCGGCGGAGAGATTCGCGTCAACAGCGCGCACCATCAGGCCGTGCGCCAGGCCGCTCCGGGGCTGCGCGTCTGCGCCGCGCGCCCGACGGCGTCGTCGAGGCGGTCGAGGCGGTCGATCCCAACTGGTTCTGCGTCGGCGTGCAGTGGCACCCCGAATCGGAAACGGCGTCGGCCCTAGATGCGCAGCTGTTCGAGTGCTTCGTGCAGGCGTGTCTGCGGCAGGCTCAGCCGCTGCCGCTGGCGGCGTGACGACGTTTCGCCGCGACCCGACAGGGGAGCGCTTTGCCGACGCGCTCCCCTGTCGGGTCGCGGCGAAACAATCGGACGCGCCAAAACCCGTGTGAAAGGGCGCCTCCATGCCCGCGCGCTGGATCATCGGCCTCGCCTCCGGCGCCAGCGCCGACGAGATGGACGCGGCCCTCCTGGAAGTCGAGGGCGCCGGCCTGGAGATACGGCCGCGCCTCGCCAGTTCGCTGCACCAGCCCTACGGCGCCGAACTCAAGGAGATGATTCGCCGCCTCTCCTCTCCGGGAACGTGCGAGGTCCGCGAAGTCGCCCTTCTGCACCGCCTGCTCGGGGAGAGCTTCGCCGCCGCCGCCCGCTCTGCCGCCGACCAGGCCAGCCTCAGCCTCCAGGAAGTGCAGGTCATCGGCTGTCCCGGCCATACCGTCTGGCACGACGCCGAAGGCCGCTTTCCGTCCACGCTGTCGCTGGGCATGGCCGCCGTCGTGGCCGAGCGCTGCGGCGTCACCACCGTCGGCGATTTCCGCGGCCGCGACGTGGCGGCCGGCGGCCAGGGCGTACCGTTGGCCGCCCTGACCGATCACCTCCTTTTCCGCAGCCCGCGCGAGGGCGCGTCCTCCTGCACCTCGGCGGCACGGCCCGCGTCGTCTTCCTGCCGGCGGGCGAGCGGCCGACCGACGTGATCGGCTTCGAGGCCGGCCCGTGCAACCTGCTGTTGGACGAGCTGATGGGCCAGATGACCGGCGGCCGCGCGGAATTCGACGCCGGCGGCAAGCACGCGGTCCAGGGCAAGTGCGTCGAATCGCTGGTCCGCGAGTGGATGCAGCACCCGTTTTTCTCCCAGCGGCCTCCGAAATGTCTGCCGCGGCAGGTCTTCGGCGAAGCGTTCGCCGTTCAGGCCCTGCATCAGGCGCGCGAGCTGCAAGCGGGGATGCACGATCTGCTTTGCACGGCGACGCATTTCGTGGCCCGCGCCGTCGCCGCGGCACTGCGGCGCTTCCTGCCGGCGGGCCGATTTCCCGACCGCATTCTGCTCAGCGGCGGCGGGGCGCGCAACGGCTTGCTGTGGCGGCTATTGGAACAGCAAATGCCGGACGTGCCGATCGGCCGCACCGACGAGGCGGGCGTGCCGGTGGGGATGCGCAAGGCGATGTCGTTCGGCCTGCTGGCGGCGTTGACGGTGGACGGCGTCAGCGGCAACGCGCCGTCGGCCACGGGCGCGGCTGGGCCGCGCCTGCTGGGCAGTCTTACGCCCGGCTCGTCGGCCAACTGGGCGCGCTGCCTAGCGTGGATGGCGGCCCAGTCGCCGCCGCCGCTGATGGATTGATATCCGAGCCGCGACCATAAGGGAGCGGTCTTCTCCCCTGCTCCCTTACGGTCGCGGCTCGGATTCCACGATCTCCATCGGGGCCGCAACGCGAACGCGGCCCGTCCCCGCCAGCAGCCACGCCTCGCTCCGCTCCGTCCCGAGGCGCGGCGCCCGACCCTGCGGCGCACTCACGCGAATCCGGTCTTCCAACGGCTCGACCCGGCAGGCGGCCGCATCGTCGGCCGACATCCCACGGCCTTGGCCCCAGCGGCGCCACGCCTCCCGCCACGCCTCCGCCGACGGCTCCTCGGCCGGCCCCTCTTCCGCCGGCAGCTCGAGCGCGACCGCCCCCAATTGCATCGCCCAGCCCTCCGGCCTCACGGCGAAGCCGAGCTGCCGCGACGGAAGATCGGTCGATGGAACGAAGACAAGCAAGATCTGCTCAGGGCGGTCCAGCATCACGCGCCGCCAGTCGGCCGGCCCCGCGCCAGGTCCGGGCGGCGCGACCACGGCCTCCACGTCGGTCGGGAAGCCGTGCCGCGCCTTCCACTCCGCCGACTGACGGACGCACGCCTCCAGCGCCGCCGCGTTGAAGCGCCAGTCCGGCGGCGGCGCCAGGGGAAGGGCCGGGCCATGCAGCGCAAGGAACCTCGGAAGACGATCGCGATCGTCTTCCTCCATGAACAGGAAAGAGCGCCGCTCCTCGATCGACGCCGTCCAGGCGCCGGAATCGACCACGCCCCGTCCCTGATCCGTTAGCCGCCAGCCGCCGCCGGCCGATTCGATCAGACCGTCGGCCGCGAGGCCGCCCAGCCAGCGGCGCAGCACCTCGCCCTCCACGCGCAGCCGATCGAGCGGGACCGCCGCGGCCAGCTGGCCCAGCAGGGCGGTGCGAAGGGGGTCGAGGGAGTGCGCCTTCGCCACGCGGACGAGGGCCTCGACGCGGTGCAGCAGCAGGTGGGCCAGCCGCAGCCGGCCGGGCCGGAAGGCGGCCAACTCACGGCGCCAGGCAGCGAGGACGTGGCCCGGAGGAAGGGGGAAGGGGACGGCGGCGGTCATACCCGGCCGCTTTCCTCAATGCCGAAGGTCGAGGGGTCGCAACCGTCGCCGTGCAGGTAGGCGACGAGCTGAGCGATTCGGCCGCGCTCCCGCTCGCCGGACGCCTCGTCCAGGTGTTCGACGGCGCCGTTCCACTGACAACGGCGGGCCAGCGTGCCGGGGTCGCCGAACAGGATCAGGCGGGAGGCGGCGCGCGTCAGGGCGCAGTGCCAGCAACGACGGGTCGCCGCCGAACGGGACGGCGCGGTGGCTGTGACTTCGTGTCAGACTGATGAGAGCGGTGAAGCATTCGCGCTGGCGGAAGGCTTCGGGCGTGCCGATCTCCACGGCGAGAGGGGCCGCCGCCAGGGTCGTCGATTGCGCCGCCAGGAGGCGGATCAATTCCGCCTGGGCCGGGTAGAGCGCCATGACGGCCAGGGCGGGCCGGCGGCCGACGCACGGGGAGGTCGAACACGACGCGGAGGCGCACGTCTTCTGATTCGCCCACGCCTCGGCGGCGGCGTAGAAGGCCGAGTCCGCCGCCAGCGTTTCGAGCTTCCGCACCACGGCGCGGGCCTCGAACAAGTTGACCAGACCCTGGCGCGGCAGTGCGGCCCGCAGCTCGGGGGGCAACGGGTCGTGGCGCCGCGGGTCGGCAAGATCGACCTCCAATCCGGCCCCACCGCGAACCGAGCGCAGGCGCGGAGCGAGGGTCGTCGTTCCACCGCGCCGGCCGCGACCCTCCGCCTCGGGCCTCCGTCGCTCCGATTCCTCATCCAGCGATGGGATCGGCACGAACTCCACCGCCGGGCCGTCGTCCTTCTCCCCTCTCTCCCCAGAGGAAAGGGGGATGGGAGAGGGGCGGAAAGGCGCCGTCGAACAGCAGGCCGGACAGGAAGCGGGCCAGGGTCGGCCGGCTGCGGTGCGGTGTGTTGAGCTGCACGGTTCGACCGAGGCTGCGCACCGGCAGGCGTTCCTCCACCCATTGCTCGGCCCGCTCCAGCGTCCAGCCGGCGGCGCGGTCGAACTCCAGCGAACAGGTGTGCCAGGCGGCGCCCTCGCCGGTCGGGGACGCGGCGCCGACGCGCTCGCACACGCCTTCGGCCAGGTCCACGGCCACGGCGTCGGGGACCGCCTCGTCGGACAAATCCAGGGCCAGCCGTCTCGTGTCGTCGTGCCAGCGGAAGCCGCCGCCGCGGGCCTGCAACGGCAGCTCGCCCAATTCGCGGAAGATGAAGCCCTTGGCCTCGTGAATCGTCGTTCCTATGGGGAACACCACTTCCACCAGGCGCGGCGCCGTGCGCGGCGGGGCGGCGATACGCAATTCGATTTCCGGTCGATCCGCCAGATGCTCGGACGCGACCCATTTTTCCTCGTCCACGGGCCGCAGTCGGCAGACGAGTCGGCCGTCGCGGTGGAACCAGGCGTAAGGCAGACAAGTCGGATCGGTGTGAAGCAACCGCCAGAGCCGCTCGAAGAATCCCGGCCGCAGCGTGCTGGGTCGGGACGGCCGGGACGATCGGGGGCGAGCCGGGTCGCGCAAGCGCCCGGAGTCGCGGATCGGCGGTTCGTCGTCGGTCGGCTCGCCGATCAGGATCCAGCGGCGGGCGCGGCGAGCGGCAGCGAGGAATTCGGACTCCGTGACGAAGTGCGCTTCCTCCAGGATCAGCAGGTCGAACAGCACCCGCGGAGAGGCGTGGTCACCGAAGCGCGGGTCGCCGGACAGCGCGGACGTCGCCGCGCCGACGACGTTGACGCATTCCGCCAGCTTCTCCGGCAACGACTCCATCGTCTTCTCAACGGCTTCCGCCCAGCGCGCCGCCGCCGCCGCCCGACGCTCGTCCCGCTCCAGAAGCGATCGCCAAACGTCGTGGGCCTCGCGCACGGCGGCGACGGACAACTCGGCCGGCGGCGCCGTGCCTTCGCTCAGGCTCCGGCTCGCCGTGCGGCCCTGTTCCTCCAGCGCTTCCATCGCGCGCGCCAGGGCCGTCCGTCGCTCCTCGCGCTCGGCCCGGCGGCGCTCCACTTCCCGCCGAAGCCATGCGGCGGCTTCTTCCCGAGAGCGGCTTTCCAGCCGACCGCGCTCCGCGGTCTGCTCCTCGGATTCATGGATCAGGCGTTCTTCCGTCGCCTTCAGTTCCCTTTGACGACTTTCCCGCTCTTCCGTGCGACTTAACAGACCGCCGTCGCGGCGCGCGCCACCAGGCCCCGCTCCACCACCGTCCGGCGCGAAGCGCGTCGGCCAGGGGCCGCAGCCGCGCCGCCTCGTCAGCGACGGCCTGCTGCTCGCCGCGGACCTTGGCGGTTTCCGCCCGCAACTCCGCCAGCCGGGCGTCGATCCGCGCCAGCGGCTCGTGCGCCGCCTGGCGGAAGGCGGCCAGCTCCCGCTGGAAGGGCGATGCTCCATCCGTCGCGGCCGCCTCGGCCTCGACTTCTTCCTCCAGCCGGCTCATGCCGTCGCCGATGCGGCGCCGCGCCTCGTCGGCCTCCTCCCGCCGCCGGGCCAGGTCTTCCAGGCCGGCCCACACGGCCTCATCGTTACGGCGAACGGAGCAGCGCTGCGCTGCGTCTTCCCGCTCCTGGTTCGCCGCCGGCAGCGTCTGTTCGCGGAACGAGCGGAGACGCTCCGCGAAGACCAGCCGGCGCAGGCCGGTCGGCAGCGATTCCGGCGCCTCGCCCGCGGAGAGGCAGCGCGCCGCGCAGACGCCGTCGCGTTCGTTCAGGTTCTCCAGCACGCGATCCACGGCCGCGGCGGAAGGCGCCAGCAACAGCACGCGCTCGCCGCGGACGGCGGCGCGGGCGGCGATCTCGGCGGCCGTATGGGATTTTCCAGAGCCGGGACGCCCCTGAATGAGGCACAGGTCCGGCGTCTGCAAGGCACGGGCGACGGCGTCGCGCTGGGCGGCGTCGAACAAGGCGGCGTCGCCGCAGCAGTCCCAAAGGGTCGGACGCAGGGGAAGCAGGTCGTGCGTCTGTCCGTGGAGAAGCGCGGTCAGCAGCGCGAGCCGGGCGGCGTTCGCGCCCGAAGCGGTGGGACCATTGCCGGCCGAGAGCTGATGCGCGTACAACACGCCCTGCCGTCCAGCGAGTTCGAGCAACTCGCGGCGGCGAGCCGGCGGAAGCGACGGCAGCAGGTCATCCCAAACGCAACCAGACCCCGCCCCCGTCGGGGCGGGAATGGCCGACGACGCGGGAGCGCCGCCTTCGGAACTGTGCCGTTCCCGTTGCGTCATCGGGCTTCCTCGTCAGCCGTCCGCCGGGGCGGCACTTGAACCATCTCGCCAGGCCAGCGCGCCATCCGGGCCTCCCCTATCTCTTTTTATGGCGGGCCGATTGGGCTGCGGTCCTCGCTCCTATCATGCGATCTCTCACCGGCCGCGCCTACTTATTTTTTCCCGTTTGGACGCATCCCGCCGCGGCGAATGCTTTCAGGGACCAGGGGAACGGAGAGGCCGATGGGCCGAACGGATGGGCGAGACCGCCGGTTCGCTCCAGAAGGCGGTGGTCGCACGGGGAGTGGAGACAACCGGACAATGCCGGGGAATACCGTCAACAGGGATGACCTCGTGAGTGGGACTCGCCTTCCCGTTCGCTCGCGCCCTCCACACGGCCGGCTCGATGAAACAGGCCCATTATAGACGGGCGAATCCCTGCAAGCTATCCAATTATGTCCGAGTTTCGCGAAGGCCGCGGCGCCCGCGTTTCATTCGTCCGACTCGACCTTCACCACCTCAATGGTCGTCTTTCCCAGTATACGACCGACCGGCAAGAGCGGCGTGAGCGATTCCACGCCGTGCCAGCTGTGATCCGCCACTTTCAAATGGTCCGCTCCGACGAATCCCTGGCCCAGCGTGCCGTCCAGCGCGAGCCACTGGCCGTCGATGAGCGCCTCCGTCCACATGTGAAAGCCAAAGAAAGGTTTGCCGGCTTTCTCGACGTAAAGCAGGCCCACGGCGGTGCGCGACGGCACGGCCTCGGCCCGGCACATCGCCGCGGTGAGCAGGGCGTAGAGACGGCAGTCGCCGCGCAAGTCGCGCGCCGCCTGACTGGCCGGCCCCATCGGGGCGCCGTTGTCGGGCCGCAGGTTCTGCTTCACCCAGCGTTCGATGCGCTGCGCCTTCTTCCAGGGGTCGGTTTCGGCGCCCACGGCCCGGCGCGCCAGTTCCACGACGTGCGCGTCGTCACTGTCGATGAAGTGAGAAGATTCCAGAAATTCCGCCGCCGCTGGCGTGGCGTCCTTCGCCGCGCCCCGCCGCACGGGATGAACGCGCAATTCGAGGCCGCCCGCGACCTTCACGACTTCCTGATGGTCGTCGCTGACGAACGCCGTTTCCGGCTCTGGATCGTTGCGGAGCGTGATCCGGTATACGGCGGTGCGCACGGTGCGCGGCCGGGCGATGGTTCGGTTGAGTGGGATGAGGTTCTTCTGATTGAGGTCGGGCAATGGGCCGGCGACGACTTTCGCGGCGTCTGGCGTCGTCCGCGTCAGGATCAGTGAACCCAGGCCTTCCAACTCGATTTGTCGGCGAACCGGAACGAAGTCGGCGTCGAGTTGCCAGATCTCCGGCGGCAGCTGCACGCTGACGCCGGACCCTTCGATCTTATCGGGCCGAATTTCCACCCGTAATAGCGATTTCCGGCCGTCGGCGAGCGCAACGTCTTCCGCGTCCTTGACGAGGATCTGCGTCGGCACGACGGCGTTGAGCGTCGGCTGGTAGATCGGCAGAGTGAAGTGGTCGCCCGGCGCCGGCTTGCGGTCCTGGAAGAGGTGTTCCAGCCGGTGAACGCCGACGACGTCGCCGCCCCAGCGCAGGCGGCGGTCGATGCGTCCACCGTCGATTCGGACGTGCATTCGGCCGTCCTCCAGCGTCCCCGCCAGTTCGAGCTTCTTTTCCTGTCCCTGGTACTGGCGCATGAACACGGCGGCCACGGCGCCGTCGGGCGTCTCCTCGTCGCCGTGTTCCATGCGCAGCTGCACCGTGGCATTATGGCGCTTGAACATCAGGTCCAGCGCGACCGTGGTGCGCAGCCGCTTGCCGGAGTCGCCGTCCACGGCCTGAACGGTGGTGTGGACCGTGCCGACCTTGACGCCGTCAAGTTGGGCGGATTCCCAGAATTCCTCGATCAGGTTGCTCGGCGGATCGGCCGGCTTCGGCGCGCCTGCGCCGACGGCGACCATCGTTCCCAGGAGCAGTGAGCATACACACCAACCGCAGCGCCTGTGCATGTTGTCAGTCTCCCGGAAAGCGAAGGCGGCTGCAACCCGAATGCGGCAGGCGCCCCGGCAAGCATACCCGCTGCGGCGCAGGAACCAACGGAAGAATGAGAGAAGAAACGGCTAGGCGGATCGTCCATGAATCGACTAGGATAGCCGCGCGGGGCGTGCCTCGGGGGGAAACAGGTCAAGATGGGAAATAGGTGCGGCGCATGAGGAGGGACGGTAAGCGATGACCATATTCTCGCGCGGCGTGACGCCGGCGGCGAAACGGGATTTGGGGAGAATACTCGCGGGCAGTCCGCCTCATTTGCAACCCACGATTCAAGCGGAGTGGCGGCGGCTAATGGCGCAAATCCGGTTCGACCCTCACCTGAAGGGCGTGCCCGCTCCCATGCCCGGCTATCTCCACCAGAGGTGACTCGACTCGGGGTCTTTACGAATGTTTTTCCGTGTCCGTCAACCGCCTCTGATGGACCTGTATGTCGAAGTCGTTGGCTTCAGCCGCTCCTAACCTGATCTACTTTTCGGACTCGGAATCCTCAAAATCCCCCAGGAGATCATCCCCATCCTCATAGGGGATAGCCGGTTCGGGGAATTGCAATCGCCGCTCCAGCTCCTTGAGGAACTCAGAGTCCGTCGGCGGGTCGTCCGGCGAGGCGTGGCATTCCGGCAGGTACAGGCAGCCCAAAAACTCCCCAGCCTCGTCTCGGATCATCAGGTTTTCATGATCCGGTTGCTGTCTTAGAATCCGCACCAACTCCAAAAATGTTCGCGCTTGTTCAGGCGCGAGAGCGTCGCTGATCCATCGAGTCTTGAAGTGAGTTGATGGCTTCATCGGTGATCCCCCTTAAAATGAAGATGGATGTGGATGGGGCCTCCAGGTGCGACTACACCTGTATTACACTATACCCTCGGCGCCCCGCCTGACAACGCGATTTGGCCCGGCCCCGTCGGAAGAGAGAAGCAGCGAGCATGGAGCCATCCGCCGCCACCACCGACCGCGAAGACCTGACCCGCCGCTACGGCAAGGAAATCTTCGCGCGCCTTGAGGGCACGGGGCCGTTGCCGTTCGGCCCGTCGTGGTGGGACGAGCGGCTCATGGAACTGAGCATGGGCGACGAGGCGGTCAAGCTGCAGCTGTTCCGTTTCGTCGATGTCCTGCCGCAGCTCTCCGCCTCCGCAGATGTCACGCGCCACCTCCGCGAATACTTCGCCGCCGCGGGAGATCGCATCCCCGGCTGGATGCGCGTCGGCCTGCGGCTGCTTCCCAGTCACGGCCTGCTCGGCCGTTTGCTGGCCTGGACCGCGCGCGTCTCCGCCCAGCGGCTGGCGCGAAATTCATCTCCGGCTCGAACCTGCACGAGGTCCTGGCGGCGATCGCCCGGCTGCGGCGGCGGTCGCTGGCCTTCACGGTCGATCTGCTCGGCGAAGCGACCATCACCGAGAAGGAGGCCGACGAGGCGCGCGACGAGTACCTCGAATTGATCGACGGCCTGAGCCGCGAGGTCAACGCCTGGCCGGCCAACGCCCTCATCGACCGCGACGACCACGGCCCCTTGTCGCGCGTCAACGTGTCGGTGAAGTTGTCCTCGCTCTACAGCCAGTTCGACGCCATCGACCCCGACGGCGCCGCGCGGGCCGTGGGCGAACGGCTGCGCCGATCCTCCGCAGCGCCCGCGAACGCCGGGTCTTCGTCAACATCGACATGGAGCAATACTCCGTCAAGGACCTAACTTATCACATTTTCCGGCGCATCCTGGAGGAGAAGGAGTTCCGCGACTGGACGGACGTGGGGCTGGCCGTGCAGGCGTACCTGCGCGACACCGAGGCCGATCTGCAAAGCCTGGCCGACTGGGCGCGGCGGCGCGGCGCTCCGGTGTGGGTGCGGCTGGTCAAGGGCGCCTACTGGGATTACGAGACGATCCTGTCCGGCCAGTTCGGCTGGCCGGCGCCGGTGTGGTCGCACAAATGGGAAACCGACGCCGCTTACGAACGACTGACCGATTTCCTGCTGGAGAACCGGGAGTGGCTGCGGCCGGCCTTCGGCAGTCACAACGTCCGCAGCCTGGCGCACGCCCTCGCGGCGGCGGACCTGCTCGACGTGCCGCCGGCCGCCTACGAGCTGCAGATGCTGTACGGCATGGCCGAGCCGGTCAAGGACGCGCTGGTCGCGCTGGGCCGGCGCGTGCGCGTCTACACGCCCTACGGCGAGCTGTTGCCCGGCATGGCGTATCTGGTTCGTCGTCTTCTGGAGAACACCGCCAACGAATCGTTCCTGCGGGCCAGCTTCACGGAACACACGCCGATCGACGTGCTGTTGCAAAACCCGGCGGAAAAAGTGAGGAGTGAGGAGTGGGGAGTGAGGAGAGAAGAACCCATGAAAGCACAAACGTCTCTGCCGAGTTTTTCGCAAGCGGACGGTTCCCCTTCTCCTCACTCCTCACTCCTCACTCCTCACTCTCCGTTCCGGCCCGAACCGCTCACCGACTTCAGCCGCGCCGACGCCCGCCAGGCCATGACCGCCGCGCTGGAACAGGTCGCCCGTGAGTTCGACCGCACCTATCCGCTGGTCATCGCGGGTCAGAAGGTTTCGGCGCCAAAGACCATCGACTCGTACAACCCGTCGCACCGCCGGCAGACGGTGGGGCGCTGCGCCGCCGCCACGCCGGAGCAGGCGCGTCAGGCCGTCGAGGCGGCCGCGGCCGCGTTCCCGAAGTGGCGCGACACGGAACCGGCGAAGCGCGCGCAGTACCTGTTCGACGCGGCCCAGGTGATGCGGCGGCGGCGCTTCGAACTGGCCGCGTGGCAGCTTTACGAGTGCGGCAAGCCGTGGCGCGAGGCCGACGCCGACGTGGCCGAGACCATCGACTATTGCGAGTTTTACGGCCGGGAAATGCTGCGAATGGCCGTGCCGCGCCGGCGCGACGCTCCCGGCGAGGAGAACGTCTATTTCTACGAGCCTCGCGGCGTCGTCGTGACCATCGCGCCGTGGAACTTCCCAATGGCCATCCTGTGCGGCATGACCACGGCCGCGCTCGTCACGGGCAACACGGCGATCATGAAGCCGGCCGAGCAGTCGTGCGTCGTCGGCGCCAAGCTGATGGAGGTCTTCGAGGAGGTCGGACTGCCGCCCGGCGTGGTGAATTTCCTCCCCGGCGTGGGCGAGGAAGTGGGGCCGGCCCTGGTGGAGCATCCGGCCGTCGCCGTTATCGCCTTCACCGGCTCGCGGAACGTCGGCCTGCACATCAACCGCGACGCCGCCGAACCCAGGCCCGGCCAGGACCACGTCAAGCGCGTCATCGCCGAGATGGGCGGCAAGAATGCGGTCCTCATCGACGACGACGCCGACCTGGACGAGGCGGTCCACGGCGTCGTCGCCAGCGCCTTCGGCTACGCCGGTCAGAAGTGCTCCGCGTGCAGCCGCGCGATCGTGCCGGCCGGATTGCACGACGCCTTCCTGGCGCGTCTAGTGGAGGCGACACGCAGCCTCAAGGTCGCGCCGGCTGAAGATCCCGGCTGCACGGTCGGTCCCGTCATCGACGACGAGGCCCAGGCCCGCATCCTGCGCACCATCGAGCAGAGCAAGGGGCAGGGCCGGCTCGTCTACGCCGCCGATGTGGGGCCGTTGGCCCAGGAAGGCTGTTTCGTGGGGCCGCACATCTTCGCCGACGTGGTCCCATCGGCCCCATTGGCGAGCGAAGAAATCTTCGGCCCGGTGCTGACCGTGCTGCGGTCGGAGGGTTTCGAGCAGGCGTTGGCGATCGCCAACGGCACGTCCTACGCCCTGACCGGCGGCCTCTACTCCCGCAGCCCGGAGCATATCGAACAGGCGAAACGGCGGTTCCGCGTGGGCAACCTGTACATCAACCGCAAGATCACCGGCGCCCTGGTGGACCGCCAGCCGTTTGGCGGATTCAAAATGTCCGGCATCGGCTCCAAGGCCGGCGGCCCGGATTACTTGTTGCAATTCGTCCAGCCGCGCACTATCACGGAAAATACTTTGCGGCGCGGCTTCGCGCCGAACACGGCCGACGGCTCCGCCGAATTGTAACCCGACCAAACACCGCCCCCGAGGTCTCTCTATGAAATTTCCCCTATTATCCCTCCCCTTCGTCCTCTTGGTCCTCTTGGTCCCAGCCGCCCCGGCCGCCGACCCCGCTCCCGTCGAGTTGCATGGCCACACCGCCCTCGTCTACAGCGTCGTCTTCAGCCCCGACGGCAAGCAGCTCGCCACCGCCGGTTTCGACAACCTCGTCAAAATCTGGGATCCCAACGGGTGGAAAGAAATCCGCACCCTGACCGGCCACACCGGCCCTGTCTACTGTGTCGCCTACAGTAAGGACGGCTCGACCCTCGCCTCGTCCAGCGCCGACAAGACGATCCGCCTGTGGAAGGCGGCCGACGGCATGTTCCTGCGCGAGATCAAGGGCCACACGGACATCGTCGATTGCGTCGCCTTCAGCCCCGACGGCAAGCTGTTGGCTTCCGGCGGCGGCCGCGAGGACAAGACCGTCCACCTGTGGAACCCGGCCGACGGCAAGGAGATGAAGAACCTCGGCGCCCACGCCGCCGCCGTCTACGCCGTCGCCTTCAGCCCCGACGGCAAGCAGCTGGCCTCCGGCAGTGCGGACAACACAATCAAGATATGGGATGTCATGGGTCAAAAAGAGCTGAAAACGCTGAAAGGCCCAACCGGCGCCGTCACCGCCCTGGCCTACACGCCGGACGGAAGGCTGCTGTCTGTCGGCCAGGACCGCACCCTCCGCATCTGGGACGTGAACGCCGGCAAGGAGGCGAAGG
Organism: uncultured Planctomycetaceae bacterium; assembly: GCA_963771935.1. Classification (GTDB taxonomy): domain Bacteria; phylum Planctomycetota; class Planctomycetia; order Gemmatales; family Gemmataceae; genus UBA4732. The sequence goes on along the minus strand of CAVYVK010000003.1, from coordinate 142,258 downwards.
TTTTGCAGCAGACGCCGGACAAGCAGGACGACCTGTACGGCCTGTCGGTGGCACCGGACGGCAAGTTGGTTGCGACCAGCGGCTACAGCGGCTGGCTGACGGTCTGGAACCTGGCGGACGGCAAACCGACGTGGTCGAAGAAGCTGCCGGCCCCGTGCGCATTCTGCTGCGCCTTCACGCCGGACGGCAAGTTGATCGTGACCGGCCACGAGATCCTGCCCAACCTGAAGAACGCACCGATTTACATCACGCCGGTCGGGGCGCCGTGACCGAGCCGAGCGCCCACTCACCAGCCCCGAGCGCGAGCGAGGGGGTTGAACCGAACCCCCTCGCTCGCGCTCGGGGCTGGTTCAATTCAAAAAAGCCGCAGCTGCGTTACGGCAATGCGTCCGTCGAAGCACACGTCCACGTCCGCCCCCGCCCGTCGCCGTCGGGAATGGTAGTCGCCGTCGTAGCGCAGGTGCCCTTCCTCCATGCGGAAACTGAGCGGCAATGGATGAGGATCGAGAGGACAAAACACCACTTCCGGCGCCGGCGCCCCTGGCTCCAGGTGCGGCAAATTGACGTTCCAGAACGCGCCCGGTTCCACCGGCCGGGCCGTCAGGTCGCGCAGCACCGGCAGCACCCATTCCGCCACGCGCTGCCAGTCGATGGCCATCCCCTTGCGCTTGTATTGCGAGAAGGCGGCGCCGGTCCAGCCGTGCAGCACCGCCTCGCGGACGGCCGCCACGGTGCCGGAATGATGCACGTCGGCGCCGAGGTTGCCGCCCTCGTTGACGCCGGACAGCACCCACGCCGGTTCCGGCCCGAAGCGGTGCCGGGCGACGCGCACGCAGTCGGCCGGCGTCGCCTCGACGGCGATTCGATCCGTCCCGGCGGGATGAACGCGGATGAGGGCGTTGGTGGTGACGCGATGGCTGCAACCGGAATGGGCCTCAGCCGGGGCGACGACGATCACTTCGCCGACCTGGCGGGCGGCGGCCTCCAGGGCGCGAAGACCGGGAGCGTCGATGCCGTCGTCGTTGGTTAGGATGAATCGCATTCTTTCAGCATATCACGCGGAATGGATATCATCCTCGATCATCCTCGTTCCCGAACTCCTGCTGGAAACAAGGGGGGAAATCCATTCTAGCGCTGCAGGACGACCCAGGCACTCTTGCGGGAGGTGTGTCAGGCGACGATCCGTTTTCTTATGAACCTCTTGCGTCGGGCCGTGTCATCATGTACAGTTCGGTTGCTGGAATCGTGTTCCTGGCGGTCGATAGCGTCCTGAGCGGTCGCAAGACAACCAACAGAACCACGAAACCAGGAGAACTCCCATGAGGAGGAAGAGCCGCACCCGAACGCAGGTTGAGGAAAAGGCCCGCCAGCAGTTCTTGGCCGCTTACATCGCAAGCAAGTGGCCTGCCTTCGTGTTCGACGTTGAGGATGCCGACCCAGACTTCGTTGAGCAAGTCAAGAAGGCGGTGAAGGCCTTCAGGTACGAAGACCTACACCCCCTCTACCAAGACGCCTTCCTAATTCTTCGGCAAGACGGCTCGGATGCCGCTGATGAATATGTCCATCGCGCCTTCGAGGCGCTGAGAAAGGACTTCCCAAAAGACCCTGCCATCGTCTTCGGTGAAATAGTGTGGGCTTGTGAACCGGGGTGGCAACTCCTGAAGCTGTTACCTGCCGACCTATTACCGTTCCATGACGCAATAATCGTGCATTGGAAGCGAAACATCCTCGTCCAGTGTCGATCTCTCACACGAGTAGACACAGGCAGAGAAACACTCTGGCACTCGCGCAGCAAGCCTACCGTGACAGTGAATGGCAAACGCTACTTTGTGGCCTTCACCCGACACACCATCGACATGATCCTGGAACGGATTAACCCACGAAAAGACTACATGGCGGTGGGAGATACTTGCGCGTATCTACACCAAACCGTACACTTTGAGACGTGCGTAATCCGCAATCGAACAACCAAGCAGTATGACCAACTGGCCGTGACGTTCTATGCCTTTTGCGGCGAACCGCCGTTCACCTCGTGGCTTTTTTATGTCAGAAATGTGCTGGGCGAGAAGAACCTCAATCCTCTCTTAGGTAAACCGTATTACCGGATCGGCTACTGTCCTGCGTTCCTGGATGGAGACTTCATCAAGCTGGGATCGCTTCTGTACCCTGGGTACACTGCAACGCCCGAATACCGCGCTGATGGAGTCCTCCTTGTCGCAGCACGAGAAGGATCGTCTGATCGCCCTTGCCACAAGTGATGATGGGGCCGAAAACCTGCTCAAGACAGGGGATTGCTCTGCGCTCAAATGGTTCCACGAAAACGGAGTTCCCCAAGTCATCCAAACAAAGAAGGAAATCTACAAACGCGCTCCTAGAGTGCCCCTCGTCATATCCGACATGATGCCGAAATAGCCTGCTCCTGAGGCCCGTCTGCCGCCATGCTGGCGGGCCTCCCCGGAACTAGTGGGTCACTTGCCTTGCAGCTGGCCATAAGCGTCTACTGGCATATGCTGGGTGGAACCATCGCACCCAGGAGCCGTTATGACCCGCCGCCGGAAGGATTCGCTTCGACCCCTCACCGACGCCGAACGCCACGAACTTAACCGACTGCGCCGGTCCTCGGCGGCCCCGGCCGCCCCGGTCGCCCGCGCCGCCGCCTTGCTGCTGGTCAGCGACGGGGTCGCTTATCAGGACGCCGCCCGGGCGGTGGGCCGCAAGAGCGGCGACGCCGTCTCCCACCTGGTCACCCGCTTCAACCGGGAACGGCCTGGCCGCTCTCGAACCCCGGCACGGCGGCGGCCGGGCGACGGCCTACGACGCGGCGGATCGCGACCGCATCCTGCGGGAGGTCGCGCGGACGCCGACCCCGGAGCGGGACGGGACGGCGACCTGGTCCCTCTCCACGCTGCGGTGCGCGTTGCGTTCGGCCCCGGACGGCCTGCCGCGGGTCTCGACCTTCACCCTGTGGCGGGTACTCCATGACGCCGGATACAGCCATCAGCGGACCCGCACTTGGTGCCCGACCGGATCGGCGCTGCGTCGCCGCAAGGCGGGTACGGTGACGGTCACCGACCCGGACGCCGAGCCGAAAAAAAGTTGATCGAGGGCGCCTACCGGCTAGGCAAGTCGCTGGGCCTGGCGGTCTGGTGCTGCGACCAGGCGGGGCCGTTCCAGACCGTGCCTCACCCCGGGCCGAACTGGCGACCGGAGGGCGACCCCGCCCGCCAGCCCCACGAGTATATTCGCAACGGGACGGCCAAGGTGCTGACGCTGTTCCACCCCGCCGACGGCCGGGTGCGCATCGAGGGGGTGGCGACCTGTCCCAATGCGGTGTTGCACCCCTGGCTGAAGCGAGAGTTGTCGGAGATCCTGGCTGGGTTGCCCGACCCGCCTCCCACAGCGACGGCGTCGCGGGCGGCGTGGGAGCGCTGGCAGGCCGGACTGGCGGTCAAGCCGACGCTGCCGACGGAGTTGCCGCCTTTGCGGATGCTGTTGGTACTGGACAACCTGGCCGGTCACAAGACGCCGGAGTTCGTCCTGTGGCTGTTCGCCCATGGGGTCATGCCGGTGTACACGCCGGTGGGCGGGTCGTGGCTGAACATGGCGGAGAGCATCCAGCGGGTGCTGAAACGGCGGGCGTTGGACGGCCAGCACCCGGCGACGCCGGAAGAGATCATCGCCTGGTTCGAGGCGGTGGCGCGGCACTGGAACGCCGAACCGACGCCGTTCGAGTGGGGCGGCCAGCGGGCGGCGCGGCGGAAGCGTCAGCGCGAGCGTCGGCACCGCCTCGGCGGATCGGGCGCGCAGACGCGGCGGCCGCTGGGGCGAAAGGGCCAACGGGCTTATGGCCATGTCCAGAGCAAGTGACCCACTAGTCGGGCGTGAACAACCAGCCGTCGGGGTGCCAAACCCTTGCGCCACTTGCGCAAGGGTGCATCCGAATCCACGGCGGAACCAGGAAGCGTCCTCATGACCCTCTGGAAAATCGTCGCCGTACAGATCGACTGCTGTCTCGGCGATGTGCCGGCCAACCTGCGGGCGATCCGCGCCGGCCTGCGTGACGCCGCCCGGCTCGGCGCCCGGCTAGCCGTCTTCCCCGAGTGCGCCCTAACCGGCTACTGCTTCGAGAGCCGCGCCGAGGCGCAGCCGTTCGCGGAGCCGGCGCCCGGCCCATCGATAGACGTGATTGCCAAAGACTGTCGTGAGCTGGACCTTTGGGCCGTCGTCGGAATGCTGGAGCGCGACGACGCCGGCAGCCTGTTCAACGCCTGCGCCCTGGCCGGCCCGGCCGGCTTCGTCGCCACATACCGCAAAATCCACTTGCCGTATCTCGGAGTGGACCGTTTCACCACGCCGGGCGACCGCCCCTTCGCCGTCCACGACCTCGACGGACTCCGCGTTGGCATGCACGTCTGCTACGACGGCAGCTTCCCCGAATCGGCCCGCGTCTTGACCCTCCTCGGCGCCGACCTGCTCGTACTGCCGACCAACTGGCCCACCGGCGCTGAGCCGACCATCCGCCATCTGACCGCCGCCCGCGCCCTGGAAAACCACGTCTATTACGCCGCCTGCAACCGCGTCGGCGCGGAGCGCGGCTTCCGCTTCATCGGCCAGAGCCGCATCATCGACTGCAATGGCGAACTTCTGGCGACCGCCGGCGCCGACGCGCCGGAGATCGTCATGGCGGAGATCGATCCCGCCGTCGCCCGCGCCAAGCGGCTGGTCAAGATTCCTGGAAAGTACGAACTGGATCGAGTCGCTCACCGAAGGCCGGAGATGTATCGACCGCTGACGGAAGCGCGGCGGCCGTCGGACGGTACGGCGTCACGACCGTCAGGATGAACCAGTAATGGCAGGCGCTGCCCGCCATCACCCACAGGTGGAACAGCTCGTGAAAGCCGAACACGTGCGGCCAGGGGTCCGGCCATCCCACGAGGTTGATCGCGGCGCCAATACTGTAGCACAGACCGCCCACCCACAACGGCCGCAGGGCGGCGTGAGTCACCCGCTTTGCCAGCTCGAAATAGGTGACGACTCCCACCCAGCCCATCGCCAGGTAGAAGACCGTGCCGACGGAGTGCGGCATTCCGACGGTCAACCGCAGCACGGCCCCGGCCGCGGCCAGCGTCCAGAGTTGAAGAAGCAGCCAGCGGCGCCACCAGCCGCGCAGGATCGACAGGGCGATCGGCGTGCCCGAGCCGGCGATGAGCAGATAGATGCCGAGGTAATCGAGCGTATGGAGGGCGTTCCGCACCGGCCCCTCGGCGGCGGCGTGGAAGAGGGCGCTGGCGCTGAAACAGACGATCAGGCTGATCGAAAGGACCGCCGCGCCGATCAGCTTGCCGGCGTCGCTACGGTTCTTCCACATCAAATAGGCGCCGGCCGGTACGCACGCCAGCATCCAGAGTCCGTGGGTCCAGGCGCTGACGGGGTCGTGAGGGGAAAGCCAGTCCATGCAGGAGGATCCGATGCGGTGGATCGTTCAACCGCGCTCCGCCAGGGAGCGCGTCGCCGCGCGCTCCCCTGGCGGAGCGCGGCGAATCGAACCGCGGGGATCGGCCCGTGGTTCACGGCTTGGGTAGTGTACCCTAGCAGATCGTGTCGCCCATCACCAGCATTACTTCGGCGCCCACACCGGCGGCGGCGTGATTTCCGCGGCAGGGCGCGAGCCGGCGTCCTTCCGGCCGCTGCCGGCCAGGCGGCTTATCGCCCGGACGGTCATGTCGTGGTTGCAAAGGATTCTGGCAGCTCAGCCGCACCCCGGTCAGGCCGCGGGCGGCCAGCACCTGCTTCTCCGCCTCGGTCATCCGATCCGGTTCGCCGGCGACGAACTCGACGCGGCAGGTCGTGCAGCGGGCGTTGCCGCCGCAGGCGTGCAGCTGGTCGATCTTCGCCTCGTCCTCCAGGGCCAGCACCAGACGCTTGTCCTGCGGCACGTCGAACGTTCCGTCGCCTTCCACGGTCAGTTTCGGCACGAGGGTTCTCCTTTTTTCGTGAGGGATCGTTCACCAGCTGTTGCGTGCGGCCTCCAGCATGGCGGCCGCCTCCTGGCGCGTCGTCTCGCCGCGCGAGGCGCCGCGCAGCATACTGGCCAGCTCTTCCAGACGGTCGGCCTCCTGGAGCGGCTGGATCTGCGTCAGCGTGCGGCCGCCGCGACGGCCCTTGCGGATGGTCCAGTGCCAGCGGGCGTAACTGGCCACCTGCGGCAGGTGCGTCACGCACACCACCTGATGCGTCCGGCCCAGCGCCGCCAGCTTCTGGCCGAGCACGTCGCCGAGCCGGCCGCCCACGTTGGCGTCAATCTCGTCGAAGACCAGCGTGCCGATGCGGTCGTGGCCGGCCAGCACCGTCTTGAGCGCCAGCATGGCCCGCGACAGCTCGCCGCCGGAGGCCACCTTGCGCAGCGGCAGGGCCGCCTCTCCCGGATTTGCCGCCAGCGTCAGCTCCAGCCGCTCGGCCCCCCACGCGGCAACCTCCCCCGTCGCCGGGTCGTCGCCCATCGGGACCGGCTCCAGCACGGCCTCCAGCCGCGCCTCCGCCATGCCCAGGTCGGCCAACTGCTTCTGTGTCTCCGACGCCAGGCGTTTGGCGACCTTTTTTCTCTGCTTGCTCAGCTCGGCCGCCGCACGCTTCAATTCCCCATATTCCGCCGCCAATTGTTCTCGAATGCCGCCCAGGTCGTCCTCGTCCTTTTGCAGGCGCGTCTCCTGCTCGTCGAGGCCGACGCGGTAGACGATCAGGTCGTCCACGCTCCGGCGGTATTTCGTCTCCAGCCGCTTGAGGAACGTGAGCCGCTGCTCGACCGCTTCGAGCCGTTCCGGGTCGGCCTCCCAGTGCTGGGCCAGCTTGCGCAGCACCCGCGTCGCCTCCTGCACGCCGGCCTGCGTTTCCTCCAGGCGCCGCACCACCTCCTCCAGCCCCGGATCGAGGGCGGCCCACGACTGCGCCTCGCGCTGCAGCCGGCCGAGCCGCTCCACGACGGAGCCGTCCTCGTCGTAGAGCTGGCCGGACGCCTGCTCGGCGAAGGTCCGCAGGTTCTGGGCGTGGGCCAGCCGTTCGCGCTCGCGCGCCCTCTCGGCGACCTCGCCCGGCTCCAGCGCGGCCTGGTCCAGCTCTTCGCGCTCGAAGCGGATCAGGGCCAGCTCGCGCTGGCGCTGTTCCCGCGCGATCGATAGGGCAGCGAAACGGCGGCGCAGCTCGCGCACCTTTTCCGCCTGTTCCAGATACGCCTGGCGCGGTCCTTCCAGCCCGCCGAAGGCGTCGAGCAGCTGCAGCTGGTAGGCCGGCTGCAGGAGCGATTCGCTCTCGCGCTGGCCGTGGATGTCCACCAGCCGTTCGCCGACCTGCTTGAGGGTGGACACGGCCGCGGGCTGGTCGTTGACGTAGGCGTGGCTGCGGCCGGCCCGCGTCAGCCGTCGTGCCAGGATGATTTCGTTCTGTTCGAGCGGCGTGTGCAGCACCGCTTCGACCTCGCGGCGCAGCTCCGGCGTCTCCAGCTCGAAGCGGCCGGTGACGCGCAGCTCGTCGGCCCCGGCGCGCAGCAGATCGGCCGAGCCGCGTTCGCCGAGCAGCAGGCCGACCGCCCCCAGGAGGAGCGACTTGCCGGCGCCGGTTTCGCCGGTCCAGACGCAGAAGCCCGGCTGCAGCTCGACGCGGACGTCCTCGATCAGCGCCAGGTTCTGCACGGACAGTTCGCGGAGCATGATCGTCGTGGCCGTGGGCCGCCGCTTGGCAAGACCCTGTATTTATAGCGGAAACGACGGCGCGGCGACGAATCGACGCCCGGACTCAGGGCGCCGACCTCCAGCGCCCATTCGACGGGCCTGCGTGGTTATTCCTGGTTTGCGGTTTTTTGCGCTTGCAGGTACAGGTTGCGACCAGTACAAACTTGTTCGCATCGCCGATCCACACCATCCTGGTTCAGAGAATGGAGTCACCATGTTCCGCTCTCCCAAGAATCTCCGTTCCGCACGCCGCACTGCCCGCAAGATCGAGCCGAGACGGCTATTCCTGGAAGAATTAGATTATTGCTACCTGTAACATGCCGTTCTCCGGCCTTTCGACGCGCTCTCTGCGGCGCCCCACGCCGCCCCCCGCCAATCCGTTTCCATGCATCCGTCCGACCGGCGGACGAGGTTTTCGGACCCACAGCCCAATATGCATCCCGCCAGATGATTACAGCGTTGCTTTTTCGATCAACCGAACAACCTCCTCCAATACTGGCTTTGCACCCTCCTCTTTGGTGTAAAAGCAATTGCCGAACATGCCATCATATAGCAAGCCGATTCCACCGCCGCCGGGAAATGTACCGTTTCGAAAGCCGGTTGAATTCGACGCCTCCGATCCGACCGGATGTGACAGACGCGATGCGCGAACTTGCAGCGTCCGCGATCGATGCGCCGGGGGAGAAGTCGCCGGAGATCATGGGCAAGCTCTGCCTGTTGCTCCAAGGCGATCTCGAGTACTCGCGAGGCCAGTTGAATCGGACAAAGCCCTACCAGCCCGAAGCGCCAGCAAGGGGATCTCACTCCTCGCTGGCGTTTCGGGCTGGTAAGGAAAAGTATTGTCCGTCCGTCCTTACTTCTCCTTCCTCACTCCTGCAATCCGTACTGGCGTATCTTGTCGAACAGTTGTCGGCGGCTGATGCCTAGCACCTGCGCCGCCTTCGTGCGGTTCCACTTCTCCTGCTCCAGCGCCTGCCGGATCACCCGACGTTCCGTCTCCGCCAGGATGTCGCGCAGGAGCAGCGATCCGGTCGATTCAGCGGCCTGCTCGTATTCCGGCGCGGCGGCCTCCGGCCCCAGGTCGCCGGGTCCGATGACGCGACCTCGCACCAGAATCGCCGCGCGCGACAGCACGTTTTGCAGTTCGCGCACGTTGCCGGGCCACGGCCGGTTGACGAGAAATGGGATCGCCTCGGGGTCCAATGAGAGGTGCGGCCAGCCGTACTTCACCGCCAGCCGCCGGACGATTTGTTCTGCCAGCGGCGGCACGTCTTCCCGCCTTTGGCGCAGCGGCGGCATCTCCAGCGACACCACGTTGAGCCGGTAGTACAGATCCTCGCGGAACCGGCCCTCGGCGATCCGCGCCGGCAGGTCGCGGTTGGTCGCCGCGATCACGCGCACGTCGGCGTCCAGCGCCTCGGCCCCGCCGACGCGCTCGAACCGTCCCATCTGCAACACGCGCAGCAGCTTGGCCTGCAAGTCCACGTCCAGCTCGCCGATCTCGTCAAGGAACAGCGTGCCGCCCGCGGCCTGCTCGAAACGGCCCTTGCGCTGGGCCACCGCCCCGGTGAAGGCGCCGCGCTCGTGGCCGAACAGCTCGCTTTCCAAGAGCGTCGGGCTGAGGGCGGCGCTGTTCACCTTCACGAACGGCTGATTCGCCCGGCCGGAGTTGCGATGGATGGCGTTGGCGGCCAGCTCCTTTCCCGTTCCGCTTTCTCCGGTAATCAGCACCGGCTCCCGCGTCGCCGCCACTCGGCCGATCGTCTTGAAGACCTGCATCATGGCCGGGCCGCGGCCTACCAACTCCTCGTCGTCGGCCTCGCCGGTCGGGACGCCGGACAGCGCCTTGACCTGGGCCGCCAGCACCCGCTGCGTCAGCGCCCGCCGCACCGCGAACAGCACGTCGTCCAGGTCGAACGGCTTGGTGATGTAGTCGTAGGCGCCGAGCTTCATCGCCTCAATGGCCGCGGAGCCGCCGCCGTAGGCGGTCACCACGATCACCGGCGTCTCGTCCAGCCGATCCGCGTGGGCGCGCAGCACCGCCATGCCTTCCTGACCCGGCATTCGCAGGTCGAGCAGGGCCAGCGCCACGGCGGGGTCTTGCAGCGCCCGCGCCGCCTCGACGCCGTCGGCCGCCTCGCGCACCATGTACCCCTCCGACCGCAGGAGCAGCGCCAGGTTGGCGCGGATGACGGCGTCGTCGTCGGCCACCAGAATCGTCGCCCGGTGCGGCACACGGGTCATGACGTTTTTCCCTCGCCATTATCCGCCGGCAGCGTGACGCGGAAGACGGCGCCGGGCGGCCCGGCGTCATCCAGGTCGATCTCACCACGGTGCTGGCGCACGATCTCACGGCACAGCGCCAGCCCCAGGCCGGTCCCGTCGGGCCGCGTCGTGTAGAACGGCTCGAACAGCTGCGGCCGGGCCTCCGGCGGCACGCCCGGCCCCGTGTCGGCGACGACCAGTTCCACCCGATAAGGATCGTCCAGCGCCCGCGTCCGCACGTCAAGCCGTCCGCCCTTCGGCATGGCCTGCAAGGCGTTCGCGGCGAGGTTGAGTACGACCTGCTGCAACGCCTGGTGCGACCCCGACACGCAGGGCAGGTCCGTCTGCAAGTCCGCCTCCAGCCGCACGTCCTGCCCCGCGGCCTGGGCGCGGACCAGCTCCAGCGTCTCGCGGACCACCGCATTGACGTCCACCGGGCGCGGCTCGTCCCAGCCGGTGCGGGCGAAGTAGAGCAGTCGGCTGACCAGTCCGTTGAGCCGGTCCACCGTGCCGAGGACGGCGTCGAGCGACTCCGGCGTCCGCGCCTGCTCCGGCAGCCGTTGCCATAGCTGCACGGTGGAGCGGATGCCGGCCAGGGGGTTGCGCACCTCATGAGCCACGCCGGCCAGCAGCCGGCCGAGGGAGGCGAGGTGTTCGGAGCGCCGCAGGTCGTCCGACAGTTTTTCCCGGCGGCCGCGTTCTCGGCGCAACGTCCAGGTGAGGTCCGCGGTCAGCACCAGCGACAGTAGGATTCCGGCGATGGCCAGGCCGACGGCGCTCTGCGTGCGCACCAGTCGGGTTCTCTGCTGCTCCGGCCCATCGAGCCGCATCATCACCCAGGCCGCGGCGCGGGCCGGCCGCTTCGCGCCGACCGGGGCCGTACCGACTACGACGCGACCGGCGCCGATGTCCAACGTCTGAACGAGCGGCCCGTCTTCCGACGGCCGGGTCAGGCAATCGCGGGCCTGCTGGCGGATGTAGGGGGATTCCCGAGGAGGCGGGCCAGGCGGCGGCCCGTCGTGGTCGGGCGGCGGCCAATCCCGACCGGGCGGCGGAGGAAGCCAATCTCGACCGGGAGGAGGCGGAGGTTCGTGGTCGTTCGGTGGGGGTCGGCGGGGAGGTCGGTGGTCGCCGGGAGACGGATGAGGTCCATTCGGTGGACCGGAGCTGACGAATTGATCCACGTCGCCCGCCAGGTAGAAGCCGCCCTCCGTCCCAGCCTGATTCGCCAGGACGCTCTCGATGATCGTCCTGAGCGGCTCATGGGAGGAGGGGCCGGGTTCGTCCAGCACCGGACCGCCCGTTTCCGCCAGACGCACGGCCTCCGCTCCGACCTGATCGCGGACGTGCATTTCCTCGCCGGGCAGGAGAAAGGCCATCACGCTGCTGACGCACAGGGCGGCCAGCGACCCCAGGAAGAGGAGGACGACCAAGACCGCCTGCCATCGCGCTCCGAAAACGAACCGCATGAGGGCGGCCTCCTTACCAGCCTGAAGCGCAAGCGAGGGATTGCACCTCATCCCTCGCTTGCGCTTCAGGCTGGTCGAGGATCATAACACACTACCATTACCGATCAGGATTGGGCCGATCCTGATCCGGGCCAGGCCGACCGGGCGGAGGGCCGTCCGGGCCTCCCGGCCCGCCGGGACCGCCGGGACCGCGGGGCGGACGCATCTCCTTCATCTGCTTTTTCTGGTCGTCGGTGAGGATCTTGTCGAGCTTGGAGTCCACTTCCTTCTGGAGATCGTCCATCTGCTTCTTCTGGTCGTCGGTCAGCTTCAGCGCGTCCATCACGAAGGGCGGCAGAATCTGGCCGGGCCGGGGCGGGCCGAAGCGGCCGGGACCGCCGGGGCCGCCGGGACCGGGAGGGCCGTCGGGGCCGCCAGGCGGCGGACGGTCGCCGCGCGGCGGCGGAGGATTGTCGCGGTCGCCGAAACCACCCCGCCGCGGGCCGTCGGCGTCCAGCTTTGCCGCCAGCGCGATCAGCTCTTCCTTGGTGACCACGCCGTCCTTGTTCGTGTCCGCCTGGTCGAACAGGCGCAGCAGCCGTTCGTCCGTGATCTCGTCGCGCGTCAGCTTGCCGTCCTTCTTCTTGTCGAATGCCATCATCTTCAGGACGATCGGGGCGTTGCTGTAGTCTTTCGCCTTGTCCTTGGGGTCGTCGGCCGGTTTGGCCGGCGCTTGGGCCGCCGCTTGCGACAGCAGCAGCGCCGCGCAGGCCAGGACCAATGAGATCCGTACCAGATTCCGCATGTCCATCTTCCTCTAATTCGGGGGTGAAAAAGCACGTCCGCGAAGCCGAGATCAATGCCGATGGTCCTCGCCGCGATCCGCCGGCGTGAGTCCGACCACGATGTCGAAGCGGGCCGACAACTCGCCGATCTTCGACTCCTTGAGCGGGTTGAAATCGACCAGGACCAGTTCCCGGTCGAGCGGATCGCGCAGGCCGCTGAAGACGCCGTCCGTTTTGTTCTGCGGATAGCCGTTGATGAAGAGCTGCGTGGTCAGCAGCTCCTTGCCGCCCTTCTTGACTTTGACGTGGATGTGCGGCGTGCGGCCGGTGTAGGGGACCGGCTTAATGGTTCGGAAGTAGTATTCGCCGGTCGAGCCGGTGATGAATCGGCCGAACCCCTGGAAATTCGGGTCGTTCCTCCCGCCCTCGGAACCCTGGGCGAGGTAGACACCCTTGTTGTCGCACTGCCAGATCTCGATTGTCGCGTTCAGCATCGGCTCGCCGCTCACGCTCAGCACGCGGCCGGTCAGGTGGGTCACGTCGCCGACGGCCGGCGTGATGGAGTCGTTGATGATGAGCAGGTCGTTGTCGGTGTCGAGCGGCAGCTTGGGCGGGTAGAACGGGCCTTCGGTCAGGCGGGGCGTGCGACTAAGCTCCTCGGCAAAGGCGCCGCGCACCGTGCTGAATGTCGCGGCGCCGATCCCGAGGGCCAGGCTTCCGCCCAGGAAGGTGCGACGGCTGAAGGGGGAGCGATTCATGGATTCCTCTCCTGTAGCAAGGGGTATACAGCGACGTAGTGGTTGATTCGATCGATCACCAGTCGAACGGACATTCGATCCAAGCTGTCCACCGTGTTGTACGCGATGGGGGAGATGAAAGCACACCCCGCGCCGAAATGGAACGCCGAGGCCGATGTGTGACACCGAGAACGACCTAAGCAACGAAATGGCGAGAGGTTGCGTTAAGGGATTATATGGGAGACGGCGGCCGCAGCCATCCCTGGATGAGGCGGCCCTGGCCGCGAGGGCACGGCGTTGGGCGGAAAACCCTCACGGGCGCGGGGGGATTCCGCCCAACCCCTCCTCACGCCGACACGAGCAAAAAGTCCGCGGCCCGACGAAGGAGACGGAAGTGCGCTCGTTCGAGGTTGAGCAGCTCCTTGGCGTCGGCCATGACGATCTCGTAATAAAGCGCCTCCACGGCTTCCAGTCCGAACGGCTCCTCGCCGTCGTAGGCCGTCACCAGGGCGTCGCCGCCTCCCACCGTCGCGTCCAGCAATAGCCCGTCCAGCACACACCGTAGCATCACGATTCGATTCCTCGCCGCGTCGAAGCGATTGGTCTAATGAAAAGAGTAACGGCCCTTCATCGTCTGGTCCAGCCTGGTAGAATCCTCGGGTGCGCCTCTCGATTTTGGACCTGGCCCGGCCCGCCGTGAACGGCGGGCCTACAGGCCGAAGCCCGGTCAACCGGGCTGCCCGGGATTTCAGCCCCGTTTACGGGGCTTCGGCCTGTAGGCCCGTGCTTCAGCACGGGCCGGCTTGCCAACGACGCCTCCACAATCGAGAGGGGCGCCCGAATCCTCCGTGCGACCCGATGCAAACCTTCTCGGGGCGCTGACGCGACCGCGCTCGCCGACGCGGACGCCGCCTCGCTCACGTTCCTTTTCGAGTCTGTTATGTCCCCCACGGCCTTTCGTCTGGTGATTGTCGCGATCTGTCTGCTGGGAGTCGGGCTTCGGCCGGCCTGCGGCGTTTCGCCTCCCGTTATTCCCGCGCTGGATCCCGATCAACCCCTCTCCGCCGCGGAGCGGGATCAGCGCTTGGCCGCCGTGCAACGGGGAATGACGCCGGATCAGGTTCGCGGCCTGATCGGCGCGCCCCACCACGTCTGCCGTCAAATCCTCTACCACCGCTGTGTAGAACAGTGGATCTACGATTCCGTCTTCCAGCTTCGGCTGGAGTTCGATCGCCCTCTCGGCCAGGAAGCACGTCTCCAGAGTGTCCAACCCCTCGTCATGCCAGGAAACTGAGCCGATTCCGAAGCGACGGTGCTGCCTCGACGGGCATGATTCGACGGCGTTTCGGACAAATACCCTCAAGTTCTTTCGGCCCGCGCCCCGCCTTCACGGCGTTCATCGGATATACTTGGGTGTTTTGGTGGGAACCAGGGCGCCGGCCGCTCGGCTCAACGGATGAATTTCCGGCAGCCTCCTGTTCAAAAAACACCCATTTTGGCAGAAAAGATCGACAAGCGTTGGCAAGGAAGCTGCACGAGGAAAACCCGGAGAGAACCGGACTTACAGGATAATCGTGTGGGAAGGAAGAAGAAAAAACAAAACCGGCGCAAGAATTGCTATTGAGGGAGTTCGTTTTCGGTTCGCGGCGGAAGTTTTTTCCGTCGGAGGAGAAGGAAGGCGGCCCCTTCGGGAGGTCCGCCCTGGAGCCGAGTTCCGTCGCCTGGAGCATCTTACCCGAGGCATCGATCATGGCACGACGAGACGCATTATTGCGATTGCATAAAACCCTCCAGGGCCGAATGTTCGCCCTGCGGAAGAAACTGGCCGACGATCTCCACGACCTGCGCTACCAGAAAAATCCCACGAGCAGCGGCGATGCGGCCGACGCCGCCTTCGAGGCCGGCAGCGACGAGATGGCCTCCCAGCTGGCGGAACTGGATTCGCGCGAGATCACCCAGATCGAGCGCGCCATCGCCCGCTTGAAGCAGGGCACCTACGGCCTCTGCGAGAGCTGCGGCGACAAGATCCCGGTCGGCCGACTCAACGCCCTTCCCTACACCACGCTCTGCATCGAGTGCCAGCGCGAGATGGAGCGCTACCCTTCCTCCGCCGGCTGGCGGAACGCGGGGAACTGGGAGAACGTTTTCGATCCCTCCCATTACGAGGACGCCAAGGAGGTCGATCTCTCGCAGCTCGAAATCGACCTGCCGAGCAACCACTGAGACGAGCCGCCGTCGTGCGATCGCCCCGGCAAAGGGCGTGCAGTCCGAGGACTGCACGCCCTTTGCCTTTTGTGCGGACGACCATCCGGCCCGTCTTGCGAAGGGGGCGTAGATTCGCTCAAGGGGGCGGGTGGACGGCGGGTAGAATTGCACGGCGTCTGGCAGGCGCCGTTTAGCCGCTCTTCGCAGAAGAGCGCATCGCCCCGCGCTCTTCTGCGAAGAGCGGCTAAACGAGCTAGCAACCACCTATCTCCCTTTCTCGATCGGATGCCGTCTCCCATGAAACGCTTTCTCCTTCCTCTATTCCTGGGATGTTGCTCGTTCGTCGGCGGCCTGGCGGCCATGGAACTTGGCCGCGCCGGGCCGGCGGCGTGGGCGCAGACGATCGGGCAACCGTCCGCCGACCCGGATCGCCTGGAGGAAAAGTTCGAGGCCGTCGCCGACAAGATCGGCCCCTGCGTCGTCTCCGTGGAAGCGGTCAAGACGGCCGTGCGGGAGGGGAAATCCAAAACGATCGAGGAGTCTGGCTCCGGCGTCCTGTTTCGGCCGGAAGGCCAGACCGGCGCCTTCGTTCTCACGAACAATCACGTCATTGCCCAGGCGGACGCGCGTCAGATTACCGTCAGCTCGTCCGACGACCATATTTTCAAGACCGCCCAGGTGTGGGCCGACGCCGAATCCGACGTGGCCGTGCTGCGGCTGGAGGGCGGCGAAGCGCTGCCGACCGCCGTGTTCGGAGACAGCGACCGGGTGCGCGTCGGCCAGTGGGTGCTTGCCGTCGGCAGTCCGTTCGGCCTGAATCAGACGGTGACGCACGGCATCATCAGCGCCCGCGAGCGCGGCCAGATCAGCCTGGGATCCTCCATCCGCATCAAGGATTTTTTGCAGACCGACGCGGCGATCAATCCTGGTTCGAGCGGCGGGCCGCTGGTGAACCTGGATGGGGAGGTGGTGGGCCTGAACACGGCCATCGCGTCGAACACGGGCGGCAGCAGCGGCGTGGCCTTCAGCATCCCGATCAACCTGGCGAAGCGGGTGGTCCGACAGCTGCTGGAGAAAGGCTCGGTGACGCGCGGCTACCTGGGCGTTCAAACGGCGTCGTCGTTCGAGGCGGCGGACGCGGCGAAGCTCGGTCTGGACCGCGCGGGGGGCGTGGGTGGAATCGGTGTATCCAGACACGCCGGCGGCTGCGGCCGGGCTGCGAGCCAACGACGTGATCCTGGCGGTGGACGGCACGGCCGTCCGCAACGAGAACCAGCTCATCAATCTGGTGAGCGGTCTGCCGGCGGGGCAGCATATTCGGTTGCAGGTCTGGCGCGAGCGGAAAGCCGTCTTTCTCGATGCGGTGGTCGGCGACTGGGCGCAGGGTCAGGCGCAGCTGCGCGGTCATCCGTGACAGGGGGATGGCAGGCGAGCGGCCGGCGTGGGCCGGCTGATTGGTTCCATCAGCCGGCTCACGCCGGCCGCTCGCCTTTCCCACCGTTCAGTCGTCGGTCTTCCGCATGCGCAGGAAGATGAATACGGCGATCAGCACCAGCAGGGCGACGCCCATGATGATAATGAAGGTCCAACTCGAGGTGAAGTTTAGGATGTCTTCCATACGCCAAAAACCTTTCCGACGACCAGGCCTGTGAAGGGAGCGTCTGCGTTGAGCGCTTGCACCCCACCGGGCCGGCTCGCTGGCCGTCGTCGATGCCGGACGGTTAGGGATTTGAGAAGTGTTGTACCGGACATTCCCTTGCATTGCAAGCGCTCAGTGGGTGGAAAGCGCGGATTTTCTTGCCCCTGATTCCTTTTCTGCCGCTTGTGCCCCCTCTTCCAGCCACGCGGCGAGCGCCGGCCGGGTTGCCGCGGCCGCGTCCACGGCCGATGATAACGGCGTCGCACCTGCAATCGAGTGGAGGAGTGAGGAGTGAGGAGTGAGGAGGAAAAAACAACCTGTGGGGCCCTTGTTTATCCTCACCCCTCACTCCTCATTCCTCCTTCTGAGCGGGGCGGCGTTCCTGGCGGCCCTGCTCCTCTACACCCGGCCGTTGCTCCAACCCGTCTTGAGCCAGGACGATTTTCAGATCCTTGCCCAATCCTGGACGTGGCAAAAGACGCTGGACGACCTGTGGGCGCCGAACAACGAACACGCCATGCCGCTCGGCCGTCTGCTGACGTTCGCCGTGGCGCAGCTGGCCGGCCGGCCGACGGCGCTGCCGTTCGCCGGCGTCCTGACCGGCGTCGTCGGCCTCTTTGCGGCAATGGCCCTGACCTATCGCTTCGTCCGCCGCGAGCTGGGGCATCCGTTTTACGGCCTGACGGCGCTGATCCTTTTCGGCGTCAGCTCGGTCTATCAACAGGCGGTCTTCTGGTTCGCGGCCAGCTTTTCCGTGTTCGCCCTGGCGTTTCTGCTGCTGGCGCTGCCTGGCGGCGCAGCGCTATCGACAGACCGGACATTGGCGATGGCTCTTGGCGTGCATGGCGTGGTGCGCCCTCGCGCCGTGCTGGTTCGCCACTGGCGTCCTGGCCGGGCCGTTCTGCTGCCTGTATCTTCTGGCGCCGGAAAAGGGTGAGGCGAGCGGCCGGCGTGAGCCGGCTGATAAAAATGCATCCGCCGGCTCACGCCGGCCGCTCGCCGTTTTACCGCGCCTGGCGCCGCTGCTGGGGACCGCGGCCTTTCTGGCGGTGATGCTTCCCCTAACGGCGCCGACGATTCAGAACCTGGAACATTACCGAATGCAGGGCACGACCGCGCTGCAAGCGTTCCGGCCGCTGCTCGGCGCGTGGTACACCGTGCGCTCCGTGGTGGACAACCTCGCCCTCGGCACGATCGGCGTATGGAACGTCACGGTGGGTCCGTACCTGGCGCCGCCGCTGCTGGCGTTGCTGATCGCGGCCGGCGTCTGGTGGGCACGGCGGTCGCCGCGACGGCGACTGGCCCTGCTCGGCGCCGGCGTCCTATTCGGGAGCTACTGGCTCATCTATAGCGGCCGGGCGGCGTGGGACTACGACCGGGTCGCCATGTATTCGCCGACCTGGTCGCGCTACCATTTGCAGCCGCAGCTGGGGCTGGTGCTGATTGTTTGCGGCGGACTGTCGGCTTGGGAGGGCCGCTGGTTCCATCTGAACGCGACCGGCCGACTGACGACGGGACAGGTCCGCGCGTTGGCGTGTCTGCTGGGCTTGTGTCTGCTGATCCAGGCCCGCGCGCGCGCTCGGCTACTACTCCGCCAACCCGCGCCAGGAGCAGACGCTCCGCCGAATCGAGCGCGTGAGCGAGTTTTGCCGCGCGCACCACATCTCCGCCGAGGCCGCGCCGGGAACTGGGCGTACTGGCGATGCCGGAATCCACGACGGTGGTGAACGGCTGGGAGTTCCTGCGCGGCAGCGATGATCCGAAAGACGCATCGTCGGAAGAAATCCGCGAATTGCACGAAGCGGCGCGATAACTCGTTTAGCCGCTCTTCGCAGAAGAGCGCGGGGGCGACGCGCTCTTCTGCGAAGAGCGGCTAAACGATCCAGATTTCCCAGTCCCTTCCCGAGAATCCTTACAAAACCACCCCTTCGTCAGCCGATGATAGGAGGGACCGTTACCTCAAGGACTGAGGGCCGCACGCATGAAAGCGACCACCCCCGGCGCCGCACCCGGCGGCCGCCGCACTTCCACCACCGTCGCCGCGTTCGTCGTCGGTCTGCCGCTGGCCGCGGTCGTCCTGTTCGGCGTCCGCTTCGGGGCCGAACATCTGGCGGTCCTGCGGGAGCTGGGACATTACGTCTCCAACCCGGTCGAGTTCGTCGAGGTGGTGCTGTTCTGCTGCGCGATCAGCGCCCTGGGCGCCAAGGTGCTGGGCAACCGCACCGAACGCCGCGCCTGCCGCGCTGAGGTGCTGCCGCCCTGGGACGGCCGACCCGTCCCGGCCGCCGAGGCGCCGAAGCTGCTGGCCGCCCTGAACCGGACTCCGCGCAGCCTGCTCAACACCTATCTCGGCCAGCGCGTCGGCGCCATCCTCGACTTCCTCTACCAGCGCGGCGCCGCCGAGGACCTCGACGACCACGTGCGCACCCTGGCCGACAACGACGTGGCCGTGATGGAAGGCGGCTTCGCCCTGACGCGATTCATCACCTGGGCGATCCCCATTCTCGGCTTCCTCGGCACGGTGCTCGGCATCACGACCGCCATCCACGGCGCTACGCCGGAAGTCCTCGAAAAGTCGCTCAGCACCGTCACGGACGGCCTCTCCTACGCCTTCGACGCCACGGCCCTCGCCCTGGCGCTGACGATGATCACGATGTTTCTGAGCTTCCTGGTGGAGCGCGACGAGCAGGGCGTCCTCGACGCCGTGGACCGCTACGTGGACCGCTGTTTGGCCCACCGCTTCCAGCGGGTCGGCGCCGACGCGGCGCCGTTCGTGCAGGCCGTCCGTGAGAACGACCGGGCGCTGATGGAGGCGGTCGGCGGTCTGGTGCAACGGCAGGCGGAATTGTGGGAGAAAACGGTCACGGCGATCGACCGCCGTTCCGAGGAGGCCCACGCCCGGCCGCGCGAGCAGCTGATCGAGGCGCTGGAAAAGGGATTGGAAAAGACGCTGGAAGTCCATGCCCGGCGCCTGGCCGCGCTGGAGAGCAAGACCGTCGAGCAGACCGCGCGGCTGATCGAACAGATGGCGGCGCTGGCGGCGGCGGTGCGCGACACCGGCCGCGAGCAGCAGGCGGCGCTGGTGCGCGTGGCCGAGGGCGTCTCGGCCCAGGCCGGCGCGCTTGGCCGTTTGCAGGAGGGGGAGACGAATCTCGTCCATTTGCAAGCCGTATTGCATCAGAACCTGGCGGCGCTGGCCAGCGCCAGCAACTTCGAGCAGGCGGTGCATAGTCTGACGGCCGCCGTCCATCTTCTGACCGCGCGGGCGGCCGCCCCCGCCGGCGGGCCGGCCCCGCGGTTGGGGAAAGCCGCATGAGACGCCGACGCCACAAGCTGCAAGTCTCCACGTTCCCGTTCCTGGCCGTGCTGCTGTGCGCGATGGGGGCGCTGCTGCTGGTGCTGCTGGTCATGGATCGGCGGGCGCATTACGCCGCCCGCGCCCGGGCGGAGCAGGCCGTGCGCCGCGCCGCCGAGGAGGCGGCCCAGGTCGCGGAAGCGCACCGCTCCGCGCTGGAACAGGCGCGGGGCGGCCAACGCCGACCGTCAGCGCGAGCGCGATGCGGAACACGCGCACCTCCAGGGCCAGGTCGCGCAGGTGCAAGGCGAGGTGCAGTCGGTGCGCGACCAGTTCGCGCAGGCCGCCGACCGTTTCGCGCCGAGCAGACCGAGGAAATCGCGCTGAAGCAGAAGATCGACGCCGAGCATCAGACGGCCGACGCCGAGCAGCAGGCGATCTTCCAGGTGCGCGGCGAGGAGGCGAAGAACGCGGCCCAGTCGGAGGCGTCGCGCCAGGAGTTGGCGGCGATGACGGCCGACCTGGCCCAGCTGGAACGCGCCCTGGCGGACCTCAAGGCGGCGCGGGAAAAGGGACAAAAGACCTACTCCGTGGTGCCGTACAACGGCAAGAAAGGCGAGAACCGCCGGCCGTTGTACATCGAGTGCGCCGGCGATCAGCTGATCTTCCACCCCGATCGGCTGTCCCTGTCGGAGTCGCGCATCGGCACGGACGGAGCGGTGGAGGTGCAGCGCCGGCTGGCCCAGCAGAAAGAGCAGCTGCCGCCGGGACAGACGTTCGCGCCGTATCTGATGCTGCTGGTGCGGCCGGACGGCGTCGTGAGTTATTACCGCCTCCGCGAAGCGCTGCACGGCCTCAAGATCGATTTCGGATACGAATTCATCGACGCCGACTGGGCGCTCGACTTCCCCGCCGACGATCAGGCGCCCGTTCGACCCTGGACGACCGCCGCCAAGCCGTTCGCGGCGGCCCCGTCCACGACGCCTCCGGGATGCCGCTGGCGGGATACAAGCTCGGATTCGGCCCGGTTGCGTCCTCCGGCGGGTCGCCGTCCGCTGGGCCGGGCGGATCATCGATCGGCGATGGGACGCCCGGTAAGGGTGCGGAGGAGCCGTCCTCAGTCGCGCCGTCCCTTTCGCCCGGAAGCCCCGTCGGACACGGGCCGATGGAAGGATTAATCGGATCGCAATTTGGGGTCTTGAGGACGGACGCGAACGGCCCTGCGGCCGGTCCTGGCCTGGCCGGGCTGGGAACTCCGGGTGCCGGCGCCGCATCAGGTCCGGGACGGAATGGGCAGCAGGCCGCGGGGCCGCCCCTGCCGCCCGTCCCCGGACCTCCCGACAAAGTTCCCGGCGACGCCACGACCGGGCAAGGACGGGCGAACGCCGCTTCGGGCGCCGTGAGAAATGGTTCGACGCCGGGAGCGCCTCCCGTTCCTGGGCCATCGAACGACGGCGCCGCCGCCGGACCTGCCGCCGGGGTCGTTGCATCGTCGGCCACGCCTCCCTGGGGACCGAAGACCGGATCATCCGGGCCGGCCTCGACGGCGGCTCCGAAGGACGGCTCGATCCCTCCGCCCGCGTCTGCCGGATCCGCCGCTGCGAAGGCGGCGCCCGGCGACCGCCATGAAGGCGACGCGACCGGAACAGACGACGACCCGTTCCTCCGCAGCCCTCCGTCGCCGTTTCCGAACGCGGGTCGGCCGGCGCCATCGTTGCGGCCCGCCCGCTTGAGCGGTGATCGCGACTGGCTCATCTACGTCGAATGCAAGCTGGAAGGCGTGGTCATCTACCCGACGCAGCTGCTGGTGCCAGCGACGGCGCTGGCCCACCCGTCAGGCAGCAACCCGCTGATGCAGTCGATCCAGCAGTTAATCGATCGTAAACAGGCGTCCGTCCGCCCCGGTGATCCGCCGTATCGTCCGGAAGTGCGTTTCCTGGTCCACTCGGACGCCGGGCGGACGTATCACCTGGCGTACCCGATGCTGGACGGCCTCGCCGCTCCGAAGACCGCCCAGGACCTCACGCCGGACGACGACGTGCGGGCCATCGTGACTGGCCACTAACAGACGCAAATTGAAGGCGAGCGGCCGGCGTGAGCCGGCTGATGGAGTCAAAGATCAGCCGGCTCACGCCGGCCGCTCGCCCAAGAAGAGACTGCCATGATCCGACGACGCCGCCCTCAACGCGAGATTCCGTTCAGCTTCGACTCGTTTCTCGATGTCGTGGCCAACGTCGTCGGCATCATCCTGCGCCTGATTCTTGTCGCCTGGGTCGGGGCGCGGTCGTACCATGTTGCAACGAGTCCTGCCCCACCGCCCGTGACGCAGGAAGAGACGGCGGCGCCGGTGGAAGCGCCGCGCCGCCGGACCCCTTGACCGACGACCTGGAACGGCAGCGGCGCGAGTTGGCGGAGGCCCGCCAACGGCTCCTCGATCAGATCCATGCGTGGGAACAGGCCAGGGACAGCCGGGCGGCCGCGGAGAAGGAGTTGGCAGGGGCGACGATTCAGGTGCAGACTCTCCAGGCGGAACGGATCGCAGCGGAGCGCGAGGCCGCCGACCAGGGCAAGGGAGTGCAAACGGCCGCCCTTTCGCTGCCGGAGATCCGCAGCCGGGTGCAGTTCGTCCAGGCGGAGATCGACGCCCTCCAAAAAACGCCGCCGCCGAAACACGCCCTGCGCTACCAGACGCCGGTCAGCCAGCCGTTGCAGACGGAGGAGCTGTTCTTCGAGTGCCGCGGCGGCCGCGTCACGGTCATCGACGTGGGCGCGATGCTCGAACAGGTGAACCGCGAACGCGACGGCAAGGCGAAGCAGCTCGCCTCCCGGTGGGAGGCGGACGGCGCGACCGACCCCGTCGGGGTCTTCCGAATGCACTACACCCTGGAGCGCGAACACGGCCCGACGGACGGCCCCGCCGGCGGCCCGCTGCCCGACGCGCAATTCAGCTACGACATCCGCTGGATGGTCGAGCCAGTTTCCGACGTGCGCGGCGAGGCGGAAGAGACCGCCCTGGCGCCGGCCTCCGACTTCCGCAAGGTCGTGGACGCCCTCGACCCGAAAGTCACTGCCGTCACCTTCTGGGTCTATTCGGATAGCTATCCCCTTTATCGCCGACTGCGCGACTATCTCCACGGCCGCGACTTCGTCGTGGCGGGTCGTCCGCTGATGGAAGGGATGCCCATCGGCAGCTCGCGCCACGGCACGGCCTCGCGCGGACAGTGATCCCCTCATTGACGACCCGCCTTGCCCCGCTTATCATCCATTTCCAGCGCCGCCGGGCGCCCGATTCACCGTTTCCCAACTTCTTCCGGGGATCCGTCATGGCCGCCATTCAATGCCCATCCTGCGCGAAGGAACTCAACGTGCCCCAGCAGTACGCCGGGAAAAAGGTCCGCTGCCCCAACTGCCAGGGCGTCCTCAGCGTGCCGCCGCTGGAGGCGACCGAAGCGCTGGAGGAAGTAAGCCCCATCACCCCTCAGCCGCGCAGGCCGGCCATGCCGCCGCTGCCGGAGGAAGAGCGGCCCATCGCCCGGCGCCCCGTCGGCCGGCGGACGACGACGATCGACCGCGGCGCCGGCCTCCGCTGGACGAGGATTACGACCGGCCGCGGCGCCGCCGCGGCGCGGAATGGGCGCCCTGTCCCAACTGCGGCCACGACGACGCGACGCGCGTCCGCTGGACCTTTTGGGGCGGCATGATCGGCCCCGCCATCATCAACGTCGTCCGCTGCCACGAGTGCGGGACCCACTACAACGGCGTCCACGGCGACACGAACGGCGGCCGCATCGCCATCTACGTCGTGATCAGCATCGTGCTCGGCCTGCTCCTCGCCGCACTGGTCATCGGCCTCCAAATGATGAACGATTAACCGGGGGCCGCCGCCAAAGCGCTCAAAAACGCGAAGAAATGATTGACCGCCGCCGGGAGGCGAGTACAGTGGGGATAAGCCCCCGTTTTCTCTCTTTCCCGCGCTGTCTCCCAACCAGGAGTGTCTGCGATGAGTTCTCTGAATCGGCGTGAGTTTATCAAAGACTCGGCCGTGCTGGCCGCGCTGGCGGCCGCCGGCGGTTTTGGCAAGGCCGTGGCCGGCGAGAAGTCGGCCAAAGAAGCGACGGCCGGCGACAAGGCCAGCCAGCTGCGCATCGCCGTCATCGGCGTCCACGGACGCGGCAAGGAACACGTTCACGGCTTCGCCGGCAAACACAACTGCCTCGTCACGACCATCTGCGACGCCGACTCCGCCGTCATCGGCGACGCCATGAAGAGCGCCGAAAGCGCGCAGGGCGTGATGCCGAAGTACGAGCAGGACATCCGCAAGGTCGTCGCCGACAAGGACATCGACGCCATCACGATCGCCACGCCGAACCACTGGCACTCGCTCGCCGCCATCTGGGGTCTGCAAAACGGCAAAAACGTCTACGTCGAGAAGCCGGTCAGCCACAACGTCAGCGAGGGCCGGCGCGTGGTCGAGGTGGCCCGCAAGGAGAAGCTGCTTTGCCAGGCTGGCATGCAGAGCCGCAGCAGCCCCGGCCTCATTGAGGCGATGCAATTCATCCGCGACGGCAAACTCGGCAAGATCACCCTGTCCCGCGGCCTCTGCTACAAACCGCGCGGCAGCATCGGCAAGGTGAGCGGCCCGCAGCAGCCGCCCAAGACGGTCGATTACGACCTCTGGACCGGCCCCGCCCCGCTGGAGCCGGTGATGCGCAAGCAGTTCCACTACGACTGGCACTGGTTCTGGGACTACGGCTGCGGCGACCTCGGCAACCAGGGCATCCACGAGATGGACAAGGCCCGCTGGGCGCTCGGCAAACCGGAGCTGGCCCAGAGCGTTCTGAGCGTCGGCGGCCGCTACGGCTACATTGACGACGGCCAAACGGCGAACACGCAGATTTGCGTCTTCGACTACGGTGACAGCGAATTGATCTTCGAGGTGCGCGGCCTCAAGACCGACCCGCTCCGTGACGTGAAAATCGGCAACATCATCTACGGAACCGAGGGCTACCTCGTCATCCCCAGTTACTCCGAGGCGATCGCCTTCACCAACGACGGCCAGAAGATCAAGGACTTCAAGGGAGGCGGCGACCACTTCGCCAACTTCGTGGAGGCCGTCCGCAGCGGCAAGCAGGAGGAACTCCACGCCGACATCCTGGAGGGCCACCTGTCCAGCGCCCTGTGCCACCTCGGCAACATCAGCTACCGCTTGGGGACGCAAACGCCGTTTGACAAGGTCGCCGGCCCCCTCGCCGACAAGGAGGCGCAGGAGACCTTCGAGCGGATGGAAAAACACCTCAAGGACAACAACGTGTCGCTGGAGGAAACCAAGTGCGACCTCGGCCGACGGCTGAAGTTCGATCCGAAGACCGAGACGTTCGTCGGCGACAAGGACGCCGACGCCCTGCTGACGCGCGAGTACCGTAAGGGGTTTGAGGTCCCGGCCAAGGCGTGATCATAAGAGGTGGATGGCGAGCGGCCGGCGTGAGCCGGCTGATGAGGACTCATCAGCCGGCTCACGCCGGCCGCTCGCCTGTGGCGTCCCGCAGCGCTGGACGAAACCCCATGAGCAGCGGCAACTACGTCGGCCAGGGCACGCTGACGCCGGAACTGGATCAGCGCGTCCAGTCGGAGTTGTCCGGCGGCGAACGGCTCGTCTACGTCGGCCAACCCCGGCCGGAGCTGTATCGCGGATCGACCGTGTTCATGATGATTTTCGGCTGCTGCTTCGGCGGCTTCGCCCTTATCTTTTTCACCGTCGGAGCGGCGATGACCATCGGCTTCGCCGGCGCCGGAGCGGCCGCGGCGGGTCAAGGTGCGGGCGCGTTGGCCGGCTGCTTTCCCCTCGTATTCTGTTTGTTCAGTCTCCCGTTCCTTCTCATCGGCGGATACCTGGCGACGGCGCCCATCTGGATGCCCAAGCGCCTCCGTCGCTTCATCTACGCCTTGACCGATCGCCGAGCGTTGGTTTTCGAGCCGAACTGGTTCGGCAAAAATTACACCGTTCGCAGCTATACGCGCGAAGCTCTGGGCCGGATGTACCGCGTGGATAAAGCCAACGGCGCCGGCGATCTGGTTTTCGAGGAGTATTACACCACCACCCGGAACACCGATGGCATGTCCAGCACCCAGCGAAATCAGCGCGGCTTCATGGCCATCGACCGGGTGCGCGACGTGGAAGAGCTGGTGCGGTTGACGCTGGGCCTTTGACAGGCGCCTTCAAATCAAATCGAGCCGCCGCTTGGTAACGCGGGCGCGGTTGCATTCCGCGCACGAGCCGCGGATGACGAACGTATGGCCCTCGGCCTTGAACTGGTGTTCCCGACAGACCTCCGCAATGGCCGCCTCAATGGCCGGACTCTGAAACTCGATCATTTTGCCGCACTGGTCGCAGTGCATGTGTTCGTGCTGCGGATAGCCGTAGTCGTGTTCGTAGTACATGCGCGGCCCCAGCTCCAGGCGCCGCAACAGGCCGGAGTCCACCAGCTTGGCCAGGGTGCGGTACACCGTGGCTCGGCTGACCTGGAAGCCGGCCCGTTTCATATCTTCGATCAGCTGGTCGGCGTCGAAGTGGTTATGACGGCTGAAAATGAACCGAACCATGTCGCGCTGCTGGTCGGTGAAGCGCTGGGTGCGCGGCCGACTGGCCAGGTACTCCCGAAACTTGTCTTCCGGGCTTTGCGACACCGCGACGGATGGCAACTGCATGACGCCTCTCCTCCGACCGACAAATCAAGAATGATTCTTGATTATTATTATAGCGGCGTCTTGAATAGTGTTCAGTGTTCAGTGTTCTGCAAGAGGCGCCTCTTGCTGAACACTGAACACTGAACACTGCTTTTACGCCCGCCCCATGTGGGCCAGCAGTCGGTCGAGGGCGGCGTCCCAGCGCTCCGGCGTGTCGTAACGGCCCTCGGCGATTTCGCGGCGGACGCGCGCAACGAGTTCGGTGCGGATTCCGGCCGTCGAAGACCGGAGGCGCGGGGCGTTCGTCGGGAGGGGGTCGGGGGCGACTTTCCACCAGGAACAATTGCGTGAGAGAGGGCCACGAAGACGGGAGGTCGAATGCCGGTACATGGTTCATCTCCCCTGAAGACGTGGAGCTTGCGCGGAAGACCGCGGCCACGGCGACAGGTCATCTTACCCATTGAGATTTGAAGGAATCAATCACAGTGCCGCCTAGACGGGATCATGCGGCGCCAACCATGACGGGTTGTAAGGGCGAGGTAACTCGTCCCTACCTTAAGGGGCCTCCGGCCTCGCCGTTCCCATTAACGAGCGAGCCGGTTCGGCGGAATCTGGGGCGAGAGAGGCACTGTTCAGTTGCTCACTCCCACCCTCTATTCTCAGTATCGTCGGGAAGCCGGGCAAGATTCAGGGAAAATGGGAGGCCGATTGGCACGGCGGCGCGTCGGGTGAGTCGGGAAGACGCATTGGGCGCGACATGCCCGCCTCTTCGACGGCGACGGGTGAAACGAAGAGGCGCGGCGTCGGCGTTGGCGCGTCAGGCCGAGGCGCCGGCCACGTCACAGCGCGGGGGCAGACGCTTGACCATGCGGAGAGTGTTGCCGCCCTCGTCGCGCGGCTCGCAGCTTAATTCATCCATGAGAGATCGCATGAGAAAGACGCCGCGGCCGCCGACGCGCAGCTCGCCGGGGTCCATGTGCGGCACGGCGTCGATGTCGAACGGCTCGCCCTGGTCGATGAGGCGGATCTCCATGCCGTCGGAGCGGAGGAAGCACTCGATTCGGACGACCGCGTCGGGGCGGTCCTGATGGGCGTGACGGATGATGTTGTTGACAGCCTCGTCGGCGGCGAGGACGATGGCGTGGGTGACGTCCGCGTCGAAGCCGCTGGCCAGGCAAGCCGACTCCACGAAGGACCGGGCCATCGCCAGCATCCGAAGGTCGCTGGGGATGGTCAGGTTCCACGGCGCGACCGATTCGGCCATCCCTATCCCCTCCCGCCGCGTGGCGACTTGCGTGTTTTCCGGATGCTGAATTATAGACATCAGAAAAAACCGAGCAAGTCAGATTGCGGCCTCGCCGCGGCGCAGCTCGTTGACGTAGAGATGGGCCTGGCGCGTCGGTTCGGGGATACGATAGCCGCCGCGACAGGCCAGTGTCAGTTGCGTCGCCGCGTCGAGGTCCATCCGGTGCCCGACCGAGACGAAGACCGGGTTGACGCCGGTCTTGGTGCGAACGACGCGGCCGATGACGGCGCCGCGGTCGGTCAGCGGCGACCACGACCCCGCCTCGCGCTTCGGTTCGTCGAACTTGCCGACCAGGAGCGACTTGCCACAGCCCAGACAAGGCCGGTCGAGCCACAGGCCGATGTGACAGGCCAGTCCGAGGCGGCGCAGATGCGCGATCCCCTGGCCGTCCAGCATGACCACGTCGGGCGCCGACTCCACCTTGGCGAAGGCC
The DNA here is from genome assembly GCA_963771935.1 of uncultured Planctomycetaceae bacterium. GTDB lineage: Bacteria > Planctomycetota > Planctomycetia > Gemmatales > Gemmataceae > UBA4732. The sequence continues at coordinate 113,737 of CAVYVK010000003.1, read as the reverse complement.
GCCAACAGGGCCGGCGCCTCGCGGAACGACAGCAAGCCGGGGATGTAGGGGAAGTGACATTCGACGGACGCCCCGCGCCGCTCCACGACAGTCAGGTCAGGCAGCCGCAGCACGACGACGCCGGCGAAGATGGTGGGGGAGTATTTGTTGTAGGACACGTCGGCGCCGGCGATGAGGGTGCAGGGCGGCGTCGGCGCGTCGGCGATGACGCGGCCGGCCAGTTCGCGCTGGAGTTCGACAGCCTCCTTCGGCGTCAGGTCCCAGCGATGCAGCGGGTGGATTTGCATCCAGGCCGACTCCGAACTCCGCTGTCGGGCCGCGACCGTCGGAGCCGCGACCGTGAGGGAGCGGTCTTCTCCCCGCTCCCTCACGGTCGCGGCTCCGAACTACTTGCTGCATCAGCGAACCGGCGTCGCTTGCCGGAGCGCTTTGCGAACTACGTCCGCCGCCCGCGCCGCCTGCGCGGCGGATACGTCGAGGTGGGTGCAGGCGCGGAGCGTCTGCGGGCCGGCCACGTGGACCAGGACGCCCTGGCCCTTCAGGGCGGCGGCCGCGTCGCGGGCCGTGCCGAGTTCCGGGTCCACCTCGAACCAGATGAGGTTCGTTTCCACGTCCGGCGGATCGAGCCGCAGGCCGGACGTTTCGGCGACGGCCCTTGCGATCAGCTGGGCGTTGCGGTGGTCGTCCGCCAGGCGCTCGACGTGATGTTCCAGGGCGTAGAGGGCCGCGGCGGCGAGGACGCCGGCTTGACGCATACCGCCGCCGAACAGCTTGCGGACGCGCCGCGCCCGGCCGATGAACTCGCGCGATCCGGCGCAGGCCGAGCCGACCGGGGCGCCAAGCCCTTTGCTGAAGCAGACGGATACGCTGTCGAACAGCTCGCCCCAGACGCGCGGCGGCGTCTTCGTGACGACGACGGCGTTCCACAGTCGGGCGCCATCCAGGTGAAGCATCAACCCGTTGGCATGGGTCCATGCACTGATCGCCTGGATCTTTTCCAGCGGATAGACGCGACCGCCGCCCCGGTTGTGGGTGTTTTCGAGACAGACCAGGCGCGTGCGGACCAGATGGTCGTTTCCGGGACGAATCTTGTCGGACAGCTGGCTGACGTCAAGGACGCCGAAGTCGCCTTCCAGCGTGCGGCAGGTGACGCCGCTCAGCACGGCCGGGCCGCCGGCCTCGAAGTTGTAGATGTGGCAGCCGGCGTCGCAGAGCAACTCGTCGCCGGGCTGCGTATGAGTCTTGACGCAGATTTGGTTCGACATGGTCCCGGAAGGGACGAACAGGGCCGCCTCTTTGCCGAGCAGGACGGCGACGCGCTCTTCCAGCCGATTGACCGTGGGGTCTTCATGGAACACGTCGTCGCCGACCTCGGCGGTCTGCATGACCGCACGCATTCCCAGCGTCGGCCGTGTCACGGTGTCGCTGCGCAAATCGATGATGGCTTCCGGCATGACGCCCCCCTAAAGAGATTTCACCACAGAGTCACAGAGAACACAGAGAAATACAAGAATTGCTTTTCTCTGTGTTCTCTGTGACTCTGTGGTGAAATCATTTTATGTTTTCGGTTTGCTTCGGTGTTCCATGTACCAACGGCCGTCGATTTTGCGAAAGAAAATGGCTCGGTCGTCCACGTCTTTGAGGCGCACCGTGGCGCCGCCGTCGTCGGTCGTCCATTCGCCGTCGCTGAGGAAACGGCGAAGCAGCTTGAGCGCACCCGGATCGAGACGGGCCTTCACGTCCTTGACCTGCTCGTGGAAGACGCCGCCGAACAGGTTCTTGACGCGATCGTCGATAAACTGAGGGTCGGCCAGCTGGGCGGTGAGGTAGTCGAACCGGCCTGCGTCGGCCGCCTTGAGGACGGAGGCCAACGCTTCTTTCGGCGTATCCTGCGGATAAGTCTTGAGATCAGCCTCGACGCCGTAGCGGGCGGCCGGCGCGGTCCCCTCCGCCGTCAACAGCCCCGCCGTGCAAGACAGGCAGAGAATCGTCCCCATGCCGACGCGCATACGGTTGCACCCCTCAGGCGACGGAACCGGGCCGAGAACGCTCCATTGCTTTTACCGCGCCGACGCAGCGCCGGCAACCATATGACGGCGTTGGATCACGATTGTCGTTTCGCGTAGTTTACGATGGATTCCCGATTTCAGGCGAGCGGCCGGCGTAAGCCGGCTGATTCGATCCATCAGCCGGCTTACGCCGGCCGCTCGCCTTGAAGGACCAAAGATATGTCCGACGAAAAGGAACTGGTCGTTATCACCGGCGCGTCCAGCGGCATCGGCTATGAGCTGGCGAAGCTGTTCGCCCGTGACGGCTGGCCGCTGCTGCTGGCCGCCCGCAGCGGCGACAAGCTCACGGCGCTCGCCAAGGAGTTGACCGCCGCGCATCACGTCCCGGTCGCCGTCTGCGTCGTGGACCTAGCCGCTCCGGGCGGCGCCGCGCAGCTGTATGAGGCGGCGCAGCAGCAAGGTCGGCCGGTCGGCGTCCTCGTCAACAACGCCGGCCTCGGCGACTACGGCCCCTTCGTCCAGTCCGACCCCGCCAAGGTCTTGCAGATTTTGCAGGTCAACATTGTCGCTTTGACCCAGCTGACGCGACTGTTCCTGCCCGACCTGATACGGCGCAACGAAGGCCGCATCATGAACGTCGCCTCCACGGCGGCGTTTCAGCCGGGGCCGTTGATGGCCGTCTACTACGCTTCCAAGGCCTACGTCCTGCATTTCTCCGAGGCGCTGGACGCGGAGCTGCGCAAATCGAAGGTGCGCGTCAGTGCCTTCTGTCCGGGGCCGACGGCCACGGATTTCGAGGCGCGGGCGGGGCTGGGGGCGTCGCGGCTGTTCACCGGCCGCAACGTCATGACCGCCCGCGCCGCGGCCGAGGCCGGCTACCGCGGCCTGATGCGCGGACGGCGGATCGTCGTGCCTGGGTTCGTGAATCGACTACTCGTGTTTTCCGTCCGCTTCTTCCCGCGCCGCTGGATCACGCGGGTCGTTCAGTGGATGCAGCGAAGGCGGCGATGACGAGGACGCAGAGCGGTTCCATTCGCCGCCGGGACGAATTCTTTTCGCGGCTCCAAGCAGATCCGTTCGACTAACGGTGGCGGTTGCCGGCCAGCGCCAGCGGCGCCGCGGCCAATCGTCCGAGTGGGAGGAACAGCACGACGCCAAGAGCCAGGACGACGAGCGATGCGGCGTCCGGCGGCACGAAGCGGCTCAGCAGCGCAACGCCGCCGACGGCGACCAGAAGCCAGCCGGCCGCCGTCGTCGCAAGCACACCTGGGCCGACCAACCCGCATCGCCAAAGGCGCCGCGCGAACCATCCCGCGAGGAGCAGTTTGAGCAGGACGGCGACCGCCAGGATGTAAGGCAAGGCCGCCGGGATCGCCGCGTGGGACGACAGCCAGGAGGCCGTCACGACGAGCGCCAGGCAGACGCCGAAGAGGACGGCGACGAGGACGAAGGAGAGCCAGCGTCGCCCCGTCAGACCGAGCCAGAGGTTAGCGATTAGGCCGAGCCACGTGAGCAACACCAGGACCGCGCAACCGGCCGCCAGCGCCCCACGCACTTCCAGAGCGCTATGCGACTGAAGCAGCGGCGCACTCGCCAACTCGCGCCACTGGCCGCTCAGTCCCAAGCCCACGAAGATCCCAACGGATGCCAGCGCCCAACCCGTCAGCGTGGAACGGACGGCCATCCGCCACTTAGCGAGGACCATCGCGCCGTCGGTCAACGGCCGCAGGGCAAGAAACGGGTGACAGCCGAAAGTCCCGCTCGGTTGCTTGTAGTCCACCATTCTCACGCCGCCGAGATCACCCCCCACCACTGCCGCCAAGAAGGGGACGAACGCCAACAGGACGGCCAGCAACAGCCCCGTCGCGGTCAGGGCGGCGACGACAGCCGTGGCGCCATGCGGTATGTCCATCTCGGCCATGTTTGCGACGGCCCGTTCGCCCGCCCCGGTCAGGACGATGAGCGTCCAGACGACCACCACAAGGCCGACCATGAACGGGAAACCCATGCCTCGCATCCGCCACTCGAACCAGGTTTGGGCCTGGAGCGGCGACTCGAACGGCGCGCGGCGGCGAGGAAAGACCGAAGCGAACGCCGCGGCGAGCCGCGATTGCCCGCTCCAATGGGGCACGTCGCCCTGGCGCGCCCGGGCCACGCCCGCCAGGGCGACGCCGCAGGCCGCGGGCAGCAGCGCGGCCTGGGCGACGATGGCGACGAGCGGCAGGCCAAACGCCAGGGCGAACGCCGGCGCCATCCCGACGGCCGTGAGTACCAGTGCCAACACGACGACGCGGAGGAAGCGCCAGGGAAACGGCTGCCAAATGAGGGCCTGGAGCCAGGCCACGAGGCCGGCCGTTAGAAGGGCCGGACCCACCAGCTCCACGTCTATCCCCGCCGGCCGCAACACCGCGCCGGCCAAGGCGACCCAGACGCCGACCGCGACCGCCGTCGCCTGAAGCATCGGCACGGCGACCAGGACCGCCGTACGCACCGGTAAGGTGAAGGTCCGCACGGGGAACCCGCTTTCCCGCGCATCGAGGTGCATCCCCAGCGGAATTGAGGAGAAAGCGCAGAGTACAAAGACGAACGCCGGCAGGGACAGCGCGAGGACGGTCGCCGCCACCGCCGGGATAGGGCCGTCCTCCGGAGCGGCCGGCGCCCACATTCCGCGCGGCAAGAACAATCCCAGAACGGCCAGGGCCAGCCAGACGGCCGCGCAGGCCGCCAGGCCCCAGCGGTACGGCCGCCACACACTCCAGGACAAGGCCCACAGGGGGGAGCGCATCGCTTACTCCTCGTTGGAAGCGGCGGAGGCGGACCCCGCCCGTGCCACGAAGATTTCATCCAGCCGCAAGGTTTGCTCCTCGACGACGCGCCCGCCTGCCGCCTCGGCCTCCGCACGCAGTCCGCTGGACTGGCCCGCACAAACGGCCGTCCATTCGCGCCCGGCCCCTTCCCAGGCCAGCGCTCCGGCCAACGCCGGCGGCCGCGGGAGGGCTTCCGCGAACCGCAGCGTCAGCCGGCGGTGGGTCGCTCGGATCTCGTCGAGCGGGCCGTCGAAGACGACGCGCCCCTGGTGGATCATGGCGACGTGGTCGGCGACGCGCTCGACTTCTTCCAGGAGGTGCGAGGAGAACAGCACCGTCCGGCCGTCCTCGGTGATGGTGCGAATGATCGCCGCCAGGATGTCCCGGCGGACGAGCGGGTCCAGCCCCGAGGAAGGCTCGTCGAGCACCAGCAGCTCGGGCCGGTAGGCCAGCGCGATCAGCAGCCCCGCCCGCGCCCGCTGCCCCTTGGAGAGCGTCTTGACCTTGGCTGACGGGTCGAGGGCGAACGCCTGCCGCAGCTCCTCGGCGTAGGCGTCCGACCAGCCGGGGTAGAAGGCCCGCGTGTAGCGGAGCAGCTCGTCCACGCGCATCCACCCCGGCAGGTCGTTTTCTTCGGTGAGGCAGCCGATCCGGCCGAGGACGCCGACCGGGTCGCGCACGGGATCGCGGCCGAACACGCGCACCGAACCGGTTTGGGCCTTCAGAAGACCCAAAACATGCTTGATGAGCGTCGTCTTGCCCGACCCGTTGGGACCGACGAGGCCGAAGACGCTCCCGCGCGGCACGGCCAAGTTCACGCGGTCCAGCGCCCGTTTGGCGCCGAAGCGCCGCGTCAGCCCCACGATCTCGATCACGTTCTCCACTGAGCCAGTGCTCACGTTTTCACTCCTCTGCGGCGTTGGAACGCATTGCGCGATTCCGCTGCCGGACCAGGTCCAGGACTTCCTCGACGCCGACGTTCATTTGCCGGGCCTCGGCCAGCAGGGCGTCGATCCGCCGGGCCAGAACGTCGAGGCGTTCGCGCCGGGCCAACGGGGATCCGGCGTCGGAAACGTGCGTGCCCGCGCCGCGCCGGGTGACGACGACGCCGGCCGCCTCCAGCTCCCGGTAGGCGCGGGCGACCGTGTTGGGGTTGACGAGCAGCTGCTCCGCCAGCGTGCGGATGGGCGGCAGCTCGTCGCCGGCCGACAGCCGGCCGGAAGCAACCAGGTACTTGACCTGATGGATGATCTGCAGGTAAATCGGCACGCCGTCGTTCGGCGTCAGGTGAATCCGCATGGCCCCCCCACGGCCTGATTGCATTATTGTATTAGTACATTAGTACAAAAGGGCCGCTGTGTCAAGACCTTTGGTACGGCGTCCCGCGTGGCAAATGAGACGCGCTTCGGAGCCGCGACCGTAAGGGAGCGGGGTGCGGTTCCGGCTCCCCACCCCGCTCCCTTACGGTCGCGGCTCCGACGAGTGGCATTGGCCGTTCGGCGCGGATTGGCACGATTGTTGTAGGATGATGGGCCGCGGCTCGGCAGATACCGGAAGCGGCTCAGGAGAGACGGCATGGAGAGCGTGACGGCCCAGCGGCGACTTCCCATCGGCGCGGAAGTCCTTCCGGACGGCGGCGTTCACTTCCGCGTCTGGGCGCCGTCGAGGCGCCGCGTTGCGGTCGTGTTCGAGGGCGGCCCGGAAAGCGCGGAACTGACGGCCGAGAAAAACGGCTACTTCTCAGGCCGTGTCGAAGCCGCCCGCGCCGGCGCCCTCTACCGCTACCGGCTCGACGACGATCCCAACCCGTACCCCGATCCGGCCTCGCGCTTCCAGCCGCAAGGGCCGCACGGCCCGTCCGAGGTCATCGACCTGTCGGCCTTCACCTGGACGGATCGCGCCTGGCGCGGCGCCGGCCTGGCCGGACAGGTGATTTATGAGATGCACATTGGAGCCTTCACGAAGGAAGGAACGTGGGGGGCGGCCGGGCGCGAGCTGTCGGAGCTGGCCGACCTCGGCGTGACCGTACTGGAAGTGATGCCGGTCGCCGACTTCACCGGCCGCTTCGGCTGGGGCTACGACGGCGTCAACCTGTTCGCCCCCACCCGCCTCTACGGCCGGCCCGACGACGTGCGCCGCTTCATCGATCGCGCCCACGCCGCCGGCCTCGGCGTCATCCTCGACGTGGTCTACAACCACTTCGGGCCGGACGGCAACTACCTCGGCCAGTTCTCGAAAGACTACTTCACGGATCGCTACAAGAATGAATGGGGCGAGGCGATCAACTTCGACGGCCCCGGCGCCGGCCCCGTGCGCGAATATTTCATCGCCAACGCCGGTTACTGGGTCGAGGAGTTCCACATCGACGGCCTGCGCCTGGACGCCACGCAACAGATCTTCGACGCGTCGCCGGATCATGTCGTCACGGCCGTCGGCCGCAAGGTCCGCGAGGCGGCCCGCGGCCGGGCCACGCTCATCGTCGCCGAGAACGAGCCGCAGGACGTGCGCATCGTCCGGCCAATCGAGAAAGGCGGCATCGGCCTCGACGGCCTCTGGAACGACGACTTCCATCACAGCGCCGTCGTCGCCCTGACCGGCCACAACGAGGCCTATTACACGGACTATCACGGAGGGGCGCAGGAGTTCATCTCGGCCGTCAAGTACGGCTACCTCTACCAGGGCCAGCGCTACAAGTGGCAGGAGCAGCGGCGCGGCACGGCGGCGCTGGACGTGCCGCCGGCCCATTTCGTCACGTTCCTCGAAAACCACGATCAGGCGGCCAACTCGGCGCGCGGCCAGCGCCTGCAAAAGATGAGCGGTCCCGGCCGGCTCCGCGCCCTGACGGCGCTCATGCTGCTGGCGCCGGGGACGCCGATGCTGTTCATGGGCCAGGAGTTCGCGGCGTCCAGCCCGTTCCTCTTCTTCGCCGACCACCCGGAGGAACTGGCCCGCCTGGTGCGTAAGGGCCGGGCCGAGTTCCTCAAACAATTCCGCAGCCTTGTGGTGTTCGAGCGTCAGGCGCCGCTGGCCGACCCGGCCAATCCGCGCACTTTCGAGCGCTGCAAGCTCGACTTTACGGAGCGGCAAAGTCATGCGGAATGGTACGCGCTGCACCGCGACCTGCTGAAGCTGCGGCGCGAGGATCCCGTCTTCCGCGCCGAGAAGCCGCGCGGCGTGGACGGCGCCGTCCTGGCCGCGGAGGCGTTCGTCCTCCGCTTCTTCGGCGACGGCGGCGACGACCGGCTGCTTCTGGTGAACCTGGGCCGCGACTTGCACCTCGACCCGGCCCCGGAACCCCTGTTGGCGCCGCCGTATAACATGCTCTGGGACGTGCTGTGGACGAGCGAGCATCCGCGCTACGGCGGCGACGGCACGGCTCCACTGGACACGGAAGAGAACTGGCGCATCCCGGGACAGGCGACCGTGGCGCTGGCGCCACGACCGGCGCCGCCGGAGCCGGGGCGGCTCCCGCTGACCGGCAAGGCGCACAAGTGACGCCGCGCTCGCCATTCGTCAGGAACGACCTATGGAAACCGTCAACCGCCGCATCGACTGGCCGGAACCCGATCCCGGCAACACCGAGCCGCTGCTGACGCGCGAATGGCTGCTGACCAACGGCCTGGGAGGCTACGCCTCCGGCACCGTGGCCGGCGTCGCCACGCGCCGCTATCACGGCCTGCTCATCGCCGCCCTGCCGGAGCCGCACGGCCGAACCGTCATGCTCAACCACCTCGCCGAGCAGATCCGTCTCCCGGACGGCTCGCTCGTCCGCTTCGGCGGCGCCGAGTACGCCGCCGGGTCGCTGGAAGTGCATGGCGCCGGGCACCTGCAAGAATTCCGCCTGGACGCCGGTCTCCCCGTCTGGCGCTATGCGGTGAACGGGTTCGTTCTGGAAAAACAGGTGCTCCTGGTGCATCTGCTCAACACCGTCCACATCCATTATCGGCTGATCGAGGGCGAAGGGCCGGTTCGCCTGTGGCTGCAGCCGTCGCTCCACTTTCGGCCGCACGACGACCCCGTCAGCACGCTGCTGCCGGCGCGACACGTCGTCACCGCCGTCGATGGGCACTACGAAATCTCCGACGGCAGCGGCCTGCCACCGTTGCGGCTGATGCTGCACGGCCTCCGTGCCGCGCTCACGCTGGAGACGGTGCGGACGCCGTTGATCCTGTACCGCGTCGAGGCCAGCCGCGGCTACGAATCGACGGGCGAGCTATGGAGCCCCGGCTTTTTTCGCATCGACCTGACCAAGGGAGAAACCGCGACGCTGATCGCGTCCACCGAGACGTGGGACGCGATCCAGGCGCTGAGCCCGGCCGAGGCCGAGCAGGCGGAACGGCTGCGGCGCGCCCAGCTGGTAGCGCAGGCGCCGCCGGAGGCGCGCGCCGGCCTGGCTGGCGAGCTGGTGCTAGCGGCCGACCAGTTCATCTTCACGCCGGCCGGCCGCGTCGAGGAGAAGGCCCGCGCCGCGCGGCTGGCGACGAGGTCCGCTCCGTCATCGCCGGCTACCACTGGTTCACGGACTGGGGCCGCGACACCATGATCGGCCTCGAAGGGCTGACCCTCTGCACCGGCCGCCAGCGCGAGGCCGGCTTCATCCTCCGCACCTTCGCCCACTACGTCCGCGACGGCCTCATCCCCAACCTCATCCCCGAGGGCACCAAGGACGGCCTCTACCACACCGCCGACGCCACGCTCTGGTTCTTCCACGCGGCCTTCCGCTACCTCCAGGCCAGCGCCGACCGCGTCACGCTGAAAGCTGCTGCTGCCGAAGTTCCGCGACATCGTCGCCTGCCACCTGCGCGGCACGCTCTTTGGCATCCACGTCGATCCGGCCGACGGCCTGCTTGTGCAGGGGCAGGAAGGCTATCAGCTCACCTGGATGGACGCCAAGGTCGGCGACTGGGTGGTGACGCCGCGGCGCGGCAAAGCAGTCGAGATCAACGCGCTGTGGTACAACGCGCTGCGGCTGCTGGAAGGCTGGCTCCGCGAAGAGGGCGACGAGGCGGCGGCGAAAGAGGTTGCCGGCCACGCCGACCGTGCGCGAGCGTCGTTCAACCGGCGCTTCTGGGACGCGGACAAAGGCTATCTCTTTGATGTGGTGGACGGCGAGAAGGGCGACGACCCTTCCTGCCGGCCGAATCAGGTCTTCGCCATTTCGCTCGACCATCCGGTGCTCGACCGCGAGCGCTGGGCGCCGGTGCTGGACGTGGTGCGCGAGCGGCTGGTGACGCCGGTCGGCCTGCGCACGCTGGCGCCAGGCAGCCCGGACTACAAGTCGCGCTACGACGGCGACCTACGCGCGCGCGACGCCGCCTACCACCAGGGCACCGTCTGGGCGTGGCTGGCCGGACCCTTCGTGGACGCCTGGGTCAAGGCGGACCCCGACGACCACGCGGGGGCGCGAGAGTTTTTGTCCGGATTCGGCCGTCACCTGGGCGAGGCGTGCGTCGGCTCCATCAGCGAGATTTTCGATGCGGAAGCGCCGTTTTCCCCGCGCGGCTGTATCGCGCAGGCGTGGAGCGTCGCGGAAGTGCTGCGCGCTTGGTTGAAGACCGTCCCCTGACGGCGGCACGAGAGTTGCGTACAACAGGCGCATCATTGTTCCGTTGTTTAGCCGCGACCCGAAGGGGAGCGCGGGGGGATAACGCGCTCCCCTTCGGGTCGCGGCTAAACGATTCTTCACCACGAGAGGACACCCTATGCGCGTCTGGCCGGGCCGATCTTACCCTCTGGGGGCGACCTGGGACGGGGCGGGCGTCAACTTCGCCCTTTTCTCGGAACACGCCACGAAAGTCGAGCTGTGTCTCTTCGACGCCGTGGAAGGCGACAAGGAATCGCTGTGCGTCCCGATGCAGGAGCATACCGATCTCGTTTGGCACTGTTACCTGCCCGACGTGCAGCCCGACCAGCTGTACGGCTACCGCGTCCACGGGCCGTACGAACCGGCCAACGGCCACCGCTTCAACCCGAAGAAGGTGCTGCTCGACCCCTACGCCAAGGCGATCGGCCGCGACCTGCGCTGGGACGATTCGCTGTTCGGCTACAAGATCGGCGACGCCAACGCCGACCTCACGCCCGACGACTGCGACGACGCCGCCTTCGCGCCGCTCGGCGCCGTCGTCGATTCGGCCTTCACCTGGGGCGACGACCGGCCGCCGCGCACCCCGTGGCACCAGACGCTCATCTACGAGCTGCACGTCAAGGGCTTCACCAAGCGGATGCCCGGCGTCCCGGACAAGTTCCAGGGGACCTACGCCGGCCTCGCCTCGGAAAACGCCATCGAACATCTGAAATCGCTCGGTGTCACGGCCGTCGAGCTGATGCCCGTGCATCACCACGTGGACGACCGCCACCTCGTCGAGAAGGGCCTCTCCAACTACTGGGGCTACAACACCCTGGCCTTTCTTGCCCCCGACCTGCGCTACGCTTCCGGCGGCACGGCGCGCGAATCGGTGCATCAGTTCAAGATGATGGTCCGCGCTCTGCACGCGGCCGGGCTGGAGGTCATTCTCGACGTGGTCTACAACCACACCGCCGAGGGCAACCAGCTCGGGCCGACGCTGTCGATGCGCGGCATCGACAACGCCTCCTACTATCGCCTGTCGCCGAAGGACAAGCGCTACTACATGGACTTCACTGGCTGTGGCAACACGCTCAACATGATCCACCCGCGCGTGCTGCAGCTCATCATGGACAGCCTGCGCCACTGGGTGCTGGAAATGCACGTGGACGGCTTCCGCTTCGACCTGGCCTCGACCCTGGCCCGCGAGCTGTTCGCCATCAACAAGCTGGGCGCCTTCTTCGACATCATCCACCAGGACCCGGTGCTGTCGCAGGTCAAGCTGATCGCCGAGCCGTGGGACGTGGGCGAGGGCGGCTATCAGGTCGGCAATTTCCCGGTGCTGTGGACCGAATGGAACGGCAAGTACCGCGACTCGGTGCGGCGCTTTTGGAAGGGCGACGGCGGCACGGCCGGCGAGCTTGCCACGCGCCTGGCCGGCAGCAGCGACCTCTATCAGCTCAACGGCCGGGCGCCCTACGCCAGCATCAATTTCATCACCTGCCACGACGGCTTCACGCTGCAAGACCTCGTCAGCTACAACGACAAGCACAACGAGGCCAACGGCGAGGACAACAAGGACGGGTCCAACGACAACAACAGCTGGAACTGCGGCGCCGAAGGGCCGACCGACGACGCGAACATCAAGACGTTGCGGGAGCGTCAAAAGAGAAATATCATCGCCACGCTGTTCCTGTCGCAAGGGGCGCCGATGCTCTGCGGCGGCGACGAGCTGAGCCACACGCAGAAGGGCAACAACAACGCCTACTGCCAGGACAACGAACTGACCTGGCTGAACTGGGAGCTGGACGACGAGCAGAAGCACTTTCTGGAGTTCGTGCGCAAGGCGGCGCGGATCTGGCGAAATCAGCCGGTGTTCCAGCGGCGGAAGTTCTTCCAGGGCGCAAGCTCCGCGGCTCCGACATCAAGGACATCTCGTTCCTCGAACCGAACGGCAAGGAGATGTCCGACGAGGCGTGGAACGCCGGCTTCGTGAAGTGCCTGGGCGTGCGGTTGGCCGGCGACCTGATCGGCGACGTGGACGTGCGCGGCGAGCCGATCGTGGGCGATACGCTGCTGCTGCTTCTGAACGCCCACCACGAGCCGTTGCCGTTTCAGCTGCCGCTGACGAAGGAGGAGCAGCACTGGGAGCGCCTGCTGGACACGGCCGACCCGGCGGACTCGGTCGAGCAGTGGGACGGCGAAAAGCTGTATCAGTTGAAGGAGCGCTCCCTGGCGGTGCTGCGAACAAGAGTGGCGCAGGAGGCGACGGTGCCGGAGCAGCAGGTGGAGACGATTCTCAAGTCGCAGGAGCGGCTGCCTCAGGCGAAGCCGGCGGGGATGTTGGCGGCGTCGTAAGCGTCCATGAATCCACCTCGTTTAGCCGCGACCCGAAGGGGAACGCATGACCCACGCGCTCCCCTTCGGGTCGCGGCTAAACGAGGAACCGGTTCTTGGGCGGAAACCTGCGAACCCATCCCGAATCACTCACGGACGCAAGCGCCATGACGACGGACTCCCTCACCGAGGCGGCGGAGCGGCTGCTGGCGCAGGTCGCGGAGGTCGTGCGCGGCCGGCGCCTGCCGGAAGCGACCTATCGCCTGCAGTTTCACAAGGGCTTCACGTTCCGCGACGCGACGGCCCTCGTCCCCTACCTGAGCGACCTGGGCGTCACGCACCTGTACGCCTCGCCCTATCTGCAGGCGCGGCCCGGCAGTATGCACGGCTACGACATCACCAACCACCAGCGCCTCAACCCCGAAGTCGGCACGGACGCCGATTACGAGGCGCTGATCGCGGCCTTGCACCAGAACGGTCTGGGCCAGGTCTTCGACATGGTTCCCAACCACATGGGCGTTCTCGGCAACGAGAATCCGTGGTGGAACGACGTGCTGGAGAACGGCCCCGCGTCGGCCTACGCCAACTACTTCGACATCACCTGGCAGTCGTCGCCGCGGCCGGAGCTGCGCAACCGGCTGCTGGTGCCGATCCTTGGCGACCCCTACGGCAAGGCGCTGGAGGCGCAGCAAATCCGCCTGGAGTACGCGGCGGGATCTTTTGCGATCCACTATTACGACAATGTTTTCCCCGTTTCCCCCTGCACGTACGCGCTGATTCTGACCCATCGGCTCGACGACCTGAAGGCGGAGCTTCCGGAAACGGAACCGGCCCTGATCGAGTACCTCAGCGTCCTCAGCGCCGTCGGCCACCTGCCGGGACGCACCGAGACGGCGCCGGAAAAGATCGCCGAGCGGCAGCGCGAGAAGGAGGTCGTCAAGCGTCGGCTGGCCGCGCTCACCGCCGAAAGCGACAAGATCCTTGCGTTCATTCAGCAAAACGTTGCGATCTTCAATGGCAAGCCGGGCGAGCCGTCGAGCTTCGACCTGCTGGACCAGCTGCTCGACGCCCAGGCCTACCGGCTGTCGTTCTGGCGCGTCGCTTCCGACGAGATCAATTACCGCCGCTTCTTCGACATCAACGAGCTGGCGGCCCTGAGCATGGAACGGCCGGAGGTCTTCGACGCGACGCATGAATTCGTCTTCCAGTTGCTGCGGGAAGGCAAGATCGACGGGTTACGCATCGACCACCCCGACGGCCTGTTCGACCCGAAACAGTATCTCGAACGACTGCAGCGCCGCTTCGTGCTGGAGTTGGCGAAATCGGCCTGGGACGCACGGCCGGAGTCGGGGACGACGTGGGAGGAAGCGCGCGGCCGAATCCTCGCGCAGCTGGAGAAAGTCGGCCCGGAAAGTAGGGGCGGGGTAACCCCGCCCCTACTGTGGCGGCCGCTGTACGTCGTGGTGGAAAAAATCCTCGGGACGGGCGAGCCGCTGCCGGAGGACTGGCCGGTGTATGGAACGAGCGGCTATGAGTTCCTCAACGTGGTCAATGACCTGTTCGTGGACGCGGACAACACCAAGGCGTTCACGAGTCTCTATTTGGACTGGGGCGAAGTCGATCCGCTCTTCCCGGTGACGGCCCTGCAGAAGAAGACGCTGACGTTGCAGGTGTCGCTGTCGAGCGAGCTGCAGATGCTGTCGTTCCAGCTCGACCGGCTGGCGCAGAAGAACCGCTGGTCGCGCGACTTCACCTTCCACAGCCTGCGCCACGCCCTGCGAGAGGTCGTCGCGGCATTTCCCGTTTATCGGTCGTACATCTCAGAAAGAGGCGTTTCGGAGCGCGACCGCCGCTATGTAACTATGGCTGTCAGCCGGGCCAGACGGCGAAACCCGGCCATCACGGCCGGCCTGTTCACGTTCGTGCGCGACATGCTCCTGCTGCACTATCCGGAGACGGCCAGCGAGGCGGATCGGGCGGAACAACGGCGCTTCGTCGGCAAGTTCCAGCAGGTGACGGCGCCGGTGACGGCCAAGGGGATTGAAGACACGGCGTTCTACATCTACAACCGGCTGGCGTCGCTGAACGAGGTGGGCGGCGACCCCGGCCGCTTCGGTCTGCCGCCGAAGGAGGTGCATGGATTCCTGCGCGACCGGCAGGCGGCGTGGCCGTGGTCGCTGTCGCCGCTGTCCACGCACGACACCAAGCGCGGCGAGGACGTGCGCGCCCGGCTGAACGTGCTGTCGGAGGTCCCCGACGAATGGAAGGGCCGCCTGGGCCGCTGGCGGATGATGAATGAGGCGCAGCGCGTCCAGGCCGAAGACGAGCTGGCGCCGGACCCCAACGAGCAGTACCTGCTCTACCAGACGCTGCTCGGCGCCTGGCCGCTGGACCCCTGTTCGGCCGAGGATCGCGCGGAGTTCGTGCGCCGCGTCCAGGCCTACATGCTCAAAGCGGTCCACGAGGCCAAGGTCCACACCAGCTGGATCAACCCCAACAAGGCCTACGACGACGGGGTCCAGGAGTTCGTCGCCCGTCTTCTTGACGAAGGACGGAGCAAGGCGTTTCTTGAAGACTTCCGCGAGTTTGAGAGACGCATAAGCCATTGCGGCCTGTTCAACAGCCTGTCGCAGACTTTGCTGCGGCTCACGGCCCCTGGCGTCCCTGACACCTATCAGGGGACGGAGCTGTGGGACTTCAGCCTGGTCGATCCCGACAACCGCCGGCCGGTGGACTACGAACGCCGCCGCAAAATGCTGGAATCGTTGCGGCGCGCCTGGACGGCGACCGGCGACAGCTGGCGCGGGAGCTGGTTGCGGCTAAGGAGGATGGGCGGGTCAAGCTCTACGTGACGCACCTGGCCTTGCAGCTCCGGCGCGACAATCCGGGGCTGTTCGCGGATGGGGCGTACGTCCCGTTGGAGGCGGAGGGGGCGCGGAAAGACCACGTCTTCGGCTTCATCCGCAACAAGGACGGCCGATCGGCGGCGGTGGTCGTGCCGCGGTTCCTGACGCGCTTGCTGCCGAAGCCGGGAAGTGTTCCGACGGGCCAGGTGTGGGAAGATACGGTGGTGCGCCTAGCTGGGACGGGGGCTGACGGTCGCTGGCGGAACGTTTTCACCGGCGAGACGTTGACTGCTTCGCGGGAATCACTTCGGCTGGCGGAGGTGTTCGGCGAATTTCCGGTGGCGCTGTTGGTGGGCGAGCGGCCGGCGTAAGCCGGCTGATGAAGGTTCATCAGCCGGCTTACGCCGGCCGCTCGCCGTTGCGCTGTGTCCTCAATCGTCGTCGTCCAGGAGAAAATCGGCCGCGTCGCGGCTGGCGCCGGGGCGACGGCCCTTCTTGTCCGGCTGGGGTTTCTCCAGGCCCGCCTTCTCCAGCAGCGATTGGCCCAGGATGTCCTCTTCCTCCTCTTCCATCATGCTCTGGCCGGTCGGCATGTCGTAGTCGATGTGGAACTTGCGCTTTCGGCCGATGCTCAGCTCGTCGCGGGGGTGCAGCACTTTCTCCTGCACGCGGGTGCCGTTGACTTTCACGCCGTTGGTGCTGTTGAGGTCGCGGACGTACCAGTAGCCGTTGCGAAAGTACAGCTCGCAATGCACGCCGGAGATGTCCGGGAAATTCAGGCGGATGTCGCTCGACTCACGGCGTCCGACCGTCAGCGCTTCCCGAATGAGCGGGATGGGGTCGCCGCCGCCGGTGGGCAGGAGTTCCCCGTTGGCCTTCCGATTCATGACTCTTCCTCCGACCTGTCCGCGGTTCGGCGGCGAGGATTTGTGGGCGCCGCCAACTCTCTGCATTATAAATCGTGGGAGGCTTGCGTGAAGAGAAAAAACGCCTCAAGATGGCAATTCGTCCCACCGTGCCTGGGAGCCGCGTCATGGCGTCCGATTCCTCCGTCCCTGCCGAATCCGACCGGCGCTACTACGCCTTCAGCTGCTTTCTGCGCAAGCGCTTCGGCGGCCGCGTCCAGCGCGTCACCATCGACGCCGGTTTCACCTGTCCCAACGTGGACGGAACGGTGACGACCGGCGGCTGCGTCTACTGCGACAACCGCAGCTTCAGCCCCAACCGCCGACTGCCTCGATCCGCGATCCGGGAACAGGTGGAGCGCGGCGTCCAGCTGCTCGGCCGGCGCTACGGGGTGGATCGCTTCCTCGCCTATTTCCAGGCGGCCACCAACACGCACGCCCCCGTCGAGCGGCTGCGCCGGCTCTACGACGAGGCGCTGGATCACCCGCGGATCGTCGGCCTCGCCGTCGGCACGCGGCCCGACTCGGTTCCCGATCCGGTTCTGGATCTGCTGCAGGAGTACGCCCGCGACCGCTACGTCTGCCTGGAGCTGGGACTGCAAAGCATCCATGACCGATCGCTCGACTGGATGAATCGCGGCCATCATTACGACGCCTTTCTCGATGCGATCCACCGTTGTCAGGGCCGTGGGCTGGACCTGTGCGCGCACGTCATCCTCAACCTGCCCGGCGAGTCGCACGACGACATGATGGCGACGGCCGACGCGCTCGCCGGCCTGCCGGTTCAGGCGGTAAAGATCCACAACCTGCACGTCGTTCGCGGCACGCCGATGGAAGCGATGTACCACGCCGGCGAAGTGCCGCTGTTCACGCGGGAGGAGTACGTTCGGACGGTGTGCGACTTTCTGGAGCGTCTTCCGCCGGAAATGGTGATCCATCGGCTGAGCGGCGACGCGCCGCCGGACTACCTCGTGGCGCCGACGTGGTGCGCCGACAAACCCGCTCTGCTGAGGGCGATTCACGAGGAACTGGTCCGGCGCGACGGACGGCAGGGGAAGCACTGCCGTGTGACGGCGATTCCGGCGAGGATGCGGCGGCCGCTGCCGGTGGTGGGTGTTTAGGTGGCCCGGCGAGCGGCCGGCGTGAGCCGGCTGATAGGGTCGCATCAGCCGGCTCACGCCGGCCGCTCGCCAAATCGATCCCCTCTAAACAATACCCTCGTTACCGACTCCAGTAACTCGGCGGCGGCGCGCCGTAGCCGGACGGCTGCAGCGAGGCCGGCATGAAGTTGGCCGGCGCGGGGCCGCCGACGCCGGCGTTAGGAGGCAGCGTCAGCGGAGCGGGCCAGTACGGATAGCCCGTCGGGGCCGGCGTCTGGAAGTGGGCCTCCATCGGCCAGTATTGATACCACGGGCCGAGCTGGCTGACCGCGCCGCCGCCGGGGTAATAGGGGCTGACGCTGAAGTTCAGCCCCACGTTGACGCGGAACGGCTGAAAGAAACAGCCGCCACATCCTTCCGCGCGGGCGGACACGGCGAACAACGGCACGGCCACAAGAGCGGCAAAAACGAGTTTTTTCATCGGCGGGTCGGCCTCTGTGTTCGGAGGAATCGGGCGCGTCTCCCGCGCCGGACCCCGACGCGAAAGAACCGCCATAACATTCCCTCAAGCCCGGCCCCGGTCCAGCGAAATCGCTCCGCGCCGCCCGGTTTCCCCGCACATCTCCTCCCCGCATCGGCGGATCTCCTCCAGCCGCCCCCGCCGGCAAACAAACGACGCCCCCGGCGTTCGGAAACGCCGAGGGCGCCTGGCGGAACGAGCCGGCCGTGGAGCGTTTTCCCGATTTGCGGGACGGCGCTCCGCCGCCGCCCGTCCGCTGTCAATGACCGTACCAGTAGGACGGGGCCTGCGAGTAACCATAGCCGTAACCGGCCGGGTAGGTGTAGGCCGCGTTCTGCACGCCGCTGGAAGCCGGGGCCGCCATCGGGGACGCCGGATAGGACGGGTAGCCGTAGGCGTAGGAGCCGCAGCTGCCGGTCGGGCAGCTGTAGCCGGCGCCGGGATAAGCCATTCCGCCCCCGTCGCAGCCGCTCATGCACGGGCTGCCGCAAGACGGCATGCCGCTGCACTGGAAGTTGAAACCGATGCTGACGCCGATGTTGAAACCGAATCCGCCGCCGCCGCCGCCGCAGCAGCCCAGACCGTCGCAACCCCAGGCCAAAGCCTTCGGCTGCGACAGGGGCGTCAGCGCCAGGGCCGCCGCCAGCAGCCCCGCGATCGCCATTCTCTTCATGATCGTCACCTCGTTCCGCTCGCGCCGACCCCGCCTCCCCAGAGAACGGCGGCCGACTGGATGGCCAATCATTCCCGATGGGAAGCTGTGCGGCCAGGGAAAACAGCGCCGGATGAAGCGCTCCTGCCGTCCGCCCGACGTTTTCCGCCGCAGCCGCGACGCGCTGAGAGGATTCCTCGTTTTCGCCTCAAGTCGCAGGGCGGTCGCTTTCGGCGCAGGCCGTCTGACCATGTCGAGAAATCCCGTCCGTCCGCGGGATTGTTCTGGACGATCGGCGGCGCTGCCGTTCTCTTCCGCAGAGTTTACCGGGAAGGCAAACCGCCCCGCGCCAGGGGAGTCCAAGGAGGGATTATCGCGGGATCATCGGGAAAGGCGCTTGCACCGCGTCGCGCGTCGCCATAAACTGCAAATCATCGGATTGCCTACCGCCCGGCTACCCGCACCCACACCCTCTTTTTCCGCACCAAGGAGAGACCGCATGGCTCGACATCCGACTCGCCGCCGCTTCATTCAGGACACCACACTCGCCGGCCTGGGTTTCTGGGCGGCTGGCGGCGTGGCCCTCGGCGCCAAAGAGAAGGCCGCCAACGACCAGGTCAACATCGCCTGCATCGGCGTCGGCGGCAAAGGCGACAGTGACAGCTCCCAGGCCGGCAACCACGGCAAGATCGTCGCCATCTGCGACATCGACGACAACACCCTGAGCAAGAAGGCCTCCCAGTTCCCGGAAGCCCAGAAGTTCCACGACTACCGCGAAATGCTCGACAAGCTCGGCGACAAGATCGACGCCGTCACCGTCAGCACCCCGGACCACACCCACGCCCCGGCCGCCCTCATGGCCATGAAAAAGGGCAAGGCCGTCTACTGCCAGAAGCCGCTGACGCACACCGTCGCCGAGGCCCGCGAGATGCGCGAGGTCGCCGCCAAGATGAAGGTGGCGACGCAAATGGGCAACCAGGGATCGGCCGAGAATGGGCTGCGCGAGGGCGTCGAGCTTATCCAGGCCGGCGCCATCGGGCCGGTCAAGGAGGTCCACGTCTGGACGAACCGGCCGATCTGGCCGCAAGGCCCCGACGCCATCATGAAGGTCGGCCAGGCGCGCGAGGCCGCCTACGCCGCGCTGCACGGCAAGCCGTTCACCTTCACCGCGCCGACGCCGCCCAAGCACGTCCACTGGGACCTCTGGCTCGGCGTTGCGCCGGAGCGGCCGTACGACCCGATCTACCATCCGTTCTCGTGGCGCGGCTGGCTGGACTTCGGCACCGGCGCCATCGGCGACATGGCCTGTCACACGGCCAACCTGGCCTACCGGGCGCTCAAGCTGGGCCTGCCGACCAGCATCCAGGCCGAGGCCGGCGACGTGAACCCGGAGACCTACCCGACCTACGCCAAGATCACCTTCGATTTCCCCGCCCGCGAAGACATGCCGGCCGTCAAGTTCTACTGGTATGAAGGGGTGAAGGACCGCAAACTGGTCCTGCCGCCCGAAAGCCTTATCAAGGGATTGCACGTCCCGGACAGCGGCTCGCTGCTGGTCG
Source organism: uncultured Planctomycetaceae bacterium (assembly GCA_963771935.1). Lineage (GTDB taxonomy): Bacteria > Planctomycetota > Planctomycetia > Gemmatales > Gemmataceae > UBA4732. The sequence continues at coordinate 93,439 of CAVYVK010000003.1, read as the reverse complement.
GCGAGAAGGGCATGCTCTATTCGCCGAACGACTACGGCGCCGCCTTCAACCTGCTGCCCGAGGAGAAGTTCAAGGGCTACCAGAGACCGGCGCCGACGCTGCCGCGCAACGGCAAGGGCGACGACGGCATGAAGGCCGAGTGGGTGGCGGCCATCCGCGGCGGCCCGGCGGCCTACTCCAACTTCGAGATCGCCAGCCGTCTGACGGAGTCGATGCTGCTGGGCGACGTGGCCATCCGCACGGCCGGCAAGAAGCTGGAGTATGACAGCGAGAACATGAAGATCACCAACAACGCCGACGCCGACAAACTGCTCAAGACCGACTACCGCACGGGCTGGTAAGCGGTTCGGGCGTCGTTTCGCCGCGACCCGAAGGGGAGCGCGTTCTCAACGCGCTCCCCTTCGGGTCGCGGCGAAACGACGCCTGTATTTTGACAGCTCACTTCGCCGCCTTCAGCTCAAAATGCACGGGCTTGGGCTGCGCGAGTTTGTAGATCGCCTCTTGGTCGGAGTCGATCTCCGCCATCATGCTCTTCAGCTTTTGTTCACGCGATTCTTCCCCCCCCTTTCTCGGCGAAGACATCACCACCTGGCGGAAGCGCCGGTGGACCAGTTCCTTGTTCTTGACGTTGATCGCCTGGAAGACCAGATTGGCCCGGTCGTAAAGCGGGCCGGACTCCAGGTTGCCGAGATTCACGCCGGCCGCCAAGTCCGCGGCCGTGTACGTGCCGACCTTCGTTCCGTCAAGGCTCAGGTCGTACTTGCCGTCCTTCAGACCGGAAACCTTCAGCCCGTAGTAATTGAGGTCCTTGAGGTCGTCCAGGTACTTGAGGATCGGCTGCCAGTCCTTCTGCACCGGCAGCGGCAGGGCGTCGTCGGTGCGATCGAAGGTGATTCCCTCGGCGCCGCCGCCAATGTCGTCCACCTTGCAGTTCGTGGCTTTGTCGGCTTTTTTGGCGGCCGCGTCGATCTCCAGGTCGCTGACGACGGCGGGGGCGTGCAGGCCGACGAGGATGGTGTGGGCCATCAGCAGGCCGCCGGCGGGGCCGGTGTGGACGCCGCCGCCGGGGAACGCCTTCACGGGGGAATTGTCCGCCGCGATCTTCTCCTCGATCGCCCGCGTCACGGCGTACTGATCCACGAACGGGTCGTCGTACTTCGCCGCCAGGTCCTTGAGTGGGGCGTAGAACTGCTTCTGCGTTTCCAGATAAGTCTTCAGGTTCGGAGCAGTGCGACACCTCAACGGCGTTGGGCGAGATCAACGCGACGCGGACGCCGGCGTCCTTGGCCGCCTTGAGCATGGCCTCGGTGTTCTTGACGAAGGCGTCAAAGCGATCCTGCTTGAACTCGCCGTAGCCGCCGTCGTTCATGCCGAAGTCGATGGCGATGGCCGTCGGCTTCTCGGCCAGGACGTGGTTGGCGAAACGGTGGGCACCGCCGGTCGCCGTGTCGCCGCCGATGCCGGCGTTGAGGAAGGTCAGGTTCCAGTCGGGGAAGCGCGTCGTCAGGTACAGCTCGATGTCGTTGGAATACTCGTACTGCTCGGTGATGCTGTCGCCGAGGAAGACGATGCGGTCGCCCTTCTTGAAGAAGAAGGCGTCGCTCGGCTCGGCGGCGCTCACGGCGGCCGAGGCGACGAAGGCCGCGACGAAGGCCCATCGGACGGGAAGTCGTTTCACGGATGCGTCTCCTTGTGAGGATGGGGCGTTGAGTCCTTGTACGCGCTATGCGTGGCAGCGGCAACCACGTTCCGGGCGAGCGGCCGGCGTGAGCCGGCTGATGAAGCTTCATCAGCCGGCTCACGCCGGCCGCTCCCGCGCGCAGCTGCGGTTTTCCCGTTAGGGAAAGCAAGGTAGGATGAAGGTAGAGGCGCCCGCGCCCCTCGCCCGTCCTCTCCCGCCATCCATAGGAGGCGTCCATGTCCGTCGCCGTTTCAACGGTCGCTCCCGAAGTCAACGGCCATCCCCACACTCCCGTTCCGGTTTACGATAACTCCCCCACGTTTCGCATGGCCTGCCGCCAGCTCGAATCCGTCGCCGAGGTCGTCGAAATCGACAAGGGCATCCTCAGCCGGATGGGCCTGCCCAAGCGGGCCTTGGTCGTCAGCGTCCCGGTCAACATGGACGACGGCCACACCGAGGTCTTCACCGGCTACCGCGTCCAGCACAGCCTCACCAGCGGCCCGTCCAAAGGCGGACTGCGCTACCACCCGTCGGTGGACCTCGGCGAGGTGGCCGCGCTGGCGATGTGGATGTCGTGGAAGTGCGGCATCATGAACCTGCCCTTCGGCGGCGCCAAGGGCGGCATCGCCTGCGACCCCGCCGCCCTGTCGCGCGACGAGCGCGAACACCTGACGCGCCGCTTCACCGAGGAGGTGTTGTGCGTCATCGGGCCGCGCCAGGACGTGATGGCGCCCGACCTGGGCACCGACGAGCAGACCATGGCCTGGATCATGGACACCTACAGCATGAAGGTCGGCTACGCCTGCCCGGAGGTCGTCACCGGCAAGCCGGTCGAGCTGGGCGGCTGCGTCGGCCGGCGCGAGGCCACCGGCCGCGGCGTCACCTACTGCATCATGGAGGCGATGAAGGAGCTGAAAATCCGGCCGGAGGAATCGACGGCCGTGGTGCAGGGCTACGGCAACGTCGGCTCCGTGGCCTGCCAGGAATTGCACCAGCGCGGCGTGAAGGTCGTGGCGGTCGGCGACCGCTACGGCTCGATCCGCAATCCGCGCGGCATCGACGTGCCGGCCCTCGCCCTTCACTGCACGTCGGGGAAGCTGCTGCGCGACTTCCCCGACGCGGAGCCGATCGACAGCGCCGACCTGCTGACGACGCCCTGCACGGTCCTGGTCCCGGCGGCGCTGGAGCGGGTGATAAACGCGGCGAACGCCGGCCGGCTGCGTTGCCGCATCCTCGCGGAGGGGGCCAACGGCCCGACCACGCCGGACGCCGACGCCGTGCTGAATGAAAGCGAGATTTTCATCATCCCGGACGTGCTTTGCAACGCCGGCGGCGTGACGGTGTCCTATTTCGAGTGGGTCCAGGACATCCAGCAGTTCCTCTGGAGCGAGGAGCAGGTCAACCAGAAGCTGCAAGAGCTGATGCTCAAGGCGTTCCGCCGCGTGTACGACCTGGCGCAATCACGGAAGCTGACCATGCGGGTGGCGGCGCTGAGCCTGGGCGTGCAGAAGATCGCCACGGAAAAGCAGAAACGCGGCCTGTTCCCGTGATCGGCGAAAAGATTTCACCGCGGAGAACGCAGAGAGCGCGGAGAAAAGACAGGGAAATAAAATCCTTTGTCTTTTCTCCGCGCTCTCTGCGTTCTCCGCGGTGAAATCTTAGGTTCCGTTACTGGATCTCGACCTTCCCAGGCCCGCCCCGAAATACACTACCGCTCCCAGCGCGATGAAGGCGATCGCTATGCCCACCTGCAACGGCTGATTCACGGCCATGTTCGTCAGCACGAACCCCGGCAGCACGACGTACAGCAGCGGCACGATCGGATAGCCGGGACAGCGGTACGGTCGATCGGCGTCCGGCCGGCGGAAGCGGAACACGAAGATCGACAGCACCGCCAGCGTCTCGAAGGTCAATGAGCCGAACATGGCGAAATCGGTCAGCACATCAAAGTCGAGCGCGGTCTTCCCAAAGGCTTGCACTTGATTCAACCACGCCACGCCGACGACCAGCAGGCACGACCATGCCGCCAGCACGAGGGTGGCCAGGAGCGGCGTGTGGAACCTCGGATGGATGTCACTCAAGGCGGTTGGAGCGAGGCCGTCGCGGCCCATCGCAAAGAGCAAGCGCGGCCCCACCAGCAGATTGCCGTTCAACGCCCCGAAGACCGAACACATCACCGCCGCCGCCGCCGCCGCCGCTCCAAGCGGTCCTAGCAAGCGCATGCTGAAAACGGTCGCGGTGGTGGTCTCCTTCAGGGCGGCCATTTCCGGCCCCGAAAGAATCAGGTAATAGGCGAAGTTGGCGCCGAGATACAGGACGATCACCGTACCCACTCCGGCCAGCAGCGCGAGGGGGATGTTGCGCTGCGGGTTTTGCACTTCCTCCGCGACGAGGGAGATGTTCATCCAGCCGTGATAGGCCCAGTAGACGCCGAGGAACGCCACGCCGAGGCCCGACAACGACAGCTCCGACCACGTCGTCGGCCAGGTCGGCCTCAGGTGGGCCGGGTTCGGCGCCACGCCGGAGCCGGAGCGGACGAAGGCCAGCACAACGAAGGGGGCGGCCACGATCGCCAGCAGCGATGCGATCTTGACCGCGGTGATCGCGACCTGCAACCCGCCGCCCCACTTCACGCCCAGGACATTGACCAGCGTCAGGACCGCGATGACGGCGATCGTGAGCGCTCGCAACTCCCAGTACCCCAGCAGGTCGATCAATGCGGCCCCGGCCGCGGGGGCGACGAGGAGACTCTTGAGAACGTCGTGCAGCGATTCGGCGAAGATCGTGGCCAGGGCCGCGATGGAGGCGGCGCGGATGATCCAGAATTCGACCCAGCCCGAGAGGAAGCCGGCGAGTCGGCCATAAGCCTCCCGGAGAAAGACGTAATTGCCGCCGGCCTTCGGATAGAGGACAGCGACCTCCGCGTAAGCCAGCGCCCCCAAAAGGATGAACGCGCCGGTCCCGACCCAGGCCAGCGCCGCCAGGCCGAAGAACGGGGCCTTCTCCGCGACCAGCTGCGGCTTCTTGAAGACGCCGGAGCCGATGACGCAACCGACGACGACGGCCGCGGCCATGAGCGGTCCCATGACGCGCTCGAGGGTTGGCTTGGAAACGGGAGGTGTTGGTTTCATCGCGGCAGTCTACCATCATTTTTCTCAAGAACAACGTGTCCAGGCTCAATGTTTTCGCGCCGGAGTCCGATAGGAAGGATAATTTCCGGGGAAACGGAGATTTTTCGGCGAAGTCGTCTTGGCCTGCTGGCGCATCCACTCTACACTTGCTCCAGTCTGCAACCGCCGTTGCCAAGCGCCCGCTTTATCGGGAAGGCAGAACGGTTGCGGACCAGGAGCGCGGAACGGCGCGGCGAGGCGACGAGGTTTGCGGGTCGTGGCGACAATCCGGGTCCGGCGGGAACGCGGAAAGCGGAATTGTTCACGACGGCCCTTGTAATTTGCAAACGCCGCGGTAGTATCCGCGCTGACAGCGCTGTGCCCTGACAGCTGGAGGTCGTCCGGACGAGGACGGCCGACTGTCAGCGGACAAGCCATCCTCTCAGTTATGGAGGCTTCTCGGACGATGAGTGATGCTGACGAGCGTACCGGGTTGGAACCGCGGCCCGTCTCCCGGACGGTAGGCGGAGTCGAGGAAGACGAACCTCCCGGTAAGCCCCGGCGCCACCCGCTCTGGCGCGACGTGCCCGATCACCTCTGGGACGATTGGCGATGGCAGTCGCAACATGCCATCCGTTCGGTTCGACAGCTGCGCGACCTGCTCTCCTTCACGCCGGAGGAGCTGGAAGCCATCGGCTCGCTCGAAACCGAATACAAGACCGCCATCCCGCCCTACTACTTCTCCTTGATCGACCCCGACGATCCCAACGACGCGATTCGACTGCAATCGGTCCCGTCGCCGTTGGAGCAAACGAACCCCTCGGGCTACGAGCTGGAGGACCCGCTCGAGGAGGACAAGGATTCTCCCGTCCCCGGCCTGACGCACCGCTACCCCGACCGGGCGCTGCTGGTGACGACCCACGTTTGCACCATGTACTGCCGCTTCTGCACGCGGAAGCGGGCGACGATGGTGCGCGGCGGCTGGGACGCCGTCAGCCGCAACGACGAGCGCATGGTCGAATACGTGCGCGACCATCCGGAGATCCACGACGTCATTGTGTCGGGCGGCGACCCGCTGACACTGCCGGTCGCCAAGCTCCGCTTCTTTCTCGACAACCTGACCGCGATCCCGCACGTGGACGTCATTCGCATCGGCACGCGGATCCCGGTGACGCTTCCGCAGAAGCTATACGACCAAAGCCTGGTGGAGCTGCTCGCTTCGTCCGGCAAGGTGTGGATTCAGACGCACTTTAACCACCCCAAAGAGATCACCCCGGAAGCCGCACGGGTCTGCCTGGCCCTGCTCAAAGGCGGCATGCCGGTCAACAACCACACCGTCCTGATGAAGGGCGTCAACGACGACCTGGAGACGATGCGGCTTCTGATGCGCGGCCTGTTGCGCATCAAGGTGCGGCCGTACTATCTGTTTCACTGCGATCCGGTCATCGGGGCCGGCCACTTCCGCACGTCGGTGTGGAAGGGATTGGAGATCATGGAGGGTCTGCGCGGCCATCTGTCGGGTCTGGGGATTCCGACCTACGTCGTGGACAGCCCCCACGGCGGCGGCAAGATCCCGCTGATGCCGAACTACCTCGTTTCCGCTTCCGACGACGCCGTCGTGCTGCGGAACTTCGAGGGGATGCTGGTCCGCTATCAGGCCGAGGACCGTGCGCAGACGGTCAAGCCGACCGCGACGCGCGGCGTGAGTTCGCTGTTGCAGGGGACCAAGACCGCCTTGATCCCGGAGAACAGCGAGCGCATGGCCCGCCGCCAGCTGAACGTACTGACCAGGGCCGTTGCGGACGAGGCGGCCGCCCCGGAACACAACGGACACAACGGCTGCTGCAACGGCAACGGACATGCTCCCATGGAGGAGATGCTGCCGCTGGGCGTACTGACGAATGGATGCGGTTCGTAACGCTGCGAATTGTACCAGCCCGAAGCGCAAGCGAGGGGTTCGATGAGGTCCCTCGCTTGCGCTTCAGGCTGGTAAGCAAGGACGACGACAGGTTTCCATGCGCATCGGCATCACCTACGACCTGAAGAACGACGCCCCGCCGCCGTCCGGCGCGCCGGACGACTACCAGGAGGAGTACGACAGCCCGGCCACCGTGGAAGCGGTGGCCGCCGTGCTGCGCGGTCTGGGTCATGACGTGGTGCAGCTCGGCGACGGCCGTGAGTTATTGCAACGGCTGCTGGCCGACCCGCCGGACTTCGTTTTCAACTTCGCCGAGGGCCAGGGAGTGGGCCGATCGCGCGAGGCGCGGGTGCCGGCGGTTCTGGAGATGCTCGGCATTCCTCACACCGGCTCCGACCCGCTGACGCTCGCCGTGACGCTGGACAAGGACTGCGCCAAGCGTCTCGTGCAATCGGCCGGCGTTCGTGTGCCGCGCTGGGCGGTGTTCGAGCCGGGCGAGGACTTGCACGATCTGGAAACGCGGGATCGACTGCCCTACACCTCCATCGTGAAACCGGCGTGGGAGGGATCGAGCAAGGGCATCCGCGGCCAGTGCGTCGTGGACGACGCGGCCTCCTGCCTCGCCGCTGTCGAGACGCTGCGGCGGGACCAGAAGCAGCCCGTTCTGGTCGAGGAATACATCGAAGGCGACGAGTTGACCGTCGGCGTGATCGGCAACGCGCCGCCGCGCATAATCGGCGTGATGCGGGTCTTGCCGCGTGGCACGAACGAGCGCTTCGTCTACAGCCTGGAAGTGAAGCGCGACTGGGAGAACCGGGTTCGCTATGAGTGCCCGGCCCGCCTCCCTCTGAACCATCTGGAAGCCGTCGAAAGCGCCGCCCTCCAGGCGTACCGCATCCTCGGCTGTCGGGACGTGGCCCGCGTCGATTTCCGCCTGCGCGACGGCGTCCCGTATTTTCTGGAGGTCAATCCGCTGCCGGGCCTGAATCCCGTGTCGAGCGACCTGTTCATCCTCGCCCGCATGGTCGGATGGACCTATGAGCAACTGATCGGCGGCATTTTCCAGGCGGCTGTGGATCGTTACGACCTTGTCGTGCCCACGGCAGCCGGACCTGTTCGAGGAGGCCCCCTCACCGGGCGGCGAGAATTCCATGATCGATGACGCGTTCGACGCCGTGCCCTCCCGCCGTACGCGCGTCCTGATCCTTTTCAACGAGCCGGTCCTTGCCGCGGACCATCCCGACGCCGAGTCGGAACACGAAATCCTCTACACGGTCGATGCGGTCCACCAGACGCTTTCCCAGGCGGACTACGACGTGGTCCGGCTGGGGGTGTCGCGCGAGCCGCACGTCCTGGTGTCCGGCTTACGGCGGTTGCAGCCGGACGTCGTGTTCAATCTCTTCGAGGGTCTGGCCGACGACGGCGCCACCGAGGCGCACGTCGCCGGCATCTTGGAATGGGCCGGCGTGCCGTTCACCGGGTCGCCGTATCAGACGCTGAGCCTGGGCCGCAGCAAGCACCTGGCCAAGCACCTCCTGCGCGGCGCCGGACTGCCGACGCCCGACTTCTTCGCGGTCGAGGAGGCGCCGGCGCCGCCGTGTCCGCTGGACTGGCCGGTCATCGTCAAACCCGCCTTGCAGGACGCCAGCGTCGGCCTCGACCAGGGCAGCGTCGTCACCACGCAGCACGACCTGAACGAGCGCGTCGCGTCGCTGCTCGACGCCTACGGGCCGCCGGTGCTGGTGGAAGAGTTCATCCGCGGCCGGGAGATGAACGTCGCCGTGATCGAGGCGCCCGACCTGCGCGTGTTGCCGCCTTCGGAGATCCTGTTCATCGCCGACGACCCCGCGTACTGGCCGATCGTCACCTACGACGCCAAGTGGAAGCCCGGCACGCCGGACTATGAGGCGACGCCGCCGCGCTATCCGGCCGACGTGACGCCGCGGCTATGCGACCGGCTGGAGTCGCTGAGCCGGAAGGCGTTCCGCCTGCTCGGCTGCCGCGATTACGCGCGGGTGGATTTCCGCGTGCGGGCCGGCCGGCCGTACATCCTCGAAGTGAATCCGAACCCCGACTTCAGCCCGTCGGCGGGACTGGCCGGCGGTCTCATCTCCGCCGGCCTGACCCACGAGCACTTCACGCTGCAACTAGTGGAAGCGGCGCTGGCCCGCAGGCGCGGCCGGACGGCCGGCTTCGACGAGGTGGCGCCGGGGCAGCCGGTGGCGGGGTGAACATTACCAGCCTGAAGCGCGAGCGAGGGGTTACAACAAAACCCCTCGCTTGCGCTTCAGGCTGGTCCATTACGTGAACTCACTTCTCCGCAACCAGATCGTCCGGCGGCGCAACCGGGACGCGCACCCATCCGGCTGTTACCGCCCTGCCGCGGCCGCGTCGGATGATCTCCACCGACCCCGGCATCTCACGCATCAGCTCATCCAGCAGCGGCCCCGACTTCGCCAGCAGCAGCGTTCCGGGGTGCGTGCGCAAATCTTCGAGAAGCTGATCGCGCTCGCGGACGCCGTAGGCGTGGACGTCGGCTTGCGGCAGATAGAAGCTCACGGAATCCCATCGTTGCGGATAGCAAACCACTGATAAAGCCGGGGAGCGCGGCACGTCGCGCAGGCAGTCGCGGAGCGAGAATTGCCGGTTGTACCCCGGTTGCAGCACCACGATGCCCGCGAAGAGGACCGCGAAGGTCGCCGCGCCGCAGACCGGCCACGAAACCTTGCGATGCAGCGCCACGAGCAGGGCCGTCGCCGCCATGGCACCGCCGCAGAGGGCGTGAGCCGTGGTCGAGCGCACCAGATGATGGCCGTCGGCGAGCAGGGCCGCCCCGGCCCCCACGGCCAGGACGAGCAGCGACGCCCGATAGGCCAGGCGCGAGCCGCGGCGCCACAGCCGGCCCCAGGATTCCGGGAGGACGCCGTCCGGGACGAGGATGTTCAAATAGCACCCCAGCGCCAGGGCCAACGGCGGCAGGGCCGGAAGGATGTAGACCGACCGTTTGCACCCCGCGGCGGAGAAAAACGCCAGCGCCCAGACGGCGGCGAGGAGGAAGAAGCCGAGGGCGGCCGGCCGTCGCGCCGCCGCCCGCCTCGATCGCCGGGCGAGGAAGACGAGGAAGCCGGGCAAGAGCAGGCTCCACGGCAACATGCCGAGCACCAGCGGCGGCAGATGGAACCATACCGGCTCCGCGTGATCGAACGGCGCCACGAAGCGGACGACGTTGTGTCTCCAGAAGAAGGAGACGAGGAAGTCCGGCTCCGCAGCGCTGATCGCGGCAAACCACGGCCCGGCCACTGCGGCGACGACGGCCAGATAGGCGGCCCAGCCGCGCAGGCCGACGCGGGCCGAACGTCGATCCAGGAGCGCATACGCCGCCGTCGGCACGAGGACCAGCACAAGGGCGACCGGCCCCTTGGTCAGGACGCCGAGCGCGCACGCCGCCGCCGACAGCAGCCACCAGCCCATGCGAAACCGTCCGCCGACCAGCGCCGCATGGGCCGCCGCCAGCCCAGCCGTGGTCCACAGACACAGCAGGCAGTCCATCGTCAGCTCCCGCTCCAGGTAAACGAACCGAGCCGACAGGCACAGCACGATCGCCCCGAATAGTCCGGCCCGTTCGCCGGCGACGTGACGGCCCCACAGGTACGTGAGCAGGACGCAGAGGACGCCGGCCAGCGCGGGGATGAGGCGGGCGGACCAGTCATGGACGCCGAAGGCGACGTAGGAGGACATGACGGACCAGTAAAGGAGCGGCGGCTTGTCGAGGTAGGGTTGGCCGTTGAGGACCGGCGTGAGCAGTTGGCCCTCGGCCAGCATTTGGCGCGGGATCTCCGCGTAGCGCGGCTCCTGCGGCTCCAGCAGCGGGGTGCCCAACCGCGAAAAGAATAGCATCCCGGAGACGATAAGGAGCAAGAGAAGGGATGGCAGCGGCGAGCGGGGGGCGTCAGCCCCCTGATTCTTCGCATCATCAGGGGGCTGACGCCCCCCGCTCGCCCCCGCGAACAGCACCGACGACCACCAGAACGGCAGCAGCGCCGACAGCGTGCGCGGCACGTCGCGGAACGACACCGTGCTTTGGCCGCGCAGGCGCGGCCGATGGCGAACGCCGGCCTCGGCCGTTTCGTAGCCGAGCTGGCGGGCGCGGGTGAGCATTTCCACGTTGACGAAGAAGCCGTTCGTTTCCGGCAGGATCGCCGCCAGCGCGTCGCGGCGGAAGATTTTCAGGGCGCAATCGCAATCCCGGACGCACGTGCCGAGAAGGGCGCGCGTCAGCACGTTGTAGCCGCGCGACAGGAGGCGGCGCAGCCGCGAATCCTTCCGGTCCTCGCGCCAGCCTACCGCGACCGGACAGCGCTCGGCCAGCGGCAGCAGACGGCCGAGGTCTTCGAGATAAAACTGGCAATCCGCATCGGTAAAGGCGACGAACTCGAAGCGGGCCGCCTCGAAGCCGGTGCGCAGGGCCGCTCCGTAGCCGCGATTCGTCTTATGGCGCAGCAAGCGGACGTGCGGACGGGACGCCGCTTCCTCGGCGACGACGGCGGCGGTGGCGTCGCGGCTGCCGTCGTCCACGACGAGGACCTCGTAATCGTCGGTCAGCTTCGCCAGCGCCTCGTCGGCCTCGACGACGGCCTGGCGGACGCCGTCTTCTTCGTTGTAGGCGGGCAGGACGAGGGAGAGCCGCCGGCCGGCGGCGGGGGAATCGGTTTGGCCGTGCATGGCGGAATGTCCTCCGTGGGACGACTGTTGCAAGGGCGAGCGGCCGGCGTGAGCCGGCTGATTGGAAGAATCAGCCGGCTCACGCCGGCCGCTCGCCTAGGGCGGCCGGAACCATCGTCCGTTCGGCGATCAGGCGGAGATTGGCGCGCTGATTGATGCGGCTGGCCTGGTCGGGGTCGATGGCCAGCGGCGGGTGCATGGTGAGATGGAACAGCTTGCGAAACCAGCCCCGGAGACGAACCGGCGACCAGTCGCCTACCACGTCCATACCGGCGAGACGACCGCTCGCCGCGGCGGTGAACGCATCCAGGACGCAACCGACTTCATCCATCGTCAATCGCCCTGAATCCCAGTTGACGACGGCCTCGGCGGGCGCCATCACGTCCTTGTCCAGCGAAATGTAAAGCGGCCAGCTGGCAAGCTCGGCACGATGGGGATGAATTAGCTCCTCCAGGCGCGAACGGGCGGCGGGGGCGTCCGGCGCCGGGCGAATCGGTTCGTTAGGGACGGCCGACCAGGCGCCGCGACGGAAACGGCGGAAGCCGGGCAGGACGTGGATGCGACCCTCGCGCAGCTGCCGCCACGGCGCCATCCAGCGGTAGGAATTGTCGAAATCCACGTCGCCGCCGACGTGGAAGACCCGCCGAACCAGCGGCAGTAGTGAAGCGTGGCGCAGCCAGGTGCCGCAGTGCAGGAATGGGACGCCGCACATCCAGTCGGGGTGGTTGTCCAGGACGAGGAGGTTGAACGGCTCGCGCAAGCGGCGGGCGAGGGCCAGGCTGACGTGATGGAAGTCGCCGGAGCCGTAAAACGTCAGGTGCGGGGCCGTATCGCGGTCGCCGCCGAGACGATCCGCGAGGGCCTGCTCGAAGCGGCGGAAGCGGCCGAAGCGGCACGCCAGGCGGATGCGCGGTCCCCACCGCTGGAGGCCGTCCACCACGCGCGAACCATCGGCGAGCGCCGGCTGTGCGGTCAAAGCGCCGTCCAGGTCGAGAATGCGGACGTCCATGTCGCGCCCCGCCGTCAACGGCGGGTCTACAGGCAAAAGCCCCGTGAACGGGGCTGGAGGGAATTCCTAGCCCCGTTCACGGGGCTTCGGCATGTAGGGCCGCGTTTGAACGCGGGCGGGCCAGGCCGGCGCCTAGGATATACGCCAACCCGAAGCCGCGACGCAAGGCGAACCACGGCGGATTCTGGTAAGATGATCCCGTGCGTCCCCGACCCTCGTTTCCCGAAGGATGCCGTCATGATCCGACACGTCGAACGGGCCGACACGCCAACCTTGCTGTCGCTCACCGAGGCGACCGGCGTCTTCAAGAAACATGAGATTCAGGCGCTCCAGGAAGTCCTCGACGAGTATCACGCCTCCAACCGGGGCTACGGGCACATCGCCGTCGTGGACGAGCGTGACGGTCGCATCGTCGGTTACGCCTACTACGCGCCGGCCGCCATGACCGACCGCAGCTGGTATCTGTACTGGATCGCCGTGACCAAGCAGATTCAAGCGAAGGGCGTCGGCTCCGGTCTGCTGAAACACGCCGAGGAGGACATCCGCAAGAAGAACGGCCGGGTGCTGTTCATCGAAACGTCGTCGCTGCCGCACTACGACCCGACCCGGCGGTTCTATCTGAAACATGACTACGAGGTGACGGGGCAGCTCCGCGACTACTACGCGGACGGCGACGACATGGTGATCTTCCGCAAGCGGTTGACGGACAAATAAGCGGGGGGAAAGCGTCCCGCCGACGACTGGCCGGGCGTCGCCCGTCACCCGGTGCGCCGAACGGCGGGACGGCCGCATTTTACCCTATTCGCCGCGCCTGTCTACAAGATAATCTCTCTCCGTTCCGAATCTCTTTCCCCTTTTCCGGTGGGAACGAGCGCGGTCACGGAAAATTCGCGCGAATCCCTTGTCCGCGCCCTTAGAATGTCAACGGAACAGAGGAACGGCGTCCTCCATTCGCCGCATCCGGCGCCGCCGTTCCGCCGCACCTGGGCGGTCCCCGTCCCCTTTTCCCGGCGCAAGCACAGGCCTTTCCGATGGTTCCGTGCGCCGGCACTGCGCCCTCGAATCCCGCGCGGCAATCCGGGCGGTGGGCGGAACGGGCGCAAGACGGCGAACCGGCAGAACCTCCCTAGGCTGTGGCCTTTTTCTCATGATGGGGAGGGCGGCATGACGATCTTTTGCACTAGCCGAGGCGGAAGACAAACGCCGGCCTGCTCCCGGCCCCCCTCCCCACCCTCCCCCCCACGGGTGGAGGAGGGTGGGGGCGGGGAAGGCGGCGCTCGGATTGTCTGTCCCTTCGGCCGGCCCGCCGCCGCGCCGGTACCGCCCGGCCGACGGTCGCGCCCCCCCACACGACCCCGGGGGAGCGTCCAGGCGACGAACAGCTCCTCGGCCGGCCCCGCGTCCGCCGGCCCGGGAGAGGACTCAGCAAAACAAGTAAGGGAGTGCCTGCCATGAAGAAAGTCTTTACCACCGGACAGGTCGCGAAAATCTGTAAAGTCGCTCCACGCACGGTGAGCAAGTGGTTCGACTCCGGCCGCCTGCGGGGCTATCGCATCCCGGGCAGCCAGGACCGCCGCATCCCCCGCGAGCACCTCATCCGCTTCCTCAAAGAACACGGCATGCCGCTGGGCGAGCTGGAGGAAGAGGGATGGCACAAGATCCTCATCATCGGCGCCGAGCCGCTGTTCATCAGCCGCGTCCAGGAACTGCTGCCCGACGACGAAGACTACAAGTACGAGACGGCCATGAGCGGCTTCGAGGCCGGCATCCAGGCCGAGAGCTTCCACCCCGACACGATCGTCGTGGACCTGGCGATGGGCCGCAGCGAGGGCCTGCAAATCGCCCAGAACCTGCGCCGCAACCCCCAGTTTGAAAACACGCTCATCCTGGCTCTGGCCGGCGAGGACGAACCCGACCCCGAAGCGCTGACGCAGTTCGGCTACAGCGAGGCGTTCAAGAAGCCGTTCGACGTGGCCCTGCTCGCCGAGCGCATCCGCACGCTCGTCGAGGAGCGGCGCGATCGGATGTAAGCTGCCAATCGCCGCAGCACAAAGCCGCGACCCGGAATGGGCCGCGGCTTTTGCCTTTTCCGGCTCCGGCATGTGGTGCATTGGTCGAGGGAAGGGAACGGCGTTCTTGAAGGGGTCAAAGCACGGCTGTGTCACCCTGCTTTGACCCCTTCAAGAACAGATTCTTACTGTCCAGCCGCCTCTCGCGTCGCCGCCAGCCGCGCCAGCGCCTGGCCCGCCTCGTCCGCCCGCAGCGTGACGTGGCCCAGCTTCCGGCCGCGCCTCGGCGTCTTGCCGTACAGGTGAACGTGCGCCCCCGGCACGGCCAGCAGCGCCGCCGTGTCCGGCGTCGTTCCGATCAGGTTCAGCATGGCGCTGCGGCCGACCGCCGCCGTCGAGCCGAGCGGCCAGCCGACGACGGCGCGAAGGTGGTTCTCGAATTGGCTCGTTTCCGCCCCTTCAATGGTCCAATGGCCGGAATTGTGGACGCGCGGCGCCGTCTCATTGGCGATCAGGCCGTCGCCGCGCTGGAAGAACTCCACCGCCAGCACGCCGACGTAATCCAGCTCGCGGAGGATGCGAAGGGCGTAGCCGCTCGCCGCCGCTTGCAATTCCGGCGACACGCCGGGCGCCGGCGCCAGCGACCAGCGCAAAATGCCGTGTTCGTGGTGATTCTCCACCAGCGGGTAGAACGCGATGGACCCGTCTCGGCCGCGCACCGATATTTGCGATAATTCCCGGTCGAAGGGGATGAATTCTTCCAGCAGCAGCGCCTGACCGCCCAGCCCACGCCACGCCCGGTCCACGTCGTCCGAGGCCCGCAGTACCGCCTGACCCTTGCCGTCGTAGCCCAGCCGGCGCGTCTTCAGCACTGCGGGACATCCCAATTCTTCCAGCGCTTGCTCCAGATCGGCCTGCGAGCCGACGGCAGCGTACCGCGTCGTGGGGATGCTCAGGCGCGTGAACAACTCCTTCTCGGAGAGCCGATCCTGGCTGACCTCCAGGGCGGCCGGCGGTGGATAAACCGGCACGCGCTCCGCCAGCAGGCGGGCGGCCCCTATCGGCACGTTCTCGAATTCGTAAGTGACGAGGCCCAGCCCATCCGCGAAGCGATGCAGGCAATCGGGATCGTCAAAGGAACCGACAATCCGCTCGGCCACCTGTGCCGCCGGAGATTCGGCCGCCGACTCCAGAAAGCGGGAGCGCAGGCCCAGAGGCAGGCCCGCCAGGGCCAGCATCCGCCCGAGCTGGCCGCCGCCCAGCACGCCGATCCTCGTCATGGCGCCTCCCGCGGATCGGGCTGCGCCAGGACCGAGCGCGTCTGCTCCTCGCGGCAGCGGCGGACGGCCTCTCGATATTGGGGATATTTGTTGCCGAGAATGGACGCCGCCAGCAGGGCGGCGTTGACGGCGCCGGCCCGGCCGATCGCCAGCGTCGCCACCGGAACACCGGCCGGCATCTGCACGATCGACAGCAGCGAATCGACGCCGTGCAGCGCCTTCGACTCGACCGGCACGCCCAGCACCGGCAGCGTCGTCTTGGCCGCCGCCATGCCCGGCAGATGGGCGGCGCCGCCGGCCCCGGCGATCAGCACCTCCAGGCCGCGCGCCTCCGCCGTCCCGGCATACTCGAACAGCAGGTCGGGCGTGCGGTGGGCCGACACCACCCGTACCTCGTAGGGGACGCCCAGCTCGTCGAGCGTCTGCGCGGCGTGGGTCATCGTCTCCCAGTCCGAGCGCGACCCCATAATCAGACCGACGAGCGGTTTCATGCGGCGCTCCTCGTGCGGACTCGTCCTTTCCCCCTTCATTATGCACTGTTTGACGGTTTGCGCCTTTGGATTTTGGCGAGCGGCCGGCGTGAGCCGGCTGATGGGGGTTCATCAGCCGGCTCACGCCGGCCGCTCGCCGAGATGTAACGAGGCTGGTACTTCCGGTGGCGGCGATCGGGCGGCTTGGGTAGGATAATCGGTGAGGGAAGGGGCGCATCCCGCCGACCGTGCGTTCGACGGCGGGCAATCCCACACGCCGGACCAGGACTCGATCCGAGAGGGGTAGTGATGAGAACGACATGGAATGCAGGGATTTGGACCGTCGCGGCGACGGCCCTCCTGACGGCGACCGTGGCGGCGGCGCCGGCCCCGCCCGACACGTCGCGCAAGGAGGTGCTGGCGCTCAACGCGATCACCGGCGAAGACGCCGAACTCGGCCGCATCTTCCAGCTGCTGGAGGACACTCCGCACACCAAGTCGCTCCTCGCCGAGGCCGCCAAGTTGGCCAAGGAGAAGGACCAGCCCCTCAATGTCACCGCCGCCTACGTCCTGGCCGCACCGCCCAGCTCCTCCGCGACACCGACGACGCCATCGTCTTCTACAAGCTCTACATCGACCAATCCGTCCAGCTGCAAAGCGCTCAGCAGATTGGGAAGGGCTACACGGGCCTCATCGAGACCTACTACGACGGCGGCAAGTACGAAGACAGCGAGAAGGTCTGCGACGAGTTCCTGGCCCTCAAGGGCGACCCGGCCCTGCAGCAGATGAAGCCGACCGTGCTGCGCGAGATGGTGCTGGTGCTGGCCAAGGAGGGCAAAATCGACAAGGCCACCGAGCTGATGGACCGCATCGTCAAATCCAATCCGGAAAACCCGTTCAACCTGATCGCCAAGGGGCGCTTCCTCCGGGAGATCGACAAGCCGGCCGACGCCGTCAAGGCGTATGAGGAGGCCGCGGATCTGGTGAAGAAGAACGAGGACTTCACGAAGGAGGAGCAGGACGACCTCGTGAACGGGATTCGGTACACGCTCAGCGGGCTGCACGTGGACCTCGGCGATGTCAAGGCGGCGTCGGCCGACCTCAAGGCGCTGCTGGAGAAGGATCCGGACAACCCCGGCTACAACAACGACCTCGGCTACATCTGGGCCGACCACGACATGAACTTGCCGGAGTCCGAGAAGCTGATCCGCAAGGCCCTCGACGAGGACCGCAAGCAGCGCCTAAGGAGAAGCCGGACGCGAAACCGGAGGAGCTGAAGGACAATCCGTCGTATCTCGACAGCCTCGGCTGGGTCCTTTACAAGGAGAAAAAATACCAGGAGGCGCGGAAGCCGCTGGAAGAGGCGGTCAAGGATGCGGACGGCCAGAGCGTCGAAATCTACGATCACCTGGCCGAAGTGCTGCTGGCGGCGGGCGACAAGGAAGGCGCCGTTTCCACCTGGAAAAAAGGCCTGGAACTGCCCGCGACGACCAAGCGCGAGAAGGACAAAAAAGCCGAAGTCGAGAAGAAGGTGAAGGCGAATCAATAGAGGAGAGATTTCACCACAGAGTCACAGAGACCACAGAGAGAAGAAATACAATTGTTCCAAAGCGTATGGTTCCTTCGGTAATTGTTTTTTGTCTTCTCTGTGTTCTCTGTGACTCTGTGGTGAAATCTTTGTCTTGCACGTCGGCGAGTTTGCTATGGACCTCTGGATCGGTACATCCGGCTATTCCTATCCCGATTGGGTCGGCGGCTTCTACCCTGCCGGCACGCGCCCAACCGGATGCTGGCCTATTACTCCCGGCGCTTTCCGCTCGTCGAGCTGAACTTCACGTTCTATCGACCGCCCACGCCGGAGATGCTCGCCAAGCTCGCCGCCCAAACGCCGGACGGCTTCCAGTTCCTGGTCAAGCTGCCGCAGTCGATCAGCCACGAGCGCAGCCCGCGCGACCTCGACGGCTTCCGCCGGGCCGTGCTGGCGCTGCGCCGCCTCGGCCGGCTGTCCGGTCTGCTCTGCCAGTTGCCGCAGTCCGCCCACGACGACCGGCCCGCGCGGGCCTGGATCGAAACCGTCGGCCGCGCCCTCGGCGACCTGAACCTGGCCGTCGAGTTCCGTCATCGATCCTGGGCCGGGGCCGAGACGACCGCCTGGATGGCCGAGCTGGGACTGAGCATCGTGGCCGTGGACGCGCCCGACCTGCCGGGGCTGTACCCGCGCGGCTGGGTCCAGTCGAGTCCCACCGCCTACGTCCGAATGCACTCGCGCAACAAGGCCAACTGGTATCGCGGCGACAAGGACCGTTACGACTACCATTACGACGACGCGGTGCTCCAGGAATGGCTCGCGGCCGCGGCGACCGCGGCCAACGCCGGCACGGTCGAACGCGCCCTGTTCCTGTTCAACAACTGCCGTCACAGCCAGGCCGCCGACAACACCCAGCGGATGCAGGCGCTCGCGGCCGGCCGACCGCCCTTCGTCGTCGAAGCGGCCCCCGCTGAGCCTGCGCCCGCCCAGCGCTCGCTGTTCGACGACGCTCCACCGGGATGAAAAAACGTCGCCCGGTCGGCGAGTTCCGCAACCGGATCGCCGCCCGCGCGCACTACTGTTCCTGGGGCGGACCTTCGCCCCGCGTTCGGAACTATCCCCCGTGAACCGCCGTCCCCGCCGCGAAATGGATTGACTGAATCATGACGTCCGCCACAATGGAGCTTGGTTTGGGGCGTCCGGGGACTCGCCCTGCAACACGGTTGACTGACGACCGCCGGAGCGGAAGCGAAATGGCCGCTCACCCTCCGAGCAATCTCTCGAAAGGATCGAACTTCATGACCAAGGCGATGTGGACGGCGGCCCTTGCGTGCGCGGCCGCCGTGCTGACGCTGACCGCCCCGGCAAGGGCGGCCGACGACGCGAAAAAAGCACAACCCTACGTTGTGGTCGTCGGCGTGAGCCACTACACGGACAAGCAGCTCTTGCCGCGCGCCCACGCCGAAGACGACGCCAAGGCGCTCTTCGACCTCTACACCAGCAAGGATTACTTCGGCGTGGACGCCGAACACGCCAGACTGCTGATCGGCGACGCCGACGGCAAGGGCAGTCAGGCGGCCACCCGTCAGAACATTCTCGACGCCCTCAAGTGGCTGGCCAAGGAGGCCGGCCCCAACGACCCGGTCATCTTCGCCTTCTTCGGCGACGGCGGCCCCCTCGGCGACACCGGCGATCGCCATTGCTACTTCGCCGCCGACTCCACTTTCAAGGGCCGCGAGAAGGACGCCGTCGCCGCGGCCGAGGTCGCCGAGGCCCTCAAGGGTCTCAAGAGCCAGCAACTTCGCCGTCTACCTCGACGTCAACTTCAAGGGCTACAACGTTCCGGGCGACAAGGCCATCGCCGAGCCGTCCTTCACCGACAAGCCGTTCGCGGAGTTCCGCGGCGACCTCGGCTCGAGAGGAGGGCGAGGGCCGCACGCCCGGCCGCGTCGTCTTCCTGGCCAACCGTCCCAATTCGCCGTCCCTGGACGGCCCCGAACACGGCATCTTCACCATGGCCCTGCTCGAAGGACTGAAGAGCGCCGCCGACGACGACGGCGACGAGGCGGACGGTCTCGTCACCGTCGATGAGCTGGCGAAATACCTCGATAAGCAAGTTCACGAACTGGCCCTGAAATACGGCAAGACCGACAAGGAGAAGGAGCAGGTCGTCATCGTCCTGGGCAGCCCCAACAGCCACTTCGTCCTGTCGCACAATCCCGAACCCGTACAAGAAGGCCCAGGAGCAAGTGGCCAAGCTCGAGAAGCTGGTCCAGGGCGACAAGGAGTTGGCCGACGTGGCGGACGAGGGGCGGCAGTACCTCACGCGGATGCCGCGGCTGAAGGCCCAGCGCGAGCTGCGCAAGGACTATCAGAAGCTGGCCGACCGCGCCCTGTCGCCGGCCGACTTCCTGAAGGCCCGCGCCGAGATCCTCGCCGGGACCAAGCTGGCCGGCGCCGTGGCCGACAAGTTCGCCGACAACGTGATCGGCGCGACCCGGATCGTCCTTTCCGACTACTACAAGGAGGAAAACCAGGGCGAGCTGGTCGCCCAGGCGATTCGCAAGCTCTACAAGTTCCTGGAAGAAAAGGTCCCCGAGGCGATTGATGCCCGCCTGGCCAAGGTCAAGACCATGAACGAGGACGACCTGCGCCAGCTGCTGATCGACGCCCGCACCGCCCTGGGCGAGCGGGAAGACCTCGACAAGGACAAGGACATCGACGTCAGCCTGGTCGAGATGCTGCAGTCGCTCGACCCCTACACCACCTACATCGACCCGGAAACGCTCAATAGCTTCAAGATCAACGTGCAGGGCAACTTCACCGGCATCGGCATCCAGATCCGCAAGGACGCCGCCACCGACCTGTTGCTGGTGGTGACGCCGATCAAGGGCAGCCCCGCCTACAAGGCCGGCATCAAGGCCGGCGACCTGATCACGACCATCACCCGCGAAGTGGACGAGGAAGGCAAGCCGATCGCGGGCGGCCCGGAGGTGATCCCGACCAAGGGGCTGATCGTCGGCGACGCCGTCAAGAAGATCCTCGGCAAGAAGGGCACCAAGATCAAGCTGACCGTCCAGCGCGAAGGCTCCGCCAAGCCGCTGGAGTTCGAGATCACGCGCGGCCCGGTCGAGGTCGAGACGGTCTTCGGCGTCAAGCGGAAGTCCGACGACGACTGGGACTACATGCTCGACGCGGAAAAGAAGATCGGCTACATCCGGCTGAGCCAGTTCCAGGAAGAGTCCTACGACGACATCGTCGCCGCCATGGCGGACCTGAAAAAGCAGGGAATGAAGGGCCTGGTCCTCGACCTGCGCTTCGATCCGGGTGGGTTGCTCAGCGACGCGGTGGACATCTCCGACCTGTTCATCGACGACGGCGTGATCGTGAGCATCCGGCCGCGCGGCAAGGAGGAGGAGTTCATTCGCGGCAAGCACGAGGGCAGTCTGCTCGACTTCCCGATGGTCGTGCTGGTCAACGGCGAGAGCGCCAGCGCCAGCGAGATCGTCAGCGCCTGCCTGCAGGACCACCACCGGGCCTACGTCATCGGCGAACGCAGCTTCGGCAAGGGCAGCGTTCAGAACATCCGCGACTTCGGCGACGGCAAGATGAAGCTGACGACGGCGACGTTCTGGCGGCCCAGCGGCAAGAACCTTTACAAGCGCGACCCCGAGGCGCTCAAGAACGACACCTGGGGCGTCAAGCCCGACCTGGTCGTGCCGCTGACCGAGAAGGAGCGGACGGAGCTGTTCGACCACCTGCGTAACAACGAGGTGATCCCGCGGCGCGACATCAAGCCCAAGGAGACGGAGCCGGAGTTCAAGGACGTGGAATTGCAGAAGGCGCTCGATTATCTGGGCGACCAGATCAAGACGGCTTCAGCCAATCCGCTCAAGAAGGCGGGGTGAGTTCCGAACGCGCCCGTCCCTCCGTAAAAACCGGCGGTTCTTTTCAGGCCCACGGGGCGACCCGTGGGCCTGTCGTTTTCGCGGCTGGCCGGTTTGCCGGCTCGCGATCCTGGCGCATGATTGGTCGATGGACGTGCGCCACGGCTGAAACAGCCGTGGCACACACTCCCCTTCTTGTTCGTCGCCCGTTCGGGACCGTCTGACGCCAGAGGAACCGCTCATGAAACGGCAGTATTTCATCCCCGCGACGGCCCTGCTCGGTCTGGGGCTGTTCTGCGGCTGCGCCAGCACCACCACAATAACGCCTGCGCCGAGCCGCGTCGAGGGCCTGTTCAGCCGCTGGTTCGGCAACCGTAACCACGGCGACTGCGATTGCGTGGAAACCGGGCGCGTGACCGTTGGGGAAGAAGGGCCGATCCTTCCCGACCCCGGTTACGGCACGTTCGGCGTCCCGGTGACGACGCCGATCTACCCGACGATGCCGCCGCCCACGGCGACTGCCGAACCCCAACCCGCTGGCGCCGCCTACTGAGGCAGGCCCGGCGTCGCGGACGAAGGACGTGGGCAAGGCGCCATGAGTTGACGGAGCCGCGACCGTAAGGGAGCGGTTTTCTCTCCGCTCCCTTACGGTCGCGGCTCCGTCCATTCACTGTCAGTCGCCTTACACCACTCGCCGCAGTCGCCGCTGCTCCGCCTCGCGGATCGTCTGCCTCCGTTCTTCCTCCGTCATTTCGTAGAGGCCGATGAAGAACTCGGCGTGGGTTTCCGTCCACCGCTGGTTGCGTCGCCCCATCACCACGGCCGCCGTCTCGAACATCTCACGAAGGTCGGTGCGCTCCTGCAAGCGGCCGTGGCCGACGCGGCAGAACGCCGGCACGACGCGCGGCATCAGTCCGCCGTTGGTCAAGAGCTGACCGAACGGCCCCACGATCGTGCCGGTGTTGAGCTGGGCGTTGATGCTGGTCTTGGCGTGGTCGCCGAGGAAGGCGCCGACCTTCATAAGGCCGCTGTCGATGGTCCGACCGCCGATGCGGAAGGCGATCGTGCCGTAGTCGGTGCGCAGGTCGCTGACCTGCGTGCCGGCGCCGAGGTTGGCCCACTCGCCGACGTAGGAGTGGCCGAGGAAACCGTCGTGGGCCTTGTTCGTGTGGCCGTGCAGGATGCTGGCCTCCACCTCGCCGCCGACGCGGCAGTTCGGCCCGATGCTGCCGCCATGCAGTTTCGCTCCCAAGATATGGCTGCCGGGTCCGACGTAGCACGGCCCTTCCAGCCGGCTGAAGGCTTGCACTAAAGCGTCGCGGTCGATCATCACCGGACCTTTCGTTGCGTCGATCACCACCATCGGCTCGACGTGGGCGGACGGGTCGATGCGCACCTGGTCCGCCGAGCCGACGACGGCGACGCCGGCGGGAAGGGGAGCGGATTCTCGTGCGGCGCTCCAGTGGAGGAAGTCCTGGCGCAAGGCGCCGGCGTTGTGTTCGACCAGGTCCCACGGATAGTCGATCAGCGCGCCGCCCGCGTCCTGATGCGGCAGCGTCCGCTTCCACTCCTCCAGCCGCCACGGCAACGTTTCCGGCGACGGCGTCGGCCGCCCCGTCCGGGAGGACGACGTAGGCGACCCGGTCGTCCACGAGACCGACCGCGGGTTTATCGGCAGGGATCGGATCGCCAAGGTCCGGCAGCCAGCGGGCGTTGACCAGGACGACGGGGCCGCGGCGCAGCCAGGCCGGGTCGTTGACGCTCATTTCCGGGTGCATAAAGCGGCAGAGGTCGGCAAGGAACGGCCGCACCTGAGCCGCGACTGTCGTGGCGCCGAAGCCGACGCATCTGCCGTTCCAGAAGCGTCAGCGGCGCCGCAACGCAGGTCGAACGCCGGCCGCGTCAGGGCCAGCGGCTCCAGATTCGCACAACCGGCGTCTTCAAACACGCAAATGCGCATGAGTCTTCTCCTGTATCGGAGCCGCGACCGTAAGGGAGCGGTTTTGACTTCACCCGCTCCCTTACGGTCGCGGCTCCGTTGATCGATCATTCCACCGTGACGCTCTTGGCGAGGTTGCGCGGCTTGTCCACGTCGCAGCCGCGCAGGACCGCCATGTGATACGCCAGCAGCTGCAACGGCACGACGGCCAGCAGCGGCTGCAAATACTCCGGCGCCTCCGGGATGAAGATCGCCTCGTCGGCGCGGGCGGCCGTCTCCTCGTCGCCCTCGGTGACGACCGCGATGACCGGGCCGCGGCGGGCCTTGATCTCCTCCAGGTTGCTCAGCACCTTGTCGAACACCGGGCCGCGCGGCGCCAGGAACACCGTCGGCGTTTCCTCGTCCACCAGGGCGATCGGCCCGTGCTTCATCTCCGCCGCGGGATAGCCCTCGGCGTGGATATAGCTGATCTCTTTCAGCTTCAACGCCCCTTCCAGGGCGATCGGGTAGAGATACTGCCGGCCGAGGTAGAGAACGTTGCGAACGTGGCTGTACCGTGCGGCGATCTCGCGCACCCGTTCCTCGCATTCCAGCGTCCTGCGGATCAGGTCCGGCATGGCGTGCAGCTCCCGCACCATTTGCGATCCCTGAATCGACGACAGATGGCGCATGCGGCCGAAGTAGAGGGCCAGCATGGCGAGGACGGCGACCTGATTCGTGAAGGCCTTGGTGCTGGCGACGCCGATCTCCGGGCCGGCGTGCAGATAGACGCCGCCGTCGGCCTCCCGCGCGATGCTGCTGCCGACCACGTTGCACAGCGCCAGGGTCGGGTGCCCCTTGCGCTTGGACTCGCGCAGGGCGGCCAGCGTGTCGGCCGTCTCGCCCGACTGCGTCAGCGCCAGCACGATGGTGTTGCGGTCCAGCGGCGGGTTGCGGTAGCGGAACTCGCTGGCGTACTCCACCTCCACCGGCATCCGCGCGAACTCCTCGAACAGATATTCGCCCACCAACGCCGCGTGGTAGCTCGTCCCGCACGCCGTCATCACGATGCGATCTGCCTGCCGCAGCCGCTGCACGTCGAGGTTGAGGCCGCCGAAGTGGGCCGTGCCATCCGCTCTCGTCCAGCCGGCCGCGCAAGGCGTTCTCGAGCGCTTCGGGCTGTTCGTGGATCTCCTTCAGCATGAAATGGTCGAAGGCGCCGGAGTCGTGTTCCTCGGCCGCGGCCTCCAGCGTCGTGGAAGGACGGCGTCACCGTCGCGCCGCGGCGGTTGAGGATGCGCCAGTCGTCGCCGGTCAGCACGCACATCTGATGGTCGTCGAGATAGACGACCTTGTCGGCGTAGCCGGCCAGGGCGCTGGGATCGCTGGCGAGGTAGCACTCGCCCTCGCCGAGGCCCAGCACCAGCGGGCTGCCCAGACGGGCGCCGACGATCACGTCCGGTTCGAGCCGGCTGACGACGGCCAAGCCGTAGGTGCCCTTGAGCAGCGGCAGCACCTCGGCCACCGCGCCGACCAGCCCCTCGCCGTTGAGCTGGCGGGCGATCAGGTGGGCGATGACCTCGGTGTCCG
The DNA here is from genome assembly GCA_963771935.1 of uncultured Planctomycetaceae bacterium. Classification (GTDB taxonomy): domain Bacteria; phylum Planctomycetota; class Planctomycetia; order Gemmatales; family Gemmataceae; genus UBA4732. The sequence continues at coordinate 68,317 of CAVYVK010000003.1, read as the reverse complement.
TGTCGCTGTGGAAGACGACGCCCTCTTCCTGAAGCTGCCTTTTCAGGGCGGCATAGTTCTCGATGACGCCGTTGTGGACGACCGCGACCAAATTGTCGCCGCCGACGTGGGGGTGGGCGTTGCGGTCGTTGGCGGGGCCGTGCGTGGCCCAGCGGGTATGGCCGACGCCGGCCGTTCCCGGCGCAGGGTGCTGTTCCAGATAATCCGCCAGACAGGCGATGCGACCGGCCTGTTTGCGGACGTGCAGGTGCGAGCCGGTGACGGTCGCCACGCCCGCGCTGTCGTAGCCCCGGTACTCCAATCGCCGCAGCCCTTCGAGCAGGACCGGCGCCGCTTCCCTCTGGCCGACGTATCCGACGATACCGCACATGGGTGGGTTGCTCCGACAAGGGACCAACGGGCGGAAACCCGCTCGGGTGTGGGAGGAAAACTAAGGAGAGGGGATGCCGCGCCAGTCCTACGGCGGCGGCATGGGATAGGCAAACCGGATGCCATTCGTGGAATCCGGCACGATGGACTGTATTTCACCTGTCGGACGCGAGCGGCAGGTGACATCGCGGCAACACCCAATTGGTCACTGGGGTGAACTGTGTTAACCGCGGGAGACACTCGAACCGAATTATTTTACACGGGATGCGCGGGTGTGAGGCCAAATTGCTCTGTTGAAATCCTTGGCGGGGCGGGCGTATAGTGGTATTATGAACACCAGCAGACCGATGACCAAGTCGCCTCGGGCCGTGGCCCAAGAGGCGCTGCGCCTGGCGCGGGAGGTTCTGCCCGCCTATTCGTCGAAGTTCTCCCGCAAGGACTTCACCCAGCACCAACTGTTCGCCGCCCTGGCCCTGAAGACCTTCTTCAAGACCGACTACCGGGGCGTCGTCCGGTTGCTGGCCGACTTCGCCGAGTTGCGCGAGGATCTCGGCCTGGCCGCGGCGCCCCACTACTCGACCCTCTGCTATGCCGCCAAGCGGCTGCTAAAAAAGGGGCGTTCGTCGTACTCCTCTTCCGCGCCACCGTGCGGCACAGGAAGGCGGGTTGATCGGCGCGAAGCCGACGGCCGCCATCGACGCCACCGGCATGGAGAGCCGCCACACGTCCCGCTACTTTTTCAAGCGGGCCGGCCGTAAACACAACTCCAGGCTGTGGACCAAGTTGGCCGTGGCCTGCGACACGGCCAGCCACTTCTTCACCGCAGCCACGGTCAGCCTCGGCCCCGCCAACGACGCGCCGCAGTTCCGCCCTCTCATGGCCCAGGCGTCGCTGGCGGTCGGCTACGACCGGGTGCTCGGCGACGCGGCGTTCGACGGCGAGGAGAGCCACCGCTACTGCCGGGAGGACTTGGGCGTCCGCTCGACGGTGATCCCGATCAACCGGCGGAACGGGGGGCGGAAGTGGCCCAAGACTCGCTACCGGCGGCAGATGGTCAAGCGGTTCCGCAAGAAGCCGCGGGGCAGCCGGCACAAGCGCGTCTACGGGCAGCGCTGGCAGGCGGAGAGCGCCTTCTCCCGACACAAGCGGCTGCTCGGCTCGGCGCTGCGGGGCAAGTCGGATGCGTCGCGCGAACACGAGTGCTACCTGCGGGTACTCACCCACAACCTCATGCTCCTCGCCGCTACAGGTTAGAGGATTTCAACAGAGCAAGGCCAAATCTGAAAATTTCACGGAAGTCTCAATTCACCGGAGCGCCTGCGGCTGCCGTATGACGGCTGGCCGGCCTCTGGTAAGATCATCAGGGGTTCCGGCCTAGGCGCATCGGCTCAGCGGGACGGGAACGGCGAAACGAAAGCAATCCGCGGAGGAGGCAGCCGTGTATTGGAAAGCGATCGCGGCCGGTGGGGCGGTGCTGGCGATCGCCGCCGTTGCGGTCGCCGTTTACTATTTCTGGCCGTTTGGCGAATCGGCCGACGAGCTGCGGCTGCCGGGGGTCGTCGAGATCCAGGAAGTGCGCCTTGGGTCGCGCGTCGGCGGCCGGGTCTACGAAGTGGATGTCGCCGAGGGCGACGAGGTCAAGGCGAACCGGCTGCTGGTGAAGCTGCAAGCCCCGGAGCTGGACGCGCAGCTGACTGAGTGGCAGGGCCAGTTGCATCAGGCCGAGGCCCAGCTCGATCGGGTGAAACAGGGGCCGCGTTACCAGGAGCTGGCGGCCTCCGCCGCCGCGGAGGAGGCCGCTCACGCCCGACTGATCCGGTCGCGCCTCGGCAGCCGGCCGGAGGAAGTGGAAGAAGCCCGCGCCAACGCCCAGTCGGCGAAGGCCAACGCCGCCAACGCCCGCGTCCGCTTTGACCGCGACACGGCCCTCTACGCGAAGCAGGCCGTCAAGAAGGAAGAACTCGACGACGCCCGAACCGCCCTGGACCAGGCGCAGACGCGCAGGCCGCCGCGGAGGCCAAGCTCACCCTTGTGGAGGCCGGCAATCGCATCGAGGACATCGAGGAAGCGGCCGACCTGTGGCGGCAGGCCCAGGCGAACCACCGGCTCCTCGTCGAGCAGACGCCGCTGGACGTGAAAGAGGCGGAAGGGAAGGTCGATGAAGCCAAAGGAAAGGTCGATGAAATCGCGGCCGATCTGAGGGAGTTGGAGGTCAAGGCGCCGGAACCTTCCTTGGTGGAGGTCGTGTCGGTACGGCCGGGCGATCTGGTGGCGCCGAATCAGCCGATCATCCGCGTGCTGCGCACCGGCGACCTGTGGATCAAGGTCTACATGCCGGAAACTAACCTCTCCCACGTGCGGCTGAACCAGGAGGTGGCAGTGACGGTGGACGGCTATCCCGGCCGCCGATTGAAGGGCCGGATCGAACAGATCAACGCCGAGGCCGAGTTCACGCCGCGCAACGTGCAGAGCGTGGACGAACGACGGCATCAGGTCTTCGGCATCCGCGTCTTCGTGGCCGACCCGGAGGGCATTTTGAAATCGGGCATGGCGGCGGAGGTCGTCATTCCGCTGGCGCCGTAGGGTGGATCATGGAGCAGGCCGCGCCGGCCGACGAGCGGGGCGACGTGGTGGACGTGCGGGATGTGACTATCCGCTTCGGCCCCGTCACGGCGGTGGACCACGTCAGCGTCGGCGTGTCGGTCGGCGAGGTGTTCGGCCTGCTCGGCCCCAACGGCTCCGGCAAGACGACGCTGATCCGCGCCCTGTGCGGTCTGCTGCCGCTGGCCACCGGCTCGGCCCGCGTGCTGGGCCGCGACGTGGGGCGCGACGCGGAGCAGATTCGTTCGTCGATCGGCTACATGTCCCAGAAATTCTCGCTCTACGAGGACCTGACGACCCGCGAGAACATGGACTTCTACAGCGGCATCTACGGCCTCAGCCGGGCCGACGCCCGCCGCCGGCAGGAGGAGTTGGCGGCGCAGGTGGGACTAGGCCCGTACCTCGACCGGCGGCGGGACGACTGTCGGGCGGCTGGAAGCAGCGGCTGGCGCTGGCCTGCGCCGTGCTGCACCGGCCGCGGCTGGTGTTCCTCGACGAGCCGACGGCCGGCATCGACCCGGTGGCGCGGCGGGATTTGTGGGATCTGCTCTTTCAGCTATCCGCGGAGGGCGTTACACTTCTGGTCACGACACACTACATGGACGAGGCAGAGCGCTGCGGCCGCGTCGGCTACCTCCACCTGGGCAAGCTGTTGGCCATCGGCACGCCGCAGGAGTTGAAGCGACTGCCGGTGGTGACGCCGCCCGGCACGCGGCGGCTGGAGATTCTGCCGCGGCACGACCGTCCCGGAGGCGCGGCTGACATCGCCGGCCTGCTGGACTGCTGCGCCAGCGGCCGGGCGTGTTGCAGGCCACCATCTTCGGCGAGGCCATCCACGCCCTTGTCGCCGAGGATTGGGCGCCGACCGAGCTTGGCCTCGAAGCGGAGCAGGTGCGCGACGCCGAGCCGAGCCTGGAGGACGTGTTCGTCGCCCTGTCGCGGGCGCAATCCGCGGAGGAGGCGGAAAAGGGGGCACGGCGCCCAGCACCTCCTGGTTCCCACGCTCCGCGTGGGAACCCACGTCGGGACGCTCTGCGTCCCGTCTCTACAGTGACGCGACGCAGAGCGTCGCAGACGCGGTTCCCACGCAGAGCGTGGGAACCAGAGGATTATCCATGTCCTCCGCCGCCGTTTTCCAGCGCACCGTCTCCGTGGCCCGCAAGGAAGTGCTGCACATCTTCCGCGACCGCCAGACGCTGATGATGACGATGTTCTTTCCCATCGTCGAACTGATCATGCTCGGCTACGCCATCGACGTCAACGTCCGCTTCATCCCGACGGTGGTGCTCGACCAGGCGAACACGCAGGAGAGCCGACAGCTGCTCCGCGACCTGGAAAATTCCGACGATTTCAAGTTCGTCGGCCTCGTCCAATCCGACGCTGAGTTGAAAGAGGCGATCGTGAACGGCCGGGTGCGCGTCGGCGTCAAGATTCCGGAGGACTACTCGCGCCGCCTCCAGGCTGGCGACACGGCCCAGGTCCAGGTCCTCGTGGACGGCAGCCTGTCCACCACGGCCGGCGAGGCCGTCAACGTCAGCAACGCCGTCGCCCTGCGCGACTCGCTGCTGCGCGCGCTCGGCGGCAAGGCCCTGCCCGTGGACGCCCGGCCGCGCGTCCTCTTCAACCCCGATACGCGCTCCGCCAACTTCTTCATCCCCGGTCTTATGTGCGTGCTGTGCCAGTTCATGGCCGTCACGCTATCGGCCGGCGCCATCGTCCGGGAGAAGGAGAAAGGCACTCTGGAACAGCTCTTCATGACGCCCGTGCGGCCCGGCGAGCTGATCGTCGGCAAGATGCTGCCGTACCTGATTCTCACTACCGTGGAGTTTTGCGGCATTGCCTTTTTGATGCGCGTCGTCTTCCAGGTGCCGGTCAATGGGCCGTTCTGGACGCTGCTGGTCCTGACGCTGCCGTTCATCCTCACCATGCTGGCCTGGGGTCTGTGGGTCTCGACGCGCGTCTCGACCCGCGAAGCCGCCATGCAGACGGCCATGGCCACGCTGATGCCGAGCATCTTCCTGTCCGGCTACGTCTTCCCGCTGGACTCGATGCCGCCGTTCTTCTGGTGGATCGCGCAGATCGTGCCGACGACCTGGATGATCGACGCCGCCCGTGGCGTCATCCTGCGCGGGGCCGGCTGGCGCGAGCTGTGGCCGCACGCCCTGGTCCTCAGCGGCATGGCGGCAGTCGTGCTGGTCTACAGCTGTCTGCGGTTCCAGAAGCGCGTGACGACGTGAATTCCCCTCGTTCCCAAGCTCTGCTTGGGAACGCAGGTCGGCGAAGCTCTGCTTCGCGTCCCGTCGAGGAACCGGACGCGAAACAGAGTTTCGCGGAAGGCGTTCCCAAGCAGAGCTTGGGAACGAGACGAAGGCGCGCTTCCCAAGGGTTGCTTCCCCTGCTGGCGCTTCGGGCCGTCCGTAAACTCTTTATCCCTTCCGCAATATATCCAACGTCACCTTGTCCGCGATGAACGTCCGTTCGCCGGCCGACGCGAAGCGAATCTTGACCTTGCGCAGCGCCCCGTGGCCGCTCACCTCAAGGATGCGTCCCTGGCCGTATGTGCCGTGGCGCACAAGCATCCCCTCGGCGTACTTGCTTCCCGGGCCGTCGTCCTTCGACAGCAGACTCGACGCGATCGGCGCCGGCTTCGGACGCACGCCGGCGTCAGTCCAGCCCTGCGTCGCCGCCGCGCCTCCGCCGCCGCGCCAGAACTCCAGCGCCGCCTGTGTGCCGCCGGCCCCGGCCGACACGTCGATCGTCGCCACGCCCTCCCTGGGCAACTCGCCCAAAAACATGCTCGGCACCGCATACATCGTCTGGCCCCGGAACTCGCGCATCCGGGCGTGGCACAGGTACAGCTCCTCCTTGGCCCGCGTCATGCCCACGAACGCCAGCCGCCGCTCCTCCTCCACCTCGTCCTCGCGGCCGACGCTCCGCTCATGCGGCAACAACCCCTGCTCCAGCGCCGTCATGTACACCACCGGGAATTCCAGCCCCTTGGCCGAGTGCATCGTCATCACCGACACAGCGTCCTGCTTCTCGTTCCACGAGTCCACGTCGCTCGCCAGCGTGACGTTCTCCAGAAAGTCGCCGATGGTGCGGAGGGAGTCCTCCGCCGCGAACTGCTTGGCGGCCGTGATGAGTTCCTCGATGTTGGCCAACCGCTCCTGGTCCTCCGGGTCGGTGCTGTCTAGCAGCATCCGCCGATAGCCGCTTGCCTCTAGGACCGCGCGGATCACCTCGTCCGGCGGCGTGTCCTTCTTCTTCTCCAACTCGCCCATCAAAACGGCGAAATCGCGCAGCCCCGCCGCTGCCTTGCCTTTGAGGGCCGGTATCTTGGCGACTTCGCGCGCCGCCGAAAGCAGGCTCATCTCGCGCGGCTCGGCGTAGGCCCGCAGATGTTCCAGCGACACCTTGCCGACGCCGCGAGCCGGCTCGTTGACCGCCCGCAAAAACGACAGATCGTCGCGGGGATTCAGCATCAGCCGCAGATAGGCCAGCACGTCCTTGTTCTCTTTGCGATCGAAGAACGCCAACCCCTTGACGATCTGGAACGGCACGCGCTGCTTGACGAACGCCGTCTCCAGGCCGCGCGACAAAGCGTTGATGCGCAGGAAGACGGCGAAATCGCGGTAGGCCCGCTTGCCGGATTCCACGGCCTTGCGGATGCGTTTGGCGATGCCCTCGGCCTCGTCCATGCCGTTCTCGAAGGTCAGCACCGTGACGGGCTGGCCGTCCGGGTTGTCGGTGACGAGGTCTTTCGGCTTGCGCTGCTTGTTGTGGGCGATGACGGCGCCGGCGGCGCGGAGGATGGCCTTGGTGCTGCGGTAGTTCGTCGACAGCGTCAGCACGCGGGCGTCAGGGAAGTCGCGCTCGAAATCGAGGATATTACGGATGTCTGAACCGCGAAATTTATAGATCGATTGGTCTGGGTCCCCTACCACGCACAGGTTGGGGTTGTCGATGGACAGGCCGCGAGCAATGGCGTACTGGGCATGGTTGGTGTCCTGGTACTCGTCGATGAGGACGAAGCGGAAGCGGGCGTCCAGTTCGGCGCGCAGCTCGGCGTCGTGGCGCAGGGCGAGGGCCGGCCAGTAGAGCAGGTCGTCGAAGTCCAGCGCGTTGGCGTTGCGCAGCCGCTTCTCGTAGATCGGGTAGACGCGGGCCACGGTTTGGCCGTAAAAGTCGTTGGCGCCTCGGCGTAGCGTTCGGGGCTGAGGAGCTGGTTTTTGGCCTTGCTGACGGCGGCGCCGATCGAGTCGGGCGAGAAACGGTTGTTGTCCAGGCCGGCGTCCTCCAGCGCCATCTTCAGCAGCTTACTTCGATCCGCCATATCGTAAATGGTGAAGTTGCGGTCGAGGCCGACGCGCTCGGAGTACTGGCGCAGGAGACGGGCGCCGAGACTGTGGAAGGTGCTGATCCAGACGCGGTTGCCGGGCGCGAGGCCTCGACGCGCTGGCGCATCTCGCCGGCCGCCTTGTTGGTGAAGGTGATGGCGAGGATGTTGCCGGCGCGGACGCCCTGCTGGAGCAGATGGGCGACGCGGCGGGTGATGACGCGCGTCTTGCCGGAGCCGGCCGCGGCCAGGATGAGCAGCGGCCCGTCGGTGTGCATGACGGCCTCGCGCTGGGCGTCGGTCAGGTCGGCGAGCAGATCGTGCGCGGCCATCGGCGGCTCCTTCGGGATGGGGGGACGGCGTGTGGAATTGTAACGACCTCCTGCGGTTTTGCGAATTGGAGTTTCGCTACCGCAGGGATATGACGTGGTTGCTGAGCCGCTCATATCCTCGATCCGTGATGAGGTAGTTGTTCTCGATGCGGATGCCGCCGACGCCGGCGACGTACAGCCCCGGCTCCAGCGTGACCACGTCGCCGGCCGCGAGCGTCTCGTCGGCGTGGCGCACGAGGTACGGCGCCTCGGGGTGCGTCAGGCCGAGGCCGTGGCCGGCGTGGTGCGGGAAATGCTCGGCCACGCCCGCCTTCTCGAACACGCCGCGCACCGCATCGTAGACGGTGCGGCACTCCCGCCCCGACCGCAGCTCCTTCTCGCCGGCCGCCATCGCGCCCACGCACAGGTCGTACAGCCGCCGCTGGTCGGCGGTCGGTTCGCGGCCGACGACGAGCGTGTTGGTGAAGTCGCTGCGGTAGCCGGCGATGACGACCGAGAAATCGAGGATGAACATGTCGCCGGCTTCGAGAACGCGGCCGGTCGGCGGGCCGCCGCGCCGCTCCGGCCCCGGCGATACGGCGAAGTCGCCGTAGACGATCACGGCCTGACCGGCGGCGTGGATGCACGCGGAGTTGACGCCGTCGGTACACGTCCAGCTCGGTCATGCCCGGCTTGATCTCGGCCCGCGCCCAGGCGTGGCCGGCTCCCGTGGCGCGCATGCAGCGCTTCATCAGGTCGATTTCATCCGAATCTTTGCGGCGCCGCATGTCGGCGATGGTTGTAATGACCGTCGCCGCGTAGGGATCGCCGGGGCGGTCGTGGACGCGGAGGCCGGTGTGGGCGGGGTTGACTTCCTGGAGCGGGGCGAGCTGGCGCGGCCCGCGAGCCGGCGATTGGCCGTCGTACCAGGGGACGACGACGCGCTCCTCGACCTGAGCCTGAGAGACGGACTCGGGCAGGCGGTTATCGTGCAGGAGTTTGGCCTGGCCGTCGTTGCGTAGGAGCAGATAGCCGCCGAAGCCGCCGCCGAGGCTGAACGGATCGACATGGAAATTGGCCAGGTACATTAGATGGATGGGGTCGGCCAGACGGAGATGATCGCTGTCCGGTTTGGGGTCGAGCCGCTGCCACAGGCGTTCCCGACGCCGCCGACAACCTTCCGCGGTCAACATGGTGCGCTCCCGGAAAGGGCATGGAGATGGGCCGGTTGCGATGGTACGGCGCGTTCCTGGTCCCCACGCAGAGCGTGGGGACCAGGGGAGGCGTCACTTGTCGTTCCCGGGCGCCGCGTTGGCCGGGAGTTCCTTGATATAGATGTTCTTGAACCACAGTTTATCGCCGTGATGCTGCAGTTCGATCGGCCCTGTCGCCGGCAGCGGCTTGCCCTTGTCCCAGTAGTTCGCCAGCGGCGCGTCGTCCACGACCTTCTTGTCGTTGAGGAACACCGTCACCTTGTCGCCGATCATGATGATGTGGAAGGTGTTCCATTCGCCCGTCGGATTGTCGGCCTTGACCAGCGGCTCCTTGCCCTTGCTCCCCTTGGGGTTGTTCCACAAACCGCCGGAACCCTTGCCGCGGTCTTCCGCCAGGTTGTCGGCGAGGGTGTCGGACTCCCAAATCTGCACCTGGGGATTGCCGCGCAGGTAGATGCCGCTGTCGCCCTTGGGCGGGATCTTCCAATCGACGTACAGCTCGAAGTTGCCGTAGTCCTTGACGGTTTGCAGATTGTTACCCTTGCCGTCGTGAAACAGAATGCCGTCCTTGACGCCCCAGTGCGGCAGGACGATTTCGTCGGCCACGATCTGCATCTTCAGCCAGTTCCTCGCAATCTTTGGGCCGTTTGTTGATCTCGATCAGCCCTTTCCAGTTGGTCAGGTCCTTGCCGTTGAACAGGGCGGTGAAACCTTCCGGCGGCTTGTTGTCGTTGGGGCCGGCCTTCTCGTCGTCGGTCGCGGCGACAGCCAGGGCCGCCGTGACGAGGATCAGTGGAAGGGAGAGGAATCGTTGCATGGCGTCGCGTCTCCTTGAGGTACAGTACGGCGAGCGGCCGGCGTGAGCCGGCTGATGACAGCCATCAGCCGGCTCACGCCGGCCGCTCGCCCAAATCGTTCGCGTCCCTAGGGCAGTGGATGTCTCTTAAAGAACTCCCAAATGAGATCATTGGCGGCCACGCGGTTGGACGGCTGGCCAGCCATCCGCGGGTTGAACTGGCCGCGGCCGCCGGGCCAGTGGTGGCCGAGACCGCGGATGACGTGGACCGTCCACTCCGCGGCGCAACCCGGATAGGCGAGGGTGCGGACCCCATTCTCCTCGCGCTCCACGGGCGGCGCCGATCCGCAGCCGAGGGCGGCGGTCCAGCGGCGCAGCGTCTGCTCCAGCGGCGGCCGCGGGACGCGGCGAGTTTCCCACGGCGTCGAGATCTCGCCGCCGCCCAGCGGGAACAGCGGATCGTCGCCGCCGGCCAGGAACAGCGTCGGCGTCGGCCGCTCCGGCCGCGGCTCCGACAGCCAGCAATGGCCGGCCACCGGCGCCACGGCGGCGTAGCGCCGCGACCGTTCCGTGGCCAGCCGGAAGGCCATGCCGGCCCCGTTCGAGAAGCCCGTCAGGTAGACCCGACGCGGGTCCACGGCGGCGTCCTCGCCCACCGCGTCGAGCACGGCGTCGAGGAAGCCCACGTCGTCGCCTTCCGGTTCGTTGGGGACCAGCTTCGGCGAGCCGTCGTTCCAGACCTGCGGGTTATCGACGAAGTGCGGCGCCCTCGCCAGGTCGGGCCGCAGCCCGTCGGGCAACACGACGAGGAAGCCCTCCCGGTCGGCCTTGTCGGCCCAGCCGGTGTCGCCGAGCGTCCAGGCGGCGGTGGCGCCAGTGCCGTGCAGGACCACCACGACCGGCAGCGGCGCCGTCGCGCACCCGCCGGCCGGTGGACCAGGAAGCGACGCGGCCGGGCGTCGTGACGCAGCGCACGCACTTGATCCAGCGGAGGCCGACTCATCAGCGGCTGCCTCATGTGCGATTCAACTCGCTCCATAGCGCCTTGTAGTACCGTAATAGTTCGATGCCGGAGTCCAGGTCCGGCGGCGTTTTGCCGACCTCGCACACCGTCACACGGTCGTAGCCGTGCTCGCGGAACAGGCGGAACAGCTCTCGGTAAGGATACACGCCGGCCTCGTCCTTGTAGAGTTCGTTGATATGGCACGACCGTATCCACGGCCACAGCAGCTTGAAATACTCCGCCACCGACCCGTTTTGCACGTCCTGCGGGTTGGAGTTCCAGGTCAGGCCGACCTTCGGATGGCCGCACGCCTCCATGATCGTTTTCATGTAGGGCGGATGGGCCGTGCCGGGGCCGTGGACCTCGACCCAGATTTCGATGCCGGCGTCGTCGGCTGCCTTGCCGCAGGGGACGAGCGCCTTGCCGATCTGATCGAGGGTGCTGGGGAATCTGGTCCTTGTCCGGCAGGCCGTTGGGCCGCACCTTGACGCCCTTGCCGCCGATGTCGGCGGCGAGCTGCACGAACTGCTTGCAGGTCTCGATGTTCTTCTGGACGACGGCGGGATCCTTGCTCTGGAACTCGCAGACGGTGCCGCAGCCCCAAATGTCCACGCCGGCGTCGGCGAAGCGTTTTTTCACGTCCTGCGCGCTCCGTCCTTGCTCAGCGACGGCTCGACGCCGTGCTTGTGGGTGGTGCGCAGCTCGACCGGCGAGACGCCCGTGGCCTTGCAAGCTTTCAGTAGGGAAGGCAGGTCCCAGTTGGCGGCGAGGTTGTAGGTGACGAGGCCGAGGCGGAATTTCGGCTTTTTGTCCTCGTCTTTGACGGCGGACGGTTCGGCGGCGGGCGCGGCGGCGAGGCCGGCCGCGCCGAGCGCTCCGGCCGCGAGGAAACGGCGGCGGTCCATGTCGGACATGGTTGGCAACTCCTGGAGGGAAGCGGAGGGCGCGTCGCTCTGATGATGCCTGAAAGTCGGGCGAGACGCCAGAAGAAAACGCGGCGCGTCTCGGCGAAAATCTGGCGCTGTATTTTCGATCCGCCGTGAGCTATCATCGAGAAGGAGGCGCTCGCCGTTGACATTGTCGGCCGACCCCTTATGATAAAAGCGCTCATCCACACGCCACGGAACGGCATCCCGGCCTCGTCCGCCGCTTCCCCCCTGGAATCGTTGGGAAAGGAGTCCCACGCGTGGCCGCATCGCGAACAAGCTCCATGGACGCTTTCGATCCCGCCAAGGACGTTCGCATCCTCCGCGAGCCGACGGTGTACCTCGTCGGCCGGCAGGCGGCTGACCCCACCGAGATCGACCGTTTCCTGGCCGATCACGGCGTCAGCTGGCAGACCGACACCGAAGTGGCCGGCGAACATTTGGTGGAGGCGGCCGGCCGAGTTTGTTACATGAGCTTCGCCCGCCCCCGCCCCGGCGGCAACAAGGCGTACCTCGACCACATTCTGGAGGTCGGCCACGGGTCGGTTTTGGAGCACGCCGTCTGGAACTTCGTGTTCACCGGCGTATCACGGAGTTTAACCCATGAGCTTGTCCGGCATAGGGCTGGCTGGGCTTTTTCTCAGCTGAGTCAACGGTACGTGGACGAGTCCGTCGCGGAATACGTCGAGCCGGACGCGATCGCGGCCGACCCCGAATTGCACGCCCTGTGGCTGGAGGCCGTGTCCCACGCCCACCGAGCCTACGTCCGGCTGGTGGAGAAGCTGGCCGACACGTTCAAGGACGAGCCGGACAAGACGCTGCGGCGCAAGCTGGCTCGCCAGGCCGCTCGCAGCGTGCTGCCCAACGCCACCGAGACGAAGATCTTCGTCTCGGCCAACGCCCGCGCGTTGCGGAACTTCATCGAGCAGCGGGCCAGCCGGTACGCCGAAGTCGAGATCCGCAAACTGGCCGTCAAGGTGCTCGAGATCATGCAGGCCGAGGCGCCCAACCTATTCAGCGACTACCGCCTGGAACCGCTGCCCGACGGCACGCGGGAAGCCGTCACGCCGCATCGGAAAGTGTGAAACAGTGGTTAGTGGTTAAGTGGTTAGTGGTTAGTGGTCAGCAAGAAGGCGATGGACTACGTCCTCTCATCGCCGGCGTGATCTGGTCGGTTTCTTGCTGACCACTAACCACTAACCACTAACCACTAACCACTCTTCGAGGGTTTTATGGTTCGCGACGATCAATCGGCCCAGGGCGTGCTCGAATTGCACCCCAAAGGCTACGGATTTCTACGCAACGCCGCCCGCAACTACGTCGCCCAGTCCGCCGACGCCTACGTGCCCGCCCCGTTCATCCAGAAACTCGGCCTCCGCGAAGGACTGCTGCTGGCCGGTCCCGTGGACGCCGCCCGCAAGGGGACGGGGCCGCGCCTGGCGCGCGTCGAGGCCGTCGAGGGGCTGCCGCCGGAGCAATACCGGCCGCGCAAGTTCGACGACCTCACGCCGATCGACCCGCGCGAGCAGATCCATCTGGAGACGGGGCGAGAACCGCTCACTACGCGGGTCATGGACCTGCTCACGCCGATCGGCAAAGGACAGCGCGGCCTGATCGTGGCCCCGCCGCGCACCGGCAAGACCATCCTGCTCCAGCACATCGCCCAGGCCGTGGTCGCCAACCACCCGGAGATGCACCTCATTATGCTGCTCATCGACGAGCGGCCGGAAGAGGTGACGGAGATGAAGCGCTCCATCCGCGGCGAGGTCGTCGCCAGCAGCGCCGACCAGGACAGCATCAGCCACGTGCGCCTGGCCCAGCTGGTCGTGGAGCGCGGCAAGCGGTTGGCGGAGCAGGGCAAGCAGGCCCTCGTCCTGCTGGACAGTTTAACGCGGTCTGGCGCGGGCCTACAACAAGAACGTCGGCAACAGCGGCCGCACCATGAGCGGCGGCGTGGACGTGCGGGCCATGGAGATCCCGAAACGACTCTTTGGGGCGGCCCGCGCCTTCGAGGAGGGCGGCTCGCTGACCGTCATGGGCACCGCCCTAATCGACACCGGCAGCCGCATGGACGAGCTAATCTTCCAGGAGTTCAAGGGCACCGGCAACATGGAGCTAGTGCTGGACCGCCGCCTGGCCGACCGACGCATTTACCCGGCCATCGACATCAGCCAGTCCGGCACGCGCAAGGAAGAACGGCTCCTTCCGCCCGAGACGCTGCAGCGCGTGACGCTGCTGCGGCGCACCCTCGTGCAGATGAAACCGATCGAAGCGATGGAGCTGCTGGTCAAGCAGTTGGGCAACACCCCCTCCAACGCCGCGTTCCTCGACAAGATCGGCGCCTACGCCCGCTGAGCCGAAGCCTAATCGTCCCGGCCTCGACCGCCGCCGGACGACGCGCTCCCCGAGGTCACGGTCAGCGCATACGTGTGCTGGCTTTCCGTGATTTCCACCTGCAACGGCGTCCGGGCCGCCATCGAATACACGGTGGGCAGCGGAGGGCCGGACGGCGGGTCGGCTTGCGCGTCGCGGTCATTTTGTTGGCCGCCGCTCCGGCCTTGCACGATGATGACGTGGTGCTTGCCTATGGCGGCGCCGGGCTTGTTCTTGTCGTGCGTCAGCTGGAAATGTCCGTTCCCGTCCGTGTAGCCCGTGGCCGTGGGCGCGCCCACGCCCACGCCCACGTCGGCGTCCGGGATGAACTCCACCATCACCTGCCTCAGCGGAGCGCCGTCGATCTGGACGGTCCCTTCCACTTTATCGTTGAACGCGATCGACTTGCCGCACCCGGCCGCCAGCAGGACGGCGACCGGCCCAAGGCGTCGCAGCGCCCGCGCGACGTTGCCATTCATAAGCGTGATCCTGATGAAAAGAGGTAAAGTATCGGGAAAGGCGGGCCGGCGGCGACGGCCGCCGGCCCGTCCGACGCCGCCTCAGGGCAGGCTGACCACCTCGCCGCCGGCCCGCGTGCCGAGGGCCTGGAGGACGGTCAGCGAAATCGAGCTTGGCAGGAAGTGGACGGAGCCGTCGGCGAAGACCACGTTGGCGCCGCCGGTGTGGCCGCTGCCGATGGCGTCCATGCGCGGGTCGGTGGCGTTGTAGCCGGTCTGGCCCGCGGGAATCAGGTGGTTGATCGGCACTTCGGTCCCCAGTGTCAGGTCCTCCATCGCGGTGGGGTTCGTCCAGACCCAGGCGCCGTAGGTGTTGATGGCCAGGTTCGAGGTTCCGGCGCTGGCCGCGGTCCAGTTCGGATCGAAGTGATACCGCTCCCCGAAGAACATGGTGTTGCTGGTCCCGTCGAGGATGTCCGCGATGCGAACGCTGCTGTTGACGTAGAAGCAGCCGTCGAGGGTCGCGTTGGTGTAATAATTCGACACCGTGCCCGCGATGCCGCCGTAGCTGACCATGCCGAAGTAGTAGCCGTCGTAGCCGAGGACGACCGGCGGGTTGGGCAGCATGTCCGACGGGCAGACCAGCGTCTTGACCGGTTGGGCGCCGGGGAAGGTGGTTGCGGTTCCGAGGTTGGAGTACTGGCTGGCGGACAGGTTCAGGCTGTTGTAGAGGTTGCCCTGCTCCATGTAGGGGAACAGGGCCTCGGGCCAGGAGACGAACTGGGTCGGCAGCGGGGCCGGGCCGAACTCGGTCGCCGCCGAGCCGGTGAGTGCCCCCGAGACGTTGTCCTGCGTCTTGAGGGGGATGTTGATGCCGGACGGGAACCGGCTGTTGGACGACTCGTAGTTGAACGCGGCCAGGCCGATCTGCTTGAGGTTGTTGCTGCACTGCATACGGGCGGCCGCGTCGCGGACCTTCTGCACGGCCGGTAGGAGCAGGCCGATGAGGATGGCGATGATGGCGATCACCACCAGCAGCTCGATGAGTGTGAAACCCTTGCGCTTCATGGGGAGTCTCCGTGAGGAAAACAAGGGATGACGCCGGGCCGCAGCGCGCGGCCGGGTGTGGAGAGAACCACGGGGCAGGGTCGTTATACTTTGCCTCGATGGTGGACGCAATGATTTGCAGATGAAGAACGGGTGAAATATGGGAACGTCGCCGCGGGGCCGCGCCGCTCCCTACAATGACGCACGCCGCCCGGCGCGGGCCGGCCGATGAGCGATAAACGCCCCCTGGAATTGCGAGGGCCTATGGAGCGAACCCTGATCCTGCTCAAACCCGACTGCGTGCAGCGCCGGCTGGCGGGCGCGGTGCTGGAGCGCTTCGAGCGCAAAGGGCTGCGCCTGGCGGGCCTGAAGCTGGTACAGGCCGGCCGGACGCTGGCGGAGCAGCACTACGCCGTCCACAAGGGCAAGCCCTTTTACGACTCCCTCTTGCAGTTTTTGACCTCGGGGCCGACGCTGGCGCTGGTGCTGGAGGGCCGCGAGGCGGTGGCTGCGGCGCGGACGCTGATCGGCCCGACCGACGGCGCCAAGGCGGCGCCTGGCACGATCCGCGGCGACTTCGGGATCAGCGTGCAGAACAACCTGATCCACGGCAGCGACAGCCCCGACAATGCGAAGGCCGAGATCGCGCTGTGGTTCAAGCCGGAAGAGCTTGTCGATTGGCGGCCGGTGGACGCGCCGTGGGTCGCCGGAAGCTAAAAAAGATTCACCACAGAGTCACAGAGGACACAGAGGAAAGACAAAAACATCGAAGAAGGGTTCCCGACAAGCGCACCCCAGAACCCCTCTTCCGTCTTTTTGTCTTTCCTCTGTGTCCTCTGTGACTCTGTGGTGAATCCTCAGATGACTCCCTGCCGGCGCAACTCTTCCAGCCGCGTCGCGTCCATCCCCAGCAGTTCCGTCAGCACCTCCGCCGTGTCCCGGCCCAACGTCGGCGGCGCCGTCGGCGGGAGCAGCGCCGCCCCGGCGATGTGGAACGGCGCCCCGATCAGGTCCACCGGCCGGCCCGATGGATCGCGCACCTCCACGCGCAGACCCCGCGCCGCCGCCTGCGGACAGCGAAACACGTCGGCGTAGGTCCATACCGGCGCGTGGGGGATCTCCGCCGTCGTTAGCGTTTCTTGCCATTCGGCCGTCTTTTTTGTCTTCATGAATCCTTCGAGCATCGGCGTGAGGACGGATCGGTTGTCCACGCGCGCCGGGTTGTCGGCGAAGCGTGGATCGTCGGCCCACTCCAGCCGGCCCGCGGCGGCGCAGAAGCGGCGCCACTGACCGTCGTTGCCGACCGCCAGCACCAGCCATGAATCGGCCGTGGCGAACAGCTGGTAGGGGACGATTTGCAGGTGGGCGTTGCCCTGCCGGGCCGGCGTCTCGCCGCTGCTGAGAAAGGCTTGGGCCAGGTTGACCTGCGCCGCCACGGCGCAGTCCAGCAGCGCCAGGTCAATGGCGTAACCGTGGCCGGTTCGCTCCCGCGCCCGCAGGCACGCCAGCACCGCCACGGCCGCGTACAGGCCGGTCAGCACGTCCGTCACAGCCACACCGACCTTGTACGGCTCGCCGTCGGCCGGCCCCGTGATGCTCATCAGCCCGCTCAACGCCTGCACGGCGAAGTCGTAGCCGGGCAGGTCGGCCCACGGCCCCGTGCGGCCGAAACCGGAGATGGAACAGATAACAAGACGGGGATTCACCGCGAGCAGTTCCGCCGGGCTGAGCCCCAGTTTGGCGGCGCTGGCGGCGCGGAAATTCTCCAGCACCGCGTCGCTGCGGCGGGCCAGCTCGCGGAAGATGCGCACCCCTTCGGGGTGGGACAGGTCGAGCGTCAGGCCGCGCTTGTTGCGATTGCAAGAGAGGAAATAGGCGCTCAGTTCGCCGACGAACGGCGGCCCCCATTCGCGCGTCTCGTCGCCGGCGCCGGGCCGCTCCACCTTCAGCACCTCGGCGCCGAGATCGCCGAGCACCTGGCCGCAGAACGGGCCGGCCAGCACCCGCGATGCGTCCAGGACGCGCAGCCCCGCCAGAGGAGTGGACTTGTCGCCTGCCATGTTGGGTCCCTCCCGGCGCGTCATCACGCCGCCCCCCTTCTTCCGGGCGGCCCTCCCTGCTATTCTAGCCCTTGTGCCGCCGCCGGTCCCGCCGACGCGGGGCGGCCCCCATCCGGTCGAGGGCGCTGCCAATGGACCCCCGTGAAAACCTCCTCCGCGTCTACCGGGAACTCGCCGACTGGTACGAGAAGCAGCGCCAGCCACAGATGCGCGACCGCTTCCTCATGCTGGCCGCCGATGCCGCCCTCGCCGCGGGCCGGCCCGACGAGGCGGAGCGGTTCCGCATCCGTCTGCTCAAGGTCAATCCGCACCACATGGTCAAGCCCTACGCCTCGTTCGCCGAGGCGCTCAAGGCACCGGACGTGCTGACCTATGTGAAGGACCTGCGCGTCAACTACCCGGCCGACGTAGCCGAGGATCTACTGCGGACGCTTCAGGGCGAGCCGAAGCATCCGCCGGCCGGCATCCCCATGACGGCCCCGGTGGTGGACTTCGAAGGATCGCAGACCGCGGCGCTGCCGATGACGAGCGAGAGCGCTACCTTCGTCGATCCCAAGGAGCAGCAGGAGGACCTCGCCCGCACGGCCGCTCCCGGCCCGCTCAACGCCGCGCGCCCCCGGCCGCCGCAGACGATCCCGCTTCAGGGGCCGAACCCCCCTCACCCCGCGCCGGCCCGACCCGCCCCGCGCCCCCTGCCGCCCGACATCCGGCCCGCAGTCGTGCGGCCGCCCGAAGAGCCGGTCGGCGGCTCCTGGTTTGCCGTCCTGCTCTTCCTTCTCGTCCTGGCGTCCGGCCTCGCCCTGACCGGCTTCACTTTCCTCCGGCCGTATCTGCAGCTGCCCTGAGCGGCGTGAACCACTTGGACAACGCACCTTGACATCTCGCTTCACCGCGGCGACGATGCCTTCGGCGGGCGTGTCCCAAGTCGATGACCGGACGGTCGGCGACGGCCTCGGTCGTCTCTCCGGGGCTACCCCGGGGAGCGTTACGGTTACGCCAGGACGCGGCGCGACCTTTGTTGCGCTGCGCGCAAGTCTGGTCGCGCTTCACGAGACGGGTTGGGACACCCCGCTTTTTCCCATGTCGAGCCGATCCGCCGTCGCCCGCAACCTCGCCGCCGCCTTCCTGGCCGGCGCGTGGTCGCGCGCCGCCCTCCTGCGACGCGGAACCGAAGCCTGCGGCCGGCGTGGACGCTGGTTGCGCTCCCTCGTCCTGCGTCTCCTGTCGATCACGGACAATGCCCTGTGGAACCCGGAAGCCCTGACGCGCTGGATCGAAAGCCAGCGGGAGTTTCGGGAGGCATGGCCGGAACTCGTCAGTCAGCCAGAGCCGCCCTTACGGCGACTGTTCTGGGGCGTCCCACGCATGACTCCAGCCGCCGGCCCACCCACCGCCTGGCCGGTCCCGCCGCTGCCGACGGTTGGCGCCCTGGCGGACTGGCTCGGCCTGAGCGACCGCGAATTACATTGGTTCGCCGACTGTCATGGCCGGGAAGCGGACGCCCCGCCGGGGTCGCTGCGACATTACACCTATCACCACGTGCAAAAGAAATCAGGCAAGGCCCGCATCCTCGAAGCGCCGAAGCCGAGGCTGAAAACCGTCCAGCGCCGTATCTTGCACGACATCCTCAACCTCATTCCGCCGCACGGCGCGGCCCACGCTTACCGGCGCGGCCGCTCGCTGGCCGGCTTTGTCGCCCCACACGCCGGCCGTTCGCTCGTCCTCCGCCTCGACCTGCGCGACTTCTTTCCGTCGCTGCACCGGGCGCGCGTCCACGCCCTGTACCGGACGGCCGGCTATCCGCCAGCGGTGGCCCGGCTGCTGACCGGCCTCTGCACCAACACGGCCCCCCAAGACGCCTGGCTTCTGGCGGACGATCTGACGGCGCGGGAACGACTGCGTTCGCCGCACGTTCCCCAAGGGGCGCCGACTTCCCCGGCCCTGGCGAACCTGTGCGCTTATCGTCTGGACCTCCGCCTTTCCGCGCTGGCCGAGGCCGCCGGCGCCCGCTACACGCGCTACGCCGACGACCTTGCTTTTTCGGGCGACGAGTCCCTAGAGCGGATCGCGCAACGTTTTCACGTCGCCGTCTGCCGCATCGCCCTGGAAGAAGGATTCGAGGTCCACACGCGCAAGACCCTGTTCATGCGGCCGGGCGTTCGCCAGCAGTTGGCGGGGATCGTACTCAACGTCCGCCCCAACGTGCGCCGGGATCGGTACGACCAGCTGAAAGCCATCCTGACCAACTGCGTCCGCCACGGACCCCACGGCCAGAACCGCGAGGGGCACGCCGATTTCCGGGGCCGCCTTCGCGGCCGGATCGCCCACGTCGCGATGTTCCACCCAGAGCGCGGTCGGCGTTTACTGCAATTGTTCGAGCGGATCGATTGGGGCGGGGTCGGGCCTGCTCCCTTACGGTCGGGCTGCTGACCACGCGAAGACCCTGGCGGACGCCGCGGCGCCGCGGTACGATGAAGGAACATCGCCCGCGCACCTTGCGGAGTCCCGGTCCATGTCGAGGCGGATTGTTCCTTTCATGCTCGGGGTGCTTTTCCTGGCGGCCGTGCCGGTTTACGCCGGCGAGGTGAAGCCCGCGGGGGAGAAGTACGCCTTCCTGGTCGGCTGCGGCCATTACTCCGCGGGGCTGATCCCCGACCTGGACTGCACCGTCGAGGACGTCACCGACTTCGCCGCCGCGCTGCGCCAGACCGGCTGGTCGGACGATCACATCGTCCTCATGCACGACCAGGGGCCGGCCCGCTTCCGCCCGGAGAAGAAAAAGATCCTCAAAGAGCTTCAAAAGCAGCTGTCGAGCCTCAAGCCCGACGACTTCGCGCTGGTGGCTTTGTCCGGCCACGGCATGAGACTGCGCGACGACGACCACGGCTACTTCTGCCCGGCCGACGCCCGGCCGGACGACAAGAATTCGCTGCTGTCACTGGCCGACGTGTACGACCTTCTCAGCGCGTGCCCGGCCCGGCGCAAGTTCCTGGTGGTGAACGCCTGCCGCTGCGACTCGCTTCCCGGCCCCGGCCTGCTGGGGCTGGAGAACTTGCTGCAAAAGCGCGAGGACGTGCCGCGAGGGGTCGCCGTGCTGTTCAGCTGCGCGGCCGGCCAGCCGAGCTGGGGCGACGGCCACCTGGGCCATAGCGTGTTCTTTCACTATCTGATCCAGGCTGGGAGGGCGACGCCAACCCCAAGGGGGCCGTGACGTTGGACGACCTGGTCGGCTACGTGCGGCGGCAGACGAAGGAGTACGTGCGGACGCGGATGAACGCGGACCAGGCGCCGGTGTTCACGGGCGAAGGGGCCGGCTCGTGGGTGCTGGCCGACGGCGGCTGGTCGGCGGACGCGGAGGCGAAGGCCGTGGCGGCGGTGGAACGGATGGGCGGCACGGTGACTCGCGACGAGGATCGGCCGGGCAAGCCGGTGGTCGAGGTCCATCTCGGTTTCAGCCAGGCCGCCGACGCCGACCTGAAGGAGCTGGCGCCGCTGAAGCGGCTTCAGGTGCTGGCGCTGTCGTTCACGCCGGTGACGGACGCCGGCCTGAAGGAGCTGACGGCGCTGCCGAGCCTGCGGAAGCTGTACCTGAACGACACCTGCGTGACGGACGCGGGGATGAAGGAAGTGGTCCGGCTGAGGGGTCTGCAGGCGCTGTACCTCGGCGGGACTAAGGTGACGGACGCCGGCCTGAAGGAGTTGGCCGCTCTGAAGGGTTTGACGGCGCTCAAGGTGCATTCCACGTCGGTGACGGCGACGGGCGTGAAGGAGTTGAAGGCGGATCTGCCGAGTCTCGATATCGACTACTGAGCGGTCGCTCATGGGAGAACACAAGAAACGCGCCCGCCCCTCGACCGAAGAAAAGCACTAGAAAGGCCAGGCGCGACAGAAGAGGGACGCGGGGGGCGAGAAGGGCGACAAACGGCGCGGCCATTCCCAACGGAAACGCCGACGGCCGCAGTCGGAGGAAGGCTGACGTGACCTTTTCGGATCGAATCAACAAGCTGTTTCAGGCCGGCCGGTGGCGCAGGCCCGCGCTGCTGGAACCGCGACTGAAGGACGAGTCGAACAACCATTGGCTGCTCACCCGCCTTGGCACAACCTACTACGAGGAGCGTGATTATCGGAAGGCGTTGCGGCTCTCCCGCCGCGCGTACAAGCTGCGTCCCCACTGTCCGCTGGTTCTCTGGGATCTCGCTTCGACGCTGGAGATGCTCGGACAGGACCGCAAGGCGCTCGAAATCTACAAGATCCTCTTTGCCCTGGGACCGAAGAGGTTAGCCGAAGAGGAATGCGGTGAAGGGATCAACTGGGCCTCCGCCCTCCTGACGGATTGCCTCTATTCCGCGGCCGGTTGCCTGCACCGGCTTGGCGAGCCGGAGGAGGCGCTCGCGTGCATCCAGCAGCACCTGGAAATGCGGGCGCTGGGGGTGAAAAGCATCTATTCGCTCCGGGAGGCGCGCAAGCGCCTGGCGGAAATCGCCGGCCCCCGCCAGCGGATCATTGAGCAGGCGATCGGCGAGACGCAGCGGCGTCTGCAAGCCGTATGAATCTTGGGCCGCGTGGGGGCTTTGCAAGTAGTTGGCTCCCGCAAGGCGAATTGGCTTGCAGACGATGGAAAATCCTTGCAGGGCATTATACCGCCGGGAATCCCAGCACGTCCGGGCCGCCATCCGCTTCGGCCGCGCCTTGCTCCGGCCAGAACTCCGCGTCGATCCCAAGGACGCACTGTTCCATGATGACACAGCAGATATTATGACACAAGAACTTGCATAAGACCTCATTCTTCATCGCCGTGTCGCTCTTGCTCCGCACCGCGTCACCGAACTTCCGCTTGACGGCGCTGAACGTCGATTCGGCGTTGCTCCGCTGGTGGTAGTGCTGGAGGAACTCCGCCCTTCGGTACTGGAAATAGTGGTACATCTTCTGCCAGAGGCTTTCCGGCTCGCCCGACGTGCTGTTGCTCTTGAACGGCACGAACGCGGTCCCGCCGCACTTCTCCACCAGCGCCAGGTTGTCGTGGGACAGGTATGCCTTGTCGGCCGGTACTTCCTTGACCGTGAAGTTTTCGGCCGTCGTTTCCACCAGCGGCTTGAACATGGTCGAATCGCCGACCGACTTGTCCGGGACTTCGGCGGCGGTCACGATGTTGGTCTTCACGCCGCAGATGGCGTGCGCCCGGACGTAATCCTTGCCGGAGCGTTCGCGTCCGTATTTCTCGTCATACCAGCGGACGAAGCGGCCGACGCTGAACCCGGTCGAATCTGGCGCGAAGACCGTTTCCACGGCCTTGAGTGGAAGGCTGGACACGACAATGAGCCGCTGGAGGATCGGCGTCAGGGCCGGGTTCTGGAGGAAGAAACAAATCATCATACTCGGCACGTCAACCGTCAGGTAGCCGGCGTCGTGGGCGTCCGTCAGGTCGCACTGGAACCGGCGCGTCGAGAACGTGCTGTAGACCTTAAGCGCGGCCGCGAACACAGCGTCCCGCATCAGGTGCGGCTTCGGGCCGCGTTTGCCGGGTATGGGCGGCGGCTCCTCAATCCCACGGCACAGGTCGGCCAGCAACTCCTGAAAGCGGTGCTTCTCCGTGTTCTGCGCCAGGTTGTACGCGGCCCACGGTTGCGGGTAGGTCTTCCGCTTCGGAACGTTCTCCAGGTCCATCTTGGGCGTCCGGCCGCCGTGGTCGCGGGAGCGCACCAGACGGGCCGTGTGGACGTGCTTGCACGGCTGTTCGGTGAGCTGGTAGTCCTCGCATTCGCACGAATCGCCGCGAGCCGTCAGATGGACGCGGTACGTTCCGTGGCCGGACTGGCTGGGGACGATCCACGCTCCGTCCTTGAAGCCGATCCGGCAACGGGCCGCAATCTCAAGGCCGCGCAGCTCTTTCATGTCCATCGGCCGCTCTCCTGAACTTGCGTTCACGTCTGCGCGAGTGTAGACAATCGGAGAGGGCGTGTCAACGTTAGCGTTGACAGATTTCATGGATTTTCTAGGGTTTTTTCGCCTACCGTGGTTGGCTAGAGCAGGTCTTTCAGCGGCCGGTTGAGTGCGCCGGCGAAAGAGAGAAGTGTCGAGAGGCGGGGGTCGTGGTCGGCTTCCGGGTTCAGCAGACGAGACACGGCCTGGCGGGCGCTGCTCTTGGGGAAGCCCATGCGCAGGCCGATTTCCTCCTGCGTCATGCCGCTGTCCTTGGCGGCTTGACGAAGTTTCTCGCGCAGGGAGGCGACGGATTCAGGCTTGGCTTTCGTGGCGGCCATACCTCAAGTCTACCCATTGGTAGTCAAGCGATCAACCGCGCCTTGCGACCGCTCAAGGAGACGGCAACGCGGGCGGCGCGGGTGGCAGAGGAGGCGCGCCGTCAACAGACCAGGCGGGATCGGCAGCCATCCTGTTAATGATCTCTCGGCGCGCCTTATCGACCGACTGGTCGAATTCTCTGCTGTAGCGGTCCAGACTTTCAAGGCGCTCCGGTGGGAATGGGTGAAGGGCGTCGCTGACGTACATGGCGTCGGTCCCCGAACCAACCCCCGGCGAAGCCTCTGCCCTTCTCTTAGCTGAATACATCAGCATCAGGGCGCTCAGAGACCCCCATCCCGCCGTGTAGCCGCGAGACATGAACTGCGCCTCAAAGTGTCGATGGCCGGCGCCGATTGCCATGTAACCACGGCTGTCGTGGCAAACCACAGAGCAGACTTCGCCGACCTCTACGCCGACCGTGAAGATGTGCGCTCCGTCCCCGTCCGTGCCCGCTATGATCGCCTCTACCCCCAGCGTCTCGTCCAGCATTCGCCCCGTGAGTGATGCGACCAATTCGGGGGCCAGTTCGCGCTGCCTCGACAAGTACGTTTCGGTAGTCAGGCCCAGAGGCACTAGGTATTTCTGCTCCGCGCGCCTTCGCCGAAGCGCCACGTAGTGCGAGGCGTACAGTTCCGCTGCCTCAGCCACGGCCTTCACGCCGTCCGCGTCGGCTGACCGTTTAGTGGCTGAGACGATCATCTGGTGAAAGTCGCGGTGTCCCGCGAAGAGACACACGATCCTAGGCGCGAGCGCCGTTATCTTGGGTTGCTCGGGTTCAAATTCGGTGTCCCCGTATGTAATCATGCGATCCGAAATAGCGAGTATGATGCTCTGGCCTACCCCCTCGCAAATGCAGGCGGCGCTAATCGTCATGGGCGGCTCCCTTCGCTTTTCCGGCCGACGACGGCTGAGAAAATCCTTGGAGAGAAAATCCCTGGAGAGAAAATCCCTGCGAAGAAAGTCTCCGATACCGGCCGCTCGTTTCTCAAGGCGAGATTTTGGAATGTTCATTGTAGATGCACCTGGTCTGTTGTCAACGAAAAAGGCGACAGGCGAGGTTCGCAGCGAACCCCGCCTGTCGCCGGAAATTCCTTGCAGTCGGCCGAAACGCCTTGCGACGGGCGAACGGCTTGCAAAGCCGCCGCGTGGGCGTCAGCGCCGCTCCCCCGACGCTTGCCACAGCCGCTGCGCCTCCGCCCGTTCCGCGGCCCCTTCCACTACCTTGCCTTGCTGCACGATGGGCCTCGCCCAGGAAATAGTGGGCGTTGCCGTAGGTCGGATCGATCGCGAGCGCCTCGTGAAACTCGGCGACGGCCCCGTCCACGTCTCCCTGAGACAGCAACGTCCGGCCGAGATAGTCATGTGCTTCCGCCGACTTCGGGTTGATCCGCAAGGCCTCCCGGTACTGCCGCAGCGCCCCATCCCCGTCTCCCGTCTGAAAGAGCGCCCAACCAAGGTCTCGGTGCGCCTCGTAATAGTCCGGCGCGATGCGCACGGCCGCCTCCAGGTACGTCATCGCCTCCTTGGCTTTGCCCTGGTAGAAAAAGAGCGCATAACCCGCATTGTACTGATACTCCGCGTATCCCGGAAGCAAGTTCGCGGCCGTGCGGTACTCGTCGGCGGCCTCCGGCCCCCTCCCTTCCTTCGCCAGCAGCCAGGCGAGGGTGAAATGGGCCAGGGCGAAGGAAGGGTCGCACTCGATGGCCTTGCGGAAATACTTCTCTGCCTCGTCATTCTCTCCTCTCATATAGAGGAAATGGCCGATGTTGTTGTAGGCCAGGTGATTGCGGGGGTTCACTTCCAGAGTGTGCGTCCAGAGCGTGAGGCTGTCGTGCCAGTAGCCGACTTGCTGGCACGTCCCGGCCGCGAAGCCGGCCAGCACGACGACCGCCGCGGCCGCCGCCATCCAGGGCCGCGCCCCGCGCGGGCCAGCCCGTCCGCCGCGCCCCACACCACGGCGAGGAACAGCCCGATCAGCGGGATGTAGGTGAAGCGATCCGCCAGGGCGTAATCGCCGAGCACCTGGATCACGCCGATCACCGGCGCCAGCGTCCCCACAAACCAGAACCAGCCGACGGCCAGGTACGGGCGCCGCCGCGCCGCCGCCAGCACGGCGATCGTGACGCCCAGCAGCAGCAGCCCGGCCATGATCGCCTCGAAAGGAGATACATGCCCTCCTCGGACCTCCCTGGGAAACGGGTAGTAGAGCACAAGGCCGACCGGCCAGACCGTCTTGCCGATGTAGGTGACATAGGAGATGAGGGCGTTTCCGATGCGAACCTTCATCTCACTCAGGGGGTTGGATTCGCCGCCCTTTTGCTGGGCGTATATCGTGATCGCCGTGGAGGCGGCCGACAGGACGAACAGCGGGATCTTTTCCACGAGGAGTCGGCGCCAGGACGAGCGAGCGAAGCGGAAGCCGGGCGCCGATCCGCCGCCGTCGGCGTCACGGGGGGCAAGGCCGGGATAACGCCGCAGCGGCCAGTAGTCCAGAAGGAAAAGCACGCACGGCAGCGTCACCAGCATCGACTTGGCCGTCAGGCCGAGCGCGAAAGCCAGCACGACGAGCAGGTAGCGCGCCCAGTGCGGCCGTTCCGCGTACCAGACGTAGGCGGCCAGCGCCAGCATCCAGAACAGGGCGCTCAGCACGTCCTTGCGCTCCGTCACCCAGGCCACCGATTCGACGTGCAGCGGGTGCAGCGCGAACAGTCCGGCCACGACGGCGCTGCGGCCGAGCCGGCCGGTCATGCGCGTCAGCACCCAAAACAGCAGCAGCGTATCCGCGATATGCAGGAGGAGATTGGTCAGGTGAAAGCCGAACGCCTTGCCGACGCCGCCCCACAGGGACGAATCCAGCTCCAGCGACATCCAGGTCAGCGGATACCAGTTGACGGTGTCCGTGCTGGTGAGCGCCCACCGGACGCCGTCGAGAGTCAGGCCGGCCTGTACGTGGGGGTTGTTGTAGACGTACTGGTCGTCGTCGTAATTGACGAACCCGCAGTCGAAGACCTTCCCATAGGCGCCGACGACGGCCCAGGCCAGGAGCAGGGCCGTCACGACGCCCAGCCCATAGCGGATGGCGGCGGACGGCCTTGGGACGGCGTCGAGACGGACGGTTGCCGGGGGATCCTGGACGGGCGAGGGTAGAGGCGAGAGGTTCTCTTGGGTCATGAGGCGGCCGGCTGCATGGATTAAAGAGGATCGGAACGACGAGGCAGGCCACCCTCGGATTATAGCGGACCCGTCCGCACCGGCGGGCGACGCAATCGAAGAAGTGGGCGGACGCCCGACGCCCCGCGTCCTATTGTATCCCTCAGAAAGACGCGGTTCGGCGGAGAACCGTCGCTTCCTTCACCCCAGACAGCGGCCCCGGATTGCTGCCATGAACCCTAGTCCGATGCGCGAATCGACCGTCCACACCAACGGTTTCGTCGAGGGCGCGCCCACGGCGCGCCCGACGGCCCAGCCCCCTCCGCGCGGCCGCGCTTTTTCGAACGGCTGTTCCGCCGCCTTTTTCCGACCTTTGCCACCCCTCTTTACATCACACTCTGGAACGGCGAGGAGTTCGCCACGGCGCCCGGCGTCCCGATCGCCCGCATCCGCTTCCGTGAGCGCGCCGCCTTCCTCAGCGTGATGATGAACCCCGACCTTGGCTTCGGCGACGGCTACAGCGACGGCCGCATCGAGCTGGAGGGCGATCTCGTCGCCTTCCTCGAGGCGGTGTTCCGGGCGCCGAGAGCGCCGGCCTCCGTCGAGTTCGTGCGCCGCTGCCTCATGGGATGGCGGCTCCGGCCCAGCGCCAACAGCCTGAAACGCTCGCGTCACAACATTTCCCACCATTACGACCTCGGAAACGACTTTTACAAGCTCTGGCTCGACGAGCAGATGGTCTACACCTGCGCCTACTTCCCCACGCCCGACGCGACGCTGGAGGAGGCGCAGGCGGCCAAGATGGACCACGTCAGCCGCAAGGTCTGGCTGCGGCCGGGAGAGACGGTCGTCGAGGCCGGCTGCGGCTGGGGCGCGCTAGCCCTGCACATGGCCAAACACTACGGCGTCCAGGTCAAGGCATTCAACATCTCGCATGAGCAGATCCGCTACGCCCGTGAGCGCGCCAGGGCCGAGGGGCTGGACGGCCGAGTCGAGTACATCGAGGACGACTATCGCAACATCAGCGGACGCTTCGACGCCTTCGTTTCGGTCGGGATGCTGGAGCACGTCGGCAAGGAGCACTACCGCGAGCTGGGCGGCGTCATCCGCCGCAGCCTGAAGCCGGAAGGCCGCGGCCTGGTTCATTCCATCGGCCGCAATTTCCCGGAGCCGACCAGTCCGTGGCTGGAAAAGCGGATCTTTCCCGGGTCGTACATGCCCAGCCTCAGCGAGATGATGGCCGTCTTCGAGCCGTGCGACTTCTCCGTCCTGGACGTGGAGAACCTGCGCCTGCACTACGCCAGGACCATCGAGCACTGGCTGCAACGGTTCGAGGCCCACACCGACCGGATCGAGCAGATGTTCGACAAGCGGCTGGTGCGGGCCTACCGCTTTTACCTGGCCGCGTCGAAGGCGAGCTTCACCGCCGGGCCGATCCAGCTGTTCCAGGTCGTCTTCGCCCCCGCGGCGAGCAACGCCATTCCGCGGACGCGGGCTCTTGTGTATGAGCGATCGGCTGGTGAATCGAGTGACAAGGTGACAAGGTGATTTGCTGCTCACCTTGTCACTCGTAACTAAGGACTGGCCCGATGCGCGAAGTCGAAACCATCATCGTCGGCGGCGGTCCCGGCGGCAGCAGCTGCGCCTGGGAGCTGCGTCGCGCCGGCCGCGAGTGCCTGGTGCTTGAGCGGAAGACGATGCCGCGGCTCAAGCTCTGCGCCGGCTGGGTGACGCCCAAGGTGCTGAGCGACCTCGCCATCGACCCGGCCGACTATCCGCACGGCATGGTCAAGCTGGAGACGTTGAAGGTCTTCTTCGGCCGCGGCCGACGCCGCGCGCGAACCGTGCCGGCCGTGCAGTATTCGATTCGTCGCGTCGAGTTCGACGCCTGGCTGCTGCGGCGCAGCGGCGTCGAAGTGGTCCAGCACACCGTGCGCGACGTGGCGACCGACGGCGACGGCTACGTCATCGACGGCGCCTTCCGCTGCCGCTTTCTCGTCGGAGCGGGCGGCACGAATTGCCCGGTGAAAAAGGCGCTGTTCGAGCCGGATCGGGGCGAGCTGATCGTCACGCAGGAGGTGGAGTTCGAAACGCCGGTGCGCAACCCGGCCTGCGTGCTGTGGTTTCCCTACGCCGAGTCGTGGGGCTATGCCTGGTACGTCCCCAAGACGAACGCCGTCAACGTCGGCTTCGGCGGCCGGCGCTCGCGGCTGGAGAAGTGGGACCGCGGCCGGCTCTGGGATGATTTCGTCGGCCTGCTGCGCAAGGAGGGCTGTCTCTCCGAGGCGCCGCCGGAGCCGAAGGGATACTCATATTACGTCGGCCGGCGCCGCAAGCGCGCGAAAAGGGGAACGCCTTCCTCATCGGCGATGCGGCCGGCCTGGCGACGCAGGACCTGGCCGAGGGCATCGGCCCCGCCGTCGAGAGCGGCCTGCTGGCGGCGGGCGACGTTCTCGGCAAGGGGACTTATTCTCTCCGTCCCATCCCTCGCTATTCGCTGCCGTTTCTGCCGCGCGTGCTGCGCCGCTTCGCGTCGCTGGCGCCGTGACGCGGAGGAGTTTTCAGAGCCGCGACCGTAAGGGAGCGGATTTCGACCCGCTCCCTTACGGTCGCGGCTCTGATCGAAGCTGGAAGCGGTACAATAGACATTCGGATTCCCCCCTGTCCCGCGCCGAGGCGTGCCGTGGAACGCACTCCGCCATTCGAGCAACGGTTGCTCGGCCAGACCCTCGCCGGCAAATACCGGCTGGTGGAGGTGCGGGCCGGCGGCGCGTTCGGCGCCGTCTTCCGCGCCGAGCAATATTTCTGCGGCCAGTTCGTGCGGCCCGTAGCCGTCAAGGTGTCGCGCCAGACCGGCCTCAGCCCGGAGACGGCGCCGCACCTGTTCGGCGACGCCATCATGCTGGCCCGCATCCTCGCGGCCGGCGACCACGACGGCCGGCGCCATCTCGTGCAGATCTTCGACATGGGCCTGCTGCCCGAACATGAGGACCGCGCCTACATCGTCATGGAGTATGTCGAGGGGGCGCCGCTGCTGGCGCACATGCGCGCGGCGGGTCGCGTCGGCGTGGGCATCGGCCTGCGCTGCATCAAGCAAATCTGTCGGGCTATGGCGTTGGTCCACGGCCAGGGGGCCGTCCACCGCGACCTCAAATCTGACAACATCCTCGTGGACCGCCGCGGCGTGGTGCGCGTCGTGGACTTCGGCCTGGCCTCTTACGCCGACCGCCGGCTCGGCTTCGCTCCTGGCGCGATGGGCACCTTCACCTACATGGCGCCGGAGACCGTCCTCGGCCGCTCCACGCCGGCCTCGGACGTGTACAGCCTCGGCCTGCTGATGTACGAGCTGTTCACCGGCGGCGGCCCGCACCTGACCGCCGCGTGGTCCACCGACGACCAGAAGGACCACCGCGATCAGCACTACGAACTGAAGAAATCGCTGCGCTTCCCGCCGCCGTCGGACGTGCAAAATGAGATCCGCAATGACTACCGCTGGCTGGACGCGCTGATCCTGCGCTGCCTGGAGATCGACCCGGCGCGGCGCCTCCCGGACGCCGGCAAGCTGCTGGCCGCCATCGAGACATGCGAGGCTGGCGGCGAACCGCCTTTGCCGGAGCCGGCGTCGGCGAGCGGTCGGTGTGAACCGGCTGGAGCGGTCCCGGCGCCCGCCGACGAGGCGGAGGACCAGCTGTTCCGCGAGGCGCGCCGATTCCTGGCGGGCAAGAAGTACGACGAGGCGATCGACCGGCTGGACGTCCACCGGCCGCCGGAGTGGGTCGTCCTCGACCGGAAGGGCGCCCGGACGCTGCGGATGCTGGGCCAAGCGTTCCTCGGCCGCGGCGATCTGGCGGCGGCGCGGGACTGCCTGGAGCAGCTGCGCGACGCCCAGCGGCAGCAGGCGCTGCTGTCGCGGCCGGACTATGCGGCCGCCTTGTCGGATCTGGTGAAATGCTATCGCGGCCTGGGGATGGTCGAGCGGGCCAGGGCGTGCCAGGAGGAAGCGCGCGGCTTGCTGTAAGACGCAATCACGGCAGCACGGCGGGCGCCCCGCCTGCTCAGCCGGTGGAGGAAAAGCCCATGTCGGACGACATCCAAGCGGGGACGCCAAGCACGCTGAACGACCTGGGGCCTTCGATCCCGCCCCCGACGGAGGCGCCGGCCTTGCCGTCCACCCGCTACCAGGAGATTCGCCACCACGCCAGCGGCGGACTCGGCGACGTGTACGTGGCCCTCGACCGTGAGCTGGGCCGCGAGGTCGCACTCAAGCGCATCCAGAAGATCGCCGCTGACGTTCCCGACTGCCGCGAGCGCTTCGTCCGCGAGGCGGAGATCACCGGCCGACTGGAGCATCCCGGCGTCGTGCCCGTCTACGGCCTGGGCGTGGACGAAAACGGCCAGCCGTTTTACGCCATGCGCTTCATCCGCGGCGAGGACTTCCGCACGGCGATCGCGGCCGCTCATCGCGCCGTCGGCACGTCCGGCGAGCGGCGCCTGGCGTTGCGGCAGCTGCTCAATCGGCTGGCGGCGGCGTGCAACGCGCTCGCCTACGCCCATAGCAAGGGCGTGGTCCACCGCGACGTCAAGCCGGCCAACATCATGCTGGGCAAGTACGGCGAGACGCTCGTGGTCGATTGGGCCCTGGCCAAGTCGTTCCGGCCGACGGAGGCGCCCGGCCCCGGCCCCGAGAAGACCTTGCCGCTGCCGGTTCGCGCCGGCGACTCGGAAACGCAGCTGGGGGCGACGGCCGGAACGATCGGCTATATGAGCCCGGAGCAGGCCGCGGGATTGTGGAACCGGGTCGGGCCGGCCAGCGACATTTACAGCCTGGGCGCGACGCTGTATCACCTCCTGACCGGCGAAGCCCCCTTTCGGTCGCTGGAGGACGCCCAGACCGGCCAGTATCGGCCCGTCCGGCAGGTGCGCCCCGACGCGCCGCGGGCGCTGGAGGCGATCTGCAATAAGGCGATGGCGCCGCGGCCGGGCGACCGCTACGCCACGGCGCAGGAGATGGCGAAGGATCTGGAGCGGTGGGCCGCGGACGAGGTGGTGACGGCGTATCGTGAGCCGCTGGGGGCGCGGCTGGCCCGCTGGGCGCGGCGGCGGACGGCGGCCGTGGCGGGGGCCGTGGCCGTGCTGCTGACGGCGGCGGCGGCGCTCGGCGTCAGCACCGTGCTGATCGGCCAGGAGCAGCAGCGAACCGAGAGCCGACGCCAGGAGGCGGTCACGGCGGAGCAGGCCGCCCTCGAGGCGGAGCGGCAGGCGAAGGCCGCCGAGGCGCGGGCCGCCGACGCCCGCGCGGACGCCGAAACCCAGAAGGAACGCGCCCAGGACGAGCTGCGCCAGGCCGAAACGAACCTGTACTGGAACACCCTCGGCCTGGCGCACTGGGAGTGGGCGGACGACAACGCGAACGGCGCCCGCGATCTGCTCAATCAGTGTCCGTCGCGGCTGCGCGACTGGGAATGGTACTACCTTCGACGGCGGTATGAGGGCAGCCTCCTTACCCTCCTCGGCCACGATGGGGCCGCCCGGTGCGTGGCGTACAGCCCGGACGGTAAGACCCTCGTCTCGGGCGGCGACGACGGAACGGTGCGAACCTGGGACGCCGTCACCGGCCGGGCGGAACTCACGCTGCGCGGACACGCCGGCCGGGTCAACGGCGTGGCGTACAGCTCCGACGGCCGACACGCGGCCTCGGCCGGCGACGACGGGACGGTGCGGATCTGGGCCCTGGACGTCGGCAAGGAGGAGCGTCGTCTGGAAGGGCACGAGGGCGCCGTCACCTGTGTGGCCTACAGCCCGGACGGCAAACACATCGCCGCGGGCGGTAAGGACAACACGGTACGGGTCTGGGACTCGGCCGACGGCGAGACTGAGGCCGTCTTCAGGGGACACACCGAGCCGGTCCTGTGCCTGACCTACCGTTCGGACGGCCGACGCATCGCCTCGGCCGGCAGCGACCATGACATCAAAGTTTGGGATCCCGCCAACGGCGCGGAGAAAGTTAGCTTCTCCGGCGCCGACCCATTCTTCATTTATGGGATCGCTTTCAGACCCGACGGCAAGACCCTGGCCACGGTGGGCTGGAACGAGCCGATCAAGGTCTGGAACGCGGACACCGGCGAACAGCTCCACTTCATGAGCGGCCACACCAGCAAGGTCTACGGCGTGGCGTTCAGCCCAGACGGCAAGACCCTCGCCTCGGCCAGCGCGGATCGGACGATCCGGATCTGGAATGTGGCCGGCAGCAAGGAGGAAACCGTCCTCCAGGGACACGCCGACGCGGTCTACGCCGTGACGTTCAGCCCCGACGGCGAGCACCTGGCCTCCGCCGGCGCCGATGGGACGGTGCGGGTCTGGACCGACCACAGCGGCAAGGAGTCGGTCAATTTGGCCGGCCACTCGGACATCGTCTCCGACGTAGCGTTCAGCCCGGACGGCGACCGCCTGGCCTCGTCCTCCTATGACCGCACGGTGAAGGTCTGGAACACCGCCTCGGGTCAGGAAGAGCTTACCCTGAAGGGCCATACCAAGAGCGTTTACGCCCTGGCGTTCAGCCCGGATCGCAAACACCTCGCCTCGGTCGGGGCGGATCGAACGGTGCGGATCTGGGATCTGACCCTCGGCAAGGCCGAGCGCATCCTGCGGGGGCACACCGCCGCCGTCAATGACGTAGCCTACAGCCCGGACGGCAAACGCCTCGTGTCGGCCGGCGACGACCACGTCGTGCGGAATCTGGGATCCGGCGACCGGCGACGAGGTGCAGACGCTGGAGGGGCACGACGACCGCGTTCTCAGCGTGGCGTTCGCCCCAGATGGAAAACATCTCGCTTCGGGCGGCGCCGACGGAACCGTGAAGGTCTGGGACGCGACGACCGGCAAGGAAGTGTACACCCTTTCGGGCCACACGGACGCGGTCGGCAAGGTGATCTACAGCCCGGACGGCCTGCGCCTGGTCTCGGCCAGCTGGGACCACACTCTGAAGGTCTGGGATCCGGCGACCGGCAAGGAGGCGTGTACGCTTCGCGGCCACACCGCCGCCGTTCGCGGCGTGACCTTCAGCCCCGACGGGCGGCAGCTGATCTCCACCGCCGAGGACCGGAGCGTGCGGATATGGGCCCCGATCGTCGGCCGGCCTCTGCTCAACCTGTCGGCGCGGGGCCGGCAAGGGACGGAGTTTCTCGCGGCGGCGTTCAGCCCGGACCACAAGCGTCTGGCCCTGGCCGGCGACGACGACCACGTTCACCTCTGGCTCGGAATGCCCCTGGACGAGCAAGGCGCCGAGAACTCGGGACTGGGATCGAAATAATAATGCTTTGACACGCCGCGCCCCGCGTTCGATAATCGATCCCGGTTCTCCGGCCCCGTATGGTCCTGGGGGAGGGGGATGGTTCAAGCCGCGCGGCGTTGAACGCCGCCGAACGGAAACCGCATCGAAGGAGGACAGTCGTATGAAACTTGCTTGGACGGCGGCCGCCTTCAGCGTGCTGCTGGGAGGGGCGGCGGTGTTGGGGGCGGACGACCAATCCGCCTCGGCGCACGACCAGGCCGTCGCCTGGCTCAAGGCCAACAACCGCTTCGGCCCGGACAGCCAGCTCGTGCGCGACATGACCGATCAGATCGATTCGCAGATCGACAAGGTCAACAACCTGTCACTCACGATCGGCGGGGGCCTGACGAAAGCCGACACGCCCTATCAGCTGAACATCTGGGCCGGCCAGTTCTTCGCCTTCGAGTTGACCGACGACCAGGCCACGGCGCTGGGCGTCGGGAACAAGAGCATCGACGTCTCGACCGGAACGAAGCACCTGGACCGGCGAGAGTCACCCGCCCTGGTGAAGCTGCAAACACCGAAGATCGACGGCGCCCCGAACCTGGACGGCGGCGCCAAAGTCACCGGCACGGTGAAAATCAAGGCAGCGACGAAGCCGACGGAGCAAGTGGCGGTGCGGCTGTCCTACATGGTCGGGCAATCCACGTCGTCGAGCTTCCAGTACTTTGACAACGGACTGCCGGAAGACAACACCATCCATTTCTCCTTCTCGCCCATCAACAAGGACAACAAGGACAAGCCCTTCACCGGCCCACTGGTTCTGTTCGTGGATCTGGTTACGGTCAAGGAAGTCAATAACGACGTGCAGGTCACCATCCTGAGCAACACGACGGCGGTCCTGGTGGATGTGACGAACGACAACAAATAGCCGCCGGCGCGACAGTAGAACGGCCGGGGGCAGCGGCGAGAGAATCCGATGGCCGCCCCCGGCCGGAGCCAAATCAGCCGGTCACTTGTCCTCCCCAGTCCGTCGGCGCAGGGCTTCCAGTTCGGCCCGTAGACGCGCCGTTTCCATCTCGGAAGCTATGCGCCGTTCCTGTTCCGCATCGCGCTGACGCCGCACCTCACTCAGCTGTCGGCCCAGCTCGTCCACCGTGGACAGTAGCTCGCCAGGCAACGGCAACAGTTCGCCGCGAAACCAGTAGCGGACCCAGCCGTCCAGCAAGGCCATCTCCAGTTCCATTTCCGGCAAGGCCAGTCGCCCCTGCTCGTTGACCGGAACCGAGGCGTAACGCTCCCCCGTGTGCCGATAGAGCGTCACCTCCTGTTCGTGGGGCGCGAACAGCAGGTAGTACGGCACTTTCAGCTCGTGCTCGTACTTGCGCATGTTGCCCTCATAATCCTTGCGTCGGTTTTGCAAGGAAACGTAATCCAGCACCCAGAGGGGGCCGATCGGCTGCAAGGGCATGTCGTAGCTGCCTTCCGCCAGGATCGGCTCCGGGTGGATCACAACCATGTTGTCGGGCACGACCTGTCCGGGCTTCTTGCGGCTTGGCAGCGGATACTGGACCAATAGCTCATTGAAAACCTGCACGCCCGGCCGGCGCGCTCGCACCAGGGCCAGACTGCCCAGCGTAATCTCACGTTGCTTCGCCTGCGACATCGCCTCCATAACCTGTTCAAAAGGAAGTCTGCGGACGTATTCCTCTGCCGCAGCGTAATACTGGACCCCGAGAAGGATTCGAGGCGTTTCCGTCGGCATCGCGGTCCTCTCGAAAAATGACGAGGGCGTGGGCGAGTATATCGCCCCCCGGACGTGAAGCGGAAGGCCAAGCCGCCCGTTCCGGACGCTGCCAAAACAGCATCATTTACCGTCTGTCTTACCTTTCAGAGGTTTGATCGGAAAATCGGCCGACTCCGTCCGCGCCCCCTTCAAATACTCCTCGATCTTCGCTACCACGTCGGGATGGTCGGAGGCCACGTCATGCGCCTCGCCGATGTCCGTCTTCAGGTCGTACAGTTCCAGCGGGCCGCCCACTTTGAGACGGATCGCCTTCCAATCGCCCATCCGCACCGCCTGCTGGAAGCCGCGCTCGTGGAACTCCCAGTAGAGGAATTCGTGCTGCGCCTGCTTGCCGCTCCCTAGCAACGTCGGCGCCAGCGACACGCCGTCCAGGCCCGCCGGCGCCTTCACGCCGGCCAGGTCGGCGGCCGTCGGCAGGAAGTCCCAGAAGGCGCCGACCTGGTCGGTGACGACCCCCGCCTTCACCTTGCCCGGCCAGCGCACGATCATCGGCTCGCGGATGCCGCCCTCCGTCAGGTCGCGCTTGATGCCGCGCAGCGGACCCGCGCTGTCGAAAAATTGGGGATCCTGTCCCCCCTCCTTGTGCGGTCCGTTGTCGCTGCTGAAAAAGACGATCGTATTCTCGTCCAGATCGAGATCCTTCAAGCGCTTCATCAGCTTGCCCACCTCGGCGTCGAGCCGCGTCACCATCGCCGCGTAGTTCTTCTCCACCTGCGGCCATGGCTTATCCGAGTACGGGGCGTCGTCCGGCACTTCCATGCCGTTGCCCTCCTTGGCCCCGCGCTCGTCGTTGGCGTGCGGCGTCGTGTACGCCAGATAAAGGAAGAACGGCTTGTCGCGGTTGCGCTCCACGAAGGCCAGCGCCTCCTTCGTGAACAGGTCGGGCGACATCTGCACCGCTTCGTCGCCACGCCGTCCTTGACGATGTTGCCCTCGATCGTCACCTTCTCCTGGTTCTTCCAGAGGTAATCCGGGTAGTAGTTGTGCGCATGAACCTGGTTAAGGTAGCCGTAGAAATAGTCGAAGCCCTTGCGGTTGGGGACGCCGGTGGTGCCCGCTTCGCCGAGACCCCATTTGCCGACCAGTCCGGTGACGTAGCCGCCGTCCTTGAGGAGCTGGGCCACGGTCACGTCGCCGGGGCGCAGCGGCACGAGGGCGTTGCCGCGAATCGTAGCGTGGCCGGTGTGGAAGCCCGTCATGATGCAGCAGCGCAACAGGGCGCAGACCGTGTCGCCGGCGTAGAACTGCGTGAAGCGCATGCCCTCCGCGGCCAGGCGGTCGAGGTTCGGCGTCAAGATGCGTTTCTGGCCGTAGCAGCCGAGGTCGCCGTAGCCGAGGTCGTCGGCCAGGATGAACACGATGTTCGGCGGCCGGGCCGCGTCGGCTGCCATCGCCCGGCAGGCGAGCGCGAGGGATAAGACGGCCGCGACCAACGCCAGGCGATGCAAAGGAGAGTACGCAGGCACGACGGATCTCCCTGAAAGAAATGGAGTGGGTGCGCGTGACATCGACTACCCGTTTCGCCGCGACCCGAAGGGGAGCGCTTTCCCCTGCGCTCCCCTTCGGGTCGCGGCGAAACGGGAGGACGCGGTCACTTCTTCCCGCCTGCCGGCCGCCTCGCCGGCAGGATGACGCTTTTCGGCTCGTGCAGGCGCCGCAGGTAGTCGCCGGCCACATCGTGCCGTTTGACCACGCCGACGACCCGCTTCGTCGGCTCCTCCACCACCGGCAGCGCCAGCAGGTCGCCCTCCGCGAACAGCTCCATCGCCCGGTCCAGGCCGTCCTCGGGCCGCAGCGGCTTCACGTCCGTCCGCATCAGGTCGGCCGTCAGCAGCAGCGGCGTCGCGTTCGTCGATTGCATCGCCACGAACAGCTCCTCCAGGCTAACGAAGCCGAGATAGCGACTCTCCTTATCGACCACCGGGAGCAGGTCGATTTCCATAGGGTTGAACCGGGAAATGACGCCGGCGACCGGCTCTTCCGGGTGCAGGAACGGTCCGTTCCAGTTGGGGTCGAGGAACAGCCGCACCTGGAGGCCCGCCAGCACTTCACGAACGTAGGTCCCCTGGTGGGCCGGCGACAGCGATCGACTCATCACCTGGCTCTGATAGAGCGATTGTCGATCCGAAAAGAGAAACGTGATAGTGCAGACGAAGCAGCACGGTAGGATCAGGTTATAATTGCCGGTCATCTCGCTGACGATGACGAGGATCGAGAACGGAGTCTTGGCGGCGGCGGCGAAGAAGCCGGCCATGCCCACCAGAGCGAAGGCGGCCGGCTCCGGGGCGACCTGCGGGAAGCCGAGGTTGGTCAAGACGACCTTGACGACCAGGCCCAGTGCGCCGCCGCCGCAGCCGCCGATGACGATCGATGGACTGAAAACGCCGCCGGAGCCGCCGCTGCCGATCGTCAGACCGGTCGTCATGATCTTGCCAAACGCCACCGCGGCCAGGATGGCGGCCGCGGCGAGCGGCATTGTTGTTTAGGTCCGTCAGCAAATTGCCGTTCAGCGCCCCTTGCAGCGACCCGTAACCGAACGACAGCACCGACAGGGCGTACTTGCTCCCCTTGTCGCCGAAGCCGAAGCCCTCGAAGCCGAACAGCAGGGCCACGCCGATCGCGCCAGTCAGACACGCTCCGACCGCCGGCTTGAACCAGCGCGGCATCGGCACGCGGTGGAACAGGTGGGTGAAGCCGTAGAAGCTCCGCGTGTAGATCGCCGCCAGCAGGATCATGCTCACCGCCAGCAGCAGGTACGGCCCGAGCTGCCAGGGATTTTCAAACATCGATGTTGTCGGGCGTGCTGAACAGCGGCTGCAGCCGTCCTCGATGAAGACAGCCGAGGTGCAGTACGAGGCGACGCTGGCGAGGCCGGCCGGCATGATTACTTCCGGCTCGAACTCGGGCGACCAGTAGAGCACCTCGGCGGCGAACAGGGCGCCGGCCAGCGGGCGCGGAGAATGGCGGCGATGCCGGCGCCCATGCCGGCGGCGAGCAGGACGCGGCGGTCGGCGTTGCTGAAACCGAAGACGCTGGCCAGGAAGTAGCCGAAGCCGGCGCCGATCTGGGTGATCGGCCCTTCCGCGGCCGCCCGAGCCGCCCGTGCCGATGGTGAAGGCGCTGGCGAAGGTCTTGACGATCGGCACGCGGTAGCGGATCTTGCCCTTGCGGTCGTGGTAGGCGGCGATGACCGCGTCGGTGCCGTGGCCCTCGGCCTCCGGGGCCAGCGATGAAGACCAGGACGCCGCACAGCAGGCCGCCGACCGAGGGAATGAGCAGCAGTAACCACGGTTCGAGACCCGGGCGCGGCTGCGGCATCCAGGCCGGCGATGCTCCAGCCAGGAGGGAAAGTGTTCGTTGGTCCGGCTCGCTGGCGACAGGTAGCCGACTCCGACCCACAGGGCGAAGTACATGACGACCTGGACAGGCGATCGTGAAACAGAACCGCCGCGACCCCCGCGCACGATGCCGACCAGGACCGCCGTCCCGAGCAGACGCGCCTGGCTGCGGAGGCGGTTGTCGCGTGAGGGTGAAGAACTCCGGGATCCAGCTGAGCGGATGTTTGGCGGCGGATTCCTGTGCGTGCTTTGCGTTCGTTTCGTCCATGGAGCCTATTCCCTTTACGGATCCGCTCCATCTTTCATTCCGGCAAATCACGTACCGGGCGCCGCGTTGCGCCGCCTCCACTCCTCCAGCAGGGTACGCACGTCCGCCGACGTGCGCCGGCCCAGCATCTCCGGCCGCAGCCCCGCCAGCCCGGCCGGATCCAGCCCGGCGACGCCCTGCCGCGCCGCCGGCAGCTGCGTCACCGGCACGCTCAGGCAGTCCACGCCCAGCGCCGCCAGGGCCGTCGCCCCGAGCGGATCGGCCGCCATCTCGCCGCACACCGACACCGGCCGGCCCGCCGCGTGCGCCGCCGTCGACCACCCCGTCCAGCAGCCGCAGCAGACCCGGGATGCAGCGGGTCCATCTGGGCCGCCGCCGCCGGGTCGTCGCGGTCCAGGCCCAGCGCCGACGCCGTCAGGTCGTTGGTGCCCAGCGCGAAGAACGCCGCGCGCGGCGCCCACTCGGCCACCATCGGCGCCGCCGCCGCCGTCTCGATCATCAGCCCGACCGGCACGTCCGCGGCGAACTCCAGCCCCTCGCGCTGCAGCTCTTCGCGGGCCGTCGCCGCCGTTTCCGTCACGAAATCCAGCACCTCGCTCCGCGTCACCAGCGGCACCAGGATGCGCGCCGGTCCCATGCACCGCCGCCCGCAGGATCGCCCGCACCTGCTCGTGAAAGAGTTGTCGGAGCGGCAACGATTCCAGGACCAGCCGCCAGTCGTAGGGCCGCGCCGACGCCGACGAGTTGATGCGGCCGTAGGCCGCCGTCTTGTCCGGCCGCAGATCGAAGGTGCGGATGGTGGCCGGCCGGCCGGCCAGGCGGATCAGCAGCTTGCGGTAGATGCCGACCTGCTCCTCCTCGGTCGGCAGCGTGCGGCGGGCCAGGAACAGAAACTCGCTGCGGTACAGGCCGACGCCGACGGCGCCGAGCTGCACGGCCGGCCCCGCCTCGCAGAGCAGGTTGAGGTTGACCTCCACGCGCGGCAAGCCGGCCCGAGTCTCGGCGGGCGGCGGCAGGCGAGCCGGGTCGCGTAGCGCCCGGAGTCAGGAGCGGCGTCGGCGACTCGGCGCGGGTCGAGCGCGACTTCGCCCGTCGTGCCGTCCACCAGCAGCCGCCGGCCGGGATGCAGCAGCCGGGCGAAGTCGCCGACCTGGCCGACCATCGGCACGCCGAGGCTGCGGGCCAGGATGGCGGCGTGGCTCTGCGGCCCGCCGTGCTCCACCACGACCGCCGCCAGCCGCTCCAGGTCGGCGGCGAACAGTTCCATCACCGACGCCTCGCGCGCCACCAGCACCTGCCGTTCGCCGGCCGCGCTCCGACGCCTGCCGCGCGGCCGCAGCCGCCACAGAACGCGGTGAAAGACATCCTTGATGTCGTACATGCGCTCCTGGAAGAACGGCGTCGAGAGCTTCTGGAAGGCGGCGACGTACTTGTCGAGCGTGTCGAGCAGGGCGGCCTCGGCCGTGGCGCCGCCGCGGAGGCAGGCGGCGAGGTCGCCCTCGATGGTGCGGTCCTGGAGGATCATCAGCTGGGCGTGGAGGATGGCGCCGTGGTCCTCGCCGACCAGCTCCGAGATGCGCTGGCTGAGGCGGACGATCTCGTCGCGGGCCTCCTCCATCGCCGCGTGCAAGCGGCCCTTTTCGCGCTCCGGGTCGTCGCTCTTGCGCGGCACGGCCTGGCGCCATTCGTCGAAGCCGTCCACGACGTAGGCCTCGCCGGCGCCGACGCCGGGGCTGAGCGGGACGCCGCGGAGGACGGGCGACTCCGACTCCAGCGCGGCGGCGGCTCGGGCGGCGGCCCGTGGGCGGCGGCCGACGCCCGCTCCAGCAGGCGGGCGTCGCCGACCAGGGCGGCCACCTGGGCGGCCACCGTGACCAGCATGCGGACCTCGTTCTGCGAGAACGTCCGCGGGTCCATGGTCTGGACGACGAGGACGCCCTGCAATTCGCCGCCCTCGACGAGCGGCACGCCGAGGAAGGAGTGATAGGGGTCTTCGCCGGCGTCGGGGAAGTACTTGAAGCGCGGGTGCGTGGAAGGCGTCGGCGACCATGACCGGCGCCATCTTCTCGGCGGTCAGGCCGGTGAGGCCCTCGATCCAGGCGCATGCGGACCTGGCCGATGCTCTCGCGCTTCAGGCCGACGGTGGCGCTGAGGACCAATTCGCCCTGTTCGGGATGCAAAACGTAGACGGAACAGACGGCGGTGTGGAATCGGCCCT
Source organism: uncultured Planctomycetaceae bacterium (assembly GCA_963771935.1). Lineage (GTDB taxonomy): Bacteria > Planctomycetota > Planctomycetia > Gemmatales > Gemmataceae > UBA4732. The sequence continues at coordinate 26,472 of CAVYVK010000003.1, read as the reverse complement.
GGATGAGGCGGACGATGTTGGCCAGCGTTTCGGCGGGGTCGTGGCTGTGCGCGACCAGCTGGCTGATCTCTTCGAGCGTCAGCAGCAGTGAGCTTTCGTAACTGGCCCCGGGCTGGTTCATGGGCTTGGCGCGCCTCCTGCTGCTAGGAGTATGGATCGGACGGCCGCGCGGCGCGTCTAGGACGCGCCGTTGAACCGCGGCCCTGGGGAAGAGCGTGAAGAGAGAGGCGCTCCCCGAACGGGCCGGCGGAAGTGAGCGACACTCCCCAGCGTACCGGATGGCGCACGGATCGCAAGCGCGAAGGGCGCCGAGTAGCGTTTCGATTTCTGTTCCGGGGGCTGGGGACTCCGCCCCTACCGCGGTGATCTCGTAGGGGCGAGGTCGCCTCGCCCCCTCCCGGAAGGAACCGAGACACGACCTGCAAGAGCGACCTGCTTGTCCGCCTCAAAGGCGGTTGGTAAACTACTCCTTTCCCCTCTCAACCGCATGAGGCGCCAAAAATGCCCGCCCACGAGCCTAAGCAGCCGTCCGCCCCCGCTCCGTCCCCTGGAGAACCCAAGCCGGCGCCCGCCGTGGCCGTGAGCGGCGGCCTGGTCAACGTCGATCAGTCGAGCGTCGCCGAGGGCACGTCAGCGGCCGGACGAGAAACGCTCGGCCAGAGCGCCCGCGCACCATCGAAGTGATGCTGGCGCCGGACCTCGGAGATCCACGCCGCTTCCGGGACTATGTGCTGATCGAAAAGATCAAAGAAGGCGGCATGGGGACCGTTTTCAAGGCCCGGGACGCCCTGCTGCCGGAAAAGGAGTACGCCCTCAAGGTCATCCGGAGCGATCTCCTGGCGAACGCCGCGTTGCGAGAGCAATTCCTCACGGAAATGCAGACGATGAATCGGCTGCGCGACGACCCCCACCCCAACATCGTCCAGTTCCGTTGGCACGGGGAAAGCAGCAACGGCGAGCTTTACATTTCCATGTCGTACGAAAGTCGCGGCGACCTTGCCGCGCTCGTCAAGAAGCTGGGGCCGCCGAACCCGCGAGACGCCGCCGAACTGGTGCGCCAGGCCGCCGAAGCCGTCGAACACGCGAACGACCTTGGAATCTTCCACTGCGACCTCAAGCCGCATAACATCCTTCTCTCGAACGAGGGAACGGCGAAGGTGACGGACTTTGGGCTGGCCCGCCTTAAGTCGAAGGCGAACGCCGCCGGCACCCGAGGAGAGCCAGTGGGCACCCCCAACTACATGGCGCCCGAACAAGCGGAAGGCCGAAACGAACAGATCGGCCCGCTGACGGACGTGTACGGTCTGGGAGCGGTCCTCTACCATCTGCTGACGGGCAAGCCGCCCCACGGAGGCGAGCGCGATACGGTGGAGGAGACCCTGCGGCAAGCGCGGGAAGTGCCGCCGACGCGCCCCCGCAAACTCAACCCCCGGGTTCCCCGACGACTGGAGGCGATTTGCCTCAAGTGCCTCCAAAAGAATCCGGGCGATCGTTTCGACTCGGCCGCGCAGGCGGCCGCCGCCCTGCAAGGCTTCCTCCGGCCGTGGTGGAAGCGCCAGTGGCGGCGGGCGGTCGTCGGGGCGGCCCTGCTGCTCCTGTGCGGATTGCTCGTCTTTTGGTTCGGCTACGAAGCACCGCGTCTCGAGGCCGAAAACACGGCGAAAACCGCCGACTTGGCCCGCGATAAGCAGCCGGACGAGGCCAGGCGGAAGTACGAGAAAGTCGCGGGGCCAATACGAAGAACTGCTGAGGAACCCGTTTTCCTTTTTCGACGGCGCCGATTTGCGATTGAGACTTGCTCGGGTGCAAAATCACCTGGGCCGACTTCAAGAGGACGAGCGCGTCGATAAGCCCGACGAAACGTTGGGGCGAGCCGAGACGACGCTCGAGGGGTTGCTGGCGAGCGATCCCGACCGGCCGGAGCTCTTGGTGCCGCTCGCCGAAGTGCATCACAACCGGGGCATGTATTTCGGCGACCACCAGCAGTGGTCCAAGGCGAAGGAACATCTATCGAAAGGACTGGAGATCCGCAGGCGTCTCAAGGAGGAGCTGGCGCGGGACGCCGATTTCAAGCAGCGGCTGAGTCGGTGCTACGATTTCCTGGACGGCAGCGGCCAAAGTCCGTCGGGCGAAGATGCGCTGGAGCGGGCGCTGGCGCTGAGCTACGGCTGGCTGGGCGACGTCCAACAGGCGTTGGGCGAGGATCCGCGGGAATCGTACGGCAGCGCCTCGGACATACGGCAAGCGTCGTTCACCAAACATCCGACCGCCAAGACGTTGTACCTCCACGCGCGGGATTTCGGCAACATGGGGAACTACTATGACCGCGCGGGCGAGGTGGAAAAGGCGATCGACCAGTATCGCCTGCGCCTGGACTGCTATGAGAACCACCGGGACATTTCGACCGCCGATTTGCCGCAAAACTACCGGGACGAGCCGGCCGGAACTGCGCGTGGCCGTGGCCGAGTTGGAGCTGGACATGGGCCGGAAAGGCGACCCGGAGAAGGTTGCCCAGTGGCTGAACGACGCCGAAGCGGATTACCAGGACTTGCTCAAGAACGCGCCGGAAGAGGCCCGCCCTCCCCTTTCGGCCGAGTTAGCCCAGTTGTATGTCGTCCGGGCCAAACTGGGCGCGTCACGAATTTGCCGAACGAGGCGCAGAAGCTGGCCGACAAGGCGGAACAGCTATTCGCGTCTTTGGATCAGCAGCACAAGGCCCGAGCGGACGACGACTACTACTGGGCGTTGGCTTGCGCGATACGGGCGCGACTGGCCGTGGGGGACGCACGCACGCTCGCCGATGAGGACGCGCTGAACCATCTGGAGTCCGCCGTCAACAACAATTTCAATCAGCGGAAGCGGCTGGAGCGCGACCGCTGTCTGCTGGAACCGTATGCCGATCCGCAGAAACCGCGATTCGACAAACTCTTCGGCCGGGTCCAGTAACCATAGGCTCGGATCGCTTTGCTTCCCTGACGCCGGCCCAAGTCCGGCGGCGCCGCGTGGAACGCTCTCATGAAGCTGCGCATTTTCGAGAACACCCGTTCCTTTGAGGCCGACCTGTCGGGGCCGGTCGTGTTAGGGCGCCAGAAGCCGGTGCCCCCAGAAAATGAAACCGAGGGCGGCCCTTTCTGGGCGACGATGGAGGGCGACCGGCCCGTCCGGGTGGTCGTCGCCTGGAATCCGGAAGTGCATGCCTTTTCCCGCGAACACTGCCGACTCGAACCGCTGCCGGACGGCCGCGTCCGGGTCGCCAACCTAAGCCCCCGCTTCGCGCTGCGGGCCAGCCAGGATGGGGTCGAAACCGTCATTCCCATCGACAAGGCCGCCGACCTGACGATTCCCCTTGCGATCCACCTGGAAGGACGCACCGTTCTCGTCGGCGAACCCGAGGCCCAGCGCGGGGCCTTCTGCGGCTGGCGCATCAGACCCTGGTTCCCGGACGCCGGACGACGCCGGCGGCCCCGTTGCGCCTCCCTGCGGTCCTAAGTGGCCCCCAGTTCGAGCAAGTCGTCGCCTGGCTACAGACGACCGTCGGCGTCCTCCAGGGGGCCGTCGGCTCGACCGACTTCCTGCAACGGGCCGCCGAGTCGCTGGTCGAGATCGTCGGACTGCATTCCGGCCGCGTGCTTCTGAAACAGGGTAAGGACTGGGCCCCGGTGGCCGTCCACGGGGCGCCTCGGGACGATCCCGCCTGGCGGCCCAGCGACACCGTCCTGGAAGGCGTGCTGCACGAGAAGCGCACGGTATGGGAGCGCGTGGCGCGATCGGACGGGGCCGACCCCGCCGCCGTCGCGCAGAGCCTGTGGGGCCTCCAGATGGTCGTGGCGGCGCCGCTGCTGGACGCCAAGGGCGAGGTGATCGGCGCCCTGTACGGCGAACAGCGGCAGGACGGCGCCGGCGTGGGCCGTGAGGCCGGCAAACTGGAGGCGATGCTGGTGGAGATGCTCGCCGGCGGCGTCGCGGCCGGGCTGGCGCGGCAGCGGCAGGAGCAGGAAGCCGCGCGGAACCAGACGCTGTTCGAGCAATTTTTCACGACCTCGTTGGCGGCACGGCTGCGGGAGAACCCGGACATGCTGGATGCGCAGACCCGGACGGTGACCGTCCTTTTCTGCGACGTTCGCGGCTTCAGCGGCGTCAGCGAGCGGCTCGACCCGGCCGACAGCCTACGCTGGATCAACGACGTGATGTATGAATTGTCCGATCTCGTGCTGAAAAAGGAAGGCGTGGTGGTCGATTACGTCGGCGACGAGGTGATGGCCATGTGGGGGGCGCCGGAGGACCAGCCGGACCAGGCCGAGCGGGCGGTGCGCTCGGCCCTGGCCATGCTCGGTTGCCTGCCGGCCGTCAACGCCCGCTGGGCGGCGGAGCTGGGCACGGAAACCCGGATCGGAATTGGCGTCAATACCGGCCCGGCCCAGGTCGGCAACACCGGCTCGCGCGTCAAGTTTAAGTACGGTCCGCTCGGCAACACGGTCAACCTCGGCAGTCGCGTCCAGGGGCTGACCAAGTATCTGAAACGGCCGTTGCTGGTCACGCGGGCCACGCGCGAACAGCTCGGCGCCGACTTCCTGGCGCGCCGCGTGGTCCAGGCGCGCGTCGTCAACATCGAGAACCCGGTGGACCTGTATGAGGTTGAGGCGGCGGGGTTGGCGACGCGGCGGCAGTTCTTCGCCGAGTCGGAGGCCGCCCTCCAGGAGCTGGAGGAGGGACGTTTCGCCCACGCCGCGAGCCGGGCCGGAATACTGCTGCTGGAACATCCCGAAGACGGCGCGCTCCAGCTGTTGTTGTCCCGCGCCTGCACGGCGCTCATCGAGGACGGCCGCGGCTTCGACCCGGTGTGGAAGGCGCCGGGGAAGTGAAAATGGACCCAGGCGTCACCCCGTCTGCGTCTGAATCCCCAGCTCCGAGATGCGCCGGTACAGCGAGCTGAGGCCCATGCCCAGCCGTCGGGCCGCTTCCCGCTTGTCCGGCGTCTGGCGCAGGATGCGTTCGATGTGCTGCTTCTCAAAGCAGCGCACCGCTTCGCCGAGGTCGTCCACCAAGGCCGGATCGGCCGCAGCCGGCGCCAGGTCAGGCGGCAAGTCAGCCGGCCCGATCAGCGGGCCTTCACCCAGGATCGCCGCCCGCTGCAAGGCGTTGTCCAGTTCGCGCACGTTGCCGCGCCAGCGGCACGCCAGCAACAGCTGCATCGCCTCATGCGTCACGCCGTGGAGACGCTTGCCCAGCGCTGCGCGTGGCGATTCAACAGGTGCGTCACCAGATCGGGAATGTCCTCGCGCCGCTCGCGCAGCGGCGGCAGGTGGATCGTCAGCACGGCGAGGCGGTAGAACAGGTCCTCGCGGAACCGGCCGGCCTCGACCTCCTGTTTGAGGTCCTTGTTGGTGGCGGCCAGCACCCGCGCCTCCACGTGGATCGGCTCGTTGGCGCCGACCGGCAGAATCTCCTTCTGCTCGATGGCCCGCAGCAGCTTGGCCTGCACGGCCGGCGACAGCTCGGCGATCTCGTCCAGGAACACGACGCCGGACCCGCGTGGACGAACACGCCCGCCTGATCGCGGTCGGCCCCGGTGAAGGCGCCCTTGCGATGTCCGAAAAGCTGATTTTCCAAGAGGTCGTGCGGGATGGCGGCGCAGTTGACGGCGATGAACCGCGACGGGCCGGCCCGCTCCGGCCCCCATTCGAAGATCGCCCGCGCGATCAGCTCCTTACCGGTGCCGCTCTCTCCCGTAATCAGCACCGTTGAGCGCGTCGGCGCCACCTTGCGCGCCACGGCGAACACCTGCTGCATCGCCGGGCTGGCGCCGACGATCTGGCCGGGGTCGTGAATGCGGTTCAGCTCGCGCCGCAGCCACTGGTTCTCCAGGTGCAAGGCGCGGTGGGCCAGCATTCGCCGCACCTTGCCGAGAACTTCGTCGAACAGGATCGGCTTCATCAGGTAATCATGAGCGCCGCGCTGGAAGGCCTCGACGGCGTTCTCCACGGTGGCGTAGGCCGTGATGAGCAGGACGAACGTCTCCGGGCTGATGCGGTGCAGCCGTTCCAGGAGCTGCAGGCCGTCCATGCCAGGCAGCTGCACGTCGCACAGCGCCACGTCGAAGCGCTGCTCGGCAGGCGAGGGCCAGCGCCTCTTCGCCGCTCGCGCAGGCGGCGACGGAGAAACCCTCTTGGCCCAGGTACTCGGCCAGCGTGTCGCGGATCAGCGGCTCGTCATCGACGACGAGGACGGAGGCGGCCGGGGAAGCCCGGCGGGGACGGCCTTCTACCATGACGCACCGTTCCTTTCGGCGACGGCCGGCGGTGCCATCGTGGGCGACTCGCTCCGCGAGTCGCCGGCCAATCGCGGAGCGATTGGCCCACGATCGCCGAGCGGCAGCCGGACGCGGAAGACTGCCCCCTGTCCAGGCCGGGACTCGAAATCGACCGTGCCGCCGTGGTCGGCTACGAGCTGCCGCGTCACGAACAGGCCGAGGCCCGTGCCGTGCTTTTTCGTCGTGAAATACGGCTGAAACAGCCGGCCGGCGTTCTCCAGCGCGACGCCGTGGCCGTCGTCGCGCACGGCCACCTCCACGCCGTCCGGGCCAGGCGTCACGGCCAACTCGACGCGGCCGTCGCGGCCCGCGGCGTCAATGGCGTTGAGGACGAGGTTGAGGAACACTTGCACCAGCTGATCGCGGACGCCGAACAGCGGCGGCAGGTCCGGCGGCAGCGACGGCGCGGCGATCCGGCCGCGCGTCCGTTTGTAGTACTTGGCGATGTTGAGCGCTTCGTCAAGGACTTCACAGAGCGTGAAACGGGTCCGTTCCGTGCTGGCCGGCCGGCTGAACTCGATCAGCTCGCGCAGGGTGGTGCGGATGCGCTGGAGCTGGCCGCTGACCAGGCCGAGCTTGTCCAGCGTGTACGGGTCGTCCGTGCGGCGCTGGAGCAGCTGTACCAGCGCGCTGATCGACGTGAGCGGGTTGCCGACCTCGTGGGCGATGCCGGCGGCGAGCAGGCCGAACGCGGCCATCTTCTCCTGATGCAATAGACGAGCTTGCGCCTCCTGCAACTCGCCCGTGCGCTCGGCGATGCGCGCCTCGAGCTGGGCCTGGTTTTCCTGCAATGCGGCGTTGAGATGGGCGAGGTGGTCGCCGACGCGCTTGAGCAGCCGCGCCATGGCATCGCCGGCCCACGTCACCCAGCCGAGCACCACCAGCGTCAGCACGAACGGGGCCAGCGGTCGGCCCTCCGGCGGCGTCGCCAGGAAGAGAAGGCCATAGCTGAGGCAATGGAAAACACAGGTCGCATAAGTGACGGGCCGCGGCTGGCGGATGGCGCAGCAGACGAGGGAGAGGAAATAGTAATAGCGGAAAGGGCTTTCGAGTCCGACGTCGAAGTGGCAGAGCAGGCCGATGAAGAGGGCCTCCATGAGGGAGACGCCGAGTGGGTAGGCGCCGAGGAAGACGCGGCCGCGGAGGTCGTGCCAGGTGTCGAGCAGGGTGTAGACGGCGCCGACGGCAAGGAGAGCGTTGAGCAGGATAAGGCGGTCGGCGGGCCGGCTCTGCACGTTGACGAGAACGCAGCCGACGAGGAGGCCGAACCAGCGGATCTTGACGGCGATGGTTTCGGCGGCCAGCTCCCAGCCGGAGGGCGCGGCCTGGGGGCGCGGGCCGCGGGTGGGATCGCCCATGCGTGACGGCGCCTTTCGGGGAGTACGGGGTCTCTATGCCTGCCGTTCATTATAGGGCCGCCGCCGTACTGCCTCCAAGACGGGGCGGGCGTCCTCCGCCCGCCCCATGGCGCCGTCAGCGGCGGTCGAAGTCCCGGTCCCGGTCGAACGGCCGCGCGGGCGCCGCGTTCAGAGGATATCGCCGCAGCAGCGCGGCGGCGACTTCGGTGCGCCCGTCCATGCCCGCCGGGCCGTCTTGCAGACGGCGATCCCAGTAATCGATTTCCCTCTGAGACGGCACCCGGCCGACCACGTCGTGGAACAGCTTCCGGATGTAGCGGACGTTATCGCCGCCCGCCCGGTTGTAGTATTCGTCGCACGACAGAATGGCGGGCAAGAGGTCGTTGGGATCCAGCGTCCCATCGTCGATGGCCCGGCCGTTGGCGATGTCCTGCCGGTTAGGCTCCCGACCCATGAACCGGTGGATCCAGTTATTAATCAGGGCCACCCCACCGCCTCCTTCGTCGGGCGGCGGCACACGTTCCTGCGCCTGGGCCGGCAAGGCGACCAATGGAGCGATCAGCAGGGTCAATGGAAAGAGGCGTCGCATGGTTGTCTCCATCTCTTGAGTCCGGGCGCACGAAAACAGCCTGGGCGAGGTATTGCTCCGACGAGGCTGGACGGAGCCTCATAGGTCAAACGGGAATAGTCGCAAGTTTTGCGCCGGAAAAGAGGAAAGATGGGGAGATTGGGCGTCTCTACCAGCCCCGAGCGCAAACGAGGGGGTAGTGCGTGGCGTCTATCAGTCGAGGCACAGGACGACGCGGAAACCGACATTGCAGTTGCGCGTGATCGGCGCCGCGCTCGAGCGCAAGGCGGAGCGACACAGCCACGGAGCGTCGTGCCAGGACCCGCCGCGCTGCACGCGGGTCGCGCTTTGGCCGAGGTTCACCGGATCGCTCATGGGGCTTTTAGCGTAGTAGTCCGCGTCGTAATAGTCCGAGCACCATTCCCAAACGTTCCCGTGCGTGTCGTACAGCCCCCAGGCGTTGGCCTTGAACGTCCCCACAGGCGAAGTAAATGGGTAGCCATTGTCCCAGGGAACCGCCCAGGTGGTGCGCGGGACGTTCTCCAGGAGCGAGGCGTCCGCGAGGTTCGCGTTGCCCTTGAGGTCTTCGTCCGTGCCGCCGCACCAGAACCGCGTCCTCGTGCCCGCCCGGCAGGCGTACTCCCATTCCGCCTCCGTCGGAAGCTCGCAGCGCGTCTCCGCCTTCTTGCTCACCCACCGGCTAAAGGTCGTCGCGTCGTGCCAGGTCACATTCACCACAGGGTCGTCGTCGGTCTGGCCGAAGCCCACGTTCCGCCAGCTGTACGTCGGGGTCTGATCCAAAGCTCGCGTCGCCGCGTTGTAGCCGCAGCCGCCTTGGCCGTCCGTCTCCGCGTCCGTCTGGTAATGCTCGGCGTCCACGAACGCCGCGAACTGCCCGCGCGTCACCTCGTAGAACCCCAGGTAGAACGGCCGTGTTATTTCGACCGGGTGTTGTTTTTCGTCCCGTCGGTGATCCTTTTCTCCTTCGGGCGATCCCATCTGGAATGAGCCGGGAGGTATCAGCGCCAGCTTCATCCTCACTCCGCGGCCCAGGTCCACCTCCCGAGACAAGGGCACGCCCAGATAGTCGGCCCACGCCTGCTGCACTCGCTTCGCCTCCGTCACATCGAAGGGGGCCTCCGCCCGCAACGGCTCCTGGCCATCGGTGCGCCTTGGCTCCGGGTGGGGCGCGCCGTGCAGAGAAACATGGTACATAATATCTGCGATCACCAGCCCCGTCAGAGCGACCAGAGAGGCGCCGCCCCACCACGCCCATCGAAGATGGGGATGGCTCCGGTCGCCCCGCCCCGCCGCCGCTGGGGCCGTGGATTGCGTCGCGGACCTCGGCCGGTCGGGCCGATCATCCTGCGCGGCTGGCGGCGTGCGAGGCCTGGACGCGGCGTCCGGTCCAGGCGTCGGCGCGTCGGCCGCCCAGCCGGCGAGCGCCGCCGCCATCTCCTCGCCGCTCTCGAAGCGCTCCTCCGGCCGCTTCGCCAGGGCCTTCAGACAAAAGGCCTCCAGTTCCGCGTCCAGTCCCGGCTGGAACCGCGACGGGGGCGCGGGCGCCGTGTGGAGGATCCGGTACACGAGCGCCGCCGAAGGGGACGCCTCGAAAGGCAAGCGCCCCGTCAGCAACACGTAAAGGACAACGCCGGCGCTGTACAGGTCCGACCGCGGCCCTGCGACGTCCATGTTCCCCGCCGCTTGTTCCGGGGACATGTAGAGCGGCGTCCCGATCACCGCTCCCTCTTGCGTCAGACGCGTGTTCTCGTCTTGCGTCCAGCCCGCCAGGCCGAAATCCATCAGGTGCAGCGAATCCCGCTCGTCCAGCAGGATATTTTCCGGTTTCACGTCCCGGTGCAGCACGCCTTGTTGGTGGGCGTAGCCGAGCGCCGAGGCGAGCTGAGCGGCCAGTTCCGCAGCGCGGCGCGGCTCCATGCCCCCGACGGGGAGGGCCGCTGCCAGTGTCTTGCCGGGGATGAACGCCGAAGCGATGTAGTAGGCGTCCCCGGCGCGGCCGGCGTCGTGGACCGGGACGATGTGCGGGTGGTGCAGCCTGGCCGCGACCCTGGCCTCGCGCAGGAAGCGTTCCACCGCCTGATGCGAGGTCATGCGTCCGGGATGCAGCACCTTGAGCGCCACGTTGCGCTCCAGCCGCGGGTCGAAGGCGCGGTAGACGGCGCCGAACGCTCCTTGGCCCAGCAATTCACGGACCTGGTAGCGGTCGATCACGGCGGGGCGCCCCGCCGTGGTTTCGTTGAGGGACATGGCACGCCTCCGGTTCGGCAGCGCATCGATGCTTCCCGGGACGGCGATCAGCGGCGCGATTCCTGCCGCGTTCCCGGTCGCCTCACGCTCCCCGATTGTACCGCATTGTGGCGCTGGAACAACAACCAGGAGCAACCTTTCGTCCTCCGTTCGCAGCGGGGCGCAACCATCCCGGCTGGTGCGCCGGATTCCTTTTCTTCACCAAAAACTCGCTGGACGGCGCCGCGGCGATGGCGACAATAGTTCCCATCGTCCTCCATCCTCACGGGAACACGCCGCCATGCTTCGTCGCACTTTCTTGACTACCGCCGCTCTGGGGTTGGCCCTGCTCGCCGTGAGCGCCGCCGCCGAGGACAAGCCGACCCGGCCCGGCCCAACCGAGTCCGGGTTCCTCCTCCCCAACGGCTGGACCATCACGCCCGCTGGCAAGCAGGTCCCGCTGTCCGACCTGCCGCTCAACATCGTTCCTCTGGCCGACGGCAAACACGCGCTCGTCGCCACCAGCGGTTTCAACAAGCATCAGCTCTTCGTCGTCGATCTCGAAGCGCTGAAGGTGGTGGATCAGCAGACCGTGCGCCAGAGTTGGTTCGGCCTGGCCGTCAGTCCGAAGCAGGATCGCGTCTGGTGGTCCGGCGGCGGCGCGGCGATGCTGCACACCTACGACCTGAAAGACCTCAAATTGACGCGCACCAGCCCTGCCGAGCCGGAGCCGGTCAAGGCCAAGGACGCGGCGGACGCACCCAAGCCCAAGGACGGCGACGCGCCCAAGCCCAAAGCGGACGAGCCGCCCAAGAACGGCCCCTTCCGCAGCGGCGTCTTCCTCGACGCCAAGGGCGGGACGCTCTACTCGCTCGACATCAACAAGGCGACGCTCACCGCCGCCCGGCTCGACGACGACAAGGCGTCGCAGGTCGTGCCGTGCGGCGTCCGGCCGTATGACGTGCTGCTCGGCCGCGACGGCGTTCTCCTGTACGTCTCCGACTGGGCCGGCCGGGCCGTCCTCGCCGTCGATCCGCAGAGCCTCCGCGTCGTCGCCAAAATCCCCGTCGGCGACCACCCCAACCAGATGGTCCAGCACCCGACGGACGACCGCCTCTTCGTCGCCTGCGCCTCCAGCGACGCCGTCTACGTCATCGACCGGAAGCGCGGCGTCGTCACGGAAACCATCCACACCCCGCTCTTCCCCCACGCCCCGGAGGGCAGCACGCCCGACGCCCTAGCCGTATCCCCTGACGGCAAGACCCTCTACGTCGCCAACGCCGACAACAACTGCATCGCCGTCATCGACATTTCCGACCCCGGAAAGAGTCAGATCCCCGGCTTCATCCCCACCGGCTGGTATCCCACCGCCGTCGCCGTCACGCCCGACGGCAAAAACCTCCTCGTCGGCGTCGGCAAGGGCAACGAGACGAAGCCGAATCCACTGTTCACGGACAAGAACAAACCGGGCGACGACTACCCGAAAGGCCCCGACGGCAAGCCGATAACGCCCTTTCCCTACATCGGTACGCTGATGTCCGGGGCGCTGTCGGTCGTCCCCGTGCCGGACGACAAGAAGCTGGCCGAGTACACCGCCACGGTGTACCGCAATTGTCCGTATTCCGACAAGCTGCTGGCCGCCGCTCCACCTTCCGCCGGCGCACGGCGATCCCCACGAAGCCGGGCGACCCGTCGCCGATCAAGTATGTGATCTACATCATCAAGGAGAACCGCACCTACGATCAGGTGTTCGGCGACCTCAAGCAGGGCGACGGCGACCCGGCGCTGGTGATGTTCGGCCGGGACGTGACGCCCAACCACCACAAGCTGGCCGAGGAGTTCGTGCTGCTCGACAACCTCTACTGCAACGGCCAGGTGTCGCGCGACGGCCATCCGTGGTCCACGATGGCCTACCACACCGACTACATCGCCCGCGACTGGCACCTGACCTATTCCAAGCGCAAGGGCGTGGACGACGACGACGACGGCGACCTGTCCAACGCGCCGTCGGGCTATCTGTGGGACGCCTGCGCCCGCGCCGGCCTGACCTACCGCAGCTATGGCGAGTACGGCAAGCGCGTCAGCACCGGCGACGGCGCCGCCAAGATGGAGGGCCGCGTGCCCGGCCTGGTCGGCCACTTCTGCCCCGATTACGCCGCCCTCAAGGGAAAAGGCGTCCGGATGCGCGATACGGATAACGTGGATGTCTTTATTAAGGAATACAACGAGTTCGCCGCGAACCACACGATGCCGCGCTTCATCGTCATGAGCCTGGGCGAGGACCACACGACCGGCACGACGCCCGGCACGTTCACGCCGCGGGCGTGCGTGGCCAGCAACGACGTGGCCCTGGGCCGGCTGGTCGAGGCGGTTTCGCATGGCCCGCTCTGGAAAGAGACGGCGATCTTCGTGATCGAGGACGACGCCCAGAACGGCCCCGATCACGTGGACTGCCATCGCACGGTCGGCCTGGTCGTCAGTCCCTACACGAGGCGCGGCGCCGTCGATTCGACGCAGTACAGCACGGTGAGCATGGTCCACACGATCGAGCTGATCCTCGGCCTGGGGCCGCTGAGTCAGTACGACGCGGCGGCCCGGCCGATGGCCGCGTCGTTCACCGACAAGGCCGATCTGAAGCCCTACGACTGCGAGAAGGCGCGCATCGACCTGGCGGAGGTGAACACGAAGAAGTCCTACGGGGCGGAGCGCTCCGGCAAGATGGACTTCAGCGACTACGACCTGGCCGACGACTTCGAGCTGAACGAGATCCTCTGGCGCAGCATCAAGGGAGCCGACGCCCCGCTGCCGCCGGCCGTGCGAACGGCGATCGCGGATCGGCCGGCGACGAAGTAGGGGGTGTCTTTACCAGCCCCGAGCGCGAGCGAGGGGTTCGACCGAAATCCCCTCGCTCGCGCTCGGGGCTGGTAGAGATTTCATCGACAAAACCGCGTCACCGCCTCCACAAACTCCGCTTCTTTCTCGAACATCGCCAGGTGGCCGCACTCCGGGATCAGTTTCCATTCCGCATGAGGCAGATATTTCTTGTACGCCTCGCCGTAGGCCGGCGGCACGAGCCGGTCGTTCGCCCCCCACAACAGCAGCGTCGGGCACTGGACGCGGTGCAGACGCGACGCCAGCTTGGGGTCGTAGGGCCGCTCCCACATCAGCCGCGCCAGCACCGTCATCGACTGGTACGCCGATCAGCATCTGCTCCTCGTTCGGCATGTTCCGCGATCACCAGCTTGGCCATGTAGCCGTCAGGGGTCGTGGAACAGCCGCGCGCGCAGCTTATTGCGATCCGTCATCTCGCGGAACAGGTCCGGCAGCGGCTCCTCGTCCACCCACAGGCCCGGCGCCGCCGAAAGCCACAGCTTCTTGACGCGCTCCGGCCAGCGCACCGCGAACTCGGCCGCGATCCAGCCGCCGAGACTGACGCCGCCCAGGATCACCTCGTCCAGGCCCAGCGCGTCGAACATCTCGATGTAGTGGAACGCCATGTCCTCGATCGTGTCGATCTGGTCGAAGCCGCCGCTCTTGCCGAAGCCGGGGTGCGTCGGCACGTAGACCGTGAAGTGCTTCGACCAGGCCTGGTAGAACGGCAACCAGCGGAACGACTCGCCGAGCGTGCTGTGCAGGTAGACGAACGGCGGGCCGTCGCCGCCGTGCAGGATGACGGTCGGCCGGCCGCACACGTCGATCGTCTCCGCTTCGCCGCCCTTACGCGACAGGAGCACCCGGGCGCCGTACTTCAGCTTTTTCAAGGTCTCGAACATGCGGCAACACCTCGCGGGCCAGCAGTTCCATGCTTTTGCGAGCCAGTTCGTGCGACAACGTGCCGGTCTGGCAGCCGGTCAGGACGACGCCGACGCCGAGCTCCTTGCGATAGTGGTCGAGCTTCTGCCGCACCGTCGTCGGGGCTGCCGACGATGGCGAAGACGCCCTCCTCGATGTCGTCCCAGGTCTCCTTTTCCGCCAGAAACGATCCGCGGTTCTTGAGGATGGCCAGGGCGGAGTGCGCCGACGTGTAGCCGGGCGGCGCCAGGCTGATGTTCTTGAGCAGGTTCTTGACGAAGTACCAGAAGTGCGGCTCGAACTCGCGCCGCGCCTGGGCGTCCGTCTCGGCGACGTAGATCGGCACGCCCCAACCCATCTGTTCCGGCGCCGGCCTCGTAGCCGGCCTTGTGGCAGGCCTCGCGGAACAGGCCGAAGACGCGCTCGAACGTGCTCGATGTGAAAATAGGGGATGCCCATGTAGGCGTAGCGGCGCTGGGCGACGAACTCGATGGTTTCGAGGCTGCCGGCGCCGGGAATCCAGATGGGCGGGTGCGGCTGCTGCAGCGGCCGCGGCCACGGGTTGACGTAGCGGAAGAAGTAGTGCTTCGAGTTCCACAGGAACGGCCCCGGCGTGGTCCACGCCTTGACGATGAGGTCGAGGGCCTCGCGGAAGCGTTCGCGGGCGTGGGTCGGATTGACCTGGTAGGAGAAGTATTCGGGGCCGCCGCCGATGACCATGCCGGCGACGAGCCGGCCGCGGCTCATCACGTCGAGCATGGCGAACTCCTCGGCCACGCGCAACGGCGGATTGTACATCGGCAGGGCGTTGCCGATGACGACGATCTTGCAACGCTTCGTGCGCTGCGTCAGGGCCGCGGCGATCAGGTTGGGCGACGGCATCAGGCCGTAGGCGTTCTGGTGGTGCTCGTTGACGCAGACGCCGTCGAAGCCCAGCTCGTCGGCGTAGGCGAGGGTGTCGATGTAGTCGCTGGTAGAGGTCGTGCGCCCTTGACGGGGTCGTAAAGGCTGTTGGGCAGCCAGACCCAGGCGGAATCGTAGTTCGCGTCGAAGTCGGGCGGCAGGTACGGCCACGACATCAGGTGGAAGAAGTAGTACTGCACGGGCCGGGCCTCCTGTCGGTCGTGGGGAGTGCCGCATGCCATGCAGTGTAGCGGCAGGAGAGAGCGCCTCCAAGCCGCCGCGCGGAGGATTCGTCGGTCGGGGAC
The DNA here is from genome assembly GCA_963771935.1 of uncultured Planctomycetaceae bacterium. Taxonomy (GTDB): domain Bacteria; phylum Planctomycetota; class Planctomycetia; order Gemmatales; family Gemmataceae; genus UBA4732. Next base: position 10,989 of record CAVYVK010000003.1, on the reverse strand, counting down.
CGTCCTCGTTCCACACCCGCAACGGCCTACGGCTCCGGAAGGCGGAGCGTGCCGTCGCGGAGTCGGGCCTCCACTTCCGCCTTCAGACCGGAGGTCAGCCTCTTGACCTGGTCCCGAGGCGCGATTGCGTCCACATAGTCGATGACAGATCGGCAGTCGGCTTCGTCCAGCGAAGAAGCATCGGCGAACACGATCTTTACATCGCAGGGCGGCGCCTGGGCGTTGAGGTCTCGGAAGGCGGCGGCGGCCTGGAGCAGAGACAAGCGGCCCTCGATCAAGTCGTCGGCGATGCGCAACTTGGCCTCAATCCGCGCCTGGATCGCTTCGTCATCGGGGTCCGCCCTCAACACGGTCCACACGGCCGGCTCGGGCTTGCGGGCTTGCGACCCGCCGAGCCGCGTCGCCAAACGGCAGATTAACAGGCCCGCCAAGACCAGGACCGGCGTGCCGAGGGCCGCCGACCGCATCCAGAATTTCATCGACCGATCCTCCGGGCAAACCTCGTTGAATCCCCTGCGATCCTCCCAAGAGCGTCGGTGAGGGGGCCGGCGCCCTTTTCCAGCAGCTTCCATTGCAGGAAAGGCAGGCGCCGACTGCCCCGACCCTGACGGCCCTTTCCTTTCAATTCCGCCGAGCGGCCGAGACCTATCGCGCCGGCTCACGTTTTTGTCGAAACGCACCGGCGAGGTTATAATCCAGTCCCTATCCCGTCAGAAAAAGGACCGGCGGCGTGATAGGTTTCCGTACTTTGTGGGAACTGTAACCAGGGAGGCGGCGCCGTGAGACCGATGGCCGACATTCCCCCCACACGGGCGAGTCTGCTGGTGCGCCTGCGTGATCCGCGCGACGAGGCGGCGTGGCGGCAGTTCGTCGATCTCTACGCCCCGTTGGTCTACGGCTACGCCCGCAAGCAGGGCTTGCAGGACGCCGACGCCGCCGACCTGTGCCAAGAGGTACTCGGCGCCGTGGCCGGCGGCGTGGGCCGGCTGGAATACGATCCCCAGCGCGGGGCCTTCCGCAACTGGTTGTTCACGGTGGTCCGCCGTAAGCTGGCCAGCTGGTGGGCGTCGCCGGCGCAGCGGACGCGGGGCAGCGGCGACTCCGACACCCACCGGCTCCTCGAGCAAAGCCCGGCACCGGACGAGCGGGAGGCGGAGTGGGAGCGGCGGCTGTTCGCCTGGGCCTGCGAGCAGGTGCGCCGCGACGTCACGGACTCCACCTGGCAGGCGTTCTGGCGAACCGCGGTGGACGGCCAGCCGGGCAAGCAGGTCGCCGCGGACCTGGGCGTGAGCGTCGCCGCCGTCTACCTCGCCCGCGGCCGCGTCCTCGCCCGCCTACAGGAGTGGGTTCGGTTCGCGCAAGAGTCTTGAGCAACTGAAAGGACCTTCCATGTCCGCACCGGCCGACTGCCCGGCGGTGGAGCACTGGCAGGCGCTGCTTTCCTCCGACTCGCCGCCGGACCAGGGCGACCTATGGCAGCGCCACCTGGAGTCGTGCCCCGTGTGCCAGGAGCGCCTCGACCGGGCCGTGTCTGACGGCGACGCGCTGCTGCGGCTGGCTCGGGGCGTCGGCGACCCGACGGCCGTACCCACCGATGCCGTGCTGTCGCAAATCCTGGAGCGTCTGCACGAGACGCAGTCCCCGGTGCGCGCGGCCGGGGAGGAACCGGCCGACCTCTATTTCCTCCGGCCCGCCGACCAGCCCGGCGTCCTCGGCCTCCTCGGAGAATACGAGGTCCGGGAAGTGATCGGCGTTGGGGGAATGGGCATCGTCCTGAGGGCATTCGACCCGGCGTTACACCGGCTGGTGGCGATCAAGGTGATGGCCGCGTTCCTAGCCGGCAGCGCCACCGCCCGCCGCCGCTTCACCCGCGAAGCCCAGGCCGCCGCCGCCGTCAGTCATGACCACGTCGTCGCCGTCCACGGCGTCCACGAGGCGAACGGCCTGCCGTATCTGGTCATGCAGTACGTCGCCGGCGAGTCGCTTCAGGCGCGCCTCGACCGTACCGGGCCGCTCGAGGTGGTGGAGGCCGTCCGCATCGCTCTGCAAACCGCGTCGGGCCTGGCCGCCGCCCACGCCCAGGGCCTCATCCACCGCGATATCAAGCCCGCCAACCTTCTGCTGGAGAACGGCCTGGCCCGCGTCAAGATCACCGACTTCGGCCTGGCCCGCACGGCCGACGACGTTCGGCTGACGCAGTGCGGCGAGGTGGCCGGCACGCCGGAATACATGGCCCCGGAACAGGCGCGCGGCGAGCCGACCGATCACCGCGCCGACCTCTTCAGCCTCGGCAGCGTCCTTTATGCGATGTGTACCGGTCATCCGCCGTTTCGCGGTTCGACGGCGGTGGCCGTGCTGCGTCGGGTCAGCGACGAGTCGCCGCCGCCGATCCGTTCGCTGAACCCCGACGTGCCCGCCTGGCTGGAGGCGATGGTCGCCAGGCTGATGGCGAAGGATCCGGCCGAGCGCTTCCAGAGCGCGGCGGAAGTGGTCGCCTTGCTGGAGGGCTGCCTCGCCCACCTCCGCGAGCCGGCGACGGCCCCCTCCCCGGTCTGCCGACGGCGCCCGGCGTCCGTCCGAAGCCATCGGCTCCCCCTTGGAGGATCAGTGTCCTCCGCCACTTGCGCCGCCCCATTTGGCCTGCCGCGGCATTGCTCGTGGCGGCCCTCGGCCTGTCCGGCTTCTTCCTGGTCCCGAACGGCCGTCCGCCGAACGAGGCGAAGCAAGACGTGCGGCCGGCGCCAGGTCGGTTCCTGTACCAGGACTTCCGCGGCGGCCGGCGCCCGGTCGCGCCTCTCAGCCTGTTCGGTCCGAACGCGGACGCCTTGACGACGGCGGAGGAGCAAGGATTTCGAGTCGCCCTGCCGGCGCGGCGCGATTCGATGAAGCCCGTGGGGCTGGTGATGACTTCTCCCGTCAGGGGTGACTTCGAGATCACGGCCGGATACCAGCTGCTCCACGCGGATCGGCCCGCCGCCGGCTACGGCGTGGGCTTCGAGATCTTCATCAGGACGGATACGCCCACGAACGAGTCGATCACATTCTCGCGGGTCGTGCGCGTGGAGGAAGGCGACGTCTACTCGTGCAGCCGGAACACCATCCGGGAGGGCAAGCCGTACCACAGCGTGAAGTACGTCCCGACGTCCAGTGCGGCCGGCCGGCTGCGGCTGACGCGCCGCGGGGCGGAGGTTGCGTTCGCGGCGGCCGAGAACGGCCGGGATGCGTTCCAAGTCCTTTGCCGCTACACGCTCGGCGCCGACGACCTGAACATGGTCCGCATCGCCGCCCAGCCCGGCAGGGCACCGGCGGCCGTGGACCTGCGCATCGTGGATCTGACGATCTGCTCCGGCGGCCCGCCGACGGCCGACGACCTTGCCGTGCCGCCCCTGCCGTAGGACGGCACCGCGGGCGGACAGGTCTGGACCCTAACCTTCTCTCCCGACCGCCGGCGGCTGGTCACGGCCGGCGGCCCCGAAAATCACCTCATTTCCTCTTTCCCCCCGCGCGCAAGGTGTGATAACATACCTCCACCGGGTCGGCGTCCGGTCCGCCGACCTGGCCTCTGATGACGCCAACCCCCAAGGCCCCATGCAAAACGTCCTCAGCCTCATCCTCGGCGGCGGCCGCGGCACCCGCCTCTACCCGCTCACGCAGCTCCGCAGCAAGCCGGCCGTGCCCGTCGCCGGCAAGTACCGCCTCATCGACATCCCCATCAGCAACTGCATCAACAGCGGCTGCAACCGCATCTACGTCCTGACCCAGTTCCTCAGCGTCAGCCTGCACCGCCACATCGCCAACACCTACAAGTTCGATCCCTTCAGCCGGGGCTTCGTCGAGGTGCTGGCCGCCCAGCAGACCAACGAGGCCACCGACTGGTATCAGGGCACCGCCGACGCCGTCCGCCAGCAGATCCGCTATGTCGCCGAAGACCCCTGCCAGCGACGTCCTGATCCTGTCCGGCGACCAGCTCTATCGCATGGACTTCCGCGAGCTGCTCCAGACGCACCAGGAGAACCAGGCCGACGTGACCATCGCCGTGCTGCCGGTGCCGCGCGAGCAGGTCGGCGGCTTCGGCATCGTCCGCCTCGACGACGCCGGCCGCGTCGTCGGCTTCGTCGAGAAGCCGCAGACCGACGAGAGCGGTCGAGCCGCTGCGCACCCCGGAGGACTGGCTGCGAGCGCCGCGGCATTCACGCGCCGACGGCCGGCCGTTCCTCGCCAGCATGGGCATCTACCTGTTCAGCCGCAAGGCCCTGCTCGACCTGCTCAACGCCCGGCCGCTCGGCCACCGACTTCGGCAAGGAAGTCTTCCCGCGCAGCATCAAGTCGCACCGCGTCTTCGCCCACCTGTTCGACGGCTACTGGGAGGACCTCGGCACCGTCAAGGCCTACCACGAGGCCAACCTGGCCCTGGCCGGCGACGATCCGCCCTTCGATTTTCACAGCCCCGGAAGGCGTCATCTACACGCGCATGCGCTTCCTGCCCGCCTCGCGCATCGAGCGGCGCCACGCATCAACCAGACGCCTGGTCAGCGACGGCTGCGTCATCGACTCCGGCGCCGACCTGGAGCGCTGCGTCGATCGGCGTCCGCAGCCGGATCGGCCACAACGCCGTCCTGCGCGACGCGATCATGCATCGGCGCCGACCGCTACGAGACCGACGCCGAGCGCGCCGCCAACCGGCACGCGCGGCGTCCCGGATCTGATCATCGGCGACGACGTGGTGATCGAGCGGGCCATCCTCGACAAGGATTGCCGCATCGGCCACGGCGCCCGCATCCTCAACCGCCGCGGCGTCGAGAACGACGAGGGCGACAACTACGTCATCCGCGACGGCATCGTCGTCATCCCGCGCGGGGCGGTCGTGCCGGCCGGGACGGTCATTTGAAGAGGCCCGCTGCCCTTACTCCCTAGTCCGTAGCGGCAAGCCAACTTGTCTTCACTACGGACTACGGACTACGGACTAGGTTTACTGAAGACGCCGCCCTTCAACTTCTCGGCCTTCTCCAGGAAATCCTCGGTCAATCGAATGGTGACGCGCACGGAATTGCGGTCCTTGAGGATAGCGATGTTGTCGTGGACGTTTTGGAGGAGCGGGCCGAACGGGCCGGTCTGGAGCTTCATCGCCGGGACCGCCAGCAGGATCATGTCGCTCTGGTTGAGCAGACCTTTGGCGTCGTTGGCCCCCGCCTCATCCGTGGTGTAAATGGCCAGCCGCGTCACCACCTCCGTCGTCACGCCGACCGAGACGGTCAGCACGTCCAGCTTCGGCGCCAGCTTTTTGGCCAGCGTGTTCGCCAGCCGCTTCTTCATGGCGTCCGTGGCGACGACCGCGATCCGGATCGCGCCGTCGCCGGGGATCCGGGCCAGGGCGCCTTGCAGCGCCGGATTGGGACCGGGCGAAGGCGTCTGCACGGCCCGTATCAGATAGTCTCGGTTGTTCGAGGCCAGCAGCGCTTTGCCGTCCGACTGGAGGTGAGCGTAGACCGTTTTGCCCTGGGTCGTGCCCTCGAAAATTGTCAGGCCGTTCGTCCGGGTGATTTTCAGCGCGGCCGGATTCAACCGGGCATAGAGGGCGGCGGCGACCTGGATCTTGGTCGCGTCGAACTTGCCGCGGACCACCAGCAGCGCCCGCGGGTCGTCGCCCATCACGTCCCCGGCGGAGGCGAGCAGAAGGCTGTCCACGTCCTGGAGCGGGTCCAGGCCGAGGGCGGCGAGGAGGGCCTTGACCGGGGGGCTATGCAGGCCCTGGAGGGCGTCGGCCTTGCCGTACTTCTCAAACACGGGGGAATCGACCAGCTGGCGGACGTCGATCGAAACCACCGCGTCTGAGTCGGCCGGCACGTCGAGCGGGAGCCGGGCCGTGTCCGCCGAGGCGACGTTGACCGAAACCGCCGCGTCGATCGGTGTGAACGTATCGAGGTCGGCGGCGCGGGTCGGCCCCGCCCGGTACAGAATGACGAGTCCGGCGGCCACGACGGGCGGCCAGGACCTGGAGGACAGGCGCATAAGCAATCCGTCCTTTCCGGTTTGAATGGAGCAATGACAACGAATCGTCGGAGCCGCGACCGTGAGGGAGCGGGGAAAACCGCTCCCTTACGGTCGCGGCTCCGAAATCTCTCCTCTACTTGCTCGGTTTCAGCGCCCCCTCGATCGAGTCGGCGCTCACCGTGGCCTTGACCACCACCGTCTTGTCCTTGACCGATATCTTGACGCTGTTGACCAGATCGATCAGCACGTCCACCTTGGCGTTCTTGGTGAAGGCCAGGGCCGACAGCAGCAGGCGCGCCTGGTTCAGGTACGACTTGAGGTCGTCCACCACGTCCTTGGCGTCGTCCGCGTTCTTGGCCGTCGCCGCCACTTCGATCTTGACGTCGTCGTCGAGCGTCACGCCGCCGCCGAGCGCGTCGATCTTCTCGAAGAGGTCCTTGACCTCCTGAGGGGCGCCGTCGCTCAGCGCGCCGCCGACCACCGCCAGCGACACGGATTGCTTGTCGTTCATCCGCTCCAAAAGCCCCTGCATCTGCTTGTTCTTCAGGACCGGCGCCTCCTTCGAGCTTACCTTGCGCATCGCGTCCACGACGTAATCCTTGCCGGGCGACGCCAGCACCGTCGTCGCGTCGGCCAGGGCCACGAACACGGGCGGCGCCTGCTCGTTGACCGTCACCTCGTAGACCAGGAACTTACCGTCCGCCCCATCGGCGATCTTGTGGATCTTGAGAATGTCCGGTTCGTCCTTGGAAACCTGCTCGGCCTTGGCCCGGAACTTGTCGAGGTCGAAGCGGCCGTGGGCGATGACCAGCCCGCGGTCCTGATCGGCGCCGCCCGGCGCCGCGACGACGACTCGGTCCAGGTCCTTGAACGGGTCGAAGCCCAGATCCTTGAGGATCTCCGGCGCCTGATCGACGCCGTTCAGCGCGTCGCGGGCGGCGTCGCCGACGTTCTTCTTGAAGAAGTCCGAATCGAGGATTTGCCGGACGTTGATCGAGACGACCATCTCGGTGTCTTCCGGCAGATACTTGTCCAGGTCGGCGGCGCGGGCCGACGGGACGGCCGCGAACGCGCTCAGGGCGCACAACCAGAGGGAGCGGCGAAGCATCATTGGCACACGTTCCTTTCCAGGGACTTCAGCGAACCCGGGTGATGAGACACTTGAGATAGTGCGATTCCAGGCACGACGCCGAAACGGGGTGGTCCGGAGACGGCCCGCGGCGTTCCAGGATCTGGATGTCGCGCTTCTCCTCGGCGGCCAGTTGCGCCAGCAATTCCTCCAGCATATCCGTGGTGATAAGGCCGGAGCAACAACAAGTCGTCAGAAAGCCATCGGGTTCCAGCAATCGCAGCGCCAACGTCTGCAACCGCCGATAGCCGCGCAGCGCCTCGTCCACGGCCCGCCGGTCGCGCGCGAACTTCGGCGGATCCAGCACCACCAGGCCGAAGCGGGCGCCGCGCGCCGCCAGCGCGGCCAACTCCGCGAACACGTCGCCGCGGACGAATTCCAGATTATCCAGACCGTTCAGGGAGGCGTTTTCGCGCCAGGCCCAGGGCCGGCTCCGACTGGTCCACGCCCAAGACGGATCGGGCGCCGGCGCGGGCGGCGTGCAGACCGAAGCCGCCGGTGTAGCAGAAGGCGTCCAGCACGGCGCGGCCGGCCGCCAGCCCGGCGACCGCCCGGCGGTTGTCGCGCTGGTCGAGGTAGAAGCCGGTCTTCTGGCCCTCGGCCAGGTTGACGCGAAAGCGCAGGCCGTGTTCCTCGATGACGACCGTGCCGTCCGGCGCCCGGCCCCACAACAGGCCGTCCTGCAATTCCAGCCCTTCTAGCTGGCCGATGCCGCGCTCGGTGCGGAGGTAGACGCCTTCCGGCCGCAGCAGCTCCACGAGGATTTCGGTCAGCCGCTCGCGGCGCCGGGCCAGCCCCAGTCCAGTGAACTGCACCACCAGCCAGCGGTCGTAGCGGTCCACGGTGAGACCGGACAGGCCGTCGCCCTCGCTGAAGACGAGCCGGCACGCTTCGCCGGGAACGTCTAGGCCGAGCGCCGTGCGCAGGCGGATCGCCGCCGACAGCCGATCGCGGAAGAAGGCGTCGTCCAGCTCGACGGAAGCGTCCCAGCTATAGAGACGAACGCGGATCTTGCTTCGGCTGTTATAGAGGCCGCGAGCCACGAAATGGCCGGCGTCTGAGACGAGATCGACCACGTCGCCGTCGGCCGGTTCGCCCTCCACGGCGGCGACGGCCCCGGCGTAGACCCAGGGGTGACGGCCGTAGAACGGGCGGGCGCGCTTCGGAAGCAGGACGACGCGGGAATGCATGGAGTTGTTTACTCGCCGCCTTCCACGCCCTCGATGTAACCGAGGAGGCGGTCGATCTGGCGCTTGTACATGCGGCTGCGGAGCAGGGAGCGCACGCGGAGGAGCAGTTCGCTCTTCTTGATCGGCTTGGATAGGAAGTCGTCGGCGCCGACCTCGACGGCGCGTTCCATGTCGCTGGACTGGTCGAGCGCGGTGACCATCAGAACGGCCACGTCGCGGGTGGCGGGGTCGGCGCGGAGGCGCTTGCACACCTCGAAGCCGCTGAGGCGCGGCATCATGATGTCGAGCAAAATCAGGTCGGGCTGCCACGCCGCGACCTGCTGCAAGGTCTGTTCGCCGTCGGACGCCGTGCGCAGGTCGTAGCCGCTGGCGCTCAGGTAGGCTTCCAGAAGCTCCACTCCCTGCATGTTGTCGTCGGCGATGAGGATGCGCGGCGGCCGCGTTTCGTCGGCCGCGGCAAGGTTGGATCGGATAGACGCGTCCATACGGACCTCTCGGGGCGAAGCCGGGCGGCCGTTCGGGCCGCCGCTGTCGGCCATTATAGCGACGCGCCGCTCGCCAAAAAATCAGAAAGGCGCGTCCGACCAGCGCTCGGAATGCGAATAGATAGATGGGTAGAAGGGCCGACAGAGCCTTCACGAGCTTCGGCTCGATTTCCATAGCGAACGCGGCGGGCGGCGCCAGGGCCATTCCTGGCGCCGCCCGCCGCGTTCGTTTCTCGGGAAGCCGCGTCACGGACTGGGGGCTTCGAGCGGCTGAACCCGGACGGCCGTGACCCGCGGCGATTTCCGTTTTGCGTCCTTGATTGCCAGCGCCAGATCGACCTCCTTGAACGGCCCCGGCGCGACGGTCAGCGGCAGCGCCGGGCCGATCGGCGTACCGTTCAGCTTGACGACGTAGCCCGCATCGCCGCGCTCGAGACGGAGGACGTTCGCCTTGCCATCGATCCAGGCTTTGGAGCCGTCCAGCTTGAACTTGCCTTCCACGATGACGACCCCGCCGCCGTCCAGTTCCAGCGCGAGCGGCGCGACCTTCGTCCCCTTGAACAGCAGGTCCACCGCCGCGTTCCGGTCGGGAAAGACGGCCTCCACGTCCGCGAAAAAGTCGCCTTTCAGATCAACATTGGGGAGTATTACGATGTCGCCGCCCAGGGTCGTGTTGGTCAATTCCAGGTCGGCCGCGTCGCCGGTTTTCTGTACGCCGAGGTTGCCGGCCGCGCTGCCCTTCCAGCCGTCGGGCAGGGTGCCGGCCGTGACCTTGCCGAAGTCTTCCCGCACGCCCGGCAGCGGGGGCGGCGTGTCGGGCTTCACTGTGCCGGCGGGCGGCTTCTCCAGCGACGTGATCCGGATCGAGTAGAGGCGGGCGAAACCCTCCGTAAGGGCAAATCCGGTGTAGACGCCCTTCCCTCCGGGCAGGCCGATGCGCGCTTCGTTGAACGTGCCCTTGCCGGGAAGGGTCAAGCCGGCCGTGACGGTGTCGTTGATGCTGACGTTATAGACGTCTCCCTTCCGCTTCAACCGGAAGCGAAAGGTTTCAAACGGCTTGAACCCTTCCGTCTGTTTCGGCTCCGCCTGATCAATCCGGACGACGCCTTCAAAATCCACCTGGATCGTCAACGGGGTGCTGCTGCGGCTGTTCAGCTCCAGGTGAAACGTCTGCAGTTTCTTCAGTACGATCTCGCAGTCCATCACGAAGTCGCCCTTGATGGACAGCTTCGGCAGCGTGACGTAGTGCAGCTCCTTGGGGTTGGTCACTTCCAGGCAAGGGCGGCCGTTCTCCTTCTGCACGGCAAAGTCGTCGCCGTCCCAGTCTTTCGGCCGTCCGCCGACATCCACCTCCTTGAAGTCCTCGTTGAGCAGGACGGTCGGATCCGGCTCGTCCGGCGTCGGCGCGACAGGGGGAACGGGCGGATCCGTCTTCGGAGGATCGACCTTCGGGGGGTCCGTCTTGGGCGGATTGGTTTTCGGAGGATCGACCTTCGGCGGGTCCGTCTTCGGAGGATCGACCTTCGGGGGATTCTGTTTTGGGCGGATTCACCGTTGGCGGGTCCGTCTTGGGCGAATCGACCCTGGCGGGGTTCGTCATCGGCGGATCGGTTTTCGGGGAATCGACCTTGGGCGGATCGACCTTCGGGGCGTCGGTTTTCGGCGGCTCGGCCGGTTTGCCGTTGTCGGGGAAGGACGCCGGCTGCGTCGCCAGGGCCACGTCGGGAGCCGGAGCGGCCTTCTTCTGGTTGAGGGTGTAGATCAGATAGCCGACGCCGCCGAGAGCGCCAGCATGAGCAGAACCAGGACGCACCATCCGAGGACGCCGACAACCGACACGCCGCCCCGCCCTTGCTTGTCATCGCGGGACCTGACGTGCGGTTGGGGTCGCTGCGTGCTGGCGGGCCGGCGGACGGCCGAGGCCGCCTTGACCCCCTTCTGCGTCGGGGCCGGCGGATCAGCGCCCCGAACCTGCGGCGTTGCGGCCGCGCCGTGGCCCGGCGCCACCGTCGGCGCCTGAAAGATCTCGGCCGGCCCTGACTTCGTCGCCGTCAGGGCGCCCGCGCCCTCCGTCGGCGGCGTCGCCTTTAGATACTCGATCAGGGCGGCGGCGAAGTCTTTCATCGAGGGGTAACGAGCCTCCGGCGCCTTGGCCATCGCCTTGACGCAGAGGGCGTCCAGCACCGGGTTCAGC
>CAVYVK010000002.1:0-499508 GCA_963771935.1 uncultured Planctomycetaceae bacterium | reverse complement strand
CGGCCGGCTTCTTGCAGGACGTCGCGGCGGACGCCGGCTGTGGGACGGGATGGCGGCTCAGCGCCATCCCGCGTCGATGCCATTCTCCAGAAGGAAGTCGCGGATGAACTCATCGACGTCCGTGCTTTCCTGGTCGAGGGTGCGGGCGGTCCCGCAGTCGCAAACCCGCATGTACCGCGGCTCGTGCCGGTCGGTGCGCACCGGGCACCAGAATTCGTGATACTCGGGAAGTCGCTGATACTTCGGGATCTCGACCCACTCGTCAGGCTTCACCTCGACCATGGTCAGGTTCTGCATCATCTCCGTCGCGACGCGGTCGCCGAGCCAGGCCGCCAACCTCTCCTGCGTGGATTTCCCGTCGGGAACGAAGACAATTTCGGCCGTCTTTCGGTTCAAAAAGCCCACGTCTTCGGGGCCGTCGCCCGACAAGTCAGACGGCGCTGTACATCAAAGCTTCGTCGATCCCAAAAGTCGTGTGATCCTCCTCCGCCCGCCTCGCGTTCGCCATCCATCGTCGTCCTCCCGAAAGAATCCGGGCCAGGGCGCCCACCCCGGCCCATGAACCCCAGTTTCACATCACCAACGCACACGGGGGCGTTCGGCTCGCGAACCGAAGCGCTGTCGACGGTCATCACCGCTACGCTCCGGCTGCCGCCTCCACCCCACTCGCCACCACACTCTATCTCTTAATTCATTTTTTTCTCTTCGGCCTCGCACCCACTGCTCGGCCGCACACCGGCTGGGCAAGTCTTCTCCGGCCTGCGGCGATCGCCTGCCGCATTGGCAGCGCGAGTTCTGGGCGGCCCGGGATTTTTTCGAGACCCCACCCCTATTTATCTCCCATGTATGTCCGTTAAACGGCCCCCCCTCCCCCCAGTGCTGATGGACATCTAACTAAAGAGGTCTGTCATGTCTTGCGTTCGGTCCCCGTACGTGGTGCGCGTGTACCACAAGTCCAAGGAGGTGTTCGCCGCGGTCTACGCCTGTCGCGATCAGAAGCACGCCTTGCAGATGGCCGCCTACGTCATACTGGCCGCCGCACGCGACGCGGCGCCGCCCGCCGAGCTCACCGCGCCCGCGGCCAACGTCAACCTGCCGACTGTCGCCGTGTAATCCGTTCCCCTTTTATCGCCCTGTGGAGGATTTCCAATGTCCAAGTTCCATCGTTCTCTGGGCCGCGCCGCCGAAGCAGACCCGCACGCCCAGGAGCAGCACCTGCTGCGACAGCGCACCAACGACGAGATCGACCGGTTCAACGCCGAACTGGTGAAGCGCGTCGATCTCGCCGCCATCGAGCGTGAGCTTGAGGAGGAATGTTACCGCGGTCGCGCCCGCCGCGCATGAAAGAAGGTGAAGCGAAGACACGAGAAGCACGACGACCGCTGCTCGGTGCAGATAGGTCGCACAAGGAAGAGCCGTCGGGATGCGCCCGGCGGCTTTCGGCGTTTATGGAGGATCAATGTCTCATGACGCAACAACGATCAGGGGCGCGACCGAATCTGACGGGGCGTAAATCGCGGCCGGTGACGGAGCGCCCCCGCTGCGGGGAAACGCGCCGTCTTTACACAAAAGAGAGCTGTAAACCTTGCTACATGCAGGAACACCCCGTCTCGGAGGGCGAGTGTGCGGAGTGCGGGCGGTGGATGAAGCTCCCGTCTCGAGGCATCTGTGAACGCTGCTCGTATGTCCTCCCACCCGGGAGCGGCGTGGACCGCCGGAAGCAGGCCGTGAATGCCGAGGACGCCGACAGGGAGAAGCGGTTCCACCGGGTGTTCGTGGACGTCGTGGCCCCGCGGGTGACGAAGTATGCCCACTTCCGCTTGAAGAACCTGCTGCCCGGCGCTGAACGAGAGGAATTCGTCGCGGAAGCGGTGGCGATATCCTGGAAGCGTCCTGCTCGAGAAACTAAAGATTGGCCATAACCCTCTCAACAACCTGCACATGTTCGTGCGTCGCGTCGTGGGCAAGATGCTCTTTGGCCGCTGCATCTACGGAACGCTGTCAATGGAGGACGTCCTATCTCGTCGTCGCAGGGACTTGCGCCGCGTGGTCATGCTCTCCGCGGATGTGGAGCACGGCCCCACGCCGTCCTACGCCGCCCCGACCTCGCCGGCGACCTGGACTCCAGGGCTTGGCTGGACAAGCTCCCCACCGCGGATCGCCGCGTCGTCGAGTGCCTCGGCCTTGGCCACAACTGGAAGGAAGCCAAGGCGCAATTCGGCCTGAAGGCCAAGGAGGTCGAGCGCCTGCTCGGCCGTTTGTGGGCCCTGAGCCGTGAGCTGTGCGGCGAATGAGCAACAACGCGGACACGGAAAGAGAGAAAGGCGTACCCTGGCGTCGCCCCGTAACGGTTTAACAGCATCCCCCGGCACGCAGCACTTCGCCGTTCTATGGGCTCTGAGCCTCTTTCGGTCTTGGGTTCTTCCGCCTGCCTCTCCCACCAGCACGCCCAACCTCCCGCCGCAGACTCCTCCCGCTCTCGCCGTTACGCCGCTGCCCGCGTCACGCGAAGATAAAAATCTTACCACGATTTATGAGAGGGGATAAGAATCCTAACGCCCTCATCTTCGCTCACGCACCATAACGCATATAAGAGGTCCGCAATGAAGAGTTGTTACTCATCCTGATCGCGTCCCTGGCCCTGGGCCTCGCGTTCCTCGCCGTCTGCAAGCTGGGCGCCCACGAGGCGGCCGACGTCCTGAGTCAGCGTTACGTCGAGCCGTCGAGCCCCGACAACCCGCAGCGCCGCGAGATCGCCCGCATCCCGCTGTTCGAGCTTTGGCCCGGCCACACCTTTGAGCTGAACCTGTACTAGCGGCGCCGCGCTCATGTCCGATTACCACGACGCCCGCGGCACGACAGCGATCTACGAGCTGTGTCGCACGGGCATCACAGAGGGGTCGATGGTGGACGCGTACGCGGACTGGCTCAAGGCCAACAAAGGCCAGGCGAGTACGAACGCGTCTTCGGCAAGCACTGACCCGACGATCTCCGCCCACCGGCGCGAGACGTTCGAGTGCGTCGCGGAGCAGCAGCCCGAGGCCCTGCGGAACTGGATCGGCCTCGAGGCGTACCGGCTGGGCGTCGCGCCCGTGCCCGGTCTGTGCCGCTTCCCACGCCCGGCCCATGACGACCGGCAGCCCTCGCTCGTTCTCGCTTCGCTGTTGCATGAATGCGGCGAAGTCGGAACTGCGCACGACGTCGGGATGCGAGCCCTGGCGTCCCAGGGCTGAAGCGACGGCCAGATCGAGATTGACGGCCAGTTGCGATCACGCCGTCGGGCCAGAATCCAAGGCGGCCTGCAAACGAGAGGACATGACCTCACGCGCCTCCGTCGCCGGGGCCATCACACGCCCCGGGTTTCCGACGCGGATCGCGCGACGTGCGCGATTGATGTCGGCGCCGCTCCAGACGACGCGACCGCGTTCGTTGCGCTTTGGCGCGGGTTGAAGGTAGTTGTAGCAACGCCTCTCAGTTAGAGATGGAGGCTCTTTCTCGCCTCATACGAGAATTGTTCGGCGCGTCCTTCCGCCCCGTCGCCCTCCACCCCGCATGGCTCGCCGGGAGCGACAGCCGCGCCGCCAAGCTGGCTGCGGACATCTACCGCGACCGAACCTTCGGCCTGATGCCGATGCTGGCGGACGTGCTGGAGGGAGCCGGGTCGGAAGATGCCGACATCCTCGCCCACTGCCGCGAGCCTGGCGAGCACGTCCGAGGCTGCTGGGCGCTCGACCTCGTCCTTGGGAAATCCTGAGCGGCGAGGATTGGTGGCTGCAAGGGGGTGATCCTTGAGGCTCCTTCGACACCTGCACGCCGGCTTGGCTCTGCTACGGCTTTGCTACGTTTCGGCTCCCGAACCACTGACATCGTAACAGGTTGCGGCATATCGTAACAGGGGCTTGCCGGCTAGATTTCCTCACGGCGTCGCTTATCCTAATTATAGGCCGGTTGCCACGCGGGGGGCCGGCCCTAAGGAACCCCGGTGAAAGCCGGGGTTCTTTCGTTTCCCGAATAATCTCCCTGCCGATTTGTTCGTCAAAGCCCTGCATGAACCGGCGTTCCTGCCATTCTGGCAGAAACGATGGAACGTGAGGAGGTCCGGCCGTCGTAACTATAAGTAGATTCAAGGCATGGAACCTGCATCGGATCGGGTAGGGATGTGGCACATGACTTGCTCAGTTTGGGATGTTATCATCCTAGAGCGAATCGAAACGCGAGAACCCAAGACACTCACATCCCGATGACATTGCCGGACAGCAGCCGGTGAGAAAGGAGACGGGAATGGCGGAGGAAAAAATCATCGGCATCGACCTGGGCACAACGAACTCGGTCGTGGCCGTGATGGAAGGCAACGAAGTGAAGGTGATCGCCAACCAGGAGGGCAACCGCCTGACGCCCAGCGTGGTGGCCTTCACCGACAAGGGCGATCGGCTGGTCGGCGACCCGGCCAAGCGCCAGGCCGTCACCAACCCGCGGCGGACGGTCTACTCCATCAAGCGCTTCATGGGCCGGCGCCGCAAGGAGGTGGGCGGCGAGGAGAAG
Source organism: uncultured Planctomycetaceae bacterium (assembly GCA_963771935.1). Lineage (GTDB taxonomy): Bacteria > Planctomycetota > Planctomycetia > Gemmatales > Gemmataceae > UBA4732. The sequence goes on along the minus strand of CAVYVK010000002.1, from coordinate 494,966 downwards.
CTGGTCCCTTACAAGATCACCGGCGGTCCCGAGGAGCCGGTGAAGGTGGACATCGACGGCAAGTTCTACACGCCGCCGGAAATCTCGGCGATGATCCTGCGCAAGCTGAAAGAGGCCGCCGAAGCCTACCTCGGCCAGACCGTGCGCAAGGCGGTCATCACCGTGCCGGCCTACTTCAACGACGCCCAGCGTCAGGCCACACTGGAGGCGGCCAAGATCGCCGGCTTCGACACCGAATGGGAGATCGAGGGCAAGGACGGTCAGCGCAGCAAGCAGCGCATGCGCATCATCAACGAGCCGACGGCCGCCGCGCTGGCCTATGGACTCGACAAGAAGAAGAACGAGAAGATCGCCGTCTTCGACCTCGGCGGCGGCACGTTCGACATCTCGATCCTGGACGTCGGCGACGGCGTCTTCCAGGTCGAGGGCGTCAACGGCGACACGCACCTGGGCGGCGACGATTTCGACCAGATACTGATCGACTACATCGCCGAGCAGTTCAAGAAAGAGAACGGCATCGACCTGCGTAAGGACCAGATGGCGCTGCAGCGGCTCAAGGAAGCGGCGGAGCGGGCCAAGAAGGATCTGTCGCAGCAGGCGACGACGGACATCAACCTGCCGTTCATCACGGCGGACGCCAGCGGCCCCAAGCACTTGCAGATGTCGCTGACGCGGGCGAAGTTCGAGCAGCTAGTGGACCCGCTGATCGAGCGCTGCCGCGGCCCCGTGATGAAGGCGCTGGCCGACGCCAAGCTCAAGCCGTCGGACATCGACGAGGTGGTGCTGGTCGGCGGTATGACGCGCATGCCGAAGGTACAATGGCTGGTGAAGGACATCTTCGGCAAGGAGGGGCACAAGGGCGTCAACCCGGACGAGGTCGTCGCCGTCGGTGCGGCCATCCAGGGGCGCAGCTGCTGCTCGGCGCCAAGTCGTCGGTGCTGCTGGTGGACGTGACGCCGCTGTCGCTGGGCATCGAGACGCTGGGCGGCCGGCTGACGCGGCTGGTCGAACGGAACACGTCGATCCCGCATAAGAAGACGGAGACGTTTTCGACGGCGGCGGACAACCAGCCGGCCGTGACGATCAGCGTCTACCAGGGCGAGAGCGAGATCGCCAAAAGCCCAAGCAACCGGATGCTGGGCGAGTTCAACCTGGAGGGCATCCGCCCGGCGCCGCGCGGCGTGCCGCAGATCGAAGTGACGTTCGACATCGACGCCAACGGCATCCTGAACGTCACGGCGAAGGACAAGGAGACGGGCAAGGAATCGCGCATCGAGATCAAAGGCTCCAGCGGCCTGGATCCGGCCGAGGTCGAGCGGATGCGCAAGGAGGCGGAGGCGCACGCGGCCGACGACAAGAAGAAGGTGGAGCTGATCGAGGCGCGCAACCAGGCCGATCAGGCGGTCTTCCAGATCGAGAAGCTGCTGAAGGAACACGGCGACAAGATGGGTCAGAAGGACAAGGACGCGATCCAGTCGGCGATCGAGAAGACGAAGCAGGCGATGAGCAAGGAGGACGTGCAGGCGATCAAGCAGGCGACGTCAGATCTGTCTGTGGCGGCGCAGTCGCTGGCGGCCCACGTACAAGGCGGCGGCCAGCCGGGCGGCGGCTTCCAGGGCGGGGCGCCGGGGGCCGACGGCGGCGGAGCGAAGGGCGGCAAGGACGACGTGATCGACGCGGAGTACGAGGTGAAGAAGTAGGCCGCAGCCGCCCGAAGCGCAAGCAAGGGAGATCGTAAGAAGGGCCGTTCATCCTTCATTGCAAGGGTGAACGGCCCTTCTCTCACCACTCCAATCAACCAGTATAATACCTAGGCTCACATGGCGAGAGCCAGCTTCCCTGTTGCGACGGAGGCGTCATGACTTCTACAACCGCCGCCTTGCCGGACCTGCTGCCCGCGCTCCGTTCGCTCTCACGGGCCGACAAACTCCGCGCGATCGAGCTGCTGGCCGGCGACCTCGCTCGTGAGGAAAGTCCGCCTCTGCTGAAACCGGGAGCCTCCTACGAAGTCTTCTCCCCAATCGATGCGTTTGAAGCGGCGGCCATTCTGCTGCGCGAACTGGAAAAGGCGAAGGAGACGCCATGATACCGCAGGCGGAGCAGTACCCTTTCGTGATGAAAGACCCTTCCTTGGGCGCGGCCAGCCTTTGCCCTCCCCTGCCGGTGACGCTCCAAATCGGTCAGCAAACTGCCTCCCTGCTGGGCTACCTCGACACCGCGGCCGCCGTCAACGTGATGCCTTTCGACATGGGGCTCCAGCTCGGCGCCGTTTGGGAGCAGCAAACCGTTGAGCTGCCGCTGACCGGAAACTTGGCCCAGCAAGAAGCGCGGTTGCTGATGGTTTCCGCCACAGTCGGGAGGTTCCCAGCGGTTTCGCTGCTGTTCGCCTGGACGAAAAGCAGCAACGTCCCCTCCTTCTCGGACAGACAAACTTTTTCATGGAGTTCGACGTCTGTTTTTTCCGTTCTCATGCCATTTTTGAAGTGCGACCCAAGTCAGGGCCGTGAATAAGGAACTCCGACATCATGCAATCCGCGCTGCCGACCTGGGAGGAGATCTGAACCCATGAAAGTGCAAATCGTCATTCACGAAGCCGAAGAAGGCGGCTTCTGGGCGGAAGTGCCGGCGCTGGGTTGCGTCACCGAAGGCGACGGCCGCGAGGAACTGTTGGCCAATCTCCGAGACGCCGTTGAGGGCGTGTTGCTCGGGCCGGAAGGCCTGGTCCGGAAGATCCAGGACGGCGGCCTGGTCGAAGAGGTAGACCTGTGAAGACTCTCTTCGCCGGAGGCGGCTTTCCTTTCCCTCAAGCCCGCGCGAACCCATTCAATTGCAAGATGTGCGAGTATTTCCCCAGCAGCGTCACCATCGTCATGCGATTCCGCGGATGGCGCGTCATCGTGGACCAGAGCGACCGCCAGAAGATCGAGCGCGCTTTCCCCTTCTGACGGGAAAAGAAGCTCGCCAGCCGCAGAAAGGCCGTCACCTCGCCGCGGTTGGCCAGGGGGGGCGATACTTCGCCGCGTGAAACCGGCCCAGGTTGCCCAGGATGCGGTCCCGAAACGCTTCCGGTTCGTAGAGGCGGCGGATGAGTTTCTTTTGGCCCTGCGTCAGCTCGTCCATGGTCATGCGCAGCGGACGAAAGTTCGTGGCACCCGGTTTGACCTGATGGGTGAAGTCGTCCAGGGTCCAGTCGTCCTGGAGCATCCGGCCTTCTTTCTGGAGCCTCTGGGCCAGCGGCGTGCGCGGCGTGGCGTTGAGCGTGCTGTTCATGATGATGGGGATCTGGGCCTTCTGGCAAAACTCATATTGTTCATCGAAAATGGCGGCGTCGTCGTTGTCGAAGCCCGCGATCATCCCGGCCATGACGAACATGTTGTGCGACTGGATGGTGTGGACCGCATCGACGAGATCGATCTTTTCGTTCTGCGTCTTGTGCGTCTCGGCGAGGCTGGCTTTGCGCGGCGTTTCGATGCCGACGAAGACCTCGTTGAAGTTGGCGTCGCGCATGAGGCGCAGCAGCTCCTCGTCGCGGACCATGTCGATGCTGGCCTGCGTGTAAAACGCCAGCGGCCGGCCCTGCCGGGAGTTCCATTTGGCCAGCGCCCGGAGCAGCTCCTTGGCGTAGGCGCGATGGCCGACGAAATTGTCGTCCGCGAAAAAGACCGTCAGAACGCCCTTGCGCCCCAGGCCGCCACCTCGGCGATCACCTGCTCGACCGGCTTGAAGCGCATCTTGCGGCCGAACACCACGATGATGTCGCAGAACTCGCAACTGAACGGACAGCCGCGCGTGCATTGCACGATCCCATGCGCGTAGCGGCGGCGCACGAGGTCGAGGCGGGGCGGCGGCGAATCCGGGAGGTGGATCTTTTCGGTCTCCACGTAGGAATCGGACCAGCGACCCGCGGCGTATTCGCGCAGGAAGCGCGGCCACGTGTATTCCGCCTCGCCCTCGAACAGGACGTCACAATGGGGCCGGCACACCTCCGGCAGGAGGTTCGCCATCGGCCCGCCGATCACCACCGTTTTGCCGCGCCGGCGGAACTCGTCCGCGTGGGCCAGGACGTCGGTTTTCTGCAACAGATATCCGGTGAGGCCGACGATCTGGGCCGGCGTGTCATAATCGACCCGTTCGCCGGCGTTCTCGTCGCAAATGGTGACGCGATAGTCTTTCGGCGCCAGGGCGGCCAGGGTGAGCAAACCCAGGGGCGGGAAAATGGCGTGGTACGGCGTCATCCGCAGGAGGTATTCCATGCCCCAGATGGTGGGGGGAATTTCGGCTGGACGAGGTAGATGGCACGGCGGTCGGCTCGATCCGAATTCACGACATCTTCCCCCAAGAAAGTATACCTTTTGCGCGGGTTGATCGTTCAGACCCGGCGCCGCGACCCACGGGCGGCCAGACAGGACAGCCCGCTATAGGAGGGAACGCTTCAAAACGCAAGCTACAAAGGACGCGCCGTCGTGAGTGCGACGGCGACTGACAGGGCAGGGAGTTTAAGGGACGAGAGAAACGGCCGATCTTTTCATTTTGTAGCATAACGGTGCGTCGCCTGCAACAGACGGTGCATCCGGGTCGTGTCTTTGTTGGTCGTATGGGGCCTCTGGGACTTATAGGTCCTATGAGACCTATAGGACAAAGGGAGGCGCGATCTGTGTCCGCGTCCACCCGTATAATGTCTCCTCCCGCGTCGAGAGCGCCGGCCGGCAGTCGCCACGGGGTCGTGGCGCCCCTGCATGAAGGGAAGAAGGAAAAGGAAAACTCAGCCCATGCCGCTCATTCGCTGTCCATCCTGCAAGAACGTGTTCTCGGCGAGCGACGCCGCCCGAGGAGGGGTGATGCCTTGCCCTTCCTGCGCCAAGCCCTGCCGCATTCCGGCCGCGTCGGCGACCCGCAAACCGGGGTCGGGACGGCCCGCCCTTGCTCCAGCGCCCCGCCCCGAACCCGAATTGCCGGAGGACTATTTGATCGAGGAAGTCGAGGAACTCGAGGAAGTCGATGACGCCGCCGACGAAGATGAGTCCGTACCGCTGGAGGTGGTCCGACCGGGCCGTCGGCGAAAGCAACGGCTGGTCCGCCGCCGTCCTGACGGCAATCTCGATCGGGTCAACTTGGGTCTCGGCTTCTACTACGCTAGCATCATTGCTCTCCTCGGCGGCCTCGTGGTGGAGCTGGCCGCGATGGGCGCGGGAATCACCGCGGGCTTCAACGCCCTCCTCGGATCCTCGGGAGGCGCCATGTCCTTCCTGGGGATGGCGATGCTGCTGAACGGTCTCGTCGCCTTGCTAATCAACTGGGTCGCGCCCATTCTCGGTATCATTGGTTCGATTCTGTGTCTCTGGGCGCCGACGGCCGCCGGGGCTCGGTCGTTCTGCCTCGCTTCCCTGGCACTGAACGGATCCGCCATCCTGGCCGCCCTGGTCGCGACGGTCCTCCTCTTCCTCCCTCGGATCGGCCTGATCTCGCTCTTTCTGCTCATCCTCGCCGTCCTGTTGCCCTTCATCGCCTGGTGTATGTTCATGGCTTTCCTCCGCCAACTCAGTCATCACCTCGGCGAAGATCCGCTGGGTGAGGAGGCCGTCGCGGTAATGCTCCGGGGCATCGCCATTATCGTCCTGACGCCGTTCGTCGGCCTGGTGAGCCTCCTTTTCGTAGGCCTGCTGGGGCCTATCGCGGGGAGGATCCTTTTCTTCGCCATCATCCTGGGATGCGGTTATGGGCTTTTCTTGTTTCTGCGGCGGCAGCTCTATCTCATCGGCAGTATCCGGCAGGTGATCGTCTCGCGCTTTTGATTCGGGAAGCGAGCGAGGGGAATCTCGATGTCGTCGTTTCTGCACCGGCCCGCCGCGGCGTTCGGCAAGCCCGTCTGCCGGCTGGGTCTCGCCTCGCACGGCGCTACGGCCCTCACGTCCGAGGACATCCACCACGCCCTCGACCGCGGCGTCAACTTCCTGAACTGGGCGGGGGACGAGGACGTGTTCAGCCGCACCATCGCCGACCTCGGCCGCCGACGCGACGACGTGATCGTCTGCGTCCAGTTCGGGGCGCGAACGGCCGCCGACGCCGAAGACGAATTGCGCTCCGTCCTGTCAGCGATCCGCAGCGATTACGTCGATATCCTGACGTTCTATTACGTCGAGGAAGCGGCGGAATGGGAGCAGCTGATCGCCCCGAACGGTGCGCTGGAACACTGCCGCGCGGCCCAGCGTGAGGGCCGGGTGCGCGCGCCTGGGGATCACCACGCATCAGCGGCCGCTCGCCGCGGACGTGGCCCGGAGCGGCAAGCTCGATCTGCTGATGGTCCGCTACAACGCCGCCCACCGCGGGGCCGAAACCGAGGTCTTCCCCGCCGCCGAAGCCGCCGGTCTGCCGGTCGTTGCCTACACCGCCCTGCGCTGGGGCGGTCTGCTGCGGCCGACGCCGGACGACTCGCCCGGCTTCACGCCGCCGCCCGCTCCGGCGTGGTATCGCTTCGTGCTGGACAACCCTGCGGTCACGGTCGCGCTGGCGGCGCCGCACGACCGCCGTGAGCTGGACGAGGACTTGACGGTGCTGGACGCGACGGCTCCATTAACCCCGGAGGAGCACGAACGGCTGGCGGAACACGGCCGGCGCGTCCGCCGACACGCCGGCAACTTCCCGTGATTTCAGGAGATGAAAGATGGCCGAAAAGGAAAAATCCGTCACGCCGGAACGCATCCAGCAGTTTGGGTGGGGCTACACGGCGCCGCTAATACTGGAGGCGGGCGTGCGCCTCCACGTCTTCGACGCGCTCGACGCCGGGCCGAAGACCGCATCGCAGATCGCGGCGGAGGCGGGGGCTTCGCCGCGCAGAGTGCGCATGCTCCTCAACGCCCTCATCGGCCTGGAACTGCTCACGAAAAGCGGCGACGCCTACGCGCTGGCGCCGGAGAGCGCGGCCTTTCTCGTCAGCACCAAGCCGGACTACCGCGGCGGCATGTTGCGGCACACCAGCGGGCAGCTGCTCCCCCACTGGCTGAAGCTCACCGACGCCGTGCGCACCGGCAAGCCGCCGATCGCGGTCAACCAGGAGAACACGGGCGGCGAATTCTTCCGCGAGTTCGTCGAGGATCTGTTTCCCATGGGCTACCCCTCCGCCAAGGCGCTCGCCGACCATCTGCTGGCGAAGCCGCCGGCGGGGCCGTACCGCGTGCTCGACCTGGCGGCCGGCTCCGGCGTCTGGAGCATCGCCCTGGCCGAGAAAGCGCCGAACGTGCAGGCGACGGTCGTGGACTGGCCGGCCGTCATTCCGGTCTGTCAGAAGGTGACGGCGCGCCACGGCGTCGGCGACCGCTACCGCTACGTCCCCGGCGACCTGCTCGAAGCCGATTTCGGGACCGGCTTCCAGGCCGCGACGCTCGGCCACATCCTCCACAGCGAGGGCGAACGCCGCAGCCGGGCGCTTCTGAAGAAGACGTTCGCGGCCCTCGCGCCGGGCGGCGCGATCGCCATCTCTGAGATGACGCCGAATGAGGACCGAACTGGACCGCTTTTCGCCCTGATCTTCGCGCTCAACATGCTGATCCACACCGATGAGGGCGATACGTTCACATTCGGCGAGATCAGCGCCTGGCTGCGCGAGGCGGGCTTCGTCAAGCCGCGACAGTTCGACGTACCGGGGCCGTCGCCGCTGATCCTGGCGGATCGGCCGGCGTGATGTTGAGAACGAGCATGAGCAAGCAAACGATCTGCGGGATGGTTATCGTGGGTTTGTCTGTCGTCGGCGCCCGCTTGCCTGGGGCGCCGACGCGGTTCACCGGCCCGGCGGCGTCGGGAGTTTTGGACTCAGGCGAGTTTACGCGCCGGTTCCACGCTCGGGGGTACAAGGTAGTTGAGTCGGGCGCAGAACAACTTGGAGAAAATCAACCGCAGTTCGACTCCGCCCGACAGCAGGATATTGTGAACAAACGCCTTGCCCGTCTCAATCACGTCCACTTCGTCGTAAAGCCACCGCTTGTACATCTGCCCGTATCCGGACAGTTCTTGGTGGTATGTGAAATCGTACCCCGGCGTAGAGCAACCCGGCGCGGCGGTCAAGTGATACCTTAACTCCAGGTTCTTGTCGCGCGGATCTTCTGTTTGCCCGAGGTCCAGGAAGACGGAAAAACAGTTCTCCTCATCGACAGCCACGGTCAAAACCTTCGCGTCGTGCAACTGGTGACGGAGCATCGCCTTGACGCCGTAAGACAAATCGGCCTGAATGGCGGCCAGATGGGTACGGTACGCCTCGCACCGGCGACTCCATTCTTCATCTGCGGCGTCCACAATGGCTTCGTCGGCAGACTGGAGTCGGGCGAGCAGCTCTGCCGTCATGTACTTCATCGCCTTCTCCTTGCTTTAACACCCCCGTCGCCTTCCTCGAAAAACGTATGGCCGTCCGGGACGCCGGACCTCTGATGAAAATGCCGAAGCGCTAGCGGCCCGGCGGTGGCGTGCGCTGTGTGCAGGAATTCAGGCCCAACAGCCGCTTCGATCTCACGAGCTTTCGCCCTGTTCGCCTTCATCCTTGGACCCCGAACGACTATGTCGAGTCCTTGCTTTCTGCGGTCTACGGCGTCCTGGTCCGTCAACAGTTCGCCCCACTCGGCGGCGCCGTCAGACCCCGGTACGCGGGTCGCTTCATGGACCGTTGTTGACTTTACGGGGCTTGTCATCTGTCGTCCGAAGTGGACTTCGCCAGCGGGACCGGCTCCCCGTACTTATCGGGGGCGGTGTATCGAACGTCAAGAGGAATTCGGGTGGGCCATTGGATTTTAGAGCCGACCCACGGGACGATCCGCCGTTCGCGGCGAGGCGCACTTCCCTCTGCTCGTGGCGGTGGGAACACTGGACGACGTAAAAACAACGCTCGTTGCTCTGACGAACGAGTTGAAACGGCCCTGACGGCTCATCCGGTCGCGTCGGCAAGCCTCTTGAGGAGGCGGAACATCAGCTCCGACGCCTCGCGCGCCTCCGCTTCCGTGAGGATCAGCGGCGGGGCGATTCGCACCACCTTCTTCGCCAGCGGCCCCATCAGGTGGACGCCATCGCCGCCCTCGCCGCGGTAACACGCCAGCACCATCGCGTTGGCCCACTCAGCCGCCGTGCTGCCGCCGTGGTCGCGCGTCTCGACGCCCCACACCATGCCGCCCTTTTCGCCCCGGACATGGGCGATGAGCGGCAACTCCTTCAGCCGGACCAATCCCTCCTCCAGCACGGCCGACGTCCGCCGACTGCGGCCCAGCACGTCGGTCGCGGCGAACTCCTCCAGCGTCGTCAGCACCGCCGCGCAGCACAGAGGGTTGGCGCTCCAGGTATCCGACGCCTCGCCGTAATCGAGGCTGGCGAACACATCCGCCCGTCCCGCCGCCGCGGCGACGGGGACGCCGTTGCCTAGCCCCTTGCCGAGGACCACGACGTCCGGTTCCAGGCCGTAGGTCTCGAACGCGAACAGGTCGCCGGTGCGGCCGAAGTTGGATTGCACCTCGTCGAGGATGAAAAGAAGGTCGTTTTCACGGCAGAAGGTCTGCAACATCTGCAAATAAGCGGCCGGCGGGTGGAAGGAGCCGCCGCCGCCGAGGTACGGCTCCGTGATGAGCAACGCCAGCCGACGGCCGAATTGGTGCAATAGCGCCTCCAGCTCGCTTCGGTACGGCGCCGGATCGAACGGTCGGCCGCGCAGGCTCACATCCATGCATTCGGCCGTCGGAAAGCTGATGAAGCGGACGCGCGGATCGCGGTCGTGGTCGGTTTCGCTGCCGGTGACGGCGCCGGCCAGACCCTTCTTGCCGTGGAAGCCGTGGCGCGTGGCGACGATCACGTCGCGCGCCCGATCACGGGCCAGCGCCGCCCACAGCGCCTTCTGGACCGCCTCGGAGCCGGACGCGGCCCACATCACCTGCTCCAGCCGCCGCCCTCCTGGACGGCCTTGCAGCGCATCGACCAGGAGGCGCGTCGCTTCGATCTCGACCGGTGTGACGGCGTTGTAGGCCGTCACGGGGAGCGCAGCCGGCGGACGACGGCGGCCAGCCCATGTGCGCCAGGAACCGTCGCATCCACCCGTCGGGGTTGTGTCCCAGGTTGGCGACCAAGACGCCGGAGGTGAAGTCGTAGAGCCGGCGGCCCTCCGGCGTCCAGTGAAAGGCGCCGGCGCTGCGGGCGAGGACGGCCTGAGTCGGCGTATAGGTGCGAAGGGCGCGCGGCTCGCAACGGGCGGCGGCGGCCCGGATGGGATTGGAGCCTTCTTCGTGGGGATGCTGGATGGGAGAAGTCATGTTTCCTCCAGACAGGGCGAGCCGGGTCGCGTTAGCGCCCGGAGGGTACGGTTTCACACCGTCGGCTCGTACAGCACGGTCGGCGTCGCCTCGCCCGGCGCCCACAGCACCAGACCGCCGCCCGGCCCGTTGACCACGGCCTGACAGCCCGGCCGACCTTCCGCGTGCCGTCGCAGGATCGCTTCCAGCGCCTGCACCGCCGCCACGACGGAACGGTCGGCCGACAGATCGTTATACGCCAGCTCGCTCTCCTGCCGCAGCCGTTCGTCGCGGTCGTCGGGCGACCCGCCGAATTCGACGAAGGCGACTTCCTCGAAGAAGCGGCGAATGACCTCCAAACCGTAGCCGCGTTGGCTGCATACGGTCCACGGCTCCACGAAGACGGCGTTGTAGTGGTGGTTGGGCGTGATTTTGAACTCGCCGGGCGAGCGGCCCTCGACGGCGACCTCGACGCCGCGCTTGCGCTGGTGGGCGTTCCAGACGCCGTTGTCGAAGCGGAACTGCACCTCCTGCTCGACGTAGCCGGGGAAGTCATCGGGCGTGACCCAGCTGGTATGGACGTCGAAAGCGGCTTCGCGGCCGTCGGGATAGGCGTACACCATTTGCAGCTGCACGGAGTCCCAGGTGGGACCATCCACCGGGCCGACGAGGCCGCGCTGGCCGGTCGCGGCGATGCGGGCCAGGCGACACCCGTCCTGTGGGGAGAGGGGGGACGGGTACGGGGAGAAGGTGAAGTCGATGAGCTTGATGTAATGGACGGCGACGTAGGTGCCCCGGATTGCGGCCGGCGATCCACTCGGCGAACTGATTGCCGCTGATCGTTTTCGGCTCCAGCAAGGAGCAATAACCGTTGTTGACGTGTCGGAGGACGCCGTCGAGGACGTGGGTGCGCAGCTTCTTGTGGTCGGGGTCGGCCAGCTTGTGGTAGACGACCTTGGCGAGGACGTGGTTCTTCCGCGCGAGGGAAACCAGCTCATCCAGCTCCGGCAAGCTCAACACGGACGGCTTCTCGATCAGGACGTGCTTGCCGGCGGCCAGGGCCTGGCGTGCGGCATCGAAGTGCCGGTTGTCCGGCGTGGCGACGCATACCACGTCCACGCCCTGCGCCAGCATTTGGCCGACGGCGTCCGGCCCGGCGCAACTCACGCACGGCCCGAGGCCGGCCTGGCGGAGGTCTTTGGCGCGGCGGCCGGTGCGGCTGGCGACGGCGGCCAGCTCGACCTCGACGGGGCCGAAGTCCCGGCGGTAGAGGCCCTGGTAGTGCAGCTGCTTGAAGACGGGGCGGTAGGTTTCGTCGAAGATCATGCCCAGGCCGGCCATGCCGATGCGGAGCCGACGGGGGGAAGTCGATGCGGCGTTCATCGCGGCATCATAGCGGGGGACGCGGCCCGGAGAAAGGGGCGAAAACCCAATCTCACCGCCGCGACGGCGGCGAGCGTCCCTGGCCCAGTCGATCATCCACATCTTCCTGCCGGGCGGTATGGCCCACCAGGATTCGTGGGATCCCAAGCCGCTGGCCCCGATCGAGTGTCGCTCAAAAACACGGCACAAGTCGCCGACAAAATCACCATCTGCCGGTCGATGACGCACGGCGAGGCCGCCCACGAGCGCGGCACGCATAACATGTTCACCGGCTACCGGCCCAGCCTGGCCCTCCAATTTCCGAGCATGGGCAGTCAACGGCGAGAAGAAGCTGATGGCGCCGGGCGACCGGCCGATCGACATCATCCGCAACGGCCAGGTCCGCAAGGAACCGATCGCGTAAGAAGTATTCACCACAGAGGCACAGAGAACACAGAGCAGACAAAAACAGGTGGTTCAATGACAGGCCGCAGTTCTCGAAACACGGTTTTCTTTGCATCGACGTGCCGCTGCCGCCGAAGGCCGACGCGCCGCCGGCCCCTCCGCCGATGCCGACGCCGATGAATCCCGCCGCCCCGCCCCCGCCGCCGGAGAAGCGGTTGACGCGGCTGGAGCAGCTGCGCAAGGAGCAGGAGGAGCGCGAGAAGGCGTTGCATGCGCCGCCGCCCGCTCCGCCAGCGCCGTCGAAATAGCAGGCGCGTCAGGCGGCAGGGCCGTTCGACGATGGCGCGACTGGACGTGGCAGGTCGCGAAGTTCGGTGACGTGGGCGAGGGCCACACGAGTCACCAGGTCGGCCACGGCGGGATTCTGGGCGCTGGGACGGCCCACCATCAAGAACTCGAGGGTCACGAGGACGAGATCCGGGTGGTAAATGTCGTAAGTTTGCCCTGTGGTCGTCACGATCTGCACCGGAATAAACGGTTGTTCGCGGAGCCGGGTCTTCACATAGTCGGGAGTAAAGATCATCAAACGTCCTCCTTCGGCGTCATGGGTATTTAGCAGTTCTCGGCCGGCACACCGAGACCCGGCTTCCCCGATTGTATCATCATAGGCGACATCATATGAGACAGAAAACGATAGGGCTCTCCACTGCCGCGGCCCTCGTTCTTTGGCCCGGCGCCACGATCGCCTTCGCCGACCCGCCGGCCCCCGCGCCGACGCCGCCCCCGCTCGCACCGGCGCTGACGAACCTCGAAGTCTCCCCGCCCGACGTGAATCTCACCACGAACCGGAGCCGGCAACTCTTTGTCGTCCAGGCGACCTTTGACGGCCTCGCGCGACGTGACCGCCGAGGCCAAGGTCACGGAGGCGGCGCGGCTAAATGAGTTGACGGCGCAGGAACCGGACAAGAACAAGGCACTGAGCGACGCCTTCTGGGCGCTGCTCAACTCGCGCAAATTCATGTTCAACCACTGAAAATTATTTCACCACAGAGTCACAGAGAAGAAGGAAGAAAGGGTTCAAAGACATGGCGCGTCCTTTCAACTGGATTCTACTGTCTGCTCTGTGTTCTCTGTGTCTCTGTGGTGAATCATTTACGGTGAAGCTGTGGGACGGCGCCGGCAACGCGGTGCGGACATTCGACGCACTGCCGGACGTGGCCCTATGCACGGCGTTCACGCATGACGACATCCGCGTGATCGGCGGCGACTGGACCGGCCAAGTCCTGATGTGGACGGGCGCCGGCGGCAAGGCGGTCGGTTCGATGACGCCCAACCCGCCGACGCTGGCCGAACGCTTGGACGCGGCCCAGAAGGATGTCGCGGCGAAGCAGGCGGCGCGTGATCAGAAAGGCGGCGAGCGACAAGGCGGCAGTGGATCAGGCCGCAGCCGCCGCAGCGGCGCAGGCGTTCACGCAAGCGGCGGCTGCGGTGGAGAAGTGGAAGGCGGCGCAGGCGAGCAAATAAGGAGGCGAGCCGGGGGCGTCGGCCCCCGGAGGATGCAGTTCAGATGCTGAAACCATGACTGGCTGGAGGAGCGCGGCGAACTGCTCCGCCTGACGCATCTCCTCACCCAGGTCATCGACCGCTGCGGGCCGGTACGGCGCCTCACTTCTCCGGCGCCGCGTTCTTCTTGAAATCGCCCGCCTCCACGATCACCATCTTCGCCGGGTTGACGAATTGCTTGAACGCCGCCGACACCTGATCGGGCGTCAGCGCCGAAAGCTTCTTTTCCAGATCGACTTCATAGGCGAACGTCCGGCCCACGGACAGCAGCCCGCCGAGCTGGCCGGCGATCGCCCCGTCCGAGGCGCGGCCGACCTTCCGCGACGCCAGGTAGGCGGACACCGCCTCCCGCACCTCCGTGGCGCTGACGCCATTTTTCAGCATCTTGTCCGTCTCGTCCAGCACCGCGGCGTCCACCTTGTCGATGTTCCGCGGGTTGCAGATCGCGAAAATCTGAAGTCTGGCCGATTGGTCCAGGGACTCGGCGCTAAACCCCGACGAGACGCCGTACGACAGCCCCTCCTTCTGGCGCACCCGCACGCCCAGCCGCGACGACAGCGTGCCGCTGCCGAAGATGAAGTCGGCGACCTCCAGCGCCGGATCCTCCGGGTCGGCGTCGCTCAGCGGGAACGTCACGCCGGCCAGGTAGACCGCGTTGGCCTTGTCTGGCGTCTCGATCACGATCCGCTCGGCCTTGACGCCCTCCACGAACCGGCGCTCCACGCGGGCGTACGGCGTCTTCGCCTTCCAGCCCTGCAGCGCTGCCTCCATTTGCTTCAGGACCGGCGCCGCGTCGAAGTCGCCGACCGCGACGAACTCGCCGGTCGTTCCGCCCAGCTGCTCCTCGTACAGCTTCCGCACCTGATCGACCGTCACGCCCTCCAGCCGTTGGATCGACTCGTCGATCGTCGGGGCGTAACGGACGTCGTCTTTCGGGTACGGGTAGAGCTTGCGCCGCAGCGCGTTGGCGGCGAGGGCCTGCGGCTCGGTGCGGCCCTGCTCCAGGCCGTCCCGGCTCTGGCGCTTCAGCACGTCGAATTCATCGGCCGGGAACGACGGCTCGCGCAAGATCTCCGTCAGCAAGGTCAGCACCGCCGGGACCGATTCGCGTTTGCACTCGACCGAGAACGTGATCTCGCCCGCCCCACTGGCCGCGCTCAGGCGGGCCTTGAGCTTGTCCAGCGCGTCCTCGATCTCCTGACGGCTGTGCTTCTTCGTGCCGCGCGTCATGAGCCGGCCGAGCAGCTGGGCGGCGGTGGTCTGCCCCTTGAGCGAATCGGCGTCGCCGAAGCGCAAGGTCAGCTCGAAGGTGGCCAGCTCGCCGCGCGTCTTCTTCGGCAGCACGGCCGTTTTGACGCCGGTGCTCAGCTCGCCGTAGGTGGTGCGCTTCTGGACGTTCTCGGCCGTGGGGTCGAAGTATTCGCCGGCCGCCACCATCTCGCCGCCCTTGTAGTCCTTGACGATCGCCTGAATGTCGGGCGTCGGCGGCACCTCGGCCCGATCCGGCGCGGTGGTCGGCAGGTAGACGCCGGCCGTGCGGTTGCTGCGCAGGAAATACTTCTGGGCGACGCGCGTCACGTCGGCCGCCGTCACCTTGGCCTCGGCGTCGCGGTTGAGGAACATGAGCCGCCAGTCGCCGCGCGCCTGCCACTCGCTCAGCTGCATCGCGAGGAACTGGCTGTTGGACATCAGCCGCTCGGAGCGCTGGGCCAGCTTGGACTTGGCCCGCTCCACGTCGGCGTCGTCGATCTTGGCCTCGCCCAGCTTCTCCATCACGTCGATCAGGGCGTCGCGCACCGCCTCGGGCGTCGAACCGCGGTCCACCTGCGCCATCACCTCGAAGACGCCGGGGTCGTGCAACGGCCGGGCGTAGGAGCTAACGCCGCTGGCCTTCTTCGTCTCGACCAGCGCCTTGTAGAGGGCGCCCGACGGCTCCAGGTCGAGCATCGTCCCCAGCACTTCCAGCGGCGCGAAGTCCGGGTGGGAGGCGGCGGGGATGTGGTAGACGAGGCCGGTCATGCCGACCGTGCCGACGCGGCGCAGCACCACGTCATGATTGCCGTCCTGGGCCGGCTCCTCGGTCCAGGTCGTCGGCAGGACGCGCGCGGCTTCGGGATCGGGGTGTAGTACTTGACGACCAGGCCGAGCGCCTTTTCCGGATCGAAATTGCCCGCGATGAACAGCACGACGTTGTCGGGCTGATACCACTCGTGGTAGAAGGCCTGCAAGTTCTCGATCGGCACGCGCTCGATGTCGCTGCGGTTGCCGATCGTGGATTTCGAGTAGTTGTGCCACTGGTAGGCGGCCGCCATCATGCGCTGGTCGAGGATGTATTGAGGCGTGTTCTCGCCGCGCTCGAACTCGTTGCGCACCACTGTCATCTCGGTGGCCAGGTCTTCGTGGCGGATGAGGCTGTGGATGAGCCGGTCGGATTCGAGGTTGAGGGCGAAGTCGAGGTTGTCGTCGGAGGCGTTGAGGGTCTCGAAATAGTTGGTGCGGTCGAGCGAGGTGGTAGCGTTGAACTGGGCGCCGTGGTCGCGCAGGTCTTTCGGGATTTGCGGGTGTTTCGGCGTCCCCTTGAAGTTCATGTGTTCGAGCAGATGAGCCATGCCCGCCTCGCCGTAGCCCTCCATGCGCGATCCGACGAGGACGGTTTGATTGATGGTGATCTTGGCCGACGACGGATCGGGGAAAAGAACGACGCGGAGTCCGTTGTCGAGATGGTATTCCGTGATACCCTCGATGGTGACGACCTTTTGCGGGGCGGCAGCCGGCTCGGCGGCCGAGACGGGCGGGACAAGGAGGGCGAGGACGGCCGACAGGAGGCCGGCCGTTACGATCCGAGAGGGTATGGCGGGTCGCGTCATGTTGTTCGCTCCGATTCCCGATAAGTAGAAGAGGCGGATGGTGCGAGTCTGTGGAGAGGGCCGCCGCGAGCGCCATAGGAAACGCAATTGACTCCGGCGCTCGCAGATGGTACGGGGCGGACGCGCGGGGGTTCGCCCTTGCGCCGCCCGGGACAGTAGAAGGGGATGTTTTATGCACAAGGCTCACAAACCGCAAGCGTTGAGGGGAAGGGGACGGCTGTGGCTGGGGGCGGTCCTGGCGCCGCTGGTTCTGGCCACCGGCTGCCAGACGAACGCGGGCACGGGACTGCTGGCCGGCGGAGGCGCTCGGCGCCCTGGCCGGCGGCGCGATCGGCGCCGCGACGCACCACGCCGGCGAGGGCGCCCTGATCGGCGCGGCGGCCGGCGCCACGCTGGGCGGCGTCACCGGGGCCGCGGTGGACAACCACGAGCAGAAGGTGGCGGTGCGCCAGGCCGCGCAGGCGCGCGCGCCTGGGTCTTCAGGACGTGGTGACGCTGACGCAGAGCGGCACGAGTGACGAGATCATCATCAACCAGATCCGCACCTCGGGCACCATCTATCACCTGCGCGGCGATGAGATCGTCTGGCTGAAGCAGAACGGCGTTCACGACCCCGTGATCGAGGTGATGCAAGCGACGGCGAACCTTCCGCCGCCGGTGGTGTACGTGGACCAGCCGCCGCCGCCGCCGGTCGTGTACGTGCGACCGGAGCCGGTCATCGGCGTGGGCTTCGGATACCATCGCGGTTGGTGACCGCGTGACGGGTGATTGTTTTTGGCGCTGGCGAGCGGCGCGGCGTAAGCCCGCCGTGGAAGGTTCCACGGCGGGCTTACGCCGCGCCGCTCGCCTTCCGATCAGCTGTTTGTGGCCGCCTCAATTTTCTTGGCCGTTCCGCTCGGAATCCGGTAGGCTGGACGTTATTCTCCCCTTCGCGGGGCGGACGGCCTCGTCTTCGGAGGATTCCGGCATGAGAAGGTGGTTTGTCGGGGCCGGCGCCCTGACGATTGCGTGCGCCGTGGTTACGGCCGCCTGGTGTGAACCGGCGGACAAACCCGCCCCCTATGATCCGACCTCAAGCTACGAAGCGCGCACCCTTTCGGGCTTTTCCGTGCTGGTGAACCCGCGCGTCTTGAGCCATGAGACGGAGGCGCACGAGGCGCTGGACCTGCTGGCGGAGAAGCTGGCCGAGGTGGCGCGCATCGTGCCGCCCGATCGGCTCAAGTCGCTGCGCACCGTCCGCGTCTGGGTGGAGTGGGACCAGACCAACGGCGCCGCCCAGTACCACCCCTCGGCGGATTGGCTGCGCGCACGGCTACAACCCCGACAAGGCCGGGGGCGTGGAGATCTCCAACGTCCCCCACTTCCTGGCCTGGGCGCGCGAGGCCCAGCCGATGATGGTGCTGCACGAGCTGGCGCACGCCTACCACGACAAAGTGCTGGGAGAAGACGACGAGGGAATCCAGAAGGCTTACGACCAGGCCGTCAAGGGCGGTCGGTACGAAGCCGTGCCCTACATTCTCGGCGGCGTGAAGCGGGCCTACGCCCTCACCAACAAGAAGGAGTATTTCGCGGAAACGACGGAGGCGTACTTCGGCGTCAACGACTTCTTCCCGTTCACTCGCGACGAGCTGCGCAACTTCGACCCGGCGGGCTACCGTCTGATGGAGAACGTGTGGGGCAAGATGCGGGATGACGTCCGCCTGACGGTGGTGAATGGTACGGCGAAGGAGGCGCTTCTGTACCGGGTGGACGGCCGGAAGCTGGTCTTTTCCGGCCGGCTCAAGGCGGGCGAAGAAGTCAAGCTGGCCACGTCGGTCGGCCGCACGTGGCAGGTCGTGTTCCCTGGCGAGGACGGTCAGACCTTCCTGGCGCCGGGCTTCGACACGACGTGGCGGCTGCGATGAAACGGGCGTCCCCTCGCCGTAGCCACGCGGGCCGGGCGCGATCAAAGCGAGCGGCCTACAACCACGCGGTGAAGCCCTGATGCAAGACCGCCTGAACTCTCGCCGCGAGAAATCATGGACTATTAGGACCGTCTGATGCGCTGTTCAAGTCGGCAGGCGCCGGACTTCCCCGTCGGCCGCGACGACCACGGCCCTGCACCTTGTCGCCGTCGGAGGACCGGCCCCCCGCGTCGGGCGCCCGCCGGAGGGAGTCGCATTCGGTCCTCGTACCGACCATATAGAATTCAAAGCCGTTCTCGGATTTCACCCAGCGGAAGCCCACGTCCAGGTCCGGCGCGTCCGCGGCCAGCGGCGTCCCGTCGGCGTAGCAGGCGCGGAAGGTCGGCACGCGCCGAACGGCGCAGGGCCTGTGACCTGGACGACCCCCGACGGGGCCACGTCATAGCGGAAGCAGCGTTGGCCCGCCGGGAAGGGGAGATCGTCCTGGATGCGCAGTCTCGACCCGCACCAGTCCCCGGAAACCGACCGGCACGACCAGCTCCACCGTGGGGCCCGGCGCCGCGTACATCGCCAGGACGACCGAGGCCGGTTGAGGGCTTTGCACGACCTCGCCGGACAGGCTGCGCTCTTCCAGCAGGTAGCCGGGGGCGTTCGCCTCCACCTGGAAGCCGTCCTCGATCGGAGCGGCCCGCAACCGCACGGTCCCGTCGTCGCCGGTCTCGCCGGACGCCGCGGCGGGGGCGCGGCTGCTCGGGGTGAGTGGGTAGGAGATGCGGACGGCGGCGCCAGGGATGGGCTTCTTCGTCTCGGCGTCCACGGCCACGACGGAGACGGGCCGGTACGATTGACACCCCGACGAAAAGACGACGCCAAGGACCGCGGCATACAGGAATTGACGGCTTCGCATGAAACCCCTCGCCGTTTCGCCTCGGATCGGCGGCTGCGCCTTCCTGCACCCCTTGAGAGATGGAACATGGCGTCAGCCGCCTAATCGGTCAATCCCAAAAGCGGCGGCGGTTCATGCGTTCCACACCTCGCACCGTGCGTCTCCATTTTCGGAACCCCCCGCCGACGGGGCCGGAACGGCGACGAGATCGTGCTTCTCCGGAGTCAAAGCGGGGGGAGGCGGCGCGGCGGGCGGTTTGGCCGGACTGAACCGTTGGATGACGTAGTAGAACACCGGCGTCAGGAAGATGCCGAACAGCGTCACGCCGAGCATGCCGCTGAACACGGCCAGGCCCAGCGAGCGGCGCATCTCGGCGCCGGCGCCCGTCGGCGATCACCAGCGGCACGACGCCCAGGATGAAGGCGAACGACGTCATCAGGATCGGCCGCAGCCGCAGCCGGCACGCCTCCAGCGTCGCCTGCCAGCGCGGCACGCCGGCTTCCTGCTGCTGCTTGGCGAACTCGACGATCAGGATCGCGTTCTTGCTGGCCAGGCCGACCAGCACCACGAAGCCGATCTGCGTGAAGATGTTCACTTCCATGTCGGCGATCATGCACGCCGACGACCGAGCAGAGCAGGCACATCGGCACGACCAGGATGACGGCCAGCGGCAGCGACCAGCTCTCGTACTGGGCCGCCAGCACCAGGAAGACGAACACCACCGCCAGGGCGAAGAACGCACATCGCCGTGTTGCCGGCCTGCAGCTGCAGGTAGGTCAGCTCGGTCCAGTCGTAGGCCATCGACCGCGGCAGTTCCTTGTCGGCGATCTCCTGCATCAGGTCGATGGCCTGGCCGGAGCTGGTGCCCGGCGCGGCGTTGCCGGTGATGGCGGCGGCGGAGTACATGTTGTAGCGCATCACCATCACCGGGCCGCTCGGTGTCGCGCACGTCCAGCAGCGTGCCCAGCCGGACCATCTGGCCCTGGTTGTTGCGCACCTGGAGCTGCTGGATGTCGGCGACGCTGGTCGCGGAAGCGTCTGGTCGGCCTGGACGTTCACCTGCCAGGTCCGGCCGAACTCGTTGAAGTTGTTGACGTAGTACGAGCCGAGGTAGACCTGCAAGCGTGTTGAAGACGTCGCTGACCTGCACGCCCAGGGCCATGCACTTGGTGCGGTCGATGTCGAGGTAGAGCCAGGGCGTGTTGGCGCCGGAGCTGTTGAACAGGCCCTGCAGGCCCGGCGTCTTCTTGCCGCGCGGCGACGATCTGGTCGCTGACGCGCTGCAGTTCGTCCAGGCCGAGGTTGCCGCGGTCCTCGACGATCAGCTTGAAGCCGCCGGTCGTGCCCAGGCCGTCGATCGGCGGGGCGCCGAACGTCGACACGACGGCCTCGCGCACCTCGCTGCTGGCAGCGCTCCTGCAGCGCCTCGGCGATGGCGTCGGCCGTCAGCCCGGCGCCGTGCCGCTCGTCGAACGCTTCAGCATGACGTACATCGAGCCGAGGTTCGGCGCGTTGGCGTTCAGGATCAGCGACTGGCCGGAGATGCCGACCGTGTGCGCGACGCCCGGCGTGTCGCGGGCCAGCTTCTCGATCTGGGCCATGACCTTCTGCGTGCGCTCCACCGAGGCGGAGTCGGGCAGCTGCACGTTGAGGATCAGATAGCCCTTGTCCTGCTGCGGGATGAAGCCGGTCGGCGTGCGTGTTGAACTGCCAGTAGGTCAGCACCAGCAGGCCGCCGTAGACCACCAGCACGACCACGCTCAGCCGCAGCAGCCGGCCGACCGTCCGGCCGTACAGCGCGGTCATCCGGTCGAAGAGCGCGGTTGAAGCCGCGGAAGAACCAGCCCAGCACGGCGTTCACCGGCCGGATGATGAACCAGCCGAACACGGCCGCCGATCAGCAGCCCGGGAGCGAAATAGACGGCCGTCACGGCCCAGCGCACCCATTGCGCCAGGTCGCCGGATCGGCCTCGCCGGCGGCGGCAGCGGCAGCGGGCAGGCCGAATCGGCCGGCCAGGAACGTGTCGGCCAGCCAGATCGGTCAGCACGCCGCCCAGCGATGCCGAAGATCCACCACGGCAGCGCCTCGCGGCGATGCTCGTGCCCCTGTCGCCCTCCTCGGTCTTGAAGATCATGCACGGCCCGCGACGGCGTCATGGTCAGGGCGTTGATGGCCGAGATGATCGTCGAGACGGCGATGGTCACGGCGAACTGGCGGAAGAACTGGCCGCTGATGCCGCCGAGGAAGCAGCACGGGATGAACACCGACGCTGAGCACCAGCGTGATGGCCAGGACCGGGCCGGTGATTTCCTCCATCGCCTTGATGGTGGCGGTGCGGGCGTCCAGGCCGGTGGCGATCAGCCGCTCGATGTTCTCCAGCACGACGATGGCGTCGTCCACGACGATGCCGATGGCCAGCACCAGGCCGAACAGCGTCAGGTTGTTGAGCGTGAAGCCCATCGCCGCCATGACCGCGAAGGTGCCGATCAGCGAGACCGGCACGTCGATCATCGGCAGGATCATGGCCCGCCAGTCCTGCAGGAACACCAGCACGACGATGGCCACCAGGATCACCGCGTCGCGCAGCGTGTTGAAGACCTCGTTGACCGATTCGCGGATGAAGGGCGTGGTGTCGTAGACGATCTGGTAATCCAGGCCGTCGGGAAAGCGCGTTTTCAGCTCCTTCATCTTGGCGTAGACGCCGTTGGCGGTGTCCAGGGCGTTGGAGCCGGGCAGCTGGTAGATGGACAGCGCCACCGACGGCTGGCCGTCCAGCGTGCAGGACTGGTCGTACTGCTGCGAGCCGAGCTCGACGCGGGCCGACGTCGCGTTGCGCGGTCACGACGTCGCGCAGCCGGACGATGCCGATCGGCCTGGGCGTGCCGGCGTGCCGCGAGCTGGCTGCTGCCGGTGCCGGCTGCCGCCGCTGCCGGCGACGAGGACTGCCGCGACTGCCGCGCCGGCGACGTGCCGCGTCGGAGCTGCCCGCTGGCCGACCTTGACGATGATGTCGGCGAACTGCTCCGGATCGGTGAGCCGGCCCTGGGTGTTGATGGTCAGCTGGAACTGCTGGCCCTCGGGGCCGGGCGGCTGGCCGATCTGCCCGGCGGCGACCTGGACGTTCTGCTGGCTGATGGCGGTGACCACGTCCATGGCGCTCAGGTTGAGCGCCGCCAGCTTGTCCGGGATCGAGCCAGGCCCGCAGGCTGTAGTCGCGCTGGCCGAGGTAGGTGATGCCGGCGACGCCGGGCAGCCGGCCCAGCTCGTCCTTGACGTAGATCGTCGCGTAGTTGCTCAGGAAGATGTCGTCGTAGCGGCCGTCCGGCGAGATCAGGTTCACGATCATCAGCGTGCTGGGCGACATCTTCTTGACGTTGATGCCCTCGTTCTGGACCAGGGCCGGGATGACCGGCAGGGCCAGCGAGACGCGGTTCTGCACCAGCACCTGGGCCATGTCCGAGTCCATGCCCAGCTTGAAGGTCACGGTCAGGTTGTAGGCGCCGTCGTTGGTGCAGCGCGACGACATGTACATCATGCCCTCGACGCCGCTGACCTGCTCCTCGATCGGCGCGGCCACGGTGTCGCGCACGGTCTGGGCGTTGGCGCCCGGATAGACGGCCGTCACCTGCACCGTGGGCGGCGTCACGTCGGGATACTGCGCCACCGGCAGCGTGAACACGGCCACGCCGCCCGCCAGCATGATGACGACGGAGATGACCGTGGCGAAGATCGGCCGATCGATGAAAAAGCGTGAAATCACGGTTCGACTCTCCCAGTCGGTATCGAGCGTTGAGATGCGTTAGCGCCGAGCCGAACAATCCGTTGGTCGGCCTCATCCGCTCAGCCTGCGAGCCGGCAGCTACGCATCAGCGCCGGTCGATCTTCCGTGGATCGCCGACGACGGCGACCAGCACGAGCAGCGACGCCGACGCAGCGCGCCGACGATCGATCGCCCAGGGCAGCGGAGCCGACCCCGAGCTTGCGCCAGCAAGATAGCCGATCGCCAGCCCCAGCAGGCCGCCCAGCAGCGCGGAGCCGACCCAGCGCACGGCGGACGCCTGCGAACAGCCGCGTCTCGCCGAAGCCCTGGATGACGTAGAAGAACACCGGCGTCAGGAAGATGCCGAACAACGTCACGCCGAGCATGCCGCTGAACACGGCCGTCCCCAGCGACCGGCGCATCTCCGCCCCGGCCCCCGAGGCGATGCACCAGCGGCACCACGCCGAAGATGAAGGCGAACGAGGTCATCAGGATCGGCCGCAGCCGCAGCCGCGACGCCTCCAGCGTCGCCTCGAAGACCGACTGGCCTTCCTGGTGCAGCTGCTTGGCGAACTCGACGATCAGGATGGCGTTCTTGCACGCCAGCCCGACCAGCACCACCAGGCCGATCTGCACGAAGATGTTCACGTCGCGGTGCGTGTAACAGCACGCCGGCCACGCGAACAGAGCAGGCACAGCGGCACCACCAGGATCACCGCCAGCGGCAGCGTCCAGCTCTCGTACAGCGCCGCCAGGGCCAGGAAGACGCAGACCACGGCCAGCAGCGAAGACGTACATGCGCGGTGTTGCCCGCCCGGATCTGCATGAACATCAGCTCGGTCCACTCCGTCTTCATCGACAGCGGCAGCGTCTCGTCGGCGATGCTGGTCGATGTTCTTGATGGCGTCGCCGGTGCTGACGCCCGGCAGCGATGTTGCCGGTGATGGGCGCGGCGGTGTAGAGGTTGTAGCGCGTGACGAAGAGCGGGCCGCCGATCTCGCGCGGCGTTGACCAGCGTGCCCAGCGGGACCATCTGCCCCTTGTTGTTGCGGACCTGGAGCAGGTTGATGTCCTCGACCGGTGAGCGGAACTTGCCCGTCCGCCTGGACGGTGACCTGCCAGTGCCGGCCGAAGTCGTTGAAGCTGTTGACGTAGAGCGAGCCGAGGTAGATGTCCAGCGTCTGGTTGACGTCGTCGAGCGACACGCCCAGGGAGGCGACCTTGGCGCGGTCGATGTCCAGGAAGAGCTGCGGCGTGTTGGAGCGGAACTGGGTGGACACGTTGGTCAGGCCGGGCTGCTGCCTTGCAGCTTGCCGGACCAGCTCGTCGGTCTGCGTTCTGCAAGGCCGCCAGGCCCAGGCCGCCGCGGTCCTCGACCATGATCTTGAAGCCGCCGGCCACGCTGAGGCCGGGGATCGGCGACGCCCCGAACACGGTGACCTTGGCGTCCTTGACTTCGCTCGGCCCACGCCTTGCCGCAGCCGGGCCATGATGGCCGTGTCGCGCAGGCTCGGGCTGCTGCCGCTTGTCGAACGGCTCGAGGACGATGAACATCGAGGCGAAGTTGGAGCTGTTGGCCTGCAGCAGGAACGACATGCCCGCAGATGGTGACGGTGTGCGCCACGCCCGGCGTCTTCGCGGGCGATCTTGTCGACCTTGGCCACGGCCGCCTGCGGTCCGCTCCAGCGACGCCGAGTCGGGCAACTGGATGCTGACGATGAGCCGGCCCTGGTCCTGCTGCGGGACGAAGCCGGTCGGCGCGCTTTGAAACGTCCAGTAGGTCAGGACCAGCAGGCCGCGTAGACCAGCAGCACGATCGCGCTGCAGCGCAGCGACCTTGCCGACCGTCCAGCCGTAGACCGCGGTCATGCCGTCGAAGCCGCGGTTGAAGCCGCGGAAGAACCAGCCCAGCACGACGTTCACCGGCCGGATGACGAACCAGCCGACCAGCCAGCCGGCCAGCAGCGCCGGGCAGGAAATAGATGGCCGTGGATGGCCCAGTACAGCCAGCCGAGGGCGGTCGGCCGTCTTTCGCCGGCATCGTCGCGGCAGACCGAAATCGGCCGGCAGGAACGCGGGCCCCAGCCAGACGGTGAGCGAGGCCGCCCAGCACGCCGAAGATCCACCACGGCAGCGCCTCGCGGCGGTGCTTGTGGCCCTTTGCCGCCTTCGTCGGTCTTGAAGATCAGCACGGCCCGCGACGGCGTCATGGTGAGGGCGTTGACGGCCGAGATGACCGTCGAGACGGCGATGGTCACGGCGAACTGGCGGAAGAACTGGCCGGTGATGCCGCTGATGAAGGCGCACGGCACGAACACGGCGCACAGCACCAGGGCCACGGCGATGATCGGCCCGGTCACCTCGTCCATCGCCTTGATGGTCGCCGTGCGCGGGTCGTAGCCCTTCGCCATCTGCCGCTCGATGTTCTCCAGCACGACGATGGCGTCGTCCACGACGATGCCGATGGCCAGCACCAGGCCGAACAGCGAGATGTTGTTCAGGCTGAAGCCCAGCGCGGCCATGACGGCGAAGGTGCCGATGATGGAGACCGGCACGTCGATCAGCGGCAGGATCATGGCCCGCCAGTCCTGCAGGAAGAACAGCACGACGAGGCCGACCAGGACCACGGCCTCGCAGCAGCGTGTGCACGACGTCGTCGACCGATTCGCGGATGAACGGCGTGGTGTCGTAGGCGATGTCGTAGTCCACGCCGTCGGGAAAGCGGGTTTTCAGCTCCTTCATCTTGCTCGCGGACGCGCGTCGGCCACGTCGAGGGCGTTGGTGCCGGGCAGCTGGTAGACGCTGAGGCCGACCGACGGGCTGGCCGTCGAAGGTGCAGGACTGGTTGTAGTTCTGGGCGCCCAGCTCGACGCGGGCCACGTCGCGGAGGCGGACGATGCGCGGGCGCCGGCAGACCGGCGGCCGCGGCCCAGCGTCGTCGCTGCCGATGGACTGCCGCTCGCTGTGCCGGCGTTGACGTCGGCCACGCTGACGATCGCCGGAGGCGCTGCGCCGTCGCGCCGCCGCCGCTCGTGCCGCCGCCGGTGGTCGTGCCGCCGCCGAGGCTCGTCGCGCCGCCGGCCGTGTGTCGCCGCCGCCGGTCGTGCCGCTCGCTGGTCGTGCCGGACGTCGCGGTGGTGCTGGCGCCGCTGTACGTGCTCGTGGCGCTGGTCGGTCGCGGTGGTCGACGACGGCCGGCGCCGCAGTGCGGATGCGGTGGTCGGCGCTGAGGCGTCGCTGCTCGACGAGCTGTCGGACGTCGTCGCACTGCCGCTCGGCGAGCCGCTGCTCGACGCGGCGGCAGGCCGCCGCGCTGGCGTTGGACGGCGGCGGCCGCCGGCGTTGACGTGTCGCAGGCCGCGGCCGCGCGGGCCGACCTTGACGATGATGTCGCCGAACTGCTCCGGCTCGGTTGAGCCGGCCCAGCGTGTCGATCGGCAGCTGGAAGGCCTGCGTCCGGCGGGCCGGCGGCTGGCCGACCTGGCCGGCCGGCGCGTCCAGGTTCTGGTCGCGGATGGCGTTGGCCACGTCCATGGCGGTCATGTTGCAGCGCCGCCAGCTTCTGCGGGTCGAGCCAGGCGCGGATGCTGTAGTCGCGCTCGCCCGGTAGGTGATGTCCGACACGCCGTCGCACGCGCAGCAGCTCGTCCTTGACGTTGATCGTGGCGTAGTTGCTCAGGTAAATGTCGTCGTAGCGGCCGTCCGGCGAGATAGAAATTGACGATCATCAGGATGTCGGGCGTCTTCTTGCGGATGGTGATGCCCTGGTTCTGCACCTGCGGTCGGCAGCTGCGGCATGGCCAGCGCCACGCGGTTCTGCACCATGACCAGGGCCGTGTTCAGGTCGATGCCGACGTCGAAGGTGACGGTCAGCGTGTAGGAGCCGTCGTTGCCCATCTGCGACGACATGTAGAGCATGCCCTCGACGCCGTTGACCTGCTGCTCGATCGGCGCCGCCACGGTGTCGGCCACCACCTGGGCGCTGGCGCCGGGATAGCTGATCGACACCGACGACGCCCGGCGGCGTGATCCGCGGGTACTGGGCGATCGGCAGGAAGAACAGCGCGATGCCGCCGATCAGCGTGATGACGATGGACAGCACCGTCGCGAAGATCGGCCGGTCGATGAAGAAGCGCGAGATCATGAGCCGGCCTTCCCCTTCTTGGGTTTGCTGGACGGCGCGGCTTTCGGTCGCCACTCGGCGTCGCGCTGGCCGGCGCCGCGCCGAGCGTCGGCATGGCGGTCGGATCGGGCTGGACCTTCATGCCCTGGGCTGGACCTGCTGCGAGCGCGCCGACGACGACCCAGTCGTCCGGCTTCAGCCCGTCGCGGATCTCGCGCAGGCCGTCGGCCTGAAGCGCCCCGGTCGTGACGCGGCGGTACTCGACCTTGTTGTCGGCATCGACCACGTAGACGTACTTCTGTCCCTGGTCCGACTGCGATGGCCCGGTCGATGACCAGCAAGGCCGGATGCGGATCGCCGATCGGCAGCCGGATGCGCACGAACATGCCGGGCGACAGCAGCCGGGCGCCAGCGCAGGCCGCCCGACGTCGGCGCCGGCACGGCCGCGAACGACCCCCAGCCGAGGGGGCTTGGCAGGCCGAACATTCCGACGGAGGCCGTCGGTCACTCGCGGAAGGTCGCCCGGCGGCCGGGGGTTGGGGAAGACGCCGCGCATGGAGATGCTGCCCGTGGCGGAGTTGACCTGGTTGTTGAAGAAATTGATGACGCCCTCGTGGGGATAGCCGTCCTCGCCTTGCAGGCCCATGAAGACCTTCATGGCGCCTTCTGCCGGCAGCTTCATCCGGCCCTCCTGAATCGCCCGCCGGATGCGCAGCAGCGTCGGCTCGTCCATCTCGAAGTAGGCGTACATGGGGTCGAGCGACACGACGGTCGTCAGCAGCGTCGAGTCCTGGTTGACGAGGTTGCCGGGGTGATGTAGTAGCGGCTGATCTGGCCGTTGATCGGCGACGTGACCTTGGTGAACTCCATGTTCAGCTTGTAGACCTCCGTGCTGGCCTCGGCGGCCTTGATGCGGGCGTCGGCCTCTTCCACCATGGCGGCGTAGTCCTGCGCTCGATCTGCTGCCGGCTGACGGCGCTGGGGGCGGCGATTGATCGGTCGTCATAAACCGACTTCGCGCAGCTTGAACGACGCCTCGTTGGCGTCGACCTGGCCCTGGGCCTGGTCGAGCTGGGCCTGGTAGGGCCGCGGGTCGATCACGAAGAGCAGGTCGCCCTTGTTGACCTCCGACCCTTCCTTGAACAGCATCTTGTTCAGATAGCCGGTGACCCGGGCGCGGATGTCCACCACCTGAACGGCGTCCGTCTGTCCGGTGAAGTCCTCGTAGTTCATCACCTCGCGCTCGACGGGCTGGCTGACCGGAATCGCCGGGGCCTCGGCTGCGGCGGCCGGTCCTTGGTTGGGCTGGCAGCCGGCCGCGGCCGCGAGGCACGCGCAGCCGAACAACGGAAGGAGACGGAATCGGCGCATAATACCTCCGTAAATCAGCGAAAGACGGCAGGGCGCCTCCGACAAGGTTCCGGTTTCGTGCCCAGTCGTGCGCGCCGACGGCGTCCGTCGTCCTCCACGGCGTGGTGGGCACGTCTTCGGACGCCGGCCTCGGGTCGCGACATGGACCGGCTGGTCCGGGGAATCCGACCCTCCCGGCCCGAGATCCCACTTCTGGACCGTCTCGATCAACGCCCTCCATAGGTCCAGCTCCAGATCGACCCACGCTCGCCGCCGCCCCGTGCCGCAGGGCGACGCGGTAGGCGGCGCCGGCCAGCTCGGCCGCCAGTTTGCAGCAGGGCGTCCAGCCGGACCTTCCGATCGTCGGCGGTGCTCGTAGATTTCAGTGGACGGCTCTCTCCCATGAACGCTGTATCCACCGGGCAGCGGACGCCGTGAGCGGTGGTCGAACCGAGGCGCCGCCCTCCCCGACGCGCCCTACTCGGCCCGCGAGGATATTGGCAGCTCGGACGAAAAACCTTACAGCGGCACGACCCGCTTTTTCGGCGTTCAAGGCCAGCAGGACAGCAACGAACAGGACTTGCGGCGAGAAGAAATGTGGGACGGTTCGGAGAACGGCGTCAGGGCCGGGCGTCCGGCAGGCTGCCAAGGTCCCACAATTTGCCCAGCCGATCTTCGCCCGACGGTGGCGAGGGTGCGGCCGTCGGGGCTGAACGCCAACGACCAGACGATGCCCTGGTGGGCCGGCAGCGTCGCCAGGAGCGCGGAGGAACGCACGTCCCAGAGCGTCACGACTCCGTCGCGGCCGCCGGCGGCGAGGAGAGCCGCCGTCGCGGGAAAACGCCACGCTCTGCACCTCGCTTTCCGCCCGGAAGGGAACCGATCGATGCCGCTGTGGCCGCGTCCCAGAGCTTGACGCCCCGGTCGCCGGCCCCGGCCGAGGCCAGTCGCCCGGCCGTCCGGCGAGAAGGCCAGGGCGCGGACGCCCAGCGAGTCGCCGGCGAAGCTGGTCCGCTCGTCGCCCGTGGCCGGGTCCCAGAGGCGGATGCGGCCGCGGGCGTCTCCGGTGGCCAGCGTCTGGCCGTCGCGGCGCAAAGGCGAGGGCCTGGATGGTGCCCTGGCGGCCCGGCAGCGCCTTCCGCAATTCGCGCGTTTCCAGGTCCCACAACTCCACGCCCTGGGTGTTGCTGGCCACCGCCAGGATGCGGTCGTCGGGGGAGATCGCCGACCCGGCGGACGTTGCCGTTGCGAAGCGGCAGGCGCCGGCCATGTTCGCTGTCGGTCGGCCGACGTCCCAGAGGCGGATGGCGCCGTCGCCGCCGCCGCTGACGAGGAACTTCCCCGAGTGGGCGAAGGCGACCGCGAGGACGGCCCCGTTGTGCCCGGTCAGCACTCCCTTTCCTGGCCGGTCGCGGCGTCCCAGAGGCGCAGGCGTGGTGTCGTCGCTGCCGGTGGCCAGGGTCTGGCCGTCCGGCGAGAAGGCCACCGACCAAACCGGCCCCTTGTGTCCGCTTCAACGTCGCCCGCTGCGGCGCACCGTGTTCCCGCGCTTCGCCGGCAGTCCCGCCCAGGCGGTGAGATGCGTCCAGTGGAGCGACTCGCTCAGCGCCAGGCCGGCCGTCAAGGAGGCCGGCGAGCGGCGGCCGCGGCCAGAGCCACGTATCCGGCGCGCGCCGCGCCGGCCGGGCGCGGGCGCGGCGGCATCCGCGGCCGGTCGGGGTGTTCCAGGTTGTAGCGCAGCAGCTCCGCCACTTCGGCCGCCGACGCGAAGCGATCCGCGGGGCGCTTGGCGTGCAGGCGCTCGACGACCGCGGCCAGCCAGCGGGGGACGGCGGGGTTGAGTTTGCGGATCGGCGTCGGCGTCGCTTCGCAGACCTGGCGGAGGACGGCGATCGGGCCGCCGCCGGGGAACGGCTCGCGGCCGGTGCAGAGGGTGTAGAGGACGCTGCCGAGGCTGAACAGGTCGGCGCGGTGGTCCAGCGCTTCGCCGCGCGCCTGCTCCGGCGCCATGTACATCGGCGTGCCGGGGACGAGGCCGGTCTGCGTCAGCCGCGACTCGTCGGCGACGCGGGCCAGGCCGAAATCGCTGAGCTTGGCGGCGCCCGGATCGGTCGGACGTCCCCTTCGGCCGTGCAGCAGGATGTTGGACGGCTTGATGTCGCGGTGGATCAGACCCTTGGGCGTGGGCGGCCGCCAGGCCGGAAGCGATCTGGGCGCCAGTCGGGCGGCCGCGCGCCAGTCCGGCGGGCCGTGGCGGTCCAGGTAGTCCTGGAGCGAGCCGCCCGCGAGATATTCCATTACGAGATACGGCAGGCCGTTGATCTCGCTGACGGCGTGGATGGCGACGACGTGCTCGTGGCGCACGGCCGCGGCGGCCTGCGCCTCGCGCGCGAACCGCAGCCGCGCCGTCGGGTCGCCCGCCAGGCTCGGGGCCAGGACCTTGATCGCCGCCCAACGCTTGAGGGCGGGGTCGAACGCCTTGGTACACCAGGCCCATGCCGCCCTGGCCCAGCACGTCGGCCACCTCATAGTCGTCGAGCCGGCCCAGCGCTTCGAGGGAACCCGCCGGCCGCAGCAGCCATTGCACCGCATGGTCGGCCGCGCTTCCGGGACGGTGGAACGTCGTCGCAGTGGGCGTCGCTTGCCGAGATCGTCCAGCACGCGCCGCAGGGGAGGCTCGTCCGCGTAGGCGTGCCTGCCGGCCGCGCCGGCGGCCTCCAGGAGGGCCGGGCGTCGCGCCCGTCAGCTTCTCCAGCGTGCGCCGGCAGGCGTCGCAGTGGTCGAGGTGGCGCGACCAGCTCCTCATGGTCCGTCGCGCGGCGGCCCGGCGAGCAGCTCGCCGCAAGCGGCTCTCGGGCGGACAGGTGAGAAGGAACGGACATGACGAACACCTCGGACGGTCGCGTCACTCCGTTTGCAGACTGTTGAATCTGTTCCGTCAGCCGAGCCAGGACGCGGCTGCGGGCCACGTAGACGGCGCCGACGGACAGGCCCAGTTCCGCGGCCACGGCCGCGCCGCTCTCGCCCTCCACGGCAGTCTGCCAGAACGCCTGCCAGGTCGTCGGGGCGAAATCCGTCTTGAATGCGCCCGGCGGCCAGGCGGAAGAGCTGTTGCTGATATTCCTGCTCCCAAACGGCGTCGGAGGCCGCCTCACGGGCCGGGCGCCTCCGCCAGGCGGCGATGGACGTCGCTGTCGCCGCTGCCGATCGGCTGGGAGCGTCGGCCTTCGAGGGCGCGGGCGATTTGTTTGCGGGTGACGGCGTAAAGCCAGCCGCGGAACTTGCCCTGCCGGGGATCGTAGTGGAAGCGGCCCGCCGCCTGGGCCACGGCCACGAAGACTTCTTGCGTGAGGTCCGCCGCGTCGGCGTCCTGCAAGCCGTTGCGGCGGGCGAAGCCGTACACCAGCCCGCCGTACAGCTCCACGAACTGCCGCCAGGCGGCGCGGTCCTCCGGGTCGCCCAGGCGGGCGAGCAAGCTGTGCACGTTAGAAGGACATCTGTCATATTGAATCGGGCCGGTTGAACGCGGCGGCGACCGTCCTCCCACCCTGAATCGCCTGGCCATTTCCGGAGGGGCCGCGCCCCTCAATAATGGACGTTACCCGAAAGGCGATCTTTCAAACAGCCCGGATTGCCCAGGCGCGCCAGGCTTTGGTCCACCATAAGGGACGCGCCTCGTTTGACGATGGATGCAGTTTATCGGGGAAGCAATCAGTCGAGCTTAGTCGGCCGTCTCCGCCCTCCGGCGCGGTGTAAGTGGTCGGTGGACGCGGTGCGAGCGGCGTTGAGGCGTGCGGCACGCCCCTTTCAGGGCGCCGTGGCCGCGCGAGCCAGCGCCTCCAGCCCCGCGCCTATCTTCCCCACCGCTTCGGCTCGGTCGGCGACCCCGTGTCGTTCCGCGATGTATTCGGGGCGGTTGTAGCTCAGCCAGCACCGGCCGGCCTCGTCCTCCCACACCAGCGCCTTCAGCGGCAAGTCGATGCCGACCGTCTGGCGGCTCTGCATCAGCGCCGTACCGGCCTTGGGGTCGCCGAACACCAGCAGCAGCGTGGGGCGGAGGGAAAGCTCGGCTTCCCGCGCGCCCTCGGCGTGGTCGATGCGGGCGAAGAGGCGGACGCCCTTCGCGGCCAGCAGCGCCTCGAGGCGGGCGACGGTTTCGACGACGGGGTGGGCGCTGGGCAGCGTGGCCAAGCCCGAGGACGTTTCAGCGTTCATTCGATTCCTCCTCGCGCCCCTATAGACAAGGTTAAGGGACACGGAGGTCGGCGGCAAACGAAATCCGCGTCCTCCCGGCGCCGTGGGTTCGTGCACGGATTCTGGGGCGGGAGTGGTGGGTGCCATGCTTTCGCGGCCCTCCCCGACGGCGTCGGTCTTCCCAAGTGTGCCGGGCCGCGAAAGCATGGAGTCCCCGACCCCATGCTTTCGCGGCCCGGCATGCCTCGGAAGACGGGGCAGGGTGCCGGTGGGCCGCGAAAGCATGGCACCCCAGCCCCAAGCCCACCAAACAACCAAAATCCATTCTGCACCCGGCACCGTCGGTTTCAGACAGCGGGCGTCGGCGTGGCGGCGCGATGCGGGCGAAAGCAGCGGCGCCGGGTCCGACATGCCCAGCAAAATCGCGCGAATCGGCACAACCCGAACGCCGCGCGTGACGCGGGCGGCGCCGCGGCGCATTTAGAGCGTCCACCGATAAAGGCAACCGGATAATCCAGGTACAATTGGGAAGATAAGCAAGCGCGTCGTCTGGCCGGCCTTCGGGCGACGATGCGGCTTGTGCTTTTCCGATGGCTTCCGGCGCGAAAGCCGGCACGCCCGTCCGCAGCCATTTCCCAATCGAGCGGAAGGAGGACGTTTTATGTCCAGACAAGGCTTCTTGGCTCTGCGGGCCGCATCGCTAACAGCGGCCCTGCTCGCCCTCGCGGCTTCGCCCTCCTTGGCAGTCGCCGGCGGCGGCTCCCGCGGCGGGTCCGGCGGCTATCGCGGCGGGTCCGGCGGCTCCCGCGGTGGATACGACGGCTACCGTGGCGGATACGGCGGTTACCGCGGCGGATACGGCGGGCGATATTACGGGTACGGCTCGGGCTTCGGCCTCGGCCTCGGGTTTTACCTGGACCCCTATGCCTACGACTACGGGCCGCCCTACCTCTATACTCCGCCGCCGGTCCTCGTCACCTCTCCGCCCACGATACCGACCGAAACGGCCGATGCGCCGCCGCCGCTGGCCCCCGACCCTGCGGACGACTGCGCCCGTTTGCAAGTCCTCGTTTCCGCGGACGCCGAGGTCTGGTTCAATGGCAACCCGACGACGACGCGCGGCGAGCAGCGCGAGTTCACGTCCCCGGCCTTGACTCCGGGGCGAGACTATCAGTACGAAATTTGCGCCCGCTGGACGGAGGGCGGCCGCGTGGTGGATCAGACGCGCACCGTTGGCGTCCGCGCCAATGCTCGGGTCGGGGTCGATTTTTCCCGGCCGGAACCGATTCCCGCCCCGCTCCTCGTTCCAGTTCCCAAGTGACGAACACCCGCCGAATGGACGTGAGACCCTGGCGATCGCCAGAGCCTCTTTCGTTGGCGGATTGACTTCAGAGGTCATGGAAAGGCTCGGCGGAGACAACGCCGGTGCGCTGATGGGAACGGCTCCGTGCTGACTTCGACCTTGCCGATAACGAACGGGATCGACTGTTCCGGGTTCAAGCTCAGGTCATACCCCCACATCTTGGAGAAGCAGGCGTCGGTCACGTGCCAGGTGTACGACTGCCAGCCGAAATCCGGCGCGGCGCCGAACCATTGCCCGACATTCTTGTAAGGCGTTCGCCCCTGGCTGTCAGCGACCTCGTACCGCAAATTCATGCCCACGTTGCCCGCCGCCACGCGACGGACGGTGGCGCGAACGTAATACTCCTTTGTTTGCAAGGGCCCGAAGGAAGGGTGAACGAAAAAACTCACCGGATGATCGATGTCGCCTTGCACGAGGACGCCCGTCGAGCCGTCCGCGAACTTGACCGTGGGCATGCGGCTCCGGCCGGTCTGGAAGACCCCCTGGCTCGCCTCGGCCGACCCAGGCCGACAACGGACGACCTTGGCCGTCGAGTAATCGCCTCCCCAGGGGAAGGACTTGTTCGCGTTCGCCCTGGCCTGTTTCACCAACTCGGACGGCAGCCCGACGACGATAACCGGCGCGTCCGTCAACTCCAGGGGTTGACCGGCTTTGAGCGTCGTGGCCGCCGCGCTGGGGGAGGCGATCGCTTGCACGTCGTCCGTGAACGAGAGCGTCTGGTCTGTCTTTCCGGCGGGCATCCAGGCGATCAGCACGGCGGCGGATTCGCCCTGGAATACGAACCCATACCCCCTACCGTCCCGGCCCAGCGCCAGCCAGCCCTGGTACTTCGGCGCCGCGCAAGAAGCGTCCGAAGTGTCTTCAGCATCTCGTAGCTGGCGCGGGGGCTGCCGTCCCGGTTGAGGAGGCCGAACCCCTGGTCCTCGCCGACCGGGTCGCGAGCCTCGAACCACTCGGTGCGCGCGGCGCCCTCCGCGATGGCCATCGTGTACACCTTGACGAGCGCGTTCGCGGCCTCCTGTTCCGTGACGACGCGGTCCTTTTTCTTCTCGATCCGACGGCCCACTTCCGTGATCCAGATTTCGGCGTCCGCCCGATCCGGTGCGCTGCTTTTCAACATGTCGCGCAGCAGGCGAGTCATCCACAGGAACGGAACCTCTCCGTCCTCGTCCGTGAGGCCGTCGGCGATCTCGTAAGGGTGAATGCAAAGATAATCGAAGGCGTTCGGCGTCCCCGCCTTCGCCATCGCGAGGATCGTCTGCTGGAGATAAGGCGCATCGAAGCTGGCCACCGTCAGGCCGACCCGCGCATCCGGATCGGCTTTCTTGGCCGCCGCGTAGGAGGCCGCGGCAAGCTCCGCGTAATCGGCCGTCGTGTGATGGCCGTCGTTGAAGCCGCCGTTGCCCTCGTTCCAGACTTCCCAGTAGCGGATTTGTTTGTGGTAACGCCCCACGACGGCCGAGACGTAATCGGACCAATCCCCCAGGTCGTCCATCGGAAAGGCGTGGGCGGTTTTCGCCCCCGGAGGCGATCCCATCAGGACGGCGTTGATCTCCAGTTTGTTGTCCGCGGCGGCTTTGTCCAGCGCGTCGCCGTTCTCCCAGTTCCAGGTCCCTTTCTTCGGCTCAAAGTTCCGCCATTCGGGGAACAGCCGAACCGAGACGACGCCGGCGGCCGCCATCTTCGGGAACCAGTCGGCGAGGTCCTTGAAGGAGCTTGCCGATGCACTGACGCCCCAAGGGTCCGCAGCCGATTGTCGCTCGGACGCTGTCCGGCTGGGCCGGAGCGGGACCGCTCCCCACGGCCGCCGCGGCCGCCAACGAGCCTATCACGAGAGGGAACAGGACGCGGGTCGAGGACATAAAGCATCTCCCATAAGTCGTCCGCCGGCTGAAATCCGAAAACGGCTGCAACTACTACCTCGGTTACGGTCGCGGAGGGATCGGACTATCGGCTAGCTTTCCGCCTTCGTTCGGCGGGGATTCCTGAAGGGGCCAAACCAGGGAGACGAGCCATGTCACCAGCAGGGCCGTCGCACTGCCCAGAAGGACTTCCCCCGTGCGGCGAAGCGCCGTCTCCAGGCCGCCCCACGGCGTCGGATCCGCTGCGCCGGAAGCGATGACCAGGGCCGCCGTGACCGGAGCGATCCGCCAGCTCAGCGGCAGCCGCACCAGATAGGTGCAAACGAGAACGGTGACTGCCACCGCCGCGGGGAGCACCCAATCCCCCGCACCGGCCGCCAGAAGGAACAGCACGCCCACCACGCAGCCGACGAGGGTGTTGAAGATCCGGGACAGGAAGGCGCGCCACGCCGGCAGCATCTGCGGCTCAATTACTACGATGAGCGAGATGACCGCCCAGATCGGGTTGGCGTCGCCGGCCAACCGGAGCAAGGGCCAGAGGGCGGCCGCGCCGACGAAGATCCTGGCCGCATAGTGAAGGCCGGCTGGGTTGTGCGCCGGGAAGGCAAAACGCATGGCGACGCCACCGGACTTGGCCCTTGGGCCGCACGAGTTTACCGGCGCCGGGGCTTCCGGCCAGGGCGTCAGATCAATTCGCGGATCGGCTCCCCACGGTCCACGAGGTGTTGGGGACGGCCGTTCGGGTCGGTCAGGACCGTGGCCGGATCGATTCCCAGCGCGCGATACAGGGTGGCGAGCACGTCCTGGAATTGCACCGGCCGCGACGTCGCCTGGCCGCCGAGACGGTCGGTTGTCCCGATGATCTGACCGGCCCGCAGGCCGCCGCCCGCAAGCAGGGCGGGGCTTACCTGCGGCCAGTGATCGCGGCCGCCGTCCTTGTTCACCTTCGGCGTTCGCCCGAACTCGCCCCACACCACGATCGCCACGTCGCCCAGCAGACCCCGCTCCGCCAGGTCGGTGACCAGCGCGTGCAGCCCGTGGTCGATGATCGGCAACAGCTGGCGCATGCGCGGGAAGTTGTCCGAATGGGAGTCGAAATCGCTGAACGACACGCTCACGCACCGCACGCCGGCTTCCACCAGGCGGCGGGCGAGCAGCAGCTTGCGCGTGGCCGTGCCGTCCTCGCTGGTGTAGGACCGCTGGCCGGCCGTGGCAGCGGGGGCCGTGTAGCGCTCCAGCATCGTCGGCGGCTCCTTCGTCAGGTCCATCGCCTCCGCGAACCGTCCGGACGTGAGAATGCTGGCCGCCTGCTGGGTGAATCGATCCATCGCTTCCATGTCGCCGCTGGCGTCCAGGTCGCGCCGGGCCTGGTCGAACCCGGCTAACAACCGGGCGCGGTCGCTCAACCGCTCCGGCGTCACGCCGTCCACCAACGTCAGCCGAATGGAGTGGCTGCCGCCGCGGGCGGCCAGCTCCTGCTTCATCGCCGGTTCGAGTTCCCGGGCGAACAGTTTGGAGATGTCGGGCCGGAACGGCGTGTAGCTGGGGCCGAGGAAGCCGGGTCGGGCGCTGTTGCGGACCTGCGGCCGGCCCTGCATCAGGTCCACGAACGACGGCACGGCGTCGTCGGGAGAACCACGCAGCCTGGCCACGACGGCGCCCAGGGCCGGCCGGCCGCCGACGGACTTAAGGTTGTCGGCCGGAAACCCCGACTGGCACTGGAAGGCGTCATGAGCGCCGGCCGATCCAACGACCGTGCGAAGGAAGGCGAAGCGGTCGGCGATCCCGGCTACCTTCGGCATCAGCTCGCAAAGCCGCAGGCCGGGGAGCTTGGCGGCAATGGGCCGGAACTCTCCACGGATCTCGACGGGGGCGTCCGGCTTGAGGTCGATCGTGTCCAGGTGCGAGGGTCCGCCGTCGAGGTGGATCTGGATGACGGATTTGGCGGAGCCGGTAATTCCCACAGCGGCTTCCGCGCGCAGCAGGTGGGCCAACGTCAGGCCGCCCAGGCCGAGCGCTCCCGCGGTGAGGAAGCGGCGCCGGCTGACGCCGCGCCGGGACGGTTCGCCGAAAGTGATGAACATGATCTATCTCGACCAGGGCGCATCCTGGCAATCGACGTCGGGGGGCATAGCGCGAGTCTATCCGCGCAATCGGTCGGCGGCAACACTTTTCCTCTTCCAGTTCACGTTTGCCCGAATTTACCTCGTCTGCGTGGACCTCTATAGAATACGGACAACCGGGCATCGACAGCATCACCGCCGAATTCCGACCGACCCTGGAACCATCCGACGATCGCGCCGTTCGCCAGCGTCGAGGCAGGGCGCGACCAGCTCATAAGGCCGTCCTTGCAGCACCTTCTGGCTCATTTCCGACAACAGGAAGACGCCCTCACCCGGCACGATCTCGATACGAAGACGCGGTTTGAAACGCGGACGGCGCAGCATGGAAATCGCTTCCTCCGACGACGGACGGAACAAGAGAGTCGTTATTGCCATAAACGGACCACAGAGGCGCAGAGGACACGGAGAAGACGAAGGGGCGAGTTGCGAAGGTATATTGCTCCTGTGTTTACTCTGTTATTTCTCTGGGGGTCTTCCTCTGTGTCCTCTGCGCCTCTGTGGTTCGTTTGAGGATCAGCACCGTTCGTTGCAGCCGCAGATGCCGCGGTAGTCGCAGTTGCAGACGCCGCAGTTGCCTTTCGTGACCACCAGTTCCTCCTCGGAGAGATCCGAAGGGGCCGACTTGAGCGGCAGGATCAGATTGACCACCTTGTCGGTGTTCTCCACCACCTGAACCGTGACGCCGGCCGGCACGCTCAGCCCTTCCGCCCTCAGCGCTCCCGCCGGGTCCGCCAGCAGCTTCGCCTTCAGGGCGGGGTCGGACCACGCCCTGGCGACCAGTTGTTGTCACGTGTCATCGCAGTCGAATGGCTCCGCCATCGCAGTCCCTCTCCTATCGCCCCGGTCGAGGCGTTCAGGATCGGCCACACGGCCGGTCTCCAATATACCTCATTATCCTATCCCCTATTCAGCGTCCACAACGGCGAAGTAATCGTGCGGCGACGCGGCCAGCTTACCCACGAAGGTTTCCATCATGGCCCCGACCGCGCCTTCAGATTGGCGCTGTGGGCCAGGAGTTGGAGCAGTTCCCGGAATTTCTCCTGTAGCGTCGGCGGGGAGACGCCGGTGGACAGCAGGCCCAGCGGCAGCGACCGCCGAAACGCACGTCGGCGGCGCCCGCGCCGGCGAGCGCTTGCTGCAAAATGAGCGTCTTGCCGTGCGCGAAGGCGCGGTGAACCGCCGGCAGGTCAGGGTAGTATCTGGTGAAAGGTTCGTCGTCGGGAAGCCAGCCCTGAACGAAGCTGCGCGGCCTGAGTCGGTCGGGATCGACGAACCTGGAGCGTGTGAAGGCGATCACACTGTCCACGTCAGATCGCGAGAACAGGCCGTGGTAGTAGTCGGGATCGTTGCGCCGCACGGCCAGGTGCCGCTTCTCCCAGGCGTCGCGGAAAAACGCCTCCGGCTCGATCGACCCGAGCAGCTTCGCCAGATCAATCTCCGCGGAGGGATGCATCGCGACCTGCCTCCGGGCATCAGAGGAGCGCGAAAAGGCGAGCATGTCGAGCGACCATCAGAAGATCCGTGAAGACTTCACGGCGAGGAACTTCGACCGATGGGTTTACGAGCGCGTCCAGGAGCGACTCAAGAAGAACCAGAAGAATCGGGAGGCTGGAAATGAATAAGGCCAGAAGTCCTTATTCTCATTGGACTTCCGGCCTAGATTTCAACGAGGGCGACGGGACTCGAACCCGCAACCACCGGATCGACAGTTTCATAGTGAACAGAGATTCGATATGGACGCAACTCGTTGCCTAGCAAGGTAAAACACAGAATCGCAAGAACTTACGTCGATGAGCAAATTCCTTGCCATTCCCCGTCGTTCCCCCTGATTTGGCCCCGTTTAGCGTCGAAGTGTTGGGGTTTTGTTGGGGGTTTTTCAAGCCAAATTGAAAGCTCCATTTACTCGTTCCGCATCTCCCCCGCCAGGTTTGCCTGCCAGACCTTCCCCGTGTTGACTTCCAGCGCCGTCAGCCAGCCCCCGCCGTGGCAGAACGTGTCGATGCACTTCAAGTAGCCGAGGTCCAGAATCTCGCCGCTCTTCTGCGGCGTGTGCCCCACGATGGCCACCTTGCCGGAGCAGTGCGGCTTCAGGATCGGCGGCAAGGAGGCCCACCGCAGGCCGCTCCACGATTGTTCGTGCAGCGGTCGGTCGGGTTCGTAGTAGGCGTGGACGAAGATGCTCCGCACCGTCTCGAAGTAGTCCCGGCAGCCCTTGATGAACTGAAGATGCGCCGCAGGGATCAAGGTCCGCAGATCGGCGGGGCGAGGGTCCGGCACGCCTCGGTAGCCGTAGGAAGCCAGGGCCTCCGTACCGCCGAATTTGAGCCAGTAGCGCAGTTCGGACGGCTCTTCGAGAGCGGCGAGCAGCATCTCCTCGTGGTTGCCCAGCAGCGGCACGACACTACAGCGCTCGGCAAGAGCGATCACCTGCTCCAACACACCCCGGCTGTCCGGCCCCCGGTCGATGTAGTCGCCCACGAAGACCAGCGTATCGAGTGCTGTGAGGTCGATGGCCTGGACCACGGCAGCCAGCGCCGCCGAGCAGCCGTGAACGTCGCCGATGGCGATGATGCGTCCTTCGGTCATGGGGTCTTTGTATCGCTCGTGCTGCGCAACTGCGTTGACCAGCCCATCGGCAGGCCGTATCGCCTACGTCTTACTGCCCTATTGCCGCAGGTTCAGTTGATGGGCCTGCCCTTCCGCAGTCCAGGGCAGCGTCCACTTCACGGGATGGCCAAACATGAGGTCGGCGCTCGGTAGCAGCGGCTCGTCCAGGTTGGCCAGCATCCATTTCGGTCCACCCCACGGCGACTGGTCCTCGAATCTGCTGCTGCACAGCGGGCAGACGCGCACGACTATCGGCCCTCGTTTGTAAAAGCCACAGCCGAAGTAGCCAAAGGCGGTCAGGTAGGTGGGCTGGTCGCAGTTCTGGCAGAGCGGGGCGTTCTCGTGCCGCCAGGCCGACTTCAAGACTCGCCAGGGAATCCGGCGCTGCTCGACCCCCTCCCAGCAGTAGTTCGAGCCACTGTACGGGGCTGGCGTCCAATCGTCCGGCTCCTCGATAGCCCGCCGTCGCCACTTCTCCAGGTAAACGCCGAGCGGGAATTCCTCGGTCATCCGCTCTCCGTAAAGGTAGGAATCGCCGGCCTGTACCGTGCTGGCTTCTCGCTTCCGGTCGATCAAGATGACACGGGAGGCGTTCCTGGCCAGGCCATGCGCCTTGAAGAACGGCCGCAGATCGCCCTGTCCCTGCTGGCCCCAAAAATGCACGACGACCCGCTTAGGCCGAATCTCGATCAGGTTCAGCCCACATCGCCGGGTGACAAGCCTGATGATGCGATGGCCGTCCGCAGGCGTCAATTTCCGCAAGCCCGCCGAGGCTCGCTCCAAGATCGGCTGCTGTGCATTTGCCAGCGCCCAGGTCACGGGATCGTCCACGGCCCAGGTTTCCCTGGTGGGCGTGTGCAGAAACCAGAACGACCTGGAGTGTTCTCCGGCACGCAGGCGCTTGGGCAAGAAGAACGAAGCAACAGCGGTCTGAAGAAAAGTGCGTCGGGTTGGGAAGGACATGACATCTCCTTGCGGTTCTGTGCCAAAGAAGTAGAAGCGGCACCGACCGCCTCCATCGTCACGGCTTTCGCCGCCGCTTCAGAACCACCGTGCCTTGCGGCCGGTTGGCGGGCGTCGTCGGGGGAAGCTGCCCCTCGGCCCATCTTGATGAAGCAGAGACATCTCCATTATTGGAGGCGTCATGAGGGCTGACAACCGCCTCGCCCGTAAAATGGGCCGCAGGTCGCCACGGCCGGCGGGAAAGGAACCCCATGAACCTCTGCAAAATCTGAGGAGGCGCACGTCCTGCTGTTCGAGCCGGCGACGACGCTGAACACGGGCAACGTGCAAAATGAGCGGACGGTCGTAAACCTGGACCGCATTTGACGAGGGATTCGATGGCGAAAAGCAGCAAAAGGACGGTCCTGTTCCTCTGCACCGGCAACTACTACCGCAGCCGGTTCGCCGAAATCCTGTTCAACTCGGTCGCCGGCAAGATGGGGCTGCCGTGGCAGGCATCGTCCAGGGGGCTGGCCCTGGAGCGGGGCGTCAACAACGTCGGCCCAATGGCGGCGTCGGCGGTCACAGCGCTGGAAGCGCTGGGCGTTCGAGCCGAAGACGCCGTAACCCGTTTGCCGGCGCAGGTGACGACCGACGACCTCGAAGGGGCGGATCGGGTCGTCGCTCTAAAGGAGGCCGAACACCGGCCCCTGCTGCAAGAGCGGTTCCCGGCCTGGGCCAATAAGGTCGAGTTCTGGCATGTTGACGACGCCCCGAAAGTGCTGGGCCTGATCGAGCGAGAGGTCATGGGCCTCGTTGCTCGCATCCTCGGTGGGGGCGACCGCCAGGACAGTCAGCCGACCGAAGCTCCGGTCCCGGAACGCCCCGCAGCGAAGGAGCCGGCCAAGAAGCCCGTGACCCTGAAGGTCGGAAGGGAGACGGCGGGCCGGCGTGGCAAGGGCGTGACGACGGTGTTCGACGTTCCTCTCGATGAAAACGGCCTGAAGGAACTTGCCGCCAACCTCAAGCAGCGGTGTGGGACGGGTGGGACGGTGAAGGATGGGCGCATCGAGATTCAGGGCGACCAGCGGGAGCGCATCGTCGCCGAGTTGGAGAGGCTGGGCTACAAGGTGAAGCGAGTCGGGGGATGACCCTGGATTTCGGCCTTTTGAAACCGCAAATCGTCCGGCCTTGGTGTGCTTGCCCTTGCCGGGTATGCTGGCCGTGGCTGCCTTTTGAACCTGGCAGCCGGTGCGGGTGTCAAGGAGGGTGACGGCGGGGACCACCAGACCGGGGCGAGTGCGTCCGATGTTCAAGATTCTGGCCGACACCTGCATATGGGAGAACCTGGCGAAAGACCCCCAGCAGCGCCCGCTGTTGAACGTCATTTTCGAGCTAGAGTGTGCTGGCGACCTGGGGCTAATCGTCCCCCGGATCGTCCTGGAGGAGTTCAAGCGGCGGAAGGAACGCATCACGAAGGAGAACACCCGGAGCGTTTCCGGCCTGCTGAAGCGGATCAAGGACATCGTGGGCAAGCACGGCGACGGGGACGGGAAGGCCGTCGCCTTGCAGCAACTCAACCTTGTAGACAGCAAACTGCCCCGGCTGGGCGATGCCGTGGAAACCGCAGTGGCGAACATCGAGACGCTGTTGCAGCGAGGCGAAATTGTCGAAACGACGGACCCCATCATGCTCCGGGCGGCAAGAAGGGCGCTGGAGAAGAAAGCCCCCTTCATCCGAGAAAAGAACATCGCCGACGCCATCATCCTCGAAGCCTTCGCCGATTGCGTGACGGGGCCGAACTCCACCGGCCACCAGTTCGCCTTCGTGACGGACAACGTGAACGACTTCAGCGACCGGAAGGTAAACGACAAGAACCCCCATCCCGACATCGCCAGCGTCTTCACGAAGCGGAAAGTTCGGTACTTCATCACCCT
Organism: uncultured Planctomycetaceae bacterium; assembly: GCA_963771935.1. Lineage (GTDB taxonomy): Bacteria > Planctomycetota > Planctomycetia > Gemmatales > Gemmataceae > UBA4732. The sequence continues at coordinate 451,464 of CAVYVK010000002.1, read as the reverse complement.
GGCCGAAGCCCTGCATTGCGTTGACCCCGACGCCGTGAAAGAACACGCCTTCGACTTCACCAGCCCGCCCCGGCGCACCGACGAAATCCTCGAAGCCTTGGAACTGCTGTGGGACCAGATTTGGTACAACCGCCACAAGTGCCGGATGTACCGGGTAGAGACGGGCGAAGTGAATGAGAAGCCTGAAATCGTGAAGATGGCGAAGGCGGCTGCGAGGCGGGTTGAGCAGCGGCGGGGAAAAAGGAACCTTGGCCCCTGGGATGACTTTGAATGGGGAATGCTGAACGGGAAAATGTCCGCCCTTCGATGGGTTCTCGGCGACGAATGGGACTTTCTTGATACCTAACGACCCGGCACGTTCTGGCCCGTAAGATGGACTACCATACCCGCAGATCACTCTCTGTCATTCTTGGAACGGCAACGACGGTCCAGTGAGGCACGACCATGAGCGAACAACCACCATCCCCTGACCCCGTTCAGTCAGCCCCGCTGTCGGAAGTGGTCTTCCGAAGGCTCACGCCCATCTTCAGGTACGCCATCGACGGCGCTACCTGCTTCACGCATTGCGGCAACCACCGAAGCGCCGGTTCGAGATCGAATTGCGCCCTATGCTCCGAACCCGACCGCTTGGGCTGAAGTAACGGAGTACGCCGACGACGGCATCCGTGACATGCTCCGTCAGCGGGCAATTCATATCTCCGATCACTTCTTCGGGTTTGCCGATCATTTCCTGCTGACCGATGTAATTCACCAGGAAAGTAGCGTCTCAAACGCCACGGGAGGGACGAGCGAGTGTCTTACCGTCCAGGATGCTGTCGTTGACGCACTGCGGTTGCATTCGTCGGCGGGGCTGCCATTTCATGAAACGTATCAGTTCCGCAGCCCTCCCCCACTTCATTCGGGGCTAGGGATTCACACCCCCAACACCCGACAGTCAAGGTTCGCCCATTTGGGCGAACCTTCGGTGCTACGAAGTACGGAGTTCGACGCCTGCCGGACTACCATCACCTGTCTGCTGACCAAGACGTGGAACGACAACACCACTTCTGACAAAGTGCTGCGACTGGCGATGGAGTACCACCGCCTTGCCTTCACGCTCGAAAGGGTGGAACACGCCTTCCTGATCCTGATGGTTGCGTTTGAGGCGATGTTCAAGAAGAAGGATGAAGACAACGCCAGCCGGGCGGCGCAGAGAATCGGGCGGCTGCTGGGGGCCACGAAGTCCGAGTGTATGAGCATCCACAAAGACTTCTTCGACAACCGGGGCGTTTGGTTCAGCAAGATCAGGAACGACATCGCCCACGGGGACACCAGCCTGAGCCTTTCTACCGTGGCGAGCAAGTACCCGTCGCTTTACCGGCATGTAACGGGGGCTATTGTTAGGCTGCTGAACCTGCCATCTGGTTCGATTGACAACACGCAGGATTACTACGACGAAATCAGCAGGCTGACGGAAGCCAGGTTGTTCAGCCTTCCGAACAGTTGAGTTCGTAGGTCGAATGCCGAAGCCGGGGCCAACCAGCACCGGCTTTTTTCTTGCGCCTTGCTTACTCCCCTGATGACATGAACATCGTCATCACGGCGGAACGGACTTCATCGGCCAGACCGTGGCCGACCAGTGGCAATCCTGCCGTTCATGCCTATCTTCTCAGGGTTGAGGAAGGTGCCGCTGGCGGCGGTGGACATCCTCCTCGTGTGGGCCACGATCCTCTGCTGTGTCTTTGCGGTCTGGCCGCACTATAAATGGGTCGGGGCGGCGCAGGTGCCGTACCTCGTGTGGGCGTCGAGTGCCACGGTGATTCAGGTGTCGATCCATTGACCCCAAGAAGCAACAGGAAGGATAGCCGATGGACAGAAAGAAAGTCGCCCTGGTGACGGGAGCGAACAAGGGGATCGGCTTCGAGATCAGCCGCCAACTCGGCAGGCACGGCTTCACGGTCGTCCTCGCCGCCCGTGACGGGAAGAAAGTCGCCGACGCAGCCACCCGACTCCAGGGCGAGGGGCTGGACGCTCACGGCGTCGTCCTTGATGTCACCAACCCGTCCAGCGCCGAAGCCGCCGCCCGGTGGGTGGACGAGCGGTACGGGCGGCTCGACGTGCTGGTGAACAACGCCGGGGTGGGATTTGAGTTCGCCGCAGGTACGAAACCGTCTCAACTGAAGATGGAGACGCTGCGGGCTACCTACGACACAAACTTCTTCGGCGTGTTCGCCGTCACCCAGCACATGCTGCCCCTGTTGCGGAAATCCGCCTCTCCCCGGATCATCAATCAGTCCTCGACGCTGGGGTCGCTCTCCATCTTGAGCGACCCTAAATCGCCCATGTACGGCGTCAACCTGCTCGCCTACAACTCGTCCAAGTCCGCCCTCAACGGCCTGACGCTGGCGTTCGCCAAGGAACTCGCCGGGGAGCGGGTGTCCGTCAACTCGGTCTGCCCCGGCTGGGTCAAGACCGACCTGGGAACGGACGCCGCCCCACGCACGGTCGAACAGGGTGCGGCCATCGCCGTGAGGTTGGCGACGATGGACGACCCGCCGACCGGCAAGTTCCTCAACGACGGGGGCGAGATTCGTTGGTAGGGACGGGCCGGGATTCCCGAAATGCGCCTATCCCGGAGGCCCGTGGAGGAAACGACAATCAAGATCGGCGTCGTCGGCTCCGGGAATATGGGGTCCGGCATGGGCAAGACTTGGGCCTCGAAGGGCCACCAAGTTTTTGTTCAGCTACCTGTCGCCTCGTTTCGCCGCCTCCAGCGAGTAGGTCGGGTGGCCTCGTCCCACTTCACGTCGCCGGAAGGGCCGTAGATCGGCGGGACCGGCTCGTGCCCGGCCAGGCGCAGCCACGTCTGCACCTGGGTCCGATGATGGCAGGTATGCAGGACACGCCGCCAGAAGACCCAAATCCGCTCCCGCTGCAAGCCGCCGAAGAAAGGCGGGGGGTTCGAGCCGCCAGGCCATCGTGCCTTGGGTGAACTGCGGCAGCCACTTGCCTTCCCCGGCCCTGGGTCCGAAGCATCGTCAATTTCCAGCCAGGGCGGCGCTGCCGTGTCACCGCCGCCAAACCCATTTCCCCTGGCTGGTTTTCTGAACTACACTCGTTTTGAGGCGGTTCCTGTTCCCCGTAGACCGCTGGCCTGAGCCTTCCGGCTGTTGAACCGATGCAGTCGCTTGGCAGCGCCCCCGCAATCGGGCGTCGGCCAAGTCGTGTTCGCTCATGCGCTTTGGCGGTCGCTGCGGGAGCGGCCTTGCACTTGGCGCTTCTGCCGTCGGCATGAGGCCAAGCGCTTCGCACGCTTCAAACCGAGGAGGCAGGAAAATGCGGAGGGTAAGCACGAACCTGGTCCCCACCTTGCTTGGCGAGGAGGTTGGCCTTCAAGAAGTGGCGGGGGCGAGTACCCGGACGGCCCCGCATCTCGTGGAGAAACAGGACTCTCCCGCCGCCGACGAGGACCGGATCGGTCGGATACTCGTCGTGGAAGACAGCCCCACCCAGGCCCAGCAACTCCAGTGCATCTTGGAGGCGGCAGGGTACGAAGTTGAGGTCGCCCCGGACGGCGAGACGGGCTTCGACCTCTTCAACGCCTCGGCCTTCGACCTGATAATGAGTGACATCCTCATGCCGGGACTGTCCGGGTACGAACTTTGCCGCAAGATCAAGGACGACCCCGCCATCCCCAACGGCGATGCAGCTTCCTTACAGGTCGAGCAAATTCAAGAGTGGGTCACAGTTCCCGAACCCAGGAAAAGCCTTGCTTGGTGAAAGTTCTGTTCGGTTGCTTGTGGGATGGATGATCTCGTTCTGCCGCAAGCCTGAGTTCGGTCAAACGATTCTACCGAAGCAAAGGCTTTTCAGTCCCTAACGGAAGGAGGAAAACCAGCCGATGCAGAAAACCAGTCCTTGCGGAATCTGTCGCCTGGTTGGATTTCGGCTCATACGATCTTGGGCGGCTCCAGCTTGATTTGATCGCTGCTCCCCCCAGGTTGCACAAAACCATCCGATCCGGCCTGTGACGGATTCCGGTTTGTTCCTACCGATACAACAGCCCGCCATGCCGCAAGCAATTCTCTTGGCGGGGCGGGCTGTTGCAGTTTCCTCTGATGAACTGTCTTTTTCTCCATCACTTCACGGTTGTTGGTGCCGCTGGCGGTTTCACCACCAACAACAGCATGACCACGGGCGTCTTCGCCTGGATGCTGTGGCGCAGGCCGGTGGGAATGTAGACCCAGGTTCCCGGTCTGGCCTCCACGGCGTGGTCGTCCAGCGTCAATTTCGCCTCCCCCTGGAGGAAGTGCAGGACGGCGGGCATCGAGGCGGTGTGTTCGGACAACTCCTCGCCCTGGCCGAAGCCAAACAGGACCGCCTTGAGCCGGTCGTCACTGAACAAGCTGCGGCTCAGGATGCCCTTGTCGGGCGGCTGTACCTCCTTCGCCAGATCGCTGAAGTGCGTGTAGGGGGTCGTCATTGTGCTTGCTCCTTTTGACGGCGCACCTTGGTCATTGTACGGACGGCCCCCTTTGCGAACCTGCAACGCCGGGCCGTCTTCCAGGCACGGTTCGGCGTGGATAAGCCCTTGCATTCCCCGACCCGAAGCGTACAATCAGCGGAGCAAGTCGTCGGATGACTAGGTGAAGGACAACCCGGCTCTGCCGGGAGGTTCGTTAAAGAGTAAGCCGACGTGGTGGGCCACCTTGAGGCGTTCCACCACGTCGGCTTTTTTCGCATTCGGCGGTACAGTCAAGTCGCAAGCAGCAGGGAGGCGGCCCGGTATTGTCAGGCCGCTTTGCAAATGGCCCAGGCCGATCCACGGGATGTAGTGCCCCTGGCCAGGAGTTGAATCATGTCCTTTGTCAAAACCGCACCACCCGCCCCGGTCGGATACGCTCAGGAAGCCGTGCAACAACTGCGTGAGACGATCCAACACCTTCCCCCCGAAGAAAAGGAAGTGTTCCTGTTGCGGCAGAATGGCGAGTTGACCTACGAGCAGATCGCCCAACTGGACAACCGCCCGGTGGAGGTCGTCAAAGACCAAATGCGGAGCGCCCTTCGGAAACTGCGCACGGTTGTTCATTGACGCCAAAGCACAACGCCTTGCCGAGATGCTTGACCGCATCACGCCGTTATTCCAGCCCAAAGCGAAGGGCATTCGGGAGGGCGTGGTGGTCGGCCTGGGCAACCACATGGTCCTCGTCGCCAGGGACAAGCTGGGGGCTTCCCTCCAAAGACTTTACAGCTACGGAGTGGAGAAAGCGGAAGGGGCCATCGCCTCGTTCGAGAAAGAAGTTCGGTATCCTGGGGCGGTGAAGTAGGCGAGGGAGGCCGACGAACCTGCCGAGCAAGCCCGTCGCACCGGCCACCGGCACCCTGTTCATGGCGGTCCAGCCTCCCTCTCAAGATCATCGGCCTGCCACGGACGGTAAGGCGGTCATCCAGAGCGGCGAGATCGGCCAGCGGAAAAGCGTCTGGCAAGCGATGGGCGGCCTGGACGGGTTCGAGACGGCCCTTGCCTTCGGGAGCAAAAGACATATGCTAGTTAAATAGCGAGGTAAGTCGGAAGACTAAACGAACGGCAACCGCCGTCAGGCGGGGGCTGGATGACGAGTAAGCCGACCGGGTGGAGCGCCGTTGCAGGTGTTCCACCCGGTCGGCTTTTTTCTTATGGGAGATGATTTTGCTGACTGCAATGGCGATCTTGAGCAAGCCTCTCCGGCTTGCGAAACACGGAATAAACCTGTGGCACAAGCGTCGGTTGAGCGGGGCCTTCGTAGAGGCCCAGGCCGCCTTGGGCGAGTGCATGTATGCGGCGGGCATTGATGACGGCGAGCTTGGGGCGAAGATCAGCGCCCTGGACAAGCAGTTGCGCCGGGCCGAAGTTGTAGGAGGCTCCACCCAGGCGTTGATGGCTGCACGTCGCCAGCAAGTTCTGCAACTGGCCGCCTCCCTGGAGGACGACGGGCCGCTGCCTGGTGCCGACGCCTTGTACCGCAGGGCGAGGGAAGCTCAGGCAGCCCTGGACAGGCACGAGAAGGGCGTGGAGGCTCGGCGCACGGCTCACCTGGAGTGATTCGATGCGCAACCCGCTATGCTGCTGGGGAGGCGTCGGGGCGTCTTTCAGGAGATCGGACCGATGGCGAGTGACTTCAAGCGAGGCGATCACGTCGAGTGGAACTCGGAAGCGGGAAGGGTCCGGGGAACGATCCAGAAGAAAGTGACTTCGGAGATCACCTTCAAGGGCTACCAGCGGCACGCCTCCAAAGAGGAGCCGCAGTACATCATCAAGAGCGACAAGACCGACCATGTGGCGATCCACAAGGGGTCGGCCCTCAAGAGGATCAAGAAGAGTGCCCGCTAATCCGTGCAGCCTGTCACCGACAAGGGGTACGTCACTTCCCCTTGCTCTACTCGTGCGCCTTCCGTCAGCTTGTGCGGTCGGACTTCCCCATTCGGAAAGATGTGCTGGACGGCGACATGGTTTGCCAAAAGGAAGTCGTTGACCAGCCGCCGATGACAGCGCCAGTAGACAGCCTCCGCACACATCATGGCCGTTCGCTTGCGAGCGGCGATCTCCAGCAACTTCCCTGCGGCCTGGTGAAACTCTTCCGTGAGCATGTAGTCGGCGTAGCTGCGAAAACCCTCGTTCCGCAGGCCCAGGTTTGGCGAAGCTGGACCGGCCTTCTTGGAGCGCCGGCGACCGCCGAGTGCTTCCATCCAGTGGTATTCGATCCCGGCCTCCTGCAAGGACGCAGCAAGGTTTTGCTGGTTCCAGTGCGGGTACTTCCTTGAGCCTGGGAAACGCCGGATGTCCACCAGCGCCTCGATCCGGTGCTGGGCAAGCAAGCCCAGGAACCGATCAATCGGTTGGTTCGAGTGCCCGATGGAGAAAAGTTGATGCTTCATGTCACGACCTGGGCGGCGCTCCGTCCCTCATCGCCAGGACGACTTTCCGAGCCTTGTCGGCGTCAGATGTTCGCCAATTCACCAAAGTATTCGTGATCCTCGTTGTAGCCGCCCTCGCCTTTGTAGACCGACTTCATACTTTCAACGAACTCGATAGCCTGTATCCACTTGACCATTTTGAAGCCAAGCTGGTTCTCGACCCGCAACCGCAGCGGCGCACCGTGCAGGTGATTCAGCGGCCCGAAGTTCATCTCGTAGGCCAGGAGGGTCTGCGGGCGCACGGCGTTCTGCGTCGAGAGGCTGTCGTAGAACTGACCGCCCTCCGCTCCTTCGCCAAAGGAATAAAAGACCACCGCCCGCACGCCCGGCTTTGGTCGGACCAGCTTGACCAGTTCGGCCAGCGGCAGTCCGCCCCATTCGGCAACGCCCGACCACCCCTGGATGCAATGGTGCAGCGTGATCTGCGTCTTCTTGGCCATCGCCCGAAGATCGTCCAGCGACAGTTCGACCGGGTTCTCCACCAGGCCGTACACTTTGAGCCGGTAGTCCTTGAACTCATGAGCCGCCAGCGCCTTCCACTCCTCGCAGGTGGGCATCTTCCCGTTGGCCCAAAAGAAGGGCGAGATGTCCTCTCGGCGAAACTCGGCTTGCGGCTCAGGGCGGTCGAGAAAGAACGACATGACGGGTGTGACGATTGCCTTCGCCATGTGCTGGACAGCCCTTGGGTGTTTCCACGCCAGCCAGTTCGCCAGAGCGTTCACCGCAACCACAACCCCGATCCCCACGATGCCGAGATAAACGCCGGCCAGATGGCTTTCGTTGGTGCCCACGACGATGTGGTTCATGTTCCGGGCGAACCCGGTCAACGACACCATCGCCACATGAACGACGAGAAAGAGGACAAAAGCGCACATGATGAGAAAATGGATCGAGCGGCCAATCTGCCGGTTGCCGGGCAGGTTCGGATACCACTTGAAGCGGTTCGTCAGCGCAGGGGACATCGAGGGGCCGGTCAGGATGGCGAGGGGTGCCAGGATGAAGACCACCCCGAAGTAGGAGAGTTGCTGGAGCGGGTTGTAGCGGTGGAAAGTGTCCGGCTCCGGGGGCAGGTGGAAGGTGACATAGTGGACGAAGTAGGCCCAGGCATCGGGTATGACCTGCCAGGAAGTCGGCATGAGTCGCCTCCACTGGCCGGTGCCGAAGAGAAGGACGACATAAATGACGCCGTTCGCCAGCCAGAACAGCACGCTGAGGAAGTGCCAATGCCGGGCCATGCCGATGGTGTGCCGGTAGCCGGGCAGACCGATCCAGGGTGTAAGATGGCGGGAATCGTCCTTGGCTGTCCAAACCCTGTCCTTCGGCACTTCAATGGGCGTGAGTCGAAGCCACTCCGTCCCAGGGGTGCAATGGACGTTCCAGTACAGCCGGGGATGGTCCATGAGGATTTGCAGGCCGCTGCGGATCAGCAGGATGATGAACAGGAAGTTGACGTAGTGGGTGGCACGCAGCCAGATCGGGAAGCCCTGGGACGGCGATGCGTCGAGAACGGCCTGGGGCACGGGCGGCACGGCGGGCAGCCCGACCGTGGCCCACTGAATGTAGGCCACGACCACGGGTAGTACAAGCGGGGAAACGAATAGCAGAAGCGGCGTAAGTCGGATACGCATGGTGTTCTTTCAGCTACGACCAGGCGAGACACCGAACACGGAAGGGGCGGAAGGCAGCGGCCTCCTGGGCAGCATGGTCCGGTCCTTTCGTGGCTATTCTAGTCGCCGGCCGAGCCGCCGAATCCACGAACAGGGGCGGTTATTCCAGTGCTTGTTCCGGTCGGCTCGGTCAGGTCTGTCTAGAATGTCCAAATCGTGAATCTGTTCGACGCCCCATGAAGGAGGAACCTGCAATGGCTATTCCGCACGCAAAGCCCGGTGAAGTCGTTGACGTTCGGCCCCTTGGGTCGGCGCTGACCTCGGCCCAAACGGGGACCGTGGTTCGTGCCGAGCAAGTGGAAGTCCTCCGGCTGGTGGTCCCTGCGGGCAAGGAGATCAAGGAGCATCAGGCCAAGGGCGAGATCGTCGTGCAATGCCTGGAAGGGCGGGTGGCCTTCACCGCCTTCGGCAAGACGCAGAACCTTGAGGCCGGGAAGCTGCTCTACCTGCCCACGGGGGAGCCGCACTCCGTCAAGGGGATCGAGGACGCCTCGCTCCTGCTGACGATCCTCCTGCCCAAGCACTGACATCGCCGCCCGTGGCCTGGCCTTTCTCCACCAACGTCTTCGTAATGCCGTCGAAGACCCGCTGGACGGCTTGCAGGGCCAGGACGGACGTGATGCCGAGTTCCTCAGAAATCGCCTTCGCCAGTTCCTTTTTCGTCACCAGCCACCCCCGCCCGAAAAGGCTGAAACCTGTCATCCTTCGAGCGGCATCGTAACCCACCAGCAGTCGGGCCGCAATTCCCGAAAGGGAATGAGCTTGCGGTTCGGCCCGTGAAGCGGCCGTGCTGATGAACAGGAACCGCCGAAATGGCCGCAGGGACGCTCTCCAGGGCGGCGGTTTCGAGTCTCGCTGGTTGCTGAAACAAACAGGTGACGACTGAGGGGGAATGGCCGCCCGATGCGCCTGCGATGATACGGGTCGGCAAGGCCACGCCGCCCGAAGATGCGCCAGCCTTCCGCTGACGAGCAGGAAAAAATCCTGGTACAGATGGCCACCCAAGGGGTGTGCGTTTTCGGCACGACCTTGCGCCTTCGGGACAACCTCCTCGTGCTTCCGCCAGCGGGAGCGTCGAACTCTTGCTCAGCCATAACTCCTTCCTGCGCAGATGTTTCTGGATGGGGCAGCCGTGTGCAACCCGCACGGGACAGTTTGCGGCGCAATTCTTCGCACTGCGCCGTCGCAGTCCCGGAACAGCAAGAGCGGTAGTAGCTTACGTCGGACGGCGTGGATCGGCCTTGATCCCACGGGGTCAATCCGGCGCTGGCTTCCAAGCGGGCGAAGTCGTGAACGGCTTCGCCACCGTTGATGGGGAATCGGAGGCGGACAATGAAACTACAACTTTTGGTTCCGGTCAGTCTGCTGACGATTGGGCTTGTGGCATTGGGGATTGCCGCCGGAACCCAGCAACGTGTTCCTGACGATGTTGGCGGCAGCACAATCGCACTGCTGATGGGAGCTTTCCTCTTCGGTTGGGTGCTGGTATTTGTTTCGACTTGGGCGTTGCTCTGGTCCCTCTTCCCCACCCCGGCCTATAGCACACCGAGCCGGAGGGAAGGACTCCTGGGTGGCATTCTCATTGTCGTGCCCCTTCTGGTCGGCGTCGTCAACGTCTGCATCGGTGAGGCGGCGAAAAGCCCGATCTACGTTCCCGTTGTGATGTTGAACGCCGTGGGGGGAACGGTTGCGTTTTGGTTCATGTGCTTCTGCATCAGGCACTTGCTCGCTCAGGACATCCCGGTGCTTTTCAAAGGACTGTGGGTGGTGCTGTTGCTCCTTGGCAGCTTGGTGGCCATGCCGATGTACTGGTACATCTTCGTCTGGCGTCCGCCCCTTGCGCTGTCGTCTCAGTGGGGGAAAAATGCACGCCTTCCCTGACCGGGCGGGGGAAACACAACTTGCCATCCGGCATTCGCCCTGTGTCGCTTGCCCGTTCTGACTGTTCAGCCTCTTCGGCCTGTTTGCGATTCTGAAAGGCAATTTCGCCAACGTGGGGTTCTACGCTGGCGAAATCGGTCAGGAGCGACCGACGGCGTTCCCGAAGTCAGGCGAGGGAGTCGTGGAACCGAAGCGAGAAAGTCCCTGAACGACTTGGCTGGGCAAGGTTCTTCTTCAGGAGGCGTAACGATGAAACGGCTTCAAATCCCCGATGCAGTCGCACTCGTGGTGGGCCTTGTCATGGTCATTTTGGGTGGGACACCATCGCTGCACCCGCACGACATGGCATCGCAAACGACCGGCGAGTTCATTCTGTGCAGTGCGCTCACCGTCGGCGGAGTCCTGATCGCTCTCATGGCATTCTTCGGACTGGTTCGGTCGGTCGTCACGGAAATGAGGAGATTACTCGGCAGGCGAAGCGCCAAGACTTCAGTGGGCAACCACGCCGGCCGGCACTCCAATCAGGTGTAGTCTCGGTCTGACGCTTGAGAGCGTCTTGCCTTTGGCGGTGAAGTTCTGCGCCACGATCTCGGTAAGACACAATCCAACGGGGGAAGTTCTTGCGGCCGACGCAACACTGGCATCGGCCGGAGGCGTCTCCGAGGTCGAGAAGGAAGGCGACACGATCATCGTCGTCCCAGCGGTGGACCTCACGACAGGCAATTTCACCAACGTGGGTTCCTGCGTGAAGGGGCGGATGCGGGTGGTCCTTCGTGCGGAAGAGGCGAGCCGTGTCTCTTGAGGGCGGTGTGGGTAATCGTCGGTCCCCGCTTCGGTGCATGTCCGGCCTGCTCGAAGGTCGGCGTTGGAAGGGGAGGACGCCATGACAACGACACCAGCCCCGAAACTCATGCCTGCGCTGCCCAAGCCCGGCCAGACAGTGCGGTGGCGCTGCCCCCAGGATGCCCGTCGCTGCGGCTGGGAGGCCGTTCTCGGCTCCGGCCCCTTCGAGGTCGTCGGCCTTGTGGGCAGAGGCGACCGGGGGTTGGCGGCGAACGTCGTTCTCCTCACCGAATTGGCAGAGCGAGAGATTTCAGAAGTCTGGCTGGCGCTGGCCGACGAGGCGGTGGCTCAATCGTAGCCGACCCGTCCTTGCTGCGATGAGAGGTAGGGAGACATGAAAATCATGCAGGTCCAAACTGAAAACCATACGACCGGCGGCCCGAACAGAGTGAGGGGGAGTAACATGACCCGGTACGAAGCAGCGGGCGGCCCGGTCGCCGCAGCCGACGCCCCGGAAAACCAGGCCGTCAAACAAGACGGGGAGAAGTCCGAGGGAACGTGGCGGCTGGCGGCGCTCGACGTGAACGGCGTAAGAGCGTCGGAAGCGGACGCCCGGAAGTTCACGGTCACGAACGGTGCGGATGGTGCCTGGGCGGTGCTGGCCGACGGCAAGGAGGTCATGAAGGGGACCAGCACGATCAACCCGATGAACCGGCCCAAGACCGTAGATTTCGTGCCGACCGAGGGGGCGGGTGCAGGGCAGACCAACCTCGGAATCTACGAGATCGAAGGGGACGCCCAAAAGGTGTGCTTCGCCCCGCCCGGCAAGGACCGGCCGACGGAGTTCGCCTCCAAACCAGGGAGTTGGCACACCCTGGTCGCTTTGGAGCGTGAGAGGAAGTGAGCCGTTTTGACATCCTTCCAGCCGCCGGGGTAGGTAGAGAGCCTGCCCCGGCCCTCCGCCCCTCAGCAGCGTGAGCCGATGTGGCAGAGGACCAGGCCCAGCGTGGCGTCCGCCCGATTACACTGGTCGGTATTCGGGGATGGGCAGTTTCCCGTCGAAGGAGTCCTTGCGTTTATCGTGAACTTCTTGACGGTCCACAACTACTTCTTTGGGGGCGCTGACGCCGATCCGCACTTTTCCTCCCTCGATTGCCACGACCATTATGTGGATGTCGTCGCCAATAATGATCTCTTCCCCGACCTTTCGAGTTAGAACCAACATACGGACCCCTCCCTCATCACCTGGGGTGACATGGTAAGCCGAGCCTGGACCGCCCTACGAGGCGGTTCCGGGAAACATCAGTTTGAGGCAGATTGGAAAAAACCGCCGCCGTGGCGGGCATCTCGTCCCAAACAAGACAGGCGGCATGATCCTGGTGAACCAGGCAGCGAGTGGAGCGTGGGGCACTGAAGCAAGTTCAGTCCACACCCGGCATGGTCCACTATATTCCTGAGCTTGTCAATCCCAAAATCCTTTTCACCGGCGCTTCCTGTGTTCCTTTACCACACCCCAGGAAACAACCTGTAACGGACCCGCTGGGTGTACTCCTTGTACCCCGCCAACTCGGCCTGCAAGGTCTGATCTTCCCACTGCGCCCGCAGGATCAACACGAGACACGAAAGACCGGCAGGGATCAACGCCCACAAGGAACCCAGGGTCAAGGCGATGCCCGCAGTCAGGGGAAAACAGGACGCATAACCGGGATGCCGCACGAGGGCGTAGGGGCCGGCGTCGATCACCCTCTGGCCCCGATCCGTCTGAATGCGCACGGTCGGCTCGAAGAACTTGTTCACGGCCTGCGCCCAGGTGAGGAGGACCATGCCGAGAAGCAGCAGACCATAGCCGAGGGCGCAGGCCCACCACGGCAGGGGGAGCCAGTGAAACCGCCCGTCATCCAATGCGGCCACCGGGAAGATCGCCAGGAACGCCGGGAGGAAGAGGCCGAGCAGAACCTTATCCCATCGCTTCGTCCCCCGATGCGGGTTGATCCGGGCCGCCACGAGTTCGGGGTTCACCCGCCAGACGTAGACGGTAATCACCACGCACGACGCCAGCATCACGAGAACGAACAACCACCCCTTCGCCCACGTCCAGGTGCCGGCCGGTAGGAACAGGAACAGGGCGAAGAACAGTGGCGTCCCCAGCACGGTCAGGACCAGGCGGCGTCGGTTGATCCGCCCGGCATTCTGATTCAGATTATCGGCAGTGGTCATTCAACACCTGACTCGGCGACTCGTCACACCGGGTTTCAACTCGACCGTGAGGCAACGTCCGGCCCGGTGGTCATTTTACCAACTCACATTCTGCGAACCCGCCCTGCGGTGATGGTGTCCTCCCCTTTATGGACACGAACCTCCTCGACATCAAGTTCGCCCGCATCGGCGCACGGCTGAAGATCGCTGACCGCCCCTCCCGTCGCAACCGCACGTCGAGCGTCATCTCTCTCGACGTGCAGGCCGACCGCAAGGGCGAGTTCTTCGAGATCGTCCGCCGGCCGGGGGCCGAGGCCGAGGTCGCCGTCCTTGACGTGCAGCCCGCCGACCGCCATTTGCTCCTCCTCGTCCGGGAGGGCAAGGACAAGAGCAAGTTCCTGTGCGGTCACGACGAGCGCCACTGGTTCGTCGCCGGCATCCCCGAAAGCGCCCCCGTCGGCACCGTCCGCCAGGCCAAGGAAGCCCTCAAGCCCGCCGAGGTCCGGGCCGCCCAGGCTCGCCGTGGGTTGCGGGCCGAGGCGCCAACCGTCGCAAGAACAGCGCCTACCGGCGGCAGGGCGAGTGGTTCTTCCTCCCCGTCCCTGGCTTCGTCGTGGACGAGAAGCTGGTCCTGCCCAACGAGCCGCTGCGCCGGGGCAACGGCGGCAAGCCGCATTGGGCCGACTTCTGCTACCGCACGGGCGGCGAGACGGTCTACGTCTGCTCCCGGCACCCCAACGGCGTCACCGAGGCGGAGTACAAGGGCATCCTGGCCGGCAGCACGAAGGCGAAGGGCTGGGGCTGGCGCACGATGCGGCGCAATCCGGGTGTCTACGTCCGTGGCCGGGTCCGGCACGCCGACCACGCCACGATCACGCTGCACGGCTGGCACCGGGTTCTAATGAACACCGAGGGGCAGTCGAAGGCGATGAAGAACGTGGCGTTTCTGGATTGACGCCCGGACAAAATGGAACGAAAACAGCCCGTGGCGGCGACCTGCTGCTGCGGGCCTCTTTCATTCGTGGAGGACACCCGATCTGGAGAAAACGATGGATCGCAACCTGGTGACGGTCAGCAAGTTCCTGGCAAAGCATCTTCGCCATGCCCCGGACGCCCTGGGATTGACGCTTCAACCGGGCGGCTGGGTGTCCGTGGACGACCTCCTGGCCGCAAGCGAACGGGCCGGATTCCCAATCGCCTACGATGAACTGATCGAGTGCGTCGAAACGAACGACAAGAAGCGCTTCTCCTTCGACGACGCCGGCGATCTCATTCGGGCAAATCAGGGCCACAGCGTCGAGGTAGACCTTCAACTGCAAGAGAAACCGCCTCCCGATGTCTTGTACCACGGCACCGTGGAGCGATTCCTGGCGTCGATCCTGGCCGAAGGGTTGAAGAAGGGCAAACGGCACCACGTCCATCTCTCCAAGGACGTGGAGACGGCTTGCAAGGTGGGTGCGAGGCGGGGCAAGCCGGTCATCCTCCGGGTGGACGCCGGGAAGATGCACGGCCAGGGTTTCAAGTTCTTCCTGTCCGTCAACGGCGTCTGGCTTACGGACTCGGTGCCTGTGGCTTTCCTGACGAGGATGTAAATGCCGCTGCCGCTCTTCCACGTTGACGCTTTCACCGACCGCCCCTTTGCGGGCAACCCTGCCGCTGTCTGCATTCTTCCTTTCTGGAAGGAGGACGGCTGGCTTCAGGCCGTCGCCAGGGAGATGAACCTCTCGGAGACGGCTTTCCTCGTGAGGCAGACCGACCATTTCGACCTGCGCTGGTTCACGCCGACAGTGGAAGTGGACCTGTGCGGCCACGCCACGCTGGCATCGGCGCACGTCCTCTGGCAGCAGGGTCAGGCTGCCGGCGACGAAATCCGCTTCTCGACCCGGAGCGGCGTCTTGAAGGCCATTCGTCACAGCGAAGACATCGAACTCGACTTCCCCGTGAAGCCCGAAGAAGCGGCGCAAGCCCCTCCGGGCCTCCTGGCAGCGCTGGGCGTTTCCGCCAGGTACGTCGGCAAGAACCAGTTCGACTACCTCGTGGAAGTGGAGTCCGAGGCCGCTCTGCGGGGACTCGCCCCCGACTTCAAGCGCCTGGCGACGGTGCCGGTGCGAGGGGTCATTGTCACCAGCACGCCAGCCGATCCCCGCTTCGATTTCGTTTCCCGGTTCTTCGCCCCGGCGTCCGGCGTGGATGAAGACCCGGTGACTGGCTCGGCCCATTGCTGCCTGGGCGACTTCTGGAGAAAGCGGCTGGGCAAGACGGAGTTCGTGGCGTTCCAGGCGTCGGCCAGGGGCGGCGTGGTGAAGGTGCGGGTGACGAAGGAGCGGGCGTTCCTGGGCGGCAAGGCGATCACTGTGGCGAGTGGCGAGTTGCTTGTCGAAGGAGCCAAGCCGTGAAGCGAGAGCGCTATTCAACCGGAACGCCGTGGGAGCCTGTCGTGGGCTATTCCAGGGCCGTCCGTGCGGGTCCGTTCGTGTTCGTGTCCGGCACGACGGCCACCGCCGAGGATGGGAGCATCGTTGGCCAGGGCGACCCGTATGCCCAGGCGCTCCAGGCTCTCAAGAACATCGAGGCGGCGCTGCACAAGCTGGGAGCGACTATGCAGGACGTTGTTCGGACTCGGATGTACGTTGTGAACATTGACCAGTGGGAGCAGGTCGGCAAGGCGCACGGCGAGTTCTTCAAGGACGTTCGCCCAGCGACCAGCATGGTGGAGGTCAGCCGGCTGATTACACCGGAAATCCTGGTTGAAATCGAGGCCGATGCCGTGGTGCAACCATGATGTGGACACGGACCCTCGCCATCCTGATCTTTGACGACGTGGACGTTCTGGACTTCTGCGGGCCGTTCGAGGTCTTCTCGGTCGCCAACCGCTTCACCGATCCGCCCGCCTTTCATGTCTTCACCGTGGCCGAGAAGCCGGGGCCGGTACTGACCCGTGGCGGCCTCAGCGTCAACCCGCATCACAGGATCGCCGACGGCCCTCAGCCCGATCTGCTCCTGGTTCCCGGCGGTCAGGGCACCCGTAAGGAGATGCACAACCCGTCGCTGATTGAGTGGATCAGGCAGGCGTCCTCGAAGGCGGAACTGGTGCTGTCGGTCTGCACCGGGGCCTTGCTCTTGGCGAAGGCCGGGCTGCTCGACGGCCTGGAGGCGACGACCCACCACGGGGCAATCGACCTGCTGCGCCAGACCGCCCCGAAAACGACGATTCACGCCGACCGCCGTTTCGTGGACAACGGGCGGGTGGTCTGCTCGGCGGGGATCGCTGCCGAGATCGACATGAGCTTGCACGTCGTCGGCAGGTTGCTGGGGCGAGAAGTGGCCGAAAAGACGGCACGGCAGATGGAGTCCCCGTGGCAGCCGACCGTCTGAGGCGGCAGGGGATTACTCGGCTTCCCTGACGTGCCTCTGACGAGTCGGTTGCCGACTTCGAGAACCGGCTCGTCGGGTGCCGTTTCGGAGGTCCGTCAACGATGTCCTGGCGTGAGGCATTCTTGGTCCGCTTCGGCCCCGGATTGTTCGCCGGGATCACCCTGGGTCGCTGGCTCCGGGTGCTTCGGGAAAACCACTTCTCTGTGGATAGGCCATATTGGGGGCGTGCGGCGGCGATTACTTTCGCCAGCGTCCCCAACACCCTGCTGGCGGCGTGGGAAAAGTGGTTCTACGGGCGGAAGATCAGGAACACCAGGGTCGCTCCGCCGTTGTTCATCCTCGGCATCTGGCGCAGCGGCACAACCCACCTGCACAACCTGCTCGCCCAGGATGACCGCTTCGCCTACCCCACGACGTATCAGGTTTCTTATCCGCACACGTTCCTGACCACTGAGAGAATCAACGCCAGGCTCCTGGGCTTGTTCCTCCCCAAGAAGCGTCCGATGGACGACGTGGCGTTCGGGTTTACGGAGCCGCAGGAGGACGAGTTCGCCCTCTGTTCGTTGACGGGCCGGGCCGTGCCGATGGCCTGGGCCTTCCCCCGCCGGGCCGGACCGTTTGGCCGCTACCTCACCCTGCGTGACGCCTCGGTGGACGAGGTAGCCGAGTGGAAATCCGCCCTGACCTGGCTGGTGCGCAAGGTGTCGTTCAAGCAGGGAAAGCCGCTGATTCTGAAATCGCCGGGTCATACCTGCCGGATCAGGCTGCTGCTCGAACTGTTCCCGGAGGCAAGGTTCGTTCATATCCACCGCAACCCTTACGACGTGTTTCGGTCCACGCAGCACTGGATGCGGACGGGAAGCCCCGTTTGGGCGCTCCAGCGGGCGGACTTCCGTGACCTGGCGGAGCGCACGCTTCGGCAGTACAGGGAGGTCTACGACGTGTTCTTCGAGGAGCGGGGGCTGATCCCGAAAGGCCGCTTCCACGAGATCGGTTTTGAGGCGCTGGAGGCAGACCCCATCGGGCAGGTGCGGGGCGTCTACGAGGCCCTGGCCCTCCCTGAGTTCCGACAGGCGGAGCCGGCCCTGCGGCGGTATGTGGAGTCCCTGTCCGGCTACAAGAAGAACACGCTGCCGGAGCTTCCGCCGGAACTGCGGGAGCGAATCGCCGGGGAGTGGCGACGATGTTTTGAAGAGTGGGGTTATCCGGTGTAGCCAGGCGAAGATGGGCGACGTGGTTAGAACTCGTCCGCTGATCGCCCATGATGATCCGCTTACGTCGAAGGTCGTTGGGAGGCTTCTTTCAGTTACGACCGAGAAAAAGCGACGTTCGCATGGCGGAAGACATCGGGAGATACAAGAGACGTTGGGCTTGTTCAGGTAGTGACGCCTAAGATCGCCTTCGCTCCAACAGTGACGGATGCGCAGGAGTGAAGCTCTGCGAGACGCAGAAGTGGAGGTACGATGCCGTCGAGGGCCGAGGAACATGCGAGCCGCAGCCTGCGAACGATCTTGGCCCGGCTGCCGACCGGAGCGAGCATTGACGGCTCCGAAGAGATTCAAAGTGCGCTGGGCGGCCTTGAGTTTTTCCTGCCCGCCGTTCTCCGAGAGGTCTATGCAGAATGGGACCGTGAGAGCCTGGACGGCTTCTATCCGCTGTTCGCTCGCAAGACCGGCGAACGAGAGGTCGAACTTCTTGGCTTCTGCATCTTGATCTCCGACCAAACGCTGACCCCCATCCATCTACGCCTTCAGCTATCTCCCACCGCCGACGAAGTTTCATGGCTCGAACTGCGACTTGGCGACAGCGGAGCCAACGGTATGGTAAGGTTGCCCTATCCAACCGAACATACGATCTACAAACTGCTTCATGCCTTGAGCGCAAGAGCAGACACGATTGCATGGGTCTACGAGGTCACGTTCGGGGAGAAAAGCGTTTGACGAGAACCTTTGCCATGACGCAACGCCGGCTGACGCTCGCTCATGTTCCAGGTCGTTTTGCCATCGTCAGGCTCGATCCGGGCTCCGATCCCGGCCTGGTCCACCGCAGGCGACTTCTTCTCGATCACCCGCACTGCCGTCGAACTTTCTGTCGTCAGGGTCGCTTCCTTCATGGGGAATCTGCTCCTTTATGCCACTCAACAACGCCGATTACTCCCCTGCTTCCCCTTCCAGAAAGGTGCAATCCTCGCCCTCCTTCCAGGTGTTCGGGGTTCGGCATATCGGGAAAGCGGGGTTCGTCCGGCCCCGGCACCGGGCCGTGCTTGGCGACGAACCTTCGGGCAAGCTGCTCCAGCGCCTTTCGCATTTGGGGGGTTCCCTGGGGAACGGAATCGTCAGGCCGCCAGACCCTCGTGCTTCTTCCAGGCCCTTCCGAGGGCGTCGGCGGCCCGAATGGCGTCCGCCACCATGTCGGGCCGGACCTCGAACGGCTCATTGTGGATGGTTTCACCCTTCGCCGTCGCCCGGTTCGCTATCTGATGGAGCAATTCTGCTGGCAGGTCCGTCAAGCCGATCTCGGCCAGCGTCACCGGCAGGCCGACCTCGGCGGCGAAGCGCAACACCTGTTCCAGCACGGAGCGGGGCTGACCTTCGAGGACCAGTTGCACCAGCAAGCCGTAGGCCACCTTCTCGCCGTGGAAGTAGGAGTGCGTGGCCGGTGCGGCGGTCAGCCCGTTGTGGACGGCGTGGGCGGCGGCCAGGCCCGACGACTCGAACCCCAGGCCGGAGAGCAACGTGTTCGCCTCCACCAGCCGCTCCAAGGCGGGCGTGACCACCTGCGTCCGCACGGCCCGCAGCGCCTCGGCCCCGTCTTCCAGCAGCGTCTCGTAGCAGAACTTCGCCAGGGCGAGGGCGCTTTGGGTCGAGACCCCGCCCCGCATGTTCTTGACGTGCCCCGCCACGCACGTCTTGGCCTCAAACCACGTCGCCAGCGCATCCCCCATGCCGGCCACGAGCAGGCGGGGCGGCCCCTGGGCGATGACCTGCGTATCGACCAGCACCAGATCGGGGTTCTTGCGGTAGAAGCGGTACTCGTGAAAAACGCCCTCCTCGGTGTAGATGACCGAAAGGGCGCTGCACGGGGCGTCGCTGGAGGCCACGGTCGGGCAATTCACCACGGGCAAGTCGAGGTCGGCCGCCGCTGCTCGTGCGGCGTCCAGCACCTTGCCGCCGCCGGCCCCGACGATCACCTGGGCCTTGTTCTGGCGGGCGGCGGACTTCACCCGCTCGATCTCGGCCAGGGAACACTCGCCGCCGAAGGGATGGACGGCGTGTTCAATCCCGGCCCCGCCGAAGGTCGTTTGCCACGTCGAGGACAGCAACCGACTGGCCGAGCGCCCGGCGACGACGAGCGCCGGCCCCCGCAGGCCCAGGCCGAGCATTTCGCTTCCCAGCGAGGCCGTGGCGTTCTTGCCTTGGGTGTAGCGGCTCGGAGAGCAGAAGACGGAAAGCATGGCGGCGGGTTCCTTGCAATCGGCCGTCGGTCGGGAGGACGACGCCTCCTGAACAGCATACCGCTCGCCCTGGTTTCCGAAAGGGGCCGACGCCGGGAAGCCCTTCCAGGCCGCCGTCGTGGCACTCGAAGCGTTGGGCCGGGTCCAGTCACCGCACAAAACATCGACCCGTCCATCCGCCGACCGAGTTTCTTGAAGTAAGCCAGCACGTCCTCGGTGCGGGTCTTCACCCCTTCAGTCAACTGCCGTCGGTGGACCCCACGGCCACAGTGCAGGGAGGTCGCCGAGAAGACGACACAGCAGATGGAGTACCCGTTCGAGCCTACCCCACGAGGCGCACCCAGGCTCATCACCCTGTCGAAGCCGTCCAGCGTCGGGTGCAGCCCAGCCATCGTCGGCACCGGCCCAATTAGGAACGGACAATCCCGTTTCTGTGCGGCACCGGAGAAGAGCGAGAATGCTCCCGGAGGGAATCGAACCCCCGACACGGTTTTTTAGAGAAACCTGTTCTGCCACTGAACTACGGGAGCCGGCCCACCTTAGCCTATGTCTTGCTCCTCCACCCAGGCTCGTGCCTTCTCGTACAGGGCGTCGATTTCTTCGACTGTGTGGTGAAGCGGGCGAACGTCCCCCGGCTGGGCCACCGGCGTTCTGGCCGCTGCGTAGTCCTTGGCGATCCACGGCTCGTCCGTCGCCACCTTATCGTCGAGAAAGCCGTCCTTGAAGCAAGTACCTTTCTTGTCCACAAAGCGCTTCTCCTGGGCCTTCCGGGAAAAGACGGTGCAGAGGGGCGGCTCCACACGGGGGATCGGCGAGTCGTACCCGATGGTGCGGCCGTCCTCACTGCGAATGCGACGGCGGCTCACCCGGTTGTGCGGGTCTTTTCGCTTCCAGCGTTGCCAGGCGTGGGCCATGCGGACGGCCCGCTGATACACCACGTTGAGGAGTTTCAATTTCCGGTAGGTCGAGAATTCGCAAGGGTGGAAACCCCAGCGGGATCGGACGACGGACGGGACCGTAGACACTTGTTGCTCCTTTCAGGGAACGAAGCCTCGAAGCGCACCTTCCTCCGGCTCATCCTCCCGGTGAGGATGAGTGCTGGGGGTCGCTTGCGGTTGGTCTTGGTCGGTCTTGTTCAGCTACGGGAAGCCTGGCTGGCCCAGGCAGCGATAGCGACGGAAGAGCCTGCGGCGAGCGCCGAAAACCGGCTCAGTGGCGACGGCCGTAAGCTCATCGCCCAGGTCGGGTTCATAGAACGGCCGGGTGCAGACTCCCCGCCGCCCTAACTGATTCATGCACTGGAAAAGCCGGCGCTGGCTGGGTAGGCCGCAGACGACTAAGTGGGGATGGGGTAGGTGCTGCGGGAGGAGAAACCGTGCCGCTTCGATGGCCGCATGGCACGCTTGAACGATCTGGTAAGGAGAAGGGAGGTCGGTTCGCACGAAGATGTAGAGATACGGCATCTCGTGGTTCTAGGTGAATTTCATGGGTTCATCCCTCCAAAGAGAAACCGGCGTTTGGTCCCTTTGGTTAAGTCTACGCTCGCCCTGCGGGCTTGTAAAGCCCTGGGCGTCAAAAAGGCATGGGCAAGGGCTTGTGGCGGCTCCTCTCGTTTCGGTCGGCCGCAAGTCCGTAGTGGGCGCTGCCCTGGACGGGAAGTAGGTCGGCATGGCGACTGCCGGGAGGGCCGTGGGTCAATCCCGCCGGTTGCTCCCCTGCTTCCCCTTCCAGAACGGACAAAACGGGCAGTCCTCGCCGTGCGGGAAGTCCTCGCCCTCCTCGTGCGGGCAGCCCATGTTCCCCTGGCTCATCGCCACCTGCTTGACCCCGTGCTGGAGGAAGAAGTCCTTCAATTCCTGCTGGACTTTCGGGTTGATGGTGACATCGGTAGCCACCCACCGCATCATAATCGGCTCGGCGTTCTCGTGCAGGATGACGCCCGCCGCCATCTTCGTGGTCGTCTTGTCGTCGGGGCCGTACATCGCCACGGTGCCGATGGGGTACTGCGGCTGCTGACCCGACCCCAGGCCCAGGTTGTCCTCGCCCTTACCGTAGCAGCAGTGCTTGTACTTCCTGCCGCTGCCGCACGGACAGGGGGCGTTGCGGGAGACTTTCTTGTGGGGCATGGGCCGCTCACTGTTTTCGGCAGGCGTCTCGGACCTGAATGAATTGCTCGGCCTTTTCGGGAGGGACGCCGCCGCCGAAGCCCAGGAACACCTTGAAGGCCGAGTGGCCGGAGCGGTCGAAGAACTGAAAGCTGAGCGTCTTCTTGCCGTCGAGATGGCCGGGCTTCTCCACGGCGAAGACCGCTCCGATCTCCCGCCAGCGGATGTGCATGTCCAGGGATTTCGTCTGGACGTTGAAGAAATCGCCGGTGGTGCTGAACTTCCCGAACTCGCCGTTGGCCTCCAGGGTGGCCCCGCCGTTGGAGACGATGACATGCACCTTGCCGAACGGCTCCAGGCGGCGGATCAACTCTTCCCAGCGCTCCGGGTCTAGCTCGACGGCCCGGTCGTCGGGAAAGGCCCGGACGACCTCGACCTCCGGCACCCCGAACTGGCTGGCCAGGAGCATGGTCATCTGGTTCGGGTTTTCCCGGATCGCCGCCTGGATTCGTTCTTTCGTTTCCATGCGGCCATTATAGCAAACGAGTCCGCTGTGAACCTTTCCAGCCCTCCCCGGTCTATGAAGGTATCAAATTGACGGGGGAGGAGGCGACGATGGCGGAAATCACGCTCGGCAAGGCGCTGAAGGTCAAGAACCGGCTGGCGGGTCGGCTTGCCAAGGTCCAGGCCGACATCCAGGCGTTCAACAGCGTCCCGACGGGGCAGGCCGATCAGGTCAACGTCCCGGCCCTCTTGAAGACCCGTGAGGAACTGGTGGGGGCGCTGGTGAGCCTGAAGACGGCGATCAACGAGGCCAACCGTGAGGCGCAGCGAGACATCTACGACCTGGCTGAGAAGAAGGCGACGGCGCAGTTCCTTGCTGGCGTCAACACCCGGCACGGCCCGCAGCCCGCCGTTTACCCGAACACCACCGAGGTCAGCTATGTCGCCGCCTTGAAGAAGGCCGACGTGGACGCCCGGACGGCTGGGCTGGAGAAGGAGATCGACCAGTTGCAGGACAAGCTGGACCAGTTCAACCACGTCCACAAGGTCGAGGTTGACGGTCGCACCCTGGAACTGGCGTCGTGAGGCCACACGGCTGGCTCGTGGGCAGGGCGATGAGGGAGGAACCCCAACGCCACTCTGAAAAAGTGACTAACCTTCTGATCCTGAACTGCAAGACGCAAGGTTCATTGGTTCAAGAGGCAAACCACAAGGCGCAAGACTCATCTCTTCCCGATTTGCTTTGCTCCCGGCCAGCCGTGCCATTCATGCAAGCACCCCGGCGTGATCGTCCGGGGCGTTTTATTTGCGCTGCTCCACGCCTGCGTGACGCCGACCTGTGCAACTTTTTGCACAAGTTGTGTCGGCGTCGTCGCCCTGGTTCACGGCCCCCGTGTCCGAAGGCGGTCCATGCCGCACCGCCGTCAATCCTTCTTCCCCTCGACCGTCACCCCCTCCTTGTCCACCCGCAGCCGCACCCCTCGAATGCTCGACCCCTTGCCTTCCTCGTAGTAGACGCAGTAAACCAGGCCGTCCGGCAACTCCACCAGGCTCGCATACGCACCGCCCACGGCGTCAATTTGCACCGGCCCGTTCCACGTCTTGCCCTCGTCGGCCGTCCAGTGGAGGGACGTGGCGGGCACCCGATGCGCCAGGAGGATCACGCCGCTGCTGTGCCGCAAGAAGTAAGGGCAGTGCCCCTTGAAGCCGAAGGATTGCACCGGCCCCCAGGTTTTGCCGGAATCGTCCGAGAGGGCGTAGTGCATGTCCACCTTGGACGAGCGCAGGGCCGCCAGCAGCTTGCCGTCCTTGAGCGGCACTACGTCGGTTTCGGCGTCGAGCCAGACGCCGGATTTCTCGCCGATGAGCGCCAGGTCTTTCCAGGTTTTGCCGCCGTCGCTGGACTTGACCGTGGCACCGAAGGCCACCTTTCTTTCGGCGTCTTCGCAGTACAGGCCCAGGATCAACGAGTCATCGGGCAGTTGCCGCACGGGTGCGGAACAGGCGAACGAGTACGGGGAATCGAGTTTGAGTTGGACCGGCTCGCCCCAGGTCTTGCCGTTGTCCGTCGAGCGGGCGAGCATGACGGCGGCCTGATTCTTCTGGAGCGTGAACCAGTTGAGCAGGAGCGTGCCGTCTTTGAGGCAGGCCACCGAGGGGTCACGGTCGTCCTGGTCGGTGTCCATGATGACGACCGGCTCGCTCCAGGTCTTGCCGTTGTCCGAGGAGCGCACGGCCATGATGCGTCCGCCCTTGGGCCACTTGTCGTTGGGCGTGGAGACGTGGCCATAGCCGGAGTAGAAGACGCAGTAAAGGTCGCCGTTGCCCAGGCGGCAAACGTCGGGGAAGGCGGCGTAACCCCCTGCGGCCTCGCCTGAGCAAACGATCTGGTGCTGGGCCGAGGCGGTGGACGCCAGCAGCAGGGACAGGGCCAAGGCCCACGTCGTTCTTGGCAGAGCTATCGTATTTCCTCCTCCATTCACTCGGCGTTTCCGGTGCCGGCGAGGATGCCCGCCAGGCGCTCTCCAGCATGTCCATCCGTGCCAGGCCAGACCGCAACGCTGCTGGGATTTTCGACTCGCCCCAAAACGCCCCAGCCAACTGTCCGCAGATCGCCCCCGTCGTGTCGGCGTCGTCTCCCAGGTTGACGGCCCGCAAGACCGCCTCCTCGAAGGTGCCGGCGGTGTGGAACGCCCACAAAGACGCCTCCAGGCTCTTGACCACCCAGCCCGATCCCTCAATGGCGGGCGGCTGCCTCTGTCGAAAACTTCCCTGGGCGACCACCTGAATCAGCGGGTGCAACGGCTTGATGTCGTTGAGGAGTTGCAAGAGCCTCCAGTCCGGGGATAGCACCGCAGCCCGGTCTTCGCCACGCACCAGGGCGGCAAGCACGGTCGCCAAATACCGGCAGGCCGACCGGCACTGTTCGCTGGCGTGCGTCGGCAAGCTCGATTCGTCGGCCAGCCGTGACAGTTCATCGAGCTTATCCGGGTAGAGATCGGCGTGTCCAATCGGCACCGGGGCCAGGCGCATGATGGACCCGTTGCCGCTGGCTCGCTCGGAGGCATCGCCGGAAGCGAGCGCATTCTTGTGGGCGACGAACCGGCTCAGGGCGCTTCGGGTGGTGACGCCGATGTCGAAACATCGCCCGTTCACCGAATACGTTCCGTGCTTCATCCATTGGACGTATCGTTCCGCCTGGTCGTTCAAGTCCCAGCCCTCCGAGGCCATGCTGTCGGCCAGGGCCAGCGCCATGCTGGTGTCGTCGGTCCACTCCCCGGCCTTCAGGCGGTGCGGCCCGCCGCTGCGGTAGCCGGTGACGGGGGCGAAGCTGCCGGGGGATTTGAATTCAACAGCCGCCCCCAGCGCATCGCCCACGGCGAGGCCGATCAAGGCTCCTCGGCGACGATCCCTCATGACTTGTTCCCCCTCCGCCCCCAGCATTGCCTCTACCGCACACCGAGTCGCTTACCCAGCCGGCTTCACCTGGATGTGCAAGTTCTCCGGTGGCTCGGTGAAGTACCTGAGCAGCGCCGGGCAGAGCCAGCCCTCCATCCCCTTTTCAGGCCAGCGGTAGACGTTGCCGCCGCCTTCTTCACGGACCCACTCCAGCACGATTTGGGCGTCGGGGAAGTAGCTGGCCGAAAAGACGGCGAGGAAGCCCTGCCTGGCATTCGGGATGTGGCTGGTCGCAACGTCGATTATCGTGTCCGCACCGCCGACGAACGGTTCTTTGACCAGACCCACGGCAGGGTCGTCGAAGACCCACAAGCCCTCCCATTTGTAGGGCTTGATGACGAAGATGCTGTTCTTCATGTTCGTACTCCTTGCCGTATTCTACGCCGGACGCCCCTGCGGGCCGAAATTCGGCGTCGGCCAGCTTACATACGACATGGAGGCGGTCCCACTTCATCTGCGAGAAGCCAACGAGTTCGTCGCCAAGTTTCACCGGCACAACCTGCCCACGGTCGGCGGCAAGTTCGCCGTGGGCACTGCGGTGGACGGGAAGCTCGTCGGCGTTGCGATTGCGGGGAGGCCCGTGGCCCGCAGGCTCGATGACGGCAAGACGCTGGAAATCCTCCGGGTCGCCACGGACGGCACGCCCAACGCTAACTCCTTCCTCTACGGGCGGGTGAAGCGGATCGGCCAGTTGATGGGGTACACGAAAATCCTCACCTACACGCTGGAGGAGGAGTCGGGGGCCTCGCTACGGGCGGTTGGGGCGAAGCCGACCGGCCCGCTAGAGTCGCACGAGTGGGGCAACCCCAACCGCCCCCGCAAGAGCCAGAACGTCTACCACAAGCCGAAATATCGCTGGGAATTGTGAACCGGCGTGTTACATGCGGGACAAACAAGGAGTGGCTGTACCTGAAGCAGAACGACCCGGACGGCTGGCAGGCTGCGGCAATGCTCGACCACGCCTTGCGCCGGATGGCATCGTGGCTTACCACAATTTGTACTTGCACCGCAGTTGCGTGCTGCTGGACGAGGTAGACCTCGACTACTATCCGTCCACCGCCTTCTTGACATCAAGCAGGAATTCCGAAGGTCCGTCTCGCTTGCGCCCGTAGGGGGATTCTCGCCATCCTGAATACAACATGTGGACTTCGTGCCTTGCCCTGGTCATACCGACATAGAACAGTCGCCTCGGCTCTCGTTTCGAGAACGGCGTGTTCTCGTTGTAGCTGGGGATGATTCCTTGATCCAGGCCGAGCATGAACACCACGTCGAACTCAAGCCCCTTCGCACTGTGGAATGTCATCAGGTTCAGGTGGTCCGGTGAGCCGCCCTGTCCGCCGAATTGAACAACCGACCAGCCGGCCAGCTTCTTTCCAGGTTCACAAAGGCCCAGGATGTTCGTGACCTTCAAGGCTTCGTCACTCAGCATTGGCTCCCGGTCGAATGCTCCTCGCAGGCATGATTCGTGGAACGCTTTCAGCCAGTCTCCGAGCGATTCGCTGGTGTCTCGGTGAGAAAACAGAAAGTGGACGAGTTCTCTACTGCGTTCCAGGTTCTCGGAATCACTTCCCACCGACCCGTTGAAGGAGCGCCAGCGGGCTAAGACTCTGTTCCAGAAGTGGGTGAGGCCCGTAGAATAGGGTATGAAGCGCAAACCGAAAGCCAGACCCTATCCGAGCGACCTCACCGACGCGCGGTGGGCCGTCATCGAGCCTTTGATTCCCGCGGCCTGGCCGGGGGGCCGCCCGCGCCAGGTCGATATGCGCCGGATCCTCGACGCCCTGTTCTACCGCACCCGCGAGGGCTGCACCTGGCGCGCCTTGCCCCACGACTTCCCGCCCTGGAAGACCGTCTACAACTACTTCCAGTGGTTCGACGCCGACGGCACCTGGCAAAGGATCCTCGACGCCCTGCGCGAGCGGGTCCGGGTCCGAGCCGGCCGGGAGCCGACCCCCAGCGCCGCCGCCATCGACAGCCAGTTGGTCAAGACGGCCGAGGGCGGCCAGGAGTGCGGCACCGACGGCGGCAAGAAGGTCCACGGCCGCAAACGCCATATCCTGGTGGACACGTTGGGGTTGCTGATCGCCGTGGTGGTGACGGCCGCCAACGTGGACGACGGCCGGGCGGCCCCGGAGGTGTTCGCCCAGGCGCCGGGCCGGGACTTGCCGCGGCTGAAGGTGGTGTTCGCGGACAACAAGTATCACAACCACGGGTTGTACGCGTGGCTGCGGCTGCATCGGCGGCCGTACCGACTGGAGGTCGTGAGCCGGCCGCAGGGCGAGACGCGGTTTAAGCCTTTGAAGGTGCGTTGGGTGGTGGAGCGAACCTTCGCCTGGCTGGGGCGGTATCGGTGCCTGAGCAAGGACTACGAACACACGACCGAGTCCAGTGAAACGGTGGTGCGGTTGGCGGCGATTCATCACATGCTCCGCCGGCTACGCCCGGGGCGACGGGCGCGGAGCCAACGATTCCGGTTCAAGCCGCGACCCCGAAAACGGGCGGCGTAGGACTTCAGGAACAGAGTCTTACTGCGAGGCCCATCCAGATGTCAAACGGTTCTCGGCGCACGCCTTCCGCAAGCGGGCGATGACCGAAGCCTGGAAGCTGGGCATCCCGCTGGAGAAGGCGGCGGTGGCCTTCGGCTGCAACCCGACCACCATGAGGGCGCACTACATCGCCTTGGACGAGACGGCGGTGGCGGACGAAGTGCTGTCGGCCATCGCCGGGATGGTGAAGCCGGGGGCCGTCTCAAACGGCCCGGCCACCACTGGCACCGTCTCCGGCGAGAAAGGTGAGGACCACGGCCAGGGCGACCGGGAGGGAGCGGGGTAGGCGGGCGGATGAAGGACGGGCGGCAAGAAGCGGGACAGCGGGCCAGGGCGAGACTCCCTGGCCCGTTTCGTTGACCGGGCCTGCGTGCCCGCTCGCCGGCAGGGGAGAAGACGTGGCGGGGAACGACGGGGAACGGCGACGAGAAGGAAAAAAGTGTTGGGGTTTTGTTGGGGTTTTCGACCAGGGCCGTCTTCCGAAAACGACAGTAGCCGCAAGTCCTTGACTTGCGGCTACTTACTAGCGAGGGCGACGGGACTCGAACCCGCAACCACCGGATCGACAGTCCGGTACTCTAACCAATTGAGCTACGCCCCCAAACCGATTCTCTTTATCAGCCTTGTGCCCCGATTCTTTCCGCCCTCCTCCCCTTCCTTGACACCCAGTTCCCTCGGAAGAAGCGGCCGGCTGTAGAACAGTCGGCCGAATACCCAGAGGCGCTCCCTTCAAAAGGGGTCATCCAATCTCAACGTGATTCTACCACCCCCGCCGACGCTGGCAAGCCCCTCAAAGCCCGATCCCGACTTCCCCCCGTTCCCCTCACCAGGCGGTGCTGGGCGAAGAATATCTGGGAGAAGATGCCGGCCCGACCGCCAGATGGCGGGAACGACGGCGTGCGGCGACGGACCCGCCGCCCAACCCGACTGGCCGGCCCCGGAGCGACCTGATAAAGTACGGCCGATCCGCCTTCAGAGGACCACTCATGCTCGGAACCCAACTCGACGTTCGTCCGTTTTTGGAGCGCGTCGCCCAGGAGCTGCTCCGCATCGACCCCGCCGAGGTGAAGACCTTGGCGGACCTCATATACTCTTGTTACCAGCGCGATCATCTGATTTTTCTCATCGGCAACGGCGGCAGCGGCTCCAACGCCTCGCACTTCTGCGAGGACGTGGGCAAGGGCACGCTGCGGCGCCAGGATTTCGACGATGAGGCGAAGAAGCGCTTCCGCATCCTCAGCCTGACAGACAATACGCCGTACATCCTCGCCTGGGGCAACGACGAGGGATTCGACCGCGTCTTTCTGGAGCAGTTGAAGAACCTGGCCTCTCCCGGCGACCTGCTCATCGCCGTCAGCGGCTCCGGCAACAGCCCCAACGTCCTGCGGGCCGTGGAATGGGCCAACCGCCACGGCTTGACGACGTTCGGCTGCACCGGCTTCAGCGGCGGCAAGCTGCGGACGCTGGCCCAGAAGGGGCTGCACGTGCCGCTGGACGACATGGGCATCGTCGAATCGATCCACCTGACGGCGTTCCACTGGGTCGTGGACGACCTGTACCGGCGGCTGGCGTCGTGAGACCGGGCGATGAACCCTTATTACCTCGGCATCGAGATCGGCGGCACGAAGCTGCAGCTCGGCGTCGGCGCCGACGACGGCGTGCTGGCGTCGCTGTGGCGCGGCGCGGTGGACGCGGCGGCGGGGCCGGAGGGCATTCGCCGACAGATCACGGCCGCCGTGCCGGAACTGCTGGCGAAGGCGAACCTCGACCGCTCGCGGCTGAAGGGCGTCGGCGTCGGCTTCGGCGGCCCGGTGGACGACGCCACGCGCACCGTCATCAAGTCGCACCAGATCGAGGGCTGGGATCATTTTCCGCTGGCGGAGTGGGTGTCGGGGGTGGTGGGTCTGCCGGCGGCGCTGGGCAACGACGCCGACGTGGCGGGGCTGGCCGAGGCGCTCCACGGGGCGGGTAAAGGGTTATCGCCGATCTTTTACATCACCATCGGTTCGGGCATCGGCGGCGGCTTCATCATCGACGGGGAGATTTATCGGGGCGTGGGCAAGGGGGCGGCGGAGATTGGGCATACCATCGTGTGGGTGAACGACGACGGGGACTGGTATCCGGTCATTCTGGAGGAGGCGGCTTCCGGCTGGGGCATCGAAAAACGGGCGCGGCAAGAACGGAAGCGGGGCTGTCGCAATAGCCCCCTGACGGCCGGCGACGCGGAGCGCATCACGGCGCGGCAGGTCGGCGAAGCGGCGATGCAAAA
Organism: uncultured Planctomycetaceae bacterium; assembly: GCA_963771935.1. Lineage (GTDB taxonomy): Bacteria > Planctomycetota > Planctomycetia > Gemmatales > Gemmataceae > UBA4732. The sequence goes on along the minus strand of CAVYVK010000002.1, from coordinate 420,793 downwards.
CGACGAACTGGCCGTCGCCGTCCTGAACACGGCGATTCAATGCCTGGCCGAGGCGATCTGCAACGCCATCGCGTTGCTGTGTCCGCGACGCATCGTGATCGGCGGCGGCGTGTCGATGCTGGGCGAGAAGGGACTGTTTGAGCCGCTGCGCCATGCCGTGGCGGGGCGCGTGTTCCGGCCCTTCGCCGGCCTGACCGACATCGTGCCGGCGGCGCTCGGCGAGGAAGTCGTGGTGCATGGGGCGATCGCGCTGGCGCGGCGGAAATTGGGACCGCGGGAGTGAAGTCGAATGAGTACGGAAATCACGGCGAAGCGGATGACAGCGGAGGATTTTTATGACTGGGTTCATTTGCCCGAGAACGCGGGCCGCTGGTTTGAACTCGTGCGAGGGGAGGTGATCGAGTTGCCCCCCCCACGAAGGCTGCACGGAATCGTCTGCGTCAAGGTCGGCTCCATCCTGGACCGCTATGTGATGGAGCGCGGCAGTGGAAACGTCGCAGGGAACGATTCCGGGACCCTGTTCGAGCGCGACCCGGACACGGTGCGCGGCCCAGACATTGCACTCTACGAAGACGCCGATGTCGTTGCCGACGTGCATCCCAAATACGGAGAAGTCCCTCCCCGTCTTGCCGTGGAAGTCCTCTCGCCGGACGACCGCGCGAGTCAGGTCATGCAAAAAATAACCGACTATCTCCGCAACGGCGTGGCGATGGTATGGGTCATCGATCCCGAGGTGCGCACCGTCACCGTGCATCGCCCGGATCGGCCGCAGGTCGCGGTTGACGAAAATGGCGAGTTATCCGGCGATGAGATACTTCCCGGCCTTCGCTGTCGCGTCGCCGACTTCTTCCGCCTGCCGAAAGATAAACCGAAAGGCGAGGCAGCCGGCTAACAGCGGAGCGCGGTCAACGACCGTCCCGCCCCTTCTCCACCTGCGCCGCCATCTCGTCCATCATCTGCCGCGGCGTCAGCCCGCGCCAGAAATGGTTTTTCCCCATCCCATAAGTGATCTTCCCCTCGAAGGCCGGGTGCGCCGCCGACAGGAAATCGTCCAGCAAATGCACCGCGTTGTTGAGAAAGTAGTCGTCGGCCTCGCCGACCCAGACGTGCAGCTTGCCACGCAGCTTCGGGCCGAGCGTCGCCCAGTCCTGCTCCAGTCGCAGTCGCAAATCGTACTTCTTCCAGTGGTCCAGAACGTTCGGATCAATCGCGCCCGTCTTGCCGTCCCACAGCGGTTTGGGCAGACCGTCGTCGCCGCGCGGGCCGAACACCGCGTTCCAGGCGCACCAGTCCCGGCCCGACAATTCCCACCGACCGCCCAGCCCCAGCGCCGACTCCAGCCGGCACTCGTACCGCACGGTGGTCCGAGGCTCGCCGTCCACGTCGCGCGACGCCGGCCGCTCGAAACCGTGCCGGTTCACGTAGGCGTTTTCATCCCGGTAAATGTTGATGAGTTCATACTCCCGGAAATCGACCGGGTCGGGGGCGTGCGCCCAGGCGCCGTTGAAGAAGTCGGGGTAGAAGACCTGAAGCGCCAGCGACACCCAGCCGCCCGTCGAGGCGCCGGACAGCACCCGCGCGTACGGCTCGCCGATACAGCGATATTTCTTCTCGACGTAGGGGATCAATTCCCGCGTCACCGCGTCGCCGTAGGGGCCGTTGTTGTCGGAATTCACCTGATACGGGTCGCCGTAGGGGCCGGCGCCGTCCAGGTGCAGCAGCACCATCCGCGGTGCGCCGTCGTCCAGCCACGCCTTGCGGAACCGCGACGACTCGTCCATCATGTTCTGAACCGCCGTGTAACGCGTGCCGTAGCCGCCGATCTCCACGCGCAGCGGGTAGCGCCGGTCGGGGTCGCCGTCGAAGCCGCGCGGCAGAATGACGCCGGCGCGCAGGACCGTCGGCCGGCCGTGGAACTTGCTCAGCAATTCCGACCGCAGCTCCACGAACTTGACGGAATCGGTTTCCTGCGGAAGTTTTTCCTCGCGCGACCGGTGCGTCAGGTCGATCTTGACCACGCCGCCGCGGGCCGGGTCGAGCCACACGTCTTGCGGCTCGCTGTGCAGGTTGTCGGGAGCGTCGATCCCCTTCTGGGCCTGGTTCACGTCCAGGACCGCCTGCACGACGTAATCGCCCCTGGGCAGCCGCGACAGATGCTGATACGGAAACAGGTCGGCCGTCCCATCGACGACGGCGGCGGCGCCCGGCGCAGACCTTCACGTCGCGGCCGAGGACGGCGGGCGTTTCCCGGCTTTCGGGGTCGATGGAGTGGCGCGGCTCCGGGTCGGACTTGCGGCCGATCAGCACGAGCAGCCGGCCATCCTGCGGCTGGGCGGTCAGGCTGTCGGCCAACGTCACCTCGAACCGCAGCGCCGGCGCCTCCGGCGCGGCCGGTTCGACGCAGCCGGCCGACAGACAGAGAAGCAGCACGGCCGGCGACCATCGCTTCGGCATCGGCGGACCTCACGGGAGAGGAAGAAGGAAACTGCGGCGGGCGACCGGGAGAGGATGAGGATCAGCGGGGCGTTTGCTCGTTGCTTTCCGCCTCGCCGTTGACCTGCCCGTCGCCGGCCGCGGCCGGCCGGCCGTTGAGCGGGACGCCGGTGCGCACGATCTCGATCAGCATGTCCTTGGCGTCGTCCGGCAGCGCGCTGGCCCGGACGACGGCGGCCGCGTCCTCGACGGGGTATTCCACTCGTTTCAGATCGACCTTGTAATCTTCAATGACGGCGTAGGAGTGCGGGGGTCGCCGTCGCGGGGCAGGCCGACGCTGCCGGGATTGATGACGAGCTTGTCGCCGACTTCCAGAACGTAGGGCTGATGCGTGTGGCCGACGCAGACCACGTCGGCTTCCACGTCGGCCAGACGCCGCGCCCAGAACTCCGCGTCCGGCGGGGCGAACTCGTCCAGCGGGTCGCGCGGCGTGGCGTGGACCAGCAAGAAGCGCGTGTTGTCCAGCGTCGTCAGGCGCGTCACCGGCAGCCGCGACAGGAAGCGCAGCTCCGCCTCCGACAGGCGCTCGCGCGTCAACGGCCGGGTGACGCCGGTCAGGTACTTGTAGCCGGTGCGGCCGGCGACCATTACGTTCTGGGCGGCGCCGTGGTCGTGGTTGCCGCGGACGGCGAACTGGGCCTGGTCGCGCACCCAGGCGACGCACGGGGCCGGCTCCAGCAAATAGTCCACCAGATCGCCGAGGAACAGGCAGACGTCGTGCGGCTCGGACGCCGCCGCCTGCAACGCCGGCCAATTGCCGTGAACGTCCGCGATGAGAAGGATGCGCATCACCCGCCCTCACGTCCCGGAAAGCTGCGCCGCCGCTTGACTCGGGCGCCTCATCTGGAGTATACACAACTTAAGCGCTCTTCACGGCGCCAGCGAGCCATCCTCCTCGCTTCCGCCCTCTCGCCTTTCGGTTCCCCGCGCATCGGGGCAGGGCAGAACCCATGGCCGACAAACCTTACCGCCGTCTTCCTCTCCGAGAACTCCTTACCGACTCCGAGAAGCGGTCGCGCGACCTGACCGAACAGATCGGCACGCACTGGGCCGGCCGGGCCGCCGACCTCCGGGAACTCAGTCGGCCCGTCCGCCGCCGCAGTCACTATCCCACCCTCCTCGCGCTCTTGAACTCCCTGCAGAAGCTCTTCGAGATGCAGGAGGAGACAGAGGAGATGGCCGACTACCTCATGCGCGAGTTGGATGAGATCCGCGAACACGCCAAGCGCGAACGTCTCAACCGGCAGCGCTGACAGGCGATCGCTTTACCAGCCCCGAGCGCGAGCGAGGGGATTGAACAAACCCCCTCGCTCGCGCTCGGGGCTGGTAGGATGTCGTCACGCCTTCTCTTCCGTCTCGCGCCGCTTGCGCCGGGCGTAGCGTTCGATCGCTTCGGCCTGTTCGTCCGTCTCGATCGACCCGGGCCGCAGCCGTCGAATCCGGGCGATGGCGTTCTGGGCCGTCGCCCCCCGCGCCACGAGATACGCCGCCAGCACCACGCCCGTCCGGCCCAGCCCCGCCCCGCAATGGACGGCCACGCCCTTGTTCAGGTCTATGGCTCGGCGCATGGCCGACACGATCCGGTCGAGCTGTTCTTGCGAAGGCGCCTCCATGTCCTCCAGCGGTTCGTGGAACACCAGCAATCCGGCCTCGTCGGCCCAGTCGCGGCGCGGCCGGTCCTCCGTGAGCGACACCAGCACCTCGACGCCCTGCTCGCGCAGCCAGGCGAAGTCCTCCGGCGCCGACGGCCGGGCCAGCGCCGCCAGGAGCGGCTTTTCGATCCAGGAAAATCCTTGCGGCGGCGACATCGCGTCTCGTCCCCCAAGCGCGGCGGAAACCCTGGTCAGGAACGCAGGGCCTTGTGCCCGAACCGGGTGCGCAGATGATTGGCCTGCTCCCACACCTTATCGTCGCCGCTGAGGAAGTCGATCAGGTTCCCGGTCGAGACCCCGAGCGCCTCGGCCGCCTCGCCGACGCGCGCCTCCACCGCCTGCAACACGTCCAACACCACGCCGACGGCCGGCCAGTAGCGCGGATCCTTCCGTCCCAGATGCAGCCGGCCCGCGGCATCGCGCGCCGGCCCGTAATCCGGCCGCGCCGCCAGCGCCGCCGGGGTGCGCGCCTCCGGCGGCAGCTCTTCCCGAACCTTCAGATACAACGCCTGGCGCATCCGGCGCAGCGCCGCGGGCGCGGTTCTCATGCTGCGACCGGCTCTCCTCGGCGATGACGATCAGGCCGCTCGGCGGGTGCCGCAGGCGCACCGCCGAACTGGTCTTGTTGCGCTTCTGGCCGCCGGGGCCGCTGGCGCGGTACGTGTCCACCTCGCACTGCGCCAGCAGCTGGGCGTCGGTCAGGGAGGTCCAGAGGTCGCGGCGAATAAACATCGTTCGACCGCCCGTTTAGCCGCGGTTCGCAGAACCGCGCTCCCTCCAGGCGCGGTTCTGCGAACCGCGGCTAAACCGGTTACACCTCCAGTTTCCACGGCGCCCGCATCGGCCGGCTCAACCACTTGTTGGCCTCGGCCTCCTCGAACTCCTCCTTGACCGGATCCCACTTCAGCTTCATCCCACTGCGCAGCGAGATGTTGCCGATGTGGCAGACGGTCACCGATCGAAAGCCGACCTCCGCCGGGCAGATGCACAGCTTCGGGTCGGCCTTGCGGACGGCTTCCAGGAAGTTGCCCATGTGGTCGTTGTGAGTGTCTTGCAGCCGGATCGCGTCGGCCGACAGCGGCTCCTTGATCAGCTTCTCATCGCTGGCCATGATCATGCCGCGGTTGACGAAGATCCATTTGCCGTCTTCGCCGACGAACAGGATGCCGTTGTCGTGTCCCTTTTCGCCAGCGTCGGCAGATCCGGGCAGCTGGTCGTTCGAGCAGATCAGCTTGGTTCCCGTGGCATAGGTGTAGGTGATCTTGAACGTCGGATGCACGTTGTAGGCGTTGGGGTCCTTCGACGGCTCGGTCCCCACGGCCTCGACCGCCGTCGGCCCGCTGCCGTCCATGCCGAGGCCCCACTGGGCGATGTCGTTGTGGTGGGCGCCCCAGTCGGTCATCTTGCCGCCGGAATACTGGTAGAACCAGCGGAACTCGTAAGGCGTCCGGCAGTTGACCAGCCGGTCGCCTTGGCGGCGCTCGACGTAGTCGGCCACCGGCGTCGGCCCCAGCCAGAAGTCCCAGTTGAGGCCTTCCGGCACGGGGACCTTCGGGATCGGCTCGCAGGTCGGGTTGCCGCCGATGCGCGTCTCGACCTGCTTGACCTTGCCGATACGGCCGTTGCGCACCAGCTCGCAGGCCAGGCGGAACATGCCGTTCATCTCGCTGCGCTGCTGGCTGCCGGTCTGGAAGACGCGGCCGGTCTCCTTGGCGACCTTGACGACGGCTTTGCCTTCGTCGATGGTCAGCGTGAGCGGCTTTTCGCAGTAGACGTCCTTCTTCTTGCGCATCGCCTCGATGGCGATGAGGGCGTGCCAGTGGTCCGGCACGGCGATGGTGACGGCCTGGATGTTCGGGTTGTCGAGCAGCTCGCGGAAGTCGCTGTAGCCCTTGGCGTCGAAGCCGTCCCGCTTCATCATCGGGAGGCCCTTCTTCGTCGTCGAGGTGGCGCTTGTCCACGTCGCAGGCGGCGATGTATTCGACGCCCTTATGGCCCTTGGCGTTGTGGTAGAGGGCGTCTTGCCGACCGTTGGGGGCGCCGAAGCCGATGGCGCCCATCAGGATCTTTTCGCCGGGCGAATCGGAAACCTTCTTGTCCTCGGCGGCCCGCGCCTCGGTCGAGAAGAACAGCTCGCGCGAACCAGGCCGGTAGTCCCGCGCCGAACGTCAGCGCCGCCAGGGACCGTTGCATGAAGCCGCGCCGCGACAGATTCCCCTTGTGCATGTGCATCTCCCTTGTGAAAGCAGGAAACGTGGCGTGAAGGGTATCCTATCAGCCGGCGCGGCTGGAGGGAAAAACAAATTTGCGAGAGGACGCGGTTAGCCGCGACGCGGAGCGGAGCGCTCCTCCGCTCCGCGTCGCGGCTAACCGAAGGGCGCGCAAACACGGCTGGGACGCCGCCGCCGTTTGGTCTATACTGCCGCGGGAAAGGATTCCGGTCGGGGCGGGTTGCTCCGCCCCGATGATCTCAGGAGGGACCGCGTGTTCGACCTCGCGCTCGCGCCTGCTTATACCACCGCTCTCGGCCGCTGCTATCACGCCGATTCGCTGGACGTGCTGCGGGAGCTGCCGGACGACTCCGTGGCCCTCGTCATGACCTCGCCGCCGTTCGCCCTGCGCCGGCAGAAGGCCTACGGCAACGTCGCGGCCTCGGAATACGTCGAATGGTTCTGGCCGTTCGCCGTCGAGATCCACCGCATCCTGCGGCCCGACGGCAGCTTCGTCCTCGACCTCGGCGGCGCCTGGAACCGCGGCAGCGGCACCCGTTCGCTCTATCAATACGAGCTAATTCTCAAATTGGGCCGTCTGTTCCACCTGGCCCAGGACTTCTACTGGTACAATCCGAGCAAATTGCCGACGCCGGCCGAGTGGGTGACGATCCGCCGCACGCGCGTCAAGGACGCCGTGACGACACTGTGGTGGCTGTCGAAGACCGAAACGCCGCGGGCCGACAACCGGCGCGTGCTGAAGCCGTACAGCCCGTCGATGAAGCGGCTGCTGCGCGACGGCTACGACACGGCCCGCCGGCCGTCGCAGCACGACATCGGCCCTCACTTCCGCCGCGACAACGGCGGCGCCATCCCGCCCAACCTGCTGCAGATCCCGAACACGCGCTCCAGCGACGAGTATTTCCGCCTCTGCCGCGACGCCGGCCTGCCGATCCATCCCGCGCGTTTTCCCAACGGCGTACCGGAGTTCTTCATCCGCTTCCTGACCGATCCCGGCCAGCTGGTCCTCGACCCGTTCGCCGGCAGCAACGTCACCGGCTTCGAGGCCGAGAAACTCGACCGCCGCTGGCTGAGCATCGAAATCAACGAGGACTACATCAAAGGCTCGCAGCTGCGCTTCCAGGCGGACGAGGTCAATTCCGCACCGCTCGGTTCCGCAGCAGCGTGAGGTGCCGCGAGAAGCGGTCCTCCAGGTACAGGTGCAGATCGTTGAGCAGGTTGGCGTCGTCGAAGTTGAAGGCGCGTCCGTCGCTCAGCACGGCCTGGCCGTTGCGAACCGTGCGCTCGATGTCGGCGAGGGCCGTGCGGAGCGCCTTCAGCCGGGCGTCGAGGGCGGGACCGGCGAGGTTCTCGGTGATGCTCCAGAAGCGGCAGGCGTCCGCGAAGGTCAGGTCCTGCTTGTGGCCGTCCTGGAACTTGCGCACGGCCGTGCTGGCGTACAGCGCCTGCAACAGCTTGTCGTGTTCGCGCGGCATCTCGACGGAGGCGGTGGGCGCGGGCGGCGGCGTCTCGTCATTGCGGAGACGGCGAACCATCTGCCGCCCTTCGCGCGTCAGGGCGTAGAGTTTTTGGCCGACCTTGTTCAGCCAGCCGCGACGGGCCAGACCTTTTTCGCCCATGAGGCTGGACAGGACCTTGTTGGAATCGGGGTGCAGTTCGGCGTAGCCCTTGAGGCCGAAGGTGCGGGGGTTTTGCTGCCAGACCGCGACGATCAGCGCCTCGGCGCTGAACGGCGACTGGCCGGCTTCTTCGAGCAGGTGCGCGGCCAGGAGGATCTTCTCTGGCACGGTGAAATCGGCAATGGTTTCCACGGGTAGACCCATTCATTCAACGGAACCGGGGAAGTGCGCTGGGACGCTCGATTCTTGCGTCCGCCCGGTCGCCGCGCCCGGAAAGTTTGGTCAAAGTCATCGAAAACCCATTGAGGGGCGGCGCTGCGTTCCCTACAATCGGCATCCGCCATTCACTCGCCTCCGTCGGCGTCCAGCCGATCCACCTTCATGATCTCGCGCAGCAGCACCGTGGCGTAGCAGCCGGCGGGCAACGTGAACGTCAGGCGCAGGCCGTCCGGCTCGACCGTCGCCGCCAGGTCGTCGAGGTAGATGAGGTTGTGGCGGCGCGTCCCAGAGAGCAGCTTACCGAAGCCGTGGAACGACTCGTTCGTCAGGCCGGCGTCTTGCAGCACCGCCGCCTCACGCCCGGCGGCCTCGCCGGCGGCGGCGAACATCTTGCGGCCGAACATCGGCCCGGCGGTCACGGTTTCCCGCACGTCGAAACGCTCCTGTTCCCGCACCACGTCGTCGGCCGTGAACATGCCGCCGAACGGCCATTTGGCCATCACGTCGCCGGACAGCACGCGCCGCAGCAGACCGTCGGCCATGCGCCGCGCCAGAGTGTGGTTGAACAGCGCCGCCTGCGCCGCCGACAGCGTCAGCTTCCGAAGGAAGGGGTTGCGCAGGTTGGCGCGGGGCAGATGGGCGGGAGGGGGTTCGTGATGCAGCAGCGCCAGGCCGAACAGGACGGTTTCGCCGTCGCGTCCGAAGCGCTGCGGCCCGTAGAAATTCGGCATCCCCTCCCGACGAAGCCGATCCAGAATGGGGGCCGCTGTCGCATCGGCCGCCAGGCCGGCGTCGCGGATCAGAACGCGGAAGCGGTTGCCGTGCAGATGACCGGGCTTGAGCTTGTTGCCGTGGCGGCTGACGGTAAGCAGTCGCACCCCGTCGCCGTCCAGCTGCGCCAGCCGGCTTTCCGCACGAACGGGGACCGATACCATCTGCCGCGTGACGGCATGGCGGTCCTTGAGGCCGGCCGTGCCGACTTCGCCGACGGGAAGGTCGAGACGGCGCGCGATCTGACGGACGAAGTATTCCGCGCCCATGTCGCGCTTTTCGATCCAGAGATAGAGGAAATCTCCTTGACCCGACGGCGGATAGGCGGGGATTTCCTCGACCTCGAAGTCTTCGGGGACAGCCTTGATGCGGCCGCCGACGCCGGGTAGGTCGGCGGTGAGCAGCGGGGGCGGACGGAGGGGGTCGAAGGTCATGGGGCGCTCCGCCGACGGCGAACCTTGGTCTGCCCTCGCTCCCGCTTTGGCTTCGGCTGCTCGACCTGCTTTTCCTCCGAGCCTACTAGCTTTTCCGGGACGCGCTCGCTTCCGTTAAGAGGTGAGTCCGTCTTCGCCTCCACGCGGCCGACCGCTTCCTCCAACAGCTGGGCCGCAACTTGCATCGGGCTAACCCGTCTTTCGGACGTACTCATCGCCTCGGCGATTTCGGCGAGCCGGCGCTGAGTCGCTTCGCTCATGGGGATCTTGGGCCGACTCGCCCAGGTCGAATCCGTCGGCCGTCCCGGTCGTTCTCCCTGGCCGGGTGTGAGGCGCTGGTGCATGAGGCGCGCCAGCCGCGCCATACCGAACGGGCCGCCGCCCACGTCGGGAACCTCGCCGATGACTTTTGCCCCAAGCAGCTCCGCAAATTCTTGTGGGTTCTTTGGCATCGCTACGCTCTTTCGAGGGGGAACTCGATTTCGTAGAAAGTCCGGTCGATGACAAAGCCGACCGCTCCCTGATTGGTTTCGGTTCCCAATTCAACCAGGAACTCGCGCAGGGGTCCGATCTTTCCGCGCAGGGCCTCCTCGCCCGTGAAGCACTGGATCAGAACCGGCCGGTCCCAGACCAGACGCCCCACCCGCGCGGGAAGGCGGTCGCCCCGCCCAGGGTCTCTCCGAGCAGCTTCAGCGCCTTGTGGACCCAGCGTTTCTGCTCTTTCTTGCCCAGCGCGTCCCCCTCGCGGTCGGCGCTTGGGATGAACAGAACCAGCAGGGTCGCCTCGTTCTTGTCCGCCCGAAAGGATTCGGCAAGTTCTGCCATTCCGTACCATCCCGCGTCAGTATCGGACTTTCGGGCCAGAAAGTCAAGCGCCTTCCCGCCCCTTACAATCAAGTCGCCCGGCGCGTCCCATTGCTCCCTGAACCATGATCCGGTCGGCGGCGTCCGATCGGTGTGGCCGGGGCTGGAGTCTTCGGAAGCCCCCGGCCACACCGATCGGACGCCGCCGACCGGATCATGAATGAGATATACCACCATCTGGTTTACACTGACCGATCGCTGCTCTGTAAGATATCCGGCATGGAACTCAGCACCCTCCCCTCCGTCGCCGATCAGGTCGAGCGCATCCGCGCCGCCCAGCCCGCCTGGGAGCGCCTGAAGGTACGGCAACGTCTGCGGCCGGTGCGAGCGCTGCGCCGGCTGGTCGCCGACGAGTGCGACGCCCTCTGCGAGGCGGCGCGGCGCAACTCGGCAAGTTTCCCGAAGAAACGATCGGCGGCGACCTCCTGCCGCTGGCCGACGCCTGCCTCTTCCTGGAGCGTGAGGCCGACCACCTGCTGCGGCCGCGGCGCGTGCCGACGGCCCAGCGGCCGCTCTGGCTGTGGGGGCAGAGCGACCGTGTTCACCGCCGGCCGCGCGGCGTCGTCGGTGCCATCGGCACGTGGAATTATCCGTATCTCCTCAACGGCGTCCCGATCGTCCAGGCGCTCACGGCCGGCAACGGCGTCCTCTGGAAGCCGTCCGAGGTCGCGCCCGCCTGCGCCGAGGCGCTGCACGGCCTGTTCCTCCGCGCCGGCTTCCCGGAGGATCTGCTCCAGCGCATGGAGGCCACGCGCGAGGCCGGTCAGGCGCTGACGGAAACCGCCGTCGATCACGTCGTCTTCACCGGCTCCGCTCCCGTCGGTCGGCGCATCGCCGCCCGGCTGGGCGAACGTCTCATCAGCTGCACCTTGGAGTTGTCCGGCTGCGATGCGATGTTCGTGCTGGACGACGCCGACGTGGCGATGGCGGCGCGGGCGGCCTGGTTCGGCGCCACCATCAACCGCGGCCAGACGTGCATCGCCGTCCGTCGGGCCTTCGTGCATCGGTCGGTCTACCAGGCCTTTTGCGATCTGCTAAAGAGGATGGCATTGACCGCGGTCCCGGTGAAGCTGGTCCTGGCGTCGCAGGCACGACTGGCGGAGCGACTGGTGCGGGAGGCGTTGGCCGACGGCGGCCGACTGCTTGCCCCCATCGCGCCGCCGAATGGCGACCCCGCCTCTTTCATGCCGACGGTAATCGTAGACGCCTCGCCGGACTCGGCCCTCTGCCGCGAGGCATCCTTCGCCCCGATCATGGGCGTGATTCCCTTCGATGCACTGGACGACGTGCTGGATAGGAACGACCGCTGCCCCTACGGACTCGGCGCGTTGGTCTTCACGCGCGACGTGCATAGGGCGGAGGCGCTGGCGGCGCTGCTGCCCGCCGGCATGGTGACGATCAACGACGTGATCGCGCCGACGGCGCACCCGGCGACGCCGTTCGGCGGCGTCGGCGACAGCGGCTGGGGCGTCACGCAAGGGGCGGAGGGACTGCTGGAGATGACGACCGCGCAGGTGGTCAGTCGGCGCGGCGGCGCGTTTCGGCCGCATTACGAGTTGGCGGCGGGCAAAAGTGCGGAGAAGCAGGGCGACTTGCTGCGCGGCGTGCTGGAGAGCGGGCATGCAGCGACGTTCGGCCGGCGCTGGCGCGGCTGGCGGCTGCTGCTGGCGGCGCTGTGGCGCGGGGTGTGAGTCGTTTAGCGGCGACCCGGAGGGGAGCGCTTGGGAGGAGCGCTCCCCTCCGGGTCGCCGCTAAACGGAGTCGGCGGATTGGCGACAACGCCCGCCGCCGCCAGTTCGCGCCGCAGGTCGTCCCCTCGACGGTAGACGATCCCCTGCCAGCCGCACGCCACGGCGCCCTCGACGTTGCTTGGCAGATCGTCGATGAACAGGCACTCCGACGCCGGCCGATCCGCCAGGCGCCGGCAGTGTTCGTAGATGTGCGGGTCCGGCTTGCGAATCCCCACTTCGTACGACAGCACCAGAGCGTCGAATGGCGCCAGCACGTCAGCGAATTGCCGCAGGAACTGGTTGGCGTGCAGCTCGTTGGTGTTGCTCAGGAGCAGAACGCGGTAACGGGGCTTGAGCAGGGCGGGCAGCGGGCACACGTCGGGATTGCGAGAAAACATGTCGGAGTAGGCGGCGTCGAACTGGGCGTCGGTGCAGCGCAGCCGGAACGTCTCGCGCACCAGGCCGCGGTACACGTCGGCGCTCATCTTTCCGGACTCGAAATCCGCCTCCAGCTTGCAGCCAAAGAGGTAGGCCCGGATCGCCTCCGGGGCCGCGTCGGTGTAAGAGGCCAGCTGCTCGGCGGCCTGGCGGTGGCTGAAGAAACCCAGCACATTGCCGAAGTCGAAAACGACGGTGGAAATGCTCATACTTCCTTGCTATGAATGCGACGGCTGGCCGCAAGACCTAGTGAGGAGTGAGGAGTGAGGAGAAAAGACCGGCTTGTCGTTCCTCCTCACTCTTTTCTCCTCACTCCTCACTCCTCACTCCTTACTCCTCACTGCTTTCATCCGGCGGGGCTTCGAGTTCCACCCAGCCCTTGAGCTTCGGGTCGTCGGCCAGGTCGGCGAACTCCTCCAGCCAGCGTTGCGTCTCCTCGGCCGAGACTCCCTGCGGTTTGGCCGGCAGGTCGCCAACCTTCGGCGCCGGCGAGGACCGGCCGGTCTGTTCCAGGTAATCAAGGCAACCCAGCGACGGACACTGTCGGCGGCGGGCGGCCTCCTTCAAGCGGCGGTCGTCCGAAACGACGGTGAGCTGGCGCGGCGCCGACTTGCGCCGGATGATCGCCTCGATCACGTCGTCGGCCTCCTCGCGCAGCGCGAAGAGGACGTGGATGCCCTGATGCTCCTGCTCGCGCTCGGCGCCGGGCGGCGGGTTGGCGGCGTCGAAGACGACGGTGACGCGGCCGGGGTCGTCGGCGTGGAGGGCGAGCAGCCGGCCGAGCAGGGCCAGGCGAGCCTTCTCCAGCCCGTGCGGCCCGACCCGGCCGGTCAGCACGCCCATCGCGTGCAGCAGGTTGTAGCCGTCGATGAGGTAACGCATGGCGACCCCCGCCAGACCCCTTGCGACCATAAAGGAGCGGATCAATCCAGGCCGTGGACATATCCACGCGGCAGCAACGGCCGACGCGCTCCCCGCTCCTCCAGCCACAGCCCCTTTTCCGATACGAATTCACCGATGTGCGTCAGCGCAACGCCGCCGACCGGCTGCGCCTCCACCAGCTTGCGCCCTCCCTCCGCCGCCACGGCGAACACTAGCTCAAAGTCCTCGCCGTCCCCCAATGCATGGTCCAGCGGCGATCGCCCGTCGTTCATGCGCGGGCCGCCTCGGCGATGGGGATCGCCTCCGCGCGCAGCACCACCCCACAGCCGCTCTCTTCGCACAGGTGAAACACGTCCGCCGCCAACCCGTCGCTCACGTCGATCATGGCGTGCAGCGGCGCCGCCTGGTGCAGTTGCAGCGCCTCCCGGACGCGCGGCGTGAAATCGAGGTGCTTGCCGAGGATGCTGCCGCCGAAGGAGCCGGTCGCCATCAGCCAGTCGCCCGGCCGCGCCCCGTTTCGCCGCACCACGCCGCGCTCGGTCGCCTCGCCCAGCAGGGTCACGTTGACGACGAGCAGGCCATCCCAGCTATTCGTGTCGCCGCCCACGATCGGCGTGTCGAAGGCGTCGGCGACCTCGCGCAACCCCTGGTACAGCTCCTCCGCCAGGGCGCGGCCTCCGCGCCTCGGCAGGCCCACGCTGACCAGCGCCGCGACCGGCCGAGCGGCCATCGCCGCGATGTCGCTGAGGTTGACGGCCATCGCCTTGCGGCCGACGCGCCGCGGTCCCGCCTCCGCCAGCCGAAAACAACTGCCCTCCAGAAGCATGTCCGTCGTGGCGATGAGGCCCGCGCCGCCGGACCAATCCACGCAGCGCGGCGTCGTCGCCTGGGCCGATCAACACGCGCCCTGCGACGGGCGTCCGGCGGCGCAGCCAGTCGATGAACGCGAATTCGCCGCGCGACTCTTCCGTGGACATGAGGAATACCGTCCTTCCCCGCGGGAATCGCCGCCGACCCGGACGGGCGAGAGCGCATGGACGGAAAAACTGTTGTAAACTTATCCATCGGATCGTGAAGCGGCAGCGTCTCCAAATTCGGTTCGATCCCCCTCCCGTTTCCTGAAGAGATGCTCATGAGTCGGACCATCCTCCCCCCATCCTTCAACGCTCCCTCCACTCACATCACCCGCGTCTTCGGCGCCCACCCGTTCCACACCGACGGCGACCTCCTCGGTCTGGCCTTCGCCGCCGACGGCACGCTCTGGTCGGTCGAAGAGCCGGGCGTGCTGCGCCGCTGGGACCTCGACGGCCGGCGGCAGCTCGGCTGGCACCACCTGGAGGAGCTGGCCACCGTCTGGGCGTTCAGCGCGGGGGCGAACCGCGTGGCCTCCGCCTGCGACGATCTGTCGATCTGGGACGTCGCCACGGGCGAGCTGGAGGCGTCGTGGCCGCAGCCGTGCTGGGTGACGGCCATGGCCTTCGCGCCGAACGCCGACGTGATCGCGGCCGGCTACGACGACGGCTTCGTCCGCCTCTGGAATGTTCGCAACCAGACTCGGCTCTGGGAAGTCCGCGCCCACCGCTCCGCCGTCAGCGCCCTGGCCTTCCGCGCGGACGGCGGCCGGCTGGCCAGCGCCGGCGAGGACCGGGACATTCACCTGTGGGACGCGAAAACGGCCCGCCCGCTCGGCGACCTGATCGGCCACACCGACCGCATCCCCGGCCTGGTCTGGCATCCCGACGGCCGCCGACTCTACTCGGCCGGTTGGGACACCACCGCCCGCGTCTGGGACGTGGAGAAGGGCGAGCCGATCATCCTTCTCAACAGCCATACCGGCCAGGTCCACGCGCTGGCCCTGAGCGGCGACGGCTTGTCGCTGGCCTGCGCCGACTCGGCCTGCACCATCCACTTCTGGAACACGAATCGGAACCGCGAGGTGCATGTCACGGGACCGCAGGCCCGCGAGATCCGCGCCCTGGCCTTCGCGCCCGACGGCCGACGGCTGGCGTCGGGCGGGAACGAACACATTATCCACTTTTGGGACTCGGAAAGGTCGCGGCAAGAGGACGAGACGGCCAACCCGCTGACGATGCGCACCGGCGTCGCGCTCAGCCCGGACAGCCGGCGGCTGGTCGCACTGGGGGCAGGCGCGACGCTCGGCGTGTGGCAAACGGAGGATGCGGCGCCTGGGCCGGCGTTGGAGGAAGCGGGGGAGCTGCGGGCCTTCGCCGCCAGCCCGGACGGCCGGTGGATCGCCGGCAGCCGGGCCGGCGACGACGAACGGAGCAAGGCGGACCTGGCCCTGTGGGACGCCGTCACCGGCCGCCGCGTCGTGCTGCTGGAGGGGCAGGCCGGACCCGTCACGGCGCTGGCCTTCTCCGCCGACTCCGCCCTGCTGGCGACCGGCGGCCTCCACAGCAGCGACGTCTGGTTGTGGAGCGTCCCGGACGGCCAGCCCATGCTGGTCGTCCCTGGCGCGGCCGACGACTGTTCGGTGGAGGCGCTGGCGTTCCATTCGGGGCGGCGCGTGCTGGCGGTGGGCGGCCTCGACTGGATGGCGACCAGCGGCGCCGACGGCTGTGTGACGCTGTGGGACGTGGAGCAGCGGAAGCAGATCGCCGTCTTCCGCGGCGGCGCGGTCGGTCTGGCGTTCCATCCCAACGGTCGGCGGCTGGCCGTCGCCGCGCTGGCGCATTCCATCCGCATCTTTGACCTGGAGGAAAACGCCCTGACGGCCGAATGGCCCGGCCACACCGACGCGGTCACCTGCGTGGCCTACAGCCCCGACGGCCGGCTGCTGGCGACCGGCGGCGACGACCACACGGTTCGGCTGTGGGACGCCGACAGTGGCGCCGCACGGGCGACGGCCGACCTGGACACGCAGGTCAAGGCGTTGTGCTTTTCGCCCGACGGCCGGCGGCTGTACACCGGCAACGGCAACGGCAGCTGCTACGAGTTGGACGTACCGGGGCTGCTGGCCAACGGGAAGTGAAAGGCGAGGAGTTGACGGCATTGGGATCGACACAAGCCTCTTCCCAGGGGTTTCACCCCCGGCGATTCACCGCCGCCCCTCCAGGGCGATAACGATCTCCCGCGACGACCTGCGAAGTTGGATAGTTACCAAGGCGATCACCCCGGCGTTTCCGCTTGATAGAGGTGGGCGACGGCGGCCGGCGTCGTGGGTTGCGCGACGAAGGCTGCGCGGCCGTTGCCGTCGGGGTCGATGAGGCGCGTGACGGAGAAGACTTCCTCGACAAGCGGCTGCAGGTTGCACAGCACCATCCGGCCGCCGCGCTCGCGGACCTTGCGGTTGAGACTGAGGAGCGGCCGGAAACCGGCGCTGGACAGGTACTGCACCGCCCGGAAGTCGATGACGACATGGACGGCGCCGACGGCGAGGTAGAGGGAGAGCAGTTCGTCCCGGAGCGATTCGGCGATGGCATCGCTGTTGATTTGCGCCTCGTTCAGGGAAAGAACGACGACGGGGCAACCGACCTTCCGAGGCGAAGGGAGTTCGGGCATGGTTGGCGAGCCTCGTTCAGATCCGCGGGCGAAGTGAAATTGGTGGGATTGAGTGTAGCGAATACGAGCAGACGACGCAAACGTCTCCGGCCATTTCCCCATCCTTCCCAAAATCCGCTTGCATCGCGCCCGCCGCGCCGTCACGATGGCTGATCGTCCCGGAGGAACCCGACATGACCGCCTGCGTACTGCTGGCCGCGCTGCTCGCCGCCGACGCACCCGGCCCCGACGACGCCATCGTGCCGCCCGGCGCCAAGCTCGAAAAGGTGTGGGGCGACGGCGCTTTCACCGAAGGCCCCGCCTACGGCCCCGGCGGCTGCGTCTACTTCAGCGACATCGGCCTGACGCCCGATCCGCACGTCGGCAATCGCATCATGAAGTACGACCCGGCCGCCGGCAAGACGACGGAGTACCGCAAGCCGAGCGGCCGGGCCAACGGCCTCGACTTCGACCCGGAAGGCCGGCTGGTCGCCGCCGAGGGTGCCAACACGGGCGGAACGCGCCGCGTCACCCGCACCGAAAAAGACGGCAAGGTCGTCGTCCTCGCCGACCGTTGGATGGGCAAAAAGCTCAACAGCCCCAACGACGTGACCATCGACACGAAAGGACGCATCTATTTCAGCGACCCGCGCTACGTCGGCGACGAACCCCGCGAGATCGACTCCGAATGCGTCTACCGCATCGACCCCGACGGTTCCCTGACGCAGCTCATCACCGACATGGAGAAGCCGAACGGCGTCATCCTCTCACCGGATATGAAGACGTTGTATGTGGCGGAATCCAACCCGAAGGGCAAGCAGCAGCTATTGGCCTACCCGCTGCACGAGGACGGGAGCGTCGGCCCGAAGAAGGTGGTGTACGATTTCGGCAAGGACCGCGGCATCGACGGCATGGTCGTGGACGTGAAGGGGAACATCTACGCGGCGGCGGGAGAGGGCGACAAGGGCGGCGTCTACGTCTTCAGCCCCGACGGCAAGCGGTTGGCGTTCATCCCCACGCCGGAGACGCCGACCAACTGCGTCTTCGGCGGCAAGGACCGCAAGACGCTGTACGTCACGGCCGGCAAGTCGCTGTACCGGATTCCGCTGAACGTCGAGGGCTTCGCGGTCTATTGGCCGAAAGAGGAGTGACCAACGTGCGAATGACCTGCATCGTTCTCGCCACTGTGGCCCTGGCCGCGCCGATCCAGGCCGAATCACCCGACCCCATTCGCACGGCCGTCGAGAAAGGGCTGCGCCGGCTGGAGCAGGGCGCGGCCAACTACACGAAGAATCGCCAGTGCTTCAGCTGCCATCACCAGGCGGTCCCGATGGCGGCGTTCGAGTCGGCCCGGCGGCACGGCTTTTCCGTGAATGAAGAGGAAATCCGCCATCAGATCGAGTTCACGCTGGACACGTTCCGGCCGCAGCGCGAGAAGATCGCCAAGGGGCAGGCCGTGGGCGGCACGACCACGTCGGCCGGTTACGCTCTCTTTACCCTGGAGATGGGCGGCAGCCCGCCGGACGACGTTTCATCCGCGCTGGTGGAGTATCTGCTGGCGAAGCAGCGCCCGGACGGCGCCTGGCCGGTGCAATCCAATCGACCGCCGATGCAGGCCGGCGACTTCACGCCGACGTACCTCGCCCTCCGCGCCCTGAAGGCTTATGGCCCGGTGAAGGACGCCAAGAACGCCGACGACCTGCGGCGCCGCGTCGATGCGGCCTATGAAAAAGGTCGCCAATGGATGCGTACAGCGAAGCCGAAAACGACGGAAGACAGGACGTTCCAGCTGCGGGGGTTGGTCTTCGTCGGGGCCGACCGCGCGGCGATCGACGCGGCCCGCGACGCCTTGCTCAAGGAGCAGCGCGACGACGGCGGCTGGGCGCAGCTCCCCGAGCGCGGCAGCGACGCCTACGCCACGGGGACCGTGCTGACGGCGTTGAGCCTGGCGGGCGTGCAGGCGGAGGAGGAAGCCTACCAAAAGGGCGTGCAATATCTCCTGAAGACGCAGCGCGACGACGGCGGCTGGGTGGTCGAGACGCACAGTCCTCCGGTGCAGAAGTTCTTCGACAACGGCGACCCCGGCGGCAAGTCGCAGTTCATCTCCTTCCCCGCGACCGCCTGGGCCGTGATGGCGCTGCTGGAAGCGTGTCCGGTGGATTGAAGGGTGTTCCGCCGCGATGCGGCCGCTGTTTCGCTGCTACAATTCCTCAAGGTTCCGCCGGGCCGGGGCGCTGCAGCCCCGACGGGGACCGAACGAGGAGCGATCCACCCCCATGAACCAGTTCTCGCTTGCGGCGGCGGCCGCCGCTTTGCTGATCGCGCTGACGGCCCTGTTCCTCCCGGTCGCGGCGGACGACGCCCCCAGTATGGTCAAGCCGGTCAACCTCGACTGCAACACCAAGGCCGACGAGGACGATCCCTTCGTCTCCAGCAACGGCCTGACGCTCTACTACTCCAGCAACGCCAAAACCAAGATCGACCTCATGGTTTCGCGGCGCTCCGGCGGCAAGTGGGCGGCGGGCAAGCCGCTCGACGGCTACGTCCAGTCGCCGCCCAACAAAAAAATGCCGGCAGACGACCGCGGCGCCTTCGTCACTCCCGACGGCGCCTATCCGCAGTTCCTGTATTTCGCCACCAACAAGGATGAACAAGACGAGAAGGGCGACAACTACGACATCTACGTCACCTACCGCGACGGGCCGACCAAGGACTTCGTCCCGCCGGAAGCCGTCACCGCGGTGGACACGGCGGACGACGAGCGCGACCCCTGGCTGACGAAGGACGGCAAGACGTTGTACTTCAGCCGCAAGACCAAGGACGGTTGCGCGCATCTTCACGGCGGCGCACGCCAACGGGAGGGTGGCGCAGGGCTTCCAGGATCCGGTGATGGTGGACGAGCTGCCGGCGGACTTCCATCACGCCACGCTCACGCCGGACGGGAAGACGCTGTACCTGCAAGGGCCGCTGGGCAAGGGGCGCTGGGGACTTTTCGTCTCGACGAAGTCGGGAAAGACGTGGGGCAAGCCGGAAGCCCTGGACATACTCAACGACCCGTCGGGGCCGACCGGCGACGTCTCGCCGAGCCTGAGCCGCGACGGCCTGACGCTCTACTTCGCCTCCGACCGCGACGGCGGCAAGGGCGGCATGGACCTGTATTCCGTGCTTGTGGCGGACCTGAAAAAGAAGTAACCACGGAACACACGGAACACACGGAAAGAAGACAAATCAGTTCTTCTTTCCGTGTGTTCCGTGGTTACTTCTCGAATTGCAGCGATTCTTCCACGTCCTTCACCAGATCCGGCTCGACCTGTTTCCGGTCGGCGACGAACTTCTTCGACGCCTCATCGCCGCAGGAGAGGGCGTAGCGCACGATGGCCCGCTCCATGATCGGGGCGTCGAAGCCCTTCTTGCCGTACAGCGCCAGGATTTCCGTCGTTCGGTCCCACATCTTCCACCGCCGCAGGTCCTCGATGGCAATGTCGGCCAACTCGCCCTGTTCGATCATCGTCTTCAGGCACTTTAGCACGGGGTCGTGGTTTTCCTTCGGCCGCCAGCCGTGGTACATGCGCACCGTCCGCACCACGGCCAGCCGCACCGGCAGCGGCTTGCGGCCATCGCGCAGGATCCTCGCGCCTTCTCCCAGCCGTCGTGCGGCCGCAGGTGGATGTAGCCACCGAGGTAGCCGTCGAAGCAATTGACCGTCCGTTCGCCGTCCTCGTTGAGCTGGGCCAACAGGAAGTCGGCGTCGGCGTCGCCGCCGCAGCCGCCCAGCAGGAACGAGTAGAGGCTGACCCGCTCCGTCGGCGTCTGCGGATCCTTGATCCAGCCGCGCAGCTTCTCGGCCGACAGTTGGGACGAGGCCTGGCCGATCTGCCGGTCGTTGGCCCGCGCGAGCTCTAGGAAGGCGTCGCGCGCCACCTCCTTGTCCGGGTTTTCCAGATAGCGGAAGTAGAAACCCAGGTTGCCGGCTGGGTCGTTCGGGTCGAGCGCCAGCGCCTTCTTGACGTAGTCGAGGCTCTCGGCGCCGCCGATCGGCACGCCGCGATAGGGGTCGATCTTGTCGTTGTTGAGGTCGCAGAAGACGAGAAAGTGCGGCGGATTTTTGGGATCGCTGATCGGCAGATAGCGGCCCAGGTCCATCTGCTTCTTGCCGTTGATCGCCGGATCGGGCGCAGCACGACCTCGACGTTCAACTCGGTGCTGACCGAACCGCGCGGGTTGTCCAGCGTCCCGTACAGGATCATGCGAGCACTCGGTTGGGCCGCCTCCTGGCGGAGCGTCGGGGCCTGTCCCAGCAGACCGCCGCACAGGCTGCACGCCGGGGCGCGGCCGGGGACCGACGCCAGCACCATCAGCACGGGCGCGACGAACAACGTCCGGCGAAGCATCATGAGTTCCTCGGATAAGAGCGATCCATCACTTCCCCTGTTCCAGCTTGAGCAGCTCCTCCACGTCGGCGACGCCCTGGGGGTCGGCCTGCCGCTGCGCCGCCACGAAGGTCTGGTCGGCTGCCACGGACGGGAAGCTCAGCGCGAACCGCAGCACGGCCCGGCGCACGACCGGCGTGGTCCGGTACGCGTCCGAGTCGCGCAGCGCCAGGACGCGCGGCGTCATGTCGGAGCAGCCCCACTTGCGCAGGTCGTCGATGGCCAGGTCGGAGATGTCATTCTGATTCAGCAGCGGGGCCACGCCCTCGGCCAACTCTTCCGGCTTGACCAGATCCGGCCGGTAGGCATGGAGGAAACGGGTCGCCCGCAGCGCCGCGTAGCGGATCAGGAACTCCTTGCCGGAATCCTTCATCAGCGACTTGGTGAATTCCCAGCCGCCCTTGGGGTCGATCATCGTGAAGCCGGCCAGGACGCCGTCCAGGCCGCTGGTCAGCTTGCGCCGGGATCCTCGACCAGCGACCGCAGCAGCTTGGCGTGCTCCTCCTTACCGCAATGGCCCAGGAGCGAGCCGTACAGGCCGATGCGGAAGCCCGGCGTACTCGAGTCGCGCAGCCAGCCGGCGATCTTGTCGGCCGGCAGGCCCTTCGCCATGTCCCGGTAGTCGCTGTAAGGCGCGTTGGCGAACTCCTTGAACGCGTCCATGTTGATTTCCGGGTCGGTATTGTCCAGATAGTTGAAAAAGAACTTGAGCCGCTCGGCGGGCTTTTTGTCCTTCTGCTCCTGGGCGCCCTTGAGGTAGGCGATCATGTCGCTGCCCATCGGGACGGCCATGCCTCGGTAGGGGTCGATCTCCTTCTTGTTGATCAGATTGCAGAAGACCAGGAACTTGTTCTGGCCGGCCACTTCCGGCGGCAGGTACTTCGGCAGCGTGACGAGCTTTTTGCCGTCCACCGTCCGGGTGATGTCGTCGAGGATGGGGTTTTTCTTGACGGCGACTTCGAGGACGAGGTCGGTAGTCTGGGCCGCGTCGTTGGCGTTGGTCAGCGATCCGAACAGCACCATGTCGGCGCCGGCCACTTCGCTGGCCAGCGTTTGGCCCTGCATGGCACAGAACGGGCAGGCGGGGGCTGGGGGTGACAGGAGGGGCAGCAGGAGGAGGGCGGACAGCGGCAGGAGGCGGCGCAGGGTGCGGGGCATCGGTCGGAGACTCCTCGGGCGATGCGGTGGGAGCGGGCCAGGATGTATTATGTCGCGGGGGGCGGGCGGAGGGCAAGCGCAACCTCGTTTAGCGGCGACCCGAAGGGGAGCGCTTCTCCAACGCGCTCCCCTTCGGGTCGCCGCTAAACGATTTGCGGATCGAGTTCGTTCACCAGGCGCTGGACGATGCCGTAGGCGCGATGCACCTTCTCGTGCGAGTCGTCCAGCACGCTGAGGTACTGACGGGAGCGCCGGAAGGTCTTGGCGCGTTTTTCCGGCGGGAAATGGTCCGAATCGAGGAGGTTGTCGTGAACGTCGGCCAGCTTGCACGCCTTGACCTGCCACGGGGAGACGGCCAGCTCCTCGATGTACTTGTTCTCGCGGAACGCCTCCTGTTCCCGCTTGTCCTTGGTCAGAGCCCGCACCCAGCCCGCAATTTGAGGGCCGAAATGACTCTCAATATCGTCGAAGTCCGTATTGGTGTCCTCGATCGTGTCGTGCAGCAGGGCGGCGGCCAGCACGTCGTCGTCGTCCACGCCAAAAAGATGGCGCACCGTGAGGCAGGCGCGGAAGACGTGGCTGACGTAGGGCGTCTGGCCGTCCTTGCGCCACTGGTTGCGGTGGGCGCGGGCGGCGAAAGCGGCCGCCCGCAGCAGACGGACGAAGGAGGGTTCCGGCGACGCCATCGGCCTCTCCTTCGTCTCAATTCAGGTAGGGGTTGGCGGGCGGCTTCACCTGCTTCACCAGCTCGTCCAGCGGACGGTCCTTCGTCGGGGTCAGAATCAGGGTGGTGGCGTCGCCGCCGCCGGCGCGCGGCAGGAACTCGACCCGCCCGATGACCTGGACCCACCGGCCTACCAGCTGGTTCGTCGGCAGCGTCTCCTTGGACTTGGGATCCATCATAATGACCGCGTTGAGCGGGACGCCGTCCGCGATGCAGCAGCTGATCTTGAGACGGCGGAGGGTGAACTCCCGATTGCTCTTCGGGACGTACTGCCCGATGATCTTCACGGTTTTGCCCTCGCGGTCGTGCCGATTCTCCGGATACAGGGCCGCTTGTTCAAGCTCCTGGAAGCTGATTTCGGAGATGTTTTTCTCCATCTCCCCGCTGGCGACGGCGGACGCGTCCACTTCGACCGGCTTGGCGCCGGCGGCGCTCAGCGCGTCCAGCGGAACGACGAAGAAGATCGCCACCGGCAGCAGTAACACGGCATAGCGCCACGGGGCCAGACCGTGGTCGTGGCCGTCATGATCGTGGCCGTGATCGTGGGCGGCCGGCGGGGGAGCGACCGCGACGGCAGGCGCGTCGTTCGGAACGCCGGGCGCGGCGAGCGGCGCCCCGACGGCGGTCGGCACGGCCGCTTCCGCATGGGCGTGAACGTGATCGTGGGCGTGAACATGGCCGTGGTCGTGGGTATGATCGTGACCGTTCGCGTGGGCGTGGTCATGGTCGCAGTGGGCATGGTCGTGATGGTGGTGATCGCCGTGCGCGTGGTCATGGCCATTGCCGTGGGCGTGGTCGTGGTGGTCGTGAGCGTGGCCGGGAACCGCTTTCACTTGGCCGACGGAGAACCAGACCACGACGGCGTTGAGGAACGCCATGACGAGTAGGGCCGCGCCGCCGAGCATGACCCAGAGGTGGAACTTCACGGCCAGCAGGTTGTTGAGCGTGCCGCTGAAATAGAGGGCCAGCGTCACCGCACCGAAGGCGCCGCACACGCCGATGGTGAGGAGCTGTTCCTTGTAGTACAGGCTCGGGTCGCCGTGGCTGTGGTCATGGCCCATGAACGATCTCCCAAAAGGATAGGCGGCTAACGGCCCTTGGCGGGGGCGGCGACGGCCGCGGGCACGGGTTGCAGGTATTTGCCGTAGTGCTCCCACACCACGTGGACGGCCATCGCGTAGAGGAACGTCTGGACGATCACCGACAGGAAGATGGTCCAGATGAGGCGCGTCTTGAAGACGCGAGTATACATGAAATAGAGCTTGAAATCGAGCATGGGGCCGAGCACCAGGAAGGCCACCTTGGCGGCCGGCCGCATGGTGGCGTAGCTGGCGGCGACGAAGGCGTCGGCCTCACTGCACAGGCACAGGACCACGGCCAGGCACATCATGATGCCGATGGCCAGGTACGGATACTCGTGCGACCATTTGGCCACGGTTTCCTGGGAGATCAGCTGCCGCGTCAGCGACGCGATCAGGGCGCCGAGGATCAGGTACACCATGATGTCCACGAAGTCGTGCAGGCCGGTCTGCACGATGTTCGTGATGCGTTCGCCGATCGAGCGCCGCCGCTCCAGGGCGTCGTCCTCCACCATCGTCAGCCCACTCGGCGCGGCCAGCGGCGTGAGCAGCTTGTTGCCGTGCTTCTTGTACTGCCAATCGACGATGAGGCTGGTCCCGATGGCGACGAGGTAGCCGATTCCCACGCGCATGCCCATCATCCACAGGCCGCCCATCTGCGGCGCCAGGCCCGCAGGCACCGGCGTCCCTTCTTTGCCCTCGAAGGCCATGAAGGTGCTGAGCATGACGACGACGTTGATGATCGGCCCGGCCAGCAGGTAGGCGACGCAGCAGCTGACCGGCAGCCCCTTGCGCAGCAGGCGGCGCATCACGGGGATGATGCCGCACTCGCACATGGGGAAGATCAGGCCGAGTAGTCCGCCGATGGCGATGGACAGGAAGCGGCTGCGCGGCAGGAGGCGCGTGATGAACTTTTGCGGCACCAGCTCTTCGAGCAGCCCGGCGATGATCGCTCCGAGGACGATGAACGGCATCGCCTCCAGGAGGATGCTCATGAAGATTTTGATGAGGTCGGGAATGTCGATGGAGACGTGGTACTGCCCAATGTCGATGGGAAAGAGCAGGTCGTTCGATCCCGTGGCGGCGAGAGGCATGGCGCTCGCTGGGTTAGGTAGGTTCAGTACGGCGATCCAGGGACGTTATCATTCTACGCCGGCGCGGCCCGCGCGGGTTCACCGGCTCTTGGAAGGCCGGAAATGGCATTGTCGGCTCCGCCGGGTTTGTTTGCAAGGCGATCCCCACGGTCGGACGGGCCGCGAAGGATTTGCCCCGGAAGAGGGTGGCATGGTATTCTACACGGTTAGGCCGGCACGTCCAAGGCCGAGGTGCGCGGAAAGGACGGCCCCGCGTCATGGCCAAGACGTTCGACGCAACGCTCAAGGGGATGCTGGAGGAGTCGCCGGGCGACTGGCCGGTGCTGGCGGGACTGCCGCGCCGAGGCGACGGTGATCGACGCCGATGTATCCACCTTCACTGGTGCGGCCGACAAGGTGCTGCGCGTCAGCGGCCAGCCGGACTGGATCATGCACCTGGAATTTCAGGCGGGGCCGGATGTCAGTCTGCCGCGACGGATGCAGACGGCCAACGTCCTTCTGGACGGCCGGCACGGCCTGATGGTGCGCAGCGTCGCGATCCTGCTGCGGCCGGAGGCCAACCTGTCGAACCTCACCGGGGAGTACGAGCGGCGCTTCCCGGATGAGGAAGCACACCTGGCGTTTCGGTATCAGGTCATCCGGGTCTGGCAGCTTCCTTCGGAGTCGCTGCTATCGGGTGGGCTGGGGTTGCTGCCGTTGGCGCCGATCAGCGCGGTCAGGGAAACAGAGTTGCCGGCCGTCATGAAGCGGATGAAGGAACGGCTGGACAAGTCTAGGGCGCGATCCCTGGCGCGGCGGGTCTGGGAAGCGACCTATATCCTACTGGGAATGCGTTACTCAATGGCCCTGGCGGATCGATTATTAGGAGATGCCATGATTTGGGAACATTCGGCCACATACCAGGGGCTCCTTCAGAAGGGACGTTTGGAGGCGCTCCGGAAAATGCTCCGCCTCTTGGGGGGCGAGCAATTCGGTGCGCCCGGCGACCGAGTATCGACCGTCATCGATTCGATCACCGACGAGGAGCGGCTGGAGCAACTGGGCCTCCGGGTGCTTCACGCATCGAGTTGGGAAGAACTGCTGGAAACCCCGGCTCCACGAGCGCGTCGGCGCAAACCAAAAGCGTGAAAGCAGTTCCCTTGTTTAGTCCTCTCGGCGTGCCGCCGGACGCCGTTTCGGGAACTCGGAAGGGGCGCCCGTCGTCCAAGGAGCGGTAGGGTATCGTGAGCGCCGACGACCACCGCCTCATTGCTGAGTGCCTGAAAGGCGATACGGCCGCCTTCGGGGCGTTGGTGCGCCGCTACCAGGACCGTCTGTACAACACGGTCTACCGCATGGTGGACAACGCCGAGGACGCTTACGATGTCGTCCAGGAGGCGTTTTTCAACGCTTACCAGTCGCTCGAAAGCTTCAAGGGCGACTCGCTGTTCTTCACCTGGTTGTACCGCATCGCCGTCAACACGGCGATCAGTCTGAAGCGGAAGCAGCGGGTGGTCCTGAGCATCGACGCGGGCCGCAACGGCGAGCAAGGCATCGAGCCGCTCGATCCGTCCGAGATGAGCCGGCCCGGACACGCGCTGGAGCAGGCGGAGCAGGAGCGCCGCGTCCAGCAGGCGCTGTCTCGACTGTCGCCGGAACACCGGGCCGTCCTGGTGATGAAGGACATGGAAGGCCAGAAGTACGAAACGATGGCCGAGATCCTGCAGGTGCCCATCGGCACCATCCGCAGCCGGTTGCACCGTGCCCGCCTCGAGCTCCGGGAGCTGCTGGAGAAGGACGAGGGCTGAGGCCGGGGCGGAAACTTAGGTGATGTATGCTGCCCGAACGGTATCGTGAGCTGCTGACGGCCTACGTGGACGGCGAGTTGAGCGCCCGGCAGCGCCGCCACGTCCTGCGCTTGCTGCATCGTTCGGTGGAGGCCCGCCGCCTGCTCCAGCGGCTGCAAAGCGACTCCGACGCCCTCATCCATCTTCCGAAACCACGCCTGGACCGGGACCTTGCGGAGCCGGTCCTGCAAAAGATCACCGCCGCCCGACCCCTGCCGATCCGTCCGGCCCGCCGATTCGGGCCTCCGCGCGCCTATCCCCTCTGGGCCGGCGCCGCAGCGGCCGCCGCCGTGCTGTTTCTTATCGGAACGGCGTCGTACTGCTTCTTCTCATCCGTCGAGCATCGGGCCGCGCCGGCGCTTGCCCAAAATCAGACGAACCCGCCCGCCGAAGTCCCCGATGTGAATCCGCCGACCGTTGGGCCGCACGACATCGCCCCGACGCCAGCGCCCCAACCGGATCACTCCTCCCACTCTATTCCCCCGACGCCGCCGGCAGTGGACGTGGCGCATCAACCACCGGCCGACCCGAACCCGGCGACGGCCCCCGACAAGGACGAGCCGATCTTAACATCGCCCCTTATGGAGGCGTTTCCCGATCTGAAGTCTCTCCCGCCCAGCACGGACGTGCCGTCCACGTTCCGGCTGCACGAACTCGACGAGAAGAAGTTCCTCGGCGCCCTCCCGAAGGACGCTCTCCATATCGAGGTTCTCGTCCCCAACGCCAACCGCGCCTTCGACCGGCTCCAGGGTGTACTGAAATCGCATCATGTCGATCTGCTGATCGACGCCACCGCCGAGGCCCGGCTGAAGCACCCCAATCCGAGGTCGCAAACGAACTACGTCCTCTACGGCGAGGGACCTGACCGCGGATGCCTGGCGCGGCTGCTGCAACAGCTCGCCGCCGACGACAAGAAGGCCGCCGAGAAGAAACCGGGCGACGGCCTGTTTGACGCCCTGGTGATTCACCCCCTGAACAAGCACGACCACAAGGTCCTGGAAGACCTGATGGGCGTCGATCCGACGCCGATCGCCGCACCGAAGGAAACCGGGCCGCTCGGCGTCGATCCTCGGAAGCCGGTTTCCGATCAAACGGCCGCTCAGGTGGCCGCGTCGCTTGGACAGGGCAAGCCTGGCGCCGGCCGGCCGGCTGACCATTCCCTTCTGGTCCTGCCCTACAACCCGGTTCGGCCGCGGCACGACTCCGTCGAAATCAAGCACTTCCTGGACGAGCGCAAGCCGTTGCGACCCGGCACCCTCCAGGTGTTGCTGGTGCTGCGCAATTCCGGCAAGTGACGTCGATCCGATGGTTTTTCCGCATCCCGCCGTTTAGCCCTGACCCGAAGGGGAGCGCGTCGCCGACGCGCTCCCCTTCGGGTCGCGGCTAAACGGCGGGATTCTCCTTTCTCTCAATCCAAATCGCCTCCGCCCTCGTCTTAGGGATGGCTTGGACTCCGCGCCTCTTTACAGGAAAGGATGGATCATGCGCCGCCTTCTGCCGGTCGCCGCCGTGCTGTTGGCCTGGGTCGGGACTGCCCACGCCCGCGGCCTGCTCATCCCCGACGACAAGACCGTTCCGCCGCTGGCCATGCTCAACCACAAGGTGGCCATCACGATCGAGGATCAGGTCGCCGTCACCCACGTCGAGCAGACTTTCCGCAACCACACCGACCGGCCCCTGGAAGCCACCTACGTCTTCCCTCTGCCCAAGGGCGCCAGCCTCGACCACTTCTCCATGTGGGTCGATGGCAAGGAAGTCAAAGGCGAGATCATCGAGGCCGCCAAGGCGCGCGAGATCTACACCAGCATCGTCCGCCGCACCCAGGATCCCGGACTGCTCGAGTACCTCGGCAACAACCTCGCTCAGCTCAAGGTCTTCCCCATCCCCGCCCACGGCGACGAGAAAGTCGCTCTGAGTTTCCAGAGCATCGCCGCCAACGAAAACGGCGTCGTCGAATACGTCTATCCGCTCAAGACCGACGGCAAGGCCGCGGCCACGCTCGAGGACTTCTCGATCACGGCGACCATCAAATCGCAGAACGGCGTCGCCAACGTCTACAGCCCCACCCACGCCATCTCCCTCAAGCGCACCAACGACAACGAAGTGATCGTCGATTTCGACAAGAACCAGGCGCTTCTGGACAAGGACTTTCAGCTCTTCTACTCGACGGGCGACAAGGACGTGGGTCTGACGATGCTCACGCACCGTCCGATCGCGGCGGAAGACGGCTACTTCACGATGCTGCTGACGCCCAAGGTGGAGATCTCCAAAGAGTACGACGTGCCGCGCGACATGGTGCTGGTGCTGGACACGTCGGGCAGCATGCGCGGCGTCAAGATGGAGCAGGCGCGCAAGGCGTTGAAGTATTGCCTGGAGAACCTCGGCCCCAAGGACCGCTTCGCGCTGATGAACTTCGCCACGACGGTGAATCGGTATCGGCCGACCTTGCTGGACGCCTCGTCGGATCAGGTGGAGCAGGCGAAGAAGTGGGTGGCGAAGCTGGAGGCGACGGGCGGCACGGCGATCAACGACGCGATGGCGGCGGCCCTGAGCTATCGGAGCGACGACGCGGGCCGATCGTTCAACATCGTGTTCTTCACGGACGGCATGCCGACCATCGGCGAGACGAACACGGACAGGATCCTGGCGAACATTCAGGCCAAGAACACGGCCAACACGCGCATCTTCACGTTCGGCGTGGGCGACGACGTCAACGCGACGTTCCTGGACGCGATCGCCGACAAGACGCGCGCCCTGTCCACCTACGTTCGTCCGCAGGAAGACATCGAAGCGAAGGTGAGCGGGCTGTACAGCAAGATCAGCAACCCGGTGCTGACGAACCTGAAGGTGTCGGCCACGAACGACATCTCGTTTAACGAGATTTACCCGGCGGCGCTGCCGGACCTGTTCCACGACAGCCAGCTGGTCGTGATGGGCCGCTTCAGCGGCAAGGGGGCGGCGGCGATCAAGCTGGAAGGGATGGTCGGGATGGAGAAGAAGGAGTTCGTCTATGAGGTGACGTTCCCGGACAAGACGAACGACGCGCATGCCTTCGTCGAGCAGTTGTGGGCGCGTCGGAAGGTGGGGTACATGCTGGACCAGATTCGGGCCAATGGCGAGAAGAAGGAGTTGGTCGATGAAGTGACGGCGCTGGCGAAGAAGTACGGCATCACCACGCCGTACACCAGCTACCTCATCGTACCGGATGCGGCCGTGCCCGTGGCGCAGGGACGGACGCCGGACGGCAAGCCGAACGTGAGCTTCAACGCCCCGACCTCGGCTCCGGTGCCGCCGCCGGCCCTCGCGCCTGCCCCGGGCGGCCCCGCTGGCAGTACGGGCGCCGGCGCCGATGCCAAGCCGATTTCGGTGGAAGAGTTCGCCAAGCACAACCAGGAGCGGCCCGGCGACCTGGAGGCCAACCGCGGTGCCTACGCCGACAAGGAGTTGGAAAAGACCGATGACCGCCTGGCCCGCGACAACCAGCGCATGTTCCAGGAGGCCAAGGACAAGAAGGCGGTCTACGACCAGGCCCGCGAGTTGCTGCGACAGCGGCAGCAGGAGGGCGTCCAGGCCGGCAAGCTGGGCGTGGACCTGTCGCTGCAGACGGCCAACCTGCGCAACCAGTCACGGTTGGACCAAGCCGCCATCAAGAATGTCCAGGGTCGCAATTGCCTGGAATTCGGCGGCGTCTGGATCGACGAGGGGTTTGACGCCAAGATGCCGACCTTCACGATCAAGGCGCAGAGCGACGCCTACTTCAAGCTGCTGGAACGGCGGCCGGAGATCAAGGACGTGCTGATGCTCGGCAACCATCTCGTCTGGGTGGCGCCGAACGGCACGGCCCTCATCATCGACACGAGCACGGGCAAGGAGACGGCGACCGACGCCGAAATCGACGCCCTGTTCGCCGCGAAGAAATAGGAGCCGCCGCCGTCGCCGGGGAAGAGGCCCGGCTTCCCTCCACAGTCCCCCGCATCGGCCTCGCGCCGGTGCGGGGTTTTTTGTCGTGGGAGGCGGCCCGGTCGAATATCTGTCATTCCAAGGCGAGCGGGGGGCGTAAGCCCCCTGATTCCTCAACTCGATTCGCAGCGAGTTGCAGCAATCAGGGGCTTACGCCCCCCGCTCGCCGGGCTTTCTACAGACTAGGCGCACACCCCCGCGTTCAAAGCCGCCTTGACAGTCGCCCCCCTCTCGGCTATCCGTTCCCCTCCCTTGAGCGAAAGTCGGATTTTTTCCGGGACCACAGGGACAAACCCATGCAAGCGACGGATCGCTTCTTCCCGCCGGCGGCGCACTGGGCCGGCGTCGTGCTGGGCGTGCTCCTGTGCGGCATGGCTGGCTTCGCCCAATCGACCTCCGCCCCGTCCGGCCGTGTCGTCGTCGGCGACGTGCTGGTCCAAGGCAACCGGCTGATCCCCACCCAGCAGGTCATGGCCCAGATCAAGACGCGGCCCGGCGCCCCCTACAGCGAGGAAACCGTTCAGGAAGACGTCCGCACCCTCGTCGCCTCGCGTCAGTTCGCCAGCGTCAAGGCCGACTACCGCCCCGAGGCCGACGGCAAGATGACCATCATCTTCACCGTCCAGGACCAGGCCAACCTCGTCAAGCGCATCGTCTACAACGGCGCCAAGCACCTCGGCCGCACCGACGACGACATCAACGTGATCACCGGCCTGCGCGTCGGGATGCCGCTCGACCCCGTCACCAACAAGGCCGCCTGCCAGGCCATCATCAAGAAGCTCAACGAGGACGGCCGGCCCTTCGCCAGCTGCGAACTGGTCCGCGGCGACCAGCCTTCCGACACCGAGGTCATTTTCAACATCGGCGAGGGTCCGAAGGTCAAAATCACCGCGATTGAGTTCGAGGGCAACACCTTCGAGTCTGGCTCCGTCCTGGGGACGCACATCAACTCGAACAGCGCCCTCCCGGGTCTCGGCATCTTCCTCGGCACGCTCAATCCGCAGATGGTGGACGCCGACATCGCCAAACTGGAAGAGTATTACAAGTTGTTCGGCTATCTCGACGCCCACGTGTCGCGCGAGCTGCACTGGAACGAGGACGGCCAGACCTTGACCCTGTCCTTCCACGTCCAGGAGGGCCTGCGTTACCAGATCAAGGATCGGCCGCACGTCAGCGGGACCACGTCGGTGCCGGTCGAGCAGCTGGAGCAGGACGTGAAGGTCAAGCCGGGCCAGTATTACAACCAGAACGACATCGACAAGGACGTCAAACACATCAAGGACTACCTCGGAGCGATGGGTCACGAGACCCGCGCCCAGGCCGTGTCGCTGTTCGACAAGAGCACGCCCGGCGTCTGCA
Organism: uncultured Planctomycetaceae bacterium; assembly: GCA_963771935.1. Lineage (GTDB taxonomy): Bacteria > Planctomycetota > Planctomycetia > Gemmatales > Gemmataceae > UBA4732. The sequence goes on along the minus strand of CAVYVK010000002.1, from coordinate 388,329 downwards.
CCGTCCAGTACGAGGTGGTGGAACGGCCGCCGGCCCGCGTCGGCCAGGTCCTCATCGCCGGCAACCTTCGCACCAAGCAGCCCGTCATCCTGCGCCAGGTGCCATTTTATCCCGGTCAGATCCTCAGTTTCCCCGACCTGGGCGTGGCCCAGCACAACCTGGAGCGGCTGGGCATCTTCAAGCCCGGCAGCGTGCAAGTGACGGCCGAGGACGATCCGAACAACCCCGACAGCGAGTACAAGAACATCCTGGTCCAGTTGGAAGAGGACAACACGGGCAGCCTGCTGTTCGGCGTCGGCGTCAACTCCGACGCCGGCCTGACCGGCAGCATCGTGCTCAACGAGCGCAACTTCGACATCACGCGGCTGCCGACCAGCATCGACGACCTGTTGAGCGGCGACGCCTTCCGCGGCGCCGGCCAGGAGTTCCGCCTGGAGGCCGTGCCCGGCACGACCCTCCAGCGCTACACCGCCAGCTGGCGCGAGCCGTACCTTTTCGACACGCAATACAGCCTCGGCGTCAGCGCCTACTATTACCAGCGGCTAAACAACGAAGACACCGAATCCCGCCTCGGCTCGCGCATCACGCTCGGAAAGAAGTTGGACAAGTACTGGACGGCTTCGGCCAGCCTTCGCGTCGAGAATGTCGGCATCAACGACCTGGAGGCGGGCGATCCGGTCGATTACACGAGCGTGGAGGGCAACAACTTCCTGGTCGGTTTCGGGGCGCACCTGACCTACGACGACCGCGACTCGGTGCTGCGGGCGACCGAGGGCAGCCAGCTGGACATTTCCTACGAGGAATGCACTGGCAGCTACACTTTCCCACTGGTGAACCTGGACTACGACAAGTATTTCACGGTCTGGCAGCGGCCGGACGGCAGCGGCCGGCAGGTGTTGGCCCTGCACAGCGCCGTCGGCTGGGCCGGGGACGACACGCCGGTGTACGAGCGGTTCTTCGGCGGCGGCTTCCGCAGCATGCCGCGGCTTCGAGTTCCGCGGCGTCGGCCCCGCCGTGCAGGCCAACGGCGTCACCTACGAGACCGGCGGCGACTTCCTGCTGCTCAACAGCCTCGAATATCAGATCCCGCTCGTGGCCAAGGACGCCATCTACGCGGTGGGCTTCGTGGACACCGGCACGGTCGAGTCGAGCATCGAGATCAGGGATTACCGCGTGTCGGCCGGTTTCGGCCTGCGGATCGTGGTGCCGATGTTGGGCCAGGTGCCGATCGCCCTGGACTTCGGCTTCCCGATCGTGAAGGCGCAGCAGGACCAAACTCAAGTCTTCAGCTTCTGGCTGGGCTTCTTCCGCTAACAACCACGGAAAACACGGAAAACACGGAAAAGAAGAGAAGCGATCTCTTCTTTTCCGTGTTTTCCGTGTCTTCCGTGGTTAGTCGCTGGCGTAGGGCATGAATTCCAGCGGATGGACGGTGGGCCAGAGGAACGGCTTGCCGTCGATCATGTAGAAGGCGCCGTCCGGCGTGTAGAGGACGCGAGGCCTCCAGTGGCCGAGGCGATCGACGGCGTAGTTTTGCCACGCGGCGTAGCGGCCGACGCGGCCCCACTGGGGATTGAGGACGGCCGGCGGCGGCAGGAGCGGAGGCGGGGCCGGTTCGGCGATCGGTTCATCGGCGGCGGCTAGCACGGCTGAGAGACCAAGAAACAACACTGCCCCGAACACGGATAGGCGCATGAACGGGAACCTCCCGGATGATGGGGCGCCAGGGCCCCCGGCATTGTCGCAGAGGTCAATCGACAAGTCGCCGAAAAACGGTGGGAAAGAGAAAGAATCCTATCCCTGGGGGTGGTAGATCCCTCATAGTCCGAAACGCCCGCTGTCAATCACTTCCCACTCGTGGACGGAATCTGCTTGCCCACGGCCCGCCGTGCATTACAATCCGCCGAACGGGACGATGGCTCGTCCCCACTTCCCAAGAGACTCTCACGATGAAACACCTCCCGATTGTCGTCGCGCTTCTCGTCTCCGCTTCCGCCGGCGCCGGCGCCGGCGCCCCGGCCGCTCGTCGAGGGGCTGAAAAATCCTGCCTCGGTCGCGGTCGGCCTGGGCGGTCAAGTGTTCGTCACGGTCAACGATCCAGACAGGGACGGCGGCGGGGCGGTCGTCCGGATCGAGGACGGCAAGGCCGCGCCTTTCGCCTCAGGACTGGACGGCGCCCACGGCATCGCCTCCTATCAGCAGTGGCTCTTCGTCGCCGGCCGCAAGCGCGTCTGGCGCATCGACAAGACCAGCCAGGCCGACATCCTCGTCGCGCCCAACGGCTTCCCGACGGAAGTCCAATCCCTCACCGACATCGCGGCGGACCAGGAAAGCGGGATGCTCTACGTCTCCGATTCAGGCGACGCCAAGGGAACGGGCGCCGCCGTCTACCGCGTCACCCTTCAGGGTCTGGTGAGCGTCGTGCTGGATGCGAAGCGTCCGCCCGGCCTGACCCGGCCCGGCGCCCTGGCGATGGACGGCGCCTCCCATCTGCTCGTGGCGGACGCGGCGTCCGGCGCCCTGTACCGGATCAAGCTGGCCGACGGCTCGGCGGAGAAGGTCGCCGACGGGCTGGGCGCCGTGGCCGGCCTGGCGTGGGACCACCACGGCCGGCTGTTCGTCAGCGCCGACGAGGGGGTCGCTCGTTATCCCCCGGCCCGGCGACAAGCCCGTCGTCGTGGCGAAGGGGTTTCAGGATGCGGGCGGCCTTTGCCTGGACCCGACTGGCAAGCGGCTCCTCGTCCCCGACCGCAAGGCCGGCACGCTGACGGCCGTGGCGGCAACCGTGCCGGGCGCCGAGATCGACGAGACGCCGCTGGCCGTCCGCTCGGATGTCGCCTTTCCCGACCTGCAATGGACAGGATGGAAGGGCGAGACCGACGACGGCAAGCCGAACCCGCTGCGGCCGATCGTGCTGACCCACGCCGGTGACGGCTCCAACCGCGTCTTCGTGGCCACGGAGCAGGGCGTCGTCCACGTATTCCCCAACGACCCAAAGGCGACAAAAACGAAGGTTTTTCTCGACATTCAGGACCGTGTCTCTTACAACGACGCGACCAACGAGGAGGGCTTCCTCGGCCTCGTCTTTCATTCGAAATACAAGGAGAACGGCGAGTTCTTCGTCTTCTACACGACCAAAAAGGCGAAACGGACCAACGTGCTGTCGCGCTTCCGGGTGAGCAAGGACGATCCCGACCGGGCGGACCCCGACTCCGAGGAGGAACTGCTGCGCATCAGCAAGCCGTACTGGAACCACGACGGCGGCGTGCTGTGTTTTGGGCCGGACGGCTTCCTCTATTTCACGCACGGCGACGGCGGGGCCGGCAACGACCTGTACGACAACGGCCAGAACCTCAACACGCTGCTCGGCAAAGTGCTGCGCATTGACGTGGATCACAAGGACGCCGGCAAGAACTACGCGATCCCGAAGGACAATCCGTTCGCGGATCGTCCCGGCGCCCGGCCGGAGGTGTGGGCCTACGGCCTGCGGAACGTGTGGCGGATGTCGTTCGACCACGCGACCGGCCGGCTGTGGGCGGCGGACGTGGGCCAGAACCTCTTTGAGGAGATCGACTTTATCCGAAAAGGCGGCGACTACGGCTGGAACCGGCGCGAGGGGCTGCACCCCTTCGGCGCCCGCGGAACCGGGACGCGGCCGGACTTCATCGAGCCGATCTGGGAGTACGACCACGACGTCGGGAAGTGCATCATCGGCGGTTATGTGTATCATGGGACGCGGCTGCCGGAGCTGGAAGGCTACTACATCTACGGCGATTTCGTCGCCACGAAAATCTGGGCGCTCCGCTACGATGATGCGAAGGGTCGGGTCACGGCGAACCGACCCATCGCGGATCGAGGAAAGGCGATGTTTTCTTTCGGGGAGGATGAAAAGGGGGAGATTTACCTGCTGACGAGTACACTGGACGGCAAGGGGATTTACGGGTTCTTCAAATAGTCGTTGCACCATTGCGGAGTGCCGTGCCCATGACGGAGCCGAACGCGCTCATTCCCTATACGATCACGCAGGCGCCGGCGTGCGCTTCCTCGGATGCTTCCGCCGCGATGCCTGTCCGGATCGGCCGCTACCGCGTCGAGCGGCTCCTGGGCGAGGGCGGCTTCGGTCGCGTTTTTCTGGCCCACGACGAGGAACTCGGCCGACTCGTCGCCGTCAAGACCCCGCGCCGCGACCGCATCGCGTTGCCCAAAGACGTGGAAGCCTACCTGACCGAGGCCCGCACGCTCGCCGGCCTCGACCATCCCCACATCGTGCCGGTCTACGACGCCGGCCGCACCGACGACGGCCTCTGTTTCGTGGCGTCCAAGTACGTCGAGGGGAGCGACCTGGCGAAGCGGATTGCCCAGACTCGGCTTGTCGCGGCCGAATCGGCCGAGCTGGCGACGGCGGTCGCCGAGGCCCTCCACTACGCCCACACGCGGGGGCTGGTGCATCGGGACGTGAAGCCGGCCAACATCCTTCTCGACAGCGCCGGCAAGCCGTACCTCGCCGACTTCGGCCTGGCCTTGAAGGAACAGGACTTCGGGTACTGTCCTAGCGTGGCGTTGCTGGCGAATGTTGCTGGCGAATCCCGTAGACTAGGCGGATCGCTGCCGGATGTGCCGGGAGTTGCTGGAGAGGGCGGCGGTGTAATAGCCTACCCTAGCGGACCCGGTCGGCAACCGGGTGCGCTAGGGTAGGGCCGTGCAAATGAGAACTCCCTCTTGGCGGCGTCCTCTGTGGGTGCAGTGGCTACTCGCCTGTTCCACAGTAGTTCTGTTGGCCTACGGTCTACTTTGCTTCATTCTCGGCTTCATCGTCACCGCCGCCGAGAACGGCCGCACAGGTCAGCGGTGGAGTTCGCACACCGCCGGCGAGGCCAAGTGGAACGGAACCTTCGTCGCCGCCCTGAACGCCGACCCTTCGGAAATCGACTGGCACGGCCGAAAGATAACCATCAACGAAGCGTGGGTGGAGCATCAATCGGAGCGGGTGTACACCGTGGTCTTGGTGCCGGGTGCCGTAGACATCCCGATTAACAGGCAACTTCCCGGCTACTGTATCGGCATGAACCTGAAGCAAGGGCAGGATTGCTTCATCGGGTCGGGCCATAATGCGTTTTTTGTCCGTGATGACAAGCGGGAAGGTTTTGGGGAAGCATGGCCCGCTGGACTCTTCTGGGAGCCTTTGCCGGACTACGATCTCACGCCGATAAACATCAAGCTGGTTGAAGGCTGGCACGGAGGGGACCGGGTGGACATCGTGCTAACCCCTCAACGCTAGGTCGGACGGGTGCAATGCAACGCTAGGACAGTACCGAATCGTCGGTGCTTTTCGACCATGCTCGCGCGAATGATGAATTGGGAGCAAGCATTTTCTGGGCGCGTCCCGACATGCTGCTCGGTGAGCCGCTTGAGCAGTTCTTGGCCTTCTGGCAGACCAAACGAGATGGGCGACGACGAGGCATCGTGGAGCTGCAACCATGATTCAAAGCGACCAAGAACTGAAAATCACCCAGGAACGGATCGCCTACCTCCTTGATCTGCTGGCCCGGCTGCGTATCGGCAGTCGTCCCGAAGAGTTGGCCCTCGTTTCGGGCGGTTACAGGACCGAAGTCGAGCGCATGCAACGTGAGGTGCTCGATTATCTCACGCAACCGGCGGCCCCGAGCGCGAAGGCCGGCTAGCAGGCGCGGGTTTGGGGGCGCTCACTCGTCCGGATCAAGCCGCAGATACGTTCCGCCATTGTCCACCGCCAGCTTGTGCAGCGGCCCGTCCGGTCGAGACGCGGCGCCACTCACCTCGACGGCATGGATAATCGTGTGGTGAGCGTTGATGCGCGTCGCCGTCCGCACGTCGTCAGGGCTGACGTCGTCGGCGTCGGTAAGGAAATAGAGGACATCGGGGCGAAAGGCGAGGGCGCGGCGGAGGGCGTTGCCGTGGTCGGTGCCGCCGGCGGCGCGCAGCGCTAACACGACATCCGCGACCCGGCGCAGCGTCTCGTCGTCCGCGGAGAGCAGACCGGATCGGCCGTCGATGGACAGCGGTTCGGCCTCGCGGTTGTAGGCGACGACCTGGAAGCGGCAGGTCGGCGGCAGACGGCGCAGGCTGGCGAGGACCTCCCGGCGGGCGCGGGCCAGGGCGCCGTGAAAGCCCATGCTGATAGAGCGATCCACGACATACACGACCGTCTTCGCATCTTTTCCCACGGGAAGCGCGCACGATCCGCCGTCGCCCGTCCCGTCACTCACGCCGGCCGGCGCACCCTGAGAGGCGACCGCTGCCGGCGCGGCCGCGCCAGGCGCCGCGAGGAGCGCCGGCGCTGTGGTTCCAGGCGACGCGGGCGGCGGGTCCACCATCTTCACGTCGAACGACGCCGGCTTCACCTCCGGGTCGGGCCGCTTCAACGGCGAGCCGGGAGCGTGAGCGACCGGAGGCGGCGCCCGGTCCAGCCCCAGGGCCGGATAATCCTGCGGAATCTGCGTGGGATCGACGGCCGCCGGGGAAGCCGGCTGGCTCACCGGCGCGAGCCACACTCCCAGCATGATCAGGCCGTGCAGCCCGAGCGACAGCAGCAAGGCCGCGACGACGCTCCCGGCGACGGACGGCTGGCGATACGGCGGACGCATACGGGCCCTTCCTTGTCCGCGTCAGCGGGTCGGCCCCTCCGTCGGGACGGAATGGTCCGGGAGGTAGGGCGACGGAGTCGGCTTCGGGCTGGCGATCGCCTCCGCGAGCCGGATCCAGAACGCATCATCGGAGTCGCCCTTCCACTGGATGCTCAGCTGCGTCTCGTCGCCGTGGTCGGTCTTCCGCGCCTTGAGGACCAGGACGAAATCCTTGCCGCTCGGGGTCCGCGCGGCCAGCTTCATCGTGTCGCCGTCCTTGTGGACGGTGACGAATAGGTTCAGGTCGCTGAGCGCCTTCTGCGCCGAGGCCGACGCCACCTCGAGCGAACCGGCCACGACGGGGCCGTCGCCCTTGGCCGTGCCGAAGGCGTTCAGCGAGAAGGAATCCAGGGTACAGCCCGCGACGAACAGACAGGTACACGCCGCGACGAATCGCCCCAACCACCTGGTCATGGGACACCCCCGTTCCGTGATCCAGTGGAAACGGGGAGGACGATAGCCGGCCGGCCGAGGCGGGACAAGACCAATCGAGCAGTGGGGTGCGCCTGTGGAATGAGGTGCCCGCATCCCCCGCCGTGAACGGCGGGGCTACAGGCCGAAGCCCCGTGAACGGGGCTGCCAGGCTTTTAGCCCGGTTGACCGGGCTTCAGCCTGTAGGCCCGTGCTTCAGCACGGGCCGGCCCGTCAGGCCGGCTGGCTTTCCGGCGTTCGACGAGGAAGAGGATGACCGCATAAAGACCGAAGAACAGGGCCGAGTAGGCGAGGTCGCCCGCCACGGTCCCGAAGAAGAACGGCGTTCCCTCGCCGTTGCCGGTGAACGGCAACGCAGCCACGTAGCACGCGCCGAGGCCGGCCAGCGTCTTCGGATACATGGCGCCTTCGGCCCAGACGCCGAAATTCGTGACGACGAAGAACTGGAGGCTGGCGATCAGGCTGACGACGGGAACGCGCCAAAGCCGGCCCTTCTTCAGCAAATAGCGGCCGAGCAACACGTTGACGGCGAAGCAGGTGTAGACCCATGGATTGAACGGCTGCTTGCCGAAAAGCTCCCAGAGCAGCAGGTCCGACACGGCCATCACCGCCAACGGCACGACGAACGCCTGCCAGAGACGCAGTCGGGCGCCGGCGAAGAGGCCCAGGCCGCCGACCGGCGTGAAGTTCGGCCAGTGGGGGAGCAGGCGGAACAAACCCGCCCACACCGCGCCCAGTCCGGTGACGCCGAGCGCGGTGCGCCGGGCCGGCGTCGAATCGCTCATCTTCTCCCCGCTTCGCATGGCCGTCCCCTTTCGCCGTGGCTTGTTGAACTGCTGCTTATCGTAGACGCTTCCCGGCCCCTTCGGCAAGCGTTCCTCTCGTCTTCCATCCAATTCACGCCACAGAGCAAAAGTGTGTTCTACAGTTGTCGTGAACCGCAAGGTGGACGCTCGCCTTCGCCCGTCGGGCGTCCCCCGCCCGCTATCCGTCCCCCTCGTGGAGCGAATCCCCCCATGCGTTCCGCCGTCCTCCGGTGGTTCGATCAGGCCCTCATCGCCCTGCGCGAACTGATGGACCGGCCCTGGAGCCTGTTTTTCGCCTTGCTGGCCATCAACGCCGTCGCACTGCCATACCGGGGCGTCTTTCACGACAGCCAACTCTACGCCGTCCAGGTCATGAACCGGGTCGAGAACGGCGCCTACGCCGACGACCTCTTCTTCCGCTACGGCTCCCAGGACAAATACTCCCTCTTCTCGGTCGCCGCCGCCCCGCTGGTCCGCCTCCTCGGACTGCCAATCGCTTTTTTCCTCCTTTACCTTGTCTTCAACTCCCTGCTGCTGTTGGCCGCGCAACGCCTGTTGACGACGCTGTTCAAGGACCGCCTCGTCGTTGCGCCGTCGCTGCTGCTGCTGGCCGCCACGCCGCTATCCTACACCGGCGGCGGGGCGCTGGTCGTCAATGAGACCTTCCTTACGCCGCGCATCCTCGCCATCGCCCTGACCGTCTTCGCCCTCGATCAAATGTTCCAGAGGCGATACAAGATCGTCTTGCTGCTTCTCGCCGCGGCCTGCCTTATGCACCCGCTGATGGCCTTGGGCGGCGCGTTGGTGTTCGCCGGCTGGTGGGCGGTCGAGCGCTTCGGTTGGCGGCGGACGCTGCTTGCCGGTGCGGCCCTGGCCGTCGCCGCCGCGATCGTTCTCGCCATCCGCCCACTCGGGACGCGGCTGTTCGGCCCGATGGACGACGAGTGGCGCGACTACGCGCGCCGCGCCGTCCCCATGAACTTTCCTTCGGAATGGACGCCGCTCGACTGGCTGCACCTCGGCGCCGGCTTGACCTTCTCCTTCTGGCTGGGCCTGGTTCCCTGTCGTGGGCCGGAAGACGAGCGAATCGCCCGCTTCGCGCTCTTGATCGGCGCCGTGTCGGCAGTGGCCGTGGTCGGCACGATCCTGGCCCCCTGGCTGCCCTACGCCCTGCCGCTCCAGGGCCAACCCTACCGGGCCTTGTGGCTGCTGCGCTTGATGCAGGCGCCGTTCGGCCTCCAGCTGGCGGCGAACCTGTGGCGACAGCCGGACGGCCGCGGCAAGCTGCCTGCGGTCGGCGTGGCCGCCTACTTCGGGGCCGTCTTCTTCGTCCCCCTGGAATTCGGCCTGATGGGTTTCGTCGCTGCGGCGACCGCTCTTTTCTACTACCGGGCGGTTTCTCCTCCCCCGCGCACCCCGGACTGGCTGGCGCGGAGCCTGGCGGTGGGGATCGTCGTCGGCGCCGGAATCTGGGCCGCGCTGCGCCTCTACATGATGCTGGGGATGACGAATCAGCTGTTCCAGATCGTCAACCCCACACAATACGTCTCCGTACTGTTGGCCTGCCTGGGCTTCGTGGGGTGGGCCGCCGTCGGGCTGGCGGCAGTTTGGATGGGCGCCCGCCTTTTCGGCCTGGGATGGCGCTTTCTCGCAGTCGCCGCCGGAACGTGGCTGGCGTTGCAGACGGGGGCCTTGATCGTCCTCAACGTCTGGGAGATCCCCACCCGGCCCACCAGCGATCTTCAGTTTGTCGGCCGCTTCCTCGAAGAACACCGCGAGGGCGGCGGCCGGCTTCCCACCATTTACTGCTCGGTCGGCGAACCTTCCGACGTATGGCTGATCGCCCACGCCAAGAGCTACTTCGCTCGCGAACAGCTCGCCGGTAACGTGTTCTTCCGCCCGACGGCCATGGAAGGCCAGCGCCGCGCCCGACTCGTCCGGCGCTTCGAGCAGGAGCGCATGCGACTTTACGCTCCGCTTCTGGCGGACGATGTGAAGAGGAATCAGGAGGAGTTGTTCGAGGCCCCGCTGCACGCCGGGCCGCCCACGCTGGATGACCTGGCGGCGGTGTGCCAGGAAGACGGCGTCGATTACGTCGCGGTCCCGGAGGCCTTCGACGCGCCCGCGCCGCGGACAACGGCCGCATTTACATCTACGACTGCCGCGAGGTGCGCGCCGACCTGGACAACGGATCTACCACGGCCGCCGTCCGTCTCGCGCTGGAGAAGACGCCGGGCAAAGCGGTCGTCTCCGCAAAGCCCTGAATCCCAGCCTGTGGCGGCGTCGTGGTGGATCCGAGACGGCCGCGCCGCCAAGGAGGGGACGATCTGATTTTGAGTGCTTCTTGACGAACAACGTCTCTCGGACGAGGAATTGCCGTGTCCATTTTGGGATCTCTCTGGAACCTGGCCACCAAAGTTGCGATCCGGCTCGGACCCCGCAACCCCCTGGTTTTCGCCATGCTCGCCCGCCGCTGCCAGGCCCATGGTGCGACGTTCGGGGTCGGCGAGGGGGTGGTCGAGGTCGTCAAGGGGAATCGCGTGGTTCGCCTGGCCGCGGATCGTTTCGCCTTCGCCCCGGACATCGCGAAATCGTTCGACAGCTACCACGGCGCCGTCGTGCCCGAACTGCAGGACGATCGCCTGGTGGTCGATTACTCCCGGTCGCGCCGCAGCGTTACGCGCGATCCGGCCTCGTCTTCGAGATGTGCGGCGCCCCAGAGGAGGAGGCCGCCATCGAGGATTACTTCCGCTGGTATCGCCCGGCGGCCGGCGAGATCGTGTTCGACGTGGGCGCCAATTGCGGCGTCTCGACCTATCACCTCTCCCGCTGCGTCGGGCCGACGGGACGGGTCTATGCGTTCGAGCCGGACCCATTGACCCACGGCCTCTTGCTCAAGAATCTGGCCGCCCACGGCCTCGACAACGTCGTGCCGTTGCGCCTGGCCATGGCCGGGGCCAGTGGGACCGCCGCTTTTCAGGCCGAAGGCACGCTCGGCTCCACGCTGGCCCGGGTCGCTTCGCGGGACACGCTGGGGACGGTGACGACGGTGGAGACGATCGGCTTGGCCGAGGCGTGCGGCCGCTTCGGGACGCCGACCTTCCTCAAGCTGGACATCGAAGGCGCGGAGATCGAGGTGCTGGAAGCCTCTCGGTCGTTCCTCCGGGAACACCCGATCCAGTTGGCGATCGACACGAATCACTGGGTCCAGGGAAAGTTGACGGCCCCCGCCGTGGAAGCGATCCTCAAGGCGTGCGGTTATGAAACGCTGTCCTCCGACGCGTGCGGTTTTTTGACCACCTGGGCGCGAAAGTCCCCCGTTTCCGTTCCGCCGGGTTGAGAGAATCGCCCAGCCTCGCCAGCGGCGACGTTCGCTCAGGACCAACAGGAGCACCGCGGATGACGCTTCCCGTTCTCGTCGCCCTCCCGGCGAACACCAGGCCGACGGGCGTCAAAACTGCTCCGGCCGGGGTTACCCTCCGCGAAGTCTGGGCCGGCGCTGGCGGCGACTGTGGCGCCGCTCTGCTACATGCTGCTGTGGTGGAACCGATACCTCGCCCCCACCTCGTGCGGCGAGCTGCTCATGATGGGCGCCCATTCCTTCAACTTGCTCCCTTACCGCGATTATCAGTTCCAGTCGCCGCCGGGCATTCCCATCTTTCTCGGTTGGCTCGGCGCGGTTTTCGGGCCGCGGTTGATTGTGCCGTGGCTCATCGGCGTGCTGCTCAACACCGCCGGCGCTCTCGTCCTGTACTTCCTGCTGCTGGACATCGCGCGGCCCTCTGCCGCGGTCGTGGGCGTCATCGCCACCATGGTGGTCGCCACGGCCAACTCGGGGGAGACGCCGTTCATGTACCACCACACGTCGTTGACCTTCGCCTTGTTCGGAGCGTTCGCCGGCTCCCGCTTGCTGCGGGCGACCTCCGCGGGGAGCGGCCTGCTCCTGGGACTGCTGGCCGGCGCCATGATCGGCGTTAGTTTTCAGGTGAAACAGACGGTCGGCGGGATGAACCTCCTCGTGCTTTCCGCCGCGGTGGCCCTTGTCTCCTTCCGCCGCGGCGGCGTCCGCACCGCGCTGCTGCGCGTGACGGCGATCGGCGCCGGCTTTGCGCTGTCGTGCGTCCCGGCGGCCCTTTGGCTCTGGAGCCGCGACCTCTGGCCGGCCTTCATCGACAACGCCTTCACGACAGGTCCAAAAGCCAAGGGCAACCTCTGGCGCATCTTCTTCCGGCCGTTCCTGGGAAGCCAGCAGGCTCACTACTACTACCTGCCGCCGATCATCGCCGTGGTCTTCGTGGCCCTCACCCTCCGACCCTTCCAGGGGCCGCTGGACAAACTCCGGCGGGCGGTAAGGGGCGTGAACTGGAAGAGGCCGGCGCCGCTCGGCGCGGCGCTTCTCTGCGGCATACTGCCGGTCTGGGGGCTGTGCCAACTCAGCGATCTGTTCCTCTGGAACTTCATCTTCGGCGCGATCGTCGTGGGTCTGATCGTCTGCGCTCTGTTCCCGGAAAAATTCAAGCCTCTCCGGGACCAGATTGCATCGGGCGGCGTCAACTTGCGCAGCCCGATCCTGCTCGGCGGGCTGCTGTTCGTGCTGATCCTGGTGTTCTGGTTCCAATGGCCGATGCTGGGGGTCTCAATCCGGACGGTGAATGATTCGGTGGCCGCCCTTGCAACGTTTGGGTGCTTGCTCCTGATCGCGTCGTCGCTGCCCGGCGTCCTGCGGCGGGACGCCGACCTGCCCGCTGCTTTGCTCTTCTACGCCTATTGCGCGTCGTTCGCCAGCGGCTACGGCATGGCCGTCTCCTGGCCGTTCGACGAATACATGGCCTTCCCCACCCTGGGCGTGGTCCTCGCCGCCATAAGCGCCCGACGACCCGACTTGACCCGGCCGCCCTACCGCGGCTGCGCGATCGCCTTGGTCGCCACGATCGTTTTCGCGACCGTTTACCAGAAGGCGAGCACCCCGTTCTTTTGGGGCGGGTGGAGCGAACCGCCGCCCTGTTCGTCCACCACCCGATCCAAATTGCCGCAGCTGGACGGGTTCATCCTCTCGAAGGACACGGCCAATTTCTTCGATCGGGTCACCGACCTCATCCGCCAACACTCGCGGCCGGATGAGACGATCCTCGTCTACCCCCATATGCCCGTCTTCTACGCCCTCGGCGAGCGCCGACCGGCTACCCGCAGCCTGGCCCACTGGTTCGACACCTGTCCGGACAGCCTGGCGCTGGCCGACGCGGAACGAATTCGGGAAAAGCCGCCAGCCGTTATCGTCGCCATGATCCTACCCGAAAAGCAGATCGAGTTTGAAGAACGCATGTTCCGGAACGGCCAGCCGAGCGGGCAGCGCGTCTTGTGGGACGCCATCGAAGAACTGACGAAGAACTACGACGAGGTGGGACAATTCGAGGCCGCCGGGACTCATTACAAGATCCGCGTCTGGAGCCTGCGACGCTAGGAGAGACGATCCATCGCTTTCGAGCCGCTCCCTGCCGCCGGCACGCCGCGTAAGCACCGCAGCAATTCATCCGCGATTCCGGAGGGGGGTCCGACCGCACGCCTTCGCCGTCGGCCGGCCGCCTCCTCGCGCATCCTCTTTTCCCGCCCGGCAAGAAAGGCCGGCCGCTTCCCAGGTTTTTTCCGCCTGGCGTGAAAACGAAAGCTAGACTCAGCATAGAACCTCAAACGTGCCGCACGGCACAACACCCGTTGAGCAAGCGGTTCCCCCTCCCGCGCGGGTCGCACCCGCCCTGCGCCGGCGCCGTGCGCTCGTTTGCCCGGTCTGCACGCCGTGCAGACCAACAGGAGTCCGGTGGATGACCTCCTCAACTCTTGTCGCCCTCCCGGCGAGTTCCACGCCGACCGGGGTCAAGACCACCTTGGTCGGCTCGTCCCGCAGCCACGTGTGGGCCGGCGCGCTGGCGGCGATGTTTGTGTCGCTCGGTTACATGCTGCTCTGGTGGAACCGCTATCTTGCCCCCAACGCGGGCGGCGACCTGCTCATGATGGCGGGCAATTCTCTCGACTTTCTGCCCTACCGCGATTACCACTACCAATCCCCCCCCGGCGTTCCCATCTTTCTCGGTTGGCTCGGCTCGGTCTTCGGGCCGCGGTTGATCGTGCCGTGGCTCATCGGCGTCTTGCTCAACACCGCCGGCACCCTCGTTCTGTACTTCCTCCTGCTGGATATCACACCACGGCCCTCTGTCGCGGTGGTTGCGACCATCGTCACCTTCGTGGTCTCCACGGTCGATTGTTCGGAGACGCCGCTCACCTACAATCACTCGTCGCTGATCTTCGCTCTCTTCGGAGCGTTCGCCGGCTCGCCTTGCTGCGCGCGACCTCCATCTGGGGAAACCTGCTCCTGGGACTGCTTGCCGGCGCCATGATCGGCCTTAGCTTTCAGGTGAAGCAGACCGTCGGCGGAATGATGTTCCTTGCGCTCCCCTTCGCGGTGGGCGTCATTTCCGTCCGCCTGGCCGGCGTCCGCACCGCGCTGCTGCGGGTGGCGGCGATTGGAGTCGGCTTCGCGCTGCCGTGCGTCCCGGCGGCCCTCTGGCTGTCGAACCACAACCTGTGGCAGGCCTTCCTCGACAACGCCTTCGGGGCAGGGACGAAAGCCAAGGGCGACCTTTGGCACATCTTCTTGCGCCCCTTCATCGGGCACGGGCAAGAATCCCAGCTTCTACCTGCCGCCCCTTCTCGCCGTGACCTTCGTGGCCCTCACTCTCCGGCCTTTGCGGGGGCCGCTGGAAAGGCTCCGGTCGGCGGTGAGCGGCGCGAGCTGGAAGAGGCCGGTCGTGCTCGGCGCGGCGTCGCTCGGCGTCGTACTGCTGGTCTGGGCGTTGCGGCCCCTCAGCGCCCTTTCCATCTGGGACCTCATCTTCGGGGCGATCATTGAGGGTCTGGTTTTCTGCGCGCTGTTCCCGAAGCGGTTCAACGCCCTCCGGGAACAGGCCGCGCGCGACGTCAACTGGCGCAGCCCGGTGATTCTCGGCATGCTCCTGTTCGTGCTGATCCTCGTCTTCTGGAACCAGCAGCCGCTGGGGTTCACCTTCCGGACGCTGAATTTGTCGGCAGCGGCCCTTTCGACGTTCGGGTGTCTGCTCCTGATCGCGTCGTCGCTGCCCGGCGTTCTGCGACAGGACGCCGACCTGCCTTCGGCCCTGCTCTTTTATGCCTACTGCGTCTCGTTCGCTTGCGGCTACGCCCTGGCCATCTCCTGGCCGTTTTTCGAGTACATGGCGTTCCCCGCCCTCGGCGTGGTCCTCGCCGCCGTGAGCGCCCGCCGGCCCGACTTGCTCCGGCCGCCTTACCGCCGTTGGGCGGTCACCTTTATCGCCGTCATCCTGTTCGCGGCCGTTTACCAGAAGGCGAACACTCCCTTCTTCTGGGCCGGATGGTGCGAGCCGCCGCCTTGGTGTGCCAACGCCAAATCCAAATTGCCGCAGCTTGAAGGGTTCGTCCTCTCGAAGGACACCGCCGATTTCTTCGACGACGTCACCGACCTCATCCGCAAAAACTCAAGCCCGGACGAGCGGATACTCGTGTACCCCCACATGCCGATCTTCTACGCCCTGAGCGAGCGCCGGCCTGCCACTCGGAGCGTGGCACACTGGATCGACGTCTGCCCGGACAACGTGGCGCTGGCCGACGCCGAGCGCATCCGCGAAAAGCCTCCGGCCGTGATCGTCGCCATGGAAATCCCCGACGAGCAGATGAAATCGGACGAACGCATGTTCCGGGGCGGCCAGCCGGGCGGCCAGCGCACCGTGTGGGACGCCATCCAGGAAGTGACAAAAAAATACGACGAGGTCGGGAAATTCGAGGCTCCGGGAAGCGGTTTCAAGATCAAAGTCTGGAGCCTGCAGCGGTAGGGAAAAGAACCATTGTCTTCAAATCGCCCACATCGGCGGGCGTTCCGTTCATCAGCTTGTCGGATCCGGAAAGGAGGGAAGGCGATGAAAGTAGTGCTTCTCTGCGGCGGCCTCGGCACCCGTCTGCGCGAGGAAACCGAATACCGCCCCAAGCCGCTCGTCGATGTCGGCGGCCGTCCGATCCTCTGGCACATCATGAAGCTGTTCGCCCACCACGGCTTCCGCGACTTCGTCCTGTGCCTGGGCTATCGCGGCAACATGATCAAGGAGTATTTCCTCAACTACGAGGCCATGAACAACGATTTCACCATCTGCCTCGGCCAGCTGCATCAGGTCGCCTACCACGGCGCCCACCGCGAGCAGGACTTCCGCGTCACCCTGGCCGACACCGGCCCGGAGACCATGACCGGCGGTCGCGTCCGGCGCATCAAGCATTACGTCGAAGGCGACACCTTCCTCGTGACGTACGGCGACGGCGTCGCCGACGTGGACATCGCGGGCGCTGCTCGAATTTCCACCACGCGCACGGCCGGCTTGCCACGGTCACCACCGTCTGCCCGACTTCGCGCTTCGGCATCCTGGACGTGGCCGACGACGGCAGCGTGACGCAGTTCTGCGAGAAGCCGCAGCTCGACGACAACTGGGTCAACGCCGGCTTCTTCGTCTTCAACCGCAAGGTCTTCGACTACCTGGACGGCGACGAGACTGCATCCTCGAGCGCGAACCGCTGGAACGGCTGGCCGCCGAGAAGCAGCTGATGGCCTACCGCCACCACGGGTTCTTCTTCGCGATGGACACCTACCGGGAATACAAGGCCCTCAACGACCTCTGGGCGAGCGGCAAGGCGCCGTGGAAGGTGTGGGAATGAACCCTCCATTCTGGCAAGACCACCCGGTGCTGGTGACGGGGGCCACCGGACTGGTGGGCGGCTGGCTGGTCCGCCGGCTGCTGGACGCCGGCGCCCGCGTCGTCTGCCTGGTGCGCGACTGGGTGCCGCGACTGCGAAGCTGGTGCGCGCGGTCTGCTCGGGCGGGCCGACGTGGTGCGCGGCGACGTCTGCGACCAGGCGCTGCTCGAGCGCGCCCTCGGCGAATACGAGATCCGACAGCGTCATCCACCTGGCGGCCCAGACGATCGTGGGCATCGCCAACCGCAATCCGGTTTCGACCTTCGAGGCCAACATCCGAGGCACCTGGGCGCTGCTCGAAGCCTGCCGCCGCAGCCCGGCCGTGAAGCAGATCGTCGTGGCCTCCTCGGACAAGGCCTACGGCGACCAGGAGAAACTGCCCTACGACGAGGACGCGCCGCTGCAAGGGCGGCACCCCTACGACGTGAGCAAGAGCTGCGCCGACCTGATCGCCCAGTCCTACGCGCACACCTACGGCCTGCCGGTGGTCGTGACGCGCTGCGGCAACTTCTACGGCGGCGGCGACCTGAACTGGAACCGCATCGTTCCGGGCACGATCCGCTCGGTGCTGCGCGGCGAGCGGCCGCTCATCCGCTCCGACGGCATTATCGGTGCGCGACTACTTCTACGTCGAGGAAGGGGCCGCTGCTTACATGCTGCTGGCCGAGCATCTGGCGAAAGACCGGCGCTGACCGGCGAGGCGTTCAACTTCTCGAACGAGCTGCAGGTGACGGTGCTGCGACCTGGTGCGGCACATCCTCCGGCTGCTGGACAGCGACCTGGAACCGGACGTGCGCAACGAGGCCAGCAACGAGATCCGTCACCAGTATCTGAGCGCCGCCAAGGCGCGCGCCGCCTCGGCTGGGCGCCGTATTTCGACCTGGAAACGGGGCTGCGCAAGACCATCGCCTGGTACAAGGAGTTTTTCTCTCGTGGCTGAGCAAGTAGAGGCGAATCTCGGGGCGCTCACGCCACCCCGCTCGCCGAAGCAACCCGCCCCGCCGGCCGGCCGAGCCGACGCCCTCCGCGCCAGATCCTGGAGCTGGTGGGAGAATACTGCAAGGCCGCCTTCCCCGCGAAAGCGTTCCTGCCCGGTCAGTCGCCGGTCCCGGTGGCCGGCCGAGTCTTCGACGACCGTGAGGTTCGCGCCCTGGTGGACTCCGGACTCGACTTCTGGCTGACGGCGGGGCGCTACGCCGATCAGTTCGAACACGAGTTCGCGGGCGTCTTCGGCAGCCGTTTTTCGCTGCTTGTCAACTCCGGTTCATCCGCGAACCTGGTCGCGGTGTCGTGCCTGACCTCGCCGCTGGCCGGCGAGCGCCGGCTGCGCCCCGGCGACGAGGTTATCACCGTCGCCGCCGGCTTCCCTACCACGGTCAACCCGATCCTCCAAAACGGCCTGGTCCCCGTCTTCCTGGACGTGACGGCACCGACCTACAACGTGGACGTGAGCCAGCTGGACGCGGCCCTGAGCGGCCGCACCCGCGCGATTGTACTGGCCCATGCGCTCGGCAACCCGTTCGACCTGGCCGCTGTCAGGGCGTTCGCCAAGAAACACGACCTTTGGCTGGTGGAAGACTGCTGCGACGCCCTCGGCGCAACTTATCAGGGTCAAAAGGTCGGCACGTTTGGCGATCTGGCGACGTGCAGTTTCTACCCCGCCCACCACATCACGATGGGCGAAGGCGGAGCCGTGACGACCGACCGGCCGGCGCTGAAGAAGGCGGCCGAGTCGTTCCGCGACTGGGGCCGCGACTGCTGGTGCGCCCCCGGCAAGGACAACACCTGCGGCAAGCGCTTCGACTGCCAGCACGGCCGACTGCCGCACGGCTACGACCACAAGTACACCTATTCGCACGTCGGCTACAACCTCAAGGCCACGGAGATGCAGGCGGCTGTCGGCCTGACGCAGCTCGCCAAACTGGAAGAGTTCGTCGCCGCCCGCCGCCGCAATTTCGCCGTGCTGTTCGAGGGGATGCGCGACCTGGAGGAGTTCTTCATCCTGCCGGAGGCGACGCCGGGATCGCAGCCGAGCTGGTTCGGCTTCCCCCTGGCGGTGCGGCCCGGCGCCCCGTTCACCCGCGATCAGCTGATACGGCATTTGGAAGACCGCCGCATCGCCACGCGGCTACTGTTTGCCGGCAACCTGACGCGGCAGCCGGCCTACGAGGGTGTGAATTACCGTCAGGTGGGCGACCTGAAGAACTCCGACTTCGTCGCCGCCAACGTCTTCTGGATCGGGGTCTACCCCGGCCTGACGGCGACCATGCTCGACTACGTGCTGTCCACCCTTCACGGCTTCTGCCGGAGGCTCTTGTGACGAACCCTCTCGCCGACGACCTGGATCACGTGCTGAGCCGCACGCGCGGCCTGTGGGAGGAGCTGCGCGGCGGCCGCCTGTTCATCACGGGCGGCACGGGCTTCTTCGGCTGCTGGCTGCTGGAGAGCTTCGCCTGGGCCAACGACCACCTGGGGCTGAAGGCCGAGGCCGTGGCGCTGACGCGCAACGCTGCGGCCTTCAGCCGCAAGGCGCCGCGCCTGGCGGGCCGCGCCGACCTGCGCCTGCACCAGGGCGACGTGCGCGACTTCGCGTTCCCCGCCGGCCCCTTCACGCACGTCATCCATGCGGCGACCGAGGCCAGCGTCGCGCTCAACACCGACGCGCCGCTGGCGATGCTGGACGTGATCGTGCAGGGAACGCGGCGGACGCTGGATTTCTCCCGCCAATGCGGGTCGCCGAAAGTGCTGTTGACCAGCTCCGGCGCGGTCTACGGCCGGCAGCCGCCCGAATTGTCGCACACCCCCGAAGACTACCCCGGGCGCCGGACGCGCTGGACCCTTACTCGGCCTACGCCGAGGGCAAGCGCGTGGCGGAACACATGGCCGCGGTCTACCACCGCCAGTACGGGTTGCCGGTGAAGGTCGCGCGCGGCTTCGCGTTCATCGGCCCGTACCTGCCGCTGGACGCCCACTTCGCAGCCGGCAATTTCCTGCGCGACGGCCTCCGCGGCGGGCCGATCCGGGTCGGCGGCGACGGCACACCCTACCGCTCCTACCTGTACGCGGCCGACCTCGCCGTCTGGCTGTGGACGCTGCTGTTCCGGGGCGCGCCCTGCCGCCCCTACAACGTGGGCGGCGAGGAGGCCGTGAGCATCGCCGAGCTTGCCTGTTGCGTCGCCGTCCACTTCGGCGTCGGCGTGCAGATCGCCCGCGCCGCCACGCCCGGCCGCCCGGCCGAGCGCTACGTCCCCGCCACCCGCCGCGCGGGAGGAGCTGGGCCTGAGCGAGTGGATTTCCTTGCCGGACGCCGTGGCCCGCACGGCGCGCTGGCATCAGGGGACGGAGGCCCTATTCACGCGTCAATACAAGCCGTGATCGCAAGGGAGCAAATCGAAGACCGCTCTTTTACCGTCGCGGCTCATCTGGAGGAAGCGCATCATGGATAACGGACACGGCTCGTCGGCGAACGGCCTGCGCAAGAAGCACATCAGCGTAGTCACGCCCTGCTTCAACGAGGAGGGCAACGTCCGCGCCCTCTACGAAGCCGTGAAGCAGGTCTTCGCCGGGCTGGCGAACCGATACACCTACGAACACATCTTCATCGACAACGCTTCCCAGGACGGCACCGTCGCCATTCTCAAGGAAATCGCGCACGCGGATCGCAACGTCAAGATCATCGTCAACACGCGCAATTTCGGGCACATCCGCTCGCCCTACCACGCGCTCTTGCAGGCCCAGGGCGACGCCGTCCTATCGATCGTAGCCGACCTACAGGATCCGCCGGCGATGATCCCCGAATTCCTCGCCAAATGGGAAGAGGGCTACAAGGTCGTGCTCGGCGTCAAGACCGGCGCCGAGGAGTCCGCCCTGATGTACTTCCTGCGGACGGCTTACTACAAGCTCGTCGCCCGGCTGTCGGACGTCGAGCTGACGCAGCACGTCACGGGTTTCGGCCTCTACGACCAGCGCGTGATCCAGGTCCTGCGCGAGATCAACGACCCTTATCCCTATTTGCGCGGCCTGATATCCGACATCGGCTTCGAGTCGTTCAAGAATCCCGTACTGCCAACCGAGCCGGAAGCGCGGGATCACCAAGAACAACTTCCACACGCTGTACGACCTGGCGATGCTGGGCATCACGAACCACTCCAAAGTCCCGCTGCGCATGGCGACCATGGTGGGCTTCGTCATGTCGGCCGTGAGCCTGCTGACGGCGGTGGGCTACCTCGCGGCCAAGCTGATCTGTTGGGACTGGCTCAACGCCGGCGTCGCCCCAATTCTTATTAGCCTATTCTTCTTCTCGTCCGTGCAGCTGTTCTTCCTCGGAATGCTTGGGGAGTACATCGGCGCCATCCATACGCAGGTGCAGAAGCGTCCACTGGTCGTCGAGCGCGAGCGGGTGAATTTCGAGCCGCGCGACGAGGAGGTAAAAGGCATTTGCCCTAGCCGGCGCCTGACGCCGCTCGTGCCGGATTCGCCAGGGGAACTGTCGGGCGTCGGCGGCCGATGAGACACCTTTCGCCCCGGAGGGGCGGCGGTGAATAGCCAGGGGCGTAAGCCCCTGGAGGGGGACCGAAACCCCTGGAGCGACGACCGGCCCATCGGTCGTTTCAGGAGTCCCGGAGGGACGGCGGTGGATCCGACCGTCGCCCCTCCGGGGCTAAATTCGAGGGGAGAATCAACACGCTCCTCTCCAGGGGTTTCACCCCTGGCTATTCACCACCGCCCCTCCGGGGCTGTATCGCTTGTCCGCGCCCCCCAATCCGCGCCTCCCTCACGCTTCTCCCGTACATTTTTTCCCCCGGAAGTTGCGTCCCACGGCTGAAAAATGAACTACGTTTGCGTGTCAGCGTAAAGGTGCGGCCTGGGAGACGATCATGGACAAGGGTTCGGTACGGGGCTGCCCGATCTGCGAAGCGACGCGCTGCGAGGTGCTCCACTCGCAGCGGTTCGTGCTGCCCGACGGACATCCCCTAGCCGACGGGTACGACGTGGTCTGCTGCCGGAGTTGCGGCTTCGTCTACGCCGACACCGCAGTCACTCAGCGGGATTACGACACGTTCTACCGCAAATACTCAAAATACGAGGACCAGAAGACCTCGACCGGAGGGGGCGACAGCCCCTGGGACGCCAAACGGCTGTACGATGTCGCCCTGGCCGTCGCCGACTTCGTCGGCTCCCGCGACGCCCGAATCCTCGACGTCGGCTGCGCCAACGGCGGCCTGCTCCGCGCCCTGAAGGGGCTGGGCTTCCAGGACCTCACCGGCCTCGACCCGTCGCCGGCCTGCGCCGAAAACACCCGCCGCCTGCCCGGCGTCCGCGCCGAGGCCGGGTCGCTCGCCGACCTGCCGGCGGATTTCGGGGCCTTCGATTGCGTGATTCTGTCGCACGTCCTGGAGCACGTCCAGGATCTGCGCCCCTCCGTCGCCGCGATCGCGCAGCTCACGGCCGAGAGCGGCTGCGTCTACCTGGAAACGCCCGACGCCGCCCGTTACGACGAATGCCTCGTCGCCCCCTTCCAGGATTTCAATACGGAACATATCAATCACTTTTCGCTGGGCTGCCTGGTCAACCTGGCCCGAACCGCCGGCCTGGCGCCGATTCGGCACGGCTTCAAGACGCTGGAGTCGCCGCCGCCGCTGCCCTACCCGGCGGTGCTCGCGATCTTCCGCAAGGCGCCCGGCGCCACCCCGGCCGCGCCCGTTCCGGACGCGGAATTGAAGGGGAAGATCAACGCCTACATCGGGTCTTCCCGGCGACTGATGCGGTCGATCGACGCCCGCCTGCGCGAGGCGGTGAAGGAGTCGCCAGAGCTGATCGTCTGGGGGACCGGCCAGCTGGCCATGAAGCTCCTGGCGGAGACGGCTTTGGGCGACGCCCGCATCGCCGCGTTCATCGACGGCAACCCGATCAACCACGGAAAGCGCCTGCACGGCCGGCCCATCCTGGCGCCGGAGGCGGCGCGCGGCCTGCCGCACCCCATCGTCATCACGTCCATGCTGCACCAGGAAGCCATCCTGCGGGTGATCCGCGGCCGGCTGGAACTGGCGAACCCGGTAATCACCCTGGCCGATCTGCCGTCGGCCGCCGTGGCCGTTTAGGGGCGAGGAATTCATGTCGATTCGCGTGGCCGATTACATCGCGCGGACGCTGGCCGATCGGGGCGTGCGCGACGTGTTCCTGGTGTCGGGCGGCGGGGCGATGTTCCTGAACAACGCCTTCGGCGTGGAGTCGCGCCTCCGTCTCGTCTGCAACCACCACGAGCAGGCGTCGGCGATGGCGGCCGAAGGCTACGCCCGCGTCACCGGCAAGGTCGGCGTGGTCAACGTCACCACCGGCCCCGGCGCCATCAACGCCCTCAACGGCGTCTTCGGCGCCTGGACCGACTCGATTCCCCTGCTGGTGATTTCCGGCCAGGTCAAGCGCGAGACGTGCATGGCCTCCTACCGGCTGCCCGGCCTGCGTCAGCTCGGCGACCAGGAAGTCGATGTCGTCGGCATGGTCCGCAGCATCACGAAGTACGCCGTCCTGGTCACGGACCCGCAAAGTATCCGATACCACCTGGAACGGGCGCTGTTCCTGGCCTCGTCCGGCCGGCCCGGCCCGTGCTGGATCGACGTGCCGGTGGACGTGCAGTCCAGCGAGATCGAGCCGGAGCAGCTGCCGGCCTACGACCCCGCCGAGGACGCGCCGCGCTGGGACCGCGAACAACTGCGACGACAGGTCCGCGAAGTCCTGGATCGGCTTCAGTCGGCCCGGCGGCCGGTCTTGCTGGCGGGAACCGGGGTGCGCCTGGCGAAGGCCCTTGAGGGCTTTCGCGCCGTCGTGCGCCAGCTCGGCGTGCCCGTGACGACGGCCTGGACTCACGACCTGATCGCCTCCGACGACCCGTACTTCTGCGGCCGGCAAGGCTCGATCGGCGACCGGGCGGGCAACTTCGCCGTGCAAAACGCCGACGTGCTGCTGGTCCTCGGCTCGCGCCTGTGCCTCCGCCAGGTCAGCTACAACTGGAGCGCCTTCGCCTCCCACGCTTTCAAGATCCAGGTGGACGCCGACGCCGCCGAGCTGAACAAGCCGACCGTCAAACCGGACCTGGCCGTCCACTGCGACGCGCGCCTCTTCCTCGAAGAAATGCAGTGGCAGCTGGCCGACTTCCCCTTCGACCAGGGGCGGCACGCCGGCTGGCTGCGCTGGTGCCGCGAGCGCGTCGAGCGCTACCCCGTGGTGCAGCCGAAGCACCGGGAGTGCTGCGGCGAGGCGATCAACCCCTACCACTTCATGGATACGCTTTGGCGGAAGCTGGCGGCCGACGACGTGGTGGTGTGCGGCGACGCCACGGCCTGCATCGTCACGTTCCAGACCGCCCGCATCCAGGCCGGTCAGCGCCTGTTCTCCAACTCCGGCAGCGCCTCGATGGGCTACGATTTGCCGGCCGCGGTCGGGGCGGCCGTGGCCCGGCGGGGCAAGCGAGTCGTCTGCCTGGCCGGCGACGGCAGCGTCCAGATGAACGTGCAGGAGCTGCAGACCGTCGCGCACCACCGCCTGCCGATCAAGCTGTTCGTGCTGAACAACGGCGGCTACCTGTCGATCCGCACCACGCAGAAGAATTTCTTCGGCAACCTGGTCGGCGAAGGCCCCGAAAGCGGCGTCTCCTTCCCCGACATGGTGAAGCTGGCCGGCGCCTACGGCATCCCCGCCCGCCGCATCGCCGGCGCCGACTTCGCCCCGCGGATCGACGAGGCCCTCGCCGCGGATGGCCCGTGCCTGGCCGAGGTCGTCATCGACCGGGAGCAGACCTTCGAGCCGCGCCTGAGTTCCCGCCGTCTGTCGGACGGGCGGATCGTGACCGCCCCGCTGGAAGACATGTTCCCGTTCCTCGACCGCGAGGAGCTGCGGAGCAACATGCTTACCCCGGATGGGGAGGGCGGAACGCCGGAACTTCCTCGGCCGGGGGCTGCGTTCCCGACCACGATTCCCTCTTGCACCCCAGAGCGAGCATCATGAACCGCGACATCTTTGAAGACCTCTTCGTCCTCGAACTGGCGAACAACCACTGGGGCAAGGTCGAACGCGGGCTGCGGATCATCCACGATTTCGCCCGCATCGTGCGCTTCAACAACGTGCGGGCCGCCGTCAAGCTGCAGTTCCGCGACGTGGACCACTTCATCCACCAGGATTATCGCCGTCGCACCGACGTGCGCTACATCAAGAAGACCCTGGACACGCGCCTGTCCAAGGCCGAATACGCCACGCTGGTCAACGCCGTCCGCAAGAGCGGCTGCATCCCCAGCGCCACGCCGTTCGACGAGGCTTCCGTGGACCTGTGCGTCGAGCTGGGCATCCCAATCATCAAGCTGGCCAGCTCCGACCTCAACGACTGGTTCCTCATCGAGAAGATCGCCAAGACGCGCAAGCCCGTCATCGCCTCGACGGGCGGCTCGTCCCTGAAGGACGCCGACGACCTCGTTACTTTCTTCGCCAACCGCAACATCCCGCTCGCGCTCAACCACTGCGTATCGCTCTATCCCAGCAAGGACAACGAGCTGGAGATGAACCAGATCGATTTTCTGAAGAACCGCTACCCGAACAACACGATCGGCTTTTCGACGCACGAATGCACCGACTGGTCGTCGTCAATGCTGATCGCCTACGCCAAGGGCGCCCGCACCTTCGAGCGGCACATCGACGTCGAGGCGGACGGCGTCGCCGTGTCGCCGTACTGCTCGAAGCCGGAGCAGATCGACACGTGGTTCAAAGCGTTCTACAAGGCGCAGGAAATGTGCGGCAACAGCGGCGCGGCCAAGCGCATTCCGCCGGAAAAGGAGATCCAGTACCTCGACGGCCTGGTCCGCGGCGTCTACGCCAAGCGCGACTTGCCGGAGGGCTACGTGCTGACGCACGAGAAGATCGAGGAGGATGTGTACCTGGCGGTGCCGCTGCTGAAGGGACAGATCTCGTGCCGGGAGCTGATGTCCGGCGAGATGCTGCTGGCCCCCGTGGCAAAGGACCAGCCGGTCACGATCGACGCGATCGACAGCCCGTACGCCTACAACGACCGGTTGAAGCAGCTGATTTACAACCGCGGACTGGACGCCGGCGCCCTGGTCAGTCCGTCCCGCCAACTGGCCGCTCAGGCCGTCTCTAACGGCCGCGACGGTGGAAGCAATCGGGTCGGCCTCCTGGTGAACGGCGCCGACCGTTGAGCCGCGCCTTCTCGCCTTGGCGCCGGCGGCAAATGGCCTGGATCAAATATCGGAGGCGCGGTACAAAACAGCCTTCCTACTGCGGGGCTGCGACGGCCCGATGCGCCGCCGGCGGGCGCCGGCGAACGATTCGCCGGCTTCCTCGAATCTCCCCTGAATCCCCTCCTGAAAGAGGATATTCTCCCATGACGACGACTCCGAGCGTGGCCATCATCGGCGCCGGCCCTGCCGGCCTGACGGCCGCCTACCTGCTGTGCAAGGCCAACGCCGCCGTCACCGTGCTGGAGGCCGACCCCGCCTACGTCGGCGGCATCTCCCGCACCGCCCAGCTACAAGGGCTACCACTTCGACATCGGCGGCCATCGCTTCTTCTCGAAGTCCAAGGAAGTCGAGGACTTCTGGACCGAGATCCTGCCCGACGACATGCTCGACCGGCCGCGCTCGTCGCGGATCTTCTATAACGGCAAGTTCTTCGCCTACCCGCTCAAGGCGGCCGAGGCCCTGTTCAAGCTCGGCGTCTTCGAGTCGACGCGCTGCGTGCTGTCGTACATGAAGGCGCGGCATGTTCCCGGTCAAGGACCCGCGCAACTTCGAGGACTGGGTGACGAACCAGTTCGGCAAACGCCTGTTCAACATCTTCTTCAAGACGTACACGGAGAAGGTGTGGGGCATGAGCTGCAAGGAGATCTCCGCCGACTGGGCCGCCCAGCGCATCAAGGGTCTGTCGCTGAAGACGGCCATCCTCAACGCCCTGCTGCGAAGCCGAAGCCGAAGAACAAAGGCGAGGTCATCAAGACGCTGATCGACTCATTCCGCTATCCGCGGAAGGGGCCGGGCATGATGTGGGAGGCGTGCGCCGAGAAGATCAAGAACGATGGGCGGCGACATCGCGCATGGGCTGCAAGGTCGTCGGCTGCCACTGGGACGCCGAGGCCGGCCTGTGGCACAGTCACCTATGAAGACGCTGAAAAGCGCCGATTCGTGACGCAGGCGCAGCACGTCATCTCGTCGGCGCCGATGCGGCAGCTGGTCAAGGGCGTGACGCCGGCCGTCTCGGAGCAGGCGCGCAAGGCGGCCGAGTCGCTCAAGTACCGCGACTTCCTGACCGTGATGCTGATCCTCAAGGACAAGCAACGTCTTCGACGACAACTGGATCTACATCCACGACCCGAGCGTGAAGGTCGGCCGGGTGCAGAACTTCAAGTCGTGGTCGCCGGAGATGGTGCCCGATCCGTCGATGAACTGCTACGGCCTCGAATACTTCTGCTTCGAGGGCGACGGCCTGTGGTCGTCGTCGGACGACGACGCTGATCGAGCAGGCCAAGCGTCGAGCTGGAGAAGATCGGCCTGGCCAAGGCGGCGGACGTGGTCGACGGCTGCGTGGTCCGCCAGCCGAAGGCGTACCCGGTCTACGACGACGACTACGCCAAGCACGTGGCGACGGTCAAGGACGAGCTGGAGGCGAAGTATCCGACGCTGCACCTGGTCGGCCGCAACGGCATGCACAAGTACAACAACCAGGACCACGCCATGATGACGGCGATGCTGTGCGTGCAGAACATCCTGGCGGATCGGAAGGTGTACGACCTGTGGCAGGTGAACCAGGACGCCGAGTACCACGAGTCGGGCACGGCCGGCCATAAGCAGACGACGGGCGCGACGGGGCTGCGGATGGTGCCGACGCGCGTGAAGGAAGAGGAAGCGGCGGCCGTGTCGTGAGCGGCGCGGCTGTTTATCGCATCCTAGGAAAGTAATGTCCGCCGCGAAGGGGGACTCGAGAGGATCGACGCCGAGGAAGGCGGCGACCTCTTCGGGGGAGTAGCCTTCGCGCTGGGCGGCCAGCAGCCGCCGGCCCCACGCCCAGCGGACATTACTTTCCTAGGAGCCGATAAACGGTTGTTGCTCAGCGTTTGCTCTGCGCCATCTGCGCAGGCCGTCTCCGCCCGCTTCTTCATCTCCTCCGGCGACACGTCTTCCTTGTGGGTGCCGATCGACCACCGCTGGCCGAACGGGTCGGTCAGCTGGCCGTAGCGGTCGCCCCAGAACATGTCGGTGGGCGGCATGTTCACTTGCGCCCCCGCGGCGACGGCCCGGTTAAACGTGGCGTCACAGTCCTCGACGTTCAGATGGACGACGACCGAGTTGCCGCCCAGCGTTTGCGGTGACTTGGGGCAGCCGGGGAATTGCGGCTCATCGCAGAGGAAGAGGTGCGAATCGCCGATCTTCAGCTGGGCGTGCAGCAGCGCCTTGCCGTCGGGCAGGGGCATCCGGCCGAGTTCCACGGCGCCGAACGCCTTCTTGTAAAAGTCGATGGCTGCGGCCGCCCCCTTCAGCGTCAAGTGCGGGATGATGGTGTGGTAGCCATCCTGGATCGGTTTCACGTGCGCCATGTGCGGACCTCCTCGCTTGGGAAAAGGGAAGGGCGGTGAAGAGGGAGATTTCTACCATAGTCGCGGCTGGAGTGGGAAGGGCGGTAGGCGCCGTTCACGCACTTTTCACAAGCGGCCCGTCAAGCCGCCCCCACGCTGACCATCAGGTTGTAGCAGGCGTGGGCCCCGACGGCGACGCCGAAGCCGCGATACTGGTACAACAGTGCGAAGTACAACCCCGCCGCCAGCCGGAAGAGGAACAGGTAATTGTCGTAGGGTTGGCCATAAGGCCCGAGGTGGTGCGCCGCGGAGAAGAGCGTCGCCGACGCGACCGCCGCCAGCAGCACGGCCAGCAGCTTCGGCGCCTCCAGGCGGCGCAGCAGCCAGACCATGCCTGAGTAGAGCGCCAGCCGGAACAACGCCTCCTCATAGATGCCGGCGCCGAGGTACGTCACCACCTGGCGCATCGCCGAGTTGGTTCCTGCCGAAATCTCCAATTGCACGCCGAGTTGTTGCATGATTGGTACGAGCGCTCGGCTGACTCCCCACAGGCCGAGCGCGAAGCCCACGCTCTCGATCGACATGCCGCTGAGGACGCCCACCATGTCGCCGGGCCGGTCGCCGCGCCGCACGAGGTTCCAGCCGAACAGCGCCGTCACCAGCATGAGCGGCGGCAGCCAGAAATACGGCAGGCCGAGGGCGGTCAGGCCGAAGCGCATCCAGTTGTCGGCGCCGTTGCGCAGCGCCTCCGGGTGCGCTCCGCCGAGCAGCATCACACCGCTTTCGTAGGCCAGCAGCATCGGCAGCAGGAACAGCGTACACGGCCACGGATGCCGCGTGGCGGGGAAGTAGCCGGATGCTTTGGACATGCCGAGTCCTTGGGAGAAGTGAGGAGTGAGCGAGGAGGAAATGAGGAGAGAAAACAAGCCGGTGAGACTTGCTTTTCTCCTCACTCCTCACTCCTCACTCCTCACTTGCTTAAGCCCATTCCGGGAACCGCGCCGCCAGCAGCTCACGGCGTTCACCGGCCGGCAGGGTGCGCACGATGCTCTGGTCCTCACGGCGGGTCAAGTCGAAGTGCCGCGGTCCCGGCAGGCTCTCGCCGTGCGGGTCGGTCAGCACCGCGACCACCGGCCGGGCCGGGGCGTTCAGGTCGTCGGCTGACGCCGAAGGCGCCGCCGCCACCAGCGCCAGCGAACCGTCCGCCATTTCCACCGCCGACCCCACCGGGTAGAAGGAAAGATTCAGCAATCGCTCGGCGTAATCCCGATCCAG
The DNA here is from genome assembly GCA_963771935.1 of uncultured Planctomycetaceae bacterium. Taxonomy (GTDB): domain Bacteria; phylum Planctomycetota; class Planctomycetia; order Gemmatales; family Gemmataceae; genus UBA4732. Next base: position 358,795 of record CAVYVK010000002.1, on the reverse strand, counting down.
CACGCCGCTCTCCGCCAGGAGCAGAACGTCGGTCAGGGACGTGCGCGTTTCCCTGGCGGGGCGGTGCGAGCCGGGCGGTGCAGAACGCTACATACACATCGCAGACCGCCAATAGGCGTGACATCGGCGACAGCTGAGCGGCCTTCAGTCCATCGGGGTAGCCTGTGCCGTCCAGGCGTTCGTGGTGTTCGGCGACCGCCCGCGCCAGCCAGGCCGCGTCGGGCCGCAGCCGCCAGGCCATCTCCGCGCCGGCCCGGCAATGCGCCTCGACCACCCGACGCTGTTCCGTGGTCAACGGGTCGGTTTGCTTGAGAATGCTCGATCGGGACGCGCACCATTCCGGCGTCGTGGATCAAGGCGGCCAGCACCGGCTCGATGAGTCGGCCGTCCCAGTCCGGGTCGTCCCGGGCGACGCGAGCGATCACCCGCGCCGTGGTCAGTCCGTGGCAGGCGGCGAAGTGGGCGGGCCGCGCCGGGTCGCCTTCGCGGAACAGCAGCGGCCCGCCGTCCTGGGCGTCGGCGACGATCTCCTCGGCCAGGTCCATGAGCGGCGCCGCGTCCACCGGCCGGCCCGCTTCCAGCTCGGTCAGCAGGTGCGACCAGGACCGCGATACGGCCGTTCTCCGCGCGGCGCGACTCGACGCCGGCGATGAGCGTCTTGAGCCGGCCGGCGATCACCGTCAGGATGGCCTCCAGCCCCTCGCATAGATACAGTTGAGCGGTCGCCGTTTGCGGAAACAGCGGCACCAGCCGCAGCGACGTGTCGGTCATCGCCGCCGTTTCGCGGTAGAGGGCGGTCAGCGGGTCGGCTCGGTCGAACAGCACGGCCGGGCCAGGTTCGTCGATCGGCGCGGCGAAGCCGTCGCTGATCTGGCGCAGCCGGGCCAGCAGATCGCGGCCGCGCTCCAGCACGCGGCGGGCGCGCAGCGTCAACTGGCGCGGCAGCGGCGGCGGCTCGATCTGCGGCGCGACGGTGTGGACGACGCCGTCTGAGGGCGGCGTCGTGTTCGGCGCCCTCGGCGATCCGACGTTCCAGGACGGCGGCGGCCGGCGCGCCGAACAGGTTCTGGGCGGCGCTGTTCGCTTCCGACGCCAGCTTCTGGGCCTGCTCCAGCCGCTGGCGCAGGGCCGCGATCTTGCCCAGAAGGGTTTGCGTCTCGGTCATCGCCGTCCCCTTTTGATCGTGTACGGGTTCATCCGTTACCATCGGTGGTTCGGACGCGCCGACTTTAACGATGGCGCGGCCGGTCTAGGCGTTCTCGACCTCTGGCCGGTAAAATAACCTCATTGCGCCCACGCCGGGGAACCTACACCATGCCTGCTGCCCCCAACTCCTCTCCGCCGCGCCAACCCGGCGAAGGCCTGAAGGTCCTGGTCATTGACGACGAGCCGTTCCACGCCGAAACCGTGGCCGAGAGTCTCGAACGGGTTGGCTACGAATGCACCGTGGCCACCAGCGGCAAGGAAGGCGCCCGTCTCATCGCCCACGACGAACTCGACGTCATCCTGACCGATTTGAAGATGGCGGACCTGGACGGCCTGGCGATTCTGCGCCTGGCGAAGCAGGAGGCGCCGGACGCCGAGGTGGTGATGATTACCGGCCACGGCGACGTGAAGACGGCCGTGGAGGCCATCAAGCAGGGCGCCGCCAACTACCTGACCAAGCCGGTGGACGTGGCCGAATTGCGGGCCATCGTGGACAAGGCGGCGGAACGGCTGCGGCTGGCCCACGCCAACCGTGAGCTGCGGCGGCAGCTCGACGAACGCTTCGGCTTCCAGGGCGTCGTCGGCAACAGCCCGAAGATGCACGAGGTCATCAAGCGGTTGCAGGCCATCGCCCCGACCAACGCGACGGTGCTGATCCTGGGAGAGACCGGAACCGGCAAGGAGCTGGCGGCGCGAGCCATCCACAACAACAGCCCGCGCAAGAACAAGCCGTTCGCCGAGATGAACTGCACGGCCCTGAACGAGAACCTGCTGGACGACGAGCTGTTCGGCCACGACCAGGGCGCGTTCACCGGCGCCGACAAGCCGCGCAAGGGCCGCTTCGAGTACGCCAACGGCGGCACGCTGTTTCTGGACGAGATCGGCGACATGCCGCTGGCCTTGCAGGCCAAGCTGCTGCGCGTTTTGGAGAACAAAGAGGTCTTTCGCATCGGCAGCAACGAGGCGATCAAGGTGAACGTGCGGGTGGTGTCGGCGACGCACCGCGACCTGGACGCGGCCGTGGCGGAGGGAGCGTTCCGGCAGGACTTGTACCACCGGCTGAAGGTGATGACGGTGAAGCTGCCGCCGTTGCGCGAGCGGCGGGAAGACATCATGCTGTTGACGGCCCATTTCATCAAGGAGTTCAACGCGCAGCACGGCAAGAACGTGCAGACGGTGGCGGAGCCGGTGCGGCGGGCGATGATGGCCTACGACTGGCCGGGCAACGTGCGCGAGCTGCGCAACTTCGTGGAGAGCATGGTGGTGCTGGACGTGGACGGCGTGCTGGGCCTGGACGACGTGCAGGACGGCCAGGTGGTGGGCAAGCTGCCGGCGACGGTCGGCCAGACGGCAGGGCCGTCGAGCCTGGTGGGCCGGCCGCTGAGCGAGGTGGAGCGCTATTACACGGAGCAGGCGCTGGCGCTGACGAGCGGCAACCGCGAGGAGGCAGCGACGATGCTGGGCATCGGCGAACGGACGCTGTACCGAAACATCAAGGAATGGGAGCAGCAGAAGAAGATCCGGGAGGCACTGGAGGCGGCGCACGGCGACGAGACGGCGGCGGCGCGGCAGCTGGGCATGGAGGCGAAGGAGCTGCACCGGAAGGCGAAGAAGCTGGGGTTGGCGGACGGGGAGGATGAATAGGCGCTCCTGGCGCTGTCGCCACAGGGACAATCGCCGCGTGATAGGATAAACGGAGGCGCGTCGCCATGACCCGATTATTCCGCGCCATGAAGGAAACCGCGGAGGGACTCGCCGAGATCGGCGACGACGCACGTACACTTGTCGTTCGCCCTGGAACTGATGTGCCGGTAGGCAAGTTGGAGGACATCGTCCAACCCGGTCAAGGCGGTTTGTCCGTAAGCCCCGACGACCCCAGGAACCTGCCCGCGTTCCGCCGTCCTCCTGAGTTCCAGGGCGTGGGAAAGGATCCCGTTTGGGCGATCGCGGAGGCGGAACTCGGCCGGACCTGAAATACCGACCGGATCCAGCTTCCACAGGCCACGGCTTCATTGAGCCGGCACGTCCCATGACGCTCGGCGAGTACAAACAGGCCCTGGTCCGGACGCAGGCCTTGTGGCGCAAGGCGCGGCCGGATGCGGCCGAAGGGAGCGATACCGATGAAACTTGACGAATCCATCGACGAGGCGTTGCGTTCGCCGGAGCCGATCCGTAATCTCCGCTCGATCGCCGTGGAACTCTTATCGCACGGGACGGATAGGTCGGCGGTGCTGGCCGTGTTCGAAACGGCGCCAGGAACTGCGACGGGCGAACCGGGAAGCCGACGAGGACGCCGTCATGGACGTGATGGATTTTCTCGTCGGCTGGTGCAGCCCTCACATGAAACTGGAACCGGAGAAGGGCGGAGAACCCAAAGCCAACGGCGTTCCCGCTTCATCGGACAACCAAGAGCCGATTCGGCCGACTTCGCAGGATCGCTGAAAGCGACCGTTTCCCCCAGCGGGGATGCGTTAAGTTGTTCGCCAACTCGAAGCGCAAGCAAGGGAGAAGTCCAATGGAGACGAAAACAATGGGGCGCGTTACAGCGGAAGCGACGATCGAGAACCTGTCCGATCTCTATCTTGCTCACCGCGGCGTCCAACCGCCGGAGCAAGTACGCCGAATTGTCGTGCTGGACGCGCTCGCGGACACAGGCGCGACGCTGCTGTCGGTGCCGACAAGCCTGATCCGGCAACTTGGCCTGGCGCAGACCGGGACCCGGCGCGTGACCAGCAGCGTCGGAGACGCCGATGCGGCCATGTACGAGGCGGTGCGGCTGACGGTCATGGGCCGCAGCTGTACGATGGACGTGCTGGAAGTGCCGGACGGCGTACCGGTGTTGCTCGGCCAGATCCCGCTGGAACACCTCGATCTGGTGGTCGATCCCCGCAACCGCACGCTGATTGGAAATCCCGCTCACGGTGGGCAGCATGTGTATGAGATGTATTGAGGGGCGGATGAGACTTTACAAGATCAGCATCGCATCGCCGTAAGAATAAAAGCGATATTCGCGCTCCACTGCCAGCCGGTACGCCGCCCGCACCGTCTCCAACCCCACGAACGCCGCGACCAGCAGCAGCAAGCTCGACCGCGGCAGGTGGAAATTCGTCACCAGCGCGTCCACAGCCTTAAACTCGAATGGCGGCCGGATCGTCAGATCGGTCCAACCCGACCAAGGATCCTCGGCCTCCCGCGCCGCCGTCTCCAGCACGCGCACCGACGTGGTGCCCACCGACACGACGCGGCCGCCGCGCGCCTTGCACGCGGCGACGGCCGCCGCCGCGGCGGATCGGGACCTCGCCCCATTCCGACTGGACGCGGTGCTGCGTCACGTCCTCCGCCGTCACCGGCTGGAACGTGCCGGCCCCGACGTGCAACGTGACGAACGTCCGTTCGATTCCCCGCTCCCGCAAGGCGTCGAACAGCCGCGGCGTGAAGTGCAGCCCCGCCGTCGGCGCGGCCACGGCGCCGGCCTGGCGGGCGTACACCGTCTGGTAGCGCTCGCTTGTCCTCCGCCGCCGCGCGGCCCTTGCGGATGTACGGCGGCAGCGGCGTCCGGCCGTACCGCGCCAGCAGCTCCGCGACCGTCCCCGCTTCCTCCGGCCGGGCCAGCCAGCGGCCCGACGCCGACTTGCCCTCCAGGCGCAACCGCAGCGGCTGGCGTTCGTCCCCCGTTGATGGAGTTTCGGGATCGACGAGGATGGTCTCGCCCATGAGGAGTCGGCCGCGCGTCTGCGTCAGCAGCTCCCACCTGCCGCCCGATTCCTCACGCAGAAACAGACCCTCCCACTTGCCGCCGGTGCGGGCGCGGCGGCCGATCAGCCGGGCCGGCAGCACGCGCGTGTCGTTCAGCACCAGCAGGTCACCGGGGTTCAGCAGCGAAGGCAGGTCGCGGAAGACGTGGTCGGTCGGCGGCGCGCCGTCGCGGCGCACCACCATCAGCCGGGACAGGTCGCGCTCGGCCGGGGGTTCCTGGGCGATCAGGCGTTCGGGCAGGTCGTAATCGAATTGGTCGATGTGCATGGACGGGGAATCGTCGGCGAGCGGCGCGGCGTCAGCCCGCCGTGCTGATCGAAGCACGGCGGGCTGACGCCGCGCCGCTCGTCGGGATGCGGCCTCATTTGAACGCCTTCAGCCAGTCGTCAAAGCTCTTTTTCGCCGCCTCCACGGTGGCGGCGGGGCCGACGAGCTTGAACGTGTAGACGTTGTCCTTGCCCTCGTAGTAGACCGCCAGCATCCGGTAATCGGGCCGCACGTCCGCTTTCTGCGCGAACGGCATGGTGTACGTCCCGGACACGTCGAGATAGGCCGCCTTCGTACCGCCGATGGTGATGTCGCTGACCTTGGCCGCGTCGTCGCTGCTCTTGCCGGCCGGCGGCTTGATCGTCGCCTTCCAGCGGGCGATGTTCGCCTCAGCGCCGCCGCCGAGCCCCTTGGAGATGACCACCTCGGCGTCGTCCGAATCGCCCTTGGCTTTCGGAACGCGGAACTGCATCCAGCGGAACTGGTTGCTCGGCTCCTCCTTCTTCCAGTCGGCCGGCGTCGTCGCCTTCAGGCCGTCCAGGTCCACCTCGGTCCCCTTCGGCTCGTCCGCCGACGAACTGTTGGTCTCGCTGCACGCCGGCACGGCCGCCAGCGCCAACACAATCAGCCATGCCGCATGTCGCATCGCCTTGTCTCCCTGGGTTCCGGGACGGCAGGGCTGCCGCCCCACAGGGTCAGTTAATGGGTTGCGCCGGAAGACGGCAAGGTGGGAATGATGAACGATGAATCAAGCAAACTCTTGATTCATCGTTCATCGTTTGCTTACTTGCCGCCGAAGAGGCGGCCGAAGAGGCCTTCTTTCTTGCCCGGCGTCGCGGCCGGTCCCGGCGAATGCGGCGGGCGCCGTTTGCGAGGGTGAAGCGGCGGGCGCGGAGCCGCGCCGCGAAGAGGCGTCCTGAAGCTTGCTCTTGAGGCCGTCGATCTTGCTCTGCAAGGCGCCGCTTCGCTCCAGCCGCTCCAGCTCGTGGCGGATTTCGCTTTGCAGCCGCTGCATATCGTTGCGCTGGCGGGCCATCTCCGCCCGCTCCCGGGCCATGCTCACTTCCATGTCGCGCATCTGCTGCATCAGCGAATCCTCGTCTTCCTTCAGCTGCCGCCGTTCCCGCTCCAGCTCTTCGCTCAGCGACAGCAGCTCGTCCTCGCGCGGCGCCGGGCCGGCGCTGACCGGCCGCGTCCCCGACCCCGCCTCCAGCTCCGCCACGACGGCTTGCAACTGTTGCACCTGTTCGTGCAGCTGGCGGATTATCTCCGTCTTTTCGTCCACCAGCGCCTCGTACTCCTTGAGGCTCTCCTCGCCGTGGGCCGACGCATTCTGCGTCGCCTCGTGCAGCGCCTGTTCCAGCTCCAGGCACAGCGCCCGCAGCTGGGCGTTCTCCTCGCGCAGCCGTTCGAGTTCCTGCAGCTCCTCCGCCGAAACGGCGGCCGGTTCGGCCGGTTCCTCGACGGTCGTTTGGTGCATGAGGCCGGCCGTCGGCTTTCCATTGGCAGCGCCGTTGAAACCGCTCCGAAACGAAGTCGGGGCGGGAAGGGGTCTGGCCATATCGCCTGTCTCCAGGGGGCTGCAAATCCTGTCTACGCTGGCGGCCGTGGCATCGCCGCTCCCAGCCGCCGCATCGGTCCCTGAAACTATAGCTCGCAAAAACCAAAAATGCGGCAAAGTCCTCTTCCGTCCGTGGTCCGTAGTCCGTAGTCCGTAGTCCGTAGTGAAGACCAGTTGGCTTGCCGCTACGGACTACGGACTACGGACCACGGACCACGGACTAAGCAAGCACCCCATCCAGAATGTGCAGCGCCGTCTCCACCTGCTCGGCCGTGATGCACAGCGGCGGGCAGAATCGTACGGCGCTCTCACCGCAACCCAGTAACAACAAACCGCTTCGGAACGCCGCCTCTACGACCGCATCGCGCCCGGCGGGGTCGAACGTATAGGGGTCGCGCGATTGAATGATGTCCATCGCCGTCATCAGACCGAGGCCGCGCACGTCGCCGATGGAGACATGGCGCTGCCGCAGGCGCCGGAGACCCTCTCTCAGCTGTTCACCGCGCTCGGCGGCGTTTTGCATGTACCCGCCCTCCAAGAGGTCGAGCGTGGCCAGAGCGGCGCGGCAGCTGACGGGATTGCCGCCGAAGGTGCTGGCGTGGCTGCCGGGTGGCCAGTCCATGACCTCGCTGCGAGCAACCATCGCCCCTAGCGGCATTCCGCTGGCGATGCCCTTGGCCAGGCAGACGATGTCCGGCTCGACGCCCCAATGCTCGACGGCGTACATCCGGCCGGTTCGGCCCATGCCGCTCTGCACCTCGTCGGCCGCCAGCAGAATCCCATTGCGGTCGCACAGCGCGCGCAGCGCCGGCAAGAAGCCGCGCGGCGGGACGTGATAGCCGCCCTCGCCCTGAATCGGCTCGACGAAGATGGCCGCCACCTCCTCCGGCGGAGCGGTGCGGCGGAACAGAGTCTCCTCGATGTCGCGGACGCAGCCGCAGCCGGCGTCCGGCGCGTCGCAGCCGTGACAGCCGCGCGGGTAGGGAACGTGATGGATTTCAGGCACCAGCGGCGCGAAGCCGCGGCGGTGGACGAGCTTGGAGCCGGACAGCGACATGGCGCCATAGGTCCGGCCGTGGAAGGCGCCGAAGAAGGCGACGGCCCGCGATCGGCCGGTGTGCCAGCGGGCCAGCTTGAGCGCCGCTTCCAGGGCCTCGGCGCCGCTGTTGGTGAAGAAGACGCGCTTGGGCGACGGGCCGGGTCCGTTCTCGGCCAGCCGCTGCGCCAGGTCGATTTGCGGCTGGTAGTAGAAGTCGGTGCCGGACATGTGCAGCAGCTTGTCGGCCTGGTCCTTGATCGCCGCGGTGACATGAGGATGACAGTGCCCCGTGGAGGCGACGGCGATGCCGGCCGTGAAGTCGAGGAACAGGTTGCCGTCCACGTCCTGGATGACGGCCCCGCTGCCGCGCTCCACCACCAGCGGATAGGCGCGGGTGTAGGACGGCGACGTGAAACGGGCGTCGCGCTCGAGCAGGGCCTGACCGTTGGGGCCGGGCAAGGGGGTGCGGAGGTCGGGGACGGTGCGGCCGTCGAAGAGCCAGCGCACGTCGGTGGGCGGACGGGGGGAAGCGAGGACGCTCATGATCGCACCTCCTGGCGATTGCGTGTAGGGATGGGACGACTGAATTATACCGCGAAGGCGGGAGGAAATGGAACGGCGAGCAGCGCAAGCGAGTGAGGAGTGAGGAGTGAGGAGTGAGGAGAAAAGCAAGATTCCGCCGGCCTGTCTTTTCTCCTCACTCTTCACTCCTTAACTCCTCACTCGATTCACCCCAGCCATTCGGGATGGCTGGCCGTGGCGTCGAACGGATTGGATGTCTTGAACAGCTCGAACTTTCCGTCGGCTGCGGCCTCCGCCGTCTTCTTGAGCAGCTCGGCCGTCTGCTCCTCGGTCAGCGGCTCGAACGTCTTGACGGTCTCCAGGTGGTGCTTGAGAACATCCATGCTGTCGATGCCGGTGATGACCACCGAGGTCGGCAGGCTCATGGCGTAGCGGAGACAGTCGGCGGCCGAGACGGTGTTGCTCTTGAGGATGGCGCCGCTGGCCATCGGCTTCATGCCGAGTACGCCGATCTTCTCCTTCACCAGCACCGGCAGGACGTGCCGGCCGAAGCTGCGGAAGTGGGCGTCCATGACGTTGAGCGGCATCTGCACCGTGTCGAAGTGGAAGTCGTGCTTCGCGGCGACCTCCAGCATTCGCAGATGAACCAGAGGGTCTTTATGGCCGGTGAAGCCAATGTAGCGGATCTTGCCGGCCTTCCGGGCGTCGAGGAACGCTTCCATCGCCCCGCCCTCGGCGAAAATGCGGTCGGGGTCTTCCATGCGGATGACCTCGTGGTGCTGCAGCAGATCGATCACGTCCGCCTGGAGCCGCTTGAGCGAATCGTCGATCTGCTTGGCGGCCGCTTTCTTCGTGCGGCCGTCGATCTTGGTCATGAGAAAGACCCGTTTGCGGTAGCCGTCCTTGAGGGCGTTGCCCATGCGGACTTCGCTGTCGCCGTCGTGGTAGTCCCAGCTGTTGTCCATGAACGTGACGCCGGCGTCGATGGCGGTGCGGATGATCTTGATCCCTTCCTGCGGATCCTTGGGGACGCCGATGTGGTAGCCGCCCACGCCGATGATCGACACCTCTTCGCCGGTTTTGCCCAGTTGACGGTAGCGCATGTCGCCGCGCACCACGTCTTTCGGCCTCTCGGCCTTGTCGTCCGGCGGCGGCGCGGAGGCGAAAACGTCCACGCTGCCGAACAGGCCGGTCGCCGCCACGGGGGCCGCGGCCGTCACCACCTTCATGAACTCTCGGCGTTTCATCGCGATTCCTCCTGCAGATGGATCACACGCAAAGACGCTATAGGGGCGGAGTAACCCCGCCCCTACCCTTTTGCGCCTTTGCGTGAGGTTCTTTTTATTCTACTCGGCGGAGAAGTTGTTGAGGAAGTCCTCGAACTCTTTCTGCTGCTGGTGTTCGACATCCTGGAGCTTCTTGATGTCGGCCTGGTACTTCTCGATCTGCGTCTCCTGCGCGTCGAACTTCTCCAGGTAGCGCTTGTAGGCCGCCGCCGTCGGAGGCATCTCCTTCAGGTTGGCGCGGAGGCGAACCTGGTCGTCGGTGACATCCTTCAGCTGCCGCTCCAGCTCCGCCCGGTCGCGCTGCGTCTTGCCCAGCGCAAAGCGCAGATCGAGCGCCTGCTTGAGACCGTCCTTGACCTTGGGGCTGCTGATCGTGCTGTTGAGGAAGAAGCGCATCTGGTCGTCGTTGGAGTTGGTCAGCTGCACCTGCTCGTTGACCACCCTCTCCTCGGTGACGACCTGCGTGGCCGTCTTGCCGGCCGGCACCTTCACCTCGAAGCGGTACACGTCGGAAGCCGTCTCGGCGGGCTTCGTAGTGTCGTCGGTGAGGTGGAAGTCGTTGCGCACCGGGTGTTCCACCAAAACCAGCCGCTCGGCGTCGTTGCGATTGACGATGGTGTAGGTCTTCGTCTCGCGGATCTTGGTCTGGCTGTGCAGGATACCCTTGACGATCTTGACCTGGACCAACCGTCCGTTGTCCGACGACGGGACCGGGTTGACTTCGGTGCCGAGATCCACGGCGTAGGAAATGAGCCGCTCTTCATTGGGTTCCATGTCGAGGATGCGGGCGTCGCCGGCGTAGTTGGAGCCTTCAAAGACCGTGATGGGCCCTTGCATCAGGTGCAGGCCGGAGGTGTTCTTGAATTTGAGTCCCAGCAGGGGAAACTTGGCCTGGGTGCGCTCGTTGTAGATGCTGTAGCGTGTGCCCTCCACGTCCTTGTTCACGATGGGCAAGAGCGCCGCTTTCTGGCGCGGCAGCGTGACCGGCTTGTCGATCGCGTACTGAAAGAAGTCACCCAGCTTGGTGGCCGTTGCCATTGTCGAAACGCCCGAACCGCCCAGGTCCATTCTCTTTGCCAGGTCGGCACCAAGCTCACGCCCTTTGTTCTTGCGTTCGGCGTAGGCGAACGAGTCGTCGGCCGGCTTTCCAGCAAAGGGTGCGGGTGCTGCCGGGGGCGGAGCATTGATCGCAGTGTCACCCCCACGGGTTTGGAGGTTGTCGTTGTACGTGACGGGCCGGAGAGAGGCGAACAGTTCGGGCACGACCGTCGGACGCGGCACGTACAGCGGCGTATACAGGTCCATCTGGAAGCTGATGGGCCGACCGCTCACCAGGGCCATTCGGACATCCTTCCAATCCTCGTCGGTGGCGTTCTCCACGACGGCCCAGCCTTGCAGGAACGGCTTGTCTTCCTTCTCCTTGCCGAGGACGAGGCGATAACTGGTCTTCCAGATCGGGTTCTCGATGACGTAGCCCACCCGAACGTTGCGTTTGCCTTCGCCCACGAAATTGATCGAAACCGCCTTCTTCTGCGTGTCGTGCGAAAGGGTCAGCGTCTCCAGCGCCTTGCGCACCTCGTTGTCCATGACGGGATTGAGGAAGCGCACCCGCTGCAGCTCCGACAGCTTGACGGAGCGCATGCCGTCGGCGCACCACAGGTTGAGCTGCTCCACGTTGACGACGGCCTTATCGACGGCCTCCGGCTTCTGCTCGACGCCCATGATGGCGCCGGTCAGCGTGCCGGGCTGCGCCGCGTTGGCCTGCTGCAAGACGATCTCGACCTTCTCGCCGCGCGCCTGGTTGAGGATCTGGCCGAAGGTTGGGTTGGCCGACAGGTTGACGGCGAAGCTCTGCAAGGTCTTTTCGACGGGGGCGTTGCTGTCGTAGCTAACGGCGGAGATATGGCCGCCGTCGAGGTCGCGCAGCACCATGCTCTTGATGAGATCGTTGATGTCTTGCGTGGGGAAGGAGAGGTCCACCCGCGCGTCGCCTTCGATCTGGCCCTCGCGCTGGAAGTAGCCCACGCCGCTGCTGAACAGCACCACCTGCCCGATCGGCAATTGCGCCGCCGTTTCCGACGGGGCGGCAAGGGGCGGCGGCGAGCCGAGATCGGCCGGCGACGGCGGCGGCTTGGGAGGGTCGGCAGGGGTCTTGGCAAGATAGGCGGTCAGGCCGACGACGGCCGCCAGGCACGTCCCGGCCGCAAGGAATAAGGCGCGACGCATGGCTGATCCTTTCATCACGGAGGATGTGGGAGATTGGTGCGATTGCAGGAACAATCTAAGACTCTGTTCCAGAAGTGGGTGAGGCCCGTAGAATAGGGTATGAAGCGCAAACCGAAAGCCAGACCCTATCCGAGCGACCTCACCGACGCGCGGTGGGCCGTCATCGAGCCTTTGATTCCCGCGGCCTGGCCGGGGGGCCGCCCGCGCCAGGTCGATATGCGCCGGATCCTCGACGCCCTGTTCTACCGCACCCGCGAGGGCTGCACCTGGCGCGCCTTGCCCCACGACTTCCCGCCCTGGAAGACCGTCTACAACTACTTCCAGTGGTTCGACGCCGACGGCACCTGGCAAAGGATCCTCGACGCCCTGCGCGAGCGGGTCCGGGTCCGAGCCGGCCGGGAGCCGACCCCCAGCGCCGCCGCCATCAACAGCCAGTCGGTCAAGACGGCCGAGGGCGGCCAGGAGTGCGGCACCGACGGCGGCAAGAAGGTCCACGGCCGCAAACGCCATATCCTGGTGGACACGTTGGGGTTGCTGATCGCCGTGGTGGTGACGGCCGCCAACGTGGACGACGGCCGGGCGGCCCCGGAGGTGTTCGCCCAGGCGCCGGGCCGGGACTTGCCGCGGCTGAAGGTGGTGTTCGCGGACAACAAGTATCACAACCACGGGTTGTACGCGTGGCTGCGGCTGCATCGGCGGCCGTACCAACTGGAGGTCGTGAGCCGGCCGCAGGGCGAGACGCGGTTTAAGCCTTTGAAGGTGCGTTGGGTGGTGGAGCGAACCTTCGCCTGGCTGGGGCGGTATCGGTGCCTGAGCAAGGACTACGAACACACGACCGAGTCCAGTGAAACGGTGGTGCGGTTGGCGGCGATTCATCACATGCTCCGCCGGCTACGCCCGGGGCGACGGGCGCGGAGCCAACGATTCCGGTTCAAGCCGCGACCCCGAAAACGGGCGGCGTAGGACTTCAGGAACAGAGTCTAAGAGCTACCGGACCAAACCGTGGGGCCGGTTGCTAACCGGCCTCTGATGGGCCGGTTAGCAACCGGCCCCACGGTCTGGTCCGCCAGCCCTAAAGACGAGACGGAAGAGCGCGGAGTTTGCGATGAAGCGTTACCAGCCCGAAGCGCGAGCGAGGGATTGGACGAAATCCCTCGCTGGCGCTTCGGGCTGGTTCGTCGAGAAACGTCACGTCACTCTTCCTTGAACGGCTCCTTCTTGATGTTGTACTCCGCCAGCTTCGCGGAAACGCTGCGGCGCGACATGCCGCAGATGCGGGCGCATCGGCCGACGTTGCCCCGACTCTTCTTCAACGCCCGCATCAGATATTGCCGCTCCACCGTCGCCGTCAGATCGCGCAGCAGGTCCGGCAACGGTCGGCTCAGGTCGATCGGCACCGGCGATTGACCGCCCCGCGCCTCCAGAACCTCCGCCGGAAGGTCATCCGGCAGGATGGCCGTACCGCGGGTGGTCACGCAAGCGTGCTCAATCGCGTTCTCCAGCTCGCGGATATTGCCCCGCCAGCCGTGCTTGAGCAGCTTCTCCATCGCTTCCGGGGAGATCGTCTTGGCCGCCTCGCCTCGCCGAGCGTACTTCGCCGTGAAGTGCGTCGCCAGAAGCGGGATGTCCTCGGGACGTTCGCTCAGCGGCGGCAGGTCGATCTTCACCACATTCAGTCGGTAATACAGATCCTCGCGGAATTTGCCCTCCCGCACCAGCTTCGGCAGCCGGCGGTTCGTGGCGGCGATCACGCGGACGTCCACCTTGATGGCAGTCGAGCCGCCGATGCGCTCGAAGCGACGCTCCTGTAGCACGCGCAGCAGCTTGGCTTGCAGCGCCAGCGGCATGTCGCCGACCTCGTCCAGAAACAGCGTCCCGCCGTCGGCCTGCTCGAAACGCCCCTTGCGCTGACCGATCGCCCCGGTGAACGAGCCTTTCTCGTGGCCGAACAGCTCGCTCTCCAGCAGCGTCTCCGGCAGCGCGGCGCAGTTGATGGCCACGAACTCGCCGGAGCGCGTGGCCGCCGACGCCGTGTGAATCGCTCGCGCCACCTGCTCCTTGCCGGTGCCCGTCTTGCCCTCGATCAGCACGGTCGTCGTCGTCTGGGCCACGCTGCGGATCATCTCGAAGACTGCATGCATCTTCGGACTGGCGCTGAGGACGTTGCCGAAAGCGTATTGCTTGTGCATCCGCTCGCGCAACTGGATCACCTCGTCCTGCAACGTCCGCTCCCGCAGCACGCGCTCGATCACCAGCCGTAGGTGTTCGTGATCCACCGGCTTGGCCAGGAAATCGTACGCACCCATGCGCATGGCCTTGACCGCTTGATCGATGCTGGCAAAGCCGGTCATCACGATGACGGTGATGGGGAACTGCTTCTCCTGAATGCGCTCGATCAGGTGCATGCCGTCGAGATGCGGCATCTGCAAGTCGGTCAACAGGATGCTGTAGCTGTGCTGCGCCAGGGCCTGGAGGGCGGCCTGGCCGTCCGCCACGGTATCGACCGTAAGTTGGTCGTCGGCCTGGAGTAACGTGCGCAGTTGCTCGCTAGTGTGCTTCGAGTCCTCGGCGATCAGGATGCGCCTTTCCATACCGACCTCGGGGTGTCCTGTTGGGAAAACCTATGCAGGGTACTGAGAATCGGATTGCGTTACAAGCAGAGCGGCCGAGCCGGCGCGACGAATGGGGGACGCGCCTTCGGCGCAATCGGTAATCCCCTGCCGGCCGCCGTTGGCACGCCCTGTGCTTAACATTCTATTAGCGTCCGACGGCCCTGGCCTTTCGGAAAGCATCGGACCACGCCCTTTCCGAGCGGGAGGAAGAATCATGGGTCGTTTGGGCTTGCTTTTTCTGGCGGTCGCGTTCATGGCTGCCTTGTTGGGATTCGGGTGGGTGGCGGACCTGGCCTATCCGGCCGCCCGGTTCGTCTGTTTCCTTTGCCTCGCCTTGGCTGTGGTGAGCTTCTTCATGGAGATCCTGGAAAAGGGCGTAATCCAGGATGCGTCACGACGGCGCCGGCCTTTCTCTTGAGCGGAGTTGTCCTGAACCTCGACAGAGGGGCCGCAATCGGTTGCTGAGGCATTGCTGCGTAGCGGCGCCCGGCTTGCTCTTCCCGTCCCGAACCTGCCTGGTTGCAAACCCGGCGGCCTCCGCGTCTGGAATTGGCGCGGAGAACCTGGAAGGATGCTCCCCATGGCCGTTATTCTGGTGGTGGAAGACCACCCGCTCAATCGGAAGCTCATCCGCGACCTCCTTCAATTTCAGTTCGAGGTGGAGGAGGCCGATTCCGCCGAGGCCGCGCTGGAGTTCTTGCGGACGCAGCGCCCCCCAGCCTCATCCTGATGGACATTGGCCTGCCCGGCATGGACGGCCTGACCCTGGCGCAACGGCTCAAGACCGATCGGGCGACGGCGTCGATTCCGGTCGTCGTCCTGTCCGCCCACGCCCAGCCGCGCGACCTCCAGCAGGCCCGCGACGCGGGCTGCGTGGATTTCATCACCAAGCCGATCACCGACGATCCGTTCACGTTCCTGGAACGTATCGCCCGCGACATGGCGCCGCCCACCCGGTCCCGCAACGGGGTCGGGTGAGCGGGCCTCCCGCCGTCCTCCGGTCGGAGCCCCCACCATGACCCCGCGCCCGCCGCTTCTGAACTCGCTGCGGGCACGACTCCTGATCGGGTCGGGCATCCCGCTGGCGCTGTTCGTCGGCGTTGCGCTGATCTCTCTGAGCGTCCTCTATCAGCTGCTCGACGCCCTGGGCCAGGAACGGCACAGCCACCAGGTTATCGTCAAGGCCCTGGAGCAGCAGGACCAGCTGGACCGCATGACCCTGACGGTGCAATTCTGCACCCTTAGCGATCCGGACTTGTTGAAATCCCACTACGAGACGAGCCGCCAGGCCTTTCTGAAGGCCAACGACGCCGCGCAGGAACTGGCGCGGGCGAGCCGAACCAGGAAGACCGCCTGCAGAGATTGCGCCAGCTGGAGGGGCAGTGGCATCAGCTTATTGAGAAGGAGCTGCCGGCGCCGCCGCCGCGACCGGCGGACTTCCTCCACGACTCTCAGGAGTTGGCTGACAAGATCCAGCGGGAGTTGACGGACTTCATTTCGGACGAGGAAGCGACCCTGGCCGGCCGCCGCGGCCAGGCGGAGCGGCAGGCGTGGCAGAGCGGCTGGGTGATCGCCGGCGTCCTGGCGGCCGTCACTCTGGGGTCGCTGGTGCTCGCCTGGAGCGTATCGCGGAGCGTGACGCGGCCGATCGACCGGCTGCGCCAGGCGGCCGGCCATCTGCTGGCCGGGCGGTTCGAGATGGAGCCGGTCAAAGGGCCAAATGAGATCGCCCAACTCATCGTCGATTTCAACCAGCTCGGTCTGTCGCTGGCGCAGAGCCTGAGCAGCCTGCGCGAGCAGGAGGAGGGCTATCGCCAATACATCGGGGCCGTGTCGCAGCTGATGTGGCGGACCAACGCCGACGGCAAGGTGGTGAGCGACCTGCCGGCGTGGCAGGCGTTCACCGGCCAAAGCGGGGAGCAGGTGCGTGGGGACGGCTGGCTGGACGCGGTCCATCCGGACGACCGGCCGCAGGTGCTGGAGCTGTGGGGGCGAGCGATCCGGGAGCGCCGGCTGTTCGAGGCCGAGTGCCGCCTGCGGTCGGAGGCCGGCGACCACCGCTGTTTTGCCTGCCGCGGCGTGCCCATCGTCAACCCGGACGGCTCGGTGCGGGAGTGGATCGGCACCTGCGCGGATATTACGGAGAGGAAAGGGCAGGAAAAGTTGCGCCGGGACAAGGAGGCGGCCGAGGCGGCGAACCGGGCCAAGAGCGACTTCCTGGCGGCGTCAGCCACGAGCTGCGGACGCCGCTGAACGCCATCATCGGCATGTCGCGGCTGCTGGCCGCGCAGCGGTTCGGCCTTCTCAACGCGAAACAGGCCGACTACGTCAACGACGTGCTGCGGGCCGGCGAGCACCTGCTGGCGCTCATCAACGACATCCTCGACGTGGCGCGGGAGGCGGTGCGGATCGACTTGCGGCCGGAAAGTTTCGCGCCCGGCGAGGCCATCCGCGCCGTGCTATCGACCTTGCAGCCGCTGACGAGCGAGAAGGGCCTTTCGGTGCGGTTCGAGCCGCCGGGACCAGGCGAGATGACCGCGGCGCCGGTGCGCTTCAAGCAGGTGGTTTACAACCTGCTCTCCAATGCGGTGAAGTTTACGCCGCCGAACGGCTCGGTGACGATTCGGTGTCAGTGGGTGGACCGCCCGGCCCGCGGCGCCGCCCCCGCTTCGGAGTCGGCGGCGACGGCGGTGCGCGTAGAAGTGACGGATACGGGCGGCGGCGTCGCGCCGGAGGAGCAGGAGCGCATCTGGGACGAGTTCCGATCGCCCGCCGGCGCCGGGTTGAGCCTGGCCGTGTCGCATCGCCTGGTCCAGCGCATGGGCGGCGACATCTGGGTCCACAGTGCGCAGGAGAGGGGAGCACGTTCGGCTTCGTGCTGCCGCGGAAGCCGCTGCTTTCTGGCGATGGATTAAGCCCCGGAGGGGCGTAGATAATGGCCCACGGCGCCGCGCCGTGGGCCATTATCGTCTCGCGGCCGTCGGCGCCGTCTTCCAGGGAGTAGAATGATATTGTCATTGGCTGCGCCCGTCTCCATCCGTTCGGTCATGGTCATGAAGAACTCTGCCTCCCTGAGCCGGTTCGTGGCGCCCTTCGGAGTTGTGGCGGCGGCCGTCTTCCTGGGCGCGGCCGGCTGTTCCCGACCGCCGGGGTCGCACGGCACGGCCGAGGCCGTCCCTATCTTCGCCGACGGCGCCCTCGACGGCTACCTGCCGCCGGACGCCGGCGCGGTGTACACGCTCAACCTGCGGCAGGCCTTCGCAACGCCGGCCGGACGCCGGCTGGCCGCTCCGCTGCGCCGCTTCCTCGAAGGGGAGAAGACGGTTCGCCCCTGGCTGGACTCTCTGGGCGCCGATCCGATCAAGGACGTGGACTGGACGCAATTCATCTTCTGCCCGCCGGACCTGGATCAGCCGTTGGTGCTGTTGAAGGGACGGTTCGACGCCTCGCGGTTCCGGGCCGGAGGGGACAAGCTGCGCGAGGTGTCGGAGGGGCCGTTCCGGTTCTTCGAGGCGCCCGGCCCCTCTCACGGCGCCGCGACGGACCTTGCCCCGGTCGGCGACATGCTGGCCGTTTCGGCGTCGCGGCCGACGCTGCTGGCGGCCCTGAACTACGCCGCCGCGCCGGAGCCTGGGGAGCCGCGGGACGCCTGCCTGCGCGACCTGCTCCACGAAGTGGACCGCGACCAGGCCGTCTGGCTGGCCGTATCGTTCCCGAAGCTCGGACCTATACCGCGGCTGACCGACTTCGGCCTGGAGACGGTGCTGCGGCCGGTGCTGCATCACGCCGAGAGCGTGCAAGGCGGCGTCCGCTTCGGCGACGAGGTGCGCGGCGAGTTCGTCTTCCGCGCCCCCAGCGAGGCCGACGCCAGCGAGCTGGACCAGGACATTCAGGCGGCTTGCGAGATCGCCCAAGGGGTTGATCTGCTTCCCGGCGTGGACCCGTCGCTGACGCCGTTGCTGCGGCTGCTGGGCACGGGGACGACCCATCGGGTTGGGCGGACGGTGACGCTGCGATGCACGGCGCCGGCCGAGCGGCTGGCGCCGTAATTCCAACACGCCCCGTTTAGCCGCGACCCGAAGGGGAGCGCGTTGACAACGCGCTCCCCTTCGGGTCACGGCTAAACGATCTCCCCATCGGTGTTTTTTTCCCGATCCAGGAGCGCCTTCTTCCGTTCCAGCCCCCAGCGGTATCCGCCGAGACCGCCGCCCTCGCGCACCACGCGATGACAGGGGATCAGCACGGCGACCGGATTGGTCGCGCAGGCCCGCGCCACGGCCCGCGCCGCCGTCGGCTGTCCGAGCGCTCGTGCGATCTCCGAATAGGTCTTTGTGCCGCCGTAGGGGATGGCGAGCAGCTCCTGCCAAACGCGGCGTTGGAAGGCGGTGGCGCGAACGTCGATCGGCAAATTCAGGTGCGGCAATCGGCCGTCGAGATGGCCGATCAGGTCGTCGGCCCACGGGTTGAGGCCGGCGTCGTCGCGGCGGACCTCCGCGGCGGGGTACTCGGCCCGCAGCGCGGCTTCGAGGGCGCGTCCTCGTCGCCGAGGCAGACGCTGCACACGCCGCGCTCGGTGGCCGCCAGCAGCAGCCGGCCTAGCGGACACGAAACGAGGGTGTAGCGGACCTTCACGGCGAGGCCGCCGCGCTGGTACGCGGCCGGCGTCATGCCGAGCTGGCCGGACGAGCGCTCGTACAGGCGGCTGGTCGATCCGTAGCCGGCTTCAAAGAGGGCCATTGTCACTGTTCTCCGTTCCTTGAGCCGCGTCTTGAGCCGGCCGAGGCGGCAGGCGTCGGCGTACTCGCGCGGCGTGATCCCCGTGACGCGCTTGAACAGGCGCTGAAGGTGCGATGGGCTGACCCCGACGAACGCGCCGAGGGCGGCGAGGGTGAGCGGGGTTTCGAGGTTCGCCTCGATGTAGCGGCAGGTGCGGCGCACCGCCTCGACTTGGGTTTCGCCGACCTCAATTCCGTTCCTCGCCATCGCTCGCACCTCCGAAAGGAGCATAAAGGGGCGACGGCGAGGCCGTCTATCCGATTCTTGCGCGGTAAGATAATGGCATGACCACGACACCCCCCATCCGCATCGGCGTCGTCACCGTGTCCGACCGGGCCAGCCGCGGCGTCTACCAGGATCTCGGCGGCCCCGCCATCCACGGCTGTCTCACCGAGATCCTGTCCTGTCCGTGGGAGCCGGTCGCCCGGCTCATCCCGGACGAACGGCCGCTGATCGAATCGACCTTGAAGGAGTTGTGCGACCGGGAAAATTGCTGTCTCGTGGTGACGACCGGCGGCACGGGGCCGGCCCGGCGCGACGTGACGCCGGAGGCGACGGAGGCCGTCTGCGACAAGCTGCTGGACGGCTTCGGCGAGCTGATGCGGGCCGTGTCGCTGAAGGTTGTGCCGACGGCCATCCTGTCGCGGCAGATCGCCGGAATTCGCGGCCGATCGCTGATCGTCAACCTGCCGGGCAAGCCCAGCGCCATCCGCGATTGCTTGCTGGCCGTCTTCCCCGCAATCCCCTACTGCATCGACCTTATCGAGGGACCGTACCTGACGACGCAGGAGGCGGTGGTCAAGGCGTTCCGGCCCAAATCCTCATGAGAACCTGGGGAAAGCGCGAGACAAACCGCCGCCGTTGGATTACCCTATTCTCTACCGCCTACTCCCGATTTCCTTCCGCCGGAGCAACGACTGCCATGCACCGACGACCGACCACGTTCCTGTTCCTACCGGCCCTGTGCGGTCTGCTGGCCTGCACCGCCGTCCACGCCGCTGACGATTGGCCGCGCTTCCGCGGCCCCAACGGGACCGGCGTCTCGACCGACAAGGACGTGCCCGTCCACTGGTCCGACAAGGACGGCGTCCTCTGGAAAGTCCCGATCCCCGGCCGCGGCAACTCGTCGCCGATCGTCTGGGGCGACCGGCTGTTCGTCCAATCCGCATCCGACGACGGCGCCGAGCGCTGGCTGTTCTGCCTCAACGCCGACTCCGGCGCGGTGATCTGGAAGAAGACCGCCCCCGGCTCGGCCGCCCACACCCATCCCAAGAACACCCTGTCGTCGTCCACCCCCGCCACGGACGGCGAACGCGTCTACGCCGTCTTCTGGGATGGCAAGAGTATCGATGCTCGCCGCCTACGACTTCAAGTCCGGCGACAAGGTTTGGCTCCGCGACCTCGGCAGCTACGAGAGCGAACACGGCGCCGGCGTCTCGCCGATGGTCTACGATGGCCGCGTGTACGTGGCCGACGACCAGGGGGCTTCGCAGAATTACGACACGACCGCCCTCTCGACCGTGATGGCCTTCAACGCCAAGGACGGCACGGACGCCTGGAAGGCGTCGCGCAAGTCGTTCCGGGCCAGCTACTCAACGCCTTTTATTCTGGAGGCCGAAAAGGGCAAGCCGGAGTTGATCGTGGCCAGCACGGCCGGCGTCACCAGTTACGACCCGGCCGGCGGCGCGGAGAACTGGAACTACGTCTGGAGCTTCCCCACCCACCCGCTGCGGACGGTGGCGTCGCCGATTGCGGCGGCGGGCCTGGTCATCGCCAACGCCGGCGAGGGTGGGCAGGGGCGAAGCCTGATCGCACTCAAGCCCGACGGCAAGGGCGACGTGACGAAGACGAACCTCGTTTGGAAGGACGAGAAGTCCTATTCTTACGTCCCGACGCTGCTAGCCTCCGGCGACCACCTCTACTGCGTCAACGACGACGGTTTCGCGTCGTGTCACGACGCCAGGACCGGCGATGAGAAATGGACCAAGCGACTTTCGGGACATTTCAGCTCGTCTCCCGTGCTGATCGACGGCAAGATCTACGCGATCAACGAGCAAGGAGACGTGTACGTGTTCGAGGCGAACCCGAAGGAGTACCAGCTGCTGGCGAAGAACAGCGTCGGCGAGGACGTGATCTCCTCGCCGGCGGTGGCGAACAACCGGCTGTACATTCGAGGCAAGAGCGACCTCATCTGCATCGGCAAGTCGGGCAAATCGACGGGGCAGTGACGGACACGGCCCGCTACGGAAAAGGAGGGCGTCGATGAACATTGCGACCATGCCCGCGCCGCCGCTGTCGGCTTTGCGTCCGACGTTGGCCGAATTGCTGGAGCGCCTCGGCGATGTTCCGCCGTCGAGAATCTGGCTTCAACCGCCCCTCGGTACGGCGACGGAACAGGACCTCATCGAGGCGGTGGACCGAGACGGGTATCTGTGCGAGTTGGTGGACGGCGTGCTGGTGGAGAAACCCGTGGGCTTCTACGAATCCCGGCTGGCCGTCGTCCTTGTCTCTCTCCTCGAAGCGTTTCAGGACGCGAGCGATCTCGGCATTGTGCTGGGCGAAGGCGGGTTGATGCGCCCGGCGCCGGGACTGGTGCGAATTCCTGATGTGGCCTTCTACGGCTGGGCGCAGTTCAACGGCCGGCTTCTCCCTCGCGGTCCGATCCTTGTGCGGACCCCCGACCTGGCCGTCGAAATCATCAGCCCGAGCAACACCGAGGCGGAAATGGACCGCAAAAGGGGTGAATACTTCACCGGCGGCGCCCGACTCGTCTGGCAAGTTTACCCGGACACGCGCCGGGTGCGGGTGTACACAGCCGTGGACCAATTCGACGAAATCGGCGAGGACGAAACCCTGACCGGCGGCACGGTGCTGCCGGGCTTTACGCTGTCGGTGCGGCGCTGGTTCGAGCGCGCCGGCCGGCGGGAGGAGTGACGAATCATGGCATGTTGCACGTTGAGCAAAATGGGCGGCGGGCGGATGCGCATCCTGGCGGGGCTGCTGGCTCTGACGGCGTGCGCCGGAGTGACGGCGCTGGTAGTGCGCGCCGCCAACGCGGACAAGGGGGACAAGCCGATGGAACAGCGCGTCTACGAGCTGCGGACCTACCACATCGCGCCCGGCAAGGCGGAGGCGCTGCACGCGCGCTTCCGCGACCACACGCTCAAAATCTTCGAGAAGCACGGCATGAAAGTCGAGGGCTTCTGGAAGCCGCTGGACGAGAAGGCCGCCGACGAGACGTTGGTGTATCTGCTCTCGTTCCCCAGCAAGGACGCCGCCGACAAGACCTGGAAGGAGTTCGGCGCAGACTCCGATTGGATGAAGATCAAGGCGGATTCGGAAAAGGACGGGCCGCTCGTGACGAAGGTGGACCGGGTGTTCTTGATTCAGACCGACTACGCTCCGAACAAATAATGTTTAGCCGCGACCCGAAGGGGAGCGCGTCGGCCCGACGCGACTCCCCTTCGGGTCGCGGCTAAACGCAATGCCATTGTGGTGAATCCTCTTTCCTTTCATGATCCCACCGGACGACCATTTTCGGCGGCTGGCCGCCCTGCTGCAATTGGAGTCGGAAGCGGAGGCCCGCCAGACGTTGGAGCGCGTCCGCCGGCTCTCGCGCCGCCGAAGCCGAGCGCGGCGGCGACTGCCTGCTCGACCTCGTCGTGCGCGACGAATCCGCCGGCCTGGGCGGGCGCGTTCTCGTCGCGCTGGGCAAGCGCGGCGGGGTGCCGCTGCCGTGGACGCGGTTGCAGGTCGGTTCGCCGGTGCTGCTCTCGCTCCAGGGGCGCGCACGGGATTCCGGCCGCCGCGGCGTCGTCTGCGAGCGCGACGAGTCGCAGCTGCGCGTCGCCCTCAACGACCCCCTCGACGCCGACGACGATGCGGTCTTTCGGGTGGACCGAGCCGACGACGAGACGGCCCGGCTGCGCCAGCGGCAGGCGCTCGACCGTGCGGCCGCCGCGAAGGGCGACCGTCTCGCCGAGCTGCGTCGCGTCCTGCTGGGGGAGGCGGCGCCGGCGTTCGCATTCATATCCGACTTTACCCCTCTCGATGAGACACTGAACCCGTCGCAGCGCGAGGCGGTGCGCTTCGCCCTGTCGGCGTCGGATGTCGCCGCGGTCCACGGGCCGCCGGGGACGGGCAAGACGACGACGCTGGTGGAGCTGATCCGCCAGGCCGTGCGCCGCGGCGACAAAGTGCTAGTCTGCGCCCCCAGCAACCTCGCTGTGGACAACCTTCTCGAACGGCTGCTGGCCCACGGCGAACACGCGGTTCGACTGGGACACCCCGCTCGCGTCCTGCCGCAGCTGCGCGAACATACGCTCGATTTGATGGTGGACGACCATCCCGACGTGCGGCAGGCCCGCAAGTTCGTGAAGGAGGCGTTCGCTCTGTTCCGCAAGGCCGCGAAGTGGACGCGGGCCAAGCCCGAACCCGGCGCCCGCCGCGACATGCGCCAGGAAGCCCGTTCGCTCCTCGCCGACGCCCGCCGCCTGGAGGACCAGGCCGTCGATCGCATCCTGAACGCGGCGCCGGTCCTGTGCGCGACGACGACGGGGCTGGACCCGGAGGTGCTCGGCGGTCGGCGCTTCGACCTGCTCGTCCTTGACGAAGCGTGTCAGACCACGGAGCCGGGCTGCTGGGCGCCGCTGCTTGCGCTGCGACCGCGTCGTCCTGGCCGGCGACCCCTGCCAGCTGCCGCCGACGGTGCTGTCGCGGGAGGCGGCCCGCCAGGGCTTCGGCGTCAGTATGCTGGAGCGGCTGATAAGCCTATACGGCGACCGCGTAACGCGCCTTCTCGACGTGCAATATCGAATGCACGAGGCGATCATGGCCTTCCCGTCGGCCGAGTTCTACGGCGGTTCACTGCGAGCCGACGCCTTGGTCGCGGCGCATCGGCTGTGCGATCTGCCCGGCGTGCGGACGGAAGCCCTGACGGAGGCGCCGGTGCAGTTCATCGACACGGCGGGGGCCGGATACGATGAGGAGCGCGAGCCGGACGGCGAGAGTCGGCTGAACCCGCAAGAGGCGGCGCTGGTCGGCCGAAAGGTGCGGGCGCTGCTCGAAGCCGGCGTGCGGCCGGAGGACGTGGCGGTGATCGCCCCCTACGCGGCCCAGGTGCGGCGGCTGCGGGAGCTGCTGCCAGTCGCGGGGCTGGAGATCGACAGCGTGGACGGCTTCCAGGGACGCGAGAAGGAGGCCGTCGTGTTGTCGCTGGTGCGCAGCAACACGGAAAATGAGATCGGTTTCCTCACCGACATGCGGCGGACCAACGTGGCTCTGACGCGGGCGCGCCGCAAGCTGATCGTGGTCGGTGACAGCGCCACCTTATCGGCGCTGCCATTCTACCGGCGCCTGTTCGAGCATTTCGAGGCGACGGGGGCGTATCAGACGGTGTGGGAGGAAGCCGAGGTTTGAGGCGTCATCCCGATTGCCGCGCCGCTTCCTCCAGCCGCTGGAGGAACGCCGCGTGTTCCGGGCTGGCCAGCCCCTGCTGGCCAACCCGAAACACCGCCGCTTGGTCGCCGCGCACCAGCGCCGCCGCATCCAGCCATAATCCCGGCAGGACTTCGCTTCGATAGACGCCGTCCGCGCCCGGCGGCAGGCGCTGGTACTGATCTCCGCGCAGGACGAACCAATCGATTTCCCGATCCGGGACTCGCCAGACGATGTATTCGCGGACGCCGTTGCGCCGATAAATCGGCAGCTTCACGTTCAGGTCGATGCGAATGGAGCTGACGGCGACTTCCGCGGCCAGTTCCGGCGCGCCTTCGACGTACCCCTCCGCGTCCACACGGGCCTGGCCGCCGTGCGAGGCCAAAATGCGCAGGGCGGCGTCGGGCTGCGGCTCATTCGCCATATCCAGGCGCACGCTCGCGTTGTCGTCTCCCATGACGCCGGGGGTGGCGGACTCGTAAAGCCCCAGCCAGGCGATCAAGCGAAAGTGGGGATTGCTGTGACGGCTCGAAACGGGCGACGGCATGTAGACCACTCCTTCCAGCAGCTCGGCTTTGTTGATATGCGGCATCGCATGGTAGCGGCGCTCGAACTCGGCCCGCGTGAGCCGATCGCCGTCGCGCAGCGGCGGGATCGGTTCCGGCGGCGGGGGCAGCGGCGGATCGCTGGTTTCGACGGGCATGGTCATACTCCTCTTCGTCTGGCGGAATCGCACTTCACCTGCGGATTTTACCGACCGCTTCCTCCAATCGGCGGACGAACGCCGCGTGTTCCGGGCTGGCCAGCCCTTGTTGTGCAACTCGGCTGACCGCGCCGAGGTCGCCGCGAACCAGCGCCGCCGCGTCCAGCCACAGCCCCGGCAGCACCTCACTCCGGTAGACGCCGTTCTCGTCCTGCGGCAGGCGCTCGTACTGGTCTCCGCGCAGAACGAACCAATCGACTTCCCGATCCGGCACGCGCCAGATGATGTACTCACGGACGCCGTGCCGCCGGTAGATCGGCAGCTTCACGTTCAGGTCGATGCGAACGGAGCTGACGGCGACCTCGGCGCACAGCTCCGGTGCGCTCTCGATGTACCCTCTGGCTCCGACCCGGGCCTGACCTCCGTGCGACTCAAGAATCCGCAGATAGGTGTCGGGCTGTGGCGCGTTGGCTGCGTCCAGGCGAACGGTGGTGTTATCGGCGCCAACAACGCCGGGCGTGGCCAGGCGGTAAAGGCCCAACCAGGCGTTAAGATCGAAGTGCGGGATGCCGTGCTCGTCCGAAACCGGCGGGGGCATGTAAACCACTCCTTCCAGCAGTTCGGCTTTCTTGACCTCCGGCGTCGTGTCCCAGCGCCGCTCGAATTCGTCCCATGTCATGCGATCGCCGTCGCGCAGCGGCGGGATCGGCTCCGGCAGCGGGGGCAGCGGCAAATCGCTGGTTTCGACGGGCATGGCCATTTCCTCCCGTGTTCGTCCCTTGGCGGACCACCGATCCATTCTAATCGGCCCCCGGTCCCGTCGCTACTTCGCTTGAAACCCACGCGCCCCAGATTCGGTACAATTCTGGACGGCCCCACCGCGCGACCCACGCAGTCGCGGCGGGGAGCCTGTGTACCTGGAGGGGATTCATGCACCGCACCGACGCACGCCGCCTGGCCGTCCCGCTGGCCCTGTTCGCTGCTCTGTCCGCCGGAGCCGCCCGTTCCGACGACCGCCCGACCGCGAACAAGATCAACGAGAAGATCGCCGACTTCGCGCTCAAGACCGCCGACGGCAAGCCAACCGCCCTCCACGATCTCAAAGACAAAAAGGCCGTCGTTGTCGTTTTCCTGTCGTTCGACTGCCCCGTCTCCACCAGCTACGCCCCCGTCCTGGCCGAGTTGGCGAAAACCTACGCCGGCAAGGGCGTCGCCTTCCTCGGCGTGGACGGCAGCGACGAGAGCGACGCTGCCGCCGTCGCGAAAAAGGCCGCCGACTTCAACCTCCCCTTCCCGGTGCTGAAGGACGAACGCCGCGTCGCGGCCGACGCCCTGCACGCCGAGGTCACGCCCGAAGCCTTCGTCCTCGACGGCGGCCTCGTCCTCCGCTACCGCGGCCGCATCGACGACGGCTACTACGCCCGCCTCAAGCGCAGCCGCGATGTGACGCACCACGACCTGCGCGACGCCCTGGACACCGTACTGGCCGGCAAGGACGTCGCCACGCCGGTCACGAAAGCCGTCGGCTGTCCCATCGCCGGCGCGGACACGGCGAAGACGACAGGGACGGTGACGTTCCATCGCGACGTGGAGCCGATCCTCCAGGAGAACTGCCAGCAGTGTCATCGGCCCAACGAGATCGCCCCGTTCGCGCTCATGACCTATCAGCAGGCCTCAACTGGGCCTCGGACATTAAAGACTACACCCAGAGCCGAAAGATGCCGCCCTGGAAGCCGGTCGAGAGCGTGCCCTTCCACAACGAGCGTCACATGTCCGACAAGGACTTGGCCACGCTGGCGGCCTGGGCGGACGGCGGCGTTCCGGAGGGCGATCCCAAGGACGCCCCATCGCCGCGGAAATTCGTCGAGGGCTGGCAGCTCGGCGAGCCGGACCTGGTGCTGACCGTGCCCGAGGAGATGACCATCGGCCCGGCCGGCCGCGACCTGTTCCGCTGTTTCGTGCTGCCCACCAACCTGGACGAGGACAAGTTCGTCACGGCCATCGAGGTCAAGCCGGGCAACAACCGCGTCCTGCATCACACGCTGAACTTCGTCGATCTGACCGGCAAGGGCCGCAAGCTCGAACAGGCGGAGCGCGACCGTCCCAAGGCGGACGACGAGCAGGACCACGGCCCCGGTTACACGGTGCAGATGGGCGTCGGCTTCAACCCGCAGGGCGTGCTGGGCGGCTGGGCGCCGGGCCAGCTCGCCCACAAGCTGCCCGACGGCTACGGCTGGCGGCTGCCCAAGGGCGCCGACGTGGTGCTCCAGGTCCACTACCACCGCACCGGCCGCGTCGAAAAGGACCGCAGCTCGATCGGCCTGTATTTCGCCAAGAAGCCGGGCACGCAGCCGTTCAAGGGTCTCATCATCCCCGGCCTGTTCCTCGTCATCCCGCCGGGCGCCGAACACTACAAGGTCCACGGCGAAATCGAGGTGATGCAGGATTGCGTCATTCACGACGTCATGCCGCACATGCACATGCTCGGCCGCGAGATCAAGGTGACGGTGACGCCGCCGGACGGCGCGCCGACCACGATGATCGCCATCGACGACTGGGACTACAACTGGCAGGAAACCTATTTCCTCAAGGAGCCGATGGCGATCAAGAAGGGGACGGTCTTGTCAGTGGACGCCGTCTACGACAACAGCGACAAGAACCCGCAAAACCCGTTCAGCCCGCCGAGGTTCGTGTTCCCCGGCGAGCAGACGACGAATGAGATGTGCTTCATCTTCATCGGTGCCACGTCGGACGTACCGGGGCGCATCCTGTTCGGCCCGCCGGGCGGGAAGCCGTATGGGGGCCGGCCGAAGACGGCGGAGACGAATCGGTGACCGTCCCGGCGAGCGGGGGGCGTCAGCCCCCTGATTCTTCATGCAGTCGCTGACATCATGCGGAATCAGGGGGCTGACGCCCCCCGCTCGCCTTTTACAAATGGTATAATCCATCAGTCGGTTCGCCCGCCGCATTCCCTGGCGAATCCCCTTTGGAGATCCTCGATGAAATCGTTTTGGTCCTGCGCCGCGCTGGCGGTGTTGTGCCTGGCGCCGGCGGCGCGGGCCGACGATCCGCCCAAGGCGGAGCAGCCGTCGTTTGAAGTGCCGTACCGGCTCACGGCGGTCAAGCACATCGTCGTCCGCGCCAAGATCAACGGCAAAGGACCGTTCAACTTCATCCTCGACACCGGGGCGCCGGCCCTGTTCATCGCGCCCGACGCGGCCAAGAAAGCCGGCGTCGATGCCGACGCCAAGCACTGGGGCGTCTGCGACCGCTTCGAGATCGAGGGCGGCGTGGTGCTGCCCAAGGCCAAGGCCCGCATCGAGAAGCCGTTCCAGCTGGAAGGCATGAACGGCCTCGGCCTTGGCGGCGTCGAGCTGCACGGCATGATCGGCTACAACATCCTGGCCCACTTCCGCATGGAGATCGACTTCACGAAAGACAAGATGGTCTGGACGCCGATCGCCGACTTCGACCCGAAACCGCCGATGGGCCTGGGCAACAACGTCAACAGTGCGGCCGGCGGCCTGGAGATCATGGGCACGCTCATGAAGTTCTTCGGCGCCCTGAGCGGGGCCAAGGCCGAGCCGGATTACGCCCTGCGCGGCTTCCTCGGCGTGGGATTGGCGGACATCGAGGACGGCGAATATCCGGTGGTCAAGTCGGTGCTGTCCGACGGCCCGGCGGGCAAGTCCGGCCTCAAGGCCGGCGACCGGATCACGCACGTCCAGGGCCGCAGCGTGACCAGTGTAGAGGACGTGCAGAAGTTCGCGCTCAAGCTGGCGCCCGGCGACGAGGTCAAACTGACGGTGAAGCGCGGCAAGGAGACGATGGACGTGACGTTCAAGACCGGGGAGGGCCTGTGACCATGAAACGACTTCTTTTGGCGCCGGCCCTGCTGTTCGTCCTGGCCGGCCCGGCGGTTCATGCGGACGCTCCTCCGAAGATCGACGCCCCGGTCAAGGCAGTGGTGGTGCCGTTCGATCTGCTGCCGAGCGGGCACATGGCGGTGATGGCGAAGGTGAACGGCGAGGGGCCGTACCGGCTGATCTTCGACACCGGCGCCCCGATCCTGCTGCTCGACAACAAGGTGGCGAACGCGGCGGGCCTTCTCAAGGACGTGCCGGCGCCGCTTTTCACCGTTTTCGGGTCGCGTGGGGAGGTGAAAGTCAAGGAGCTGCAAGTCGGCGACGAGGCGGTGAAGGACCTGACGGCCATCGTGATGGACCATCCGACCGTGCAGGCGATCTCGGACGCCTTCGAGAAGAAGCTGGGCGGGCCGATCGACGGCATCGTCGGCTACCCGTTCTTCGCGCGGTTCAAGATGACACTGGACTACCAGGCCAAAACGGTGACGCTGGTCCCCAACGGCTACAACCCGCCGAACGTGATGGAGGCGATGATGACGGCGATCCTGGCCAGCAGCTCGGACGAGCCGAAGGTGCTGGCGCCGGCCGCCGAGTGGGGCGTCGTCGCCGAGAAGGACGCCAAGGACGCCGAGGCGGGCGTGAACGTCAAGACGGTGCTGGCCGGCAGTCCCGCCGAGGCCGCCGGGCTGAAGGCCGGCGACCGCGTGCTGACGGTGGACGGCCGCTGGACCGACACGCTGGTCGATCTGTACACCGCGGCGGGCTACGTCAAGCCGGGCGCGACGGTCCCCGTCGTGGTCCAGCGCGACGGCAAGGAAAAGACCCTCAAGGTCAAACCGGCGTCGGGGTTGTAAAGATTCACCACAAAGACACAAAGAACACAAAGAAGACGAAAGGCAGGGTTCCAAGTGGTGAAGACCTGGAACCCTGCCTTTTGTCTTCTTTGCTTTTTTTCTTTGTGTTCTTTGTGTCTTTGTGGTGAATGTTCTTATCGCTTTTCGCCGCGCCCGTTGTGTTCCGCCATGACGGCCAGCTCGGTCAGCTTCGCCGCGGTGACGCCGATGCGCTCGAAGCACTCCGCCACGATGCTGTTGGACGCCGTCAGCAGGCTGATGAGCAGGTCCATCGGCGTGATCCGGGCGCGGCGGTGATCGCTGGCGCGGTTGAACGCCTCGCGCAGCAGGCGAATGACGTTATCGGAGAGGAATTCTCGGTTGAGGACGAGAACGGCCTCGTCTTCGCCCTCTTCCTGGTGGAAGAGTTCCTGGAACTGATCGAGGAGCTTGGAGAGGTCGGCCTGGAGGCGTTCGCCCCAGTTGTGGACGCTGGCGTCGGGCTTGGACAGGAGGCCCATGAAGACGTGGGGGCTGCGCACGCTGTCCCAGCGCGTCTCGCGCCAGCCGGATCGATTCGTTGAGGGCTTCGAGGGCGGGGTCGGTGAACAGATCGAAGCGAAGCCGGCCGCCCGGAAGAAAGATGTCGTCCACGGAGTCGTCAGGGGTCGCCATGGGACCAGACCTTCCAGAAACGACGGGGAGTCCAACCGTATGATTATGGCCGCCCCGGGCGGACGAAGCAAGGACCGACTTCACGGCCCCCCGGACGCGGCTCAGGTCGGCTGCAAGCGATGGCACGTCGTGCAGCGCTTCTGGTGCTTGCGGATTTGCTTGTTGCACTTGGGGCAACGGCTGTAACGGGACTGACGGACTTTTTTCTTACGGGGGCGTGCTTGCATGACGGCGGTCTCCAGGGGCGGTCGCATGGGTCGGGATGGAAACGGGCGACGCGAACCGGCGGTTCGCGTCCGCAGTTGATCTTAGACGGCCGGACCCTTTCAGGCAATGCAGGGCCGGCGCGCGACAATCCGGACTTTCCCCCTTGATCTCGCGCCCGCAGGTCCGACGATGCTCCCATACGGGTCGAAAAGCAACATCCTACGGGGGAAGTCCGATGCGATGCGACAAACGGGTCTGGCTGGCGCTGGCGGCGTGTGCGGCCGGCGCTGGGATGGTGGGGCGTCCAGGCTGACGAGCCGCCGAAGCCGGACGCCGCCGCCGGTGCGCTGGTCGTGGTGGACTCGGCCGGCAAGGAACAGAAAGTGACGGGCTGGAAGTTCACGGTCGGCACGCGCCGGCTGTCGTGGCTGGGGCCGGCTGCCGACAAGGAGAAGCCCGAGAAGCCGGCCGCGCCGGGCGGCCCCGAAGCGCTGGAGTTCCGCGACGACGATTCGACGCTCTACGAGAACGGCATCCTCACGCTGATCCCGCTCGACCGGCTGCGCTCCCTCGACTGGGACAACGATAAAGAAGAGGTGACGGCTCACGTGGCCGCGGGGCCGAAGACCATCGACGACGTGACGCTGACGGGGCCGACCGGCTATAAAGGGATCAACAAAGTCGTTCTTGAGGCGGAAGTGGACAAGGGCGAGATGGGCGTGGCCGAGTTCAAGTACCTCGGCGGCATCCCGAAGGGCATCCGCGGCCTGCGTTTCCCGTCCGCCACAGAGCCGCCGTCGGCGCCGGCCGGCCGCACGGCCACGGTGACGACCGTGTACAAGGAGAAAAAGACGACCTGTAAGGTGGCCGATTTGCAGCCGCTGTACCGGACGGCCGGCGGCGAGCAGCTGTCGCCGGTGCTGTGGTTCAAGAAGACGCTGAAGGTGGACGTGTCGAAGATCCAGAAGATCACGGCGAACGATTCGGAGGACGAGCCGGCCTGGACGGTGACGGACAAGGACGGCGAGCAGACGCTGACGCCGTTGCTGAAGACGACGATCGACGGCAAGCCGGCGGAGCTGGTGGGGCTGCTCGGCCGCGTGCCGGCGGGGTACAAGCTGTTCCCGGTCCACACGATCAGCGAGGTGCAGTTTGAAGCGGCGGACGAGGCGAAGAAGCCCGGCCCGCCGTGAACGGCGGGCCTACACGCCGAAGCCCGGTAAACCGGGCTGCCTGGGATTTCAGCCCCGTTCACGGGGCTTCGGCCTGTAGGCCCGTGCTTCAGCACGGGCCGGCTTGCTCATTGGCCTTTAATCCCCGCGCGATATACTTCTTTATTGGTCTCGCCCAACCTGATAGGGCTTCCACGCCGCCTTTTTTCCGCACGACGCGTTGTCTGACGGCCGGCCGTGTCCTGCATTGCGGCTGACGAGGGGGAATCTTTCGATGGGGAAACGGCTCGCGATCTTCGTGTGTTGCTTCGGCCTGGCCGTCGGTGTTTGCCTTTCACCAGGCCTCGGCGGAGACTGGCCGCAATGGGGCGGGACCGACGGCCGCAATATGGTCTCGGACGAGAAATCCCTGCCCGATTCCTTCACGCCCGGCTCGCCCGCCAACGACCTCGCCACGTCGAAAAACGTCAAGTGGGTCGTCCGACTGGGCAACTATGCGTATGGCAATCCGACGATCGCCAACGGCCGCGTCTTCGTCGGAACGGACGCCTCGACCCTCAGCACGGCAGTGCGCAATGCGACCAACGCCTGCGGGCTGGTGAAATGCCTGGACGAGGCCACGGGCAAACTGCTGTGGCAGCTGATCACGCCGAAACGCACCGACCTGGAACCCGGCGTGTATTTCAATCACCAGGACCTCGGCACCTGCTCTTCGCCGACCGTAGAAGGCGACCGCGTTTACGTGGTCACCAGCGGCGACGAGGTGGTGTGCCTGGACGTCCACGGGCAGCCGAAGCCGGCGGGGGACGCGGCGCCGGCCGACGCCAAGGTGATCTGGCGTTACGACCTGATCAACAATCTCCGGGTCAGCCCGCACGACTCCGCCAGCTGCTCGGTGCTGATCCACGGCGACATGCTGTACGTCGGCACCTCCAACGGCGTGGACAAGACGCATGAGAGGATCGTCTCGCCCGACGCCCCCGCCCTGGTCGCCCTGGACAAGCGAACCGGCCGCCTGCTGGCCACGGAAAACGAGAAGATCAGCTCGCGGATCTTTCACTGCCAGTGGTCGCCGCCCTCCTTGGGGAAGGTGGGCGACAAGACGCTGATTTTCTTCGGCGGCGCGGACGGCGTGTGCTACGCCTTCGAGGCCCTCGAAGCCGTCCCGGACAAGCCGGTCTACCTGAAAAAGGTGTGGTCGTACGACTGCAACCCGCCGTCCTACAAGTTCCGCAACGGCAAGCCGATCCACTACACGGACGGCGACAAGCGAAAGCGACTCAGCCCCAACAAGGACGACGGGCTGTACGTCGGTCCCAGCGAGATCATCGCCACGCCGGTCTTCTACAACAACCGCGTCTACGTGGCCATCGGCCAGGATCCGATGCACGGCCGGGGTCGGGGGATGCTCCATTGCATCGACGCCACGAAGACCGGCGACATCACCGAGACCGGCCGGATCTGGTCCTACGACGGTCTGGACCGCACCATCGCTTCGGCGACGATCGCCGACGGCCTGGTCTACATCCCCGACATCGCCGGCCGGGTCCACTGCCTCGACGCCGATTCGGGCCAGCGCCGCTGGGTTTACGAGACGGGCGCCCAATGCTGGGGCAGCATTCTGGTCGCCGACGGCAAACTCTTTTTCGGCAACAAGACGGAATTCTTCGTGATGGCCGCCGGCAACGAACCCAAGCTCCTGAGCCGGGTGCGCCTCGGTGCGCCGATGTACACGACGCCGGTCGCCGCCAACGGCGTCCTCTACGTCGCCTCGCAGCAATACCTCTGGGCGCTTCAGGGCGCTCGTCGGAGCCGCGACCGTGAGGGAGCGGGCGCGGTTCGTGGACGCACCCCGCTTCCTCACGGTCGCGGCTCCGACGCGACGCTGGCGTATTCTGGACTTCCGATTGACACGCCGCTCCGGCCGGATATAGTCCCGTCCTTCCACAGTAACCAAGCGACGTGGCGAGGTTTCCGGGGCGTCCGCGCCGGGAAGGAACGACGAACGACGATGTCCGATCAGACGACGATGGTGGCGGAACTACGGGAGGCGATGGCCCGGTTCGTGGCCGAGCGCGAGTGGCAGCCGTTTCACAGCCCCAAGAACCTGGCGATGGCCCTGACGGTGGAAGCCGCCGAGTTGATGGAACACTTCCTCTGGATCGACAACGACGCTTCGCGGGCCGAGATGCGCGACCCGATCCGGCGCGAACAGGTCGCCAACGAAATCGCGGACGTTTCCTGTCTGATTTTCGCCCTATGCAACGCGCTGGACCTCGACCTGAGCGAGACGGTGCGTCGCAAGATGGCGAAGAACGTCCTGAAGTACCCGGTGGAAAAGAGCCGTGGGCGGTATCAGGTTCCGGAGTAGCGGCGCGGCAGCGCCCTCGTTCCCACGCTCTGCGTGGGAACGAGGGTGGGGTGGTTCGGATTAATAAACTTTCGGAAAACATTTGCCAAGGGGCCGTGAAGCCGGTATGTTATCGCTCTCTTTCCCGTCGCGCCCGAACCGGCCACTTGTGGGTATCGCAGCCAGGAGGGCTGTCGAAGGGGGGATGGATTCCCCCGCTTCTCTTCCCTTTTGGGGCGGTCCTGGCAAATCCTTTGTGGGCGAAGAGTTGGAGTACGTCGGAGGCGCGCGTGCCTGGACGGCGGCCCCATAGGCGCGGGGTGTAATGGTCTTGAGCGGCGCGGGGGTCGTTGCTACACTCCGGCGGCGTTGAAGGTCGCGGTTCCGCCCGAACCGCCCCTTCGACGGCATCCCACCGGACCTATCTAGACCGTCCGCCCGGTTCAATCGGAACAGGAACCGAGGGATTGCGGGAGCGTGGGGCGCCCACGGAGGGGGTCTTGCGCCTCGGAGGGGAGAGGAGCAAAGGAATGAGCACGAACCGAACGGAGAAGGAACAGGTTCGCGTGCATATCCGGTGGATGATCCGTCGGGACATGCCGGAAGTGCTGCAGACGGAGCAGGAGAGTTTTGAATACGCCTGGACGGAGGAGGATTTCCTGCGCTGCCTGCGCCAGCGCAACTGCATCGGCATGGTGGCCGAGCAGGGCGAGAAGGTCGTCGGCTTCATGATCTACGAGCTGCACAAGAACAAGCTGCACATCCTCAATTTCGCGGTGCATCCGTCCTGCCGGCGGCTGGGGGTCGGCGCCCAGATGACGGCGAAGCTCGTCAGCAAACTGTCGAGCCACCGACGGACGCGGATCACGCTGGAGGTGCGCGAGACGAACCTGGGGGCGCAACTGTTCTTCCGGTCGCAGGGTTTCCGGGCCGTGCGCGTGCTGCGCAGCTTCTACGAGGACAGCGGCGAGGACGCCTTCCTGATGCAGTACAAGCTGAGCCGACGACACCGGCGACGACATGGAAGAGGCGGTGAACCGCATCGCCCAGTATGAAGAGAGCTGAAGCGCCGAAAGGCGCGTACTCCGACAGCCCGCTGCGCCAGCAAGGGTTTCGACCGAATCCCTTGCTGGCGCAGCGGGCTGCCGTCGTTTATCCCCCGGCCGTCGGGTCCGGCGCCGCCGTCACGACCGGGTCGCGCCAGCCGCCGGGCGGCGTGATCTCTTCGGTCTCGGTCGGCCCCCACGTCCCCGGCGCGTACCCATGAATCGGCGTCGCGTCGCCCAGGATCGGCTCGACGATGCGCCACGCCTCCTCGACCGTGTCCTCGCGGGCGAAGTGCGTGGCGTCGCCCTTCATGGCGTCGCCCAGCAGCCGCTCGTAGGCTTCCATCTCCTGGCCGTCGGTGATGTGGGTCGCCACCAGTTCGACGCGCTCGCCGGTCATGGCCTCGCCGGGCGTCTTGGCCATCGCTCCCAGCGCGATCGCCACGTGCGGGCCGACGCGGAAGCGGAAATAGTTCGGCGGCGGCGGCGCCTCGGAGTAAAGGGCCGGCGGACGCCGCAGCCGGACGATCGCCTCGGTGCAAGTCACCGGCAGACACTTGCCCGCCCGGATGAAAACCGGCACCCCCTGCCAGCGCCACGATTTGATCTCCAGCCGCAGGGCGACGAACGTCTCCACCGTCGAATCGGCTGCGACGCCCTTCTCCTTCTTGTAGCCGCGGAATTGTCCGCGCACGACGTTCTCCGGCCGCAGCGGCGGGATGGCCCGCAGCACCTTCGCCTTCTCGTCGCGGACGGACTCGCTGTCCGTGCCGACGGGCGGCTCCATCGTCAAGTTGGCGAGAACCTGCAAGAGGTGGTTCTGCACCACGTCGCGGATCGCCCCCGCTTCCTCGTAGAAGACGCCGCGGCCCTGCACGCCGAAATCCTCCGCCATGGTGATCTGGATGCTCTCGACGTGCTCGCGGTTCCAGAGCGGCTCTAAAAACGAGTTGGCGAAGCGGAAAAAGAGCAGGTTCTGCACCGGCTCCTTGCCGAGATAGTGGTCGATGCGGAAAATCGCCGACTCGGAGAAGGTTTGGAGCAGGATGCGGTTGAGCGACTGGGCCGACTCCAGGCTGCGTCCGAACGGCTTCTCGATGATGACGCGGGCGCCTTTGGCGCAGCTCGACTTGCCGAGCTGTTCCACCACCAGGCCGAACAGGGCCGGCGGGATGGCGAGGTAGTGAGCGGGATGCTCGGCCGCGCCGAGTTCGCGGCGCAGGCTCTGAAACGTTTTCGGGTCGTTATAGTCGCCATCGACGTAGTGCAGCAAGCCCAGGAGCTTATCGAAGGCAGCCTGGTCGAGGCCGCCGTGCTTCTCGACGCTGTCGCGCGCCCTGGCCCGGAACTGGTCGAGGTCCCAGCCGGCCTTGGCCACGCCGATCACCGGCGCGTTGAGCCGGCCGCGGCGGACCATGGATTGCAGGGCCGGGAAGATCTTCTTGTAAGCCAGGTCACCGGTGGCCCCGAAGAACACCAGGGCGTCGGAATGGATCGCGGTCATCGGTCCTCCCCGCCGCCGGCTCTGTCGGACGGCGGCTGCCGTCATCGTAGGTAGGTGTGGCTCTGCCTAGCAAGTCAGTCCGGACGCAGCGCGACGCGGCAACCGACGAAGTCGCAATGACAGGCGGGGCTGTCCCCATGTCGGTATGCGGAACGGCAGTGCGATATCAGGACTATGGTCCACGAGCCGCCCCGAAACACCCGGAACTCCGCCGTGGCGGCGTTTTCTGGGTTTCTTTTTTCGCTGTTGCCATAGTACTTTTCATCAAAGTAGTCCGCGCACCATTCCCAGAGATTGCCGTGCATGTCGTAAAGCCCCCACGGGTTAGGCGGGTAAAAGTCCACCGGACTGGTGCGGTCGAGCCCAATGAAGTTTGCATCTTTCTTGGTCAGTTCATCGCCGCAAGAGAATCGTGTCTCCGTCCCCGCCCGACACGCATACTCCCATTGCGCCTCGGTCGGAAGGGCCACTGTGTGGTGCGCTCTTTTCGCTTAGCTTCTCGCAGAAGGCCTGCGCCTTGTCCCAACTCACGCTGTCTACCGGGAATCGCCGCGTATCCAAGCCCTCGACTTCCCTGGCCTTTTTCCCGGACGCGGAGAAACAACTCGGATTGTCCCCCATCACGGCCTTGTACTGCTCCTGCGTCACAAGGTACTTGCCCAGGTAGAAGTCCTTCGTGATTTCCACCTCGTGACGCGGTTTCTCGTTGGCGTCAGCGTCCTTGTCCGCATCGGGCGAGCCCATCTGAAACTTGCCTGCCCTGATCCGCACGAATTCCATTTTCACACCCTTGCCCAAGTCGAGCGACAGCACTTTGCACGTCCCATGTCTCTTTGCTCCGGCGATGAAGTAGTCGAATTCCTCCGCCTTCTCCTCCGCATCCTTCGTTGGTGCATCCAATGGCGCCAGCACCGTCCACAGCCGCGCCTCTGCGCCCGGCCTCTGGCTCGCCGACAGAACACATCCCGTCAGAACGGCCGCCGCAAGGGCGGTGGCACCGTACACGAGGTGATGGGCCCGCATGTGTGTTCTCCGTTGTGCGCGTTTGGAACCCGCGTGTTCCCGACCGCCGGCAACAAACCGTCTGCGCGATAGGATAACGCAGCCGTGGGCGAATAGAAGGGAATTCCGCCGGGCCGCTCGCTGGGGCAACCAATTTCACAAAATAAACTTACTCAGATCCTCATTCTGCATAACATCGTTCAGTCGCCGCCGCACGTAGGCGCCGTCGATGACGACGCGCTTGTCCGCCGCGTCGGGGCTGTCCTAGCTTTGCGTTGCTGGCGGATCGACAGACCAGACTTCGGCGCCTACCGGAACATCCCCTTTCGTTAGCTCAATCGGCAGGAGGAGTGGAAAGGAGCGGTCAGCCTGCCTGGGGACGCTCCATTCAAGACCTGCAATGCGAGTGAAAACGACTACCCCATCCGGTTTGCGCAACTCTAGTGGGTCGTCCACGCGGAAACGCTCGTCGCCTTGTACCACGATTCCAGGGACGACAACTACGCCCCGGTTGCGGATGGCAAAGCGATTCTCGACGGTGAAAAGGAGTCTGGCCATGCAAAAAGGATAACGGCCGGCCCTTGAAATGGGAAGGGCCACCATCGCGGCCCTTCCCGGAGCAACGCAAAACAAGGACGGTACCAAAAATGCCGGACAAGTCTCGACGATCCCTGTTTACGAAGTCACGCCTTCGATAGCCCCCGCCACCTCCCACACCTGCGGCCCCTTCGACCGGAACGTGAACGCCGCCGCCGCCGCCAGCCGGCGCACCTCGTCGCTCACGCACGGCGCCTCCGGTCCCGACGCCTGCCGCAGCTCGTCCGCCTGCCGCACCGCCGGCCCTGCCGCCGTCCACTCCGGCCGATCCCACGGCCCCACCTCGCCGACGCACACCGGCCCGCTGGCCACGCCGGCGTACAGCCGCCACAGCGGCCAGCCCAGCACCCGCCGCGGCCGGTTCCCCTCCGCCAGGAACCGCGCCACGCCCAGCACCGCCGCCACGCCGCGCCGGGCGTGTCCCGCCCCGCGCACCAGCGCCAGGAACCCCTCGCCCCGACGCTGCAACACCACCGCCCCCTGTTCCGCCAGCGCCGCCGCCAGGTCGGCGTCCAGGTTATTGCGGATCTGCATTAGGTTCGATAAGTCTTCCTCGCCGCCCGCCGCCCGCACCTCCGCCGCGATCACCGTCGCCGTCTCCTCGCGCTCCTCCACGCCGGGCGGCGTGCGGCGGCGCAGTTCCCGCCGCGCCCAGTCCAACTCCGACGCCTCCCGCAGATCGCGCTCGATCGGCCCCCGCAGGTGGTCGCGCCGGCCGCGCTCCGCCTCGTCCAGCGCCGCCAGGAGCGCCTGCACGGCCAGGGCCGGCTCCCGATGCGTGCGACCCAATTCGCGCAGCGTCCGGGCGGAGTCGGCGTGTTCGCCCTGCCGCTCGAAGCCGCCGGCCGCGTCCTCGAAACGCCGCGCCGCTTCCGCCGGGCGTCCCTGCGTCGGCGGATCGCCCCCCACACCGCCTGGACGTGAAAAATTCCTTCCGCGGTGGAAAAAGACTGAAACAGCGCCTCCGCCCGCCGCGCCTCGGCCTCGGCCTCCTCGATTCCGCCGACGCCCAGCCAGGCCAGGGCCAGGCCCTTCCCCGCATGCGCCTCCACGCCCGACCAGCGGCCGGACGCGGCGCGGACGGCCTCTTCCAGGAACGGCTTCGCCTCGGCCGGCCGGCCGTGCGCGAGCAGCACGCGGCCGCGCTGGTTGTACAGCACCGCTTCGCCGCGCTCGTCGCCGATGCGGTGCGCGATCGCCAGGCCGTCGCGGAAGTAGGCGTCGGCCTCGTCGAGCCGGTCCCAGTCGAGCATCAGCCGACCGAGTTGGCCCTGCGTCAGCGCCAGGCCGGCGTCGTCCCCATGGCGCTTCTTCACGGTCAGCGATTCCGCGTAGAAAGCGGACGCCGCGGGGAAGTTGTTCCGCGCCGCGTGGACCATGCCAAGCGTGTCCAGCACACGGCCGGCGCCGAAACCCAGCGCCTCCGACCCGCGTTCCTCGGTGGGCCTGGGGGCGATCCCCTCCAGCGCCTCGTGCAGCCAGGTCAGCGCCTCGGCGTGGCGGCGCTCGTGAAGGGCGACGGCCCCGCGCAGGTGGGCCACGGTCGCCCGCAGTCCCGCGTCGCCGGCGGAAGTCGGGGCGACTCGGTCCAGCAGTTCGTGGGCCGCCGACAGACGCCGCTCCCGCAGGGCCACCACCGCCTGGCCGGCCAGCGCCCAGCCCGACAGGCCCGGCGCCGACTCCGCCGCGCGAAAATGGCCGGCCGCCTCGTCGTAGTGTCCGCGCTCCCCGGCCAGCCAGCCGAGCAGCACCCGCAACGCCTCTTTTCGCGGACCTTCCGCCGTCGCGATGTCCGTTTTGATCTTCGCCAGCGCCCGCTCCCAGCCCCACTCGCGCAACAGCGCCAGCACGTCCTGGGCGGCCCGCGGATCGAGCATCGACTCCGCCGGTCGGGCGGCAGGAGGCGCGGCGGGTGGACGCCCTGCATCGTCGCCCCATACCGCCAGCGCCTCGGCGAACTCCGCCATCGTGGCGAAACGGTCCTCCCGCCGCCGGGCCACGGCGCAAACACACCGCCTCCAGCCGCGCGTTGAGGTCGGCGGCGCCAGCGCGACGGCGGCGGCGCGTCCTCCGACAGCAGCCGGGCGATCCGTTCGCCCACCGAACCCTCGAACGGCAGCCGCCCGGTCAGCAGTTCATAGAGGACCACGCCGAGGCTGTAGAGGTCCGATTGCGGCCCGATCTCGTCCACCCGACCCACGGCCTGCTCCGGCGCCATGTAGGCGGGCGTGCCCATGACCTGGCCGGGCAGTGTGGTCCGCACGTCGTCGCGGCGGGCCAGGCCGAAGTCCACGACGACCGGCTCGCCGCGAGCCGTGACGAGGATGTTGGACGGCTTCAAATCGCGGTGAACGACGCCCTGGGTGTGGGCCTCGTGCAGCGCGAGGGCCAGCCGGCGGACGAGGTCGGCGGCCTGCACGCCAGACAGTGGCGGCGGAAAGGCGACGGTCAGCGGCCGGCCCTCGATGTAGGCCATCGCCAGGAACGGCGCGCCGTCGAATTGGCCGGCGTCGTAGACGGGGCAGAGGTTGGGGTGGCGGAGGCGGGCGGCGCAGCGGCTCTCCTCAGTGAAGCGGTCGGCCAGGCACTGCGCCGGACTCACCGTGCGGCGCCTTGAGGGCGACGTGGCGCTCCAGCAGCGGGTCGTAGGCCAGGTAGACCTCGCCCATGCCGCCGCGGCCGAGCGGCCGCACGATTTCATAGCGGTCGATGCGTTCCGGCGTCCGCCGCAACGTCGCCGCCGGCTGGGGCGGGGTGTTGGACCGCGCGGCCGCCTCGGCGCGGGCGTGCGACTGCTGCGGGAGCGTCGGCGCGAGGTCGGCCGGCGCGGGTTCGGCCGCCGTCGTTTCGGGGGCGGTCTCCTTGTCTTCGCCTTGGGTGGAAGGAATCATGTCGGATCGCCGGAAAACACGCGCTACAAAATAAACTTGCTCAGATCCTCATTCTGCATAACATCGTTCAGTCGCCGCCGCACGTAGGCGCCGTCGATGATGACGCGTTTGTCCGCCGCGTCGGGGCTGTCGTAACTGACCTCCTCGACGACGCGCTCCAGGATCGTGTGCAGCCGGCGGGCGCCGATGTTCTGCGTCGTGCGGTTGACCTCGAAGGCCACGTCGGCCAGCGCCTCGATGCCGTCCGGCGTGAACTCCAGCGTCACGCCCTCCGTCGCCAGCAGCTCGGCGTACTGCTTGGTCAGGGCGTGCTTCGGCTCCGTCAGGATGCGCAGGAAGTCCTCGCGCTTCAGGTCGGTCAGTTCGACGCGGATCGGAAATCGCCCTTGCAGCTCCGGCATCAGGTCCGACGGCTTGGAGAGGTGGAACGCCCCGGCCGCGATAAACAGAACATGGTCCGTCCGCACGGGGCCATAGCGCGTGTTGACCGTCGTGCCCTCGACGACCGGCAACAGGTCGCGCTGCACGCCCTGGCGCGACACGTCGGGACCGTGTGTGGACGCGGGGCCGCAGATCTTGTCCAGCTCATCGACGAAGATCATGCCCTGGTTCTCGGCCAGCTCGACCGCCTTTTCCGCCACCACCTGGCGGTCGATCAGCGCCTCCGTTTCCTGTTCGAGCAGGATGCGCCGCGCCTCCTTGAGCGGGATCTGCCGGTTCTGGTTCTGCTTGGGCATGATGCTGCTCGAACATGCTCTGGAAATCGACGTCCATCTGCTCCATGCCGAGGTTCGAGAAAATCTGCACCGGGACGGCTTTCTGTTCGACGTTCAGCTCGACCGGCCGCTCCTCCAGCTCGCCGGCGTCCAGCCGGGCCTTCATCTTGTCGCGGGTGCGCTGGCGGCGCTCGTTCTCCTCCTGATTTTCCGGGTCCCAGTTGCTCGATTTGGGCAGCAGCAGGTCGAGCAGCCGGTCCTGGACGCGCTCCTTGGCCTGCGTCTCGACGCGGCCGCGCTGCTCCGTACGAATCATACCGATGGCGATTTCGGTCAGGTCGCGGACCATGCTTTCCACATCGCGGCCGTGGTAGCCGACCTCGGTGTACTTGGTGGCCTCGACCTTGAGGAACGGGGCGCCGACCAGCTGGGCCAGCCGCCGGGCGATCTCCGTTTTGCCGACGCCGGTCGGCCCGATCATGATGATGTTCTTCGGCGTGACGTCCTTGCGCAGCTCTTCCGGCAGCTGCTGACGGCGCCAGCGGTTGCGAATGGCCACGGCCACGGCCCGCTTGGCGGCGTCCTGGCCGACGATGTAACGGTCCAGCTCCGACACGATCTGGCGCGGCGTCAGGTCAGCCACGGCTGTCCTCCCATTCGTCCAATAGCAAGTTCTCCGTTTAGCCGCGACCCGGAGGGGAGCGCGGTCGCCCGCGCTCCCCTCCGGGTCGCGGCTAAACGGGGGGATTCCTGGACGATTCCTTACAATTCCTCGATCTCGATATTCCGGTTCGTATAGATGCACAGGTCGGCGGCGATTTCCAGGCCGGCGCGGACGATCTGGGCGGCCGTCAGCTCCGTGTGCGCGAGCAGTGCGCGGGCCGCGGCCAGGGCGTAGGGGGCGCCGGAGCCGATGGCGGCGATGTTGTCCGTCGGCTGGATCACGTCGCCGGTGCCGCCGACCACCAGCAAGTTGTC
This sequence comes from uncultured Planctomycetaceae bacterium, assembly GCA_963771935.1. Taxonomy (GTDB): domain Bacteria; phylum Planctomycetota; class Planctomycetia; order Gemmatales; family Gemmataceae; genus UBA4732. Next base: position 315,568 of record CAVYVK010000002.1, on the reverse strand, counting down.
GCGGTCGGCCGCCACCATCATGGCCTCCAGGCGGCGCAACATGCGATCCATGCGCCAGTCCTTGGCCAGCTCCGTGGCGGCGCGGCACGTTGCCCTGGTAGTCCTTGAGCTTGGCCTCGAACCGCTCCAGGAGGGCGAAGGCGTCGGCCGCGGCGCCGGCGAAACCGACCACCACCTTGCCGCCGTGCAAGCGGCGCACCTTGTGGGCGTCGCTCTTCATCACCATTTGGCCGAGCGTCACTTGGCCGTCGCCGCCGATGGCCGCGCCGCCGTTGCGCCGCACCGCCAGGATCGTCGTGGATCGCACGCGGGACACCACCGCCTCCTTCCGCCGAGGATACGGAGGGGATGAACCCCGCCGCTCGCCCCTCCCGCAATGGGACGGCCCGATGCCTTCATCTCTTGATTGTAGCGGAACGTCGGCAGGCAGTCCCAAACTAGTGCGCGGCCGAGCCCATCATCGCGTCGAGCCGTTTCGCGCTCAGGAACAGCCGGTAGAGTAGTGTCTCAGTTTGACCTTTCGCTGCATCGGATAAGTGGGAATAGATGGGTTCTGTCATGATCGGTCCTGCTGGCCGTATGGGAAGCGCCATATCGCGCTACAGACTCCCTCCAGTTAACGCCATCAAGGCGAGGATGAAGAGCATCCACCCAAACCAGAATCCCAGATAGAGGGCCGTAATTATCCAGATTACCCGGCGGCGACCGGCGTTGGAGGATCGCCGACTGAAGTAGTAGGCGGGAAGGGAAAGTACGGCGAATCCCGCCGTCTGGGTGGCCATCGCCAAGAGCAAATCGACTCCGCCGTGGGTATCCGCATAAATCGAACCGTAGGTGCGACTCAGGAAATTCCAGCACAAGAGTCCCAGAGGCAAGTTGACAGGCGCAGAGACGGCTACCACCAAGAAGCACAGGGCCAGCAAGGTCCGGGGGCGAATGCCCGGCCGCTGAAACCCATCTGGCTGTAAGTCAAAACGGTTCATGGTGCGCCCTCACCGCTCAGTCTACCCGTCCGCACGGGTCGGTGCCACGGTCGGCTTCAGGGGACAACGCACCTACCGCCGCTGGCCGGGTTTCAGGTACAAATGCTGGGATGGACTCGAATGACCCCCTCAACCTGTTCCTGCCGCCCGTCCGGGAATGGTTCCGCACCGCGCTGGGCGAACCGACGGCGCCGCAGCGGCAGGGCTGGCCGCTGATCGCGTCCGGCCGACACACCCTCATCCTGGCGCCGACCGGATCTGGCAAGACGCTGGCCGCCTTCCTCGCCTGCCTCGACCGTCTCTGGCGGCAGGAACCATCATCGTCCCGCGGCGTGCGCGTCCTCTACGTTTCGCCGCTCAAGGCGCTCAACAACGACATCGCCCGCAACCTGCAACAGCCGCTCGAAGGCGTCGCCGAGACGGCCCGCCGCATGGGCTTTGATCTGCCCGCATTGGAGGCCGCCGTCCGCACCGGCGACACGCCGCAGGCCGAACGGCAGCGACTGATCCGCCGACCGCCGCACGTCCTCATTACCACTCCTGAATCGCTGCATTTATTGCTGACCTCGCGCGCCGCGACACGTTGCGCGGCGTCACGCACTGCATCATTGACGAGATCCACGCCCTCTGCGCCAACAAGCGCGGCGTCTTCCTGGCGCTGCTGCTGGAACGGCTGGCGGCGATCAATCCGAACGGCTTCGTGCGCATCGGCCTGTCGGCGACGCAGAGGCCGCTCGATGAGGTGGCGCGGTTCCTCGGCGGGGCGGAGCCGGACCCGGACGGGCGGCTCGTTCCGCGGCCGGTCGCCGTCGTGGATGCGGGATTACGCAAGGACCTGGACTTGCAGGTCGTCAGCCCGGTGGAGCAGTTCGGGCCGATGCCGGAGGGGTCGGTGTGGCCGTCGATCTACCGCCGGCTCGGCGACCTGATCCGCGAGCACCGCTCCACCATCGTCTTCGCCAACGACCGCCGATCCGTGGAGCGCATCACGGCGTTCCTCAACGACGGGGAGGAAGTCGCCCGCGCCCACCACGGCAGCGTGTCGCTGGAGGTGCGCCAGCAGGTGGAGGGGGCGTTGAAGGAGGGCCGATTGCCGGCCGTGGTGGCGACGGCGTCGCTGGAGCTTGGGATCGACATGGGGGCGGTCGATCTGGTCTGCCAGGTGGCGTCGCCGGGCAACGTGGCGCGGGCGTTGCAGCGGGTCGGCCGGGCGGGGCACCTCGTCGGCCAGCGCAGCAAGGGCCGGCTCATCCCGAAGACGGCGGGCGATCTGCTGGAGCAGGCCGTGCTAGCGCGGGAGATGCTCGCCGGCCGCGTCGAGGCGATCCGCACGCCGGTCAACTGCCTGGACGTGCTGGCCCAGCAACTCGTGGCGCTGGCGGCGATGGATGACTGGAACGTGCCGGAACTGTACGCGCTGGTGCGGCGGGCGTATCCCTATCGGGACCTATCGCCGCAGGCGTTCGAGACGACTTTGGAGATGATTAGTGGGCGGTATCGGTTGGGCGAGTCGGCGACTCTGGAAGCGCTCCAGCCGCGCGTCAGCTGGGACCGCGTTCACAACCGCCTCCTCGCCCTGCCGGGCAGCCGTCCGACCGCGCTCATCAACGGCGGCGTCATCCCCGACGTGGGCCAGTACGCCGCTTACACCGGCGCCGGCCTTCGCATCGGCGAACTGGACGAGGAATTCATCTATGAGCGCCGCGTCGGCGACGCCTTCCTCTTGGGCACCAACGCCTGGCGTCTGGAGCGCATCGAGGCCGACCGCGTCGTCGTGGCGCCGGCCGAGGGCGCTCCGGCTACGGTCCCTTTCTGGAGGGGAGAAGGCGGCGGACGCAGCTACGACCTCGGCCTGGCGATCGGCGCGTTCTTGCGCGAGCTGAAGGACCGCCTCGATTCCGACGACCTGCTCGACTGGCTTCAGCGCGAGTGTCATCTTGATGTCACTGCGGCCCGCAACCTGCGCTGGCACGTCACACGGCAGCTGGTCGCAACGGGGACGCTGCCCACGGATCGGACGCTGGCCGTGGAGGCGTCGCGTGACCAACTCGGCGACTGGCAGGTGGTGGTACTCAGTCCGCTGGGGTCGCGGCTGCATCTGACCTTGCGGCTGGTGCTGGAGGCCCGGTTGCGGCAGCGGCTCGGCTACCGGCCGCAGGCCATGCACCATAACGACGGCGTATTGCTGCGCTTCACCGACATGGACGAGCCGCTTCTGGATGTATTCGACGGCCTGACGCCGGAGAACTTGGAGGCGATGGTCCTGGACGAACTGGCCGACAGTCCGCTGTTCGCGCTGCGGTTCCGGCAGAACGCGGCGCGGGCGCTGCTGATGCCGCGCGGCCAGGCCGGCAAGCGGGCGCCACTGTGGCTGCAACGGCTGCGCGGCCGCGACCTGCTGCAAGTCTGCCGCCGCCACGCCGACTTCCCCGTCGTCGTCGAGACCTTCCGCGAGTGCCTCCACGATCATCTCGACGTGCCTCGTTTGCAACAATTGCTGTCCGATATACGCGATGGAAGCGTCGCCGTGGCGACGCGGTGGGCCGAGACACCGTCGCCGTTCGCGTCGGGCCTGCTGTTCTCTTTCAACGCCGCTTTCCAGTACCAATACGACGGGACGGAAGCGGAAGGCGCCGGCGCCGCGGGGCTGGATAAACGCCTGCTGGAGCAACTCGTCGCGCCGGAGCGGCAGGCGCATCTTCTCGATCCGCGCGCCATCCATCAGGTGGAGCGACGGCTGCGCGGCCTGGGGACGCCGCCGCGCACCGCGACGGAAGCGGCGGAATGGCTGCGCCGCCTCGGCGACCTGGCGCCGGCCGACCTGGAAGGACCGATGGCCGCGTTCCTGCAAGAGTTGGAGGCCGATGGCCGCGCCCGCCGCATCGAGTTGCCGGGCGGCCGGGAGCCGGTGCGCTGGGTCGCCGCCGAAGAGGAGGCGCTTTATTGCCAGGCGTTCGGCCTGGACGGCGCCGAACCGGAGCAGGCGCGGGCGTCGGGGGCGGTGATCTTCGGCCGCTTCCTGGCGACGCACGCCCTGGTCGGCCTGCGCGACGTGCTGAATCGCTACCCGTTCGATCCGGAATGGGCGCAACGACAGCTGGAGGAGTGGACGCGGACGGGCCGGGCGACGCCGGTGCGGGCCGACGACGCGGGGCCGTTGCAGTGGTCGGCGCCGGAGAACCTGGAGCAGGTGCAGCGCGGCAGCCTGGCCCTGCGCGGCGCGAAGTGGTCGCGTGTCCGCCGCAACAGTTCGCTGACTTCCTGCTGCGCTGGCAGGGCGCCCACCCCTCCGCGCGCACCGGCGGCGCCGAAGGACTGGCCGATGCGCTGGACCGCTTGCAGGGGCTGGCGCTGCCGGCGGACCTTTGGGAGCAGACGGTATTGCCGATCCGCGTACCGAGTTATGAGCCGCGCTGGCTGGACGAGTGGGTCGCGGGCGGCGCCGGCGTGTGGGTGGCGCAGGAGGGCGGCTTGCTGACGTTCCTCGGGCGGGAGATGCTGCCGCAGCTGGCGCCGCCGGGAGGGCCGGACCTGTCGGCGCTGGGAGACGACGTCCTTCGCGTGCTGGAACAGCTTGGGCGGCGCGGGGCGTCGTTCGTGACCGATATCACTGCTGACAGTGGCATGTCACCAGGAACGATCCGCGCCGCCCTATGGATCCTGGCCCGGCGCGGCCTCGTCACCAACGACCGTTTCGACGTGGCCCGCAGGGGGGATGAGGCGGCCGTCGTGCCGGCGGAATCGGTCGCCGGCGTGCGGTTCTCTCTCCCAACCCTGCGGGCGCTGCGCCGCGCCGGCTTCTCGCCGGAGGGCCGGTGGTCGGTCGTGCCGTGGGGCCGGCCGGAACCGGAGCGGCAGGCCGTCGCGCAGGCGTCGCTTCTACTGCACCGCTACGGCGTCGTGGCGCGGGAAATGGCGCTGCTCGATCCGTGGGCGCCGCCGTGGCGCGTGCTGTACGAGGTGCTGAGCCGGATGGAACTGGCGGGCGACGTACGGCGCGGTTATTTCGTGGAAGGCCTGTCGGGCGCTCAGTTCGCTCTGCCGGAAGCCGCGCGCAGCTGCAAGACCTCTGCCTGCCGTCCACGGCGGCGGCCCCGGTCGTGCTGCTGAATAGTCTCGACCCCGCCAACCTGTACGGTGCCGGCGCTCCGTTCGACGTACCGCTGCTGGACGGCGGCGTGCGGTCGCTCTTGCGGCGAACCGGCAACTGGTTGACGTTGCGGGCGGGCCGGCCGATCCTGCTCGTGGAACAGCAGGGGCGGCGGCTCACCGCCCTGGCCAGCGCCAGCCGCGAGGACGTGACGGCGGGGGTCGCGTGCCTGCCGGAGCTGTGCGGCCGTGAGCCGACGCGGCACAAGCTCGCCGTCGAGGAGTGGAACGGCCGGCCCGTGACGACGACCGAGGGCCGCGAGCTGCTGGAGGCGGCGGGGTTCGTCCGCGACTACCAGGGCATGACCTTGTACGCGGCGTGGAAATGACGGTCGGAGGCGCTCAGGCGGACGCGACCTCGGCTTTCTTCTCGTTGCGAATGACGACCACCGGGTCCGGGTTGCGCGGGGGAATCGGCAGTTTCCGCTCGGCCAGCAGCTCGACGTGTTCCTTCATCCCCCAGCGCGCCTGGAACAGACAGTCTTCGACGGAATGCCCGACGCCGGTGAAGCCTTCCAGGTCGGGGGAGAAGAAGCCGAAGAAGTCCGGTTCTTCCGTTGCCTCGATCACCAGAGAATAGGGGATATCAACCATCGGGGTCTTCCTTTATGGCTTCCGAATCCCAGCCGCCTTGAGGATCGCCTGAAACGTTCCTGTAGGAACCTCCCTAGTTCCGTGGAAGTCCACGCGGACCAGATTCGGCCATCCGGCTTTGCCGTAATAGCGGACAGAACCCTTCTGTCGCACCAGGGTGAAGCCGTTCGCCTCCAGCAAGCGAACCAGTTCGCTGAACTTCATCCGGGCCTCTGACCATGAGAACATCCGCTCAATCACGGCCCTTTGCGCTTCCGCTATGGATTGGATCGTAGACGCGCCCACGTATTCTCGCAAGTGCGGCTGCTGGACGGCGGCGTACGGTCGCTCTTGCGGCGGCCGGGCAACTGGTTGACGTTGCGGGCGGGCCGGCCGGTGCTGCTCGTGGAACAGCAGGGGCGCCGGCTCACGGTGCTGGCCAGCGCCAGCCGCGACGACGTGACGGCGGCGGTCGCATGTCTACCGGAGCTGTGCGGTCGGGGACCGACGCGGCACAAGCTCAACGTCGAGGAGTGGAACGGCCGGCCGGTGACGACGACGGAGGGCCGCGAGCTGCTGGAGGCGGCGGGGTTCGTCCGCGATTACCAGGGCATGACGCTGTATGCGGCGTGGGCGACGCGGCGGTGTTGAACCGGAACACGGCCTTTACTTGGCTTGGCTTCCCGGCCTTGCAAAACACTAAATCGGAGTGCTTTTAAAGCAATTATGGGATGGGCCTATTCGATCGGTCTTGATGACCTTCGATCTTGATTACCTTGCCGTCATTGTCCGTAGTGACCGTGACTGTCTGGTCCGCGGCGAGGTCATAGATCGTGGCGCGCTCGCCGTCCAACTGGATTTCGGCGTCTGCGACCATGAACACGAAGGTGGCGTCGTTGCCGTCCGCAGTCACCACGATCTCGGCAACAAGCTTGGTGACCGGAAAGGTCTCTCCATTGGCGGTCGTCCTATTGCGGGTTTCGCGATGTGTATTGACGCTTTTGATTATGCCTTTTGTCTTCTTAACCTCTGGCGGTGCCGGCGTTGGTACCCCTTTCATTAGTGCCGGTGCCGAAGACATTGGTGCCGGCGCACGGGCGATCCAAGCCCAGCCACCCACCATCAGAAGTGCGAGGACAATGACGCCCGCCAGCACGACGAAACCTCTCACCAGCCAGTCCCCATGTCGGGACTTTCCGGACGCCGCCCGCGGTTGTGGTGCGGGAAGCGCTTGTCGTTCCCCTTGTGCTTGCTCGGGCTCGTGCCGCAGCGTCGCCGGCCTCGGGTCCATCTCCTTGGGAACTCGCTGCGGTTCCGTACGAGGAGGCAGGGCGGCCGTCTTCGGCGGGGGAGTCGATGATTTTTCCACGGCGACCGCTTTCGGCAATGGTACGGCTTCCGAGTCGGGCACCTGTCTTCCGAGCGCCTTCGCTAGACTCGCGGCTAGCTCTATGCCGTCGCCCGGTCGGTCGTCCCGCTGGTCCTCGAAGCAAGACGCCAGCACGCCCAGCAGCGCCGGCGTCATGCCCCGCTCTCCCAGCCGCTTCTTCCACGCCTCCCCGCCCGGCCGGCCGACCGTCAAATCGCCCGTCAGCAGCTGATACCAGATCACGCCGAGAGCGTACACGTCGTCGCTGGGGTGGGCCAGCGCGTCGCCGCGCATCTGCTGCGGGGATGCGTACAGCGGCGTGTAGGCGCCGCGCACGGCCGACGCCAGGAACGCCGCGGTTTTCGTGCCGCCGCGCGACTGCGCCACCGCCTGCTCGATGGCCAGGCCGCCGATGCCGAAGTCGGTGATCCACAGGCCGACCTCGTGCCCGGGCCGGGGTTTGACCAGGATGTTGGCCGGCTTGAGATCCCGATGGACGATCGGCGGATTCATGCGATGGGCGAAGCCGACGATCTTCGCCAGACGCTGAACGACCAGCGCGGCCTCCGGCCCCGGAAAATGGCCGCGCCGACGGCCTTGAAGCAGTCCGGCCAGGTCGCCGCCGTCGATGTACTCGTAGGCCAGGCAGGGCGGGTCGGCGCTGAGGTAAGTGTGAAGCAGCGGCACGATGCCCTCGTGTTTGCCCTGCTGCATGACCTGGTTGATGATCCGCGCCTCGTGCTTGAGCAGACGTTCCTTCGCGGCGGGGTCGAGGCAGAACTTCAGCGCCACCGGGGCGATGCCGTCGAAGTGCGGGTTCCGCGCCTTCCACACCTCCCCGAAACCGCCGGCGCCGAGCAACTCTTCCAGCTCCCAGTCCACGCCGGCCAACGGCCGGTCGCCACGCTTGAACCGCGGCAGGCGGGCGGGAAGGAGCGGCAGGAGGTCTTCCGGCTTGCGAAAGGACGATCCCGGTCCCGTGGTCCGGCCGGTCGGGTCGCTTGGCCGCCGCAGACTGCGGCGGATCGAAGCCGGCACCTGGCCGAGGTAAGTGGCCACCTGCGCCTGTTGCTCCGGCGGCAAGGAGGCCGCCTCCTCCCGGATGATCTGCGTAACCTCCTCCCGGAGTTCGCTCGCGGTGAGCTGCGCGATGGCCTCCACCTGCGCCGGGCGCTCCTCTTCTTTCGTCGCTTCCTTCCAGGCTTCCCACGCATCGACGAGGATGTCGCCGCCGACGCCGAAGGTGAGGAGGTTGACGACGTTCTTCACGGCCGCCTTGCCAATGCACCGCAGAAGGACGTATGCGACGCGCATGGCCGGGTTCTCCCGACGGAGGAGGAAGCGGAGAGGAAGTCGCCGCGCTTGTTTGGTTATTCTGTCGCCGTACCCTGAGATTTACGAAAAAACGGGCGGGGCGACTCCCCGGCCGGTCGTTTCCGGTCTGTCTGGATGCCGAAGAAAGGTGTTCAAGCAGATGCGGCCGCGGCCTACTTCTCATTGCGAATGACGACGACCGGGTTTGGGTTGCGCGGGGGAATCGGCAATTGCTGCTCGGCCAGCAGCTCGACGTGTTCCTTCATCCCCCAGCGCGCCTGGAACAGACAGTCTTCGACGGAGCGCCCGACGCCAGTGAAGCCTTCCAGGTCCAGGGAGAAGAAACCGAAGAAGTCCGGTTCCACGGTCGCCTCGATCACCAGGGAGTAGGGGAGATCAACCATCGGAGTGTACCTTTATGGCTTCCCGACTCCGGCCGCTTTGAGGAGCGACTGAAACGTTCCGGTGGGAACCGACTCGCCGCACAGCCCCTTCGTCACTGGCCGCGTTCCTTGTCCCACCAGGCTTGCCACTTCCGCCGGGCCGTCTCGACGTCCGACCGTGACGGCGACGCCGGCCCGAAGTCCTGGCCGCCGCTGATCTTCACCAGCGATTGGTGGGCGGCCTCGGCCACGTCGGCGTCGTGGTCGGCCAGCAGTCCGATCAGGTCGCCGGCCAAGCTGGTGAACTTCGCCGCCGCCCGCGCCGCCGCCCGCCGTGCGTCGATGTGTTCGTCGCGCAACTCCGTCTGCACGACCTCGATGCCCTGCGCCGCCATCTGGCCGACCAGCAGGTCCAGGGCCAGCTTTTGCACGTCCTGATCCTTGTTGCCGGCCGCCGCGATCAGGCCGGTCAGCGCGTCCGGCCCCTTCCGCTGCCCCAGCTCCATCAGCTCCATCTTCAGCCGATCGCCGCTGTCGCGGGCCATGGCGTCGGCCAGCTCCGCGGTCGTCATTTTGTGCGGCGCCTTCACGCCGGTCCTCTCCGCCAGACGGATCAGGGCGTTGCGGCGCAACATGCACATCACCCGCAGATCTTGAAGGACCCGCATGTGCTGCGACCGCTCAATGCCGGCCGCGATGTTGTCGTAGGCGAAGTCGAGCAGCTCGTCGTCGTTGGACGCCGCCAGCATCCGGCTCAACTTCTTGGCGATGACCAGCGTGGGACAGCTGTTCTCCATGACGGCGGCGCGGTTGATGCCGCGGATCAGGGCGGGGATCGCCTCCGGCCCCAGCTTCTCGAAGTCGCTCAGGGCCTTCTTGCCTTCGTCGCCGGCGAGCTGGCCGGTGTCGAAGAGCATGAAGCGGTCGATGATTTTGTCGAGCTGGTTTTCCTCGTCCGGAGTCAGCTGCGGCAGACTCGGCGCCAGCGGGTTCGGCTTGCGCGGCGCCGCGTCGGTCGGCGTCGGGTCGCCGGACAGGAAGGCGGCAAGCACGACGGTCAGAAGCGTTGGCGTCATCGGCGGCTCCCAATCAGTTGAGGCGGCGCACTTTCGAGGAGGACGCGGCGGCGATGGTTTGCGCTAGAAATCGCGATCCCGTTCGACCAGCCCCGAGCGCGAGCGAGGGGGGCCGGCGCCAATCCCTCGCTCGCGCTCGGGGCTGGTCAATACAGTCCTATCCTACCTCTCGTGACGGGGGACCGCCAGCGCTGAACCCTTCGCGTTCCTGCCGCAGCGCCTCCGTGTTGCTCGGCAATCCGAACTCGGCGCGGATGCGGTCCACCTCGCGCATCACGGCGTCGATGACGTCGGCGTTGATGGCCACGTTGCGGTACTCGACCCAGAAGGCCCAGGCGTTGATCGCCAGCGTGGCGACGGCCAAGCCGAGGTGGAGGGTCCAGTGCCAGTCGCTCCACCGCACCGCCTCCCCCGCCGACGCCGTTGCGATCGGCAATCAGCATCGCGAACAGGGCCGGCGGGAACGTCCGCCGTTTCAGTTCGCGCGTCTGTTTCGTGCAGCGGCTCGTCGGGCATGCCGTAGGCCAAGGTCACCTCTTTCACCCACCGGCCGGTGCCGAGGAAATAAATGAATATCAAGCAGTGAACGCCGAGCGCGAACAGGACCGAGAACAGGCCCAGCGTGAAGTGCAGGAGGTAAATCGTCCCGTTGGCGCTGCGCAGGCCGCCGGTCGCCTGCGACGCCAGGCCGACGCCGAAAGTCGTCAACAGGGCGAGCCACGTGGTCGGGCCGAGAACGGCCAGGATGTGTTTCATGGAGTCTCTCCGGGACCGCGAGCCGTTTTCCCGGCGCCGAACCGGGCCGGGTGAACGCAAGCGTCCCGATGTGCGTGCTGTAGCGGCGGCCGCCGTCGACCGGCCCCCGAAGGGGCGGAGCGGATTTTCGTTCCCCTAACGAGGGGGGCGCTATAATAGAGGGCACGAGCGGGAGGCGTGGGCCGGCGCTCTCGGTACACGCTGGGATCGCCCCGACCGTCCGTGCGAGGCGCGTATGATTCCGACGGTCCAACCGCCGTCCCGCTGGGAGTGGCGGGCGCGTGGCTGGAGCTTCTGTTCTACGGAACCTGTCTGGCCGTCGCCCTGCTGGCGGCGGCCCTGGTCATCGAACTGGTCCGCCGCTGGGTCCGTCGGGGCGAACGACCGATGTCGGCCAGCGACCAGCTTGCTCACTACCGGGCATTGTATAAACGAGGAGAGATCAGCCAGGAGGAATTCGACCGTCTCCGCGCCGTCCTCGGCGGCGAGTTGCTTCCGGGCGTGAAGCCCCCGCCGCCCCGGCCGCCCGCTCCGAGGCCGACCGACAGTCCGCCGCACGCCGCCCGCCAACGGCGTCCGGCCCGAATGAACCGGCGAAAGTCCTTGCGGACCTTTCCGCCGCCCCGTAAAATCCGAAATGGGATCGAACAAACCCGTTGTGAGGCAGCCACTTCAGCGTGGTTGGTGGATGGTGGATCGTGGTTGGACAAGAAGATAAGCGAAGGACAGTCTGGTCCAACCACGATCCACCATCCACCAACCATCCTTAAAACCTTGGTACGCCGACCATCGCCCCCGGCCTGGGGACCAGGCGGGGCCGACCGTAAAGGAGACCGCATGCCGACGAAAGACTCGGGGCCGGGAGGACGGAAGCCGACGGCCGGGAGCGCCGGCCGCAACCGCAACGCCTTCTGTTCCTTCTGCCGGAAGAGCTACCGCGACGTCGGCCCTCTGGTGGAGGGGCCGGGCGACGTTTATATCTGCGGCGAGTGCATCGAGCTTTGCCAGTCGATCATCGACCAGGAAAAGCGGCGCCGCGGCGGGTCCAAGGCCCTCTTCACCCACATCCCCACGCCGCGCTCCATCAAGGAACGGCTCGACCAGTACGTCACCGGCCAGGACCGCGCCAAGCACTCGCTGGCCGTCGCCGTGCAGAACCACTACAAGCGGCTCAGCCTGGTCGACCAGGGCGGCGGCGACGTCGAGGTCGAGAAGAGCAACATCCTGCTCATCGGCCCGACCGGCAGCGGCAAGACGCTGCTGGCCCGCACGCTGGCCAAGATCCTCGACGTGCCCTTCGCCATCGGCGACGCCACCACGCTGACCGAGGCCGGCTACGTCGGCGAAGACGTGGAGAACCTGCTCCTGAAGCTGCTGCACGCCGCCGACTTCGACATCGAGGCGGCCCAGCGCGGCATCATCTATATCGACGAAGTCGATAAGATCGCCAAGACCAGCCAGAACGTCAGCATCACGCGCGACGTGAGCGGCGAAGGCGTCCAGCAGGCGCTCTTGAAGATGCTGGAAGGCACCGTCAGCAACGTCCCCCCGCAAGGCGGCCGCAAACACCCCGAACAGCAATATATCCAGGTCGATACGACCAACATCCTCTTCATCTGCGGCGGCACCTTCGTGGGTCTGGACGACGTCATCACGCCGGCGGCTCGGCCGCGGCGCCATCGGCTTCGGCGCCAGCCCCGAGGACCGCGAGCGGAACCTCGGCCACATGCTGAGCAAGGTGACGAGCGCCGACCTCATTAAGTTCGGCATGATCCCGGAGTTCGTGGGCCGGCTGCCGGTGATCGCGCCGCTCGACCCGCTGGACGAGGACGCCTTGGTGCGCATCCTGACGGAGCCGCGCAACGCCCTGACACGGCAGTACCAGAAGCTGTTCGAGATGGAGGGCGCCGGCCTGGAGTTCTCGCCGGGGTCGCTGCGCGAGATCGCCCGCAAGGCCAAGGAACGCGACACCGGCGCCCGCGGCCTGCGCAGCATCGTCGAGGAGCTGATGACGGACATCATGTTCGAGCTGCCCGACATCGAGCAGAAGACGACCTACACGGTGACCGAGGCTGTGGTCCGCGGCGAGACGACGCTGTTCGAGAAGAAGCCGCCGGTGGACAAGATTCAGAAGAGCGCATAATCCCGGCGAGCGGGGTTGCGTCATCTAGGCGAGCGGGGTTGCGTCAGACGCCCCGAGACGTGGTTCGGTGGCTGAATCGCATCTCGGGGCGCTGACGCAACCCCGCTCGCTGCGCGCCCAGCGCAGCTGGACGAAGTTCCGCACCCCGTCGCCGGACAGGAACAGCGCGTACCACGCCGCCGTCGCCGGACTGAACCAGCCGACCTCGGTGTGGATCAGAATGCCGAGGTGAAACGCCAGTCCGGCCAGCAGCGCCCACGGCCGCAGGGCCGGCAGCGTCCACACGAGCCGAAACCCTTCCTCCGAGCTTTTGCCGCGCACCTCCACGATGAAGCGCCGCCGCCGGCCTATCACGACGAAGAACGGAAACCCGATCTCAAAAATCAGCGTCCCCCACGACAGCAGCCGGCAGACGGCCAGCGGGATCGGCAGCCAGTGGTACGGCCAGCGGGCCACGGCAACGTCGTTGAGGACCCAGTAGACCGCCTCGCCGTCGAGCCAGTCTCCGCCGATCTTTGACAGGCCGGTGAAGAAATACATGAGGGCGAGCTGAATCTGCATCAACCGCACCGGCCAGGCCGGGACCAGGACCGGCCGCGGGTTCGCCGGCCGCCGGAGCAAGCGATCCAGCGACCAGACGGCGCCCGAACGGGCGAACAGGAGATAAAAGAGGGCGCAACGCATCACCGAATCGCCGCCGTTCATCAGCGCGAACAGACGGTGGTTGAAGCTGACGAAGAGCGCCCAGGAAACCACCGTGGCTGTGCGCGTACACAGGCCGATGGTCAGGAACGCGACGGCCGCGACCAGGACGGCGAACAGTCGGCTCGCGTGTTCCGGCACGTCGCACCAGTCCCGCCAGGCCGTGGCGCAGTCGTCGGGCAGGTACTCTTCGAGGAGGGGCAGGTTGGCCGGCCCCAGCAGCAGGGAAGTCCGGCCGCTGCGCTGCCCGTCGATCGCGGCGCGAACCGGATAGAGGCCGTCCGGCCCGAAGATCCAGCGCCAGACCGCGGACCCAGGCTGGTGAGCAGCGACAGCAGAAGGATGAGGCCGATGAGGATGCGGAACAGGGCCAGCGGCTCGGCGGCGACCGGGCGACTCCAAAAGTCGTACAGGTATCGCAAAAGACTGCGACTCGGTTCGAAGGCGGGAGGCGCGGTTCATGGGGCGGGACTCCCGTCGGGGAGGTACGCGCCGAGGGAAGAAACCTCGACGGGACCGAAGGCGGCAGGGTCCGCGCCAGGCGCCGGGAAGCTCACGTCGCGGCGGAGCAGCTCGACGCGCCGGGGCGTGCGCGAATCGCCGGGACGGCGTTCGCCCCAGCGGCGGACGGACCAGCGCACGTAGGCGGCGGACAGAATGCGGTGCCTTGTCCCAGACCAGATGGTCTTCCAGCCGGCGTTGCCGCCAGCCGCCGAAGCGAAAGAACGCCCGCGGATTGGGTTCGTTGTCAGACAGGACGAGTTCGTCGCTGCCGTCGCTGAATTCGAGCCGCACCGCCAGGAAGGGGTCCGAGCGGGCCAACGGCGGCGCGAACATCTTCCAGTCCTGGTCGATGCCGTTGAAATTCGCATAGCGGTCGGCGGCGTCGTTGAACGGATCGAGGAGTGGGCCGACGCCGTGCTCCCACATTTCCTGCTTCACGCACCAGTGGCGGAGCGGCGTGTACCAGAAGTCCAGCGCGTTGCGGGCGAAGAGGAAGAAGAGCTGCCAGCCGACGAAGAGGACGACGGCGGCGGTTCGCGCGGCCGGCCAGAGCCAGGGGAGTCGGTTCCGGCCCAAGACGCACGCGAGGAAACACGATTGCCAGGCGGCGAGCGCGACGGCGGCGGCGATCTCCCGCGCCTCCAGAGACAATAGATTGCGGAGAAGGAGGAAAAAAACAAAACCGGCGAAGAGTGCGACGACGAGGTTCGACTGGACGTAGCGGTGCGCCCAGGTCCATCCGGCGGCTTCGGGGGACGTGGGGCTGGCCATGCGCGCCTCCACGGGAAGGGCGTGGGAGGGTGAATTATGGCAGAGCCTCGGCGTGTGTCAAGGAGTCGCGGCGGCGTTCGCTTCGATGTTCCACGCCGCCGCGTCCCCATCAGTTTCCCGGCGCCGGCCGCGGCGTGCGGGGGTTGGGGAACTGGGTCGGATCGATGCGCGACAGGGCGATGCCGACGGCCTCGCGGACCCGGACGTCGGGGTCGCTCCGCATGGCCTCGAGCGCGGGGACCGCGTCCTTGGCCTGTTCCCCGAACGACCCAAGCCCGATCGCGGCCCCCTGGCGGATGTTGTCCGACTTGTCCCCGAGCGCTTCGATCAGCGCGGGAATGACCTTGGCCGCATCCCCCTTTCGCCGCGGCAAGAGGCGAACCGCGCTCATCTGGTCTTTCTCTTGGGCCTGGGGCGACTTCAGGTCCGTAATCAGCTCGTCCGTCGATTTCGTCTTGCCGCAGCCCTCACACGCCAGCAAGCAAAGCGCTACCAGCAAACATCGTCGAACTGCGCATGGCGGAACTCCTCGGCCGGAACGGGACGATCACCAATTACCGAGCGTTTCGCCGCCGGCGATGGTGCAGAGGTGCTGATACGTGTAGGGATCGATTCCCTGGGTGATGAAATGCACCGAGCCGTCGCCGAACAGGTAGTTCGCTCCCGGTCCCGTGTGCATGCTCCAAAACGTATCGGGATCGTAGAACGGTTGGTCCGCGCAGGGTAGGTGCGTGGCGTTGCCGTGGGCGAGGACCAGGGCTTCGTCGTAGTCCGCATTGTCGTAGGCGGTCCCATTTCCGGAATTGGGCGCCTGGCCGGGAGGGGTGTAGGGGGCGGTCCAGGGTTGTGACGCCATCCAGGCGGGGCACCTTCCTCCGGTCACGGCGCCGGTCCAGGTGGAGGGGGAATGGGTGCTGCAGCGCTCGCCGACGATGATTGTTTCGCTCAGACCATCGGTGACGTTGGCGACGCGATTGTGGCTATTGCGATAAAACAGGCCGTCGCCGGCCGGGCCGGTTCCGCCGACGTCTCCGTCTTCGGCGGCGCCGCCGTCGCTGCTGGGCTGGTAGTTGCCGCCGGCGTTGCTAAAGCATTCCACCCAGCCGTTGCAACCGACGTAGTTGCCGTGCGCCACCACGACGCTGGTCGGCCAAACGGTGAAGCTCTGCGGGTAGGGATCCGACGGACATTGGAAGATCTTCAGAGGCAGCTGGGAGATTGACGTGTTGCTTCCGAGTCCCACGCCCTGACTGAAATTGATTTGGTTGTAGACGTTGCCCTGTTCGACGTAGGGCAGGATCATCGACGCCCAGCCCCAGCCCGGCCCCACGTCGTTGTCGGGCGTGCTGGCGGAGTTCGTGTTGCCATCGACGTAGCCGGACGGAAACATGTTGTTGGCGTCGTGGTAGCCGTGCAGGGCCAGGCCGATCTGCTTGAGGTTGTTGGTGCAACTGATGCGGGCGGCCGCTTCGCGCACCTTCTGGACGGCGGGGAGCAGCAGACCGATCAAGATACCGATGATGGCGATCACCACCAGCAGCTCGATCAGCGTGAACGCCGGTCGGTTCAATCGCCGTTTCATGGGGTCGCTCCTTGGACCAAGGCTGGTATAACAACATCATACTGAGAATAGAAACCGAGCCGTCCGGCGTCAAGGCATCTTGGAAAAAACGGTTGCTCTCGCCGCGGCGGTTCGCGGTATACTCAGGGGAGGTGCCCATTCACGGGGAGGTCGGCCATGCCGCTTCGCGATCACTTTCACGGCGTGTTGAGCCAGCGACGCCCCTGGGAAGGCGTTCTCAACACCTGGCCTGCGTTCATCATCCAGCGCCTGAACGGCCGGTTGCCGCCTCGTTTTCACGCAATACCGCATATTCACGTGGGGGCGTTCGTCGAGGTGGATATCACGACCTTGGAGGAGGAAGGGTTGACGGGATCGGCGACCGAACCCAACGGCGCCGAAGGCGGAGTCGCCACCGCCGTATGGGCCCCTCCCCGTCCGGCGCAGACGATCGTCGTGGATCTACCTGATCAGGATGTTTTTGAAGTGCGCATTTGCAACGACCGCGGCGACCGCCTGGTCGCCGCGGTCGAGTTGGTTAACCCGGCCAACAAGGACCGTCCCGAACACCGCCGCGACTTCGCCGTCAAGTGCGCCGCTTATCTGCAACAGCAGGTGTCGGTCGTCGTCGTGGACATCGTGACGGAACGCAGCGCGAACCTGCACGTCGAGCTGATGGAGCTTCTCGACAGGACGGACGCGGCGCCCTGGCCGGCGGACCAGAACCTCTACGCCGTCGCCTATCGCACGACGAAGGAGAAGGACGCCTGGCGGATGGAACTGTGGCCGGAGCCGCTGGCGATGAGCCGGCCGCTGCCCACCCTGCCGCTGTGGCTCGCCGACAACCTGGCCGTCCCGCTGGAACTGGAGGCGAGCTACGAGGAAACCTGCAAGGTGCCTTCGCATCGCATGACGCCTCCTCTCCCCGTCACTTCTCGTCCCGCGGCGCGATGTACACCCGGTGGTCCGGGAACCTGTCCGCCGTCGCGTCGTCGATCTTGAAGTTGTCCGCGATCAGGTGCGTCGGGTTGGTCGCCAGCCAGCGCGACAGGCTGATCTCCTGATACTCGCCGCTGTCAAAGGCGATCAAAATGCGACACGGCGTATCGCCCGTGTTCTCGATGTAGTGGCCCATGCCCTGCGGGATGTAGCCGGCGTCGCCCGTTGAGAACTCCTCGACCCGCGATCGGCCGCTGCTTCCAAACAGGCCCACCCGCGCCTTACCGGAGATGTAATATTGCCATTCGTTGGCGTGCGGGTGCCAGTGCGGCTCGCGCAAGGCGCCCGGTTCCAGGTCGAGGATCACGCCGGTGACCGTCGTCGAAATGGGGAATTCGCGGGCGCTGACGAGCCATTCCGCCCCGCCGGAGAGGCGGCCGCGCGGCTCCTGCGCCAGCAGCGGGTAGCGGTGCGTCTGAGCCGGCGTCCGCCGCTGGGGCTGGTGGGAGACTTCCATCCGCTCCGGCGGCACTCGCCCCTGCACGATGTAGAGTTCTTCCTTCGGGAACTTCTCGAATGCGGATTCGGGCAGGCCGAGCGTCCGCGACAGGACGTGCGGCGGCGTCCGGGCGAACCAGTCGGTGATGCTGAAGGTGCCGTACTCGGAGAAGGCGCCGTTGTCGAAGACCAGGATGAAATGGCACTCGTCGGGGCCGAGGCCTTGCAGAGAGTGGCCGTGGCCGCGCGGGAAGTACCACACGTCGCCGGGGTCGAAGTCGTTGGTTTCCGCGCTGCCGTCGGGGCCGACGACGGTGGTGCGGACACGGCCCTTGACGACGAAGGCCCACTCGGCGGCGTTGGCGTGCCAGTGCAACTCGCGCAGGCCGCCCGGCTTGAGCCGCATCGACACGCCGGCGATCCCTTTCGAGATCGGCAGCTGCTTGACGGTCGCCTCTTTTCCCGATCCGCCTTCGGTCACTTTGCCCTTCTGCTCCTCCATCGCATAGCGGAAGGCAGGCAGCTCCTCTTCGGCTTTCGGCGCCGCGGCGCCCGTCGTCACGCCCAGCAGCCCCGCCGCGGCCGCCGCGGCGAAGATTTCTCGTCTCGTCAACTCCGGCATGGTGATTCTCCGTCGCTGTACCCTTCCCGTAAACGGTTAGCAGATCCGCGAGGCGACGACAACACTTTCCGCACGACTGAGGGCGCGTGGGATGCGGGTGCAGGAATCGTTTCGGGCGTATTCCTTAACACTATAGCGCAGCGAAGCGTCTGAGCTTTCTGGGCCGTTTCTGGCGCGACCGTCGCGCCGCGGCGTTTCGGCGTTGATGGTACTGGAGCAGGTCCAGTAGGCGCGCCGTCTCAGTCGTCCCCCGGCGCCGGCGCACATACCTCCGGCAGACCAGGGCCAGGGTCGCGCCCACCTGCTCCAGGGTCGCCTCCGCGTTTTTCCCCCCGCAACCGCTTCGTGTGCAGAGAGACGAAGGCCAACACCACCAGGCGCAACGCCAGAGGACGCTTCAACGACACGCAGCTCTGGCCCGCGACGTGCGTCAGCCCCACTTCGCCTTTCGCCACGCGGAAGACGTGTTCCACGTTCCCGCGAACGAATCCCGCCGCCAGCACCCGCCGCACCCCGATCCGACGCGGCGCGTTGGTCAGGAAGTCCTTCCTCTCCCCCGTCTCCCGGTTCCGCACCAGGATCCATCGCTGACGCGGCCGACGGTCATGGCCCAGGGCCACGTCCACCCCCTGGGCCTGCCCCACGGCCTGCGGGCCGGTCTGCTGCGGGAAGCGGAACGACCGCGCCGCCCGCCTCCGCACCCCGGCTTGGGCGAACACGGCCTCGGCGCCCAACGCGGTTCGCCTCCGCCCCGGCCGGCCGGAGAAGGTCCGGGGCCCTTCGCCGACGCAGGTCCGGCCGGCCGCGTCCAGCACCCGCAGGAAGTCCGGCTTGCCGCCGTAGCCCTCGTCGAAGGTCAGCCAGTCCAAGCGCCAGCCGTTGCGCTCGGCGCGGGCGAGCAGCTCCAGACCGATTCGCCACTTGGGCCGGTAGCGGACGTCGTCGGGGAGGTCCGCCTCACGGCAGCGATCCCGATCCGCCTGCCACGACTCGGGCAGGTACAAGTCGCCGTCGAGCAGGGCCTTGAACCGGCCGCGGGCCACGGCCAGGTGGACGGTGACGATGCCGTTCCGCACCTTGCCGACGCAGCCGAGGCCTGGCGCTGGACGCCCGGCGTCTTGGCCCTCTTCTTGACCGCGCTGGTCTCGTCCAGGACGCCGACCGTGCCCAGCGGATCGGGCGGGAGGTCGCCGACCGCGGCGAGCAGGCGCGCCGGCACGGCGTCGGTGAGGCCGTCGTGGTCCCACAGGCAGGCCTGGAGGAACGGTTGCAGGCAGCGGGGCGGGACGCTGGCGAACGGGGCCAGCGGCTCGGCCGTCTTGCGCGGCAGGTCGGTGAGCAGTCCGCGGGAGTAGTTGCGGAAGTGCCGAATCGTTGGGGGGTTGTCAAAGAACCGCTCCAGGGGCCGCAGGAAGGCCGTGAACTCCGGCCCGAGGGCCTCGATCGGATCCGCCGTCATGAATGTCCCTCCCAGTGTCGGGAAGGAACAATAGTCAAAGCAGATGCTGCGTCAGCTGCGCTGTAGTGCTAGTGGGTCACTTGCTCTGGACATGGCCATAAGCCCGTTGGCCCTTTCGCCCCAGCGGCCGCCGCGTCTGCGCGCCGATCCGCCGAGGCGGTGCCGACGCTCGCGCTGACGCTTCCGCCGCGCCGCCCGCTGGCCGCCCCACTCGAACGGCGTCGGTTCGGCGTTCCAGTGCCGCGCCACCGCCTCGAACCAGGCGATGATCTCTTCCGGCGTCGCCGGGTGCTGGCCGTCCAACGCCCGCCGTTTCAGCACCCGCTGGATGCTCTCCGCCATGTTCAGCCACGACCCGCCCACCGGCGTGTACACCGGCATGACCCCATGGGCGAACAGCCACAGGACGAACTCCGGCGTCTTGTGACCGGCCAGGTTGTCCAGTACCAACAGCATCCGCAAAGGCGGCAACTCCGTCGGCAGCGTCGGCTTGACCGCCAGTCCGGCCTGCCAGCGCTCCCACGCCGCCCGCGACGCCGTCGCTGTGGGAGGCGGGTCGGGCAACCCAGCCAGGATTCTCCGACAACTCTCGCTTCAGCCAGGGGTGCAACACCGCATTGGGACAGGTCGCCACCCCCTCGATGCGCACCCGGCCGTCGGCGGGGTGGAACAGCGTCAGCACCTTGGCCGTCCCGTTGCGAATATACTCGTGGGGCTGGCGGGCGGGGTCGCCCTCCGGTCGCCAGTTCGGCCCGGGGTGAGGCACGGTCTGGAACGGCCCCGCCTGGTCGCAGCACCAGACCGCCAGGCCCAGCGACTTGCCTAGCCGGTAGGCGCCCTCGATCAACTTTTTTTCGGCTCGGCGTCCGGGTCGGTGACCGTCACCGTACCCGCCTTGCGGCGACGCAGCGCCGATCCGGTCGGGCACCAAGTGCGGGTCCGCTGATGGCTGTATCCGGCGTCATGGAGTACCCGCCACAGGGTGAAGGTCGAGACCCGCGGCAGGCCGTCCGGGGCCGAACGCAACGCGCGCCGCAGCGTGGAGAGGGACCAGGTCGCCGTCCCGTCCCGCTCCGGGGTCGGCGTCCGCGCGACCTCCCGCAGGATGCGGTCGCGATCCGCCGCGTCGTAGGCCGTCGCCCGGCCGCCGCCGTGCCGGGGTTCGAGAGCAGCCAGGCCTCTCCCGGTTGAAGCGGGTGACCAGGTGGGAGACGGCGTCGCCGCTCTTGCGGCCCACCGCCCGGGCGGCGTCCTGATAAGCGACCCCGTCGCTGACCAGCAGCAAGGCGGCGGCGCGGGCGACCGGGGCGGCCGGGGCCGCCGAGGACCGGCGCAGTCGGTTAAGTTCGTGGCGTTCGGCGTCGGTGAGGGGTCGAAGCGAATCCTTCCGGCGGCGGGTCATAACGGCTCCTGGGTGCGATGGTTCCACCCAGCATATGCCAGTAGACGCTTATGGCCAGCTGCAAGGCAAGTGACCCACTAGGGGCGTCACGAGCCGGCCGGCGACACCTCCTCGATCAGCAGGGAAGCGTGCGTGGCGGTGTTGTTTGGGACGACGGTGGCGACTCCTCCTCCCAAGGTCTCCCATTGTATGGACACCACGGCGTCGCCGGCCGTGAAGGCCGCGCCCGTGCTGGGATCGACTTTGAATTCAAACGTCAAGGCCGTGCTCCCCAGAGAGTCGCCCGCCAGGGCCGAGATCTTGGCGCCGGTCTCCATCGCCGTCCACGCCGCAGGGGGGCTGCCGCCGTTGACTGAAACCGAGAAGGACACGAGGTCGTTGGCAATGCTGTCCTCCGCACTCACGTCGAACTGTACGATCAGATAGTCCCCCGCCGCGGCGACGTTGATTGTGGCCGTTAGCAGAGTTTCACTATTCGACGAGTTCATCGCCTGGGGGGGCGCCGAGATGTAAATCGTATTGGTGACGCCCAGCGGCCCGGTCGCGCCCGTGGCTCCGGTGGCGCCCTGCGGCCCCTGCGGCCCTTGCGGTCCCGTCGCCCCTTGCGACCCGGCAGCCCCTGTGGCTCCGGTATCGCCCTGTGGACCAGTCGCGCCAGCTGGGCCCTGGGGCCTTGCGGCCCGATCGCGCCGTCCGCGCCTTGCGGTCCCTGCGGCCCAGTTGCGCCGATGGGCCTTGCGGACCCGTCGCACCCTGCGGCCCAGTTGCGCCGTCGCTGCCGGCGGGTCCGGTGTCGCCCTGGGGCCCTTGCGGGCCGGTCGCCCCTTGCGGCCCCTGGGGTCCGATGGCCCCGGTCATACCCTGCGTCCCCTGGGCCCGGTCGCGCCCTGCGGCCCGGTCGCTCCTGCCGGGCCTTGCGGACCCGTTATCCCCTGCGGCCCGGTGGCGCCCTGTGGACCCGACGCGCCTTGCGGTCCCTGCGGCCCGGTTGGGCCGGTCGCGCCCTGAGACCCTTGCGGGCCGGACGCCCCTTGCGGCCCCGTGGCACCGGTAGCGCCCTGCGCCCTTGCGGCCCGGTCGCCCCTGCCGGGCCTTGCGGTCCCGTCGCACCCTGCGGACCCTGCGGCCCGGTCGCGCCGTCGCTGCCGGCGGATCCGTTGGCACCTTGCGGCCCCTCCGGGCCGGTTACGCCCTGTGGACCTGTGGCCCCCTGCGGTCCTTGCGATCCGCTTGGCCCTTGAAGACCCTGCGAGCCGTTGGCGCCTTGCGGCCCGGTCGCGCCTTGGGGGCCGGCGACCCCTTGCGGCCCCTGCTGGCCCGTCGCCCCTTGCAGCCCGGTCGTGTTGAGCGCCTCGTGGTTCTGGATGGCGAAGTATTCGTCGGAGGACAGGATGCCCGCTTCCAGGTCTTGCGGCCGGTTGGCCGCCAGGAACGGCAGCCACACCGAAAAACCCACCGGCTCGGTGGCCCGGCCCAGGAACTGCTGGTAATCCGCGTCGATCAGGTCCTGCCTGTATTCCAAGCTCGACAGGACGGCGGAAGCCGCTTGCCGGCGGCTCGTGCCAGAGCCGAGAGCGTTGACCAGTGCCTGCGCCCCGGGTCGCCGGCGGCCGACCGGCCGAGCGCATCCTGGTACAGCCCGTTCACGAAGCCGGCGTTGGTCCCGCCGCGGACCTGGAAGTACTCGTCCGAGGAGATCAGGTCCACGTCGAGCGCCGTCAGGCTGCCGCCGCCCAGCAGGAACGAGGACGACGAGGACAGACCTTGCGGGTCGGTCGCGCGGTGCAGGAACTGCTGATAGGCGGCCTGGACTGCGTCCCGCACGCCCTCCGGCGAGTTGACGAACGCCTCGGCCGCCTGGAAGCGCGTGAACTCGCCCTGGTCCAGCCCCTGCACATACGCCGGGACGGCGGTCGGGTCGGGCGCGTGGTGGAGTACGCTCTGGTACAGGCCGTCCACGAAGGCCTGGTTGGCCGCGCTGGGGACGAGTCGATCCTCCATGCCCTCCAGCGTCGGCCGGCGGTACGGCCGCGCCGCCACCGGTTTCCGCAAACGCCGAGTCATCCACCGCCGCAACAGTTGCACGAACGAGAACATGCGCTTCTTCTCCCGCCGCCGCAGCGGCCGTTGTGTTGGATTTGTGTGCGAATCGACGCTCAGTCCGCGGCCCGCCCCTCGCCTCGGCGGAGGCGGTAGCGCCGCGTCGGGCCGGAGCCGACCGCTTCCAGCGCCCCCTCCGCAGTCAGCCGCCGCAGCACGCGCTCGACCTGCCGAACGACCCTCCGCACGCGCTGCCGCAGCAGCCACCACTCGGCGATGCCTTGCAGCGTGTCCATCGCCCCGGAGTCTTCCGCAAGGTAGTCCAGCACTTCCCGCGCAAGCTCTCCGTCGGACGGATCGGCGGTCTTTTGACTCTCCGGAGTGTTCATGGCGTCCTCCCTTGCTCGCCTTTTCAAAGCAAGCGCGGCGCCACGCCGGAGTGAATGCGCAAGCAATTGAAGTAAAATGGGTTATGGCGACAGGGCATTTGTGGCGTGCGGGAGCCGTTGCACCCGGACTGGCCTCCGAGGCGGACTGTGATTCAGCGGAAGTCGTTGGCCGCTCCAGGGTTCGACGGCCGAGGGGAAAAGCACCCGCACCGGGGGTTTCAGCCCCCGGCAGCGGGCGACCAATAGGAGTGGGGATCGATGTGATGCTTCTTGAGCAGCTTGCCGAGTTCACGGCGGTCCTTGCCGGCGTCGCGGGCCGCCTGCGTGACGTTGCCGCGGTGCGTCGCCATCAGCTGCGCAGATAGGTGCGCTCGAATTCGCGGACGACCGCCTCCTTCATCACCTGGAAGCGCCCCTGAGCCGCGGCCGCCGGCGCGGCCCGCAGGCCGAGATCCTCCGGTTCGATGCGGCCGCCGCAACACAGGCGGCTCGACCGGATCATGGCGTTCTCCAGCTCGCGGACGTTGCCGGGCCAGTGGTGGGTCAGCACGACGGCCAGGGCGGCGGGAGAAAGCACCGGCGTCGGCCCATCCCCGGCGGCGTGCTTTTCCAGGAAATGCTCGGCCAGGAGGGGAATGTCCTCCGGCCGCCGACGGAGCGGCGGCAAGGCGACGCGGAAGACGCACAGGCGGTAGTAGAGGTCGGCCCGGAACGCTCCGGTTCGCACCAGCTCCTCGATGGGGGCGTTGGCGGCCGCCACGACGCGAACGTCGGCCGGCCGTTCCGCGCCGCCGACGGGACGATAGACGCCTTCTTGGAGCACGCGCAGCAGGGACACTTGCGCTTGCGCAACAGGCTGTCGATCTCGTCCAGGAACAGAGTTCCCTTCTCGGCCTGAGCGATCAGGCCTTCGCGCCGGGCGTGGGCGTCGGTGAAGGCGCCGCGCTCGTGGCCGAACAGCTCGGCTTCCAGCAGCGTGTCCGGGAGGGCGCCGCCGTTGACTGCGATGAAGGGGAAGCCGGCCCGCGGGCTGAGGTAGTGCAGAGCGCGGGCGGCCATCTCCTTGCCGACGCCGGTTTCGCCCTCGATCAGGACCGTGGTTTCGGCCGCGGCGATGCGCGGCAGCAGATCCACCACTTCCCGAAAGGCAGGCGAACGACCGATGAAGGCCGCGCAGGCCGCCTTGACGCAGAGGCGGGCGACGAGGTCATCCATGGGAGCGAGGCCTCGCACGTTGTCCGCGGAGTTGGCGGACGGGGCCGGGGATAAATAGAGTCCGAGTAATGATAAACTGGCGGAAATGAGTAAAGCAATCGTAAAATGCCGAAAATGGCGCGGCGCTTTCAGGCGTCTGCGTCCCGTTGGAAGGCTCCTTCCGAGAGCCTTCCAACGGGACGCAGGCGCCGATCGTTCGTCTTCCGGTCACTTCGACTCGATCACCGACCTGCGCGATCAGCTGTTCGATCTTCTGCACCTTGCTGTGAATGAACAGCACGTTGGGAAAGTCGATGTGGTGCGACTGGGCGCCGGCCGTCCGCACGATCAGGTCGCCCGACCCCATGCCCAATACGTAGTGGCGGAAGAAGTCGCTCCGCTGCTTCTGGAAGGAGATGCCGTCCGTGCTGTAGCACTGTTCGCCGCCGCCGATCTCGTCGCACACCTTGAACTGGCCCGGCGTGAAAATGATGTAGCGCTGCCGGTCGAACGCCAGCAGAGCAACCAGCCAGATGATGAACAGGAAGATCGCAATGGTCATGTAGCCGGCCATGTTGATGCGCACGTCGAGCAGAGCCAGCCAGGTGATGATGGTTTCGATCCAGCCCAGCGTGATGAAGATCACCACCAGCGCCACCGCGAGGACGATGACCAGCAACGACCACATGCCGCGCAGCGGCACGTTGGTGATGAACACCACCATCAGCAGCACGAACACGAAGATGACGCCGCCGACCCGGTGGGGCAGGACGTACAGGTGCGGTTGGTCCGGCTTGCCGCCGCTGGACGGCATCTCATAGGGCTTGGTCTTGTCTTGCGGGGAAACGATGACGTGAACCTCGCCCTTGCCGTAGGGCTGCGTGGCGACTTTCGGTTTCCCGTCTTCTCCGGTGAGGGGCTTGCCGTCGGCGTCCAGCTTCGTGTAGTTGATCGTCACCCCCTCCAGGTTGTCGGCGTAGTCCGTCGAGCCTTTCTTGGCGATCCCGTCGGGGAAGGCTTCCGAGTCCTTGGGCACGACCGCCATGACGCCGCCCTGCGACCAGGTGACCATCGCCACGATGAAGCCGCACAGCCAGACCGGCCACCAGTAGAAGAGGTTGGAATGGCTGTAGATGGTGATCTCGTTCGGTTCCTTCCGGACCCTGGGCGGGGCGGCGGGCGCGGCGGCGGCGGGCGGGATCGGTGCGCTCATGAGGTTCTTCTCTCGTCGGGGCGCGAGGTGTTACACTCTCTTAAGTGATTCGACGGCCGACGACCGATCTTGCGGCGCCAACCCGCTGCGGAACGCGGCCGGGGTCCGACACAGGCTAGTTGGGCGGCCGGGGAATGTCAAGCGCGGCGCGGTTCGTCGGGCGGACGGCGGATGCCTATAACTCCTCGGGAACACCCCGCACCGCTCGTTCCGTGGCACAGGCGGCTCGCCGGTTGGCCACAGGCGAGCCGCCTGTGCCACGAGAGGACCGCCATGTCGTCCAGCGCCGAACGCGACCGTCTCCACCAAGCCGTCCTCCGCCACGTCGCCTTCTCGCTGGGCGCGACCGTGGACGCCTTATCGCCGCGCGAGCGCTTCCTGGCCCTGGCCCTCGCCGTCCGAGACCGCATGATCGAACGGCTGCTCCAGACCGAAAGCCGTTACCGTCAGACCGACGCCAAGCGCCTCTACTACCTGTCGATGGAGTTCCTTATCGGCCGGTCGCTCGTCAACAACCTCGTCAACCTCGGGCTGCTGGAGCCGGCCCGCGCGGTGCTGGCCGAGCTGGGCGTGTCGCTGGCCGACCTGGACGAGTGCGAAGCCGGACGCCGCCCTGGGCAACGGCGGCCTCGGCCGGCTGGCCGCCTGCTTCCTCGACTCGCTGGCCACGCTCGGCATGCCCGGCTTCGGCTACGGCATCAACTACGAATACGGCCTGTTTCGTCAGGAGATCCGCCACGGCGAGCAGATCGAGAAGGCCGACAACTGGCGCACCTACGCCACGCCCTGGGAGATCGAACGCGACCAGGACGCCGTCATCGTGCCGCTGTACGGCCGCGTCGAACACGCCGCCGACCGCTCCGGCGGTTACAACCCGATGTGGCTGGACTGGAAGATCGTCCTCGGCGTCCCGCACGACATGCTCATCCCCGGCTACGGCGGCCGCACCGTCAACTACCCTCCGCCTCTTCTCCGCCCGCGCCTCGCAGGACGTCGACATGGAGGTCTTCAACCAGGGCGACTACTTCCACGCCGTCCAGCAGAAGGTGCTGTCGGAAACGATCTCCAAAGTCCTCTATCCGCGCGCCGAGTTCGCCGCCGGCCGCGAGCTGCGGCTGGTGCAGGAGTACTTCCTCGCCGCCTGCGCCGTCCGCGACATCGTCCGCCGCTACCAGCGCGACCACGACGACCTTCGACACGCTTCGCCGACAAGGTCGCCGTCCAGCTCAACGACACCCACCCGACGCTGGCCGATCGCGGAACTGATGCGCATCCTGGTGGACGAGAACGATCTGGCCTGGGACGAGGCCTGGGAGATCTGCACGGCCGTTTTCGCCTACACCAATCACACGCTGATGGCGGAGGCGCTGGAGAAGTGGCCGGTGCCGCTGATCGAGCACGTGCTGCCGCGCCACCTGCAGATCATCTACGAAATCAACCGCCGCTTCCTGGACGAGGCGGCCCGCAAACGGCCGGGCGACGACGAGACTGCTGCGGCGCATGTCGCTGATCGAGGAGGGCGAGCCCAAGCAGGTGCGCATGGCCAACCTGGCCATCGTCGGCGGCCACTCGGTCAACGGCGTCGCCGCCGTTCACAGCGAGCTGGTCAAGACGGAGCTGTTGCCCGACTTTTACGCCCTCTTTCCGAATCGATTCAACAACAAGACCAACGGCGTGACGCCGCGGCGCTGGCTGCTGGTCGCCAACCCCGGCCTGGCGGCGCTCGTCACCGAAGCCGTCGGCGACGGCTGGATCACGGACCTCGACCGGCTGCGCGGCCTGGAGAAGTTCGCTCGACGACGCCGCGTTCCAGCGAGCGCTTCCTGGCGGTCAAGCAGGACAACAAGCGACGGCTGGCGCGGCTGCGTGCAGGACGGCGACCGGCGTAGCGCTCGACGTGGCGGCGCTGTTCGACGTGCAGGTCAAGCGCATCCACGAGTACAAGCGGCAGCTGCTCAACGTGCTGCACGTCGTCCACGACTATCTGCTGCCTGGCGGACGACGGCCGGCCGCCGTCGCCGCCGCGGGCCTACGTCTTCGCCGGCAAGGCGGCGCCGGGCTACCAGGCGGCCAAGCAGATCATCCGGCTCATCAACGACGTGGCGGCCGTGGTCAACCGCGATCCGCGCTGTCGAAGGTCTTGTTGCAGGTCGTCTTCGTGCCGGACTACCGCGTGTCGCTGGCCGAGATCATCATCCCGGCCGCCGACCTGAGCGAGCAGATTTCGACGGCGGGCACGGAGGCGTCGGGCACCGGCAACATGAAGTTCGCGCTGAACGGCGCCCTGACCATCGGCACGCTGGACGGCGCCAACATCGAGATCCGCGAGGAGGTCGGCGCCGACAACATCTTCATCTTCGGCCTGACCGTGGACGAGGTGCGGCGCATCCGGACGGGGCCGGGCTACCGGCCGGCGGAGCTGTACCAGTCACGGCCGGCGGTGCGGCAGGTGCTGGACGCGATCGGGCAGGGGCGTTTCTGCCCGCGCGAGCCGGGCCGGCACGGCTGGGTGCCGCAGCGGCTGCTGACGGCCGGCGAGCCATATTTCCACCTGGCCGATCTAGAATCGTATTTGGCGGCGCAGGCGGAAGCGTCCCGCGTCTACCGGGACCGGCCGGCCTGGGCCGCCAAGGCGATCCTCAACGTGGCCCGCGTCGGCAAGTTTTCCAGCGACCGTACCATCCGCGACTACGCGCGGGAGATCTGGAACATCAAGCCGATGTGAAGAGAATATCGGAGCCGCGACCGTCAGGGAGCGGCGCGGTTCCGGCGCCGTCCACTGCTCCCTGACGGTCGCGGTACTGTTCGGGCGCGTGGCCGCCAAAATGTCGGGAAAAAATCTTGAAAATCCCCTTGCCAGCGCCGCGGCGTCTGTTATAATAACACATAGAGCAAGCGACCCATGCTCTTCACTGATGAGACCGAGAGATTGACGGGGTTCAAAGCTGACTGGGCGACGGTTTTGGATCCACATCTCTCGGTCTCACTTTTCCCCGTATTTTCTACTTACTTTCCCTTCAATGAAGCTTAAACAACTGCCGGACGACTTCTTCGTCGAGGAAGCGACGGACGTCGCGCCGGCCGATCAGGGGCCGTTCGCGTTGTACCGCCTGGAGAAGCGCGGCTGGTCCACGCCGGACGCCCTGGCCGCCCTGCGCCGCCGCTGGCGGATCGAACCGCGTCGCATCTCCTACGGCGGTCTGAAGGACCGCCACGCCTGGACGATCCAGTATCTCACGATCTTTCACGGCCCGCGCCGCGATCTGCATCATCCTCCGTCTTTTCCTCCTCCCGCGGGAGGGGAAGGGCTGGGGTGGGGGGTGACGCACCTCGGCTGGACCGACGCCCCCTACACGTCACAGGACATTCGCTGCAACCGCTTCCGGCTGACGCTGCGCAACCTGAGCGCCGAGGCCGCGGAACGGGCCGCAACCGCCCTGGACCGCATCGCCGTCGAGGGCGTGCCGAATTATTTCGACGACCAGCGTTTCGGCTCGGTGGCGGGAGAGGGGCAGGAGTTCATCGCCCGGCTGCTGGTGCGCGGCCGCTTCGAGGCGGCGCTGCGACTGGCGCTGACTGCTCCCTATGAATTCGACCGCGGGCCGATCAAGAAGGAAAAGGCGCTGCTGCGCGACCGCTGGGGCGACTGGCTGGCGTTGAAGGAGCAGCTGCCGCGCGGCCACGCCCGCAGTCTGGTCGATTACCTGCGCGTCCACCCCGACGACTTCCGCGGCGCCGTCGCGCGGCTACGGCCGGAACTGCGCGGCCTGTACCTGTCGGCGTATCAGAGCCATTTGTGGAACCGGATGCTGGCGCACTGGCTGACGCACCGTTTGCGGCCGGAACAGCTGCGGCCGGTCGCGCTGCGGCTGGGCGAGGTCGCCGTTCCCCACCGGCCTGGACGCGGAGCAGCGGGCCGAGTTGGCCGCCCTCCATCTGCCGCTGCCGTCGTCGCGGCTGAAGCTGGAACCGGACGATCCGTGGGCGGAAGTGGTGCGGTCGGTTGTGGCGGAGGAGGGGATGGAGCTGCACAACTTGCAGGTTCGCGGCGTGCGGGAGTTGTTCTTCTCGAAGGGCGAGCGGGCGGCCTTGTGCATGCCGGCGCGCCTGGCCCACGAAACGACGGCGGATGATCTCCATCCGAAAAAGCGCAAATTGATCCTGTCGTTCGAACTGCTGAGAGGGTGTTATGCGACGCTGCTGGTGAAATCGGCGACCAGCCCCGGAGGGGCGGCGGTGCATAGCCAGGGGTGAAACCCCTGGAGCGATGGCCGGCCCATCGGTCGTTTCAGGAGCCCCGGAGGGGCGGCGGCGCCCCGGCCTCCAGGGGTTTCACCCCTGGCTATGCACCACCGCCCCTCCGGGGCTATTCCCAAAGATACCGCGCTCGTCGTACCCGATTTCATGTCTCCTCAGGAACTCCACGAACTCCTCCTGAAACGTCCGCGTGCGGTGGTGTTCCTCTTGCCCCGCGAGATAACGCTTCACGGCCGGCACGGCGGACGCGCTGACGCTGAATGCTCCGTAGCCGGCCTGCCAGGCGAAGCCGCGCATCGGCGGGAACGTCTCATGAATCCAACCGGAGGAGTTGGCCTTGACGAGACGAACGACCTCGGCCACCGAGGTCTGTCGTGTCAGGGAAGTGAGCAGGTGGACGTGATCGGGCATACCACCGGCGGCGAGGAGGGCGTTGCCTTCGTCGCGGAGGCCGCCGCCGATGTACGCGAAGAGACGGGGTTGCAGTTCGCGGGAGATCATAGGCTCGCGGTGCTTCGTACTGAAGATGATGTGGCAGTACAGCGCGGCGTAGGATTGCGGCATGGTATTCCCCCGAGGGATGGGCGGAATGGGGTAGATCGTAGGCTCGGGAAAAGGGCAAGTCCAGCGATTTCCGGCGCAAAAAGCCCCGGAGGGGCGGCGGTGCATAGCCAGGGGTGAAACCCCTGGATTCCGCGACAGGCCGCGCATTCGATTCAGCCCCGGAGGGGCGGCGGTGCATAGCCAGGGGTGAAACCCCTGGAGGCCGGGGCGCCGTCGCCCCTCCGGGGCTATTGATAATTTCCGCCTATCTCTCTCCAGGGGTTTCACCCCTGGCTATGCACCGCCGTCCCTCCGGGGCTAACGATCGCCGGAAATTAGTCCAGGCGAACGCAGGCCCGGAAGCCGCAGTCGTCTCTACGGTTGCCCGGCGCGCTTCAGTCGCGGAACGCGGCGGGGCCTTCAAGGTGCGAGGGCCCCCGCCTCTCGTTCGCGTTCGCTGGCGATGTCAGCGACCCGTCATGGCGTTGCTCTGTACGCGCTAGTTCTCGTCGTCCTCTTCTTCCTCGTCGTCGAAGTGCTCGTCAAGGTCGTCGTCGAAGTCTTCGACGACGATGAAGTCCTCGTCGTCGCGGCGCTGTCTGCGCTTGGGTTGAGCCGTAGCGTCCGGCGCCAGCGGGGCGTTACGCAGCTGTTCCAGGAATTCCCGCGCCGAGGAGGGCCGTTTGCCGCGGACGCGGTTCGTGGCGTCGGCCACGAGATCGAACCAGCCGGCAGGTAGGTCCTTTCGCGTCTCCACGTCGCCGCAGGGGTGGAACGTCATCATCTTCTGGAGCAGACAGCCGAGCAGATAAACGTCGGTGCGTGAGTCCACCGTCCCCTTGGGCAGGCGCAGCTCCGGCGGCAGGTAGTCCGGCGTGCCAAGGGCCTGGCCGGTGCGCGTCAGGCCGTCGGCGTCGTCGAGGAGGCGGGCGATGCCGAAGTCCATCAGCTTGGCCTGGCCGCCGCTGGTTAGCATGACGTTGCTGGGCTTGCCGTCGCGGTGGATGACGGGTTCCTTGCGTTCGTGGGCGAGGTGCAGCCCCTCGCAGACGGGAGTGAGGATCGGGACGATCTCGTCGCGCGACAGCGGACGGTTTTCGGTCTTGCGGCGGGCGAGGAAGCGGGCCAGGCTTTCGCCGTCGATGTATTCCAGGATCAGGGCGTACATTTCGCCGCCGCCGTGCGGGTCGTCGAAGACTTCGTAGCCGAGCGTGAGGACGATCTGGCTGGGCCGGCTGACCGAAAGCTCCTCGGCGATGTCGATCTCGCGGACGAAGCGCTGGATCATCTCGTCGTTGAGCAGGCCAGGCGCGGGAACCTTGACGGCGAAGGGGCGACCCTGGTTACGGCGGTCGATGCCGACGGCGCGGTAGACGCTGGCCATGCCGCCGCGGCCGATTTCGGTCTCGATGCGGTACTTCCGGCCGATCTCGAAGCCGCGCGGCAGGCAGCGCCACGCGAGGGCCTCCGCCGGCGCGGCCAAACGTCGAGGCGGCGGCGATGGTTTGGGAGAGGTGATCGGGCAGCGGGGCGCCGTCGGGGAACGTCGCCAGGGTGGCGCGGGCGGCGGGCAGGTCGCCGGCCCCCATCTGGTGCAGGCCGAGGTGATGCGCCAGGGTGGCGTTGCCGACGCCGCGCAGGCCGAACAGCCGTTGCAGGCAGGCGATTCCCTCGTTGCGACGGCCGGCCAGAAAGTGGGCGTCGGCCTCGACCAGCAGCTTGACGGCTTCGGGATCGGCCCGGCGGAACTGCTCCCAGTCGCCGAACAGCGGCGATTGAATGAGGAAGCGTTTGAACTCTTCCAGGGCGATCGGCAGCTTGAGGACGCCGTGGGCGATTTCATCCAACTTCGCTTCGATGCGCGGCAGGGAGAGAACCTGTTCGCGCAGGGCCGGCGTGATCTGGCCCAGTTCGGCTTGCAAGGAGACGTGCTTCCGCAACACCTCGTCGAGCCGGGCCTCCACCGCGTCGAGGTTCGCCGAGGCG
Source organism: uncultured Planctomycetaceae bacterium (assembly GCA_963771935.1). GTDB lineage: Bacteria > Planctomycetota > Planctomycetia > Gemmatales > Gemmataceae > UBA4732. Next base: position 282,742 of record CAVYVK010000002.1, on the reverse strand, counting down.
CCGGTCGTCTCGGACAGCTGCCGAGCGTCACTCTTCCGCTTCGGCGCGGCGGCGTGTGGCATCGCGGTCGTTGCCGTTGAGGCCGGCGGAGCTGTCGCGGCCGAAGTCGAACTCGACCTCGGCCGCGCTCTTCAGGGTTGTCGCGCAGGGTGCGCTTGAGATGCTGCCGGCGTTTGCGGTTGCCGGCCTGCTTGATGTCGCGCTTCAGCTGCCGCAGACGGCGCTTGTCGTCGTGGTTCATGACGGTAAGACGCCGTTGCGGCGTCTCCGGTTCACTTCGATTCTTCCAACGCTTGCTTCAAGGCGTTCTCGAGTGATTCCTTCGTCGTGGCGTCGTTCTTCAAATCTTCCTTGACGCGATCGACGGCGTTGGCGTAATTCGATCCGTTTTCCGTCAGGTAGTCCACGCAGAGGCGCAGATCGGGCGTCACCGGCAGGTAAATCTTCCACTGTTCCCCCTCCTTCCGCAGCTCCACCTGGGCGCCGACCGAGCGGAACAGCGGACGGCACGTCGCGAGGATCGACGCGCCAGTCGGAGAAGCCGCCCTGAATCTGCAGCGGGCCGGACTCCTCCGCCAGCGTAGCGTAGGCCAGTTTGTCGCCGGACTGCTTCACGTCCACCACCTTGATATCGGTGGGGAACGGGTCCAGCCAGGCGCAGGACGTACTTCACCTTGTCCGACTTCGTGCCGGTGGTTTCCATGATGCTGGACAAGTTGTCGAGGGCGACGCCGATTTTCTGGCCGTTCTTCGCGCCCGGTGGAACTCGCTGGTGAAATCGCCGCCGAGGTAGAGTTCGGCCGCCTCGTAATTGCGTTCCTTGAGCGCCTTTCGGAAGCCGTCCAGGGCTTCATCGGGCGTTTTGGCCGCCGTGTATCCCTGCGCGGCGAGCTTGGTCTGCGCGAACAGGCTCATCACCGCCGCACGCTGGAACAGCCCGATGTAGGCCGTAAGGGTGACGACGACAAAGGCGGCGACGCCGACGACGAATTTGCGCATCGATGCGCACAACCTCCCGAGAAACGGAATGAGTGGATGGGGCACGCGAACGGAGTCTAAAAGTATCTAGTTCACTCCGCCGGCGAATGCAAATCCACCCCTCCCTCCTCGGGATGCCGCGATGAGCCGTGAATTACGGACTATTCTGGTAAATAATCTCGCACAGTCGGCCGATGACCTTGCCCTCGCGGGCGGGGTCGCCGCCGACGGGCAGCGGCACGTCGTTGACGAAGATCGCCAGCGTGAGGCTGCGGCCGTCGGCCGTGGTCATGACGCCGGCCAGCGACTTGGCCCGCAACAGCAGCCGGCCGTTGAGCAGGTCGCTGTCGCCGTAGGTGCCGGTCTTGGCGTGGACCTTCCCGCGGGCCGGGCTGTCCGCGTCCACCACGTCCGCCAGTGTGCCGTCCACGCCCAGCACCGGCAGGGCAGCCTTGTACACGGCCCAGTCCGGTCGCTTGGCCATACCCTGCAACAGCTGCACCGTCGTCCGCGGCGTCGCGCGGTCGGCGTCGCCGCCGCCCGCCCCGCTCTCCAGCGACAGCGCGTCCACGTCCACGCCGAGATCCGCCAAAAACCGCCGCTCCTCGTGCAGCCCCTCCGCCAGCGTACGCTTGCCGAACTTCGCCGCCACCAGCAGCGGCATCGTGCTGGCGTAGAGGTTGTGGCTGACCTTGAGCGTCACTTTGACCGCCTCCGAGAACGGAGGCGATTTGAACACGGCCACGCGCGTCAGGTCCTTGTAGGAGCCTTTTTCAGGCAATTCGGCGCTCGGCGCCTGGTGGACGCCGGCCTGGACGGAGACGCCCGCGCGTCGCAGCGCCTCGATGAACAGCGCCCGCGCGAAGGCGGCCGGCTCGTCCACCGGGCAGATGCGCACCAGCGGCCTGCCGCCGACGGGCACTTCGCCGCGCACCACGAAGCGCTCCGGGCCGACGCGCTCCGCTTCGAGCCGAACTGGCTTGACTCTCGGCGACAGTGTCCACCTGGACGTCGATCTGGGTGTAGGCGGTTTTCGGCCGCAACTCGACCGTCGCCGGTTCGCCGGCCTTGGCCGCCGGCGTCACCAGCACGTCCACCACGTTGTCGTTGACCAGGATCGGCGTGACCACGTCGGGGCCGCTGCCGCTGCCGTGCGACCGCGCGAAGAGACGGTCGTCGATCAGCACGTCGCCTTCCACCTGCTTGATTCCGCTCTCCTTGATCTGATGGGCGAGGTCGTTGAGGCCGGCGAGGGGGTCGGCGTCGGTCAGCTCGGTGCGCGTGCTGAGCCAGTTGGCGTAGATGTGGTCGTGGTCCTTGAACTGGAGCGTGCCGTGAGCGGCGCCGCGGCCGCCGAAGGCGAGGTCGCCCTGGGCGACGAGGATGAGGTCGCCGTGCAGTCGGCCGCCGGTCACGTCGCCGCGGCGGTAGACGGGCGTCTCGAAGCGGTAGTCGGGGCCGAGGGCCGACAGGGCGGCGGCGCAGGTGTAGAGCTTGGTGACGGAGGCGGGGGCGAAGAGCATGTCGGGGTTGTGTTCGTAGACGATGCGGCCGCTGTCGTTGTCCACGACGAGGAGGCCCCAGCGGCTGTGCTTGTAATCGGGGCCGTTGATGACCGCGTCGATCTTGGCGGCGAGACCGTCGTCGGCGCGGACGGGGACGGCGAGGAACGCCGTGAAAAGAGCGGCGAGGAAGGGAAGGCGACGGAGAGAGCGGGGCATGGGGTGTCCTTCGTCCTGGGGAGTCGTGTCAGATCAGCCAGTTCTCGGTAGATATTTCCGGGAGGGCGGCGAAGTCCTTGTCCGAGGTAAGGATCGTCAGCTTCATCTCCAGGGCCAACGCGGCGATCAGGATGTCCACCTGGGAGAGCGCGCGGCCGCGGCTCCGCAGATCATTAAAGATTTCGCCGAAAAGACGGGCCAAAGAAATGCTCAGAGGCCACACGCGGACGAAACCGAGCAGGTTCTTGAGTGCGCGGTGACAGCCTTCCGGGTCATCGGTCTGCTGGATGCCGGCTTCGAGTTCACACAAGACGGGCACGCACGTCCCGAACACCTGCTCCCTGCGGTTAGCCTGCCGGAGCCGATCGCGCAATGGCGAGACGGAATGGATGGCCGGACTCAGGTGGTTGGTGTCGAGGAGGAAGCGCCGGGTCATGGCAGCCCCATTTCGCGCCGCATCTGGGCCTTGGCCAGTTCGTCGGCCTCCTTGAGGGCGGCCTCCAGTTTTTCGATGTCCCGCGGGCTAATCTGCTTGGCCGCGGCCTCCAGCCGTTCAAACCATTCGTCGTCGGCGGCCGGCGTCTCGGCCGATTCCTCCACGTCCTCGATCCACACCTCCTTACCGTCCGCCCACTCCGGCGGCAGCGGCTCCAGCGGGTAGATGACGCCGTTCTTCAAGACCGCTCGTGGCATGGCACCCTCTCTTCCAATAGGACTTGTCCAGGACAGCGTCAGATTAACCAATTCTCCGTAGGAATGTCCGGCAACGCCTGGAAATCCTGGTCGGTGGTGAGCAAGGTCAAATGCATGTGGCGGGCCAGCGCGGCGAGCATCCGATCAACCTGCGACAACGCCCGGCCGGCCCGGCGGAGTTCCAGATGAACGGCGCCGAAGACCTCTGCAATGGCCGGATCGATCGACCACAACCGGACCTCCTGGAGGAGGCTGTTCAACCGCCGGCGCGAGGCGGCCGGTTGGGATGTCTGCTGAATCCCGGCTTCCAGTTCGCACAGCGCGGGGCCGCACGTGCCGAAGCGATCCCCGGCGAGGCGCTGCCGCCGAATGCGAGCCCGGATCCGAGAAACTCGGCGCACGGCGTCGGCCAGATGGTTGGTGTCCAGGAGATAACGGGTCATTCGGACAGCCCCATCTCACGGCGCACTGCGCCTTGGCCTCCTGCCGCTGTTCTTCAATGGCCGCTAGCATCCGCGCTTCGTCCTCGGGGTCGCTGTCGGCGCAGAGCGCCTCCATCTCTTCCGCCCAGGCGCTCGATCGCTTCGGGGCCTTCTTCCACCGGCCGTACCGGGGCCACCTCCAGTTCTTGTCCGTCCGCCCACTCCGGCGGCAGCGGCTCCAGCGGGTAGATGACGCCGTTCTTCAAAACTGCTCGCGGCATAAACGCACCTCGCTTTCTCTCCGATTGTCTTCCAAATCACCTCTTCTCAAGCGGCGGGCGCCAGCGCCTGCTCCTTGGCCTGAGCGAAAATGTAGTTCCACGCCGCGAACAGACCGGGCAGGTCCGAGAGGACGAATTGCCGGATCTCTTGCGTCAGACGGCCTTCTTCCAGCTTGCCGAAGTGCCAAAGCCAGCCGTTGCAGACGCAACCGTAGACGACCCGCGTGGGTCGGTCGTTCAAGCGCTGGGCGGCGAGCATCGCGGCCAGGCACTGCGCCCAACCGCCGTCGAAGTCGTCCTTCTTCGCCTCCACGACGAGGACGTAGGGCTGATCCTGCACTAACCCGAGCGGCGAACGGCGAGAAGAAGTAATCGGGCACGCCGACCAACGGTTCTTCCAGGCCTAGCGGAGCATGGCTCCAGAAGGACAAGGCGTCGCTGTACGGCTTCCAGGCCTCTTTCAGCACTGGAGCCATCAGGAACTCGCAGATGGACGCCTCGGACATTCGCACGGCGACGTTTTGCTGCACCCACGTCAATTCGCTCTGAAACCGCTCATCCACAGGAATCGGGATCGGTTTCAGGAAGGAATCGACGGCCACGCCGATCTGGTACGTCAGCGCGACTTCTCGCAAGGTCTTAAATGTGCCAAATGCCACGTTGATCCTCCTTCTCCCGAAGCAACCGAACTCCTGATTGAAGGTATCCGCCGCGGCGCCGCCGTGCAATGGGGCCATTCACTCCGCCGCGAACAGGCACGCCAGCAGCCGGTCGGCCCGCCGGTAATCCGGGATCACGATATTCGCCCCCGCCCGCGTGCCGCGAATCCTTCCCGGCGTCCCTCGGCCGCGCTTCGGCTTGGTTCCCCTCGGACGGGCGGTTTGCGCCAGGGCGTGCGCCAAACGCGGCGGCCCATTGGTATCTACACGAGCGGCTGCGGGATAGCCCCGGAGGGGCGGTGGTGCATAGCCAGGGGTGAAACCCCTGGAACGACGACCGGCCTCCCCTCCGTTGCAGCCCCGGAGGGGCGGCGGTAGGCGAGGCGCCGCCGCCCCTCCGGGGCTTCCTCGACCCAGACGCCGCCTCTCGACCAGGGGTTTCACCCCTGGCTATGCACCGCCGCCCCTCCGGGGCGGAAGCCAGAGCAGCCGCGCCCACTTGTGTAGATACCAATGCGCTGCGGCCGTTGGCGCACCGCAAGTCGTTGGCAGGACTGACCTTTCCGGCCTTGCGCCATTGCGCCAGGGTGGCTTTCCCTCCGCCAAAGTTCCTATCTGTTGACGGGACGGCCGTCTCGTCGGCGCCGGACGCCGCGTCACGGCGGCCTGTCGGGTAAGGCCGTAAGGCCGACACGGCGCGCGACGGGGGTGTGTCGGCCTTACGCCGCCAGGCAGGGACCGGCATGAGGGGGCAGGGACGAGGCGACGCGGCGCGCCCTGGCCTCCGGGACTCGGACGGCGGTCGAGCCGCGCCGGGGGGCCGGGCCCGCCCAGTCGGCTTCCGCGGCTGGGGCGGCCGGGCCTTGATGAGCGGACGCCTGGACATGACTCACCTCGAATCTGTGGGGATGCGGAGCGCAGGCCGAGCGTACCATGCGCGAGGGGCGTCTGGGCAGGGGAATTGGGACGGCCGATGGGGGATATTCAGCGCCGATGGAGGTCAGGGGGCGCTGTCGGCGCGGGACCGGGCCGGGGCGGTGATTCGGTCGCGTCTCGGATTCTTCGGGATGGCCCTGATCCGTGATCCGGTTGAGGCGATCCGCTTTCTTTCTCCCCTCGCCCCGGTAGTCCGGGTGAGGGGAGAACGGACGTCATCCACCGGAGCATGGAGGAGGGTTGCGTTCGCTGGACGCTTCAACCGCCGCTCCGCGAACGGCTGCTCCGCCCTCCGCTCCGGCACGGCGGCCTCCGCTCCGGGCTACGCAGCCGTTCGCTCCCGCTTGCCCGCCGGACTACCGGACGGGAACTCGGGCCAGGCGAATGCCCAGGTCGTCGCGCAGGTCGCCCGGCTGGTCCCCGTAGCGGTTCGCCGCACGGCAGCTCCAGGCAGGGTCGTCCCAGCCGCCGCCCCGGAACACCCGAGAAGAGCCCTTCGGATCAACTAGTGGGTCACTTGCTCTGGACATGGCCATAAGCCCGTTGGCCCTTTCGCCCCAGCGGCCGCCGCGTCTGCGACCCGATCCGCCGAGGCGGTGCCGACGCTCGCGCTGACGCTTCCGCCGCGCCGCCCGCTGGCCGCCCCACTCGAACGGCGTCGGTTCGGCGTTCCAGTGCCGCGCCACCGCCTCGAACCAGGCGATGATCTCTTCCGGCGTCGCCGGGTGCTGGCCGTCCAACGCCCGCCGTTTCAGCACCCGCTGGATGCTCTCCGCCATGTTCAGCCACGACCCGCCCACCGGCGTGTACACCGGCATGACCCCATGGGCGAACAGCCACAGGACGAACTCCGGCGTCTTGTGACCGGCCAGGTTGTCCAGTACCAACAGCATCCGCAAAGGCGGCAACTCCGTCGGCAGCGTCGGCTTGACCGCCAGTCCGGCCTGCCAGCGCTCCCACGCCGCCCGCGACGCCGTCGCTGTGGGAGGCGGGTCGGGCAACCCAGCCAGGATCTCCGACAACTCTCGCTTCAGCCAGGGGTGCAACACCGCATTGGGACAGGTCGCCACCCCCTCGATGCGCACCCGGCCGTCGGCGGGGTGGAACAGCGTCAGCACCTTGGCCGTCCCGTTGCGAATATACTCGTGGGGCTGGCGGGCGGGGTCGCCCTCCGGTCGCCAGTTCGGCCCGGGGTGAGGCACGGTCTGGAACGGCCCCGCCTGGTCGCAGCACCAGACCGCCAGGCCCAGCGACTTGCCTAGCCGGTAGGCGCCCTCGATCAACTTTTTTTCGGCTCGGCGTCCGGGTCGGTGACCGTCACCGTACCCGCCTTGCGGCGACGCAGCGCCGATCCGGTCGGGCACCAAGTGCGGGTCCGCTGATGGCTGTATCCGGCGTCATGGAGTACCCGCCACAGGGTGAAGGTCGAGACCCGCGGCAGGCCGTCCGGGGCCGAACGCAACGCGCGCCGCAGCGTGGAGAGGGACCAGGTCGCCGTCCCGTCCCGCTCCGGGGTCGGCGTCCGCGCGACCTCCCGCAGGATGCGGTCGCGATCCGCCGCGTCGTAGGCCGTCGCCCGGCCGCCGCCGTGCCGGGGTTCGAGAGCAGCCAGGCCCTCCCGGTTGAAGCGGGTGACCAGGTGGGAGACGGCGTCGCCGCTCTTGCGGCCCACCGCCCGGGCGGCGTCCTGATAAGCGACCCCGTCGCTGACCAGCAGCAAGGCGGCGGCGCGGGCGACCGGGGCGGCCGGGGCCGCCGAGGACCGGCGCAGTCGGTTAAGTTCGTGGCGTTCGGCGTCGGTGAGGGGTCGAAGCGAATCCTTCCGGCGGCGGGTCATAACGGCTCCTGGGTGCGATGGTTCCACCCAGCATATGCCAGTAGACGCTTATGGCCAGCTGCAAGGCAAGTGACCCACTAGGTTGTCGCACCATTGCCAAACGTTGCCCTGCATGTCGCACAAACCCAACTTGTTCGACGGGTACGCGCCGACACGCGTGGGTCGTTTCAGGAACTTCCCCTTCGGAGCGTTGCCGTCTGGATACTCGCCGTTGAAATTCGCCTGCTCGGAAGACAGGTCGTTGGTCGGCTTGTCGAAGTAGAAATTGAACGAACATTCTTCTTCCGAAGAAGCCCCGTTCCGGCAAGCGTATTCCCATTCCGCCTCCGTCGGCAAGCGGTACAAATAGCCATGCCGCCGCTCTTTTTCGTTCACCTTCGTGAGGAACTCCTGCACTTCGTCCCACGACACATTTTCGACGGGAAACAGCTTCAGCTCCTCGTCGGAGATGTCCACAATGGAGTCCCTGCCGTCGCCCTTGCGGGAGAACCAACTGGGATTGTCGCCCATCACCGCCTGCCACTGGCCCTGCGTCACGTCGTGGACGGCGATCTCGAAGTCCTCCTTGATCTCCGTCTTCTTCACGAACTCCGGCGTGCCGTCCCAGCCCATGTGGAACGTCCGCTTCGGCAGACGCACGAACGTCATCAGAACGCTGTCGTCCCGCTCCAGCACCGCGTCCGCCGGTTCGCAGCCCTTGAAGTCGATGGTCGCTTCTTGACCCGGCTTGAGCCGCTCCTTGTGAAAGTCCGACAGGAAAACGAGCTGGGCCTGGGCGTCGGCCGACAGCGTCAGGCGGTCGTCGAGGTTCAGCAGCGCCTGCGGAACCGCCTCCTTCTCCGCGCCCGCGGCCGAGTGCAGCTGCACCGCCCCATGCACCTCCAGAATCATCGCCTGGGGCGTTCTTCGCCCAATGCCGCGTTTCACCTCGCCGATGGCCTTCACCAGTTCCGCACGCAGCTCCGGCTGGTCCGCGAACTCCGTGGGGATTCTCGTATCGGCTTCGTCCAGGAGCTGCCGGACGGTGACGTTGGCGCCCTTGTCGTCCGTCTCTGCCTTCTTGAAGATGCTCACCAGGAAGTCGCGCGCCTTCTTCGCCTTGTCGGCTTCCTGCAGCGCCACGCCTTTCTGTCGTTCCGCGTCGAGGCACTTCCACACGACGCCGGCCACGCCCAGCGCCGTCGCCAGCAGCACCGCCGCCGCCAGCGCCGAAATGGCCGCGTGCCGGCGCACCCACTTGACCGCGCGCTCCGCCGCCCCCACCGGCCGCGCCGGATCGGCTCGTTCGCCTGGAAACGACGCAGATCATCGGCCAGCTCCTCGGCGCCGGCGTAGCGCCGCGCCGGCTCCTTTTGCAGGCATTTCAGACAGATCGTCTCCAAATCGCGCGGCGTCCTCGACTGCAACCGACGCGGCGGGACCGGCTCGTCCTGAAGCACCTGCATCAGTGTGTCCACGTCGGTCGACCGCGGAACGGCGGCCGGCCGGTGATGCACTCGTAGAGCATGGCCCCCAGCGCGTACACGTCCGTCGCCGGGCCGACCTCCTTCGACCGGCCGCCGGCCTGCTCGGGGGCCATGTAGCTCGGCGTCCCCATGACGGCTCCCGTCCGCGTCTGGCCGGCCTCGTCCAGCTTCTTCGCCAGGCCGAAGTCCGTCACCTTGGGCGTCCCGTCCGCCGCCAGCAGCACGTTGGAAGGCTTCAGGTCGCCGGTGAATCACGTTCTGCTTGTGCGCCGCCTGCACCGCCCGCGCCAGCGTCTCGATCAGTCGGGCCGCCTCCGCCGGCGGCAGCGGCGTGCCGCGCAGCTTCCGCTCCAGGCCGCCGCCGCGGCAGAACTCCATCGAGAAGAAGGGCCGTCCCTCGTGTTCGCCGACCTCGTGGACCTGCACGATGTTGGGGTGCTGCAAGCGGGCGACGGCCTCCGCCTCGGTGCGGAAGCGGTCGCGCTCGTCGGCGCCGGCGTGGGCCCCGGACAGGATCATCTTCAGTGCGACGATGCGGTTGAAGCCGATCTGGCGGGCCTGGTACACCACGCCCATGCCGCCGCGCCCCAGCTCCTCCAGGATCTCGTAGCCGGGAATGACCGGCGGAGGAAGGGGCGGCTGCGTCTCGGCGCCGGCGGGTCGGTCGGTGTACCGCGTGGCGTTGGGATCGTCGGTGTAGCGCGTGGCCGCCGGGTCCGCCGCAGGAGTCGGGCCGTAGCGCGTCGCGTCGCGGTCCTCCGACGACGGCGGCGAAGTCGGCGATTCCGGGTCGTTGGGTTGGCGGGACATGAGCGCGGCCCCTGGCATGAGGGAATCGGGACAGCCCCATTGGTATCTACACAAGTTCGCAGGGCGTCGGGGACATCGTTTTCGCCCCGGAGGGGCGGCGGGGCATAGCCAGGGGTGAAACCCCTGGGAAGAGGCGGCGCCCCTTGGGGCGATTCAGCCCCGGAGGGGCGGCGGTGCATCGCCTACCGCCGCCCCTCCGGGGCTGAATCCGTGGGGAGGCCGGTCGTCCCTCTCCAGGGGTTTCACCCCTGGCTATGCACCGCCGCCCCTCCGGGGCGGAAGAGTCCCTCTCCAGGGGTTTCACCCCTGGCTATGCACCGCCGCCCCTCCGGGGCGGAAGCCGTGGGGAGTCCCTCTCCAGGGGTTTCACCCCTCGCTATGCACCGCCGCCCCTCCGGGGCGGAAGCCAGATCAGCCGCGCCCACTTGTGTAGATACCAATGGGACTGCCCCAGCGTACCGCGTCGCGCCGCCGACGGCCAGCAAAAAGCGGAGGCGCATTCATGCGCCGCGACGGTGAATACTCGACGGCATTTCACTCCGCCGCGAACAGGTACGCCAGCAGCCGGTCGGCTTGCCGGTAATCCGGGATCACAAGGTCCGCCCCCGCCTGAACGAGGCGGTCGCGCTTCCAGGCGTTGACGCCGCGGCGGTCGGCTTCGTCGCTGGCCACCGCCACGGCGCAGCCGCCGTACTTTTTGATCTCCTCGATCTCCACGAAGCCGTCGCCGAAGCCCAGCAGCTCCTCGCCGTGCAGGCCGTGCTCGCGCAGGATACGCTCCACGATCATCTGCTTCGAGAAGTTCTGGTAGTCGTCCAGGGCGCCGTAAATGTGTTCGCCGAAGTACGGCGCCAGGCCCAGCAGTTCGGCCTCGCGGCGGACGTACTTCAGGTCGGTGCCGCTGGCCAGGTACAGCGTCACGCCGCGCCGCCGCAGCGCTTCCAGCAGCGCATGGCTGCCGGGGACGGTCCACTCCTCCGGCCCCGCCGTTCCCGACTCCAGCGCGGCGAGCCGGCCGCGGATGCGCTCCATGAGCAGGTCGTGGTAGCGGTGCTTGTAGGCCAGCGGTTCCAGCGGCGTGCCGCCGCGACGACGCACCTCGTCGGCCAGCTGGATCATCTGGTAGATGGTCTGCCGGCCGTTGAGGCGCATGACGAACTCCTCGACGGCCGCCGTCAGTTCGGCGTCGGGTTCCGGCGTGCCGGTCTCGCGCAGCACGGCGATCATCATGGGGATCATGACCTGCGGCCAGCCCTCGCGGATCAGCGACAGGGTGCCGTCGAAGTCGAACAGCACCGATCGGAACCGGCCGCGGGGCAGTTCCGGCCGCAGCACTTCGATGTCATCGCCCAGGAACATGGCGCGTCCTCTATCGTCGCTACGGCCGGCGCCGTCCGCACGACCGGCCGGAGAACCCTCGCAATCTAGAGAGAATAGACGACCTGTGCGTGAAACGACAGGTCTTCCCCCGTTATAGTTGCGTGACGGACGATGCGAGCCGAGGAGAGGGGCACCATGCGTATTACGGCTTTCCTGGCCGAGGCGCGGGTGTCTTGCGAGTTTTTGCTGCACCCGCCGGCATTCACGGCCCAGAAGCGGGCGAAGTACCTGCACGTCTCCGGCGGCCGCGTCGGTAAGTGCGTCTTGCTCCGGGCCTCGTCGGGTTGGCTGCTGGCGGTGTTGGCGGCGACGCAGTTTGTGGACCTCAAGGCGCTGGCGGAGGCGCTGGGCGGCCCGGTGCGGCTGGCGACTGGCCGCGAGTTGGCGGAGGTGTTCCGCGACTGCGAATGGGGCGCTGCGCCGCCGTTCGGCCGTCTATACGGCCTGGCGACGCTCCTGGACGACAGCATAGCCCCGGACACGCTGCTGGTGTTCGAGACGCACTCGCACATGGAGGCGGTGCGCATTCGTTGCGACGACTACGAGCGTTTGGAGCGGCCGAGCCGCCTGCGCTTCGCCCGGGCCGCAGGCGATTGACGGCGTTCAGAGCGTCGGAGCCGTGATCGTGAGGGAGCGGTCTTCTCCCCACTCCCTCACGGTCGCGGCTCCGATACCGCTCCCTTACGGTCGGGCTGCTGCTCCCGTTGTCCTTTCCGTTCTGTTAAGATGACCGTGAAAGGCAAGCGGGTGCGGCATGAATTACAGCCTGGTCATGGCGATCTTCTGGTTCCTCTTCGGCGTCGGCTGGTTCGCCGCCGAGTGGATCACGGGCCGCAAGCTGCCGGTCCTGCACCTGGGGGGAGCGGAGGTCTCGCTGGCCTGGGTGGCGCTGCTCTTGTGCCTCTACAACGTGGTGCGCTGGCGGCTCCGCCCCCGCCGCCGATCGCAGGACTCGTTGCAGGAGACCCTGGAGGCCCGCCGGCTGATGCACCGTGACGAGGAGCGACCGCCCGGGCCGCCCGATCCGAATTTCAACTTCACCGATCCGCAGCCGCCCGTCTCGTCGCCTCGGGATCCAGGGCCGCCTCCTTCCGGCGACGGCCCTCCCCCGGCCGGTTGACAATCGGCCTCAAAAAAAGGTACGGTTTTATCTGATGTAGTGAACGCGACGGAAGGGATCCCCGCGCCCGGCGCCGATGCGCCGCTCGCGGCGCAATCAAACGGAGGGCGGCAGCGCTCATGGGGGTATACCTGGGTTTGTTCGGCTCGGCCGGCCTTCTCCTGGGCCTCCTCGCCGGCGCAGCGGTCTTGCTGCGCTGGCGGAACGGCGTCTTCCGACTGCTGGCCGAGGAACGGGTGGTCGCCGAACGATCCGTCGCCGACGCCGTTGCCGGACGGTCCCGCGCCGAACAGGCGCTGCGCGAGACGCGAACCCAACTCCAGGAGCTGCTCAAAGGCCGCAAAAGCTCGCCCCTCATCACCCTAGACTCCGCCGACCGGAAGGCCGTCGCGGAGGCGCCGCGCCCGGATGACGAGCAATGGCTCCAGTCGCAGAAGCTGGAGGCGCTCGGCCGGCTGGCGGGCGGCGTCGCCCACGACTTCAACAACCTCCTCACCGTCATCCTCGGCTACGCCGACCTGATGAGCCGTTACGGCGCCGACGACCAGGCGCGCGAGGTGGGCCGCGAGATCACAGAAGGCCGGCGAACGCGCCGCCGCGCTGACGCGGCAGCTGCTGGCGTTCAGCCGGCGACAGGTGATGCAGCCGTGCGTCCTCGATCTCAATGACCTAGTCCGCAATCTCGACACGATGCTCCGCCGGCTGATCGGCGAGGACGTGCAGCTGACGACGGCGCCGCACGCCCTTCCGCTGCGGGTGAAGGCCGACCCCGGCCAACTGGAACAGGTGCTGACCAATCTGGTCGTCAACGCCCGCGACGCCATGCCCAAAGGCGGCCGGCTCCTCATCGCCACGGCCGAGGTCCCTGCGTTGATCGACTCCACACGGCGAACCGGCGCGACCGGCTTCGCCCTGCTGACCGTGACGGACAGCGGCTGCGGCATGGAGGCGCACGTGCTCAAGCGTTTGTTCGAGCCGTTCTTCACGACGAAGGAAGTGGGCAAAGGGACGGGCCTGGGACTGGCGATGGTCTATGGCATCGTGCAGCAGAGCGGCGGCCGCATCGAGGTGGAGAGCGAGCCGGGCCGCGGGTCCACGTTCCGGGTCTATCTACCGCTGACGCACGAGCTGGACAGGTCGCCAGCGCCGGGGGCCGCCCCGACCGCTCCCGCGGAGGGCACGGAAACGGTGCTCCTGGTGGAGGACGAGGAGGCCGTGCGCCAGCTCGCCCGTCGCACCTTGCAGTCCCAGGGCTACAACGTCCTGGAGGCCGGCGACGGCATTGCGGCGCTGACGGTCTGCCAGCACCATCTGCGCTCGATCGACCTCGTCGTCACCGACGTGGTCATGCCGGAGCTGGGCGGGGTGGACCTGGTGCAACGGCTGCGAACGGTGCGCCCGCAGCTCAAGGTGCTGTACATGTCCGGCTACACCGACAGTACGGTGCTCCGCCACGGCATCGAGGAATCCGAGGCGAACTACCTGCAAAAGCCCTTCACGCCGGACCTTCTGATGCGCAAGGTGCGCGAGCTACTCGATCACGTCCCGCAGCGGAATTAGGTTCCCCCCGACTATTTCCGGACATTTCATCCTGGCGAGCGAGGGGCGTCAGCCCCCTGATGCTTCCTGCGGTCGCGGATAGAATGCAGTCATCAGGGGGCTGACGCCCTCCGCTCGCCCCGGAACGGTAGCTTTTCGATCGTGCAAATTGTTGATAATAAGGGAGAGTGGGGTGAAATCCATGAAGCAGTTCACGATCGTCGTCAAGCCGTTCCGGGCCGAGGCGGTTCTGCGGGTCATCGCCGAGCTGAACGTCGCTTCCTGCGTGGTGCGCGAGGCCAAGGGCTACAGCCGCCAGAAGGGCTACCTCGACCGCTATCAGGGCAGCGAATACAGTATGGCGTTTCTCCCCAAAGTGGAGATTGTCGTGTCCGTGGCCGACGACCGGGCGGACGAGGTCGCCGACCGCATCGTCCGGGCCGCGCGCACCGGCCGCATCGGCGACGGCAAAATCTTCGTACTGTCCACCGCCTGGCCGGACGCGCTGGAGTTCTGACCGGCTATCCCTCCAGGTCCGCCGTGTCCAGCCGGCCCTCGTCGCGCAGCCGCCGGAAATGCTCCAGCGTTCGCCGCACGCCCGTCTCCAGCGGCGTGTGTGGGATCGGCCCCAGGTCGCGCTGCAGCGCCGAATCGTCGAGGTCGTAGGCGATCGCCAGCTGCCGTTCGCCGAACGTGATCAGGTCCGCCGCCCGCGCGTCCGCGATACACAGCGCCCGATGGAACGTCGGCAACCCGACCACGTCGCCGCGCAGGTTGTACGACTTCGCCCCGGTGTACGGCGCCTCCAGGCAGCGCACGAACGCCCCGGCCACGTCTTCCACATATTGCAGGTCCTGCATTCCGCCGTAACCGATGTGATACGACCGGCCGAGGGCTAGCGCCTTGATCGCTCGCGTCGGTTCGCTGGTCATGCCAAAGTCGCGTCCGACGCCGTAGACCGTCCACGGGCGCAGGCCGATGCTCGACAGGCCGTGGTCGTGAAAATAGACCTGGGCGTTACCTTCGTTGCAACACTTGAAGAAGCCATAATGCGTCGTCGGCGTCTTCTTCACGTCGTCGGCCAGCGGGCCGGGTGGATAGTCCTCCGGCGGCCCGAAGACGGCGGCGGAGCTGGCGTAGACCAGCCGTTGCACCTGTCCCCGCGCCTCACGCACCGCCTCGAAAACGGCCAGCGTTCCCACGACGTTCACCTTGGCGCCGAGGATCGGGTTGGCGCGGCACGTCGGCACCTGCAACCCGGCCAGATGAACGACGTGCGTGATCTCATGCGTCGCAATCGCCGCCTGGAGGGCCGACTGGTCGGCGACGTCGCCCGGCACGAAGGTCACGCGCCGGACCTGCTCCTCGCTCATCAGGAGCCGCATCCGCGACGGGTCTTCCTTGAGGTCGTAGATGAAGGCCTGGTCGCCGCGCTCCAGCAGTTGGCGCACGATCCAGCTCCCGATACAGCCGTATCCGCCGGTCAAAAGGATGCGCATAAGAGATACTCAAAGGAGTGTAAAGGGCGCTCGCTCTGGTTTTTCCTATTTTACGCAGAACCACCCGTCGAAGCCGCGTGTCGCTGAAATAGTCCCGACGGGGGCTTTCGTCTCTATAATCGCCGAAGGGATAGCGCGCCCGGCGGAATGAGTTGCAGCGAAATCAAAAGGCGGATTGTCATGACGCGACTGCGGCGGACGCACACGTGCGGAGAATTGCGGGAGGAGCACGTCGGCCGAACGGTGACGCTCAACGGCTGGGTCAACACCACGCGGGCCTACAACGATCAGGTCTTTCTCGACCTCCGTGACCGCTACGGCCTGACGCAGATCGTCGTCGAAGCGGACCACGCCGAGGCGTTTGCGGTCGCCCACGAGGCGCGCAGCGAATGGGTCCTGGCGATTCGCGGCAAGGTTCGTGCGCGGCCCGCCGACATGCACAATCCCAAGCTGGCCACAGGCGATGTGGAGATCCTGGTCGAAGAGTTCGAGGTCCTCAACCGCTGTCCGACGCCTCCATTTGAAGTACGGTCGGTGCCCCAGGAAGGGCAGACGTTCGGCGACGCCGAGCTGGCCGGCGAGGACTGCGCTTGCAATACCGCTTCCTCGATCTGCGGCGGCCGACGCTTCATCGCACTTTGGCGATGCGGCATCGGCTCAACAAGGTCATCCGCGACCACCTCGACAAACAGGGCTTTTTGGAGCTGGAAACGCCGCTTTTGGGACGCAGCACGCCGGAAGGGGCGCGCGACTACCTCGTACCGAGCCGGGTGTCGCCGGGAGCGTGGTACGCCCTGCCGCAGTCGCCGCAGCTGTACAAACAGCTGCTCATGGTGGCCGGCTATGACAAGTATTTCCAGATCGCCCGCTGTCTGCGCGACGAGGACCTGCGGGCCGACCGCCAGCCGGAATTCACCCAACTCGACCTCGAAATGTCGTTCGTGGAGCAGGAGGACGTGTTCCAGGTGATCGAGGGGCTGATCGCCGACATTTTCGAGAAGTGCCTGCCGGACGTGACCGCGCCGAAGGTCGAGCGACTCCAGTACGCCGACGCCATGCTGCGCTTCGGCAGCGACAAGCCCGACTTGCGTTACGGGATGGAGATTGCCGATATTGGCGATCTCGCAGGGCAGACAGAGTTCCCGTTATTCAAGGAAGCGCTGGCGGCCGGCGGCAAGGTGCGCGGCCTCAACGCTAGGGGGGCGGCGGAAAAGTTCTCCCGCAAGAACCTGGACGAGCTGGCGGAACAGGTGCGGCAGCTCAAGGGCAAGGTGCTGGCCTGGGTGAAGGTGGAGGCCGACAAGGTCGGCTCCTCGATCGCCAAGTTCCTGACGCCGCCGATCCAGCAGGGTCTGCGCGAGCGCTTCGCGGCCCAGCCCGGCGACCTCCTGCTCCTCGTGGCGGCGGACACGGAGGACGCCGTCTGTCAGTCGTTGGGCACGCTGCGGACGCTGACGGCGGCGAAGCTCGGCCTGGTCGATCCGGTGAAGAAGGAATTCAAGATCGCCTGGGTGCTTGATTTCCCGTCCTTTATCTGGGACGACGAGGAGAAGCGCTGGGCGGCCAACCATCATCCGTTCACGGCCCCGCGCGACGAGGATCTCGACAAGCTGGAGAGCAACCCCGGCGCCGTGCTGGCCAAGGCGTATGATCTGGTCGTCAACGGCTACGAGGTCGGCGGCGGCAGCATCCGTATCCACAATCCGGAGGTGCAATCGCGTCTGTTCAAGGTGCTGGGCATGAGCGAGGAACAGGCGCGGGGACGGTTCGGCTTCCTGTTGGACGCGCTGAAGTATGGGGCGCCGCCGCACGGCGGCATCGCCCTGGGCCTGGACCGCTGGGCGATGATGCTGGCCGGCACGCCGAACATCCGCGACGTGATCGCCTTCCCGAAAAACCAGAAGGCGCGCGACCTGATGACCGGAGCGCCGGCGCCGGTGGACGCGAAGCAACTGAAGGAACTGGGACTCTAATAGGATGAACCGCCAAGACGCCAAGAACGCCAAGAAGACAAGAATGAGGGTTCCAGGGAGCGACTGTCCCGAACCCTGGTTTCCGTCTTCTTGGCGTTCTTGGCGTCTTGGCGGTTCGCGTTTTTGAGGGACTTCCGTGAGTCAGAAAACCTGGGGCGGTCGCTTCACCGGCGGCACGGACGACCGCGTCGAGGCCTTCACCGAATCCATCTCCTTCGACCGCCGCCTCTACCGCCAGGACGTGACCGCCAGCCAGGCCCACGCCCGCATGTTGGCCGACGTCGGCCTGCTCAGCGCCGACGAAGCAACGCGCATCTGCGCCTCCCTCGACGACATCGCCGCCGAGATCGAACGGGGCGACTTCGCCTTCTCGGTCCAGCTGGAAGACATTCACACCCACATCGAACGCGCGCTGATCGAACGGCTGGGCGACGTGGGCCGCAAGCTGCACACCGGCCGCAGTCGCAACGATCAGGTCGTCACCGACGTGAAGTTATGGGTGCGCGACGCCATCGACCGGCTCGACGGGCTGCTGCGCGACCTGCAATCCGCTCTGCTCGCCTCTGCCGAGCGCGACCGCGAACTGGTGCTGCCGGGCTACACCCACATGCAGCGGGCGCAGCCGGTGCTGGCGGCCCATTACTTCCTGGCCTACGTCGAGAAATACCAGCGCGACCGCGACCGCCTGGCCGACTGCCGCAAGCGCGTCAACGTGCTGCCGCTCGGCGCCGCCGCCCTGGCAGGAACGTCGCTGCCCATCGACCGCGACAACGTGCGCCGGCGGCTCGGCTTCGACGCGCTGGCCGCCAACAGCCTCGACGTGTCCAGCGACCGCGACTTCGCCCTGGAATTCGTGTTCGACCTGGCCGTGGTCGCGCTGCACCTGAGCGGCTGGGCCGAGGAATGGGTCCTGTGGACGACGACGGAATTCGGCTTCCTCGACCTGCCGGACGCTTTCTGCACCGGCTCCAGCATCATGCCGCATAAAAAGAATCCGGATGTGCTGGAATTGATCCGTGGGAAAGCGGCGCGGGTGACGGCCGATTTGCAGCGGCTGATGATGTTGGTGAAGGGGCTGCCGCTCGCGTATAATCGAGATTTGCAGGAGGACAAGGAACCGCTGTTCGACGCCTGCGACACCGTCTCCGCCGCGCTGGAGCTGGCGGCCGCCCTGGTGCGCGAGACGCGCTTCCGCCAGGAGACGATCGCCGCCCGGCTGGAGGACGGCTTCCTCGACGCGACGACGCTGATGGAGCACCTGATCGCGCAGGGGACGCCGATGCGGGCGGCGCACGAGGCGGTTGGCAAGCTGGTGCGGCTGTGTGAGGAACGCCGCTGCCGGTTGGCCGATTTGCCGGCCGAGGTCTACGAAAGCGTGCGCTCCGGCCTGGCGCCGGGGGTATACAAAGTGTTGGGCGTACACAACGCGCTGGCGGCGTTCCGCAGCGCCGGCTCGACGGCGCCGGCGGAAGTGGATCGGCAGCTTGCGCTGTGGCGTGAACGGCTCAAGTAGGATTCACCACAAAGACACAAAGAACACATAAGGAGGAACAAAGCTACCTGTCCAAAAACAAATCTCTCATGTCATTTTTATCTTTCTTTGTGTTCTTTGTGTCTTTGTGGTGAATCTTCCGATGGATTATTTCCGCTACCGCGACCGCGTCCTTTTCTGCGAAGACGTTCCCATCCGCACTCTGGCCGAAACCTACGGCACGCCGCTCTACGTCTACAGCAAGGCCACCTTGCTCCACCACCTGCGCCAGCTCCAGCAGGCCTTCGCCGCCGTCGATCCGCTCATCTGCTACAGCGTCAAGACCAACGCCAACCTGGCCATCTGCCGCCTCATGGTCGAGAACGGCGCCGGCGTCGATGTGACCAGCGGCGGCGAGCTGTTCCGCGCCCTGACGGCTGGCGGACGCGGCGATCGGATCGTCTTCGCCGGCGTCGGCAAGACCGACGCCGAGTTCCGCTACGCCCTCGAAAACGACATCTTCCTCTTCAACGTCGAGAGCGAAGACGAGCTGTACGCCCTGGCCGGCGCCGCCAAGACGCTGGGCAAGTCGGCCCCGGTGGCGCTGCGCGTCAACCCCGACCTGCCGCCCAAAACGCACGTCAAAACCGACACAAGCGTCAAGGGCGTCAAGTTCGGCCTCGACATCGAAACCATCCTCGACGTGGCCCGCGGCGCCCTCGGCAATCGCGGGGTGCGGATCGTCGGCTTGCACATGCACCTCGGTTCGCCGATCCTCAGCACGCAGCCGTACCGGGAAGGGGCGGCCAAGGGGCTGACGCTCATCGAGCAGCTCCGGGCGCAGGGCCATCCGATCGGCGTCCTCAATATGGGCGGCGGTTTCGGCATCCACTACCGCAAACAGGAGGCGCAACCCGCGTCCGCCTTCGCCGAGGTTCTTGTGCCGGTGGTGCAAAAGGCGAAGTGCCGGCTGGTGCTGGAGCCGGGCCGCTTCATCGTCGGCAACGCCGGCCTGCTCGTCAGCCGCGTGCTGTACAATAAGGAAACGGGCGGCAAACGCTACGTCATCCAGGACGCCGCCATGAACGATCTGATTCGTCCGACCTTGTACGATTCGTTCCACCGCATCTGGCCGGCCGAGCCGCCGGCCGGCTTCCCGGCGCCGCCGGACGACTACGAGGCCGACATCGCGGGCGCCGTCAAACAGGATGTAGTCGGCCCGGTGTGCGAGTCGGGCGATTTCCTGGCCAAGGACCGGCGCCTGCCGCCGCTGGCGCGCGGCGACCTGCTGGCCGTGTTCAGCGCCGGCGCCTACGGCATGTCGATGAGTTCCAACTACAACAGCCGGCCGCGCGCCGCCGAGGTTCTCGTGGACGGCGCGAATCACCGCCTCATCCGCCGGCGCGAGACTTTTCAGGATTTGGTGCGACCGGAAGTCGAAGTGTAAGCGATCATCTCATCAAAGAGGAGCGCCGCGCACATGGCCCGGCATCTCATGTTCGTCCCTCTGGGCGTCCTTTTCGCGGCCGTCCTAACGGCCTCCGCCGATCCCCCGGCCAAGGCCCCGCCGCCGGCCGCAGCCCCCGACGAAGCGACGCGGGGCGACGATTATCGCCAGTTCTTCAAGAAGCCGCAGACCACCGAAGACTACTGGCTCGCCCTGCGCTACGAGATCGAAGTCGGCCGCTTCGACCTCGCCGCCGGCCTGCTCCACTCGATGCTCGCGCAACCGCAACCCGACAACATGCCTCCGAAGAAGCCGACGGAGGAGGCGCTGTTGGCCCTCGAAGAAAAGTACGGCATGGCGGCCTTCCTGGAGCTGCGCAACGTGGACTGGTCGAAAGACCCCAAAAGAACGGAACAGGCGAAGAAGGATGCGGACGATCTGATCAAACAGATCCGGGACGCGGTCAACAAGAAGTTGAACGACCCCGCCAAGATCCAACTCTACGTCAAGAACCTCAACGGCGACCCCGAGGAACACGACTTCGCCCTCAAGGAGCTTTACCGTGGCGGGGCCAGGGTCGTACCGTATCTGCTCGACGCTCTGCGTTCGGCGCCGGCGGAGGATCGGCCCGCCGTCCTCGACGCGCTCCGCCGCCTCGGCTCGGAGACGCTGCCTCCCTTGTACGCCGCTCTGGACAGCGATATTCCGCCTCTGCAACTCGACATTCTCGACGTGCTGCGCAAGCGCGGGGCAGTCGGGGCGGTCCCGTATCTGTGGCGGTTGACCGGACCCGATCAGGCGGAGGACGTGCGCCGCCGGGCCACGCGCGTCCTGGCGGACTTCCTTGACGTGGATCCGACGGACCTCCCGCCGGCCCAGCTCGCCCTGACGCGCCTGGCGGAGCGCTACTATCAGCACAAGGTCCCCTTCGCCAATCCCGCGGAGGTGGCAGTGTGGCGCTGGGACCCGACCGCGAAGCAGCTGGTGCGCGGCTGGCCGGGCGCGGAAACCGTCACCCGAGACCAGGCCGAGGAGTATTACGGCACGCGCTTCGCCAAGGAAGCGCTGGCCCTCGATCCGTCCTACGCGCCGGCCCAGAACGTTCTGCTGAGCCTGACCCTGGAAAAGGGGGCGGCGCGGGCGGGACTGCCGCCCGGCAAGGAGACGCCGGCCGTGCGCGACCTTCTCTCCACGGTGAATCCCGATCTGATAACGTCGGTGCTGGAGCGCGCCCTCGACGACCACCGGCCGGCCGTGATCCTGCCGGCCGTCCGGGCGCTGGGCGATATGGACGACGTGCGGGCCGGCCGGCCGGGCGACCACGGACGGCCGGCGCTGGTCCGCGCCCTGAACTATCCCGACCGGCGCGTGCAGATGGCGGCGGCCGACGCCCTGATGCGCATTCCCGGCGAACCGGCCCCGCAGACGGCCGGACAAATCGTCGAGGTATGGCGGCGGGCGCTCGCCGCCGATCCGACGGCCAAGGCCGTCCCCAAGATCATCGTTGGCTACTTCGACGACACCTTCAACAACCGGGTCGCCGATGCGGTGAAGAAGAGCGGCTACGATCCCATCATGGAGCGAACCGGCCGCGAGGTGCTCAAGCGGCTGAACGACGCCGCCGACGTGGACTTGGTGCTGATCGACGAGGCGCTGCCCGACCCCGGCCTGGCGTCGCTGCTGGCCCAGCTCCGCGCCGACGTGCATTTCGGCCGCGTCCCGGTCGTGCTGACCGTGTCGCGAGAGCGCGAGGACGCCGTGCGCCGTTACTCCGAGAACGCGCCGAACGTGTCCGTGTTGCCCCTGGCGCTGGCGCTGAACGCGACGGACCTCAAGCCGTTCCTCCAGGCCCGGCTCGGCGAGGCCGGGACGCCGCTGTCCGAGGCGGAACTGAAGGAATATGCCGAAAAGGCGGTCCACCATCTCGCCGAATTGGCGAAGGGCGTGCCGCCCGGCATCGACGTGCGGCCGACCGCGGAGACGGTGTACACCGCCCTGCGTTCCGGCGGCCTCAGCCCCGAGGGGCAGATCGACGCAATTCAAGTCGTCGGCGTCTTCGCCGGCGCCAGGCCGCAGACGGAGTTGACCAACGTGGTGCTGGACGACAAACGGCCGGCCAAGGTGCGAGCGGCGGCGACGGCCGAGCTGATCCGTCACATCCAGGAACACGGCCTGACGCTGACCGGCGCCCAGGTCGAGGCGCTGTCGGCGCTGTACGCCAAGGGCGGCGACCAGGGGCTGAAGGATGAGCTGGCGCTGCTGATGGGCGGGATGCGGCCGGACGCTCGCTTGACGGGGCAACGGCTGTTGAAGTTCCAGCCGCCGACGCCTGGGCCGCCGCTGGCCCCGCCCGCTCCCCCACCGGCGCCGCCAGTCCCTCCACCTGCGCCGCCGGCGGCGCCGATGAAAGATAAGTAATGGGAGAGCCGTTTCGCTTAGAAAGTCGTTTCAAAACCGGGCGAGCGGCGGGGTTGATCCCCGCCGTTGGGGCGAAAACCGCCGGGGTAAACCCATTGGTATCTACACAGAAAGTGGCGCAGCTGCTCCGTCTTAAGCCCCGGCGGGGCGGCGGTAAATAGCCAGGGGTGAAACCCCTGGAGAAAGGGACGGCCCTAACCCCCCGTTTCAGCCCCGGCGGGGCGGCGGTGGGCAGGCTCACCGCCGCCCCGCCGGGGCTGAAACTTTGGAGGAGGTGGGTCTTCGTCCCAGGGGTTTCACCCCTGGCTATTTACCGCCGCCCCGCCGGGGCTTAAGACGGAGCAGACGCTGGCCGACTTGTGTAAATACCAATGGGTGAAACCCAACCGCTCGCCGGTTTTGAAACCGCTTTGCTCCGTCGAAATCCTGGCGAGCGGGGGGCGTCAGCCCCCTGATTCTTCATACAGTCACTGACGCGATGCGGAATCAGGGGGCTGACGCCCCCCGCTCGCCAGGATTTCGACGGAGCAAAACCGCTTCTTACCGGAAAACCCCCTCAGGGCAGTAATTCGGAAACCGGAATGGTCGCCGTCGTGCGGCCCTCCAGTACCAGAGGAACAGCGTCGTCGGCGGCAAAGTCGCGGCGCTGTCGATAGGCCGGGTCGGCGGCGTCGGGACCGGACGGGTCCGTGTAAACCTCGATTTGACGATCCGGGATGTTGACGATCCAGTACACCGGCACGGCGGCGCGGGCGTACAGCCGGGCCTTGAGGGTGCGGTCGCGCGCCAACGTGCTGTCGGCCACTTCCACGACCAGGCCCATGTCGGCTGGCCCAGGGTGGCCCGTCGCGTAGCGCCGGATAGGGCCACGGACGACGGCCATGTCCGGCTCGGGTTCGCTGTCGGCGGTGGTGACGGCGGATTGGCCGCGGCAAATCCACGCGGGCGGAAGGACCGCCGACAACGCGGCCTGGACCAGGGCGAGGGCGGTGTCGTGCGCGGGGT
This sequence comes from uncultured Planctomycetaceae bacterium, assembly GCA_963771935.1. Lineage (GTDB taxonomy): Bacteria > Planctomycetota > Planctomycetia > Gemmatales > Gemmataceae > UBA4732. The sequence goes on along the minus strand of CAVYVK010000002.1, from coordinate 259,087 downwards.
TGCGGGGCATTTTCGCTACGATCCATCCTTCCAGCAGCTCAACCCGGTCGTCCTCCGTAAGGATGCCGGCGTGGATCATGCGGTGATATTCATCCACGGTGAAGCGGCGCATCGGTTCCGGCGGCGGAGCGAAGGGGCCGGGCGAGGCAATGATTGTACTCATGCGGGTATGATACCATGCGGGCCGAACGGCGTCCGGGAAGAACGGATCGCGTATGAACGCTTATCCGCCGGAAACGTGGACCTTGACCGCCCGCTGGGTGTTCCCGGTGGACCGCCCGCCGCTTGAACGCGGCGTCGTCGCCTTCGCCGACGAAAAGATCGCCGTCGTCGAACCGTACGGCCGGCGGACAGCAGACCTCGACCTCGGCGACGCCGCCGTCCTGCCGGGACTGGTCAACGCGCATACCCATCTGGACCTATCAGGGATGCGCGGCCTGGCGCCGCCGACTCCGCACTTTACCGATTGGTTGAGGAGAGTAATCTCTCATCGGCGCGGCGCGTAGCGGAACAGGTGCAAGCCGATGTGCGGGAGGGTTTGGCGGAATGCTTGCGGTTCGGGACGACGCTGATCGGCGACATTTCCGGCGACGGCGGCAGCTGGGACGCGCTGGCTGGCGGATTATTGCGGGCCGTCGTTTTCCGCGAATTGATCGGCCTCACTCCGGAACGCGCAGCACAGGCGTGCCCCAATCTTCACCGATGGCTCGGTGAAAGACGCACTGTTTCGACGTGCCGGGCGGGAGCAAGCCCCCACGCCCCTTACAGCGTCAACTCCTCGCTGTTCCGCCATGCGGCGCGGGCGGGCTGCCCCCTTACGGTTCATCTGGCCGAGAGCGCCGCCGAAATGGAATTGCTCGAAAGTCGATCGGGCCGTCTCGTCCCATTCCTTCAGGAACTCGGCGTTTGGTTTCCCCAGGCGCTCGCCCCCTCGGTTAACTGGGTGCTGTGGCAGACCGCGCGGGCGTCTCCACTTCTCTATGCGCATGGCAACTACCTGCGTCCCGATGCGCCGCTTCCAAAAAACGCCTCGATCATCTACTGTCCCCGCACCCATGCCGCCTTCGGCCATCCGCCACATCCGTTTCGGGACTTCCTCGCCCGCGGCGTCCGCGTCGCCATCGGCACCGACAGCCTCGCTTCCAACCCCGATCTCGACGTGCTGGCCGAAATCCGCTTCCTCCACCGCCTCTATCCCGACGTTCCCGGCGCCGTGCTGCTGCGCATGGCGACGCTGTCCGGCGCGGAGGCGCTCGGCTGGGCCGACGAAACCGGCAGCCTGGCGCCGGGCAAGTCCGCCGACCTCGTCGTCGTGCCGCTGGCGGGCGACGACGCCGATCCATACCGGCTGCTCCTCGGCGCAGACGCGGCGGTTCGGCGCGTCCTCTTCCGCGGGCGATGGACCGTTTAGCCGCGACCCGGAGGGGAGCGCGTCGGCCGACGCGCTCCCCTCCGGATCGCGGCTAAACGATCGTGGATGGCGCTTGAAATCAACCCCGGGATGTCCTATCAAATCCGCTGAAGCAATCCGGAAGCCACCTCCACAGAGGAAGACGCGCAATGCCAGTCGGATACCTTTCTCTGGTCCTGCACGCCCATCTGCCGTTCGTCCGCCATCCCGAGTACGACGATTTCCTCGAAGAAGACTGGCTCTACGAGGCCATCACCGAAACCTACATCCCGCTGCTGGAAGTCTTCGACGGCCTCGAACGCGACGGCGTCGATTGGCGGCTGACCATGTCGGTCACGCCGACGCTGGCGGCCATGCTCAGCGACCCGCTGCTGCAATACCGCTACGTCCGCCACCTCGACAACCTCATCGCCCTGGCCGGCAAGGAAATCGAACGCACCCGCTGGCAGCCGGAGTTCCATCCGCTGGCCCAGATGTACCACCAGCGCTTCACGCGCGCGCCGCGAGGTCTTCGTCAAGCAGTACGACAACAACCTCCTCAACGGCTTTCGCCGCTTCTTCGAGACCGGCAAGCTCGAGCTCATCACCTGCGGCGCCACGCACGGCTTCATGCCGCTGATGGTCGTCAACGAGAACGCCCGCCGCGCCCAGATCGAGATCGGCTGCCGCGAGTTCGAGCGCCACTTCGGCCGGCGGCCCCAGGGCATCTGGCTGGCCGAGTGCGGCTACATCGAGGGCGTCGATGAGCTGCTGCAAGCGACGCCGGCATCCGCTACTTCTTCGTCGACACGCACGGCGTCCTGTTCGCCGAGCCGCGGCCCAAGTACGGCGTCTACGCCCCGATCCTCTGTCCCGAGAGCCGGCGTCGCCGCCCTGGCCCGCGACACCGAATCGTCCAAGCAGGTCTGGAGCGCCGTCGAAGGCTATCCCGGCGACTACAACTACCGCGACTTCTACCGCGACGTCGGCTTCGATCTCGATTACGAATATCTCAAGCCGCACCTGCACCAGACCGGCATCCGCAGCCTGCTCGGCATCAAGTACTACAAGATCACCGGCCGCACCGACCACAAGCTGCCCTACGACCCGCAAGGCGGCGCTGGACAAGGCGGCCGAGCACGCCGGCAACTTCATGTTCAACCGCGAGAAGCAGGTCGAATGGCTGTCCGGCTCGATGGACCGGCCGCCGCTGATCGTGGCGCCCTACGACGCCGAGCTGTTCGGCCACTGGTGGTTCGAGGGGCCGGACTGGATCAACTTCCTGCTGCGCAAGCTGCACTACGACCAGCAGACGGTCAAAGCCATCACCGTGCCGGAGTACCTGGAGCAGTCATCCGCAGCTGCAGGTGGCGCAGCCGACGATGTCGAGCTGGGGCTACAAGGGCTACTGCCGAGGTCTGGCTGGAAGGCTCCAACGACTGGATCTACCGCCACCTGCACGAAGGCGCCGACCGCATGGTGGAGCTGGCCCGCGAGAACCCCGACCCGACGCCGCTGCGCCGCCGCGCCCTCAACCAGGCCGCCCGCGAGCTGCTGCTGGCCCAGTCCAGCGACTGGGCCTTCATCATGAAGACCGGCACCATGGTCGATTACGCCGTCCAGCGCACCCGCGTCCACGTCATCAACTTCAACCACCTCTACGAGCAGCTCAAGCGCAACGAGATCGACGAGCCCTGGCTCAGCGAGATCGAACGCCGGCACAATCTGTTCCCGGACCTGGATTATCGGGTGTATGCTTAGTGAGGAGTGAGGAGTGAGGAGTGAGGAGTGAGGAGTGAGGAGAAAAGATAGCATCCTCCTCACTCCTCACTCCTCACTCCTCACTCCTCACTTTTTTTGAGGTTTTCTCATGATCCGACGGCGAACGGTCGTCGCGGTGCTGTCGGCGGCGGGTCTGGCGGTCGCGGCGGCCAGTCTGGTGCTCTTCCTGGGCTGCAAGCCGGCGGCGGCGCCGACCCCGGATGCGAGCGTTCCGTCTTTCGACGATACGACGATGCACGGGCCGATCTTCCGCGAGGTCGAGGACTCCGGCATCGACTTCACCTACCACAACGGCGAGGAGGCCAAGAACCTGGCCATCCTCGAATCCCTCGGCGGCGGCGTGGCCCTGATCGACTACGACGGCGACGGCCTGCTCGACGTGTTCGTCACCGGCGGCGGCGGCTACGCCGGCCCCGACAACAAGACCATCGTCGGCCGGCCGTGCAAGCTCTACAAGAACCTCGGCAACTTCAAGTTCCGGGACGTGACGAAGGAAGTCGGCCTGGAAAACTTCCCGTGGGACACGTTCTACACGCACGGGGCCGCCGTCGCCGACTACGACCGCGACGGCTGGCCCGACCTGCTCGTCACCGGCTGGGGCCGCGTCGCCCTGTTCCACAACGAGCCGGTCGATCCCAACGACCCGGCGAAGGGCCGCAAGTTCGTGGAGGTGAAGGACTCCGGCCTGGACGGCATTACCTGGGCCACCAGCGCCGCCTGGGCCGACTTCGACGGCGACGGCTATCCGGATGTGTACATCGATCAATACGTCGATTGGTCGTGGGCCAAAAATCCGCCATGCAAATACGACGACCATACGCCGGACGTGTGCCCACCGAAGCAGTTCAGCGGCCTGCAGCACAAGCTGTTCGCCAACCTGGCCGGCAAGGGCGCAAGAAGTTCAAGGACGTGACCGCCGAGGCCGGCCTGAAGCCGGGCGGCCCGGACGCCAGCAAAGGACTCGGCGTCCTGGCCGTGGACGTCAACGACGACGGCAAGCCGGACATTTACGTCTGCAACGACACGGTTGCTAACTTCCTTTACATCAACCACTGCACGCCGGGGCATTTCCAGTTCGAGGAGGTCGGCGTCAAGAGCGGCACGGCCCTCGACGATCACGGCAGTCCCAACGGCAGCATGGGGGTGGACGCGGCCGACTACGACGGCTGCGGCCGGCCGTCGATCTGGGTGACGAACTACGAGGACGAGCAGCACGCCCTCTACCACAACGACTGCAAGGGGAACTCGATCCTGTTCTACCACCGGACCTCGTCGTCGGGCATCGGCGCCCTGGGCCAGAAGTATGTGGCCTGGGGCACGGCGTTCATCGACCTGGACCACGACGGCTGGGAGGATCTTTTCATCGCCGACGGCCACGCCATCCATTATCCCACGAAGGCGGGCAGCTCGCGGCGGCAGAAGCCGGTGCTGCTGCGCAACCAGGGCGACGGCAAATTCAAGAACCTCACCGCCCAGGGCGGTCCCTACTTCCAGAAAGACCACCTGTCGCGCGGCGTCGGCTTTGGCGACCTGGACAACGACGGTCGCATTGATGCGATCATCAGCCAGTTGAACGATCCGGTAAGCGTCCTTCAGAACGTGGCGAACGTGGACGGAACGCACTGGCTGGGCGTCGAGCTGATCGGCAAGGACAACGCCGACGTGGTGGGGGCGAAGGTCGGCCTGGAGGCGGGCGGCCGGACGCAATGGCGCTTCGCCAAGGGCGGCGGCAGCTACGCCTCGTCGGGCGACCGCCGCTTCGTGTTCGGGCTGGCCAAGGCGGACAAGGTCGGCAAGGTGACGGTGACGTGGCCGAACCGGGAGGTGCAGACGTTCGACGGCGCCGCCCTGGTGGTCGATCACTATTACCGTCTGGTTCAGGGCAAAAAGGAGCCGGAGAAGCCGGGCGGCAAGTCGTGAGGCGGCGAGGCTGACTGCGGTGGTCGTCTTGCCCACGCCGCCCTTCTGGTTGATGATCGCAACCGGCCGCATGGCTGACGCTCGGGCAAGAAAAGGGGGGCAAGAAAAGGCAAGCGGAGAGTACGCCGGCCCCTTTTCTTTTCTGCTACCGTAGATCGTGGCGCTCCGCCAGGAGGGTCTGTCGTTGGTCGCCGTTGGCCGGCGGCTGGGCCTCACGCGCCAGTCGGTGACGCGGCCGCTGGCGCTTCCCCGCCAGGAGAATCAGCCGGATGCTCCTTGAGCCACTTCTCCCACGAGGCCCGTAGCCGATCGGGGAGGTCTCCCCTCAGCAGCAGGTTCGACTTGACGATCACCTTTACCAGGTGCCAGGCGGCGTGCAGGACCGGCATGATCACGTCCATGAAGACAAGCATGAGGTACGAGCCTCGGGGTACATCGCGGAGCTGTTCGAGGATGTGATCGTACTCGGCGCCGGAATGGAACAACTCCCCGTTGACCAGGGCTTCCAGAAGAGTTACGCCGGTGAGCTGGACCATGCCGGTGTCGGTGGTGACGCCCAGACTCGCCATGATGCGCTTGCCCGACAGAACCGCCGTGACGTACTTCTTCATGAAGCTCAGGTCGTCGCGGAAGCTTGGGTCGGTGTGCTGCGAGACGACGTTCCTGATTCGCGTGATGTAGACGGGGTCTCTCTCGTTCAGGGCAATTTGGCGGAACGAGAGGAGGAACGATCTCAGGTCGTTCCAGTCGTATTCGGGAGCTGCAAGCTGGAATTGGCCGTCTGCGGAGACGCTGCCTGACACCGAGTGGTCCATCGTCGTGGTGCTCTCGTAGAAGTCGCTTTGCAGCATCTCTTCGACGAGGCGGACGAAGTTCTTGACTTGGTGGCGTTCCTGTGCCGAAAGGGGGGCGGCGGTTGACGGAATCGACATCGGCGTAACTCCTTTATGGGGATCGTTTGCTGACCTCTACACCGGCGCCATAAGGACGCCTGTCCTGATCGTCAAGGTTCGCGCGCTTGCACGGACGGCGTAAGAGAAGGGCCAGCGCTCGGTGGCGCTGGCCCTGCCCACTAGTGGGTCACTTGCCTTGCAGCTGGCCATAAGCGTCTACTGGCATATGCTGGGTGGAACCATCGCACCCAGGAGCCGTTATGACCCGCCGCCGGAAGGATTCGCTTCGACCCCTCACCGACGCCGAACGCCACGAACTTAACCGACTGCGCCGGTCCTCGGCGGCCCCGGCCGCCCCGGTCGCCCGCGCCGCCGCCTTGCTGCTGGTCAGCGACGGGGTCGCTTATCAGGACGCCGCCCGGGCGGTGGGCCGCAAGAGCGGCGACGCCGTCTCCCACCTGGTCACCCGCTTCAACCGGGAACGGCCTGGCTGCTCTCGAACCCCGGCACGGCGGCGGCCGGGCGACGGCCTACGACGCGGCGGATCGCGACCGCATCCTGCGGGAGGTCGCGCGGACGCCGACCCCGGAGCGGGACGGGACGGCGACCTGGTCCCTCTCCACGCTGCGGCGCCGTTGCGTTCGGCCCCGGACGGCCTGCCGCGGGTCTCGACCTTCACCCTGTGGCGGGTACTCCATGACGCCGGATACAGCCATCAGCGGACCCGCACTTGGTGCCCGACCGGATCGGCGCTGCGTCGCCGCAAGGCGGGTACGGTGACGGTCACCGACCCGGACGCCGAGCCGAAAAAAAGTTGATCGAGGGCGCCTACCGGCTAGGCAAGTCGCTGGGCCTGGCGGTCTGGTGCTGCGACCAGGCGGGGCCGTTCCAGACCGTGCCTCACCCCGGGCCGAACTGGCGACCGGAGGGCGACCCCGCCCGCCAGCCCCACGAGTATATTCGCAACGGGACGGCCAAGGTGCTGACGCTGTTCCACCCCGCCGACGGCCGGGTGCGCATCGAGGGGGTGGCGACCTGTCCCAATGCGGTGTTGCACCCCTGGCTGAAGCGAGAGTTGTCGGAGATCCTGGCTGGGTTGCCCGACCCGCCTCCCACAGCGACGGCGTCGCGGGCGGCGTGGGAGCGCTGGCAGGCCGGACTGGCGGTCAAGCCGACGCTGCCGACGGAGTTGCCGCCTTTGCGGATGCTGTTGGTACTGGACAACCTGGCCGGTCACAAGACGCCGGAGTTCGTCCTGTGGCTGTTCGCCCATGGGGTCATGCCGGTGTACACGCCGGTGGGCGGGTCGTGGCTGAACATGGCGGAGAGCATCCAGCGGGTGCTGAAACGGCGGGCGTTGGACGGCCAGCACCCGGCGACGCCGGAAGAGATCATCGCCTGGTTCGAGGCGGTGGCGCGGCACTGGAACGCCGAACCGACGCCGTTCGAGTGGGGCGGCCAGCGGGCGGCGCGGCGGAAGCGTCAGCGCGAGCGTCGGCACCGCCTCGGCGGATCGGGCGCGCAGACGCGGCGGCCGCTGGGGCGAAAGGGCCAACGGGCTTATGGCCATGTCCAGAGCAAGTGACCCACTAGTGGGACAGCTGCTTCAACAGCAGCCACAACCAGATGGCCTCGGACGCCAGGCGGATGAACCGTCTGGCGTCCTTGTAGAAGCGGTCCCACTCGGTGGGAGGCGTAGCGTCGGGCATGATGCCCATCTCCAAGAAAGGAGGCGCGGCGGGGCGCCGGCCGAACGGCCTGCGAGATGCCCCGTCGCTGATGTGCGCATTTTACCACAAGGCCGCTACCCCACGAAGGTCGGATGTAGGAGGGCCGCCGCCGGCCTCACGCACCAGGCGGTCGGGCGGGGAAAGGAAAAGGGGACATCGTAGATTATCTTTGGGGGTAGAATGCGGCGCTCGGCCCGCGCTCAAGGAACAGCCGTGGCCGCTTCGCGCCTCCCCGTCCACAACGGCTTGAAATGCACCACCGTGTCGAACGGCTGCGCCCTTTCCGCAATCGTCTCACCGACTTGCCGGATCTTCTTTTCCGCCATATGACAGAGTTTCTTCTGATTCCCCAGCATGAGGTAGGCGACCTTCTCCGGGTCGAGCTGCATCAGCCGGCAGCAGGTCGCGTCCACGGCCGCCAGATCGCAGCCCATCACGACCACGCCCATCGGCTTCGGCGTGCCGTTGAGTGGGCCGTCGCCCTCCATGCCGACGATCCCGTCCACGATGGCCAGCTCCGGCGTCCGCGTGCAGAAGAGAAAAGGGGTCTGGAGTGAATGGCGCTGACATAGGGCGTAAGGGATGAGGTCGCTAGCGTTTAAGGCGGATGGCCTGTCTTGCTATGGTGAGGGGTATGAACGATCCCTCTTGCAAGGAGGCCATCCATGGCTCCTGCTACTCCCCGCCGCGGCCGCGACCACCTTGCCGCCGCCCGCCGTCGCTTCACCGAGGCCGCCGGGCTCCCCTTCGCTGAACACCTGCCCGCCGACGCCGTCGAGGAGGCGGTGCGGGCCGAGGGCGTCCGCTTCCGCGACCGCCTCTATCCGCCCGCCGTCACCCTCTGGGTCTTCCTGTCCCAGGTGCTCGACGCCGTCCACTGCTGCCGCCAGGCGGTCGCCCGCTTCCTGGCCTGGCGCGTCGGCCGGGGGCTGGCCCCCTGCTCGGCCGACGCCGGCGCCTACTGCAAAGCCCGCGCCCGCCTGCCGGAGGGGTTGTTGGCCCGGCTGGCCCGTGACGCGGGCCGGCGGCCGCAGGACGGCGCCCCGGACGGCTGGCGTTGGCGCGGCCGCACGGTCAAGGTGGTGGACGGCACGACCGTCGCCCTGGCGGACACGCCGGCCAACCAGCGGGACTACCCCCAGCCGCGGTCGCAGAAACCCGGCGTCGGCTTCCCGCTCGTCCGCCTGGTGGTGCTGTTCGCGCTGGCCACGGGCACGGCGTTGGACGCGGCCCTCGGCCCCTACCGCGGCAAGCGGACCGGCGAATCGGCCCTCTTCCGCGGGCTGCACGACCGCCTGGAGAGCGGGGACGTTCTCCTGGCCGACCGCTACTACTGCTCGTACTTCGAGCTGGCCCTCGTGGGCGAGCGGGGTTGCGACGCCGTCTTTCGGATGCACCAGCGCCGCCGGGTGGACTTCCGCCGTGGCCGGCGGCTGGGGCCGTCGGACCATATCGTGACCTGGGCCAAGCCGGCTCGGCCGGAGTGGCTGGCGCCGGAGGAGTATACCCGGATGCCGGCGGGGATGGCGGTGCGGGAGGTGCGGGTCTGGATCGACCGGCCGGGCTACCGGACGCGCGTGCTGGTGGTGGCCACGACGTTGCTGGACCCCGAGGCGCTCTCGTGGCGCGAGGCGGCGGCGTTATACGGCGCCCGCTGGTACGCGGAACTGGACCTGCGGGCGATCAAGGACACGCTCCGGATGGGCGTACTGCGGGGCAAGACCCCGGAGATGGCGCGGAAGGAGGTGTGGGCGCACCTGCTGGCGTACAACCTGATCCGCGGGCTGATGGCGCAGGCGGCGAGGGAGGCCGGCCTGTTGCCGTGGCAGGTGAGCTTCGCCGGGGCGGTGCAAACGGTGGTCGCCTTCGCGCCGCTGGCCTGGGCGGCCGCGGACACGACGTGGGAGGAGATCGCCCGGCGGTTGCTCGCGGCACTGGCGGAACACCGGGTCAACGACCGGCCAGGGCGGTGCGAGCCGCGGCGCAGAAACGCAGGCCCCAGACCTACCCGCTGCTCAACGAGCCGCGCGACCACGCCCGAGCCCGACTGACCGCAAGGCGTTGCGGCTAAAGTCAGCGCCATTCGGGTCTGGAGTCGTTTTCATCGACTCCCGACCCCTTTTCTCCCTCCGCGAGGACACCGAACGCTCAGCTTGCCTTTGGACGCTTCTTCACGTTGCTCGTTCCGAGCGCTCCACGTTTACGCAGCAGCAGCAGCGTTCGCACAAGTTCTTCCGAAGCAATATCCCTTTTCGCACGCTTCTTGAACTGCTTCGTCAGCCTGGACAGATACATGGGCTGAAGCGCCAGCTGGTCAACCGGCACACCGATGCGGTGGTACTCCTCGACTAGCACAGCCTGTTCTGCTTCCGACAGCTTGTTCTGAATGTCTTTTGATTTCCTGGCCAATCTCCTCAATGCGCGATGGCGGATAGATCATCATCCCATGCACACCGGCGGGGAGGCGTGCAGCCACGGGGTTAGAGCCTACCACGTAGACCGGCTTGTTCCACGCTTTCGCGGCTCCCAACTCGAATGCGATCCACGCACTCGGTTCCACTTCAGTCACGATCGCCAGCACTGCCTTGCTTTCCGCCATCGCTTCCCAGATAGCATCTTCGTTGTTGTGTCCCGTTGCGATTCCGGCGGCCGTAAAGACGTTCAGACCAAGTGAACGAAGCGCACTAGCCATCTGGTCGGCGACGGCCGCATCGCGTTGGCTATACGACATGAAGACATCGATCGTCGAGAGGTCCTTAGTCATTGTGCTTCTTCACTCGCTTCTTGACTTCCCCCAGGAAAGCCGCGCAGTCGTTAAGGTGAATGGCCTTCTTGGATTTGAGCATCCCTGGGATCGGGTCCACGTCTACATGGCACAGCACTGGAGTGATGCGGATGCCTTTGCTCCATCCCCAAGCTGCACCAACTTCCAAGAGCACCCACGGGCGATCGACTGAATGTGGTGTGAGCAAAACAACAATCTCCCGTGACCGTTTTATCTCCGTCCGAATTCGGTCGGGGATGTCGTCTCCCCCATCGATGTCCCGGTCGTCTCGAAACGTGGCGGCGCCCACCTCTTCCAGCTTTTCACACAGCGTCGTCGCAAGCCACTTGTCTGCGGTTGCGTGACTGACGAAGATCTGGTAAGGCCGCGTATTCTTCTTTGCCACGATACTGCACCCACTTCAAATGGGGCCGTTCCGACTGAGGCGGAACCCGCCAGCAACGTCGCTGCGGCGCAGCAAAAGAAGGCCGCGACCACTTCCTCCCGCCGTAACTGCTTACCCCCGCAGGGCCGTGGATATTCTCCCGCGCCTGCCGTTGCCAGTCAATACGCCGCGTGCGCGAATGCGCGCCAGGACGGGAAAGGGACATCGTTAATTGTCTTTGATTGTATGCCTTCCAGGGAAAGAAAAGGGGACATCGTAGATTATCTTTGACGTAGAAAAGGGCCTTGGTCCGCGCTCAAGGAACAGCCGTGGCCGCTTCGCGCCTCCCCGTCCACAACGGCTTGAAATGCACCACCGTGTCGAACGGCTGCGCCCTTTCCGCAATCGTCTCACCGACTTGCCGGATCTTCTTTTCCGCCATATGACAGAGTTTCTTCTGATTCCCCAGCATGAGGTAGGCGACCTTCTCCGGGTCGAGCTGCATCAGCCGGCAGCAGGTCGCGTCCACGGCCGCCAGATCGCAGCCCATCACGACCACGCCCATCGGCTTCGGCGTGCCGTTGAGTGGGCCGTCGCCCTCCATGCCGACGATCCCGTCCACGATGGCCAGCTCCGGCGTCCGCGTGCAGGTGATGTCCACGATGCTGTTGTCGATGCCGCGCCAGTGCAGCTCGTTCTTCGGCCAGCCGTAGCAGACGCCGGGCAGCGTGCCGAACAGGTTCTTCAGCGCCAGCGTCGCCACGGGCGTCTACCAGTACCCCCTCACCGGCTCAGAGGTCAGCGGTTCCGTCGCGGGGACGTGGCAACAATCCAGCAGCGCCAACGCCTCCTACACCGACTCAGCCGTGTTCGCCCTCAGCCCGGACGGCTCGACGTGGCTGACCGTGAGCGGCGCCTGGGACGGAACGGACGGCGGAAATCAGAAGTCGGGCTATTCCGGCGCCGGCTCCTGCACAATCGGCTCACCGAACGCCGGCTCCTCCACGAGCGGCGCCACGGCGACGATCATCGCGTCCAGCGGCAGCGGTGCGACCGGCGGCCCCGGCGTCGCCGGCGCGACGGTCCAGGGCAGCGGGACGGAGACGGAGTCGGCGTCGAACACCTCGAATTACACCTACACCAGCCACTACAATTTGGACGGCACCGGCGACTGGCAAGTCGGCTCCGCCTCCGGGACGTATAGTTACGGACTGGGCGCCGTCGGAGTCAACGGTTCCGTCCAGGGGACGTGGCAGCAATCCAACGGCGGCAACGCCAACTACACCGACTCCACTGCCTCGACCCTGAACAGCGACGGTTCCTGGACCACTACCGGCGACGCCACGAACAGCGGCAGCGCTACGGCACAGGACGGCTACGCCCGCGCGGACACCCACGCCGTCAATACCACCGCGGGCGCCTACGCCTCAAGCGGCGGGCCGACGCAGACGGGTGTCGGGAACACGACGGAATCGGGCAGCGAAAGTTCGACCACCACCTTCACCAGCCCGTACGCCCTCGGCGGCGGCTCCTGGCAAACCATGGGCGGTGCGATCACCACCTCGGCCGGCGGTTCCACGCAGGCGACCGACTCTGCTTCCGGCGTCTACACGCGGCCCCTGCTGGGCGGCACGCTCCAGGGAACCTGGCAGGAGAGCGGAAACGCCGCCAGCGCCTAAGGCAGCGACGTCACGTCCACACAGGACGGCTGCGGCAACTGGGTCACGACCGAGGGCGGGACCAGCAGCGACGATGCCAGCGGCTCCTCGTCCAGCTCCGGCTCGAGGACCTTCTCTTAGCCAGCCAGCAGTTCCCGCTCCGCCGTCGTGATTACCTCGTAGGCGTCGGCCGGCGTCTCCGCCGCGCGCAACTCGGCCAGGAAGCCGTCGCGCAGCATCAACCGCGTCAGCCGAGCCAGGACGCGCAGATGGGTCTGGTCGTCCTTGCAGCAGATCAGAAAGAAGCAGTCAGTCAGCCCGCCGTTGGGATCGCCGTAGGGCACGCCCGACGCAGTGTGGCCGAACGCCAGCACCGACTCGCCCAGCGCCGTCGGCAGCGGACGCCGCGGGTGGGGGAAGGCCACGCCGGTCGGCAGGGCCGTACTGACCATCTCTTCACGCGCCCGCACCGCCTCCAGGATCGTCTCGGGATCGTAAATCTCCCACGACTCCTCGGCTAGCTTCACCAACTCCTTCAGCACCGACGCCTTGGTCGAAGCCGTCAGCGGCACGGCCACGCACGCCGGAGACAGAAGGTTCGCAATCAGCGGTTCCCGGATTTCGCCGCCGCGGCCCGATTCGAGCGCCGTGAGCTGCTCGTCGGTGTAGCCCGGCAACTGCGATTCGAGCCAGCGGTTGATTTCCGCGCGCGCAAAGCGCCACTCGCCGCCCACCTTGTGGCCCGGCAAACGGCCGCGACTGGCCAGCTTACCCACCTCGCGCGCGTCCCGCCGCAGGTAAGCCGCCAACTGGTCCACGTCCATCATGTCACTGCCCATAGGCGCTGCGCTCCTTTCGTTCACTGGGACTGCTGGCCGTTGCCCGGCTGGGCCGTCGGGGCGGCTACGGCGATCGAAGTGACCAGCAACAAGTCGATGATCTCGGACGACTCATCGGGCTGATAAATCACCGCAGTTCGGCCCGCCGGCGACATGACCATGAAATCGTTGTGAACGACCGGAATGGACCGCCCGTCCGCCAGATGAATGGTAAACGGCTGAAATGGCCGCGCCCGGTGCATCATCCGCAGCTGCTCGATGGTCACGGCGTCTCCTTGTCCTTGTGCGTCAGCAGCCCCGGCAGGTCGAATCCCTTGCCCCCCTTGAGGAGCTGCCGCTGCGCCTGCGTCTGCTGGCCGAGACCCCACAGCCGGATGAAACCCTTGGCCGCATCGTGATCGAACTGGTCGCCGCTCTCGTACGTCGCCAATTTCTTGCTGTACAGGCTGTGTTCACTCTTTCGGCCCACCACCGTCGCCTTGCCCTTGTACAGCTTCACCCGCACCTGGCCCGTCACGAACCGCTGGCTGCTTGCCACGAACGCGAACAGATCCTGGTGAAACGCGGAGAACCATAATCCATTATAGATGATGTCCGCGTACTCCTGGGACACGACCGTCATGAACCGCTGCACGCGCTTGTCCAGGCACAGCGTTTCCAGCTCATGGTGGGCATCGTGCAGGATCACCGCGGCCGGCGCCTCGTACAGCTCGCGCGACTTGATGCCCACGAGCCGATTCTCGACGTGGTCGATCCGGCCGACGCCGTGCTGGCCGCCGAGCTGGTTCAGCCGCTGGATCAGCGGTACGCCGTCCATCTTCTGGCCGTCCAGAGCGACCGGCTTGCCCTGCTCGAAGTCGATCACCACGTAGACCGGCTCGTTTGGCGCCTTGACGGGGTCGGTCGTCCAGGCGAAGGCGTCGGCCGGAGGCTCGTCCCACGGATCCTCCAGCACGCCGGCCTCGCAACTCCGGCCCCACAAGTTCAGGTCCACGCTGTAGGGGCTTTTCTTCGTCGCCTCCACCGGAATGTTGTGCTTGGCCGCGTAAGCCAGCGACTCGTCGCGGCTCATCTTCCACTCGCGCACCGGGGCGATGATCTGCAAACGCGGTTCCAAAGTCTGGAACGTCACGTCGAATCGCACCTGGTCGTTGCCCTTGCCGGTACATCCGTGCGCCACCGCTTTGGCGCCGTGCTGCTTGGCCGCGTCCACCATCAGCTTGGCGATCAGCGGCCGACCCAGCGCCGTGGCCAGTGGATATTTGCCCTCGTAAATCGCTCCGGCCATCAGGGCCGGCCAGACGAAGCAATCGACGAACAGGTTGCGGGCGTCGATGGCCACGGCGTCCACGGCCCCGGTACGCAGCGCCTTCTGGCGAATGCGCTCGATGTCCTCGCCCTGGCCGAGATCGACGGTGAAGGCGATCACGTCGAGGTTGTACTTCTCGCCGATCCACGGCACCATGACGCTAGTGTCGAGGCCGCCGGAATAGGCGAGAATGACCTTGTCGCGCTTCGTTGCCCCTGTCGCCATCGGTGCGGATCCCTGATTGTGAAAACGACGACCCTCGCCGGTGACGCCCACCGGTGCGGTTGTCCGGTCTGACGAAGTATTTTAGCTTGGGCAAGAGGGGAGGCCTTGTCAATGGCATTTCGATTGCTGGTCGCGCGAAAGTTTGTGGAAGAGGTGATTGCGCACGCCCTTGCGGAACAGCCGCTGGAATGCTGCGGCCTGCTGGCGGGAGTGCTGGAGGAAGCGAAAACGGGGGAAAACGCGATGGAATCGACGGCAAGGGTCGTGCGGCGCTACCCCCTCGTCAACGCCGCCGCCAGCCCGCGCGAGTTCGTGTCGGAGGCTCGCGGCATGTTCGACGCCTGTACAGACATGCGCGTCCGCGGTCTGGAGATGCTGGCGGTGTACCATTCGCATCCCACGTCACGGCCCGTCCCCAGCCGCACCGACCTGGAGCGGCATGGGATGGAAACCGTAGTCTGCATGATCGTGTCGTTGGCGGCGGCGCCGGAGGTGCGGGCGTGGTGGCTGACGGAGACGGGGTATCGGGAGGCGGAGTGGTCGGTGATCGACCCCGTTTAGCCGCTCTTCGCAGAAGAGCGCGGGCGAGAAGCGCTCTTCTGCGAAGAGCGGCTAAACGGCGGGCTACTTCTTGTTCGGCGCCGCCGGCAGCTCGATGCCGCCGACCAGCGCCAGATCGCGGGCGCCGAGCTTCTCCGCCTGCTTCGGCGTCAGCGTCACGAGGACGACCAGCTGCTCGCCGTCCGGCGCGGCCACCAGATAGAAGTTCTGCAGCACCTCCACATCGTCCATCTTGCCGATCTCCGATATCCGGTAGATCCAGCGGTCGTCCGGCGACGGCGCCTCGCCGGCCTGCAACTCCTTCTCGGGCGCCCAGCCCGGCGTGTTGTTCATCGCGTCGCGGAAGGAGTCCGGCGTCAGGTGCTTGCCCTTCTCGGCCGGCGTCCACGGCGTCACGGTCGCCTGGGCCACGAAATCGCCGTTGTCCATCAGCCGCAGCACGACATGGGCGTCGGTCTGCGACGTCATCTGCCAGTCCCGACCGTAGAGGAACGAGAAGCGATTTTTGGGATCCTGACATTCGAGCTGCACCAGCGGCGCCGGCGGGGCGTCGGCCGGAACCGACACCAGCGCCACGTCGGACAGCGACTCCGGCTGCGCGACCGGCTGGCGCACCAGCGTCGTCGTCGCATCCACGGCCGAGGCCGGGCTGACGGGGCCTTGATCGCGATCGTCCTTCTGCGTCCAGGTCATCTCGACCACGCGCTTCGATTGGAGATCGAATTTGCCCGTGGCGTTGACGGTGGTTTTCACCATCGCGCCCTGGTCGATGCCGTTGGACGTGCCGCTGATCGAGAAGACCGCGACGCCGTCCTTGACCTCGTCCAGCTTGCCGGTCAGGGTCTGCTCGGTGAGGCCCTCGAAGAGGCAGACCTCCTGGGCGACGGCGTTGGGGACCTTCCATGTGTCGCCGACCGCGACCTCCTTGCCCGCCAGCAGGCCCGGCAGGACCAGCGTGTCGAAGTGGTCGTGGGCCACTTCCAGCTCTTCCTGCGTGAAGCCGCCGCCGGTGCTGTAGACGAGCAGCTGCTGCTTGTCGCGCTGGGCCACCACCAGCCGGCGTTCCGGCCGCAAGGTTCGCTCCGAGGGGTCGTCATTGACGCGGATGGTCGCCTTGGCCGTGGCGTAGACGCGGGCGGTCTTCAGGGCTAGGCCGTCGGCGCCGGCGGTCAGGACGCGCTCCTGGAAGTCGTGGGAAGCGTTGGCGGCCAGCTTGAGCTTGACCGCGTTGTCGCCCTCGTGGACGCGGATTTCGCCGGTCAATTTCATGTCGATGGTGACGTGGAAGCAGTCGCCGGCCTGGTCAGTTTCCGCAAGCAGATAGGTTTCACACCGCACCGCCGACGCCGCGGCGAGCAGGATCGCCGCCGCAGCAAATACGCGCCGCGCAAACATCATCTTCCCTCCTCGATCCGTCGGAGCGGGGCCGCCGTTGGAGCGGCCGGGGCCGGGAGGGTGATAGCTGGGGAGGCGGGAAAAGGCAATGCGGAAAGGCGAGCGGCCGGCGTGAGCCGGCTGATGAGTTCATCAGCCGGCTCACGCCGGCCGCTCGCCGAGAAGCCGAATCAGACGCCTGGCGCCGTCGGTGGATTGGTTGGCGTTTCGGGAGTCGGCGCTTCCGGCGGCTGCTGGGCGGCCGGTTCCGGCGCGGGGGCAGGCAGGCGTCTCGGGAGCCGGAGCCGGCGGCGTCTCGACGCGCGGCGCCGGTGCGGCGGGTCGCTCCTTCTTGGGCTTGGTCTCGCCCTCTTTCAGCAGCTCCAGGAAGGCGGTCTTGCCGCCGTCGCCGAGACGACGTTCGTGGCGCTTGATGATGCGGGTGTAGCCGCCTGGCCGCGTGGCGAAGCGCGGCCCGATCTCGTTGAACAGCTTCGTCAGGATGCTGCCGATCATCGACGTCGCCCGCCTTCTCGTCCGGCTGGACTTCGGCCTTTGACGCCGTGCCCAGCCGGGCGATGACCAGCCGACGGGCGTGCAGCGTGCCCTTCTTGGCCAGCGTGATGAGCTTCTCGACGAACGGCCGCACTTCCTTGGCCTTCGCCACCGTCGTGATGATCCGCTCGTGGCGGAACAGCGCCAGCGCCAGGTTGCGCTTCAGCGCCAGGCGGTGCGAGGCGTTGCGGCCCAGCTTCCGGCCGGCTTTGAGGTGTCGCATGGCAGTGTTCAGTGTTCAGTGTTCAGTGTTCAGTGGCCGCTATGACCAGTGTTCGGCGCGCCGTCTAGCGGCTGCTGACCACTGACCACTGAACACTGAACACTCTGGTTCACCGTCGCAGCGACGACGGCAGTTTCATGCCCAGCTTCAGGTTGCGCTCTTCGAGTTTGAGCTTCACTTCCTTCAGGGTCGTTTCGCCGAAGTTGCGGACTTCCAGCAGTTCCTCGTCGGTGCGGATCACCAGATCGCGCACCGTGGTGATGCCCTCCGACTCCAGGCAGTTGGTCGCCCGCACCGACAGCTCCAGCTCGGCCAGGCTCATGTTCAGCTTGCGTTCCAGCTCGTGATCGACCGCGTCGCCGCCGACCACCACGTCGGGCGCCGACTCGATGCCGATCTCGGGGCCAGGCTCGGCGTACTGGATGAACGGGTTGAGGTGCTTGCGCAGGATCTTGGCCCCTTCCACCAGCGCCATCTGCGGCGACACCGTGCCGTTGGTCCAGATTTCCATCACCAGCTTGTCGTAGTTGGTGCGCTGGCCGACGCGGGTGTCCTCGATCTCGTACTTGACGCGCACCACCGGCGAGAAGCTGGAATCGACCGGGATGACGCCGATCTCGCGCTCCTGCTCGACGTTCTCCTCGGCCATGCGGTAGCCGCGGCCGTTCTCGACGCGCATCTCCACCACGAACGGCACGTCGTCGGTCAGCGTGGCGATGATGTGGTCGGGGTTGATGATCTCGACGCCCTGCTCGGCGATGATCTCGGCGGCCTTGACGACGCCGCGCTCGTGCCGCTCGATGCGGATGGTCTTCGGCGTCTCGCGTGGAGTTCTTGACGACCAAGCTCTTGACGTTCAGGACGATGTCGGTCACGTCCTCGACGACGCCGGGGATGGTGCTGATCTCGTGCTGCACGCCCTGGATCTTGACGCGCGTGACGGCGCTGCCCTCCAGGCTGGACAGGAGGATGCGCCGCAGACTGTTGCCCACGGTGACGCCGAAGCCGCGCTCGAACGGCTCGGCGGTGAACTTGCCGTAGGTGTCGGTCAGCGTGCCGCGATCGCTCGCCACGCGGTTGGGCAACTCCAAGCCACGCCATCGGATTCGCATGTCTTTCTCCGTGCGGCGTGACAGTGAGGAGTGAGGAGTGAGGAGTGAGGAGTAAAGACAGGATCACGCGGCTTGTCTTTTCTCCTCACTCCTCACTCCTCACTCCTCACTGCCCACGCAGGTTAGCGGGAGCAAAATTCGATGATGAGCTGCTCGCGGATGTCCTGGATGCGCGGGTCCACGTCGGCCCGGGTGGGCAGGCGCGACACGCGGCCCTCCGGCGGTTCGGCCGCCGAGTGCGTTCGAGATAGTCGGGCGCGGGCGGCGGGTTCTGCTGGAGGTTGAGCCGCACCAGTTGCAAGGCCCGCGGCCGATTCTTTAGCCGCACCACGTCGCCGGCCCGCAGCAGCCTACTGGGAATGTCGCAGGAGTGGCCGTTGACCTCGACCTGGCCGTGGCTGACCAGCTGGCGGGCGCTGGCCCGGTTCGGGGCCCAGCCGAGCCGATGCACCACGTTGTCCAGGCGCCGCTCCATGATGGTCAACAGCTGTTCGCCGGTGTTCTCCGTCGAGCGCGAGGCCAGCTCGAAGTAGCGGCGGAACTGCCGCTCCAGCAGGCCGTAGAAGCGCTTCAGCTTCTGCTTCTCGCGGAGGCGAATGCCGTACTCGCTCGGCTTGCCGCGGCGGTAGCCGTGCATACCGGGGGCCACGTTGCGCCGGTCGATGGCGCACTTGGGGCCTTCGCAGCGCGTCCCCTTCAGGAAGAGCTTCACGCCCTCGCGCCGGCACAACTTGCAAACGGGGTCGGTCGTGCGTGCCATGGGTTCCTTGTCCGTCGTCGGTGGTCGCTCGTCGCCGTTGATGTTTAGCGGCGACCCGAAGGGGAGCGCGGCGGACGCGCTCCCCTTCGGGTCGCGGCTAAACGGGGTCTCGTTTATACGCGCCGTTTCTTCGGCGGCCGGCAGCCGTTGTGCGGCAGCGGCGTCACGTCCTCGATCGCCTTGATGTTCATGCCGGCGGCCTGCAGGGCGGTGATGGCGGACTCGCGGCCGGAGCCCGGTCCCTTGACCCGCACCTCGACCTCCTTGAGGCCGAACTTCGACGCTTTCTCGGCCGCCACCTCGGCGGCGCGCTGGGCGGCGAACGGCGTGCTCTTGCGGCTGCCCTTGAAGCCGACAGTGCCGGCCGAGGCGTAACACAGGGCGTCGCCGTTGGTGTCGGTGATGGTGACGATCGTGTTGTTGAACGTCGCCTTGATGTGGGCCACGCCCCGGCTGACGTTGCGCCGCTGCTTGCGTTTCTTGCTCTTCGCCATGGATGGTCCTTTATCCCCGCAATTCCTTGACGCCCTTCTTGCCGGCCACGGTGCGCCGCGGGCCTTTGCGGGTGCGGGCGTTGGTCCGCGTCCGCTGGCCGCGCACCGGCAGGCTCTTGCGATGCCGCAGGCCGCGGTAGCAGCCGATGGCCTTGAGGCGGTCGATGTTCTGGTGGATCTGCCGGCGCAGCGGACCTTCGACCGTGTACTCGCGGTCGAGGAGCGTGGCGATGCGGCTGATGTCGTCGTCGCTCAGTTCCTTGGCCCGCCGCAGCGGATCCACGCGGGCCTGTTCGCACACCCGCAGCGCCAGGGTCGGCCCAATGCCGTACAGATAGCGCAGCGAAATGTGCGTCGGCTTGTCGTTCGGAATGTCCACGCCCAGGATACGCGGCATGTCTTCGGCTCCTCGCTCAGCCCTGACGCTGCTTGTGACGCGGGTTGGTGCAGATCACCAACAGCTTGCCGTGGCGCCGCACCAGCTTGCAGTTCTCACAGATTCGTTTGACGCTCGCACGGACCTTCATTGCCCAGACTCCCGGAACGGCTGCGCCGGATGCGGAAATTCGGTGAAACTTTCTTCTTAGCGAATTGTGCGCCAGGAGGCAAGGGAGAATTCACGGCCGGACGTACGTCTCCTCGTCCGCCGTCACCACGTACACCCCATCTCGCGTAAGCGCCAGCGTGTGTTCGACGTGGACGCTCGGCAGGCCGTCGCGCGTCACCACCGTCCAGTGGTCGCGCAGCACGTCCGTCTCGGCCCGACGCATGTTCACCATCGGTTCCACCGCCAGCACCAACCCCTCCTCCAGTCGAAAGTCGTGTTTGCGGACCTCTTGATTGACGAAATTCGGCACCTGCGGCGCCTCGTGCATGATGCGGCCGATGCCGTGGCCGACGTACTGCGTCACCACACTGTAGCCGGACGACTCGACCAGGCGCTGCATCGCCGACGCTACTTCCGACCACCAGCGGCGCCGGCCCATCTCCACCATCGCCAGCCGCAACACCTGCTCGCCCACCGCCAGCAGCCGTTCCTTGGCCGGGCTGACCGTCCCCACCGGAATCGTGATCGCGGCGTCGGCGCACCAGCCGTTGAGCTTGCAGGCGGTGTCGATCTTGAGAAGGTCGCCGTCCCGCACCACCCGCTGGCCCGGAATGCCGTGAACCACCTGCTCGTTGAGCGAGATGCACGTCACGGCCGGGAACGGCACCTTGCCGGGGTAGCCCTTGAACAGCGACTGCGCCCCGCGCGACGACGTACAACTCCTCCACCGCCCGGTCGATCTCGACCGTCTTGACGCCCGGCCTGGCCATCGACCGGCACATCCGCAGCGCCTCGGCGACGAGCAAGCCGGCCTGCCGCATCAGGCCGATCTCCCGCGATGATTTCAGCTCCGGCTTCTGCGGAATCAGTGACTTCAACACGACGGGCCCGCCTGCGCTTGCAACGCCTTCAGGATGTTCTGGTAGATTTGCTCGATCTCCCCCTCGCCGGCAACCTCGCGCAGCAGTCCCTGGTCCCGGTAGTAGGGAATCAGCTGCTCCGTGTTCTTGTGATAGACGATGAGCCGGCTGCGAACCGTCTCTTCCTTGTCGTCCTCGCGCTGCACCAGGCGGGTGCCGCAGTCGATCGCACATCCCCGGGACGCGCGGCGGTTGCTCACGGTGTTGTAGGTCGCCTTGCAGCCGGGCTTGGGACAGCTCCAGCGGTTGGCGGCCCGTTTCACGATCACCTCGTCGCTCACCCGCAGCAGCACCGCCGCGGTCAGGTCGAGGAACTGCTGCCGCAGCACCTGATCGAACGACGCCGCCTGGGCCAGCGTGCGCGGGTAGCCGTCCATGACGAACCGCTCCGGCCGATCGTCGCGGTGGAAGCGCTCGGCGACGATGTCGTTGACGAGATCGTCGGGCACGAGCTTGCCCGACTCGACGAACGGCCGTGCCCGCTCGCCGGCGGGGGTCTGGGCGGCGATGGCCTGTCGAAGGATGTCGCCGGTGCCGATGTGTTCGAGACGGTTGCGCTGGCACAGCCGTTCGGCCTGGGTGCCCTTGCCGGACCCCGGCGGGCCGAGAAGAATGAGACGCATGGTAGGCCCGCTTCCCTGGTGCGAGGGCCGGGGACGCGACGCCCCGGTTTTTTCATTTCCTCACGGTTCATTCTCGGAAACGACAAGGCCGCTCGCAAGGGGGGCGTGCATCGGTGCGGCGAGCGGGGGGCGTCAGCCCCCTGATGACTTCGCAGTTCGCCGATCGGATACCGCAATCAGGGGGCTGACGCCCCCCGCTCGCCGCACCTTCGCTCAATCCTCGGTCAGGCCGGGGTAGTTCCGCATGACCAGATGGGCGTTGATTTTCTGCACCAGGTCGAGGGCGACGCTGATGACGATCAGCAGGCCGGTGCCGCCGTAGAAGCTGGCCACCATGTAGTTGATGTTCAGCGTCGAGGTGATGATCGTCGGGATCACCGCCACCGCCGCCAGGAACGCCGGCGCCGACGTAGGTGATGCGCACCATCACGCGCTCCAGATACTCGGCCGTGCGCTTGCCGGGCCGGTAGCCGGGGATGAAGCTGCCGTAGTCCTTGAGGTTGTCGGCCATGTCCTTCGGGTTGAAGATGATGGCCGTCCAGAAATAGCAGAAGACGTAGATCAGGGCGATGAACAGCAAGGTGTACCACCAGCCCTGTCGCTGTGAAGATGTCGGAGATCACGACGGCCCAGCCGGCCGTCGGCCAGGTCTTGGCGATCCAGCCGAAGACGAAGTACGGCACGACGAGGAGGCTGCTGGCGAAGATGATCGGCATGACGCCGCCCTGGTTGACCATGAGCGGCAGGTTCTGCCGCGTGCCGCCGAAGACGCGCCGGCCGCGGACGTGCTTGGCCGACTGCGTCGGGATGCTGCCGCCGTCCCTTGGTGATCGCCACCACCGCCACCACCACGACACGAAAAGGACGACCAGGGTGATGATCTTCTCGAAGCTGATCTCGCCGCTGGCGCCGCCCAGGGTCAGCGTCTGCCAGTTGAACTTGCCGCCCTCGAAGAACAGCGACGTCGTGGCCGACGGCATCCGGGCGATGATGCCGCACATGATGATGAGGCTGATGCCGTTGCCGATGCCGTATTCGTCGATCTGCTCGCCGATCCACATCAGGAAGACGGTGCCGGTCGTCATGGTGATGACCATGACCGGCCAGGTCAACCAGGCCATCGGGAGGTAGTCCTTGCATGGCCCAGCCGCCCGTCTGACCGCCGGACGACCCCATGATGTAGTTGACGTACATGTAGGCCTGGAACAGGCAGATCAGCACGGTGGAATAGCGGGTGTACTCGTTGATCTTCTTGCGGCCGCTCTCGCCTTCCTTCTGGAGCTTTTCGAGCGGCGGATAGACGGCGCCGAGGAGCTGGAAGATGATGGACGCCGAGATGTAGGGCATGATGCCGAGGCCGAAGACCGTGCTCTGGCTCAGGTTGCCGCCGCTGAACATCGACACGAAGTCGAGGACGTTGCCGAGCGGGCCGCCGCCGCCGACGCCCTTGTACATCTGGGTCTGATCGACGAACGGCAGCGGGATCGAGTAGCCGATCCGGTACACGGCCAGCAGCAGCAGCGTGAAGAAGATCTTCTGCCGCAGCTCGGGGATGACGAAGAGGGACTTCAGCTTGGCAAACATGACCCGCTCCTCGGGATGGACGTCCGTCGAACCGCCAAGACGCCAAGGACGCCAAGAAGACAATCAAACATTTGCTGTTCCTGTCTTCTTGGCGAGCTTGGCGTCTTGGCGGTGAATCTGCCTTATTTCTGCTTGGCCGGGCGGGGCTTCATCTTGTTCGCGCACCGGCTTCTTGGGCGGCGGGATGACCTCGGCCGTGCCGCCCTTGGCGGCGATCTTCTCCTGGGCGGACTTCGAGAAGTGGTGCGCCTTGACGACGAGCTTCTTGGTCAGCTCCCCGGTTCCCAGTATTCGTACCCCATCGGCCGGTCCCTTGGCCAGCCCAACTTTCTTGAGCGTCTCCTGATCGACCGTGTCGCCGTCCTGGAAAACGGCGTCGAGGTCGCCGACGTTGACGACGTGAAAGATGCGGTCCCAGGTGGCGTGGCTGAAGCCGCGCTTGGGGATGCGGCGGAACAGCTGCATCTGGCCGCCTTCAAAAAGCACGGTCGGCTTCTTGGCGCCGGCGCTGGCCCACTGCCCCTTGGCGCCGCGCGACGCGGTCTTGCCGTGGCCGCTGCCGACGCCGCGGCCGACGCGCTTCGTCTTCTTGTGCTTGTGAACGCCGACGTGGACGGTGGAAAGGTCCATTACAGGGTGACTCCTCTTCGCCGGAATGATGAATGATGAACGACGAATGATGAATTTTGTCTTAAATTCATCATTCGTCGTTCATCATTCATCATTCAAAGCGTGACTCCTCGCAGGCGGGCCGTTTCGTCGCGCGTCCGCAGCTCCAGAAGGCCCTGGATCGTCGCCTTGACCAGGTTGATCGGGTTGGAGCTGCCGTGGACCTTGGTCAGGATGTTGTGAACGCCGCACGCCGTCAGCACGTCGCGCACGCCGGGGCCGGCCTTGACGCCGGTGCCGGGGCCGGCCGGGACCAGGATGACGCGGCTGCCGCCGAACTTGCCGATGACGCGGTGCGGAATGGTGTCGCCGCGAAGCGAGATCCGCTTCTGGCGCTTCATGCGCGCCTCGGCGTCCTTGTTGGCCTTCTCGACAGCCGGAGGCACTTCGTTGGCCTTGCCGTAGCCGTAGGCCACCCGGCCGCGCGTGTCGCCGACGACGACCAGCGCGTTGAAGCTGAAACGCCGGCCGCCCTTCACCACGGCGGCGCAGCGGCGAATCTTGACGACGTGTTCCTGCAACCCGTCCTGCCGCGAATCACGATCTCTGGCCATAATAGATTTCCACTCTCGGTGAAGATCGTATAAGACTCTGTTCCCAGCTTCTCTCAGAGCCGCGACCGTAAGAGAGCGGTCTTGATTTCCCCCGCTCCCTTACGGTCGCGGCTCTGACAGCCTCATTCCGGCTTCTTTTCCTTTTTCTCTTTCTTTTCTTTCTTTTCCTTGGCGGCGGCCTCGGCCTTCGCCGCCTTCTCGGCCTTGGCCGGGGCGGCGGCCGCCTCCGCGGCCAGCTTGGCCTTCTTCCGCTCCTTCGGCTCGCAGCACAGCAGTCCGGCCGCGTTGGCCGCCTCGGCCAGGGCCTTGACGCGGCCGTGGAACTTGTAGTGGCCGCGGTCGAAGGCTGCCTTGTCGATGCCCTTCTGCTTGGCCGCCTCCGCCAACTTCCGGCCGACGATCTGCGCCGCCTTGACGTTGCCGCCGTAGGGCAGGTCCTTGCGCACGTCCGGCGCCAGGCTGCTGGCGGAGGCCAGCGTGACGCCGCCCAGGTCGTCGATGAGCTGGGCGTAAATGTGCTTGGAGCTGCGGAACACGGTCAACCGCGGCCGTTCCGTCGTGCCGGTGATGGTGCGGCGGACGTGGTTGCGACGGCGGAGCTGACGCGTGAGCTTGGCCTTTTGATGGTTCATGGTCGCCTCGATCAGCCGCCGCTGGTGAAGGACTTGCCTTCCTTGCGCCGGACCTGCTCGTTCTCGTAGCGGATGCCCTTGCCCTTGTACGGTTCCGGCGGCCGGACGTGGCGGATCTCCGCCGCGAACTGGCCGACCTTCTGCTTGTCCGCGCCCGTCACGATCACCGTCGTCGCCGGCAGGCCGTCGATCGGCTTGGACTCCTTCTCCGACGGCACCGCGACCGTCACGCCCTGCGGCGGCCGCAGCGTGATCGGGTTGGCGTAGCCGACGGTCAGGACCACCTCGTTTTTATCGACGCGGGCCTGGTAGCCGATGCCGACGACGCTGAGACGCCGCATGAACCCCTTGGTGACGCCCTCGACCATGTTGGCGATGATGCTGCGGGTCAGGCCGTGCAGCGCCCGGTTCTGACGTTCGTCGTCGGGCCGCTCGACGTGGATCGCCTTGGCGTTCTCGTCGAACGTCACGCGGATGTTGCGGTGGAAGGCGTGTTCGAGCTTGGCCCCCTTGGGGCCTTCCACGACCACCTTGCCGTCGGCGACGCGGACCTTGACGCCGGCCGGGACCACCACGGGTTGTTTGCCGATGCGGGACATCGCCGCTCTCCTACCACACGGTGCATAACAGTTCGCCGCCGAGTTTCTGGGCCTTGGCCCGGCGGTTGCTCATGACGCCGCGGCTGGTGCTGAGGATGCTGATGCCCAGCCCGTCCAGCACCGGCTTGATGTCGCGGCTGTGCCGATACAGCCGGCGGCCCGGCCGGCTGGCGCGGTCGATCTTGCGAATGACGCGCTCGCCTTCGGGGCCGTACTTCAGAAAGAGCCGCAAGATCGCCCGGGGCTTGCTCAGGTCGGCTTCCAGCTCGAAGGTCGGAGCGCCGCTCTCGTCCACGCCGGATCGGCCGACCTGATACTCAAGCAGGAACCCTTCTTCCTTGAGGACCTGGGCGACGGCCACCTTGAGCTTGGTGGCCGGCATGTCCACGGCCGGGCGTTCGATGCGGTTGGCGTTGCGGATGCGGGTGAGCATGTCGGCCAACGGGTCGGTCATCATGGTTCGTTCCTCACCAGCTCGCCTTTTTGACGCCTGGAATTAGGCCGTCGCTCGCCATGTTGCGGAAACAGATCCGGCAAATGCCGAATTTGCGGTAGACGGCCCGCGGCCGGCCGCACAGCTTGCAGCGGTGGCGGATGCGAATGCGTTCGCGCGTCGGCATCTTGACCGTCGAGCCGGGCTTGCGGCTGGCCTCCAGCTTGGCCGTCTGCCTCTTGACATTTTTCGCTTCGGTAGTCTGCGCTCTCCCGGTCGCCATGTGGCTTACGCCTCGCGGAAGGGCATGCCGAAGCCGCGCAGCAGTTCGCGGGCCTCGTCGTCCTTGTCCGTGCTGGTCACGAAGGTCACGTCCATGCCCTGGACGAACGTCACCTTATCCGGATCGATTTCGGGGAACACCTGCTGCTCCGTCAGGCCGAGGCTGTAGTTGCCGTGGCCGTCGAAGCTCTTGGGGTTGACGCCGCGGAAGTCGCGGATACGCGGCAGGGCGATGCTGATCAACCGATCCAAAAACTCGTACATGCGACTGCCGCGGAGCGTGACGCGGCAGCCGATCTCGTTGCCCTCGCGGAGACGAAAGCCGCTCACCGCCACGCGGGCCTTGTCGCACCTGGGCCTTCTGGCCGGTGATCTGCGTGAGCTGGTCGGCGGCCTGCTCCATGCGGTTCTTGTCCTGGAGGGCCTTGCCGACGCCCATATTGACGACGATCTTTTGCAGGCGCGGCAGGCTGAGCACGTTGGTGCGGTTCAGCTTCTTGCCCAGCGCGGGCACGATCTCTTTTTGGTACTTGTCAAGCAACCGGGCCATGGCATCTCTCAGGTGCTAGCAACTGGACTTCCCGACCCCGCAATCTCGTCACGATCGCGGCTTCTTGGCGTACTTGGGCCGCGCCTTGCTGATGGCGCCGAGGCTGGCGCCGCACTTCTTGCAGAAGCGGACCTTGGCGCCGTTGTCCTCGTAGCGCCGGCCGAGGCGGACGCCGCGCCGGCAGGTCGGGCAGTACAGCAGCACGTTGGAAGCGTCGATCGGCATCTCCTTGGAGAGCCGGCCGCCCTGCGGGTTGCGGCGGTTGGGCTTCACGTGCTTGTAGACGCGGTTGATCCCCTCGACGACGATCTTGCCCTTGTCGGGCAGGACGCGCAGCACCTTGTGGGCGCGGCCCTTCTCGGCGTCGTCGCCGGCGATCACTTCCACCATGTCGTCCTTGCGGACGTGGACCTTGGAACTCATGACTGCCCTTCCGATCACGACTTGCCAAAACCCCTCGCTTGCGCTCGGGGCTGGTAAGTCTCTTAAACCACCTCGGCCGCCAGGCTGACGATCTTGGTGTAGCCCTTCTCGCGCAGCTCGCGGGCCACGGCGCCGAAGATGCGCGTGCCGCGCGGGTTCTGGTCGGCGTCGATCAGCACCAGCGCGTTGTGGTCGAAGCGGACGTAGCTGCCGTCGTCGCGGCGCGTCGGCTTCTTGATGCGCACGACCACCGCCCGCACCACCTCGCCCGGCTTGACTTCGCCGCCGGGGATCGCCTTCTTGACGCTGGCGATGATCACGTCGCCCAGGCCGGCGTAACGCCGCCGGCTGCCGCCCAGCACCTTGATGCACATGCATTCCTTGGCGCCGGTGTTGTCGGCAACGTCCAGATACGTATACTCCTGAATCATCGCTTCCCCTCGTGGGGCAGGTTGCTAACCTGCCTCATCCAAAGGCAGGTTAGCAACCTGCCCCACACTGTTACGCCGTCGGGGCGGCCGCCGGCTCCGCTCCGGCCGTCGCCGGCACGGCCGGGGCCAACGCCGACTTCCGCACGATCCGCACCAGCCGCCAGCACTTCGTCTTGGACAGCGGCCGCGTCTCCATGATCTCGACCGTGTCGCCGGTGTGCGACTCGTTGTTCTCGTCGTGGACGTTGCAGATCGTCCGCCGCTTGATGTACTTGCCGTAGCGCGGGTGCTTGACCAGGCGGGGAATTTCCACGCGCCGCGTCTTGTTCATCTTGTCGCTGGTGACGACGCCGGTTTCGACGCGGCGCCGGCCGCGCGGCTCCGTCTCGGTCTTGGGTTGGATCGGCTGCTGGTCCGCCATTGGTTACTTCGCCCCCTGGGCCGCCGCGCCGCGCTGGGCGGCGAGCTGGCGCTCACGCTGAATCGTCTTGATGCGGGCGACCTCCTGCTTGGCCTTGTGGATTTCGCTCGGCGTCTCCAGCCGCTCGGTCGCGGACTGGAAGCGCAGCTGGAACAGGTGCTTGATCGTGTCCTTGAGGGTCAGATCCAGCTGTTCGTCGCTCATCGCCCGAAGTTCGGCCGGTTTGCTCATTGTCGAATCCCTTGCTGGCGCTGCGGGCTGGTCAGCCTCACCCGACGCTCGGCCGCCGCGTCACGAAGCGGCACTTGAACGGCATCTTGTAAGCGACGCGGGCCAGGGCGTCGCGGGCTGCCGTCTCCGGCAGGCCGCCGATTTCGTACAGAATCATGCCCGGCTTGATGACCGCCGCCCAGTACTCCGGCTCGCCCTTGCCCTTGCCCATGCGCGTCTCGGCCGGGATCGCCGTGATCGACTTGTGCGGGAAGACGCGGATGAACAGCCGGCCCTCGCCGCGCACCGAGTGCGTGGCCGTGATGCGGCCCGCCTCGATGGCCTCGGCGCTCAACCAGCCGCCTTCCAGCGACTGCAACCCGAAGTCGCCGTAGCTGACCGTGTTGCCGCGCTGGGCGTTGCCGCGGATGACGCCGCGCTGGCTCTTGCGGAACTTCACTCGTTTGGGCATTAACGGCATGACAATGCTCCTTGATCTCTCAGCGCCTCGGACCGCGGCCGCGGCCGCGCGCCAGGCGGCGGGCGCGGCGTCGGCGGCCGGCTCAGGGTCGAGGTAGTCGCCGTTATTGACCCACACCTTGACGCCGATGTTGCCCTGGGCGGTCTTGGACTCGGCGAAGCCGTATTCCACCTTGGCCCGCAGCGTGGACAGCGGGATGCTGCCGGCCATGCCGCCTTCGGAGCGGGCCATTTCGGAACCGCCCAGCCGGCCGGCCATCAGCACCTTCACGCCCTTGGCGCCGGCCTCCATCGTCGTGTCGATGTGCTTCTTCATCGTGCGGCGGAAGCTGGCCCGCTTGGCCAGCTGCTCGGCGATGCTCTCCGCGACCAGCTGCGGGTCCACCTCCGGTCGGTTCACCTCGATCGTCTTGACCTCGATGTGGCGGTGCGTCAGGTCTTCCAGCTCCTTGGTCAGCTTATCGACCTCCGTGCCCTTCTTGCCGATAATCATGCCGACGCGGCCGGAATGGACGAAGACCACCACCTTCTCGCGCGTCCGCTGGATGCGGATCTTGGAGATTTGCGCCCTGCCGTAGCGCTTTTTGACGTACTTGCGGATCTTGAAATCCTCGACCAGCAGCTCGGAAAAGTCCGCCTTGGTGGCGTACCAGTTGCTCTGCCAATCGACCATGATGCCGGTGCGAAAGCCGGTCGGCCTGACTTTTTGCCCCATCGGTCCACTCGCTTTTTCGTGTTCAGCCTCCGGGCGCTTACGCGACCCGGCTCGCCTCGTCGTTACTTCTTCGCCGCCGTTTCCGCCGCCGCCGTCGTCGTCTCCGGCGCCGTTTCTTCCTCGCCGTCCCAGAGGATGACGTGGATGTGGGCGTAGCGCCGCTTGATCGGGTAAGCCGTGCCGCGCGCCCGCGGCATGATCCGCTTCATGATCGGCCCGCCGTCCACGCGCGACTCGAAGACGATCAGGTCTTCGATGTTGCGGGCGCCGCGATCCTCGGCGTTG
This sequence comes from uncultured Planctomycetaceae bacterium, assembly GCA_963771935.1. GTDB lineage: Bacteria > Planctomycetota > Planctomycetia > Gemmatales > Gemmataceae > UBA4732. The sequence goes on along the minus strand of CAVYVK010000002.1, from coordinate 228,755 downwards.
CCCAGGGCGCTCTTGACCACCGCTCCAGCAGGCGGGCGCTCTTGTTGGGCAGGAAGCGGAGCAGCTCCAGCGCTTCGTCCGCCGAGCGGTTGCGGATCAACGTGGCGAACGGCCGAATCTTCCGCGCCGACATGTCCGCGAAGCGGTGAATGGCCTTGTACTGCATGAGGCAACCTCACAGGCTGGAAAAGCCCGCTCCCCACGGAGGAGCGGGCTTCCGAAGCGTCCAGTTCCGGGGGCAGGATTTGAACCTGCGACCTCCAGGTTATGAGCCTGGCGAGCTACCACTGCTCCACCCCGGGATCGTTAAACGATGATGAATGATGAGATGCTCTGTCGAGTCTGCCGTCATCGTTCATCATTCACTCCTTCATCATTTCTTTCCCTTGCCGCCGCTGTGGCCCTTGAACGTCCGGGTCGGGGCGAACTCGCCGAGCTTGTGGCCGACCATGTCCTCGGTCACGTACAGACGGACGAACTGTCGGCCGTTGTGGATCAGGAACGTCTGGCTGACGAACTCCGGCACGATGGTGCAATCGCGCGACCAGGTCTTGATCGGATCGCGGTTGTTGGTGCGCGCGTTGCGATCCACCTTGGCCATCAGGCGCTCATCGACGTACGGGCCTTTTTTCAGCGACCGACTCATCGAATCCACTCCAGCGGGAAACTGTAATCATACACACGGCCGAGAAAGCGTCCAGTGCCCCCGGCCGTTATTTCGGGGCGTAGTGCGGGCCGGGCTTGCGACGGCGGATGATGGCCGCGTTGGACGGCTTCCGCTTCTTGCGCGTCTTGCCGCCCTTGGCCAGCACGCCGGTCGGGCTGCACGGATGACGGCCGCCGGCGGTGCGGCCCTCGCCGCCGCCCATCGGATGGCTGACCGGGTTCATCGACGTGCCGCGGTTGTGCGGCTTGCGGCCCATCCAGCGCTTGCGGCCGGCCTTGCCCAGGCTGATGTTCATGTGCTCGGCGTTGCCGATCATGCCGATCGTCGCCCGGCACTCCGACGAGACGCGCCGCACCTCGCCGGACGGCAGCGTGATCTGCGCCCACTTGGCGTCGCGGGCCGTCAGCGTGGCGCTGCAGCCGGCGCTGCGGCAGAGCTGACCGCCGTGGCCGGGCTGCATCTCCAGGTTGTGGATGCTCATGCCCAGCGGGATCGCCTTGAGCGGCATGCAATTGCCGACGCGCGGCTCCAGACCTTCCTTGGCCGCTCGTGAATCGTGTCGCCCGCCTTGAGACCCTCGGGCGCCAGGATGTACGCCTTGACGCCGTCCTCATACTGGATCAAGGCGATCCGCGATGAGCGGTTCGGGTCGTACTCGATGCCCAGCACCTTGGCCGGCACGCCGTCCTTGATGCGCTTGAAGTCGATGATGCGGTACTGGCGCTTGGCGCCGCCGCCGCGGAAGCGCGTGCAGACGATGCCCTGGTTGTTGCGGCCGCCCTTCTTGGGGTGGGCCTGCAACAGCGACTTCTCCGGCTTCTTTTTGCGGTCGGTAATATCGGAGAAGTCGCTGACCGACCCCTGCCGCCGACCCGGCGTCACCGGCTTGTATTGGCGAATGGCCATGATTCATCCTCTTCACATCGGCGAGCGGGGGCCGTCAGCCCCCTGATTCCGCATTCTGTCAGCGACCGCAGGAGGAATCAGGGGGCTGACGCCCCCCGCTCGCCCTGCAATCACCGCTCTCAGAAGAACTCAATCGGCGGACTGTCCGCGGTCAGCGTGATGATCGCCTTCTTCCAGTCGGGCAGCTTGCCCATCTTGAACCGATAACGGCGGCGCTTGCCGAGGCGGTTCTGCGTGTTGACCTTCTTGACGTGGACGCCGAACAACTCCTCGGCCGCCGCCCGATCTCGTCCTTGGTCGCCCAGGGGTTGACCTCGAACGAGTAGGCCGGAACCAGTTTTTCGCTTCTCGCGTGGTGCTGCGACAGGTGCGTGCCCTTTTCCGTCACCAGCGGCCGCAGGATCACCTGATACGGCTCCAGCTTCGGCCCCTGGTCCGCACCGGTCGGTTCATGCCCGCCATGATCGCTCTCCCTTGTCCGCCAGCCCTTACTTCTGCTCCGCCGCGGCCGGCGTCTCGGCCTTCGCTTCCTTGCCCTTCCGCAGCGCTTCCAGCGCCGCCTTGGTCAGCACCAGCCGCTTCTGCTTCAACACCGTGTAGGCGTTGAACTGGTCGGTCGGCAACACCTCGACGCCGTGGATGTTGCGGGCCGACAGGTAAACGTTCTTGTCGTAGCCGACCGTGCCCACCAGCCAGGTGAGCGGCTTCCTCTTCGGCTTCTTCTCCGCCTTCCGGCGCCTCGGCGGTCGTCTTCGGCTCCAGCGCCTTGGTCAGCGCCTTCAGTACTCCGACAACTTGCTTGGTCTTCACCTCGGTCAGCGCCAGGTCGTCGAGGATGACGGCCTCGTTGTCCTGGAGCTTGCTGAGGATGGCCATGCGCGTGGCGGCCCTCACCATCCGCTTGGGCATGTGATATTCGTAGTCGCGCGGCTTCGGCCCCTTGGACGTGCCGCCGCCCTTGCGCTTGTTGGTGCGGCGCGTGCCGGCGCGGGCGTTGCCGGTGCCCTTCTGGCGGAAGAGCTTCTTCGTGCTGCCGGCCACCTCGCCGCGGCGCAGCGTCGAGTGCGTGCCGGCTCGCTGGTTGGCGAGGTACTGCACGACCACGTCGTGCAGCAGCTGCTTGTTGACCTTGCCGCCGAACTCGGCCGGGTCCACGTCCACCGTGCCGACCGACTCGCCCTGGCGGTTGTAAACGTTCAACGTTACCATGATCCACCCGTCTGAAATCATGCAGAAGTCAGAATGCGGAACGCAGAATGAAAGACAGAACGGCTCTTCATTCTGCGTTCCGCGATTCTGACTTCTGCATTGCCGTTCAGCCGGCCTTGGCGGCCAGGACGCGAATCTTGATGTCCACGCCGGGCGGCAGACTCAAACCCTTGTTCAACGCCTCGATGGTCTTGCCGGTCGGCTGCAGGATGTCGATCAGCCGCTTGTGCGTGCGAATTTCAAACTGCTCGCGCGATTTCCGGTCGATGTGCGGACTGCGCAGCACCGTGTACCGTTCGATGCGCGTCGGCAGCGGGATCGGCCCGTGGACCTCCGCCCCGGTCTGCTTGGCCGTGTCCACGATCTCCTGCGCGGTGCGGTCGAGCACCTCATGATCGTAGGCCTCCATCCGGATGCGGATGCGTTCGCTGGCAACGTTCTGGCCCGCCACCGTTCCCTCCCTGCGTCTTCACGCCGTCGTCGCGCCGTCGTATCGGAAAGTATAAAGGTAGTGAGCGTCGCCGACAGTGTCAAGGCGGCGGCGAAATGTTTAGCCGCGACGAGGTCATGAACAGCTTTGCCCCGTCAAGTTCGCCGTTGTAGCATGACAGGACCATTTGGTCGCACGTTCTTTTCTTAACCTCCATGCAGGACGCATCATGGCACGCCGCTCCTTCACTCCCGAACAACTCCAGGAGTTCCAGCGCTTCGCTGCCCCGTGGGGCAAAATCATCGCCCGACGCGCCTTCGGCGACGACGGGCCCGGACTCGACGTTGATCTCGACGCCATGGAGCAACTCACCCGTGCCGCTGCCGCTGGACTCACCGAAGGCGCCCTGCAAACCCTTCTCGAACAACAGGCCACCGCCTTGGGCGAACAACAGCCCTGTGCCGCGTGCGGACGGCCCTGTGCCGTACGCCGCCAGGAACGTCCTCTACAGGTTCAGGGCGCAGTCCTGCAACCAAGCGAACCGGTTGGCCCCTGTCCCGACTGGCGCCGGGACTTTTTCCCCCAACGGCCGATCCTGCGCCTTGATGGCCACGGCTGCGGCCCCTTCCTGCCGCAGAAGATCGTTCCTGCCGGCGCTCGCTTGCGCTCCTGCGCCGACGCCGCCTTCGCCCTGAGCCTGAGCGGCCTATCGATCTCGGCCCGCCACGTGCAGCAGTTGACGCAGGAAGTCGGCACGGACCTGGCGCAGACACGCGACGAGCAAGCCCGGAAGCGTCGGCGTCGGCAACTGTCGCCACGGGTGGCAGGGACCCCGGAGGTGGTCGCCGTCGAGGTCGATGGCGGGCGTCTGCGGACGCGGGCCGCCGATAGCGGACGCGGTGTCCCTGAGGCGGAAAACAAGGAGGACAAGATCTCCTGCCTGGTCACGCTGACGAACAACGCACACGCTGAGGATCCGCAACCGGAACCGCCGCCGTCGTTCGTGCAACCGCGGCGTATTCAGCGTCTGGTACAGCAAATGGCTGGCCAGGCGAGCGATCCGCTCGCCGCGGCGGACGCCCCACCGGCTGAGCCGGAAGCGGAGCAGACCGCGACGCCGACCCCGTCGGTCCTGGACCCCGAGGCCGAGCCGTGGTCGCCCCGGCGTCTGGTGCGGACGTGCGTGGCCCAGCTTTGCACTCAGACCGCACCCATAGGGTGGCTTTAAGTGCAGGGCGGCCGGTTTGCGTGCAACCGACTCGCCTTCCACTCCTTCGCCAGCCGCTTGACGCTCTTGGCAAAGGACGGGATCAGATAGAACCTCCCCACCGGGGCGTCCAAGTAGACAAAGCCGCAGTGGCGGAACCCTGTCTCGTCCTTTACGTCCGTCTGCTTGACGCTGCCGCGGTCCAGCAAGTCATTCAAGGCCGACTTCCACTCTTCCGAACAGTCCTCAAAATGGACCTTGGCGACTTGAAACAACCTTTCCGCTTCGACCGCCTCAGCGTAGGCGCGGGCGAATTGGCGCCCGGCGACAATCGAACCGAGGACCGCAATCAGCACACAGGCGACGATGGCGCCTGTTGGCATGGAGGCGGACGCAACGACCACGGTGGCAATTAGGCCGGCTGCCGTCATGACGGTAAACAGGGCATTGGTGTCGATGGCAGCGCACAAAGGCGCTTGAACACGTCGCGTACTCCGGTGACGGGCTTGCCTGCCGCCGCGCCGCGCCGGAGTAAACGCGGCGCGGCGGGCAGGCTCAACCGGGTAGCTACTCCCGGCGTCCCGTTGCAACCATTGTGAAGGTGGAACGGCGCGGCCGTCAAGGGACGCCGGTTCACCGCGCCGGGAACCGCAGCACGTCCTGCGGCCCGTCGTCCTTGTCCGGCCCGCCCTTCGGCGTCCAGGCGGACGGGTCGATCTTCAACTCATGCCACGCGGAGATGAGGCAGGCGACGTTGTGACAGAGGATTTTGGCCAGCGCCTCGTTCCGCATGGCCACGTCCGTTTTTGCCCGAACCGCATCGCCGAACTTCCGCTTTATCATGCTGAACGCGCTTTCCACGTTGCTGCGCCGGTGGTAGTGCGTCAGGAACTCCTCCCGCCGGTACTGGAAGTAGTGGAACATCCGCCGCCAGACCTCCGCGCCGCCCGGCAGGCTGTTTGACTTGAACGGAATGAACGGCGTTGCGCCCATGCCGACGATCAACTCCAGATTGTCATTGCTGAGATACGCCTTGTCCGCGCTCATCTCCTCAATCACGAAGTTTTCCGCCGTCGCCTTGGTCAACGGGTCAAATTGCGGACAGTCGCCGGAGTTCTTTTCATCCATGAACACGGCCGTCACCACCTGCGTTTTCGTGCCGACGCACAGGTGCGCCTTCACCCATTCCGTCTTCTGACGGTTGACGCCGTACTTCTCGTCCACCCACTTGACGTAGCGGCTTGTGGCGAAGCCGCTGGAGTCGATGGCGAACTGCCGCTCCACCGAGCGGAGCGGCAAGCTGCTCTGCCGGATCATCGCCATGAGAACCGGCGTCACTTCCGCCATGTCCAGCACCCGAAGGACGCTGTTGAAGCACAACACCCGCCCGACGTGGCCGCGATCGTGCGCTTCCCGAAGGTCGCTCATGAACCTACGGGCCGACACCAGAGCGTACACCTTGAAGACGGCGGAGAACACCGCGTCGTTCATCGACATGGGCGGGCGCCCGCCGTTCGGGTGTGGCGGCGGCTGGACGATGCCGCGGCACAAATCCGCCAATAGCACCTGAAAATGATCCTTTTCATTGGCCTGCGCGGCGTTGTAGTTGACCCAATCCTGCCGGTAGGTCGCTCGCGGCGGCCGGGCCGGGGCCGTCGCCGGGTCCGGGTTCGGCTCGCCCTTTAGCTGGCGCTCCAGCAACATCCGCACCGCAAGGATATGCTTGCACGGCTTGCCGGTCCCGCTGCCGTTGAGTGCGAAGTCGTCGCACTCGCACGCGGGCGCGGTCGGCGACGGGTTGACCTTGTAGAAGCGGCTCGCGCTCTGGCTGTGGACGTGCCATGACCCGTCCCGGAACGAAATCCGCGCGTCGCCCGTCATCTCGCACGCCTTCACTTCCCTAATATCCATCGCCGCACCTGCTTTGTGCCACGGAGTTTACGTCCAGCAGCATAGCATTTATCTAGCCAAGGATGTAGCTTGGCAGTTGACGGCGGACGGATTTTTTGGCTAAGATTCTCGCATGGCTAAAGGCAGACCGCGAAAGTATGGCGACGCCCGGATGGACATCCACCTGCGGATTCCGGTCACGGATGAGCAGCACGCGATGATTCAGCAGGCTACGGCCGATGAGCCGGAGGGGATGGCCGCGTGGGCGCGGGCGCTGCTACTGGCGGCAGCGCGGCGCAAGCTGGCCAAGGGTGAGAGGGACGGGCGGCGAACATAGGGCAAATCTCTGTTGTCGTCTCCAGAGTGGAGACGCAGTGGAGGCGCAAAGGTTCGGCGGCAAGCGGCCCGACAGGAAGGAAGAGACGCCAATGGCTGAGCCGAAAGACTCCAAGCAGTTCCCCACAGAGATCGGTGACGCCTTCATCGAAGAGAGGTTCTGGGCCGTCCGCGGGAGGGCGATTCAGGCCTATGCAAAGCTGGAACAGGCTCTATGCCTCATCTTCGCCACCCTGTGCGATATGCCGCCAGACGTGGCCGGCATAATCTTCTTCAGGATCGTCAACGCGGGCACGCTACACTCGATCCTCGAAAGGCTCATGAAGAAGAAGCATGGTACCACCTACTCTTCCTTTTGGGGTTCGTTCTTGGATGCAATCCGCGGCACTTCGCAGCGGCGAAATGAGATAGTCCACTGGAGCGCGATGATGTTCGTGGACGGCAGCGACCGCCTGCTGGCCCTGACTCCAGCGAACATCTACGACTTCGGCCACAACACACCGGCTCCGATTACCGTCACCGTGATGGTGGACTTCACCGCAAAATGCATGTTCCTAGCACGCCTTGGCCATAGGCTCCACGACATACTCACCCCGAACGTGGCGGCCGAATTGGACCCGGCCGAAGTGCAGACATGGCGCGGTATATTCGCTCAACCAGTAATCTATCCGCCTCCAGATAGTCATCCGCTATTCCAGACGCCGCCAGCACCCGGAAGCCCGCCTCCACCATCTCCGCCGTGACTTCGATTGCTGCGGCTTCCTGCGCCGTCTCATCCTTCCGTTCCTTCTCAGCCATTGTGCAAAGTCCTCATTGTTGAGGCTTTGCCCTTGCCGTCCCCCGATCGCCCTTGCCCCGCCCCAGCCGCGCTTTTTGTGCAGAGTCGGCGGTTTAAGTGCAATCGGTACTTTAGAGACAGTTCAAGTGCAAAGCAGCGTGGCCCGCATGGTTGCGAGCCGGTCGTTCGGGCCACTGCTGGCGGCGGAAGCGCAAAGCCAGGACTTCTACGCGGCGCGGCGGCGTGCGTTCGTGGCGGACGGCCAGGCGTATAACGGGTCGATCCATCGCGGCTACTTCGCGGACTTCGTGCCGATTGTGGACCTGCTGCACGTGGTCTGTTACCTGTTCCAGGCAGCGCAGGCAGTCGAAGCAGAGAGGGAACGTTGGCCGTTGCACCTGCGTTGGTTGCGGTCCTGCTGGCAGGGGCAGGTGGCCGAGGTGGCGGCGCAGATGGAGCGTTATCAGGAAACGGGGGGACGTCCGCCGCCGGGAGAGGCGCTTGTTGCGACCGATCCCCGGCGTGTGCTGGCGGAGACATGGAGTTATCGGAGAAACAACGCGGAGCGGATGGATTATCCGCGTTATCGTCGGGAAGGTTTGCCGACCACGAGCAGTCTGGTGGAGTCGCTGGTGGGGGAGTTCAATGCGCGGGTGAAAGGGAAACAGAAGTTCTGGAATCGGCCTGCGGGTGCAGAAGCAGTGCTGCAAGTGCGGGCGGCGTTGTGGAGCGAGGAGGGGCGGTTGGAGCGGTACTTCGCGGAACGCCCCGGCAGTCCCTATCGCCGGCGGGCCGCCTGATCCCCCTGTTCAATCGCAGAACGGTTCATGACCTCCTGGATTCCTTCACTCCGAATTCGCCTGCCCAGTCGCCCTTGTGAATGTTACACTCGGCGTCGCTCCTTTCCTGCAACGCCGAGGCGCCCGATGTCGAATCGTCCTTCTTCCCGAACCTGTCAACGTCGGATCGGTCAGGCGCCGTCTTCGCGCGCCGCAACCCGATCGCGCCGAATGGCGCCGAGCGCCTGGCAGGGTAAGGCCGACGCGCGCGCACCGGCGGCCCCTGCTTTGCGGTGCAGATGGGCGCCGAAGAGCGCCTGGCAGGGTAAGGCCGACACACCCCCGTCGTGCGCACCGTGGCGGTCTTACGGCCTTGAGGCGCCGCCGGCGGGAGGCTCACGTCGTCACCGCCCCCTCCGACGCCGACCGCGCCAAACGGGCGTATTTGGCCAGAACGCCGCCTTTCGCCCGCGACCTCCGGCTTCTTCCACGCCGCTTTGCGCCTTCCCCACTCCGCTTCATCCAAATCCGCCGACACCGTCTTCTTCTCGGCGTCGATGGTCACGCGGTCGCCGTCCTTGAGGAGGGCGATGGGGCCGCCGACCCACGCCTCCGGGGCGATGTGGCCGACCACCAGACCGTGCGTGCCGCCGGAAAAACGGCCGTCGGTGATGAGGCCGATGCTCTCGCCGAGTCCCTGGCCGACCAGTGCCGCCGTCACCGACAGCATCTCGCGCATGCCGGGGCCGCCGACCGGGCCTTCGCCGCGGATGACCACCACGTCGCCCGCCTTGATCTCGCGCCGCTGGATGGCCGCGAAACACGCCTCCTCGCCGTCGAAGACGCGGGCCGGGCCCGTGATGCGCGTCGTCTTCAGCCCCGCCACCTTCGCCACCGCCCCGTCCGGCGCCAGATTGCCGTGCAGGATCACAAGATGCCCCGTACCGTGCAGCGGCCGATTCAGCGGACGCACCACCTCCTGTTTGCGCTTGAAAATGCTCTCCACGTCCTCCAGGTTCTCGGCGATCGTCCGGCCGGTCACGGTCACGCAGTCGCCGTGCAGCATCCCGGCGTCGAGCAGGCCGCGCATCACCGCCGCCGTGCCGCCGGCCCGGTGCAGGTCGTTCATGACGTAGCGGCCGCCCGGTTTGAGGTCCGCCAAGTGCGGCACCTTCGCCGCCGAGGCGGTCGAAGTCGGCCAGCGTCCATTCGACGCCGGCCTCGTGGGCGATCGCCTTGAGGTGCAGCACCGCGTTGGTCGAGCCGCCCAGGGCCAGCACCATCGTGTAGGCGTTTTCCAGCGATTTGCGGGTGATAATGTCGCGCGGCTTGACGTTCTTCTCGATGAGGCGGACGAGGCGCCTGGCCGGCCAGGAACGACTCGCGCTCCTTGGCCGCCGAAACCGCCGGAAGGCTGGCGTCGTAGGGCAGCGACATGCCCATCGCCTCGATGGCCGAACTCATGGTGTTGGCCGTGTACATGCCGCCGCACGAACCGGCGCCGGGACAGGCCTCGCACTCGATCTTGTGGACGGTCTTATCGTCGAGCTTGCCGGCCTGTCGCCTGCCCGACCGCCTCGAAAATGGAGACGATGTCCACGTCCTCGCCGTCGGGGCCGAGGCCGGGCAGGATGCTGCCGCCGTAAACGAAGATGCTGGGGATATTGAGACGGGCCATTGCCATGACGCAACCGGGCATGTTCTTGTCGCAGCCGCCGAAGGCGAGGAGGCCGTCGTGGTTCATGCCGCCGGCCACGACTTCGAGGCTGTCGGCGATGACCTCGCGCGAGACGAGGCTGTAGCGCATGCCCTGGTGGCCCATCATGATGCCGTCGGAGGCGGTGGGGGCGCCGAAGATTTGCGGCACGCCGCCGGCCGCCCAGACGCCCTCGCAGCCCTTGCGGGCCAGCCGGTCGAGGTGGGCGTTGCACGGCGTGATGTCGCTGAAAAGAGATTGGCGACGCCGATCATGGGGCGGTCGAAATCGTCGTCGTGAAAGCCGACGGCCCGGAGCATGGCGCGGTTGGGAGCGCGGCCGGGGCCTTCGGTGGTGAGACGGCTGCGGCGGTTCATATCGGACGGCATGGAAGGGTTCCTCAAGGTGGGCGGGCGCGGCTTCGTCACTGTAGCGGCGGCGCGGACGGCCGGCAATCGGCCCCGGCTTGTACCCGGACGCCGGACGGCGATAATAGACGCAAGGCCCCGGAAGGAGCGAAAATGCCGTTACTGGACCACTTTCATCCGCCGTTGAGCAACGCACAGTTCTGAGAGTCGTTTCATTCGTTGTGGATCGCCGCGATGGTGGAGCGACTGAACGGGACGATCCTCCCGCAGGGTTATCTTGCCCAGGCGCAGGTGCATATCGGCGGCTGGTTCGCGGTGGACGTCGCCACGTTCGAGACGACCCCCGCCGGAACGAACGGCGCCGCTCAAGGAGGCGTGGCCATCAGAGACCTGGGCGCCTCCGGCACGGCGCTGGCGTTCCCGGCCGTTTTTCCCGACGAGTTGGAAGTTCGCGTCTTCAGTACGCGGGCGGGGCCGACCCTCGTCGCCGCCGTCGAGTTGGTCAGTCCCGACAACAAGGACCGCGCCGAGGCGCGGCGGGCGTTTGAGGCCAAGTGCGCCAGTTACCTGGCGTCGGGCGTCGGCCTGATCGTCGTGGACATTGTCACGGGCCGATCGGCCAACCTGCACAACGAACTGATGACGCTCATCGGTCAGGCGGAGCCGTTCCTTTTTCGGGCGGACGTGTCGGTGTACGCCGCGGCTTACCAGCCGACCCGACCGCCGCAAGGCGACCGGGTGGAACTGTGGTCTGTTCCACTTGCTACGGGGGAGCCACTGCCCATACTGCCGCTGGCCCTTCGGGGCGCGTCGTGCGTGCCGGTGGACCTGGAAGCGACGTACACCGAAGCGCGGCGGCGAAGTCGGTTGTGAACCCCGCATCTGCCGCGGCTTCATTGAAGACGTGGAGGCCAAGGCCCAGGCGTTTCTGGACGGCGCCGCGGCGCGCCAAGGAATAAATCCTTATCCCATCTCTCTTTGGGGAAACTGCCCGTGCCCGATGTCGTCACCACCGCCGAATTCGTCTACATGCTCGTCACCGCGATCATCGTTACGTTGCTGGTCGTCGCCTACGCCATGCACTGCCTGCTCGTGGTGGTGCGCGACACCGCGGACGGCAACGACGAGGTGACTTGGCCGGCCGAGCCGTTCCAGGACTGGGCCGGCGCCGCGTTGCACCTCGTCGTCGTGATCGCCGCCTGGCTGGCGCCGGTCGGCCTGCTGGCGCGGGCGCTGCGCAAGGAGTGGCTGCCGGACGACGACGCCCTCCGCTTTCTGCTCCTTGCCGTGCCGGGATTGTGGCTGTTGTTCCCGGTCGCCCTGTTCTCGTCGCTCAGCGGCTCGTCGCCTTGGTTCGTGTTCCGGCCGATCGTCGTCTGGAAGCTGCTGCGCGGCACCGTCTACGTTGGCGGTCTACCTGCTCAGCGCCTTGCTCGCGGCCGGCGCGGCGGCCCTGGGCTACGCCGCGGTCGTCAGCGGCTGGGCCCTCCTTCTCCCGGCCGCCGCGGCCGGAGGCGCCGCGGCGTTCCTGATCTACGCGCGTCTCCTGGGTCGGCTGGCCGCGCGAATGGGACGCCTGCCGGCGGCCAGGCGCAAGGCCGTGAAGACGAAGCGGCGGAAGCTCGCCGGCGTCGAAGTGCAGGATCCGTGGGCCGTGCCGGAGGGGTCCGAACCGCCGCCGGGACCGAGACCGAAGACGCAGGTGCGGTCGCGGCGCAAGGTGAAAACCTATGGCCTGGCGGCGGAGAAGGAGTCGCCGCCTCCGCCGACGCCGCCGCCGTCCGAGGCGGATCGGCAGATCCTGGAGCGGCCAGGATGGAGGCGCTCCGCGAACGGGACTGCTCGGCGGCGTCCTCACGTTTCCCTGGTACGCCCATAGCCGCAAGGCGTGGCTGGTGCTGTCGGCGGGCTTCCTGGCCGTCGAGACATGTGCGTTCCTGCTGGTTTTTCTCTATTTGAGGCTGTTCAAAGACACGTAACCATCCTTGAGGTTTTCCATGACATGCACCATGCGGAGTGGATCCGGCGCCTCAAACGGCTGGCCGATTCTTCCGATCGGAGCAGCGGCAAGGCGAACCAAAGGCCTCCGAATTCGGGATCGACGTGAACTCGCCCGGCGAACCATCGGAGGGTGTGCCTCTGGAATTCGGCGCCCGCATCCCCCGCCGTGAACGGCGGGGCTACAGGCCGAAGCCCCGTGAACGGGGCTGCCAGGGTTTTAGCCCGGTTGACCGGGCTTCGGCCTGTAGGCCCGTGCTTCAGCACGGGCCGGCCCCGGCCCGAACGCCTACTTCCAGAGCCACACCCCCATCGGATCCCTCGGCGGCGGAAGCGCCCTTGCACAAGTCCGGCTGGCGGATAGAATCTATTGTGGAGGGAAAGGCATGGCCTCATTTCGGGGCCAATGCACCACCCTCTTTCCCGAAACTATCACCTTTTTGACGCCGGGCTACCCCCGCAGGTTCTGCCGGCACCATCGGTGGTCCTTTCCAGGACAACCGAGGCGCCAATGGCGAAGGCTCAACCACCCCCCGTACACCCTGGAAACCACCTTCTCGCCTACCTGCCACAAGCGGAGTACCAGCGCCTGGCTCCCCTCCTGCAAACCGTTCCCCTCCCTCTCAAGCAAGTCCTCTACAAAGCACGCTCACCCATCTCGTATGTTTATTTCCCCATCCGAGGCGTCGTCTCGGCCATGACGATCATGGAAGACGGCCGCGCCATCGAGGTCGCCACCGTCGGCAGCGAGGGCATGATCGGCCTGACGGCGTTCCTCGGAAGCGCCACCTCGCCCAACGAAGTCATGGTCCAGGCGGAAGGCGCGGGGCTGCGGATGAGGGCGGATGTGCTGCATGAAGAATGCGAACAGGACGGCCCGTTGCGTCGGCTGCTCATCCGCTACAACACGGCTTATTCCACACAGGTTTCGTACTCCGTGGCCTGCAATGGCCTGCACAAGGTCGAAAAGCGTTGCTGCCGCTGGCTCCTGATGACGCAAGACCGGGTGGGTTCCAACGTGCTGCCGCTCACGCACGAGTTCCTGGCGATCATGCTGGGCGTGCAACGTTCCAGCCTCACGGAAGTGCTTCACCCGCTCAAAGAGCGGGGCTTGATCAGCAACGGCCGAGGCACGATCCAGGTTCTTGATCGGCCCGGACTGGAAGCCACGTCCTGCGAGTGCTATCGCTCCGTCAAGGAGGAGTTTGTCCGCTTGTTCGGCTGACCTGCGACGGCGGAGGACCTGTCCGTTCTCCTCCAGGGTCCGGCTGAGGCGGTCGGACCCTTTGGTGTGGCCGGGGCTGAGAAAGCCCCGCCGTTCACGGCGCCTCATTCGGGAGGCGCACCCGACGGCGATCTCGCATCCAGCTGGTGGAGACGCCCCGCATCGACTAAACCAGCCGCCGCCAATACAACAGGACCATCCCTTTTTTCTTCCACAAGCGCGGCGCCACCGTCATGTCTACTCATACCAACATGCAGATGGCAGCCCATCAGGTCAGCCAGTCCGTCCGCCAGGCCTGGCAACTGATGCAGCAGGGACGCTACGAGCAAGCTCTTGCGATCGCACGCCCGACTCTCGACCTGGCCCGTCAGCAGTTGGGCGAGGAACACGCCCAATACGCCAACAGCCTCAACACGTTGGCGGAATTATACAAGGCCATGGGCAAGTATGCGGACGCCCGATCGTTCTCGGAAAAGGCCAGAGAAATCTGTCGCCGGGTGCTCGGAGAGGACAACCCCAGCTACGCGGTCGTCTTGGACAACCTGGCGGACCTGTACATCCATCTGGGCGACTATAGGGCCGCCGAGCCGCTCTATCTGCAGGCCCGGGAGATCCTTCGCCGAGTCAAGGGGAAAGACGACCCCGACTATGCCATCAACCTCGACAGCCTGGCGGGGCTGTACTGGAAGATGGGCGACCACTCGGCGGCGAAAGCGCTGTACCAAGAGGCGGGCGAAATCTGGCGCCGAGTTCGGGGAGAGAATCACCCGGACTATGCGATCAACCTTGCCAGCCTGGCAGGCTTGTACGCCGCCCTGGGCGAATATGCGGCCGCGGAACCGCTGTGTCGGAAAGCCCTGGAGATCGAGCGCCTTGTCCTTGGGGAGCGCCATCCGCGGTATGGAAAGACCCTTCGCCAATTGGAAGACCTGCATCGAAAAATGGGCAACGCTCGGCCGGGCGCGCCGGACCATCCAAAGGCATGCCCAGAACCTTACGGAACGACTGAAGCGACCGGGTTTTCCCACCTGAAGAAGATTGACGGCATGCCGAAGGACCCGCGTGTGCTCCAGAAGGTGGACGAACTGGTCCGGCTCTCCGTGGGCGGGAAATACCCGGAGTCGATCGCCGCCGGTCAGGAAGCCCTCCGTTTGGCGCACGTCCACCTGGGGCCCGAACACCCCGACACGGCCGCCTGCCTCAACCTTTTCGGCAGTTTGCTGCATCAGTTCGGGGATCTGGCCGGAGCCCGTCCCTACCTGGAACAGGCCCTCGCTCTTCGTCACAAGGTGCTAGGCCCCGAACACTCCGACACCGCCGCCAGCCTCAACAACCTGGGGCATCTGCTGCGCCTCCAGGGAGGCCTGGCCGGGGCGCGTCCGTATCTGGAAATCGCCCTCGCCATCCGGCGGAAAGTGCTAGGCCCCGAACACCTCGACACCGCCGCCAGCCTCAACAACCTCGGGGGCTTGTTGGAAGCACAGGGAGACCTGCGCGGGGCACGACTCCTTTTTGAGCAGGCCCTCGCCGTCCGCCAGAAGGTTTTGGGTCCCGAACACCTCGACACCGCCCACAGCCTTAACAATCTGGGCATGCTGCTGGAGAGGCAGGGAGACTTGGCCGGGGCGCGGCCCTACCTGGATCAGGCGCTGGGCGTCTTCCAGAGGATCTGGGCCCCGAGCATTCCCTCACCGCCGCCGGCCTCCACAATCTGGGCATTCTGCTGGAGAAGCAGGGAGACCTTGACGGGGCGCGGCTCTGCTCTGAGCAGGCCCTGTCCATCCGGCAAAAGGCTGCGACCCGGGCACGCCGACACCGCCTCCAGCCTCAACAATCTGGGGCTCTTGCTGCTGCGGATCGGAGACCTGGAGGGGGCGCGACTCCGTTTGGAGCAGGCCCTGTCCGTCGTCCAACGCGTCTTGGGCTCCGAACACCCCACAACGGCCAACTGCCTCTTCAACCTGGGCGGCATACTGCACACCCAGGGAGACTTTGCCGGGGCGTCGTCCTGCACGGAGCAGGTTCTGGCGAACCATCAGAAGATGCTAGGCCCCGAACACCCCGAGACCGCCAAACGGCTCCACGACTTGGGCTTTCTACGCGCCGCGCTCCATCAGGAGGCGGAGGCGATGACGTTGATGTTACAGGCGGCGGCGATTGACGACCGGACGATCGGGCAAGTCTTCTCCATCAGTTCCGAGAGCCAGCGCACGGTCTTCCTCGAGACCGTGCGCGGACACTTCGAGGTGTTTCTGTCCCTGGTGCTTCGGCACTTCGGGCCATCGCCGGAAGCTGTTCGTGCGGCCCTGGACCTGGTCTTACGGCGCAAGGCGATCACAACGGAGGCCCTGTCCGCGCAGCGAGACGCCGTGCTGGGAGGCAAGTATCCGTCCCTGGAAACTCCCTTGCGCCGCCTGGCGGACCTACGGATGCAAATCGCGCGAGACCCTGGCAGGCCCGGGATCGGTGGACTTAAGTACGCACCGGCGCCAACTGGAGCAGTGGCGCCGCCAAAAAGAACTGCTGGAAGCCGAATTGTCCCGCCAGATCGCCGAGATGGGCCTGGAGCAACAACTCCGCAAGGCGAACCGCCGGGCCGTAGCCCTGACCCTTCCCGAAGGCGCCTCCCTGGTCGAATTCGTCCGCTTCCACGTCGCCGATTTCAAGGCCGTGCCTGCGCGGGGAGATCAGCGCTGGCAACCGGCCCGCTACCTGGCTTTCGTCTTATGCGCGGAACGGCCGGACGACGTTCGGATGATCGATCTGGGCGAGGCGGACCCCATCGACCGCCTGATTGCCGACTTCCGAGGCGGTATAACCGGCGAGGCCGAGACGCGGGCCGGCCGGAACATGGTCGCGCGGACCACTCCGCCGACGGCGCTCCCGGCAGCCAACGTCGGTCCAGCCCTGCGCACCGCCGTCTTCGACCCGCTCATTCCCGCCCTAGGCGGCCGCACGCGGCTGCTGCTGGCCCCGGACGGCGACCTGTCCCGGCTGCCGTTCGAGGTGTTGCCCGACGCCGGCGGCCGCCTCCTGCTGGACCAGTACCAGATCAGCTACGTCGGCTGCGGCCGCGACGTGCTGCGCTTCAAAACGCCATCCAGCCGCCCCCCCGCGGAACCCCTGGTCGTCGCCGACCCGCACTTCGACCTCGCCGCGGAGGACGCCGCCCCGTCCGCGGCCAACGAGTCGCGGTCGCGCCGCTCCCGCGACTTCACCCGAGGCGACCGCCGCTTCGACCGCCTGCCGGGCACGCGCGAGGAAGGCGAACATATCGGTCGCCTGCTCGGCGTGAAGCCCTGGCTGCACGCCGACGCCCTGGAGGCCCGGCTCAAGCAACGCCGCTCGCCGCGCATTCTGCACCTGGCCACGCACGGCTTCTTCCTCGCCGACCAGGAGCGCGACCCCAACAAGGAATTCCGCGACCTCGGCGGCATGAGCGGCGATCCCGGCCGGCTGTCCGGGCCGCTGCCAGAGAACCCGCTGCTGCGCTCGGGGCTGGCGCTGGCGGGGGCCAACGCCTGGCTGAACGAGCGGTCGCCGCCGCCGGAGGCCGAGGACGGCCTGCTAACGGCCGAGGACGTGTCCGGCCTGGACCTACTGGACACGGAACTGGTCGTGCTGTCGGCGTGCGAGACGGGGCTGGGCGAGATCCGCACCGGCGAGGGCGTCTTCGGTCTGCGCCGCGCCTTCGTCTTGGCCGGCGCGAAGGCGCTGGTGATGAGTCTGTGGAAGGTGCCCGACGACGCCACGCGCCTTCTGATGGAGGACTTTTACCGTCGGCTGCTGGCCGGCGAGGGCAAGGCCGACGCCCTGCGCAACGCTCAGCAGACGTTGCGCAAAAACCCGAGTTCGCCGCCCCGGTCTACTGGGGTGCCTTCATCTGCCAGGGCAACCCCGGCCCGCTCGCCCCGGCTCAGCCGCCGAGCGCAGGCTCCGTCAGCAGGATGTCAGGGCCGCGACCGTGAGGGAGCGGAATGAAGTTCTTGCACCGTCCCCCGCTCCCTTACGGTCGCGGCTCTGACGGATACGGTCGCGGCCCCGTTTTTTTTCCCGACGCCAACCCCCGATCTTCCCACGACTTACGACCACGCCTCCGTCTTCCCCATTTTTTCGCGTTTCGTTTTGCCCGACTTGCGCACTGTAACGGTGAGAAAGCCTAAAAGGGTGATTGCCCTCCGCGCGTCGTTCCGCCGGACACGGACGCGCGACTCCGACCGGTTTCCGTCCGGCGTCCAAGGGAGTTTCGCAGTGAAATCCATCTTCGAGAAGCTCTTCGCTCGCAAGTCGCTCATGGGCGCCGGTAAGAGGAAGGCCGTTCGGACGCCGATCCGCACCCGGCCGCTCCTTGAACACTTGGAAGATCGGCTGGCCCCCTCCGTCACGCCCGTCCCCACCTATGAGTGGACCGGCAAAGGCGGCGACAACCTGTGGTCGGACGGCGCCAACTGGACCAACGGCGGGCCGGCCAGCGCCGGGGCCGGCAATCACGTCGATCTGGTGTTCCACACGAACACCCTCCAGGAAGCCAGCAGCGTCGATGACATCCCGTCCCTGCCTCTCACGGACTCCATCACCTTCGACGCCAACAACTTCAGCGACCCGACCGCGGTCGGCTACAACGCCGGCGGCACGGACACCGCGGGCGGCTACACGTTCACGGGCGCCGGCTCCATCACCCTCGACGCCGCCGCCGGGATCAAGCTCGCCACGGGCCTGAATCCGTCAGGCGTCACTGAGACGTTCAACGGGCCTTCGCTGACGACGAGCGTCGCCCAGACGTGGACCATCACTGACAGCGTGGAGACGCTGGCCCTGACCGCGAACAGCAATCTGAATCTCGGCGGAAACGTCCTCACGGTCGCTGGTGCGGGGACGCTCAGCCTGAGAGGCGTCGTCTCGGGCGCGGCCGGGAGCGGGTTCACGATCCCGGGGACCGCCACCCTGATTCTGGCCGGCGCCAACACCTACCAGGGAACCACCAACATCGCGGGTGCCGGCTTCATCCTCGTCCAGAGCAACACGGGCCTCGGCAACGCAGCCAACACCGAGAACGTCGCCGGGGGCGGAGTGCTCTTCCTGCAAGACGGCGCTTCTCCCACCATGACGGGAACGCTCACGCTGGACAACGGCGGTCTGGCCGGCCAGTCGGTGACCAACACCTGGACCGGCCCGATCGCCCTGGCTTCGTCCAATGCGATCGCCGCGGCGGGTGGCGGCCGCTTCGTGATCAACGGCGTCATCAGCACGAGCGCCGGTACGCCCAGCCTGTTCATCAGCGGCTTCGGAACCACCGAATTCCAGGTGAACAACACCTATACGGGCACCACAACCGTTGAGGCCAACAACACCCTTCAAATCGACGCCCCTTCCGGCCTGGGCGCCGGCGGCGCGGGCAACGGCACAACGATCGACAACGGCGGCGAGCTCGACCTGAACTTCACGGGCAGCCTCCAGGACGCCGGCGCCAACGCGGAAGCCCTCACCCTCAACGGCAATGGAAGTCCCTTCGGCACGGACCTGGGCGCCCTGGAAGTCCTGGCCGCTCATGGCGTGACCATCCCCGGCACGGTGACGCTGGGAAGCGACGCCACCATCGGCGTCGGGACCGGCACGCTGACCTTCCCCGCCACCGCCGTCATCAGCGGCAATTTCAACCTCACCTACGACGAGGACGCCGGCGGCCAGGGCGAGATCATCACCCAGGCCGCCAACACCTACGGCGGTGCCACCACCACAACCGACATCAAGTCGGGGGTGATCCTCAACATCCAGAACAACGCGGGCCTGGGCAATGCCTCCCCGACCCACACGGCCATCGTCGAGGACGGCGCGGCGCTCCAGACCCAGGGCGCCCTCGGCACGATCGCCAACAACCTGCAATTCAACACCACGGCCGCGGCCGATTTCCCGACCGCCGCGACCGGCTCGCTGGAAGACGTGAGTGGGAGTACGACATTCTCAGGCACGGTCACGCTGAACAATGCGACGACCGTGCAGACGCAAATCAGCGTCGATACGGCGGGGACCGCCAACCGACTGGTTCTGAGCGGCGCCATCCAGGGCCCGGCGCCGTCGCCGGCAGCGGCGGCGGCATCATCAAGGCCGGCGCGGGCATCCTGCGCGAAAACGGCGGCGCGGGCTCGGCCAATTCCTACGGCGGCCTGACCTCGGTCAACGACGGCCTTCTGGAACTGAACAAGAACGCCAACGTGATCGCCGTCCCCGGCGCCCTGGTCATCGGCGACAACTCCCCCAACCCGATCACTGTGGACAGCGACATCGTGCAGGTCAACAACAACAACGAGATCGCCACGTCCGTCCCGGTCACGATCAACGCCGACGGCGAACTGCTCCTCAACGCCAACCAGACCGTGGGGCCGCTGACCCTGACGGGCGGCGACATCGAGGGGACCGGGACGCTGACGCTCAACGGCGACGTGACGGCTACCAGCTTCCTCGATGCCGCTGCCGACTTCATCACGGCCGAAATCGCTGCCGCCACCCTGAACCTGAACCTCCCGTTCGGCGGAGGCACGCGCACCTTCACGGTGAACACGGCCGCGGGCCACACCGACGGGCCGCCGAGCTTCCCCGTCGATCTGAATGTCACGTCCGTCATCGCGGACGGCAGTTCGACGGCGGTGAACCTGCTCAAGGCCGGCACGGGCGAGATGGACATCAACAATGCCAACACCTACACCGGCGCCACGACGATTTCCGCTGGCATCTTCGGCGTCGATGGAGGAACGATCGGCTCCAACACCGGCGGCGGCGTGAGCGTGGCTTCCGGGGCGAGCCTGGTTCTTTTCAATAACGTCTCCATTGCCGCCACCAAGGCGCTGACCCTCAACGGCCCGGGCTTCAGCAGTTCCGTCGCGGCCCTGGATGGCGCCTTCGGCGGCGACGCCTGGAATGGCACGATCACCCTGGCCGGAACGGCCGCCAGCACCATCGGAGCGCAGCCGGGAAGCACCCTGACGGTGACCGGCTCGATCACTGGCGGCACGGCCGGCCTGATCGTTCAGGACGGCGGCCTGGTGGTAGAAAACGGCACGACGGCGAACAACTACGGCGGCGCCACGACGGTCCTCGGAGACACGACCCTGGAGTTGGACCGGATCAACGCTGGGATTCCGCAGCTCGCGATCCCCACGGGAAGCATCCTGACCATCACCGACGGTACGGTGCAGGTGGATGTCGGCGGCCCCAGCGGCTTCGAGATCCCCACCGACGACACAGTCAACGTCGGCGCGGCCGGAGACCTGAATCTTCAGAACGGCGTCCAGCAGACCATCGCCGTGCTGAACGGCACGGCCGGCGGCTTGGTGGATCTCACCAGCGGGGCCGGAACCGAGTTGGACGTGACGGGCGCCATCGGCGTCACCGGCGCGGGCACGTTCGCCGTCAACGGCGACGGCAACGCCACGGCCCAGTTCGTGACCAACGGCAACACCGTCACGGTGGCGAGCGGCAGCACGCTCAACCTCAACGTGGGCCTCTCCGGCAGCGGCTTCACGCAGTCCGGCGGCGCCGTGCAGCTGAGCGGTACGGCCCAGAACCTTGAGACCGCCCTCACGGTCAACTCCGGCGCCTTGCTCCTGGCCAAGACCGGACCCCTCGCTGGGGCCGGCCTCTCCATCGCCGTCGGCGGGATCCTGACCATCGGCGACGGCGCCGGGGCGCCCAACTCCGTCGTCGTACGCGACATCGGGAGCAACTGGCAGCTTGGCGGCATCAGCACCGTCGGCAGCGGCGCCCTCGTGGTCGTCAACAGCGACGGCCTGCTGGACATCAACGGCAAAATGGACCGCATCGGCGACGGGGCGGGCAACACGCTGACGATGAACGGCGGCACGGTGTCGCTGGGCGCGGGCGAACTGTTCGTGGACCCCAACATCCTGGTCACCGCCAACGCCGTCATCACCGGCAACGGCCTCGGCCTCAACCTCGACGGTGCGGTAGGCACGTTCACGGTGGACGGCGGCGCCAACTTAACGGTGTCCGCTCCCATCATCAACGGCGGCCTCACCAAGGCCGGCGCCGGCTCGATGACCCTGACGGGGGCCAACACCTATACCGGCGCCACCACGGTCAGCGGCGGCTCGCTCTTCGTCAACGACGACCAGCCGCAGAGCGCGGTCACCGTCCAGTCCGGCGGCACGATCGCCGGCAACGGCACCATCGGCAACCTGATCGTCCAGTCCGGCGGCACGGTCGCCCCCGGCGCGACGACCGGCTCTCCCGGCATCCTCATCGTCAGCGGCAGCGCCACGCTGCAGACCGGCTCGACCTTCAACGAGCTGATCGACGGCACGACGCCGGGGATCGGCTACGGCCAGCTCGTCGCCACCGGCACGGTCGCCGTCCAGTTCGGCGACACGCTGAACGTGACCGTCAACGGGGCCTTCCCCGCCAACACCGTGTTCACCATCATCCAGGCCGGCTCGACGACGGGCACGTTCACCACCGTCAACGTCACCCCGCCCGTCCCGCTCGTCCAGTTCGACAACGGCAGCTCGGTGACGTTGACGATCTCGCTGGCCAGCACGACCTCGGCGGTCTCGGCCAGCTACACCGGCAGCCCGGCGCCTGCCGTTTTCGAGGAACCGGTCACGCTGACGGACGTGGTGACGTTCGCCCCCGGCACCACCATGACCCCGAGCGGCACCGTCCAGTTCTTCGACGGCGGCACGCCGATCGGCAGCCCACAGCAGGTGGGGCCCAACTTCATCGCGGCGTCCGATTCGGCCACGGTCTTCATCGTCGTCCCTTCGCTGTCGGTCGCTACGCACGGCATCACCGCGGTCTACAGCGGCGACGCCCAGAACGCGACCAGCAGCGGCGGCACGACGGTGACTGTTGACGCGGCGCAGACGACTTTGGCGTTCACCACCCCGCCGCCGGCCTCGGCGTTCTTCGAGCAGCCCGTGACCATCACGGCCCAGGTGTCCGTCAGCCCGCCCAGCACCGGCTCGCCGACCACCCCGACGGGATTCGTCACGTTCACGGCCACGCCGACCGTTGGTTCTCCGATCACCGTCGCGGTGGTGCCCCTCAGCGGCAGCCTGTCGGCATCGACCAGCCTGTCGAACCTGCCCCCGGGGTCGTACACCATCTCGGCGGCGTACACCAGCGGCGACGGCAACTTCACCGCCCCGGCGAGTCCCATCACGGCTTCGGAGGTGGTCAGCCAGGCGGGGACGACGACCACGCTCACCTCGCCGACCACGACGAACTCGACGTTCTTCGGCCAGACGATCACGGTGTCGGCCTCGGTGGCGGTCCAAAGCCCCAGCACGGGTTCGCCGACCGCGCCGACCGGGTTCATCGACTTCACGGCCACCAACATGGCGACCCTCGCCGTGACGGACCTCGGGAAGGTGGCGCTCAACGGCTCGCAGGCGTCCACCACCACCAACAGCCTGGCGCCGGGCACGTACACCATCTCGGCGTCGTACCTGGGCGACACGAACTTTTCGGGGAGCGCGTCGGCGGCCAGCCCGGCGCAAACCGTCAACGCGGCGACCACGACGGTCACCCTCGCCGCCCAGCCCAATCCGAGCGGGGCCGGCGTGGCGGTCACGTTCACGGTGACGCTGGCCAATACCTCCAGCAGCCAGCCGCCGGTGGGCAGCGTGGAGATGTTCGACGGAACGACCGATCTCGGCCCGGCGACGTTCGTCGGCGACACCGGAGCCACGGCGACGTACACCTTCACCACGTCGTCGCTGAAGGTCGGCCAGCACAGCATCCAGGCGCAGTACACGTCCAACGGCGACTTCACCGGCGGGCCGAGCAACACGGTGACGGAGGTCGTCCAGCCGACGATCGCCGCCTTCGTGGAGGGGACGGACGGATCGCTGCGGACGGTCAACCCGGCGCCGGCCTGGTGAACGTGCCGGAGAACCCCGGTCCCGGTTCGGTCTCTCAGATCAGTTCCGTGACCGCCAACGGGCAGGTGGTGCTGTTCGCCATCGCCAGCAACAACGACTCGCTGTGGGAGCACACGGCTTCGGGTTGGACGAACCTGTCGCCCGCCGAGTTCACGGACATCAGCGCGGCGACGGACGTCAACGGCAACGCGGTGTGCTTCGGCGTCCTCTCCGCCAGCAACCCCTTCGGGGAACCGCAGAACCTGGTGGAATTCCACGCGGCCTCCGACGGTTTCACCAACGTGTCCTCCGGCTCGATCAGCCAGGTCAGTGCGGTGGGGACGCCGGCGGGCGAAGTGGCCTACGTCATCATCAGCCAGACGGTCGGGAATACGGGGAACGCCAACCCGTCCGCCCTCACTCTGTGGCGGTACGACGCGGCGAAAAACCCCACGGGAACGGTCGATCACGGTTTCGCGCAGGAGTCCAGCGGGTCGTTCTCGAACATCAGCACGGGGCTGACCAGCGGCGGAAGCCAGGCGGCGCTGTACGCCGTGCTGACTAACAACCAGCTGTGGGAGCAGAACCCGAACTTCGGGCCGGTCAGCCTGGACTCGGGTTTCGAGATGCTGTCGGGCAGCAACGGACTTACGACTTCCTTCCTCGGCGTGGCCGCCGAGACGCATGCGGTGGACAAGGCGTTCGCCGTCGCCTCGGATCGCACCATCTATGAGGTGACCCCCGGCAGCAGCTCGCACCTTCTGTTGCCCGCCGGGTCCCCGGGGTGGCGCAGATCAGCGCGAGCGAGACGCCGGTCGGGACCGACGAGCTGTTCGCGGTGCTGACCGACGGCGAGCTGTGGGAGTTCCAGGGCGGCACGGGCGCGTCGCCGGCGGGCTTCACCCAGCTCCTGACGGGCGGCGCGGCGGAGACCTCGGCCCCGTGACGCCGGCGTCGGAGGCGCGGCCATCGGAGCCGCGGCCATCGGAGCCGCGACCGTGAGGGAGCGGGGATTAAACCGCTCCCTCACGGTCGCGGCTCCGATGGTTTATTGCGGCTCAACGGCGTTCTTATCGGGGCGCCGACGATCTCCGCTGAAGGCGCCAGGGAGGTTCCGCCGCGCAGGCCGCGATAGCCGTAGCGCAGGGCCAGGTCCACCGCCTTCCAGGTCTCCCGCGGCGCCTCGGGAATCGACCCGGAATCGCTCCTCGGCCATTGTCCCGTGCATCGGACGTGCGCGGCCGCCCAGCCGAGGATCTTGCGCGGGTGAGCGAAGGCAAATTGGCGCGATTGCGGACGCCGCGCTGTTCGGCCAGCAGCCGGGCCAGCGACGAACCGCCCGCCAGGCGCCGGTAGCCTCCACTCAGCGCCGTGTCGATCCCCTTCCAGTTTTCCTCCTCCGCGTCCGCAACCGGGCCGGACTTCGACGTGGGCCAGACCCTGGTGCGCCGGTGGTGCGCCTCGGCCCAGGCGAGGATCTGCTCGGAGGACAGTCGGGGCAGACAGGTGCGGTTGCGGGCACCCCGCCGGGCGGTCAGCAGGCGCGCCAGGCCAACGCCGACGGGCAGGCCGCGCAGGCCGTGGCGCAACGCGTCGTCCACCCCGCGCCAGGTTTCGCCCGGCGCGTCGGCGATCGGGCCGGAGTTACGCACCGGCCAGGCGCCGGTGCGCTGATGGTGAGCATCGGCCCAGGCCAGAATCCGCCGGATGGTCAGCCGGGGGAGGTACGGCTGGGTCCGCCAGCCTCGCCGCGCGGCCAGCAATCGAACCAGCGTCCACCCGCCCGCCAGCCCGCGCCGATTCCTCCGCAAAGCGCTGTCCACCGTCCGCCACGTCTCGCCGCGCGCCGCGGATGGGGCCGGATCGGGAGTGAGGCCAGGCGCCCGTCGCCGGTGGTGGGCGTCGGCCCAGGCGAGGGCCTGCTCGATCGTCAACGGGGAGCGATCCGGGTCGGCGGCGTCCGGCCGTCGCCGGTTCAGCAGGCCGGCGAGCGTTCGACCGCCGGGCAGACCGCGGTGGCCTTCGCACAGGGCCGAATGAATCCCCTGCCACGTCTCGCCGGGAGCCTCGAGGACGGGACCGGTCGCGGGGGTGGGCCAGGCGCCCGCGCGGCGACGGTGGGCCTGCGCCCAGGCGCGAACCTGTCGCAGGGTGAGCGGGGGCAGCTCGGCTCGGGAGGCGAACGCCGCGGCGTTCGGCCAGAAGCCGGCCCAGCGATGAGCCGCCGGGAAGGCCTCGGCGGCCGATATGGAGGGCGCCGCAGACGGCCGACCACGTTTCTCCCTCCGCGTCGGCGATCGGGCCGGAGCGCGAGTCGGGCCAGGCGCCCGTGCGCCGGTGGTGGGCGTCGGCCCAGGCGAGGGCCTGTTCCTCCGTCAGCCGGGGCAGGCGTTGGAGGTTGCGCTGACCCCGTCGCAGGGCCAGGAGCTGGGCCAGGGACGTGCCGCCCGGCAGGCCGCGCACGCCGACGCGGAGGGCCGCGTCCACCGCCCGCCAGGTCTCGCCCGGCGCGTCGGCGACGGCCCCCGATGCGGCGGTCGGCCAGGCGCCGGTGCGCTCGTGGTGGGCGTCGGCCCAGGCGAGGATGCCTCGCCGACGCAGCGGCGGCAGTCGGCCTTGATTGCGGACGGAGCGCCGCTCGGCCAACAGCTGGGGCAGCGACGAGCCGCCGGGTAGGCCGCGCAGCCCTGCCCGCAAGGCGCTATCGACTTGGCGCCACGTCTCGCCGAGCAGCTCGGGAATGACGCCGGAGCTGCTGATCGGCCATCGGCCGGTGCGACGGTGAAAGGCGTCGGCGCAGTCCAGGATTTGAGAGAGGGTGAGTTCCGGGCGCAAGAGTTTCCGCCATCGGTTGCGGAGGAGCATTGCCGTTCGCCTGACCAATTCGGGAGGGGTGTTCTGTCACAATAGCCAGGTGAGCGCCGGTCGGCCACTCCAGAGGTCCGTCCCACCGAGGCCCGAACCTTCACAACTGCCCGCCGGACAGTCCCAGGATCTGGCCCGAGACGAACGCCGCCGCCGGAGAGAGCAGGTAATCGACGGCCGCCGACACGTCCGCGGCGCCGCACAGTCGGCCGAGGGGGACGCGGGCCGCTTCCAGTTTTTGCTGCCGCTCGTCGGCCTGTTTGTTGACGCCCAGCGGCACGAAGGACGGGCAGACGGCGTTGACCGTCGCCTTCTTGCGGGCCATTTCCGGCGCCAGAAGGCGGACGGTGGTTTCCAGCGCGGCCTTGCCCAGGGAGTAGGCGGCCAGGGTCAGGGCCGGTTTGGCGCTGCCCACGACGGAGCCGAGCGCGACGAGCCGGCCGCCTTCTTCGCCGACGCGGGAGAAAAGCAGCCGGGCCAGGCGGACGAGATGGGCGCCGCCGAAGCGGAGCTGCCGTTCCAGCAGATCGTCGGGGCATTGCAGCAGACCGCCGTGCGGCGCCCCGGCCAGGCGGCGTGAACGACGCCGTACAGCGGCCGGCCGCCGAGGACGGCGGCGACCCGCTCCTCCCAGCCCGGTTCGTCGAGGTCCGCCGTCAGTTCGACGACGTGGTCCGACGCCTTGAGGTCGTCGTCCAGCGGCCGGCGGTGGACCATGCCGAGGACGAAATACCGCGCCGACAGTTCCCGGACGAGGGCCGCACCTAGCCCGCCGGACTGCGCCGGTAACGAGGATGGCAGGAAGGGTCGGCGAGCGGCCGGCGTGAGCCGGCTGATACGACATCATCAGCCGGCTCACGCCGGCCGCTCGCCGCGCCTCGTGCAGCGTGAACCCCATCACGATCTCGGCGGTGGGCGTCCGCGTCGCCGCTTCGAGGACCAGGACGCGCAGCTGACCCGCATTCAGGCGGGCGTCCCAGGCCGTGATTTCCCCCCGAACGGAGACGCGACAGGGGAAATACAACGGCGCTGGAAAGCGGGCGTTGACCGAGCCGAGCAGCACGTTGCGGCCCGGCAGGCGCATCCCGATCAGGGCCGATGCGAGGCCGACCTGGAACGCCCCGTGGGCGATGCGGCCCTGGAAGTTGCTGGAGCGCGCGTAGTCGGCGTCCACGTGCAGCGGGTTGGCGTCGCCGCTGTTGCAGGCGAAGTCCAGAACGTCCGCCTCGGCCACGTCGCGCTCGAACTCCGCCCGGAGGCCGACGCGCAGCTCTTCCGCCGTCCAGGCGGCCGGCTCAGGAAACATGAGCGTACTGCCGTTCGAGGTAGTCGAGGATCAGGTCGAACGAAATGAGCTGCTCCAGGCCCTCCGGCGGAATTTGCAGATCGAATTCCTCCTCGATGACCGTGAGCAGAGTGATGGTGGCCAGCGAGTCCCACTTGCCGACGGAGGCCATTGACGCCAGCGGGATTTCGTCCGGCGCCAGATCGGGGAAGACGACAGAGAAACAGGAGGTCAAACGTTCGCGTGCATTATCCATGAGCGGTCACCTTGACGCGGTGGAACAGGGGCGGACAGTGGGCGGCGAAGCGGTCCTTGGCCATACGGGCGAGCCGGGTCGCGTCAGCGCCCGGAGGATCCTCGAGCAGGGCGGCGAAGAACTCCTGGCACGGGCCGTTGCGCTCCGTGGGCCGGTAGTCGAACGCGATCTCCCCGACGGGAAACTGGTCGAACAGCATCCGGACGCACTGATGCTCGATGCGCCGCGAGAAGGCCCGACAGCTCATCACCCAGGTATCGACGAGCAGCACGTCGCCGTCGCGTCTCCCCGCGATCACGGCGATGTCGCCGAGCGGGCCGAACTTGTCCCGGTAGCCGACGAGGTAATGAAAGGCGTCCGGCCGGCGCAGGTGCGTCCGCCATTCGCTCTCCGTGTAGCGTCGGCCGTTGAGGTTGAATTGGTTCGTTTTGTTGACCAGCTCCAGCGCCCGCGGGTCCGGCGACGCCTGGTTGGCGAAGACGACGACCTCCGCCTCGACGGTGCGCAGGAAGTCGTCGGGATCGGCGGCTTCGGGCGCCTCGGCGGCGCGGCGAGGCTCTCCCGGCGCAGGTGGTCCTCCGCGCGCACGGCCGTCTTGCCGAACAGGTCGCGCAACCGCCAAAGCAGATCGTACACCGCCTGATCCTGGTCCTTTGGGAAGAGAAGGGTTTCGACGCCCGGATGGGCCGCCTGGACTTCGGCCAGCTCCAGTGGGCTGTCGTCGATGAAGACGACGCTGTCGGCGCCGACGTTCCACGCCCGGAGAATTTGCGCGACGGATTCCGACTTCGGCCCCCAGTGCGCTTCCACGGGGAAGAGGCGGTCCCGTTGCAGAAGCAGGTCCGGCCGCCGCAGCGCTTCTTCCACCCGCGCCGGGTCGTTTTTGCTGGCCACGGCCACGAGGACGCCGGAATCGGCCAGCGCCTGAAGCATCTGCTGATAGAGGGCGTGGGCGTGGCTGTGGCGGTCGAGGCTCCAGGAGACGCCGTCGGCGCCGGCCTCGCCGAGCAGGCCGCGCCAGAGGGCGTCGTCCAGGTCGGTGATGAGGCCCTTTTTCGGGGCGGTGGGACGCAGCAGCGCGGCCAGCATCTCCGCGACCGCCGAGGCGTGGGCCGTGCGGTAGGGAAAGCCCGAAAGGAGATCGCTCTTGACATCCAGGCGTTCGGCCGGCGGCGAAAGTTGGTCGAGACGCTGCGGGTTGACGAGCCGCACATTCGTCCTGCCGGCCAGCCGCGACGCCAGGGCGTACAGGCGGGTGCGGAGTTGCAACTCGAATTCCGAGAAGGTCCAGCCGGACGTGAACGCTATGGGCGGCAGCGGCAGCGTCGGCAGACAGACGGCGACGGGGGCGTCGTCCGCGGCTCGCTCCACGGCGGCCTGCAACCGCGCCGCCTGGCCGTCGAAGCTCTCCAGGAGGTCGGGCAGCAAGGCCGGCGACCAGCCGCCGGTCTGGCGAAGGCCGAGCCGCGGGTCGAGGTCCGCCCATTCCAGCATGACCGCGAAGCCATCGCGCCCGGCCGGCGCAGGCGGTCGAGGTTGCCGAGGCAGTCGCCGTACAGGCCGGTTTCGACGGCGACGCGCCGATCCGGGAACAGGATGCGCAGATGGGCGGTGAGGAAAACCTCCAGCGTGCCGGCGGTGCAGCCGCAGGCGAGGGCGACCGACAGCGGCCGGGCACCGACGGGCGGCTCGGCCCGGACCTTCTTCAGCGCGTCGGCGAACTTCATCGCGGCGGAGCCTCCTGCTCAGGGGATCGGGCGAGCGGCGCGGCGTCAGCCCACCGTGTTTTCGTGTCACGGCGGGCTGACGCCGCGCCGCTCGCCTCACACGCACCGTCCCAAAAACGCGCACTGCACCGCCCAGCGGAAATCGTCCATCATCTCCGGCGCCGCGATGCGTTTCAGACGCAGCGGCGCATCCGTCGCCGTCACCGGCCCCGGCGTGCAGGTGACGGCGGTGCGGTAGCCGGAGTCCACGCAGCTCGCCGTCGTCCCCGCGCTCCAGTGCGGCTGAAGAATCGGCGAGGGATAGGAAAAGTGGTATACGGGCGCTCCGAGCTTTCCCTCCAGGGTCCGCCGCGACTCGCGGATCTCGCGCGCCGCATCGTCATGGTTGACTTGGGCCAGGTTGGGATGCGTCACGGTGTGCGAACCGACGACGTGCCCCTGCCGGCGCAGCTCGCGGACCTGATCCCAGTCCAGCATCAGCCGTTCCCGCGGAGCGAGGCGCTCCACGCCCAGGCCGTGTTCGATGGCGCCGATCCGTGCGTCCTGGGACGGGCCGGATCGGCGGGCGCAGGTTTCCGAGGCGCTGAGGAACGCCCGCCGCCGCTCGCCGGCGTCCGCCAGGCGCCAAATCCTCTCTCCCATAGGGTCTTGCCACGTTTCGCGCGTCGTCGCCGCGAAGGCGTGCCGCAGCCGGCAGAACCACGGCATCTTCTGCGGCTCGATGCAATCCACGGTGATGTAAAACGCCGCCTTCATGCCGAGCCGGTTCAGGATCGGCGCCGCCGTTTCGAGGTTGTCCGCGTAGCCGTCGTCGAAGGTGACGACGACGCCGCGCCGCGGCATCGGCCGCCGGCCCTCCAGAGCCGACGCCACGTCCTCCAGGCCGACCGGCTCATAGGTCCGCACCAGCCACTCCATCTGTTCGCGGAACGCCGCCGCGGGATGGACGATGCCGCGGCCGATGGAGTGCTGATAATCGTCCGGCCGTTCCCGTACTGAGTGATAGCGGAGGATGACGGTGCGCGGCCCTTTCAGCCGCCCGGCCAGCGCCGGCAGGCCGCTCGCCGTCAACCCCCTTTTGATCCAGCGTTTGTAGTCCATCATGGCCGGTCCCTTCCGCACGGTCACGTCCGAACGATGATTTCCGTTTCCTTCGCCCTCGCCGGGGTCTGATCGAGGAACGGCGCCCGCAGGCCGTTGTCGCCCCAGTCGTAGTTGACCAGCCAGCGCGACGGGTCGGCCGGCAGATCGACCGGCCCCCGCCGCGAGCCGACGACGAACGGCCGATTCGGCCCCGCCGACCGGAAACCGAAATCCCGGTAGATCCGACCCATTTCGGGGTGCGTGCAGGTCAGAAGGATTTCCCGGATTTTGCGGTCCCCTTCGGTCGCAAGGACCAGACTCCGTAGGACGCCGTACGTCAGGTCGGCCGGATCTTCGCCGTCGCACTGGGCCACGGCGAGGCGGTTCGGCGCGTCATTCAGCACGACGTAGCCGGACGTGCGGCCCTCCGTGAGGAGGCGGAAGGTGCGGTAACGCACGAACGACAACCCGGTGCGGTAGCGCCAGTTGAGGTAGTCGATTTCCGGGGCGAAGCGGAAGGCGAACGGCGAGGTGCGCGGCGGCATGTCGTCCGTGAAACGGCCTTCCTCCTGGACCGTGACGCGCTCCGCCGCGAGGGCGGGGACGCGGGCGGCGAACCGATCCGCCGGCCGGCGGCGGAAGCGGGTCAGGACGCGCTTGGCCAACCGTCGCCATGCCGACTCGCCCGGCCGAGGGGAACAGGCGCGGTTCAGCACCAGGGATTTCACGCCGGGAAAGTACGTCCACCCCTGGCGGCGGAGGATGTGGTGCGTGTCCGCGCTGCCGCCGAAGACGAGGCCGAACGGCGACGTTTTCATCCAGTGCAGGTAGAGATAGCCGCCCGCCCCCGGCTGGGCCGCGTGGAAGTTGGTGGCGAAGCCGAGCGTCATCCATCGGTCGCCCGCGGCGAAGCGCATCGAATCCACGCCGATCACGCCGGCGATCGAGTCGTCGGCGGCCGTGAGGAGGTGCAGCTGGCACCAGGGATTTCCGGTGTAGTAATAATCGACGAACGGCCTGTGGCGGAGGCTGGCCACGCCCAGCCGCTCCGCCGCGGCGCGGAGGGCGTCGAATGCGTCGGGCGTGTAGGTGGTCAGTCGCACGCGGCGCTCCTCCTTCGGTTAGCCGCGACCCGAAGGGGAGCGCGTTGAGGAAGCGCTCCCCTTCGGGTCGCGGCTAACCGGATGCGGGAATGAGTCGGACGGGACGCGAAATTAACCAATCCCCGCCGAACCCGCAAGGCCGCTTTTTCCTCCCCTCTCGCACCGCGCAACTTTACACGTTTTCATGCGTTTCGCATTTTTTCTCAAGTCGGGGGGTCGTTACAACCGATCCCACCCATACGGCAGGCCTTCGCCGCACGATCGGTTTCGTCGGCAAGGTTGGGGGGAACGACCGCAAGGCCGCTGGCTGAGGAGGAAGCGCCAATGACCCTCGGAGCGATGACCTGGACGTGCCTGTTTTTGGCGGCGGCCTCTGGACCGTCGGACGTTCAGCCCATGAACCAAAAAGCGTTCCAGATCCCCATCCGTTTCGACCCCCAGAAGCGGGCGGAAATCCGCGAGCTTCAGCTCTGGGTCTCGCACGACAAGGGCCAGACCTGGAACGAGGCCGCCCAGGCCAAACCGGATCAGGACCATTTCGATTACGCCGTCACCGAAGACGGCCCCTACTGGTTCACGATGGTCATCATCGACCAGAAGGGACACGCCGACCCGCCGAACGTCTCCACGGCCCCGGTCGGCCAGCGCATCCTGGTGGACACGACGCGGCCGGACATCAATTTGAAGGCGGAGCGGCAAGGCGACGACGTTCACGTGAGCTGGGAAATCACCGAGCAAAATCCGAAGGCGGACACGCTGAAGCTGGAATACGCCATGTCGTCGGAAGGTCCGTGGACGGCGACGCCGATCAATCCGGGGCCGACCGGCCGCGCGGAGATCCACGACCCGTCGGCGGTGGTGGTGCGCATGCAGATGCACGACACGGCGGACAACGTGGGCCTGGCGATCAAGCAGGTTCCCGCGGCCAACGGCGGCCCGGCCCTGACGCCGCCTCCGCCGCCCGCGTTCGATCCGCCGGCCGTGCCGCCGCTGCCGACGCCGGCCGCTCCTCCTGCGCCCGCCGCGCCGAAGTGGACCGATCATTCTTCCGATGCGTCGCACCAGCCGCCGCCCTCGCCCGCCCCGCCCGACTTGCCGCCGGCGCCACTGCCGGCCCCGCCCCCCGCGCCGCTCCCGCCCGCGCCCCTGGCGGTCGCGCCGAAGATCACGGGCAACCAGGCCGTCGCCTACTCGCCGTCTCCGCTCAATCCGGGACCGCCGGCGCCTTCGGGCGGCCCGCTCGCCGGCCCCGACGCCGGCCGCGGTGAAATGCCTCCCTTGCAGATCGTCAATAAGCGGGAAGTGAAGGTGGAGTTCGACGTGGGCAAGTTTGGGCCGTCGGGCCTGGGCGGCGTGGACGTGTATGTCACCACCGACGACGGCGCCACGTGGCAGCAAACGCCCCTGGATCCGCACGGTGTGACGCTCCCGGCCGCGGACGTCCGCGCCGGCGGCTCGGTTCGCGGCTCGGTGGCGGTGCCGCTGACGAGCGAGGGCGTCACTTACGGCTATTATCTGGTGGTCAAGAGCAAGGCCGGCCTGGGTCGGCCGGCCCCGCGTCCCGGCGACCTGCCGCAGCTGCGCGTCGAACTGGACGCCACGCCGCCCAAGGCCACCCTGGTCAAGGTGGAAGCCAACCCGTCGCGCCCCGACACGCTCACCCTGGTCTGGCTGGCGGAGGACAAGCACCTCACCGGCACGCCGGTCACGCTGGAATGGTCGGCCCAGGCGGGGCCGGACGCCCAGTGGAACCCGATCGGTGCGCCGGAGCTGGAGAACTCGGGGCATTACGACTGGCAGCCGGGGCCGGACGTGCCGCCGAACGTCTACCTGCGGATGACGGTGCGCGACACGGCCGGCAACCGGGCGGTGGCGCAATCGCAACGACCGGTGCTGATCGACCTGAGCGTGCCGGAGGTGAGCAACATCGGCCTGGGCGGCGCCGGGGCCTTGCCCGCTCCGCACTGATACGGCGCCGGTCGGAAAACGGGGGCGGCATTCGTCGAAGCGCCGCCCCCGTTCCATTTGGCGCGAATTTCGCTGCACTCCAGCTTGAGCGATCCGATCCGCTGGAGGGTTCCTTCATGAGACGCATGCTTTTCTGCTTGCCCCTGGCGTTGCTGTTCATCGGCTGCAATAACAACACTCCGGACGCCTCGCCGCTGGACGTGGGAGCGACGATCTCGCTGACCAGCTCTGCGTTTCAGCAGGGCCAGCCGATCCCCAAAACCTACGCCAAGAGCGGGGACAATCTTTCGCCGCCGCTGGCGTGGTCCGACGCGCCCAAGGACGTAAAAAGCTACGCCCTGATCTGCGACGATCCCGACGCCCCGGGCGGAACGTTCGTCCATTGGGTGATCTGGAACATCCCCGCAAACACCCACAGGCTGGGGGAGGGTGAGCCGACCGACTCGAGCATGAGGGACGGTACGCGGCAGGGCAAGAACGGCTTCAACGGCGTCGGCTATGCAGGCCCCGATCCGCCGTCCGGGCTGCACCATTACTACTTCCATCTTTACGCGCTGGACACGACGCTGGAACTGCCGAACCCGGAGGCCACGACCCGACAGGATCTCGACAAGGCCATGAGAAGCCATGTCCTGGGACACGGCGAACTCATGGGGACGTACCAGAAATGAGTGAGGAGTGAGGAGTGAGGAGAAAGACCAGCCGGCGGGACCGTTCTTTTCTCCTCACTCCTCACTCCTCACTATTTTTCGCCTTCCCCTCTCCGGCCGCCGACGCTATGACGCGGCCGGAGGTGTGCGCCATGCGACGACTATGCTGGGTGGCGCTGCTGGCCTCGGTCGTCGTGGGCTGCGTTTCGACCGACGATCAGCGGCTGCACGATTACGACGACGATGGGATCGTTCTCTACCGCCGCGGCGCCTACAACGAGGCGCGAGACGTTCCAGGCCGCGCTCGCCCTCAAACCCGCCGACGCGAACCTTCTCTACAACCTCGGCCAGTGCTACGACCATCTCAACCAGACCGACAAAGCGGAGCAAACGTACCGGGATTGTCTGCGCCAGGCACCCAACCACGCCGACTGTATGCACGCCTTGACGGCGTTTCTGGTGCGTCAGAAGCGGCGCGGCGAAGCGGATCAGCTGGTGGTGGACTGGATTCGCCGTGAACCGAAGTCGGCGGCGGCCTACGCCGAATACGGCTGGCTGTGCGCCCGCGACAAGGACTATCCGAAAGCGCTCGCGGTCTGTCAGCACGCCTATGAACTCGATCCGCACGACGTTCACGCCCTCAACGAACTCGGCCGGCTTTACGAGGTCATGAATCGGAAGGATCGGGCGCTGACCATGTACGAGCGCTCGCTGGAATATCAGCCGAATCAGCAGGAAGTCGGCGTCCTCGTCGGCCGCCTCAAGGCGGACGGGGTCCGCGAGCCTCATCCGGATTAAGGCGGCGCGGGGGCGTATCGGCGCCAGTAGGTCTCATCGGGCCGTCGGCGCCGTACGCCCCCGCGCCGCTCCCGCAGTGGCGGTCGCCGTCGGGTCAGTTGCCGCCAGGGACGGTCGCCGGCTGGCCCAGCCGCGGCGGTGGAGGCGGCACGTCGCCGCGCGGCGGCCCCAGCCGTACCGGGGCCGGCGTCGTGTCGGGCGGCTGCCAGGTCGCGGGCACGGCCGACGCGGGCGCCGCCGGCGGATTGGGCAGCCACCATGCCTGGTCCTTGGTCCGGGCGTCCACGTCGCCGTCGGGATCTGGCCGCGGACGATGGCCCGCGGCGCCTCCAGCAGCGGCGCGGCCGGCGGCGCCGTCTGCCGCACCACCACGCGCTCCGCCCCATCGGCCTCCGCCGGCCGGCTCGCCAGCTGCGCCTGCGGACGCGGGTGGGACAGGCTCTCCACCCATGCCTTTTCCAACTCTTCCACGCTGCCATAGCCGTAATTCGTCCTCAACGCCGCGTCCCAGTCGCCGCGCATCCCCTGGGCCACGAAATTCAGGAACACGCCGCGGTTGCTTTTGGCCACCAGGAAGTTCGACACCGAATAGCCCTCGGCGTACAGCACCATCACGTCCGGCGGATACTTGGTCAGCGAGAACAGGCGGCGCAGCGGGATGGCGCGGCCCGGCGTGTTGAGGATCTGCCGCACCAGTTGGTCGTGCCGGTTGCGCTCGATGTCGTCCTCGGACAGCACCGCGCCGCCCTCGTCGGCCCAGCGCGGCACCGGCTGGCGGAAGTAGTAGGCGAAGACGGTGTGCGTCACCTCGTGCGGCAGGACGCTGGCCAGCAGCCGGTCGAGGGAGCCTTCGATGTGCATGTCCTGGCCGAGGATGCGGCCGCGGTCGAAGGCGAACGACGTGGCGCCGCCGGAGCCGTTCATCGAGATCGTCACGCGCAGCGGGCACGGTTCGGGCCAGGGCGGCATCTCCTGGCCGAGCCACAGCAGCGCCTTTTCCTTGCGGTAGGCCTCGGCGTACTGTCCGATCTGCTGCGCGATCTCCGGCGTCGGAGCCTCCACATTGAAATTGCGCGTTTGATAAGAGGCGCCCAGAGAAGCGACCGCCCCGGCCAGGACCACGACTATCCACGAGCGCGCAGCCATGCCACCGCACCTCCGCGACGATTCCCGAGGGACGACGAGGGGAAAACGAACCCGAAGCGACGTGTCCGCTGCAACTCTAACCGCAAAAGGTGAGCCGCGCCGCCGCGCGGCCGATCGGTTTTGCGCGGAGGCGGTCCCATTCTGCGGCGGAGACAGGAGTTGCGGCTTGCGCCGCGCCGGACGGCGGAGGATGCGCCGGAACGATTGTAAATCCTACGCGGCGGTTGAAGGGGGACGTGAAAAAAGGGGGTGCCCGCTTGACGGAACGCGGCGGATGGTCGGCGCTCCGCCGTCACACGAACGGATAGAGGTTGTACTTCGCCGGGTCGCACAGTCCCGCGGGGTTGAAGCCGGCGATGTCCTTCGCCGTTTGTCGCCGGAACTCCGCCTCGCCGCGCCCGTCCGGCGCCCGGCAGAGCCGCACCAGGTCCGTGTGCGCTCGCCACAGGGCCGACCGAAACTCCGGATCGTGGGAGAAGAGGAACTCGTCGCCCGGCCCCGCCTCGCCGCGCCGCCGCCGCCCCTCGGAATGGATCGCCCCCGCAAAATAGTACATCGTGAACGCCGTCATCAGCCCGAAGCGGCGGAACGCCGTGTAGCTGCCGTGAATCAGCCGGTCCAGAAATGCGACTTCGCGGAACAGCATTCTCTCATATTCCTCCAGCGCCGCATCCAGCGACGGCCGGCCCCAGTGTTCGCGGAAAATGCGGCCTAGCCGCTCGACGCCGAGCAGCGTGTGGGCGTTGCCGCCGCTGAAGAGCGGGTCGAGGAAGTAGGCCGCGTGCGGCAGCAGCGCCCAGCCCGGCCCAACCGCCCGCTGCGCCCGCCGCTGTAGTCTTCCGGTGCGGACGAACGGCCGCACCGGCCGCGCCGACGCGAATTGCTCCGCAAGAGATGGATAAAGACGTAATAGCGATTCCCACTCCGCCTCGGCGCCGGCTCCCTCATCCGGCCGGCGCTGCGTGCCGTCCCATACCGGCCCAGCGCTGACCAGCCCGTTGTTGAAGCGCAGCACGAACACCCAGCCGTCGGGGAGGACGTGGTGCAGCGCCGCGTCGTCGCAGGGGTAGGGGTGGGCGTCCGCGTCGCCGCCGGACGGATCGATACAAATCCTTAAACCTGTGGACATCGGCAAAGTGGGTGTAGACGGACCAGGAGTTCGTGAGGAGGTCGGCGGGGTCGGTGGGGATGTCGAAAGCCTGCGCCAGCGCGCCGCCCGGCCCGGTCGCGTCGATCAGGAACGCCACGGCCACTTCGACCGGCTTCCCCTCGCGCCGGCCGGAGAGCGACCAAGCTCCCGGCCCGCCGCCTATCTCCGTTATCTCGGTGCGGTCGTGGTAGGCCGCTCCGAGCGATTGCGCCTCGGTGAGGAGGAAATGATCGACGTGTTCGCGGAACCAGTGGGTGTCGGCCGCGTCGTCGGACGGGTTGGCGCCGACCAGCAGCTCGTTGGCGCGGTCGGAGCGCGGCAGAAACGGCCGGCCCGGCTCGTGCTGGAAGAAGGTAAAGCCGCGCTTCACCCCACATGCAAGATGCGGATAGGCGCATTGCCAAGGGCCATATTCGGCCAGCGGGGCCAGCCGTGGCAGGTCGTATTCGCCGGCCAGCGATTCCAGCACCAAATTGGCCAGCGGAGTGGAGGACTCGCCGACGGCGAAGCGCGGGTGCGCGCCGCGCTCGATCAGCACCACGCTCCGGCCGAGCCGCCGCAGTACCATCGCCAGGACGCTGCCGGCGAAGCCCGCGCCGAGGATCGCCACGTCGGCCCGTTCGCGGATCATGCCGTAATCCCGCAGTCGCAGACGACCGGCGGCGGGACGGTCTGTTCGCGGTTCATCGTCTCGAGCCGGCGGCGCGGGCGGGGCCGCAGCGCGGACAGTGAAACAGCTTTTCAATGTCCCACAAGTCGACGAAGACTCGTCCGCGCCGCAGGCCGACGCCGTGTTCCAGCACCGCTTCCAGCGACTCCAGCCGCGGCGGCGCCCACAATCCTTCCGCCCGCAGCCGTTCCATCGCCCCGTTGCCGTCGCGCGTCGGAATGAGGACGCAGCACTCGACCCCCACGTCGAAGGCGTAGTGCAACGACCGCTTCGCCCACTCGATCCCTTCGGCTTCGTCTAGATACGGCGGCCGCAGCAACAGGAACGCCCGCACGACGACGCCCTTGCGGCGGAGGAAGTCGGTCGCTCGCGCAAAATCGTCTAGCGTCATGCCCTTGTTGAGCCGGCGCAGCACCTCGGGATGAGCGGTTTCCAGGCCCATCGCCACGCGCAGCGCCGGCCGGAGCAAGTCGCGGAACGCCAGGCAGCGCGGGCCGACCAGGCGCGGATGACACTCGACGATGGCGGTCTGAAAAGGCGTTCAACAACTCGGCGATGCGCGGCAGGTCGCCGGTAGGGATCGCCTGGGCGTCGAAGAAGTTGCCGGCGTTGTAGAGCTTGACGTGCGGCGCCGCGGGGAGGCGGGCGAGGGCGAATTCGACCTGGGCGGCGATCGCTCCGTCGGGGACGCGGCGGTCGGTGGTGTTGCGCCACAGGTCGCACATGAGGCAGCGGAACGGGCACTCGCGGTTGACGAGAAAGAGCGTGGCGACCTCTTCGATGGCGCCGCTCTCCGCGCGCTCCGACTCGACGAAGAAGGCGTGCGGCCGCCGCGGGTCCACCGGATCCTTCGGCGGTCGCAGATCCGGCGCATCCAGGCGGCCGACGTCAGGAATCGTAGGTCGCATGGTAAGCCCGACGGTAGATCGATGCTTGCGAGGGGAAAAGGGCGGAGAACGTCTCGCGCCGCGGCGCCCCGTGCTGGAAGCGCCGCTTGGGGAAGACCGGCATGTCGATCCCTGTCACGGCCTTCACGCCGCGCCGGACGACTTCGCCCTTGAGGGCGTAGAGCCGTTCGTGGTCCCAGCCGGTCAGCTCGATGAACGGGATCGCTTCGGCCGTTTCCATCACATTGGGGAGCGTATACGGGCTGAACCCCTCGAAGCCGCAGACGGCGGCGGGGGCGTAAGTGCGAGCGTAGCCGCGGCTGAGGCCGCCGGAGTAGGTCAGCGAGTGCTTGATCGCGTCCACGCCCCAGCCTTCCTGGTACAGCATCCGGTTGTTGAGGACGCTGCGGATCGTCAATTCGGGGTTTTCCTCGATGGGATAGTCCTTGAGGTTTTCGTCGCCGCCGTCGCCGTCGAGCAGGAAACGCCAGTCGGGGTAACGCGCCCGAATGCCGCGGCACAACGCCAGGGCCATCGCCGCGCACTGCACGTCCAGCGGCTTGTAGTCCTCCATCACGCGCACCGCCTCGCGCCAGTCCACGGCCGAGTTCGGCGACCTCGATCGGCTCCAGGAACAGGCCGAGGCCGACGGCGTCGAGGAAGCGACGCGCTTGCGTCACGTCGTCGCCGCCGCCGTCTACGGCCAGGGTGAACGCCTTGAGCCGCGACGGGTTCATGCCGAGCCGCAGCATCGCGTGATAGGCGACGAGGAAGACGGAGCCGCTGTCGATGCCGC
Organism: uncultured Planctomycetaceae bacterium; assembly: GCA_963771935.1. Taxonomy (GTDB): domain Bacteria; phylum Planctomycetota; class Planctomycetia; order Gemmatales; family Gemmataceae; genus UBA4732. Next base: position 189,007 of record CAVYVK010000002.1, on the reverse strand, counting down.
CGGAGAAGCAGACGCCGATGGGACCGTCCGCCGCCCGGTGTTGCAGCCACTTGGCGATTTCATCGCTCAGGGCGCCGATGTAGGCGCGGCCGATGGCGTCCGGGTCGGCCGGGAAGGCGTTGCGGCGCGGGTCGAAGAAACGGGTGTAGGTCGGGTTCGGGTCGGGGCAGCCGACGAGGGCCACGTCGGTGACGTGATGGGCGGGGACCATGCGCGTGTAGGACGGATGGAACTGATCGGCCAGTCCTTCCGCCTGGAGATGTCCGTAAATGGCGTCGATGCGGTCGGCGGCGACGAGGGCGGGGCCGGCCGCGCGCTTGGCGATGAAGTAGCGCAGCGGCCGGCCGATGGAGCGGGCCATGCGGACGTGAATGCCGGATGCGGCGACCAGGGCGAAGTCGCCGTCGATGCGGCGCACGGCCGCGGCGTCGCCGGAGGCGACGAGCGCCGCGCCTCGTCCACGGTCATGTTGTAGATCACGTTGCGGGCGGGGTCGGTGAGATCGACGACCCGTTCGATGGCTTGCGCCTGCGGCATGGCTGTCCTCTGTTGGGCGAGAATCACTTCACGACCGTCCGCAGCCGTTCTCCCTGGCCCAACGCAGCCAGTATTCCGCGATCTTGCCTACCTGGCCGCGCTCCTCGGCGGAAACGGGATGGGCACCGGTGATGGCCGCCAGCGCCTTCGACAGGTGGCCGTCCCCGGTCTGTTCCAGGTCGCGGAACAGGAATGGCAGCGCCGGTGCCCCCAGCGCGATTAGTTCCTGATACGCCGGGTGGCCCGTGATCCGCGTGTTGGATGACTGGTACGCCGTCTCCTGGCGCCAGCGGCCGAGCAGGTGAGCGACGCGCTGCTCGATGCTGTCAGCGGCTGGGGTGGCTGGAACGGGAGTCATCGGGGATCCTCCGGGACGACAATCCACTCATTGTACCCGATCATGCCGGCTGGATCGCGTGGCGCTTGCCGGCGTTCATCCCCATCTCGACCGCGTTCGCCGCCGGCCCGACGAGGAACAGCGCGATGTACGGCGCGTCGAACGACAGGAACTCCGGCGCCGCCGCGAACAGCGTCGGCGACAGCCGCAGCGCCGTCTCCGCCACGGCGACCAAGCCGGCCGTCAGGCACTGGCTCCAGACCTTGTGCGTCGTCGTCTTGGGGTCCGTTATCATGAAACACATGAACAGCTGGTACATCGGCCCCGTCAGCGGCGCCACCTCCGTCAGCCACGGATTGCCGGTCAGCGCCAGCCGCAGCGGCGACAGCAGCAAGTACACCGCCGCGAACGTCACCGGAATATGGAGTTTGCCGATCTTCCAGAGGATCAAAGCGCCGAGCGTCCAGATCAGGATGTTGGCCCACAGGACGTTGCCGTACTGCACACTGAGGCTGGCCGTGTGCTGCGACGCCAGCAGCAGCAGGACGGTGACGCCGAAATTCGTGGGGTTCCACAAGTGCCGGCCGTTGATGCGCAGGGCGTACTTCGACGCGATGGAGATCATGGCGCAGAGCAAAAACGGCCACAGTTCCGGTGACTTGATGAGGATGCCGGCGCTGATGCCGGTGACGTAGGCGCTGGCCGGATTGATCCATTTGCCGTAGGCGAGACGGCCGAGGACCAGCTCCGTGCCGATGGCGGCGACGATGGTGACGAACGTCGGCGAATAGACCGTGATCCAGCCGCCGGTGAGCGCGGCCAGCCAAGCCGGGAGGGGAAAGCTCTCCAGCACGCCGTAATAAACCTGCGCACCCACGAGGATGACGGTGATGAAGACGGGGGCGTGGTAGCGGGCGTCGATCTGGCGCAGCGTCCAGCGGAAGAAGACCACGGCGGCCGCGGCGAAGAGGGCGACGTTGCCCAGGATTTCCAGCATTCCCAGCGGCGAGACGTCCACCGGCCCCAGCGAGAACAACGGCCGGCCGAGCGCGGCGACTGTGGCGAGCCAGGGGACCGCGAAGCGCTCGAAATCATACTGACCGACGAGCAGCGCCGCCGTTCCGACGGCGCCGAGGACGAACGCCGCGGGCCGGAACGGCGGGCGCGGCTTCCTCACCATCGCCGGCGCCGGCCGCGGCGCGGAGGGAGCGGAGGTTGCGTCCGTTACGCTCATGGCGCCTCCTCCTGGATCGTGTGAACTTGGTCGGCTTCCGGGTGTTCGATCGTCTGAGTCTTGCCGGACGGCCACTGAATGACGACTTTGTCGATCTCTTTCGACTTACCCAGGCCAAAGTGCAGCCGCCGTTGCCGCTGTGAAGCGTAGCCGTCGCCGCCGGACACCGCCTGGAGCTGCTGCTTGCCGTCCCAGTAGACGCCGCACCTGCGCCCCGATAGCGGGGCAATGCTTCTCCCCCGTCGTCAGGTTGAATTGGACCCAGTGATTGCCCGGCGCCACGGTGTTCTTGTAGATCAGCAGCGGCCCGTTCTGGTTGGCGACGATCACGTCCTGCACGCCGCGGTTCCACAGGTCGGCCGTCGCCACGGCCCGGCCGTCGTATTGGTCCAGCACGCCGACGCCGGCCGCTGACTCGACGAACGTGCCGCCCTGGTTGAGCCAGACGTGCTTGGGCTGGTAGCCCGACAGGCTGCGGTCGCGGATGGCCGGCCAGTTGGCGGCGTCGCTGATGATGAAGCCGTTGCCGCCCGCGATCTTGGAATAATCGTACCAGTAGCTTTGCCTCTTGTCGGCCGAGATGTAGCCGTTGGTCAGGTACAGGTCGAGCCGGCCGTCGTTGTTCAGATCGACGAACTGGGCGCCCCAGCTCCAGCCGCCCAGCTGCACCTTCAACGGATTGGCAAAGTCCACATACTTCAGCTGGTCGCCGCTGCACCCCTGTTTCGGCGTCCACAGGCAGTTGCCCTGCACCAGCAGGCCCGGCTCGGAGATGTTGGAGACGTAGACGGAGAAGCGCCCCGTGTTGTTCACGTCGCCGAACGATGCGTTCATGCCGCTGCGCGGATGGTCCTGGACGCCGACCTTCTCGCCGACCTCTTCAAACTTTTTGCCTCCGCGATTGGCGTAAACCTCCGAGACGCCGTAGTCGTTGGCCAGGAACAGGTCGGGATAGCCGGACTCGCACAGCGACCCGGCGGCGACGGCCAGCGTCCAGCGCTGGCCGTCGATGCCCATCGCCTTCGTCACGTCGGTGAAATGACCGTGGCCGTTGTTGTGCAGGAGATGTTTGCTCCCTCCATTAGTGGCGTACTCGAAGCTGTCGGGCATGACCTTGGAATCGTGCAGGTTCCAAAGGTCGAGGTCGTCGCGCCAGTAGCCGGCGAGGAACAGGTCGAGCTTGCCGTCGCGGTCGTAGTCGAACCAGAGGGCGCTGTTGGCGTTCATCCATTGGGGCAGGCCGCTCCCCTCGGTCACGTCGGTGAAGTGCTTGCCGGCGTCGTTGTGGAACAGCATCGGCCGGCCCCACTTGTAGACCAGCACGTCCTCGTAGCCGTCATTGTCGAAATCGCCCCAGACGGCGCCCATGCAGACGCCGGTTCCAACCTTATTGAGGTCCGCAAGGCCGACTTCTGCCGCGACATCCTTGAACGTGCCGTCGTGCATGTTGCGGTAGAGGGCGCACTTGCTCCCCTCGCGGCCGTTGGTGACGAAGACGTCCGGCCAACCGTCCCGGTCGAAATCCACGATCGACACCGACGCCCCCATCGCGGCGACGACGGGCTGGATGTGCCGCAGCTTGGCGTCGAGCTTGTCCGGGCCGTGGTGGACGAAATCGACGCCGGATTTCTTGGCGACGTCTTCGAGATAGAAGCCCTGGTTGCGGAGGGCGGCGTCGCGGTCGAAGGGCGCCGCCTGGTCCGAATCGGCGCGGTCCAAGAAGATCGCCAGGCCGAGCATGGTGGCCAGGATCAGGAGGAAAACGATCTGTTTCAGGAGGGAGAGCACGGTCGTCTCCTGGTCGTCACGGCCGATCCGGGTTCAGGGGCGCAGGCCGCGCTCGAACACGTAGGGCGTGACGTAGCGCGTGTGGTACTTCTTCCAGTCGTCCGGGTGCATCCGGTAGACGGGGTCATCCTCCAGGCGGCCGGGCGGCGTCTCGTAATCCTTCATGCCGTGGTACGGCAGCGGCAGCACGGTCTTCGAGAAGCGCGTGTTGAAATCGCCGTCCTTCTCCCAGCCGTCCGACACCCAGACGAAGTCGCGCTTCCAGCTCGGCGGCGGGTCGGCCGGGGCGCGAAACGTCAGGGCGATCTCGTCGCCGGCGTTCATGATGACGTAGCGGTCGTCGATCTGTTCCAGCAATTCGCGCACGTCGCCGTAACGGGTGTACCAGCCGATGAGGTCGCGCCAGTCTTGCGCCCTCGTCACCAGCTTATCATAGTCGGGCAGCTCCGGGGAACTCGCATCGGCCCGCGTGATGCGGGAAATGCCCCGATGGCGCAGATCTGCGGTCTCAGGCATGAGGACGGTTTGCCGCGCCAGGTCCGCGTCAATGCCCTCGGCGTATTGCAGAGCGTCCCAGTAGATTTCCATGTTGGTGCGAAGGCGAAAACGGCGGACGACGCCTTCACGGCCGGGAACGTCGTCGAGGCGGATCACGATGGTCTTGTTCTTGCCGGCCGGGAAGCCAAGCTCCGATCGGCCGACCGTCCAGCCGCCCTTGCCATCGGGCGTTTCGAGGACGAGACCGCGGGGCTTCTCATTCTTGCCCTGCTCCAGAGCGGCGTTGATGGAGCTGTTCGTGGGGTGAATCCAGCCGGTCGCCAGTAGATAAACCGGACCCGTCTTCGGGGCGTCGTCGCCGAGGTCCACTTCCACGTAATGATCTGCGGCGACGCCCTGATACTTGCCGAGGTCGAAGGTGTTGAGGTAGCGGCCGTCAATGCGGCGCACGAGATCCGTCACGTCGGCGCCCTTGTCGTCCACCGCCCGCGCGATCGGCCGCGGTGGTTTGGTGAGGTACAGCTGCGGTTTGGTCGGCGTGAGGAAGAAGCGCTCATCGACATACGTTTCCGTGTCGGCGGGATGATCGACGACGGTGAGGTGGACGTGGTCGAAGTAATGCGTCTCCCAGAGGTCAGCGGTGATGCGCACGTCGTAGAGGCCGTCGCGCGGCTTGAGCTGATCGCCGCGCACCTTGACCCAATCGGTGGTTTGCGCGATTCCCCCTCGGTCTTGTGCGTTGATGTAGAGGCCGAGTGGCGAGCTCCAGAGGATGTCGGTCACGAACTGCATCTTGTCGCCGTTCCAGGTGAACAGGAACGGGCACGAGCCGTGGAGTCGCTGCGGGATCGTCACGCCGACGCACGGCTCCGGCTGGTTCAGGGCGAATTCGACCTGCGAGTCTCCGTTGGGCCAGACGATGCGAAGGACCGTGATCTTGTCGTGGTCGCCGAGTCCGAAATGGAGCGACGGCCCGACCATCGGCTGCTTCTGGACGAGCAGTCCGCTGCGGACCTCGGCCTCGCCGCCCACGCCGAAGGAGTTGACGCGGTTGTCGCCCCGATGCATGATTTCCGCGTCATTGGCGTAGGGCCGGATGTCCCGCCAGTGATAGTTGCGGGCGCCGGCGTTGCGGAGCCGGTCGGGTCGGCGGTCGGCGGACAGGGCGAGAAGGTCGAGCCGGCCGGCGCCGTTGAGGTCGGCGGCCGCGAAGACGCGCTCGGTGATCGTGACCGGCAAGGGCTGGTACTTGTCCGGCCCGGCCCCCATCCAAATGCGGGCGCCGCCTGGGCCGCACGCGATCAGGTCGAGGGTGCCATTGTTGTCCAGGTCGTGAACCAGCAGGCGAAAATCGCCCGGCCCCGCCGTCGCTGGCGTGAAGCCGTCCCAACGGGCCAGCTCGGCCGTGGTCCAGGCCGCTTCGCCGTCGTTCGACAGCCGCCGCATGGCGCCGTCGCGGCCGAAGACAAGCAGGTCGAGGGCGCCGTCGTCGTCAGCGTCCGCCACGGCCAGGGCAAGGCCGTCGGCCGCGACCGGCGCAGGTGCCGGGGTGGAAGTAAACTTTCCGCCTCTCTGATTGAGAAATACCGCCAGCTTCCCCCTCGCGTCGAGGAAAGCGGCGTCCGCCGTCCCGTCGTGGTTGAAGTCGGCCCAGGCGAAATCACGCACTTCGGCGACGCCGGGAAAGACATCCGTCATCGCCTTGAACGTGCCGTCGCCATTGTTCCGCAACACGATTGGCGGCCCGGATCGGGGCGCTACGATGAAGTCGAGGTCGCCGTCCAGGTCTATGTCGGCGGTCCAGGCGCCGTGGTAGTCGCCGCCCAGTAGGTCGGCCGGCAGTCCCGTCTTGTCGGTGACGTCGGTGAAGCCGCCGTCGGCTTCTTGCCTCCAGAAACGGAGTCCGCCCGCGCCCGCCAGCAGAAAGCCGGTGCGGAAGTCGTTGTCGAAGTCCGCCGCCACTAGGCCGAAGGGCGACGGCGGCGTCGCCTTGGCGCCGCCGGGAAAGGGAAGGGGCTTTCCCGTCCCGTCGGCCCGCCGAACTTGCCGGGCGTCGGCGACATAGACGGTCGCTTGACACTCCTTGGCCGTCAGCCAGACCGCCCACAGCGCGTCGGCGGCGCCGGGCGCCGCCGGGGCGAGCGGTTCCGGCGTAAAGGTGAGACTCAGATCGGGAGCGGCCGCCACGACCGGCATCGGCGCCAGCCGCAGGAACCGGGCAACGGGTTCCCCGAGCAGGCCCGCCGGCGGAGAGGCCGCCGCCAAATCCCGCTGGTATCCCTGCTGGGAGGCGATCACGTTGGCCAGGATCTGCGACGGCTGCTCCACCTCTCCGGGCAACGGACCACCCTTGTGGACCGCCTCGACGAACTCCTGGAACGTCGTGCGGCCCAGCTCATCCCACTTGGGGGCGAACCGCGCGAGTCGATCCGTCACGTCATTCACCGCCGCCCGGTCGCCCCGATCGACGGCCGTAGTCATGCGCTCCCGCAACAAGAAGAGATTGTCGGGGTCGATCTTCAACCCGTCCTCAATCAAGCGCTGGTACTCGGCCTGGGAGTCGGGGCCGCCCTGCTTTTGGCGGGCCTCGGCCAGGGCGAAGAGGTAACGCAAGTTGCGCGGCCGGCCCTGCACCGCCTTCTGAAAGTACACGACGGCGTCGGCGTACTTTCCCTCCTCTTCGGCGAGCCAGCCGAGCAGCGCCTCGACCTCGGGACTCCGCGGCGCCAGCTCGTGCGCCTTCGCCAGGTCCGAGCCGGCCTGCGGCAGCTGGTGGGCGCGGAGGTACATCAGCCCGCGGTCGGCCCAGCCCGCCGGCTCTTCAGGGATAAGGGCGACCGCTTTATCCAGGCTGGCCCCGCCGATCTCCTGGGCCTGTTCCGTGTCCAGGGCGGCGAGGCCGACCTCGAAATCGTCCACGAACTGCCGATAGATGGGCGAATCGGGGCCAGGCAGCCGCGACGCCAACCAGAGGAAGTACGTCACCACGCCGAGGATGACGAAGACGACGGCCGTAACCACGACGGCGATCAGGAAGCGGCGGGATCGGCGGGGGGAAGACATGAGTCACCAGCCCTGGGAAAGTCGCATCCTAGACGGGCCGTGGGCGCGATTCAAGGCGGCCGGGCCGGCCGGCCTGTTGGGTGATACGGCAGCGACGCGCGAATGGTTCGAGGATGTCCAAAGTCTTTTAATCGTTTTCTCCGATTTTTGCTTGCTTTCACGGGACGAAGGCGTTACAGATAGAACATCCAATTCATCAACCGCAATCCGTGGGACCGTCGAACACGATGACGCCGCGAGCGGGAATAAGGTGGCGGATCGGGGCGGTGCTGGCCGTGGCGGCTGGCCTGTTCGTGTGCGCACCCCGCGCCTCCGCCGACGACTGCGCCACCCATCCGCCGTCGCTTGGCGGCGCGCGGCTTCCCTTTGCCTCCGGCCCCCACTCCGATTCCCGACCGGCGCCCGGCGGCAGGTCGAACTGTCACAAAGTCCCCACGGAACCCGCCCCTTCACCGTCCGTCCCAGCGACCTCCTCGCACGGCCCGGATGGGCCTGGCTGTCTGGGCCTCCCGCCCCTGCGCCTGTCGCTGGGGCCGCCTGGCGCGTCGGCGGCCGCCTCCTGGCGCCTCTCTTCTCCCCCGCACCTCTCGAACGCCCTCCCCGCTGATCCCGCGCCTCCTTTCCCGTTGATGCTGAACCGATGTGGCCGACTCCGCGCCGCTCCTTCGTCGCCTGTCCGCATTCCTCGGATCGGGCGCGGCCGGGTGCCGTGTGTTGAGTCGGGAGGAACGTTCGCGGCGCCGCCTGTTGCAGCGCCGCGACGGTGCCCGTCCTAACGGTACGCCCCGCGCCCCTGTCCCCTTGCCGACAAGGATTTTTTCGATGCCACAAGATGAAATATTGCTCAACCAGCGCGAGATCCTGGCCAACCAGAAAACGATCCAGGACAACCAAGTAAAGCTCACCAAATTACTGAGCAACCAGGCCGCGATCGTCGCCAACCAGGAATCGATCCTGGCCAACCAGTCCAAGCTCGACAAGGCCCTCGCCAACCAGGCGGCCTTGCTTGTCAACCAGGACGCCATCCAGAATAACCAGCACGAGATCCTGGCCAACCAGCGCGAGATTCTGGCGAACCAGAACAAGATCCTGACCAAGTGACCAGTTCCGGAGGCCCGGCCTTCCTGGGCCGGGCCTCCGGATGAGGAGATGCGAACATGTCGATGCAACAGGTTCTGAAGCCGCGAGCCTGGCTCCCCGCTGTTTTCCTGTTAGGAGGCGCCGCCGTCGGCCTGCTCGCGCCCGGCTGCGGCCCGTCGCAGCCCAACCACGCGGGCGGGCCGATCAAGCTCAAGGTGGCGTACATCGGCCTCACCTGCGAGGCGCCGATCTTCGTGGCCCAGGAAAAGGGCTTCTTCAAGGAAGAGGGGCTTGACGTCGAGCTGGTCAAGACGGATTGGGTCGGCTTGCAGCCGGGCCTCAGCACCGGCAAGTTCGACGCCAACCACACGCTGCTCATGTACCTGCTTCAGGGGATCGAAAAAGACCTTCATGTGAAGATCACCGGCGGCGTCCATACGGGCTGCCTCCGCATTCAGGCCGGCGTCAAAACGGACATCAAAACGGTGGAGGACCTCAAGGGCAAGACCATCGGCGTGCCCGCGCCGTTCGGCAGTCCGCCGCACATGTTCGCCGCCCGCGTCCTCGCCGCGCACGGGATCAATCCAGCCAACGACTCGCCGGACATCCACTGGAAAGCGATCCAGGGCGGGGCGCTGGAGCAGGCCCTGAAGAACGGCGACATTCAGGCCGTGGCCGACGCCGAACCGCTGGGGACCCGGTTCATCGGCGACGGCGCGGTGAAGCCGGACGCGGTGGCCGACCAGGAGCGGGACGACCCGTACAAGGACGAGTATTGCTGCGTGACGGTCGTCAGCGACAAGCTGGCGCGGGACGACCCGGCGGCCGCCGCCAAGGTGACGCGGGCCATGCTCAAGGGGGCCAAATGGGTCAGCGAAAACCAGAAAGCCGCCTCCGAGCTGTCGGTCGATAAGGAATTCGTCCCATCGTCTCCCAACATCAAGGAAATCAATACGCAGGCACTCCTGAAACTCAATTATACGCCGGGCGTGTCGAAATGCCGCAAGAGCCTGGACGAGGCGGCGGCGGACATGAAGCGGGCGGGGCTGCTCCAGGCGGAAACCGACCCCAAGGATCTCGCCAAGAAGGCCTGGATCGACCTGGACGGCGTCACGGATGATTGGGTGAATGGGCTGAAGGTGGAGAAGGCGGCGGCCGGGCGGCCCGCGTTGCTGAACCCGGTCGCGTTCGCCGCCCTGTTCGGCGGCAAGTCGTGCTGCGGCCACTGCTGCTGCATCGGTGATTGACGACTTGCACAGGAGTTTTTCCTTGTCCACACACGTCGTCGCCGAACCCCCCGCCGCCGGGCGGGGTCCGGACGCCGGCATTCCGGCGCCGCCGCCCGCGGCCGTCCTCGACCGCTGCGGCGCGGCCGCCGTCCTGTCGCCGGTCATCGCGGCCGTCGTCGCGCTGGCGGTGCATCTGCTCGTGCCGAACGGCCAGGCGCCTTCGGCCGGGTGGGCGAACCGGCTGCCGTTCTGGCTGCACCCCTACCCGGTGCTGCTCGAAGCGCTGGCGCTCGGCCTACCGCTGCTGGCGGCGCTTGAGTGGGCGGGGCGGCGCGTCCTGCCGGCAACCGCCCGGATCGTCCGCCGGCCGCTCCGCCGGTGGTCGGCCGTCGTCGGGCTGTGGGGCCTGCTCCCCGGCTGGGTCCGCGCGCCGCTGCGGTTGGCCGCCTTGATCGTGGCGGCCGTGTGGGAAATGTGCGTGGACCTTCGGCCGTGGGACCGCCGCAACGCGCCGCTGGCGGCCGGTGCCATCCTGGTTTTCTGCGCCTGGGACCTCATTACGCTCAAGTTCAACTGGATGACGCTGCCGTACTTCCCCGGACCCGACGCGGTGCTGGCGGCGCTGGTCGCGGATCGCAAGCTCCTCTTCGAGAGCACCTGGCAATCGTTGCTGCTCCTCCTGGCGGGCTACGCGGCCGGCGTGGCCGCGGGCCTGGTGTGCGGCGTGCTGATCGGCTGGTTCACCCGCGTGCGCTACTGGGGCATGCCGATCCTGCGCGTCATCGGCCCGGTGCCGGCCACCGCCCTGATCCCGCTGGCGATGACGCTGGCCGCCAATTCTTTCGTCTCGGGGGCGGCGCTGATCGGTTTCGCGGTCTGGTTCCCGGTGACGATGCTCACGGCTTCCGGGATCGCCAACGTCCGCATTACGTACCTCGACGTGGCCCGGACGCTCGGCGCGGGCCGGCCGTACCTGATCTTCCGCGTCGCCCTGCCGTCCGCCCTGCCGAACATTTTCCTCGGCCTGTTCATGGGACTGGGCGCCTCGTTCCTGACGCTGATCGTCGCGGAAACCGTCGGCGTGCAGGCCGGCCTGGGCTGGTACCTCACCTGGCAGGAGGGCTACGTGGAGTTCGACAAGGTGTACGCGTCGATCCTGATTATGATCGTATTTTTCTCCACGTTGATGACGCTGCTGTTCCGCGTCCGCGACCGACTCTTGAAATGGCAAAAGGGGGTGTTCCGGTGGTGACCGCCCCCGACCTTCGCGCCTCCGAAGGCTCGTCGCTGACCGTCCGCGACGTGTGCAAGACGTTCCGCGCCGCCGACGGGCGCCCGTTCCCGTGCTGGACCGGCTGTCGCTGACGGTCGCGGCCGGGGAGATGGCGGCGCTGGTCGGGCCGAGCGGCTGCGGCAAGTCCACGCTGCTGCGCCTCATCGCCGGCCTGGACGCGCCGACGGCGGGCGAGCTGCGCGTCGGCGCGGCCCCGATCACCGGCCCCAGCGCCGAGCGCGGCCTGGTGTTCCAGGACCCGAGCCTGTTCCCGTGGCTGACGATCCGCGGCAACATCGAGTCCGGGCTGGTTGCTCGCGGCGTCCTCTGGCGGCGCCGCCGCGAGGTGGACGAGTACATGGCGCTGGTCGGCCTGGACGGCTTCGGCGACGCCTACCCGCACCAGCTGTCCGGCGGCATGGCGCAGCGGGCGGCCCTGGCGCGGGCGCTGATCAATCACCCCAAAATCCTGCTGCTCGACGAGCCGCTCGGCTCGCTCGACGCCTTCACGCGGATGCGGATGCAGGACGAGGTGATGCGGCTGTGGCAGGCCCGCGGCACGACGATGCTGCTGGTGACGCACGACATCGACGAGGCCGTGTACATGAGCGACCGCATCGTCCTCTTGACGCCGCGCCCGTGCCGGGTCGAGCGCGTCATCGACGTCTCCCTGGAGCGGCCGCGGGACCGCAACAGCCCCGGCTTCCTGCAACTACGGGCGGAGATCCTGGAGACGCTCCACTTCGCCGGCCACGCCGCGTTCGAGGGCAAAACAGACTCTAGTTACGAAAGGAAAACAGGATTCGGCCGACCGCGAAACGGCGTCTGAACGCGAGCGCGGCGGGCGCGAAATCCTTCCTCTCCGCTGAAGGGACCTGACATGGATAACAGCATCGGCGCCTACGGCGCGCTCGTGAAAGTCCGCCTGTCCAACCCCCGGCCGAGGCCGTTCCTCTTCGGCGACGGGGTGCGGGCGCTTCCGGGAACGGTCGAGGTGGACGCCCTGGTTAGCACCGGGACGGCCATGACCAGCGTCCAACCCGAACTGATCGGCTTCCCCCTCGGCTTGCCGCGCGTCCGCGAGATTCCGCGGCGCATGGCGGGGGGAGGGGGCCGCCCGAATCACGACTTACGCGGTCGATCTGGAGATCGGCGGCGTGCGCCTCGCCGCCCTGGAGGTGACGGACGGCGCGGGCGGCCGCGATTTCGCCCAGGCGCGATCCGTTCTGGACGGGGATGAAAGCGAGGCGTTGCCCGTCTTCCACGTGATTCTCGGTCGGGACGTGCTGCGCCAGTGCCAGGCTCGTGTACGAGGGATCGATAGGGGCGTTCGACCTCGTCTTCGCTTGAGAGGGGATTGGGAATGAGTCGCGGGCCGGGCAAGTGGCAGGTCGTCATCCTCCGGGCGCTGCGGAGGCCCGGCCTCTTTCCCTTGCGAGGGCGGACGGCCGCCGAGACGACCGCCCTGCTGCGGGCGGCGCCATCCTGGAGGCGGCCGGGCAGTGCGTCATCGTAAGGAAGCTCGGGCCGACCGGGCGGGTCATGAACTACGCCGCCCCGCCGGCGGGTGACACGCGCCGAAAGACAACGACGAGAATTCCTCTGTAAGGAGATCCTCATGAAGAGCAATGTGTCTCGCCTGGCCGCGCTGGTGGTCATGGTGCTGGCCGTCGGCCGTGCGGCCGCGGCGGCGCCGGCCGACCCGCCGCGTTTATCGGCGGCGGCCGACGCCCTTAGCCGCATCGAAGGCGTGGAGATGTTGAGCGCGATCCTGCGCGGCGACCCGGTCGGCCCCGGCGCCGGCTGGTTCCATCCCGCCCAGAGCCGCTACGACTGGAAATGGCTGGCCGGCCGCATGGACGCCGACCACGACGGCGCCGTCACCCCCGACGAGTTCACCGGGCCGAGGGAACTGTTCGACCGCCTCGACCGCGACCACGACGGCCGGCTGACTGCCGATGATTTCGACTGGTCCGACGCCGCGCCGTACTGGCGGCAGACGGCGACGGCCCGCATGTTGCTGCGCCGGGCCGACGCCGACGGCGACGGCAAGCTGTCCGCCGAGGAGTGGCAATCCCTCTTCCACCAGGCCGCCAAGGGCAAGGACAAGCTCACGGCCGACGACCTCCGCGTCCTGCTCTTCCCGCCTCCCCCCCTCCCATCCCTCCCCCCGCGGGCGGGGGAGGGGAAGGGTGGGGGGCCGCCGTCCGGAATGCCGTCGCGGCTCACGCTCTTGCGGGGCTTCCTCAGCAGCGAAATCGGCTCGCCGTTCGAGGGGCCGGCGGTCGGCCGGCCCGCCCCGGACTTCACGCTCCGCACGCCGGACGGCAAGGAACTCTCCCTCCACGACTACCGGGCCGACCGTCCGCTGGTGCTGGTCTTCGGCAGCTTCACCTGAGGGCCTTATCGGTCCCAGTTTGGGGCCATCGAAGAGCTGAAAAACCGCTACGGCGACCGCGTCGCCTTCCTCGACGTTTACGTCCGCGAGGCGCACCCGGTGGACGGCTGGCGCATGGAGTCCAACGACAAGGCCGGCGTCTGCTTCCCGCAGCCGCAGACGTTCGACGACCGCTGCAAGATCGCCCGGGCGTGCCGCGACTCCCTCAAGATGAGCGTGCCGCTCGTCGTGGACGGCATGGACGACGGGGTCGGCCACCTCTACAGCGGAATGCCGGATCGGCTTTATGTGATCGGCCGCGACGGCCGGGTGGTGTACAAGAGCGGACGCGGGCCGTTCGGCTTCCTTCCGGACGAGATGGAACAGGCGCTGGTGATGCACCTTGTGGACGCGCCGGCAGGGAAGTAACGTCGCCAACTCGAAGCGCGAGCGAGGAGTTCGGTTCGCAATCCCTCGCTCGCGCTTCGGGCCGGCAACTTTCCCTGCTAAGTTTTCAAAATCTACTTGCATTCCTTTCCAGAGCGCGATATTTTCGCGCATAGAGGGATTGCACCGAATAGTGCGCCTTCTTCCCGCCGGTTGCCCCGCCCCCCGCCTGAACGTCCTTCCTCCCTCCCACCGCACCACGCGAGGGATACGCAGACCATTCGGAGGATCGTGGAATGCACGCTGCTTGCATGACCCGATTCGGGACCGCCCTCCTGGCCGTCGGCGTCCTCGGTTTCGCCGCCGCGCCCGCCCGCGCCGCTATCACGCTGCCCGATGGCGTGACCGTCGAGAAGGTCGATTTCGAGCGCCACGTCATGGGCGTCCTCGGCCGCTTCGGCTGCAACTCCGGCTCCTGCCACGGCTCCTTCCAGGGCAAGGGCGGCCTTCGCCTCTCCCTGTTCGGCTACGACCCTGAAAAAGATTACTACACCCTCACCCACGACCTTGACGGCCGACGCATCAACCTCGTCAACCCCGACGCCAGCCTCATGCTCCTCAAGCCCACCGGCCAGGTCCAGCACGGCGGTCAGGTCCGCTTCACCAAGAGTTCGTGGGCCTACCAGCTCGTCCGCACGTGGATTGCTCAGGGGGCCGAGTGGCGCAAGGGCAGCGGCGACATCGCCTCCATCGCCGTCAATCCGCCGGAATACGCCTTCGCCAAGCCTGGCCTGACCGGACAGCTCCAGGTCGAGGCGACCTTCTCCGACGGCTTGAAGGAAAACATCACGCCGTTTTGCGACTTCCGCACCAACGACGACGCCGTCGTCCAGGTGACGCCGATGGGCGAGATCACGGCGCTGCAGCCCGGCGACACGGCCGTCATCGTCTCCTACCGCGGCAACGTCACGCCGGTGCGCGTCCTGGCGCCGCGCGAGGCGCCGCCCGGCTTCCACTACCCCGACGTGCCCGAAGTCAACTACGTCGATCACGAGGTCTTCTCCAAGCTGCGCCGGCTCAACATCACGCCCAGCGACCTGTGCAGCGACAACGAATTTCTTCGCCGCGTCATGATCGACACGATCGGCTCGCTGCCGTCGGCGGAGGAGGTGCGCGAGTTCCTCGCCGACTCCCACCCCGACAAGCGGGCGCGCAAAATCGACGAGCTGCTGGCCGACCCGCGGCACGCCTCGCTGTGGGCCACCAAGTTCTGCGACATCACCGGCGACGACACCGACCTGCTGGAGAACCCGCAGCAGCGCCGGCCCAAGCTCAGCCAGATGTGGCACGACTGGTTCCAGAAGCGCGTCGCCGAGAACATGCCCTACGACCAGATCGTTCACGGCGTCCTTTGCGCCACCAGCCAAGACGGCCTGTCGCCGGAAGACTACATCAAGCAGTACACGCAGCTGGAAGCCGACGCCGACAAGGGCTGGACCAACACCTATGCCGACAAGCCGACGCTCGACCTGTTCTGGCGGCGGCAGCAGCAGGTGACGGTCGATGTGTGGGGCGAGAAAACGGCCGCCGCCTTCCTCGGCGTCCGCGTCGAGTGCGCCCAGTGCCACAAGCACCCGTTCGACCGCTGGACCCAGACGGACTACCGCGCCTACGCCAACGTCTTCACGCCGGTGAGCTTCGGCGTCGCGCCGGAATCCAAGAAGGCGTTCGACGCGGAGAACGCCGAGCGCAAGAAGGAAGGCGACAAGGACAAGAAAAAACAGATCGTACCGATCCGCGAAGTATACATCGGGGCCGGCGGCAAGGGGGCGCTTGCCGAACCCCGACACCGGCAAGTCGCTCGCGGCCAAGGCGCTGGGCGGCCCGGAGATCGAGGTCCGGCGCGGCCAGGCCGCGCCAGGCCCTGTTCGACTGGATGCACGCCCCGGACAATCCGTTTTTCGCCCGCGCCTTCGCCAACCGCGTCTGGGGCCACTACTTCGGCGTCGGCATCGTCGATCCGGTGGACAACTTCGCGCTGGCCAACCCGCCGTCCAACCCGAAGCTGCTCGACGCGCTGGCCCGCGACTTCGTCCAGAGCAAGTACGATATTCGCCGACTGGAGCGCACCATCCTGAACTCGCGCGTCTACCAGCTGAGCAGTAACGCCAACCCGACCAACAAGCTCGACCGCACCAACTATTCGCACAGTTTCCTGCGGCCGATGATGGCCGAGGTCATGGTGGACGTGCTGGACGATGCGGTCGGCGTCAGGGAGAAGTTCGGCAACGACGAACCGCCGGACTGCCGGGCCATCGACATCGGCGCGAGCCGGGTGCAAGGCTCGGAGGCGCTGGCCTTCCGCGTCTTCGGCCGGCCGACCCGCACCAGCACCTGCGATTGCGATCGGTCGTCGGACCCGGCGCTGACGCAGACGCTGTACCTGATGGCCGACGACACGCTGTACGCGCGGATCAACCAGCCGAACAACCGTCTCAAGCAGATCCTCGCGGAACACAAGGACGACAACGCGGCGCTGGACGAGTTGTTTTTGGGCGCGATCGCCCGCTTCCCGACCGACAAGGAAAGGGAGAAGTTCGCCGCCTACCGCGAGACGCACAAGGATCGCCGGGCTGCTTTCGGCGACGCGCTGTGGGCGCTGGTGAACACGCGCGAGTTTCGGCTGAATCACTGACATCGTTTAGCCGCGACCCGAAGGGGAGCGCGTCGGCGACGCCTCCCCTTCGGGTCGCGGCTAACCGAGTCCTATGAATGATCGGTGATATTAGAAATCCAACCGCGTCCGCCTCCGCCGTCCTGACAGGCGGGCGCACTTTGGGGGGAACGTCAGGGCGGAAGAGGGTCGTTCCATGACAGCGCGATTCCAGACGGACTGCGAAGGGTTCCATCGCCGGGACTTTATCAAGATTGGCGCGGCCGGACTCTTCGGCCTGACGCTGCCCCAGCTGCTGCGCCTGGAGAACCAGGCCCGCGCCGCGGAGACGGAAGGGGGGGCCAAGCGCCGCGCCGACGCCGTCATCATGCTCTGGCTGGGCGGCGGCCCCGCCACCATCGACATGTGGGACATGAAGCCGGACGCCCCCACCGAGATCCGCGGCGAGTTCAAGCCGATCGACACCAACGTCCCCGGCGTCCGGATCTGCGAGCACCTGCCCAAAACCGCCAAGGTCTGCGACAAGCTCACCCTCGTCCGTTCGCTCAACCATACCATCCCCGCCCATGGCCCCGGCACGGTCTACATGCAGACCGGCAACAAGCCGACGCCCGCGGTTCAGTACCCCGTACTTGGCTCGCTGACCACGCGGCTGATGTCCCAGGCGCAGGGCGTGCCGCCGTTCGTGTCGTTCGGCGACATGCGCAACGGCAACGCGGCCGGCTACTTGGGCACGGCCTACAACCCGTTCGTCATCGAGGGCGACGGCGGCAAGGGCGGCAAAAACAAGACCAACTTCCGCGTCCGCGGCGTCACGCTGCCCAACGGCTTCACGCTCGATCAACTTGACGACCGCGACGGCCTGCTCAACGACTTCGACGACCACTTCCGCGCCGCCGACAAGTCCGGCGATCTGGTGGACGGCCTGGATACGTTCCACAAGAAGGCCCTGGAAATCCTGCGCTCCGACAAGACCAAGAAGGCGTTCGACCTGGCGCAGGAAAAGGAGGAGCTGCGCGAGGCCTACGGCATGAACGGCTTCGGCCAGGGCGCGCTGGCGGCCCGGCGTCTGGTCGAGGCGGGTGTGCGGTTCGTGACGGTCAGTCTGGGCGGCTGGGACACACACGGCAAGAACTTCGAGGCGCTGTCCAAGCAGCGGCTGCCGGCGCTCGATCCGACCCTCTCGACGCTTATCCAGGACCTGAGCGATCGCGGTATGTTGGACAAGACGATCGTCTACTGCGCCGGCGAGTTCGGCCGGACGCCGAAGATCAACAAGAACGCCGGCCGCGATCACTGGGCGCGGTCGATGTCGGTGGTACTGGCCGGCGGCGGCTTCAAGCGCGGCTACGCCCACGGCACGACCGACGCGCAGGGCATGGCCCCGACGACGGAAGCCTGCACGCCGGACGACGTCTCCTCGACGATCTTCCGCTGCCTCGGCATCGACCCGAAGACCGAGCTGCAAACCTCGACGGGCCGGCCGATCACGCTGTTCCGCGAGGGCCACGTCGTCGAAAAGCTGCTGGCGTAAGCCGGTTCGCCGTTTAGCCGCGACCCGGAGGGAAGCGCGTGGGCCACGCGCTCCCCTTCGGGTCGCGGCTAAACGAAGACATTCACGGACATTCCCTTTCGATTCCTCGATGGCTTCCTGGGATTTCCTTTCCTTCCGTTCTCCGGGTGGTTAGACTGGCCGGAGTAGGGAAGGCGGCGGATCCATTCCCCGCGCACCCCGGAGGAAGCCTCATGTCGGAACCCCGCTACCGCTACCTGAAAGCCGAGACCGACCAGGGCGTTCTGATATTAACTCTCAGCCCCTCCCGATTGGAGGGGGATGCAATGGCCCAGAGCATCGTCGAAGAGGTGCAGGCCGCCGTCGCCCACGCCGGCGCCGACAAGGTGGTCGTCAACCTGGAGCACGTCCAGTATCTCACCAGCGCCAACTTCCGGCCGTTTCTCGGTCTGCGGAAGCAGCTTCAGGCGTCCGGCGGCCGACTGGCGCTCTGCGGCCTGTCCGACGCGGTTCGGCGGATCTTCGAGGTCACCCGACTCGTCGGGACCGGTGCGTCGTCCGCCCTGTTCCAGCTGCAACCCGACGTACTCACGGCCGTCACCGACCTTGTAGGGGAGCCGGCTTCAGGAGACGGCGCGAACGCATGAGGGAAGGGGAGATCGGCGCGGCGTCAGTCGCCGGGCGCCGGCTCGATGGTGCAGCCGAGCGGGCCGAGCGATTTGCCGTCGGCGTCGCGCACCTCGTGGAAGGTCTGGATCTGGTCGGCCTTCAGCTCGGCCACTTCCTTCGGCCCCGTCCAGACGACGGCCCGGCCGGAAGTGTGCGCCTCGAACATGAATTCCATGGCCCGCTCGACGTTGCAGCCCAGCGCCTTGCACAGCACCTCGACCACGAACTGCATCGAGTGGTGGTCGTCGTTCAGGAGGATGACGTGGTACGGCGGCACCCGGCGCGTGTGGGTTTCTTCCCGTTCCAGGGGTTTGGTCGTCACTCCGGCGTCCGATAGTTGCATGGTCAAGCTCCTGGCGGGGACGGGGGGCGTCCTGGCGGTATTTTATCACGCGGAGGCCGGTTAAGAAAAAAATGCGTTGGCCGCATGGCTTTTCGTGGGACGGCGCCGTCCCGGTCGTTATAATTCGCAGATACGACTTGCACGACCGGGCGAGGAGCCCGTACCGATGAACGGCGCCGGGTCCATCTTTCTCGACTTCCAGCTGCCCACACCCGCCACCTGGTTCTATTTCTCCGGGTTGCTGGCCGTGGCCCTGTTCGTGAAGTTCTCGCGCCTGCTCAGCGTCCGCAACTGGGACGTGCTCACGCTCTTTCTGTTCGCGCCGGGCTTCTTGCTGCTGCTGGAGTCGCACGGCGACAACCGCTGGGGCTACGCCTGGCTGCTGATAACGTCGGGCTACTTTTTCCTGCGCTGCCTCGGCGACCTGGCTCTCGTCCGCCGGCCGGCCCTCAGCCCGAACCTGAATCTGTCCGGCCTGGCCTGCCTGGCCGCCGCCCTGTCCGCCAGCCTCATCGCCGTGGCCGTGCAAAACCCACGCACCGCGACCCCGGCCGGCGACTCCGCCCGGTCGCCGATCGACGAGATGCTCGTCAATCCCAAGACGCTGGAGAAGACGCCGACGGAGGTCGTGGGGTTCACCGTCCCCATCGGGGCCGCCCGCGCCCTGGCGCTGCTGTGCCATCTGTCCGTCGTGGTGGGCCTGGTGCTGATCGGCTGGAAGCACTTCGGCGACATCCTTTCCGGCATGGCCGCGGCGACGTTTTACCTTCTTTTGCCCTACACCTATCTGCTGACGCCGAATTCGGCGCTGGGGCTGGGCCGCTGGGACATGGTCTGGCCTATGGCGTGGATGGTGTGGGCGGTGTTCTGTTACCGCCGGCCGGTGCTGGCCGGGGCATTCCTCGGCGTGGCGGCCGGCGGCGTGCTGCTGCCGGTCCTGACGCTGCCGGCGTGGCTGAGCTTCTACCGCCGGCGCGGGGCGGGACGGTTTTTCCTGTCGTTCGCGGTCTTCGGCGGGCTGACGCTGGCGGCGGCGGCGGGCGTCCTGTGTGCGGTCGGCTTGCCCCAGGATTGGAGCTCGGTCCGAAGCGCTGGGCCGCTGGCTGGCGTGGCTACCGCCGCCGACCAACGCGCACGGCGTCTGGCAGGGCGTCTACTGGGTCTACCGTCTGCCGGTGTTCATCGCCTACGCCGCGTTCGTGATCGGAACGCTGTTCTGGCCGATGCCGAAGAACCTGGCCCACGTCCTGGCGCTGTCGGCGGCGGTGCTGATCGGCATTCAGTTCTGGTGCGCCGACAACGGTGGCGTCTACGTGCTGTGGTATCTGCCGTTTTTGCTGCTGCTGGTGTTCCGGCCGAACCTGAGCGCGGCCCAGCCGCCGCCGACGCGCGAGGACTGGATGAAGCGCATCAGCCGGCGCTGGACGCGGATGTTCCTGCGGATGTTCCGGCGAAGGAAGGCGGCGCGAGTGACGTGATCGGAATGATGAATGATGAACGATGAATTCAAACTCTTCTTTATTCATCATTCATCGTTCATCATTCATCATTTCGGGAACGGAATCGCCCGACCAGCTCCAGCCGGTGGCCGGTGATCTCGAAGCCTTCGCGGCGGAGCGCCTCGACCAGTTCCGGCGCGAGCTTCTCGATGAGGTGCGGGTCGTAGGGCAGCGACAGGTCGCGCACCTCGCCGGTGCGTTCGCAGCGGAGGTGATAATGGGCGTCGCTGCGGGCATCGTAACGGGCGGCGCCGGATTCGTGGGCGATGCGAGCGGCCAGGCCGGCGCTGACCAGCGCTCCAGCGCCTTGTAGACCGTGGCCAGGCTGATGTGCGGCATCCGCCCGCGCACCGCGGCGAAGACCTGCTCGGCCGTCGGGTGAGACTCGGCCGCCTGGAGACACGCGAACACCGCCGTCCGCTGGCGCGTGCAGCGCCAGCCGGCCTGTTCCAGCGCACGCCGGAACGCCGTCTCGCCGACGACACAGCGGTCATAGTTCGTGGTGTTCATACATCTATAAAACTAGAATTGTTCGAGGGAAGCGTCAAGGATGCCGTAACACGCGGCGTCCTTCCGATCCGCCCGCCAACCAGGAGCCTCGCACCCATGCACCGCACCCTCCTCTCCCTGGAAACGATCCCGCTCGCCGTAACGGTCGCGCTGGCCCTGATCGGGACCGCGATCGCGGCCGAGTTCCCCGACGTATCGAAGCTGCCGTCCCGCCCCGACCTGCCCGATCCGCTGGTGATGTTCAACGGCGACCGCGTCACGACGAAGGAGCAATGGGTCGAGAAACGCCGGCCCGAACTGAAGGCCCTCTTCCAGTTCTACATGTACGGCGAGGCGCCGCCCGCGCCGGACAAGGTCGATGCGACGGTCGAGCGCGTCGATCCCAAGGCCTTCGATGGCAAGGCGACGCTGAAAGAGGTTACGATCTCCTTCGGCCCTCCGGATACGCCGAAAATCCACCTGCTGCTCGTGGTCCCTAACGCGCGGAAGTCGCCGGCCCCCGTCTTCGTCGGCATGAACTTCCACGGCAACCACACGCTGGTCAGCGATCCGGCCGTGCGCCTGCCGACCGTGTGGATGCCGAGCGGCGCCCCCGGCGTGAAGGACCACCGCGCGACCGACGCCGGCCGCGGCACGGAGATCGACGTGTGGGCGCTGGAGCAGTCGATCGACCGCGGCTATGCGGTGGCGACGTTCTACTGCGGCGACATCGACCCCGACCGTCCTGACGTGCGCGAGGGAATCCAGCCGCATCTGCGCAAGAAGGGTGAGGAAGCGGGGCCGCACGACTGGGGCACGATCGCCGCCTGGGCGTGGGGCATCTCGCGGGCCGTGGACTATCTTCGCACCGACAAGGACCTGGATAAGGACAAAATCGCCGTGGTCGGCCACTCGCGCCTCGGCAAGACGGCGATCCTGGCCGGGGCCTTCGACGAGCGCATCGCGCTGGTGATCCCGTTGCAGGCCGGCTGCGGCGGCACGGCGCCGAGCCGCACCAAGGCCCCCGACGCCGAATCGGTCAAGCGGATCAACACCAGCTTCCCGTACTGGTTCGACGGCACGTTCAAGGAGTTCAACGACCAGACGGACAAGCTGCCGTTCGATCAGAACTGCCTGGCCGCGCTGGTGGCGCCGCGACCGATGCTGTACGCCAATGCGACCGAGGACAAGTGGGCCAACCCGGTGGGACAGTTCGAGATGCTGAAGTCGGCCGATTCCGTCTATCGGCTGCTAGGAGCCGGCGGACTGGAGACGAAGGAGATGCCGGAAGTCGGCAAGCTGAGCGATGGGACGTTGGGCTACTACATCCGACCCGGCAAGCACTCGATGACGAAGGGGGACTGGAAGGTGTTTTTGGATTACGCCGACAAGCACTTCGGCAAATGAGTTATTCGGCGAGCGGGGGGCGTCAGCCCCCTGATTCCGCATCCTATCGCTGATATCATGCTGGATCAGGGGGCTGACGCCCCCCGCTCGCCAAGATCACCGATAATCCTCCCGCGGCGGACAGAACACGTCCAGCGCCCGCACCGGCTCGTCCAAGGCATAGACGCGGTGCCGGACGCCGCCGGGGATGCGATACAGGTCGCCCGGCCGCAGCGTCTTCTCCTCGCCGCCGATCACGAACACCGCCCGCCCCTGCAACACCATGCCGACCTGCTCGTGCGGGTGGGCGTGTTCCTCCACCACCGCCCGCGGGGCGATCTCCACCACCGACAGCATCATTTTGTCCGCGGCGCAGGTGCGAATATCGACGCCGGGAAAGATGGTGTGGCGGCTGCACTCGGACGCTTCGGGAAAGTACTGGCTCATAAACTCCGCGTCAGGGAATCAGGCCCTGCATCATCTTGTAGTGGACCTCGGCGGACTGCTTGACGACCAGCGTCATGTGGACCGGGTCGAAGACGACCGTGCCGCCGCCCTCCTTGCCGTTGACCTCCCAGCTGTCCTTGTCGATGTTGCCCTGGATCATTTGCACCAGCTGGGCGACGGTCGCCAACGCCTGATACTGGCTCATCAACCCGCCGAAGCGAATGTCGGGATAGCCCCCGACGAGATCGCCGATGTAGTAGGTTCGGATCGTCATCATGTCCTTGGCCTTGACCGGCGTCGTCACGAAGATGGTTTCGTCCTTGATGACGTAGGTCAGGCCGAGGTCCGCAAGCACCTTCTTCAGGGCCGTCCGTGTGCTCACCTTGTTCAGGCTGACGTTGACGGTCGATTCATTGTTGACCCCGATGTCGTCCAGGGCCGGCTTGTCCAGCACGATCGTCTGACCCGTCTGGTGCTCGAACCAGTCTGACGACGCCGCCGAAACGCTGGTCCTTGAAATCGACGGAAACCGTCGCGGCCAGCGCCTTGAGGATGGCCCGCTCGGTCTCCGTGAGCATGTTGTTCTTCGAGCGCAGCTTCGTCAGCCGAATCCATTCTTCCGGCGAGGGGAACGTGTACTCGCCCGACGGCGGGATGTTGGCCTTATCGACCTGGGCCAGCAGGCCGCGGATGGCTTCCGACTTCTTCGCCCGAACGTCGGCGCTTTCGGCCAGGGCGTCCTTGGACGCGGTGAACCGGGACAGGGCGTTGTCGATCAGCTTCTTCTCATTCTCGGTCGCCCGCGGATCGTGAGGAACGGAATGGAAGCCGGTCCCGGCGTCCGGGCTGCTGACGCCGTCGGCGATTCTCTGGATCTCGGTCAGGTCGCGCTTCAGAAGGGCCGTGAGAGAGTCTTTCTTCTCGTCGGGGAGATTCGGGTTGGCGTCCACGAGCAGGAGGAGGTTCTTGATCTGCTTCATCGCCTTGCTGGGTTGCGTGCGGGCCGTCTTGTACGCCTCGTCGCGGGCGTCGCGGATGTCGCGCTCGGCCTGCTCGGCGGCGACCTTCTGACGGGCGGCCTCGTCCTTGAGCAGGTCGGGGTCTCCGGCCCGCGCCGTGGCGAGGTATACGAAACCGGCGGTCAGGCAAGCGATGACGGCTGCAGCGATTCGACGGTTCGCCTTCGACATGGCGTTCTCCCTCGCGTTGGAGACGGGCGCACCAGCTCCCTCCCCCACTCTGTAAACATACCCGTATGCGCGGCATCTCGCTACCGAAAAACGCGAATCCGGCCTTCCCTTGCGCTCACGACTTCGGATTCCCCGCTTCCGCCGTCAGCAACGTCCGCATCTCGCCGGCCAGGAACACCGATCCCGTGATACAGATGAGGTCGTCCGGCCCCGCGGCGGCCCGCGCCGCTTCCCACGCCGCGGCCGGCGCCGCACACTGCATCGACGGCGGACCTTCCACCGCCCGCAGCACCTCCGCCAGCCGTTCCGGCGACGTGCTGCGAGCGCTACCCAGGTAGGGCGTCAGGAAGACGTGCGCGAAGTGCGGGCCGAGGATGCGGAACATGCCGGCCAGGTCCTTGTCGTTGCTTGCGGCGAAGATCAGCAGGCGGCGGCACGGCGGAAACGATTCCCGCAGCGTCCGCACCAGCGCCTCGGCCGAGGCGGTGTTGTGGGCGCAGTCCAACACGACCAGCGGCCGACGGCCGACTACTTCCATCCGCGCCGGCCAGTCCGTCGCCGCCAGCCCGGCGGCCACGGCGGCGTCCGGGATCACCCATCCCGCCTCCAGGAGTTGCTCGATGCAGGCGACCGCCAGCGCGGCGTTGGCCGCCTGGTGTTCGCCGAGGAGGCTCAGTTCCAGCCACGGCCAGACGCGCCGCGTTCGGACGCGCACCCGCGCCGGCTGGTCCCTCCGGGGGCTGACGCCGCCCGGCTCGCCTTCAATGTGCCCCGGTTCGTAGTCGTAGTGGAAATCGACGCCGAGCTGACGCAGCGGCGAACCGCGTTCGCGGCAGATGCGCTCGATGACCAGCCGCGCCTCCGCCGCCGTCGCGCCGCTCAGCGTCGGCCGGCCGGGCTTCACGATGCCGGCCTTTTCCATAGCGATCATCGCCACGCGATCGCCGAGCTGCCGCGTGTGGTCGAGGCTGATGCTGGTGATGACCGCGACGGCCGGGCGACATACGTTCGTCGAATCGAACCGTCCGCCCAGGCCGACCTCCACGACCGCCGCGTCCACGCGCCGCCGCACGAAGTGCAGGAAACCCACGGCCGTCGCCGCCTCGAAGAACGTGATCGCCGGACGCGGGGCGCCCGCCGCCGCCCGTCGCACCTCGTTCAGCAACGTGGTCAGCTCGGCCGCGGTGATCGGCGCGCCGTCCACCTGAAAGCGCTCCTCGACGCGGCACAGGTGCGGCGAGGTGAATAGGCCGGTGCGATAGCCGGCCCGGCGCAGCACCGACGCCAGCATGGCCGAGGTCGAGCCTTTGCCCTTCGTCCCGGCGATATGAAGGATACGCAAACGATTTTGTGGGTTCCCCAGCCGGGCCAGCAGGGCGCGCATCCGATCGAGGTTGAGGTCGGCCGCGGCGGGGGTTCGCTGCTCGAAATTGATGAGGCCGTACCAGTAGGCGCGGGCCTGCTCGTCGGAAAGGTCGGTTCGGGAGTGGAGTGCGAGGTCGTCCATGGCGAGCCGGGTCGCGTCAGCGCCCGGAGTCACGACGCCGACGGCAGCAACGCGGTTTCCAGCCAGTAGCGCTGAATCGTCTGCAGCACCTCGACGAACCGATTGAAGTCCTGCGGCTTCTCGATGTAAGTGTTGGCGCCGGCCGCGTACATCTGCTGCACGTCCTCCTGCCGCCGCGAGGTGGTCAGCACGACGACCGGCGTGGCCCGCAGGACCGGCGTGGAGCGGATGCGTTCGAGGACTTGCAGGCCCGTCAGGCGCGGCAGGTTGATGTCCAGCAGGATCAGGTCCGGGACGCGCCACTCGGCTTGGGTCGAATACGCCCCCTGGCGCAGTCAGGTACTCGACCGCCTCCTGGCCGTCGCGCACCACGATCAACTCCACCGGCAAGCCGCCGTCCCGCAACGCCCGCTGCGTGATCTTAACGTCGGCCGGATTGTCTTCCACTAACAGGATGGCGTGAGCCGTTTTCATGGTAATGACAAGGTATCCCGCATTCCGGGGACGGCGGCCAGCGCGTCTCGAAACGTCACGCCGGCCTCGTCCCCCAGCACTCGTTCTATCTGATCCGCAAGGCACACCGCCAGATCCAGGGGCGACGCCGAGGCGAAGGCGGCCGGCAGGCGCTCGGAGTCAAACCCGTCCGGCCCCACCCAGGCGTCGAGGGTCAGGGGGAGTATCCGCGGCCCGAGCGCTCGTGTCAAGGCCCGGCGCAGCACGGCCGACAACACCTCTCCCGTCAGTCGGCGAAGCGAAGGATGACGGAGGACCTGATTGAAGGCGGCCGCCCACACCGCCGTCGAGGGGATCGGAGTCCTCCTTCCTCCATCGTAGGGCAAGAATCAGCGTTCGGCCATGCGCCGAAGCGTTTCCCCATTCGCCCGGCTTCCCCAATTTCCAGAAGCCGCCGCTGCCAGTCGGCGGGTCGGGTCGCCAAGTCCTTGTCGAAAACGAAATCGACGCCGGCTTCCAGCCCAGCGGCCACGTCCGTCGGAAGCCCCCAGTGCGTGTACAGGGCTACGGTCAGGTCGGCAAGTTCCGGCGTTCGGCGGACGCGACGGAGCCACTCCAGACCGCTGGCGCCGGGAAGGTTCACATCGAGAAGGATCAGGTCCGGCCGTTCTCCCAGCGCTTGCCAGGCCGTCTCGGCGTCGAGGCGCACGGCGGCCTCCCAGCCGATCCGGCGAGCCAGACTGCGGACGATCAACCCCATTTCCTGGGAATCGTCCACCAGTAGGAGCAAAGGGTGCGACATGAACGCTGAGGGGTCAGGAGTCAGGAGTCAGGAGCAAGGAGTCAGAACTTACGGGTTCAGGTTCGGCAAGAAGAGGCGAAAAACCGTTGCCGGCGGCGCCTCCTGCCTTCTGGGACTCCTGATCCCTGACCCCTGACTCCTGGACCGGCAGGGTGAAGTAGAATGTGGCGCCGCGACCGGCCTCCGACTCGACCCAGAGACGACCGCCGTGCGCCTCCACGATCCTCTTGCAAATGGCCAGGCCGGCGCCGGTGCCCTCGATCTCCTCGCGCCGGTGCAGCCGGCGGAACATGCGGAAAATTTGCTCGTGGTACTCGGCCCCGATGCCGATGCCGTTGTCGCGCACGAAGAAGGTCCCGAAACTCGGGTCCGTCGTCCGGCCGCGCGCCGAAGACGACTTCGGGGGTCTCACTCTTGTTGTACTTCAGCCCATTGGCGAACAGGTTCGCCAACAGCTGCATGACGCGCTCGCGGTCGCCGATCACCGGCGGCAGCGGCCCCTCGACGCGCACCACGGCCTGTTTGCGCTGGATCAGATCCCGGAGGTCGGCCCGCACGATGTCCACGGCCTCGTCCCAGCAGAACGGCCGCGGCGCGTTGATGACGCGGCCGGCCCGGCTCAGCATGAGCAGGTCGTCGATCAGGGCGCCGAGGCGCCGGCTGGCCTGGATCAGATGGTCGATGTATTCGCGGCCCTCGTCGCCCAGGGCCGGGGCGTAGTCCTGGGCCAAAAAGGTGCTGAACGCCTGCAGGGTGCGCAACGGCTCCTTGAGGTCGTGCGATACGACGTAGGTGAAATCCTTCAGCTCCTGGTTGATGCGCAGCAGCTTGCCGTTGGCCTCCTCCAACTCGGCGGCCTTGGCGCGGAGCTGATCGCCGAGCCGCTTGCGTTCGGTCAGGTCCAGGGCGGCGCTGCGCGAGCGGACGAATTCGCCCTTTTCGTTTTTGATGGTGGTGGTGCCGATCCAGACGTCGATGACGGCCCCGTCGCGCTTCACCCACTGGGTTTCCGGCATCTCGCCGACGCGCTGGAACCTCCGGCGGTCGGCGCGGAAGGCGGCCCGGCCGGCCGGCGTCAGCAGTTGGGTGTACTGCCGGCCGATCAGCTCCTCGCGCGGATACCCCAGCGTCCGCACCATCGTTTCGTTGCAGGCGACGAGCCGGCCGCGGCCGTCGAGGCTGAAATACAGGACGGGGGCGTGGTGGTAGAGGTCGCGGTAGCTCTCCTTGAGGCGCTGGATGTCGCGGTTGATCTCGCGGAGGTGCTCGTTGGCCTGCGACAGCTCCTCGGTGCGCCGGCGCAGCTCGCGCTCGGTCAGCACGCGCTCGGTGACGTCGAGCAGGTGGCAGCGGAGGTTGAGCGGGGCGCCGGCCTCGCTGTAACAAGTCATCACGTCCATCAGCAGATGGCTTTCGACCAGCGACAGACCGGAGTCGCCGCGCAGCGAGCGCTTGCGTCCGGGCTTGCCGGGCGTCAGGACGCGAAAGGTGATGTCGTGGCCTTCGCCGTCCTTGAGGCTCTCCTGGAGGGAGGCTTGCAGGGCCGGGGCGTCTTCGGGATGAACCACGTCGAGGAATGAGCGGGCGACGAGATCGACGATCGGCTTGCCAATGAAATGCTGAAGGGGCGTGGTGGCGGCGATCCAGTGGAGGTTGGGCGCCAGGCGGGCGATCATGCGACGGCGAGCGCCGGCGCCGAGGTAGCGCGTCGGACCGAGCGAGTCGTCGGCGGCGCCACGGCTGGCGTCGTCCTTGCGGACCTTTTCGAGAAGCTCCTGGGCGCGGACGACCTCGTCGAGCGCACGTCGGTAGCAGGAAACCAGGCCGTCCAGCTGGCTGAAGACCAGCGGCAGGTCGCCGCGCGCCGGGTCGCGTCAGCGCCCGGAGATTTGGCGAGCCGGGTCGCGTCAGCGCCCGGAGCGAAGGGCTGGTGCGAGGGGTTCTTCTGGACGGAGGCGATGCGAGCGGCGAGATCCTGAAGCGTCCGCCGGAATCGGCGGTGGACGCGCCATACGGCGAAAAGTCCGACGGCGGCCGTGAGCAGGGCCGCGACGCCCAGCAGCGCCCACGACGGCGGCAGCGCCATGCCCGCCGTTTGTTCCACATCGGCGCACGACCATTCCAGGAAAAAGAGAAGAACCGTCAGGAGCGCGGTCGTCAGAACGAGGCCGGCCGCCGTCGGCCACACCCGGAAGCGCATACGTCCTGTCCTCGCGCAAGGGGGGCGAGCGGGCGAATCCTTTTAAGCATGGGACAGGAAAAAGGGAAAAGCAAGGGAAAGTGCGGAGGGGCGTCCCGGTAATTTGACTCGTTCGTATAATGAAGACACGGAGCGTCAGCCGATTCCGGTTACGGAGGGCGGACTCCGCACCCTGCTGCGAGAAAGGTGGATTTGTCATGGCCAACGCCAATGTGCTGGAACTGACCGACGCCAACTGGGAAAAGGAAGTGGTCCAGAGCGACAAGCCGGTGCTGGTGGATTTCTGGGCCGGCTGGTGCAGTCCGTGCCGGGCGCTGGGACCGACCATCGACAAGCTGGCCGACAAGTACGCCGGCAAGGTCAAGGTCGGCAAACTCAACGTCGATGAGGCCCAGGACATCGCCGCGACCTACCGCGTCTCGTCCATCCCCCTGGTGATGCTGTTCAACGGCGGCGACCAGCCGGTCGATCAGACCGTGGGCCTCAACCGCGAAGAGGTGTACGACAAAATGATCACTCGCGTGGTCAAGTAAGGGGACGAATAGATCCTATAAGACCTATTTTGTCTTCTCCTCGTTCCCGAACTCTGTTCGGGAACGAGGGGCGAACTCCTGACCCCTTCATTTCTCATCCAGCGCCTCTCCTCCGGCCGATAACTCTAGAAGACTCGCCAGCTGGGCCGCCGGAGGAATCGCCGCATGGAAGCCCCCCAAACTCCGCCGTCGTCCGGCGGCGCCGCCCCGCCGGGGGAACTGGTCGTCGTCAACGGCCGGCTCAAAGGCGCCCGCCGGCCGCTGACCGATCCGCTCACCCTGTTCGGACAGGCGCCCGGCTGCGAGGTGCGCCTGACCGTCGAGGGCGTTCGGCCGCTGCACGCCGCGCTCGTTCATGGGCCGAACGGCTTTCACCTCCGCGATCTCGCCGGCGACGGCGACGTCCTCGTCAACGATAAGCCCGCATCTCTCCTCTCTCTCCGAGACGGCGATGAGATCGCCGTTGGCCCGTTCCGGTTCCGCCTCGAAGCGATCGCCCCGTTGGGGGAACAGGCCGTGGAAGCCGAGCGCAACGCGCTGCGCGTCCAGGCCGCCGCGGTGGTCGCCCAGCAGACGGCGCTGAATGAGGAGGAAACGCGCCTGCACCAGCGGCGCGGGCGCTGGAACAGCAGGAAGAGCAGCTGGCGGGCCGCCTGGAAGAACGGCGCTGTCGTTTGCTGGAGCTCCAGGAGCAGACGCGCCAGGAGCGCGAGGCGTTCCAGGCCGCGCGTACCGCGGCCGAGGCGGAACAGGCCGTGATCCGCAGGGAACTGCATGACGAGCGCGCCGCCGCCGCGGCGATCGCCAAGCAGGCCCGCGCGGAACGGCAGCGACTGGTGGAGCTGCGCAAGCGACTGCGGCGCCGCAGTCGCCGGCACTGGGAGCAGAAGGGCGACGACCTGGCGCGGCAGGAAAAGGACTTGTCGGCTCGCGAGAGTCGTTTGCAGCAGGAGGCCGCGAAGCTGGACCGCACGCGCGGGGCGTTGATCGCCGAGCGGCTTCGGCTCAACGGCGAGGCGGAGCTGGCCCGACGGCAGGCGCGCGAGCAGGGGCAGGAGCTGGCGCTGGCGCAGCAGCAGTGGGAAGCGTGCCTCAACCAGGAACGCGCCGAGCGCGACCGGCGCGACCGTGAGCTTGACGCCCGTGCGGCCGCGCTGGCGGAGTCCGAGCACACCTGGGCCGGCCGCGAGCGGTCGGTGCGGCTGGCGCTGACCGAGCTGTACCGCGAGAGCGCCGGCCTGGAAGCGCGCATCCGCAGCCAGCGCGAGAAGTTAGCGGAGGAAGAGGCGGCGATCGCCCGGCTGCGGGCGGAGCGGGGGACGGAAATCCCGGCCCCGATCCTGCTTCCGGCGCCCGCCGCGGAACCGTCGCCCTCGGACGGCGACGCGCGGGCCGCCTCCCTGGAGCGCATGACGGATCGCCTCGCCGACCAGCGCGCTCACCTGCTGGAACAGTGGCAGGCGCTGCTGCGGGTGCAGGAGGAATGGCGGCGGGGCCGCGAGCAGTCGTTGGCCGAGATGGAAGCGGCCGGCCGAGTGCTGTACGAGCGGGAGCAGCGCCTATTGGTCCAGGAGCGGAGACTCGACGCCGCGACGGCCGATTGCCGCCAACGTCAACAATCGCTCTCTCAGATGCACTATTCACTGGAGGGATGGCAGGCGCGGCTGAAGGCGCGCGACCTGGCGGGGGAGGCGGAGCGGACGGCGTTGACGGCGGAAATTCAGGCGCGCGAGAAGGCGGCCGGCCTCCAGCTGCAACGACTCCAGGCCTGGCCCGGCGGCGCGAGGTGCAGCGCGGCCACGAGGCGGAAGAGTTGGCCGCGGCGCGAGCGCGGTGCGAGGGCCTGCGCCGGCAGTACGTCGCCCTGTGGGAGGAGTGCCAGCAGCGGCGGACGGAGCTGGCGCAGGACCAGCGCGACCTGGCCGCGCGAACCCTGGCGGTCGAACAACTCCGCCTGGAGGTCGTCGGCAAGTCCTCTCACTCGGCGCAGGCCGAACGCCGCATGGAACGGCTGCAGCGCTGGAACCTGGCCCGGATCAAGGTGTCCGAGCGGCAGATGGAGGCCGTGCGCAGAAGCCTCCGCGCCGAGAGCGGACGGCTGGATGAGTTGGCTGGGTTCCTGCGGCGGCAGCAGGACGAGTTGGCCGCGCGGCGGGAGGAACAGACGCGCGAACAGGCGGCGTGGGAAGAGCGACGGATCGCGGCCGAGGACGACGAGGAGCGCCGCCGGCTGGAGCTGCAACGGCTCCAGGCCCATCGTGAGCAGGATGAACAAGTGATTGCACGACTGCGCGAGGAAGTCGAGCGCGTCGCCGGCCTGCTGATGGAAGAAGCGGAAAGCCCTTCGGCCCAGGCGGCGTGACCGTGCCCTGTCGGAGCCGCGACCGTGAGGGAGCGGGCGCGGTCGTTGCACCGCGCCGACTCCCTCACGGTCGCGGCTCCCAGGAACGATTTCCCAGGCGCTCTCGGCTGCTTCGCCATTGCTCCGCCAGGCGCGCTCGCGGTCGCGGTCCCACGAATGTTTCGCGGCCTTCCGGACGAGCTCCCGTTGCAGCACCTTGTACAGCACGACGGCCAGGACGATGGCGGCCGGCGCTTCCCACTGGTCAAATCCGACATTCCATCCGAGAGTCGCCCAAAGGCCGGCCAACAGCAAAGGCCCCACTAGGCCGCTCAATCCTAGCTCCAGCCTTTTGGATCGTAGATACCGACCGCTGTGGCGAGTTATCGCCGCGCAGACGCCCTCCATGTCGAGGCGAGCGACTTCCAGGCCGTGGCCGCAATGCTCGGCCGCCCCGCGGTGCAGGCGCAGCAGTTCCGCCAGGTCCGGCGTCACGCTTCCCCAGCGGCGATAACCGGTCATGTCGATGCGGAAGTCGGGCATCTGGTTCGCCGTCGATACCAGGGACCCGTCGCTGAATACGGTGTGGAAGCTCAACCGCCACGGCTGACCGTCGAAGATGCGGTACAAGGTGACGAAGCAGTCGCGCGCGGGGGTTCCGAAGACGCGGCCGGGTGGGTAGGCTTTGTGCCAGTGCCAGTTGGCGAACCAGCCGAATTCCTGGCGCGAGCCGAGCGGCTCGAAGCCGAGTTCGCGCAGGCGCTCGAAGAGGTCGTCGTACTGCGGGTCGCCGTCGGTCGGCTGGATCGTCTCCGGGCCGCCGAGGATGCGGAAGCCGACGCGCGTCAGGCCGAGCATCATGAACAACAGAGGCGTGAGAATCCACACGGCGACGAGCGCCGCGGCCGCCCACAACAGCCACTCGACCGAAACCGGCAGCGGTCCAAGCATGAGACTTCCCCGACGCAACGGTGCGATGATCCCTTTGCGGAAAGCC
Source organism: uncultured Planctomycetaceae bacterium (assembly GCA_963771935.1). GTDB lineage: Bacteria > Planctomycetota > Planctomycetia > Gemmatales > Gemmataceae > UBA4732. Next base: position 156,161 of record CAVYVK010000002.1, on the reverse strand, counting down.
TAGCACGGAAAACGGCGGCGGGAGGATCCGCCCTCCGTTCAGGACTACCCGCGTTCCTTTCGCATTGACCGCGCGGCGCCGCCCTTCTATCATTACCTAATCGTTCGTCCGACAAGGGGTTGAGAGGATCGCGCGGGGAGGATCCGCATGACGGTGGAGCATCATCACAAGGAAGACGAATCCCTCCTCGCCGAGTGGTGGAAGGGCTTCCTCAAGGCGGTCCAGACGCCGCCGTCCCGATCGACGTGGCTGATCCTGGTCGTCGTCCTCCTGGGCGCCGCCCTGGTCGGTTCGTGGTTCTGGTTCACCTCCAGCGCCAACGCGACCAACTCGGAACTGTGGGTGAAGAAGTACGAGACGCCGCCGACGACGGCCGACCTCGAACGGTTCGCCGAGGATCCCAACCAGCAGGGGTCCGTGCAGGCGCGTTTCGCCCTGGCGGAGGCGGCGCGGCGGCAGATGCGGGCCGTCGCCGATCTCGGTTCCATCTCCCGCGCCGAGGCCGGGCCGCAAATCCAAAAGGCCCGCGACGCCTACGAAAAACTGGTGCGCGAGTCCGGCGACGTGCCGGCGCTGATGCAAGAGAGCCTGATGGGGGCGGCCAAGGCCAACGAGATGCTCGGCGACCCCGACAAGGCCCATCAGTTCTACGAACGGCTGGCGAAGGAGTCTCCTCCCAGCCCTCTGACGCGCGAGGCCGAGGCGCGCATCAAGGCCCTGGACGACCCGAACACCAAAAAAGAGATCGACGCGCTCGCCGCCGAATTCAAGCCGCCCGCGTCGCCCCAGTGAAAGGCCGCGGCTCGTCCGTGTTATGGAACCAACCCCCGCCCTTCCCGACGCCGAGGGGCGCGTCGTCGAGCTGACGGCCAAGTGCCGGATGGACGACATGCGCCTCGACCAGTACCTCGCCGGGTCGTTCCCCGACCTGAGCCGATCCGTGGTGCGCCGCGTCATCGACGCCGGCGGCGTCTCGGTCAACGGCAAGCCGACCAAGGCCAGCTACCGCGTCCGCCACGGCGACCACATCCGCGTCACGCCGCCGGCCCCGAGCCACCCGGACGCCGGTCCCCGAGGACATCCCGCTGGAGGTCCTTTACGAGGACGAATTCCTGGCCGTCGTCAACAAGCCGGCCGACATGGTGGTCCACCCGGCCAAGGGCCACTGGTCCGGCACGCTGGTCAACGCCCTGCGCTTCCACTTCGACCAGCTGAGCAACGCCAACGGCGATTACCGCCCCGGCATCGTCCACCGCCTCGACCGCGACACCAGCGGCGTCATCATCATCGCCAAGCAAGACACGGCCCACCGCGACCTGAGTATGCAGTTCGAGACGCGAAAGGTCTTCAAGGAGTACGTCGCACTGACGGCCGGCGTGCTGGACCGCGACAGCGACTACATCGAGGGCCGCATCGGCCACCACCCCAGCGACCGCGTCAAGATGACCATCGCCGACGACGAGGACGAGGACGCGCGCGACGCATGCAGCTATTATGAAGTGATCGAACGTTTCCGCGGCTTCACGTTCTGCCGCATCCAGCCGCGCACGGGACGGACGCACCAGATCCGCGTCCACCTGGCCAGCGTCGGCTGTCCGGTGCTGGCGGACAAGACCTACGGCGGCCGCGACCGGGTGCGGTTGTCGGACCTGGCGCCGCTGCCCGAAGGGACGGCGGACGAGGAGCTGCTGACACGGCAGGCGCTGCACGCCCAGCGGCTGCGGTTCCGTCACCCCAAGCACGGCAACCTGCTGGAAATCGAGGCGCCGCTGCCAGAGGAGTTTTCGCGGACGCTGGCCGCTCTGCGGAAGCATCGCCTGATCGTTTATCGGTCTTCAGGAAAGTAATGCACGGGTGGATACGGTGTGCCACGGCTGTGTCAGCCGTGTTGGGCGGCCCAAACACGGCTGACACAGCCGTGGCACACCGCGCATTACTTTCCTGACGAGCTATAGCCGCGACCCGGAGGGGAGCGCTCGCCCCCCGGCGCTCCCCTCCGGGTCGCGGCTAAACGATCAGCGCCGCGAATGAAGGGGCATCCATGAAAAATCTCTCGTCCTCTTTCCGATGGATCGCGATAGTCTTCAGCGCCGTGCTGCTGCTCAACGGCTGTAAGCCGTCCGTCGGTCCCTCGTCGGGAACTCCTCCGGCCGTCGTCGAATCCCCTCCCCAGGACTGGTCGCAGGTGCCGACCACGCCGGAGGAGCGCCTCTGCGCCCAGTTCATGCAGCTCAAGAACAAGGGCGACCCCGCCGCTGCTGCGCTCCTCGGCCCGCCGACCGCCGCCCCCAATGGGCCGGTTTCACAGGAGGAGGCGGATCGGTTGGATACGGAATACTTCCTGCGTCAGGACATCCACTTTACCGGCGTCGGCCGCGCAGCGAAACCCGGGCAGCTCGTGCTGTGCGCGAAGGGGAGCGTGTCCGCCCCGGAGCTGCACGTGCGAACCGCGAGCGGCGTCGAATCCCGTCAGCGCGTCCTGTTCAATCCCGACATCACCGTCGAGGTGCGCGACGGCCGAATCTACGGCGTCTGCTCCTCCGCACACATGGGGCCGTGAGGCAGTCTTTTCGCGCGAACCGCCGACCGTTACAATCCATCCGCCGGGGCCGGCCCGCTCCGGTTCGGGAGGCTCCGTCGCATGCGCGTCGGCATCGGTCACGACACCCACCGGCTCGAACCCGGCCGACCGCTCCTGCTCGGCGGCGTCCGCGTCGAGCACCCGCGCGGCCTGGCCGGACACAGCGACGCCGATGTCGTGCTGCACGCCGTCACCGACGCCCTGCTCGGCGCCGCCGGCCTCGGCGACATCGGCGACGCCTACCCCGACACGAACCCGCGCTGGCAGGGCGCCGACTCCGCCCTCTTCCTGAGCGAAACCCTCGCGCGCCTGACCGCGCCGGCTGGCGCGTGGTCAACGTGGACGTGATCGTGTTCGCCCAGGAGCCGAAACTCGGCCCCGTCAAAGAGGCGGTGCGCGCCAACCTCGCCCGGCTGCTCGGCCTGCCCACCGAGGCCGTCAACGTCAAGGCCAAGACCGGCGAGCGCGTCGGCCACATCGGCCGCGCCGAGGCGATGGCCTGTCAGGCCGTGGCGCTGATCGACCAACTCAACCCATGAAGGAATCGACATGGCCCTGCGCGTCTACAACACGCTGACCAAGGAGAAGACGGAGTTCGTCCCGGTCGAGGCCGGCAAGGTCGGCATGTACGTCTGCGGGCCGACCGTCTACAAGCCCAGCCACATCGGCCACATGGTCGGCCCCGTCATCTTCGACACGGTCAAGCGCTACCTGGCCTACGTCGGCTATCAGGTCACGTTCGTCGTCAACATCACTGACGTGGACGACAAGCTGATCGTCCGCGCCAGGGAGCTGGGCGTGATGGTCAAGGAGTTGGCGGAGCGGATGACGGCGGATTATCTCGATTGTCTGAAAAAGCTGAACGTGGCTGGCATCGACCTCATGCCGCGGGCCACCGAACACATTGCCGAAATGATCGAGATTATGCGCGGCCTGATCGACCAGGGCTACGCCTACGCCTCGCAGGGGGACGTGTATTTCGACGTGAGCCGGGACGCCGACTACGGCAAGCTGTGCCACCGCGACCCGGAGCAGATGGAGGCCGGCGCCCGGATCGAGGTGAGCGACCGCAAGCGCAACCCCGGCGACTTCGCCTTGTGGAAGGGCGCCAAGCCGGGCGAGCCGGCCTGGGACAGTCCGTGGGGGCCGGGCCGGCCGGGCTGGCACATCGAATGCTCCGCCATGAGCATGAAGTACCTCGGCAAGACGCTCGACATCCACGGTGGCGGCCTCGACCTCCAGTTCCCCCATCACGAAAACGAGCTGGCCCAGTCGGAGTCGTACACCGGCCAGACCTTCGCGCGCCACTGGATGCACAACGGCCTGCTGAAGATGGGCACGGCCAAGATGGCCGGCTCGGTCGGCAACGTCGTCAACGTCGTCGATCTCCTGAAGAAATTCCACCCAGAGACGGTGCGCTTTCCTGCTCCTCAGCACCCACTACCGCAGTCCGATCGAGTACAGCGAGGAGCGGCTCCAGGAAGTCGAGAGAAGTTTGAAGACTTTTTACCGCTTCTTTGAGCGGTATGAGCGCGTCACGGGGACGAGCTTTCACCGGATCGACGCCCCGACGCGGCGCGGCGAGTTCCGCGGCGACGGGCCGTTCCTCCAGGAGGTCGGCGGCCTGCGCGAGCGCTTCCTGGAGTGCATGGACGACGACTTCAACACCGGCGGCGCGGTCGGCGTCCTGTACGAACTGCTCAACCGGCTGAACCGCTTCGCCGACGAGCGGAAGCTGGAAGACCAATCGGCCGACCCGAAAGCGAAAGCGGAGTTCACGGAGGGAGTGAAGATTCTGAAGGAGTTGAGTCAGATCCTCGGCGTCTTCCATGAATCCGTGGTCGCGGCGAAGGGCGGCGACGATCGGCTCGTCGTCGGCCTGATGCAGCTGCTGATCGACCTGCGGGCCGAGGCGCGCAAGACCAAGAACTTCGCAACGGCCGACCTGATCCGCAAGCGGCTGGCGGAAATCGGCGTCACGCTGGAGGACCGGCCGGGAGGAACGGGCTGGCGCGTGGGGTGAGACCTTCGCCGTCCGCGCTCTGCTGCGCAACATGTTCCGCCCTCCCCAACGCGCCGCGTTCGCGGCGACTGCGGATGAACCGGCGAACCTCCCGTTACTCCTCCGGTTTCAGCAGCCGCAATCCGATCGGCAGCGAGTCGCCGAGCATCTGCCCCTGTTCCTCCTGCTCCAACTCCGACACCTCCTCGACCATGCGCACCCAATGCTCCGGCACGCTCTGGCCGCGCAGCGCGGATCAGCACACTTCGGCGATGGCTGTCGTCCACGTCCAGGGCGCGCTGGCCGGTGCGGCGGGCCAGCTGCGACAGGCAGAAACGCCCAGCCCATGCGCTCGCTCGGGTTGCCCGGCTCGAAGCCGAGGATCGCGTCCAGCCAGCGCTCCGCCGTCTGCGGATGCACCACCGCGTTGAGCGGGCCGTAGATCAGCGCCCGCGCCCCCAGCCGCGTCAGCGACCAGAAGCCGTAGGTCGGCGTCGGGCTGCGCTTCAACGACTTCAGCAGCGCGTCGCCCAGCGCCTCCTTCGCCTTCACGTCGAGTCCGTTCCAGGCTCGCCGCGGCCCGCCACATTTCGGCCAGTTCGTTCGGGTTCGGCTCTGGCACCGGCCTTGCCCTTGCCGGGCAGCAGCACCGGCCGCAAACGATCGTAGAGGGACCGCTGAAGCGTGGGATTGAGGCCGCCGGCCACGCGGCGCCACAGGATCCAGAAGTCGGCCCCGCCCTCCGGCGACGCGCGCCCGACCCCGGCCGCGGCGGGGCCGCCATCATCTTCCAGAGCTGTTCGATGCGGAACCGGTCCATCGGGTCGCCGAAGCCGGGCCGCAGGCAGTAGCCGACCAGGTTGGACCAGCGCACCAGATGGGCCGGCGAACGGCGCCGCTCGTCCGCGACCTCCGACAGGAACTCCCACAGCCGCCGGCACAACCCGGTCGGCCAATCGTGCCGCGGGGCGTCCAGCGCCGCCTCCAGCGCCTTGGTCAACTCCTGCGGCGTCGTCCCGCTCTCGCCCGACATAGACCTCGCGGATCAGCCGGGCCGCCTCCTGCACCTGCGCCTCCGGCCACACGTCCGTCAGGGCCGCCGCGCCGTCGTCTCCGGGGGTTGACGCCCCCGGCTCGCCGGCGGGCGGCGGCTTTACCAGATCGCGGATGTTGAATTCCAGCCGCCAGCGGTTGCCGCCCTCCTTCGCCACGCAAAACAGTTCCAGCGTGCCGATGGCCGTGGACCGCGCCGCCAGCGTCACCGGCACGTGCTTCGCCCCGCTCCGCTTGCCGCCGCGCAGGATCGTGTGCAGCGGCGGCATCTGCAACAGCTGGTCCGGCGCCACCGTCAGCACGTCGCCGGCCCGGTCGTCGGAGCGAACCGTCGAGGTGTACAGCGGGAACGTCACCGGCTGGCCGAGCGCCAGTTCCAGCTCCGGTTTCTCCAGTTCGATCTCCTGCCCCTCCTCCAGGTGCTGCGGCACGACGCACACCACGGTCAGTAGGGGCGGGGTTGCCCCGCCCCTACCGCCCGCCGTCGCTCTCGACGGCGATGTAGTACGACCGGGCGATGCCGCCGCCGATGCGCCGGCCGCCGGTGTGCCGCAGCCAGGCGAAGTAGGCGGCGCCCCAGGCCACGGCCAGGTCGAGCGACGGGTTGGTCAGCACCAGCGGCTGCCACGGCCGACCGGCGCTGATCGTACCAGCCGTGCATCACTTCCAGCAGCCGCTCGCGCAGCGAGGCCGGCTGGAAGACGCCGCCGTTGAACAGGAGCGCGGCCGGCCCCTCCTCGGCGCCGTCCCGCGTCTGGTTCTTGAGGAACGCCGCCAGGTGGCGCGTCACGGCCGGGTCGCTGACGTAGGGCAGGCCCATCTCGTGCAGCCCCGTCCGCGCCCCACGGCCCGGCTCGGCGTCGCGCGGCGTCTTCGGGAAGAAGCCGTCGAAAACGACTTTGCGGACCTCTTCCGGCGACAGCGTCGTGTGCAGCGTGCCGCCGATGACGGCCCGGCCGCGGCCGACCACCGTCACCGGCACGGTCGCCGGCGCGTTCGGCCCGAGCAGCGTCTCCTTGGCCTGACGGCACGCCTGCGTCAGCAGGCCGTACTGCGCGGCGTCCAGCCGGCCGGCCCCCGGCAGCTTCGTCTCGACGTATTTGGCCAGTGCCAGGTCCATGTTGTCGCCGCCGAGCAGCAGGTGATCGCCGACGGCCTGGCGCACGAAGCCCAGCTCGCCCTTCTCCTCGACCGCCCCGATGAGGCTGAAATCGCTGGTGCCGCCGCCCACGTCCACGACCAGGCAGCGGGCGCCGGGCTTGAGCGACGCGGCTTCCTTCGCCGAGTGCGTCACCAGCCAGCAATAAAACGCGGCCTGCGGCTCCTCCAGCAGCACGACGTTTTCCAGCCCGGCCTTGGCCGCCGCCTCGACGGTCAGCGTTGCGGGCCACGTCGTCGAACGACGCCGGCACCGTCAGCACGACGGCCTGCTTTTCCAGGCGGTCGTCGGGCCGGTCCTTCGCCATCTTCCAGTTCCAGCTCTCGACGAGATGGCGGAGGTAGCGGGTGGACGCCTCGACCGGGGAGATGCGCGGCACGTCGGGCGGGGCGCTCCAGGGCAGCAGGGCGGCGGAGCGGTCCACGCCGGAATGGCACAGCCACGACTTGGCGGAGCTGACGAGCCGGCCGGGGACGCGGCCGCCGTGGTTGCGGGCGAACTCGCCGACGGCGTAGTTGCGGTTCGGATCCCACGGCAGCGCGACGGAGCCGGGCGGCAGGTCGTGCGCTCCGGGCAGGTAGAGGAACGACGGCAGCAGCGGCCGCTCCTTCATCTCGCCGGGCGCGACGAGCTGCGGCACGGGGAAGGGGCGGACGTCGATGCGGCCGTCGCGCGTGGCGTGTTGGAGGTCGATGTAGGCGAGGGCGCTGTTGGTGGTGCCGAGGTCGATGCCGATGAGGTAGCGGGACATAGGCGGAATTCCGTCGGTCGGGGCGGCCGCGGGGCTGTTGCCATGATACGACCTGCGACCGGGGCCGTGCCAGGGGAGGAACGGCCGCATAATGCAGATGAAGGCGGGTTGAGGGAGGTTGGCGCAACGCGGGAGTGGAGAGGCGAACGTGAACAACGTGGCCACTGAAAATCGGGCCGATCCACGACTGCTTTTCTGCTCGTACCACTGCTACCTCGACCCGTCCAGCGGTGCGGCCCAGGCGACCCGCGACCTGCTGGAGCTGTTGGCGGCCCGCGGTTGGGCCTGCGGCGTTCTTTCCGGCCCGCGACTGGACTCCGAAGCGGCACCGCGGCTGGAGCAGTTATTGCACGACCACGGACTCTCCTTCGAGGTCCACACCGCCCCAAGCGGCGCGAGCTTCCGCCTCTACAACCTGCCGATACGCGGCGTACCCGTTACCCTCTACGAACCGCCGACGCAGGGTAATAGCACCCTTCCCATCCGTGCGGGAGCCGACGACTTCCTGCGCGTCCTGGACGGCGTGATGGACCGCTTTCGGCCCGACCTGCTGCTCACCTACGGAGGCGACGATCTGGCCAGGGAGGTCATCGCTCGGGCGAAACGCCGCGGTCTGGCGGTCGTTTTCTGCCTGCACAACTTCGCCTACCACGACGCGGCCTTGTTCCGCCCGGTGGACGCCGTCTGGACGCCGTCGCGCTTCGCGCGGGACCACTACCGCAAGGCGTTGGGCCTCGATTGCACGGCCATCCCCAACGTGTTCGACTGGTCGCGCGTCCGCTGTCCCGACGTACAAGGCCGCTATGTTACTTTCGTCAACCCGGAGCCGAACAAGGGCGTGACCGTCTTCGCCCGCATCGCCCTCGAACTCGGCCGACGGCGACCGGACATCCCCTTGCTGGTCGTGGAGGGGCGCGGCCGCGCCGGCTGGGTCGGTCGAACGAACCTCGACCTGAGCGGCCTCACGAACCTCCACGTCATGAGCAACACGCCCGACCCGCGCGACTTCTACCGGGTCAGCAAAGCGATCCTCATGCCCTCGCTCTGGCGGGAGTCGTTCGGCCGGGTCGCCGCCGAGGCGCTCATCAACGGGATTCCCGTACTGGCCAGCCGGCGCGGGGCACTGCCGGAGACGCTGGCCGGGGCGGGCTTCCTGTTCGACGTGCCGGCGCGGTACACGCCGGAGGTCCGCCTGGCGCCGACGGCGGAAGAAGTGGGACCGTGGATGGATACGATCGTCCGTCTCTTTGACGACGCCGCCTTTTTCGAGGCGGAGAGAAGGCGTTGCCTGGCCGCGGCGGAGGCGTGGCGGCCGGAGCGGCTGCTGCCGAACTTCGAGGCGTTCTTCCGGGCGGCCTCCCCCAGCGCATTTACTGACCGCTGCGCAAAGGCGGTCAAGTTTTTCAACCGATAGAATAGGGGTATGGATGCGTCGGACATCATCCCTGATGACTGGCGTGAGTGGCGGAGGTTGCGAGCGTTGACCCTGAAGCAACAAGGCTGGTCTCAGCGAGACATCGCGGATGCCTTGGGCGCCCGCGAGGAAACCGTCAGCCGCTGGCTCGCCCGCGCCCGCGACGCCGGCCCCGAAGCCCTGCTGGCGCGTTGCTCGCCTGGCCACCCCCCCAAGCTCTCCCCCGCCCAGAGGCGCTTGATCCCCGAATACCTCTGGCACGGGCCGGAGGCCTACGGCTTCCGCGGCCACGTCTGGACTTGCGCCCGCATCGCCCGCGTCATCAAGGAAGAGTTCGGCGTCTCGTACCACAAGGACCACGTCAGCCGCCTGCTCCGGGAGTTGCAGTGGACGCCCCAGGCGCCGATCCGGCGGGCCGTCCAGCGCGACGAGCAGGCTATCGAGCGCTGGCGCGCCGAGGTCTGGCCCGAGCTGCGCCGGCGGGCGCGGCGCGAGCACCGGGTGCTGGTTTTCGAGGATGAATCGGGGTTCTACCTGCTGCCGGGGCTGGTCCGCACCTACGCCCCCGAGGCGCAGACGCCGGTGATCCGCGAGAAGCAGACGCGCAACCACCTGTCGGTCATGGGCGGCATGACGCCCGAGGGGAAGGTGTACACCCTGGCGCGGCAGGAGTCGCTCAACGGGATGCATAGCATCGAGTCCCTCAAGCACTTGCTGCGTGTGGCAGGCCAGCGGTTGTTGGTGATCTGGGATGGCTCGCCCATCCACCGCCGGGTGGCCGTCCGGGAGTTCGTGGCCGGCCTACCCGGCCGGGTCTGGCGGGAGACGCTGCCGGGCTACGCCCCGGATCTCAACCCGTGGGACGAAGGCGGTGGGCATCACCTCAAGGATGTCCAGATGGCCAACGTCGTGTGCCGCGACTTGGAGGAATTGCACGAGCAATTCCACCTAGCTGTCGCTCGCCTTCGCCAGAGACCGCGTCTGGTCCAATCCTTCTTTGCCCAGGCTGGTTTGGCCCTTGAGAAAACTTGACCACCTTTGCGCAGCGATCAGTAGGCGGCGGGCCGGCGTTTCGCCTCCGCTCGAACGCGACGAGCGATTCCGCGGTAATTCGCAGCTGTGGTTTACCGCTGAGGGACGCGGCCACGTTGACCGCTGCCAACTCGCCGCGGCGGACCCAGACGCGCACCTTGTCCTCGCCGACCCGGTAGCGGGCGGCCACATCGGCGACGGTATAGCCGCGCGTCTGGTCATCGGGCATGCGTCGCCTCCCGCCGCGCCGTTAGCGCGGTCTGACCTTGCTGATTGCGCTCGGCGACCCGCAGCAGGGCGCACAGCAGGTCTTGCTCACGCATCAGCTGCGCGAGTCGGTAGCGGATGGCCGGTGGGTCTGGGATTGCGTCGAGCAGATTGCCGGTCTGGTGAGACACGCGAACCTCCGCATTTGCTTTCACGGAGGCAATTCTGGTAGTGAGCAAGGGGACAAATCAAGGAACAGGCGCGTACTCCTGTTGTCCCCCTTTTGTCCCCGCTGGCGGGTTCACGTCCAGTCGGTAGTGCAGGCGCTTGTGTTGGTTGCGTCGGGAGGAGATGCTCACGGCCCCATCGGATTCTGCCACGAGTTTGCGGTTCAGGCGCTTCCTCGCAGCATCCAGTTTCTCCGCGAAGTCGCCGGGCGTTTCGCCGTAGACGGCCCGCACCGCCTCCGTGTCCGCGACGTAGCCTTCATCGCCCCGGAATCGACCCTTGTTCCACAGGCGATCCAACAACTTCATTTCGATTGGAGTCAGGTCGGCGAACTGCCAGCACTCCAAGCGAAAGCAGTCGAAGCCCGTCGGGCCGTCGGAGGGTTCAGGAGGAATCTCCTGCGTGTCAGTTGGCCGGCCGGCCAGCAACTCCACCGCCGGGGCGTCCGCCGACCGCTCCGTAGGAATCTCCTGTGTGTCAGTCGGACGGGTTTCGGAGATGACGGGTGGGTGCGCGGCAGCTTGGGCCTCGACGGCGGCAGCAAGGGCGGCCAGCCGATCCAATCCAGCTTCCCAGTTCGCCCCGCCAACCAGCCGCGTCCCGTGGCCTGTCTTGTGATAGAGAATGCGCGTCCAGCCTGATAGAGAATGCGCGTCCAGCCGCGTTCGTGGAAGTGAGGGACAGGATTGCCGGCGTCGGGGCGCGTGATACCCAGTTGGCTTGCCAGCCATTCTACCCGATTATCCAACTCCCACAGTCGGGCCAAGTCAGCGTCGGGCAATAGTGGCCCACCCGCACGGATGCTGCGGCGAACCAAGTCGTCGTGAAGCCGCCGCAACTCGGCCAGGACCGAACGCAGCCGCCCGGCGAGGTTCGCAGCATCATCCTCGGAATGGCGGCGTGAAGCGTCGTTCAACGGGGGCATGCGGTCCTCACTCTCGACCGGGGCGGGGCTGGGCAGCGGCGGCGGAGTGAGGAAACCGCCACGCACTGCCCAACCCCAGACCGGGGGATCAGTCCGGCCTTTCCAGTCACGATCATTCTAACCGAGGCAGCCCGCCTGAAGAGGCAACGTCCGGACCAACGACTTGACCCGGAACTTTGGAGGCGAGCCGTCCAGAATCGCCGCCTAGCCTTGGCGGGGCCGTCCTGACGCGCTACAGCTGGCCTCAGCGCTCGCTTCCTTTCTCCACGAACAGCCAGGCGCGCACATGGTCGGCGATGGCCTTCAACCGTTCGTCGCCGATGCGCTCGCGGTAGACGCTCGCCATGTCGTCGCGGGCGTGATCCATGATGAAGTCGGCGGCCGGCTGGTCCTTCGCCTCGTCGGCGACGGTGCGGAAGACGTGGCGGAATGTGTAAAAACCGAGTCCTTTCCTCCCGTTTATCTTGAGGCGGCGCAGCAGCCGGGACACCTTGTACACCGCGGGCGAACTGGCGGTCGTCTTGGCCCAGGGACGGCCCTGGCGCGTGAGGAAGACAAGCCCAGCGTGGGCGGGGTCTTTCGGCTCCGGGCGCAGCGCCAGCGCTTCTTTAACGGCCTCGACCGTCTCCGGCCACAAGGCGCATCGGCGGGGGATTCCGGTCTTGGGCCGGGGGAAATCGACCCAGCCCGCGTCGAGATCCAAGGCCGACCGCGGCAGCGCGCCGCAGTCGGCCATGCCGAACCCAGCGTTGATAGCCAGCAGGAACATTGCCTTGAGGGGCTGGCTGGCGGCGGCAATGAGCCGCCGGGCCTCGTCGGCCGTGAACAGCTTCGGCCCCTGCTTCCCCCGGTGAAGGCGCAGCACCTTCGCCGAGGGCCGCGTTAGGCCGGGTCCGAACCGCACCGGCCGTTCGGTGAGACCGGCGTCGAGGGCGTGTTTGAAGACGGAGCGGACCCGCTGGACCGTGTTGCCGAGGCGAACCGGCCCCCACCGCTTCGCCATCTTGTCCCGCAGCGCCGTGAAGTCCGCGGCGTCGATGTCGTCGAGCAGTCGCCGCTTACCGAATTCGGACACGATCAGGTCGCATGTCTCACGGTACTCGGCGAAGGTGCGCGGAGAAAGCTCGCCGGCGTCGAGTCGCGCTTGCTTGTGGTTCAAGAAGGTGTTGGCCGCGTCCTTGACGGTCGCGCCGGCCGACGACTCACGGGGTTTGCGGCCGGCGTGCAAAGCGTCCTTCTGTTCCAGGTACTTCGCCAGGGCGCCGTCGGGATCGGACCAAGGCCCGAAGTAATGCATCTTCCCTCGGATCTTCTTGGCCCAGACGCCCGCGGCATGGGGGAACAGCGGGAAGTCAGGGGAGGGCTTGTTTGGCCGGGCGGGCGCGGTAGGATGAGAGTCGGACATGGCGACTGCTCCTTTACCGGGTGTCACTGTGTTCATCGGCCGGGGCGTCGTAACCGCCCCGGCCATACCCAATAGAGTATCGGGTGTAGAAGCGGGTGTAAAGGACAGTAGCGACATGAAAGAGAGATTAGCGTAACCCGAAGAAATGTAAGACTTTGGAGAGGTGGCTGAGCGGCCGATAGCGCCGGTTTGCTAAACCGGTGAGGGGGTAACACCCCTCCACGGGTTCGAATCCCGTCCTCTCCGCTGCATAAGGACTTACGCCGACTGCTGGTGTGAGTCCTTTTCGCATCCAGGCCCGGCGGTAGGGCGGGCGGTAGGGAGGCGGTCGAAGAGCCGTTCGAGCGCCCAGCAGGCTTCCGCCACGTCGGTCAGGCCCAGGTCAGTGTATAAGTCCGCGGTGAGTGTGATGGTGGAGTGGCGCATCAGCTCCTTCACCTTCTGGATCGGGTAGCGCTCGCCCATCTGGGTGCAGAAGAAGTAGCGGAAGCTGTGGAAGTCGGCCCAGCGGCCCCGCGCGTCCTGGCGGGGAATGCCGGCGGCGGCCAAGTCCTCATGGAGCGTGGCGACGTGCGGCACGGCGCAGCGCCCGTACCGATCCGTGAAAAGGGCGGCGGTCGGCTTCTTGAGCTTCTCCCAGACGGGCCGGAGCGCCTCGGCGCAGTCGGGCAGCATCGGCAGGTCGGCGCTGCGCCCATTCTTGGTCACGTCGGCCCGGACGTGCCATCGGGGGTAAGGGTCGGTCGGGGTGCAGTCCAGCTTTTGCAGACGGCGCAGCTCGGAACGGCGGAAGCCCGAGAAGCTGGCGACGAGGTAGACCGTGCGCCGCGGCTCCGGCGCCACTTGCATGAGGGCTTGCCACTCGGCGGCCGTGTAGGCGCGGCGCAGCCGGCGGCGACCGGCCTGGCCGACCTTCACCATTTTCATGCCGGCGATCGGGTTCTTGGGCAGCCAATCTTGCGGAGTCACACACCAGTTCAGGAAGGCCCGGAGCGTCTCCTGGTAGCTGTTCTGGGTTCGGGGGGCGCGGCCCTGTTCCCCCAGGCGGGCGAGAAAGCGGGTGAAGTCGGCGCTCTTGACGGCGATCAGGGTCGCCCAACCGCATTCGGCCTGGATGCGGCTCAGCTTCCGCCGGACCTCGCGGTAATGGGTTTCGGCGGGCTTGGAGCCTCGGCGGGCCAGGTTGTCGAGGTACGACTGCACGGCCTCGGCCCACGTTCGCGCCGTCGAGTGGGGCGGCTCCAGGCCGAGATGTTTCCAGGTGGCCTGCCGGTTCCGCGGCTCCTGTCCCGCCTGGATCGACTGAACGTCCCTCTCGATTAGGTGGGCCAGGCCTTCGGCCGTCCGCTTATCGACGCAACCCGAGCTGACGGTCAGCGTGCGGTCGTGTTGGTCCTTGAACTCGATGCGGTAGAGCTTCCGGCCAGCTGGCCGGTACACCGATGCCATGTCGTCTTCCTCCTTCTTGGGTGTTATCGTCCTGCGGTTGGGTTGTGGAGCATCCGATTACTGGCCCGGCGGGCGGCTGTAGCCTCGGCCAGTCCGGCGCACCCTGCCCGTCTCAGTCAGTAGGGCGAGCTGGCGGCGGAAGTACGAATTCCAGCGACGGTGGGAAGGCGAGCGATCCGCCGACTCGTCTGCGGCACGTCGCTCAAGACGCGCAGGATCGCGGCGGCGTACTCGCCCAGCCCCTCGGGCGGGGTGGCCGTCGGGCGGGCCTGTATCACATCGATCGGGCCGGTGCCGATCACGACGAACGCGGCCGGGCGGACGGCTACGAACGCCTCGGCGGCGTCGAGAAGCGCTTGGCGGGCCTCTTCCACTCGGGGCCGGATTCTTGCCAAATGTCTCTCCGTGATGAGGAAGGGGCGGGCCTTCGGCCCGCCCCGTTTCGTCTCTAAGCCGCTCGGGCCTTCGCCACGCGCCGGCGACTCGGCCGGGCCGGCGGGATCGCCGCCAGGGCCGTTTGCAGCTGGGCGGCGCGGGCGGACACAGCGTTCAGCTGCTCCTTCGTCGCCTGCACCGCGGCCTCGGCCTGGTTGAGCTGCTGAGTGCGGTCCTGCAAGAGGCCGATCAGCGCGACCGGCAGCAAGCCGGCGGCCACCAGGGCGTCGGCGTGTTTGCACTTGCCGTTGTGTTCGTGCGCGGGGCAGGTGCAAGAGGCTTGGCCGTCCACGGCGAGGCAGACGGCGTAGAGCGGCATCGTGTCCTTGGTGTTGGTGGTGTTGCATAGGCGGAAGCCGGCGACGAAGCCGGCGAGGGCGGCGGGAGGCAGCGGCCGCAAGGTGTAGCGGCTGGTCATGCCCTGGTCGTTGGTGATGTAGACGAAGATGTTGCATGTTCGGGGATTCATCTGTTGATCCTTTCATAAGATGTCCGCCGGCCCGATCGTCGGGCCGGCGGGAGCTGCGAGCCACTCAGGCGGCGAAGGGGACGGCCACGGAGAGGATGGAGCGGACGACGCCGGCGCAAGTCCACTTGCCGGTCGCGCGGCGGACGAGCTTGGCACGCGGCACGTTGACGCGGATCACCACTACATCGGCGACGGGCACTTCGTGCCGTTCGGCGACGTGGGCGATCGCCCACTCGCGGAGCCTGCTGGAGCAGAACCAGCATTCGGCACGCGCTCCGCGGCTGAAACGCGGGTCGATGCCACGGCGGTAGATGGAGGGGAGGTTGCGGCGGACGGTGACGTGCAGTAAGATGCTCATTGGACTCAGACCTCTACGAAGGTTTGGGGCCCGGGCCGGTCGGTGCGATCAACACTGACCGGCCCACTCATTTTCAGCCTTCAGTGTAACAAAAGTCCACTATCCGTGTCAAGCGGAAAAGGCGGAAAAACAGGCATTTTGTCAAAGATATTTTCTACCCGGAACGGTACGGAAGTTGCGCCGCCAGGGCGGGAGTTGCGGGCCGGCACGACGCCGGCCCCTCCCCCCGCCAGGACGGCGGCCCCGACCCCAACCACCACCGCAGAATAGTCTACTTTGCAGATATCCAAAGCCACCCTCGCCCAACCCCAACCCCGTCCGCTCCTCCCCGGACGGTTCCATGACTTCTTCCCTGTTCGAGGTCTCTGGTCGTATCTCATGGAGCTTTCCGATAAGCCCCCCACGATGACATAGAGCAAGCCGTCAAGGTGGAGACGACGCCACAGTGGCACGTTTTCGTTGTACTCAACGAAAACGTCTCCACTGTCGCATCGTACTACCTTGACTGCTTGCTACACTGCCATCCTGGGGGCTTCTCGGAAAGCCTCCCATGGATTCGATTCGTTCGACTTCACAACGCGGAGAACGAAACGGAAGTGTGCAAGGGCCGCACGATCCGCCGGGGCTTTGAAGTGCTGACGAAGATGGGGAGCGGGGCGCACGGACTACTGATTGGTGCAACGATAGCCTGTGTCCGCCCCGCGTTGCGAGTTGAACACCAAGGGGTTCCGCATCGTGTGGAGTCGAGATTGTCTTCTGTCCCTCAATCTTCGAGGCGATGACCCGCTGCGTCGTCGTGAACGGTAGCGGCGATCCTCGACAAAATGCCTCGATCCGACGGAGGGGATGGTGCAGACGACCCCTCTAGTCCTACCCACGGCGGCGCTGGAATCGTCATGACCCCTGCGGCTGTGTCGCGCTCGACGCCAAGCGGAGGCCGGTCTGGAGCAGCGAAGCTCTCCAGCCGGCCGTCTCCCCGGCGGAAGATGAGCCGACGCTCGACGCCACGACGTGCGAGGGGAGGACGCGAGCCGGTCTGCTGCAGCGCAGCTCAGCAGCCGGCCGCGGGAGGGCGGAAGAGGCTCGGAGCGAAGCGTGGGGCCTCCGCGGCCCGAGCGGCAGGACGCAGTCCTGAGTTGCTGGTTGTTGTTCTTCTTTTCTTTCTTTGTTTGCCTTTCTCTTCTTGTCTGGAGTTGCGTTTCGGGCGGTCTTTTCCGCCCGTTGTTCGGGTTGTTTGCCTGGTTGCATTTCTTGTCCGGAGTTGCATTGGCTCGACGCCACGACCCGGAGAACGAACACCTCTGCCCCCAGGACGTGCTGGCGCGAGCCGGCGCAGCCGGCACGAGACTGCTGTTCGCAACGACGCCGAACGGCCCGGCGGGACTGGTCCGGAGAGGCGTTGAAGCTGCGGGCAGGACGCCCGCACGGCCGGGGCGCCGCACGATGCGGCCCCGCCCCGGCCTTGAGGGAAGATTCGCGGGCGATGGGGGGGCCGAAGAGGGCCGCCCGCGGGGGCCGCAGAGAGCGAAGCGAACGGAGGGCCAGCCAAGGATGGCGATTCAGAAAGGCCCAGGACGGGCCGCCTCCGGCATGGATGCCGGGGAAGCGGCAGGACGCCGCCCGTCAGGTCGCGGAAGAGAGGGAGAGAGGCCGGAGAGGCGAAGATCGCGGAGGGCCGAGCGCAGCGAGGCAAGCGCGGCGCAGCGCAGCGGAGCGCGTGAAGGAAGGTTCAAAGGCGACAGGCAGCCCGGACCCCAGGACCACAAGCCGGAGAGGGAAGAATGCGACCGGCGCCGGCTTATGAATCCGAAGGTGCGGCGTCATCCCCAGCAGCAGCAGCAGGAGGAGGAGCGGGAAGGGCCGGGATGATCCTCTGCTTCGGTGCGGTCCCATTCAGCGCTTCGATCAACGCCTTCCGAGCTTCCGGATAAGGCGCCAGCGCCGCCAGCATCATCGTCAATAAAGCCGAACTGGTCGGATCGGTGAGCAGATTCACCGAGCGGTTATCGGTGAGAGCCACGACAGGACGGACCACCCCGCGACCATCCCGGCGTCTCGGCCGTCTCTCGGCCAGGGCCCTTGGTGAGCCACGTCTTGGGATCGTCCTGGAAGCAAGCGAGTTCGGCGGTGACTCGAGCCTGGGCGGCGGCTTCATGGATGGCGGCCCGGAAGGCCCGGTACACGGCCCTGGCCCGACGACCCGCCCCGCGCTCCATCCATGCCCGAAACACGGCGGCGGGGATGCCGGCGGCCTCGGCAGCCACGGCGGGATACGCCCCGGCACGCACGTAGGCGGCGATGGGCGCTGCACCCCCGCGGATGGACCCGATGCAGCCCGTGCCATGCCACGCCCTCCCCCGGCCAAACCCGCCCCAAAAAACCGGCCCAAACCCAAACGCGCCACCCCTGCCTATCTTTCCGGTCGTTCTGGTGTACAGGATTACACCGGATGGACCGGATATCCCTGCGTTCTCCTCCTCCGCTCGTCCCTGACTGGACGACAAACACCACACACGCTAGTGTGGTGTATTGTCCAGTGAAGCGGCTAATTGTCCGGTTGGCCGCCACCAACCGACCGGTTGTTGCTCGGTCCTGCACACGCCCGCCTTCGACCCGCACCGCGTCAGCGTCTTGATGAGGGTGTCCTCGCTCGGCACTACAAGGTCCGGCCATCCCGCCCGTAGTTCTTTGATCGTGAAGCCTGGCGGCTCGTCCGGCAGCAGATCGGCGAGCGTTTGCCAGATACCCGACCGGATCGGCCGCAAGCTCCCGGTGACCACCTGGTACTCGTCCCCCTCCTGGCTGAGCGAGATGTTGAGCCGTTCCGGCGACGACGTGAGCCGGCCCCGCACCGTGAACTTACGCTCCCGGCAAGACGGGTCGGTCGGGGTCGTCAGCTCCAGGTGGGCGATCTGGTCCACGAACCCCTCCAGCTCGGTCGCCCCACGGGAGCGAAGCCCGGCGGCCCCGGCGTGGTGCATCAGCAGCACGGCCGGCCCCTGCTCGCTGAGATGGCGGAGTGGCATCAGCGCGACTTGCTGCTCGCTGTTGCTGTTCTCCTCCTGCACGCACCACAGATGGCTCAAGGTGTCGAACACGATGAGCGATACCTCGCGCTCCTTCACGTCGAGGTAGCCCTGACGGAGAAGGTCCAGCCAGTCGGCCGGGCTGGGCTTGCTCATGAACGGTAGACATACCGCCTCGGCGTTGTCCCCCAAGCCGAGAGCGTCCCGCCGGATGATCCAGTCCTGATCGCTCTCCTCGCTGACGACGACGACGCCGCCCCGGCTCACCTTGCAGCCGAGCAGGTTGCCGCCCCGCCCCATCTCGCGGAGGAGCAAGGAGAGGAGCGTGGTCTTGCCGGCCTTGGAGACCGGCCGCTCCAACCTGTACTTCATCCTCAAACACGTCCGCATCGTGTTTCAATCCACGGCCGGCCCGGAGACCGGCCGCTCCGGGTCGCAGCGAACGTCCGGTAGACGCCGGACAGTTTCAATCCACGGCCGGCCCGGAGACCGGCCGCTCCGCTGGCTCACACGGCGGGGAGCGGCGGGATCCCGGTGTTTCAATCCACGGCCGGCCCGGAGACCGGCCGCTCCCTGGCAGCAGCCGCGGAGGCAGCTTGTTGCGCCGCGTTTCAATCCACGGCCGGCCCGGAGACCGGCCGCTCCGAGGTGCGGCATACGGCATATCGCAGGCGCAGTACGTTTCAATCCACGGCCGGCCCGGAGACCGGCCGCTCCCTCCATCACCGACAGGGTGGCTATATCCGCCGGTGTTTCAATCCACGGCCGGCCCGGAGACCGGCCGCTCCGTTTTCCTGGCCGGCTGCCCCGTCGGCATCTTCGGCGTTTCAATCCACGGCCGGCCCGGAGACCGGCCGCTCCCTGCCCAAGGCGCCGCTCGTCTCCGTGGACGCCGTGTTTCAATCCACGGCCGGCCCGGAGACCGGCCGCTCCAGCCCACGCCTGCGCATGGCGCCGAGGCAGGTGCGGTTTCAATCCACGGCCGGCCCGGAGACCGGCCGCTCCCGCCGCCGGCGTCATCTTGGAGTAGGTCACTCATGTTTCAATCCACGGCCGGCCCGGAGACCGGCCGCTCCGCAAGCTCAAGGACGGCCTGGGCCGGGACATGCGGGTTTCAATCCACGGCCGGCCCGGAGACCGGCCGCTCCGGGTCGCAGCGAACGTCCGGTAGACGCCGGACAGTTTCAATCCACGGCCGGCCCGGAGACCGGCCGCTCCCCTCGACGCCCTGGGGGCCAATGTGACGGACGGTGATGTTTCAATCCACGGCCGGCCCGGAGACCGGCCGCTCCGGCCGCCTCATGCGGGGCGAGCGCACAGGCGATCCTGTTTCAATCCACGGCCGGCCCGGAGACCGGCCGCTCCGTGACCATGCAAGAGGCGCTGGAAATCCTGGCCGCGTTTCAATCCACGGCCGGCCCGGAGACCGGCCGCTCCGCGTCGAATACCTCCTCCTCTGTTGTCGTCCCGCTGTTTCAATCCACGGCCGGCCCGGAGACCGGCCGCTCCTCCTCCACGTTGCCATTGGCGTGCGGCGCATCATGGTTTCAATCCACGGCCGGCCCGGAGACCGGCCGCTCCGGGAGTGGGGCGTCACGCCGCGGCCCATGGTCCGTGTTTCAATCCACGGCCGGCCCGGAGACCGGCCGCTCCGCCGCCTCATGCGGGGCGAGCGCACAAGCGATCCTGTTTCAATCCACGGCCGGCCCGGAGACCGGCCGCTCCGCGGGTGTATACTGCATACACTCCATGCGCTCGGTGTTTCAATCCACGGCCGGCCCGGAGACCGGCCGCTCCCTGAATCTGGTAGGTGAGCGCACCATCTTCTCCGCGTTTCAATCCACGGCCGGCCCGGAGACCGGCCGCTCCCCGGCACCTCCGGCATTGTCATGCAGGCGATAGAGGTTTCAATCCACGGCCGGCCCGGAGACCGGCCGCTCCGTCGCCTCATGCGGGGCGAGCGCACAAGCGATCCGGTTTCAATCCACGGCCGGCCCGGAGACCGGCCGCTCCCGGCAGCAGCTGCCGAGGCCGCCTGTTGCGCCGCGTTTCAATCCACGGCCGGCCCGGAGACCGGCCGCTCCTGGCGGCGGCGACGGGGCCGCGCGGACGAAGGTGTTTCAATCCACGGCCGGCCCGGAGACCGGCCGCTCCCCGGCTTCCAGGACGACGCCTTGGCCGTCCCCGAGTTTCAATCCACGGCCGGCCCGGAGACCGGCCGCTCCGCGATCACGCCCCCGCAATCGTGCGGCTCCAAGACGGTTTCAATCCACGGCCGGCCCGGAGACCGGCCGCTCCTGTCGAGCCTAGCCGCTGCAAGACTTTTTTCTCGTGTTTCAATCCACGGCCGGCCCGGAGACCGGCCGCTCCACCAACGGCGTGGATTTTGCGATGATCGAAATCGTGTTTCAATCCACGGCCGGCCCGGAGACCGGCCGCTCCGCGTCGGCCGCAGCGCTGCCGCGCGTGATGCGGAGTTTCAATCCACGGCCGGCCCGGAGACCGGCCGCTCCGTCCGTGAGCTTGTTCACCTGACTGGCCGACTCCTGGTTTCAATCCACGGCCGGCCCGGAGACCGGCCGCTCCCTGCGACTGTCGATCCGCGACCGTGCGCTTGAGGTCGTTTCAATCCACGGCCGGCCCGGAGACCGGCCGCTCCGAGTACGCAGTAGGTGCCGCCCTGGAGTCCCTGTGAGTTTCAATCCACGGCCGGCCCGGAGACCGGCCGCTCCCTGTGCATACCGTGCTTTTGGATAGGCCGTAAGTCGTTTCAATCCACGGCCGGCCCGGAGACCGGCCGCTCCACCGCTATCGTCGTCACCGGCCCGAACCCGCACGTGTTTCAATCCACGGCCGGCCCGGAGACCGGCCGCTCCACGGTCGTGTACTCGTGCCGTCCGGCGAATCCATGTTTCAATCCACGGCCGGCCCGGAGACCGGCCGCTCCCCCGCGAGGACCATCGCGTGGATTTGGCCGTCCTGTTTCAATCCACGGCCGGCCCGGAGACCGGCCGCTCCAATTTCTGCTGCGCCATAAAGAGACGCGGCGGCTCCCTGTTTCAATCCACGGCCGGCCCGGAGACCGGCCGCTCCTGGCCGCAGCTGCCGAGGCGGCTTGCTGCGCCGCGTTTCAATCCACAGCCGGCCCGGAGACCGGCCGCTCCGTGGGGTCCGATATCAAAGGGGATGTAATGCACGAGTTTCAATCCACGGCCGGCCCGGAGACCGGCCGCTCCGATCATGTTGTGACCGGCACGCACAATGAGGAGTAGTTTCAATCCACGGCCGGCCCGGAGACCGGCCGCTCCCTCCGCGACGGCGAGCGCCGAATGGTCGGCGTCAATGTTTCAATCCACGGCCGGCCCGGAGACCGGCCGCTCCGTTTTTTGGCCTGAAACACTACCAGATAGGCGAGAGTTTCAATCCACGGCCGGCCCGGAGACCGGCCGCTCCCGGCCGATTGACGGTATCGCCAAAAGTGTCCC
Source organism: uncultured Planctomycetaceae bacterium (assembly GCA_963771935.1). Classification (GTDB taxonomy): domain Bacteria; phylum Planctomycetota; class Planctomycetia; order Gemmatales; family Gemmataceae; genus UBA4732. The sequence continues at coordinate 134,182 of CAVYVK010000002.1, read as the reverse complement.
AGTCGTTTCAATCCACGGCCGGCCCGGAGACCGGCCGCTCCGTGCCGGCCGCCGTGCCCGCGAGGCCCGCGAGGCGTTTCAATCCACGGCCGGCCCGGAGACCGGCCGCTCCCCGCCAGACGCCATGCCCGCTTGCCATTTTTGCACGTTTCAATCCACGGCCGGCCCGGAGACCGGCCGCTCCGGGTGGGAGTATCCGAGCTGGAGGCAGAGGCGGAAGAGGTTTCAATCCACGGCCGGCCCGGAGACCGGCCGCTCCTGCGAGGTATCGCCACGCCATAGCCGGTCAAACTGTTTCAATCCACGGCCGGCCCGGAGACCGGCCGCTCCGACTTCAGCGCGGTTAGTCTGGCAAGCCCAAATGGTTTCAATCCACGGCCGGCCCGGAGACCGGCCGCTCCGACCAGCTTGATGCGGATCGGAGACCTGGGAGATGGTTTCAATCCACGGCCGGCCCGGAGACCGGCCGCTCCGCGGGTGTATACTGCATACACTCCATGCGCTTCGTGTTTCAATCCACGGCCGGCCCGGAGACCGGCCGCTCCCCCAGTTCCGCGCGGTCGTCGGCCAGGCGGCGACGTTTCAATCCACGGCCGGCCCGGAGACCGGCCGCTCCCATTGACGGACGCCTGCCACCGCGCTGTAGACGACGTTTCAATCCACGGCCGGCCCGGAGACCGGCCGCTCCTGGGTCATGCCCGACGAACTGGGATATTTGCGCCTGGTTTCAATCCACGGCCGGCCCGGAGACCGGCCGCTCCGAGATGGCACATGCCCCACGGCCATGAGGGTCATGTTTCAATCCACGGCCGGCCCGGAGACCGGCCGCTCCGCGTCGGGCGTTGAACCCCGCCGTTCCCACGGGTTTCAATCCACGGCCGGCCCGGAGACCGGCCGCTCCGCTACACGGAGGTTTCGCCCAGCGGGACCGGCCTGTTTCAATCCACGGCCGGCCCGGAGACCGGCCGCTCCCGGGCATGATCGTGCTGGCGTGCAAGGCGATCAAGGTTTCAATCCACGGCCGGCCCGGAGACCGGCCGCTCCAGTGTTCCACGGTGCGAGGGTCCACGTTATTGGAGGTTTCAATCCACGGCCGGCCCGGAGACCGGCCGCTCCCCAGCCCCCACCATCAGCCGGGAAGTAGAAAATTGTTTCAATCCACGGCCGGCCCGGAGACCGGCCGCTCCCCCATTGCCCTTGGCAATCTCGACATAGGCGGTGCGTTTCAATCCACGGCCGGCCCGGAGACCGGCCGCTCCGAGGAGGGCGGCACGATGGCGACAGCGGCGAAACGTTTCAATCCACGGCCGGCCCGGAGACCGGCCGCTCCACGTTGGCGTCATTGACGCCAGCGGCCGGATTGTTGTTTCAATCCACGGCCGGCCCGGAGACCGGCCGCTCCGCCGCATGGGACTTTCCCCCGATCGGCGAGCCGGGTTTCAATCCACGGCCGGCCCGGAGACCGGCCGCTCCCAGGATGGACTGGACGAGGGCGGCCGTCGGATCAGGTTTCAATCCACGGCCGGCCCGGAGACCGGCCGCTCCCCGAACACTTCGCAGGCGGGGAGTTCGATGGTGTTGTTTCAATCCACGGCCGGCCCGGAGACCGGCCGCTCCAATTGCCCGTCAACGAACCACTGGGGCTCCCAACGTTTCAATCCACGGCCGGCCCGGAGACCGGCCGCTCCGCTATGCCAGCTCTGGACAGGCGCGGTCAATCTGTGGTTTCAATCCACGGCCGGCCCGGAGACCGGCCGCTCCGCGTGGACCGGGAATCGGTGTGCTGGCGTCACCACGTTTCAATCCACGGCCGGCCCGGAGACCGGCCGCTCCACGCTGGTCACGTCGTCAAAATACAAGGCGGAGGGGTTTCAATCCACGGCCGGCCCGGAGACCGGCCGCTCCTGCATTTTGTGGCCGGTCACGCAGTAGCCGAGTGTGTTTCAATCCACGGCCGGCCCGGAGACCGGCCGCTCCCTTCCCGCCGCTCAAAGTTGTGGCCTGCTAGGCAGACGTTTCAATCCACGGCCGGCCCGGAGACCGGCCGCTCCCCGAATCTCTACCGTACCGTAGACTGACCCACATGTTTCAATCCACGGCCGGCCCGGAGACCGGCCGCTCCCCTATTGCCCTGCGGCGTCACCTGCTGCTGATCCGCGTTTCAATCCACGGCCGGCCCGGAGACCGGCCGCTCCCTCCCGCTCAATCCCTACGATACCTATCCGGTAAGGGTTTCAATCCACGGCCGGCCCGGAGACCGGCCGCTCCGATGATAGATGTAGTTTAGCGCGTCATCTCATGTCGTTTCAATCCACGGCCGGCCCGGAGACCGGCCGCTCCGGGGGACTGATGGGGCCGGCGGCGGCGCAACGCGGGTTTCAATCCACGGCCGGCCCGGAGACCGGCCGCTCCTTGAGCCTTTCCGCGTTTGCGCGTCTCGCTATGATTGTTTCAATCCACGGCCGGCCCGGAGACCGGCCGCTCCCATTTTTTGAGCTTGCATCAGGTTCCTTTGTCGAGAGTTTCAATCCACGGCCGGCCCGGAGACCGGCCGCTCCTGGGGCTGAAAGGAGTTATCCCACCGATTGTGTAGTTTCAATCCACGGCCGGCCCGGAGACCGGCCGCTCCGGCCGGTTTGGCAGCGGCGGCGGCGCCGGCGACAAGTTTCAATCCACGGCCGGCCCGGAGACCGGCCGCTCCCTGCCCAAGGCGCCGCTCATCTCCGTGGACGCCGTGTTTCAATCCACGGCCGGCCCGGAGACCGGCCGCTCCGTTGGCGTCGTTGACGCCAGCGATCGGATTGTTGTTTCAATCCACGGCCGGCCCGGAGACCGGCCGCTCCTGGAAGGACGTGACGCCGCAACATCGGGCGATGGTGGTTTCAATCCACGGCCGGCCCGGAGACCGGCCGCTCCCGGGGGCGGCTGGCGGCGACCTGACCGGCACGTACCCGTTTCAATCCACGGCCGGCCCGGAGACCGGCCGCTCCGTTCAGCGCCGCGAAGGGGAGGCTCGGATACGCCTGGTTTCAATCCACGGCCGGCCCGGAGACCGGCCGCTCCTTGTCCTTGGCCCCCGGATTTAGGAGCGTCTGGAGGTTTCAATCCACGGCCGGCCCGGAGACCGGCCGCTCCGCGGATCGGCTTGGCTATCGCTGCCGATGTACCGATCGTTTCAATCCACGGCCGGCCCGGAGACCGGCCGCTCCCGGCTTCATTTGCGCGAAGCCAGGAGCCGCCCCGAAGTTTCAATCCACGGCCGGCCCGGAGACCGGCCGCTCCGCCGTGAAGGCGATCGGGGACGCCATGCCGCTGGGGTTTCAATCCACGGCCGGCCCGGAGACCGGCCGCTCCCGTGCGGCCCCTCATGCCCCTCTCGACAGTCTCAGTTTCAATCCACGGCCGGCCCGGAGACCGGCCGCTCCGGGACGCCGAGGACGGCGTCCTGAAATACACCTTGTTTCAATCCACGGCCGGCCCGGAGACCGGCCGCTCCCTCACTCCACAACCTCCAGTTAGGAGATCGCAGATGTTTAATCCACGGCCGGCCGAGACCTGCGGCTCGACGAAATGGGTGCCCGCCGGGTTTCAATCCACGGCCGGCCCGGAGACCGGCCGCTCCCCGCCACTGGCCATGCCTGCTTGCCATTTTTGGACGTTTCAATCCACGGCCGGCCCGGAGACCGGCCGCTCCGACATTACGCATCCCTCAGTTGCGGGAGTCGGATTTGTTTCAATCCACGGCCGGCCCGGAGACCGGCCGCTCCATCGGCAGTTTTGGGTAGATCGGATCGTAGTCATCGTTTCAATCCACGGCCGGCCCGGAGACCGGCCGCTCCTTGTGCCATGAGGACGTGACGTGAGGCCGCACCGTGTTTCAATCCACGGCCGGCCCGGAGACCGGCCGCTCCCAGCCCCTTGTGGCCGCCACGCTCCAAGTCGAGGAGGTTTCAATCCACGGCCGGCCCGGAGACCGGCCGCTCCGCCAGGTCGTAAGCCAGGACACGCTGCCTGCTCTCGTTTCAATCCACGGCCGGCCCGGAGACCGGCCGCTCCGCGCGACGGCTAGGCGATCCTGCGGCGCAGCATGTTTCAATCCACGGCCGGCCCGGAGACCGGCCGCTCCTCTTGCAGCCATAAGCTGCTGCCTGCGAGCAATTTAGCGAAGGGGGTCCGCGAAAGGAATGGGGTGAGCGGTATTCGGTGACGTTCTCGGCCGGCTAACATGACGCAACCTCATCTGAAATCAACGTATCCGACGACCGCGGACCTCCCGGCATTTTCGCCCCCGCTCCTGGTTCGCGGAGGCCATTCACAGGACGAGTGGGCCTGTGAAATCGACGTCCTGGGACACCCCGTGGACCTCACGGATCGTATCGACGGCCTCCGGCAAGCGATAGATCCGCAGGCTGTCCTGGGCCGGATCCATTTCGCTCAGCAGACGATTGCGTAGCTGCTCCATCTGAGACTGCGTCAACGAACACTCGAAAACCGATTGCTGCACTCGCCGCCCGTAATCGACGCACGCGCGTGCCACTCGGCGCAGGCGGCGCTCTCCCTCTGGCGTCGTCGTGTTCACGTCGTAGGTAATCAGAATCCGCATTCGCCGCCTCCATTTTCAGCGATACAGGAACGCGGGATAAGCGTCCACGTCGCCGCGCAGATGACGTGCCAGGAGCCGGGCCTGGACGTGCGGCAACAGGCCGAACGGGGTCTTCTCGCCCAGGACGGGGTGCGTCATTTCCTCCTTCTTTCGTTCCTGATACGCCGTCAGGACGGTTCGCCGGCCCTTCTCCGTCAGCAGGACGGCCCCGCCGGGCCGCTCCTCGAAATCGCCCGCCGTCAACTGGCGCCGATTGATCAGAGTCAGCGCCAGGCGGTCGGCCAGAACGCTGCGAAACTCCTCCACCAGATCCAGGGCCAGCGCCGGCCGTCCCGGCGCAGGGTGTGCAGGTAGCCCACCTGCGGATCGAGGCCGACGCCCTCGACGGCCGCGACACAGTCGGCCGTCAGGAGCGTGTACAAAAACGACAGCAGGGCGTTCAGCCGGTCCAGCGGCGGACGGCGAGTCCGGCCGTTCATAGCGAATACGTCCCGCTGTTCTCGGACGAGGCGGCCGAACACCTCGAAGTAACGCCGGGCCACGTCGCCCTCCTGGCCGCGCACGACGTCGGCATCCGGGGCGACGGCGATGCGCGGCACGACATCGGCGACGTGCCGGGCCACCTCAAGGAGCAGCTCGGCGTCTTCCGGGCGCTCGCCTCCCGCGCCCCGCGTAAGAGAACCTGGCGGGCGTTCTGGACCTTGGCCGCCACGACCGCCCGGCAGACGGCAAGTATCCGAAGCGGGTCGGTCAGCGCTTCGTGCTGGGCGCGGCGCAGGAGGACGTTGCCCGAGGTCGGTCCTTCGACGCGGGCCTGGAATCGGCCGGCGAAATCGAGAAAGACGATGGATCGACCGTCGGCCGCGCACCGATGCAGCAAGGCGGTGCTGACGGTCACGTCACCGAAACAGAAGACGGCGCCGAGGTGAAGCAGCGGCACCTGAAGGCGCGTCTCGCCTTCGAGCTTGACCTTCAGCGTCTCGTGGTCGAGGTGCAGATAGCTGCGCGGCGTCTGGACGTACAGCGTGTTGAGCAGTTGATGCACAGGAAGCCTCCTAGGGCGGGTCAGCCGGACGCCGCGGGGTGGTCTGCGATCACGAAGAGCGACCGCGCGGCGCGGGCGGCGCGGGCCTTGCCGTCCGTGACCGTGGGCAGGCACGATTCGCGCAGGGAACACTTGTCGCAGCGGCTGTCGTTGACGGCGTCGGGCAGCCGTCCCGAGTGAATCATGGCGCGGACGAGACGGGTCGCCTCCTCGACCGCGGCGCGCAACGCCAGTCCCGATGACGACCTCACGCCTCCTCCGCGACGTGTGGTGGTAGATCACGCCGCGTCCGACGGAGGCGCCGAACATCTCCTCCAGGCAAACGGCCTGGGCGGCGAGTTGCAGCTCATCGTGCCGGCTCTGGCGTCGCGGACCGTGCTTGTATTCGACCGGCAGCGGCGCGCCGTCGTGGAACTCGACCACGTCCGCCCTGCCGATGAGGCCGAGCCGATCCGACCACAGCGGCAGGCCGCGCTCGATCCGGACGCCGTACGCCGTTTCGCCGCCGGGCACGTCCACTTGCTCGTGGACGCGCCGGCCGCGAAGGGTGTAGAGGTTCTCGTCCCAGGCCTGATCGAGGTGGATCAGGCCGCACTGGCGCGGGCAGTAGCTGTAGTGTTGCAGGGCCGAGATCATGACGAGGTCGGCGTCGGTCCACGCCGGGGCAGGTGCGTTCATGATGTCTCTCGCCCGTCGGCCTTGACGATCGTCGGCTGGTCCACGAAGGAGTCGCAGTCGAACTGCAGCAGTTCGACGCCCGCAGGCAAGTCGGCGGCCGGCGGCGGCGTGACGACGAAGTCCGCGAACGAGCGGACGACGCCGGGGTTGCGCGTCACCTTCACCATTGCTTGCAGCCGGTGGGCCGGGGCGTTGCCCAAGGTGCTGGCGTGCTTGAAGACGTACAGCCCGTGCGCCGCCATCTGGCCGCGCGTCGCCGAGCGGTCTTGCTCGAACATCCGTACCAGCGCCTTCCAGAGCAGCGCCAGGTCGGCCTCGGTGAAGCCGGTCTGCGCGGCCAATTGCGGCGACACGAATCCGTGACAGCGGTAGAGGCCGTAGGGGACCGTCATCTTGCGGCCCATCGTGCCGGTGATGGAACCGTCCTTCTTGATCTGGGCGGCCGCGTCCTCCTCGGTCGTCACTGACTTGCGCGTGATGGCGTGTTCCAGCGACAGGATCGGGCCGATTGAGCGAGCGAACGTCAACTGCACCGGGCCGCGCACCTGGCCGCAATTGACGCCGGTCGTCATCACTGCCCCGAACGCCCGCACGTCCCAGAAGCGCTGGCACATCCACTGACGCGCCAGGGCGGTCACGTCGGCCGACTTATCGCCGCCCTTATCGGTCTTTTTCTTCGGCTTCTTTTCTTCGGCTGGCTGCTCCACCTTCGGCGTTTCGGCAGGGGCCGGCATATCCACCTTCACCGCGTCGATGGCGCGCTGATGCTGGAGATTCAGGATGCGGAGGTTGTTTGGCGCGTCCTGGGTCTGGAAGTAGATCTCGTGGCTGTCCGGCCCTTCGGCCAGCAGCGGGACAACGTTGCGGATCTTCCGCTTGACGCAGACGTCGGTGACGAGGCCGTCTCCCGTCTCCGGGTCGATGCGCGGCTGGTTGCCGGCGTCGGGGTCGCCGTTGGGGTTGCCGTCCGCCACGTCGAACAGGTACACGAAGTCGTAGCGGTTGGCGATCGCGGGGCTGCTCTGGCTCATGGTCGTTTCCTTCACTGTGATTCGGCCTTGGCGGTTTCGGGCGACTTCTCACGCTTGGTGAATAACGCTTGCCTCTGATGGTAGTAGCCGACGGCGAACAGGCCCTGCTCCTCCAACGTCAGCACCGGAGGGAACGGTGCCGGCGGCTGCAGGCCGTCGCAAATCTGCTGGACGGCCTTCTCGAAGTAGGTGGACGCGTCGAGCTTCGCCAGGTGGTGCGGCAGCTTGCGCATGAGCTGCGGGAACACGACGAGAGGCGTCGCCGAGGCGGCGCCGTAGTAGCGGTCGCGGATGGTGGCGCTGGCGCCGATCGCGTCCTCCTGGACTTTCTCCAGGACGGCGAACAGTCGGCCGAGCCGATACGCGGGCGCCTTGCATTCTTCGTCGAGCATGCGTTTCACCTCCGGGATGGTCAGGTCGCCGGCCCGGCGGGCGCGGCACAGGAACGCTTTGAGCAGCGCGGCGCGGTCTCCGTAAATCGTCCGCTCGGCGCGCACCCGGCGGACGGCGCAATCGAGGACGGCGCGCGGAAAAGGCCGCCCCGCCAGGATGGCGGCGAACAGGTCCGCAGCGAGGTTCGGGGCGATGTTTTCCAGATCGCCTTGAACGGCCAGTTGCCGCAAGAGACCAAGCAGGGGCCGCGGCCGTCCCTCCTCGTCCGGTCGGCGCACGATTTCCAGGTCGTGAAAGTATTGCGCCAGGTTACGCAACACCGCCCCGAGCGTCGTCTCATGCCAACCGCGGACGGTGCCGCGGCCGATCGCCCCGCTGAGGGTGAGAGAGTAGAACGGCGACAAGTCATCGAGACGAATCGGGCTGCCCTTCCAGGTGGACTCGTAGAGGGCGCGGATCGAATCGGGGTTGCCGGACGCGACGGCGTCGGAGAAGAGATCGACGAGGCCGGCGTCGCCCTTGCTCCAGAACACGACGACGGCATTGTGGGCCAGGCGGCAGGAACGCCGATCATTCGCCAGCAGACGGTTGAGGGCCTTCTCGTAGGCGTCCGCCGCGTTCGGGGCCACAGGTGCGCAGCCAAACCCGTCCTGCCCGTAGGAGACGAACGCCGAGGCGTTGACCGATGTCAACTGCACGCCGCCCTTGGTGTCGGACGCCGGCGGGATGCCTTTGATCTTCGGGTGCAGTTCCACAGGGGCGCACAACTCCCCCGTTATCAGGCAACGCACGCCGAAGGCGGTTGACGGTGGGGCGCCTTCTGCGGGCGGTGAGGGTCGCCGGCCCGTGCCACGCTCGGCCTCGCGGCGCCGCATCGCCCAGTAAGCCCGTACCGCCGGTCGGTCGGTGAGCAGGCCCACATCGCCTTCCGCGTACTGGAAGCCGATCAGGTCGCCCTCGCCCAGGTCCGTTGGGATAGCGGTCGGCGGCCGTTCCAAGAACAAAGCTAGCGCTTTCAGCCCGTCATCCCCTGTGCGCTCGGCGGCAAGTCGCACTTCGTCCTGGTACAGGGCGTGGCGCTTGGCGGCGCGCGCCTTCAGTTGCGCGATCTTCGCCTGGCGCTCGTTCTCCGTTTTTGCCTTTACCTCCGCCTCGTTGAACCACCCGAACACATATTCCGGCTTGTCGATGACGAATTCCGTCTCGTCCTGCACAGTCCGCTTTGAACGGTTGGGGATGCTGCGCACGACTGCCGCCGGCTTTCCCTTGCCGCCCGGCGGCTGGCGCTGGGTGTCCGCCATTTCACCCAGCAACTGCCCCTCGGGGCCGATGGTCAGCAGCCACCGCACCGGCATGGGCTGATAGTCCAGGTCGCCCGTCAGGCCCAGACTTTCCGCCCGTTCCACCAGCGCTTTCAGGATCATGATTCCGCCTCCCTCGCCAGGCCTTCGACCCGCACCGCCTCCGCGAAGGGCGGCACCTCGATCTTGCCCACCTCGTCGATTCTCGCCGCGAAGAAGTGCGGCACGATCCGCGCCCGAACTCCAGGTCGTGCAGCATCAGCCCCAGGTAGCGGGGCCGCCACTCCGCGGGCAGTCGGCTCTCGGGCACTTCGGCCACCGGCTCCACAGCGGCGGCGAACTCGCGGCAGCCGAGGTAGGGCTGATGAAACGTCTGCCCCTTTTCCAGCCGGCGCATCACCGTCTCGACGTGCTTGGGTAGTGTGTCGTCCGGCCCCCACTTCGGCGTCGTCACGAAATGCGCCTCGACGACGTAATCCACGTCGCGCAACGCCACTGTGTTGCGCTGCTGGCGGTCCTCCTCGACGAGGAACGGGTCGCCGCTCATCGCCCGCTGGCCGCGCTGCAACGACGCCCGGCTTGCCAACTCGTTCCGCTTGAAGCTGATGAACCGCACCGGGGCCAGGACGTGGATGGCCGTGACCACCCAGCGAAGGGCCGGCTTCCAGTGGATCGCCTCCAGCACGCCGCGGGCCGCCGACGGCGTCATTACCTCGTAGCTCACGCGCTCCACCTTGAATTCCGGCCGCGTGAAGCAGGCGAGCGGCCCGCGGACGCGCACTTTGAAGGTCTCCTGACACCTTTGCGTCATGTCTCGCCCCCCATAATCAGCGAGGTCGGGTCGGCCTGGATCGGCCCACCGAGCAGCAGGCCGAACCGTTCTGAATAGAGATGGCTGTACGTCGGCGCCCGGACGGCCCGCACCGTGTCGGCGACGACTTCGATCGCGCCCGCCCCTTCCAGTAGGGCAAGCTGCGGTTTGTAGAGCATCACCAGGAACGGCTGGAGCGCACGCAGACGGTCCCGGCTGGGGCCGCGGGCGCAGCTCGTTCAGCCGCGCCAGGGCGTCCCCATAAGGCACGACGACCGGCTCGCTGCCGTCGTCCTCGATCATCTCGAAGGCTTCGGCGACGCTCTTGAAGCGCCAGTCTTCACGGAGGCCCTGGATCTTCTTCTCGTCCTTGTCATGCCGGAAGTACAGCTTCTGAAAGAAGCGATCGAATCGCTGGGGATCGAGCGGGTCAAGCGCCGGATCCTCCGCAAGCATCTCCCGCGTCACCTCAAGTCCCAGGCGCGGCGTCCCCGACGGCGGCTTCGTCGGCGCCACGAAGACATGCACCTCGCCGAGCTTACCGAGAACGTTCAGCCGCCCCTCGCGGTTGCAGCGCCCCGCAGCCTGGGCGATCGCGTCCAGGCCGCCCGCCGCCCGGTAGACGACCGGAAAATCCAAATCGACTCCCGCCTCAATCAGTTGCGTTGAAATCAGGCGGATCGGCTCGACGGCCTGTCCGTGCGCCTGCCGCTCGCGGTTGGCCTCCAGCTTCGTTTTTACATCGTCAATAACCTTCAACCGATGCTGGGGACACATCAGCGCCGACAGATGGATTGATTGCGGGATCCGGTTCGCCAACTCACGGGCGTCGTCGCGGCGATGTACGACGCACAGCACCTCATCCTGTTCCGGTTGTTGCAGCGCGGAGGCGAGGGTCGGCCACTCGACCGGCGTCGTCAGGTCCGCCGGCCAATGAACCTGTACCCGCCGCATCGCCTTGAACGTCTGCTCCACGTCGGAGACGATTTCGGTGACGTTCTCGAAGCCGCACCGCAGCGAATCGCGGTGCTTGAGCGCCGGCTGCGTCGCCGTCGAAAGGACAAGGCTTACCTTGTAGTTCGCCGCCAGCTGCTTCAGCACGCCGAGGATCGGGATCAGGTGTTGGACCGGCAGCGTCTGCACCTCGTCGAAGATCACGACGCTGTTGACGACGTTGTGGAGCTTCCGGCAGCGGGAAGTGCGGTTGGCGAACAGGCTCTCGACGAACTGCACGCTCGTGGTGACGATCACCGGCGCGTCCCAGTTCTCGCAGGCGATGCGATTGCGGCCCGTCTCCCTCTTCGGATCGAGGCTGGCGTGGTGGTCGATGACGTTTTCTGTCCCGAACACGTCCCGATACACCTTCGCGTTCTGGTCGATGATCGAGGTGTACGGGATCACCACGATGACCCGAGCCATGCCACGCGCGACCGCGTGTTCCAGGGCGAAGCCCATGCCCGCGAGCGTCTTGCCGCAGCCGGTCGGCGCGGTCAGCATGAACACCCGCGCTCGCGCAGCCGGCCTGCCTGACGACAATCGGCCAGCACGCGCCGCCGCACCTCGTTCACCGCGCCGTCGCCTTGCAGGCCCTGCATGTGGGCGTTGAAGCGAACGAGCAATTCCGCCGGCGTCGGATAGCCGCCGCGCCGCGTGGGTTTCTGGGGGTCGAAATGCCGTTCGGTGTCGAGGAAGTCGGCATCGACGAGGCAGGAGAAGAGCATCCGCACCCAGAACTCTTGGCGGCGGTTGCGGTCCCCCGGTCTTTCTCCCGGGACCGGACGAAGGAAGGCCGGCGGAGTGGACCGGGCCGTTTCCGGAATGAAAGCCGACGGGTTGGCCCTGCAGCGGTGTAGGTGCACCACGCGATCCGCTTCCTTCAGCCGGCCATCGCACAAGCAGGCCCAATCGTCCAGCCCACCGTGGTGGCCTGCGATGACCAATGCGAGAGGCGCTCCGGCCCCTGCCCGAACTTCTCCAGTGCGTGAATCGCCCCCGCGCTCGCATGGTCGCCGTAGCCGGGTGCGCATCCCCTCGATATGAGCGTCGGCGACCCGTGCGAGGCACTTCTGGAAATCGTCGGCATTCTTCCCGAGGTCGTGCCACAACCCCGCACATCGGGCGAACCCGGACGAGTCGAATCGCGCCGCGAAGCCTTCGGCAAGTTTGGCAACGGCTTCCGAGTGGTCTTTCAGCAAGTGCGCCAAGCCAAGAGCGTTCTTGGAGTGGGCTAGAGGTGCGGCGCCCATAGGCGAATTCCGTCAGCGGGGGTAGCAAAAAGCCAACAGTATTGTGGCGCGGGCTGGAGACGTTTCAAGGTCCGTAGGTCGCTCAAGAATTAAAGGCTCGTGGATTCGCGCAAAGCATCCAGGCGGCTAGCCGCTCCGCCGCGGTGATGCTGGGCGGATCGCCGCCAAGTTGGCGGCCGTCCGAGCCGACTGGCCGACTCGCGGCAGCCACGACAAGTCGGACGCCAAGGCGGCGCCGTGACCCGCTCGTCGCCTGCAAGCCCGACGCCGACCACGCGGCTGGGCCGCAGAAGCCGGGGCCGCCGGCGCGGGTAAGGGGGGCCGTCCGGCCCCGGCTGGGTCGTCGCCAGGGGGCGTTTATGCACGGCGGATTCTCCCTCCGGCGAGGAGCCGGCAAGAGGTCGCGGGCGGCCTGAGGTTCATGCCATGAGGCGGCGAGGGTAAGGAGGGTGCGGAATTCATGGGACGTGAGCGCTCCCCTGGTTTCGTCGCAGCGGCGGCAGCAAACGACGAGGTTGCCGGTGTTCCAGCGGCCGCCGCGGCTGACGGGCCGGAAGTGGTCGAGGCTGAAGTTGGCGGTGGTGAGCGGGGCGCGGCAGTAGGTGCAGGCGTCATGGGCCAGGGCCTCGAGGATCAGGGGGCGCAAGCGGTCGAGGGCGTAGGGAAGGTGCTCGCCAGCGGCCTTGCGCGGGCCTCCTGGTGGCGGTAAACGCTGTAGGTGCGGCGTGCGAGGGACGGCAGCGAAATGGCCAAGGACCGCCTCCGTGGGCGCCGCTGCGCCTGCCTGGCGCAAAGGCATCCGCTTGGGGATTCAAGAGACGACGCCGGTGCGGCGGAGGAGTTCGACGAGATCAGTTCTGTAGACGCGGCAGAGGTCGGCCAGTTCGACGACGTCGAGGCGGCGCTCCCCGGACTCGCACTTGGAGACGAAGGAGGCGTAGGTGCGGAGGCGGGCGGCGACCTCGCCCTGGGTAAGGCCGTGGCGCTCGCGGGCCTGGCGCAGCGCTGCGAGCAGCCGCCGGTACTTCGCGGTGTGCGGGGACTTGTCCATGTGCCGCCTCGACTCTTGGCGGCAGGGTAAGCGGCGGGGTACAATTTCCCAACTTGGGAAATTGGCAATGGAGAGCGGTCGTGTCGCCGTATGGGGCTTCGGGCCCCTCAAGGCCGGAAATGAACCGATCCCCCGCGAAAATGCCCTGGAGTGGTCCGAGATCGGCGTGTTCGCCGTGCTGGGCGGGTTGATCGTGTGCGGTCTCGCGGCCAACGGGCTGTCCGCGGTGCAAATCGTCGTGTCCCTCGGCTGCGGGGCTGGCGTGCTGGCTGTCGCCTGGCTGTGGCAAGTGACGGTGAGGCAGGCGGAAGCCGAGCCGTCCGAGGACGACGCCCCGGCCGAACGGCAGCTGGACAAGGCGAAGGACGAACCGTAACGCCCCGCAATCGGCAAGGCCACGGGACAAGGGCCGCCGGATCGCCGGTGCTGTGCGCCGCACGGCCGGATTCCCACCCACACGGCCTACCTGGCATCAAAGATCACCATCTTGTAATGATCAGCTGTCAACATGATGATATGAAAACGCTGAGTATGTTCATCCGACGGGATGAGCGGACGGATGCACGGATTGCACTTTGAACATGCGTTGTTGCGACAGGTTGACACAGGGAAAAGCTCGCTGTCGGCCGCTACTCCGATATAACGGATATGGTCTATCCGCTAACTCGGTAACAGCCGGGCGAGAACCGACAGCTTTCACTGACAACTCTAACTGCGCATGTGCTGCCTCCAAAGGTTGATGCGGCCCGGCGGCTGGGGGCCGGGCCGGGTTGTTACGCCACGATTCCGAAGCTCGGCTTCTCGGGCGGCGGTTCCAGACGGGCGGGCTGGCGGTCAAGCCATGCCTGGCTTTCCCGACGGGCGGCGCGTTCGGCGTAACGCAGTCTGTGTCGGTAGGCCGCTGCGCGGCGTGCGGCTCTCACGAAGCAGAAGGCGCGGGCCGCGGCCGACCGGGCGGCGGATTTCGTGGTGCTGGGCATGTCGTCTCCTTGTGGTGGTGAAACGGTCGTTAAGAACAAAGGGGCGATGGATCGTCCGAAGCTTCCGATGCGTCCGACGACGCCGAGGCTTCGGACGCATCGGACGACTCGGACGCTTGATCGGCCTCTTGTTCTTTTCTCAGGGACAGCTCGATCATCCGGTTGTTTTTCTTGCTGCCGTCTCGGTAGCTCCTCAAACGGATTCCGGAGGCGGCGAGATCGGGGGCGAGGCGCTGGAGTTTTTTAGCGAGGGCTTGCGGCTTGCCTGGCCACTCCTTGCTGGCGCGCGTTGCCTGGTCGGCGATCAAGTTGAGCGCTGTGAGCAGCTCCGTGGCGGTCCCGTCCCAGATTTGCTCGGGGCTGTCCTGAATGATTTTTTCCAGGAGCGGGGGTAGGAGCGATTCCGCGAGCGCCACTGCGACGGCCTCCGCGCGGTTGTTTCGGTATGCTTTCAGGAACGATCCATCCGGCCATTGCAGAGCTTTTTCGACGGCGATGCCGAACTTCGAGAAGTCTGCCATGCGCAGCAGCGGTTGTTCGGGAATGCGGTCCAGCTGAGCCAGCGTCGCTGCCAAGGCGGTGAGGAGCCGCCGAGGATCTTGGGGCTGGCGGCGTCGAAGTCGCTGTTGAGCTGCGCCTCGGTGCGGCGCTCGCTCTCCTCAATCGGAGGAAGACGCAGAATCAGGCGCCTTTCCAGGAGGTCTCCGCGGTTGGCCACGTCCTCGATGCTGGTGAGAATAATGGGTCTTTTATAGGCGAAAAGCGCCTCTTCGCCGTCGGAGTACAACTGCCTGGTCGAAAATCCGCCGCCGGTGGCCAACTGGCAAAGGCCGTCCGATAGCCACTCCTGAATGGAGGAAAGGTTGTCGAACACGAGGAGCCATGAGTTTGTGGCGGCGATGGCTAGGTCTCGCGGCTCGCGCGGCGGACTTCGCAGGGCTACGAGGTTGGGATCGAGGAGCCATCGTATGATGCGGGCACGTTGGGACTTGCCGGTGCCCTGGCTGCCAACGAGTAGGAGCAAGGGGAACCGCTGCGCGGCAGGAGCGCGAATAGCAGCCAGATCAGGAACAGTCGCCATTCGTCCTCTTCTTTGAAGCTGATGAATTGCTTGAGGTCGTCGAGTCTTCCGCCTCGGGCCGGCGTCGGCAGCGGCCACATGCCGCGTGGGCGTCGAAAGTAAACGGGCGCGTTGGCGGTCCTTTTCCAGCCGTCCTTGCTGATGGTTACGACCTGCCATGCTTCGTTGGCTAGGTCGAGGTGGATTTCGCCGTCGTATTCGGCGATGCGCAGATGGGCCACGTGGGCCGGGCCTTCAAAGATAGCCTGACTCTCCAGGGTGGTGAGGGCGTCGGTGATTTGCTGGGCGCCGGCCGCCTCTCCCTTGCTCGCCTTGTAGTACAGGTGCGCGGCGTAGCTGCGGAATTTTTGGCTGCGGACAGGGTAGACGCGCCGGACCCCCGCCTTGTGGACAACGGCGTAGGCTCGGTCGTCGTCGTGGAAGAACTTCACGCCGGCCTTGGCGACCAGCTCCACGATCATCGTGGCGATTTTGGGCTTGTCTTTCGCGCCGGTATTTGAGACACTGGCCATGAACATTCTCCAGTCCTGGCCGGGGCCGCGGTTTCACAGACTGCGCCCTGGCCTTTTTTTCCTTCGGTTCGCTTCTGCCGCGCTCTACATGGTGGTTTGAGCCTGGGCCGGGAAGCGGGCGGAAACGTGTTGACGTTTTCCGCCTGGTTGACGTTGAGCTACGCTTCCGGGTTGATCGGCCGACCGGCCGCGGGACCAAAGTCCGCGGCCGGCGGCGTCTCGCTCTCAACCGCACAGTACGCTGCGGATCACGTCACGCGGCCAACGCGCCAGGCGGCCGAACCGCTGCGGCTCTGGCAGCACCCCGCGGTGAACCAACCGGCGGATAGTCCGGGTCGTCGTCTGTAGAACGCGGGCCAGGTCGGCGGGGGTCAACGTCTCTGGCAGAGCGTCGAGCTGGGCGGGTACTGGGTTCGTGGCGTTCGTCAGGGTCACGATTGGTCTCCTTTGAGGATCGGTTGGTCCGGCCACGTCCCATGCTACCAGGGCTCCCCATGTTCACGCGGGGTCAGCGGGGCCTGCGGGAGAAGGTTTTTCCGGCGGGGGCGCTGTTCCTTGGGAAAGTCTCACCGAATCGATAAGTCGCTCTGCAATCGTCCATTTCCTGGACCCGCGTCCACTGGCGGCGTGAGCGCTTCCGTCCGCTTGTTCGGTTGTGAGGACTTGTGCTGTCTTGAAATGGTCTAATGGTAGGGCCGGCGGTAGGGAGTCATGTTCCGCAAGCGTCCGCTTCCATCCGTCAGCGTCCGCCTTCGCCGCTCCCCTCCCGCCGCAAGACCTTGGCAGCAAAGGACGTATGCGGATCGGGGCGGACGCTGACAGTCAGGTGTCACCGCGTCCGCCCCGTTTGCTAAACCGGTGAGGGGGTAACACCCCTCCACGGGTTCGAATCCCGTCCTCTCCGCTCCGCTTGAGATACTTGCTGCTTTCCGGCGAGCGCTCCTTTCCATGCACCCACACCCGGCCGGTCGTGGGATTCCAGGGTTAGGGCGCCTCACTGAAGCGGCGGCGCCAGCGGGACCGCCTCCGGGTACTTCTGCGACGCTCCCGTGTTGAACACCACCACCTCCTCGTCCGCCCCGATCCGGCCGTCCGCTCGCAACATCTCCAGGCAATCCAGACACACCGCCGTCTCCGGGCACAGCGAGATGCCCTTCCAGCGACGCCGCCTGTTTCATCCATCCCACGATGCGTTCCTCCCGCCCGGCCACGGCGCAGCCGCCGCTGGCGCGGATGGCGTCGAGCATCATGAAATCGCCGACCGCCGCCGGCACGCGCAGGCCGCTGGCAATCGTGTGCGCGTTCGGGAACGGCTCGGCGAACCGCTGCGCCCGCCTCGAACGCCCGTACGATCGGCGCACAGCCGTCGCTCTGGCAGCTCACCAGCCGCGGCAACTCGATCCGTTTGCAGCCAGCCCAGCTCGCGCAGCTCCGCGAACGCCTTCCACATGCCGATCAGGCCCGGTGCCGCCGCCGGTCGGGTACAGGATCACGTCGGGCAGCCGCCAGTCCGTCTGCTCCGCCAGTTCCAGGCCCATCGTCTTCTTGCCTTCCAGGCGGTACGGCTCCTTCAGCGTGGACATGTCGAACCAGCCCATGCGCTCCGCCCCCTCGCGCACCATCCGGCCGCAGTCGGTGATGAGGCCGTTGACCAGCGTAACACGTGGGCGCCGGCCAGGTAGCGCTTCGATCCGGTTGATGACCGGCGTGTCCTCGGGCATGAACACGTAAACCTCCATGCCGGCCCGCGCTCCGTAAGCCGCCAGGGCGCCGCCCGCATTGCCGGCCGTGGGGATGGCCAGCCGGCGCAGGCCGAAATGCTTCGCCATGCTCACGGCCGTCGTCATGCCGCGGCTCTTGAAGCTGCCCGTCGGCAATTGCGATTCGTCCTTGACGACCAGGCGCGACAGGCCCAACGCCTGCCCAAGACGCGGGCAGGGCAACAGCGGCGTCATGCCCTCGCCGAGCGTCACCGGATCCACGTCGAACGGCAACGGCAGCAGCTCGCGGTAGCGCCACAGGCTCGGGCCGCGCCGGCCGATCTGTTCCAGCGTCACGGCCGCCCGCACGGCGGCGAGGTCGTAGCGCACCCAGAGCGGCCGGCCCTGATGAACGGTGTGGACCTGGCCGGCGGGGAAGTGCGTGCCGTCCAGGGCGCTTTCCAGGTGCGTGACGAAAGAGTTCATGACTCTCCTTTCCATTTGATGATCGGGTCGCGGCAAAGAAGTCGCTTCAAACCCTTCCCTACCAGCCCAGAGCGCGAGCGAGGGGGTCGGTCGATCCCTTCGCTCGCGCTCTGTGCTGGTAAGAAAACCGCTTCTAGTCTCCCGAGTAGATGCTCACGAGGATGCGGGGACGGACGCCGCCCACGTCCAGGCATTTCGACAGCGCGAGCCGTTCGGCGATCGCCTGGGTCGAGCCCCAGGCGTAGCCATAGGAGCCGTCCTCGGTGACGGCCAGGGCCGCGTAGCCGTTCTGAACCGTGACGACCACCTGGGCGTCGTCGCCGTGGCAGTGAATCAGGGCGTCCAGCTCCGCCGCCGCCTGCGAGGAAGCGTTGTAGGCGTAGCCGGCGCTGCCGGTGCTCGGCGCAAAGGCGATGGCGGCGAACGTGTCGCCCTCGGCGGCGTGGGCCGGGGCGGCGGTCGAGAAGGCGGCGACGGCCGCGAGGACGAGGGCCAGGGCGGTGAGACGGACATTGCGGATGACGTTCATGATTCCACTCCTGTTGAGCGTTTGTGTTTCCGGCGCTCCCTGCGAGCGCCTTCACCTCCTTTACTCTGCGGTGTGGGGAATGTGACGCGCGGAACGCGAAAAAGATGGAGAAGGCGGAAAAATCAACCCCTACCAGCCCCGAGCGCGAGCGAGGAGTTTGACCGCAACCGCTCGCTGGCGCTCGCGGCTGGTCGGAGAGATTTTGAAACGACTGCTTAGTGGGACGGACTCACGGCTCGTCCCCCTGGACCGCCTTGAACGCGCTGCGAACGGGGCCGATCCTGGGAACCTCATCGTAGTCGCGGCGGTCGATCGGGTAATTGTTCAGCCCCAGGTACGCATAGACCCACTCGTGGGTTTCGTCCGTGTTAATGATGTGAGAGCGGAAGCGCTGCAGCACGGTCCTGCTCGCCGTCACGCCGAACCACGGACTGAGCACCCGAATCCGATAGCCGGCGATCACGGAACCGACGGCGTGGATGCAATTGCTGGCGCGGTCGGTCGGGTAGCCGGAATCGATCGCCTTGTAGCGCACTTCGCCGCTCTCCAGGACGCCGCGCTGTCGCACGGCGCCGTCATAAAGCTCCTGGTCGATCCGGTACGGTCCCCACATCGATACGTGTTCGCCTTCGGATAGCACATAATCCAGGGTCTCGTGCAGGGTGAAGTTGTGTCCGCACTCCGGCAGCAGCGCGCGAGTGCGGACCTTCAGGCTGGTCGGCAGCCAGCTGATGGTGAAACAGTCTTCGACGACATAGGCCGTGGGGCAAGGGCCTTCGCCGGAAGCGCGCACGAAAGTGGCGAAGGTGTGCGCGTAGTCCGGGTTGTTCGGAGTCGTCTGCGATCCGAACATCGTGAGGTAATAGAACTCCTCGGCGGGCGCCGGACTGGCGAAGAGGAGCAGGGCGAGCGGAGCGGACCACCGCAGGGCGGTTGCAAGCGAGGCGGATTGGGGGAGGTGCATGGGTCCATGCCATCATGAGAAATGATACGTGCAGGCCGTCACGGGCCGACCCGATATAGGATGCCGCGCCGTCGGCCGAAGGCAAGCAACTTCAGTCGAAAGCGGGAAGGCGAAGGCATTTCCATGACGAGGAAAGCGGCGCACGCCGCACAGCCTCGCCAAAGGCCGTGGTCAGGAGGTCGTCTCCGGCGCTCCCTTGAGCCGGCGGCCGCACGGCCATACTCTGACGCCATCCCTCGCCCGGCCCGGAGGACGGCGCCATGCGTCCCATCCTGCTCCTCGGTGCATCGCTTTTGTTGCTGGCCTGCGCGGCAGCGGCCGTGAACCCCGCCCCGCGCGACGGCGGCGAAGGCCGGCCCTATTTCACCGTCAAGGTGGTGGACGACGAGACGGGCCGCGGCGTGCCTCTCATCGAGCTGCGGACGGTCAACGCCCTCCGCTATTACACGGACAGCAACGGCGTCGTCGCCTTCCGCGAACCGGGCCTGATGGGGACGGACGTGTTCTTCTCCGTCGCCGGCCACGGCTACGAGTACCCCGCGGACGGCTTCGGCATCCGTGGCGTCCGGCTGCACGTCGCGGCCGGCGCATCGGCGACAGTGAAGATCCATCGAAAGAACATCGCCCAGCGTCTGTACCGTCTCACCGGAGGCGGAATCTACGCCGACAGCGTCCTGGTCGAAGAGAAAACACTCCTCAAGGCGCCGGTGCTGGACGCGCGGGTTTTCGGTTCCGACAGCGTGCTGAACGCGCTCTATCGCGGCAAAATCTACTGGTTCTGGGGCGACACGAACCGGCCGTCCTATCCGCTTGGCCTCTTTAACGTGCCGGGCGCCGTCTCCGCCTTGCCGTCGAAGGGCGGGCTGGACCCGGAGGCCGGCGTCGATCTCGACTACTTCACGGACGGCAAAGGTCTGGCGAAGGAGACGGCCAAAATGCCCGGCAAGGGGCCGACGTGGTTGACCGCGCTGGTCCCGCTGGCGGACCCGGACGGCCGCGAACGGCTTTACGCCTCCTACGTCAAGGTCGAGCCGCCGCTTAAGGTCTACGCCCGCGGCCTGGCAGTGTGGGACGACGACAAGGAGGCGTTCGAGAAGCTGGCCGACTGGGACATGCGGGCGCCGGTCTTCCCGTCGGGGCACGCCTTCCGCCGCGATGAGGACGGCGTCGATACTCTCTATTTCGCCAATCCCTATCCGCTGACGCGGGTTGCCGCGACGCCCGAACACTTCCGGCGGGCGGAGGATTACGAGTCGTTCACCTGTCTGAAGGAAGGCTCGCGCCTGGACGATCCGGCCCTGGACCGCGACGCCAAGGGCCGGCTCCGCTACGCCTGGCGGAAGGACGCCCCCGCCGTCGGGCCGGCGGAGCAGGCCAGGCTCATCGCCGACGGCAAGATGAAGGCGGAGGAAGGCTTGATGCAGCTGCGCGACCGCGACACGGACAGGCCGATTTTCGCCCATGCGGGGTCGGTTTACTGGAACGACTACCGGCGGCGCTGGGTGATGATAACCGTCCAGCAAGGCGGCACGTCGTTCCTCGGCGAGGTCTGGTACGCGGAGGCCGACGCGCCGGTCGGGCCGTGGGTGTACGCGGTGAAGGTCGCCACGCACGACCGCTACAGCTTCTACAACCCGAAACAGGATCCCCTGTTCGACAAGGACGGCGGCAAGACGATCTTCTTCGAGGGGACGTACAGCAACACCTTCTCCGGCAACCCCGACGCGACGCCGCGCTACGACTATAACCAGATCCTCTATCAACTGGATTTATCCGATCCGCGATTGGTACTGCCGACACCGGTGTACGACGTTTCGGACGGCGACGCGCCGGAGGCGTTTGCGACGACGCCAGCAAAGGGCAAGGAGGGTCGCATCGCTTTCTACGCGCCGGATCGCCCCTTCCGCGGCGGCGTCACCGTGCTGGCCGGCAAGGATGGGTTGTACGTCGGCGGTGCGGAGAAGGCGGCGCTGTTCTATGCCCTGCCGGCGGACGCCAAGGACCCGCCGGCAGGGGCGCGTCCGTTGTACGAGTATCGACGGAAGGACGGCGACCGCCGGGCTTACTCCGTCGATCCGGCGCTGGCGGGATATGAGCGAGCGGAGAGGCCGCTGTGTCTGGTATGGCGGCGACCGAGGTGAGGCGAATCGGCGTCAAGGACCGAAACCGTCCGTTCATTGGGGGAGAGGAGTTCGAGGAATGAAGATCGCCTCCGTCGCTGATGTGAAGGCGCGATTGAGCGCTTACCTGAAAGAGAGCCGGGAAGGGCCGGTGGTCGTCACCCGGTACGGCAAGGCGGTCGCTGTGTTGCTGGCGGTCACGGACGACGACGAATTGGAACGGCTGGTGCTGGCGCACTCTCCCAAGTTCCAGGCGCTTCTCGACAAGTCCCGTCGTCAGATCGAGGAGACGGGCGGCATTCCGCACGACGTTTTCTGGAGCGAGGTGCAAGCGGAAAGCCGTGACGCCGCCGGCAAAGGCAAGCCAGGGCGGCGCCGCACGAAACGCCGCAGTTGAGGCGCCTCGATAATCAGCGGTCAGCTTACTCCGCTCCGCTGCGTGCGCGGCTCGGCAATCCTCTGTGAGGATTTCGACGGAGCAACTTAAGACCACCTTTGCAAAACGTTGGGAGCTTGGGAACGAGAGGCTGTCCCCCTGGACTCCCGGCCCCCGACGCCATCCGCTCCGCCCACCGCTCCGGCACGCCAGGCCGCGCTTGGTTCTCGCTCGCCCGCTCACTTGTCCAGACCGGACGGGACTCGGACCAGGTGAAAGCCCAGGTAGTAGTTCCGGTTGCCCGGCGCCTCCTGCTGCGGAGCGCGGCACGGCAACTCCCAGCATCGACCCGCCAGCCGCCGCCCCGGATCACCCGGGACGATCCCTGTGGCGCCCCCGTCGGATCGCTCACGCGCCCCAGTGGGTAGTCCCCATACCAATCTGAACACCACTGCCAGACGTTACCGTGCATGTCGTAGAGGCCCAGCGCATTCGCCTTATATGTTCCTACCGGGGTCGTCCTTTTCAAGTACGGACCCTGGTTCGTCCCTCCGTAGGGGTAGTTGCCGTTGAAGTTGGCGTCGTGGGAGGAGAGAAAGGTGCCATCGCCGATCCCGAAAGGCTGTGAAAAGGGACGCCCTCCCCGAGAGGAGTATTCCCATTCCGCCTCGCTCGGCAAGCGGTACATCAGCCCATCCGTCGCTTTTTCCGTCAGCTTCCGTACGAACGCGTCCACGTCTTCCCAGGACACCTTCTCCACCGGAAGGTCTGCCCCCTTGAACTGGCTTGGCGTCTTGCCCGTCACCGCCTCATATTGCCCTTGTGTCACGTGGTACGTCCCCAGGTAGAACGGCTTGGTGATCTCCACCTCATGCTGCACCTCGTCTTTGCTCCGGTTCGATTCACTCCCCGGCGAGCCCATCAGGAATTTGCCCGGCGGAACCAGCACGAAATTCATCTTCGTGCCGGGTGCGATCTCGTCCCCTTCCTCCACCTTGCGCCCCAGATGGTTCGCCCACTCCTCCTGGGCCTTCCGCACGTCCGCCGCGCTCACTCCCTTCTCCCCCGTGCAGTCCAACGGCAATGGTCGCGCGGCCCGCGGGAGTGGTCCGCCGCCTGGGCAGTCGATGCAGGAGCCTTGAGGAACGGGGCCAGCGCTTTCGTCACGTCGTTGGGTTTTTGGTAGCGCTTCGCCGGAGCCTTGGCCATCATTCTCCCCACCACCGACGCCAACTCCGCGGGCACCTCCGCACGCAACTGATTCAGAGGCATGGGTGCCATAGATTCGTGGGCTTTTAGGGTCGCGTAATGGCTCTTCCGTGTGAAGGGCGGCGCGCCGGCTAACAAAAAGTACAGCGTGCAGCCGAGGCTGTAGATGTCCGCGCGGATGTCAGCGCTCGCCGCATCCTGGGCCTGTTCCGGTGCCATGTAGGCTGGCGTGCCCAGCATGGCCCCTTGCCCGGTCAGGTCCGTGAGTGAGTCCCCTTCCTGTACGGCCTTGGCCAGGCCGAAGTCGAGGATCTTAATGACGTGTTTCTTGCCGATCCGCATCAGGATTAAGTTGGGCGGCTTGACGTCGCGGTGGATCATCCCCTGTTCATGGGCGTGCTGGAGGCCTGTCGCCGCCTGGGAGATGTAATGGCAGGCGTGCGCGACAGGCAGCGGACCCTTACGCTTTACGAGTTTGGCCAAGTCCTCGCCCTCGACGTATTCCATCGCAAAGACGAGAAGTTCTCCAACCTTCAAAGCGCTATACGCCTTGACGACGTTTTCATGGCCGAGCTGCGCGGCGGCGCGGATTTCGCGCAGGAAGCGCTCCGCCGCTCCCGGCTGGCGGTCGAGCAGCGCCTTGTTGGCGACCTTGAGGACTTCCAGCCGGTTCATGAGGACGTTCTTGGCGAGGTAGACGACGCCCATGCCGCCGCGGCCGAGCTCGCCCAGGATCTCGTAGCCTGGCACCTGGAGCTCCGGCGCTCCCGACTCTGACGAAGGCCGAGCATACGGGAGCGTCGGATCCTGAGCGGGGACCGATGGGGCGTCCGACGCCGACGGATTGGGCTCCGTCGAGTTGGGAGGATGCTGCGGGGATGTGGGCATAAGGCACCTCGGCGATCCGGGAAAATGGGTGGAAGGGATTCTCCCATCCGCTGCGCCCCGCGTCAAGCGTCCCAACGGAGACGCCGCCGAAAAGCCTACTTCGCCAGCTCCGCCATCGTTTTGTCGAAGTAATCGACGCACTTGGGCAGGTTGGCGTCGAGGTCCTTGACGCTGCCGTACTCGTACTCGATCGAGAGATAGCCCTTGTAGCCCTGGTGCTTCAGCTCCTCCAGCATCCCCTTGATGTCGCCCTTGCCGGTGCCCCAGACCACGTCGTGGGCCAGCAGGCCGAAGTCGTTGAGATCCTTGAAGTGCAAATGCTCGACGCGGCCCTCCAGCTTCTTGAGCTGCTCCACGGGGACCAGGCCGCGGCGCATCCAGTGGCCGGTGTCGCAGCAGGCGCCGATCAGCTTGGAATGGCCCGCGCACGCCTTGAGCACCTCGTCCGGCGGCCAGCTCTGCGGGTGGTTGTGCAGCGCCATCCGAATGCCGTACTCCTGGCAGAGCTTGTCGTGTACGTCGTTGGGCGTCGTCTCGGTGACGAGGACTTCGATGCCCATGTTCTTGGCCCAGTCGAATTCCTTGCGCGCGCCTTCTCGTCCGTGGCGATGCCGTCCACGCCGTAGGCGACGAGCTTGACGCCGGCGTCGGCCAGCTTCTTCTTGACGTCGCCGATGGCGTCGTCGCTCATGTCCTTGCCGACCTTTTCGTCGGAGCCGGGCTTGAGCTTCTGGCCGGGATACATCTCGACGTACTTGACGCCCAGGCCGGCGGCCTTGTCCACGGCCTCGAAGAAGGTGAGCTGGTTGTAGGTCCAGCACTGCATGGAGAGTTTCATGCCCATTTTCTCGGAGGCGGAGTCGTCGCGTTTGGCGGTCGGTTCGGCCGCCCGACACGGCAGGACGGCGGCGAACAGAAGGGCCGCGAGGATGAAGAAGCGAGGTCGCATGGAGGTCACTCCGGAGGGGTGGGGAAACGCCGGCCGCTTCACGGTGAGGCCGGTGCAAAGGGTGGGCGGCGTTGCAAGGGTGATCTTAGCCCGCAGGATGCGACCGGCAAGGAACGGCCAATAGAGGATCACGTCGGCCCCGGCCCGTCGTGTTCCAGCCGCTTGCCCATGCTGACCACATCGTCGAGCGCGAACCCCAGCCGCTTGTAGAACTCGATCACGCCGGTGTTGGACGTGCGCACCTGGAGGTTGATCTTCGGACAGCCCTCCGTCCGCAGCAGCCGCTCCGCCTCCGCCATGATCGCCCGACCCAGCCCCATGCGCTGCCGACACGGGTCCACGCCCAGGTACTGAATCCAACCGCGGTGGCCCTCGTAGCCGACCATGACCGTCGCGGCAATCGCGCCGTCCACTACGCCGACGAGAAAATGATCTGGCCGCACACGGATCTTGCGGCGGATGTCCTTCCGCGGATCGTTCCACGGCCGAGTCAGGCCGCACCGCTCCCACAGGGCGATCACGCTTTCCTCGTCGGCCATCTCAAAAGGGCGGATTTGCATGGTGTCTCCCACTCCTGCGGACGCTTCGTGCGATGTCATCTATAATGACATTTCGCCGTTCCTTCGGACCACCCCGGAGCCGATGCTCATGCCGTCGATGACGCTGACCGAGAAAATCCTGGCCCGCCACGCCGGCCGCGACGCCGTCCAGCCCGGCGACAATATCTGGATCGACGCCGACATCCTCATGACCCACGACGTTTGCGGACCCGGCACCATCGGCATATTCAAGCAGCACTTCGGCAAGGACGCGAAGGTGTGGGACCGTTCCAAGGTCGTCATTATCCCCGATCACTACATTTTCACGGCCGACAAGATGGCCAACCGCAACGTGGACGTGCTGCGCCAGTTCGCGGCCGAGCAGGACCTGCCCTACTTCTACGACGTCGGCTCGGATCGCTACAAGGGCGTCTGCCACATCGCCCTGCCGGAGGAGGGACATACGCGGCCCGGCGAGGTGCTGTTCGGCACCGACAGCCACACCTGCACGGCCGGCGCCTTCGGCGAGTTCGCCACCGGCATCGGCAACACCGACGCCGGCTTCGTCATGGGCGCGGGCAAGCTCTGGGTCAAGGTGCCGCCGACGATGCGCTTCGTCTTCCACGGCGACCTGCCGCCCTACCTGATGGCCAAGGACCTGATCCTGGCGGCCATCGGCGACATCGGCTGCGACGGCGCCACCTACCGGGCGATGGAGTTCGACGGCGACGGCGTCTACGCGCTCAACATCGAGGAGCGGATGACGCTGTGCAACATGGTGATCGAGGCCGGCGGCAAGAACGGCGTCATCGCGCCCGACCAGATCGACGCTCGACTACGTCAACGCCCGCAACCGATCCGGCAAGGCGTACACTCCGGTTTACGGCGACCCAGAGGCGAAGTTCGTTTTCGAGAAGGTGTACGACGTGCGCAAGCTGCAGCCGGTGGTGGCCAAGCCGCACAGCCCGGACAATCGGGCCTTCGTCGGCGAGGTGAGCGGGACGAAGCTCGATCGCGCCTACATCGGCTCCTGCACCGGCGGCAAGATGACCGACTTCCGCGCCGCGGCCGGCATCCTCAAGGGCCGGACGGTCAAGATCGACACGTTTGTCGTTCCGGCGACGAGCGAGATCGCCAAGGGGTTGAAATCGGAGCGGCTCAACGGCCAATCGCTGGAGGAAGTGTTCGTGGCGGCCGGGGCGAAGATCGGCGAGCCGTCGTGCGCGGCGTGTCTGGGCGGGCCGAGCGACACGTTCGGCCGGCTCAACAGCGCGATGAGCTGCATCAGCACGACGAACCGCAACTTCCCCGGCCGCATGGGCCACAAGGAGGCGAAGGTCTTCCTGGCCAGCCCGCTGACCGTGGCCGCCAGCGCGGTCAACGGCGTCATCACGGACCCGCGCGATTACCTGGAGTGAGCCGATCACCGACCGACGAATAAGGGAACCATCATGGCTTTGCAATCCGTCATCGCCGGCCAGGCCTACGTCCTCGGCGACAACATCGACACCGACCAGATCATCCCGGCCCAGTACCTAACGTTCAACCCGGCCATCCCCGAGGAGTACCGGCAGTTCGGCAAGTACGCCCTGAGCAGCGTGCCGCCGTCGCAGTCAGGGCTGCCCAAGGGCCACGTGCCGTTCCACACCGACGACGAGTACGTCTCGCCCTACAAGATCATCGTGGCCGGCAAGAACTTCGGTTGCGGCTCCTCGCGCGAACACGCCCCGATCGCGCTGGACGCGGCCGGCATCGCCGCGGTCGTGGCCGAGTTCTACGCCCGCATCTTCTACCGCAACTCCGTCAACGGCGGCTATCTCATTCCGTTCGAGAGCGCCGAACGGTTGTGCGATCGGGTCTGCACCGGAGATGAATTGTCGCTGGAAACGGCCGCGGGAGTCCTCCGCAACCTGACGACCGGCGAGGAATACCGCCTCAAGCCGCTCGGCGAAGTGGCGCCAATCCTGGAAGCCGGCGGCATCTTCCCCTATGCGCGCAAGGTCGGAATGCTCAAGACGTGAAGCGCGTTCTCGCCGTATAATCTCCTCATCCCGCCAGCCGCTCCCGCCGAGGTCGCCGCTATGAAGCTCCGCCACGCCCCTCTCTTCCTGTTGGCCGCCGCCCTGGTCCTCGTCGCCGCGACGGCCCCCGCCGAGAACAAGGAGCCGCTCTTCCTCGATCCGATCGACGTCCATCCGCGGCCCATCGCCCAGGACCCCTCCGTCCGGTACGACTACGACATCGTTTACGTCCGCACGCCGCGCCGGGGCGACGAAAAGCCCAGCCTGTGGGCCGAGATCGCGCATCCGGCCCTCGTGGATCCGGGCGGCGACCTCATGCTGCTTCATCCCGACGGCAGTGAGGAATTGCTCGTCGCGGGCGGCGACGACGGCTCCATCGCCGACCCCGCCGTTTCCTTCGACGGCCAATGGGTCTATTATTCGCACATAAAAGGCCTCAAAGGGACCAGTCAGTACGGCCTGTCGCCGCTCCAGGGTGCCGACATCTACAAAATCCACGTCAAGACGCGGCAAATCGTCCGGCTCACCGACCAGACCTTCACGCCGAACACCGGCGCCGCCGACTGGTCGAAGGACTACCGCACGCCGGAGCAAGGCAAGACCTGGCTGAACTACGGCGTCCTCAACATGGGGCCGTGCCCGCTGCCCGGCGGCCGGCTGGCCTTCGTCAGCAACCGCAACGCCTTCCGCCCGCCCAAGCATCCTTCGCCGACTTTGCAGCTCTTCGTCATGGACGACGACGGCGGCAACGTCGAGTGCATCGGCCACCTCAACCTCGGCATGGCCCTGCACCCGACCGTCCTCAAGGACGGCCGGATCATCTTCAGCTCGCTGGAATCGCAGGGGCTGCGCAACTCGATCCTGTGGGGCCTGTGGAGCATCCATCCCGGACGGCACGCAACTGGGAGCCGGTCGTCAGCGCCTTCGACCCCGGCGACGCCCCCAACGCCTTCCACTTCCAGACGCAGCTCTCCGACGGGCAGCATCATCGTCGAGGAGTATTACAACCAGAACAACACGGCTTCGGCACCTATTTCAAGCTGCCGCCGCAGCGCGCCGGACGGCTACCCCGCCTTCGGCCCGGCCGATCGCAACGATCCGCGCAACCCGCCGCTGCGCTTCGGCCGCTTCTACAACGGCAAGGGCAAGTACTACCGTCTCGCCTTCAGCCCGGCCGGCGATCGAATCGTTCACGCGCTTCGCCAACAACGGCGAAGGGCCGGCCGACCCGTCGGTGCTGCAACAAGGAAGGATTCGCCGGCCGTCGGCAAGTTCACGCATCCGTCCGCCGCCCCGGACAACCACCTGCTGACCGTCTGGTCGCCCGGCCCGGCCAACCACCAGAACGCCCTCAAACTGCCGGCGATCGACGGCGGCATCTATCTCATCAAGGACGGCAAGCCGATCGACGAGCCGGGCCAGATGCTGCTCATCAAGAACGATCCGAACTATAACGAACAATGGCCGCGCGCCCTGGTGCCCTACAAGCGCATCTACGGCATCGACGAACCGACGCGCCTGGCGCCGCTGGCCAACGACGGCAAGCTGTCGCCGCATCTGCCCGAGGGGACGCCGTTCGGCCTGGTCGGCACCTCCAGCCTCTACAAGCGCGAGAGCTACCCCAACGGCGCCGTGCCGAAGGACGGCGTCACGGCGGGCTAGGCCGGCGGCAACGACCACACCGGCGGCTACCACGGCCTCGATCCGTTCAACACGTCGGAGAACGGCGCCTCGCTCAACTGGTTCAACCAGGGCGCCGACGCCGGCACGTACAGCAACGACGACATCCACGCCATCCGCATCCTGGCGCTGGAGCCGACCACCGACCGCAACCGCGGGCCGAACTCCGGCCGGCTGTTCCTCAATCATGCCGATGGAGCGGCTGCGCATCCTCGGCGAAATCCCCGTGCGCAAGTTCGACCGGCGAGCAATCAGCCGCTCGACCCCGACGGCAACCCCGACACCAGCTTCCTGGCCAAGATCCCGGCCGACACGGCCTTCACCTTCCAGACGCTGGACAAGAACGGCATGGTGCTGAACATGGCGCAGACCTGGCACCAGCTGCGGCCCGGCGAAATCCGCAACGACTGCGGCGGCTGCCACGCCCACAGCCAGAAGCCGACGCCGTTCGAGAAGACCGCCGCGGCGAAGCCGGATTACGAGGTCTTCGACCTCACCCAGAAGACGCCGCTGTTGACGACGAAGGCGCATGGACCAGTCCGGCAAGAAGTGGGACGCCAAGGACGAGACCGGCCTGCGCTTCGAGAAGGGCGTCAAGAACGTCGAGTATTTCCGCGACGTCAAGCCGATCCTCGACCGCAGCTGCGTCGCCTGCCACACGCAGAAGCACGGACAAGCCGGCCGGCAAGCTCGTGCTGGACGACGACGCCTTCGATGCACGTCTCGGCAACGAGCCGGAAGTTCCGGGCACGTACTACCGGCTGGCCGAGGACAGCGAGGCGCCGTTACGGCCACAAGCCGGTCATCCACAACGGCCAGTGGCGGCAGACCAACGCCTCGCGCTACGTCCGCAAGTTCCAGTCGCGGCGCAGCCTGCTGATCTGGAAAGTCTTCGGCCGGCGCACGCGACGGCTGGACCAACGACGATTTCCCGACGGAGACGATGCCGGGCGACCCGACCACGCTGCACCTGCAACGGGCAAGCCGATCCCCAACACGCCGCAGAACCGCGACCGGGCCGACCTCGATTTCACCGGCAGCGCCATGCCGCCGCCGGACGCCGTGGCCGGAACCTACGTCGGGCCGGACGGCAAGCAAGATCAAGGTCGCCGCCGCTGACCGACGAGGACCGGCTGACCCTGGTGCGCTGGATCGATCTGGGCTGCCCCATCGACCTCGATTTCGACCCGGCCCACCCGGAGCGACGCGGCCACGGCTGGATGCAGGACGACCAGCGGCCGACGCTGACGCTGACCTACCCGCGCGCCGGCGCCAACGCCGAGCTGTCGCGCATCCTTGTCGGCATGTACGACGACTACACGGGGCTGGACATGGACACGTTCCGCGTGACGGCCGACTTCGCGTTGGCGGACACGTCGGCGGGAGAGAACCTGGCGGCGAAGTTCAAGCCGACGTCGCCGGGCGTGTGGGAGCTGAAGCTGGATAAGCCCATCACGGCTCTGCCAAAGGGCAAGATGACCGTTTCCGTGAGGGACAAGCAGGGGAACGTCACCGTGATCGAGCGGACGTTCTCCGTGGGCGGCGGGCCGTGAACGGATTCGGTCTCACCAACATGGGGGCGTCTCGATTGGTCTCATGAGTCCTATGGGACGTACCTGTTATCCCGCCTTCTTGAGCAGCTCGACGACGCCGGCGCGTTTGCCTTCTTCGGCGAGGTCCAGCGCCGTCTTACCGTCGTTGTCCTTACGATTCCGATCCACCAGGGGCGCGTCGAAGGGGGTGGGGGCGAGCGGTCCTTCCTCCTTCTCGACGGTCAGGAATCGCTCGTTCTTCAATGGGTTGGCGTAGCGCACGTCAAGCAGCACGGCCACGACGCCGGCGTGGCCCTTGGCCGCCGCCAGCATCAAGGCGGTTCGCCCCTGGGCGTCGGCGAGATTGAGCGGCGCGTCCTTCGGATACGGCTTGTCCACATATCGGCTGAGAATGGCGCGCACGACCGCTTCCTGGCCGTTCTCCGCGGCCTTCATAAGGGCGGTGCGGCCCTGCTTATCGACTTCCCAGGGTTCGACGGCGCCGCTCAGCAGCCGTCTGACGACGGCGACGTGCCCGTGGACGGCGGCCTTCATCAAGCCGGTCTCGCCGTCCTTGTCCTTGGCGTTCAAGGGGGCCGTCGCCAGGAGCGCGCCGACCTGCCCGTCGTTGCCGTCTTCGCAGGCGCGCCAGAAGACGGCGACGCCGCTGGGCGATGCGCCGGCGGCGATCCCCATCAGCGCTAGGTTGCGGTAGGACGACGTACCCAGGGCCTTGGCCGCCTCCAGGGCTTCGGCCTCGTGTCCGGTTCCAGCCAGCTTGATAATCAGATTGCAGATGCCGTTGTCGGTGTCGCCGAGCATGACCGTCTTCGGGAACGCGGTCATGCACTTCTTGACGACCTCATCCTGGCCGCCCTCGGCCGCCTCGACGGCGACCGTCAGGAGAGCCTGGGCCTTGCCCGCCGAATCGTCGATGGCCTCGGCGGCGGCTAGACGAACCGCGTAGCGGTCGGCGGGGTCCTTCTTGTCGGTCGCCGGGTCGCCGGGCGCGGCGGCGAGGGCGCAGCAGACGAGCAGCGGAGTGCAGCGAATCATGGGGGACTTCCGGTGATGCGACAGTCGTGCAAGAGGATGATACCCCGCCGCGCGGAAGGGTGGTAGCAAAATCCGCCGACTACCCCTCGCCGCCGCGCCTTAACCGTTTCAACATGTCCTTCATGTCTCCGGGAAGCGGCGCGTGCCAGCGCACCCGCGCCGGTCGCCGGATGGTCGAAGCCGAGCGTCGCGGCGTGCAGGGCCGCGCGCTTCGCCCCGCTGGCGTCGGGCGCCGGTCGGCCGTGCAACGGGCGGTCGTAGAGCCGCTCGCCGCACAACGGCGTCCCCGCTTCGCCGAGGTGAATGCGGACTTGATGGGTGCGCCCCGTCTCCAATCGACACTCGACCAGCGTGAAGTCGCCGAGGGTCCTCGACGACGCGGACATGGGTGACGGCCCGCTGGCCCGGAGCGTGCGAGTCGGTCGCGCTGCCGCGCCGGCCGTCGCCGCGGTCGCGCACCAGGACGGATTCGATGCGGCCGTCCTTCGCCCGGCCGCGCACCAGAGCCAGATAAACCCGATCCGTGGAGCGCGCCCGGAATTGGCGCCCTAGCTCGCGCTCCGCCTCGGCCGTGCGCGCGAAGACGACGAGGCCGCTCGTGTCGCTGTCAAGGCGGTGGACGGCGCGGACGCGTCCCGGCCGTCCGTACTTGCCCTTCGCCAACAAACCTGGCAGCCGATCCGCCAACGTCGGCGGCAGGAACCGCCGCGCCCGCGCCCGAACTCGGCCGCCTCGTCGGCGTGGCGCATGGTCGTCAATCCCGGCGGCTTGTCCACGACGACGATCTGCTCATCGGCGTGGACGATGACGGGCTGCGGCCCAGGCGAGCCGGGGGCGTAAGCCCCCGGAGGTTTCCGGAGCGTCTCTTTCTCCGCCGCCTTGGAAGGCGGCCGCACTTCCAGGCGTTGGCCGCTCCGAAGGCGATGTCCAGGATCGGAGCAGGGCGCCCCGCCGACGTAGACGCAGCGGCCGCGGATCAGCCGGTGGACGTCGCCAATCGGCAGCGCCAGGCGGCGCGCAGCCAGTCCGCGACGGTGCGACCCGCCTCGGCGCGGCCCACGATGTACTTCCGGGCGCTCATCACGATGTCGGTCAAAGGATTTACGGTTTGGCGAACTCGGCGGCGTCCACTTTATCGAGATATTTCACCTCGATAACTTCCGCTTCCATGACCTTCTTGCCGTTGCGGAAGACGGCCATCTTCATCGGCCGGCGATAGCCGTCCTGGTCCTGGAAGTCGCTGTACATCTCCTCCTGCACCACCTCCTTGCCGGCGCCGTCGTCGATGGTGTGTTCCGTCTTGATGAGCAGGCCAGTCCCCTTGTCGAAGAACAGGCGCAGCTCCCGGCGGCCCTTGGCCGTCGCCTTGACGCCCAGCGCCGGCTGGTCGTCCACCTTCACCTCGCCCAGCGCTTCCAGCGTGTAGGACCGGTCGGTCAGCAGCGGTACAAGACGGACGGCCTGGTTGAGCTGCATCGTCTCGCGCAGCTCGGCGGCCAGCGTGTCGCTCACCTTCTCCGGCTGGCCGTCGAGGGTGAAATACATCTTATCGCCATCGACGATGTTCACGAACACGGTCTTGTGTTCGTTCTGCAGGCGGATGACGTTGCGGAACTGGTTGGGCAGCTGAACGGTCGTCTCGGTCGTAAACGGCGTTTCCTGATCCTTGACGATCAGGACGCCCTGAGTCGTCACCCGGTCGGCGCGGAGGCGGGAGAGGCGCTCGAAGCCGCCGTGGGCCTTGACGGCCCGCTCTATGACGGCCTGGGCCTCGTCGTCCGGCGGAGCGGGCGCCGAGGCGCCGAGCGACAAGACGGCCGCACAAGCCGCCAGCAGGACTTTCCGCATGACATCCTCCCTGAGAGGGATCGAGACGCGGGTCGGATTCCCTTCCGAACCGGCCGCGTATCATGACACGATGCGGATCCAGATACAACGCCGGTATGGTATGCAAACCGGGCGCCGCGACGGATGGGCTAGAGCTTGTCCGGCAAGAGCAGCAGCGCCGGGTTCTGCATCCAGGCGATGACGGCGTTGGCGAAGGCGCCGCCGACCGCCCCATCGACGACGCGATGGTCGAACGACAGCGACAGGTAGATGCGGTCGGACGGACGCACCTGGCCGTGGTCGTCGAAGACCGGCCGCTTGTAGATGCGGCCGACGCCGAGGATGCCGACTTCCGGGTGGTTCACGATCGGCGCCGAGAACAGGCCGCCGATGTTGCCGAGCGACGTGATGCTGAAGGTGCCGCCGCGCAGATCCTCCAGCCGCTGCTTACCGGCGCGGGCGTCGTTGCCGAGCCGCTCGATCTCGCGGGCGATGCCGCCGAGGTCGCGCTGGTCGGCGTCGTGAATCACCGGCACGACCAGGCCGCCCGGCGTCGCCACGGCAATGCCGATGTTGTAGTGGTCGTGCAGGACGATCTCGTTGCCGGCCTCGTCCAGGCTGGCGTTGACCAGCGGCACTTCCTTCAGGGCGTGGACCACGGCCTTGACGATGAACGCCAGGTAGGTCAGCTTGACGCCCGCCTTGGCGTAGGCCGCCTTCAGGTTCTCGCGCAGCTTCACGAGGTCCGTCACCTCGCACTCATCGACGTAGGTGTAGTGCGGGATGACGTGCTTGGCCTGGACCATGTGTTCGGCGATCTTGCGCCGCAGACCCTGAAACTTGATGCGCGTGCCCGGCTTGCCGTAGTCCGGTGGCTTCGGCGCCGGAGCCGGAGCCTCGTGCGCCGAGTGGATGCGTGGGGCGAGGTCTTCGATGAGGATGCGTCCCTCGGGGCCGCTGCCGTGGACGGAGGCGAGATCGACTCCGAGCTTGCGGGCCATCTGCCGCACCGACGGCGCTGCCTTGACGAGCAGGCGATTCAAGACCGGCGCGGCGGGGCCGTTGGTCAGCACCGGCGCGGCCGGCGCGGGCGCGACCGACGGCCGAACCGCAGCGGCCTGTCCGATGGGGGCATAACTGAGAACGACTTCGCCGACCTTGATCTTCTGGCCGGGTTCGGCGCGGAGGGTGGTGATCGAACCGCTGAAGGGGGCGGGCACTTCCATGGCGGCCTTGTCGGTCATGATCTCCAGGAGGTTCTGGCCGCGCTTGACCACGTCGCCAACCTTGACCTGCCAGGCGGTCAGCTCGGCCTCGTAGACGCCCTCGCCGATCTCGGGCAACGCGAAATCCATGACCACTCCAAAGAAGATTCACCACAAAGACACGAAGAACACAAAGAAGAGATCTAAAGAATTCAAAGGCATTTATTCTTCTTTGTCTTCCTTTGTGTTCTTTGTGTCTTTGTGGTGAATATCTTATGCCGCCTCTTCCACGACGGCCCGCATCGCCTCCTTTACGTCTGGAAGCTGCGGTACGCTGTTCTGCTCATAAACGTGGTTCAGGCCGATGCCGGGGACGTGCTTGCCGGCCAGGAGGCGCGGCCGCACCAGCAGATCGTAAAAGTGTTCGTCGATCGCCCGCCGCAGCAGATGTTCGCCGAAGTTCGTAACCTCGGTGTCCTCGTTGACGATCAATAACCGGCCCGTCTTGCGGACGCTGGCGGAGATCGCCTTCCAGTCGTAGGGGAAGATGCTGCGCAGGTCGATCACGTCGAAATGCTTGCCGGTCTCGTCGGCGGCCTGCACGCACAGCGGCAGCGTCCGGCCGTAGCTGACCACGGTGGCGTCGTCGCCCTCACGAACCAGCGACGCCTCGCCCAGCGGCACGAAATACGGCCGCACGTCCGGCCAGCGCGGCCGCCATTCGCTGCGGTCGCCGACGGGAGCGTCAATGCGAGAGGTCAGCTCTTTCTCGTCGTCCGGCTCGCCGGGAATCTTCTGCTCGCCGCGCACCCGCAGGAGCGCCTTGGGCAGCAGCACCAGCACCGGGTTCGGGTCGGTGATGGCCGACAGCATCAGACCGTAGGCGTCCAGGGCGTTGCTCGGCATGACGACCTTCCAGCCCGCCAGCCGGGTGGCCCAGCTCTCGAAGGAGTGCGAATGGTAGAGACTGCCGCGGATGCCGGAACCGCTCGGCGTCATCACCACCATCGGCAGCTCGTACTGACCGGCGCCGGCCCAGCGCTGGTTGCCGGCCACCTTGAGGAGGTCGATGGTGTTGAAGCCGTAGTCGCAGAACTGGATCTCGGCCACGGGCCGGCCGCCGGCGTAGGCGATGCCCATCGCCGTGCCGACGATGCCGCGCTCGTCCAGCGGCGAGTTCCACGCCGTTTTCAGACCTTGCGTGGCGGTGAAGACGCCGCCCAGCGGCGGGCCGACATCCTCGCCGAACACGTCGGTGACGCCAAGGTTTTCCTCGCCGTAGTGAAGGGCGAGGCGAACGGCTTGCACGAGCGTGGCCATAAAGAAGATTCACCACAAAGACACAAAGGGCACAAAGACCGGAGAAGAATTCGCCACTAAAGACCTAAAACCTTGTCTTTCTTTGTGTTCTTTATGTCTTTGTGGTGAATCTTCTTCATTCACGGCAGTCCCGTGTAGTCTTCCGGGTACACCGCGTCCACGGTGCTGGGGGCGTAGGTGTGCGCGTACACGTCGTCCGCCGTCGGCTGAGCTTCGGCCAACGCCTGCTCCAGCGCCGCCTCGGCCTCGGCGTAAGCGTCCTCGTGGACCTGCTCCGCCGTGGACGGGTCGAGGACGCCGGCGTCGATCAGCTTCTGCTCGAACAGCGCCAGTGCGTCCGGCTCGTTTTTCACCAGGGCGGCGCCGCTCGACGACGAATGGCCGTGCAGCCGCGACACCATTGCTTCCAGCATGTAAGGGCGACGCTCCCGGCGGCAATGCGTCATCGCCCGACGGATCGCGTGCCAGCTCGCCACCGGGTCGTTGCCGTCCACCACCTCGCCGGGAATGCCGAACGACCGGCCCCGGTCGATGATGTGCTGCTCGCCGTGTTGACTGCCCGCCGGCGTCGAGATGCCATAGCCGTTGTTGGTGACGATGATGAGGACCGGCAGTTCGGCGCCCGGCCGCGTGGACCAGACCAGGCAGGAGGCGAAATCGCCCTCGGCCGTGCCGGCGTCGCCGCCGGTGACGATGCTGATCCCGTCGCCGCCGTAGCGCTTCTGCACCAGGGCGGTTCCCGGCGCCATCACATACTGCACTTCGATGACCGACGTAACGGGCAGGACGTTCCAGTCGCGGCGGGAGTAGTGGCCGGCGAAGTTGCGGCCCATCGAGTGGCGATCCGTCGCCGTCATCGCCATTTGGCGAATGCCGTCCACCAGGGGCATGCCCATCGCGACCAGCGTGGCGCTATTGCGATAATGAAGGTGCAGGAAATCGTAGGCAGGTCCTTGGCCCTTCTTGACCTGAAGGCCGAGGCAGGTGTTGAACGCTTCTTCGCCGGGGCCGCCGATCCAGAAATAGCCCTGCCCCGATTTGCTCATCTTGATCATCCGCTCTTCCATGGCGCGGGTCCGCGCCATGAAGCGGTGGATGTCCAGGCAGCGCTCCGCGGGCAACGATTCGTTCCCGCTGAAGACTTTAGGCGCGAGAAGTGCGACCGTGTCGCCTCCGAACGTCTCGCCGTTGCTCGGCATGCACTTCCTCCTCGGAGTACGTTCGCCGTTCCCGCCGCTCACCCATCCCCACGGGGCCAGGGGAGGGTCAGGGACGGAACACGAAAGTTGCCACGCGGCCGTCCTTGCCGGGGAGGGGAGTTTTGCCTTCTTGACCTTCTCACACAAGCCCCACGCGGCTCGCCGGGGTGGACCATCTCGTCTCTTGTTATCGACCTGAAACGGTAGGGGAGTGTTCCGTTCCCGTCGAAATCACGGTGTAGGGATGCGGCCGCGTCCCGGCCGATCCGATTCAAGGGGATGCAGCGTCTCAAATCTTCCGCTGCAACCGTCCCTCCATACCATTATACGTTCCCTTCGTTTTCAAAGAAGGCGGACTTGCGCGCGGGGTGGGCCTCTCGATAGGGGAGTCCGGCCCGCCGTCAACGGCGGGGCTACAGGCCGAAGCCCCGTCAACGGGGCTGCAAGCGTTCCGCCCCGTTGACGGGGCTTTTGCGTTTAGGCCCGCCGTTCACGGCGGGCCGGACCCCGTCGAGGTCCAAAATCCAGAGGGACACCCCGCGCGACCGTCTCTCGGGGCGCTCGACGCAACCCCGCTCGCCGACTTGCCCACCGTGAGCAGAAACGTCGGGTTGACCGCCTCGAACCGCAGCGTCTCCAGCTGCTCGGCGCCGCGGGCGACGTTCACCATCAGCACCTCTACCGGGCGCGTCAGGCGGTTCAGTACCGCGTAGACCGCGCTCAGGCTCTCCAGCGTGCCCACGTTGACGGCCAGGCGTCCGCCCGGCCGCAGCGCCTTCCAGGCCGCTTCCAGCAGCCGGCCGATCTCGTGGGCGAGGCCGCCGACGAACACCGCATCCGGCGCCGGCAGCTCGGCGAACACCGCCGGCGCCGCCCCGTGGACGGCCTTGAGGTTGCGCACGCCGAAGGCGTCGGCGTTCGCCAGGATCAGATGGTAGTCGGCCGCGTCCTGCTCGATGGCGTAGACCATGCCCGGTCGCTGAGCTGGGCCGCCTCGACGGCCACCGAGCCGGAGCCGGCGCCCACGTCCCACACCACGCCGCCGGGGGGGATCGCCAACTGGGCCAGGGCGATGGCGCGCACCTCGGCCTGCGTCACCAGGCCGCTCTTGGGTCTGCTCTGCGCGAACACGTCGTCGGGGTTGCCGAAGCGCCGCCGTCGCGCCGCCTGGGCCGGCTGATCCGGCCGGCCCGGTTTGCGGCGCAGGATCATCACCGCCAGCGGCGAGAACTCCATATCCTGAAGGTCGCTCAATTCCCCCTGCGTCACGCGCTCATCGCGGCCGCCGAGGTTCTCGCAGACGTAGGCCCGAAAATAGTCCAGCCCGCGGGCCAGGAGCTGTCGCGCCACCTCGGCCGGCCCTTCCGTCTCGCTGGGGAACAGGCCGACCGTCTCGGCCGTGCGGATACGATCCAGCACCGTCTCCAGCGGATGGGTTTGCAGATCGGTCAGGTAGGCGTCGTCCCAGGTTTCCTTGATGCGGGCGAAGGCCATTTGCATACTGCTGACGTGCGGCAGCACCTCGAAGCGGTCGGGGCCGAGCTTTTCGCACAAGTAGCGGGCTACGCCGTAGAAGAGCGGGTCGCCGGCCGCCAGGATCGCCGCGCGCTGATGACCGGGGACGGCGGTGAGGGCCGTGACGGCCTCGTGCAGGTCGCCGCCGAGGACGCGCCGCTCCGCCCGCAGCTCCGGCACGAGGGCGAGGACCGCCTCGGAGCCGAACAGCACGTCGGTGTTGGTCAGCAGCTCGCGGGCGCGGGCGGTCAGGCCGGACAGCCCGTCCGGGCCGACGCCGACGATGTGGATGCGTGGTTCGGATGTACTCACGACGACCTCGAAGGATGACGGGCGGACGGCGTTGAGTATACGGATGGCGAGCGGGGGGCGTCAGCCCCCTGATGACTTCATGCCGTCGCCGACAGCGTCGCGGAATCAGGGGGCTGACGCCCCCCGCTCGCCTCCAGCGCCGCGATGCGGCGCCGCAACTCGTCCGGCACCGACACCTTAGCGCCGCGGCCGTAATCGTAGGTGACGATGGTCCCTTCGCCTTCCGTGGCGACGGCGCCGAGGCGGCGGCTGACGATGCGGTGTTCCAGGGTGAGCCGATCGCGGCCCACCTCCGGCACGCGGGCGCCGATCAGGATCACGTCGGGGTAGGTCAACGGCTTGCGAAAACGGGCCTGCGTCGCGGCGAGGATGGGGCCGACGCCGCTTTCCTTCTCGAAGGCGAACCAGTCGAGCCGGCGGAAGTATTCGAGCCGGGCGTTCTCGAAATAGCGGAAATAGACCACGTTGTTGACGTGGCGGTACGAGTCCATGTCGCCCCAGACGACCGCCTGTTCGACGACGACCGGATAGCCTGCCAGCAGCGTTTCCGCGTCCGCCATCGGTTCTCTCCTTCACCCGCCGTTTTCGCGTTCCAGCTCGCGCAGGTAATCCAGC
This sequence comes from uncultured Planctomycetaceae bacterium, assembly GCA_963771935.1. Taxonomy (GTDB): domain Bacteria; phylum Planctomycetota; class Planctomycetia; order Gemmatales; family Gemmataceae; genus UBA4732. Next base: position 94,408 of record CAVYVK010000002.1, on the reverse strand, counting down.
GCCTCGTCCACCGTGCCGACGACCGCCCCCGGCACGCGGCCGGCGTCGTCGCATTCGCGCAGCAGCATCAGGTCCTCGAAATCCGGCGACGCCTCCAGCTCGCGCCGCAGCCGGCGCCCAGCGTTGCCGGCCCGGTAGTCGTGGGCGTGCATGTGGTGCTCGATCAGGAACGCGCGTCCGCTCGGTGATGAGTCCTTCCAGCGCCTCCAGCGCCGCCTCGACGTGGTCGGCCGCGATCGAGCCCCTTGCCGACGTCGTGCAGCAGCGCCGCCAGCAGGAACTCCTCGTCGTAGGGCCGGCGGTCGCGGGCCTGCTCGAACACCTGCAGCGAATGGTACAGCACGTCGCCCTCCGGGATGATAGACCGGCGATGCCTGCACGTTCTCCAGCGGCAACAGCAGCATGCGGAACATCGGATACGGATCGACGGCGCCGACGTCCGCCGACTCCAGCGCGCCGTCGAGGTCGAGGTCGGGATACTCCGCGCGCCAGCAGCTCCTCCAGCTCGCGGATCGACGCCCGTTCGATCGCCTTGCCGGTGATGGAGCTTTTGAAGACGTAATGGGCCTTGTCCTCGGCGTAGACCGTCAGCTCGAAGTTGAAGCGGTCGTGAGACGTGGATGTGCGTGAAGACGCGCGCCTCGCCGTGCTTGACGACCTGCTTGCGCTCCACGTCGAACTGGCAGCCTTCGCTGCTCGAGCAGGTCGGCGACCAGGGCGGGGCTGTCGGTGAAGACGTGCATGTCGATGTCGGAGCCTTTGCGGACGTGGCCGGTCATGACGCTGCCGATCAGCCGCGGCCTGAAGGCGCGCAGCAGCCGCATCAGGCGCAGTGCTTCGAGGCGCATGTCGCGGAGGTTCTCGGTGCGTCGGTCGCCTTCGTGGATGCGGGCGAAGAGCTGGATCTGGTCGCGGATTTCGGCGTTGGAGGGGAGGTCTTCGGGTTTGACGCCACTGGCGGCAGAGCCGTTTGGCCGCCTTGCGTTTGGCGGTGAAGTATTCGGTCTCGACGCGTTCGTACATCAGGCGGGCGGCTTCGAGCGCGATCGCCTGACGCAGTTTGCCATCTGCTCATCCTTTCATGCGCCGTTATCAAGCCCATCAATGCGGCGCGGGGCCGGCGAGAGGAATGCTCGCCATTGCTATTATATCGTCCGGCGGCGCGGAACGCCACGGCGAGCGGCCGGCGTGAGCCGGCTGATGACGACTTCATCAGCCGGCTCACGCCGGCCGCTCGCCCGCACCGTCCTAAGCTGATTGCGATTGCCCAGTCTGCGCGTTTATGGTTTCATGTCGCGGCCCTGGATGCGATTCCTCCGACGCGCAGCGACAACTCACCGTTCCGGTACGAGAGCAGGTCTGGTATGAGCGATTCCCCGATGCGGCTCCTGGCGGGCGCGTTGCGGCAGAGCGGTTTGGTGCGCTTCCTCGACCACTTCCACAAGCTGTTCCCCAACAGCCGCAGCCACCTCAAGGACCTCGTCGTCGATCGGATCGGCCCGGATCGCGTCATGGAGGTGGAGGGACGAACGGTCGTCAACTTCGGCTCAGACAGCTTCCTCGGCCTGGACCAGGATCCGCGCGTCCTCGAAGCGATCCGGAAGGGCGTCGAGTCCTGGGGCGCCCACAACGGCGCCTCGCGGGCCTTCAGCAGCGTCCGCGCCAACGCCGTCGCCGAGGACAAGCTGGCCGCCTGGCTCGGCACCGAGGCGGTGCTGATCTACCCGTCGGTCACGCTGGCCAACCTGGGCGCCATTCCCGGTCTGGTCGGACGGCAAGACCTGCTCGTCGTCGATGAACAGGCCCATAACTCGATCCAGGAAGGGGCCAAAATCGCCAAGGCCAACGGCGTTCCGGTCGTCGCGTTCTCGCACTGCGACCCGGCCGGGCTGCGGAAGGCGCTCGACGAGGCCGGCGACTACCGCGTGGCGGTCGTGGCCATCGACGGCGTGTACAGCATGACCGGCGAGCTGCCGCCGCTGGCCGAGCTGAATGCGGTCGCGCGGGAGCGGCGGTCCGTGCTGTACGTGGACGACGCCCACGGCTCCGGCGTCATCGGCCGGAAGGGCCGCGGCGCCGTACTCGACGCCCTGGGCGACTACGACAACACGCTGGTGGTCGGCTCGCTTTCCAAGGGCTTCTCGTGCGCCGGCGGCTTCATCGGCTGCACGCACGAGTTCAAGCGCCTGCTCAAGATGCGCTCGAACACCTATATCTTCGGCGGCCCCGTCGTGCCGCCCTATCTGGAAGCGGTCTGCGTGGTCTGCGACATCCTGGCGTCCGACGAGTACGAGACGCTGCGGGGCCGGCTGGACCGCAATATCGTGCAGCTGACGAACGGCCTGAAGGCGCTGGGCCTGGTGGTGAGCGGCGGCGTGACGCCGATCCTCTCGGTGCTGGCCGGCGACGAGGAGGACACGCTGAGCGCGGGACAATTCCTCTTCGAGAAGGGCTATTACGTGCAGTCGGTGACGTTCCCGGCGGTGCCGTACCACGGCGGCGTTTTGCGCATCCAGGTCAACGCCAACCATCGGCCGGAATCGATCGCGGGGCTGCTGGACGCGATGAAGGCGCTGCAATCCGCCGTGCGCCTGCCGACGAACGGCTCGCTCCGGGCGGCGTAAAGTAGATTCACCACAAAGACACAAAGAACACAAAGGAAGACAAAAACCGGGGTTCCAGACATTCACGCCCTGGAACCCCGGTTTTCGTCTTCTTTGCTTTTCTTCTTTGTGTTCTTTGTGTCTTTGTGGTGAATCTCACGCCGCGTTGGATTCGGCGGAGACGGAGAACTTCGCCTCCAGCAGGTCGAGTACGTCGGCGACGGTGTCGAGTTTTTCCAGCTCTTCCTGCGTCAGGCGGAGGTGGAAGCGGCGTTCGATCTGCGAGACGATGCTGACGACGTCCACGGAGTCGAGTCCGAGGCCCTCGCGGAGGTTGGCGTCCTCGGCGAGGTTTTCGTGCTTCTCGCCGGTGTCGGCCTCGAGAATTTCGATGAGCGCCTGGCGGATGGTTGTGCGATCCGGCATGGTACACCTTCCTGGTGATCTGAGTCCTCCCTGACAAACTCCGAGGGGGTAGGAAACCATCTTCGGGGGATTTTGGCAAGAGAGATTCAACACGAGCGCGGCGCGTTTCGCCGCGACCCGAAGGGGAGCGCGTTGAGAACGCGCTCCCCTTCGGGTCGCGGCGAAACGCGCCGCGCCGGATTTCAGTGCCGAACGCCGGTCAGCTGCACCACCGTCTTGTGGCCGTCCTCGACCCACTCCTGGCGCACCAGCTGCCCGGCCTCGTCGTACCAGAGGTCGATGGCGATGTTCTTGCCGGTGAGGCGGACGTGCTGCACCGTCTGCTCCTGGCCGGCCGGGCTGGCCTTCTCGGCGCCGACGAAATCCACCTTGGCCCGCAGGTCGCGGCCGCAGTCCGCGTCGATGATTGGTACTGTCTGGCCGTCCAGTTTGGCGTCCGGCTGGGACCAGTAGCTGCTCAACCAGGCGTTGGCGGGGGCCGTGTGTTCGGTCCCGTTGACGCGGACGCTCAGGCCGTCGGACGTGGCCGTGGCGGTGACGGCGAACGGCTTGCCGTTGTCGTTGCACTTGCTCTCGAAATGCACCAGCCGGCCGTCCTTCCATAGTTCCTTTCCGCGATAGGAATACTTGTAGAAGGCGATAACGCCGCCGACGCGCACGTCCGTGTCGCAGGAAAAGGCGATGGCGCCGTCGTCCTGGCGGTTGATGGTCATGTGGACGTTGCCGGCCTTGTCGCCGTCCACCAGCACGGAGAAATCGCGCGTCTCCGCCTCCGCGGCGGCGGCGCGCGCCGCCGCACAGGGACAGGGCGGCCGCGCCACGACGATCCATCCCTCGCGCATCCCGCGGCGCGCACGGCCAAGCAGACCACGGACCATTCGGATTCCTCCGGTGAGCGAATGGAGCGATCGCGGTCTTATAACGGCACCTCGGGAGCGGGCCAAGACGAGTTTGGTGAGCATGTCCCCCGATTAGGGTCGCGATCGGCCCGCCGTGAACGGCGGGCCTACACGCAAAAGCCCCGTCAACGGGGCTGAAAGCGGCCCAGCTCGGTTTACCGGGCTTTTGCGTGTAGGCCCGTGCTTGAGCGCGGGTCGTACTCGGCCGAATATTGCCCTTGGCCTCCGGGCCGCCGTCTGTTAGAGGTTCGCCCCGTTTCGGCGCGGCGGGATCGGGCGCAGGCCCAGGGAGCAGGCACGATGAAACGCGTGGCATGGACGGCGGCGGCGCTGGCGGCCGGAGTGGGCGCCGTGCTGCTGTTCGGCGTCGCCCGAGGTCAGCAGACGCTCCAGCAGGGCTTCGAGGGCCGCGACCCCCTCTGGACGGCCGGGACCGCCGACGCCGCCTACAAGGAAACCGCCCACCGCATCACCGACGAGTTCGCCCGCGGCGGCCGACGCTCCGAATACATCGCGCTGGAGGCCGAGGACGGCAACTATATTTATTATACTTATGACATCGGCAAAGCGACTCTCGACGACGTGCTGAACGTCAGTCTATGGATCAAGGCCAACCGGCCCGGCGTGCAGCTCCTTTGCCGCGTCGTCCTGCCCCAGGAGCACGACCCGAAGAACCTCGACCAGCCGCTCACCACCCTCATCAAGGCCGACGAGTATCAGATCACCGGCCGCTGGCAGCAGTTGACGCTGAAACAGCCCATGAAGCGGCTGCGCGAACAGCTGCAGCTCATGCGGGCCGGCCAGAAGCGCGACGTGATCGGCGCCGGCGCCTACATCGACCGGCTGGTGCTGAACGTCTGCAGCGGCAAGGGCACGACGCAGGTCTGGATCGACGACCTCGAAGTCAGCCCCGTGGACGAGGCGAAGCGGCCGGCCGACCCGATCGCCGACCGCCCCCACGCCCGGCCGGCCGGTCGCCAACCGCCGCTCCGACGTCGTCCAGCTCGAAGGCAAACGGTTCCTCGTGGACGGCAAGCCGTTCTTCCCGCTCATCATCCGCAACACCGGCACGCCGCCCAAGGCCCTCTACGACGCCGGCTTCAACGTCATCGCCCTCGACGAAACCACGCCGCCCGAACTGCTCTATGAGGCCGTCGCGCTCGGCTTCAAGGTCATGCCGTCGGTGACGCCGCCGCCGGCGTCCGACGAATTCAACGGCCGGCCCGACGGACTGCTCACCGCCAACACCAACTTCGCCAAGCGGATGTCCCGTTTCCTCGATCAAGGCTCTCTTTTATCCTGGAATATGGGCGGCAGCCTCAGCTACGACCAGTTCAAGGCCGTGTCCCGTTCCGCCCAGGCCTTCCACGCCGTCGATCCGATGCGGCCCATCGCCGTGGACGTGAGCGACGGCTGTCTGGCCTACTCGCGCGGCGTCGAGCCGGTGATGCTCGGCATTCACCGCTTCCCGCTCTCGACCGGCATGGAGCTGACCTCCTACCGCGACTTGCTGACCGCAGCGGCGACAGCTGGCGCAGCCCGGCGCCTTCTGCTGGACGTGGATTCAGACGCACGTGCCGGACTGGTTCCTGGCGACGGCTTACGACCGCGACGCCAGCGGCGCCGTACACCGAGCCGCTCGGGCCGCAGGCGGAGCAGATCCGCCTCATGGCCTACACGGCGATCGGCAGCGGCTACCGCGGCCTCGGCTTCTGGTCCGACCGCTTCCTGGCCGACTCGCACACCGGCCGCGACCGGCTCCTGGCCCTGGCCCTGCTCAACCAGGAAATCGAGATGCTGGAGCCGATTTTGGAGGAAGGGCGGGAGCCGGTCTGGATCGACACGTCCCGGCCGGAGGTCAAGGCGGCCGTCATCCGCACCAAGACGGCCTGCCTGGTTCTGCCCATGTGGATCGGCAATGGCGCTCAATACGTGCCCGGTCAGGACGCCGTGCCGGAGCTGGGTGTGTCCGTGCCGATGGTCCCGCCGTCGTGGGAGGCGTGGGAGGTTTCGCCGGCCGAGGTGCGGTCGCTGAAGCCGGAGCGCATCACCGGCGCGACGCGGGTGTCGCTGCACGACTTCAGTCTGACGGCGGCAGTGGTGTTCACGGGCGACCTGGGCGGCATGGTGGTCCGGTTCCAGAAGCAGCAGCTGCAAATGGCCCCGACGGCGGCCCAGTGGGCGCACGACCAGGCCGTGGAAGAGCTGGCCAAGGTGGAAAAGATCAATGCGGAGCTGGAACAGCTCAACCACCGTCTGCCCGACGGGGCGAACCTGCTCCAGAAGGCCCGCGACGCCGTGGAAAAAAGCGCCGAGCTGCGGCAGGACGGCCTCCACGAGCAGGCTTACGAAGAGGCGCAGTCGGCCCTGCGGTCGCTGCGCCTGCTGATGCGCGCGCCACTGGGAACAGGCCGTCAAGCCGCTGAACGGCGTGATAACGGCCAGCCCCTGCGCGGTCAGCTTCTACACGCTGCCAAAGCACTGGCACTTCATGGAGGAAATCAAGGACCTTCGATTGGGCGACAACGTGCTGCCCGGCGGCGATTTCGAGGCGGCGGCGGATCGGGAGATGAAGGGCTGGTTCAAACAGGAGCCGCCGTCGCTGGACGACGTAACGGCCGTGGCTCGGCGCGTGACGGACCAGCCGCACGAGGGACGGCAGTGCCTGATGCTCCAGCTCAACCCGAAGGACAAGCTCCTGCCGCCGCTGGCGCTGGAACGGTCGTTCACGGCCGTCCTCAGTCCGGCCGTCCACCTGGCGCCGGGGACGCCGATCGCCGTCAGCGCCTGGGTGCGCATCCCGGAGGCGATCACGGCTTCGCCCGACGGCGCCCTGTTCTACGACAGCGCCGGCGGCGAACCGTTGGCCGTGCGCATCACCGGGCCGACGAAGTGGAAGAAACTCACGCTCTACCGCAAGGTCCCGGCCGACGGCGTCGTCAACGTGACGCTGGCTCTGACCGGCCTGGGCACGGTCTACTTCGACGACGTGCGGATCGAGCCGCTGGTCGGCGCGAACCCGCCTGCGGCGCCGGGGTTGTGACGGCGCGCATGTCGTTTAGCCGCGACCCGGAGGGGCGCTCCCCTCCGGGTCGCGGCGAAACGATGTTGCTCATGAACAATTCCTAGCGCGGAAGGGTCAGAACGACGTATCGGCAGAACCAGCCCAGGGCCGGCGCGAGGCGCAGCAGCCCGGCGTCGCACCACTCCAGCGCGCTGGTGAGCCGTCCCTGCCGCACCACCCGACGGACCATGGACAGGAGCTGATGGCTTTCGACGTGAAGACGGGGAAAGACCCGGCGCAAGATCGGCAAGTGCCGTAGGCGCAGCGGCTCTTCGTCGGGCGTGCGTCCCTTGCCGGGGTAGTGCAGCCGCCGGCGCGCCCAGGTCAGAACGGGATTCTCGCCCCACGGCTCACAGAAGACGGCCACGCCGCCAGGCGCCAGGACGCGACGCACTTCCCGAACGGCCCGTGCCAGGTCGAGGTGGTGCAGGACGGCGTTGCCCCAGATGCGATCGAAGCTGCCGTCCGCGAAGGGCAGCCGCTCGGCGTCGGCCGTCACGAAATGGATGGTCGTTCCATTGGCCCTTGCCCGTCGGCGCGCTTCCTCGACGTAGGCCGGCGACAGGTCGAACGCCGTCACACGGGCGCCGCGCCTTGCCAGCATCACCGCCGCCATCCCGTGTCCGCAACCGTAGTCGAGCGCGCACGGCCGTCGAGCGGGCCGAGGCGCGCCAGGGCGGGGCGAATCCAGGTTTCGTGGTCCAGATAGACGTCGTCCGCGAACCGCATCGACTCGTCGGCCGGAAACGACGCGGCGCGTCGTCGGCACTGGTCGTCGTGAAAGGCCTGCTCCAGAGCGAGGCGATCCGTCGCGCTCATGGTCGAACCTCAACCTTCCCCGGGACGTCTCTGTTCCCCGCATTGTCCCCAACTGTAAGGGCTTGCCTCCGCGCTGTCCAGTCCCGTCGTCGGCGGGTAGTCCCTCCCGCCGTTTCCTCGTTGCCCTTTCCGGGCCATCTCTGGTAACGTAAGGACTTGGGGAAGGCTCACGGTTGCGAGGTGTCGTTATGTCCTGGAATCAAGGGATGTCGCGGGTCGCCATGCGCGTCGGCCTGGCCCTGGGGCTGGTTCTGCCGTGCGCCGCGGCGCTGCGGGCGTCCTCCCCCACTCCCGCTCCATCCACCGGCACAGCACCCCCGCAGATCAACGAAGTCGGAGGCAAGACCCTCAAGGATTGGATCGCCGACCTCAAACACAGCGACCCCAGCGTGCGCGAGGAAGCGATCCGCGCCATTCCCTTCTTCGGCGCCGCCTCCAGCGAGGCCGTGCCCGCCCTGATCGAACACCTCAACGACTCCGACGAAAGCCCCCGTTCCAAGGCGGTCCTCACGCTCGGCATGGTCAAGATCGAGAACAAGGACGTCCGCGACAAGGTCATCAAAGCGCTCGGCCAGCGCCTGGAGTTTGAAAGCCAAGGCCCCATTCGCTACGACATCGCCCTGGTGCTGATGGGGTTCCACGAGGACGCGAAGCTGGCGATGTCCGGCCTGCTGCATGGCGCCGCGGACCCGACCTGCTGGGAAGTACGGCGCATCTGCCTCGCCGTGCTCGTCGAGGCGGGGCGGACGGCCAACGGCCCCGACCCGCACGTCACGCACGCGCTCATGAACGCCCTCATCGACGAGCCGGCCGCGGCCGTCCGTTTACAGGGGATCATGGGCCTGGCCCAGATGGGCAAGTCCGCCGATCCCGATTTGCTCGCCCATGAAGTCATGGTCGTCCGCAACCGCATGAAGGACCGCGATAAAACGGTGGTCATTTGGGCGCATCTCAGCATGATGGCCCTCGACAAGCTCGACGACATCGACATCGACTACCTGACCGCCGCCGCCAAGCCGGGCGAGCTGGATCGGTATCGCCTCCAGGCCATCGCCGCGCTGGGCGTGGTCGGCACGAAGGAAAAGAAGGTCGTGCCGATCCTGGTCGATTACCTGTCGGAAACGGCCTCCCCCAACATTGTCGTCGCCGCCTGCCAGGCGCTGGGCGCCGTCGGCGATCCGGGGGCGAAGGCCGTGAAAGGCCTGATCGACATCAGTAAGGACGAGAAGCTCGACGAACCGATCCGCTTCCAGGCCATCTACGCACTCGCTTCGATCGGCGCCAAGGACAAGTCGGCCGTCGCGCCGTTGATCGCATTGCTGGCGGACAAGGATCCCAACGTGGTCATGACGACCTGCTACGTGCTGGGCTACATGGACGAGCCGGGCGGCGCCGGCCGAACAGGCCCTGACGAACCTGGCGCACAACATGGACGCGCCCGATTCGGAGCGCAAGTACGCCGAAAAAATCCTGGAATCGATGGCGAAGAACAAGAAGAAGTAAGAAGACATTTCCGAGCCGCGACCGTGAGGGAGCGGGCAAGGCGAAAACCGCTCCCTCACGGTCGCGGCTCCGACGTTCCTCTCGTGAGATCTCCAACCATGCGTCGCGTTCTCCTGCTGACCCTCGTCGCATCGGCCGCGTTGGCCGCGCCGGCGGCCCACGCCCAGACGTTCCTCAACCGGCCGATGATCGACTGGCTGAACGACCTGAACGACCCCAACGTGGACGTGCGCCGCGGCGCCGCGTTCGCCCTCGGCAAGATCGGAGCCGAAGGCGACCCGGTGAAGGTCGTCGATGCGCTGACGCGGCGCCTCGGCAATTCCAGCGAGGACGCCGCCGTAAAAGAAATCGCCGCTTCCGGGCTGGGCGACGTGATGACCGCCCTTGGACCCAAGAGCATCGCCTATTGGGCCAAGGCCGGCCCCGTTCTGCAACAAGCGCTGAAGGACAAGGCGCCGAGCGTCCGCCGCAGCGCCGCCTACGGCCTCGGCGCGTTCGGCGATACGGCGGCGCCGGCGCGCGACGATCTCATCACGGCGCTCGGCGATCCGGCCGCGATCGTGCGGCAGAACGCCGCGTGGGCGCTGGGCAAGCTGGGCAAGGAGACGGGCCAGGAGGGCGTGGCGCGGCTGCGCGGCTTGCTCCAGGACGACGAGCCGTTGGTCCGCCGCGACGCCCTGCACGCGCTGGGCGAGGTCGGCAATCCCATCGCCCATTCCGCCGTGCCGGCCATGATGAAGGCGGCCGGGACGGAGCGCGACGCCGTGGTGCGCAAGGCGGCCGTCGAGGCGCTGTCGAAGCTCGTCGGGCCGGACGACCGGGCCGACGCTCCTTCGCTCTTTCCGCTGCTGCAGGACAAGGACTCCGAGACGCGCTACAACGCCGCTTTCGTGCTGGGGATGATCGGCGGCCCCGAAGCGCGGGAGGCGCTGCCTGTCTTGCTCCAGGCTCTGAAGGACCAAGATCCGCACTTCCAGGAGCAGGCGGCGGCGACCCTTAGCGGCCTCGGCCCGGATGCGGCCCCGGCCGTGCAGGAACTCGGCGAGACCCTGGTCGGAGCGAAGGAGGTGAAAGTCCGTGACAACGCCGCCCTGGCGCTGGGCCACATCGGTCCTGCGGCCAAAAAGGCCCTGCCGCAACTGCTTCAGGCGCTCCGCTACGCCGAAGCCGAACCGGACTCGAAATATAACTCGATCCGGCCCCATGTTGCGGAAGCGGTGGCCAACATCGGGTTTCCGGGCAACGCCGACGCGCTCCCCGCCGTGCTGAAGTACATTCAGCACGACCCGGACCCGGAGGTGCGCCACTTCTGCGTCTACGCCCTCAACAACGTCGAGGACCTCGAACGCTACGACGCTGTCGGCCCACTATCGGCCGTACTCGACGAGACGGACGAAAACACGAAGATGGTCCGTTTCTCGGCCGCCCGTCTCCTGGCGGCCCGCCTTCAGACCCGTGCCCCCGCCAAAACGGCGGACGTGCTGATGAAGATACTCACCGACCCCAACCTCCGCATCTACAACGGGACGGACGCGAAGGTGAAGGGAGTCGGGACCGAAGGGACCGCGGGGGCGTCGGAGGCCAAGGAGAACTTCGGCGAGGACGGGCGCTTCATGGGCGCCGAGGCGCTGGGATGGATGGGCCGCAAGGCGAACCGGCCCGACGTAATCCGGGCGCTCCAGGACGCTGCGCAGGACAAGGACGCCAATCTGCGGAACAAGGCGATGGAGGCGCTGGGGCGGATCAAGTGAGAGACGGATCGGAACCGCGAGGTTCTGATGGGAGGGCGGCCGTTCCCTCGTGGGCGCGTTCCCGACGCGCAACTCGTTCGCCACGCCATTCCTGCCAGGCCAGGAGCGCGATCAGGGCGCCCAGCACGGCGAATCGCGCGTAAACGGCGTGGTCGATGCCACCGGCGTAGGCCGGACCCCACAGCGGCGAATAGACCGGGAAGGTGAAGTAGGTGACGAGGTCCAGCGCGATCAGCAGCACGATGAGGGGCCGGTTCCGCAGCGCCAGCGGAAGGCACAGCGGCGCCAGCCACAGCACCCACTGCGGCGAAAACCACACCGACAAGCCGATGAACACGATCAGGACGATCGCCGCGCGCGCAGCAGTCCCGCCAGGTCGGCCGGCCGCGTCCAGCAGACGGCGACGAGCGTCAGCCCCAGCGTCCCCAGGCGGAACGCGCGGCCAACCGAATCGTTGGCGGAAAGAGAAAGGGGAAGCAGAGGGCCATAGGCGGTGAACGACTCCGGCGTGCGCGACAGCTGGAAGCGGAGCGGCTCCCACAACGCCGGCCAGCCATACATCAAGAGCGGCGGCAGCAGGCAGGCGGCGCCGGCGGCGAGGAAGCAACCCGTCCAGAGCGCGGCCCGCCGTCCGTCCGGCAGGAGGTAGCGCAGGATCAACGGCGCCAGCAGGATCGGGTAGAGCTTGACGGCCGTCGCCGCGGCCAGGAACGCGGCCGACGCGGCCGTCCACCGCCGGCCCAGACACGCCAGGCTCAGCGCCGTCAGGAGCGCCGGCAGTCCGTCGAAGCGATTGAGCATGAAGTACAGCGCCGCCGGCGTCAGAAGCAGCAGCCCCCACGACGACAGCCGGCCGCCCGGTTCGTAGCCCCAGCGCAGCACCGCCGCCAGGCCCAGACCCACCAACAGCACCAGCACCATGTATACCTGATCCACGCGGCGGAACTGCTCCCACCAGCGCCGTTCCTGCTCGCCCTCCGGGACGTGCCGGACGAAGGCGTTGTAATCCCCATCCAGGATCGCCGGGGGATACAAATCGAGGCCGGACTGCCCGACCCAGCCGAGGCGGAAGAACAGGAGGGCGCCGGGTGGGTATTCGAGGTGGAAGCGCGGGTTCAGGACCTGATCGGGAGCATGCAGCGAGTCGGTGAATTCCTCGTCGCTGAGCGGCGTCGGCGGGTCGTGGGCGCCGGGCATTCGGCTGCGGGCGACGTTGAGACCGCGGAAGGCCCAGGAGGTGGTGTCATAGTCGTCGTAGAGGGAACGGTAGAGCCACGGGGCGGCGTCGGGCGGCCCCATGTGGTCGCGCGGCTGGAGGCAGAACACCAGGACGAGGCCGCAGGGCGGGACGACGAAGACCGCCCACCGGGCGGCGAAGGCCGCCGCCCTTCGCAGGAAGCCTTTCACCGGGCCAGCTCCGACGGCGGAACGTGACCGTGGTCGGTCAGACCCTGGTGGACCTTGCTGCCGTTGACGTCGAGGGTGAAGTAGGCGGCCCCAGCCGGCATCTCGAAGTCAAGGAAGGCCGGCAGCCCCGAGTCGGAGTAGTCCTTGACGACGCCGCCGGACGGGTCGAGGATGCGTCCGTGGTCGGAGACGCGGGCGTTCTGGTCCACGACTTCCGCGAAGATTTCCTGGAGGACGCGCATCTCGACCGCCAGCTTGTGGTCCCACAGATCGACTTCGGTGCCGGTGTCGAGGTCGTCCAGCTCCTCCATTTGCTGCTCGTTGACGCTGTCGCCGATGCCGATCAGCACGAACTTGAGCGGGCGGCGCTCTTTCATGGACACGGCGCGGGCGAGCCACGCACTGTAGTCCTTGACGGCTTGCAGGTCGTGCAGCTCGCCGTCGGTGATGAAGACGTAGAAGCCCCACGGGGCGTCGGCGAAGCGCTCGACGAAGTATTTGACGGCGGGCAGGAGCTGGGTTCCGGTGCCGAACTGGCGCGGCGGGCCGAAAACGTGGCGATCCGCCTGGTCGGCGGTCAGGTCGCCGACGACCTCGACGTGGCCGCCGCCGTCGCCGACGGCCCAGTAGATGCAGGTGGTGCCGCCGTCGGAGTCGATCTTGCGAGCCAGGTAGGCGCAGATTTTCTGCACGACCGGCGTGATCTCGTTGTGGGCTTCCTTTTTGGCGCCGAAAAGGGAGGCGAGAAATCCGGGTTCCTCGCCGACGCCGTAGAGCTTGGCCATGGAGCCGGAGCCGTCCAGGGCGACGCCGGTCTGGGCGCCTTCCTTGTGCGGCTCCATGAGGATGGTGGCGGTGACGCGCGTCCGGCCGCCCGCCGCCGGATGGACGTTGACCTCGCCGAACGGTTCGACGACCCGCTTCAGCTGCGACATGGCAAGGACTCCACGACAGCCGTTGCGGCCGTCGCCAGCACGAGGAGCAGACCACGCCAGGGGAGAGAGCAGCGCATCACAGGCCCCGCCGGAACCCTTGGGGAATAGACGACCCGCGGGTCCGGCCCGCCGTCACTTCGCGGGCATCGGATCGGCGACGATCAGGATGAGCGACGCCTGCGGCAGGTTGTCGCCGAGCGGGTCCGGGTCGGCGTCCTTCGGCTTGGGGGCGGAAGGATGGGTTTCCTTTTTCTTGACCAGCGTCACCTTCACGTAGGAACCCTGGCGCACGTCGCTGAACTGAGCGGGATAGCCGACCAACTTAGAATCCGGGTCCTTGGGATCGCCCTTGAGTTCCTTGAGTTCCTTCTCGGTGCGCTTTTTGAGGTTGCCCTTGTCGTCATAGGCGGGCGGCGGTTCGGCCTGACGGACCTTGACGTCGTCCGTGCTGGCGACCTCTACCTGCTGCGTCTTTTTCTCGATCGACGAGAGGCGGGCGGCGTGGTTGGCCATGTCCACCTGCGCGTTGAGCGCGCCGTTGACGTCGCGGCTGGCCACGGCCCGCGCGTAGTTGATTTTGGCCTGCTGTAGCGCCTGCATCTCGCCGAGGTTCGGCTTGGAGTACTCGATGGTGACTTCCACCTTGAGCGACTTGGCGGTTTCGTTGACCTCGACGACCTTTCCGGCCACCGTGCCGGCCTTGATCGTCTTTTCGGTGTTGGTCGTGTCGTCCTTTTTGGCGTCGGGCGGGATCCTTCTTGTCCTTGCCATCGGCGAAGGCCGGCAGGACGGTGAGGCCCAGCACCAGGGCGGCGGCGATCCCGGCAAGTATGTATCGCATATCCGATCTTCTCCTGCGAACGGGCTTTCCCCATTAACCAATAGTCTACCGCGATTAGACGCGGCTTACAAATGGAAAGTTCCGATCCCGAAGGATCGAAAGAAGGAGTAGGAGCCGCGACCGTAAGGGAGCGGTGGACGGCGCAGGAACCTCCCTCCGCTCCCTTACGGTCGCGGCTCCGAAGAACCGATTCCCGCGTGAATCCTTATCACGTCTGGCGCAAGCTCTGTTCGTAGAGGTGTCGCGCCGTCCGGCCGCTGATTTCGCCCCGGTGAAGCAATTCGGCCGCCAGCCGTTCGACCGCCCGCCAGTTCTCCTGCCGGGCGAGGAGATGTTCCGCCTTGGCCAGCAGCCGGCGCAGGAGCCGTTGAGCCTGACGAGCGCCGCCCGCGCGTTGAAGGGCCAGCTCCTCGACGTACGCCTGGTCCCGCGCGGCCCCGCCCCAGGCGTATACGCCGGTGCGCCGCGCCTCGGCGGCCGCGCCGGCCAGCGCAATCAGGGCCTCGCGCTCCAGCCAGTCCTCGGAAGGCCGGAACACCGCTTTGCCGAACGCGCACGTCCCCAGGAACTCGCGGCCGGGCCGGATGGAGACGTGCGCCACCGGCCGGCCCAGCGCCAGGGCCATCACGGCATGGCCCGCCTCATGGTAGGCGGTCGCGTCCTCGGCGGGCTTCTCCACGGACGGCGTTGACCTCGCAAGGACTGGATCGGCCCAAGGGCGAGCAACGAATCGGTCCCGGCCTCATGGCGAGGAAGGCTGGCGGACGCCGAGGCTATAGGTCCGCCCCGAATCGAGTGTCCCCTTGACCGTGGCCGCGCCCGCCTGCATCTCATAAGGGAACGTACCGCCGGGCGACGGAATCGTCTTCGTCTCTCCCACGCGCAGGGTGTAGGAAACGCCTCCGATGACGAGGGTCAGCGTGTCGGTCCAGTCGTTGCGCAGTGTCACCTGGCTCGCGGCCGGCGCAGCCGGCGCGGTCGCCGCCCGGTCCTTCTCCCCGGCCAACTTCGCCTTCGCCTCCAGCTTGTCGGCCCGTTTCAGGTCGCGCTCCGCCGCCTCTGGATCGCTCTTGGCTTGGCGGCAGGCGGCCCGCGCGGTAAGCCTTGGCCGCGTCCCGGAGCAGGTCCTCGTAGCCGTCGGCCTTCGGATCGGCGATGTCGAGTTCCACCGCGTAGGAGAACACGATCATACCGCAATCGGCCGCGGCGCGGTCGTAGTCGCCGTTCTTCTCGTAGGCGGCCGCCCGGCCGCCGTAGGCTTTGCGCATTCAGTCGCGACAGGAGCCTTCCAACCCCAACACGTCGATGACCACCGAATAGCTGGCGGCGGCCGATGCGTAGTCCCCCAGCCGCTCGTAGACGGCGGCCTCCCGGAGGTACAAACGCGGGTATTCCTGCATGCCGAGGTGGACGGCCTGTTCGTAGGCGGCGACGGCCTCCTTGAGCTTGCCCTCCTTTTCCAAATCCTGGGCCTCGGCGTAGCGATCGCGGGCCACCTCCGGGATGGGATCAGTCGGCTCGGCCCCCACGACCGGACGACCCGCGAGCGCGAAGATCAATACCAGTGCGGCAAGGCGGAGAATGCGACGCAAGAACATGGGAAGATCCTCGACGAAGGAGCCTGGGACCAATCGGGCGACGGCGACGCTGAAGCATACACCCAAATCGCGACTCCGAACGATTGGCGGCGATCGCCGCGCCGCGCGGATGGATTCGGGTTGGTAAAGGGCGCAGCGATCCGCGTTTCAGGCGTTCTTTGCGGAATGGGTGGATTGGATTGAAGAGGAAGCGGCCGCCCATCCGCGCGAGCCGGGCGGTGCGATAACGTAACGATTTCGACGGTCGTCGGGCGCCGGGACCGTCGGGGATTAAGGCCGCGATCCCAGACTATAATGCCAGGCAACCGATCGCACGATGGCGCGCGGCGCTTCCTCGAACCAGGAGAAGACCATGCCGGAGGGCGCACCGAATCCGCAGGACCTGAAAGCCGCTCTTAAGGCGTTCAAGAAACGACTGAAGCTGACGCGCCTCGACGCCGAATCGAACATCGGAGGAGGTCCGCTGAGCAGCGGCCGGGGGTCGGGGATCGTCGCCATCACGCCGCCGAACCAGTTCCCGCCGGAGGTATGGGCCGAACTAGTCCGGCAAGGCAAGCTCAAGAAGGCCGGAGGGGGAACCTACGAACTCATCGGGGAGTGAAAGGGAAGCGTCGTCGATCGTTCCTCAGGACGCCCCAGCCGATGCGGGCTTCCCAGAGGGGGCGCGCCTTCTTCGCCATTGCCGGGCCTAATGCTTTCTTTACAATGAGGGGGGTACGTTAGGTGCGGCAAGCTTTACCGTATCCAATCCGTACCAAAGAGGAGAGGACGCCGAAACCGAATCGACGTAAACCCTTCTGCGGTCTTCATAAGGACAGATAGCTCAGCTGGTAGAGCGAAGGACTGAAAATCCTTAGGTCGCCGGTTCGATCCCGGCTCTGTCCACTTGATACGAAAGGACTTACGACGAGGGCAGGAAGCCCGACAGCCGACCGGTACAGAATTCTGGTACAGAATAAAGAACCCCCGCCCGGCTGCAACCGGACGGGGGGCAGGCAACCCGAAGGCCGCCGTGGTGCGTCAACATGGCTCCGGAGGGTTCTCACCGTGGCAAGAGTTCCGACCCCGTGGTTTTGGGAAGAGTCGCGGAGTGGTGCGTCAACCTCAACGGCCAGCGCCGCAAGCTCGGCCCACACCCCGAAGGCTATCCACCGCCGAAGAAGGCGAAGGGCAAGTGGAACGCCCCGCCACCCATCGTCCAGGCCTTCCATGCCCTGATGGCCGAGCCGGCACCCGTCAAGGTCGTGGCAGACGGCCTGACGATCGCCGAGGTCTACGACAAGTTCCTGACGTGGTGCCGGCAGCACCGCGAGGGGCTGACCTACAAGGGCTACCACGAATTCATCCAGTCGCTGCTGGACGACCTGAAGGACAAGTCCCTGCTGCCCGCGACGGAATTGCGTCCTTTTCACATCTCCGAATGGGCTGATCGCCACCCGCAGTGGGGCCCGACCCGCCGCCGCAACGCGCTCGTCCAGGTTCAGCGGCCCTACAACTGGGCGTTCAAGCTGGGATACATCAAGGACAACCCGATCCGCCACCTGGAGAAGCCGCAGGCGAAGCGGCGAGAGAACCACGTCACGCCCCAGGACTTCGCCGACATCATCGCCAAGGTCAAGGCGAACGACCCGTTCCACGACCTGGTCACGTTCGCGTGGGAGAGCGGCTGCCGCCCTCAGGAGGCCAGGCACATCGAGCCGCGTCACGTCAACCTCGACGCCCGCAAGATCGAGATACCGCCCGCCGAGGCGAAGGGCCGGAAACGCTGGCGGATCATCCGGCTGACCGACAAGGCGCTGGCGATCGTGCGGCGGCTGCTGCCGCTGCGGAAAGGCGGCAAGCTGTTCCTGAACGTGGACGGCAACCCGTGGAAGGCCCAGGCCATCGTTTGCCGCTTCCAGCGCCTCAAGGCGAAGCTGGGAAAGAAGTGGGCGGCTTACGACTTCCGGCACGGCTTCGCGGAAAAGATGCTGGAGAGCGGCGTGGACCACCTGTCCGTCGCGGAGATCATGGGGCACAGCAACGGGCAGATGATCGCCACGGTCTACCAGCACCTGAACAAGGCGGACGCCCACCTCGACGACGCGCTCAGGAGAGTTTCAGACGGAGATTCTCCAGCCTGACCGGCTGCGGCTTGGGCGCCGGGGCGGCTTTGGGCTGCCCCGGCCCCACTCGGTTTTCTTGCAGAAAGGCGTCCAGGTCGTCCTCGGCGATGGCGATCTTGCCGCGGGTACCGCCCTTGCCAAGCCGGAAATGGGGCAGGAGCTTCTTCTCCACCCACTCGTAGACAAGGGACGCACAGACGCCCGCCCGTTCGGCGGCCGCTTTGACGCTCAGCATAACGCCTTCCCTCCAGGCGGCTTCGTCGCCCAGTTCCCCTCCTGATCCTTTGACACTTTGACAGTTTGACGCATTCCGAAGTCGTCAGTGCGTCCTGCCTCCCCGCCGGTACCATGCCCGCTCGGACTTGCCTGTAAGACGCACCCAGGCGTCGATTCGCTCCCGCCGGGTCAGGTGCCCATGCTTGATCGCACTGCACCAGATCCCGATCCGACGGCCATTGCCTCCGCGCGCGTCGGGGTGTGCTGCACCTCGACCAAGTGCTCCTCGACCGATGCCCTCACCAGGTCGCGCCAGTCGGATTCGGTCCTGCCGGCCTTCCACTGGTGGTAGATCGGCATCGCCTTGGCCACGAACAGCCGCAGATCGAAGCGGCAACCCACCCGCAGCATCTCACCCATTACGAACCGGGCGACCTCCAGCCGCTGTTCAGGCTGGACGCCGTGCATGCCGTACAACCGGCCCGCCTCCGCGATGTCTAGCATCTCGCGCCGAGCTGCGCGTCGGACGGGTCGTAGTTGATGATGTGGACGCGGCTCTTGAACGCCTCCAGCACGTCATTGCCGTGCAACTCCCGGTTGGAGATGCAGGTGATCCCGCCACGGAACGGCGCCCGCCGCACCTCGTTCCATGCGGCGGTAGGTGACGATGCGCGTGCGGGTGCGGTCACGTGGGGAAGGGGACTCCAGGGCCGCCAACAGTATCTGCAGCGCCACCGGGCTGTCGAGGACGGCTGTCACGTCATCCAGCGGGATGACTGCGTCCGGGTTGTCTTCGATCAACTCGAAAAGGCCGATGGGCGTCAGGTGGCCGCGCTGGGGCGAGATCGCCTTTCGAGACCGTCTTCAGGACTTCGTTCACCGTGTAGCTTTTGGCCGTACCTGGCCGGCCGAAGACGTAGATGCCGGTCGCTTTGTCGTCCACGACCAAGCCCACGAAGTCCCGTAGCACGCCCTGCCGGCTGTGCAGCTCGGTGAGGAGGGCAGTCGCGGTTGGCGACAATGTAGTCCACCGTCAGTAATTCCGGCACGACTCGTACCTCCGAACGTTGCTTTTGACCCCTTCCATTCTTCGCCCGGGCAACCGCCTCGGCGCAGCGAAGTCGGGAAACCGCGTTTCACCGCTCCCGTCCACGGCCCTTGCTGGGGCAAAAATGCACCAGGTGACCCGCGATCCCCGCAATCTCCCGTTCGCGCGTCGCCGTCCGCCACTTCCCCCCTCGCCGTGGGGTAAAGCGGCCGGCAACTTGCTTTTCGTGTTCAACCCGCCCAGCCCACCATGCAAAAGACGCGAGCCTCGATGTCCTTCATGCGGGCTAGCTCGCCAGCTCACGACACGGCATATGAGGCACTAACAAGCTTCTTCATGTCCAGACACATGCGACGGCGACTTTTCTCCAAGGCTCAGTTCAAGCTCGGTTCGGGGCCCCGTAACTCCGCGTTCTCGACGAGGGCTTTCACCGCTTCGTACGCGAGACCGAGAAAGTCGCATTGCTCGTCCTCGGTCTGGAACGGCGCGACGAGCGAAGCCAGGTACCTGACGCAGTCCCAGATCCGGTCCTGGTGACGGTTCATTGCGTCGCCTCCGACAGCCCCTTGATCGGCGGCGGCCGCATCCGCGCCGCATCCCGGTTCAAGCGGAATCACAAATCCGTCGGGCATGACCTCGCACGCCTTGTACGCCGCGGCAAAGGACACGTGGCGCTGGCCCTCATTGAGCAGCCGATCGCGCTGGTCGGCCAGGGCCGAGGCACGGGCCATGCGCGGTAATGTACAGATGCCGGCTCACGGCTCCCTTTTGCCTGGGCGGCGGGCGATCCACCAGCGTTCGAGCCCCCAGCAAACCACGAGGATCACCCACGCCGCCACCAGCGCCATCGCCACCGGCCCCCAGATCCTCCAGTCGTACTGCCAGTCATTCCACCATTCCGGATGCGTCATCTGGTTGTAATAGACCACGCAGCAATAGACCGGGAAGGCGAAGAAGCAGGCGATCCCTATCCAGTTCAGCCATCGCTTCATGTTCAGTTACTCCAAGGGTTGATTCGCATCTCCTCGCGCGGGCCTACGAAAGTGCCCGGCAGATGCGGTAGCCTTTCCACGAAAAAGTCCAGGCGCTCCTCCGGGCAGGGGCGAGGCGCCGCCGTCGCCAGCAGCGCCCTGCCTCCCGCCGCGGCGTCGGCAGGAGCCGCGAGTAATGCAGCGTCATGGCAGCCGCGCCGCCGTCAGCAGACGTAGCCGAGCTGGACCAGGGCGCCGTCCAGCATCGCGACCCGCGGCACAATTCCGCCGAGCATCTGCTCGAACGCGTCCGACGTGAGGCAGCGGAGTCTGCGGCGTGCGGTTGTGCAGCAGTGCGACGTGTTCTCGCCGTCGAGGACGCCGTAGTCGCACTCCATCGTTTCGCCGTTCATGTTGGCCATCGCCTGCCGCACGGCGAGCGGGCCCTGTCCCAGGGGGAATGCCGCGTTGCTGAAGGCGTGCATCACGGCCTGCGGCTTGTCTCGCCGCAGCACCACGGCGACGTGATACACGGCGCCCCGGAAGGGCACGAGAAACACGGCGCTTTCATCCGTCAGCCTCCCAATGTTCAGCGAGGCGGCCTCGGCCAGCGCCTGCATGTGCTGCCGGAAGGTGTAGCGCAAGGGCTCAGTCACGCGTCGCCGGCCCCATTCGCTCATCACCCCCGTGAGGAAGCCGTCCGCGAACGCTTCCAGGAAATCAAGCCCAAACATGGGATTCTCCTTGCGGGCGAGGGGCGCTTCCGTGCGCCCCTCGCCGGCGATGAATGCTTCCGCTGCCGGAAGCGGGTCTTCACGTCTTACCCTGGCAGGAGATGGGCGACCGGCGGCGGGGCGGCGTCCATCGCGGAGGCCGCGGCGTTCGCCCGGCGCTTCTTGACGACGCGGTACAGGCCGTAAACCGACCCCGCCGCGGCCGTCGCCGACCACAGCACGGCGCCCACGTCCACCCAGAACGGGCCCCCGAGCGCGATGGCGACTTCCCCCGGGCCGAACAGCAGGGTCAGCCAGACGCAGAGGGCGAAGAACACCCGAACCGCCCGGACCACCGCCGGGCCCACGGTCTCCAGCAGCACGCGGATGATCCACTCCGGCAGCCAGTGGAGGAGGAAGTGAAACACCCCCCGCGTCATCCGCCAAAGTCGGTCCTCGCACTCGTCGAGCCACTTGCACAAAGTCGTTGTCATGGAACTCGTCTCCTTTTCAGGTGGAGTAAACACACAGATGGTTAATTGCGGTCCAGGAATAGGCGGAGCAGGCCGCCCGCCGCGCCGAAGGGCCGTCGGTTGCCTTCGCGGCGATCCGTTTCTTTCTGCATCCGCTTCTCCTGTCGTTGTTGCAGCCAGGCCGTGATCCTTTCGCGCCACTTCCGGCTCATCCGGGCCCACGCCTGGGTGCGCCGCACTATGAGGTACAGATGCCTGCCCAGGCCGATGCAGCCGATGGCGAACACCACGAATAGCACGAGCCACACTGGGGCGAGGGGCATTTCCGCGAACATGGACTTCTCCTCTCTTGGGCGATCAGGCGCCAGCGCCGCGGCACGCCGCCGCTGGCGTATCTTCCACAGCAACAGGGCGATGACGGCGACGATTCCCACGACGATCGCAAAGGATCGCCAGTCCGTGATTCCGACCGACGGGCCGCTCGGCGCCGCCGTGTCTCTCCTTGCCTTCACCTCGGCCGCCCCTTGCGAGAGCGTTTTCAGGCCCAGGGCGAAGTCGAGCGGCGCCTCGATGAAGGCCGCAAATGCTGCTTCGTCTTCCAGCTCCTTGCCGTGCTGGACGGCGAAAAGGGCGATGGCATCGGCGTCGTCTCTGCCGTTCTCGGCGATGACAGACAGCAATTCCCTTGGCCGGGAGAGTTTGGCGAGCTGACCCGAGGCGTGAAACGCCGCCAGCTTCGCCGCCACGGGAGCACTGCACTTCAACGCCGCTTCGGAGGCCTCGTCGCAGCTCTCAATGAACGACCGGGCGTTGTCGCTTTCGCCGATGTAAGCCACAGCCTTGTCCCGCTCGGCCCGCTTCTCGCGCCGTTTTGGACGGCGGAGCCACGTAGGGTGCGGGCGTGGCCGGCTGCGATACGATCGGCCCATAGGGGCTTGGGCCATACGGGTTGTACGGGTTTGGCTGGTACGGGTTGTAGACCTGCCCGAACGCTTCCGGGCAGAGCAGCAGCAGAACGAAGATCGAACGTTTCATGGTTGCCCTCACATTTCCAGACCACCGCGCTCTTTTTCGTGGCCGTGCTCCATCCCCTGTTCCGCGGCATTGGCGCGATCCGCCGCGAACTTTCTCAAGTCCGCAAGGGTGAGCTTGGATTCCTGCTCAGGCCCGTGGCCGGGCCCGCCGCGGGCCTGGGCGATCTCTCCTTGCGTCTGCGTTCCGTACAACCCGACCTCGGTGTCGGCCACGCTTTCCCGAGAGGGATTGACGGCGTTCCGCAGCTCCTTCAGCCCCAGGCGGACCATCGCCTCGAGGTGTCCCTCTCCCAACTTCCGACCCATACAGCACCTCCAATTTCGCTTGCGGGCAAACCCGCATCATTTCCACAACGCCCAGACGGTCACGATCACGGCGGCCGCTACGAGCAGCCACCAGAGGAGGTTGACGGGACGCCCCATCGCCGGGTTGAACTCGGCGTCGGCGTAGTACAGCACGCGCTTCGCCAGAATCGGCCTCATTCCTCGGATAAAGCAGATCAGGTGCGTAGTTGGCAGAGTGAGCACCTCTTCGGGGCGAATGAGGTTGCGGCCAAGGACGCTCCAGTTCTCCGACCAGCCGCGGCTGGTCTGTGGGCCGCCGCCCTGGACCGCCCACGGCGGTCGGCGATGAACGCGATTCGTTGTCGTTGTAACTGGATATCGTCTGTGTAAAATCTCCACAGCTCTTTGAAATGCGCTCCGCCGTCTCGTAGCTGGTCGCCCCGAGGTAGATTTGGGCGTCGGTGTTCGAGAACAAGAGAGTGGGCTTGTCCTTGAAGGCCGTGCGAATTTGCGACTCGTCCTGGTACGCCAGCAGCAGGCGGATGCCCGCGCTTCGCCCCCTCACGAGCGCTTCTTCCAGCACGCTGAGGCCGTTGCAAGCGGACGCCTCGTTGATCACGCACCACACTTCTCCGTTGTTTGGGCAGCCGATCCGGCTGATCTCCCGGATCAGCGTGGAGAGCCAGCACCTCAACAGACCTTTCATGGCATCCAAGTGATCGGGCGGGATTTGCAGGAAGAGCGTTATCCCCGGTTTGCAAAGGTCGGCGACGCTGAAGGTGCTGCTGGCGACGGCGTTCGCCGCCGATTCCGAACTGAGGAAGGCCAGGTGGCGCTGGGCAGAGCTGAGAACGGACGCCCCCTCCCGGGAAGGCAGAATACTCTTGTCTTCCCATACAAACAGCGCGTTGAGTTCCGCACCCATGCGGGCCGGGATTCCTCCTAACGCGATCAGCTTTACGGCAATCGCCTGAGTCAGTTGCGGGTCCGCTACGATTTCGGCCACCGTGTTCAGCGACCGTTCGGAACCCCGGAACAGCAGCAGGCACGCCACGAGTGCCGCTGAAATGACAGCAACGGCCTTGTCGTTCCAGTGCTGATCGTGCTCCATCCCCGTCCTCACCACCAAGGCCTCGGCCATGCCCGTGCCGATTCGATGAGGATGGGGCTGTCGGGTGGAATCGCGTCCAGGGGATTCAGGCGATCCGCGCCGGGCGAGAACGGCGCGAGCCGAATGATCCTCTGGCCTCTGGCCGCACGCCGCCGGGACGCGACCTCGGCCAGGTCGCCCTTGCAGTCGAAGACGATCACCGACCCGCGGTAGTAGGAAAGAAGGTTGGGCAGGATGACAGACACGCCTTTCCCGGAGCCGGTTCCTCCACAAAGGAGTACGTGGACGACTCTTGTTGGCAGCCGGATGAGCTTCCCGCTGTTCGTGCGTGCGAGGATCAGGCCCTGCCCCTTGAGCATCCGCCAGGCGCCCAAGTAGGCTTCCGAGGCCCAGGCCGCCTGGCCGTGCGCGGTGGTAGAAGGCGTCCAGCGCTTCCGCAGCGCGAACAATGCGATGATCCCCGCCCAGAACAGCAGGACGATCAACTCGTTTGTCGCTTGGTTCATACCATTCGATTCTCCTCCCAGGTGACGAGAAGTGGCGGACGTGCATCAGCCGCAGCGTCGAGAACGCGAGAGCGATGAGTGTCAGGACGGCCACGAGCAGGTAAACGAGGGGCCAGGGCGGCGGCATGAAGTGCGCCGTCAGGCGGCCGAACGACGGTCTGAGGACCGCAACGGTCATGGGACGCTCCTTTGTACGTACCGGGGGCGGGAGGGCGTTTCCGCCCCCGATTTCGGGTTCCAGGTTCTCAGCGAATTACGCCTTCAGCGCGTTCGGGAGAAGGACGGTCGGCGACAAATCCCCCTTTTCTCCCCGCTGGGCCAAGCTCGTCAGCCACGCCGCGATTTCCTTGACGAGATCCCAGCCGCAGCCACCGGGGAATGACAGTCCCACCCCCTTGTGGCTGCCCTTGACCGCTTTCTGCTTCTTGGGCTTCTTGCCGCCGTCCAGAGCGGCCCTCAGTTCCGCCGCCCGGCGTTCCAGCGTATCTCGCTTGATCCTGTGCCCTACGCCGACCGTCGCCTTGGCTTCGTCAGCGAGTTTCTTTTGCAGTTCCACCGTCGGCATCGTGGCGATGATGCGGATGGCGTCCCAGCAAAAGTTCTTGTTAGTGAGGAGATCCTGCAGTTCGGGGCAAAGCTTCTTGATCGGGGCGAGCACCTTACTGGCATACCCAGCCGAGATGTCGAGGTCGGCGGCGGCTGGCCCTGGGTGTTGCCTTCCTGAATCGCTTCCCACAGGTCCGCTGCGAGCTGGGCCTGCGCGGCGGTCTTGTCCTTGCAGGCAAAATTCGTTGCCGTCCGGACGCGGCGGAGTTCGGCCTTCGTTGGAGCGTGGTCGAGGAGCCGCACCCAGACCTTTCGGCCAAGCACCCGCAGGCTCAGCACGCGGCCGTTGCCATCCACGCAGTACGCCTTCTCCGGCGGCAGCTCAGGTGAGGTGAAGCCGATCACGTCCAGTTGCTGGCCTTGCTTTTCGACGCTATCCAGTAGGCCCGAGGCTTGGATGTTTTCCAGCGTCGGCGGGATTTGCCCCGCGCGGGAAGGAGGTCGTTTGGGTCCATGAGCAGCCGCTGGTCTGCGCGGCTCGTTTGTGCCTCGTCCAGTGTGCAGAGCGGCAGGTTGCCGTTGCGGCTTGTGCGTTCTTCATTCGGAGGCAAAACCATAGTCGTCTCCTTTCTATCGGCGCAGGACGGACGCTGACGCGATCCGCGCATCCGCCTGCGGCATTCGGGTTATGGTTGGCGATGAGGGGGAGGCGGCCTCTTTCGTTTCCCCACCTACATAGTCGCGTGCCGAGGTCCGTTTGCGCGCAAAATCTTTCATAGCAGCTTGCCCAGCTCGACCAGGGCCTCGGCGATCCGACGCCGCACCGTGTTCTGGGACACGCCCAATGTGATGGCGGCGGTGCGCTCCGAGAGACCGTTCAGATAGTAGAGTTCCACCGGCCGCCGCAAGTCATGCGGCAGACGGCGCAGAGCATCGTACAGCTCGCTGTGGCGCCTTGCGTAGTTGCCTCTTCGTTCGATTACGCCCGCAGCAGGTAGCCTGTCGAGATCGTCGGTCAGCACGTAGCGCGGGCGCTGGCGGAGGATCGTAAAGGCCTTCAGCAGCCCTACGTGGCGCAACCAGGCAGTGCGATCCCGGATGCTGTTCGCCCTGCCGCTCTCGATGGCCTCCCAGCCCGCGATCATCGTCTCCTGGGCGGCCTCTTCGGCTTCATCAAGCGTGAGGCCCAAACAGAGCACCAGCTCGACGATTTCCGGAACGCGGTGGACTAGACATTCGACGGACGCCTTTCCGGGCTGCGGCGGCGAGCAGGCCACGATCGGCATTGTTTGTCCCCGCAGGCGCTGTTGGAAATCATTCAAGGTACCCCCCGCATGGCACGCGTATGGATGGTTGAAGCACCCATACGCGCAACCGTGCCGTTGCACAGTCTCAGCGCACTGTCCGCCTGACCCGCTCGCCGCTTAGCTTTGCGAGGCTATTAAAGCCCGCATACACTGCGACTCAACGAGATGCAGGACCGGCCTGGCGCAAAGGCCGCGCATGTCCTATTTGTGGTTGGATTGGGAGGTAGCCTACGCGGAGGGAACCGGCATCCCTTCGGTCCCTCTCGGGGGAGGGAGAAGGTTGGAGTCAATGGCCGCTGAACCCCGCGTAGGCCTCGACATGGGCCGAGGTTCAAGTGTGTGAGGAAACCGCGAGCGACACCCCACGTTTACACCTGCGTTACCGGCGTAAAGATGGCCAGTGTCAGCGGTCACGCACTTTTCGGTAACCGGGAAGTCACCGAGACTACTACCGATAAGGAGGGTATCGCGCTGACGGTAGGGGCGCCAAGCGAATTTCGCCCGGAAATTTCCAAAAACTTAGCTCAGCCTGTGAAACACAGTTTCCCGGCGATGTATACGCCCGTTCATAGTCGCCCTTTATCGCTCCCTCAACTCCTCTTTCTGCACCCGCTCTCCCCACGCCCACAGCGGGTTCTCCCGCTCCCATTTGGCCTGTTCACGCTCTGCTTTCTTTCGTTCCCCGCTCACGCGAAGAGCGGCAAGGGCTTCTGCACTTTTGGGCTCGTACAGATCGAATTGTGTCCAACACAGAGAGTATTTGTGGGTTCGACAGAACTGGCCGCGATGCTCGAAGCCCGCTGTTTCGTGCGGTTCGGTCAGCATGGTGCCGAACCCTTCGGCGTAACCTGCCACTTCCCGCACCTTCCCGTCCTCGACGATGAAGTGACGGTCCTGGCCCGTCTCATCATGGCGCACGGCGTAGACCGTAGCCGAGGCTCGGGGCACCCTTCCTTCGCGGCGAGCTGCGGCTTCTTCATCCTTCTCGACCAGGAAGTGGCGGCATTTCGGGGCGTATCCGGGGCCGAACGCACCCATCGCCCAGGCGAGGACCTCGGCGTATGCTTCGGCTTGGCGTTCAGCTATCTCGGCACGAAGAGCCGCCATGCGGCGGTCATGTTCTGTGGGTGCTGGCATTCAGGGAGAGTACACCAGGTCACGGCGTCGCGCAACTGTCGATCCCACGAGAAGGAGGAAGGCTACGGCCACGACGATGGGGCAAGGGAGTCAGCGCCGCGGCCTGATCCGGCTCACTGCCGACGTATCGCTGGTAGTCCTCGACCAGCCAACGCCGCGCCTGGCCGACCGCCCCAGCGGTGACTCCGTATTTGTCCGCGAGTTCCGACGTACTCTCACCCGCGATCATGTCCACGGCCATGCTCCGCTTCCGCTGATCCAGGTGCGACAGCCACGCCGCCGTATCCAGCGCACAAGTCGCCAGGTCAGCGGGCCCAGCCGCGTCATCCTGCATGGCCCGAAGCAACTCGTCGTCATAGGTCCTGGCTTCATGCTCGGGCAGCTTGCCGACGACGAAGCCCTCCCTGGCCTGCGTCAACCGGTTGTGGACGCTGCTGAACTTCTCCTGGCCGCTCACCGTCCGTCCGTTTCTAACCGACTGACAGGCCCGCGCGGCGATGACCGAAACGAAAGCATCCGGGTCTTTCTGACCCTTCAGCTTGAGGACCAGATACCACTTCCATGCGATGCAGACGGCGGCCTGTGTCAGCTCCTCCATCTTGTCTTGGTCGCGACGATGCTGCCGGAAATAGACCTCGGCATGCCTCATCACCCTGGGCATCACGGCGCTTACGAAATGCTCTTGTATGGACTTGAGTTCACGGGCGGGTTCGGACATGGCCCGGAAAGTTTAGCAGCCGAGGACGTGGGCGCAAGCAACGCCCGGGGCGGCCCAACGCCGACCTCGCCGTCATGCCTGCATGTAAGCAAGCCTGACAGCAGCCATGCAAGCATGACGGCAGGCCATCATGTCGGCTTGCCGGCAAGCCGGCCTACCCTACCGGCGTTCCCCGATAGGGATAGACAACGTCCTTTGTCTATCTCTAAGAGGGGAGCGCGTCATTTTGCCCGGACGTGACATTACGGACCCAATTGACATCGCTATTAAGACATGCCATACTAGGCATCATTTACAGACATCACTTGTGCATGACATCCTATGAGCGAAACCCATACAATCTTTTCCTCCCGCGTCCGCGTCGATTCGGCAGGCCGGATCGTGATCCCGGCGGACCTGCGAGACCAACTCGGCATCGAGCCGGGTCACGACCTGATCCTTTCCGGCGATGACCACGGCATCCACCTTCAGACTTTCGACCAGGCCGTCCGCGCCGCCCAGGCAGCCTTCGCCCCCTTCCGTGTCCCCGGCGTCAGCGTCGTGGACGAGTTGATCCGCGACCGGCGCGAGGAAGCCGGGCGGGAATACGGTGAGTAGGGTTGTCCTCGACACCTCGGCCGTGCTGGCCCTCCTGTTTCAGGAGACGGGAGCCGAGAAGGTCATCGCCCGCGGCCAGGACGGAATCATCTCCGCCGTCTCCTACTCCGAAACCGTGGCCAAGTCGCTGGACCGAGGCGTTCCGCTGGAAACCGTGCAGCACGCCCTGGCCGGCATGAAGCTGACGCTGGCGCCGTTCGACGCGGAACATGCGCTGACTGCGGCAACCTTCCGGCCGCCCACCCGACGCCTGAACGTCTCTTTCGCCGACCGCGCCTGTTTGGCGACGGCGTCGCTGGCCCGTCTGCCGGTGCTGACCGCCGATCGCGACTGGGCCGCGTGCGACCTCGGCGTCAAACTCATCCTAATCCGGTAGGCGATATGGGCACTGGCCGCGACATCATCCCCGGAGCGGCCCACGCCGGGACGACGATACGCGCCTGCGCAAGCGTCGCCACGCAACGCCCCCGCAATCGTGCGGCTCGCTGGAGAATCGGCTCAGTTCGCCTGGGACGAATTCTTCCAGGGCGAGATCGCCAACCCCCACACCCGGAAGAATTACCTTCACGCCGTCCGCATGTTCCTTGCCTGGGCCGAGGACCGCCGCCTGGAGCTGGTCAGAATCAGCCCGGGCGATGTCGGCGAGTATTTCCAGGATCTGCCGCTGGCGGTGCCGACGAAAAAGCTCCACCTGGCCGCCCTGCGAAAATTCTTCGACCGTCTGGTCAACCGCCACGTCGTCGTTATCAACCCGGCCGCGACCGTGCGAGCCGAGCGCTACAGCGTCGTCGAAGGCAAAACGCCGGAGATCGCACCGCGACCAGGCTCGCGTCCTCCTGGAGTCGATCGACGCTTCAACACCCGTGGGACTCCGTGACAAGTCGCGTTCTAGCGGTGCTGATCTTCACGGCCGCGCGCGTCGGGGCCGTCGCACGACTCACGCTGAAGAGCCTCAAGCACGACGGCACGCAGTACACGCTTCGCTTCTCCGAAAAGGGCGGGAAAGCCAGGGAAATCCCGGTTCGACATGACTTGGAGCAGCTGCTCATCGACTACATCCAGGCCGCCGACATCACGCGAGGGCCCCCTCTTTCCGCACCACCTTGGGCAAGACGAGGAAGCTCACCGATAAAGCCGATGACCGGCATCGACGTCTGCCGCATGATGAAGCGACGGCTGCGGGATGCAGGACTTCCCACTCACTTCTCGCCCCATTCGTTCCGGGTGACGACCGTCACCGACCTGCTGGAGCAGAACCAGCCGCTGGAAGACGTGCAGTACCTCGCCGGCCACGCCGATCCCCGGACGACTCGCCTCTATGATCGAAGGCGGCGCAAGATCACCAGGAACATCGTGGAGCGGATTTCGATCGTCCTCACAGAAGAAGAACCGGATGTGACGCCCGCAACACCTGCCGCCAATGAGTAAGTCGCCTCACTTCCTCCTCAAACGGGGTCTGGCACGCGGTTTTTCGCAAGCCGCCCTTGGCGCGTCTCTGGCGGGCGCGGTACACTGCCAGGTGATCGGATGTACCGTACCGCCCCGAGGCCTTCCGCCATGCCTACGATCAACGTGACAGACGACACCTACACCCGCATCCAGGCGTTTCTCCGCTTGGGCGGCCATTTGGGTGATTCCGAACTGACCCCAGACCTGTGCGGTGAGGCCCTGATCCTGTTCGGCATGAAGGCCGTCTTGGAGGGCTTGTGGAAGCCACATGAACCTCACACGCTCATCCAGACGCTCCAAGGCCTTGCGGATCGACATCCGAAAGAGGTGATGGCCTTCCTGGCGGACATGATGGAGACGGGCGCCGCCATTCAGCAGCAGAAAGCTGAAGAAGCTGGAAGGCCGTTCGGCTTCGCTGCTGGCAGGTGATCGAATGTGCCGCAGGGTGTGCTCAGGAGCCTCCCATGCCGCTCTTGTGCCAGAAGGAGAGTGCGATGAGTCTGGCGATCGACGACATGACGGTAACTGGCGTGCTACTGGCCTGCGGTTGGATGGACGTGAAGGCGGGCACATTTGAGCTGGACGCCTACGAGTTCGTGAGGAATGGAGAGAGCGTGTACCAGCACGGCGGCCAGTGTGCAGAAGTGTGCAAAACGGGGGCGAGCTGGGTTGGACCCGATGGGCTGGCGTATTCCGCTCCGCTGACATCCGTGCTGGCGGTCAGGAACAAGAAGCCCCGCAAAAAGAGCACGCCCGGACGGTCTAACACAAGGGGGCAAGCATGAAAGTGCGTGAGCTTCAAGAACAACTCAGCAAGCTCGACCCGGAACTCGAGGTCATCGGCTATACCGAGGACTCACCGCTGGTGCCCGCGGGGCATGGATTTCGGCTCCTGGACATCAATGCTGTCAACACGACCGAGGGCAAGCGGTTTAGAACCGGCGATGGCACGCCTTCGCTTAAGCTCGGCAGGGAGGCGGGTTCAGAGGTCCTGGTTATTCTGGAGGTCACGGGAGACTTCTGAACGATCGCGTCGGCCATTGGCCGAGGATCCGGAAGGTGCGGGAGTGAGACATGATGACTGACGAGCAATTCACGGGGGCCGTTCTTGAGCATCTTTTCGCTCAAGGGATGAACTGTCTCAACTTGCCGCTCCTTTCGATGTATGCACAAATGGAGCGTGAGCAGCTTGGTGCCACGGCGGACCCCCGCAGCTTCGCGGAGAAGTGTGTCGAGTTGCCTGGTGTAGCATACCAACCGCAAATGGAGGGCAAGAATCCCTCCAAGAAGACGGGAGCATGCGAAAAATGGCTTGCCATTCATGAAGCGGGGCACGCAATCGTCGGTCTCAGGGCGGGGCTGTTCTTGAAAGGCATCCGCTTTTACGGCGATGAAGGGTTCCCGGGGGAAGCCGGACTCGATGATCCGCCCTGGCAGGCATCGAGCGACGAGAATCTGTTGCGAATGCTTATCAGGGTCGATATGGCAGGTAACATTGCACAGCTAGTTTATCCAAATTGCACAGCCCCGGTGGGCGGCCGCCTGAGCGAACTTTACCAGGATCGAACTCCTGGGGATCGCCCTAGCGATTTTATCTGTGCGGATGCCAGGGCCAATCAGTTGGCGGTCGTGCTGTTGAACTGGGATAGGAAGTCGCCCACGCCTGAAAGAATATGGCAGGCAAAGCGGAGGTTTCTTGAGCAAGGGGAGGCCGAAGCGGAAGGGATACTGCGGGAGAACATCGAGCTTCTGGAGCGGCTTGCAGAGCCGCTGATGCGGGGACCGATGATCGGAGCCGCCGTACGTGCCATCATGGAGGCGTGAGGGCAATCGGAGAAGGCGATTGCTGGCACCGAGGAAAACACAGGCTCAGCAGACCGCGTGCAAACTTCACTGGTTCTTCGCGAACCCGCGCTCATGGATGCTTGTCCAGAGAATGGGGAAGTTCTCCATAGGGCGTGTCATGCTAGAGGGAAATGCCATGCAGTTCTCCGATGATGCTCTCGGGCTGTTCTTGCGGCAAACGACAGGTAATACAGTGTGGAAGTCCGTTTCTGACCAAGGGAGGCTGGCGTGTGCGACATATTCTGTAGCTTGCTGTGCCGTCTTGCAGGCGCTCGGGCCGGACTGGTGTCAAACGCACATCGGCCGAACCGACAAGGCAAGTGATTATTTCAAGGCCAATAAGAGCGATCACCATGAGCTGCTTCGTCACCTGTCGCGCGTCACCGAGTTTGGTGAGCTAATATACAACCTGCATGGTGTGCCGGGTTTTGATGAGCGAATCAGGCTCATCGGGGCAGACAAGGGCGGTGTGGAATCTGGCATCGCGGAACTGATCGCTGGCAAGTTTTTTAAGATGGCGGATGTCATATTCCAGTACGTCACCGTCGAGGCGAAGCCAGGGGAAGAGAAGCCCAAGAACCCGGACATAGAGTACGCCGCTGGAAGTAACCGGCTGGAGTCGTGCGAAGTCAAGTGCAACCTGCTAAGCACAGAGCTGAATGAAACCTCGATTGTGAACGCGCTCAAGAACGCGAAGAAGCAGCTGCCAAAGGGAAAGGCAGGCATCATCCTGCTGCGGGTTCCAGAGACGTGGCTTGTAGATATGGAAGCCGGCACGACCGTGATCGGCAAGGCGATCAATGACTTCATCAAGAACGAGAAGACCACGAGGGTCAGCTCGATCTTCGTCTTCGCCAGCGAAACGCGATTCCTCCCGAACGACAAGATGGCACGGACCTTCCTTGCCAAGGAGGTCAAGAATGATTTTTGCCAATTGCACTCCGGCATTTCGGCCCGCAGCATCATGTTTGGCGGCGATGGTCGTTGGCGGACGCTGGAAGATTTGGTGAAGAGAGAGTTGAGGGTCGCCTGATCTTCGGCATAAGCCTTACGCTCTACCAGCCTTCCTCTTCTCCCCCTCTCACACCCGTCGCCGCTTCACTTCTCATTGCTCATTTGCCACACCTCCCGGTTGCACGGCAGGCTGCGGCTTACAGCGCCTCGGCACGGCTCTTGCTTCAGCGCCGGCTCCGCAGCAATCCCGCGGCGGGCAAACCAACCATCATCGCCCGATCATGGCACGGAAGCGGCCCTCCATTTTCCAGCCCCTGTTTGAGTTCTCGGCTGACGCCGGCGATGCGGCAGAAGCCGAAGTTTCCGCTCCCACTCACACGAAAGGAACCTACGATGCAGTACCTCACCATCTGCCTCCGGATGATCCAGGATCGTCCGGGATTGTACGACCAGCTCCTGAACAATCGGACCCTCCGGCCGGCGCTGGAACGCTATGCACAGGATTTGAAGAACCATCACGAGCTATGGATGGAATACCTCTCGCAGATGAGGCCGGGGAGCAGCCCGAGCCAGATCGCGAGCGAGGCGGGCGAGATCGCCCTGAAGGAACTGGAGGATTCTTTGCCTCCCGTCTATCCGCAGGACGAGGAGGGACCGCTGTCGCTCGACGGGGCAATGGCGTTCATTACCCGTCACACGCGGCCCGCGTAAAGGCATCACGCCCCGAACGCACGCTGTTCGACCCCATTCCGGGCGATCCCCTATGCGCCGACACCCCTCCCGTTGAAAGTCTCCCCGCGGGTTCCGCTGGCCCGGCCGCGGGCGCTTCCGGCGTGGATGCTTCCCCGGCCGTAGCTGAGGCCGCCGCTGGGCGGGAAACGCCCGCAGTAAACCCCGCCGCGAAACGGAGCGTTCAGCGGCGGCTGTTTGGCGATCCAGTCGCCCCGAGGAGCCAGCCGGAGCCGTCCGGCATACCGCCCCAGGCTGCCTCGGCCGAGCTTTCCAGCGGCGAAAAGGCGAAAGCCCGCGACATTCTGGCCGCCATCCGCACCCTCCAGCGCATCGAGGCCGAGCATCGCAACGCCACGCCGGAGGAGTGTCAGGCCCTCATCCGCTTCGGCGGGTTCGGCCCGGTCGCCAAGGTGCTTTTCCCAGACGAGGTGCTGCTCCGCAAACAGCCGGATCACCCCATCGCCGGCTATAAGGACGCCAGCTGGCAGTCCCTGGGCGAAGAGCTGCGGTCGCTCCTCACCGACCGGGAATACGACAGCGCGAAACGCACCACCTTCAACGCCTTCTACACCTCCTCGCCGGTCATCAAGGCCATGTTCCGGGCGCTCTCACGCCTGGGCGTGCCCGACGACGGCCTGGTGCTGGAGCCGGGCTGCGGCCCGGGGCGGTTCCCCTACCTTGCCCCGAAGAACATGCGATTCATCGGCGTGGAGATGGACGGCATCTCCGGGCGGATCGCCCGCGCGCTGCACCCGAGCGCCGACATCCGCATCGAGGACTTCCAGCACAGCCGCCTGCCCGAGATCGACGGGGTGATCGGCAACGTGCCGTTCGCCAACCTGCCACTGCACCACAAGGGCCGCACCTTCTCCCTCCACGATTACTTCTTCGCCAAGTCGGTTGACTCACTGAAGCCCGGCGGCGTGCTCGCGCTGGTCACCAGCCACTTCACGCTCGACAAGCAGAATGCAGCCATCCGCGAGTACCTGGCCGAGCAGGCGGATTTTTTCGGCGCGATCCGGCTGCCGTCGGATGCCTTCCAGCGCGAGGGCACGGCGGTCGTGACCGACATCGTGTTCCTGCGCAAGCGGGCGCCCGGAGAGCCGGCGAATCACGCCGACCCGGACTGGCTGGAGACCGAGCCGCTTGAAATTGAAGGCGCAGCGATCCCGGTGAACCGTTACTTCCACCATCACCCGGAAATGGTCCTGGGCGCCTGGAGCCGGGAAAACACCATGTACGGGACGGAAGGATTCAGCGTCGTCGGAAACGGCGACCTCGCCCGGCAGCTCCAGGCCGCCGTCGAACGCCTGCCCCGCTTCGAGACCTTCCAGGCCACCTCCGCCGCCCCGGCATCCGCCTTCACGCCCCCTCCCCCGCTGCCGCACATCACCGAGGGCAGCTTCTTCATCGGCGAGGACGGGGTGATCCGGCAGCTCGTGGACGGCCAGGGCCAGCCCGTGGTCTACCGCGGCAGCACGATGTCGGTCCACGGCACGATGACGGAGAAGCGCATGGCGGCGCTGATCCGCATAAAGGACCAGGCTCGCCGCGTCCTGCAAAGCCAGAACGAAGGCTGGCCGGAACGGCAGCGCGACGAGGAACGCCGGCTGCTGCGGGACCGGCACGACCGCTTCACCCGCCTCTACGGCCCGATCAACAAGACCACCTTCTCCGAAGCGGCCGACGGCACGGTCACCCGCCGGATGCCCAACCTGGTGAAGTTCCGGGAAGACCCGGACGCCATGCTGGTCATGTCGCTGGAAGACTAC
Source organism: uncultured Planctomycetaceae bacterium (assembly GCA_963771935.1). Classification (GTDB taxonomy): domain Bacteria; phylum Planctomycetota; class Planctomycetia; order Gemmatales; family Gemmataceae; genus UBA4732. Next base: position 59,043 of record CAVYVK010000002.1, on the reverse strand, counting down.
GACGAGACGACGGGCAAGGCGGTACAGGCCGCCATCATGCAGCGGGACGTGGTGGGCCGGAAGCCGCCCATCACGCATGTCAGAAGCGCCGAGGAAGGGCTGCTGGTGTCGCTGAACGAACGCGGCGCGGTGGACCTGGCATTCATCTCCGAGCTGTACGGCAAGCCGGAAACGCAAATTATCACCGAGCTGGGCGACCTCATCTTCCAGGACCCGGAAACGAAAGCCTGGCAGACCGCCGACGCCTACCTCTCCGGCAACGTGCGGGCAAAGCTGAAAGCCGCCGACGCCGCCGGGGCGGAATACGCCCGCAACGCCGAGGCCCTGCGAGTGGTCCAGCCGGAGGACGTGCTGCCGGGCGACATCGACGCCAACCTCGGCGCGCCGTGGATACCGGAGAGCGACATCCAGGCGTTCGCCGCCCAGCTGTTTGGCGTCGCCCCGGAGGCGATCCAGGTCGGCCCACCTCCCCAAGGACGCGGTGTGGAGCATCGATGCCGACTACGCCGCCGAGCAGTCGGTCGCCGCCAAATCCGAGTACGGTACGCCGCGGGCCAGCGGCGTCTGGCTGCTGGAGCTTGCCCTGAACATGAAGTCGCCGACGATTTACGACCCCGACCCCGCCGATCCCGACAAGCGCGTGGTGAACCACGAGGAGACGCTGGCCGCCCGCGAGAAGCAGAAGCTCATCAAGGAGAAGTTCCGCTCCTGGATCTTCACCGATCCCGAGCGCACCGAGCGGCTGGTGCGGCTCTACAACGACACCTACAACAACCTGCGCCGCGCCTCTTCGACGGCTCGCACCTCGATTTCCCCGGCATGAACCAGGCGATCACCCTGCGGCCGCACCAGAAGGACGCGGTCTGGCGGATCATGAGCAGCGGCAACACGCTGCTGGCACACGTCGTCGGTGCCGGCAAGACGTACACGATGGCCGCGGCCGGCATGAAGATGAAGCAGGCCGGGCTTATGCAATAAGCCGATGTACGTGGTGCCCAACCATCTGCTGGAGCAGTTCGCCCGGGAATTCCAGCAGCTCTACCCGAACGCGAAGCTCCTCATCGCCGCCAAGGAGGATTTCACGAAGGAGCGGCGGAAGTTCCTCACCGCCAGGATCGCCAGCGGCGAATGGGACGGCATCGTCGTCACCCACAGCAGCTTCGAGCGGATCGGCATGTCGCGCGAGTACCAGGAGCAGTTCCTGCGCGAGCAGATCGAGGAGTACAACGAGCTGCTGCTCGACGGCGCCAGCCAAAACGCCACGCGGAACCACCGCAACATCATCAAGACCGATCGAAAAGCAGAAGGCCAAGCGCAGGAGCGGCTGAAAGACCTGCTGGCCGAGGACAAGAAGGACGACGGGCTGGTGTTCGACGAGCTGGGCGTCGATCACGTCTTCATCGACGAGGCCCACTATTTCAAGAACCTGGAGACGCCGACCAAGATGGAGCGCGTCGCCGGCATCCAGACCGGCGGCTCCGAACGGGCCTTCGACCTCTACATGAAGGCCCGTTACCTCGCACAGCAGCACCCCGGCCACGGCGTCACCTTCGCCACCGGCACGCCGATTTCCAACACGATGGTCGAGATGTACACGATGCAGCGCTTCCTCGACCCCGAAGGGCTGCGGAGCCGCGGCATCGAGCATTTCGACGGCTGGGCGGCCACGTTCGGTGAAGTCGTGGACACGATGGAAATCTCGCCCGACGGCAAGACGCTCAAACCCCGCAGCCGCTTCGCCCGCTTCAGCAACCTGCCCGAGCTGCAGCAGATGTTCCGGGCCTTCGCCGACGTGCAGACGGCCGGACATGCTGAACCTGCCCTGCCCGGCGCTGGAAGGCGGCAAGCCGATCATCGTCGCCTGCCCGATGTCCGACGAGCAGGCGGAGCTCCAGCAGGAGCTGGTCGCCCGCTACGAGCGGCTGCGGTCGCAGAAGGTGGACCCGCGGGAGGACAACGCCCTTGCCATCACCACCGACGGCCGCAAGCTCGCCCTCGATGCACGGATGCTCTCCGGCGAGGTGCCGGATTTTCCCGGCTCGAAGATCAACGCCCTGGTGGAAAACGTCGCCGCCATCTGGCAACGCACCGAAGCGACGCGGGGCACGCAGATGATCTTCTGCGACATGGGCGTCAACCCGACGCCCTGGGGCTATTCGGCCTACGACGAGATCATCGAGAAGCTGATCGGCGGCCGGCATCCCCAAGAGCCAGATCGCCGCCATCGGCGAGGCCGACTCCGACGCCAAGAAGCAGGCCCTGTTCGACCAGGTGCGGAGCGGCCAGGTCCGCGTGCTGATCGGCAGCACGCAGAAGATGGGCACCGGCACCAACGTCCAGAAACGCCTGGCGGCGCTGCACCATCTCGACGCCCCCTGGAAGCCGGCGGAGGTGGAGCAGCGCGAGGGCCGCATCCTGCGGCAGGGCAACGAGAACGAGATCGTTGCGATTTACCGCTACGTCACGGAAGGCTCGTTCGACGCCTATATGTGGCAGGCGCTGGAGACTAAAGCCCGGTTCATCGCGCAGGTGATGACCGGCGACAATGCCGCCCGCCAGGCGGAGGACATCGGCGGCCAGGAGCTGTCCTACGCCGAGGTGAAGGCGATCGCCTCCGGCAACCCGGCGGTGCTGACGCTCGCCGAGGCCGACGCCGAATTGCAGCGACTCTCCGTCCTGAAGAAGAATCACGATGACGAGCAATACCTGGCCTGGCGGAGCCAGCGCACGCTGCCGGAGACCATCAAGGAGCCTGCAAGAGCGGCTGGACGGTCTTACCGCCGACATGGAGGCCATGAAAGCCCACGAGAATGACGGCATCACCGTCGGCAACCGGGAAACCGGAGATCCCCTGGCGGCGCTGCGCCAGCCCTGGACGCGCTGCCGCAGTTCGTCATGCAGGACCGCCGCGTGCCGCTCGGCGCGTACTACGGCTTACGCTTCGGCATGGTCCTGCATCCGCAGTGGCGGCCGGAGGTGTACCTGGAAGGGGCGATCTCGCGGCGGGACACGCTTTCCCGCGACCACCAGGGGCCGCGGGCCGTGCTGAACGCCGTGGAGCGGCTGGCCCGGGGCTACCGCATTGAATCTGAACGCACGCGGCAGGACCTTCAGCTCGCGGAAACCCAGCTCCGCGACTACAAGGCGAGGGCCGGCCAGCCCTTCCCGCACCGCGGCTACATGGACCAGCTGGCGGCCTTGCGCGACCAGCTCAGGGCAGGACTCTCCGGGGCGGAATCGCAGGAGGAGCGCCAGGCGTCGCCGACCTGGCCGCACACATCAAGGAGCTGCGGGCGAGCAATAGCGTAGAGGCCGCCCCGGAGCGCACGGGCACGCGGCGGGTATCGGCCGAGGAGCCGGTGACGGCGAGGATCAGGCGGCGGGCGGAGGTCCATGCCGCCGCCGATCACGTTGAAATCCCGGCGGCGCTGGTGGAAAGCGTGGCCGTGGCGAACGACCGGAAGGTGGCCGCCCGCATGGGCTGATGGCCCCGTAGCCCGCTGTGCTTGAGAACGTGAAAAGCATTCTGGGCGAGTCCTCGCTTGTTTTTGGACCGGCCAGCGCGCGGACGGTCTTGCCTACGCCAGGGATCAGCGGGCAGCCAGTTCTCCGAACACACTTACCGGAGCCATGCCCGAGTTGCAGGCATGGCTCCGGATGTGCTTGCGGCTCTACCGGCGCATACGGTTCAGTTGGAAGCTCGCCTTCTGCGCCGTGGTCCGCGGGTCCGCGGCGCCACTGCTCGCACCAGCGACGGCACCCACCACGGCTCCGAGCACCGTGCCCACTCCTGGGCAGACGAGCGTCCCTACCGCGGCACCCGCCTTCGCCCCCATCACGCCACCGGCCACCGCCCCAACCGTCTGAGCCAATTCGTCTGCCATCGATCGTTCTCCTTTGCAGAACTGATTGTCGAGAAACGCTCCAGACCTCGTGACGCCATTTTTCCAGCAGCCCTTTTCCCGTTTGGTCTCGCCTCTAAAATACTGCTGGATGCTCCTCAGCCTCTTCAGTGCGACGATTGACCTGAAGGCTGCTTCTATCGAGAAATCAACAAGACAGCCCTGGCTGTTTCATCCATCTCGCGTGTTTTCCGCGATGGAGTCCCGGGGCTGAGCGGCTTGGGGGAGGGTCTGTCGCGTGGACGCACCGGAACCCCAGCACCCGTCAGCAGTACCGGCAGCGGGGACGCTGACGCTTCTTCTCAAGCAAGCCGGCGGCGGAAACCGCGCGGCGCGCGCGGCGACGGAGGCCATCGCCCGGCATTTCTACGCGGTCGGCGGCTACTACGACCGCCTGGTGCGGTTAGTTGCAAAAAACCTCGGTTCCGGACACCAAGCCGAGGACGTGGTCCAAAGCGCGTTCAGTTCCTTCTGCCTCCGGCTCGAAAAGGGAGAGTTTCCTGACATCCCCAAGCGCGACCGCCTCTGGGCGATCCTGGTCACTATCACACGGCGCAAGGCGGCGAACGCCGTGCGCGAAGCGGATGCAGAAGCGTGATAGCCGGCGCACTCGGCCGCTGCCCGAAGAGGCGGAGGTCGGCCGCGGCGCTGAAGCACCTGGAGCGGACCCCGCCCTCCAGGTGGAGGAAAAGGACTTCCTGGACTGGCTTCTAGGCACGCTACCCGGCCGGCTCGGCCAGGTTGCATCGCTGAAGCTGGAGGGCTGGGAGGACGCCGACATCGAGAAGGCCCTGAACATCTCCCGGTCCACGCTATGGCGCAACTTGCAAACGATTCGCCGAACCTGGCGGAAGTACCTTGGCCCCTTGATTGAGGGGTTCGACGAAACCAGAGAATCCGGCCACGAGTAGATCAGAAGGATGGTGCCTTGGGTGCTGGGGCCGCTTCAGGCGGCAGGGGGAAGAGCCATGCCGAACGAGCCGAACTCGCTCTCGCTGAACGACTGGCAAATCTGCGAGGACTTCCGGCAAGCCTGGAGCGGAGCCGCGCGGCCGAAAATGGCTGTCTTCCTGGACCGATGCGCCCACGCGACGACTCGCCCCTGCCTGTTCTGGCACCTCCTTGAAATTGAACTGGAACTCCGCCAGCAACATGGAGAGCAGTCTCGGTTCGAGGATTACCAGGAGTTCGTCTCCGAATTCAATGATATCCTCCGGCAAAGGCTAGTCTGCCCGACCTGGCCGCCGGGCGAGGCGGTTGCGTCCGCCCCTGTCGCGCTCTCCTCGGTCACTGTTGACAAGGCGCCGCCTGACGCCGTTCTCACCATCCCGGGTTATGAGATCCTCGGCAAACTGGGCGCGGGGGGCATGGGCGTCGTCTACAAGGCGCGACAAGTCGCCCTCAACCGCGTCGTCGCCCTCAAAATGGTCCTGGACGACCGCGACGCCTGCCCAGAAGGTCTGGCGCGTTTCCGCGGAGAGGCCCAGGCGCTGGCCCGGCTGCAGCATCCGAACATCGTGCAGGTCTTCGACGTTTCCGCCCATGACGGCCGGCCGTACTTCTCCATGGAGTACGTCGAAGGCGGCAGTCTTGACAATAAGCTGACCGGGGCCAGCGTACCGCCGCGCCAGGCCGCCCAGATCGTCGAGACGCTGGCGCGAGCCGTTCACGCTGCTCACGAGGCCGGCGTCATCCATCGTGACCTCAAGCCGGCCAACATCCTGGTAGCAAGCAAGTGGGTGTTGAAGATCACGGACTTCGGCCTGGCCAAGCGGATGGATCAAGATGCGGGTCGAGACGCGTACAGGGGAGGTGATGGGTACACCGTGCTACATGGCCCCGGAACAGGCGGGCAACGCCAAGGCCGTGGGACCGCCGGCGGACATCCACTCCCTGGGAGCCATTCTCTACGAGCTGCTGACGGGCCGGCCGCCGTTTAAGGGCCGCAACGTGATGGAGACGCTCCAGCAGGTTCTCAACCAGGATCCTGTACCGCCGCGCCGGTTGCGAGCAAAGACGCCACGGGATCTCGAAACGATCTGCCTCAAATGTCTCGCCAAGGAGCAGGAGCGGCGCTACGCGAGCGCGGCCGAGCTGGCCGACGACCTGCGGCCGCTGGCTGGCCGGCGAGCCGATCAAGGCCCGGCCGGTTCATTCCTTGGAGCGGGCATGGCGCTGGGCGAAGCGGAAGCCCGCCATTGCCGGCTCCTTGACTGCTGTCGCCTTCTTGCTCGTCGTCGCTGCAATCGGTGCCGTCGCACTGCTGGCCGAGAGGGGACGAACGACGGACCTGACGCAGCGGGCCGAGCGGGAGAAAACAGGACGCAAGCAGGCAGAGGAGCAGAGTGAGCAGGCGAAGAAGGACCGCGAAACGGCCGACCTGCAGAAGTACCAGACGCAGTATATCGCCGACATCAAAGAGGCGCCGAAGCTCTGGAAGGCGAACGAAATCCAGCAACTCGTGAGCCTTCTGAAGGAGTACGATCCGCAGGATCTCCCGCCGGAAAAGGCCAAGTTTATCGGCTTTGAATGGCACTATTGGTGGCGAATGTCCCACAACGACCTGTTAACCATCCAGGTTGAAACTCCGGTGCGCTCGGTAGCGTTCAGCCACGATGGCAAACTCGTGGCCGGGCTGAACCACAGTCGCGAACTCCTTATCTGGGATGCGGCCACTGGGAAGCCCCTCGGGAAATTCCCGGAGAGAGTTGACGCATTCACGTTTAGTCCCACTGAATTGCGGCTGGCGGTGAATACCCGTAGCGACGACTGCGTGTCCGTTTGCGACGTGGCTCTGGACGCGAAGGGCGAGGCGGTCTTCAACCGGCTATGGACTCGGAATACGGATTACAACGGGCAACATATCATCCAGGCCATCGCCTTCAGTCCAGACGGCAAGCGACTGGCTGCGGCACTACCAAGCCTGCCGGTGTGGAACGGCGCGACCGGCGCACCCATCACCCGACTTGGACTGTCAGCCCCTAACACGCTGACAAACCCCTTACTCCCCATTCCCGCCCACGCCGGGCTGGTGTACTCCATCGCCTTCAGCCCGGATAGCAAACTCCTGGCTAGTGGCGGTCAAGACGGGGTCGTCAAAGTGTGGGAAATAGCGACGGGCGGATTGAAGCAAGCATTTAGGGAGCACAAAGGCTCGGTGATCTCCGTCGCCTTCAGTCCATCAGGCAAGGTGATAGCTAGTTCCTCCGCTTTCACAGCGGCACTCGGTTCCGACAGCCCAATGGTTGAGCGCTCGGCCGGCGAGGTGTTGGTTTGGCACATCCAGACCAAGCAGATCATCGGCCGACTTTCACACCACGCCGAGCCCGTCGAGATCGCGCAGGGTGATTTCCCGGTCAACTTTTCACCGGACGACAGGTGGCTACTCGGTCCGGCCGATGCTGGAATACAGGTCTGGGATAGCAGGTCGGGCCTATTCCAACTTAAGGGATTCGAGATCAAAGGACACACCGGTCTCATTTATAGCGCCCGATTCAGCTCCGATGGTACGAGAATCGTCAGCAGCGGCGCTGACCACACTATCAGGATTTGGCCCGCAGAGGCCCCCGAGGCGGTCACACTCATAAGCGACGGAGCCTCCAATGCCGGTGTAGTGTTCCTGCCTGGAAGCACGGCAAATCCTACCACGGATGGATTCGGACGCGTGTGGGAGTACCCTCAGGGCGACGAGAAAGTAGTTCTCTGGAGGCAGCGAGGCGCGTATGTAAGCGCCGACGGCCGGCGTTTGGCAGCGCGGCTTCCCTCGGGCGACGTTCGCGTGTGTGACGCTGCGACCGGCGGGTTGCTGCGTGTGTTCCCTCTCAAAGACGACGCCGATGCGCTGGCTCTGAAGCGCCGATGGCCGCTTGCTGGCAACGGGAGGGACTTGGGTCATCAGAGTGTTGGACGTGGATAACGGGCAGGAGGTCCGGACACTGACCCGCGCGTATAAGAAGACCAGCGCCAACAGTACCAAGCGATCCTCTGCGCGGCAGCCTGGTTCCTCCGGACTCCCCCGATGACCACCTCACGAGCGTCCACTGGCAAGGTGGGCTGGCCTTCAGCCCTGACGGCAAGCGCCTGGCCGCCGCCGGCCACGATGAAAAAGGAGGCAAGGTCTTGCTCTGGGATTTCGACAGCCCTGAGCCGAAGGGTCAAGTCCTTACCCGTCACGACGGCGTAGCCCTGAGCGTAGCGTTCAGCCCGGACGGCCAGCTGCTTGCGAGCGGCGGCGCCGATGGTGTCGTGCGGCTCTGGGATCTGGCAAAGAACCGGGAGTTGCCTCCTCTCCAGGGCCACCGCGGGCCGATTACTAACCTGGCCTTCTCCCGCGACGGTCAGCGGCTAGCCAGCGTGGCGGGAGACCGCCCGGCCGGCGTGGATTTGCCCTTCGTACTGGAAAACACGACAACCATCAACGGCGAAATGAAGCTTTGGGAACCCAGAACGGGGGATTGTTTGCTCGACCTGCCTTGTCCTGATATCTGTTCGTTCCAAGGGCTTACTTTCAGCCCCGATGGAAGGAGTCTGGCCGCTGCCGTGGTTGCGCTTGGCTTCGAATTGCCCGTCAGCTCTAGCGGACCCGTTACGCAGCTTAAGCAGCATGTTTATCGGGCTGAGGTACGAGTGTGGGACACCCATCCACTCAACGAGTCCACACCGCAGTTGGCACCGAAAGACGCACCACCTGCCCCGCACCAGCCGGCTACGTCGGCCAGCGGACCCGTCAAGAATCAAGCCCTGTTGAAGGCCGAGAACACAATACGCGGCGACTGGCGGATCGACGGCAAGGAACTGATGCAGGACTCGATGAAAACGCCCGCATACTTGTTCTTTGGAGACAAGGAGTGGGACGATTACACCCTGGAGTTAGATGCCAAGCGCAACTCCGGTTCTGAGGGGTTTAAGATTCTCTTCCGAGCCGCAGACCCGCGAAACTACTACGCTTTCGGCTTCGGCAGCTATGGCGGTACGTGGCATGAGGTGTTTTCTCTCGAAGACGGCATCTGGAATCGCAGGGTGAAGCCTACCCGAGGTAGCGTGCAATCGGACCAGTGGTATAAAGTCCGTGTGGAGGTGCGGGGGGAGACGGTCCGGTGCTTCGTCGATGGCGATAAGCTATTCGAGTATAACGACGACCGTCTCCTTAAGGGCCAAGTTGGACTAAGCACTTGGAATACGGCTGCGACTTTCCGCAACATTCGGGTGACTGCGGGTGACGGCAAAACGATTCTCTGGGAAGGGTTGCCCGAGTTGCCCAGCCCGGATCAGCCCGGATCGAAGTGAAACGCGTCGTCCAAGGCCGAGATGGTGCAGTGACGTAGGGATGTCAGCGATTCGCCCATGGGAATCGTAGTGTAACGACCCGCCAACGGTTGCCACGTTCATATAGCGTCGCCGTAACTGCTTTGTAACACCCCCGTAATCAATCCGTAACACTTCTGTAATAAACTCATGATACGATGATCAATAACGTGCCGGCCGTTTATTCATCAAGCATGGAGTTCCGATATGAGTGATTATAACGACAGGTGGAAGGCCTTGCAGGAAAAGCATCCCGACTTGCAGAAAGTGCTGGATGATCCCGCCGTGAAGAAGGCCGGTGAGTATTATGAGATGGACCAGCGCTGGCAGCTCACCGTTCCCGAGGAATTGTGGAGTAAATACAAGGTGGAGCGTGGACAGCCCATACCGGAGTCTGTGATGACTCCGTACGATGCGGCACGCTGGAAGAGCGCGCATGATCCGCTTAATGATTCCCGGTCCTCTACCGACCTGACAAAAGCCATTGACCGCGCCACGCGGATGCTAAACAGGACTCTGGACGATTCGGCCAAGTTCAGCGAATCGGATGTTGTCGATATCGGAGAGCATCTTCGGGTTGAAGCCGCAATCAGGCCCAAGATGAGCACGATGCCAAGTACGGGGAAATCCCTCGTGGCAAGAAACAGGCGAACGGACAGCCAATCATGCCGGCGGCCGAGTGGAAGGGAACTACGCCGGTCAAGTTGGATACGGCCTATCACGCTCCCAACGGCGACATTGATTACGTGAGCAAGCAGCATGTCAGTAATGGACCTATCCAATCCGGGAATGAGAGAACCAGGAGTTGATCGTAGCAAACAAGCAGCATCGCCATCTCATATTATGCCAAGCGGGAGCCTGAGCACCAGCTACGGACGGAGATCGCCACGGGAATTCGCCACAGCTGTCAATTAGCCGACGCGATGGCCACTGGCTTCAGTGTCTTGATCGGGCCGGTCCTGGCGATGGCCGCGCTCGACGCCCGGGAGCGGACGCGGTGATTCAGGGGACTCCGTATGCGTCCGCCTCATTGCGCTGTGCCGTTTCTTCGCGCAAGCGGGTCAAGCTATTCGCCGAACGGCTCAAGCCACTCCAGCCGTGCCGGCTCCTCATCCGGCCGGCACGTCACCGTGCGGATTCGCTCGACCGTCACTTCCCCCTCCCCCGCCTTGTCCAATTCATGGCGCGTCATCTCCCGCACCCAGGTAACGCGGTGCCGCAGGATGCCCCGGTCGTACAGGCTGATGGCGCCGTTTACGAGCCGGTTCAGGTTCGAGCCTTCGATCAGCACGTAATACACCAGGTCGCCCACGAATTTGAGCAGGATGCCCGCCGAGGGGTTGTACTGCGCCGGCCCCAGCCAGCCATAGGGAAACGCCTGCCGGTTGTTGTTGGCAAACCGAAACTCGATGGACCGGGCCTGGTCGCGCAGGCCGCGCAGATACCCGAACGACAGGCACTCTTCTTCCTCCTGGAGAGCCTCCGGGGACGCCCCGTGCTGCTCCGCCGGCGAAAGGCCGCGCGCCATCCCGCCCTTGCCCCGCAGGGTCAGCAACTGGCTGTTCTGGTTAGGTTCGCTCATAATCTATCCCTTTCTGTGTTGACGTGCGGGCGTGACTGGCTTGCGCGGTGGCCATGTCCGCTGACCTTCGCTGAAACCACAGCTGCCGTTTCAACCACTCCCGGCCGTCCTTCTTCCTTCGGAACACTTCGGTCGCGGTCAGCCGCTCATTGCCTCGACTTACGGCCTCGCGCAGGGCCTGCTTGTCGTCGGTGAAGATAGTCGCCTGCTCCCTGCCGCGAGAGACCGAGACGTAGAGTTGCTGCCGATCCGAGGCCGGCAGGGATGCCTCCGACTGGCCGATCAGCACCTTGTCCACCGTCTTGCCCTGCGCGGCATGGCTGGTCACCACGTAGCCATAGGCGACGTGGCCGAAATTCCGGCTGACGCTCCAGCCGTTATCCAGGATGAATGTCGCCCCCGGAGGTAAAGCCCTTCACCGTGAACAGCGCCCCGTTGTTCAGCCGGTGCCAGCCGTCCGCCGTCTTCCCATTGGCCGTGATCCGCACCCGGTCGCCGGCCGCAAGCCGCACGCTGGCCGCCCGGTACGCCTGGAAGCGCGCCGCCTGGTCGAGCGGCAGCGGCGCTGCTCCCACCTGCAACCGCTGGCCGTTCTTGAACCCCTTCGCGTTCTGATGGAACTGGAGCATATCGCCAGGCAGGTAGCTGTTCGCCTCTCCCCGCTCCGCTTCCGTCAGGTGCAGCGGCACGTAGGAGAGGAACTCGCGCTCCTCCCCCAGCTTCCCTTTAGCCGCCAGTTCGCCGCGGATGACCGCGGTGATACGCTGCCCTTCGCCATGCGTCGGCGACACCACCAGGGCGCGCTTCAGCGACCCATCGGCCTTTCGTTCGGCGGCGGCCGCCAGGTACGCCTCGGCCAGCCGCAGGTAACGCTCGGAGTCCGGCACTTCCTGCACCCAGCCCAGCCGGTCCAGCTCGTCAAACCCTTCTTCGGTCTTCCCTTCCGACAGCAGCTGCACCGCCTTCTTGTAATCGCCCTGCTGGCGCATGATTTCGCTGACCTCGACGACAGGCACCCCCGCTTCCTCCTGCAGGAGCCTGAGCGGTGAGCCGCGCGAGGGGCTGGAATGCTGCCGCCGGTCGCCCATCAGCACCAGCCGGGCGTGTTGCTGCTCCGCCACGTCGAACAACGCGGCCATCGTCGGGCTGTCCAGCAGCGATGCTTCATCCACCCAGATCACGCCCCCGGCCGCATCCGCCTGCATTTCCCGGTTCCTGAGAAACATGGCGACCGTATCGGCGGAAGCGAAATGCTCCCTCAGCACGTCCCTGGCCGCCGTCGCCGACGGGGCCAGCATCACCACCCGGTGCCCGGCCTGCTCAATGGCCTCCACCGCCTCCTGCATCAGCGTCGTCTTGCCCGTGCCGGCAGCGCCCGGATCAGCGTCACCCGGTCACGCGAGCGAAGGACGTGTTCCACCGCCCGCCGCTGGCCGGCGTTCAGCCAGTCCCGCTGAATGGGCCGGTCAGGCGCCAGCGGCCGGCACGTGCCCCGGCCATCGCGGGCAAAGTCAACCAGCCGCTCCTCCTCTTCCAGCACGTGCCCGGTGGTGACAACCCGGCGGCCTCCATGTTCCTCCACCAGCAGCGGCACCCGCCCGTATTCCCGCCGCACGCCCTCCACCGTCACCGAACCAAGGCCCTGCTTGAGGGCCGTGGTGAGCAGCTTCCGTTCCGGCACCACCGCTTCCTTGGCGAACTCATGCCGCACCGCGAAATCCACCGCCGCCGCATCGCGCCACTCGGGCACGATGCTGGCTCCCCGCCCTTCCTGCACCGCTGCAATCGCCGCACGTTCTTGCGGGGTCAGCCAGTTATCCCACTCGGCCCGAAGCTCCTGCCAGGTCAGGCTCTTGTCCTTCCGCTCCCGCGTCAGGCCGCCGAGCCGGGCCTTCTCCTCCGGGTCCTCGATGCCGCGCTTCTTCGCTTCCTCCTCGATCTTGTCCGTCCGGCGGGAGAATTTCCGGATGGCAGAGGCCCCGATACCGGCAAGCTCGAAGTCGTCACGCTTGCGCTCAATCGCGTAGCCCAGCGCCTGCAAACGGTTCGCCAGCCGGCGCGGAACGCCGCCTGGAAATATGGCGCATCCCGCTTCAGGTCGCGGAACTGGCCCGCTTTCCATGCCTCTTCCTCGCGGTCATACGTGGCGTTGAACACGAAGCAGTGGGCGTGCAGCTGCGGGTCCGGCACTCCGTCCACCGGCCGGCTGGTGAGATGCACGAACTCGGCGTAAGCCAGGTTGCCCGTCACCCGCTCCTCGTTGCGGCCCTTCTTGCGGACGCGCACCTTCATCTCGGCTTCGATGTCGCGCATCGTCTCGTGGACGGATTCGCGGAAGGCGCCGAGCACGGCCTCGTCTTCCGTCATCGCGTAGAGCAGCGACACGGATTTCGGCACCGACCAGGTGAAATCATAGCCGACCGTGCGCTCATCCTTCGTGCGCGGCGTCAGTTGCCCGCCTGTCCGGGGATTCCGGTTCTCGGCCAGCGCATTGAACTCTCTTTTCGAGACGCGGCCCTCCAGGCCGAGCTGCCTGGCTCCCTCGCCTCCCCAGCGGCCAATGATCTCCTGGCCTTCCGAGTAGTAATCGGCGGCGGCGTAGTATTCCTTGGCGGCGTCCGGCGATGATTGCTGCGTGATGCGTAACATGCAGAATTCTACGGGTGGTTGACGCTGTGAGCGCGGCCCTTCTCGGGAAACGGGCGTTTCCCGGAACACGGTCACGTTCTGGTTGCGGCAAAAAGCAAGAACCATGCCGGCCGGTTGCACATGGCCGTCAGCAGCCCCACGCTGGACAGACCAGTCGGGACATGCTATCGCCTGTGATACGGCTACAAATTGTTTGTTTCAGAGCATGAAGGTCTACCACGGAAGGCGAACCGAACATGGCTGCGCGGTCGATGTCGAGGAGGACGGCGAGTGTACCTTGCTCGATCTTCGCAGGGATTTGCGTCTGCACAGCAGCGAGACGAACTGGGGCTACGGGGGTAGCGGCCCCGCGCAACTGGCCCTGGCGCTTGCCGCCGACGTACTCGGTGACGACGAGAAAGCCCTGGATGTCTACCAGCGCCTGAAATTCAAGCTCGTCGGCGGCCTGCCCCATGAGGGCTGGGTTCTGACCGAGGCGCAGGTCCGCGCCACCATCGAGACCATCGAGCAGAACCGCCCGCGCACGCGCTAGGCGTCCCGGCTCCGGTGCGCACGCCACCCTCCCCGCACAGCCTTTGCCCATGAATGGGCCTACCCACGCATTCCCCTGCGCAAGCCCCTGTGGGCTTATGCGTGTTCTTCCGTTCCCGTTTCGCTTTCCAAGCCTGCCACTTTCTCCGTTCTGATCTTCACCCGACCAGGGCGGCCTTTCATTCCGGGGGTGCGTAAAGCCGCCGCCGTCCGGCGGCAAGCGGATAAACGGCTTTCATCTGTGTTTGATTTTTCCAAAGCATGAACCTTCGGTTTTTCCGCTTGCCGGCGGTCGCTCCCGCACGATGCGGCAGCGAGCAAAAGCCCGGCTGGCGGCTTTGAGGCGGCACCCGGAAGGGCCGCGACGGTCGCGGTCTCAAACGAAAAGGAGAACGATCATGTCTGACAACGAAAACATCGACCACAGCAAGAAGCACCCGGCCTACATCGCCTACTCAATCCGGGACGGCAAGGAGGGAGGCAAGGGCTTCTGGACACGCATCGGCGTGGCCTGGAAAAGCAAGGATGGCAAGGGCTACGTCGTCCAGCTCGACGGGCTGGTGCCCCTGGACGGCCGCATCGTCCTCCGCGAGCCGGATACCAGCAAATAACCGATGGATCAACCGGGCGGCCCGGCAACGGGCCGTCCTCAACCAGGAAAGGACCAACATTATGAAAATGACCATTACGCAAATCAAATTCCACAGCAACGGCACCAGCGGCGAGCCATTTCATGCCGTGCGCTTCACCGACTCCAGCGAAGGTGAGATGCTCGGCATCGTGTTTGAGGCGAAAGGCCATGTCGCGGTTTTCAACCTCGAACGCCTGGCTGCCGGCGACATCGGGTTCAACCGCAACTGCTGGCTTGGCGATCGATACGAGCCGCACCTGCGAAAAGCCCTCAAGCAGCTTGAAGCGGAAAGGATGCAGCCATGACAAACGAAAACTGCCTGGCCGGCATCAAATGCCCGAAATGCGGGAACGAGGACCGCTTTCTGATCGCTGCAACCATCGTCGCCGACGTGACGGACGATGGCGCAGATGTCGCCGAAGGGTCAGACTTCCACTGGGATGATGCCAGCATGACTCGCTGCCCCGACTGCGACAGGGACGGCCCGCTCGCTGAGTTTCACATTCATGAAGAGGAGTAACCACCATGCAACCATCCATCAATCCCTTTTACGCGGCACGCCAGGCCAGCCCTGCCGCAGCTCCCCAACCGGCACCCCGGCCACGGATAGTGTACGCGAAACTGCCGCTTGCCCCGGTCAACGCCAGCCCTGTCCCGGAACTGACCAGCCTCTACCACAACGCCGAGGCGGGCAAGTACGGCGACCGGGGCTATCCCGGCAACTGCGGCGGCAACCTGATCCGCGACCTGCTGCGGTTCTTCAAACCGGGCACTGTGTACGATCCTTGCACGGGCAGCGGCACATGCCGCGACGTGTGCAAGGAACTCGGCATCTATTGCTGGTCCAGCGACCTGCACCAGGGCTTCGACGCCTGCGGCCCCTCGCCTTTCCACGAAGCGTTTGCCTTCTGCTGGCTGCATCCGCCTTACTGGCGGCAAAAAGTGTATTCAGGCAACCCACTGGACCTTTCCCGCGCGCCAACGCTGAAGGCGTTCCTGGAACGTTACGAACTGTTGCTGAAGAACAGCGCCCAGGCACTGCTGCCCGGCGGCAAGCTGGCCGTGCTAATGGGCGATTACAGCGACTACGAGGCCGGATTCGTGCCGCTTGGTCTTCTACACCAAGCTGCTCGCCTTCCGGGCCGGGCTCCGCCAGTCCTGCACAGACATTATCCGGTTCAGCCACGGGGCCAGCAGCAGCAGGAAAGTGTACCGCAGCAGTTTCATCCCCGGCCTGCACGATGTGTGCATGGTCTTCGAGAAGCATTCGTAACCACCAACCAACAGGAGTCGCATTATGAAAACCTACGACAATTACGAGATTAGCCCGTGCAGGCGATACGAAGAGCCGGATTCGCCCGGCAAGTTCTACTTCGAGGTCTGCGAACCGGGGGAAGCTGACGTGTGGACGCTCTATGGCCACATTAACGGCCAGGGCGTGGAGGCCATCGGCGACTTCTCCACGCGAGAGGCGGCTGCACAGGTCTACTCCCGGATCACCGGGCAGCCTTTCGCCGGCTCCTATCAGGCGGACGCGCATCTCCGGGTGATGCACGCGGGTCCCAAACTGCTGGCGGCGGCCACATTCGCCCTGCGTGAACTCCGGGAATTTTATCTCGACAAGGAATCTCAGGCCATCCTGGACCTTAAAGACGCCATTGAGCAGGCGACCGGGGGGGCAGCATGACTACACAGCAACCGACTCCGCTTCCCTGGGCCGTCTGGCAACTTTCGCCGGACAGCGACGAGCAGCAGCGGCACATCATCACCACCGCGGACGGCGAGCAGGAGATCACGGGCATTGTCCACCGGGAAGCCGACGCATGGCACATCGTCCGCTGCGTCAATGCGCATGACAGGCTGATAGCGGCGCTCATCACCTGCACCAACCTGCTGGCTGATTACGATGAATCCGACGGGCCGGAAGGCGAGGCCTGGCGTCAGGCGGTTGCTGCCGTGGCAGAAACCACCGGCAACCCGCAGCCTGAAGCCCTGCAAGCTGAACGGCCCGCGGAGTTACGAAAAGAGGCGACGTTTGACACCCCACCATTTCCTTGCCATTGTCCTGGCACGACTGCGGCATCTGCCGCAAAGGAGGCGGAGTTGCGTATGACCCAGGCTCACTTCACAGGCGACGAATGGCACTGCGTATGCGGCAACCAGCCGCATACGGACGGTTTTCAGCCGTGCCTCAAGAGCGGCAGGCTCGTCGAGCCAAGCATCGCTGGCTGGATGGACGGCGAGCTTTACCGGTGTATGCGGTGTGATCGCATCATCGAATGGGATTCTGCGCGTGACCGCGGCAGGATCGTCGGCATGACTGTGCCCGAGTTTCTTGGACAAACCGAGGCCGAGTGAGCAGCCAGATGTCATCCAGGCCCTACCCACCTTCCACCTGGACTGCCGCTCCGCAGACCGAGAGATTCTGGGACAACCGTTTTCACTATTGTGCGCTGGCAGCTGGCTTTATTGCAGTCAGCGAAGGCAGGCTCCACGACTCCTACTACGTCCGCGAACTTGCCTATCGGATGTACGAAGAGGGCGCGTTTCGGGATCGTTGCCGCCCTCAGCCGACCGACTAACTGAACCATCGCCAATCGGCGGTCAGACCGGCCATCCCGCAACCGGCGACTGCGCAGGATTTGACTGAGCGCCTGCGTCGCGCTATCCTCACAGCATGAAGCCGGACATCGACATCTCCCAACTCTCCCCCGCCGAATGCGTTTTGCTCGCCGAACAGCTTTGGGAGCGAGCCAGCAATCATCCCGACGCCATCCCCGTTCCACCGGAGCATCTGGAAGAACTACAGCGGCGCGTCGAGGCACTTGATTCAGGCACAATGGAACCAGGAGAACCCTGGGAAGTGGTGCGGGCACGCCTTTGGCCGCGATGACGCCAAACGTCATCCTCGCCCCGGCCGCCCAGCTGGATGTTGCGAGCGCGAGAGAGTGGTACGAGTCCAAACACCCCGACCTGTCGTATGACTTTCGCCTGGCGCTAGATGCCAGCCTGAGCCTGATCGCCCGCCACCCCGACTCATGCGCCGTTGTCGCTCCTGGCCTGCACCGGGCGTTGCTGCGACGGTTCCCACACGCCGTTTATTACCGCCGCCGCGACGCACACATCGAGGTCGTGGCCGTCCTTCACACTAAACGCAGTCCACGAGTATGGCAGAACCGCAGCCAGTAGCACACCGCCGGAAGGCCGGCGACGGCGATGCGTGGCATCGCGGCTGACTACTACCCTCCCCGCCCCCGCGGCGGAAAGCGCCCACTTTATCGAGGCAATTGAGGAATTCGTCAGCCGCTTCCCATGATCCGCACAACCCGTGCGGCACTGGTCGCCGGAAAGGTGCCCTTCTCCCCGAAAGCCGTTGCGCCCCGTCCGGCATCGCAATATGCTCTCACCGCATGACCGCCGAAGGAAGCCCCAATTCCCAGGAGATCGAAAACGCCCGGATACGGCAGAAGATCGCCGACCGCCAGGCGGAAGAGTACGCGGAAGCGGAGCGCCTTGCGCTGGAGGCCCTCGGCCCTGGGCTGGACTCCCTGGATGAAGCTGTCCCTCATCGACAGCGACCATCACCGCACCGGCGACACCGATCCGGCCGCCACGGCGTACAAGGTCTACCGCGGCGAGAAACGGCTTACCGAGAACTCGGTCTATCTCCGCCGGATGCCCGATGGCCATATCATGCACGCCGACAGCTACGAGCCGCTGTTCGGCGAGCTGCTGCATGAGCCGCACCCGACGCGCACCATTCAAGTCCGGGGCCAGCAAGTGCCCTGCCCGCGCTACGAACTCTGCTGGTCTGCCCTGGAGCTTTACGAGCCACGCTCCGCTGAGCAGCTCGCCGCTGCCAGGATGAAGCGCGAGCATCGCGCCATCGAGAACGAGGCCCAGAAGAACCCGCTGTTTGCAGAGCAAATCCGGACAGGCGACTGGCGGCCGGAGAAACGGCGCCGCGACAGATCGCCGGGGTAAGACACAACCGCCCGCCGATCCTGACCGGCCGCTACAGCTCGCGGCCCCGCGGCGGAAACGCCAGCTCCGGAACCTCGTCCAGCAGCCGGTCCTTCGTCACCTTGTCCAGATGCTGGTAGGTGTCGCCGGCCAGAAGCTCGCCGAACCGCAGGCGGAAAGCATCCCGGCGGCGTTCCTGTTTCTGCATGTCCGTCCGGGCCTGCGCCTGGTCCCATTGCTGGCCGGTTCGCAACACGGCAGTCCGGAACACCTTCAGCACGGCGTTGTCATGAAAACGGCCATCCGCCATGACCACCGGAAATGTCAGGTAGGTCAGCTCCAGGTCCCTGTTCCGCCCAGGGCCGGCCCGGCGGGAAGCGTCCTCCGTCTTGCCGACCGAATGACCGGCAAAGCGGTCAAGCTGCGCCTTGAGCAAGCCGCAGTATTCCCCGGCCCGCCGGTGAGCAGCGGCAACCCCGACCCGCGAGGCGAGGTCGTTGAATTCCACATAGATGCAATAGGTGCCCTCCTCGAATCCGCGATCCAGCTTGACGTGCAAGCCTTCCCGGCTCATCCGGTATTCGTCCAGCACCTGCCAGAATTCCTCGTCCCCCTCGCCTGTCATCTGCTCTCTTCGTCCCTGGCTGTCACAGATAGCGCATCAGCCGGGCATCGAAAAGCGAAAAATGCGGCTCCGCCTATGCTCGGGCAGTCTCCTCCTCGCCCGCAACCCAGCGTCGAGGCAGTGCCGGCCACGTCTCAATGAGTTAGGACCAGCCAGTAGACAAAGCCGAAGAACAAGGTGATGGCCAAAGCCGCGAGCGCCCGAACGGCACTCGCCAGGGCCGGGCCAAGCAGGCGCGTCCGCAGCACCTGCCCGGAGGCAAAGTAGCAGGACCAGGCAGCCGCCAGCAGCGCTGCGTAGAGTGCATCGTGCCGGACGACGCTGACCAATTCGGTGAGGTAAAGGAACGTGGCCACAAGTGTGGTGACCAGCAGTAGCCCGAAACCCGCCGCACGGCAGGAGGCGTCCAGCCGGATGATGTAGCGTATTGGTTCGGGCGGCAGGATTGGCGGTTGCCAACGAGTCGCTGCCCTACGGTGAAGATTAACCTTGGCGTATGGCATACGATGGCATCTTCATGCTTGTGTTGCCAGCAATGTCAAGTACGGATCGGGCCACATCCCCTTGATCTGCCTCCAGCATCAGGGCCGGGGCGCGGCTCAGTTGAGCAACCAAATCGCCGTCCGGGCAATGTCCCATAGGCACCGGGAAGCGGAAAACGCGGCTCCTCCCATGCCCATGCAGCCCCCTGCCCGTCCGTGATCCGGCGTGCGGGGCACCGCCGGCAGCCGAGAGAAGGCTGCCGCAGCAAGGGCCAACCGTGGGGTAAGCCGGCCACCCAAAACGTGGTGGAGGCATTCGTGAAAATGTCCTTCAGGCGTCTTCCCTAAGCGGCGCTAAGGACCGGGAAACGCCTCCGGCGGCGGGGTGTTTGCACCGGGAAATCCGGCCAGTCAGCCAGACGCCTGACTGTCCGGCAGGACAGCCGGCTTTCAGGCCTGCCGGATGGCGGGCCGGCAAGCCGTCATGCTTACAAGCAAGCAGGCTTGCAATACGAACATCTTGGCGGCCTGCATTCAGGCTGACACACTGGCACGCTGTCTTGCCGTCCTGGCAGCGTGCTGGCTTGCAAGCAAGTCATCAGGCTTTGAGGCAAGCCAGACGGCTGGCCGTCTTGCATGACGACTGCCTTGACGGCTTGCTTGCATGTTTGCAGGCTGTCTCGCTGTCCTGCCGGTCAGACGGCTGGCTTGCCGTCATGCTTGCCAGCAGACTTGCCGCTCTGTCGGCTTGACGGCTTGTGTGCTTGCTTGCAAGCCGTCGCGCTTTCTTGCCGTCCAGACAGGTTGCTGGCTGTCCATCATGTCGTCGTGCCGTCGTGCTTGCCTGACGGGCCGCCGTCACGCCGACATGCTGTCCTGCTTTCAGGCCAGCGGGACGGCAGTCTTGCACGCTTACCTGCCGACAAGTCGGCTTGCCGCACATATTGCTTGCCAGCATGTCGGCACGTGGTATATGGTCCGGAACATGATTATCGTAGTCGCAAATTCCAAAGGAGGCGTCGGCAAATCGACGCTCGCCGTTCACCTGGCCGCCTGGCTGCACGAGCAGGGGCACACCGTCACGCTCGCCGATTGCGACACGCAACACTCTTCCTCGCAGTGGGCCAAAGAAGCCGTGCCGGAGGTCAAGGCGGTGCAGCTCGGCGACGCCAACGAAATTCTCGATCGGCTGCCGGCCTCGCACAACAGTGCGATTACCTCGTGGCCGACGGCCCCGGCAGCAACACCGAAACCAGCCGGGCGCTGCTGCTGCGCGCCGACCTGGCGCTCGTGCCCTGCAAGGCCAGCATGTTGGAAGTGCGCGCGCTGGCCCAGGCCACGAACGTGCTTCGCCAGGCCCAGGACATCCGCGGCGGACAGCCGCGGGCGATCATCGTGCTCAGCATGGTCGGAAAGACCTACCGGCTGACCCAGGACATGAAGGACGCGGCCGAGGCCCTGGAATTGCCGCTCGCCAAAACCGCCGTCACGCTGAAGCAGATTTACGCCGACGCGCCGGGGCAGGGGGCTGTCGTCTGGCAGCTCGGCGCACGCGCCCGCGACGCCGCCGACGAGATCAGCGCCTTGTTCCGCGAGGTGCTGCCCGATGCCTACGCATCCAAATCATCGCGGAGACTCCGCAAAAAGGCGGCGGCCTGACTGAAAAGGGGAGTAGAGCTATGGCAGTACGCAGAAAATTGGTCGATGAAGTGAAGCCGGACCCGGCGATCGAAAGGAACTTCGTGCTTACCGGCAAGGCGAAGCCGCCGGAGGGCGCCGCACATCACAGAGCCGCCAGGCCGCCGAGGTCAAACAAACCGCACCTCCCGAGGCTACAGAACCGGCTCTGACCGCCGCCAAGGAAACCGTACTGCCCGAGGCCAAAGTGCAATCGTCCGCCATGATCGCCAGGGCACCGCTCACGACCCGCGTCCGCGCCGACTTCGCGGCGGCCCTCAAGCGGGCCTCCCTGGAACGGCAACTCAAGGGCGTGTTCCCTCAAACCGTGCAGGACATCCTGGAAGACGGCCCTGGAGCCGTGGCTCCGCAGCAACGGCTATCTGCCGTGAAGCCTGCGCGGATGAGCAAGCCCCCAGAGCATCGGGCCTTAACCCGCAGCATGGAACGGCTCATCGACGCTTCGGCCGCGATCCGCGCCGAGCCGCCGCAACGCATCGACTTCCTGCACACCATCCAGTGCCAGTGCGGCATTCCGTACAAGAACCCCGGCGACCACGTCCGCGAATGGGACCGCAAGCAGGGCGGGGCGTCGCTTCGCATCGAGGCCGGCTCCGCCATCGACCCGACGACCGGAGAATTCGTCAAGCTGGGGCTGCCGTATGGCGAAAAGCCGCGCTGGTGCTGATTCACCTGGCGAGCGAGGCCGTCCGCAGCGGCACAGCCCGTGGTCGATGTCGAAGATTCCATGACCGCCTTCGGCCGGTCGCTCGGCGCTGGAGACCAACGGCCAGCAGCTCAAATCGCTCAAGGATCAACTCGCCCGCCTGGCTTCGGCCAGCGTGCGCATGGGCGTGGTGGAAGAGGGGAGGGCCGTGCAGGTTCAAGCCCATTTCGTGTCCGCTTTCGATCTGTGGTTCCCCAAGCAGTCGGACCAGCGCATCCTCTGGCCGTCCACGGTTCGCCTGAGCGAGGAGTATTTCCAGAGCCTGGGCAAGCACGCCGTGCCGCTCGACCACCGGGCCGTTGCGGCCCTCGCGTCCTCGTCGATGGCGCTGGACGTGTATGTCTGGCTGGCCCAGCGGCTGCATCGCGTGCCCGCCGGCCGGCCGCAGGTCATCACCTGGGCGGCGCTGTACGAGCAGTTCGGGCAGGGCTTCGCGCGGGTCCGGGATTTCCGCCGGCGCTTTCTCCACACGCTGCATCAGGTGCAGGCCGCCTATCCGAACGCCCGTCTGTCGGCCAACCGAGGTGGGCGTCAGCCTCGAAAACAGCCCGCCGCCGGTCCCACCCCGCTACACCGGCATGCTCACCGGCACGCCCGCAAGGCAGTCGCCATCCGAGCCACGGTAAGTTGGTCGCGCCCCTGTCCGCCACGCAAGCCGCAGCCGCCAAGGAAAAACCTGCGGAAGCAGGCGAGGGGGCCGACAGCCCGACAAGCCCTTGAATTCTCGTGACCCGGCCACGGTAAGTTAGTCGCGCCATGCCGCAGCCTTCCGCCCGCCACGGTAACTTGGTCGCGCCCCGGACGCCGGAGAATCCGCGGTTTCTGGGCTTTTTTCGCAAAAAGTGGACGGGAGAGGGGGCTGAACAACTCATTGAGCCGCCGTCCGCCGCCACGGTAACTTGGTCGCGCGCCCGTTCTGTGGACAACTGGCGGGACGCGGCAGGTTATCCACGGCAACTTGGTCGCGGCCCCGGCGGTAACTTGGTCGCGGCCCTCACGGAAACCTGCGGGTCCGGCCACGGCAACTTGGTCGCACAAACCTATATAAGAATACCTATATCTTACTTACCTGTAGTTGGCGGCGCCGTTTCTGTGGATAACCCAGCATTCCGAGCACCGAGGCACGGTCTGCGAAGTTGCATTCAGGGAAGGAGGGCAGAGAACCGTCGCATTCGGCCAGAAACAGGCCTGGGAGAGGCGGAAGAGGGCAGGGTGCTACCTGACCGGCCTCAAGCCAGTTTTCTATCCTGTTGGGCTTCTATTCGATTTTTCTCACGCAGTCGGTTGCGGCCGCTACCCCAAACGGTCCAGCCCCGTGCATTCCTGCATAGACAGGCTCGGGAAGGTTCCTGCCGGGGGCAGGTACTGACGAGTGCTGTCGGAGCGTAGCGACGTGTGGGCTATGTAGGGAGCAAGCCCTTCACTCAGCGGCAGCCCTGTTCGACCGGACAGTCCTGGCACAGCCAAAACCGCCACCACCGGTGGCAAAATTGCACCCGGCGCGAGGTTCACAGCTCTACGCTACCAAGATCGATCTGATCCTGCCAATGGCCAGTTCAAACAGGCTGGGAACAAAGTCTACGCCTGGGCGTGATTTGTGGTTAGAATGCGACCATCGCGAACCTGTCGCCGGATACTTGCGTCTGAGAAAGGGCTGAATTGCCGGCAAAAGAGAGTCTAAAGATGGCGAAATCCAAATCTAAAGCTACCGTAATGGTCGCTGACGGGGCCGGCGGGATGGTACAAGTCCAGGACCGGCGTTTCGAGCCGCCGGGCAACTGGCCGATCCGCTTCGACGTTCCGAAGGAGCAAGCCGACTCTTGGCTCTGCTATTTCTACGCCGAATGCGGCAGGCGAAGCTGGACCAGCGGCGGCTTCGGGCAAGTTGATGCCAGGGAGAACAGCGGCAGCATCACCGTCAATACCGGCGGTCAGAGCAGCCCCGCCTGGCCGTCGTTTGGGAGCGAAAGCCGGGCGGGCCGATCAAGGTCCGCGCCCGATCCACAGGAACAGCCGATTTTCCAGCCGCGCAGGCCCAGGAATTCTTCGCCCAGGTCAACCAGCGGTGCGCACGAGCATCACGGAGCGCTTCTATGGCGCTGCCCGCTCCTCTACGACCACCTAGCCTGGCGAGGGGAGCTGTGGCTGGATGACACCATCCGCCTCGGCCCGCCGACACGGCAATACGAAACCGCGTTGTACGGCCCGCGGGTCATTCTGGTCGATGCCCTTATAGACTGCGCCGGCCAGAGCGACTTTCCCTACGCATTTGACCAGAAACTCCATGAAATCGCGGCTTTTCTGACCGTGGTCATGGGCATCCGGGTCAGCCTTCCAGAGAACCGCAGCGTGTGGAGCTTATTCTACCGGAGCCGCCGACTGCGCCGTCCGAAATCTCGGCTACTGGGAGCCGGACAACCCGCAGGAGATGCCGGCCCGCGGCTCATGTCGCCCCACACCGCTAAGGCCGGTGGCACGCCCTGACTTCTCACTGCGTGGCATCGACGGGACCACCGACGAGCAGGCTGTCCCTGCCGACATTTGCGATCTGTGGATCGCCTACTGCGCATTGCCGCCCGATCTGCGCCGCCAGTTTCTGCAGGCCGCCGCGAAGTGGCAGGAGGCGCTGTCGCACTGGGCCGACGCAAGAACGCTCAGCTTCGCCCTCATGGTGGTTGCCTGCGAGGCGTTGAAGCCCCCGGCGCACGATTTCAGGGACCACAACATCTACCAGGTCGTGGAGGCGCTGCTCGGCAAGCCGACCGCCGACCGCCTTCAAGAACAGTGGTTCCGCCCGCAAGACGTTCGCAACGCCCACTTCCACCGCGCGAGTTCCGCGCCTTGGAATTCGTGCTCCAGATGATGATGTCGAGCTACCACGATCCGACCTTCGATCAGGCCCACCGCGCGCTATTCCAGGTCACGCACGCCGCCATCATCGAGTGGCTGAGGCGAGGCGGCAACTTCACGATGCCGACGCACAAGCAAAAGACGACGATTCGCCGGTGGATGAAGGAGCATCTCGTATCCCTTCTGCTGGGGTTCTTCTGTGCAGGGGTGACGGTGGGAGCAGTCGTGGGCTGGGTTCTGCGGACGCTTTGGCACGGTTGATGGAGAACGAGCGCGTTGCTCCCGCCCCAGGCTTCTGCCCCTCCACTCCCTCCTTCGCAACCTCCCGCTGCTACGGCGCTTGCTATAGCCCCGCCGTGCGGTTACGCTTTCTAGGTTGGGGCGGCTTCGCCAGCCCATCGAGCCGAGGAATTCCGGGCGTCAGCAGGCGCCCCGCCAGGCAAACCGCCTGCGCGGGTCCGGAGGAACGAGGCTGATTCGCCTTGACGAAGATCCTCGACCGCTATCTCGAAAGGAGCAGACGGCAAAAACCTTGTAAGGCACGGGCTGGCGTATGCCCGTGTCGCAGATATTTCGCATCCGGCTGAGACGCCGGAATCCCTATGGCGGGGAATGCACGAACGTATCGTGCTGCCTCTCGGGGATAGGTGCTTCCCTGGTAGACGGGGGAATGACACGCGAGCGTACTGGCCGCCGCCAGTTCCGGGCAAGGGCATGTCCGGGCGGCCAGATAGGTCTACCGACCCCCTGCAGGCGGGAAGATAGTCTGCACGTTCCCAGTCTCGTGCCTCGACAGCACGGGACTGGCGTAAAGTCAACAAGGCGAAAACTGCGATCCCCCTTGTTCCAAAACAGGCGGGGATACCCACCTTTTCCACTCGGGGAAGCCATGATCGCTCGATGGTTCAGGTTCGATTCCTGGCAAGGTGGCTCTGCGAATTTCAGAACCCTAGGTCCGATCGGTTCGGCACATCGGCTTCAATGACTGCTCTTTGACCCGGTGTGGCAACCAGTCGCAGCGGGGCACAGAAGCGGCTGATTCGTAAACCACTACGGCACAATGATATCCGACCTTGCCAACTCGATCAGGGCCGGTTAGACAAAGCTCTTGAGAGAGGAATACTTGCGTTGTCGGCGATACCTGGCAATCGGGAGCCTCCTCGACGAGCTGCTCCACCCAGTCCGAAAAGCACTCCGACAGTTGGGCGTACCGCCATCTTGACGAACCAGCAATGCTTTCAAACGGGAACCCGTAAACAGCAGGCCTCCAGATGACCTCCTCAACGAAACTCCCGTCCGCCGGCCAGATTGCCCGCGTTCGGCAGCGACTTTATCTCGTTGAAAGCACCGTCCACCGCCTCGTCCTGGCGATAGCACGCTGGTCTCGCTGTCCTGCGTCGACGATGACGCCCAGGGCCAGCCGCTCGACGTGCTCTGGGAGCGGGAGATCGACCCCGAGATCATCACCGGCGAGGCGTGGGACCTGATCGCCAAACGCGGCTTCGATCCAGCCAAACTCTTCGCCGCCTACCTGAACACGCTCCGCTGGAACTGCGTCACATCGACCGACCCGCGGCTATTCCAGTCGCCGTTCCGCGCCGGCATCCGGCTCGACGCCTACCAGCTCGAGCCGCTCCGCAAGGCGCTTCGCCTCCCGCGGGTCAACCTGTTCATCGCCGACGACGTCGGCCTCGGCAAGACGATCGAAGCCGGGCTGATCGCCCGCGAGCTGCTGCTCCGCAAGAAGGCGAGGGAATCATCGTCTCCTGCCCGCCGTCGATGCTCTTCCAGTGGAAGGACGAGCTGGAAGACCGGTTCGGCCTCACGTTCGAGATGCTCGACAAGGACTACATGAAGCAGAGTCCGCCGCGAGCGCGGCTTCGGCGTCAATCCCTGGAGCACCCACTCCCGGTTCCTCGTCTCGCACCGCCTGCTGATCGACGAAGCCTACGCCGGCCCGCTCCGCGACTGGCTGGGCGACTTCCGCAGCGGCACGCTCCTCATTCTCGACGAAGCCCACCACGCCGCGCCCATCGAGCGGCCAGAAGTACGCCATCGACTCCCACATCACGCGGGCCGTCCGCGACCTCGCCCCGCGGTTCGAGCACCGGCTGTTTCTCTCGGCCACGCCGCACAACGGCCACTCCAACAGCTTCTCCGCCCTGCTCGAGATCCTCGACCCGCAGCGCTTCTGCCGCGGCGTCCCGGTCACGAAGAAGTGCTCGACGACGTCATGGTCCGCCGGCTCAAGGACGACATCCGCGAGATCCTCGGTGGCTTTCCCAAGCGGCACGTCGTCCAGATCAACATCGACGGACTTCCGGCAGACGCCCCCGAGCTGCGGCTCTCCGCCCTTCTGGACGAGTACCGCCGACTCCGCGAGCAACGGCTCAGTGGCGAGACCAAGCGCAAGCAAGCTGCGCCGGCCTGCTGATCACTGGATCTGCAACAGCGCCTGCTTTCATCGATCGAAGCGTTCGCCCGAACCCTGCGAGTCCACCGCCGGACCGTGCAGCGGCAGTGGGAACTGGCCCAAGCTGAACAGGCCGCCAAGCAAGCGATCCTCCCTGCACCAGCTCGACCTGCTTACCGAAGCCGTCGGCAGCGATGACGACCGGGCGACCTTGTCCGAGGAGCGAACTTCACGCGGAGGAGGAACTCCAGGTCGCGGCCATGAGCGCGGCCACCGTCGGCCCGCTCGACCGATGCCGCAGGCTCGCGAACTCTTCGCCCGCGAGCAGAAACTTCTCGACGAGATGACCGAGATCGCCGAGGAGTCGCGGCCTGCCCGACGCTCGCATCACTCAAGCTCATCGACTGGATTCGCGAAACATGTGCCCGGATCTTCCAGCCCGGACAAGCGTGCCAACGCCCGCCGCACATGGAACGACACGCGGGTCATCATCTTCACCGAGTACGACGACACCAAGCGCTATCTCCATCAGCAGCTTCAGGCCGCGATCGACAGGAACCGACCGCGCCGACGACCGGATCGCCATCTTCCACGGCCCGACGCCCAACGAAGAACGCGAAGCGATCAAGCTCGCCTTCAACGCCGACCCGGCAAGCATCCCCTCCGCATCCTGATCGCCACCGACGCGGCCCGCGAAGGTCTGAACCTTCAGGCCCACTGCTGGAACCTGTTCCACTTCGATGTGCCCTGGAACCCCAGCCGGATGGAGCAGCGCAACGGCCGCATCGACCGCAAGCTCCAGCCGAGCGACGAAGTCTTCTGCCATTACTTCGTCTACCAGCAGCGGCCCGAGGACCGCATCCTGGCGGCTCTGGTCCGCAAGACCGAGACCATCAAGAAGGAACTCGGCAGCCTGGCCCAGGTCATCGACGCCCGGCTCGCCGACACGCTGAAGCGCGGATTCGCCGCGACGAGGTGGATGCACCTGGAACGCGAGATCGAGGCGGCCGACCTCGACCCGGACCGCCGGCAGGCCGTCGAGGAAGAACTCGAAGCGACGCGCGAACGGCAGCAGGCCCTGCGCAAGCAGATCGACACGCTGCGAAATCTGCTGGACGATCCCAGAAAAGCATCGGCCTCGACGAGGAACATTTCCGCTCGGCCATCTCGTGTGCCCTGGAACTGATCGGAGCCGAGCCGCTGAAGCCGCTTCGCCGATGCCGAAGCGAGGCGGCCGCCGCGCTCGCTCTTTCCCGCGCTCGACCAGCGCGAGGGAGCCGATCCGACCTGGGCCGACACGATGGACACGCTCCGCGTGCCCCGCGCCCGCGACCAGAA
Source organism: uncultured Planctomycetaceae bacterium (assembly GCA_963771935.1). Lineage (GTDB taxonomy): Bacteria > Planctomycetota > Planctomycetia > Gemmatales > Gemmataceae > UBA4732. Next base: position 30,369 of record CAVYVK010000002.1, on the reverse strand, counting down.
GCCCTGGGAATGGCGGCGAGTTTCGCCGATCCGCCCCGTCGTCTTCGAAGACCCCGGCACGATGACCGACGAAGTCGTTCACCTGCACCTGGAGCACCGCGTCGTCCAGCGCCTGCTCGGCCGGTTCACGGCCCAGGGCTTCGTCCATCACGACCTGTCCCGTGCCTGCCTGGCCCAGACAACCGACGCGATTCCCCGTGTCGTGCTTCTGGGCCGCCTCTGCCTTTACGGCCCCGGGCGGCCCGGCTGCACGAGGAACTCATTCCCGTCACCGCCCGCTGGACCGACCCGAAGATCCGCAAAGGAGCCTCAGTCCCTACGCCCGTGAAGCGGAGACCAAGACGCTCAGCCTGCTCGACGAAGCCCTCTTGCCGGGCACCGGCCGCACCATCGACGACCAGGTTCTCAAGCAGTTGCAGGCACCGCGCCGCGCGACGTCGAGGAGTTGCTGCCGCACCTGCAAGCCCGCGGCGAAGAATACGCCGCGGATGCCCGGAAGCAGCTCGTCGACCGCGGCGAAGCCGAAGCCAAGGCGATGCGCGAGATCCTGGAAACGCAGAAGAAACACATCGCGGAAACCGTCGCCAAGCACGACAAGCCGGATCGCAGCGACGCTCTTCGACTTCGGCGAGGACGAGAACTCCGCCAGCTCGAATCGAACCGGCGCTACTGGGACAAGCGGCTCGCGGCGCTGGAGACGAACTCAGCACCGAACCCGACCGCATCCGCGAACTCTACCAGGTGAAGGCGACCCGGATCGAGCCGGTCGGGTTGGTTTACCTCTGGCCGGTGACGGGGTGAGACGATGGCAAGAGACCCGGAAACCTCGCTCATCAAGAATGGCTCGGCTACGTCCAGCCGGTCGGCCTCGTCGTCTCGATTCCGGCCCTGCTGGCCGCCCAGGCCCACATCAACCGCAACATCGTCCCGGACCATCAGCGTTCCTCGACTGCCTGCCGCGTGACGCACACGACGAACCTGATCCCGGAGATCCGCGACTTCGCGGAATTCACGCGCACGTTCTCGGCTGGCGGGCCAGCGACCTGCGAACCCGTCCCGCCCGGCGACCCGCGGTACGCGTCCCTCGAGGTCCCGCTCCCGGAATACAACGAAACCTTCGCCCGACCCACGTCGTCCGCGAATTCGAGCCGAAGGACCCGAGCATCCCTGGATGATGCTGATCCAGCTGCTGCCGACCGGCACGCCGCTCGATGACGCTGCCGCATCGAGCGACCGCACCTGGCATGCACCGCCGCAGGCCCGGTTCGAGCGGCTGCTGCGCGAGACCCAGTTCCCGATCGGCCTGCTCGTGAACGGCACACAGCTCCGCCTCGTCTACGCCCCGCGCGGCGAAACGAGCGGCTATGCCACGTTCAGCGTTGCCGAGATGGCCCAGGTCGCCGGCCGCCCGATCTTCGCCGCCCTGCACATGCTGCTCTGCGAGGAGCGGCTCTTCAGCCTGGGCGAAAAGCAGCGGCTGCCGGCCATCCTGGCCGACAGCCGCAAGTATCAGAACGTCGTCTCCACCCAGCTGGCCGAGCAGGTCCTGGCCGCGCTCTACGAACTGGTCCGCGGCTTCCAGGCCGCCGACGACCAGGCCAAGGGCGACCTGCTCCGCGAGGTTCTCGCCGACGAACCCAACCAGGTCTATCACGGCCTGCTCACCGTCCTGATGCGGCTGGTGTTCATCCTGTATGCCGAGGACCGCGGCCTGCTTTCCAGCGATCCGGTCTACGCGAACTATTACTCGGTGACCGGCCTGTTCGAGCGGCTCCGGCCGACGCCGGCCGCTATCCCGACACGATGGACCAGCGCTACGGGGCCTGGGCGCAGCTCCTCACGCTCTTCCGCCTGATCTACGAAGGCGGCAGCCACGGCGAGCTTCAAGATCCCGGCGCGCAAAGGCTATCTGTTCGATCCCGACCGCTATGCCTTCCTCGAAGGCCGGCCGTGGAAGATCGCTGCGACAACCCGACGAACAGTTCGACGTGCCCCGCGTTTCCGACGGCGTGATCTTCCGCGTCCTCAGCAACCTGCTCATCCTCGACGGCGAGCGGCTCAGCTACCGGACGCTCGACGTCGAGCAGATCGGCAGCGTCTACGAAGCCATGATGGGCTTCGACCTGGAAGTGGCCCAGGGCGCTCGATCGCCGTCAAGCCCAAGCAAGTCCCACGGCGCGCCGACGACCATCAACCTGGAAGAGTTGCTCGCGGCCAAAGCCAGCCGACCGGGCAAATGGCTCAAGGAACAGACCGACCAGAAGCTGACCGGCCAGGCCGCTCGATGCCCTGAAAAAAGCCGCGACGCATCGACGACCTGCTCGCGGCCCTGGAGAAGAAGATCGCCCACGAGGTCACGCCCGAACGTCGTCCCGAAAGGGGCGATGATCTTCCAGCCGTCCGACGAGCGCCGGCGGAGCGGTTCGCACTACACGCCGCGTTCCTCACCGAGCCGATCGTCCGCAAGACGCTCGAACCGATCCTCGAACAGCCTCGGCGATCCAGCCGACGCCCGAGCAGATCCTCGACCTGAAGATCTGCGACCCGGCGATGGGCTCCGGCGCGTTCCTGGTGGAAGCCTGCCGGCAACTTGGCGACGTGCTGGTCAAGGCCTGGCACGTGCACAAGCAGGTGCCGCAGGATTCCGCCGGATGAGGATGAGTCCTGCACGCCCGCCGGCTGATCGCCCAGCGCTGCCTCTACGGCGTGGACAAGAACCCGATGGCCGTGGACCTGGCGAAGCTGTCGCTCTGGCTGGCGACGCTGGCCAAGGACCATCCCTTTACGTTCCTGGATCACGCCCTGCGCACGGCGATTCGCTGGTCGGGCTGACGCGCAAGCAGATCGCCGACTTCCACTGGCAGCCGACGCCGCAACGGAGTCTTCGGCCAGGAAATCATCGAGCAGCGAATCAAGGCCGCGACGAGCGTCCGGCAGGAGATCATCGAAGCCGGCGACGACGTCGCCTTCTTGCTCAAGCAGCAAAAGCTGGCCCTCGCCGACGAAAGCCTGAACCTGGTCCGGTTCGCCGGCAACCTGGTCATCGCCGCCTTCTTCGCTGGCGACAACGACAAGAAACGCAAGGCGAAACGCGAGGAGCTGCTGCAACAGTTCTCCGAGTTTCTGCGAACGGGCAACATGGCCCTGCGGCCCACCGAAGGCGGAGCAGGACCTGCGCTCAGGCGACAAGGCGATTCACCCGTTTCATTGGGAGATCGAGTTTCCGGAGGTCTTCGGCCGCGAGAACGGCGGGTTCGATGCGATGGTCGGCAATCCGCCGTTCGCTGGGGGAGAACAGCTCATCGAGCGGCAATCGGGGACGGCTATCTCGACTGGCTTACAGACGATTCACGACGAATCGCACGGCAACGCGGATCTGGTCGCCCATTTCTTTCGCCGCGCGTTTGACCTGCTCGTCCCAGGTGGCGTTTTGGCCTGATCGCGACCAACACGATCGGCCAAGGTGATACGCGATCAACTGGTCTTGCGCTGGATCTGCAAGCATGGCGGGACCATCTACCGGCGCGACGAAGCGATACAAATGGCCAGGCCAGGCGGCGGTCGTCGTCAGCGTGGTCCATGTTTGCAAAGGGTGCATGCCAGGCACCATTTCATCTCGATGGTCGGCAAGTTGAACGCATCACTGCGTATCTTTTCCACGCTGGTGGGAACGAGATCCAGCAAACTTCGAATGCAAAGTGACCAAGAGCTTCTCAAGGAAGCATTGTTCTCGGCATGGGTTTCACCTTTGACGACACTGACAGCAAGGACGTCGCCACCCCGATCGCTGACATGCATCGCCTGATTGCAAAGAACACGAGGAATGCTGAACGAATTTTCCCGTATATCGGCGGCGAGGAAGTGAACGACAGCCCGACCCATGCACATCATCGCTACGTCATCAACTTCGGGGACATGACCGAAGCGAGAGGCCAAGCGATGGCCGGACTGATGAGGATCGTCGAGAAGAAGGTCAAACCAGACCGAACACGAACTGAGCCGAATGGCGATCGCCAACGTTCGACGGAAAAATGGTGGCATTTCGCGGACTAAACGCCCAGCTCTTTATCGAGCTAATTCGCAGCATGAGCCGCGATTCTCGCATCATTCGCAGATTAGCGCCACATCATGCATTTCGCTTCTTGCCTACTGACATGGTTTATTCACATGCTCTCAATCGTTTTCCATCTATACGCAGTTCGCTGCATTTCGGTGCTTGCAATCTCGGCCTCATGAGATCTGGGCTACGATTTCTTGGCTCATCCTTGAAGGATCGACCTCCGCTACACGCCCTCCGACTGCTTCGAGACCTTCCCCTTCCCCGAGAACTTCGAGACGCGACGCCGATCCTGGAAGCGGTCGGCAAGGATTATTACGAGTTCCGCGCCGCCCTGATGGTCAAGAACAACGAGGGGCTGACCAAGACCTACAACCGCTTCCACGATCCCGACGAGACGTCGCCGGACATCATGAAGCTCCGCGAGCTGCACGCCGCGATGGACCGAGCTGTCCTCGACGCCTACGGCTGGACCGACCTGCAGCCGACCTGCGAATTCCTGCTCGACTACGAGGAGGAAGAGGACGAGGAGGAGGAAGCCTCCGGCACGCCGGCCAGAAGAAAAAGCCGTGGCGTTACCGCTGGCCCGACGAGTTCCGCGACGACTGTTCTCGCCCGCCTGCTGGAATTGAATAAGCAGCGTGCCGAACAGGAACGCCTCAGCGGCGAAGCCGCCGCAGCGAAGCAAACCGGAAAGGCCAAAGCCGGCAAGGGCAAGTCGAAGAAATCGCAGACGAGCCAACAGCGATGATGCTACGCTGTTCGACAAACAGAAGCCGGAGGTGACACATGAAGCCCGTTGAAGTCCGAAGCGAACTCGCGGATGCCCTGAAGCTCGACCTGGTCGGACCGAGCGAACGGCTTGGCTCGCCCAACGAAGTCCTGCCGCAGGCTCCTCGCGCTGGTATCTGACCGGCTTTCTGGTCCCGCTCGACGCCGATCAGAGCCAACGCGTCGATGAAGACAGCAACGAGGAAGTCGATGCCGCCAACGATGCCGGCGGAACCGACGACGCAACGACGCCGGAGCCGGCATCCGCCCGCCAAAGCTTTCTGCCGTCCTCGACCGGGCTGAGCGTGCTGGTTGCAAGCGAGACGCGAGAAGCTGAAGGTCAAGGTCCGCTGGGGCGACTACAAACTCCGCAAGCCGGACGACGGGCACGGCGGACCAGAGGAGTGGGAACGCGACGCAACGGGATCGAAGAGCTAACCATCGACATCCCGGAAAAGACCAAGAAGCCACGCGAAACCGAGGTTCGACGGCAGCGGCGGCCTGAAGGTCGCCCTGTCGGTCCGCCCGGTCGCCAGCGACGGCGCCGAGGGCGGCTTGCCCAAAGGACACGCGGTCGGTATCCGTCTTTCTCGTCAACCGCCGCGAACCCGGCGCCCGACGAAATCCGCGACGAAGCCTTCGCCTTCCAGACTCAGCTCGAAGTCAACTGCGACGAAGGCTTCGTCGCCGCGGCCGAATCTGCGCAGTCTGGAAAGCGACGACTGGGACGAGCGCGTCGCCGACCTGCAATATCGCGACGCCTGCGAGTTTGCCGTCGGCACAGCGTCGCGACCGAGGCCGTCCTGATCGACGGCCAGTGCCACACCGTCCGCACCTGCTGGATTCCCGAAGCCGCAGGTCGAACGGGTTGCCCCGGCGGACCTGAAAGACATCGAGTTGTCGATGGATGCCCTCGCACGAGCTTGCCGACGGCGCGGCCGCCAAGGCGAAGCTCGGCAACTTCGTGACCCAGTACCGGCCTGGATCGCACGAGCAACGGACGAAGGCGCCCAAGTCGCCGCCGCGCCGCAGCGAGACCGGCGACAGAACTGCTGAACCGCGCCCAGGTCGCCGCGAATCGCATCGAGCAGGGCATCGAGTTGCTGAACGATCCGCAGTGCCTGGAAGCCTTCCGCATCGCCAACCGGGCGATGGCGACGGCCGCGCAGACGCCGGCATGGGAGTGATGCAGGGGAAGCCGCCGGAATCGATCCAGCCGAAATGGCGTCCGTTCCAGTTGGCGTTCCTCCTGATGAATCTCAAGGGGATCGCCGACCCGACGCACGCCGATCGCGAAGTCGTCGATCTGCTCTTCTTCCCCACCGGCGGCGGCAAGACCGAAGCCTACCTCGGCCTGGCGGCGTTCACGCTCGTCCTGCGTCGCCTGCGGAATCCCGGCATCGCCTCGGCCGGCCTGAGCGTCCTGATGCGCTACACGCTCCGCCTGCTCACGCTCGACCAGCTCGGCCGCGCCGCGACGCTGATCTGCGCCCTGGAACTGGAGCGCCAGCAGGACGTCGACAAGCTGGGCGACTGGCCGTTCGAGATCGGCCTGTGGGTCGGCCGGGCCGCGACGCCGAACCGCATGGGCCACAAGGGAGACAACGACCGCGAAACCGCCCGCGCCAAGACGATCGCCTTCATGAACGACGACCGCAAGCCGTCGCCGATCCCGCTGGAAGAATGTCCGTGGTGCGGCACGAAGTTCAACCGGCACTCGTTCAAGCTGGTGCCGAATCCCGACACGCCGACCGACCTGCGCGTCACGCTGCATGAACCGCGATTGTTCCTTCAGCCGCGGGCAATTCGCTGCCGATCCTGGCGGTCGATGAGCCGATCTATCGCCGGCTGCCCTGCTTCATGATCGCCACGGTCGACAAGTTCGCGGCCATGCCCTGGACCGGCGAGGTCGGCATCGTTCTTCGGACGAGTCCAGCGCTACGACAAGCACGGATTCTACGGCCCCTGCGATCCGACTGGCGGGACAGCCGCTGTCCGGTGGAACGCCTGCTGCCGCCGGACCTGATCATCCAGGACGAGTTGCACCTGATTTCCGGCCCGCTGGGCACGATGGTCGGGCTTTACGAGACCGCGCTCGACGAGCTTTGCAGCCGTCGAAGTTGAACGGCACAGAAGATCCGGCCCAAGATCGTCGCCTCGACCGCCACGGTTCGGCGCGCCGAGAACCAGATCCGGGCGCTGTTCAATCACCGGATGGTCGACATCTTCCCGCCGCCTGGTCCCGACCGTCGCGATTCGTTCTTCGCCATGACGCTGACTCCACGAGCAGAGCAACGCCCGGCTGTACGTCGGCGTCGCCGCCCAGGGCCGCAGCCCGAAGGTCGTGCATGCTGCGGATCTATCTGGCGCTGCTGGGCGCCGCGCAGAAATGGTACGCCAAGCTGGCGGCAAGAAGCCCGATCCATCGAACCCCGCCGATCCCTACATGACGCTGCTCGGCTACTTCAACAGCTTGCGCGAGCTGGGCGGCGCGCGGCGGCTGATCGAAGACGAAGTCCGCAACCGTCTGGCGGGCTACGCGAACCGCAAGCGGATCGGCGAAACCGAGGGACTCTTCGAGAACCGCCAGATCGACTACGAACCCGTCGAACTGACCAGCCGCGTCAGCACGGCCCAGGTCTCCGAGGCCAAACGCCGCCTGGCGCTGCCCTTCAGCGAGAAAGAGCACGTCGATGTCGCCATCGCCACCAACATGATCTCGGTCGGCCTCGATATCACCCGGCTGGGCCTGATGGTGGTCTTCGGCCAGCCCAAGACCAGCGCCGAGTACATCCAGGCCACCAGCCGCGTCGGCCGCGACCACGAGCGGCCGGGCCTGGTCGTCACGATCCTCAACATCCACAAGCCCCGCGACCGCTCGCATTACGAGCGGTTCGCGGCCTATCACGAGTCGTTCTACCGCAGTGTCGAAGCGACGAGCGTGACGCCGTTCTCGCCCACGGGCCCTGGACCGCGGCCTTGCCGGCACCCTGGTTGCCCTGGCGCGGCAGGGTCATGCGCCGATGACGCCGCCGCGAGGAGCATCGGCAGATCCTCAAGCGAGCGAACCAGGCTCGACTTTGTGGTCGAATGCCTGGCGCGAGCGAGCCGCGAATGCTGCCACTCGACGCTGCACGCCCGAGAGCCGGAGCGAATCCGGCAGCGAGTCCGCGACCGGGCTCTGGATCTGCTCGACGACTGGAGCAAGATCGCCCATGGACCTGAGCCAGTCCGGCGTCGGCTCTGCAGTACCAGCACGGAAGTCGGCAGCGCCCAGCGCCTGCTTTACGACTTCCTCAACCCCGAGCTGAAGAACCTGCCGCCGCAGAACCCCAAGATGAAGTTCCGGGCCAACCGCTCGCTGCGCGATGTCGAGCCGAGCGTGAATCTCTGGGTGAAGACGATCGACGGCACGGAAGTCGAGGAGGACGAAGCATGAGCCGCAAACCAGGCGCCAAGCCGCACGGCCAGATCCGCCAAAGCCAGGTCGTCACGACCTTCGGCCCCGGCGCGATGCTCGACCTGCCGAAGCATTCCGTCCTGGTCGGCGGGCTCGACTACTGGTCGAAGGGCGGCGAGGAGATCATCGAGCCACGGCTGACCGGCAAGCTGGCACAGGTGCTCGAGGTCCCGACGCTGCGGCTTCTACGCCGCCTCCGACGGAACAGGAAGACCCGACGCTCCCTCGACCGGCATCGACTGCTTTCAGTTCCCGGAGTGGTTCATCACCCAGGATGTCGAATCAGGCGATCCGCAATCGCAGCAGCCGCTCACGAATGCTCGTCCACCGCAAGGCCCTGACTCGCGGGAAGTTCATCGACCGCAACAAGAAGAGCGGCGGTCGTGCCCGTCCGCTTCGTCCGGGCCTGCCGCTGTGGCCATATCGGGGACATCGACTGGTACTACCTTCGTCCATGGCGGCGCAGAGCGACTGTGCCGCGAAGCAGCGCCAGTTGTGGATCGACGAGCGCGGGACCAGCGGCGACCTGTCCGAGGTCTGGATTCGCTGCGAATGCGGCAAAGCCGAACGCAGCATGGCGCAGGCGGCCAGCTTCAGGACCGCGCGCTCGGCATCTGCGACGGCTCCCGGCCCTGGCTCGGGCCGTTCACGAAGGAATCATGCGGCGAGCCGAATCGGCTGCTGATCCGCACCGCGAGCAACGCCTATTTCCCGCAAATGATGAGCGTCATCTCGCTTCCCGATCGCGATGAGACAGTCAAGCAAGCCGTCGACGCGGCGTGGGAGTTTCTGGAAGCCGTCGAGGATCTTGAACAGCTTCGCTACGAGCGCAAGAAAGCGAAGGTCAAGGCGGCTCTTGAAGGCATCACCGACGAGGAAGCATTCGCCGAGATCGCAGATCCGGCGCAGCGGCGGCATGAAGGAAGAAAAGAAGGTCAAAGTCGCCGAGCTGGAAACGCTGATCGCGCAGCAAGGAAGAAATCGGCGACGACCGGCCGAACGGCAACTTCTTCGCGCGTGCGCTGCCACGCCCCGTCTGGGACAGCCCCTGGATGCGGGATATCGAGCGCGTCGTCCTGGTGCATCGGCTGCGCGAAGTCGTCGCCCAGGTCGGGTTCACGCGCTTCGAGGCCGCCGCGCCCGACATCGAGGGCGAACTGGAAATGGGCGTCCGCCGGCTGCCCTGGCCCGCGAAATCTCCTGGCTCCCGGCCGTCGAGAACAAAGGGGAGGGCATCTTTCTTCCAGTTCAAGGACCGAAGCCATCGACAATTGGATCAAGCGGCCGGACGTTCAACAGCGGGGCCGCCAGCTGGACGCCGGATTCGACTGCTGGCTGAGCCGAGCATCAAGGCACGCCACCGCGAGTTTTCCGGGGCTTCCGTATCTGATGCTGCATTCGTTCTCGCACCTGCTGATCACGGCTGTCGCCCTGGAATGCGGTTATCCGGCAAGCTCGATCCGCGAGCGGATCTACGCCCTGCCGGGCATTGGCTATGGCGTGCTGCTCTACACCGGCACCTCCGACGCCGAGGGCACGCTGGGCGGGTTGATCCAAGTCGGCCGCCGGATCCACGAGCATATCCGCAACGCCCTGGAACTCGGCGAACTCTGTTCCAACGATCCGGTCTGTGCCCAGCATGAGCCAGAAAGCATGCACGAGCACCGGTTCCTGCACGGCGCAGCCTGCCACGGCTGCCTGCTGATCGCCGAGACGTCGTGCGAGCAACAAAACGACTTTCTTGACCGGGCGCTCGTCGTCGCGACCGTCGACAACCTTGGCAGCGAGTTTTTCGAGGCAAGTCATCCATGACGGAACCCTTGCTTACGCTCTCCGAACGCGACATGCAGGAAGTTGGCGATCGCCCTGCGTTCCGGCCGCCTTCCGCCGCCGTTTTCCGCTGTTGCTCTTCAGCGCATCATTTCCAGGGATGTCGCCCTGCGAACGGTCGAGGCTCTCGATAAACTCACCGCCCTTGGTTTCAGCCCCGAGCAAATCGCCGCTGACCTTGGACATTCTTCGGGCGGATCGAGCCAACCGCCCCCGAATCGAGGATGTTCTGGATCTCGTGACCACGGGCCCTGACGTGCCTGGAGTTGTCAATCGCGATACCAGCGTCGTCGTACGAGAACTCTTCGCCAATGCCAAGCAGTCAGTGCTTGTCGCCGGCTACGCCGTGTACCAGGGACATAAGGTCTTTCAAGCTCTCGCCGACCGGATGCTCGAAATCCCCGATCTTTCCGTCCGCCTGTTCCTTGACATCCAACGACCGCACGGTGACACTACCAGTTCCCCAGAACTGGTCCGCCGCTTTGCGGCCCGTTTCCGTCAGTCGCAATGGCCGAAGGACCGACCCATGCCGGAGGTATACTTCGACCCCCGCTCGCTGGAAATGGAGGCACAAAAGCGAGCGTGCCTGCACGCCAAAACTGTTGTGGTCGATTCCCGACATGTCTTTGTTTCGTCAGCGAACTTCACGGAGGCTGCCCACCTTCGCAATGTCGAAGTCGGCGTCGTCGTCGATTCACTCCCTCTCGCACGCAATCTGGTCAGCTTTTTTGACGTGTTGCTCGCAGCGAAGCAGTTCCTCCCGGTTATGGCGAACCAGTCGCCTGCTTGAGTTAAATATGTGTTGCGATAACAGCGAGGCGACACAAACCGACTTCTGCTCATTTCTGCATAGTCAGCATCCAGCACTCCTGCCAGGGGCCGAGAGCTGGACAATGCTGTCCTACCGAAGCGAGGCGTGTCTATGCGGAAAGCACGCAATCCTACCGGCATGCAAGCCAGCTTGCCCAAGCATCGCACGTTTTGACAACGCCCCCTCCCAGGACTATAGCTGGCCCGTTTCGTTCAGGCAAATGGGGCCAGCATGGCACACCGCAGACCGAATTCCTCCGATGAAACCCCCGCTGATGCCAGGCATCCTGCCGGCCGGTGACTGACACGGCGCATGAAATGAGCAGGGACCGGCGAGGCGACGATCTGACTCCGCCCAAGGCCCGCCAGCCGCGGCAGCCGGCCCGGCACGATGGCCAGGACGATGCTCGCGGACGCCAGTGGTCCAGTTCGATCCCACAGGTTGCCAGCGAGGACATCATCGACATCGGCAATGGCCGCTATGCCCACTTCCGCCGCGACCGACGCTATGCCCAGGTCCAGGTGACGTTCACCGCGCCGGAAGGCGTTGACCCGGACCCGGGCCGTGAACTGACCGACCAGTTCAAGGAGCTTGGCTGGACATGGTGGCCGAATGAACCAGGCAAACCGTGGATTTACCAGCTCGACCATTCCAGCGAGGATGATCCCACCGCCCGCGGAGACAGCCGCGACGTGCTGCACGAGCTGTTCCTGATAATCATCCAGGAGTATCGCCAGAAGCGCGGAATGCCGCCGACCATCGGCTGGGAGAGCCTGGCCGAAAGCAACAAGGCCCCGAGCGCTGACCACCGCGCGCTCTCCAGCGGTCCCTTGGCCGATCAGGCCGCCACACTTGGCGAAAAACAAACGCTCCCGTCAGCAGCGAAAGAAACACGGGCGGGCGGCGGGGCGGCCGAGCAGGCGATGGAGATGCTCGACGCCTTCGCCAGCGTGGGCGCGGAGCGGTTTGACCTTACCTTTACCGACATCGCCGGCGACAAAGTGGCCTTCCGCAGCAGCCAGCCCCTCGGGCAGCTGCGAGCCGCGATGCCGAGGATTCTCGCACACGCGGAGAAAAGGCAGCGCAACGTCATCATCCGGCCCCGCGGCCCCGTGATCCAGCTCGATGACCTCGATGATGCCGCCGTGGAGAAGCTGCGGCCCGCGTCGTTCCTGGTCCTACGCACCAGCCCCGGCAACTACCAGGCGTGGGTCGCCGTCGCCGATGCCGACGAGGACTTTGCCCGCCGGCTGCGGAAAGGCGCCGGGGCTGACCTGACCGCATCCGGAGCCACCCGCGTCAGCGGCAGCCTGAATTTCAAGGACAAGTACGCGCCCGGCTTCCCGCGTGTCGAGACGGTCCATGCCAGCCCCGGCAGGGTGGCGACGCGAGCCGAACTTGAGGCCCTCGGCGTTGTGGCGCCAGAGGAAAAAGCAACACCTGCCACGATCCTCGGCCATCGCACGGGCCCCCGCGGATGGCCGAGCTACCGGCGCTGCCTGGAGGGCGCCCCGGAGAAAGAAGGCGGCCGGCGGGATCGCAGTCTCGCGGATTTTACCTTCTGCAAGATCGCCATCGACTGGGGCTGGGGCGTCGAGGAGACCGCCAAACGCCTGATGCAGGAAAGCGGCAAGGCCCAGGAGAACGGCGAAGGCTACGCCCTCCGCACGGCGCGGAGGGCCGCCGAGGCGAGCGCGCGGCAAGGGGAACAGCGGCGGTGAGCATTACGCCACCTGAGCCGTCATGACCACGGCAGCTGCGACAGTGGCGGTTGTATAGCGGTCAAGCGCTTCCGGGCCCGCGGTGAGCCATCGTCGCACTGTCACAGAATTGTCACTGTTGCGAACCTCCGGCAGCGGATATAGGTTTCGGATTATCAATGTTTCTATTGGCATGGAGGCAGAGCAGGGACGGTGACGGCGGACAGTGACGTTTTCTACGGCTTCGTGTTTGAAGGCAAAGACTATCCGCCGGAGCGCGTGGAAGAGGCGACGCGTGCGGTGCAGCCGCACCTCGACAGCGGCGAGCTGCGCCGCGTCAACGAGGCCCTGCTGGCGCGGCTGGCCGAAGCCAAGGAGATACGCCAGTGGATGACGAAGAAGGAACTGCTGGACGATCCCGCTGTCAGCGTGCTGGTCAATACGCTGGTGCTGGCGAACAAAGCCTGGATCATCACCGTCATCGCCAGAAACATCAACAGCCGTCCACACCTGCGCGGCTCATCCGTCGAGGAACTGTTTTCCACCGCCTTGACCGGGGGAGGGGCCGTCGGCGGAGTGATGAACGCCATCCTGGAATACGACTATGAGGCGTGCGGCGTGGCGGCATTCAGCCACTACCTGGCCCGGGCGGTCAGCAACGCCCTCGTGTTGCCGCGAAAGCAAGACAAAGCGTTTCGGCGGGTCGAGGCGCGGACAGGCCCGCTCCGCGATCCCGACGAGAAGGGGGCGGGACGAGCCTGGGTAGACCGAACGGCACCGCGGCCGGAAGCGGCAGCCATCAACCGCGAGCTGCTGGAGGTCGTGCAGAGCGTCATTCCGCGTCTGCCCTCGCCACAACAGCGCCGGACGGCCGCCTGGATGATCGACCGCATCCTGACCACCGGGGAGTGGCCCATGGCCCGCGAGGCCGCCCAGATACAGCGCCCGCGCGTGTCCCGTGAACGGGGACGCCAAATCATGGAAGCGACCGTGGACAGCATCCGCCGGCAGATTGAGGCCGAGTACCCGCAACTGGCCGAGCAGGGCGTAAACGGCTGGGAGGAATTCAAGGCCGCCTTTCCCGACAACCGCGCGGAACAGGGAAAAGTAGCTGGCCTGACGGGCGAGTCCGGGAATCTCCAAGCCAAAACCTCGTTGCCCTGGGGTGCCGTCCAGATCACTGCCTGCAAGAATCCGTGTTCGGCAAGCTCAAGGCTCTCTCCGACGGCATCGTGGGCGGGCAGCTGAGCAGGGGCGGGACGGACTCCTTCATCTTCTATCAGGAGGCGACGCAGTACTGGGTGAAGGCGACTTACGGCCTCCCTTACTACGCCAAGAACGGCGAGGAAGGGCCGCCGGCGCACGGCCGCTTCCTCTATTTCGCCCAGGTCAGAACCGAGCAGGCGGTTTGCGCCCTGCTCAACAGCAGCCTGTTCTACGCCTACTTCATCACCCACAGCGACTGCTTCCACCTGAGCGATACGCTGGTGCAAGGATTTCCCGTCATGCCGGCGGTCGTCGCCAACCCCAAACTCGTGGCGCTCAACAGCCGCCTGATGCGTGAGTTGAAGGAGAACGCGGCGCTGAAGACCATCCAGACCAAGGACGGGGACTCCATCTCCTATACAGAGTTCTATGCGTCCAAATCAAAGCCGACGCTCGACGCCATCGACCGCGTGATAGCCGGGCACTACGGCCTGACCGAAGAGGAGCTGGACTTCATCCTCAACTACAACATCAAATACCGCATGGGCCAGGACGCGGTCGGCGAGTGACCGCCTGGCCGTGAGGTAACAGGCTCTGAAGGCGGCGGCGCTCCAGTGGGATGGCTTGAGAAACGCTATGCCTAGTCGCCAGGTCATGGTCAACAAGGCGTCGCCCGTGCATAGGTCAGCCCTGCTATTCCAGTTCCGCCAGTTCCTCGTCAGTCATTCGCCATTGACGGCAGGCTGCGATGATCTCTTCGATGCGGGTCACGGCCTCCCCATGCGGCGGGAGCGGAGCCGTCGTTTCCCCGTCCGCAGTGATGAGCCGCAGGTTAGCTCGGCGCTGCCCAATTCTAATTCGACCTGCTCTTCAGCGACTGGCTCGCCCTGCATAAAGAGCCGATTGTCGTCCTCGGACTGGTCGAAGATGTACTTGAAGTCCATCAGATAGGGCTCGTCTTTGTGAGCGGGAATTTCGTGCGGCTGGAAGAACTCCAGGCGTACTGCGTGGTCGGTATGCAGGTGGCCGGCGTACGAGCCGCAATCCTTGCCAGCGAGCCTCTCTGCATCCGAAGGCTTGGTCGCTTCGGTCCACGGATACGGCCTGATCGGCCTGCCGTGACTCTCATCCAAAAGGTATGTGACAGGCCCGTGCGGTGCCTCTTTACTGGCCGTGTTGATGGTCAACATCGCGGTCCGCACGGCCCACTCCGCCTGGTTCGACTTGCCCCCATACCACTCCTGATGCCTGACCATGTGCCCGAGGCTGTTGGCCGTGAAGGCGATCCCGCCGGGGACACGGTGGTCGTGCCACCAGCGCTTGTCTCCTGCCGCGGCGAAGAAGTCTACCGAGAAGGTGAACTTCACGATCTCGGTAGTCTTCGGATGGCGCAGGTAAAGCCACTCGTACACGATGTCGTTTCCACGGCTCTCGGGCTGAGTTCTCCACCCGGCAAGGCGCTGCAGGTGGAGGGCAAACTGGTAGAGCATCTGATCGGGATTGGCCTTGCAGACCTTCGGGTCGCAGACGACGAGCATGAAGCCGTGCCTCGGCTCGCCCCGCAAGGCCCGCTGCTTCCACAGCCGCCGGCTGGCCGCGATCTTGGCCTTGATATGCTCGTCCGACGCGAGAACGTCTTCGGTAGTCAGGAAGCAGAACTGCATCCCGTTCTTCTTCGCGGCCATGCGACCGAACAGGCAAGGCTGCTGCTCCTTGCCGCTGAGCCAAGACGTGAGAACGTCATTGCGGCTGCGGGTCGTTCGCGAATGGGTCGTGAAGTACCTCATTCACCTTCGCGATATCATCGGAGAACTTGTTTTGTTCTCGCAGGCGCCACTGGTCCGCCGTGAGGAGCCGCCGGTAGTCGGCCAATGTCTCTGGCAGCGCGGTCATTCTCTCCACCCTCCCAGGGGTGCGAATGAGCCAAAATCGTAGAAGGACACCTTGTAGCCTTGCCACCCGGCATCGAGATCCGGCAGCCGCGGGCGAGTCGCGGTGGCGATGTACAGGATGATCACGGGCTGACCGGCTTCCTCTCCGACCCCGATGGCGGAAAGCCAAGGAGGCCGACCGAGGTGCGCCCTCAATTCTTTCACGGCTTGATGGATGTCTTTCATACGCCGTGACCGCTTACCAGCTCCACACCGAGTTTTTTGAGTACATGACGGATCGGGATTATCACGCCCAGATTGCCACTGGAGCTGGATGAAAACAGCAGGCCGACTGCGGTGCCGCCGTCCTCGGTGACCACTAGGCTGCCTGAATCTCCCGGCAAGGCGAACGGAGGATCATCCGTCCGCACATACCACACGTTCTTGAACCACACGTTGCCCTTGAAGCCTCTGGCGTTGCAGGGGATGGGGATGGGTTCAGAGACCAAGGTATCGATCCTGCCATAAGTTACGCCGGTCGTCCGGCCCGTTTTCTTCACCGCAGTTCCCGCCTTCGGGTCCGCGGTGGCGGTCGGCGTGTCGTAACCGTCGTCTCCTCCTTGCCACGAAGAGACGCCGTCAACCTCTCCGATCACGCCGAGCGCGAGGTCGTCCTCACAGGGGGCGACGTGCCTTGGGTCCCCGCTATTCAGGGGGATGGCGCTGCTAAGTTCCGCGATCGTCCGGGGATCAGGGGCGTCCGGCCTCGCATCGTCCGAAGCGGGGGCCATGATCGGCATACCCGGAGGGATGTGGTTACACCCTGCGAGCACGTGGTTGGCTGAAATCAGGAACAGCTCGCCTTCGCCGTCTTTCTTTACGAGGGCACCGATCGTCCCCTGATCGCCTCCGCCCGAAGCACACGAGCCGCCACACGCAATGCGGTCCTTCCGCACGTAGATGCTTGGCTCTCGGGTGGGCTTCCCGGCCTGGTCCGGACGGACGCTGATCAGACCGACCTTCATGATCTCGATGGGTACGTCATCGACCGTCTTCGGGAGATGCCGAAGCTGCTCTGGCCGATCCTTTCGTGACGTAGACGACGACACCGGCGTCTTCTTTCCCCTCTTCATAACCAACGGCCTGAACCGCCAAGCCCGAGAACGCGCAGGTCTCTTCCCACGCGTCCTCGCTTGTGTCTCGCGGCCGCAAGTTGGAGCCCTTCATCGACGGACCCCGAGCGCTGAGGAACCACGGCCAGGTTGCCCTGCGCCATGAATCTTTTCATCAAAAGTTGTGCCACCAGCCGCGCTTTGTTCACGGGCGTACTCCGCAGGCCTCATCGCCCGGCAACGCGCCGGGTTATCTGTTCCGGATGTGACGAGGAAGTGATGAATCTGCTCATTGTACTGAGCAGCGGCCTGCTCGCCTAGACGATTCTATATGAACGGGCGTTCACGGTCCAGGTCGGTAGCTGCCTCGATGTACGACGATATCGCTTTTCTGTGCAATGGGTTACGCGCGATGAGACAAGAAAACCCCGGTCGCGTTTCCACGGCCGGGGCTTCAGGTTACTTCGCTTCTTCCTGTTGGGGTGCTCTTGGCGGCCTCCTGCGTCGGTCGATCAGGGTGAGGATGAGCGTGGCCACCGCCGCGACACCGCTTGCGACCGTCGCGAGGAGCACTGCGAACTCCAGCATGGTATTCTCCGAATGCCAGGATCGGCATCCGGGGAGTCAACGATTGTGAACTTGGTCAGGTCGTTATTTGCTGGCACTCGGCGCTCGCCCGTGGCTCCGTCGCTGGCCCCTGACCTGCACCGCTGCGGGGCGGGGAGGTGCTGGGCACTGGACCCTGCCGTTGGCTCTGGCTCTTGGCCTTGGTCGTGACTGACAAATCCTCCCCGGCGTGCCATCGTACCGGCGGGCACGTCCGGCCCGCCTCCATTGTACTTCGGCGGCATGGCGTCGCAATTTCAGTTCCCGATTTCCGGCTCCGCGGGCCGGGCTGCGAGGCTGTACACACCGGCGTCAGCTGGACTTCAGAAAGCCATCTATGGCCATTCGTTCCCACGAACGGTAGGTCGCAGATGTGGTCTCGAATTTAGCCCATGCGAGGTTACACAGTTGCACGGCCGTCAGCGAAGGGGCGGCCTCCGAGACGATTACGTCTTCGGGCCTGTGGACAGATGGTTGCGACTCCTCGATCATGTCGTCCAGGGCCTGACGGAGCGGGACGAAGAAACTCTCGGACCACGTCCCTTCGTACTCCTCCTGGACGCCAATCGCCTTCGCCGTCTCGGCCCACCCCTTCTCGACATCGTCCGCGAGGGCGTTGAGGCCGTGCTTCCGGGCACGATCGACCAGCATCTTGGTCCGCAGCCAGGTGACGGGATGCCTGCGCCGTAGTTGCTCTTCCCGCGGCACATGATACTGGTCGTTGGAGCGCGTGCGGAAGAAGTGGGAGAACGCCTTGAGGAAGCAAGGTCCGCCGATCGTTATCCCCACGGCGTCGCAGTAGAACTCCTGCACCCAGGCGAACCAGGCGGTGACAACCTGCTGGCGGAAGGCGGAGGCCTTCACGCCGGACCCTCGGACGGATCGCGGTGCTAGGGCCGCCGAGACCACACGCTGAACATCTTTCACCAGATCGTCCATCTCCTGCTTGTAACAGGCGTACAGAACGTGGCCGAATTCATGAAAGAGGAGCGGCAAGTAGAGCAAGGTCTTCTGACGCGTTACAGGCACCTGGTAGATCGGCGGCAACTGGGCCGTCGGGTAGACCGCGAAGTTACCGTCCGTAATGCCGAACGGCAACGCCGCGGTCTTCGGGCAGGTGTCGTGCAGCGACCGAAGCACCAGCAACCCCAGCCGGTCGTCGGTCTTGGCGCGGACGATGGGCGACGCCAGCCGCGAGTTGACCAGATCGAACAGCGTGGTCAGGCTCTGGGTGGCGGCCAGAATGTCGCCCAGGAGTTCGTCCAGGTTGAAGCCGAGGTCGCGAATGTTGCGGAGGCCTGCTGTCGCAGTTCGGCGCAGATCCGGGAGATCTGCCCGACGTAGGGCGTCAGCTCACCCGCCACCTTCGCCAAGCCCAGCAGTTCTTGTACGACCTCGACTTGGTAGAGAAGGTCATCGTTGGCCTCTTGGAGGTAGGCGCGCATCATTGCTCCTCGAAGATCACCGAGGCGTCCGCCTGCTGGTGCTGCTCCACCACTCGGCGCAGCTCGGCGAGGCTCGCCAGTAATTTCTGCTTGGCGGGCTTCTCGTCGGCATCGAGCAGCGGGAGTGCCCCGACAGCCCCTTCGCACATCAAGACGGAAGTGAAGCGCAGCTGTCCTGCCGCGCAGATGCCAGCGCTGCCGTGAGGCTCTGGAAGCGCAGCGTCGATGCCCAGCAGGAGCTCGCGCTCTCCCTCGGCCTCGATCTCGCTGAGCCGGGTCAGGAAACCGCGCAGGACCTGGCGGGCCTTCTCTGCCCGCTGGATCCTTTCCGGATCCCGAACGCTTGCCAGCTCCAGCTTGACGGCGATGGAGAGGTCGTTGATCGCTCCGATCAGTTCGTGGTCGGTAAAGAAACTCTGGATGTTCAGCCACTCCTGGCTCATGTCTGCCTCCCGGGGTTGGTGGTTAGCGGATGCCGCGCATGTCCTGCGCCAGTCGCTGCTGGAGCAGGACATCGGTTTCACGAAGCGGGTGGGCGTATCGGTGCGCTTCGACGGGCTCGAGTAATTGAGCTGCGAAAGGGCGAAGAACGCCTGCGTCGCCTTCCTGACATCAGCGCCATCCCTCATGACCAACATGCACGGATCGGCGGTTGCGCCGCGGGGGAGCGTTGCGGCGCCGGTGCAGCACATCAGCGCGGTCTCGTCGTCCAGGTAGACGGCCCTCCCTTCCAAAACGTTCTCGCAGCCGCCGCCAGCGGACTCCCATATCCTCAGGTTCTTGACCGTCTTCTTGTGGGCGTCCACCACATCCACCACAGCGCCTGGACCAGCTTCCCCTTCTGCTTCAGCTTGTCCACGGCCTGGGCGAGCCCCCTCGGCTCGTCCGAACATTGCCGCCCGTCCCGCAGGACGAGCAGTGATTGGAGCGGCGCGAACTCGGAGTTGGGGAACCCCTCAAGGAGCTGCACGACCTTGTCCCGCAGCATCTCCGGATTGATCGCCTCGTGCTGGTGGTCCCCCTTGGGCCACGACCTCGAAAGCCGGAGGAACGAGGGTGAGCGCCGCTCGTCCCGGCAGATCAGCAGGGACATGGCGAAATACCGCCTGCCCTCGCCGACGTCGATCGCCAGGCACGCGTCGTAGGGGAAAGTCTTGAGCCTCCACGGGACGGCCCCCATCTGGTCGAGCGTGTCGATCACGGAGAGCGTGATCATGTCCCTCCATCGATTCTCGGCCTTCCTCGTCTCGTCGGAGTTACGCCCCCGCGAACGGGCCTGCCACTTGTCCTGGACCTGTCGGCGGGTGAGGCGCTCGAGCTTCCAGCCGGGAAGCCCATGTGCCAGCAGGAAGTACGCCGCATTATCGGCCGCCAGGTCGTCGAAGACGATCACAGTCGTGCCCGGGTTCGACTCCCCCAGGCACCTCAACGATCCGCTCTGGGTCGTCCTCGCGCACGGTCGTGACCCGGAACTGCAAGCCAGTGATGTCCTTGAAGGTCGCGCTGACATCGGACACGTACTTCTGCTGCAAGTCGTCCGTCCACCCGTTGCCGACCTTGGGAGTGACGAGATGGAGTTTCCGTTCGACGGCCTCGTCATAGTGATACAGGCCACCGCCTCGCAGCTTTTCGAGGCGCTGACGGAAGTACCGCTGGTAAGACCCGACGTCCGCCCGTTCGGGTGCGGCGACCGTCCGCCCCTTGCCGAACTCCAAAAGAGGACAGGCCAGCAGCTCATGTTGGGCGGGACGCCAGAGGCCGTCCTCGAACCGCACCCCCAGGAGCGCGCAACCGACGCACCGCAAATCTCCCACGCCCGCAAGGCTTCGTCGCGCCGGAGCGTGGGCGGGGAAGTCTTGAACTGACCAAGGCCGCGGACGGACTGGTCCTTTTCGGCCATCACGCGCAGCCGGAGCAGTTTGGCCGGCACCACCACGGGGTGGGGCAGCCCGCGGAAGGAGACGCAGGCGACGCTGTCACTGGGCTGGACGTCTGCTTGCGGGTGCTTGTCCCGGCAATACTCGTAGAGAGACTCCTTCCCTTGGATCGGGCCGGTCGAGTCGCAAGTCACCCCGTCCTCGAACCGCTCGAAGTAGCACACGCTGAGGGCGTCATGGTACGTGTCGTAGAGGAGGGTGCCCATCCGCTGTTCCCCGCGCGTGCGCAGCCGCTCGAACCGGCGTAGCCGCTCCTGTCGTTCTCCGCGGCCGCTCGTCGAATCGAAGAAATCGGCCACCGTCATGTCCGTCCGGCACAGGTGGCCCGAATCGAACGCCACGCCGACCCCTTCATCGCCAAGCGAGATGGTCGCAAACGACACGCGGGGGATGACCTGAATCCCATCGACAACCGTGACCGGCTCGTTGCGGTACCAGCTCCTCGTGGTGCTGAACAGCCTCCAGTAGCCTGGCTCTCGCTCGAAGGCGACGACGAAGGCGCGCTCCAGCAGGAGGGCGATCAACGCCCGGTCCTCCTTCCGACCGAGCGTGAGCGGGTCGAGCGCCCCACGGTCTTGGAGATCGGCTTGCCATGACTTGTTCCGGACGCGCCGGAAGGCGACCGGCTTCGCGCCGACGACAAGCAGCTCGCGCGCTGAAACGGCGACGGCACGGCGATAACCTGGTCCCGTCTCCGCAGGATGCCGCAGATTGCGGAGCGGATCTCGGGCGGCGAACCGCGCAGCGAACCTCGACCCGGCGGCACGTCACACCTGGCGTTGGCAGCAACCGTCAATGAGACGCATGTTTGTCTCGGGGCCAGCCCGGAGCGGCTGTCCGGGCACGCCCTGGTACTTGCACTGACGGCATACGTTTTCTCTCATGCATGGGGAAAAAACCTCCTCGATCCCGTCCGGCCCGTAGGGGTCCAATTCTTTCATCAACTCAATGTCCTGGATCATCCGCGCCTTGCCGACCACCATCATTCCGCGGTCCAGAGGACGTTCTTGCTCGACGGTCGGCCATCACCCAGGAATACTCGGCTGGACGCGGACCTGCGATGGGCTCAACCCGGAACTCTTTCTCGGCCCACAGGCCGTAGATCAGCATCTGGAGGCTGTCGTGGCTTCCGCCGCTGGACACCGAGCTTCCAATCGACGACCCGGACGCCATCGGCGATCGCGACCCACGAGGTCGATCTGGCCTTCGATGCCGAATTCGTCGAACTTGGGAAGACCGCCGACGCGCTGCTCGACCTAATGTTCGCCCGCCGTGATTTCGCTTCCACAGCTGTTTCACCGGCTCATGCTCCAGAGAAAGCCGCCGGATCCCCGCGGCACAGCGCTTCCCGGGCCTTCGCTGCCAATTCCTCGGCCCTGGGGTCGCCGGTAGTAGAACTCAACAGCATCGGCGGCGGGTAAGCCTGTCTTGCGCAGGCCCGCGTTGCCTTCGGGGTCGCGGGAATAGCGGACCGCCAGGTCGAACGATCGGAAGGCAGGTCCGCTCGGCCCAGACCGCGGCTGACAGCCCCTTCTTCAAGAATTGTTCGATGAACCAGTGCAGGATTTCACCAGCGAGCATATAGGCCGTGGTGAACTCCTTGAGTCCCCGAACCAAGTCCTTCGTGTCGGGTCGAAGGGCAGGTTCTTGGCCGAGGCGTAGTACTCGAAGAAGTATTGCCGCAGGCAGCGTGTCCAGCAGTGCCGCGCTTGGAGTACGAATGCGACCTATCTCATCGAGTTTCCTCCGCTCGTCACCCCCCGCAGCCCGTGCAGTTTGCCGAGCATCTGCTCCCACTCCTTCTGCGACAGTCGCAACCGCGACGCCTCCTGCAGGAACCGAATCGCCGCCGGCTCGCCCACGAGCGATTCGCCGAGTCCGGTCGGCATCTTTTTCGCAGCCGTGAAGAACTCCTCGGCCGGGCACCCGAGGATGCCCGCGAGATCCGGACGACGGTGTCCGCCGCCGGAGCAGGAAGCCGGCCGTTTTCGAGCTTGCTGATGTAAGAGAAATCGACGCCAGCCCGGTCGGCGAGTTGCCGCTGGCTGAGGCCAGACATACGTCGCTTTTCCCGAAGTACCGCGCC
This sequence comes from uncultured Planctomycetaceae bacterium, assembly GCA_963771935.1. Taxonomy (GTDB): domain Bacteria; phylum Planctomycetota; class Planctomycetia; order Gemmatales; family Gemmataceae; genus UBA4732. The sequence continues at coordinate 7,477 of CAVYVK010000002.1, read as the reverse complement.
GAAATCACTCATGACATCCCCACTCGTTTGATAATGCTGTTGAGATCCTACTCAACGTTGAGTTGTTTGTCAACTCCACACGGACTGTTTTCCGTATGCGCGGGTGCGATGGGGACAGGGCAGCCGCCTTGATAAAAAGATGGGAGTCAGCGAAGAAGGAAGGCAGTTGCCCGTGACCGAAGGACAAAACGTCCTTCGCTCACCGATTGGAGACCCGGTACAGAATCCGGTACAGAACCCATTGCAAAACAGGGGAAAACGCGCTAAAATGTACGAAGTTACAGCGTCTTGACGGTTGCCTGATTCGGTGCGGAAGTGATTTACTGGAAAGGCTTTACGGCGTGACGAACCGGCGGAGCGTTACGAACTGAAAATCCTTAGGTCGCCGGTTCGATCCCGGCTCTGTCCATTCTTACCAAGATATTGCAAACAAAGCGCTTATGGCACAGTTTTCCGAACTGAAGACCCCCGTGTCCGAAGCCGGGTGTTGATAGGAAACCCTCTCGGAAAGCAGCCCCTGTGAGCCTTCGCGAACAATTTTCCAAGCACATTCTCTCTGACCGAAGGACAAATTGTTCCTCGGATCCCCCCTGCTACTAATACCTCGTATCTTCATGTGTTCTTCACCGTCAATAGCATGGCGCGCCTGACCTGGGTTCAGGCGCGCCACGTCATTGCTCCTTCAAGGAAAACGACAAAAGATTGGGCGGTAACTGGAAAGCCGGTCTAGCCACCCTCGCGGCAAATAGCTTCAAGCGCCGGGTGGTCGGGCATGGCGGCGAACACCTCCCGCACCAGTGGCTGCCAAGTCGTCGGTGTCCCGCGCCACACGGTTCGGCTGGTCAGGAACTCGCACGCCCGCGCCCACTGGGCGTGTTCGAGGGCGTTGCGCCAAGCACCGGCCATCGCGTCCAGAACCGCCTGGAATGCCTCCTCTTCCGCCCGCCGCGCGAACTGCTCTACCCGCGCCAACCACTGCGCGGCGGCCCGCCAATCGGTCTCCTCCGCCGTGCCCCGGCGTCCCTCGGCCGCCTCCGCCGCCTCCGCAGCGCTCCAGCCGTCGAGATTCAGTCCGGCCTTGCCGAACTGCGTCGGCCAGTCGCAGCCGGTCCACGTTCCGGCCGCCTCCTCGAAGGCCCGGACGATCCCCTGGACGTCAGCCTTCTCCCTGTCGGGCAGCGCCGCCAGCTGCAGGGTCTCCGCGCGCCGCGCCCGCCGCGCGTCCACGGCCTCGACCGCCTGCACCACGAGGACCAACAACTGGTCCATCGGGCAGGGGCAGGCACTGCCGCCCCGGGCAGGGCAGTGTTCGCAGACGTGCCGCTCCGTGCTGTCGCAGTACGGCCCCATCCAACGGCCGTGGGCGTCGTGGACCGCGTCGATCAGCTCGGGCAGATTGTTTTCCACGCCGCACCACTTGCCCAGCGGCCCGCAGGGCGGCCCACCCGGCGGCCGTTCCACGCAGCGCGAACAGGCCTCTTTCCGGATCTCCGACAAATACTCTTCCAGCCCGGCTTCGTTTTGCATGGTCCGACTCCTCGGTTGGTCGGCCGTTTCGCCGGCCGGTCCACGAAGGTCAGGAAGGTGAAGGGGACGCCCTTGTGGTTAGCAATGGCCGTGCCTGGTTCGGTTTCACGCCGCCGGTTCGAGCGCGGTGCGGCGTAAGCCTCTGCGTGATCGGGCGTTGCCTTTTGCGGTCTGAGCCGGAATTCGCTTCTCCGGTCGGGGTCGTTGGCAGAGTCGCCGTATGCGGCCAGGAACAGTGTGTTGGCGCCGCACACCACCGGGCCGAAACCGCACGCCGCTCACGCCGACGGCTCATCGTGGCCCGCCCCCGTGCGGCGGCCGATAGTCCTCAACGGCCGCAGGATTTGTCGCTATTCCCACGGGCGGAGGGTGCCGGTCGGCGTCGCCCCCGTTCCCGGCACACCCTTTGCCATCTGCCGAGGCGCGAACGTCATCGCGCTGGCCATTCGCCCCCGAGGAACGCATGAAGCAAAGCACGAAAAACGAGGCGCCGGCTGCGAGCAGAAAGCAGGCCGTCATCGCCGCCTTGGCGGTCGCCGCCGTCGTTTGCCATCTCGTGATGCGCTACGCGGTGGGCGTCGCCGGCGCCGTCCTCGGTCTGCCGCTGTTTGACCTCCCGCTCGTCCTCGCCCTGGCCTTCGGCGGTGGGCCGCTCGTCCTCGTACTTCTGGTCAAACTCTGGAGGCGCGAGTTCGGCTCCGACCTCCTGGCCGGCGCCTCGATCGTCACGTCCGTCCTGCTCGGCGAGTATCTGGCGGGCACCTTGGTGGTCCTCATGCTCTCCGGCGGCGAGGCGTTGGAGGCCTACGCAGTCCGCAGCGCCTCGTCCGTCCTGGCGGCGCTGGCCAACGCATGCCTTCCGCCGCACACCGCAAGTGGGACGGGCAAATCGCCGACGTGCCGCTCGACGCCGTCGCGGTCGGCGACGCTCTATTGGTCTTCCCGCATGAAATCTGCCCGGTGGACGGCGCCGTGGTCGAGGGCCACGGCGCGATGGACGAGTCGTACCTAACGGGCGAGCCGTACCGGATGTCCAAGGCGCCGGGGACGGCCGTGCTGTCCGGTGCCGTCAACGGCGAGGCGGCCTTGACCATCCGCTGTGAGAAGCCGGCGGCCGACTCGCGCTACGCCCGGATCATGCAGGTGATGCGCGACTCGGAGCAGCGCCGCCCGCGCCTACGCAGGCTCGGCGACCAACTCGGGGCGTGGTACACCCCGCTGGCCGTGGTGATCGCCCTCGCCGCCTGGGCCGCGAGCGGCAACCCGACGCGCTTCCTGGCCGTCCTGGTCGTCGCCACGCCGTGTCCGTTGCTGATCGCCATCCCGGTGGCGATCATCGGCTCGGTGTCGCTGTCGGCCCGGCGCGGTATCATCATCAAGGACCCGGCCGTGCTGGAGAAGATCGCCGCCTGCCGCACCGCCATTTTCGACAAGACCGGCACGCTCACCTATGGCCGGCCCTGCCTGACGGACCTACTCCCTGCCGAGGACTGGGACGGGCGGGAGGTGCTGGGATTGGTTGCCGGCCTGGAGCGCTACTCGAAGCACCCGCTGGCCGGAGCGGTCCTTGCCGCCGCCGAGAAGCAGGGGGTGGCGCTGCGGGAGGCCGCCGAGGTGAGCGAGCGGCCGGGACAAGGGCTGACCGGCGCCGTGTCCGGCCGATCCGTCCAGGTCACGAGCCGGAAGAAGTTCCTGGCGGCGTGCCCGGAAGAGGCGGGAAAATTGCTGGCCGCCGCCGACGGGTTGGAATGCGTCGTCCTCATCGAAGGCCGCTACGCCGCCGACTTGCGGTTCCGCGACCAGCCGCGGTCGGACGGCGCCCCGTTCATCCGCCACCTCCGCCGCCGTCACGGGATCGATCGGGTGATCCTGGCATCGGGCGACCGGGAATCGGAGGTCCGCTATCTCGCCGAGACGGTCGGCATTCGGCAGGTGTACGCCGGACAGACGCCCGAGCAGAAGCTGGAGATCGTCCGCGCGGAGACGCGGAGAGCGAACACGGTCTACCTCGGGGACGGCGTCAACGACGCGCTGCGCTTACCGCCGCGACCGTCGGAGTGGCCTTCGGCCGGAACAGCGACGTGACGGCGGAGGCGGCGGGGGCGGTGATCCTGGACGCTTCCCTGCGGAAGGTGGACGAATTCCTGCACATCGGCCGCCGGCTGCGGGCGATCGCGCTGCAAAGCGCCGTCGGCGGAATGATGTTGAGTCTGGCCGGAATGGCCGTCGCGTCGATGGGCCTGTTGCCGCCCGCGGCCGGAGCGGTCTTGCAGGAACTCATCGACGTGGCGGCGGTGGTCAACGCCCTGCGGGCGGCGCTGCCGCCGCGGTCGCTCACCGATTACTGAACCATGCGGCCTCTGCTGTACGGAATGGACGCGGCGGACCTGGAGATAAAGGGAGAGGCCGCGATGAAGGACCTGCTCCAATCACGAACGCGTCAAGAACCAGGACATGAAGACCGAGGTCCAGAGGCAAACCACGAGAAAGGGGAGAACGATGACACAAACCGCAACCACCCCGGACAAAGGCCGCTCGGAAATCTTGCGCGTCTTCCAGTCCAAGGCGGAGACCAAGGCATACTACGACAAGATCAGCCACGTCTACGACCGGCTGGCCGAGCACAGCGAGGGGCCTGTCCGCCGGGCCGGCCTGGAGAAGCTCGACGCACGGCCGGGGGAGAAGGTGCTGGAAATCGGCTTCGGGACCGGGCATTGCCTCGTGTCCCTGGCCCAATCCGTCGGTCCAACCGGCAAGGTGTACGGCCTCGATCTCTCGGAGCGAATGTGCGACTTGGCCCGGGACAACCTGCACAAGGCCGGGCTGGCCGACCGGGTGGAGTTGACCTGCGGCGACGCCGTGCGGCTGCCCTACCCGCCGGATTCGCTGGACGCGATCTTCATGAGCTTCACCTTGGAACTGTTCGACACGCCGGAGATCCCCAAGGTCCTGGCCGAGTGCCAGCGCGTCCTGCGGCGCGGGGGGCGAATCGCGGTCGTGGGCGTTTCCAAGGTAGGCGAGGGCGGCACCATCCTGCACATCTTCGAGTGGAGCCACCGGCATTTCCCCAACCTGGTGGATTGCCGCCCGATCTTCGTCCGCCAGTCCCTGGAGGCCGCCGGCTTCCGCATCGAGAGCGCGGAAAGGAAAATGATGTGGGTGCCGGTCGAGGTCGTCCTCGCGGTGAAAATGGAGGGTTCAGCCGCCCGATAGGAGCGGCCCGCAGAACCGGCCACCAATGGCAAGTGAGGACAGGGGTGGATGCCATGAGCCAGACGAAGCCATCACAAGGCCCAATTGGGCACGACGAGCAGGCCGGCGCACTTCCCGTTTCGGACCTGCGGGACGAGGCGGCGATTTCTCCCGATGGGCTCACCGACGCCGAGGTCCAGCAGCGGCGGGCGAAGTATGGCTATAACGAGCTGCCCGAGAAGAAGGTCAACCCGCTGCTGAAGTTCCTCTCGTATTTCTGGGGGCCGATCCCCTGGATGATCGAGGCGGCGATGATCCTGTCGGCCGTCGTCGGCCACTGGGAGGACTTCGTCATTATCCTGATCCTGCTGGTGGCCAACGCGGTCGTCGGCTTCTGGGAAGAGTACCAGGCCGGCAACGCCATCGCCGCCCTCAAGGCCAAGCTGGCCCTTACGGCCAGGGTCAAGCGCGGCGGGGCCGGGCGCCGTCCCGCGCGCGAACTGGTCCCCGGCGACCTGATCCGCCTCCGCCTCGGCGACATCGTGCCCGCCGACGCCGCGCTTCTGGAGGGCGATCCGATCGACGTGGACCAGTCCGCCCTCACCGGCGAATCGCTGCCCGTCACGCGCAAGACCGAGGATACGTCTACTCCGGCTCGATCGTCCGGCAGGGCGAAGTCGACGCCGTGGTCACCGGCGTCGGGCAGAACACCTACTTCGGCAAGACCGCCCAGCTGGTCGAAACGGCCCACACCGTCAGCCATTTCCAGAAAGCCGTGCTGAAAATCGGCGACTTCCTCATCGTCATCGCCCTCGCCCTCGTGATCCTGATCCTGACGGTGGCCCTGTTCCGAGGCGATCCGCTGCTGGTCGCGCGGCGGGGCGGAACCGTGCTGCTGTTCGCTCTGGTCCTGACGGTGGCCGCCATCCCCGTGGCCATGCCGACCGTCCTGTCGGTGACCATGGCCGTGGGAGCCCGCCTCCTGGCCCGCAAGCAGGCCATCGTCACCCGGCTGGTGGCCATCGAGGAGCTGGCCGGCATGGACGTGCTCTGCTCGGACAAGACCGGCACCCTGACCCAGAACCGCCTGACCCTGGGCGACCCGTTCGCCCTCGACGGGACGACGCCGGCCGACGTGATCGCCAGCGCCGCCCTCGCCTCGCGCGCCGAGGACCACGACCCGATCGACCTGGCCGTCCTCGGCGGGCTGCGAACGCTCGCCGACCCGCGGCTTTCGCGTGACCCATTTCCAGCCCTTCGATCCCGTTCACAAACGCACCGAGGCGACGGTCAGCAGGCCGGACGGTGCGGCGTTCAAGGTGACGAAAGGAGCGCCGCAGGTGATCCTGGCCCTGGCGGCTGACGCGGAGGCGGTCCGGCCCCAAGTCGAGAAGGCGGTCAATGACTTCGCCGCCCGCGGCTTCCGCTCCCTGGGCGTGGCCCGCGCCGACGGCGACGGCCCGTGGCGCTTCCTGGGCGTGCTGCCGCTGTACGACCCGCCGCGCCCGGACTCCAGGCCGACCATCGCCACGGCGCGGCAAATGGGCATCGAGGTCAAGATGGTCACCGGCGACCAGGTCGCCATCGCCAAGGAAATCGCCCGCCAGGTCGGCCTCGGTGCGAACATCCTCGATGCCGCCTTTCGACGAGACGAAGCCGACGAGGTCGGCCGGCTCGCGGACGCGATCGAACAGGCCGACGGTTTCGCCCAGGTCTTTCCCGAACACAAGTTCCACATCGTCGACGTCTTGCAGCAGCGCGACCACATCGTCGGCATGACCGGCGACGGCGTGAACGACGCCCCGGCGCTGAAGAAAGCCGACGCCGGCATCGCCGTTTCGGGCGCCACCGACGCCGCCCGCGCCGCGGCCGACATCGTGCTGCTGACCCCCGGCCTGTCGGTCATTATCGACGCCATCAAGGAGAGCCGCAAGATCTTCCAGCGCATGAACAGCTATGCCATCTACCGCATCGCCGAGACCATCCGCGTGCTGCTGTTCATGACGCTGTCGATCCTGGTTTTCAATTTCTATCCCGTGACGGCGGTGATGATCGTCCTGCTGGCGCTGCTGAACGATGGCGCGATCCTGTCGATCGCCTACGACCGCGTCCACTATTCCGACCAGCCCGAAGCCTGGAATATGCGCCTGGTGCTCGGGCTGGCGACGGTGCTGGGCATTGCGGGGGTCTTCGCCTCCTTCGGCCTGTTTTATCTGGCCGAAGAGGTTTTCCATCTAATCCCGACAGCGTGTCCAGACCCTCATGTACCTGAAGCTCTCGGTGGCGGGGCACCTGACGATTTTCGTCACCCGCACGCGCGGCCCGTTCTGGTCGATTCGGCCCGCGCCGATCCTGCTTGGCGCCGTGATCGGCACGCAGGTGATGGCCACGCTGATTGCCGTCTACGGCCTGTGATGACGCCGATCGGCTGGGCATGGGCGCTGCTGGTGTGGGGTCTATGCCCTGGCCTGGTTCCTGGTCAACGACCGCGTGAAGCTGGTGGCCTACCGCGTCTTCGATCCGCGGCAGCCCCCACTGCTGGAGACCGCCCGAGGCGGGAAGCGTTCGCGCGGTTCCGGGATTCTCGCCTGACGTACGCGCTTCCGTTGCCGTCCGAGGAACGAGCCGCGTGCGATCCGCGTCCCTCGTGTGCGGAACCGCCCATCTCCATGAACGCTTCCCGGCCGGTTTGTCCCCGTCGGCATTTTTCACAAGAGACTTGAGTAAAAGAAGTTGCGACCCATATCTCGTGGGGTCG
>CAVYVK010000001.1:0-384371 GCA_963771935.1 uncultured Planctomycetaceae bacterium | reverse complement strand
ACTCCCATCACTCTTTCCGGGTGGAGGTCATGAACCGTTCTGCGATTGAACAGGGGGATCAGGCGGCCCGCCGGCGATAGGGACTGCCGGGGCGTTCCGCGAAGTACCGCTCCAACCGCCCCTCCTCGCTCCACAACGCCGCCCGCACTTGCAGCACTGCTTCTGCACCCGCAGGCCGATTCCAGAACTTCTGTTTCCCTTTCACCCGCGCATTGAACTCCCCCACCAGCGACTCCACCAGACTGCTCGTGGTCGGCAAACCTTCCCGACGATAACGCGGATAATCCATCCGCTCCGCGTTGTTTCTCCGATAACTCCATGTCTCCGCCAGCACACGCCGGGGATCGGTCGCAACAAGCGCCTCTCCCGGCGGCGGACGTCCCCCCGTTTCCTGATAACGCTCCATCTGCGCCGCCACCTCGGCCACCTGCCCCTGCCAGCAGGACCGCAACCAACGCAGGTGCAACGGCCAACGTTCCCTCTCTGCTTCGACTGCCTGCGCTGCCTGGAACAGGTAACAGACCACGTGCAGCAGGTCCACAATCGGCACGAAGTCCGCGAAGTAGCCGCGATGGATCGACCCGTTATACGCCTGGCCGTCCGCCACGAACGCACGCCGCCGCGCCGCGTAGAAGTCCTGGCTTTGCGCTTCCGCCGCCAGCAGTGGCCCGAACGACCGGCTCGCAACCATGCGGGCCACGCACGTCCGCACCAGACGCCGGGGCGACCACGGCTCGGCCTCGGGGTCCAGGACCGACGGGGTCGGCGTCGCGGTCTGCTCCGCTTCCGGCTCAGCCGGTGGGGCGTCCGCCGCGGCGAGCGGATCGCTCGCCTGGCCAGCCATTTGCTGTACCAGACGCTGAATACGCCGCGGTTGCACGAACGACGGCGGCGGTTCCGGTTGCGGATCCTCAGCGTGTGCGTTGTTCGTCAGCGTGACCAGGCAGGAGATCTTGTCCTCCTTGTTTTCCGCCTCAGGGACACCGCGTCCGCTATCGGCGGCCCGCGTCCGCAGACGCCCGCCATCGACCTCGACGGCGACCACCTCCGGGGTCCCTGCCACCCGTGGCGACAGTTGCCGACGCCGACGCTTCCGGGCTTGCTCGTCGCGTGTCTGCGCCAGGTCCGTGCCGACTTCCTGCGTCAACTGCTGCACGTGGCGGGCCGAGATCGATAGGCCGCTCAGGCTCAGGGCGAAGGCGGCGTCGGCGCAGGAGCGCAAGCGAGCGCCGGCAGGAACGATCTTCTGCGGCAGGAAGGGGCCGCAGCCGTGGCCATCAAGGCGCAGGATCGGCCGTTGGGGGAAAAAGTCCCGGCGCCAGTCGGGACAGGGGCCAACCGGTTCGCTTGGTTGCAGGACTGCGCCCTGAACCTGTAGAGGACGTTCCTGGCGGCGTACGGCACAGGGCCGTCCGCACGCGGCACAGGGCTGTTGTTCGCCCAAGGCGGTGGCCTGTTGTTCGAGAAGGGTTTGCAGGGCGCCTTCGGTGAGTCCAGCGGCAGCGGCACGGGTGAGTTGCTCCATGGCGTCGAGATCAACGTCGAGTCCGGGCCCGTCGTCGCCGAAGGCGCGTCGGGCGATGATTTTGCCCCACGGGGCAGCGAAGCGCTGGAACTCCTGGAGTTGTTCGGGAGTGAAGGAGCGGCGTGCCATGATGCGTCCTGCATGGAGGTTAAGAAAAGAACGTGCGACCAAATGGTCCTGTCATGCTACAACGGCGAACTTGACGGGGCAAAGCTGTTCATGACCTCGTCGCGGGTGTCCCTCTTTCGCCTCCCCTTGACGCTCCCAGCCGACCCCCCTAGCATATTCTTTTATTTTTCCGCCGCAGGCGCGCCCGTGGCGAGGCCGGCCCCGAGTGGACCGACGACGATGGACGACGCCATTCGCAAGGCCGAAACCCTCATCGAGGCCCGCAGCTACATCCGCATGTTCCGCGATCAGCTGACGGTCATCAAGCTGGGCGGCAGCGCGATGGAAGACCCCGCCGCCCTCGAAGCCACGCTCCAGGACGTGGTCTTCATGGAGACGGTCGGCCTGCGTCCCGTCCTCGTCCACGGCGGCGGCAAGCCCATCGACCGGGCCATGGCCGCGGCCGGCCTGCAGCCGCGCAAGATCCAGGGCCGCCGCTTCACCGACGACGCCACGCTGGACATCGTCGTCCGCGTCCTGACCCAGGAATCCGACGGCCTCGTCGAGCAGATCCGCCTGCTCGGCGGCCGGGCGTCGGCCCGCTATTCGACCGGGGCGTTGCAGTGTCTCTTCGGCGAACGGCTGACGCTGCCCGGACCCGAAGGCCGGCCCATCGACCTGGGCCGCGTCGGCCAGGTGACGCAGCGTCGACGCCGAGCTGATCGAAGCCCTCTGCGCCGGCGGCGTCGTGCCGGTGATCCCCTCGCTGGCCCAGACGAAAGACGGCCGCTGGCTCAACGTCAACGCCGACACCGCCGCCGCCGCCGTCGCCGCCCACCTGCGGGCCGAAAAGCTCGTCTTCCTCACCGACACGCCCGGCATCCTCCTCGACCGCAACGACCCGTCTTCTCTTCAGACCAGCCTCAACGCCGTCGCGCTGCCGGCAGCTGATCGCCGACGGAGTCATCGACGCCGGCATGATCCCCAAGGTCGAGGCCTGCCTCGACAGCCTCCGCGGCGGCGTCCGCAAGACGCACATGATCGACGGCCGGTTGAGGCATTCGCTGCTCCTCGAAATCTACACCGACCGCGGCGTCGGCACGGAAATCACTCTTGAATAGTCCCTAGTCCGTAGTCATTAGTCCGTAGCGGCAAGCCAGGTTGTCTTCACTACGGACTAGGGAGTAAGGGCAGCGGACTGAGGACCATGGACATGAACCCGGCCACCCTCGACCTGTATCAGCGTTACGTCATCGCCAACTACACGCGCTATCCGGTTTGTCTGGTGCGCGGCGAAGGCTCGCACGTCTGGGACGACGAGGGCAACCGCTATCTCGATTTCTTTCCCGGCTGGGGCTGCAACCTGCTCGGCCATTGTCCGCCGCGCGTCGTCGAGGCGGTGCGCGAACAGGTCGGCCAGCTGATCCACGTGCCCAACACCTGGTACACCGAAGCCGCAGGGGCAGCTGGCCCAGGCGCTCGAGCGAACGCACCGGCTGGGACGGCCAGTGCTTCTTCTGCAACAGCGGCGCCGAGGCCAACGAGGCGGCCATCAAGCTCGCCCGCCTCCACGGCAAGCCGGGCCGCTACAAGATCATCACCATGTTCAACAGCTTCCACGGCCGCACCTTCGGCGCCCTCAGCGCCACCGGCCCAGCCGAAGTATCACCAGGGACTGGAGCCGCTGCTGGCCGGCTTCTCGCTACGCCCCCTTCGGCGACCTCGACGCCGCGGCCAAGCTCATCGACGCCGAAACCTGCGCCATTCTCGTCGAGCCGATCCAGGGCGAGGGCGGCATCAACCTGCCGCCGGCCGGCTACCTCGAAGGGCTGCGCGAGCTGGCCGACCGCACAAGCTGATGCTGATCTTCGACGAGGTGCAGGCCGGCATGGGCCGCACCGGCCGCTGGTTCGCCTATCAGCACTGGCGCCGTCAAGCCCGATGCGATCACGCTGGCCAAGGCCCTGGCCGGCGGCGTCGCCTGCGGCGGCCTGATCGCCCGGCCGGAGTTCGCCGACAAGCTGCGGCCCGGCACGCACGCCGCCACCTTCGGCGGCAATCCCCTCGCCTGCGCCGCCGCCCTGGCCACCATCGAAACCATCGAAGCGGACGGCCTGCTGGCCCGCGCCGTCGAGATCGGCGAGCGCTTCCGCGGCCGCTTCGAGGCGCTGCGCGGCCGCTGCCCGTTCGATCCGCGAGGTCCGCGTCAAGGGCTGCATGATCGGCGTCGAGCTGTCCGTCGACGGCGCCCCGATCGTGCAGGCGTGCCTGGAACGCCGGCTGCTCATCAACTGCACGCACAGCACCGTGCTGCGGCTGCTGCCGGCTCTGACCCTCACGCGACGCCGAGATCGACGAAGGCTGTGACATCCTGGAAGAAGTAATCAGCGGGCAATCGTAATCGGTCCGTATTCGTCTCATCAGTTCCATCGGCCCCCGCGGACGGACGACCATGCGTCACTTTCTCGACCTGTCGGATCTGGATGCCAATGAACTCCATCACGTCCTGGCGGAGGCGGCTCGGCTGAAGGCGGCGTTCCGGGGCGGCGACCGGACGCCGCTTCTGCCCGGCCGCGTCCTCGGCCTGGTCTTCGAGAAGCCGTCGCTGCGCACGCGCGTCAGCTTCGAGGCGGGCATGGCCCAGCTCGGCGGCCGCAGCATCTTCCTCAGCGCCAGCGACGGCCCTATCGGCCAGCGCGAGAGCGTCGCCGACTTCGCCCGCACCCTCAGCGAGTACGTCGACGTGGTCGCCCTGCGCGTCTTCAGCCACCGCACCCTCGAGGAATTCGCCGCCCACTCGCGCATCCCGGTCATCAACGGCCTGTCCGACCTGCGCCATCCCTGCCAGGCGCTGGGCGACCTGCTCACGATTCAGGAAGTTTTCGGCTCCGTCAAGGACCGTACCGTCGTCTTCGTCGGCGACGGCAACAACGTCGCCCGCTCGCTGGCGCTGGCGTGCGGCAAGCTCGGCGGCGCGTTTCATCCTGTCGGCCCCGGAAGGCTACCGCTTCGACGAGTCCTTCCTGCGAGACGTTCCGCCGCCAGGCGCCGGAGGGCGAGCTGTCGCAGGACGGCGATCCGGGCCACGCCGTCGCCGACGCCGACGTGATCTACACCGACGTCTGGACGAGCATGGGCCAGGAGGCGGAGCGCGAACGCCGGCTGCGGCAGCTTCGCCGGCTTCCAGGTGAACGCGGCGCTGATGGCCCAGGCGCCGAAGCACGCCCGGCTGATGCACTGCCTGCCGGCCCACCGCGGCGAGGAGGTCAGCGCACGACGTGATCGACGGCGACCGCAGCGTCGTCTTCCAGCAGGCCGGCAACCGGATGCACGCCCAGAAGGCGGTGCTGACGTGGCTGCTGGCGTGAGGACGGTCCTGGAGTACAATGGATATGCGTCCTATGCGCATCAACCTCGGCGGTGAGGGCGAGGTTCCCGGCGCCTTGAACCAACAAGGGCGCTGGGTCGTGCGGCCAGGTTGGAAGTCCAGCCAAGCCGCTCAGTCGCTGCGGGATCTGGTTCTCGCGGGGAACGATTTTCTCATTGCGGATAACACTCAGCTACCCTTGCCGGATGATTCATGCGATGAAGTGTTCACGAACAACACGCCGCCCGAGGACACGGCGACTTGGCTGGGACCGACGATTCAAACCAGCGAAGTCCGGCGAATCCTGAAGTCCGGTGGTCGCTGGATACACAACGGCGCCCTGCGGTTCACCAAACCATGATTCCGTTCTTCACGCTCTTTGAGACGTTCTCGGATCGGACGCGCCTGGCCCCCGATTCGGCTGACGCGGACGACTGGTTCTCCGCCGCGGTTGCGGGCAGTCCCTTCCACCTTTGGAGCCCCGGCGATCCCATTCCCGAACGCGGGACGCGCGTCCTCCTCGGCGTTGCGACATGGTCCGGTTACGACATGCGCTTGCTCGATGTTGTCGATAAAGCGGTGACTGAAAGTACGTCAGCAGCGCCCAAGGTGGATGTATTCAACATGGCAGATTGCAAGCGACCCGGCGCCTTTCAAAAATACATTCCGCAACTCCGCCAAGTATTTCATTCTCCCGTCGCCGGCGTCTGGCGGGAGGGGGCCTGAACTGGTCGGGGCAGGGATACGAGGCGCGAGAGCAGGTCGCTCACATGTTCGGTTCCAGTTCAGCAGAGATCATCGTTTACGTCCGGAGCTGGCTGGAAAAGCGCCCCGCCGCTTCGTGAGAAACGGAGGACCCGCCTCGCCAAATGCGCCCCGACGAACTCCGCCGTCGGGCTTCCGAGGCCGCAAGTCCGGCAACCGGATGCACGCTCAGAAGGCAGTGCTGACGTGGTTGCTGGCGTGAGGACGGTTCTGGGCCTCCTCGGGGCCAAACGCGACGTACACTTGTGTACTCCCGTCGCTACCCAAGGGACCACCCATGAACCTGTTCTTCGATTGCTTCGCGGCGCATGCCGACGGGGCGGGGGCGGATCATTTGTTCCCGAGCATTGTGGAACGGAGTCCGTTCCAGCTCTGGAGGCCGGGCGACTCGATTCCGCGACATGCCGTCCGCCTGCTGATCGGTGCGGCGCCCTCGTCCGCCTACGACATGCGCCTCCTCGACATCGTGATGGAGGCGTTGGCCCGCGCACCGTCGGCGGCGCCCGCGGTGGACGTGTTCAACACGGCGGATTGCCAGCGGCCTGAAGATTTACGGCGGTACATTCCCACGCTGCGCGCGGCCTCTCCCACCCCCGTCGCGGGGATCTGGTTCGGCGGCCAGCTGACCTGGTACGGGCAAGGTCCGACGGTGCGCGATCAGATCACCCGGATGTTCGGCGCCACCTCCGAACAGGTCGTCGATTACGTGAATCGGTGGACGCAGACCCGGATTAGCCCGCAAGGAGCATGACCGTGTCGCCAGCCCGTCTCGACGGCCGCCGCCCCGACGAACTCCGCCCCCTCACCTTCGAGCGCGGCTACACTCGCCAGGCGCCCGGCAGCGTCCTGGTCCGCATGGGCCGCACCACCGTCCTTTGTACATGCACCATCGAAGAGACGGTCCCTCCGTTTCTCGTCGGCAGCGGCAAGGGCTGGTTGACCGCCGAGTACGCCATGCTGCCTGGCAGCACGAACACGCGCAAGCCGCGCGACCGCGGCGGCAAGATCGACGGCCGCGGCGTCGAGATCCAGCGCCTCATCGGCCGCAGTCTGCGGGCCGTGGTCGATCTGGCGAAGCTGGGCGAGCGCACCCTCTGGATCGACTGCGACGTGCTGGAGGCCGACGGCGGCACGCGCACCGCGTCCATCAACGGCGCCTTCCTCGCGCTCCTCGACGCCCTGTCGGCGCCGCCGCGCAGCCCCTGGCCGCTCCCATGCCCGCGACGGCTGTCGTGGTTCGCGGCAGCGTGGCGGCGGTCAGCGTCGGCCTGCTGAACGGCGTTGAGCTGCTGGACCTGGATTACCGCGAAGACCAGGACGCCGACGTGGACCTGAATCTGGTCATGACCGGGCGACGACTTCATCGAGGTGCAGGCCGGCGGCGAGGAAGCCACGTTCCGCCGCGACCAGCTCGACCGCCTGCTCCGCCTCGGCAAGCTCGGCGTGGACGCCGTCACTCTCCTCCAGCGACAGGCGCTCGGCCCGAAATGGCCTCTGGACTAATCGCCTCCTCACCTCCTCGTTCCCACGCTCTGCGTGGGAACGAGGACTGGACGGATCGCCTTTCCTTTGGTATGAACCGCCGCCAATTCAGCTGACAGCGGAGGGCTGACAGCTCCCCCAAGGGAGGACGGAACCTCATGAACAAACTGGATCTGGGCGCCAGCCCTGTGTCTCGCGCCGGGCGCGGCGACAGGCCGCCCCGCCGGCCGCCGACCCCGGCCAAGACTACGCCGTCACGCCCGACGCGGGGCCGTGGATGATCTGCGCCGCCTACTTCAACGGGCCGACCGCCCCGGACCTGGCCCGCCAGATGGTGCTGCAAATCCGAAGCGGCCGCCACGTGCCGGCCTACGTGTTCAATTACGCCGAAGAGGAGCGGAAAAAGGCCCAAGAACTCGTTGACCAGCAGCGCCAGGCCCTGCCGTTCGACGCGCCGCCGGACGGCGCGGACAGAGTCGTGCCGCTCCCGCGGCGCCACGTCGTCGTCAACGTCGAGGAGCAATGCGCCGTCCTGATCGGCGGCTATCCCGACGAGGACACCGCCCACAAGGCGTTGCTGGACGTGAAGAAATGGCCCGCCCCCCATCTGACGGTGCAGGAAGGCCGCGAGCCGTTCACCTGGGTCGCTTACGACCAGGGCAAGGAAGTCGTCCTGAACCCGTTCGAGAAGATGAGCATGGTGGTGCGCAACCCCAGCGTGCCGCACGACGACGCGGCCCCCGATCGCACGAAAGACAAGTTTCTCCTGACGCTGAACGCCGGCGAGGAATACAGCATGTTGCGCTGTCCCGGCAAGTACACGCTGGCGGTCAAGGAATACGTCGGCCTTTCGATGGTGAAGCCCGAGCAGGCGGAGTCGAGCGGTCTGATGAAGATGATCGGCTTTGGCAATCGTCACGAGGGCGATTCGCTGGCCATGGCCGCGAACAACGCGCACGAACTGGCCAAGGCGCTGGAGAAGTCTTTGGGCAAGACGGGGATACAGCCCTACGTGCTGCACACGCGGACGACCAGCGTCGTCTCCATCGGCGCCTTCAACAGCCCGGACGACCCGGGGATTCAGGCCGTGGCGCAGCAGCTGCCCGCTGGCAGCAGATGCGCGAGGGCGAAGGACGACCCGACCAAGAAGGACCCGCTGGGCCTCTTCCCGACGCCGGTCCTGGTTCCGGTGCCTCATCCGGATCAATGATCGAGGGACGACGAAGGCGAGCGGGGGGCGTCAGCGTTCCGCTCGCCGTGTTCTCGTTGAATGCGTCCCGGCGCGGACAGCTCGTCGTCGTGGTCGCCGAAATGACAGCCGTGGCAGACCGCCGCCAGGCCGAGCAGCAGCCCGAAGGCCAGGACGAACCAGCGGCGCGATTTCGTCGGCGGGAGAATCGTGGGGTCGTCATGGTTTCGGCTTCAGCTGCGTGTCGAAAAATCCCATCATTTGCAGTATGCAATGAAGCAATTTGTCCTTCTGCGGAGTCGTGCCCTTCCCCTTCCAGGACGAACACGCGGGCGACGCCTCCGGCCGCCGTGATTTTGTCGGCCAGCTTCCGCGATTGCTCCAGCGGCACGATTTTATCGCCGTCGCCGTGGAAGATCAGCAGCGGGGCGGCGTTCTTACCGGCGTAGGTCAGCGGCGACGCTTTGCGGTACGCCTCCGGCTTCTCCTTCAGCGTGCCGCCGATCAGGGGGATCAGGTTCTTCTCCGTCATGTCCGGGTTCCACCCTTCGACCGCCAGGTCGGTCGGGGCGAAGAAGCTGACCACGGCCTGAACGCGGCTCGATTCGTCGGCGTTGCCGCCCGTCCCCTCCAGCCCGTCGGCCTTGTCCGTGACGCCGAGCATACAGGCCAGGTGGCCGCCGGACGCGAACCCGACCGCGCCGATGTGGTCCGGGTCGATGTTATAGGTATGCGGCGTTGGCCCGCAGCCAGCGCACGGCCGCCTTGCAGTCCTCGACCTGGGCGGGGAAGGGGTCGTGCGGCGCCAGACGGTAATCCGGCGACACGGCGACGTAGCCGCACCGGGCGAGCGCCTGGATGGTGTTCGCCATGTCCTTGCGGTCGCCGCCGACCCAGCCGCCGCCGTGAATGCACACCACCGCGGGAAATGGCCCCGTCGCCGTCGGCCGGCATCGCCAGGTCCAGCTTGAGGTCCGTGTCGCCGCCTTTCCCGAATACGAGGTCCGATTCCTCCCGAATCGGCGGTTCGGCCGCAGCCGCGACTACGGCGAGCCAGGCCGAATCCCGCCAACAGGCACCAGGACAACCGATCGCATGGGAACCTCCGTGTTCCTTGGCTCGTCCGAAAACCCGACCTCGTTTAGCCGCGACCCGAAGGGGAGCGCGTTCTCCCAACGCGCTCCCCTTCGGGTCGCGGCTAACCGAAGTTGTTCAGGGACGAAGCGCCGCTTTCGCCCTCCCTACTATGGGAAGGGATTGGTTAAAATACAATACGGGAGAAGGACAACAGTCGAGAGGGCGATTCATGGGAGATGGAGTGATCGAGCAAGCGATTTACGGCGGCGCGGACGCCGGCGGCCCCGACTGTCTGGTGCGCTCGCCCGGTTTTCTCGACGACTGGCTGCCGGCCGCGGAGCGCCTCTGTACCGAATTTCGGCGATCGGCCGGCCGGCGTGGCTTGCCCCGGCTTGCGTGTTCGCGCAGCCCTTCGGCGACCGCCGCGTCGCCGTCGTTCAGGCCGCCGATCAAGGCGAGGCGCGGGACCGGGAGCGCTGGGGTTCCGCCTGCTGATCCTGCCGACCGACCTGTACGACCGTCTCGGCGGCGATCCTTTCGCCATTGCCGATCAGTTTCCTCCGATTGGCTGGCGCGGCGACCTGCCTGCCCTGGAGTGGACGGCGGTCGCCGCCGCCGGCCCGCACGGTGGAAGAAGTGCAGAAGGTGCTGAACGTGCCGCACAGCGCCACGCTCCTGGGCGGCGTCCAGGCGTTGCTCGACGGCAACCGGCTCGTCTTCGAGCGGCCGGCGCCCGATCGCACGTCTGCTGCGCGGACCTGTGGGCGTTGCTGCCGACCAGCCGCCGCGGCGATCTGTGGCCGGCCACCTTCGCCTTCGGCAACGCCCGCGGCTTCCACGTGCTGTCGTGCCGCGCGGATGCGGGCCGGCCTTCGACGGCTATCTCACCGAGGAGCAGGCCAGCGACTACCCCGAAGGCGCCTACGAGTTGCGGTTGCAAACCGCCGTCGAGGCCGGCGACCAGACGGCGCATGGACGCCCTCTTCGCCGGCCGCAGCCGCGGGCGGTGGATTCGGATCGCCTTTCTCCTGTGCGCCCTGGCGATCTTGAATTCTCCCTTCATTCTGATGTTCATAAAGCCGGCGCCGCCAAGCCCGCCGGCCCCGGCTGCTGTTAAGCCCGCTCTGCCGGCCGCCGACGCCTGCCCGCCCCTGGACGATCACGAACGCCAGCAACTCGCCGACAGCCTGCAACAGCTCGCCCGACAACACGGGATCGACGTACCTCACGAGACGACCGCCGCGGCGCTGACCGACAGTATCGAGAAAATCGACCGCTCCCTGATCGACGGCGAACCGGGCCGCGATCCCGGCCGGCTGCGCGACCTTGGGCCGGTGCAGCGGCAGTTGCGGCGCTCTTGTGGAAGCACGGCGTCGCCGATTACGACGCCCCCGGACTTACTCCCGTCGAAATGGTGGAAAAATTGCACGACAAAGTCGGCCCGAAATAGTGGGCCACTGGACGACGCGGCCAGCGCGGGTACAATCGAACCGCTTGGTTTCGACACCGGCCCGACCGGCGACAACCCTCATGGCGAACGAGTGGCACTTCACGCTGAACGGTCAGCCGGCGGACAGTCCCGTGTCCGCGGTCCAGCTCAAGCAGCTGGCCGTCGCGGGCCAGCTGCAGCCGACCGACATGGTATGGCAGGAAGGCATGACCGGCTGGGCGCCCGGCCAACTCCATCAAGGGTCTTTTCCCGCCGTCGAAGCTCGTCGCGCCGCGCCGCCTCCCAAGAAGGAGAAAGACGGCGGGAAGAAGACCGGCGAATTTCCCATCCTGGGCGGCCCGGTCCGCCAAGGAGCCGAGCAGCGGGTTGACCGAAATGCACCCGCTGCTCGTCCTGTTGCTCACCGTCCTGACCGCCGGCCTTTTCGGCCTCTTCTACGCCTACCACGTCTCCGCCCTCTACACGGCGCGGGCCGCCGTGCGCAAGACCGACGCCGCCGGCCGCACCCTCGGCCGCGCCCGCCACCCCGTCGCCGTGCTGCTGCTGTCCTACCTGACCGTCGGATTCTACTTCGCCTACTGGACCTACCGAGTCATGCAGGAGTGCGGCGTCTACGCCGGCGGCCGCGATTACGCCTCCCGCTCCGAGCTGACGCTGATGCTGGTGTTCCCCGGCTACGCGCGTCTACGCCGCCCTGTTCCGCCTGCCCGACCTGGTAAGGAGCGTTCGCAAGACGGCCGGCGCCCCGGAGTTCAGCGCCGTGTCCGCGGCGCCGCTGTTCGTCAACCCCTGCTTGTGGCCGTGGATGCCGTTCCTGGCCATGCTCTACCAGGACGCCCTCAATCAGGTCTGGTTCACGGCCCCATGACAGCGCTTCTTCACGTCCGACCCTGCCCGCACCCGTCGCACCGGGCGGGCCGGCTGTATCGTCTCGGCTGCGTCCTGGCCGGCTTCACGCTGCTGGCCGTTTGGGACCCGGTCGCTCATCCGGGTCCGAAGTTGTGCCCGCTGCGCTGGGTCGTCGGCCTTCCTTGCCCCACGTGCGGCATGACCCGCGGCCTGGCGATGTGCGAGCGCGGCCACTTTCTCGATGCGCTGTGGTACAACCCGCTGGCCGTGCCGTTGTTTCTCCTGGCCTGGCGCTGTGCGTTTTGTGGGTATATGAATTCGGGACGAGCCGAAGCGTTGAAGTGGTGTTACGGCCCGTGTGGAAGAAGGGGTTATGGGTCGTGGTCGGCGTCGCGGTGTTGGCGAGCTGGGCGTACCTGCTGGCGTTCCGACGCGAGGACGTTTTCGCCGCGTCCTGGCTGGGGCAATTGGTGCATTTGTGGTGGAGGTGATTCCGGTTAGCCGCGACCCGGAGGGGAGCGCGTAGGGAAAGCGCTCCCCTCCGAGTCGCGGCTAACCGTATGTGGAGGGAGCGCCATGCTCCGCGAAGAACAGATCGACATCCGCCGCAAGCCGCGCCGCCACGGAGGGGTTCCGCATCCAGAACCTCGGCCGTAACCGCGTTTTCAGCGATTATCAGGTCGCCAACCCCACGAGCGGCGGCCAGTATCGCGTCTCCATCCGCGGCTTCGACGTGGGCGACAACCATTGCGATTGCCCCGATTTCCGCACCAACACCCTCGGCACCTGCAAGCACGTCGAGGCCGTGCTGGCCGCCCTGCGCGACGAGACGCCGCCGCAGCTGCGCCGCCGCAAGGCCGCCGTCACTCACCCGGAAATCTATCTGCAATATACCGAACAACAGCGCATCGGCATTCACCTGCCGCCGCGCCACTCCGACCTGCTGCACGCCCTGGCCGAGACGTATTTCGACGGGCAAGGGCTGTGGAAGGCCGGCGACCACTACCAGAACCTGATCGAGGCGGTCGAGGACGTGCCGGAGCAAGTGACGATCCTGTCCGACGCGATGGAGTTCATGGAACGGGGAGATCGAGCGCAAGGAGATGGCGGAGCGCGAGCGGACCTGGCTCAACGAGCTGGAGCGCGAGGAGCCGTCGCCGGCCCTTTGGGACCTGCTTGAAAGTGCCCCTTTACCCGTATCAGATGCGCGGGGTGGTGTTCCTGGCGTGCCGCGGCCGCTGCATCCTCGGCGACGACATGGGCCTGGGCAAGACCGTGCAGACATTGGCGGCGACGGAACTGCTGGCCCGCCAGCGCGGCGTCGAGCGCGTCCTGGTGGTCGCGCCGGCGTCGGTGAAGTATCAGTGGGAGACGGAAATCCAGAAGTACACCGGCCGGCCGGTGCAGGTCATTGAAGGGAACCGTCAGGAGCGGCGGGCGCTCTACAAGCAGCCGACGTTCTACCGGCTCATCAACTACGAAACCGCCGTACGCGACCTCAACGAGCTGAACGCCTGGCAGCCGGATCTGATCGTCCTGGACGAGGCCCAACGCATCAAGAACTGGGAAGCCAAGACGACGCGGGCGGTCAAAAAGCTCCGAAGCCGCTATGCGATGGTGCTGACCGGGACGCCGCTGGAGAACAAGCTGGAGGAGTTGTACAGCATCGTGCAGTTCGTGGACGACCGGCGGCTGGGGCCGGCGTTCCAGTTCCTGCATGACCATCGCGTCGAGGACGACGAGGGCAAGCTGCTCGGCTACCGCAACCTCGACGCCCTGCGCGAGAAGCTGGCGCCGATCCTGCTGCGGCGGACGCGGGCGGAAGTGCTGTCGCAATTGCCGGCCCGCACCGACACCACGATCTATGTGGAGATGGCCGAGGCCCAACGTCCGTTGTACGCCGAGCACCAGGCGACGCTCGCCCGGCTGTTGCAGAAGAAGTATCTGAACGAGGTGGACCGCCGGCGCATCCTCTGCTGCATCGCCAACCTGCGGATGCTGTGCGACAGCACGTCCCTTCTGGACGACCGGACGAACGTGTCGCCGAAGCTCGACGAGCTGGAGGAGCTGCTCCGCGATTTGCTCGGGGCTGGACCGCACAAGGTGGTGATCTTCAGCCAGTGGGAGCAAATGCTGCGCAAGGCGGGGGAGGTCGTGGAAGAGCTTGGCGCCGGTTCCACGATGCTGCACGGCAACGTACCGGGCAAGGAGCGGCGCGG
Source organism: uncultured Planctomycetaceae bacterium (assembly GCA_963771935.1). Classification (GTDB taxonomy): domain Bacteria; phylum Planctomycetota; class Planctomycetia; order Gemmatales; family Gemmataceae; genus UBA4732. The sequence continues at coordinate 370,340 of CAVYVK010000001.1, read as the reverse complement.
CTCTTCTGGAGAGGTTCCGCGACGACCCCGAATGCCGGGTGTTTCTCAGCACGGACGCCGGCGGCACGGGACTGAACCTGCAGGCGGCCGACACGGTCGTCAACCTGGAAGTGCCCTGGAACCCGGCGGTACTGGACCAGCGCATCGCCCGCGTCCACCGCATGGGCCAGCACCGGCCGGTCCAGGTGTTCAATCTGGTGATGCGCGACAGCATCGAGGAGCGCGTGCTGAAGACCTTGGAACAAAAGCGGTCGCTTTTTGAGGAAATCTTCTCCGGCGGCGACGACGAGGTGACGTTCGGCGCGCTCGGCCAGCAGGCGTTCCTGGAAACGGTGCGGTCCTTGGTCGGCGAGGGGCCGCCCGATGGTGGGCCGATCGCTCCGCGATCGCCCGGCGACTCGCGGAGCGAGTCGCCCACCATGCCGGCAACCGAGGACGCAAGGATGAATCTGGTGCAGGCGGGGGTGCAGCTGCTGGAGGCGCTGGCGGCGGTGATGGCGGAACCGGGCCGGGCGGCGAACGAGTCGCCGCTGCCGCCAGAGACGCTGCGACGGGGGGCGGCGGCGCTACAGACGATCTTGCGGGGGCTGGGGATCACGACGGAAGTGAAGGCGGCGAGTCAGGCGGTAAGCTCAGACGCCGAACCACCCAATCCATGAGGTCGCCGATCGTCCGGATTCGTTCGGTATCGCCGTCGGGAATCATCACGTCGAACTCCATCTCCAATTCCATCTCCCGTTCTACGATGTCGAGCGAAAAATCGACGAGCCGATCTTGACGCGGTCGCCCGGCGTGCTAAGATGTGGATCAACCGGATGCGTATATCCGATTTGAGCCTGCCGCCGGCGCCTAGTCCCGAACGCCCTTCCGTCGTCGCCCCTACACCCCACGCCACGGTTTCCGTGGATCGACCGCGCGCTTCGGCGCGGGTCCGGCGTTTCCCTTGCTTCTCCTTGGAGGATCGATCGATGAAGCGTGTGTTCTCTCTGCTCCTGCTGGGCGTCGCGGCGCTGGCCGTGGCTGGCTGGTCGGCGCCGGTCTGGCGACAGCCGCGGACAAGCCGTCGGATCCGGACGTCGAGCGGGCGCGGAAGGAAGTCAAGATGCTGGACGAGATCTACAAGGACACGATCGTCCTGATTACGGACAAGTACGTCAACAGCTCGAAGGACTATCCGGCCGGGCGCGCGGCCGTGGTCCTGTTTCGTCAAATCTCCAAGGGCGGCTCCCATCAGGTCCGCCTCCTCGACGTCAGCGGAGAGCCGAACAACCCCGCCAACGTCGCCTCCGATGATTTTGAAGAGGCCGGCGTCAAGCAGATCAAGGACGGCAAGGATTACTACGACCAGGTCGTTCAAAAGGACGGCAAATCATACTATCGGGCCGTGACGGCCGTTCCCGTGGTCATGGACAAGTGCATCATGTGCCATGAGAACTACAGAAAGGTCCCCAAGGGACAGGCCATCGGCGCCATCAGCTATTCGATCCCGCTCGATTGAATCGCATGGATTCTCGCGCCTACTGAAGAGTCAAGATGCTGGCGAGCGGGGGGCGTCAGCCCCCTGATTCTTCCTACCGTCACTGACAGAATGCGGAATCAGGGGGCTGACGCCCCCCGCTCGCCAGGAAATGGTCGATTTTTGGCGAAAAACAATAGACTCGGAAACGATTCCTGGCGGCTACTTCTCCCGGATCACCAGCCGATAGACGTTCGCCGTGCTGCCGATATCGTTAGCGTCCACGACGCCGACGTAATAGGTGCCGGTCCTCGGCAGTGTCGCCTCGACGCGCGAATCGGGCGTGCCGTCGAAGTCGTCGTTGGCCGCGACGATACGGCCGTCGGCGTCGTAGAGCGTGAGCATGGAATCGAGCGGCGAGCCATAGCGGGCGGCGAAAACCTCCAGCACGAGCCGCTGCCCCTCCTTGCCGTCGATGCGGAACACGTCCACGTCGGCGCCGGGGTTGACGACGCCCTCGACGGTCTGGCCGACCTGGACGGGCTGCGCATTGTGGAAGCCGTTGTTCGGCTCCTTTTCAGGGAGGACGGGTTGGTGATCCACCATCAGGACGTGCGGCGGCGATTCGCCGGCCGGCGTGACGACGGTGAGAGGAACTGTCGGCCCTGCGAAGTCCGCGGAGAGCGTGACCTCGATTTCGATCTGGGTGTCGCCGTAGTGCGGCAGATCGTCTTTCTCTTTATTGGCGAGCGGCGCCTTGCCCTTGCTCAGGATCTTGGCCGTGCCCTTGGGGTCGTGCAGGCGGACCTCGGTCGCCTGGTCGAGCTTGAGGCCGCGAAGCAGCAGCTTGGTCGGCTTACCTGGCACCAGGCCGAGCGGGGCGGCGACGACGATTTTCGGCGCGTCCTTGGCGTCGGGCTTGGCCGGCTCGGCGGCGAAACTTTTCACCGCGGAGAACGCAGAGAGCGCGGAGAAAAACAAAGCAAGGCTAACAAATCTCTTCATGGCCTTCACTCTGCGTTCTCTGCGTTCTCCGCGGTAAAATCCCTTCATCGGCTCAGGCGTACAACTCCTTGATCGTCTCGCCCACGTCGAGGATGATGTTCGGCCGGCCGTCCGGCCCCATCAGGAACTTGCGCGGGTCGATGCCGAGCGCTTCGTAGACCGTGCAGGCCACATCGGCCGGCGCCACGGGACGGCGGTTGGCGAAGCTGCCCATCTTGTCGGTCGAGCCGACCACCTGGCCGCGCTTCACGCCGGCGCCGGCGAAGACCAGCGACGCCGCCGGGCCCCAGTGGTCGCGGCCCACGTCCTTGTTGATCTTCGGCGACCGGCCGAACTCGCCGAACGCCAGCACCATCGTGTCGGCCAATAGGCCGCGCGTGTCCAGGTCTTCCAGGAGGGCCGAGAATCCCTGGTCGAACTCAGGCAGCTTCTTGTTGAGGCTGTCGAAGATTTTCGCGTGATGGTCCCAGCCGCCGTAGTTGACCGTCACGAAGCGGACGCCGCGCTCGATCAGCCGCCGGCCGAGCAGACAGCTCTGGCCGAACGTCGTCCGACCGTAGCGCTCGCGCAGCCGATCGCTCTCGGACTCGATGGCGAAGGCGCTGCGGGCCTCGCTCGACAGGATCATCGTCGCCGCCCGCGCGTGGAACTCGTCGTAGGTGGCGATCTGGTCGTTGCCCTCGACCTGCTTGGCCAGGTCGTCCACGGCGGCGAGCAAGTTCTGGCGCCGCGCCGACCGCTGGGCCGTCACCTCCTCGCTGGGGCTGACGTCCTGCACCTTGTAGTTCGGCTCGTTGGGGTCGCCCGCCTTGAACGATTCGTAACGGCCGCCGAGATAGGCGCTTTTTCCTAGCTCCCATGTGAACGAGGGGTTGCGCGGCACGGCGACGTAGGGCGGCAGCTGTCCCCGGAAGCCCAACTCGTAGGAGGCCACGGCCCCCATCGCCGGGTAGTCGCCGAACGCCGAGCCGAAGCGGCCGCACAGCACCCAGTTGGTGGCGGTCTCGTGGTGGTCGTTGTTGTGCGAACCGGAGCGGACGAGGCTGATGCGCTCCAGGCACTTCGCCATGAGCGGCATCTTTTCGCTAAACTGCACGCCGGGAAGGCAGGTGTCGATGGGCTTGAACAGACCGCGGACTTCGGCTGGCGCGTCGGGCTTGGGGTCGAAGCCGTCGTGGTGCGACATGCCGCCGCCGAGGTAGACGAGGATCACGGACTTCGCCCGCGCTCTGCGCCGCTCGCCGGCGCGGGCCTCGCTTTGCAGCAGGGCCGGCAGCGTCAGGCCCAGGCCGCCCAGCGCTCCGACGCGGAGAAAATCGCGGCGCGACACGCCGTTGCAGCGGCGGGAAGTGCGACCGAGGATGACGTCCAGCATGAGAAAGCCCCCCGTGGGCGATGAGTCGCCCTTACTTGTCGTTCGGCCCGCCCGCGTCATCGGCGACGCGGTCGCGCTTCAGATTGTAGTCCTTACGGTCCAGGCTCGCGCGAACGTGCGCCACCTTGCCGTCGCCGGCCCTTAACTCATTGTCCCGTTCGCCGAGCATGCACGGGACCACCACTACTTTGCCCGCCTGCATCGCCTTCACCGCGGACGCCAGGGCGTCCGGGTCGCCGCAGTAGCTCCGGAGGAAAAAAGGCTCGGTTCGCGTGGTAACGGTCCACAACTCGCCCTCGTCCTTCGGCGGGCTGGCGTCGAACACGGTCGTCTGGCGGTCGATGCAAATCGCCGCCCGGTTCTCGTACCGAAAAAAGACGGCCGTCTTGCCTTCCTCCGCCCAATCGAGGTAGTGCTTCTTTTCCGCGTCCGAATGTGCGGAGCCGAGGACCTCTCGAATGACCTCCCGCGGGAACTCCCCCTTCAGTGTCCTCGGCCTTCTTATACACGATCACGCCCTTGTCCTTTGACACTTTCTCGATCTGCATGACCGTGATGCTGTCCGCCCGACCGCACACCGCCCCCAGCGTTTCCGGCCGGTGGACGTCAATGAACGCCGGCGCCGCCGTGAAGCCGAGCATCAAGATTACAATGGCGCCGTGCCGGTCCATCGCCGACCTCAATGATTGAACGAGAACTCCTTCGAGTTCAACAGCGCCCAGAAGAAGTCCCGATAAACTTCCTCCGGATTGGAGTCCTTCTCGGCCAGCGCCCGATGCACCGCCGCCTTCACCGCGTCGGTGGGCGGCTTCGACAGCGTCGCCAGGCTCAGCTCCTCCACGATATCGGCCTCCGGCTTGCCCGACTGGAGCAGCTTCGCCAGCCGACCGTCTCCCGATCGCATCTTCTGCACCACCTCATCGCCGTTCTCCAGGTGCAACAGCTGCGGCAGCGTCACCTCGCCGTTCCGTTCGCAGGCGCACGCCGTCACGCGCTCCGGCCGGCCGAAGATCGTCAGGAAGTACGACTTCATCGTCGGGTCGGGCAGCTGCTCCGCGCGGACGCCGACCGGGTAGCCGGGGAACTCCTCCGGCACGCCCGTCGTTTGGCTCAGCGCGTCCATCAGCACTTCGGCCGGCAGCCGGCGCGTAATAGTGCGAGTAGAACTTCATGTCCGTCACGTTGCCCGGCCGCGTGGCGGAGGAGAGCTGATAGGTCCGGGAATTCAGGATCAGCCGCATCATGTGCTTCATGTCGAAATGATGCGACGTGAATTCCTGGTTCAGCGCCGCCACAGCGCCGGGTTGGACGGCGGGTTGGTGGTCCGCAGGTCGTCCACCGGCTCGACCAGGCCGACGCCCAGATAGTGCTTCCACAGCCGATTCACCATCGCGCCGCTGAAATACTCGTTGGACGGGTCGGTCATCCACGCGGCGAGCTTGACGCGCGGATCCTCATCCGGCCCGATCGTGGTGGGCGCCCGGTCGAGCGGTTGGGGCTTGAGGAACTGTCCGGTGCGCGGCTGCACCACGCCGGCGTCGGCTTTCGTCGGCTTGCCGTCCGGCCCGGCGACGCTCAGGACGGTCACGCCCTTGTCCGGCTCTTTGCGATCGAGGTGGACGCGCGAGAAATACCCGGCGAAGTGGTAATAGTCGTCCTGGGTGTAGCGCTCCAGCGGGTGGTTGTGGCACTTGGCGCAGCCAACGCGGACGCCGAGGAACGCCTGGGCCGCGGAGCCGACGATCTCGGATCGGGCGGCCTCGCGCTCCTCGCCGACGTTGACGATGTAGTAACCGACGGCAGGATCCTCCGTCACCGGACCCTTCGCGGTCAGCACGGCGCGGGCCATCTCGTCCCACGGCCGGTTGGCGGCGACCTGCTCGCGGATCCACTCGTGGAAGGAGCGCACGCCCTTGACGCCGCGCACGTCGTGGTCGCGCTCCTTGCGGTTCTGGAACAGGTCGGCGAGTTGAACGGTCCAGTAATCGACGTATTCCGGCCGGTCGAGCAGGCTGTCAACGAGGCGGGCGCGCTTGTCCGACCGCGTATCGGCGAGGAACGCCCGCACCTCGTCTGGCGTGGGCAGAACGCCGATGGCGTCGAGGGAGGCCCGGCGAAGGAACTCGGCGTCGGAGCAGAGATCGGACGGCTCGATGCGCAGGGCGCCGAGCTTGGCGAAGACGTGGTCGTCGATGAAATTGTTGCGAGCGGCCAGCCGGGCGGGATCGACGGCCTTGTCGAAGGGAACGGCGACATCCACAACGGCGACGAGGCTCTGAAAGGCCGCGCGAATGGACGTTTCGCCGTTGCGGAGGACGTGGACCTTGCCGTCGGCGTCCACGTCGGCCGTGCCGGCGTCGTTGGAGGCGAACTTCGTCAGCCAGGTCACGTCGCGCGAGCTGCCGTCGCTGAAGGCGGCGTGGATGGTCAGCGGGATCTCGTCGCCCGGTTTGGCCGTGCGGTCGCCGGGCTGAATCTCCAGCCGGGTGACGACCGGCTCACCCTTTATCGGACCAGGCATTCCCGCGCGAATCCAGCTCAGCAGCACCCGGTAGGGTCGGCTTCCTACGTCGAAGACCTTGCCGCCCTCATGCGAGGCGAGGCCGGACGGTTTGCGAAGCAGCAGGCTCTCCTCAGGAACGTCGGTGCAAATGCGACGGGCGCTGAACTCGCGGGTGAGGTATTGGTAATCCAGTTCGGGAGCATAGCCGCGGAGGGTGAGACGAAAACCGTTCTGTCCGGCCCCCTTGCCGTGGCAGGCGCCTTGATTGCAGCCGTAGCGAGTGAAGACCGGGACCACGTCGTTGACGAAGGACGGCGGCGCCTCGGCGCGAACGGCGGAGGCGAACAGCAGAGCGGCCGCGGTGCAACCGATGATTCGGGAGGAGGCAGACACGATGGACCTCATCCGGCGGGGGGCGAGAAGCGCGAGCAGAGGCGGCTCGGCCAAATTAGCAGCAAGGATAGAATACCCCGCCGTCATGCCGGTGGCAACAACAAAGACGATTCCTCAATTATGACGGGTGCGAGCGCCGATTCCGGGAGTCTGTTGAGGCGATTCTGCCCGTAGGGCGTCCCGGCGCCGCCGTGGAAGGCGCCGCCCCGCGTCGCCCTCCGGTTCGCCCGCCGCCGCCGCCGCCGCGCCCCCGTCGGCTTCCTCCGCCGGCCGATCCCCTGCTTGCACGCCCCCTCCCCCAGCCCGCTCCCGATCGACTGCCCCTGGGCCAACCGCTCGGCGTAAGCCAACGCGTCGGCCCGCCGCTCGAAGGAGCCGGCCGCGTCCGAAAACGCCGCCCGCTTCGCCGCCGACCACGCCTCGGCCCGACCCGTCGCCAGGTGCGCCCGCACCCCGGCCGCCCCCGCCGCCCGCAGCGTCTGGCGCCCCGCGTCCCCCCAGGCGAAGGCCTGGGCCGCCCCCTCCCCGTACAGCACCCGGGCGCAGTCCGACCGGTGTTCCGACCCGTGGAAGACGTCCAGCAACGGCTTGGCCCCCGGCAACTGTCCTCGGGTCTGCTTCCCGATCCAGTCGGCGCCGTCGGCCAGGACCGAGACCTCCGAGGCGTCCCGGACGCCCCGCCGGGCGCCCCAGCGGCGCATGCGCGGGCCGAAGCGCTCCGCCGTCTCGATCCCCCCCAACAGCACCCGGGCGTGCGGCGGCGGCAGCCGGCGCGTGTCCCATGCCGCGGCCGTCGCCGGCCGGCCCCGCGCCCGCCGGGCGTCGATGCCCAGGCGCATCTCGCGCCAGCCCTCCCCAGTGTTGACCCTCGTGCCGTCGGTCTGGAACGCGACGTCGCCCGCGGCGGTCAGGACGTTGCGTTCGGCATGGCCCTTGCGCCCAGGAGCCGTCCGCAGGCGCCGGTGCGTCCCGGCGCCCCTTTTTTCGGCCGCCTCGGCCTGGGCCGGCAAGGCCGCCTCGACGGCCCGGCGGGCGAGTTCGCGGACGGCGGGGACGGCGAGGGCCTCGACGCGGGCCAGGACGTGGCCGTCCGGGGCCGCGTCGGCGCTAGGCTCCAGTTGCTGGGCCAGGAAAAGCGTCTGCTCGACCCGCAGCGCCGGCAACGGGGTCGGGGTCCGAAACGAGCGTGGCTTCAGGGCAGTTCCTTGGGGCGTAAGGGCCGCCAGGGTCACGCCAGCAGACCCAAACTACCAGAAACGATTCCTGCACCCCCCGAAGCCGTGTGGGCGTCTCGAAAGCTGGTGGGTTCTTTGTACCCTCAGAAGCAGCTGCGGTTATTCACCAAAGAACCACTGCCCTTGTCTTTGAGGCTGTCATGAAGGAATCGCTTTGCCCCGAGCAGGAGGCCCCGGCCCAGCAACTCGCCGACCGCTTGGCCGACGCCTCCCGCGACGACTTCCTCCGCATCGCCCGGCTTTTGGTCGCCGCCGGCCCCTCCCCCTTCGGGCCGACCGAGTTCGAGGTCCGCGACCTCGTCCTGGGCATCGGCGCTCACGCCTTCGAGCCGACCCTGGCGGAAAAAAAACGGCTCCGACGGCTCCGGCGTGACCTGCCCCGGCTGCGGTCAGGCCACCGCTTTCCCCGAGGAGCGCGGACGCACCCTCGTCGGGCTATGCGGCGTGGTCCGCTCCGAGCGCGCCTCCTATTTCTGCCGCCGCTGCGGCCAGGGACTTTGCCCGTTCGACGCCGCCGCCGGCATCGGGCCGCACCAACGCACCCCCGCCGCCGAGCCGTTGACGGTCCTGGCCGGCGCGGTCGCGGACAGCTTCGAGAAAGGGGCCGACCTGCTCCGGGAGATGGCGGGGCGGTCGGTGTCGGAGTCCACGAACCCACGCGCCCGCGAGGACGCGGGCCGCGACGTCGGCGAACGCCTGGGGCGGGGCGAGACGTTCGCTTCGGCGACGGCTTGGCGTTGGGGCCGCGACGCGCGGGGGCGAAGCGTGGCCTCCGTCCGCATCGACGCGACGGGCACGCGTCCGCAGGGCCCCGGCGGGGCCCAGGCGGAGGGGCGGACGGCCTCCGTCGGGGCCGTGTACGACCCGCCGCCGGTCGAGTGGCTGCGGAGGCCGGGACGGTCGCCGCCGCGCGTGCAGGCGCGTTACGTCAGCGGGCTGTATCCGCTGGCGGAGATGGGCCCGCTGTTACGTCGGCAGGCCGCTCGGGTGGGCAGGGGGGCGGCGCAAGTGGGGGTGGCGTTGACCGACGGCGGCAACGGGCTGGAGTCGTTCGTGCAAGGCAATTTCAAGCGGGCGGACCGGATGGTGATCCTGGACTTCTACCAGCCGACGGGCTACCTGAAGGCCCTGGCCAAGGCGGCGCGGCCGCACGACGAGGCGGGGGCCGAAGCGTGGACACAGCAGGGGCGTCGCTTGCTGAAGGAGGAAGGAGGAGCGGCGACGCGGGCGGTAGTGCGGGAGTGGCCGTGGCCGGCCCGGAAGTCCACGGCCTGGCGGACGCAGGGGGAGAAGGAGGAGGAGTCTTTTGGCGCCAACCTGCACCGGATGGAGCACCCGGAGTACCTGGCGGAGGGCGGGCACATCGGCAGCGGGGTGGTGGAAAGCGCGTGCAAGACCGTGGTGGGCCAGCGGCTCAAGGGGGCCGGAAAACGCTGGGGCGAGGACGGGACGCAGGCGTTGCGCCCGTGCGTGCGCTTTACCGGAGTGAGAAAAGGCAAGGGGAGGCGTATGGGCAACGCCGAGCCGCGAACCGCTCACCTGTGCAGCAACAAAAGTGACGCCTACACCCCGAAGCGCCAACGAGGGGACGCACCCCTTCGCTGGCGCTTCTGGCTGGTCTTTTCCCTCTATCCTCGTTCCCGAACTCTCAACATTTTGCAAAGATGACGTAAACCGTTGTGGCATAAGGGAAAACTGCTCAAACCGACCTGTCAGCGCCGAAATTTCGGCGCTGACAGGGCTTATGGCGGGTAGGCCACTGAACCATAAGGACTTACGTCACCTTTGCAAAATGTTGTCTGTTCGGGAACGAGGACGAACCAGCCCGAAGCGCCAGCGAGAGTTTCGAGAAAAATCCCTCGCTGGCGCTTCGGGCCGGTTTTAAGAATCGTTTTATCCCTTTGTCGTCGGCGCCACGCCGACGCAGGAAGCCGGCGAGGACTTCGGGGCGGCGGCGACGTTCGAACGGGCCGAGGTCGTGGCCCCGTCCGTCGTCTCGGCCTTGGCGACGGCGGGATGGCGGCCGAACGCCTGGAGCAGCAGCAGGGACGCGCCGCACACCAGACATGAGTCGGCGATGTTGAAGACCGGCCAGTCAAAGAGGTAGTTCCAGTGGAGGAAATCGCGGACGCCGTTGAAGAGGACGCGGTCGTAGAGGTTGCCGAGCGTCCCCGCCAGGATCAGGCCCAGCGCCATGCACACCCACAGGTCGCGGGCGGCGCTCGGCCGGAAGCTCCAGTAGACGATGGCCGCGGCGGCGAGCAGGCTGACGACGGCGAACGTCCAGTTGGCGAGCGTCGCGTGTTCCCGGCCGAGGCCGAACAGGGCGCCCTGGTTGACGCCGGGAACCAGGGCGCCGTCCGACGTGTACTCGTAACGGGTTTCCAGGGCGAAGCCGGTTTGCGGGCCGGCCTGGAAGAGCCAGTGGACGTGATGATCGACCGGCTCCAACCCGGCGAACACCGCGTACTTGGAGGCCTGATCCGCGCCGAGACCGATCAGGGCCAATGCCCACAAAAGGACGCGATACGTTTTCATGTTTCCATCATTTCCATCGTTTCCGACCGTCCAGCCGGGAAAGGCTTCAGGAACTCTGTTGGGCCTTGCGGGCGCACGCAACGCAATGACGGGTATAGGGTAGGGTCTGGAGCCGGGCCTTGGCGATCGGCTTCTCGCACTCTTCGCACCGGCCGAAGGTGCCTTGGCGAATGCGTTCCAGCGCCTCGGCAATCTGCCCCAGCACCTGTTCCTGGTTCTGCATCAGGCTGAGCGTGAACTCCTGCTCGAAATTGTCGGTGGCGACGTCGGCGAGATCGACCGGAGCGTGCGAACCACCGCCGGATTTGGTCCCATTCGAGCCAAGCGCCTCGTTGGCCAGGTGCGACACGTCGCCGCGCAGCCGGCTGCACAGTGCCAGCAGGGTATCCTGATAGGTTTCCAACTCAGGCTTGGTCATCATGGTCCCCGAAGTCGATGGGCCAGGCTTCTCCATCTGTTCCACAAAACTTACGATAACCCACGCCCGAAAACCCGTCAAGGACGGCGGCCGAAGCGTCGGCGCGGGGTATACCGGCGGAATGGGAGCGCCGCAAGAGAGATTGCCGGGTCGGCCGAAGGTTCGGGCGCGGCCAGGCGGTCTGGGGAGGGCGCCTGGCAATCGGCCTTGACGCGCCGCGAGTCTGCGGTAAGAGTTGTCAGGTACTACGCGGAATCACCATTCAGGGAAGAAGGTCCGTGCGTCGGCGGCGCGACAGCCCGTCGGGCGCGGCCTTCCGCCGTTGCCCGTCGTTCGTCGAACGCCCGTCCGATCCGGTTGGGGAATCGACCGCGGGTCCAGTCGCTCTGGCCGACTCCCTGACGAGGGCCTTGCCGTGCGCTCCAGAATCAGGCTCCCGTTGGCGGCCGTTTGCCTGGGATTGATCGGCTGCGCCACGCCCGGCCCGAAATCGAACCCGGCTGACGCACCGGACGCCCCCTTCACCGGAGCGAAGCTGACCCGGCCCGCGCAACCCATCCGCGCCGCCGCCCGAGGCCGATATCTTGCTGGCTGGCCAGGTGGTCGAGAAGGCCTTCGGCAAGCGCGTCGCCAACGCCTCCATTCAGGTGATCGACCTGGAGGATCCGTCCCCGGCGGCGCGGCTCGACATCAGTGCCAACGGCGACGGCTATTTCTTCATCCCCGGCTTGCAGCGCGGCCACCACTACCAGCTCATCGGCCGAATCAAGGACGGCGACCACCTGCTGAGCGGCATGACGCTGGCGTCGCCTCCCAATCCCCGGCTGTCGATCTACATCAGCGAGGACCTGACCTCGCCCTCGACGCCGGCCCCGAACGCGCCGCCCTTGCCGCCGACCGCTCCGTCCCAACCTTCCACCGACAAGGATCCCGCGACCCCGCCCGCGATGCTTTCACCGCCGAAAGCCGTCCCAGGCGCCGGAGCGTCCGCTCCGGCGCCGCCGCCGTTCAACAAAATCGCCGATGGCCCGGCGCCCGAACCCGGCGGCTTCCAAAGAGCGCCGGCACCGCCCAAGGTGGAGATCCCCAACGGCACACCGAACTCCGTGCTGCCGCCGCCGCCGCCGCTCATCCCCTCGACGCCGCCGGCCTCGCCGCCGATGGACGTGGGATCGGCGTCCGTGGATCAGGCCCGCCACGACAATCCGCCGCCGCGCTCCGCCCCGCCGTTCTGCGTCCTGGAGGGCAACCACCTCGATAATTTCTCGCTGCCAACGCTGGACGGCTCCTCGTGGGAGTTCCGGCGCGATCCGCCGCGGAAGCTGGTGCTGCTCGACTTCTGGAAGAGCAATTGCGGCCCCTGCCGGGCGGCGATCCCCCACCTGACCCACTTGCAGGACGCCTACGGCCGCGATGGTTTGGAGGTGGTAGGGATCGCGTATGAGGATGAAGCGGCGCCAGCCCGCCAGGCCATGAACGTGCGACAGGCCCGCAGTCAGTATCACATCAATTACACCATCCTGATGGGCGCCGATTCGCGCCGGCCCGTGCCCGGTGCGCAGCCAGTTCCTGGTGGACAGCTTCCCGCGTCTGGTGCTGATCGACGGGAACGGCGACATCCTTTGGCGCAGCAGCCCGGAGGGGCTGAACCAGCAGTCATTCAATGAGCTGGAGCGGTGGATCGACCGGCAGCTGCACCCGATGCCGCGGTAGCGCGGTCGGCGCTTCAGGACGGAGGTAATTCCCACCGCCGCAGCGCGCCGTCGAACCCTGCCGTGACGGCGAACCGGCCGTCCGCCGAAACCGCCAGACCGCGAACGGCGACCACGCCTGCTTGGCCGCGCGCAATCTCCCGGCCGGACGCCGCCTCCCACACGCGGATGCTGCCGTCCTCGCCGCACGAAACCATCCGCTTACCGTCCGGCAGGAAGCGGACTTCATGCACCATGCCGACATGGCCCTTGTAGGTGCGAACGCACTCGCCGGTTTCGACTTCCCACAACTTCAAGACGCCGTCGTGACCGGCGGACAGGGCCTGTTTGCCGTCCGGCGAAATGGCGACGTTGTGGACCCAATCCATATGTCCCACGAAGGGGAGAAGCACCTTGCCCGTTTGCGCGTCACAAAGCAGCGGCGTTCCGGCCACGTCCCCCAGGAAGAAGCGGCCCCCGTCCGGGGAAAAAGCGATGTCCAAGATCGGGGAATCGTAGCGGAAGACGTGGACCTCCTTGCCCGTGGCGGCTTCCCAGAAGCGCACTTTCTGGTCCCAGCAGGTCGCGGCGGCGATGCGGCCATCGGGCGAGAAGCGGACGCTGGAGACGATGCCGTCGGTGGGGAAGCGATGGAGTTCGGCGCCGGATGCCACGTCCCAGAAGCGAACCGTCTTGTCCTGGCCGCCGGAAAGGGCGAGCTTGCCGTCGGACGAAAGGGCGACGCTCCAGACGGTGTCGGTGTGGCCCTTGAACTCGCGCTGCGGCCGGTCAACCGTCAGGTCCGCCAGGCGCACCACCTTGTCAAAGCCCCCGAATAACACGGACTCGCCGTCTGCGGAAAGGGCCGCACAGGTGAGGGAAGGACCGTCCGTTCGCACGGGCCGCGTGTCGCGCAAAGGCGCCACGACGGCCATCTGGGGTGGATCCTTATGCGGCTCCGGCTCCGCGGGTTCGCCGAGTAGCTTGGCGACCGCGGGCGGCTTGGCGGGCGCTAGGGGTGGACTCGGCGCTCGCGGTAAGATCAGGAAGAAGATCGGCAGTCCCAGCGCCAGACAGCGCCACGCTGGCTGCCGTGCCGAGCAGCAGCCACGGCGATGGTCGCCACGGCGTCCGCCTCGGCGACGGCGCAACGGTGTTCGCCGTGCCGGAGTGCGGCGTGTCCAGGGACGACCAGCCCACGGCCGTCGCCTCCACTGTCGGGACCGCCGCCCGCTCCGCCGGGGTTTCCTTGGCTTGCCCTGCCACGGCCAGCGCCGCCGCTGTCTCGGCCGCCGTTTGATAACGCTCCTCCGGCCGCTTCGCCATCAGCTTCCGCACCACCGCCGCCACGCCGGGAGGCAGACCCGGCCGCAATTGCTCCACCGCCGTCGGCTCTTCCAGTCGGTGCTTGAGGAGCTTCTCCATCGCCGTCCCGCCGGGGAAGGGCGCGCGGCCGGTCAGCAGAAAGTACAGCGTGCAGCCGAGGCTGTACAAATCGGCCCGGATGTCCACCATGTGCGAATCCATCGCCTGCTCGGGCGCGATGTAGTCCAGCGTGCCCATGACCGTCCCTTCTCGCGTCATGGTGCTGCTCGCCTCGCTTGCCTCCTGCGCGTGCCCCAACCGGGCCAACCCCATGTCGAGGATCTTTACCACCTCGTCCGGCGTCAGCAGGAGGTTCTGCGGCTTGATGTCGCGGTGGACGAGGCCGCGCTCCGAGGCGTGCTGCAACCCTAGCGCCACCTGACGGCAGTAATCGCAGGCGCGATCGACCGACAGCGGGCCGGCCTTCTTGACGAGCTTGGCCAGGTCGGATCCTGGCACGTACTCCATGACCAGCAGGTGCGTGCCGCCAATCTCGTCGGCGTCGATGGCCCGGACGATGTTCGGATGATCGAGTTGAGCGGCGGCGCGGATCTCGCGTTGGAAGCGGCGCACGGCGTCGGGGTTGTCCACCCGCTCCTTGCGGATGAGCTTGAGGGCGACGGTGCGTCCGAGCTTCCAGTTGCGGGCCTTGAAGACGGCGCCCATGCCGCCCTCGCCGATCCGCTCCAGCAAGACATAAGAGCCGAGCAGCAGCTCCTGGCCGCGGCCCTGGAGGAGCAGGTTGGCCTGGTACGGCGTCAGCCAGTCGCGGCGAATGAGTTCACCGGCCAGGCGCGCGGCTCCGAGAAGCGCGGCTGCAACTCACGCGCGAATTGCTCCAGCTGCGCCGCATCCAGAAGGCGGGCGCATCGGATCGCCTCGGTGAAGCTGGCGGCGTTCACGGGCATCGGGGCGGCTCCCCACGGGGGACAAGTCGGCGGCGTCGGCACGAGTTGATTCTACCGGCGGTCGCTCGCCCCTGCCAGGATTCTCGGCGACGACGCGCCTTGGAGGCGTCGTCTCGGCTTCCTACCATAAGGGAAGTGAATCCTACCGCCCCCGCCGCAGGAAGGACGACCGATGGGGCTGCGCACGCCTTTGTACGACTGGCACCTCGCTCACGGCGCCCGCATGGTCGATTTCGGCGGCTGGGACATGCCGGTCCAGTACACGACCATCACGGAGGAACACACCGCCGTCCGCACCACCGCCGGCCTCTTCGACGTCAGCCACATGGGCCGCCTTTCCTTCACCGGACCCGACGCCCTGGCCTTCCTTCAGCACGTCTGGACCAACGACGCCGCCACGATGAAGAACGGTCAGGTTCGCTACGGCCTGATCTGCAACGAGCGCGGCGGCGTCTGCGACGACGTGCTGGTCTACCGCTGGCCCCATGAATATGCGATGGTGGTCAACGCCGGAAACCGCGACAAGATCGTCGGCTGGCTCGCCCAGCACAAGAAGACGCGCAACGTCGAAATGAGCGATCGCACGAGGGACACCGTCATGGCGGCGGTGCAGGGGCCGAAGGCGCTGGAGCTGGTGCGCGGATTGACGGAGGCCGATGCGTCGAAGCTGGCCTATTACCACGCCGCGCCGACGCGGTATCGGGAGCAAGACTGCGTCGTGAGCCGCACCGGCTACACGGGCGAGGACGGCGTTGAGATCATCGTGCCGGCGTCGCTGGGCGTCGCGCTGTTTGACGAATTGGCGGCGCGGGGGCGCGGCCGTGCGGCCTGGGCGCCCGCGACACGCTACGGCTGGAAGCAGCCATGCCGCTGTACGGCCACGAATTGACGGATGAAATCGATCCGCTTCAAGCCGGACTCGGCTGGGCGGTGAAGTTGAACAAGGGCGATTTCATCGGCCGCGACGGTCTGCTCCGGGAGCAGCAAGACGAGACGCGCCCGGTGCGCGTCGGCATCGCATTGGGCGGCAAGCGCGTCGCACGGGAGGGGGCGATGCTCCGTTCGGCAACCGTTCTTTCACCGGACGGGTGCGTCACCAGCGGCACGTTCTCCCCGACACTGCAGAGGCCCATTGCGATGGCCTATGTCCTGCCAAGATGCGCCGCCGTGGGGCACCCGCTGGCCGTGGACGTACGCGGCAAGCAAGAAGCGGCCCGTGTGGTCGCGCTGCCCTTTTACCGCCGGCCCAAATCGTAACTCGTCGCCGCCCCGCCCCGACTCGAAGGGAGGACGTGAATGGATCCCCAGAAGCTCCGCTATGCCAAGACGCACGAATGGGCCAGCCTCGACGGCGACGTCTGCACCGTCGGCCTGACGAAGTTCGCCGTCGAACAGCTCACCGACGTGATCTACATCGAGCTGCCCGACGTGGGCGAGCCGACGACCGTCGGCGATGGTTTCGGCGAAATCGAATCCGTGAAGTCGGTCAACGACCTGTACGCCCCCGTGGACGGCGAGGTGACCGCCGTGAACGCCCGGCTGGAGGCGGACCCGTCGCTGGTGTCGAAGGATCCCTACGGCGAGGGCTGGTTGGTCAAGATCAAGCTGGACGCGGGCGCCACGCTCGACCACCTGATGACCGCGGAACAGTACCAGAAGCAGATCGCGGCCGAGGGGCATTGAGTGGAAGCAGTGGAGAGGGTCATGAACATCCTGCATACACCTACAGCGACTGTACAGCGGGAGCCGACCCAGCGGTTCGTGCTGAGCTACGTCAGCTGGGAGGAGTACGAGAAGTTCCTGGAAGCGGTCGGCGAGCGCCACGTTCGCCTCACCTACGACCGGGGGACGCTGGAACTCATGACGCTTTCACCGCTCCACGAGATGTACAAGAGCCTCTTTGACCGTGTACTGTTCGTGTTGATGGAGGAGCTTGACATCCCTATGAGGGCTCTCGGCTCGACGACCTTCCGCCGTCAAGCCGCGGAGCGGGGGCTGGAACCGGATCAGTGTTATTACCTGGCCAGCGCTGCCCGCGTCCGGAGTTGGTGGACGTTGGATCTGGCTGTGGATCCGCCGCCGGACCTGGCCATCGAGGTGGAAGTTTCGAGGAGCAGCGTGGACCGGATGGGCGTCTACGCCGGCCTTCGCATCCCGGAGGTCTGGAGCTTCGACGGCGAACACGTGGTGGTCCACCGGTTGCGGAAAGGCGGCTACGAAATCCTCCCGCGAAGCGTCGAGTTGCCCTTCGTCCCGGTCGAGGACATACCGGCGTTGATTCGGCAGGGCATGGATTCTCAGGACGACCGCGCCCTGTTGCGCTCCCTCCGGGAGTGGGTGCGGACGCGCGTCGTCCCACTCCGGCAAGCGTCGGCCGGCAAACCCCGCCGCCACCGGGCGGGCCGGTAGAATGGGGTGAGGACGCGAATCCTGAAACAACCTTACGGAGATCGGTTTGTCCTACATTGTCAACACCCCCGACGACAGGGGAGCCATGCTCCAGGCGGTCGGGGCTACGTCGGTGGCGGAGTTGTTCCGCACCATCCCGGCCGACCTGCGGCTCGACCGGCCGCTGGACGTGCCCGAGGCCCTTACCGAGATCGAACTGACACGCCGGGCGGCGGAACTGGCGGCCCGCAACTCGTCCGCCGTCTGTTTCCTAGGCGGCGGTGCCTACGACCACTTCATCCCCGCCGTCGTGGACGCCGTCGCCGGCCGCAGCGAGTTCTACACCGCCTACACCCCCTACCAGGCCGAGGCTAGCCAAGGCAGTCTTCAGGCCTTTTTCGAGTTCCAAACACTTATTTGTCAGCTCACCGGGATGGACGTCGCCAACGCCAGCCTCTACGAGGGCGGCAGCGCCGTCGTAGAGGCCGTGGTCATGGCGATGGGCGCCACCGGCCGCCACGGCAAGATCCTCGTCGCCGAGAGCATCCACCCGGATTACCGCCGCACCCTCACGACCTACCTCGCCAATCTGGGGCCGCACGTCGAGACGCTCCCCACGCCCGAAGGTTTTCTCAATCCCGACGATCTGCGCCGCGCCCTCGACGATCAGACGGCGTGCGTGGTGGTGCAGCATCCCAACTTTTTCGGATGTTTGGAGGAGGTTGAGGAACTGGCGAAAGCGGCCCACGACCGCGGCGCCTGTTCGTCGTCAGTTACGACCCGATCAGCCTGGGCCTCTTGAAGCGGCCGGGCGATTATGGGGCCGACGTGGCCGTGGCCGAGGGGCAGTGTCTCGGCAATCCGATGACCTACGGCGGGCCGTACCTTGGTCTCTTGTCCTGCCGCGAGCCGTTCCTGCGGCGAATGCCGGGCCGGCTCGTCGGCCAGACGGTGGACCGCAACGGCAAGCGCTGCTGGGTGCTGACGCTGCAGACGCGCGAACAGCACATCCGCCGGGAGAAGGCCACGAGCAACATCTGCACCAATCAGGGTCTGATGGCTCTCAAGGCCGCCGTCTACCTGGCGGCGCTCGGGCCGCAGGGGCTGCGCGAGACGGCCGAGCTGTGCCTGCGCAAGGCCCACTACGCCGCCGAGGCGCTGACGAAAATTCCCGGCGTCCGGCGGCGCTTCTCCCGGCCGTTCTTCAAGGAATTCACGCTGCAACTGCCAGCCGCCGTGCCCGCGCTGCTGGAAACGCTGCTGGACGAGGGCTATCACGCCGGCCTCCACCTCGGCCGTTGGCTGCCGGGCCTCGACGACTGCGTCTCGGTCGCCGTGACGGAGAAGCGGACGCGGTCGGAGATCGACGGCCTTACCGCCGCCCTCGCCAAGGCGCTGGCGCCGGCGTCCCGGCGGACGCGGCCGGACGTGGGACGCGAACGAACGATTGCATTGGAGAGCCGTTAAGGAGCGATATCTCTTCCAGCCCGAAGGGCAAGCGAGGGTTTCGGCGCAACCCTCGCTTGCCCTTCGGGCTGGTGAAAGCGACCTCTATGGAAAAGAACCAATCCACCGCCCTGCTGTTCGAGCTGAGCCGGCCGGGCCGCCGTTGCGCCCGCCTGCCGGAGTGCGACGTGCCGGCCCCGGAGGCGAAGGAACTGCTGCCGGCCGCCGCCCTGGCCGATGCGCCGCCGCCCCTGCCGGAAGTCGCCGAGATCAATCTGGTGCGCCACTTCGTCAACCTCTCGACGAAGAACATGGCCATCGACACCAATTTCTATCCGCTCGGGTCGTGTACCATGAAGTACAATCCCAAGCGGCACGAGCGGCTGGCCGCCCTGCCAGGTCTCGCCGATATGCACCCGCTCCAGAGCGACGCCTCCGCGCAGGGGATGCTCGAAATCCTCTGGGAAATGCAGAACATCCTCGCGGAGATCGCGGGGCTGGACGCCGTATCGCTGCAGCCGGCGGCCGGGGCTCAGGGCGAGTTGGCGGCGCTGCTGGTCGCCGCCGCCTGCTTCCGCGACCGCGGCGAGAAGCGCAGCCGCGTCCTCATCCCCGACAGCGCCCACGGCACCAACCCGGCCAGCGCCGCCATCGCCGGCTTCGATGCCGTTCCCATCAAGAGCGACGGCCGCGGCCTGGTGGACCTCGCCGACCTCAAGGCGAAGCTCGACGGCCGCGCCGCCGTTTTCATGATCACCAACCCGAACACGCTTGGCCTGTTCGACCCGCAAATCGCGGAGATCACGGACCTCGTTCACCGCCAGGAGGCGCTGGTCTATCTCGACGGCGCCAACATGAACGCCATCCTCGGCGTGACGCGGCCGGGCGACTTCGGCGTGGACATGATGCACTACAACGTCCACAAGACGTTCACCGGCCCGCACGGCGGCGGCGGTCCCGGCGCTGGCCCCATCGCCGTCCGCGAATCGCTCGCCCCGTTCCTGCCGGCCCCGATCGTGATCAAGACCGACGCCGGCTTCCGGCTCGACCACGACCGGCCCAAGTCGATCGGCCGCGTGCGCAGCTTCATCGGCAACGTCGGCATCCTGGTGCGCGGATGGTTCTACATCCGCACGCTCGGCCCCGCCGGCCTGCGCGAGGTCAGCGAGAACGCCGTTCTCAACGCCAACTACCTCTTGAGCCGGCTGAAAGCGATTTACGAGGTCCCCTACGGCGACCGCTGCATGCACGAGTTCGTCGCCAGCGCTCGCCGGCTGCGGCGCGAGCGCGGCGTCAGCGCCATGGACGTCTGCAAGCGCCTGCTCGATTTCGGCTATCACGCTCCGACCGTCTACTTCCCGCTGGTGGTCCCGGAAGCGCTGATGATCGAGCCGACGGAGACCGAGGGCAAGGAGACGCTCGACGCCTTCGCGGACGCGCTGATTCGCATTCATGGCGAAGACCCCCCATTCCTTCAGCAGGCCCCGCACACTCTCGGCGTCAGTCGTCCCGACGAGGTGCGCGCGGCCCGGCAGCCAATCCTGCGATGGAAGCCCGAGTGAACGCCGTCCGTCTGCTGCCTTGCGCCACGGCGGACGGCCCGCACAACATGGCCGCCGACGAGGCGCTTCTCGAAGCCGCACTCGCCGGCGCCGCCGCGCTGCGGTTCTACGGCTGGTCGGCGCCGACGCTCAGCCTCGGCTATTTTCAACCGCAATCCGTTCGCCATTCCGACCCGCTCCTGGCCGATCTACCCTGGGTGCGCCGGCCGACGGGCGGCGCCGCATTGGTCCACCATCACGAGCTGACCTACGCCCTCGCGCTGCCGGCCGGAGCGCCGTGGCAGACGCACGGCGAGTCGTGGCTGGCGCGGATGCACGGCATCATCGTCGAGGCGCTCGTCGGCTGGACGGCCGGCACCGAAAGCGTCCTTGAGGAATCGAAATACGGCGAAATTCTGTGCTTCCTGCACCATACGCCCGGCGATCTGCGGATCGGCCGCGCCAAGGTCGTGGGCAGCGCCCAGCGGCGCCCGCGTGGGGCGCTGCTTCAGCACGGCGCCGTCCTGCTGGCCGCCAGCCCCTTCACGCCGAACCTGCCCGGCGTCGCCGAGCTGGCCGGCCGCCGGCCCGACGCCGCCCTCGTCGCGGCGGCGATCGCCGACCGCTTCGTCCGCCGCACCGGCTGGCGTCTGGAACCATCCGACTGGACCGAGGGAGAACGACGCCGCATCAACGCGCTGGCGGCGGCGAAATACTCCGATCCCGCCTGGAACGACAAGCGCTGAAACGGGCAAAACCCCGCGGCGTCGGGCAAACGCCGCGGGGCCGAGGGGTAGGCACAATCGGGTCGGTGGGGACGTTCGGCCGCGCTCATTCAGGCGGTTCGTCGGCCGCCCGGGAGAGAGGGGCGGGAAGTCGAACCCTCGGACGCGGCGGCGTTCCTTGCCGCCGGGGCGCCGTCCTCGGCGCGGCCTATGCGCTTGTCAGGCCGACAAATCCTCAAAACGGGTTCCGGTTGTCCTTTTCAATCGTGATGGTCGAGGCCGGGGCCACCTCGAAGGGCGCCGGCGCCTTGGCCTCCTTGGGCTTGTCGGTCTCCTTCTTGTCGCCGTCTTTCGGCAGCGGCTTGGCCGGCTCGCCGTCCTTCGGCGCCGATGTGTTCGCCGGGGACGGGGGCGGTCACAGGAGCGCCATAGGCCGGGGCGCCGTAGGCTGGGCGCCGTAGGCCGACGTGCCGTTGCAGCCGCAGCCGCTGTTGCAGCCGCTCTCGCAGCCGCAGTCGTTGCGATGGAAGCGAGCCTTGAGGCGCTCGAAGAAGGACGGGCCGCTCTCGCAGCCGCACGACGACGCGGCGGCGCAACCGCATGACGGAGCGGCGCCGCAACCGCAATCGGACGAGGACCAACCCCAGTGGCCCTTCATCCTTGAGAAGAGGCCTTCGCTCTCGCAGCCGCACGACGAGGCGGCGGCGCAGCCGCAACCGCAGTCCTCGTGCCGAGCGAAGCGAGCGCGCAGCTTGGCGAAGAAGCCTTCGCTCTCGCAACCGCAACCGGAGTCGCAGCTGCTACAGCCGCCGCAGCCGCAGCCGCCGCCGCTATACGGGGCGCCGGCGGAGACCGGCCCGGCGTAAGGAGCGACGACCGGCGCGGCTACCGGCGCGGTGGGCGGCGGGGGGGCGCGTCGCCCACGAGCCACGCCGAGGTGACGAGCAAAAACGCTGCATTCACGAGTGGTAACCTCCGTTGGTAGGTAACTTCGGCGGGAGACCGTCCCGCCGACGAGGCGTCCCGCCCCGGCTGGTTCGACGGCCCACACCTTCCCTGAATCCTCTGGCATCCGCAATCGGCGCCCCGTCCATCCCTCCCGGACGAGACGGCGCGCTGATTTCTATCCCCTACCATCGGCTACCCGCTTCCCCCGTCTTGAGCCGC
Organism: uncultured Planctomycetaceae bacterium; assembly: GCA_963771935.1. Taxonomy (GTDB): domain Bacteria; phylum Planctomycetota; class Planctomycetia; order Gemmatales; family Gemmataceae; genus UBA4732. The sequence goes on along the minus strand of CAVYVK010000001.1, from coordinate 348,186 downwards.
TTTCCCAAAATCGTCGCATCCGCCGGACTGCCTGGCCCCCCGCGCCGCCCGCCGCCGCGCCTGGACTCTTGCTGAAAGGGGACGTGGGGTATAATCGGGGTGGTTCCACCCCCCGCGCCCGCAAGCGAGAAGGATCGAAGCCCTGTTCCCTCCTCTGCCCAAACCCTGGCGCCTCCTGCCGCACGACCCCGACGCCATCGCCCGGCTGGCGTCCGCGCTGCGGCTGGCGCCGATCACCGCCCAGCTCCTGCTCAACCGCAGTCTGAGTTCGCCGGAGGACGCGCGGCGCTTCCTCGACGCGCCGCTGAGCGGCCTGCACGCCCCGGAATTGCTGCCCGGCGCGACCGAGGCGGCCGCGCGTCTCTTCGATGCCGTGCGCCAGGGCCGTCACCTCTGCGTCTATAGCGACTACGACGTGGACGGCGTCAGCGGTGCCGCCCTTCTGCTCCAGTGCCTCCGCCTCCTCGGCGCCCAGGTCGATCTGTACGTGCCACGCCGGCTCGACGAGGGCTACGGCCTCAACGACGAAGCGCTGCGCCAGATCGCCGCGTCCGGCGTCTCGCTGGTCGTCACCGTCGATTGCGGCATCGCCAGCCTGCACGAGGCGGAAGAGGCCAAACGTCTCGGGCTGGAGCTGATCATCACGGACCACCATGAATACAAGGAGACGTTGCCGGACGCCGCCGTGCTGGTCCACCCGCGTCTGCCGGGCGGCGCCTATCCCTTTGGGGGACTTTCCGGGTCCGCCGTGGCGCTGAAGCTGGCGTGGGCGCTGGCGCAGAAGGCCAGCGGCGGGCCGAAGGTGTCGCCGCGCTTCAAGGAGTTCCTGCTCGACGCCGTGGCGCTGGCGTCGCTCGGCGTCGTGGCCGACGTGGTGCCGCTGCTGGACGAGAACCGCATCCTGGTGCGCTACGGCCTTCGCCGGCTGCGCGAGGCGGCGCCGCTGGGGCTGCGGGCGCTGTGTCAGGCGGCCGGGATCGAGGACGGGGCCGAGCTGCGGGCCTTCGACGTGGGCTTTCGGATCGCGCCACGGCTGAACGCGGCCGGCCGTCTCGGCTGCGCCCGGTTGGTGGTGGACCTGCTGACGACGACGCGGCCGGAGCAGGCGACGGACCTGGCTCGCTATCTGGAGGGGCAAAACACCCAGCGCCAGCAGCTGGAACGGCGCATGACGGCGGAGGCCCGGCGGCTGGTCGAGGAGGAGGGCCGGCACGACGACCCGGCCCTGGTGCTGGCCAGCGCCGACTGGCACGGCGGCGTCATCGGCATCGTCGCCGGCCGTCTGGCGGAGCTGTTTTCGCGGCCGGCCTTGGTCATCAAGCTGCCGTCGCCGGGCGAGGAGGATGCGGAAGTCGGCCTGGCCGTTGGTTCGGGGCGGTCGGTCCCCGGCTTCGCGCTGCACGAGGCGCTCGCGGAATGCGGCGACCTGCTGCTGGGTCACGGCGGCCATCCTGCCGCGGCCGGCTTCCGCCTGCGGCCGGAACACATCGACGCATTTCGGGATCGCTTTTGCGCGGTAACGGCCGCACGGCGCCCGGAGGGGCCGCAGCCGGCGGAGCTGGTGCTGGACGCTGAGGCGCCGCTGAGCGCCCTGACGTTCGGCCTGTTGAAGGACCTCGACCGGCTGGAGCCGTACGGGGCGGCGAACCGGCGGCCGCTGTTCCTGGCCGGTGCCCTGGAGGTGGAGGGCGAGCCGCGCAAGGTCGGCGGCGGCGAGCGCCACCTGATGTTCCGCGTGCGTCAGAACAACGTGGCGCTGAAGGCCATCGCTTTCGGCATGGCGGATCGCGTCGAGGAGCTGATGTCGGCCGGCGGCGCCTGCTGCCTGGCGTGTACGCCGAAGTTGAACGAGTGGCAGGGCCGGCGCAGCGTCGATCTGGAGGTGACGGACTTCCAGGCGGGGCGTGAGGCGCGGCTGAGCTGACGGCGCCCGCATCGGCTCGCGGCGCCGCGGCGCGGATGGACCTGGTCGCCCGCCCCATTCTCCCGCCAAGCGCCCTTTGGCGGGCGAGCGTTGGCGGGAGCATATCTTGATGGTGCAAGGGTTTACCTTCCGCTCGCCAATCCGCCAAGGGGGGCGGACGCCGGAATCGGCGCCCGCCACTATGCGAAGCGTCGGGCGCCAGCCGTCCCTAAGGCCGTAAGACCGACGCTGCGCGCGTGGGGGGTGTGTCGGCCTTACGCCCCCAGGCGTTGGCCGGCAACGTCCGGCGCGACCCGCTGCGCGTGCAGTGTCGGGGCAGGACCGGGCCGGGGCGCGGCGGGTCGGCAGCGGGTGGGCGTCGGCGGATGGGCGGTTCGGCATGGGGCGCCTCGGCATGCGGGGGTGCTGGGCGACACCGAGTGTACCGAGCGGAGGGAGCGTCTGGGCAGAGGAAAGGGGAGGGAAAATATCTGCCAATGAACGCTGATGGATGTATGTCCCCTTCCCGCTCCGGCGGGGGACGGCCGTTTGACAGGGGGGTGCAGGAATCGTTTCTGGTAGTTTGGGTCTGCTGGCGTGACCCTGGCGGCCCTTACGCCCCAAGGAACTGCCCTGAAGCCACGCTCGTTTCGGACCCCGACCCCGTTGCCGGCGCTGCGGGTCGAGCAGACGCTTTTCCTGGCCCAGCAACTGGAGCCTAGCGCCGACGCGGCCCCGGACGGCCACGTCCTGGCCCGCGTCGAGGCCCTCGCCGTCCCCGCCGTCCGCGAACTCGCCCGCCGGGCCGTCGAGGCGGCCTTGCCGGCCCAGGCCGAGGCGGCCGAAAAAGGGCGCCGGGACGCACCGGCGCCTGCGGACGGCTCCTGGGGCGCAAGGGCCATGCCGAACGCAACGTCCTGACCGCCGCGGGCGACGTCGCGTTCCAGACCGACGGCACGAGGGTCAACAGCGGGGAGGGCTGGCGCGAGATGCGCCTGGGCATCGACGCCCGGCGGGCGCGGGGCCGGCCGGCGACGGCCGCGGCATGGGACACGCGCCGGCTGCCGCCGCCGCACGCCCGGGTGCTGTTGGGGGGGATCGAGACGGCGGAGCGCTTCGGCCCGCGCATGCGCCGCTGGGCGCCCGGCGGGGCGTCCGGGACGCCTCGGAGGTCTCGGTCCTGGCCGACGGCGCCGACTGGATCGGGAAGCAGACCCGAGGACAGTTGCCGGGGGCCAAGCCGTTGCTGGACGTCTTCCACGGGTCGGAACACCGGTCGGACTGCGCCCGGGTGCTGTACGGGAGGGGGCGGCCCAGGCGAAGGCCTGGGGGGACGCGGGGCGCCAGACGCTGCGGGCGGCGGGGGCGGCCGGGGTGCGGGCGCACCTGGCGACGGGTCGGGCCGAGGCGTGGTCGGCGGCGAAGCGGGCGGCGTTTTCGGACGCGGCCGGCTCCTTCGAGCGGCGGGCCGACGCGTTGGCTTACGCCGAGCGGTTGGCCCAGGGGCAGTCGATCGGGAGCGGGCTGGGGGAGGGGGCGTGCAAGCAGGGGATCGGCCGGCGGAGGAAGCCGACGGGGGCGCGGCGGCGGCGGCGGCGGGCGAACCGGAGGGCGACGCGGGGCGGCGCCGGGACGCCCTACGGGCAGAATCGCCTCAACGGACTCCCGGAATCGGCGCTCGCACCCTTCCGTGCGCCCTCCCCCGGATTTCCTTTGCCCCGCCCGCCCCGACCGGATAGTCTCATCACAGCCCGGTTGACGCCGCAACGAATCATCCCCTACCCTTCCGCCTGAGGTCTGCACCATGAAGCATTCGACGCTACGATGGACCGCCGTCCTGGCCGTTGGCATGATTGCAACGGCCCTGCTCACCTCCCGCCTCATTGGCGCGGCGGACCCCGCATCCGCTCCCAACCAGCTCACCGACCATGAGAAAGAGGCCGGCTGGAAGCTCCTCTTCGACGGCAAATCGTTCGACGGCTGGCACAGCTTCAAACGCGACGACGTCCGTTCCGGCTGGCAGATCAAGGACGGGGCCTGGCGTGCGTGGACCCCCACAACGCCGGCGACGTCGTCACCGCGGACAAATACGATTGGTTTGAACTCTCTATTGACTACAACATCTCCGAGGGCGGCAACAGCGGCGTCATGTTCCACGTCACCAACGACGGGCCAGCCATCTGGGCCACCGGGCCGGAAGTGCAGCTTGAGGACAACCAGAAGGCCGGCGATCCCATCCGCTGCGGCTGGCTCTACCAGCTCTACCAGCCCGACAACGATCCCAAGACCGGCAAACCGCTCGACGCCACCAAGCCCGTCGGCGAATGGAACACCGTCCGCATCGTCATCGCCCCGCCGCCCGCCAAGTCCGAGGTGGACGTCAACGGCGTGAAATATTACGACTTCGTCTACAACAGCGACGACTTCAAGGAACGCATCGCCAAGAGCAAGTTCCGCAAGATGGCCGACTTCGCCAAACACGACAGCGGCTTCATCGGTCTCCAGGGCGATCATGGCGCCGTGGCGTTCCGCAACATCAAGATCCGGTCGATTCCGAGCGACGGGTCGCCGAAGTGAGACGGCGAAGAAGTCCTCTCGGTTAGCCGCGACCCGAAGGGGAGCGCGTTTGCCGCGCTCCCCTTCGGGTCGCGGCTAACCGAATCATACCGCCCTCCGCCTCCGCCCCCAGGCCCTATTGTCAGATAGCTCCCGTGCAGACCGAATATCGCGCCCATTAGAAAGAGCAAAAGGCGGCGCTTTCCAGCGCCCGCGATGCGGAGCGGTCCCATTCCGGCAGCACGGCGGTCGTCCGGTCGATGCTGTCGCCGAGGTTCTGGAGCGAGGTTTCCTGGTCGCGCAGCTGATTATCCAGCTGTTCCGTCATCAGCGGCAGCGCGGCCGAGAACGTGCGGGCGAGAACGATCGTCTGGCTCATCGCCCTGTCATAGTCGCCGCGATGTGTCAGCGCGGCTTCCATTTGCGCTGGGTCGGCGCGAAGCAGCTTGGCCGATTCGGTCAACGTCTTGCGCAGCGCCGGCCAGCGTCCCGCCGCATCCTCCAGTCCCTTTTGCGCCTGGCGCAGCAGGCCGGACGCTTCCTTGAGGCGCTTCGACTCGCGCAGCACCCGCGACAGGTCCGCGCTGAGCCGCGGCAGCTGGTCCGCCAGGCGGGCGGCGTCCTCGGGGGCGGCTTTCAACAGCCGCTCGATCTGGTCCTGCTGACCCAGGGCCGTTCCCAAAGCGTCCCGTGTCGTTTCGGCGACTTTTCGGCTCGCATTCAGCGAATCCTGGAGTTTCGGGAGGCTCAAGTCCAGGGAGTCGAGTTCCACCTTGGCGTCCGCGGCGCTGCGCGACGCCCGTCGCAAGCCATCGGCGATCCTCTTGCCGTCCGGCCACAACGGTTTCAGATCGACGACCGGCATCAGCGCCACCAGGCGCACCGTCGGGTAGGTGAGGTCCGACGCCTGTTCCACCTGGTCGGCGCCCGTGGACAGCGAATCCTGGACGCCTTGCAAGCCGTCGCGCAGCGAGTCGATCTTGTCCACGTCGAGGCGCGTTTTGAGGCGGTCGAGGCTGGCGGTGAACCGAGTGAGACTGTCGTGAATCTGGCGGGCGGACTTGAGGTCGAGCGGGGCGGCGCGAGCAGCCGGCTCAGCTCCCGGACGTCGGAACTCAGCGCGGCGGCGGACTCGTCGATCTGGTCGGCGGCGCGGGCGGCGGCCGGGGCGACCTGATCGTCCAGGAAGTCGGCGCCGCCCTTGAAGCCGTCGGCGATCCGGTGGACGCTGTCGGCGTCGAGCATGTCCGAGAGACCGTCCAGCCCCTGGGCCATGTTCCCCAGCGCCTCCGCCATCGTCTGGACGCCGCCGAAGTCGATGCGCTGGTCCTTCAGGTTGTCGGTCGCCAGATTCATTTGCGTCCGCAGGTTCTCGGCCAGCGCATGGAGTTTGGGCCGCTGCTCACGGAGGGTGCGCAGCTCCTCGCGCAAGCGGGCCACCTGGGCGCTGGTCTGTCCGGTGACGTCCTCGACGCGCGCGACGCCGTTGTGGACCTCGGCGGCGCCGGGCATCCCCCAGGCGAAGACCACCAGGACGGTCGCGGCCAGGCATTCCAGCACGCCCAGGATCAGGAACACAACGCGGCGGAACACGGCGGCCTCCCGAATCGAAGGAGGAAGAGACTACCTTCATTGTAGCACAGGCGCGCCGGACCCTTATCTCTTGCAAGCCGCCGCCGCGCCGCATAGTGTAACCTTGGCCTCCTCTGGAACGGGGAGGCGTTGTCCTTAGACGCGGGAGAATTCATGGCACGTCGCACCCTGAACCACAAGGCGCTCCGCGCCGACTTCGAGGCGGCCGAGCGGCGCAAGAAGGAAGCCCCCGGCGAGGGCGAGGACAAGTCCGACGAGCAGGAAGACCAAGAGGAAGAGGGCGCCGCGGAAGCCGAAGCCGGAGAAGAGGCTAAGGAAGCGCCCAAGAAGAAAAAGAAGCCGGTCAAGGAGCCGAAGCCGAAGCGCGTCCGCACGCCCAAGGTGGTGCGCCAGCGCGTCGTCTGGGGCGTCTTCAACAACTCCAACGCTCGCGTGCAGACCTTCTCCTATCCCCAGCGGAAGGAGGCGGACGAGTACGCGGCCAAGATGTCGGCCGACAAGAATTCCACCTTCTTCGTCCAGCCCGTCAAGGAGCCGATTGAGGAGAAGAAGGAGTAAGGACGCACGAACTCCGAGCCGCGACCGTGAGGGAGCGGGGTGCGTCTACGAACCGCGCCCGCTCCCTCACGGTCGCGGCTCCGACCTACTGCCTTCTTATTCATCCGATCATCCGGGCGGACCCCCTCATGGAAGGCAAGCATCGCGTCGTCGTCGTGGGCGGCGGCTTCGGCGGCCTCTACACCGCCCGGCGCTGCACAAGGCCCCGGTCGAGGTGACGCTCATCGACCGGCGCAACTTCCACCTCTTTCAGCCCTTGCTCTATCAGGTGGCGACCGGCGGCCTGTCCCCGGCCAACATCGCCTCGCCGTTGCGCGCCCTGCTCAGCCGGCAGCGCAACTGCCGCGTCCTCATGGGCGACGTGACCGGACTGGACCTTGACCGGCGCGAGGTTCGCCTGGCCTCCGGCGCCGCCGTCGGCTATGACACGCTGATCGTGGCGGCCGGCGCCCGGCATCACTACTTCAACCATCCCGAATGGGAAAAGACGCGCCCGGCCTCAAGACGATTGAGGATGCGCTCGCCATCCGCCGCCGCGTCCTGTACGCCTTTGAGGCGGCCGAGGTCAGCACGGACCCGAAAGAGCAAGAGGCGTGGCTGACGTTTGTTCTCGTCGGTGCGGGGGCGACCGGCGTGGAACTGGCCGGGGCCGTCGCCGAGGTGGCGCACCGAACGATGCGACACGACTTCCGCGCCATCCAGCCGAGCCGCGCCCGTATCTTGCTGCTGGAAGGCGCCGACCGCGTCCTGGCGCCTATATCCCCAGCCTGTCGCGCAAGGCCGCCGCCGCCCTGACCGCCTCGGCGTCACCGTCCGCACCGGGACCGCCGTCACGGACGTGAAGCCGGACCAGGTGACGGTTCGCAGCGGCGACCGAACCGAGATCATCTCGACGCGGACGGTGCTATGGGCGGCGGGCGTCGATGCGTCTCCGCTGGCGCGCGGCTGGCCGAAGCGACCGGCGGCGAGTTGGACCGAGCCGGCCGTATCGTCGTGGCGCCGGACCTCAGTCTTCCGCGACGACCGGAGGTGTTCGTGATCGGCGACATGGCCAACTATCCGCACCAGACCGGCAAGCCGTTGCCGGGCGTGGCTCAGGTCGCCATGCAGCAGGGGCGCTACGTCGCCGGCCTGATCCGGCGTCGCCTGCGCGGCGAACCGCCGCCGCGCTTCCACTACCACGACCGCGGCTCGATGGCGACGATCGGCGCCAATTCCGCCGTGGCCGACATCGGATGGGCGAAATTCAACGGCTACCTCGCCTGGCTGGCTTGGCTGTTCGTCCACCTGATTTTCCTGGTGGAGTTCGAGAATCGGCTGCTCGTGATGGTGCAGTGGGGCTGGGACTACTTCACCCGCAACCGCTCGGCCCGACTCATCACGGGGCCGCCGCCGGAGCAAAAGGCGGAGTGATCCGGCCGAATTACCGCCTCTTATGGAATCATCCAGGAATCCCTTCGTTTAGCGGCGACCCGAAGGGGAGCGCGTCGCCGACGCGCTCCCCTTCGGGTCGCCGCTAAACGGGGAACTGGTTTTGACGAATCTTAATACTTCACCTCCAGGCCGAAGGACAGCGTTTGCGCCAGACGCTGGACGTTTGCCCGAGGAAAGCAGGCCGCGACGGGCTGCCCGCGGCCGGCGCCGTCGGCGGAATCAGGCCGGGGTTGATTCCGAAGTCCACCGCCTCACCGGGCCGCCCCACGTTCAGCAACCACAGCGCATCATACCCCGTGAACACCCGGACGTTCGGCGTCACGTCCCAGCCGAGCTTGACGCCGAACTCCGGCGCCGCGGTCAGGGTGTGAGTGGCGACCGTCCCGATGTTGCTCGAAAGGGCCAGCAATCCGCCGGGACTGACGACGGGCGCCGCGCCCGGCACGCTGACCTGCTGCGTTCCGAGGGTGTTGAGCGTTCGTTGGAGGGAGCCGGCCGCCACCTTCGTGAGCAGCTCCAGCGACCAGGCGTCGTAGCGGAACTCGGTTCGGAAGCCGAGATCGAGACCGTTGAAGACGTTCTCCGTGTCGAAAGTGTCGTTCGACGTGATCGTCGTACCGGCGGCGAATGGGCCGGAAGTGGGCGTCACAGAGTCCGTGACCCCCAGCCGCTCGTCGTAGCGCAGGAAACGATAGCCGATCAGGGCGTCGATGCGGCAGAGCGACGTGTCGGTGACGTTCCCGGCGAAGTCCGCGTTGAGGCCGACGAAATCGCGGCCGGAGTCGGAGACGCCGACCGAGCCGGTCGAGACGCCGGGATACGCAATCACGGCGGAACTCTGGGCGCCGGTCGTCACGTCGAAGAAGGGCCGGGCGAGGATTGGGCTGCCGTTCGAGGAGGCGCCGAACGCCTGGGTGCTGCTCTCCAGCGCGAACATGCCGGCTTCAATCCCCCACTGGCGTTCGGGATCGAACCAGTACCCCACATCCGCACGGACGCCCTGACGGGTTTCGTTGTCGTCGGGACCGCCGCCGAACAGCACGTTGACGCCTGGCGTGCCGAGGACGCCGGCCGACGTCCGCGCCGTTCCGGCCGGGCTGGTCGTGACAAGCGGGGGAACCGGATCTCCCTTCACCCATCCCAGCAGATATGCGGCGTCGGCCCACACGCGACCGCCGTCATCCGCGCAGCCTGGGGTTTCACACGCCGCCGGCTGGTCGAAGGGACCGTCCCGGAACCGGGGCGGAGACGGGCGCCGGGGCAGGCCAGAGGCCGCTGGGCTGTCCGAAGGCCGTTCCGCCGAGGACCAAGGCCGTCAGGATCGTGAGGGGAGTGATTCGGGTCATGTTTATCCTCCGGGATCAATGCCGGCAGGGAGGGCGTCAGGGGTCGGTAGGGGGAAGAACGCCTGTGCGGGTTCGCATGAGGATTATCGGCTTGCCGAGAAGACCGACTTTGCCTTTCCGGGGAGAAGCCCGCGAATTTCGGGGCGTGCCGGTTGCGCCTTGCGTTCCGGCGGAAGGGGAAGGGAGGAAGAAATCGCACAACCGCGGCGACAGTCCGCCTTGAGGGGCGAGGTCACAATCGCCGAAAAAAGGCAGTGAATCTTTCGAGAGGGGAGGCGATTTTTGCTCCTCCCCGGAGACTGACGCGCGGAGGGAACATTCTCATCCTTGCACACCTTGATTCGGCTCTGCTATAGTGACCTGAGTCAGCCCGCCATACGACCTTCCACGGACAGCGAAGAATAAGTCGAGAAAATCTCATGCGCCGAGTCGTCAATCCCTTGTGGAACATCCTCCGTCGTCTTGCCGATCGGCGGCCGCATCGATCCGGGGCGCGGCCCCGGCCCACGGTTCGCCTGGAGCTGTGTTCACTAGAAGAACGCGTCGTGCCGTCGGCCAGCACGCTCGGGACCGTCAGCGGCGTCGTCATCTCCCAGCAAGTCTCGTTGCAGGGAATCCAGGTGTCCTTGATCGGCACGTCGAACCAGGGCGACGCCGTGAACATGAACGCCACGACCGACGCGCAGGGTGATTTCGCCTTCCGCAGCGTCGAGGCAGGCTCCTACGAGCTGGTTGCGACGCAGGACGCCACCCTCGTCCAGGGCGGCGCTGTCGCTGGAGTGTCCGTGGTCGCCGGGCAAAACACCGTGCAGAACGTGGACGTTGGCGGCCTGGCGCCGCAGTTGATTTCCCTGCGCGACTTCCTCGCCACCTCCACGACCGCCACGTTGGGGCTTCCCACGGCCGGCGCCACCGCCAACAGCCCGCCCGTCGTGAGTACGCCGATCGCCGGTGTCACCCTCGCCTCCGGTTCCACCACGACGATCGACCTGGCCGCCAACTTCAGCGACCCCGACATGACGAACAGCCAGGTGATTTTCAACACGTCCGACGGCCCCATGACCGTCAACCTGGACGACGCCGCGGCCCCACAGACGGTGGCCAACTTCCTCGATTACGTCGAGAACAGCCGCTACGACGACACGATCTTCCACCGTCTGGACACCAACCCCCCGGTCCTACAGGGCGGCGGCTTCGGCGTTCAGGCCGCTTCTGGAGGCGGAGTCACATTCCCGGCCGTCGCCAACGCCAACGATCCGCTCCTGACGGACGAAGCCAGCGACAGCTCCCAGGATACGCTGGGGACGCTGGCCATGGCCCAGCCCGGCAACAACGCGAACGGGGCCACCAGCGAGTTCTTCTTCAACCTGGCGGACAACTCGAGTTCGCTCGCCGGCAACTTCGCCGTCTTCGGCAGCGTCGCCTCGGACCCGACGAGCCAGGCGGTGTTCCAGGCTCTGCAGTCCACGCCGGTCCAGGACGAGAGCGCGTTCAACTCCGCGTTCGCCACGCTGCCTATTAGCTCTTCCGCCAACCTGACCGACTTCCCGACGAACACCACGCCGAGCGATTACCTCGTCATCAACAGCGTGCAGGTCGTCAAGCAAGACGAGTCGCTGACCTACTCGGTGGTGGGCAACAGCAACCCATCGCTGGTCAGCGTCCAGCCCGAGGCAGGACACCCCGAGGTGCTCTCGGTGCAGCCGGTCGGCCAGTCGGGCACGGCCACGATCACGGTGCAGGCCACCGACCAGTTCGGCGCCAGCGTGCAGACTTCGTTCCAGGTGACCGTCGAGCCTCTGACGGTCAGCACCGTGACCAACCCGATCAACGAATCCAACGAAACGAACACCACCGTCACGGGCACGGCCGCCGTCGGCGACTCGATCTCCGTGACGGCCACCGACGGGACCAACGCCAGCACAGCGGTGACGACGACGGCCGGGACCAACGGGCCCTGGACGGCGACCGGCATCAATGTCAGCAGCCTGAACGACGGCTCGATCACTTACACGGCGACCGTCACCGACGCGGCCGGCAACACGCTCACCGCCAGCCAGACGGCGACCAAGGATACGGTGGCGCCCGTCTCCATCGCCTCGGTGACGAGCCTGATCGACCAGGCGAACCAGACGAAAACCAGCGCCTCGGGCACGACCGAGGTCGGCGCCACGGTTTCGGTGACGGCCAGCGACGGAACCACGACCACCAGTCCAGTAGCGGCCACGGTGGACAGCTCGGGGAACTGGACGGCGACCGGCATTGACGTCAGCAGTCTGAATGACGGGACCATCACCTACACCGCAACCGCCACCGACTCCGTGGGCAACACGGGCACTGCAACCGCGACGACCACCAAGAACACGGCGGCCCCGACCGTAATCATCACCTCGGTAACCGACCCGATCAATTCGTCGAATGATACGGACACCAGCGCCTCGGGCACGACGGTGGTCCGCGATTCGGTATCGGTGACGGCCACGGACGGGACGACCACCACCGCACCGGTGACGGCCCCGGTGGACAGCTCGGGGAACTGGACGGCGACCGGCATCGATGTCAGCGGTCTGAATGACGGGACCATCACCTACACGGCCACGGCCACCGACCCCACGACGGGCAACACCGGAACCACCACCCTTACGGCCACGAAGACGACTTGAGAGGTCCTTGTTCCCTGTTCGGCAGCGAATCGTGAGCGACGGCCTTCTTCCGTCGCTCACGATTCCCGCCAGAACCAGACGTTCAGGCGCCCGGCCGGCCGCGGTGGGCCATGTGACAGTCCCTGCAGGAATTGTTTACTTTCATCTGGACCGCCTTGGCCTTGTCCACATCTTTCGACTGGGCGGCGGTGTTCAGGTCCGCGGCTTCGGCCGCGAAATCTTGGGCCTTCTGGTCCCACGATTCCTTGCTTCCCTTCGGCGGGTTGTTCTTGCCCACGTTCGCCGCCAGATCGGCGAACTCCTTCGTCTGGGCCTGAACGTCGTCCCACGGCGGCGAGTTGCTGTTCAGCTCGGAGCCGATCTTGGGCCACAGCCCCTCCGGCCCCTTGCCGCCGATTTTCTTCATGATTGGTTTGAGTCCCGACGCGGGACCGGCGTCGGCCCCAGACGGCGCCCCGGGTTGCCCGGAGGCGGAGCCTGGTTGACCGGCGGAGGGTTATGGTTCTCGGTCGATGTCGGGGAACACCCCCCGGAAGCGAGGCCGGCCGCCAGCAAAGCCAGCGACGGCAGGGCGAGATGCGACCACTTCGTCATGTCACGAACTCCTTCCAGAAGGGCGCCCAAACCGCCCGCGCGTCCAGGCGGGTGCGGGACGCCGGTTTCCTCCACTACGCAGGGCGTCGGACGGCGGTTCACCGCCGGCCTCCTACCGTTCGCGGAATCCTATCATAACGCGGACGGCGCCCGCTTGCCCGTGGCCGTACCCACCGGCGGCGCAGCCGGTCTTGCCGCGCCTCCCCGGCCTTGGTATGAACCGCCCGGCCGTCCGGTCCCCATATCACGGAGGCGGAATGAGCGCAACCCCTCTTCACAAGGAAGCCCATGTCGCCGAGCGGATCAACGGGCTGGGTCGCGCCGACCGCCTGGAGCGCGTCCAGGCCGCCGTCGCTTTGGTCCACCTCGGCAGGCAGGGTTGGAGCGTCGTGGAACCGCTCACGGCGGCGCTGAAGGACGAACGGCCGGTGGTGCGGAAAATGGCCGCGCTGGTGCTGGGCGATCTCGCCCCGGAGGCGAGCGAAGCCATTCCGGCCCTGGCCGCCGCGCTGGGCGACGCCGACGAGGGCGTGCGGCGGCGCACGGTTGTGGCGCTGGGCCAGTTCGGCCCGGAGGCGACGGCGGCCGTGCCGGCCCTGCGAACCGCGCTGAGCGATCCCGACGCGGGCGTCCGCAGCTTCGCGGCGACGTCGCTGGCCCTGATCGAACCGCCGTCCAGGCTGGAAGCGGCCTGAGCGCCCGCGTTTGCGCATCCGGCCGCCCTCCAACCAAAGCCTGTGCTATGGTTTAGCAAGCCGGTCGATCGCCGCTCGCGGTCGCGCCGATTCGTTTCCCATCGCCGGGCTATTCCTTCCCGGCGCCCTGGCCGGAGTACGACATGCACGGTTCCCAAGGTGATCGATTCCACCGTGCCGCCGCGCCGATCGCGGCCGCACTGGTCGCGGCGGCCTTGCTCAGTTCCGCCGCCCCCGCCGCCCCTCCCCCGGCCGACGAGCTGGGGCCGCTCCTCGAGGCCGCCCGATCCGCCATCGCCGACGGCCGCCTCGTGCAGAGCAAGACCCTCGGCTTCGACAACAAGAAGGGGGACTTCACCGAATCCCCCTCCGAGCCGGGCGTCCTCATCGGCTTCGACCTCGGCCTGGGCAAATTCTTCGACATCGAAACGATTTACGCCTACCGCGCCGTCTTCGAGACCGCCCACGGAGACGAGGTGCTTCCGGATCACGGCCTTTTCCACGACAAGCCCGGTACAAAGAAAACGCAGTTGAAAACCAAAGTGCTGCACGTCGTCCACGTGCGGGCGCGGCCCGGCTACGCGGTGGGCCGCCTCACCCTCCGCTCCGGGCTGCTTATTAACGGCCTCTCCGTGACGTTCATGCGAATCAAGGACGGCAAGCTCGACCCGGATCAGTCTTATGAGAGCGACTGGGTCGGCGATCGCACCGGCGGCGGCGAGGCCGCCGTGGGCGGCGACGGCTCCCCCGTCATCGGCATCTCCGGCAGTCAGAACGACGAACACGCCAGCGCCTTGGGCCTGATCTTCACGACCGACCCGGCCCCGGCCCCGGCCCCGGCCGCCGTTCCGCCGGCAGCTCCGCCTGTCGTCAAACCGCCGGCCATACCGCCGGTGCAGCCGCCGGCCCCGGCGGTGCAGCCGCCACATGTCCCGGTGCGCTTCGAGAACCCGCCGCCTCCGCCCCTGGCCGACCCGCCCGCCGAGCCGCCCAGCCGCCGGCCGAACCGGCCCAGCAACCGGACGCCAACACCCAGCACCAGGCAAGCGCCCCGCCGGCCGCGGAGAAATCGTCGTCGGACCTGGTTCTCGCCTACGGCCTTCCCGTCGCCGCTCTCATCGTCGTCGCCGGCCTGGCCCTGATTTTCGCGCTGACTTCCCTCAACCGCAAGGGCCAACTCGGCCGCCGTCCCGCAAACAGAGCCGCCCCGCCGATGGCGCTGCCGGTGGCCGTCCCGGTGCCTTCCACGGCCCTGTGCGAACGACCCGCGACTCGACGCCCGGCGGCCGACGAAGAAGTGCTGGAGTTGACCGCGGAGGATTTCGTTCCCGATCCTCCGCTGGCAGTCGATCTCAAGAACGCGCCGAAGGCGCCGCCCTCCTCAGACGGTTGGCCGCAGCTGAAATTGTAATCGGGCAGGCGACCCGTCAGACGGCCCGGAGGCGCAGGAACGCCAGCGCCCGCCGGGCCGTTTCGATGGCGTCATGGCTGTGGCGGCTCAATTCAACGTGGACGCCCCCCGCGTAGCCGATCTCCTTCAGCGCACCCATCACCTCGCCGAAGTCGATTTCTCCTCCGCCGAACAGGAGGTGGTCGTGGACGCCGCGGCGCATATCCTCAATGTGGACGTTCCAGAGTCGTTCACACCAGCGCCGCAGCTGGTCTGCAATGGGGACTTCTCCCAGGCAATGCAGATGGCCTATGTCGATTGTGAGGCCGAAGAGGGGATGATCCACGCGCCCGCGCAGCTCGGCGTAGCGCTCCATCGTGTCGATGAGCATCCCCGGTTCCGGCTCGAAAGCCAGGCGCATCCGCCGGGCCTCGGCGTGCCGGCACAGCTGCAAGCAGCCGTCCGCCAGAAGGTCCATGAACTGTTCCGGCGAAGCGGCGCCGGGCGCTGACGCAACCCGGCTCGCCGGGGCGCCCGACCAGAAGCTCACGGCGTCGGAGCCGAGTTCGGCGGCCACGTCCACGGCCCGCTTGAGAAAGTCGAGCCGGCGGTCGCGCTCGGGCACCGGGCTGAGCAGCGTCGGCTGGTGCTTGCGGCGGGGGTCGAGCAGGAAGCGCGGCACCGGTTTCGACGACCGAGCGCAGCCCGTGCGTCTCCAGCAGCGACTTCACCGCCGCCAGCTGACGCGGCAAGTTGGGGTCATAGGGATTCAGTGCGTGGTAATCGAGCGTGAGAGCAGTACTGCGATATCCCAGCTCCGCTAGGAGAACGATAGCGTCCTCAAGGCGGTGGTGGGCGAAGCCGTTGGTGTTGTAGCCGAGGAGCATGGCTTCATTTTAGGACATTCACGCGGCCAGTCTCAGGGGAAGAGCGCCCTCCGGCCGCCCTATCCTCGCCTGCTTGACTTCCCAGGCCGTGCGGGCGAAGCGGCGGGCGTAGCCGCGCACCACGTCGTCCGGCGGCGCCCCGGCCCAGCGGCTCTGCACGTCCACGTCGCACTGGTCGTTGAGATAGTCGATGGCCAGCACCGGCCTCTCCCGGCCGTCGGCGCCCGTCACGGCGAAGCGGCTTTCCTCAACGCCGTCGCCGAGGCACAGTTCCGTCGAGAACCATTCCAGACCCGACAACTCGCCTAGCTGTTTCGCATACGCCAGCACCGGCTGTAGCCGCAGGCGCCAGACCTCATGCGGCGTCGCCAGCCGGTAGCTCATCCGACCGTGGCCGATGCTCTGCTGCGAACCCCACCAAAACGGCGTCAATTCTCCCAAATAACTCAGGACGCGCCAGTAAGCCGGCCGCTCGGCGCCGTCGTCGCCCATCAGCACTGGCGGCCGCACTTCCTGCTGGATCAGGTAAGCGTCGCGCCGGTCGTGGTTGCGGGCCGCGGTCACGGCGGTAGTCAGGCCGGCGGCGTCGGCGCCGTCCACGCGCACCACTCCGGCGCCGGAAAAGCCGTTGGCGGGCTTCACGTAGACGCGGCCGCCCGGCTCGTCCAGGCGCAGCCGTCGTCGCTCGTCCACGGTCAGCGTCCGATCGGCCGTCCAGGGTCGCACGATCACCGTCGCCGGCGCGCCCAGGCCGTGGCGCGTCAGCTCCGCATGAGCGGCCGCCTTGTCGGTGAAAGCGCGCGAGCGGGCCGGCGGGTTGACGGAACGGCCGCCGGCGTCCTCCACCGCTTCGGCCAGCCGGGCGTAGGGGTCGTCGGCGACGTGCCACAGCGCGTGGTAGTCGAGGTGATAGCCGATGGTCAGGCGGCCCTCGCCGAGCCGGCGGACGGTTTCGTGGACGACGGCATCGTGGATCAAGGCGCAGGACAAGCCGAGGTCATGGGCGGCGCGCGACAGCCAGCGGTCGAAGGCGGCGAACTGCGGGGCGTCCACGGCGGGATGGCTGATCGTCAGGTCGTAGTGTTCCGCGAGGTCCGAGGGGCCGGCCGGGGCCGACAAAGGTTGGCCCGCGTCCGCTGGCTCGCTGGCGACCGGCATCGCATCTTCTCCTTCCGAATCATGAAGACTTCAGGCGAGCGGCGCGGCGTAAGCCCGCCGTGCTGATCGAAGCACGGCGGGCTTACGCCGCGCCGCTCGCCGCGCCGGGATTCACGCCGCCATGCGGCGCCGCTGCCGCACGAAGGCGGCGCAGCTGCCGACGACGCGGCTCTGTTGTTCGATCGTGATTTCCGGGAACATCGGCAGCGCCAGCACGTCGCCGCACGCCTCCTCGGCCGCGGGAAATTCTCCGGTTCGATGTCCGAGATAGGACAAGCACTCCTGGAGGTGCAGCGGCACGGGGTAGTAGATCTCGCAGCCGATCCGCTCCCCCTTCAGCCAGCCGACCAGGGCGTCGCGCTGGCCGTCGGCCACGCGCACCACGTACTGGTTGAACGTGTGCCGGCGCTGCGGCCGCACGACCGGCCGACGCAGGAACTGGCCGAGATGGTGCTCCTCGATCAGCCCGTCGTATCGACGGGCCGCCGCTTGCCGGGCCTCGATCCAGCGGTCCAGGTGCGGCAGCTTCACGCGCAGCAGCGCCGCCTGCAGGGCATCCAGCCGGGCGTTCCATCCGATGTACTTGTGGTAGTACTTCGGCTCCATGCCGTGGACGCGCAGGCACGTCATGCGCTCCGCCCAGGCGGGATCGCCGGTGACGACCATGCCGCCGTCCCCGAAGCCGCCCAGGTTCTTGGTCGGATAGAAGCTCAGGCAACCCAGGCCGCCCAGGCTGCCGGCCCGCTTGCCCTGGTACTCCGACCCCAGCGCCTGGGCCGCGTCCTCCACGATGATCAGGTTGCGCCGTTCCGCCACGTTCCAAAGCGGCTCCATGTCGGCGCACTGGCCGAACAGATGCACGACCAGCACCGCCCGCGTTCTCGGCGTAATCTTGCTTTCGACCTGGAACGGATCGAGGTTGTAGGTCGCCGGGTCGATGTCCACGAAGACCGGCCGCGCGCCGGTGCGGCAGACGGCGCCGGCCGTGGCGAAGAACGTGAAGGTGGGCAGGATGACCTCGTCGCCGGGGCCGATCTCCAGGGCGTGCAGGGCCAGCGACAGGGCGTCGGTACCGGATCCGCAGCCGACGCCGCGGGCCGTCGCCGCAATAGCGGGCGACCTCCTCTTCCAGTGCGGCCACCTCCGGGCCGAGGATGACCTGCCCGGACTCCAGCACGCGGGCCACGGCCGCCTCGAATTGCGGCCGCAGCTCGCGGAACTGGGCCAGTATGTCGCACAGGGGGACGCCTGCCGTCGGGGATGCAGCCATGCGCCGACTCCGTTGGTAAGGGCGCGGCAACCCCGCCCCTCCGGCGGGGCGGACTCCTCGCCGCCTCTTCACGCGGCCGACGGTATGCCTCCCGGTTGCGAATGTCAAGGTCGTCATACTCGCCTTGACCCCGTGGCGGCGCCGCTCAATAATCCGCCGCCGACATGGAAGCCCGTCGCCTGGTTCCCGAGGGGAAAAACGAGGATGGTCCTCCACAGTAACAGTGCGAACGGAACGAACGGCCACGCCGCCAACGGTCATGCTCCAGAAGCCCCCCCGTTCCCGGAGCCTCGGACGCCCGCCGAGCGCCTGGCCCTGCTGCACCGTTTGCTCGGCGAACCGGCCTGCCGCCAGCTCGGCATTTACCCTCTGCCAACCGGGTTCAAGCTCTCGGTCGTCATCCCCGTTTACAACGAGGAGCGCTGGATCGGCGAAGTGGTGCGCCGCGTGCGGGCCGTGGACATTCCAAAAGAGATCATCTTCGTCGATGATTGCAGCACGGACGGCACGCGCGACATCCTGAGGGAGCTGGAGGCCGACGGCGATTTGCGCGTGATTTACCAGCCGCGCAACCAGGGCAAGGGAGCCGCCCTGCGCGAAGGCTTCCGCTATGCCACCGGCGACGTGGTCATCGTTCAGGACGCCGACCTGGAGTACGACCCCGCCGAGTACCCGAAGCTCATCCAGCCGATCGTCGAGGGCCGGGCCGATGTGGTCTACGGCTCCCGCTTCATCGGCGAGACGCACCGGGTGCTCTACTTCTGGCACTCGATCGGCAACAAGCTGCTGACGTTGATGTCGAACATGTTCACCGACCTGAACCTGACCGACATGGAAACCTGCTACAAGGTCTTCCGCCGCGAGGTGCTGCAAGGGCATCACTCTCAAGTCGGACCGCTTCGGCTTCGAGCCGGAGATCACCGCCAAGATCGCGCAAGCGCAAACCGGCCTGGCGCATCTACGAGGTGCCGATCAGCTATTCCGGGCGGACCTACGAAGAGGGCAAGAAGATCGGCCTGAAGGACGCCTTCAACGCGTTCTTCTGCATCCTCCGCTTCCGCTACTTCGATTGATCCGCGAAACCCGCGCTCCGTCAGACCGAAGTCTCCCTTGTGCCCGAACAGGAGTTCGGGCACGAACGTCCCGCCCCCGAGCCAGATGCGAAACAGGAGTTTCGTGGAGTGCGTTCCCGAACAGAGTTCGGAAACGAGGAGACGAGGAGAAATGCGCCAAGAGCGCAACGGCCACGGCTAGCGCCGGCGTCAGCCGATGGCCGACAGCCGCCGCGGGTCCTCGCGCTGCAGCCATTTCTGCATCCGGGCCAGTTCCTTCGGCCAAGCGTCGCTCGCCCGCCGCTGGCTGAACCCGTCGTACATCAGGTCGAGCGTTTCCAGCAGATGGCGCAGCTGCGTCACGCGCTCCTCCAGCCGGGCGCGCTCGTCGTCGGCCTCCGGCGGCGGCAGCCGGGCGCCGCTCACCGCCATCGTCTCCGCCTGCAAGGTCAGCTCATATTGCTGGTCGTGCCGCGCCACGATCAGGCCGACCTTGCGCGGCAGCTTACCCGACTGGACGGCCCGCCGCGCCTCCGGCAAGTGCGTCGGCCCGTCGCTGCGTGATGCTCTCCCGGCCGGTCTGGCCGCGCGGGCACTCCAGCACCAGCGTCCGCGTCAGCATCACCGACGCCTCCGAGCCGTCGCCCAGCGCGATCGCATCGGACTCCGCGTCGAGCACATACCACAGCCAAAGCAGATATTCATTGCCCAGAAAATCGCGGCTGGCCTCGTCCGGCGTCCACGCCACCCCCGTCGGCGACGCGCCCGGCATGAACGGCGCCGGCGCCGCATCGTCTACGCCGCGCGTCTGCCGCCGGACTTCCGCCAGGCGGAACATCTGCCGGCCGGCCCCCAGCGGCTCGAAGCCGACGCCGAACGTTTGCTCGAACAGCAATCGCAACCGATCCATCACGGTGACGGAAGTCGTGCCGACGAGCAGTTCGTTGGACGGGGCGTCCCACAGAAGCGGGTATGCCTTGCGGCGCAAGTATCGGCCGTCGGCGGCTTCTTCTTCCAGTCGCTCCTTCGCCCGCTGCCGGGCCTCGCGCTTCTGGCCGGCGCTGGGGATACCGCTCGGGTTGGACGCGGCCAGCGCCTTCAGCTCCACCGCGGCGTAGGCCCGCATCAGGTCGGACGGAACCTTTTGCGACGTCGATGCGGATGCAGAAATGGAGGGCGTCGTTGACGACGTTCTTTTCCAGCTCGAAAGACGTGTCGAGGACGTGGTCGCCGGCCGTCCAGCCGACCTCGACGCCGTCGGAGGCGGCCAGACGTTGTTTGCCGATGGCCAGCCCTTGCAGACGTTCCAGATGCTCCGGCCCGAACAGGCGCGGCGAAGGGCCGTTGACCCGGCAGCGCAGGAACGTAACGCGGCCCGAGAAGAAACCCATGATGCGACCTCGGAACCCTGAGAAACGGTGCGGCGCGAAAGTCGGAGCCGCGACCGTCAGGGAGCGGGGCGAGGTTCTTGTACCTCGCCCCGCTCCCTGACGGTCGCGGTCCCGACCACGTCGGATAGGCGCGGCGCTGTTATTCCTCCGCGACCGTCTCCGGCCCCTTGGCTTCCTCCGGCAGGACCGGCAGCTTGACGGTGAACGTCGAGCCTTTACCGACTAGGCTTTCGACGCGGATGCGGCCCTGATGCTGCTCGATGATCTGGCGGCAGACGCTCAGGCCCAGTCCGGTGCCGCCGTGGCCGTTGTCGTCCGGCTCCTTGGTGGTGTAAAACGGCTCGAAGATCAACCGCAGCCGCTCCGGTGGAATGCCCACGCCGGTGTCGGCCACGATCAGCTCGACCATGCCCGATCGAGCGTTCTCGCGCACTTCCATACGCAACCGGCCGCCGCGCGGCATGGCCTGGCGGGCGTTGATGATGAGGTTGAGCAGCACTTGCTCGACCTGGGACGCCACGACGTGGGCGTGCGGCCGGCCTTGCACTTTCTTCTCGACTTGAATGCGGTGCTTGCTGAGGTCTTTCTCCGTGAGGATCAGCACCTCGTCCACGACGGCGATGAGATCGGTGCGCTCGCGCTGGGTGGAGTTGCTGCGGGCGAAACCGAGCATACTGTTGATGACGACGGCCGCGCGTTGACCGCCTTTGAGGATCTTTTCCAGCGCCTGGGTGCGGGCCGCCTCGTCGCCGGTGGTGCGGAGGGCCAGGCGGGCGTAGTTGATGATGGTGGTCAGGATGTTGTTGAATTCGTGGGCGACGCTGCTGGCCAGCGCGCCGACGCTGCTGAGTTTTTGGGCCTGAAGCAGCTGTTGGCGGAGTTGCTCGGCTTCGGCACTCGAAACCATCACGTCCTCGCCGATCATTTGGGTCGCCTCCTCGGCTCCCGTGTGCGCGGGGGGTCGGTCGCTTGAAACCGGACGGGTCGGTTCGTGGGGTGGGGGCGGACGCCTGGCCCACCAGAGATGGGTATCGGCAGGCCGGGCCGGGCCGCTTCATCGGAAGTCCTTGCGATTGCAGCTGTTAAGACAAGCGGTCGGGGCGACGGCGGGGGAAGAGGGGAAGAGGGGAAGAGGGGAAGAGGGGAAGAGGGGAACGGTCATTTCTGTGGAGGGATGAGAAATGAATCCGGGTTGGCGATCATGGTGACGATCATTTTCAGTACCGATTCAATGTTCTGGTACAAGGCAACGGCTTCATCGCGCGGCAAATACTCGCACTTCACGGCGAATTCTACCCACACTTGCGTTTCTGCTGCTTCACTTTCGGCATCGCATAGTTTGCTGATGAAAGAGGCCCGGTATCTCCGTTTGCGCCAGGCCTCAGCAAGGTTGGCGCAGACCGAGCGGGAGGATCGCCGCACCTGATCCGTTAAAGAATATATCTCCTCTCTTGGAAAACCCTTACTCAATCGGAAGAGTTGCATCGCCGCGTCGAACGCCAGGCGATACACCTCAAGATCACAGTGCGATTTGATTCTCTCCCCCATGCCTTTCCCCTCTTCCCCTCTTCCCCTCTTCCCCCTCTTCCCCTCTTCCCCTCTTCCCCTCTTCCCCTCTTCCCCTCTTCCCCTCTTCCCCTCTTCCCCTCTTCCCCTCTTCCCCTCTTCCCCTCTTCCCCTCTTCCCCTCTTCCCCTCTTCCCCTCTTCCCCTCTTCCCCTCTTCCCCTCTTCCCCTCTTCCCCTCTTCCCCTCTTCCCCTCTTCCCCTCTTCCCCCTCTTCCCCCTCTTCCCCTCTTCCCCTCTTCCCCTCTTCCCCTCTTCCCCTCTTCCCCTCTTCCCCTCTTCCCCTCTTCCCCTCTTCCCCTCTTCCCCTCTTCCCCTCTTCCCCTCTTCCCCTCTTCAGGAACCCGCTCCCTTGACTGACTCGATGACGTGACGCAGCCGCATGGTGGAATTGACGAGATCGACGGTCCCCGTCCGGGCTTCCACCTGGAGCAGGTAGAACTGGTCGGCGTTGTTGTTGTCGGCCTCTTCCTTCCGGTACAGCACCTTACCCGTTCGCTTGTCGATGCTGCGCGTGCAGGCCACCTGGATCGGGTTGCCGCCCGGCGCGCCCGGCACGCCCATCGTCGGCCGCGCCTGCAGGGCCGTCATCAGCAGCACCGGCGACTCCTCGAACAGATCCAGCAAGAGAAACTCTTCCTCGATCGGCCCGTTCGTGGCCCAGTTCCGACTACCGGTTGTGCGGTCGAAGGCGTAGATCATGCCGTTGACCTGGGTGAACTTGATCGTGCCGATGAAGTTCGGGGCGGGGTCGCCGAGAGCGACCGCCTTCGGGCCGGGCAGCGTCTGAAGGGCCACGTAATACTGCGTCCGATCGCGCAGCAACATGCCGCGGACGAGCTGATTCTGGCCTTTCGGGTCGCTGACGTCCTTCTTGTCGAGGGACAGTTTCGCCGCCTCCTTGCACGTCGTCAGATCCACGACCGTCACCGTCCCGTCCGGCGCGACGACGGCGGTCAGCTCGGGGACCGACGATTCCAGGACGTGACTGTGCGGCGGATACGATCCCCGCCACAGATCCTTCCCCGCCTGGACGTCGTAATAGCGGACCTCCAGCGGGGAATCGTCGTCGCCTCCCCCCGTCGCGGCCAGGATGCAGCGACCAAGCGTGCGCAGGTGATGGTTGTAAACGTCGGCGGCGTCGGCGATGTGCGTCGATACGCCGTCGGCGGTGCGCACGGCCCGAACCCCGAAGGCGTCGCCGCCAGAGTGCGACTCGACGAGGTAAAGATGCTCCGCGTCGCCGAACCCGGTCAGCATCGGCGCCGTCTCGGTTCGCAGCCAGCGCAGTCGCCGGTGGAAATATCGAGGGCGGCCACGCCCGACCGGGTCTGGACGATGACGCCGTTGGGGCCGATTGGACCGAGCAGCCCCAGACGCTGATTGGGCAGGCCGTCGGAAGTCTGCATCCAGACGCTGCCGTCCGCTCCGCCGTTCGTTATCTGCAAGACCTGGACGCCGGAGGGCAGGTCGGACGGCAGCAGGCTGCGGACCCAGCGGGCGCGACGCTCGATTCGATCGACGCCGACAAGAATTGGCCCGAGCGTGATCACCAGGAAATGGTCGTTCGCCTCGTAGGTGGGCGCGAACCCGCCGTACTGGGCGAAGAGTTGCTGAAGGAACGCGGTCGGGACCGGCAGCGGGGCCGACCACGTCTCCGAACCGCCGTCCGTGCTGGCGACCTTGAGGGCGTACGTCTGCGGATCGATGGTGAAGCGCAGATGGCGACAGGAGGGAGGGACGACGCCGTCGGACGGATCGCAGGGCAGGTCCTGCGATTGCGGCGTATTGTGATCCGCGATCTCCATCACCCTGACTCGGCCGGTCGGCCGACCGGCGAAGGGGTCGTCGAGATAAGCGACGAAGCGCTTATCGACGGCGAGGTCTTCGAGCGGAGCGGCGCCGGTTCGGCCGTCGGGGAGGCGGACGGCGGGGTAGTCGCGGGCCAGGGCGCGGTAGGCATCGACGGCGTCGGCGAGCAGGCCGATTCGCGTCAGCAGGCGGGCCTGGGCGTACTGAGCGGCGGCGGCCGTCTCGGGCGAATCGCTCTGGTCGCGCAGCCAGTGCAGCTGAAGCTCCGCGTCGAGGGCGTGGCGGCGGTCGTGGTCGTCCATCCACCGTTCGGCCAGCAGCAGCCGGGCCTCGCGGGCATGAGCGCCGAGCGGGCCGGCGACGCCGCCATACAGGGCGATGAAGCGAACAAGGCCCGCCTCCCCATCAGCGGAGCGGGCGCCCTGCCAGTCCTGATCGATCTGGGCCTTCAGCACCTGTTGCTGTTGCGGCGCCGCCTCGCGCACCAGATCGGCGATGCGGCCCTGCACCCACAAGTCCGGCCGCGTTTGCGCCAACCGCCCCACCCACAGATCCGGCCGCCCCTGCGCCAGTGGGTCGTCGGTGGTGCTCATCCGCTCCTGGGGGACGGTGGCGGCGAATATCTTTTTGTATTCCTGGAGGGCGAGGTCCACGCGGCCCTGCGTCTCACGGCCGTGGGCGGTGACGGCGAGCAGGTTGATCTGGCGGCGGTGCTGCTCGCCCTGGCAGTCCCGGATCTTCTCCGGCGTGGCGCCGGGGCGGCGCCACGCGGCACAGCGATTCGTACAGGCCGAGGAGCTTCTCGTTCTCCGCGAAGTTCTGCCGGAGCAGGATCGTCAGCGCCTGGTAGAGGCGTTCGCGGGTTGGGGCGGCCAGCGCGGGCGGCGGGTTTTCGTTCAGGGCGATGCGCCAGTCCTCGACGGCGCCTGCCACGTCCCCTTCGCTGAACAGCAGCCGGCCGCGGTCGATGCGCGCGGCGGCGTTCTTCGGGTCTCTAGCGATGGCGGCCGTCAAGAGTTCCAGATCGGCGCCGAGGCGCTGATAGGCCGTCACGGCCCTGGCGCTTTGCGACCACAGGTCGCCGCCGTGGAAAATGAGGTTGCCCGGCGGAGGATCGCCGGCCCGGCCCTCCAGAACGGTTGAAGCATTGGGGTTGGCCACGTCGATGGCGAAAATGGCGCCCTTGCGCAACGGCAACAAATACTGATGACCGCGCGCCGTCCCTAGCCCGGACGGAGGCCCGGTCGCCAGGCCGCTTCCAAACTTCCTCGCCGTTGGCCAGGCTCAGGGTGCGGCATTGCGTCCGGCCGACGACCAGCACCTTGTCGCCGCCGGCCGGATCGGCGAAGACGCCGCCGACGTAGAGGTCGTCGTCGGTCGCCCGGGGCTTTCCAGAGCTGGGCGCCGTCGCGCAGGTTGAGGCAAAGGATCGAGTCGCCGTCCGGCGCGGTCAGGATGACGCGGTCGCCCTGCAAGATGGGGGCCGCGCCCTTCCAG
The DNA here is from genome assembly GCA_963771935.1 of uncultured Planctomycetaceae bacterium. GTDB lineage: Bacteria > Planctomycetota > Planctomycetia > Gemmatales > Gemmataceae > UBA4732. Next base: position 322,823 of record CAVYVK010000001.1, on the reverse strand, counting down.
GCCGCCTCGTAATTGGTTGGGGTCGAAGCCCGGGAAGCCGTTGGGGTTGGGCGTCGGCTCGCGGTAGACGTGACGCCCAGAGCAGGTCGTGGGTGAGCGGATCGATCGCTGCCACGGAGCCGGCGTTGGTGGGGATGACGAGGACGCCGTCGCCGTAGGCCAGGTGGACCGGCTGCATCCGGCGGGCCGGGTCCAGCCACAGCGGGTCGGCGGCCGAGGCGACGTCCTGCGACCAGAGCAGCCGGCCGGTGTCGGGATCGAGGCAAAGCAGGACGAGATCCTTGTTCTTGGGCAGCTTTTGTTCCAGGGCCGTTTGCTCGACGAGCGCGAACAGGCGCCGGCCGACGGGCAACGGCGGCCCGAGGAAGAAGACGTTGGCGAGTTCGGGCGGCGGCGCGGACGCCGCCCTTTCCCAGGCGCCGACCTCCCAACAGAACTCGCCGGTCTGCGCGTCCACGGCTCGGAGCCGGTTGTGGTACAGCGTCTCCTCCAGCGAGCTGAAATAGGGGTGGCCGATACCCTGCGGGCCTTGCGGCTGTTGCAGGGCGATCACGTCGTTGGGATGGGCCGGGACCGGAACGTCCTCAATGTAGAAGACGTGTCGGCCGTCGCTGCTGAGGGCGCCGAGGGTGGCGTTCTCGTCGAGCAGGCTGGGCAAGCCGGCGTACTTGGGCAGCCACTGGCTGAGCAGCTGGAGGCGCTGGTTGTCGTCCTTGAGCATCGCGGCCAGACACAGGGACGGATGGCCCGGCGCCGCGCCGCGGGCGCCAGAGTTCCTTGCCGGATGCGGCGTCGAGGGCGTGGAGGCCGTCCGGCCCGCGATAGATGATCTTGCCGGCGACGGCGATGGGGACGAAGCCGGGCAGCATGGGACCGGCGACGGGAACGGTGTTGGACGGCGGGGCGAGGGTCTTGGCGACCTCGGCGTAGGCCGTCAGCGGTACTGGTTTGACCGCGGACTTCCAGTATCGGGAATTCGCCGTCGGCGCGTCCGGTGCGACGGGCGTCGCCGCGGAACATCGGCCAATCCGAGGAGGCGACGGCGGCGGCGACGGGCCAGCGGGCGACCTCTTTCTCGAAGTCGCCGTTGTTGAGCAGCTGGCCGCCGACTTTGAGGCCCGCGGGGGGCAGTCGGTGGTCGAGGAGCTGCATCGCCTGGGTTTCACGGGTCGAGTCGCCGACGGCGTGAAAGGCGAGGGCGGCCTCGAACAGCGCCAGCGGCGGCAGACCGGCCGCGTCCGGCCGTTGCAGAAGCCGGCGGAAGTGGTCGGCCGCCTCATCGACGCGGCCGTGGTCGAGTTCGGAGACGCCCAGCCGGGTGAGGGCTTCGGCCCCGGCGTCGGTGAGGTAGTAGCGGCGGGCCGCCTCATCCAGCAGGGCCGGGTTGGCGCGGGACTGAGCCAGGAGGATTTGCGCCGGCCCGCCGTACTTCACCCGGTAGGCGGCCAGGCCCAGGGGCGGCAAGGAGGCGAGCAGTCGTTCCGCCTCCGCCCGTCCACTGCTGTACTGGATGGAGACCTTTCCGGTTGGGTCTTTCACCTCCTTTTTGATGAGGAAATCCGTCCGCAGGTCGAGGACGGGCTGAAGGATTTGGGCGACGGTGATCCAGTCGCGGTCGCCGCGTTCGGCGGCCTTGATGTACTGAGGGGCGGTTTGCTGGATCTGGCGGGCCATCTCGGGGTTCTGGGGGAACATCTCGGCCATGGTCGCCCCACCGATGGGCGGCGGCGCCAGGGTGGCGCCGGGCGGATGACCTCCCAACACTCCGAGGCCGCCTCCCAACACTCCGAGGCCGCCGGGTTGTTGACCCAACCCAAGGTCCGGCAGGACGAGAATGGCAAAGACGGTGAGCGAAAAGCGGACGATGCACGTTCGGGGGGTGAATCCGGTCATCGGCGGGCATCCTCCGGGAGCGCTGATCCTTGCTAATGGACGTGCGCCGAGACGGTACGTCTAACAGGTAAAGGTATATTATGCCTGCTTGCCGTCCCGGACGCGACCCTTTTCTCTTCGGATGGGGAGGTTCACCCGCAGCCGGAGCGGTTTCCCCTCGCCCCGGTGCGCCGGCACGGGTAAGATGGTCTGAATAGGAGAGCGACCGGCGCCGTCTGGCACCTGGGGAGTCCTCGCAGCACATGGCCGCCGTCACCGCACCCTGTCCGCCGGCCCCGAGCGACGAGGTGCTCCTCGAGCGCTTCGCCGCCGGCGATCGGGCAGCCCTGGAAGAGCTGTTCCGGCGCTACCGGCAGCCGGCCTATCGAGTGGCCTACCGGCTGCTCGGCAACGAGCCGGATGCGCTGGACGCGGTGCAGGAGGGCTTCGTCAAGGCCCTGACCCATCTGAGCGGCTTTCAAGGACGCAGCTCGTTCAAGACCTGGCTGCTCCGCGTGGTCAGCAACGCGGCGCTCGACCTCGGCCGTCAGCGCGGCCGACGTGAGACGCTCAGCCTCAACGTCGCGGGCGCCGGCGACGGGACCGACGCCAGCCTGCTGACGCCCGACGAGGCGGGGCGCGGCCTGGAGCGGGCCGACCTGCGGGGATTGCTCGACGAAGCGCTGGCCACGCTCTCCGATGCGCAGCGGCAGACTTTCGTGCTGCACGCCGACGCGGGACTCAGTTACCGGGAGGTCGCCGACGCCACCGGAGTGTCGATCGGCACCGTGATGAGCCGGCTCTTTTACGCCCGCCAAAAACTGCGGGCGTACCTGCAGCCCCGGACGACCTTATGAGGAACGACCCTATCAACCCCGACCCTTCGCCCGAACAGCTCGCCGCCTTCCTCGACGACGAACTCGATGCGGCGGATCGCTCGCGCGTCGAGTCGTGGTTGGCGACCCACCCGGACGCCGCCGTCGATCTCGCCGGCCAGCGCCGCGTCGCGCGGCTGTGGGCGGACCATCCGCCGCCCGAGCCTGGCCCCGACGCCTGGACGACGACGCTGACCCGCATCGGAGCCCGGCTGCCCGCGCCGCGGCCGCGCCGACTACCACGGACGCTCTGGCTCGGCGCCGCGGCGGCCGTCCTTCTGGCCGCGCTGTTCGGAGCGCGCCTCTTCCACGGCGTCCCACCGAAAATCGAAAAAGTTGAACCGCTTCCCGTCATCGAACCGGGCGACGTGGTCGTCATCAGTATGGACGCCCGGGACGCCGGCGGACTGGTCGTCGCCGCGCCGCCCGTTCTGCAGGCCATCCTCCCGGCCGGTCAGGACGATGTGTCGGTCATGAGCCTGGAGTCAGGCCCGCGGGACGACGGCCGAGTGCCCCAGATCGGAGAAGGCGACGTGCCGATGATTGTGGCCCCTCTCGCCCTCGCGGGGGGCCGGTAACGGGATTTCCGCTCACTTGCCGGGGATAAAGCCATGTCGCCGACGCCGCCCGTTTTGCTCCGCCGATCCGTCCTCGCAGCCGCCCTGCTCCTGCTCCCTCTCGGGGCCGCCTCCGCCGTCTGCGACGACAGCGTATCCGTTTCCGTCGTGGCCATACTCGCCACCGAACAGAACGAAAAGATCGACCCCAAGCTGGAGTCGATCGCGAAGGAAATTCAGAAGACCGAACCCAAGCTGACGGGGTTCCGCATCGCCGTGATGAGCAAGAAAACCATCGCGGTCGGCGCCAAGGACGATTTCGACCTCGGCAACGACCAGGCGCTCCACGTGGTGGTGCAGCAGAAATCCGACAAGGAAGACCGCTACCAGCTGAAAATCTCTCCGCCGCAGATGGGCGACATCACCTATCAGACCACGGGCTGCGGCAAGTTCCTCCCCATCATCACGCCGGTGCGCACGAAGAACAACGAGTGGCTCATCATCGGCGTGTGCGTCCAGCAAACCAAATGATGAATGATGAACGATGAATGATGAATAAAGAGGGTCTTTGATTCATCATTCATCGTTCATCATTCATCGTTCGCCGCATCACCGATTCGGATTCGGATTGGCCGTTTTCTGCGGCGGCGGCAGCGTCTCGTCGGGAGAGACGCCGGGCGTGGCCGGGCCGGGTGGGCCGCCGATCAGCGGCGGCGGGACCGCAACCGCTACGGCGCCGGGGGCCGGAGCGGGATAATAGCCGCAATTCGGCGGGTAGGGCCACGGATGCCAGCAGGTGGCGTAGTAGCCATAGCCGTCCAGGTTGCACGGCTCGCACACCGGCTTGGGGCAGATGCATTTGAACTTGATGCAGGGCGGCTTCTCGAGCGGGAAGCATATCTTGGGACAGCAGCAGCGCCCCCACCACCCGCAATTGCCCGTGGCACAATCGCCGACGGGGCAGCTCCCGGCGGCGCAGCCGCCCGAACCGCACGCCGGTCCCACTTCGACCGGGTCGCCGGCCCAGGCGGCCGTGCAGAAGGCGAGCAGGAGGGCCGACGCCCCCCAACCCTGTTTCAGCGACATGATCTCCCTCCTTGGTCGTCGCTCCCGTCGCGTCGCGCCCGGCTCAGCGGCCGCGCGGGTTGACGGTGTTGAAGTACTTCGTCTGCGTCATGAAGCCGGCGACGTGGCCGGTTTCGGGCAGGGTCGTCGAGGCGCCCGGCGCGGTCGTCGCGGTCGTCGCGGTCTGCTCCGCGGTCGCCGCTTCCTGGGCCGTGCGGGCCAGGCCGAACTGCAACATCCGCAACTGCTGGCCCTGCTGAATCTGCGGCTGGACGATGCCGTAATAGTTGATCGCCGGGTTGCCGCGGTTGAGCAGATTCAGATACGGATTGAGCACCGGCGCCGAGTACGGCTGCGTCGGCGGTTGCACCGGCGCCTGGGCGCGGGCCGTGCTGGCGGCCAGCGCCAGGCTCAGGGCGATCAGGGCGGACTTCAGACGGAACATCGACGCGCTCCTCTCATTCTGGACGCCTGGTCGCAACCGCGGTGCGCCCGCGGTGTTCCGACCGTAGGGGATGCGACGGTCGTGCCGGTTTTTCCGGACGCCGCCGCTCAGGTCTAGATCCCCTCCCGGCGCTTTGTCAAATCGGTTCGCGTCGCCTTCCCTGGCTCGACCGCTTCGGCGGTCTCCAATCGGTACATGTATCGGCCGGCGGAAGCCGGCAGGGCCAGGAAATCGGCCCGGCGTCGTCTCCGTAGGTCGGATGGGCCTTATAGGACTTATAAGTCATAAGGCCCATCCGACCTACGGAGACGACGCCGAACCGGGCTGCCAGCGACGCGATCAGAAGCCGCCGTTGTTGTTGTTGAAGTTGCCGCGGAAGCTCTGCACCGTGGAAGTGCCGAGCAGGGTGGCGCCGAACAGCCGCTCAATGGGATTGAGCACCTTGGACAGCTGGTTGTCCAGCGTGATGAGCGGGTCGGCCTTCACGTAGACGCGGTCGCCGGGGAAGATCTGCCAGTTGGTCTCGGTCGAACCGGCCTCGGTGATCGCCTCCCAGTTGACCGGCAGGATCTCGTAGCAGCCCGTCTGGGCGGGCGTCGGTCGGGCCAGCCAGATGCGCCGCTTCGACGACACCGGCGGCAGGCCGTTAATCATGGCGATGGCGTCCAGCACCGTGTCGTTGCCCGTCACCGGGAAGCGGTAGACCTGCTGGCCGAAGCCGGCGCCGTCGGTGATGACGTAGTAGACCTTGCTGTTGTAGCCGGCGACGCTGACCGACACGATCGGGTCTTGCAGCCAGTGCGACAGGTGCTGCTCGATCGCGCACTTGGCCTGCGACAGGGTCAGGCCGGTGACGTTGACGCAGCCGTAGGTGCCGAGCGTGATGGTGCCGTCCTGGCCGACGATGTGTTCGCCGCGGACCATCTGGACGCCGCGGAACTGGGCCAGGGCGACGCTGACCTGCGGATTGTTCAGGCGCAGTCCGGCCTTGATCGTATTGGCGGCCTGATCCAGCGTCATCCCGGCCACGCGGAAGGCGCCGTAGCCGAAGCCGAGATTGACCGTGCCCTCGGGCGTCACGGTGTACGGCCCGCCGATGGGCTGGTCGGGCAGGGCGGCGGGCACGGCGATGAGCAGCACGTCGAGCGGCTCGATACGGTAGGGCGGTTTCGGGATGAGGCGGATGCCGTCGATGAGCAGCACGTCGGGCGGCTCGATGACGTAGGCCGGCAGCGTGGTCTTGGCCTTCTCCGTGGGCAGCGGCAGGCGCGGCGCGCCTCAGGCTCGCCCGGCGGCAACGGCCCGGCGACCATGACGGGGGCCGGCGCGACCGGCGGCGGGGAGCCTGGAGGCAGGGGTTGTGCGGTCCTGTCCGCGTTCGCTCCGTCCGTCGGATTGTCCTGCACCTGATAGGCCGATTGCACCAGGCGCGGCGAAGACGGGGCAGCAGCCGCTGGATAGTGGGGCACGGGACGGCCGGACGCGTCTTGCTGCGGCGACACAGTATTGAGCGCCGTCCCAGAGACCGCGCCTGTCGCGGCCGGCGCGGTCGGCGGCAGCATGGTGGGCATTCCCTGCTGCAAGCCGGCACGGGCCATCGCTGTCGTGTCCGGCGCCGCGCATTTCGCGGTCGGCTGAACCGGCGGCGCGAGCTGCCAGGATGGATCGCTCAGGAACGACACCTGGGCCTGACAGCCCATGCAGCCCAAACCGATCAGCAAGGTTGTCCACAGAGCCTGGGACAGCCTGTTCCCTCTTGTCCTCGCCATCTCCCGACTCCTTGGCTTGTGGCCACTACCGCCGCGGGCGAGTGGAGGCGCCGGCGCATCGGCTCGCCCCCTTGGCCACGACCCCCGCGTCTGCGGGCCGCACCGTGCGGACCCCCGCCCTCCGCGAACGGCGCCCCCGCCCCCGCCGGAACAACTCCGGCCGGCGGGGATGCCGGCGGCCCTGAAAGCACCACGCCCCCTCGACGTGATGCGATCGGCCGCCGAGCGAACGCCGCTCGCACTGGACCCCGAACGGACTCTCCGAATAGTTGGGCGGGTCTGATAGCGAGGCGGCCGCAAAAAAGCAAGAGCAATTTCGCGGGATTCCATATTGACGTGCGCCGGCCGATTGAGGCGAACGGCCGGCGTGAGCCGGCTGGTGCTACATCCGGTCGGCGACCGCAGCCCGCACCAGCCGGCTCACGCCGGCCGTTCGCCTTATCTGCGCCGGCCCTCCTTTCCGCTTTCCCTGCTCCGCCGCCGCCGTTACAATCGACCCTGCCCAAGGACGCATCGCAGGACGAGGACGCGGATCATGAACGGCGCCGCCGGCGGTCAGGCCGCCCTCCCGCTCAAACAACGGACCTTCCTGGGACACCCCGTCGGACTCTACATCCTGTTCTTCACGGAGATGTGGGAGCGCTTCAGCTACTACGGCATGCGCGCCCTGCTCGTGCTGTACATGGTCAACTACTTCAAGTGGATGCAGAAAGATGCGTCCGCCGTTTACAAGTGGTACACCAGCCTCGTCTATCTCACGCCGCTGCTGGGCGGCTACCTCGCCGACCGCTATCTCGGCAATAAAAAGGCCGTCATCATCGGCGCCATCCTCATGGCCATCGGCCATTTCCTCATGGCCTTCGAGGCCATCGAGGTGTTCACGGCCGCGCTCGTCTTCCTCATCATCGGCAACGGCTTCTTCAAGCCCAACATGTCCACGCAGGTCGGCCGGCTCTATCCTCAGAACGACGCCCGCCGTGACGGCGCCTACACCATCTTCTACATGGGCATCAACCTCGGCGCCTTTCTGTCGCCGCTGGTCTGCGGCTGGCTGGCCGCCAACACCGTCGGCGGCTACCACACCGGCTTCACCATGGCGGGCATCGGCATGGTCTGCGGCCTGCTCATCTATGTCATCGGGATGCGCTGGGTCGTCGAGCTGAAACCGGAGGCCGCCCCGAAGCCGAACGACCCCGAACCTGTCGCCGGAGCGGCCGGCCGACCCGACGCGGTCGCCCTTGCGGAAGAGGAGGCGGCGGAGAGGCAAAGCGTCCCGGCCGGCGGCGAACAACCGATGTCGGAAGCGCAGGCCGCACAGGCGCCCTCCAGCTTGCCGTGGCTAAACTGGATTTCGCCGGGCCTTCTAGCTCTCGTCGGCTGGGTTCTCGGCGGCGGTGCGCTGCTGTTGGGCCTCGTCCGACTTCTCGCCCTCGTGCCAGGCCTGGGCTTCCTTCAGGCGATGGCCTTGAATAATTGGGTGGCCAACGACACCCTGATCGGGCTGGGCATCGTGGCCGTGTGCAGCCTCATTTCGTCCTGGTCCTTTACAACGTCAAGAACGCCGGGCGCGACCGCGTGCTGACCATCTACGCCCTCGGTGTGTTCGTGGTCCTCTTTTGGGCGGCGTCCGAACAGGCCGGCAACGCCATGAACCTGTGGGCCGATAAGACCACCGACCGCTACCTTAGCATCCCCGCCCCCACTCCCTCCGTCTTCCCCGAGACGGCGGACACGGGCGCGAAACCGGGCGGCGCGGCGGCGCCGGCCCCGTCCGGCGGGCTGATGCGCTGGGTCACGATGTGGCAGCTCAAGCCGGCGGCCGCCCACAAGAACCAGAGTTGGTGGGATTGGTGGGTTGGCCTGTGGAACCCGGTTTCGACCGAGTGGTTCCAGTCGATTAACCCCCTGGCGATCTTCGTGCTGGCACCCCCCTTCGCTTTTCTGTGGGTTTGGCTGGATCGCCACCGTATGAACCCTTCCACGCCAGTCAAGATGGCCTTTGGTCTCCTACTGATGAGCGCCGCTGGCGGCCTGATGATCTTCTCCGCCCAGTGGGAGGATGGACCCACCGACGTGAAGCTGGCCGGCAATTTGCCCCAAAAAGTACATCTAAACGACAAGGGCCAGCTCGTCTCGGTGGAGGCCGATCGTCCCTTCCAGGCCGGCCGTCTCACCTACGACGCGACAACGCACACCCTGCATTTGCACGGCGTCCTGTCCGACACCGAACACGACCTGATGGTGCGCGAGACGGCGCCGGACGAGTACGTCTCCGCTCTCAAGGAGCTGCAAAAGAAGTCGGACGCGCTGCCTGCCGATGCCTTCGGCAAAGTCAGCGGCGTCACCTCGGTGCATCTGGACCCCGCGCCGCCGGGCTTCGACCTGCGCTACGCCGGCCTGCCCGAGAGCGAAGTCTCCTACGACGAGGCGACGCAGACGCTGAGCGTGACGGACGCCCACCTGGCGGACAAGGACGTGAAGGGCCTGCTGGTGGCCGGCGGCGATCCGGCCTACCGCCAGGCCGTCGATCAACTGTACGTGGATTCGGCGAAGTACAAGGTCAGCTCCTGGTGGCTGTTCTGGTTCTACATCCTGGCCACGATCGGCGAATTGTGCCTGTCGCCGGTCGGTCTGTCGATGGTGTCGAAGCTGGCGCCGGCCAAGTTCGCCACGATGCTCATGGGGCTGTGGCTCCTGACCAGCTTCTTCGGCAACTTCGCGGCCGGCATGTGCGGCGAGTTTTACGACGCGGTGACGCCGACCAATTACTTCCTCTTCATCATGGCCGTCCTGGCAGCCGCGACCCTGGTGCTGTTCGTGCTGGCCCGCGTCATCAAGGGCATGATGCACGGCGTAAAATAGGCCGAACATGACTGCGCTTCAAATCCTGGACGCTGACCGACGTGCGCGGCGACGTGTGGCTGGACGGCTTTTCCGTCGGCAACGACGCCCTGCGGCTGCCGACGCCGTTCGACTGGTCGATCCGCAAACGGACGCTGCGCGGCGGTCTGCGCGACGGCGTGGACCTGATCGAGGTCCACAACGGCGCGCTGTCGTTCTCGGTGCTGCCGACGCGCGGCATGGGGCTGTGGCGCGGCGACTACCACGGCCTGCCGCTTGGCTGGCGCTCGCCGGTCCAGGGGCCGGTCCATCCGAAGTTCGTGCCGCTCGCCGACCGCGGCGGCTTCGGCTGGCTGGCCGGCTTCGATGAGCTGCTTTGTCGCTGCGGCCTGGCGTCCAACGGACCGCCCGGCGAGGACGGCGGCGGCGGCCTCGCCCAGCTGACCCTCCACGGCCGTATCGCCAACCAGCCGGCCGACGCCGTCGAGGTTTCGGTCTCACTCGACCCGCCCTATGAGCTGAGCGTCCGCGGCGAGGTGGAGGAAGGGGCGCTGTTTTGTCCGCATTTGCGGCTGACCGCGACCTACACCACCGCGCCCGGCTCCAACCGCGTGGTGGTCCACGACGTGGTCGAGAACCGCTCCGCCCAGCCGGCCGAGATGCAGATTGCTCTATCACTGCAACCTCGGCCCGCCGTTTCTGGAGGCGGGCGGCCGCGTGCTGGCGCCGGTGCGCGAGATGGCGCCGCAGACGCCGCGCGCCGCCGAGGGGATCGGCTCCTACGAAACCTACGCCGGCCCCGCCACCGGCTTCGCCGAGCAAGTCTATCTCTACGATCTCCTGGCCGACCCGCGCGGCCATACGCTCTCCGTGCTGGTCAACGCCGCCCAGGACCGTGGCGTCGCCGTGCGCTTCAACCGCAACGAGCTGCCGTGTTTCACGGTCTGGAAGAACACCGGTGCCCTGGAGGACGGCTACGTCACCGGCCTGGAGCCGGCGACCAATTATCCCAACTTCCGGGGCTTCGAGCGGAAGCAAGGCCGCGTGCGCGTGCTGCCGCCGGGCGGTCGATGGGAGAGTCGCTGGAGTCTTGAAGTCGCCGACACGGCCGCGTCGGTGTCGGCCCTGATGGCGGAGGTCGCTGTACTGCAGGCTCACGCTCGCGCCGTCGTCCACCGCGAACCGGACCCCCGCTTTTCGCCGGCGGGACGGTAACGATCATGGACGGTCCCGCCGCGCTCTGGCTCACCACCGTCATTTTCACGATCACCTATCTCGGCCTGGCGCTGGGCAAGGTTCCCGGTCTGCGGATGGACCGGGCCGGCGTCGCGCTGGTCGGCGCCGCGCTGATGCTGGCCTGCGGGCTGCTCGACTTCTCGAAGCAAACCCTGGCCGGCGGCCCTCGACTTCGACACGCTATTCCTGCTGTTCGGCATGATGGTGGTGGTCGGCGTGCTGCGGCTTTCAGGCTTCTTCCGGCGGCTGACGGACTTCGCCCTGACGCGCGTCCGCGGGCCGGTGGGACTGCTGGCCGCGGTAATCGTCCTGTCGGGCGGCCTCTCGGCGTTTCTCATCAACGATGTGGTCTGCGTCGCCCTGACGCCGCTCGTGCTGCACCTGGCGCGGCGCTCAAGTACGACCCCGTGCCGCACCTGATCGGCCTGGCGACGGCGGCCAACATCGGCTCGGCCGGCACGATCACCGGCAACCCGCAAAACATCTTCATCGGTTCTCATTCTCATATTTCGTACTTCCGATTCGCCCTGCGGCTGATGCCGCCCGCGCTGCTGGGGCTGGTCGTCGCGTTCCTGACGACCTGGCTCGTCTACCGCCGCCGCCTGGCCGTGCCCGAGAAGACGGACGCCGTCGGGATGAAAGCGCCGACGGCGCCGCAACGGAGCCATCGCGCGCAGACGTGGCTACAGGCCAAGAGCGGGCTGGTCGCGCTGGCGGCGGTGGTGTTGTTCTTCGTGCTGCCGAGCGCGGATTTGCCGGTCATCGCCCTGGGGGCGGCGGCCGTGGTGCTGCTCGACCGCATTAAACCGGAGAAAATCTATCGCCAGGTGGATTGGACGCTGCTGGTGATGTTCACAGGGCTGTTCCTGGTCGTTTACGCCTTCCAGATTCACGTCGTAACGACCTGGGGCGTTCCGGGATGGACGTGGCTGCTGAGCCGGCCGGTGGACCTGCTGAGCGTCGCGTCGGCGGCGCTGTCGAACTTGGTAAGCAACGTGCCGGCCGTGCTGCTGTTCGAGCCGGTGGTGCAGGCGATGCCGGCGGCCAGCCGCGAAACCGCGTGGCTGGCCCTGGCGATGTCCAGCACGTTCGCCGGGAATTTGACCCTTCTGGGATCGGTGGCCAACCTGATCGTGGTGGAGCAGGCGCGGCGGGAGGGCGTTACGGTGTCCTTTTTGGAGTATTGCAAAGTCGGCGTGCCGCTGACGCTGCTGACCCTGGCGCTGGGAGTGGCGTGGTTGATGTTCGCGCCGTATTGATCCGCCGATCGGTAAGCCCCTCTCCCGCGAGGGGAGAGGGGGACGTTCAAGGGGCACAGGTCAGCCGTCGTCGCCCGGCCCTGCTTTTCGGACGAGGGCCAGGATCTCCTGGACGTCCGGCAGCGTCTCGCCCTTGCGGGCGACCACCTTTCCGTCCACCGAAACCGTGAACTCGCCACGGTCGCCGTTCACCAGCTCGACTTGCAGCCCAGGCTCCTTCTTGAGGGAGGCCGCCACACGGGCGGCGTGCTCTCGAATCGTCCCTCAAACCGGGCATTCGCGGATCACCACTTTCTTCATCGCCGATCCTCCTTTTGGGCCTTTCGGGACCACGGGCCTTTTGCCCCTTTTATTATAGAGAGCGGAAAAAAAGGAGTTTGGAGAATTCTCTTTGTCGGAACAGTGAGAAAGACCCCATTGGTATCTCCCCCACTTCGCGGGAGATAGCGGGGCATCGTTTTAGCCCCGGAGGGGCGGTGGTTCATAGCCAGGGGTGAAACCCCTGGAGGGGGACCGAAACCCCTGGAGGCCGGGGCAGTGCCGCGACCTCCCCATTCAGCCCCGGAGGGGTGGCGGTGAGCGCGACCGTATTCATGCACCGTCGCCCCTCCGGGGCTGAGGAAACGACCGATGGGCCGGTCCTCGCTCCAGGGGTTTCGGTTCCTTCCAGGGGTTTCACCCCTGGCTATGCACCGCCGCCCCTCCGGGGCTAAAACGATGATCCGGGTCTGCCTTCCAGGGGTTTCACCCCTGGCTAGGCACCGCCGCCCTTCCGGGGCGGAAGCGAAAGGCGGTGCGCCCGAACTTGTGGAGAGACCAACGGAAAGACTCCTCCTATTCCCCATCTGCTTCGTCCTGGCCTTGCCGGCTCCGGCCGTCTCCGATCATTCCGACCGCTCGACCAGCACCACGGACGTGTCATCGACGCGGCCGGCGCCGAGCGTGAAGGCGTTGGACGCCGTGAAGAGCCGGTCGAGCGTCTCGTCCGTCGGCATCCCGCGGCTGGCCTGCAACGCTGCGACGATGCCGCCGACGCCGAAGGCCGCGTAGCCCTCCGGCGTGTTGAGGGGGAAGGCGTCGGCTAGGCCGTCCGTGTAGAGCAGAACTCGGCTCCCCGGCGGCAGCGTCAGCCGCGAGGAGTCGTAGGGCACGCCCGACGTTATGCCCAGCGGCAAGCCGCCCTCGGAGCCGTCGCCGATCGGACGCACCTCGTCGTTCTTCGCCGTGTGCAAGAGCGGCAGCGGGTGGCCGGCCGTCGTCCACTGCATGACGTGCGTTTCCACGTCCACCGCCGCGTAAAACAGCGTGATGAAGCCGCCGCCGCCCTGCACGATCGAATTTTCACAAAGACGCTCGTTGATCTCGGTGACGAAGGCGGCGGTGTCTCGGTAGCGGTCGCCGCCCAACATGCGGATCAGCGTGTGCATGGCCATGATCGACATGCACGCCTTGAGACCGTGGCCCGAGGCGTCGCCGATCAGCACGACGAGGGTGCGCTCGATCGGGGCGGAAGACGTTGTAGTAGTCGCCGCCGGCCATCACGACGGGATGGTCGCCGACGACGCTGACCTGGGCCGGCTCGTAGCGCGCGGCGATGGAGTAGCCTTGCGGCATGGAAATGCCCTGCGGAATGATCGACTCCTGCAGCCGCCGGACGCCGTCCATCTCCTCGCGCAGCCGGGCCGCCAGCTGCTTGGATCGCTCCGCCCGCACCGCCGCCACCGCCGAGTCCAGGCACGACAGCGCCAGAAACATGAAGTCGCCGCGCTCGTCGCGGATCAGGTAGAAGCGCAGGCCGTGGGTCAGGAACTTTACCAGACCGATCATCTCCGTGGAACGGCAGCCCAGCACGACCGGCAGCGGGTTCGGCTCTTCTTGCAGCTCGGCGAAGACGGCGTAGCCCTCGTCGGCATTGCAGGGAAAAGTCATGGCCAAAAACAGCACCTCCCAGCCGCCCGCACGGACGCGGGACTTCAGTTCGTCGGCTTCGAGGCAGACCTTGACTTCGTTGTCGCCGGCGGAGAGATACAGCTCCAGAAGTTGGGCCTGTTGGGGGTCGTCCCATCCCACCAGAATTTTCATGACGGCGCCTGTCGTTGGAGAAGGTAAGGCAAGTCGCTCGCGCCGGCCGGGGCGCTGTTACGGCGACGAGCGGAAGGCTTGGCCAGGAGAGAATCAGCATATGGTACGACCGGCCGGGCGCGGCAAGCAAGGATTTTTTTCGGGGACAGGAAAAGCGAAAAGCGGAAAAGCTTCCGGCGAGCGGCCGGCGTGAGCCGGCTGATCCAATCCATCAGTCGGCTCACGCCGGCCGCTCGCCTTCGCCCTTCCTAACAATGTCATATAGTACCGCTTTGCGGCCGACGGCGCGGGGCGCCGGCCGGCGTCCTTCGGCGTCCTCTGTTCGGGATGGTCATGGCCTCGTTTCAACCCGCCGACACGCTCTGGTCGCGCACCTTCCTCGGGCTGCTGGGGGCCCAGTTCCTCGCCGCCTTCAACGACCAGGCCATCAACGCCTCGGCGATGTTCTTCGCCATCAAGACCGGCGCAATGGGCGAGAAAGAGGCCATCTCGCTGATGATGGTGCTCTATTACGCCCCCTGGGCGATCTTCTGCACCGTGGCTGGATGGTTGGCCGACCGCTACAGCAAGCGCGACGTCCTGGTGTTGTGGAAGGTCATTGAGGTGGGCATCACGCTGGTCGCCCTGACCGGCTTCTGGATGGGTCAACCGGGAACCGCGTTCGCCGCGGCCGGGCCGTGGGTGGTGACGGCCGCCGTCTTCGGCATGGGCCTGCACAGCGCCTTTTTCGTCCCGGCCAAGTATGGCGCCATGCCGGAGATCCTCCAGCCGCACATGCTCTCGCGCGGCAACGGCGTCCTCGAATCGCTGTCGTTCCTGGCCGTCATCCTCGGCACGGTCTGCGGCGGCGTCCTGTCGGACCTCTTCGACGGCCGCGAATACCTGATCGGTCTCATCCTGGTCGGCCTGGCGGTGCTGGGCCTGCTAGCCAGCCTGATGATCCGCCGGATGCCGGCCGCCAATCCGGGCCGGCCCTTCCCGCCCTACGTCTATAAGCCATTGGTCGCCAATATCCGCGAGATGCTCCGCTCGCGCCCGTGGTATTGGCGATTATCGGTATCGCCTTTTTCACCTTCATCGTCACCTTCATGCGCTCCACGGTCTACATGTTCGGCGAGTGCCAGGAGCCACGCTGGAGCGACCGGGACGTGAGCCTGTTGGTCGGCATGGTGGCGGTCGGCATCGGCGTCGGCAGCCCGCTGGTGGGCTACCTGTCGGGCGGCAAGATCGAGGTGGGGTTGGTGCCGATCGGTTCGATCGGCATGGCGATCGCGGCCGGCGCCGCCGCCTTTCTGCTGGGTTACGTGCCGGGCTTGATCGTCTGCATCGTCCTGATCGGCCTGTTCACCGGCTTTTACCTCGTGCCGCTGTACGCGCTGTTACAGCATCGGGCGCCGAAGACCAGCAAGGGCGACTGGGTGGCGACCAGCAATTTCCTCAACGTCACCGGCGCCATCGTGGCGACGGTCCTGTTCTGGCTGATGTCGCAAGCTGCCGTTCTCACCGGCCTCGCGCCGCAACTCCCCACCACGGACGTTTTGACCGGCCCGCTGGAAGCCGTGACGCCGGAAAGGGAGCGGGACCGGCCGCAGTCGGTGCAGGTGGGCGATCAGACCTTTGAGGCCGGTCCAACCGTTCTGATCGATCCGGTGCGGACGAGCCTGAAGCATGGAGAAATGGTCACTGTGGACTCTTTCACGTACAAGCCGGGGGGGACGAAGCACTACCACTTGCGGCCGAGCGGGGAAGTGCAACGGCCGGTTTACGATCAACGCGCGCTTCCCTCGCTGTTGTTTCTGAGCGTGGCGGTGATGACGCTGCTGACGTATTTCGCGCTGCGCAGCCAACTGCCGGACCTGCTGCTGCGAACGCTGTTGTGGTTCCGACGACAACGGCGATACGGATTGGAGGCGGCCGGCACGGATCGCCTGCCGACGAGCGGCCCGGTGATCCTGGCGACGAACGCGGCGGACCTGGAGGAATGCCTGAGCGTGCTGAGCGCGACGGATCGCACGACGCGGTTCATCCTGGTGCGGACAGCCGGCGACAAACCGCTGGGCGGAGTGATGCGGTTTCTGGCGCGGCGGGATTCGCTGGCGGTGGCAGGCCCAGGGGAGGCGCCGAACTGGGACGAGGTGATGCGCAAGGCGGAGGAGGCGCTGGGCGCAAGGAGGTGGTCGGCGTGCCGCTGGACGGGCCATACCCGCCCGGCTGGCTGGAACGGCTGCTGGAAAGGATCAGCCCCGATCGGTCGGCGGTGGTGCTGCCGGTGCGCGTGGATCGGTGGCAAAAGGAATCGGGCAGGGGCCGGCGGATCTACTTGCTGGCGGGCGAACCGCTGCAGCCGGGGGCGACGCTGGAGGAGGCGCGGCGGGCCGTCGAGCAGTTGGCCGGCAGCCTGGAGGACTGGGAGAAGCACAAGAAGGGTACGGCGGCGACGGCGGGGGTGCATTGAACCCCGACCAGCTGCGAGCGCGAGTGAGGGGGTTTTGTCACCCCGCTCGCTCGCGCTCACAGCTGGTCAAATCAATTCTTCAATTTCTCCTCGATCTCCGCAATCGCCCAACCCGCCGCCTCGCGGACGAGCGGCTCGGCGTCTTCCAGGCGCGCCGCAGTGCCGGCAGCGCCCGCTCGTCGCCGACGTTGCCCAGCACCAGCGCCGCGTTGCGCAACAGGCCGCGCCGTTTGCTGCGCATCAGAGCCGTGCCGCGGAAGCGACGTCGGAATTGCTCCTCGGTCAATCCCAAAAGTTCGATCGGGTCCACCGCTTCCAGGTCCGGCCGCGGCCGCAGCGCCGGTTCCGTCGCAGCCGGCGCCTTGCGGTTCCACGGACATACCTCCTGGCAAATATCGCACCCGAACAGCCAGTCGCCGACGCCGCGCCGCAGCTCCGGCGGGACGGCGCCTTTCAGCTCGATGGTGAGATAACTGATGCAGCGGCGCGAATCGAGGACGCCGGGGCCGACGAACGCCTCCGTGGGGCAGGCGTCGAGGCAGGCGGTGCAGGTGCCGCAATGTCGCGCCTCAAACGGGGCGTCCGGCCACAGCTCCGCATCGACCAGCAGGGCGGCGAGAAAAAAATAGCTGCCGAGTCGCTTGTTGAGCAGCAGGGTGTTCTTACCGAACCAGCCGAGGCCGGCCCGGCGGGCGAAGTCGCGCTCCAGCAGGGGGGCCGTGTCCACCACGCCGCGGCCGACGCAGCCGGGGCGCTCGGATTGCAGCCACGCCAACAGCCGGTTCAGTCGCTCGCGCAGAACGTCGTGGTAATCGGCGCCGCAGGCATAACGGGCGATCCGACCGCAATTGCCCTCGTCTTTCTCCTCTTCTCGGCCGGGGTTGTAGTTCATGCCGAGCATGACGACGCTGCGCACCTCCGGCAGTACGGACGCCGGATGACGGCGGGCCTCGGCGTGGCGGTGCATGTAGGTCATTTCGCCGGCGAAGCCGCGATCGAGCCAGTCGCGCAGCCGATCGAAGCCGTCGGCCGGCCCCACGGGGGCGATCCCGACGAGATCGAAGCCGAGCGCGCGGGCGTGCTGCTTCAGGCGGCCCTCCAGCGGTTCCATGCCTCCATGCTACCGCGCACCAAAGAGAAGGAACCACGGAACACACGGAAGACACGGAAAAAGTCTTGTTCTTCGCGTTTTTCCGTGTCTTCCGTGTGTTCCGTGGTTGCCTTCGAGGAAAAAACGCAGCTTTGCCATTTTCCGGAGACTGGGTGGGCGGATAGAATGGGTTATCCTTGATAAGGGGAGGCTCGACGCCCGCCATCCGGTTTCATCTTTCCGTCGAGGCCGCTTATCGGACTCTTCTGGCGAGAGGAGTCTCTCCTTGTGAGCCGTGAGGGAAGCTTCGGCGTCCCTCACGGCTTTGCATTTTGCGGCTCCGCCATCTACTCAGGCCGGTCGTGGTGGGCCAGGCGGCGACACTCCGCAAAGATGTCCTTGCCGTACTTTTGCTCAAGGAGTTGCTTGGAGGTGGAGTTGTAGCCATCGGCGTACCCCACCAACTCCTCGGTAACCACGCACCCGGCCACGTAGTTCAGTTCCACGCCGTAGCGTTCCTTCAGCAGCCTGGCGTATTCCTCTTCCTCTTTCACTGCTTCGGGCGGTAGGGGCGGCCCTCCGTACACCTGCACCTCAGTAATGGCCGCGCAAGTTGTCAATGGACGCCTGGTGCTTTCCCCGCTGCGAGGGCGTCGGAGAGAGCCAGAAGGCCACGGCGCCTGCGACCAACGCAACGACGGCCGCGACAACCACGACCAAGGCCAGGCGAGACCGAAGCCGACGATTAGCGATGGATGCTGGCATCCCCGACCTCGTTTGTACATGCTGTCGGGCGGCAAGCCCACAGCTGTTATAATACTTGAACTTGATCCACCATGACTTTGGCGCCGCGACTTTCTATCCCTGATGGGGGTCGATGCAGGGCCGCTCATTTGGATAGAATAGCGTGAGTAGCCCATCCTGCCGGGAGGTGAAATGGCTGCGACAGAGCATTGCCGTCTACAACAAGCGGCCCTGGCGGCGTTTCAACAGGACTTGCCCTGCCTTTGGGCCGAGCGTCCCGGACAGTGGGTCGCCTACCAGGGCGCTCGGCGACTCGGCTTCGCTCCTTTCAAACACGAGCTGTATCAGCTTTGTTTCCATCAAGGCCTGTTGCGGGAGGAATTTGTCATCTTCTGCATCGAACCGCAGGAGACGGAGATCACACTCGGCCCAGTGGTTCTGGACTGAGCGATGCCGCTGTTCATCGACCGACTGCCGTTCGACTGCTGGACTGACGCCACCCGGTCGCCGCCACTGTCTTACTGGACCATCGTGTTACCTGTCATGTTAACGGAACCTTCGCTCCTCTCCCCACCTGCGGTGGCGCTGGTCCAGGATTGGGTGCTGGACACCGGCAATCGGGGAGAAGCATTCGCCTGGCGGCGCCACCTGCTGCAAGCGGGCCTCGACCCCGATCTGGGCCGTCTCCCTCTACCGATGACGATCCGCACTGTCACCGGCAAGGGGATTGTGCCGGTTCGAGACGTGGATCTGTGGCTCGTGAGCAATTTGCCAGGACAGCCGCTCGAACCCTATCGCATCGTCCTCCATCGCGGACTGCCTTTTCAGGACACGCTCACAACGCCCGACCCGCACTTCCAGCGACCGCTGATCGGCATTCGGGCCTTGCGTACCGCAGGTCTGCGCGTCGAGCTGAATTTCGCTCAGGATACGATTTCGGTTTGGACGCCCGACGCGGTAACTCCATGATCCATCCTCCTCAACGGAAAAAAGTTTGCTATGCCTGTCAGCTCCATTTACCTCGACTACAACGCCACGACCCCCCTCGATCCTGCCGTCATCGAGGCGATGCTGCCCTATCTCCGGGAACTCTTCGGCAACCCCTCTAGCGCTCACAGTTACGGCAAGACGGCTCACGACGCCGTCGAGCAGGCTCGCCGACAGGTCGCGGAGCTGCTGAACGCCCGGCCCGATGAAATCGTGTTCACCGGCGGCGGCAGCGAGGCCAGCAACCTCGCCCTCAAGGGCGTCACCTTCGCCCGGCTGCGCGGGATCTTCGGCCGCTGGGCGCGCGGGCCGCACATCGTCATCAGCGCCGTGGAACACCCGGCCACGACGCAACCGTGCGAGTTTCTGAAGCGGCTCGGATGTCGCGTCACCGTCGTGCCGGTGGACGGCCAAGGCTGCGTTGATCCCGACGCGGTCGGCAAGGCCATCGCCAAGGGCGCTGATCTCGTCAGCGTCATGCACTCAAACAACGAGGTCGGCACGTTGCAGCCCATTCGGGAGATCGCCGCTCTCACACGCGCCAAAGGCGTGCTGCTGCACACGGACGCCGCCCAGTCCACCGGCAAGCTGCCGCTGGACGTACACGATCTCGGCGTCGATCTGCTGACCGTGGCGGGGCACAAACTGTACGCCCCGAAGGGGGTGGGCGTGCTGTACGTCCGCCGCGGCGTCCGGCTGGAGCCGCTTTTGCACGGCGCCGGGCACGAGAGTGGACGGCGGGCCGGCACGGAAAACGTGCCGTACATCGTCGGCCTCGGCGCCGCGTGCGCGATCGCTCGGCGGTCGCTGCCGGAGGCGTCCGAGCGCTTGCGGCAGTTGCGCGATCGGTTGTGGGAACGATTACGGGCCGGCTTGGGCGATCGTATTAGCCTCAACGGCCATCCGGAAAGCGCTTGCCCAACACGCTCAACGCCAGCTTTGCCGGCTGCGTCGGCTCGGAACTGCTGGAGCGGACGCCGGAGGTGGCGGCTTCGACGGGGTCGGCCTGTCACGAGGGCAAGGTGACGCAATCGCCGGTGCTGTGCGCGATGGGCGTGTCGCCGGCGCTGGGCCGCGGGCGCTGCGGCTGACGGTCGGCCGCTTCACTACCGAGGACGAAATCGACCGGGCCGCCATCGCGCTGATTCGAGGCGCCACTGAGGGATTCACCACAGAGTCACAGAGAGCACAGAGAAAAGACAAAAGGCAGGGTCCCAAGTGATGAAGTCTTGGGATCCTGCCTTTTGTCTTCTGTCTTTCTCTGTGTTCTCTGTGACTCTGTGGTGAATCCTCTTATTTCTTCACGCCCTGGATGCGGTAACTGCCTTCCCAGGCGCCCCAGTTGTCGGAAGCGACGCCGTTCTTGTCCGACCCCTCGTAGGAGGCGGCGCCCGGCAGGATGGTCACCCGGACGACGCCTTTCTCACCGTCCTCCAGAACGCCGGCATGGACGACGGCTGCGGCCAGGCTCGAGTCGTCGGTGTAGAGGCCGCTGCCCCACACCGAACCGGCCGCCTTGTTGCCCGTCACCTCGAAAAGGAACGACTTGTGGTTTTGACCGCGGAAGTTCACCAGATTGCCCGGGTCGGGCTGGGGGACGGTCTCCGCGGTCCTCGCGCCCACGGCCTGGACGCGATAGCTGCCGTCCCAGTTGTTCCAGCCGGCGGAGGAAACGCCGTTCCGGTCGGACGCCGTGTAGCTGGCGGCCCCTGGCAGGATGGTCACTTTGACGACGCCCTTCTGGCCGTCGGCCAGGACGCCGGCGTGGACCGCCGCCGCGGCCAGCGTCGAGTCATCCGTGTACAGGTCGGTGCCGTAGACCGCGCCCGCGCTCTTGGCGCCGGTCACCTCGAAGTAGAACGACTTGTTGTTCTGACCGCGGAAATTCACCAGGGTTCCGGGATCGGCCTCGGCCTTGACGCCGCCGCTCGTCAGCTCCTCGACCTGGGTGCGGACGGCTTCCGCCTGCGCGGTTTGGCCGTCCTTCGCGTACCGCTCTCGGAGTTCCCGCAGACGGGCGACGAGTTCCTCACGGCGCTCTCGGAGGAGCCGGTCGGCCCGCCCCTGGATCTCGGCGGCGTCCCGGTCGAAGTTGTCCACCAGTTTTTGGGCGTCCGCGGGCAGGCCGTCGCCTCGCACGGATCCCAACATCCAGGGCGCCAGGAGAACGGCGCCGACGACGAACACACGGTTCACGCGCATCGTTGTTCCCCATCACAGTGTGGAAGATGCACGGGGGGAGGAAGGCACGACGATCCTCCGGCCCCGCTTTCCCTCTATATACGGAAAGAATGGACTTTGCGGGCGCGAGAGGCGGAACAAATCCTTTACTTCCCGGCGGCGGGCAGGCCGACGCGGTCGGGGTCGTTCTTCCACGAATAGGCCGCGGCGAACTCCTGCGGCCCCAGCGTCTGCATTCCGGCCTCGGTGCGCACCACGTACACCATCTCCGGCTCCAGATCCTTCGCGGTGGCGTAGTGGCCGTCGCCCGACACGGCCAGCCACTGGACGGCGCCGCCCTGCTCCAGCAGGGCGATCGTCGTTTCCGGGCGCAGATCGTCCAGGCTCCAGTACCGCAGGGAGAAGGTGAAGGAAGTCGAGGCGCCGAAGCCGCGCTCCGGCAGGAAGTACTCCAGCCCCAGCGGCGGCGGCAACGTGCGCGTCACCTCGCCCGTCTCGGCGTTCCAGAGGCGCAAGACGCCGTCCTCGCTGAGGCCGGCCATCGTCTTGCCGTCGGGCAGCCAGGTCAGATGCGCCGTTGGCGACGCCGGGGCCGCGCAGGTTCAGGGACGGCCGCTCCGAGGCGACGTCGAAAAGTCGCGCGGCGTGGTCGATGGAACGCCCCAACCCGGCCGCGAACGATTTGCCGTCCGGGGCGAGGACCAGGGCCGTCACCGGCCGCGCCAGGCCGGGAAGACCGGGATGGATCGTCCGTCTAGCCTTGCCCGTCTCGGCGTTCCAGAAGACGCCGCTTCCGTCCGCACTTCCCGTGACGACGGTCTTGGCGTCGATCCAGAGCAGGGCGTTGACGGCGGCGACGTGCTGACCCTTCAGCACGACCGCCGCCTTTCCGCCGTCCACGTCCCACAGCGGAACCTCGATCGGCCGATCCACGCCGACGGCCAGCGTCCGGTCGTCCGGCGACCAGGCCAGGGCCGTGATTTCGCAGTCCGGTTGCGGCGACGTGTAGGTCTTCACGGGCTTGCCGGCGTCGGCGTCCCAGACGTACACCTGACGGTCCCAGCCGCCCGCGGCGGCGATCCGCCGAGAGTCGGCGGACCATGCCAGCGCGGTGATCTCCTGCGCCGGGCCGTGCAGCGTCCGGGTCAGGCGGCCCATCGCCGCCGAAAGCAGCCAGACCGTCCGCTCTCCCTGCAGCGCGACCTGTTTGCCGTCCGGAGACCAGCGCTCCGCCCGAATCCGCTCCGATTTGTAGACGGGAATCGTGGCGAGGAGGAGTGATCGTCCGGCGGCCGACACGTCCCACACGCGCACGTCCGCATCCGCGTCGGCCGTCGCCAGCCGCTGGCCGTCGGCCGACCAAGAGACGGCCGTCCCCGGCGCCGCGATGGTGCGGGTCGGCTTGTCGAAAGGCGGCGCCCACACGTGGAGGCCGTCCGGCCCGATCACGGCCAGCGTCCGTCCCTTCGGCGCCCAGGCAAGACCGGGCGCGGCGGGATGGTCCTTGTCCCAAGGGGCGGAGGCGGGCAGGAGTTTCAGCATCCGATCCGGGGCGGCCACGTCCCAGATTTGCACCGAGAAGTCGGCCCGGCCGACCGCCAGCAGCTTGCCGTCCGGCGCCCACGCCAGCGCCACGGCCTCGGCGCCTTGCTCCTCCGGCAGGGCGCGGGGATCGCGGCTCCGGTCCACGTCCCACAGGCGCACCGTCCGGTCGGCGCCGACGGCGGCCACGGTCTTGCCGTCCGGCGACCATGCCAGGGCGCGGGTTTCGCCGACTTGACCCTCCAGGGAAGGGAGAGATTTCCCCGTAGACGCCTCCCAAAGATGGATTTTTTTGTCGCTTCCCGTAGCCAGGCGGTCGCCGTCCGGCGACCAGGCCAGGGCGCGGGACGTCCCGACATGGATGGACTGAATAAGTCGGCCCGTATCCGGATCCCACAAGTCCACCATACCGCCGGCGCCCAGCGCGGCCAGGGTCTTGCCGCCGGCCGACCAGGCGACGGCGCGGATGGCGTGCTCGTGGGCCAGCAGAATGCGGAGCAACTTGCCGGTTTCCAGGTCCCATAGCCGCACCGAGCCGTCGGCGCCGGCCGTCACCAGCACTCGACCGGCCGGACTGCACGCCACGTCACGGACGGCGCCGCGATGGCCGCGCGTCTCCACCGTCCAGCTGAGGGCGCCGGGGAGCGGCGCCGGCCGACCGACCAGCGCCAGGTCGGTCAGCGGGTCGCTCGCCTTGTTTACCGCCGGCAAGGGGCTGACGTTCGGGGCGGCCGGCGCGGAGAACATCCTCGCGAGTTGAGGGGCGTAGCGCCAGGCGACGCCCGCAAGCCGCCGAGAAGGACGAGGAAAGCGAGCAGGGCGACGATCGATCGGCCCCGCCCCCGGCGAGGTGGGGCGAGTTCGTCTTGGCGAACCGGATCGCGTGGACTCACGCCCAGTCGCCCTTCTCGACGGCCGTGATCCGGTCGGCGACTTCTCGCGCCGAATCGGGCGTCCGGCCGGATCCTTGGCCAGCAGTTGCAGGATCAGATCGGCCAGGGCCGGCGGCACGGTCCGGGTTCGAGCGCGGTCGGCGTCGGCGGGTCCACGGTAGTGACCGCCACCATCAGACTGAAAGGGTTCGCGCCCTGGAAGGCGTTGCGGCCCGTGGTCATGCGGTAGAGGACGCAGCCCAGGCTGAACAGGTCGCAGCGCGCGTCCACCGGCTTTCCCCTGGCCTGCTCCGGCGCCATGAACGCCGGCGTGCCCATGACGAGGCCGTCCTGCGTCAGCTGCGTTTTCGCTTTCGTCCTGGACGCGGGCCAGTCCGAAATCGAGGATCTTCACCCGGCCGCGCCCCGCCTCCAGCCAGACGTTGGACGGCTTGACGTCGCGGTGGATCAGGCCGTGCGAGTGGGCCGCATCCAGCCCCTCGGCGATCTCCCGGCCGATGCGCAGCACCTCGGCCAGCGGCGGCTTCGGCTCGCGCTTCAGCCGGTCTTCCAGCGTTTCGCCGCGCAGCAGCGGCATGGCGAGGAACAGCACGCCGCGATCTTCCTCGACCTGATAGACCGGGACGACGTGGTCGTGTTCCAGCCGGGCCGCGGCCCGCGCCTCGCGCAGAAAGCGCTCGCGGAAGACGGCCTGCTGCGACCCTCGCCGGCCGCATCACTTTGAGGGCGACGCGCCGCTGCAATTTCGGATCTTCCGCCTCGAAAACGACACCCATACCGCCGGCGCCGAGGACGCGCAGGACGCGGTAGGGACCGAGCCGGCCCATTTCGTCGTCGGCCTCTGGCGGGGCCAGGAAGGGAAAGGACTCTTCACCGCCAATGGCGGAGGGCGTAGTCGGCGGGAGGGTGGAGTCCTCGGAGATGCGCGGGCGGTCGCCGGCGTCCCCGGCCGTCGTCGGCGCACCGCCCCGGAGGGCGTCGAGCGCGCGGCGGCAGTTCACGCACCCTTGAAGGTGCTCATTCACGAACCGGCTCTCGTCGTCGGAAGCGCGGCCGAGAAGGAACTGTTGCAGCAGCCCGGCGTCGGGACAGACTGAAGAGTCGTTCACGCGAGGTCCCTCTTCCAGCGCCTCTTCCCCCATCCAGAAAGCGTAGCCGCGCCGGCAGAGGTCGGCAAAGAGAAATGGCGGATACAGGTCATCCGCGGAACAGCTCCATGATCGGCGCCGCTTCGGCGATCGGCATCGGCCAGTTCTCCGGGCCGGGCAGCCGAGTGTTGAGGTCCACGCCAAGGCCGTAGTAAACGCTGGCCGCCACCTCGGCCGGCGTCGACCGGCCGGTCCTTCGGCTCGCCGCCGATCCTGTCCGACGCGCCGACCACCTGGCCGCCGCGCACGCCGGCGCCGGCGAACAGCACCGACCAGACGCCCGGCCAGTGGTCGCGGCCGCCGCGCGGGTTCAGCTGCGGCGTCCGGCCGAACTCGCCCATCGCCAGCACCAGCGTCGTGTCCAGCATGCCGCGCTGCTTCAGGTCGTCCAGCAGCGCCGTGTAGGCCAGGTCGAACATCGGACACAACGTCTCTTTGTAGTCGTCGAGACGGACGGCCAGCGAGCCGCCGTCGGCGTGGGAGTCCCAGGTGATCTCGTTGAAGACCGTGTCGAACATGTTGACCGTGACGAAGCGGACGCCATGTTCCGACCAGCCGGCGGGCCAGCAGACACGACTGGCCGAACGTGTTGCGGCCGTAGCGGGAGCGGAGCCCGTCCGGCTCGGCCGCGATGTCGAACGCCTTCTTGGCCTTCTCGGCGAAGAGGAGGTCGAAGGCGCTCGTCGCGGGAGCGGCCGTCCGTCGTCTCGTCGAAGGCGCGGTGGGCGGAGTCCACGGCTTCGAGCAATTCCGTGCGCGTCTTGAGACGGGCGGGATCGCGCGCAGGAGAAGCGGCTCGATGCGCGCGCGCCGAGATAGCCGGCCGTCTGGCCGTGGCTGACGCTGACGCCGGTGTTGCCGATCGGCGCCGGCATGCACGACGAACGGCGGCATGCCCGTCCGGCCTTCGGCCGCGCAGGTGCGAGATGACCGATCCGTAATGCGGGTGTTCCTGGCCGCCGCGGAACAGGTAGCCGGTCTGCATCATCTGGTGGCCGGTTTCGTGGATCGGCGCCGCCTTGTGGTGGACCGAGCGCAGGATGGCGTAGCGGTCGGCCGTCTTGGCCATGAGCGGGAAGTGTTCGCAGATTTCGACGCCGGGCACGTTGGTCTTGATCGGCCGGAACGGGCCGCGGACATCGTCGGGGGCGTCGGGCTTGAGGTCCCAGGTGTCGAGCTGGCCGGGGCCGCCGACGAGGAAGAGGAGGATACAGTTGACGTCCTTCGACGGCTCGGCCGCGCCGAGGAGGCCGAGGTCGGCCAGCGACAGGCCGACGGCGCCGGCGCTGAGCGAGCCGACCTTGAGGAAGTCGCGCCGCGTCAGGCCGTCGCAGAATCGAACGCCTTTTTTGCTCTCAAAATTCAACATGACTGGTGACCCCTGGTTGCGCCCGGCGCGGGGCCGCGCCGTTCTCCAACATCGTAACCGGACGGTGGCGGGATGCAACCAGAAAGCAGGCGGAGCGACCGATCCGGCGCGTGGTCTTGACCCCCGCCGCCCTTCCGGCGACCATAGGGGGTGGCTCTTCTAAGCGGGACGTTCCGCGCGACGGAGGCCGGCATGGACTTCTCTTCGCTGCCGCAGTACCCATCCGCCTCCCGGCCGTCTGCGCTCGCCCACGCACCGTGCAAGCGGGGTTCCCCGCGATTTACAAAGACTCTCCTTGGCCTTGTCGTCCTGTCAGCCGCCGGCGTCTTGATACTCTACGCCCTATGGCCACAGATCGACGCGATTAAGAATCCAGGGCCGATGGTGCCGCTCGACTTCCAGGACATCCAGCAAAGGCTCCAGTACGTGCGGTGGGGGACTTCAGCGTCGGACGTAGTGCGGCTGCTCGGGCCGCCGTCTTCGGACCATGACGTAGGGCTTGCGAGCATTGAGCAGGAGATGCAGTACCACCCAGATAGGTACGGGGGTGATGTCAGCACTCGGTTGTGGCTGAAGTGGAGCGACCCGAACAACAAGGATAAGTGGGTGTTGGTTCTTCTGCTGGACAACAGGGTCTACCTAAAGTACCAGAAGGGATTCTAGCCCTCCCAACGAGAAGCGGCCTGCAAGCCGTCCGGCTGGAACAGAATGTTACTCAAGGGAATTGCGTGCGTTTCCCTGGCAAGGACTTCACGGATCTGTTGCTCGATTTGTTCTCGCTCGGTCATCGCTACCGGCCCTTAGCCGTCGTGAAGGCGAACCAGACGAAGCAACCCACCACCGCGAGAAACGGCAACAGGAGGACGAGAGACCAGAAATAAGGTTCCAGTCGCTTCAACCCAGGTCTCATCGGCTACCCGGAGCGGTCGGATGTAGACCAAAGGGATCTACACTCGACTTCTCCTTTCCGATCACTTCCCGCCGACCACGCGCACCCGCGCCGGCGACCCCGCCTTGTCCTCCAGCTCGCAGCGCAGCGGCGCCTTCCGCTGTCCGAGATCCACGACGATACGTCAGCGTGTGGACGCCGGCCGGCACGTCCAGCTCCGTCGCGTCCTTCGACCTCCACCGCCTTGCGGTCCAGCCACAGGCGCAGCCCCTGCGCCGTGTTCAGCCGCAGCACGACGGGGCCGGGCGTGGACGCCTCCACCTGGCAGCGCACCACCGCCTCTCGCCTCCTTGGCCCAGGTCCAGGTGCGGCACGTCCTCAAGCGGCAGCAGGCCGGCCACCGTGCTGTACTCCGGCTCCCAGCGCAGGGACGCCGCATCCAGCGTCGCGCCGCCGCCGGACGACTGCAGCGTCTGCCGCGCCTCCGGCGTCGCGTCCAGCGCCTGCCAGCGCCGCACCAGCCGGGCCTTGCTCACCGAGTACGGCCCAACCTTGCCCAGCTCCGACAGGAACCGCACCAGGTCCAGCAACTCGTTGCGCGTCAGCACGTCCGTCAGGCCGTCCGGCATCAGCGATCCGCCCATTTTCCGGTCGTCGATATCCTTGATGGGAATCGTGATCTCCTTGTCGTCCGCCGTGCGCAGCACCAGCTTGTCGGCCGACTCCTGCACCTTGATGCCGGTGTAGGAAAGGCCCTGCTGCGTCGTCACCAGCATGGCGTGGTAGTTCTCCTTGACCTGCTTGTTCGGCGTGATGACCGAGTCGATGAGATAGTCGATCTGGGCGCTGGCGCCGACGCTGCTGAGGTCCGGGCCGACCTGGCCGCCGCCGCCGGCGATGGCGTGGCATTTCAGACAAAGCTGATCCTTGCGGCGGAAAATCGCCTCGCCGCGGGCCGCGTCGCCGTGCTTGAGCACGTCGGCGACCATCTGCTTCATCTCCGCCTCGCTCACCGTCCGGGCGCCGAACTTCAGCCCGCCGGCCTTCGTCAGCGCCTGCACCAGTTCCGGCGCCTCGCGGCCGGAGATGCGCACGGCCCGCACGCCCACCTTGGCGACGTCCGGGTTCAGCGGCTGGTCGGCCGAGTGCCGCTCGCCAGCAGCCTGGCTCCGTTTTTGCGCTCCAGAAAGGCGTTGAACACGTCGCCGGCATCCGTCTGGCGTTCAGCGCCCTCAGCACGCCCGGTGCGTTCTTCGCCGCCTTCTCCAGGTCCACGCCGACCAGCGCGACCAGCGCCATTCGCCGACCGGCGGCGCCGACTCGTCGCGCGACAGCCGATCGAGCAGATCGTCGCTCTGCATCGGGTGTTCAGCGCGGCCAGGCCGTCGATGGCCGCCTGCCGCAGAGCATCGCTCGCGTTCGGGCGCGTTGGCGAACTCGCCGAGCGGTTTGGTCGCTTCCGCCAGGCCCCAGTCGCCGGCCAGGCGGGCGGCCGCGGCGCGCAGCGCGTCGTCGTCGCTGTGCAGCAGCGACAGAATGCGGCCGCGGTCGCCGTCCGGCTTGGACGTGCCGCTCCTCGGCCGCCCGCGTCAGCGCCGCGAACAGATTGGCCCGTTCCGCCGCCGGCGCCCTGGCATCGACGGCTCGGTCCAGCACCAGCGCCAGCTCCTTCGGCCGCCCAGCGTGGCGATCAGCGTCAGGACGCTTTCGTCCTGGTCCGGCGGCGCCTTGCCCTCCTGGACCAGTTTCACCAGCGGCCCCAGCGCGTCCTTCGTCCCCGCCGCTTCCAGCGCGAACAGCAGCCGTCGCGGATTGCCGCCGTAGTTGAACTTGCCCTGCTGCAACGCCGGCGACCATTCCGGCTCCAGTTCACGCATCGTCAGCCACAGCGCGTAATCCAGCCACTTGTCCATCGGCCGATCCAGCGCCTCCAGCGCCAGCTTCGGCGGAACGGACGCTCGGAACCTGGGCCAGCGCCCGCACCGCCTCCAGCCGCACCTGCGCCTCGTCGTCCCTGACGCGCGGTGCCAGCAGCGTCCAGCGGATCCGCCAGCCGGTCCGGCCCATGCGGAAGCGACGCGCACCGCCGCCGCCCGGATGCGGTAGTCGTTGGCGTTGAGCATTTCCGCGAGCAGCTTCGGTTCAACGATATCGAGGGCCTGGTATGTCCACAACGCTTCGAGCAGTGGTTGCTCGTTCGCCGGGTCGGCGGGATCGAGCTTCGCCGTCCACGCCGCCAGCGCCGGCGCGACGGCGTCGGCCCCGCGCTCCTGCATCACGCGCCGGGCCGACCGCCGCGTCCAATCTTCCGGCGCCTTCAGCGACTCCAGCAAGTCCTCGACCTTCGCACCCGACCAGCTTCGGCCGGTCCACGGTCTTGCGGCCCTTGGCGGTGACGCGCCAGATGCGGCCGTGCGTCACGTCGCGGCGCGGGTCGCGGAAATCGACCTCGCCGTGCTGGATGATCGGGTTGTACCAGTCGGCGATGTACAGCGCCCCGTCCGGCCCCATCTTCACGTCGATCGGCCGGAACGCCGGGTGGTTCGTTTTGATGAGTTCCGGCATCTCTTTTGACGTATATCCCGATCCTTCCGGCGTGACGACGTAGCGGCAGACGCGGTGGGCGCGGAAGTCGTTGGTGATGAGGTTGCCCTGCCAGTCGTCGGGGAAGTGCCCGGCCGCTGATGATTTCGAGGCCGCAATCCTTGGGGCTGCCGGGGTTGAGTCCCTGGAGGATGCGCGTCGTGCCGACGGCGGTGGCGAAGGCGGCGCCGGGGAAGGTGTAGTTGATCCCCTCGCCGCCGGCACCGTCCGTCTCGAACGTGGCACCGTAGCGGTCCCAGGCGATGCCCCACGGGTTCCACAGGCCGCGGCAGAAGACGTTCAGATCGCGAGTCGCCGGCCGAAACTGCCACGTCCCGCTGCCGTTCAGCGTCCGCACGCCGTGCGGCGTCTCGATGTGGCTATGGATGTAGACCGACTGGTTGAAGTAAAGCAGCCCGTCCGGCCCCCAGCGGAGGGCGTGGAGCATGTGGTGCGTGTCCTCGGTGCCGAAGCCCGGACAGCATGACCTCGCGTTTGTCCGCCTTGCCGTCGCCGTCCGTGTCCTGGAGGAAAAGGAGGTCGGTGCTGTTGGCGACGTAGGCGCCGCCGTCGCCGGGCAGGACGCCGGTGGGAATGAGCAGCCCCTCGGCGAAGACGGTGGTCTTGTCGGCGACGCCGGTCCCCTTGGTGTCTTCGAGGACGATGATCTTGTCGTTCTGCTTCTCGCCGGGCTTGATCTGCGGATAGGCCTCGCTAGTGGCGACCCAGAGGCGGCCGGCCGGGTCGAAGTTCATCTGGATCGGCTTGGCCAGCAGCGGATCGGCCGCGAACAGGTTGACCTCGAAGCCGTCGGCCACCTGGAACGATTTGCGCTCGATTTCCGGATCGGGGTCCACGTCCTTCGGCGCGTCTTTCTGCGCGAACGCCGGGGCAGCGGCGAAGAGGAGGGCGAGGGAGAGGGCGGCGCGGGTGCGGATTGCGGTCATCACTTCGCCTCCAGCTTCAGTTCATAGGTGTGAGTCGTCGGCACGCGGAGTTTGGCGATCTCTTTTTCTTTTTCTGCAACAAGTGGGTCGAACTCCGGGATTTCGACGGCGTTCTTGCCCTGCTCGGCCTTGCGGAAACCGAACAGGTACGTCTCGTTGGCCGGCCTCCAGCGGTAGAAATAGAGACGGTTCTTGGCGACGATGGCCTGGCGCAGCTGCTCGGCCTGGTCGAAGTCGGGCCCGTGGTCGAGCGTCACGCCCTTGGCCCATTCGGCGGCCGTTCCCGTGACGACCGCCTTACCGTCGATGGTCAGCGTGTACCGTCCCGCCGGCAAACCGCCCACGGACAGTACGCGGCCAAAGGGGGCGGAGCGCGCCGGTCGATCCGCCGTCGGGGCGGCGGGCGGTAGTTGCACGCTGGTAACCTGGAAGCGCAGGGGAGGCGATTCCACCTTACCCAGCCGCACGTTCACCGCGGTCGCCTGTTTGCCGTCGGCGGAGACGTCGATTTGAACGGCCGGCGGTTCCAGTCCGAGCGCGCGCTCCAGGGCGAACGCCGAGCGCCAGTATCCGGCCCCGGTCAGGTGCATCTCGTCGTCGGTGAGCGGCGCCGCCTTGGGTCCATCGCCGAGAAAGGCGTTCATGTCGGCGAAGGTCAGGCTGCGCTTCTCCGCGACGCCGCGAAGCGCGTCGCTGTAGATGCGAAGGTTCTTGTTTTCCGCCGTTGGGTCGGGCAGCGGCCGGCCGAGGTCCTCCTGCCGCAATGGCGCCAGCAGGACGATGCGGGCCTTGGCCGGCGCCAGCGTGTCGAGCAGTACGTTCAACCCGTCCACGAAATTCGGCAATCCCGCCTCGCCGTCGAACGATTCGTTGCCGCCGTAGGCGACGATGATGACCGTGGGATTGAGCGACAAAACGTGATCTTTAAGGAGCTTGAATCCGTCGGCCGCGTGCCGAAGCCGGCGCGGGCGTCGCCCCAGACGTTGTCGCCGCTCCAGCCGAGGTTGCGGAAGGTGATGTTGCGATCCGGCCAGCGGCTGGTGAGGGCGGCCTCCCAGTAGCCGTAGCGCTGCTCCTGTTCGATGAGCGCGGCGCCGACGAGGACGACTCGATCGCCGTCCTTCAGTTCGAAGGCGTCAGCGGCGACGGCCGAGGCAGCGAGAACGGCGAGGCCCCACAGCGGAGCCAACAGACGGATGGAATTCACGGAGAGTCTCCCAGCGCAGGCGTGAGGCGCATAAGCCTGAGGGCGAGTACGGTAGGTTAAATGGGATTGTACCGGAAAGGGGTCGAACTGCAACCCGCGGGGCAGCGCCGCGCGTAGTAGATGAGGAAACCACGAATCACGCGAATAAGACAAAATCTAATTCATGTCTTTTATTCGCGTGATTCGTGGTTTGTTCCTTATGCGATCACGTCCTTGACCACGTTCCCCGCCACGTCCGTCAGCCGCATGTCGCGGCCGGCATAGCGGTACGTCAGCTTCTCGTGGTCCAGGCCGAGCAGGTACAGGATGGTCGCGTGCCAGTCGTGGATGTGCGTCTTGCCCTCCACGGCCTCGTAGCCGTAGTCGTCGGTCGCGCCGTAGGAAAAGCCGCCCTTGGCGCCGCCGCCGGCCATCCACGTCGTGAAGCCGCGGTTGTTGTGGTCGCGGCCGTCGCCGCCCTGCGCATAGGGCGTCCGGCCGAATTCGCCGCCCCACAGGATCAGCGTGTCCTTGAGCAGCCCGCGCCTTGAGGTCCTGCAGCAGCCCCGCGATCGGCTTATCGACGCTGGTCGCCTTCTTGCCCAGCAGGTTCTTCAGATCGCGGTGATGGTCCCACTGACCGGATGTGATCTCGACGAAGCGCACGCCGGCCTCGACGAACTTCCGCGCCAGCAGACATTGCCGGCCGAAATTGTCGGTCGTCTGGTCGCCGATGCCATAAAGTGCCTTGGTCGCCTCCGATTCGGTGGAAAGGTCCATCACCTTCGGCAAGTCTTTCTGCATCCGGAAGGCCAGCTCGAATGACTGGATGGCCCCCTCGACCTCCGCATCGTGCGGCTGGCGGTCAAGCGTCTCCTGGTTGAGCGACTGGATGAAGTCGAGCTGCTCGCGCTGGGCGTCCGCCGACTGGCGGGGGTTCTTGATGTTGGCCACGCCGCCATCGCCGCCGAGACGGGCGAGCGGCCCCATGCCGGCGGGGCCGCCGCCGAAGCCGCCGCGGATCGGCGTCGCCTGGTAGACGGCCGGGAGGAAAGCGCTGCCGTAGTTGGCCGGGCCGCCGTTCTGCAGCGGCGGACTGACCGTGATGAAGCCGGGCAGGTTCTCGTTCTCCGTGCCCAGGCCGTACAGCGTCCACGCCCCCATCGACGGTCGCTTAAATTGGAAAATGCCCGTGTGCATCTGGAGGAACGCTTGCGGGTGGGCCGGCACGTCGGTGTGCATCCCGCGCAGCAGGCACAGCTCGTCGGCCTGCTTGGACAGTTCCGGGAACAGCTCGGAGATCCACAGGCCGCTTTGGCCGGACTGGTTGAACTTCCACGGCGAGGCGAACAGCTTGGCGAAGGCCGTGCGCGCCCCTGGCATCGATTGGCCGTCGAGGCCCTTGAGCTTCGGCTTGTAGTCGAAGGTGTCTACGTGGGAAGGCGCCCCTTCCATGCACAGGAAGATGACGTGCTTGGCCCGCGCCGGGAAGTGCGGCGCCTTGGGGGCGAGGGGGCTGTCCTTCTCTTTTTCGGCGGCGAAGGTCGAGAGGCCGGCGAAGGCGAGGTAGCCGAAGCCTGCTGCGGCGCTCTTCAGGGCCGTGCGGCGCGAGAGGCGATTCAAGATCGGGTTCACGGATATTTCCCCTTCAGTTGCTTCCCACGCGAGTTTCTCGTTTAGCCGCGGTTCGCAGAACCGCGGTTCGTAGAACCGCGGCGAAACGGTCGGCGATCACCGACCCCAGACTTACCGTTGCGCGAACTCCGCGCTGCAGAACAACGCCTGACACAACGCCGTCCAGGTCGCACGGTTCGTCTTCCTCTTGCTGTACTCCGCCATGAAATCCTGGGCCTTCTTCATCTCCTTTTCCGACGGCGGCCGCGAGAAGCAGAACAGGTAGGCCCGCGTCAGTTTGGCCGCATCGTCGCCGTCGCTGGCAAGCAGCTTCTCCGCCATGTCCTCGGCTCGGCGGATGACGAACGGATTGTTCATCAGGTAGAGCGATTGGGCCGGGATCGTCGTCGTCGGCCGCTCGCCGATCAGGAGGCTTGGGTCGGGGAAGTCGAACAGCGTCAGCACGTCGGGGATCTGATCGCGGACGATCGGCAGATAGACGGTGCGGTGCATGTCGGTCATCGACGAGTCGCCCAGAAGACGGAACCGGAAGGCGATGTTTCCCTCGCCGCCCTGCTCGATCGGACTTCCCCTGGGCGGCGTCCGGTCGAGTCGGCCGCTCAGGGCCAGCATCGTGTCGCGCAGCGCCTCGGCCTCCAGCCGGCGCTTCGGCATCCGCCAGACCAGCACGTCGTCGGGGTCGGCCTCGAAATTTTTCTCGTCGAACTGCGAGGAGAGCTGATACGCCCGGCTCAGGATGATGGTACGGATGAGCTTCTTCACCGACCAACCGTTGTCGGCGAAGGAAACGGCGAGATAATCGAGCAGGGCCGGGTTGCTCGGCGGTAGGCCGGAGGCGCCAAAGTTGTCCGGGATCGGCGCGAGGCCGCGACCCATCAAGTGCAGCCAGACGCGGTTGGCCATCACGCGGGCCGTCAGCGGGTTGTCCTTCGACGCGATCCACTCGGCCAGCTCGCGCCGGCCGCTCTCCCGGCGAATGGACGGCTGCTTCGTCGTCAGCACCTGCGGAAAGCCGCGCGGCACTCGTTCGCCCGCCTGGTCCAGCTCGCCGCGGACGTAGAGCCGGCTGTCCGATGGAAAGCGGCTTTCGCGCACGCCCATCGCCAGCGGCTTCGGCGTGCCGTCGGACTCGTACATGTCCAGCTGGCTTTGCAGCGTGGCACTCCGCGTCCGCATGAAGAGCGTCTGAAGGAAGGCGTTGGGGCCGGACGCCTTGCTGATCTGGTCCTTCAGGTCCTGAATGTCCTTTTCAATCGACGCCCGGCGGTTCGCCGACAGCGGCTCCAGGTCGCTCGTCGCGCCGGCGTCCTTGGGCAAGTCGATCAGCGGGCTGGGGTGGTTGCTCTGAACGACGCGGATGGTGCCGTAGCAGGTTTGGGTGCTTTGGAAGATCCCGGAAAGAGCGTAATAGTCCTTCTGCGGAATCGGGTCGAACTTGTGGTCGTGGCAGCGAGCGCAGGCCACCGTCAACCCAAGGAAGGCCCGGCTCGTGGCGTCGATCTGCTCGTCGGCCAGGTCCATCGCGAACTGGCGCAGGTTGCGCTCCGCGTGTTCCTTGGGGCCGAGCGCCAGGAAGCCGGTGGCGACGAGGAACTCCGCCTTTTCCCGGTCGTCCTTCGCGGGCAGCAGATCGCCGGCCAGCTGCTCGCGGACGAACTGGTCATACGGCTTGTCCCGGTTGAAGGCGTCGATGACGTAGTCGCGGTAGCGCCAGGCGTGGGGGTAAGCGATGTTGGAGCCTTTGCCGCTCGATTCGGCGTAGCGGGCCACGTCCAGCCAGTGGCGGCCCCAGCGCTCGCCGAACTGCGGCGAGGCCAGCAGCTTATCGACCACCGTCTCCAGGGCCGATTGCGGATGCGCCGCGTAGTCCTTCACGAAGGCGTCCACGTCCTCGGGACTCGGCGGCAAGCCGATCAAATCGAAAGTCACGCGGTGGAGCAGCGTTCGCGGATCGGCGTCGGCGACGGGCTTCAGTCCCTTCACCTCCATCTCGGAGAGGAGAAAACGGTCGATGTCGCCGCGGGGCCAGGCGGCGTCCTTGACCTCCGGCGGCGCCGTCTTCTTCGGCGGCTGGAAGGCCCAGAACCGACGGCCCTTCTCGATGTCGATTTGCCACTTCACGACCTTGACGGGAGCGTCGCGCGGGTCGGGGGCGCCCATCGCGATCCACTTCTCGAAGTCAGCGATCACCTCGTCAGGAAGCCGGTCCTTCTTGGGCGGCATCGGCTTCACGTCGTCGTTGTGCTTGATCGCCTTGAGGATCCAGCTCTTGTCCGGGTCGCCGGGGATGACGGCCGGGCCATGGTCGCCGCCCTTGCGGATGCCGTCGCGGGTGTCGAGCTTGAAGCCGCCGCGCACCTTTTCCGCGCCTGTCGAGTGGCAGGAGTAGCACTCCTTGACCAGCACGGGACGGATGCTCTTCTCGAAGAAGGCGAGTTGTTCCGCAGTCGGCGGTATATCCGCGGCGCGAGAAGGGCGCGGCTGCCCACGCCACAGACAGAACGCTGCCGACAAGGACGAAGCGAGTGAAGACCTGCATCGGGACGCCTCGCAACGGGTAGAATTGACCGATACCCGACTATAACACCGCGCCACGGGAAATGTATCGGGAAATCAGAGCCGCAGGCGCCCCGATGCAGGTCGGCTGTCCGTCTCCCTTCGCGGAACGGTTCTCATGCGAGGTCGAAGACCAGCACGTCGCCGCCCTCGTCGCTCTGGATCGACAGGTTCGTCTCGCGGCTCAGCGCCGCCCCGTCGCCCGCCTTCTGACTCTCGCCGTTGACGCGGACGCCGCCGCGCAGCACCTGCACCCAGGCATGACGGCCCGGACTTAGCTCCTGCACGACCGACTCTCCCGGCCGCAGCGACGCCTGATACAGCCGCGCGTCCTGGTGGATCGTCAGCGAACCGTCCTCGCCGGTGCGCGAGGCGATCAGCCGCAGCCGTCCGGGCCGCTCCGCCGGGTCGAACGTCTGCTCCTCGTAGCCCGGCGGCAATCCTTGCTGATCGGGCAAAATCCAGATCTGATAAAGGTGGACGGGTTCCGTGGCCGACGGGTTGAATTCGCTGTGGCGGATGCCGCGGCCCGCCGTCATCCGCTGCACTCGTCCCGGCCGGATCACGGAGCCGGAGCCGAGACTGTCCTTGTGTTCCAGGGCGCCCTCCAGAACCACCGTGACAATCTCCATGTCGCGGTGGCCGTGCATGCCGAAACCCTCGCCCGGCTGCACGCGGTCCTCGTTGATGACCCGCAGCGCCCGGAAGCCCATGTGTTCAGGGTCCAGGTACGTGTTGAACGAAAACGTGTGGGCGGTGTCGAGCCAGCCGTAGTCGTAACGGCCGCGCTCCTCCGAATGACGGATTTGCATCATGTGAGTATCTCCCTTAGCGTCGAAATACGTCTTGAGGCGCGGCACTTGCCGCTCGTCCGCGCCCAAAAATCAGGTAGTCCAGCGACAGCCGTCCCGGCCCGGCCAGCAGCACCGCCAGCGCCGCCGCCAGGTAGGCCGCCGCCAACTCCCAGGACTCGCCGCCCATCGGGCTGACGAACGGGTCGTGGCGTGGAAGGTGGAAGGTGAGGATGGCGACGATCATCGTGCAGGAGAGGAAGAACGACGCCAGCGGCGCCAGCAGGCCTAGGACCAGGCCGATGCCGCCGAGGAACTCCGACAGAGCCGCCGCCGCCTGGAGGAATCCGGGCACGGGAGCCTGTGGCGGCATCCATGCGGTCATGCCGCCGGGGCTGGTGATCTTGTACCAGCCGTGGAACACGAACGCCGCGCCGACCGCCACGCGCAGGAGCAGCAGACCGACCGCGCCGCGACCGCGCACGAACTCCGGGTAGATGAATCGCACCATGCTCCGTCTCCTTTTCGTCTTTTGAGTTCAAAGGATTAGGCCGAAAAACTTCACTTCCGCTCGCCGGTCCCAAGCGTCCGGCAGAGCCGACGAAGCTCTTCCTGCTCCGCCGCGGTCAGGACGCTGAATACGCGAACGACGTCGGCGACATGTTCCGGGAAGATTCGCTCCATGAGCCGGCGGCCGGCGTCGGTGAGGTGGACCGTCAGACAGCGGCGGTCGTCCTTTTCGCGCCGGCGGGCCGCCAGACCGCGCCTTTCCAGATTGTCGAGTACGGTGGTCATATTGCCCGCGCTCCGGAGCAACTTCCGGGCCAGCTCGTTCGGCCGCATCGGCCCGAGATGGTAGAGCGCCTCCAGCGCGCCGAACTGGCCCACCGTGACCGACGCCTCACTGAGCCGGCCGTGAAGGCGGGCCGTCACCGACTCCGCCGCCCGCAGCAGCGCGATCAGGGCGTTGAGCGCCCGTACCTCTTTTTCCGGCCCTCGGTGTCGCGTCGCCATGAACCGGGATCTCCTTTCGACTGAAATTATATCAACTCAAATGAATTAGGTCAAGTCCGTGTCGCCGTCAATTCGGGTGTCCCTCCCGACGCCCTCTCGTTCCCAGGCTCTGCCTGGGAACGCACGGCCCGGCAGGCTCCGCCTGTCGAGAGAATCGGACGTGAGGCGGAGCCTCGCAGACAGTGCGTTCCCAGGCTCCGCCTGAGAACGAGGACCAATGTCGCCGTCAATTCCTTGACCTTGCAACCCGGCGCCGCTTTCGCTATCACTCCGCCGTCCCTACGTTGTCTTCCCGGTGGGCGCCGGAGGTATCGATGCGGCGTCTCTTCGCCATCTTGCCGGTCGCGGTCGTCCTGTGTGCGGCGCCGGTTCGCGCCGACGGAGATCTGCTCGGCCAGGTGCGCGATCAGGTGGACAGCCCCGCCAAGCCGTGCCCCGAGGGCGAGAAGAACAAGAACAAGGCCAGGGACACGGACAAGGGCGGCGACTGCGACGATCCGGACGACGCCCTCGGTCCCTTGGCGGCGGAGGCGCTGCTGGCGCCGTTCGTCCTGCCGCCGCTGGCTCTCGGTGACGACTACCAGACGAGCAGCCTCTTCCCGCGCTTCCCCTACGCCTATGGCCAGCCCGGCTACCTGTGGCTGGATCGATCCGGAGACGGCGACTCCGAACCGCGCGGCGCCCGCGCCTGGTCGGTTCGGGCGGACGTGGAAGACGGCTACGACTTCCACGGCGTCAACCGCTTCGGCGCCCGCGCCTTCCTGGACACCGCTTCTCGGTTCGGCGTCGCCACTGATTGGGATTTCTTTACGCAGCGACTGCCCTGCGGCTGCTACGACGAACTGACTCTGGGCGACATGAACCTCACCTTTCGCTTCGCCCAGAGCGAGTGGATGCAGATGTACGCCGGCGTCGGCGGCCGGGTAATGCCTGACCGCTACGACACGCGCGGCGGGTTCAATTTCACCTACGGCGGAGAAGTGTTCCCGTGCAAGCCGGTGGTGATCTCGTCCGCGCTCGATCTGGGCAACCTCGGCTCCGCGGGCGTGGTTCGCGTCCGGGGCACGGTGGGGTTGGTCCATCGGCACTGGGAGCTGTTCGGCGGCTACGATTTCTACCGCATCGGCTCGGTGGACCTACAAGGGCCGATGGCCGGGCTGCGCTTGTGGTTCTGAGCTGTCCGAGCCGACGCCGTCGCAAGGATTGAACAACCATTCCCTCGTGCAGATGACCGCTCCCGCCGCTTCCCCGTACTTTTTCCGAAAGCGCGTGTCGTTCCGCCGGCCCTTTCGTGGTATCCTGTCGAATTGTCGCCGCCGTTTTCATTGCTAAATCCGGGGCCGCAAAGGGCATAAGGGATATGACGGCGCCATCGGCTGCTCACGCGCGCAAGGTGCAGGAGGTCCAGCGGCTGTTCCTGCGGAACGCCGGCCTGCTGCGCGGCTTCATCCTGGGTCTGTTGCCGGACCACCACCTGGCGGAAGATGTCTTTCAGGACGTGTTCCTCACGGCCGCCGCCAAGGCGGACGACTTCCGCGAGGGGTCGAACTTCCTGGCCTGGGTCCGGGCCATCGCCCGTCTGAAGGTGCTGGAGCATTGCCGCAAGCAGAAGGCCGGGCCGCACCTGCTCGACCCGGCGGCGCTCGACGCCGTGGTCGCTGCGGCTGCCGACCTCGACGATGGGTGGGAGTCGCGGCGCGAGGCGCTGGCCCACTGCCTCAAGCGGCTGGCCCCGCGAGCGCGGCAAATCCTGGAACTCCGCTATTGCGACGAGTTCCTGTCGCCGCAGCGCATCGCGGAGCAGCTGCGCTGGAGCCTCGGCGCCGTTCACGTCGCGCTGTCGCGGGCGCGGAAGTTCCTTCGGGAATGCACCCGGCGCCGCCTATCCGTGCGGGAGGTTTAGCGTGGACCAAAGCCGCCTCCACGATCTGCTCGAAGCCTATCTGGATAATCGTCTGAACGACACCGGCCGGACGGAGTTGGGCCGAGAGTTGGCGTCCTCACGCGACGCCTGCCGGGCCTTCTGGGATTGCGCCCACCAACACGCGCTCATCGGCGAACTCCTGGCGGAGTCGCGCGGCTATGAGATGGCGCTGCGGGAAAGGGCCGGGGATGCCGGGCTGAGGCCGCGCCGGATAGTCCGCCGATGGACCGTGACGGCCGCGGTCGCCGCGACGGCCGCGGCGGTGTTCGCGGCCGTGTGGCTGCTCTTCGGCCCCGGCAATCGACCCATTCCTCCGTTCCCGGCGGCGATTCCCAACCACGCTATTGCTCGGCTGGAAGAGGCCGAGGGTGAGGTGTACGTCGTCAGCGGCGCCGGCCGTTTGCCGGCCGAGCCGGGCCAGGATCTGTTCGCCGGCCACGAGATCCAGAGCGGCGAGGGCGGTTTCGCAGTCGTGCGTTACCCCGATGCGACGCGCCTGGAGCTGGGCGCCGATTCGACGCTGCGCCTGCTGTCGGCGGGGGGCGCCCGCGGCAAGAAGGTGTATTTGACGGAGGGCGTCGTCCTGGCCGACGTGGCCCGCCAGCCCGAGGGGAGGCCGCTGGTGCTGGGCACGCCCTTCGCGGAGGTGAGCGGTCCGGCCGCCCGCTTCCTCGCCGCCATCACGACGGATGCGACGCGGGTTGAGCTGGAGGACGGCCAAGTGCAGCTGTCGCCGATGAACGCCGGGCCGCCGGTGCAGATGGCGGCTGGGTCGTATGCCGTGGCCGGCGCCGCGGGTCCGCCGGCCCCGCACCCGCTGCCTATGCGGCTAACCGTGGACAAGTCGGCCATTCAGGTCGGCAAAGCCCTTCAAACAGCGGCTTTCTCCGCCGACGGCGCCTCTTCGCCTCGGCCGTCGGCGACGGCGCCGTCAAGGTGTGGGACGCCCCGTCGCGCCAGGTGCAGACGGTGCTGGCCCTGCCGGCCCTGGGCGTGTCGGTCCTGGCGTTCTCCGCCGACGGTAAGATGCTGGCCGCGGCGTGCCCCGATAAGCCCGCCAAGCAGGTCCGCATCCTCGTCTGGGATCTGACCACCGGCCAGCAGCGGGCCGGATTCACCGGCTTGCCCGACGTTTCCGCGCTCGCCTTCGCGCCGGACGGCTGGCGCCTCGCCGTCGGCGGCGCGGACGGCAAGCACGCCCCCGACGTATTGCTCTGGAACCTGGCCTCCAACGCGCCGGAACCGTTGCCGCCCCAGGCGATCCCGCCCGGAAACAAATGGCGCGGCGTCGCCTCACTGGCGTTTTCGCCGGACGGCGATCTTCTGGCGGTCGGGGGGCGTGACGGCGTCATTCGGCTGATCGACCTGGCCGGCGGCAAGC
Organism: uncultured Planctomycetaceae bacterium; assembly: GCA_963771935.1. Lineage (GTDB taxonomy): Bacteria > Planctomycetota > Planctomycetia > Gemmatales > Gemmataceae > UBA4732. The sequence goes on along the minus strand of CAVYVK010000001.1, from coordinate 281,507 downwards.
CGATGACGCTGCTGCACGGCCACACGAACGCGGTCGCCTGCATGGCCTTCTCGCCCGACGGCGCGACGCTGGCCACAGGCGGCAAGGGTAAGGACCGTTCGGTACGGCTGTGGGACGTAAGCGGAGGGCGAGAGGAGATGGAACTGCCCAGCCCGTCGGGGGCGATCTTTTCGGTGTGCTTCTCGCCGGACGGCCGGATGGTGGCGGCGGGCTGCGACGGCGGCGTCGGTCGGCTGTGGGACGCGGTCGGCGGCACGGAAAAGGCGGCCGTGCAGGGGCACAAGCGGCCGGTGCTGCGCGTCGCCTTCTCGGCCGACGGCGGAACACTGGAAACGGCCGGGCGCGAGGGGGTCGTCAAGTTCTGGATGGTGGACGAGGCGGAGGACATGAATTAGCGGCTTCGGTTCGCCTTTCCGTTCCTCGGCCCGGCGGCGTATGATAAAGCGGCAAGCGGGACGGGCCTTTCGGCGGCGGCGCGCGTTGAATCTCCGGCGGGCGGGCGCGCGGCCTGCCGTGCCGCGACCCTGCCGGAGCGCCATCCGATCATGAATCCGAGTACGCAAACCGGCCTAGGTTCGTCCTCCCCGGACGGCACCGCCGAGCCGGACCTGACCGGCCGCACCCTCGGCGATTACCACGTCCTTCGCCGGCTGGGGCAGGGCGGCATGGGACAGGTCTACCTGGCCGAGCAGCTGTCGCTCAAGCGCAAGGTGGCGCTCAAGATTCTTCGCGCCGACCTCGCCGCCAACCCTACCTCGCTGCAGCGCTTCAAGGCCGAGGCCGAGGCCGTCGCCAAGGTGACGCACGCCAACATCATTCAGGTCTACGCCGTCGGCGAACTCGACGGCCGCCCCTTCATCGCGCTGGAGTACGTCGAAGGCCGCAACCTCCGCGAGTTCGTCACCAAGAAGGGGCCGCCGGAATTGCTTCTCGCCCTCAGCATCATGCGCCAGGCCGCGGCCGCCCTGCAACGCGCCAGCGAGGCCGGCATCGTCCACCGCGACATCAAGCCGGAAAACATCCTTCTCACCAAAAAGGGAGAGGTCAAGGTCGCCGACTTTGGCCTGTCGCGCTGCCTCGACGGCGAACGGCCGGCCCTCAATCTCACGCAGAGCGGCGTCACGATGGGCACGCCGCTGTACATGAGCCCCGAACAGGTCGAGGGCAAACCGCTCGACGCCCGCACCGACCTCTATTCGCTGGGAGTCACCAGTTACTTTATGCTGGCGGGTCAGCCGCCGTTCGACGGCGCCACCGCCTTTGAAGTGGCCATGAAACACGCCCGCGACGAGCCGCCGCCGCTGGCGTCGATCCGGCCCGATCTGCCCGAAGCGCTCTGCGCCGTCGTCCACAAAATGCTGGCCAAGGGCCCCGCCCAGCGCTACCAGACCGGCCGCGAGCTGATCCGTGACCTGGCGCATGTGCGCGAGGGGCTGAGCGGCCAGACGATCCTCGTCGCCAGGGCCAGTTTCGCGGCCGAGCCGACCATGATCGCGCCGCCCTCGCCGCCGGCGCTGAAGCCGGCGACCACCGGGACGATTCCGCGACCCGCCCGCCGGACGGCGTGGATCGCCGTGTTCGCGCTGAGCCTGGTCGCGGCTCGCGCGCTGGGCGGCGCCGTGGCCTGGGTGCGCCGGCAAACCACCGAGCCGCCCTCTCAGCCTGCCGCCACGAACCCCGACGCCGCCGACATCGACGACGACTTGCCCCTCAACGACGAGGAGCTGCACAAGGTCGTCGATAAGTACCTCCATGCCGACAAACAGGAAGATGCGCCCGTCGCGATCGGCCTGTGCCTCGAATTGATGACGCGCTACCTCGACCAGCACCGATTGGACGACGCGGAGAAGTTTTCCGAGAAGCTGGAGGGGATACCGAATGTGAAGGCGTACCCATTTCTCGGACGACTGGGACGCGCCATCGTTCTTGCTCTGCGGAGCCAGGCGGTCGAATCCAACCGGCTCTTTCGGGAGATATTCCCGGAGCAATTCTCCAAAGAAGACCTTCCGAAGCGCTCGGCAAGATCTATACGAACCCGCAGTTCCGCTTCTGGCTCGCCCAGGCGGCGTCTTACAACATCCGCAACGGCATGGCCGACAAGAACGTGCCGTCCGCGCTGAAGTGGCTGGCCGAGCCGCCGAAGCGCCCTTGATCGACCGCCGCGTGGAATCCTTTAGCCGCTCCTCGAAGAGGAGCGCGTCCACTCCTCATTGCCGATCCATAGCTTGAGGAACCGTTCGTGAAGCTCAAGCTGACCATCACCTCGGGACCACACCAGGGCCGGGAGTTCGTGTTCGACGGGCACGACACCTTCCTCGTCGGCCGGACGAAGGACGCCCACTTCCAGCTCTCCTACGACGACCCCTACTTCTCCCGCCGGCACTTCCTGGTCGAAGTGAACCCGCCCCGCTGCCGATTGATCGACCTGAACAGCCGGAACGGCGTCCTGCTGAACGGCGCTCGCGTCCAGACGGCCGAGGTTGCGGACGGGGACGAAATCGCCGCGGGACACACGACATTCAAGGTCCAAGTTATCGCTTCCGACCCCAGCCAGGTCGAAACGCTTGAACTGCCGGTTCGCCCCGTCGCGGGCAATCCGACCTGCGACTACCAACCGTCGCCGTCCGACGTCTCCGGATATCGGCTCCACGGCGAACTGGGTCGTGGGGGAATGGGCGTGGTGTACCGCGCGACGCGCGAGCGGGACGGCCTCCCCGTCGCCGTGAAGACCATCCTGCCCGCCGCCGGGACCAACCGGAAACAGATTGACCGCTTCCTGCGGGAGTGCCGCATCCTCGCCCAGCTGGAGCATCCGAATATCGTCGCCTTCCGGGAGTTCGGCGAGGCGGCCGGCTTGATTTTCCTGGTCATGGATTTGGTGGATGGGCCGGACGTCGGCGCCAGGTTGAAGGCGACGGGACCGTTGGACGTCCGCAGCGCCGTGCGGATCATTTGTCAAATGCTGGCGGGCCTGGCGCACGCCCACGCCAAGGGGTTCGTTCACCGGGACATCAAGCCATCGAACATCCTGATCGGCAGCCAGGGGACGAAGCGCGTGGCGAAATTGGCCGATTTCGGGGTGGCCCGCGTCTGCGAATCGTCCCGGATCAGCGGCTTGACGATGCAGGGCGAGGTCGGCGGGACGCTGGCGTTCATGGCGCCGGAGCAGGCCACCCACTATCGAGAGGCGAAGCCAGCTGCCGACCAGTATTCAGCCGCCGCCACCCTCTACACCATGCTGACCAACCGTTACACGCACGAGTTGCCGAAGTACATCGGAGAGCAAATCGCGCACCTCGTCACCGCCGCGCCGGTGGCGATTGCCGAGCGCAAGCCCGACATTTCGCCGAAGCTGGCGGCAGTGATCCACAAGGCGCTGAGCCGGGAACCGGAGGACCGGTATCCGGATGTGCTGGCGTTTCGGCGGGAACTGAAGCAGTTTGCGTGAGGTGTCCTGACGTCTGTGAACACTTTGCTGGTCGAGGCGCCAAACGGCCTGACCGCGCAGGCGAAGGCAAGAACAGAGAACCTTGGGCTGGCTTTGGCTCACTCAGCGGAGGTTTCGTGGGCGGATCCCATGCCAACTTCCTTGCGGAAATCGTCAAGAGTCGCAGCTTGCCCGGCAAGAATCAGCCAGGTCTGAAGGACATCCAGGTTCCGGGTTTCAGCAAGTCTAGCCTCGATATCCGTTGGGACGCTGCCCAAGCGAGCCGTGAGCAAGCCCCGGATCCCCTCGGCCTTGGCTTCGGCCTTCCACTCATTGACGACGGCGGACTGACGCACGTTGAAACCCTCCAGGGCGGTCTTCCAGACTTCCTGACGGCCGGTCAACTCGGCGAACACGCGAGCCAGACAAAAGTCCGCGCGCCACTGTTCATCGGTTTCCAGCTGGGCCGCCTCCAGCCAGCGCTGGATCATACCAGGTTCTCCGCCCCCAATCATCAGCGGAATCAGCGCGAGCGCGGCGCGCGGCGCCTGGCCCGCCGCGATCTGATCGAGGGCGTCGCTGGCCCTGAAACTCTGAAGGTTTCGCTCGATGGGTTGGATGGCCGTTCCCTTGCCCTCCGCCCAGGACATGGCCTGTCCGGCGGCGCCGATGCCCGTCAAGTTGACAACTAGGCCGAGGAGGTTGAAGCGGTCGCCGGGATGTTCCGTCGGCTTCTCCAGTAGCCAGATGAGTCCCTCGCAGACCAGGAAGCGTCCGAACATCAGGGGATCAGGCTCCGCCTGAAACTCGATGAGAATGGCCCACGGCTTGCCTCCCTGGTCCTGACGCCGGACGTGGGCGATCATGTCGTTTTCCCGCTCGGGAAAACCAGGGATGGTCAACTTCGTGTTCAGCCAGCGGATGAACAGAACCCGTTCCTCGGTTGCGTCCAGCAGCCACAACAGCAGCGCGGGACAACGGCGAAGAAGATAGCGGCACGCTTGATCGAAGGGGTTTGGGGGCATGGGGCCGGTCCTGGGCGCGGACGAGCCGGACGCCGGAAGGACGTTGCTGGCGTTGGCGCCCCGCCGCCACCCGCTCCGCCCACCGCTCCGGTACGCCAAGCCGCGGCTGCCGCACGCGGCTTGGCGACCTGCGCGGCGAGCTACGCTCACCTTACCTGCCTGCCTACTTGTCCAGACCGGACGGGACTCGGGCCAGGCGAAAGCCTATGATGATGCCATGGTAGTCCGGCGGGTCCCAGCTGCGGTTCGCCGCACGGCAAAACCAGGCGGGGTCGTCCCAGGCACCGCCCCGCAGGACCCGGGAAGAGCCCGTCCCAGGCCCCTCCGGGTTCACGACCCGGCCCGTCGCATAATCCCCGTACCAGTCGGAACACCACTGCCACACGTTGCCCTGCATGTCGTACAAGCCCAAAGCGTTCGCCTTATAGGTACCCACCGGGGTCGTTTTTTTCAAGAATAGACCCTTGTCCACCCCGCCGTAGGGGTGGTTGCCGTCGAAGTTGGCCTCGCGGGACGAAAGGGATGTGCCGTCGCCGATCCCGAAAGGAAAGGAGGAAGAACGCCCTCCCCGACATGAGTATTCCCACTCCGCCTCCGTCGGCAAGCGGTACAATAGTCCATCCTTCGCTTTTTCCGTTAGCTTCCGTACAAATGCGTCCGCCTCGTCCCAGCTCACCATCTCCACCGGCATGTCCGTCCCCTTGAAATTGCTCCGCGTCTTCCCCGTCACCGCCTGGTACTGAGCCTGTGTCACATCATAGACCGCTACGTAGAACGGGCGTGTCAGTTCCACATCATGCTGCACCTCGCTCGCAACCGATTCCCGCTTCACATACGGGAATTGTTTGAGTACGTCGTCGATTTCCGATTTCGGCGTCCCCATGAGGAACTTTCCCGGCGGTATCAGCACGAACTTCATCTTCACGCCGGGCGCGATCTCGTCCTCTTCCTCCACCTGGCGCCCCAGATACTTCGCCCACGCCTCCTGTGTCTTCCGCACGTCCGCCGCGCTCACCCCTTTCTCCCCCGTGCAGTCCAACAGCAACGGTCGCGTGGCCGCCAGCGGAACCGGCGGCGGCGGCGACGGTTTGTCCGGCGGCGTGACGGGCGGCGACGGTTTGTCCGGCGGCGTATCGGGCGCAAGCGGTTTCTCCGGCGGTGTAACTGGCGGCGACGGATTCTCCGGCGGCAGCTGGTCGGGCAGCAGTCGGGCTCTGAAAACGTCCCTGTCGCCCTCCTTGAATGTCAATTCCGCGCCGTCCACGCCGAAGCCGTCCTTCCTCACCTCCACCTTCCGCGTACCCGGCTTGACGTGGATCTCGGCCTTCGTTCCACCGTCGTTCCAACTCACCGTCATCCGATCGCCGTCCACGAACACCTCCGCGTTCGGCTCGTTGACCTGCACGACGAGGATGCCATCCGCTGTCTTCACCTTGAACACGCCGCCGGCCCACAGGATTCCCAGGGCCGCCAGCAGTAGACACACTGTGACACCGGCTCCGATGAGCCATTTCGGAGGACGGTTGGCCGCGGCCACGACACGCCCCCGTTTCGCCTTCTTCACGGCGGGTATGGGTGCAGTCGCGTCCTTCATACCGTCGAACGGGGAGCGATCGACCACCGGCGGGGGGGCTTTCACGACTGCGGCCACCGGAGGAGCCGGAAGGGGCGGAGGGGAGGCGGACAGGTCTTTCAAATACTTACCCAGGGCGTCCGCAAACTCCGCCATGCTCGCAAATCGGTCGGCCGGCTCCTTCGCCATGGCCTTGCGGCAGATGGCGTCCAGCCGGGAATCCACGTCGGCGCGGAACTCTTTGACCGGCAGCACTGGGGCGGTCTGGATCAGGTATATCACAACCCCCATCGATCCGGTATATGGCGTGTTCCCGGTCAGCATCTCGAACAGCATCACGCCGAGCGAATAAATGTCCGTGGCCGGTTCGATGGCCTCGACTTCCCCCCTGACCTGTTCCGGGGACATGTAGCTGGGAGTGCCGAGGATGGCTCCGAGATGGGTCAACTTGGCCTGGTTGGGTTCCACATCGGCAACCCGCTTGGCCAGGCCGAAGTCCATGACCACGGGTTCGCCGCCGGCCGTCATCATCACGTTGGCCGGCTTCAGGTCGCGATGGACGATGCCCGTGCGGTGGGCGTGTTCCAGCGCCAGGGCGATCTTGCGGGCGATCTCGGCGGCGCGAAGTTGCGGCATCGGGACTTCCGGATCAATCTCCTCTTCGAGCGGCGTGCCGGCGATGTACGCCATCGTGATGAACGGCCGACCGTTGATCTGCCCGGCGTCGAACACGGTGCAGATATTCGGATGCTGCAGCACGGCCGCCGACCGGGCTTCGCGGACGAACCGCTCGGCCCGCTGCGGCGATTCCGTCCCGTCGAAGAACGGGACTTTGAGGGCCACTTGCCGGCCGAGCTGCCCATCCTGCGCCAGGTAGACCGCGCCGATGCCGCCGCGGCCGAGCAGTTTCAGGATGCGGTAACGGCCAAACTCCGCGGGCAGGATCGGAAACGGATTCACGTTCGGCGACGGTTTGCTCTTTTTCGTGTCATTTTTTTGGGCGTCGAAGGTTGGTTTCACGACGAAGGGCTTGAGGCATTTGGGACACCGGACAGGACCGCCGCTGTTGGCGTCCGCCACGGAACAGCTCGCCTTACAAGCGGGGCATTGGACGAGAATGGCCATGGCGAACCTCCGGCGAGGGGGAGCAAAGCCCTTTGGTCTTGCGGTACTGAAGTGGCTTTGCTTTCTCACGCGGCATTCTAAACCGACACTGCCGGAGTAGCAAGGACGGCCCGTGATGAACCACGGGCCGTCGCTGAACGATCCACCGTGTTCACGCCGCGTGGGCCTTCTCGAACAGGTCCACCCACTCACGGTAGCGCCGCGCGATCTCTTTCACCGCCGCCTCGCGCGACATCTTCTTCGCCCGCATATCGACCAGCGGATCCCAGAACGTCGTCCGGCCGACGGCGAAGCCGATGAAGCCCGGCATGTGGGCCGCCGTCGTCAGCCACTCGCGCACCTTCTTGTCGTCCTCGCCGCGGCCCAGAATGATGCAGCCGACCTTGTCCCGGCCGCCGCGCCGCGCCGCCGCCACGACCTTCTCGCAGTCCTCGCGCCGTGTCCAGCCCCTCGATCTTCCAGACGTCCGGCCTCGACGCCGGCGTCCTGCAACTGCTGGATCGCCTCCACCATCAGGCCGGGACGCAGTTGCAGGTCGTAGGCCTTCTTGTCGCCCTTGACCCTGTCCAGCTGCGCCTTCTCCGCCGGCACCAGCAGCTCGAACATGAACTTGCTCTGGCTCTTGGCGTGCAGGTAGTCGGACAGCCGCTTCAGCCGCGCCGCCTGCCGCTGGTTCAGCGCCTTGTCGCCCTCCGGGTTGTAGCGGACCAGCACCTTGCAGAAGGTCGGCTGGAACGCCTCGATGTGCTTGGCGAAGTCCTCGCCGTACTCGAAATCGAACTCGTCCTGGCCGCTCTTCTCCGCCGGACAGGCGGTGGAATAGCCGTGCTTGGCGGCGTCGGCGAGGATGGCGGCGCCGAACTGCTCGTCCACCAGGATGCCGGCCTTCGTCCTTCGGCACGCCGCCGGCGACGGCCGCCTTGAAGCCGTCGTAGATCACCTGCTTGGCCGCGGCGATCTCCGCCGTCTGCTCGGCCGTCAGCGTCGCCCTTCCAGCCGAACATCTTCGTCTGGAACGAGCCGCGGTGGTCGAACGGCAGGATGTAAAGAGGCTGGTCGAATCCCACGGTCATGATGCGGACTCCTTCAGCTTCCGGTAGCGGCGAATCAGCGTGTTGGTCGAGCTGTCGTGCTCCGAGCTTGCGGCTCGTCCTTGCTCTCCAGCTCGGGGATGATCCGCTGGGCCAGCACCTTGCCCAGCTCGACGCCCCACTGGTCGAACGAGTTGATGTGCCAGATCGTCGCCCTGCGTGAAGACGCTGTGCTCGTAGAGCGCGACCAGCTTGCCCAGCGTCGCCGGCGTCAGCCGCTCCGGCAGGATCGTGTTGGACGGCCGGTTGCCCTCGAAGGTGCGGTGCGGCACCAGCCAGTCGGGCGTGCCCTCGGCCTTGACCTCCTCGGCCGTCTTGCCGAAGGCCAGCGCCTCGGCCTGGGCGAAGACGTTGGCCATCAGCAGGTCGTGATGCTCGCCCAGCGGGTTGAGCGACTGGCCGAAGCCGATGAAGTCGCAGGGGATCAGCCGCGTCCCCTGGTGGATGAGCTGGTAGAACGAGTGCTGGCCGTTGGTGCCCGGCTCGCCCCAGTAGACCGGGCCGGTCTGGTAATCGACCCGCCGTGCCGTCGAGCGTGACGTCTTGCCGTTGCTCTCCATCGTCAGCTGCTGCAAGTAGGCGGGGAAGCGCTTCAGGTACTGGTCGTAGGGCAGGACGGCGACCGTCTCCGCGCCGAAGAAGTCGGTGTACCAGACGGCCAAGAGCCCCAGCAGCACCGGCAGGTTCTTGCTCGAACGGGGCGGTGCGGAAATGCTCGTCCATCGCGTGGAAGCCGGCGAGCATCGCGCGGAAGTTGTCGGGGCCGATCGGCGATCATCGTCGAGAGGCCGATGGCCGAGTCCATCGAGTAGCGGCCGCCGACCCAGTCCCAGAACCCGAACATGTTGGCCGTGTCGATGCCGAACTTGCTCACTTCCTTGGCGTTGGTCGAGACGGCGACGAAGTGCTTGGCGACCGCCTTCTCGTCGCCGAGCGCCTCGAGGCACCAGTCGCGGGCCGTGTGGGCGTTGGTCATCGTCTCCAGCGTCGTGAACGTCTTGGACGAGACGATGAACAGCGTCTCGGCCGGGTCGAGGTCGCGCGTGGCCTCGGCGAAGTCGGTGCCGTCGACGTTGGAGACGAAGCGGAACGTCAGATGCGCGGTCGCTGTAGTGCTTGCAGCGCCTCGTAGGCCATCACCGGGCCGAGGTCGGAGCCGCCGATGCCGATGTTGACGACGTTGCGGATCGCGCTTGCCGGTGTGGCCCTTCCACGCGCCGCTGCGGATGCGGTCGGCGAAGTCGGCCATCTTGTCGAGCACGGCGTGGACCTCGGGGACGACGTCCTTGCCGTCGACGACGATCGACTGCCCCTTCGGGGCGCGCAGGGCGACGTGCAGGACGGCGCGGTCCTCGGTGACGTTGATCTTCTCGCCGCGGAACATGGCGTCGATGCGCTCGCGCAGGCCGCGATTCCTCGGCCAGTTGCACCAGCAGTCGCAGCGTCTCGTCGGTGACGCGGTTCTTGGAGTAGTCGAGGTAGAGGCCGGCGGCCTCGGCGGTGAGCCGCTCGCCGCGGCCGGGGTCGTCGGCGAACAGCTGGCGGAGATGCAGGTCGCTTGCATCTTCGCGGTGATGGGCCTCCAGGGCCTTCCAGGCGGGGCGCTCGCGCAGTGGCGTGTGTCATGGGTTGTACTCCTGGTGATTGCGCGATCTCACGAGACCCGAGCGCAGAGCGAGAGTTCGTGGAATCACTCGCTGGCGCTGCGGTGCTCAGGATCGCGCAGCGCCTCGGTCGACGATCTCCTGCGCCTCGGCGACGATGGCGTCCAGGTGGGCCTGGTCGCTGAAGCTCTCGGCGTAGATCTTGTAGATGTTTTCGGTGCCGGACGGCCGGGCCGCGAACCAGCCGCTCGCCGTCGTCGACCTTCAGCCCGCCGATGGGGGCGTTGTTGCCCGGCGCCCGCGTCAGCTTGGCCGTGATCGGCTCGCCGGCCAGCGTCGGCCGCCTTGACGGCCTCCGGCGATCGAGCTTCGCCAGCCGCGCCTTCTGCTCGGGCGTGGCCGGCGCGTCGATCCGCGTGTAGAGCGGCGTGCCGAACTGCTCCGTCAGCTCCTGGTAGTGCTCGCCGGGGTCCTTGCCGGTGCGGGCGAGTGATCTCCGCGGCCAGCAGGTCCAGGATCGGGCCGTCCTTGTCGGTCGTCCAGACCGTGCCGTCGCGCCGCAGGAAGCTGGCCCCGGCGCTCTCCTCGCCGCCGAAGCAGAAGCGAGCCGTCGAACAGCCCCGGCGCGAACCACTTGAAGCCGACCGGCACCTCGCGACAGCGTCCGGCCCAGGCTCCTGCACCACGCGGTCGATCATGCTGCTGCTGACCAGCGTCTTGCCGACCGCGGCCGTGCGCCGGCCACTGCGGCCGGTGAGTGAGCAGGTAGCGGATCGCCACCGCCAGGTAATGGTTGGGGTTCATCAGGCCCGACCGACCGGCGTGACGATGCCGTGGCGGTCGGAGTCGGGGTCGTTGCCGAAGGCGACGTCGAAGCGGTCCTTGAGCTTGACCAGGCTCGCCATCGCGTAGGGGCTGGAGCAGTCCATGCGGATCTTGCCGTCGTGGTCGAGCGTCATGAAGCCGGAACGTCGGGTCGACCGCCGGGTTGGTGACGGTGATGTTCAGGCCGTAGGTGTCGGCGATCGGCTGCCAGTAGTGCACGGCGGCGCCGCCCAGCGGGTCGACGCCCAGCTTGAGGCCGGCGCCGCGGATCGCCTCCATGTCGATGACGTTGCGCCAGGTCGTTGACGTAGGGCTTGACGAAATCGACCTCGCTGGGTCGTGCTCGCGCCGGATCGCCTCGGCGAACGGCATGCGCTTGACGCTCGGCGTTGCCGCTCGCGCAGCAGGGCGTTGGCGCGGTCCTGGATCCACGAGGTGACGTCGGTGTCGGCGGGGCCGCCGTTGGGCGGGTTGTACTTGAAGCCGCCGTCCGCGGGCGGGTTGTGCGACGGCGTGATGACGATGCCGTCGCGCGTGGTGGTCGGTGCGGCCGCGGTTGTAGACGAGGATGGCGTGCGAGATCACGGGCGTCGGCGTCACGCCGTCGTCGCGCTGGAGGATCGTCTCGACGCCGTTGGCGGCCAGGACTTCGAGGGCCGTGCGCTGGGCCGGGCCGGACAGGGCGTGCGTGTCCTTGCCCAGGAAGAGCGGGCCGTCGATCCCCTGGCCGCGGCGGTAGTCGCAGATGGCCTGGGTGATCGCCAGGATGTGGGCCTCGGTGAACGTGCCGTTCGAGCGACGTGCCGCGGTGGCCGCTGGTGCCGAACTGAACCCGCTGATTGGGGTCGCTCATGTCCGGCTTGCGAGGAATACGCGTCGATCAGCCGGCCGACGTCGATCAGCATTTCTTTCGGGGCCGGCTTGCCGGCCAGGGGATGAATCGCCATTTGTCGTCTCCCTCAATCCGCCACGTGGCGAGCGTCGTTCCAGAGACGAACCACCGAATCCGTCCGGTCGTGTTCGTAGCCCAGGCGCTGAGCGTCGCCGTGCCGAGGTAGAAGAACCGACCTCCCGACGGCTCCAGCCCCAGCCAGCGAGCGGCCAGGACGCGCAGGAAATGGCCGCTGGAGAAGAGCAGCACTTCGCCGTCCAGCGCCCGCAGCCGGGCGATCACGCGATCCGCGCGGTCGCCGACCTGCGCCACGCTCTCGCCGCCGGGACAGCCGTCGCGGAACAGCCGCCAGTCCGGCCGACCCTTGTGGATCTCGGCCGTCGTCCGTCCTTCGTAATCGCCGTAGTTCCACTCGACCAGGTCGGGATCGACGGCCGCGACCTTGCCGAAGCCGGCCAGCTCGCAGGTGCGCGAGGCGCGCTGAAGCGGGCTGGTGAACACGTGGGCGAACGTCATCCCCTGGAGCCGGCCGGCGAGGCGCGGGCGTTGCGCTCGCCGCGCTCGGTCAGCGGCAGGTCCGTCCGGCCCGTGTGCTGCTTCGACACCGTCCACGCCGTTTCGCCGTGGCGGGCGAGATAGACGGTTGGCAGCGGTTCGCTCATGATTGCTCCCGGACCTACTCCACCGGACACGGCTTCGCCTTCCAGATCTCGTTCGGCGTACTGCGCGATGGTGCGGTCGCTGGAGAACTTGCCGGAGCCGGCCACATTCAGGATCGCCTTCCGTGCCCAGGCGTCGGGATCGGCGTACAGCGCGCCGACCTGGCCCTGCGTCTCGACGTAGGCCGTCAGGTCGGCCAGGTGCATGTAGTGATCGCCGTGCGTCAAGAGCGTGTCCCAGATCGGCCGGAAGATCCCCGGCTCGTGCGCGGCTGAAGTGGTCGGCGGCGATCATGTCCAGGGCCTGCCGCGTTTCCGGCTCGTGCTCGTAGTGCCAGTGCGGGTCGTACCAGCCCCGACTGTCCGCCACCTGATCGGCGGTCAGCCCGAAGAGGAAGAAATTCTCTTCGCCGGCCTCCTCGGCCATCTCGATGGTCGCGCCGTCGCGGGTGCCGACGGTCAGGGCGCCGTTCATCATGAACTTCATGTTGCTGGTGCCGCTGGCCTCGAAGCCGGCCGTCGAAATCTGCTCCGAGACGTCGCTGGCGGGGATCAGCCGCTCGGCCAGGGTCACGTTGTAGTCGGGCAGGAAGAAGACCTTGAGCTGGCCGCGCGCCGCCGGATCGGCGTCGATCGTCGCCGCGACGTTGTTGATGAGCTTGATGATCAGCTTGGCCAGACGGTAGGCCGGGGCGGCCTTGCCGGCGAAGAAGAAGGTGCGCGGCGGCACGTCCAGCTTCGGGTTCGTCGCGCAGGCGGTTGTACAGAACGATGATGTGCAGGATGTTGAGCAGCTGCCGCTTGTATTCGTGGATGCGCTTGATCTGGCTGTCGAAGATCGAAGTCCGGGTCGACGGTCTGTCCGGTCGCGGTCTTCAGCCAGCGGCGAAGCGCGTCTTGGCCTCGCGCTTGGCCGTGCGGAACTCGTCGCGGAAGGCCGCGTCCTCGGCCAGCGGGGCGAGCTCGCGCAGCTGGCCCAGGTCGGTCGACCCAGCCGTCGCCGATCGCCTCGGTGATCAGCCGGGCCAGCGGCGGGTTGGCCATGCAGCAGCCAGCGCCGCGGCGTGACGCCGTTGGTCTTGTTGTTGAACCGCGTCGGGAAACATCTCGGCGAAGTCGGGGACGACCGTCGTCTTGCAGCAGAGCGGAGTGGATCTCGGCCACGCCGTTGGTGCTGTGCGTGCCGACGATGGCCAGGTGGGCCATGCGGACCCTGCGCGCCGGCCCCTCCTCGATCAGGCTCATGCGGGCGATGCGGCCGGCGTCGCCGGGATACGGTCCTTGCGCACGTCGTCGAGGAAGCGGCGGTTGATCTCGTAGATGATTTCCAGGTGCCGCGGCAGAAGCTGCTCGAACAGCTCGACCGGCCAGTTTTCCAGCGCCTCGGGCAAGAGCGTGTGGTTGGTGTAGGCCAGCGTCCGCACGGTCAGGTCCCAGGCGTCGTCCCAGCCGAGTCCGGCCTGGTCGAGCAGGATGCGCATCAGCTCGGCGACGGCCATCGCCGGGTGCGTGTCGTTGAGCTGGATGGCGACCTTGATTCGGGCAGGTCGTGCCAGTCGGCGTTGCCGGACTTGCGGAATCGGGCAAGTGATGTCGTTGAGCGAGCAGCCGACCAGGAAATACTCCTGGAGGAAGCGCAGCATCCGGCCGGCCTCGGTGGAGTCGTCGGGATAGAGGACGCGCGTCAGCGACTCGGCGGCGACCTTCTCATGCACGGCGCCGAAGAAATCGCCGGCCGAGAACTCGGCGAAGTCGAAGTCCTCAGGTGCTGCGGCGGCCCAGAGGCGCAGCGTGTTGACGCACTTGCCGCCGTAGCCGACCACCGGCCGATCGTAAGCGATGCCGAGCAGGTTGCTGGGCCGGTTGGGGGTCAGCGATAGCGCGGCCGCCCTGCATCTGGAAGGTGGCGTTGAGCGGAACCTTGATCGCCTTGCCCGGGCGGGCGACCTCCCAGGGGTCGGGACGGCGCAGCCAGTTGTCGGGCTGCTCGACCTGGCAGCCGTTGCGGATCGCCTGCTGGAAGATGCCGTATTCGTAGCGCAGGCCGTAGCCGACCGCGGAGTATCTGCAGCGTGGCCAGCGAGTCGAGGAAGCAGGCGGCCAGCCGGCCCAGGCCGCCGTTGCCCAGGCCGGCGTCCGGCTCCAGCTCGGCCAGCTGATACAGGTCCAGCCCCTCGCGCTTCAGCGCCTCCTGCACGACCGGCTCGGCCATCAGGTTGATGATGTTGTTGATCAGCGTCCGGCCGATGAGGAACTCCATCGACAGGTAGTAGATCCGCTTGGGGTTGTGCTTTTCGCGCGCCTTCTTCGTCTCGACCCAGCGGTGGGCGAGCAGGTCACGGATGGAGCGGGCCGCCGCCTCGAAGCGCTGCCTCGGCCTGGCCCATTGCGGGTCCACGAGATGCTCGCAGACGAAGTAGCGCTCGGCCCAGTCGTCGCCGTCGCCGGTGAGGCCCAGCCGTTCCAGCCGCCGCGCCGCCTCTTCGTTTCGCTTGACCGTCGCCGGAATCCCGCTCATGAGGAAACCTCGCCGTGGAAAGGTGATCGGCCCACGCCTATGTTATGGAGGAGGTCGGAAGGAGTCGCGGAGATTTCAGGCAATTCGGGAGAGAATAATGATCCTACGCGGCGTCATCCTGGCGGGCGGCAAAGGCTCGCGCCTGGGCGAACTGACGAAGATCACCAACAAGCACCTCTTGCCGGTGGGTCCATACCCGATGGTGTACCACCCGCTGAAGAAGCTGGTGGGAGCGGGAGTGCGCGACATCCTGTTGGTGTCCGGCACGGAACACATGGGCGACTTCGTCGAGCTGCTCGGCTCCGGCCGCGGCCACGGCTGCGGCCTGACCTACCGCGTCCAGGATGAGGCCGGCGGCATCGCCCAAGCCCTCGGTCTGGCCGAACTGTATTGCCAGGGCGCCCGTTGCCTGGTCGTGCTGGGCGACAACATCTTCTTCGACCCGCTGACCGACCTCGTCGCGGCGGCGGAAAAGCAGCTGGACCACGCCTGGGTCCTGCTCAAGCGCGTGCCGGATCCGCAGCGCTACGGCGTCGCCGAGCTGCGCGACGGAGCGGTCGCTTCCATTGAGGAGAAGCCGGATCGGCCGCGCGGCAACCTCGCCGTGGCCGGCGTCTATCTGTATCCGCCGGACGTGTTCGAGGTGATTCGGACGCTGCGGCCCAGCGCTCGCGGCGAGCTGGAAATCACGGACGTGAACAACCACTACCTGCGTCAGGGCCGTCTGCATCATCGGCCGCTCGACGGCTACTGGACCGACGCCGGCACGCTCGAATCGCTGTCGCACGCCAACCAGCTCGTCCACGGAGAGCCGCCGCGGTTTTGACGATGGAGCGGCCGCAAGCCGCTTCACGGCGTCCCGTTGTATTGCCCTCGCAAAAAGCCCGATTCCTTCGGCGCCTCGTAGGCAATGTCCAGGTCCGGCGTCTCCAGTCGTTTGCCGTCGCGGATCCGCGACTCCAGCGCCACGTCGAGGACGCCGCCGGTCAGCAGCGTGCGCTCCAGCGGCTGCGACGGCTTGCCGGTCGCCAGGAAGTCCTCGATCTTCACGACCAGCGCTTGCAGAAAGCCGGCGCCGGGCGGCGCCGGCAGATTGAATAGCGTCGAGACCGGCTGCTTGGCGTCGGCCGACTTCGCCGCAAACGTCGTGTCGTCCACGTGGCCGTTGAGCAGCAGCGCCGCCGCCTGGAAGCCGTCGCGGTACTCCACCAGGAAGGCCAGCGGTCCTTTTGGGAAGGTCGGCCGGTTCGGCGGCGGCACGAACTGCCGGCAGTTGTCGCGGATGTCGCCGACGTTCAGCGACGGGCTGCGGCCCAGCGCCGTGTCCAGCAGGTCCCACGACCACAGGCCGTCGTCTCCCGCTTTCCACACGGCGTCGCCTTCGAGGCAGGTCACCGCCTTGACGCCCTGACTCCGGGGGCTGACGCCCCCGGCTCGCCTTTCGACCATGCACTGTAACGCCTCCAGGGCGTGGAAGCCGAAAATCTCCATCTCGCCGCGCGAGGCGACCAGGGCGCCGTCCAGCGGCACGCCGAGGGGCAATTCCAGCTCCGGCCGTCGCCACGTGATCGGAAGACTCGACCCGGCCATAAGCGGGAAACCGACCTTGCGGGCCGTCTCCGCCATCTCCCGCGCCTTCTTCCGGTCGTAGGACAGGTGCTTGTCGCAGAAGACCGGCACGCTTCGGCCGGACTTCTTGAACACCTCCACGATTTTCTGGAAGTATTCATGGCGGGGATAGAGCTTTTGCATCTTCTCGTTCATCGGGTAGTCGCCGTGTTCGCCGATGAGCAGGACGCCGTCCACCGCCGAGCTTGTCGCCGCCAAGCATCAGGGCCGAGCCGATGTCGGGGTAGAGCGGAAAGCCGTGCTTGTGGGCGTGTACCTTGCTGAGGTCGTTGGGGCCGTGCTGCTCGACGTACATGCCGGCGATGGCGAAGTCGGGGTAGTGCATCTTGCCGTCGCGCAGGTAGCCGTTGAGGAAGCGGCCGCAGACGTGGTAGGCGTGCGACAGGTAGTAGTAGGCGGTGGTCACGACGGCGAGTTTCTTCGGCGCCTTGTCCGGCCGCGACGGCGGCTCGCAGTGGGGACGCTCCTCAGCCGTAAGGCCGCCAGACAGACAGAGGCCGGCGGCGGCGCCGAGGAAGCCGCGACGCGACAGCGGGAAATCGGAATTCATGGGGGTTTCTCGTGAATAACAGGGGTCGGGGTCCGCGTCCAGCAAGTACAGAGACGGACGGCGCCTCCAGGATGGCAGAGCTCGACGGCGATTGCAAGCAGGATTATTCCTGGCGAGCGGGGGGCGTCAGCCCCCTGATCTCGTCAAACCATCAGGGGGCTGACGCCCCCCGCTCGCCGCCGTATACTGGCGAATGCCGCACCGCCTCCGAACATCCCGCCGTCTCCTCACGCCGAGGTACTCGCATGAAAAAGCTGATCCTGCCGTTGTTTGGCCTGGCCCTGGCCGGGTTCGCCTCCGCCGCCGACTGGCCGCAGTGGCGCGGCCCCAACCGCGACGACGTCTCCAAGGAAACCGGCCTGCTCCAGTCCTGGCCCAAGGACGGCCCCAAGCTCCTGTGGACCTTCAAGGACGCCGGCATCGGCTACACCGCGCCGGCGATCGTCGGCGATATGCTCTACTGCATGGGTGCCGACGACAAGACCGAATTCATCTACGCAGTCGATCTCAAGAATCAGAACGAAGAAGTGGTCCACGCCGATCGGCCCACGCAAAGGCCTCGACCACGGCGACGGCCCGCGCGGCGCCCCGACCGTGGACGGCGACCTGGTCTTCGGCATCGGCAGCCAGGGCAATCTGATCTGCGTCAAGGCCGCCACCGGCGAGAAGGTCTGGGAGAAGGGACTCAAGAGCAAGGATCTCGGCGGCGACATGATGTCCGGCTGGGGCTACAGCGAATCGCCGCTGGTGGACGGCGATCAGGTCGTCTGCACGCCCGGCGGCAAGAACGGCACGATGGCCGCCTTCAACAAGAAGAACGGCGACCTGATCTGGCGCAGCAAGGACTGGACGGATCGGGCCGCCTACTCGTCCATCGTCGCGGCGGACATCGGCGGCGTCCACCAGTACGTGCAGATGACCGGCGACAGCGTCGGCGGCGTGGACGCCAAGGACGGCAAGCTGCTTTGGAAGTACGAACGCAAGGGGCCGACGGCCGCCATCCCGACGCCGGTCGTCTCCGACGATTACGTCTTCGTCAGTTCCGGCTACGGAGCCGGCTGCAACCTGATCCACGTCACGAAGGATGGCGACAAATTCAAGGCCACGGAAGTCTACAGCGACAAGGACATGATCAACCATCACGGCGGCGTCGTGCTGGTGGACGGCGACATTTACGGCTATTCCGAGACTCCGGTAAGTGGTTGTGCAAGGACATGAAGTCGGGCAAGGTGTTATGGTCGAAGTCGGGCGGCGACGCCAAGATCGGCAAGGGTTCGCTGACGGTCGCCGACGGCCATCTGTACTGCTACAGCGAGGACAAGGGGACGGTCGTGCTGGCGAAGGCGTCGCCGGAGGGCTGGACGGAAACCGGACGCCTGGAGCTGCCCGAGAAGAGCAAGGTTCACGGCGAAAAGGGCGGCAAGTTCTGGACCCACCCGGTCGTCGCCAACGGCAAGCTGTACATCCGCGACGAAGACCTGATCTTCTGCTACGACGTCAAGACCGGCATGGCGTCGCGGTGAGAAGCGCTTGGCCCCCAGCCCGAAGCGCCGCGCGGGACGCCGTCCAACCCCTCGCTCGCGCTTCGGGCTGGTATCGAAAGGACCATCGAATGCCGTTCCGCCTCCCGTCTCTGTTCACCGTCCTGGCGTTTGGCTGGGCCGTGACGGCCGGGGCGGCGGACTGGCCGCAGTGGCGCGGGCCGGATCGCGACGACGTGTCGAAGGAAACCGGCCTTCTCAAGACGCTGGCCGGAAGGCGGCCCGAACCTCCTGTGGACCTTCCGCAACGCCGGCGCCGGCTACTCCGGCCCCGCCGTCGTCGGTGCGACGCTCTACTCGATGGGCGCGGACGGCAAGACGGAATATCTCTACGCCCTGGATACGAAAACGCTCAAGAAGGCATGGAACGCCGAGATCGGGCCGGTGTTCAAGGACGGCCACGGCGACGGCCCGCGCGGCACGCCGACGGTGGACGGCGATTTCGTCTACGGCCTTGGCGCCCAGGGCGAGCTGGTTTGCGTCGATGCCGGCAGCGGCGGCGTGGTCTGGCGCAAGAACCTGCAAAACCGATCTCGGCGGCGAGATGTGGTCCGAATGGGGCTACAGCGAATCGCCGCTGGTGGACGGCGACTTGGTCGTCTGCACGCCCGGCGGCAAGAACGGCACGCTGGCCGCGCTGGACAAGAAGACCGGCGCGGTCCGCTGGCGCAGCAAGGACTGGACCGACAAGGCCGCTTACTCGTCCGTGGTCGCGACGGAAGTGGGCGGCGTCCGGCATGGTAGTACAGATGACGGGCGAGAGCGTGGCCGGCGTCGCGGCCGACGACGGCCGGCTGCTGTGGCGCTTCCGGCGCAGCGGCCCGACGGCGCCGGTGCCGACGCCGATCGTGGACGGCGACCGCGTCTACGTCACGTTCCGGCTACGGGGCCGGCTGCGTGCTGTTGCGGCTGACCGCCAAGGGCAAAGACGTGCGCTGCGCCGAGGTCCACAAGAACAAGAACCTCGTCAACCATCACGGCGGCGCCCTTCTGGTCGGCGGATGCGTCTACGGCTACGACGACAACAAGGGCCTCGTCTGCCAGGACTTCCAGACGACGGACGTCGTCTGGGCGCAGAAGGATTACGATGCGCTCTGGGACAAGGAACATAATCGAGGCGTTTTCGGCAAGATGTCGCTGACCTGCGCCGACGGCCAGCTCTACTGCATACGGCGAGGATGTCGGGGACGGTGCTGCTGATCGAGGCGACGCCGAAGGGACTGAATGTCAACGGCCGCTTCGCCATCCCCGAGCAAACGAAGTTGAAGCGCAAGAGCGGCAAGATCTGGACGCACCCGGTCGTCGCCGACGGCGAGTTGTACCTGCGCGACCAGGATTTGATCTTCTGCTACGACGTGAAGGACGCCGGGCGCTGACCTGATTCGTTTAGCCGCGGTTCGCAGAACCGCGGTTCTGCGAACCGCGGCTAAACGGAGAAACCAATCATGCGCATCCGCCTGCTTCTGTTGGCCGCCTGCGCCGCTGCTTGCGTCGCCGCCGACTGGCCGCAGTGGCGCGGCCCCGACCGCAGCGGCGTCTCCGCGGAAACCGGCCTACTCCAGCAATGGCCCAAGGACGGCCCGGAACTTGCCTGGACATTCGAGAACGCCGGGACGGGCTACGGTTCCTTCGCCGTGGTCGGCGGCCGTGCCTATGTCCTCGGCGCCCGGCCGCTCGACGCCGTCGGCGACAAGCGCGTCGAGCAGCTCATCGCCCTGGACGACAAGGGCAAGGAACGCTGGAAGGCCGACATCGGCCCGATGTGGGACTTCGACGGCAACCAGTGGAGCGGCGGTCCCAATTCGACGCCCACCGTGGACGGCGATCGGGTGTTCGCCCTCGGCAGTCAAGGCGATGCTGGTTTGCGTCAAGACGGCCGACGGCGGCGAGGTCTGGCGCAAGGACCTGGCCGAAGGAATTCGGCGCCGAGGTTTCGTCCGGCGGCTTCGGGCCGGAGAAGTGCGGCTGGGGCTTCTCGTGGTCGCCGCTGGTGGACGGCGACAAGCTCGATCTGCACGCCGGGCGGCCCGAAGGGGCTGTTCGTCGCGTTCGATAAGGCCACCGGCAACGTGCTGTGGCGCAGCGCCGGCCTCGCCGACGCCTGCACCTACTCCTCGCCGATCGTCGCCGAGATCGGCGGCGTTCGCCAGTACATCGCCCTGGTGCAAAGCGGCATCGTCGGCGTCGCGGCGAAGGACGGCTCGACGCTTTGGCAGTACCGCCGCGAAGTGGCGTTTCCCGACATCGTCGCGTCCGACGCCGGTCGTCAAGGACAACCTCATTTACATCAACGCCTGGAAGGGCGGCGGCGAGCTGGTCAATGTGACGGCGGCCGGCGGCAAGTTCAAGGCGGAGTCGGTATACGCCAAAAAGAGATCGCCAGTCCGCATGGCGGCGTGGTGCTGGTGGACAAATGCCTGTACGGCAACCACGACCTGCGGACCTGGGAGTGCCTGGATTTCGAGACGGGGATCGTCCGGTGGAAGTCGGACCGCGCTGCTCGGACCGGATCGGTGGTCTACGCGGAGGGGCGGTTGTACGTTCTGACGGCCGACGGCGTCGCCGCGCTGCTGGCGGCGTCGCCGGACGGCTACAAGGAGTTGGGCCGCTTCCCGCTGCCGAAGCAGTTCGGAGCATCGCAAGCCGGACGGCAAGGTGTGGGCGCATCCGGCGATCAGCGACGGCAAGCTCTACCTGCGCGATCAGGAATTGGTCTTCTGCTACAAGATCGGGAAATGAGCGACGTGACTGCGGGACAAACTGAGCCGCGAAGAACTCGCCCGACTGGCAGGGCGAGCGCCTGACCGCTCTGCTCCGCGAGGCCCTGCCGGCCAACGGCTTCTACGCCCGCAAGTTCGCGGCGGCCGGCGTCGACCCGGCCAGCGTGGTCACGCCGGCCGACCTCGCCCGGCTGCCGTTCACGACCAAGGCGGAGCTGCTGGCCGACCAGGCGGAGCATCCGCCCTACGGCACGACGCTGACCTACCCGGTCGAGCGCTACGGCCGCTTGTGTCAGACTTCCGGCACGTCCGGCCGGCCGCTGCGCTGGCTCGACACGCCGGAGAGCTGGGCCTGGATGCTCGACAACTGGGCGGCGATTTATCGCCTGAGCCGGCGTGCGGCCGGGCGATCGGCTGTTCTTCCCGTTCTCGTTCGGGCCGTTCCTCGGCTTCTGGACGGCGTTCGACGCGGCGTGGCGGTACGGCTGCCTCTGCCTGCCCGGCGGCGGCATGAGCAGCGGCGCCCGCTTGCGCTTCCTGCGCGACAACGAGGCGACCGTCGTGCTGTGTACGCCGACCTACGCCCTGCGGCTGGCCGAGGCGGCGCGCGAGGAGGGCGATCGACCTGCGGGCTTCGTCGGTGCGGGCGCTGATCGTGGCCGGCGAGCCGGGCGGCAGCATCCCCGCGACGCGCGGCCGCATCGAAGCGGCCTGGGGCGCTCGCGTCTTCGACCACACCGGCATGACCGAGATCGGGCCGATGGCCGTCGAGTGCGTCGGCCGATCCCGGCGGCCTGCACGTGCTGGAAACGGAATTCATCGTCGAGGTCGTCGACCCGGCGACGGGCGGGGCCGTGCCGCCGGGGACCGAAGGCGAGCTGGTCGTGACGAACCTCGGCCGCGATCGGCAGCCCGCTACTGCGCTACCGCACCGGCGATCTGGTCTGCATCGACCCGGAGCCGTGTCCGTGCGGCCGGACGCTGGCCCGGCTGGACGGCGGCGTCCGCGGCCGGGTGGACGACATGATCGTGCTGCGCGGCAACAACGTCCACCCCAGCGCCCTGCAAACGATCCTGCACCGCTTCGCCGAGGTGGCGGAGTACCGCATCGAGGTGGACCGCGCCGGGGCGCTGCCGGTGCTGCGTATCGACGTGGAGACGCATCCCGCTTGCGACGGCGGGACCGTGGCCGCTCGCGTGGCCCAGGCGGTGCGCGACGAGCTGCTGTTCCGGGCCGAGGTGCGGGCCGTGGCGGCGGGCACGCTGCCGCGCTTCGAGCACAAGGCCCAGCGGGTCGTGCGAAATCCTTCGGATGGGAGTAGCTGCGACCGACGCACCTGATAGAAAAGCGGTACGGTGGACCCGAGCCGCGCCGGTCGCCGCCCGCCGGTTCGATTCGACCCTGTGAGACCCGTATTATGAAACACCGTCTTTCCCTGCTGCTGGCGCTGTTCGGTCTGGCGGCGGCCGGCCCCGTCGTCCTCGCCTCCAAGGCCCCGTCGGAGGGGCCGCCGACGGACAAGACCGCGGAGGCCAAGCTCGCCAACTGGTCCGACTGGCGCGGCCCCGCCCAGAACGGCTGGTCGCCCGAACACGACCTGCCCGACGCCTTCGTCCTGAGACAAGACGACCCCAAGTACAACCTGTCTGGAGCGCCCCGGCTACGGCGGCCTCACCACGCCCATCATCCAGAACGGCCGCGTCTACCTCATCGACCACACCGGCGAGGGCCAGAGCGTCCAGGAGCGCGTCGCCTGCTTCGACGAGACAGGACGGCCATCTCATCGGCGAGCAGAAGTTCAACGTCTTCCTGACCGACATCGTCGCGGCTCCGCGTCGGCTGGACGACGCTGGCCGGCGACCCCGAGACGGGCAACGTCTACGCCCACGCCACCAGCGGGGCATGTTCTATTGCTTCGACAAGGACCTCAAAAAGATCCTTTGGTCGCATTCGCTGACCGAGGAGTACGGCCGCGTCTCCGGCTACGGCGGCCGGCTCACCTCGCCCGATCGTGGACGGCGATCTGGTCATCATCGGCATGCTCAACGGCAGCTGGGGCGAGCATGGCCATCGGCGGCAATCGCTTCGTCGCCTTCAACAAGCGCACCGGCGACGTGGTCTGGTGGGGCAGCACGGGCATCCGCGTCTCCGACACCTACTCCTCCACGCCCGTCGTGGCCGTCATCAACGGCGAGCGGCTGCTCATCAGCGGCGGCTTCGCCGGCGTCTACGCCTTCAAGGTCCGCACCGGCGAGATGGTCTGGGGCTACGAAATCTGCCGCGAGGCCGTCAACCTCACGCCGGTCGTGGACGGCAACCTCGTCTACATCGGCCACGGCGAGGAGAACGACAACGACACCCAGGGCAGCGTCGTCTGCCTCGACGCCTCCCAGGTCGAGAACGGCAAGCCGAAGCTGGTCTGGCACGTGGACGGCATCAAGGCCAAGTTCGCCTCGCCGATCGTCCACGACGGCAAGCGTCTACATCTCCAACGACGTGGGCGTCCTCTTCTGCCTGGACGCCAAGACCGGCGACCAGAATGTGGACCTACGACTACGGCACGGAAACCAAAGGCTCGCCGGTGCTGGCCGACGGCAAAATCTACGTTGCGGAGGTGAATTCCACTATCCACATCCTGAAGCCGGAGGACACGGACCTGCACCGAGATCGGCAGTCTCCACTTCCGGCCGAAGGAGGGCGTGCCGGTGACGATCTTCAGCACGCCGTCGATCCTGCACGGCCGCGTCTATTTCATGACCAGCGACGAGCCTCTACTGCTTCGGCAAGAAGACCGCAAGGCGGCAGGCCGACCCGCTGCCGCCGGAGCCGAAGGAGACGCCGGCCGCGGCTGGCGCGAAGCCGGCGCTGATCCAGGTCGTCCCGGCCGACGTGACGCTCGCGCCCGGCGACAGCGGTGGACCTCAAGGCCTACGCCTTCGACGCGAACGGCCAGCTCGCTCGGCGCGGTCAAGGTGGACTGGAAGCTGGGGCCGATGCACCCGCCGGTCTATCCGCCGGGCATCACGCCGCCGCCGCCGCTGCCCGGTTCGCCGCCGGTCCTCAAGGGCACGCTCGAGCGCGGAGAGCGGCGAGGAGACCAAGCTGACGATCGCCGGCCCGGCGCCGCCGTTGCAGTTCGGCTCGGTCGAGGCGACGCTCGGCGACCTCAAGGCCCATGTCCGCGTCCGCGTGGCGCCGAAGCTGCCGTTCACGGCCGACTTCTCCAAGGTGCCCGCTCGGCCGCACGCCGGCCGCGCTGGGTCAACACGCAGGGCAAATACTCCGTGATCGAGGGGCCGCAGGGCGTCGCCGACCATCCGATCTTCTCCAAGCGCAACAACAACCCCAACATCCTCGTGGCCCGCGCCAACGCCTACATCGGCGCCCCGACGCTGTCGGACTACACCATCGAGGTGGACGAGTACGGCACGAAGGTGAAGACCGACATGCCGGACATGGGATGTCGGCAATTGTCGCTACGAGTTGCATGCTGGCGGCAACGACCAGAAGCTGCGCCTCGTCTCCTGGGACGCCCAGAGCCGCATCGACGAGACCATCGCGTTCGCCGTGGAAGCCGGACGCGTGGTATCACATGAAGCTCAAGGTGACGCCGCAAGGACGGCAAGGCGCTGGTCCAGGCCAAGGTCTGGGCGCGCGACGACAAGGAGCCGGAGAAGTGGACGCATCGAGGTGGAAGACGCCTACCCGAACACGGAAGGGACGCCGTTCCTGTACGGCTACTCGGTCGGCGACGTCGGCCCGAAGGAGCCGGGCACGTCGATCTACTATGACAACCTGAAGATCTACCCCGAACGGCAAGTGATCCCATCGGCGAGCGGGGGGCGTCAGCCCCCTGATGCTTCCTGCGGTCGCCGACACGATGCGGAATCAGGGGGCTGACGCCCCCCGCTCGCCGTGATTCATCGCCCGAAAGGAACAGAACATGACCTCATTACCCCGCTCTCCGGCGTTGGGTTCTGGCGGCCTGCGTCGCGGCCGTCTTCGGCGTCATTTTCGTCGTGCTGGCCCTGCAAGACCGCGGCCGCCCGTCAAAGGCCCGACCGGCGCCGACGCTGGCCAAGGACGAGCCGCGAGGCCTGGCCGCTGTTCGGCGGCAGCCTCACCGCAACCTCGTCAACCTCGTCGAGAAGAACATTCCGATGAAGTGGAACCTCAAGTCCGACGGCACGGAGCAGAACGTCAAGTGGTCGGCAGCAGCTCGGCTCCAAGGCCTACGGCGGCCCCATCATCTCCGGCGGCAAAATCTTCGTCGGCACCAACAACTAGCAGCCGCGCAACCCGACCGTCAAGGGCGACAAGGGCATCCTGATGTGCTTCAACGAGGCCGACGGCAAGTTCCTCTGGCAGTCCGTCAGCGACAAGCTGCCGGCCGGCCGCGTCAACGACTGGCCGGACGAAGGCATCTGCTCCAGCCCCGTTGTCGAGGGCGATCGTCTCTAGTTCGTCACCAACCGCTGCGAGGTCATCTGCCTCAGCACCGAGGGCTTGGCCGCCGGCAACAAGGGCGTGAACGACGAGAAGTACACAGGCCAAGACCGACGCCGACGTCATCTGGCGGCTGGACATGATGAGCGAGCTGGGCGTCTTCCCGCACAACCTCGCCGTCTGCTCGCCGCTGATCGTCGGCGACACGCTGTTCGTCATCACCGTCCAACGGCGTGGATGAGGCTGCACAAGTACGTCCGTGGCCCCCAAGGCGCCGAGCTTCATCGCCGTCGACAAGAACACCGGCAAGGTGCAAGTGGACGCAGCAACGACGCCGGGCAAGCCAACGATCATGCACGGCCAATGGTCCAACCCGGTCTACGCCGAGCCGAACGGCAAGCCGCAGATCATCTTCCCCGGCGGCGACGGCTGGCATCCGCGCCTTCGACCCGCAAGGACGGCGAGCTGATCTGGAAGTTCGACTGCAACCCGAAGGACTCGTTCTACGAGCTGGGCCGGCAACGGCACGCAGAACGACTTCGTCTGCACGCCGGTCGTGTACGAGAACAAGCTCTACATCGGCGTCGGCCAGGACCCCGAACACGACAAGGGCGTCGGCCATCTGTGGTGCATCGACATCACCAAGGAGCCGAAGAACACGGACAAGGACCTGTCGCCGGCCTCCAAGCCGCGGACAAGCCGGGCGACAAGCCGCAAACGATCTTCGACCCCAAGGACCCCGCCAACAAGGACTCCGGCCTGGTCTGGCACTTCGGCGGCGATGCGCCGGACGGCTACGAGGGCGGCAACTACCTCTTCGGCCGCACGCTGAGCACCTGCTGCGTCCACGACGGCCTGGTCTACGCGGCCGAGTTCGCCGGCTTCCTCCACTGCCTGGACGCCAAGACCGGCAAGGAATACTGGGAGCACGACCTGAAGGCCGAGACGTGGAGTTCGCCGTACTGGGTGGACGGCAAGATCTACATCGGCGACGAGCACGGCAACATCACGGTCTTCAAGCCGGCAAGGAAGAAGAAGATCCTGGCCGTGAACAACGAACCTCCGCGGCTGCAAGGTGGAGGCCACGCCGGTGGCGGTCAACGGCATGCTGTACTTCATGACCGATGACCCCGTGCAAGCTGTGGGCCGTCAAGTGACGCTGTGATCCGCGCCGAGCGGCGGCGTGTAGCCGGTGAACTCCTGGAGGCCGAGGCGTGCCGCGCCTCATCCAGCCGAGCGCGCGACCGTGCCGCTTCGCTAGCGACCGATGGACCGTCCTTCCGGTCATGACATTGACCGCTGCCCGTCCGCGGCGGAACCTGTAAGCCGAGCCCTCCGAGTGAGTCTTTCGGCTCGTCGCTTCCCGCCGGTTCTGGTCGCGGTCGTCTTGGCCTGCGTCGCGCCGTCCTGTCACGGCCTGCGCCTTGCCGCCGCGCCGCCGCGCCGCAGCCGCCGCACCGGACGACTGCCCCATGTTCGGCCGGACCATCGAGCGCAACATCGCCAACCCGCTCGAAAAGAACATGCCGGATACGTGGAGCGTCAAAAAGAAGAAGGAGAAGAACGTCAAGTGGAAGGCCGAGCTCGGCGGCACGGCCTACGGCGGCCCCGTCGTGGCCGGCGGCCGCATCTTCGTCGGCACCAACAACGACAAGCCGCGCGACCCGAACATCACGGGCGACAAGGGCGTGATGATGTGCTTCGACGAGGCCGACGGCAAGTTCCTCTGGCAGATCGTCCACGACAAGCTCGCCGACTCCGCCATCGACGCCGGCGACATCGGGCATCGCCTCGACGCCCGCGGTGGACGGCGACCGCCTCTACTACGTCAGCAACCGCTGCGAGCTGGTCTGCGCCGACGCAGCCGGCGACCCGACCCAGAAGGGCAAGGGCAAGATCGTCTGGTCGCTCGACATGATGAAGGAGCTCAAGGTCTACCCCGGCGGCATCGAAGGCGGCCTCGCCAACTGCTCGCCGCTGGTCCTGGGCGACCTCGTCTACGTCGTCACCTCCAACGGCGTGGACGGCAACACGGAAAAGCCGAAGAACCCCGACGCCCCGAGCTTCCTGGCCGTCCACAAAGACCGACGGCAAGGTGGCCTGGAGCAGCAACCTGCCCGGCCCCAACATCATGGACGGCCAGTGGGGCAACCCGGCCGCGGCCGAGGTCAACGGCGTCAAGGAGGTCATCTTCCCCGGCGGCGACGGCTGGCTGTACGGCTTCGAGGCCAAGACGGGCGACCTGCTCTGGAAGTTCGATTGCAACCCCAAGAAGTCGCAATTCAAGCCCGAGACGGGCACGGGCGACCGCAACTACATCGTCGCCACGCCGGTCGTCGCGGACGGCAAGGTCTACATCGGCGTCGGCCGTGAACCGGACGCCGGTCCCGGCGTCGGCCATCTGTGGTGCATCGACATCACGAAGAAGCCGGAACCCAAGGACGAAGGACCTGTCGCCGGTCAACGACAATTTCGACCCGAAAGCGGCGGTGAACAAGGATTCCGGCCTCGTCTGGCACTTCGGCGGCATGTACGACGCGAAGAACCCGAAGCCGGCTGGCGCCGACCGCGACTACCCCTTCGGCCGCACCGTCAGCACCGTGGCCGTCCACGACGGCCTGGTCTACGCCGCCGAACTGGACGGCTTCCTGCACTGCCTCGACGCCAAGACCGGCAAGGAGTACTGGGTCCACGACCTGGGCGGCGCCGTGTGGACCTCGCCGTATTATGTGGACGGCAAGGTCTACATGGGCGTGGACAACGGCGACCTGCTCGATCTTCGAGGCCGGCAAGACCGACAAGGAGCCGAAGAAGATCGACATGGAGCAGTCGATGAAGGTGCCGCCCGTGGCCGCCAACGGCGTCCTGTACGTCAACAACGGCCTGAATCTGTTCGCGATCAAGTAGCCCTTGTGGCGGCAAGTTTTTAACTTGCCTCTTCCAACGGCAAGTTAGAAATTTGCCGCCACGACAGCGAGGAATCGACCGTGTCCGCCGCGACTCCCGATCAGGTCCGCCAGGCCCGCGAACGGCTCGACGCCCAGGTCCGCGAGATCGTCGAATGGCACTTCAACCCCGACACCGGCACGCCGTTCTGGCTGGAGAAGGCCAAGTCGTTCAAGTTCGACCCGCGCAAGGACGTGCAAGGGCTTCGACGATCTGAAGACAGTTCGGCCTGTTCGAGGACGAATGGCTGCGCGGCGGCCCGGTGCGCCGCTGGGTGCCGAAGGGGCTGCCGAACAAGCCGATCTACGTCTTCGAGACCGGCGGCACCACCGGCATCCCCAAGAGCCGCGTCGTCGTCGACGATTTCCGCATCGACTACGAGATGTTCAGCGACACGCTGCCGGACAAGTATTTCCCCAAGGGAGCGAACTGGCTGATGCTCGGCCCGTCCGGCCCGCGCCGGCTGCGGCTGGCGGTCGAGCACCTGTGCCAGCACCGCGGCGGCATCTGCTTCTGCGTCGATCTCGATCCGCGCTGGGTGGTCAAGCTCATCAAGAAGGGCTGGATGGAGCACCTCAAGGCCTACCAGGAGCACGTCATCGACCAGGCGATGACGATCCTGTCGGCCGGCCACGACATCAAGTGCATGTTCACGACGCCGAAGCTCCTCGACGCGCTGGCGCAGCCGGCTGGAGAAGGAAGGCTCGAGCGTCGCCAAGGCGGGCATCACCGGCATCTTCTGCGGCGGCACGGAGATGACTCGCAGTGGATCCGCTTCGCCATCGAGGAGTACCTCGGCCCGGACGTCTACATCGCGCCGACCTACGGCAACACGCTGATGGGCCTGGCCGCGTCCGACATGCCGACGGCCGGAGGACGATTACAAGATCGCCTATTACGCCCCGCAGCCGCGGGCCGTGGTCGCAGGTGGTCGACTTCGACGACTACGACAAGGTGGTGGACTACGGCAAGACCGGCCGCGTGCTGCTGACGACGCTGACGAAGGAGTTCTTCGTGCCGCGCTTCGCTGAGCGCGACGAGGGCGAGCGCGAACAGCCGACGGCGAAGTACCCGTGGGACGGCGTCAGCGGCGTGCGGCCGTTCCACGAGTTCGCGGCGCACGACGACGGTGGGGGTATACTGACCGAGGACAGCGCAATGGCGGCCAGCGTAGAGGAAGTGCTCGAAAAGGCGTTCGCGCAAGCCTTCCTGAAGGCTCTGGATCAGACGGTGCAGACCAAGGCGGAAGAGCTGGTCCGGAAAGCCTTGACGCAAGATTCGCCATTGTCCCACAAACTCCAGCATAAAATGGAGCAAGGGTTCCAGCACCTCCTCGACGAGGGGATTCGCTGGGAAAAGAGGAAGCCTGGGTTCAAGAAATGAACGCCCCACGGCCGCGTGAGGACAGGGAGCGAAATGCCGTCACCATTCCCAGGCATGGACCCATACCTGGAAGATCCGAATGTTTGGCCGGACTTCCACGTGACATTCCTGATCGCGCTCTGCGCGCGCTGAACAGGGTGCTACCCGCACCCTACGTCGCGCGTGCCGACCGGCACGTATGGGTTGACGCTCCTGAAACCGACCCGCGTCTGCTGGGGAGGCCGGACCTGTATGTGGCGGATCCTCTCGACGCACCGCCGGGGTCGGAGGCGGTTACGACGCTGGCGGCCTCAGTCGCCGCCGCGCTGCCTTATCCGGCGAGGAAAGGCCAACCGTTTCTCAAGATCGTGGACGCCCGGAACCATCGAGTGGTCACCGCCGTTGAACTGCTCAGTCCGGCCGACAAAACACCAGGCAGGGATCGTGACGCCTACCTAAACAAGCGCGACGATTACCTGGCGAGCCAGGTAAACCTGGTGGAAATGGACCTGTTGCGGGCTGGCGAGCGTCCGCCGGTTGTCGGTACAGTTCCACCGGCCGATTACTATTTCCTCGTTTGCCGGCATTTTGACTTCCCGCAAGCAGGGGTTTGGCCGCTTAGTGTGCGTGATCCGCTTCCATCCCTACCCATGCCCCTCAACCCTGACGTGGAACCGCCCTTTGTTCAACTCCGTGCCGTGTCTGGATCGGGCCTACGACGAGGCTGAATACGAGCGGGAGATCGATTACACCCAACCGCCCACCCCGCCTCTCAACCCGGCTGACGCTGCGTGGGCAAGCGAATTGCTTGCCGGGCGAGCGGACTGAGGACGCAACCGACATCAACGAGGAAAACACTCATGATCCACATCCCGGTCCTGCGCTGGGGCGAGCCATACAAGAGCCTCGACGTCGACAAGGTCGTCCACTTCGCCACCGGCGAGGCGCTGGCCGAGGTCAGCCGGGCCAACGGCGGCCTGGTCGAGCGCGACATGCGCCATGCCCAGCGGGCCCGCGACGTGCTCCGCGAAATCCCCATCGCCGATCTGCTGCAGATGATGAAAAAGGCCGGCGATCTGTACGCCAAGGCCGAGCTGCCGCTCGGCGACGGCACGCAGACGCCCGACCAGTTCGTCCGCATGCAGTCGGCCACCACCGGCCTGCCCGAGCACATGTGCCGGTTCAACATGGAGAAGAACCACTTCGTGCTGAACCAGATGGACAAGATCCTCGACTGCGCTGACGCGCGGCCTCGACCTCAACATCCTGTCGCGCGGCTACGGCGTCGAGGCGCGCGGCGTGCCGGTCAGCTACCAGGCCCAGTCGCCGGTCCTCGGCATGGTGCTGCCGAGCAACTCGCCCGGCGTGCATACGCTCTGGCTGCCGATCATCCCGCATGCAGATCGGCCTGGTCCTCAAGCCCGGCCCGCAGGAGCCGTGGACGCCGTACCGCATGGCCGAGGCGTTCGTCCAGGCCGGCGTGCCGAAGCAGGCCATCGCCATCTATCCCGGCCTCGGCGACGTCGGCGCCGCCGTGCTGGCCAGCTGCCCGCGCAGCCTGATCTTCGGCGGCACGGCCACCGTCGAGCAGTACAAGGGCAACCCGCGCGTGCAGGCGCACGGCCCCGGCTTCAGCAAGATCCTGCTCGGCGACGACGTGGTCGACGACTGGCGCAAGTACCTCGACATCATGGTCGACAGCGTCCTCGTCAACAGCGGCCGCGGCTGCATCAACTGCTCCGGCATCTGGGCGTCGCGGCACACCAAGGAGATCGCCGAGGCCCTGGCCGAGCGCATGGGGCCGGTCGCAGCCGCTGCCGCCGGAAGATCCCAAGGCCGCGCTGGCCGCGTTCACCGTGCCCGGCCAGGCCGACGCCGTCTCCGCCGACATCGACAAGGACCTGCAGGACGGCCGGCGTCACGGACATGACCGCGAAGTTCGGCCCCCGCCTCGTCAAGAAGGAACGCTGCGATTACCTGCGGCCGACCGTCATCCTACTGCGACTCGCCGGAGCACGCCGATCGCCAAGAAGGAATACATGTTCCCGTTCTGCACGGTGGTGCAGTGCCCGCAGGAGAAGATGCTCGAAGCGATCGGGCCGACGCTGGTCTGCTCGGCGATCACCGAGGACAAGAAGTTCCAGCGTGGGCTGCTCGACGCGACGCACATCGACCGGCTGAACATCGGGCCGATCCCGACGATCAAGCTCAACTGGCTGCAGCCGCACGAAGGCAACATCGTGGATTTCCTGTTCCGCGCCGCGCGTTCCAGTTTGAAGGCGCATTCCCGGCTGAGCGTCGCGTGGTGCAGGCGGCTCGCCTGCATATTGAGTCGCAGGCGAGCCGCCTGCACCACGACAGTATGAAGGCGCGCTCCCGGCTGAGCGTCCGGTGTGTACAATGCCATTCTCTCCCGCTGCGGGCGTGTGGTCCGCGGCAACGCCCGCCGCGGCCAAGATTACCCCGGATCCGCTGGAATCAGTGCATGCAGGTAACTTCCCACCCCACCGTCGGCGGCTTGCGAGCCGGCAGCCGCGCCCCGACCCTGACCTCGCTGGACTACCAGCCCGACCACGCGTCGTCTTCGGCGTCGGCGTCCTGGACCGCCTCGGCGAACTGGCGCGCGAGCTGGGCGGGACGCGGGCGCTGCTCGTCACCGACCCCGGCCTGTGGGCGGCCGGCCACCCGCAGCGCGCGCCGCCGTCGCTGCGCGAGGCCGGTCTGGAAGTCGTCGTCTTCGACGCCGTCGAGGAGAACCCGACCACGCGCCACGTCGCCGCCGGCGCTGGAATTCGCCCGCGCCGGCCGCATCGACCTGATCGTCGCCGTCGGCGGCGGCAGCTCCATGGACTGCGCCAAGGGCATCAACTTCCTGCTGACCAACGGCGGCTCGATGGCCGACTACAAGGGCTTCGGCAAGGCGACGAAGCCGATGCTGCCGTCGATCGGCGTGCCGACCACGGCCGGCACCGGCAGCGAGGCGCCAGTCGTTCGCCCTGATCGCCGACGAGAAAACCCATCTGAAAATGGCCTGCGGCGACCGCAAGGCCGCCTTTCGCGTCGCCATCCTCGACCCGGAAGTGACCGTGTCGCAGCCGCGCACGGTGACGGCCGTCACCGGCATCGACGCCGTGTCGCACGCCCTGGAGTCCTACGTCACCACCCGCCGCAACCCGCTGTCGCAGATGTTCGCGCGGGAGGCGTGGCGGCTGCTGGACGCCAACTTCGAGAGGGTGCTGCGACAGCCCGGCGACCTCGACGCCCGCGGCGCCATGCAGATCGGCGCCCACTTCGCCGGCGTCGCCATCGAGAACTCGATGCTCGGCGTCTGCCACGCCTGCGCCAACCCGCTGACGGCCCACTACGGCCTGACGCACGGCATCGCCATCGGCATGCTGCTGCCGCACGTCGTCCGCTTCAACGCCGCGGCGGTCGGCGGCCTGTACGGCGACCTGGCCCACGAGGTCGGCCTGCTCAACGGCGACGGCGCCGCGGCCGGCGAGGCGCTGGCCCGGCGCGTGACCGAGCTGCTTGCGCGCGGCCGGGTTGCCGACGCGACTGTCGGAGTGCGGCGTCAGTTCGGGGCATCTTCCCGGTGCTGGCCGAGGAAGCCAACCAGCAGTGGACCGGCCCGCTTCAACCCGCGGCCGGCGTCCGAAACGGACTTACAACATCTCTATGAGGCGGCGTATTAATTCCCGGCCCCGTTTAGCGGCGACCCGAAGGGGAGCGCGTCGGCGACGCGCTCCCCTTCGGGTCGCCGCTAAACGATCCGCGAACCGAAGGAGAAGCACCGATGTCGCATCTGAAAACCCGCCTATTCGTTGGGGCGGTCCTCGGCGCGCTGGGCCTGACCGCGGCCGCCGCCGAGCCTGCCAGGGACTCCTGGCTCGTCTTCCGCGGCAACCCGCTGGAGACCGGCGTCCTCCCGGCCGGCGCCCTGCCCGACAAGCTCGATGAGCTGTGGAAGTTCTCCGCCAAGGACGCCATCGACGGCGCCCCGGCCGTGGCCGACGGCGTCGTCTACGTCGGCTCGGAGGACGAACACCTCTACGCCGTGAACCTCGCGGACGGCTCGAAGAAGTGGGAATACAAGGCCGGCCCGATCAAGGCGTCGCCGGCCTACCGCGCCGGCAGCGTCTACGTCGGCGACTCCAACGGCCTGTTCCATTGCGTCGATGCGGCCAACGGCCGCAAGCGCTGGACCTTCCCGACCGGGGCGGAGATCACGTCGGGCGCCAACTTCTCGGACGAAAACATTCTTTTCGGATCGTATGACGAGACGTTGTATTGCTTGAACCCGGACGGCAAACAGGTGTGGATGTTCAAGACGTCCGGCCCGGTCAACGGTTCGCCGGCGGTGGCCGGCGACCGTACCTTCGTGGCCGGCTGCGACAGCGTATTGCACATCATCGACCGGAACAAGGGCACGGAACTAAACTCCGTGGACCTTGGCGGCCAGGCGGCCGCGACCGCCGCGGTGTTCGGCGACAAGCTCTACGTCGGCACGATGGCCGACGACGTTCACGAGGTCGATTGGAAGAACGCCGCCCTGGGCTGGACGTTCCAGCCCCAAGAAGCGGGCCGAGCCGTTTTTCGCATCGGCCGCGGTGACGGATTCGATCGTGGTGGTCGGCAGCCGCGACAAGCGCGTCCGTGGTCTGGACCGGAAGACGGGCGCCGAGGTCTGGACGTTCCTGACGGGAGCCGACGTCGATGCGTCGCCGGTGGTGGTCGGCGACCGCGTCTACGCCGGCTCGCTGGACGGCAAGCTGTACGTGCTGGACCTGGCCAAGGGGACGGAGGTGACGCACTACGAGCTGGACAGCGGGGTGTCCGGTTCGCCGGCTGTGGCGGCGGGGCGGCTGCTCGTGGGCACGGAGAAGGGAACGCTCTACTGCTTCGGGGCGAAGAAATGAACCGTGCAACGCCGTCGGGGAAGTCCGCATGACCCGCCGCGACGACGACCAGGACGAGTGCCCGTACTGCCGCCGCTCCATCTATGACGACGCGGTGCAATGTCCGTATTGCGGCAACTATCTGTCGCGCGAGGACGCGCCGCCGCGACGGTCGTGGTGGATCGTCGTCTGCGCCGTCCTGTGTCTGATCGCCGTCCTGTGGTGGATTATGCGGTTTTGATCCGAATGGCGTCTGGTACACCTTCGAGCGCACCGTCGAGAAGACCGGCGGCAAGGGTGGGGGCGAACGTTTGGAGATAGGGATATTTCGGCTGGGAGTACAAGGACATGCACAAAGACCTCGGCTTTTCCCGTACACCGAAAACCTCCCTTGCTCGCTGCTTTGCACGTTTACCTACCCGGACGGGCGAATAAAAGTGCAGGTCGGGGAATAAAAGTGCAGGCGTGCCGGGGCCTTACTTCGGCAGGTGGACAAGGATTGACAGCATGAACACAACGAGTCCGCTGATGACGCCGGCGACGACGGACAGCAAGAACCCGAGAGCGACCGGATGGGCGTCGATCCACCGCCTCCACTTCGGCCGGCGCAGCTTGGCTATCTCTTGATAACCCAGCGGCGTCAGGGTCAGTGGGGTGTTGCCTCTGAACTCGACATTGGCCCACCCCAGATCCATGAGGTAACGGGCGATTCCCCAGGCGTCCTCCCCAGGGATGCCCGCCTTTTCCGCAATCTCGCTGACGCTGATGCTAGCACCGAATGTCTTAGCTTCCCGGCTCAGTTGTTCCGCTTGCATGGCGAACTTCTCCAAAACCTCGGAGCGGAAGGCCATCGTAGTTACTCCTTGGCCGGGCTTGCCCGCCCCCCGGCCGCCGGGAGTAACGCGGCGGCGCGGGAGGCGGGCCGGCGGGGTAATTACTCCCGCCGTCCCGACGCGACCATTGTGGAACGGCCACGGCGAGCATGTCAAGGGAACCCACTCACCCGACCGGGAACCGCAGCACGTTCTTCGGCGCGTCGTCCGGCGCCGGCTTCTCTCCGAACGTCGGGTCGATGCCGAGTTCGTACCACGCCGCGATCAGGCAGCAGAGGTTGTGCGCCAGCAGCTTCGCCAGCGCCTCGTTGACCATCGCGTCGTCGGTCTTGGACCGCAGCGCGTCGCCGAATTTCCGCTTGACCATGCTGAACGTCGATTCGACGTTGCTCCGCTTGTGGTAATGTTCCAGGTAATGCTCGCGGTACAGGCTGAACAGGTGAAACATCCGCTCGTAGATGCCGCCCACCGCACCCGTCGCGTTGCTCTTGAAGGCGGCGTACAGCAGCCCGCCCGCCGCTTCCACGGCGTTGAAGCAGTCGGTCGCGGCGTATGCCTTGTCGGCCGACACTTCGCTGATTTTGAAGCCTTTGGCGGTCGCCTCCACGAGCGCGGGCAGCTGGGTCACATCGGCCGCGTCCTTGTCCTTGATCTCCACCGCCGTCACCACGTTCGTCTTGACCCCGGTGCAGATATGGACCTTCACCCAATCCGCCTTCTCCCGCGTCACGCCGTACTTCACGTCAAACCAGCGGGTGAATTTGCAGGTCGTGAAGCCGCTGGAGTCCACCGCGAAGTCGGACTCGACTTCCTTCAACGGCAGGGCGCTCCGCCGGATCATTTCGATGAGAATCGGCCGGATGGCCGGGTTCTCCAGCGCCCGGAAGACGCTGTTGAAGTGCGGCAGCCGGGAGACGTGGCCGCGCTCGTGCGCGTCTTCCAGGTCGCACATGAACCGTCTGCCGCTCACGGTGCTGTACACTTTGTAGACGGCCGCGAAAATCTGGTCGGCGAGCGGGATGGGCGGGCGCCCGACGCGACCGGGAACGACCGGCTCTTCCACGGTGCTGCACAGGTCGGCGAGTAGTTCCTGGAAGTGGAATTTCTCGTTCGTCGCCGCCGCGTTGTACTGCTCCCACGACTGGCCGTAGGTCTTCCGCTTTACCTTGGGCGTCGGCTCCGTCCGATCGGGAACCGGGTTGTCCACCGTCATCCGCTGGACGAACAGCCGCACGGCGATGATATGTTTACATACTTTCTCTCTTAATTCGTAATCTTCGCAAGTGCAGGTCGGGCGCGGGCCGATGCTCACCCTGTAGGTGGTCGGGCTGGACTGACTCGGCACGAGGAAGCAGCCGTCGCTCAGGACGATCTTGCCGCCGGCCGCGATCTCTTCCGCTTTTTGCTCGCGTGCGTCCATCAGACACCTTGCTTTTCGTGTCGTAAGTGTACGCCTGCATTGTATCTACGTTGTATCCACGAAAATAGCTTGGTAGGTCTTGCGTCGCTGCTTTTTCGTGGTTACGATGTAGTCATGGCCGGAAGACCAAAAAAACCTGAGAACGCCACGCGCGAGAACTTCCTTCGCATTCGGCTCACGAACGCGGAGCGAGCGACCCTGGACGAAGCGTCCAGAAAGAAGGAGTTGGAAACCAGCACTTGGGCCAGGTCCGAACTGCTTCAACTCGCCCGGCGGATTCTGGACGGGAAGTAACGGCTCGCCTTCTGCTCTGGCGTCTGCTATGATGGAGGCGAACGGGCCGTCCTTGGCCCTGTCAACGTCCTTGTCGGCGCCGCCCCTCTACCGCGATGGGCGGTGCGAAGGGAATCCGGGTCGCCGGAAGCCCGACCTTCTTCCGAGACGGCGGCGTTTGCGACACGGCCCCTTCCGCTGCGATGGTTTCTTCACCCGAAACCTCCTGGCAAGATGCAGCCTGTACTTCGGCCTCCCCCCGCTGGCCTGAGAAACCGAGGGGGATGGCCGTCCTGATGCGGACAACTGCTGAACCGACAGGACTTCGCGGCCGGCGGGCGCTAACCCGCCGGCCGCCTTCTTTTCGATACCCCGTATTACCGCCTGCACGCCGCGAAAACCAAGAACCCACGCGGGCGCACAAAAAGGCGCGGCCCGAGGTAGGTCCATGAGGGACGCCTACCTCGGGCCGCGCCTTTTAGAGTGCCACGCCCGGTACCGACCAGCCGGC
This sequence comes from uncultured Planctomycetaceae bacterium, assembly GCA_963771935.1. Classification (GTDB taxonomy): domain Bacteria; phylum Planctomycetota; class Planctomycetia; order Gemmatales; family Gemmataceae; genus UBA4732. The sequence goes on along the minus strand of CAVYVK010000001.1, from coordinate 243,638 downwards.
CGTAGCCGACCGCCCACCCTGCCCACGGGCGGGAAAGCATATGTACAGTTATAGTAGCAGAAAACGGGGACGGGTCAAGACTGCGGACTCCAGGCGCGAGTCCCGCGAATTAAAGTGCAGCCGCCTGCATAAAAATGCAGGTACGGATAAACGTGCTTTGCACTTGAACTGTCTCTAAAGTATGCTTTGCACTTGAACTGTCTCTAAAGTACCGATTGCACTTAAACCGCCGACTCTGCACAAAAAGCGCGGCTGGGGCGGGGCAAGGGCGATCGGGGGACGGCAAGGGCAAAGCCTCAACAATGAGGACTTTGCACAATGGCTGAGAAGGAACGGAAGGATGAGACGGCGCAGGAAGCCGCAGCAATCGAAGTCACGGCGGAGATGGTGGAGGCGGGCTTCCGGGTGCTGGCGGCGTCTGGAATAGCGGATGACTATCTGGAGGCGGATAGATTACTGGTTGAGCGAATATACCGCGCCATGTCTGCACTTCGGCCGGGTCCAATTCGGCCGCCACGTTCGGGGTGAGTATGTCGTGGAGCCTATGGCCAAGGCGTGCTAGGAACATGCATTTTGCGGTGAAGTCCACCATCACGGTGACGGTAATCGGAGCCGGTGTGTTGTGGCCGAAGTCGTAGATGTTCGCTGGAGTCAGGGCCAGCAGGCGGTCGCTGCCGTCCACGAACATCATCGCGCTCCAGTGGACTATCTCATTTCGCCGCTGCGAAGTGCCGCGGATTGCATCCAAGAACGAACCCCAAAAGGAAGAGTAGGTGGTACCATGCTTCTTCTTCATGAGCCTTTCGAGGATCGAGTGTAGCGTGCCCGCGTTGACGATCCTGAAGAAGATTATGCCGGCCACGTCTGGCGGCATATCGCACAGGGTGGCGAAGATGAGGCATAGAGCCTGTTCCAGCTTTGCATAGGCCTGAATCGCCCTCCCGCGGACGGCCCAGAACCTCTCTTCGATGAAGGCGTCACCGATCTCTGTGGGGAACTGCTTGGAGTCTTTCGGCTCAGCCATTGGCGTCTCTTCCTTCCTGTCGGGCCGCTTGCCGCCGAACCTTTGCGCCTCCACTGCGTCTCCACTCTGGAGACGACAACAGAGATTTGCCCTATGTTCGCCGCCCGTCCCTCTCACCCTTGGCCAGCTTGCGCCGCGCTGCCGCCAGTAGCAGCGCCCGCGCCCACGCGGCCATCCCCTCCGGCTCATCGGCCGTAGCCTGCTGAATCATCGCGTGCTGCTCATCCGTGACCGGAATCCGCAGGTGGATGTCCATCCGGGCGTCGCCATACTTTCGCGGTCTGCCTTTAGCCATGCGAGAATCTTAGCCAAAAAATCCGTCCGCCGTCAACTGCCAAGCTACATCCTTGGCTAGATAAATGCTATGCTGCTGGACGTAAACTCCGTGGCACAAAGCAGGTGCGGCGATGGATATTAGGGAAGTGAAGGCGTGCGAGATGACGGGCGACGCGCGGATTTCGTTCCGGGACGGGTCATGGCACGTCCACAGCCAGAGCGCGAGCCGCTTCTACAAGGTCAACCCGTCGCCGACCGCGCCCGCGTGCGAGTGCGACGACTTCGCACTCAACGGCAGCGGGACCGGCAAGCCGTGCAAGCATATCCTTGCGGTGCGGATGTTGCTGGAGCGCCAGCTAAAGGGCGAGCCGAACCCGGACCCGGCGACGGCCCCGGCCCGGCCGCCGCGAGCGACCTACCGGCAGGATTGGGTCAACTACAACGCCGCGCAGGCCAATGAAAAGGATCATTTTCAGGTGCTATTGGCGGATTTGTGCCGCGGCATCGTCCAGCCGCCGCCACACCCGAACGGCGGGCGCCCGCCCATGTCGATGAACGACGCGGTGTTCTCCGCCGTCTTCAAGGTGTACGCTCTGGTGTCGGCCCGTAGGTTCATGAGCGACCTTCGGGAAGCGCACGATCGCGGCCACGTCGGGCGGGTGTTGTGCTTCAACAGCGTCCTTCGGGTGCTGGACATGGCGGAAGTGACGCCGGTTCTCATGGCGATGATCCGGCAGAGCAGCTTGCCGCTCCGCTCGGTGGAGCGGCAGTTCGCCATCGACTCCAGCGGCTTCGCCACAAGCCGCTACGTCAAGTGGGTGGACGAGAAGTACGGCGTCAACCGTCAGAAGACGGAATGGGTGAAGGCGCACCTGTGCGTCGGCACGAAAACGCAGGTGGTGACGGCCGTGTTCATGGATGAAAAGAACTCCGGCGACTGTCCGCAATTTGACCCGTTGACCAAGGCGACGGCGGAAAACTTCGTGATTGAGGAGATGAGCGCGGACAAGGCGTATCTCAGCAATGACAATCTGGAGTTGATCGTCGGCATGGGCGCAACGCCGTTCATTCCGTTCAAGTCAAACAGCCTGCCGGGCGGCGCGGAGGTCTGGCGGCGGATGTTCCACTACTTCCAGTACCGGCGGGAGGAGTTCCTGACGCACTACCACCGGCGCAGCAACGTGGAAAGCGCGTTCAGCATGATAAAGCGGAAGTTCGGCGATGCGGTTCGGGCAAAAACGGACGTGGCCATGCGGAACGAGGCGCTGGCCAAAATCCTCTGTCACAACGTCGCCTGCCTCATCTCCGCGTGGCATGAGTTGAAGATCGACCCGTCCGCCTGGACGCCGAAGGGCGGGCCGGACAAGGACGACGGGCCGCAGGACGTGCTGCGGTTCCCGGCGCGGTGAACCGGCGTCCCTTGACGGCCGCGCCGTTCCACCTTCACAATGGTTGCAACGGGACGCCGGGAGTAGCTACCCGGTTGAGCCTGCCCGCCGCGCCGCGTTTACTCCGGCGCGGCGCGGCGGCAGGCAAGCCCGTCACCGGAGTACGCGACGTGTTCAAGCGCCTTTGTGCGCTGCCATCGACACCAATGCCCTGTTTACCGTCATGACGGCAGCCGGCCTAATTGCCACCGTGGTCGTTGCGTCCGCCTCCATGCCAACAGGCGCCATCGTCGCCTGTGTGCTGATTGCGGTCCTCGGTTCGATTGTCGCCGGGCGCCAATTCGCCCGCGCCTACGCTGAGGCGGTCGAAGCGGAAAGGTTGTTTCAAGTCGCCAAGGTCCATTTTGAGGACTGTTCGGAAGAGTGGAAGTCGGCCTTGAATGACTTGCTGGACCGCGGCAGCGTCAAGCAGACGGACGTAAAGGACGAGACAGGGTTCCGCCACTGCGGCTTTGTCTACTTGGACGCCCCGGTGGGGAGGTTCTATCTGATCCCGTCCTTTGCCAAGAGCGTCAAGCGGCTGGCGAAGGAGTGGAAGGCGAGTCGGTTGCACGCAAACCGGCCGCCCTGCACTTAAAGCCACCCTATGGGTGCGGTCTGAGTGCAAAGCTGGATAAACGTGCAAAGCTCTTGCTCGCCTCAAAACCTCCGCCGGCTACCTCAAAACGCTAGAATGGCAGGGACTTAGGCCGGCGACCATGCGGCGCTCTCCTCGTCTACAACGAAGTGCGGATGGGCGCCGGGGCGGAATATTCGCCATGCTTCTCCGCAACTGCCCGATGGGAAGATGACGAGCCGATAGCCGCCAGAGAGGGACAGGATCGCATCGCCGAAGTCGCTGGCCCAAACCTTCTCCACCACCAGCAAATCGGTATGGTTGACGTGCGCCCCCGCGGCGAGATCCTCGCCGCCCAGCAGTCGGCCGATCCGATCATCTTGGAGGTTGCTGCCGTGCTGGGGCTCCCAGTCATCGGGCGGATACTCCCCTGACGGCAGCCTCCAGAGATCGGTGCGGCCTGTAACTATCCCTGCCGGCCCGTCGATTCGCCAGGGGCACTGGATGTGGAGAGCATACTCGCCCACAGTGCCGGAGTCGGCAGGGCGGCTATCGCCGAACTGAAAGCTGCGGAGGTCCGCCGCACGGCGGGCCATGCAAAGCTTGAGGCCGATCAAGGGCCGAAGACTGCTTTCGATCTCTGTATGCGTCACGGCACTTGCTCCCCCTAGTCCCCTCTCCGCGACTCTCCCCGTCCCCTTGTTCCATTGGCCGGCGGGGGTCAAGGGGAAAGAAAAAGTGGCGCGTTCGATGTCCTGGCGTAGATCACTTGATTAAGGCGCGCTGCAAGGAGAGCCTCGGCAGTCTGCCGAGGCTCTCCTTGTTGGTATTGGGAACCCCAGCCAGACGGCCGGGGTTCTTGCCTCACGCCGTCAGCTCGGCGACGGCGGCGTCGAAGTCGGAGGCGAAATGGAATCGGTCGTCCAGCTTGACGGCCTCGAAAATCGAATGCACGGCTGCATCGACGTCGCAAAGCACCAGGCCGGTGCCGTGTTCGGCCAGGAAGCGCTGCACCCAGTACAGCTTGGCCAGGAAGACGCTGTAGAGGCACTCCGGCGACTTCGGTCCCAGGCTGAGCGCCAGACCGCGGCACGGTTCCGACCGAGCCAGATCGACCATCTCCTGTGCGATGTCGTGGATTTCCGTCTCCTCGATATGGTGCGAGCGCATGCGGACGCAAAATACGTCGCCACGCCGTTCGACCAGGAGATGAGGGTAATGAGGCGTCATGGGCGTCATCCTTAGGAGGCGACCGCCACTCTCTTGTGGCCGCTTTTCTGCCATTATAGGAATTGTGCGCGCCTTAAACGAGCAAGGGAAGGGGCCGTCTTCGGGAACAGACCTCCGCGTGTGCCACGGCTGTGTCAGCCGTGTGAAACGGCCCAAACACGGCTGACACAGCCGTGGCACACGCGCCATCCACTTCCGGTTCGCCCAGCAAGGCACCGTCGGCGACGGCCACGGCCCGCACCGGCACGCGCCGCCTCAGCAGCGCCGGCGTGTGACCACGAAACACCACCGGGACGTATCGGCAGGCCGTGCCGCGGACGAAGCCGGGGCGGCCGTCTTCCGCTCCCTCCACCAGCACGTCGAGCCGTCGGCCGACTAGACTCCGAAGGTAGGCGTCGGCCAGTTCTGCTTCCAGCCGGCGCAGGCGTTCGCGGCGCTCCGCTGTGACCGGCGGCGGGACCGTCTCGGCGAACTCGGCGGCGGCGGTCCCGCGGCGCGGGCTGTAGGAAAAGACGTGAACCTTCATGAACCCGGCCTCGCGCACCACCCGACAGGTGGCCTCGAAGTCGGCGTCCGTTTCGCCGGGAAAGCCGACGATGACATCGGTGCTGAGCGCCGGCTGGTCGAGCGCCGCACGGATGCGGCGGCAGCGTTCGAGGAAGCCGGCCGCGCGGTAGCGGCGCTTCATGCGAGCCAGCACGGCGTCGGACCCGCTTTGCAAGCAGAGATGCAGGTGCGGGCAGACGCGCGCTTCCTCGGCCATCGTGCGCACCAGATCGTCGCGCGCCTCTGCCGCCTCCAGGCTGCTCAGGCGGACGCGGAAGTCGCCCGGCAGCCGGCCCAGCCGCCGCAGCAGCAGCCCTAGTCGCGTCCATTCCGACCTCGGCCGGCCACGGCTCAGGTCGATGCCGTAGTGGCCGAGGTGAACGCCGGTCAACACGATTTCCTGATAACCGTTCTCGACCAACCGACTCACTTCCTCCGCGATCTCCTCCATCGGCCGGCTGCGAACGACCGGCCGGACGTGCGGGATGATGCAATAACTGCAATTGAGAAGGCAGCCGTCCTGCACCTTCACGAAAGCGCGTTGATGGCCGTCGAAGCGCGACACGCCGGCCGGCGCGGCGACGACGCCGAACTCGGCGAACTCCTCCACAAGCCGCGCCTTGTCCACCACGACGCGCGTCACGCCGGGAAGTCGTCCCACCGCCTCAGGATCGCGTGTGGCGTAGCAGCCCATGACGACGACGGCCGCGCCGGGGTTGTCTCGGTGCAGGCGGCGCACCGTCTGACGACTTTTCGCATCGCCTTCCTGGGTGACGGTGCAGGTGTTGACGACGCAGAGGTCGGCGACCCGCCCCTCGACGGCCTCGACGTAGCCGGCCGACTCCAGCATCTCCTTGACGTACTGCGTCTCGTACTGGTTGACCTTACATCCCAGCGTGACGAGGCGGCAGGTGCGCGGCGCGTTCATGAGAGCAGCCCCAACAGGCGACGGCGAGCCGGGTCGCGTCAGCGCCCGGAGAAGGGTTTCTTAGCCACGGCGGGAGAGACGGCCAGCCGCGCAGGTCGAGCGCGATATTTCCGGGCGCACCGGCGCCGGCCTTGCAACCAACCCCTGCGCGCCGATTTCATCCCGAATCGCGGCCGGTTCGGCCCGCCGGGCGGCGCAAGCGGGGATAAGATTCCTGTCGGGCGCACCCGGTCTCTACCGCGGAACGCCCGTACACGGAGGCCGGTCTTATGAAGCTCTTCCGCCGTGCAGCACTGGTTGTCGTGCTGGTGCTTCTTCTCGTCGCCGTCGGACTCTACATCGCGGCGCACGTTTACCTCACCTCCGAGGCCGTCACCCGCCAGGTTTCGACGCGCTTGCAAGCGATGCTCGGCGCCCCGGTCGAGGTGGACTCCGCTGACGTGGGCCTGACCGGCTCAAGCAAACTGCACGGCCTTCGCATTTTCGAGCCGGGCGACGACGTCAAGAAGGCGCCGATCATCGCCGTGGACGGCGCGACCGCCGATGTCTCCGCGCTCGACCTCCTGCGCGGGGTTTCGCCGGGACAGGTGACGCTGAACGGCGCCTCGGTCGTTCTGCATTTCGATGCGGACGGCAATCTGGTCACGCGCCTGCCGCGGCCCAAAACCACCGGCGGCCCCATGCCGCGCCTCCACATCGACAACGGCAAGCTCACGCTCAACCAGGACGGTCGCAAGCCGATGATCGTCCAGGGCGTCCAGGGCGATCTTACTCCTGACGGCGCCGACCTCAAGGCGGACGGCTCGGTGAAGGACCCTTTTGGGGCGCCTGGTCGCTGAGCGGCGGCCTGACGAGCGAATCCGGCACGGTCGATCTGACGCTGGACGCGAAGGACGTGGCCGTGGACAAGGCCCGTTTGACCGGCCTGCCGTTCGTGGCGCCGGCCGTCTGGGACGAGGTGATGGTGGAGGGGCAAACTCCTTGCAATTTCAACCTGCGCCTCCAGCTCCAGGACCATCCGACGATCCATTACCGGGTGAAATGCGCCCCCGACGACGCGACGGTTCAGGTCAAGTCGATCGAGATGAAGGCGGAACACGCGGCCGGTGCGGTCGTGGTGGATGACAATCTGGTGCAGTTGCGTGGGGTCCACGGCCGCTTCGCCGGCGGCGACATCGCCACGGACGCCGACCTCGACTTCCGAAAGCCGGACTGGGTGCTGACGTTCTCAACGGTTTCCGTGGATAAGATCGTCTGGCACGAACTGCCGAAGCCGTGGGTGGAGGCGTTGCTGCCCGAGTTCCTGAAGGACTACAAGCCGGACGGCGTGTTCAAGGGACGCGCCACCGATATTCGCGTCTCGTTCAAAAACGACAAGGTCCACGTCGCCGGGACCGGTCAGGGCGAGATCGACGATGTGACGCTGGACGGCAAGCCGCAGTCTGCACCGATCAAGCTGACGCTCGGCACGCGGGACGGCAAATTCGGACAAGTGACGATGAATCCCAGGCCCGGTCTGCTGGCGACGGCCCTGGTGGCGACGGTAGCAGTCGCACCGCCGCCGGCCGATTCCTCACCCGCTCCGGCGTTCGCAACGCCGACGGCGCTGCTCCGCTGGACGACGGAGATGACGGCCTGGATGACGAACCGCGGCGCCGCCGCTCTGGGCAAGGGCATGAAGATCGTCGGCGACTGGCTGCGGCCGGCCGCCGCTCCGGAGCCGGCGCCGGAGTATCTGACCCTCGACCTGGCGCTGGAGGACATCGACCTCGCCCAGTTGTTGCAGCGCCTGAAGTTCCAGCTTCCCTTCACGGTCGAAGGCCGTCTCACGTTCAAGGTTCACGCCGAAATTCCCATCAACACGCCGGAAGATTTGAAGAACTACCGGCTGACGGGCACAGCCAGCCTGCCGCACTTGACCATTGCCGGCGTGGAGATGGCCGACATTCAGACGCGATTGCAGTTGCAACACGGCATTCTGGACTTGCAAGAGCTGAAAGGGAAAGCGATCCCGCCCAAGGGCGGCGCCGATGCGGCCGGCGTCTTTGAGGGAACGGCGCGGATGGAGGTGGCGCCGCTGGGCGACCTGTCCGGGAACTTGCGCGTCGATCGCTTCCCGCTGGACGTGGTGCTGAGCCGACTGCCGGGCGCGAGCGGTCTGGCGGAAGGCGCCTTCTCCGGCCATGTCGATATGCACGCGGCGGTCCAGACGCTCACCGACCCGACGACCTGGCACGCCAACGGGCAACTCACCTCGGATCGCATTGCGGCGTACGGTCTGGAATTTACCGGCGTTTCGGCCGACGTGTCGGTTGAAGGCGGCAAGGCGAAGGTGAGCGGCGTGAAAGCGATCCTGGCCAAGGCGAACCTTACAGGGGACGCCGCGTTGACGCTGGCCTCCCCGTGGACATATACCGGAGTGCTTTCGGTCAAGGGGCTGGACCTGGCGGCGGCGCAGCGGCTGGCGCCGTATTTCCGACCGCCGTTCGACGTCCAGGGCGCCGCCGACGCGACGGCCGACCTCCGCGGCTCGCTCAGTCCCCTTTCCGTATCCGCTTCGGGGACGGCAAGCGCCTCCGACTTGGGGCTTGGTCAGTTCAAGGTTGATTCTCTGTCGCTCAAGTGGGGAATCGACGGCGACCGGGTGAAGCTGACGGACCTGAAGACCAAGCTCTATCAGGGCGACGTTTCGGGATCGGCCTACGTGCCGCTGCGTGCGGCGACGGCCGGCGCCGTGGACCTCAAGCTCGACGACGTGGACGTGCAGGCGCTGGCCAAGAGCCTGCCGTCGATGCCGCTGCGTTTGCAGGGTCGCGCCTCCGGGTCGATCCGGGCGACGATCCCCGCCGCCGGCCCCGACGGTCAGCGTCAGGCGACCGGCAAGATCGACCTCAGCGCCAAGGCGCTGACCGTGCAAAACATTCCGACGGACAACCTGCACGCCGACGTCGATTACAAGGACGGCGTGGCGGAGTACCACCTCAAGGGCGACAGCCTGGGCGGCCACTTCACGCTGGACGGCAAGATCCCCTTCAGCGGAGAGAAGCCGACGCCGACGCCGGGAGGCGGCGACGGCGCCCCGCCGGACAAGGACGAGTCGCAGGCCGGCGGCCATTTCCAATTCAAGGGTATTCAGCTGTCCCGTTTGTCGCAAGCGCTGGGGCTGGGCGCCGCCCTCGGCCAGCTTCACGGTCGGGCCGATATTGACCTGCCGTTCCAGCTTGGGCCGGACGATGCCCTGACCGGGTCGGGCACGCTGTCCGTGCGCAACCTGCGCCTCGGCGACACATTGCTGACGGACAGACTGACGGCCGATCTGGTGCTGAAAAATCAGATTGTGCAGGTCCGCAACCTGAACGCGTCGGTCGGTCAGGGCAATTTCCGCGGCGTCGTGATCTATAACTTACACGATCCGGATCGGAGCTATTTCAACCTCATTCTGGAGCAGGTCGATGCGTCGGCGCTGCTGGCCGCGTACCCGGATGCATCGACGCAGGTGCAAGGGCCGGTCGATCTGCGGCTGCGCGGCAACCTCGGCCGGACGTGGCACGGCAGCGGCGGAGCGGACCTGACGCGCGGCCGAGTGTTCGGCGCCGCGGTGGACGAACTCCATCTGCCGGTGACGTTCGAGTTCTCGCCGGCGCGGCAGAGCGGGCGGGTCGCCATCCGCGACGCCAACGCCCAGCTGGCCGGCGGTCGGGCGACCGGCCAGGCCGAGTTCGACTGGTCCGGCGGCGAGCCGCCGCGCCTGGAAGGCAACGCCCGCTTCAACAACGCCGAGGTGCGGTCGCTGGTCAAGCCCGGCGGCTCGCTCGGTTCGTATCTGGTGGGGCGCGTCACAGGTCGCGTCGATTTCGGCTCCGACGGCCTGCGGTCGCTGGACGATTTGGAGGCGACAGTGAGCGCTACGCTGGCCGATTCGCAGGCGCTGGAAATCCCGGTGCTGAACGTGCTGGCGCCCTACCTGGCGCCAGGCCAATCGGCGACGACGTTTCAGAAGGGCGACCTGCGCGGCCGGCTGTCGCGCGGCGTCTTTCGGCTCCAGCGGCTGACGATGAGCAGCTCACTCGTGCGGATGGCCGTCGTCGGGACGGTCAACACGCAGGGCCGGCTCGACCTCGATGTGACGGGAAGCACCGGCACGCTTGGCGTCAACCCGACCTTCTTGCAGGCGATCGGCCTCCGCATCCCGGCGGTCGGCCCCATCCCCGTTTCGCTGATCCTGGAGGCGAGCGCCCTGCTGTCCAACCGCGTCATTCACCTGCGCGTGACCGGAACGGTGCGGAACCCGAACGTGCAGATCCAGACGGCGCAGCTCCTGGCCGAGGAGGCGGTGCGCTTCTTCGTGCTGCAGAGTGGGGCGCCGGTGCCGTGACCGGGTCGTGCGTCCGGACTGTTGCAACCTCCCCACCCCGTTGCTGCTGCCGGCCACCCGGGCGGGGCCGGCAGCAGCTGCTGGCTCGGAGGTGCCTTCTTGCGTTTGCCTCGGCGTGATTCAACCCCCTACCAATCCAGGCCCAGAGCGGCCAACTCCTTGCGGATCCAGACGAGATTCCAGAGCTTCACTTCGCCCTTGGCATCCTCGGAAGCCAACGTGCCGCCGTCGGGGCTGAACGCCAGCGCCTTTATGTCGGTGTCAGAGACCTGCCATTCGGCCACTTTCTTGCCCGTCGCCGCGTCGAACAGCATAACCAAGCCACGGTCGGAGGCCGCGATCAGCCTGCCCTCCGGATTGATCGTCGCCACGCATCCTTCATGGAAAGTGACCCCCCTATCCCGATCCGACAAAGCCGTAGGATTGATCGCCACCATACCCCCGCGCCGCTTGTCGATCTCGCCCGCTCTCGAGAATAATTGATTATCCCTCCAACCGCGCAGCTGCTTACCCGTGGCTGTCTCATTGAGCGTGAAGATCCAGGGCTCGGCAGGGGCCAGATAAGGCGGATACGGCCACAGGAATTGGGCGCCATCCGCCCGTACAGTGAATGGCGCCTCCGAGCCGTAGCCGTTGCGGCCTTCGATCGCCCATTCCTCGTTGCCGGTGGCGACGTTCCAGACCGCCAAATTGTACATCCCACTTGTCAAGGCACGCTGGCCATCCGCGGTAAACCGCATCGTATCGCACATTAGATCATATACGCCATTCCCTTTCCAACTGGCCACGCGCGCGGCCCGCTTCGCGTCCCACAGCTCAAGGGACCACTCCCCCGAATCCACGTCGCCAGGATATTCAAGCTTGAATTGGCACAATAAGCGCGTGCCATCGGGACTCATTTCCGCCATGGACAGGCGGGGCACGGGCATTTTGCCGTTATGTTGCAACCACGGGTCCGTGAAACCGGGATGCTTGAACACGATCGAACGCTGCGGGGGATCGACGCTCCGCAGGGTGAAGACTTCGTCGTCGTTGTGCCGGTCGCTCGGCTGCAAGACCCAGGTTTCGGTATCGCTCCCTAATACCAAGGATCCCTCCGGAACGTTGGCGGCGCTCGGTTTCAAGGCGCCGCACTTCTCGCCAGGCGTAACGTCCCAAAGCGTCGGACCCGTGGTCCGCAGTTCCCCGCGCCGCCGCGCCGCCAGGAGCTCCTCCGGAGACCACGCTCTCAGGAACGGCCTGGTGGTCAGCTGGGTTCCGCCGTGGAGAAAGCGGATCGAACACCCCGCGATCCAAGGCTCCCCCGCGCCGGTCTGGCAGCCGGGCGCCCGGATGACCTCGCTGAAATGCACAAAAAATCCGTTACCAAGGTCATCCTTGGCCCACGACGGGCCGACCATTGACCCGCCCGCCGTGATGAGCCAATGGCCGTCGCCGCTCCACGCCGAGTTGTCGATCTCGTAGCAGTACAGGATTCCCGCCGAGTCGCCGAGGTCCACATCATAAAGCAACAATGCACGATACCCGTCATGCATGCCGCACAAGGCGAGCAACGTGCCGTCCGGGCTGAAGGAAGCCTGGTTTTTCAAGACGTCCCAGTGGATTTCCTTGGTTCCTATCGGCAGGGTGGAAAGGTAGCGTTTGCGGTCCCAGTCGTAGACCTTGACGGTGTCTCCGTTCTGGGTATCGACGTAGGCCATGCGCCGGCCGTCGGCGGACACCGACACGTAATCCGGCAGCGGCAAGGCGAGGCCTCTGCATTCCTCGACGGGCTTACTGGCGGCGGCATCCCACAGCGACAGAACTCGGTTGGCGTCATCGGGCCGGGCCGGGGCGACCACTGCCCATTTGCCGTTCTGGCTGGTGCCGAGGAGGGTCAGACTCTCCGGCAGGACAATCTTTGGCGCGGCGACCGTTTCTTCGGCCGGGAGGCGAGGATCGTCCGGCGCGAACTGGCTGGAAGAAATGGCCGCCTGCCGAAGCAAGCCGGGCTTCAGTCCCACGTGTATCAGACCGGAGCCCACCTCGCTCATGTTGCAACCGTATTGGGCCACCGGCTGGATGCCGGGCATCGCGATCGTTTCTATGGCCTGCTTGCGCAGGGCGAGACCGTTGCTCCACCGGCCCGCGCCTTGGGCGAGCGCCAGCTTGAACTCGGTCAGTGCGTTGTATCGGTCGCCGCTCTTGCGAAAGGCCTCCGCGGTTTGCAGGGAGGCGTCTGCTGTGGCCAACTGGCTGTTGACGATCATCATGAGCAACAGGAAAATCGCGACCACCGCGCCGAGCAGCGCCGCCGTCGAGGTCAGTGCCAGGCCCGGGTTGCGCCTGCCCCACCGCCACAGCCGCCGCGGCAGCCGCACGCGTCGGCCCTTGATCGGCTCGCCGCGCTGCCAGCGCCTCCAACTCCTCGGCCAGCGCCTCCGCCGACGAATATCGCTGGCCCGGCATCTTCGCCAGGCATTTCAGCACAATCGTCTCCAGATCGCGGTCGATCTTGCGATCTAGGCTGCGCGGTTTGACCGGCTCCTTCTCCATCACCTGCAAGAGCGTGTCGAGCGGCGTCGGCCCGCGGAACGGCGGCCGGCTCGTCAGTAGTTCGTATAGGATCGCGCCCAGGCTGTAGACGTCCGCCGCCGTGGTGAGATCCTTCTTGGCGGCGGCCTGTTCCGGCGCCATGTAGCTCGGCGTCCCCACGATCGCCCCCGATTGCGTCATGCTGCTGTCGCCCGCCACCTTCTTCGCCAGGCCGAAGTCGGTGACGTGCGGCTGGCCGTCCTTGTCGAGGAGGATGTTGGCCGGCTTCAGGTCCCGGTGTAGGATGCCGCGCTGGTGCGCGTAGTGGACCGCCCGCGCCACCTTGGCCATGAGCTGCACCGCCTTCTTGCGGTCTTTGCGCAGCACCTCGATCTGGTCGGCCAAGCTGCCGCCTTCGATCAGCTTCATCGAGAAGTAGTGGCTGCCGCCGTGTTCGTTCACCTCGTAGATGGGGACGATGTTCGCGTGGTCGAGGTTGGCCGCCGCCTCCGCCTCGTGTCGGAAGCGTTGCACGTCCAGCGGCGTCGCCAGCTGGCCGGCCAGGATCATCTTCAACGCCACGACGCGGTTGAGACTCACCTGCCGCGCCTTGAAGACGACGCCCATGCCGCCGCGGGCGATCTCTTCCAAGATTTCGTAATCGCCGAGGTAGCGCGGGCTGTCGCCGATCACGGGGACGCCGTTTGTCGGGCCGTCCGCGCCGACGGTGGGCGTTTCGGAAGGCGGCGCCGCGGGGTCGGGAAGGGGAAGAACGTCTCGCGCGGCCATGCCGGCGAAGTCGTCGCGGTTGGCGAAGAAGGAAGCGAGTTCGTCGGCCAGGTCCGGATGCTCCGCAAGCAGCTTCTGTCGGTCGGGCGCCTGTCCCGCTTCGGCTGTTTGTATGAAGCCGGCCAGCACTTCTTGCAGGCGTCGTTCCCGGTCGGACGGATTCGGCGGCGCGTCTTTCATGGTTCACTCAGGGAAGCGAGGGTATTCTTCAACTGCTGCAAACCCCGATGGATCAACCCAGCGACGGCGCCAGGGGTGCGGTTCAGCCGTTCGGCGATCTGCGCGAGCGTCCAGCCATGCCAGTGCTGCAACACCAGGGCGTCGCGGGCGTCGGGCGGCAGTCGTTCCAGGGCGTCGGCCAACTGCCACGCCGTTTCCTTCCGCTGGGCCTGCTCACTTGGCGACGACTGTTCGGCCGCCAAGAATGCTTCCAGCCGCGCCGAGGAGGCGTCGAGCGCCTGTTCGCGGCAAACGTCGCGGGCCTCGGTGCGGAGTTTGCGGATCTCATCCGTCAGGTTGTTGGCGAGCAGCCGGCGCAGCCACGCGGCTTGCTGGGCCTCGTTCCAATCCGCGCCCCGACGCCGCGCGAGGTGCGCTTCCAGCAATGTCTGCTGGACGACGCCCGAAAGATCGATTTTGCCTTGCAGATTCGGATCGATCTGGCGCGCGACAACAGGGTTAGGTACGCGCGGAACCTTTCCAGGTCCGAGTCGGCCATTGCCTCTCTCCTGATAAAAGCGTGGCGAAGGCCTCTATTCTGCGCTGGAATCGCCGATTTGTGTCAAGAAATGTTGCTAACCAAGCGTCCCGACCACTTCCCCCACGCTCTTAGCCCCCAGCTGCGCCAGCGCCGCCGGCAATCCCTCGACCACGCGCACCGACGCCGTCGGATCGTAGAAGTTGACGGTTCCCAGCTGCACGGCCGTCGCGCCCGCCACCAGGAACTCCATCACGTCGTCCAGCGTCGCAATGCCGCCGACGCCGATAATGGGGACCTTTACGCTCCGCGCCGTCTGCCACACCAGCCGCAGCGCCAGCGGCTTGATCGCCGGCCCGCTCAGGCCGCCGGTGACATTGCCGAGGACCGGCCGACGCCGCCGCCAATCGACCGCCATGCCGACGAACGTGTTCACCAGCGACACGGCATCCGCCCCACCGTCGGCCGCCGCCCTTGCGATATCGACAATGTTCGTGACGTTAGGCGTCAGCTTGGCGATCACCGGCAGCGGGCAGACCTCGCGCACCCGCCGCACCACGCGCCCCGTCGCCTCCGGGTTGACCGCGAAATCCACGCCGCCGGCCACGTTCGGACACGACAGGTTCAGCTCCAACCCCGCCAGCCCCGATTCGCGCCCAATCATCTCCGCCATGTCCACGAATTCCTGCTCATTTTTGCCAGCGATGTTGGCGATCACCGCTGTCGGCAGCGTGCGGAGGTACGGCAGGTGATGATGGATGAAGTGTTCGACGCCGTCGTTGTCGAGGCCGATGGCGTTGAGCATTCCCGACGGCGTTTCGACGGTGCGCGGAGGCGGATTGCCGATGCGCGGCTGGCGCGTGACAGTCTTGGGGATGACGCCGCCCAGCCGCGTGAAATCGACGACGCCGGCCATCTCCCGCGCGTAGCCGAACGTGCCCGAGGCGACGAGGACGGGGTTGCGCAGGTGCAAGCGGCCGAGGGTGACGGAGAGATCCACGATGGCGCCCTCAGTTGCAGTCTTTCCGTAGGGTGGGTCGCCAGACCCACCGGCGCCGACGCGATGGTGGGTCTGGCGACCCACCCTACTTCCTCTCCAACGACTGCGCCGCCGGCTGGAGGTCGCGGTCGAAGAAGGTGTCGCGGTCGCGGATGATGGCCTGCGGGACCAGCTGCGGGCTGACCGTCTTGCACGAGGCGTTGCGCTTGATGGCCGTGCCGATGGCCAACACCTCCACGAAGCTCGTGCCGACCTCGTTGATGAACAGCTTCACGCCGATCACGCCGTCCGCCTGCAAGGTTTCGGCCTCGCGGCGGATGTGGTCCAAGGCGTTCTCCCGCGCCTCGTACACCAGCCGCGTCATGGCGTCCAGCTCGCCGCGCTGGAACGAACGGAAAAAGGTGCTGAGGCCGCCGGCGAATCCCAGCGCGTAGACGGACGTGCCCAGCACCAGCCGCAGCGGCTGATAGCCGACGTGGGTGAGGTTCCAAAGCTCCTCGCCGGTCAGCTCCGACGTGATCGGCCGGGTCGGGTTGCCCAGCATGGGGTTGTGCGAGGCGGTGCCGACCATCAGCATTTCCTTGACGCCCGGCCCGAACGGCAGGATGTGCGTCAGGATGTCCACCACGGCGTTGGCGCCGCGCGCCTTGGCCTCCGCTTCGAGGCGCTCGAGGGCCAGGTGGCGCGTGTGGTTGATCATCTGCGAGACTTCCTTGACCTCGCCGCCGCTGAAGCCGCGCAGCGCCGCCATGATGCCGCGGCCGAGGCCCAGGGCGTAGGCCACGTTGCCCATCACGAAATGCCGCGGCTCGTAGCCGGCGTCGATCTGGCAGTAGAGATCCTGGCCGGAACAGGCGGTCGTGAAGAACGGGCCGGTGTGCGTCGTGTTCTTGACGGATGAGCCGACGGCCAGGAACTCGACCATGCCGGTGAGGTTCTTCAGATCGGACACGACGCCAGTGATGCCGTTGGCCTGGGTCCGGGCCGCTTCCTCCTCCATGCGCTTGAGGGCCGCGTGCCGGCCGTCGGAGATTAGGTGCGTGATGGAGTCCAGCTCGCCGCCGGTCATCGTCTGGAAGCCGGTCGCCAGGCCGCGCACGAAGCCGAGCGAATGGACGCTGTTGCCCAGCACCAGTTCGCCCGGCGACCAGCCCTTGTGAGCGAGGCAGTAGATCTCGTTGCCGGACAGACCTGTCAGAAGCATCTGGGTGGTTCCTTTAGAGGTTCAGCTTCTCGCCGGCGCGGATCCGCTGTACCTTATCGACGATCGCGGCACCGCCGCCTTTATACAGTAGTTCGCCGCACGCCGCTAATGCTTTCAAGTCCATTTCAGGGTTGGACTCGATAAGGAGCAGGAAGTCATGGCCGTGCAGGTACTTGTCAGGGTTGCTCCCTTCAAGAGCGATCATGGGGCCGAACACCAAAGCCAGCGCCGTTTCTAGGGTAGGAATGAGGTAAGACCGTCGCTCGGCCTTCACAGTGACGGTATGGACCAATGCTCTACGCAAAATGGGCTGAACCGACTTCAGCAGGTCGATAACGGGCCCCTGTGGATCAGGGTCGCACAACTTCGTCCCAATATCGTGGGTTTCCGGGCGGAGATGTGGAAAGGCGGCGAGCAGCGTCCGGACGGCCTTCCGATGGTTTCTGGCGGCGACGAGGATCGCCGTTTCCCGTGCGGCGCGCGGTTCTTGCATCCAGCCCCCAAGGGCGTGCGAACCGAGGAGCACGGCTCGAACGTCGGTGCGATCGAGCGCGGTCAAGACATCCAGGGGCTTGATGTAGTTCGGAACGCAATACGCCGATATGGCTGTTGAATCCTCCAGGCACTGGAAGTGCGATCTCACGGCTCTTCCAAATAAGTATACCCATCCAGCCCCGCCTCATAGAACCGCAGCAGCTGCCGCGATTCCGTCAAGTTGATCTTGCCCGCCCGCACCGCCCGCTCCACGTCCTTGCGCAGGCTCTCCTTCAGGTTCTCCGCGTTGTACTGCACGTAGGCCAGCACCTCGCGCACCGTGTCGCCCTTGATGAAGTCGTCGAAGCTCACCTCGCCGTCCTCGTCGATGCTGACGTGGACCGCGTTCGTATCGCCGAACAGGTTGTGCAGGTCGCCCAGGATCTCCTGATAGGCGCCCAGCAAGAAGGCCCCGAGGTAGTACGGCTCGCCGTTGAACGGGTGGACCTGAAGCGTCTTGCGTACGTCGCGCAGGTCGATGAACTGATCGACCTTGCCGTCCGAGTCGCAGGTGATGTCGCCCAGCACCGCCCGCCGCGTCGGGGCTTCGTTCAGCCGGTGGATCGGCAGGATCGGAAACAGCTGCTTGATCGCCCAGCTGTCCGGCATCGACTGGAACACCGAGAAGTTGCAAAAGTACGTGTCCGACAGCAGCGCCTCCAGCCCTTGCAAGTCCTCCGGTATCCCGTCCATGTCGCGCGCCAGCCGCAGCGTCTTGCCGCACACCGCCCAGAACAGCCGCTCCACCAGCGCCCGATGTTCGATGCTCAGCGAGCCGAGATTGAACATGTCGAGCGCCTCGTCCACGGCCTGCACGGCGTCGTGGTAGCTCTCGATCAGGTTCTTCTTCTTCAAGTCGCGGTGGACGGCGAACAACTCGCCGACCTGCTGGGGGGCGTCGGCCGGGACCTCCGGCGGCGCGTCGAACTGGTCGAAGTTGGACACGCCCAGCACGTCGAAGACCAGCAGACTGTGGTAGGCCACCACTGCCCGACCCGACTCGGAAAGGATCGTCGGGTGCGGCACGCCGGCCTCGTCGCAGACGCTCTTGACGCGGAAAACCACGTCGTTGGCGTATTCCTGCAAGGTGTAGTTGATCGACGACTCGAAATCGGTCTGCGAGCCGTCGTAGTCGATGCCGAGACCGCCGCCCACGTCGAGGAACTTGACGCCGGCCCCGACGCGGTGCAGCTCGACGTAGACGCGGGTCGCCTCGGTCAGCGCACTTTTGATGCTCCGAATATTCGTGATCTGGCTGCCCAGGTGGAAGTGGACCAACTCCAGGCAGTCGGCCATGTCGCGCTGCTTGAGGTACTCGACCACGTCCAGCACTTCGGTCAGCGTCAGACCGAACTTGGAACGGTAGCCGGCGCTGGAGCGCCAGCGGCCCGCGCCGCGCGCCGCCAGCTTGACGCGCACGCCGATCGACGGCCGGACGCGCAGGTCCTCGGCGTGGCGCAGGATCAGCTCCAGCTCCGTGAACTTCTCGACGACGGGGATGATCGGCTTGCCGATCTTGCGGGCCAGCATGGTCATGCGGATGAATTCGTCGTCCTTGAAGCCGTTGCAAATGATCGGCGTGTCCAGCCCGTTGGTCAGGGCCAGCACGGCCAGCAACTCGGGCTTGGAGCCGGCCTCCAGCCCGAAGCGGTAGGCCTTGCCGAAGTCGAGGATCTCCTCGACGACGTGCCGCTGCTGGTTGACCTTGATCGGGTAGATGCAGCAGTAACCGCCGCCGTACTCGTATTCCATGATCGCCTTCTGAAAGGCGTCGTGGATCTCGCCGACGCGGTGGCGCAGAATGTCGGTGAAGCGCAGCAGGATGGGCAGCTGGATGCCGCGGGCCTGCAATTGATCGATGATCTCTTTCAGGTCGATCGACTGATCGGCGCGCTTGTTCGGGTGGACGGTGACGTGGCCGCTCTTGTTGACTCCGAAATATCCCTTCCCCCAGAGGCGGACGCCGTACATTTCGATGGCGTCCTGCACCTTCCATTTGTCCAACAGTCCCGTTTCAGCGCCTTTCGGCATCTTGTGAGTCTCCACAAAGGAGGCGGATGGTCGGGTGGGGGACGATGCGCGATGGGTCGGCCGCCGGGAGAAGGTCGTGGGAGTCTGGCGTCGCCCCGCCGCTCGCGGCGGTGCGACGCGGGGGTGGGGCCAGCGAAAGCCCTTGGGCGACAAGGGGTTTGACCCAATCATCTGTATAGTTCGGGCGGGCCGCCGTCAAGGAGAAATCGCCGACGTTTCGGGGCCGAAGGCATGGGACCGGCGATACAGACCGACCTCGCGCTCAGGGCAAGCGGTGGAAGCCGTTGGCGCCGGTTTCCGCATCCTCCCGCTGTTCCTCGTCGGCCTGGCGCAGCTCCTCCTCCTCGCGCTCGCCGGCCGTTTGACGCAGCATCAGACGGCCCCACAACAGGTAGTGGATCAGGCCGAACGCCCCGATGGCGGCGATGATCCAGACGAGATGGACGGCCCAGCCGCCGGTCGCCAGCACCAGCAGGACCAGGAGGAAGGCGGTGAACATCGTCGTCAGCATGACGGCCAGGCACGACCCGCGCCGCTGCCGTTCCGCGTTCTCGTTCGGCTCCATGGCGCCTCCTCTCATGGATACGGAGCGAAGTCCTCCCCTTTATAGTAGGGAGGCGACTCCGACGCCATCGGCCGGCGGTCCCGGTCGAGGCTCCGTTTGTCCTATAAGTCCTATAGGACTTATAGGACTTATAAGGGGAACGGACCTCCTCTCTCGCCCCCATTCCTCATCTTCCCCTATCCGGATGCATAGACAATCCCCGACGACCGCGTTACCTTGAAGGGACGAGCGGGTTTATTCTTCCAGGAGACGCCAACGCCCGCCCACCCCGCGCTCCACCGAGGACGGCATGCAACTGGTTCAACGACTGATCAAGCGGGGCGCCATTCCCGCCTCCGACCTGACGCGCATCTCCGAGGCCCATTTCGCGGCCCCGGTCAAGCCGCTCCACGAGCTGCTCATCGAAAAAGGATTCGCCAAGGAGGAAGACGTCCTCGCCGCGCTCGCCGACGAGTTCGGCATGGAGCTGGTCGATCTCACCCAGGTCACGGTCGAGCCGGAAACGCTCCAGGCCATGCCGCTCAAGCTGGTCCATCGCCGCACCCTCATGCCGCTGTCGCGCAACAACGGCACCCTCGTCGTCGCCACCGGCGATCCCTACGACGTCTACGCCCTCGACGAACTGCAGACGCTGACCGGCTTGCACATCCAGCCGGTGCTGGCCAGCCCGCGCGAGATCGCCCGGCTCATCAAGACGCACTTCGGCGTCGGCGGCGAAACCGTCACCGCCATGATGGCCGGAGCGCACGGACGACGTCGAGCTGCTCGAAGGACTCGAGGCCGACGACAGCGAAGCGGCCAAGATGGCCCAGGAGGCCACCGTCGTCAAGCTGGTCAACGAAATCCTCGTCGAGGCCGCCAACGAGCGGGCCAGCGACATCCACATCGAGCCGGAAGAGAGCGGCCTGCGCATCCGCTACCGCATCGACGGCATCCTGCAAACCCAGTCGCTGCCGCCGGAGATCAACCGCTTCCAGGCCGCCATCATCAGCCGCATCAAGATCATGGCCCGCCTCAACATCGCCGAGAAGCGTCTGCCGCAGGACGGCCGCATCAAGATGCGCGTGCAGAACCGCGAGATCGACGTCCGCGTCTCGATCATCCCGATGATCCACGGCGAAGGCATCGTCATGCGTCTGCTCGACAAGGGCCGCATGGTCTTCAACCTCGCCAACGTCGGCATGTTGCCGGACACCTACAAGCTCTTCCGCCAGCTGATCGACCGGCCGCACGGCATCGTCCTCGTCACCGGCCCGACCGGCTCCGGCAAGAGCACCACGCTCTACTCGCGCCCTCAACGAGATCAAGGACGAAACGCTCAAGATCATCACCGTCGAGGACCCGGTCGAGTACCAGCAGCCGGGCATCAGCCAGATTCAGGTCCACAGCAAGATCGGCCTGACGTTCGCCGCCGGCCCTGCGCAGCATCCTGCGTCACGACCCCGACGTGATCCTGATCGGCGAAATGCGCGACATGGAGACGGCGGAGAGCGCCATCCAGGCGTCGCTGACCGGCCACCTGGTGTTCAGCACGCTGCACACCAACGACGCCCCCAGCGCCTTCACCCGGCTCATCGACATGGGCATCGAGCCGTTCCTGGTGGCCAGCACGGTGGAAGGCGTGATGGCCCAGCGGCTGGTGCGGACGATCTGCACGGAGTGCAAGGAGGAGTTCGAGCCGACATCCGAGGTGCCGCCCGATTTCCCGCGCAACGGCGACGGCGCCGGTGCGGCTATGGCACGGCGTCGGCTGCCGGGCCTGCCGCCAGACCGGCTTCCGCGGCCGGACCGGCATCTACGAACTGATGGTGACCGGCGACGCGATCCGCGAGATGTGCGTGGAGCGGGTCAACGCCTCGCACATCCGCAAGCAGGCAATGAAGGAGGGCATGATTACCCTGCGTCAGGACGGCTGGCGCAAGGTGCTGAGGGGAGATACGACGCTCGACGAAGTGGCCCGCGTGACGGCCGGAGACGTGATCGCGTGAGAACGACCAGCCCCGAGCGCGAGCGAGGGGTTGACCGAAACCCCTCGCTCGCGCTGGGGCTGGTAAGTCGGCAAAGGAATCCTGCCCGGCGGGAATATGCTATAGACTCGAAAGAGCCTTCCTAACATCCTTCCCGTCCGAGTCAGGTGTGCCATGACAACAGCGTTCGCCACGTGCTCCGAATATGCGGCGGCGGTTTCCGAATGTGGTCTCGTCGGCCCGGACGACTGCCAACGATTAGCGGAGTTCGTTCGGAAGTCGCCCAACGCGGGACCGAAGGAACTGGGCGCCTTCCTCGTCGGACAGGGGATGCTTACGCGGTTCCAGGCCGACTATGTCATTGAGGGCCGCACCGCCGAGCTGACCCTGGCGTCCTACCAGCTGATCGACGTGATCGGCACAGGCTCGATGGGGGCCGTCTACAAGGCGAAGTCGGCGAAAGACGGCGGCTGGTACGCGATCAAGATCGTGCCGCGGCGGAACGTGATGAACCTGACGTCGGTGGCCGAAAAGGTCAAGGCGCTCAAGCAGGTCCGCCACCCCCGCGTCAGTGCGCTGGTCAACATCGGCGCGGCCGGCGACAAGATTTATCTGGTTTGGCCGTATCTGGAGGGCGGACAGAGACTCGACAACCTGCTGAAGAAGCACGGCAAGATTCCGCCGCGACAAGCGGCGCAGATCGCCCTTCAGGTGGCTTCCGGTTTGCAGCCCTATCACGAACACGGACTGTTCCACGGGCTTCTCAAGCCGAGCGACGTGCTGATCGGAGCCGATCGTCGGGTGCGCGTGCTGGATTTCGGCGTCGGCTTCCTGCTGACGAGCGATCGCGGCAAGGCGATCCTCGATACGATGACCAACGGCAAGACGCTGGCCAAGGGTCTCGACTGCGCCAGCCCCGAAGCGATCCTGGATTCGCTGGCCCGCACGCCGGCCGGAGACCAGTACAGTCTGGGCTGCATCCTCTATCGGTGTCTGACGGGGACGTACCCCTTCCCCTACGACAACCCGGTCAAGAAGATGCTGGCCCACCAAAGCGAGTATCCGACGCCGATTCAGGAGTTCAGTCCTGAGACGCCGGCGCCTCTTGCCGACGTGGTCGATCGCCTGATGCAGAAGGCGCCGGAAGACCGCTACGAGGGCATCGGCGAGGCGGTCAAGGAATTGCAGGCGATTACGTCGAACGCGCGGGCCTTCACGGCGGCGCCGAAGAGCAAGCCGGTCGTCGCCCTGCCGAAAGCGGCGGCGGTGAATCGGACGGAAGAACGACCAGAGGAGCAGGAGGAGACGCCTGCGCCGCGCAGGGTCGCGCCGGGCTGCTGACGATTCTGGCGGGACTGGCGGCCGGCTGCGTGGTCGGTCTGTTGGTCTTGTGGATGATGCACGGCTGAGAAGCGGTTTCTTACCAGCCCGAAGCGCAAGGGCCGGGGGAAATCCCTCGCTGGCGCATTGGGCTGGTTGGAACGACTTTTCAGCGAGGAACGACGTGCCGGAATTCACTTTCGAGGCGATGAGCAACGTGGGGGTGCGCAGCCAGGGCAACCTCGTCGCCACCACCGAGCGCGAGGCCCTGTCCATGCTCGACGCGCGGGGGCTGTTCCCGCTGCGCATCGCCCCGGCCAAGACGACCCGCAAGGGCGGCCGGCGCATCCGCAGCCGGAACCTCACCGCCTTCTACGCGCAGCTGGCCGACCTGCTGCACTCCGGCGTGCCGTTGCTCCGCTGCCTGGACATCCTCGAACGGCAAAGCTCGCAGGCGGCCCTTTCGGAAGTGCTGCGCGAGGTCCGCGCCCGCGTGGCCGACGGCATGGCCCTGGCCGCGGCGATGGCCCAGCACCCGCGCGCCTTCGACGAGCTGGCCGTCAGCATGGTCCGGGCCGGCCAGGAAGGCGGCTTCCTCGAAGACGTGCTCCGCCGCATCGCCGACTTCACCGAGCAGCAGGAAGACCTCAAGGGCAAGGTGATCGGCGCCCTGGCCTACCCCATCTTCCTGGCCGTGGCCGGCTTCGTCATCCTCAACGTCCTCATCATCTTCTTCGTGCCCAAGTTCGAGCCGATCTTCAAGCGGCTGGCGGAGAAGGGCGAGCTGCCGACGATTACGGTCGGCCTTATCGCCGTCAGCCATTTTCTCCAGGGCTGGGGCTGGGCCCTCGTCGTGGCCGTCGTCGCCCTGGTGATCGTCTACCGCCGCTGGGCCGCCACTCCCAAGGGCCGGAAGAAGGTCGATGCGATTCGGTTGCGCATTCCCGTCGCGGGGAAGATCTACCTGTCGTTCGCCCTGTCGCGCTTCACGCGCATCCTCGGCACCCTGCTGCACAACGGCATCCCGATCCTGCACGCCCTGCGCATCAGCAAGGACTCGACCGGCAACAAGGTGCTGACGGAAGCCATCGAGAAATCGGCGGACAACATCACGGCTGGCGACGCCCTGGCGACGCCGCTGGCCGCCAGCAAACACTTCCCGCGCGACGTGGTCGAGATGATCTCCGTCGGCGAGGAAAGCAACAATCTGGACAAGGTGCTGATCGACATCGCCAACGGCCTGGAAAAGCGGACCTCACGGCAGCTGGACCTGTTCGTTCGCCTGCTGGAGCCGATGATGCTGCTCGTCATGGCCGCCGTCGTCCTGCTGGTCGTGGCGGGCTTGCTGCTGCCGGTGTTCAAGATGAGCAGCGCGGTGCAGTAACGATCCGGCGAGCGGCCGGCGTGAGCCGGCTGATTGAATCGAATCAGCCGGCTCACGCCGGCCGCTCGCCCCGAGAAACGCCCTCATGATTCTTTAATCCGGCGCCCTTTACCATGAACCTGTAAATCCCCGTCTGTTTCGAGGAGGAAGTCCCCATGCTCTCGCGGAAAACCGAACGCGCCCGGCGACGCATCGCGTTCACCCTGGTGGAAATGCTCGTGGTGGTGGCGATCATCGTGGTGCTGGCCGGCGCCGCCGTGCCGACCTTGCTGTACGTCCTGGACGGCGCCAAGCGCGACACGGCCCAGGCCCAGTGCAAGAGCTTGGCCACCGCTGTCGAAGCCTACAAGAATGACCAGACGAACAACCCCTCCGAGCAACTCCCCTCTTCGTGGGATGACATCATCAACGATCCCAAGCTCGGCCTGAACCCCGACGCCATCAAGGATCCGTGGGGCGGCCAGTATCACCTGATCGTCCCCAGCCAGCACAACAACCGGCTGGGCTTCGACGTGAGCTGCGACTGTGGCGGCGGCGAACCCGTCGGCAATTGGTGAGCCATTCCCCCCTCTGGGGGACGAACGTGGAGCGGACGATGCGACGCGGCTACACGCTGTTTGAGTTGGTGGTGGTGGTGGCGCTGGTGCTGATCCTGGCGGGGATGTCCATTCCCTCCATCGAAAACATGTACGCCGATTCTCGTCTGGAAGCCGCGGCGGATCAGGTGAGCGGTCAGTGGTCCGCGATGCGGGCGCAGGCCATCACGGAGGGGCGGTCGTATCGGTTTTCGATTCAGCCCGGCGGCGCGATTTCGCGCGGCGCCGGACGACCCTGCCTATTGGTCCGGCGGCGACCCGCCCGCCGCGTCGAACGCGAACAACGCCCCGCTGGTGGTGCAGGACTCGCTGCCCAAGGGAATCGTTTTCGTCCCGGTGAACGCCGCCGACCCCAGCTCGTCCGGAAACCCCGACACGGGCAACGTTGCGAACGCCTCCGATTCGGGTTCGGGAGCGTGGTCCACCGTGGCGGTGTTCTTGCCGGACGGCACGGCGCAGCAGGACGTGGAAATCGACATCCAGTCCCCGCTGTCCGGGCCGATCGCCCTCCGTCTTCGCGCGCTGACCGGGGGGATGAGCACTCGCTGGATTCCGGCCAACGAGGCGCGGAAATACGACGCCGTGAGGGTGAATTCGCGTGACGCCATCTCCCTCCCGAACATCAACGGTCGGCCGAACCCGCCGCCTGCGTCGGCGGGCGTTCACGTTGCTGGAGGTCCTCACCGCCCTCACCATTTTCCTCCTGGCGATGGCGGTGTTCGGGACCATCATTTCCCGCAACGGGGAGATCGCCGCGGGCATCCAGCAGCAGAACCTGGCCACGCGCCTCTGCCAATCCAAGCTGCACGAGGTCGCCGTCGGCGTCTGGCCCATGACTTCCCAGGACGATACGCCGTGCGACGAGGAGCCGGACTACACCTGGTCACTGGACGCCGAGAACAGCTCCTTCGACGGGCTGTGGCAGGTGACGGTGACCGTCAAGCGGAAGGCGTCCGAGAGCGGCGACGTGGTCCAGTGCAGCGTGACGCAGATGATGCTCGACCCGTCCGTGATCGGCTCCAATGAGGACGTGGTGCCCGTGACCAGCTCGACCACCAGCAGCACGAGCGGAACGTCCACCTCGGGAAGCGCCTCCTCCGGCGCCTCGTCCGGCGGCTCGTCAATGATGTCTTCCGGGGGGAATTAACATGCGACACCAGCGGCGTTCGCGGCGTGGTTTCACGCTGCTCGAAGTCCTCCTGGCGACTGGCGATCGCCGTGCTGCTCCTCGGCGCGCTCTATTTCGCCGTGGATTTGCAGATCCGCTCCATGCAGAACTCGCGCGACACCATCCAGGGAAGCACGCTCGAGCGCGCCATCATGTCCCGCATGGACGCCGACGTCGCGCAGGTCATGGGCCTGAGCGATCCCGCCCGCTACCGCTTCCAGGCGGGCCTCGACACCGTTCCGACCACCAGCCCGGCGGCGGGCGGCTCCACGTCGGGCGGCGCCATGTCGGGCGCCGCCGCGTCGTCGGCCGGCACGACATCGGCGACGTCCGCGTCCTCGACGACCGCCTCCTCGACGACGAGCACGACTTCCTCAAACGGATTGCCGGGCAGTCCCTCCTCCTTCGGATCCTCGTCCGCGGTCACCGACAGCCAGGGCGCGACCAACATCGTGTTGCCGTTCGGCGTGATGGGCGATAACCAGTCGCTGCATCTGTTCGTCAGCAACCTGCCGCGGGAGATTTACGCGTCCGGCGCCAATCTCGCCAGCAGCGACGACTCCGACGCGCCGCCGCCGAGCAGCGACATCCGCCGCATCAGTTACTGGCTGGTCGGCGGCGGCGACAGCCCCGGCGGCCTCGCCCGCCAGGAAGTCCCCCTGGCCACCAGCGACGACGCCCTCCAGAACCTGCCGCCGGGCATCGACAGCGAGAACACATACATCATCGCCGACGAGGTGCGTAGTCTGAATTTCCAGTACTGGGACGGGACCGACTGGCAGGACAGCTGGGACTCGACGGAGCTCGGCCCCGACGGCGTCACGCCGCTCGGCTCGCCGCTGGCGATCGCCGTCACCATCACCATCGCTCCGCAGCACACCTCCGGCCCGGCGCCGTCCGACGAACCGTTGCGAACGATCCGCCACGTCCTCGTCATCCCCTCCGCCAACGGCATGACCCTGCAAACGGCGGCCGCGACCGGAACCAGCACGCAAGCGATGACCAGCTCCTCGACCACGAACGCCGGCTCCACCACGAACGGGGGCGGCGCTTCGCCGTGAACCTATGCTTTTACGCACTCAAGCCGTTCCTCGCCGTCGCGGCATCGTGCTGCTGGCGGTGCTGCTGATCGTGGTGGTCCTTTCGCTGGCCGCCTATCAGTACGGCGAATGGGTCACGTCCGAATTCCAGGCCGCCAACGCCTACGCGCGCACGGCCCAGGCCCACGCGCTGGCCGAGTCGGGCGTGCATTACGTTGCCGCCCTGCTCAGCAACTCCTTCGCCGCCAACGCGAGCGCCGCCAGCGCCTCCAGCGCCTCCGGCGGTTCGTCGTCCTCCAGCAGCTCCGTTTCCTCCTCGGACCCGCTCAACGGCAATCCGTGGGACAACCCGCAGGTGTTCCAGAACGTCGCGGTGAACAACGGCGGCGACAGCCCGGCGGGCGTGTTCTCCATCGTCGGCCTGGTCTCGGTGGACGACCCGACCCAGGCGTCGCAGCCGTACCGCTTCGGCCTCGTGGACGAGGCCGGCAAGATCAACCTCAATGCCTTGCTCGAGCTGGACAACGGTCAGGGCGTCGTCGGCTTCAACGTCCTGATGGCCCTGCCGAACATGACCGACGACGTCGCCAACTCGATCCTGGACTGGCTCGACCCCGACGACACGCCCCGCACCGACGGCGCCGAAGACGACTACTATTCCTCCCTGCCGAATCCCTATCACTGCAAGAACGGGCCGCTGGACAGCCTGGAGGAGCTGCTGCTGGTCAAGGGCGTGACGCCGCAGCTGCTGTACGGCAACGACCGCAACCGCAACGGCGTGCTCGACCCGGACGAGGACGACGGCAGCGGCCAGGTCGATCTCGGCTGGTCGGCCTATTTCACCGTCTACAGCCGCGAGCCGAACACCGACGTCAACGGCAACCCGCGCATTTATCTCAACGACCCCGACATTGACACGCTGGCCAACAACCTGACGCCGGTCCTCGGCCAGGACATGGCGAACTACATCATCGCCTACCGGCTTTATGGAGCTTCCAAATCGACGGCCGGGCCGGGCGGCGCGGGGGGCGTCTCCCGCCGGCGCGACGATGCCTTTCAAGGCGCTCTCCTCCAGCGACGCCAGCGCCGTGCAGACCCAGCTCCAGACGGCCCGCTCCCCGTCCTCGAGAAGCGGCGGACAGCAGAAGCTCCAGAACATTAGCTCCCTGTTCGATCTGGTCAACAGCAGCGTGAGCATAACCAGCGGGACGGGCCGAACCGCCAGGACCATCTCGATGCCCAGCCCGCTCAACGACCCCGGCCAGCTGCCGACCTTGCTGCCGCTGATGCTGGACGAAACCACCACGACGATGAACACGGACCTGGTCCCGCGGATCAACATCAACACGGCGTCGGAGACGGTGCTGAGCGCCCTGGAGGCGGCCCTGTCCGGTTCGTCGCCCGATGCACAGGGCGCGGCCTCGAGCGCTCCAACGAACCCGGCGGCCCAGCTCACCGACGAGGACGTGCAGAACATCCTGAACACGCGGCCGGACCCGTCGTCCAACGAGCCGCCGGACCAAATCTTCCAGACGCCGGCCTGGCTCATGACGGAGGCGAACCTGCCGCTGGCCAAGTTAAAGGCGCTGGAGCCGTACATCACCGCTCGCAGCCAGGTCTACCGTTTTCAGTCGATCGGCTACTTCCAGGGCGGCGCCGGCCCGGTGGCGCGGATCGATGCGATCATCGACGTGAACAACGGCATGCCGCGCATCATCTACGAGCGCGACCTGTCTTCGCTCGGGGCGGGGTTCGATTTGAGTCAGCTGTCGGGTCAGTGACACCAGCCCCGAGCGCGAGCGAGGGGGTCGCCCCGACCCCCTCGCTCGCGCTCGGGGCTGGTAGGGGAATCCATCATCTAACGAAGGTCATCTATCGTGCCGCGTTTTCTTGCGATCGACTGGGACCAGAAGCAGCTTCACGTCGTCGTCGGCACGGCCGGCGGCGGTCGGGTGAAGTTTCAGCGGGCGCTGGTCTGGCAGGAGGAGAAGTCGCCCAACCCGGCCGAGGCCGAGGAACTGGGCCGTCTGCTGCGCGACCGCCTCAAGGAGGCCGGGATCGCCCCTGCGCCGGTCCTGGCGTGCGTCGGCCGCGACCGCGTCATCCTCAAGGACATCCGCTTCCCGGCCGTGCCGCCGGGGGAAGAGGCGGCCGTCGTCCGCTTCCAGGCGGTCAAGGAGCTGAGCGACTCCCCCGAAGACATGGTCATCGACTACGTCGGCGCGAGCGCCCCGGCGCGAGCGAACAGCAAGTCCTGGCCCTGATCGTCCGACGCGAAATCCTCGCCACCTACCAGAAGATCTGTCAGGCGGCCGGCTTGAAACTGGCGGCGCTGACTCCCCGCATGTTCGGCACGGCGGCCGGGCTGCGAAAAGCGGCGGCCGCCGATGATCCCGAAGGCGCCATCGCCGCGGCCGTGGTCGCCGATCGTTGGGCCGAGTTCTGCGTGGTGCGCGGCCAGACGCCGGTGCTGGCCCGGTCGCTGAGCGTCGGCCCGGGGCTGGCCGGAGAGGTCCGCCGCAACCTGACGGTTTACGCCGGCCAGGCGGGGCGGCCGCCGGTTCGCTCCCTTCAACTCGCCGGTGGCGGCCCGGGGCTGCGCGAGCGGCTCAGCGAGCTGCTCGACGTTCCGATCCAGGAGTTCGACCCATTCGCCGGCGCCATCGGCCTGGACGTGCCGGCCGGCACGCGCGGCGCCTTCGCCGGGGCGGCCGGCCTCTTGTTCGCCCGCGCCGACTCGCGCGGCTTGCCGATCAATTTCGTTCAGCCGAGACAGCCGAAGCCGCCCAGCGACCCCAACAATCGGCGCCTCGCTCTGGCCGCCGTGGTCGTGGCCGTCGCCGTCGTCCTCGGCGTTGCCTGCTTGTGGGTGGTCATCACCAGCGCCCGGAGCAAGCTGGTCGCCATCCAGCGGCAGCGCGACACCGCCGACAAAGACCTGATGGCGTTCCGGCAGGACGGTAAGCTCACCAAGGCCCTCGCCGACTGGGACAACGTCGTCTGGCTCGACGAGCTGTACGACCTGACCGCCCGCATCCCCGACGTCAACGCCCTCCGCATCACGCAGATCAGCACGGAGCCGCTGACCCGCACGGCCAAGGACCGCTACGTCGCTCGCATCACCTTGAAGGGAAACTGTTACGACGAGGCGGGCCGCAAGGCCCTCAACGACCTGATCGACGGCTTCAAGAAGGACGGCTACTACAGCCCCGAGGCGCCCAAGATCCAGTTCACCCAGTTCCAGCTGACCGTCAAGGTCGAACGGCGACCGCCGGCCGACTACACGCGGAAGCTACCCGCCGCCCCCGACAGCGGCCCGAAAAACAACGGCCCCATCGGCCCCGACGACTTCATCTTCGGAGGCGACCAATGAACCCACGCGAACGCTTTCTCGCCATAACCGTGCTGTCCGTCGTCATCCTGGCGGTCGCCGGCTTCCTGTTCAAGTGGCTGTTCCTCGACAGCCTCGGCCGCATCAACGCCGACATAAACACCGCCAAGGCGGACATTGCCAAAAAAGAGGACGAAAAGCAGAAGGAGATGGACGACGAAAAGGCCCTTTTGCTCGACGACCCGCGGGTGGCGCAGTGGAAGGTGATGAGTCTGCCCGAGGACAATCACCTGGCCGAGGAGGTGAAAGACGGCCACAGTGTGGAAGAAGCGAAGAAACGCCATGAGGACATGGTGCAGGTGGACTATCAGCGCTTCCTGAACAACCTGGTGGTCAAGAGCGGCTTCTCGCCCAGCTCGATCAAGGTGATGCCGGCGGCGGCCGACCGCAAGGGTGGGCCGACCCTCAGCGGTAAGACGCCGGCCTACACACGGATGACATTCACGGTGCAGGCCCAGGGTCGGCTCGACGCGGTGGAGCGGATGTTGGGCGACTTCTATAAGGCCCCGCTGTTGCATCAGGTCCGCAACCTGACGCTGACGGCCCGCACGACCACGCGGACCACGGGGCCGGCCGCCGCCGGGCCGGGTGGCGCCCCCGCTTTCCGGGCGCGGCGGCCGGCGGCGTTCCCCGCTTTCCGGCGCGGCGCCTGGCGGCGCCTCCGCTTTCCGGGCGCCCCGCGGCGATTCCGGGGGGCTTACCCGGCGGCGCGGCGAGCGGCGCGTCCAGCGGCGACCTGGACGTGAGCATGACGGTCGAGGCCCTGCTCGTCGCGGGCGCGCAGAAGCGCGACGACCTGCTGCCCAAGAGCAGCGACCTGACGGGCGTCCACACTCTCGCCCGCAGCACGGACGGAGACGGAACGGGTCCGTACTATAGCGACATGCTGGCCAAGAACGTGTTCACCGGCATCTCCGCCAAGTCGGCATTGACGGAGGACCGCGACACCGTGCTGTCGGCCGTGCGGCTGACGGCGATCTGGAACAACGACCGCTACTGGCAAGCCACCATTTACGATCAAGGCAAGGGCGGCGATGAAATGACGCTCCGGTTCCGACGGTCCACGCCGGTGGTGGATGAGTTCAGCGTGGTGGACTCCTACGGCAATGTGGTGGTTCGGGGCAAGGCGGTGAAGCTCAACGCGGACGGGCTGATCTTCGAGGCCGACGGCAAATACTACCGCTGGCGCTGCGGCGAGTACCTGGGCCGGCGCCTGGCCAGCGCGAACACGACGCCGGACGCGGAGGATGGTTCGCCTCAGTACGTCCCGGGCGTTATGGACAAGGACAACGCCCTGAAGTCTGATGAGCTGAAGGCGCTGGGCTTGTCGGAGCCGCGACCCTGAGGGAGCAGGGTGTAATCGACGCCTAGCATCAGAG
Source organism: uncultured Planctomycetaceae bacterium (assembly GCA_963771935.1). Classification (GTDB taxonomy): domain Bacteria; phylum Planctomycetota; class Planctomycetia; order Gemmatales; family Gemmataceae; genus UBA4732. The sequence goes on along the minus strand of CAVYVK010000001.1, from coordinate 211,676 downwards.
CCGCGACCGTCAGGGAGCGGTGGCAAGGTCCAGGAACCATAGCACCGTTCCCTGACGGTCGCGGCTCTGATAAGTCGGGACGTCAGACGCCCTTGATCGCCGTGCTTTCGCCGGCCGCCACCAGATCCGGCGCCGGGCCGGTGGTGTCGAAGACGAGCTTCCGCTCGTCCTTCTCGCCGGTCGCCCGAACCGTGATAGTGTCCTTGCCCACGAACGTGCCGCGCAGCAGGTCCTCCGCCAGCGGGTCTTCGAGGTACTGCTCGATCGCCCGGCGCAGCGGACGGGCGCCGTACTCCAGGCTCGTCCCCTTCTCGATCAGGAACTCCTTGGCGTCGTCGCTCATCACCAGCGTCAGGCTCTTCTCCTTCAGCCGCTTGGTCACCTTCGACAGCTCGATGTCGATGATGTGCTTGAGGTCCGGCTTGGTCAGGCTGCGGAAGACGATGACGTCGTCCACGCGGTTGAGGAACTCGGGGCGGAAGTTCTTCTCCATCTCGCCCTTGAGCAGCGCCTTCATGTTCTCATAAGTGGATTCCTCGTTCCGGCGGGCGCCGGCGTGGATGCCGAACTCCCGACGGCCCGCGATCGACTCGGCGCCGATGTTCGTCGTCATGATGAGGATGGTGTTCTTGAAGTCCACCGTCCGGCCGACGTTGTCGGTCAGCCGGCCCTCCTCCATGATCTGGAGCAGCATGTTCCAGACCTCGGGATGGGCCTTCTCGATCTCGTCCAGCAGTACCACGGAGTACGGCCGGCGGCGGATCTTCTCCGTGAGCTGGCCGCCCTCTTCGTAGCCGATGTAGCCCGGCGGGGCGCCGATCAGCCGGCTGACGTTGTGCTTCTCGCTGTACTCCGACATGTCGATCTGCACCAGCGCGTTCTCGTCGCCGAACATGAACTTGGCGAGCTGCTTGGCCAGCAGCGTCTTGCCGACGCCGGTGGGGCCGGCGAAGATGAACGAGCCGATCGGCCGCTTGGGGTCTTTCAGACCGGAACGGCTCTTGCGAACCGCCTTGGCGATGGCGACGATGGCTTCGTGCTGGCTGATGACCGTCTTGTGCAGGTCGTCTTCCATCGTCAGCAGGCGGGCCGTCTCGTCGCTGTTGATGCGCGTCAGCGGCACGCCGGTCATCTTGCCGACCACCTCGCGGATGACCTCCTCGTCCACGACGCCGCCGCTCTCCTTCGACTTGTCGCTCCACTCGCGCGTGATCCGCTCCTTGTCGCGCTTGATCTTGTCGGCCTTGTCGCGGAACTGGGCGGCCTTCTCGAAGTCCTGCTCGGCGACGGCCTGCTCCTTCTCCTGGTTGAGCTGTTCGATCTGGCCGTCCAGCTCCTTGAGGTTCGGCGGCTTGGTCATCGCCTTGAGCCGCACGCGGGCGCCGGCCTCGTCGATCACGTCGATGGCCTTGTCCGGCAGGCAGCGGCCGCTGATGTAGCGGTCGGACAATTCGACGGCCGAGGTGAGAGCCTCGTCCTTGATCTGGACGCGGTGATGGGCCTCGTAGCGGTCGCGCAGCCCTTCGAGGATCTTGATCGTCTCGTCCTTGGACGGCGGGTTGACGATGATCTGCTGGAAACGGCGTTCCAGGGCGCCGTCCTTCTCGATGTACTTGCGATACTCGTCCAGCGTCGTGGCGCCGATGCACTGGATCTCGCCGCGGGCCAAGGCCGGCTTGAGGACGTTGGAGGCGTCGATGGCGCCCTCCGCGCCGCCGGCGCCGACCAGGGTGTGCAGCTCGTCAATGAACAGGATGGTGTTCTTGGCGCGGCGCACCTCGTTCATGACGGCCTTGATGCGCTCCTCGAACTGGCCGCGGTACTTGGTGCCGGCCACCATCATGGCCAGGTCGAGCACGACGATGCGGCGGTCGCGCAGCAGGTCGGGCACGTCGCTCTCGATGACCTTCTGGGCGAGTCCCTCGACGATGGCGGTCTTGCCGACGCCGGCCTCGCCGAGGAGGACGGGGTTGTTCTTGGTGCGGCGGCTGAGGATCTGGATGACGCGGTCGATCTCGTTGGCCCGGCCGATGACCGGGTCGAGCTTGCCCTGGCGGGCCAGCTCCGTGAGGTCGCGCCCGAAACTGTCCAGGGCCGGGGTCTTGCTCTTGCCCTTGCTGGCTTGCCGTTCGCCCGCACCGCCGCCGCTTTCTTCGGTCGCCATATTGTGCCCCAAAAGATTCAGGACTTCCTCACGCACGTCTTCCAGCTTGAGACCGAGGTTCATCAAGACCTGAGCGGCCACGCCCTCCTGTTCCCGGAGCAACCCCAGGAGCAAGTGCTCGGTGCCGACGTAGTTGTGGTTGAGGTTCCGGGCCTCTTCGATCGAGTATTCGATGACTTTTTTGGCCCGCGGCGTCTGGGGCAATTTGCCCATCGTCACCATGTCCGGGCCGGACTGAACGATTTTTTCGACCTCCAGGCGGATCTTGCGGAGGTCGATGTCGAGGTTTTTGAGGACATTGGCGGCGACGCCGGAGCCTTCCTTGACCAGGCCCAAGAGAATGTGTTCCGTGCCGATGTACTCGTGGTTGAAGCGCTGGGCCTCCTGGTTGGCCAGCTGCATCACTTTGCGGGCGCGATCCGTGAAGCGTTCATACATTCCAGCCGTCTCCGACAGTCCGCGGCCCCGCCCGGCGCAACAGGCCGGCGGGTGGGGCGAGCGGACGAGCCAAAGGGGTCATCCCGGTTCGGTCGTTTCGTGGTTCCCTTGATGCTCATCCGCCCCCGGTCGCCCAGGACGGTCGCCGAGGATCGGCGGCGCGGCCCGACGGCGTGATAGGGCATTCCCGGGAAGGTGGAGGAATGTCCCGTGGGAAATAGGGGTAAGGAGAGAGGGTGGAGGGGTGGCCGGTCCCCGAAACCCTCTTTGATTGTAGTGCGACGGGGAAGGCGAATCAAGGCGGGGTAAGGTCTCCGTTTGTCCCATAAGACCTATACGTCCTATAGGGCCTATGGGACGAATGGAGACGCTCATCAAGGCGGGGCCTCGGCACGGCGGACGGCGAGGACGGCGCCGGCTCACGCCCCATCCTGCCGCCGCTCTTCCAGCGCCTTTTTGCAATACGGGAGCAGCTGCAGGTCGATCAGCTCTTCTTCCAGCTCGTCCCGCGTTGGCGACTCCAGCGTCCGCTCCACCTCCTGCAGCAGAAGCGCCGCGAACTTCGCCCGCGCTCGATGGAGCGCCTGGCGGACGGCGTCGGCGGAGAACGGCTTGCCGAGCTTTGCGGACAGCCGTTCGGCCAGTTGCGGCGCCCGGAGGTCGGGGTCGTCCGACTGGCAGCGCAGAACGGTGTTGTGCGGTTGGCCGGTCTTCTGCTCCAGTTCCAGAAGCGCTTTCCAGGCGTTGTTGAGCAATTCTTGCCGCCAGATCGGCGAGAAGTCGGCGTCGCGCTCCTCTTCGCCGGGGGCGATGATGTCGTGTTCGGCGGGGTCGAAGGTCATCCGGCGGACCTGTTCGCCGCGGGCGCGGTTGCGGTAGTAGTCGATGACCATGTGGTGCAGGGCGGCCTTGAGGTAGTGGCGGAACCGGCCGCGCGTGGGGTCGGCGTTCTTGAGGATGCGGTCGGTTTCGATCAGCTTGACGGCGAAGTTGCTGTACAGCTCATGGGCGGCATTGGGGTCGCGGATCTTGGCGAGAAAGTAGTGATAGACGGCTTCGTGGTAACGCACCAGAAGCTCATTGCGCGCCTTCTTGGCGTCGTCGTCTCCACCGCGGCCCTTGAAAACGCCGCTCCAGGTGGTCATCACCCACGAATGCAGCAGGTCTTTATCATTTGGGTTCATGGTTTGGTCCCTCCCTTGATGATACGGCGCCGCGGCGGAGCCGTGACGCCGCGGGCTGGATTTTTGCAGATGGTTGAGAGCGTGGGAACGAGGAGACGAGGAGAATTCTCGCTTGACCAGCCCAGTCATTTTCGGTACACGCCGCGTCCCCAACGATTGTGTGCAGTATGAAAGCGTCCTCGGAGACGATCCCATGCCGCCGGCGAACCGCCGTCGGGAAGCGGGCGTCGGCGGTCGTGGCGGCTTCCGTCTCGGCTACCGGCCCGAGCTGGACGGGCTGCGCGGCGTGGCCGTGCTCGCCGTGATGGCCTACCATTGCGGTCTGCGCCGTCTCATCCCCGGCGGTTTCCTGGGCGTCGATCTGTTTTTCGTGCTGAGCGGCTTTCTCATCACCGCCCTGCTGCTGCGGGAACAGCAGCAGAACGGCCGCATCCATCTGCCGCGCTTCTACCTGCGGCGGGTGCTGCGGCTGGCGCCGGCGCTGTTCGTGCTGCTGGCAGTTTGCTGCGTCTGGGCGGCGCTGCGGACGAAGCCGGATCGGGCGGCCGTCATTTACCAGGCCGCCACCCTGACCGCCTGCCAATCGGCCAACTGGGCGGCGTGCGCGTCGGTCCCGATGGATCTTCTCGGACACGCCTGGTCGCTGAGTCTCGAAGAGCAATTCTACCTCGCCTGGCCGCTCTTCTTGGTCCTGTTGCTGCGGTTCGGCGCGAGCCGTCGGCGGATCGCCTGGCTGGTCGTGGCGGGGATTGCCGCATCGGCGTTGCTCCGGGCGGCGTTATGGCTTGGTCCCTGGCCGGCCGGAGCGCTGGCGGCGGCGACGACCCTGTTCGGCCGTGCGGATTCGCTGCTGGCCGGCTGCTTCGTCGGTTTCCTCGCCTCCGAAGGACGATTACCACAGTCGCCCGGCTCGTGCCAGGCGCTGCGGATCGCGGCGGCCATTTCGGCCATTTTCCTCGTCTTGCTAGGAATTTTGGCGAGAAACGGATCGTCCTTCCTGGTTCTCGGCGGCTACACCGTCGTCGCCGCGGCCGCAGCCGTCGTGATCGCGGCCCTCGTGAATTCGCCGCCCAAGTTGGCGTCGCGGCTGCTGAGCGCGCCGCCGTTGCTCTGGACGGGACGGATCTCCTATGGGCTTTACCTGTGGCACTTTCCGCTGTTGTCGCTGGTCCCCAAGCTGATGCACGGCCTGATTCCCGCGACCCACCGCCTGCCCGCCCTGGACGCGCCGATCGCCTACGCCCTCGCCTTCGCAGCCGCCGTCGTGTCGTACTGGGTCGTGGAACGGCCGTTCCTGCGCTGGAAGGACCGGCTCGTGGAACGTCCGGCCTTCGCGCTCATTTCCGCTCGCTCAGGTAGGCGATCAGGTCCAGGAACTCTTGCGGCGTCATCTGCTCGTGCAGGTTGTCCGGCATGAGCGACTTCGGCGACGCGGTTCGCTCCTCAATGTCCTGGCGCATCAGCGTTTCCAGCTTGCCCTGCGCGTCGGCCAGCGTGACCGTGCTGTTCGGCCCTTCGTCCACGACGACGCCGGTGTGGATCTTGCCGTCGCGCGTCGTGACGTTCCAGGTGACGAACGCCGGCGCGATCTCCTTGCTCGGATCCAGGATCGATTCGACCAGCCGCTGGCGGTTGAGGGCGGCGGCGATGGTCGAGAGATCCGGCCCAACCTTGCCGCCACGGCTGTCTATCTGATGGCAAGCGGCGCAGCGCGGCCCGGCGGCGGAGAAAAACACGCGCTCCCCTGCGGTTGGATCGCCGTGGCCGGCCAAAAACTTCTGCCACTCCTCCGGCGTCTGCGGCCGCGGGCCGGCCGCCTCGCTCAGTTCTTTGCGGTTTTTTTCGACCGCCGAAGTCGTATTCGCCTTCAGCGCCAGCAGCAGCTGCGCCGCCGTCTCTTGCCGCTCATCGCCGGTCAGAGTCGCCTTGTCCCACCAGGCGAGCAACTCCTTGCCGATGTCCGCCTGCTGCGCCGCCGGTCGCAGGGACCGCAAGGCGTCGCGGCGGAAGGCCGGTTGATCGAGAAGCGACAGCAGGAAGCGTTGCACCTCGGTCGAGTCGGCGACGGAGTTCGCCAGGCCCAGCACGGCGTCGGCGCGAAGGGTGGGTTCCGCGGCGCCGTCCTTCGCCAGTTTCAGCAGCAGGGCCTGGGCGTCCTTGTCGGTGCGCGACGCCAGGGTGCGGACGGCCTGTCGACGCAGGGCTTCATCGTTGCCCGCCACCAGCTTCTCCAGGTTCGCCGCCGACAGGGCCGGGTGATCGGGCCGCAGCATCTGCAGCGCCAGGACGCGGAACGCCGACGGCTGGCCGACGTTGCCCACGACCCCGGCGAGGTATTTTTCATCGAACGGGTCTGCGTCCGGTTTGCCGCCGGCCAGCAGGTGATTCGCGGCGAGGAGCGCCTGGAACAGGGCCGGCGTCGTCGGCGCTTGGACGGCGGCGGCTTGCAGCTGCGGGGCGTAATCCTTCAACCCCTCTTCGCCGACCCACTGGATCGCCGAACGCCGGATTTCCGGATCGGGATCCTTGAGGAATTGCTTCAGCGCATCCCGTCCCGCGGCGTCGCCCGTCTTCCGTAGCGCCACGAGAATCCCCAGCCGCAGTCGGGCGTCGGCCTCTCCGAGGTGCGGTAGTAACAGATCCGCATTCCCCGGCCGGCCGAGAACGTATATGGCCGCACTGACGATGAAGAGATCCTTGTCGGCCAGCAGAGGCACGACCTGCCGCAGCGACGACGGCTGGCGCAGCCGCAACAGCGCCTCCATCCGCACCGGCGGAGCCTCATCCTTGAGCGCCCGATCGAGCAGCTTCGCTTCCACCCGATGCTCGGCGTCGTCGGCGACCCGCCGCGCCGCCTCCGCCCGCACCTCGGCGGTGGGATCGTCCAGCGCGGCGACGAGTAGATCGTTGGCGCCCTCCCCGATGCGGGCGGCAGCCCACAGCGCCTGGATCTTCGCCCGCACCTCGGCCTTGCCCTTCAGCACGTTCGCCAGGGCGTCCTTGACCTTCGCGCCCTTCGCCGCCAGCGCCTCCGTCGCCGCATCGCGGATCTCTATTTTCGGATGGCCGAGCAGCTTTATCAGCTGATCCGTGTCCAGCCCAGCGACCTTGCTGGGCGCAACCCGTCGTCCTCCGGCGGCTTCTTCATGCGGATGCGCCAGATGCGGCCTTTGCCATGAACCGGATACGATTTATCCACCCAATCGCTCAGATAGACCGCCCCGTCCGGCCCAACCGCGATGCCGACCGGCCGGAAGTCGTCGCCGCCGCGCACCACCGTTTGCGCCGTCGCCTGGAAGCTCGCCCCTTTCGGGATCAGATGGAAGCGCTCGACGATGTGGTCGCCCCAGGAGGTGACGAGCAGGTCGCCGCGGTACTCGTCGGGCAGGCCGGTCGATTCGTAGGCCACAACGCCGCAAGGCGCCTCGCCGGTCCCGGCGACGTAGCCGAGCGTGCCGGGCAGCTCGCCGTTCCAGGCCTGGAACGGGTGGGTGCCCTTGCGGCCGTAGCGGAAGCGGAAGCCGTAATCGCCGCCCTGCACGACATGCACGAGGCGACACGGGCCGCGCGAGTCGGGGTCGTTATCGACGGCGAACAGACGGCCGAAGGCGTCGAAACCCTGGCCGAATGGGTTCCAGAAGCCGGTGGCGATACGCTCCAGTTTGGAACCGTCGGGCCGACAGCGGAAGACGTTGCCCCCTTCGCCGCCGCCTTGCAGCGTTGTTCCGTCAGAGCCGACCAGCTTGTACGCGGCGCCGAGGTTCTCGCCCATGCCGAAAATCATGTCGCCGACGCCGTCGAACGTGGGGCCGTCGAGGCCGTTGTGTGGGTACGTCCCCATCGTTTCCAGCTTCATGATGGAGCGCTTCTCCTCCGCCCGGTCCTTGCCGCGGAGGACGAAGATTTCCGAGCGCGTGACGAGGTAAACCGACCCGTCGGGGCGGAGGGTGAGGCCCATCGAGTTCTTGAAACCCTCCGCGTAGGTCGTGATTTTGCGGGCCTTGCCGGAGTCGTCGAAGTCGGAGAGGACGAGGATGCGGTCGCTGTCCGGTCCCTGATAGTTCGCGGGTCGTTCATGGGTGTTGTTTTCGATGGCCCAGACGCGGCCCTGTTCGTCCACGGCGATGCCGGTCGGCGTGACGACATCCGGCTCCTTCGCCACCAGCTCGATGACGAGGCGGTCGTCGGTGGAGACGGGCGGCGCGGCCAGGGCGGGGACGGCGATGAAAAGGAGGGAGCTGGCGACGGCCCAACGGACGGCGGAGTGCATGGGAAAGACCTGGTTGGGGTGGCGGGAAACCGCAGGGTATTCCATCACCATAGGCGCGGGACGAGGAAGAACAAGTTTGGCCGCTCGCGGAGCGAGCGGCCTACCGGCTCCGCAGCGCCGCCGCCAGCTCGTCCAGCCGCGCCTCAGCCGCGGCGTCCTCGCCGGCGGCGAAGGGATGGCCGCCGAAGCGAACGCGATACAAGCGATCCACCATATCGTCCGGCAGCTCCACGAACGCTGCGGCCGCGGGCAGCGTCCGCAGGAAGCGCCGGGCCTCGGCCGCAACCTCCCGTGGCGTCTGGCCGGTCGATGGCCGCGGACCTCCGTGGCGCGCCAGCAGGGAAAGCAGCCGGGCGAAGCCGACGGCGGCCGGCGACGCAACCTTCGGCCCCGCACCGCGCCCGCCGGCGCCGGCGCCGGCGGAAACCGAGGTACGTCAGCCCGCCCACGGCGGCCAGCGCCGGCAGGCCCAACCCGATCGCGGTCAGCGCCGCCAGCGCCCGAGGCGATTGCAGGCTGGCCCACAGGTCGGCCTGCTGGTCCGCACCATAGTTGACCACCAGGCCGCCCCATAATTCCTCGCCGGTTCGCTGGCCGTCCTGCCACCAGTCCCACAGCGTGTACGGGGCCGGCGGTGGAAGATCGGACGCCGGCGTCGGGTCCAGCGTCACCCACTCCCACCGCTGCGAACGGGGCGCATCCCCGGGCGCGCCGGCCGCCGGCGCGGACTGGGACCAGGATTTCCACCCAGGCATGAGCCTGATTCTGCCGGATGACGTAGGCGCCGTCGTCCGAGCGCTCCTGCGCATCCCGGAACCCCACCACCACACGCGACGGGACGCCTTGAGAGCGCAGCATCAGCGCCAGGGCCGAGGCGAAGCGCTCACAATGGCCCGCCTTGACGTTGACGAGAAAATCCATCACCGGGTCGATGTTCGCGTCCTGGCGGCGCAGGTCCAGCGTATAGGTGTATTCGCCGGAACGGGCCAGGTAGACCGTCAGCGCCCGGCCCACCCGCTCCCAGCTGGCTGTCGGAAGCGCTGGCGGCGGAGACGGTCCCGGCAAGGGCATGTGCGAGCCGGCGGGGGGCGGGAACCCCGAACCGCCAGGAGGCGGGAAGGAATGCGGCTGCATCTCCGAAGGCAGGGGTTGGACGGCCCGAGGGAACGCTTCGGTGCAATCCGCGCCACATCCGCGCTGGACAGTCCATTGGCGGGGTCGGCGACCAGGCGCCTCAACAGCGCGTCCGTCCAGTCGGCCAGTCCGGGCACGGTCTCGGTCTTGAGCGTTTCATCATAAAGGAGATCGTAGTCCTCGGCGACCGATCGGTTCGGGTCGTCGCCTGAGTAAACGGTCTGGCGATAGCGGGACTCGTGCAGGCCGTGATTGAGCAGCGGCAGGACGGGGCCGCGCAGGGAGACGACCAGCGGGCGGAGCCAGTCCGCGCCCTCGACCTGATCGACGCGGGTCGGATGGTCCGAGGCGGGGGCGCGGCTCCGATACACGGGTTCCGCCAGGAAGAAGCCTCCCGCGTGCGGCCCGACGGTGAAGTCGAGACGGTATCGTCCCGGCCCAAGGGGCGGAGCCAAAGGCGGCGGCGTGCGGCCATGTCCCAAGTCAACCTCTCGCTTGATCTCCTCGTTGGCCCACCGGCCGTCCGCGTACGAGTCCAGAACGTCGCCGCGCCAGTGCTGGCCGGGCGGGAGGGCGGGAGCGGATTCGCTCGGCGCGGCGACGACCTCGACGCGGAACACCTCCTCGCCGCCGAGACTCACGGGGCCGTCGCGGTTCAGGTCGATCGTCTGGGAGTAGCCGACGCGGCCGCCGGCCTCGCCGCGCGGCCCCGGGACGGCCAGCCCGGAGGAGTCCCAGTTCGGCCCCTCGATGCGCGGCGTGAGCAGGTACAGCGGCGCCGCCAGCGCCGCGGTCGCCAGCGTCCAGCGCAGGCAGAAGGGGGCCATCCGGCCGGCGAACGGCAGGCGCTCGGCGGCACGGCCCATTCCCGCACTTTGTTCCTCCCGAAAGTGGTGCAGGGCCAGGCAGCCGAGGGTGAAGGCGACGTAGGCGACGAGGAGGACGCCGAACAGCAGACCGGACTGGGGAGTGGTGGCCAGGACGCAGGCCAGGGCGGCCTGGAGGGCGCCGACGCCTTGCAGCAGCCAGAAGTCGCGCGGCGTGCGCGGCCGGAACAGCTTGAGGACGAGCAGGCCGATGAGGAGCGGGCCGATGTAGGGCAGCAGCCCGGCCGGCAGCGGCAGGTTGGATAGCACGGAGTCGGGCGCGTTCAGCTCCATCCCGATCCAGGCGGCGCCGCCGCCGGCCACGGCCCCGGCCAGGAGGTTGGCGACCCAGCTGGGCAGCAACCAGCGGCGGCCGTCGGCCCCGAAGGCCAACACCTGCAAGCCGGCCAGGACGTAGAGACCCAGCAGCAGCGGTTCCGGCAGGAAGAACGCCTCGGAATAGAGCAAACAGATCGACGCCAGCGCCAGAGCGGCGTGATGGAACAGGCGGAACCAGAAGTCCAGCCGCGGCATGAGGGGCGCCCCTTGGCGAGCCGGGTCACGTAAGCGCCCGGAGATGGTTTCCGCGGTTTCACTCCGGGCGCTTACGTGACCCGGCTCGCCACAGAAGTACGCGATTTCAGAACGACCGCGCCTCAAACCAATTCACGAATCGGCCCCACGTCATCGACCACGTAGCGCGGCCGGCCCGTCAGGTCGGCGACCGTCGCCGTCGCCGGGTCGATGCCGAGATTGTTGTACAGCGTGGCGAAGATTTCCTGGAAGCTCACCGGCCGGTCCTTCGCCTGCCCCGCCTGACGGTCGGTCGATCCGATCACCTGGCCGGTGCGCATCCCGCCGCCGGCCAACAGGGCGCACGACACCGCCGGCCAGTGGTCGCGGCCGCCGTTGGCGTTGATCTTCGGCGTCCGCCCGAACTCGCCCCAGACGATCACCGAAACGTCCTTCTCCAGCCCGCGGTCGTACAGGTCGTCCAGCAGGGCCGACAAACCGATATCGAGCATCGGCATGTGGTTGCGGGCGTTCTCGAAATTGGTGCCGTAGGGTTTGCCGTGCCAGTCCCACCGGCCGTAGGCCAGCGTGACGACGCGGACGCCGGCCTCGACCAGCCGCCGCGCCGCCAAAAAGTAGTCGTTGAGCAGCGGGCCGGCGTCGCCGTAGCCGGCCGGGTCCGGCGAGCCGCGGCCGTAACGGTCGCGCAGCCGCGGGTCCTCGCGTTCCAGCTCCAGCGCCTCCACCAGACGGCTCGACGTGAGGATGGTCAGGGCCTGCCGCGTGAACTGGTCGGACGCTTCCACCTCGCCGGACGCGTCCACGGCCCGACGCAGGCCGTCGAAACCAGACAGCAGACTTTTGCGGTCGTCCAATTGGTCCATGCTGACGCCCTGGAGCGTCATGTCGGCCAGACCGTCGGCGTTGGGCAGGAAGGGGGCGTAGCTGGGACCGAGGAAGCCGGGGCGGCCCGGATCGGCCCAGGCCATCGTCTTCATCTTCGGCGACAGGCTGACGAATGGCGGCACAGTGGGCGTGACCGGCCCTTGCAGCTTTGCCACCGTGGAGCCGAGCGAAGGCCAACCGCCCTGAGGCTGCCGGGCCTGCGGCCGGCCGGTCATGCACTGGAAAGCGGCGTGCGCCCCTCCGAGCCGACCACGGAACGAAGGACGGCCAGGCGGTCCATCCGGTCGGCCAGGCGCGGCAGCAGCTCGCCAATCTGGACGCCGGGAACGTTGGTGGCGATCGGCTTGAACTCGCCGCGGATCTCGACCGGCGCGTCGGGCTTGAGGTCCACCATGTCCTGATGCGGCGGGCCGCCCGCCAGGAAAACCATGATGACGGACTTGTTCGATCGGGTGACGCCGGATTCGGCTTCGGCGCGCAACAGCTGCGGCAACGACAGGCCACCGAGGGCCAAACCGCCGATGCGGAGAAAGGAGCGGCGGGTCAGGCGGTCGCAGAGCCGGTAGGGCCGGCCCGGAAGGGTGAGCATGGTGCGGCCTCGCACGGAAACGGGCGGGACGGCTTTAGCGTAGCGGATTCGACGGGGCGATCCCAGCGAATTCTTTGAAATAGAGCGAACCGGACGGCGCCGTTTCCTCGCGGACGCAATGGGGAAATCGCCGATCAAGCGATCTGCAACATCCTTGCCATCCCCTTTCCCCTGTTCGGCACCGCCTGCGCCAAACCTTGCGCCAAACTTCGCGCTCCTTGCGCGCACACTTAAGTCCTTGGCGGGTCACCCTTTTCCAGGCCTTGCGCCATTGCGCCAAGGGTCCGGGGCCCCGAATAATGGCTGCCGCTGAGCGACGATGAAGGCAGGGACGAGCGGCGAACACGGCCGCGCCGACGACGGCTCGACCTTGATATCGTTCCTCGGTCGCGGGCGGGAGTCGGCGGAGGGATGGAGCGGCACGGCACACCTCGACGTTCCGGGGCGAGGAGCGACGCCAAGTGTACCACGCGGAAGGGGCGTCCAGGTAGAGCAATGAGGAGGGGAAATGGGCGCGAATGAGGGTCGATGGGCGACGACGGCCGCGTTCGCCTCCAACGGAACGGCCGGAGGGTCTGCACCCTTTCGACCACCCATTTACGCTGTTCCCCTTTCATACGCTCGTCCGCGAACTACGGAGCATAAACGTAGGTTTCCTCGACGCTCATGTGGCCCAGCTTGGGCCGACGGCTCCGCGTTGCGATTCGGGGAACCCCGGCCCCTCGAATGTCAAGCAGGTCATTCGCGATCGGGTTCTGCCGGCCGACCAGCTTGACCTCGAACGGGTCGATGCCGAACTGCGGGTTCGCCTTGATGGTGGTGTAGACAGTCCGGTAAGCGTCGGCGAGCCCGCGGTCATCCACGTCCTTTGATCCGATGTAGAGGTACCAGTCGCCCTCTTCGCTCGATTTCGTCCAGCCGCTCACCGTCACATCGAACCCCGTATTCCGCAAGGAACCGAGGAGAGCCTTCCCGCCGTCGATCTGCATTTCTACCAGTGTCCCTTGACCCATTGCAGTGCCCCGTGGATCGGTTCCCGTATGGCCTCAATGAGGGCGGTCGCCCACCGTTCGTAGCGCCGAACGAGACGACTCAGCAGCCTGCTCACGCGGCGCTGATATCGAACGACCCGTTCAGCAGACCGGGGCCGCGGGGGAGACGCCACACTCCGGAAAGCCTGACTGCGGCCCCGGTCTGCTGTAGCGGCTGGTTCGGCGTCAGGCGCCACCGCCGGACATCACTGCACCGTTTGGCCGCCGTCGATCACCATAGCGTGTCCAACGACGAAGGCGGCCGCGTCCGAACACAGCCAGACGACGGCCGCGGCGATCTCCTCGGGCTTGCCCATCCGCCCGACCGGCTCCTCCGCGATCACCTTCGCGCGCCCTTCGGTGGTGCCCCCGGTGAAGCGACCCATCATCGGGGTGTCGATGTAGCCAGGACAGACGGCGTTGACGCGGATGTTCTGCGCGGCGTAGTCTAGGGCCGCCGCCCGGGTGAGGCCGATCACGCCATGCTTCGCGGCGGTGTACGCGGGGCTGCCCTTGATGCCGATGATTCCCGCGCCCGAGGACGTGTTGACGATCGCGCCGCCTCCCTGCTTGAGGATCAGCGGGATCTCGTGCTTCATGCACAGGAACATGCCGCGGAGGTTGGTGTCGAAGATCCGGTTCCACTCCTCCTCCTCGTACTCCGCGGTCGGGGCCGGCTTCCGCGGCTCGATGCCCGCGTTGTTGAAGGCGAAGTCTAGCCGTCCGAAAGCCTCGATGGTCTTGGCCAGGGCCGCCTTCACGTCCTCGGCCCGCGTCACGTCGCACTGGACGGCGAGCGCCCGCCCGCCTTGCTCCTCGATCAGGCGGGCCGTCTCTTGGTTGCCCTTCTCGGACACGTCGGCGACCGCCACGCCGGCCCCCTCGCGGGCGAACGCCAGCGCCGCCGCGCGGCCGATGCCGCTCGCGGCCCCGGTCACGAACGCGACCTTCCCTGCGAAGTTTCCGGGCCGGTTCGTCGCCATGTTCTGCTCCTTTCCACGTTTCCCTGACCCGACTCTCGCCCGCGGGCGTTCCGCACTGTAGGAACCGCCGGCGCTCGCGCCCCGAAAGCGCTGCGCCGAACGACCCGCTCAGCAGCCGGCGGGGCTGGAGAGCGGTTGAACCTCGAAAAGGCGTCCTGCCCCGCCGGTCTGCTGCAGCGGCTGGTTCGGCACGGATCGCGCCCGAGGGAAGCCGCGACGGCCCGACTACCGCATCCCGGCCCCCGCCGCGACCAGACCCTCGGACCACTCCGGCGCCGCGCAACGACCCCTTCCAGCGGCGCGCCCCGCTGTGCGCGACCCGGCGGCACCGCCTCCCGCAGCGCCTCACGCCTTCCTCCCCCCTCGCTGACAACCCCTTGTCAGCGACCGAGAACCGGAACCCCGTCGAGGACGGAGTGCCGAACAACCCGCTCAGCAGCCGGGGCCGCGGAGCAGACAGAACACTTCAGAATGCCTGACTGCGGCCCCGGTCTGCTGCAGCGGATGGTTCGGCGACGCTACCTCCACAGCGCGACGATCGCGGCGATCAGGCTCACTAGCGCTGTGAGGACCAGCATAATGAGGCGAACCTTCTTCCACCACTGGCTAGCCGCCTCGTGGCGCTTTTTTTCGAGGTCGATCTTTCTCACAAGTTCTTCAGCGCTGACGGGTTTCAGTGTGCGATTCAGTTCGCGGACGTAACGATGCCAGAAAGCGACCGCTGGGCCTCCGGTAACGCCTGGATCCTTCTGGCCGGCCGGCTCACGGTTGCGATGCCAGTTCGGATGCTGATTAATCAGTTCCTCGATCCTTTGACGAGTCAGCCCTGGCGGGCTGAAAGGGGTCGGCTCCAGGGTGGGGCTTTTCGAGAAGTCTCGCAACCTCACTGTCTCACCTAACACCGACAGGTGCAGGAAAGTGTCTTCGGAGACCTCAGGAATGTAAATCAGTCGTGCCATACGCCAACCGAGCAAGCACCGGCGTTGGCTCGCCAAGGAGCTTCGTCTCACGGACTCGTCGCCGAACGACGGAGTCAGCGGTTCGGCCGACTGTGGTTTCCGCATCGTCGTCCGAGACGCAACGGCCGTGCCCGATCCGCGGCCGTCGGCCGAATCCGCTGCAGCGACTGGTTCGGCAACCGTGCCCGCGCCGCAACACCGCCACCCCGGCGGCGGCCCCGCGCGGCGGCGACCCGGCCGGGGCCGCACCAAGCCCCCGCGAACGAGGGAGCCCCGCCGTCGCCCCGCCGACAGCCGCGGCGGCGGGTCATGGCAACGCTAGTTCTGTGACCCGCCGCCGCGGCTGTCGGCATAGCCCCCGCGAGGGCGACCGGCCAGTGGACAGAGTGTAACAAGCCGAAATAGTTCGTCGGCGGCCGTAACCAGTTAAACCGGCATGACTTCGGAGACGGAGGTTGCCGAACATGTTTTTAGATTGCGCATGCGCAACCCATCGCGGCTGCGGGCGGGCGATTTAGCCTGGCAAGCCATCGGCTTGCCAGGCTAACCGACCCAGAGCCGTTCGTCAAACATTGCGCACGCGAATTTCGGAGCCGAACCAATGATTAGACAGCGAAGCACCCGCCGATGCAGCAAGGGTTCGCCGCCTATTGTGGGAACGTGAGTTCCCTCCGTCTTTCGCAACCTCTTCAATCACATGCAGCCTGGTTGATTTCCGCCTCCGCGAATCGCCGGGATAGGCGGTGAGATGGCGCCGCTTATCCCGGCGAGGCTGAGGAATGGTCCAAGGGGCTGTTCACCCCTCCCCATCTCCCTTGTGGAGTGGAGAAAATGGAATGCCGGAGCGGCACGGCCGTCCCCACACGGTCGAGCCGGCGTTGCGATCCGGCAAGGAAAATCGGGTACTGTCCTAGCTTTGTGTTGATCAGGCCCGGTAGGAGCCGGCAAAGGCGGCGTTCTCAATCTGGTCTTGTAGTTCCTGCATGATCCCTAGAACCTCGTCGTGGAGGTCCAGGTAGTCATCATGGGTGACGAGTAGGTACTGCCCATGGGCGATCTGGTTTCTGTTGGCGAGTAACTTTTCATCAATGAGCTTCTCCTTCGTGGCGAATCTGGTGTAGTCCAGGCCGAGACAGGTGACGATCTCACGAAAGACCGCCGACTTGAGGTTCGACTTTGTATCGACTCCGTATTTCGCCCTGATCTTGCTCCTTCCCGTCAGCCGTGACCGAAAGAACTCCACCACCTCCAGGCACGGCTGAATCTTGGTAGTCGTCGCAGCGTTGTGGATCAGCCTTCTTATCGCCATGGCCAGAAAGTGCCTGGAAAGCTGTTCGTGGCGCAGTCGCTGCGCGCCACGAACTCCAGGTAGTAACCTGCTGCCTGTTTAACTGAACCCTCCCAGTGCGCATAGAGAAGCGTGACCGCCGCGCGAATGCACAAGTCGCGGTTGTGGGTTTTCTCGTTCGCGATGACTATGGTTTTTAGGCCATGGAGTTCCTTCTTGCGCCATGCGAATTCAGCGGCGAGCGCGTCGGCCAGGTTGGTCAGACTGCGGATTTTCCGCATTGGCGAATATCCTTCTACCCAAGGGCACGAGTTTGGGGATGCGGACGGACGCCCTCACGCCGGACCCTGAATTTCCCTTAAACACCTCGTTTGACCACACGCCCTGTACCTTCCTTTTGAGTCCATGGATCACGTTGGGCCTACTGTCCGTGCGAACGCTATGGCCGATGCCCATGGCGATGACCTCGAACGCCGAAATCGAGAATCCTCCTGAGAAGCGGCCCTTTGACGAGTCGAAACGAGTAAAGGCGTCGTCTTCCAACTCGGCGTCTAAAAGCCGGAATGTCTCGCGGAACGCGCGTTCCTCTACCGTCTTCTGCTCAGCATTCATCTTGTGAAGGGACTCAAGCTGATCGTTCAAGAAGTCGCTGATGTCCCCCACGGCCGATAGCTTGTCCTCTGGGAGCGTCCGGAAGGTCAGGAAGCGGGTCGCCAGCTCCATGGGGTACTGTTCGTCTACGTTCCGATCGGACAGCGAGAGCGTGTGGCGGAACTCTGGAACATCCGAGAGAGTCCTGATCCACTCGTAGGTTTCGGGAAAGGCCATGACCATAAGGCAGTTGCGGACCTCCTGTGCGGAAGGTACGCTCCCCCCGGTGTTCAGCCGCATGAACAGTTCATACTTCGCCTTCTCGTCGCTCTCCTTCAGGACGATCTTCACGTCGAGTTTCGCGCGCTTGATGTAGAGTTGCTGACTCTTTGAAAACGGGTCGTCTCCTCTCCAGCTTTTTCCCTGCAATGAGGGCAGAAACTTCGTTCCCTCCAACACAAGCGGCTCGAAATCAGTACCGTCGCGATGCTTCAGCGCGCCCACGAACTGAAAAATCGTTGACAGCCTCTGCACGCCATCGACCACGTCCCAAACGCCGTCCTTGCGCTGTGCCACGAAGATCGGCGGGATGGGGATTCCCAGGAGAAGCGATTCGATCAGCCGCGACTTCTGGATCGGCGTCCAGCGGTAAACTCGCTGGAACTCAGGATGCACGTCGAGTTCTTCGTCGCGGTAGAGGTTCAGCAATTCCCCGATGGACATGGAATACGCATCGGTCTTGATCTGCACGCTCTGGGACGCGATTTCATCTTGCAAACCCATGGATGTTACTCCCTGGAATCGAATCGGCGACTCCGCCACCTGCGCTCTGAGTCCATGGACAACAGCCCGGAGACCGGCAACGCCATGGAGTCGCCGGCATCTTAGCCATGGTTGCTTCGCATGAACGCCACGGGCCGATTGGCCTCTTCCAACTCACTCCTGGCGATGCGGCGCAGCCTCTCGCGGACCCACACGGAAAGAGGCGTTCCGGCGATCTCAGCCGCGTCCTGAAACGCCCGCTTCTCAGCCATGGTCAGGCGCACGTCCAGCGATTCGGTTTGCTTTTGACCCGAACTTTTTGGCGGCCGGCCGCCTCGGTTCTTATGCTCGCTCATGGCGGATACTGTACCGAAAGCAGCCCGACAAATCAAACTGCCAAGCTGGTTTTTGCCGTGTTATTTGCAGTACAATTCGGTCGCAAAAAAGCCATGGAGTCGCCGCCAAGCGACTCCATGGCCAACACACCCAGGCGGGTTTCGCCTGAATGCGGCCTACACAACCAGCATTCTACCACGGACCCGCCGCTACGGGAAAGGGTCCGTTCCCATGCTCTGCCCTGCCTGCTTACACCCGGCTCGCCGATTCGGCCGCGACCGCCATGGACGCCAGCGCTATCAGTGCGCCGCCTGCCCTCGCACCTTCTTCGATCCCGACCATCCGACCCAAGACCGGCGGCGCGTGCCGCTTGACCGGGCCGTCCTGTGCCTGCGTATGCTTCTGGAGGGCAACAGCATCCGCAGCACGGAACGGCTGACCCGGACGCACCGGGATACCATCATGGCCCTGCTTGTGGAAGTCGGCGAGAACTGTCAGCGCTTCCTTGAACGGGCCGTCCGCCGCGTGACGGTGGAGGATGTCCAGGCGGACGAGCTATGGGCCTGAGTGAATTGCAAAGAGCGCACGCGGCAGCGGCAGGGCTACGGCGAGGAAGTGGGCGATGCGTGGTGTTTCGTCGGGATCGAACGCACGAACAAGCTGGTGCTGGCCTGGCATCTCGGCAAGCGAACGCCGCAGGACACCACCCTGTTCGCCGTGAAGCTGGCCGAAGCCACGAACAGCCGGTTCCAGCTGAGTACGGACGGCTTCACGCCGTACCGGACGGCGATCCCGCTGGTGTTCGGCCAGAACCTCGACTTCGCGCAGCTGGTCAAGGTCTACGCCACGCCGCCGCAGAACACCGCGCGCAGACGCGGTACTCTCCGGGGGAGGTAATAGACACCTATTCTCTGATTCGGACAGGTACGCCGGACGAAGACCGCATCTGCACCAGCCACGCGGAGCGGGCGAACCTGACAATGCGGATGACAATAAGGCGTCTAACGCGGCTGACCAACGCCCACAGCAAGAAGTGGGCGAACCACGAAGCGGCACTCGCCCTCTATTTCGCCTATTACAACTACTGCCGCTCTCATATGACGCTGACGGAGCGGATGGGCTACAAGTGCAGCCCGGCGATGGCCGCCGGGCTGGCGGATCATGTCTGGTCCGTCGCGGAGTTGCTGGAACGTGCGGCGGTATGATAGCCTAAACAAGCGGACCCGGCCGAGGCCGGGTCCGCCCGATCAACACAATCCTAGGACAGTACCGAAAATCGCTTCGCCGCTGCGGTGCGTTCCCGAGAACCATTCGCGCTCGATTCGCGCTTGATCAGCCGGCTCACGCCGGCCACTCGTCGTTATACGCGCAGCACGATTTTGCCAAAATGCGCCCCGCTCTCCAGATGCCGGTAGGCGGCGCGGGCCTCCTCGAAGGGGAAGACGTGGTCGATCACCGGCCGCGTCTGGTGCAGCGTTATGGCCCGGTTCATCGCCTCGAACATCGCCCGCGAGCCGACGAAGACGCCCTGCAAGCGCACCGCCTTCATCAGCACCGGCATCGGGTTGCACTCGCCGCCGCCGGTCAGCACGCCGATCAGGGCGACGTGGCCGCCCACGCGTACCGCCTTCAGCGACCGCGACAGCGTGCCGGCCCCGCCGACCTCGACGACGTGATCGACGCCGACGCCGCCAGTCAGGTCGCGCACTTTTTTGTCCCATTCCGGCGTGGTTTTGTAGTTGACGCCGTCGGAGGCGCCGAGCTGTTTCGCCCGCTCCAGCTTCGCGTCGCTGCTCGACGTGACGATCACCCGCGCCCCGGCCAGGCGCGCGAACTGAAGCGCGAACAGCGACACGCCGCCGGTCCCCAGCGTCAGGACGCTATCGCCGGCCTGAACGCCGCCCTCGACGAGCGCGTTCCAGGCGGTGACGGCGGCGCAGGGCAGCGTCGCCGCTTCCTCGAAGGAGAGGTGATCGGGCACGGCCACGAGGCCGTCTTCATGGAGGACGATCTGCTCGGCCAGGACGCCGTCGATGGCGCCGCCGAGGGCCGACTTGCTTTTCGCCTCGGTTAGAGCGCCTTCCGTCCATGTCTGCATGAAAATGCCGGCCGCGCGGGCGCCGACGGCGAAGCGCGTGGCTCCGGGACCGACCTCGACGACCTCGCCGGCGCCGTCGGACAGCGGGATGAGCGGCAGCGCCAGGTTGCGGCTGTAGAGACCCTTGACGACGAGGAGATCGCGGTAGTTCAGCGACGCCGCCCGCACGCGGATGCGCACCTGGCCCGGCCCCGGCTGCGGGTCCGGCAACTCCTCCAGACGCAGCTCGTCAATGTCGCCCATCCGGTGGATGCGCATGGCTTTCATGGGTGGACTCCCTTGGAATCGGCGCCGTTTAGCCGCGACCCGAAGGGGAGCGCGTTCCCCCGCGCTCCCCTTCGGGTCGCGGCTAAACGGCCGCGCGCCCTTGGTTTGTATATGCTTTTCGCCCCCCACCGTTTACAATCTATCTACCGACCCGGAT
The DNA here is from genome assembly GCA_963771935.1 of uncultured Planctomycetaceae bacterium. Lineage (GTDB taxonomy): Bacteria > Planctomycetota > Planctomycetia > Gemmatales > Gemmataceae > UBA4732. The sequence continues at coordinate 191,140 of CAVYVK010000001.1, read as the reverse complement.
CGGACCCGCCGAGGTGGAAAGCCGCATGTCCGCCGCCATTACGTGTGCCAGTTGCAACCGGCCGTTGCGCGTGCCCGAAAGCGTGCTCGGCCAGACGGTGCAGTGTCCGCTGTGCCTGGATGAGTTCATCGCCCGGACGGACCTGGCCGCCGAAGCCGCCGCCCGCGCCGCCGCGCCGCGCCGCGCCGCCCGGCCGCGGCCCATCGCCGACATCCGGATTGACGCCGAAGCGACCCAGGCGCCGCTCGCGCCGATCATCGAGGAGCAGCCTGCCGAGGCCGTGCCGATCTTGGAGGCCGTGCCGGAGCCGACGGCCGCCTCCCACGGCGGTCCCGAGCGCGCCTTCGCCTTCCCCGTCATCGTGATGCGCGACCCCGACCGCGTCCTGCGCGGCCCCATGGACGGCGAGTTGACTGCCGAGGGTCTTTACCTGCGGAAAATGCGCTACCCGCCGGCCTTCGCCGCGGTCGGCGCCCGGCGCGCTATCTCGGCGCCAACCGCCTCGTCGTCACCGTCGAGGGCCGGCAGATCGAGTTGGCCGTCGCCAAGCCGTGGGCCTCCAACTACCACTTGGCCCGCGACGCCGCCGCTTTCCTCAACGCCCAGGGGCCTTTCCCCAACGCCCCGTCCTACCGCCTGCCGTGGTATCTTTACGCCATCCCGCCGCTGTTCCTGGCCCTGCCGTTCGCGGCCGCGCCGTTCGGACTCTTGACCGACGGCTGCCTGGGCGCCTTCCTGTGGACCGTCATCGCGCTGGCCCTCGGCGGGACCGCGCTGATCGTCGCCGTGCAGGCTCGGCTTCGGCCGCGCGCCCGTCTCATCACGGGACTGTCGCTGCTCGGCGTCGGAGCTGCGCTGCCCCTGCTCGCCATTCCCCTGACGCCGGCCTACACCGTCGATCCCGCGCTGTGGAGCACGTTCAGGCCAACCAGCGGCGAATTCACCGTCCTGATGCCGGGTGCGCCGGCGTCCGGCGCGTTGATGTCGCTCGAACGATATCAGGTCGATGTCGTTAGTCCGGAAATCCACTTCATGGTCTACGTCGCCCCCGCGCCGCAGATCGCCAACTTCGGCAACGTCGGAGAGGCCCCGGGCGAGCAGGCCGTCTCGGAGGCCCAGGCGCTTCTTGCTCGGGACTTTTATCTCACCTCTTCCTACCCGAGCGTCAATCGCTTCGGTAGCCAGGACGGCCGAACGTACCGCGAGCTTTTTTATCAGGCCTCATCGAGCAGCTACGGCAACGGACCTTACGCCGGGAAGTCCGTGGCGGCGCGTGTCTACGTCGTCAACGGCAACGTCGTCACGCTGACGGCGATGGGGCCGCGGGTCCGGCTCGACGGGGCCGACGTGGTCAAGTTCTTCAACTCGGTCCAGTTCCCGCCGAAGCCGCAGCCTCACCCGACGCCGCCCGCCGTCCAGGAGATAATGAACACAGGAAGAGTCACCGGCACGGCCTGGAACCAGTTGACCATTCAGACCAACGTCCCCGGCGGGAACCAGAGGACGATCGTCGTCCCGGCCGACGCCCGCGTGACCATCGACGGTCAGCCGGATCAGGTGCAACACATCAAGATCAACAGTGCCGTCACCATCTCCGAGAGGGACGGCAAGGTCGTCAAGGTCGTGGCTTCTTCTCCGTTGGCCGCCCCGCTTCCTCCTGCGCCCCCGGCGGACTTCGGAAAGACGTTCTCGGGCAAGGTCATCCGCGTGCAAGGTCGCTTGTTGACGGTGGACGACGACAACTTCGGACGGAGCAGCTTCGTCATCCCGAACTTCGCCCCGGTGACCATCGACGGAATGGACGCCCACCTGGAAGACGTCCGGGCCGGCCAGCACGCCGACATCTTCATGCAGGGCAACAAGGTCGTCCGGGTCGTCGTCGATACAAAGTAAGGCCCCGGCGCGCTCCTTGAAATCCCGCCCGCGCCGCCTATGCCATCCCCACCGAGTGCGGCGTCCGCCCAGACCCACAAAATGGAGTTGCAAGACCGACGATGAGTATGATCGAGAGCATTCACGCCCGCGAGATCCTGGACAGCCGCGGCAACCCGACGCTGGAGGTCGAGGTGATCCTGGCCGACGGCGCGAGCGGCCGGGCCGCCGTGCCCAGCGGCGCCAGCACCGGCGCCCACGAGGCGCTGGAGCTGCGCGACGGCGACAAGAACCGCTATCCTCGGCAAGGGCGTGCTCAAGGCCGTCGCACAACGTCAACGACAACGATCGCCCCGCGCCTGCATCGGCGAGGACGCCACGGAGCAGGTCGCGCATCGACGCAGATCCTGCTGCGAGCTGGACGGCACGCCCAACAAGGCGAAGCTCGGCGCCAACGCCATGCTCGGCGTGTCGCTGGCCGTCGCCCACGCGGCGGCGGCGTCGGTCGGCCTGCCGCTGTACCGCTACCTCGGCGGCGTCAACGCCCGCGTACCTGCCCGTGCCGATGATGAACGTCCTCAACGGCGGCAAGCACGCCGACAACAACGTCGATTTCCAGGAATTCATGATCATGCCGCTGGGCGCCCCGTCGTTCCGCGAAGCGCTGCGCATGGGGGCCGAGGTCTTTCACCATCTCAAAAAGGTGCTGCACGACCGCGACCTGAGCACCGCCGTCGGCGACGAGGGCGGCTTCGCCCCGAACCTGAAGAGCAGCGACGAAGCGCTGGAAGTGCTGGCCAAGGCCGTCGAGAAGGCCGGCTACAAGCTCGGCGAGCAGGTCGTCTTCGCCCTCGACCCGGCCACGACGGAGCTGTTCGACGAGGCCAAGAAGAAGGGCAAGACCGGCTACTGCTTCTTCAAGAGCAACCCGAACCGCATCGCCAGCTCCGACGAGATGATCGACCTGTGGAAGAAGCTGTGCAGCAAATGGCCGATCCGCTCGCTCGAGGACGGCCTGGCCGAGGACGACTGGGCCGGCTGGCAGAAGCTGACGACGCGAGCTGGGCGGCAAGGTGCAGCTGGTCGGCGACGACCTGTTCGTGACCAACACGAAACGGCTGCAGGAGGGCATCGACAAGGGGGCGGCCAACAGCATTCTGATCAAGGTGAACCAGATCGGCACGCTGACCGAGACGCTGGACGCGATCGAGCTGGCCAGGCGCAACGGCTTCACGACGATCATCAGCCATCGCAGCGGCGAGACGGAGGACGCGACGATCGCCGACATCGCCGTGGCCACCAACGCCGGCCAGATCAAGACCGGCTCCGCCAGCCGCACCGACCGCATCGCCAAGTACAACCAGCTGCTGCGCATCGAGGAGGATCTCGGCGACGCCGCTCGCTATGGGGCAGAGTTGTGGCCGGCGGCGCGGAGGTGAAAGTCCGTAGTCCGTAGTCCGTAGTGGCAAGCCAGGCGGTCTTCGCTACGGACTACGGACTACGGACTACGGACTATCACAATGTTCGACTGGCTCTTTGAAGCCCATCGCCACCCCGCCGTCTACGTCTTCCTGGCCGCGCTCGCGGTCCTGTTCGTCGTCATGGGGATGCGCACGAAAAAGAAGCGCTGGCTCGCCGCCGCGGCCGTCCCCGCCGCCCTGGCCGGACTGTACTACCTCCTCGACGTCGCCGTCGAAACCGACTCCGAGCAAATCGAGCGCAAGATCCAGCAGATGGCCGCCGGCTTCAAGGCGCCGGCCCACCTCGACGCGGTGTTCGACGACATCTCCGACGACTTCCAAGGCCCCAACGATCCGGCGCTCGAACAAGTCGGCCCTTCGGGATTTGGTGCAGCGAGATATACAGTCTTATGGCATCACCGAAGTAAAGATTTCCGACTTTCACAGCGGAGAGATCTCGCGCGCGAAGGACAGCGCCGCCGCCGACTTCCGGGCCAAGATCATCCTGTCGGTCCCCGGCGCCCCCGACGCAGTCCCCGTGCATTGCGACGCGACCTTCGACCACGACGCCGCGCACGGGTGGCGGATGCGCACCCTGAAGGTGAAGGGGGAATACCCGTTCGAGGGCGTCGAATGGCCGCAATGAAGCCGGAGCGGCGAGACGACAAAAGGCATAACCGGACCTTTTGGTATGGTTTTTCCGAAAAGAAGGGATAATTTGAATTGAGGATCGGAAAGAAATGCTGTATGCAAGAATCCAATGACCATTGAGCCGGCCCAAGCGCGACTCGGGGACAAGAACCACAACGAATTATTGGGAGACGACCAGATGGCGAAGAAGGCGAGAGAAGGGGCCGATGATTCGGCGCCGGCGGGGAAGATGTCGGACATGGAAGCGGTGCGCCGCGCCATGAACGAACTCGGCTTCGACACGATGACGCAGGAACTGCACAATCACATCCTCGGCCGATACGGCAAGGACGCTTAACAACAACAAAATATCGGCGTACAAGAGCAATCTGCGGCGCAAGGCCGGCATGTCCAAGCCGCGGGGCAAGAGGACCGGGGCGCGCGCCGCCTCGTCCAACAGCGCCGCCCTCCGCATGGAAGACATCCACGCCATCAAGGAACTGGTGGACCGCCTCGGCGCCGACCGCGTCCGCGAGCTGATTGGCGTGTTCCATTGATGCGTTCCGTTTAGCGGCGACCCGGAGGGGAGCGCTCCTCCCGCGCTCCCCTCCGGGTCGCCGCTAAACGAGGCTACTTGCCCGCCAGGGCGCGTTGGATTTCCGCCGCTTGCTTGTCGCCCTTCTTCTCGAAGTAGTCGGCGAGGAGGGCGTGCGTCGGCTTGTGATTCGGGTCGCGGGCCAGGGCCACTTTCGTCAGCCAGTAGAGGCCCGCGTCGTCGTTGCCCAGCTCCAGGTTCAGCTTGCCGAGTTCGTAGGCCGGCGCCGGATTGGTCGAAGCCTGCTCCACCTCATTGGTCATGAGCCTCTCGATGCGGCGGTTGATGTCGGCCAGCTCGTTGTAGCGCTTCAGCTCGGTATCGGCCTCCGCCGACCGGCCCGGCTGGACGCGCAGGCTGTCGTAAAGCGCGTGGTGTACTTCCACATTGTTGGGATCGGTTTTCAAGGCGCGACGGTAGTAGGCCTCGGCCGCCTCCGGTTTCGGCGGCTCCGTCTGCATCTCCAACTTGCCGCGGTAGAGAAGGGCCGTCGGCCCTTCCGGCTCTGCGGCCAGCGCCCGATCCAGCAGACCGCGGGCCTCGTCGAACCGGCCTTGCAGGAAGCGGCAGCGGGCCAGGTCCACCAGCACGTCCGGCCGTTTGGGCTGGATCTTGGCCAGCTTCAGCAGGTGCGGCTCCGCCTGGACGGGGTCGCTGTGGTCCAGGTAAAGCTCCGCCAACCGTATCCGCACCTCGAAGCGGTCGGGCGACAGCTCCAGCGCCCGCTTGTAGTCCTCGGCCGCCTTCTCCTGCTGCCCCAGCCGCTCCTCCACCCAGCCGCGCCAGTCCAGGGCGTGAACGTCGTCCGGGTAGTGATCCAGGCATTCGTCCAGCAGAACGCGAGCGGGGAGGTAGCGCATCTGACGCATGTCGCCCCGCGCCAGCGCCTCCAAGATGCCCCGCTCGTCGGCCTTGTCCTGGCGGGCGGCGTACAGCAGGTCGTCGCCGACCTTGTCCACCTCGCCGCGCTCAGCGCGCAACAGGAGGACTTCCAGCTGCATCCGGGCCGTCTGCCCCTGGAGGCGCCGGCACTCGTCGAGTTGCTTTTCCGCTTCGGGGAAGGCGGCACGCAGCCGGTCGATCTGCGCCGCCCGGAAATGCGCGTCCGCGCTCCAGGGCCATACGGCCAGACAAAAGCCGATCTGGCCGGAAGCCTCGTCGAGCCGGTCCTCGGCCATGTCGCGGCCGGCCTCCTCGTAGGCGTGCATCGCCCAGACCTCGGCGCCCGCCACGGTCAGGACTCCCAGGGCAAGCAACAGCACCAGGACCGAAGCGACGGGCCGCCGCCGCACCCATTCAAACGGCTTGCGCAGCAATCGGAGCATGAGCCGAAAAGGCCTCCTCGCCCTCCTCCGCCCGGAAGGAGAGACGAGGCCATTATAACGCAAGGTCCGGCGGAACGGAGATGCGAAATGCGCCCAAAGGATACTCGTCGGAGCCGCGACCGTGCGGTCGCGGCTCCGACCCGTCACATCGGCGCCCCCGTCTCCTGGAGCTGCTCCAGCAGCTCCGGCGACGCCTCGCGCAGCCCCTTGCACTTCGGGTACTTGGCGCAGCCGAGGAAGTACCGCGACTTGCCGCGATTGCTTTCGCGCAGCTTCATCGGGCCGCCGCACTCCGGGCACGTCTCCTTGATCTCGACCTTGGGCAGCTCCTTCTTCGGCGGCGCCGCCGGCAGCTTGTCCTTCAGCTCCTCCTTCAGCTCCGTCGGCATCGGCTTGGCGTTGCGGCACTTCGGGTAGGCCGAGCAGCCCAGGAATGGGCCGCGCGGGCCTTTCCGCACCATCATCGCCGAGCCGCACTTGTCGCATTTCAGCCCGGTGTCGATCGGCTGCACCGGGTTGCCCTGCGCGTCCACGTCCTTGGCGTTCTTGCACTTCGGGTATCCGGTGCAGGCCAAAAACGGCCCGCGCCGGCCCTGACGGATCACCATCGGTTTGCCGCACTTCTCGCAGACGTGTTCCGTCGGCTGGGCGGTCACGACCGGCTTGCCCTCGGCGTCGAAGTTCATCTTCGTCTGGCAGGCCGGGAAGCCGCTGCAGCCCAAAAAGTCGCCGCGCGGCCCGGTGCGCTGCAGCATCGGCTTGCCGCACGTCGGGCACTTGAATTCCGTCTCGACCGGCTCCGGCCGCGGCGCCTCGCCCTCGACCGGCTTGATGTAGTTGCAGCCCTCCTTCCAGCCGGAGCAGCCGACGAAGTAGCGCCGCGTCTTCTTGCTGTAGTTGCGCACCAGCGGCTTGCCGCACTTGGGGCACGCCTCGCCCGTCTCCTGGCCGCGCGTGCTCGGCATCTCGGTCTCGGCCGCCTGCAGCGCCGCCGAAAACGGACCCCAGAACTCCGTCAGCACCTGGCGGTACTCGCACTGGCGCGTCTCGATCTGGTCCAGCTCCTCCTCCATGTGGCTGGTGAATTTCAGGTCCATCACCTTGGGGAAGTGCTGCACCAGCAGGTCCGTCACCGCCTTGCCGATCTCCGTGGCGTGGAAGCGGCGGTCGCTGCACCTCGATGTAATGGCGCTCCTCCGACGTGATCTTGTGGATGATCGACGCATAGGTGCTGGGCCGGCCGATGCCCTCCTTTTCCAGCGCCTTGATGAGCGACGCCTCGTTGTAGCGCGGCGGCGGCTGCGTGAAGTGCTGGCTGGCCGTCAGGCCGAGACGGTCCAGCGGCTGCTTCTCCTCCAGCGATGGCAGCGTGGCGTCCTCCTGCTTGCCGATCGGCGCCAGCACCTTGCGGTAGCCGTCGAACTTCAGGATTTTGCCCTGGGCCTTGAACAGGCCGATGGGCAACGCCCCCTCGCTTGCGCTCGGGGCTGGTTGGGGAATCGCCGTCACTTCCACGTTCGTCACCGCCCACACCGCCGGCGTCATCTGGCTGGCGACGAAGCGGTTGTAGATCAGCGTGTAGAGCCGGATCAGGTCCTGCCGGTGCGGCGCGTCGTGGCCCAGCAGCCGCTCCACCCGTTCCGGCGTGTACGCCAAGTCGGTCGGCCGGATCGCTTCGTGGGCCTCCTGGGCGCTCTTGCCCGAGGCATACCGGTTCGGCTCGGCCGGCACGTACGGCGGCGCCGTAGCTGCGCGCCGATGTGGCCGCGCACCGCCTGCAACGCTTCGTTGGAAACCCGCGTGCTGTCGGTGCGCATGTAGGTGATGAGGGCGACCGCGCCTTCGCCGCTCAGATCGACGCCCTCGTACAGCTTCTGCGCGGTCGCATGGTGCGGTCGCCGGTGAAGCGCAGGCGGATGTTGGCCTGTTGCTGCAATGTGCTGGTCGTGAACGGCGGCTGCGCCCGCTCCGATCGGTCCTTCTGCTCGATCTTCGAGACGGCGTAGGCGGCGCCGTCCAGTGCGCGGGCCACGCCCTCGGCCGTCGCCTGGTCGGCCGCCACGAACTTCTTGCCGGCCCACTCGGCCAACTCCGCCAGGAACGCTCCCGGCGGCGTCTCCGGCGGCGCCGTTTTCTCCTCACCTCCCTCGCCGACGACGCCCTTCGTCTTGGCCGGGACGATCGCGAGCGGCTTACGCCCCATCATCCCCAGTCCGGCAGGCCAGCAGGGCGAGGATCTTCCAGTATTCCTGCGACTTGAACGCCTCGATTTCGCGCTCGCGGTCCACCACCAGCCGCAGCGCCACCGACTGCACCCGGCCGGCGCTGGAGCCGCGCACCACCTTCTTGCCGAGCAGGCCGCTCAGCGGATAACCGACCACGCGGTCGAGGATTCGCCGCGCCTCCTGGGCGTGGACGCGGTCCATGTCCACCTTGCCGGCGTGCGACAGCGCGTTCTGCACCGCCGAGCGCGTGATCTCGTTGAAGGTGATGCGGAAGGTCCGCTCCTCGTCCAGGCCCAGCTCGTCCTCGATGTGCCAGGCGATGGCCTCGCCCTCGCGGTCGGGGTCGGTCGCCAAGTAGACGCGGTTGGCCTTGGCCGCTTCGCGCTTCAGCTCGGCCAGGATGTCCTTGGCCGTGCGCCGGCTGCTGCGGGCCTTGCCACCTTTGGCCTCTTCTTTGTCCGCGACGACGTAGGTCGGTATCCAGCCGGCGTCGATGTCCACGCCGGCCACCTGTTCGCCCTTGCGGCGGCGCCGCGGCAGGTCGCGGACATGGCCGTAGCTGGCCAGCACCTTGAAATTCGGAGCCGAGGTATTTGTTGATCGTCTTGGCCTTGGCCGGCGATTCGACGATGACCAGATCGTGAGTGGAGCGTCCGGCCCCGTTGGGCGCGGTGGCGCGGCGCCCTTCTTCACGGGGGCGGCGGCCTTCTTCTTCGTGCGGCCGGTCGTCACCGGGCTTCCGTCTTCGGCGGGTTGCTTCTTGCGTGCGGGCACGGATCGGTTCCTCTTGGGGTGTCGTTCGCAGATGAAGGCGGCGAGCGGCCGGCGTGAGCCGGCTGATAAAAACGCATCAGCCGGCTCACGCCGGCCGCTCGCCACCTTGATGTTGTGTTACGGCCCGGACTCAGTACAATCCACACTTTGAGCGAAGACCGCCATCCACCCATACTATACCTTTTCGCCGGGTGTCAAGTCCGGCAGGGGGGACGCCGGTCCAGGATCGCCCGCAACCGAGGATTGGCCATGGCCTTCCATCCGTTTGGCATCGTTCGCAAATACCAGAAGGCCCTCATGGCCCTCGCCACGGTCTTCTGTATGGGCGTCTTCATCCTGCAGTTCGGCCGCGGCGACCTCATCGAGAGCCTCCTCGGACGCGGCGGTCAGAACAAGGGCGAGAAGCTCATCACCCTCTACGGCAAGGACGTCTACCCCTCCGACGTCACCCGCGACCGCCAGGGCCGCCAGATCGCCAACCAGCTCGTGCAGGCGGCCGTCGGCAGCGCCGGCGGAGACGCAAACAAGAACGTCATGGCCTACAACCCGGACAAGCCCAACGCCGACGACGACCAATTGAAACAATTGAGAGGCGCTTTGACCTCCCGGAGTCAATTTATTTACCAGCTGCTCCAGGTGCGTCCCAATCGCCAAATCCAGGAGTTCCTCGGCAGCATCGCCGGCCAGGTCGAACACGACGTCGCCACGCTGGACGCCCTACAAATCAGCATCGGATCGTCCGACCAGCCTGACAAGGCGAAGGCGGCGGAACAGACGCGCATGATCAAAGACCTGCGTCTGCTGTTCAAGCTTCAGTATCTCCTCGCCTCCGGCCCCGGCGCCCTCTATTTTGGCGGCGGAGTCAAGGACGAGGACATTTTGGACTTTGAGGTTTGGAAACACCAGGCCGAGAAGCTCGGCGTCGTGCTGACCAAGGCCGACGCCCGGCGGCTGATCGCCCACGAGGCCGGCGACCGCGGTTTGCCGGCCGACCCCGGCGGTTCCTGGGCGTCCGACCCGCTCATCAAGACGTTCCTCGACGACCCGCACACGCAGATGACGGAAGACCAGCTCGTCACGGCGGTGGTGGATGAGTTCCGCGTCGAAATCGCCCAGAACCTGCTCGCCGGTCGGGCTTCCGGCGTCCCGGCGCTGGGGATCCCCGACCTGACGACCGATCCCTACACGCCCTACGATTTCTGGACGTACTTCCGCGACAACCGGACCACTCTCAAGGTGGCGTTTCTGCCCATCCCCGTCCCGTCCTTCACGGATCGGGTGCCGGGGGCGCCCGATTCGGATGAGCTGGGCAAATTGTTCAATCAATATCGCTCGAAGGCCCCGACCCGAACAGCCCGACGCCGGGCTTCAAGGAACCGCGGCGGATTCGGATCAAGTATCTCACCGCCCGAACGGACTCGGACTACTACAAGGAACTGATCGACCACCTGCAATTCAACCGGGTGCGGCAGTGCTTCTACGCCGGCCTGCCCGCCAATACGGCCGGCGGCGGCGTGGTCCCCGCGCTGTCGCTGGCCGGCGTGCTGACCGGCGCCGGCGACCTGGAAGGCGGCGGCGCGCTGGCGGCGGACTATGGAGAAGCGCAGGCCGACCGCCGCGCCGGTGCAGCCGGGGTCGGCGATCTGGTCGGACTGGGATTGGCCGGCCCGGCCTCGTGGTCGGCCGGGCCGGTCCTCGCCCAGGCCGCCGCCAACGACCGCCAGCAGGAGGCGGAGCGGATGACCGCCGCGGCCTTCCGGCTGGCCCTGGCCGGGACCGCCTCCGGCGCACCGCTGGGCGGGCTGGCGGCCTCCCTGCTTCCTCCCCACGCCCTGGACGGGATCAACACCGACCTCGCCGATCGCTATTACTGGGAGGCGCAGCGGAAGAACGAGCTGCCGCAGATCATCGAGGCCGACCTGGAGACGTTCGTCGCGGCCCTGCCGGACGTAATCAAGCGCGGCCGCGAGGAGGCGGAGAAGAAGAACGCCGCCAACCAGGCCGCTCCTCCGGTGGACGTCGAGCAATACTCCTACGACCGGGCCGAAGAGTTCATTCAGGCGGAGGCCCAAAAGCACGGCTGGCACCTGACCCGGAACGCCGGATTGGACGACATTTTCGCCCTGCCGACGGACCCGGCCCTTCTACCGCTGGCGACGGCTTATCCGGGCGGACCCCAGGCTTTTGCGAACGCGGTGTTCACGGCGCGGGACACCGGATTGTACCAGCCCCACATGCCGCCGGAATCCGATCGGGAGCGGACGAAATTCATGACCTCCTGGGTCGTCCAGGACGAGCGGGAGCGCGAGCTGACGTATGACGACGCGCTGAGGCGCGGGCTGCTGATGGACGCCTGGAAGCTGCAGCAGGCGCGAAGCTGGCGCTGCAAAAGGCGGAAGAGATCAGCGCCGGGGCAAAGGCGGCGTGGAGCAGCTTCGGCCCGGACAGTCAGGGCCAGCAGCAGGAGCTGATCAAATTCCTGACGGAGAAGCAAATCGCCGACAAGCTCGGCGAGACGTTCGAGGTGGCCGGCGTCGCCCGTCTCGTCAACTTTTTGACCCCGGACGTGGGCGTCGGCGGGACCTCGTACCAGCCCTATTCGCTCCCCGCCGACCGGCTCCCCAACATCGCCGACAACCATCAGGACATCTACGACCCGAATAATCTGGTGAACCGATTGTTGGCCCTGGACGCGCCCGGCAAGACGCTGATCTTCACGGATCGGCCCGCCAAGACGTTCTACGTCGCGGTGGTGGAGCAGCGCGTCGTGCCGCAGTTCCGCGGCAGCGACAAGGACAAGGAGTTCCTGATCGCTTACCAGGACGCCTCGCTGCCCCCCCCGGCAAGCCCGATGCCGACCTCGACGGGTCCGATGTGGCGGCAGTTCTTCCTGCCGCGGCGCGAGCAGGAATTCGGCCAGACGCTGATTCGCCAGCTGCGGGAAGAGGCCGGCCCGGTGAACGATCAGGGTCGGTTCATCCTCGAGAAGGGCAAAAAGGAGCAAGAGCAGCCCAATGAGCCAGGCGACCAGGGACCGCCGCCGGTGGACAACCCGTTCTCGTGATCGGCGAACCCGTTTCGCCGCGACCCGAAGGGGAGCCGCGTTGGGAGACGCGCTCCCCTTCGGGTCGCGGCGAAACTATTTCTCCGCGCCCGCATCGTCTTGGCCTTCTTCCGGAAGAACTCCAGCCAGTCGCGCGTCACCGCATCCCCGACCGTTTTCGGCGTCCTTCAAATCGTCCGCCGTCTGCCCCCAGAAGAAGCCGATCCAGCCTGCCGCGTCCTTGCGCGATCGGTCGATGAAGTCCTCGAACTCCTCCTCCGAGCAGCTCAGCGGGAACGTCTCCTCGATCACCACCGGCTTACCGAAGGCCGCGAAACCGTGCAGCGTCTTCAGCGCCTCCTCGACCTTCTTCCCCTGCGGGTAGAGGTGGACGCAGAGGAAATCGAGGTCGTCGCTGACCTGGTCGGGGATGAACGGCAGCATCCCGACGGTAATCAAATGGTGATCGTCTTGTTTACGGATCGCCGTTGTCAGCCGATGAATCCATTGGCGCGTAATTTCCGAGCCGGTGCGGCCGACGGGGTCGAGCGTGAGGTACTGGACGAAGTACGAATCGCCGAGCTTGCCCGCCAGCCAATCGCCGGACTCGACCTTTTTGGCGGGCGCGATCGGCTCGTTCATGAGGTCGTAGCAAAAGACGGCCTTGCTCTTGGCGCAGCGCCCGGCGACGGCCTCCCAGAAGTGGGCCTGGGCGTCCCAGCGGTCCTTCTCGGAGAGCGCGTCGTACCAGACGGGCGCGTCCTTCTTGTGGAAGCCGCCCAGGCCGGTCAAATCGAGGTAGAGCCGTTCGCGCTCCGCCAGCTTGAGCAGATCGCCCAGGCGGTCGAGCTGTTTGTCATTCGGCTTGTCGGCCGCGTCCATGAACTTGCCGAACTGGAGCTGGATGCGCACGACGTTGGCGCCCATTTGGTGCATGTCGGCGAAAGCTCGTTCCACCTTCGCCCATTCGCCGTCCCAGTAATCTTCGATGAGCCGGCCGTCGGAATCGCGGTCGTAGTTGAAGCCCCACGGGATGAAGCGCCGGCCGGAATCGGCGAGGACGAAGGCGTGCTTGTCCTTGGAAAGCTGGATGGGTTCCATGTCCCTGGCGTCGGCGGGGCCGAGGGTCGCCAGCCAGCCGGATACGAGAATGGAGCAGAACACTGCGTTCTCCAGAGCTAGACAGGGCGTGGGGTCGTTATCAAATCGGCTCGCAGCCTCTCTCGAAGCATGGCCGGCGTGGAGGCGGTGGTCGGCCGGCGGCTCAAGGGCGACGGGATGCGCGGGTCCGAGCCGGGGGCGGACGCCGTTGGCCGCCGACGCGCCTGGTTCAAGAGCGAGAAGGGGTAGGGTGCGCCTTCGGGGCCGACGCCTGAGAAATCTACCGACACGAAAGACGCTCGCCCTCGTGGAGCGCCTTGTCCGCGATGTCTTTGCGATAAAACGCATCGCGGAACTGGATGAGCGCGACCGCCTCATAGGCGCGCCGCTTCGCGTCGGCCAGCGTGTCGCCCAACGCCGTCACGCCGAGGACGCGGCCGCCGTCGGTCAGCACGCGGTCGCCGTCGCGGCGCGTGCCGGCGTGGAACACCTTCACGTCCGGCAGCCGCGCCGCCTCCGCCAGCCCCAGGATCGGCAGGCCGCGCTCGTACTTGCCGGGGTAGCCCTTCGCCGCCATCACCACGCACACCGCCGGCTGCGGATCCCACTCCAACCCCGACGGCAATTCGTCCAGCCGATCCTCGACAGCGGCCTCCAGCACGTCCAGCAGATCGGTGCGCAGACGCATCAGCAATGGCTGCGTTTCCGGATCGCCGAAGCGGCAATTGTACTCCAGCACGCGCGGCCCCTGCGGCGTCGTCATCAGGCCGACGTAGAGGACGCCGCGGAACGGCCGCCGGCCGCGCTTCATGGCGTGGACGGTCGGCGTCAGCACGTCGCGCTCCACGGCGTCGAGCAGCCCCGGTTTGGCTAGCGGGGCGGGGCAGTAGGCGCCCATGCCGCCGGTGTTCGGGCCGGCGTCGCCGTCGAAGGCCGCCTTGTGGTCCTGCGTCGGCGGCAGCGGCACAATGGTCCGGCCCGACACCAGCGCCAGGATGCTCAGCTCCTCGCCCTCCAGTCGCTTTTCGATCACCACCTGCCGTCCCGCCTCGCGGCCGAATTCCTCGCGCACCATGATGCGGTCGATCGCGGCCAGCGCCTCCTCCTTCGTGGAGCAGACGACGACGCCCTTGCCGGCGGCCAGGCCGTCGGCCTTGACCACGACCGGGTACTCGCGCGTCCCGATGTAGAGACGGGCGGGATCGGGATGATCGAAGACCCTGAATTCCGCGGTCGGCACGTCGGCGTGGCGCATGAGCGTCTTGGCGAACACCTTGCTGGCCTCCAGCTGGGCGGCTTCGCGCGTCGGGCCGAAGATGCGCAGCCCCGCCTTCTGGAACGCATCGACGACCCCGCGGGCCAGCGGCTCCTCGGGGCCGACTACCGTGAGGCCGACGCCCTCCTTTTTCGCAAAGCGAATGAGGCGTTCGAAGTCGTCGAGTTCCAGCGGCACGTTGGCGCCGTCCTCGGCCGTGCCGGCGTTGCCGGGGCGCAGAAGATGCGCTCGATGCGCGGCGACTGAGCCAGCTTCCACACCAGGGCGTGTTCGCGGCCGCCCTTGCCTAGCACTAATACCTTCATGCGCCGACCCCCTCCTGTGAGCGAAGAGCTATTTTACGAGGATCGCCGCCGTCGGGGGCGAGCAGGGCGGCACGTCATTTGCAGAAGGTGAAGCGGCATGATCTTCATCCTCCTCTGCGGACCTTTGAATGACCTCTCCACCCGCCCAGGCGCCTGACCCGATCCCGGTCGCGGGAACCCTGGAAGCCCGTCTCAAGCGCGTGCGGAATCCCGTCGTCCGTTTCTTCATGCTCCTCGGCCCCGGTCTCATCACCGGCGCCTCGGACGACGACCCCTCCGGCATCGGCACTTACGCCCAGGCCGGCGCCGCCTTCGGCTACGCCACCCTCTGGACGGCGTGGGTGACGTTCCCGCTTATGGTGGCCGTCCAGTACATTTGCGCCAAGGTGGGTCTGGTAAGTCATCGAGGGCTGGCCGGAGTCCTGCGCCAGCACTACTCGCGCTGGCTGCTGTTTCCCGTCGTCTTTCTCCTGCTGGCCGCCAACACGATCAACGCCGGCGTGGACCTCGGCGCCATCGCGGCCGGAATGAATCTGCTGATCCCAGCCGTCCCGTTGCTCGTCTACGTCCCCTTCGTCGTCGTCGCGATCCTCGCCTTGCAAATCTTTGGCTCCTATCGCCTTATCGCGCGGACGTTCAAGTGGCTGACGCTTGCCCTGCTGGCGTACATCGCCTCGGCGTTTTTCGCCCGGCCCGGCGCCCTGGCCGTCCTGGGCGGCACCTTCATCCCGACCGTCCGGTTCGACGCCGGCTTCCTGGCGACGCTGGTCGCCCTGCTCGGCACCACCATTTCGCCGTACCTCTTCTTCTGGCAGGCCAGTCAAGAGGTGGAAGAAAAAAAGGCGATCACCCGCAAGCGCCTCTGGAGGCGGAAGGGCGCCACGGACGCGGAGCTAAGCTACGCCGCCTGGGACGTGAACATCGGAATGCTCTTTTCCAACGCGGTAATGTACTTCATTATCCTGGCCACGGCCGCGACCCTGTGGACGGCCGGCCGGAGGGACGTGCAGACCGCCGCCGACGCCGCCGAGGCGCTCAAGCCGTTGGCCGGCGACGCGGCCTCGCTCCTGCTGACGCTGGGGTTGGTCGGCTCCGGATTTCTGGCCGTGCCGATCCTGACGGGGTCAAGCGCCTACGCGATCTGCGAAGCGTTCCGATGGAATTACGGCCTGGACAAGAAGCCGGCCGCCGCCAAGCGGTTCTACGCCCTGATCATCGGCGCGACCGTGTGCGGGGCGTTCATCAACTACATGGGGATCAATCCAGTGACGGCCCTGTTCTGGACGGCCGTCCTCAACGGTTTTTTGGCCCCACCGCTGCTGGTGGTGATTATGCTCGTGTCGAACAACAAGGCGGTCATGGGCAAGCGCGTCAACAGCCGGTCGATCAACGCGCTCGGCTGGACGACGGCGGTGGTCATGTTTGCGGCCGCTGTCGCGCTGGTCGTCACCTGGGGGCAGGGGTAAGCGCCGTGGGGCAGGTTTCCAAACCTGCCATAGTGAAGAGGCAGGTTTGGAAACCTGCCCCACGCTAGATCTGGTAGTCGCGCAGTAACGCCTGGCAGCGTTCCTGACCCAGCCGATGGCAATAGTCGCCGAACGACTCGCCCGGCCGCCGCCCCTGCTTGAAATGCACCAAAAGCGGTCGCAAAAACCGCACAATGTCCTGACGCGGCACGAGGTCTTTCAACTCGAAGTTCAGCCGGTGGCCGCAGCACGTGGCCGCCGACGTAGAGGACGTACTTGTCGCCGCTGCGGCCGACGATGCCGATGTCGCTCTGGTAGGGGCGGGCGCAGCCGTTGGGGCAGCCGGTCATGCGCACGCTCAGCGATTCGTCCTCCAGCCCCAGCTTCTTCAGCTCCGCTTCCAACTCGTCGAGGATGCCGGGCAGCGACCGCTCGGCCTCGGACAGGGCCAGGCCGCACGTCGGGATCGCCGGGCAGGCCATGCTGTGCTTCCGCACTCGGTGCGACTGCTCCGGCCGCGGAACGCCGTGCTCGTCCAGCATCCGTTCGAGGGCCGGCTAAGTCGGCGCCGCCGAGGTTGCACAGCAGCATGTCCTGCATGCGGCGTCAGCCGCAGTTCCGGCCGAAACCGCTCGACAATGGCTCGCATGGCCGGAGCGGAGGCGCAGCGCCTCCGTCGTCCTTGACGCGGCCGTTCTCGATGCTCAGGCCGTAGAACCACTTGCCGTCGCCTTGCGGATGCCAGCCCAGGTGCAGGTCGATAGCCGCTGACCTCGACCGGGCGCGGCAGCGCGGGCATTCCGCCGAGGTAGCCGGCCAGCACCTCGCGGAACTTCTCGACGCCCCAGTCGTGGACGACGTACTTGATGCGGGCGCGCTTGCGGTCGGCCCGGTTGCCGTGGTCGCGGAACAGCTTGACGCACCGCCTCGGCCGCGTGAACCACGTCGCCGGCGGGGACATAGCAGATCGGCTTGGCCAGGTACGGAAACGTGTTGGCGTTGCCGTGCGTCATGCCCATGCCGCCGCCGACCAGCACGTTGTAGCCGACGATGCGGCCGTTCTCGACGATGGCCAGCAGGCCGAGGTCCTGGGCGTAAACGTCGATGCAATTGTCTTCCGGCAGTGCCAGGCCGGTCTTGAACTTGCGCGGCAGATAGACCTTGCCGTAGATCGGCTCGACTTCCCCGTTCGTGCTCTTCCGCTGACACCGCCTTGCCGTTGAGCCAGATTTCGTGATAGGCGCCGGTGCGCGGCGCCAGGTGAGCGGCGAGGCGGGCGGCGGTCGCCTGCAGCTCCTCGTGGACCCCGTCGTGCCGGTGCGGGGCGGGGCAGGCCATGACGTTGCGTTCCACGTCGCCGCAGGCCCCCAGCGTGGTCAGCAGGCAGGTGTTGATGCCGGCGATGGTCGCCTTCAGGTTGCCCTTGAGGACGCCGTGGAACTGGATGCCCTGCCGCGTGGTGATGCGCAGCGTGCCGTTGGCGTGCTTGCCGGCCAGGTCGTCGAGCGGCGAGGTACTGGTCGGCCGTGACGCGGCCGCCGGGGATCTTGCAGCGGACCATGAACATGTAATGCTTGCCGAGTCCCTCGGCGCGGCGGGCCTTGCGGGCGTCGCGGTCCTCCTGCTGGTAGGTGCCGTGGAACTTGAGCAGCTGCTTGTTCTGGTCGTTGAATTTGGGAGTATCCTGCTGCAATTCCTCGGCGATGTCGCCGCGCAGCGCCTGGCTGCTTTCCTTGATGACCTCAGTACCCGATCGCTTGAGAGGAGTGGCGGTCGGAGGCGCGGTCCCCGGCGTCGCTTCGTTAGCAGTGGAAGGTTCGGCGGACATGAACGATTCCTGCATTCACCGGGAAGGGGCGAGGCGGCGACAATCCTCACTAAGTCTATCAGTATAGGTTCGGCTGTAAAGACAGCCTACCAGCCCGAAGCGCGAGCGAGGAATCACGCCGAAACCCTTGCTGGCGCTGCGAGCTGGTAGGTGGGCGCCAGCCGATCCAGGATCCGGCGCTCCGCCGGATGGCGCGTCCCACGGGTCACGGCGGGGACAGGAAGGCGACGACCTTGGCCAACAATTCTCCGATCACCGTGGGCGGTAGGACGCCCACCACTTGTTGTACGTCGCCGACCGGGACCACCGCCTGCCAACTGGCCACGGCGGCGCATCGGCGGCGCAGGCCCGAGCGCGCCTTGCCTTGCCGGTCCCAAGGCAGCAGCACATAATCGTGGGGCAGCGGTGTGAGGAGGCGCGTCGTTATCGCCACTACGCGCACCGGCTTGCCGGCCGCAATATCGGCCGTGGCCGTGACCACGATGGCCGGACGGAGCTTGGGGATCCCGTTGGCATCCTCCAGTTCCACCCAGACCACGCTGCCTAATTGGGGGAGGCGCGGCAGGCTCACGACGCCGGTTCCTCCTCCGGCTCGAAAGGATTGTCGTCGTCGTCAAACCACGCTTGCGGCGGTCGCGGCGTCGGCCGCGCAGGGTCCGCATGGACCTGTGCCGCCGCGTTCTCCACTTCCTGGCGCGCTACGGCTTCGCGCAGCATTTCCAGATGTTCTAGGGGGACCACGGCGGCCAAATCCGCGCCGTTGCGACGGACGATCACCGGCCGGTGTTCCGCGGCGACCTGGGTGAGAACGGCGGAATACTCCTGGGCCGCCTGCGGTTCATCCACGCGGCCTGGTTCCTCAAGTAAGGATGGCACGGTCATAATACGGTCCTCGCACCGAAAACGACGGCTGATCGCATGGGTAGAGTCCTGTGGCCCGGTGATAATGTATTCTACCAAGTGCGCCGGTATACGCCGGCCGATTGCGAGCGACGCCCCCGAGGAGTAGCAGTCGGTTCAGAGGTAGGTCCGGTTGAAGGAGCCATCGACCATGCCTAAGACTGCGTTTACATACCGTCAGCTGGACGAAAGGCTGCGCGCCCTCGGTTTCAGCGTCCGTACCCAAAAAGGGAAGGCGAGGATTTACCGGCATGCGCAGACGGGCGCCAGTGTCATCCTCCCGGACGCCCCCTTCGATCAAGAAGTCTTGCCGCACCATCTGGCCGTGGCGCGCCATGCGCTGCAAGAATACGATCTGGAGAGCCTCGAAATGGACAAAAACGTCCCGCTGAAAAAAAGGAACCCAGGCGTTTACACCTGGATAGGGACCATGTTCGGAGCCGGGGTATTCGGCCGCCCAAGGCAGTTTGGTTACGCCGGCTCACTCGAGTTCGTCCTTCACGGCGTCCCACTCCAACCAGCCCGCGCGGCGACGTTTGCCCTTGGCAGCTTTCAGCTCGGCCGACGCCCGCCGCGCGATCTGCACGTCCTCAAGCGTTTCCAGCCATTCGATCAGGGCCTCCCAATCTTCCGCACTGAGGACGGCGAGGCGCTTTCCTTTCTTGGTCACAAACTGCACCGATTGCAGCGCGTCCAGTCCCGACATGACGGACCCCTTCCCTTACTGACAGTGGCTTGTGAGCCGGGCATAAGGGATTCTACCAGAAAACGGGCCGCTGCCGCTCCACTGCTCCACCTAGGCACTCTCGCTGCGATCAGGGCAAAGGGTAAGAGGACAAAGGGGACAGTGTAAATCAGTCCAGGCACAGGCAGACGCGACAGCCCACATAGCGGTTACGGTTGCCGGGCGCGTCCCGATAACGGTTGGCGGAGCGGCAGAGCCCCGGATAGTCGCCCCAGGACCCGCCACGCAGCACACGGGCTTCCCCATTTGAGCCACCTTGATGATCTGTTAAGTCGAATGACGGGTAGGCACCGCCGTACCAGTCCTGGCACCACTCATAGACGTTGCCGTGCATGTCGTACAGGCCCCAGGCGTTGGCTGGGAAGCTGCCCACCGGCGTCGTCTTCCGGCGATACACCCCCTTCTTGCCGTTTCCATAAGTATAATTGCCACCGTAATTGGCCTGATCCGTGGAGATCGTGGCACCGAAGTGGAACGGCTTGGTCGTGCCGGCCCGGCAGGCGTATTCCCATTCCGCTTCCGTCGGCAGGCGATACGTCTTGCCGTCCTTCCGGCCCAGCGCCTCGCAGAAGGCGATGGCGTCCTCCCAAGAAATCTGCTCGACGGGGAGAGAGTCGCCCTTGAAGTTGCTGGGGTTGGCGCCCATGACCGCCTGCCATTGGGCTTGCGTCACCTGGTGGACGCCCATCCAGAATCCCTTCGTCAGCGTCACCTTGTGCTGCGTCTCGACATCTTCCCGTTCCGGTTCGCTTGGTGGGCTGCCCATCAGGAACGTGCCGGGCGGTATCCAGGCGAACTTCATGCCGAGCGAGTTGGTGAACAGCTCGCCCGGCTTGCGTTGCGGTTTGACTGGCGCCGGCGGGGGTGCCGTGGGGGCTTCGAGAGCTGCGCGGAACTCCGCGGCGTTCGCATAGCGCCTCTCCGGCTTCGGATGCAGCGCCCGGACGAGGATGTCTCGCAGTGCCTCCGGCGCGTGTTCCGGTTCGAACTGATCTGGCTCCCGCCGATCCGGCTTATCGTAATTCAGCGCGTAGAACAGCGATGCCGCCAGTGCGTAGACATCCGTGCGGGCGTCGGCCGGCTTGCCGCGCAGCTGCTCCGGGGCGGCGAACATCGGCGTGTAGCCCGCCGACTGGCCGGTCTTCGTCAGGCCCGAGCCGGCTGCCAGCGCCGCCAAGCCGAAGTCCACAACCACGGGCTGGCCCTGCGGCTGGCGGAGTAGGATGTTGGCCGGCTTCACGTCGCGGTGAACGATGCCGCGGCTATGCGCCAGCGCCAAACCGTCGGCCGTCCGCGTGAACAGTGGGACCGCTTGCGTCAGCTTCAACGATCCCTTCCGCATCAGGTACTGTTCCAGGGACACCCCCTCGATGAACTCCATCAGGAAGTACCAGCAATCCGCGTCCTTGCCGAAGCCGTGGATCTCGACGAGGTGCTTGTGTCCGCGCAGGCCGGCCAGCGTCAGGATCTCGGCCTTGAACCGCTCGACGAACACCGGGTCGCGCGACAGGTCGGGGTGCATCACCTTCAGCGCCCGAACGTCACCGCCCCGCGTCGCCTTGAACACCTGGCCCCAGCCGCCGCGGCCGAGCAGCTGTTCCAGCCTCCAGCCGTCCAGCACGGCCCCGACCTTCGGCGCGGCGGTGACGCGCGACGTTTCCACTGGCGTGGCGCCGCGACTGACTTCCGTGACGCGCCGATGCAGCTCTCCCAACTCCGCGTCGCGCGGCCGCAACCGCACGGCCCGGCCGAGCGTCGTCGCCGCCGCCGCCAGGTCGTTGTCCACGGCCTGCACCGCCGCCAGCGCAACGGCCGCCGCCCCCGAGGTCGGCCTGGCCCGCGACGCCTCCGCCAGCCGTGCCTGCGCCTCGGCGATCCGTCCCTCTCCCAGGGCGCGCTGCCCGTCGCGGAACACGGCCAACAGCGCACGGAACTCGGACCCCGTGACGCCGGCCGCGTGCAAATCCTCGACGTAGTCGGCGACGCCGGCCATGCGCCGCATGATCGGCAAGATTTCCTCCAGCATCCCGGCGGCGTAGCCCTGACCTCGGAGAATCTTCGCGTTCTGCTCGCGCAGCACGTCGAAGCCCTTGACCAGCACGTCGAGCTTGCCCAGCGCGGCGCGGCAGCGGTCGTCGGTGGCCAGGGCCACGTCGAGCTGTTGCTTCGCCACATCCGGCAGCTGTTCCAGCGCCGCCATCTGGGCCGTCAGCGCCCCCAGGTCGCCGGAGAGCAGGTCGAGTACGCCTTCCAGGCGCTGGAGGTCCGCCGCCGTGGCCGCCGGCATCTCGGCCTCGACCAACTCGATCTCGTCCCGAACGGTTTCGTGGACGCAGTCCAGCGCCGCCTCCACCAGCGTGACGACGGCCGAGCCGCCCGGCACGACAGCACCGAGGACCAGTTTGGCGGCGAACTTGGCCGGCGCGCCGAAGCGCTTGTACAGGCCGACGACTTTGTCCTTCCAGCTCATGAGGGGACTCCGCGGGAGGCGTCGGGATGCTATGGCCTTATTCGTCGGCGGCGAGATGATCTTGTGACAAACCCGCCGTGCATCCCATCTTCGGACCAGCCCGCGGCGCAAGCAAGGGATTTCGGTTCGGCTGCATTCGGGGACTTCGGAATTCGTCAATGCGGCGTGGGGGAGAAGGTTCGCCCGCATCCGACGATGCTCTGGCAGGCGAACAGAGCGAACACCACCACGGCGCCGACGAGGACGGCCAGCGCCACCGCCACGAGGCCGGCGTGCGAGGCGTTTCGTCTCCAGCGGCGAAGGAAGCCGTTGAGGGAATCGGTCGCTCTCGCCTCCGCTTTGTCCTGAAGGGACATGGATCACTCGCCTTGTCCGGCGCCCTTGGCCAGGGGAAGAAATTGCCGCCGGGGACGGAAGATAGGCGAGAATCGTCCCCCAAGCAAGGCGAATTGGCGAGCGATATGAGCGGGAGGCGTGAGCATGCCCGTTTCATGGTATCCTCGTCCCAGCGTTCGAGTCTTACTATCCTTGAGGATAAGATCCTTAAGGAGAGCGCGTTCCAGAGAATACCCGCGAACGGCCTTTAGGAGCACTCCTATTGACGCACTGCCAACCCCGCCGGCCCGTCGGGGCCTAAGCCGCTCGCGCTTCTTTGTCGGCCTGGCGGCAGGCGCCGCCGCCTGCTTTCTCGCGCTCTTCCTGACTGCGGCCGCAATCGTCGCCGTGCAGGCGTGGCTGAAACCGCTTCCCGTGGAGTTTGCCGATCTCAAACCAGCCGTCGGTGAGCCGGCCCCGGTCTTCGTGCTGAAAGACCTGGACGGCAAGGACTACCGGCTGTCGGATCGCCTGGGCCGGACGCCGCTCGTCATCGAGTTCGGCAGCGCCACCTGCCCGTACTGCGTCGGGGCGGCGGAGGGCATGGACGACCTCGCCCGAAGGGACGAGGGCAAAGCGGAGTTCCTGTTCATCTATTGCCGGGAAGCCCATCCCGACGAAGCCGGGATGCGAATGCTCACGAGCCAGGAGGAACTGCCCGTTCTGCCCCAGACGCGGGAGGGGGAGGACCGCGCCGCCGGGCGCGGTTGTATTGCTCCGCGAAGCAGCCGAGGGCGTGCGTGCTGGTGGATGTGGACGGCCCTGGAAGCGTCCAGAACCTGTACGGAGGCGGCCAGAATCAGGTGATCGTGATTGACGCAACCGGCCGCATCGCGCTCAAGCAGACCATCGCCCGACCGGACGGAATTGACGCTTTTCTGAAGGCGCACCTCTCCGCTCCCTGAAGGGCAGCTTCTTGCGGTTCCGACGGGGCGCCGACGCTATTTATGGGATTAACATCTCTTCATACTCAAAAAAGTCTCATTTTTTCTTGACGACGGCCGGTGGCGATGAAAAGATAAATCTCCCTTTGATCGTGCTCGTGGATGACGGGCTTTCGCGAGGCATTGGATTAACTTTCCTTGGAGCGACGTGGGCGTCCAATAGCCCCATCTCCGTGGAGTCCGTCGCGCGGCCGGGCGTTCCGGCAGCCCACCTGCCGTCCTTCGTATTTATCTCTCAGGGAGGGAACATGGCCCGGTTACGCACGTGGGCGAAGCCGCGCGGCTTCACGCTGATCGAGCTGCTGGTGGTGATCGCCATCATCGCCGTCCTGATCGGCCTGTTACTGCCGGCCGTGCAGAAGGTCCGCGAGGCCGCCGCCCGCATCTCGGACGCCAACAATCTCAAGCAGATGTCGCTGGCGCTGCATTCCTGCAATGACGCCAACGGTATGCTGCCCAACGCGGTCGGTTTCTTCCCCGGCACCGGTTTCACTCACGTTGCCACCCCCCCTGCCGAGCACGGCACGCTCTTGTACTTTATCCTGCCCTACATGGAAGGCGGCAACATCTATAACAATACGGTGACCTGGTCCTTTAACAGCGGCGCCGTGTTCAAGAGCTACGCCAGCCCCGGCGATCCGTCGATGCCGGCCAACACCCTGACCTGGGGCAACCGCGGCGCCACCAGTTACGCCTCCAACTGGTACGTCTTCCACGGCGAGAACGAGGGCTTCTCCAGCATCCCGAGGACGTTCTCGGACGGCCAATCGGTCACCATCGTGTTCATGGAGCGCTGGTGCATCTGCGGCGGCGGCCAGCACATCTGGGGCGAGGACGGCCAAGGATCCGGCCCCGGCGCCAATCAGTACCCGCCTAGCTGGTGGGCCGCCGGGGCGCCTACTCCAGTGGAACCCACTCCAACGACGCTTACGGCGCGAACGGCCAGACGATATTCAATTACGCGACGACCCCCTTCCAGCCGCAGCCCGGCGCGGCCGCGTGCAACCAGACCTTGCTGAACAGCTTCTACCCAGGCGGCCTGATGGTCGGCATGGGCGACGGCAGCGTTCGCCTGGTGAACACCGGCGTCGGGATGCAGACGTGGACCTACGCCGTCTTCCCCAACGACGGCCAGGTTCTTGGCTCGGACTGGTAACGAGTAGAGGAGGGCGGGGAGACCCCGCCCCTACCGAAGAATCCACTGTAGGGGCGGGGTCTCCCCGCCCTTTTGGAACCGATTCTTATTCCCTACTGCGAGGCACACCGATACAGTTCCTCCACCTGCCGGCCGTAGCGTTCCAGCACCACATTGCGCCGCAGTTTAAGGCTCACCGTCAGCTCGTCCGCCGCTACGCTGAACGGCCGGGGCAGGATCAGGAACTTCTTCACCTGCTCCGCGGGCGACAGGTCGGCCAGCGCCGCCCGCACCCGCCGCTCCAGCAGGCCGTACACCTCTGGCCGCCTCGCCCACTCCTCCGGCTCGCCGTCCAGCGCGACCCTCTCGTCCCGCAGCGCCCGGCGGACATTTTCCCACGCCGGGACCAGCAGGGCGCACAGGTAGTTGCGCCCCTCGCCGCACACCACCGCCTGATCGATGCACGGCTCGGCCAGCAGCAGCCCCTCCACGCAGGCCGGCGCCACCTTCTTGCCGTTGGACAGCACCAGAAGATCCTTTTTCCGACCTGTAATGCGCAAGAAGCCGTCGGCGTCCAGTGCGCCCAGGTCGCCGGTGCAGAGCCAACCGTCGCGGATCGCCTCCGCCGTCGCCGTCGGGTTGTTCCAATAGCCTTTCATGACGTTCGGCCCGCGCGTCAGCACCTCGCCGTCGGGGGCGATGCGCACCTCCACGCCCGGCAGGGGACGACCAACCGTGTCCAGCTTGTAATGATCCGGGCAGTTGAAGGAAATGATCGGCGCCGTCTCCGTCAGGCCATAGCCTTGCAGCAACAGCAGTCCCGCCGCGTGGTAGGCTCGCGCCACGGCCGGCGGCAGCGGCGCCCCGCCGGAATTCATCCAGGCGATGCGCGGGCCGAACACCTTGCGCAGCCGCCGGCCCGTCTCCGCCGCGTCGGTTGCCGCCACGGACGCGAGCACTTTTTCATAGAAGCGCGGCACCGACGCCAGGTGCGTCGGCCGCACCTCGTCCAGGTTCTGCACCAGGGCGTCGGCCGACTCCGCCAGGGCCACCGGCGTCCCCGACGCCATGCAGATGTAATGGTCCACGGTGCGGGCGTAGATGTGCGTCAGCGGCAGCCAGTTCAGCACCAAATCGCCCGGCCCATACGGCATCACCTCCAGCGCGGCCAGGCTGTTGCTCAGCAGGTTGCCGTGCGTCAGCATCACGCCCTTGGGGTCGCCGGTCGTGCCCGACGTGTAAATGATCGTGGCGAGGTCGTCCGGCCCCAGCCGCTCCTCCCGCCACCGCAATTCCTCCGCCTGTCGGGGCAGCGCCCGCCGGCCGCGCTGAACGAAGCCTCGCCATGACGTCGCGTCGTCTTCCGGCGCTTCGCCGTCCATCAGCACGACGCCGCGCAGCTCCGGTAACTGGGAGAGGATTTGTCGCACTTTATCGAGTTGGGCGCGCGTGGAGACGATCAGCCAGCGGGCGCCGGCGTCACGGAACTGATAGTGAATCTGGCGGGCGGTGAGCGGGGCGTGCGGCGGCACGTTGACGGCGGCGGCGGCGAGGATGGCCATGTCGGCGATCAGCCATTCGACGCGGTTTTCGGCCAGCAGGCCGACGCGGTCGCCGGGCGCGATCCCGGCGTCGATCAGGGCGGCGGCGACGGCCAGCGCCTCGACCCGGTAGTCGTCCCAGCTCAGGTCGTGGTAGAGGCCGTGGCGCTTGAATCGCAGGGCCGAGCGCGGTCCCAGGCGCTCCGCCTGCCGGCGGTGCAGCTCGGTGAGGTTGCGGTAGATCATGCGACGGTCTCCGGTCGGCCCAGGCGAGCGGCCGGCGTCAGCCGGCTGATGTAGCATACCGTCGGCGACAAGGGAACGCATCAGCCGGCTGACGCCGGCCGCTCGCCCCAATTGCTTGACCCCAACCCGGCGCCGCTTTAAGATCAAAAGAGAGCAGTTGGTGCGCACTTCTCCCGGAGGTATCGGCAATGCGAATCGGGTTCCGACTCTTTCTCATGGGCGCCCTGGGCGTGGCGGCGTGCGCCGCGAGCCGCGGGCCGGCGAAGGCGATCGAGTCACCTTCGACACCCTCGACGGCGTCACCCTCGAAGGGACCTTCTACAAATCCACCCCGGTCGCGCCGCCAAGGACAAAAATGCGACGGTGCTGCTCCTGCATAACGTCGGGAAGGGCGGCGGCAGCAGCCACCAGGACAACTGGGACGACCTGGCCAAAGCGCTCTCGGACGGCGGCTACTCCGTCCTCAGCTTCGACTTCCGCGGCTTCGGCAACAGCCACAAGGTCAGCCCGGACTTCTGGGATCCCATCAAGGGACGATACAACCGCGAATACATGCCCCAGCTCGCCAACAAGAACCCGCCGCCGGACACGATCGACCACAAGGACTTCGACAATCGGTCGAACGAGTACTACCCCTACCTCGTCAACGACGTCGCCGCGGCCAAATCCTACCTGGACAAGCACAGCAGCACCGGCCAGGCCAACTCCTCCAACCTGATCGTCATCGGGGCCGGGGAGGGCGCCACGATCGGTGCCATGTGGATGGAGTCCCAGTGGCACCTTCAGAAGATCAGCGGCATTGACCCGAAGACCGGGCGGCCGACCCTCGATGCGCCGGAAGGGCGGGACGAGGCCTGCGCCGTATGGCTGGATCTCAGCCCCAAACTCGGCGGGCGCGAGGTGCCGTCCGACGTCCACAAGTGGATGGTGGACGTGTCCGGGACCAACAAGGTGCCGATGGTGTTCATCTACGGCAAGGACAACGAATCGGCCGGGACGCTGGCCAAGACGCAGTTGCATTCGATCGAGAACAAGGTGCGCCACGACAACCCGAGCTGGAACGAGGAGAGGATCAAGAGCCAGCTGCAGTTCACCGACGTTAAGCCGATCGGCGGCACCAAGCTGGGTGGAAGTCAGCTTCTCGGCGTTGGCGACACCCAAGCTTTTATAAAGAAGTATGTGGACTTGGTGATGGACAACCGCGGCCCCAGAGATCCACGGGCGCACGACATCAAGATGGACACGTTCCTGTGGACCTTTCCCGGCGAGTTCACCCCTCAAGAGGCCAAGATCCCGGGCGAGGACAGCATTCACCTCGTGCCCGTGAAGCTGTTCATGCGATCCGGCGGCTGATTCGTCCTCCGAAGTGCACCACCGATTTTTGCGCTCCCTCACGGCCCACCTGTCCCGACAGGCGGGCCGTCCTGTTTTCCGCCGCGCGGGTGGAACTTCTCGTGGACGGCGCGGAGCCGTTCGCGGTCTACGTGGGTGTACTGCTGCGTGGTGCGGATGTTGGCGTGGCCGAGCAGCTCCTGCACGGTGCGCAGATCGGCGCCGCCGGCCAACAGGTGCGTGGCGAAGCTGTGGCGAAGCGTGTGCGGACTGGACTTGGCGTTGAGGCCGGCCCGGCGGACGTATTTCTTGACCAGCACCCACAGCATGACGCGCGTCAGTCCCCGGCCGCCGCGGCTGACGAACACCCACGGCGCGTCCGGGGCGTGCAGCGTCAGGCGCGGCCGCAGCCCTTCCAGGTAGGCGCGGAGGGCGTTAATCGCCATGCGGCCCAGCGGCACGATGCGCTGCTTGCTCCCCTTGCCGAAGCACTTGCAAAAGCCCGAATCCAGGTATGTATCCTCCAGTTTCAGCTTCACCACTTCCGAGGCCCGACCGCCGGTGGCGTACATCGTTTCGAGGATGGCCCGGTCGCGCAGGAAGAAGCGGTCGAGCGGCTGCGGCGCCTCCAGCAGCTTGACGACGCTTTCGGGGCTGAGCACTTGCGGGATGCGCTCCCACAGCGACGGCGAGCTGAGCAACTCGACCGTGCTTTCGTTGGTGCGTTCCTCCAGGCGCAAAAAGCGATAAAAGACCTTTAATGAAACTAGATGGCGGGCGACGCTCGGCGGGGCGAGGTTTTCGGCGCGGAGGAATTCGAGGTAGTGGGTGAGGTCGCGGAGGGAGGGCCGGAGGTAGTCGGCAAGGCCGGCGCCCGCGACCCATCCGGCGAAACGGTCGAGGTCGCGGCCGTAGGCCAGCAGCGTGTTGGCGGCCAGGCCGCGCTCGGCCTGGATGTAGTGGCGGAAGGCTTGCAGGTCGTCGGACAGGGCGGCGAAGTGGGCGGCGCGGTCGGATGGCATGGTGAATCCCTTCGGGGCCGGGGCATCCATACGGTATCGGCGCCGGCGAGCGGCCGGCGTGAGCGTTTAGCCGCGACCCGCAGGGGAGCGCGTGGGAGAACGCGCTCCCCTGCGGGTCGCGGCTAAACGGTGTTGCTCAGGGGCGTTTCGTATCGTCCCCGTGGACCAGCTCCTTGAACGCCTGGCACAGCAGCGGCGCCGTGTCCGGCCCGAGGCTGTTGACCTCGCCGTACTGCGCCTGCTTACGGCCGTAGCAGTACGGCGGCTTCTCGTCCCACTGTCGCTTCGGGATGATGTAACCGATCTCGTCGTTGCCCAGGCCGATGAGCATCCGGTATTTTCCGTGCAACTGCTTGTAGATCGCCGGCTCGATCGGCGCATCCGGAAAGTCGGCGCCGGGGTCCGGCGGATCCTGCACCTTGTCCAGCACCAATTCCGGATAAATCTCGCCCGGAATGACCGCCACGTCCAGCTCGCCCAGCCGCAGATAGCCGATCTCGGTACGCACGCACAGGGGCTTGTCCGCATCTTTCTTGGTGTCCGCCGGTTCCGCCTTGTAGGGGTCGCCGGACCAGATGTAGCCCTCCCGGACCAGCACACCCAGCTGCCGGGCCACCAGATAGAGCTTGTTGTCCAGCGGCAAAAACACCGTGCACCGGTGCGCCCCCAGCGGCGTCAGCCGCAGCGGCTGCGCGTTCTGGAGTGCCTTGTCCGCCGCCTCCGCCAGCAGCCGGCCGTAGCGCTCCGTCTTCTCGAACGTGCCGTCCTTCAGTTCCTTGCCGTCGGCCTCCTTCACCTCCACGCCCAGCGAAGTCATCAGGCCGCCCACCGTGCCGCTCAGGTACACGACGGGGCAGTGGTGCGCGTCCTGCAACGCCGACACGGTATAGCCGACGAAGTCGGCGCTGATCTCGGTGTTCTTCGAGCCTAGCGTTTCGGGATGACAGTTCCACTGCACCACCAGGCCAGCGGGTTTGTCGTCCTTGACGGTGCGGAACTCCAGGGCGACCAGCTCGTCGTGCTTGATGTAGGGTTCGCGGTCGTCGCGCAGCAACTCCGGCGCCTGCACGGAGCCAATGCGGGCGGCAACCGGCTGCACGGCGGCGTCGGCGTCGCGCACGGCCTGAACGATCTGCTTCTCGACAATTTGCAGGTAATCGGGATCGACGCCGCGCTGAAAAGGCGTCGGACCCCATAGGCCGAGCGAATCCGGCCCTTCGTGATCGTGGGTGCTGGAAACCAGGACGTAATCGAAGCCGGGCAGCTTGTCGCGGACGTGTTCCACGTTGGGCAGGAAGAAGCCGACGAGGTCCACGCAAGCCAGGGCGATCTTCGTGGGACCGCTCTTGAGAACGACGGCGCGGGCCTTGAGGCGGTCGTGAACGCCGGTGGCCTTGCGGTTATAGCCGAATCCGGCCATGTAGACGGGCTTGTCGCCGCCGACGGTGGGGGTGACGTCGGCCTCGCCGAAACCGGCTTGCAGGGCGTCGTCGGCGCGGCCTGCCACAGCGCAGGTGAGCAGGGCGAGGACGAGGATGGTGCGCTTCATGGGTCTCCTTTGCGTCAATTTGGCGAGCGGGGTCGCGTAGCGCCCCGAGTATCGGCGCACTCGGGGCGCTACGCGACCCCGCTCGCCAAAGTTTCGCATTCCCGCATGTACCGCAGGCTCTCCCGCGCGATCGTCTCTGGGTTGGGAGTGTAGTCGAACACCTCAACCGAAACCCATCCGTTATAGCCGGATTGCCGCAGCGCCCGGAAGATCGGGACGAAATCGACGGCGCCGAAGCCGGGGCCGCGACGGTTGGCGTCGTTGGCGTGGAAGTGGCCCGTGCGACCCGCGTGGCGCCGAATCAGCTCGGGGATCGGCGTCTCTTCCGATGACATCGCTTTGACATCCAGGTGCAGAAGGAAATGCGGATCGCCAATGCGGTCGAGGATCTCGACGGCCTCCGCGCAGGTGTTGATGAAGTCGGCCTCGGGCGCGGCGAGTGGTTCCAGGCAGAGGCGCACACCGGCGTCGGCGATGGCGCTCGCGCCCGACGGAACGAATCGACGGCGTAATCGACAGCCTCCGCCCGCGTCTTGCCGTCGGGAACGCGGCGCTGGGCGGGCGAACCGAACACGAGCACGTCGCCGCCGAGGTCGGCGCAGCAGCGGGCCAGCGCCGCCAGGTAGTCGGCCGTGGCCTGGCGGACGGCGGTGTCGGGCGAGGTGAGCATCAGTCCCTCGGTGCGGGCGAGCAGCCAGTGCAGACCGAACAGCGTCAGTCCGCAGTCCTCGGCCTGGCGCCGCAGCTCGCGCCGCCGTTCGGGCGACACGTCGGTGACACGGCCGGCCAGGGTGAACGGCGCGATCTCCAGACCGCGATAGCCCAGCCCGGCGACGAACTCGCAAACGCGCCGGTGGTCCCAGCCCTCGAACGTCTCATTGCAGATGGCGTATCGCATATCGACTCACTGAAGAAGGATTTCACCGCAGAGAACGCAGAGAGCGCAGAGAGAAGAAAGAGAATAATTCCGGAGCGTGCTGTTCCTTCGACAATTGATTTTGTCTTCTCTGTGTTCTCTGTGACTCTGTGGTGAAATCCTTTATTTGAGATCCAGTTTCACATGATCCTCGCGGCCTTCCAGGTTGGTGACCATCAGGTCGATCGGGCCGTCCGCCTTGGCAACCGCCGCGTAGAATTCGGCCGGCGTCGTCACCGGCTGGCCGTTGACGCTCGTGATGATGTAGTCCACCTGCAGCCGGGCCTTGTCGGCCGGGCTGTCCGGCGCGACCTCGCGGATGGCCACGCCCTGCGGCAACTGCTGCAATCCGACCCGCTGGGCCAGAATGCTGACATAGTCCACCCGCAGGCCGCCGACGGCCGGCGGACGGTGCGACGCGATCGCATTTCCCGGCGTGTACGACTTGGTCAGCGTCGCCGTACAGGTCCGGGTCCGATTGCCGCCGCCCACCACCTCGATGCGGGCGGCGCCGCCGGCCAGGCCGATGCCGATCTGCAAATACAGATCGTCGATATCGCGGATCGGGGCGCCGTTGATGGCCGTGATCCGGTCGCCGCGCACCAGGCCCGCCCGCTGGGCCGGCGATCCCGGCGCCACGCCTTGGATCATCACACCCCGGCCCGGCTGGTCGTCCGGCTGGAACGAGACGCCCAGAAAGCCGTATTCGACCTCCTCGCCGCGCATCAGCACCTCGATGATCCGCTTCATGGGCGCGTCGAGCGGGACCGCGTAGCCGCCCGGCGCCTCGCTGCCGGCCAGCGCCGCCTGCGCCGTCGTCAGACCGATCAGCTCGCCGTCCAGGTTGAGCAGCGCCCCGCCGCTGCAACCCAGCGCCAGCCGCACGTCGGTCTGCACCAGCGTGCCGTACTGGTGCAGCGTCGGCTTCACGCCGGGCCGCTCGATCTCGCCGGTCACGCCGGACGCCCGCCGGTGCAGGTTGCTGATGACGCCCCACGAGGCGCTGGGGCTGCCGTCGCGGAAACCGGCCGCGAACGGGTTGGCCAGGCCGATCACGAACTGCCCCTTGCGCAAGTGCGCACCGTCGCCGAATGGGAGCGCCGCGCAGGCCGGCCGGCGGGTCGATCAGCTTCAGCACGGCCAGGTCGCTGCGCGGGTCGGCGGCGTGGATGTCGGCCCAGCTGCCGCGTCCGCCGGGCAGCCGGACGTAGACCTTCGTCGCATTGTGGACGACGTGGGCCATCGTCAGCACCAGGCCGGCGTCGGCGTCCACCACCACGCCGCTGCCGTACGACTCCGGGACCACATCAGGGCTGCTCAGGTCCAGCTCCTTGACCAGCCGGCGCGTTTCCTGCGCCTGCTCCGTCATGTCCTCCGGGAAATACTGCCGCAGCAGCGCGGGGCCGTCGAACCGACCGAGACGGCCGGAAGCCTCGTCGTAGTGGGTGGACTCGAACCGGCGGTAGTCGTCGCTGCGCGAGACGAGGATACAGGCGATGGACGGCTCCGCCTTGGCGATGGTTTTTTCGATGAGATCCTGGAGCGCCTGCACGTCGGCCGGCCGCGGTGGATCGTCGCCGCGGCCGGCGGCCGGCAGGCACAGCAGAGCGAGCAGCGGACTCATCCAGGCAAACCGCGGCATGAGACACCCCGAGTCGGACGCGGAGAGACGCCTCCGTTGTACCGCGGCAGCCGTGAGATTTCCACGGGCGCCGACGGAGGCAGGAGCGCGTCGGCCCCTCCCTCAGCATACCCGGCGGACGCCCCGGTGGGCAGTCGCCGTCGTGGCGCATCCAACCGGATCCCAACCGGGAACCATTTTGCTTCCGCGCGGGACTAAATCCGTGTAGGATGACCCCAGTATCGCCCGCGCCAATCGGAGGGTTGACCGTGCGCCGTTTGCTTATCCTTTCCGCCGCCGTCGCGGTCCTGATCGGCCTGTCCGCCGGCCTCCGCGCCGACAAGGGCGACGACGATACGCCCAAGGCCAAAAAAACACGAGAGCTGCTCCAGACCAAGGTGTCCTGCGACTACCAGGACACGCCGACGCGCGACATGCTCGACGATTTGGAAAGCCAGGTGCCGGGCCTGAAATTCAAGACCGCCACCGACGGCACCATCAAGCTCAATCACAATTTCACCTTCTCGACCATGAACAAGAAGACCAAGAAGGATGAGCCGATCCCCGTGGCCGACGCGCTGGACAAGATGTTCGGCCCCATCGACTGGGGCTACGTCGTGACTTCGCAGAAGGGCAACGCCTACGACGGCGTCGTCATGGTCCGCGGCGGCAAGGAACGCGGCTTCCCGGCGGACAGCAAGTGACCCTTTGGAATGATGAACGATGAATGATGAATTTCGGAGTGCTTGATTCATCATTCATCATTTTCTTTATGCCCAAGAGCTTCTTTCTCGACCCCGCGCGGGCCGACGCCGACGGCCTGGTGGGCGTGGGCGGCGACCTCGGCCCGACGCGCCTGCTAGAAGCGTACGGCCGCGGCATCTTCCCGTGGTTCGATGCAACCACGCCGATCCTGTGGTGGTCGCCCGACCCGCGACCGTCTTCGAGCTGGACGGTCTCCACGTCTCGCGCCGCCTGGCCCGCACGATCCGCTCCGGCTGCTTTACCACCACGATCGATACGGCCTTCGGCGCGGTGATAAGCGGCTGCGCCGACCGTCCCGGCCAGGGGATCTGGATCACGCCGGCCATGATCGACGCCTATACGACGCTGCACCGTCTCGGCTGGGCGCACAGCGTCGAGGCGTGGCGCGACGGCGAGCTGGCCGGCGGCGTCTACGGCGTGGCGGTCGGCGGCCTGTTTGCCGGCGAGTCGATGTTCACCCGTATCCGCGACGGCTCCAAGGTGGCGCTGGTGCATCTCGTGCAACGCCTGCGGGAACGCAGCTTTCGGCTCTTCGACGTGCAATATCTCAACGACCACACAGCCCGGCTGGGGGCCGTGGAAATACCGCGCCGCGACTACCTCGCCCGACTGCGCGCTGCGCTGGCGTGCAAGGTCGAGTTCGTGTAGGGAGGGCGGCTTCCGGCAAACTATCGTCCGTTCCGAATCGTCTCATTAGCGCCGGCCGTCCCGCGCGGCCGTTCCGAAGCCCGTCTCGAATCGAAGCGTGAGGATACCCATGAAGCACCTCCTTGTTGCGGGTCTGCTGGCCGCGCCGTCCTGGCGCTCGTCGCCGCCGTCGGCACCGCGGAAAAGCCCAACGACGCCAACGCCGACCGCGCCGCCGTCGTCCGGGGCGATACGCAGTTCGCCCTCGACCTGTACGCCAAGCTGCGCAGGCAGGACGGCAACCTGTTCTTCTCGCCGTACAGCATCTCGACCGCGCTGGCCATGACTCGCGCCGGTGCCAAGGGCGACACCGCCGCCCAGATAGACAAAACGCTCCATTTCGATCTTGGCCAGGACAAACTGAACGCCGGCTTCGCCGCCCTCCTGAATCAGGTGAATGGCGAACCGATGGAAGGGAAGCGCGGCTACCAGCTCAGCACGGCCAACGCGCTGTGGGGGCAGAAGGGCTATCCCTTCAAGGCCGACTTCCTCCAGATCGCCAAGGACGATTACGGCGGCGGCCTCAACGACGTGGACTTCAAGGGCGCCACGGAGCAGGCCCGTCAGACCATCAACGCCTGGGTGGAAAAGCAGACCAACGACAAGATCAAGGACTTGATTCCGCAGGGTGTGCTGGATGCGAGCACGCGCCTGGTGCTGACCAACGCGATCTATTTTAAGGGCGACTGGGCCAGCCAGTTCAAGAAAGATGCAACGCATGACGGCCCGTTCCACCTCAGCGCCGAGAAGAAGGTGGACGCTCCTCTGATGTCTCAGAAGGGCAAGTTCGGCTACTTCGACGGCGGCTCGTTCCAGGCGCTGGAGATGCCCTACGCCAACGGCGACCTGTCGATGGTGGTGCTGCTGCCCAAGAAGATCGACGGCCTGGCCGACGTGGAGAAGGATCTCACGACCGATAAGCTGGCCGGCTGGATCGGCAAGCTGTACAAGCAGGAAGTCGTCGTCACGCTGCCGAAGTTCAAGACGACGCAGCAAATGGGGATGAAAGGCGTCCTCTCGAAAATGGGCATGCCGGTGGCGTTCACCGACCGGGCGGACTTCTCCGGCATCGGCGGCGACCCCGGCGAACTGTGTATTCAAGACGTCATTCACAAGGCCTACGTCGATGTGAACGAGGAGGGCACGGAAGCGGCCGCCGCCACCGGGGTCATCGTTGAGTCGACGAGCGCCCGGGTGGTGACGCCGGAGTTCCGGGCGGACCATCCGTTCATCTTCCTCATCCGCGACACGCGCAACGGCAGCATCCTCTTCCTCGGCCGTCTGGCCGACCCAACGAAGTGAACGAGCGTTTCGCCGCGACCCGAAGGGGAGCGCGTGCCCTCCGCGCTCCCCTTCGGGTCGCGGCGAAACGATTTACGCCTCCTTGCTGCGCAGCGCCAGAACGTCAGCGCCAGCAGCACGACCGTCATTCCGACCAGCGCCGCGCAGGGCAGCCCCAGTTCGTCGATGTAATCGACGCAGCCGGGGAACGTTTCGGGCAGCTGGTTGGCGCCAAGATGCACGGCGCGATAGGCCCAGTAAACCGGCGACAAGAACCACGCCAGCACCGGCAGCATCCCTTCCTTCACGCTCAAAAAGCCGCCGCCGAGAATGAACTGCGGGATCAGCACATAAGGCAGAAGCGCGTTGGCCCGATCCGGCGTGGCGACGCACGCCGACAGCAGCAGGCCCGACGCCACGCCGGTCATCGACAACAGCGCCAGCACGCCAAACTGCGCCGCATAGCCAATCTGGAAGTCCGGCGGCGGCGCGGAGTAGGTAGGAAAGAACGCCGCCCGCCCTTCCAGCACCCCGAACACCACCGTCATCAGGATCAGCGCGTGCAGCATCGTGACGACGCTCAGCACCAGGAACTTACTGGCCAGGTACGGCGCCACGCCCAGGTTGACCGCCCGCTCGCGGCTGTAAATCGCCTCCTCCTTGACGATCTCCTTGGCGGCGTTGTTGCAGCCGAACCACATCACCACCACGACCACCATGAACAACAGCATGTAGCTGTTGCGCGGGTTCAACCGCTCGAAGTCCTGGCGCACCTCCTGCCACTCGGCGTCCGTCAGCGTGAACTTCTGACCCTTGAAATCGATCTCAATGGGACTGTGTTCCTGCACCTGTTTCGCCAGCGCCTCCTTGCCGGGGATCGAGTGGAACGGGGGCGCCTGTTTGGTCGCTTTGCGGTAGACGTCGTAGGCGTCCGCCCCGGTCATCGTGACGGTCTTGCCGCCCATGGGGATCTTCATTTCCCACTCGCCGAGGACCTTTTTCGCGTCGCCGGTCAACTCGCCCTTGGCGCCGACGTAGGCGTCAAAGGGGCTGACGACGCCGCGGAACGGCGTGTCCCAGAAGCCGATGAGGATGACCACGGCCACGATGGGCGCCTGCAAGAGCAGCAGGACCAGGCCGCGCCGATCGCCCAGGAGCAGCTCGACGTAGCGGGCCGTCAGCACGCGGAACTGCCGCCACTGGTCCAGGATCGGCGTCAGCAGCTGCCAGAAGTGGAGGTACTGTTCGGTCAGGCGGCGGAAGCGGTCGGCCAGCGGCTTGCCCGGCGCCGGCCGGTTCGCCGTGCTGCTCTCGCCCAGCTGCGGCGACAGGCGCGGCGCCACGGCCGGCGGCCCCGGCCCGTCGGACTCGGCCTGCCGTTTGGCCACGAACTCCTTGTGCAAGTCGCTGGAACGGTATTCCTTCTCCCACTCCTCCACCGATTTGCCGCTGATACGGTCGTAAATCTCGCTGATGCGGGCGACGCCGAAGTACTTCGGCGCCTCTCCGGGCGGGCCGAGGTAGATAAGCTTGCCGCGGGCCAGCACCAGCGCGAGGTGACACCGCTCGACGTTATCGACGTTGTGCGTGATGCAGAGGATGGAACGGCCGTCGTCGGCCAGGCGGCGGAACAGGTGCATCATGCGCGACTCGGTGCCGGCGTCGAGGCCGCTGGTGGCCTCGTCGATGTAAAGCAGGCAGGGCTTGGCCAACAGCTCGGCGCCGAGGCTGACGCGCTTGATCTGGCCACCGCTCAGGTTGGCGACGAGCGTGTCCCGATGAGGCCCTAATTCCATCTCTTTCATGACCGATTCGATGCGGTGGCGCATTTCGTCGCGGGCCGTGTCGGTGGGCAGGCGCAGGCAGGCGGTGTAGTAGAGGGCGCGCTGGACGGTGAGGCCGTAATGGACGATATCCTTCTGGGGGACGTAGCCGAGCGACTGGCGGAAGTTGTCGAAGTGGCGGTAAAAATCCTCGCCGTTGGCCAGTACCTTGCCGCCGGTGGCGCGGCGCCGGCCGTTGAGGCAGTCCATGAGCGTGCTCTTGCCGGAACCGCTCGGCCCCAGCAGACTGACGAATTCGCCGGGCCGCACGACGAGGTCGATGCCGTCGAGCAGCTTGCGCGTCTGACCGCGGCCGACCGGAATGGCCTTCTCCAGGCCGCGCGCCTCCAGGCGGAGGCTGCGGCCGTTGTCGAGCGAATGGATGACGCCTTGACGGAGCGAAAAGAGGAACGGCCCGACGCCGACCTGTTCGCTTTCCTTGATGAAGACGGGGTCGGTGATGCGGCGGCCGGCGACGAAGACGCCGTTGACGCTGGACAGGTCGCTGAGGCGCAGCCCGTCCGGCCGGCGCTCGAGGAGGGCGTGGTAGCGGGAGACGAGAGGGTGCGGCAGGACGACGTCGCAGTCGGCGCCGCGGCCGATGACGATGCGGGACTTGGACGCGAACAGCTTTTCGACCGACACGGCGGGGACGGGGCCGAGCCGGGCCGCCGGCGAGCCGCCGGTCCAGCGGACGGTGGCGTCGGCCGGCGCGTCGGCGTCCAGCGGCCGGCCGCATTGCTGGCAGAACTTGTTCGCGTCGGCGTTCTCGGCGCGGCAGGAGGAACAAGATTTCATGGATGGGCTGTGCCTCGTCGAAACGATGAACGATGAACGATGAATGATGAATCAAAGACCCTCTTCATTCTTCATTCATCGTTCATCGTTCATCATTTCATTCGGGACAGTGTATCAGCGCGGCACGCCGTCATCGAGAAGGGACTGAACGAGATCGGCGACGGCGTCCGGGTCGGCCAGGGCGCCGACGCCCACGTCGCCGCAGGCCAGGCGGCGGCTCTCCGGGGCGGCCACCCGCAGCCGGGGGCAGTGGGCGTTGATCCAATCGGCGAGGTCGTCCTCGCGCAGCTCCGGCGAGGCCGGCGGAGCGCCTGCGTCGAGGGCGATCTGGCGAAGACAGCGCGCGGTCAGCGGATGCCGCCACATCAGCGTATTCATGGCCGGCGCCAGCACGACGGGCCGGTTCGGATCCCACGCCCGCCAGACGCAGGTGAGACAGTTGTCGGCGAGACCGGCCGCCAGTTTGCCGAGCGTGTTGGCGTCCAGCGGCGCGATCAGCAGCAGGTCGGCCCAGCGCCGCAGCTCGATGTGCAGTACGTCGTCGTCGCGCTCATAACGGCGCCCGCCGTCACGGCCCGGCCACTCGTCTTCATCCAGGACGACGGCGGCGGGGTTCCGTTGCGGCCGGGCCGGGTCGAGCGGGTCGATGGCGGCCGGGTCGAAGAAGTAGAGCGACGCCT
This sequence comes from uncultured Planctomycetaceae bacterium, assembly GCA_963771935.1. Classification (GTDB taxonomy): domain Bacteria; phylum Planctomycetota; class Planctomycetia; order Gemmatales; family Gemmataceae; genus UBA4732. The sequence continues at coordinate 152,410 of CAVYVK010000001.1, read as the reverse complement.
GCGTGGCGACGACCTTGACCGCGTGGCCGAGACCCTTGAGGCGCCCGTGGAAGATCGGCGTCTTGAGGGCGGCGACGGAGCCGGTGACGCCGAGCAGGACGTTAGCCATGCTTCGCTTTCCGGGTGAGGACTTCGACGGCGTCGAGGAGGCGAGCGGGCAGGTCGGCGCGGCGGACGTATTGATAGCCATCGGCCAGGGGGCCGAGGAAGGCGTGAGAGGCCGCGCCTTCCAGGGTGTTGGCGACCATCAGGTTGGCCCCGGAAAAGACGCGCGACGATTCGGCGAGCTCCAGCAGCTTTTTCTCGTCCAGGCCGACCTCCAGCTTGAACTTGACGAGGACGCCGGGGAAGCCCCAGTCGGCGCGGATGCGGTCGATAAGTTTGGGCGCCTGCACCAGACGGACCCAGAGTTCCGGCTCGTCACTCTTGACCTTGGCGGCGGCGCGGTCGTCGAGACGGGCCGGCTCTTCGGCGGGACCGGTCCAGACGCGGTCGTCGGGGAAGAAGCGCGTGCCTTCGGCGGGGGCGTAGACGCCGGCCGGGAGGTAGTCGCTGATGGCGGCGGAGTGGACGATGGCGTCGAAGCCGCCGTCGCGGACCTGCTGTTTCAGAAGATTATGCAGGTCGTCAAAGGTGCTATAGCGGAGCTGCGTCCAGCGCTCGGCGGGCTCGCGGCGCCGGTGCGGAGACCGGCGACGGCCTCCGGCCGTGAGGTGAGCAGGACGACGCGGTGGCCGCGGTCGTGGGCGTGCAGGGCGACGGCGGCGCCGGTGCGTCCGGTGAAGACGTTGGTCAGGCCGCGCACGCGGTCAATAGGAGCGAGGGTATTGCCGGCGGTGACGAGAAGGTTCATGGCGCGCCCCGGGGTTGGGAAGGCTGCTTCATTCTACGGATTCCGGCGGCCGCTGAGGATTCCCGTCGGGTTCGTGTTCGGTTGACGCCGGGGAGTGGGTTTCCTAAGTCGGTCCCTGGCGCCTGCGTTCAAGGCGCGGAACACGACGAGAGCAGAGCCGCGACCGTAAGGGAGCGGGGTGAGACCCCTGTACCTCACCCCGCTCCCTTACGGTCGCGGTTCCGATGGAGGCGGACATGGTGGACGACCTCGGTCCCGTCATCCTGGAGAAAAGGCCGTCGCCGCGGCCGGCCGACTTCTTCCTGGTCGTGGCGGTCCTCTTTCTGATCGCGACCGTCCTGATTCCGTTCACGGCGGACTTCCGCACCGGGATCGTGGCGGGGCCGCTCTGCGCGGGGCTAGGCGCCCTTTTCGGGATTTTAGGGATCGTCTATGTCCTGACGAACGCCGGCAAAGCGTCCTATCTCCACGAACGCGGCCTGCGCGTGCGGGACGGCAAGGGCTGGCGGATCGTGCGCTACCAGGACGTGACGGAGATGACGTTCCGGGCGACGCGGATGTTTACCAACGGCGCTTACACGGGGACGTTGCAGGAGATCGGCCTAAAAACGGACGAAGCGGAGAGCAAACCGCTCGTCTTCAAGCACTCCTACCGGGAGAAGGCGGGGCTGGCGACCGGCTATCGGGACGCCACGCCGCTCAACCACCTGTGCGACGTGCTGACCGGCCTGATCGCCCGGCGCATGACCGAGCGGCTGGGGCGCGGCGAATCGGTGGCGTGGACGTCAGCCATGCAGATCGGCAAGCGCGGCGTCGCGGTCGTGAGCCGGGCCGGCGCCGTGGACGAGATCGACTGGGACCGGATCACCCGCGTGGACGTGGAGCGCGGGATTTTTCGGCTGTGGGAGGTCGGATCGGAGAAGCCGCGGGTCCAGATCCCAGTCGGCGGCCCGAACTTCTTCCCCGGCTACGCCCTCGTCCTCCAGCACCTCCAAGGGCAACCCTTGGCGCCCGCGGTTCCTCCGACGATCCAGGCGCCCCCGACCGCGCCCGAGCCGCCTTCCGCAGCGCCCCCCTCTTCGGCAGGAACGGATAGTATTCGGATCGAGTATACGCCAACCGTGGAGGACCACGCGGCCCTGACGCGCTGGTTTTACCGGGCGACGCCGGAGGGAAGGAAGGCGTGGGCCGTCCGGGTCTGGACCCTTCCGCTGGTCGTGATCGCCATTGGGCTGATGATCGGACTGATTAACCTGTTCAACAAGGACATGCCGGAGATGGACGCCGTCGCGGCGGGGCTTCTGATCTTGGGGCTGCTGCTGCGGCCGCTTTTGGGCTGGTCGATTCGGGCGTTGGACCGGGCGCGGCTGCGCGCGAGCTGCGGGCCGCGCAGGAGCTGGCGCGCCAGGGGCGGGGGGCGGACCCGTTCGGCCTGCGCGAGCTGCTTCTCGGGCCGCAAGGCTATGCGCTCCGGACGTCACACAGTCAGGGCGGACACGGCTGGAATGAGGCGTCGCGCATCGTGTGGTCCGATGGCTACATCCTCGTATTTCTGGCGGCGGATCGAGTGCGGCGGGAGACGGTCGGATTGATCCTGCCGCCGCGGGCGTTTCACGGCAGGTGGGCGGCGGAAGAGGCCTGCGCGCGGATTTGGGCCTGGCATGAGGGATCCCGGTAAGGCGCCGCTTCTCCGGCGCGACCTTAGGCCACGGCCCGACGATAGCAATGATCGAAGAGCAACCGCCATTCGCGCTCCTGAGTGGCCAGGCAGATTTCCGCGCCGGTCGAGCGGCCCGACAGCGACGCCTCGCACAGGTCGCCGAAGGTGAAAGGATCCCATTTCGTCTGGCGCGTCAGGAAATCCGCGTCCGGCGGCCCGCCCGCGGCCAGCCGCGCCGCCTCCACGCGCAGCGGCTCGAAGACGGCGTGCGTCCCCACGCGCCGGAACCAGTAGGCCGAATTGGAGAAGTCTGGCTCGCGGCGGTGCAGGAGCGCGTGCCAGTAGCTCCCTTCCGCAGTGGAAATCTCCTGGCTGATCGCGTGCGACTCGTCGAGGAAATCGAAGAGCAGCCACATCCCGGCCCGACAGGCGTCGGCCATACGGCGGTCGGCGACGCGACGCGGCCGAAAGGCGTCGTCGCCGGCCAGCGCCTCCAGCAGCGGCCGGCGTGCGGGGTCGGGCCGGCCGGGGCCGAGCGGACTGCGCGGCGCGTTGCGCAGCAGGGCGGCGAAGGCGGGGCCGTAGGCGGAGGGGTCGAAAGCGGCCATGCGACGGCGTTCCATTTACGGATAAAACCGGCAAGAAAAGGCAATGTACTTAATGTATAGGGGTGCGTTTCGGTCGGCCCGCACGGGGCAGGCGTCTTGCCGGGACCAAGTCGTCTTGCCCCTCTTTCCCCGATCTGCTAGACCATACGCCGGTGCGGGCAGCCTCCGGGCGCTGACGCGACCCGGCTCGCCAGGACGGACGCGGCCCGGCTCACCTCACGGATTTGCAAGCCGAGAACCATCATGATTCCTCTCGACCTGTCCGGGAAAGTCGCCCTGATCACCGGCGTCGGCGACGACATGGGCTTCGCCTGGCACATCGCCAAGCACCTTCAGGCGGCCGGCGCCCGACTGCTCTTCTCGGTCCACCCGCGCCTCGTGACCATCGTCGAAAACATCCTTGAACGCGACCTCGACGCCGAGTCGCGCGTCCTGCCGTTCGGGCAGGGGAGTTTGAAGGTCGAAAAAGTCTTGCCGTGCGACGTGAGCTTCGACGCCATGGAGGACGTGGACGAAAAGACGCGCAACGACCGCCGCTTCGCCAAGCACGGCGACTACTCCATCCAGGGCATGATGAAGGGCGTCGCCGCCCACTGCAACCAGATCGACATCCTCGTCCACAGCGTCGCCTTCAGCCCGGAGATCACCAACAAGGCCGTCGATACCAGCCGTAAGGCGTACCTGACGGCGCTGAGCGTCAGCGCGTACTCGCTGACGGGGCTGCTGCGGGCGGCGCAGCCGCTGATGGAGAACCGGCCGGACGGGGCGGCGGCGGTGGGGCTGACCTACCTGGGCGGCGACCGCGTGGTGCCGCATTACGGCGGCGGCATGTCCACGGCCAAGGCGGCGCTGCAGATCGACGCCATGCAGCTGGCGAGCAACCTGGGGCCGAAAAACATCCGCGTCAACCTGATCTCCGCGGGGCCGTACAAGTCGCGGGCGGCCAGCGCCATCGGCGACATCCAGAAGATGATCGACTACGCGGCGTCGCGTTCGCCGTTGCCGCGCGGCGTTAAGGCCGAGGAGGTGGCCAACGCCGCCGTATTCCTGTGCAGTCCGCTGGCGTCGGCGATCAGCGGCGAGGTGCTGTACGTCGATTGCGGCTACAACGTGATGGGCGTGTGAGAACGACGGCTCACGACGATTTTTCGCGGCGCGGGATCTCCAACCGGCAGCAGCCGAGGTCGAGGTGTTCGGCCGTCAGCGCGCCGCCCGTGGGATGAAAGACGTCAGGGTGCAGGCGGTAGACCACGAATCGGCCCTGTTTCTCGTCCAGCACGACGCCGGCGTGACGAAGAACGCCGAGGTGGTGCGAAACGTTGACGACCTCGGCGCCGAGCAGACCGGCCAGTTCACCGACATTGCGAGGGCCTTCGCGCAGGCAGTTGATGATTCGCAGCCGCTCCGGGTCGGCCAGCGCCGCAGCATCCGGGCGCAGCGGTCGGGTTCCAACGCATCCGGCATATCTGGGGCCTCACGTTCCCGACAAGATGGGACGGGACATTTTTCCCCTCCCCCAAGATACCCGTCCGACGCCGCCCGACCAACAGCACTTTTGCGTCGTGAGGTTCCGATGTAGGCCGGCCAGAAAGGCTTGCCGGCTGTCCAGTTCGCCGCCTACAATTTCAGCCCGTCGAACCCTTGAGGAGAACACCGATGGCGAAAAAGAAACCAGGCGGCGCGGACGACGTGAAGCTGGTGCGCAAAAGCCTGATGGTGGATCCAGCGAAGCTGGAAAAGGCGCGCAAGGCGCTGGGCGTCTCCAACGACGCCGAGGTGCTGCGCACGGCCCTCGATCATCTGCTCAGCCACTTCCAGAGCGGTCCTCACAGCGAGGAAGAGTGAGTTTCCCGTTTAGCCGCGACCCGGAGGGGAGCGCGTTGCCGACGCGCTCCCCTCCGGGTCGCGGCTAAACGAAGGGATTCATAGACGAATCCTCAAATATGCACCACCTTCGCCGCCGCTTCCGGGGCGGCGGCCGCCCGTTTCAGGGCCGCTTCCTGGATCAGCGGCAGCAGCTGGGCGCGCGTTTCCAGCAGCTCCGCCGAAACCAGGTCGGCGCCGGCCGTCCGCAGCCGCTCCATCGTCGGCTTCACGTCCTCATTCAGGCCCCAGCAGCCCACCACGATCTTGACCTCCGGCCAGCGCGCCCGCAGCCGCTTGCAGAGATAGCGAACCGCCGAAAACGAATATTTCGGCACCGCCCCGATGACCACCACCGCCGGCTTCGTTTCGTCCACCCGCGCCAGCACCTCGCCTGCCAGCGCGTCCTTCGACAGTACTTCCATCTGGCACTTCCCGGCCGGCAGGAGACGCTGTAGCATCCGCAACGCCAGCGCATCCACGTCGTCCTTCGCCGGGCAGCCCAGCAGGAGGGGCCGACATTTCACTTCCTCGCCGCCCTTCGCTGTTGCCTTCGCGTCCAGCACGTCCTGCTCCGGGAACACCACGTCCTCCAGAAGGCGCCCCGTCGCCGCCAGGATGAACTCCTCGTCCTCCGGCGTCATCAAGTCGTGGTCCCGCGCCTCCTTGGCATGAACCAGCGACGGCGCCAGCAAGTGATCGTAGACTTTTTCGACCCCGTGTTTCGCATGTACTCCTCGACCACGGTGGACGCCTCGTCCTCGTCGCGGGCCAAAAGGCGCTGGTAGAAGGCCATGTGCGGCGAAAGGGCCGGCTGGTCGCCCAGCGCCACGCTCAAGAACTCCAGGCTTGGGACGCTCCGCCCCAGCACCACTACGCACGCCGTTAGCGGCGTGGAAAGGATCAGGCCGATCGGCCCCCACATCCACATCCAGAACACGGCCGCGATCAGAAGGGCCGTCCCCGACACGCCGATGCTGCGCCCGTAGATGACCGGCTCCAGGGAATTGGTGATGATTAGATCCAACAGCACGAACAGACCCACCGTCTCCAGCGGTTGCGTCCAGCCGTCGCTCAGGGCGATGCTCAGCAGCACCGGGCACGCCGCCGCCAGCCACGTGCCGATGTACGGTACGTAGCGCAGCAGCGCCCGAACACGCCCCACAGCCACGGGTATGGCACGCCAATCAACCACAGGCCGCCGGCGACCACGATCCCAAACAAAACGTTGACGAAAAACTGCAGCGCCAGGTAGCTGCGCACCCGCCGGGAGGCCTCGCCCAGCGCCTTGGTCGTGCTGGTGACGTTCCGCTTCCCGGACAGGCGGAGCATTCGGTTCCGCAGATCCTCGTGCTGCGCAACATGAAAATCACCAGGACGACGATGATGCCGACGTCCACGCCGATCTCGAGGGCGGGCGCGAAGGTCCATTCCATCAACGGCCCCCAGAAATTGGCCTGCGCGGACGCCGGAGAGGGGGCCGGCGCCGCCGCGACTGGCCCCACCGTGCCGGCCGTTCCAGGAGTGAGAGAGAAAGCCGCCAGGAGACGCCCTGCCCCGTCGGCGAGGCTAGTAAACCGGCCGTTCTCGCCCCCACGATCGCAACGTCCACCGTATCTCGCGTTGGGGCCGGGGGGCTGATCGTCTGGATCGTCTCATCGAGGAGGCTCGTTAATTGCTGGAACTGGTCGCCCGAAAGCAGCTGATGCAGGGCGGCTGCTTTTGCGTGAATGCGCTTGGAGTTCTTCGGCTCCGTCAGGTCCTTGGCCATGCCCTGAAACTGGACCAGCACCAGAAACAGAATTCCACCCATGAAGGAGAAGACCACGAGACTCGTTACGATCGCGGCGGCGACGCGCGGGATGTGGTAGCGCTGCATCCAGCTCACCACCGGAGTCAGCAGGAAGGTGAGCAGGGCCGCCAGCACCACGGGCACGACGACGACCTTGGCCATGTACAAGGCCGCGACGATCAGAAGCACGGTGATGGTGATCAAAAACGGCCGCAGCGGGCCGCCCGTGGTAGGCGCTGCCATGAGGATCCTCGTCGGTGAGTCGGCGCCAGGTCGCGCCGGGAGAAAGAAAAACCGCCGGGCGCCCGTTCCGACGACCGACGGTTTCCTCTGATGATTGCTCGTTCTTGCGCATACGTCGGCCAGCTACACCGGGGGCGCACCTCTCTGCATGAAGCCGCCCAGGAAGGACAGCACGGCCAGGACGATGAACACGAAGAACAGCACTTTGGCGGCGGCGTACGACATGTCGGCCACGAAGCCGAAGCCGAAACAGGCCGCGATCAGAGCGATGACCAAAAACACGATGGCCCAGCGAAGCATGACTATGCCCTCCTCATGGTCGAATCGGGGTCGCCTACTCATTCCGCACGGAAGAGCCGTTCTCACCCGGTCGGCGACTTCTCTACCTAGCATTCGCCGTGCCAATGCGAGGCGGGTCGCTACTGCAGGTAAAAGGGACGGCCTCTTCATGGGCCCTACGAGACCTATAGGTCTCGTCAGGCCCGATGAAGAGGCCGTCCCTTGGAGAGAAATCAGGTGCCGTTCGTTGAGCAAGGATATTCCAACGATTGCCGTTTCGACTGAATGGGGCGCGCCGTTTGCACTTTGTCGGATCACTGAACTTGGGAGGTGCTAGCTCCGCCGGCGTAGGGCGTCGGCGTGAGTCCAGAGACTTTTCGATTCAAGGAGATCCGTTCATGGCGACTGTACCGATTCAAGAAGTATCGCCCGTGCGCAGCCGAGTGAGCGTCGGCGCCATTTTCTCCGGCGCCGTGGTGGCGTTGGCCGTCTACTTGTTGCTGAGCCTGCTCGGCATCGCCCTCGGCTTGAGCATCAGCGCTCATTTAACGAACGAGCCGCTCGGCATCGCGGAAGGTGCATGGGCTTTGGGTTCCCTGCTGGTTGCTCTCTTCTTCGGCGGGTTCTTCGTGAGCCAATGCACCGCCGGCGAAACGTCCGGCGAGGCGGCGCTTTATGGCGTCGTCATGTGGGGGCTCGTTTTCGCTTTCTTGCTTTGGCTGACGGTCTCCAACCTCCGCCTCGGCTTCAACAGCGTCATGAGCATGGCCAGTTCGTCGGTCGGCGGAGAGGCGGCGCCGACTCTGTCGGACGCCGACCTGCAAAAAGTGGGTATGACAGCCGACCAGATCAAGAATTACCGGGCCAATGCCGAGAGCGCCGGGGCCAAGACGCGCGCCGCGGCCCAGGACCAGGGAACGATCGCGGCCGCATGGTGGACGTTCGCCGGCGTGCTTTTCTCGATGCTGGCGGCGATGTTCGGGGCCGTGTGCGGGTCGGGAACTTCACGTCGTGGTCGGCGGCTTCCCGGTTCGCTCCCGCTTCATTCGCACGGTTCGTCGGGAAACTGTCCCGAGATAATAGACCGGTCGCAAAGAAAATACCGCGGCCCCGGCCCGGCGCGATTCATGAATCGCGCCGGGCCGGGGCCGCGCCGTCGTTTTGGGTTCTGCGCCTAAACGGGCGGCGCCTTGCTCAGCGTCCCCCCGAGCAAACTCAGCACGGCCAGAACTAGGAAGACGAAGAACTGGACTTTGGCCGCCGTGTACGACATGTTCGCGACGAGGCCGAAGCCGAACACCGCTGCGATCCAAGCGATCACCAGGAGCAGCAACGTCCAGCGCGACACGGAGGGATTCTTCATTAGAGATGGTTTATATGCGCAAAAAGAAAGGGGCGCAGACGCCGGCCTGAGCCCTCGTTCGTTTCTGATATGAGCAAACAATATACCGTTGCGCCCGCCGTGCCTGGCGCGGGGTTTGCAAGTCGAAGAGCGGCTGAAAGGATCGGAAATTGCCCTTCGCGGCATGGAATTAAGGGTCTGGCGATGAAATCCAATGGATCGGTCCCGGGAATCGGCTCCGAATTACGACTCATCCTCCACCGGGGGAAGCAGGTATGGCGCCTTATCCCACGGACACACCGCTGGGCGCTCAGCATCGCGGTTCTTGTCATGGCCTGCACGAGTGCCTGCAATACCGCCATGCCCCTGCTGCTCGGCGAGCTAGTGGACGGCGTCAAGCGCGGCGACGATCAGCACCTCGCCGCCTCCGCCATGTACACCTATGCCTTCTGGATCCTGCTCACCGTGGTGGGCGTCTACCTGGCGCGGGAGGCGTTGAACGTCCTGCGCCGCTACCTCATTGAAAACAGTTGCACGCGCCTCAACCGTGACATGAGTGTGCGGTTGGTGGCCCACCTGATGAAAGGCGACCTGTCCACCCTCAATCAGGAGCGCATCGGCGCCCTGCACGGCCGCATCCTCCGTAGCGTGGACGGCTTCATTCGTTTCCTCCGCGTGGGCTTCCTCGACTTCTTCCCGGCCATCCTGACCGGCGTGTTCGCCGTCATCACGGCCCTTTACAAGCAACCATTGCTCGGCCTGATCATGCTCGGCGTCATCCCGACGACCGTGTTCCTCACCATTCGCCAATTGCTTTCGCAAAAGGGCGTGCGTCTCAAGCTGCTGCGGAGCTGCGAGGAGATCGACGGCGCGGTGGTCGAGAACATGAGCGGTCTGGAGTACGTACGGGCGGCCAACACCTACGGGCTGGAAGTCCACCGTTTGAAGCGCACCTGCGAGCGGCGCCGCGCAAGGAGATCCGCCACCACTTTCAAATGTCCCTTTACGGAGCGGCCAAGGCGCTCAACGAGGGTCTGTTTCACGTCCTGGTCTTGGGGCTGGCCATCTGGCTGGCCATCCAGGGCCGCGTGAGCTTCGGCGACGTGCTGATCTTCTCGATGTTGTTCCTGAACGTGATGGCGCCGTTGAGCGAGGTCCACCGCGTTCTGGACGAAGGGCACGAGGCCAGCTTGCGGGTCGGCGACCTGCTGGAGATGCTGCACCAGCCGGTGGATCAATCGTTCGTGGTCAAGGATCCGCGCGAGCCGCGGCTGATCGCCGGCGCGCCCGTCGTCGCCATTGAGAACCTGTCCGTGGAGTACCTGACGCCCGACGGGAAGCACAAGCGTGCGCTGGAGGGGCTGAACCTCACGATCCGCTACGGCGAGACGATCGGCGTGGCCGGGCCGTCCGGGGCCGGTAAGTCTACGTGGGTCAAGGTGCTGCTGCGCCTGACCCATCCCGCGGGCGGCTCGATCACCCTCGGCGGCGTGCCGCTGGAGAGCGTCACGCGGGAGGATCTCGCCCGCATCATCGGCTACGTCGGCCAGGCTCCTTACATGTTCACCGGCACGATCGCCGATAACATCGCCTACGGCAATGATCGCGTGACGCGCGAGCAGATCATTCACGCGGCCGAGCTGGCCAGCATCCATGAGGAAATCATGCTCATGCCCGGCGGCTACGACGCGCCGGTGTCGAGCGCGGCCAGAACCTGTCCGGCGGTCAGCGGCAGCGCCTCGCCATTGCGCATCCTGCTCAAGCAGCCGCCCATCCTCGTTCTGGATGAGGCGACTTCAGCGCTCGACAATATCAGCGAGCGGCACGTGCAGCGAGCGCTGGGCCTGACGAGCGCCGACCGGACCACGATTCTGATCGCCCACCGGCTGTCCACGCTGAAGGACGCCGACCGGATCGTCGTCTTCGACGAGGGCCGACTCGTCGAAGTGGGCAAGTACGACGAGCTGGTGCAGCAGGGCGGCCTGTTCACGCAGCTGGTGCTGTCGGCGGAGCAGGGGTTTGGGGCCGAGGAGGCGGGGCCGTCGCCGAACGTGGCGGAGCCGGCGGTCGCCGTAGCGTCGTAAGGCGACTCGTTTGGGGTTCCATAGGACTCACCGGTTCTATGGGGCTTATACGCCCTCTAATCCAGTGTCCGGGAAGCCCCCATTGGGGAGCATGTTGTATGAGCCTGGCCCTTTCCCTCATTCAACTGGAGGCCTACCACGCGGAGTCCGGCACCCTCCAGGTGGTCGTCGAAACCCCGCGCGGCAGCCGTAACAAATACAAGTACGACGAACGGCGCGGTTTGTTCCTGCTCCACAAGATCCTGCCGGCGGGCGCCGCCTTTCCCTTCGACTTCGGCTTCGTCCCCTCCACGCGAGGGGAAGACGGCGACCCGCTCGACGTGCTGCTGCTCCTGCCGGAACCCGTGTTCCCCGGCTGTGTTTCGCCGGCCCGCCTGATCGGCGTCCTCGAGGCCAAGCAGACGGAGAAGGGCAAAACCGTGCGCAACGACCGGCTCATCGCCGTGCCGGAGCTGATGTTCGGATCGCCGTCTCCCACCTCTGTGAAGGGCCTGGGGGCGGACCAAATGAACGAAATAGAGTATTTTTTCATCTCTTATAACCGCGAAGAGGGCCGCGAGTTCAAGCCGATCGCGCATCGTGGGCCAAAGCACGCCGAGCGGCTGGTCGCTGAGGGGATGAAGCGATTCAAGGAGAAACCGTGACGCGAAATCGGCCAGGAAGAGAGGTTCGCATGAAGGGGCAAAGCGACGCCAACGAGGCCGCCCGCAGCTTTCAAGGCGCCTTTTCCCCTTCTCCACTTCAAACCGGCAGATGATGGAAAGCACGAACCACGCCAGAACGGCGCCGATCAGGACCAGCAGGTAGCTGAAGGCCGGCGGAGACGCCGAGGGCCGTCGTGATCCCAAAGGCCGGCCCGCCGTCGTTCTTCCCCGCGCGATGACGCCGCCAGCCGATCACGGCCCCCGCCGCCGCGATCAGCCGCGGGACGCCTTGCACCAACTCCGCGGAGTCCGCCAGCTTCCCCACCCCTTGTCACCATCCGTCCATGGTCGCCTCCTTCGCAAGGGCGCGACACGGCTTCACCGTTTTTTCACTTGACACAGTTATTGTGCCCGTCGTTTGGCACGCAGGCTGCGGTCGTGATTCTGCGCCCCACAACTCATGTTTCACGAACCAAGGAGAAATGTCATCGCGCAGAATACCAACGGCAATCCGGTCAGCGACCTGATGTACGACTGGCTGACCGTCCTTCATTCCAAGGCCGAGGGACTCAACGCCTACGAGAAGTACATCCGCGACGCCGAGAAGCAAAACGCGACGGAGTGCGTGCGGCTCCTGCGCAAGCTCCACGACCAGGACGCGGTCATGGTCAAGGAAATCAAGGACCACGTCACGAAGATGATGACCAAGAGCTGACCGGGCGTTCATCCCTGAAAGGAGACTTATCATGCCGCGACTCACCGATTTGCGTGTGGCTGTGCTGGCGACCGACGGATTCGAGGAAGTGGAGCTGACCCAGCCGGTCACGGCGCTGTCACGAAAGAGGGCGCCGGGGTGGAGGTGATCGCCCCGGCCGATCGGCCGATCCAGGCCGTCGAACACATGGATAAAACCATCACCGTGGCGGTGGACGTAAAGCTCCGCGACGCCCGGCCCGAAGTCTACGACGCCCTGGTTCTGCCCGGCGGGGCCATGAACGCCGATGCCCTGCGGATGCTGCCCGAAGTGCAGGCGTTCCTGCGCTCCTTTGAGGAGGCGGGCAAACCCATCGCGGCGATCTGCCACGCTCCGTGGTTGCTGGTGTCAGCCGGCTTGGTGCGCGGCCACACCCTGACCAGCTACCACACCATCCAGGACGACATCCGCAATGCAGGAGGCAAGTGGCGCGACGAACAGGTGGTCAACGACGAGAACTGGGTGACGAGCCGGCAGCCGAGCGACTTGCCGGCGTTCATCCCCGCGATGTTCACGCTGTTCGAGCGCAGCCCGGTCCCGACGGGACGGTGACGGCGATCGCCCGTCCCATCACAGAGCCGCGACCGTAAGGGAGTGGGGCGAGGTATAGGAACCTCACCCCGCTCCCTTACGGTCGTGGCTCCGACGTTGCGCCGACCGATGGAATCACTTCGCCGGACACGCCGGCGTCTCGCAGGGCGGCGGGCATAGCGGCGGCGCCGGGACCGCGATTTCGTTGGGGACCGTCAGCAGGTTGAAGCGCGACTCGATGGCCGGGATCGTCACCGCATCGACGGCGAGCCGCTGCACGAGGAGGTCCTTGCCCGGCTTCAGGATCGGTACGCGGACGATGACCTCCTTTTGAACGCTCACAGGTTCAAAAACCGTGATCGTCACCTTCTTGACGACGGGAACCTGCTGGTAGATCGTGCAGCACTTGCCGCACGAGTCCACGGTCGTCGTCGGCTGGCTGGTCATGCAGGTGACTTCCTGCTCGGCCGGGTGCGGCCTCATTTCCAGAACGGTCACGGTCTGCCGCTGTTCGATGAAATCGAGGACGGGGCCGCCGGGCTGGATTCCGACCAGTTCGTCCCGCAGGAACATCCGCGGCAGCGTGGTCGCCGACTGGACTTCTTGCAGATAGAACCCCGGAACGGAGATCGTCCGGCACGGCGCGGCGCAACCAGGAGCGGCGACCGGCGGAGGCGGGGTTTCGGAGATTGCGGGGGGTAAGTCCTTCGGCGGGCCGATCGGCTCATCGGCGCGCACGGCGGGCGCAAGCAAAAGGCCCGCCGCGAGGCAGGCCGACATCCATCGCATCATCGCTCCTCCTTCCGTATCGAACGGCGTCCTTCCCGACCGGATTGCGAAAACCCGGCCGACGGGCAATTGTGCCGTCCATCCGGCCGGCGGCAAGCGCGAAGGCGCCGCGCACGGCCCAAAAGGCGGCTCGTCCGCCGGCGCCGGCGGCGCAAGCCTCAGAGTTTACGGGGCGAATCGCGGCCGGCCCTGGTATGATGAAGCGTAAGGCCCTGTCGCCTCTGGTCCTCGTTGTCGCCGGAACGATGCCCGCACACCGCACCCGATGGATTCTGTTGTTGTGCCTGCTCGCGCCGTCCGGCCTGCGCGCCGAGGAGGCCGATGCGGACATTCCGACCGTCGGCCGACCTGCCGACCTGCCATTCAGCGACGCCAGCGGCGACTTCCGCGTCTGGGCCGACGCGGCGCCGAAGACGCTGGAAGCGCAAAAACCGCTGACCCTCACCCTGCACGTCGAGGCCCGCTCGGCCTTCCGGCGGCCGCCGCGGCGCATCGACCTGCGCGAGCTGCCGTCGTTCCGGGACCGTTTCACCTTCGAGGAGATCGACGACGGCGACGGGCGCCGTCCGGCCCGCAAAGCTGGGCGTTCGTCTATCGGCTGCACCCGAAGAGCGGCGTGACCGCCGTACCCGGCATCCCCTTCGTCTTCTACAACCCGGAGATTCAGTATCCCCGCAAGGGCTTTCAGGTGGCTTACACCGATCCGATCGCGCTGACAGTGAAACCGCCGGAGGTTTACGTCTTTCCGCTGTCGGGGCCGGAGGCTCTCTTTTCCTGCGCCGGCGGGCCAGCCGTCACGGCGACCGAGGGGCGATGGGCGCCGCCCGGCCCGTGGAGCGTCGCGGCCCTGACGTCGGCGCCGCCGCTGCTGTGCCTGTTCTGGTATCTGGGCTGGCGGAGGTTGTACCCCGACGCCGCCCTCCGTGCGCACCGGCGCCGCAGCCTCGCCGCCCGCTGTGCCTTGCAGGCGCTGCACGGGGCCGGCCGACTGCCGTCGATCCAGCAGGCGGCGCGGATCGCGGCCGTCGCCGCCGACTACCTGCGCGGTCGATTCAACGCGCCCGCGGAGGAGCCGACGCCGGCCGAGGCCGCCGCGTGTCTCAGACGCGCCGGTTGCTCGTCCGCCCTGGCGGAACAAGCGGCCGCTCTCTTCCGCGACTGCGACGCCGCCCGCTTCGCCCCCCTCACCCCTACCCCTCTCCCCTCAGGGGAGAGGGGTAGGGGTGAGGGGGTGCCGGACCTGCCGGCCGCCGCCGTCCGCTTCATTCTGGCCGTGGAGGCGGAAACGTGGTCCACACCGCGCTCCTGATGCTCGCCGTCGCCGTCCCGGCCGCCGACGCCGACTCGGCCGGTCTGTCGAATTTCGAGATCGCTCAACACGCCGAAGCGGAGTTCCGTCTCGGCGTCGAGCAGCGCGGCGACCGCGACCGGGCCGTCCCGCACTTCCGCAACGCCGCCGATTCCTTCGATGAGCTGCGCCGCCGCGGGGCCGACAATCCCGAACTGTATCGCAATCTCGGCAACGCCAGTCTGCTGGCCGACGACCTGCCGCGCGCCGTCCTCTCCTACCGGCGCGGCCTCCGTCTTGCCCCGACCGACGCCGACCTCCTGGCCGGCCTGGACGAGGCGCGAAGCGCGTGGTCTATTCCTCGGACAGCGGCTTCGGCCGGCCACCCGACGACCACCGCCCGCCGTGGCTGCCGCGCGTCGGCTCGGAATGGTTCTTCGTCGCCGCCGCCGTCTGCTATGTCGCCGCGTGTTTCCTCCTGACGCGGTGGCTGATGACGCGGCGGGGAGGCTGCTGGCGGCCGGCCTCTTCGCGGGGATCGCGGCCATCGGCCTCACGACTCTGGTCGTGCTGGCCGTGCAGTCGGAGCGCGAGGAACGGGGCCGGCCGCTGGTCGTGGTGTCCGAGGACGGATTGCTCCTGCGCAAGGGCGACGGCCGGACCTACCCGCCGCGCTACGACACGCCGCTGAACCGGGGCGTCGAGGCGCGACGGCTGTTCGAGCGCGACGGCTGGGTGCAGATCGAACTCACGGGCGGCGAGGTCGGCTGGGCGCCGCGCGACGCCCTGCTGATCGACCAGCCGTGACGGCCACAACTTGTCCGGCGCCGGTCACGAAACGACCAGTCTCACCGCCTTTCTCCTTTCCAATCGGCCGAAATCCCAGCGTTTCCCTTCCGGCACGCCGTATGCCATTCGACCAGGCCCGTGAGACAACGACTGCCGAGGGAGCCTACCCATGAGAACTTCGCACCGCCGAACGGCGTTCACGCTGATCGAACTGCTGGTCGTGATCGCAATTATTGCGATCCTGATTGGTTTGTTGCTGCCCGCGGTCCAGAAGGTCCGCGAGGCCGCCGCCCGCATCCAGTGCCAGAACAACCTCAAGCAGATCGGCCTGGCCCTGCACAACTATGAATCGACGAACGGCTTCTTCCCCGCCGCGGAGACGTATCCGCCGCCCGCCTCCGGGACCGTGTCCATTCACACGGCCTTGCTGCCCTACGTCGAGCAGGGCAATCTCCTCAACGAATACCAAAGCGGCGCCGCGGGCCAGGCCGCCGCGATCCAGCAGAAGATTGGCATCTTCGATTGCCCCAGCGACCCCAACGTTTACGCCGTGGTGGACGGCGGCGGCCCGCCGCCGGCGCCGTTCACCTACCGCTGGCCGGTGACCTACGGCTTCAATTACGGCACCTGGTTCCTCTATGACTGGGCGTCCGGGACGGGCGGCGACGGCGCCTTCGTCATCAACCGTCCTCTGACGCCCGCCGCGTTCACGGACGGCCTGAGCAACACTCTGGCCGCCGCCGAGGTGAAGGCGCAGACGCAGTTGGGCGGTTTCAAATCAGGCGTCGGCTATATCAAAAACCTACAAATCCCGAATGCGCCGGACCCCGGCAACGCGACGTTGCCGTCCAGCCCGGCGGCGCTGCTGACCGAGATCGGCGCTCAATCCGCGCCGCGGCAGACCGGCTTCAGCTCCGACGGCAGCACCCTCAACAGCAACCTCCACCTCGATTACAACAATCCGACGGTCTCCCAGACCGGCTTCACGACCGCGTTCCCCCCGAACACGGCGATGAACATCTATGTCAGCAATCAGAACTCCGGCACGGGCGCGTCGGTGTCTCAGGGCGGCAATCAGGTTCCCAGCGTCACCGGGACATACGATGTCGATTACGTCTCGCTCCCGGAGTCGAAGTCGTTGACGAGCGGCTGCACCTTCGCGGCGGTGACTTCCCGCAGCTACCACTTCGGCCTGGTCAACGTGCTGCTCATGGACGGCTCGGTTCGGTCGGTGAGTTCCGGCATTTCGGCGCCGACCTGGCACGCGCTCGGCACCCGCGCCGGCGGCGACGTGATGGGCCTCGATTACTGACCTCGGCCGTGAGAAACGGGCGCGGCCGAACTTCGGGAACCATCGCCCGTCGTCCCTCGTCTTATAGTAGGATGAGGGACGCTGATGGTGCGCCCGGAACGTGCCGGGCCGACTCGGGGCCGCGGAGGTCAAGGATCATGTCAACGGTCGTGCAATCGACCTGCCCGGGGTGCAAGCAGCCGTTGCGCATCCCCTCGGACTGGCTCACCCAGGCGATCCGCTGCAAGCATTGCGGCCTGGTCCTGCAAGCCAAATCATCGGCGGCCTATGTCTCTCGGTCGTCCGGCATCCGTCCGGCGGCCTCGCCGCGCACGCCGCCGGTGGCGCGCCCGATCCAGGCGGTCGCCGCGCCGGCCCCGCTCGCCGCGCCGGCGCCTCCGCTCGCCATCGCCCTACCGACTCCGGGGGCTTACGCCCCCGGCTCGCCTGCCGTCGCCGCCTCGCCCTTCGATCGGCTCGACGCCGACACGTCCGGCCCGTCCCGGCCGTCCCGCTACCGACGCCGTAGCGGCGGCTGGTGGAAAGGGCCGGCCATCGCCCTCAGCGTCCTCGTCGTCGCCGCGGTCGTCACCGTCTTCTGCTGGCCGTACATCCGCGGCGTCTTCGACACGCCGCAGCAGGCCTCGGTCCAGCCGGACAAGGACCGCCACGACGCGCCGATCGCGGAGAGGACGGACCACCCCAGCAAGGACAACTCGAAGGACCAAAAGCCCGTGACGAGTTCCGGGTCGAAAGGCCCCAATGATTCAAAACATCCAGGCCCCAGGTCCGACGACCCGGCCAAGCCAGCGCCGGACCCGTCCACGACGGAGCCGAAGCCGATCGACAATCCCAGGCCGCCCGACAATCCTCGGAAGATGCAGTACCCGAGGCGGGCGTCGATAATCAGCGTCCACAACTACCTCTACGCCAACCCGGTCCACGCCGGCATTTCCGGCCCCAGCGCCCACAACCTCGCTCACTTCTCCGAGGCGCTGAACAAGGGGTTGCACATTCCGCTTAACGAGATCGCCCATCTCAGCGACGCCGCCGAGAAGGGCCAGGCCCGCGCCCCTATGAAGCCGGTCATCGAAAAGACCCTCACCGACTTCCTCGACTCGTCGCGCGGCCAGGACTGCATCCTGGTCTTCTTCATCGGCCATGCCGTCGTGGTCGGCGACGACACCTACCTCGTGCCGATCGAGGGCGAGATGGACTACGCCGAGACGCTGATCCCGCTCAAGTGGGTCTACGACAAGTTGGCCGGCTGCAAGGCTCGTCAAAAAGTGCTGGTGTTGGATGTCAACCGGCTCAACCCGGCCCACGGCGTGGAGCGGCCCAACGGCGGCCCGATGGACCCCAAGGAGGACGCCGCCTTCGCCGCCCCGCCCGACGGCGTTGAGGTGTGGACCGCCTGCCTCGCCGGCCAGCAGTCCTATGAGATGGACGAGGCCCACGAAGGCGCGTTCATCGAGCAGCTCTACACGGCCCTGGCGCCGGGCCGGAACGAGAAGGGCCTGGAAGGCGTCATTCAGACCCCGGGACAAGACGATGCCGGTGAAACAGTTGGCCGACGCGGTCAATACCGGCTTGAAGGAGGAACTCAGTCCGTACAAGCTGGAGCAGCAGTCGCGGCTGGCCGGCTCGGAGCCGAAGGACGGCGCGATGTACGACCGGAAACGAGGCCGCGGCCCCCGACGCCGTCAAGAGCCTGGCCGCCGCGCCGGCCGGCGGCGACATGAAGGAGATTCAGGCCGTGCTGAACGAGGTCGGCACGCCGCCCATCAAGGCCTCCAGCGAGGACAACGGCATCCGCGCCGAGGCGTTGCCGCCGTTCCCGGCGGACAAGATGGCCGCCTACGCGCCCGGCGGCGACCCGTCCGACGCTGCGCACGGCCGTGCTGAAAGCCCGCGAGGTCATCTGGGCGCTGAACAGCGCGTCCCCGCCGGCCGCCTTGAAAGACGACGTCAACAAGATCCGTTCCGGCATCAAGGCGAACCTTTCCATCCTCAAGGACGGCTACCGGAAGCCGGCCGACGACAACAAATTCAAGGCGATGGTTACCAAGGACGAGCGCGAGGTGGCCGACCTGATGGAACTGTGCGACGAAGCGCTGACCTCCATGAACGATGTCAAGGAGAAGCGCGCCATGGAGACCAAGCGCTGGCAGGCCAATTACGACCTCACGCTAGCCCGACTGGAGGCCCAGCAGGCCTACCTTTGGGAGTACGATTCGATGCTCGGCCAGTTGAAGAAGCAGGAGCCGGACTTGGCGCCCGGCCAGAACGGCTGGAAGTTGGCCGCGCAGCCGACGCTCCGGGGCGACAGTACGGGCAAGAAGCTGGCCAAGGATTCGCTCAAACATCTCGACCAGATCATCAAGGATAACCCCGATACGCCGTGGGCGATCCTCGCCCGGCGCGAGAAGCTGACCGCCCTCGGCTTGCAGTGGCAGGGGGCGAAAATCGACTGATTTCTCGTTCCCACGCTCTGCGTGGGAACGAGGGGACGCTGTCGCGAATTCCCTTCCTCCACCAGGAACCGCACCCCCACCTCGTAACGGCCGTCGGGCTGCGGCGCGGCCCGGACGATGCAGGCCGGCACGTCCATCTCCTGACCGGGCGTGTCGGCCGGCAGTCGGATGTGCAGCAACATGGAGGACGGTTGATGGGGCATGACCAGGCCCATGCCCCGCAGCGAGATGTCGCGGGCCTGCGCCACGACCTCGTCTCCCGTGTCAGGGCCTTCCAACACCGGCGACACGACCACCGGCCCCTCCAACCGCAACCGCGCCTGATTCCGCCGATCCGGCATCGCCTGAAGGAAATCGCGCAGGCTTTTCAATAATTGTGGTCCGGCGTCCTCCAGAAGCCGCACGGCCGCCTCGCCGGCGCAGTTCACCGGCTCGATGCGCACCGTCACCGCCGTCAGGGCCGAAGCCGGCGTCGGAGGCGGCGCGTCCACCAGCACCTTCAGCCCCGGCTGCTTCCCCAGCAGACGCCGCCAGGCGCCGCCGGAAAACGGCGCCACGTAGACGGAGAGCGGCTGGACCGACTTGAGCCGCTCCGCATGCCACTCCTGGCGGAAGCCTTCCAGCCGCAGCCGGCCGACGCCGGGCGGCAGGCGGGCGAAGAAATGGTGCTCCAGGCTCCGCCCCGGATAAAGCAGATAGCGCGTGTTCTGAAATTCGCGCACCTCCAGGTCGCCGGCCGCCGCCGCCACCAGGCCGTTGATGGCCTGGCGCATCCGCGACCGCGTCGTCGGGGTCAGCTCCATGTCGCAGCCCAGGGTCGGCGCGATCGCCGTCACGGTCGGCGCCCCGCCCGGCCGTGCGGCGCCGCTCAACTCGGCCAGAAAGTCGGCGCAGGTCGGCGGCCGTCGGGCCGGGTCCGGGTGCAGCGCGCGCTCGAGCACGACGCGATCCGGCGCCGGCGCGAGGTCGAGGGCGGGCTGGACCCGGTGGCGGGCCGACGTCATTTGACGATGCGAGAGAGTGCGGAAGGGGTGAGAGCCGGTCAGCAGCTCGTAGAAGATCAAGGCCAGGCTGTAAAGATCGCTGGAAGCGTGGGGCTTGTTCTCGAACAGCTCCGGGGCGGCGTAGCGCGGGTTGAGGGCAGCGGGCGAGCAGCCGGCCGGCATGTGGATCAGCTCGACCAGCCCGAAATGCAGGAGGCGCAGCCGGCCGTTCCGGATCAGGAGGTGCCGCGGCGTCAGCCCCAGATGGCGCACGCCGTGCGTCCGGAACAGGGCGTCGAGCGCCTGGCCCGCCTCGCCCAGCCGGGCCAGCAGCTCCGCCCGCGGCAGGCCCGTCTGGCCGGCCGCCTGGCACTCGGCCAGTCGCGCCGCCAGCGTCGTCGGGCAGGCGTCGCCGACGACGACCAGCCGGTGGTCGCCGCCGCCGACAAGCTCTATCGGATCCAAAGCGTCGTGGCGCAGCGTCCGCAGGCGGGCCAGCCCCTCGACCTCCTTGCGGCCGCCCGAAAAATCCAGGCCGAAGATGAAGCGGACCAGCCGGTCGCGGCCGTCGGCCGTTCGCGCCGTCCAGGTCTCGCCGGCCGGGTTGCGGGCGACGCACTCCAGGAACTGACAGCCCTCCAGCGGGTCGTCGCCGGAAGCGGCCGCCGCCGCGCGAGGAACGACTTCCTCGCGCGGCGCCGCCGGCGGTCGCGGCGTGTGCGGCGGCGTCCGCCGGGCGAAGCCGATTTCGTGCGTTTCCCCGCTCATCTCCGAGGGAGCGGCGTCGGCTTCCAGGCGCAGCGGGACGGGGGGTGTGGCGGACAAGTCCACGATGTGCAGGTCGGTGAGCGTGACCGGCTTCGGCTGGCGCAGGGCGGAAGGCGCCGGCCCGATCGGAGCGCCTGATTCGCCCGTCCGCAGAGCCTCGACGAAGGCGGAACAGGACGGAAACCGCCGAGTCGGGTCCTTGGCCAGCGCCGCGCCAGCGCGATCCGGTCGGCCGCCGGCAGCTGGCCCAGGTCCGGCTCGGCCTGCATGTGTTGCAGGGCCACCTGACGGAAGTTCTTCCCCAGAAACGGCGGTCGCGCCCGTCAGCAGCTCGTGATAGGTGATCGCCAGACTATATTGATCGGTATAAAGGGTGATCTTGCCCAGGAAGGATTCCGGGGCCGCGTACAGGGGCGTGCCCGCTCCCACCTGCAGGGCGCTGGGCGTGCTGCCGCTCATCTCCGCCAGGCTGTTGACCAGGCCGAAATCGCCGACCTTGACGTGCCGGCCGACGAGGAAGAGGTTGCGCGGCTTGACGTCCAGGTGTTGCAGTCCGTGTTCCTGGTTGAGCAGGTCGAGGACCTCGGCCGTCTCCTCGAAATAGCGCAGCAGCTCGGCCCGCGGCACGCCCGGCAGACCGGCGTCGCGGCACTCGCACAGGAGATCGTGCAGGCTGCGGTCGGCCAGCTCCATGACGATGACCAGCTCGCCGTCGATCCGCTCGACGCGGTCCATGCTCAGCAAGAAGGGGTGGCGCAGGGACTTGACGTGTTGCAGGGCGCGCAGCTCCTGCTCGGCGCCGGCGGGGCCGCAGTGATGCAGGTCGTCGTTGTCGCCGCGGACGAACTTGATCGCCTTGAAGAGGCCGCCGGGGCCTCGCATTTCCAGACCTCTCCGAAGCCGCCGCCGCCGAGCGGTTCCATGAGCCGGTAGCCGGGGATCGGTTCGGTGTTGGGCGCCCGCGCGGCGTTCATCAGGGTCCGCCCTCCCCGCCCAGGAAGAGTGCCCCGGCCTCGTAGCCGTCGTCGCGTGGCTGGACGCGCACCAGCCGGGCGGGGACCGGCGCCGCCGGCGCGTCGCCGCCGGGCGACAGGAGGATGACCACGCGCCGCCCGACCGGCTGGATCGGCAGCCACAGACCGATGCCGGTGCGCGACAGGTCCCGGGCGCGGGCGTGGATCACGGATTCCGGCGCCCCGTCCTCCGCGACGATCCGCACTTCCACCAGCTGGTCGAAGGTGACGCGGTCCTGACGGCGACGATCCGGGTGCGCCTGGAGGGCGCCGCGGAGGGCTTCGAGCAGGGCCGGGCCGGTCTCCTCCAGCATTTGCCGGGCGCGCGCCAGGCCGCAGCCGATCGGCTGGGCCTCGACGCGCACGTCCGCAAGGCACGGGTCTTCGTGCGGGTGAAAGCGAAAAACGATCTCCCAACCCGTTGATTTGTCCACGGTTCGCGCCGGCTGCTCGTCGGCCCGCGCCGTGCGGTAGACGAGAGCGCCGTCGAGCGGCGCCGCCGGCTCGGCCTGCCAACGGCGGCAAAAGTCGGTCAGCAGCGCGGGGGCCGATTCGGCGGAGGCGCGGGCGACGCAGTCGTGGCGGAGGCGCTCGCCGGGCTGGAGCAGGTAGCGGAACAGACCGTGCTTGCGCAGCTGCCATCCGCCGGCCGCGTCGGCGATCACTTCCGCGAGGATGAGGGCGGCGGCCTCGTTGATCTCCGCGGCCAAAGGCGAACTGGCGGCGTGAGCCGGCGGCTGCGGCGCGGCCCCCTGCTTCTCCAGGGCCGTCACCAGCGCCAGGCACGAGTCGAAGCGCCGGCCGACGGTACGATCGAGCGCCAGGGCCAGGACGGCGCGGTCGGCCGGCTCCAGTGGGCTGAGATCGGGCTGCGAGTAGGCCCGCGCCGTGGGCCGGGCGCCGGCGCCGAGCGGGTGGACCCCGGTGAGCATCTCCTGGTAGATGAGAGCCAGACTATACGGATCGCAGAATCGGCTGACGGCGTTGGCGCCCAGTTCCGGCGGCGCGTAGCGGGAGTTGATCTCGGCCAGCGGTTGTCCGGACGGCAGCCAGAACCAGACGGCCAGGCCGAAGTCGGCGGTGAGCGCCTGGCCGTTGACCAGCTGGACGGCGTCGGGATGGAGGGCGAGGTGGGGGACGCCGTTGCGGCTGTTGAGGGCGTCGAGGGTGCGGGCGACGTTCTTGAGAGCGACCAGCAGCTCCGGCCGCGGCAAGCCGCGCCGGCCTTCGGCGCGGTAGAGGGCCCAGCGCTCGCGGAGGGTCGGCCCCTCCCGCGGCACGACTACGATGAGCCGATTGCCGTCGTCGCGCACCAGATTGTAGGGGATCAGCCCCGGATGGCGGACGGAGCGGAGCAGGTGCAGGCCGTCACGGCGGGCGTCGGAATCGATCTCCGCCAGGCCGTGGAAGAACTTGACGAAGCACTGCTGGCCTTCGGCGGTGCGGGCCGTCCATAGCTCGGTGCTGTCGCCGCGGGAGACGCACTCCTCGAACTGACAGCTGGCCAGCACCGCTGCGGGCGGGGCGGCCGCCCGATCTTGCCCCGGCGTGGCGGCGTCCACGGCTCGGTTCGAGCGGGTGTCGGCGAGGCCCAGCGAGCCGGCGGCGTGAGCCGCCGGAGTTCCACCCGCGCCGGCCGTCCCCGCTTGTTCGGCGCCGAGCAGCGCCGCGATGAATTGCGTGCAGGTGAGAAAGCGTTTGGTCGGATCTTTGGAGAGGGCGCGAGCGACGAAAGCCCGGTCGCCCTCCGGCAGGCGTTCCAGGTCCGGCTCGGCGTGGGCGTGCTGCAGCGCCATCTGGCGGACGTTGGCCGCGCGAAAGGGCAGCTCGCCGGTGAGCAGTTCGTGGTAGGAGACGGCGAGGCTGTACTGATCGCTGGCGGGGCTGGGTTCGCCGCGGAAGGCCTCCGGCGAGGCGTAGACGGGACTGACGACGCCGGGCCGACAGGTCGGCCCCTCGGCCGGCGAGCGCGGCAGGCGGCTGACCAGGCCAAAGTCGGCGACCTTGACATGCCCCCCGAGAAGCAGGAGGTTGTGCGGCTTGACGTCGAGGTGCAGCAGGCGGTGGCGGAGGTTCATCACGTCGAGAACCTCGGCCGCCTCCCATAGCCGGGCCAGGAGGGCGCCGCGCGGGACGCCGGCCTGTCCGACGGACTGGTAATGGCGCAGCTGGTCGAACAGGCTCTCGTCGGCCAACTCCATGACGACGACGAGGGCGCCCTCGACGATCTCAATACGGTCCATCGACAGGAGGTACGGATGGCGGACGGAGCGGACGGTGTCGAGGGCCTGGAACTCCAGCTGCGCGTCGGTCCCTTCGGCGTCGAGAGCGTCGAGCTTGTTGCGGACGATTTTGACGGCCTTGAAGAGACCTCCGGGGGCCTCGCACTTCCAGACTTCGCCGAATCCACCCTTGCCGAGCGGCTCCATGAGGCGGTAGCCGGGCAGCAGTTCCGTTTGCGGTTGCAGAAGCAGAGGCATCCGCCTGGCCCTCGCGGGATGGATGGGGAGAAGTGGAATTACCGCCGGGGTAGAATAATTCCTCCAAGAGTATGTAGATCATGAATCCCGGCCGGGCAAATGCGGCCAGCGCGGCGGGTTCCCTCCAGCGCTGGACCAGGCGATCGGGGACGCGCCGCCGGACGCCTCCTGATTCATGTCCCGGCCACACCCAAGGACCAGAAGACCTCATCCGGCCCGTCTGAGAAATCCCCCCCAATCGCTTTTTTTCGGAATTCCGACAAACGGGGACGATGCTTCTGTTAGGATAACAACATCACCCTACAACAGAAGGCGTGCAGGAGGCCGTTCCGATGGAACTAACGACCACTCCTTCCTCGACCTGGAGCGCCCCTGATGCCTTGGCCGGATTGCACATCTTGATCGCGGAGGACCGAGCCGACTGCGCCGACAGCCTGGCCTTATTGCTCCGCCTGTACGGGCATGACGTGGAGATCGCCCGAACCGGCCCGGCGGCCCTGGAGAGGGCGCGGTCGGACGAGCCGGACGTGGTGCTGCTCGACCTGGGCTTGCCGGGGATGAGCGGCTATGACGTGGCGAGGCGGATCAGCGACCGGCGCCCCAAGAAGACGCCGTTGCTCATCGCCGTGACCGGATTCGGGCAGGACGAAGACCGCCGACGCTCCCTGGAGGCGGGGTGCGACTTGCACATGGTTAAGCCGGTGGATCCGGAGCAACTGCGCGTTGTGCTGGAGATGTTTCAGAGGACAATCGGCAGGTGAGGCGACATGAGGAGGAACTGGATTTTTCTCGGCTGGTATTACTACCAAGGCGCGGAGCGGATCGGCCCCGTCCCTCCCGAAGAAATCGACCGTCTCCTCGCCCGTGGGCGGCTGCGGCCCTCGGATGAAATCTTGAAAGCATGGAAGGACGCCAACAACCAAATCCGTTACTTCGGCAGCCACGCCGAATTCGCCCGATCCGCCGCCCTTGAGGAGTGGGCGAAATAAACTCAAGAACATCGTGATCTATGTTGGATATCCGACAGAAGTGCGGCTTGATCCCTGCGACAATAACTGTTTGGTAAATCCAGGATGTGACGGATCATCCAGAGGCTAAAATGACGCCACAAATCATCAAGCAGCCCGGCCCGCCAGAGGCCGGCGCTGGCGCCGACGTGCGCCTTCAGCCCGCAAAAGCGGACGGTCTCACCAACGGCAAAGGGCTTGGAACGGAAAGCCATCCGCACGTCTCCGCCCCCTTTTCCGCGAACGGAAATGGCATTGGCCGTTGTTTTCACATCGCCGTTGCGGACGGCGATGCGGCCGTGCGGCAGTTCTATCAAGCGGCCCTCTCCCGCCTCGGCCATCAGGTCTGTGTGGCCGATTCGGGGCGGCGTCTGGTGGAACAGTGCCGCGTGTTGCAGCCCGATCTTCTCATCACCGGGGTCGCGCTGCCCGAGCTAGACGGGATCGCGGCCGCTGAGGCCGTCTGCCGGGAGAAGCCCCTCCCGATCATTCTCCTGCCGACCGACCACGACGCCGAAGCCGTCCGGGGCGCCCTCGTCAACCCTTACGTCCTGGCCTGCCTCTTCCAACCGATCCGGGAGGCCGACCTGGGATCGGCCGTCGTCCTGGCCATGAGCCGGTTCGAGCAGTTCGAGGCCTTGTGCAAGGAGGTCACCGACCTGCGGCAGGCGCTGGAAGACCGCAAGCTCATCGAGCGGGCGAAGGGCATGGTGATGCGCTACGGCGGCCTGGATGAGGAAGAAGCCTACCGTCGCTTACGGAAGACGGCTTCCGACCAGAACCGGAAGCTGGCGGAGGTCGCCCAGTCGATTCTCACGGCGGGAGAGGTCTTCCGTCAGTTTGAGCAGCCCTCGGCGGTAGAGAGGCCCAGCGCGGGGCATGGCCGAACCGCCGCCAGGGGACACACAACGGACGGCCGGACGACGGGGGCCGAGAGGCGGAACCCTCCGCTGCACAGGTCGGCGCCCTAGCGGCGCTCGATTTGTCCAGGAATCTCTTCGTTTAGCCGCGACCCGAAGGGGAGCGCGTCCCCGACGCGCTCCCCTTCGGGTCGCGGCTATAGCTCGTCAGGAAAGTAATGCGCGGTGTGCCACGGCTGTGTCAGCCGTGTTTGGGCCGCCCAACACGGCTGACACAGCCGTGGCACACCGTATCCACCCGTGCATTACTTTCCTGAAGACCGATAAACGGGGAATGGGTGTTTGGACGAACCGTTACGCCCCCGACCCGATCATCTTCTCCGGCCGTACCAGCGTGTCGAACTCCTCGCCGCTCAGATAACCCAGCTCGACGCACGCCTCGCGCAACGTCCTGCCCTCCGCATGCGCCTTCTTGGCCGTCTTCGCCGCCTTGTCGTAGCCGATGTGCGGGTTGAGCGCCGTCACCAGCATCAGCGAGTTGTTGAGGTGCCGCTTGATCTGCTCGCGGTTCGGCTCCAGTCCCTCCACGCAATGTTCCGTGAACGAGCGGCAAGCGTCGCCCAGCAGGCGGACGGAGTGCAGGACGTTGTGGATGATGAGCGGCTTGAAGACGTTCAGCTCGAAATTGCCCTGCGAGCCGGCGATCGCCACGGCCGTGTCCTCGCCGATCACCTGGACGCACACCATCGTCATCGCCTCGCACTGCGTCGGGTTGACCTTGCCCGGCATGATCGACGAACCCGGCTCGTTCTCCGGCAGCGACAGCTCGCCCAGTCCGCAGCGCGGCCCCGACCCCATCCAGCGGATGTCATTGGCGATCTTCATTAGCGCCACAAGCCAGCGTCCGCAGCGCCCCGCTGAGCATGACCAAGGCGTCGTGGGCCGCCAGGGCCGCGAACTTGTTCGGCGCCGACGACGAACGGCAGGCCCGTCTCCTCGGCGATCTTCTTCGCCACGCGCCCGGCGAACTCGGGGTGCGTGTTCAGGCCGGTGCCGACCGCCGTTCCTCCCAGCGCCAGCTCGTAAATCTCCGGCAAGACGGCCTGGATGCGCCGGATTCCGGCGTCCAGCTGCGCGACGTAGCCGGAAAACTCCTGGCCCAGCGTCAGCGGCACGGCGTCCATCAGATGCGTCCGGCCGATCTTCACGATGTGCACGGAACGCCTCCGCCTTGGCGTCCAGGGCGTCGCGCAGCTCGTTGCGACGCGCGGCAGCAGGAGTGAACGCACCTCCTCGGCCGCGGCGATGTGCATGGCGGTGGGGAAGGTGTCGTTGGAGGATTGCGACATATTTACGTCGTCATTCGGATGGATGGGGTTCTTGCTCCCCATCTTGCCGCCGGCCGCCTGGATGGCGCGGTTGGAGATGACCTCGTTGACGTTCATGTTGCTCTGCGTGCCGCTGCCGGTCTGCCAGACGCGCAGCGGGAAATGGCCGTCGAGCTTGCCGGCGATCACCTCGTCGGCGGCCGCCGACGATGAGGTCGGCCTTGTCCTTCGGTCAGCAGGCCGAGGTCGCGGTTGACGAGGGCGGCGGCCTTCTTCAGGACGCCGAAGGCGCGGATGACCGGCCGCGGCATCACGTCGTCGCCGATGGCGAAATGGATCAGCGAGCGGGCGGTCTGCGCCCCGTAGTAGCGGTCGTCGGGCACTTCGATCGGCGCCCATCGTGTCGGTTTCGGTGCGCATAGCAAGCTCCTGAATGATCGAACCGCCAAGACGCCAAGAACGCCAAGAAGGCAAAACTCATTCTTCTCTTGGCGTTCTTGGCATCTTGGCGGTTAATTCAATGTCCGTCCCAGCGGCTCGGCCAGGCGGCGCAGCGACTCCAGCAGCCGCGTGAAGGCCGTCGAAGTCCAGCGACTGCGCCCCGTCGGACAGGGCGTGGTCGGGGTCGGGATGGACCTCGATCGAGCAGGCCGTCCGCGCCGGCCGCCAGCGCCGCCAGGGCCATCGGCGGCACGTAATCGCGCTTGCCGGTGCCGTGGCTGGGATCGACCAGGATCGGCAGGTGCGACAGGTGCTTGGCCGGCGGGATCACCGACAGGTCGAGCGTGTTGCGGCTGTGGTCGGAGAAGGTGCGCACGCCGCGCTCGCACAGGATCACGTTGTAGTTGCCGCCGGCCATGACGTACTCGGCCGCCATCAGCCATTCCTCCAGCGTCGCCGACAGGCCGCGCTTCAGCAGCACCGGCTTGCGACGCCTGGCGACACGCGCTTGAGCAGGCTGAAGTTCTGCATGTTGCGGGCGCCGATCTGGATGATGTCGGCCGCCTGCCTCCACCGCGTCGGCGTTTTCGGTGTCCATCAACTCGGTGACGATGCCGATGCCGGTCTTCTCGCCGGACCCGTGCGAGAATGTCCAGCCCTTCCTGGCCCATGCCCTGGAAGGAATACGGACTGCTGCGCGGCTTGAACGCGCCGGCCCGCATCAGGCGGACGCCCTGCTCGCGCAGGAACTCGGCCGTGCGCAGGATCATGGCCTCGTTCTCGACCGAACACGGCCCGGCGATGATCGTGAACGTGCCGGGGCCGATGGACGGTCTGCGGCAGCCGGACGTAGGTGTCGGCCTCGTGCATCTCCCGGCTGGCGAGCTTGTACGGCTTGGTGACGCGGATCAGCTCCGAGCACGCCGGGCAGGACTTCCAGCAGGCGCGGATCGACGGCGCCGACGTTGCCGGTGATGCCGATGGCGGTGCGCGTGGCGCCGGGCATGCGGGTGCGGCGTCAGGTTCATGCCGCGGATGACGGCGAGCACCTGCTCGATCTGCTGCGGCGTGGCGTGGCTGTGCATGACGACGAGCATGGCGTCCCCGCGGAGAGGGCCGGACGAATCGGTTTCGGGTACGATAGCAGGGCGGCGCGAAAAAGGCAAAAGGCTAGGTACGGACGATGAAGCGAGTCTTTTTGGTAGGCCGGCGTCGGCGTGTATTCTCGGGGGTCTTGCGTGGAGGAAATAAGGCCGTGCCCGTTTACAGCATAACCATGGGTTCAAGTGCGCGTCACGATCTGGACCGGCTGAGAGCGAGCGCCGCACCACGGAATCGGGAAGAATTGGATCGGTGCGCCGCGCCCTGATGTCGATCCTGCGCTACGACCCCGAAGGGCAGGGCCGCAGCTCCGGTGCTTTCCCGAACCTGCGCGCCTTCGCCTGCGGTCCCTTGCGCGTCTTTTTCCGTGTTTCTCCGCCCGAGGATCGATTTGCCGCCGTCATTGGCGTGGGGTGGAACGCCGACTGGGTTTGGTAAGCCGCCGGAAGCCCTTGCCTCATCCGGCGGAAACTTCCTTGGTTGACTTCGCAAGCGATTCCAGGAATGCTTCCGCGGTAAGCGGCGGATTGCGGGACTCCATCCGCCGTTGAATCTCCTTGGCGAACCGCGGATCGTTTTCATCGAGCGGATAAAGGGACTCGGCGGTAACGGGCAGGAAGTAAGCGACCGGTCCATCCTGACCATTGACGAGCACGGGCGCCCCGTCCCCAATTTTCTTCAGGAGATGGTTCGTCAATTCCCCGAGGAGCTGTTCCTCCGCCCCGGCAGGACATCCCGCTAGGCACCGGGCGATGTAATCTCGTGCGGCGTCCATAGGTTTCTCCATTAGTCGGGCCTATTCCCATCCTACCACGACGCCGCCGGACATGAAAGCGGCTGTAGCGGACACCCGTTTCACAGGTCGATCTCCACCACCTGATCCCACGGCGAGCGGGTTTCGGGATCGAAAGGATCCTGTTCGTTCATGACCTCAATCATGCCCTCGGCCGCTTCCCGGACGTTCGCCAGGGCTTCTTGCACCGTATCGCCGCACGAAACGCACCCTGGCAACGCTGGGATGGCGACCTAGTAGCCGCCCTCCTCCTCGGGGTGCAGGATGACTTTCACCTTCATGACATAGCTCCCTGCGGGGACGCGCGAACCGGCCGCGAAGGGAATTATATCGCAGGCAGCGGGACAGGTGAACGTGGGGAGGGAATCCCTGTTCCCTCCCCACCGCCGATTCATCACTTCGCTCCCCCGGCCGATTCGTTCACATAGGCGAGGATCCAGCCTAGATACCCGTTCCTCGCAAACCAGAAATGTTTCTCTTCCCCCAACGCGGTGAAGACGCTCTTCAGAACTTGCAGACCTGCCAGCAATTGCTCCGGCGGATAGACCTTTTTCACTCGCGCCCATTCGGCCAAGGCGCGTTTGCGCGCCTTTTCATCCGTGACGGCGGACAGGTCCGGTTCTGGAAATGCCCTGGGGTCGGCTGCCAGCTTCGCTTCCAATTGCTCCACGTCTTTCAGCGTGAGCGCGGTGAACGCTTTGTCGTCGGTCGGGTGGGCGAAGATCGCCGCGGCCCAAACCACCCCGCCGCTCAGGTAGACGCGATCGCGCTGCGACAAGTCAGGAAGGCCGGCGAACCCCTTCTTCAAGAGGGGCGCGACCTTGTCGTCGCACAGCTTTGCCAGAGATTGCGCATCGGCGGCGCCGTTCTTTTTCGCCAGTTCGGAAAAGGTCAGGGTGCCGAAGGGGACCCGAAGGTCGCATATTTCTCCGTCCCCGCCTGGCAGCCGCCCTTGGTGTTGCCGCCGCCGATGTCCACGAGCAGGCTGGTCGCAAGCTGTTTCTTGGGGACGATGCCGACGATGGACAGCGAGGCTTCCCGTTGCACGTCGATGAATGTCATTTCCAGCCCGGTTCGCTCCTTCACTGCCCCGGATAGCCGGGCCTGGTCGTCCTTAATCAGGTCCGGTTTATCGCCGATCGCCGCGAACAGGCCGCTCGATCCGACGACGTACGTTCGCTCGGCGGCGACGCCGAATTCCTTGTGGAAGCGGTCGCAGTACGCCGCGACGGCCTTGACCGTGTCCGCCAGGGCGGCGTCGCCGAACCGGCCGTCCTTCGCCACGTCCGACGCCAGCCCGGTGTTCGTCGTGTCGGTCAGCTTGACCACGAACTGGGCGTCCTCCTCTTGGCCGGTGACGTCGATGACCGTCGCCTTGACGCCCTTGGCGCCGATCTCGACGCCGCCGTACACCTCGGTGCGGGCGGCTGCCGGCGCCAAAAGGCCGGCGCTGGCCAGGCACCCGGCCAAAATCGCCGACTTGGTTGTTCGGATCATGCACGTCATGTTCATTGAAGACTCCGAAAAGCACGGCGGAAAGTGAGCAATCCATTGGGACCCGCGGACGGTCCTTCCGGTTGCTCCGTTAGTTGGTAGGGTTGAAGATCTTGACGGGGGGCGGCTGTTTGGCCGGGACCATGAACTTCCAGACCAGGCAACCGCCAACGACCAGCGCGGCGACGGCGACGGCGACTATCACGGACGCCCATAGAATCCTCCGAGACGCCCCGTAGGCTTCACCTCGCGATTCGGCTCCAGCGTCGGGGAAACCGCCTCAGGCTCCCTCCGCGGCTGCGGGTCGCCCTTCCGCTTCTTTCCCCAGGCTCGCAGGGCCTCGGCAAACGCGGCGCAGCTGGCGAACCGTTTTCCGGGGAATTTTTCCAGCGCTCGGAGCACCAGCTTTTCCAGGTCCACGTCCAGATCGGGGCGAAATTTGCGCGGCCGCTTCGGCGGCTTGTCGTAATTCCCTACGTCGGCCAGAACGGCATAGCCTTTGCCGGGGTAGGGGACGTTCTCGGTCAGCATCTTGAACAGGACCGCCCCGGCCCCATACTGGTCGGACCAGGGACCGATGCGGTTGACCTCGCCACGCGCCTGTTCCGGCGGCATGTAGGCCGGCGTGCCCAGCACCGTCCCCATTTCCGTGTGATGGGAGGTGTCGATCTGCCGGCAAGAGGCCAGCCCGAAATCGACGAGGAACAGGTTGCCGTTCGCGTCGATCATGATGTTGCTCGGCTTCACGTCGCGGTGGTAAATCTTGAAGCCGTGGACGTGCTGCAGAGCGCGGAGGATCGTGATCGCCAGTTGCACCGCCCGCAGCGGGTCGGGGAAGCCCCCGGTCGGGATGATCTTGTCCAGGGTTTCGCCCCGAATGACCGGGGTGACCATAAAGAAACTCTTGCCGACGCGCCCGACGTGTACAGCGGCAAGACATTGGGGTGAAAGTCGATCTTCGCCAGGGCGCGGGCCTCGGTGACGGCGCGCTGGACCCAGGAGTCGAACTCATGCTCGGGAATGGCCTTCTCATTGAGCTGCTTGAGGGCCACCTCGCGGCGGTTGCGCAGGTCGTATGCTCGGTAGACGATGCCGAACGCCCCGGCGCCTAGCACGCCGATCAGGAGGTAGTCTTCCAACCGTTCCAGCCGAAACTGCTTCTGGCAGTGTGGGCAACACAGGATCTTCTCCAGATCCTGCGCGAACCGGCAGGGGCTGTTTGCAGGCCGGACATTGGGTGCTGATTTGCGACATAGGCCGGTGCGGCGCACGGACGGCGGCTCCTGTGCCGAGTGCATAATGGTTACTGCATATGTCCACTCCGCGATTTCACGTAGCCGAGCAGCCAGGCGACTTGACCGTAGCGAAAACTCCGAACGTCCTTGTTCTCGGCCTGGAGGGAGAACTCCTTATCGATGGCTAGCAGGATTTGCGCTCCGCCGACAAGACGGTCCTGATTCTTGAAGACCTCCGTTTGGAGCTTTTCCACGTTCTCATCGACGGCGGCCGAGGTATGCTTGTCCAACCCTTTCTCGGCCGCCTTGCTCTCGACAAGCCTCTTGATTTCCTCGGGTTTCCGGGTGCGCACCATCCTGTCAAACAGGTCGATGTCCGCGGCGGCGAGCTTGCAGTGGTAGGAAGCGCCGCCGTCGGCGTCCTTGGCCGCATAGAACTGGTCCGGCTCGACGTAGGTGGCCATCGCCCAGGGGATGCCGCCGATGAGATGCACCTTTTTCCGCTTCGTCAGCTGATCCACCGCCGACAGGTCCGCGTGCAGCGGCGCCTCAACCAACACGGGCCGCAATCGGAGGGCCGCTTCCAGGAACGATTCGCCCGTATGGTGATCCTTTATGTCCTTATTGACTTTCTTCTCGAAACTCGACGAACCGACCATGACGGAGAAGTCCAGAAAATTGTCCTTGCGGACGAAGCCGCCGCCTTTGATGTTGTTGCCGCCGACGTCCACGACGACGGAATCGTCCCACTCGTCCGGCTTGACCGTTTCCTGAAAGGAGAACTTGGCCTCGTCATGGGCGTCGATGAACTCGGGATCCTTGCCGAGCTTGGGCAGCTTGAGGCGGATCGCCTTGACCAGCCGATCGTGGTTGCGTTGGGCGACCTCGTCCGTTTTGAAGGGCGCCAGGACGCCGCTGCTGCACACCACCAGGATGTTCTCCGTCGGCACACCCAGGTTCTCCAGGGCGTCGTAGTAGTCGCCGACTTGATCCACGGTCAGCTGGAAGGCGCGATCGTTGAAGGAGTCCGCCCCCTCCGGCAGGTCGGCGATTTTCGGGTTGATGTCTTTCGGCTCGTCCAGCAGGGACTCCACGACCCCCTTGTCGGTCTTGTAATATTCGACGCCCACCCTCTTGACGCCGGTGGAACCGATCTCGATGCCGCCATACTTGCCGAGACTGACGAGGCTGGCGGGAGCGGCCTTTCCGCTGGGCAGCAGGAAGTAAGCCGCCGCCAGGCCGCCCAGGACGAGGATGAACCCACCGGCCAGCGCAACCACCCACTTCCAACGACCGCCTGAGTTCCCCGGCGGCGACGGCGTCGCCTTGGCTGAGGCCGCTGGCTTCGGGGTCGGCAGCCTTCTGGCGGTCGGAGGCCGGGGAGCGGGCGCGGCCGCTTTGCCCGTCGCGGGCGGCGCCGGCGCCGCTGACGGCTGCCGGGGGCGGCCGCTGGTCGGCGGCGCGGTCGGCTTGCTCATCGGCGCCCGACCCCGCCCATCCGGCGTGCAATCGGCCAGCCAATCGGGAAGGTGTGCGACCGGCTTGCCCATCATGGTGCGATCCGCGTCTCCGGGAAGCGGTTCGCCCGGACGCATGGTCGGCGGCGCGGTCGGCTTACCCATGACGGTGCGATCCGCGTCGTTGTTGGCGGGGACGGCGCTGGGGTAGGAAGTGGTCGGCGAGGACGCCTGCTGGTTCGTTCCGGAAGGGGTTCGAGGGGGTGCGATCTTGGGAGCGGGGCTGGCCGGCCGCGCGGCCGCCCCTTCCTCATGGATCGCGTATGCGCCGGCCTTGTCGCGGCTCACACGGAAGCGGCATTGGCAGAGCTTGCACTTTGCCAGCACCCCGAGTTTATCCAGGGGGATCTTGAAGGGCTGCTTGCAGCGCGGGCAACGCAGGGCCGGCGTCAAGTGAGCGGGGGATGGGGATGGCATCGGGGCATATCCTCCGTCTGGGTCTCGGGAATCCGCGGCGCCCGCTCAAAAGACAAAACCGAACTCGGCATCGATCGCGTCCGCCAATTTGGCGTATTCGCTGGTAAGCTGGTTCACCTTGTGGGCGATGTCGTCGATCATGCCGCTCGGCGCCTCGTAGATGCCCTTGGCTTTCAGGTACAGGCCCGCAGCTGGTGGAGCTTGCTGCGGACGTCGTCGTCAAGCGCGGAACTGGAAAGAAGGTCGGGGATCTGGTCAAATTCCGGATCGAGGAATATGCGGCGAGTGATTTCGGGGTCAAGGAAGTTCGGCTCCCTACCCGTCTGCTGGGCCTCCTGGATGTCCTTCTTCTGGAGAGCCTTAATGGCTTCCTGGGCTGCGAAGAAAGCCTTCCCGGCAGATTTCCCATCTTTCTCCGCCTCTTGGCCCTTGGTCGCGCAGAAGTCATCTGCATTGAGGTAACTTTCGGCGACCTTTTCCAGTTTCGCGGTCAGGCAGTGGGCGTCGTGAATGGCGTTGGCGCGGTCGATCGCGTCCTGCTTGCGGGCTGCCGCTTTGTCGAAGGCCGTCCGCAGGTCAGGCCCCGGGATCGCCAAGCGCGCGCCGGTTTCGTGTTGATGAGCGTCATGCACGGCGATTACTTCGCCGTGCATATTCAGGAGCGGACCGCCCGAGTTTCCCGGGTTCGTCTGACTGTCGTACTGGTAGTAAATCTGACTGAAGGATACCTGCTTCCGTTCTCCTTCGATACCGTTCATCTCGAAGGTCAAGTCCACGTTGTTCAAATGCCCGCTATACGACGAGTTCACCGAGAGGCCGCCCTCCGCCCCCCCGATCCCCGGTGAACCGATGACGACGACCTCCTGGTTCTTCACGGCTTTTCCGGCAAACAATGGGAGTGCAGTTGTCGGGGGAGTTTCCTGGAGTTGAAGGATCGCGAGATCCCGTTTGCGATCCTCATATACAAGGCGCACCTTGTACTTTTGATCCTTGTGATCCGTCGAGGGGAACAGCACGTCGATCCCGGCAATGGTATCATCCGCGATGACGTGCGAATTCGTCACCACGAACCACTTGTCCACCAGGAACCCCGAGCCGCTCCCCAGCCCGGTTTTGATGAGGGCCACGGACGGTTCGCAGTGGGCACTGACTTGCTCCGGCTTCATCTCCTGACCGGCGTCGGCCCCAGCCGTCGCATTGTCCCCGGCCGCCACCGCGACGGTCGGCGTATGGGCGGCGGCGTTGTGGATCAGCGGGAACAGGATCATGAACAGTCCGACCAGGATGGCGGCCGCGACGACGGCGAACACGCCGACGCCGATTTTCTCAAACAGACCCCCGCGCTTGTCGTCCTCGGCCTCGGCATCCCGCCGCGGTCTCGTCCCGGCCGGCTTGCGGAACATCTCCGGCAGCGCCTCCTGCACCGGACGCCAGGCGCTCATCCCCGCGGTCCACACGAGGTCTTTCGGGGCCATCCGTCGAGCGGCGATCAGATGCTTCAATTCGGACGCGGGCACGGGCCCTTGCGCTTGCCCACTTTCCATGTAATTCCACAGACGTTCGGATGGGCCGCTCGGCATGATCGACGCGATCGGAGCCGGCGGAGCGACCACGGTGGGCGGGGCGGTCGGGGGCGGAACGAGGAGTTTTTGGTTGCAGTTCGATCCGGTGCAGCGAATCTTGTTGCCGGCCATCGCGTCCGGGTACTGGTATTCGGTGTTGCAGCGGGGGCAGGTGAAAACGATCATGGGCCTTCCTCAGGGTAATGAGGACGTTGTGATGCTTGGAAGCCGTGCGGCTGCCGGATCCCGATCACGCGACCATCCGAACGATGACTAGGTACGGCTGGGGTTGGAAGTCGTCCGCAGCCTGGGGCTGGGCTGCACACCCCCCGGCGGAAGGAGGGGCGAAGTCCTCAACGTCCTTGAGCAGCCCGAGCCGGCGCTTCGCCGCTGGCGTTGCGCGGTCGGACGCACTTCTTCCCATAACGGAATCAGTGAGTACGCTTCGGATAGTTTAAGAGCGGCCTCGGCGGTTCGCAAGAAAAATCGCCGAAAAAAGCGCGGCGGCCTGGGCGTCGGCCGCCGCTGGGCCATTCATTTTCACGGCTGGCCTAGCGCCAGTCCGATCTCGGTCAGCTTCTGCGCGTCGGCCGCCTTGATGATCGGCGCCCACGTCTTCTCATCGGGCTTGCCCTTCAGGTCCTCCAGGAGGACGGATCGGATCGCATCCACGACCACTCCCCCAACCGCGAAGGGCTGGCTGATGATCGCGGTCGTCTTCCCGGGCCTCAAGCCGGTGAAGCGTCCGTTGGCGTTGAAGAAGTAGTACACCTCGGTCCAGTCCTGATCGCCCGCGCTATAGGCCCAGTTGAGCCGCACCTTGACGGCGAACTCCCCGGGAATCACCTTGTCGTCGCCGTCGGTCACCTTGCAGACGCCGAGAGGGTCGCAGCCCGTGAAGGACGCCCCCGTGTGCATCAGGCCCAGGACGTTCTTCGACGCCTTCGCCGATTCGACGTAGGCGCGGGCGGCGGCCACCAAATCCGGGTCGGCGGCGCGGGCGGCGGCCGCATGGAGGACCAGCAGCGTGGCGCAGGAAGCAAGCATCTTGGTCGTCCGCATCGTAACACCTCGGTAGGAGACTCGACGCAGGCGGGTCGTTGACAGCGCCGCGTTTGCGGCGTTACAATCTTCAACATCCTCATCCTGCGTCTCACCCAGGGGTACGACGAAGCGCGACGTTTTTTTCACGGCCGCGCATCTTATTTTTGGAGGCCTCCCATGCCCACCCCTGATGAAGAAGTGACCGTCTTCTTGCGAAAGGCTCGGGCGTCGCATGACCCCAACCTGGAAGGGCGCGTTTTTGCCCTGGTGCAGGACCACCTGAAAGTGCTGGTGCGCGGCCTGCTGCGCGGCTGCGACGGGGACCCGACGCTTCAGCCGACCTTGCTGGTGGATGAGGCGTTCCTGCGGCTGATGCGGGGGCGAACGGCGGACTGGCAGCATCGTTCGTCGTTCTTCCAGCTGGCCCACGGAACGATGAAACGCATCCTGATCACTCACCGCCGCCGCAGGAGGCCTCGGCAAATGGAGGTGGGCGCCGCGGAAATCGTCCGGGACGAGTCGGGTTCGCTGCCGTCTCAGGCCGTGGAGGAGGAAGAGCTGCTCGGAGTGATGTCCGGCGCGCTCCAACACTTCCTGGACCGCGGCGATCCCGAGTTGGTGGAGACGTTCCTGCTGAGCTTTTTCCACCGCGTGGGCAAGGCGGCGGGCCTGAAGGCCGAGGACCTGATCGCGGAGTTCACCGGCGACCGAACGCCGCTACGAGAAATCGCTGATGCGAAAGGCTGCTCGATCCCGACGGCATGGCGGCGGCTCGGGGCGGCGCTCGAGATCCTTCAGGACGGTTTGCGCGCCCGTGGCGTTGACGCCGAAGACTGACCAGGACGGCTCTTACCAGCCCGAAGCGTCAACGAGGGAACCTCATCCCTCGCTCGCGCTTCGGGCTGGTAAGGCAGGGAGACGGATCGGTCAAGAGGTTGAAATCATCCCAGCTTGACCGTCACCGTCTTCGTCTCGGTGTAGTGCTCCAGCGCCGCCTCGCCGTTCTCGCGGCCCTGGCCGGACATCTTGAAGCCGCCGAACGGCGTCGTCGTGTCGACGACGTGGTAGCAGTTCACCCAGACCGTGCCGGCCTTCACCTGCTTGGCGAAGAGGTGGGCCTTGTCGATGTTCTTCGTCCAGACGGCGGCGGCCAGGCCGTAGGTCGTCTTGTTGGCCCGCTCCATCACCTCGTCCACCGTCGTGAACGGCAGCACGCTCACCACCGGCCCGAAGATTTCGTCCTTGGCGATCGCCATTTCGTCCTTGACGTTGTCGAAGATCGTCGGCTCGACGAAGAAGCCCTTGTTGCCGACGCGACTGGCCGCCGGTCAGGAGCGTGGCGCCTTCCTTCTGGCCGAGCTCGACGTAGCCGAGGATCTTGTCCATCTGCTCCTGCGACACCTGCGGCCCCTGCTCGGTCTTCGGGTCGAGCGGGTCGCCGAGCTTGCGCTCCTTCGACTTCTCCGCCAGCCGTTCGACGAATTCCTGATGGATCTTCTTCTCGACGAACAGCCGGCTGCCGGCCGTGCAGCACTGGCCGCCGTGGAAGTAGATGGCGTGGAACGCGCCGGCCACGGCGTCGTCCAGGTTGGCGTCGGCGAAGACGACGTTGGGGCTCTTGCCGCCCAGCTCGAAGGTGGTGCGCTTGAGCGTGTCGGCGGCGGCCTTCTGGATGATCTTGGCCGTGTCGACGTGGCCGGTGAAGGCGATCTTGTCCACGTCGGGATGGACGACGAGGGCGGCGCCGGCCGTCTCGCCGAAGCCGTTGAGGATGTTGACGACGCCCGGCGGGAAGCCGGCTTCGGCCGCCAGCTCGGCCGACGCGCAGCGCCGTCAGCGGCGTCTGCTCGGCCGGCTTCATCACGATCGTGTTGCCGCACGCCAGGGCCGGGCCCCACTTCCACGCCAGCATCAGCAGCGGGAAGTTCCACGGGATGATCTGGCCGACGACGCCGACCGGCTGC
Source organism: uncultured Planctomycetaceae bacterium (assembly GCA_963771935.1). Classification (GTDB taxonomy): domain Bacteria; phylum Planctomycetota; class Planctomycetia; order Gemmatales; family Gemmataceae; genus UBA4732. The sequence continues at coordinate 113,119 of CAVYVK010000001.1, read as the reverse complement.
CGCAGCGTGTACGACAGGAACGATGCCGCGCACCGGCACCGTCTTGCCTTCGATCTTGTCGGCCCAGCCGGCGTAGTAGCGGAGCGTGTTGCAGACGCCGTGCCATATCGCCGACCGAATCGGTGATGGTCTTGCCGCAGTTGAGCGATTCCAGCGCGGCCAGCTCGCGCGGCTTCCTTTTCGATGAGGTCGGCCAGCTTGAAGAGGAGCCGGCCGCGGTCGGCGGCGTCCATCTTGCCCCAGGGGCCGGATTCCAGGGCGCGGCGGGCGGCCTTGACCGCCTTGTCCACGTCGGGGGCCGTGGCGGCGGCCACCTTGGCGATCACCTCGCCGGTCGCGGGGTTGATACGTGTCGAAGTGCTTGCCCTCGGCCGGCTCGACCCATTTGTTGTTGATGAAGAGGCGGGTCTCCTTGACGGCCGGGGGGGCGGGGCGTTTCAGCGTCGCTTGCGCCATGGCGGCAAACCCTCATGGTGAGAATGGACGGACACCACACGCGGGAATGGTTTCGGTGGAGGCAGTTTAGCCCGATGGGCGGCGGGGTCAAGGCGGCGCTCGCCGGCGCCCTTCGAGGCCCTCGCGCATAAACGCGGGTAGACCGCGGTAAGCAGCCATGTAGGTCGCTTCCAGGGGCGTGTGGATGTAGCGGTCGGGGTTCAGGAAGAGCGGCATCTCGGCAAGGGGTGAGCCTACGGCGAGATGTTCCACGTAAGCGTCTGGACATGGCTCCGCGACGTAAGAGGCGAGCGTCAACGGCTCGTTGGGGGGGAGAACATAAGGCTCGTCGTCGAACCGCTCCCAGAGCCCCGTGCATCCCGCGGGGGTCGTGCGAACCGGGCGGAAACAGGTCCACGAGCAGCAGGTGGATGCCGTGCAGCAGGGCGATTTCCGCCTTGTCGATGAACGCCTCGACGTGCGCCCTCCGATCCTTGTTGGCCGGCGAGACGATCCCCACCAGGGCGACGATGCGGTTGCCGCTGACATGGCGGATCGCGAGAGTGCGGCGCGCCCCCGCGTCGCCGATGATGCGGACAGCTTGCGGCGAACCCTGGGTTGCGATTCCGCGACCGCTACGCCCCCTTCCCCCGTCGGCGCCGGCGGCACGGCCGTCATCGGCGTTTGAAGGGTCAGCACATCGGCAATGAATCGCCCGGCGTGCTGCTCGGGCAGGGCGTAGTAGCCCGACGGCAACACGCCGCCGTTCAACGCTTCACTGAGGTGGGTGATCCATGCCGTGTGGAACGCATGAAATGTCCCGGCGTCCACCTGCGACCAGTGGTGCATGGGCATGGGTCGTCCTCCTGGTAGGCTCCTTAACACACGGCGATCATGTCGCCGGTTCAAGGACGCGCCGCCAGCGCCGCGGCATGGCCATGAATGCGGTCTGGTAGGTGGCTTCCATCGGCGCCTGGACGCATCCATTCGGCTGCAGAAACAGCGGCATGTCCGGCAGAGCATCCCCGACGGCGACGGGACGAACAAAGGCGCGCACCGATAGGACCGTTTCGTAAGCGGCCAGGGTCAGCGGTTTTCCGGCCGGAGGGGCGTATGCTTGCCCGGCGACGTCGTCCCAGATCGCGGCGTGGACGCCGTGCGGATCGCGCGGGCCGGGAGGAAGAAGATCGACGATGAGCAAATGGACGCCTTGATTCAGCAGCTCGGCCGCCTTTTCGACGAATTTCGCAGGGCGTTGCGCGCGGATTTGTTGCCCGGGGAGACGATCTCGATCATCGCCACGATGCGATCGCCGCTCACGTCCCGGATCGCGATTCGCCTCTGCTTGCGGCGGTAGAATTCCATGTCGGTTTCGGCCGTGGGAGCCATTTGCGGGGCGGTGACGGTCAACCCGACGGCGCTTTCTGGAGAAATAATGGCCGGCGCATCGTACTCATCGTCCGGCGACCCTTGGAGGGCCAACACGTCAGGACCGGAGCCAGCGAGATGCCACTCAAGCAGAGCGTAGTAATCCTTGGGCAGGATGTCCTGGTTCAAAGCCCGCGAAAGCTCCACGATCCAGCCGAGATAGAAGGCGTGGAAGATCCCTGCATCGACGCGGGTCCAGTCGTGAACGGGCATGGCTCATCCTCCCCACTCCAGGCCATGAATGAATTATACCCACTGCCAAGCCGAACCAGCTCTCCCCCGTCGCTACGGCAGCAGGTCGGCAACCGCGATGCGCTTCTTCGGCGCGGCGAGCGGCGCGATGCGGTCCCGCGGGCCCAGGAGAAGCACGTCCTGATAGCGCCATCCGTAGCGGTGGCCGGCGTCGGGGACGGGAACACGGCGGACCTCCAGCCGGCGGTGAATTAGGTTGAGGATCCAGTAGTCGGCGATTTGGGCGCGGGCGTAGAGGCTGGCCTTGCGGCCACGGTCGTAGGCCAGGGTCGTTTCGCTGACCTCCACGATCAGCAAGGCCGTCGTCGGATGGTCGGTCGCGGATTGGTCCGTGGAGGCGTAGTCGCGGGAGCGGCCGGGGACGACGGCGGCGTCCGGTTCCGGGGCGGAGCGCGGACTGAGGTGCAGCGGCGCCTGGATGCGGACCCAGAAGCGCGGGCCGAATGCCGCGCTCAGGGCTTGTTGCACCAAGTCAATCCCGATGACGTGGAAGTTCTTTTGCGGCGGCATTTGAACGATCGTTCCTTCGATAAGCTCCACGCGCTGGTCGCGGAATAGGCCCAGGTCGGCCATGCGGTAGTATTCCGCGCGGGTCCACTTCCGCGTTTGCGGCTTTAGAGCTGGCATAGCCGGTTTTTCCTTTACCGATACGGCGCGGAACCCCACGCCTTCCGAACGCGAAAAGACCACTTACGGAATCAGCACCACCTTGCCGCACCGTCCGTCGTGCATCAGCTCGAACCCCTTGTCGAACTGGGCTAGTGGGAAGGTGTGCGTCACGATCGGCCGGATGTTCAGCCCCGCCCGGAACAGGCCGGCCAGGCGATACCACGTCTCGAACAGCCGCCGGCCCGTTACGCCCTGGACGCGCACGCCCTTGAAGATCACGTCGTTGGCCAGGTCCAGCGGCGTCGGCGCTGGGGATGCCGAACAAAGCCACGCGGCCGGCGTTCTTCACCGCCCGGAAGCACAGCCGCACCGCCGACGGATGGCCGGACATCTCCAGGGCGCTGTCCACGCCCTCGCCGCCGGTCTGGTCGAGGACCACCTTCTCGGCGTCCGGCCCTGGAGCGAAGGCGTGGTCGGCGCCAACCTGCCGCGCCAGCGCCAGCCGGTAGGGACTCACGTCCGTGGCGAGGATCGTGCTGGCCCCCGCGGTGCGGCCGACGGCGATGGCGAACAGGCCGGTCGGCCCGCAGCCCGTCACCAGCAGCGTGTGGCCGGTCACGTCCTCGCCGAGGACAGCGTGGACCGAATTGCCTAGCGATTCCTGCATGCAGGCCAGTTCCGGCGGGATCTCCGGGGCCGTCTTCCACAGCACCTTCTCCGGCAGCGCGACGTACTGGGCGAAGGAGCCGTCGCGGTCGATGCCGAGGATGGTGTAGTTCTTGCAGACGTGGGCGTTGCCGGTGCGGCACTGAAAGCATTTGCCGCAGGTGACGTGCGACTCCGCCGCAACGCGGTCGCCGACCCGTACCGTCGTCACGCCCTCACCCAGCGCCACCACTTCGCCGTACATCTCGTGGCCGAGGATGCGCGGCGGCCGGATGCGGCCCTGCGCCCAGGCGTTCCACTGGTAGATGTGGCTGTCCGTGCCGCACATCGACGTTGCTTTGACGGCCAGCACCACTTCCCCGTCGCCGGGCGCCGGGTCGGGGGCCGTCCGCAATTCCAGGCCGGGAGCGGGGACGGCTTTCATCACGCATTGCATGCCGGCGTCTCTAGGGCGGCGGGGCGAATGGGTGCATTATACAATGCGGCAGCGACGTAGCGCGCCGCAGTTATTCCGTCGAAAACCTGTCGCGCCCGTACGTGAACCATCCGAGCCGCGGCGCAGCGGAGCGGAGGAAGCGGCCTCCCCGCTTCCTCCGCTCCGCTGCGCGCGGCTCGCATCCAATCGCCACCGCCGACGTGCCGCTCCTGCGGCTGTCGTCTACTTGCGGTGGCGAATCTTGGCCCGCATCCGCCGCTTCTTCCGGCCCACCTTGCGTCGGCCCTTGCGCTTCTTCATACGTTGCACGACCTTTCAGGGGCGGGGAGGATTGGTGGGGCGCCTGAAATCACGGTTCGGGACGGTCGCCTGGTGGAAAGAGACCAATTGCGGGGGTAGGATTTGAACCTACGACCTCAAGGTTATGAGCCTTGCGAGCTACCGGGCTGCTCCACCCCGCGATTAATGTACACGAACCCTAGCGAAAAAGGATGGCGGCGTCCAGACGTTCTTGCGCCGAGTCGTTTACGGAGTCCCGCGTGGCGAAAGAGATGCTCGTCGGGGCCGCGACCGTGAGGGAGCGGTATTCGTCCCGCTCCCTCACGGTCGCAGCTCCGACGGAAAGCATTGTCAGGGCGCGTTGCCCTTGGCGTGCTTCGCCGCCCGCGCCTCGGTCAGCCGCGCCTTCAGCTCGGTGTGCCGGACGCGCAGAACTTTCAAGGATTCGTTCGCGGCGCGTATCTGGGTCCGCGTCTCCAGAAGCTCCGTCCGTAATTCTTTCGTCGTCATGTCGGGTTCTCCAAAGGAAACACATGAGAGGTGAGCGAACGGCAGGAGTAGGACGCCGGCCGGCATGTTCATCCGGCCCATTGCCGTTTTTTAGAGTATCAGAAGAGAATGAGTAATTCAAGCCCCAATGGCGATCTTTTACCCCATGTCGATCCGGCATGGCCGCGCGAAAGGCCGAAAGCCGTGCGTCGGACGGAAGCGAGCGCTGGTTTTTCCGGACGAAAGAAATTGCGTCTCTCTTGTCGCTTTAGGGGGTGCGCGGTACAATCCTCTTCGTTGGGTTTCGCGAACCGCGCCTGGTTGTGATGCTGCTTTCTCTTCATCCCCATCCGCTTTTCCCGCCGCCCAGTCTCGCGCGAGCGATCATTTGGGGGCCGCTGTTGGCGTCCTATTATCGCCGCCTCTTTCTTTTCTGGAGAGTCGATGGGTAAGAAGTTGTACGTGGGCAACCTGGCCTACGGCGTGACCGACGCCGACCTGCAGCGCATGTTCGAGGCGCACGGGACGGTCCAGTCGGCGCAGGTAATCATGGACCGCGACACCAACCGCTCCAAGGGCTTCGGCTTCGTGGAGATGGGCAGCGACCAGGAGGCCCAGGCCGCCATCGCCGCCCTCGGCGGCAAGGAGGTGGACGGTCGAGCCCTCACCGTCAACGAGGCTCGGCCCAAGACCGACGGCGGAGGCCGTGGCGGCGGCGGCGGCGGCGGCCGTGGCGGCTACGGCGGCGGCGGCTACGGCGGCGGCGGCGGACGTCGTTACTAGGACGCCCGAGAGAGGTCGTCGGAGCCTGGCTCTCTTAACCGTGATTCGACGACCTCCGCATCGGTCGCCGCTCTATCCCCCCTTTATTCGCCCCGGGAAGACTGACGTGACTCTGAAGCAGTCGAAGCCCCGAACGGGCGCGGAATGCGAGCGGTGAGCATCCGTCAGCCCCACGCCGCGACCCTGCTGACCCCGCCCGGCCCGTTCGAGCAGACCGGGTGGTGGACGGATTATCGCGGCCCGTTGCTTATCCACGCCGCGACGCGGGGGGCCGGCGACCCTCCCGCCGGCCGCGGAGTCAGTGTGACGTACGGTGCCCTCCTTGGCGTGGTCGATCTGGTGGATTGCGTCGTGCAGGGCCGTCCCGACGGCGGTGCCGATGAAATCGGATACATCTGGATGCTCGCCAACCCTCGACCCTTCGCCCGCCCCGTTCCCTATCCAGGGCGACTGGGCCTGTTCGAGGTCGCGGACACGGTCGTCGCTGCGCGCTCGTGCGCCTCGGACTGTCCCCGAAGTGAGTCCTTCCCACCTGCTCGGCTGACCGCCCCTCCTGTAACCTATCATATTGGATTGGAAAACTCTTCAAATTCCCCGCCGTCGCCCGCGCCGGGTCCGTCTTGCCTTCCTCCCGCTGCGGTGCTATAGCCGGCGCTTCGCGTCGATTCCCCGTCGCGCGTGGAGGGGCGATTCATGAAAACTCCTGCGCGGATCGCTCTTATACTGCTTGCGGCGCTCGCCTCGGCCGCAGTCGTTCGGGCCGACGAGGGACGGCCGGGCGTGGTCTTCGTCGTCGGCGGCGTCGGCGGGGTCGATCCGCTGCAAACGTGGGCGCCGGTGGCGCTGTCGCTGGCCGGCGTCCCTCATGAGGTTCGCGTCTTCGAGTGGACGCACGGCAAATTGCGGATGTTGCGCGACCTCCAGGACACGCGCTATCTGGAGGAGAAGGCCGCCGAGTTGGCCGATCAGGTGCGGGCCGTCAAGGCCGAGGATCCGTCGCGGCCGGTCTTCCTCATGGGACACAGCGCCGGCGCCGCCCTCGTCCTCGAAACCGCCGCCCAGCTGCCGGCCGCCTCCATCGAACGCATCATTCTTCTGTCGGCGGCCGTGTCGCCCACCTACGACCTGCGACCCGCCTTCCGCGCCATGCGCGGCGAGATCGTCGCCTTCCACTCTCCGCTCGACGTGTTCATGCTCCATTTCGGAACCAGTATGTTCGGGACCGTGGACCGCTACTACGAGGACGCGGCCGGGATGCAGGGTTTTCAGCTCCCCGACGGTCTCGACGAGGAAGGCCGGCGGGCGTACAGCCGCCTGGTGCAGTCGGGCTGGAAGCCGGAAATGTGCCTGGAACGCCGCTGCTGGCACAACAGCACCTGCATGCCGCTCTTTCTCGGCCGAGAGGTCACGCCGTGGCTCATGCCCCGCCCGCCGAAGACGATCTCCCGCGGCGTCCCCTGACGAGGGAAGCATCGCTCCCCCTATTGCGGCCTCTTTTCCCCGGACTTTTCGCCGCCGCGCGTTACAATGTCCTCCCGGAGTCCGGTTTAGATCACCCCATCGAGCACGACACCCATGATTCGTTGCAGCCATTGGCGCGGCGGGAGCGGCGGCCCACGTTGGGCGAACGTGGTATGGATCGCGTTGACCGCGGGCGCCCTCGGGGCGACGGAGCCGGCTTCCGCGCCGGCCGGCCCGGAGCCGCGCGCTCCCATCGGGAAATGCGCCTCTGCGGACGGCACGCTCCTGAACCGCGACGCCCCCGACAAGGACTGGCGCTCCGTGCCGAGGGGCGGCCTCGTCTCCAGCCGCGACGCGCTGATGGCGCTGCCCGGCGTCCGCGCCGTCGTGGAGACGGAGCCGAAGGGCGTCGCCCTGACCCTCTACGGCGGGATGCCGCGGCTGTCGCCGTCGCCGGTGCTGGAGTCGCAGGTCGTCCTCCACGACAGCCGGGCCTACGACCTGGATTTCTCCCTGCGCGAGGGCCGCGTGCTGCTGACCAACAACCGCGACAAGGCGGCCCGTGTCTGGATCCGGCTGCCGGGCTTCGCGTGGCGGCTGACGCTGGAGCCGGGCGCCCGCGTCGGCATGGAAACCTACGGCCGCTGGCCGCTCGGCGTCGCCTTCTCGAAGGACCCCAAACCGTGGGAGGAGCCGACGAAGGTGGTGCTGCTGCTAATGCTCAACGGTAAGGCAGAACTGGAGACGGATTCGCACGCCTATGAGATGTCGGCGCCGCCGGGGCCGGCCTTCATGCAGTGGGACAGTGTGGCCGGTGAGGCGGCCGGGCCGGAGCGGCTGAAGGAGCTGCCGTCCTGGTCCGACCCGAACGTGGCCGTGCCGGCCGAGGGCAAGGCCGTCGAGGAAGTCGTCGAGATGTACCAGGCGCAGCGGAAGAAGACCGGCTCGCCGGAGCTGGCGTTGCAGGCCCTGCTCGCCGCGGCCGCCAACGAACCGGACAAGCCGCGGGCGGCGATGATGCGAGAGTTCGGCGTGCTGGGACTGAACGCCCTGGGCGACACGGTGCGCGTGGCCGAGGCGCTGGCCGATCCCCATTCGGCCGACGTGCGCGAGGCCGCCGTGGTGGCCCTACGGATGTGGATCGGCGCCTACCCCAGCCGCGACCTGGAGCTGTTTCACCTGCTGCAAGACCAACTCGGCTACAGCGAACGACAGGCCGAAACGATTCTCGACCTGCTGCACAGTCCGTTCGACGCCGAGAAGCCGGCGACGTATGAGGCGCTGATCCACATGTTGCAGTCCCCCAAGTTGGCGGTGCGCGAGCTGGCGCTGGCACCTCTACCGGCTGACGCGCGTCGGCAAGGACATCGCCTATGACCCGGCGGCGCCGGAGGAAGTGCGCGACAAGGCGGTCCAGGCGTGGAAGGAGCGGATCCCCACCGGGCAACTGCCGAAGGAGTCGAAACCAGGCGGCGGATGAGAATGGTTTAGAAGCGGTTTTGCTCCGTCGAAATCCTTTGAGGGTCTCAAGCGTATAATGAAGCATGAAGACTACACGCTGGATGACCAAATCGCCGCTGCGGCTGGCGGAAACCGCCCTGGCCGCGGCCCGGCAGGCGCTGCCGGCCTACTCCTGCAAGCACGCCCGCAAGGTCTACACCCAGCACCAGCTCTTCGCCCTGCTCGTGCTGCGCGAGTTCCTCAAACAGGACTACCGCGGCCTGGAACAACTCCTCAAGGACTGGTCCGACCTGCGCCAGGCCCTGGGATTGACCCAGGGCCCCGATCACTCCACCCTCCAGAAGGCCGCCGGACGCCTCCTGGAAAAAAAGGGGTCGATGCCCTCCTCAGCCAAACCGTCCGCGCGGCAGGATCGCGGCCTGATCCCGCCCAAGCCGAGGGCCGCCATTGACGCCACCGGCTACGAGAGCCGGCACTGCAGCCGCTACTTCGTCTGGCGGCAGGGCAAGCGTCGCCGCCGCCTGTCCTGGCCCAAGCTGACTGCGGTGCTGGAGACGGCCAGCCATCTGTTCCTGTCGGCCCACGTCAGCAAGGGCCCCAGCCAGGACTCGCCGCAGTTTAAGCCCACGGCCCGCGCCGCGGGCGGCGCTGCGCGTTGGACACGCTGTTGGGCGACAGCGGCTACGACGCCGAACATAATCACGCCTACGGCCGGGAGCGGCTGAGGATCCGCTCCACGGTGTTCCCCTTGAACCGCCGCAACGCCGGCCGGCGTCAGCCCAAGACGAAATACCGCCGCCAGATGAAGAAACGCTTCCGCCGGCGGCCGCGGCGGAGCCGTTACCGGCGCGTGTACGGCCAGCGCTGGCAGATCGAGAGCGGCTTCTCGCGGCAGAAGCGGCTACTCGGGTCGGCGCTGTGCGCCCGCCGGTGGCCCAGCCAGAAGAAAGAGATCCTCCTGCGGGTGTTGACGCACAACCTTATGCTCCTTGCCGGCTCGCCCTAGGATTTCGACAGAGCAAAACCGCTTCTTAGCCGCGACCCGAAGGGGAGCGCGTCGCCCCGCGCTCCCCTTCGGGTCGCCGCTAAACCATCGGACTGAACGCAAGGAGGGCCGCCAGCATCGCCCCCAGGACGACGAACAGTCCCCATTTCACCAGCGCCATGCGCCGCTGAAAGCGCGCTTCGGCCGATGGGTCCTTTAGCAGGCCGTACAGGAACGCCACGCGCCGGGCGATGCTGCCGTGCTGCCACGACTGGAGGAAGCCCGGCCGGTCGCGGCTGATGCCGTTGACCTGCGCCACTTTCTCCAGGGCGTAGATGAAGGTCCGCACGCCCGTCGGACACAGGGCGGCGGCCCGCGGCGCCGGTTCCGCGCCGTCGTCGTGGCCCATGCACTCCGGTCGGCCGCACGACACCGCCCGGCAGCCGTACACGTCCGCCTGCCGCTCGCAGCGCCGCGACAGAAAGCCGAACACCACGAAGATGTAGGCCAGCAGCCCCGCCGCCGCCGGCAGCATCCAGACGTCCGTCACCGGCAGTCCGTACAGGATCGCCGCCAGCGACGGGCCGGCGCCGCCGCGAACCAGACCAGGCAGCAGCGGCAGCGCCACCGCAAAGAAGCCGTAGCCCAGCACCGCCAGGCTCAGCAGCAAAAAGGCGAGGTAGAACAGCATGTGCTGGTGCTTGACGTGGCCGACCTCGTGGCCGAAGACCGCCTCGACCTCGTCGCCGTTGAATTCTTCCAAAAAGCGATCCGTGAAGATGACATAGCGCGGCCAGGGCAGCACGCCGATGACCATGGCGTTGGCCATGCTGCCGCGCGTGTTCCAGAGTAGGAGATCAGAGCAGCGGAAGCGGAGCCGGGCGCGGCGGCGAGAAGGCGGTCGCGCGTCGGGCCGGGCGGCAGCGACTGCAGCCCCAGCGCCAACCGCACCATCCACGGCAGCGTCAGCAGCACCATCAGCACGCCGGCCACGCCCACGCCGCTCAGCGTCCACGCCCATTCGTTCTGGACGGAATCGGGAATTTGCAGGGCGATTTCCTGCTGCACGATCAGCAGTAGGACCGGCAGGAAGACCAGCGCGAGCTTCTGCCGGCCCTGGAAGGCGACGTAAGACCAGCGCCCTCCGAAATCGCGGGCCGCGTCGAGGGACGGGGCGGCGGCCGATCCGCCATCCAGGAAGGACTGCGTCAGCGGGTCGCCGTCGAGCAGCCGAGCGGCCGCAACGTACAGGGCGCGGTCGGCGTCGTAGGAGAAGAACCACGACAGCACGAGCGCCGTGAAGAAAGGCAGCAGGATCAGGATCTTGACGCCGGGGATCGGCGCCCGGCCGGCCCCGTCCCAGCTCCACCAATGGCTGACCGTCCAGCCCCAGTTGAAGGCATAAACCGACAGGCCGTAGACGGCGAGGAGGAGGAACTGCCGCCCGAAGCGCCGCCGCTCGTACCGGGAGGCGGTGCGCTCGCGCCGGGCGGGGTCGCGTTCCAGGGCCTGCGCATGCGCCGCGCCGACCAGAACGCTTCCAGAGCGACGAGGGCGACGCCCAGCCACGTCAGCCCCGCGCTGAGGAGGGGCGAATTCACGAACCCGGGAGGATCCTGCCAGCTGGGCAGGCAGGCGACCGTCAGAAACACCATCAACAGGAACGGCATGGCGGCATCGCCTCGGGGCCGGGATGTTCAGGCCTGTCCCATTCTAACGGGATTCTCGGCAGGGGCCAAGCGACTACCGGGCGCAACAGGGCCGCGCGGGCGATCGGAGCCGCGACCGTGAGGGAGCGGGATGCGGTCCTGGCGCCTTGCCGCCGCTCCCTCACGGTTGCGGCTCCGATCGGATACAATCGGCGCAGCGGACCACCTCACCCCGAGACGACCCATGACGCCGGAACCCGTCCGCACCGACGAATTGCCCGCCGCGTTCGAGCTTCTCTTCCGGCGTTCCGATCCCGACGAGAGAAGCGGCCGCGTCGCCAGCGCGCTCGATCTGGTGCGCCGCGGGGAACTCGACCCGGAAGGATTGTTCGTGCTGCGCGGCCGCGGCGAGCTGGCCGGCGCCGTCCTCTGCCTGGCCTTGCCTGGGGCCGCCGGCCTGGTCTGGCCGCCGCAGTGCGTCCCAGGATCCAGGTCGCTCACCGGCGAAGACGCGCTCCTGCGCCGGGCGCCGACTGGCTCCGCGGCCGGGGCGTCAAGGTCGCCCAGGCCCTTCTGTCTCCCGAAGAGGCCCGCTTCGCCGCCGCCCTGCCGCGCAACAGATTCCCTCACGTCACCCAGCTCTGCTTCCTGCGTTATGACCTCCGGGCGCTTACGCGACCCGGCTCGCCCATCACACGATCCGGCCCGCCCATCCCTCTGGACTACCAGTCCTATGACCCGGCCGATCCGGCGGTGTTTCAGTGGACGCTCCAGCGCACCTATGAAGGCACTCTGGATTGTCCCGAACTCAACGGGGCGCGCGGCGTGGAGGACGTCATCGCCGGCCACCAGGGGCACGGCCGATTCGACCCCGCGCTGTGGTTGCTGGCGCTGGCGGAGGGCGAGCCGATCGGCGTGCTGCTCCTGACGGCGTCGGCGGATTCGGGCGACTGGGAAACCTCCTACGTCGGCGTCGTTCCCGAGGCGCGGCGGCGCGGCTTCGGCCGGGAGCTGATGCACCAGGCTTTGGCCGAGGCGCGGGCGGCCGGGGCCGAGACGCTGACGCTGTCCGTGGACGCCCGCAACCGGCCGGCGGCGGAGCTGTACCACGACCTCGGCTTCGAGACGTTCGACCGGCGCGAAGTCTTTCTCGCGGTCTGGAAGTGAGGCGCACGGTACACCTCTTCACGTCGGATTGCGCGGGAGTCGCGGCGAACGCGACATGCCGGCCGTTGCGCCCGCCAGCTGGTCTCGCGGCGGGGAAGCGGCCGCGATCGTGTTGGCATCGCGCCCGGCCGGGTTTAGAATTGCAAGCCTGCGCTCGGGACAAGCCGTCGGCCCACCCTTCCGGCCGGCCTTCTTCCTCTTGCGATTCCATCCGGGTCCGACTGGCAGAATAGGTGCGCGCCGTGGGGAAACCGCCGACGATCGCGGAACGCGAACAGACGACGGCGCTGGAGCAGACGCTGATCCGGCGCATCGGCGAGTCGCGTTACCGCCTCTGGTTCGACCGACACACGCGGTTTTCGTGGGCCGCGGATCAGCTGACGGTCGGCGTGCCCAACCGGCATTTCGAGGAGTGGCTGAACAAGACGTTCCGCGACGCCTTGGCGGCCGCGGCGCGCGAGGTGTTCGGCCGGTCGATGAAGGTCCATTTCGTCATCGACCCGCAGCTGTTCCAGACGGCGCGACGCGAGCAGGCGGAGGTGAAGCCGCCCGCCGCGAAACCGGCGCCGCCGTTTAGCCGCGACCCGAAAGGGGAGCGCGTCGCCCCCGCGCTCCCCTCCGGGTCGCGGCTAAACGATCGCTCCGATGATACGGCGGAAGCTGCGCCCGCCGCCCCGAAGCGCGCCCGCCGCTGGCGTAAGATGTCGGAATTCGTGGTCGGCGCCTGCAACCGCGTCGCCCACGCCTCGGCGCTGAGCGTCATCGAGGCGCCCGGCGAAGGCCCGAATCCGCTAGTGCTGCACGGCCCCGTCGGCACCGGAAAGACCCACCTCCTCGAAGGCATTTACGCCGGCCTGCGCCGCGCCACGCCGACTGGCGCGTCCTCTACATCACCACCGAGGACTTCACGAACCGCTTCGTGCAGGCGATGCGGCTGGGCAAGCTGGCCGCTTTCCGCAAGCACTTCCGCGAGTGCGACGCCCTGCTGGTGGACGACCTGCACTTCCTGGCCGGCAAGAAGGCGACGCAGGAGGAGTTCCTGCACACCTTCGACGCCCTGACGGCCGACGGCCGGCAGATGGTGCTGACATGCGATTGTCACCCGCGCCTGGCCGACGACTTCACGCCGGAGCTGACCGACCGTCTGCTGGGCGGCGCGGTGTGGGGCCTGACGCCGCCCGACGCCGACGTGCGCCTGGCGGTGCTGCGGGCCAAGGCCGTATCCGCCCGCGAGGCGCCGCCGCCCGACGAGGTGCTGCGCTTCCTGGCCTCGCAGCTGCGAGGCAACGTCCGCGAGTTGGAGGGCGCGCTGCACAGCGTCCGCCACTACGCGCGGGTGGCCGGCCGGCCGATGAGCGTGGCGCTGGCGCGGGAGGCTTTGGCCGACCTGCTAAGACACGCGGTTCGGGTGGTACGGCTGGAGGACGTGGACCGGGCGGTGCGGGCCGTGCTGCGGCTGGAGGCCGGCGCCTTGCAGAACAAGGGCCGCGCCTGGGCTGTCAGTCATCCGCGCATGATCGCCGTCTTCCTGGCGCAAGCACACCGCCTCGTCCTACGCCGAGATCGGCGGCTGGTTCGGCGGCCGCAACCACAGCACCGCCGTCGCCGCCGAGAAGAAGGCGCGCGGCTGGCTCCAGGACGACGCGGAGCTGGCCCTCGGCGAGCGGCGCGTCCGCGTCCGGGAGGTCGTGGAGCGGGCGGAGCGCGAGTTGCTCAAATAGGGCGCGGCGCTCGAGGCGCCTCGTTCCCAAACTCTGTTTGGGAACGCCTGCCGCGAAACTCTGTTTCGCGTCCGGCCCCCGCACGGGACGCGAAGCAGAGCTTCGCAGCCGTGCGTTCCCAAGCGGAGCTTGGGAACGAGAGCAGTAGGCGCTCATTTCGATGGGGCCGATTGCGGACCCTGGGAAACCTGATCCCTTTCTACCGCCCGCGCCTGTCAGGTAAGATTCGCCAACCGCGCGGGCCGGCGATTTTTCCTCGCATTTCGAGGCGCCGCCGTCCGATTCTAGTGGCGCCGGATGCGGCGCTGCCATCCATGACAAGGCCGCAACGTGCGTGTGGCGCCGGGCGCGGAAGTCGGGGGAGGGGCGCGGCCGGCCGGCCCGCCTCCCCGGCAACGTTGCCGCCGTCCCCCGGCTATCTCTTGGAAAGGAGTCGCGATGAAACGGATCGCCATTATGGCCTGCGTCGTGCTGGGCCTGGCGCTGACCGCCGCCCCGTCCCGCGCCGGGTGGTGCAGCGAAATCTGCTACAGCGGCTATCAGCCGTGGTGGAACATCTTCGCCAAGCGCTACAAGTGCATCACCCCGGAGGAAGAGCGCCTGCAGAAGTTCTGGCACGATTACTACGACGCCATGAAGAACTACTATGGCGCCCTTGACCACATCGACTGGGTGGCCTACTACAAGAACCACGGCTACCCGATCAACAACGGCTGCGGCGGGCCGTGCGGCCAGAGCTGCGGCCGCATCAACTACATGCCGGTCGTGGTGGCCCCCAGCATGATCTGGGCCACGCCGCAAGGCGGCATGGGCGGCGCGCCGTGCGCCCCCGGCTGCATGCCCGGCTATCCCGGCGGCGGAATGCCCGGCTACCCCGGCGGCAACTGAGACGCGACCGACCCCCGACGCCCGCGCCACCGAGGCCGGCTTCCCCCCAGGGACGCCGGCCTTCGGCCATTGAGAGGCGGCGCGTCGCGCCCATCCGGCGCCGCCCTCCCGTCCGTCCGGCCGATCCGCGCCGCGTCCGCCGATCGCGCCGGCCCGTCTTCGCCCCGTGGGGTAAAGTTCAACGCGGGAGGCGCTGCGCCTCTCCGACGGAGTTCTCCCCCACGAAAGGAGTCGCCATGAAAGCGACGTTCCCCTGGCTGGCCGCCGTCCTCGCGGCCGTCCTGGCCGTGCCGGCCGCGCACGCCCAGTCGTTCGACCCCCGCCTGGCGCCCAGCTGCTGCCCTTCCCAGGGCCCCGAACTGCTGCGCCCAGAACACCTATGGGGCGTATTACGGACCCAATTACTACGCCTATCCGGGTTTCGCCCCCTTCAACGGCATGTTGGCCCCGTGGTGCGGCGGCAACGGAGGCTACGGCGGCTTCGGGGCGAGCGGGCCGATCCAGCTCGGCTCGCCGAGCTTCCCCACCCACCCCTACGCGCGCAGTCCGCGCGACTTCTTCATGGTCGGCGCCCCGTCGTCGCCTTGACGAAAGAGGCGAGCGGCGCTCGCCTCATCGCGGTTAGCCGCGACGCGCAGCGGAGCGCTCCGCTGCGCGTCGCGGCTAACCGAAAACTGTTTTTTGGACGAGTTTTTACTTCTCTTTATCGTTCTTGTCGCGGACCACGTCGAAGATGACATCCACCTTGGCGTCCAGCGGCGGGATGCGCTCGGTGTTGGCCTCGTAGTTGCGATCGGCCAGCGCCTTGGGGCTGGGGATGGGCAGGTCGAGCATGGCGTCGTCCATGTTGCACACGCAGATCACGTCTCCCTGATTGGCCAGGTAGTACGGCGGCTTGGTCGCGTCCTCCGGGTCGGGGATGAGCTTGCTGCCGGCGAAGACCCAATCCGAATCCAGGTCCTTTTTGGTCTTCACGTCGCGGATCCACTCCCGCGCGGGGACGGTGATTGTCTTGCCGTCCTTGACGTATTGGAGGCGGATTTTGATGCTGGTCCCGCAGGCGGGCGAGAACCGCGGCCCGAACGTGACCGGCGCTCCCGGCTTGGCCCCGGCCACGAGGAGCGCGGCGTGGATCTTGCGGGCGTCGGCGTCGGCGGCGAGGATGTATTCATGCTCCTTGGTGTTCTTGCGGCAGAGCAGGCCTTCCAGCTGCCCCTCGCGCAGCACCACCGTGGACGCGACGACGACGCGCCGCTCGTCCCCCTGGATCTCCAGGAAGACATTGTCGGCGATCTGCGTCCGCTTCGCTTCCGCGGCCGGCGGCGCCTGGGGCTTCGGCGTGTCTTCGGCGTGGGAGAACGTGGACAGCGCGGCGATGCTCCCCACGGCGACCACGGCCGTGAGCAAGGCGCCGCCGAACAACCAGGCGAGGAGGGATGTAGGTTTCATACTTCCACGATACCAGGTGCGCCGGATGGGGGGAAGGAAAAAACGCCGGCCGCCAGCCTATAAATCGAGAGGGGGCACGGAAACCGTTCGCGACGGGGAGAGGCGATCCATGAGGGCGAAGCGCGTTCTGAGTGTCGGCCAGTGCGGGGCCGACCACGGCGGCATTTCCTGGGCCTTGCGCGCGATCGGCGCAGAGGCGATCCCGGCCGCAACGCAGGCCGAGGCCCTGGAGCAGCTGCGGCAAGAGGCGTTCGATCTGGTGCTGGTCAACCGCGTCTTCGACGCCGACGGCGACTCTGGCGTGGACCTGATCCAGCGGATCAAGGCCGACGAGGCGCTGAAGACGACCCCGGTGATGCTCGTGAGCAACTACGCCGACGCCCAGCGCGAGGCCGTCAAGGCCGGCGCCGAGCCTGGCTTCGGCAAGACATCGCTGGGGCGGCTGGAGATGCTCGACAAGGTGAGGCCGTTTCTTGAGCAGAGAGAGGCGGATTAGACCAGCCCCGAGCGCGAGCGAGGGGTTTCGATTGACCCCCTCGCTCGCGCTCGGAGCTGGTTTCTTACCGCAGCGACTCCAGCGGCTTGAGCCGCATCGCCGACAGGGCTGGCAGCAGACCGCCCACCGCCCCCATCAGCAGCGAAAACGCCAGGCCGACGCCCAGAATGCGCCAGTCCACGATCAGCTTGAGCACCACGCTCTTGCCGCCGCCCGCCCCGCTGCCGGCGATGCTCGTCGCCGTCCAGCCGTGGGCCAGGCAGCCGACCGCGCAGCCCATCAGTCCGCCGACCACCGCCAGCAGCAGCGACTCCAAAAAGAACGACGTCAACACCTGCCAGCGCGCGTAGCCCAGCATGCGCAGCACGCCGATGTCCTTGGTCCGCTGGCTCACCGCCGCGAACATCGCGTTCATCACGCCGAACACGCCGCCCACCGCCATGATGATGACGATAAAGATGATCGTGTAAAGAAATTGCTGGTTGGTGTTGTTGAGCTTCTCGTAGTATTCCGTCTCTGGCACGGCCGCCACGGCCGGCGTCTTGTAGTTCTTCGTCAGGTCCGTCGGCCAGCCGCTTTCGCCGCGCCGCGTCGGCCGTGCGCAGCACGACGGTCGTGTAGCTCGGCTTGCCGAACATCTCGCCGACGCGGCCCTGTTTGGCCCAGACCTCCGAGTCGAAGGTCGATCCGGCCGACTGCAACACGCCGGTCACGACCCACTTGCGCGGCCCGAGGTCGAACACGTCGCCCGGCCCCAGCGACGGCTTGCGCTGGTCCTTGCCCAGCTCGCGGGCGATGCCCTCGCCCAGCACCGCCTGGATCGCTTTGCCCGACCCGTCCGGCAGGTCCTGCACCTCGTTGAACCAGGCGCCGCCGGGGTGCAGCGGCAGGTTGTGGACGCGGCCGGAGAGCGACCGGGTCGGCCACGCCGCGCACCTGGATGAAGCGGCTGGCCCGCTCGCCCTTCTTCGCGTTCGGGGATCGGCTGGTTGACGACGACGTAGGTTTCCCAGCTGACCATGCGCTTGCCGTCCTCGTCGCACAGCACGTCGGTGCGGTGTGGCGATCTGAGTAATGTCGTCGTAGCCGAGGTTGCTGAACAGCTCGTCGGTGGCGCCGTCGGCCAGCACCATCACGTTGCCCGGCTGGCCGCTGCCCTGCGTCAGCTTGTACAGGCCGTTGACGAAGGCCAGCATCACCGTCATCAGTCCGATGACGAGGACGAACGCCAGGCCGGTCAACAGCGTGCTGGGCCAGCGTACCAGGAGGTTGCGGAAGTTGTAGCTGAATGGCACCCGCTTCAGCACCCGCACCGCCTGCAGCACCACCACGGCAACGAGCGGAATGCTGAGCAGCACCATGGCCAGCACGACCAGGACCAGCGCCAGGCCGAACACCACCACCAGCGTCACCACGACCCACACCAGCACCGTCAGGCAGCGTCCTCGGCCGAGTCGTGAGCGAGTGCCAGAGATCATCAGCGCCACCTCGTCGGCAGCCGGGAATCAAGTCGTCTTGGAAAACACCTGAGCGACGTTGACGAACATGGCGAACACCGCCGGCACGACGCTGCCGACCAGGGCCGTGCCGCCGCCGATCAGCGGCCCCCATGCGAAGGCGAGAGTCGGAATCTTGAACGCCGGGAAGAAGGCGATCGGGAACGGAATGCCGCCGTATCCAGACGTTGACCACCAGGAACGTCAGGCCGACGCTGACGAGGCCGCTGCCGGCGCCGACGAGCAGCCCCTCGCCCAGCACCATCAGCAGCAGGCGCCACGGCCCGAAGCCGAGCACCTTGAGGACGGCCATCTCGGTGCGCCGCTCGCGGACGCTGATGCTGATGGCCGTCGCGATCACCACCGCCATGCTGGCCAGGGCGATCGGCGTGAACAGATATTCCATGCCCCAAAGCAGGTCGCGATAGGCGTCGAGAAAGGAGGCGACGCCCGACGAGGCCGTCTCGCACTTGACCGACGGCGTGCTGTCGGCGTAGGCCCGTTCGATCTGGTCGGCCACCTTCTCGTAGGCCTTCGTGTCAGGCACGCGCAGCCAGACGAGGTTGAGCGACTTCTCCGCCAGCGGGTGCTTCTGGCCGTTGTGCGTGCGCGGGTAGTCCTCGTTGAGGGCGTCGTTGAGGTACTGGAAGTTCATGACCGCGCTCTGGGCGTAGCGGCCGGGCGGCAGCGCGCCGATGATTTCCACGTCGAGGTTGATGTCCGTGTAGTTGATGCTGTGGACCGTGAAGTATTCGCCGACCTTCTTGTTCAGCGCCTTGAGGCGGTCCACGCCGATCACCACCTTGCGCTTGTCCTTGACCATCTCGTCGGCGTACTTCTTCAGCTGCTCGATCTGGTCCGGCGTGAACTCGTCGATCCCGTCCATCATAGTCAGGAACTTGCGGGGGTCCATGCAGAAGAAGAAGACGATGTTCTCGCGCGTCAGCTTGCCGGGGTCGAGCGTTCCGCCGTAGAACTGCCAGGTCATCGAGTCCTGCGGCACCACGTCGCCGGATTGGCGGGCGGCGCCGTCGGCCAGTTCGGCGCCGTAGGAGAACGGCATCTGGCTGGGAATCTGCCATTTCTCCGTGACGATGGCCTTGAGGTCCTTGCTCTTCTCGGTCGTCACCTGGTGCAGGAAGTACAGCACCGTCCAGACCAGGGTGACGATGAACACCAGCAGCATCGTCGCCGCTCCGGTCAGGGCGGTGCGCAGCAGGTTGCGGAAGAGGCTTTTGAGGATGAAGCGAAGGTAGAAAAAGAGCGATCGACGGCAGGCGACCACGGCCAGCAGCACGGCCGCCGCCGACGCCGCGATCACGATCCGGGAGGAGACGGGATCGTCCACGGCCGGGAGGACCAGGACGAGGGGCACGGCGACCGCGGCCGCGGCAAGCCCCAGCGCGAACGCCCACAGAAGAAGGGATTTCACCCACGCCATCGAAAACCTCCGTCAGGCCGTCGGGGCGGGCGTCATGTCATGGTCGGAGGCCGCGGCGGCGCCGGCCGGGGGATTCGTCACGTCATCGACGAGGCGGCCCTTGTCGAGGTGCAGGACGCGCTCGGCCCGCGCCGCCGCCCGTGGGTCGTGCGTGACCATGATGATGGTCTTGCGCAGACCTTGTTGCAGCTCGACCAGGAGGTTCAGAATGTCCTCCGCCGATTTCGAGTCGAGGTCGCCGGTCGGCTCGTCGGCCACGATCAGCGTCGGATCGGTGACGATGGCGCGGGCGATGCCGACGCGCTGCTGCTGTCCGCCGGACAGCTGGCCCGGCCGGTGGCGCAGCCGATCCGACAGGCCGACGAGATCGAGGGCCGTCAGCACCTGCTGCCGCCGCTCCGCCGCCGACATGGGCAGCAGCAAGAGCGGCAGTTCCACGTTCTCGTAGGCGCTGAGCACCGGCAGCAGGTGGTAGAACTGGAAGACGAAGCCGACGTGCCGCGTCCGCCAGGCCGCGAGCTGGCTCTCGTTCATGTCGCTGATGATGTGGTCGCCGACGACGATGTGGCCGGACGTGGGCCGGTCGAGGCCGGCCATGAGGTTCAGGAGCGTCGTCTTGCCCGACCCGCTCGGCCCCATCAGCGCCAGGAACTCGCCCTTCCGGCACGTCCAGGGTCAGGCCGATCAGCACTTCGATGACCTCACTGCCGCGCGTGAACGACTTGTGGAGGTCGAAAACGGAAACGATCGGCTCGGCGGTCATGGGAAGCATCCTTCGGAATGATGAACGATGAATGATGAACGATGAATTATCCGAATTCATCGTTCATCATTCATCATTCATCGTTATTTCTTGAGGAACTCGACGCTGATCCCCATGTCGGGCTTGAGGTAAACGCCTTCCTCCTCCCTGGGGATGTCGAGCTTGACGCGCACCGGGATGGCGCCCTGGCCGCGGTCGGCGGTCGGCATCAGCCGCGACACCACGCCGTTGTAGCCCTTGGGGTGGATTTTGAGAAAATCGGGATCGTTTTCGTAGGCTTCTGGCATGGCGATGCAGACCTGGCCCTTATGCACTTTGGCGATGTCGCGCTCCTGGATCTTGAGGTCCACTTCCAGGTCGGACAGATCGGCCATGTCGCACAGGCTGGCGGAGATGTTGAAGGCGATCGGGTTGACGATGTTGCCTTTCTCGGCGCTCTTCTTGAGAATGGTGCCCGTGACTGGGGCCTTGATGATGCAGTTGTCGAGGTTCCATTGGGCCTTATCGAGGTCCGCCTTGGCGGTTTCTTGGTCCGCCTCCGCCGCCTGGACGGCCGCCTCCAGGGCCGTGACCGCGGCGATCTGGGCGTTGCGATCCGCCTCGGAAAGGATCAGGTCCGCGCGGCGCGACGCCGCCCGGAGCGTTCATGTTGCGGGCGAAGGCGTCTTCCTTTCCGGCGAGGGTGGCGCGGCCGCTGGCGAGGTTGGCCACCGCCTGCTCCTTGCGTCGCTGGGCGGCGGCGTACGCGCGCTCGCAGTGCATGAAGGTCGTGCGATAGTCCACGTCCTCGATCTTGGCGAGGGTGTCGCCGACCTTGAAGCGCTGACCCTCTTCGAGGCGCGGGTCGATGTCGATCAACATGCCGGCGACCTTGGGGCTGACCTGGATCTGGTGGACGGGAATGATGTAGCCCTTCGCTTCCAGGGCCACGTCGCCTGAAGAGGCCAGCTTGTCGGCGACGGCGGGGCCGGCCGGCCCTTCCTTCGCGGCGCCGGTCCCGGCCGCCCGAACGCCTAGGGCGACGGCGACGATCAGCAGAAGCAGGCACAGGCCCCACGGCAGCAGGACGGCCATAAGAGAACGGCGC
Organism: uncultured Planctomycetaceae bacterium; assembly: GCA_963771935.1. Taxonomy (GTDB): domain Bacteria; phylum Planctomycetota; class Planctomycetia; order Gemmatales; family Gemmataceae; genus UBA4732. Next base: position 91,678 of record CAVYVK010000001.1, on the reverse strand, counting down.
GGTGCGGCCGGGACAGGGCCGGACAGACGCAAGGACCGAACGCGGTCGCGCAGGCTGGTCGTCCCGTTTCCGGCTTGCTTCCCGTCGCCGTCGGGGGAGGTGCGATCCGTGTCGTTGGCGATGGTCATGGTTTGGCCCTCGTTGGGGACTTCGCGTTCGTCGCTCTGCTAGGCCGCAGGTAGGCGCCCAGCAGGTCTAGCAGCAGCTCCAGCATCTCTTCACGGTCGTAGGCGTCGGGGTCGGCGGCGCGCTGGACGAACAGGCCGTGGACGACGGCCTGGACCAGGGCGGCCACGGCTCGCGGCGACGCCTTCTTGCCGCGCCGACCGTCGAGATCGCCCGCCAGGTCTTTCGCCATGTACGTCGCGCCACTCCTCATAGAGATTCGCCAGCCGAAGCCGGAAATCTTCGCGGTGGGCGATTTGCGAGAGAAAAGTGTATTGCAGGGCGCCGAATTCCGGGAACGCGGGCGGCTCCAGCAGGAGCTTCCGCAGCAAGAACGCCAGGCGCTCCCATCCGTCGCCTTCGGGCGAGCAGGGACCGGCCCGGCCGCGCTCGCGCATCATTTCGATCAGCCGGTCGAACACGGCGAGAAGAATATCTTCTTTCGCCGGGAAGTAATAGGTAAGTTGGCCGCGGCTCATGCCGGCCTTCTTCTCGATCTCGGACAGCGACAGGTTTTGCAGACCCTGTTCCGTGATGATGGACACGGCCGCCTGAACGATCTGTTCGCGGCGGATGCTGCCGACGTCGATGCGCGGGGTCTTCATGGCGGAGGCGGCGCGCCGGCCCTCGGGAGAGTGGGTTAGACTGAGCGTTCTAACTATAGACTGATTGGACTAGGACTGTCAACGCCGAAAACGAAGGTCGGAGGAACGCTCCCGGCGGGCCGGTCGGCGGCCGCTAATGTACCCGCCGTACAAGGCGCCGGCGATGCGTCCGACAATGCGGATCAGGAGGGCGAAAACCACCATGCACATGAACCCGGCAAAGGCGCAGCCGAGCAGATCCCAGGGGTTGATCGGGAGGTGAGCACGCATCGCGTGCAGGACGAATCCGCCGACGGCCAGGAGTTCACCGAGCATCAAGCCCAGCGGCAGGCTCCACAGGGCGAACACGTTGCCCCAGTTGCGGCCGATGCAGGCGGAGTTGATGCTGATTTTCTTTCGACAGCCGCCGCAGCGCCACTCGTGCTTCAAGATGGGAAGGAGCGAAAAAAAGTGAAGTCTCCGGCCGCACCGAGGGCAGGAGTACACGATGACCTGCCGGCGGTACGGGATGATATAAAACACGATTCGTCCTCCGGCGCCCGGATGATAAATGCCGTCCCCGCCGGCGCCATTTAGTGACAGTCGGCCGTGAGGGGCTCCGCCAATTCCTTGACGTAGTATAGCGGCCCCAGCAGCGTCGGCATGTAGGCACCGGGGATCCACGGCGTCGGCCACTTCCTATGAGCGCTTCATAACGTTTTTTTCATTGCGGCGCCGAAGTTGTGTATTCGTTCGGCGCACCGTGTGCCTTTTGTCATCCAAGGTTCAGGGTGGTTGCGGCACTGCGCCCCCTGTCGGACATCTTCAGATCGGAGGCCGGCCCCAGCCTGACGGCGGCCGGCGAAAAAGGAGACCTGACATGTTTCTGAAACGCCATCCGATCGCCCTGGCGGCCGCGTGCGCCGTCGTCTCGTTGCTCCTCGCGGCCGACACCGTCTCGGCGGCTCGCGGCGGCGGCCGAGGAGGAGGCGGCTATCGCGGCGGCGGCGGTTATTACGGCGGCCGCGGCGGCTATGGCGGTTACGGCGGCTACCGCGGCTATGGCGGCGGGTTCTGGGGCGGCGGCCTCTATCTGGGTATTTATCCAGGCTACGGCGGCTACTCTCCCGGCTACTTCGGCGGCGGCTACGACAACGACTACTACGCCGCGCCGTCCGTGGACTACGCCACGCCCAGTTACTACTACACCCCTCCCAGCACGTTGGCGACGACGCCTGAAACGACGGCCGTCCCAAGCGACCAGGCCCAGGTCGAAGTGCGCGTGCCGGCGCCGGACGCCCAGGTCTTCTTCGACGGCGCCGCCACGCGGCAGCAGGGCATGGACCGGATGTTCGTCTCGCCTCCGTTGACTCCGGGCAAGACGTACACCTACAGCATCGAAGCCCGCTGGATGGATAACGGCCGTCCGGTGGATGTGAAAAAGGCCGTCACCGTCACCGCCGGCCAGACGGCTGCGGTCGATTTCGGACGGTGAACGAATTCGTTTAGCCGCGACCCGGAGGGGAGCGCGTGGTTCACGCGTTCCCCTCCGGGTCGCGGCTAAATGAGGCATTTAATTGCCGTTGGCGGGCTGGCGGAACAGGACGAGGTCGTGACGCTTGATCATGACGCCGGGCTGGCCGTCCGGCCTCATGCCCATGCTGTAGACGCCGAACTTGCCGGAGGTGGTTTCGGCGATATACAGGGCGGCTTGGCCCTGCGCCACCATGCCGGTCGTCATCATGAAATGCACGTCTTTGTGCGGCTGCAGGCCGAACTCGCTGACCAGATCGACCTCGGCCCAGCCGACGATCTTGCCCTGGTTGCGGTCGATGACAGTGCCCAGCAGCTTGCCGGCGCGGTAGTCGAGCATCCAGACCCCGTCAGTCGGGATCCGTGGATTGGTTTCCACCGCTCCGGTGCAAAGGATGTAGTCCTCGAAGCGGTCGGTGCAGGCCTGCGCCGCGTAGGGCCGGCCCGCCCAGAGAATCGCCCCAAGAGCGCCGGCCAGTGCGCCGGCGGTCAGCCACCACAGCCGTCTTTCTTTCACGGTATTGCTCTCCCCTCACGCGGGTCCGCTCGCCGCAGCGGCGAACCTCCGACCGCGCGGCAGGCACTATAGCAACACCGTCCCGCACGACAACGGCAACTTGCCGTCGTCGGGGCCGCGATCGTCAGGGAGCGGTTTTCGCTTCAACCGCTCCCTGACGGTCGCGGCTCGGAAAGAATTGTCTACACCGTAACGGCGCGTAGCTTGCGCGTGGAAGGAACGGCGGCCGCCTGCGACTGCATCTCGCGCTGCAGGTCGTCGCGCACCGCCAGGAAAGCGGCGGCGAAGACGGGATCGAATTGCCGGCCGGCCATCTTCTCGATCTCCGCGAAGGCCACCTCGGCCGCCATGCCCTTGCGGTAGGGCCGATCGGACGTCATGGCGTCGAAGGCGTCGGCCAGGGCCACCACGCGGGCCAGCGGATGAATCGCCTCGCCGCCCAGGCCGTCCGGATAGCCCTTGCCGTCCCAGCGCTCGTGGTGCGAGCGCACGATCGGGAGGATCGGCCGCAGGTCCGGCACGGTCGTCGATGATCTCGGCGCCCTTGACGGTGTGCGTCTTCATGATCTCGAACTCTTCCGGCGTCAGCTTGTCCGGCTTGCGCAGGATGGCGTCGTCGATGCCGATCTTGCCGATGTCGTGCAGCGGCGTGCCGATGCGGATCAGGTCCACGTCGGCCGGCGACATCTCCAGCTTCTCGGCCAGCAGCATCGAATAGGTGGTGACGCGGTGGGTGTGGCCGCCGGTGTACTCGTCGCGCAGCTCGACCGCCTGGGCCAGGATGGTGATGGTGTCGAGGAACAGGTCGCGCTGCTTGCGCAGCAGCTGGCGCACTCGATGCCGGCCGACACGTTGGCCGCCAGGGCGTCGGCCAGGTGCAGGTCGTCCATGCGTGAACGGCTTCTGCCACGGACTGCGGTCGAGGTGCAGCACGCCCAGGCGCTTGCGCGGCGTGCGCAGCAGCACGCACAGCACCGAGGCCATCGTGCCCTCGGCGATGCTCTTGGCCATCGCCAGCTCGGGATCGTCCTCGACGCTGTGGCACAGGATCGATTCGCCGCGCGTGACGCAGCGGTTGGCCAGGCTCTGGCTGAACTGGAAGCGGCCGCCGGCTTCGCCGCGGCCGGCCGCGACGGCGCGCGGCTCGCTGCGGCCGGTGACGATGGCCTTGAGCTTGAGCTTGTTCGTCCGGCCCCTCCGCCAGCACGATGGCGCCGCGCTGGGCGTCGAGCACGGCGACGGCGTCGTTGCAGGATGGAGTTGAAGCAGGTCTTCTTCCTTCTCGATGTGGCCGAGGTGATGGCCGGCCCGCAGCAGCGCCAGCAGCTGCTCGCCGGCGCGGGCGAGCTGCGTGCTGTCGAAGGCCAGGCCCTGATGGCCTCGTCCCAGGACGATTTGGCCGTGCCCTCGACGCGCATGCCGTCGGCCGGCGGCGTCGCGTCGGTCGGCCTCGCCTTTCCTCGATGGCCTCGACGACGACGGCCACCTCGCCGAACTGGAGCAGATCCTTGGCGCCGCAGCGGCCACTGGCCGTTGCCGAGCCGGACGCCGTTGAGGCGGGTGCCGTTGGTGCTGCCCAGGTCGCGCACGCGCCAGCCGCGGTCGGTGGCCCGCACCTCGGCGTGGTAGCGGCTGACGGAACTGTCGTCCAGCACGATCTCCAAGCGGATCGAGCCGGCCGATCGCGCAGCAGTTCCGTACGATTCCCAGGTCTGGCCCTTGATCGAGCCCGTTCAGTCCGCGCAGGCGGATGGTCCGTTTCACGCTGCCCCTCCCCTGCCCGCCGGTCCAGACAGCTGGCGCCGCGCCCCGTCAACGCGGGCGGGCCTTCGGCTGCGATTCAACTATAGCTCGCACTTGGAGGAAGCAGACGGAAAAGAGAGTGAGAAGTGAGGAGTGAGGAGTGAGGAGACAAGACGGGATCACGCGGCTTGTCTTTTCTCCTCACGTCCACTGCTCACGTCCGCACTCGCTCACTATGGCACGACCACCACCTTGCCCATCAGTGTCCCCGCCTTTTGCAGCGTGTTTTCTTCGAGGAACCGATGGGCCGCCGCCGCCTCCGCCAGCGGGAAGGTCCGGCCGATCGGCACGCGCAGCTTGCCCTCCGCCAGCCAGCGGTTGATGTCCTCGGCGCAGCGGCGCTGCTCGTCCGGCGGTGGCGTTGAACATGGCGAAGCCGTACAGTGACAGCCCCTTGACATAGAACGGCCCCACCGGAAAGACCGGCTGCGCCTGCCGGCCCGCCATGACGATCGATCCGGCCGCGCGGCGCCATCAGGTCCACCGTCCGCACGAAATCCGGCTCGCGCTGCGTCTCGTACCAGACGTTGACGCCCTTGCCCTGGGTGTACTCGCGGACGCCCGCGTCCACGTCGTGCGTCTTGTAATTGAAGACGCCGTCGGCGCCCCAGGTGCGGCACAGGTCCGCCTTCTCCGGCGAGCCGACCGTCGTGACGACCTCGGCCCCGACCGCCTTGGCCATCTGCACCACCATCGACGCCGACGCCGCCCGTGCCGCCGTTGACGAACACGATCTCGCCCGGCTTGCAGTTTGGCGCACTCGAACAGGCCGAGATGGGCCGTGATGCCGACCAGCGCCGCCGCCGCCGCCTGCACGTCGTCGACGCCGGCCGGCGTCGGATACAGCCAGTCCTCGTGAACGGCGGCGTATTCCGCGAACGTGCCCTGCCGGCCGAGCAATCCCTGGTTGGAACCCCAGACCCGGTCGCCGATCTTGAAGCGCGTCGCTCCGGGCCCGACCGCCTCGACCGTGCCGGCCAGGTCGCAGCCGAGATGAACGGGATCGGCAGCGGCATCGGCACCGATGCCGGCCCGGATGTAGAGGTCGATGGGATTGAGGGCCGCCGCCCCGACGCGCACCAGGACCTCGCCCGTCTTCGGCGTCGGCGTCGGCAGGTCGCCGTAACGGATCACGTCGGGGCTGCCGGTCGTTTCGATGAAGGCGGCTTTCATGGTTGGCTCTGCTCCTGTGGATTCGGCTGTCGCAGTCCGGCGATCGGCCAGAGTATAATGAATATGTATAGACAGGGGCCGTCGGCCCTGACTGCGCCGGATCAGCGATCCGGAGTAGAGGAAGCATCATGGAAAAAGCCGCCACGCTCGTCGAGTACGGGGTGCCCATCGACCCCCAGACGATGGTGACGCCGCCGGACGCGACCGAACTGGAGCTGGAGCCGGGCCACCCCGGACTGGGCGACGAAGCGTACTTCGCCGCCGGAAGGAGCTGTTCGCCCTGTGCCGCCGCCACCGGCTGGAGCGGCTTGGCCCGCCGCTCATCGCCTACACGCCGGAAGAAACGCGCATCTGGCGGGAAGTCAGCCCGAAGCTGGACGAACTGCACGTCAAGCACGCCAGCCAGCTCTACCTCCAGGCGAAGCGCGAGCTGGCCATCACGCGGGAAGAGATTCCGCAACTGCGCACTTCTGAGCGAGCGGCTGCGGCGAGACGACGAACATGCACCTGGTCCCGGCCGAGGGGGCGCTGCCGTACCGGACCTTTTACCAGTACATCGCCGAGCGCGGCTTTCCGGTGACGCAGTTCATCCGCCACGGCTCGCACCCGGAGTTCACGCCCGAGCCGGACATGATCCACGACTGTCTCGGCCACGTCCCGCCGCTGATGAACCACGACTACGCCGAACTGCTCATCGCTCATCGGCAAGGCCGTGGCGGCCACGACGCACGGCGACCAGGTGCTGGCCCTGAAGCGGTTCAGCTGGTTCAGCATCGAGTTCGGCCTGATCGAGGAAGCGGGCGAAACCAAGGTGTTCGGGGCCGGCATCCTCTCTTCCACCGGCGAGATCCCGTATTCGCTGTTCTCGCCGGAGGTGACGCGCCGGCCGTTCGTCGACCGATGTGGTCATCGACACCGATTACGATCCGTCGCGGATGCAGGACCACCTGTTCATCGCTCCGTCGCTGCCGTTCCTGCGGCGCGAGCTGGAGGGCCTGGTGCGGCGGTTTGGGATTGCCCGTCATTTGACACCACGGTTAGCCGCGACGCGCAGCGAAGCGCTGATACTCAGCGCTCCGCTGCGCGTCGCGGCTAACCGGATAGCAGGATTCATCCATGACCCACTCCGATATTCCCCTTCGCCGCATCGACCATGTCCGCTTCTTCGTCGGCAACGCCCGGCAGTCGGCCTACTTCTACCGCAACGCCTTCGGCTTCGACGTGATCGCCTACGCCGGCCTGGAAACCGCAGCCGAAGCACGAAGCCGGCTACGTCCTGCGCCAGGGCGACATCACCTTCGTGCTCGCCTCGCCGCTGGCGGCCGAGCATCCCGAGAGCCAGCGCCTCATCCAGCACGGCGACGGCGTGCAGGACATCGCCCTGGAAGTGGACGACGTCGCGCGCCGCCTATCGACGACGGCCGTCCGCCGCGGCGCCGTCGGCGTCGCGCCGCCGACGCTGCTGGAAGACGAGTACGGCGTCTACGAGTACGCCACCATCCGCGCCTACGGCGACACCACGCACAGCTTCGTCAACCGCGACCGCTACCGCGGCGTCTTCGCCCCCGGCTATCAAGCCGCTCGACCCGACCGCTACAGCCCGCAGCACCTTCCAGCCGGTCGGCCTCAAGGCCATCGACCACATCGTCGGCAACGTCGAGGAAGGCAAGATGGACGAGTGGGTCGCGTTCTACGAGAAGGTGCTCGGCTTCTACGCAGCTCGTCAGCTTCGACGACAAGGACATCAGCACGGAATACTCGGCCCTGATGTCGAAGGTGGTGCAGAGCGGCACGCGGCCGCATCAAGTTCCCGATCAACGAGCCGGCCAAGAGCCGACGGCGCTCGCAGATCGAGGAATATCTGCAGTTCTACGACGGCCCCGGCGTGCAGCACATCGCCCTGGCCACCGACGACATCGTCGAAACCGTGCGGGCGCTGCGGCACAACGACGTGTCGTTCCTGCGCGTGCCGCAGGCCTATTACGACATGCTGCCGGACCGCGTCGGCGCCATCGACGAGGACATGAGCGAGCTGGCCGAGCTGGGCATCCTCGTGGACCGCGACGACGAGGGCTACATGCTGCAGATCTTCACCAAGCCGGTCGAGGATCGGCCGACGCTGTTCTTCGAGATCATCGAGCGGCACGGCTCGACGAGCTTCGGCAAGGGCAACTTCAAGGCGCTGTTCGAGGCGATCGAACGCGAACAGATGCGGCGCGGCACCCTTTGAGAATTCACCGCGGAGAACGCGGAGAACGCGGAGAGAAGACAAAGGCAGATCCTGAAGGGAACCCTATCCCTCAAAGTTACCTCTCTTGTCTTTTCTCCGCGCTCTCCGCGTTCTCCGCGGTGAATCTCGTGCATTTTTTCCATTCCCAGTCTTCGATCGGAGCGCGGGGACTTCCGGTTGTGCCGAAAAGCTAAAGTTTAACGGTTGTAAGGGCCGATTTGAAGAGGGGGGAAGAAGGCGCGACCGGCGCAGACCGCGCCGTCGGGACCGCGGCGGCCTAATGCTGGGGGAGACGAGCATGATGCGACATTGGGTGGGCGCGGCGGTGATCGCCGGTTGTCTCGGGCTGGCGCCGGCCGCGCAGGCGCAGTCGGGGCCGCCGCCCGAGCCGATCCCCGTCTGCCCCGAACCGGGGCCGAACTATGTGCCCGGCCCGCTCAGCACCTCCACGGCACCGCCGGGGCCGTCCGATTGCCTCAGCCTCCCCGACGACGGCACGGGCGCCTTTCCTTGCAAGTGCCCGGAGCCGGAAGAAGCCTGCTACTTCAGCGTCGGCGCCCAGATGTTGCAGCGGCAGCACCTGGCCAGCGGCGGCGTCCTCGCCGTCCAGGATCCCGGCAAACTCGACACCGGCAACCCGCCGCCGGCCGACGCCCCCGTCCTCCAGTCGCTGTCCGACGTCAACCCCCACTTCAACGCCGGGCCGCGCGCCACCATCGGCTACCTTTTCAACGGCAACCAGGCCGTCGAAATTGGCGGATACTACATCTTCCAAAATAATTTCACCAGCTCCCTCCAGGATCCGGGCCGGATCGATTCCTTCTTCGGCAATCCGCCGCTCGGTTTCGAGGGCGACAACGGCCTGTGGCTGCAGGCCGACCGCACGAGCACCACGTTCTCCTCGACCCTGTGGACCATGGAAGCCAATTACCGCTACACCGACGCGGCTGTCACCGGGGCCGAACTGATCGCCGGCTTCCGCTACCTCGACCTGGACGAGCGGCTGTCCACCTTCACCGACGACGACGGCGTCCAGTTCCCGCTGACCAACGGCCAGGCCGACCCGGATCGGGTAGCGACCTACGCCGTCCGGACGCACAACCATTTGATCGCCCCGCAGCTGGGCTTCGAGTGGGACAAAAACCTGACCCACTGGCTGGGACTGGGCGTCTCGGCCAAGGGCGCCTGGGGGGCCAACTTCGTCACGCTGGACCGTTCGCTGGTCCGCGGCGACGGCTTCGTCGGCTTCGCCGGCAGCAAGAGCGAGACGCAGTTCAGCCAGATGTATGAGATCAACGCCTTCGTCGATTTCCACATCCTGGAGCGCCTCACCCTGCGCATGGGCTACAACACGATGTGGTTTTTGGACATGGCCAACGTCGTCGATCAGTACGATTTCAACCTGCAAAACACCAATAACATCAACAACCGCAACGGCAGCATCTTCTTCCACGGCCCAATGGCCGAGTTGCAGTTCCTGTTCTAAACGGGCCCTGACAAAAGACAAAGCGAGCGGCGGGGATGAACTCCGCCGGGACAAGCCCGGCGGCTCGCCGTTCCGCCGGCGGTCCATCCGCATCCCATACCAACGGATTTTCGGGGGAAACGAACATGTCCGCCTGGTCCAACGTCCGCTCGTTGCTCGGTCTCCGCCGCGCCCGGCCCGGCCGCGCTCCGCGCCGGCTGACGGTCCCTCCCATGCTCGAACAACTCGAAGACCGAAATGCGCCTGGATCGTTGTTGAGCGGGGCGGGCATGACGCCTCTCAGTCTGCTGGAGAGCGCCACGCCGCAAAGCTCTTCGAAGGCGCAGAACAACCCCGGCCCGGCCGTGACGCAAACGGCCCCTGTCGGATCAACCACCGGCGCCCAGTCGGTCGTTCCCGCCGGCGCGACCAATGCAACCTCCGGTAATCGCGCTGCGACGGCTGCGTCCCTTTCCCCCTCTCTGGACGAGTCGGCGGAGGGTTCCTTTGCGGACTTCTTCGACTTGGGGGCAACGGCGGATAACGCCGCGGCGCCGGTCACCCAGCCGCCCCAGACTTCGGCTGCGGCCGCGTTCAACCAACAAAGCAATTTTACCGCCGCCGTTCCGACCGCTGCGCCGGACCCCTCCCAGACGCAATCGGCGAACGCCGGCGCGCACCGTCGCCGACGCGGTGGTCGGCCCCAACGTCCAGGCGCCCAGCCCGCCGTCGGTCACGCTGACGGCCCCCGCTTTCATCGGCGCCAAGGGCGCGCAGGTCGTCGTGCAAGCCCAGGCCAACGGCTCCAACAACGCCCTCAACCCGCAAGTGGACATTGATGTGGACTTGCGACACGACGGAAGCTTCAACGACCCCGGCGACCAGAACTACGCCGTCGGCCAGCTCAACGCGAACGGAACGGCGAGTATCACGGTCCCGGCGCTGCCGGCCTACGGCGTTTACACCATGCGGGCGCGCGTCACCGATTTGACCGGCGATGTCGGCGTCAGCGCGACCGCGACCGTGGTCGCCGACCCAACCGCCGGAGTCGTCGGCTCCGAACCGCTGCTGGACCTGGCTTACAACGTCCCCTACGGCACGGATGTCACCCCGAACGGCCCAGTCCACGTCCCGCCCGTGAGCAGCCCCATCAGCGAAAGCGACTTCTCATTCCTGGAATTCAATTCGCAGGGCCAAGTGCTTGTGGGCGTCCATTCCACGCTGACCCAATACCTCGACGGGCTAGAGTCCTACCTGGAGAGCCATCTCGGCTTCACGCCGACACTCCTCACCCCCGCGCAGAACCTCGTGACCGGCTGGCTGCCCGTCAACCAGATCCTGAACCTCTCGAATGTGCCCAACTATGACTCGGTCGATCCGGTCTACAAGCCGATCACCAACACGGGTTCCGTCGATACGCAAGGCGACGCCATCCTCAAGGCGACCCAGTTCCGCGCCGCGGAGGGGGTGGACGGAACCGGCGTGGCGGTCGGAGTGATTTCCAACTCGGTCAACCAGTTCGACGGCGGGCTGGCGAGTTCGGTGGCGACTGGCGACCTGCCGCCGAATGTAAATGTGCTTCAGGACGGCAATGCCGGCGACGACGATGAAGGTCGCGCCATGCTTGAGATCGTTCATGATATCGCCCCCGGCTCCCCACTGGCGTTCAACAGCGCCGACGGCGGGCCACAGGCCATGGCCGACGGCATCTCGGCCCTGGTCGGCGTCGGCGCGAAGGCCATCACCGACGATATCACCTTCCTGGACGAGCCGATGTTCAACGACGGCGTCATCGCCGACGCCGCCAACAACGCCGTCGCCGCGGGCACCTTCTACACGACGTCCGCGGGCAACCAGGGGAGCAGCGGCTATTTGGCCGCGTTCAAGGGGATTACTGCCACGGTAGGCGGGGTCACCGGCACGTTCCAGGACATCACGGGCGCCAACGACCCGCTGCAGACCTTTACGCTGCCGGTCGGCGAGACCACGGAGATCGCGTTCGACTACTCCACGCCCTTCCTGGAGCAAGGCTCCCCCGGCAACGGGACCGGCAATTTCAAGGTGAATTCTGACATGCAGGTGCTGGTCACCGACGCCGCCGGCAACGCCCTGTCCACGCCGCAGGTGTTCGATGCGATGGGCCCCACCACCAACGAAGCGGTCGCGATCGTAAATTTCACGAACGACGGCTCGTTCGGCACCAGCAATTTCGCCTTCTCGTTCAACCTTGTGAGCGGAGCCGCCCCGCAGATGATTCGCTGGGTCGCGTTCCCCGGCGCCGGCTTCGCCGACCCGATGGCGCTGGACGAAGGCGCCCCCACGGTCTTCGGTCACGCCGCGGCGACCAGCGTGGTCACCACCGGGGCGGTGGACGCGCAGCAGCCGGCGACGCTGCCGATCGAGCCGTACTCGGCCAACGGGGCTAACATCCCGATCCTGTTCGACGCCAACGGCAACACGCTGGCCACGCCGGAAATTCGCCAGAAGCCCAACGTGCTCGCCACCGACGACGTTTCGACCACCTTCTTCATCCCAAGCCAGCCGGACGGCGCGGGGCACTTCCTGTTCACCGGCACGTCGGCCGCCACGCCGCACGTCGCCGGCCTGGCCGCCCTGCTCATGCAGCAAGCGCCCACCGCCACGGTCGGCGATGTCATCCAGTACCTGGAGCAGAATTCGAATCTCCAGATCATCACGCCGCCTGGCTCCAGCCCAGAAAGCGGCCTCGGCCTGATCCAGATGGACGGCCCGCTGGTCGTCCCGACGACGCCGCCGACGACGCCCACTGGGCCAACGATCCCGCTGGACGTCGAAACCAACCAGACCTCGGATACCGCCTTGAATCTCGGCCCCTTAAGCACCGGGCAGACGACGATAACGACCGGCCAGGGCATCGGCCCGTTACCTGACGGCCGCAACGACTACGATTGGTATCGGTGGGAGATCGCCGACGCAGGGACGTTCACGACCACGGAGCAAACGACGGCGGGCAGCAACCTGGAGCTGCACCTGTTCACCCTCCAGGGGAACACGCTGGTGCAGCTCGCCAGCGCCATCACCCACGGCGTGGCCTCTTCGACGCTGGCCACGGCCGTCGCCGCCGGTCAGGTCGTCCTCGTGGAGGTCAAGGGGGAAAACACCTCCTTCGGCATCATGACGCAGGGGATATACAACCTGTCCGCGTCGTTGACGTAAGAGGACCGCCGCGCCGAATGACGAACGAGGAAGGAGGAATCAAAGACTTTCTTGATTCCTCCTTCCTCGTTCGTCATTTCCGAGAGAGTGGCGGCCGGCGCACGCCGCCGCTAAGATGCCCTTCATCGCCGGCCGGCGCCGGCGTCCACCTAGCTGGGAGGACCGGCCTTGCGTCTGGTCGTGCAGAAATTCGGCGGCACCAGTCTGAAGAACGCGGAGCGCATCATGGCGGCGGCGCGGAAGGCCATCCGCGCCAAACAGGAAGGCCGACAGGTCATCGTGGTGGTGAGCGCCCGCGGCGACACCACCGATGAGCTTATCGACCTGGCCCGCGAGCTGACCGACGCGCCGCCTGCCCGCGAGATGGACATGCTGCTGTCCACCGGCGAGCAAATTTCCATCGCGCTGATGGCGATGGCGATTCAGGCGCTGGGCGAGCGCGCCATCAGTTTCACCGGCGCCCAGGTCGGCATCGTCACCGACAGCACGCACACCAAGGCTCGCATCAAGAGCATCTCGACGGCCCGGATGCGCGAGGCGCTGGCGGAAGGCCAGATCGTCATCGTGGCCGGCTTCCAGGGCATCGACGAAAACTCCAACATCACGACGCTCGGCCGCGGCGGCTCCGACACCACGGCCGTGGCGCTGGCGGCCGTCATGAAGCACGACCCGAGCTGTCCCAACAATGGAGAGGTCGATTGTGAGATTTATACCGACGTGGACGGCGTCTACACGACCGACCCGCGCGTCGTGCCCGAGGCCCGGAAGATGGAGTTCATCAGCTACGACGAGATGCTGGAGCTGGCCAGCGTCGGGGCCGGCGTGATGCACTCGCGCAGCATCGAGTTCGCCAAGAAATTCGACGTGCCGGTGCAGGTGCGGTCGTCGTTCAGCGACGCCGAGGGCACGTGGATCGTGCCGGAAACGGAGTGGATGCACGACGTGGTGGTGTGCGGCGCCGCGATGGTGCGCGACGAGGCGCGCCTCGCCGTGGACAACGTGCCGGATCGGCCGGGCGTCAGCCACCGCATCTTCGAGGCGGTGGCGTCGCGCAACATCGTCGTGGACATGATCGCCCAGAGCGTCGGCAGCAACGGCCGGGCGTCGATCGGCTTCACCGTGCCGGGCGGCGACCTCCCGGCGGCCCTGGCCGTGCTGCGCCCGGTGGCGGCCGACCTCGGCGCGGTGCTGGAACACGACGAGCAGGTGAGCAAGGTGTCGATCGTCGGCACCGGAATGCGGACGCACACCGGCGTGGCCGAGCGCATGTTCGCGGCGCTGACCGGGGCCGGCGTCAATTTGAAGATGATTACGACCGCCGATATTAAGATATCGGTATTGGTGGAAAAAGCCGACGGGTTACGGGCGCTGCGGGCGGTCCATCAGGCGTTCAACCTACGGGAAGCTCGGCCGGGGGCGGGCCAACGCATCGCGGTGAGCGGGGGGCGTCAGCCCCCTGATTCCGCGTTCCGGCTGCGTCCCGGCGGCGGATCGGAGACGATCCGCGACCTGGCGGCACTGACGCAGCAGCTGGCCAGCATGGAGGACGTGCTGGTCAGCGACGTGCTGCTGACGACCGACCAGGGCCGCATCACCGTGCTGAACCTGCCGGACCAGCCGGGCGAGTGTTCGGCGATCTTCCAGGCGGTGGCGGCCGGCGGCATCGTGGTGGACATGATCGTACAAAACCTGAGCGCCGGGAAAGGCCAGCTGTCGTTCAGCGTGCCGCAGCCGGACCTGGACAAAGCGCTGACGCTGACGCGCGGCGCCGTGGAGAAGATCGACCCCGGCGTGACGGTCGCGGCCGACTCGAACATCGCCAAGCTCTTGATCCTCGGCGTCGGGATGCGCACGCACACAGGCACCGCTCGAAGGATGTTTGGGGCGCTGGCGAAGCGCGGCATCAACGTCAGCATGATTAATACCAGCGAGGTGCGCGTCAGCGTGGTGGTGGACGGCCAGCGCGGTCCCGAGGCGCTGGCCTGCCTCAAGGAAGCGTTCCATGTGTCCTGACCGGACGGAACGAGTCCGTGGTCCTGCGTCGGCCATTGGCTTTGGCCGCCTTGACGCCTCGCTCTTCCGCCCGGTATAGTTTCCCCACCTAGCCGATCTTCACGGATCGGCCGCGCCCTCGAAAGCGTCCGCCGTCCTCCCCCGGAGGTTTTCATGGCTCGTTCCCGCTCCGTCTTGTTGGGATTTGTCCTCCTCTCGGCAGTGGGCCTGACGGCGTTCGCCGGCGATCCTCCCGCGAAGGACAAGGATCCCCAGTCCAGCTACGAACCGAGGTCCGAGCCTGGGGAAGGTCAGAAGTTCCTGGCTCACTTCGTGGGCGAGTGGGAGGTCGTCAAGACCTTCTACCCGCGCTCCGGCGAGCCGGTGCAGACGAAGGGAGAGTGCCGCCAGACGATGATCAACGGCGGCCGGTTCCTCCAGTCGGAGTTCGTCTTCCATCAGGACGGCAAGGACACGACCGGCCTGGGCGTCATCGGTTTCGAGCCGGACACGGGCAAGTTCACCAGTTTCTGGACGGACTCCCGTTCGACGCGCATGTCCATTCGCCAGAGCGAGAACAAGTTCACCGGCGACGAAATCGTTCTTTACAGCCGATCGCTCAACCCGGACGCGAAGGACGCGCGGCGCTCCCGCACGAACACCCGCCTGGAGGACGAGGGCCGCAAGATCGTCCACCGCCAGGTGACGATCGCGCCGGACGGCAAGGAGCGTCTGGTGATGGAGATGATTCTGACCCGCAAGGCGGGATCGCCGAAGCCGGGCGACTGAACGGATCGCGGCGCTGAGTTCGGCCGTCGTTACTATCCGCACGGACGCGGGGCCCGCGGGCTTTCCGCCCTCACCCCGAACCTCGTAAAGGATCGTCCATGCGACCGCCTCGTCCGTCTCGCCGCGGCTTTACGCTGATCGAGCTGTTGGTGGTGATCGCCATCATCGCCATCCTCATCGGCCTGCTGCTCCCCGCCGTCCAGAAGGTCCGCGACTCCGCCGCCCGCGTGAAATGCCAGAACAACCTACACCAGATCAGCCTCGGGATGCTGGCCTACCACGACGCCAACCAGGCGTTCCCCCCGGCCTTCGCCAAGCCGTCCAACTATGGGTGGTCCGTTTGGATTCTGCCCTACGTCGAGCAGACCCCTCTTTACAACGCGATCAACCCGACCCAAACGACCCTGTCGGTCAACGCGGCCACGACTGCGGCAGTCCCCGTCTTCATCTGCCCGGCGGACGTGTCGGAGGTCATCAACCCCTTCTTCAGCGGTTACGCCAAGAGCAACTACGCGGTCAGCGAGCAGGTCAGCGACGGTGGCTCGGCGATCAATATCCTGACCATCACCGACGGGACGAGCAACACGATCATGGTCGGCGAGCGCGACACGATCAATCAGGCGGGGGCCTTGTGGGCGGGCCGCGACACGGTGACGCCGGGCGCGGGGGTCTCGTCCGTGATCGGGCGGCCGACCTGGCCGATCGACGCCAAGTACGCCGGAGGGACGCCTTGCTGCCTGGGCGATACGGCCGCCGGCTGCACCCGCTTCGCCTGGTCGAGCGTCCATGCCGGGCGCGGGGCGAATTTCGCTTTCTGCGACGGCTCGGTGCATTTCCTCCTGGCGACCATCCCAACCGATCCCAGCCAGGAAACCTGCAACAAGCCTGTGCCGGCGAACTTCACGTACTATAACCTGTACTTTGCGAGCGACGGCAATCCGGTCAACGGCAGCGACTACTAGCCGGCCCGGCCGGTCAACGGGAGCCTCCATCCATGCGACCTCGATGCCTGTGGACGGCGTTTCTCTTGTGCGTCGCCGTCGTCCCCGCGGCCCGCGCGGACACGGTGCTCGCCTGTTTCGAGGGTTCGGACTACGGCGGCTGGAAGACGACCGGCGAGGCGTTCGGCCCCGGCCCGGCTCACGGCACGCTCCCCGACCAGATGCCGGTTTCCGGCTACATGGGCCACGGCCTGGCCAACAGCTACTTCCACGGCGACGGGACGGTCGGCACGCTCACCTCACCGGAGTTCAGGATCAACTACAAGTACCTCAACTTCCTCATCGGCGGCGGCAACCATCCCAACAAAACCTGTCTCAATTTGCTGGTGGACGGCAAAGTCGTCCGCACCGCGACCGGGCGCGACAGCGAGCAGCTGCTCTGGCGCACGTTCGACCTTTCGGACCTGCACGGCAAGGCGGCCCACATTCAGATCGTGGACGACGAGATGGGCGGCTGGGGGCACGTTTTGGTCGATGAGATCCGGCTGAGCGACCACGCGGAGGAGGCCAGGCCGGCGTCCCGCGAGATCGCCGTCGAGAAGCGCTACCTCAACCTGCCGGTCAAGACCGGCGCGCCGAAGCGGAAGATGCGCTACGTCGTCGATGACAAGACGGTGCGCGAGTTCGAGATCGAACTGGCGGACGGCGAGCCGGGCTTCTGGGTTTTCGACGATATTTCAGAGTTCAAGGGGAAGAAACTCCGCATGGAGGTGGACGGCGTCGCGCCGGACTTCAAAGGATTGGCGGCCGTCGAGCAGGACGACGCGATCGAGGGCGGCGAGGACCTCTACAAGGAAAAACACCGGCCGCAGTTCCATTTCACGTCGCGCCGCGGCTGGCTGAACGACCCGAACGGTTTGGTCTATTCCGACGGCGAATATCACCTGTTCTACCAGCACAATCCTTACGGCTGGGATTGGGGCAACATGCACTGGGGCCACGCCGTCAGCGCCGACCTCGTCCACTGGAAGGAGCTGCCCATCGCCCTGTACCCGCGCCGCTTCGGCGACTGGTGCTTTTCCGGCAGTGCCGTGGTGGACAAGGACAATACATCCGGCTTCCAGGACGATCACAGGGGCGGGGCGACCCCGCCCCTGCTGGTCGCGGCCTACACCAGCACCGGCCGCGGCGAGTGCATCGCCTATAGCAACGACCGCGGCCGCACTTGGACCGACTACAAGGACGATCCCGTCGTCCAGCACAGCGGCCGCGACCCGCGCCTGCTCTGGTACGAGCCGACGAAGCGATGGGTCATGGCCGTCTACGACGAAAAGGACGGCAAGCGCTGGATCGCGTTCTACGCCTCGCCGGACCTGAAAAAGTGGGAATACCAGAGCCGGATTGAAGGCTTCTTCGAGTGCCCCGATCTGATTCAGCTGCCGGTGGAAGGCGACGGCGCGAAGAAGTGGGTGCTCTATTCCGGCGACGCGAAGTACCTGATCGGCGACTTCGACGGCAAGACGTTCACGCCAGACGGAAAAGAGAAACAACAGCTCTGGTACGGCAACTTCTACGCGGCCCAGACCTACAGCAACGCGCCCGACGGCCGACGCATCCAGATCGGCTGGGGCAGCGGAGTCGCGTTTCCCGACATGCCGTTCAACCAGCAGATGGCGTTCCCCTGTCAGCTGACCCTGCGGAAAACGGCCGACGGCCTGCGAATGTTTGCGGAACCCATCCATGAAATCGAGTCGCTGCACGCGAAAAAACACGTCGTCGCCGACCGGACGCTCAAGCTGGGCGACAACCCGCTGGCGGACGTGAGCGGCGACTTGTTCGACATTCGGGCGGAGTTCGAGCCGGCTGACGCCGAGGCGTTCGGCTTCACCATCCGCGGCGTTCCGGTGGTGTACGACGTGAAGAAGCAGGAAATTTCCTGCCGAAACGTGAAGGCGCCGCTGAAGCCGGACGACGGCAAGATACGGCTGCAGCTGCTGGTGGACCGCGGTTCGATCGAGATTTACGGCAACGGCGGCCGCATCGCCCTGTCGGTCGGCGTCATTCCGGCGGACGACGACCATGCGCTGGAAGTGTTCAGCCGCGGCGGCGCCGCACGGCTGCGGTCGCTGGAGGCGTTCGAGATGAAGTCAGCTTGGGAGGCGCCGTAACCCCACGGCGCCGGAGGATTGTCATCATGACCCGTCCCCGTTTCATCGTCGGCGCATTCACTCTGCTTGCGCTTCTCGCCAGCGCCGGCGGTCGAGCGGACGAAAAGCCGGAAAGCGTCGCCTGCCGCTCCGTCCACCTACACTATCCCGCCGCGGAAGGCGTGGCCTTCTACAACGAGGTCGCCGTCGATACGTCCGCCCGCGGGACGTATTTCATGGTGTGCGGCTTCGACGTGGGCTACTTCGGCATCCAGGAGTTGGGGGACGGCAAAAAGGTAATTCTCTTCTCGGTCTGGGACGCCGCCGACAAGAACGATCCCAACGCGGTCGAGGAGGAAAAACGCGTCAAGGTATTGCAAAAGGACGACGCGGTGCGCGTCCGTCGGTTCGGCAACGAGGGCACGGGCGCCCAGTCCTTTTTCGACTACGACTGGAAGATCGGCGAGACGTATCGATTCCTGGTGACGGCCAGGGCGGAAGACAAGCGCACCGCCTACGCCGCCTATTTCTACGTCCCGGAGGACAAGGCCTGGAAGCGCCTGGCGACTTTCTCGACGATCACCGGCGGAAAGGGCCTGCGCGGTTACTATTCCTTCATCGAGGATTTCCGCCGTAACCGTGTCTCGGCCGGCGAGGCCCGCACCGCCCACTATGGCAACGGCTGGATCAAGACGAAGGACGGCCAGTGGGTCGCGCTGACGCGCGCCCGCTTCACGGCCGACTCGAATCCAGCGAAGAACATCAACGCGGACGTGGACGGCGACCGATTCCTGCTGTCCACCGGCGGAGAAACGAAGAACACCGGAGCGGCCCTGGACGACAAGCTGGACCGGCCTCCGAGCGGTGTGGCGCTGCCCGCGGACGTGGCGCGCCCTTCTGGCAAGGGCGGCGACCTGCCGTGAATACCGACCACGAGCAGCGTTTCAAGACCCTGATTCAGACGTTCTTTCCGCAGTTCCTGGCGCTGTTCTTCCCGCTCTGGGCGGAGCGGCTGGACGCCGCCGCGGTCGAATGGCTGATGCAGGAAGTGTTTCCCGACGCGCCGCAGGGGCCGCGGCGCGTCCTCGATCTGGCGGGGAAAGTACCGACGCGCCAGGCGATCTCCGGCCAACGGCCCGGCGAGCCGGACCAATGGCTCGCCCTCCTGCATGTGGAAATCGAGTCGCCCGACAAGTCCACGCTGCTCAAGCCGCGCCTCTTTCGCTCCTACGTCCACCTGCGCGATAAGTATGAACTGCCGGTCCTGCCGATCGCTCTTTACCTGCGCGTCGGCCTGGAAGGCGTCGGCGTCGATGTGTATGTGGAGCGCTTTTGGGAACTGGAATTGGTGCGATTCCAGTATCTCTATGTCGGTCTGCCGGCGCTGGACGCGGTAGAATACGTGGAGGGCGAGAATTGTCTGGGCTGGGCGCTGGCGGCGCTGATGCGCAAGCCGCCGGATCGGGCCGCGTGGGTCGTGGGGGAAGAGTTGCGGCGCATCGCGGCGGTGCCGTTGCCGGATCAGCAGCGCTTCCTCCTGGCCGAGTGCGTCCAGGCATACATGGACCTCGACGAGGCGCAGCGGCGCGAGTACGAGCGGCTGGTCGCGGGGGAACCTTACAAGGGAGTGCAAGCAATGGGCAAGACCTGGTTTGAGGACGGCTTCGAGAAGGGCGAAGCAGAGGGGCGGCGGAAAGTGCTGCGGCAGCTTCTCCAGGAGCGATTTGGGCCATTGCCCCCGGTGGCACAGCAGCGCCTGACCGAGTGGCCGGCCGATCGCTTGGAACCACTCGTCACGGCAGTCATCAAAGCCCAATCGCTGAAGGAAATGGGCCTGGAAGACTGACCAGTGCGCGTTGATGCGGCTCTCAACTTCGTGGCTTTCGCCGCAGCAGTACGGCCACGCGCCTCACCGCCCCCGCCAGGTCCTTCTCCACCTGATGCCCCCACAGCCGCAACACGCGCCAGCCGCGCCGCCGCAGCCGGCGGAAGTTGAGACGGTCGCGGCGGCGGTTGCGCTCGATCTTCCGCTTCCAGTACGGCGTCAGCTTCGCGCACCACAGCGGGAAGCGCCAGCCGTGCCAGAAGTCGCCGTCCACGAACACCACCAGCCGCGCCGCCACGAATACGAAGTCCGGCTTGCCCGGCAGGTCCGCGACGTTGCCGCTGACAGACCCAGCCGCGATCCAGGAAGGCCGCCTCCACGGCCCGCTCCAGCGACGTGTTGCTGCCCTTGACCGCCTGCATCGTCTTGCGACGGTGTTCGGGACTCAGGTTATCCGGCATGTCCGTTCCTTCGCCCCGCCTCGTACAACGGCGTCAACACGTGCTGATCCACCCAGCGGACGGCCGGCACGCAGACGGCGTCGCCGAACGCGAACAGCTGCTGATTGCGTTTGCCGGCCAACGGGAAGTCGGGCGCCCCTTGCAGTCGGGCGTACTCGCGCGGACTCATCCAGCGCATCCGCAGACGACCCGCGCCGGCCGCAACGACGATCTGCTTGCCGCTGCCGCCGCGCGGCGTCCGCAGGCAGCCGGCCAGGCCGTCGAAGCGCACCTCCGCCCGTTGACCGTCCTGCCGCACGCGCCGGAACGCCGTACCGACGCGGGCGAACAGGCCGCGGCGGTGCGCATCCACCGTCCGGCGGTGGTCGTCGCTCATCATGAGATAATGACGGTCCACTTCCGATTCTTTCCACCACTCCTGGCCGTCGTCCAGGTCGATCACGTCTTCCAGGCGCACCGGCGCTCGGGCGGGTCGGGCAGTTCCAGGTTCAGCCAGCCCGTCGGCAGGCGCAGCATGGAGAGGATCTTGACAAGATTGGCCGGCCGAAGCAATCCCGGCGTCGCGTGGGACAGGCGGCTCGCCTGTCCGGACAGGCGAGCCGCCTGTCCCACGACGAAGACGCGGCGGCGGCTTTGCGGCGTGAAGTGGCGGGCGTCCAGCACGAAGGCGTCGAGCCGGTAGCCCAGGCCGGCCAGCGTTTCGGCGGCGGTCGTGAAGTCGCGGCCCTGGCGCGAGGACAGAAACCCCGGCACGTTCTCCAGCAGCACAAGCGGGGGGCGGCGGCCGTCCAGCGCCCTCAGCGCCTCGGCGAACGCGAAGAACGTCGAGGATTCCCGACCTTCCAGACCGCGATAGTGTCCGGCCAGGCTCAGATCGACGCACGGAAACGACGCCGTCGCCAGGGTCGGGCTGCCGGGGATGCGCGCCACGATCTCGGCCGTGCGATTCACGTCCTCGCGGTGGTAGTGGGGGCTGCGGCCCGTTGCGCGCCGCGTACAATTCCTGCTTCCGCGGGTCGATGTCGTTGGCGTAGACGCACGACCAGCCGGACGGCCGCAACCCCTCGCCGACGAGGCCGATTCCGGCGAAGAATTCGCAGAAGGTCTTTTCGGTTGCCATGCGGATTCTCCCGCTTCCCTATCGGCGGGTCGGTGGCGGCGGCCTTCACCGAACGCGCCCGGACGCATTGGAAGACGGACCTCCTTCTGCTTACAATGAGCATAAATGACACCGCCTCCCCCCATCCCCGTTGATCCGCCCGCTCTCGCCGTCCTCGTTAGCGGCGGGCTGGACAGCGCCGTCCTACTCGCGGAGACGCTGCAAACCCGGCCTTCCGTCCAACCCCTGTACATCCACTGCGGCCTGTTCTGGGAGCCGGTGGAACTGGATCACCTGCGACGGTTCCTTGCCGCGATGGCCGCCCCGACGTTGCAGCCGCTGCACGTCCTGGAGATGCCGGTGCGCGACCTGTACCCGTCCCACTGGAGCCTGAACGGCGAAGGGACGCCCGACGCCGACTCGCCCGACGAGGCCGTCTTTCTACCCGGCCGCAACGTCCTGCTGCTGAGCAAGGCGATGCTCTGGTGCCATCTGCACGGCGTCGCCGAGCTGGCCCTGGCGCCGCTGGAGAGCAACCCCTTCCCGGACGCCACGCCGCAATTCTTCGCCGCCTTCGAGGCCGTCGTCAATCAAGCCGTCGCCGGCCGCGTCCGCATCGTTCAGCCCTATTTGCACTTGCACAAGGCGGAAGTCGTGCGGCGCGGCCGCGGCCTGCCGCTGGAGTTGACGTTCTCGTGCATTCGGCCGCGGGACGGCCGCCACTGCGGGGCGTGCAACAAGTGCGCCGAGCGGCGCAAGGCCTTCGCCGAGGCCGGACTGCCGGATCGGACGCCGTACCACACGGAGTGACCATGTTCAGCGTGACGCGCGAAATCCCCTTCTGTTACGGCCATCGGCTGCTCCACTACGACGGCAAATGCCGTCACCTGCACGGCCACAACGGCAAGGCCGTCATCACGCTGGCCGGCCCGAGGCTGGACGATCTCGGCATGGTGATGGACTTCAGCCGGCTCAAGCGCGTCGTCGGCGGCTGGATCGACGAGACGCTCGACCACAACATGCTCTTGCACAAAGACGATCCGGTGCTGCCGTTATTACGTCGTCTCGGCGAACGCGTCCACGTTCTGGACGTCAATCCCACGGCGGAGAACATCGCCCGGCTCATCTTCGATTACGCTGCCGGGCAGGGGTTTCCCGTGGTCGAGGTGAAGTTGTGGGAGACGGAGTCGTGCTTCGCGGCGTATTCCAGCGAGCGGTAGCGCGCCCGCTCCGAGTATGGGAATGGACGCCGGTTTTCCTTTCAAGCCGGGGCCGGCGGCATGGCGTCGATGAAGGGCGTTCGGGCGAAGCACTTTCTCGTCCAAGAAAGATGCGACGCCGCCCTTAACCTTTTGTTCATCTACGATATCCCTTTTCTTGCCGCCCGTCCCTTCTCCCGCCTCACCAACGATCAGGTGACGCCGATTTCCTTCTCTGCCGATTTTGAGACTGCGCAACCCTGTCAAGGCCTTACTTGATTGGCGGCTTCAGTTTGCGAAGGGCGTCCAGTGCGGCTTCTTGGATATCAGGCCGCTCTTTCATCTCCTTAGGGAATAACCCGCTCGTCTCCCCGTTACAGTGGTTGGCCACGCTGCCATAGGCCTGGACGGCATCCGGCCCCAGGCCGCCGAGCGTTTGGATGGCGGCCAGACACAAGTCGGGGTCGTATTTGCTAGGCGTTCCCTCCATCACCTTGAGCATGTCCCGCAGGCTGTTGACAATGCCCGGACGGAGGCTTTTCAAGCCCTCCTGACATAGCGTTGTTCTGGCGGCCATGGACTTGTCTGGGTCTTTTAAGGCAGCGATCAGAGCCGGCAGCGTCGATGCGGCTTCCGGGCCGACCTCCTTCAGGCCCGCCTTGGCCAGCTCCGTCAGGTCCGGGTCGGACGGCGCGATTTTGAAGGCGTCCAACGCGGCAGGCACGGCCCTGTCCCACTCCCTGTGGAGTTTCAGGAGGGCCGCGGCGGCGGTGACGCTCGTGCGAGAAGGAGCATTGCTATTCGTGGCCTCGGCCAAGGCGCTAATGACTTCGGCCGAGGCGTTGCTGTGCAGCAATATGTCGGGGTCGATGACGTAGAGGGCGCGGGCAGCCGAAGCCTTGACCTCAGGGTCGCTATCTTTGGTTGCCTTGGCCAATTGGGCCGCGGCGCGGATCGCGCCCGACTCCGAGTAGTCGGCCAGCGCCTTCGCGGCGCACTGGCGAACCTTCGCCTCCTCGTCGGTCAGCGCGTCGGCAAGGGCCTCCACCGTGCCTTGGACCGAATCCAATTTCCCCAGAGTCTCCACCACCCGCGCACGGACGTCCGCCTCCCTGCCCATTTTTCGGGCGCTGGCCAGGGCCTGGACTACCTTTTCCTTGTCGGCGTCGGCGGCTGCCACATCGACTGCAGCCCGAGCGGCCAGAAATCGCACGTCCTTGTCGGGGTTGTTCTCCAGAGCGCGTAGCACGGCCGTAAGGGCACCGGCCGCCTTCGGCTTGGCGTCGCCGCAGACCCGCATCACGAAGCGGCTCACCTCGGTCGGGCAGTCGTCGTCCATGGCACTCAGAAAGAGCATCGCCTCGTCTGCGCTGAAAGGGCCCAACCTGGGGAGGAATGGCCCCGACACGGGGGTGGGCTTACCGTCCGTGAGGGCATCGAGGGCCGCCATACGGACTTCCGTTGGATGCGGAGGCTCCGACTGGTCGGCGGGACGCAACAAGGTTGCCAGCAGCGCAACCGCGGCATTGCGGCCGGCCGGTTCACACTTGCT
This sequence comes from uncultured Planctomycetaceae bacterium, assembly GCA_963771935.1. Taxonomy (GTDB): domain Bacteria; phylum Planctomycetota; class Planctomycetia; order Gemmatales; family Gemmataceae; genus UBA4732. The sequence goes on along the minus strand of CAVYVK010000001.1, from coordinate 67,008 downwards.
CAAGGCCCGGGCTGCGGCCTGTAGCGCATCGGGGGTCGCATTCTCTCCCTTGGTAACTTCGGCCAGCAGATTGACCGCGTCCGGGCTGGAGGGGCCGCCGGCGGCGTCGAGCGCCCTAACGCCCTCGGGCGCAGCTCCGGGTCAGGGTCAAGTAGCGCCCTCATCAAGGAGGGGTACACCGTCTCTTGACACCCCGGCCCAATACTGCCGATCATTTGCGCGGCTTCCTTGCGCGCCGGAGTGTGAGCTTGTCATTCCCAAGTATCGTTGCCAGATCGTCCGCGGCGCTAGCGTCCGGAGTTCCCAGCTTGTTGAGTGAATCGACCACGGCATCGACCACCTTGGTATTCGAGTTGCTCAGCCCGTAGGCGACCAGCGCCTTGAAGGCGGCGGATTTGCCGTTGGCATCGACAGTGCCCAGCAGCCGGGCGGCCGTCCCACAAACATCCGGACCTTGGTCCGGGGATAATGCGCGCACGTACAGAGGCGCAGCGTCAGCGGACTCAAGGCCCATTTCTCGCACGGCCGCCAGTGCGCGGAAGCGGATGCGGACATCGCACCGCGGATTGTTCAGGACCTCATTCACAAAGGGCCGGTCTTCTTTCGTGCAGCCCCCGAGGCGCTTCAGCGCAAGGTCGCCGGCGGCGACAACGCCGCCATCGTCATCGGCGCACAGGTCAAACAGCGGGCGCAAAGCGGTCTGTCGCCCGGCCGGCCCCAGGCTGCCCAGCGCCTCGGCGGCCGCAGTGCGCACGAGCGCGTTGTCGTCGTGCAGCACCCTTACCAGGTCGGCGGCTGCACCGACTGCGGCCGAGCCAAACTTACCAAGCGCCGCGGCGGATGCGGCCCGCACGCCTGCGTCCGTATCGCCCAGCGCCTCGATAAGGGCGCTCACCGTCCCGTTGCTGTAAAGCGCGGCGGCAAAGCCGCGCCCGGCCGCGTCGTCGTTAAGCGCGGCGGGATCGCTCCCGGCAAGGGCCGCGTTGCCGAGTTCCACGGCGGCGGACAGCCGGCGGTTGGCCTCTCTTGCGGCCGCCAGTTCGCGGCATAGGACGCGAACGCTCTCGGCCCCGTTATCTCGCAGTTTCGCTCGGGCCTCCTCGCGCCGCTTGGCCGGACTATCGTGAAACAGAATTACCTGTAGCCAGTACTCGGCGTACTCCTTCTTCCACACGACGACGGGATGACCTAACTCACGGGCGTAGATGCTGCAGACCCCGACGAGCCGCTTCTCTTTGTCGTTGTCTGCGGACGCCCAGTCGATGACGCTCAGTTTGTTGAGGAGAAGAAACAGGAGGGGAAGATACCCAGATTCTTCGGGTTCTTGCAAGCCTTTCGTGAGTTCCTTTCCAAATCCGGCGCCCGCCCCGCCATTTATGGTCGCTTGCAGGGAAAGGTCTTCCGCCGGTGTTGCTTGAAGCGTGACGGCCGCGGCTTTGGCAAGCGATGCGGCCCAGTGGTCCTCGTCGGTTTTCAGTTTCCTGGCCAGCCAGTGGTGCAACGCGGGCGGGTCAAAGACGGCGGCGATTGGTCTGGCGGCGTCCGTCTGGCTGAGTGCCACGCGCATCGCTTCCGGCAGCCGGGCCGGCGCCTCACGCTCCAGCGCGGCCCTTAGCCTGTCGGTCGGGCCAACCAGCAGGGTGCGATTATCCAGCACCACAAGGCTCGTCCCACCCTTGGCATCCTCCAATAGCGTCTTGCCATGAAACGGCAGGCCCTTGCGGCCGACCGCGAGGGCCTTGCCGTCCAGATCCTTGGCCATCGTCAGCACGAGAGTTATGGGGCTGTTGTCGTCGAAATCGCCGCCGGCCGTGAGCCGCTCCACGTCGTCGATGCTCACACCCGCGATCCGCTCGAATGCCTGCTTCCATGCCTTATGGCCGCAAGGCCCCAGGCTGGCATCCTCGTCAGCAGCTTGCAGCTGGGTATAGAGGCTGCTCTTGAGCACGGCCGGCACATCGGCGTTGACAACAAATTGACAGTCATTCGGCAGGTAGAATTTGGGGTCGAAGGAAGGCGAAGGCCACCACCAGTAGAAGACGAGGGCCGCCCCCAGGACACCCAGCAGCATTAGTCCGACGGCCCAGACCGCCCATGAGCGGCGGCCCGGGCGGACATTCCGTCCAGGAGAGGGAAAGCAACGCCCGCCGCCGACGGGGGCGCCGACGGACAAACCTCCGCCCTCGGCGCCGCCCTGTGGGGGGATGTTGGGCGCCGGCGTCCCGCTCCGCCGCACCCCGCTGGCTGGGGGCGGGCGAACCGACGACGGCGCTTTGGCCGGGCGGGTCGATGGCGCCCTTCCGCGCAGCTGGGTCGGTTGGCTGAACACTTGGCTTGGCGGCGCCGTTGCGGGCTTCGACAGGACCGGCGCCACCGTCGGCATTTGAAACACGTTCGCCGTGCCGCCCTTCGACACGATCAGGGCGCCGCCCCCCTCCACGGGCGGCGTCGCCTTGAGGTACGCGATCAGGTCGGCGGCCAGGGCCTTCATCGACGCATAGCGATCCTCCGGCGCCTTGGCCAGCGCCTTGCGGCAGATCACATCCAGGGCCGGGCTCAGCCCCGGCCGCAGCGCCGACGCCGTCGGCGCCGCCGTATACAGAATCTTGCCGTACACCTCCGCGTCCGTCGCGCCCTCGAAGGGCAGCCGGCCGGTGAGCAGCTCGAAGAGGATGACGCCCAGGCTGTAGACGTCGCTGGCCGGCCCCAGCTTGGTCAGGTCGCCTTTGACCTGCTCCGGCGGCATGTACGCCGGTGTACCGAGGATCGACCCCATGCGCGTCAGCTTGCGGTCCTGCTGCTGCGCCTGCTTGGCCAGGCCGAAGTCCATGACCACCGGCCCGACGCCGGCGCACATCATGATGTTGTTGGGCTTCAGGTCGCGGTGGGTTACGCCCTTGGCGTGGGCCGCGGCCAACGCCTGAGCCAGCTTGGTCACGATCTCCACGGCCTTGCGCGGCGGCTGGGAGACGCCGGTGTAATCGGACAGCAGCTTGCCCTTGAGGTAGCGCATGGTGAGGTAGCAGATCCCGTCGCGCTCGCCGACGTCGTAGACGGGGCAGAGGTTGGGGTGGTCCAACCCGGCGGCGGCCCGCGCCTCGCGGATGAAGCGCTCGCGCATTTCGGCGCCGTCGCCGGCGTCGAAGTTCGGCACCTTCAGCGCCTCCTCACGCTGCAGGTCGGTGTTGAGGACCAGATAAACCGATCCCATGCCGCCGTCGCCGAGCCGCTTCTGGACGTGGTAGCGGCCGAACTGCTGGGGCAGTTGGGGGCCCGCCCTGGATCCGTTATTGGTCGCCATGGACCGTGAACCTCCCTCACAGGATTGGAATCGCCTTGCACCGGGTGGGACCGATGGACGTTCGCCGGCTTCGAGGTGGTCCTCTTGCGTCAGCGGCGTGCGCCGGCCGATGGGCTGGCCGTTGAGATACGTCGGGCGGGTCCGCGACGGAGGCTCGGCGTAGCGCCGGCCCTCGGCGCGGATGATGGGGAACTGCGGTCGAGAGCAGGGGACTTCGAGGACCGGCAGGGCTGCGGTTTCGCTCCGGCCGACGACGAACGACGCGGCGCCGAGCAGCGAAGGCGGCTTCTTGCCAACCGCATCGTACAGGGCTGGGTAAACGGGTTGGTTCACGGGCGATCCCCCGGTTCAGGCGCGGCCTGCCGGCTTTGGAACAGGCTGCGCCAGAGTTCGGTCCCCAATGGTGGGAATGATTATAAAAGGCAGGCGAAGGAGTTTGCAACGAATTTCCGAGACGGAAACTCCCATCCCGAAGCGGGTGCGAGCGCCGATTCCGGGAGTCTGTTGAGGCGATTCTGCCCGTAGGGCGTCCCGGCGCCGCCCCGCGTCGCCCTCCGGTTCGCCCGCCGCCGCCGCGCCCCCGTCGGCTTCCTCCGCCGGCCGATCCCCTGCTTGCACGCCCCCTCCCCCAGCCCGCTCCCGATCGACTGCCCCTGGGCCAACCGCTCGGCGTAAGCCAACGCGTCGGCCCGCCGCTCGAAGGAGCCGGCCGCGTCCGAAAACGCCGCCCGCTTCGCCGCCGACCACGCCTCGGCCCGACCCGTCGCCAGGTGCGCCCGCACCCCGGCCGCCCCCGCCGCCCGCAGCGTCTGGCGCCCCGCGTCCCCCCAGGCGAAGGCCTGGGCCGCCCCCTCCCCGTACAGCACCCGGGCGCAGTCCGACCGGTGTTCCGACCCGTGGAAGACGTCCAGCAACGGCTTGGCCCCCGGCAACTGTCCTCGGGTCTGCTTCCCGATCCAGTCGGCGCCGTCGGCCAGGACCGAGACCTCCGAGGCGTCCCGGACGCCCCGCCGGGCGCCCCAGCGGCGCATGCGCGGGCCGAAGCGCTCCGCCGTCTCGATCCCCCCCAACAGCACCCGGGCGTGCGGCGGCGGCAGCCGGCGCGTGTCCCATGCCGCGGCCGTCGCCGGCCGGCCCCGCGCCCGCCGGGCGTCGATGCCCAGGCGCATCTCGCGCCAGCCCTCCCCAGTGTTGACCCTCGTGCCGTCGGTCTGGAACGCGACGTCGCCCGCGGCGGTCAGGACGTTGCGTTCGGCATGGCCCTTGCGCCCCAGGAGCCGTCCGCAGGCGCCGGTGCGTCCCGGCGCCCCTTTTTTCGGCCGCCTCGGCCTGGGCCGGCAAGGCCGCCTCGACGGCCCGGCGGGCGAGTTCGCGGACGGCGGGGACGGCGAGGCCTCGACGCGGGCCAGGACGTGGCCGTCCGGGGCCGCGTCGGCGCTAGGCTCCAGTTGCTGGGCCAGGAAAAGCGTCTGCTCGACCCGCAGCGCCGGCAACGGGGTCGGGGTCCGAAACGAGCGTGGCTTCAGGGCAGTTCCTTGGGGCGTAAGGGCCGCCAGGGTCACGCCAGCGGACCCAAACTACCAGAAACGATTCCTGCACCCCGCACGGAAGGGGTGCGTTCGCGGATTCAGGGGTGGTGAGGGGTTCTTGTTAGTCCAGGCCTTCAGGCCTGGGGTCGGACGGCGGCCGGGGTGGTCTTTAGGGCTTCAGCCCTTTACTGATCGCTGCGCAAAGGTGGTCAAGTTTTCTCAAGGGCCAAACCAGCCTGGGCAAAGAAGGATTGGACCAGACGCGGTCTCTGGCGAAGGCGAGCGACAGCTAGGTGGAATTGCTCGTGCAATTCCTCCAAGTCGCGGCACACGACGTTGGCCATCTGGACATCCTTGAGGTGATGCCCACCGCCTTCGTCCCACGGGTTGAGATCCGGGGCGTAGCCCGGCAGCGTCTCCCGCCAGACCCGGCCGGGTAGGCCGGCCACGAACTCCCGGACGGCCACCCGGCGGTGGATGGGCGAGCCATCCCAGATCACCAACAACCGCTGGCCTGCCACACGCAGCAAGTGCTTGAGGGACTCGATGCTATGCATCCCGTTGAGCGACTCCTGCCGCGCCAGGGTGTACACCTTCCCCTCGGGCGTCATGCCGCCCATGACCGACAGGTGGTTGCGCGTCTACTTCTCGCGGATCACCGGCGTCTGCGCCTCGGGGGCGTAGGTGCGGACCAGCCCCGGCAGCAGGTAGAACCCCGATTCATCCTCGAAAACCAGCACCCGGCGCTCGCGCCGCGCCCGCCGGCGCAGCTCGGGCCAGACCTCGGCGCACGGCGCTCGATAGCCTGCTCGTCGCGCTGGACGGCCCGCCGGATCGGCGCCTGGGGCGTCCACTGCAACTCCCGGAGCAGGCGGCTGACGTGGTCCTTGTGGTACGAGACGCCGAACTCTTCCTTGATGACGCGGGCGATGCGGGGCAAGTCCAGACGTGGCCGCGGAAGCCGTAGGCCTCCGGCCCGTGCCAGAGGTATTCGGGGATCAAGTGCCTCTGGGCGGGGGAGAGCTTGGGGGGTGGCCAGGCGAGCAACGCGCCAGCAGGGCTTCGGGGCCGGCGTCGCGGGCGCGGGCGAGCCAGCGGCTGACGGTTTCCTCGCGGGCGCCCAAGGCATCCGCGATGTCTCGCTGAGACCAGCCTTGTTGCTTCAGGGTCAACGCTCGCAACCTCCGCCACTCACGCCAGTCATCAGGGATGATGTCCGACGCATCCATACCCCTATTCTATCGGTTGAAAAACTTGACCGCCTTTGCGCAGCGGTCAGTAGTGGGCGGACGGGGGCTCCGGGGCCGAGGCCCGGTCGCAAGGGCTGAAGCCCTCCAGAGGAGGGGGGCGAGCCGCCGTCCGACCCCAGGCCTGAAGGCCTGGGCTATCAAGGAATACGCCCGCAACGATTCATGTACCCGCACCGGAGGTGCGCGGATACCGCCGCCTTTTCATCTCCGGTCGATCAGCTTCTCGAACTCCTCTTCGCTTAGCACCGCCACGCCCAGTGTCTTCGCCTTGTCCAGCTTGCTTCCCGCGCTCTCGCCGGCCACGACGTAATCGGTCTTCTTCGACACGCTGCCGGTCGCCTTGCCGCCGAGCCGCTTGATGAGCCCCTCGATCTCGTCGCGGCTGTAGTTCATTAACGTCCCCGTCACCACGAACGTCTTGCCCGTCAGGTCGGCGCCCTTCGGCCGCGCCTTCGGCTCCTCCGTCAGCCTCACGCCCAGCTCGCGCAGCTCCTTCACCAGCTTTTCTCCATCCGGATTGTGGAAGAATTGATAGATGCTCTCCGCCCGCTCCGGGCCGAACCCTTTCACCGCCGCCAACTCCTCCTTCGACGCCGCCAGGATTGCGTCGATGCTGGGGAACTCGCTCGTCAGCAGCTCCGCCGTCGCCTCGCCCACCAGCGGGATGCTCAGCCCGGCCAGCACTCGCGCCAGGCCGCGCCCCTTGCTCGCCTCGATGCCGTCGAGCAGGTTCTGCGCCGACTTCTTGCCCATGCGCTCCAGCCCCACCAGCTGATCCAGCGTCAGCCGGTACAGGTCCGTCACCGACTTCACCAACCCGCTCTTCACCAGCTGCGCCGTCAGCGATAGACCCAGCCCTTCGATATCCATCCGGTCGCGCTTAGCGAACGACTCCACCCGTTTGCGGATCGCCGCCGGGCAGTCCTTCGCCTTCGTGCAGAACACCTTGCCCTTGCGCCGCTCCGTCGGCGATCCGCATCCCGGACATTTCGTTCGGGAATTTATAGGGAATTTCGCCGCCCTTCCGCAGCTCCGGCAGCGACCGCACGATGTAGGGGATGATTTCGCCGCGCTTCACCACGACCACCATATCGCCGACGCGGATGTCCTTCTGCTCGATCTGATCGGCGTTGTGCAGACTGGCCCGCGACACCGTGGTCTGCGCCAGCGTCACCGGCGGGTCCAGGTGGGCGGTCGGCACCAACATGCCGTCCTTGCCGACGGTGATTTCGACCTCCTGGAGCCGCGTCATCGCCTCCTCGGCCTCGAACTTGAAGGCCGTCAGCCAGCGCGGCGCCTTGCTCGATTGACCGAGGCGCTTGTGCTGGCCGTAGTCGTTCACCTTCACCACCAGGCCGTCCGTGTCGAAATCCAAGTCGTGCCGCTTCTCCTCCCAGCTCTGGCAGTAGGCGATCACTTCCTCAATGGTTTCGCACGTCTGAATATGAGGGTTCACCGGGAATCCGTAGGACCGCAGCAGGTCGAGCGCCTCCAGGTGGCTCTTGACCGTCACGCCTTTCAAGGCGCCGAGGGCGTAGGCGAACAGGCGGAGATGTCGTTTGGCGCAGAGCTTGGGGTCGAGCAGCTTGAGAGAGCCGGCCGTGGAGTTGCGCGGATTGGCGAGGACCTCGTCGCCGGCCTGCTTGCGCGCCTCGTTGAGGCGGGCGAAGTCGGCCCGGCTCATGTAGACCTCGCCGCGGGCCTCGAACAGGGCCGGCGGGTCGTCGGTGCGCAGCCGCAGCGGCACACCCTTGACCGTCATCAGGTTGTGCGTCACGTCGTCGCCGTGGACGCCGTCGCCGCGCGTGGCGCCGAGCTGCAACAGGCCGTTGACGTAGGTGAGCGATATGGCTACACCGTCGATCTTCAATTCGACGACGTAGCGCACCGGCTCCTTGCCGAGGACTTTGCGAACGCGGCCGTCGAACTCGCGCAGCTCGTCCGGCGTCACGGCCTTGTCGATCGACAGCATCGGGACGCGGTGCGTCACCGTGGCGAAGCCTTCGATCGGCTGACCGCCGACCCGGCGCGTCGGGCTGTCCGGCGCCGCCAGTTCGGGATGCTCCGCCTCCAGCCCCTCCAGTTCGCGCAGCAGCCGGTCGAACTCCTTGTCGGAGACCTCCGGCTTCGCTTCGACGTAATAGAGATAATTGTGGTGGTCGATCTGGCGTCGCAGCTCCGCGGCGCGTTGCGCGAGGGTCGGCATGGCACACCTCCGAAACGATGAATGATGAATGATGAATGATGAATTCAAGACAATTCATCATTCATCATTCATCGTTCATCGTTTGCTTGGGTGGGATTGTCGCTTTCTCGCGTTCCTTTTTCAAGCTCCGTAGGCGATCCCAGACCATGCAGCCGACGGCCAGCACGGCGACGACGGCCACCTCGACCAGCAGCCAGAATCCAGCCGTCGGTCCGGAGGGCGTCGCGGAACGGCGACGGCGGCGGCGCCTGGCCGGCCTCCAGCACCTTCTCTTCCAGCACCGGGACGACGGCGACGGCCAGCGCGGTCACGGCGAACACCACGCCGGCGATCAGCAGCAGGATGTACAGCGGATTGCGCGGTTCAGAAGGAGAGGTCATCGGTCGCAGGTTCCTGGCAAGGGATTAAGATCACGAACACTTTGGCAAGCGGCGCGGCGTCATCCCGCCGGTGCAGCCGTAACCGGCGGGATGACGCCGCGCCGGGCTTTGCTCCATCAGCCCTCTTCCGGGTCACGTTTCGTTTCGTCCAGGCATGTTTCGTTTCATTCGCCGCGTCCTGGTTGAGGTCAGGGCGCCTAGGACCAAGTGGTCGAATTTGAGTCGGCCGCCTCGGGTGCAGTGTAAGGGCAAGCCGTGTTCGGCGCAGAGATCGCAGGTGTTCGTCCACTGCTCCTCTCCCTGCCTGCTGATCCAGTTCATCGTAGGTGGCACCCTGAAAGAGCAGTTCGTCGATATGTGCGGCGCCTGTGTGGATGCCATGTCCTAGCCAGTTTTCGTTGGCACCTTCCTCCACTGCCCTGCACCTTCCCTCAATGACGTTGAGGGTCGTAGCCCTATCCCTGTCGCAGTTTCTGCCGTTGCTCATCGCACTTCCTCCGTCGCCTGAGAAGGGGTCGTTGATCGCACTCCGCAGCTTTGCTCCCTGACCTCTCCGAAATGGGAGGTCAGGGAGCAGTCGGTCAGGTTAGGGAGCAGCCCGGCTAGCTGGCCGGTTTTGCTCATTCGGCCACCTCTGCTACTTCGGCGGCCTCTCCCCCGCGCTAAAGCCTTGTGCCAGTTCCTGTTCCGTGGGCGGGTGCCAGCGAAACCAAGGATAGATGAACACGCGCTCCCGCTCTCTGTTCACGTCCTGGGGTGGGATGCGTGCCCCGCCTCCCAGTTCTCCGCCCTGATTGACCACCAACACAGTCAAATCGGGCAGTTCACTTTTGCAACAGTAGAACGCGACGTGGTCCAGGATCGTGTTCCAGACGCCTGCCCCGTCGAAGCCGACGATTTCGGAGAGCATCCCGTAGGTGATCGTCCGACGGTGGGATGCCGCGCAGATCAGTATTTGCCACACCTGCAAGGCTCTTGCAGGGCATTTCCGCTCAAACTCAGGCATGACCTGGATCCTCATTCGGGCGTCGTTTGGAGAAGTGGGGTGGCCAACCCGCGAGAAAAGTAATCATACCACAGGCTGTGGGAAAGCAATGAACAGGTTGCTATCCCGGCCACACCCGCGTCTGTGAGTTGGCGGACGGGCGCGGCCCGGATATGCTGGTGCGAAGCGCAACGGGTGGCTGATTCCCTTTCGGATCGGCCTTCCGCAGCTTTTCGTTTCGATTCAGGGCGTTTCGTTTTGAAACGTTCAGGGGGAGCAAAGCTCGCCGCGCCGCTCGCCTTGCGGCTCGAAGGGCCGGCGCAGGATCAACCGGGTCGCCTCCGGCCGGCAGAGGAAGCGCAAGGGATGGTCGCCGCCGAGACCCCGGCTGACGTACAGCAACGTCGGCGACTCATCGAAAACGCCGCAGTCGTAGCGGCGGCCGTAACGGCTGGGAACCAGGATGGAGCCGATCAGCGGCAGCCGGACCTGCCCGCCGTGGACGTGGCCCGACAGCATCAAATCGATGCCGATCCGTTGCGCCCAGCGAATGTTGTCCGGCGTGTGGCTCAAGCACAGGCGGAATGGGCCGGATGGGCAGCCGCTCAGCTCAGGCGCCGGACGGAACCACGGCCCCTCCTGGCCGATCACCACCAGCGGCTCGCCGCGCACGTCGATTTGCTCCCAGCCGTTGCCGAGGACGTGCATGCCCAGGCGACGCAGGCGGCGGCGGACCTTGGCCGGGACGTACCAGGCGTCATGGTTGCCGAGGATGGCGAACGCCGCCGTCTTCCAGCGCAGCCGGCCCAGCACCGGCACGATCCACCGGATGTAGTCCTCGCCGTCCGCGAGGTCGCCGGTGACGGCGACGAGGTCCGGCGCCCAGGCGGCGCAGCGGTCCATCACCGCCCGGAACCAGGACCGATCCGGCGTGCCGCACAGGTGCAGGTCGCTCAGGTGCAGGATGCTCAGGCCGTCCCACGCGGCCGGCAGTCGCGGCAGGTGCAGCGTCCGCTCCAGGTACTCGACCGTCAGCGCCTCGTTGAAGGGCAGCCTGGCTTGGAAGCCGTTCTTGCCGACGCCGGCCGGCGGGCCGCCGAGTTGTTTCACGACATCCACGACCTCTGATTGCTCTTTTCCCAGGGCGGCCGGCTTCGGCCTCAAGGTGCGCCAGGCGATGTCCAGCGGCAGCAGCACGAAAGCCGCGACCCAGCACAGAACGACGTAAGCGCTCAGCGCGATTCCGCCGGCCGAGTCGAAACGGAACAGCCCGGACAGACCCCACCCCCCAACCCTCCAGAGCAAGAAGGGGAAGGCGACGAAGAGGCCGCCGTGCAGCAGGTGGACGCCGTCCATCAGGCGGCGCGGCATGCGCTGGCCGTAGAACCAGTTATGGCTCAGCACCATGAAGACCAAATGGCCGAGGCAGGCCGCCGTGAAAAGTAGAAGCATGAGAAAAGGGATTAACGAAGAAGAGGCGAGCGGGGTTGCGTCAGCGCACCGAGCGCGTCGGTACTCGGGCGCTACGCAACCCCGCTCGCCGGGCGCTCACGCGACCCGGCTCGCCAAGTCACTTCACCTCAAAGGCCGTCCCTTGCTTCTCGGGTTTCGGGGCGGGCGCCGGACGGTCGCCGTCGAAGGTCAGCGCATTCAGGAGTTGGTCCACCCGGAAAGGCTTGAACAGAACATAATTCAGGCCGTCCTGGCGGGCCTGGACGATCGTGTGGCGCGGGTCGTAGCCGTAGGAGGTCATGAGGATGACGCGAGCCTGCGGCTGGGCCTCGCGCAGCCGGCGGATGCCCTCGTAGCCGGGCGAATCCGGCAGGCGGATGTCGGCCAGGATGGCGTCGTAGGCGCCGAGACGGGCCATCGTCAGCGCCTCCTTGCCGTCGCGCGCCGTCTCGACCACGCAACCCCATCGGCCGAGCAGACCGTGCGCCGCCCGTCGGACGCGCTCGTCGTCGTCGGCCACCAGGACGCGCAGCCCTTTGGGCATGGGCGGCTTCGGCGGCTGCGGTCCCGCAGTCGGCTGACTCGGCGCCATGTCCTCGCCGACCTTCTGAATGCTCTGCTTGATCGACCGGGCTGCGGCCAGGATCTTCCGCAACTTGTCGGCGATCTCCGGCTCATGGCCGATGTAGCGCTCCAACACCGACGCGGCGTCCGCCAGGATCTCGTCCACCGGCAGCGCGACCTCCCGGTTGACGGCCTCGATCGACTGCGTGGCCGTCGAGCTTTTTTCGGCCGACAGCAGATCGAACGTATGCAGGGCCGCGGCGATGTCGTGGCTGAAGATCTCCGCGAACTGGAGGTCGTCCTCGGCGAAGTGGTTCGGCTCCTGGCTCTCCACGTTAAAGGTGCCGATCACCTGATCCTGGTAGATCAGCGGCACGGTCAGGGAGCTGCGCGCCGCGGCGCCGGGCAGGTAGAGCGGATCGAGATGGGTATCGGAGCAGAGATAGCCCTTGCCGACGGCGGCGACGTAGCCGGTGACGCCGTTGCCCTCCGTGGCCGGGACCAGATCGCGGGTCGACGCCTCCGGCGTCATGCCTTCCTGAATGAGCAGCTCCAGCTTGCCGGTTTGCCGGTCGAGGACGCGGATCTCGACGACGTTGTAATGGAGCAGATCGCGGGTGAAGCGGCGGATGTTTTCCTTGAGCAGCTCGATCCGCTCGGGTACGCTCATCTCGGCGAGCTGTTCCGGGGCCAGTCCGGCCAGCGTCCGGCCGGCCTCGTGCAGCGCGTCGAGCTTCTGCCGCTGCTCGACGGTGTGCGTCACGTCGCGGGCCAACACGAGCAGCATCGGCCCCGGACTGGTGGAATCTTCCAGCGACGGTGACGTGGAGGTCGATGAAGCGGTTGCCGCGGCAGATGAGACAGGTGGTGATGGGCGGCGCCGGCGCGGCACCGGATTCGCGCTGGACGGCGCGAACGGCCAGCGCGGTGTGGAATGGGCAATACTCCGGCCCGATCAGTTCCGGCGAGCCGAGGGCCTCGTAAAAGCCCCGGCCGACGACCTCCCCGCCGCACCAGGCCTGGAAGGTGGGATTGGCCCAGCGAATCTTGAGGTCGAAATCGACCAGGGCGATGCCTTCCGGCACCGCGGCGAGGATGCGCTGCGCCAGCAGGAGACGACGGGCGGATTCCCAGAGCGTCGGGTTGGCGGGACTGCTGAGGACGGCGTCGAAGTGCTCCTTACCAAGCCGCTCCAGGGCGGAAGTGAGGGAATCGACCGGCACGGCCTCGGCCTCGGGCCAGCGGCGCAGCCATTCCTCGGCCGCCGCGCCGGCTTCTCCAAGAACCAGGATGCGAGGTCGATCCGGACACGGCGACGCGGCCCTCGGGGCGAATGGGGTCATTTCACGAGCATGGTGATTATAAGACCGACCCGAGGGGGCTACAAGCGGGCGAGCGGCCGGCGTGAGCCGGCTGATGAGGGTTCCATCAGCCGGCTCACGCCGGCCGCTCGCCGAGAATCCATTACGCCGGCGTCGGCCGCAACTTCCGCGGCCGGCCATACGGCAGCCATTCGATGACGTACAGGTCGCCGTTGCTCGCCACGGTCAGCGCGTGCGGCGCCCCGAACAGCTCGGGGCGGTCCTTCACGTCCTTGACGCCCGCCCCGTCGCCCAGCCGGGCGACCACCTTGTCGTCGGCGTCGAGGATCGTCACCCGCGCACCGAGTTCCGGCACGTAGAGCTGGCCCTCGTGCTGGTAGAAGCAGCACGGCAGGCGGAAGTCGGGCAGCGTCCGCTTGTACTCCTGCTCCAGCGAGTAGATCTCGACGCGGTTGTTGGCGCGGTCGGCGACGTAGAGTTCCGGCTCCTTCTTGAGCGTGCTGATCCAGATGCCGTGGCAGGTGTTGAATTTGCCGTGTTCCTTGCCGGGCCCGCCGATCGTCTTGATGTGCTTGAAGTTTTTGTCGAAGCGGTACAGCAGCTGGCTGCCGTAGCCGTCCACGACGTAGATGTCGCCGTTGGCCGCCACGCACAGGTCGGTCGGGTTGGTGAACTCGAACTTCTGCGACGTGGCCGACTCTTTGTCCACATTGCCGATCGTGTAAATGCACTTTCCCCTGGAGGTCGGTCTTGTAGACGCGGGCGCCGATCTTCGGGGCGCCCTTCGGCGTGGAGACGTTTTCGGTCCAGTACAGGTACTCCGCCGTCGCCTTCCTTGCTCCAGTAGAGGCCGTGGGCGGTGGCGGCGACCTGCTCGGGCGTGAAGCCGACGTTCGTGGGCGAAGTCCTTGCTCCACGTCTCCAGGAGCTTGCCGTCCTTGTCGAAGATGGCGACGCACGGGCTGGCCGAGCGCGAGGTCACGAAGATGCGGTCCTTGGAATCGACGACGAGGGCGCAGCCGAAGCCGTACTGTCATGCCGGCCGGCAGCTTGCCCCAGTCCTGGTCGAGCGTGTAGGTGGCTTTGCCTTCGCCGATGCGTGACGGCCTTTTTCGGCTCGTCGGCCCGGCCGCCGCACGGACTTCAGACCGCCGCATCGCCGGCCGCGCTCGCGGCGCCGGCGGTCGCACAGGAATCGCGCCGCGTCAGCTTGCGCGGAAACAGATACTCTTGCTCGCTCATGATGTCGTCTCCTTTGGATGGATTCGGGGGGGCCGGTACATGTTCGCCGCCGAACCGTCGCCGGTCAGAGGGTATCCGCCGAGAGCAGATCGCCAGTTCGGTTTCTCTTGCGTCTTGGCGTCTCGGCGGTTCATTCCGAGGCATTTTTCCGCGGAATTGCTGATTGACTCGCGGCGCAACTCCGTGTACCTGTAAATAATCCCCACCCGTTATTTGGGACACACCCACACCGAGAGGAACCCTCCGTGAATTCCAGTGAGAAGAATGGCTTTTCCCGCCGCGACGTGCTGAAATCGGCGGGCGTGGCCGCCGCCGCCTCGGCCCTGGCCGGCGTCGTCCGTGCCGTTCGTCCATGCCGCCGAGAGCAACACCATCCAGATCGCCCTCGTCGGCTGCGGCGGCCGCGGCACCGGCGCCATCGGCAACGCCCTCAACTCCAAGAACGGCCCGTGCAAGCTCGTCGCCATGGCCGACGTCTTCCAGGACCGGCTCGAGAGCCAGCTACAAGAACCTCAGCGGCGACGACAAGATCGGCAAGATGGTGGACGTGCCCGAAGACCGCCAGTTCATCGGCTTCGACGCCTACAAGAAGGCGATGGACTGCCTCAAGCCCGGCGACGTCGTCATCCTGACCACGCCGCCCGCCTTCCGCTGGGTCCACTTCACCTACGCCATCGAGAAGGGCCTCAACGTCTTCATGGAGAAGCCGCTCACGGTGGACGGGCCGACCTCGAAGAAGATGTTCAAGCTCGGCGAGGAGTCGGTCAAGAAGAACCTCAAGGTCGGCGTCGGCCTGATGTGCCGGCACTGCGTGGTCCGCGGCGAGCTGTTCAAGCGGATCAAGGACGGCGAGATCGGCGACATCACGCTGCTGCGGGCCTACCGCGAGAAGGGGCCGGAGGCCGACTGCTTCACGAACCGCACGCCGGCCGGCATGAGCGAGCTGGAATGGCAGATCCGCAAGTTCCACGGCTTCCTGTGGGCCAGCGGCGGCTGCTACAGCGACTTCCTCATCCACAACATCGACGAGTGCTGCTGGATGAAGGACGCCTGGCCGGTCAAGGCCCAGGCGACCGGCGGCCGCCACTACCGCGAGTGGACAACAAGCCGGCCGTCGACCAGAACTTCGACAACTACTCGGTCGAGTACACCTTCGCCGACGGCACGAAGCTGCTGCTCCAAGGCCGGGACATGGACGGCAACTTCAACGCCCAGGAGTTCGCCAGCTTCGCCACCGGCACCAAGGGCGCGGCCGTCATCTCCATCTCCGAGCCACACGCCGGCCCACTCGCGCATCCAGACGGGTTTCGACCTCTCCAAGAAGGAAGGCGTCACCTGGCAGTGGCCGACGAGGGACGAGCCGAATCCCTACGAGCTGGAGTGGGACGACCTGCTCGACGCCATCCGCAACGACAAGCCGTACAACGAGGTCAAGCGCGGGGTGGAGGCCAGCCTGACGGCGTCGATGGGCCGCATGGCCGCGCACACCGGCCAGCTCATCAAGTGGGACGACATCCTCAACTGCGAACACGAGTTCGCGCCGAACGTGGACAAGCTGGTGCTGGGAGGGCCGTCGCCGCTGCCGGCCGACAAGGACGGCAAGTATCCGGTGCCGCAGCCGGGCCGCGTCACGAAGTTCGAGTATCAGCCGGTCAAGGTGTAACCCATCAGGCAAGCGCCAACCCGAAGCGCGAGCGAGGGAACGCCTCGCTGGCGCTTCGGGTTGGCGTCGTTATCACCCCCTACTGTCGTTGTTCTCGCCACCGTTGCGCCTCGTCCAGAGCGCGGCGGGCGGCCTCCACCTCGGTGGCCCCATGCGCCTCGATGCGGCGGGTCTTGCCCGGCTCGGCCGTCGGCAGCAGGCAGGTGAACTGAACGACATCCGAGCTGAGTCGATCCACCTGGAACGTTGCCACTCCCAGTTCCTGCAACCGCTTGTGAATGGTCGTCCAGTCGCCGTCGGCTGAATGGGCGCCGACGCCTAGCTGCTCCGGCGACGGCATGGCCACCGGAGAACGAACCGGCGGCGTTGAGTCCGGAGCCTGTCCGCGGATGATCGGCGGCCGCGGCGGCGCCTGGGCGGCGCGGACGGGCGGCGCCGAGGATGCGCCGGGGGTCGCGGCGGGAATGATCGTTGCACCCGGCGGCGGATAGGGAACCGCGCCGGGAGGGAGCGCACCGTATCCGGGCGCCGGATAGTAGGGGATCGCGCCCGGCGAACCGCCGGGCAGGGGAATGCACCCCGGTCCCCCTCAGGCGAAAACGTTGCCGGCCGGTGCGGCGGCGATCCAGACGACGGCGGGGAGCAGGGCGGCGGCCAGACGGAGCGCGTCCTTGCGCATGGCGGACTCCTGCGAAACGGCATGACGCCGTCCGTGCGATTCAACGGATAAATCGGACACGGTAAGAAGGGCCGGGCGGTGTGCGATTCGGGGATGGGTCGCTCAGGAAGTGGGCGGACCATACCACAGCGCCCCCGGCCGGAAAAGAGCGCTTCACAAGCCGGGGGCTTTGCACAATTTACCCTCTTTTGACTCCGCAAATTGTGCAGCGCGGAGGGTAAAATGTGCAGGGGGATGGGGTCAGGGCGTGGCCTTGATGGAATCCCGGTAGGCGACCACGAGCGCGTCTAGTTCGTCAATGGGTTCGGCGGCTGGTGTGGCGGAAAGGGTGTCCGTGATTTGGAGCAGATGCGGTAGAACCTGGCGCTGGAACGGCTCATACTTATCGGCGGGCACGCCCTGCGAATCGGTCCAATCTCGGCGCTCTAGGTCGCGGAACAGCGCAAGAAGCCCGAAGGTGACGGGACTCGGCTCGGCGAAGTACCAGTCGTCGCAGTGCGTTATGATTTCGCGGAGCAGGTCCGAAGCGACGTGGCCCTTACCGAGAAGCAGTTTCAGCTTCCGCGCCGGCATCGACGTTCACCCCGAAGTCGCGGATCGTGAACACTGACTGGTAGTTCGTGACCCCTTCCGACCGAAAGAGTTCTCTGGCGCCTTGGAGTCGGTCCACGAGCGCGAGAACGATGGGCACTTCGCACTTCCACTCCCGCACTTCCCTGAGCGCCCTCATGGCGGAACCGCCCTTGGTGAACACGTCGTCAACGATGGCGACTCTGGCGCCCGCGCGAAGGCCACCCTCGATGAGTTTTTTCGTACCGTGGGTCTTGGCCTTGTCGCGGACCCAAAACCCTTCCATCTTCCGACCATGCAACTGGTAACTGTAGACGGCGGCTGTGGTCAGGGGCACGGCACCGACTTCCAGTCCGCCGATGGCTTCTATTTCGAGGTCCTTGGTACGCTCGTACAGGATTTCGCCGATGAGCGGGACGGCCTCGGAGTACACCGCCGTCATCTTGCCGTCGATGTAGTAGTCGCTCATGGTGCCGGACGCGAGACGGAACGAACCGCCGCTTTTGAAGGAGCGTTCCTTGAGAAGCTGGAGCAGTTTCGATTCGGAGGGGGACATCGGCCGCATCCTTCGTCGCGTGCAAAAAACACCGGGCGGAGCCTCCCATGCCCCGCCCCCTCTTACATCGTCCCTGCGAGATCAATTCTACCTCGAAAATCAAGGCCGGCTAGCCTCCCCGCCGGAAAGCCGCAGGAATCGACCCGCATGGCCCTTGTATCCCGCAACTCCGGCCTACTCACCCGGCCGGGAACCGAAGCACGTCTTGCGGCCCGGCGTCAGCTGGCGCGGCCGCTTCCGGCTTGCCCTTCGGCGCCCACTCGCCCGGTTCGATGCCGAGTTCATACCACGCGCTGATGACGCTGCAGAGGTTATGACACAGGATTTTCGCCAGCGCCTCGTTCCGCATGGACGTGTCGGTCTTGCCGCGCAGGCTGTCGCCGAACTTCCGCTTAATCATGGAGAAAGCGGATTCGATATTAGACTTACGGTGGTAATGCGCAAGGAAGTCATCGCGGTTGACCATGAAGTAGAAGTACATCCGCCGCCAGACTTCCGACCCGCCGCCCTGGCTGTTGCTCTTGAACGGGACGAACGGCACGGCGCCCAGCCCGGCCACGAGGCTCAGGTTGTCGTGAGACAGGTACGCCTTGTCGGCCGACATTTCCTTCACGCCGAAGTTTTCGGCCGTGGCGCGGGTCAGGTCGGCGAACTCCGGGCAGTCCGCCGAGTCCTCTTCACCGATGACGGCGGCCGTGACGATTTGCGTCTTCGTCCCGACCGCGACGTGCGCCTTGACCCAATCGCTCTTGATCCGGTTCGTGCCGTACTTCTCGTCGTACCATTTCGTATATCTTGACGTGGAAAATCCAGTGCTGTCGATGGCGAACTGGCTCTCCACGGCGCGGAGCGGGAGGGCGCTGCGGCGGATGAGGTCCGCCAGCATCGGCGTCGTTTCGGGCTTGTCCAGCACGTTTAACACGCTGTTGAAGCTGGGTAGGACGCTGATGTGTCCGCGCTCGTGCGCTTCCCGTAGGTCGCTGACGAACCGCCGCGCCGACGTGAGCGCGTAGACCTTGAACACGCCCGCAAACAGTGCGTCGGCGATGGGCAAGGGCTGGCGCCCGCCGCCGTCCTTCCGCCCGCGCGGCGGCTGCGGGACGCTGGAGCAAAGGTCGGCGAGCAGCGCCTGAAAATGGTCTTTCTCGTTCGTCTGCGCGAGATTGTAACTTTGCCAATCCTGTTTGTACGTCGGTCGCGGCGGGAGCGTCGGCAGAGAGGCCGGGTCGGGGTTCGGCTCACCTTTCAGTTGCCTATCAAGGAGTTGACGGATGGCGATAATATGCTTGCACGGCGAAGCGCGTAGCTGGAAGTCGTCGCACTCACAAGCGGGCGCGGACGGGCTGGGATTCACCTTGTAGGTGCGGTGGCCGGTCTGACTGTGGACGCGCCACAGGCCGCCGACGAAGGAGATTTTCACGCTCCCGGATAGCTCCGTCGCCTTGATGTCCCGAACGTCCATCGGCCGCTCCCGCAAGGAATGTCTGTCGAGTGCGGGAAACAGCGTAGCATATTCGTAGCAACATTCATAGCTTGGTAGCTTGACAGGGAAAATCCCTGTGGCTACAATCGGCGCATGGCCGGCAAGCCGAAAGACCCTGAAGAGGTCAAGACCTTCATGCTCCGTGTGAGGATGACGACGGCCGAACACGCGCTCTTGGAGCAGGCGGCAAAGACTCTATCTTTGGGCGTCTCGTCATGGACGAGGTCCGAGATGGTCAAGCTCGCGCGGAAGATTCTTGGCAAGAAGTAGGTTGACGCCATTTCGGGACGACAGGGGAAAGGTCCGGTCATGGAATCCCTGCCTGCCCGGACCCTCTCCCTACCCACTTGCCCCGCTGCCCCGGAAGGGCCGTGGGTGAACGTTTGACGAAAAGGCGAAGAACGGCTTGTCGTTCATTCGGAAGATGGCGGGCGACTCTTTGGCCTCCGCAGAGAAGAACTGCGGGTCCGGCATAAAGAGTAATTTGGCTAATTCAAAGTCGTCATATCCCAATTCGGTGCGGTGGAAGTCCACAATTTGCCGGACGAGCTGCGGTTCCTCCACCGGCACCGGAAACGGTTCTTCCGTCCTATATCCCTGGCTGCTCAGTTCCGTGTACAGGCCACGGTACTTCTTCTCGCCGATGCACCGCAAGTCGCGTGCGCGACGTATGATGGCCGCCATCGAAGCCTTCCACTGGCTTTTGAGTACCGCGGCTTTCCGCAGCGTCAGACCCTCAAGGTACGGCCCGATCTCTTCGCCCGGCATCAGGAACTCCGAGGCGAAGCGGTTGGCCTGTTCCTCCGTGTCGTCGCTTGGGTTCCTGTGCATGACCGCATGGCCGATTTCATGAGCCAACGTCCACCGCAGTCTGTCCCCTGGCAGGTCTTTGTTGACGAAGAACAGCGGCGGCATCGCCGGCAGCCACAGGTGGGCAGCGTCGATAAGGGGCGTCCCGAAGGTGCATTTCAAGACGACGCCTCCGGCGCTCTCAATCGCGGCGGTCACGTCCGCGACCGGCCCCATCGGCAGTCGCCACGCCGCACGCACCATCGTTGCGATCTTTTCAACTTCCCCGTTGTAGGCGTCTGGGTCGAGTGGGCTGAACGCATTTTCCACCTCCACTTCGGCCGCACGCAGCAACCTGTCCACCTGAATGCGTAGGATGTTGACCTCCGCCTGGACTTGCCTCTGGACCAGCACGGGCACGTCCTTCCGCTGCCGGTGGAAGAGGAAACTGCTCCCCAGCCCGTACACCTTGTCCTGCTGGTAAAACAACTCCGGCGTGTAGTTTAGTAGTTTAGAAATCTTCTTTAGGTCTTCCTCCGCTACCTGGAGCATCCCGTTCTCGTATTTGGAAATCTTGCCCTGCGTAACGGAGATGGCCTCCGCCATCTCCGTCTGCGTCATGGCCCGTGCCTCGCGGGCAAGGGTGAGCATGGCAGGGTTGACCACTTTTGACACGACAGCCTACCCTTCTGCTGGTTGTGTGGTATCGCCTCCGGTTCCCGCGTCGGGTTTGCGTCGCCGAATCTTTGGCTTCGACGGCGGGAACAGTGGCGCACGGTCGGATGGATCGGGTTAAGACCCTCGCCCTCAGTCCAGACGACCCTTTCCCAGTCGTTTTCTATCGGTCCTTCGCAGGTAAGAAAGATGCTCCGCACGCGCGGCTGGAGGCTGTCGGTCTGTCGGTAGCCGAGCATGACATGGGCGGTGTCCTCTTCCGGGAAGAGGCGCTGTTGCCGCAGTTCGTTCTGGACGCCCGACGAATGCTGCGAGGTCCGTAGGTCGTCGTCCAGTTTCTTGAAGCGAATGCCAACGTCGAAGCGGTTCCCCGGAACGAACAGGTAGGAGAACCTGCTTTTCTTGCAATCCATGACTCTGGGCGACCCTCTTTGTACCCCGTGCCGTCCGAACCGCTGTTCGACGTGCCACAGCATCCGACAATTGACCCACTTGGCTCGCGCCTCTTCAACGGTCAGGCGCAACGGAGCCTGATGCGTTTGGTCAAACTCGTCATGGGCCAGCAAGAACATGCGGACCAGTTCCGGCAGATGGGGATTCACTACAGCAAGAACGTCGTCTGGTTCCACAGGTGCCTCCTCTACTGGTTGCCTCCGTCATCAAGTATACCGTCGCTGCCGACAAAAACAAGGAAAATATTCCAAATGGCATTCATGCCGCCAGATTGGCGGTTCCGCGTTGGGCGCCCGCGCGTCCCGGCCCCGTGGCGCACCGTCGGGGGCTGCGGCATTTGCTTGTAGGGCGATAGGAAGTCAGGTAGCATTACCGGGCGTGGCGGTATGGAATCAGTCGTCCGGTGCCCGAATGGGCGGGGGTGTGCCAGTGCATGACTTCAGCCGACTCTACGATCAGTACGCGGCTACGATCGCTCAGATGCCGCATGAGTTCACCAGCCACGAATTCATTCTGCGGCTTGCTCAGCAGAATCAAGCGCCCTACATCGAGGCCCTGTACGACTACCGTGCTCTGTTGAAATCCTTGGCGGGGCGGGCGTATAATGGTATTATGAACACCAGCAGACCGATGACCAAGTCGCCTCGGGCCGTGGCCCAAGAGCGCTGCGCCTGGCGCGGGAGGTTCTGCCCGCCTATTCGTCGAAGTTCTCCCGCAAGGACTTCACCCAGCACCAACTGTTCGCCGCCCTGGCCCTGAAGACCTTCTTCAAGACCGACTACCGGGGCGTCGTCCGGTTGCTGGCCGACTTCGCCGAGTTGCGCGAGGATCTCGGCCTGGCCGCGGCGCCCCACTACTCGACCCTCTGCTATGCCGCCAAGCGGCTGCTAAAAAAGGGGCGTTCGTCGTACTCCTCTTCCGCGCCACCGTGCGCGCACAGGAAGGCGGGTTGATCGGCGCGAAGCCGACGGCCGCCATCGACGCCACCGGCATGGAGAGCCGCCACACGTCCCGCTACTTTTTCAAGCGGGCCGGCCGTAAACACAACTCCAGGCTGTGGACCAAGTTGGCCGTGGCCTGCGACACGGCCAGCCACTTCTTCACCGCAGCCACGGTCAGCCTCGGCCCCGCCAACGACGCGCCGCAGTTCCGCCCTCTCATGGCCCAGGCGTCGCTGGCGGTCGGCTACGACCGGGTGCTCGGCGACGCGGCGTTCGACGGCGAGGAGAGCCACCGCTACTGCCGGGAGGACTTGGGCGTCCGCTCGACGGTGATCCCGATCAACCGGCGGAACGGGGGGCGGAAGTGGCCCAAGACTCGCTACCGGCGGCAGATGGTCAAGCGGTTCCGCAAGAAGCCGCGGGGCAGCCGGCACAAGCGCGTCTACGGGCAGCGCTGGCAGGCGGAGAGCGCCTTCTCCCGACACAAGCGGCTGCTCGGCTCGGCGCTGCGGGGCAAGTCGGATGCGTCGCGCGAACACGAGTGCTACCTGCGGGTACTCACCCACAACCTCATGCTCCTCGCCGCTACAGGTTAGAGGATTTCAACAGAGCACGACTACCGCCAAGACACCAATCCGTTCCAGGTCGTCCACGGCGTACTCGCGGCTCGGCTGAATCAACACCAAACGCTCATCGAGCGCAATGGCACGCCAGAGAGCTTTGACATCTTCGGCCACGCGAATAGCTGCGCCGGCTGGCGAAAACGTCCGTGACACGGAACCACCAGCCGCAGGAGGGCCGCCAGCGGAGTAATTTGTGCAACCGGCCCTGTAAATTGTGCAGAAAAACGTACCGTGTGCAAAGCCCAAGCCGGGGACTCTGCACAATTTACACGGTGCGGTAGTTCTTACAATCCAAACAAACCAGCCCCGAGCGCGAGCGAGGGGAAGCTTCCCCTCGCTCGCGCTCGGGGCTGGTGGATCAGCACCGCCGCAACACGCCGACCAGCACGCCGAGGATTTGGGCGTCGGAGTTGGGATCCACTTCGATCGGCTGCATTTCGGAGTTGGCGGGCATGAGGCGCACGGAGTCTTTTTCCCGGTGGAAGCGCTTGAGCGTCACTTCGTTGTCGATCATAGCCACCACGCGCTCGCCGTTCTCGGCCGTTTCCTGTTTGCGGATGACGACATAGTCGCCGTCGTCGATATGGTCGTCGATCATTGACCGGCCGCGGACGCGCAGGGCGAAATGGTTCGCGCCGCCGAACAGCTCTCCGAAACTCAGGCGCTCATCCTGGGAGTTCGCCGCCAACGGCTGGCCGGCCGCCACGAGGCCGAGCAGCGGCAGTTCGGCCCCCGGCGGCCGGTGGTCCACCAGCTGGATCGCCCGCGCCGACCGGCCCTTGCGGAGGATCAGGCCCTTGTTCACCAGGGCGTTGAGGTGGCACATCACGCCGTTGGGCGACTGGATCCCGAACGCCTCGCCGATCTCGCGCACCGTCGGCCCGTAGCCGCGGCCCTCGATCTTCTCGCGGATGAATTCGTAAATCTCTCTTTGTCGCTCCGTTAACTTGCTGAAGTCCGGCATGGCTCGCCCTTTCGTGATGAAACCAGTGAGGCCGCTCCGGTAATGACCCCGCCGCGGCCTCCCTTCGCACGGATCGGTCGTCCCTGGGGTATGAACTAAAGTATAATAGACGCCCGTACACAAAAAAAGGTTTTTTTGGCAAAAAGACGGGATTTTGGATATCGTCTACAGAAGGGACCGTGCTCGCCGGTCTCCGGGAGCGCATTGATCATGTCCGTTCCGACGCCTCCACCGCCCTGGTTTGCCGGCACTCTGGCAGCGCTCGTGGAACGCCGCGACCTCGACGGCGTCCGCATGTGCGAATTGATGCACGGCCTGGTCGGCGGCGCCTGCGACGAGTCCGCGACGGCCGCCCTGCTGGTCGCATTGACCATGAAGGGCGAGACGGCCGACGAGCTGGCGACGGCCGCCGCGGTGTTGCGTGAATATATGATCCCGTTTCACACCGGGCGGGACGACCATCTCGACACCTGCGGCACCGGCGGCGATGGGGCCGGGACGTTCAACATCAGCACCGCGACGGCCTTCGTGGCGGCGGCGGCCGGCGCCCCAGTGGTCAAGCACGGCAACCGAGCGGCGTCCAGCCACAGCGGCGGCAGCGCCGACGTGCTGGCCGCGCTGGGTGTGACGGTGGGAGGCGACGCGCGCTCCGCCCGGCGCAGCCTGGAGCGCGTGGGGATGGCGTTCTGTTATGCACCCAGCTTTCACCCGGCCTTGCAGCGCCTGGCCCCGGTGCGACGGCGGCTCGGCGTGCGGACGCTGTTCAACTGGGTCGGGCCGCTGGCCAACCCCTCGCGCGCCCCGTACCAACTGCTGGGCGTGGGCCGACTCGCGCACCTGGACCGGATGGCCGCCGCCCTGGCCCGGCTGGGCGTGCGGCGCGCCTTCGTGGTCTGCGGCCGGGACGGCCTGGACGAAGTGAGCCTGTCGGGGCCGACGCTGGTGCGTGAGGTCCGCGACGGACAAGTCGTATCCCATGAGTGGACATGCGAGGACTTCGGCCTGGCGCCGTGCCGAACGGACGAGTTGTGCGTGCAGGGACCGGAGGAGAGCGCCGCCGTGATTCGGGGAGTGCTGGAGGGGCAAGAGGGGCCGGCGCTGCGCATCGTGCTGGCCAACGCCGCGGCCGCCCTGCTCGCGGCCGAGCGGGTCGGATCGTTGACCGAGGGCGTCGAGCGGGCGCGGAAGGCGGTCATGGACGGCCGGGCCGCGGCGGTGCTGGAAGGGCTGGTTCGGGAAAGCGTCCGTAGTCCGTAGTCCATAGCGGCAAGCCGTCTTGTCTTCGCTACGGACTAGGGAGTAAGGGCAGCGGACTACGGACTAAGGAGAGAAGGATGCCCCGCAAAGTCATACTCGTATCGGACCCCGGCATCGATGGGGCGTTCGCGGGAGCGCTGGCCCTGAGCGCGGGGGAACTGGAAGTGGTCGGTCTGGCGGCCACGGCCGGCAACGTCTCCGCCGAACAGGCTACCCGCAATGTCCACATTCTCGTCGAGCAGCTCGACCCTCCGCGCTGGCCGCGGCTGGGCGCCGCCCTGCCGATCGAGTACGATGTGGACGCCCGGACGCTGCACGGACCCAACGGCCTCGGCGGCGTGGACTTCCCCTGCGCTCAGCTGCACCATCCCCACCCCGGCGATAAGCTGCTCACCGATCTCGTTCGGTTGTACCCAAAGGAGGTCGTCCTTCTCCTTCTCGGGCCGGCCACGGTCTTCGCCCTGCGCTGGACCGCGACCCCGAGCTGGCTTCCCTGGTGGAGCGCATCGTCATGGTGGGCGGCGCCTGGCGCGAGGCCGGCGACGTGACGGCCGCCGCGGAGTTTCACTTCTATTGCGACCCGGTTGCGGCGCGCCAGGTCCTCCGCTGCGGCGGCCCGATCACGCTGCTGCCGCTCGACGTGACGCGCAAGGCCGTCTTTTCGCCGACGGAGCTGCTGCACCTGCCCAACCAGGAATCGCCAACGACGCGGTTCCTGTCGCGGATCGCGCCGCCCGCCATCGCGGCGTCGGCCGGTCTTTACGGCGTCGAGGGCTGCTACCTCCCGGACGTGTTTGGTCTGGTCGCGCTGGTGCAGCCGCAGGCGTTCAAGACGCGGCCGGTCTCGGTGGACGTGGAGACGCGCGGCGAACTGACCCGCGGCGTGACGGTGTGCGACGTCCGCTGGGGCACGAAGGCGAAGCCCAACGTCGATCTGGCCGTGGACGTGGACGTGGGCGTCGTGCGGCAATTCGTCCAGCGCACGTTGGCGCGGGAGTGAGGGGCGCCCGAGACGAGCCGCCGGGTTTATCCCATTGGTATCGACACAAGTCGGCCTGCGTCTGCTCCGTCTTAAGCCCCGGAGGGGCGACGGTGCATAGCCAGGGGTGAAACCCCTGGTCGAGAGGCGGCGTCCCTGGGTCGAGGAAGCCCCGGAGGGGCGGCGGTGCCTCGCCTAGCGCCGCCTCTCCGGGGCTGAATCGGGGCGCGGCACGTCCTGGCCTCCAGGGGTTTCACCCTGGCTATGCACCCCCGCCCCTCCGGGGCGAAAGACGGAGCAGACGCGCTGCCTTGGTGTAGGTGCCAATGGGTTTATCCCGGCGGTCCCTCGTTCCCAAGCTCTGCTTGGGAACGTACGGCCGCGAAGCTCCGCTTCGCGTCTGGCCCCGCACGGGACGCGAAGCAGAGCTTCGCCGAAAGGAGTTCCCAAGCTCTGCTTGGGAACGAGGACGAAAAGAGGACGAGGGCGAATCGCCCTTTCACGGGACTTGGATCTTCGCCGCTTCCGCCTGCAAACGGAGGTTGAGCTGGAGCACGTTGACCAGCGGTTTGTCGCCGGTCAGTCCGAACATTGGCCGCGACGCCAACTCGGCCAGCAGCTTGTCCACGACCTTGCCCACCTCGGGCTTCAGCTTCTCGGTCAAATCGTCGTGCAGTTTCTTCTTTTGGTCGTCCCTGAGGTTCTTGTTCTCGTCCCGCGCCGACCAAGTCCGTGGCGATCTTGTCGGCGTATGCGGGAACCACCGTGTCCTTCTGATACACGGCGTTCGCCAGCGAGATATCCGGGTCGAGGCCGGAGCCGGAAGTCGTCACCATATCGGCGGGAACCTGCGCGAAATCCTTCAGAGGGTCGAGCTTCTTGGCCGTCGCCTGCTCCGTCAGCCACGTGTCGAAGAAGATCGATTGCACGTCGGAGTCCTGAGCGTCCGGCTTGACGATCGCCGTGACGACCCCTTGGTCATTTGCATCCACCCACTCCGCGGGATCGAGCGGCGGCCAGTCCTTGGGGTTCTTCGTGTAGTCGCTGTAGAAGAAGGCGAGAAGGTCTGCGTCCTTGGGCTCGCCCTCCGCCTTGGGGTTCGCCGCCTTCCACTTCTTTACCACGTCGGCGTGGTCCTTGGCCCAGGCGACGATGCGCGTCGTTATGTCGCCGGGCGCCTCGGCGGTCGGCCACGTGCCGAAATGCTCCTTTTCGTAGCTCTTGAAAAAGTAGGACACGAGCGCAGTCGGCGCCGGGGTCGGTTTTCACGTTCGGGTTGTCGTTCTTCCAGGCGGCGACGACGTCGGGATGGTCCTTCGCCCACTGGAGGATGTAGTCTTTGACCGACGTGCTCCCGACGACCCAGCCCCCCGTCGCCCACGCCTGCGCGATGGAGGAGTTGTTGTTCGCCCATTCGGTGAACAGGTCGCGCTTGGCGTCGGTCTGGGCCTTGAACCAGGCCTTGATGTCGTCCTGGGGGTTCGGATCGCCGCCGTCCGGTTTGGGGTGGCCCTTGGTGTACGCCTCGCTGTAGCGGACGATCGGCCCCAGCTGTGCGGCGACGCGGCCGCGCAGCTTCGGGTTGCTGGCGGCGTAGTTGGAGGCGCCGGACGCGTTCGCCGCGTAGGAAACCGCCGACGGCCGCGACTGGAAGAACCAGGCGCTGTTGAACGACTGGGCGATCAGCTTTGAGCCGACCGCCTTCGACGGGTCGGAGGTCGATTGGCCGTTCGCGTCGAGCAGGCTGCCCTGCGCCGAGTCGTGGAAGCACACCTGTCCCACCACCCAGACGGCGGCGGGGTAGAGCGTGCAACAGATCACGAGCGTCAGCACCAGCAGCCAGAAGTTGGCCCGCAGGTGCGACAACACCGTATGGCTCGCCTTTTGTTCTTGCATGGAAGGTATCCCTTAAGCGCCCTTTTATGGAGGCGACCGTTTACGCCAAACCCAACGCGAACAGCAGCATGTCAATCAGCTTGATGCCGATGAACGGCGCGATGACCCCGCCGAGTCCCCAGATGAGCAGGTTGCGCTGGAGCAGCGCGTCCGCCCCCACCGGCCGGTACTTCACACCCTTCAGCGCGATCGGGATCAGCAGCGGGATGATGATCGCGTTGAAGATCACCGCCGACAGGATCGCCGACTGCGGCGTCGTCAGGTGCATGAAGTCGATCGCGTTCAGCCACGGCAGCGTCGCCGCGAACAGCGCCGGCACGATGGCGAAGTACTTGGCCAGGTCATTGGCGATCGAAAATGTCGTCAGGGCGCCGCGCGTCATGAGCAATTGCTTGCCGATCTCGACGACCTCGATGAGCTTGGTAGGGTCGCTGTCGAGGTCCACCATGTTGCCGGCTTCCTTGGCAGCCTGCGTGCCGCTGTTCATGGCCACGCCGACGTCGGCCTGGGCCAGGGCCGGGGCGTCGTTGGTGCCGTCGCCCATCATGGCGACCAGCTTGCCGCCCTGCTGCTCCTTGCGAATGTAAGCCAGCTTCGCCTCCGGCGTCGCCTGCGCGATGTAGTCGTCCACGCCCGCCTGGTTCGCGATCGTCTTCGCCGTCAGCGGGTTGTCGCCGGTCACCATCACCGTCCGCAGGCCCATGCGGCGCAGCCGCTCGAAGCGCTCGGTGATGCCGGGCTTGAGGATGTCTTCCAGCACGACCATGCCGGCGATGCGGGCGCCCTCGCACACGAGCAGCGGCGTGGCCCCCTGGGCGGCGACGGCGTCCACCTGCTCGCGCGTGCCCGCCGGCGTCGATCCGCCCGCGGCCTCCACGTGGCGGATGACGGAATCGGCCGCGCCCTTGCGGATGCTGCGGCCGTCGGGCAAATCGACGCCGCTCATGCGCGTCTGGGCCGTGAACTCGACGAAGCGAGCGCCCTGTTGCAGCGCCGCCGGGACGCCGCCCTTGGATTCTCTGCGATAGAGTTCAACGATGCTCTTGCCTTCGGGCGTCAGGTCGGCGACCGACGCCAAGGCGGCCAGGCGGCCGACCTCTCCTGCCGCGAAGTCGCCCAGCGGCACGAACCGCGTCGCGTGCCGGTTGCCGATCGTGATGGTGCCGGTCTTATCCAGCAAGAGCGTGTCCACGTCGCCGGCCACCTCGACCGACTTGCCGCTCTTGGCCAAAATGTTGGCGCGCAGGGCGCGATCCATGCCGGCGATGCCGATGGCCGCGAGCAGGGCGCCGATCGTCGTGGGGATCAGGCAGACCAGCAGCGCCACCAGCGTCGGGATGTCCGTTCCGAGGCTCTGCCGGGGCGTCCCCGTCAAGCCCTGCATGTACTGCTCGGCGTTGTAGGCCATCGGCCACAGCGCGATGCACACGATCAGGAAGATCAGGGTGAAGCTCGACAGCACCAGCGACAGAGCGATCTCGTTCGGCGTGCGCTGGCGGATGGCGCCCTCGACCAGGGCGATCATGCGGTCGAGGAACGTCTTGCCCGCCGAGGCCGTGATCTTGACGATGATGCGGTCGGACAGGACGCGGGTGCCGCCGGTGACGCCGGAGCGGTCGCCGCCGGCCTCGCGCACCACGGGGGCCGATTCGCCGGTGATGGCCGACTCGTCCACCGAGGCGATGCCGGCGACGATCTCGCCGTCGCTCGGGATGACTTGCCCCGTCTCCACCACCACCAGATCGCCTTCCTGCAGCGCCGTCGAAACGGTTCGCTCCACCAGGTCGTCGGCCTCCTCGATGGCCTCCTGGGCGGGGAGATCCATGACGCGCTCGACGTCTTCGCGCCGCCGCACTTTGTAAGCCGGCGTCTCCTGGCGGGTCTTGCGCAGGGATTCGGCCTGGGCCTTGCCGCGCGCCTCCGCCAGCGCCTCGGCGAAGTTGGCGAACAGCACCGTCAGGAACAGCCAGAGATCCAGGGCGATCAAGTACCCGATCGTCGGGGTGTAGGCGTCGGGCGTGATGATTTTGGCGATCGTATACAGGAAGGTCAGGATGGCGCCTACCTCGACGGTGAACATCACGGGGTTCTTCCACTGGACGTCCGGCCGGAGCATGACGAAGGCGCGGGCCAGGGCCGTTTTGAGCAGGTCCGGCGCGAACAGGCCTTGCCGGCGGCTGATGCGCCGGACCGCCTTGACTTCGACGACCGGGGGCGGAGGAAGGAGCGTGGACATGGTTTTATTTCACTCGCCTTTGGGTTTCTGACCGACGATCCTCGTTCCCAGGCTCTGCCTGGGAACGCACGGCTCGGCAGGCTTCGCCTGCCGAGCGGACGCGAGGCGGAGCCTCGCGGGCAGCACGCTCCCAGGCTCTGCCTGGGAGCGAGAGCAGAAAGTTCCGGTGGGCGGGGGCTTCGGCCTCTGCGGGGTGTCGCGTCCACATGCCTCCCTCCCCCGCCCGCCCGGAAGCTCAGTTGCCGAACGGGATCGGCCCCAGGTGCTCGGCAATAGGGGCCAGCATCGCCGCCGGCATGAACAGCAGCGCGCCGACCAGCAGGATCGTGCCGAGCAGGAAAAACGCGAACGTGAGGGTGTCGGTGCGCAGCGTCCCCACGGTGAACGGCGTCGGCTTCTTCAGGATCAGGCCGCCGGCCAGGGCCAGGGCGCGACGATCGGAACCAACCGGCCGAACAGGATCACCAGGGCGGCGCCGACGTCGAAGTACGCGCTGGCGGGGGCCGGCGCCGTCACGCCCGGCACGTTCGGATTATTGAACCCCCAAATCGAGCCGAGGCCGCCGAAGGCCGAGCCGTTGTTGGCCGCGCTCGAGCTGAACTGGTAGAGGATCTCCGAGAAGCCGTGGGCGGAGGGATTGCTCATGGCCACGTTCGCCCAGCTGCTAGCGACGTACAGGCCGCTCGGCAGCAGAATGACGATCGGATGGATGAGCAGGGCGATCATGGCCAGCTTCATCTCGCGGGCCTCGATCTTCTTGCCCAGGTACTCCGGCGTCCGCCCCACCATCAGCCCCGCGATGAACACGGCGACGATGATGTAGACCAGCATGTTGATCATGCCGACGCCCTTGCCGCCGAAGACGCAGTTGAGCCACATGCCGGCGTAGGGACTCAGCCCGGCCGCGGGGTTGAGGCTGTCGTGCATGCAGTTGACCGAGCCGCACGCGATGGCCGTCGTACAGGCGGCGAAGGTCGAGCCGCCGGAGCGGCCGAAGCGCAGCTCCTTGCCCTCCAGGTTGCCCGTGTCGGCCTGATCGACCGGCAGCGGGACCACTTCCGGCCGGACGATCGCTACGGCTTTCTCCTGTTTCGTCTCCGGATCGGTCTCCGTGACCGGCTTGTTGGTCTTCGGATCGGTTACGGCGTAGGAGTGCTCGTGTTGCCCGGTGAAGGCCGGGTTCGGCTGGAGCGCGTCGAAGGAGACCGACCAGACGATCATGGCCAGGAGCATGCTCATCATCACGCCGAACACGACCGCGGCGTCCCGAAGGCGTTTGAGCATGACGCCGTAGGCGAACACGAGGGCGAAGGGGAAGGCCAGGAAGCTGACGATCGTGATGAAGTCGGACCAGGCGTTGGGGTTCTCGAAGGGGTGGGCGGAGTTGGCGCCGAAGAAACCGCCGCCGTTGGTGCCGAGGTGCTTGATGGTGATCATCGCCGCCACGGGGCCGCGAGCGATGGTCTGCGGCTGCGGCTGGCCGTTGGCGTCCACGTCCAGCGTCGTCACCTGGGCGTAGGGGTCCAGCGTCATCGGCACGCCGGACGCCATCATGGGGATCGACGTGAGGAACGCCAGCGGCAGGAACATGTACATCACGACCCGCCACATGTCCAGGTAGTAATTGCCGATCGTCTTGTCGCCGCGCAGGGCGCGGACGATCCCCGTCAGGCAGCAGAAGCCGACGGAGGCCGACAGGAACATGTTGAAAAGGATAAAGACGATCTGAGAAAAGTAGGTGAAATGCACCTCCCCCACGTAGTTTTGCAGGTTCGTGTTGGTGAAGAACGAGACGGCCGTGTTGAAGACCGTGGTCGGCCCCAGCGGCTCCTTGGCGTTGGCGCCCAGGTTGTAGCTGAGCGGCAGGTAGGGCTGGAGCGCGAGCAGCGAGTAGCCGACGGTGAACATCAAGGCGTTGAACAGCAGCAGCGAAACCGTGTACTGTTTCCAGGTCTGCGGCCCGGTGTTGAGGCGGTTCTCCAGCCAGCGGAGCCAGGTCGGCGGCTTGTACCGTCCGTCCATGATCCAGGCGATGTAGTAGGCCAGCGGCACGGCCAGCGCGGTGGCCGTGATGAGCAGCAGCACGGGCAGAATCCATACCGTCATGGTGGGGACCTTTTTCTCAGAACCACTCGGGGCGCAGCAGCGCGACGAGCAGGTAGAGGAACAGGAACACGGCGACGACGAGGGAAACCCAGATCATGACGCGCTCCTCTAAATCTTGTCGCAGACGGCGATGAAAGCGATCATCAGGGCCATCACAATCAGGCCCAGCACGAAGAACACGGGATACCAGACAGGCAGATACCAGGCGGTGATTTCCATGAGCGCTCCTTGACATCCACGAAGCAGTTGGGGTTGCGGAAAGCGGGTCAGTGTTTCGGTCGGACGCCGCCGCGGTGGAAGACGCCGAGCCACCGGACGGGCAGGAACGCGCCTTGCCACGCCGGCCGCTTGCGAGGCGGGGCGGGGACCGGGGCGGCGGCGGGTTCTTCGACATGGTAGATCCCACTTACCGCTCCCATGATCGCCCCGGCGGCGAGGCCGGCGACGGCGCCGCGGAGGCCGCACGTGCCCGCGCAGTCCCACGCGAGTCTTTCGGCCAAGCACTGAACCGCGCCGCAGGCCGCGGCGAACAGGCCGCCGACGACCGCCGCCAGCACGCCCAGGAGCAGCGCCCGGGCGGTGATTCGTCCCAAGACCTTCCAGGGCCTCCAGCCGCCGGATTGGTTCGGGTTCATTGACAACCTCGGATCGATGCGCAGGAGGACACTCCGTCCGAAGCGGCCGAAGGATCAGGCGCGTCGCGCAAGACGTTGGTCGGGGTAATGCACGCGGCGTACCGAAAAGCTGCGCGGGAGCGGACCCGTTGCGGCCAAAGCACTTGCGCCGAGAGAGCGCGCTGCGGGCCGGTACCGGATGATTGCAATCCGCACGACCGGCCATGCAAAATGCCAGGGCACCCTATCTCGGCTTGTACCCTTCGGCGCTTCGCCGCCGCTCGCCGCCAGCGACGGAAGGCCACGACGGACCAAATGAGTTCCACGAGACCAAACGGCCAGGCGCCCTGGAGGAAACCGTAGACGGACGCCATCACGCAGGCGCCGGCGAACGCCAAAATGTAGACCGAAGAGCGGTCTTCCATGGCGTAGAAGAAAAGCATGGCGGCGACGGCGACCAGTCCGTACAGCGTGAGTGGGTCCAGCAAAAGCGTCATCGGGACTCCCGGATTCCGACCTGCAAGACGATCCGCACGCCGCAATCAATTTCCGAACGGCATCGGCACGCCGGCCGCGACGAACGCCAGCGCGAGGACCAGGCTGATCGGCAGGAAGACGTAGGCGAAGCCGCGCCACAGGTCGAGGTGGAAATTGCCCATGTGCGGGTCGCCGCGCAGGTCGCGGACGACGGACGCCAGGGCGGCGAAGCCGACGCCGCCGGACGTGAACATCAACCAGACGATTCCCGCGAGCTGGCTGAAATAGGAGAGATGCTGTTCGCCCGCGTAGTATTGGAGGCTCATATTGCTCTGGAAGGAGATGACGGTGTTGAAGAGCGGGAACGACAGGCCGACAAGGAGGGCGACCGCGACGACGGGAAAAGCCCACATGCCCACCATCCTTTGCGGGGACAGGGTTGGAGAGCGAGCCGCAAATCGGAAACGGGACGCATACCCTGTACCGTGCTGGCCTCTGTAACGTATGTTGCTTGTTGTCAATGTGTAACGCCTTATGGGTCTGACGATCCCTTGCGACTCGCGTTGCATTTCGCCCGACCCTCCGTGCAAAATGCAAAGCGGGCCGCAGTCAGCCTGTCGTGGCCGGGTCTGACCGCGGCCAATAGGACATCTCCGATGGACATTCTGCTGATCGACGACGAGGCCAGCCTGCGGCGGACGCTGCGGACGACGCTGGAGACGATGGACCATGCGGCGGCCGAGGCGTCGTCGAGTTCCGAGGCGTTGCGGCTGCTGTCAAAGCAGCACTTTGACGCCGCCTTTCTGGATCTGCGCTTGGGGCGCGAGGCGGGTATGGACCTGCTGCCGGCGCTGCTGCGCGAGGCGCCGGACCTCGCCGTCGTCGTCGTAACCGCCTACGCCACTATCGCGTCGGCCGTGGAGGCGATGCGGCGCGGCGCCTTCGACTACCTGCCCAAGCCGTTCACGCCGGACCAGCTGCGCGTGACGCTGGAGCGCTGGCGGCAGATGCGGCGGCTGCGGCGGGAGGTGGCCGACCTGCGCGAGCAGGTGCGGGAGGCGTACCCGGAAACCGACCTGGAGACGGTCGAACCGTCCATGCGGCAGGCGCTGGACTTGGCGTTCCAGGCGGCGGCCAGCGAGGCGACGGTGCTGCTGCGCGGCGAGAGCGGCACCGGCAAGGGCGTTCTGGCACGGGCCATGCACACACGCAGCCCGCGGGCCGGCGGCCCGTTCGTGACGGTGCATTGCCCCAGTCTGTCGGCGGAGCTGCTGGAGAGCGAGCTGTTCGGCCACGTCAAGGGCGCCTTCACCGGGGCGGTTTCAGACACGACCGGCAAGGCGGCGGCGGCCGACGGCGGCACGCTGTTCCTGGACGAGATCGGCGACCTGCCGCTGCCGGTGCAGCCGAAGCTGCTGCGGCTGGTGCAGGACAAAGCGTATGAGCGGGTCGGCGAGACGCGGACGCGCGTGGTGGACGTGCGCATCCTGACGGCGACCAACCGCGACCTTACGGCGGAGACGGCGGCGGGGCGATTTCGAGAGCGACCTCTATTATCGCCTGAACGTGATCGAGGTGGAACTGCCGCCGCTGCGGGGCGCCGCGGCGACATTCTCCCTTTGGCGGAGCGCCTGTTGCGGTTTTTCGCGCGGCAGTCGGCCAAGCCGGCGGAGGCGTTCACGCCGGCGGCTCAGGCGGCGTTGGCGCGCTACGGCTGGCCGGGCAACGTCCGCGAGCTGCGCAACGCGGTCGAGCGCGGCGTCATCCTGGCCCCCGGCCGCGAGATCGACCTGGCGCACTTGCCGGCGCCGATCGGTTCGCCGCCGCCGCAGCGCGTCGAGGTCGGCGGCCGTGTGACGCTGGACGCCTTGGAGGGGGAGCATATCCGTCGCGTGCTGGCCGCGGCGCCGTCGCTGGACGAGGCCGCCGTCGTGCTTGGCATCGATCCGAGTACGCTGTATCGCAAGCGAAAGCGGTATGGACTGTGAACCGGCGATAAGCGGCGAGCGGGGGGCGTCAGCCCCCTGATTCCGCATCGTGTCAGCGACCGGATGAAGAATCAGGGGGCTGACGCCCCCCGCTCGCCTGCTCGTGAGACTCCTGCATGACCCTGCGCACCCGCATTCTCCTCACTGTGGCGCCCCTGCTGTTGCTCACCGGCGCGCTCGGCGCGGCCGACGCCGTGCTGCTCTACCATCTGGGCCGGAGCATCGACGACATCCTGCGCGACAACCTCCGCAGTGTGGACTACATGGTCGATCTGAATACGGCCCTGGACGGCATCGACGACTCCCTTCGCCTGGCCTTGCACGGCCGGGACGGCGGCCGTCAGTACGACGAGGAGTGGGCGGAACTCAAGAAGCAGCAGAACCTCGAGGACCACAACATCACCATCCTGCCGAAAGAGGCGGAGTACGCGAAGGACCTGGCGATAGCCGTGGCCGCCTATCGGGAGGCGGGCGACGCCTTCCTGAAGGCACCGTCCCCGGCAGGGTACTTCGGCGACGCGAGTCACGTGGGGTTGCGTGAGCGCTATCGCAACGTGCATGACGCGGCCGAGAAGATCCGCATTCTCAACGAGGACGAGATGAAAAAAGCCAGCGCGGACGCCCAGCGGCGGGCCGTGATCTGGTGCCTGGGCCTGGCCGGGGGGTTGGCCGTCGCCGCGCTACTGGCCGGGCTGCTGGCGTGGACCACGCTTCGCGCCGTGCTGGGGCCGCTGCGCGAATTGACCCGCACCGCCGAGGCCGTCGGCGCGGGTAATCTCAATCTGATCATGGGCGCGGCCGACGACGAAATCGGCCAGGCCGCCCGCGCCTTCAACCACATGATTCGCCAGCTCCGCGATTACCGCCAGTCGCACTCGACGCGGCTCCAGCGAGTGCAGCGCACCGCCCAGGCCGTTCTCGACTCCTTTCCCGATCCGATATTGGTGGTGGACCCTGGCGGCGCCGTGGACATGGCCAATCCCGCCGCCGGCCGCGTCCTGGGCGTGGTCGCCCCTCCCACCGGCGACGCGCCGCGGGACGGATCGGCGCCGTCCGCCGCGGAGCCGTGGCAGCCGCCGCCGTCATTGCGCGGCCCGCTGGAGGACGCCCTGCGCAAGCAGCAGCCGTTCTTCACCCAGGCGTTCGACCAGACGATCGGCTACCGGCTCGACGGCGAGGAGCGCGCCTACCTGCCGCAGGTTCTTCCGATTCGCGATCTGTATGGCGATACATTGGGCGCGGCGGTGGTACTCAGCGACGTGACGCGCTTCCGCCTGCTGGACCAGATCAAGAGCGACCTGGCGGCCACCGTCAGTCACGAACTCAAAACGCCGCTGACCAGCGTCCGGCTGGCGTTGCACCTGCTCCTGGAAGAAACGGTCGGCCCGCTGACGCCCAAGCAGACCGAGCTGCTGGTGGACGCCCGCGACAACGCCGAGCGGCTGCTGAACACGATCGAGCATCTGCTGGCCCTGGCCCGCCTGGAACACGGCGGCGCGACTCTGGAAGTCCGGCCGGAGGAAGCCCACGCGCTCTTGCAGACGGCGGCCGACGCCCTGCGGCCGCGGGCGATCGCCAAGCGCGTCGAGGTCGTCGTCGAGAGCGGGTCCGACCTGCCGGCCGTCGCGGTGGACCCGCAGCGCTTCGGCCTGGCGCTCGGCAACCTGCTCGACAACGCCTTGACCTACACCGAAGAGGGAGGCCGGATCACGCTCTCGGCCGCCGCCGTCGGCGAGGACCGCGTGCGCTTCACGGTAGCCGACACCGGCCTCGGCATCCCGCCGGAGTACCTGCCGAACGTCTTCGAGAAGTTCTTTCGCGTCCCCGGGCGGACGCAGGGCCGTGGCACCGGGCTGGGCCTGGCCATCGTCCGCGAGATCGTTACGGCCCACCACGGCGAGGTCGCCTGCGAGAGTCAGCCGGGCAAGGGGACGGTCTTTCACTTGACCGTCCCCGTCTGGCAGGAAACGACAGCGACGGGGAGGGCGGGGCCATGAGCGACAGCAACCACGACCAGGGCCGGCCGCCGCCGGAGCATTTCCTGTCGCTCATCCGCGAGTGGGAGCGCGGCCGGCTCAAGATCTACCTCGGCTTCGCGCCCGGCGTCGGCAAGACGTACAAGATGCTGCAGGAAGGACACAGCCTCAAGAAGCAGGGCGTAGACGTGGTTGTCGGGGTGGTCGAGACGCACGGCCGGGCCGACACCGCCGCCCTGATCGACGGGCTGGAGCAGGCGCCGCGGCGCCGCATCGAATACCGCGGCGTCACGCTGGAGGAGATGGACCTGGACGCCCTCTTGCGGCGCAAGCCGACCGTCGCCCTCGTCGATGAATTGGCCCACACCAACGCTCCCGACAGCCGAAACGCCAAGCGCTACCAGGACGTGGAGGAGCTTCTGAGGGCGGGAATTAACGTCGTCAGCACGGTCAACATCCAGCACGTCGAAAGTCTGTACGACATGATCGAGGGCTTCACCGGCGTCAAGGTCAAGGAGCGCGTGCCGGACTACATCCTGGCCGAGGCCGATCAGATCGTCAACGTGGACGTTTCTTCCGAGGACTTGCAGGAGCGGCTCAAGGCGGGAAAGGTCTATCCAACCGAGCGCGTCGAGAGCGCCCTGACCAATTTCTTCCAGGAGGGCAACCTGAGCCGGCTGCGCGAATTGGCCTTCGAGGAGATCGCCCACCTGCTCGACCGCCGCCGGCAGACCGCCAAGTCGGACGGCCCTCCTAGCGGCGCCGGCCGCGTGATGGTCTGTCTGAGTTCTCGCAGTCCCAAGCCGCACTTGCTGCTTCGCAAGGGAGCGCGGCTGGCCGACCGAATGCACGCCGCCTGGTACGCCGTCTACATCCGCACCCCGGCCGAGGACATCGCTCGCATCGACGCGGCCACGCAACGCAAGATCGCCGACGCCCAGGCGCTCGCACACAAGCTCGGGGCCGTGCCCATGACCTTCGGCGCCGGCAAGGATTTTCCTTCCGCGGTGGCCGATTTCGTGAGCGAATATGGCATCACGGTCATCGTGCTGGGCCGCTCCAGGCGGCCGTGGTATCGGAACTGGTTCGGCCCGTCGCCGCTCGATCAGTTGGTGCGCGCGATGCCCGCGGGCGTGGACGTGTTGATTGTGGATACGGGATGAAAAGTGGGAAACGCGCCGACTGCTGAACCGGTCGGAGCCGCGACCGTAAGGGAACGGAGAGAAAACCGCTCCCTTACGGTCGCGGCTCGGATTACTCGACGCTAGAAAAACGCCTGAGTCAGCTCCTCAATGACCTCGTCGTTCATGCGGTGGACCTCGCCGACGGCGCGGCTGTTGATGACGGCCTCGGCCGTCGCCTCCAGCACCTCCAGCCGGTCGAAGGCGTCCAGCACGCTCGTGCCCAGCACCAGCACGCCGTCGTTCTCCAGCAGAGCGACCGGACGCTCCGGCGCCATCATCCCCGCGATGCGCTCGCCGTCCTCGTATTGCAGCCCGAAGGGAATCACCGACACGTCCCGAAGGAGAATATAGCTTTCCGGGATGGTCCGCGCGTCCAGCCGTTCGCCGGCGACGCCGAACGCGGTGGCGTTGACCGGGATCGCGTTGACGACCGCCTGGATTTCCGGATGGCGGTGGTAAATCGCCTGATGGATCAGGACGGCCCGACTCGGCCGCTTGCCCGCCTCGCATCGGCCGTCTCGGATGAGGGCAAGATGGTGGACGTCCATGGTGAGACGGTCGATGCGGTAGGAGGTGATGAGGAACGAGTCGGCGTCCAACCGCGCCGAGAAGCTGCCCTTGGTGCTGGTCATCAGGCGCTGGCGGTAGCCGCGGCGCACGAACTCGCAAATCTCCTTGCGAAGTCCTTTTTCCCTCGTGGTCGCCAGGCCCGGCTCGAACTCCTCCAGAGGCGGACGCGGCGCCCGCGACGCCGCCAGCTGCTCGTCCGTCAGGCAGCGGACGCGGCCAAGCAGGGCGGCCTTGATCGCCGTTTTCGCAGTGAATTCCAGCGTCTCAAAGCGCTGAAAGGCCTCCGCCATGTCCGCGCCTCCGACGACGGCGCCGTGATTCTCCAGCAGGACGCAATGGAACCCCTGCGCGAAAACGTCGGCGATGCGTCGGCCGAGCTGTTCGCTGCCCGGCAGGGCGTAGGGGGCGTAGCCGACCTTGCCGCAGACGTGGCGGGCCTGCGGGAACAAAGCGGTGTCCGGGATCTTGCGGCAAATGCTGAACGCCACCAGGGCGACCGGATGGGCGTGAACGACGGCTCGGAGGTCGGGCCGCGCCCGGTAGACGGCCTGGTGGAAGGGATGCTCCGACGACGGCCGGTGCAAGCCCTCGACGCGGCCGTCGGCCCGGACGCAGATGACGTCCTCGGGACGGAGGGCGCCCTTGTCGATGCGGGCGGGCGTGATCCACACGTCGCCGTTCTCGTCGCGGATGGAGAGATTGCCGCCCGACGTGGTCGTCATCCGATAGCGATAAATGCGCTCCATCGTCTGCACGATTTCGTCGCGCGGGTGGAGCAGAGGGCGGTTCGGCGGATTCATGACGGCGGCCCTCCGGGAGGAAGGCTACCTATCTTTGGGACGGTAGCCTTTCGGGTCCGAGTCGGGGCGCGACAGGTCGCCGGAACTGGCCGGCCTGCCGAGGGCGGGCGCCGTCGCCGGCCGCGACAGGGCCGCCGCGCTGACCGGCCGTTGCATGTGGCCGTTGCTCGCCGGCCGAA
Source organism: uncultured Planctomycetaceae bacterium (assembly GCA_963771935.1). Taxonomy (GTDB): domain Bacteria; phylum Planctomycetota; class Planctomycetia; order Gemmatales; family Gemmataceae; genus UBA4732. Next base: position 27,119 of record CAVYVK010000001.1, on the reverse strand, counting down.
GCAGGCTGGCCGAACTGGACGGCCGCATGGCCGCGCCGCTCACGGTCCCCGTCAGGCCGGCCAGGCCCGACCCCGTGCAGAAGCGACGCAGGGCCGCGGCCGCCAGGAGCGGAATCTGGATGCGTTGCTCCGGCTGCTTGGCCATCATGCGCAATAGCAGGGCGTTCAGCTCGTCCGGCACGTCCGGCCTCAGCGCCTGCACTGACGGCGCCGGCTCCTCCTGGTGCTGCAGGAGCTTCTGCATCAGGGACGGTCCCGTGAACGGCGGTCGTCCCGTCAGCAGGTAGAACAGCACGCAGCCCAAACTATAAATGTCCGCCCGCGTGTCCACCAGCGTCGCATCCTGGGCCTGCTCCGGCGCGATGTAGTCGGCCGTGCCGATGAGCAGTCCCTTTTCCGCGTCGAGGTCGAACACGCTCGATTCCGTCGCCTCGCTGTCGAGCGGCCTCAGACGAGCCAGGCCCAGTCGAGGACCTTGACGATCGGCTCCGGCGAGCGCCGCCGCGGGTCCGCCGCGGCGGCGTCCGGCGGCGGCGGGTTGAGCAGGAACAGGTTCGCTGGTTTGACGTCCCGATGCACCAATCCCGCCTGGTGGGCGTGTTGCAAGCCCTGCGCCGCCTGCCGGGCGTAGTCGCACGCCTGCGCCAGGGGCAGCGGGCCGCAGCGCTGGACGTACTGGTGCAAGTCCATCCCCTCGACGTGTTCCATGGCGAAGTAGTGCAAGCCGTCCACCTGCGCCGCGTCGTAGGTCTTGATAATATTCGGATGGGTCAAGTGCATGACGGCCTGCCGCTCGCGGCGCAGCTCCGCCAGGGCCTCCGGCTGGATCGCCAGATGCTGCCGCAGCACCTTCAGGGCGACGACGCGGCCCCGGATCGTGTCCCACGCCTTGAAGACCTCGCCGATGGCGCCCTCCCCCAGCGCGTCGAGGATCTGGTACGGCCCGACGGTCAGATCGGTCCACCGGCCCTCGAACAGGAGGCGCTGCTGGTAGGCGGTCAGCCAGTCGATCTCGACGAGATAGTTGGACAGTTCCAAGGGGTCCGTGTAATGGGGCGCTAGCTCTCGCGCGATTTCCTCCAGCTGCTGGGAGGGCAGCAGCTGGATTCGCTGCAGGACGGCAAGTAAGACGTCAACGTCGTCGATGACCATTCCTGAGGTCCCGATTCGGCCGGAGTTCCGACGCACGGCTCACGCCGGTCCCAGGCGGCCGCGGTGAGGGGCGGATTACCGTCTGGCGCTAGTTTAGCTTACAATCGCCGGCCGAGGCGAGCTTTACTCCAGCCGAAACGTCCCGTCGGCGACGATCAGATTCTTGCACTTCGGGTAGCGATCGCAAAGCTTTTCCATCGACGCAATATCGTCGAAATAGCCGACGGCGTAGGCGGCCCCGAACGTTTCGCCGGCCTTGACCTTGCGCCGGTGCATCTCCTGGATGAAGCAGACGTAGCCGCGCTCGTGGCACCACGCCTCCGACACTTCCGCCGGATCGAACGTCAGCCCGCCCAGCCACGGCCCCGGCTTACCGTCCACCTTGAGCTGGTACGCTCGGATCATCCGCGCCGGGATCTTGGCGTCGTCGCGCTGGTAAAGAAACTTCGCGTCCGGCGCGAAGTCCTGCGCGAACTCGGAAGCCGGGATCGGCTTCTCGCGGTAGCTGAGATAGACCTGGGAGAACGTGTCGTCGTCCTTGTGCTTGATGTGGCCGGGCATGTCGATGCGATAAAACAGGTCGTCCACGTCGTTGACGCTGGTGATGCGTTCGCCGCTGAGGAAGTAGCGGAGGCCGGGTTGGAAAACGAGGGTCTGCTCCCAGAGCGAGCCGGCCTTGAGGCCGCCGTAGGCTTTCGTGAATCGGTAGCGGAGGCGCACGGCGACGAAGTCCTTGCCCTCGATGATTTCGGATGCCAGCGCCTTGGCCTGGGTGCAGATTTGCGGCCCCTCGACGTAGTGCTTGGGCAGGTCGCCGTGGAGCTTGGGGTCGCGCGGATAACCGTCGTCGGCCCAGCCGGGCGCCAGGAGGAAATCCATGATGTGCAGGCCGAATCCCGCTTCGCGGGCGCCGGTCTTCTTATCGAGAAGGGGCCCGGCTGCGACGCCGCTGACGTAGCCCTTCTTGTTGATCCGAGCCTGCAAAGCGTCGGTGTCGATCTGGATGGCGTCGTCGGTCTGCTCGACTTTGATCCCGGCCGGAGGCTCGGCGCGCGCCGGGTGGGCCGGCAGCAAGAGGAGGAGGGCGGAGAGGAGAAGAGGGATGCGGCTCATGGCGGGAACTCCTTGTGGGGACCGCCCGGACGGCGAAAGCGTCCGGGCGGCGTACCGCGTCCTACCTTACTCCGGCGGCTTGGGCGACGCAACCGTCCCCTTGGCAAGGTACTCCCAGATCCGCCTCATCTCGCTCGTGTCGAGGCCGTGGACATTCTCCTCCTGCGTCCACATCTTCCGCAGAGACTTCTCGACTCCAGGGTCTCCGCCGGTGAACGAATCAACCAGCTCCTTGGAGCGCCGCGCCAGCCGCCGGATCGGCTCGCTCGCGGGATCGGCGCCTGCTTCCATCGCGGCGCGGACCTGAGAGATGAAATCCTGCCACTCCGCCTCGGCCTGGCGGATTTTCTCTTCGCCGACCTGCTGGGCGCGCTCCTGGAACTGGTCCTGTTGTTCCGGGGTGTAGTATTTTTCCAACATGTTCATCGCCTCAATCGTTTGAAGGAAATCTTCGGCGGAGACCTCCTCCGCCGACCCGAATCGTCGCGCAAGGGTTTCCAGTTTGTCGCACAGCCGCCTCTCCGCTTCGATCCGCTCCCGAAGGCCCCGGAGGTGCATTCGGACCACGCGGCTCGGGGAGAAGTCGGGCCGGTCCAGGCAGTCGCGCACCTCATCCAGCGAGAAGCCGAGTTGGCGGAGCGACAGAATCTGTTGCAGGCGCGCCGCGTCGTCGGCGGCGTACAGGCGGTGGCCGGACTCCGTGCGGTGGGACGGCGGCAGCAGGCCGATCGCATCGTAATGATGGAGCGTGCGAACCGACAGGCCCGTCCGTCGGGCCAGCTCACCCACCTTCCACGGCGGTGGATTCATGGCGTCCTCCTTTCTAACGGCATGGTACGCCCTCACGCTGCGTCAGGATCAAGGGAAATTTGGCCGGAAAATCGAAAACATGTCGCCTCGCCTTCGCGGGCGGCTGGACGCTTGCCCGTGGGAGGGCGCTCGTGTATTCTGGCGGAGTCGAGGAATCGATGGGGGCGGGGTCCAACCTCCTCATTTCGATTCAGGCGCCGAAGTGGCGGAATGGCAGACGCGCCGGACTCAAAATCCGGTTCACGCAAGTGAGTGTGGGTTCGAGTCCCACCTTCGGCACTTTGCAACGCAAGGACTTACGGCAAAACGGTTGGGGTCTTTACGGGAGGCGAGAAGGCTGGCCCCAACAAAACCCCAACACTTTTTTCTTGCCCCCCGTCAGCCCGCCTCATTCCTCGCCATTCCTCCCGATTCGTTCTTGGCGGGCTTCGGGGACTGGCTCTGGACCTGCTCCAACACGGCGTCGGCCACGGCGAGGGCGTTCTTGCGGATGTAATGCTTCTTCATCGTCTCCCGGTTGCAGCCGTAAGCAAGCGCCGCCCGGTCGAGGTCGATCCCTGCGTCCCAGGCCCTCGTCATCGCCGTGTCCCGGAAGTTGTGGGCCGTGAACGGCACGAAGCCCGGCCTGCCGTCGTTCTCCTGGTTGTAGGCGCTCACTTCGTTCTGAATGAACCGCCTCAACCGTTCGGGCATGAACTCCTTCGTGTTCCCCTTCCGCCCCTTGGCACGGTTGATGGTCCGTAGCTGCTCGGAATAGCGCTCCCACAGGTGAGTCGGCCCCGCCAGCCCGACCAACTCCTCGTAGATGTCGGGGGGCAGCCGGGCGTACTCCATCCTCCGTCCCTTGTTCGTCTCCGACACGAAGACGAGCCGGCCGTCCTTCAGGCAGATGGAAGGCAAGGAAGCCAGTTGCAGGATGCGCCGGCCCACCAGCCCCTTGACCAGAAAGAACAAGACCGGCAAACGCCAGCCGTTCCACCGCTTTTCGAGCCAATCAAAGAACGCCTGCTGTTCTTCCGGCTCGATGTACCGGGGTTCCGGCTCGTCCACCTTCGGCTGCTCCACGTCCTCCCACGGGTTGGCGGCCAGGAATTCGCACTCCTCGATGAACCACTTCGACCAGATGACCGACAACTTGTTGATGTTGCCGGCCACCGTGCAGGCGGTCAGCCCCGCTTCCATCCGCCGGGTCTTGAACATCTTGGCGAGGGCGGGGGTGATTGCGTCCGGCCCCCGGCTCGACGGGTACACTTTGCGCAGGTTGGCCAGCATCAGCTTGTAGTCGCCAATCGTGCGGTCCCGCAGATTCTTTGCCTTCATCGCCCGGACCATCGCCGCCGCCGCCTCGTCCCAGGTCGCGCCTTCCCCAGCAGGCCGAGGGCTGTACTCCTCCTTGACGATTTGGATGGCGGCTTCCAAGGCCCGCTTCCGGCTCTCCTCCTTCGTGGACCGCTCCAGCCGCCGCCCGTCCAGGCCCCGGAAGTACACGAAGTAGTGAGGCTCGTCCGAACGAGGGGCGATGGCGAACTTCACCCGCCGCCCGTCCGCCAGTTCGACGGTATGCCGTTCCTTGTTCATCGACCCTCTCCCTTCATCATCGCATCGCACTGCTCACGGGTGAAACGGTTCTCCTTGCCGGACCCCGGCAGCGGCTTGATCTTTCGTCGCTCGACCCGGCCATAGAACGCATCTTTGGACACGTTGCAGTAGGCGGCGGCTTCGTCCGTGCTGAGGTAAGGGGATTCGACCACGCGCCCCCGGAAGAACTCGTCCGCCGCCGTCTCGGTAATGCGAAGCGAGGCGTCGAGACACGGCTTCGCCTTCAACCCCTGGCCGATCCAGGCATCCAGGTCTTCACGGGTGATCTTGAAGAACTTGCAGAACTCCTCTTCCGTCCAGACCTGTGTGCCGACACCCTTGCGGCCATTCTCTTTCGCAAAGGTCAGTTCCTCCCCAGCGGCGAGGATGTGATCGGGGTCAACGACCTGACCGCTGACCCTCGGCAACGCATCGGCGGGGATACTGAAGACGGTAGCCAGGCACCTTCGCACGGCGGCCACGGACTTGCCGGCGACCGGGAAGAAGCCTTCGTTGGCCCCGTGTGTCACCCGGACGACCGTTTGGGGGAGTCGAGCCGAAGCCGCAGAACGGCCTCGAACAGTGCATTCAGGGGGAGGGGAGGGAAATGAATCCGTGCGCACGTTCAAACGACCTCCTGCCCTCGTCGGGCTTGAAGATTCGCCTGAACGGTCAGCGCCGTCTTCGTTCGAGGCGGACAGGGGGAAGGACTCGCAGAGCGGCGACAGAAAAAGCCTTCCCGATTTGCATTCGGTGACGGCCTTGCGCCCTTCCCGGCTATTTTACGGGGCTGCGGAAATCGACATCAAGGTTAGCAGGACAGCCCGGCGTGGACTCGATCAGGGACCGGGCGGACGACGCAGCGGCTCAGATAAAATCATCCTCATCCTCGTCCCAGCCTCCTTCTTCACCGTCCCGGCCTTCGTCCTCCCAATCCCATTCCTGACGGCGTGGCTGGCGAATCGCCGGAGGCCACTGATAGACGATCACGCGCTCCCTGCGTCCTTTCTCACGGCAGCCGGATCGTGGATTCGATCTCGTTCCCCCAGGAATCCCAGCCAGGCCGGAGGCGGCGGGCAAAAAGCTCCAGGTAGGGGCCGGCACTTTGCTCCTCGATCAGCTTGTAGAAGAAATCAGGCTTCACGCTGTGCGGGAGTCGGGGCAGCAGGAAGGCCGTGGGCACCGCCGGTCCCAGGAGCCGCTGGCTCCCCCGGACGCCGAAAACGATGTGTTCCGTGGCCGAACGATACCAGTAGCCTGTCTTCATCGACACTTCTAGCCCGTCCAGCTTGAGCTTCACCCACGTCAGGATCGTCTTCGGCTCGAAGCCCCAGGCACGGGCAACCTCGTGGGCCTCGACCATGAAGGCGTTCGTGGTCCACAGGTACAGGTGGGCGGCGTCGGCGGCGATGTCCTTGACCGGCAACCGCTTGATCTCCTCCAGCGTCATTAGCGGGTAGTGCGCAGCGGCATCGACCTGGATGGTGTCCTTGACACGCCCGTTCTGATTCCCCCGGCCGCCGTTTCCAACGATGGCACGAGGCGAGCGGTAGGGCCAAGCTGGATCAGCCAGGATCGTCCCGAACTTGGTGAACGCCCCTTTCCGCCCCCACCCACGCCGCAGAAACAGCACCGAGTCGCCCGCCCGAAGCCGGTACAGGCCATCGACCAGGGAGCCGCCGACGAAAGCCTCGGCATCGTCAGGGATGGAAAAGACGGTCGCCAGGGACGCCGGATGGAGGCGACCGACTTGGCCACGAGGTTCGGAAAACAAGAATCGTTGGGGCCGTGGGCGATGCGGCAGTCTCCGGCGTGGTGGTTCTCCTGGCGGGGAAGAACCAGCGCCAGCCGCTCGCCTGGCAATGACAAGAGCATGAGTCTCTCCTCGAAAGCCAAGAATGCAGGCCAGGACACTCGCTGCGGACCCTGGCCAGGTCCATTCTTCAGTCCGCATCCTCGTCGTCGTTCTCGCTATCGTCGTCACCGCACTCCGGGCGGAATTCGTCGGGCTTCAGGCCATATGCCTTGGCGATCTGCTGGTACAGGCTCTTGGCGTTTTCCTCCTCCAGCGTGATGAGGGGGTCGCCAAGGCCGTTGAACAGGACGGCATCGCCGGTATGTGGATCGCGCTTGATCTTGACCCGCTCCATCTTCTCCTGCGCCAGCAGCGAGGACACCACGATCTTCCGGTACTGGTCCGGCGAGACGCCGAGATTCTCGGCATTCCACTGGATCGCCGCCTTCGCTGCCATTGCCCTATCCGTGCCGAACGACACGGGCGGAAAGGTTTCCGGGGAGTTGGAGACTTCTCCGAGCGGCCAGCGGCCCGGATTGTCCTCGAAAACGGCGACGGCCCGGAAGACACCGTTCTCGTCCTGGGTGGGGTGCAGCACCCAGCGCCGGCCTTCCGCCAGCAATTCGGCAGGGGTCTTGAGATATTCGGGAATGGTCATGGTTCGCTCCTCTCGGTAAACTGTTCGCTGGAAAACGGTTCCTGCTCCTGTGCGATCACGGGACAGCGCCGAAGAACTTCCTCCGGGACAATTTCATTTCGCAAAGGGATGATGCCGTCCTTGGTCATTGGCCCGGCCTGGACCTTGCCCCAGCGATTGCCATGAGAGTCCCACTTGCCCAGGAGGAGGAACGCCTGGCCATTCGGTAGGCGATAAAAGCGCCCGGTGCGGAGCCGCAGGTGTAACCGGGCCTCATCATAGCCAACCTTCGGACGCTTGGGCGCTCCCTTCGCGTACTCCTTCTGGCACTTTCGCATCGCCTCTCGGCTGTCACGATCCTTGCCAAATTCCAGTTCCAGACTGACCATTCCGGTAACGGGGTCTTCATCCATGAAATGGGCGACGGTAAAGGTTTCGTACCTCTTTATCAGCGCACCAAGCCAGCGCATCGTCCAGGCGTCTCGACTGCACTCGATGAAATGCAGGTCAGCGTCAAAACGATGCTCCTGGCCTTCATATTCAGCAGCGGTTGGGGAATTGATCTGCAACATCTCGCGCTCCTTTCCTGTTGAGTGATTAGTTAGCTTCCCTTGCGACACCGAGGACACAGGGCGAAGCGCTTCTTGGCCTTGTTGTCAGACCCAGCCATTACCCGGAAGCACTGGTCGTAGCAACCCACGCAGTAGATCAGCACGTCCCGGCAGGTGCAGAACATCGTCGCCCCGCCAACCTTGCCGCAGACGTGGCACAGCGGCGGGCGGTGGTCGTTGCGGCTCAACCACGACATGGCAAGCTCGATGTCCTTCTCGGTCATCGAGATGTTGTTGCCGCCAATCGAATACTTGGCGATGACGATGTTCCCAACGAAGCCAGAACGGTTGTAAGGGAGGCGACTGAGTACGCCTTCATCGTTTGCGAGCAACTGGAGGCGAGGGGCAATCCCCTGGGAACAAATGCACCCGCCGATGAAGGATTTGAGGGCCTCGTAACTTTCGTTCACATCGGAAGGGATTGGGAGGACAACGGGCTTCCCGCCGAGCGGCACGGCAAGAACGGATACTTCCTTCTTCACCATTGGTTCTCCTGTTGACCGAGCCGGTGCAATGAAGCGGCAAGCACCAGCAGAAACACGAATCACACGCCGATCTGGCGACGAGCCATGCCGACTCCGAGAAACCGGCACGGTGCCGGCCACGGAGATCGAGGCGTGCCATCCCCGACGAAGAGGCTGTCCGGCCTTCTTCCTGGCTAATGAATGGGGACTATCAGCGGGACGAAAAATGGCGTCCCAACCCCACGAGCCATAAAGTGAAAAATGATGTCAGTCTGGCGACCGCCAAATCGGGGCGGTCGTTGCGCCACATAGCGCCCTTCAAGATGAGAGGACCATCAGGTCAGGCCAGGCGACTCCTTCTTCAAGTTGGTCGCTTATGATCCTATGGTACTTCGGATTCCGCCGGTTGTTTACCAGATTCTTCGCCGTCTTTGAGATCGCCGTCAGTTCCAGCGGTAAGCGTCCGGGTGGCGATACCCGTCCGCAGGAGGGAAATGTACGTCAGCCCCTCCTGTAAGTAGCTACGGCAGGCATCGGGCCAGACATCCGGGGGCAGTTCCACGACCTCGAACTGGTCGGCTCGCATCGCCCGCCGGTAGGCTTCTGCCTCCTCCTGGGTGCGGAAGGCCAGGAAAGCGTCGGCGACGTGGCCTCTGCGGTGGTCCGGCTCCACGGCATTACGGGCGATCAGGTGGTCGTCGGAGCGGTGCTGGAGGATGAAGCGGGCGTTCAGAATCTCGGTTCTGTTCATCCGTTCGGTTTGCTTGTTCATGGATGTCTCCCAAAAGGTTCGAGGTCGCCCCTTGTCACTAACACGATGATACTGCCGGGTCGAAGCGGAAATAAAGTAAAGGGACCAAGTTCTTTCTGCTGAACTGACAAGGAGTTACAGCGACAAGCGGGATTTCGGTGAAAAAGGCTGCCCTACCCGGATGGCCGTTCCTCCGGTTTGCAAAATAAGAACCGTCCCGGACCTGCCGGGCAATCACGGCCCGGCCCGCTCCACGGCCTTGCTCCCTCGTTCGTCTTGTCCGCCGCTAACCATTCTTATTTTCAGGGCGAACGTCATGGTCCGGTATCCGCTCACAAGGCGGCGGCTGTTTCAGCGCATACAGCAGGAGATTGTCCCAGGCTTGCGTCGGGTCTTCGCCGTAGCCGATGACATCCACATGAAAGTGCCAAGCCTTCTGAACCTCCTCGGCCTCGCCAGGAGACACTTCCTCCACGGAAACCGTCAGGAAGTCCTGGTCGGCATTGTCCTCAAAGAACAGGCCCACCCCTTCTTCCTGGGCCGCATCCTCGTCGGAGGCGAAGACCTCGTAGTGCTTGTTGCCGCTTTCCGCCTCGACTTCGACGTGGCAGCGTTTCTTGCCCGGCGGTGGAACCAGCACCCCATCCTCCAGCACGGCGATGATCTCCGAGTCCTCCACGTCCTCCCCGACCGGCGGTTCACCGTCTTCACGAAGGGCCTGGAGCCGCCGCTCGGCATCGGCCAGCGTCTCGGCCTTGACGATCCATTTCGCCTTGCCGACGATCTTAATTTCAAAAACGTACTGCTTCATGGCTGATACTCCTGCTCGGACCCCACTACTGCTGTTTCGCCAGTTCTCGGAACAGCGGCTAGAAGATGAAGGCCAGTGACTTCGCTTTGGGCATCCAGATCACTTTGATGTTGTCGTTCATGTCAGACTCCTTTCCCGAACCGATTCCCCGGTTCCTTCTCGTACAGGATCGCCCCGTCCCAGCCATAGTCGCCCTTGTCCAGACCGGCGGCACCGCAAACGAAGTGAATGAGGGCATGGTCCCGGTTGACCGAGACGATCTTACGGCTATCGCCTGGCTCGATTACCAGCGTGTCTTCGTCCAGCCAGGTCAGGCGCTCCGGGTTGCCGTTGATCCGACAATCCGCCGTATAGCCAACCTTGAAGGTCCGGGGCATTGAAATCATGGTAGCGATTCACAGTGCCAGAATAACGGTTGGCATTGCGCAGGCAGGAACGCGGTCAGGTTGATTCTTCCGGCGTTGCCGGCCTGAGCCTTGGGCAGCGTCTGCCCTGCCTACTGCTTGGTTATGGCCAAGATGAGATCGTGTGCTCGCCGATTCTCTCCACTGTCGGCTCTCAGGACTTCCCGGTCGTTGGCGACCTTGCATCCCTGCCGTCCACTTCGCTTCCTCCCTGCTTGCTCCGTACTCACCCCAGCAGCGACGGCGCCGCCTCGCCGTGCCAGGCGGCCTCGATCGCCGCTTGCAGAAACGCCCACACCGAACGGCCCGTCTGCGCAAGTCGCCAGCACCGTCCAGATCCGCTCACACCACCGTTGCCCCGTCGCACTCCGCGTGCCTTGCGTGACATGGCGGTCGATCACCACGAAGCGGATCGCTTGCTCCGCCACGTTGTTCGTCGGTTCGATCCCCGGAGTGGTCACGAACTGGAAATAACTCTCCCCATAACGCCTCAGCCGTTTCGCCAACCGCGCCGCGGCCGCCGTCGGCGGCACGTCTTGAGTCCCCTGCCGTAGCACTTCCGCCCGCGCCGCCTGCAACCGCCGCTTGAACTCCCCGGCCGGCAGTCGCTCACGCTGGTGGATCACCCCGAACAAGTCTCGCAACGCCTCGCGCAATCGCTCCCCATACGCTTGGTCGCGCCGGTCGGGCAAGGTCGTCAAGTACTTCACGTCGCGTATCAGATGGGCCAGACAGAACTGCACCAGCACGTTGCACTCCCGCATGTAACGCCGGTAGGCCGAGAAACAGTCGCAGCCCAACACCCCGTCGAACTCCGCTCCCAGCACCTCCAGCAATACGTCGGCGCTGCGGTGTGGAGCAATCTTGAAAAGCGTGTACAACTCGGCTCGGAAGCACCAGGTCCACAGCAAGTCGCCCCGGTCCTTGTGTCCGGTCTCATCGACGTTGAGTTCGATCCTCGTCGGGCAGCCGCTCCAACAACTCCTGATAGGGCCGCTCCAACGCCGCGCTGACCTTGGCCACCACCTTGGCCAACATCCCCCGGCTGATCGTCAGGCCGACCACGTCGCGGAGGAATTTGCGCACGGTCGAGAACGAGGCGTGGCACACGCCCTTGAGGTAGGCGACCAGGGCGGTCAGGTGCGGTCCCAGCAAGCCGCCGTGGACGACGACCGGCGGCAGCACGCCGTAGTGGATCTTGTCGCAGCCGGGGCAGTAGCTCTCCTGCTGGCGGTGTTCCTCGACCCACAACGGGATCACCCGGAGTTCGACCTGTTGCACGACGCGAGGATCAAAGCCCGTCGGCTCCAGGGCTTGGCCGCAATCCGGGCAGACGTCCACGCGGTAATCGAAGCCGGCCTGGACTTGTTCCGGGGGGAACGGAGCGCGTTCGTGCTTGGCATGGCCGACCTGGCCGCCTGGCCTACGCCGGCTGCCGTCGTCGGCCAGCGGCGGACGCGGCGGCTTGACGATGTCGGAGGAGGGAGGCTTGGACGAAGTGGACGAGTCTTTACGAGCCGCGGCCAGTTGCTCCTGCAACCGTTGGACGGTGGTTTGCAACTCCTGCACCTGCGCGCACAGTCCTGGAAGGCAGCACGCAGGCTCGCCAATTCCCGCTGCAATTGCCGACAGCTCGGACAGGTGCTCTTGGACCTTTTGCTCATAGAGCGATTCTACAACTCACGCAGCTGCGCGGCGATCTGGGCCCATGAACGACTACAAATCATGAACATGGTTATGAACCTCGTTGCTGTTGGTCATCGTCCGTGTCAGCATCCTGTCCTTCGGGCTTTCCCCGCTCGACGTGGAACTCGTCGCTGAGAAACCCCTTCACGACCACACGAGCATCATCCAGCCAGCGATAGGGTTGGGACGGGGCGTGAAACGCCTCGGCCCATTCCTCTTTCGTCGGCTCTTCGACGGTGCCCATGAGGCCGCATTCGACGCACTGGAGCATCAGCCAGCATTCTTTCAGGGCCGTGCTGAACACGACCCATTCATGTTGCCGGCAGGTTTTGTCTTTCACGGCTGCCACCTTCGCTCCTCGCCGTTTGGCCAAGTCACATCGGTACGGGGCGACCTAACTCAATCACAACCCTTTTCCGCAAGAGCCTGCGCCGTAACACGGAATTCACCCAGCGCAAACCTGCCTACAACCTCCTCAATAATAAGGCGTTCGGACCTACGCCGACCTGGAAGGCGACCGAAATGCGTCTGATGTTTCGTCAAGACAACTGGAGTGTCGGCCGGCAGCACCTCGATTTCATACTCGTCTAAAATGTCTTTGATTAACTCCCAGGCAATGGGAAAGGGCTTGTTTTCTTGAAATTCGTCCACGAACGAGCCGGCATACCCCTTGATATGAAGCTCGTAAGTGTTGCGAGTCGTCTCGTTCATTGTCGCCAGCCGCCTTTCCTTTCGCACGATGCGCTCACGAGGTTTGCAGCAACGGACAGGCAGCTAATGCTTGCCTCATCCTTCTGCCGCTATAGTACCTGCTTCCTGGGATGGGCTGAAATTGGGCAGACTCATTACGCCCGACATTTCCTCCCCGCTACTTCTTGCCCCCAAAGCGCCGTCGCCAGATCGTCCGCACTTGCTCAAGGCTCGTGACTCGGCCAGGGAACCGGCTCTTGCAGGCGGCGAGAATCTCCTTCCATGTTTTCCCCTGCGCCTTCAGGTCGTTGGCGACCAGGGCGATGTCGGCGGTCGTGTTCCTTCGGCCCGGCTTTCCGTTCGGGGCGGGATCGCAGGTCCGGTGCTGCCGCCTGCTGGCGAAAGCGTCCACGGCCCGGTCCACGTCGCTCTCCACGAAGTACGGCTGGCCGTCCTCGCCCCGGTGGGCCACTGGCACGCCTGCCATCACGGTCGGCAGTACGTCCGGCGGCATCCGGTAAAGCCGCTCGATTTCGTCCCTGGTGAGGAAGCGGTTCAGTTCGATCAACATGGGAGGCTCCGTTCAGGCAACTTGTTGATTTTCCAATTCTCCCAGGCGTTGCAATGCCACCTGGCAATAGCGGCGGCTGCGGTCACATCCGATCCAGCGGCGACCGAGTTGCTGGGCGGCGACGAGGGTGCTGCCCAGCCCGCAGAAACAATCGAGGACGACCTGGCCCGGTGTGGTGAGCGCCTCGATCATCCAGACCAGTTCCTCGACTGGCTTGATGCAGGGGTGTCCTAGATCGCAAAGCTCTCCGAGCGCCTGGTTAAGCACCAAGCCGTCCCGGTCAGGGAACCGAATGGGCCGCCGATCCTGCGTCTGCACGACCCAGGCGTGGCTCGTAACGCGACGACCTCCTTTTCGGAGGAACCGGGCCAGAGTCCAGATGCGGTGCAGGCCGAACCATGTCGAAAAGCTCGCATTGAACCTGATGTCCTGCGCCCAGGCCAGGACGCCGCCGGGCTTGAGAACTCGGCGACACTCCTCGTAAATCGGCTGGTGATATGCCCAATGCTTTGCGGGGTCGCCCTTGGCTGGGTCCAAACCCCAATCGTACAGGCAGTTCTTCGACGTGCCATACATGGCGTCGGCTATAACGTCATCTACCGAGGCCGTGGGCATGGGGCCGGAGGCTCCTCGTGCTGGTAATGGCCCAAGTCGCCCTGCGTCGGGGCGGCAGGCATTGTGGGCGTCAGGGCCTCGTTCGTGGTCGGAATCGTCTCCGGGCGGTACTGGTCCAGGGCGGAGTGCTTCTCCTGATAATGCGTCAGGCAGTAGTAGACCTTTTTGTCGCCGGTGCCCACCACGGCAAGCGCCGGCTCGTTACAGACGATGCAGCGGTGGTCGGAGCCGCTCGTGGACGCTTCATTTGCGGCCGGCTTCCGCAGCGTCAACTCCTTAACAACGTCCTTCGTCGCCTCGTCCTCCGGCTCAAACCAGTAGCGGGTGTGCGGGTGAGAACCGTTCCAGCGCTTCCGATCCTTCCGCAACCTGAATCGCAGCCGGTCGCCGTCCTCGGTGACGAACTCGACGGTGTGGTTGAGGAAGGCTGTGAACCTCCGGCCGATCTCCCGCTCCTGGGACAGCACCTTATCCTTGCCACGACTGCCTGGGCCGAAGAGGTTGTCAAGGCCGTGCGCGACTGCCTGGGCCGCCCATTCCCTGGCCGTCATCTCCCTGCCCGGCTGTGCGGCCGCCAGAATGCCAAGCGACTGCCCGATGGGGTCGCAAGCCGCCCGGACGCTGCGGTAGTTCGCCAGGAAGTCCTTGAAGCCGTTGACCTGGAGGATGCCGCCCAGCGTCCGGGTGCAGTCCACCATGCGATGGCCCTCTGGAGCGTCCGGGGGCAGCGGCCTCCCCGCCTTCTTCCACTTCTCGACCATACCCCGGAGTTCGGCGTCCAACTGCTCCCGGTACTTGTCCAGGTACTCCATCGGGTCGCCAATCGGGCAGTTGCGGTGCGTCTCCGTCACGTCGCCCTTCGGTGTCAGGTGGCTGAGGATCGAGCGGTTCAAGAAGTCCTTCGAGAAGACGCCCTCGTTCATGTTGATGAAGTAGACGAAGGCGTTCGGGGTGCGGACTTCGGGACCGCCTCCCGGAGCGTTCATGACGATCTCCTGGTCGGTTATGAACCCCTCCAAGAACCCGGAGCGGATTTCCCTGGAGTGGGAGCTATCGGCGCGGCACGTTGTCGGACGTAAGCACCCCAACGTCGGGATGCTTATTGAGTTGCGGCTGCAACTGCTTCTGGATGGGCCAGTCGAGGTTTTCGTACAGGATGTTGGCCCGCCGGACGTTGCCCGCCGCATACTTCATGACCGTGCCCTTCCCGGCCCCGGACACGGTTGCGGTGATGAGGACGACCGGCTTGCCGCCCGGCCAGAGCAAACGCAGATGCACGAGCAACGCCGCAGCGACAGCGTTCGTGCGGTCGGCGTTGCCGGCCCACTCCATCACGTCGAGGAACTTGTTGGTGAACTCCAGGCTTTCGGAGACGGCGGGGGCCGGTCCCAGGTAGAGAACGCCGCCTGGGTTGTAGCCCGGCTGGGTCAGGGTGAAGTCCGGCAGGTAGACCGGCGACGTGACGATGCGCTGGACGGGCCGGAACGCGCTCAGGAAGCATTCCGTGTGGAGCATCGCGTCCAGCGTACCGGCCGGCGGCATGTCGCTGGCGAACTCGCCTTTCTTGCTAACCGTGATGTCAACTGTGTCCATCAGCAGGGCGCGTAAGTCCTTCCCCGTGGCGACGGCGACGGGGGTGTTTTTCCCCGGAATGCTTTGGTAGAGGCCGTAGCTGTCGGCACGCCGGAAAATGCCAGGGCGGCAAGCCGCAAGCAGCTTCCCTAACTCACGGGAGTTGTAGGCGGCTCCGTTTTCCATGACCCAATCGAAGGACGGCCGCCCAGGAATCCGCAGGGCGGCGGGGATGCTGTGCCGCCGGCCCTTGGCCGGGGTCTTGCCAGGCTTCTTGACCTTGCTCTTGTTCATGGCTCGACTGACCTCCTTTGCTGCTTGTCCAAGTCGCTGTCGCTTCGCATATCTCTCTTTACTGCGAAAAACGGCGATCTGTAAACCACGAGGGCGGGATTCTTGCCAAGTTCTTTGCCGCCGCTTCCCCGAAGTGGGTGTAATACACCCCCTCTTCAGAAGGTCGAAGAATCACGGCGGTAGGTCGTCGGCAGGGGCGATTGGGTCTTGCCCGAACTCCGGGCCATCTTCTCCAGCTTCTCCTCGACGGCCGCTACGATGAAGCTGGAGCGGGTCCAGGGACCGTCTCTCCGGGTGGCTGCCGACCGGGCAACGGCCTGGTCCACCAGTTCGAGCAATTCGGCCGGGATTCGGACGGGAACGACGGGGGAACCGCTCACGGGATTGCACCAGAGGAGGAGGCGGCGCAACAAAAAACCTGGCGGGTTAGTTGGCGGCGCAGCATCCCTCACGAGGTTGAGGATGTGCCGCCCGCCAACTAACCCGCCAGGCAATGCTGGACTGGATGTGCGGGAGTGCGTTCAGTTGTTAGCGTAGTCACGAGAATCGAATCTGTCAACCAGGAAAATGGGGTGTAGACGTTGTAGAGGTTGTGGACGTTGTTCCAAAGGATCGAGATGCGTCATTGAGACGCCTGCCGGCTTACTCGGCCATTAGAAACAACGTCTACAACGTCTACAACGTCTACGGGCCAGCAAGAGATTGGTCCCGGCAAGGGCTTCTCAGAAAAAGAACTGGCAAGGGCTTCTCAGAATAAGAACTGGTTGGCTGAGCATGACGCCGGATGATAAGAGTCGCCGTTGGGAGGAAAAAAATACCCCAGGAAACATTTTCAACATTTCCTGGGGCTGCTCACGAAAATGTCATTGCTGACACTATAATATAGTATGCTCACGGATGAAATTCAACAGACATATCAGGATTATCGTGATATTCCCTCTGGCCTGGCGACCAACGAACTGTGGATGCTGGGTCGGCGGAGGGCGATCCCTGGAGCGAAACCCACGGCATATTTCCGCCCCGAAGACTTTGTGCCCGAGTTTGGACCTGATCTCGGCATTCCTCTTTATCCCCACGAACAAACCAGGGAATATAACCCCCGTCCCGAAACCATCGCCTCCCAAGAATACTACGACTTCTTCGTGGCGAGCCAGAACCGATACCGGCATAGCCTATGGGACGCCGGCAAGCGCAAGAATGGAGCGAACGTCAAACCGGGCTGGCGCACCCACGACAAGTACCTGAGCCGTGCCAAGGTTCGTGAACATCTCCGTGGAAAGGAAATATACGGCTGCTGGGGTAATAACCTGACACGCTGGTTCGCCATCGACGTGGATTATCATGGCGGCGATATTAACTACTTCCTCGACGTGCTGGCGGTTATTAGCCAACTTCCCGATTTCTTCCCTCATGCCCGTTGGTTCTACGTCCTCAACCGCCACGGTATT
Organism: uncultured Planctomycetaceae bacterium; assembly: GCA_963771935.1. GTDB lineage: Bacteria > Planctomycetota > Planctomycetia > Gemmatales > Gemmataceae > UBA4732. Next base: position 10,117 of record CAVYVK010000001.1, on the reverse strand, counting down.
AGCGGGCTGCATCTGGTCGGCCTCCTTCCCAAGCCCTCGTTATTAGAAGATATTAGGGGCGATGTCCAGAAGGTCTTGGCTTTCCTCGAAGACGAAAGCCTCGACAAGCTGCTGAAATACAAGTCCGAAAAAGTCAAAAGTGAGGATTTCCACCCACTCACCGGGCTGGAAACATATCCCGCCGCCAACCACAACTTCCGCCTTCCCTACGCCGCCGACCGCATCACCGTCACGGACGAGTGGCTGAACCTGCCGGGGGAGGTCCACCTGAAGCAGAACCTCGTTCGCTTCATGGCATACGTCAAGGACAAGGATCGCCAGGCCGTGCCGCTCTCCCAGGTCTTCGAGTTCATCAAGGCGAACATCCGCCCGATGCCGTCCAAGCAGGTCAAGATCGGCAGCAAGAAGACGACCCGGACGGGCGGCGGCAACGGCATGGGCAAGGTTCAGCCTCTCAAGGGCCGCCACCTGGCCTTCCTCACGGGCGTCGTCCTTGGCACCGAGGCGATGCCGGACGACACCATCGGCTCCTGGGCGGCACCGGCCCTCCGGCACCTGATCCTGGTAGACGGCCTCGATCCCGACGAAGCGCTGGCCAAGATCGAGGAATTCTATGAGATGATACCGGATACGTCATTCTCGGATCGCCTCAGCGCCGAGAACGTGTCCGAACTCCTGCGCACCGACGCCTACACCGCCCGGAAGACAGCGGACGGCAACCTCGGCCAAGAGCGCCCCGACGAGTCCACGGCCATCTTCGCCAAGGTGAAGGCGTACTGCGACCGCATCGGCTTCATCTTCGCCGACCCGTCCACCTGGCACGTTCTCAAGACGGGCAAGCACTTCTCGTTCGACATCAGCGGCGAGGATTTCAGCCTCACGTTCGAGGAGAAGCTGGCGGTAAAGGAAGGTGGGGCGGCCCTGCTCAAGTGCGACATCCCCTCGGTGTACCAGGCTGCCCACTGCGTCAAGGCACTCGTGACCAAGTACCCCGGCAAGGAGCTTCCTGCAAGCCTCGTGCCGCATCTTTGTGCCAGGTTGCCGATCTTCTGGCACATTCCCAGCGACCAGGGCAGCCGTTGCAAGAAGGCCGAGAAGTTCCTGAAGCTGCTTTGCAACCTGGGCGTCATCAGGGTGTTGAAGCCGAAGCAGTGGTTCGGGGCTAACCATCCCGACAACCGGGCGACCACCTACGGGCTGCCGAAAGACGAGGCCCCCAGCGACCTGGGTAGGCAGTGGTTCCACTCCACCTGGACCCGGTACAAGCCGGAGGTCGTCGCCGGAGGAGAACAGGAGAAAAGAAGTATCTACTTTACGGATTTCATCTCCTTCAATGACTGCGAGATCGAGGCTTTCGCCCTCGAAGTCGAGCGCCTGAACCGGCCCTGGACGCCCAAATTCCACAGTTCCGGCTGATCGAGGCGGCGGGACAGGCGGGTTGAAGCGTCAGAGCCGAAGCAGGCAAGGGGAGGGACTGCGCACGCTGGATGGCTGGACCGCCGTAACTGCTCGTTCTGCAAGGCTTTTTCGGGGCTGCTGTGCGCCGGGTGTGAATTTGCCAGTGAAGGCGGCCAGGCCGCTTTCTTTTGTTGGGCTTGCGGTGGGCGACAAGCTGCGTTACCTCTTTGCCCGGCTCGTTCTGCTGGCCACTGGCGCAAGGAGCGGTGGAATGGCGACTCGTCATAGCATAGCCCCGCCCTCCTCTGGCGACTTCGGCACCACATCCGCCACGTCGGCAGGCGAGCAGCCCGTTTCGCCGCCGCTCGGTGATTTGATGGAGGCTTTCCACCGCTATGTGACTGCCAAGGTCGTCAAGGACATCGTTGACGAGCGGGTACGCACCAGCAGCGCCGAGTTGGAACGCGCGTGCCTTGACCTGTGGTGCGAGAGCCTGCTGAAGACCAAGCCGAATAACCTCACCCTGACATTGGCTCAACAAGGCCACCAGGATACGCAAGCCTTTTTCCAAGTCGAGGAGCGCTTTGCCAAGAGCAGCATTCGCTTGTCCCAACCGGCCGAGGGCGAAACGCTTCAACAGGCCGCCGTGCGGTCGCTTACCGAATCCGGCTTGTCGAAGGAAAAGGCCGAAACCTTCGTTGCGAACGAAGTTGACGTGACGCCTGTGAAATCCCTCCGGCCCTTCAACGAGTTGTTCTTCGGGCATTACGAAGGCGCTGAATACAAGGAGGCCACGCTCGAAGAGAAGGCGGTGGGAGCGAAGTTGATGAGATTTGTGAACGCCCTGCCTCCTGACGAGCGGAGACTTGTGCTGTTGACGGTAGCCCAGGTCAGGGTCAAGAAGGGTATGATTGCTCGTGTGACTGATTACGCCGAAGGGACCGATGAAATAAAGGCCATTTTCCAGGTATTCTCTCCTATCTCCGTCGTCAGCAGGGAGAAGTTAGGTATCTCAGGCACCCCGGAGGAACGGCTCAAGAGGATGAAGGAGGCGGCGGTGGAAATCATCGACGCAAGCCAATGCGAATAAGTCATGCGCTAACGCGCTGCGGCTGTATCCGCCGTTTCTTCGTCGTCCCGGAGGGCCGATTCATCTTCGCCCCATTCCCAATAGACTGACGCCCCGTAGACCCAAGCCCACGCCGCCGGACTGTCAAGCCGGATGGCCTCTGTTCAGTCGGCCATCGCTTGCTCGATGTCACACGTCCGGCGGCGGTGGACTTCGCCCCTATCCGCAAAAGCGGCTCGGTCCTGGGGTGCAGCGCAGTGACCTGGGCGGCGTGAGCGAGGGTCATCTCCGGGTCGATCAGTAGGCGTTCATCGCTGTCCAGCACGATGCGCTCGGTGGTCATGGCCTGAAAGGCGAAGTCAATCACTCAAGCCGCCACCCCCTTGCGGGCACGCCGAACCGCCTCCCGTGCTTCCTTGACTTCCTTCGCTTCCTTGCGTGCGATGGAGTCTTTCGCCGCCTGTTCGAGCGACAGACCCATGACTTCGGCAAAGGCCGTCCGGCGTTCGTTGTTTGCTTCGGGCGTGGCGTCGAAGAGGGCCTGGACTTCGGCCAGGGCAAGGGTGGCCCGACGCTCCCGGCGACTGTGCAGCTTCTCCACCGGACGGCCGATGCTCTCGGCGGGCTTTGGCTGCGCCGGCTGCTCGTACACGCCCAGGTTGGCCACAGCGGGCGCAGCGTCTTTATCCCCATTTGCTGCGCCCGTCTGTTCGTTGAGGGCCTTGGCCTTGCAACGAAGGGCCAGGGTGCAGGCTTCCGTGATGTTGCAGGCGTCGTCCTCGACCTGTCGCTGATGCTCCACCGGCAGGTACGGCAGGGCGGCCCGGCCCCGCACCCAATGGTAGTTCTTGCCGTACTTGTCTGCGACCTCGTGAATGGTGTACGGCTTCTGCGTCAGCGGATTTTCCTGCCGCAACAGGGCGTCGAACCGCTCGCCGTAGTCCAGGTCGGTCATCTGCTGCCGCTGGTCGTTCTCGTCCCAGCCGATCTCGCCGGCCTCCTCGACCGTGATGTGGTCGAGGCAGATGGCGTCCACGGTCCAGGGCTTGTCCCGGTTCGGCGTCTCGCCCTTGCTCTCCTGGATGCGCCGCTCGGCTTCGAGGTAGGCGCAGGCCAGGACACGCCGCTCGCCGGCCCCGACGCCTCCCCGCTGCTCGTAGACCTTGTTGCCCTCGGCGTCCTGGCCGGTCTTGGCTCGGTAGGTCCGCAGCACGATGGGCTGGCACTGGCCGATATTGTGGATGGAGCGGGCCAGGGTGACGATCTCCGGCTCCTGGGCCATGAGCGCGACGAATTCTGCGTTCTTGGCCGGGTCGTCGGAGAGGGCCAGGCCGTGGACCAATTCCAGCGGGACGTAGCCCTCGCGCTGGAGCCTGCGGATCGGCTTGCGGGGGTTGTGGCTGGTCACGATTTTTTCGAGGAGGTACGGGACCACGATCTGCTCCCCGCCCCGGAAGTTGACGACTCGCTCGGCCATTGTTGTTCTCCTGTGTTGAGTAAATTGAGTAGACACAACTGCTACCCGTTACCTGTGATGCACGCCAACGGACGGATCGTTCAGAATTGTTTCTCTGAACCGGCCCCGCCTCGCCGCAGGGTCCGTCGTCGTGGTGCTGCGCCCCGGCCCGCACAGGCCGGCGACGAGGAGCGGTATCCGCACGGGTACAAGTGCAACTCTTACTTCTCCTGCACAGGAAGGCCCGCTGCGTTCAGGATTCTTTGGAATCAGGCAGATGCCGACGCCGGAGATGCCAGCTACCATTAGCCGCTTGTGTTTGTTTCCTCCCTTGCCAGGGGTTAGTTTTCCAGGTCGATGTACGTTTCGCCCAGGGTGTCCAGGCGGCCGACCACAATCGCCACCTGCTTCTGTTCCTCGGTCGGTGCCTCGTCGTCCGCCGGTTCGGGCAGGCTGACGGCATCCTCCAGCGCCGTGCGGATCACGTCCGGCGTCACCAGCGAACGCTTGTTGTCGCCCCAACTGCACGCCGGCTCGCTGCACGCAAAGGCGTCCAGCGCCAACGGGCAACCCTCGAAAACCTCGGACGACTCCACGAAACTGCACTGCTTGACGTTCAAGGTTTCCCTCCGTAAGAGTTTAAGGATTCAAAATCCGGTTGATGTAGTCCAGGCGGAAGCGATAGGCGTCCACTTCCTTACCGAAATAGGCGATGATGCCGTTGTCGTTGCAGACGGCATATCATTCGCCCAGCGTCGGCGTCTGCTCGTTCTCCCACATCCCCGGCCCCAGGACGGAGACTTCCTCAAGCAGCCGCTCCAGGTCGAAATGGGCGTCGTGAGACGGAGAAACGGCCATCGTGTTCACCCTCCATATTGATTTGCTTGACTCCTATTGCCCTGCACGTCAGAGTCGAAGGCGTTCGGAATAAAAGTGGGAGGGCCGGGCGCTGACGCAGCAACGCCCGGCCCCGTCGGAGGGTTAGTTCAAGTGCAAGTCCTTGGTTGGCTGCTGGCCGACAAGGGCAGTCGCCGGGGCAGCGCTCGCCCTTGCAAACACCTGCGGTTAGAAGCCACCGCCCAGGTCGCACCAGCGATCAAGCTGCTCGTCCCATTCTTCCGGGTCAGTGATGACGTTCAGCCCGGCCGCCGCCAGCGCCTCTTCCACCCCCTTGATGTTCTCGTTGGTTGCCGGGATGCCGCTTGTGTACGTCGGTTCCTGGGAATCCGTACAGACGCCGACAAAGAACGGCTCCTCCCCCTTCGGATTGAACCCGGAAACGTAGACGGAGCCGGACCCGCCTTCCCCCTCAACAACCTCACTCACGAAATCGGCAATCATCGCACCCTCCGAAAATGTGATCGGCCACTGTCTATCCTGCACCCGAAGGTCGAGGGCGTTCAGGATTTTCAGCTTGGCCCGCCGCAGTGCTTGAAAGCCCCAGGCGGCAAGAACCAGTTGTCGGTGAGGGCCAGGTGCGCCGGGTAGTGCCGACTCATCGCCAGGGCCACAAGCTCCGGGTTGTAACAGTCCGGGTACGGCGTTCCACGGTCGGCCAGGTCCACTACGCTCTTGCCCTGATGGATCGTCTTGCCGAATGCCTGCTCGTACTGAGCGATCCGGCTGAACAGGTCCGGGGCGATCAGCCGCACGCTGGCCCACTGGTCGGCCAGGCCGAAGATGCACGCCAGGCAGGACACCCGACCCCAGCCCAGGCGATAAGCCGGGTGGGGCATGACGTTGAACTCCCGCATGACGGACCAGACCCTTTCCTCGTTCCAGTCGATGACCATGCGCCAGTGGTCAACGGGCCGGCACTTCGCGTGCGTCCGGTGCTGCTCCATCTCGGCATAGCGGCTGCGGGCGGCGCTCTCCTGGCGGCGCTCGCCCGACAGGAACAGCAGGCGCTTGCCCTTGAAGGCAGGCTCGTTGTTGATGGCGATGCTTGCAACGTCGATCTTGAGCGACGGGCTGCACCACCGCTTGCTCAGGTCCGCCGTCACCTGGGGGAACAGCCGTCGGGTGCCGACCTTGCCCCGCACCCCGCCCGCCGTGCCGATGCCCCCGCCCAGGTACTCGAACGACACCGGGGCGATCCTGGCGTTCTCCTTCATCATTTCCCGGTGAAAGCCGCCATGCCGCCACTGGAAGATCAGCCGCAGGCCGGTCGCCTGAGAGAACGCCCGGCAGTAGCTCTCGGCGCAAGGCCAGTCCATGAACGGCATGTCAACGCCGGGATGCCCGTCAACGTGCTGGTGCATCAGGATGATGCGCTCCTTCGCCACACCCTTCTTGAGCAGGCTCAGGGCCGAGGCGATGCTGTCCTTGCCGCCGGAGAATGACACCAGGAAGTAGTCGTACCAGTCCAGGTCACGGATGATTGTCGTGTTCGGGCGGCGGGCCTTATCAACGATGGGTAATGCGATCATGCCTATCCTGCACATGAACGTGCAAGGCGTTCAGAATTCCTCGGACCCGGAGCCGAATCGCCTACCCGTTCCGCACTCCTGTCCGCCGGCCTACGAACTCATTTCTTTCCGGGCTGTTGGTGGTAGATGCTGTTCGGCCCGATCTTTCCATCAGGGTAGGTCTGGAACAATTCAGGCCGGTCCCGCCGCCACTCGGCCAGCGTCTTTGTCACGTTTCCCGGCTCGGCGTCGTGGTCGAACTCCTGCTCGCCGTCTTCCAGATGGATGAAGGCGGCGCAACCCCCGGCAACGTCCCGCTCGTCGTTGGCTTCAACGAAGTGGTGGCAGTGCTTGCAGAGCGTTGCCTTGTGGTCGGCCAGGGCCGGGTCCGGCTCGTTGTGGCATTCGCTGGTGATTTCCAGCTTGATCGGCTCGTCCAGGTCGCCGCCCAGCCAAATCTCCCGGATGGCATGGCCCAGCGGCTCGTCGGGGGAAGCGCCGGGACAAGGCCCCCAACTGCCGTGTCTGCTCTCCACGAACGCCTCGTACCCGCCCTGAACGGCGATCAGCTTGATCTTCGCAAACATCATGGACGGAACCCTCTGCGGCTCACTGACTCGGCGTGCGGGAAGCTGGGCCGGAATCGACCGGAGAATCGCCACTGCCTCGCCCGCCTGACTGTTGTTGCCTGATTACCCTGCACCCGAAGGTGTCGTGCGTTCAGAATCTTTGTGGCACCAGCCGGCATGGTTCAGTTCTCGGTCAAGGTGGGTCGGGTGGGTCCGGCCCAGCACCAGGCCGTGCTTCACCGCCAGGAAATGTTGTGCATTTTCCTGAACGCTGCTCCGTGTGGCGTGCAGAACAAGTGTTGAAGAAAACGATCTCGCATGGAGAACTGAGATGGCACACGAAGTCGAAACGATGGCCTACTTCGGGCAGCTTCCGTGGCACGGCCTCGGCACCACCCTGGACGAAGCCGACCTCTACGACTGGCAAGCGGCCTCCAAGAAGGCGGGGCTGGACTGGTCCGTGGATTTGGTCCCGCTCGTCACCGCCGACACGCAGGCCCAGGTCGATCACCGGGCTGTCCGGCGCAGTTCGGACTCGAAGGTGCTGGGCGTCGTCGGCCCCCGCTACGCCCCGCTTCAGAACAAGGACGCCTTTTCCTGGTTCAAGCCCTTCCTCGACTCACGGGAGGCGGCGTTGCACACGGCGGGCAGCCTACGCAACGGCAGCCGCATTTGGGTTCTCGCCAAGTTGAACCGTGACCCGCTGGTGATTGCCGAGGGGGATGAGGTCGAGAAGTACCTCCTGCTCAGCCACGGCCATGACGGGAGCCTCGCCGTCCGCTGCGGATTCACCCCGATCCGGGTCGTCTGCCAGAACACCCTGTCGATGGCGCACGGTTCCGACGCCAGCCGGCTGATCCGGGTGAAGCACACCAGGGATGTACTGGAGAACCTGGCGAACATCCGGGAGGTCATGAACCTGGCGAACGCCGAGTTCGAGGCCACCGCCGAGCAGTACCGCCTGCTGGCCCGCAAGAGCATCAGCCAGGCCGACCTGCGCCGCTACGTCAAGAAGGTGTTCAAGGTTGAGGACGACAAGGAAGCCGGCACCCGGATGGCGAACATCATGGAGGAAGTCATGGCCTTGGCCGAAGCGGGCCGGGGCAACAACCTGCCGTCTATCCGGGGAAGCTACTGGACGGCCTACAACGGAGTCAGCGAGTGGTTGACCTACAGCCGGGGGCGCAGCGAGGACAACCGGCTGAATTCGCTCTGGTTCGGCGACGGCGCCAACCTCAACCGCCGTGCCCTGGAAGTGGCGATTGACATGGCGGCGTGACTGGTCGAGGCGGGGTCGCCCTCCCCGCCTACCTCGTCGTCCGCCAGCGTCAGCGACGTTTCTGGCCCTTGGCTTTTGATCCTCGACTCGTCAAAAAGGAACCCCCCATGCTCCACAAAGCTCCCTTCACGCTCCCGGCTGGATTCCTCGCCTCTTTCGGCTACCGAGGCGGTCGCAGATTCGTGGCCCTGTTTTGGGAGCCGTCAGGCGATGAAGCCTGTTACGACGACGGCGCTTCCTACGCCTGCGGGATGTCCGACAACTGGCTATACCTCGACTTCACCCACCGGGCCGACGTGCGCCGATGGCTGGACGAACACGGCCTCAACCTCGGCAATTCCGACGAACCCGCCCAGCACTGGCTGGTCGCCGACGCCCTGACCGGCGACCTGTACGCCGCACCCACCGGGGAGGCCAGCGCCGTCGTGCGTCGGCAGCAGCTTGCCGGCGGGGCGTGACCGTCTCGCTGGGCGACTCTTGCAGCCGAGGCGTGCAAGCGATGCGGGGGGCGGCGCATGGGCAGGTCTGAGCAACTCAGCAGATTGCCCAAATACTCTTTCGGGGCAACCTCCCTGGTGAATCGACCGGGCTGGCGGGAGGGACCATGAGGTACTTCTGCTCCCCAGGCACTCCAGGGAGGCGGGGCGGGCGCTTGTGACGGCGGGCACGGTGCAGCTTCACAAGCGTAAGTGGTAGAAATACCCGCCCTGCCCCGACCCGAAATCAACGCCCGCCCTCTTTCCGATCAACGACGGTGATTCTGTGACCCGCATGAGGGATAAGGCAATGCGATGGCATGTTGACGAACACGGCAAGCTGGTCATCACCGTTACAAAGCGTGAGCAGCGTCCTTACAGGCTCTTCAGCGCCGGGACGAGAAGGGCCAGTGCGAGCCAGCTTTCGATTCGGCCGCCGTCATGCACGAGTTGCTGGAGCCACTGGTGACGGACGACGAACTCGCCTGGCTCCCCGAAGGCTGCACGGACGACCTGACCAGCGCTCCCATGCTGGGTGTCCTGGGCGAAGAGATGTCCGGCCCGGACGGCGATGCGCTGGGCATGGGCCTGGTCCACGTCGGCTGTTGGAACCACGAAGGCCGACTTCAGCAGTTTTACCAGCCGGTCCTGAAGCGGTGGGCGTTCATGTCCTATCAGGTCACAAGCCCTCAGCGAGAGCTTGCGGAAACCGGCAAGTGCGTTTGGGACGGCGGCGAACTGTGGGCCACTCAGGAGGCTGCGGAGAAGGCACTGGCAGAGGTAATAGGGACGTAGAGAGGGGGGCTTCGTGGGCAACCCAAAGCGGTTCCTCTTCAGGCCGATTGAGGCAAGGAACAAGGCGAAATCCTGAACGGCAATCACTCTGGCGTGCAGGCATGTTAGAGAGAAAAACATCAACGACTTACCGAGGGCTGCATGTTCGGCACCGCCAAGGATTTCACCGCAGACCAGTTCGCACCGACCCGATGGGAAGGTGCCGAGGAGAAGGCCCGCTTCGCCCGCCGGTTCGTCCGGTTCGTGGAGTCGGACTTTGCCGAGAGGGAGTTCCCCGACACGTTCTATCGGCGGCTGGCCTTGACCTTCGGCCACATCGCCCACTTCAACAGGCACGGCTTCTACGAGGAGTTCTTCACGGCCGCCGAGGGCAAGGTCCGGTTCCTCCGCATGACGCTGGCCCACCCCTGCTGGGGCGATCCGGCCTTCACCTACTCGGATGTGGAGCGGGCCTTGCAGAGTTGGCTGCACCAGAAAGGCGTCCTGGGCGAATACGAGCAGAGGCTCGCCGACGAGCAGGAGGCTGCTGAGCGGGCGGAACTGACCCGGCTCCAGGCCAAGTACGCAAAGTAAGGAAGGCAACGATGGCGACCACACAGGTAATCGACTGGACCGACGTGGAAGCGGCGGGGAAGGCACTGGCGGGGCCTGGCGGGACATTCCCTGT